>NZ_CP107567.1:0-4800000 GCF_025854275.1 Streptomyces peucetius | reverse complement strand
GTACTCGCCGGACGTGGCCGCGGCCGGCTTCAGCGTGAGCGCGTCACCGGTCCCGGCACGGAAGTCGAGTCCCTTGCGCAGCTGCTCCGCCTGCTTCGGGGAGACGGCGGTGAAGCGGTAGTCGAAGATGTCGCCGAGCGCGAAGGCCGCGGTCCTCACCTTCACCGGCGCGCTGAGCGCCCAGGCCTTGCCGGGCGCGAAGTCGCCCTCGAAGGAGCAGAGGACGACCTTGCGGTAGTGGATCAGGTCCTCCTTGTTCTCCTCGGCGTACTCGCAGTTCTCGTACGTGTCGGGGAACGACAGTCCGCGGGTGCCCGAGAAGCGGAGCACCACGCCGTCGGCCGCCATGCTGCCGACGTTGCGGAAGCCGAGCGGCGCCGAGTACGTGTCGCCCGCGGCGAAGCCGGCGGGCTCGGCGGGCAGCTGCTTCATCCGGAGCTCGGGACCGCCGATGAGCACGTCGACGGTGTGCTCGTTGAAGGTGAGGCCCTCGCCCTGGCCGGTCACCTTGATCTTGCCGAAGTCGCCGGCCTTGCTCTCGTCCGTGACCTCGACCCGGAGGTCGTAGTTCGGGTTGAGCACGTCACCGGGGTAGAGGTTGTCGGACGTGCAGACCGCGACCAGTCCGTCCAGGTCACCCCGCTGGTACGACCCGGCGAACGGCGGCTTCACCTCCCGCGACTCCTGGACCCTGAACCCGCTCCCGTCGGTCCAGGCCAACCGCTACGGCTACGGCAACGCAAGCCCGCTGCTGAACACCGACCCGAGCGGTCACTTCATCTGCGGTGGTGTGTGCGTGGTGGCCGCGGGAGTGGTCATTGCAGCCGGTGTCGGGGCACTGACATCGGAGTACTACCGCCAGCACCCGATCGACACGAGTTGGGTCAGCGGCCTTCATTGGCAGAAGCCGAGCTGGTGGCCGTCCTCGAGCTCCGCAGCAGCGGCAGGCGCCGGAACAGGCGCCATGGCGTGGGCAGCGTCCTCTGCTGCGGACGCGCTCTGGGACCAGGCTCTGAGGTTGAGCCGCGACGCCGCGGCCGCGGCCGCGGCGGCAGATGCGGCCGTCAACTACCAAAGGGCGCTCGACGACAAGAGGAGGGCGGACCGCGGCCGCCCCGGCCGCGGCCCAGGCCCTGGCCCCGGAGGCGGCCCGGGTCCTGGACCCGGCGGCCCTCCGCTGCCGCCACCGCCGTGGCTGCTGCTTATCAAGACCGCTCTCAGCACGTTCCATGGTCGGCCCACGCGCGACGACGGTACGGATTCGCAGCACGTTGCGGCGGTGCGGGACTCGCTGACCGACTCCCAGGCGCAGCTGAAGGTAGATCTTGAGGAGTTGCGGGGCTACTTCCGGCTGCTTCCCAGCCCGGAGGCCGGTGGGGACACAGCACTCGCTCCGTCTCCGGCGCCGAGTCCCTCATCCAGCGGTGGCACCGACACCGGTGGCAATCCGTGCGACCGTCCGAGGTCCGAGCGGTTCCGGTACGGCCCCACGATCGGTCGCGCCCCAACCGGTGCTGCCGCCCTCATATGCCCCAAGGACCTGAAGAAGAAGGACCGCACGCCCCGACCCTCCACCTTCCCGGAGCCTCCCGGCTGGAAGTCCGAACGTGACGGCAAGGCGTGGAAATACCATCGCACGCACATAATCGGCGACCGCTTCAGCGGTGAGTGGGTTTCCGGGAAGTGTTCACTGCCTATCGGCGGATGAACGACCCCGGGATGAAGCGGTGTGAGAACCGTATAGCTTCCGCGCTCGACAAGGGTGAGCCGGTTCTGTATTCTGGCTTTTTGGATTATGGCAATGGCATGCATGAAATGCCCACGGGTATTACGATGACAGCCAGAACTCCCACTCGGGTCCTGTTCGAGAGCAAGTACGTGGCCAACAAGGCGGAGCGGCAGGTGACCTGTTGAGTCTGCAAGACCTCGAATCGGCCCTGCCGGCGCTTCTGGAATTTCGTCGGCCCGAACCCCGGGGAATCAATTGGACGTACATCGAGCGCGAGCTGGGTGCGCCGCTTCCCGAGGACTTCAAGGAGCTCTCCGAGTTCTATACGGGACTCATCCTGGATGATTTCCTGTCGGTGCACTCTCCGGATCCCGGGGCGGAGTCGGAGTTCATCTCGGTGGCCCAAGAGTTCCTGGAGGACCTGGAGGACCTCCACGACTCCGACATGTCGCACGGCTATGCTTCTTTCCCCGAGGTCGGCGGGCTCATCCCGTGGGGAGACTCGTCTGAAGGGGATACCTGGTTCTGGAAGACAGGCCACCCGGACCCGGGAAGATGGCTCATCGTCGTCAGCGGGCACAATGACGACTGGGTGGAGGTCGAAGAAACCCTCACCGGGTACCTGGCCGGCCTTGTGCGGGGCACGATCCTTCCGCACGCCCTCCCCCCGAATTTCCCTGGGCGCATGCCGACGGTCGCGGTGGACTGATGGCCCGCTCTGACAACGGGGGATCTGCCGGTAATCGACGCGGTTGAGCAGATTGTCGGCTCCCTGCCTCCTAAAAGGAGGTCTGCGAGACGTGGGGCATTCTTCCATTGCGGCGGCTGGCAGTGTCACGTCCAGCCGGCGAATTCGCCGGGGCATTGTGGTCTGAGGTAAAAGGGGAGTCGTACGAAAGTGTCGCGTAAAGAGGCACCCGATTAGGTGTGGGTCGAGCGGATGGTTCTGGTGATATTGGCCGGACTCGGGGTCTTTTTGCTGCTGGTGCATATTGTGCTGCCGATTTTGCACATCGCTGACTTCTTATCCGTTGACATGCGGTTGCCGGTCATGATGGAACAGGTTCCGGGCGGTGCCGTGGAGCTTGCCCGTGGCACGGGAGCGCGGGTGGTGCAAGACGGCTACGCGGAGCTCGTCCTCGATGGCGCAAGCTTCGGCCAGCGGTTGGTGTACCGGGTTCCGGGTTTGGCTGGGGCGGCAACGGTGCTGGGCATCCTCTGGTTGCTGTGGCGCCTTGTGCGACTGGTTCGATCCGGTCCATTCTCGAGCGTCGCCGTTCGTGGGCGCTTGCTGGGGATCGCGTTGCTGATAGCGGCGCTGGGCGTTGGGGGCCCGGTGTTTGCGGACTGGCGAGTGAGGATGCTGATCGACGGCGCGGGTGCCACCGTGTCTGGGGTCCCGGAATCGCCCCTGCCATACGCTCTTGCGACCCTCACGGTCGTCTGTGCCGCTCTGGCTGCCGGCCGAGGTGGGATGGCCCGTGACCGGGGGACCCGGGCGGCCGCCGAGGAGCGCAGGACCTCCCCCCGGTTGTCCCTTTCGGAGCCGGAGTTGGAGCCGGAGGCTCCACGAGGTGATCGGGAAGTGTGATGGCGGAGCAGGAACGGGCCTGCATTCCTCTCGCTGGTAGGAGCAAGGCCGGCCCCCTGCCCAGAGGAACGGGCAGGGGGCCGGTCTCGGATGGCGGTGCGGGTCAGACGCCCGCGACGGACTGGATCCAGGAGCGGTAGGCCGTCACGTTCGTGTACGCCGTGGTGGTCTGGCGGTCGCTGGTGGAGGCGACGCCGACCTGAACGCCGCCCGCCATCATCGGGCCGCCGGAGTCGCCGCCGGCGGTGATGCCGTCGCCGCGGCGGGCGCAGATCGCCGAGCCGCCGTAGGCGTCACGGCAGCCGCCGGTGACGGTCACGTTGGCGACCTTCAGGTACTGCGACTGGCAGTTGGCCTCCGAGCCGCACCGAGAGGTGGCGCCCCAGCCGTAGACCTGGACGTTCTGGCCCACGTACACCGAGCCCGGCTGGCCGAGCCGCGCGTAGCTCGCGGAGACGGAGCGGTCGAGCCGCACCAGGGCCAGGTCCGAGCTGTGGGTGTAGGTCTGGGTGCCGTACGCGACGGTGCCGCCGCTGTGCTGGTCGAGGCTGCCGATACGGAAGGCGAGGCCGCCGCCGGTGACACAGTGCTTGGCGGTGAGGATCCAGGTCGGCGCGATGATCGACGCCGAGCAGGTCTCTCTTCCGTTCGAGAACAGGCGGGCCGCCCACGGGGCGTTCTGCGCGTAGCCGCCGCCGATGATCGGCTGCGGACCGCTGGGCACGGGCGCTGGGGATGTGGCGGCCGTGGCGGTGGGCGCGAGGGTCAGGGCGGCCAGCAGGGCAGCCGCAAGTGCCATGAATAACTTGGTTATTCGCAAGGTTCCTCATCTCCGAAGACACGCGCACCGGCGCGTGTGGGGGGTGTCCAGGAACCATCAGGATCGCCAGGGGACGGCGGAGTTGGGTAATAGCGTTCTGCCATAACGCGGTGCTATGGCCGGGTGTCCAGGGCCTGTCCGTCGTGCTTCACCGCAGGGTCGGGACCTCGCCCCCGAGCGCGTGGGTCACCGTCGTGTGCGCGAGCCCTCGCAGCCACGGGGCCGCGAGCTCCGCCAGCCCCGCCGCGTCCGGCGGGGTCGGGCCGAGACCGATCGCGTAGCGGGTGGGGGACGTGGTGAAGGGGCGGGGCCAGGCGTGGATCGCCGGGCCGGGAAGGGCCGACAGGAGGGCGCGCATCCGGCCGCGGACCCGGCCGTCCTCCGACGGGTCGGACACCGTCACGACCGCCCAGGCGGCGTGGCGGCGGTGCAGCGGGGGACGGGCGAGCAGCGGTTCGGCGGGGGAACCGGTCTCCAGCAGCTCCCAGGCGCGGAACAGCTCCTGGGAGATCAGGTCCCGCATCCCTGCCGTGACCTGCTCGGAGCAGGGGCGCACCGGCGCGGTCGGGGTGAGGACGGTGACCGGCAGGTAGGGGCGGCGTACGGGTCCGCCGACCGGCTCGCGCCAGTCCCAGGCCGCCCAGGTGGCGAAGAAGTGGCGGAGCAGGGCGGGAGGGCGCAGGTCGTCGGCGTCGCGCACGGTACGCGCCGCGAGCACGGACCACGCGAGGCCCGGCAGCCCGCCGAACGGGGCCGAGTCCAGGCCGCGGGCCCGCGCCCAGGCCTTGACCTGCCGCGCCAGGTGAACGAACGCCGCGTGGCGGTCGCCGACCGAGGCGAGCAGTGCGTCGGCGTCGCTCATCGCGCTCAGCGCGACCGCCGCGTCCTCGCCCAGCTCGGCACGCCGGTCGACCGCTTCGGCCGGAGCGACGGCGCCGGTGGCGACGACGGCCAGGTCCACGTCCAGGCCGCCGACGTTCAGCCGCATCCCCGGGACGCGGGCGCCGACCACCTCCCGTACGTCCGAGGCTTCCGGCAGGGCGGCCGTCAACCGGGCGCGGACGTCCGCGAGTCCGGGTGTACCGGGCAGTGCCGCGACCAGGTCCAGGTCCGCGCCGGGCAGCGCGCAGCCCATGCGCCGGGAGCCGACGACATGGACGGCCCCTTCGGCCAGCGCCTCCGCGACGCGTTCCGCCGCACCCGACGCGTCCCCGTCCTCTCGCGGGGGCGGAGCCTCGTCCGGCACCCAGCGCACCTCGCCCGTGCCCGGCGCCACCGTCGCCCGTACCCGCATCGGCTCGTCGCCGCGGCGGGACAGGAGGACCAGCTCGCCCACCTCGGCGGCGAGCGGAGGCAGACGGGTCTCGCACTCGGCGGCCAGGGGCTGAGGGTCCCTCGTCCGGCCGAGGCTCAGATGCGGCGTGAAGCCTTCACGGCGGCCACGGCAGCGCGGGAACCGCTCGGCGAGGGCCTGCCGCAGCTCCTGCCACGGCTGCTCGTCGTCCGCCGCCGGGTCGAGCCACACCGTCGCGTCCTCGCGATGGCCGAAACTGTGCACGCCTCGCAGCCGGGCGGTGAACGGGGCGACCCCGGAGAGCGCCTCCGTCAGCAGCGGTGCCGCCGCCTCGAAGTCGGACTCCGCGACGAAACCGAAGAGCACGTTGACATGCGGCGGCCAGCGGTGGATCTGCGGGTCGTGGTCCTGCCGGACGGCCTGGATCGGCGGCCACAGCTCGGTGGGCGGCAGCCACGCCACGGCGGTACGGGCCGTCGGCCGTACGTCGAGAACCCGCCGCCCCTCGTGCACCGGCCCGAGCTCGACCGACAGGCCGTAGTGGTCGGAGATGTACAGCCCGTGGGGCGTCGGGTCGTCGCCGAGCAGGACCGCCGCGTCCACGGCCAGCCCGTCCGCCCGCAGCAGCACCCGGTCCAGCCGCCCCGCACGACCCGTGAGGGACGAGACGGCGGCCAGCGGATTCACGGCCGGGTCGAAGGTGGGCGTCGCGTCCGCCGGGCCGTGCACCTCGCTCCACGCGTCGCGCATCCCGAGCGTCGTCTGCGGCGCGCCGGTGCTGTCGTTGAAGTCCCCGACCAGGATCACGTCCCCGTCCAGCGCCGCCAATCCTTCGGCGATCCGTGCCAGTTCGGCCTCCCGCCGGGACGCGCCGTCGTCCGAATGGTCACTGCTGAGATGGGTCGCGGCGACCGTGACCGGCCCGCCGGCCGTGTCGACGACGACCGCGGTGACCGCCTTGTGCGGGCCGAGGACATGGTGGCCCACCTCCCGTACCGGCAGCCGGCTGAGCAGCAGCAGCCCGCACTCGTCGACGTCCCGCCCGGCCGGATCGGTCGCCAGCGTGTACGCGTGCCGCACCCACGGCGTCCGCAGCAGCACGACGAGCAGCGCGGGCTCGACCTCCTGGAGCGCGATGACGTCCGCGTCGGCGTCGCGCAGCGCGTCGATCAGCAGCGGGCGGCGCAGCGCGGTGTCGATGCGGTCGGAGTCGTACCGGTCCCACAGGGTGTTCCAGGTCAGTACGCGCAGCCCGCCCGCGACCCCCCGCGGCGCGGGCGCCGGCACCCAGCCGTCCCGCTCCCACACGTACGGCGTCCGCGCCGTGAAGAACGGGGCCCGCAGCCGTCGTGCCTCACGCACCCGCCCGGCCTCGGTGTCGTCGATGCGGTCCACGCCCGTCGCCCGGTCCCACACGACCTCGCCGTCCGCCTCGAAGAAGAGCACCCGGTGCCAGGGGATGTCCCCGCCCGGTTCGAACGCCGACAGCGGCATGCGCTTGGGCGCGGCCTCCCGCCTGCGCACACCGATCACGAAGCGCGCCGGGTCGAAGCGCGCGTCCCAGCGGATGCGGTGGTAGATCTCCTCGCTGGTACGCACGGCTACGCCTCCTCCTCGACGGTCCCGCTTGCCCCGATGTACCAGGTGCGGTGCGCCTGGCCCGGGTACGGCGGCACGAACCGGTGCAGCTGGGCGGTCAGCACCTGCGGCGGTACGGGGTGCTCCCGGGCCGCGTTGCGCCGCAGCAGCTCGTCCTCGGCGACCAGCACCACGGCGTGGGTGGTCAGCGCGTTTCGGCGGCGGGCCACCGCATGGACCAGGGACCGCTGGTGCGGGCTGAGCGACGTGGCGTCCCACACCACGGTCCCGCCCGCGGCGAGGGCGGTGTCAAGCCGGTCGAGCCCCGTGCGCAGCACCTCGTCGTTGGCCTTCTGGTCGGCGCGGGAGCCGCGCGCGGCGCGGAGGTCGTCGAGGGACACGTACGCGTCGATCCCGTCGAGACTCCGCGCGAAGGTGCTCTTGCCGCTGCCGGACGGGCCGACCAGGTGGATCAGCCGCGGGAAGCCGCCGTCCCGCCACCGCCAGGTCGCCGCGACGGCCTCCTCGGCGGCGGAGATCCGCCCGTCCGCGTAGGCCGCGCGGGCCTCGGCGCGGCAGCGGGCCGCCGTGTCCGGCTCCAGGTCGGCGAAGACCTCCGGCAGCCCTTCCAGCGGCCCGGCCTCCTCCGCGTGCATCGCGGACCAGGCCACCTGGTCCCGCGCCTGAGCGGTCCCGGCTGTCGCCGCGGCGACGGCGTGCAGCACATCGAGACCGACGGCGTACGACATCCGCACCAGGCCCGCCCGGCGGTCCTCGTCCGGGTACGGCCGGTGCAGTCCGGCCTGCAGCCCGACCAGGTCGGCGACCCGGCGGGCGAGCGGCAGCCCCAGCGAAGGCGCCAGCCTCGGAACCAGCGCGGCGCGGCGCTCCCGGTGCAGCAGCGCCGCCAGGACGCCGGCGAGCCGGTCGTCCCCCGTGCGCCCGCCCAGGTCAAGCCGGACGGCGGCCTCGTCGTCCCCCTCGCCCAGCGCCTTCGTGTCGACCGCCGCGCCGGACCGTACGTCCCACAGTGCTGCCTGGGGCCCGAGCCCGTTGGGGACGACGGCCGCGTGCATCCAGTGCGTATCCGTCTGCACATGTCCGGCCCGCACCCACTTGGCGACCCGCTGCCCGAACTCCTCGGCCATGAAGCCGTCGGCGGTCCGGACGACGTACCCCTCCTGGCGCGTGAGGTCCGGCCTCAGGCGGCGCAGCGCCCGCTCGTCGAACACCCCGCGCCACAGCACGCGCGGCGCGGGAATCCCGAGATCGCGCAGGAAGCACACGGTCCGGTCCCAGTCCAGGCACCGGCCGAGCTCGTCCCACACGGAGAAGCCGTAGAAGTAGCTGTCCAGATCGTCGTAGGCGATCGAGTGCCGGGCGAACATGTTTTCCCCGCACACCCGCCAGCCCTCGGGGATGTGGTGCCCGATCCGCCCCTGCAGCGCCTTGACCCACGTCCGGGACGGATGATGCGCGGAGTCGAGCGACCGGGCGTGCAGCCCGTCGCGGTACAGAGTGGTGTTCTCGCCGTCGAGCTTCTCGGTGACGACGACCTCCCGGCCGCGCAGCCCGTCCAGGCCGGTGACCCGGACATCGTCCGTGGTCGCCCCGGGCGACCACGGCAGATGCCGGGTCCGCGGATAGTGCGTACGCATGATGACCGAGCCCCCGTGTCAATGACGTGCCCGGTCACCTTAGGCGGGGCGGGGACAGGGGCTCGACCGAATAACACCGCAGGGCGGGTCGCTGCGGGGGGCGAACAGCCCTGGTCGTCCCGGGCTACTCGTCGCCGAAGACATCCTCGGCAGAGGCGGCGGTGAGGGCCCGGTCCAGCCAGCGGAGCAGGGCCTCCGCGTCGTCGCATTCGATGATCCGGACCCGCGCGTCGTCGGGCACATCGACGCCGCGCCTCTCCAGGATGAAGAGGATGTCCTGAGCGCGGCCCTTGGCAAGGCCCTCCGCACGGCCTTCGTCCCGGAGTTCTTCTGAGAGGGGCGAGGTGTAGAAAGAAAGGTCCACGGCCACCAGTTTCCTCCATAGCTCTGCGGCCGGCAGTGTGCCCAGGCCTTGCGAGACGAATTCGATCAACGGGTACCGGATGTCGTCCCGAGTGTCCCGCAGCGCGCCGGTCAACGCCTTCAGTATGGTCCAGGCCTCTGCGCCCGCGCCGTGTGTGATCGCGGCCAGGGTGGCGAGCGGCAGGTCCTTGCGGGCCTCCGCCGTCATCGTCATCCGGGGCATGTTGTGCGGGCCGACCACGAGCGGCCGCACGGTGAGCGACGGCCACCCCGCTGCCGTGAAGTCGACCGGCCGCCCTGCCCATTCCGCTGTGGAGCGGTCCTGGCATACGACGAGGAGCAGGGGTGGCTTGCGGTACTTGTTGAGCAGGTACGCGATGTAGTAGGCCCAGCCGGCCGGCTTGACCGGGTCCTTCTTGCTCTGGGCTTCGACGGCGAGGATCAGCGACCCGCACTCCTCGGTCTCCAGGCTCAACAGCGTGTCGACGCGACGTTCGACCGGTTTGTTCTCGGTCAGGTCCGTCGGCAGGACGGTGACCGCTGTGGGTGGTGGGATGGCGACGCCGAGTACCTCGGAGAGTTTGGAGAACAGCTCCGGGTACTCCTGGAAGATGCGGTGCATCGCCTCATGGGGCGAACTGACCATGTTGTTCCTATGCCGGGAACGGGCACGATGGCATATGCCTTTGGTGTATGCCGTCCACTTCTTGCCGGATGAGCGTAGGCAGGCAAGTGGGCGATGCCCAAGTGGAGTTGAGGAGCTTCACCCGCAGGAGTGAGGCAGTCCTGTGCGGGGCGGGGAGCGCCTGTCGGGACGCGCGGTCCAGCTCCACCCACACCGTCTTGCGCGGAACAGGCCCGGTGACCACACCCCAACGGTCGGACAGCGCCTCGACCAGCTCCCGCGGCCGGATTGCTCGTCGTCGGCCGGTGGGCGGGGCGCGAGGTTCGGCAGACGGTCGCCAGGACTGGACGGAGGCATCGAGGTGCTGAAGTTCGGGGACGGTACGGCTGTGGGGCGCTCTGACGGAGCGTTCAGTGGGCGTCCGGTCACCGACCCGAAACAGCTCCAACTCCTCGAACTGCGTTATGGGATGATCCGATCCCAGGCTCTTACCCCACGGGAGTCGCCGGCCTTCGTCGAGCAAGTGCTGGGAGAGGCATGATCCGCAAGACTGCTTCCGGGGACGACTCTTCGCTGGAAGGGCACAAGAGCAGCTACAGCAGCAACAGTAGTGATGCCGACTGCGTCGAGGTCGCGACCACCCCCGACGCCGTCCTCGTCCGTGACTCCAAGAACGTCCCCGGCCCCCGCCTCTTTGTCACCTCCGCCACCTGAGCGGAGTTCGTGACGTACGCGTCGGAGCGCTGACCCCGGCGAGCAGCGCTACTTCAGCATGTACTCGCAGGGCTTGCCCGAGTCGTCAGCGCTCTTGGCGACGACCTTGCCGTCGACGGTGATCGAGCACTTCGCCGCCACGAACTTGCCGTTGGCGCGGACCGTGCCGGGCGTGACGATGACCAGGCGGCCGACCTGCTGCTCCGCGCCCCGGGCGGCGATGGTGGCCGTCTTCTTCCAGGGGAGGGTCACCTTCTCGAAGCCGGAGTCGTCGAGGGTCCACATGACCGTGCTGTTGCCCGTGCCCTGCACCTCGATGGTCACCTCGTGCGGGGTGCCCTCGTCCGTGGCGGCCTCGGGCGCGGAGTCCTCCGGCTTCTGGGACTGCTGGGCGGCGGGGGATTCCTTGCCGGCCGCCTTGTCGCCCTTGTCTCCGCTGTCTCCACTGCCTCCGCAGCCGGTGAGCAGGGCCGCGGCCAGGACGAAGGCGGTCGCGGTGAGTGTCCTGCGCATGTTTCCCCCATGAATCATGATTCAGCAGCTCGGTGTGGATCTTAGGTCCCGTCCGCCGTGACGAGCCGTGCGGGTCCCGTGGGACTGGGCGGCGTCACGTGATCATCACGGTCCGGGGCCGGCCCTTGCCCTCTCCTCATCGCTTTCGTGGGATGTTCACGTCAGCACCACACCGGACGAGGCGGATGCAGTGAGCAAGGACGAACCGGAGAAGCAGCAGGTCTCCGACGAGGAGTGGGCGCTGTTCGTCCGTGACGCGGAATCCGGGGCCGACGCGCCGAAGGAGCCGTCCGCCCGGGCCCGGATGGTGACCGAGCGGCTGCGGGCCCGGGATGCCGAGGCGGCCCGGCAGGGCGGGCACCGCTGGGGCCGGAAGCCGAAGGCGCCGGCCCAGCCGCCGGGCTGGCGGACCGGGCCGGCCTGGCAGGAGATGAACGGGACGAAGGCGCGGCGCAAGCGCGTGACGTCCACGGTCGCCGTGCTCGCTCTGCTCGGGCTCGCCGTGGTGGCCATCAGGCCCGAGCTGGTCACCGACCACCTCCCGGACGGCGGCGAGAGCGACGTCGCGGCCGCGCCGCTCGCCCCGGAGACGGCCCGGCCGACGGCCGCGCCGTCCGCGGACCCGTACCCGGACGCTCCGACGCTCAAGGAGCCGTTCCGTGGCTCGCCCGCCCTGCGCTGGGCCGACGGCGCGGCCGGGATCGTGGTGCCGGAGGCGAAGGCCGTGGGCGGCATGAGCAGGAAGCAGGTCGCGCACGCGCTGAAGAGCGTCAAGGATTTCCTCGTTGCCGCCAACATCGACCCGGCCACGGTGCGGGGGGAGCGGCCGGAGGCCGCGCTGGAGATCCTCGACCCGCTCCAGAGGGGCGGTCGCGGCTGGCTGGAGAAGGCGCTGCGCGAGCCGGACGAGGAGCAGGACCCGCTGGTCGCTTTCAGCCGCTTCGATCCTCGGGACGTGCGGCTGGTGGGCGATGTGGTCAAGACACGTGGACGGATGACCTTCGGGAAGGGCGACCGCGACGGCGAGGTGCGGGTGCGTACCGACTACACGTTCGTCTATCCGCTGGTCCGGGCGAAGCCCGGCTCGACCGAGGTGGCGAGGACCGTGGTCCGCCGCCAACTGACCTTCGCCCTGTACGACCCGGCCAGGACGGCGTCCACCCCCGGCAAGCTGTTCGCGCTGCGATGGTCGTACTACGCGGGCAACCACGACTGCCGCACGAGCAGCGGGTACTACGAGCCGGAGTTCACGGCCGAGCTGATGACGTCCCCCGACCCCTCGGGTCCGGTGCGCGACCCTTACGACCGCAGAGGTGACCTGGCCGACCTCGAGGACGAGTGCGGCACGGTGACCCGTACCTGATGATCGTCCGGAGGGGGAACGCGCGTGCCGCAGTTTGACGATCAACCCGTGCGGGGTACTCTTCTCGGCTCGATTGGCCAGGGCGTCGAGCCGTATGGCAGACTGTCCGGGTTGCTCGGTTGCGTGCCGATGCTGCGCGCCTCCCGCCGGGAGGACCGGAAGCGAGTCCCACAGTACTCGTCGCCCCTGATCAGGGGCGGACGTACGGGAATCTTCCGGGAAGTGTCAGCGGGGTACCGGCCAGGCACTCGGCGGGAGCTCTTCCCCCGATACGCGGCCGCAGGCCGCACCCCCTCGGTTGGGAAATCCTTCGGGAGATCTACGTAGAGGGAGTGCGACACGCCCGACCGCGTGGGTCGGAGAAGAGAGCAAGACCCTCCGGGTTCCAGAGCGTTTCACTAGACAAAGGACTACTGAGTAGCCATGGCGGGACAGAAGATCCGCATCCGGCTCAAGGCCTACGACCACGAGGTCATCGACTCCTCGGCGAAGAAGATCGTCGAGACGGTGACCCGCACTGGTGCGTCGGTCGCGGGCCCGGTGCCGCTGCCCACTGAGAAGAACGTGTACTGCGTCATCAAGTCGCCGCACAAGTACAAGGACTCGCGCGAGCACTTCGAGATGCGCACGCACAAGCGCCTGATCGACATCCTCGACCCGACGCCCAAGACCGTTGACTCGTTGATGCGCCTGGACCTTCCGGCCGGCGTCGACATCGAGATCAAGCTCTGAGAGGCGCGGAAGAGATGGCTAAGCAGATCAAGGGCGTCCTGGGCGAGAAGCTCGGCATGACCCAGGTCTGGGACGAGAACAACCGTGTCGTCCCGGTGACCGTAGTCAAGGCCGGGCCCTGCGTCGTCACCCAGGTCCGTACGAACGACAACGACGGCTACGAGTCGGTCCAGATCGCCTTCGGCGAGATCGACCCTCGCAAGGTGAACAAGCCCCTCAAGGGCCACTTCGCCAAGGCCGACGTGACCCCCCGCCGCCACCTGGTGGAGCTCCGCACCCCTGACGCCAGCGAGTACACGCTGGGCCAGGAGATCACTGCCGAGGTGTTCGAGTCCGGCGTCAAGGTCGACGTCACGGGCAAGAGCAAGGGCAAGGGCTTCGCCGGTGTCATGAAGCGTCACAACTTCAAGGGCCTCGGCGCCGGTCACGGCACCCAGCGCAAGCACCGCTCTCCCGGCTCCATCGGTGGCTGTGCCACCCCGGGCCGTGTGTTCAAGGGCCTCCGCATGGCGGGCCGTATGGGCAACGAGCGGGTCACCACCCAGAACCTGACCGTTCACGCCGTTGACGCGGAGAAGGGTCTGCTGCTCATCAAGGGCGCAGTTCCTGGTCCGAACGGCGGCCTGGTCCTGGTCCGCACTGCGGCCAAGGGGGCCTGAGGACTATGAGCACCATTGACATTCTGTCGCCCGCAGGCGACAAGTCCGGGACCGTTGAGCTCCCGGCCGAGATCTTCGACGCCAAGGTCAGCATCCCGCTGATCCACCAGGTCGTCGTCGCGCAGCTGGCCGCTGCCCGTCAGGGCACGCACAAGGTCAAGACGCGTGGCGAGGTCCGCGGTGGTGGCAAGAAGCCTTACCGCCAGAAGGGCACCGGCCGCGCCCGTCAGGGTTCGACCCGTGCGCCTCAGTTCGCCGGCGGTGGCGTCGTCCACGGCCCCGTGCCGCGTGACTACTCGCAGCGGACCCCGAAGAAGATGAAGGCCGCCGCCCTGCGCGGTGCCCTCACCGACCGGGCCCGCCACTCCCGTATCCACGTCGTCTCCGGCGTGGTCGAGGGCGAGGTCTCCACCAAGGCAGCGAAGACGCTGTTCGGCAAGATCAGTGAGCGCAAGAACCTGCTCCTGGTCGTCGACCGCGCCGACGAGGCCGCGTGGCTGTCCGCCCGCAACCTGCCCCAGGTGCACATCCTGGAGCCGGGCCAGCTGAACACGTACGACGTGCTCGTCTCCGACGACGTGGTCTTCACCAAGGCCGCTTTCGAGTCCTTCGTGTCTGGCCCCAAGGCCGCTGAGACCGAAGGGAGCGACGTCTGATGTCCGAGGCGACCGTAACCAGCAAGACCTTCACGGACCCGCGCGACGTTCTCGTCAAGCCCGTGGTCTCCGAGAAGAGCTACGCCCTGCTCGACGAGAACAAGTACACGTTCATCGTCGCGCCCGGCTCCAACAAGACCCAGATCAAGCAGGCCGTCGAGGCGGTCTTCTCGGTCAAGGTCACCGGGGTCAACACGATCAACCGTCAGGGCAAGCGCAAGCGCACCCGCACCGGTTTCGGCAAGCGCGCCAACACCAAGCGCGCCATCGTGACCCTTGCCGAGGGCGACCGTATCGACATCTTCGGCGGTCCGACCGCCTGACGGCGGTCTGGATCGTCCGGAATCGGACGAGGACTGAGAAATGGGTATCCGCAAGTACAAGCCGACGACCCCGGGCCGTCGTGGCTCCAGCGTCGCCGACTTTGTCGAGATCACGCGGTCCACGCCGGAGAAGTCGCTGGTCCGCCCTCTGCACAGCAAGGGCGGCCGTAACAACACCGGTCGTGTGACCGTCCGTCACCAGGGCGGTGGCCACAAGCGCGCCTACCGCGTGATCGACTTCCGTCGTCACGACAAGGACGGCGTGCCGGCGAAGGTCGCTCACATCGAGTACGACCCGAACCGCACCGCGCGCATCGCGCTCCTGCACTACGCGGACGGCGAGAAGCGCTACATCATCGCCCCGCGTGGCCTGAGCCAGGGCGACCGGGTCGAGAACGGCCCCGGCGCCGACATCAAGCCCGGCAACAACCTGGCGCTGCGCAACATCCCGGTCGGTACGACCATCCACGCCATCGAGCTGCGGCCCGGCGGCGGCGCGAAGTTCGCCCGCTCCGCGGGTGCCTCCGTGCAGCTGCTGGCGAAGGAGGGCCAGATGGCCCACCTGCGTATGCCGTCCGGCGAGATCCGCCTGGTCGACATCCGCTGCCGCGCCACGGTCGGCGAGGTCGGCAACGCCGAGCAGTCGAACATCAACTGGGGCAAGGCCGGCCGTCTGCGCTGGAAGGGCGTTCGCCCGACCGTCCGCGGTGTCGCGATGAACCCGGTTGACCACCCGCACGGTGGTGGTGAGGGCAAGACCTCCGGTGGTCGCCACCCGGTCTCCCCGTGGGGTCAGAAGGAGGGTCGTACTCGCTCTCCCAAGAAGGCGAGCAGCAAGTACATCGTCCGCCGCCGCAAGACGAACAAGAAGCGCTAGGAGCGGGTTCAGATGCCGCGCAGTCTCAAGAAGGGGCCCTTCGTCGACGACCACCTGATCAAGAAGGTGGACACGCAGAACGAAGCAGGCACCAAGAACGTCATCAAGACCTGGTCCCGTCGCTCGATGATCGTCCCGGCCATGCTCGGCCACACGATCGCGGTGCACAACGGCAAGACCCATGTCCCGGTGTTCGTCACCGAGTCCATGGTCGGCCACAAGCTCGGCGAGTTCTCGCCGACTCGCACCTTCCGCGGCCACGTCAAGGACGACCGGAAGTCGAAGCGCCGCTAACCGCGGGGTGGAACGACTCATGACTTACACCGAAGGGACAACCATGGAAGCCAGGGCCCAGGCGCGGTACATCCGCGTCACGCCCATGAAGGCCCGCCGCGTGGTGGACCTCATCCGTGGCATGGATGCCACGGAGGCTCAGGCGGTCCTGCGTTTCGCCCCGCAGGCCGCGAGCGTGCCGGTCGGCAAGGTGCTGGACAGCGCCATTGCCAACGCCGCGCACAACTACGACCACAGTGACGCCTCTTCGCTGTTCATCAGCGAGGCGTACGTGGACGAGGGCCCGACCCTGAAGCGGTTCCGTCCGCGTGCTCAGGGCCGTGCCTACCGGATCCGTAAGCGGACCAGCCACATCACCGTGGTCGTCAGCAGCAAGGAAGGAACCCGGTAATGGGCCAGAAGGTAAACCCGCACGGGTTCCGGCTCGGTATCACCACGGACTTCAAGTCCCGCTGGTACGCCGACAAGCTGTACAAGGACTACGTCAAGGAAGACGTCGCCATCCGTCGGATGATGACGTCCGGCATGGAGCGCGCCGGCATCTCGAAGGTTGAGATCGAGCGCACCCGTGACCGCGTGCGGGTGGACATCCACACCGCGCGTCCCGGCATCGTCATCGGCCGCCGTGGCGCCGAGGCCGACCGCATCCGCGGCGACCTCGAGAAGCTCACGGGCAAGCAGGTCCAGCTGAACATCCTCGAGGTCAAGAACCCCGAGGTCGACGCTCAGCTCGTGGCCCAGGCCGTTGCCGAGCAGCTGTCCTCCCGCGTCTCCTTCCGTCGGGCCATGCGCAAGAGCATGCAGTCCGCCATGAAGGCCGGCGCCAAGGGCATCAAGATCCAGTGTGGCGGCCGTCTCGGCGGCGCCGAGATGTCGCGCTCGGAGTTCTACCGCGAGGGTCGTGTGCCGCTGCACACGCTGCGCGCGAACGTCGAGTACGGCTTCTTCGAGGCCAAGACGACCTTCGGCCGCATCGGCGTGAAGGTCTGGATCTACAAGGGCGACGTCAAGAACATCGCCGAGGTCCGCGCCGAGAACGCCGCTGCCCGCGCCGGCAACCGCCCGGCCCGTGGTGGCGCTGACCGCCCGGCCCGTGGTGGCCGCGGTGGCGAGCGTGGCGGTCGCGGTCGCAAGCCGCAGCAGGCTCCGGCTGCCGAGGCCCCCAAGGCCGAGGCTCCCGCCGCCGCTCCGGCTGCTGAGAGCACCGGAACGGAGGCCTGACCGAAATGCTGATCCCCCGTAGGGTCAAGCACCGCAAGCAGCACCACCCGAAGCGCCGCGGTATGGCCAAGGGTGGTACGACGGTTGCGTTCGGCGAGTACGGCATTCAGGCCATGACTCCGGCGTACGTGACCAACCGCCAGATCGAGGCGGCTCGTATCGCGATGACCCGCCACATCAAGCGTGGCGGCAAGGTCTGGATCAACATCTACCCGGACCGCCCGCTGACGAAGAAGCCCGCCGAGACCCGCATGGGTTCCGGTAAGGGTTCCCCCGAGTGGTGGGTCGCGAACGTGCACCCGGGCCGGGTCATGTTCGAGCTGTCCTACCCGAACGAGAAGATTGCACGTGAGGCTCTGACTCGCGCGGCCCACAAGCTGCCGATGAAGTGCCGGATCGTCAAGCGCGAGGCAGGTGAAGCGTGATGTCGGCCGGTACCAAGGCGTCCGAGCTGCGCGAGCTGGGCAACGAGGAGCTTGTTGCCAAGCTCCGCGAGGCCAAGGAAGAGCTGTTCAACCTCCGCTTCCAGGCGGCGACCGGTCAGCTCGAGAACCACGGCCGGCTGAAGGCCGTCCGCAAGGACATCGCCCGGATCTACACCCTGATGCGTGAGCGCGAGCTGGGCATCGAGACGGTGGAGAGCGCCTGATGAGCGAGAGCAACGTGACTGAGAACAAGGAAGCGCGCGGATTCCGCAAGACCCGTGAGGGTCTGGTCGTCAGCGACAAGATGGACAAGACCGTCGTCGTCGCCGTCGAGGACCGTGTGAAGCACGCGCTGTACGGCAAGGTCATCCGCCGTACCAACAAGCTCAAGGCGCACGACGAGCAGAACGCTGCCGGTGTCGGCGACCGCGTCCTCATCATGGAGACGCGGCCGCTGTCGGCGACCAAGCGCTGGCGCATCGTCGAGATCCTCGAGAAGGCCAAGTAATTGCTTGAAGGGGTAACCCTTCGAGTTCGTTCCGCCAGGCTCGGTGGGGGCTCTCCCTCGTAAGAGGACGGCCCCCGCCGGGAACCGGCAGACAATCAGGAGATAGACGTGATCCAGCAGGAGTCGCGACTGCGCGTCGCCGACAACACTGGTGCCAAGGAGATCCTTTGCATCCGTGTTCTCGGTGGCTCCGGTCGCCGCTACGCGGGCATCGGTGACGTCATCGTCGCCACCGTCAAGGACGCGATCCCCGGTGGCAACGTGAAGAAGGGTGACGTCGTCAAGGCGGTCATCGTTCGCACCGTCAAGGAGCGTCGTCGTCAGGACGGCTCGTACATCCGCTTCGACGAGAACGCCGCCGTCATTCTGAAGAACGACGGCGACCCTCGCGGCACCCGTATCTTCGGCCCGGTGGGCCGTGAGCTGCGCGAGAAGAAGTTCATGAAGATCATCTCGCTCGCGCCGGAGGTGCTGTAAGCATGAAGATCAAGAAGGGCGACCTGGTTCAGGTCATCACCGGTAAGGACAAGGGCAAGCAGGGCAAGGTCATTCAGGCCTTCCCCCGCGAGGACCGCGTCCTTGTCGAGGGTGTCAACCGGGTCAAGAAGCACACCAAGGCCGGCCAGACCGCTCGTGGTTCGCAGACCGGTGGCATCGTCACGACCGAGGCCCCGATTCACGTGAGCAATGTTCAGCTCGTCGTGGAGAAGGACGGCAAGAAGGTCGTGACTCGCGTCGGATTCCGCTTCGACGACGAGGGCAACAAGATCCGCGTTGCCAAGCGGACGGGTGAGGACATCTGATGGCTACCACCACCACTCCGCGTCTGAAGACGAAGTACCGCGAGGAGATCGCGGGCAAGCTGCGTGAGGAGTTCTCCTACGAGAACGTCATGCAGGTCCCGGGCCTCGTCAAGATCGTGGTCAACATGGGTGTGGGCGACGCCGCCCGCGACTCCAAGCTGATCGACGGCGCGATTCGCGACCTCACCACGATCACCGGTCAGAAGCCGGCCGTCACCAAGGCCCGCAAGTCCATCGCGCAGTTCAAGCTGCGTGAGGGCCAGCCGATCGGTGCCCACGTCACGCTCCGTGGCGACCGCATGTGGGAGTTCCTGGACCGCACCCTGTCGCTCGCGCTTCCGCGCATCCGCGACTTCCGCGGCCTGTCCCCCAAGCAGTTCGACGGCCGTGGCAACTACACCTTCGGTCTCACGGAGCAGGTCATGTTCCACGAGATCGACCAGGACAAGATCGACCGCGTCCGGGGTATGGACATCACCGTGGTCACCACGGCGACCAACGACGACGAGGGCCGTGCCCTTCTGCGTCACCTCGGCTTCCCGTTCAAGGAGGCGTAAGCGAGATGGCGAAGAAGGCTCTGATTGCCAAGGCTGCTCGTAAGCCCAAGTTCGGTGTGCGTGCGTACACCCGCTGCCAGCGCTGCGGCCGTCCGCACTCCGTGTACCGCAAGTTCGGCCTGTGCCGCGTGTGCCTTCGTGAGATGGCTCACCGTGGCGAGCTGCCGGGCGTGACCAAGAGCTCCTGGTAGTCCCTTAATCGGGACAACCGGAGTCTCTCGGTAAGCAGAGGGCCGGCAGGGGCCCTTCTCTCCATGGCTTAGGCTAGGAGGGTTGGGCGTCTGCCGCCCGTACGACTTACTACGCCGTAGGTCCCCGTGCCGCACCCGTCCCGCCTCTGTGCGGGGAGAGGGATGGCGCATACAGGAAACCCCGGCGAGAGAGGCCGAAGGCCAATTCATGACCATGACTGATCCGATCGCAGACATGCTGACGCGTCTGCGTAACGCGAACTCGGCGTACCACGACTCCGTGGTGATGCCGCACAGCAAGATCAAGTCGCACATCGCCGAGATCCTCCAGCAGGAGGGTTTCATCACCGGCTGGAAGGTCGAGGACGCCGAGGTCGGCAAGAACCTCGTCCTGGAGCTGAAGTTCGGCCCGAACCGTGAGCGTTCGATCGCCGGCATCAAGCGCATCTCCAAGCCGGGTCTGCGCGTTTACGCGAAGTCCACCAACCTGCCGAAGGTTCTCGGCGGCCTGGGCGTGGCGATCATCTCCACGTCCCACGGTCTCCTGACCGGCCAGCAGGCACAGAAGAAGGGCGTGGGTGGGGAAGTCCTCGCCTACGTCTGGTAGTCGGGAACGGAGGAAAAGCTCATGTCGCGAATCGGCAAGCTCCCCATCCAGGTTCCCGCCGGTGTGGACGTCACCATCGATGGCCGCACGGTCACCGTGAAGGGTTCCAAGGGAACGCTCACGCACACCGTCGCCGCGCCGATCGAGATTGTTAAGGGCGAGGAGGGCGTGCTCAACGTCACCCGTCCCAACGACGAGCGTCAGAACAAGGCCCTGCACGGCCTGTCCCGCACGCTGGTGGCGAACATGATCACCGGTGTGACCCAGGGATACACCAAGGCGCTCGAGATCAGCGGTGTCGGTTACCGCGTGGCCGCGAAGGGCTCCAACCTGGAGTTCCAGCTCGGTTACAGCCACCCGATCCTGGTGGAGGCGCCCGAGGGCATCTCCTTCAAGGTCGAGTCGCCGACCAAGTTCTCGGTCGAGGGCATCGACAAGCAGAAGGTCGGCGAGGTCGCCGCTAACATCCGCAAGCTGCGCAAGCCCGACCCGTACAAGGCCAAGGGCGTCAAGTACGCGGGCGAGGTCATCCGCCGCAAGGTCGGAAAGGCGGGTAAGTAAGCCATGGCATACGGTGTGAAGATCGCCAAGGGTGACGCGTACAAGCGCGCCGCCATCAAGCGCCGCCACATCCGCGTCCGCAAGCACGTCTCCGGTACGCCGGAGCGTCCGCGCCTGGTCGTGACGCGTTCCAACCGCCACATCGTGGCTCAGGTCATCGACGACATCGCGGGCCACACGCTCGCCTCGGCGTCGACCCTGGACACCTCGATCCGTGGTGGCGAGGGCGACAAGAGCGCCCAGGCCAAGCAGGTCGGTTCCCTGGTCGCCGAGCGCGCCAAGGCCGCCGGCGTCGAGGCCGTCGTGTTCGACCGTGGTGGCAACAGGTACGCCGGGCGCATTGCCGCTCTGGCTGACGCCGCCCGCGAGGCCGGGCTGAAGTTCTGAGCCCCGGTTCCGGGACTAACGGACGTAACAGAGAGAGGTAATTCCAATGGCTGGACCCCAGCGCCGCGGAAGCGGTGCCGGTGGCGGCGAGCGGCGGGACCGGAAGGGTCGCGACGGTGGCGCAGCTGCCGCCGAGAAGACCGCGTACGTTGAGCGCGTTGTCGCGATCAACCGCGTCGCCAAGGTTGTCAAGGGTGGTCGTCGCTTCAGCTTCACCGCGCTCGTCGTGGTGGGTGACGGTGACGGCACCGTAGGCGTCGGTTACGGCAAGGCCAAGGAGGTGCCGGCCGCCATCGCCAAGGGTGTTGAGGAGGCCAAGAAGCACTTCTTCAAGGTCCCCCGTATCCAGGGCACCATCCCTCACCCGATCCAGGGTGAGAAGGCTGCCGGCGTCGTTCTGCTCAAGCCCGCCGCCCCCGGTACCGGTGTTATCGCCGGTGGCCCGGTGCGTGCCGTGCTCGAGTGCGCGGGCGTGCACGACATCCTGTCGAAGTCGCTCGGCTCGGACAACGCGATCAACATCGTGCACGCGACCGTGGCGGCCCTCAAGGGCCTGCAGCGTCCCGAGGAGATCGCGGCTCGCCGTGGTCTGCCCCTCGAGGACGTCGCCCCCGCGGCTCTGCTCCGTGCGCGTGCGGGAGCGGGTGCGTAATGGCCCGCCTCAAGATCACGCAGACGAAGTCGTACATCGGCAGCAAGCAGAACCACCGCGACACCCTGCGCTCGCTCGGGCTCAAGCGCCTGAACGACGTGGTCGTCAAGGAGGACCGCCCCGAGTTCCGCGGAATGGTGCACACCGTCCGCCACCTCGTGACGGTCGAGGAGGTCGACTGACATGGCGGAGAACAACCCGCTGAAGGTCCACAACCTCCGTCCCGCCCCGGGCGCCAAGACCGCCAAGACCCGTGTGGGTCGTGGTGAGGCGTCGAAGGGTAAGACGGCCGGTCGTGGTACCAAGGGCACCAAGGCCCGTTACCAGGTTCCGGAGCGCTTCGAGGGTGGGCAGATGCCCCTCCACATGCGTCTCCCGAAGCTCAAGGGCTTCAAGAACCCGTTCCGCACCGAGTACCAGGTCGTGAACCTGGACAAGCTCGCGGCCCTCTACCCCGAGGGTGGCGAGGTCACCGTTGCCGACCTGGTCGACAAGGGCGCCGTGCGCAAGAACAGCCTCGTCAAGGTCCTGGGCCAGGGCGAGATCTCCGTGGCGCTGCAGGTGACGGTCGACGCCGTCTCCGGCTCCGCCAAGGAGAAGATCGCCGCCGCCGGCGGCACCGTCACCGAGCTCGTCTGAGTCCCGGTTCGACAGCACTGAGCCTGGCCGGTTCCCCTCGGGGAGTCGGCCAGGCTTTTGCGTGCGTGCGTGGCGGTGGTCAGGCCACGGCCGAGGCGAGTCCCCGGGCCTTGAGGCAGGCCTGGAGCCGGCTCTCGACCTTGAGCTTGGCAAGTACCTGGCTCACGTACATCTTCACCGTGGCCTCCTTGATGCCCAGAAAGCTCCCGATGCGGTGGTTGCTCATCCCGTCGGACAGCAGATCGAGCACCTGCTGTTCTCGGGGTGTCAGCTGCGGGAACCGCGTGCGGTACTCGGTCAGCTCCTCCGTCATGTTGCGGGGGAAGTACGTGAATCCCGCGAGGGCGGCGGACAGGGCGCGGTTGAAGTCCTCCGGCGTTGCCGTGCTGGGCAGGAACCCGTGGAGACCGGCCGAGACGCTGGACGGCGTGATGCGGGTGCGGGCCGCATAGCCGAAGGAGATGAAGCGGACGGCGCGGTTCCCCGCCCGCGGCCGGACGACGGTGGTCAGGTCGCCGTCGGGTGAGTCGGCCGCGCCGAGCAGGATGAGGTCCGGCGCGGCGTGGCCGACAGCCTCGGCCAGGCCGCTGAAGGCGCACGTGCTGATCGCCTTCACGTACGAGAACTCTTTGACGATCTGGACGATGCCGAGAGTGCGGGTCGGGCTGTCGTCGACGACAAGGACATGGGCCTGTGCATGGTTTGGTGTGCTCATTTCCCCCACTTCGCGATCGCTGCCGAGGGCGGGTGTACGTTCCCCCGTTCCCGCCCCCATGGGTGATCACGACTGTAGCGACGCCGGTTGCATGAGCACAGTCAATTGAGCAGTACCTAATGTTCCGGTTCAGGACGCCCCGGTGGACGGCCTGCAGGTCGGCCAGCCCGCTCGCCACTCCGGGAGATCGGAGTGCTCGCTGATCCGGGTGCCGCTGATCGTGGAGCCGATCGAGCCGTCCGGCCCCTTGATCTCGACGATCCGGTCCGGATAGGGGCCGCCGAGGTCGGTGTACGTCATACGCATCATGCCCGTGGGCGTCTCCCACCGGCTCGCGCCGCCGGCGACCTTCTTCGCGTCACGCGGGACGTCGGGAGGCCCGAAGTACGCCCGCAGGATCACCTCCAGGCTGTCCGGCTTTGGTGCGGGAGTGGGCTCATCCATGGTTGTACAGGACGCCCAGCTCCGAGCAGTGATGGACTCGGGGCGGTCGGCACGCCAGCGGCGTTCCTCCGCGATCCGTCCGTCGAGGGTGATGACGAAGTGGAGCCTGCTGACCGCGTCGCCTCGGTGCTCGGCGAACATCTCCACCTTCTGATTCGCTGTCACGGGCTGGTCGGTGTCCAGCGCCACCGCCTCCGTGAACTCGATGCGGGCGACGGACGCCTCGGTCCCGCCGCCCTCGTCACCCGCGCTCCGTCCCGCGTCGGGGGCGCCGACGGTGACGGCCACGACCGTGGCCGTCACCGCGGCACAGCCCGCGAGGGCCATCCACAGACGCTTCACGTCAGCAGGCGAAGCGGCGTTCCGCGCTGGTTGCCGAGGCGACGCGGGCCGGACTGCCGCCTCGGACGGAGCCCTTGGTGCGGTATGTGAACGTGCCCTTGCCCTGGCACTTCCACTGGAGGTAGCTCGTGGAGCGGTTGCCGACCCACTCCGTACCGGCGACGCGGGTCCAGCCGTGCCAGCGGTGGTACTGCAGCAGCGCAGCGTTGTACCAGCCGCTGCAGTTGTTCACGGTCGCGTACTTGCCGCGGGCGTGGTCGCTCCTTCCGGTGCTCGAAATGTTCTCCTTCCACGGCGTGTACACCCTGAGGTGGCAGCCTGCGGCGGCGGCCTGCGGTGCGGCGGCCGGTGCGGCGGACTCCGGCGCGTCGGCGGTCCCAGCCGTGGCGGTGGTGGCGCCCATCAGCAGGGCGACGCACGCGACGCCCGCGACGGTGAGTGACTTCTTCACAGGTAATTCCCCCAGAACGATGGTCGTTACGATGAGCGGCTCCGGCCGGTCGGTCCGGAACTGCTCGAACAGTCTTCTGAGGGCGGGATGCCGTGTCATCACGGCTCTTGGTCGGGATGGGTACTCGACTAAAGTCCGATGTCCGACAGCCGGAGGGTCGCCAGCGACCGGTACGGGGTTGACGGGCCTCGGAGACGTTTCCCGCTGGCTGTACGGCCGGGTATGGTAGCGGCTGTTAGCTTGCCCGGCAGTCTGCGCTTCTGGCGTGCGGCTGCCGTGTTCTGTAATCGCTCACATACAAACCGTCACCCTCACGCGCGTAACGCGGGGGTCGCAGGAGGCACCGTGCTCACCGCGTTCGCCCGGGCGTTCAAGACGCCCGACCTGCGCAAGAAGCTGCTCTTCACGCTGGGCATCATCGTTCTGTACCGGATCGGGTCACACATCCCGGTTCCCGGTGTCAGTTATCAAAATGTCCAGATCTGTGTCGACGCGGCCACGAAGGGCAGCAACAGCCTGTTCGGGCTGGTGAACATGTTCAGCGGCGGAGCGTTGCTGCAGATCACCATCTTCGCGCTCGGCATCATGCCGTACATCACGGCGAGCATCATCCTGCAGCTGCTGACCGTGGTCATTCCGCGGCTGGAAGCCCTCAAGAAGGAGGGGCAGTCCGGCACGGCGAAGATCACCCAGTACACGCGTTACCTGACGGTGGCGCTGGCCGTACTGCAGGGCACCGGCCTTGTCGCTACCGCCCGGAGCGGCGCTCTGTTCGCCGCCTGCCCCGTCGGCAACGAGATCGTGCCGGACCAGTCGATCTTCACGACGGTCGTAATGGTCGTCACCATGACCGCCGGTACCGCCGCCGTCATGTGGCTCGGTGAGCTCATCACCGACCGGGGCATCGGCAACGGCATGTCGATCCTCATGTTCATCTCGATCGCCGCCGGCTTCCCGGGCGCGCTGTGGAAGATCAAGCTCGAGGGGGACCTGGCCGAGGGCTGGATCGAGTTCGGCACCGTGATCCTCGTCGGATTCGCGATGGTGGGGCTGGTCGTCTTCGTCGAGCAGGCGCAGCGGCGCATCCCCGTGCAGTACGCGAAGCGCATGATCGGCCGCAGGTCGTACGGCGGTACGTCCACTTACATCCCGCTCAAGGTGAACCAGGCGGGTGTGATTCCCGTCATCTTCGCCTCGTCGCTGCTCTACATCCCGGCGCTCGTCGCGCAGTTCTCGAGCTCGCAGTCCGGCTGGAAAACCTGGATCGAAGCCCACTTCGTCAAGGGAGACCACCCCTACTACATCATCACGTACTTCCTTCTGATCGTGTTCTTCGCCTTCTTCTATGTGGCGATCTCGTTCAACCCCGAGGAAGTCGCCGACAACATGAAGAAGTATGGTGGCTTCATCCCGGGTATCCGGGCCGGTCGGCCTACTGCCGAGTATCTGAGCTACGTGCTCAACAGGATCACTTGGCCGGGCTCGCTGTACCTGGGTCTGATTGCTCTTGTTCCGACGATGGCGTTGGCAGGCTTCGGAGGCGCGAACCAGAACTTCCCGTTCGGCGGGACGAGCATCCTCATCATCGTGGGTGTGGGTCTGGAGACCGTGAAGCAGATCGAGAGCCAGCTCCAGCAGCGCAATTACGAAGGGTTCCTCCGCTGATGCGAATCGTCCTCGTCGGACCGCCCGGTGCCGGCAAGGGAACGCAGGCCGCGTTCCTCGCCAAGAACCTGTCGATCCCGCACATCTCCACGGGCGACCTCTTCCGCGCCAACATCTCCCAGGGCACGGAGCTGGGGAAGCAGGCGAAGGCGTACATGGACGCCGGCAACCTGGTCCCGGACGAGGTGACCATCGGGATGGCCAAGGACCGCATGTCCCAGCCGGACGCGGTGAACGGCTTCCTGCTGGACGGTTTCCCGCGGAACGTGGGTCAGGCTGAGGCACTGGACGGGATGCTCTCCGGCGAGGGCGTCAAGCTGGACGCCGTCCTCGACCTGGAGGTCCCCGAGGACGAGGTCGTCAAGCGGATCGCGGGACGGCGGGTGTGCCGCAACAACAGCGCGCACGTTTTCCACGTGACATACTCCCCGGCCAAGACGGAGGGCGTCTGCGACGAGTGCGGCGGCGAGCTGTACCAGCGCGACGACGACTCCGAGGAGACCGTGCGCAAGCGGCTCGAGGTCTACCACACGCAGACCGAGCCGATCATCGACTACTACCGGGCGCAGAACCTGGTGGTCACGATCTCCGCGCTCGGCAAGGTCAACGATGTGACCGACCGCGCCATGGAGGCGCTGAAGGTGGGCAAGGCCACCGAGGCCTGACCCCTTCCCGCACAAGACTGTGAGTTACGGCCGCGGTGTCCTACGGACGCCGCGGCCGTATCGTTGATTGACCCGAACCCGTTGTTCAGAAAGGCGCCCGCCACAATGGTGCAGATCAAGACCCCCGAGCAGATCGCGAAGATGCGCGAGGCGGGACTGGTCGTCGCCGCCATCCACGAGGCGACCCGCGAGGCCGCGGTGCCCGGCGCCACGACCAAGGACCTCGACGAGGTCGCCCGCAAGGTGATCGCCGACCACGGCGCCAAGTCGAACTTCCTCGGCTACGGCGGGTTCCCCGCGACCATCTGCACCTCCGTCAACGAGGTCGTCGTCCACGGCATCCCGGACGAGGCGACCGTCCTCAAGGACGGCGACATCATCTCCATCGACTGCGGCGCGATCATCGACGGCTGGCACGGTGACGCCGCCTACACCGCCTTCGTGGGCACCGGTCACGCTCCGGAGCTGCTGGAGCTCTCCCGGGTGACCGAGGAGTCGATGTGGGCCGGAATCGCCGCGATGAAGAACGGCAACCGGCTCGTCGACATCTCCCGTGCCATCGAGACCTGCATCCGCCGGCAGCCGCGCCCCGCGACCGGCAAGTACGGGATCATCGAGGACTACGGCGGCCACGGCATCGGCACGGAGATGCACATGGACCCGCACCTGCTGAACTACGTCGCGCGCAAGCGCGGCCGCGGCCCGAAGCTGGTGCCCGGCTTCTGCCTCGCCATCGAGCCGATGGTCTCGCTCGGCACGGCGAAGACGGAGGTCCTCGCCGACGACTGGACCGTCGTCACCACCGACGGCACCTGGTCCTCCCACTGGGAGCACTCGGTCGCGCTGACCGAGGAGGGTCCGCTGGTCCTCACCGCCCGCGACGGCGGCCGGGCGAAGCTGGCCGAGCTGGGTGTCACGGCGGCGCCGGACCCTTCCCCTCGGCCCTGAGGGCCGGGGGAGACCCCTATGGCTTGACGATCTCCCGCAGTGGGCAGACTAAGGCCGATTCGTCTTTTGGATGGCCCTGACGTAGACTGATGCGTCGGCTCTCGTGTATCCGTGTGTCCGCATACGGGACGAGAGTCGATCAAGGTAGCCGATTCGAAAGGCGAAGCGTGGCCAAGAAGCAAGGTGCCATCGAAATCGAGGGCACCGTGATCGAGTCCCTCCCGAACGCCATGTTCAAGGTGGAGCTCCAGAACGGTCACAAGGTCCTCGCGCACATCTCCGGCAAGATGCGGATGCACTACATCCGTATCCTCCCGGACGACCGGGTCGTGGTGGAGCTCTCTCCGTACGACCTGACGCGTGGCCGGATCGTCTACCGGTACAAGTAGATCTTGTCGCACCTCCTCGCGAGGTGCCGACTCTGACCCGGAGAACCTCACATCCCATGAAGGTCAAGCCGAGCGTCAAGAAGATCTGCGACAAGTGCAAGGTGATCCGCCGTCACGGCCGGGTCATGGTCATCTGCGACAACCTGCGCCACAAGCAGCGCCAGGGCTGACGCACGACCACCTGCACTCGCAGTTCGCGCGACGCAAGTAAATACGTACATACGCAGAGCACGCCTGACCACGGTCGGCGACACCTCCGGTGGAGGCCGGGGACCTGGTCCGTACCTCCCTCTCTTGTCCAAGGGGCGGCGGCCACGGAACGGCTCTGCGGAAGACCTCCGACTACATCAGGAGCCATGAATGGCACGCCTTGAAGGCGTTGACCTTCCGCGCGACAAGCGCATCGAGGTCGCCCTCACCTACGTTTTCGGCATCGGCCGCACCCGGTCCCAGGAGACCCTCGCCGCCACCGGTGTCGACCCGAACACCCGCGTTCGTGACCTCGCCGAAGAGGACCTGGTCAAGATCCGCGAGTACGTGGACGTCAACTTCCAGACGGAAGGTGACCTCCGCCGCGACGTCCAGGCCAACATCCGCCGCAAGGTCGAGATCGGCTGCTACCAGGGTCTGCGTCACCGCCGCGGCCTGCCGGTCCACGGCCAGCGCACCAGCACGAACGCGCGTACCCGCAAGGGCCCGCGTCGCGCCATCGCCGGTAAGAAGAAGCCGGGCAAGAAGTAGTCCTCAGCGGACGCTCATCAGCGGTCTTCGCTGTAGGACCGACCACCTCCGTAGGAGTTAAGACATGCCCCCCAAGGGACGTCAGGGCGCTGCCAAGAAGGTGCGCCGCAAGGAAAAGAAGAACGTCGCTCACGGCCACGCGCACATCAAGAGCACGTTCAACAACACGATCGTGTCCATCACGGACCCGACCGGCAACGTGATCTCCTGGGCCTCCGCCGGCCACGTCGGCTTCAAGGGCTCGCGCAAGTCCACCCCCTTCGCCGCGCAGATGGCCGCCGAGTCGGCCGCCCGCCGCGCGCAGGAGCACGGCATGCGCAAGGTCGACGTCTTCGTCAAGGGTCCCGGCTCCGGCCGTGAGACCGCGATCCGCTCCCTCCAGGCCACCGGCCTCGAGGTCGGCTCGATCCAGGACGTCACCCCCACGCCGCACAACGGCTGCCGTCCCCCCAAGCGCCGCCGCGTCTGACGCACGGCTGCTTGACTGCTTGACCAGGTGTTCCGGGCGGTACGACCCGAAAGGGACGTACCGCCCGTACCCTGTATCAGAGGACGTCAAATAGCGGGCGTCCACGACTGAAGGAAAACACCATGCTGATCGCTCAGCGCCCCTCGCTGACCGAAGAGGTTGTCGACGAATACCGCTCGCGGTTCGTCATCGAGCCGCTGGAGCCGGGCTTCGGCTACACGCTCGGCAACTCCCTCCGCCGTACGCTCCTCTC
Organism: Streptomyces peucetius; assembly: GCF_025854275.1. Taxonomy (NCBI): domain Bacteria; kingdom Bacillati; phylum Actinomycetota; class Actinomycetes; order Kitasatosporales; family Streptomycetaceae; genus Streptomyces; species Streptomyces peucetius. The sequence goes on along the minus strand of NZ_CP107567.1, from coordinate 4,770,578 downwards.
CTCGATCCCGGGTGCGGCGGTCACGTCCATCCGCATCGACGGTGTCCTGCACGAGTTCACCACCGTGCCGGGCGTCAAGGAGGACGTCACCGACCTCATCCTCAACATCAAGCAGCTGGTCGTCTCCTCGGAGCACGACGAGCCGGTCGTGATGTACCTGCGCAAGCAGGGCCCCGGCCTGGTCACCGCTGCCGACATCGCCCCGCCGGCCGGCGTCGAGGTGCACAACCCCGACCTGGTGCTCGCCACGCTCAACGGCAAGGGCAAGCTGGAGATGGAGCTGACCGTCGAGCGCGGTCGCGGCTACGTCTCCGCCGTGCAGAACAAGCAGGTGGGCCAGGAGATCGGCCGGATCCCGGTCGACTCCATCTACAGCCCCGTGCTCAAGGTCACCTACAAGGTCGAGGCGACCCGAGTCGAGCAGCGCACCGACTTCGACAAGCTGATCGTCGACGTCGAGACCAAGCAGGCCATGCGCCCGCGTGACGCCATGGCGTCCGCCGGCAAGACCCTGGTCGAGCTGTTCGGCCTGGCCCGCGAGCTCAACATCGACGCCGAGGGCATCGACATGGGCCCGTCCCCCACGGACGCCGCCCTCGCCGCCGACCTGGCGCTGCCGATCGAGGAGCTCGAGCTCACCGTTCGTTCGTACAACTGCCTCAAGCGTGAGGGCATCCACTCCGTGGGTGAGCTCGTGGCGCGCTCCGAGGCCGACCTGCTCGACATCCGCAACTTCGGTGCGAAGTCGATCGACGAGGTCAAGGCGAAGCTGGCCGGCATGGGCCTGGCCCTCAAGGACAGCCCGCCCGGATTCGACCCGACCGCCGCCGCCGACGCCTTCGGCGCCGACGACGACGCGGACGCGGGCTTCGTCGAGACCGAGCAGTACTGAGAAGGCTTGCGGGGGGCCTCGGCCCCCCGCACACCCTCCGGCGACCGCCAGGAGGGCACTGACACCGGTACCTGATACGGCCGGTGCAGATCACAAGGAGAAACCCCATGCCGCGTCCCACCAAGGGAGCCCGTTTCGGTGGCAGCGCCGCTCACGAGAAGCTGCTTCTCGCGAACCTGGCGAAGTCGCTGTTCGAGCACGGCCGCATCACCACGACCGAGGCCAAGGCCCGCCGCCTGCGTCCGGTCGCCGAGCGCCTGATCACCAAGGCGAAGAAGGGCGACATCCACAACCGTCGTCTGGTGCTGCAGACGATCACGGACAAGGGCATCGTGCACACGCTCTTCACCGAGATCGCTCCGCGTTACGCCGAGCGTCCGGGTGGCTACACCCGTATCACCAAGATCGGCAACCGTCGTGGCGACAACGCCCCGATGGCTGTGATCGAGCTCGTCGAGGGCGAGATCGCGAAGAAGGCGACCGTGGCCGAGGCCGAGGCCGCCACCAAGCGCGCGGTCAAGGAGGACGCCCTCAAGAAGGACGCGTCCGACGAGGCCGCGGAGGCGAAGGCCGACGAGGCTCCGGCCGAGCCCGCCGCGGAAGCGGCTGGTGACAGCGAGAAGGACGCCTGAGCCTGATTTCAGGTTCGTCGAGCGGGCCCGTTCCCACTGGGGGCGGGCCCGTTCCGCGTGAGTTGAGAGGATGGATCGCGTGAGCGACGAGGTGGAGCCCGGCTTCGTGCGGGTGCGGCTGGATCTTTCGTACGACGGCAGGGACTTCTCCGGCTGGGCCAAGCAGGCCGGTGGCCGGCGGACCGTGCAGGGCGAGATCGAGGACGCGCTGCGGACGGTGACGCGCTCGCGGACCACGTACGAGCTGACCGTCGCCGGACGCACCGACGCCGGCGTGCACGCGCGCGGCCAGGTGGCGCACGTGGACCTGCCCGAGGAGCTCTGGGCCGAGCACCGCGACAAGCTGCTGAAGCGGCTCGCCGGGCGGCTCTCGCGCGATGTGCGGATCTGGAGCGTGGCGGAGGCGCCCGTGGGGTTCAACGCCCGCTTCTCGGCGATATGGCGGCGCTACGCGTACCGGGTGACGGACAACCCAGGCGGCGTCGACCCGCTGCTGCGGGGCCATGTGCTGTGGCACGACTGGCCGTTGGACGTGGCCGCGATGAACGAGGCCTCGGCCGGGCTGGTCGGGGAGCACGACTTCGCGGCGTACTGCAAGAAGCGCGACGGCGCGACGACCATCCGCACGCTCCAGCAACTGTCGTGGGAACGCGACCCGTCCGGCGTCGTCACCGCGACCGTGAAGGCCGACGCCTTCTGTCACAACATGGTGCGCTCGCTGGTCGGCGCGCTGCTGTTCGTGGGCGACGGGCACCGGCCCGTCGAGTGGCCCGCGCAGGTCCTGGCCGCCGGAGTGCGGGACTCGGCCGTCCATGTCGTACGGCCGCACGGGCTGACGCTGGAGGCCGTCGGCTACCCGGCCGACGCGTTGCTGGCCGCCCGCAACAAGGAGGCCCGCAACCGTCGTTCGCTGCCCTCGGTCCCGTCCGTCCCGCTACTGGGCGGCTGTGGAAACTGCGGCTGAGGCCTGCGCCTCGCCGCGGCGCAGGATCTGACGGAACGTGAACTCACCGAGGTCGTCGCCCGTCCGGAAGGCCTTGGTGTCGCCCTTGGTGACGGACTTGGCCGTGGTGTAGCCGGTGGTCGTGAAGTAGGCGTAGCGGCCGTAGGAGTTGAAGGTGGTACGGCAGACCGGCCCACCCTTGCAGAAGGTCGGCACGCCCGCGCCCGGCAGCGGTACGACACTGCCCGACGCCTGCTGCAGCGCCTTCTTCGCCTTCGCCGCGTTCTCGAAGGTGGCCACGGCGACCGTGACGGCGATGCCGTCCTTGCTGTACGTGGCGCGGAAGACCTGTTCGCAGCCGTTGTTCTCCAGAGCGCCGGTCAGACCGCCCTTGACCGCGGACGCGCAGTTGCCGGTGCGGGACAGGGTGCCCTTGTCGTAGACGCGGTCGCCCATCGTCAGCTTCTTGCCGGGGAAGAGGGACGTCGCGCTCAGCGGCAGCGTGTCCTTCTTCCGGTCGGATATGAAGTCCCTCGGGTCCGGCGGCGGCAGCGGCGCCACGGAGGAGAAGGAGGGCTCCGGAGCGGTCGTGTTCTGCGGCAGGTCGGCCGGTGCGGGGAGCTGACTGCTGTCCTTGTCCGAGGCGTTGTCGCCGCTGTCCTTGTTGGACGTGACGATCGCGGTCGCCACGGCGCCGGCGATGAGCGCGGTCGCGAGCGCGCCACCGCCCACCATCAGCCAGCGCTTGCGGCGGGTACGGGCGGCGGAGGCTTCGGCGAGCGCGGCCCAGTCGGGCGTGCCGGAGTCACTGTCCGGCCGGCCGCCGAACGGGTCGGCGGCGTCCCGGCCGTACGGTGCCTGCCCGTGGCCGTACTGGTTCGGCCGGCCGTGTTCGTTCTGTCCGTACTGGCCCTGGTTGTACGGGTTCTGGTTCTGTCCGCCGGAACCCCACTGAGGCCCCCCCTGCCCAAAGCTCATGCCGCGCATCCTAAACCTGTTGGGCGGGGGCGGTCTCTGCCGTCAGAATCGGCGCCATGGGACATGTAGAAGCCGGGCATCTCGAGTACTACCTGCCGGACGGCCGTCCGCTCCTCGCGGACGTCTCGTTCCGGGTGGGCGAGGGCGCGGTCGCGGCGCTGATGGGGGCCAACGGCGCCGGCAAGACCACACTGCTGCGGCTGATCGCGGGGGAGATCCAGCCGCACGGCGGCTCGGTCACCGTCAGCGGCGGGCTCGGGGTGATGCGGCAGTTCGTCGGCTCCGTCCGGGACGAGCGCACGGTGCGTGACCTGCTGGTCTCGGTGTCCCAGCCCCGGATCAGGGAGGCGGCGGCCGCCGTCGACGCCGCCGAGCACGCGATCATGACCGTGGACGACGAGGCCGCGCAGATGCGGTACGCGCAGGCCCTGAGCGACTGGGCGGAGGCGCGCGGGTACGAGGCGGAGACCCTGTGGGACATGTGCACCACGGCGGCGCTCGGAGTGCCGTACGAGAAGGCCCAGTGGCGGCAGGTGCGGACCCTCTCCGGCGGCGAGCAGAAACGCCTGGTGCTGGAGGCGCTGCTGCGCGGCCCCGACGAAGTGCTGCTGCTCGACGAGCCGGACAACTATCTGGACGTGCCGGGGAAGCGGTGGCTCGAGGAGCGGCTGAAGGAGACCCGTAAGACGGTCCTGTTCGTCTCCCACGACCGGGAGCTGCTGGCGCGGGCCGCGCAGCGGATCGTGGCCGTGGAGCCGGGACCCGCAGGGTCGGACGTATGGGTGCACGGCGCGGGCTTCGCCACGTTCCACGAGGCGCGGCGGGAGCGGTTCGCGCGCTTCGAGGAGCTCAAGCGGCGCTGGGACGAGGAGCACGCCAGGCTGAAGGCCCTGGTGCTGCGCCTGCGGCAGCAGGCGGCGAACAGCCCGGACATGGCCTCCAGGTACCGGGCGATGCAGACCCGCTTCAAGAAGTTCGAGGAGGCCGGCCCGCCGCCGGAGCCGCCGCGGGAGCAGGACATCAGGATGCGGCTGCGCGGCGGACGGACGGGTGTGCGTGCGCTCACCTGCGCCGGGCTGGAGCTCACCGGGCTGATGAAGCCGTTCTCCCTGGAGGTCTTCTACGGGGAACGGGTGGCGGTGCTGGGCTCCAACGGCTCCGGCAAGTCGCACTTCCTGCGGCTCCTGGCGGGGGAGTCCGTCGCGCACTCGGGGGAGTGGAAGCTGGGCGCGCGTGTCGTTCCCGGGCACTTCGCCCAGACCCACGCCCACCCCGAGCTGCTGGGCCGCACTCTCGTCGACATCCTGTGGACGGAGCACGCCAAGGACCGGGGCGGGGCGATGTCGGTCCTGCGGCGGTACGAGCTGGAGCGCCAGGGGGACCAGCCGTTCGAGAAGCTGTCGGGCGGCCAGCAGGCCCGCTTCCAGATCCTGCTGCTGGAGCTGGCGGGCACGACGGCGCTGCTGCTGGACGAGCCGACGGACAACCTGGACCTGGAGTCGGCGGAGGCGCTCCAGGAGGGCCTGGAGGCGTACGAGGGCACGGTGCTGGCGGTCACGCACGACCGCTGGTTCGCGCGCTCCTTCGACCGGTACCTGGTCTTCGGCTCCGACGGGGTCGTCCGGGAGACGCCGGAGCCGGTGTGGGACGAGCGCAGGGTCGAGCGCGCGCGGTAGCTCCCGACCCGTCCGGGCCCGCCCACCGCGCTCCGCGCGGTGTTTCGGGGGCTCCTCCCCTACGCCTGGCGGGGTGGGGGCCCCACCGTGCCCCCGCGCCTCAATCGCCGGCCGAGGCTGCTGTGCAGCCCGGCCGGCGATTGAGGCCACCGCGCGGAGCGCGGTACCGGGGTCGGGGCGAGCCCCGGACACCGTCCGGCGGGCGGCCCGGGGCCCGGGGCCTGCGCCGCCACGCGGCTGAGCCGCACATCGGTACAGCGGGAAGGGGCGGGGGAGGGGAGACGCACCGCGCAGCGGCCGCCCGCGGACGGCGCCGGGGACCTGTTTTGACCCGCCAGGGCCCCCACGGGTATTCTGCTGGTTCGTTATGCGTATTGGCTTGCTCTATCTCACGTGAGGGGCCCTTACGCCGGTCCACCGGGCCGATGACCAGCGGCAGGTGCACGGGTTGCGTCCCCGTGTGCCGCCAGGGCTGTCGTGATCGTCCGGGTGGCCTTGTCAGGACCACACTCACTGAAGAAGCGAAGGCTACGACCGTGCGTACGTACAGCCCCAAGCCCGGCGATGTGACGCGCCAGTGGCACATCATCGACGCGCAGGACATCGTCCTGGGCCGTCTGGCGACCACCGCCGCTACCCTTCTCCGGGGCAAGCACAAGCCGATCTATGCGCCGCACGTTGACGCTGGTGACTTCGTCATCATCATCAACGCGGAGAAGGTGCACCTGTCCGGCAACAAGCGGACCCAGAAGATGGCGTACCGCCACTCCGGCTACCCGGGTGGTCTGCGTTCCGTCCGTTACGACGAGCTGCTCGAGAAGAGCCCCGAGAAGGCCGTGGAGAAGGCCATCAAGGGCATGCTCCCCAAGAACACCCTGGGCCGTCAGATGCTCTCGAAGCTGAAGGTCTACGCGGGCGAGAACCACCCGCACGCTGCCCAGCAGCCGGTCCCGTTCGAGATCACCCAGGTCGCGCAGTAAGTCCGGCCACCCCCTAAGACGAAAAGAATCTGAGGAGAATCGTGGCTGAGACCACCGCCGAGACCCCGCTCGAAGAGGTTGACGTCGAGCAGTACACCACCGAGACCGAGGTTCCGGTCGAGGGCGAGTACTCCACCGAGTCCATGGCGTCCCGCTTCGGCGAGCCGCAGCCGGCCGCCGGCCTGGGCCGTCGCAAGAACGCCATCGCCCGCGTCCGGATCGTTCCGGGCACCGGCAAGTGGAAGATCAACGGGCGCACCCTCGAGGACTACTTCCCGAACAAGGTGCACCAGCAGGAAGTCAACGAGCCCTTCAAGGTGCTCGAGCTCGACAACCGCTACGACGTCATCGCCCGCATCTCGGGTGGCGGCGTCTCCGGTCAGGCCGGTGCCCTGCGCCTCGGCGTGGCCCGCGCGCTGAACGAGGCCGACGTGGACAACAACCGCGGCGCCCTCAAGAAGGCCGGCTTCCTCTCCCGCGACGACCGTGCGGTCGAGCGCAAGAAGGCCGGTCTCAAGAAGGCCCGTAAGGCCCCGCAGTACAGCAAGCGCTAAAGCGCAAGCGGCCTGCAGACACCTGTACGGCCTTTCGATCGCCCCGGCGGCACTCCGTGCTGCCGGGGCGTTCGTCTATCGCCCGCCCCGGGCGTATTACGGTTCGAGCATCCAGCATTCTCGGAGGACGACAGTGGCACGACTCTTCGGTACGGACGGTGTACGCGGCGTCGCCAACGCGGATCTGACGGCGGAGCTCGCGCTCGGCCTGTCGGTCGCCGCGGCGCATGTGCTCGCCGAAGCGGGCACGTTCGCGGGCCATCGCCCGACCGCGGTGGTCGGCCGTGACCCCCGCGCGTCCGGAGAGTTCCTGGAGGCGGCCGTCGTGGCGGGGCTGGCGAGCGCCGGCGTCGACGTGCTGCGCGTCGGTGTGCTGCCGACCCCGGCGGTGGCGTACCTCACCGGCGCGCTCGGTGCCGATCTCGGCGTGATGCTCTCCGCCAGCCACAACGCCATGCCCGACAACGGGATCAAGTTCTTCGCCCGCGGCGGCCACAAGCTGGCCGACGAGCTCGAGGACCGTATCGAGCAGGTCTACGAGCAGCACCGGACCGGTGAGCCGTGGGACCGGCCGACGGGCGCGGGAGTGGGCCGCGTGACGGACTACGACGAGGGCTTCGACAAGTACGTCGCCCACCTCATCGCCGTACTGCCGCACCGCCTCGACGGCCTGAAGGTCGTCCTCGACGAGGCACACGGCGCCGCTTCCCGTGTCTCCCCGGAGGCGTTCGCACGCGCCGGTGCCGAGGTCGTGACGATCGGCGCGGACCCGGACGGTCTCAACATCAACGACGGCTGCGGATCGACGCACCTGGGTCTGCTGAAGGCGGCCGTCGTCGAGCACGGCGCCGACCTCGGCATCGCGCACGACGGCGACGCGGACCGCTGCCTCGCGGTGGACGCGGAGGGCAACGAGGTCGACGGCGACCAGATCCTCGCTGTGCTGGCGCTCGCCATGCGTGAGGCGGGAACGCTGCGCGGCAACACCGTCGTCGCCACGGTCATGTCGAACCTGGGCTTCAAGCTGGCCATGGAGCGTGAGGGCGTCGAGCTGGTGCAGACGGCGGTCGGCGACCGTTACGTCCTGGAGGCCATGAAGGAGCGCGGCTTCGGGCTCGGCGGCGAGCAGTCCGGCCATGTGATCGTGCTCGACCACGCCACGACCGGTGACGGCACGCTCACCGGCCTGATGCTGGCGTCCCGCCTCGCGGCGACCGGCCGTTCGCTGGCCGAGCTGACCGGGGTGATGCAGCGCCTGCCGCAGGTGCTCATCAACGTGCCGGACGTCGACAGGGCCCGGGTGCAGACGTCGGCAGAGCTGTCGCACGCGGTCGCCGAGGCGGAGCGCGAGCTCGGCTCCACCGGACGGGTGCTGCTGCGTCCCTCGGGCACGGAACCGCTGGTGCGGGTCATGGTCGAGGCCGCGGACATCGAGCAGGCACGCACCGTAGCGGGGCGGCTGGCCGACGTGGTGAAGTCCGTGCTCGGCTGAGACCCCCGCCAGGCCGGTGCCGGCCTCGGCGACGCCCGCGCCCGGCCCGCGACGCGAAGTCGCGGGCCGGGCGCAGGCGCGTGCGAGGGGCCCGCGTCGTGCGGGGCGGCCGCCCGCCTCGCGGACCGGGAAGCTGCCCCGCCCGTCCCTAGAGCTTGCGCAGCGACAGCCGCTGCACCTTGTGGTCGGGGCCCTTGCGCAGCACCAGTGCGGCCCGCCCGCGGGTGGGCGCCACGTTCTCCAGCAGGTTCGGCTTGTTGACGGTCCGCCACATGGTGCGGGCGTAGTCGAGCGCCTCCTCCTCGGAGACCTGGGTGTACTTCCTGAAGTACGAGGAAGGGTCCTGGAACGCCGTCTCCCGCAGCTTGCGGAACCGGTTGAGGTACCAGGTCTCGATGTCCTCCGCACGGGCGTCGACGTACACGCTGAAGTCGAAGTAGTCGGCGAGACCGACCCTGGTCCGGCCGTCCTTGCCGGGCAGCGCCGGCTGCAGGACGTTGAGCCCCTCCACGATCAGGATGTCCGGGCGGCGCACGGTCAGCCGCTCGTCCGGGACGATGTCGTAGATCAGGTGCGAGTAGACGGGCGCGGTGACCTCGTCCTTGCCGGCCTTGATGTCGGCCACGAAACGGGTCAGCGCCCGGCGGTCGTACGACTCGGGGAAGCCCTTGCGTGACATCAGCCCACGGGCCTGGAGCTCCTTCATGGGCAACAGGAACCCGTCGGTGGTCACCCGCTCGACCCTCGGGTGCTCCGGCCAGCGGGCCAGCAGCGCCTGGAGGAGCCGGGCGACGGTCGACTTGCCGACCGCGACGGAGCCGGCGACCCCTATGACGAAGGGCGTGCCCCGCTGCTCGCCGTGGCCGTTCCCCGCGTCACCGAGGAACGTGTTGAGGGCGCCGCGCAGCCCGGCGGTGGCCTGGACGTACAGGTTCAGCAGCCGGGAGAGCGGCAGGTAGACGTCGCGGACCTCGTCGAGGTCGATGACGTCGCCGAGCCCGCGGAGCTGCTCGACCTCCTCGGCGGTGAGGGGCAGCGGTGTTTTTTCGCGCAGGGCGCTCCACTCCGCGCGGGTGAGGTCGACGTACGGGGTCGACGGATGCTCGGCCCGGCGGTGGGCGCTCCGTGGCGGCGAAGTGATCACAGGGCCATTGTCGTGCGTACGGCGCGGTTGTGGGCCGTGTGCTCGGTCACGCGGGGGAGGGGCGGCGGGCCGCTCCCGGCCGGAATGTCAGTGGCGTGCGTCACAGTTGTCGATGAGGTGGGCGCCGACCCGCGACGTCCGAAATCCCCGAGGGGTGTCCTATGACGTACGCGATCCAGGCAGAAGGTTTGGCCAAGCGTTTCAAGGAGACCGAAGCGCTGGCAGGTGTCGACCTGGCGGCCCGCACCGGTTCGGTGCTGGGGCTGCTCGGGCCGAACGGGGCGGGGAAGACGACGGCCGTACGGATCTTCGCCACGCTCCTGACGCCCGACGCGGGACGGGCCACCGTGGCGGGCCATGACGTCGTCCGGGAGGCCGGTGCGGTGCGCTCCCTCATCGGCCTCACCGGACAGTACGCGGCAGTCGACGAGAATCTGACCGGCACGGAGAATCTGCTGCTCATCGGCCGACTGCTCGGTCTGCCGAGACGGGAGTCCAGGGCACGGGCCGCCGAGCTGCTGGACCGGTTCAGGCTCGGCGACGCGGCGGGCCGGGCCGTGAAGACCTTCTCCGGCGGTATGCGGCGCCGGCTGGACCTGGCGGCGAGCCTGGTCGGCCGGCCGAGCATCCTCTTCCTGGACGAGCCCACCACGGGCCTGGACCCGCACAGCCGCGGAGAGCTGTGGGACATGCTGCGCGCCCTGATAGCCGACGGCGCGACCGCGCTGCTGACCACCCAGTATCTGAACGAGGCGGATCTGCTCGCCGACGACATCGTGGTCATCGACAAGGGCCGCGTCATCGCCGAAGGCACTCCGGACGCCCTGAAGTCCGAGGTCGGTGGACAGGTCCTGCAGGTGAGGCCGGTCGCCGCGGACGACCTGGCGCGTACGCACGCGCTGGTGGCCAAGGCGGCGGGGACGCAGACGCAGATCGAGGGCGAGTCGGTCATCGTGCCCGTCAAGGACACCGAGCTGATGCCGGCGGTGGTGCGCACGCTCGACCGCGAGGGGATAGCCGTGGGCGAGCTGACGCTGCGCCGGTCGTCGCTGGACGAGGTGTTCCTGGCCCTGACCGGCCACCGGGCCGAGCCGCAGAAGGAGTCCGACCAGCCCGACAAGTCCGCCCGCGAAGCGGACGAGGCCGGCCACGTGGACGACGAGCAGAGGAGGGAGACGGCGGTGAGTCCGACATGACCGCGACGACGATGCCCGTCGCATCGGGGCGGCGGCCCGGCAGGGTGAAGCCGCTCGACGGGCTGCGGCAGACGTTCACGATGGCGTGGCGCAGCCTGGTGGCCGTCAAGCACAATCCGCTGGAGCTGGTGGACTACAGCATCACGCCGATCATGTTCGTCTTTCTGTTCACCTATGTGCTGGGCGGGCAGATGGCCGGTTCCCCGGACGCGTATCTGAAGTACGCGCTCCCCGGGATCATCGTGCAGAACACCCTGTTCATGACCATGTACACGGCCATGGCGCTCAACACCGACCTGACCAAGGGCGTCTTCGACCGGCTGCGCAGCCTGCCGATCACACGCTCCGCCCCACTCGTCGGCCGGATAGCCGCCGACCTCACCAAGCATGTGTGGGCCATGCTGCTGATGATCGGTCTCGGCCTGCTGCTCGGCTTCCGGGTGACCGGCGGTCTCGGGGGCTTCCTGCTGGGCGCGTTGCTGCTGGTGGTCTTCGCGGCAGCCGTCTCGTGGTGCGCGGTGCTCATCGGGATGCTGGCGGGTGACGCGGAGAAGGTGCAGGCCTTCGGCTTCACGCTCATCTTCCCGATCACGTTCACCAGCAGCGCCTTCGTGCTGGTCGACACGATGCCCGGCTGGCTGCAGGCCTTCAGCGACGTGAACCCGGTGACCCATCTGTCCGACGCGTTCCGCGGCCTGCTCCTCGGCGGCCCCGTGGGAGAGCCGGTGATGTGGTCGCTGGTGTGGGCGGCCGGCATCACGCTGGTGTTCTGTCCCCTGGCGATGCGGGCGTACCGGGCCAAGGTGTGACAGCGCAGCCGGGCGGTGTCCGAGCCACGGGTTAAGGTACGGCTCACCAGCAGCGATACGGAGCCGGCCAGGCGTGAGCCGCCGCCTCGGGAGGGGTCGCTGCGATCATTCGAGGAAGTTTGCGCCATGCGAAGCACTGCTGTACGCCGTACTGCCCTGGCCGCCGCCGCGGCGTCCCTGGTTCTGCTGGTCAGCGCCTGTGGCGGCGAGGGTTCCGGCGGGGGGACGAAGGACGACACCAAGGCCAAGGGCAAGGAGTCCGCTGCCGCCGAGCCCGCGACCAAGGCGCTGACCGCGGCCGAGCTGGAGAAGGTCGCGCTCGTCCAGGGCGACGTCAAGGCACACAAGATCGTGAAGGCCGGACCGCAGGACGACATCGCCGCCAAGGACGTCAAGACGGACAAGGCCGAGTGCGAGCCGCTCGCCAGGGCCGTGGCCGCCGCGCCCATGGGCGAGCCGGTTGCGACGGTGAAGGTCAGGGCCACCGCGGAGCCCGACGTGAAGAACGCCGGCAAGGACGGCGCGATCGAGGGCGCCTTCGACATCACGACGTCGCTGATCGCGCTCTCGTCCTACGAGGGCCAGGGTGCGGCCGACGCGTTCTCGGCCCTCAAGTCCGCGGGGGCGAGCTGCGCCGACGGCTTCACCCTGACGATGGCCGGCAACGAGCAGAAGATCCTGAAGCTGACCGAGGCGAAGGTCTCGGGCGGCGACGAGGCCGTCGCGTGGACGATGACCGCCGAGCAGGAGGGGGAGAAGCTGCCGTTCAACGTGGCGGTCGTGCGCAAGGGCGGCACGTTCGTGTCGTTCTCCTCGTACAACCTCATGGCTCCCGAGGGCGTCCTTCCGCTGCCGACCGCCGTCATCGACGCGCAGGCGGCCAAGCTCGGCTGACCTGCCCGCACACGCTCGGAACCGTAGGCTGCCGCCATGTGCGGAATCGTGGGTTACGTCGGCGGACAGTCGGCGCTCGATGTGGTCATCGCCGGGCTGAAGCGGCTCGAGTACCGCGGCTACGACTCGGCCGGAGTCGCGGTACTCGCCGACGGGGGGCTCGCCCCGGCGAAGAAGGCGGGCAAACTCGTCAATCTGGAGAAGGAACTGGTCGAGCGGCCGCTGCCGAGCGGCTCCACCGGCATCGGCCATACCCGCTGGGCCACCCACGGCGGCCCCACGGACCTCAACGCGCATCCGCACCTCGACAACGCGGGCCGCGTCGCCGTCGTCCACAACGGCATCATCGAGAACTTCGCGGCCCTGCGCGGCGAGCTGGCCGAGCGCGGCCACGACCTCCGGTCGGAGACCGACACCGAGGTCGTGGCCCATCTGCTCGCGGAGTCGTTCTCCTCCACGGGGGACCTCGCGGACTCGATGCGGATGGTGTGCAGACAACTGGAGGGCGCCTTCACGCTGGTCGCGGTCCACGCGGACGAGCCGGACGTGGTGGTGGGCGCCCGGCGGAACTCGCCGCTGGTGGTGGGCGTCGGCGAGGGCGAGTCCTTCCTCGCGTCGGACGTGGCCGCGTTCATCGCCCACACCCGGTCCGCGATCGAGCTGGGCCAGGACCAGGTGGTGGAACTCCGTCGCGACGCCGTGACGGTCACCGGCTTCGACGGAGAGCCCGCGGAGGTCCACTCGTACCACGTCGACTGGGACGCCTCCGCCGCCGAGAAGGGCGGCTACGACTACTTCATGCTCAAGGAGATCGCCGAACAGCCCAAGGCGGTCGCCGACACACTCCTCGGCCGTATCGGCGCGTCCGGCGAGCTGACCCTCGACGAGGTGCGCATCCCGCAGTCCGTGCTGCGCGAGGCGGACAAGGTCGTCATCGTCGCCTGCGGGACCGCCTTCCACGCGGGCCTCATCGCCAAGTACGCCATCGAGCACTGGACCCGCATCCCGTGCGAGGTCGAGCTGGCGAGCGAGTTCCGCTACCGGGACCCGATCCTCGACCCGCGGACACTGGTGATCGCCATCTCGCAGTCCGGCGAGACCATGGACACCCTCATGGCGCTGCGGCACGCGCGTGAACAGGGCGCGAAGGTCCTCGCCATCTGCAACACCAACGGGTCGACGATCCCGAGGGAGTCCGACGCCGTGCTCTACACGCACGCCGGACCCGAGGTCGCCGTCGCCTCCACGAAGGCCTTCCTGACGCAGCTGGTCGCCTGCTACCTGCTGGCGCTCTATCTCGGCCAGGTCCGCGGCACCAAGTGGGCGGACGAGATCCGCGCCGTCGTCCGCGACCTGGCGCAGATCTCCGGCCAGGTCGAACGGGTCCTGGAGACGATGGAACCGGTGCGGGAACTGGCCCGTTCCCTGGCGGACAAGAACACGGTGCTGTTCCTCGGCCGCCATGTGGGCTACCCCGTGGCCCTGGAGGGCGCGCTGAAGCTCAAGGAACTGGCCTACATGCACGCGGAGGGATTCGCCGCGGGCGAGCTCAAGCACGGGCCGATCGCGCTGATCGACAAGGACCTGCCGGTGGTGGTCGTCGTGCCGTCGCCGCGTGGGCGCTCCGTGCTGCACGACAAGATCGTGTCCAACATCCAGGAGATCCGGGCCCGTGGCGCCCGGACCATCGTGATCGCGGAGGAGGGGGACGAGGCGGTTGTGCCGTACGCCGACCATCTGGTCCGCATCCCGGCGACGCCGACGCTGCTCCAGCCGATGGTCGCGGCGGTACCGCTGCAGGTCTTCGCGTGCGAGCTGGCGACGGCCCGCGGCAACGAGGTGGACCAGCCGCGGAACCTGGCGAAGTCCGTGACGGTGGAGTGAGGTCGAATGATCATCGGGGTGGGGATCGACGTGGCGGAGATCGACCGTTTCGCCGCGTCCATGAAGCGGACACCGGGCATGGCCGAAAGGCTCTTCCTGGAACAGGAGTTGATGTTGCCGAGCGGTGAGCAGCGCGGGTACGCCTCCCTCGCGGCGCGGTTCGCGGCGAAGGAGGCCCTGGCGAAGGCTCTCGGCGCACCGGCAGGCCTGCTGTGGACGGACGCCGAGGTGTGTGTGGAGGACTCCGGCCGCCCGCTGCTCCGCGTCCACGGCACGGTCGCCGCCCGCGCCGCCGAACTCGGCGTCCGCTCCTGGCACGTGTCGCTCAGTCACGACGCGGGCATCGCGTCCGCGGTGGTCATCGCCGAGGGGTAGGCCCCGGGTCCGCTGCGCGGGACCGTTTCCCCTGCCTGCCCCTTCCCGCAACCGGGGGTTCCAGCCCCGGACCCCGGCCCGCCCGCCGGGCGGCCTTCGGCGGACCGGGCCTGCCCGCAGGGCTTGGCCCGGTCCGCACCCTCCGGGGCAGTGGTTCCTCGGCCGGGGGCACATCCAGCCTTGCTGGGGGCACTCCCCCTGCACCCGGCGGCGTGGGAGGTACCTTCACCCCCGGCCGCCAGGCCGTCGTGGGGAGTTCGAGGCGCGGGATTCGGGGCGGAGCCCCGACGGGACCGGCACGTGCCGGCCCCGCGGAGTGACGTCTTTGGCGGGCGGGGGACCGGCCCCGTGACGGCCGCGCGCCGCCAGGGGCAGGTGCGGCAGACTCGTGGGCATGCGTACTGCGTACAGCGTGGAGACCGTGAGGCACGCCGAGGCACAGCTGATGGCGCGGCTGCCGGAGGGCGCGCTGATGCAGCGCGCCGCCGCCGGGCTGGCCGCCGCCTGTGCCGGGCTGCTGGGCAGGGTGTACGGCGCACGGATCGTGCTGCTCGTCGGCAGCGGTGACAACGGCGGCGACGCCCTGTACGCCGGGGCCCGGCTGGCGCGTCGCGGCGCCGGTGTCGTCGCCGTGCCGCTCGCGCGCGACCGTGTACACCGCGGCGGTCTCACGGCGCTGCTCGCGGCCGGCGGTCATGTCGCCGACGACCCGTTCGAGGCGCTCGCCTCCGCCGACCTGGTGCTCGACGGGATCACCGGCATCGGCGGCCACGGCGGTCTGCGCGCCGAGGCGGTCCCCGTGGCCCGGGCCGCCCGCGGCTCGGACGCCGCGGTCGTCGCCGTCGACCTGCCCAGCGGGATCGAGGCGGACACGGGCCAGGTGCGGGGCGAGGCGCTGCGCGCGGACGCGACCGTCACGTTCGGGACGTACAAGCCGGGGCTGCTCGTCGATCCGGGCAAGGAGTACGCGGGCACCGTGCGGCTCGTGGGCATCGGCCTGGAGGACCACCTGCCGTCCCTGCCGGAGCTGGAGGCACTCCAGCACGCCGACGTGGGCCGGATGCTGCCGGTGCCGGCCGCCGAGAGCGACAAGTACCGGCGCGGGGTCGTCGGCGTCGTCGCCGGTTCCGCGCGCTATCCGGGTGCGGCCGTGCTGTCGGTCGCGGGGGCGCTGCGCGGCGGTTCGGGCGCCGTGCGGTACGTCGGCCCGGCGGCGGACGCGGTGATCGCCCACTTCCCCGAGACCCTGGTCCACGCGGGCCCCCCGGGCAAGGCGGGCCGCGTCCAGGCGTGGGTCGTCGGACCGGGGCTCGGCGACGACGCGGACGCGGTACGGGAGGTCCTCGCCTCCGACGTGCCTGTGCTCGTCGACGCGGACGGACTGCGCCTGCTGGACGTCGCGGCCGTACGCGACCGGCAGGCCCCCACCCTGCTGACCCCGCACGCGGGAGAGGCGGCGGCGCTGCTCGGCGTGGCGCGGGAGGCGGTGGAGGCCGCGCGGCTCGACTCCGTACGCGAACTCGCCGCGCGTTTCGGGGCCACGGTGCTGCTCAAGGGGTCGACGACCCTGGTCGCCGCGCCCGACCGGGAGCGTTCACCGGTCCGGGTCAACTCGATGGGCACTCCGTGGCTGGCCACGGCGGGCAGCGGAGACGTGCTGTCCGGGCTGGCCGGTTCGCTGCTCGCCGCCGGGCTCGACGCGCGGGACGCGGGCTCGGCCGCCGCGTATCTGCACGGGCTGGCGGCCCGTCACGCGGCGGCGCAGGGCGCCCCGGTCACGGCGACGGAGGTGGCGGCGGCGCTCCCGGCGGCATGGCGGGACGTGTGCGCCGGCTGACGACGCCGGGCCGGGCGTCGCCCGGGTGACTCCAGGGATGACGCGAGTGCGCGCCCCGGCCGCCCGTGCCGCCGACGTGCCGCTCGCGGCGGCCGTAGACGTCGGGCCGGCCGGGCGTCACCGGGGACGACACGTGCGTGCACGCCTGCCCGGCGGTCACGGGTGGCGACACGCCGTGGTCACGGGTCGGCGTGGGGCGGCGTGCGCGCACCCTGCGCGTACCGGCGGCCGGCCACGGGCCGCGTGCGAGACGGCGCCGCCCGGCACGTGCGAGGGCGCGCGCCCCCGTACCACCGGCGCCCGCGCCGTGACGCACGCGACCGCCCGCCGTACGGATCCCGTCGTACGGCTCTGAGACACTGAGTGCGATGAGCCACACAGCACCGCCCCGCCGAACCGCACCTCTGCGCGCACGGGCCGAGATCGACCTCGCAGCCCTGCGCGCCAACGTGCGCGCCCTGCGCGCCCGCGCCCCGCGGGCCGCGCTGATGGCCGTGGTCAAGTCGGACGCGTACGGCCACGGCATGGTGCCCTGCGCCCGCGCGGCGCTCGAAGCCGGCGCCACCTGGCTCGGTACGGCCACCCCCCACGAGGCGCTCACCCTGCGCGACGCCGGCATCCAGGGCCGGATCATGTGCTGGCTGTGGACGCCCGGCGGACCCTGGCGCGAGGGCATCGAAGCGGACCTCGACATGTCGGTGAGCGGCATGTGGGCGCTCGAAGAGGTGACCGCGGCGGCGAAGGAGGCGGGCCGGCCCGCCCGTGTCCAGCTCAAGGCCGACACCGGCCTCGGGCGCAACGGCTGCCAGCCCGCCGACTGGCCCGAACTCGTCGCCGCAGCCCGCGCCGCCGAGGAGGACGGTCTCGTCGACGTCACCGGCCTGTGGTCCCACTTCGCCTGCGCCGACGAGCCGGGCCACCCCTCGATCGCCGCCCAACTGGGCGTCTTCCACGACATGGTGGACCACGCGGAGAAGGCCGGCATCGAGCCGGAGGTGCGCCACATGGCCAACTCCCCGGCGACGCTCACGATCCCGGAATCGCACTTCGACCTCGTGCGCACCGGCATCGCGATGTACGGCATCTCGCCGAGCCCGGAGCTGGGCACGCCCGCCGACTTCGGGCTGCGCCCCGTGATGACGCTCGCCGCCTCCGTCGCCCTCGTCAAGCACGTACCCGCCGGCCACGGCGTCAGCTACGGCCACCACTACGTCACCGACGCGGAGACCACCCTCGGTCTGATCCCCGTCGGCTACGCGGACGGCATCCCGCGTCACGCCTCCGGCCGCGGACCGGTCCTCGTCGCGGGCGAATGGCGACGGGTGGCCGGACGGGTCGCCATGGACCAGTTCGTCGTGGACCTCGGCGGGCAGCGGGTCCCGGAGGGTTCGGAGGCCGTGCTGTTCGGCCCGGGCGACCGGGGCGAACCGAGCGCCGAGGACTGGGCGCAGGCCGCGGACACCATCGCGTACGAGATCGTCACACGCATCGGTACGCGGGTCCCGCGCGTCCACCTGAACGAGGACCCCGAGGCCTTCGAGACCTCAGGGAAACACCCCCACGAGTAGGAGAGCGGCACGGTGAGCGAGACCGGTACGGGGGACGTGGCCGAGGCCGCCGTCGGCGCCGCTGCCGCGGCAGCGGAAGCGGCGTCGGGCAACTGGCGGCGCGCGGGCTTCGCCGGGGCGGCGATAGGCGTGGTCGCGGCGGGCGCCGCCGCGGGTGTCGCGCTCGAACGGCTCACCGTCGGCCGCGGGATGCGCAGGAAGGCCCGGCTCGCACTCGACGCCGCGGGCCCGTACGGCGCCCTGCGCGGCACCCCCGGGAAGGCCCTGGCCGACGACGGCACGGCGCTCTACTACGAGGTCGACGAAGTCGATCCCGAGGCCGCCGCACCGCGCCGCCGCAGGCTCTTCGGGCACAAGACGCCGGCGCCGGTGACGGTCGTGTTCAGCCACGGCTACTGCCTCAGCCAGGACTCGTGGCACTTCCAGCGCGCCGCGCTGCGCGGCCTGGTCCGCACGGTCCACTGGGACCAGCGCAGCCACGGCCGTTCCGCCCGGGGCACGTCGCAGGACGGTTCCGGCGGCCGGCCGGTCACCATCGACCGGCTGGGCCGGGACCTGAAGACCGTCATCGACGCGGCGGCGCCCGGAGGGCCGCTGGTCCTCGTCGGCCACTCCATGGGCGGCATGACGATGATGGCCCTCGCGGCCCACCACCCGGAGCTGGTACGGGAACGCGTGGTCGGCGCGGCGTTCGTCGGCACCTCCTCCGGGAAGCTCGGCGAGGTCAGCTACGGCCTGCCGGTGGCCGGGGTGAACGCGGTCAGACGCGTGCTGCCGGGCGTGCTGCGGGCCCTCGGCTCCCAGGCCGAGCTGGTCGAACGGGGCCGGCGGGCCACCGCCGACCTGTTCGCGGGGCTCGTCAAGCGGTATTCGTTCTCCTCCAAGGACGTCGACCCCGCGGTGGCCAGGTTCGCGGAACGGATGATCGAGTCCACCCCGATCGACGTGGTCGCCGAGTTCTACCCCGCCTTCGCCGAGCACGACAAGACGGAAGCCCTCACCGTCTTCCAGGAGCTGCCGGTGCTCGTCCTCGCGGGTGACAAGGACCTGGTCACGCCCAGTACGCACAGCGAGGCCATCGGTGACGTCCTGCGCGGTGCGGAGCTGGTCATCGTGCCCGACGCCGGACACCTGGTGATGCTGGAGCATCCGGAGACGGTCACCGACCGGATCGCGGACCTTCTCGTCCGGGCCGGGGCGGTGTCCGCAGCGGCTACCGTTGGTCGCTATGGAAGCACCGCACATCCCGGCGACTGAGACCGCCGCCGCCTCCGTACGACGCTCGGTGGACTCCCCCGAGCAGATGCAGGACCTGGGTCGCACCCTCGCCAAGCTGCTGCGCCCGGGCGACCTGGTGATGCTCACGGGTGAGCTCGGCGCCGGCAAGACGACACTGACCCGCGGCCTCGGGGAGGGCCTCGGCGTGCGCGGCGCCGTCACGTCCCCGACGTTCGTCATCGCCCGCGTCCACCCGTCGCTGACGGGCGGCCCGGCGCTGGTGCACGTCGACGCGTACCGCCTGGGCGGTGGCCTCGACGAGATGGAGGACCTCGACCTCGACGTGTCGCTGCCCGAGTCGGTGGTGGTCGTGGAGTGGGGCGACGGCAAGGTCGAGGACCTCTCGGAGGACCGCCTGCACGTGATCATCCACCGGGTCGTGGGCGACACGGACGACGACCGCCGCGTGGTGACGCTCCTCGGGTACGGGGCCCGCTGGGCGGGAGTGGACCTCTCGGCGTAGCCCGATGGACGGGCCTCGCGTGCCCGGAGGGCCGGGGAGGGAGGGCGGCGTACCGCTTCAACCGCCGGGGCACGTTCCGACACGGTGTCGGGAAAGTATTGCGCCCTTGGTGTCGCGCGTGATGACATGGTACCGAGACCGGGTTAGGTCTACCTAACCTTGCCCGTCCCCGGACCCCAGGAGGCGTCCATGCCGGCATCGGAGCACGCAGCGGAGCAGAGCGCGGAGCACAGCGCGGAGCGTGAGGCGCGGTCACGGCCGGCCCCGGTGGCGGCACCGAGGCCGCTGCCCTCGGCCACCGTGTCGATGCGGGACCTGCTGGCCTCGTGCGCCGCGGCCAGCGCCGTGTCGACGCCGCCCCGCACGAGTGACGGCGGTACGCACCGCGACGCCGCCTGACCGCACGCGGTCGTACGAGGCTCGTACGCGCCCACCCGTAGGGGTGAGCCGCGAAGGGGATTACGGAACCACGACGACCTTCGAGCCGACCGTCGCGAACACCCACAACGCGTCCCCGTCGGCCCGCTCCATGCGCACGCCACCCGTCTTCTTGGCCGGGTCCGGGCTGGCCATCGAGCCGTCGACCGCCGCACTGAAGCCGACGGTCACGCCGTTCACGGTCGCGAACCGCACCACGTGCTCGATCGGCACGCCGTCGGAGCCGGAAACGTTGCCGGAGCGCGAGGTCACCGTGTAGGTGCCGGGCTCCGGGCTGACGGTGGAGGGCATGACCTCGAAGGTCCGCTTCGCCTTCTCGTTCGCGCCGACGAGCCACACGCGCCGGTCGCTGAGCGCGTACACGACACGCACGCCGGTGCCGGAGCCGGCCGGGACGGTCAGCGGATCCTTCGGCTTGGCGGACGACGTGGGGCCCGGGGAGGTCGCCGAAGAGCCGGCGCTCGGCCGCTTCGAGGCGGACAGGTCCTCGGGGACGTTCGCCGACGCCTGGTAGGCGAGGAAACCGACGACGGCCAACGCGGCCGCCGTGAGCCCGGCCACGAGTCCCGAGCTGCTCCGTGCCACCCTGCTCACCTCTCGGATCCCCGAATGTGTGTACTCGGGGTGACGGTAGCACCGTGGTTCCGTTCGACGGTGCCGCCATGGCTTCCCCGCCGGAGCCGTAGGCTGTTTGCGTGCTCTTGCTCGCCATGGATACCGCCACGCCCGCCGTCACCGCCGCCCTCCACGACGGCGCTTCCGTCGTCGCCTCGTCGAGCCGTGTGGACGCGCGCCGCCACGGGGAGCTGCTGCTGCCCGCCGTCGACGGCGTGCTCGTCGAGGCCGGAGTGAAGCTCGACGCCGTCACCGGTGTCGTGGTCGGCGTCGGGCCGGGCCCGTACACCGGTCTGCGGGTCGGACTGGTCACCGCCGCGACGTTCGCGTCGGCGCTCGGCGTCCCGGTGCACGGGGTGTGCACCCTGGACGGTCTGGCGTACGAGGCCGGGCTCGACGAGCCCTTCGTGGTGGCGACCGACGCGCGGCGCAAGGAGGTCTACTGGGCGCGGTACGACAACGCCCGCACCCGTACGACCGACGCGGCGGTCGACCGTCCCGCGGAGATCGCGGAGCGGGTCGCGGGGCTGCCGGCCGTCGGCGCGGGCGCGCTGCTGTACCCGGAGACGTTCCCGGACGCCCGCGGCCCGGAGCATGTGAGCGCCGCCGCGCTGGCCGCGCTGGCGGCGGAGAGGCTGACGGCCGGCGCGGAGTTCCTGCCTCCGCAGCCGCTGTACCTGCGGCGGCCCGACGCGCAGGTTCCCAAGAACTACAAGGTGGTCACCCCGAAGTGAGCACTTCCACCCTGCGTGAGATGCGCTGGTGGGACCTGGAGCCGGTGCTGGAGCTGGAACACGAGCTGTTCCCCGAGGATGCCTGGTCGCCCGGCATGTTCTGGTCCGAACTCGCGCACTCCCGCGGTCCGAGGGCCACCCGCCGCTATGTGGTGGCCGAAAACGAGGACGGCGCGGTCGTCGGATACGCGGGCCTCGCCGCGGCCGGCGGGCTCGGTGACGTGCAGACCATCGCCGTCGACAGGAGCCAGTGGGGCACCGGCCTCGGCTCCCGGCTGCTGACCGACCTGCTCCAGCACGCCACCGCCTTCGAGTGCGACGAGGTGCTGCTCGAAGTGCGGGTGGACAACACCAGGGCCCAGAAGCTGTACGAGCGTTTCGGCTTCGAGCCCATCGGATTCCGCCGCGGCTACTACCAGCCCGGCAACATCGACGCCCTCGTCATGCGACTGACCGTACAAGGAACAGAGACCAACTGATGGCTGACGAACCGCTCGTACTCGGCATCGAGACCTCCTGCGACGAGACCGGCGTCGGCATCGTCCGCGGCACGACCCTGCTCGCCGACGCGGTCGCCTCCAGTGTCGACACGCACGCCCGCTTCGGCGGCGTCGTGCCGGAGATCGCCTCGCGCGCCCATCTGGAGGCGATGGTGCCCACCGTCGAGCGCGCGCTGAAGGACGCGGGCGTGAGCGCCCGCGACCTCGACGGCATCGCGGTCACGGCGGGCCCGGGCCTCGCCGGCGCGCTGCTGGTCGGCGTCTCGGCGGCGAAGGCGTACGCGTACGCCCTGGGCAAGCCGCTGTACGGGGTGAACCATCTGGCCTCGCACATCTGCGTCGACCAGCTCGAGCACGGCCCGCTGCCCGAGCCGACGATGGCGCTGCTGGTCTCCGGCGGCCACTCGTCGCTGCTGCTCGCGCCCGACATCACCGCCGACGTACGGCCCATGGGCGCGACGATCGACGACGCGGCCGGCGAGGCCTTCGACAAGATCGCGCGTGTGCTCGACCTCGGCTTCCCCGGCGGTCCGGTGATCGACCGGCTGGCGAAGGAGGGCGACCCGGAGGCGATCGCGTTCCCGCGCGGACTGAGCGGCTCCAGGGACCCGGCGTACGACTTCTCCTTCTCCGGTCTGAAGACGGCGGTGGCGCGCTGGATCGAGGCGAAGCGGGCGGCGGGCGAGGAGGTGCCGGTGCGGGACGTGGCGGCCTCCTTCCAGGAGGCGGTCGTCGACGTGCTGACCCGCAAGGCGGTGCGCGCCTGCCGGGACCAGGGTGTCGACCACCTGATGATCGGCGGCGGTGTCGCGGCCAACTCCCGGCTGCGGGCGCTCGCCCAGGAGCGGTGCGAGCGCGCGGGGATCCGGCTCCGGGTGCCCCGGCCGAAGCTGTGCACCGACAACGGTGCGATGGTGGCGGCGCTGGGCGCGGAGATGGTGGCCCGCAACCGGCCCGCGTCGGACTGGGAGCTGTCTGCGGACTCCTCGCTGCCGGTGACGGATCCCCATGTGCCCGGCGCGCACGACCACGACCATGTGCACGAGGTCAGCAAGGACAATCTGTACTCATGACCGTCGTCGCGCTGATGTGGGAGGCCCGCGCCGCCTGGGACCGCGGCGCGGAGCTGCTGGAGTGGGCCCGCGCACAGGTGCTCGCGCGCGAGCCCCTGCGCCGCGAGACGTTCCGGGCGGGGCCGGACCGGGTGCTGGTCA
Source organism: Streptomyces peucetius (assembly GCF_025854275.1). Classification (NCBI taxonomy): domain Bacteria; kingdom Bacillati; phylum Actinomycetota; class Actinomycetes; order Kitasatosporales; family Streptomycetaceae; genus Streptomyces; species Streptomyces peucetius. Next base: position 4,747,482 of record NZ_CP107567.1, on the reverse strand, counting down.
TCACCTGGTGGGAGGCCGCCGACGTGGCTGCCGAGCTGCCCGAACTTCCGGAACCGGCCGACGATGTGATCACCCGGCCGGTGCACCGCTGGCGCTTCGAGTCGCTCGGCTGAGACCGCTCGGCCGCGGGAATCGCCCGGCTGGGATTTCCGCGGCTGAGATTTTCCGGAAAAACTTCGGCGACGGTGTCGATCGGGCGGCGGCCCGTTCGACGCATGGGTGAGAGGCGGGGAACGGCCCCGCCTCCCGGGACCGAGGAGTCACCATGCCGCGCTTCCTTTCGATGGTTCGCATCGAGGAGAACCAGATCCCCGAGGACGACTTCCCCCAGGACTTCCAGGAGCGGATGGGCGCTCTGCTGGAGGAGGTCACCAAGGCCGGGGTCATGCTGGACACCGCCGGTCTCACCCGTACCTCGGAGGGCACCCGTGTGACGTGGTCCGACGGCAAGCTGTCCTACACCGACGGCCCCTTCACCGAGACGAAGGAAGTCGTGGGCGGCTACGCGATGATGCAGTGCAAGGACAAGGCCGAGGCTCTCGAGTGGACCAAGCGTTTCCTGGAGATCCACCCCGAGCAGTGGACGATCACCTGCGAGCTCCGCCAGATCGACGAGGGCTGAGTTTGCCGGTGCCGCGTTCCGGCTGCTCTGATGGGTGGCCGTGACGGCAGCAGGCGCCGCGGGCGCGGTGGAAGCGGTGTTCAGGATCGAGTCGGCGCGGATCATCGCCGGTGTCGCCCGCATCGTGCGGGACGTGGGCATCGCCGAGGAACTCGCGCAGGACGCTTTGGTCGCCGCGCTGGAGCAGTGGCCCGAGTCGGGCGTCCCGGACAGGCCGGGAGCCTGGCTCATGGCCACCGCCAAACACCGCGCGATCGACCTCGTACGCCGCAAGGAGACGTACGCCCGCAAACTGGCGGAGGTCGGGCGCACCCTGGAGGACGCGGGGCCGCCGGCCGAGCCGTCGGATCCCGAGGAGATCGACGACGATCTGCTGCGGCTGATCTTCACCGCCTGCCATCCGGTGCTGTCGACGGACGCCCGGATCGCCCTCACGCTGAAACTGCTCGGCGGCCTGACCACCGAGGAGATCGCCCGCGCCTTCCTGGCCGCGGAGCCCACCGTCGCACAGCGCATCGTCCGGGCGAAGCGCTCCCTGGCGAGGGCGGGCGTTCCCTTCGAGGTGCCGTACGGAACGGATCGCGCCGCCCGGCTGGGGTCCGTGCTCGACGTCATCTACCTGATCTTCAACGAGGGTTACTCGGCGACCGCCGGTGACGACCTCGTCCGCCCCGCGCTGTGCGAGGAGGCGCTGCGGCTGGCCCGCGTCCTGGCCGGGCTGATGCCGGACGAGTCCGAAGTGCACGGCCTGGCGGCTCTGTTGGAGATCCAGGCGTCCCGGATTCCGGCGCGTACCGGCCCCTCCGGCGAGCCGGTGCTGCTCGCCGACCAGAACCGCACCAGGTGGAACCGGCTGCTGATCCGCCGGGGCGTCGAGGCGCTGCACCGGGCGGGCGGCGGCCCGTACGGCCCGTACGCCCTGCAGGCCGCGATCGCGGCGTGCCACGCGCAGGCCGTGCGGTACGAGGACACGGACTGGACCATGATCGCCACCCTCTACGGCCGACTGGCGGCCCTGAACCCGTCCCCGGTCGTGGAGCTGAACCGGGCGGTGGCCGTCTCGATGGCGGACGGTCCCGAAGCCGGACTGCCACTGGTCGACGCCCTCGCGGACGAACCGGTGCTCAAGGACTACCACTTGCTGCCGAGCGTCCGCGGTGACCTGCTGGCCCGGTTGGGCCGACGGGAGGAGGCGCGGGCGGAGTTCGAGCGTGCGGCGTCGCTGACCCGCAACGCCCGTGAACGGGACATGCTGCTGGCCAGGGCGGCTGACTGCGCCCGGTAGCCTCGTCGGCATGCCGCGCCGTGTCCTGCCTCCTCCTCCGCCGCCCGTCGACATACGTTGCTGGCCCGACCGGGAGACACTGCTCGCCGACCGGCGACGGGCGATGGACGAGCTCTTCCGGATGAGCGTCGACCCGAAACGGCTGGTGCTGCTGTGGCTTGTGGTGGCCGGTTTCGCGGTCGGATGGGTGATCTTCGGTGCGGCGCTGCAGGCGTTCGAGGAAGGGCCGGACCTGTTCAGTCACTTCTTCGGCGCGGTCCTCGGTTTCATCGGACTCGGCTGCATGATCCCGACGGGCCTGGTCATCGGCTTCGGCATCGCCCATGAGGCGGAACTGCGCGGACGGCTGCGGCAGTGGAGTGCGCTGGCGCACGACCCGGCCGGTGACGCCCGCTACGGCGCACCGGCCCAGAGCCTCTTCTGGTTCCTGCCCTCGTTCCTGCTGTGCGCGTACGGCCTGTGGCTCTCCTTCACCACCCCGGCCGGCGCGCGGCCGGGCGACACCCTGGCCGGGGTCGTGCTGCTCATGGGTCTGGGTCTGATCCTCTGGCTCACCGGCCTGCTCGGCATTACGAAGGCGGTGAGCCACTACCGCTGGGCGCTCCGGCTGGTGTCGCCTCCGGCGCTCCCGTTCGCGGTGCGGGGCGGGGCGCACCGCTGACGCCGGCACGGGCCCGGCGGGTCGGGCGGCGCGTCACGCGGGCCGGCCGATCAGCATCGTCGGGGCGCCCGCGACGCGAGTCAGGAACACCGTCGCCGCGTTCGGCCCCTGGGGGCGTACCTTGCGGCGGACCTCCTCCGGTTCGACCGCGGAGCCGCGCTTCTTCACGGTGAGGTTGCCGACCCGGCGGTCGCGCAGCAGCGCCTTCAGCTTCTTCATGTTGAAGGGCAGGGCATCGGTGATCTCGTACGCCGTCGCGTACGGCGTCGGGTGGAGCGCTTCGGAGGTGATGTACGCGATCGTCTCGTCGAGGAGGCCGCCGGACACGTCCTCCGCGACCTCCGCGACCAGGTGGGCGCGGATCGCCGCGCCGTCCGGCTCGTACAGGTAGCGGCCGACCGGCCGGACCGGCGGGTTCGGCAGGTCGCGGCCGGTCAGGGTGTGCGGACCCGGGAGGAGGGTGGCGCGGACCGCTGACGGCGCGGTGCCGAACCAGAGCACCGCCTCCTTCACGTCGCCCCCGTCCGAGATCCACTCCGCCTCCGCGCCCTCGGGGACCGCCTCGTGGGGGATGCCGGGGGCGACCTTCAGCGCGGCGTGGGGGCGGGTGCGGGCCGCGCCGACGGCCCAGGACAGCGGCGGGGAGTACGCCTCCGGGTCGAAGATCCGGCCACGGCCGCCCCGGCGGGCGGGGTCGACGAACACCGCGTCGTACGACGAGGTGTCGACGTCCGTGACGTCCGCGCAGCGGACCTCGATCAGGCCGGACAGGTCAAGCGCCTCGGCGTTCGCACGTGCGACCTCCGCCGTGAGCGGGTCGCGGTCGACGGCGAGGACGGAGATGCCCGCCCGGGCCAGTGCGATCGCGTCCCCGCCGATGCCGCTGCACAGGTCGGCGACGCTGCGTACCCCGAGTGCGGCGAAACGGGCGGCGCGGTGGGCCGCGACCGTACGGCGGGTGGACTGTTCGACGCCGTTCGGGGTGAAGAACATCCGGCGGGCATCCGCCTCGCCGAACTTGGCCGCCGCGCGCTGTCTCAGCCGCGCCTGTCCGAGGGCCGCGGAGACCAGTGCCGCCGGGTGCTCGCGGCGCAGGCGCGTCGCGACGGACAGTTCCTGGGCCGGGTCGTAGGAGGCGAGCGAGGCCAGCAGCGCTCCGCCTTCCTCGGTGCGCAGTGCGGCAAGGGCGGCGAGCGGGTCGAGGTCGTTCACCGGGCCATTGTGGGCCAGACGGGGGATGGTGCGCGCATGGTGGCGGTGTCGGGCCGGTGAGCGGGCGAGGCGCTGACAGGATGCGTCGCCATGCAGCTAGTACGACAAAAGGGAAAGTTGAGGGCGTATCGGGCCCGTGCGACTCTGGCCGCTCTCGTCGTCGCCGCTCTCGGTTCGGGCTGTGCGGCCGAGGGGCCCGGGGGAGCCCCGAGCCCCACCGGGACCGCCACCGGGCGGTCGGCGCAGAAGGGCCCGCAGGCCCAGGGCGCGCAGAAGCCGGAGGCGGCCGGCCCCGCCGAGGCGCTCTCCGCGTACGTGGAGAAGGTCAGACGCAGCCAGAAGGCCCGGGCCGCCGCCGCGAAGAAGTGGGGGCTGGCGCAGACCCCGCTCGCGGCGCCCCCGCCGCCAGACGCCAAACCGGAGATCACCACGCGCAAGGGCTTCGAGGTGGAGGGCGGGGAGGGCCTTCCTCCGGTGTTCACCACCGTGCCGACCAAGGAGAAGATCGTCTTCCTGACGATCGACGACGGCGCGGAGAAGGACCCGGAACTGCTGCGGATGATGTCCGAGCTGCAGATCCCCTACAGCGCCTTCCTCAGCGACTACGTGATCAACGACGACTACGGTTACTTCGAGAAGATGCGGGACCGCGGGGTGGCGCTCCACAACCACACGCTCAACCACCCGTATCTGCCCGGGCTTTCCTACAGCGAGCAGAAGCGTGAGATCTGCGGCCAGCAGGACAAGCTGGAGAAGCGGTACGGCACCCGCCCCCGGCTGATGCGCCCGCCGTACGGGAACTACAACAAGGACACCCTGCGCGTCGCCGCGAAGTGCGGGATCGAGGCCGTGCCGCTGTGGGCGGCGGAGGCGTTCCCCGACCACATGGAGTGGCGGGAGTGGGACCGGGACCTGCACCCGGGCGACATCATCCTCACGCACTTCCGCGGCAAGGAGGAGTGGAAGGGCAGCATGCCGGACATGATCCGGCGGGTGATGAAGACGGTGACGGCGAAGGGGTACGCGGTGGCCAGGCTGGAGGACTACGTCTGACCGGACCGGACGGAGTCGCGGGCAACAGCCCGGAACCGTGGGCGGCGTCCTGGCGTTGTCCGTACCGGGACCCCGGCGGCGCTGTCCGTACCGGGATCCGAGGGGCCGGCGCGGAGCGGATCCGAGGGGCCTGTGCGGACCGGATCCCAGGGCCTGTCCGTGCCGGGATCCGAGCGGCGCGGGCCGCCACATTGGCACTCCGCTTGACCGAGTGCTAATCGCAGTCATAGTCTCGGCTCTGGCACTCCCCGAGTGAGAGTGCCAACACAGCGACGGGCAGGTCCGGCACCCGCGACGACGGATCGACCTGGTCGCCACCTCAGATCAGTTAACCCCGTGATCTCCGAAGGGGGAGGTCGGATCGTGACGACCGCCAGCTCCAAGGTTGCCATCAAGCCGCTCGAGGACCGCATCGTGGTCCAGCCGCTCGACGCCGAGCAGACCACGGCCTCTGGCCTGGTCATTCCGGACACCGCGAAGGAGAAGCCCCAGGAGGGCGTCGTCCTTGCCGTGGGTCCGGGCCGCTTCGAGAACGGCGAGCGCCTGCCGCTCGACGTGAAGACCGGCGACATCGTGCTGTACAGCAAGTACGGCGGCACCGAAGTGAAGTACAGCGGCGAGGAGTACCTCGTCCTCTCGGCCCGCGACGTGCTCGCGATCGTCGAGAAGTAAGCACCGGCTTCACCTGCATTGCTTTGAGCTGCGCCCCTGGTCACCCCGCGGATTGCCGGGCGGCGAGGGGCGCGGTTCTTTGAACACGACTTTCCGAGAGGGCTGAACCGCTCCCATGGCGAAGATCCTGAAGTTCGACGAGGACGCCCGTCGCGCCCTCGAGCGCGGCGTCAACAAGCTTGCCGACACGGTCAAGGTGACGATCGGCCCCCGCGGCCGCAACGTCGTCATCGACAAGAAGTTCGGCGCACCCACCATCACCAACGACGGTGTCACGATCGCCCGCGAGGTCGAGGTCGAGGACCCGTACGAGAACCTGGGCGCCCAGCTGGTGAAGGAGGTGGCGACCAAGACCAACGACATCGCGGGTGACGGTACGACCACCGCCACCGTGCTGGCCCAGGCGCTGGTCCGCGAGGGCCTGCGCAACGTCGCCGCCGGCGCCTCCCCGGCCGCCCTGAAGAAGGGCATCGACGCCGCGGTCAAGGCCGTCTCCGACGAGCTCCTCTCGACCGCCCGTCCGATCGACGACAAGGCCGACATCGCCGCCGTCGCCGCGCTCTCCGCGCAGGACCAGCAGGTCGGCGAGCTCATCGCCGAGGCGATGGACAAGGTCGGCAAGGACGGTGTCATCACCGTCGAGGAGTCCAACACCTTCGGCCTGGAGCTCGACTTCACCGAGGGCATGGCCTTCGACAAGGGCTACCTGTCCCCGTACATGGTGACCGACCAGGAGCGTATGGAGGCCGTCCTCGACGACCCGTACATCCTGATCCACCAGGGCAAGATCGCGTCCATCCAGGACATGCTGCCGCTGCTGGAGAAGGTCATCCAGGCGGGCGGCTCCAAGCCGCTGCTGATCATCGCCGAGGACGTCGAGGGCGAGGCCCTGTCGACCCTGGTCGTGAACAAGATCCGCGGCACCTTCAACGCGGTGGCCGTCAAGGCCCCCGGCTTCGGCGACCGCCGCAAGGCGATGCTCGGCGACATGGCCACCCTCACCGGTGCCACCGTCATCGCCGAGGAGGTCGGCCTCAAGCTCGACCAGGCCGGTCTGGACGTGCTGGGCACCGCCCGCCGCGTGACCATCACCAAGGACGACACCACCATCGTCGACGGTGGCGGCAACTCCGAGGACGTGGCCGGCCGCGTCAACCAGATCAAGGCCGAGATCGAGTCCACCGACTCCGACTGGGACCGCGAGAAGCTCCAGGAGCGCCTCGCGAAGCTGGCCGGCGGCGTGTGCGTGATCAAGGTCGGCGCCGCCACCGAGGTGGAGCTGAAGGAGAAGAAGCACCGTCTGGAGGACGCCATCTCCGCGACCCGCGCCGCGGTCGAGGAGGGCATCGTCTCCGGTGGTGGTTCCGCGCTGGTCCACGCCGTGAAGGTGCTCGAGGGCAACCTGGGCAAGGAGGGCGACGAGGCCACCGGTGTCGCCGTCGTCCGCCGCGCCGCCGTCGAGCCGCTGCGCTGGATCGCGGAGAACGCCGGCCTCGAGGGCTACGTCATCACCGCCAAGGTGGCCGAGCTCGAGGCGGGCAGCGGCTTCAACGCCGCGACCGGTGAGTACGGCGACCTGGTCAAGGCCGGCGTCATCGACCCGGTCAAGGTCACGCGCTCCGCTCTGGAGAACGCCGCCTCCATCGCCTCCCTGCTGCTCACGACCGAGACCCTGGTCGTCGAGAAGCCGGCCGAGGATGAGGCCGAGGCGGGCCACGGCCACGGTCACGGCCACAGCCACTGACGCATCCGCGGTCACTCACCGACGCGAGCGGCGCCGAAGCCTCGAAGAGGCGCCGCAGCGTCGAAGAGCCCGAAGCGTCGAAGAGGCGCAGAAGAAGGCCCCCGTTCCGCCGAGCGCGGACCGGGGGCCTTCCCCGTGACGGCGGCTCACATGGCGCCGAGCTGCCGCATCAGGCGCATCAGGTCCATGTGCCACCAGCCTTCTTTGACCTTCGCGTCCTCGAAGCGGAAGATCGTCGTCCCGGTCATGGTGCACTGCTCCCCGGTGGCGGGGATGCCCTGGAAGTCGCCCTTGTGCCTGCCACTCCAGGTCCACAGCGTCACCACGTCGTCCCCTTCGGTGATCTGCCGGTCGAGCTCGAAGGTGAAGTCGAAGGCGTCGCGCCACATGGTCAGATCCCGGCGTATGACGTCCGCGCCGGTCTCGGTGTCCTCCTCGTTGGCGATGTCGTGGTCGATGTAGTCGGCCGCGAACACCTCTCCGATGGCGTCGAGGTTCCCGCCGGAGGCGATCTCGTGGAAGAAGCGGCGGGCGGTCGCCGCGTTCAGCTGTTCCTCACGGACCACGTCGAGGTCGGTGAAGGACGGCATGCCGTCGCAGAGCGCCACCATCTCCTTGAACATCTTGTCCGTCTCGGGGAGACGGGAGTTCTTCATCGCTTCCTCGTACGACGGAAACTCCACGATTTCGACGTAGTGGTTGCTCTCGGTGCGGTCCTTGCCGGTGACGGCGTGGCCGGTGGTCCGCTTGCCCTTGGTCTGTTCGACCCACTGGTCCATGACGGCGTTCATGTCGTCGAACCTGGCGGTCTTGTAGTCGATGATCTGCACGAACTTCATGGCGCCTCCCGGGCCGCTGCGGCCCCCGACGGGACACCTCCATTTTAGTGATGCAGGTCGCATTCCGTGCGGTATGTCGCTACTGCGGCCCGTACTTCCGGCCGGTCTTCGACGTGAGCCCGCCCAGCAGGCCGCGCGGCGTCAGCTTCACCACGCCCATCAGTGCCTTGTAGCGCGGGTCGGGGATGGACAGCGTCTTCCCCTTGGCCAGGTCCGCCAGCGCCGACGCCACCAGCTTGTCGGCGTCCAGCCACATCCAGCCGGGGATGTTGTCCGTGCCCATCCCGGCCCGCTGGTGGAACTCGGTCCGTACGAATCCGGGGCACAGCGCCATCAGACGCACCCCAGTCCCCGCCAGGTCCCTGGCCGCACCCTGCGTGAACTGCACGACCCACGCCTTCGACGCGCCGTAGGTGCCGCGGGGCACGAACGCGGCTACCGACGCCACGTTCACCACGCCGCCCCGGCCGCGCTCCCGCATCGGCTCCGCCGCGGCGGCCGTCAGGCGCAGCACCGCCTCGCAGTGCACCTTCAGCATCGTCAGCTCGTCGGCCATCGACACCTCCAGGAAGCGGCCCTTGTTGCCGAAGCCGGCGTTGTTGACCAGCAGGTCCACGGGGTGGGTACGGTCCGCGAGACGGTGCTCGACCGCGGTGATGCCGTCCTCGGCCGCCAGATCCGCGGTCAGCACCTCCGCCTCGATGCCGTGGCGGTCGTGCAGTTCGGTGGCCTGTTCCCGCAGCCGCGCGGTGTCCCGGGCCACCAGCACCAGGTTGTGGCCGTCGGCCGCGAGCCGCCGTGCGAAGGCGGCGCCGATACCCGCGGTCGCGCCCGTGATCAGTGCAGTCGTCATACGGGCACGTTAATGCCCCGCGTGCGGGTGGGGCGTACGCACCTTCCCCGCCTGCTGCCCCTTCTCCACGACCACGAACTGCCCCATCATGCCGCCGTCCTCGTGATACAGCAGATGACAGTGGTACATGTACGGAGTGTCCGGGTCGGCGGGCCCGGTGAACCGCATCGCGAGCTTCACGGTCCTCCCGCTGGGCACGAACACCGTGTCCTTGGCCCCTCGCAGCTCCGGGGGCGGCTGCCTGCCGTCCACCTCGAGCACCCTGAACTGCACATCGTGCACGTGGAAGTTGTGCGGCACGCCGTCGTGGTTGCGCACGGTCCAGGTCTCCGACGTGCCGCGGGTGACCGTCTCGTCGATCCGGTCCATGGCCATGGCCTTGCCGTTGATCCCGGAGGTCTGCAGCCCGAAGAACCGGCCGCGCACCGAGTCCGAGCCGTCCGGCAGCTTCGGTTCGCCGAGTTCGGCGGGGAGCTCGGGGGAGGGGCGCAGGGTGTCGGCCGCCCGCAGCTGGAGGACGTCGAAGGTGTCGTCACCGCCGTTGAAGCGGGTCTGCCAGAAGTCGCCGTAGTTCTTCTGCGGGAAGCTGCGCAGCACGGCCCGCTCGCCCGGTTCCATCCGCACCACGATCTCGGCCCGCTCGCCGGGCGACAGCTGTACGCGTTCCAAGGCGGCCGGCTCCTCCAGCAGTCCGCCGTCCGTCCCGATGAGGGAGAACTGCCGGCCGTCGGTGAATCCGAAGTCGTAGACCCGGGCGGTGGAGGCGTTGAGCAGCCGCAGACGTACCAGTTCGTCCTGGACCACCTTGTAGGGCGCGAGCGTGCCGTTGACCATCGTCCGGTCGCCGAGGAAGCCGCTGTTCGCCATCAGCCGGTGGTCGTGGTCGAAGTCCGCCCCGTCGAACCGCACGTCCTGCACCACGACCGGCAGGTCGTCGACGCCGTATCTCTTCGGCAGCGGGAGCTTCGCCGACCTCTCGTCGTCGAGCAGGAACATCCCGGCCAGTCCGCGCTGCACGTGCTTCTCCGTCCGCCCGTGCGGATGCGGGTGGTACCAGAGGGTCGCGGCCGGCTGGTGGACGGTCCAGTGCGGGGCCCAGGACGCGCCGGGCGCCACCATCTGGTGCGGGCCGCCGTCCATCCGCGCGGGCAGATGCATTCCGTGCCAGTGGACCGTGGAGTGCTCGTCGAGCGTGTTCCTGACCCGGACCTGGACCTTCTCGCCGCGCTTCGCGCGCAGGGTCGGACCCAGGTAGTCACCGTTGAAGCCCCAGGTGGGCGTCTTCGACCCGGCTCTGAACTCCTTGTGCCCCGCCTGCATCGTCAGGTCGAAGACGCGGGTGCCGTCGCCGCGCACCGTCGACGGGGCGAGCGGCGGCACGGCCATTTCCCGGGTGAACTCCGTACCGGCCGTGGACACATCGGAGCCCGAGTAGAGCCAGAACGCTCCGCCGCCGAGCGCGAGGACGAGGACGACGGCCGTGGAGCAGAGAGCCACGAGGACGCGCTTGAGAGTGGACATGTCTTCAGCGTCGAGGCCACGCGTGACCGGCGGTATCGGGGGACGCCCCCAGCCGTCCCCGATCCAACGCACCGGCCGTCTCGGGGATTTCCCTCATGAGTCCCTGCGTCCGGGCGGCCCGCGGCCATGCGCTCGCGCGGCAGTGCGATCTGTGCGTCCATGCGCTGTGTGCCTGTGTGCCTGTGTGCGGGGCGCCTGGGCATCGCCGGTGCCGTGCCTGCCGTCCGGTCAGGCGGTCCGGTCGTGCCGTGCGGTGCCGTTGCGTCCGGTCAGGCGGTCGCGCCGGGAGCCGTGCCGCTCGCGGGTGCCGTGCCGTACTTGGCGACGTACGCGCGGGCGTCCCCCAGCAGCTCCGCGTGGAGCGCCTCGCCGGCAGCGAGTACCCGGGGCAGCAGCGTCCGCTCGGTCGTCTCCGCCCTGAAGGCCATCCCCACCGTGACGTCGTGCGACGGCCGGTGCACGATCCGGATGGGGTCGCCCGAGCGGATCTCGCCCGGCTCGATCACGCGCAGATACGCGCCGGAGGCGCCGTTCTGTGTGAAGCGCCTGACCCAGCCTTTCTCGCCGAGCCGGCTCGCGAACGTACGGCACGGGATGCGGCCCGAGGTGACCTCCAGCACCAGTGAGTCGCCGACGCGCCAGCGCTCGCCGATCTTCGCGCCGGTGATGTCCAGGCCGCTGGTGGTGAGGTTCTCGCCGAAGGCGCCGTTGGTGAGGGTGCGCCCCAACTCCCTTTCCCACGCGTCGAGATCCTCCCGTGCGAAGGCGTAGACGGCCTGGTCGGAGCCGCCGTGGTGGCGCAGATCGCAGACCGCGTCGCCTGCCAGGCCGCTCGCCCCCTGCCCCTTGGGGCCCGGGTCCGTCACCCGGACGGGCCCGTCGGCGGGGCGCTTGTCGATCCCGGTTCTGCCGCCCGGCGCGTCGGAGTAGTCGACGGCCACGGGCCGCCCCAGGTTCACGGTCAAGAGCTTCATGCCGGGCACGCTAATCGACCCCACCTCAAAGTTTCCTCCGGTTTTCAGCTCACGTCTCCAAGTGTCGCTTATGCTGAAAAGGTGATCGAAGCCCGCCACCTCCGTGTCCTGCGTGCCGTCGCCGCCACCGGCTCGTTCTCCGCGGCAGCCCGCGAACTGGGCTGCACGCAGCCCGCGGTCAGCCAGCAGATGAAGGCGCTCGAGACCTCCGCGGGCACCCCCCTGCTGATCCGGACCGGTCGCGAGATGCGCCTCACCCAGGCCGGTGAGGCGCTCGTCCGGCATGCGTCCGGCATCCTCGCCGGGCTCACCGCGGCGGAGGAGGAGGTCGCGGCGATCGCCGGGCTCCGGGCGGGCCGGGTGCGCCTCGTCTCGTTCCCCAGCGGCAGCTCCACTCTGGTGCCCACCGCACTCGCCGCCCTCCGCGCGGCCCACCCGGGCACGCGGGTCTCCCTGGTCGACGCCGAGCCTCCGCGCTCGGTCGAGATGCTGCGCGAGGGCGACTGCGACATCGCGCTCGCCTTCCGGTACGGCGTGGTCGGCGCCGACTCGGAGTGGGACGACCTGGAGGTGCGGCCCCTGCTCACCGACCGGCTCGTCGGACTGGTTCCCGAGGGTCACCGTCTGGCCGAAGCGGAGTCGGTCGCCATCGCCGACCTCGCGGAGGAGTCGTGGATCGCGGGCTGCCCGCGCTGCCGCCGCCAGCTCGTGGACGCCTGTGAGAAGGCCGGCTTCACTCCGCGGATCGACTTCGCCACCGACGACTACCCGGCGGTGATCGGCCTGGTCGGCGCGGGCCTCGGTGTGGCCGTACTGCCCGAGTTGGCACTGGAGTCGGTGCGGCCGAAGGGCGCCCGGCCGGTGACCGTCGAGCCGGCCGTGGACCGCGAGATCGTGGCACTCACCCTGCCCGACCTGGCTCATGTCCCCGCGGTCTCCGCGACCCTGACCGAGCTGTCACGCGCGGCGGCCCGCTGACCTGCACCCACGACTACGGACGGTCTCCGGCCCTGGACGGCCCTGGACGGCCCTGGACGGCCCGGACGTCTCCGGACGGTCGTCGGCCCCCGGTCGTGGGCCGGGGGCCGGGGTGCGGCAACGGCGCATCGGTGGGGCCGACTCGCGGGCCGCAAGCAGACGGTGGTGGCGCCGGTGATGCAGGAACGTTTCTTCGATTCGTACGCGCGGCGCGCTCGTCAGCCGCCCCCCGCACCCCCCGCACCCCCTGCACCCCCCGCGCTCGTCGCAGGGATCAGCCGGTGGCGTGCCCGTCCCATGAGCTCCTCGCGCTCGTCCTCGGTCAGCCCGCCCCAGACGCCGTAGGGCTCGCGTACGGCCAGCGCATGCGCCGCGCACTCGGCCCGTACCGGGCACCTCATGCAGACCTCCTTCGCCGAGTTCTCGCGCGCGCTGCGCGCCGCGCCTCGCTCGCCCTCCGGGTGGAAGAAGAGCGAGCTGTCGACCCCACGGCATGCCGCGAGGAGCTGCCAGTCCCACAGATCGGCGTTGGGTCCGGGAAGGCGAGAGAAATCTGCCATGGCGCATGTCCCCTTGAAACCGTGCTGGGTGGATACAGGACCAGGTCGGAACGGGCGGGACGCCGACCGGACGTGCGCCGGATCCGGCACCAGCACCGTGCCAACGACCGTACATCTGCTGTGTAAGTAGATGTAAATATGACTCATTGCGAATCTAGCCATAGACACCGGAAAAAGGGAAGAAAAGCCGCTGAATGGGGCAGGGCCCGCATCCGTGGTGCACGGGTGCTCCGCCCGTGGGCCGTGAAACCTCAGCGGTCCTCCGTCGCCCCCCGGGCAGCCCGGTGGCACAGGCGCTCACGCGTGCCGGACAGCCCCCTCACGGAGCGTGCGGAAGTGCTGCGTACGACCCGTAACTCTTTCGAGTGACCGTCGTTGAGAGGGCGGAGGCGGTTGAAAGAACAAGCGCTCGGGCACATGTCCGAGAGCGTTCAACCGCACAGGTGACGAAACGTACCCAGCCTGGAGGCTCAAGGTGACGCGCTACAGCTGCGAGAGCCGCGGAGGTCAGTCATGACATCCGTCCTCGTCTGCGACGACTCCCCGCTTGCCCGAGAGGCGCTCCGCCGCGCGGTCGCGACCGTGCCCGGTGTCGAGCGCGTGACGACCGCGGCCAACGGCGAGGAAGTCCTCCGCCGCTGGGGCGCCGATCGTTCGGACCTCATTCTGATGGACGTACGCATGCCCGGACTGGGCGGCGTCGAGACCGTGCGCCGGCTGCTGTCCGCCGATCCGGGCGCCCGGATCATCATGCTGACCGTCGCGGAGGACCTCGACGGAGTCGCGCTCGCGGTCGCCGCCGGCGCCCGCGGCTATCTGCACAAGGACGCGTCACGCGCCGAACTGCGCGCGACCGTCACCCAGGCGCTCGCCGACCCCACGTGGCGGCTCGCGCCGCGCCGGCTCCGCTCGGCCGAGATGGGCGCCGCGCCCACGCTCACCGCGAGGGAGATCCAGGTCCTCGAGGGCATGAGCCACGGTCGCTCCAACGCGGAGATCGGCCGGGAGCTCTTCCTCTCGGAGGACACGGTGAAGACGCACGCCAGGCGGCTGTTCAAGAAGCTAGGCGCCTCGGACCGGGCGCACGCCGTGGCGCTCGGATTCCGCTGGGGCCTGGTCCGCTGAGGGCCGAAGGAACGGGACGGCGAGGGACGACGGATGCCCGAGGGCATCCGTTTCCCGCGTGATGCCGCATCCTTGAGGTGTGGAGTTCCTCGGGGACGAGTCGGTCGAGCGGGAGGGGAGGGCGCAGGAGATGAGTTCCGGCGCACCTGCTCATAACGCTTCAGTGCACAACACGGGACGCGGTGCCGCGGACGACCGCGGTCCAAGGCACCATGGACCGATGCGCGACGACGAGGCGGTGACCGCCCAGGGGGCCATCGGGGCACTCGTGCACCGTGCCGTCGACGGCGACGAGCAGGCGACGCACGATCTGCTGGCGCACGTGCATCCGCTCGCGCTGCGTTTCTGCCGCTCGCGCCTGAGCCGGTTGCCCGGTGATGCCCGGCACTTCGTCGAGGACCTCGCCCAGGAGGTCTGCGTCGCGGTGCTGATGGCGCTGCCGCGATACAAGGACACCGGACGGCCCTTCGAGGCATTCGTCTTCGCCATCGCCTCCCACAAGGTCGCCGATCTGCAGCGGGCGGCGATGCGCCATCCAGGGTCCACGGCCGTGCCCTCCGACGAGATGCCCGAGCGGCCGGATGACTCGCTCGGTCCCGAGGAGCGGGCGCTGCTCAGCGACGACGCGGAGTGGGCCAAGAAGCTGCTCGCCAATCTGCCGGAGAACCAGCGCGAGCTGCTCGTGCTCCGGGTCGCCGTCGGGCTGACCGCTGAGGAGACCGGCCAGATGCTGGGGATGTCACCGGGCGCCGTCCGGGTCGCACAGCACCGTGCGCTCAGCAGGCTGCGGGCGCTGGCCGAGCAGTGAACCGTTCACCGGCCCTTTCCGTATGACTGCCGTGCGGCCTGCCGTGCGACCTGTCGTGGTGACTGCCCGTGCGACCTGCCGTGCGAACCGTCGTGTGAACTGTCGTGTGAATATCCAAAGCTGCTCATCGATCTTGATCGTGGAATGAGACGGCTTCTCGGGCCGTTAGCATGGACATTCGCAGGGATCAAGGCCATTTGGGGAAGGTGTCATGACCAACGTCGACGGAGTGCCCGAGAAATTCGCGACACTCGGGCTGACCTACGACGATGTGCTTCTGCTGCCGGGTGCGTCGGAAGTGCTTCCTAACGCGGTCGACACCTCGTCCCGTGTCTCCAGGAACGTCCGGGTGAACATCCCGCTGCTCTCGGCGGCGATGGACAAGGTCACCGAGTCCCGCATGGCGATCGCGATGGCGCGCCAGGGCGGCGTGGGTGTGCTGCACCGCAATCTGTCCATCGAGGACCAGGTGAACCAGGTCGACCTGGTCAAGCGCTCCGAGTCCGGCATGGTGACCGACCCGATCACGGTGCACCCGGACGCCACGCTTGCCGAGGCCGACGCCTTGTGTGCCAAGTTCCGCATCAGCGGTGTGCCGGTGACCGACGCCGCGGGCAAGCTGCTCGGCATCGTCACCAACCGTGACATGGCCTTCGAGACGGTCCGCACGCGCCAGGTGCGCGAGGTCATGACCCCGATGCCGCTGGTCACTGGCAAGGTCGGCATCTCGGGCGTCGACGCCATGGAGCTGCTGCGCCGCCACAAGATCGAGAAGCTTCCGCTGGTCGACGACGCCGGCATTCTCAAGGGCCTCATCACGGTCAAGGACTTCGTCAAGGCCGAGCAGTACCCGAACGCGGCGAAGGATGGCGAGGGCCGTCTGCTCGTCGGAGCGGCCGTCGGCGCGAGCCCGGAGGCGCTGGAGCGGGCCCAGGCGCTGGCCGGCGCGGGCGTCGACTTCCTGATCGTCGACACCTCGCACGGACACAACAGCAACGCCCTCGACTGGATGGCGAAGATCAAGTCCAGCGTGGGCGTCGACGTCATCGGCGGCAACGTGGCGACGCGCGACGGCGCCCAGGCCCTGATCGACGCGGGTGTCGACGGCGTCAAGGTCGGCGTCGGACCCGGTTCCATCTGCACCACCCGTGTGGTCGCCGGCATCGGTGTCCCGCAGGTCACCGCGATCTACGAGGCGGCGCTGGCCTGCCGCGCCGCGGGCGTCCCGGTGATCGGCGACGGCGGCCTGCAGTACTCCGGAGACATCGGCAAGGCGCTCGCCGCAGGTGCCGACACGGTCATGCTGGGCAGCCTCCTCGCGGGCTGCGAGGAGTCCCCCGGTGAACTGCTCTTCATCAACGGGAAGCAGTTCAAGTCGTACCGGGGCATGGGCTCGCTCGGTGCGATGCAGTCCCGCGGCCAGGGCCGTTCGTACTCGAAGGACCGCTACTTCCAGGCCGAGGTGGCCTCCGACGACAAGCTCGTCCCCGAGGGCATCGAGGGCCAGGTGCCCTACCGCGGTCCGCTCGCGGCCGTGCTGCACCAGCTGGTCGGCGGCCTGCGCCAGACCATGGGCTACGTCGGAGCGGCCGCCGTCGACGAGATGGAGAGCAAGGGCCGGTTCGTCCGGATCACCTCGGCGGGTCTCAAGGAGAGCCACCCGCACGACATCCAGATGACGGTCGAGGCGCCGAACTACAGCAGGAAGTAGCCGGCAGAAAGCAGTCCCCCGCGTGTCAGGGGCGGTCCCGGGGTTGCCGGGGCCGCCCCTCACGTGTGCGTCGGGGATACTGGTAGCGCCCAGGCGCAGATGCAGAAGGAAAGGCCACAAACGTGACTGAGATCGAGATCGGGCGCGGCAAGCGCGGCCGCCGGGCGTACGCGTTCGACGACATCGCCGTCGTGCCGAGCCGGCGTACGCGGGACCCGAAGGAGGTCTCGATCGCCTGGCAGATCGACGCCTACCGCTTCGAGCTGCCCTTCCTGGCGGCTCCCATGGACTCCGTGGTCTCCCCGCGGACCGCCATCCGCATCGGCGAGATGGGCGGCCTGGGCGTACTGAACCTCGAGGGTCTGTGGACCCGCTACGAGGACCCGCAGCCGCTGCTCGACGAGATCGCCGAGATGGACGAGGCGAACGCCACCCGCCGGCTGCAGGAGATCTACGCGGCCCCCATCAAGGAGGAGCTGATCGGGCAGCGCATCAAGGAGGTGCGCGACTCCGGTGTCGTCACCGCCGCCGCGCTCTCCCCGCAGCGCACCGCGCAGTTCTCGAAGGCCGTCGTCGACGCGGGCGTCGACATCTTCGTCATCCGCGGCACGACCGTCTCCGCCGAGCACGTCTCCGGCGCAGCGGAGCCGCTGAACCTCAAGCAGTTCATCTACGAGCTCGACGTCCCGGTCATCGTCGGCGGCTGCGCCACGTACACCGCCGCCCTGCACCTGATGCGCACCGGTGCGGCGGGTGTCCTGGTGGGCTTCGGCGGCGGCGCCGCGCACACCACGCGGAACGTGCTGGGCATCCAGGTCCCGATGGCGACCGCCGTCGCCGATGTGGCCGCGGCCCGCCGCGACTACATGGACGAGTCCGGCGGCCGGTACGTCCACGTCATCGCCGACGGCGGCGTCGGCTGGTCCGGCGACCTGCCGAAGGCGATCGCCTGCGGCGCCGACGCGGTGATGATCGGCTCGCCGCTGGCCCGCGCCACCGACGCGCCGGGCAAGGGACACCACTGGGGCATGGAGGCCGTCCACGAGGACGTGCCGCGCGGCAAGCTGGTGGACCTGGGCATCGAGGGCACCACGGAGGAGATCCTCACGGGGCCCTCGCACACCCCCGACGGTTCGATGAACTTCTTCGGAGCCCTGCGCCGCGCGATGGCGACGACGGGCTACAGCGAGCTCAAGGAGTTCCAGCGCGTCGAGGTCACGGTGGCGGACTCGCAGCACAGCCGCTGACCGCCGCAGAACACATGGGAAGGGCCCGGCACCTGAGTGCCGGGCCCTTCCCATGTGCGCTGTGACCGTCAGGCGTTGGCCTTCTTGGCGCCGGCGAACGCGGTGACCGCGGCGAGGACGAGGAAGACGTACGTCATGCCGTCCGCGGCCTCCTTCCACACCTTCGTCAGGTCGCCGAAGTGCTGGAAGAAGATCTCGCCGAACGAACCGCCGCCCATGTCGCCGAGGATCATCGCGATACCGACCAACTGGCCCAGGTACACGGCGCCGACGCCGAGCACGGCGCTCACGACGGCCAGCACCGGGTTGGGTCCGCCGACCTTGGCCGCGGCGAAACCGATGACGAAGCCGACGGCGACGGCCGCGTAACCGACCTCGGTCTCGGTGGCACCGGCGATGGCGCCGTAGATGCCGGCCGTGACCAGCGCGGCGACGACGGCGGCGACGATGCCGAGTCCCAGGTTGTTGCGCACCGGGGCCGGCGGCGGGGCGGGCGCGTACTGGTCGCCACCGGCGAACGGGTTGCCGGACGGCGGCGGGACGGGCTGACTCATGGTGGAATTCCCCCTGGGATCGAACGCGTCGCACGATCGTGCGAGCGGCGGTCCCGGACACTAGCAGCCCGGCCCGACAGAACGACATTCGGTTATATGGCCGTTGTAAGGGTGGCGTCGGGTTCAGGGGGAAGACGTCAGAGGCGGTGTGCCGCGCCCGCGGGCGTCGCCCCCCTTGTGTCCAGGAGGAGTTGGGCTTTGACGGCCAGGCCCTGGAGGTCGTACGTGCGGTGGTGCTGCACCAGGACCGTCAGGTCGGCGGCGGCCGCCGCCTCGTACAGCGAGTCGGCGCGGGGAACGGGGAGTTCGCCCACGCGCCAGTCCGGGACATAGGGGTCGTGGTAGCTCACGGACGCGCCCAGGTCCATCAGCCGGCGGGCGACCTCGGTGGCCGGTGAGCCCTGGAGGTCGGCGAGGTCCGGCTTGTAGGTGACGCCGAGGAGCAGGACGCGGGCGCCGCGGGCCGACTTGCCGTGTTCGTTCAGGAGGGTGGCGCAGCGGCGGACGACGTACTGCGGCATCCGGGCGTTGATCTCCTGGGCGAGACCAACCATGCGCAGGGCGCGGCCCGGGGCGTGGCCGGGGTCGAGGGGGACGCCGTGGCCGCCGACGCCGGGACCGGGGCGGAAGGCCTGGAAGCCGAAGGGCTTGGTCTCGGCGCAGCGGATGACGTCCCAGAGGTCGACGCCGAGGTCGTGGCAGAGCACCGCCATCTCGTTGACCAGCGCGATGTTGACGTGCCGGAAGTTGGTCTCGAGGACCTTGACGGTCTCGGCCTCGCGCAGGCCGCGGGCGCGGACCACCTTGTCGGTCAGCCGGGCGTAGAAGGCGGCTGCGGACTCCGTGCAGGCAGGGGTCAGGCCGCCGATGACCTTCGGGGTGTTCGCGTAGCCGTGGGTGCGGCGGCCGGGGTCGGTGCGGCTGGGGGAGTAGGCCAGGTGGAAGTCCCGGCCCGCGCGCAGGCCGGAGCCGGCCTCGAGCAGCGGCCGCAGGAAGTCCTCCGTGGTGCCCGGCTCGACCGCCGACTCCAGCAGGACCGTGGTGTGCGGTCGCAGCCGGGACGCGAGCGCCCGGGCGGCGTCGGCGAGCGGGGTCAGGTCCAGCGTGCCGTCCGCGCCCATGGGCGTGGGCGAGCAGATGACGGCGGTGCGGACCCGGCCGAGTTCGGCCGGGTCGGTGACGTTGCGGAATCCGCCGGAGAGCATGCGCCGGATGTCGGCGGCCGTCACTCCTGCGGCGGGCTCCGCGAGCCGGCACGGGTCGGGGTCGTAGCCGATGGTTTCGATGCCTGAGGCCACGGCGGCCTGGGCGAGCGGCAGACCGAGGTGGCCGAGTCCGATCACGGCGAGATCTGCGGGCATGGCTGTGGCCGTCCTTCCCGTAGCCGAAGGGGACAGTGAACGCAAGCCCTGTGGGCAGAACGGGCAGGCGCAATGTCAGACTAGGCGTAAATATGACCGTTCTGTCGGATTGTGGGCTCGTGGCCGTCCGAGTGTTATCCACAGGCGGTGGCTGAAGTCGGCGACTGCGGACAGAATCGACGTGTGAGTTCGACGTTGTGAGACCGACCGCAGGAAACGCACGGGGGCGACGGGAGGCAGCAGTGAGGACAGCGACACTGGGACCCGCGGAGCGCGCCGCAGCGCTCGCCGGGATGGCCGAGCGGGAACTGGACGTGCTGGTGGTGGGCGCCGGCGTGGTCGGAGCCGGCACTGCCCTCGATTCCGCGACACGAGGACTTCTCACCGGTCTGGTGGAGGCGCGCGACTGGGCGTCGGGCACCTCCAGCAGGTCGAGCAAGCTGATCCACGGTGGCCTGCGCTATCTGGAGATGCTCGACTTCACCCTGGTCAGAGAGGCGCTCAAGGAGCGCGGACTGCTGCTGGAGCGGCTGGCCCCGCATCTGGTCAAGCCGGTGCCGTTCCTCTATCCGCTCCAGCACAAGGGCTGGGAGCGGCTGTACGCGGGCTCGGGCGTCGCGCTGTACGACGCGATGTCCGTGTCCTCGGGCCACGGGCGGGGCCTGCCCGTCCACCGCCACCTCTCGCGGCGGCGCGCACTGCGGGTCGCGCCCGCGTTGAAGAAGGACGCCCTGGTCGGCGCCCTGCAGTACTACGACGCCCAGATGGACGACGCCCGCTTCGTGACGACCCTGGTGCGTACGGCCGCGAGCTACGGCGCGCAAGTCGCCAGCCGCGCCCGGGTGGTCGGCTTCCTGCGCGAGGGCGAGCGGGTCGTCGGGGCCCGCGTGCGCGACGTCGAGGCCGGCGGCGAGTACGAGATCCGGGCCCGGCAGATCGTCAACGCCACGGGGGTGTGGACGGACGACACCCAGGCGCTGATCGGGGAGCGCGGGCAGTTCCACGTCCGGGCGTCCAAGGGCATCCATCTGGTCGTGCCCAAGGACCGCATCCACTCCACGACCGGCCTGATCCTGCGGACCGAGAAGTCCGTGCTGTTCGTCATCCCGTGGGGACGGCACTGGATCGTCGGTACGACGGACACCGGCTGGGACCTCGACAAGGC
The DNA here is from genome assembly GCF_025854275.1 of Streptomyces peucetius. Classification (NCBI taxonomy): domain Bacteria; kingdom Bacillati; phylum Actinomycetota; class Actinomycetes; order Kitasatosporales; family Streptomycetaceae; genus Streptomyces; species Streptomyces peucetius. The sequence continues at coordinate 4,726,537 of NZ_CP107567.1, read as the reverse complement.
ACACCCGGCCGCCTCCAGCGCCGACATCGACTATCTGCTGGAGCACGTCAACGCGGTGCTGGCCGTGCCGCTCACCCGGGACGACGTCCAAGGGGTGTACGCGGGGCTGCGACCGCTGCTCGCCGGCGAGTCGGACGCGACGAGCAAACTGTCGCGTGAGCACACGGTGGCGCACCCCGTGCCGGGCCTCGTGGTCGTGGCCGGCGGCAAGTACACGACGTACCGGGTGATGGCGAAGGACGCCGTGGACGCGGCGGTGCACGGCCTGGACCAGCGGGTGGCCGCGTGCGTCACCGAGGACACGCCCCTGCTCGGGGCCGAGGGGTACCGCGCCCTGTGGAACGCGAGGGCGAGGATCGCCGCGCGGACGGGCCTTCACGTGGTGCGCGTCGAGCACCTGTTGAACCGCTACGGCGCGCTGACGGAGGAACTGCTCGCCCTCGTCGCCGAGGATCCCACACTCGGCGACCCGATCGGCGGCGCGGACGACTATCTGCGGGCCGAGATCGTCTACGCCGCGTCGCACGAGGGAGCCCGCCACCTGGACGACGTACTGACGCGGCGCACCCGTATCTCGATCGAGACGTTCGACCGGGGGACGCGCAGCGCACGCGAGTGCGCCGAGTTGATGGCTCCCGTCCTCGGCTGGGAGAAGGCGCAGATCGAGAAGGAGGTCGAGCACTACGTGAAGCGGGTCGAGGCGGAGCGGGAATCGCAGCGCCAGCCGGACGACCTGACGGCGGACGCGGCCCGGCTGGGAGCGCCGGAGATCGTGCCGCTGTGAAGCGTGCCGGCTCCGAACGTTCCACGCCGTAGCGTGCCGTTCTGGGCCGCGCCGCCCCGGACCGCGCCGCCCCGGACCGTGGCGCTTTGAGCGTGCCGCTCTGCACCGTGGCGGGGCGTCGCCGGGGCCCGGGGGCTTCCCACGACGTGGGCCGGCTCCCTCACGCCTCGGGCCGGCCCGAGGCGTGGGCCCGAGTCCGGCTCGGCTCCCCTGACTTGGGTGATGGGCGGAAACGTCGGCCGGGGCCGCACGTATCGGGTCGGCCGGTCCCGCGACGTGGGCCGGTCCCGTGAGCTCGCGTGGGGCCCGGGTGCCGCGAATCGGGCCGGTCCCGCGCTCGGGAGGTCGCGTCGGCGTCCCCCAGCGCGGGCGGGCGGGACGGTCTTCGCCGGCCGCGATACGGCCGAAACCCGCCCGGGACGGGGCCCGTTGGGTGAACGGGCCAGGGCTCCGACCAGTACAGGGGTGGGTTTCACGCCGGGTGACGGTGTGATGGGTGGCCCACCCATGCGTGTCCCTTGTGCCACAGGATGGACCCGGAGGACGTACCGGTCCCGGAGTGAGAGACAATGGGCGCTCTTCCAGGGCGGGTTACCGCATCGCGCGGAGAGCGGCAGGCGCGGGCGAAGATCAGGGATCGCAGAGGGGACGCATGTCGGAGGCTGAGCAGTCGCGGGAGCCCCAGCGGGGGGCCGGCTACGCCGGCGGGGATGCGGGTTCTGCCGCCGGCGCGGAAGCCGGCTCCGCCGGTGGGGGCGCCGGTTCCGGCTCGGGAGGGGCAGCCTCGGGTCCGGCCGCCTCCGCCTCGGCCCTGAAGGCGGCGCGCGAGAGCAAGGACGCGGACGTGGCCGAGGATGCTCCGGAGTCCGGTGCGTCGGACACACAGGGCCGTGACGGGGCCGCCGGCGCAGCCGGTGCCCAGGCCGACGACGGCCGGAGCACGACGGAGCGCGACGACGAGCAGCCCGCCTTCGAAGGGAACGTGACGGAGAGCCAGGGGGTCAAGGCTCAGGGCGCCGAGGCTCACGGAGTCTCGGCCTCGGACGCGCCGGACGCCGTGGCGGCACCGGGCAAGGACGTGGCCCCGAAGGACGACGCGAAGAGGCCGGGGGCGGAGTCCTCCGCTGCGGCACCCGCCGAGAAGCCGGCCGCCGACGGCCGGGGCGCAGGGATGGCCGGGGCGAAGCCCGCCGAGGCGGACCAGCCGGCCGGTGCCGGACGCGCGGCCTCCGGGGCCGCCGCCACGACCGGGACCAAGGGGCGCGGCGCCACGGGCACCGAAGGGCGGTTGCTCGCCGGGCGCTACCGCCTCGGCGGCGTCCTCGGACGCGGTGGCATGGGCACGGTGTGGCGCGCGGTCGACGAGACCCTCGGGCGTACCGTCGCCGTCAAGGAGCTGCGCTTCCCGGGCAGCATCGACGACGAGGAGAAGCGCCGGCTGATCACGCGCACCCTGCGCGAGGCCAAGGCGATCGCCCGTATCCGCAACAACAGCGCCGTGACCGTCTACGACGTCGTCGACGAGGACGACCGCCCGTGGATCGTCATGGAGCTCGTCGAGGGCAAGTCCCTCGCCGAGGTCGTCCGGGAGGACGGCGTCCTCACGCCCCGCCGAGCCGCCGAGGTGGGCCTGGCGATCCTCGACGTGCTGCGTTCCGCGCACCGCGAGGGCATTCTGCACCGCGACGTGAAGCCGTCCAACGTGCTCATCGGCCGCGACGGCCGTGTCGTGCTCACCGACTTCGGAATCGCGCAGGTCGAAGGAGACCCGTCGATCACCTCGACGGGCATGCTCGTCGGCGCTCCGTCGTACATCTCGCCCGAGCGCGCCCGTGGTCACAGGCCCGGTCCGGCGGCGGACCTGTGGTCGCTCGGTGGTCTGCTCTACGCGAGCGTCGAGGGCTGCCCGCCGTACGACAAGGGCTCGGCGATCGCGACGCTGACCGCCGTGATGACCGAGCCGCTCGACCCGCCGAAGAACGCGGGCCCCTTGGAGGAGGTCATCTACGGCCTGCTCGCCAAGGACCCCGCCCAGCGGCTGGACGACGCCGGCGCCCGTGCCCTGCTGACCCAGGTGGTGAACGCGCCGGAAGCGCCCGTGCCGCTCGCGGTCCCCGAGCCGTCGCCCGAGGCGACCCGCGCCATACGTCTGCCCTCCGTACCGCCTGAGCCGCCCGCGGCGCCTGCCGCTCCGAAGGACCCCGCGTCCGACCGGCTGCGCGGCGCGCTCCGTTCCGTGCGCAACGCGGCCGCCGCCGTGAAGGCGGAGACGAGGCAGCAGCCCGCTCCGGACGCTCCTGCCCGCAGGCCCGCACCCGTGCGGGCCCCGCTGACCGACGTGGTGCCGCGCCGCACGCTGGTGATCATCGCGGTCGTCGCCGTGCTCGTCGTGCTGTCCACGGTGCTCGTCTTCGCCCTCGGCGGTGACGACGACCCGGCGAACCAGGGGAAGGGCAAGAACGACACGGCCGCCTCCGCCGGCGCCGACGGAGGCGGCGGGGAGGACAAGGCCACCGGCGGTACGGGCAGCGACGCGAGCCCCGACAACGGTGGTGACGACACCGGCAAGGACGACCGGGGCGGGAGCTCCGGCACGCCCGACAGCACCCCGTCGGGCGAACCGAAGGGTGACGACCCGGTGGGCGGGGACACGCTGCCTGCCGGATACGTGATGGTCTCCAACGACCGCTGGCACTTCACCATGGCCATGCCCAAGAACTTCAGGCTCACTGGTGTGGCGGGCCAGAACTCGGGCGGCAAGTTCAGCGTCGACGGCGGTACTCCGCGGGTCCAGGTGGACTTCAACAACAGCCCGAAGGACGACGCGGCGGCCGCGTGGGCGGCAGCCGTCGCCGGTGTGAGCGCCACGAGCAACGGCTACAAGCACCTCGGCATAGGCCCGGTCGAGTACAACGGCTATCCGACCGTCGCGGACTGGAGGTTCGAGCGCAACGAGGGCGGCGAGCGGGTACGTATCCTCAACAGGGGCTTCAAGGTCGACGCGAAGCGCGGATATTCGATCATGGTCACGTGCAAGGCGAGCGAGTGGGACGGCGAGGCGTGCAGGACGCTGCGTGAGACGGCGTTCGCCACGTTCAGCCCCAAGGACTGACCGAGGGCACGTATCGTGAGAGGTCGCGGACGGTACGCAGCCACAAGGGGCCGCTGAGTGACCGGAATTGACGGCTTCGTGCGTGGTTCCGGTTCCGGCCGTGGACAGCGCGCTGGTGGGGAGGCGTCGTGGACGACTATGCGGGCAGGGTGCTCGCCGACCGCTACCGCCTGCCGTTGCCGCCCTCCGACGCGTACGAGTTCACGGAGACCCGCGCGTTCGACACCTACAGCGGGCACGAAGTCCTGGTGCGGCAGGTGCCGTTGCCCGAGATCGTGGACGCGGAGGTGGTCGACGGGGACGGTCTCGCCGGGGCCGCCGTGCCCCGGCAGGCCCGGGGCGGTGGCAGGGGCGGCACGACACGGCGGCCCACGGACCCGGCGGTGCGGCGTGCCGTCGAGGCGGCGCAGGCGGCCGCGCAGATCCCCGACCATCCCCGGCTGGACCAGGTCTTCGACGTGTTCGCCGAGGACGGCTCGCTGTGGATAGTGAGCGAACGGGTCGCGGCCCGGCCGCTCGCCGCGCTGCTCGCGGAGAAGCCCCTCAGCCCCTACCGGGCCGCCGAAGTCGCCTCCGACGTGCTGACCGCGCTGCGCGTCCTGCACGCGCACGGCTGGACCCACCGCAACATCACCGTCCGTACGGTGCTCGTCTGCGACGACGGACGCATCGTGCTCACGGGGCTGGCGTCCGGCGCGGCGGAGGAGGCGCTGTGCGGGTACGCGCCCGTGCCGGAACCCGAGGCGGACACGGAGCCGGAGGGCGCGTTCGGGGGCGAGTCCGGTGACGACCACGCCGTCGCCGACGATGTGAGCGAGCCCGACGGCGGCGGCCCGGCGGCCGGAGTGCCGGACGTGCGCGCCGCCCGGGCCGGCGCGATCGCGGCGTACCGCGCCGGGGCGCGGGCCGGGGCGCGAACGGGCGAGGACCGGCGCCACGCGGAGGACGCCGACGCGGTGCGACGCCATGAGGCCCTGGAACAGGACGGCCTCGACCCCGACTGGTGGGCGCGCCGGCCCGACGAGGGACGCCGCGGTCTGCTCGGGCTCGGTCTCCGGGACGAGGACGACGACGCGGACTTCGAGGAGCCCGGTTTCGAGGGCTCCCTCCCCGGCGCGGACGGCGCGGGCGGCGCGGCAGGCACGGGCCGCGACGGCCGATACGCCCGCGGCACCCACGACGAGTACGACCACGGCGGCCGGTACGGCCGTGACGACGTGTATCGCATCGACGGCGGGTCCGACCGGACCGCACCCGGGGCCGATCCGGACCAGGAAGGCCCCGGGCGGGCCAGGCTGGCGGGCATCTGGCACGACGAGCCGTTCCCCGGCCGCGAGGGGCCCGGTTCGCTGCCCGTGGCAGGCGGCGGCCCCCGCGGCATCGCCGCCCGCCCCGCCCTGCCGGGTCCGCGTGACCATGACCCGTACCGCGACGACCCCTACGGCGTCCGCCGTGCGGACAGCGAGCGCGGCGTCCGGCCGGTGTCGCCCGTCGCGCGTGCCGACAGCGGCCCGGCGGGTCCTGGAGGCACCGGCGGCAGGTATTCGGGCGGGGTGCGCCCCGCCCTTCCGTCGGCGCGGAACGAAAGCGTGGCCGGTGGCAGCTGGCACCGCGGTGGCGACGCCATGCGCGCCGATGCGCAGCGCCGTCCCGCGACGGGCGGCGAAGCACCCGCCGGCAGCTGGGACGACGCCGTCGCCGGCACCAGGGCGCCCGCGTACAGCGGCCCCTCCACCCCGCTGGCGGCAGAGCGCGCCCGCCAGGCGCGGATCACCGTCGTCGGTGCCGTCACCGAGCGGTGGGCGCCCGAGCAGGCCGGCCCCGTGCACGAGAACTGGCAGCTGGCCGCACCGGTCGGCCCGGCCACCGACCTGTGGGCGCTGGGGGCGCTGCTGTACCGGGCCGTACAGGGGCACGCGCCGTATCCGGAGGACAGCGCGGCCGAGCTGGTCCAGCTGGTCTGCGCGGAGCCGCCCGCCTTCGCGGAGGAGTGCGGCCCGCTGCGGCCGGTCGTCGAGTCGCTGCTGCGTCAGGACCCCACGGAGCGCCCGGACTTCGAGGAGCTGCGCGGCTGGCTGCGCTCGCTGGTGCGGTCGGCTCCCGAGCCGGAGGCCGGTACGGACGTCGTGCCGCTGCCCGCCGGTGTGGTCGACGGATCACGGCTGCCGATCGTGCGCCGGCGGGGCGAACTGGTCCGCAGACGCCGGCGGGGCGCGGCGGACACGGCGCACGGCCGCCACCGCCACAAGAAGGCCAAGGGGCGCGAGCGGGGCCGGGTCCGGGAGGGGGCGCGTGCCGAAGCCGTCCCACCGGTACGCGCGTACGAGGAGCCGTACGAGGTGCCGCCCCGCGACACGTCGTACCGGACGTCGTACGGGAACACGGGGCGCGCGCCGCGTGCGCTCGGGCGTACGCTCCTGCTGCTGATCCTGCTCGCCCTGGTGGCCGCGATCGCGTACGCGGTGCTGTTCATGCCGAAGTCCGACGAGCAACAGCCGCCGCAGCAGGGGCAGAACGCGGGCGCGCAGCCGTCGGGTACCGGGCCGAGCCCCGGCCGTACGGGCGGCGAGGGCGGTTCCGCGCCCACGGCCGGCGGCACCCCCGGCTCGCAGCAGCCGCAGACCTCCGCCCCGGCCGGCGAGCTCCCCGAGGGGTATGTGCTCCGCGACGACCCGGAGGGCTTCCGGATCGCCGTCGACCGGTCGTGGCAGCGCCGGCCGATCAACGACGTCGGCCAAGTCCGCTACACCGGGGGCGATTTCACGTTGATCGTGGTCCCCGGCCGGGACACCGTGCGGCAGAACGGCGACGACCCGCTGGCCTATCAGCGGGACAAGGAGCCGGAACTGCAGCCCTTCCGTGACTCGTCGTGGGCCAGTGCGAGCGGGCTGCGCCGTATCGAGGTCGGTGGACGGTCCATGGCCGAGGGCCAGTTCACGTGGCAGGACGGCAACGGCCGTGAGGTGTACGTGCGCAACCTCGCGCTCGCCGTGGACGGTGTCTACCACGTGGTCCAGGTGATCGGGCCCGAGGCGGAGCGTGACAAGGTGACCGAGATCTTCGAGCAGGCCACTGGCAGTTACCGTGCCACCCGCTGAGTGTGCAGCCGCGCACAGAACGCGCATTACAGTGCGGTCACTTGAGGCGTGCGAGGTTCCATGGCCGTGCTTCCCCTCCGTAACCTGTCATTCCAAGGAACGGGACGGGGTACGTGGAAGAAACTCGAAGTGCGGACGCCGGTCTGCTGCTCGCCGGACGCTATCGGCTGGGCGAGGCCATCGGACGTGGCGGCATGGGCAAGGTGTGGCGCGCCCATGACGAGGTGTTGCACAGAGTGGTCGCTGTCAAGGAGTTGACGGCGGGGCTGTACGTGTCGGAGGCCGACCGGGCCGTGCTGCACGCCCGTACCCAGAAAGAGGCGCGGGCTGCCGCGCGCATCAGCCACCCGGGAGTCGTCACCGTCCACGACGTGCTGGAGCACGACGCCAGGCCCTGGATCGTCATGCAGTACGTGGACGGGCCCTCACTCGCGGACGCCGCCAAGGAACCGGGGCGGATCGACGAGCGGGAGGCGGCGCGGATCGGTCTCGACGTCCTGCGGGCGCTGGGTGCCGCGCACGCGGCCGGGGTGCTGCACCGGGACATCAAGCCCGCCAACGTGCTGCTGGGCAGGGACGGCCGGGCGCTGATAACGGACTTCGGGATCGCGGCCATCGAGGGCGACGCGACGATCACCAGGACGGGCGAGATCGTCGGTTCGATCGACTATCTCGCGCCCGAGCGCGTCCGGGGTCATGACCCGGGGCCCGCCTCCGATCTGTGGTCGCTGGGTGCGACGTTGTACACCGCGGTGGAGGGGACGTCCCCCTTCCGGCGTTCGTCGCCGCTGTCGACCATGCAGGCCGTGGTGGACGAGGAGCCGCCGGCTCCGGTGCGGGCGGGGCGGCTCGGTCCGGTGATCCTGGCGCTGCTGCGCAAGGACCCGGCCGCGCGCCCCTCCGCGGCCGAGGCCGAGCGGATGCTGACCGGGGCCATGGAAGGACGTGCGCCGGACGCCACGGAGCCGATGCGTCATCCGATGCGCGTGCCGACGCAGCGGATGGCCCAGCACGCTGCGGCACACGAGTCCCGCAGGGCACCGGAGTTGCGTACGGCACCGGGGTCCGGTACCGCGTCGGAGCCCTATGCGGGGGAATCCGGCACGGCACCTGCGGCCGGGCCCGCCGCGAGGCGTCGCGGCGGGCGGATACGCACCGCGCTGATCGTCATGGTCCTGGCGGCCGTGGTCGGCGGGGGAGCGGGCCTGGCGACGCAGTACGCGGGCAGGGACGGCGGGGGTGGTGGGACCCGGTCGGCGGGCGAGCCCGAGAAGACCCCTGAGGCGGAGGACCGGTCCGGGCTCCCGAAGGGCTGGGAACGCGTCGAGGACCCGGAGGGCTTCGGCCTCTGGGTGCCCGAAGGCTGGCGGCGTCAGACGGACGGCAACCAGATCGACTACACGCCGGACAACGGCCGGCACCGCATCCGTATCAGCATCGATCCGGCGCCCGACCACGAGAACCCGTACATGCACATGCTCGACATGCAGAAGAATCTTGAGAAGCGGCTGCCGGACTACCGGCGGGTGCAGCTGCACCCCAACACCTTCCGGGACCAGATGCTCTCCGCGCTCTGGGAGTTCACCTGGACCGAGCGCACCGAGCACCCCGGCCCGCGGCGGGCGATCGACCAGATGTACTACGAGGACGACGGCACGGAGTACGCCCTCTACATGTCGGGCCCCGCGCAGGACTGGACGACGACGCGTGAGCAGTTCGACATCATGTTGCGCGGATGGCGGCCTCCGAGCGGTGAGTAGCCCCTGATCAGGGCTTATGTGCCAGTGATCGCTGGCATGGTCGTGCACACCTGGTGAAAAGGTGTTACCGACGGGTACCCAAAGTGCTTCGCTACGCCTACTCTCGCCCCCATGACGGACTCGCAGGCCACCGCCACCGCCACCGCCCCGGGCACCAATCCGACCGCCGCCGCCCCGGCCGGCGCGCGCACCGCCGCCGACGTGGTGACCCCGGACGTGGTCGCCCGGCTGACCAAGGGCGTCGCCGGCTCCGGCCGTACCGCCAACCACACGCCGTTCACCGGCGACCGGCTGGCCGAACTGCCCGAGTCGACGCCCGAGGACGTGGCCGCGGCCTTCGAACGCGCCCGCGCCGCGCAGACCGCGTGGGCCGCCACCCCGGTCCGGGCCCGCGCGGCCGTCCTGCTGCGCTTCCACGACCTGGTCCTCGCACGCCAGGCCGAAGTGCTCGACCTCATTCAGCTCGAGACCGGCAAGGCCCGGCTGCACGCGCACGAGGAGGTGCAGGCCGTCGCCGTCGCCGCCCGCCACTACGGGCGCAAGGCACCCTCGTACCTCAAGGCCAGGCGGCACACCGGCGTGGTCCCCGTCCTCACCAGGACGACCGAACTGCGCCACCCACGCGGGGTCGTGGGACAGATCGCGCCCTGGAACTACCCGCTGGAGCTGTCCGTCGGCGACGCGCTGCCGGCCTTCGTCACCGGCAACGCCGTCGTCATGAAGCCCGACACCGAGACGGCGCTCACCGCCCTGTGGGCGCGTGACCTGCTCATCGAGGCCGGCCTGCCCGCGGAGGTGTTCCAGGTCGTCCTCGGTGACGGCCCGGTCGTCGGCCCCGAGGTCGTCAAGCACGCCGACTACGTCTCCTTCACCGGCTCCACCCGCACGGGCCGCGAGGTGGCGCAGGGCGCCGCCGCCCGCCTGGTCGGCGTCTCGCTCGAACTCGGCGGCAAGAACGCCATGCTGGTGCTCCACGACGCCGACGTGGAGAAGGCCGCCGCCGGAGCCGTGCGCGCCTGCTTCTCCTCCGCCGGCCAGCTGTGCATCTCCATCGAGCGGCTCTACGTGCACGAGTCGATCGCCGACGGCTTCATCGAGCGGTTCGCCGCCCGCACGAAGGCCATGCGACTCGGCAACTCCCTGGCCTACGGCGCCGACATGGGCTGCCTCGTGGGCGAGCGTCAGCTCGAGACCGTCACCCGCCACGTCGAGGAGGCCGTCGCCAAGGGCGCCAAGCTCGTCGCGGGCGGCGTCGCCCGCCCCGACATCGGCCCGCTCTTCTACGAGCCCACCATCCTCGACGGCGTCGAGGCGCCGATGGCCGTGTGCACGGAGGAGACCTTCGGCCCGGTCGTCTCCGTCTACCGCTTCACCGACGAGGACGAGGTCATCGCCCGCGCCAACGCCACCCCGTACGGCCTCAACTCCAGCGTCTGGACCAAGGACGCCCGGCGCGGCCACGCCGTCGCCGCCAGGCTGCGCACCGGCACCGTCAACATCAACGAGGGCTACGCACCCGCGTACGGCAGCGTCCAGGCCCCGATGGGCGGCATGAAGGACTCCGGCCTCGGCCGGCGCCACGGCTCCGAGGGCATCCTCAAGTACACGGAGGCCCAGACCGTGGCCCAGCAGCGGCTGCTGCCGCTGGCCCCGTCGTTCGGCATGGACGACGAGAAGTACGCGGCCTTCATGAGCGTCAGCCTCAGGGCGATGAAGGCCCTGCGCCTGCGCTGAACCCCGAACCCGCCGCCCCCGTCCCCGGACGCCCCGCACATTTCACGAGGAGAGCCATGGCCGAGGTACCCCCTGCGCGAAACCAGGACGCTGACGCGGGCGCCGGCGTCGCGTACGACTACGACGTGCTCGTCGTGGGCTCCGGCTTCGGCGGCTCCGTCTCGGCACTGCGCCTCACCGAGAAGGGCTACCGGGTCGGCGTGCTCGAGGCCGGCCGGCGCTTCACCCGCGACTCGCTGCCGAAGAACTCCTGGGACCTGCGCAACTACCTCTGGGCACCCGCCCTCGGCCTCTTCGGCATCCAGCGCATCCATCTGCTCGGCAACGTGATGGTGCTGGCCGGAGCGGGCGTCGGCGGCGGTTCGCTCAACTACGCCAACACCCTCTACGTACCGCCCGCGCCGTTCTTCAACGACCCGCAGTGGAAGGACATCACCGACTGGCAGGACGAGCTGAAGCCGTACTACGACCAGGCGCGGCGCATGCTCGGTGTGCGGCTCAACCCGACGATGACCCCCTCCGACGTCCATCTGAAGGCGACCGCGGAGGCGATGGGCGTCGGCGACAGCTTCCACATGGCGCCCGTCGGCGTGTTCTTCGGCGACGGCGACGACGCCGACGGCACGGTGAGGGCCAGGCCCGGCGAGGAGGTCGCCGACCCCTACTTCGGAGGCGTCGGCCCCTCCCGCAAGGCGTGCAGCGAGTGCGGCGAGTGCATGACGGGCTGCCGGCACGGCGCGAAGAACACCCTCAACGAGAACTATCTGTACCTCGCGGAGAAGGCGGGCGCCGTCGTCCACCCGATGACGTCCGTCGTCGCCGTCACCGAGGACTCCCGGGGCGGCTTCGCCGTCAAGACCCTGCCGAGCGACAACCGGCGCAAGGGCAAGGGCCGTACGTTCACCGCCCGCCGCGTCGTCATCGCCGCCGGTACGTACGGCACGCAGACGCTGCTGCACCGGATGAAGGACGCCGGACTGCTGCCGCGGCTTTCCGCACGGCTCGGCGAGCTGACCCGCACCAACTCCGAGGGCCTCGTCGGCGCGCAGACCGACAACCGGCGCTACCGCAAGCGCCACGGCGCGGAGCGTGTCGACTTCACGCGGGGCGTCGCCATCACCTCGTCCATCCACCCCGACGAGAACACCCACATCGAGCCCGTCCGCTACGGCAAGGGCTCGAACGCGATGGGCGGCCTCACCGTCCTCCAGGTGCCCTACCGCGTCAAGGGCCGGGTCGCCGGCTGGCTCGGCAACATGGCGAAGCACCCGTGGCTCGCGGTGCGCGCGCTCTCCAACCGGCGCTGGTCGGAGCGGACGATCATCGGCCTCGTCATGCAGTCCCTCGACAACTCGCTGACCACGTACCGCAAGCCGAAGGGCGTCGGGAAGGGCCTGCTCACCGCCCGCCAGGGGCACGGCGCGCCGAACCCGACCCAGATCCCCGAGGCCACGCGCGCGGCCTCGCTGCTCGCCGAGGAGATCAACGGCTTCGCGGGCTCCAACATCGGCGAACTGATGGGCACCCCGCTCACCGCGCACTTCCTCGGCGGCTGCCCGATCGGCGACTCGCCGCAGTCCGGCGTCATCGACCCGTACCACCGGCTGTACGGCCACCCCGGCATCTCGGTCGTGGACGGGGCCGCGGTCTCGGCGAACCTGGGCGTCAACCCGTCGCTGACCATCACGGCCCAGGCGGAGCGGGCGATGTCCTTCTGGCCCAACAACGGCGAGGACGACCCGCGGCCGGCGCAGGGCGCGGAGTACCGGCGGCTGTCCCCGGTCGCGCCGAAGTCCCCGGCGGTCCCGGAGAGGGCGTTCGGCGCGCTGAAGCTTCCGTTCCTGGGCATGCCGGCGGTCCCGCCGAAGAAGTGACCCGGCCCGGGCTCCGGGCTCCGGACGCACGAAGGCCGCTGCACCCCCCTCCGAGTGCAGCGGCCTTTGTGGCTCACGGGGTCCGGCGCCCGTGGGCGCCGGACGTCAGCGGTTACGCGGTGGCGTCACCACGGCGGCGCTTCATGGCGAAGACCGCGCCGGCACCGGCGAGGATGGCGACACCGCCGACCGCGCCGATGACGGGCAGGCTCGAGTCGGAACCGGTCTCGGCGAGGTTGCCGGTGACCGGGAGCTCCTTCACGCCGCCCTGCGGCTTCGGGTCGGGACCCTTGTCCTCCGGCTTGCCCTCGCCCGGCTTCGCCTCGCCCGGGTTCTCGTTCGAGGAGCCCGGCTTCAGGACGGTGAAGTCCGCCCAGGCGCCCGCGCTCTCCGCGATGCACTCCTGGCCCTCGACGTCGCCCAGGTAGCCGCCGGAACCGATGGCGTAGCTGTCACCGGCAGGCGCTTCCTTGGCGATGCTGACACGCAGGTCGATCTTCACGAAGTCCTGGGACTTCATGGTCTCGACGCCCCAGAAGTAGTCACCGGCGTACGTCTCGTTGCCGATCCGCTCCCACTGGTCGGTGCCGGGAAGGCGGAACTGCAGCTCGACGTGCTTGCTGAGCCACTTGTCCTCGTCGAGCTCGTAGTTCTCGACCTCGGCGTAGAAGGCGACCTCCTTGAGGTCGGCCTTCGAGTTGTTGGTGATGGTGAGGTTGAAGTCCTCCCAGCCGCTGCCGGCGACGATCTTGGCAGGCAGTCCGGAGAGCTTGAGGCCGAGTGCCTTCTCCTCGAAGTTCTCGTCCAGCTCCTCGCAGTACGGCGGGAACTCCTCCTCGGGGTCCTCATCGCCGGGAGTCTCCGTGTCCGGCTTGTCGTCGTCGTCCGGGGTGGTGTCCGGCTTGTCGCCGTCCTTGGTGTCGTCCGGGGTCGTGGTGTCGGGCTCGTCGCCGTCCGTGGTGTCGTCCGGGGTCGTGGTGTCGCCGTCCGTGGTGTCGTCCGGCGTGGTGGCGTCGGGCTTGTCGCCGTCCTGGACCGTCGAGTCCGGCGTCGTCGTGTCCGGGGTCGTGGCCTCGGACTTCTCGCCCTCCGGGTCTTCGGTGCCCGGGTTGTCGGTGTCCGTCTCGGATGCGATCGGGGTGCTGCTGATCGTCGCGTACGCAGCCGGCGCCGCCAGGAAGGTGGCGGGTGCGATGACGGCAGTCGCGGCAGCGACGGCCAAGGCGCGGCGAAGCTTCATTGAGACCTCAGTGAAGTCTGGGTGCCGCCCGAAGGCGGCACGAAGGCTGGTGTGCGACCCCCGGCACCACCGTGGGTGCGAACACGGGAGGTCGTTGTTACGCATGCATGACCTGTGACCAGGGTGATTGGTTGCACGCGAATTCACAGGATCCTCATGTGACCTGCGCCACGCCCTGCGTCCGCGGCCGGACCGAGACGAATCCGTGATCGGCGATCGTGCAACGTTCCCCGCGACCGCGAGGTCACATGTGCGAGGTGTCACCCCAAGTGGCTCCCGTTGTACCGGAGGAAGTGAGAGTGGACATCAGACGCGTCTCCGCCCGTTCCACGTGGCGCCGGACGGCACTCGCCGGCCTGGCTGCCGCGGCGGTCGCCGCCGTGGGGGTCACAGGAACCGCGCACGCCGAGGAAGCCCCGGTGCCCGTCACCATCAAGGGGACGGACAAGCTCGACCTGTCGCTGAGCGGCGGCAACGTCGATCCCACCGAGCACAACGTGGAGATCAGGGTGGAGGGGCCGGGCACCTACGACCCGGACGTCGAGCCGAACCCGGCTCCGATCCCGTCCGAGGGCTACTCGATCACCATCGACGCCACCGCACTCGAGGGCTTCGCCGAGGTCGAACTGCCCTCGGACGTGCATGTTGACCCGGCCGGTGGTCGGGTCGGTGAACTCGCCCTGGTAGCCGAGGACTCCGACCGCTCCCGTGCTCTCGGTGACCTCGCCGAAGGGCGAGTACGCCGAGGAGCGGGACAGCGCACCCGTGGACGGGGCGAAGGCGCCCGTCACATCACCGTGCTGGTCGGACAGGACCGCCGCCGCGCCGCTGCCGTCATCAGCCGCGCTCGCCAGCGCCGCCTCGCCGTGGGGGCCGCGGAGGACGAGACGGCCACTGCCGCTGACCAGGTTGTTGGACTGGTCCGCGTACTTCAGAACCGACGTGCCCTGCTTGACCAGGCGGCCCAGGCCGTCATAGGCGTAGGCCGTGCCGTCACTGCTGACCATCCGGCCGTGGGCGTCGAACGCCGCGCTGGTGGTGGCACCGCCCGGGCCGCTGCTGCCGGTCCGGGTGCCGCGGGCCGAATGGGTGTAGGAGACGTCGCCCGCCGTGAGCAGCCTGTTGCGCTCGTCGTACGTGGCGGTGACGTCGCCCGCACCGGCCCGGTTGCCGGACGCGTCCCACGTGTACGCCGTGGTCGTGCCGTCCTGCGCGGTCCATCCCGTGAGCCGGCCCGCCCAGTCGTAGGCGTAGCTCTGTTCTCCCGCGCCCGCTGTACCGCTGGTGGTCTTGCCCGTGAGGCGGCCCGCGTCGTCGTAGCTGTAGCCGACGGACGCCGTGGTTGTGCCGTCCGGTGCCTTGAGAGTGTCGGCGGCGAGCTGGTCCAGGACGTCGTAGGCGAGGGACCGGGTCGCGCCGGAGGAGCCGTAGCCGATGGAACTCAGGCGGGAGGCGGCGTCGTAGCCGTACGTCTGCGTCGTACCGGTCAGCGGGTCGGCGGCCGTGCTGAGCCGGCCCGCACTGTCGTAGCCGAACGTCGCGTCGCCCGCCGCGTCCGTACGCCCGGTCAGCCGGCCTTCCTCGTCGTAGCGGAACGTCGCCGTGCCGGACGGGCCGGACGAGGAGAGCAGGTTCCTGCGGTCGTCGTAGGTGTAGGTGTTGGTGCCGCCGGGTGCGTTCACCGAGGTGACACGGCCGGCCAGGTCGTAGCCGAAGACGTCCGGGGTGGTGGGTGCCTCCGCGCCCGCACCGCTGACCTCGGTGATGCGGCCCAGGGCGTCGAACGTTCGCTGCTGGGTGACGCCGCCCGGCTGGATCTCCTTCACCGGTCGGCCGGCGATGTCGTAGACCGTGGTGTAGGTGCGGTCCGCCGCGCCCGGGTGGGCAGTCGTGGCCGGTTCGACGACAGACTCGGGCAGACCGTGGCTGGTGAACGTGGTCCAGGTGGTGTTGCCTCGTCCGTCGGTGAGCCGGGTGCGGTTGCCCTCGGCGTCGTAGCCGAAGGTGGTGGTGATCGACGTGTCGGCGTCGACCGGCTCCACCAGCTTCGTCAGCCGGCCGACGGCATCGTACGACTGGCGGACGGTGTGGCCGAGTTCGTCGGTCACCTCGACCGGGTTGCCCTCCGCGTCGTAGGCGGAGGCCCGGCTGCGCAGCACCGTGCCGGCGGGGTCGGTGTCGGTGACCGACGTGACGCGGCCCGCGAGGTCGTGGGCAGTGCGAGTCGTGCGGCCCTGCGGGGTGGCGACCGAGTCGGTCAGTCCGGTGGGGCCGTAGGAGTAGGTGGTCTTCTTCCCGGCAGCGTCTGTGGTCGCGGTCGGCTGGCCGGCCGCGTTGAAGGAGCCCGCCGTCGTGATGCCGGTGGGGCTGGTCGACGAGACCAGGTTGCCGCGGTCGTCGTACGTCAGCGTCGTCGTGAACACACCGGCGGCCGGGTGGCGTTCGAAGACGGTCGAGGTGATCTGCCGGCCGAGGTCGTCGTACGTCGCCTCCGTGCGGGAGCCTGTCGAGCCGGTGGCCGAGAGCTGCTCGCCCAGCAGGTCGTACGTGAAGGTGCTGACCGGAGCGGCAGCGCCCTCGGACGGCGCGGGGCCGGTGGCCTTGGCCAGGTTGCCGAACTGGTCGTACGTGTAGGTGGTGACACCGCCCAGGGCGTCCGTCTCCGTCGCCAGGTTGCCGGCCGCGTCATAGGTGCGGCTGGTGGTGGCGGCCAGCGGAGTGCTGCTGCCCGGCGGGGTGTAGGCGGGCAGAGTGGTGGTGAGGAGGCGGCCGAGGTCGTCGTACGACGTACGGGCGGTGTGCCCGTTCGGACTCTTCGCCGACGTGGTCTCGCCGAAGGTGTTGTAACCGACGCGGCTGGTCGGGCGGGCCGAGGCCGCGCCGTTCTGCTGCGTCTCCACAATCACCGGCGGCGCACGGGTCTCCACCAGACGTCCGAGGACGTCATAGACATGGTGGGTGGTGTGAGCGGCCGGATCGGCGCCGGTGACATTTCCGCGCGGGGAGGTCTCCGAGAGGACCAGACCGCGGTCGTCGACGTCCCAGGTGGTGACGACGTCGTCGGCACCGTTCTCGACGGTCTGCCGGGTGACGGCTCCCGTCACGTCGCGCTGGTAGGTGACCTTCTCGGTGCGGCTGCCTCCGGCGCCTGTGCGGGTCTCGGAGATCACCGCGCCTGCGGCGTCGTAGGTGTAGGCGGTGCGGCGTGCCAGCCCGGCCGGGTCGAGGACCTCTGCGGTCACACGCCCGGCGGCGTCGACGTCGTGCGTCGCGGTAACCGAGCCGTTGCCGGTGGTCTCCTTCACGAGGTTTCCGGCCGCGTCGTAGTGGCGCTCACTCAGGACCAGGTCGCGGGTGGTGCCGTCCGGATCGTGGAATCCCGCGAGGATCTCGCGGGCGGGCAGTCCGTCGTCGTAGTAGGTGTGCCGAGTGGTGCGGCCCATTGCGTCGGTGTGCTCCGCGAGGCGCCCTGCGGGGTCGTACGCGTAGGAGTCGAGCACCACGTCGCTGGGTGCCGTCGGGCTGTTCGGATCACCCGTGAAGCCGGTGAAGGTGACCTCGGCGAGGTGGCCGAGGGCCGTATAGGCGTAGCGGAACGTGCGGTCACCGGGGAGGGTGCGGGAGGTCTGGTGGCCGTGGGCGTCGTAGGCGTACGACTCGATCCTCCCCGCCGGGTCGGTGACGGTGACGAGCCGGCCGTGCGAGTCGTAGGCCCGCCTGGTCGTGCGGGTGGCGTCGTCGCCGGCCTCGTCGGACACGGCCTCGCTCAGCGGGCGGCCGTCGGCGTCGTACGTGTAGGTGGTTCTCGCCTGGTGCGTGTCACCGGTGACATGGTCGGTGACCACCGGGCCGGTGACAGTGAGCGGGCGTGATTCACCGTCGTAGACGGTGGTGCCGGTGACTCCCTCGGGGTGAGCATCGGACTTCACCGAGCTGCCGGTCTGGCGGCCCAGCGCGTCGTACGTGTACTCGGTGACCAGTCCGGCTGGATCGGTCACCCGGGCGAGGTCGCCCGCGGCGGTGTAGGCCCGTGTGGTCGTGCCGCCCTTGGTATCGGTGGTCGTCGCCAGGAGTCCGGCAGGGACGGTCCCGCCGCCGATCGCGGTCTCGGTGCCGGCCGTGAAGGTGTGGCGCACCGAGCGGCCGTCGGGGAAGTCCGCGGTGGCCGGGGTGGTGGTGGACACTCGGTCGCCCGCGGCGCTGTAACCGTAGGCGGTGCCGGTAGGTGTTGTCCGTCGCGCTCGACGAGCGGGCATCGCGTTCGGCGATCAGCTGGTCGTTGCGCGGGTCGAGCGGGTCGGCCTCATTGAGGAAGTACTCGAAGTACCGGGTGTGGCAGCTCGCTTCGTCGTCGGCGTCCCGACAGGTGGTCTGGGAGATCTTGTTGCCGCGCTTGTCGTGACCGAGTCGGGTGACCGTACCGTCAGGACCGGTCGTCGTGGCGAGGAAGCCCCCGGTGTCGTATCCGAAGTGGGCGGTGTTGCCTGCGGCGTCGGTCTGGGCGATGAGCCGGTTGCCCTGGAGCGGGTCGTAGCGGTAGCTGAGGTGCGCTGGGCCGGGTCGGTGACCGTCACGGTGGCCGACGGGTCGGCGGGCACCGCTTCCTGGTCGTCGGTGGCGGGTTTGCCTTCGGCGTCGGTCAACTTGTGGCCGGAGAGCAGGTAGGTGCCGCCATTGGCGTCGGTGTAGGACGACACCCGGTCGTGCGCGGTGTCGTACTGCACTTCGGAGTGGATCCGGTCGCTGGGCAGCGTCACCTGGGTGAGCTGCTGGGCGGCGGAACCGGACGCATGGTGCTGTGCCACGGTGCGGGCACCGAGCGGGCGTGCGTAGACAGCCGCCTCGTCGATGTCGCCGGTGAAATGGCCGATGTCGCCCGAGACCGCGGGCCAGCTTCGCCAGTAGCCCGCTCCGAGGTAGACGAAGCGCTGGTCGTACTGGGTGATCTCCCCGGTGATGGTGCCGACCTCGGCGCCGTCGAGGTAGAGCGTCTGTGTGTTGCCTGCGGCGGTCAGGGCAGCGTGGTGCCAGGCACCGTCGTTGACGGGCTGGGACGTGGTCACGGGGGTGGGCGAGCCGTTCCAGAACTCACCGCGCAGCTTGCCGTCCGTGCCACCCAGGGGGCCGGCCTGCTGTCGGTCCACTACGGAACGTCCGGCGGCATCCACGGCACCCGAACGAACATCTACACCGAGGACACCGCGAGCTATCCGGGCGCGGTCGGGTGGGACGAGATCTTTGCGTACTCGCTGGCGGCGGGCGACCTCAACAACGACGGTTACGACGATCTGGCAGTCGGACAGCCCCTCGACCATGCCGGCGGCGCCAGCAATGCCGGCACCGTCAAGGTGATGCTCGGCTCCGCCGATGGCCTCTCCGCCGCCGCCACGCACTACATCGACCAGACAACGCCTCAGGTGCCTGGCACACCGGAGCCGGAGGACCGCTTCGGGGAACAACTCGCCGTCGGCGACGTCAACGGCGATGGCACCGGCGACCTGGTCGTGGCCACCATGGGCGAGCAGATAGCCGGCAGTTCGGATCGCGGGTCCGTCCATGTGCTGTTCGGCCCGATCGACGACTCCCCCGCGTCGAGTGCCTACCTCGACGCCGGACGCGTCGACGGCATAGGAGAGTTCGCCGGCAGTGCACTGGCCGTCGGCCGCTTCAACGACGACGAGTACGTCGACGTGGCCATCGGCGCTTCCGACGAGAAGGTCCGTGACTCCGGCGCGGCAGGACGGCTGGCGGTGCTGTACGCCGACGCACAGGGGCTGTCCCCCGCCCGGGTCGGTGTCTTCGACCAGGACACCCCCGGCATCTCCGGCGCCCCGGAGACCGAGGACTACTTCGCCTCGTCCCTGGCAGCCGGCGACTTCGACGGCGACGGCATCGACGACCTCGTAGCTGGTATGCGCAGCGAGAAACTCGGCACCGCTGCGGGCTCCGGTGCATCCCTGGTGCTTTTCGGCGGCACGGACAACGGGATCTCCGCCTCCGGAGCCGTGTGGATCGAGCAGGACACTGCCGGTGTGCCCGGCATCAACGCCACGGACGACCACTTCGGCTGGACCGTCGGAGCCCTGGACACCGACGGCAACGGCAGGGACGAAGCCCTGATCGGCGCACCGGGGAACGGGCCCGGCACGGTGACGGTCGTCAAGGTGCGGCCGGGAACGCTGGAGTCCGCGACCGTGCTGTCCGAGGAGTCGATGGGCTGGGCGGCCGGCACCAACGGCGACGCTTTCGGGGTCACGCTGCCGCGGCCGTGAGCACACCCGTGAGCAAACCCACTCGAACAGGAAGCGAACGCGCAGGCAACCCGCGGCCCCCGTCCGCCGTCTAGTTGATCGCGGCGCACGGCCTCGACCGGGCCGGCCGCGACCTGGGCAGTTTCACGGTACGCAGACGGGGGCGAACGCCCGTGCGCTGCGGGGGGAAGCGGACGGAGCAGGACAAGTGAACGAGAGAGCTGTGTCAGGGCGGAGCCCTGCCGCGAACCGGCCCCGGCGGCGCAGCGTCGTCGCGGCCATGGCCGCTCTGGCTGCGGCCGCCTCCACCGCGCTCACGTCGTGTTCCGTACCGTCTCCCCGGCGCACCGGCCCCGTGGCCGATCCGGCTCCCGGGATGCACATCACCACCTCGCGGCGCGCGCAACTGATGCAGATACTCGCCCACCCGGACGACGACCTGTACTTCATGAACCCGGACGCCCAGCTGATGCTGGACTCGGGTGTCCCCCTGGTCTGCGTCTACGTCACGGCCGGCGAGCACAACGGCATCAACCACATACCGGGGCGGGACGACGAGCCCGCCGACAAGGGCGCCTACTCCTCCGCCCGTCACCAGGGCCTGCGCCAGGCGTACGCGAGCCTGCTCGGCCTGGACAAGTTCGCCCAGTGGCAGAAGGGCGTCGCCACCCTGCGCGGCGACCGGCGGGCGGAGATCAACACGCTCGCCCACGGCAACCGCCGCGTCGAGCTGGTCTTCATCAATCTGTCGATGCACGCCCCGCGCCGCTGGACGGCCCTGCCCAGTCTCTGGCACGACCGCGCGCTGAGCATACGGACGGCGATCGCCGACGACTCCCCCGTCCGCCG
Source organism: Streptomyces peucetius (assembly GCF_025854275.1). Classification (NCBI taxonomy): domain Bacteria; kingdom Bacillati; phylum Actinomycetota; class Actinomycetes; order Kitasatosporales; family Streptomycetaceae; genus Streptomyces; species Streptomyces peucetius. Next base: position 4,705,835 of record NZ_CP107567.1, on the reverse strand, counting down.
GGCCGACAGCTACGACTACGACGACCTCATAGACGTCCTCGTGGGTTTGATGGAGCGGTACCGGCCGACCGTGATCCACACCCTCGACCCCGATCCGGACATCCAGTTCAGCGACGAGGCGACCCGCAAGCGGGACAGCGAGCAGCCCGGCTTCTCGGACCACGCCGACCACACCGCCGTGGCGTGCTTCAGCTGGGCGGCCATGGTGCGCTGGGTCGCCGAGAGCACCAAGGACGGCGGCGGGATACCGGCCTTCGTCGCGACCTCCTTCCGCGGCTACTACAACCGGCACTGGCCGAAGAACCTGCCGCAGCGGGTGATCGCGCGAAAGGCGGCGAACCTCGTCCCCTACGGCGGCGACCCGGACTGGGAGTGCGGCAACAGCGGGGGCTGCGGCGACTACAACGTCGGCGGGACCCGGCCCCTGACCAACAAGAAGGGCTGGGTGCGGTCGACGCACCACCGCTATCCCGGCGCCCGACCGGCCGTCGCCACCGAGCCGGACGGCCGCCTCGTCGCCTACGGGGTGCTGGGACTGCGTGCCGTGCGCTGGCGGGAGACCGAGCGGGGCAGCGGGAACTGGGGCGAGCCGGACGATCTCGGCGGCGGACCGCTCGCGCCGACGCTGGGAACGGCGGCACTGGCGGACGGCCGACGGCTCGTCTTCGCACTGCGGTTCTCCGAACTCAACGGACACCGAGGGGGCAACGCCCGGGAGATCGTGCTGCTCGAGCAGCGCACGCCGGGCGGGGGGTTCCACGCATGGCGGGGGCTGGGGAACCCGGAGCGCTCGGACAGCCGTGGGCGGCGCATCGGTGTGCCGGTCGCCGTCGCCGCGCCCGACGGGCGGGTCCATCTGTTCGTGCGCAACGCCGACAAGGGCGTGAGCAGCCGGGTCCGTGACGCCGACGGCGGCTGGGGCGCGTGGCATGCGCTGGACGGGGACGCCGCGGTCCAGGACGGTCTGTCCGCCGTGGTGGACGGCGCCGGCCGGGTCCATGTCTTCGGTACGGGGCACGACACGGTCCACCACTGGACGCAGGACGCACCCGGCGAGCCGCTGCGCCACCGCCCCGCCGGCCGGCTCCCGGCCGCCGTGGACCGGCCCGCCGTGCTGGCGGGTCCGGGAACGGGCGGCTCCGTGCAGCTGCTGTACCGGACGGAGGCGCCGTGGCGGCGTGAGTCGCCGACGGACTCGCGCGGCAGTGCGTCCCCCGAGGCGGTCCGGTACACGGCGGCCGGCGAGCGGCTCCCCGGCATCCGCTTCGACGGGTACGGGCCGCTCACCGCGGCCGCAGCGCCCGAAGCCGCCGGGCCGGACGCCGCAGGGCCGCTGGGCCACGTTCTGCTCGGGCGGGACCTGCACGGCCGGATCCAGCTGCACCACGCCGGCCGGCTGCTGACCCGTACCGCCGGCGCGCTGTCCCTGGACGCTCCGGCGCTGCACGTCGACGCCGTCGGGCCCACGGTCGTGGGGCTGGGACCGGACGCCCACCCGTGGAACTGGTCTCCGGGCACGGCGGCGGCCACGGCGGGCCAGGACCCGGCAGCGCCACCCGCACGGATCGCGATGCGAGACCCGTCATGAGACCCGGCGCGGGACCCCACCCGGATCCTCACGCAGAACCTCACGCGGATCCTCACGCGGACCCCGGTGCAGAACCCCACCCAGAAACCTGGCGCGGAAACGACGCAGCGGGATGTTCCAGGGCGAGGCCCCGGAACATCCCGCTGTGTCGTTCACAGCTCCCGCGTCACATCACTTGCTGAAGTAGCCCGTGATGTCCGCGATCAGGTGGACCGTTCCGTCCCAGTTGTAGAAGTTGATCTTGCCGTTGACCACCGGCACGATCACCAGGTTGGGGACGGTCTCCCCCTGCACATAGTTCAGGCTGGACGCGCTCGTGCGCGCCGTGCCGTCCGGGTAGACCGCCGCGTAGCTGTGCGGGGCGGTGGGCTGGGTCGCCGTCACGTTCAGCACGACCGCGGTCACACCCGACGCGGGGACGCCCTGGACGCCGGAGACCTGGAGGGTGACGACACCGCCGTCACCGACCGGCGCCTTCGGCACACCCAGACCGCTACGGGTGTCCATCAGCCGCTTCGGCGTGAGGTTGTAGTGAGACGCGCCTTCGCCGCCCGCCCTGAAGTACCCGGTGACGTCGGCGATCAGGTGGACCGTTCCGTCCCAGTTGTAGAAGTTCACCTTGCCGTTGACCACCGGCACGATCACCAGGTTCGGCGTCGTCTGGCCCTGCACGAAGTTGAGGCTGGACGCGCTCGTACGCTCCGTGCCGTCCGGGTAGACCGCCACATAGCTGTGCGGAGCCGTGGGCTGGGTCGCCGTCACGTTCAGCACGACCGCGCTGACGTCGGCCGGCACGTCCTGGACACCCGCGACCTGGAGGGTGACGACACCACCGTCACCGACCGGCGCCTTCGGCACACCCAGACCGCTACGGGTGTCCATCAGCCGCTGCGGCGTCACCGGGAAGTGCGTCGCCCCGTCTGCGGCGGCGGCACCGCTCATGTAGTAGCCGGTGACGTCGGCGATCAGGTGGACCGTTCCGTCCCGGTTGTAGAAGTTCACCTTGCCGTTGACGAGCGGCACGATCACCAGGTTCGGCTTCGTCTGGCCCTGCACGAAGTTGAGGCTGGAGGCGCTCGTACGCTCCGTGCCGTCGGGGTAGACCGACACATAGCTGTGCGGGGCCGTGGGCTGGGTCGCCGTCACGTTCAGCACCACCGCACCGACGCCGGTGGCCGGGATGCCCTGGACGCCTGCGACGTCGAGGGTGACGACACCGCCGTCACCGACCGGCGCCTTCGGCACACCCAGACCGATACGGGTGTCCATCAGCCGCTTCGGCGTCACCGGGAAGTAGCTCTTCGGGTGGGGCACCGTCACCGTTGCCGCGGTGACGGAGGTCGCCTTTCCGGACTGGTGCACGGCCTTGACCGACACCCGGTGCGTGCCGGGCGTCAGCGTCGCCGTGGCCTTGCGCGCGTTCCCCTCGACGGTCGCCGCCGTCGCACCGTCGACCAGCAGCTCGAACCTGGAGATCAGCGAGCTGGGCGTGGTGGTGGACCAGTTGACGGTGACCGGCCCGGGGCTCTCGTAACCGCTGCCGACCGCAACGGCGCCACCTCCCACCGAGGTCACCTTGAGGTTCTGCACGGGACCGGCGGCCAGCGTGCGGATGGTGGGCAGCTGCGGGTACAGCTTCATGCCCGGGCACTGGGTGTTGAAGCCGTCGCGGTGACCGGAGATCTGGTCGAACTCGTACGACTGCCCGGCGGTGAAACGCTGCCCGTGGTAGTTCGTCTGCGTGGCGCCGGCGACCAGCATCGTCTTGCCCGCCGGGTCACCCCCGTACTGGCCGAGCTTGTACGCGGCCATCCGCGCCACCGACGTCTGCGCGGCGTCGGACGCGCCGACGTCCGTGTAGTCGCCGATGACGGAGACGCCCGTCGACTCGGAGTTGAAGCCGTAGGTGTGCGCGCCCTGGACGGGCTGGTCGATGCCGCCCTGGCGGCCCTCGAAGATCGTGCCGCACTTGTCGACGAGGAAGTTGTAGCCCAGGTCGCGCCAGCCGTTGGTCTTCACGTGGTAAACGTGCAGCGACCGGACGATGGCCGCCGACTCCGTGCAGGAGTACTCGCCAGTGGCGGTGTGGTGCACGAAGGCGGCCTTGATGACGCCGTTCTCCAGGTAGATCGGGCCCTCGTCGTTGAGGCTCTCGTCGGCGCCCCACTCGGCCCGGGTGACGACCGGCGGCTGCGGAACGGTGGACGGCGGGCCCGGCTCGGCCGCGGCAGCGGCAAAGGCGGCCGGCTCGGCGTTCAGGTCGTCTCCGGCCTGCTTCGCGCCGTCCTCCGCGATCGGGTCGACCATGTCGAGGCGAAGGCCGGACGGCAGCTTGCCGGAGGCCGCCCCGTCGCTCACCCGCACCTCGGCGCCGTCGGAGTGTCCCACCCAGACGGGCTCGGTCGAGCCGCGCTCCGCGGGACGCTCGCCGTCCAGGCCGGGCAGGTACGGCTCCAGTTCGATCCAGTCGGACCACTTACCGGTCTCCGAGTCACGGGCGCGGGCCTCGATCGTGCCCTCGATCTCGGCGTCCGGGTCGGGCCACGACACACCGAGCATGCCGAACGGCTCGGTGGTACGCCGCGACAGGGTGGCCTCGCCACGGCCCTTGGACGTGAGGGCGAGCTTGTGCACCTTGCTCTTGACCGGGCCGGTCTCGTCGGCACGTGCGCTGTATGCCGACGGAGCCTCGCCCGTCTTGTTCTGCGCTTGTGTCTCTGCTTCGGAGCCGCCCGCGATGCCCTGGACGCCCAGGACCGCTACGACACCGAGCGCCGCGGCGATTGCGGTACCGCGCACTCGTCCCAATCTCAAGTTGTCCCCACCCCTTAGTGGACATGTCACAGCTGACCCGGCGAATGCTACGGGCAGCCACTGACACACCCGTGACCGGGGTGGGGTGAATCAAGCCTGAGCACGGCTGGAAGGGAACGTGAACACACGCGGACCGCGGCCCTGCGGCACAACGGCGAGGGCCCCCGGCCCGCCGAAGAACGGCGGGCCGGGGGCCCTCAGATGACGCTCCGTCCGGAGCGGCACAGGTCGATCAGAGCAACAATTACTTGTTGATCTTGGTGACCTGGCCGGCGCCCACGGTCCGGCCACCCTCACGGATGGCGAACTTGAGGCCCTCCTCCATGGCGACCGGCTGGATCAGCTGGACGGACATGGTGGTGTTGTCGCCCGGCATGACCATCTCGGTGCCCTCGGGGAGGGTCACGACGCCGGTCACGTCCGTGGTACGGAAGTAGAACTGCGGGCGGTAGTTGTTGAAGAAGGGGGTGTGACGGCCACCCTCGTCCTTCGACAGGATGTAGGCCTGGGCCTCGAACTCGGTGTGCGGCGTGACCGAACCGGGCTTGATGATGACCTGGCCGCGCTCGACGTCCTCGCGCTTGATGCCACGGAGGAGCAGACCGACGTTCTCACCGGCCTGGCCCTCGTCGAGCAGCTTGCGGAACATCTCGATGCCGGTGACCGTGGTGGTGGTCTTCTCGGTCTTGATACCGACGATGTCGACGGTCTCGTTGACCTTCAGGACACCACGCTCGATACGACCGGTGACGACGGTTCCACGACCGGTGATCGTGAAGACGTCCTCGATCGGCATCAGGAACGGCTTGTCGACGTCACGCTCGGGCTGCGGGATCGACTCGTCGACGGCCTTCATCAGGTCGAGGACGGTCTGGCCCCACTCGGCGTCGCCCTCGAGCGCCTTGAGCGCCGAGACCTTGACGACCGGAAGGTCGTCGCCCGGGAACTCGTACTCGGAGAGGAGCTCACGCACCTCGAGCTCGACGAGCTCCAGGATCTCCTCGTCGTCCACCATGTCGGCCTTGTTCAGGGCGACGACGATGTACGGAACGCCGACCTGGCGGGCCAGGAGCACGTGCTCCTTGGTCTGCGGCATCGGGCCGTCGGTGGCGGCGACCACGAGGATGGCGCCGTCCATCTGCGCCGCACCCGTGATCATGTTCTTGATGTAGTCCGCGTGACCGGGGCAGTCGACGTGCGCGTAGTGACGCGACTCGGTCTGGTACTCGACGTGCGCGATGGAGATGGTGATACCGCGCTGGCGCTCCTCAGGAGCCTTGTCGATCTGGTCGAAGGCCGAGGCCTCGTTCAGGTCCGGGTACGCGTCATGCAGCACCTTGGTAATGGCGGCCGTGAGGGTCGTCTTACCGTGGTCGATGTGACCGATGGTGCCGATGTTGACGTGCGGCTTAGTCCGCTCGAACTTCGCCTTCGCCACTGGGGTCCTCCTGTGGAGTGGTTCTGTACGCCTTACTCATCGGCGCCAGGTGATCTTTGCTGGGATGCCGGGGCCCGGGGCATTCCCTCCGTGATGTCGGAGGAAATGCCCCAGCAGGCTCCGGTGACAAGCCTAAAGCGTGAACTCGGGTGAGTTACTCGCCCTTGGCCTTCGCGATGATCTCCTCGGCGACGTTCCGGGGAACCTCGGCGTAGGAGTCGAACTGCATCGAGTAGCTTGCGCGACCCGAGGTCTTGCTGCGGAGGTCTCCGACGTAGCCGAACATCTCCGAGAGGGGCACGAGGCCCTTCACGACGCGAGCGCCGCTGCGCTCCTCCATGGCCTGGATCTGGCCACGGCGGGAGTTGATGTCGCCGATGACCTCACCCATGTAGTCCTCGGGCGTGGTGACCTCGACGGACATCATCGGCTCGAGCAGCACGGGCGAAGCCTTGCGCGCGGCCTCCTTGAAGGCCTGCGAACCGGCGATCTTGAACGCGAGCTCGGAGGAGTCGACCTCGTGGTAGCCACCGTCGAGAAGAATGACGCGGACGCCCGTCATCTCGTAGCCGGCCAGGATGCCGAACTGCATGGCCTCCTGCGCACCCGCGTCCACCGAAGGGATGTACTCCTTGGGGATGCGGCCACCGGTGACCTTGTTCACGAACTCGTACGAGGCGTCGCCGCCCTCGATCGGCTCGATCGCAATCTGCACCTTGGCGAACTGACCGGTACCACCGGTCTGCTTCTTGTGCGTGTAGTCGTGACGCTCGACGGTCTTGCGGATCGTCTCACGGTACGCGACCTGCGGCTTGCCGACGTTCGCCTCGACCTTGAACTCGCGGCGCATACGGTCGACGAGGACGTCGAGGTGAAGCTCGCCCATACCACCGATGATGGTCTGGCCGGTCTCCTCGTCCGAGTGAACCTGGAAGGAGGGGTCCTCCTCCGCGAGACGCTGGATGGCGACACCCAGCTTCTCCTGGTCACCCTTGGACTTGGGCTCGATCGCGACCTGGATGACCGGCGCCGGGAAGTCCATGGACTCCAGGATCACCGGGTTCTTCTCGTCGCACAGGGTCTCACCGGTGGTGGTCTGCTTCAGGCCCATGACGGCGACGATGTCGCCGGCGCCCACCGAGTCGATCTCCTCACGCTTGTTCGCGTGCATGCGGTAGATCTTGCCGATGCGCTCCTTCTTGCCCTTGACGGAGTTCAGCACCGAGGTGCCGGCCTCCAGGCGACCCGAGTAGACCCGGATGAAGGTGAGCTTGCCGAGGTGCGGGTCGCTCGCGATCTTGAACGCGAGGGCCGACAGCGGCTCGCTCTCGGACGGCTTGCGCGAGACGACCGTCTCCGGGTCCTTGACGTCGTGGCCCTCGATGGCCTCGACGTCCAGGGGGGAGGGGAGGTAGCGCACAACGGCGTCGAGCAGGGGCTGAACGCCCTTGTTCTTGAACGCGGTACCACAGAACACCGGGGTGACCGTGGTGTCGCCGCCCTTGCCGGAGGCGATGGTGATACGACGGATCGCGGCGTACAGCTGCTCCTCGGTGGGCTCCTGGCCCTCGAGGTACAGCTCCATGATCTCTTCGTCGTTCTCGGCGACCGTCTCGACGAGCTTGCCGCGGTACTCCTCGGCAGCCTCGGTGTGCGTGGCCGGGATGTCGACGACGTCGTACATCTCACCCTTGGTGGCCTCGGCGGACCAGACAAGAGCCTTCATACGAACGAGGTCGACGACGCCCTTGAAGTCGGCCTCGGCACCGATCGGGAGCTGCATCACGATCGGGGTCGCGCCGAGGCGGTCCACGATCATGTCGACACAGCGGTGGAACTCGGCACCGGTGCGGTCGAGCTTGTTGACGAAGCAGATACGCGGCACGCCGTAGCGGTCCGCCTGACGCCAGACGGTCTCGGACTGCGGCTCGACACCCGCGACACCGTCGAACACGGTGACAGCACCGTCGAGGACGCGGAGCGAACGCTCCACCTCGACCGTGAAGTCGACGTGACCCGGGGTGTCGATGATGTTGATCGTGTGATCGACGTCCTCGAGCGGCCAGTGACAGGTCGTCGCGGCCGACGTGATCGTGATGCCGCGCTCCTGCTCCTGCTCCATCCAGTCCATCGTGGCAGCGCCGTCGTGGACCTCACCGATCTTGTAGCTCACACCGGTGTAGAACAGGATGCGCTCGGTGGTCGTCGTCTTGCCCGCGTCGATGTGGGCCATGATCCCGATGTTGCGGACCTTGGCCAGGTCAAGCGAAGTGGTGGCCATAAGGCTCAATCTTCTCTCGGTCTCGATGTGGGTAGCGACTACCAGCGGTAGTGCGCGAAGGCCTTGTTGGACTCGGCCATCTTGTGCGTGTCCTCACGCTTCTTGACCGAAGCGCCGAGGCCGTTGGAGGCGTCCAGCAGTTCGTTCATGAGGCGCTCGGTCATGGTCTTCTCACGGCGGGCGCGGGAGTAACCCACGACCCAGCGGAGCGCGAGAGTGGAGGCGCGACCGGGCTTGACCTCGATCGGCACCTGGTAGGTGGCACCACCGACACGGCGGGACTTGACCTCGAGGGACGGCTTGACGTTCTCGAGGGCACGCTTCAGCGTGATGACCGGGTCGGCGCCGGTCTTCTCGCGGAGGCCTTCCATGGCGCCGTAGACGATGCGCTCAGCGGTAGAACGCTTGCCGTTGAGCAGAATCTTGTTGATGAGCGAGGTCACCAGAGGAGAACCGTAAACCGGGTCGATGATGACCGGGCGCTTCGGGGCGGGGCCCTTACGAGGCATTCTTACTTCTCCTTCTTGGCGCCGTAGCGGCTGCGGGCCTGCTTGCGGTTCTTGACACCCTGGGTGTCGAGCGAGCCGCGGATGATCTTGTAACGAACACCCGGCAGGTCCTTCACACGGCCACCACGCACGAGCACGATGGAGTGCTCCTGCAGGTTGTGTCCCTCACCCGGGATGTAGGCCGTGACCTCGATGCCGGAGGTCAGACGCACACGCGCGACCTTACGCAGGGCCGAGTTCGGCTTCTTCGGGGTGGTCGTGAACACACGCGTGCAGACGCCGCGGCGCTGAGGGGAACCCTCGAGTGCGGGCGTCTTGTTCTTCTCGACCTTGTCCTGCCGGCCCTTACGGACCAGCTGCTGGATCGTAGGCACTACTTCTCCGGTTTCTGTGTGCCGTCAGTGAAGCTAACCTGAAACACCGCCGACCCACGCGGTCGGGTGTGTCGAATACTGCAGACCTCCACCGAGCAGGTGGAAGCAACGCAGATTGCGGTGGCCGATATCTGACTCGCGATGCGGTTGAAGACACGCACACGAGCCCAGGCACACCCCAGGCACAAGGTCTGAGCGTACCTATCGCATGGACTCCGGTCAAAACAAATGCCCACACGCGGGACGTCCCGCACGACCTGCGCCCGAGCCGGGCTCCCGCAGGGCTCACGCACCGCGGCAGACGCGGCCGAGGGCCGCGGTGCGGCACGGGACCGGGCACAGCGTGACACACGGCACGGCCGGCAGGACGGGGAAGGGCCGGCAGGGCACGGCGGCGGTCGGCGCGCCTGGGCCCCGGGGAATCCGTAACGACGCCGGGCGTGGCGCTGGGCACGGCCGGCCGCAGCTGCCGGGAGCCCTCTCATTGCCGGAAGTCGGCAACAGGACGGCACTCAAGACGGCTCCCCGTACGCCCTGACCCCGGCACGTGCCCGCCCGGACAATGCGGTCAGCCGAACCGTCCGGTACGAGGAGGTCCGCCGTGACCGACCACCGAGCCCGAAACGCCCACGACCTCGACGACACCACCGTCGACGTGCGCCTGACCATCATGGAATACGCAGACGTGGCCGGCGGCTACGCCGCCGCCGTGAGCGCGCCGGGCGTACCGCAGGCCGTCGTCGACGACTACGCCGTCGTCGTGGACGTGCTCGCCCTCGCCCACACTCTCCCTCCCGCCGACGTTCCACCGGTGCTCGCGGTGGGGGCACGCGCGCTGCGCCGGGTCCATCTCGCGCTCCTCGGACAGCCCCAGCCCCGGGAGACGTCATGAGCCCGCGCCCGTCGTCTCCCGCCGCCGGCCTCGACCCCGCCGGCTCGTGGCGCCCGCCGCCGGGCGTGAGCACCACGGTCTTCGTCCGTACGGTCGTGACGCACCTGGTCTGCTTCGTACTGGCCCTGGCGGTGCTGGCCGCGGCGGCGGGCGGCACCGCCGCCGCCCCGGTGCTCTTCTGTGCGCTGCTGCTCGGCTCCGGCGTCGCTCTCTCCCTCCGTCTGCGCCGGCTGCGCGAGCGGGCGAGCACCCCGCGACGGCCGCGCACCGTGGCGGCAACGCCCGGCCACGCGCTGCCACCGGCGCCGCCCCTGTCCGGGCACCGGGCCGCCGAACAGGCCGTCACCCGGTACGGGGAGCTGCTCGCGCGCCGCCCCCTCGACGGCGGCGTCCACGCCGCCGACTGGCAGATCGCACTCGACGTCTACGAGGAGGCGAAACGCGCGGAGCCGGGTCTGGTGCCGCAGATCCTCGCCCGTGGGCACGGGGCCCTGAAGCGGCTGTCCGCCGGCGACGGCGACGACCGGGAGCGGGAGAACGACCCGGCCCTCTGGAGCCGTGGCAGTGGCTCGGCCACCGTGCGGATGCCCCGGCCCGAGGGCTGGACCGGAAAGTGTCTCCTCGCGTTCGAGGGCAGCTCCCCCAGCGGTTTCCTGGTGTGTGCCAGAGTCGGCCGCCGCGGCCGGCGGGCCGTGAAGCTGGCCTCCCGCGAGCACGGCCCGGCCCTGGTCCGTGTGCCCGCTCCGGCCGCGCCCGTCGAAGGCGCCGTCACCATCGAGATCAGCACGGACGGACCATGGCGGGCCGCCCTGCTCCCGGCCCGGCAGGCACGCGCGCTCGACGGCACGGTGCACGGTGACGCCTCGGAGGTGCTGTTGAACCGCGCCGGGCACCGCCTGGCCACGTTCGAGCACCGGGGCGACGGGGATTTCGCCATCCGTGAGCCCCACGCCCATGACCCCCGGGCCGGCCGTCTGATCGCCGAGGGCGAGGGCCGGTCGTCTCTCCGGCTCGGCCTGCACGGCATCGGCGCCGTCTTCGTCGACAGCGACGACGCCTGGTCCGTGACCGTCTCCGGGACCTGAGAACCCGCGTCGCGGAAGCACGTCCGGAGCGCGGGAACGCGGAAGGGCGGCCACCCCGATGGGGTGACCGCCCTTCCTCACGCGCTTCTACTGGTTGTACGGACCGTAGTCGTAGTCCTCCAGCGGAACGGCCTGGCCGGAGCCCGTGCCGAACGGCGAGTAGTCGATGTCGTCGTAGCCGACGGCCGAGTACATCGCGGCCTTGGCCTCCTCGGTCGGCTCGACACGGATGTTGCGGTAGCGGGACAGGCCCGTACCGGCCGGGATGAGCTTACCGATGATGACGTTCTCCTTGAGACCGATCAGGGAGTCGGACTTGGCGTTGATCGCCGCGTCCGTGAGGACCCTGGTCGTCTCCTGGAAGGACGCCGCCGACAGCCACGACTCGGTCGCCAGCGAGGCCTTGGTGATACCCATCAGCTGCGGACGGCCGGAGGCGGGGTGACCGCCCTCGGTGACCACACGACGGTTCTCGGTCTCGAACTTCGACCGCTCGACCAGCTCGCCGGGCAGCAGCTCGGCGTCGCCGGACTCGATGATCGTCACACGGCGCAGCATCTGCCGGATGATGATCTCGATGTGCTTGTCGTGGATCGACACACCCTGCGAGTTGTAGACCTTCTGGACCTCGCCGACCAGGTGGACCTGGACCGCGCGCTGACCGAGGATCCGCAGCACGTCGTGCGGGTTGGTGGCACCCACGGTGAGCTTCTGGCCCACCTGGACGTGGTCGCCCTCGCCGACCAGAAGACGGGCACGCTTCGAGATCGGGAACGCCGTCTCGTCGCTGCCGTCGTCCGGGGTGACGACGATCTTCTTGGTCTTCTCGGTCTCCTCGATACGGACGCGGCCGGCCGCCTCCGAGATCGGGGCGACACCCTTGGGCGTACGAGCCTCGAAGAGCTCGACGACACGGGGCAGACCCTGGGTGATGTCGTCGCCGGCCACACCACCGGTGTGGAAGGTACGCATCGTCAGCTGCGTGCCGGGCTCACCGATGGACTGGGCGGCGATGATGCCGACCGCCTCACCGATGTCGACCAGCTTGCCGGTCGCGAGCGAACGGCCGTAGCAGTAGGCACAGGTGCCGACCGCGGACTCACAGGTCAGGACCGAGCGGGTCTTGACTTCCTCCACACCGGCCGCGACCAGCGCGTCGATGAGCACGTCACCGAGGTCGACGTTGGCAGGCGCGATGACCTTGCCGTCGACGACGACGTCCTCGGCGAGCATCCGGGCGTAGACGGAGGTCTCGACGTCCTCGGTCTTGCGCAGGGTGCCGTCGGCGCCACGCTCCGCGATCTTGAGCTTGAGGCCGCGGTCGGTGCCGCAGTCCTCCTCGCGGATGATGACGTCCTGCGAGACGTCGACCAGACGACGGGTGAGGTAACCCGAGTCGGCCGTACGCAGGGCGGTGTCCGCCAGACCCTTACGGGCACCGTGCGTGGAGATGAAGTACTCCAGCACGGACAGACCCTCGCGGAAGGACGCCTTGATCGGACGCGGGATGGTCTCGTTCTTGGCGTTGGACACCAGACCACGCATACCGGCGATCTGACGCATCTGCATCATGTTTCCACGAGCACCCGAGTTGACCATCATGAAGATGGGGTTGGTCTTCGGGAAGTTCTCGTTCATGGCCTCGGCAACCTCGTTGGTCGCCTTGGTCCAGATCGCGATGAGCTCCTGCGTGCGCTCGTCCTTGGTGATCAGACCGCGCTCGTACTGCTTCTGGACCTTCTCGTCCTGCTCCTCGTAACCCTTGACGATCGCCTTCTTCGCCTCGGGAACGACGACGTCGGAGATGGCCACGGTGACACCGGAACGGGTCGCCCAGTAGAAGCCGGCCGCCTTCAGGTTGTCGAGCGTCGCCGCCACGATGACCTTGGGGTAGCGCTCGGCGAGGTCGTTGACGATCTCGGAGAGCTGCTTCTTGCCCACCGAGTAGTCGACGAACGGGTAGTCCTCGGGCAGCAGCTCGTTGAAGAGCGCGCGGCCCAGGGTGGTGCGCAGACGGAACGAGTCCCCCTGCTGCCACTCGGGCTCGCCCTCCTCCCGCACCGGCGACGTCCAGCCGCGCGGCGGGATGGTGCCGACCGGGAAGCGGATGTCGATCTTCGCCTGGAGCGAGAGCTCCCGGGCGTCGAACGCCATGATCGCCTCGGCGGTGGAGCCGAAGGACCGGCCCTCACCGATGACCTTGCGCTCCTCCTCGTCCGTGGTCAGGAAGAAAAGGCCCAGCACCATGTCCTGCGTCGGCATGGTGACGGGACGGCCGTCGGCCGGCTTGAGGATGTTGTTCGAGGACAGCATCAGGATGCGGGCCTCGGCCTGCGCCTCCGCGGACAGCGGCAGGTGCACGGCCATCTGGTCACCGTCGAAGTCCGCGTTGAACGCGGTGCAGACGAGCGGGTGGATCTGGATGGCCTTGCCCTCGACCAGCTGCGGCTCGAAGGCCTGGATGCCGAGTCGGTGCAGCGTGGGCGCACGGTTCAGCAGCACCGGGTGCTCGGCGATGACCTCTTCGAGGACGTCGTACACCACGGTGCGGCCACGCTCGACCATGCGCTTGGCCGACTTGATGTTCTGCGCGTGGTTCAGGTCGACCAGGCGCTTCATCACGAACGGCTTGAAGAGCTCCAGCGCCATGGCCTTGGGCAGACCGCACTGGTGCAGCTTCAGCTGCGGGCCGACGACGATGACGGAACGCGCCGAGTAGTCGACTCGCTTACCGAGCAGGTTCTGACGGAAGCGGCCCTGCTTGCCCTTCAGCATGTCGCTGAGGGACTTCAGCGGACGGTTGCCGGGGCCCGTGACCGGGCGACCACGACGGCCGTTGTCGAAGAGGGCGTCGACCGCCTCCTGGAGCATCCGCTTCTCGTTGTTCACGATGATCTCGGGGGCACCGAGGTCGAGCAGACGCTTCAGACGGTTGTTGCGGTTGATCACGCGGCGGTACAGGTCGTTCAGGTCGGAGGTCGCGAAGCGGCCACCGTCGAGCTGCACCATCGGACGCAGGTCCGGCGGGATGACCGGCACGCAGTCGAGCACCATGCCCTTGGGGCTGTTGCTGGTCTGCAGGAACGCGGAGACGACCTTGAGGCGCTTGAGCGCACGGGTCTTCTTCTGGCCCTTGCCGGTGCGGATGATCTCGCGGAGACGCTCGGCCTCCTCGTCGAGGTCGAAGGACTCCAGGCGCTTCTGCAGCGCCGCGGCACCCATCGAGCCGTCGAAGTACGTGCCGAAACGGTCACGCAGCTCGCGGTAGAGCAGCTCGTCGCCCTCGAGGTCCTGGACCTTGAGGTTCTTGAAGCGGTTCCACACCTCGTCGAGACGGTCGATCTCGCGCTGGGCACGGTCGCGCAGCTGCTTCATCTCACGCTCGGCGCCCTCGCGCACCTTGCGGCGCACGTCGGCCTTGGCACCCTCGGCCTCGAGCTCGGCGAGGTCCGTCTCGAGCTTCTTGGCGCGGGCCTCGAGGTCGGCGTCGCGGCGGTTCTCGATCTGCTGGCGCTCGACGGAGACGTGGGCCTCCAGCGACGGCAGGTCGCGCGTGCGGCGCTCCTCGTCCACGAACGTGATCATGTAAGCGGCGAAGTAGATGACCTTCTCGAGGTCCTTCGGCGCCAGGTCCAGCAGGTAGCCAAGGCGCGACGGGACGCCCTTGAAGTACCAGATGTGGGTGACGGGAGCGGCAAGCTCGATGTGGCCCATCCGCTCACGGCGCACCTTGGCGCGCGTGACCTCGACGCCACAGCGCTCACAAATGATGCCCTTGAAGCGGACGCGCTTGTACTTGCCGCAGTAGCACTCCCAGTCCCGGGTCGGACCGAAGATCTTCTCGCAGAAGAGTCCGTCCTTCTCGGGCTTCAGGGTGCGGTAGTTGATGGTCTCGGGCTTCTTGACCTCGCCGTGGGACCAGGTCCGGATGTCGTCCGCGGTGGCCAGGCCGATCCGCAGCTCGTCGAAGAAGTTGACGTCGAGCACTGTGCGTCAATCCCTCTTTCGGGGTCGTGTCTCAATCATGGTCTGAGGGGGTCCGGGGCAGGGCCGGGACCTCACAGGGAGGTCCCGGCCAGACCCGTCAGACCTCTTCGACGCTGCTCGGCTCGCGCCGGGACAGGTCGATACCGAGCTCCTCCGCAGCGCGGAAGACGTCCTCGTCGGTGTCGCGCATCTCGATGGACATACCGTCCGAGGAGAGCACCTCCACGTTGAGGCAGAGCGACTGCATTTCCTTGATGAGCACCTTGAAGGACTCGGGAATGCCGGGCTCGGGGATGTTCTCGCCCTTGACGATGGCCTCGTAGACCTTCACGCGACCGGTCACGTCGTCGGACTTGATGGTCAGCAGCTCCTGGAGGGCGTAGGCCGCTCCGTATGCCTCGAGTGCCCACACCTCCATCTCTCCGAACCGCTGGCCACCGAACTGGGCCTTACCACCCAGCGGCTGCTGGGTGATCATCGAGTACGGACCGGTCGAACGGGCGTGCAGCTTGTCGTCGACCAGGTGGTGGAGCTTGAGGATGTACATGTACCCGACCGAGATCGGGTCCGGGAACGGCTCGCCGGAGCGGCCGTCGAACAGGTTGGCCTTGCCGGACGGCTGAACCATCCGGTTGCCGTCGCGGTTCGGGATCGTGGACTCGAAGAGGCCGGCGATCTCGTCCTCGCGCGCACCGTCGAAGACCGGCGTGGCGACGTTCGTGCCGGGCTGGACCTCGTCGGCGCCGATGGCCTGCAGACGCTGCATCCACTCCTCGCTGCCCTCGACCTTCCAGCCCTGGCTGGCGAGCCAGCCGAGGTGGATCTCGAGGACCTGTCCCGGGTTCATTCGGGACGGGACACCCAGCGGGTTGAGGATGATGTCGACCGGGGTGCCGTCCTCCAGGAACGGCATGTCCTCGATCGGCAGGATCTTCGAGATGACGCCCTTGTTGCCGTGACGGCCGGCGAGCTTGTCACCGTCGGTGATCTTGCGCTTCTGGGCCACGTAGACGCGGACCAGCTGGTTGACGCCCGGGGGAAGCTCGTCGCCCTCCTCGCGGTCGAAGACGCGCACACCGATGACCTTGCCGGTCTCGCCGTGCGGCACCTTCAGCGAGGTGTCACGGACCTCGCGCGCCTTCTCACCGAAGATCGCGCGGAGCAGGCGCTCCTCCGGGGTCAGCTCGGTCTCACCCTTGGGCGTGACCTTGCCGACCAGGATGTCGCCGGCGACGACCTCGGCACCGATACGGATGATGCCGCGCTCGTCGAGGTCCGCGAGGACCTCCTCGGAGACGTTCGGGATGTCCCGGGTGATCTCCTCGGGGCCGAGCTTGGTGTCACGGGCGTCGACCTCGTGCTCCTCGATGTGGATCGAGGAGAGGACGTCGTCCTGCACGAGGCGCTGCGACAGGATGATCGCGTCCTCGTAGTTGTGACCCTCCCACGGCATGAACGCCACGAGCAGGTTCTTGCCGAGCGCCATCTCACCGTTCTCGGTGGCGGGGCCGTCGGCGAGGACCTGGCCCTCGATGACGCGGTCGCCCTCGGAGACGATGACCTTCTGGTTCACCGAGGTGCCCTGGTTGGAGCGGGAGAACTTGGCGATGCGGTACGTGGTGTACGTGCCGTCGTCGTTGGTGACGGTGACGTAGTCGGCCGAGACCTCCTGGATGACACCGTCCTTCTCCGCCTTGATGACGTCGCCGGCGTCGGTGGCACAGCGGTACTCCATGCCGGTGCCGACGAGCGGGGCCTCCGCCTTGATGAGCGGAACGGCCTGGCGCATCATGTTCGCGCCCATGAGGGCACGGTTGGCGTCGTCGTGCTCGAGGAACGGGATCATGGCGGTCGCGACCGACACCATCTGGCGCGGCGAGACGTCCATGTAGTCGACCTCGGTCGGCGGGACGTAGTCGACCTCGCCGCCACGACGGCGGACCAGCACGCGGGCCTCGGTGAAGCGCAGCTCGTCGCTCAGGGTGGCGTTCGCCTGGGCGATGACGAAGCGGTCCTCCTCGTCGGCGGTCAGGTAGTCCACCTCGTCGGTGACCTGGCCGTCGGTGACCTTGCGGTACGGGGTCTCCACGAAACCGAACGCGTTGACCCGGCCGTAGGACGCGAGCGAGCCGATCAGACCGATGTTCGGGCCTTCAGGGGTCTCGATCGGGCACATGCGGCCGTAGTGCGACGGGTGCACGTCACGGACCTCGAAGCCGGCCCGCTCACGGGAGAGACCACCCGGGCCAAGAGCCGACAGACGGCGCTTGTGGGTGAGACCCGACAGCGGGTTGTTCTGGTCCATGAACTGCGACAGCTGGCTGGTGCCGAAGAACTCCTTGATGGAGGCGACGACCGGCCGGATGTTGATCAGCGTCTGCGGCGTGATCGCCTCGACGTCCTGGGTCGTCATGCGCTCGCGCACGACGCGCTCCATACGAGCCAGACCCGTGCGGACCTGGTTCTGGATGAGCTCGCCGACGTTGCGCAGACGACGGTTGCCGAAGTGGTCGATGTCGTCGGTCTCGACGACGATCTGGGTACCGGACTCGCCCACCGTCTCGGTCTCGCCGGCGTGCAGCTTGACCAGGTACTTGATGGTGGCGATGACGTCGTCCGTGGTGAGCACGCCGGCGTCCAGCGGCTCGTCCGCGCCGAGCTTCTTGTTCACCTTGTAGCGGCCGACCTTGGCGAGGTCGTAGCGCTTCGGGTTGAAGTAGAGGTTCTCGAGCAGCGTCTGAGCGGCCTCGCGCGTCGGGGGCTCGCCCGGACGCAGCTTGCGGTAGATGTCGAGCAGCGCGTCGTCCTGGCCCTGGGTGTGGTCCTTCTCCAGGGTGGCGCGCATCGACTCGTACTCGCCGAACTCCTCGAGGATCTGCTCGGTGGTCCAGCCGAGCGCCTTCAGGAGGACGGTGACGGACTGCTTGCGCTTGCGGTCGATGCGGACACCGACCATGTCGCGCTTGTCGATCTCCATCTCGAGCCAGGCACCCCGGGACGGGATGATCTTGGCCGTGAAGATGTCCTTGTCGGACGTCTTGTCGATGTTGGAGTCGAAGTAGACACCCGGCGAGCGGACCAGCTGCGACACGACGACACGCTCGGTGCCGTTGATGACGAAGGTGCCCTTGTTGGTCATGAGCGGGAAGTCGCCCATGAAGACCGTCTGGGACTTGATCTCGCCGGTCTCGTTGTTGGTGAACTCGGCGGTGACGAAGAGCGGGGCCGCGTACGTGAAGTCGCGCTCCTTGCACTCGTCGATCGAGTTCTTCGGGGGCTCGAAGCGGTGGTCGCGGAAGGTCAGCGACATCGACCCGGAGAAGTCCTCGATCGGGGAGATCTCCTCGAAGATCTCCTCCAGACCGGACTTGGTGGGGACGTCCTGTCCGCTTTCGAGAGCCGCCTCGACACGAGCCTTCCATGCGGCATTACCGAGCAGCCAGTCAAAGCTCTCGGTCTGCAGCGCAAGGAGGTTCGGAACCTCGAGGGGCTCCTTGATCTTTGCAAAGGAGATGCGCAGCGGGGCAGTGCTGGCGCCGTTGTTCGTATTCGCGGTCGAGGCGTTGCGCGAGGCGGCCAAGAGGGGGTCCTTCCGAGGGCTCGGACTCACTACGCGCGTACCGGTCCCATGCTGTGCACGGAGGGAGAAAGCCCAGCTAAGGGCTGTTCTTCATCCGATACTCAAACACGGGCATGCCCCTGGTGACGGGCAGAGGGCAGCTAACAGGCAGCGCAAAGGGTCAGTGTAGCCACTTGGCACACTGATGTCCAGTGCGGGTTTTCGAGACCCTCGAGACCCTCGTTTTTCTCATCTCCGCTGCGAACCCCATGCGCCGTGAGGCGCACATCGATACTGCCCGTTCGGTCGTCGATCCATGCCTCGGAACGTGGATCGTTGTGACGACGCGTCCTGAGAATTGCGCGCTGCGTGCAGTTCGTCAAGGCCCCCTGCCCTGAGCTGCTGCTCAGGGGTCCTCGTCCGCCGCCGTGAGGGGCGCACGGCGAAGATCACCATACTCCCCGCGGCGGGAAGATCAAGGCAGCCTCCGCCGGAACCCCGAAGGGCGACCACCCACTTGGGTGATCGCCCTTCAGCGTGTGCGCGTTACAGCGCGGGAGTCAGCAGACCCCGACGAGTCACTTGACCTCGACGGAGGCGCCGGCGGCCTTGAGGGACTCGGCAGCCTTGTCCGCGGCCTCCTTGGCGACCTTCTCGAGGACCGGCTTCGGGGTGCCGTCGACGAGGTCCTTGGCCTCCTTCAGGCCCAGGGAGGTCAGCTCACGCACGACCTTGATGACCTGGATCTTCTTCTCGCCGGCGCCGGTGAGGATGACGTCGAACTCGTCCTGCTCGGCAGCGGCCTCGGCCGGGGCGGCGGCGCCACCCTGGACGGCGACGGCGGCCGGGGCGGCGGCGGTGACGTCGAACTTCTCCTCGAAGGCCTTCACGAACTCGGAGAGCTCGATGAGGGTCATCTCCTCGAACTGCGCAAGCAGGTCGTCCTGGGACAGCTTCGCCATGATGGCGTCCTTCCACTCATTCGGCAGGTGCCGTGTGTACATGTGAGGCGGGCGTACGTTCGGCCCGCTGCGACCGTCGCCTCAGGCGGCGGTCAATGCGCGAGCCGAATTACTCGGCACCGCCCTGCTCGGCCTGCTTGACACGAAGCGCCTCCGCGGTGCGGACGAACTTCGAGGGAAGCGCCTGGAAGAGCGCGGCAGTCTGGGACTGCTTGCCCTTCATGGCGCCCGCCAGCTTGGCGAGCAGAACCTCGCGGGACTCGAGGTCCGCAAGCTTCTTGATCTCATCGGCGGACAGCGCCTTGCCATCAAGGACACCGCCCTTGATGATCAGGTTCGGGTTGTCCTTGGCGAAGTCACGAAGACCCTTCGCCGACACCACCGGGTCACCGGTGATGAAGGCAACCGCCGTCGGACCAGTGAACTGGTCGTCGAGCGAGGTGATCCCGGCCTCGTTGGCCGCAATCTTGGTCAGCGTGTTCTTCACCACGGCGTACTGGGCGTTCTCACCGAGCGAACGGCGCAGCTCCTTGAGCTGAGCCACGGTGAGACCCCGGTACTCGGTCAGCACGGCGGCGTTCGAGCTGCGGAACGACTCCGTCAGCTCGGCCACCGCGGCAGCCTTGTCGGGCCTTGCCATGAGCGTCGGCCTCCTTCCGGGTGATGAGGACCGCTCAGAAGGGGCCGAACAAAACGAAACGCCCCGGCGCAGGCGCACGGGGCTCAGCTCGACCGGAATCACTTCCGGGAACTCGCTTCCTCAAGGCACCTGCGCGGGTCGTCCGCAGCTGAGCGGATCCTTCGGCCACCGGACCCCCGAAGGAGGGCACGGCAACGACCAGCGGTCTTTGGCTTCCGGGGAAGACTACGCGAACGCATCGCCGCCAGGCAAATCCGCCCGTACGCCCCGCCCGGGGGCCCTGCCGGGCCCGCGGACACCCACACGCCCCCCGACGCACCGGCTCGAACCCCTGGCAGGCGCAGCGGACCCTTGCCGGCGGTCCCGGCCCCGCCGGCCGCACCGGACCGGGACCCCCAGCCGCCCCTGTTGCCCCAGCGCGCCAGGGGCCCTTCGGGCCCCTGGCACCGCTACCGGCGGACCGCCGGAGGGGGCACGCAGCGGGTCGCGGCGCGGCGGGCCGTCGACCGCACCGGGCTCGACGGCCTTCCGGGCCCTGTGGCGCACCGGTACCGGCCGCCCCACGGCAACTGACCGCACCGGGCCGTCGGCGCAGCGGGCTCATGGGCCGCACTGCGCTGGACGGGCTTTCGGCCCTGAAGCACCGGGACAAGGGCCTTCGGACCCGTGAGGCACCGGGCCCGGCGGACGGCCGGCACGGGGCCGCACCGGGCCGTCGGCGCGGTGAGCCGAGCCGCACAGGGGCCAGCGGATTTGGGACCCCTGGCACACCGGGGCGGGCCGCACAACGGACGAGTGGCCGCACCGGGCCAGCAGCGCGGTGGGCTCGTGGCCGCCTCCGCGCTCGACGGGCCTTCGGGCCCCGGACGCGCCGGCCCCGGTGGGCCGGCCGGCACGGGGCCGCAGCGGCCGACGACGCGGCGAGCCGGCGCCCGCGCCGGGCCGGGGGCCCTGCCGGCCCCCGTGCACGGGGGCGCAGCGGGGCCGGGGGGACGACGGAGCGGCCCCCGCGCCTCATCAGAGGTGCGAGGGCCGCTCGTACAGCACACGAGCCCGTCAGGGCCCTGACCGTCGGTCTCAGACCGCGGCCGGGTCCTCCTCGACGAGGAGGTTGCGGGTGCGGTTGGAGTCCAGCGGGATGCCGGGGCCCATCGTCGTGGTCAGGGTCGCCTTCTTGATGTAGCGGCCCTTCGCGGCGGACGGCTTCAGACGGAGGATCTCCTCCAGCGCGGCCGCGTAGTTCTCGACCAGCTTCGTCTCGTCGAAGGAGACCTTGCCGATGATGAAGTGCAGGTTCGAGTGCTTGTCGACGCGGAACTCGATCTTGCCGCCCTTGATCTCGGTGACGGCCTTGGCGACGTCCATCGTGACGGTGCCGGTCTTCGGGTTCGGCATCAGACCACGCGGACCGAGCACGCGGCCGAGGCGGCCGACCTTGCCCATGAGGTCCGGGGTGGCTACAACCGCGTCGAACTCGTTCAGGCGGTTGCCCTTGGAGATCTCGTCGATCAGTTCGTCGGAGCCGACGATGTCGGCGCCCGCGGCTTCCGCGGCCGCAGCACGGTCACCGGTCGCGAAGACCAGGACCCGGGCGGTCTTGCCGGTGCCGTGCGGAAGGTTGACGGTGCCACGGACCATCTGGTCGGCCTTACGCGGGTCAACGCCCAGACGGAAGGCGACCTCGACGGTGCCGTCGAACTTGGTGGCTGCGGTGTCCTTGGCGAGACGGACGGCCTCGAGCGGGGCGTAGTTGCGCTCCCGGTCGATCTTGGCGTCCGCAGCGCGGAGAGTCTTGCTGCGCTTCACTTCTGCTCCTGATGTGTTGAGCGTGGAGTCGTGGTGCGGGCCAGCGCTTGGTCCTACCACTGGGGCTGCGGCGTCTTCGATATCGGACGCCGCGAAGGGGCTGTCAGCCCTCGACCGTGATGCCCATGGAACGGGCGGTGCCGGCAATGATCTTCGACGCGGCGTCGAGGTCATTGGCGTTCAGGTCGGGGAGCTTCGTCGTGGCGATCTCGCGGACCTGGGCAGCCGTCAGCTTGGCGACCTTGGTCTTGTGCGGCTCGCCGGAGCCCTTGTCCACACCCGCGGCCTTGAGGATCAGCTTGGCGGCCGGCGGAGTCTTGGTGATGAAGGTGAAGGAACGGTCCTCGTAGACCGTGATCTCCACCGGCACGACCATGCCACGCTGCGACTCGGTCGCGGCGTTGTAGGCCTTGCAGAACTCCATGATGTTGACGCCGTGCTGACCCAGTGCGGGGCCGACCGGCGGAGCCGGGTTGGCCGCACCGGCCTGGATCTGGAGCTTGATGAGCCCCGTGACCTTCTTCTTCTTGGGAGGCATTGCTCTCTCCGGGTCCTAGTGAGAGTGTTCCGCCTGCCATCCGATCATCCGGATGCAGGCATACCGCACAACGATAACGGGTATCTATGCGCGGCCAAAAACCGAGCAGGTCAGACAACCTGCGAGAGGCGGTCTGACCTGTTCGGAAGCCTTGGGTCCAGAAGGAACTAGTTCTTCTGGATCTGGTCGAAGCTGAGCTCGACCGGGGTCTCGCGGCCGAAGATCTCGACGAGGCCCTTGACCTTCTTCGAGTCGGCGTTGATCTCGTTGATCGTGGCCTGCAGCGTCGCGAACGGGCCGTCGGTGACGGTGACCGAGTCGCCGACCTCGAAGTCCAGCACCTGGACCTCGACCTTGCGGGCCGGAGCCGGCTTGCCCTCGGCCTCGGCGGCCTCGCGGGCGGCCTTCTCCTCGGCCTCGGGGGCGAGCATCTTGACGATCTCGTCCAGGGTCAGCGGGTACGGGTCGTAGGCGTTGCCCACGAAGCCGGTGACGCCGGGGGTGTTGCGGACGACGCCCCAGGACTCGTTCGTCAGGTCCATCCGGACGAGCACGTAGCCGGGCAGCTTGTTCTGCCGGACGTTCTTGCGCTCGCCGTTCTTGATCTGGACGATCTCTTCCTCGGGGACCTCGGCCTGGTAGATGAACTCCTCGACGTTCAGCGAGACGGCGCGCTGTTCCAGGTTGGCCTTCACGCGCTTCTCGTAGCCCGCGTAGGTGTGGATCACGTACCACTCGCCCGGGAGGCCGCGGAGCTCGTCGCGGAGAGCGGCGATCGGGTCGACCGGCGCCGCCGGCTCCTCCTCGGCCCCTTCCTGCTCCTGCGCGTCGGCGTCCGCGGACTCGACAGCCTCGTCACCGGTCTCGTCGACGCTCTCGACGTGCGGTTCCTCGTCCTCGGCCGGCTCGTCGGCCACGGAGTCGGCAGATTCGGCCTGGACCGGCTCCACGGCGTCCGCCGTCTCGACGATGTCGAGCTCGTCCTCGGCGGACTCGAAGCTCTCGCCGGAACGGTCGGCGTCGTTCAGGTTCGGGTCAGACACGGTGGCTGCTTCTTCCTGGATACAGATGGGTGGAACATGCGAAAGGGGCGCCGGGTCCGGCGCCCTCCGCGGATCAGCCGAAGACGTACTTGACGGCTTCCTGGAAGCCGAAGTCGAGCGCGAGCACGATACCGATCATGATCACGACGAAGATGATCACCACTGTGGTGTACGTCGTCAGCTGACTACGAGTCGGCCAGACGACCTTGCGCAGCTCGGCGACGATCTGGCGGTAGAAGAGGCCGAGGCGACCGAGCGGGCCCTTCTTGCCGCGCTTGCCGCCCTTGCGGGCCTTCTTCTTCGACTCAGGGCTCTCGTCCTCGGCATCAGGCATGTCGATGGAGCCTACGGCGTCCGTCACGATCTCTCACCTGATTCCCGGGTCGTGGCCGTGCCGCGTCCGGATGAGCCGCACGGCTGTGCATAGAAATACCTGCATGCGCACACAGTCTGGCGCAGTGTGTAGCAGGGCCGGAGGGACTTGAACCCCCAACCGCTGGTTTTGGAGACCAGTGCTCTACCAATTGAGCTACGACCCTTTGTGGTTCCCCAACCTACCGCATCCGCCCGGATGCACTAAGTGCCCGGCTCGGACGTGGCTGGTGAGGGCCAACAGCCAGTGAGTGTACGTGTTCCCAGGCGCGGCGTCGAACACAAAGCCCCGCGGTCCGTTTCCGACCGGCCCGTGGTGCCACCGTTGACCGGTTCTGTCCGCTCCTCGAAACCTGTGTGCCGCCTCCGATTGCCGTCTGGGACCATGGGCCGCATGAGCCCTGCAACCCCTCCCACCGAGCGCCGGGTCTCCGCGCGCATCGGCGCGATCTCCGAGTCCGCGACCCTCGCCGTCGACGCCAAGGCCAAGGCCCTCAAGGCCGCCGGGCGTCCGGTGATCGGCTTCGGCGCCGGCGAACCCGACTTTCCCACCCCCGACTACATCGTCGAGGCCGCCGTCGAGGCCTGCCGCAACCCGAAGTACCACCGCTACACGCCGGCCGGCGGTCTGCCCGAGCTGAAGAAGGCCATCGCGGAGAAGACCCTCCGCGACTCCGGCTACGAGGTGGACCCGGCCCAGATCCTGGTGACCAACGGCGGCAAGCAGGCGATCTACGAGGCGTTCGCCGCCATCCTCGACCCGGGTGACGAGGTCATCGTCCCGGCGCCGTACTGGACCACCTACCCCGAGTCGATCCGGCTCGCGGGCGGCGTCCCCGTCGAGGTCGTGGCCGACGAGACCACGGGCTACCGCGTCTCCGTCGAGCAGCTGGAGGCGGCGCGCACGGAGAAGACCAAGGTCGTCCTCTTCGTCTCGCCGTCCAACCCGACCGGCGCCGTCTACAGCGAGGCCGACGCGCTCGCGATCGGCGAGTGGGCCGCCGAGCACGGCCTGTGGGTGATGACCGACGAGATCTACGAGCACCTCGTCTACGGCGACGCGAAGTTCACCTCGCTGCCCGCGCTCGTCCCGGCCCTGCGCGAGAAGTGCGTCGTGGTCAACGGTGTCGCCAAGACCTACGCGATGACCGGCTGGCGGGTGGGCTGGATCATCGGCCCGAAGGACGTCGTCAAGGCCGCGACGAACCTGCAGTCGCACGCCACGTCGAACGTCTCCAACGTGGCCCAGGTCGCGGCGCTGGCCGCCGTCTCCGGCAGCCTGGACGCGGTCGCCGAGATGCGCACCGCCTTCGACCGCCGGCGTCAGACGATCGTGCGGATGCTCAACGACATCGACGGCGTCGTGTGCCCGGAGCCGGAGGGCGCGTTCTACGCGTACCCGTCCGTGAAGGGGCTGCTGGGCAAGGAGATCCGCGGACAGCGTCCGCAGTCCTCCGTGGAGCTCGCCGCCCTGATCCTCGACGAGGTCGAGGTCGCGGTCGTCCCGGGCGAGGCCTTCGGCACGCCGGGCTACCTGCGCCTGTCCTACGCGCTCGGCGACGAGGACCTGGTCGAGGGCGTGTCCCGGATCCAGAAGCTGCTGGCCGAGGCCCGCGACTGATTCGGACCCCGTTCACGACGGGCCCCCGGCTCCGGCCGGGGGCCCGTTTGTGCGTTCGGGCAAGAACCCGATCGGGGAAAGGGCTGCCCCGGGCCGGTGCCGTTTGGCAGGATCACTCAATGGAGCGCGAACGAGACGTCAGCCTGCTGCCGAAAGCCCATCTGCACCTGCACTTCACCGGGTCGATGCGGCCCGCCACCCTGCTGGAGCTCGCCGACAAACACGGTGTGCACCTCCCCGAGGCGCTCACCGGAGGCGAGCCCCCGAAGCTGCGCGCCACGGACGAGCGCGGCTGGTTCCGCTTCCAGCGGCTGTACGACATGGCCCGCTCCTGCCTGCGCGACCCCGAGGACATCCAGCGGCTGGTGCGCGAGGCGGCCGAGGAGGACATCAGGGACGGCTCGGGCTGGCTGGAGATCCAGGTCGACCCGACCTCGTACGCACCACGGCTCGGCGGGCTGATCCCGGCGCTGGAGATCATCCTCGACGCGGTGGACACCGCTTCGCGGGAGACGGGGCTCGGCATGCGCGTCCTGGTCGCGGCGAACCGCATGAAGCATCCGCTGGACGCCCGGACCCTCGCCCGCCTCGCGGTGCGCTACGCGGACCGGGGCATCGTCGGTTTCGGGCTGTCCAACGACGAACGGCGGGGCATGGCCCGCGACTTCGACCGTGCGTTCGCCATCGCACGCGAGGGCGGGCTGCTGGCGGCACCGCACGGCGGCGAGCTGACCGGCCCCGCGTCCGTACGGGACTGCCTGGACGATCTGCGCGCCTCCCGCATCGGGCACGGCGTCCGGGCGGCGGAGGACCCGCGTCTGCTCCGCAAGCTCGCCGAGAAGGGCATCACCTGTGAGGTGTGCCCCGCGTCGAACGTGGCGCTCGGTGTGTACGAGAAGCCGGAGGACGTGCCGCTGCGGACCCTGTACCAGGCCGGTGTCCCGATGGCGCTCGGCGCCGACGACCCGCTGCTGTTCGGCTCCCGGCTGGCGGCCCAGTACGAGCTGGCCCGTCGGCACCACGGCTTCACGGACGCGGAGCTCGCGGACCTGGCCCGCCAGTCCGTGCGGGGTTCCGCGGCGCCCGAGGACATCAAGGAGAAGCTGCTCGCCGGGGTCGACGACTGGCTGGCCGGCCCAGCGGCCTGAAGGCCCCGGTCAGCGCGGGCCGTCGGCTGCCGAGATCCCGCGCAGCAGGGTGCGCGCGAGGGCGGACGCGAAGTCGTCGAGGGGCTGCGGCGGCTTGCGGTCCGGAGCCATCTCGTAGGCGAAGGCGCGTTGTGCACAGGCGCCCAGCAGCAGCGACGCGGCGGCGTGGGTGTCGGCGCCGGGGCTGATGCGGCCGGCCTGCTGTTCGGTGCGCAGATAGGCGTCGAGGTCGGTCGTCGGGGCGGTCCTGAAGCCCGTCTACGACGATCTGCGGGTCATGGAGGCCGAGCTGGCGCGCAGCGCGACCGACTGGACCGCCGTACGGCCGCCGAAGCTGGTGAACACGCCGCTGACCGGCGAGTACCGCACGGCCGTCGGCGGAAATCCGCGCAGCGCGCGGGCGATCGGCCGAGCCGACGTCGCGCACGCCATGCTGGCCATGACCCATGACCCGGCGAGCCTCAAGCAGGGCGTCGGCGTCGCGTACTGAAGGCTCTTCGCCGACGGCGCTACAGGCTGACGCCGACGGTCACCGGCTCGTTGACCAGCGTCACGCCGAACGCGTCGCGCACCCCGGCCACGACCTCGCGGGCCAGGGCCAGCAGGTCCTCGGTGGTGGCCTCGCCGCGGTTGGTGAGCGCCAGGGTGTGCTTGGTCGAGATCCGGGCCGGCCCGGAGCCGTAGCCCTTGGTGAAGCCGGCCTTGTCGATCAGCCAGGCGGCCGAGGTCTTGGTGCGTCCATCGCCCGAGGGGTAGGCGGGCGGGGCGACCCCGTCGCCGAGCCGGTCGCGCACCCGCGTGAGGAAGGTCTCGTACTCGGCCGCAGTGAGGATCGGGTTGGTGAAGAAGGACCCGGCGGACCAGGTGTCGTGGTCGTCGGCGTCCAGGACCATGCCCTTGCCCGCGCGCAGGCGGAGCACGGTCTCGCGGGCGGCCGCGACCGGGACGCGCTCGCCCACCTCGATCCCGAGGGCACGGGCGGTCTCGGCGTACTTCACGGGCGCGGACAGCCCGCCCGCGTCCTCCAGGTCGAAGCGGACGCGGAGCACGACATAACGCTCCGGATCCTGCTTGAAACGGCTGTGCCGGTAGGCGAAGCCGCAGTCGACGTTCGGCAGGACGACCGTTTCGCCGCTGCGGCGGTCGTACGCGACGACCTCCGTGATCGTCGAGGCGACCTCCTGGCCGTAGGCGCCGACGTTCTGGATCGGGGTCGCCCCCGCGGAGCCGGGGATGCCGGCGAGGCACTCGACGCCGCCGAGACCGGCTTCGACGGTGCGGGCGACGGCGTCGGTCCAGGTCTCCCCGGCAGCCAGCTCCAGGCCGGTCCCGTTCAGTTCGAAACCGCGGGTCGCGATACGCAGCGCGGTGCCGTCGAAGCCCTTGTCGCCGATGACCAGGTTGCTGCCGCCGCCGATGATCAGCAGCGGCGTGCCGGCCTCGTCCGCCTCGCGCACGGCGGCGACCACCTCGTCGTCGGTGGTGGCCACCACGAGGCGGGTCGCGGGGCCGCCGAGCCGGAAGGTCGTCAGGGGGGCGAGGGGGGCGTCGTGAAGTTCCTGCACGGGGACAAGGGTACGGTCCGTGGCCCCGCCGCTCGGGCGGGGCCACGGACCGTGAGCGGCCGGGCGGGTCGGACCACGTTGCGGTTGCGCTTGCGGTTGCACGTGTAAGGGGCGCCCCTCCCTGGAAAGCGCGCCCCTTACCTCATGCCGTCCGCCATGCCCGTCAGGCGAGCCGGACCACCGCGCGGGACATGCCCAGCACCTTCTGGTCGGCGCTGGTCACGACAAGGTCCACGCGGACCCGGTTGTCGTCCAGCTTCGCCGCGACCTTGGCGCTGACCTCGATCAGTGCGCCCTTGTCGTCGTTCGGGACGACCACGGGCCTGGTGAAGCGCACCCCGTACTCGACGACCGCGCCCGGGTCGCCGGCCCAGTCGGTCACGACACGGGCCGCCTCCGCCATGGTGAACATGCCGTGGGCGATCACGTCCGGAAGCCCGACCTCGGTGGCGAACTTCTCGTTCCAGTGGATCGGATTGAAGTCGCCGGACGCGCCCGCGTACCGCACGAGCGTGGCCCGGGTCACGGGGAAGCTCTGCGCCGGCAGTTCGGTGCCCACCTCGACGTCCGCGTAAGAGATCTTCGCTGCCATCACGCCTCCTCGGCGGCGCGCGCCACCAGCTTCGTCCACGCGGTCACGACGAGTTCACCGGTCTCGTCGTGCACGTCGCCGCGGACGTCCAGGATGTCGTTGCCCGCGAGCGACTTGATCGCCTCGATCGTCGAGGTGACCGTCAGCCGGTCCCCCGCCCGCAGCGGCCGCCGGTAGGCGAACTTCTGGTCGCCATGCACCACGCGGCTGTAGTCCAGCCCCAACTGAGGGTCGTGGA
Organism: Streptomyces peucetius; assembly: GCF_025854275.1. NCBI lineage: Bacteria > Bacillati > Actinomycetota > Actinomycetes > Kitasatosporales > Streptomycetaceae > Streptomyces > Streptomyces peucetius. Next base: position 4,676,783 of record NZ_CP107567.1, on the reverse strand, counting down.
CGACCTGCTCGGCGGCCTTGAAGGTGATCGTGAACGCAAAGGTCAAAGGAGCGATCACATCGGAGTGACCGAGCGCACGGGCCGCCTCCCGGTCGGTGTAGGCGGGATTATCGTCCCCCACCGCCTCGGCGAACTCGCGGATCTTCTCCCGGCCCACCTCGTACGGCGCGGTGGGCGGATAGGTCCGACCCACGAACGACTGGTCGAGCGCCATGGACTGGCTCCCTCCTGATATTGATCACAACGTGAATGCCCGCGGGCGCACGGTCGACTGCCCACGACAAACGACACGAGGCCGCCCCCAAAGGGGACGGCCTCGTATACGAGCCTGTTTCAGCGAGTTTCGCGGTGCGCCGTGTGCGAGTTGCAGCGCGGGCAGTGCTTCTTCATCTCAAGACGGTCCGGGTTGTTACGCCGGTTCTTCTTGGTGATGTAGTTCCGCTCCTTGCACTCCACGCAGGCCAGCGTGATCTTCGGGCGGACGTCGGTGGCAGCCACGTGAGTGCTCCTTGGACGGACGATGGACGGATGGGGCACCACCCATGCCACAAGGCCATGGGGGCACATAAGAGAGTAGCCGACCGGAGGACCGACCCCACAATCGGCTACTGTGTGTAGCGGTGACCGGACTTGAACCGGTGACACAGCGATTATGAGCCGCTTGCTCTACCGACTGAGCTACACCGCTGCGATGTCGGTTTCCCTCGCCCGAAGGCGAGGATCACCTACATCAGAGCCCCAATACGGAATCGAACCGTAGACCTTCTCCTTACCATGGAGACGCTCTGCCGACTGAGCTATTGGGGCGAGCGATGAAGACATTACACGGTCCGCCGCCGTTCGCCCAAATCCGTTTCCGCGCGCCCGGCCGCCCCCTTCCGGCCCGTGCGCACAGCACGCTTCCCGCGTCGTCCCTCGTCCATCACCCCGGCAGGACGCGCACGTCACACGCCTGTCACCCCACCCGTACCAGAAGCCCCTCACCCGTCCCGCGCGTCACACGCGACCGCACCGGTACGACTATTGCCCTCCTCCTCGAAGCGCACCGCGCGCGCCCCTAGGCTCGACAGCACGCTGTGTGATCCCTCCGGCTCCCACACCACGGCTCCACACCGCCCGGGCAGTGTGCGAACGCCGCCCGAGTCCGAACGCCCCACTCAGGAGCGCGATGCCCGACAGCCAGCCGCACCCCCCTGACGGCGCCACCGCGGACTCCACCGCGCTGCTGCTCTGCGGTGCGAGGCTCACGGACGGCCGCACGGTCGACGTACGGCTCAGCGGCGGTCGGATCGAGGCGGTCGGCACTGCGGGCTCCCTCCCGTCGCACTCGTCCCGCGTGGACCTGACGGGCTTCCTGCTGCTGCCCGCCCCCGCGGAACCGCACCTCCACGGCGACACGGCGCTCAGCGCCGAGACCCCGGGGCCCGTCTCCTACGACACGCACGACGTCCAACGGCGCGCAACCGAAGCCGCGCTGCTGCAACTGGGCCACGGGGCGACGGCACTGCGCTCGCACGTGCGGATCGGCGACGTACAGGGCCTCGGTCCGCTCGAGGCGGTCCTCGAGAGCCGCCGCTCGCTGGGCGGGCTCGCCGACCTGACCGCCGTCGCCGTGCCCAGGCTGCTGACGGGCGTGGCAGGCGCGGACGGGCTGGCCGTCCTCCGGGACGCGCTGAAGATGGGCGCGGGCGTGGTGGGCGGCTGCCCCGACGCGGATCCCGACCCGACCGGGTACGTGGAGGCGGTCCTCGACCTCGCCTCCGAGTACGGGTGCCCCGTCGACCTCCACACCCATGGGGACGACCCGGCGCGGCTGGCACGGCTCGCCGCCATGGCGGGCGGACTGCGGCCCGGCGTGACCGTCGGCCCGTGTGCCGGTCTCGCCCGGCTGCCCAGGGACATCGCCTCCCGGACGGCGGACCAGCTCGCGGCGGCGGGCGTCGCCGTCGTCTCCCTGCCCCAGGGCGGCTGCGCCGGCGTGGAGCAGCGCGGCAACGCACCGGTACGGCTGCTGCGGGCGGCAGGCGTGCGGGTCGCGGCGGGCAGTGGGGCGCTGCGGGACGTGTGCAATCCGGTGGGACGCGGGGATCCGCTGGAGGCCGCGTACCTCCTGTCGTCGCAGGCCGGCATGCGGCCCTCGGACGCGTACGGCTGCGTGGCCGGCACCGCCCGCGCGGTGATGGGGCTGCCGGAGGTACGGGTCGAGGCCGGCTTCCCCGCGGAGCTGCTCGCGGTCCGGGGGGAGGCGATCTCGGGCGTGCTGTCGCTCGGGTACAGCCGGATCGTCATCCACCGGGGGCGGGTGGTGGCCCGGACGAGCGCGGTGCGCGAGTACTGCGACTCGGCGGCGACGGCCGCGTTCGAACTGCCGCGCCAGGGGCGGCCGGGCCCAGGCCCGTGACGTCCGGGCGGAAGCGGCCCGGCGGTCGGAATTGCCGTCCCTGCGCGCGGCCGGGGCTTCGGACGTAACGTCGTAGGCATGCGCATTGTCATCGCTGGAGGACACGGTCAGATCGCGCTCCGTCTGGAGCGGCTGCTCTCGGCGGCCGGACACGAGGTCGCGGGCGTCATCCGCAATCCGAAGCACGGCGACGACCTGCGGGCAGCGGGCGCCGAACCGGTGCTCCTGGATCTGGAATCCGCCTCCGTGGAAGAGGTCGCGACCGTGCTGCACGGCGCGGATGCCGCGGTGTTCGCCGCGGGAGCGGGCCCGGGCAGCGGCGCCGAGCGCAAGGACACGGTGGACCGCGCCGCGGCGGTGCTCTTCGCCGACGCGGCCGAACGGGCGGGCGTACGGCGGTGCATCGTCGTCTCCTCGATGGGCGCCGACGCCGAACACAAGGGCGACGACGTCTTCGACGCCTACCTGCGGGCGAAGGGCGCGGCCGACGACTACGTGCGGTCCCGCACCGGCCTGGAGTGGACGATCCTGCGGCCCGGCGCCCTCACCGACGACGCGGGCAACGGCCAGGTCCGGCTGGAGGTCTCGACCGGGCGCGGCCCCGTGCCGCGGGACGACGTGGCGGCGGTGCTCGCGGAGATGGTGGAGACACCGGCCACGGCGGGGCTGACGCTGGAGCTGATCAGCGGTTCGACGCCGGTCACCGTCGCGGTGAAGGACATCGCCGGGAACTGAAGCCGCCGGCGGCAGCACCCCGTTCGACATGCGGCGTCATGCGGCGGCCATGTGGCGTCATGAGGCGTCGATGCACGCCGATGAATCCTGTTTCCCTGTGGGGTCCTTGAAGTCATGAGCAATCACACACAGCAGATCCGGCCGATGGTCGTCGAGCGCGGGGAGCAGCTCTACGCGTACATCCGCGGCTCGGTACGGATGGACGCGTTCGCCCGGATCGCCGACCGGCTGCCCGAACTCGTCAACTGGCTGGCCGGCAACAACACGGAACTCGCCGGAGCGCCGTTCTTCCGCTACAACACCGTCGACATGGACGGCGAGTCGGTGATCGAGGCCGGCGTGCCCGTCCGGGCGGCGCCGGAGCCCGAAGGGGACATCGGCGTGGCCGTCCTGCCGGCAGGCCGCTACGCGACCGTCACTCACGTCGGCCATCCCGCCCAGCTCGTCGGCGTCGTCATCGCGATGCACGAGTGGGCGGCGCGGGAAGGGCTGCAGTGGGACATGACGGTCGTCGACGGCGTCGAGCACTGGGCGTGCAGGACGGAGTCGTATCTGACCGACCCGCGGGCGGAAACGGACATGTCGAAGTGGGAGATCGAGCTCGCCTTCCGCCTGACCGACTGACGGCACCCCCCGACACCGCTGACGGAGGGCGCGCGCGAACGAGACGGCCACGGACGTGGCGATCCCGGTGTTCACCGTGGCCAACCTGCTGCTGATCCCGCCGCCGGCTCCACGCCCGTGGCCTACGGCCCGGCGAGGCAGCCGGTCGCGGCACAGGTGATGCGTCGCTCCCGCCATCGCAAGGCGGGGGTGCTGGTCGCCCACCTGTACCGCATCTGTGGGAGATCACCTCCTACGCCGACGCTCTCGGGCGGGAGCGCGAGCGGCAGCTCGCCCGTGCGGACCTGCGTGAGCGGCACGGCCGCCGCTGGCGTACACGCACCCCGCGCCGCGAGCGCGTGCTCCTCAAGCTCGGGGAGGTCACCCCCGCAGGCGAGGAAGCGGCGCCCGAGGAGCTAACCCCAGAGCCTCCCGCACCGCCGGAGCGGGAGGCGCCGAAGCCGCCGCGCAAGCGCACCACCAAAGCCAGGGCGAAGCCGGGCAAGGGGCAGCGCACCGCGGCGGAGCTGCTGGCCGAAGCCCGCGAGGTCACGGCGGGTTGGCCGGATGACGCGATCAACGCGGAGGCGATCCGGACCACGCTCCACTGCTCTGCAGCCAACTCCCGTGTGCTGCGGGACGCGCTGCTGAGCGAGCGGGCCGACGGCCGGCGCCTGCACCCCGTCGACACCGACACCACCGAGGACAGCGCCGACAGCGAGGGGGCAGCGGCATGAGCACCCTCTTAACCGCCCTGGCCACCGCCGCGCCTGTGTCGGCAGGTTGGGCGCTGCCCGTGCTCTGGATGCGCCGCCGCCTACGCACCGCCCGCCGCGACCCGCTCACGGGGCTGCGGACCCGTGAGGGGTTCACCCGCCGCGCGACCGCGCTACTGCGCGATGAGCGGGCGGTCGTCGTCCTCGCCGACGTCGACCACTTCAAGCAGATCAACGACCGGTACGGCCACGCGGCCGGGGACACGCTGCTCAAGGCGACAGCGCAGCGGCTCGCCCACTACGTCGGCCCGTCCGGTGTGGCCGGGCGGCTCGGGGGCGATGAGTTCTTCTCTGAACTACCGAGGGTGTCCCGTGATCAGGTGAGGGGACGATCAGTCCTGAGGGGAAGGGCCGGAGAACGGCTGCGACCGGCGAAGGTGTTAGTTTCCTTCCCGTGTTAAGCCACCAGGACGAGACTAGGGCGGCCTATGACGGGGTCGTCGACCTGTACGCGTCGATGTTCGCTAATCGGCTGGAGACGCAGCCGTTCGCGCGGAACATGATCGGTACCTTCGCCGAGCTCGTGCGTGCCACGGGGAACCTGCGGGCAGCCGACGTCGGGTGCGGGCCCGGTCATCTGACGGCCATGCTGCACGACTTGGGGCTGGACGCCTTCGGGCTCGACCTCTCCCCGGCCATGGTCGACCACGCTCGGCGGGCCCATCCGGCGCTGCGGTTCGACGAAGCGCGAATGGAGGCCCTGCCGGTCGAGGACGGCGCGCTCGGCGGAGTGCTGGCCCACTACTCGATGATCCATACCCCACCTGAGGAATTGCCCGTGCTGCTCGCCGAGCAGGTGCGTGTCCTGGCACCAGGGGGCCTGCTCCTGGTGTCCTTCTTCGGGACCGAGGGACCGAAGCCGGTCCGCTTCGACCACAAGGTGGCGCCCGCCTATAGCTGGCCGGCGGAGCAGTTTGCCGCGATGCTGACCGGGGCCGGGCTCGTCACAGTTGCTCGGTTGCTCCATGACCCAGCGTCCGAGCGTGGTTTCCTCGACACTCACTTGCTGGCCCGCCGCCCGTAGAGCGTGGCCCGTGGCCTGGGTCAGGGTGGTGTAGATCATCCGCGTGGATGAAGCTCGTCTAACTTGAAGGTCCTCTTGCCGTACTGATTCGTGTCGCGATCTGGCTGAAGCTGGGCATGCCGAGATTGATCACTTGGCGTTGACGGACTTGCTCTGTATCGAGCTGGATGAGCTTCTCCTCTGCGCTGGCGAGGCTGACTTGGAGTCCTTCGATCTCACCGAGCCATCCCTCCTGTTCTGCTTCGGTGATTCGGGCGATCAGGTTGTCGCGGATCTCGACGAGGCGGTGTCTCTGATCCGGGTCCGGTCGGAGCATGGAGCATCGAATACACGCGTGTTCGTGGATGCAGGGCGTTCCGAATGCGCGAGCGCAGATTCCGATGGACAGTTTGCGTCGCTCGAAGTGCCCGAGGAAGGCATCCCATTCTTCGTTGGTGGGGGTTCGGTACTCCTCGCTGGGCCGGAGCGTTCGGCGCCGGGCGATGAATGCGCGATGGGCTTCGATGGCCTCGCCGGGGTAGATGGCGTTGTATCCCATGGTCGTGTTGATGCTGGTGTGCCCGGCGATGACCTGCGCGATGTGCGGGGGAAGGCCGCTGCGGATGGCGTCGGTGATGAAGATTCGCCGAAAGTCATGGGGCGAGAAGTCCAAAGGCTGTCCGGCTGAATCGGTCAGATTCGTGGAGGCCAGCACTTCCTGGAGTGCTTCGCGCAGGAGCTTCGGGGAGAGGCGGGAGCTCTCGCCGCTGCGGCACCACTGGAAAAGCAGTGGCATCTGCGGATTCCAGGTCTTCTCTGCCATGTCATAGCTGGAGACGTAGGGGACGGCACCGGTGCGAGGGTCGCGGATGCGGGCGATGATCGCGCTGAGCACATCGGCGAGCTCCGGGCTGACCAGGATGACTCGTTCCTCATCGGTTTTGGAGGGCGCGATTTGCAGGAGGGGAACAATCTCGCCGGTCGTGGGCAGTCTGTACTGGATCAGGCTGTGATGGCTGGCCTCCAGCATCTCCTCGATGCGGACACCAGTGTGCTGAAGGAACTCGACCATCGCCCAGGCCCAGAACGCTCGGCTCTCCGCGAGGGCCAGGTCGACGCGCCGGCCGGTGGCAATGTTCACCGCCCAGGTCGTTCCGTCCTTCGCTGCCCGCATGAAGGTGTCGCCCGCAAAAGCGAACCGACCGCCTGGCCGGGTGTCCATCAGTGCCTGTAGTCGGGCTTTGGCTGCGTGGAGGCATGATGAAGCTGCTCGGGCGACAGCAGGCAGAGCCGGAAGGCGTTCCCTCGTCCGGTGGTCCATCCGAGCTTTGCGCCGCTTGTTGTCTTTCACGACAGCGACATCCGCGTCCTTGATCGGGCTCGGCACCGCCCAAGGCCCCCAGCGTGCCGGCTCGTCGATGGCCCACTGGGCGATGTCGAGATAGAACGCCCGGACGGAGAGCATGATGCTGGCGACGTTGGCGCGTTCGGTCACTACTTCACGCACTTCGCCGTCTGGTTCGCGGCGCCGTTCGATGCGGGTCCGGCATCTCTGTTTCCAAGCCGCGCTCACCTCGGGCGCTAGGTGGAGAGAGTCGATCCCTGGATGATGTTGTTCCAGGTCACCCCAGAAGTTGCTGGCCAGGTGCCGGGACAAGTTGTTCAGGGACGTGTAGTCGAGACCCGGCTGCCGCTCTTTGAGATAGTCCACCAAGAGATCTCGGACAGGGCGGCAGCGGACGCCGAACCGGTCGACGAGCTGCTCCATCGACACCTGGCCACTGGTGTTGGCCAGGTAGCGCAAGGAACTGGGTGCTTCTGCGGGCAGGGTGCCCAACTCTCGCAGCCAGGCGTAGAAAAGGGTGTTGCCGCGGGCTTTGACGTTCGCGGCTTTGTTCGCTGCTTTGAGTGCGGCGAGATACTCCACGGCGTCGCCGACGGTGATGTCCGCCAAGGTGCCGCCCTTGGCGGACACGATCTTGACCAGGGAGTGCAGGGCGTGACGCCCGACTTTGGAGGACCACGTGGCAGATTCGATCATCGCTTCAAGCTGAGCGAATCCTCCCGGGTCACGGGCGGGGATCAGCCCGATACGTAGGCTCGTCATGTTGGCCGAGGTCCGTGACAGCAGCCACGGGAGGGCGGGCCTGACAACGTCTGCGCAGATCAGACTCAGCAGCCCTCCCGACAATGCCTGCCGTTGCGAGGGACCAGCAGCCGTTCCGATCCAACCGGGTGCCAACCGGGCCCAGTCGTTGCCAGGGCGCGTGCTCGCGGGACTGGTATTCCAGCGCTGCTGCCAGGTGGCCCCCGGGAAGGTCTCCAGCCACTGCAACGTCTGGCGAGCTCCTCGGATCCTGGCTCGGTGCTGCCTCACGTCCGCCGGCCGCAGAGGAGGTTGCTCCAGACGAGCAAGGATGTCGGCCTGCGTGCTTGCCGTGGCCGCCCAGTGATCCTCAGCAGGTCTGGGCGGGAAGCGCAAAGCGACAGCTTTCAACGCCTCCCCGGCCAGGCGCAGGGACGCGGGAGGCGCGACATGCGTCGCGACGGACAGGGTCTCCGTAGGTGTCACCAGGCAGTCCCGAAAAGGTTGTTGAGGGATTCAGGGTTGTAGCCGGCTGCCGGAGGCGCGGGAGTCCGCTCGGCGGACTTGGCCCGTCGGGCATGATGTGCCCGAACGTGTTCGATCACCTCGTCCCGGTCGGCCGGAAGATAGAGCTGTGTCGTCGACAGGTGCGCATGACCGAGCACCCACTGCACGTCGGTCAGGGGCATCTTCGGATCTCTCGCCAGCCGATAGGCGGCGGTGTGTCGAAGATCGTGGAGAGTCCAGTTCGTACCGAGCAAGCTGTTGGCCCGGTTGAACATCGCACGAGCCGCCGGATAGTTCAGAGGACGCCACGGGCGGCGTAACGTCCACCACAGCCCCTCGTTCTGTCCGCGGGGGACCCCAGCCCGCCAGGCGCTCTCCTGATAGAGCCGTAGCCAGACGAAAGCGTCCGCTGAGCAGGGGAGTTGTTGATAGGCCCGGCTCCCCTTGCGGACAACCCCCAGGACCTGTTGGCCGGGCAGCGCGTCGCGTTGCCGACTGGTGAGCAGTTCCTCGGCGCGAGCCCCGTTGGAAACCCAGAAGGCCAGCAGGGCTCGATCACGGTCGTGCTTCAGCGCGGCGAAGAGCGCGTTGAACATCGCGTCGGGGATCCGCCGAGGCGCTCGCTTGGGGATGGCCGGCCGGTAGCGGCCCTGCCGTTCGTGGCGAAACCGCTCGTCAGGGTTGTGGTGAGCGTGTGCCCTGCCATGGCGCCGGGAGCGATCCAGTGGAAACGGGTTCAGGATCGGGCCGGTTCCCTCGGAGAGGTGGAAGTCGTAGAAGACCCGCAGGACGGTCTCGCAGTGCGCTCGCGTTGTCGGCGCGTATCTCGGCCCTGGTGACGTCTTTCCCGTGATCGGATTTGGGGCTCCGGGCGGCAGCTTCTCTGGTACTGGCTTTGGTGCTGTCTCCGTCTGGATGTCTCGTCGGTGGCGCCAGTGCAGCGGTGCGGGCTTGTTCGCGATCTGCATCCAGCGTGAGAAGTCCCGAGCGTCCGACCGGACTGCACGATCCCAGGCGATTCCCCAGCCCCACAGGAAGCGCCACCAACGCAGCAGATCCATTCCGTACGACCGGATCGTGGCGGCTGACTTGTCACAAGCCAGCAGCTCCGCGAAGAAGGCGGCCACGGGTTCGATCTCGACCCCGTCCGCGTCCAGCAGGACAAACGGCCTCCATCGATCTCCCGTCTCCGCCAGTTGTCCGGCCTCGGGCAGCACGAAGCTTGCTAACTCCCTCTCGGGATCACGTCCAAGCATCCACGGAAGCTAGCAGAAAGGCTATCTGACCTGCGAAAATACTGGATCTAGTTCAGTCAACGGATCGCCGCCGTGGTCATCGACCGCAACGGCACTGCGGCCGACCTGCTGGCGGTGCTGCACGGCGTGCTCGCCCGCCCCGTCGACGGCCAGGCCCCGGACGTGCACACCACGGTCTCGCTCGGCTGGGTCCGCGCCGCCGACCACCGGGGCGAGGACCTGTCGCGGCTGCTCGGACGGGCCGATGAGGCCATGTACGCGGCCAAGCAAGCCAGGGCTGGTATCCGACGGGCGGGGCTCGGGCGACTCTTCGCCACAGTGGCCGGCCGCCGCTACGGACGCCGCGGAGCCCGCACCGATACCCCGCCCATCGGGATGGCCGCCTGATGGCCCCCGCCTTCGGCAAGTGCTGCGACCCGTCCGGCGCGACCTGGGGGATACCCACGTTCCCGTGGAAGTTCGCCCCAAACGGCTACGCCACCCGCCGCCAGCTCCGCTCCCGCGGCCTACGCCCCGACGGACAGCCCATCGCCGCGCAGGTGATGCGCCGCTCCCGCCACCGCAAAAGCGGCGTGCTGGTCGCCTACCTGTACCGAATCGACCGGGCCAAGCCCGTCCGGCCCATCACCGCGGGGAAGTCGGCCGCGCTCGCCAAAGCGATGCGAGCCCGACGCACCTGCCCCGCCTGCCGACTCGACGCCGGAGACGTCATCCCGACCTCCCTCGGCATGTGCGTCCCCTGCGCCTACCCCGAAGAACAGCGCGCTGCCTGAACCAACAGTCAACGGGCCCGGCCGCCCACCTCTCACAGCACGCCGACCGGGCCCCCTCCCTTTGGAAGGAACTGTCAGTGAAGCACCCCGATGACGAGAACGAACTCTTCAACCGACTCGAAGCCGAGATGAGCGCCGACTCCGGCGCGGATGTGGTCGACCTCGGCAAGGCCCGATCCGCCCGGTCCGAGTCGGCCGACCCCAGCGCCGACCGGTCGCCCGACGCGTCCGCCGACTCCCGGCCCGCCGGGCCGGGCAACCCACTGCCCGACGCGTCGGGCGACTCGGAGACGGTTCGGGTCGATGTGATGGTGCCGACGGAGTCGGGTCCGGGTCTGCTGGATCGGATCAAGGGCTCCAAGCGGCTGGACGTGATCCCGGTGTGGATGAAGTCGGGCGCGGAGTTCAAGGACGCGGCCGGGTGGATCGCCGGGCACGTCGGCCACACCGTCGCCTTCCACGCGGTGCGGGTGCCGTTCCTCTACGCCCCCAAGCTGATCGTGCGGGCCCCGCGCGGCGTGGTGAACACCTTCGGCAAGGTCGGCCGCTGGGCTGTGGATGCGGAGGGCGAGCCGCTGCGCCAGGCGGAAGCTCGACGCGAGAACTCCGAGCTGTACCTCAAGCTGTCCTGTGGCTGCACGAGAACTAGGGCACCGGTGACCTCGACTCCCTCGAATGCGTCTCGCACCGGTTCGTCTCCGACATTGATGACGAGTCGGTGAAGTACGCGGCCGACTCGCTCAAGCTGCTGCGCGAGGAGGTCATGCGCCGTGCCAAGGCGATCAAGCAGCTTCCGCGGGACCTGTGCCCGGACAAGCGGGTCACCCGGCAAATCGCCGACAAGCGCTCGCTCAAGCTGTGGCCGCTGCTCGCCGTGTTCGACGAGTGCCAGAACCTGTTCGCCCACTCCACCTACGGCAAGCAGGCCGGCGAGGATGCCGAGTTCATCATCAAGCTCGGCCGCGCCCTCGGAGTGAGCCTGGTCCTGGCCACGCAGCGCCCCGACAAGGACTCGCTGCCCACCGGTGTCAGCGGCAACGTGTCCATCCGCTTCGCACTCAAAGTCGCAGGCCAGACCGAGAACGACATGATCCTCGGCACCAGCGCCTACAAAAACGGCGTCCGCGCCACCCAGTTCCGGCCCGAGATCGACGCCGGAAACGGCTACCTCAAGGGCGCCACCACCCTCCCAGTCGTGGTGCGCACCGCCTACCTGGACGACCCGGCCACCAACGCCATCGCCCAGCGCGCCCTTGCCCTGCGCAAGGCCGAAGGCACCCTGTCCGGCCACGCGCTCCGAGAGGACGCCGACGCGGTCAAGGGCCCGTCCTACGACCTGCTCGCCGACATCGCCGCCGTCGTCCCCGAGAGCGAAGAGCGGGTGTGGAACGAGCGGATCACCGCCCGGCTCGCTGAGCTGCGGCCCGACGTCTACGGCGGTTGGAAAGGCGAGAACGTCACCAGCGCGCTCAAGCCGCACGGCATCAAGACCCGAGACGTCGCCGGCACCACCGACGACGGAGCCCGCACCACCCGCCGCGGCATCGTCCGCGCCGACCTCACCAAAACGGTTGCGGAGCGTGACCAAAACCGGGGCGCCGCATAGCCCCATCGGACCGCTACCGGTAGCGACCCAAACCGGGTCTCATCAGCGATCTAGTGGATAGCACCCCACCTGCACAAACACCGCAAACCGCCCCAGGAGGGCCCCGATGACCCTCATCACCCTTGCTATCGCCTGCCTGTTCGCCATCACGATCGGTTACAGCGCCATGTGTGCGGCCGCGCCGTTCGGACCATGCCGCAAGTGCCGCGGCTTCGGCTTCGGCTTCGGCTTCGGCTTCGGCTTCGAGATGAAGACCGACCGCAAAGGACAGCTCAAGCGCGGCAAGAACTGCCGCCGCTGCAAGGCCACCGGCCGCCGCATACGCATCGGCCGCTGGATCTTCAACCGCACCCAGCGCCTCTACCGCGAAGGCACCCGCTGACCCCGGACACGAAGGGCCGACGGTGCCCGTCATGAGACGTACCCCGCTCTTTGCAGGAGCTAGGTGGGCGCACCGTCGGCCGAAGACCGCGAGCTTGCCAGCACCCGCGGTGCCCGCACCCTATCCCGCGTCATCGACCCAGCGTCAAAGGAGTTTCCGCATGGCCGTCACGGTCTCGCTCGTCGCCCTGTTCGGGCTCGTCCTGTTCTTCCTGCTCCGCTTCAACACCCTCGGCTACGGCTCCGCATTCGTCGCCGCAGCGTTCGGGTTCTTCCTTGCCTCCACCGGCGCGGCCGGGCCCATCTCCCAGCTCACCACCGCTGTCATCGACGCCATCCAACAGATCAACTGAAGGAGACGCGATGAACCAGCCCATCACCGTCCGCCACCCGCTCGCCGTCATCGCCCCCAAGGCGGCCCCCGCCATCGCCACATCCACCGTCCTCATCCTCGGAAGGATCTGGAACGTCAACGGTGCCGAACACTCCGTCGGCAACGCCACGCTGATGGTCATCCTCGCCACCGGAGCCGCGGCGGCCGGTGCCTGCGCGTCCGTCGGCCGCTCCGGTGACGGCATCCTCGCCGGAACGTGCTTCGCCGCATCCGGCGGACTCGCCCTCGCCGGGGTCGCCGGATACGCCGACGGCCTGTCCCTCCCGCTACTGCTGTGGGCGCTCGCCACCGCCATCACCTACGGGCTCGCCGCTCGCTACTGGCGCACCGACCGCCGCGACACCCTCGCGCACGAGCGGCACATGAGCGAGAAGCGAGAGGACCACAGCCACACCGAGCGCATCGAGGCCATGCGGTCCCGCACACAGATCGAGGTGGCCCGCGAGGGCGCCGCCTACGCCGCCGCACTCGCCGAAGCCATGACCGCCCGCGCCATGCTCCCCGGCTTCGACCCGACGGAACTCACCCGCGCGGGACTGCCCGAACTGCCCACCACCACCAAGGAGAACTGACCATGTTCGAGATCCGCATCATCTGCGACCCGGACGACACCGACCGCGTGACCAAGACACTCGCCGCAGCATTCACCACCGGCCAGGTGCGCCAGTACGCCATCCGCGACGGGGACCGCGCCCGGCTGTACGTCACGGCCGACCACTGCACCGACGGCGAGCCGGAGCCGCAGGAGTGGCCGACGCCCGAAGAGGCATACGCGCTCGCACCGAACATCATCAGCGAGATCGGATGGACCGCACGCACGGCGGCCGACAAGCCGTTCGGTCATGAGATTGGGCGGGAGTACTGGCTCCGCAAGGCCGCGCTCCTGGACCGCATCGCGCTCGCCGACGGAGACGAGGGCATCCGCAGCGACGCGGCAGTGCTCGCCACGGAGGCCGCCCGCTGCCTGATGAGCATGGACGGGGCCGCGGCCATTCGCGAGCCGCGCGGCTACGTCCGCCAGCAGTACATCCGCTGGGTCAAGACCCAGTAGCTACGCCCGAGGCGGGCGCCTCTCACCACAAGACCGCGCCCGCCTCGGCTTCCTGCCCCTTCGAAGAAACAGGAGACACCCAGAATGCCTCAAGCCGAACGCCTCGCGCTGCCCCACGCCGCGCTGGACGCCGCCGCACGCGGCTGGCACGTCTTCCCACTCCGGCCCGGCGACAAGCGCCCCGCCATCACTGACTGGGAGACACGCTCCACCACCGACCCTGCACGCATCGCCCGGTGCTGGGCCCACCCCCCGTACAACATCGGCATCGCCACCGGCCCGTCGCGACTGGTCGTTGTCGACCTCGACCAGCCCAAGGGACCGGACGACACCCCGCCGACCGCGTGGGCCCCGCCCGGCGTCGCCGACGGTGCTGATGTCCTCGCAGTCCTATGCGAGCGCCACGGCCAGCCCTTCCCGGACGACACGTTCACCGTGCGGACCTGGAGCGGTGGCACCCACCTGTACTGCACCGCGCCCGAGGACGAGCCCCTGCGGAACACCAGCGGCGACAAGGGCAACGGCCTCGGCTGGAAGATCGACACCCGCGCGCAAGGCGGCTACGTCGTCGCCCCCGGCAGCACCTTCGACGGTCACCCTTACGAGACCGCGCGGCAAGCACCCGTTGCCCCGCTCCCGCCGTGGATCGCCGAACTTCTGCGCCCCGCACCGCTGCCACCGCAGACGCCCATCGCCGTCGCGCTCCCCGCCGGCCGCCGTGGCAAGTGGCTCCGCGCCGCGGTCAACGACGAGCTGCAGCGCGTCGGCCACGCTCAGGAAGGCGAGCGGAACAGGGCCCTCTACATCGCGTCCGTCGCGCTCGGGCAGCTCGTGGCCGGGGGCGAGCTGGGCGAGCACGAGGTGACCGAGTGGCTGTGCACCAGCGCTCTTCAAGTGGGCCTGGGCGAGCGGGAAGCACGCCGCGCCATCGCTTCCGGGCTGCGGGCCGGAGCGAAGCGACCGAGGACGGTGGCGGCATGAGCGCGTCCTCGAACCCGATTCCGCCGCTGCACCTGTACTCCGTCCCCAGCGACTCGCAGGCGGCGCCAGAGGCAGCGCCGAAGCGGGAGCGACCGCGGACCGCGTGGACTGCGGACCAACTCATGGCCGCGCATTTTCCCGAGCCGAAATGGGCCGAACCCGAGGACGTCATCTGGAAGCGTTCTTCGGCTGCATCTACTACGCCGCGTCTCGCCCCGGCGAGACGGTCGGGCTCAAGCTGCGGGACTGCGAACTGCCACGGCGAGGCTGGGGCATGCTGCGGCTGAACGAGAGCCGAGCGCGCTCGGGCACGGCGTGGACGGACAGCGGTGAGGCTCACGACCAGCGAGGGTTGAAGCACCGGTCACGCAAGGCGGTCCGGTACGTGCCGATACCGCCGGAGCTGGTGGCCATGCTGCGCTGGCACGTCATCCAGTTCGGCACGGCGCCCGACGGTCGACTGTTCCGCACGGCCCGCGGTGGGATGGTGTAGGAAAGCGGCTACGGCGAGGTCTGGGCCCGCGCACGCGCGGACGTGCTCACCTCTGGCGAGCTGGCTGCGAGGCTCGCTAAGCGGCCCTATGACCTTCGCCACGCGGCTGTCTCCACATGGCTCAGCTCTGGAGTGGAGCCGCAGCTCGTAGCCGAGCGTGCCGGCCACAGCGTCGCGGTGCTGTTCCGGGTGTACGCGAAGTTCCTCAAGGGCGGCGACGACGCGGCGAACGCCAAGATTTCGGCTCTGCTTCAGCAACGCAAGGCATTCCCTGCTGCGCAGAGCCCCGACTGCCTGCCCACCTTTGGTGGCTATTGCCGCATCAGGCGACGTTCGCCTCCTCGGAGGTTGACGGGCAGTCGGCCAGACGCCCGCATCCAGTCGTAGGAACGGAACTGCGTCGGCCAGTACTCACGTAAGGTGCCTTGGTGTTCAATCGGTTTGAGGTCAGTGTGTTGCCAGCGGGACCCGATGGGCTGCTCAGTTGTCTTTCCGGATCGATGGCGAGGAAGTGGTGGCATCGGCGATCGGAGAGGGAGGCCGCGGTCCGTTTGCGGAGGAGGCGCTGCCCGCTGATGGCCCGGGTCCTCTCTGGGGGACCGTAGAGGGACGACGTGTAGTACTGGGTGAGCCCGAGTGCACGGGTGGATGCTGTGGCTACCTGTCCGTGCTCGTGCAGCGTCACGGCGGGATCGTGGAGTGGTCCGACTGGCAGGTGCCCGTGGATGAGGCGCGCCCTCCGGCCTTTCACTTCGACGCCGAGCAGTACGACGCCGAACTGACCCGTGCGCTAACCACGTTTGCCTCATGACAGTGGGCCGCGTGGGTGGTTCCCTGCGCGGCTGGCCGGGCCAGAATGATCACGTGGCTGGACGCGTACAGGTTCGTGAGATCGATGACGACGAGGGGCAGCGGCTGCTGCGCATCATCCGCAGGGGCACCGGGTCGGTGGTGACCTGGCGGCGGGCCCAGATGGTACTGCTGTCCGCGCAGGGCTTGCCGGTGGCCCGGATCGCCGAGGTGTCGTTCACCAGTGACGACCGCGTCCGCGATGTGCTCCACAACTTCAACACGGACGGTTTCGACTCGCTGTATCCGAAGTACTCCGGCGGCCGCCCGAAGACGTACACGCTGCCCGAGCGCCGGGAGATCAACAAGTTCGCCAAGTCCAAGCCTACCGAGCACGACCTGCCGTTCTCGACCTGGAGCCTGACCAAGCTGGCGGACTTCCTGGTCGCCGAGGGGGTGGTCGACGACATCAGCCACGAGGGCCTGCGCATCCTGCTCCGCGAGGAAGGCGTCTCCTTTCAACGCCTGAAGACGTGGAAGACCTCCAGCGATCCGGACTACGCGGCCAAGAAGGCCCGCGTCGAGCACCTCTACTCGCTCGCCGACGGCGAGGTCATACCCGAGGACGGTGAACCCGAAGTTGTCTTCTGCGTGGACGAGTTCGGCCCCCTTAATCTGATGCCGCACCCGGGCCGGCAGTGGGCCGAACGGGGCGGCAAGCACAAGGACCCCGACCGCGAACCCCGCCGCAGGCGCCGGGCCACCTACAACCGCTACGGCGGAGTGCGACACCTGTTCGCCGCCCTGGACCTGGCCAAGGACAAGCTCTACGGCCACATCAAGCCGGTCAAGAGACGGACCCAGTTCCTGGAGTTCTGCCGGTATCTCCGCAGCCTCTACCCGCCCCAGGTCCGGATCGCAATCGTCAGTGACAACTTCTCACCCCACCTGACCACGAAGAAGTGTCAGCGCGTCGGCACCTGGGCAGCGGCGAACAACATCGAGATGGCCTACACCCCGACCAACAGCTCCTGGCTCAACCGCATCGAAGCCCAGTTCACCGCCCTGCGCTACTTCACCCTTGACGGCACCGACCACGCCGACCACAAAGAGCAGGGCAGCATGATCCGCCGCTACATCATCTGGCGAAACCGCCGCCACGCCGACGACCAACGCCTACGGACCGTCGTCGACAGGGCAAACGTTGCCTGATGCGGCACTAGGTCCTGGCCCTATGGCCCCTGGTCCGTCCGAGGCCGTAGGGCCCCCGCAACGCGGGACTTCAAAGCGGCCTCTCGCACCCCGCGCCTTTAAGTCAAATCGCGAGAAATTAATGGCTTGATAGGTTGGGCAATCACCAGGAATTAAGCTGAACTTGAGATTCCCCTGTTACCTGGATCACATGCCGATTAAAACGGTTGCCGAGGCGGAGCGAGGCTGCACAAGATCTACGAGTAAGCGAGTTCGAGCATCTCCCAGTCCACCGAAAAGGGAGAAGCCTTTACCCACTCGGGCATGACGTCAACTCGGGAGAGAATGTGAAGCACGAACCTTTTTCGCCTCGGCGGCGGAAAATAGCCATCACTCTGGCCATAGCGGGGGCTTCGGTCGCCATGACCGCAGCGGCAGGTTCAGGGGTCTCCTACGCCAGCGAGGGGAAGCCGGAAGGAATCCCTGAAGCCTCGATGTCCGCTGATGGACAGTTCTTCAAGCCGGGTTCAACTACCATCGTCAAGGTGACAGCCGGCCAGACTGACTCTGAAGGGAAAAGGAACGGTAGCGTTTTAGTCTCTCCTGCGCCCGCAGACGCCACGGCCTTCAGGTTTGTTAAGAACGCGAGACGTGTGGGCCAGTCGTGCGGCACTAACGTGATCCAGCAAACGAGCGGGCAGGGTAAGACGACCCTCGTCCTCACGGTCGAAAAGAAGGTTGATTCGACTGTGAAGAAGGAGATCAGCATCGGCGTCGGCTCAATCTCGGCAGGCATGGGCTGGGACGTCACCAAGAGCTACGGCGTCAGCAACCAGACACGCTACGAGGTACCGAGAGGCAAGTTCGGCACCGTTCAAGCCTTCCCCCTCTACGAGCAGTACATAGGCGAAGTGTGGGAAGGTGTGAGTGGGGCGTTTCCCACGGGGAAGCGTGTGTTCGCGTACAAGCCCGTCGGTGTCTGCTTCAACCAGTGGCTAAAGTGACGGGTAACTGAAGAGTCGACAAGAGCGAGGTGTGGCCCCGTGGGCTGGAAGAAGCGAACTTTAGCACTAGGGGCCACTCTCGTGATCTGCCTCGCCGGATGCACAGGTAGTACGCCATCCAAAGAACCTCCGGCGAAGAGTGGCGACCACCTCGTTCCGCTTAGCGGCATAAAAGTCATCAGCGTTGCCGGTGATCCATTGGCAGATGAGAGTGACTCAGTTCCGGGAGGGACGCCCAAGTTCCTTGCCGAGGTCAGAAGCGACTCACAGAGAATGTTGATGTACGTGAATAGCGACTCTTGCGGCTTCTTCGCCATTCCACACGACTCACAAACCACCGACATTCACCTGATCTCGCAATGGCCCGGCGAAGGCGAAGGGAACTCTCGCTATCCAGCAGGGCCGTACAACACTTCCTCAGGATCTGGTAGCTCCAAGGCGTGGGCATCGCTGGCATGCAGCAGGAACGCCATGGTGATCGAGTACACCGGGCCTCTAAATACCGCAGCGACGACTCGAGGCGACATCTCAATCACCCGCTCGCCCGACCAGCCTTCCACGTCGCTCATCGTTGTCGGAGACCAGCACGTGCGCAAAATAATCATGGCTCGGTCGAGTCCTCCGATCTCGTAACACGACCGCCCTCCGACGCTCGCCACGCTCTCGCCGGAAAACGCTTCGTCGCCGCGCTCACATCGGGGCCGTGGCTCCCGTGGTCTAAGGGCCTGCCGATCATCAAGGTGTTGCTTTCGGGGGTGTGTCTCGTTGATGTCGTATGCGCATCCCGGACGAGACTCGTGACCAACTTGCTGTGAAGTTCGCGGTGTGTTCCCGCATCTGGACGAGCGGCAGCGGCGGTTGCTGGCAGCCGCGGAGGCCCGGAGCATGGGCCATGGCGGCATCCGGGCCGTGGCCCGGGCGGCCGGGGTGAGCGAGACAACGATCCGCAGGGGGGATGTCCGACCTGGAGGCAGGCGAGCCCCTGGTGGAGCGGGTGCGGCGGCCGGGCGGTGGGCGCAAACGCGTCGCGGATCTCGATCCCGGACTGCGGTCTGCGCTGTTGAGTCTGGTCGAGCCGGACGAGCGCGGGGATCCGATGTTTCGCCGTTGCGGTGGACGACCAAGTCGATCCGCACGCTGGCAGCCAAACTGACCCGCCAGGGACACCGGGTCGGTGCCGACACCGTCGCCGGCCTGTTGCGCCAGGAGGGCTTCCGGCTGCAGGCCAACGCCAAGACCCTCGAGGGCAGTCAGCATGCCGACCGGGATGCCCAGTTCCGGCATCTCAACGAGCAAGCACGCGATCACCGGGACGCCGGCCAGCCGGTGATCAGCGTGGACACCAAGAAGAAGGAGCTGGTCGGCGACTTCCACAATCCGGGCCGTTCCTGGCGGCCGACGGGCGACCCGGTGCCGGTGCGCGTGCATGACTTCGCCGATCCGCAGCTGGGCAAAGCCATCCCCTATGGCATCTACGACATGGCGGCCAACACCGGCTGGATCAACGTCGGCACCGACCATGACACCGCCGCGTTCGCGGTGGAGTCGATCCGCCGCTGGTGGCACGACCAGGGCCGGGCCGCTTATCCGCGGGCTTCCCGGCTGCTGATCACCGCCGATGCGGGTGGCTCCAACGGCTATCGCACCCGGGCCTGGAAACTTCACCTCGCCCGCCTGGCCGCCGAGACCGGCCTGACCATCACGGTCTGCCATCTGCCTCCGGGCACCTCGAAGTGGAACAAGATCGAGCACCGGCTCTTCTCCCACATCACCATGAACTGGCGCGGTCGCCCGCTGACCAGCCACGAAGTCATCCTCGAATCGATCGCCGCGACCACTACCCGCACCGGACTGCGCGTGAAGGCCCGGTTGGACACCAACATTTATCCCACCGGCATCGGTGTCGGCGACGCGGAGATGGCGGCTCTGCCGCTGGCCCGGCACACCTTCCACGGCGAGTGGAACTATGCCCTGCACCCCCAGCCGGCCCCGGCCATCCCGGCAGCCCGAAGCAGCCGGCCATCGGCGCCGCAGTGGGACCCGGCCATGCTGTCCGATCCCGCACTGACCGGCCTGGCCCCGCACCAGCTGCAGCACCTCATCGAAATCCTGGCCGCAAAAGGAGACACCCGCCGCGGCCGCCCGCCCCGCCTCGCCAATGCCGACCAGGTCCTGGCCACAGTGCTCCACCTGCGCGTCAACCTGGCCGCGGAACCCCTCGCCGTGCTCTTCAACAGCAGCCGCACCGCCATGCACCGCACCCTGCTGAAGATCAGACGCCTGCTCGAAGCACAGGGCATCACCATCTCGTCGGTCACCACCCCACCGACCGCCCTGGCAGCCCTCCAAGCCCAAGTCGCCACCCAAAGCAGCAACCCCAACAGCAAGATCAAGACGACAGGTTGATGATCGGCAGGCCCTTAGCCACAAGACGTGGGCACAAACCGCCGCGTGTGACAGCAAAGACCCTTCAGCGCGGCGGCCATCCACCTGAGTCACGCGACAAGGAGGCGTCCATTACCCGTCCACGCCCCGTCCACAGCAGCTGGTAGAGAGCGTGCGCGAAGGAGACAGAGTGAGACAGTCGACCTTTTCGGCAGCCCGACGACGACGGCCCCTGGCCTGCGTTTCCGCAGATCAGGGGCCGTCTTCATCGCGTGGCGGCGCCAGGATTCGAACCTGGGTAGGCTAAGCCGACGGATTTACAGTCCGCTCCCATTGGCCACTCGGGCACACCGCCATGGGATGTCGCCGGTGGAGGGACCGCTGTGGGCGGCGCTCCGTGGCAACGACGTAAACGATACCTGATGTGCAGGGGTGCTTCGCCACCGGATTGATCAGCGCCCCGGGCGGGCGTGGGTGGCTAGGCTTGGCCGAGCGGCTCGGGGTGTTCCGGCCGCGCCTCCACGCACCCGATACAAGGAGCCACAGGACATGGCCGACTCCAGTTTCGACATCGTCTCGAAGGTCGAGCGGCAGGAGGTCGACAACGCCCTCAACCAGGCCGCCAAGGAGATCTCCCAGCGCTACGACTTCAAGAACGTCGGTGCCTCGATCTCCTGGTCCGGCGAGAAGATCCTGATGCAGGCGAACTCCGAGGACCGCGTCAACGCGATCCTGGACGTCTTCCAGACCAAGCTGGTGAAGCGCGGCATCTCGCTGAAGGCGCTGGACGCCGGCGAGCCGCAGATCTCCGGCAAGGAGTACAAGATCTTCGCCTCGATCGAGGAGGGCATCTCGCAGGAGAACGCCAAGAAGGTGGCGAAGATCATCCGTGACGAGGGCCCGAAGGGCGTCAAGGCGCAGGTCCAGGGCGACGAGCTGCGCGTCAGCTCGAAGAGCCGCGACGACCTGCAGGCCGTCCAGGCTCTGCTCAAGGGGCAGGACTTCGACTTCGCGCTGCAGTTCGTGAACTACCGCTGACGTCTGCGGGCGCGCCGGGGGCAACCGGGGGCGGAGCGGCTGGTCCGCTCCGCCCCCGTCCCGTGCCCCGGGGTGACGGGGCGGTCGGGGCGGGCCCGGCCCACGACCGGTCCCGCGGCCGGCGGTGACGTCCGAATACCGCCAGCCCCGGCGGGGCCGGAGTCGCAGACTCGTAGGCAGCGGGGCGGACGGAGAGCCCCGGGACAGGAACACCGCAAGGAGCACGTGAGCCATGACGAGTGTGTACGAGATCGTCGACAGCCCGCTCGGTGAGCTGCTGCTGGTCGGCCGGGCATCGGCGACGGCGAAGGGCGGCACCGCGCTGGCCTCCCTCTCACTGCCCGGGCAGAAGGGCGGGGCCGTGGTCCAGGACGGCTGGCGCCGTGATCCCGCAGCCTTCGAGGAGATCGGACGCCAGCTGGCGTCGTACTTCGCGGGACGGCTGACCCGTTTCGACATCGAGTACGCCGATGCCGGGACCGCCTTCCAGCGCAGCGTCTGGAGGGCCGTCGAGGACGTTCCCTACGGGCGGACGACCACGTACGGGGAGATCGCCGCGGCGGTCGGCACCTCTGCCGTGGGCGTGCGGGCCGTGGGGACGGCGATCGGTCGCAATCCGCTGCTCGTCGTGCGGCCGTGTCACCGGGTGATCGGCACGGACGGCGCCCTGCGGGGGTACGCCGGAGGCCTGGAGTCCAAGGCACGGCTCCTCGGGCTGGAGGGGGTACTGGTGCCGTGACGGGGCCGGTCTCATGAGCGGAGCGCTGTTCCCCCGGGAGCGGGCCGTCGTCTCGCCGGATGCGGTGCATGTGCCCGGCTGGCTGCCGGTCGAGCGCCAGCGGGAGCTGGTGGACGTCTGCCGCGCCTGGGCGCGGGGGCCGGTGCCGATCCGGCACACGGTGCTGCCCGGCGGTGGTGTGATGTCGGTGCAGACGGTGTGCGTGGGCTGGCACTGGCAGCCGTACAGATACTCACGGACGGCCGACGATGTGAATGGCGCACCGGTGGCCGGGTTCCCGGAGTGGCTGGCGGAGCTGGGGCGTGAGGCACTGGTCGAGGCGTACGGGGAGCATCGGGGCTACGCGCCCGACACCGCGCTGATCAACTTCTATGACGGCACGGCCAGGATGGGGATGCACCAGGACAAGGAGGAGCGGTCCGCCGCGCCGGTCGTCTCACTGAGCATCGGCGACTCGTGTGTCTTCCGCTTCGGTAACACCGAGACCCGGGGCCGCCCGTACACGGATGTGGAACTGGCGTCCGGTGACCTGTTCGTCTTCGGTGGCGCCTCCCGTTTCGCGTACCACGGCGTGCCCAAGGTGCTTCCCGGTACGGCCGACCCCGCGACCGGGATGAGCGGCGGCCGGCTGAACATCACGTTGCGCGAGACGGGGCTGGCGGACTGACTCCACAACGCGGTGACGGACCGGCCCGGCGGCACCGTCCGTTCCGAACCGTGGGGGCCGCGGGGCGCGGGGCCGCGGGGCCCGGTCAGCGCGAGCGGGAGTGACCGAACAGGATCCGGTAGGCGATCAGCAGGACGAGCGCGCCGCCGATGGCCGCGACCCACGTCGGGCCGTCGTAGAACTCGTTGGCGATCTCGCGGTCGAGGTAACGAGCGGATATCCAGCCGCCGGTGAAGGCACCGGCAATGCCGATGAGAGTGGTGCCGATCAGGCCGCCCGGGTCACGCCCCGGCAGGAGGATCTTGGCTATGGCCCCGGCCAGCAGCCCGAGAACGATCCAGCCGACGATGGTCATGCCGTGAACCTGCCTTTCGTACGGTGTTGTGGTCGAGGACGCCACCCGGCCGGGGCGCGGTTGCGGTGATCAGTAGGGTGCGGCGTATGACACGGGAGTTGCGACGGTCGCTCGGGGTCCTCGACGCCGTGGTGATCGGTCTGGGATCGATGGTCGGGGCGGGAATCTTCGCCGCCTTGGGGCCGGCCGCGCTGGCGGCCGGATCGGGCCTGCTGATCGGACTGGCGCTGGCCGCCGTGGTGGCCTACTGCAACGCCATGTCGTCGGCACGCCTCGCCGCCGTGTACCCCGCGTCCGGCGGCACCTATGTGTACGGGCGTGAGCGGCTGGGCGAGTTCTGGGGGTGCCTGGCCGGGTGGGCGTTCGTGGTCGGGAAGACGGCTTCGTGCGCGGCGATGGCTCTGACGGTCGGCGCATACGCGTGGCCCGACCATGCGCAGGCGGTGGCGGTCGCCGCGGTGGTCGCGCTGACTGCCGTGAACTACGGGGGCGTTCAGAAGTCGGCGTGGCTGACGCGGGTGATCGTCTCGGCGGTGCTGGCGGTACTCGCTGCTGTGGTGGTGACTCTGCTCGCCGGCGGTTCTGCGGAGTTCGGGCGGCTCGAGCCTGGCGCCGACGCGTCGGTGGGCGGGGTCCTTCAGTCCGCCGGGTTGTTGTTCTTCGCCTTCGCCGGGTACGCCCGGATCGCCACACTGGGCGAGGAGGTACGGGATCCGGCCCGTACGATCCCGCGCGCTGTGCCTTTGGCGTTGGGCATCGCGCTGGTCGTCTATGCGTGTGTCGCTGTCGCGGTCCTTTCCGTACTGGGTGCAGGGGGGCTGGGGCAGGCGGCGGCCCCGCTCGCCGATGCCGCACGGGCGGCCGGGGCCTCCTGGCTGGCGCCGGTGGTCCGTGTCGGTGCCGCGGTGGCGGCGCTGGGGTCGTTGCTCGCGCTGATTCTCGGCGTGTCAAGGACGACTCTTGCGATGGCCCGTGACGGCCATCTGCCGGGAGCGCTGGCCGCGGTCCATCCGCGGTTCCAGGTGCCGCACCGCGCGGAGGTCGCTGTGGGGGCCGTCGTCGCGGTGGTGGCGGCGACCGTGGACCTGCGCGGGGCGATCGGCTTCTCGTCGTTCGGAGTGCTCGTCTACTACACAATCGCCAACGCTTCCGCCTGGACGCTGAGTTCCGGACCGCGGACCGATACACCCGTTCGAGTGTCGTGGAACATCCGGGTGACGGCCGGCCTCGGGGTGGCGGGATGCCTGGCTCTGGCGTTCTCGTTGCCGCTGTCGTCCGTGCTCATCGGTGCGGGCGTGCTGGCACTGGGCGCGGCGGTGTACGCGACCCGGATCCACCGCCGCGACCGCTGAGCTCGTCAGCGCGTCGCGAACGGCTGATCGGTGCGGACGATCTCCCTGCCGAGTGGCATCAGGGACACGGGGATCAGCTTGAAGTTGGCGACACCGAAGGGGATCCCGATGATCGTGAAGCAGAGGGCGATGCCCGTGACGATGTGTCCGAGCGCGAGCCACCAGCCGGCCAGGATCACCCACAGGACGTTGCCCACCAGTGAGGGCGCACCGGAGTCCCGGCGGTCCACGGTCGTGTAGCCGAACGGCCAGAGGGCGTAGACCCCGATCCTGAAGGACGCCAGGCCGAACGGGATACCGATGACGGTGATACAGAGGATCACTCCAGCCAGGAGATACCCCAGGAACAGCCAGAAGCCGCTCAGGACCAGCCATATGACGTTCAGAATTGTCTTCACGGGCGAGGACCTGCCATCTGCTCGAGTCGGGCGATTCGTTCCGCCATGGGCGGGTGGGTCGAGAACATCCTGGACAATCCGCGGCCGGGGCCGAAGGGGTTGGCGATCATCATGTGACTCGCCGTCTCTAGCCTCGGCTCCGGCGGCAGCGGAAGCCGCTTCGTACCAGCGTCGAGCTTGCGCAGAGCGCTCGCAAGTGCCAGCGGATCGCCGGTCAGCTGGGAGCCGGACGCATCCGCCTCGTACTCCCGGGAGCGGCTGACGGCGAGCTGGATCACGGATGCCGCCAACGGGCCGAGCAGCATGATCAGCAGCATGCCGACCAGGCCGGGCCCCTCGTCGTCGTCGGAGCGGCCGATGGGGACCAGCCAGGCGAAGTTCACCAGGAACATCACCACGGAGGCGAGGGCCCCGGCGACCGACGAGATGAGGATGTCGCGGTTGTAGACGTGGCTCAGCTCGTGACCGATGACGCCCCGCAGCTCACGCTCGTCGAGGATGCGCAGGATTCCCTCGGTGCAGCAGACCGCCGAGTTGCGGGGGTTGCGGCCGGTCGCGAACGCGTTGGGCGCCTGGGTCGGTGAGATGTAGAGGCGCGGCATGGGCTGGCGGGCCGCCGTGGACAGCTCGCGGACCATTCGGTAGAGCGCCGGTGCCTCGAACTCGCTGACCGGGCGGGCGCGCATGGCGCGGAGCGCGACCTTGTCGCTGTTCCAGTAGGCGTACGCGTTGGTGCCGAGTGCCACGACGAGCGCGACGAGCAGCCCCGTCCGGCCGAAGAAGCTGCCGATGACGAGGATCAGTGCGGACAGTCCCCCGAGGAGTACGGCGGTCTTCAGCCCGTTGTGCCGGCGGTGCACGGTACGCCCTCCAGGTGGTGCGGCAGGGGACCCTTTGCGTGGTGGTGCTCCACTCTTCAGTGGAACCTTCTGTACTGGTCAACGCCAGGCGAAGGACACTGGTTCCCCTTGCGCACCCGGGCCCCGGCACCGGCCGTTCGGGTGAGGCCCGGGGGCCGGTTCGCTCAGCCCGGCCCCGGCCGCTCAGAACAGGCTGTTCGCGGCGAAGCGCAGGACCAGCTGCGGATAGCCGGACAGGACGACGCCCGCGACGGCGGTCAGGACCACGGCGGCGGTCACGGGGGCGGGGGTGCGCCTCCGGACGGCCTCGCCCGTTGCTGTCGCGGCGGGCTCTACTGCCTCCGCCGCGTGCGGGGCGCGGAAGAGGACCGCCGTCCACTGCAGGTAGTAGTAGAGGGCGATCACGACGTTGACGGCCATGACGACCGCCAGCCACCCGAGGCCCGCATCCACGGCGGCGGAGAACACCGTCACCTTGGCGAAGAGGCCGATGATGCCCGGCGGCAGTCCCGCGAGGCAGAGCAGGAAGAAGCCCATGGCCAGGGCCGTGAGCGGACGGGTGCTGTAGAGCCCGCGGTAGTCGGAGATCCGGTTCAGCGGCCGGGTGCGGCCGACCACGGCGGCCACGGCGAACGCGCCCAGGTTCACGACGGCGTACATCAGGGCGTACGCGACGGTGGCGCCGATCTGGTCGTCGGTCGAGTACGCGGCGGCCGCGATCGGCACCAGCAGATACCCGGCCTGGCCCACGGAGGACCAGGCCAGCAGGCGTACCGCGCTCCATGCGCGGGTCGCGGACTGGCGCAGGGCGGCCACGTTTCCGGCGGTCATGGTGAGGGCGGCGAGGACCGCGAGCGCGGGGCCCCAGATGTCGGCGTATCCGGGGAACGCGATGACGGTGACCAGGATGAGACCGGTGAATCCGACGGCCTTGCCGACGACGGAGAGGTAGCCCGCGATCGGCAGCGGCGCGCCCACGTAGGTGTCGGGCACCCAGAAGTGGAAGGGAACCGCCGCCGTTTTGAAGGCGAAGCCGACGAGAGTCAGTGCGACGCCTGCCTTGGCGAGCGTGTCGAGCTGGCCGGGTACGTCCTCGAGACCGGCGGCCACCTGCGTGAGGTGGAGGGTTCCCGTCGTGGCGTACACGAAGCTGACGCCGAGGAGCGTCACGGCCGTCGCGGTGACCGAGGAGAGGAAGAACTTGAGGGCGGCTTCGCTGGAGAGGCGGTCACCACGCCTCAGGCCCACCAGTGCGAAGGCCGGCAGGGAAGCGACTTCGAGGGCGACGACGAGGGTGGCGAGGTCGCGGGAGGCGGGCAGCAGTGCCGCGCCCGCCGCCGACGACAGCAGCAGGAACCAGAACTCGCCCGCCGGAAGCCTCTTCCGGGTGTCCGTCAGAGACAGCAGCGCGGTCAGCAGCGCCCCGCCGAACACCAGGAACTGGATCGCCAGGGTGAAGTGGTCGGCGGTGTAGCTGCAGGCGTCCGCGTTGTCGGTCAGGCAGAACGTCGAACGGTCGCCCCTGCGCAGCGGTACGAGCGCGACGATCGCGGCGACGAGGCCGGTGATCGCGACCACCCCGAGCAGGGGTTTGCGCCGGTCGTCGATGAACAGGTCGGCGACAAGGCAGGCCAGGGCGACGACCGCGACGATCGTGGGCGGCGCGATCGCCGCCCAGTCGACGGACTGGACGAGGCTGGTGACGCTCTCGGCTGCCACGGTCACTACTTGCCTCCTGCGAGGAGCTGCTGCACGGCCGGATCGGTGAGGCCGAGGAGGACCGCGGGCCACAGTCCGGCGACGACGGTGAGCGTCACGAGCGGGGTCCAGGCGGCGAACTCGTACGCGCGGACGTCGGCGAACGGCTCGGGACGCTGCTCGTCCGGACCTGCCTGCGGCCGGACGCCCATGCACACACGGCGCACCACGACGAGGAGATACGCGGCGGTGAGCAGGGTGCCGAAGGCGCCGATCGCCATGAAGGTGAGGAAGGCCGGCCGGCTGAGCCCGTCGGCCGGGTCGAACGCTCCGAACAGCGCGAGCATCTCCCCCCAGAACCCGGCGAGGCCCGGCAGCCCGAGCGAGGCGACCGCCGCGAAGGCGAGAAGACCGCCGAGGCGCGGGGCGCGGCCGTACAGCGCGGCTCCCGTGGCACCCGCGAGGGTGTCGAGATCCGCGGTGCCGTAACGGTCCTTGATCGCTCCGACCAGGAAGAACAGCAGGCCGGTGATGAGACCGTGGGCGATGTTGGCGAAGAGGGCGCCGTTCACCCCGGTCGGCGTCATCGTCGCGATGCCGAGCAGCACGAAGCCCATGTGTCCGACCGAGGAGTACGCGATCAGTCTCTTCAGGTCACCGCCCGCGCCGCGGCGCGCGAGGGCCAGGCAGGCGAGCGAACCGTAGATGATGCCGACGACCGCGAAGGCGGCGAGGTAGGGCGCGAAGGTCCGCATGCCGTCGGGTGCGATCGGCAGAACGATACGGACGAATCCGTACGTACCCATCTTCAGGAGCACGCCGGCGAGGAGGACCGAGCCGACGGTCGGTGCGGCGGTGTGGGCGTCGGGAAGCCAGGTGTGGAGGGGCCACATCGGCGTCTTCACGGCCAGGCCGATACCGATCGCGAGAACGGCGATGACCTGCACGGATGTGGTCAGACCCCGGCCGTTGTCAGTGGCGAGTGCCACCATGTCGAATGTGCCGGCCTTCAGCCCGATGAGCAGGAGGCCCAGCAGCATGACCACGGAACCGAGCAGTGTGTAGAGGATGAACTTCCAGGCGGCGGGCTGCCTTGCCTCGCCGCCCCAGCGGGCGATGAGGAAGTACATCGGGATGAGCACCATCTCGAACGCCAGGAAGAACAGCAGCAGGTCGAGGACGGCGAAGGTGGCCAGGGTGCCGGACTCGAGGACGAGCAGCAGGGCGACGAAGCCCTTGGGCGACGGGCCCGCGGGCATTTTGAAGTAGCTGTAGAGCGCGCAGAGGAAGGTCAGCAGCGCCGTAAGGACCAGAAGGGGGAGCGAGATGCCGTCGATGCCGAGGTGGATCCGCACGTCGAGTGCCGGGATCCATTTGATGTCGGTCGTGGCCTGCATCTTCGACGGATGGTCATGGTCGAAGCCGAGTGCGAGGACCACCGCGGCCAGCAGGATCGCGCCGGTCACGGTCACACCGTGGCGCAGGACCGCCTGGTCGGGGCTGCTGCCGCGCAGTCCGGGCGGGGCGGGCAGCAGGGCGGCGGCGGCCCCGATGAGCGGGCCGACGACGACGAACGCGAGAAGGAACTGCATCACGGACGCGCTGATATCGATCACGGCTCACGATCCGGCGTTGACGTTGGAAAGGACGACGGCGGCGATCGCCAGGACGACCGATCCGGCGAGCAGTGCGCTCAGATAGGTCTGGACGTTGCCGGTCTGGGCACGCCGGACGGCCGTGCCGAGCCAGCGCGTACCGGTGCCGGAGCCGCGTACGTAGGTGTCGACGACCTCACGGTCGAGGAAGCTGACCAGCTGGGCGCCGGCCCGCACGGGGCGGACGAACAGTGCCGTGTAGAGGGCGTCGACGTGGAAGCCCGCGGCCGCGTGCCGGTGGAGCGGGCCGAGCAGCAGCCGGGCGGGGTCGGCCGGGTCGGGGGCGGCCGCGATGTCGCCGTAGGCAGGGACGTGGGTGGCGATGGCTTCCGCCTCGGAGACGGCCGGTTCGGCTTCGGGGTGGGCGGCGACGGCACCGATCGGTGTGCGGGCGGCGACCGCGGTGGAGTGCCGCCACGCTCCGTAGGTGATCAGTCCGCCGACGAGCGCGACACCGGTGCCGAGGACGGCTGTGGTCACGGTCGGGGTGAGTGCGTGGCCGTCGAACCAGCCGGGCAGACGGCCGGCGGTCAGCCCGAACGCGAGCGAAGGAACGGCGAGGACCCACAGCACCGTGGTCATGGAGAGCGGCTGGCGACCGTGGTCCGGAGCCTCGGTGCCCCGGCCGCGGAAGGCCAGCAGCCACAGCCGGATCGCGTAGGCCGCGGTCAGCAGGGCGGTGAGCAGGGCGGCGACGAGCACGAACCAGCCTGCCGTCGTGGGCGCGACGGCCGAGTCGCCGAGAGCGGTGTGCTCGGCGGCCACGAGGACGGCTTCCTTGGAGAAGAAGCCCGCGAAGGGAGGGATCGCGGCCAGCGCGAGCAGAGCGACGGTCATCGTCCAGTAGGCGTCGGGGACGCGCTTGGCGAGGCCGCTCATACGGGACATGGCGGCGAGCGAGTTGGTGCCGGCGGCATGGATGATCACGCCGGCGGCGAGGAAGAGCAGCGCCTTGAACGCACCGTGGGACAGGAGGTGGAAGACGGCGGCACCGCGGTCCCCGACCGCCAGGGCGCCGGACATGTAGCCGAGCTGGCCGATGGTCGAGTAGGCGAGGACCCGCTTGATGTCGTCCTGCGCGAGGGCGGCGAGCGCCGAACCCACCATCGTCACGGCCGCCATCACGGCGAGCACGGTCATGGCGGCCGCGGAGGCCGCGAAGAGAGGGAGGAGCCGGGCCACGAAGTAGATGCCGGCGGCGACCATGGTCGCCGCGTGGATCAGGGCGGAGACCGGGGTGGGGCCTGCCATCGCGTCGGGCAGCCAGGTGTGCAGCGGGAACTGGGCCGACTTGCCCGCCACACCCGCGAGGAGCAGCAGCGCGATGAGGGTGGGGTGGTTGACGGCGTCTGCGGCGACCGCTCCGAGGATCCCGGTGATCCGGAAGGTGCCCGCGTCGGCCGCGAGCGCGAACAGACCGATCAGGAAGGGGACATCGCCGAGTTTGGTGACCAGGAAGGCCTTGAGCGAGGCGGCGCGGGCCTCGGGCGTCTCCCAGTAGTGGCCGACGAGGAAGTACGAGCAGATGCCCATGATCTCCCAGCCGACCAGCAGCACCATCAGGTCGCCGGAGTAGACGACGAGCAGCATGGCGGAGGTGAACAGCGAGATCAGCGCGGCGTACGAGGGATAGCGCGGGTCGTCGCGCAGATAGCCCGTCGAATAGATCTGCACGCACGAGGCGACGACCCCGACCAGGACGGCGGCGAGGACCGCGAAGCCGTCGAGGTGGAGCGCCAGGTCGATCGGGACCGAGCCGGTCGGGGTGAGCTGTGTGGCGGCGTCGATCGCCTTGCCGCCGCCCTGGCGTACGGCCACGACGACGGCGAGCGCGGCCGCGGCCAGCGTCGGCAGTACGGCCAGCGGGCGCACGAAACCGGGCGCGGTGCGGCCGAGCAGCAGCCCGGCCGCGGCGCCCAGGAACGGAAGGAGGGGGACGAGGACGGCGAGGGTCGTGGTGGTCACGTGGTGGCCTCGGCCTTCTCCTCGTTGTCTGCGGAGGTCCCGGTGGCGTTGCCGGGTCCGTCGGTTCCGTGGGCGGTTTCCGCGGTGTCGCGGAGGCGGTCGACGTCGGAGCTGCCGCGGTTGCGGTACACCATGAGCACGATCGCCAGACCGATGCCGATCTCCGCGGCGGCGATGGCGATGACGAAGAGGGTGAGCGCCTGGCCGGCGTTCAGGGTGTCGCGCAGCCAGACGTCGAAGGCGACCAGGTTGAGGTTGACGGCGTTGAGCATCAGCTCGACCGACATCAGGACGAGGATCGCGTTGCGTCGGGCCAGCACCCCGTACAGCCCGACGCTGAAGAGGAGCGCGGCGAGCACGGCGGGATAGGCGAGGTGCATCAGCGGTTCCCCCCTCGGGCCGGCCGTCCGGCCGACCGGTCCTCGACCGGCTCCTCCTTGTCCCTGCGGGACAGCACGATCGCGCCGATGAGGGCCGCGAGCAGCAGCACCGACAGGGCCTCGAACGGCAGCACCCAGTGCCGGAAGAGGATCTCGCCGGACACCTTGGTGGAGCCCTGGGCCGGTCCGTCCAGGTCGATCCAGGTGGTGCGGAAGGCGTCGACGACCACCCACACCAGGGAAGCCGCGGCCGCCACCGCCACCGCCAGGGCGACCCACCGGTTGCCCGAGTCGGCTTCCGGTGAGCGGCCGATGGGCGCCTTGGTGAGCATCAGACCGAACAGAAGGAGGACGACCACCGAACCGACGTAGATCAGGACCTGCACCCAGGCGATGAACTCCGCGGTGAGCAGGAGGTACTCGACGGCAAGGCCACCGAGCGCCACGACCAGCCAGAGGGCGGCATGCACCAGTTGCCTGGTCGTGACCGTGATCACGGCCGCGCCGAGGGTTGCGATGCCCACGAGCAGGAAGGCGATCTCGACTCCGGTCGGGGAGAGGAAGCCGTGCGTCGCGGCTGCGGCGAGCGTCATCCCTGACCTCCCTGGCCCGATGCCGGACCGGTTCCGCCTGCCGGACCGCCTTCGTCCGCCGGTCCTGCGCCGGCCGGCGGGGTGTTCTCGGCGGCCTGCGCGGCCGCCAGCTTGTCCGCCGCCTTGCGGGCCGCGCCCAGCTCCTTGGGCTCCTCCGCGCCCGGATCCAGCGCGGGCGGTGCCGGCACCGTCCACATCCACTCGCGGAGCTTGTCCCGCTCGTGGGTGAGGTCGCGGATGTCCGTCTCCGCGTACTCGAACTCGGGTGACCAGAACAGCGCGTCGAAAGGACACACCTCGATGCAGATACCGCAGTACATGCAGAGGGAGAAGTCGATGGCGAACCGGTCGAGGACGTTGCGGCTGCGTTCACGGCCGCCGGGTGTCACCGCCGGCACGGTCTCCTTGTGGGAGTCGATGTAGATGCACCAGTCGGGACACTCGCGGGCGCAGAGCATGCAGACCGTGCAGTTCTCCTCGAACAGGCCGATCACACCGCGCGAGCGGGGCGGGAGATGGGGCTGGACGTCGGGGTACTGGGCGGTGACGGTCTTCTTCGTCATCGTGCGCAGGGTGACGGCCAGGCCCTTGGCGAGACCGGATCCGGGGATCGGGGACACGGCTAGATCACCACCTTGACGATGCCGGTGAGGGCGATCTGGGCGAGGGCGAGCGGGATGAGGACGGTCCAGGCGAGCTTCTGCAGCTGGTCCTCGCGCATCCGGGGATAGGTCACGCGCAGCCAGATGATCAGGAACGCGAGCGCCGCGGTCTTGAGCAGGGTCCACACCCAGCCCAGACCGTCCGCGCCGAACGGACCGTGCCACCCGCCGAGGAAGAGGACGGTGGTCAGCCCGCACAGCACGACGATGCCCGCGTACTCGGCGAGCAGGAAGAGCGCGAAGCGCAGTCCCGTGTACTCGGTGTACGCGCCGAAGATGATCTCGGAGTCGGCGACGGGCATGTCGAACGGCGGGCGCTGCAGCTCGGCGAGGCCGGCGACGAAGAAGACGACGGCGCCCACGATCTGCCAGGGCAGCCACCACCACTCGAAGGCGTTCAGGATGCCGGGCAGCGAGACCGTCCCCGCCGCCATGGCGACGGAGGCGGCGGTCAGCAGCATCGGCAGCTCGTACGCGAGCAGCTGGGCGGCCGTGCGCAGGCCGCCCAGCAGGGAGAACTTGTTGGCCGACGCCCAGCCCGCCATGAGTGAGCCGAGCACGCCGACGCCCATCACGGCGAGGACGAAGAAGATGCCGGCGTCGACGACGATCCCGACCGCGCCTTCGTTCGGGCCGATCGGGATCGCGACGAGGACGAGGAGGTAGGGAAGCAGCGCGATGGCAGGAGCCAGCTGAAAGACACGGCGGTCGGCCTCGGCCGGCACCACGTCCTCCTTCTGCGCGAACTTCACACCGTCCGCGACGAGCTGGGCCCAGCCGTGGAAGCCACCGGCGTACATCGGGCCCAGCCGGCCCTGCATATGGGCCATGACCTTGTGCTCGGTCTGCCCGATGACGAGGGGGAGGACGAGGAACACGGCGAAGATCACGAGGAGCCGGAGGGCGACGTCCAGTGCGTCGTTCACGCGGGCTCGCCTCCGGCGGGTCGGTTCGGCTCGTCATCGGGTCCGTCGTCGGATCCGGGCGCGGGCCGGGGGGTTTCGGGTCGTGGAGCGTCGCCCCCGGAAGCGGCGGCGTCCGAGGCCGGGGCATCGGGTGCGCGGGGCTCGGGAGCAGGCGCGTCCTGGCCGGGCGCCTCGGGAGCAGGCGCCTCGGGTGCGGGCGCGTCCGCAGCAGGCGCGTCCGGGCCGCGGTCCTCGGGCGCAGGCGCGGCCGGACCGGGCGCCTCGGGTGCGGGCGCGTCCGGAGCGGCGGTGTCCGCGCCGGGAGTCTCCGCGCCAGGAGCGTTCGGGCCGGGTTCTGCCGGTCGGGCCTTGCCGGTGGGGGCCGACGGCTCGGCAGGGGTCCCGGTGTCGGCAGGGGTCTCGGTGTCGGCAGGGGTCTCGGTGTCGGCGAAGGCGGGGCGGGCGTGGTGCCACGGTGCGTCCGCGCTGCGGGGTCGGGCCGCGGCCTGCGCCGCGTCGGTCGACCCGGCCGGCTCGGACGGCGCGGCCGTCGGTGCGGCCGGGGCGCCTGCCGCCTGGGAGGCGGACCCCTCACTCGCGCTGCGCGAGCGGCGCGGAACGCCGGACGGGGCGCCGGCCTCCGCCTGGGAGGCGGAGCCCTCACTCGCGCTGCGCGAGCGGCGCGGGGTCGGGGGCTGACTCGCCGAGCCTTCGGAGGCGGTGCGGGTGCGGCGGGCCGGCCGCTCGCCTGCGCCGGCCCCACCAGCCGCACCGGCCGCACCGGCACGCGCACCGCGGGCGGGGCGGGCAGGTGCGGGCGGGAGCTGGCCCTTCAAAGGGCCCCACTCGTTCGGGTCCGGGACGCCCGGCGGCAGCATCTGACGGCGCTTGGGTCCGCCGTGCTCGGACTCGCCGGGTTCCTTCGCACCCGGCCACGCCTTGGCGACCCGTGCGGCCAGCACGAAGTCCTTGCGCAGCGGATGGCCCTCGAAGCCCTCGGGCAGCAGCAGCGGCTGCTGGTTCGGGTGGCCGGTGAAGTCGACGCCGAACATCTCGTGCGTCTCTCGTTCGTGCCAGCTCGCGCCCGCGTATACGTCGACCGCCGACGGCAGCGACGGCGCGGCGTGCGGAACGGTCGTGCGGACCAGCAGCCGCCGGACCGTACCGCCCTCCAGCGAGACGACGTGCGCGCACACGCGGAATCCGGTGCCGGGCTCGTCGACGGCGCTGAGCCAGTCGAAGTAGGTGCAGCCCAACTTGTCGCGGGCGATCTCCAGCGCCGCGATCCAGGAGCCGACGGGGACGTCGACCGTGAGGAGCTCGTACGTCCGCTCGGCCGTCGCCTCCTCGCCGAAGACCTCGGTGACGGCGTCGGGGAGGCCGTCGTACGGGTGCGCGTTCATCGCTCCCCCTCCGTGCCGGGGGCAGCCGGCGGCGGGGTGACCAGGCCGCTCCGCAGCGCCGCGGTGGACGTCGTGCGCGCGCCGGGGGCGTCGCCGCCGTGCCCGTAGCGCTCGCCGAGCGACTCGTGGGCGATCTTCTCCTGGAGCTTGAGGATCCCCTGGAGCAGGGCCTCGGGCCGGGGCGGGCAGCCGGGGACGTAGACGTCGACGGGGATGATCTGGTCGACGCCCTTGGTGACGGAGTACGAGTCCCAGTACGGACCACCGCAGTTGGAGCAGGCGCCGAAGGAGATGACGTACTTGGGCTCGGGCATCTGCTCGTACAGACGCTTCACCGCGGGAGCCATCTTGTCCGTGACCGTGCCGGAGACGATCATCAGGTCCGCCTGGCGCGGCCCCGGCGCGAAGGGGATCACGCCGAGCCGGATGAAGTCGTGCCGGGCCATCGACGCGGCGATGAACTCGATGGCGCAGCAGGCCAGTCCGAAGTTGAAGACCCAGAGGCTGTAGCGGCGGCCCCAGTTGAGGACCACCTTCATCGGCTCGGGGGCCAGGCGCGCCAGGGCGCCCAGTCGCCGCGGCTCGGGCAGGAGCTCCGGGGCCCGGGCCGCGCCCGGTTCCAGGGTCTGGGGGGCCTGAGCCTGGGCCCGGGCCGAGTTGCGCGGGTTCGGGTTCGGGGTCACATCCATGTCAGGACCCCCTTCTTCCATGCGTAGAGGAGTCCCACGGCCAGGAAGCCGAGGAAGATGAACATCTCCACGAGGGTCGTCGCGCCGTAGCCGTCGGCGGCGAACACCGTGGCCCACGGGAAGAGGAAGATCGAGTCGACCGCGAAGATCACGTACAGGAAGGCGTAGACGTAGTAGCGGACCTGGGTGTGTGCCCAGCCCTCGCCCACCGGGTCGACGCCGCACTCGTACGTGAGCAGTTTCTCCGGTGTCGGTGCGACAGGTCGCAGCAGCCGGCCGGCGGCGAACGCGACGGCGACGAACAACACGCCGATCACCGCGAGCAGCCCGACGACGGAGTAGCTGCGGAAGTAGTCCGTCGCGAGCACGACCACGGTCGGTTCCGGCACGTCCGTCCCCTCGCTCCCTGACCCAGTCGACCTGCGGCACGCACGATCAGCACGCACGCTCTGTACGCACGGGAGTCTAGGCCCTGCTAAGGAGAGGGTAAGCAGTCGTGTCACGCATCGGACCGGCCCGG
This sequence comes from Streptomyces peucetius, assembly GCF_025854275.1. Taxonomy (NCBI): domain Bacteria; kingdom Bacillati; phylum Actinomycetota; class Actinomycetes; order Kitasatosporales; family Streptomycetaceae; genus Streptomyces; species Streptomyces peucetius. The sequence continues at coordinate 4,640,489 of NZ_CP107567.1, read as the reverse complement.
GTGGGGTTATCCCCACTCCGCCCCACCCATGTACCCCATGGCCTACGGCGTTCCGGCCCGGCAGGCTGGCCTCCATGACCGCGAGCATCACCGCCCCCGACGACGACCGGCCGCCCCCTGCGCGCTTCGCCTTCGACCGCTGCACGTGGAAGGAGATCGCGCATCTGCTCGGCAATCTGCCGGCCGCGCTGCTCGGATTCGTCTACGTGACGGTCACGATCACCACCAGCGCCGGCCTCACCGTGACGGTGGTCGGCCTGCCGCTGCTCGCCCTCGTGCTCATGGGTGCGCGCCTGCTCGGGCGGGCAGAACGAGCGCGAGCACGGGCGCTGCTCGGCGTACGGGTGGACGAGCCGAGCCCGCTGCCCGGCCCGGGGCGCGGCGCCGGTCTGATCGCTCCGGTGTGGTACCGGCTGAAGGACCCGGTGGCCTGGCGCACGGTGCTGTACTCGGTCATCCGGCTGCCCTGGGGCGTCGTCACCTTCACCGTGATGATGGTGGGCCTGTTCGTGCTCTGGCCCGTTCTTCCCTTCATCGCACGCGGGCTGTCCAACGCGGACCGGGCGATGGTGCGGGGGCTGCTGTCGCCGTCCGACGAACTGGAACGCCGCATCGCCGAGCTGGAGTCGGACCGCGGGGTCGTCGTCGACACGGCGGCGGCGGACCTGCGCCGTATCGAACGTGATCTCCACGACGGTGCGCAGGCCCGGCTGGTCGCGCTCGCTATGGGGCTCGGCCTCGCGAAGGAAAAACTCCTCGAGGACCCGGACGCGGCGGCCGCGATGGTCGACGAGGCGCACGGCGAGGTGAAGCTGGCCCTGCAGGAGCTGCGCGACCTGGCGCGCGGCATCCACCCCGCGGTACTGACAGACCGCGGTCTGGACGCGGCGCTCTCCGCCGTCGCCTCCCGCTGCACGGCTCCGGTCGCCGTCACGGTGGACCTGGACGAGCGGCCGGCGGCCGCGATCGAGGGGATCGCCTACTTCACCGTCTCCGAGCTGCTGCAGAACATCAGCAAGCACGCCCGGGCCACCCGCGCCTCCGTCGACGTGTGGCGCTCGCAGGACCGGCTGATGCTCCAGGTCACCGACAACGGCAAGGGCGGCGTCCGGCTCGACAGCGGCGGCGGCCTGGCCGGCCTCGCGGAACGGCTGGGCGCGGTGGACGGCGTCCTGGCCGTCGACTCCCCGTCCGGCGGGCCGACGACGATCACCGCCGAGCTCCCCTGGCGTACGCGTGAGGCGTGTGAGGCCCATGCGCCGCAGGGGGCGCAGCGGCCCCGTGAAGCGGGCAGGACCCCGAGCACCTGAACCACCTGCCCCACCGACCCCACGGGCCCCACCTCCCCCACCACCCTCGCCGACCCGGCCCCCACCTCCACGCCGGCGCCTGCCCCCGACCGCTGCCCCGGCCGGCCCACGCGCCGGTGCCGCATGCCCACGCCCCGACCGGCGCAGGCGTCACAGGCGTGCGGCGCACCTGCGACACGGTGGGGAAAACCCCCCTCCAAGACGGATACCGCCCTCATGGTGCGGACCGGGCCGCCGCACCACGCTTGAGTCATGACAGCCCGCATCCCAGAACGGACGACCTCGATGGCCACGGATTACGGTTACGGTCCCCCGGCCCGCCGGGAGCACTTCCTCCCTCCCGTACTGCGCGCGCCCTTCGAGGGCCGCGCCTGGCGGGAGTTCGGCTACCTGGTGCTGAGCCTGCCGCTCGCCACCGCGGTCTTCGTGTTCGCGGTCACCGTGACCTCGCTGGGCGCCGGACTGCTCGTCACGTTCCTGGGCATCCCGGTGTTCGCCCTCTCCCTGTCGGCCCTGCGCGGCTACGGGGCGCTCGAGCGGGCCCGCGCACGGGCGCTGCTCGGTGTGGAGGTGGCGGGCCCGGAGCCGGTGCTCGGCTCGGCGGGCGCCGGGACGAACGGTTTCGTCGCGTGGACGGCCGGCACCCTCAAGAGCGGGGCGTCGTGGCGCCACCTGCTCTACGCCTTGCTCCACTTCCCCTGGGCCGTCTTCGGCTTCTGTGTGTCGGTGACCCTGTGGGTGACCGGCTGGGCGCTGCTGCTCTACCCCCTCTGGCAGTGGGTCTTCCCGATGTGGGGCGGCGTGGACGGCCTGCAGTTGTACGGGGACGGGACGCACAACTTCTATCTGGACACGCCGTTCGAGATCGCCGTGACGAGCGCCGTCGGTCTGGTGCTCACGATCACCACGCCCTGGGTGATGCGTGCGCTGACCGGCGTCGACCGGCTGCTGGTGACCGGGCTGCTCGGCCCGTCCCGGCTGGCGACCCGCGTCGTGGAGCTGGAGTCGGACCGCGGGGTCGTGGTGGACACGGCCGCCGCGGACCTGCGCCGTATCGAGCGCGACCTGCACGACGGCGCGCAGGCCCGTCTGGTGGCCCTGGCGATGGACCTGGGTCTCGCGAAGGAGAAGCTCGCCGAGGACCCGGAGGCCGCTGCCCGGATGGTCGACGAGGCGCACGGCGAGGTGAAGCTGGCCCTGCAGGAGCTGCGCGACCTGGCGCGCGGCATCCACCCCGCGGTACTGACAGACCGCGGTCTGGACGCGGCGCTCTCCGCCGTCGCCTCCCGCTGCACGGCTCCGGTCGCCGTCACGGTGGACCTGGACGAGCGGCCGGCGGCCGCGATCGAGGGGATCGCCTACTTCACCGTCTCCGAGCTGCTGCAGAACATCAGCAAGCACGCCCGGGCCACCCGCGCCTCCGTCGACGTGTGGCGCTCGCAGGACCGGCTGATGCTCCAGGTCACCGACAACGGCAAGGGCGGCGTCCGGCTCGACAGCGGCGGCGGCCTGGCCGGCCTCGCGGAACGGCTGGGCGCGGTGGACGGCGTCCTGGCCGTCGACTCCCCGTCCGGCGGACCGACGACGATCACCGCCGAGCTCCCCTGGCGCGGCTGACACCCGCCTCCGCCTCCAACTCCGCCCCCGCACCCGCTGCCCGCCCGGCCCCGGCCCCGGCCCCCTCACCGCGCCGCCGACCGTCGCGGCAACCCCGGCGCCTGTTCCTGCGTCCCCCGATGGGTGACCGGGAAAAACGCGGCACAGGCCCGGCGGCGCTCCGATCCTGCGATGCTGGAGTGCGCAGGGGTCAAAGGACGCAGGGGCGGGAAGCGCGAAAACGCGGGACGCGGAGACGCAGAACGCGCGAGCGCGTCATCGGGGCAACAGGTCAACAGGGGGGGGCTCAAAGCTGTGGAGGACAGGGTGCGGGTGGTCATCGCCGAGGATTCCGTACTGCTTCGGGAGGGCCTGACCCGGCTGCTGACCGACCGCGGGCACGACGTGGTCGCCGGCGTGGGGGACGCCGTGGCGCTGATCAAGACGATCGGCGACCTGGCGTCGCAGGACGCGCTGCCGGACGTCGTGGTCGCGGACGTGCGGATGCCACCGACGCACACGGACGAAGGGGTGCGGGCGGCGGTGCAGCTGCGCCAGGAGCATCCCGGCGTCGGGGTGCTGGTCCTGTCGCAGTACGTGGAGGAGCAGTACGCCACGGAACTGCTGGCCGGCAGCAGCCGGGGGGTGGGCTATCTGCTCAAGGACCGGGTAGCAGAGGTGCGGGAATTCGTGGACGCCGTGGTGCGCGTCGCGCAGGGCGGTACGGCCCTGGACCCGGAGGTCGTGGCGCAGCTGCTGGGCCGCAGCCGCAAGCAGGACGTGCTGGCCGGGCTCACGCCACGTGAGCGCGAGGTACTCGGTCTGATGGCCGAGGGCCGTACGAACTCGGCGATCGCGAAGCAGCTCGTCGTGAGCGACGGGGCGGTGGAGAAGCATGTCAGCAACATCTTCCTGAAGCTCGGGCTCTCCCCCAGCGAGGGGGACCACCGGCGGGTGCTCGCGGTGCTGACGTATCTCAATTCGTGAGCGTCCGGCGGGTACGTCCGACGGCACGCCGTCACGCGGTCGGCCCTCGGCCGGCCTAGGACCAAAGAATGAGCGGCGCACGTCGCCCCGGAAAGCCCGGGGCCAGGGAGAAGCGCGACAAACCGGGGCGTTTCCGCGTCCCAAAATGAGGTCCGACATGTGAGCGGTCCGAGGAAGGCGACCCTTACGGTCGTAGGGTGGCCAGTGGGTCGGCCGGTCGGCCGGTCGGGCCCGAGGAACCGCCTCGAGGGAGGTCCAGTTCAGTGACCAGCCAGGTCAGCAGCCCGGCCGAAGAGGCCGATGAGGTCAACGGGGCCGATGAGGCCCTCGTCGGTGAGCAGCGCAGGCGCGCCGGCGAGAAGGAGATCCGCCGTCTGGACCGGGTGATCATCCGCTTCGCGGGTGACTCCGGTGACGGTATGCAGCTCACGGGTGACAGGTTCACCTCGGAGACGGCGTCGTTCGGCAACGACCTCTCCACGCTTCCGAACTTCCCCGCCGAGATCCGGGCGCCCGCCGGCACCCTGCCGGGCGTCTCCAGCTTCCAGTTGCACTTCGCCGACCACGACATCCTCACCCCTGGTGACGCACCGAACGTGCTGGTCGCGATGAACCCGGCGGCCCTGAAGGCGAACATCGCCGATGTACCGCGCGGCGGCGAGATCATCGTCAACACCGACGAGTTCGCCAAGCGCGCCATGGCGAAGGTCGGCTACGAGACCTCCCCGCTGGAGGACGGGTCGCTGGACGGCTATCGCGTCCATCCGGTGCCGCTGACGACGCTGACGATCGAGGCGCTCAAGGACTTCGGCCTGTCCCGCAAGGAGGCCGGGCGCAGCAAGAACATGTTCGCGCTGGGGCTGCTGAGCTGGATGTACCACCGGCCCACGGAGGGCACGGAGAGCTTCCTGCGGCAGAAGTTCGCGAAGAAGCCGAACATCGCCGAGGCGAACATCGCAGCCTTCCGGGCCGGGTGGAACTTCGGCGAGACGACCGAGGACTTCGCGGTCTCCTACGAGGTCGCCCCGGCGAGCACGGCCTTCCCGACGGGCACGTACCGCAACATCTCCGGGAACCTGGCCCTCTCGTACGGCCTGATCGCGGCGAGCAAGCAGGCGGACCTGCCGCTCTACCTGGGGTCGTACCCGATCACCCCGGCCTCCGACATCCTGCACGAGTTGTCGAAGCACAAGAACTTCGGCGTGCGGACCTTCCAGGCCGAGGACGAGATCGCCGGGATCGGCGCGGCGCTCGGCGCCGCGTTCGGGGGCTCTCTCGCCGTCACGACGACCTCCGGCCCCGGTGTGGCGCTCAAGTCGGAGACCGTCGGGCTGGCGGTCTCGCTCGAGCTGCCGCTGCTGGTGGTCGACATCCAGCGCGGCGGCCCGTCGACCGGCCTGCCGACCAAGACGGAGCAGGCGGACCTGCTGCAGGCCATGTACGGCCGCAACGGCGAGGCGCCCGTGCCGGTCGTGGCCCCGCGCACCCCGGCGGACTGCTTCGACGCCGCCCTCGACGCGGCGAGGATCGCGCTGACCTACCGCACGCCGGTGTTCCTGCTGTCCGACGGCTACCTCGCCAACGGCTCGGAGCCGTGGCGGATCCCGGACATCGACGAGCTGCCCGACCTGCGGGTGCAGTTCGCGACCGGACCCAACCACGAACTGGCCGACGGCACCGAGGTGTTCTGGCCCTACAAGCGTGACCCGCAGACCCTGGCGCGGCCCTGGGCGGTGCCGGGCACCCCGGGCCTCGAGCACCGTATCGGCGGCATCGAGAAGCAGGACGGCACGGGCAACATCTCCTACGACCCGGCCAACCACGACTTCATGGTCCGCACCCGCCAGGCCAAGATCGACGGCATCGAGGTGCCGGAGATCGCCGTCGACGACCCGGACCGGGCGCGCACCCTCGTCCTCGGCTGGGGTTCCACGTACGGGCCGATCACCGCGGCCGTACGCCGGCTCCGCGCCGCCGGCATCCCCATCGCCCAGGCCCATCTGCGCCACCTCAACCCGTTCCCGAAGAACCTGGGGACGGTGCTCGAGCAGTACGACAAGGTCGTCGTGCCCGAGATGAACCTCGGCCAGCTCGCCACCCTGATCCGGGCGCGGTACCTGGTCGACGCACGGTCGTTCAACCAGGTCAACGGCATGCCGTTCAAGGCGGAGCAGCTCGCGGACGCTCTCAAGGAGGCCATCGATGAGTGAGGCACTGGGGCTCGTGCCCAAGGCCGAGGCCGAGCAGTCGATGAAGGACTTCAAGTCCGACCAGGAAGTGCGCTGGTGCCCGGGCTGCGGCGACTACGCCGTGCTCGCCGCCGTGCAGGGCTTCATGCCCGAACTGGGGCTGGCGAAGGAGAACATCGTCTTCGTCTCGGGCATCGGCTGCTCGTCCCGTTTCCCGTACTACATGAACACCTACGGGATGCACTCCATCCACGGCCGTGCGCCCGCCATCGCGACGGGGCTCGCCTCGTCGAGACGCGACCTGTCGGTGTGGGTCGTCACGGGTGACGGCGACGCGCTGTCCATCGGCGGCAACCACCTGATCCACGCGCTGCGCCGCAATGTGAACCTGAAGATCCTGCTGTTCAACAACCGCATCTACGGACTCACCAAGGGCCAGTACAGCCCCACCTCCGAAGTCGGCAAGATCACCAAGTCGACGCCGATGGGCTCCCTCGACGCGCCCTTCAACCCGGTGTCGCTGGCGCTGGGCGCCGAGGCCTCGTTCGTCGCCCGTACCGTCGACTCCGACCGCAAGCACCTCACCGAGGTGCTGCGCCAGGCCGCCGACCACGCGGGCACGGCGCTCGTGGAGATCTACCAGAACTGCAACATCTTCAACGACGGCGCCTTCGAGGTCCTCAAGGACAAGGACAAGGCGCAGGAGGCCGTCATCCGGCTCGAGCACGGGCAGCCGATCCGCTTCGGCGCACAGGGCGAGAAGGGCGTCGTGCGCGACCCGTCCACCGGTGACCTCGAGGTCGTCGAGGTCACTGCGGACAACGAATCGCGCGTCCTGGTCCACGACGCGCACTCCACGTCCCCGACCACGGCCTTCGCGCTCTCCCGGCTGGCCGACGCCGACACCCTGCACCACACCCCCATCGGTGTGCTGCGCAGCGTCGAGCGCCCCGTCTACGACACGCTCATGGCCGACCAGCTCGATACGGCGGTCGAGCGGGACGGCAAGGGGGATCTCGCCGCGCTGCTCGCCGGCAACGACACCTGGACGGTCGTCGGCTGAGACCCGTGGCGCACGCGGTGAGGGGAGGCTCCGGCCTCCCCTCACCGCTGTCCGGGGCCGTCCATGATCCGTCATGACCGTATGGCGAAACGGGCATGACACCGGGCCCGTGCCGGGCGTACCTTGAGGGGACGCGCGCGCAGGGGCAGGAGGGTCAGTGAAGTCGGAGAAGGAACAGCGGGCCGGGTTGCTGTACGGGATCGGTGCCTACGGAATGTGGGGTCTGGTCCCTCTTTTCTGGCCGCTGCTCAAGCCGTCCGGTGCCGTCGAGATCCTCGCCCACCGGATGGTCTGGTCCCTGGCGATCGTGGCCGTCGCACTCCTGGCGCTCAGGCGCTGGGGCTGGGTGCGTGAATTGGTACGCCAGCCAGGCAAGCTGGGTCTCGTCGCCCTCGCCGCCACGGTGATCACCGTCAACTGGGGCGTCTACATCTGGTCCGTGAACTCGGGCCACGTCGTCGAGGCGTCACTCGGCTACTTCATCAATCCGCTGGTCACCATCGCGATGGGCGTGCTGCTCCTGAAGGAACGGCTCCGCCCGGCGCAGTGGGCGGCCGTCGGCATCGGCTTCGCCGCGGTTCTGGTGCTGGCCATCGGCTACGGGCAGCCGCCGTGGATCTCGCTGACGCTCGCGTTCTCGTTCGCCACGTACGGGCTGGTGAAGAAGAAGGTCAACATCGGCGGCCTGGAGTCGCTGGCCGCCGAGACCGCCATCCAGTTCCTCCCCGCGCTGGCGTTCCTGGTCTGGCTGGGCTCGGACGGCACCGGCACGTTCGGCGCGCACGGGGCCGGACACGCGGCACTGCTCGCCGCGACCGGCCTGGTGACGGCCGTGCCGCTGGTCTGCTTCGGCGCGGCGGCGATACGGGTGCCGCTCTCCACGCTGGGGCTGCTGCAGTACCTGGCCCCGGTGTTCCAGTTCCTGCTCGGCATCCTCTACTTCCACGAGGCGATGCCCGCGGAACGGTGGGCGGGCTTCGCGCTGGTGTGGCTGGCGCTGACCTGTCTGACCTGGGACGCACTGCGCACGGCGCGCCGCAACAAGGCTGATGCCCTGCGACTGGCGGCCCTGGCGACGGCCTCGGGCGCACACCCGGCCGCGGCCGCGGCGGCGTCGCAGACCGGGCCCGTGGCGCAGACGGGGACCGTCGCGACGGAGCCGGTCGCGGGCACATTGCGCACCGGGCAGGAGGCCGGGCCGACGGCCTGACGACCACGCCGGCCGCGAGTCCGGCCCGCGACCGGGCCGGACCGCAGAGCCGACCCGACGGCCCGACCGCGGACGCCGGGCGCGAACCCGGCCCAGCCCGGCTCCCATGCCGACCTGCACGCCAGGCACGAACCCGCCCAGCCCGAACCCGTGCCGCACACCGGCCCCTCCCTCCTACGGCCGGCGGCAGCCCCACCCCCGCACTGACGCCGGTACTCCCGTCCCCCGTACGACCGCCGGTCCGCCCGCCCCTCAATCGCTCCTCGACGGCCGAGACACGTCCCCCGCAAGCGCTCCCCCGGCACGGCGCCCTGCCGGGAGACGCCCCGGCTGCAGCGCGGCGGCACGGCGCGCGGTACCGCCGAGGAGCCTCCGTCCCGCGTGCGCGAGGCTCACCATGCCGCCGGGCCGTTCCGGGGCTCGACACGCCCGTCCGGCGCGAATAACCACCCGTACGGCCCAGCTCCGCCCCTCGGGGCAGGCCGGGGCTCGTCGACCGGTGTTACCACCGGAAGTCCAGGCCCCGGTCCCCCGGTCCGAGGTGGTCCACAGAGCGAAGTGAGTGCCTCATGCAGCAACCCCTCGCGCTATCGGTCGACTTCGGTCAAGGCTTCAGCGACGCGTGGTCCGCCGTGGCCAGGTTCATCCCCAAGTTCATCGCATTTCTGGCGATCCTGGTCATCGGCTGGTTCATCGCCAAGGCGATAGCCAAGGTCGCCGACAAGCTCCTGCGCAAGGTCGGCTTCGAGCGGGTGTCGGAACGCAGTGGCATCTCGAACACCCTCAGAAACTCGCAGTACGACGCCACCGGGATCATCAGCAAGATCCTCTACTACGCGATCCTGCTGATCGCCCTGCAACTGGCCTTCGGGGTGTTCGGCCCCAACCCGGTCAGCAACATGATCAACGGGGCCGTCTCGTGGATCCCGAAGGCGATCGTCGCCTGTGTCATCGTCGTCGTGGCCATGGCCATCGCACGCGCGGTGCGCGACATCATCCAGGGCGCTCTCGCCGGGACGTCCTACGGCCGGACGCTGGGCACGATCGCCTGGGGCTTCATCGTGGCGCTCGGCGCGATCGCCGCGCTCAGCCAGGCTCAGATCGCGACCTCCGTCACCGGTCCCGTGCTCTGGGCGGTACTCGCCGCCATGGCCGGAATCCTGATCGTCGGCGTCGGCGGCGGCCTCATCGGGCCGATGCGGCAGCGGTGGGAGCGCTGGCTCGCGACGGCGGAGGCCGAGACGGGCCGTGCCAAGGACACCGGCTCCGCCTATCAGCGCGGCCGTGCGGACGCCGCCGCCGGTCAGCCCGCGACCGAGCGCCAGGCCACCAGGCCGGACACGGGCCGAGGCGGGCAGCAGGGCCGCGACATGGGCAGCCACGACATGGGCCGCGGACGCGACACGGGTCGGGGGCGGGACGAGGGCTGGGGGCGGGACGAGGGCCCGCCGCTGGGCAACGGCCGCGACCCCATGTGAGGCCTGGCGCGCTGCGCAGAGGCGTCAGTCGGCGAGCAGATCGTGCTCGCGGATCAGCCAGCAGACGGCGGTGAGCCGCAGCGTCGCGAAGTCGTGGCCGACCGGTTCCGTCCAGTCGGTCTCCGACAGCCAGTCGGTGAACCCCAGCACATAGTCCGCGAGATCCTCGCGCCGCACCATGCCGTACGGCTCCTGGCGGGGAGCCCGGCCGGGGCGGCGCGGAGCGGGCACCAGCGGTACGAGAGCGTCGCGCACGGCCGCCGCGTGCTGGTCGACGGCCGCGACAAGCCCCGGCTCGAAGGAGAACTCCGAGAGCCGGGGCATGTACGTGGCGGCCACGCCGACCAGCGGGCAGCCGGGCGGCCCGCTGTGGGGCAGTGCGTCCATCCCTACACCGTAAGTGCGGAAGAGTGCCCCGAAGACGTGACATCTGTCGCAAACCGGTCCGGTTGGCCGGGTGGTCACCGGCCTCCTCGAACCGGTCATCCTTCGCCGCCTTCGCCGCCTTCGCCGCCCGGGAGGCGGGCGCGGTGCGCCCGCACCTTGTTGCGGTTGCCGCACCGCTCCATCGAGCACCAGCGGCGGCGGCCGGGACGCGAGGTGTCGACGAAGAGCAGTCCGCAGTCGTGTGAGCCGCATTCGCGGATGCGGTGCGCGTGAGGTCCGGTGAAGAGGTCCACGGCATCCCGGGCCACGGTCGAGAGCAGTTGAGTCACCGTGGCGCCGCCCGGCGCCCACTGCCTGGATCCGTCCGCGCCGATACGGGCCGCCAGCGGCGGCGCCGCCGCCGCCTCGTTGACCACGGCCACGTCGGCCGGGTCCGTGTCGCCGCCGTGCGCCCTGGCCGCGGCCATGCGCCACAGGGCGTGGCGCAACACCCGGGCTCCGGCCACGCCCGCGTCGTCCGCGTCCAGTTGCAGGCCCGCGGACAGCCGACTGTCCGCCACCCACCGCAGCAGTGCGGCGGGGTCGTGCAACACCTCGTACGCGGCCAACCGTCCGGGGCCTCCGGTGGTCAGCAGCTCCAGGCACAGGGCGCCGGGGTCGAAGCGGAAGGAGCCGCCCGAAGGCGGTTCCAGCAGCAGGCCGGGCGTGTCCGTTGCGCTCTTCGTCACGTAACCAGTATAAGTGGTTTCCATGACGATGCACTGGAAGCTCGTGATCGACGCCACTGATCCGCACGCCCAGGCCGACTTCTGGGCAGCGGCACTCGGCTACGTCGTCGAGGACCACAGTCCTCTCATCGAGCAGCTCCTCGCCCAAGGTACGGTGCAGGGCGAGGCCACGGTCGAGTCGCACGGCCGACGGGCGTGGCGCGATCTGGCCGGGGTCCGGCATCCGGACGACCCCCACGACGAGCTGAGCGGCATGGGGCTCGGACGCAGGCTGCTCTTCCAACAGGTGCCGGAGCCGAAGACGGTGAAGAACCGGCTCCACATCGACCTGCACGCCGAACCGGGACAGCGGGACGCCGAGACCGCCAGGCTGGAGGGGCTGGGGGCCTCGCAGCTGCGGCAGGTGAGCGAGCAGGGTGGCCAATGGGTCGTGATGACCGACCCGGAGGGCAATGAGTTCTGCGTGCAGTAGGCATCCGCAATACGAACGCCCGTGACCGATTTCCGCCCTTGACGCCACATCAGGCCGTCCTCGAACATCAGCACGCACAACGCACGCGCACACGCGTCACGTTCGACTTTCAGCTCCAGCGCCCCGGGATCAGCCGTCCCGGGGCGTTCACGCACGTTCCGTCCTGTCCCCGTACGGAATCCGGAGCCCCCACATGAAACTCTCCGTTCCCAGACGTGTCCCCGCGGTCGCCGCGCTCGCCCTGGCCGGGCTGCTCGCGACCGCCGCGCCCGCGGCGTCGGCCGCCCCGGCCGGAGCGCCACCGGCGCCGGCGTCCGCGCTCGCCGCACCCGACATACCGCTCGCCAACGTCAAGGCCCACCTCGACCGGTTCCAGTCCATCGCCGGCTCCAACGGCGGCAACCGCGCCCACGGCCGTCCCGGCTACAAGGCCTCGATCGACTACGTGAAGGCCGAGCTGGACGCGGCCGGATTCACCACCTCCGTACAGCAGTTCACCTACAACGGCACCACCGGCTACAACCTGACAGCCGACTGGCCGGGCGGCGACGTGAACCAGACGGTGATGGCCGGCGCCCACCTCGACTCGGTGAGCTCCGGCGCCGGCATCAACGACAACGGCTCGGGCTCCGCGGCCGTACTGGAGGCGGCACTCGCCGTCTCCCGCGCCCAGTTGCAGCCCGCGAAGCATCTGCGCTTCGGCTGGTGGGGCGCGGAGGAACTCGGTCTGGTCGGCTCGAAGTACTACGTCAACAACCTCTCCTCCACGGAGCGTTCGCGGATCGCCGGCTATCTGAACTTCGACATGATCGGCTCGCCCAACCCGGGTTACTTCGTCTACGACGACGACCCGGTGATCGAGCAGACCTTCAAGAACTACTTCTCCGGGCTCGGTGTCCCCACCGAGATCGAGACCGAGGGCGACGGCCGCTCCGACCACGCGTCGTTCAAGAACGCCGGCATACCGGTCGGCGGTCTTTTCACCGGCGCCAGTCGTACGAAGACCAGCGCCCAGGCCCAGAAGTGGGGCGGCACGGCAGGCCAGGCGTTCGACCGCTGCTACCACTCGTCGTGCGACACCACGTCGAACATCAACGACACCGCCCTGGACCGCAACAGCGACGCCGTCGCCCACGCGATATGGACGCTGTCCGCGGGCACGACCGAACCGCCCGGCGAGCTCTACGAGAACACCACCGACGTCGCGATCCCCGACGCCGGGGCCGCCGTCACCTCCACGGTGACGGTCTCCGGCCGCAGCGGCAACGCGCCCGCCGCGCTCAAGGTCGGCGTGGACATCAAGCACACCTGGCGCGGCGACCTCGTCGTGGACCTGGTGGCCCCGGACGGCACCGCGTACCGGCTGAAGAACTCGAGCGGAAGCGACTCCGCGGACAACGTGATCACCACCTACACGGTGGACGCCTCGGCCGAGCCGGCGAACGGCGCCTGGAAGCTGCGCGTCCAGGACGTGGCGCGCTACGACACGGGCTACATCGACAGCTGGAGGCTGACCTTCTAGGCGTGCTCCCCGCCCCGCCGTCGGTTCCCGGAGGGAGCCGACGGCGGGCTTTGCGATGTCAGACGACCGCCCCTACGAGTGCGACCGCCACCAGCCCGACTGCGGCCAGCACCAGGGACGCCTGGGTGCAACGATGCTTGTACCAGGCGATCCTGGACATCGTGACCAGCTGCCGGCTGAGCGCCGGCAGCGGGTCGGCGGTACGCAGCACCCGCGCCAACTCCTCCGGCTCCAGCACGCGAATATGACCGAAGTAGATGAAATCAGGGGTGGGATGGCGGGCGGCCCGGTCGACCCTCATGCGGGGCACGACCGCGAGAACGGCAAGCAGTGCGGCGGCCCCCAACAGCGTTGCCCCCACTGCCAGAAGGGCCGAGAGGCCGGTCGGCAGGTCACCGGGCGACGGGCGTGCTCCGGAGTGGAGGGCGGCCGCCAGCGCGAGAGCCGCGGATTCGACGGTCAAGGCGAAAGCGGCCTTGCCATCGACCTTTCCCGTCCAGTCGAGGAGGGCAGCATGAATGCGCCACGCTGTCTCCTGGCCGTACCGGTCGGCCCCGTCCGGCACACGCGCACCGTGTTGCGAAGGGGCGGGAGGCACCCCGTCCGCAGTATTCGATCGTATGGGCGAAGAATGCGCTAAGGAATCGGACATGCGTTCCTCCATGGTGGCGCCACTGCTTCTTCTCCGGTTCTATCCCGCTCCCGACGAGACCGTCTGCCGCATTCGACACACAGCAACTCACCTGCCGCATAGACTGATTCGGCCGCGGACAAGGGTTACGGGGGAGGCCTTTCGTGCCAGGGGAGAAATCTGCGAATGACCGCCATGCGGCGTACGAGCCCTTCACCCCCGACGAACTGCTGCTCTTCCGCAGCGCCGGCCGGCTCCGCACCTGGGAGCGCGGCGACTCCCTGATGCGCGAGGGCGGCCGGCCGGACCACATCGTCCTCATACTGAGCGGACTCGCCAAGGTCACCGCCGAGTCCGACAACGGCTACACCAGCGTGCTCGCTCTGCGGGGCCCCGGTGAACTCGTCGGCGAACTCTCCTGTCTCGACAGCACGGAGCGCTCCGCGACGGTGACCGCTCTCGAGCACCTCTCGGGGGTGGTCGTCGGCGGTGAGGCGTTCCTCCGCCTTCTCGAGCATCACGCAACGCTCACTTTGGCTGTCCTGCGCAGCGTAGTGGCCCGGCTCAGGGACTCGGACAGCCTGCGTACGGAACAGGGCGCCCGGTCCTCCCGCTCCATGCTCGCCCGTGTCCTGCTGGACACCGCCGTACGGCACGGCGTGGCCGTCGACGAACCGGCCGGCGCGCTCGAGGTGCGGATGAACCAACAGGAACTCGCGGGCGCCGCAGGTGTGTCGCGCGAGTCCGTGGTGCGTTCGTTGCGTGCGATGCACGCAGCCGGACTGGTCACCACCAGGCGTGGCCGTACGTGCGTCCTCGACCTCACCGGCGTACGGCGCTGGGCCGAGGAGTGACCCCGGACCCCGTTCTCGCCGCCGAACGCGTCATCTGACGCGGTGCGGATCCCGGCCCCCGGATACCCATGACATCGGACGCCGTGGACCACCGGCCACGGGGACGGTGGTCCACGACGTCGCACCGCGCGGAAGGACGAATCCAATTGAGACCCAAATCCCAGTACTACTCCATACTCGTCGTCGACATTGCGGAATTCGGCAGCCGTGCCAATCCTCTGCAACTCTGGCTGCGGGAAAGGCTCTACACACTCACCGAATCGGCGTTCACAGAAGCGGGTGTCGATCACCGCAGCACGCCTCGGCCCTCCGACCGCGGAGATGGCTTTTTCTGGCTCCTTCCGGGCACTGTCGACCGAACCGATCTCACCGGACGATTCGTCGAGGTCCTCAACCACCGGCTGAGGGAGCACGCCAGGACCAGCAGCGAGGAAGGTGCCCTCCGGCTGCGAGTCGCGCTGCACCAGGGCGACGTCGCAGGGGACGGTCGCGGATGGGCGGGCGAGGAACTCAACACCGCATGCCGTCTGGTGGACATCGCCCCGCTCCGCACAGCACTCGCCTCCGGTACCCGTGCCGGGCTCGCGCTAGCTGTCTCCGCGGACTGGCACCGCCAGATCGTCCGGCACGACGATCCCTCGGTGGCGAGCGAGACGTTCCGCCGCGTCCCCTTCGACGCCAAGGAAATTCAAGGGGCGTCCGCCTGGATCCGGGTGCCCGGATACGACGCCCCGCCTGGTCTGACGGAGGCGGAGACCGCGCCGCCCGCCGGGCCGGCGGCCCCCTCCGGTCGTGCGGCACCGGGTCCGGTGGCGGCCGGTCGGACGGCACCCGGCCCGGATACTGCCCCGAACCGTTCGGGCGCTGACGGTTCCGGGCCCTTCGCAGGCGCCGTGTTCGACCGCGTCGGGCAGGTCTTCGCCGGTGACCAGGTGGTGCACGGTACGCAGCACTTTCGCTGGAGCGCCGAACCGGACGACCCCGAGGACCCCGACCGCAGGCCGAAGGCAGGTGCCTGATGGCCGAGGAACCGCAAGGCGCTGCTCCGGGCCCCGCAGCCGAGCCCGCCCCCGACGGGCACGTCGCACCCGACCCCCGGCAGGGCCTGCGCGAGGGCATGTCGGCCCTGCGCGGTGTGCGCGGCGCCTCCGGGGAGCGCCTCGACGTCGAGCGCGACGCCGTCAGCGGCCTGCGCGTCTCGGCCGACCAGGTCTTCGGCGGCGACAGCTATGTCTTCAACATGGCTCCCGGCACCACGGGGCTGCGCTCCTACCGGCTGACGGCCGAGGAGCTGGACGAGGTGCGAGAGGCGTTCGTGGCGCCGGACGGTTTCGAGTCCCTGGTCCGGGAGATACAGGCCCGCACCGTCACCGTCCTCAGAGGGCGGCCGGGCACGGGCAAGGAGGCCACGGCTCGCGCCGGCCTCCACCGGGCCGGTCATCGCACGCTCCATCTGCTCGACCCCGCCGCCGATCTCGCCCGGATCGAGAAAGCCGATCTGCGGCGTGGCGCCGGCTACGTACTCGCCGGCCTCACCCAGCGCGCCGCTGACGCACTGACCCCGTTCGAACTGAGCCGGCTGGACGCCGAGCTGCGTGCATGCGACTGCCGACTGGTTCTCACCGCCACGGTCGGCGTCCAGTTCGCCGATCCCCGCGTACGGCAGCACGTCGTAGAGGTTCCCGGATCATCCGCAAGCGAGCAGATCGTCGCGGCCCACATGGGCTGGCGGCTCGGTGTTGCCGCCGCGGCGCGCAGCCGCCGGCTGCTGGCCCGGCGGGACGTACGCGAGCTGCTGCGGGAAGAGCTCGACGGAGGCGGGGCGGGCACCGCGGCCGACCTGGGCCGTGCCCTCGCCGAGGCCGCCGGTGCCGTCACGGACGACCGGGTCGCCGCCCAGGCACGTGAACGCAAGGCATTGCAGGGTGAACGGGCCGTCGCCCACTGGCTGCAGAACATGGAGGACCTGCCCCAGCAGTGCCTCGCCATCGGAATCGCGGTGTTCGGCGGCGAGGCGTACGAGATCGTCGCCGGCCTCGCCCGCGACCTGGAGGAACGACTGCAGGTCGCGGAGAGCCCCGACAATCCCGTACGGGCAAGGGGCGTCAAGCTCATCGGCACCAGGACCGCCCGGCTCGACGCCGTCCACGGCACCCTGGTCGACTCCGAGGTCGCCACCCGGCACGGTGGCGCACGCGGCAAGGTCGTCCGCTTCCGGGACCCCGGCCTCGCCGTGAAGGTACTCGAACACATCTGGAGCGAGTACGACGAGATCCGCGAGGCACTGCCCGGCTGGCTGCGCGACTCGGCGGCCGGCGTGCTCCCCACCGTCGGGGTACGGGCCGCCGTCGCCGCGGGTGTGCTGGCGCGGCACGGCTTCGAGACGGTACGGGCCCGGATCCTGCAGCCGTGGGCCGGCGACAAGGACGCCGAGCTGCGTGACGCCGCCGCGATCGCCCTGGGCGTCGCCGCGAAGGAGTCGGGGCACGCCGCCGCCGCCTACAACCTGGTGGTCGCCTGGTCCGCCGGCACCGCGTCGGCGCAACTGCAGGCCACGGCCGCGCGTGCCTGGCGGGTGGTCTTCGAGCACGACGGCGACGAGCAGGCATGGGCCTGGCTGCACCACCTCGCCGGAATCGAAGAGGTCCCCGTCGTCGAGGCGCTGTGCCGCAGCCTCACCGAGTACATGGCCCTGGATGGCGGCCGCTACCGGTCGGACGCCCTCGACCTGCTCGACCAGTGGGCCGTCACCGGCATGCACGGCACCCTGCGCAGGGCAGTGGGTGAACTGGCCTTTCTCTACGCGGCCGGTGACCTGATCGACTCGCCGGAGGCACGAACCGGCCCGTACGACACCGGCGGGACCGCCACCGAGCCACGGCTCTGGCCGGCCCTCCTCACCGCCACCGAGCGGGACGGGACGCAGCGCGCGGAGATCGCGTCGCTGTGGCGCCAGACGGTCAATTCGGCTGTCAGCTACACCGTCGCACACGAGGTGCTCACCGACTGGGCGGTCCTTGTCGAGCCCGACGCCCGTGGGCGTGCCGCCCTGGCTGCCCTGCTCCAAGTCACCGCCACCGATCGGCGGACGGAATTGATCGTTCGCCATCTGGCCGCGTCCTGGGTCAGCGGCACCGAGGGTCGCGGCGCGCCGCGGTCCGGACACCACGTCCTCACCCATCTCGACGGAAGGAGCGGCACGCCGTGACCGAACCCCGAACCCCCGAGCAACAACTCTTCACCGGACCGACGCCGGTGAGCATGGGCGACCGCGGCGGCCCCGTGCGCCCTGGCCAGGCCCTGCTGTTCAGCACCGAGGACGGTGCTCTCGTCGAACTGCCCCGCAAGCCGACTGCGTTCGGGTCGCTCCGCTATCGGTTCCGTTACGAGGTCGACCTCGTGGACCGTACGGTCGGCTGGTCGGAGCAGCTGCCCAGCGGCACCGGCGGATTTCCCTTCCAGGCCTCGTTCGAGGCCCGGTGGCGGGTCACCGACGCCGCGGAGGTGATCCGCCGGGGCATCCGGTCGGTTGCCGAGGGACACTCCGCCGTGTGTGTCGCCATGCGGGACCTGCTGTGGCCGCACGCCGCCGCGTACGGCATCGAACGGCTCCAGGAGTTCGCCGACTACGTCCGTACCTCCGTGTGCGACCGGTCACATCGGCTGCCGGTCGGGCTCACCGTGGACACGCTCGTCGTCCGGGTCTATCTCGACAGCCACGCCTCGGAGCATCTCCGGGCACTCAAGCAGAGGGAGTTCGACACCCAGATCGCCGTGGCCGAACGCGATGTCGCGCTCACCACGCAGAGCGTGGAGGCCGAGCTCCAGGCCAAGCGCGAGGAGGTGCTGCTGTCGGCGGCCCGCGGCGAAGGCGGGCTGCTGCTGCACCTGATCGCACAGGACCCTTCGAAGCTGCACGAGATCATGTCGGAACTCGGCAACCGGCACGACGTGGCGGTCGAGCAGAAGGCCCAGATGCTGCGGGACCTGGTCGGAGCAGGCATGATCCAGCCGGCGGAGGCGCAGCATCTTTGGCACGAGATGCAGCGGCCGACACAGCTCTTCGGTCACGGGACCGGCGGCACCGCCACGCTGCCCGCTCCGGCCGCGGGGACGTCCCCCGCACCCGCCGCCCAGCTCCCGCCGGGTGCGGGGCCCGTAACGACTGTGCAGACAGGGCCTTCGGCCGGAACAGGCCCGGCGGTGCAGGCGGCGCAGCCCACACAGCCCGCCGTTGTGGCGGGCATGGTGGTCCCGCCGACCGGCGCGACGCCGCCGCCCCGCCCCCGCCGCCGCCCCGGCTCGGCATCTCCTGCGGGTGAACCGCCCGCGGTGCCGACGCAGGTGACACCGGCGACGGCCGGTCCGGACGGGGCGGCCGGTACCGAGCAGAACGCTCCCGTGCAGGGCGGTGCGGCGAGTTCACCGGGGTCCTCGACGAAACCGTCCCCGCCGGGCGACGGCTCCGGCGGGGGTGCGGCCGCGAGCGGCGGCTCCGCCAACGTCACCGGAGCGACCCTGGTCGGGCGTCGCCGCAGCGGCCGGGGTGGCGGGCAGAGCGGGCCGGGGGCGGCCTCGTGAGGTCGCATCAGGGCCAGCACCGCGCCACGGATCCGCCGTGGGAGCCGACGGACGGTGGCGCCCGTCCGGGCACGGGCCGCCTTTCCCGCCGTCGGCGGCTGACGCTGACCTTCGTCGTGGTGAGCACTCTGTTCCTTTCGGGGGGGAGCCTCTTGTTCGGATGGAAAGGTCTCGGCGTCACAGCCCTGACCACCGGTGCGGTGACGGGATTCTGCTGGCGGCATCTGCGCCCGGATGTGCCGGAAAAGCTCCAGGAGCACTGGCGGGGCGAGGCCCGGGCACCAGGCCCGCCCCGGCCACCCGGGCAGAACGACCGGCACGGAGACGGCTCCGGTCCTGCCGCTCCACGAGTCGGACCTCAGGGCGAGGCCACCGACCGGTACGGAGAGGAGGGTGCCCAACGTGTGCCCGTCCCGTACGAACCGCCGGACCTGCACCCCGTCGCGCACGGGTCCGCCCCGCTCGGTGCCGTTCGGCACACCGAGGGGCCGGGCGCCCGGCACGGCGCCGCACCGCGGCAGCTGTCGCCCGGCGGGCCGGCCGGCGAGCAGCCGGCACCCGACGGGCCGCCCCTGTCCGTCGCTCCGGAGGATGACGGCCCACCCGTGCTGCTGAAGTCCTCCCGGGCTTCCCGGGCGCCATGGCTGCTGCCCGCCGAACCGGCCCCGCACGGGCTGGCGGCGGACGAGGCCGTGCTCGGCGGGCTCGTGGTCAGGGCCGGGTCCGTGATCGGCCCCGGCCACCGGGGGCAGGGGAAACCGCGACAGGACGCCTACCGCATCGGCAGGGACCGGGCCGGTCACCACCTGGTGATCGCCGTGGCGGACGGCATGTCGGACAGCGCGCACTCGGACGTCGGCGCGCAAGTGGCCGTGTCGGCGCTGGTCAACTCACTGCGTACGGCACTGGACTCCGGAACCCCGCTGGAGCGGCTCGACCACCGCGAGGCGTTCCTCGCCGCTGCCGGGCAGATGGACGCGGTGGCCGGCCAGCGCAACTGGGACGCCGACCAGGTGCGGGCCGTCGCCGTCGCCGCGGTGGTGCCCGCGCTGCCGCACGAGAACGGCCGGCGCAGGGTGTGGCTCGCCGCGATCGCCGATGTGAGTGCCTGGCGGCTGTGCCAGGGCCGATGGGAGCGGCTCATCGGCGAGGAGAAGGGCGGGTTCGACCCGTCGGCCGTCTCCGACTACCTGCCGCACCGCCCCGACGGTGTCTCGTGGGGGATCGCAGAACTCGAGGCCGACTGCGCGCTGGCGGTGACAACCGACGGAGTCGGCGACGCCCTGGCAGCCGGACCCGAGGCGCGGCGCTGGTTCGCCGAACGGTGGGCCCGCCCGCCGGCTCTCGGGACGTTCCTGGGTCAGGTCGGTTTCGATCAGGTCCAGATGCACGACGACCGTACGGCCGTCGTGGTCTGGTGCGGGGACAGGGGGCGACCCGCGTGAGGACCTGGTCCGACAGCCCATTCCGTTCCCGGGTGGAGATCGGCGATGTCCCGCAGGACACGGTGATCGCCCGGGACAACGGCGAGTCCCGGCTGGTCTACGAGATCGCGGGCCACCCCGGCTGGCTCGCCAAGATCTACAAGCAGCCAGCCGGAGCGGAGCGTTCCTCGGATCTGCAGCGCCTCGTCTATCTGCCGACCGTTATGTCACAGGACGACCAGGCGTTGGTCGACCGTTCCCTTTCCTGGCCCACGACGCGCATCCACGACGGCCCCGACCTCGTCGGCGTGGTGATGGCGAAGGCACCGGACCCGTTCTACGCCCGGCTCAAGGCGCCGTCCGGCCGACAGGACTCGGCACCACTCGAGCTGGACTGGCTGGCCTCCGCCCCGGCCAAGTGCGAGGCTGCCGGGCTCCGGCCGCCCGACACCGGCGTGCGCATCCGGGCGGTGCGCGAACTTCTGGAAGCCGGTGCGCTGTTCGCGCGCCACGACCTCGTGTACGCGGACTGGTCGTACCGCAACACGCTCTGGAACCACCGCACCGGCCAGGTCTTCGTCATCGACATGGATTCCTGTGGCATCGGCACCAGGGACTGGGTCGAGTCGTACGGCTGGCAGGACCCGCTGTTCCCGGACCGGTCTCGGCGGCTGACCGTCCACAGCGACCGCTACAAGCTCGCCGTGATGGCGGTACGCTGCCTCACCGCTGTCCGGCAGGACCCCTTGGCCGCGCACCGCGAGCTGGTTGCCACCACAGGTTCCGACGCGTTCACGGACGCGCTCGGAGAAGCCCTGAAGGCCACCCGCGAAACCGACCGGCCGGACCCGGAACAGTTGCTCGCGGCGCTTCGCCGGACCCGCGACACCACCGCCGCGCACCCGGGCACGCCCGCGCCCTCCCCGCGAGCCCCGTCGAGCAATGTCACCGGCGGGATCAAGGTCGGGCCGACCAAGGCGGCCCGCAAGCCCGCGTCCGGCTCCGACACGGCCGGTGGCGGAGCCGCCAATGTAACGGGAAAGGTCGATCTCCGGGGCCGGCTCGCCGCACGCACAACGGCGCCGGGCCGGAGTGCCCCACGACCACCCGCACCGCCGGCGTCGCCCGCGCCGCCGGCTCCGGAACCCGAACCGACGGCCACGACGGTTCGGCGATCCGCCATCACGCCGGGGCGCGGCCTGTCCCGGGCAGCGGCCCGCCCCGGCGCGCCGCGCTCCCGTGCGGCGGCGGCCGCCGCACGGCCGACGCCTGCCCGGCGCACGCGACCCGGCAAGGGCGTGTCCGCATCGAAGGTCCTCGCGGCCCTGGCGGCCCTGATCGCCGCCTTGTACTGCATCACCCACTTCGTCCTCGGCTGGGTCTGATCCCAGGCCGCCTGACAACTTACGGAGACACCATGAGCGAGTACGGCCCGGAGGCCTCGTCGACCGGTTTCAAGGCGAAGGGGCTTCCGACCTATCTGGTACTGGACACATCGGGGTCGATGAAGCGCCACGAGCAACTGCTCAACGCAACCCTGCTGAAGATCTACGACACCCTCTACACCAGTCCGCAGCTGTCGGAGTTCATCCACCTGTCGGTGATCTCCTTCAACACCCAGCCGCACGTCGTGACCGCGATGACGGACATCGAGACCCTGGAGACCCTGCCCACGGTCTCCTGCGAGGGCTTGACCAACGTCGGCCCGATGCTCGAACTCGTACGCGCCCGGATCACGGAGGATGTCAGGACTCTGTCCGAGGCCGGCACCGAAGTGCTGCGCCCCGTGGTGTTCCTGCTGACCGACGGCATTCCGACCGACGAGCCCCGGGGTGCCTGGAAGCGTGACCTCGACGCGCTGCAGGACCGTTCCTGGAAGCCCCGGCCGAACATCATCACGTACGGCTTCGGCGATGCGAGCGAGGCGGTGCTGAGCACCATCGCCACGGCGGCGGCCTACATCGCGGAGGACAACGGGGAGCACACCGGGGCGGCGCTGTCCGAGGCCATGAGCAGCCTGCTGAACTCGTTGGTGGCGTCCGCCCGCGTGCAGAGCCTCCAGGTCCCTGAGGAGGTCAAGGGGTACCGGACCCTACCGCTGGATTTCGTGGGCTGACGTCGCGAGCCGGCACCGGGCACCGCATGCGCGGGCACCCTTGCGCGCGCATGCGGCCCCTCCTCGGGCCCGACGCCCTACGCGGTGATGTCCTTCGTGGTGAAGCGGGCCCAGGCCGCAGAGCCGAACACCGCCGCGTACACGGCCTGCAGGCCCAGGTTCCGCAGGACCTCGTCCCACAGGAGCGGCTCGCGCATCAGGTCCGCGAAGGACAGCCAGTAGTGCGGGAAGAGATAGGGGTGGACGGCGTCCAACTGCGGGATCGTGTCCAGGATCTGCACGGTGATCAGCAGTCCCACGGTGGTCGCCATCGCCGCGATGCCGCTGGTCGTGAGGGTCGACACGAACAGTCCGACGGCCGCCAGGCCCACCAGTGACCCGGCGACGACCGCCGCGATCAGCAGGGCGCGCCAGAGCCCTTCCGTGAACGGCACCGGGACGCCGGAGATCGTCGTGACATCGCCCAGCGGGAAGAACAGCGTCCCCACGGCGAGTGCCGACAGGGCCACGACCAGGGTCGCGACCAGGCAGAAGGCGCAGACGGCGGTGAACTTGGCCAGCAGCAGCCTGGTCCGTCCGGCCGGGGCGACCAGCAGATAGCGCAGTGTGCCGGCGTTCGCCTCGCCGGCGACGGAGTCCCCGGCGACGACACCGACCGCCATCGGCAGGAAGACGGGCAGCGTCGCGGCGAGGGCCGCGAACACCAGGAACAGTCCGTTGTTGGTGATCTGGGTGACGAAGGCCGGCCCGGTGCCGCCCTCGCCCGGGCCGCCGACCGTGCCGCCGCCGCTCGTCTCGATCCTGACGGCGACACCGATCAGGACCGGTACGGCCGCCAGCACGCCGAGCAGGGCGAGCGTGCGCCAGCGGCGGAAGGTCAGCGTCAGCTCGGAGCGGAACAGTCCGAGCGAGCGCAGCGGTCCGCGGGTGCGCGGGGCGACCGGCGCCGCCGTCTCAGCCTGCGACATCGAAGCCCTCCCCGGTCAGCGCCACGAACGCGTCCTCCAGCGAGGCGCGTTCCACGCCGAAGCCCCGTACCCGCACTCCGCCGTGGACCAGGGCGGCGTTGAGCCGGGCCAGGTCCGTCTCGTCCGCCGGGGGTTCGCCGGTCACCCGGTCCCCTTCGTGGCTCACCCCGACCAGGCCCTGTTCCTTGAGGATCCGGGCCGCGTCGGCCGCGTCCGGGGTGAGGACGGTGAGCCCGCCCCGGGCGCCGGCGGCGAGGTCCGCGACCGGGCCCTGGGTGATCAGCCGTCCCTGGGCCATGACCGCGGCGTGCGTGCACACCTGCTCGATCTCGTCCAGCAGATGGGAGGAGAGGAAGACCGTGGAGCCGTCCGCGGCCAGTTCCCTCACCAGGGCGCGGATCTCGCGCATGCCCTGCGGGTCGAGACCGTTCGTCGGCTCGTCCAGCACCAGCAGCTTCCTCGGCTGCAGCAGCGCGGCGGCCAGGCCGAGGCGCTGCTTCATGCCGAGGGAGTACGCCTTGGTCTTCTTGCCCGCCGCCTGGGTGAGCCCCACCCGGTCCAGCGCGGCCGCGACCCGGGCCCGGCGGGTGCGGGGGTCGGCGGTGGGGTCGGCCGCGTCGTAGCGCAGCAGGTTGTCCCGGCCGCTGAGGAACCCGTACAGCGCCGGGCCCTCGATCAGCGCGCCCACGTGCGGGAGGACGGTGCCCGCGGAGCGGGGCATGGGGCGGCCGAGGACGGTGGCGCGGCCGGCGGTGGGCTCGATGAGACCCATCAGCATGCGGATGGTGGTCGTCTTGCCCGACCCGTTCGGCCCGAGGAACCCGTAGACGCTGCCGGGCGGCACGCTGAGGTCGAGCCGGTCGACGGCCGGTTGTCCGCCCCGGTAGCGCTTGGTGAGGCCGTGGGTCTCGATGACGGCGGTCACCGGGCTCTCCCTCCTTTTTGGGGCTCGGTTCGCCTCCGGGGCGCTTTGTGCGAGTGCCGACGGTCGATCGTGCTCGGTCCCTCGTTCCTCGGGACCTCCGCGCGTTCTCCCTTTCGGCACCCGCGCGCCCCTTCGGCTCACTCGCCGGCGCCCCGGGCTGCCGCCGGCCGTTCTACTTGCCCTCGTTCGCTGCCTTCACCAGGGCGTCCTTGGTCACGGCGCCGGCGTAGACCGTGCCGTCGTCCGTCATCAGGACGTTGACCAGACGCGTCGTGAAGACCGTGCCGGAGCCGAACTTGCCTTCCACCTTGTCGCCGAGCGCGTCGAGGAACTGCTGGGCCTGAGCCGGGACGTCGTCCTCGCCGGACGTCGGGCCGCCCGGCGCCGCGCCGCCCGGGCCCTCGATCTTGGCGATGGACGTCCAGCCCTCGCCGATCACGTCGAGGCCCCCGAGGTCCTTGAGGTCCTTGAACTCCTCGGGCGCCCGCTCCGGTGCCTTCCCGTGCGCCGTCTCGTCGGCCTCCGTCACCTTGGCGCCCTTGGGCGGGGTGAAGTCGAAGGTCGAGGCGGCCGGCCGGGTGAAGTCGACCTTGGTGAAGCCCGCGTCGATCACGGCCTTGCCGCCGCTGCTCGGCGTGAGCGTGAACTTGAGCGGCACGCCGTGCTCCGCGTCGACCGCGACGGTGACGGAGCCGATCGTCGAGCCGGCCTGCTTCGGCTTGACGACCAGCTTGTACGCGTCGCGGCCGGCGACCTGGGAGGTGCCGCCGACGGTGATGGACGTGGTGTCGTCGGCGGCCTTCAGCACCTCGTCGGCGAGGTCCTTGGGCGTGGTCGGGAGATCCTTCGGCAGGTCCTCGGGGACCCTGCCGTCCTTGCCGTCACCGCCTTCGCCCTGTCCCTCGTCCGTGGCGTGGTAGACCTCGTTCGAGGCGCTGTCGTAGCCCCACACCTCGTCGCCGTTGTGGATGAGGCTGTACTCGGAGGAGTCCTGGAGGATGGACACCTTCTGCCGGTCGGGGCCGTCGGCGGCGACCCGCAGGGTGTGGGTGCCGGTGACGAGTTCCGTCAGCTTGTCCTCGGGGGCGGCCGACGAGCCCTCGCCGTCCTCACCGCCGACCGCGCCGGCGAGACCGGCGAACGACGGCAGGCCGAGGTCGGTGCTGATCTTCACCGTGCCGGAGAACTGCTCGGTGTCCGACGCGGCCATCTTCTCGATGAGTTCCTGAGCACTGATCTTCGGCAGATCAGGGTCACCGGAGGCAGCGAGCGCCGGGACGAGCCCGATGGTCGCCGCCGCCACTGTGGCCACCGCGACCGGGACGAGGTAGCGGGCGGCCCTGTGGGGCCCCGCTGCGAGGTCCTTGGCCTCTTCGGTGGTCTGTGTGCTGTCGTTCGGTGCCATGGTGTGCCCTACCTCCGGGGTTGTCAGGGGTGGTGCCATCCATATGACCAAATGAGCGGTCCGGAAGCGTCAGACCGCGGGCGCAACTTGACGTACCTCTCTGGGATGAGACGCGGCGTCGGCAACTCCCCCGTCCCGTAAGGGACCGGCGCGTCAGCCGGCGCGGTGGACCACCGCGTCGCACAGCTCCTCCAGCGCGGCCTTGGCCGAGCAGTCCGGCAGTGGGGCGAGCAGCGCCCGCGCCTCCTGCGCGTAGCGCACGGTGTCCCTGCGGGCCTGCTCGAGCGCCGGGTGGACGCGCAGCCGGCGCAGTGCCTCCGCGTGCCGGACGTCGTCGGTCAGGTCGCTCTCCAGGAGCGCCACCAGCTCCAGGTCGTCCGGCCGGCCCTCGGCCTCTGCCAGGGCGCGCAGCCGCAGCACGGGCAGGGTCGGAACGCCTTCGCGCAGATCGGTGCCGGGGGTCTTGCCCGACTCGTGCGAGTCGGACGCGATGTCGAGCACGTCGTCGGCGAGCTGGAAGGCGACGCCGAGCCGCTCGCCGTACTGGGTCAGGATGTCGATGACACGGTCGTCGGCGCCGGACATCATCGCGCCGAAGCGCACGGACACGGCGACGAGGGAGCCCGTCTTGCCGGACATGACGTCGAGGTAGTGGTCCACGGGGTCGCGGCCGTCGCGCGGACCCGCGGTCTCCAGGATCTGACCGGTCACCAGCCGCTCGAACGCCTTCGCCTGGATGCGTACGGCCTCCGGCCCGAGGTCGGCCAGGATGTGGGAGGCGCGGGCGAACAGGAAGTCGCCGGTCAGCACCGCCACCGAGTTGTCCCAGCGGGTGTTGGCGCTGGGGACACCGCGCCGCACGTCCGCCTCGTCCATGACGTCGTCGTGGTACAGCGTCGCGAGATGAGTGAGCTCGACGACCACGGCGGAGGGCACGATCCCCGGCGCGTACGGGTCTCCGAACTGCGCCGCGAGCATCACCAGCAGCGGCCGGAAACGCTTTCCGCCCGCGCGCACCAGGTGCTGCGCCGCCTCCGTGATGAAGGGGACCTCGCTCTTCGTGGCATCGAGCAGGCCCGCCTCGACGGCCGACAAACCGGTCCGGACATCGGCCTCAAGAGCCTGGTCCCGCACGCTCAGCCCGAACGGCTCGACGACGGTCACGAGGAGATCTCCTGTCTGCTGACGATCACACGGATTGTCGATGTGTCGCTGGATTCACTCAAGTCAGCGTATCCGGTCGCCTTTCGATCACCATGAGCGCCTTCCCGCCGCGCCCATATGTTCGAGAACGGCATGAATGATAAAGAATGCGGCATTTGATCGGTACGGTCGGAGCACGCTCCGCCCGTGCCTGTCCCTCCCCCCCTCCCGCGCCGCCGAGGTCCCGCAATGCGCATCCGTACCGACTTCCCGTACGAGACGGTCCACGCGGATGTCCGTGTCCCGCTGCCGGACGGCACCCGGCTGCACGCGCGTGTGTGGCGGCCGGTCACCGACGAGCCGGTGCCCGCGCTGCTCGAGTACGCGCCGCACCGGCTCACCGACGCGACGGCGGTGCGCGACGGCGAGCGCCACCCCTGGTACGCGGGCCACGGCTATGCCTCCGTACGGGTCGACGTCCGCGGCCACGGGAACAGCGAGGGCGTCCCGGGCGGCGAGTACGACGCGATCGAGTTGGCCGACGGCGTCACCGTGATCGAGTGGCTGTCGCGCCGTCCGTGGTGCAGCGGGCGGGTCGGCATGTTCGGGATCGGCCGGGGCGCCCGGAACGCCCTGCGGATCGCGGCGCTCGCCCCGGGGCCGCTGCGGGCCGTGGTCGTCGTGGACGCGACGGACGACCCGTACGACAACGACGGCCCCTATGTCGGCGGATGCGTCGCCGGGCAGGGGCTGCACTCCAAAGCCGCCGAGCGGCTCGCCCTCGCGGCCCGGCCGCCGGACCCGCTGCACGCGGGCGACGAGTGGCTCGCCATGTGGCTGGCGCGGCTGGAGTCCCTGAGACCCGTCGTCCACACCTGGCTCGGCCATCGGCTGCGCGACGAGTACTGGTTGAGCGCCGGGGTCAGCGACGACACCGCCGCGGTGGCGGCGGCCGTACTGGCGGTGAGCGGTCTGCACGACCCGGGCCGGGACACGGTCCTCAGACTGGTCGAGCGGCTGCCGTCGGACCGGGTACGGGGCCTGATCGGGCCCTGGCAGCACCAGTACCCCGACCGGGCGCCGGAGCGAGGAGGCCACAGGCAGGCCATCGGCTTCCTGCAGGAGACGCTGCGCTGGTGGGACCAGTGGCTGAAGGACGGCAGGGACACCGGGGTGATGTCCGAGCCGCTGCTGCGCTGCCGGCTCGAAGCGGCCGGGCCGGCACAGGGCCGCTGGGCGGGTGAGCCGGCCTGGCCCTCCCCGAACGTCACCGTCGTCCCTCACTCACTGGGCGGCGGCCCGGTCGTCGTCGGCTCCCCCCGGCACACGGGGGTGGACGCCGGCCGCTACCGGCCCGCCGGGCACGAGGCCGACCTGCCGCCGGACCAGCGGGAGGAGGACGCCCGGTCGGTGTGCTTCGAGTTCCCCGTCGGCGAGGACCCGGTCGCCGTCCTCGGCCGGCCCCGGGTCACGCTGCGGCTGTCGGCCGAAGGCCCGGACGGCGTCGCGGTGGCCCGGCTCTGCGACATCGCCCCCGACGGCGCCGCCACGCTCGTCACCCGCGGCGCGCTGAACCTCGCGGCCCGCGAGGGGCCGGACCGGGCGGTGCCCTGGCCCGTCGGCGCCACCGAGGACGTGAGCTTCGACCTGGCCGCGGCCGGCCACGTCTTCGCGCCGGGGCACCGTATCCGGCTCGCCGTGTCGTGTGCGTACTGGCCCTGGGTCTGGCCCCATCCCGGCCCGGCGGGCTTCACGCTGGACCCGGCGGGGTCCCGGCTCGACCTGCCGGTCCGCGAACCGACGGGCGAGACGGTCGGCTTCGCGGAGCCCGAGCACGCCCAGCCGCCGGCGGTCGCCGTCCCGCAGACCCTCGACGCGCCACGGTCGCGGCTGCTGCTCGTCCGCGACGTGCCGGCCGGACGCTGGACCCTGGAGGCGACACCGCACCGGGGCGGCACCCACATCCACCCCGACGGCCTGGAGTACACCGAGGAGTGCCACGAGACGTACACGGTCGAGGAGGCCGACCCGCTGTCCGCCCGCACCCGGTCCGAGTGGGTGATCAGGCTGCACCGGCCGGAGGAGGCGTGGGACGTGCACGTCTGGGCGCGTTCCGAAATCCACCGGGACGAGGCGGGTTTCCTCACGTCCGACGAGCTGGTGTGCAGGAGCGGCGACGAGATCGTCTTCCACCGCACCTGGGAGAGACGCATCGGCCGGCCCGCCGGCTGAACAGGCCGCCGGGCACACTGCCGGGGCCGCCGGACCGCCACGTAACGTGTCCCCCACATCCGTGGAAAGCGAGGCAAGCACCGATGCCCGAGCAGAGCCCGCTCGATCTCCCCGAGGGCGATCCCTTCGGCCCGCACAACCTTCCGTACGGCGTCTTCACCACGGCCGGCGAACCCGAGCGCCGCAGGCTCGGTGTCCGGATCGGGAGCCATGTGCTCGATGCCGGGGCAGCGGCCCACGCACTCGGCTCGCCGTACGCCGGTCTGCTGGCGCAGCCGAGTCTCAACCCGCTGCTTGCGGCCGGGCGTACGGCGTGGCGCGATGTGCGCAGGGCCCTCACCGCATGGGTGACGGTGCCGGCGCACCGGCCCGACATAGAGCCGCTGCTGCACCCGCTGGACGCCGTGACGATGCACCTCCCGTACGAGGTGGCGGACTACGTCGACTTCTACGCGAGCGAGCACCACGCCACCAACGTGGGCCGGATCTTCCGCCCCGACGGCGACGCGCTCACCCCCAACTGGAAGCACCTGCCGATCGGTTACCACGGCCGTGCCGGCACGGTCGTGGTCTCGGGCACCGACGTCGTGCGTCCGTCGGGGCAGCGGAAGACGCCCGCCGACGCCGCGCCGGTGTTCGGCCCTTCGGTGAAGCTCGACATCGAGGCGGAGGTCGGCTTCCTCGTCGGCACGCCCTCCCCGCTCGGCAGTCCCGTCGCCCTCGGGGACTTCCGCGACCATGTCTTCGGGACGTTCCTGCTCAACGACTGGTCGGCGCGTGACCTCCAGGCCTGGGAGTACGTGCCGCTCGGCCCGTTCCTCGGCAAGTCCTTCGCCACGTCGGTCGCCGCCTGGGTGACCCCACTGGAGGCGCTGGACGCGGCCAGGACCGCGCCGCCCGCCCGTGACGTCCCGCTGCTGCCCTACCTCGACGACTCGGAGGCGGAGGAGCCGGGCGGCTTCGACGTCCGGATCTCGGTGGCGATCAACGGCCGGCTCGTCTCCGAGCCGCCGTTCGCCACGATGTACTGGACGGCGGCCCAGCAGCTGGCCCACATGACCGTGAACGGCGCCTCGCTCCGCACGGGTGACGTCTACGGCTCCGGCACGGTCAGCGGCCCCGAGGTGAACCAGCGGGGCTCGCTGCTGGAACTCACCTGGAACGGCCGCGACGCCTTCGAACTCCCGGAGGGCAAGCGGACCTTCCTGGAGGACGGCGACGAGGTGACCATGACGGCATGGGCGCCCGGACCGGACGGCGTACGGGTCGGCCTCGGCGAGGTCACCGGCCGGATCGTGCCCGCGGTCTGAGCCGCTCCGTCCGGGTCCCCCTCTTCGGGGGAGGGGGACCCGAACTGCGGCCGCCGTGGCGTACGGCCCGGCCGTCAGCTCTCCACGAGCCTGACCACGAGCGCGAACGCCCCGCAGGCCAGCACGACCAGTGCGAACGCCGCCTTCCACGGACGGCGGCCGCGCACCAGGTCCCGGGCCGCCCC
The DNA here is from genome assembly GCF_025854275.1 of Streptomyces peucetius. Taxonomy (NCBI): domain Bacteria; kingdom Bacillati; phylum Actinomycetota; class Actinomycetes; order Kitasatosporales; family Streptomycetaceae; genus Streptomyces; species Streptomyces peucetius. Next base: position 4,609,773 of record NZ_CP107567.1, on the reverse strand, counting down.
GGCGACCGCGACCGCCGCGCACATCATGCCCAGCCCACCGGCCACCGCCGCGGTCCAGTAGGCCCAGGCGTGCTCCCCGAGGAAGCGGAGCAGCAGCAGGGCGGGGAGCAGGAGAACCAGGGGCCAGGTGTGGTCGTCGCCTGGCTCCTTCGCCGCCTCGGCCCGGATCTCCTGGTCGGTCATGACGTCCCCTCGTTCGACGGATGTTGGTTCCGCCTGGTAGGACGGCCTCTCGCGTGGCTGGGTTGCCCGACACGGCAGAGGCCCGGCTCCCCCGGCTCAGGGGTGCCGGGCCTTCGCGCGGCCCCCTCAGCCGCGCCCCGCCGTGGTCACCGAGGCCCTCGTGGTCACCGGGGCCGCCGTGGTCACTCGGCCCGCCAGAGCGCCGGGACCGACGGCGGTTCCCAGCCGGGCTGGGCCACATGCCCCTGGAGACACACGTATGCGCCGCCCCCATGGGTGACCCGTGCCCCGGGCGCGTAGGTCGTGCCCACGGCCCAGGTGCCGCCCGGTGGCGGTGTGGTGGGGCTCCCGGTCGGGCCCGGGTTCTGCGGGACGTCGAGCACGAAGTCGAAGGCCGCTTCCCTCACGCCGCCGCTCTCGCGCACGGTCATCAGCAGCCGCGGGTCGAACAGCGAGTCGGTGTTGTTACTCCCGTGAGGCCCGACAGGGCGTCGCCCCGGGTAATACCGTAGTACCGCGCATCGCTGCCGTTCCCTCTCACACCGGCCATTAGGTCCAGACAACTGGCACCGTCCGGGCGGCTCAGGTCAACACAGCGTGACTCGTTCACACGTGCGCAGGGTGTTGATCCGTTTGTGCCCGATACGCTGGACGTGCCCGCGAGACTCCGTCGCATGGGAGCACTGATGAGCGTGGAACCGACGGCAAAGCAGGCCGACTGGCCGGTCCCGCCCGTGGGCGGCTGGATCGCCGACGACCTGGACAAGCTTCCCAACCTGCCTCCGCACACGGAGCTGATCGACGGTAGCCTTGTCTTCGTAAGTCCGCAGACCCTTTTCCACGAGCGAGCGGTCGACTTCTTCAAGTGGCAGCTGCAGTCGCTGGCACCGGACGACTTCGAGGTCGTCCGCGAGTTCACCATCGACGTGGACCGGCAGAACCGCCCCGAGCCCGATGTGATCGTCGTGCCCGAGCATGTGATCCAGGACGCGGAGCAGACCCGCTTCCCGGCCCAGACGGTGCTGCTGGCCGTCGAGGTCGTCTCCGCGGAGTCGCTGACCCGGGACCGGGAGACCAAGCCCGTGAAGTACGCGCGCGCCAAGATCCCGCACTACTGGCGGGTGGAGAACGTCGAGGGAAAGACGGTCGTGTACACCTTCGAGCTGGAGCCGAACACCGGCGAGTACCGGTCCACGGGCATTCACCGCGGCCGGATGACGGTGGACGCCCCGTTCCCCGTCGATCTGGATCTCACGGCGATCACGCCCAAGCGCAGGCGGTCCCGCGAGCAGTAGGTGAGTGCCGCAGTGGCGGAACACGCCGAAGGTCCGGCCCCTCCCCCGAGGAGACGCCGGACCTTCTCGCTGTGCGGCCCGCCCGTCAGCGCACGAACACGCCCGCCTGGCTCGCCAGGTCCAGGAAGTACTGGGGGGCGAGGCCGAGCACCAGCGTCACCGCGACGCCGACGCCGATGGTCGTCATCGTCAGCGGCGAGGGGACGGCGACCGTGGGGCCCTCCGGCTTCGGCTCGCTGAAGAACATCAGCACGATGACCCGGATGTAGAAGAACGCGGCGATCGCGGACGAGATCACGCCCACCACGACCAGCGCTCCCGCGCCGCCCTCCGCCGCCGCCTTGAAGACGGCGAACTTGCCGGAGAAGCCGGAGGTCAGCGGGATGCCGGCGAAGGCCAGCAGGAACACCGCGAAGACCGCCGCCACCAGCGGCGAACGGCGTCCGAGACCGGCCCACTTGGACAGGTGCGTCGCCTCGCCGCCCGCGTCGCGCACCAGCGTGACGACGGCGAACGCGCCGATGGTCACGAAGGAGTAGGCGAGCAGGTAGAAGAGGACGGACGAGATGCCCTCGGGGGTCGTGGCGATCACACCGGCGAGGATGAAGCCGGCGTGGGCGATCGAGGAGTACGCCAGCAGCCGCTTGATGTCGGTCTGGGTGATGGCGACGATCGCGCCGCCCAGCATGGTGACGATCGCGACCGCCCACATGACGGGCCGCCAGTCCCAGGCCATGCCCGGCAGGACCACGTACAGCAGGCGCAGCAGCGCACCGAACGCGGCGACCTTGGTGGCCGCGGCCATGAAGCCGGTGAGCGGGGTCGGCGCGCCCTGGTAGACGTCGGGCGTCCACATGTGGAACGGCACCGCGCCGACCTTGAACAGCAGGCCCATGAGGATCAGCGCGCCGCCGATCAGCAGCAGCGCGTCGTTGCCCATGGTGTCGGCGAGCGCCGGGTCGATGGTGCGGACGCTGCCCTCGACGACCTCGGCGATCCGGGCGTACGAGACGGAGCCCGCGTAGCCGTAGACGAGGGCGATGCCGAAGAGCAGGAACGCGGAGGAGAACGCGCCCAGCAGGAAGTACTTCACCGCGGCCTCCTGCGACATGAGCCGCTTGCGGCGGGCCACCGCGCACAGGAGGTAGAGCGGGAGGGAGAAGACCTCGAGCGCGATGAACAGCGTCAGCAGGTCGTTGGCCGCCGGGAAGACCAGCATGCCGGCGATCGCGAACAGCACCAGCGGGAACACCTCGGTGGTGGTGAACCCGGCCTTGACCGCGGCCTTCTCGTGTTCGCTGCCGGGTACGGCGGCGGCCTCCGCGGCGAACGAGTCGACGCGATTGCCGTGGGCGACCGGGTCGAGCCGGCGCTCGGCGAAGGTGAAGACCGCGACCAGCGAGGCCAGCAGGATCGTGCCCTGGAGGAACAGGGCCGGGCCGTCGACCGCGATGGCGCCCATCGCCGCGATCTGCTTCTCGGTCGTGGCGTACCCGCTCGCGGCGAGCCCGACGATCGCCGCGAACGCGGCCGTGAGGGCGACGACGGTGAGGAACACCTGTGTGTAGTAACGAGCCCGGCGTGGGACGAACGCCTCCACGAGGATGCCCAGGACCGCCGCACCGACGACGATCAGCACGGGTGCCAGCTGTGCGTACTCGATGTGGGGCGCGGGGATCCTGCCGAGCGGCTCGACATCCGCAGCCGTTGTCCACAGGTTGTGGACAGCTGTAGCGCTCACTTGGCCGCCTCCACATCGGGCCGGGGGTCCTGCTTCTGAACGTCGGACATCGTGTGCTCCACGGCCGGGTCGATGATCTCCGTCAGCGGCTTCGGGAAGACACCGAGGAAGAGCAGCAGTGCGATCAGCGGGGCGACGACCGCCAGTTCACGAGCCCTGAGGTCCGGCATCTTGCGCACCTCGGCCTTCACCGGCCCGGTCATCGTCCGCTGGTAGAGGACGAGGGTGTAGAGCGCGGCGAGCACGATGCCGATGGTGGCGATGATCCCGACGACGGGGTAGGCGGCGAACGTGCCCACCAGGACCAGGAACTCACTGACGAACGGCGCGAGCCCCGGCAGCGAGAGCGTGGCCAGACCACCGATCAGGAAGGTGCCGGCAAGCACGGGCGCGACCTTCTGCACGCCGCCGTAGTCGGCGATGAGCCGCGAACCGCGCCGCGAGATGAGGAAGCCGGCCACCAGCATCAGCGCCGCCGTGGACAGTCCGTGGTTGACCATGTAGAGCGTCGCGCCGGACTGGCCCTGGCTGGTCATCGCGAAGATGCCCATGATGATGAAGCCGAAGTGGGACACCGACGCATAGGCGATCAGACGCTTGATGTCGCGCTGGCCGACCGCGAGCAGCGCGCCGTAGACGATGCTGATCAGCGCCAGCACCAGCACGGCGGGTGTGGCCCACTTCGACGCCTCGGGGAACAGCTGGAGGCAGAAGCGCAGCATCGCGAAGGTGCCGACCTTGTCGACGACCGCGGTGATCAGCACGGCCACCGGGGCGGTCGCCTCGCCCATGGCGTTGGGCAGCCAGGTGTGCAGCGGCCACAGCGGCGCCTTGATCGCGAAGGCGAAGAAGAAGCCCAGGAACAGCAGCCGCTCGGTGTTGGTCGCCATCTCCAGTTCGCCGCTCGCCCGCGCCTGGGCGATCTCGGAGAGCGAGAAGCTGCCCGCGACCACGTACAGACCGATGACCGCGGCCAGCATGATCAGTCCGCCGGCCAGGTTGTAGAGCAGGAACTTCACGGCCGCGTAGGACCGCTGGGCCGCCGCGTTCTCGTCGGTGCCCGCGTGGGCACGGTCGCCGAAGCCGCCGATGAGGAAGTACATCGGGATCAGCATGGCTTCGAACAGGATGTAGAAGAGGAAGACGTCGGTGGCCTCGAAGGAGAGGATCACCATCGCCTCGACCATCAGGATCAGGGCGAAGAAGCCCTGGGTCGGCCGCCAGCGGGACGATTTGGTCTCCAGCGGGTCGGCGTCGTGCCAGCCGGCGAGGATCACGAACGGGATCAGCAGCGCGGTCAGCGCCACCATCACGACCCCGATGCCGTCCACGCCGAGCTCGTAGCGGACGCCGAAGTCGGCGATCCAGGCGTGGGACTCGGTGAGCTGGTACCGGTCGCCGCCCGGCTCGAACCGTACGAGCACGATCGCGGCGAGCACGAGCGTGCCCAGCGAGACCAGCAGCGCCAGCCACTTGGCCGCGGTCCGCTTGCCGGCCGGTACGGCGGCGGTGGCGATGGCCCCGAGAGCCGGGAGCACCGCCGTGGCCGTCAGAATCGGAAAGGACATTGTCAGACCGCCCTCATCAGCAGGGTGGCGGCGATCAGGATCGCCGTACCGCCGAACATCGAGACCGCGTAGCTGCGGGCGTAGCCGTTCTGCAGCTTGCGCAGCCGGCCGGAGAGCCCGCCGAACGTGGCGGCCGTCCCGTTCACCACTCCGTCGACCAGGCTGTGGTCCACGTAGACCAGGGACCGGGTGAGGTGCTCGCCGCCGCGGACCAGGACCACGTGGTTGAAGTCGTCCTGGAGGAGATCGCGGCGGGCGGCCCGGGTGAGCAGCGAGCCGCGCGGTGCGGTGACCGGCACCGGCCGGCGCCCGTACATCAGGTAGGCGATCAGGGCGCCGGCCAGCAGGACCACCATCGTCGCGGTGGTGATGGCCGGGACGCTGATCACCGGGTGCGGGTGCTCGAACTCGGTGACCGGGGCGAGCCAGTTGGCGAACCGGTCGCCGATGGAGAAGAACGCCCCCGCGAAGACCGACCCGAAGGCCAGCACGATCATCGGGATCGTCATGGACTTCGGCGACTCGTGCGGGTGCGGCATCTCGCCGGGGTGAGCCTCCACGCCCGGCTCGACACTCGCCGCCTTGTCCGGGTCGGGCGCCGGCTGCCAGCGCTTCTCCCCGAAGAAGGTCAGGATCATCACGCGCGTCATGTAGAACGCGGTGATGCCCGCGCCGAGGAGTGCCACCCCGCCGAAGATCCAGCCTCGGATGCCGTCGTCGTAGGCGAACGCCGCCTCGATGATCTTGTCCTTGGACCAGAACCCGGACAGACCCGGGAAACCGATGATGGCCAGATAGCCGAGACCGAAGGTGACGAAGGTGATCGGCATGTACTTGCGCAGACCGCCGTACTTCCTCATGTCCACCTCGTCGTTCATGCCGTGCATGACCGAACCGGCGCCGAGGAAGAGCCCGGCCTTGAAGAAGCCGTGCGTCACCAGGTGCATGATCGCGAAGGCGTATCCGATCGGGCCGAGGCCGGCCGCCAGGATCATGTAGCCGATCTGCGACATCGTCGAACCGGCCAGCGCCTTCTTGATGTCGTCCTTCGCACAACCGACGATCGCACCGAACAGGAGCGTGACCGCACCCACGACGACGACCGCGAGCTGCGCGTCCGGCGCGGCGTTGAAGATCGCACCGGAGCGGACGATGAGGTAGACGCCCGCGGTGACCATGGTGGCGGCGTGGATGAGGGCCGAGACCGGGGTCGGGCCCTCCATCGCGTCACCGAGCCAGGACTGCAGCGGCACCTGGGCGGACTTGCCGCACGCGGCGAGCAGCAGCATCAGGCCGATGGCCGTCAGCATGCCTTCCGAGGTCTCACCCGTGGACTGAAGCACCGGGCCGAAGGCGAACGTGCCGAAGGTGGTGAACATCAGCATGATCGCGATCGACAGGCCCATGTCGCCGACCCGGTTGACGAGGAACGCCTTCTTCGCCGCGGTCGCCGCGCTCGGCTTGTGCTGCCAGAAACCGATCAGCAGGTAGGACGCGAGACCGACGCCCTCCCAGCCCATGTACAGCAGCAGGTAGTTGTCGGCGAGGACCAGCAGGAGCATCGCCGCGAGGAACAGGTTGAGGTAGCCGAAGAAGCGGCGGCGCCGCTCGTCGTGCTCCATGTAACCGATCGAGTAGATGTGGATCAGCGTGCCCACACCGGTGATCAGCAGGACGAAGGTCATCGACAGCTGGTCGAGCTGGAAGGCGATGTCCGCCTGGAAGCCCTCGACGGGGACCCAGCTGAACAGCCTCTGGTGCAGGGCGCGTTCCTCGCCGCCCTTGCCGAGCATGTCCGCGAACAGTACGGCGCCGACGACGAACGAGGCCGCGGCGAGCAGGGTGCCCAGCCAGTGGCCGGTCTTGTCGAGGCGGCGTCCGCCGCAGAGCAGGACCGCCGCTCCGAGCAGTGGCGCCGCGACGAGCAGCGCAATCAGGTTCTCCACGATTCTTCCGACCCCTTACAGCTTCATCAGGCTGGCGTCGTCGACCGAGGCCGAGTGGCGGGAACGGAACAGCGACACGATGATCGCGAGCCCCACCACGACCTCGGCGGCGGCGACGACCATCGTGAAGAACGCGATGATCTGGCCGTCGAGATTGCCGTGCATGCGGGAGAAGGCGACGAACGCGAGGTTGCAGGCGTTGAGCATCAGCTCGATGCACATGAACACCACGATCGCGTTCCGCCGGATCAGGACTCCTGCCGCGCCGATGGTGAACAGCAGGGCGGCCAGATAGAGGTAGTTGACCGGATTCACCGCTTGGCCTCCTGTCCGTCCCGGTCGTGCTCGTTCCCGTCGTGCTCGTCCCGGTCACGTCCGAGGCGCTCCTCGGAGCGCTGCTCCAGCGCCTTGAGGTCGTTCAGCGCCTCGGTGGAGACGTCCCGGATCTGCCCGCGGGCGCGCAGTGTCCGGTTGACTGTCAGCTCGGACGGGGTGCCGTCCGGGAGCAGACCGGCGATGTCCACCGCGTTGTGCCGGGCGTAGACACCGGGGGCGGGCAGCGGCGGGAGGTGCTTGCCCTCCCGTACGCGCTGCTCGGACAGTTCGCGCTGGGTCATGGCGCGCTCGGTGCGCTCCCGGTGGGTGAGCACCATCGCGCCGACGGCGGCGGTGATCAGCAGCGCGCCGGTGATCTCGAAGGCGAAGACGTACTTGGTGAAGATGAGTGCGGCGAGACCCTCGACGTTCCCGCCGTGCGCGGAGTTGGCGGCGCCCAGTCCGTTGAAGTTCTTCAGCGAGGCGTTGCCGATGCCGGCGATCAGCAGGATGCCGAAACCGAGTCCGCAGGCGACGGCCAGCCAGCGCTGGCCCTTCAGCGTCTCCTTGAGGGAGTCGGCGGCCGTGACGCCGACGAGCATCACGACGAAGAGGAACAGCATCATGATCGCGCCGGTGTAGACGACGATCTGGACGACACCGAGGAAGTACGCGCCGTTGGCCAGGTAGAACACCGCGAGGATGATCATGGTCCCGGCCAGGCAGAGGGCGCTGTGCACGGCCCGCTTCATCAGGATGGTGCAGAGCGCCCCGATGACGGCGATGGTGCCGAGCACCCAGAACTGGACGGCCTCGCCCGTGGAGGTGACGGTGGCGGCGAGGATGCTCATGCGCCGATCACCTTCTTCGACGCGGGCTCGTCCTCGCCGAAGGTCGACTCGCCTTCCTGGACCTTCTCGTCCTTGGAGACCGCGGCCTGCTGGACCGTGCCCGGCGCGGCCTCCGTGACCAGGCCACGGTAGTAGTCCTGCTCGTCCATGCCGGGGTAGATGGCGTGCGGCGAGTCGACCATGCCCTCTTCCAGACCGGCGAGCAGCTGCTCCTTGGTGAAGATGAGGTTGGCCCGGCTGGTGTCGGCCAGTTCGAACTCGTTGGTCATGGTCAGCGCGCGGGTCGGGCACGCCTCGATGCACAGTCCGCAGAAGATGCAGCGGGCGTAGTTGATCTGGTAGACGCGGCCGTACCGCTCGCCCGGGGAGTAGCGCTCCTCCTCGGTGTTGTCCGCGCCCTCCACGTAGATCGCGTCCGCGGGGCAGGCCCAGGCGCACAGCTCGCAACCGACGCACTTCTCGAGCCCGTCCGGATGGCGGTTGAGCTGGTGCCGGCCGTGGAAGCGCGGCGCCGTGACCTTCTCCTGCTCCGGATACTGCTCGGTCAGCCGCTTCTTGAACATGGCCTTGAAGGTCACGCCGAAGCCGGCAACCGGATTCTGGAACGTGCTCTCGGATTCCTCAGACACCGTCAGCCTCCTTTCCGTCCCGAGGTTCATCACTGTCAGTATTGGGCCCGCCACTGACAATCAGTTCGCGCTCCTGCCGGGACCGCCTGCGCGGGACGGGAGGCAACTCCTGTCCGGGCAGCGGCGGTACGGGGAAACCGCCGGCCATCGGGTCGAAGGCGGGCGGCGCCGGCCTGGCCGCCTCCTCCGCCTTCTCCTTCTTGCCGCGGAAGACGTCGGCGACGAACGAGAGCAGCAGCACCGCGATCACCGCGCCGCCGACGTACAGCACGATCTGCTGGAAGTCGTAGTTCTCGTTGCGCAGCGCGCGCACGGTCGCCACCAGCATCAGCCAGACCACGGAGACCGGGATGAGGACCTTCCAGCCGAGCTTCATCAGCTGGTCGTAGCGGACGCGGGGCAGTGTGCCGCGCAGCCAGATGAAGAAGAACAGCAGCAGCTGGACCTTGAGGACGAACCAGAGCATCGGCCACCAGCCGTGGTTCGCGCCCTCCCAGAAGGTGGAGACCGGGTACGGGGCCCGCCAGCCGCCCAGGAAGAGGGTGACCGAGACGGCGGCGACGGTGACCATGTTGACGTACTCGGCCAGCATGAACATCGCGAACTTGATGGAGCTGTACTCGGTGTTGAAGCCGCCGACCAGGTCACCCTCGGACTCCGGCATGTCCAGCGGGGCGCGGTTCGTCTCGCCGACCATCGTGACGACGTAGATGATGAACGAGACCGGCAGCAGGACGACGAACCAGCGGTCCGCCTGCGCCTCCACGATCGCCGAGGTCGACATCGACCCGGAGTAGAGGAAGACCGAGGCGAAGGCCGCGCCCATCGCGATCTCGTAGGAGATCATCTGCGCGCAGGCGCGCAGACCGCCGAGCAGCGGGTACGTCGAGCCGGAGGACCAGCCGGCGAGCACGATGCCGTAGATGCCGACGGAGGCGACCGCGAGGATGTAGAGCATCGCGATCGGCAGGTCGGTGAGCTGCATCGTGGTGCGCTGGCCGAAGATCGAGATCTCGTTGCCCGCCGGGCCGAAGGGGATCACGGCGATCGCCATGAAGGCCGGGATCGCCGCGACGATCGGCGCGAGGATGTAGACGGCCTTGTCCGCCCGCTTGACGATCACGTCTTCCTTCAGCATCAGCTTGATGCCGTCGGCGAGCGACTGCAGCAGGCCCCACGGGCCGTGCCGGTTGGGGCCGATGCGCAGCTGCATCCAGGCGACGACCTTGCGCTCCCACACGATGGAGAAGAGCACGGTCACCATCAGGAAGGCGAAGCAGAAGACGGCCTTGATGACGACGAGCCACCACGGGTCGCGTCCGAACATCGACAGGTCCTCGAGTGCGAGGACGCTGCGCTGCGCTTCTGCGACATGAGCCAGCGTGGTCATGCGCGCACCTCCGGTGCGGGGGTGGCCGGAGCGGTGTCCGGCAGGCCGGCAGGGGTCGGGGACCCGGCCGCCGGCACGGCGCCGCGCATACGCGCGGCCACCGGCCGGCCGAGGTCACGGGCGGTCATGACTGCACCTCCGGGGCGGCCTCGGCGGCGGGCGCGATGCGGACGAGCTCACCGGGGCGGGCGCCCGTGTCCGCGGTGACACCGCCGCCCACCGAGTTCATCGGCAGCCACACGACCCGGTCGGGCATGTCGCCGACCTGGAGCGGCAGCCGCACGGAGCCGGCCGGTCCGGAGACCTCCAGCTCGTCGCCGTCCTTGACGCCCGTCTCCGCGGCGGTGGCCGCCGAGAGCCGGGCGACCGCGGCGTGCCGGGTACCGGCGAGCGCCTCGTCGCCCTGCTGCAGCAGGCCCTGGTCGAGCAGGAGCCGGTGACCGGCGAGGACCGCCTCGCCCTCCCCGGCCCGGGGCAGCGGGTGGGCGCTCTCCAGCGGCTCGGTGGCCCGCGGGCCGTCCCAGCGGCCGAGCCGGTCCAGTTCGGTGCGTACCGACTTGAGGTCCGGCAGCCCGAAGGGCACGTCGAGGGTGTCGGCGAGCATGTGCAGCACCCGTGCGTCCGTCGGCGCGAGGCGGCGGGTCATGTGGTCCGGCTTCAGCGCCGCCTCGAACATCCGGGCCCGGCCCTCCCAGTTGAGGAAGGTGCCCGGCTTCTCCGCGACGGCCGCGACCGGGAGGACGACGTCCGCCCGCTCGGTCACCTCGCTCGGCCGCAGCTCCAGCGAGACCAGGAAGCCGACCGCGTCGAGCGCCTCACGGGCCCGCGCCGGGTCGGGCAGGTCCGCGACCTCGACTCCCGCGACGAGCAGCGCGCCCAGTTCGCCGGTGGCCGCCGCCTCCACGATCTGGCCGGTGTCGCGGCCGTACCGCAGCGGAAGTTCGCGTACGCGCCAGACCTCCGCGGTCTCCTCACGGGCCCGCGGGTCGGTCGCCGGACGGCCGCCCGGCAGCAGCGACGGCAGCGCACCCGCCTCCACGGCGCCGCGCTCACCGGCGCGGCGCGGGATCCACACCAGCTGCGCGCCGGTGGCGGTCGCCGCGCGTGCGGCGGCGGTGAGGCCGCCGGGCACGGCGGCGAGCCGCTCGCCGACCACGATCACCGCTCCCTCGGCGCGCAGCGCCTGAGCCGCCTCGGCGCCGTCCCCTTCGAGGCCGGTGCCGGAGGCCAGGGCGTCCAGCCAGTCGGTCTCGGTGCCGGGCGCGGCGGGCAGCAGCGTGCCGCCCGCCTTGGCGAGCCCGCGGGTGGCGTGCGTGGCGAGGGAGAAGGTGCGCTGCCCGTGCTTGCGGTTGGCCTTGCGCAGCCGCAGGAAGACGCCGGGGGCCTCCTCCTCCGACTCGAACCCGGCGAGCAGCACCGCCGGGGCCTTCTCCAGCGCCGTGTACGTGACTCCGGTGCCGGACAGGTCCCTGCCCTGTCCCGCGACCCGCGCCGCGAGGAAGTCGGCCTCCTCGGCGGAGTGCACGCGGGCCCGGAAGTCGATGTCGTTGGTGTCGAGTGCGACGCGGGCGAACTTGGCGTACGCGTAGGCGTCCTCGACGGTCAGCCGGCCGCCGGTCAGGACACCGGTGCGGCCCCTGACGAGGCCGCGGGCCGCCGCCTCCAGTGCCTCGGGCCAGCTCGCCGGCTCCAGCACGCCCTGCTCGTTACGGACCAGGGGCGTGGTGAGCCGGTCCCGCTGCTGGGCGTAGCGGAAGCCGAAGCGCCCCTTGTCGCACAGCCACTCCTCGTTGACCTCCGGGTCCTCGGCGGCCATGCGCCGCATGACCTTGCCGCGGCGGTGGTCGGTGCGGGTCGCGCAGCCGCCCGCGCAGTGCTCGCAGACGGACGGCGAGGAGATGAGGTCGAACGGGCGGGAGCGGAACCGGTAGGCGGCGGAGGTGAGCGCGCCCACCGGGCAGATCTGGATGGTGTTGCCGGAGAAGTACGACTCGAACGGGTCGCCCTCGCCGGTGCCCACCTGCTGCAGCGCGCCGCGCTCCAGCAGTTCGATCATCGGGTCGCCCGCGATCTGGTTGGAGAAGCGGGTGCAGCGCGCGCACAGCACGCACCGCTCGCGGTCGAGCAGCACCTGGGTGGAGACCGGGACCGGCTTCTCGAAGGTCCGCTTCTTCCCCTCGAAGCGGGAGTCGGCCTGGCCGTGCGAGACGGCCTGGTTCTGCAGCGGGCACTCTCCGCCCTTGTCGCAGACCGGGCAGTCCAGCGGATGGTTGATCAGCAGCAGCTCCATCACGCCCTTCTGCGCCTTCTCGGCGACGGGCGAGGTGAGCTGCGACTTGACGACCATTCCGTCGGTGCAGGTGATGGTGCAGGAGGCCATCGGCTTGCGCTGGCCCTCCACCTCGACGATGCACTGGCGGCAGGCGCCGGCGGGGTCGAGGAGCGGGTGGTCGCAGAAGCGCGGGATCTCGATCCCGAGCATCTCCGCGGCGCGGATGACCAGGGTTCCCTTGGGTACGGAGATCTCGATGCCGTCGATGGTCAGCGAGACGAGGTCCTCGGGCGGGACCGCGGCGTTACCACCCGCGGCGGCGGAACCGGACGTGGTGACGGTCATGCCCGCACCTCCCCGCGACGCGGGGCGGCCTGCGCGGCTTCGTCCGCGCAGCGGCCTGCGGCGGGGCCGCGGCCGGGATTCGGCGCGTGCGCCACAGTCATGCGGACACCTCCGTGGTGTGTCGGCCGGCCCAGGCCGTCGACCTGGCGGGGTCGAAGGGGCAGCCCTTGCCGGTGATGTGCTGCTCGTACTCGTCGCGGAAGTACTTGAGCGAGGAGAAGATCGGCGACGCGGCGCCGTCGCCGAGGGCGCAGAACGACTTGCCGTTGATGTTGTCGGCGATGTCGTTCAGCTTGTCGAGGTCGGACATGAGGCCCTTGCCCGCCTCGATGTCGCGCAGCAACTGGACGAGCCAGTACGTGCCTTCGCGGCACGGTGTGCACTTGCCGCAGGACTCGTGGGCGTAGAACTCGGTCCAGCGGGTGACGGCCCGCACCACGCAGGTCGTCTCGTCGAAGCACTGGAGCGCCTTGGTGCCGAGCATCGAACCGGCCGCGCCGACGCCTTCGTAGTCCAGCGGGACGTCGAGGTGCTCGTCGGTGAACATCGGGGTCGAGGAGCCGCCGGGCGTCCAGAACTTCAGCCGGTGGCCGGGGCGCATGCCACCGCTCATGTCGAGCAGCTGGCGCAGGGTGATGCCGAGCGGCGCCTCGTACTGGCCGGGGCTCGCGACGTGGCCGCTGAGCGAGTACAGCGTGAAGCCCGGGGACTTCTCGCTGCCCATGGACCTGAACCAGTCCTTGCCCTTGTTGAGGATCGCGGGAACCGACGCGATGGACTCGACGTTGTTCACCACAGTGGGGCAGGCGTACAGGCCGGCGACCGCGGGGAAGGGGGGCCGCAGCCGGGGCTGGCCGCGGCGGCCTTCCAGGGAGTCCAGCAGCGCGGTCTCCTCACCGCAGATGTACGCGCCCGCCCCGGCGTGCACGGTGACTTCGAGGTCGAGGCCGCTGCCGAGGATGTCCTTGCCGAGGAATCCCGCCTCGTACGCCTCGCGCACGGCCTCGTGCAGCCGCCGCAGTACGGGGACGACCTCGCCGCGCAGATAGATGAAGGCGTGGCTGGAGCGGATCGCGTAGCAGGCGATCACGATTCCCTCGATGAGGGAGTGCGGATTGGCGAAGAGAAGGGGGATGTCCTTGCAGGTGCCGGGCTCCGACTCGTCGGCGTTGACGACGAGGTAGTGCGGCTTGCCGTCGCCCTGCGGAATGAACTGCCACTTCATGCCGGTGGGAAAGCCCGCGCCGCCCCGGCCGCGCAGACCGGAGTCCTTGACGTAGGCGATCAGGTCGTCGGGCGACATGGCGAGCGCCTTGCGCAGGCCCTCGTAGCCCTCGTGCCTGCGGTAGGTCGCCAGCGTCCATGACTCCGGTTCGTCCCAGAAGGCCGACAGCACCGGGGAGAGGAGCTTCTCGGGGCTGCCCTCTCCGCCGACCTCCGGCCGGGAGCCGCCGCCGTACTCGGTGGACAAGGTCATCACTCCCCCTCCTCGGCCACAGGTCCGGCCGGGTTGTCCGGGTCGGATGCCGAAGTCTTCTGCGGTGCGTCGTGGGAGCTGAGGTGCTCCGAGCCGGGCTGGGGGCGGTCGTGCGGCGCCTCGCCCCGCGGGTGGACCACCCGCGCGGGGGCGGCCTCGCCCTTGGCCAGCCGCAGACCGATCAGCGACGCCGGTCCCGCGCCGCCGGTCGCCTCGACCGCGCCGGGGCGCTCGTCGGGGAAGCCGGCCAGGATGCGGGCGGTCTCCTTGTACGTGCACAGGGGCGCGCCGCGGGTGGGACTGACCGGCTCGCCGGCGCGCAGGTCGTCGACGAGTTGCTTCGCCGACTCCGGCGTCTGGTTGTCGAAGAACTCCCAGTTGACCATCACCACGGGCGCGAAGTCGCAGGCCGCGTTGCACTCGATGTGCTCGAGCGTGACCTTGCCGTCCTCGGTCGTCTCGTTGTTGCCCACCCCGAGGTGCTCCTTGAGCTCCTCGAAGATCGCGTCGCCGCCCATCACCGCGCACAGCGTGTTGGTGCAGACGCCGACCTGGTACTCACCGGACGGCTTGCGCCGGTACATGGTGTAGAAGGTGGCGACCGCGGTGACCTCGGCGGTGGTGAGGTCGAGCATCTCGGCGCAGAACCGCATGCCCGTGCGGGACACATGGCCCTCTTCCGACTGCACGAGGTGCAGCAGCGGCAGCAGGGCGGACCGGCTGCCGGGGTAGCGGGCGATGATCTTCTTCGCGTCCGCCTCCAGCCTCGCGCGCACATCGGCCGGGTAGTCGGGCGCCGGCAGTTGCGGCATGCCCAGCGATACGTCCGTCATCGGTCGACGCCTCCCATCACGGGGTCGATGGACGCGACGGCGACGATGACGTCGGCGACCTGGCCGCCCTCGCACATGGCCGCCATGGCCTGCAGATTGGTGAACGACGGGTCGCGGAAGTGGACCCGGAAGGGCCGGGTGCCGCCGTCGGAGACGACGTGCACGCCGAGCTCGCCCTTGGGTGATTCGACCGCGGCGTACGCCTGCCCGGCCGGTACCCGGAAGCCCTCGGTCACCAGCTTGAAGTGGTGGATCAGGGCCTCCATGGAGGTGCCCATGATCTTCTTGATGTGGTCGAGCGAGTTGCCGAGGCCGTCGGGGCCGAGCGCGAGCTGCGCGGGCCAGGCGATCTTCTTGTCACCGACCATCACCGGGCCCGGCTCCAGCCGGTCCAGGCACTGTTCGACGATCCGCAGCGACTGCCGCATCTCCTCGAGGCGGATGAGGAAACGGCCGTAGGAGTCACAGGTGTCGGCGGTCGGGACCTCGAAGTCGTAGGTCTCGTAGCCGCAGTACGGGTCGGTCTTGCGCAGGTCGTGGGCGAGGCCCGTGGAGCGCAGGATCGGTCCGGTCGCGCCGAGCGCCATGCAACCGGTCAGATCCAGGTGGCCGACGTTCTGCATACGGGCCTTGAAGATCGGGTTGCCGGTGGCGAGCTTGTCGTACTCCGGCAGATTCTTCTTGAGCGTCTTCACGAGCTCGCGGAGCTGGTCGACCGCGCCGGGGGGCAGGTCCTGGGCGAGTCCGCCGGGCCTGATGTACGCGTGGTTCATCCGCAGGCCGGTGATCAGCTCGTAGACGTCGAGAATGAGTTCACGATCACGGAATCCGTAGATCATGATCGTGGTGGCTCCCAGCTCCATGCCGCCGGTGGCGATGGCGACCAGATGGGAGGAGAGCCGGTTGAGCTCCATCAGCAGCACGCGGACGACCGACGCCCGGTCGGGGATCTGGTCGTCGATGCCGAGCAGCCGCTCCACGGCGAGGCAGTACGCCGTCTCGTTGAAGAACGGCGTCAGGTAATCCATGCGCGTGACGAAGGTGGTGCCCTGCGTCCAGGTCCGGTACTCGAGGTTCTTCTCGATGCCGGTGTGGAGGTAGCCGATGCCGCAGCGGGCCTCGGTGACGGTCTCCCCGTCGATCTCCAGGATCAGCCGGAGCACACCGTGCGTGGAGGGGTGCTGCGGGCCCATGTTGACGACGATCCGCTCGTCGTCGGCCTTGGCCGCGGACTGGACGACCTCGTCCCAGTCGCCACCGGTGACCGTGTAGACCGGGCCCTCGGTGGTTTCGCGTGCGCTTGCAGACGGTGTAGTCACGAGTACGACCTCCGCTGGTCCGGAGCCGGGATCTGGGCGCCCTTGTACTCGACGGCGATGCCGCCGAGGGAAACGTCCTTGCGCTGCGGGAAGCCCTGCCAGTCGTCCGGCATCATGATCCGGGTGAGGGCGGGGTGGCCGTCGAAGACGAGCCCGAAGAAGTCGTAGGTCTCGCGCTCGTGCCAGTCGTTGGTGGGATAGACCGGCACCAGGGACGGGACGTGCGGGTCGCTGTCCGGGGCGGCGACCTCGAGCCGGATCAGCCGGCCGTGGGTGAGCGAGCGCAGGTGGTAGACGGCGTGCAGCTCGCGGCCCTTGTCCTCGGGGTAGTGCACCCCGCTCACGCCGGTGCAGAGCTCGAAGCGCAGCGCCGGGTCGTCCCTCAGGGTCCTCGCCACCCGCACCAGGTGTTCGCGCGCGATGTGGAAGGTGAGTTCACCGCGGTCGACGACGGTCTTCTCGATGGCGTTCTCGGGCGCCAGGCCCTGCTCCTCGAGCGCGCCCTCGAGTTCGTCGGCCACCTCGTCGAAATAGCCGCCGTACGGGCGGGAGGCCGGGCCCGGCATCCGTACGGAGCGTACGAGCCCGCCGTAACCGGACGTGTCCCCTCCGTTGTTGGCGCCGAACATGCCGCGCTGGACGCGGATCTCCTCACCGTGTTCGCCACGCTGGCCGGGAAGGTTCTGCTCCGAGAGCTCCTTCTCCGGGTTCGGCTGGTCACTCATCGTGTCCCCCTGGTGCTTCTCCGCCCGCGCTGGGGGCGCCACCCGCCGAAGGCAGGGGGAGCAGAGGCGCGGCTTTCGTGTCCGTCCGCGGCCCGGCGGCCGCCCCGCCGCGGCAGCGGCTGATGTAACGGCCGTCGCTCACCGCAGCAGCCCCTTCATCTCGATCGTCGGGAGCGCCTTGAGGGCCGCCTCCTCCGCCTCGCGGGCGGCTTCCTCCGCGTTCACGCCGAGCTTGGAGGTCTGGATCTTCTGGTGGAGCTTGAGAATCGCGTCCAGCAGCATCTCGGGGCGGGGAGGACAGCCCGGCAAATAGATGTCGACAGGGACAATATGATCAACGCCCTGCACAATCGCGTAATTGTTGAACATTCCGCCCGATGACGCGCAAACACCCATGGAGATGACCCACTTGGGGTTGGGCATCTGGTCGTAGACCTGGCGCAGGACGGGCGCCATCTTCTGGCTCACCCGGCCGGCCACGATCATCAGGTCGGCCTGGCGCGGCGAACCGCGGAAGACCTCCATGCCGAAGCGCGCCAGGTCGTACCGGCCGGCGCCGGTCGTCATCATCTCGATGGCGCAGCAGGCCAGGCCGAAGGTCGCAGGGAAGACGGATGACTTGCGCACCCAGCCCGCGGCCTGTTCGACGGTGGTCAGCAGGAAACCGCTCGGCAGCTTCTCTTCGAGTCCCATGGTGTGCCCCTCAGCCCCTCAGTCCCATTCCAGACCGCCACGCCGCCACACATACGCGTAGGCGACGAAGACGGTGAGCACGAAGAGCAGCATCTCCACGAGCCCGAAGATCCCCAGGGCGTCGAAGGTGACGGCCCAGGGATAGAGGAAGACGATCTCGATGTCGAAAATGATGAAGAGCATCGCCGTCAGGTAGTACTTGATCGGGAAGCGCCCGCCTCCGGCGGGCGTAGGAGTCGGTTCGATGCCGCACTCGTACGCTTCGAGCTTTGCCCGGTTGTACCGCTTGGGGCCGATAAGCGTGGCCATGACCACGGAGAAGATCGCAAACCCTGCCCCGAGGGCGCCGAGCACAAGGATGGGCGCGTAAGCATTCACCCTCCTCGCTCCTTCCAGTCGTCCTTGACCGTTGGACCGCACCGGGCAACCGCCTCGCCGCCCCGCAGGTGACACCCGACTTCCGAAGATCGCGACCGAGGATCGCGCTCGAAGATCGTGTACATGTGAGGCAGTTCACAAGCCCGACTGCCCCGCATCCTATGCCTGTCGGTCTGTGATCTGCGACACGGGGTCGGCCATGGAGTTTGTGATCTCCACCACCCGACGAAGGATCATGAAGTCGGATGAGCGGTGATCTTCATACGCGAAGCGCTCGACCGATCACGAGCTGTGACATTGAGCGGCGTCTTCGCTGGTCGGAGCCGGTGCGCCCTATCAAGGGGTGGCGAGTGCACGCAAATTGGAGATGGACCGCATCGGGTGATATTGGACGGCGGGTCACCCGGCAGTGGCACCGGCTGGATCGCAGTGGACGCGGACGCCGCTCCACGGGCTTCCGATCGCGACGGCGTTGACCATTCTGTGACCTGCGCCACTCACTCAAGAGTTCAACAAAAGCGGGGCTTGGCCATGGACGTAAAGGGGTGGTAAGCCACCGGCAATTCGGACCTTTTACGGAAAGCCCATGATCACAGCCCTGATCATCCTTGCCCGTTTTGCCCGTTACGGCGTCAATAAGGGTCCATGCGGAGCGGATTCAGAGGTTCCGGTCGTAACTGTGGCGCAACACACGTTTCTTGAAGGGAACCGCGAAGCCCTGATAGCGGTTGTACTCATGTCCCACACCGCTCACATACCCAGCCACCGGAAGCCCCGCCGCAGCGCCTCGAAAATGGCGATACGGGCCGGAGTTGCCGGTGGCTTCCTCAGCACCATCGCGGTGGCCGGTGCTGCCGGACCGGCGAACGCCGAGCCGGTGACCGAGACCATCGAGATGCCCCTTCTCACCGCCGACGCCGTCGCCGGGGTCACCCAGGCCGCCGAGGCCACCCAGCAGGTCGCCCTCGACCTCGAGCTCCAGGCGCAGTTGCAGGCCCAGGAGGACGCCGCCGCGGCCAAGGCCGCGAAGGCCGCCGAGAAGGCCAAGGCCGAGGCGGACCGCGAGGCCGAGGCCAAGAAGAAGAAGGAAGAGGAAGAGGCGAGGAAGCGCGCGGAGGCCGCCCGGGAGCGCGCGTCCCGCGACTCCGACCGCACCTCCCTCTCCGCCTACAGCTCCGCCGGCAGCACCGCCACGGGCAGCGCCGCGACGGTGGTCGCCTTCCTCAAGGCCCAGCTCGGCGACGCGTACATCATGGGTGCCACCGGCCCCAACGCCTGGGACTGCTCCAGCCTGGTCCAGGCCGCCTACCGCACCGTCGGCATCGACCTCCCGCGCGTCTCGCAGGACCAGTCGGTCGCGGGCACCCAGGTCGGCACGTCCAACCTCCAGGTCGGCGACATCCTCTACTGGGGCGGCGCCGGCTCGGCATACCACACGGGTGTCTACATCGGCGACGGCCAGTACCTGGACGCCGCGAACCCCAGCAAGGGCGTCGTCATCCAGGACCTGTCGGGCTACCCGGCGAGCGGCGCGGTCCGCGTCCTATGACGTTCGCTCAGCGGCTGACGCGCGCCTGAAGCGCCGAGGTTGCTTCGAAGCGCCCTGAGGCGCATGGAAGGGCCGTCGCTCCCTCGGGGGAGCGGCGGCCCTTCGCGTCGCATCCGCGGGCAGCCGCCCGCCCCGGCCTCCGGCGCGTGGCCTCACGGTCGAGGACGGCCCTAGCGGGTGCTGCCGGCGGGCTCCGGTTCCTGGCCACCGGACGGCCGCAGCCGCCGCCCGGAAAGGCCGGAGAGGCCGGAAAGGCCCAGGGTGAGCAGCGCCAGGAGACCGACGGCCGAATGGCGCCGCTCGGTGCCCCTGAAGCCCCTCGATTCCGGGTGACGCCACCCGAAGACCCTGGCCGGGCGGCCCCTCGCGCGGGCCCAGGGCCGCGCCGGGCCCCGCCGAGCACGAGCGGCGGTGCGCTCCGCGCCCAGGCGGGCGGGGCCGTCCGTGGATAGCATCCGAGAGGGGCAGCCCACGGATGGCACCAGGGAGACCGTCATGCAGGACAGACCCGTATCCCGGCTGACAACGAACCGCTCACGGATCAGCCACAAGGTGCGGTACGCACTGCGGCACCCGCGGCGAGTGGTCCCCTATCTGCGCCGCGCGGGCCGGGACACGTGGCTGCGGCTGCGGCACCGCGGCGGGCACGTCGCGTACTACCGGGCGGTCATGGCGTCGGACACCGCGCGGAGCCCCGAGGCGGCGGTGGGCGGAGGGCCGTCCCACGGCCGCTGGCTCGCCATCGGGCAGATGCAGTTCGACTACCTGCTGGAGCACGGACTGCGGCCGCAGGACCGGCTGCTGGAGATCGGCTGCGGCAACCTGCGTGCCGGATGGCGGTTCATCGACCATCTGGAGCCCGGCCACTACTACGGCATCGACATCTCGCCGGACATCCTCATCGAGGCGAAGAAGACCCTCGTCCACTACGGCCTCCAGCACAAAATGCCGTATCTCACCCCCGTGGAGGATCTGAGGCTCGACTTCCTCCCCGACGCGTCCTTCACGGTCGTCCACGCGCACAGCGTCTTCTCGCACTCGCCGCTGGAGGTCATCGACGAGTGCCTCACGCACATCGGGCGGGTGCTGGCGCCCGGCGGCTTCTTCGACTTCACCTTCGACCGCACCGAGACACGTGAGCACCAGGTCCTGGGCGAGGACTTCTACTACCGCACGGAGACCCTGACCCGGCTGGCCGCGCGGCACGGTCTCGTCGCCCGGTTCATGGACGACTGGGAGCGGCTGCCGCACGGTCAGTCGAAACTCCGCGTCACCCACGCCGTGCCCTGAGCCCGAGCCCACCGGCAGACACGAGCACACCAAGGACACCGGAAAACGCCCTCCTGCCGGTCGAGGGCTTCGACGGGCCCGAGGCCGGGCATGCATGCCCGCGGACCTGTCACGAGAGCCCGGGAGACCGCCGAATGCCCTCCACCGCGTACCGCCTCGGCGCCGTCTTGTGTGCGACCGTGCTGGGGCCGCTGGTGGCCGGGTGCGGGGGCGGGGGTGCCGACGACTCGGCCAAGCCCTCGGCGATTCCCGCCCCGCCCGGCACCTCGGCGGCGCCGGCCCCCTCCGCTCCCCCGTCATCCTCGGCCTCGTCCGGCCCGGCGCTGCCGGAGGCCGCCGACGGCACGGACCTGAGGGCCTGCGCGGACAGCCGCTGCGAGGTGGAGGTACGGGCGGGGGACAAGATCACCTTCGTCGGTGACAGCTCCCGTCTCAAAAGCTTCACCGTGGTCCGCATCGCCGGCGACACCCTGACGCACAAGGCGGCCGGTCCCCCGGGATACAGCTTCAGCGGCAGCATGTCCGCCTCGGGCACCTCGGTCGTCAACGGCCTGAAGGTCAAGATCGTGGCGGTCGTGGGCGACCGGGCCGTCGTCAACCTGTCCTGAGCCGGCCGGCCCTGTGCCGTACCCCCCGTCCCCGACCGCCCGCCGCAGGCACGCCCCGGCACGCGCAGCTCAGGCGCGAGAGGGGCGGAACTGCTCGATCACCCGCCCGTAGCTGTCCCGGCCGTGCCCGGACGCGACCGTCTTCGCCATCAGGTCCCGGTGCAGTTCCGGCAGTCGTGTGTCGATGCCGCGGGCGCGGGACGCCTCCAGCAGATGGTGCACCGCGGCGAGCTGGACGTCGACCGTGGCGTCGTCGCCGGGGTAGTGCCCGGTGTCGATCTGCGGCGCGTAGGTGTCCATGAAACCGCCGACCGCCGTCAGCCAGCGGATCGCCGTCGGGGCGAAGGCCTTCGCGGGCACGCCGTCCGCGCCGACGAGCGCCGTGGCGTGCAGCCAGCCCGCGAACACGGACCACATCAGACCGAGCAGCCCCGTGTCGTACAGCGCGGCGAGACCGGCGTCCTCCCCGAGACCGAGCGGGTCGCCGAGCACCGCCAGGGTCTCGCGGTGCTCGGCGAACACCGCCGGGGAGCCGCTGCAGAGGATCATGCTCGCCGGGTCGCCGATGCCCGGCGGCGTGGTCATGATGGCGCCGTCGAGGTAGGCGAAGCCGTGTTCCCCTGCCCATTCGGC
This sequence comes from Streptomyces peucetius, assembly GCF_025854275.1. Classification (NCBI taxonomy): domain Bacteria; kingdom Bacillati; phylum Actinomycetota; class Actinomycetes; order Kitasatosporales; family Streptomycetaceae; genus Streptomyces; species Streptomyces peucetius. The sequence continues at coordinate 4,587,733 of NZ_CP107567.1, read as the reverse complement.
GCTCTCCCGCGCCTGCTCGGGGGAGCCGGACGTGAGATTGACCAGAGTGCGCCCGGTCAGTGACGCCACGACCGGGTCGAGGAGTTCGCGGACCGTCGCGTAGTCGAGGACGCAGACCACGACGACGTCGCTCGCCACGACGGCCTCCGCGACCGAGTCCGCCCGGAGCGCGCCCTGCTCCACCAGGGCGGCCGCCTTGCCGGTCGTACGGTTCCAGACCGTGGTGGTCCGGCCGGCCGTCAGGAACGCGCGGGCGAGCGCCGAGCCCATTTGCCCGAGCCCGATCACGGACACCGGTCGGGTGGAACCGGGGACGGACGAGGATGATTCATGAGACATGAGAAGTTGCTCCGCTTTCGTGCCGTTGGGAGTTCCAGCCTCGCAACCCGTGGGCCCGCCCGACAGCGGCAGAACTGACCACCTGCGCAAAAATCCTGCCGTAGGGTCAGAAGCATGAGCAGGTCACCCGGTCCGCGTCCAGGGGCGGGCCCGGGCGTCGTCGCGATCGCCGTCGTCCCCGGTGCCGGCGTAGGACTCACGCTGTGGGACATGTACGAACTGGCCATCGCCTGCGCGGTGTTCGGCATCGCACAGCCCGACCTCGCCGACCCCTGGTACGAGCTCCGCCTCTGCGGGGACACCACCGGCCCGGACTCCGCCGGCGGCGTGTTCGGGATCCGTACGACGCACGGGCTGGACGGTCTCGTCGGCGCCGACACCGTGATCGTGCCCTCGGTGCCCGAGGCCTGCGTGGTCGGGGACGAACCGGTGCCGGAGCCCCTGGTCGACGCGCTGCGCTCCGCCGCCGCGTCCGGGTCGCGGATGGTCTCCCTGTGCGCCGGGGCGTTCGCGCTGGCCGCCGCCGGACTCCTCGACGGGCGGCGGGCCACCGCGCACTGGCAGCACACCGGCGAACTCGCCTCCCGGCACCCCGAGGTGATCGTCGACGACTCGGTCCTCTACACCGACGAGGACCGCATCCTGACCAGCGCGGGCGCGACGGCCGCCCTGGACCTCTGCCTGCATCTCGTACGCCAGGACCTGGGCGCCCGCGTCGCGGGCCAGGTGGCCCGCCGGCTCGTCGTGCCGGTTCATCGCAGCGGCGGCCAGGCACAGTTCATCGAGCACGCGATGCCAAAGACCGCCGACGACGGCATCGGGCCCGTACTCCAGTGGGCGTCCCGGCACCTGGACCGGCCGCTCACCGTTGCCGGGCTGGCGCGGCGCGCCGGGATGAGCCCACGCACCTTCCACCGCCGGCTGCAGGCCGCGACCGGGACCACACCGCTGCGCTGGCTGCTCACCCAGCGGCTGGCACTGGCTCAATCCCTGCTGGAGACCACCGAGCTGCCCGTGGAGGTCGTGGGCGAACGCTGCGGGCTGGGCAGCGCGGCGAATCTGCGCCACCACTTCACCCGCACGCTCAGGATCTCCCCCAGCGACTACCGCCGCGCCTTCGCCCCGCCCGCCTTGACGGGCAAGCGGCGCTGACGAGGGCCGGGATGCGTCAGGCGGCCGGTGGGCCGTCGTGCAGGATGCGCTGGAAGAGACGGTGGTCGCGCCACCGGCCGTCGATGTGGAGGTACCGCGGCGCCAGGCCGATGGGCTCGAAGCCGCACTTCTCCAGCACCCGCTGCGAGCGCACGTTGTCCACCAGGGCCGACGCCTCGATCCGGTGCAGGCCCAGCTCGTCGGCCGCGAGGCAGCACACCGCCGCCACCGCCGCCGTCGCGAGCCCCCTGCCCTGCTGGTCACCAGCCGTCCAGTAGCCGAGGGAGGCGCTGCGGAAGGGTCCGCGGACGACGCCGGAGAGGGTGATCGTGCCGACGACGCGCCCGTCGCCGGCCACCAGCAGCCACGGCACCAGGCGTCCTGCCTCGTACTCGCCCAGCCGCTCGGCGAGACGGCGCGACTGGCCCCCGACGGTGAAGAACTCGTCGGGGCGGCGCGGCTCCCAGGGCGCGAGGTGGTCCCGGTTGTCCACGTACGCCGCAGTCAGCGCCGGCGCGTCGAGGGCGGTCGCCGGGCGCAGGCGGACGCCGCCGGGGAGCTCGGCCGGCGTCATGCCTTCGGGGCGACCTTGGACAGGCCGTTGATGATGCGGTCCATCGCGTCGCCGCCCGTCGGGTCGGTCAGGTTGGCCAGCATCTTCAGGGTGAACCTCATCAGCAGCGGGTGCGTCAGACCGCGCTGCGTCGCGATCTTCATGACCTTCGGGTTGCCGATCAGCTTCACGAACGCGCGGCCCAGCGTGTAGTAACCGCCGTAGGTGTCCTTGAGGACCTTCGGGTAGCGCTGCAGGGCCAGTTCGCGCTGGGCCGGGGTGCGCCGGGCCTGGGCCTGGACGATGACCTCGGCCGCGATCTGGCCGGACTCCATCGCGTACGCGATGCCCTCGCCGTTGAACGGGTTGACCAGGCCGCCCGCGTCGCCGACCAGCAGCAGTCCGCGCGTGTAGTGCGGCTGGCGGTTGAACGCCATCGGCAGGGCCGCCCCGCGGATCGGGCCGGTCATGTTCTCCTCGGTGTAGCCCCAGTCCTCGGGCATCGAGGCGCACCAGGCCTTGAGGACCTCGCGCCAGTCCAGCTCCTTGAACGACGCCGACGTGTTGAGGACGCCGAGGCCGACGTTGGACGTGCCGTCGCCCATGCCGAAGATCCAGCCGTAGCCCGGCAGCAGCCGGTCCTCGCCCGGACCGCGCCGGTCCCACAGCTCCAGCCACGATTCGAGGTAGTCGTCGTCGTGACGCGGCGAGGTGAAGTACGTGCGGACCGCGACGCCCATCGGGCGGTCCTCACGGCGGTGCAGGCCCATGGCGAGCGAGATCCGCGAGGAGTTGCCGTCGGCGGCGACGACGAGCGGGGCGCGGAAGGTGACCGGTGTCTTCTCCTCGCCCAGCTTGGCCTGCACACCGGTGATCCGGCCGGTGCGGTCGTCGATGACGGGCGCGGCGACGTTGCACCGCTCGTACAGCCGCGCGCCCGCCTTCTGGGCCTGGCGGGCCAGTTGCTCGTCGAAGTCGTCGCGCTTGCGGACGAGACCGTAGTCCGGGTACGAGGCGAGATCCGGCCAGTCGAGCTGGAGCCGCACACCGCCGCCGATGATCCGCAGCCCCTTGTTCCGCAGCCAGCCGGCCTCTTCCGAGATGTCGATGCCCATGGACACCAGCTGCTTGGTCGCGCGCGGTGTGAGGCCGTCGCCGCAGACCTTCTCGCGCGGGAACGCGGTCTTCTCCAGCAGCAGTACGTCCAGTCCGGCCCTGGCCAGGTGGTACGCGGTCGTGGAACCGGCCGGGCCTGCCCCGACGACGATCACATCGGCAGTGTGCTCGGTGAGGGCTTCGGTCACGGCGGCTTCTCCCGAAGATTCGATGGGGCGCTGTCGATATTTGTGTACCGAACGGCACAGGACAGGTGCAGTCTTGTGCAGTCTAAGGTGGCGTACCGATCGACCGACCGAAGGGCTCCGTCTATGACCAGCAGGCCGCTCCCCGTCATACAGCTGCGGGTCCCCACGGACGAGGACGCGATCGCCTGGCACCGTGTCTTCGACGACCCGGAGGTCATGGAGTTCCACGGCGGGAAAGCGGCCGAACTGTCCGTCTACGAGGAGCTCACCGCGCGGCAGCGCCGGCACGACGCCGAGCACGGCTTCTGCCTCTGGACGATGCTCGACGAGGACGGCGAGGTCATCGGTTTCACCGGCGCGCAGCCGTGGCCGCACCAGGACTTCGGCCCCGTCGGCGAGATCGAGATCGGCTGGCGGCTGGCGCGTTCCGCCTGGGGCAAGGGGTACGCGACCGCCGCCGCCCGCACGACGCTGGAGCGGGTACGGGCGGCGGGGGTGGAGCGGGTCGTGGCGATGGTGCACTCGCGCAACGAGCGGTCCATCGCCGTGACGCGGCGGCTCGGCATGGAGCTGGTGGAGAGCTTCACCACGCCCGTCTCCCGGCAGCAGGGCTTCTGCTTCCGGCTGGAGCTGGGAACCGTCCGCCCCTGACCCGGCCGGCCGGCCCCGGAGGTCAGCCGGCCTCGAACGTGTCGACGGCGGTGGAGAACACCGTGTCCGTGACCGGGTCCCACGCGTCGGCGCGGCAGGCGGCGAGGATGGCGTACTCGGTGCCGTCGGCGGCGACGAACGCCTGGTCGATGACGTGGCGCCGCAGAGGGCTCTCCTCGGGCTCGGGGATGTGCGTGAACTCCCAGATCGCGCCCGGGCGTCCCTGGTAGGTGTTCTCCTCCAGCCGGATCCGTTCGTAGTCGCTCCGGGTGTTCGCCAGGTGCTTGCGCTCCAGGCCGGTGAAGTTGTCGTGACTGCTCATCGGTGTGTCCTTGACGATCCCGACCTGGATGTACTCGCCCCCGGTGGGGGCCTCGTAGAACACCTGGCTGCCGGCCTGCCGGCGGGACCATCCCTCCATCACGCCGATGGTGAACCCGGCCGGGTCCCGCTTCAGGACGAAACCGGGCGGAAGCCCGGAGTCGGCGCTGTCGGACGGCAGAGGGTCGCGGGACGAGGGCGCGGCGGACGGCGTGGCGGCGGACGCCGTGGGCGGTGGGGTGGGCGAGGGCGACGCGGAGGCCTTGGCGTCGGTGCCGGGCGTCCCGACGATCTCGATGCCCGGGTCGGCCCGGTCGTCCTTGTCCTGAAGCATCAGCACCCCGGCCGTCGCACCGCCGCCGACGACGAACGCCGCGGTGAGCGTGGCCGTCCACACCAGGACGCGCCGCTTGCGGCCGCCCCCGTCGGCGGCGGGCTCGTCGTACGCGCCGGGGAGCGGGGGCTGCGGCACGTACGGCGCGGGCGGGTGGGCCGCTGCGCCGCCGTCCACGGCGGTGGGCGTGGGTACGGGGCCGGCCGGGCCCGGCTCGGGGGCGGCAGCGGATGCGGCGGGGGGCGGGGCCTGCGCGGGGACGGCGGAGCCCGGGGCGTAGGGCGGCGCGGCGTGCGCGGTGCGCCCGGCGGGCGGCTGCCCGGCAGCGGGCCACACCGGCGCGGGCGGGGCGGGCGTCGTGCCCGACGGCCCCTGCCCACCGCTCCCGAGGCGCAGCAGCACCGGGCCCAGCAGCAGCGATCCACCCACCCACAGCAGGCCGAACAGCAACACCTCCGGCACGCTCGGGGCAACCTGGGTCCTGCCCAGGCCGCCGAAGTCGCCGAAGGCGCCCGCCAGATCGGTGGTGACACCACTGAGGCCCGCGAACACCAGGACCAGACCCAGCGCGAGCCCTCCGGCCACTACCTGCTCGCGCCGGTCGGCCGAGCGGCGGGCCGTCCAGAGGCCGATGGCCAGCGCGCACACCGCACCCAGCGCCAGCACACCGGTCACGGCCCCGCCGCCCCACTCGTCGCCGATCTCGCCCAGTCCGACGGTGCCCCGCTCCACGGCGGTGCCGCCCCAGCCGGAGCTGCCCCGGAAGCTGTACTCCACCGACGCACCCCAGCTCAGCCCCAGGACGGCGAAACCGATGTTGGGCAGGACCGGCAGGGCGAGGAGCAGCGCGGTGCCGTCGACGTCGTCGGTGTTCGCGTAGACGACGAAGCCGACCAGCGAGCACAGCGCGACCACCGCGCACACCGCGCCGACCGCCGTGCCCAGCGCGCGCACCGCCGACCCGGCGGCAGGCCGCTGGGCGAGCCGGGCCGCGAACCGGTCGCGCTGCAGCACCCCGGCCGTCACCACGAGGGAGAGCACCAGCGCACCGAGCGCGGCGAGCACGGGCGAGGAGGAGACCTTCACACCCATGATCTCGGGCTGCGCGAACAGGCCGAGGACCAGCATCACGCCCGTGACGAGCACGGAGACGCGTACCGCCGCCTCAGGGCCCTCGCCGCGGCGCCGCAGCGTGCGGGCGGCGAGCCAGAGCGCCGCGATCAGCAGCGCGGTCACCGTCAGCGGTACGAGGGAGAGCGACGCGCTGCCCTGCGCGAGGTCGTCCATGCCGGAGCCGGAGCCGTACGCGTCGCCGAAACCGTCAGGGCCGTACTGCGACGGTTGGCCCGCCTTCAGCGCGAAGTCGCCGCCGACGCCCTGCAGCAGCAGCGCCAGGGCGATGCGGAGCCGGTCGCTCCAGCCGACGACGACCTCGTCGCCCTGGCCGTAGGACGGAACGGCCAGCGCGATCGCGAGCCCCAGCAGCAGTCCGGCCGGCCAGAGCGCGGCCCTGGCGGCCGGCAGCCAGTCGCCCCGGAAGGCCCTGCCGAGGAAGCCGCCGAGGGGCGACGGCTGCACGGGGCCGGGCCCGTACGCCGGCGGGGGCGGGGCCGGGGGCATCGCCGGGGTCGCGGGGGCTGCCGGCGCCGGTGGCGTCGACGGCGCTTCGGGCAGCCGCTCCTTCCCGCATTTCATGCAGAAGCGTGCCTCATCCGGGGATGGGGTGCCGCAGTGCTGGCAGTACGACGCCATGGGGAGACTCCGAGACGGCAGGCAGGGACGGGGAGGGAGCAGACGAGCGCGGCGCGGACGGTCGGTCGGTCGGTCGTAGACAACTGACTCATCTTCACCATCGGCCGGTTCCCGTCAACTCGACCCTTCCGCAAGGGAAGTGGACGCAGACGTCAGAACACGGAGAGACCGGTCAGCGTCGTGAAGCGGTCCAGCGCCGCCACACCCGCCACCGAGTTGCCGCGGGCGTCCAGCCCGGGGCTCCATACGCACAGGGTGCACCGCCCCGGTACGACCGCCACGATCCCGCCGCCGACCCCGCTCTTGCCGGGCAGCCCGACCCGGTAGGCGAAGTCGCCGGCCGCGTCGTACGTGCCGCACGTCAGCATCACGGCGTTGATCTGCTTGGCCTCGCTGCGGGTCAGCAGCCGTGTGCCGTCGGCGCGCAGCCCGTGCCGCGCCAGGAAGCGGGCCGCCAGCGTCAGGTCGGCGCAGCTCATCTCGATCGAGCACTGCCAGAAGTAGTGGTCGAGCAGCGTCGGCACGGGGTTCGTGATGTTGCCGTACGAGGCCATGAAGTGGGCGAGGGCGGCATTGCGGTCGCCGTGCGCGGACTCCGACTCGGCGACCTCCGGGTCGAAGGCGAGGTCCGGGTTGCCGCTCTCCTCCCGCAGGAACTCCAGCAGTTCGCTGCTCGCGTCACCGGTGAGGGTCTGCAGCCGGTCGGTGACGACGAGGGCGCCCGCGTTGATGAACGGGTTGCGCGGGATCCCGTTCTCGTACTCCAGCTGCACCAGCGAGTTGAAGGGGTTGCCGGACGGTTCACGGCCGACGCGCTCCCACAGGCTGTCGTCGCCCTCGGCGAGCGCGAGCGCGAGAGCGAAAACCTTGGTGATCGACTGCACGGAGAAGGGGCGCTGCCAGTCCCCCACTCCGTACACCTTGCCGTTGACATCGGCGACGGCCATGCCGAAGTGCCGCGGGTCGACACCGGCGAGCGCCGGGATGTACTCGGCGGGCGTGCCGCTGCCGACCAGCGGGGCGACATCGGCGGCGATCTGCTCCAGAACCGCCTGATAGTCCACGGCGATTCCGTGAAGCTCCATGCCGTTGCCTACCGGGGCTTGGTGCCGCGGTGCAGCGCCACGATGCCGCCGGTCAGATTGCGCCACGCGACCTTGGACCAGCCGGCCTGCTGGAGGCGGCGCGCCAGGGCGGGCTGGTCGGGCCAGCTCTGGATCGACTCGGCGAGGTAGACGTACGCGTCGGGGTTGGAGGAGACCGCACGGGCCACCGGCGGCAGCGCCCGCATCAGGTACTCCTCGTAGACCGTCCGGAACGGCGCCCATGTCGGATGCGAGAACTCGCAGATCACCACGCGCCCGCCGGGCTTGGTGACCCGGTGCAGCTCGCGCAGCGCCGCGTCCGTGTCCTGGACGTTGCGCAGGCCGAAGGAGATCGTCACGGCGTCGAAGACGTCGTCGGCGAACGGCAGCTTCGTCGCGTCGCCCGCGGTGAGCGGCAGCCAGGGGTTGCGCTTCTTGCCCTCGCGCAGCATCCCGAGGGAGAAGTCGCAGGGCACGACGTATGCGCCGGTGGCGGTGAACGGCAGCGACGAGGTACCGGTGCCCGCGGCGAGGTCGAGGACCTTCTCGGCGGGGCGGGCGTCGACTGCCTGCGCGACCTCCTTGCGCCAGCGGCGGTCCTGCCCGAGCGACAGCACGTCGTTGGTGAGGTCGTAGTTCGCCGCCACGTCGTCGAACATCGAGGCGACTTCGTGCGGCTGCTTGTCCAGGGAGGCTCGCGTCACAGGCCCATTGTGCAACCCGGCCCGGCCCGGCAACGGAGCAGGGTGCCCCGCGCGCCGGAGGGAACCTCGCCAGGCAGGGGACCGCCCCGCGAATTCCGGGTGCGGCCTTTTCCTGGCGCGGGCGCACAACGAACGGTCGAGGGCGCGCAGCGAACGGTCGAGGGCGCGCAGCGGAGACCATCACCGCCGCGGACGGGCGGGCCCGGCGGCGGCACACCCGCACCGACGAACCGGTCCGGCTACCGGCGGCGGTGGACCAGGCGGCCGCCGATGACGGTGGCCACGCAGGTCGAGGCCCCGCGCCGGACGAGTTCCGCCCGGTCGGCCACGTCGAACACGGCGAACCGGGCCGGGCCGCCCGGAGCCGGCGGCGGGAGCAGGACGAGCGGCACCGGCGAGAAGGACGGTGGGCCCGGCAGGTTCGGCGGGCGGCCGCCGACGGCGAGCCCGGCCCGGCGCACGGCGTCCAGGGCGGGCCGGCTGCGCAGCTCGCCCGCGACGGCGACCGTTCCGTGCGCCAGCATCCGCTGGACCCCGCGGCGCGCGCTCGCGCCGCGCCGCGACGCGTCGGCGCGGAAGAGGGCCTGCGCGCGTTCCCCGGTGATCGGCTCGGTGCCGAACTCGCCGGCCTCGCGCGGATCCGGGTGGTAGGCGCCTTCGAGCAGTTCGGGCCCGTAGGGATTGAGCAGCCCCGGGGTGAGGATGCCGGGCCACCGCCGCACGCGTGCCTGCGGGCGGGCGGCGGCCAGCTCCTCGTACGGGCCGACGGCGGCGATGTGCGCGCCGTCGACCAGAACGGCGAGTTCCGGCGAGGCCTCGGCGACGTGGAGCGTCAGCACGGTCGCGTCAGTTCGCGGGGAGCAGCTTCAGCTCCGGGTGGGCCGTCCCGCCCTCGATCGCGGTGGACGAGATGTGCGAGACGACGCGCTCGTCGACCGGGTCGTCGGCCGGGTCGTCGTGCACCACGATGTGCTCGTACGTCGTGGTCCGCTGTGCGGGGACGCGGCCCGACTTGCGGATCAGGTCGATGATCTCCAGGCGGTTGGAGCGGTGCTTGGCGCCCGCCGAGGAGACGACGTTCTCCTCGAGCATGATGGAGCCGAGATCGTCGGCGCCGTAGTGCAGCGACAGCTGGCCGACCTCCTTGCCGGTGGTGAGCCAGGACCCCTGGATGTGCGCGACGTTGTCGAGGAAGAGCCGCGCGATCGCGATCATGCGCAGGTACTCGAAGAGCGTGGCCTGCGTACGGCCCTTGAGGTGGTTGTTCTCCGGCTGGTACGTGTACGGGATGAACGCGCGGAAGCCGCCCGTGCGGTCCTGCACGTCGCGGATCATGCGCAGGTGCTCGATGCGCTCGGCGTTCGTCTCGCCCGTGCCCATCAGCATGGTGGAGGTGGACTCGACCCCGAGGTTGTGCGCGATCTCCATGATCTCCAGCCACCGCTCGCCCGACTCCTTGAGCGGGGCGATCGCCTTGCGCGGCCGCTCGGGCAGCAGCTCGGCGCCGGCACCGGCGAAGGAGTCGAGACCGGCGGCGTGGATGCGGGAGATCGCCTCCTCGACGGAGACGCCGGAGATCCTGGCCATGTGCTCCACCTCGGATGCGCCGAGCGAGTGGATCACCAGCTGCGGGAACTCCTTCTTGATGGCCGCGAAGTGCTGCTCGTAGTACTCGACCCCGTAGTCGGGGTGGTGGCCGCCCTGGAACATGATCTGTGTGCCGCCGAGCTCGACGGTCTCCGCGCAGCGGCGCAGGATGTCGTCGAGGTCGCGGGTCCAGCCCTTGGCGGTGTCCTTCGGAGCCGCGTAGAAGGCGCAGAACTTGCAGGCCGTGACGCACACGTTGGTGTAGTTGATGTTGCGCTCGATGATGTACGTCGCGATGTGCTCGGTGCCCGCGTACCGGCGCCGGCGCACGGCGTCCGCCGCCGCGCCGAGGGCGTGCAGCGGAGCGGAGCGGTAGAGCTCGAGCGCTTCCTCTGCCGTGATCCGACCGCCTTCGGCGGCACGGTCCAGGACGGTCTGAAGATCGGCCTTCTCGGTCACCGGACGTCACCCTTCGGCGGTTTTCTGCTTATTTCCACGGACCGATCCAGGCTACGCCACGGCCCCGACCGGCCCGTCAACCGGTCGTCTTGGTGAGCGTCGCGGTCGGGCGGCCCGCGGCATCCTCGTGGGACCGGTAGTGCAGCGTGGTGTCACCGGCGAGCGTGAGCTCCAACAGCGCCTCGCCTCCGGTGCACAAGCTCTGCGGGGGCCGTTCGGGGTCCGTGCGTTCCTCGATCCGCAGCGTGCGGGCGGTGCTGCCGGACGCGAGCCTGCCGACCCCGTGGCACTCGACGGTCACCTTCGCGACGGAGATCGAAGTGGTCGTACGGACGACGTCCTCGCCCTCCTTCCCTTCGGTGACGGTGACCGTGACCGTGCCGTGCGGTATGCCCCTCTGCTCGGTCGCCGGACCGCTCCAGGTGCCGACGAACGCCCTGGGCACCTCGTCGACCTGCTCCGCCCCTCCGGCGGCCGGCGGGGACTTGGAAGCCGACGCCGAAGGCGGGGGCTGTGCCCCGAGGTCGCCCTTGTCGGCGTCGGCGTTGCGCCAGGTGTCGAGGAGGACTCCGGCGCCGACGGTGACGGCGGCGAGAGCGCCGGCGACGGTGAGCGCGAGGGTGCAGCTGATCCTCCGTCCGCCGCCCCCGGAGAACGAGAAGCCGCTCCCTGGCGTCTGCGGCGGGGTGCCGGGCGTGCCGCCGGGCGGCTGTGACGGGCCGGACGGCTGCGGACCGGGCTGCGGACCGGCACCCGGTGCGACGGGCGGCGGCGCCCAGGGGGCCGGGGCCTCCCCCGGCGCACCCGGTCCGACCGGCGGGCCGAAGACGCCGACGGCGGGGCTGCTGAACGCGACGGGCCCCGACGCGCCCGGCTCGGCCGCCACCGGTCCGGATCCGGGCGCGGGCGCGGAACCGGACCCGGACCCGGGCGCGGACGGATCGGCCCCGGACGGAGCGGGCACGGGCGGCGGCGAACCGGGCACGGGCGGCTCTGCCTGCGGCGGCGCGGATTCCAGGTGCAGCAGTTCGACGGCCGCGCGGCTGATCTGCTCGACCACCGGACCCGGCAGCCATCCGGCCGACTGCGCCGGCCCGGCCGCCAGCCGGTCCGCGACCTCCCCGGGGGCGGGCCGGGCCGCCGGGTCCTTGGCCAGACATGCGGCGGTCAGCTCGCGCAGCTCCCCCTCGAGAGACGCGAGTTCGGGTTCCTCGTGCACCACCTTGTAGAGCAGCGCGGCGGAGGAGTCGCCGGGGAAGGGAGCGGTGCCGGTCGCCGCGTACGCGAGGACCGCGCCGAGCGAGAAGACGTCGGCGGCGCCCGTGACGCCCTTGCCGAGGATCTGCTCGGGAGACATGTAGCCCGGCGACCCGACGGAGACACCGGTGGAGGTGAGGGACGCCGTACCGTCCGTGGCGCGGGCGATCCCGAAGTCGATCAGCCGCGGCCCCTCCAGGGTCAGCAGCACGTTCGACGGTTTCACGTCCCTGTGCACCAGCCCCAGCGCGTGTACGGCGGTGAGTGCCCCGGCCAGTCCGAAGCCGAGCACGCGGACGGATGCCGCGGGCAGCGGCCCCTGCCCGGCGATCACCCGGGAGAGGGCGGGGCCCGCGACGTAGCCGGTCGCGACCCACGGCACGGGCGCGTCCGGGTCGGCGTCCAGCACGGGGGCGGTCCATTCCCCGCCGACCCGCCGCGCCGCTTCCACCTCTCGCCGGAACCTGGCCCGGAACTCGTCGTCGAGCGCGAAGTGCGGATGGACGACCTTGACCGCGACGGTGCGCCCGCCGGCGCTGCGCCCCAGATAGACCCGGCCCATCCCGCCCGCCCCGAGCCTGCCCAGCAGGCGGTACGCCCCGATGCGGCGCGGCTCTCCCGGATCCAGCGGCTGCATCTGAAACTCCCCGTTCGGCCTCTGCGCAAGTCGGCCCTCAGCCTAGGGCTCCGCCGGGAGAGACGTCCGTCCTCAGCCGGCGCTCTTCGTGAGCGTTCCCGACTGCCGTCCCGGTGCGGCACCTTCGGGCTCGTAGCGCAGGGTGCCGTCCTCCTGGAGGGTGAACACCCACACGACGCTCGCGGTCTGGCACTGCCCGGGCGGGTTCGGACGTTGCGGGTCCACGCTCTCCTGGACGCGCACGGCCGTGTCGGTGGCCGAGACGAGCTTGCCGAGGGCGTGGCACTTGAACTCGGCGACATTGCTCAGGACAAGGTGGTCGGTCGAACGGGCGACCATGTCGTTCTGTTCTCCAGCGGTGATCTCGAGGGTGAGAACGTGCGCCGAAAACGTGGTCGGCGCTTCCACGTCACCGGTCCAGGTACCGATGAGGGCGGACGGCACTGCGGCCGCCGACGGCACCGCGCCGGCCCGGTCCGCGGAGCCGGACGGTGGCGCGGCGTCCGAGTCGCCGCCCGCCGGCGGCTGCGCCGTGCCGGAGCCGCCCTTGTCCGAGTCGCCCTTGCCGGGCCACCACTCGAGGAGGAACGCGCTGCCGACCGTCACCGCCGCGACGGCGCAGGCGACCGCCAGCGCGAGGCCGCAGCTGATCTGCCGGCCACGCCGGACAGGGCCGGCCGCGATAGCCACGCCGTTGACGGACGGAACGGACGGACCGGGCTGGACGCCGGGCGTGTCCGACGGCCACCGGCCGGCGGCCGCGGCCGGCCCGACGGGCCCCTGGCCGGTGGCGCCTTGCCCGGGCGGCCGCTGCGTGGGCGGGCCCTGGACGTCACCGCCGTACGCGGACGGCCCCCGGGCGGCCGCTCCGACGGGGCTCTGCACGGACGGCTGGTGCCCAGGGGCGGCCGGTGCGGGAGGGGCCTCGGGGAGCGGCGGGCCGAAGACACCGACCGCGGGGCTGCTGAACGCCACCGGCCCCGACAGCCCGGGCGCCGGCGCGTCCGTCATGGGCGAGGACTCCAGATGAAGCAGCGCGACGGCCGCCCGGCTGATCTGCTCGACCATGGCCGTCGGCAGCCATCCGTCGCCGCTCTCCGCATCGGGCAGCAGCCTCGCCGCGATCTCGGCGGGAGCGGGCCGCGCGGCCGGGTCCTTGTCCAGGCAGGCGGCCACCAGGTCCCGCAGCTCGCCGTCGAGCGAGCCCAGTTCGGGCTCGTCGTGCACGACCTTGTAGAGCAGCGCGGCGGAGGAGTCGCCGGGGAAGGGCGCCTCTCCGGTGGCGGCGTACGCCAGCGTCGCGCCGAGGGAGAAGACGTCGGCCGCGCCGGTGACGCGCCTGCCGAGGATCTGCTCCGGCGCCATGTACCCGGGCGAGCCGACCGACGCGCCGGTGGAGGTGAGGGACGCCGTGCCGTCGGTGGCCCGCACGATGCCGAAGTCGATCAGCCGCGGTCCTTCGAGGGTCAGCAGCACGTTGGACGGTTTCACGTCCCGGTGCACCAGGCCCACGGTGTGCACCGCCGTCAGCGCCTGCGCGAGCCCCCGGCCCAGCAGCCGTACGGAGCGGCCGGGCAGCGGGCCGTGCTGGGCGACCGCCTCGGCCAGGGCCGGCCCGGCGACGTAGCCGGTCGCGACCCACGGCTGGGGCGCGTCCGGGTCGGCGTCCAGCACCGTGGCGGTCCATTCGCCGCCGACACGGCGGGCCGCCTCGACCTCGCGCCGGAACCTGGCCCGGAACTCGCCGTCGAGCGCGAAGTGCGGATGGACGACCTTGACCGCGACGGTGCGCCCGCCGGTGCTGCGCCCCAGATAGACCCGGCCCATCCCGCCCGCCCCGAGTCTGCCGAGCAGCTGGTACGCGCCGATTCTGCGCGGCTCCTCCGGTTCGAGTGCCTGCACCTGAAATCCCCCCGTTTCGGCCCGCCCCACCGGTCAGGGCCCAGACTATGGCTCCGAAGGGGTGTTGTGGCCGAGAAGTTCCACTGTCACGTCCGCCGGGAAGCCGGTCGTCGGACCGGTCCTGCGGGCGAACTCCTTCACGCCCTCCAGCTGGTCCGGCCCGAAGCGGAAGTCCAGCGTCGTGAAGTACCGCTCCAGCAGTTCCGCGTCGAAGGCCTCCCAGCGCGCCGCCTGCTCCGCGACCTTGCCGACTTCTTCGAGGGACAGGTCCCGCGAGGCGAGGAACGCCTCGTGCACCTTGCGCACCACGACCGGTTCCCGGGCCAGGTACTCCTTGCGTGCCGCCCAGACGGCGAAGACGAACGGGAGCCCCGTCCACTCCTTCCACATGTGGCCGAGGTCGTGCACCCGCAGACCGAGCCGGGGGGCGTCGTGGAGGGACGCCCGCAGCGCGGCGTCGCCGATCAGGACGGCGGCGTCGGCCTCCTGCATCATCACCCCGAGGTCGGGCGGGCACGTGTAGTAGTCGGGGGCGACCTTGTACTGCTCGGCGAGCAGCAACTGGGCCAGCCGCACGGACGTGCGGGAGGTGGAGCCGAGTGCGACCCGTGCCCCGTCGAGCTGTTCCAGCGGCAGCTGCGACACGATCACGCAGGACATCACCGGGCCGTCGCAGCCGACGGCAAGGTCGGGAAAGGCAACGAGTTCATCGGCATTTCGCAGAAATTCCACCAGCGTGACGGGCGCGATGTCGAGTTCCCCGCGCACCAGTCGCTCGCTGAGCTTCTCCGGCGTGTCCTTCGTCAGTTCGAGATCGAGGAGAGTTCCGGTCCTGGCGAGTCCCCAGTAAAGGGGGAGGCAGTTCAGGAACTGGATGTGACCGACACGCGGCCGGCTGCGACGGAGGTCGGTTGCTGTGCTTTCTCCAAGACTGTCCACATCGTGAGGCTAGACCTGCGCCCGTCCACCCCTGGCGCCGGGTCGCCGCGACGCTCCGGCGCGGACCGTCCGAGCTGGGCTTCGTCAGCTCGCAGGGGGGTCAATCAAACGTCCGGGTGACGTGATCTTTCCCTCTACCGCTGCCCACACGCTGCGTGCTAGGCTCGACGCAAGTTGCAGTTTGGTTTCCCTTGCAGTACAGAGCCTGCGGAGCATGTAACCCGCAGGCTTTTGTAGTTTTCAGACTTCTTGCAGGTTCTGGAGCAGGGCAACCCTTTGGCCCATGGGAGGGCTTATGGCTACCGGAACCGTCAAGTGGTTCAACGCTGAAAAGGGCTTCGGCTTCATCGCCCAGGACGGCGGCGGCCCGGATGTCTTCGTCCACTACTCCGCGATCAACGCGTCCGGGTTCCGCTCCCTCGAGGAGAACCAGGTCGTGAACTTCGACGTCACCCAGGGCCCCAAGGGCCCGCAGGCGGAGAACGTCACCCCGGCCTAGTCAGCCAGGGTCGGCGATCGCGCACGACTCAGCAGTACCCAAGGAGCCTCACCCCGTCCGGGGTGAGGCTCCTGCCTTTTCTGCGCAGCCGCTCCGCGCCGCTAGCCGCGCCGGCCGTCGTAGAGCGATTCGATCTCCGACCCGAAGTCACGGGCGATCGCCGCGCGCTTCAGCTTCAGGGACGGCGTCAGATGGCCGCTCTCCTCGGTGAGGTCCACCGTCAGCACCGTGAAGCGGCGGATGGACTCCGCCCGGGAGACCAGCCGGTTCGCCTCGTCGACCGCGCGCTGCAGCGCGTCGAGCAGTTCCTCGTCCTGCACCAGGTCGGCCAGGGGGAGATGCACCTTCTTCTTCATCCGCCGCCAGTGGTCGAGCCCGTCCTGGTCGAGGGTGAGCAGGGCGGTGATGTACGGACGGTCGTCGCCGACGACCATGCACTGGGAGACCAGCGGGTGGGCGCGCAGCCAGTCCTCCAGCGGGGCCGGCGCGACGTTCTTGCCGCCGGAGGTGATGATGATGTCCTTCTTGCGCCCGGTGATCGTCAGATAGCCGTCGCCGTCGAGCGCCCCCAGGTCACCGGTCGGCAGCCAGCCCTCCCGGTCGGTCAGCGGGACCGCCGTGCCGCTCTCGGCGTCCCAGTAGCCGCCGCAGACCTGGCCGCCGCGCAGCAGCACCTCGCCGTCGTCGGCGATGCGTACCGCCGTGCCGGGCATCGGCCAGCCGACCGTCCCGAGCCGGGGCCGCAGCGGCGGGGTGACCGTGGAGGCCGCGGTGGTCTCGGTGAGGCCGTACCCCTCGAAGACCTGGATGCCGGCGCCCGCGTAGAAGGAGGCGAGCCGGCGGCCGAGCGGTGAGCCGCCGCAGATGGCGTACCGCACCTTGCCGCCGAGCGCCGCGCGGATCCGGCGGTAGACCAGCGGGTCGTAGAGCGCGCGCGCCGCCCTGAGCCCGAGCGACGGTCCCGGTCCGGTGCCGTGCTGCGCGGCCTCGACCGCCAGCCCGTACCGCTGCGCGATCTTCGCGGCGCGGTCGAAGGACGCGGCCCTGCCCATCTTCTCCGCGGTGGCGCGGCCGGTGTTGAAGACCTTTTCCAGCACGTACGGGATGGCCAGCAGGAACGTCGGCCGGAAGCCCGCCAGGTCCGCGAGCAGGTCCTCCGTCCGGATGGACGGGGCGTGCCCGAGCCGGACCCGGGCGCGTATGCAGCCGATGGCGACCATGCGCCCGAAGACGTGCGACAGGGGCAGGAAGAGGAGAGTGGAGGCGGGTTCCTTGCTGACCGACTTGAAGACGGGGTGCAGGAGCTCGATCGCGTTGTCGACCTCGGCGAAGAAGTTGGCGTGGGTGAGCACGCAGCCCTTGGGGCGGCCGGTGGTGCCGGAGGTGTAGATCAGGGTCGCGATCGTTTCCGGCGAGAGCGAGGCCCTGCGGGCCGTGACGACCGCGTCGGGGATGCGGGCCTCCTCACCGGCCTTCCGGAGCTGGGCGAGACCGCCGGTGTCGAAGGCCCAGAGATGGTCGAGGCCGGGCAACTGACCGCGTTCGTTGCTGATCAGCCTGGCCTGTTCGGCGCTCTCGACGGCGCAGGCCACGGCGCCCGAGTTCTGGAGGATCCAGCGCGCCTGGAAGGCGGACGACGTCGGATAGACGGGGACGGTGATCAGACCGGCGGCCCAGGCGGCGAAGTCGAGGAGCGTCCACTCGTACGTCGTACGGGACATGATCGCGATCCGGTCGCCCGGTTCCAGCCCCTCGGCGATCAGGCCCTTCGCGACGGCGAGGACGTCCTCGGCGAACCGCGCGGCGCTCACGTCCTGCCAGACCCCGTCGGCGCCCTTGCGGCTGAGTACGGCGTCGTCGGGCGCCTCACGGGCGTTGCGGAAGGGGATGTCGGCGAGGGATCCGCCGGTGACGGCCGGGACCAGCGCCGGCACGGACACCTCCCGGACCACGCCGTCCACCTGCTTCTTGTGCGGCTCCACCGGCTCGGGCGCCCCGGCGGGGACAACCAGATCGACTGACACGTGCGGCTCCTCGTGACGGTTCCGGGTGTGGCGGGTGCTGAGGGTCTGGCGGGTGCTGCGGGTGTTGAGGGTCTGGCGGGTGCGGTAGGGGGACGCTCACGCGCGTTCGAGGATCGCGGTGACACCCAGGCCGCCCGCCGCGCAGACGGAGATCAGGCCGCGGGCGGGGCCCTCGCGCTCGGCGAGGAGCTTGGCCAGGGTGGCGACGATCCGGGCGCCGGTGGCGGCGAAGGGGTGCCCGGTGGCGAGCGAGGACCCGGCGACGTTCAGCCGCTCCCGGTCGACCGGTGCGAGGCCCTGCTTCTCCCAGGCCGCGAGCGTCGCGAGCACCTGGGAGGCGAACGCCTCGTGGATCTCGACCAGGTCGAAGTCCTCGATCCCCAGACCGGCGCGCCGCAGCATCCGCGGCACGGCGTACGCGGGCGCCATCAGCAGGCCGTCGTCGCCGCCGGCCCGGTCACCGTTCACATGGTCCACGGCCCCCGTCTCGTAGGCGGTGAGGTGGGCGAGCGGCCGGAGGCCGTGCTGTTCGGCCCATTCCTCGCTCGCCAGCAGCACGGTCGCCGCGCCGTCGGTGAGCGGCGTCGAGTTGCCGGCGGTCATCGTCGCGCCGGGCCGGTCGTTGCCGTACACGGTCCTGAGCGTGGCGAGCTTCTCCGGCGTGGAGCCGGGGCGCAGATTCTGGTCGCGTTCGAGCCCCCGGTAGGGGACGACGAGGTCGTCGAAGAAGCCGCGTTCGTACGCCGCGGCTAGCCGCTGGTGGCTGGTTGCGGCCAGCAGGTCCTGCTCTTCGCGGCCGACGCCCCATTTCGCGGCGGTGATCGCGGCGTGCTCGCCCATGGAGAGGCCGGTGCGCGGCTCGGCGTTTTGCGGGATGTCGGGGACGAGGTGCCTGGGACGTACGCGGGAGAGGGCCTTGATCCGGGCGCCGGCGCTCTTCGCGCGCCGTGCCTCGAGCAGGATCCGGCGAAGTTCGTCGTTGACGCCGAGCGGCGCGTCGCTGGTGGTGTCGGCGCCGCCCGCGATGCCGCTCTCGATCGCGCCGAGGGCGATCTTGTTGGCGACGGCGACGACCGCCTGCAGTCCGGTGCCGCAGGCCTGCTGGATGTCGTACGCGGGGGTCCTCGGGTCGAGCCCGGAGCCCAGCACGGTCTCGCGGGCGAGGTTGAAGTCCCGGCTGTGCTTGAGGACGGCGCCTGCCACGAACTCTCCGACCGCGCCCGGCTCCCGCAGGCCGTGGCGCTCGACCAGACCGTCGAGGGCGGCGCCGAGCATCTCCTGGTTGGAGGCGGTGGCGTAGGGGCCGTCGGACCGGGCGAAGGGGATACGGCTGCCACCGATCACCGCTACGCGCCGGGTCATCATCGGCAACATCTCGACCAGCTCCTGACTCTTGAGTAACCTTACTCAGCAGTAAATCTACGACCGAGCAGGGAGTCAGACAATGGCCGACCGCTATCTGAACTTCACCGGCACGGCGCCCGGCCGCTTCCTCACCCGTCGGCTCGGTCTCCCGCAGCCGGCCCCGTTGCGCCGCTGGAGCCCCGAACATCCCGCCCTCGACGGGACGTTGCTCGTGCTGACCGCCGGCCGTTCCGGGCTCGACGGCCCGCTGCCCGACCTCGGACCGAAGACGGTCACCCCGGCGGACCGCCCGGCCGGCGTCCTCCTCGACGCGACCGGTGTCGCCACCGCCGCCGACCTGGCGGAGGTCCACGCCGCACTGCACCCCGTCGTACGCTCCGTCGCCGACAGCGGCCGCGTCGTCGTGCTCGGCGCACGCCCCTCGGCCGACGACCACCACCAGGCGGCCGCCCAGCAGGCGCTCGAGGGATTCGTCCGCTCCCTCGGCAAGGAGATCGGCCGGGGCCGCACCGTCAACCTCGTCCGGCTGAGCGCCCCTTCACCCGCTGCCGCCGAGTCCACGCTGCGTTTCCTCCTCTCCCCCAAGTCCGCGTACGTCAGCGGTCAGGTCGTCGAGCTCACCGACGCCGAGCCGGAGCCGCCCGCCGATCCCGCCCGCCCGCTCGCCGGGCGCACGGCGCTCGTCACCGGCGCCGCCCGCGGCATCGGCGCGTCCGTCGCCGAGGTCCTCGCCCGCGACGGCGCCCACGTCGTCTGCCTGGACATCCCCCGGGCGCAGGCCGAACTCGTGCGCACCGCCGACCGGCTGGAGGCGACCGCACTCCCCCTCGACATCACCGCGGACGACGCCGCCTATCGCATCGCCTCCGCGATCCCCGGCAACCACCTGGACGTCCTCGTCCACAACGCGGGCATCACCCGCGACCGCAGGCTCGCCAACATGCCCGCCGACCGGTGGAGTCAGGTCATCGACGTCAACCTGGCCGCGGTCCTCGACACCACGGACGCCCTGCTGAAGACGGGCACGATCCGCCGCGGCGGCCGGGTCGTCGCCACCGCTTCCATCGCCGGTGTCGCGGGCAATGCCGGCCAGACCAACTACGCGGCCTCCAAGGCCGGAATCATCGGCCTGGTCCGCTCGCTCGCACCGCGCGCCGCCGCCGCGCACGGCGTGACCGTCAACGCGGTCGCCCCCGGCTTCATCGAGACGAGGATGACCGCCGCCGTGCCCCTGTTCATCCGCGAGGCCGGCCGCCGGATGAACTCCCACGCCCAGGGCGGTCTCCCCGTCGACGTCGCCGAGGCCACCGCCTACCTGGCCCACCCGTCGTCGGGCCCGGTCAACGGCCAGGTCCTGCGCGTCTGCGGCCAGAGCCTGCTGGGCGCGTGACCATGCACACCGTCACGCTCACAGATTCGCCCCCGCTCGCGCCGCTGCTCGCCCGCGGCGCGGCGCTCTCCCCGCTGAAGCGCCGCGTCCACGCCGGGGCGGCGCTGCCGCGCACCCGGCTGGTGCTGCCCGCGGCGCGTATCGACTCCGACCGCCTCGACGCGTACGCCGGCATCTGCGGCTTCCCGGCGGGCGAGGCGCTGCCGCTCCCGTACCCCCACGTCCTCGGATTCCCGCTCGCCATGCGGCTGATGGCGGACCGCGCCTTCCCGATCCCGCTGCTCGGCCTGGTCCACACCCGTATCGAGGCCGCCCGCCACGGCCACGTCCTGCTACGGGGCGACCGGCCGGACATCGCCGTGCACGCCGAGGGGCTGGTCCCCCACCGGCGCGGCACCGAGGTGGTGATGGTCACGGAGGCCCGGCTCGACGGCGCACTCGTCTGGCAGTCCCGCAGCTCCTACCTGGCCCGGCACCGCACCGCGGACGACGGCCCGCACGACAGCCGCACCGCGGGCACCGCGGGCACCGCGGGCACCGCGGGCACCGCGGGCACCGCTCCGCCGCCCGCCGTCGCCGAGTGGCGGGCGCCCGGCGACCTCGGCCGCCGCTACGGCGCCGCCTCCGGCGACCGCAACCCCATCCATCTGCATCCGCTCACGGCACGGCTGTTCGGCTTCCCGCGCGCCATCGCCCACGGCATGTGGACCTTCGCGCGCTGTGTGGCCGAGGCCGAGCGGTCCGGTGGACCGGCGGACGGGGCGCGGGCCGGCTTCAAGGCGCCCGTCCTGCTCCCCGCCGACGTCACCTACGCGGCGCGCACCACCTCCGGGGGCACCGTCTTCGAACTGCGCAGCGACAGCCGGGTGCATGTGGCCGGGGAGACCGTCAGCGGTGGGACCAGCGCTCCCCCTGCATGAGGCCGCCCAGCCCGGTCCACGCGAAGTTCATCAACAGGCCGGCGGCCTCCTTCGCCGAGATGCCGCCGGCGTCGTTCGCCCACCCCGCGAGCGACTCGGCGGCTCCCACGAGCGCCTGGGCGAGCCCTTCCACATCCCGGTCGGCCAGCTCGCCGCTCCGGTGCGAGCCCGCCGCACCCGGCGCCGGAGGCACGCCCTGGCGGGCCGCCGCTCCGATCAGTACGGTCACGAAGGCGGCGATGTCCTCCCGCATCTTCGAGACCTCCGCCGCGAACGGCTCACCGTGCGTGCGGGCCTGGCGGTGCAGCACGGACCAGCCGTCCGGGTTCTCCTGGGTGTGCCGGAAGAACGCCTCCAGCCCCGCCCACATCTGCTGGTCGGCCGTGAGCCCCGGCTGGATCGCCGCCTGCACGGCCTCGGTGAGCCGCTGCGCCTCCCGCCGGATGCAGGCGGTGAACAGCTCCTCCTTGGAGTTCAGGTACAGGTACACCAGGGGCTTGGAGACACCCGCGAGCTCCGCGATCTCGTCCATCGACGCGGCCCGGTAGCCGCGCTGCCCGAAGGTGTGCACGGCGGCGTCCATCATCTGCTGCTCGCGCACGGCGCGCGGCATGCGCTTGGCCCTCACGCCCTTCACAGCACTCATGTCAGTGTTCCTCCCGCCCCGTGCCCTTACTCAGCGGTAAGCCTACGACTCCGGCAGTTGACAGCGTCATGGCGGCGTTCATGGCCCGCATTAAGGTCCACCGCGCGCGGGGAGGTCAACCGCGTGTGGCGTGTCTCGGCCGAATCCGGGCGGGCCCGGACATACGTGCCCCGTCCCGCGGCGAGGCGGCCGCAGCCGCCGGCCCACGCCCGGCTGGCGGACACGAGGCGCGTGTCCCGCCACGCGGAAGGGCCGTGGGCCTCTCCCGCTCACGGGAGAGGCCCACGGCCCTGGTTCCTGACAAGCCGTTACGCGGGGACCGGCACGGCCGCCTTCTGCCCGGCCTCGACCGCATCGGCGTCGGCGTCCGCGCCGGAGTCGATGTCGTCGATGGGCGAGGGCGTCGCGGAGTTGTACGCGTCCCGGTCGAGGATCTGCTCGCGGGCCGCGACGATGACCGGAACGAGCGCCTGGCCGGCGACGTTCGTGGCAGTGCGCATCATGTCGAGGATCGGGTCGATCGCCATCAGCAGACCGACGCCCTCCAGCGGGAGGCCCAGCGTCGAGAGGGTCAGCGTCAGCATCACGGTGGCGCCGGTCAGACCGGCCGTCGCCGCGGAGCCGACGACGGAGACGAAGGCGATCAGCAGGTAGTCCTGGATCCCGAGCTGCACGTCGAAGATCTGCGCGATGAAGATCGCCGCGAGCGCCGGGTAGATGGCGGCGCAGCCGTCCATCTTGGTGGTCGCGCCGAACGGCACCGCGAAGCTCGTGTACTCCTTCGGGACGCCGAGACGCTCGGTGACCTTCTGGGTGACCGGCATGGTGCCGACCGAGGAGCGGGAGACGAACGCCAGCTGGATGGCGGGCCAGGCGCCCTTGAAGAACTGGAGGGGGTTGACCTTGGCGACGGTCGCCAGCAGCAGCGGGTAGACGCCGAACAGGACCAGGGCGCAGCCGATGTAGACGTCGGCGGTGAAGGTGGCGTACTTCCCGATCAGGTCCCAGCCGTAGTCGGCGATGGCGAAGCCGATGAGGCCGACGGTGCCGATGGGCGCGAGGCGGATGACCCACCACAGGGCCTTCTGCAGCAGCTCGAGGACCGACTCGCTCAGCGCGAGGATCGGCTTGGCGCGCTCCCCGAGCTTGAGCGCGGCGACGCCGGCGACGACGGCCATGAAGACGATCTGGAGCACTTCGAGCTCGGTGAACGGCGTGATCACGTCCGTCGGGACGATGCCGGTGAGGAAGTCGATCCAGGACCCGGCGTTCTCCGGCTTCTGGCCGTCCTTGGGGGTGAGTCCGGTGCCCGCGCCCGGGTCGGTGAGCAGACCGATGGTCAGGCCGATGGCCACGGCGAGCAGCGACGTGATCATGAACCAGAGCAGGGTGCGAGTGGCCAGCCGGGCGGCGTTGTTGACCTTCCGCAGGTTGGTGATGGACACCAGGATCGCGAAGAAGACGAGCGGCGCGACGGCCAGCTTCAGCAGCTGGACGAAGATCGAGCCGATCTGGTCGAGGGTGTCCTTCAGCCAGGCGATGTCCTGGCTGCGGGCCAGCCAGCCGAGCAGGACACCGAGCGCCAGACCGGCGACGATCTGGGCCCAGAAGGGGATCTTGGGTATGCGGAAACCGGAGCCGGACCGATTTCCGGCAGGGGTGGACGCGGTGTTCGCGGACACGGACGCACTCCAGTGATGGCGTGTGGGGAAGTACAGGGGGACGGGGTGCGGCGCCCGGGCGCGCGAAGGCGCGGTGCCGCAGTGTGGTGCCTGGTGGAGCGAAGGGCTACCGGCAACAGACCGCGGACATACAGCGGCACAGGTCGACATGCAGGCGCGCCACGAGCGGAATGCTCGCGGCGTCGTGGTGGCGCTCTGCTGTCTTCATGCCGAACACGTTAACACTTGAACTTTGAGAACCTCAAAGCTGTTCTTTGGGAACCCCCTGCGGCCCCCGGCCCGTGCCCTATCGGGCGAGGCCGTCCTCCTGGGTGCGGTTGGCGTCCAGGCGGGCCTTGGCGCTGTCCACCTTGGTGACGATCTGTTCGGACATCGCGTCGCGCTGCTTGCGCAGCAGAACGAAGCTGAGCGGCGCGGAGAGCACGAGCGCGAGCAGAACGACCCAGACGAAGTTGGAGTCGCCGAGCCCCTTGGGCAGGGCCCCGATCTGGACCAGCCCGGCCACGACGACGAAGCATCCGACGAAGATCGCCAGACGCAGTGCGGTGTACCGGATCGCGGCGCTCGTCCTTGCAGCGGACACGGCGGGCCTTCTTCCTTGCGTACGACGTGGGTGCCGGTTCCAGTGAAGCACGCCGCCCGCGGCCGCCCTGCCGGGAGGGTCCCGGACAGCGGGAGGCTCCAGAGGAGGGGCAGGCAGCATGACGACGTCGTCGCGGTCGTCGCCGTCGGCCACCCGGATCGCGCCGGGCACCCGGCCGACCTCCTTGTAGCCGCAGGCGGCGTAGAAGCGGTCGGCGTAGCTCGATCGTGTGACCGTCTGCTCCCGGGCTTGTGGCGTCCTGGGCACGTCGGGCTGGTCTCCCCATGCGATCCGGGACACCGGGTACGGCGTCAGTGTGCGGGGCCCCTGCTTCACCGGATGGATGATTCCGGGACCTCCCCGTCGCCTCTGGCCGTATCCAACCGGCCGGGTCGCGAAGGGAACCGGCCTCCCGGGGCCCGGACCACGCACACGATGCGTGTCGCCACCCCGGGGTCGAGTACGCCGGGGACCAGTGCGCCCAAGACCGTTCGGGGCGTGCGGCTGAACGGGCTCACTCCCGCTCAGTCTCCAGGAACGGTGGACCATCACCGTGTAGCCCGGTGGAGTCATCAGCCGGTGGCTGTTGAACGAGCAGAATGCGGTGGCCGCGGCCCTCCCCTCCTCGTCGCGAGCGAGGAGGAGGGGCATCCGGCGGGACCGGCAAGCCGCGTGGCCTACGGCCTCCGACTCCGTGCGTCTCAGACGCGCATGGGCTGCGGCGACTCACGGCGGTCGGCGTCCGGGCCC
This sequence comes from Streptomyces peucetius, assembly GCF_025854275.1. NCBI lineage: Bacteria > Bacillati > Actinomycetota > Actinomycetes > Kitasatosporales > Streptomycetaceae > Streptomyces > Streptomyces peucetius. The sequence continues at coordinate 4,562,898 of NZ_CP107567.1, read as the reverse complement.
GGGTACTCGCGGATGATCTCGTAGCGGGTGTTGCGCTCCACCGGACGGAAGCCGGCGTCGCGGATCAGGTCGAGCAGATCGTCGCGGGTCAGCTTGTTCGGCGTGCCGTAGTTGTCCGCGTCGTGCGTGATCTTGTACTCGACGACCGAGCCGTCCATGTCGTCGGCGCCGTGCTGGAGGGCCAGCTGGGCGGTCTGCACGCCGTGCATCACCCAGAAGACCTTGACGTGCGGGACGTTGTCGAAGAGGAGACGCGAGACCGCGAAGGTCTTCAGCGCCTCCGCGCCGGTCGCCATGGTCGTGCGGGCCTGGAGCTTGTTGCGGACCTTGCCGTCCTGCATGTCCACGAAGTCGTGCTGGTAGCGCAGCGGGATGAAGACCTGGAAGCCACCGGTCTCGTCCTGCAGTTCACGCAGCCGCAGCACGTGGTCGACCCGGTGGCGGGGCTCCTCGATGTGCCCGTACAGCATCGTGCACGGGGTCTTGAGGCCCTTCTCGTGCGCGAGGCGGTGGATGCGCGACCAGTCCTCCCAGTGGGTGCGGTGGTCGACGATGTGCTGCCGGACCTCCCAGTCGAAGATCTCGGCACCGCCGCCGGTCAGCGACTCCAGACCGGCCTCGATCAGTTCGTCGAGGATGTCGGACGCGGACATCCCGGAGATCGTCTCGAAGTGGTGGATCTCCGTGGCGGTGAAGGCCTTCAGCGATACGTCGGGCAGCGCCTTCTTCAGCTCGGAGAGCGAACGCGGGTAGTAGCGCCACGGAAGGTTGGGGTGGAGCCCGTTGACGATGTGCAGTTCGGTGAGGTTCTCGCCCTCCATCGCCTTGGCGAGGCGGACGGCCTCCTCGATGCGCATGGTGTACGCGTCCTTCTCGCCCGGCTTGCGCTGGAACGAGCAGTAGGCGCACGACGCGGTGCACACATTGGTCATGTTGAGGTGGCGGTTGACGTTGAAGTGGACCACGTCGCCGTTCTTGCGGGTGCGCACCTCGTGCGCCAGCCCGCCGAGCCAGGCCAGGTCGTCCGACTCGTAGAGGGCGATGCCGTCCTCACGCGTCAGCCGCTCACCGGCCCGGACCTTCTCCTCGAGCTCGCGCTTGAGTCCTGCGTCCACTTCGGGCCGCCTCCCATACATCTGACGTTCGAGCTCCACCAACGGTATCCCTAGCTCTCCTCGGGCAGGTCGCCGACCCGGTTCTCCCACTTGGTGGAGAGCACGATGGTGGTACGCGTACGGGAGACCCCGCGGGTCCCCGAGAGGCGGCGGATCGTCTTCTCCAGACCGTCCACGTTGTCGGCCCGAACCTTGAGCATGTACGAGTCGTCACCCGCGATGAACCAGCAGTCCTCGATCTCGGCGAGGTCCTTCAGCCGGCGGGCCACGTCCTCGTGGTCGGCGGCGTCGGAGAGCGAGATGCCGATCAGCGCGGTGACGCCGAGGCCGAGCGAGGCGGCGTCGACGGTCGCGCGGTATCCGGTGATGACGCCCGCCGCCTCGAGGCGGTTGATGCGGTCGGTGACGGAGGGGCCGGAGAGCCCCACGAGCCGGCCGAGCTCGGCGTACGAAGCCCTGCCGTTCTCGCGAAGGGCCTGGATGAGCTGCCTGTCCACGGCGTCCATATGCCTGAGCCTTCCATTATTCAGCGATACCGCAAGTTTACGTGTAGAATCTAAGGCACGCAGAGGCGACACCCTGCGAATCATTCAAACGATCACAGTTGGTCCCACAGGATCACGATCCATACAGGAGTTGACACTCACCGTGTACACGATCGAGATGGCCTACGCCCACATGCGACAGCTGCAGGAGCTGGCCAACCGCTCGCGTGCCCACCAGCCCTCCGCCGCGCACAAGGTCGACCGGACCCGCACGCCGCGCACGGACAGGAAGCGCTAATCACCCGAGGAGCCACCACCCAGCTCCCCCTCCCAACGGCGGTACAGCCGATGCGGCACCCCCGCCGCGTCGAGCACCCGTCCCGCGACGAAGTCCACCAGATCCTGGATGTGCGTCGCCCCCGCGTAGAACGCCGGAGAGGCGGGCAGCACCACTGCGCCCGCCTCGTCCAGCGTGACCAGATGCTTCAGCGTCTGCCCGTTCAGGGGCGTCTCCCGCACGGCGACCACCAGGGGGCGCCGCTCCTTGAGCGTCACACTCGCCGCGCGCTGCAGCAGATCCTTCGAGAGCCCGAGCGCCACCCCCGCCACACAGGCCGTAGACGCCGGCACGATCAGCATCCCCTCGACCGGGTACGACCCCGACGACGGACCGGCGGCGAGGTCCCCGGCCGCCCAGTGCCGCACGTCCGACACATCGACGTCGAACGCGTCCGGCTTCCCGTCGGCTCCCCGGGCCAGCCACTGCCGCAGGTCGCCCTGCCAGTGCGCGTCCCGGAAGGCGATACCGGTCTCGTCGAGCAGCGTCAGCCGCGAGGCCCGGCTGACCACCAGGTCCACGCTCTCCCCCGCGGCCAGCAGACCGCGCAGCACGGCTGCCGCGTACGGCGTACCGGAAGCACCAGACACCCCCACGACCCACGGCCGACGACTCTTCACTTCTTGCTGCTCCACACCGTTGAGCCTATCCGGCCGCCTCGGAGCGGAACTGAGTAAGGTGCACCGGACGTTCCCAGGGGGAGGCGCACACACCGCAGGGGGCAGGGATGGCGCGTACGGATCTCACCGAGTGGCGCGGCTCCGACCGCGCGAAAGCCGCTGCCGTGCTGATGCTGGCGTGGGTGGCCCTGCTGTGGGCGCTCGAGGCGATCGACACGGCGACGGGCCATGCCCTCGACGCGTACGGCATCGTGTCCCGCGACCCCGACGAACTGGCCGATGTCGTCCCCGCGGCCTTCATGCACTTCGGCTTCGCCCATGTCGCGGCCAACAGCGTCCCGCTGCTGATCTTCGGCTTCCTCGCCGCGCTGGGCGGCATCCGCCGCTTCCTCGCACTGTCGCTGATGATCATTGTGGTGTCCGGCGTCGGCATCTGGCTGTTCTCCCCCTCCTACGCCAACACCGCCGGCGCCTCGGGCCTCGTCTTCGGCCTCTTCGGCTTCCTGGTGGTGCGCGGCTTCGTTGAGCGCAGACTGCTGGAAGTGGGCGTGGGCCTGCTCGTCGGCGCGGTCTGGGGCAGCTCGATCCTCCTCGGCGTATCCCCGTCCGACACCGGCGTGAGCTGGCAGGGCCACCTCTTCGGCCTGCTCGCGGGAATCGCCGGGGCGTTCCTCTTCCGCCGCCCCGCTCGCCCTTAGCCACCGGCAGCCACGCGAGCCGGGAAAATCCACCCGAGCGAAAAAACTTCGGGCGGCGATGTCGAGAACCCGTGACCGGCTCCGTCCCCGGGGTGAACGCGGCCAGAATGGGCCGCACAGCACCGAGGAGAGACACAATGGCCAAGTACCTGCTGCTCAAGCACTACCGCGGCGCGCCGGCTCCGGTCAACGACGTGCCCATGGACCAGTGGACGCCGGAGGAGATCTCGGCCCACATCCAGTACATGCGGGACTTCGCGGCGCGGCTCGAGGGCACCGGCGAGTTCGTCGACGGTCAGGCGCTCGCCCCCGAGGGGACGTTCGTCCGGTACGACGGCGAGGGGCGCCCGCCGGTCACCGACGGCCCGTTCGCGGAGACCAAGGACCTCATCGCCGGCTGGATGGTCATCGACGTCGACAGCTACGAGCGCGCCGTCGAGCTGGCCGGGGAGCTGTCGGCCGCCCCCGGGGCGGGCGGGAAGCCGATCCACGAGTGGCTCGAGCTGCGCCCGTTCCTCGCCGAGCCGCCCACCGTCACGGAGTGACCTCTCGATGAACGAGGCCCTGCTCCGAAGCCTCACACCGAGCGTCCTCGGGATCCTCGTCCGCCGCGGAGCCGACTTCGCGGCGGCCGAGGACGCCGTGCAGGACGCGCTGGTCGAGGCGGTCCGCGTCTGGCCGGCCGAACCGCCGAAGGACCCGAAGGGCTGGCTGGTCACCGTGGCCTGGCGCCGGTTCCTCGACCAGACCCGGGCGGACACCGCCCGCCGCCGGCGTGAGGACCGCGTCGACGAGGAGCCGGCGCCCGGCCCCGCGCCCGCGGTGGACGACACGCTCCAGCTCTACTTCCTGTGCGCCCACCCGTCGCTGACCCCGTCGTCCGCGGTCGCGCTCACACTGCGGGCCGTCGGCGGACTGACCACCCGGCAGATCGCCCAGGCCTATCTGGTGCCCGAGGCGACCATGGCGCAGCGCATCAGCCGCGCCAAGCGCACCGTCTCCGGCGTGCGGTTCGACCAGCCGGGCGACGTCGCCACCGTGCTGCGCGTCCTCTATCTGGTCTTCAACGAGGGCTACTCCGGCGACGTCGACCTCTCCGCCGAGGCCATCCGGCTCACCCGGCAGCTCGCGGCCGCGATCGACCACCCCGAGGTGGCGGGGCTGCTCGCCCTCATGCTGCTCCACCACGCCCGGCGTGCCGCCCGGACCGCGCCCGACGGCAGCCTGGTGCCGCTCGCCGAGCAGGACCGCGGCCGCTGGGACACCCGGTCGATCGCCGAGGGCGTCGGGATCCTGCAGGCGGCCCTCGCCCGCGACGGGCTGGGCGAGTTCCAGGCCCAGGCCGCCATCGCGGCACTCCACACCGACGCGCCCACCGCGGAGGAGACCGACTGGGTGCAGATCGTCGAGTGGTATGACGAGCTCCTGCGCCTGACCGACAGCCCGGTCGTCCGGCTCAACCGCGCGGTGGCCGTCGGCGAGGCCGACGGCCCGCGCGCCGGGCTGGCGGCGCTCGCCGCGCTGGACGACTCCTCCGCGAACGCTTCGGGCAAGGGATACGCCTTGCCCCGCCACGCGGCGGTGGCGGCGTACCTCCACGAGCGCGACGGCGACTCGGCGACGGCGGCACGGCTGTACGCCGAGGCGGCCCGGAAGGCACCCAACCTCGCCGAGCGCGACTACCTGACGCGCCAGGCCGCCCGGCTCAACGCACGCCGGTGACGGCTCGCCCCGAGCGGCGGTGCGTGCGGGCCGCCGCTATACGGTCAGACCCCGGACCACGAGATCGGCGAGCGCACACACGAAGAGGGCGATGCCGATGAACCCGTTGACCGTGAAGAACGCCCTGTTCAGGCGCGACAGGTCGTGCGGGCGGACGATCGTGTGCTCGTAGAGGAACGCCGCCACGACGATGACCAGGCCCGCCCAGAAGAGGACGCCCGCGTCCGTCGCCAGCGCGTACCAGACCAGCAGGCCGGTCGTCACGACATGTGACCCACGGGCGCCGTGGAGCGCCGCCGGGATGCCGAAGCGGGCAGGGACCGACTTCACGCCGTGGGCGCGGTCGGCCTGCACGTCCTGGCAGGCGAAGATCAGGTCGAAGCCGCCGATCCACACGCCGACGGCGAGCCCCAGGATCACCGCGTCCCACGACCACGCCCCGGTGACCGCGATCCACGCCCCGACGGGGCCCATCGCCTGCGCCAGACCGAGGATCGCGTGCGGGAAGTCGGTGAACCGCTTGCCGTACGGATAGACCACCATCGGCACCACCGCGACCGGCGCGAGCGCCAGGCACAGCGGGCCCAGGAGCGCGGCCGCGCCGAGGAAGACGACGAGCGCGACGAGCGCCCCCGTCCACGCCGAGCGGACGGACACGGCGCCGGTGACCAGCTCGCGCCCCGCCGTGCGCGGATTACGGGCGTCGATCTCGCGGTCGATGATCCGGTTGCAGGCCATGGCGAAGGTCCGCAGTCCCACCATCGCGACGGTGACGAGCAGCAGCCCGACCCAGTGGACGCTCCGGTCCGCCCGGAACATCGCGGTGAGCGCGGCGATGTAGGCGAAGGGCAGCGCGAAGACCGAGTGCTCGATCATCACCAGCCGCAGGAAGGCCTTCACCCTCCTGGTCGGCTGCGGCGCCGGGCCCGGACCCACGACCCCGTCGGCGGTCGTCATCATGCGAGGCTCCCGAGGAACGCGTCGAGGTCGGCCAGCAGCCCGGCGACGGGCAGCGGACCCGTCTCCACGGTGAGCCGCGTCCCGGCGTCGTCGGGCGGGGTGATGTGCGCCGTGAAGGCGTACGCGTCCGCGCCGGCCGGAACGGCTTCCAGCCGCAGCACGGCGCCGCCGTCGACCGTGAACGGCCCGGACACCGCGGCGAGCTCGGCGCGCAGCCGCTGCGCGAAGTCCGCGGGCTCCGCGTCGCGTACACCGGGCAGCTCGAAGCCGTCGCCCCTGCCTGCCCTCTCGAAGAGGAGCGCCCAGGTGTCCCCGCTGCCCGCGAACTCCTCCGGCGGGACGCCCGCCTGCTCCGCGGCCAGCCGGACGCCCGGGTCTGCGGGATCGAGTTCGGGGCGCACGAGCGCCACGTAGTCGGTGTCGGTGCCGATGAAGAGGGCCGGGCCGCCCACGGCGAGGGGGCTCACAGGCCGTACTCCTTCCAGCGGCGGTCGACGAGCGCCGCCGTCCCCGGGTCGGACTCCACCATGGCCGGCCAGCCGCCGTCCCGGGTGTAGCCCTCCTCAGGAAGCTTCTTCGTCGCGTCGATGCCCGCCTTGCCGCCCCAGAACTGCTGGTAGGAGGCGTGGTCGAGATGGTCGACCGGGCCTTCGACCACGGTGAGGTCGCGGGCGTAGTCGGTGTTGCCGAGCGCACGCCACGCGACCTCGTGCAGGTCGTGGACGTCGCAGTCCTTGTCCACCACCACGATCAGCTTGGTCAGCGACATCATGTGCGCGCCCCAGATGGCGTGCATCACCTTCTGCGCGTGCTTCGGGTACTTCTTGTCGATCGAGACGATCGCGCAGTTGTGGAAGCCGCCGGACTCCGGCAGGTGGTAGTCGACGATGTCCGGCACGATGATCTTGAGCAGTGGGAGGAAGAACCGCTCGGTGGCACGGCCCAGCGGCCCGTCCTCCGTCGGCGGGCGGCCCACCACGATCGACTGCAGCAGCGGCCGCTTGCGCATCGTGACGCAGTCGATGGTCAGCGCGGGGAACGGTTCCTGCGGCGTGTAGAAGCCGGTGTGGTCGCCGAAGGGACCCTCGGGCAGCATCTCCCCCGGCTCCAGCCAGCCCTCCAGCACGACCTCGGCGTTCGCGGGGACCTGCAGCGGCACGGTCTTGCAGTCGACCATCTCGATCCGCCTGCCCGCGACGAAACCGGCGAACAGATACTCGTCGATGTCGCCCGGCAGCGGCGCGGTCGAGGCGTACGTCACGGCCGGCGGGCAGCCGAAGGCGATGGCGACCGGCAGCCGCTCCCCCCGCTGCTCGGCGACGGCGTAGTGGTTGCGGCTGTCCTTGTGGATCTGCCAGTGCATGCCGATGGTCCGGCGGTCGTGCCGCTGGAGCCGGTACAGGCCGAGGTTCCGTACGCCCGTCTCGGGGTGCTTGGTGTGCGTGAGCCCCAGGTTGAAGAAGGAGCCGCCGTCCTCGGGCCAGGTGAACAGCGCGGGCAGCAGGTCCAGGTCGACGTCGTCGCCGTGCAGGACGACCTCCTGCACGGGCGCTTCCTTCACCTTCTTCGGCGGGACGTGCATCATCGAGCCGAGCTTGCCGAACGCCTCACGGACCCCGATGAAGCCGTGCGGCAGTTCCGGCTTGAGCAGCCCGCCGATCTTCTCGCTGATCTCCGCGTACGACTTCAGGCCGAGCGCCTTGAGGAGGCGGCGGTCGGTGCCGAACACGTTCATCGCGAGCGGCATCGCGGAGCCGCGCACGTTCTCGAAGAGGAGGGCCGGCCCGCCGGCCTTGTTCACCCGGTCGACGATCTCCCCGACCTCGAGATGCGGGTCGACTTCGGCCTTGATGCGCTTGAGGTCGCCCTCGCGCTCCAGCGCCCGGAGCAGGGAGCGAAGATCGTCGTAAGCCATGGGGTCAAGTATCGGGCACCCGCTACCCTGGCCCCGTCACCGGGGCCGGGGAAACGCCGCCCCGCCTATGTCTCCAGGGGGCTGTCCCAATGCTCAGGGCGCTGATGTACATCCTGCCGCTGGCGCTGACGATCTACGCGTTCATCGACTGCCTGAACACCCCCGAGGACGAGGCCAAGCACCTCCCCAAGCTGGCCTGGGTGTTCATCATCCTGCTTTTCTGGGTCGTAGGCCCGATCGTCTGGTTCGCCGCGGGCAAGATGCGGCACGCCCCGGCCGGCGGCCGCACCCCCTCGGAGTGGCACCGCAACCACCGCATGGAGTGGGTCGCCCCCGACGACAACCCCGACTTCCTCAAGTCCCTCAAGGACGAGAACAAGAAGGACGAGGCGGTCCTCAAGGACTGGGAGGCCGACCTGCGCCGCCGCGAGGAGGAGCTGAAGAAGCGCGAGCAGGACGGCGAGGGCGACAAGTCCTGACGTGTGGATCCGTCTGCTCGTCACCTTCGAGAAGGTCGCGGCCCAAAGGAGCCCGCAGTCGCGCGAGCGGACCGGGTTCCGCGGGGCTCGCCCCTGAGACGAGGGCCGGGCCCGGCCGCGGAGAGGAGACGCATGGCACACGACAGGTACGGGACATGGCTGGCGACGGCCGTGGCAGAGGCACGGGCCGGTCTCGCGGAGGGCGGCATCCCCATCGGCGCCGCGCTGTACGGGGCGGACGGCACGCTCCTCGGCAGGGGCCGCAACCGGCGTGTCCAGGACGGCGATCCGTCGATGCACGCGGAGACGGCGGCCTTCCGCGCGGCGGGACGGCAGCGGTCGTACCGCGGCACGACGATGGTGACGACGCTGTCGCCGTGCTGGTACTGCAGCGGTCTGGTGCGGCAGTTCGGCATCTCGCGGGTGGTGATCGGCGAGGCGGAGACCTTCCACGGCGGCCACGACTGGCTGGCCGCGAACGGCGTGGAGATCGTGCTGCTGGACGACGCCGCGTGCACGGCGATGATGCGCGACTTCGTCGGACGGCACCCCGAGCTGTGGCACGAGGACATCGGCGACTGAGCGCGCTACGCCGCCGCGTAGGACTCCCGCAGCTGCCGCCAGCGGTCGGGGGTCCAGGTCTTCCAGTCGGTGACGGGCCGGCCCTCCAGGGCGTCCACGAGCAGCTCGAAGTGGTTGTGCCAGCCGGCCAGGCGGTCGAGGAGCACGTCGTCGTCGCAGCGCAGCTCGTTGGTGAAGCGCAGCACGGTCCCGTTGTCGCCGTGCGGCTCGAGGTGGAAGCGGATGCGGCCGTGGACGGAGACGGTGTACTCGGCGACCCGCTCCACGTCCCACGCGGTGACGTGGCCTTCCGCGACGGTGTGGCGGACCTCCGCATCCCCCGTGGGCACAGCCCACGGATCGGACGCGGCGAGCCGGCGGAGCGTGACGGCGCCGCCGACTCTCGGTTCGAGCAGGTCGGCGGCGCAGAGCCAGGTCGGCAGTCCTTCAGGGGTCGCCACGGCGGCCCATACCCTGATCACCGGATGCGGCAGACGCAGTACGTACCGCAGCAGGTGAGTGCCGTCGTCCCGGGTCTCCGTGCTGCCGCGAGGGATCACGTCACTCATACATCCAGCGTCACCCCTGGGCGGTGCGGGCGCTACCTCACTCGACGCCCGCGTACGAGTGCAGGCTGTTCACGAAGATGTTCACGCCGTAGTAGTTGAACAGCCAGCAGGCGAAGGCGATCAGCGCCAGGTACGCGGCCTTGCGGCCCTTCCAGCCCGCGGTGGCCCGGGCGTGCAGATACGCGGCGTACGCGACCCAGGTGATGAAGGACCAGACCTCCTTGGCGTCCCAGCCCCAGTAGCGGCCCCACGCGTCGCCGGCCCAGATGGCGCCGGCGATGATCGTGAACGTCCACAGCGGGAAGACCGCCGCGTTGACCCGGTAGGCGAACTTGTCGAGGGAGGCCGAGGCGGGCAGCCGCTCCAGTACCGAGGTGGCGAAGCGGCCGGGCCTGCCGCCGTTCGCCAGCTTGTTCTCGTAGGAGTCGCGGAACAGGTAGAGCACGGTGCCGACGGCGCCCAGGTAGAAGACCGCACCGCAGAAGATCGCGGTGGAGACGTGGATCCACAGCCAGTACGAGTCCAGCGCGGGGACCAGCTGGTCGCTCTCCGTGTAGAGCCAGGTGACGGCGATGCCGAGGTCGAGCAGCACGGTGGTGACCAGCGGCAGACCGGCCCAGCGGACGTTCTTCCTGGCGAGGAGCAGCGCCAGGTACACACCGACGACGACGGTCGAGAACGTGGTGGAGAACTCGTACATGTTGCCCCACGGCGCGCGCTGCACCGACAGGGCCCGGGAGACGACACCGGCCGCCTCCAGCAGGAAGGCGAGCGCGGTGAGGGAGACCGCGATCCGGCCGTACAGGTCACCGCTCGCGGTGCCGCCGTGCGCGCCCGGGCCGTCGGGCACGTCACGGGCGCCGTTCGTGGCCCGGGTGACGACCTTCGGCTTCTCCAGAATGGCGGTGCCGCCGCCCTTGACATGCACCTTCGGGGCCTCGGCCTCGGTCTCCCGCGCGGGTGCGGTGAGCGCGGCGGCGGTACGGGCCACCTTGCTGCGGCTGCCGAGCGTCCACTCGGCGATGTGCGCGAAGAAGGCCAGCGTGTAGACGGCCATCGACGAATAGATCAGGTAGTTGCTGATCTCAGCCAGGTTCGCGTTGGTCGCGGCGGCGAGAGTCACTTCTCAGACCCTTCGGCAGGAACTTCTACGGGTTCAGACGCCGTGGGCGCCTGTGCATGGAGGGTGGCGGCCAGGTCGGCCAGTTCCTCGGGGACCTTCGCCGACTCGGCTCGTCCGAGGCCGGCCATCTCGACGACGGTCACGCCGTCCGCGCCGCGCACGGCCCGCACCCAGACGCGGCGGCGCTGGATGAAGAGCGAGCCGACGAGGCCGGTGATGGCCGCGACCGCGCCGGTCAGCGCCCAGCCGTTGCCGGGCTGCTGCGAGATCTGGAAGCTCGCCCACTCCTTCACCTCGTTCTCGAAGGTGATGGAACCGGCGCCGTCGGGGAGCTTCATGGTCTCGCCGGGCAGCAGACGCTTGGTGAGCCGGTTGCCGTCGGCGTCCTTGAACTGCTCCATCTTGCTGGTGTCGAGCTGGTAGACGTTCTGCGGCAGGCCGGAGTCGACGCCGAGGCTGCCGTGGTAGACGCCGAGACTGAGCGCCGGGTACTCGAGCCCGGGGAACTGCGAGAACATCTGGCCGCTGTTCTCACCGCCGTAGGTCGGGACGAAGAACGCGGCGATACCGAGCTGGTCCTTCTTGCCGTTCTTGTCGCGGTAGCCGTCCATCACCTTGATCGCGCCGGTCGACGAGACATTGGCGTCGATGGGGAGCAGCGGCACGGGCTCGCTGATGACGACCTTGCCGCGGCCGTCGCGGATGGTGACGACGGGAGCGTACCCGTGTTCCAGCAGGTAGATCTTGGTGCCGTCGACGTTCAGCGGCTTGTTGACCTCGATGACCGACTTCTTCTCGGGTCCGTCGCCCTTGGACCAGGTGACGGCGGCCTCGAAGGTGCGGGGGGTGCCGCGCTGCGGACCGTTCTTCTCGTACGTGCCGGTGAAGCTGTCCAGGGTGAAACTGAACGGCACGAGTTCGTCGGGGCTGAACAGCGAACCGGACTTGAAGTCGTCGTACTGGGTGAGGGTGTTGGAGAAGCCGTCGCCCTCGACGACCAGCTTGCCGCCCTCGGACTTGAACAGCACCCCCATCGCGAACGCCACCAGGATCACGATCAGCGACACGTGGAAGACGAGGTTCCCCGCTTCGCGGAGGTAGCCCTTCTCCGCGGCGACCGCGTCGCCGGCGGTGTGGGCGCGGAAGCGACGCTTCTTCAGCATCGCGAGCGCCGCCTCGCGCACCTGCTCCGGCTCCCGCTCGGTGCGCCAGGTGGTGTGGGCGGGAAGGCGGGTGAGCCGCTTGGGCGCACGCGGCGGCCGGCTGCGGAGCTGTCCGACGAACTGCCAGCTGCGGGGCACGATGCAGCCGATGAGCGAGATGAACAGCAGGATGTAGATCGCGGAGAACCACACCGAGCTGTAGACGTCGAAGAGCTGGAGCTTCTCGTAGACCGGCGTCAGGACGTCGTGCTGCTTCTTGAAGGCCTCCACCTTCATCGGGTCCACGCTGTTCTGCGGGATCAGCGAACCGGGGATGGAACCCAGCGACAGCAGGAACAGCAGGATCAGCGCGACCCGCATGGAGGTGAGCTGCCGCCAGAACCAGCGCAGCCAGCCGATCACGCCCAGCGTGGGACCGCCGGCGGACTCCCGGTGCCTCTCCTCCACAGGAGCGGTGGACAGCTGCGCGCCGGCCTCGCCGAGGTCGCGCTCTTCCGTCTTGCTCATGAACTCAGATCCCCACCGTGAAACCGTCGGACCATCCCTGCATCTCCTGCACCAGGGTGTCCCATGCACCTGTGAGCAGCAGCAGACCCGTCGCGATCATCATGCCGCCGCCGATCCGCATCACCCATGTGTAGTGACGCTTCACCCAGCCGAACGCGCCGAGCGCCTTGCGGAAGGCGACCGCGGCGAGCACGAAGGGCAGCCCGAGGCCGAGGCAGTAGGCGACCATCAGTACGGCCCCGCGGCCCGCGGTCGCCTCCTGGAACGCGAGGGCGTTCACCGATGCGATGGTCGGGCCGAGGCAGGGCGTCCAGCCGATGCCGAACAGTGCGCCGAGCAGCGGAGCACCGGCGAGGCCGGCCGCCGGGCGCTTGTGGAAGCGGAACTCCCGCTGGGTGAGCCAGGGCATGAGTCCCATGAAGAAGACGCCCAGCAGGATCATCAGGACGCCGAGGATCTTGGACAGGACCTCGCGCTGGCCCTGGAGCGTGTTGCCGAAGTAACCGAACAGCGCGCCGCCGGAGACGAAGACGACCGTGAAGCCCAGGACGAAGAGGGACGCGCCGGTGACCATCCGGCCGCGCCGCGCGTCCGCCAGATCGGTACCACCGACCCCGGTGACGTACGAGATGTAGCCGGGGACCAGAGGCAGTACGCAGGGCGAGAAGAAGGAGACGAGCCCGGCGAGCAGGGCGATGGGCAGCGCGAGCAGCAGGGCACCGCTGTTGATCGTCTCGGTCACGCCGGACGCGACGGCCAGAACCTCCACAGGATCACTTCTCCGCGATCACTGGATCGATCATCTTGCGGAGTCCCTTGTCGTCGAGCGCCTTGAGCGAGCGCGCGGCGATCTTTCCCTCCCGGTCGAGGACGATCGTGGTGGGAATGGCCTGCGGATTCAGAGTGCCCTTGGGGAAGGCGTTGACGATCAGTTTCCCGATCGGGTCGTACAGGCTCGGATATTCGATGCCGTAGTCCTTCTCGAAGTTGATCGCCTTCTGCTTCTTCGGGTCACGGGTATTGATTCCGACGAACGCCACGCCCTGCGCCTCGGTCTCCTCGGCCACCGCGGCGAAATGGCGGGCCTCCGCACGGCATGGACCGCACCATGATCCCCAGAGGTTCAGTACGACGACCTTGCCCTTGAGGTCGGCGACGTCGAGCTGCTCTCCGTGGAGCGTTTCGCCCGCGAGCTTCTCGGGTGACCGGCGCTCGCCCTTGGGGACGGTTTCGACACCGCCGGTGCCGGTGACGAAGTTGGTGTCGCCGCCACCGCCGGACGTTCCACCGTCGCCGCAGGCCGACAGGGTGAGCGCGCCTGCGGCGACCAGGGCGGTCAGCAGGGCGGCACGGGAGGCACGGCTATGGGTCATGTGAAAAGTTTCGCATGACGTCCGCGCGGATCTTCCGCGCCCCCCTGGGTGCCCGTTTGGGACCGTTGTCAAGCCGCCTTAAAGAATGCGTTCCAACCGCCCGCCGGCGCCTGACCGACTTCGAGCGTACGCAGCTTGGCGAGCACCTGCGGGTCCTGCACATCGAGCCAGTCGCAGAACTGCCGGAAGGACACCAGCCGTACGTCCTTCTTGCCGGCCATGCCCTTGAGCGCGTCCTCCACGGCGTCCATGTAGATTCCGCCGTTCCACTGTTCGAAGTGATTGCCTATGAAGAAGGGGGCGCGATTGGTCTCGTAGGCCCTGCTGAATCCCGCGAGATAGGCGTCGGTCGCCTGCTTCTTCCAGCCCGGATAACGGGAGGGCACGCCCTGGGTCGAATTCTTCGACTGGTTGGCGAGCATGTTGTAGTCCATGGAGAGGACTTCGAAGGTGTGGCCCGGGAACGGGACGGCCTGGAGCGGCAGGTCCCAGATGCCGAGCTTCTTGTCCGGCCATATCTGGCGGCCGCCGGGCGAGCTGGCGTCGTAGCGCCAGCCGAGCTGCTTGGCCGTCGGCAGCAGTTTGTCCTGGCCGAGCAGGCAGGGGGTGCGTGCGCCGACGAGTTCCTTGCGGTAGTCGAAGGGCAGCGGGTCGATGTCGTGCCAGCCGCTGTTCGTGCGCCATTCGGTGACGAACTTCACAGCCTGTTCCGCCTCGCTGCGCCAGTCCGCCGGCGTCCAGTTGGCGACCGATCCGCTGCCGCCGCAGAAATGACCGTTGAAGTGGGTGCCTATCTCATGGCCGTCGAGCCATGCCAGGCGTATGTACTTCAGCGTGTCCTTGATGTGGTCGTCGGTGAGATAACCGATGTCGGAAGCGCCGACCGGATTGTTGGGCGGCCGGTAGAGCGACTTCTTCGATTCGGGCAGGACGTAGTTCCCGGAGAGGAAGAACGTCATGCCCGCCCCGTGGTTCCTGGCGAGCTCGAGGAATCGGGGGAAGAGGCCGTTGCCCACTTCACCCGCCCCGTCCCAGGAGAAGATCACGAATTGCGGGGGCGACTGCCCGGGTTCGAGCCGGACGGGTTTCGGCGGCTGGTGCGGCTGCTTGCCCGTGTCGGAGGTGGAACCGTCACCGATCAGCCGGCCGGGGGTCTTCGACGGAGAGGGCTTGGCGCTGCCCTTGCCCCGGCCACCCCCCTTGGCCGGATCGCCGGGTCCGCTTCTGTCCGGGCCGTTGGAGCCGCAGCCCGCCACCCCGATCGCTGCCGCGGCCCCAAGTCCCGCCCCGAGCAGTCCCCTTCGACTGATGTCCCGCATATCGTCCCCATCCGCGCTCTCTTGGTCGGGAGAGCTGTCTGAAATCGGCACAGCAAGCCGACACAAGCTGAGATGCGCGTCGGAACATGAGGGTTCCGGGGACTTCTGCTTATTTTTCTTGCACGCTCATGAGTGATCTTGACCGAGTGTGGACCGGTTGTACGACGATCAGCGGCGGCCGGCTACGCGCCGAATGCCTTGCTCTTGCCCTTCACCGGCTTGGCCCCCGCGAGGAGGTGCGCCGGAACAAGATCACGGGCGGGTTCCGAATAACCCACCGAAACGATCCTGTCGCCGTCGTACGTGAACGTGGTCAGCGAGGCGAGCGTGCACTGGCGGCGACGCGGGTCGTGCCACAGCCGGCGACGCTCCACGAAACTCCGCACGGTCCAGATGGGCAGCTGATGGCTGACGCAGACCGCTTCGTGGCCGCGCGCCGCGTCCCGTGCCGCGTCCAGCGCCGCCCGCATCCGCCTGGCCTGCTCCACGTACGGCTCGCCCCACGAGGGACGGAACGGGTTGGTCAGATGCTTCCAGTTGCCCGGCTTGCGCAGTGCGCCGTCGCCCACGCCGAACGTCTTGCCCTCGAAGACGTTGGCCGCCTCGATCAGGCGCTCGTCCGTGTCGAGCGTGAGGCCGTGCGACTTGGCGATCGGTATGGCCGTCTCCTGGGCCCGCTCCAGCGGGGACGCGACGACATGGGTGATGTCCCGTCCTGAGAGGTGCTCGGCGACCCGGTCGGCCATCCGCCGTCCGAGATCGGAGAGGTGGTAGCCGCTGCGGCGCCCGTAGAGGACACCGTCGGGGTTGTGCACCTCGCCGTGGCGCATCAGATGCACCACGGTGATCTCGCCGCTGCCGGCGACGCGCCGGACATCGGCGCTCTCGCCGGCGGCGCGGTCCACGGCGTCGTCCAGCGGGCTGTGCCCAAAGCCGCTGCTCTGCTCGGCGCTCATGCGGTGGCCTCCGCCGCCGCTCGCGCGGCCGCGGGCAGAGCGGCGGCGATCCGCTCGACCGCCCGCTCGTCGTGGGCCGTGGAGACGAACCACGACTCGAAGGCGGACGGCGGCAGGTAGACGCCCTGGGAGAGCATCGAGTGGAAGAACGCGTTGAAGCGGAACGCCTCCTGCTTCTTCGCGTCCTCGTAGTCCCTGACCTCGGTCGCCGTGAAGAAGACGGAGAACATGTTGCTCGCCGTCTGCAGCCGGTGGGCGACGCCTTCCTTGGCGAGCGCGTCGGCCACCAGCCCCTGGATCTCGAGCGAGACCGCGTTCACCTTGTCGTACGCGGCGTCGTCGAGGAGCCTGAGCTGCGCGAGGCCCGCGGCGGTGGCCACCGGGTTCCCCGAGAGCGTGCCCGCCTGGTAGACCGGGCCGGCGGGGGCGAGGTGCGCCATGACGTCCTTGCGGCCGCCGAAGGCCGCGGCGGGGAAGCCGCCGCCCATGACCTTGCCGAAGGTCATCAGGTCGGGCGCCACACCGTCGACGCCGTACCAGCCGGCCTTCGAGGTACGGAAACCGGTCATCACCTCGTCGGAGATGTACAGCGCGCCGTTCTGCGCGCAGGCCGCCTTGAGGCCCTCGTTGAAACCGGGCCGCGGCGGGACGACGCCCATGTTGCCGGGTGACGCCTCGGTGATCACACAGGCGATCTGGCCGGCGTTGGCGTGGAACGCGGCGTGCACCGCCTCGAGGTCGTTGTACGGCAGCACGATCGTGTCGCCGGCCTGTGCGCCCGTCACGCCGGGCGTGTCGGGCAGGCCGAACGTCGCCACACCCGATCCGGCCGCGGCCAGCAGGGCGTCCACGTGTCCGTGGTAGCAGCCGGCGAACTTGATGACCTTGGGCCGGCCGGTGAAGCCGCGGGCCAGCCGGATGGCGGACATCGTCGCTTCCGTACCGCTGGACACCAGCCGTACCTGCTCGACGGGCTCGACACGGGCCACGATCTCCTCGGCGAGCGCGACCTCCCCCTCGCCCGGCGTGCCGAACGAGGTGCCACGGGCGACCGCGGCCTGCACCGCCTCGATGACGGCCGGGTGGGAGTGCCCGAGAATCATCGGTCCCCACGAGCACACGAGGTCGACATACTCGCGCCCGTCGGCATCGGTGAGGTACGGACCGGTGCCGGACACCATGAACCGGGGCGTACCGCCCACAGCACGGAAAGCCCGGACAGGAGAGTTCACGCCGCCGGGCGTCACGAGGGACGCGCGGTCGAAAAGCGTCTGCGAAACTGGGGCGTCATAGGGGAAGCTCACGGAATCCATGGTCTCAGAGGCTCGGACGGATCTGGTGGACAGGTGTTTCACCGCACGTTCGTGGGGGAGGTCACTGTCACGATGATCGGGTTGCGCGGCGGGGGCTGCGAGTGGTCGGGTGGAGATATGCATCGCGGTGGCGGACTGGGCGAGGGGACCGACGGCCTGGGTCCTGAGCCTGCCCGGCGCGGGAAGCACCGGCGAGGCGAAGGGGACGAGCCCGCAGGAGGCAGGAGCGGCCGGGTGGGGGTGACCTACAAGTACTTCGGCGCGCCCGACGGTGCCACTGCCGCGCGGGTGCCGATCTCGATGCGCCCCGAGGAGCTCGGCGGTGACGAGCTCGGCATGGGCGGGATGTTCACCAAGATCAAGCCCGAGACCATAGCGGCGATGGTGCTGACCGGCATCCAGGGCATGCCGCTGAACAAGGTGCCGCCACTGGAGCTCGTGGTGCTGCACCCCGACTACGCGGTGGTGAAGCTGCCGATGACCGTGGTCGATCCCCTGCGCGGCATCGGCGAGGAGTCGGTGGGCGCGGCGGCGTTCATATGGTCGACGGTCCCGGACCGCGGGGGGCCGCGGGACGCGTTCAACGTCTACCAACTGCTCCACGAATGGCAGGATTTCAGCCATCGACTGCACGAGGCCGGCCATCAGCCGTACTGCCTCGTCTGGCCCTGACCCCCGACGCCGGTTCCGATTCTGCGGCGCGCGGCCGTGCCGCACTCGGGTGCGTGCCGCAGGTTCGGGCAGATCCGGGTGGTCCAGGTCGTCCGGGTGGGTATACGCAGGTTCGGGCAGGTCCAGCCGGCGGTCCTGCGTCTGCTCACCGAAGCGTGTCGCCGCAGCCGCCCCGCCCCCTCCGACGGACCACTGTCGCGGCTCGGATCCGGTAGGGACCGGTGTCGCGCTCAGGTGCGGCCGAGCTCCGCCGCGCCGAACGACACGTCGAAGCGGTCGCACCAGATGCTGACGCTGGTGAAGTCGGCCGGGTCGACATCGGCGGGCAGGCGGTAGTTCTGGTCTCCCTTGTTCCCCTTGAGCTTGCCGAGACTGACGTACGCCCCGTCGTCGAAGACGTGCCAGCCCGCCCGGCCCTCCTTGACCGGCGCATCGGTCAACCAGACGCGCAGGTCGGGGCCGTTGCTCGTGTCCAGGTTCTCCAGCCGCACGATGTGCGAGCCGTCGGGCAGGCGCAGCAGCCGCACGGAACCGGTCGTCGTGTGCTCGTGACTGATCAGCTCGCCGCCTGCGAGCGTCTGCGGACTCGACGGCGGCTCGGACGGCTGCGTGGACGGCGAGGCGGACGGCGTCGAGGCGGACGGCGTCGCGTCCTCGGCTGGCCCGGTCGTGGGCGTCGCCGGGGCCTCGACCCCGGGCAGTGCCTCCTCCACGGTTTCGTCCTGCCACAGCTTCCACGGCTGGAACCAGTACAGCCCCGCGACCGCCACCACGACCGTCAGCACCAGCGCCACGACACCCACCGGTCTGCTCGAAGCCCTGCGTACGCGTCCCATCCCTGCCTCCTCGACGAGCCCGGAAGAAGAACTCTCGGATCTCCATTCAAGGAGACGGCAGCCCGCTGCGGGGCCCGGAAGACATGACGGTTCCCTTACGGCGCGTTCCCCGGTCGGATCGGCGGACGCCGGCCGGGCGGACCGCCGGCCGGGCCCGGGCAACACGTCGCGAACACGTGTGTGAGGCGGTGAAGCGGCCAGGTCGCGCGGCGCTAGCATCGGCGCTCTGCCGACCACTGGAGTTTGCCGCTATGTCGTTGCCGCGTATCGGAGTCGTCATCGTGACCATGGGCACCCGCCCGCGGGAGCTGGAGGCTCTGCTCGCTTCGGTGGAGAAGCAGGACGTCCCTGCGACGCGGGTGGTGCTGGTGGGCAACGCGACGCCCCTCACCGAGGTCGCGACGGACGCGACCAAGATCCCGCTCGAGGAGAACCTGGGCTGCCCAGGCGGCCGCAACGTCGGTCTGAAGATGCTGCGCGAATCGGGCGAGGTCGATGTCGTCGTCGAGCTGGACGACGACGGCCTGCTCATCGCCGACGACGTGTTCCGGAAGGTCCAGCAGCTGTTCGCGGAGGACCCGAAGCTGGGGATCATCGGCTTCAGGGTCGCCGACGAACACGGACACACGGAGCGACGCTGGGTTCCCCGGCTGCGCGCGGACGACCCGATGCGCCGCGGTCCGGTGACCGCCTTCCTCGGAGGGGGCCATGCCTTCTCGATGCCGATGCTCCGGCAGATCGGCCTGTGGCCGGCGGAGTTCTTCTTCGGGCACGAGGAGTCCGATCTGGCATGGCGTGCGCTCGATGCAGGATGGAAGATCCTCTACGAACCCGAGCTCGTCCTCCAGCATCCGAGGACGTCCCCCGCCCGGCATGCGGTCTACTACCGGTTCACCGCCCGGAACCGTGTCTGGCTGGCCCGCCGCCGGCTGCCGATGCCCTTGATTCCCGTCTATCTCGGCGTGTGGATCCTTCTCACCATGGTGCGGACGCGGTCCCTGACGGGCCTGAAGGCGTGGTGGGGCGGTTTCATCGAGGGTGCGCGGACGCCGTGCGGCGCACGCAAGCCGATGAAGTGGCGCACGGTCTGGCGTATGACCCGGCTGGGTCGCCCGCCGATCCTCTGAAGCCCCTCATCCGGACCTCGGCGGGACGCGCTCCTCGCGGCATGACAGCGCTTCGAACCCCGTCTTCATTTCGGATGTGGCAACGGGGCTTGACCTTGACCGTGCGTCAAGGTTGGAGCCTCGTCTCATGACGAACAACAGCACTTCCCCGGCTCGGCTCGCCCCGCCGGTCGGAGGGTTCCAGGAGATCGACGGCCGCCGTGTCTTCGTGCATCGGTCGGGCAGCGGCGGACCGGCCGTCGTGTTCCTGCCGGGCGCCGGCGCGGTCGGCCTGGACTATTTCGGTGTCCAGCAAGGTGTTTCGCAGTTCACCACCGCCGTGGTGTACGACCGCGGCGGCACGGGCTACAGCGATCCCCTCCCGCTGCCGCGCACCGCCGCCGCGGTCGCCACGGAGCTGCACGAGCTGCTGCGCGCCGAGGACCTCGCCGCCCCGTACGTTCTGGTGGCGCACTCCCTCGGCGGTGCCTACGCGCATCGGTTCGCGCAGCTGTACCCGCAGGACGTGGCCGGGCTGGTCTGGTTGGACGCCTTCCACCGCGACTGGGACGACTTCATGCCTCCCGCGATGGGTCTGGCCGCGACCGAACAGATGGCACCTGGTCCGGAGCAGCTCGAACAGATGCGCCCGGCCCTGGGCGAGATGCACGCCGAGTTGCTCGCGACCTACCCGGAGCACCTGCGGAAGCCCCTGATCGATGCCAAGGCGAGCGACGAATGGATGCGCGTCGGCATCGCCGAGCGGAGCAGGTTGGTCGAACTCGCCACCGAACTGAAGGCCGGGCCGAACATTCCTGACGTTCCGGTGGTCGCTCTCACCGTGTTGGGCACTGCCCCCGCCCAGCAGGCGCCGACGTCAAAGCGGACGTTGCGAGAGCTGCACGACGGCAGGACGAGAATGGACGCCGCCCTGGTGAGCGCCGTCTCGCACGGGGAACAACGCGTCCTCTCCGACACCCACCACCACCGGCTCTGCTTCGACCGCCCCGATGCCGTGGTCCAGGCGGTCCGCGACGTCGTCGACCGGGCGGCCCGTCCCTAGACTCGCCACGACCAGGCCCGACGACCAGAGGTGAACGGTGCTGACGATCAGCCAACTCGCGGCGACAGCCGGCGTGACCGTGCGCACCGTTCGCCACTACCACCACTTCGGCCTGTTGCCCGAGCCCGAGCGCGATTCCTCCGGGTACCGCTGTTACAGCGCGCAAGCCGCGGTGGATCTCATCCGGATCAGGACCCTCGCCGATGCCGGTGTTCCGCTGGCCCGTATCGACGCGCTGCTGCATGCACAGCCGACCGAATTCGCCTCGGCCATCACCGACATCGACGCCGAACTGCAGCGCAAGATCGACCAGCTCACCGAGTACCGCCGCCGGATCGCCGAACTGGCGAGCGGCGAAAGGCTGGTCCTGCCTCCCGAGGTGGTCGCCGTCCTGGACCGGATGCGCGGTCTCGGGGTCAGCG
Source organism: Streptomyces peucetius (assembly GCF_025854275.1). Lineage (NCBI taxonomy): Bacteria > Bacillati > Actinomycetota > Actinomycetes > Kitasatosporales > Streptomycetaceae > Streptomyces > Streptomyces peucetius. The sequence continues at coordinate 4,541,584 of NZ_CP107567.1, read as the reverse complement.
AACGGAGGGTACGGCTCGAGCGCGACTCGTGGATCCTGATTCAGGCACTGGACCCGCGTTCCATGCCGCAACGGATACGGGACAAGAACGCCAGATTCGACGACCCCGGGACGACGCGCCTGTATCTCGCCTGTGATCAGTCTGTCGACTGGGATCCGCAGGATCCGCGCCTGGACCGGCTCATCGACGAGCTGGACGCATGGGAGATCAAGCACGAACGGGAGCGCAGCCGGCCGGGGAACCTGCGGCTGGTCTTCTCCCGGATCTTCGACGAGGCATCACCGGCATGGCAGCGCATCCTCGACGCGCTCGCCCACCGCGCCGAGCAGCGCCGGACCGCCGGTCACGACAGCTGAAGCCGGCTCGCCGGTCACGTCCGGCAGCCGATGTCCGGGGCTTCACAAAGTCCCCGTAGTACCGGGCGAGTCGGGTGGCGATCCCGCTGACGGGCCGCTCGTGGGCGATGCCGTCCTCGGCGATCGGCGTGTCCCAGTGGCTGGTCGGGGCGGCGGCGTCGACACCGGTTGGCCTGGCCGGAGCGCTGATCCGGAGCACGTGGCCGGTTGCGCCTGGCCGGAGCGCGTGGCCGGACGCCCGGCCCGGACGTGACGGGCGCCGCCCGGCGGGGCCGCCCGCAGACCTACGGCCGCTGCCACCCCGGGTCCCGGCCGGTCAGGGCCAGCAGACGGTCGAGGTCGGATGCCCCTGCGCCGCCGCCGGGCAGGGGGAACGGCTCACCGAAGACGCCCATCTTCCGGCCCGTGGGGGCCAGCTGCTCGAAGGCGGCGAGCACGTCGACGACCACGACCGGGTCGGGTGTGTACTGCTGTCCGGTGGCCCGGGCAAGGTCCCACGCGTGCACGGTCAGATCGCCGAGAGCCATCCGGCCGACGACACCGGCCGGCATCCGCATCGCGCCCGAGGTGCCCTCGTCCGCGCCGGGCGCCGCCCAGGCCCTCACGAGCGCGGCCGTCTCGTCCGCGAAGGCGGCGCGCCAGCCGCCGTGGCCGACGTAGTCCGCTTCCGCGGAGAAGTCGGTGTCCTCCTTCGCCGCCAATGCCTGGAAGTTGACCACCACCTGGAAGAGGTGGTTCGCCAGTCCCTTCACGTCGTACTCGGCGCACGGGGTGGGATCGCCCAGCTGCTCGTCGGTGATGCTCCGCACGACCGGGACAGAGCGCTCCGCCGCCGCTTCGAGCAGGTCACTGATGCTTTTCGTCATGGGCCCACCGTAGGCACGGCCGCCAGGGGCGCGTATTGAAAAAACGCGACACCGGGCCGTCCTAGGATCGGCACATGACCGGCCCCCGGCGTGACACGCGGGGCATCGTGGATGCCCGTGAGCTTCTCGCCCGCGTGCGCTTCCGCCGCCGCGCGCCCGCGCCCGCCCTGCGTCCGTACCTCGAGCACTACTGGCTCATCGACTGGGACCTGACCGAGCCGTACGCCTCCCATGTGGTGCCGCACCCGTCGGTGAACGTGGTCTTCCAGCAGTACGGCGACGAGCCCGCCCGGGCAGAGGTCGCCGGCATCGGGCTGGAGCTGTTCACTCGGAAACTCGCCGGGAGGGGGCGGGTGTGCGGGATCCAGTTCCGGCCCGGTGGCTTCCGGCCGTTCGCCCCGCGGCGGCCGGTGTCCGACTGGACTGGCCGGCGGCTGCCCATCGGGGACGTACTGCTGCCGGACGCGGACGAGTCGGCTCTGCGCGCCACCGTGAGCGCGGTCGTCGGTCCGGAGGAGGATGATGCCCGGGTTGCGGCGCTGGACACCTTTCTGCTGGACCTGGATCCGCAGCCCGACCCGCAGGCGGAGCGGGCCATGGAGCTCGTCAGCCGGATCCGTAACGACCGCTCCGTGCGGCGCGTCGCCGGACTCGCCGCCACGGAGGGCCTGTCGGCCCGCTCCCTGCAACGGCTGTTCGCGACGTACGTGGGGGTGGGCCCCAAGTGGGTCATCCTGCGCTACCGCATCCACGAGGCGCTGGAACGCGCGGAGCAGGCAGGCGGACCGTCAGGGAGCCCGGAAGACGGACTCGTAGGCGGACCGGCCGGCGGACCCGTGGGCGGACCGGCCGGCGGCGTCGACTGGGCGGCGCTGGCCGACGAGCTGGGCTACAGCGACCAGGCGCATCTCGTACGGGACTTCACCGCCACCGTGGGGGTCCCTCCGTCGGCGTACGCCAGGTCCGAACGGTAGGCGGCCGGGCCGCTGTCGGACCCGCGCCCTACAGTGCGGGCATGGACGGCAAGAACACCCCGGTACGGATCGAGCCCTGGTCCGAGGACGACCTGGACCTGCTCCGCGCGGCGAATGCCCCGGCGCTGATGAACCACCTCGGCGGCCCGGAGACGGAGGAGCAGCTCCTCACCCGCCATCGCCGGTACGTCGACATGAGCGCCGACTCCACAGGGCGCGGTCGGATGTTCCGCATCGTCGTGGACACCGGGGACGGGGAGGCCGCCGGGACCGTCGGCTTCTGGGAGCAGACCTGGGAGGACGAGCAGGTCTACGAGACGGGCTGGAGCGTCCTGCCGGGCTTCCAGGGCCGTGGGATCGCGACGGCGGGGACGCTGGCGGTGGTCGAGGCGGCCCGGGCCGAGCGCAGGCACCGCTTCCTGCACGCCTTCCCCTCCGTCTCCAACGGTGCGTCGAACGCGGTGTGCCGGAAGGCGGGCTTCGTCCTCGTCGGCGAGTGCGACTTCGAGTACCCGCCGGGCAATCTGCTGCGCTCCAACGACTGGTGCCTCGATCTCGGGCCGATACCGGGCTGAGCGGTACGCGCGCCGGCACGGAGGGCAGGCCGCCGACGTGCGTGCGGGCCCCGGGACGCGAAGTCGCGCCGCAGCCGGTGGTTCGGGGTGGGTGGTTGTCGCATCGGCGGCCCGGGCCGAGCTGGTGTCGGCCGGACGGCGGCGCGGCGTCGGCGACGCGGGACGGCGGCGCGGCGTCGGCGGCACGGCGGAGGCATGGCGCCGACAGTGGGGAAAGTACTGGCCGGTCCGGCGCGGCCGATGACATGCTGGCGCCGTGAAGAGACCGGAGATCACCATCGAGGTCGCCCCCGAGCTGCGGCTTTTCGTCCCCTCGGACTACCGCTCCGGGCGCCGGACCCTGGCCACGGACGGCTCGTCGACCCTCGGCCATGTCGTGGAATCGCTGGGCGTGCCGCTGACGGAAGCCGGCCGGCTGCTGGTCGACGGCCATCAGGTCCCGGTCTCGCACGTCCCGGGCGACGGGGAGCACGTCGAGGTGTGCGGCGTGGAACGCCCTCAACAGGTCCCCGGCGCTCCGCTCCGCTTCCTCCTCGACGTGCACCTCGGCACGTTGGCCCGGCGGCTCCGCCTGCTCGGCGTCGACGCGGCCTACGAGAACGAGGACATCGGCGACCCGGCCCTCGCCACCCTCTCCGCGAAGGAGCGGCGGGTGCTGCTGTCCCGCGACCGCGGACTGCTGCGGCGGCGGGAGATCTGGGCCGGCGCGTACGTCTACAGCGACCGTCCCGATGATCAACTGCGGGACGTACTGGAACGGTTCACGCCGGCGCTGGCCCCCTGGACGCGCTGCACCGCCTGCAACGGTCCGCTGAAGGACGCGGACAAGGACGCGGTCCAGGAGCAGCTGCAGCAGGGCACGCAGCGCACCTATGACGTCTTCGCCCAGTGCACCGCCTGCGGCCGCGTCTACTGGCGCGGTGCCCACCACTCCCGTCTGGAGGCCATCGTCGCCGACGCCCTGCGCACCAGCGGTGCGTGAGGCGTCGGGTCGAACCTCAGGGCCGGCGTCCGTCGAACCTCAGGGCCGCTCCGCACGCTCCGCGGCCGGGACTGCGGGTCGCTCCTCCGTCAGATAGCGCTGCACCGTCGGAGCGAGCCAGCTGACGATCTCTTCACGCGTCATCTCCACGGCCGGCGGGAAACGCAGCACATATCGGGCCATGGCCATGCCGAGTATCTGTGAGGCGATGAGCGCGGCCCGTCGCGGCGCTTCCGCCGGGTCGGGGCAGAGCGCCACGGCTATGGGCCCCACCTGGTCGCGGAAGATCGCGCGGGCACGCTCGGCGGCCGCCTCGTGGGTGACGGCGGCACGCAGCAGTGCCATCAGCACGTCGTCCTGCTCCCAGCGGTCGAGGAAATGCGAGACGAGGACGGCACCGGCGTGCCGGGCGGGGAGGGCCCCGAACTCCGGAAGCCGCAGGTCGAACTCGGAAGCGGCGGCGAAGAGGCCCTCTTTGTTCCCGTAGTAGCGCATGACCATCGAGGGGTCGATCCCCGCGTCGCGGGCGATCGCGCGGATGGTGGCGCGTTCGTACCCGTCGGTCGCGAAGCGCTCGCGGGCGGCTTCGAGGATCGCGGCCCGCGTGGCATCGGAGCGGCGCGGCCCCGTCGGTGCTTCCGTCGTCATGCCAACAACTGTAGGCCAACAACCGTTGACACGCCAGAGCCGCCAGGTCTACCGTTGCCAACAAGCGTTGACCAACAAGCGTTGGCCCGCGAGCCCACAATCGTTGACCGACGGCGCGGCTTTCCAGCGCCCGGATCGAGGAGGCAGCCATGAGCGGCACGCCCAGCACCGGAAGCACGGACCCCGGCGTCCACCGCCCGGCCTCGGAGCCGGACTTCGACACCGACGTCGTCATCGTCGGCGCCGGTCCCACCGGCATGCTGCTCGCAGGCGATCTCGCCTCCGCGGGCGTCGGCGTCACGGTCCTGGAGCGCCGCCCCCACGAGACCAGCAACATCACCCGCGCCTTCGGTGTGCACGCCCGCACCCTGGAGCTTCTCGATGCCCGCGGCCTGGCCGACGAGCTGGTGAAGACGGGCACCGCGATCACCGGCCTGAGGCTGTTCCGGCACCTGTCCCTGGACCTGTCCCGGCTGCCCTCCCGCTTCCCGTTCCTCCTCATCACCCCGCAGTACGAGGTGGAGAAACTGCTGGAGCGCCGCGCCCTGGCCGCCGGCGCCGTCTTCCGTCACGGGACGGAGCTCACGGGCCTGGACCAGTCAGGCACCTCGGTCACCGCCCGGGTCCAGGACGCGACCGGCGCGCACACCGCCCTTCGCGCGCGTTTCGCGGTCGGGACCGACGGCGTGCGCAGCACCGTGCGCAAGGCGCTCGGCCTGCCCTTCCCCGGCGTCTCGGTGATCAGGTCCATCGTGCTCGCGGACGTGAAGCTCGCCGACGAGCCCGCGGACCTGCTCACGGTCAACGGCGTGGGCGACGCCTTCGCCTTCGTCGCCCCGTTCGGCGACGGCTGGTACCGGGTCATGGGCTGGAACCGCAGCCGCCAGGTCCCCGACAGCGAGCCCGTCGACCTGGACGAAGTACGCGAGATCACCCGCCGTGCCCTCGGCACCGACTTCGGGATGCACGACGCCCGCTGGATCTCCCGCTTCCACAGCGACGAGCGCCAGGCCCCGTCGTACCGCAAGGGTCGCGTCTTCCTCGCCGGCGATGCGGCGCATGCCCACTCCCCCGCAGGCGGCCAGGGCATGAACACCGGCCTGCAGGACGCGGCGAACCTGTCCTGGAAACTCGCCTCCGCCATCCAGGGCCACACCCCCGACCCCGAAACCCTGCTCGACACCTACGAATCGGAGCGCCACCCGGTCGGCGCGGCGGTCCTGCGCAGCAGCGGCGCCATCGTGCGCCTGGCCATGGCACACACCCCGATCCGGCGCGCCGCCCGCTCACTGGCGGCCCGCTTCCTGAACTCGGTCCGGCCCGCCGCAGCCAAGGCGATGGGCATGATCTCGGGCATCGGCATCTCCTACGGCGCGCCGCGCGGCTCCCACCGCCTCACCGGCCGGCGCGCCCCCGACCTGCGGCTCGCGGAAGGGCGTCTCTACGAACTGCTCCGCGAGGGCGACTTCGTGCTGGTCGGCCCCTCCGGCCCGGTGCCCGGCGCGCCGGATGCACCCGGGCGCGTCATCCGGGCCCACTGGACGACGGACCGGCGCTCCGCGGTCCTGGTCCGCCCCGACGGCTACATCGCCTGGGCCGCCGACCACGTGGAGCCGCGATGACCGGTCCGGCCCGCCCCGGTCAGCGACGTCAGAAGACGTACCGGTCGCCCGTGGCCGGCGCCAGGACCCGGTGCTCGTTGTTCTCCGTGTTCCGGTCGCTCGCGCCGCCGTTCCAGACCGTGCCGACCCGCACGACGACCTCCTGCGGAAGACCGGCCATCCGCAGGTCCAGGCGGGTGCTGCGGCCAAGGCCGTCCGCCGAGAGCGGCCCCATGGCGCAGAGCACATCCCGCTCACCCGCACGCAGACACTCGCTCGGCAGCCGCGGAGCACCGACCGGGGCCGCCGACAGGGAGAGCCGTACGGTCACGTCCTCGAGGTGGGCCGGCCCGTGGTTCCGGGTCGTCAGCGAGATCCTGAGCCGCCCGTCGCTCAGCGAGACATGGCCGTGGTGGGCCACGTCGGACTCCGGCGCGACGGCCGGGCCGTCACCACCGGCGCTCGCCGCCCCCGACCCGGTCAACAACAACACCGCTGCGGCCCCGGCCGGCAACGCCCTACGCATCACAGACATAGCCAGAAGATACCTATCCGTCCGCAATTAAGTGTGATTGTCGGCCCGTTCCGGCGCGTCACCCCGATCTATTCTGGCGTCACGTCGATCACCATCGATCACACGTGCAAGGAGCTGAGGCATGAGCACCGCTGGGCCCCCCGTCGCCGTCGTCACCGGAGCAAGCAGCGGCATCGGCGCGGCCACCGGACGTCAACTGGCCGCCGCCGGCCACCACGTCGTCCTCACCGCCCGCCGCAAGGACCGCATCGAGGCCCTGGCCGCCGAACTCACCGCCGCCGGCCACCGGGCCTCCGCCCACGCGCTCGACGTGACCGACCGCCCCGCCGTCGACTCCTTCGCCGCGTCCCTCGACCGCTGCGACGTCCTCGTGAACAACGCCGGCGGCGCCCTCGGCGCCGACCCGGTGGCCACCGGCGACCCCGCCGACTGGCGCCGCATGTACGAGGTGAACGTCATCGGCACGCTCAATCTCACCCAGGCACTGCTCCCCGCCCTCACGGCGAGCGGCGACGGCACCGTCGTGATCCTCTCCTCCACCGCCGGTCTCAGCACCTACGAAGGCGGCGGCGGCTACGTCGCGGCCAAGCACGGCGAGCACGTCCTCGCCGAGACCCTTCGCCTGGAGATCGTGGGCACTCCGGTCCGCGTGATCGAAGTCGCCCCCGGCATGGTGAAGACGGACGAGTTCGCCACGACCCGCTTCCGGGGCGACACGGACAAGGCCGCCAAGATCTACGCGGGCGTGGCCGAGCCGCTCACCGCCGACGACGTGGCCGGCACCATCACCTGGGCCGTCACCCGCCCGTCCCACGTGAACATCGACCTGCTCGTCGTCCGGCCCCGCGCTCAGGCATCCAACTCGAAGGTGCACAGGGAGCTGTGATGACCGACGGACCCGCCATCACCCGCCTCACGGCCGGGGACCTGCCCGCCGCGGCCCCCGCTCTCGCCGCGCTACTCCTCGACGCGGTGGACGACGGAGCCTCCGTGGGCTTCACCGCGTCCCTCACCTCCGAGCAGGCCGCCGCCTGGTGGGCGTCCCTGGCGCCCGCCCTCACCGACGGCCGCGTGGTCCTCTGGGCCGCCCACGACGGCGACCGGCTCATCGGCACCGTCCAGCTCGGCTGCGAGACGTCCCCCAACGGCCGCCACCGCGCCGAGATAGCCAAGCTCCTGGTCCACCGCGCCGCCCGGGGCCGCGGCACCGCCCGCCGGCTCCTGAGCACGGCAGAGGAGTTCGCCCGCACCGACGGCCGCACCCTGCTGATGCTGGACACCCAGACCGGCAGCGCCGCCGAGAAGCTCTACCGCACAGCGGGCTGGACCCCGCTCGGCACCGTCCCCGACTACGCCGCCGACCCCTCGGGCACGCTCCGCCCGACCACGTTCTTTCACAAGTCCCTGCTCGTCCCGGGCGCATAAGGGCCCGGCGCACCGGGGACGAGCGCGCAAAAAGGCCCCGGACCGTTCCGGTCCGGGGCCCGCCGGGAGCGGCGTGGCGACTGCTCCTCAGCCCTTCACACAGACGACCTGCTTCAGCTTCGCGACCACCTCGACCAGATCCCGCTGCTGGTCGATGACCTGCTCGATCGGCTTGTACGCACCGGGGATCTCGTCCACGACACCCGAGTCCTTACGGCACTCCACGCCTCGCGTCTGCTCCTCCAGGTCCCGCGCCGAGAAGCGCCGCTTCGCCGCGTTGCGGCTCATCTTGCGGCCGGCGCCGTGCGACGCGGAGTTGAAGGACGCCTCGTTCCCGAGCCCCTTCACGATGTAGGAGCCGGTGCCCATCGAGCCCGGGATGATCCCGAAGTCGCCGCTGCCGGCACGGATCGCGCCCTTACGGGTGACCAGCAGGTCCATGCCCTCGTACCGCTCCTCCGCCACGTAGTTGTGGTGGCAGCTGATCTCCTGCTCGAAGGTGACCTTGGCCTTCCTGAACTCCTTGCGGACCACTTCCTTGAGAAGCCCCATCATGACGGCGCGGTTGTACTTCGCGTACTCCTGCGCCCAGAAGAGGTCGTTGCGATAGGCGGCCATCTGCGGGGTGTCGGAGATGAACACGGCGAGGTCGCGGTCGACGAGACCCTGGTTGTGCGACAGCTTCTGCGCCTCACCGATGTGGTACTCGGCGAGCTCCTTGCCGATGTTCCGCGAACCGGAGTGCAGCATCAGCCAGACAGAACCGGATGTATCAACACACACTTCCACGAAGTGGTTGCCCGATCCCAGCGACCCCATCTGCTTCGTCGCCCGCTCGCGGCGGAACTTGACCGCGTCCGCGACCGTGTCGAACCGCTCCCAGAGGTCGTCCCAGCCGCCCGCCGAAAGGCCGAACACCCTGCCGGGGTCCACCATCTCGTCGTGCATGCCGCGCCCCACCGGGATGGCCTGCTCGATCCTGGAGCGGAGCCGGGAGAGATCGCCCGGCAGGTCGTTCGCGGTCAGCGACGTCCGCACCGCCGACATGCCGCAGCCGATGTCCACACCGACGGCGGCCGGGCAGACGGCGCCGTGCATCGCGATGACGGAGCCGACCGTCGCGCCCTTGCCGTAGTGCACGTCCGGCATGACGGCGAGGCCCTTGATCCACGGCAGCGTGGCCACGTTCCGCAGCTGCTGCAGCGCGACGTCCTCGACCGTCGACGGGTCGGCCCACATACGGATCGGGACCTTGGCGCCCGGCATCTCCACATAAGACATAACTACTCGATTCCCCCGAAATGACATGAAACGCAAAAGCCGCGATCAATGGCCGCGAAAGGGTCGACAGACCGGCGGCAGCGGCAGCGTGTGCGATAGACATTGTGTCCATCGGCCTCCGGGGGGCGGCAACCGGTTTTCGCCCCGACAGCAGCAACGGAGCAGACTCAGAAAGGAGCCCCCAGCGTGCAACGAAAGGCGTATGTCCCCTCCGTGGCGGCGCTTCTCACGGCGCTCGTCACCGGCTGCACCACCGGCAGCGGCGCCGAGGGCTCCGACATCGACGCCAAGGCCGAAGGGGCGGCGTCCCCCGCGGCGGCTCCCGGCAAGTACCGCACGCTCCTCGAGCCGTGCGGGTCCGTGGAGCGTTCCACCCTCAGGGACCTGCTGCCCGGCACGGCGACGCTGCCCGAGGACCAGCAGCAGAAGGTGCTGCGCGGCACCGCGGGCGTCACCTACGACACGGACCGTCGGGTCGCCTGCAGCTGGCAGGGGGACTCTCCGAACGCCTCGCACAAGCTCCGGGTCGACTTCGAGCGGGTCGTCTCCTACGACCCGGCCGTCAGCGACGACGCCCGTGCGCAGGAGGTCTTCGCGAAGAAGCAGTCGTCCGCCTCCGTCCCGATCGCGACCGCGCCCCCGGAGGAGCCCTCCGGCGAGGAGAGGGCCGAGGGGGACGACGGCTCGCCGTCGGCCACCATGAGCCCCGCCGGCGGCGGCGAGACGGACGGCACCGCACGTCCCGGCGCCTCGACGGACACGGCGGCCGATTCCGCCACGTCGGCCACGCCCGCGGGCCCGTCCTCCGGCGCCCCCGCCACGACGGGACTCGAGCCGCGGGTGGTGGAGGGACTCGGCGACGCCGCGTTCATCGACGATGTGCTCGGCCGTGCCGGTTCCACGGCGCAGCGCCGCACCGTGAGCGTGGTGTTCCGCACATCGAACGTGATCGTCACCGTGGTCTACGGCGAGCAGCCGGCCCTGTCGACCAAGGTCCCCGACAGCAAGGAACTGCAGGACAAGGCGCAGAGTCTGGCCAGGAAGCTGGCGGAGCAGTTCGACGAGTGAACGGACTCCGCGGCCGCCCGCCCGTCCGTCCCCTTCGGCCGGTCCGGCCCGTCGCGGTGATGCGTCCGCGTACGGTGGCCCTCGCCGGACCGATCGACGACGACCGACGATCGACCGTCGACCGACCGAGCAGCCGGCTCTCCGACTGACTGACCGACCGACCGACTGAAGGAACCATGCACCGTTCAGCCCCGCGACTCACCCGCATACTCGCCTGCGCCGCCGTCCCGGTGATGCTCGTCGTCGCAGGCTGCTCGTCGGACTCCGACAGCAAGTCCAAGGACTCAGCCACCGCCTCCCCTACCCCCGAGGCGAAGAAGTCCCCGACCGTCGCTCCCGCCACGTTCGGCAAGCTGCCGGAGCCGTGCGACTCGATCGGCGAGAAGACGATCGAGGACCTGGTGCCCTCCGCGAAGTCCAAGAGCGGGACGGAGGGCAAGTCGTCGGACATCTCACGGCGCGGCAGCTGCTCCTGGAACGGCCTGGACGACAACGGGGTGAAGGGCTCGCAGTACCGCTGGCTCGATGTCTCGTTCCTCCGCTACGAGTCCGACGCCACCCTCGCGGTGAGCGCCGAACAGCGCGCCGAGGAGTCGTACGACAAGGAGATCGCGAAGGCCCAGGCCAGCGAGGGCGCCAAGGACGTCAAGACCTCCCCGGCCGCCGGCATCGGTGACGAGGCGACGACGGTCACCTACAAGCTGCGCAAGACGGGCGAGGACTTCACTTACGCGACAGTCGTGGCCCGCACCGAGAACGGCGTGGTCACGCTCACCTACAACGGCACGGGATATGCCGGGGCGAAGAACCCCTCGACGTCCGACATCACGAAGGGCGCCGTGAAGGCCGCGAAGGAGGCCGTGGCCTCGGTCGCGACCGCCAACAAGTAGTACACAAGTGCGTAACGCCGGGAGCCCGGGCGGTCCGGCTCCGGTGGCATGTGCCAGGCTGTGCCCGCCGGTTCGGGAATCCTGCCCGGGATCCGGTTCGGGACCCCGCACGGGATCCCGTTCGGAAGCCGGTTCGGAATCCGGTTCAGGAATTGGGGAGGGTCGCGGGTGGCCGCGATGCAGCTGACACGTACGCACCGAATACTCATCGGCGTGGTGGTCGCGGGTGCGTTGGTCATCGCCGCGATCGGCTTCGCCGGATCGTACGCCGCCGTGCGCGAACTCGCCGAGCAGAAAGGCTTCGGCAGCTTCTCGCTCGTCTTCCCCATCGGCATCGACGCGGGCATCTGCGTCCTGCTGGCGCTGGACCTGCTGCTGACGTGGATGCGCATACCGTTTCCGCTGCTGCGTCAGACGGCCTGGCTGCTGACGTTCGCGACGATCGCGTTCAACGGTGCCGCGGCCTGGCCCGACCCGCTCGGCGTCGGGATGCACGCGGTGATCCCGATCCTCTTCGTGGTCGCCGTCGAGGCGGCCAGGCACGCGGTCGGCCGGATCGCCGACATCACGGCCGACAAGCACATGGAGGGCGTGCGCCTCACCCGCTGGCTGCTCTCGCCCGTCCCGACGTTCAAGCTGTGGCGGCGGATGAAGCTGTGGGAGCTGCGCAGCTACGAGCAGGTGATCAAGCTCGAGCAGGACCGGCTGATCTACCAGGCCCGGCTGCAGGCCCGTTTCGGACGGTCGTGGCGGCGCAAGGCCCCGGTCGAGGCGCTGATGCCGCTGCGGCTCGCGAAGTTCGGCGTGCCGCTGGCGGAGACCGCTCCGGCAGGTCTGGCGGCCGCGGGCATCGAGCCGGTGCTGCTGCCGCCGGCCCCGGCGCAGCCGGAGCTGGAGTCCAGGGCGGCCCGGGCCGAGGAGCCGGCCGTGGTCCCCGAGGAGGCGCCGAGCCAGTGGTTCGCCACACCTTCGAAGGCGGAGTACCACGGCGAGTACGACCCGAACTACGAACTGCCCGTCTACGACCCCCCGCAGGAGCATCAGGCCTGGTACGACGAGCAGCCGCAGCAGATCCCGGTGCCGCAGCCACGCCGTCCGGAGCCCGAGCCGGCACCGGCCGGGGTCCAGGCACCGGCCGAGGCTCAGGCGCCGGTCGGGGTGCAGGCGCCGGAGCCGCAGTTCCAGGTGCCCAACGGAGCGGGCGGTACGCGGCCGTTGGGTGAGGGCGTGAAGGAAGCGGCGCCGTCGGACGACGAGCTGTACCAGGTGTTCCGGCACTCGATAGAGGGTGAGGGCATGCCGACGCCCGGTGCCTTCGCCGGGAATGTCGAGGCCGCGTACGGGCTTCGCCTCCAGTCGCGCGACCTGAACCAGTACATGGACCGGTTCACCGCCCGTCTCAACGGTGAGCTGATGGACGACCACATCGCGTAGGACCGGCAGCGCCGCGCATGCCCGGAGTCGGGGTCGACGGTCACGTCGGCGGTCGGCGCCGGCGTCGGCGGCCGGCGATCGGCTCTTGCGGTGACGCGCCTTCGAGCGGCCAGCACTGGCGCAGGGCCCCACCCCGCCCGGGGTGAGGCCCTGCGAAACGCGCGACGCGGCGTCAGGCGCCGAGGAGCTTCCGTACCCGGTCCGCGCCGACCGCCAGCAGCAGCGTCGGCAGGCGCGGGCCTGTCTCGCGGCTGACCAGCAGGCGGTAGAGCAGGGCGAAGAAGGAACGCTGGGCGACCTTCAGTTCCGGGGTCGGCTTGGCGTCCGGCTCGAGACCGGCCATCACCTTCGGCACCCCGTAGACGAGCGTGGTCAGGCCGTCGAGCGACCAGTGCGTGTCCAGGCCCTCCAGCAGCAGGCGCAGCGACTCGCGCCCCTGGTCGTCGAGTGAACCGAGCAGCTCGGTGTCGGGCTCGGAGCGGACGACGGTCCGGGCGTCGGCCGGGACCTGGGTGGTGATCCAGTTCTCGGCGCGGTCGAGCCGCGGGCGGGCCTCGTCCAGCGAAGCCAGCGGGTTCGCCGGGTCGAGGTCGCTGAGGATGCGGATCGTCTGCTCGTCGTGGCCGGCGGTGATGTCGACGACCGAGGCGAGCGTCCGGTACGGCAGCGGGCGCGGTGTGCGCGGCAGCTCGCCGGCGGCGGTGCGGACGGCACGGGAGTACGCGGCGGCGTCGGCCGGCAGGGCGGTCCCGTCCTCGACCTTGGCGGCGAGTTTGTCCCACTCGTCGTAGAGACGCTGGATCTCCTGGTCGAAGGCGATCTTGAAGGACTGGTTGGGCTTGCGGCGCGCGTACAGCCAGCGCAGCAGTGGCGCCTCCATGATCTTCAGCGCGTCGGCCGGGGTGGGCACGCCGCCTCGCGAGGACGACATCTTGGCCATGCCGCTGATGCCGACGAAGGCGTACATCGGGCCGATCGGCTGGACGCCGTCGAAGACCTCGCGCACGATCTGCCCGCCGACGACGAAGGACGAGCCCGGCGAGGAGTGGTCGACACCGCTCGGCTCGAAGATCACGCCCTCGTACGCCCAGCGCATCGGCCAGTCGACCTTCCAGACCAGCTTGCCGCGGTTGAACTCGCTCAGCCGGACGGTCTCGCCGAAGCCGCACGCCGTGCAGACGTAAGCGAGCTCGGTCGTGTCGTCGTCGTACGAGGTGACGGTGGTCAGGTCCTTCTCGCACTGCCCGCAGTACGGCTTGTACGGGTAGTACCCGCCCGCGCCGCCGCTGCCGTCGTCCTCGGCGGCCGCACCCGAGCCCTCGGCCGCTTCGAGCTCGGCCGCGTCGACCGGCTTCTGCGACTTCTTCGCGGGGGCCTTCTTGGTGCGGTACTGGTCGAGGATCGCGTCGATGTCGGCGCGGTGCTTCATCGCGTGCAGGATCTGCTCGCGATAGACGCCGGACGTGTACTGCTCGGTCTGGCTGATGCCGTCGTACTCGACGCCCAGCTCGTCCAGAGCGGCGGTCATCGCGGCCTTGAAGTGCTCGGCCCAGTTCGGGTGGGACGATCCGGCGGGGGCCGGGACCGAGGTCAGCGGCTTGCCGATGTGCTCGGCCCACGAGGCGTCGATGCCCTCGATGCCGGCCGGCACCTTGCGGTAGCGGTCGTAGTCGTCCCACGAGATCAGGTGGCGGACCTCGTGCCCGCGGCGCCGGATCTCGTCGGCGACCAGGTGCGGGGTCATGACCTCGCGGAGGTTGCCCAGGTGGATGGGGCCGGAGGGGGACAGACCGGAGGCGACGACGACCGGTTTGCCAGGCGCACGTCGCTCCGACTCGGCGATGACCTCGTCCGCGAAACGGGAGACCCAGTCGGTCTCGGTGCTGCTCTGAGCCACGGTCGGCACGTCCTTCTTTCTCGAAAGCTGGATTGAGCTCCTGGCCATTCTCCCAGACGGAGGGCGTTCCTCCGGCTCGCCTCGTGCGCCACTGTCCGGCTCGCCCGCGCGCCGCCCCCTCGTCGCCCGTACGCTGCCTCCTGCTCCGGGAAACGACTTGCCCCTCCGTGGGATACTTGACCACCGCAACATTCAGTGAAAGCACACCTCAACCGGAACGGAAGCTCATGGCCTCGGTCCCTTCCCTCGCTTCGACCGTGCAGCAGCGCCTCGCGGACGCCCTTTCGGCAGCCCTGCCGGAGGCCGGGATGGCCGACCCTTCCCCTCGCCCTTCGGGCTGGGGAGACCCCATGCTGCGACGAAGCGACCGGGCCGACTTCCAGGCCAACGGCATCCTGGCGCTCGCGAAGAAGCTCAAGGGCAACCCGCGCGAGCTGGCGGTCAAGGTCGTCGACGCGATCCCGGCGAACGACGTGGTGAAGGACATCGAGGTCTCGGGCCCCGGCTTCCTGAACATCACGATCACCGACAAGGCGATCACCGAGACCCTGGCCGCCCGTGCCGCGGACGACCGTCTCGGCGTGCCGTTCGCGGCGGACGCCGGTACGACGGTGATCGACTACGCCCAGCCGAACGTGGCGAAGGAGATGCACGTCGGTCATCTGCGGTCCGCCGTGATCGGCGACGCCATGGTGCAGATCCTGGAGTTCACGGGCGAGAAGGTGGTCCGCCGCCACCACATCGGCGACTGGGGCACCCAGTTCGGCATGCTCATCCAGTATCTGATCGAGCACCCGCACGAGCTGGACCACAAGGAGGGCGACGCCGCGCCGGAGGTCTCCGGTGAGGAGGCGATGTCCAACCTGAACCGCCTCTACAAGGCCTCGCGTGCCCTGTTCGACTCCGACGAGGAGTTCAAGGAGCGGGCCCGGCGCCGGGTGGTGGACCTCCAGTCCGGGGACGAGCAGACCCTGGCACTGTGGCAGCGGTTCGTCGACGAGTCGAAGATCTACTTCTACTCGGTCTTCGAGAAGCTCGACATGGAGATCCGCGACCCCGACATCGTCGGCGAGTCCGGGTACAACGACATGCTCGACGAGACCTGCCGCATCCTCGAGGAGTCCGGCGTCGCCGTGCGCTCCGAGGGCGCGCTGTGCGTCTTCTTCGACGACGTGAAGGGCCCGGACGGCAACCCGGTGCCGCTGATCGTGAAGAAGTCCAACGGCGGTTACGGCTACGCCGCCACCGACCTCTCCGCGATCCGCAACCGTGTCCAGACCCTCGACGCGAACACGCTGCTCTACGTCGTGGACGCCCGCCAGTCACTGCACTTCAAGATGGTTTTCGAGACCGCGCGCCGGGCCGGCTGGCTGAACGAGAAGGTCAAGGCCCACCAGCTCGCCTTCGGCACGGTGCTGGGCAAGGACGGCAAGCCGTTCAAGACCCGTGAGGGCGAGACGGTGCGGCTGGTGGATCTGCTGGACGAGGCGATCGACCGGGCGACGGCCGTGGTGCGCGAGAAGGCCGAGAAGGTGGGCCTGACCGAGCAGGAGATCGTCGAGAACGGCCGGTACGTGGGCATCGGCGCGGTGAAGTACGCCGACCTGTCGACGTCCGCGGTGCGCGACTACAAGTTCGACCTGGACCAGATGGTGTCGCTGAACGGCGACACGTCGGTCTACCTCCAGTACGCGTACGCCCGTATCCAGTCGATCAAGCGCAAGGCGGGCGACCGCAGCCCGCTGGCCCACCCCGAGCTGCCGCTGGCCCCGGCGGAGCGGGCGCTGGGTCTGCACCTGGACCAGTTCGGCGAGGTGCTGGCGGAAGTCGCGTCGTCGTACGAGCCGCACAAGCTGGCCGCGTACCTGTACCAGCTGGCGTCGCACCTGACGACGTTCTACGACCAGTGCCACGTCCTCAGCGCGGACAACGCGCCGGAGGTCGTGGAGAACCGCCTGTTCCTGGTGGACGTCACCGGCCGCACCCTCCACCGGGGCATGGCGCTGCTGGGCATCCGGACGCCCGAGCGTCTCTGATCACACGATTCCGCACACTGGCCGGACGAGTCAGCGAGCCACCCACTCGCTCTTGTCCGGCCAGTAGTCGTACATGGGGCGGCCTTCGGCGGCACTGGTACGGAACGGCTTGCCCCCGTCGTCGACGCGGACGGTTCCGCTCCGGTCACCGCTGCTCCAGGCGACCTCCAGGTACCAGCTGACGTCGTGCTCCTCGGTGTGCACGTCGAAGTTGAGAACCTGCGGATCGTTCGACGCCACCTTGTACGGGAAGTCCTTGGCCGGCACGGTCAGGTCGCCGTCCGTTCCCGCGACGGGCTTCGCCACGGGGCCGCCCGCGTCGAGGTCGATGTCGAAGGTCTGCGGGGTGACCCCGCTGCCGCATCCCTCGCCCATCGAGTACGCGTTCCACGCGAGTGCCGCGCCCCGCGCCACGGTCCGTACGTGCACGGCGTTGATGACGACCGAGTCCTCGGTCCTGCCGGTGGCGGTCAGCTGGAGATGCATACGGCCGGCGTCGATGCCGCCGAGCACGCCGGCCCAGCGCCGGCGGTCCTGCGGGGCGGGCGGCGGGGGACTCCGTCCGGCTTCCCGTCGAACAGGTAGTACTGGCCGCACGGCGAGGCCCAGTTGTACGAGCTGATCCCGACGCGCAGCGGTACGCCGCCGGCCGGGGCGGTGTTCTGCCGGCCGGCCTCCGGCGAGGGGTCGGCGCCGCGGGGGGAGTCACCGGGGGCCCGGCTGCCGCTGCTCGGCGAAGCGCTCTGCGGGGCCGACGGGGAACCGGAGAGCGTACGGGACGCGCCCCCGGTCGGCGCGACAGCCCCGGCGGGTGACTCGGCCCGGGCCGCCGCGTCGCCGGAACCGCTGCTGTTGCCGTTGCCACGGCCGCTGCTCGCGACGACGGCGACGGCGACGGCGAAGGCCACGACGGCAGACGCGGCGAGCGCCACGAGAAGGCGCTTGCGCAGGACGCGGCTCCCGCCACCACCCCGCGGCTCGGCAGCGCTGCTCACCATGACCAACACCGGCTCGAAGCCGTGCAACGCGTACCACGCGCCGCTGCTGCGCTTCGACGAGGCACAGGCGGCGACCGCGATCGACGCCGCCAGCAAGCCGCAGGCCGTCGTCACCCTCGCCCCCGGCGAATCCGCCTACGCGTCCGTCATACTGGTGGCGGCCGACGGCAGCGGGAACCACGGCGGCGAAGCTCGCGGTGAGCTTCGCGCCGCGCGGCGGCTCGGGTTCGACGGACGCCGCTCCGGCCGTCGTCCGGCTGCCGGCCGACACGTACATCGACTCGACGACGACCGTCAGCCACTGGCAGAACTCCATGGACGACGCCCTTATGTACTGACTTGTCGACCACCGGCGGCGTGGAGCCGCCGACCGTTCACCGGACGATGTCGTGTGAGGGCCTCCCGGACGCCTCGTCGATCTCCGTGTGAGCCTTCTGCAGCAGCTGGGAGGCGAGGTCCATCAGGGCACGTGCGCCCGCGATCTCCTCGCCGACCAGCAACTGCGGCTGGTCGGACCGGTGCCGATTCGCGTTTCCGTGACCGCGGTATTCCGTACCGTCACCGAGCCTCACCATGGCGGCCGCCCTCGTGCGGTCGCCGTCTTCCTTGAACTCCATCTCGATGTGCCATCCGACGAGTGTCTGCATGACGGACCACCTCCAGCGGTTCCCCTTCAAGGGTGCGCCGCACGGCTGCTGATCGCGAGCCCGCGGCACGGCTCGGGCGCCCGCGTTCCCGGGCCCCGCCCGGGGACTGCCCTCAGGGCCGGGGTGCACCGAAGTACACCCCCGGGGCGGGGGCGGGCCGGCTGCCCGTGGGAGGCCGGGCTCCGTACCGTCACGGCCATGCCGCTGCGGCCCGTGCCTGGACGACGACGAGACCCTGACCCGCGCCGAGGCGCTGCGTCACGCGCGACGTCTGGACGGGAAGTTCGAGGTGCCGCTGCGTACCGTGCCGGCCGGGGATCTCGTCGCGGCGGACGACGAGGAGACGCGCTACGGCCCGGTCTACGGCACTCGGCTGCTGCCCCGCACCCCGGCCCACGCCTTCACCTCCGGCCGTTTCCACCGCGTTCCGGTGCTGCACGGCATCAACCGCGACGAGGAGACGTTCCGCATCTGGGGCCAGTAGTTCGAGAAGCGCCGGCGGCTCCAGGATCCGGCGGCCACCCTCGACGAAGGCGACGTACGGGCGCCGCCGCGTTCGGGCCGGAAACGGTCGACGGCATCCTGCCCGCTACCCGGCCGGGGCGTGGGGCGGCTCGCACGGCAGGGCCCTCGCCGCCGCGATGACGGACGCGCTGTGGGCGCGTACGGCGGTGGAGACGAACAGGGCGCTGGGGGCGAGGCCCCGGACGTACGCGTACGAGTTCGCCGAGGCGTCCAACCCGTGGTTCCAGGGGCTTCCCCGGGAAGTCTCCCGGTCGGCGCGCCGCATCTGGCCGAGCTGCCCTACCTCTTCGACATGGCGTGGGCGGAGCCGCTGACCGGGCACCAGCCCGCGCTCGCCGCCTCGCTGATCGGCATCTGGTCGGACTTCGCCCGGACCGGCCGAGCGGCCTGGAAGCCGTACACGCCGGCCTCGCCCCAGGTGCGGTCGCTGTCGTCCGCCGGGGACCGTCCGACGGACTTCGAGGCCGAACACCGGTACCCGTTCTGGAAGGGTCTCTGAAGTTACCGCCGGTTCTCATTGGTCTATACCTTGACTCGATCACGTCAATAGCGCTTGAGTGGGCGCACAGCCCCCCACCGCGGCCGAGCCCGGAGGGCAACTACGGCTCCGGGTAAGGCCGTTGCGCTCAAAGGAGTGATCGAGTGCTGAGAACACGTCTCATGGCCCTGCTGGTCGCGATCCTCGCCGCCACCGGGCTCGCCGCGGTCCTGATGCCCTCCGCGTCCGCGGCGTCGGCGGCCACCGTCTGCGACACCGCTCCGAACTGGCAGCAGGGCGCCTGGTACACAGCTGGCAACGTTGTCAGGTACAACGGTTCGTACTACATAGCCGAGCACGACAATCCGGGCTACAGCCCGACGGTCAGCACCTGGTACTGGGACCCGTACACCTGCAGCGGCGGGGGCACCCCCTCCCCGTCCGGCTTCGTGGTCAGCGAGTCGCAGTTCAATCAGATGTTCCCGAACCGGAATTCCTTCTACACCTACAGCGGCCTGAAGGCGGCCCTGAGCGCCTATCCGGGCTTCGCCAACACCGGCAGCGACACGGTGAAGAAGCAGGAGGCCGCGGCCTTCCTCGCG
Organism: Streptomyces peucetius; assembly: GCF_025854275.1. Taxonomy (NCBI): domain Bacteria; kingdom Bacillati; phylum Actinomycetota; class Actinomycetes; order Kitasatosporales; family Streptomycetaceae; genus Streptomyces; species Streptomyces peucetius. The sequence goes on along the minus strand of NZ_CP107567.1, from coordinate 4,521,766 downwards.
AACGTCAGCCACGAGACCGGCGGCCTGGTCCACATCGTCGAGCAGAACACCGCCAACTACCCGCACTACTGCGACTGGAGCCAGCCGTACGGCTGCCCGGCCGGCCAGGCCGCCTACTACGGCCGCGGACCGATCCAGCTCAGCTGGAACTTCAACTACAAGGCCGCGGGCGACGCACTCGGCATCGACCTGCTGAACAACCCGTGGCGGGTCCAGAACGAGGCCGCCGTGGCCTGGAAGACGGGCCTTTGGTACTGGAACACCCAGCGCGGCCCCGGCACGATGACCGGCCACGACGCCATGGTCAACCAGGCCGGCTTCGGCCACTCCATCCGCTCGATCAACGGCTCCCTGGAGTGCGACGGCAAGAACCCGGCGCAGGTCCAGAGCCGGGTCAGCAAGTACCAGCAGTTCGCCCAGATCCTGGGCGTGCCGACCGGCGGGAACCTCTACTGCTGAGGACCCGCCGCCACTGAACGGGCCGCGGACCGGGGAGACTTCGTCCCCCGGCCGCGGCCGCCCCATCTCCGGCAACGCACCGGTGCGGGTGGCGGACCTTGCTCGTCCCACGGTTCACCACCCCGCACGCCGTGCGTGTCCTCCGCCCACCCGGTGGGTGTCGTCAGGCGCGAACGCCCACGCGTCGACGCCGACGGGACACGACGAACGCCCCGGCAGCCAACGCTCCGGCAGCCATGGCGGTGCCGATGGCCGTCTCCGCCGTGCCGAGGGACTGGGAGCCTCCCAGGCCGCCCTGCGTCGCGGTTCCCTTGAGGACTGTGAAACCGGCGTGGGCACTGCGGCCCGAGCACGTCACGGTCAGGGTCGCCGCCCCTGGGGTAGCGGTGTTGTACACGCGGGCCGTGGTCGTGGTCCTCGAACCCGCGGGCAGGCGCACAGTGGGGAACGCCGCCGAGGTGACCGTACCGCCGCTCGTACACCCGCTCGCCGTCACGGACAGCGTCGCGCCCTGATGCACCTGTGACGGACTCACGCTCACATTCGTCGGGCCGCGTCCGTCCGGCGCACCGCCCGCCCACGCCACTGCCGGCGACAAGGCCAGCACCATGCCGGCGACGCCGGCTCCTGTCGCTATCCGGGAAAACCGCATCGATCTCTCCTCCGCAAGAGCACCGTCCCGAAGAAGTCCCGGGAGACGGGCCAACGCTGTGCCGCGCACCACACTCGCCGCGATCAGCGGCGACGACACGTCCACATCACGCCGCTCCAGCCCGGGTGATTCCGCATGTCCCCAGGTCAGGGCTCCTTTACAGGGGCAGAGGGAGAGGGCCGGGGGATTGATGCAAATGGCCTATGCCTCTCGAATTCGCACCACACCACCTTGCCGGGTTCGCGCGGCCCCACCCCCCACCGGTCGGCCAGCGCGTCCACCAGCAGCAGGCCGCGCCCCGACTCGCCCTCCGGCCGGCGCACGCGGGGTCTCCCGTAGCCGCTGTCGTGCACCTCGACGCGCAGGGCGCACCCCTGCTCGTACAGCCACATCCGCAGCAGGTACCCGCGGCCCGGCGGTACGCCGTGCACCAGCGCGTTGGCCGCGAGTTCGCTCACGCAGAGGGTGACGTCGCCGGCCCCCGCGCCCCACTCCCAGGCGGTCAGCGCCTCACGGGCGAACTCCCGCGCGGCGCGCTCCGACCGGCGCTCACGCCGGCAGAACAGCTCGCGCACGTCCTCGTGTTGCATCGTCTTGTCCACGGGAACGAGAGTCGCGGCGGGTGAGCGTCCGGCTGCACTCCGCCGACCCGTACATTTCGTTTGTACCGGTCGCGCAGGCGTAACGTACGGACGGGTCCGGGCAGTTGGTCGGACATGCACCCCAGGAGACGCCACCGGAAGCACGCGTCGGCCATGCGGCTGGTCGGCCGCCGGCTCGCCCGCTTCCGCAAGGCCGCGGGCCTCACGCAACGGGAACTCGCGACGGAGTTCAACCTGGCGGAGGAGACCGTCGCCTCCGTCGAGCAGGGCCGCCGCCCGCTGGAACCGGACCTGGCGCAGAGTTTCGACGACCGTCTGGAGACCAAGGGCGCGCTGTCGGTCGCGGTCGAGCACATGCCGGAGGTGGACCTGATCCCGGCGTGGGCGGTGGAGTACATGGATCTGGAGCGGGAGGCGAGAACCCCGGCGGTCCGGTGCTCACGCTCGCACCGGCCGCCTGGGCGGCCTTCGTCAGCGACCTGCGCTGAGGCCTGGACGTCCCGCTCACATCTCCCCCTCCGCGCCGTCGGCGGCGGCGGGGGGGACCCATTCGACGAACTGGACGATCACTCCGTTCGGGTCGGTGATCTGGAAGAGCCGCTCACCCCACGGCTCCTCGCGCAGCGGCATGGTGATCTCGACGCCCTCGCCGCGCAGCCGCTTCTCCTCGGCCTCCAGCCCCGTGAGAGTGAAGGCGAGGATCAGTCCGCCGGCGTGCTGGTCGCGCTGCTCCGCAGGCAGGACCTCGATGCCGCGCTGCAGCAGAACGATGTCCACTGCGGCGTCGGACCGGGTGAGGGAGGCGAAGCCGTCGGCGGCGGCCTGCTCCTGGTAGCCGAGGTGGGTGGTGAAGAAGGCCTGCGAAGCGGCCACGTCGTCGACGGTGAGGGAGACGGTGGAGGCGGTGATCTTCAAGGCGGGTTCCTTTTCGGTGGGTTGAGGGGGCCGGCGCGCCACGGTGGCGGTCGGGTCGGTCAGTAGGAGCTGCGGCGCGGGAGGTTCCGTGCGCGGCGATGGTTGTCCTGGAAGCGGACGGGGTGGAGCTGTACGGACTGTCGACCGCCTTGCTGCCGTCCTCGGGCGGCCGGGTTGCCGGCTGCCTGGTCGGCGAGGAGCTTGGCGAGATCGATTCGCTGCATGCGATGGTCCTCTCGACAGAAACTTACGTTGGACGTAAACTTAGACCGAGGAGAGCGAGGGTGTCAACGTAAATTTGCTACGGATGTAAGATTCTCTCATGAGCAACGAGACGAGCACGGTGACGAGCACCCCGGCGCCTGCCGCACCGGCGGGCCTACGGGAGTCCAAGAAGCGCGAGACGCGACAGCTGATCTCCGATCACGCGACCCGGCTGTTCATGGCACAGGGCTTCGAGCGGACGACCATCGCGGAGATCGCCGACGCCGCGCGCGTGGCGAAGAAGACGGTGACCAACTACTTCCCGCGCAAGGAGGACATGGCGCTGGACCACCAGGACGCGTTCGCCGCGAGCCTGGCGGACACCGTCGCCGCACGGTCTTCCGGTGAATCGGCCCTCGCGGCGCTGCGCCGCGCGTTCGAGGCCGCCGTCGCGGCCCAGGATCCGATCGCCGGTTTCGCGGGCCCGGACTTCTCCCGCATGATCGACGACAGTCCGACTCTGTCCGCCTGCCTGCGCGGTCTGCACGACCGGCGCGAGGAGGCCCTGGCCGACGCCCTCGCCGGAGCCACGGGCACGACTGCCGCCGACATCACCCCCCGCACGGCCGCCGCTCTGCTGGGCGCGGTGCACCGGGTCCTGTTCGGTCGCATCCAGGAACTCACCCTCGCCGGGCACTCCAACGACGACATCGCGCGGACCGTCGCCGACGAGGCCGCCCGCGCCTTCGACCTGCTCGAACCGGCGCTCGCCGACTACGCGGTGGCCTGACCGGGCGGCAGGGTGCCGGGCGAACCGGGCACGGAACGGCCGACGGCCCGGTGCGACGTGTGCACCGGGCCGTCGGAGGACTCTCTCGGTCAGCGACCTGCGCCGAGCCCCTGGGCGACCTCCGTCGCCCAATACGTCAGGATCATGCTCGCGCCGGCGCGCTTGATGCCGAGCAGCGTCTCGGCGATCGCCTTGTCCCGGTCGATCCAGCCCTTCTCGGCAGCGGCCTCGACCATCGCGTACTCGCCGCTGATCTGGTAGGCGGCGACCGGCACGTCCACCGACTCGGCGACCTTGGCGAGGATGTCGAGGTAGGGGCCGGCGGGCTTGACCATGACCATGTCGGCGCCCTCCTCGAGGTCGAGCGCCAGCTCGCGCAGCGACTCCCGCGCATTGGCCGGGTCCTGCTGGTAGGTCTTGCGGTCGCCCTTGAGCGACGAGCCGACCGCCTCGCGGAAGGGGCTGTAGAACGCGGACGAGTACTTCGCGGTGTACGCGAGGATCGACACGTCCTCCTTGCCGATGGTGTCGAGCGCGTCGCGGACGACGCCGACCTGGCCGTCCATCATGCCGCTGGGGCCGACGACGTGGACGCCGGCGTCGGCCTGGACCTGGGCCATCTCGGCGTAACGCTCCAGCGTGGCGTCGTTGTCGACGCGGCCGTCCTCGGCCAGGACACCGCAGTGGCCGTGGTCGGTGTACTCGTCGAGGCACAGGTCGGACATGATGACGAGTTCGTCGCCGACCTCGGCCTTCACATCGCGGATGGCGACCTGGAGGATGCCGTCCGGGTCCGTGCCGGCGGTCCCGAGGCCGTCCTTCTTCTCGTCCTCCGGTACGCCGAAGAGCATGATCCCGGCAACCCCGGCCTCACGCGCCTCGACGGCGGCCTTCCGGAGCGTGTCACGGGTGTGCTGCACGACGCCCGGCATGGCCTGGATCGGGACGGGCTCGCTGATCCCCTCGCGCACGAAGGCGGGCAGGATCAGATCGGCCGGGTGCAGCCGGGTCTCGGCGACCATGCGCCGCATCGCGGGATTCACCCGCAGCCGCCGCGGCCGCGCACCGGGAAAGGATCCGTACACAGTCATGCATGCCACGCTACGCCCGCCGCGGGGGTGCGAATGCCGACAGCCCGTCGGTGCGGGGGCTCCCTGCGGCCCTCCACGGCCTCCCCTGCGGCCCTCTCTACGGGCGCGTGGCGGTGACGAGCCAGGCGGCCGACATGTAGAGCACACCCTCCGGGGTCTCGTGGGTCTCGATGTTCACACGCAGACCGGCGAGGGCCCGCGCCCGGCCGACATCGTCGAGGTCGTCGACCAGCCAGGTGAGCATCCCGGAGACCAAGGCGTACGCGTGATCGGCGTCCCGCCCGAAGTACATGGGGCGGCGCAGCCCCGTCAGCTCCGGCTCCTCGAACCCGGCAGCGGTGAGCCTTTCCCGTACGACGTCCGGATCGGCCATGGCGAACGGTCCGGGCGCGCCGGGCGGCGGCACGGGCAGATCGCGGCCCGCCGCGAGAGCGGTCGCGAAGGACCGGAACCACTCGTTGTGCTCCACGGCCTGCCACACCAGCAGCACCAGCCGGCCGCCGGGCCGCAGCGCGCGGGCGATGTTGCGGAACGCCGTCACCGGATCGGCGAAGAACATGCACCCCATACGGCTGATCGCGACGTCGAACGACGCCTCCGGGAACGGATAGGTCTGGGCGTCCGCCTGCTCGTGGCGGACGCTGTCGAGCCCCTCCCGCTCGGCCTCCCGCCGCGCGAAGCGCAGCATCGGGCCCGACAGGTCGATGCCGAGCACGGGGCCGCCGACGGTGAGCCGGGCGGCGGCGCGGGACGTCAGCCCGTTGCCGCAGCCGATGTCGAGGACACGCTCGCCGCGGTGGAGGGCGGCGGCGTCCAGGAACGGCCGCTGGTAGGCGTGAATCGCGCGGTCGAAGTCGTCCGCGTGCGCGGCCCAGTACGAGCCTTCGTCACCGTCCCAGGCGCGTGCCTGCTCGGCGTTGGACGGATCGACGTGCAGAGTCCTGGCGCTCATGGCGGTCACCCACTCATTCTCAGCCGCGCGACGTGTCTGCTTCCGGTGTACGCCTCGGGCTGCGGCCCCGCCAACCGCTGCGCGGAGCCGTCCCCACCCCGCCCCTTCCCGGTGTACCGATATGTGCCTCCGCCGCGTGGCGGGCTCCGCCCGGACCCTGTACCGGCCTCAATCGCCGGCCGGGCTGACTGTGTCAGCCTCGCCGGCGATTGAGGCGCGGGGGTGCGGGGGCGGAGTCCCCGGAACACCGCGCGAAGCGCGGTACCGGGGTCCGGGGCGCAGCCCGTACGGGGTCCGGGGCGGAGCCCCCGGTTACGGGAAGGGGCGGGTGGGGGAAAGCACCCCACCCGCCCCGCCACGCGCACCCATCAGGTCGTCGTACGCCGCCGCCGCCCGCCCGGTCGCCGTTCCGACGGGCGCGTCACGTGCTCGCCCGCCTCGACCGCCGCCGCGCGGCGCGCCGCGCCGAAGTCGGCGAGGGCCTCGGCCAGCCGGTGCACGGACGGCTCCGGGGACAGGACGTCCACCCGCAGCCCGTGCTCCTCCGCGGTCTTCGCGGTCGCCGGACCGATGCACGCGATCACGGTCACGTTGTGCGGCTTGCCGGCGATGCCGACCAGGTTCCGCACGGTCGACGACGACGTGAACAGCACCGCGTCGAAGCCGCCGCCCTTGATCGCCTCGCGCGTCTCCGCCGGCGGCGGCGACGCCCGCACGGTCCGGTAGGCCGTGACGTCGTCGACCTCCCAGCCCAGCTCGATCAGGCCCGCGACCAGCGTCTCCGTCGCGATGTCGGCGCGCGGCAGGAAGACGCGGTCGATCGGGTCGAAGACCGGGTCGTACGGAGGCCAGTCCTCCAGCAGACCGGCCGCGGACTGCTCGCCGCTCGGCACGAGGTCGGGCTTCACACCGAAGTCGACGAGCGCGGCGGCCGTCTGCTCGCCGACCGCCGCGACCTTGATGCCGGCGAAGGCGCGCGCGTCGAGGCCGTACTCCTCGAACTTCTCCCGCACCGCCTTCACCGCGTTGACGGAGGTGAAGGCGATCCACTCGTAGCGGCCGGTGACGAGGCCCTTGACCGCGCGTTCCATCTGCTGCGGCGTGCGCGGCGGTTCGACGGCGATGGTCGGGACCTCGTGCGGCACCGCGCCGTAGGAACGAAGCTGGTCGGAGAGCGAGGCGGCCTGCTCCTTCGTACGCGGCACGAGTACCTTCCAGCCGAACAGCGGCTTGGACTCGAACCACGCGAGCTGGTCGCGCTGGGCGGCGGCGCTGCGCTCACCGACCACGGCTATGACCGGCTGGTGCCCCTCGGGGGACGGCAGCACCTTCGCCTGCTTGAAGGTCTGGGCGATGGTGCCGAGCGTCGCGGTCCACGTCCGCTGCCGGGTGGTCGTACCGGCCACGGTCACGGTCAGCGGGGTGTCCGGCTTGCGGCCGGCGGCGACCAGTTCGCCGGCGGCCGCGGCGACCGTCTCCAGGGTGGTGGAGACGACGACCGTGCCGTCGCTCGTCCCGACCTCGGTCCAGCACCGGTCGGAGGCGGTCCGCGCGTCGATGAAGCGGACGTCGGTGCCGTGCTCGTCGCGGAGCGGGACACCCGCGTACGCGGGCACGCCCACCGCGGCGGCCACGCCCGGCACGACCTCGAAGGGGATGCCCTCCGCGGCGCAGGCGAGCATCTCCTGACCTGCGTCGGTGTCCAGGCCCGGGTCGCCGGTCACCGCACGGACGACCCGCTTGCCGCCCCGCGCGGCCTCCATGACAAGATTGGCCGCATCCCTGAGTACGGGGATTCCGGCGGTTGTTGACGCGCCGTCAACGACCGTCAGCTCAGGCGTGCTCACGCTCGCCCGCGCGTGGCCGCGAACGACCTCGAGCACGTGCGGCTCGGCGATCAGCACGTCGGCGCCGGCCAGTGCCTCGACGGCGCGCAGAGTCAGCAGACCGGGATCGCCGGGACCGGCACCCAGGAAGGTGACGTGCCCGTGTCCGTGTGCCGGAAGGGGTGGACGGTTCGAGGTGGTGGGGCTCAAAGTGCTCGCTCCCCCATAAGACCGGCCGCACCCTTGGCGAGCATCTCGTCCGCGAGTTCGCGTCCGAGCGCCGCCGCGTCGTCGTGCGACGTGGGTACGGGACCGGTGGTGGACAGCTGCACCAGCGAGGAGCCGTCGGTCGTGCCGACGACGCCGCGCAGGCGCATTTCGGTGACTTCCTGGCCGTCGCCCAACAGGTCGGCCAGCGCACCCACAGGTGCGGAGCAGCCGGCCTCCAGGGCGGCGAGCAGGGCACGCTCGGCGGTCACGGCGGCCCGCGTGCGCGGGTCGTCGAGCTCGGCGAGCGCGGCGACGAGGTCCGCGTCGGACGCGGCACACTCGATCGCCAGTGCCCCCTGGCCGGGGGCGGGCAGGACGAAGTCGACCGACAGGAAGTCGGTCACCTCGTCGGTCCTGCCGATGCGGTTGAGTCCGGCTGCGGCGAGCACGACGGCGTCGAGCTCCCCGTTCCGTACAAATCCGATGCGGGTGTCGACGTTGCCGCGGATCGGCACCGTCTCGACCGTCCGGCCGTGGGTGCGGGCGTACGCGTTCAGCTGCGCCATGCGGCGCGGCGAACCGGTCCCGATCCGGGCGCCGTTCGGCAGCTGCTCGAAGGTCAGGCCGTCGCGGGCGATCAGCACGTCCCGCGGGTCCTCGCGCTTCGGCACGGCCGCGAGCGCCAGCTCGTCCGGCTGGGTCGTCGGCAGGTCCTTCAGCGAGTGAACGGCGAAGTCGACCTCCCCGCGCGCCAGCGCCTCACGGAGCGCGGCGACGAACACGCCCGTGCCGCCGATCTGCGCGAGGTGCTCGCGGGACACGTCCCCGTACGTGGTGATCTCGACGAGCTCGACGTCGCGGCCGGTGAGGCGGCGCACCGCCTCTGCCACTTGCCCGGACTGGGCCATGGCCAGCTTGCTCCGCCGGGTTCCGAGCCTCAGTGCCCTCTCGGTCATACTCGCCCTCGGTTCTTGACGTCTGCGTCATTCAGGTCGGCCCGGCTGACGGAGGCGACCGTCTCCGGGTCGAGGTCGAAGAGGGTCCGCAGCGCGTCCGCGTACCCGGCGCCGCCGGGTTCTCCGGCCAGCTGCTTGACCCGCACGGTGGGCGCGTGCAGGAGCTTGTCCACCACGCGGCGCACCGTCTGGGTGATCTCGGCGCGCTGCTTCTCGTCGAGTCCGGTCAGCCGTCCCTCGAGACGCGCCATCTCCCCGGCGACCACATCGGCGGCCATGGTGCGCAGGGCGACCACGGTCGGCGTGATGTGCGCGGCCCGCTGGGCGGCGCCGAACGCGGCGACCTCGTCGGAGACGATGGAGCGCACCTGGTCCACGTCCGCGGCCATGGGCGCGTCGGCCGAGGCCTCCGCGAGGGACTCGATGTCGACGAGCCGTACGCCCGCGAGGCGGTGGACGGCGGCGTCGATGTCACGCGGCATGGCCAGGTCGAGCAGCGCGAGCCGTACGGGCCCGGCGCCGTGCGCGGTGACCGCGCCGGCGTGGGCGTCGCGGGCGCGCGAGCCGTTGTCGACCCAGGCGGCGTGCTGCGCCAGGGAGTCGTCGAGGCCGACGGGGCACTCGGCCCCGGCCGCGTCGCCGGGCAGCGAGTCCTCGGCTCCAGTGGCGGCGTCCGCCCGCGCGTCAGCCGGTCCTGGCGCACCCGCGTCGGGCGCTCCCACCTCGGGCGCACCCGGGCCGCCGGCGCGGTCCACGCCCGGCAGGCCCGCCAGGTCGTCGGCGCCCCCCGGGAGTTCGGCCACGCGGCCGTCGCGTGCGGCGAGCGCGGCCAGCCGGGCGACGACGCTGCCTTCGGGGGCGCGCAGGTCCGCGGCGGGGGACGCGCCCGGCACCATGTGCTCGGTGAGCGCGGCCGCGACCGCCTCGGCCGTCAGCACGAGCCCGGTCGCGCCGGTGCAGGACACGGCCACGTCGGCCAGGGCCAGCTCGGCGGGCACCTGCGACATGCTGACGGCGCGCGCGTCGAGAGTGCCCGGCTCGGAGAGCACCGCGGCCAGCCGCTCCGCACGCTCCGTGGTCCGGTTGGCGACGACCAGCTCCCGCACGCCGAGGCGCGCCAGCGTCGTGGCGGCCAGCGAGGACATCGAACCGGCGCCGATGACCAGCGCCCGCTTGTCCGCGGCCCATCCGTCGACCGGTGCCCCGGCGGCGAGCTGCTCGAGACCGAAGGTGACGAGCGACTGCCCGGCACGGTCGATCCCGGTCTCGCTGTGGGCCCGCTTGCCGACCCGCAGCGCCTGCTGGAAGAGGTCGTTGATCAGCCGTCCGGCGGTGTGCAGTTCCTGCCCGAGCGCCAGCGCGTCCTTGATCTGTCCGAGGATCTGGCCCTCGCCGACGACCATCGAGTCCAGGCCGCAGGCCACCGAGAAGAGGTGGTGGACGGCCCGGTCCTCGTAGTGCACATAGAGATAAGGGGTGAGCTCTTCGAGGCCCACCCCGCTGTGCTGGGCGAGCAGGGTCGACAGCTCGGCGACACCGGCGTGGAACTTGTCCACGTCCGCGTACAGCTCGATGCGGTTGCACGTGGCCAGCACGGTCGCCTCGGTGGCGGGTTCCGCGGCGAGGGTGTCCTGCAGCAGCTTGATCCGGGCGTCGGCGGGCAGCGACGCCCGCTCCAGCACGCTCACGGGAGCACTGCGGTGGCTCAGCCCCACGACCAGGAGACTCATGCCGGCATCACCGCGGACATGTCACCCTCGGGGCCCCTGCGGTTGGTGGTCTCGGCCTCTTCGCCGGCCTTGCGCTGCTCGTGGAAGGCGAGGATCTGCAGTTCGATCGAGAGATCGACCTTGCGCACGTCGACCCCGTCGGGCACGGACAGCACGGTCGGGGCGAAGTTCAGGATCGAGGTGACCCCGGCGGCGATCAGGCGCTCGCACACCTGCTGCGCGGCACCGGCGGGCGTGGAGATGACCCCGATGGAGACCCCGTTGGCACTGATGATCTTCTCGAGTTCGTCCGTGTGCTGGACCGGGATGCCGGCGACGGGCTTTCCGGCCATTGCCGGGTCGGCGTCGATCAGTGCGGCGACCCGGAAACCACGCGACGCGAAGCCGCCGTAGTTGGCGAGCGCGGCGCCGAGATTACCGATTCCTACGATCACAACCGGCCAGTCCTGCGTCAGGCCCAGTTCACGGGAGATCTGGTAGACGAGATACTCCACGTCGTAGCCGACGCCACGGGTCCCGTACGAGCCGAGGTAGGAGAAGTCCTTGCGCAGCTTCGCGGAGTTGACACCTGCCGCCGCGGCGAGCTCCTCGGAGGAGACCGTGGGGACGGACCGCTCGGAAAGTGCGGTCAGAGCCCGCAGGTACAGCGGGAGTCGGGCGACGGTGGCCTCGGGGATTCCTCGGCTACGGGTCGCCGGTCGGTGATTTCGGCCAGTTGCCACGGTGCTCCTGGGGGATGAGCGAGGCTGCAGGCGGCCGTGTGTCCCAAGACCGCCCCGTCGACAGCAGGCTATGTCTTTGTGAACGCGTGCACAAAGATGGTGTCCGGTTTGTCCGTCCAAAGTGATCGGGGTCACGCAATTCGACAGGCGAATTACGGAACCGCAAACCGTCCGTGACCGTTGGGGCACCGAAGGGCGCAAAGCCGGACACACTCCTCTCGCGCACGCCCCCGAGACCGCCTGATCCCATCCACTCTGCCCTGCCGCCCGCGCCTCCCGATAGAGCCACGACGGGCCGGAGGGAGACCGTTCAGACGCCGAGCGCCCGCCGGAGCCGGTCGGCGTCCACCTTCCAGAAGGTGTGCTGCTCCCCGTCGATCAGCACGACGGGGATCTGCTCCCAGTAGGCGCGGTGCAGTTCCACGTCCTGGTTGATGTCCTTCTCCTCCCAGGAGGCGCCCGCCTCGTCGCACACCTGCCGGACGACGGCGCGCGCGTCGTCACAGAGGTGACAGCCGGGCTTCCCGATCAGGGTGACCGTGTGTTCGGCGGGGTTCTTCTTCGTGCGCCGCAGCAAAGGACTCATGCACCCATTCTCGCCGGTCCTCTCATCAGTACGGATTAACAGCGCGGACCCGCAGAGTTCACGCCGCCGCATCCCCGGCGGGTCGGGAAGTACCGAACAGACTGGCTATGCTCACGACATGGCCGCACTGGGATGGCTCACTCCGCGCAGGCGCTCCGCCACGGCACGCAGCGTGCTCGCGGGCGAAGCCGCAGCAGAGGCAGCACGGAAGTCCTCGCAGACGATCGAGGCGCTCGAGGCGCAGGAGGTCACCGCCCCTGCCGTCGAACCGGAGTTCCCCGTCGCGGGCGACGAACGCGCCGCCGCCTTCTTCGACCTCGACAACACCGTCATGCAGGGCGCCGCGATCTTCCACTTCGGCCGGGGCCTGTACAAGCGGAAGTTCTTCCAGCGCCGCGAACTGGCCCGGTTCGCCTGGCAGCAGGCGTGGTTCAGGCTCGCGGGGGTCGAGGACCCGGAGCACATGCAGGACGCCCGCGAGAGCGCCCTGTCCATCGTCCAGGGCCACCGCGTCTCCGAACTGATGAGCATCGGCGAGGAGATCTACGACGAGTACATGGCCGACCGGATCTGGCCCGGCACCCGCGCCCTCGCACAGGCGCACCTCGACGCCGGCCAGAAGGTCTGGCTGGTGACCGCGGCACCCGTCGAGACCGCGACGATCATCGCCCGCCGTCTCGGGCTGACCGGCGCACTCGGCACCGTCGCCGAGTCCGTCGACGGTGTCTACACGGGCAAGCTCGTCGGCGAACCGCTCCACGGCCCGGCGAAGGCGGAGGCGGTACGCGCCCTGGCGGCCGCAGAGGGCCTGGTCCTCTCCCGCTGCGCCGCGTACAGCGACAGCCACAACGACATCCCGATGCTCTCGCTCGTCGGGCACCCGTACGCGATCAACCCGGACACCAAGCTGCGCAAGCACGCCCGGCAGCGCGACTGGCGGCTGCGCGACTACCGGACGGGCCGCAAGGCCGCCAAGGTCGGCATCCCGGCCGCGGCCGGCGTGGGCGCGCTGGCGGGCGGTACCGCCGCCGCGGTCGCCCTCCACCGCCGCCGCCGCTGACACCGGCCCGGCCGGTCCCGGCCCGGCGAACATGTGCTCTTCCGCGTGTCGCCGACCAATCCGCGGGCTTCGTCCCGGTAAGTCCCCGGCCAGTCCTCTTGTCCCGGCCCGGCCAGAACACACCGCCCGGCACGACAGATGATGACCAAATTCGATCAATAACTGCTCACAATGTGCGACCAGAACCATCGCGTAGACGCAACAAAAGTGTCTGAAACGGCGATTTGAGCAACTGGGCGTAGCAATGCCTGTACGAAGCGTTATTCTCCTCAGACGCATGACGGACCCCACCAGTCCCCACGACGGGTGAACGGTCCCGCACTGCTCGTGATGGAAGCTCTGCCTCTGGGAGTCCCGTGTACCCACACGTCGGGGTTGACGCCTCGGGCCTGGCTACGCTGCGCGCAGCGGTCCTCGACCACTTGCGCGGCCTTGTCCCCGCCGCGTACGCCGTCCCCGCCTTCGCCACGCCCCGCCTTGCCGCCGACGGCCCGGCCGCACCCTGCTATGCCCTGACCGACGGCCTGCACAAGGGGCCGACACGCAGCGCCGTCGACGAGGGGCGAGGGCCCGCCGAAGGACGCGCCGCGGGCAGAAGGGCCGGCCGCGGCTCCGGCGCACAGGCCGCCACCCGGCGGCCCACCGCCGACAGCGACAGCGCCCGCATGATGGAGCTGGTCGAGCGGGCCCAGGCGGGCGAGGCCGAGGCCTTCGGCCGGCTCTACGACCAGTACAGCGACACCGTGTACCGCTACATCTACTACCGCGTCGGCGGGAAGGCGACGGCGGAGGACCTCACCAGTGAGACCTTCCTGCGCGCATTGCGCCGCATCTCCACCTTCACCTGGCAGGGCCGCGACTTCGGCGCCTGGCTCGTGACGATCGCCCGCAATCTGGTCGCCGACCACTTCAAGTCGAGCCGCTTCCGGCTGGAAGTGACCACCGGGGAGATGCTCGACGCCAATGAGGTGGAGCGCAGCCCCGAGGACTCGGTCCTGGAGTCCCTCTCCAACGCCGCGCTGCTCGAGGCCGTCCGCAAGCTCAACCCCCAGCAGCAGGAGTGCGTCACCCTCCGTTTCCTGCAGGGCCTGTCCGTCGCCGAGACCGCCAGGGCGATGGGCAAGAACGAGGGCGCGATCAAAACCTTGCAGTACCGCGCCGTGCGCACCCTCGCCCGGCTGCTCCCCGATGACGCACGCTGACCGGCCCCTGCCCGCTCCAGAGCCCCGCTGTCCCCACAGCCTCCCCCCACGCCCCCTGTACCCGACTCACATTCGGTGACGCCTCGATGACGCACTGGTCCGATCATCTTTCGCGCGTAACCCAAGTGCCGCGCCGCTCGTTGTGCGGAATGCAGGCTCCCTCTGGACACGCCATGCCCGCAGCCGCTCACTCTTTCGTGTGGATGTGCTCAAGGTGTGCAACCCTCCAGACCCCCAGGGGAGTCGATCGTCATGACGAGAGGAGGTGCCGCCAGTGATCGCGAACGTTTCGGCGCACCGGCGGGCGAACGCCTTCGCCCAGGCCTTGGAAGACCAGGCGGCCGAACAGCCCGACGAGTCGGTCGAGTCCGTCGAACCGCCCGAGCACGAACGGCTGTTGACCCTGGCCCACGGTCTCGGCGAGCTGCCCAAGCCGGAAATGGACCCCGAGGTCAAGGTGGTGCAGCGGGCACAGCTCGTGGCCGCCATGGAAGCGATGCTCCAAGAGGGCACGGCAGCCTCGCCGGGTGCGCCCGCGGGCCCTACGGTGCCCGAGCAGCGGACCTCCGGCCGCGGCGCCCACCGGGCATCCCCGCTCCGGAAGTTGCGACCGCGTTCCCGCTGGTCGAAGGGGCTCGCGGCCGGCGGCCTGACCGTCGGTGTGGCGGCGGGCGCCTTCGGCGGGGTGGCCGCTGCCAGTTCCGACGCCCTCCCCGGTGACTCGCTGTACGGGCTGAAGCGCGGCATGGAGGACTTCAAACTCGGCCTGGCCGACGACGAGTCCGACCGCGGCGAGCTCTATCTCGACCAGGCGTCGACCCGCCTGAGCGAGGCCCGCCGGCTCATGGAGCGAGGCCGCTCCGGCACCATGGACCACGAGTCCCTGGGCGAGGTCCGCCGCACGCTCACCGGCATGCGGCACGACGTCACCGAAGGCCACCGTCTGCTCAGCGCCGCGTACGAACGCGACGGCTCGCTCGCCCCCATGGCCACGCTCAACTCCTTCTCCCGCTCGCACCGCGAGACGTGGGACGGACTGCGCGACCGGCTGCCCGCCCAGCTGACCGACGTCGGCGACGAGGTCGACTCCGCCTTCGAAGCCATAGACGAACAGGTCGGCCCGCTCGAGTCGCTGCTGCCCCGGCCCCCGGAGAAGCAGAGCGGCGTCCAGGGCCCGAGCACGTCACAGGACTCGGGAAGCGCCTCGGACCCGGACCGTACGGCGCCCAGCGCGCCGGACGGCGGCGGGCGGACGGGCGAGGTCACCCGGCCCAGCCCGTCGGGGTCCAGCACGGACGCGGAGGACGACGGCCTGCTCGGCGGCAACACGGGCGGTCTGCTCGACCCGCCGGAGGGCCTGACGAGCCCGTCGCTGTCCGGCATGGAATCCGCACCGTCGGCGCCGGAGGTCACCATCCCGCCGCTCCTGCCCGGCATTCTCCCGGGCCTCGGTTTCGAGGCGGAGGACGACTAGCCGTCCGGACAGTGCGTGCGTGAGGGGCGGGTCCCGGCAGGGGCCCGCCCCTCACGTATGTCCGCGCGGCAGAACACAGATCCGCTCGCCAGAACACAGGTCGCGGCTCAGGACGTGGGTCCCCGGCCGCTGACGCGCCGCCGGGGCCGGCGAGGCGGGCTCAGAAGAAGACCGAGCGGCGCTGCACCAGCAACTTGTAGAGCGTGTGCTGGATCTGCTCGCGCACCTGGTCCGTCAGGTTGAACATCAGCATGGGGTCCTCCGCCGCCTCCGGCGGATAGCCGTCCGTCTCGATCGGCTCCCCGAACTGGATCGTCCACTTCGTCGGCAGCGGCACCGCCCCGAGCGGCCCGAGCCACGGGAAGGTCGGCGTGATCGGGAAGTAGGGGATGCCCAGCAGCCGCGCCAGCGTCTTCGCGTTGCCGATCATCGGGTAGATCTCCTCGGCCCCGACGATCGAGCACGGCACGATCGGCACTCCCGCCCGAAGCGCCGTCGAGACGAAACCGCCGCGCCCGAAGCGCTGGAGCTTGTAGCGCTCGCCGAACGGCTTGCCGATGCCCTTGAAGCCCTCCGGCATCACACCCACCACCTCGCCGCGCTGCAGAAGCCTTTCGGCGTCCTCGGCGCAGGCCAGGGTGTGGCCGGCCTTGCGAGCCAGTTCATTGACCACTGGCAGCATGAAGACCAGGTCCGCGGCCAGCAGGCGCAGATGACGGCCCGCCGGATGGTTGTCGTGGACGGCGACCTGCATCATCAGCCCGTCCAGCGGCAGCGTCCCCGAGTGGTTGGCCACCACCAGCGCGCCGCCCTCGGCCGGGATGTTCTCGATGCCCTTCACCTCGACCCGGAAGTACTTCCGGTACATCGGCCGCAGCATCGACATCAGGACCTGGTCGGTGAGCTCGGCGTCGTACCCGAACTCGTCGACCTCGTAGTCACCCGTGATCCGGCGCCGCAGAAACGCCAGACCGCCGGCGATCCTCCGGTCCCAGACCCCGGCCGCCGGCGCCCCGGGTGGCGCCGCCCCGAGTGACTCCTGTCCGGCGGCGGAAGGAGCGGCAGCGTCCTGAGGGGCGTCATGGGCACCCTCGGCGGCGTCCGGCACCTCACCGGCGCCCGGAGCGCCGGAGGCCACCGGAGCGGCCGGCACAGGGGGCTTGCCCGTACCGCCGTCGGCGCTCTCACCGCCGTGCTGCCCGGGCAGGGGGCTCACCACGGCCTCCCCCGTCGCCGCGGGCTCGGCCTTGCGACGGCCGCCTGCCGCAGAGCGCCGCCGCGCCGGGCGCTGCGCGCCGCCGCCACGCGACCGGTCGTCGTCGAACGGAATGACCTTGGCGTCCGCCATCGTCGGCTGCGCTCCTTATCCGGGCTGTCCGCTGCTGTGCGTCGTCTGCGTGGGCGTCCGCGTGGCCGTCCGCCCGCCGTCTTCGAGGGCCGCGCCGTCTGTGAACGGCAGGGCCGCAGTGACCTGGTCCACCGCCTTGGCGAGCGTCCGGGGCGGGAGCAGCCCCGGCCCGCGGCTGCGTGCGAAGTCCGCGAACGTCTCCGCCGTCGTGTACTTCGGCCGGAAGCCCAGTGTCTCGCGCATCTGAACGGTGCTCACCACCCGCCCGTGGGTCAGCAGCCGGATCTGCTCGGGCGAGAAGTCGGTGATGCCGATCGTCCGCAGCGCGGAGCCGACCCAGGTGACCGCCGGCAGCAGCACCGGCAGGGTCGGCCTGCCCAGCCTCCGCGAGCACTGGGACAGCGTCAGCACGCCGTCCCCTGCGATGTTGAAGGTGCCGCTGTTGAGCGTGGAGCGCCGCGGCTCGTGCAGGGCGATCCGCAGCACGTCGATGACGTCGTCCTCGTGGACGAACTGCAGCCGCGGGTCGTACCCGAAGACCGTCGGCATCACCGGCAGCGTGAGGAACTCGGCGAGCGGCGAGTCGGCGCACGGTCCGAGGATGTTGGCGAAGCGCAGCACGCACACCGCCACGTCGGGCCGGCGCCGGGCGAAGCCGCGCACATATCCCTCGACCTCGACGGCGTCCTTGGCGAAGCCACCGCTGGGCAGCGACTTGGGCGGGGTGGTCTCCGTGAAGACCGCCGGATCGCGCGGAGCGGAGCCGTAGACGCTCGTGCTGGACTTGACGACCAGCCGCTTCACGGTCGGCGACTTCTGGCAGGCGCCGAGGAGCTGCATGGTGCCGATGACGTTGGTCTCCTTGACGGCCGTACGGCCGCCGGCGCCCAGCGGCGTGCCCGTCACGTCCATGTGCACGACCGTGTCGACGGCGTGCTCGGCGAGGACCCGCCCGATGGCGGGCTGCCGGATGTCGGCACGGACGAACTCGGCACCGCCCAGGTGGTGTCCGGGGCCCACGGCATCGACCCCGATCACCCGGTCCACCTCGGGATCGCGCTGGATGCGCCGCACGAGACGGCCTCCGAGCTGCCGGGCCACTCCGGTGACGAGCACGACCTTGCCCAAGATCAGCGCCTTCCTTGGGGCGTTCCGGCCCTGGTCCGCCGGACAGGGCCTCGAGTCCTGGCGTCACCGTAGCGCGTCGGTGTTGCGCTGTGATGACCGCACGACGGACTTTTGCCACGTCGTGCCGTGTCGGACCAAACCATGGATCGGAGACGCGGGTCACAAACACCCCGGCCCCTCCACCGTGCGGTGGAGGGGCCGGGGCGACGCGTACAGCTGCCGCTTACTTCTTGTTGCGACGCTGAACGCGGGTGCGCTTGAGCAGCTTGCGGTGCTTCTTCTTGGCCATCCGCTTACGCCGCTTCTTGATAACAGAGCCCACGACTACCCTCGCTCACTTCTCTTCACTCGGTGCGGGGCGTCTGGGCCCACACGACCTACGTCGGCCTAGCCTACCTGCCGCCGAGTGAGGGACGTAATCCGAGGGCAATGGACCGGGCTCCGTCACGCGGATTCCACCCCCACGAAGGATTCGCGGAGATACTCGTGCACCGCTTGCTCCGGTACCCGGAAGGACCTCCCCACCCGGATCGCCGGCAGATGACCGCTGTGCACCAAGCGGTACACGGTCATCTTCGACACCCGCATCACCGAGGCAACCTCCGCCACGGTGAGAAACTTGACCTCGTTGAGAGGCCTCTCGCTGCCAGCAGCCATGACCCACCTGTACCTTCCGCACCCGACGCGCACCGGCTTCCCCTCCGGTGACTCTTCGTCGCTGTGCGCTCACTGCCCAGAGTAGGGGCGGGTGATGCAAGTGGGGAAGAGGAGCTGCGATCAGGCGCCTACTGTGACAGACACGCCCGATCGAGTACATAGCGCGTCAACGGCCGGTAGAAGTCGGACCGTACGCCGTCGTCAAGCGGAACGGCGACCGACACCCGGCCCTCGGCCGCGCCGACGAACAGCGCGGGATCGTCCGTGTCGGCCACCCCGATGGCCTCGATACCCAGTTGACCTGCGCCGCAGACCCAGCCGTGATCGCCGACGACCAGATCGGGCAGCGGCCCGCCGGCGTTCACGGCCGCCTGGAGCGCGAGCCTGACCGGCAGCGGGGAATGGGTGTGCACGCCGACCGCACGCGCCCCCGGTTCACTGAGCAGGGCCACACCCCGTACGTACTCCAGGCGGTAGGGACGTACGCCGAACCGGGTCGTTATGTCGACACATCGCCCCTGCGCGGGTGTGAGTACGGAGCAGCCCGCCGCCGACACGGCGTCTGCCAGACCGGCGTAGAACCCGATCAGCCGGTGCGGGTGTCCGGTCCCGAACAGCACGGAGCCGCCCCGTGCGGCCACCGCCCCCAGCCGCGCCGCGAACGCGGCGAGCCCGGCCAGGGTCAGCTCGGGATCGATGACGTCCGCGCCGCTCACATGCTCAGGATCGGCCGACACCCCGCACCGGTCGGCCATGAGCGCGACGACGTCCCGCACGCTCCAGGCCCACCCGGGGTCGAGGCCGATCGTGACCCGGGGGTCACGCGCGACGAACGCACGATAGCTCCGCAGACTCGTCTCACGGGTGGTGGCGACCTCACCGGCCAGTCGTGACGCCAGCAGGTGCGCCCGCAGCGCTCGGGTGCTCAACACCTTCCCGATGCTGACGCACCCGGGCACCCGGGACAGGAAAATCCGGTAAAACCCCTACAGTTGGCGTAATGCGGCTCCGGGGCCGTCCGACGGGCCCCCGATGGACCGCCGATTGGGCCGCGACCTACGCCAGCAGGCCCCGCAGCGGAAAGGCCGCCCGCCGGGTCGCCAGCACGGCCTGGTCCAGCCGGTCGGCAGGGTCGTAGCCCTCCTCCCAGCCGCGCCAGGCCACCGGCCATCGGCCGTCCGTCATCCGCGCCGGCGCCAACTGCCGGGTCTTCGCGTACACCTCGTGCCGCCACGACGACGGGATCACCGACTCGGGCTCCACCGGCTCGTGGGCCGCGATGCCCACCAGATGGGTCCACGACCGGGGCACGACGTCCACGACCGCGTACCCGCCGCCGCCGAGCGCGACCCAGCGGGCGCCGTCCACATGCTCGTGCGCCAGGGCGTGGCACGCCTCCTGGACCGCGCGCTGCGCGTCCAGCGACACCGCCAGATGCGCCAGCGGGTCCTCGAAGTGGGTGTCCGCACCGTGCTGCGTCACCAGCACCTGCGGCCGGAAATCGGCCAGTAGCTCCGGCACCACCGCGTGGAACGCCCGCAGCCATCCTTCGTCGCCCGTGCCCGCGGGCAGCGCCACGTTCACCGCGGAGCCCTCCGCGTCGGTGCCGCCCGTCTCCTCCGGCCAGCCGGTCTGCGGGAACAGCGTGCGCGGATGCTCGTGCAGCGACACCGTCAGCACCCGCGGATCGTCCCAGAACGCCGCCTGGACGCCGTCCCCGTGGTGGACGTCCACATCGACGTACGCGACGCGCTCCACGCCCAGCTCCAGCAGCCGCGCAATAGCCAGCGACGCGTCGTTGTAGACACAGAACCCGGACGCACCACCGGGCATCGCGTGGTGCAGCCCGCCCGCGAAGTTCACCGCGTGCGCGGCGTCCCCGCGCCACACGGCCTCCGCCGCACCGACGGACTGGCCGGCGATCAGAGCCGATGCCTCGTGCATCCCGGCGAACGCCGGGTCGTCGACCGTGCCGAGTCCGTACGCCTGGTCGGCGGCCTTCGGGTCGGCCGACGCCGCCCGTACCGCCTCGAGGTAGTCCTCCCGGTGCACGAGACGCAGCGTCGAGGCCCCGGCGGGCTTCGCGGCGACCAGGCGCATCGACCGGTCGAGACCATAGGCCCGTACCAGCCCCATGGTCAGCGCGAGCCGCACCGGATCCATCGGATGGCCGAGTCCGAAGTCATACTTCGTTACCGCCTCGTCCCACATCAACAACCCGCGGCCGCTCATGCCCGCCACCGTATCGGGCGCCTCCCTCGCCGAACGACCTGGCATACACCAACGTCACCAGGACCAGCACCATCGGCACGAGCATCGCCCCGCGATAGCTCCAGGCGTCGCCGAGTGCCCCCACGA
This sequence comes from Streptomyces peucetius, assembly GCF_025854275.1. NCBI lineage: Bacteria > Bacillati > Actinomycetota > Actinomycetes > Kitasatosporales > Streptomycetaceae > Streptomyces > Streptomyces peucetius. Next base: position 4,500,844 of record NZ_CP107567.1, on the reverse strand, counting down.
GGGGCGAGCCGACGAGGAAGCCGACGTAGTTGAAGACGTTCAACCGGGCCACGGCAGCATCGCTGCCGCTCCCGGCCGGGAACAGCCGGCCCGCCGCCGCGAACGTCTGCGGCACGATCACGCACAACCCCAGCCCCAACACCGTGAACCCGAGCATGCCGACCCAAGCACCAGGAGCGCCGGCCACCACGGCGAACCCCGCCGCCGCCAGCACCGCCCCGCACCTGACGACCGCCACCGCCCCGAAGCGACGCACCCCGAGGTCCCCGACGGCCCGCCCCACCAGGGTGGTCACCATGTAGGCGTTGTAGGGGACGGTCGCGAGCTCCTCCGAACTCCCGAGCACGTCCTGCAGATACTTGGCGCTCCAGTTGGAGACGGTCGAGTCCCCGATGTACGCGAACGTCATCACCAGGCACAGCGGCAGCAGCAGCCGGAACGCGGCAGGGCTCCCGGCCGGCTGCGCCTGTGGGTCCCCGTCGACCACCTGGGCAGCGCAGCGCTGCTCGTCGGCGTACCAACGGCTCGCCGCCGCCACCGCCGGCACGAGCACCAGGACCACTGGCAGGTACGACACGACCAGCGTGAGGTCCCAGTGCGCCCCGGCCCAGGCGAGCGAGGCGCCGACGATGCCGCCGAGGCTGTACGCGGCATGGAAGCCGAGCATGATGCTTCGGCCGTAGGCCCGTTGCAAACCGACGCCGAGCATGTTCATCGACGCGTCGAGCGCTCCGACGGCCAGCCCGAACACCGCCAGGGCGACGGCCACCTGCCACAGCCGGTCGCCGGCGGCGACGCCGAGCAGGGACAGCAGCACCACGGGCTGCGCCCAGCGCAGCACCGTACTCACGGCGACCCGCCGCACGACGCGCCCGGTCAGCACACTCCCCACCCCGGCGAGGACCGGCACGGCCGCAAGGAACAGTGGCAGCAAGGCGTCGGATATCCCGTACCGGTCCTGGATGGCGGGGATACGGGTCACCAGCAGCGCGAACGCGACGCCCTGGGAGAAGAAGCTGAACGCCAGAGAGGCGCGTCCGTGGCGCAACCGCGGATCTGTCATGGCCGCACAGCGTATGCCCGGGCCCTACTCAGCGGTAGGCGGATCACGCAAGCAGTTCGAGCAGCTCGCGAACGGCTCACACGAGCAGTGCGGGCAGCTCCTCCATCGCACCGAACCAGCCGTTGGCGCCCCGGAGTTCCGCCTCGGCGGTCATGGCCGTGAAGCCGTACACGTCCATCCCCGCCGCCAGGGCCGCCTGCACACCGAGACGGCTGTCCTCCACGACGACGCACCGCCCGGGCGCCACCCCCATCCGCTCGGCGGCGTGGAGGAAGAGATCAGGCGCCGGCTTGCCCTTGCCCACGTCCTGGGCGCTGAAGACGATGTCGTCCGTGAACCACCGGTCCAGGCCAGTCCTGCGATGACCGACGCGGATGCGCTCGTGACTGCCGGAGGACGCGACGCAGTACGGCACGGCATCGGCCTGGAGCTTCTCCAACACCTCGGTCACTCCGTCGACGGGCGTCAGCTCTCGCTCGAAGGCGGCGAACACCCGGGCATGCAGGGTGTCGTCGAAGTCCGCGGGCAGCGCCTGCCCGGTCCGCTCGCGTATGAGGTCGTGGACGCGGTGCACGGCGGCGCCCATGTAGTCGCGCAGTGAGTCCTCGTACGTGGTGGGGTGGCCGAGTTCACTGAGATAGCCGGCCAGGATGGTGTTCGAGATGGGCTCGCTGTCGACGAGCACACCGTCGTTGTCGAAGATGACGAGGTCGTAGCGCATGCCGACGACCCTAATCGAGCGGCAGGGTCCTGCCCGGTGCCTGCCGGGCCTTGAACGCGGAAAAGCCCCGCACCACAAGGGTGCGGGGCTTCCCCACAAAGATTGTTCGGCGGCGTCCTACTCTCCCACAGGGTCCCCCCTGCAGTACCATCGGCGCTGAAAGGCTTAGCTTCCGGGTTCGGAATGTAACCGGGCGTTTCCCTAACGCAATGACCACCGAAACACTATGAAGATGTTCGAACTACCAGCCGGCAACCCCGCAACAGGGGTCGGGCGAGTTCGTTACTTCAGAACTAACACAGTGGACGCGAGCAACTGAGGACAAGCCCTCGGCCTATTAGTACCGGTCAACTCCACCCCTTACAGGGCTTCCATATCCGGCCTATCAACCCAGTCGTCTACTGGGAGCCTTACCCTCTCAAGGAGGTGGGAGTCCTCATCTCGAAGCAGGCTTCCCGCTTAGATGCTTTCAGCGGTTATCCTTTCCGAACGTAGCCAACCAGCCATGCCCTTGGCAGGACAACTGGCACACCAGAGGTTCGTCCGTCCCGGTCCTCTCGTACTAGGGACAGCCCTTCTCAAGACTCCTACGCGCACAGCGGATAGGGACCGAACTGTCTCACGACGTTCTAAACCCAGCTCGCGTACCGCTTTAATGGGCGAACAGCCCAACCCTTGGGACCGACTCCAGCCCCAGGATGCGACGAGCCGACATCGAGGTGCCAAACCATCCCGTCGATATGGACTCTTGGGGAAGATCAGCCTGTTATCCCCGGGGTACCTTTTATCCGTTGAGCGACGGCGCTTCCACAAGCCACCGCCGGATCACTAGTCCCGACTTTCGTCCCTGCTCGACCCGTCGGTCTCACAGTCAAGCTCCCTTGTGCACTTACACTCAACACCTGATTGCCAACCAGGCTGAGGGAACCTTTGGGCGCCTCCGTTACCCTTTGGGAGGCAACCGCCCCAGTTAAACTACCCATCAGACACTGTCCCTGATCCGGATCACGGACCCAGGTTAGACATCCAGCACGACCAGAGTGGTATTTCAACGACGACTCCACCTGAACTGGCGTCCAAGCTTCACAGTCTCCCACCTATCCTACACAAGCCGAACCGAACACCAATATCAAACTGTAGTAAAGGTCCCGGGGTCTTTCCGTCCTGCTGCGCGAAACGAGCATCTTTACTCGTAGTGCAATTTCACCGGGCCTATGGTTGAGACAGTCGAGAAGTCGTTACGCCATTCGTGCAGGTCGGAACTTACCCGACAAGGAATTTCGCTACCTTAGGATGGTTATAGTTACCACCGCCGTTTACTGGCGCTTAAGTTCTCAGCTTCGCCCCACCGAAATGGAGCTAACCGGTCCCCTTAACGTTCCAGCACCGGGCAGGCGTCAGTCCGTATACATCGCCTTACGGCTTCGCACGGACCTGTGTTTTTAGTAAACAGTCGCTTCTCGCTGGTCTCTGCGGCCACCCCCAGCTCAAGCAGCAAGTGCTATCACCAGGAATGGCCCCCCTTCTCCCGAAGTTACGGGGGCATTTTGCCGAGTTCCTTAACCATAGTTCACCCGAACGCCTCGGTATTCTCTACCTGACCACCTGAGTCGGTTTAGGGTACGGGCCGCCATGAAACTCGCTAGAGGCTTTTCTCGACAGCATAGGATCATCCACTTCACCACAATCGGCTCGGCATCAGGTCTCAGCCTCAATGTGTGACGGATTTGCCTATCACACGGCCTACACCCTTACCCCGGGACAACCACCGCCCGGGCTGGACTACCTTCCTGCGTCACCCCATCGCTTACCTACTACAAGTCTGGTTCGTCGGCTCCACCACTCCGACCTCGTCCGAAGACTCAGCCGGCGGCTTCACGGACTTAGCATCGCCTGATTCGATATTGGGCGTTTCAAAGCGGGTACCGGAATATCAACCGGTTGTCCATCGACTACGCCTGTCGGCCTCGCCTTAGGTCCCGACTTACCCTGGGCAGATCAGCTTGACCCAGGAACCCTTAGTCAATCGGCGCACACGTTTCTCACGTGTGTATCGCTACTCATGCCTGCATTCTCACTCGTGAACCGTCCACAACTCGCTTCCGCGGCTGCTTCACCCGGCACACGACGCTCCCCTACCCATCCCAGCGGGCGTTGGCCCTCATGCTGGAATGACACGACTTCGGCGGTACGCTTGAGCCCCGCTACATTGTCGGCGCGGAATCACTTGACCAGTGAGCTATTACGCACTCTTTCAAGGGTGGCTGCTTCTAAGCCAACCTCCTGGTTGTCTCTGCGACTCCACATCCTTTCCCACTTAGCGTACGCTTAGGGGCCTTAGTCGATGCTCTGGGCTGTTTCCCTCTCGACCATGGAGCTTATCCCCCACAGTCTCACTGCCGCGCTCTCACTTACCGGCATTCGGAGTTTGGCTAAGGTCAGTAACCCGGTAGGGCCCATCGCCTATCCAGTGCTCTACCTCCGGCAAGAAACACACGACGCTGCACCTAAATGCATTTCGGGGAGAACCAGCTATCACGGAGTTTGATTGGCCTTTCACCCCTAACCACAGGTCATCCCCCAGGTTTTCAACCCTGGTGGGTTCGGTCCTCCACGAAGTCTTACCTCCGCTTCAACCTGCCCATGGCTAGATCACTCCGCTTCGGGTCTAGAGCGTGCAACTCAAACGCCCTGTTCGGACTCGCTTTCGCTACGGCTTCCCCACACGGGTTAACCTCGCTACACACCGCTAACTCGCAGGCTCATTCTTCAAAAGGCACGCAGTCACGACTGCATGTGCAAGCACATACAGCGACGCTCCCACGGCTTGTAGGCACACGGTTTCAGGTACTATTTCACTCCGCTCCCGCGGTACTTTTCACCATTCCCTCACGGTACTATCCGCTATCGGTCACCAGGGAATATTTAGGCTTAACGGGTGGTCCCGCCAGATTCACACGGGATTTCTCGGGCCCCGTGCTACTTGGGTGTCTCTCAAACGAGCCGCTGATGTTTCAGCTACGGGGGTCTTACCCTCTACGCCGGACCTTTCGCATGTCCTTCGCCTACATCAACGGTTTCTGACTCGTCTCATTGCCGGCAGACAATGAAAGAGAGATCCCACAACCCCGTATGCGCAACCCCTGCCGGGTATCACACGCATACGGTTTGGCCTCATCCGGTTTCGCTCGCCACTACTCCCGGAATCACGGTTGTTTTCTCTTCCTGAGGGTACTGAGATGTTTCACTTCCCCTCGTTCCCTCCACACTGCCTATGTGTTCAGCAGCGGGTGACAGCCCATGACGACTGCCGGGTTTCCCCATTCGGAAACCCCCGGATCAAAGCCTGGTTGACGACTCCCCGGGGACTATCGTGGCCTCCCACGTCCTTCATCGGTTCCTGGTGCCAAGGCATCCACCGTGCGCCCTTAAAAACTTGGCCACAGATGCTCGCGTCCACTGTGTAGTTCTCAAGCAACGACCAGCCACCCACCACCCCGCCGCAACCGCGACGAGTTCACTGGGGCCGGCATCCCGAAGGACGAGCAACGCTCGCACCCTCAGACACCCAACAGTGTGCCCGGCAGAATCTCCCACCAGCCGCCTCGTTCCACGCTCCGAAGAGCAGTACTGGAAGCAGCAGGCGAGCAAGTCCCTGCCGAATAATCAACGTTCCACCCATGAGCAACCGTGCGAGTCATTCGCTCGCAGTCGGCCATGTGCTCCTTAGAAAGGAGGTGATCCAGCCGCACCTTCCGGTACGGCTACCTTGTTACGACTTCGTCCCAATCGCCAGTCCCACCTTCGACAGCTCCCTCCCACAAGGGGTTGGGCCACCGGCTTCGGGTGTTACCGACTTTCGTGACGTGACGGGCGGTGTGTACAAGGCCCGGGAACGTATTCACCGCAGCAATGCTGATCTGCGATTACTAGCAACTCCGACTTCATGGGGTCGAGTTGCAGACCCCAATCCGAACTGAGACCGGCTTTTTGAGATTCGCTCCGCCTCGCGGCTTCGCAGCTCTTTGTACCGGCCATTGTAGCACGTGTGCAGCCCAAGACATAAGGGGCATGATGACTTGACGTCGTCCCCACCTTCCTCCGAGTTGACCCCGGCAGTCTCCTGTGAGTCCCCATCACCCCGAAGGGCATGCTGGCAACACAGAACAAGGGTTGCGCTCGTTGCGGGACTTAACCCAACATCTCACGACACGAGCTGACGACAGCCATGCACCACCTGTATACCGACCACAAGGGGGGCACCATCTCTGATGCTTTCCGGTATATGTCAAGCCTTGGTAAGGTTCTTCGCGTTGCGTCGAATTAAGCCACATGCTCCGCTGCTTGTGCGGGCCCCCGTCAATTCCTTTGAGTTTTAGCCTTGCGGCCGTACTCCCCAGGCGGGGAACTTAATGCGTTAGCTGCGGCACCGACGACGTGGAATGTCGCCAACACCTAGTTCCCAACGTTTACGGCGTGGACTACCAGGGTATCTAATCCTGTTCGCTCCCCACGCTTTCGCTCCTCAGCGTCAGTAATGGCCCAGAGATCCGCCTTCGCCACCGGTGTTCCTCCTGATATCTGCGCATTTCACCGCTACACCAGGAATTCCGATCTCCCCTACCACACTCTAGCCTGCCCGTATCGAATGCAGACCCGGGGTTAAGCCCCGGGCTTTCACATCCGACGCGACAAGCCGCCTACGAGCTCTTTACGCCCAATAATTCCGGACAACGCTTGCGCCCTACGTATTACCGCGGCTGCTGGCACGTAGTTAGCCGGCGCTTCTTCTGCAGGTACCGTCACTTTCGCTTCTTCCCTGCTGAAAGAGGTTTACAACCCGAAGGCCGTCATCCCTCACGCGGCGTCGCTGCATCAGGCTTTCGCCCATTGTGCAATATTCCCCACTGCTGCCTCCCGTAGGAGTCTGGGCCGTGTCTCAGTCCCAGTGTGGCCGGTCGCCCTCTCAGGCCGGCTACCCGTCGTCGCCTTGGTAGGCCATCACCCCACCAACAAGCTGATAGGCCGCGGGCTCATCCTTCACCGCCGGAGCTTTCAACCGCAGACCATGCGATCCGCAGTGTTATCCGGTATTAGACCCCGTTTCCAGGGCTTGTCCCAGAGTGAAGGGCAGATTGCCCACGTGTTACTCACCCGTTCGCCACTAATCCCCTCCCGAAGGAGGTTCATCGTTCGACTTGCATGTGTTAAGCACGCCGCCAGCGTTCGTCCTGAGCCAGGATCAAACTCTCCATGAATGTTTACCCGTGATCGGGTGCACATCCGAAGAGCGGAACAACCGGTCGGAATAGGACCGGTCGTTCACAGCGTCCTCGCTGTGATTGCCGCCCCGCAAGCGGGACGGACTTTTTCAAAGGAACCTCGACCATCCGAAGATGGGCGGGGTATCAACATATCTGGCGTTGATTTTTGGCACACTGTTGAGTTCTCAAGGAACGGACGCTTCCTTTGTACTCACCTCAGATTCCTCTGAGGCTTTCCTCCGGGCGCTTCCCTTCGGTCTTGCGCTTCCGACTCTATCAGATCTTTTCGATCCGATTTCCTCGGTGCTTTCCGGCCTTTCGGCTTTCCGGCGGTTCCGACTCTATCAGACTCTTTCGGGCCTGACTCCCAGTCAGCGGGAATTGTCTTTCGGGCTGTTGGGCCGTTCCGACGAGTGAGACTTTAGCGAATCCTCCGCCGCGAAGCTAATCGGGGCCGGCGTCCTTTCGAACGTGGATTCTTCATTTCGCAAAAGCGCACGGAAGAACGGGCGACACGGAATGCCGCTCGGTCGAAGTGGGTCTTGCGGAATGGCCGCCCGGGGCCGACCGGAGTCGGTGCTCACGTCGGGCAACCCGGAGAACACTACGGACGCCGGTACTTGATGTCAACCCGCCCCCAGGCAGTAGTCTTGGGCGCATGACATCGCGTACGTGCTTCCTTCAGTGGTGGGCCGCCTGACGGCGGCCGGCGCCTACGCATGCACCCACGGCCGCCGCTTCGGCGGCCGTTCGCGTATCTCCCTCCGGGGGTCCGGCCGCTGGGCGCGGCGGCTCCGACCAGGAGACGGAGTACGGAATGAAACGGATCTTCAGCGGCGTCAAGCCGACGGGGCATCTGACTCTCGGGAACCACCTCGGGGCTCTGCACAGGTGGGTCGAGGTCGATCAGCACCAGGCGGACGCGCTGTTCAGCGTGGTGGATCTGCACGCCCTCACGGTTGAGCACGATCCTGCTCGCGTCCGGCGGCTGAGCAGGCAGGCGGCGACGCTGATGCTGGCGGCGGGTCTGGACCCGGACGTGTGCACGCTCTTCGTCCAGAGCCATGTGGACGAGCACGCCCGGCTCTCGTACATCCTCGAATGCACGGCGACCGACGGCGAACTGCGGCGCGTGATCCAGTACAAGGAGAAGGGCGGTCAGGCGCGTGCCGCGGGACAGAGCGTGCGGCTGTCGCTGCTGACGTATCCGGTGCTGATGGCCGCGGACATCCTCGCGTACGGCACCGACGAGGTGCCGGTCGGCGAGGACCAGACCCAGCACGTGGAGCTGGCGCGCGACCTGGCCGTGCGGTTCAACCAGCGCTACGGGCACACGTTCACCGTTCCCCGGGCCACGCATCCCACGGTGGCGGCCCGGGTCATGGATCTGCAGGACCCCACGTCGAAGATGGGGAAGTCCCATGCGTCGGGTGCCGGAATCATCTATCTGCTCGACGAGCCCGACGTGGTGCACAAGAAGATCATGCGCGCGGTCACGGACAGCGGACAGGACGTCGAGTACGACCCCGACTCCCGGCCCGGCGTCGCGAATCTGCTGGAGATCCTCTCTGCCTGCACGGGAGGGAACCCGAAGGAGCTGGCCGGTGTATATGAGTCGTACGGGGCCTTGAAGAAGGACACGGCCGAGGCCGTGCTGGAGCTGCTGAGGCCGATCAGGGAGCGGCATGCGGAGCTCGCGGCTGATCCGGGACACATCGACGCAGTGCTGAGGAAGGGGGCCGAGCGGGCCAGGGAGATGGCCCGTCCGACGGTGGACGCCGCCTATCGGGCGATCGGACTGCTGCCTGCCGTGTGACGGCGGACAGGGCGGGATGCGGGCAGGATGCGGGCAGGCTGACCGGGCCGTGGCGGGGCGGGCCGGTCAGCCGTTGCCGGAGGCGAGTTCGCGGCTTCGGTCGCGGGCCGCTTCGAGGGCGGCGATCAAGGCGGCGCGTACGCCGTGGTTCTCGAGTTCTCGGATGGCGCTGATGGTGGTGCCGGCGGGGGAGGTGACTGCTTCACGGAGTTTCACAGGGTGTTCGCCGCTGTCGCGGAGCATGACGGCGGCGCCGATGGCGGCCTGGACGATCAGGTCGTGCGCCTGGGCGCGAGGAAGGCCGAGGAGGATGCCTGCGTCGGTCATGGCCTCGACGAGGAAGTAGAAGTACGCCGGGCCGGAGCCGGAGAGTGCGGTGGCCGCGTCCTGCTGGGATTCGGGGACGCGGAGGGTCTTGCCGACGCCGCCGAAGATCTCCTCTGCGTGGACGATGTGCTCGCCGGTGGCGTGGCTGCCGGCGGAGATCACCGACATGCCTTCGTCGACGAGCACGGGGGTGTTCGGCATGACACGGACGACGGGGGTGCCCGGGGCGAGGCGCTCCTCGATGAAGGAGGTGGTGATACCGGCAGCCGCGCTGATGACGAGGCGGTCGGCGGTGAGGTGCGGGGCGAGTTCGTCCAGGAGCTTGCCCATGTCCTGCGGCTTCACGGCGAGGATCAGGGTGTCGGCGCGCTTGGCGGCCTCTGCGTTGCTGACGGAGTCGACGCCGTAGCGGCCCTGCAGTTCGTCGGCGCGCTCGGTGCGGCGGGTGGTGACCAGCAGGTCCGCGGCGTGCCAGCCGGCGCGGATCATGCCGCTGAGCAGGGCTTCGCCGATCTTGCCGGTACCGAGGACTGCGACTGTCTGGGTCATGGCTGAAGTTCACCTCGCCGGTGGGGACACGTGCGCACATCCTGTCACCGGATGCGGTGACGTGCCTGTGTGGTCCGAGTGTCGGACGGGCGCGTGAGCGTCCGTGGCGGACCGGGAGCGAGCGTCCGTGGCGGGCGAGGTGGACCGGCTCAGGCGGTGCGGCGGCGCAGGGTGGCCGCCCCCAGGGTAAGGACGAACAGCGCGCAGGCCGCGACGACCAGGACGTCGCGGACGAATTCGCCGGTGACATCGGCATTGCGGAGAACCTCGTTCATGGCGTCGACGGCGTAGGACATGGGCAGCACGTCGGAGATCGCCTCGAGTACCGGCTGCATCTTGTCCCGGGGGGTGAACAGGCCGCACAGCAGCAGCTGGGGGAAGATCACGGCCGGCATGAACTGGACCGCCTGGAACTCGGAGGCGGCGAAGGCGGAGACGAAGAGTCCGAGCGCTGTGCCCAGCAGTGCGTCGAGGAGTGCGACCAGGAGCAGCAGCCAGGCCGAGCCGGTGATGTCGAGGCCCAGGCCCCACAGGGCGAGGCCGGTGGCGAGGAACGACTGGACGACGGCGACGAGTCCGAAGGCGAGCGCGTAGCCGGCGATCAGTTCGGCCTTGCCGAGCGGCATGGCGAGGAGCCGTTCCAGGGTGCCGGAGGTGCGTTCCCGCAGGGTGGCGATGGAGGTCACCAGGAACATCGTGATCAGCGGGAAGATGCCGAGCAGCGACGCGCCGATGGAGTCGAAGGTCGCTGGGCTGCCGTCGAACACGAACCGCAGGAGGAACAGCATCACGCACGGCACGAGGATCATCAGGGCGATGGACCTCGGGTCGTGCCGGAGCTGCCGCAGGACACGCGCGGCGGTGGCGAGAGTGCGGGAGGGGTTCATCGGGCGTTCTCCTCGAGGGCTTTGGCCTGGTCGACCAGGTGGAGGAAGGCCTGTTCGACCGTTTCCGAGCGGGTGCGGGTACGCAGGTCGCCGGGTGCGTCCTCGGCGAGGATCGTGCCGTCGCGCATGAGGAGGAGGCGGTGGCAGCGTTCGGCCTCGTCCATGACGTGGGAGGAGACGAGGATCGTCGCGCCGCGTTCGTCGGCGAGGCGGTGGAAGAGGTCCCAGAGGTCACGGCGGAGGACGGGGTCGAGGCCGACGGTGGGTTCGTCGAGGACGAGCACTTCGGGTGTGCCGAGCAGGGCGACGGCGAGCGAGACGCGGCTGCGCTGACCGCCGGAGAGCCGGCCGGCGAGTGAGTCCGCGTGCGAGGCCAGGTCGACGTCCTCGATGGCTCGGGTGACGTACTCGTGGCGGGCGTCGCGGCTCCGGTGTCCCGGCAGGAGGACCGAGGCGAAGTACTCGAGGTTCTGGCGGACGGTGAGGTCGTCGTAGACGGACGGCGCCTGGGTGACGTAGCCGATGCGCGCGCGGAGCTCGGCGGCACCGGCGGACCGGCCGAGCACCTCCAGGGTGCCGCTCACCTTGGCCTGGGTGCCGACGACGGCGCGCATCAGGGTCGACTTCCCGCAGCCCGACGGGCCGAGGAGGCCCGTGATGCGTCCCAGGAGGACGGTGAAGTCGATGCCGCGCAGGACGGTGCGGTCCCCCCGTACGACGGTGAGGCCGCGGGCGAGGACGGCGATCCCGGAAGAATTCATCATGTGATGAATAATGCTCCCGGCGTACGGACCCGTCAAGCAGCGCGCCCGGTCACACCCCTCGGGGCGTGACCGGGCGCGGTCCGGTGCGGTCTGATGGGGTCTCGATGCGGTCCGGTGCCGTCCGGCGTGGTCTGCGGCGGCTTCCTGTGGCGGTTCGCCGGCAGCGCGGTCAGGTGCGCTTGGGCCTGCCGCCCTTCGACTTGCGGGCGGCGGATTTGCCGGAGCGGGTGCCGCGGCGCTTCTCGTACTGCGCCAGAGCGGTCTCGTACTCGGTGCGGCGCAGCCGCTCCCCCGGAGCCTCGACGAGGCAGCGCAAGGAGTACGCGATGAGCGAGCCGATGAAGCCGATCATCTTCAGGCTGCGCAGGGAGTCCTCGGCCGACGAGCCGTCAGGGCGGCGCGAGAAGCCCTCCCACGTCTTGCGGAACGCGATGGCGCTGCACACGGCGAACATGACGACGACAAGGGCGTTCACAAAGCTGCCGACCTCGGCGATCGCAAGGCCCTGGTAGGCGAAACGCAGGACCAGGGCCCCCGCGAAGGCGGTCACCAGCGAACCGACGGCGACGCCGGCCCGGCGCAGCCCGTATCCCCCGTCGTGGCCGACCCAGGTCGTGCCGAAGAAACGGATGGGCTCGGGCTCCGGGCCGCCGCCGCTCGTCGTGGTGTTCTCGGTGTGCTCGCTCACGGGGTCGATTATCCCCGTTGCCTCTGCGCCGGGTCAGGAGCAGCGCGGGGCTACATAGCCGTCGCTGCCCGTGTACACGTACGCGTCCGAGACGAACTGGCCGTTGGCGATGTTGTCCCAGAGGTTGGTGGTGCCGTACGGGCCGGTGATGGTCTCCCCGGCCTTCTGGCAGTTGATCGGCACGGTCGCGCCGTACGGGAGGATCTTGACCAGCCGGTAGTTGGTACCGGGGCCGGACCGTACGTTGAGGCGGACCCCGGGCGCGACCGGGTAGCGCTTGGCCGCCATGGTCCCGATCGATTCGGTGCCTGCCTCGGTCGCGTCGGCGTCGGCCGCCGCGTTCCGGATCTCTGCGCCCGGAGCGTCTGCGTTCCGGACCGGTGCGTTCTGGGCCTCTTCAAGAGCCATCGGACTTCCCCCCGTTGACGTGGATGAGTGGCGTGGCGCCGCGCGCAGGCTAGCAAGCCATGGCTGGATCGCACGCATCATCGACTAGGCTCCGAGCGTCGCGCGTGCGCACCATCAGACGGGGGTGGGAGATGCCACCGCTGCGCAGCACCGGGCCATTCCCGGAAGCGGAGCATCCGGAATTTGCGGGCCAGTACCGACTCGAAGCATGCCTGGGCAACGGAGGCATGGGGGTCGTCCACCTCGCCACCTCGGCCTCCGGGCTGCGGCTCGCCGTCAAGGTCATCCACGCAGAGCACGCCTCGGACACGGAGTTCCGAGCGCGTTTCCGGCAGGAGGTGGCCGCGGCTCGCCGGGTCAGCGGCGCGTTCACCGCGCCGGTCGTCGACGCGGACCCGGGCGCCGACCGGCCCTGGATGGCCACCCTCTTCATCGAAGGCCCCACCCTCGCGGAACGGGTGAAGCGGAACGGCCCGCTTGATCCGGACGGACTCCGCAGGGCGGGTGCGGGCCTCGCAGAGGCGCTGCGCGACATCCACCGCGCCGGAGTCGTGCACAGGGATCTCAAACCGAGCAATGTACTTCTGGCGAAAGACGGGCCGAAAGTCATCGACTTCGGCATCTCGCGTCCCGTCGACAGCGATCTGCGCACGGAGACCGGAAAGCTGATCGGCACGCCGCCGTTCATGGCGCCCGAGCAGTTCCAGCGGCCCCGCGAGGTGGGGCCGGAGGCGGACGTCTTCGCGCTCGGAGCGGTGCTGGTGCACGCGGCGACCGGGCGCGGCCCGTTCGACTCGGACAGCCCGTACATAGTGGCGTACCAGGTGGTCCACAACGAGCCGGACCTCTCGGGCGTGCCGGAGGACCTCGTCCCGCTGCTGGCGCGCTGCCTCGCGAAGGACCCGCAGGCCCGGCCGACACCGTACGAGCTGATGGTCGCGCTGCGCGCGACCTCGCCCTCCTCCGCGTACGACACCCAGGCCTACATACCGGCACAGCGCGGGTTTCCGGGCACCACCGGGAAACCCGCGCCCGAGCCGGATCCCGGGCAAGAGCCGGAACCCGGGCACGCTCCGAAGCCCCTGCAAGCTCCGAAGTCCGGGCACGCAGCCGCTGCGGCATCCGACGTGGACCCGGCGACCGCCGATGCGCCGCCCCGCCGGCGCGGCCGCCGCTCCCGCTGGGCACTCGCCGCCGCCGCGTTCACCGTCCTGGCGTCGGCCGGTGCCGTCGCCATCAGCGCGGCCGCGGACGACGGCGCCCCCGTGGCACCCCGTACGGAACCGGGCTTCCGCCCGTGGAGCGTAGCCCTGGAGGACGGGGCCGCGGACGCCACCCCGGTGTGCTCGGCCGGCGGCGAGGAGGCCCTCTACTGCACCGCCCCCGGTATGAAGGCCGCCCGGCTGAACCCGGCCGACGGCAGTCCTGTCTGGTCCGCCGACGCAGGCGACGCGGCGCCCGCGGGCGCCTCCGGGCAGAGCGACGAGGGCCTGGCGCCCCAGCTGGCCGGCGGGCTGCTGCATGTGGTGACACCCGGCGCCGGCCACTACGAAGCGCTCGACCCCAGGACGGGCGAGCCGCGCTGGGACCTGGACGTCCCCGCATACGCGACGGTCCTCACCGTCGGTGACACGGTCCTGCTGGTGAACGACGCCGGGCTGGTCCGCGCCGTCGACGCGGCGACGGGCGAGGAGCGGTGGCGCAAGCGGCACGGCGGTCCCGGTGCCCACTGGGTCTCCCACCCGGGCGGCGACGGACCCGCGATCGCCGCCGCCCCGTCGCCCGACGGGACGTCGACCCGGATCAGCGCCGTCGACCCGAGGGGCGGTGAGCTGCTCTGGAGCACACGGCTGGCCGGTTCGCTGACGCCGGTGGAGCTCTGGGACGGCTCGCTGTATCTGCTCTCGGCCGGCACCGACGGCTTCACGCGTGCGGTCGTGACGCTCGACACCACGACCCACGGCCGCCCGGTGCGGCGGGTCCCGCTGACTGTGCCGGCCGATCAGGCCCAGGCCACGGTCTCGGGGCAGGTGGTCTACATCGCCGCTGCCGGCGGTTCGCTCACAGCCGTCGACACCGCCCGGCCGGCCGGCAGCGCGCAGGACGCCGAGCTGTGGCGGCTGGAGACCGGGGTCGCCCATCTGTCGCGACCGGTCGCGGGCGCGGGCGCGGTCTTCCTGTCCGCCGCCGACGGGCGTCTGCTCGCCGTGGACGCGAAGCTCGGCAGGGTCGTGGGACAGACGGGGCTGCGGATGGCCGACGACGGTTCCACCTACGCGTCCCTGCTGCCCGCGCCGGTCGTCCTCGGCGGCAGGGTGTACGCGACCGCCCCCGACGGCTCCGTCTTCGCCGTGGACGCGAAGGACCCGGCGCGCTGGTGAGCGCACCGGGTCCACGAGCAGGCGGTCGAATCAGCCCAGCTTGGACACGTCCCTGACCGCGCCCTTGTCGGCGCTCGTCGCCATCGCCGCGTAGGCGCGCAGCGCGGCGGACACCTTCCGCTCGCGCGACTTCGGGGCGTACACGCCGCCGAGGGCCTCGCGGCGGGAGGCCAGCGTGGCGTCGTCGACGAGGAGCTCGATGGTGCGGCCCGGGATGTCGATACGGACGCGGTCGCCGTCCTCGACGAGCGCGATCGTGCCGCCCGAGGCCGCCTCCGGGGAGGCGTGGCCGATCGACAGACCGGACGTGCCGCCGGAGAAGCGTCCGTCGGTGACCAGGGCACAGGTTTTGCCGAGGCCGCGGCCCTTGAGGAAGGACGTCGGGTAGAGCATCTCCTGCATGCCGGGGCCGCCCTTGGGGCCCTCGTAGCGGATGACGACGACGTCGCCGTGGGTGATCTCCTTGCGGAGGATCTTGTCGACGGCCTCCTCCTGGGACTCGCAGACGACGGCCGGGCCCTCGAAGGTCCAGATGGACTCGTCGACACCGGCGGTCTTCACGACGCAACCGTCGACGGCGAGGTTGCCGCGCAGGACCGCGAGGCCGCCGTCCTTGGAGTACGCGTGCTCCGCGGAGCGGATGCAGCCGTTCTCGGCGTCCACGTCCAGGGCCTCCCAGCGCTTGGACTGGGAGAAGGCGGTGGCGGAGCGGACGCAGCCGGGCGCCGCGTGCCACAGTTCGACGGCCTCGGCGGACGGCGAGCCGCCGCGCACGTCCCAGTTCTTGAGCCAGTCCGCGAGGGTGGGGCTGTGCACGGAGTGCACGTCCTCGTTCAGCAGCCCGGCGCGGTGGAGCTCGCCCAGCAGGGCGGGGATGCCGCCGGCGCGGTGGACGTCCTCCATGTAGTACGTGCGGTCCTTGGCGACGTTCGGGGCGACCTTCGCCAGGCAGGGCACCCGGCGCGAGACGGCGTCGATCGCGTCGAGGCCGAACTCGACGCCCGCCTCCTGGGCGGCGGCCAGCAGGTGCAGGATCGTGTTCGTCGAGCCGCCCATGGCGATGTCGAGGGCCATGGCGTTCTCGAAGGCCGCGAAGGTGGCGACGTTGCGCGGCAGGACGCTCTCGTCACCCTGCTCGTAGTACCGCCTGGTGATGTCGACGACCGTCGCGGCGGCGTTCTCGTACAGCGCCTTGCGGGCGGTGTGGGTGGCGAGGACGGAGCCGTTGCCCGGCAGCGAGAGACCGATGGCCTCGGTCAGGCAGTTCATCGAGTTGGCGGTGAACATGCCCGAACAGGAACCGCAGGTCGGGCAGGCGTTCTCCTCGATACGGAGGATGTCCTCGTCCGAGATCTTGTCGTTGACCGCGTCCGAGATCGCGTCGACGAGGTCGAGCGTGCGGACCGTGCCGTCGACGAGTGTCGCCCGGCCGGACTCCATCGGGCCGCCGGAGACGAAGACGGTCGGGATGTCGAGGCGCAGGGCGGCCATCAGCATGCCCGGGGTGATCTTGTCGCAGTTGGAGATGCAGATCAGCGCGTCCGCGCAGTGCGCCTCGACCATGTACTCGACGGAGTCGGCGATCAGGTCGCGCGACGGCAGCGAGTAGAGCATGCCGCCGTGGCCCATCGCGATGCCGTCGTCGACAGCGATCGTGTTGAACTCGCGCGCGATGCCGCCCGCCTCCGTGATCGCCTCGGAGACGATCCGGCCGACCGGTGCCAGGTGGGTGTGGCCCGGCACGAACTCGGTGAATGAGTTGGCGACGGCGATGATCGGCTTCCGCCCGATGTCCGCGCCCGGTACACCGGAGGCCCGCATAAGGGCGCGGGCGCCCGCCATATTGCGGCCGTGGGTGACAGTGCGGGACCTCAGCTCGGGCATCGTCGCTCGCTCCTTAGGTGTCCTGAGGACAGATGAGTCTGTCTCGAGCGTACGCCGCCACTCCAAGATCTGGACAGCTTGTCCGTAATACGGGACGCCCGGCTCAGCTTCCGGTCCCCGCCCCGCCTGACGTGGCGGGACTGTCCGGGTCGGACTCCGTGAGGTAGCGCTGCAGCGTGGGTGCCACGATCCGGATGATCTCCTCCGGATCGGCGGTCGCCAGCGGCTCCACGCGGATCACGTACCGCAGGATCGCGATGCCCACCATGTGCGAGGCGGCGAGCTCCGCCCGGAACCGCGGATCGGGTACGTCCAGCTCCCCGGCCACCCGCTCCAGCAGGCGCCGCAGTACGAACCCCCGCAGCACCTTGGCCGCCGCCTCGTGCGTCAGTGCCGAGCGGATGATCGCCAGCAGCGGGGCGCGGGTGGCCGGGTTCTCCCAGACGCCGATGAAGAAGCGGGCCAGGCGCTCGCCGATGCCGGCCGGGCCCTGCCCCAGGATCTGCGGAACGACCATCGCGGGCTCGAAGGAGACCTCGATGGCCGCCGCGAAGACGTCGTCCTTGGTGCCGAAGTAGTGGTGGACCAGCGCCGCGTCCACCCCGGCCGCCCTGGCGATGCCGCGCATCGTCGTCTTGTCGTAGCCGCGCTCCGCGAACTCGTCCCGGGCCGCCTGCAGGATGCGCTCCCGCGCCCCCGGCCCCTCGTCCGCCGCCCTGCGGGCCGGACGGCCGCGCCCTCTGCGCTCCTGCGTCATGAGATGCGGCTGGCCGACGCCAGATGCAGCCGGGTGAAGGCCAGCGCCTCCGCGAGGTCGGCCTCGCGTTCGGCGGCGGACATGGCACGCCGCGTGTTGACCTCGATGACGACATGGCCGTCGAAGCCGGTACGCGCCAGCCGCTCCAGCAGCTCGGCGCACGGCTGGTCACCGCGGCCCGGCACCAGGTGCTCGTCCTTCGCGGACCCCTTGCCGTCGGCGAGGTGCACGTGCCCCAGCCGGTCGCCCATGCGGTCGACCATCGCCATGGTGTCGGTGCGGGACGTCGCGGTGTGCGAGAGGTCGATCGTGAAGTGGCGGTAGTCGTCCTTGGTGACGTCCCAGTCCGGGGCGTACGCCAGTATCTCGCGGTCCCGGTAGCGCCACGGGTACATGTTCTCCACGGCGAAGCGCACGTCCGTCTCGTCCGCCATCCGCCAGATCCCGCGGACGAAGTCGCGGGCGTACTGGCGCTGCCAGCGGAACGGCGGGTGCACGACCACCGTCGACGCCCCGAGCTTCTCCGCCGCGGCCTGTGCCCGCTGGAGCTTGACCCACGGATCGGTGGACCACACCCGCTGGGTGATCAGCAGGCACGGCGCGTGGATCGCGTGGACGGGCATCCGGTGATAGTCGGAGAGCCGGCGCAGCGCCTCGATGTCCTGACTGACCGGGTCGGTCCACACCATGACCTCGACACCGTCGTAGCCGAGGCGGGCGGCGACCTCGAAGGCTGTCGCCGTCGACTCCGGATAGACGGAAGCCGTCGACAGGACAACCTTCGCATCCGGGATACGCACGACTGGTTCTGCCACGGAGACAGGGTACGGGGCAGAACTAGCCGGTAGGGAGGTGATCGAGACGGCGCAGGATGAGCCCCTCGCGCAGCGCCCACGGACAGATCTCCAGTTCCTCCACGCCGAAGAGGTCCATCGCACCCTCCGCGACCAGGGCTCCTGCGAGTATCTGGCGGGCCCGGCCCTCGGACACGCCGGGCAGCCCGGCACGCTGCTCGGCGGTCATGCCGGCCAGCTTCGGCACCCACTCCTCCAGCGAACTGCGACTCAGATCACGCTGCACGTACAGCCCCTCCGCCGAGCGCGCCGCGCCCGCGATACGGGCGAGCTGCTTGAAGGTCTTCGACGTCGCCACGATGTGATCGGGCTTTCCGAAGCGGCTGAACTCCCCGACCGTACGGGCGATCTCCGCCCGCACATGGCGGCGCAGCGCCTTCACGTCGCGTATGTCCGGCGGGTCGCCCGGCAGCATCGAGGCGGTGAGCCGCCCGGCGCCGAGCGGCAGCGACACGGCCTTGTCGGGCTCCTCGTCCATGCCGTACGCGATCTCCAGGGAGCCGCCGCCGATGTCGAGGACGAGGAGCTTCCCGGCCGACCAGCCGAACCAGCGACGGGCGGCGAGGAACGTGAGGCGGGCCTCCTCCTCGCCGCTGAGCACCGTGAGCACCACACCGGTCTCGTCCTTGACGCGGGCCAGCACGGCGTCGGCGTTGGTGGCCTCGCGCACGGCGGAGGTCGCGAAGGAGAGGACCTCCTCGCAGCCCTTGTCCTCGGCGGCCTGGAGTGCGTCGGCGATGGTGTCGACGAGACGGTCCACACCGGCGGCGCCTATCGCCCCCTGCTCGTCGATCAGTTCCGCGAGGCGCAGTTCCGCCTTGTGGGAGTGGGCAGGCAGGGGCCGCGCGCCGGGGTGGGCATCCACCGCCAGCAGGTGAACCGTGTTCGAACCGACGTCGAGGACTCCGAGTCTCATGAACGGAACGCTACTGCGGCCGCGCGCATACGCTGGACCTGTGCCAAAGACGAAAAAGGCGAAGCCGGGCAAAGCCAACCCGTTGACGAAGATCGAAGCAGACGAGAAGGGCCTGGACTTCGCCCGCGCCTGGGTGGAGTTCCCCGATCCGGAGGACGACGAGCAGGTCTTCCGCTGCGACCTGACCTGGCTGACCTCGCGCTGGACGTGCATCTTCGGCAGCGGCTGCCAGGGCATTCAGGCGGGGCGCGCGGACGACGGCTGCTGCACGCTGGGGGCGCACTTCTCCGACGAGGAGGACGAGCAGCGCGTCGCCGAGCACGTGGCCCGTCTCACACCGGAGCTGTGGCAGTTCCACGACGTCGGCACCGGCACGGGCTGGGTGCAGGAGGACGAGGACGACGGCGAGCGTCAGACCCGGCGCTGGGAGGGCTCGTGCATCTTCCAGAACCGTCCGGGATTCGCGGGCGGCGCGGGCTGCGCGCTGCACATCCTGGCGCTGCGGGAGGGCCGCGAGCCGCTGGAGACCAAGCCGGACGTGTGCTGGCAGCTGCCGGTGCGGCGCACGTACGACTGGATCGACCGGCCCGACGACACCCGTGTGCTCCAGATCTCCATCGGCGAGTACGACCGCCGCGGGTGGGGCCCCGGCGGCCACGACCTGCACTGGTGGTGCACCTCGGCGACCTCGGCGCACGGCGCCGGTGACCCGGTGTACGTCACGTACCGCCCGGAGCTGACGGAAATGATGGGCAAGGCGGCGTACGACGTCCTCGCCGGCCTGTGCGAGGCGCGGCTCTCGTCCACGCTGCCCCTGGTCGCGCCCCACCCGGCGGACTTGGGCGCCTGAGCGCGGCGCGGGTTGCGCCGGGGGTGAGGGGGCGCTGTGCGGGCGGGGGCGCCTGCGGCGGGCTGTTCCCCTCCCCGCCCCTTCCCGAACCGCGCTCCGCGCGGTGGCCTCAATCTCCCCCTACGGCCCGGCGGCCGTGGGTGGGGGCACCTCCCACGCCTCCAGGCGTAGGGGGCGTACCCCCACACAGCAGCCCCGCCGGCTTGAGGCGCAGGGTTCCGGGCGCAACCCCGACGAGACCGGCAGTTCCAGGCCCGCTGGCGATTGAGGCGCGGGGGTCCGGAGGCGGAGCCCCCGGTTACGGGAAGGGGCGGGGTGGGAGGAAACGGCCCCGCGTCAGTCCGACGGCGGCGTCGCCGGGTCCGAGGGTGGGGTCGGGTCCGACGGGGACGGGGACGGGTCGGAGGAGGAGGGCGGCGGGCTCGACGGCGGCGTCGGATCCGGATCCGGGTCGGAGGACGACGGCGGCGGACTCGACGGCGGCGTCGGATCCGGATCCGGGGCCGGCGAGGACGACGGCGGCGTAGTCGCCGCGTTCCCGTGACCCCGGATCGACACCACCGCGCGCGACGGATCGACGCCCACCCGCGCCACCCACGGCCCGGCCGGCTCGCGCGAGTGGTCGACGATCACGTACAGGGTGATCGTTTCGCCGGGGTCCAGCGTGCCGGACGACTGGCTCAGATGGAGCCAGCTCGCGTCCGTCCACGCCGCCCAGCTCACCGGCGCTCCGCCCGATGCCCTGAGCGTGATGCGCGTGCTGTCGCCGGCCGGTTCGGCCTCGACCGTGATCCGGCCGGGGCCGTTCTGCCCGGGAGTGGACGGCGACACGAGCCCGTCCGTGCTGACGACCTCGACCGAGACGTCCGGCGAACGCCGGTTCGCACTGAACCGGGGGTCCGGTGTCGCGCTCGCGTTGCCCGCGTTCTCGTAGTGGTCGTAGGGGTCGGCCGCCGACCCGCCGTCCGCGCGCTCGTCCGCGCTGGCCGAGGGCCCGCGCGCCTCCCCGGTCAGCGGCGCGCCCCGGTACGCGGCCCACAGGGCGAGCACCGGCGCCGCCACGACCGTGGCCACGACCGTGGTCGTGACGGCCCGGGCGCGCAGCCGGTCGCGCCGGGCCGCGTGGTCCTTGGGGTCCAGGGGGAAGCCGCCGGGCCCGAAGCGCGGCCCGCCCGCCCGCGCCCGCGGCACCTGCAGCATCGCCAGGTACGCCGCCGACCGCGGTGCCTCGACCAGCGGCAGCGTGGCCGGGGTGACGGCGGAGCCGGGCCACGGCCCTCCCGCGCCGGCGCGTTCCGCCGCGCGCCGGCAGCGCGGGCAGTCGTCGACGTGCCGCACGAGTTCCTGGCGCAGCGCCGACGAGAGCAGGACGCGGTTGTCGCCCGTGAGCCGGCCGACGGCCGGGCAGTTGCCCGTCTCGACGACGGCGAGCGCGGCGCGGGTCCGTTCGACCTCGCAGGCCGCCGCCGCGAGGAGTTCCCGCGTGGCCGCCGGCTCGGCTCCGAGGACGGCGGCGACCTGGCCCGCGGTGAGCCCGTGCCGCACGGCGAGTTCGAGGGCCTCGCGCTGCTCGGGTGTGGTGCCGGCGGCCTCCGGCCAGGCCAGCCGGGCCAGTTCGGCGCGTCGGCGCTGCGCGGTCTCCGGCGCCGCGCGGGGCGCGGGCTCCGCCGGGGCGGCGGGCCGCCCGGTGTGCGCGCCCTGGCGCCTGCGCCGCTGTTCGGTCAGCCGGCGCAGACATGCCCACCGCGCGAGCGCGTACATCCAGGCCTTCCGCTCGGCCGTGCCGGCCGGGCAGCGCCCGTGCTGGCGTTCGGCGATGGCGAGCACGTCACCAAGGACCGCCGTGGCCGCGTCGTGGTCGCAGAGCACGGACAGGCAGTAGGTGAACAGGCCGTCCAGGTACGGCTCGTAACGAGTGGGCGGGCGACCGGGGTTCGTACGGGGGGCGCGTCGGTGCGCCCGGTGTGCACCGGTGGTGTGGGTAGGGGGCTCCAGCCTGCTGCTCGTCACTCCGTGACCGTAGGGGCACGAGCACAGCCTGTTCGCACCACTTGAACACTTTTAATCCCTACGGGTGAACAAGCCCCTCGAAGGGGGACAGGGACACCGCATTCCGGCCCGAATGCCCTGCCGAACGTGGTCCCCCTTCCGGCGGAACGAACGCACTGTCGGTGGTGCCGGTTACGGTTTGCGCATGGCTGCCCGTACCAAAACCGCGAAGGACCGGCCGTCCTACCGCTGCACCGAGTGCGGCTGGACGACCGTCAAGTGGCTCGGCCGCTGCCCCGAGTGCCAGGCCTGGGGCACGGTCGAGGAGTACGGCGCGCCCGCCGTCCGCACCACGGCCGCCGGCCGGGTCTCCACGGCCGCCCTGCCGATCGGCCAGGTCGACGGCCGGCAGGCGACCGCCCGCTCCACCGGTGTCGACGAACTGGACCGGGTGCTCGGCGGCGGTCTGGTCCCCGGTGCCGTCGTGCTGCTCGCGGGTGAACCGGGTGTCGGCAAGTCGACGCTGCTGCTCGACGTCGCGGCGAAGGCGGCGAGCGACGAGCACCGCACTCTCTATGTGACGGGCGAGGAGTCCGCGAGCCAGGTCAGGATGCGCGCCGACCGGATCAAGGCGCTGCACGACCACCTCTACCTGGCGGCCGAGACCGACCTGTCGGCCGTGCTGGGCCACCTCGACGCGGTCAAGCCGTCCCTGCTGATCCTGGACTCGGTGCAGACGGTGGCGTCCCCCGAGATCGACGGCGCCCCCGGCGGCATGGCGCAGGTGAGAGAGGTCGCGGGCGCGCTGATCCGCGCCTCCAAGGAGCGCGGCATGTCGACGCTGCTCGTGGGCCACGTCACCAAGGACGGCGCGATCGCGGGCCCCCGGCTGCTCGAGCACCTGGTGGACGTCGTGCTCTCCTTCGAAGGAGACCGCCATGCCCGGCTGCGTCTGGTCCGCGGTGTGAAGAACCGGTACGGCGCGACCGACGAGGTCGGCTGCTTCGAACTGCACGACGAAGGCATCACCGGCCTCGCCGACCCGTCCGGCCTGTTCCTGACCCGCCGCGACGAGCCGGTTCCCGGCACCTGCCTGACGGTGACCCTCGAGGGCCGCCGCCCGCTGGTCGCCGAGGTGCAGGCGCTGACCGTCGACTCCCAGATCCCCTCCCCCCGGCGCACCACGTCAGGTCTGGAGACCTCGCGGGTGTCGATGATGCTGGCCGTCCTCGAACAGCGGGGCCGGATCAGCGCGCTCGGCAAGCGGGACATCTACAGCGCCACCGTCGGCGGGGTGAAGCTCTCGGAGCCGGCCGCGGACCTGGCGATCGCGCTCGCCCTCGCGTCGGCCGCGAGCGACACCCCGCTGCCGAAGAACCTGGTCGCGATCGGCGAGGTCGGCCTCGCGGGCGAGGTCAGAAGGGTCACGGGCGTCCAGCGCAGACTGGCGGAGGCGCACCGGCTGGGCTTCACACAGGCCCTGGTCCCCTGCGATCCGGGGAAGATCCCGCCCGGTATGAGGGTCACCGAGGTCGCGGATGTGGGAGAGGCGCTCAGGGTGCTGCCGAGGGGCCGTCAGGGGGGCTCGGGCGGCGCCTCGCGCAGAGAGCGGGCACAGGCCCCACGGGAGGAGGAGGCTCGCCGGTAGACTTTGCCCTGGTCTCGCCCACCCGTACGAGCCGGAGGAGTGCAGTGGCAGCCAAGGACGGGGCATCAGCACCCGGAAAGTCCGGCGGAGGCTCCGGCAACGAAGCGCTGATCCGCGCCGCCCTGAGCGCCGTCGCCCCGGGCACCGCCCTGCGCGACGGCCTGGAGCGCATCCTCCGCGGCAACACCGGAGGCCTGATCGTTCTCGGCATGGACAAGACCGTCGAGTCGATGTGCACCGGCGGTTTCGTGCTGGACGTGGAGTTCACCGCCACCCGGCTGCGCGAGCTGTGCAAGCTGGACGGCGCGCTCATCCTCGACAAGGACATCTCCAAGATCCATCGGGCCGGGGTGCAGCTGGTCCCCGACGCGTCGATCCCCACGGAGGAGACGGGCACCCGCCACCGCACCGCCGACCGGGTATCCCGCCAGTGCGGCTTCCCGGTGGTGTCCGTGTCGCAGTCGATGCGTCTGATCGCGCTGTACGTGGACGGGGAGCGCCGGGTCCTGGAGGAGTCGGCGGCGATCCTGTCCCGCGCCAACCAGGCCCTGGCCACCCTCGAGCGGTACAAGCTCCGTCTCGACGAGGTCGCGGGCACGCTCTCCGCCCTCGAGATCGAGGACCTCGTCACGGTCCGGGACGTCACGGCGGTCGCGCAGCGCCTGGAGATGGTGCGCCGGATCGCGACCGAGATCGCCGAATACGTGGTCGAGTTGGGCACGGACGGCCGTCTGCTGGCCCTTCAGCTCGACGAGCTCATCGCGGGCGTGGAGCCCGAGCGCGAGCTGGTCGTACGGGACTACGTGCCGGAGCCGACAGCGAAACGCGCCCGCACCGTCGAGGAGGCACTCGCGGAGCTCGACGCCCTCAGCCACGCCGAGCTGCTCGAACTGCCCACCGTCGCGCGGGCCCTGGGGTACAGCGGCTCTCCGGAGACTCTCGACTCCGCGGTCTCCCCGCGTGGTTACCGGCTGCTGGCGAAGGTTCCGCGGCTGCCCGGCGCCATCATCGAGCGGCTCGTCGAGCACTTCGGCGGCCTGCAGAAGCTGCTCGCGGCCAGCGTCGACGATCTGCAGGCGGTCGACGGCGTCGGCGAGGCGCGGGCACGCAGCGTGCGGGAGGGTCTGTCGCGGCTCGCGGAGTCCTCGATCCTCGAGCGGTACGTGTGAGTCCTCCGGGTCCTCCGGCGCGCCGGTGAGCGCTCCGCGAGGCCCGGTCCGTGCTCAGCCCTTCTCGAGGCGGAAGGAAGCCGGCAGCACCGTCGCACCGGGGAAAGTGGCCTCCACCAGGTAGGTGCCCGCCCCGACCGCACCGCCCTTCGGCGTGGCGCACTGCGGCGCGCTCCGCTCGCGGTCCCACTCCACGGCGTGGGTGATCGTCGAGCGTGCCGGGACCTGGAGCACCCGGCTTCCGGCCCGACGCGGGCAGTCCTTGGTGGACCACACGGTCTCGTCCTCGGAATCGGTGACCGTGAACACCGCGGACCGGGGGCCGAAGTCCGCCTTGCAGGTCGTCGCGGAGGAGTTGGTGACGACGAGCCGGAACACCGGCTTCTCGCCCGGCTCGTAGGCCACCTTGGCGCTGCGCAGCGTCAACTTGAGTGATCCGGGGGCGCAGTCGGGGAGTGTCGAGCCGGCCGGGACGGGCCGGCCTGCTGTGCCACCGCTCGACGTGCCGCCGGCCGTGGTGCCTCCGCTGCCTGAACCGCCGCTCGCGGAACCGCCGTTGGTGCCGTCCGTCGCCCCGTCGGAAACGTCGCCCGAGCTGCCGCCCGAACCGCCCGGACCTCCGGAACCGCTCTCGCCGTCGTCCCCGCCCGCGCCCGACTCGTCGCGCCCGCCGGGCTGCTCGCTGATCGCGGGACCGGACTGGTCGGGGCCGGGTGTGATCGTGGAAGCCGGAGTCGTGCCGCCGGCGCCCTTGTCGTCCGTCCCGCCGCTGCCTCCCGCCGAACTGACGGCCCACGCGATCAGCACCGCGAAGAGCGCGACCAGTGACGCCGCGACTGCCCTCCGTCGCCAGTAGATGGAGGAGGGGAGCGGCCCGATCGGATTGCGCAGAGATCCCACGGCCCAAACTCTACGAGAGATCCGGGCCAACTCCCGCCCCACCCGCCGCCGTACTTCCAAACTCTGCTGATCATCATCACGGGCCGTGGCCCGCAAGGCCGTTACTTTCGTCAGGGGCGGCCCCTGACGATCTCGGCGGGTGACCGTCCCCGCCGAGAAGGTACGGTCCGTGTCCATGGACAGCAGCATCACCCGCGATCTCTACCGGGACATCATCGACTTCGCCCACACCACTCCTTCCTGGGTGCAGCATCTCGCCGAACTGTGGACGGAGGCCGGGCTCCTGCTCTTCGGGGCGCTGTTCGTCGTGGCCTGGTGGCGGTCGCGTACCGGCGACACGCGGGCCGTCGCCCTCGCGGTGCTCGCTCCGCTGGCGACGGCCGTCGGCTACGTCGTCAGCGAATCGCTCAAGTCCGTGGTGGACGAGGAACGCCCGTGCCGCACGGTCGCGGACGCGGCGGCGTCGCTGGTGCCGTGCCCGCCGACGGGCGACTGGTCCTTCCCGAGCAACCACGCGGCGATCGCGGGCGCGGCGGCGATCGCGCTGGCGCTCGCCTGGCCGCGGATCGCGCTGCTCACCGTGCCGATGGCGCTCCTGATGGCCTTCTCCCGGGTGTTCGTGGGCGTCCACTATCCGCATGACGTGCTGACGGGTCTGGTGATCGGCGCGGTCGTCGCGACGGCGGTCATGCTGGTGCTGGTCCGGCCGGCGGGCTCGCTGCTGGACACCATGCGGACGAGCCGTACGCCGCTGGTGGCCTGGTTCGCCGGACCGGGAGTGACGGCGCCGGGGGTGACGTCGGAGCGCCGCGCGTACGAGCCGCGCGCCTGACAACCGGGGGCCCGGTCCGCGCGGGACCCGCGGCGGAGCACCGGCTCCGGTTCCGGAAGGGGCCGGCCCCGCCGCGGACGCCCACGCCACCGCTCCCCGGCACCCGCCCCGAAGACACGCCCCCGGCCGTGGTCGGCAGGCGGATGCCGCACAGGCAACGGTGGACGTGCCAGGATCGGGGTGCCATGACTGTCACTCACGTAACCCAGACGTCCGACGTCCTCGATCCCGTCTCGCTCCATGCCCCCGTCATCGCCTGGTTCGACGAGCACGCCCGCGACCTGCCCTGGCGTCGCCCCGAGGCGGGCGCGTGGGGCGTGATGGTGAGCGAGTTCATGCTCCAGCAGACCCCGGTGAACCGGGTGCTGCCCGTGTACGAGCAGTGGCTGGCCCGCTGGCCGCGCCCCGCCGATCTCGCGCGGGAGGCGCCCGGCGAGGCCGTCCGCGCCTGGGGCCGGCTCGGCTATCCGCGTCGCGCCCTGCGCCTCCACGGCGCCGCGCAGGCGATAACGGAGCGGCACGGCGGCGAGGTCCCGACCGAGCACTCGCAGCTGCTCGCGCTGCCGGGCATCGGCGAGTACACCGCGGCGGCCGTGGCCTCGTTCGCGTACGGGCAGCGGCACGCCGTCCTGGACACCAACGTGCGCCGGGTGTTCGCCCGTGCCGCGACCGGCATCCAGTACCCGCCGAACGCGACGACCGCGGCCGAGCGGAAGCTCGCGCGTCTGCTGCTCCCGGAGGAGGAGCGGACGGCGGCGCGCTGGGCCGCGGCCTCGATGGAGCTGGGCGCGCTGGTGTGCACGGCCAGGAACGAGGACTGTGCCCGCTGCCCGATCGCGGACCGGTGCGCCTGGCGGCTGGCGGGCAAGCCGGCACACGAAGGGCCCGCCCGCCGGGGGCAGACGTACGCCGGCACGGACCGCCAGGTCCGGGGCAAGCTGCTGGCGGTGCTGCGCGAGGCGGCGAACCCGGTGCCGCAGGCGGCGCTGGACGCCGTCTGGCACGAGCCGGTGCAGCGCGGCCGGGCGTTGGACGGGCTGGTCTCCGACGGACTGGTCGAGCCGCTGGAGAACGGCTACTACCGCCTGCCGCTGACCTGACCCGACCCGACCCGACCGCAGTGCCTGCGGGAAGGGCGCAGGGCGAGGACGCGGGCCGCAGTCGCGAAGGAGCCAAAAGCTCTACCCCACTCCCGCCCCACTTGAAACATCCGCTGTTACACAACCGATGGACGGCCGTGCGCCGTCCGACGGCTGCTCCGCACAGCGCCGTGACAACAGCTCCGTAGGTTCTTGTGACGCAAGGACACACGGGGTTTCACGGGGACGGAGGCGGTTGGAATGGCGCACGGCGAGGTGCTCGAATTCGAGGAGTACGTACGCACCCGGCAGGAGGCGCTGCTGCGCAGCGCCCGGCGCCTCGTCCCCGACCCGATCGACGCGCAGGACCTGCTCCAGACCGCCCTGGTCCGCACCTACGGCCGCTGGGACGGAATCGCGGACAAGTCGCTCGCGGACGCCTACCTCCGCCGCGTGATGATCAACACGCGGACCGAGTGGTGGCGGGCCCGCAAGCTCGAGGAGGTCCCGACCGAGCAGCTGCCCGACGCGAGCATCGACGACGGCAGCGAGCAGCGCGCCGACCGTGCCCTCCTGATGGACGTGCTCAAGGTGCTGGCGCCCAAGCAGCGCAGCGTCGTCGTGCTGCGGCACTGGGAGCAGATGAGCACCGAGGAGACCGCCGCCGCGCTCGGCATGTCGGCCGGTACGGTGAAGAGCACGCTGCACCGGGCCCTGGCCCGGCTCCGTCAGGAACTCGAGGCACGGAACCTCGACGCCCGCGCCCTGGAGCGCGACGCGACGCGGCGGGCCCACGGATGTGACGGACGGGAGCAGGAGCGGTGCGCGGCCTGAAAGGCAAGGGCAGCAGCAGGACCATGGCGGCGGGCGGCACGGCGACGGCCGGGCTCGTCGCTGTCGTCCTGCTCGCGGCCGGCTGTTCCACCGGGGGCACCGGGGTGCAGGACGAGGGCGCCGCGCCCTCGGAGGCCGCGAGCAAGGCGACCCCTTCCCCGGTACCGTCCGGCAGCCCGGGGCACTTCACGAAGCGGGTGGACGCGGTCGAGCTCCTGCTGGCCGACCCGAAGGTCAGCCCACGGGTCAAGGCCGATCTGCGGCCCTGTGCCAAGGACTCGTACCCGGTCGACACCTCGTACGCGCAGCTCACCGGAAATGACACGCCGGACGTCGTCATCAATGTCCTGACCTGCGGTGACGCGGTCGGCATGGGCACGTATGTGTATCGGGAGAAGGACGACAAGGCGTACGAGAACGTCTTCGCCGTGGAGGAACCGGCGGTCTACGCGGCGGTCGACCGGGGGGACCTGGTGGTGACCAAGCAGGTGTACACCAGGCACGACCCGGTCGCGGAGCCGTCGGGCGAGGAAGTGAGCACCTACCGCTGGTCGGACGGCAAGTTCACCCGGGAGTTCTGGGTGCGCAACGAATTCAGCCGGGCGGTCGGCGACGGCGAGGTGGTCGCCACGGAGGCGCCCGCGCCGGAAGAGAACTGAGAGAACGGGGAGAGCAGCCGGATGGCCGAGACGCATGTCCTGTTCGTCGAGGACGACGATGTCATCCGCGAGGCCACCCAGCTCGCGCTGGAACGGGACGGCTTCGCGGTCACCGCGGTGCCCGACGGCCTGCAGGGCCTGGAGGCGTTCCGCGCTGACCGGCCGGACATCGCGCTGCTGGACGTGATGGTGCCGGGGCTCGACGGGGTGAGCCTGTGCCGCCGTATCCGTGACGAGTCGACGGTTCCCGTGATCATGCTGTCCGCGCGCGCCGACTCGATCGACGTGGTGCTCGGCCTGGAGGCCGGCGCGGACGACTACGTCACCAAGCCCTTCGACGGTGCCGTGCTCGTCGCCCGCATCCGCGCCGTGCTGCGCCGCTTCGGGCACGCGAGCGGCGCGGCGGGCGACACGACCGGGCCGGGACGGCAGGAACAGGGCGGGGCGCTCACCTTCGGCGACCTGACGGTCGACACCGAGGGCATGGAGGTGCTCAGGGCGGGCCGGCCGGTGTCGCTGACGCCGACCGAGATGAGGCTGCTGCTGGAGTTCTCCGGCGCTCCCGGCACCGTGCTCTCCCGCGACAAGCTGCTGGAGCGGGTGTGGGACTACGGCTGGGGCGGCGACACCCGGGTCGTCGACGTCCATGTGCAGCGGCTGCGGACGAAGATCGGCCAGGACCGGATCGAGACGGTCCGGGGCTTCGGCTACAAGCTCAAGGCGTGAGGCCCACGGCATGAGACGTCTTGTCCTGCGCACCGGCGTCCGGTGGAAGATCAGCATCGCGATCGCGGCCGTCGGCGCGCTGATCGCCGCCGCGCTCAGCCTCGTGGTGCACAACGCGGCCCGGGTATCCATGCTCGACAACGCCCGCGACGTGCAGATGGACCGGGTACTGCTCGCCCAGCGCTGGTACGAGACGTCGAAGAACAAGGACCCGCGCTTCAACAGCAAGATCAACGATCCCGCGCTGCCCGACGAGCTGAAGCGTCTGATGCGGGAGAAGCGGCGCGGGTCGTACGTCGAGGATGGCCACGACGGAACGCCGGAGATCTGGGCCGCCGTCCCCCTGGCGGGCGGCGACGTGCTCTCCCTGCACAGCTCGTTCGCCGGGCGCAGCGCCGTCATCATGCAGGACCTTGACCGGGCCCTGGTCATCGGCTCCCTCTCCGTCGTGCTGGGCGGTTCCGCGCTCGGCGTGCTGATCGGCGGGCAGCTCTCGCGCCGGCTGCGCAAGGCCGCTGCCGCGGCGGGCCGGGTGGCGGAGGGCAATCACGAGGTGCGGGTGCGGGAGGCGGTCGGCGGCGTCGTCCGCGACGAGACCGACGACCTGGCCCGGGCCGTCGACGCGCTCACCGACGCGCTGAACGAGCGCATCGAGGCCGAGCGGCGCGTCACCGCGGACATCGCGCACGAGCTGCGCACGCCCGTCACGGGCCTGCTCACGGCGGCCGAGCTGCTGCCGCCGGGCCGGCCCACCGAGCTGGTGCGGGACCGGGCGCAGGCCATGCGGACGCTGGTGGAGGACGTGCTGGAGGTGGCCAGGCTGGACAGCGCCTCCGAGCGGGCCGAGCTGCAGGAGATCCAGCTGGGCGAGTTCGTCGGGCGCCGGGTGGCGGTCTTCCATCCGGACGCGGAGGTCCGGGTGGTGCACAGCTCCTGGGTCAACACCGACCCGCGGCGGCTGGAGCGCATCCTGGGCAATCTGCTCACCAACGCCGCCAAGTACGGCAAGGGCCCGATCGAGGTCACCGTGGAGGGTCGTGTGCTGCGGGTACGCGACCACGGTCCCGGGTTCCCCGAGGCACTGCTGCGGGAGGGGCCGAGCCGGTTCCGCACGGGTGTCAGCGACCGGGCGGCCACGGGGCACGGTCTGGGGCTGACGATCGCGGCTGGCCAGGCCCGGGTGCTCGGGGCGCGGCTGACGTTCCGCAACGCCGCGCCGGAGGGCGCGACTCCGCTGGGGGACTCCGGCGGGGCCATCGCGGTGCTCTGGCTGCCGGAGCACGCACCGACGAACACCGGGAGCTTCCCGGTGCTCCAGCCGCGGGCCGAACAGAAGGCGAAGAGGCCGAAGCGCTCTCGCGGACGGGCCTGAGAGCCCGGGGCGCGAGACGGCCGGGACCTGTGGCGCGACGCGGCTGTGGCGGGGCGGGCCTGTGGCGGGGCCGGGGCCGAGGCGCGGCCTGTGGCGGGACGCCGGAGGCTGGGGGAGCCGAGGGGGCAGGAACGGCTGAGGCCCCGCCCGGGTGGGCGGGGCCGTCAAGCCGGAGGGGGTGACTCAGGCGTACGTCAGAGGTTGACGCCGGCGGAGCGCAGGAACGCCATCGGGTTCAGCGCCGAGCCGTAGTTCGGGGTCGTACGGATCTCGAAGTGCAGGTGCGGGCCGGACGAGTTGCCGGTGTTGCCGGACTTCGCGATGGTCTGGCCGGCCTTCACCTTCGAGCCGATGTTGACGTTGATCTTCGACAGGTGCGCGTACTGCGAGTACTTGCCGTTGTTGTGCTTGATCACGACGGCGTTGCCGTACGCGGGGCCGTCGCCGCCACCGTTCGGGCCGGCCTTGACGACGGTGCCGGCGCTGGCGGCCTTGACCGGGGTGCCGATCGGCACGGCGAAGTCCTGGCCCGAGTGCTTGGCGGACCACATGGCGCCGCCCTGCGCGAAGCTCGCGGTCAGCGTGTACTTGCTGACGGGCTTGACCCAGGCCGGGGCCTTCTTCGCGGGCTTCTTCGCGGTCTTCTTGACGGCCTTGGCCTTCGCGGCCGCCGCCTGGGCGTCGGCCTGGGCGGCGACGGCGGAAGCGGCGTCCACGACGGCAGGCTTGGCCGCCTTGCCCGCGTCGGCGGAGGCGACACCCGCACCGGCTCCGACGACCATCACGGCACCCATTCCGGCGGCCACGACAGCACCACGGGCACGGAGCACGGACGGGCGGAGCTGGTGGATCATGGTGCGCTTCGACATACGGGAGAACCTCCGGGCATGAATGGACCCGGCACGCTCGCACCGGGCTGGCTCCACATTGGTAACCCGCGCTCCCAAGTCACCTCAAACCCCCCATCTACGACATCAGGTCGTAGCAAAGGGGGCGGAAATACGGCTCTTGACGCCCGTCCGAACCTTCCCGACCGCTTCAAAATGGGATCACTTATGCCCCACTCGGAACGGTTTAACCCCACTTCGGGGCCATGGCACGGCGGGAGCGACGCCTCCCCGCCCCACCCGGAGACGGAGGAGGCCGAAGGCCCCGGGTCCACCACCTCCACCCAATAGGGCAAAACGGATAAACCAATCACTAACCCACCTAGTAGGCCCCAAATCGCCTGTGCGCCTTGTCACGGAGCGACCCTTCGAAGAGCCCTGAAATCGTGACTCAGGCCACTCGTCCCGGCTGTCCGGAAAGAGCTGTTTCCCCTCTCGAATGGGGGTTTTACGGTGACCGGGGCCACATGAATGGCCGCCGGGCATCGCCCGAAAAGCCCGCCGCGCGTCCTTCCGGGAAGGTGCCGCTTCCGGGATCCTCCTCGGCATGAGTAGACCCCTGGTTCGTGTACGCCGCCGCGCGCTGCACCGCGCCTGGACCTGGCCCCTCGTCGTCGGGCTCGTCTGCATGCTCACCTGGAGCCCGCCCGCCGGGGCAGGCCCCTCCGACACCGGCCTCAAGGGCGCCCTCGACAAGATCCTCGCCGACCCGCGCATGGACGGCGGGGCGGTGAGCGTCGTGGTCGCCGACGCCGCCACCGGCGAACGCCTCTACCAGCGCGACAGCGGGGACCGGCTGATGCCCGCCTCCAACACCAAGCTCGCCACCTCGGCCGCCGCCATGGCCGTCCTCGGCCCGGACCACCGCTTCACCACCGACGTGCTGACCACCGGACGCCGCATGGGCTCCACCCTCGTCGGCGACCTGTATCTGCGCGGCAGCGGCGACCCCACCCTGCTCGCGTCCGACTACGAGCGGCTCGCCGCCGACATCGCCGCGTCAGGCGTCGAACGCGTCACCGGCCGCCTCGTGGCCGACGACACGCACTTCGACGACCAGCGCCTCGGGCGTTCCTGGGCGGCCGACGACGAGTCCGCCTACTACTCCGCGCAGATCTCGGCACTCACCCTCGCGCCCGACACCGACTACGACGCGGGCACCGTCGTCGTCGAGGTGACCCCGGGGACACGGCCCGGTGCCCGCCCCAAGGTGAGAGTGACCCCGCCCACCGACTACGTCCGCCTCGACGTCACGGCCACCACGGTCGCGCAGGACGGGCCGGACACCCTGTCCGTCTCGCGTGAGCACGGCAGCAACACGCTCACGGTCAGCGGCGCCGTGCCCGTCGGCGCGGCCACCGCCAAGGAGTGGATCGCGGTCTGGGAACCGACGGGCTACGCGGCCGCCGTGTTCGCCGACGCACTGGCCGACCACGGCGTACGGGTCGCCGGCAGCCCCAGGCTGGGCCGTCCGACCCCGCCCGGCGCCCGCACGCTCGCCTCGCACCGCTCCATGCCTCTCAGGGAGCTGATGCACCCCTTCATGAAGCTCTCGAACAACATGCACGCCGAAGCGTTCACCAAGGCCATGGGCCGCGAGGTCGCCGGCCGGGGCACGTGGGACGCAGGGCTCGCCGCGATCGCCGCGCGGCTGGAGAAGGAGGGAGTCACCACGTCCACGATCCGCCAGACCGACGGCTCGGGACTGTCCCGGATGAACGCGTTCCCCGCCGAGGAACTGGCGACTCTGATGCTCTCGGTGCGCGACGCACCGTGGTTCGCCGACTGGTACGCGTCACTCCCGGTCGCCTGCGCCCCGGACCGTGCCGTCGGCGGCACGCTGCGCTCCCGTATGTGCGGCACCCCGGCAGCCCTCAACGCGGTCGGCAAGACCGGCTCCCTCACGGGCGCGTCCGCCCTGTCCGGTTACGTCACGGACGCCGGCGGCCGTGAACTCGTCTACAGCGTGGTCCTCAACAACTACCTGGCGTCGTCGGTGAAGAGCATCGAGGACGCGGTGGTCGTCCTGCTGGCCTCCTCCGACACGGCGAAGGGCAGCATCACGCAGGTGGCGCCCCGCGCCCGGACGGCGGAGCCGGAGACCGGCCTCGAATGCTCCTGGCGGAAGCCGGCCCTCTGCTGAGCCGAGCCGGCGTCCCCTCCGGCCCGGCCGCCGACCGGTTCTCCCGTGGGCGGCGGCCCGGCCGCCCGGCCGCCGGGCGGCCGGGTGCCGGGACCACCGCGGCGCGGGCGTGCGCTGCCTCGGCGGCACGGTCCCGGTAGCGCAGAAAGGGGCCGGCCCCGGACCCTCATGGGGATGCCGTTGGCTAATTCGCCCCGTTGAGCTTGTGCTCGGCGGGGCGAAGTGCTGTCAGGTGGGAGGTGCGGGTTCGGGCTCGGGGCCTGTTGGTGCTCCAGGCGTCCATGCGTGCGAGGTTGATCGCGGTCGCGGTGAGTTGGTGCTGGAGCCGGGTCTTGGCGAGCCCGTGGTAGCGGCATTGGCGCAGGCCGGTGACTCGGACGGCGTGGGAGATGGTGCCCTCGATGCCGTTGCGGGCCGCGTAGCGTTCCCGCCACTCGGGGGTTCCCTCTGCGGCGCGGGCCTGCCGGATTGCTTCGTGTTCGGCGCGGGGCCGGAGCGTGATCTCCCGGTGGGGCCGGGTGGTTGAGTTGATGCACTGGGGCCGGGAGGGGCAGGAGCGGCAGTCCTTGGGTGAGAACTGGATCCGGATGACAGGGGTGCCGCGGTGCGAGAGCGCGTCACGCCACTGGCTGGTGGTCATGCCGTTCGGGCAGGTCACGGTCTTGTTGTCCCAGTCCACGGTGAACGCATCCTGCCCGTAGGGTCCGGCGGCCTGGGCGGTGGTGTTGCCTGCGATGGGGCCGGTCAGGGTGACGTCGTGCCGGGTCTGGGCGGTGACGATGCGGGGACCGTCGAGGTAGCCCGCGTCCAGCAGGTGTTCGCCGGGCAACAGGTCTTTGTCGGCGAGACTGTCGTGGACGGTGTCGGTGGCCTTGATGTCGGGGACGGTGGCGTCGCTGGTCAGCACGTTCGTGATCAGGTGAACAGTGTCCGGGTCGCAGGTCTCGGTGAGATGGACTTTGAACCCGTCCCATTTGATGTCGCGCTTCACGCTCGCGCGGGCCTCGGTGTCATAGGGACTGACCAGGCGCAAAGCGCCCGGCGGGCACTCTTTTGGGTCCCGCCACCTCACCTCGCCCTCCATGTCGACCGCGTACTGCTGCACCCACGCGCGACGCAGAATCTGGACGGCGGGCAGCTCGCGCAGCCAGCAGGGCGCGTGAGCGGCGTGCACGTTGGTGAGCAGGCGCATTCCGTCCCGGCCGGTCTGTTCCGCCAGCTCAGTGCGCCTGCCGCGGCCCGAGGGCAGCCAGTAGTCCTCCGGCCGGGCGGCATACCGGTCGAACCATGCCGGATCGGCATGGCCGGTCAGCCACTCAGGGGCGGCTGCCGCGACCGCGTTGAGCGCCGCCCGCAGTGTCTCGATGACGAACTCCAGCCGGTTCAGCGACCGGATCGCGGCCAGCACATGCGTGGAGTCCGTCCGCGCTCGCCCCGGCGGCTTCAGCACACCCGCCTGCCGGGCGGCGTCCAGGACCCGGTCGAAGACCATTTGCCCGGCCTCGGCCTCGACCAGCCGGGCACGGAACTCGCACAGCACGGAGTAGTCGAACCCCGCATCGGTCAGTTCCAGGCCCAGGGCGTACTTCCAATCGATCCGGGCCCGCACCGCCAAGGCCGCCTGCCGGTCGGGCAGGCCCTCGGCGAACTGGAGCACCGACACCAGCGCCAGCCGGCCCGGCGACACCGCGGGCTTCCCCCGGGCCGGGAACAGACCGGCGAACTGCTCATCGGTGAACAGCACCCCCAGCTCGTCCCGGAGCCGGATCGCCAGACTCCCCTTCGGGAATGCCGCCCGAGCCACCCGCACCGTCTCCGCCGGAACATCCCCCGGCTCCTCCGGCTGCATCGACATCGACACCCTCCCCAAACGACAACGTCGGCCTTCAAGACCACAACCAGGTTTTGAAGGCCGACGTCACGCCCGGCCCCGGATTAGCCAACGGCATCCCCTCATGGGTCCGGGGCCGGCCCCGTCACATCACTCGGCCCGCAGGGCCGTCACGCGTCCTTCGACAGGTTCGGTCCGCTGCCGCCGGCCGCCTGCTCGATCGGCGGGACGTCCGGCAGAGCCGACTTCTCCTCGCCGCGGAAGGTGAACTTCTTCTCCTCACCCTCGCCCTCGCTGTCCACGACCACGATGTGACCGGGGCGCAGCTCGCCGAAGAGGATCTTCTCCGACAGGATGTCCTCGATCTCGCGCTGGATCGTACGGCGCAGCGGCCGGGCGCCCAGGACCGGGTCGTAGCCCTTCTTCGCGAGGAGCGACTTGGCCGTGGAGCTGAGCTCGATGCCCATGTCACGGTCCTTGAGGCGCTCGTCCACCTTGGCGATCATGAGGTCGACGATCTGGATGATGTCTTCCTCGGTGAGCTGGTGGAAGACGACCGTGTCGTCGACACGGTTGAGGAACTCCGGCCGGAAGTGCTGCTTCAGCTCGTCGTTGACCTTCGCCTTCATCCGCTCGTATCCGGTCTTGACGTCGCCTTGGGCGGCGAAGCCCAGGTTGAAGCCCTTGGAGATGTCCCGGGTCCCGAGGTTGGTCGTCATGATGATGACCGTGTTCTTGAAGTCCACGACGCGGCCCTGGGAGTCGGTCAGACGACCGTCCTCCAGGATCTGCAGAAGGGAATTGAAGATATCGGGGTGGGCCTTCTCGACCTCGTCGAAGAGGACGACGGAGAACGGCTTGCGGCGCACCTTCTCGGTGAGCTGTCCGCCCTCTTCGTAGCCCACGTATCCGGGGGGCGAACCGAAGAGACGGGAAACCGTGTGCTTCTCGCTGAACTCCGACATGTCGAGGGAGATCAGCGCGTCCTCGTCGCCGAAGAGGAATTCGGCGAGCGTCTTGGAGAGCTCGGTCTTACCGACACCGGACGGGCCGGCGAAGATGAACGAGCCACCGGGGCGCTTCGGGTCCTTCAGACCGGCTCGCGTACGGCGGATGGCCTGCGAGAGGGCCTTGATGGCGTCCTTCTGCCCGATGACGCGCTTGTGGAGCTCGTCCTCCATGCGCAGCAGACGCGAGGACTCCTCCTCGGTCAGCTTGAAGACCGGGATGCCAGTGGCGGTCGCGAGGACCTCGGCGATCAGCTCGCCGTCGACCTCGGCGACGACGTCCATGTCGCCGGCCTTCCACTCCTTCTCCCGCTTGGCCTTCGCCGCCAGCAGCTGCTTCTCCTTGTCGCGGAGAGAGGCCGCCTTCTCGAAGTCCTGGGAGTCGATCGCGGACTCCTTGTCACGGCGGACACCGGCGATCTTCTCGTCGAACTCGCGCAGGTCCGGCGGCGCGGTCATCCGGCGGATGCGCATCCGGGATCCGGCCTCGTCGATCAGGTCGATCGCCTTGTCCGGCAGGAAGCGGTCCGAGATGTACCGGTCGGCCAGGGTGGCGGCCTGGACCAGCGCCTCGTCCGTGATGGAGACCCGGTGGTGGGCCTCGTAGCGGTCGCGCAGGCCCTTGAGGATCTCGATGGTGTGCGGCAGCGACGGCTCCGCGACCTGGATGGGCTGGAAGCGGCGCTCGAGCGCGGCATCCTTCTCCAGGTGCTTGCGGTACTCGTCGAGCGTGGTGGCACCGATCGTCTGCAGCTCGCCTCGCGCCAGCATGGGCTTGAGGATGCTCGCGGCGTCGATCGCGCCCTCGGCGGCGCCCGCACCCACCAGGGTGTGGAGCTCGTCGATGAACAGGATGATGTCGCCGCGGGTGCGGATCTCCTTGAGGACCTTCTTCAGGCGCTCCTCGAAGTCACCGCGGTAGCGGGAGCCGGCGACCAGCGCGCCGAGGTCGAGGGTGTAGAGGTGCTTGTCCTTGAGGGTCTCGGGCACCTCGCCCTTGACGATGGCCTGCGCCAGGCCCTCGACGACCGCCGTCTTGCCGACGCCGGGCTCGCCGATGAGGACCGGGTTGTTCTTGGTGCGGCGGGACAGCACCTGCATGACCCGCTCGATCTCCTTCTCGCGCCCGATGACCGGGTCGAGCTTGGACTCACGAGCGGCCTGGGTGAGGTTCCGGCCGAACTGGTCGAGGACGAGGGAGGTCGAGGGCGTGCCCTCGGCCGGGCCGCCTGCCGTGGCGGCTTCCTTGCCCTGGTATCCGGAGAGCAGCTGGATGACCTGCTGCCGCACCCGGTTGAGATCGGCGCCCAGCTTCACGAGGACCTGGGCGGCGACGCCCTCGCCCTCGCGGATCAGGCCGAGCAGGATGTGCTCGGTGCCGATGTAGTTGTGGCCCAGCTGAAGCGCCTCGCGGAGCGACAGCTCCAGGACCTTCTTGGCACGGGGCGTGAAGGGGATGTGCCCGGACGGGGCCTGCTGGCCCTGGCCGATGATCTCCTCCACCTGCTGGCGGACCGCCTCGAGCGAAATCCCGAGGCTCTCCAGGGCCTTAGCGGCGACACCCTCACCCTCGTGGATAAGGCCCAGGAGGATGTGCTCGGTGCCGATGTAGTTGTGGTTGAGCATCCGGGCTTCTTCCTGAGCCAGGACGACAACCCGCCGCGCGCGGTCGGTGAACCTCTCGAACATCGTTAATCGCTCCTCAGAGCGGTCAGGCAGTAAGGGGTCGGTCCCCTCCCTGTCCTTCCGCAGCTTAGTCCCGCAAGCGGGGACCGCTCATTCCAACTGCCGACACCCGTCTGTGGCCTCCTGACCCCTGAACGCCGACAACTGCTCCAACCCGATGGTGCGAGACGATGTTCCCGCAGGCCAGGCAGTTACCCCCACCACCACTACGCCGATGGCGAACGTGAGACTGACCTGCGAGCGTGTCGCCCCTCCCCACTAGGGATGTCTTACCCGCCGGCACTGACACTCCATGCGGCAGGCCCCCCGTCCCTCAGCTACGGGCGAACAACCTTGCGCCGTTCGACCCGTTCGCACGCCCCCGATTTCGTTACCCGCCGCAACGGAAACCACACCCTCCGTAACCCACCGAGCGGATTCGGAGTTCCCGTGGCATGTCCTTCACCGTGCCGTCCCCCCGCGCGCCCTCCGAGGGCTGCGCCGCGCAGTGGTACCGCAGGGAGTTCGGCTGGGACGCGACGGACGGCAGTCCGGTGCGGCTGGCGACCGGGGCCCGCTTCGACGTGCTGGAGCTGCCGGCGGACGCCGGGACGGCGGTGCTGCGCCGCGGGGCCCGTACCGGGCCCGTGGCCCTCGACGGGCCGAGAGTGCGGCTGCTGGTGGCCGCGGGAAGCGCGGAGGAGCTGCCAGGGCTGCTCGACTGGCTGGAATGGCGCGGAGTCGATCTCGACCTGACCGCCCTCGGCACGGGCGGAGCGATGACCGCCCCGCCGCCGCCCGGGCGCTGCGCCCCCCAGGGAGCCGCTGTGTGGCTGCGGCCCCCTGTGGCAGGGCGCTTACAGCTGCCGGCTCTCACCGGACTCGGGGACAGTGGGGGTGCCCCCGATCTCGTACGGCTCGTGGACACGGCGGCCACGGAGTGCCACCGCGCCCGGCTGACACGTACGGCGCGTACGAATGCGCGAAAGACGCGAGGTCAGCCGTTGGCCTTCTCGTAAGCCTCACGGACCGTCGCGGGGACACGGCCCCGGTCATTGACTTCAAAGCCGTTCGCCTTCGCCCAGGCGCGGATTTCGGCGGTGTCCTTGTTGCCGCCCGCCGCCGCGCGGCCCTTGCCCCGGCCGGTCGAGGCCCGGCCACCGGTGCGCCGGCCGCTCTTCGCGTAAGGCTCGAGCAGGGTCCGGAGCTTGTCCGCATTGGCGGTGGTGAGGTCGATCTCATAGGTCTTGCCGTCCAGAGCGAACGTCACCGTCTCGTCCGCCTCGCCGCCGTCGAGGTCGTCGACAAGAAGGACCTGAACCTTCTGTGCCACCGGATTTCCTTTCATCGAAAATGCAGTACGCGGAAAGGAAACCGCTTTTCCCTGGAAAACACAAACCCTCGACAGAGGTTCAGAACCGCGAGAACACGGGAAACGTGCGCGATTCGGACATAGGGATCGGGCGCTTGCGGCGATCACAGGTGCAGAAGCATCCGGCTGTTGCCCAAGGTGTTCGGCTTCACTCGTTCGAGCCCGAGGAACTCGGCGACGCCCTCGTCATAGGAACGCAGCAGCTCCGCGTAGACATCGGTGTCCACCGGTGTCTGAGTCTCTCCGATCTCGACGAAGCCGTGCCGGGAGAAGAAGTCCACTTCGAAGGTGAGGCAGAAAACCCTGCGCACACCCAGCCTGCGTGCCGTGGCCACGAGCTTCTCGAGAACCAGGTGCCCGATGCCGTGCCCCTTGAAGGCGGGGTCCACGGCGAGAGTGCGCACTTCCGCGAGGTCCTCCCACATGACGTGGAGGGCGCCGCACCCGACAACCAGGCCGTCCTCGTCGCGTTCGGCGACCCAGAACTCCTGGATGGCTTCGTAAAGGGTCACCGTCGCTTTGTCGAGCAGGATGCCTTCGCCGACGTACGGATCCACGAGCCGGCGGACGTCCGGCACATCACCCGTCCTCGCCCGCCGGACGGTGAAGGCATTTGCTGCGGCATAAGGCATGGCCCGACGCTATCGCTCCGCCGCCC
The DNA here is from genome assembly GCF_025854275.1 of Streptomyces peucetius. Classification (NCBI taxonomy): domain Bacteria; kingdom Bacillati; phylum Actinomycetota; class Actinomycetes; order Kitasatosporales; family Streptomycetaceae; genus Streptomyces; species Streptomyces peucetius. The sequence continues at coordinate 4,459,944 of NZ_CP107567.1, read as the reverse complement.
CCGGGTCCTCGCCGGGCCCGCTGCCCTGAACCAGGCGCACAGCGGCTTGCAACGCCTCGCGCTGCTCCGGGGACATCATGCCGAAGAAGGCGACAAGGGCCGCCGCGGGGTTGTCACTCTTGGACCAGGCTTCGTTCATCAGTGCGGCCGAGTACGCGGCACGGGTGGAGACCGCCGTATATCGATAGGCCCGGCCCTCGACTTCCCTGCGGACCCAGCCCTTCTGATGGAGATTGTCCATTACCGTCATGACGGTGGTGTAGGCGATGGACCGTTCCTGCTGCAGGTCTTCCAGGACTTCCCTGACCGTCACCGGCCGGTTCCATTGCCAGATCCGTGTCATGACGGCGTCTTCGAGCTCTCCCAATTGGCGGGGCACATCGCCACCATAGTGGGAGATCGGCGATCAAACGACTATTGACGTAACAAAAAGGACGTACGGCGGGGATTCCGCCGTACGTCCCACGCCGTCGGGGACGGCGGTCAGTTGTCGCGCCCGGCCTGGGGGCCGGACTCCGCACGGGCCAGCGCCGCGTCCACGGCGGCGTCCTCCTTGGCCTTGTTCGGGCCGCCCTGGCTCTTGACGATCGTCACGACCAGGCCGACGAAGAAGACGGCCATCACCACGGGGGGAACAAGCGCGGAAACGTAGTCCATGCCGTCCAGGGTAACTAGCCGACGGCCCACTGCTCCGGCGGGGGCACGGGCTTACGGCGTGGCGGGAACACTTCCGAGGGCTTCGGCACCGGGCGCTCGTCCGGTTTCGGCTGCGGCTCGGGCTTGGGCTTCGGCGCGGGCTTCGGCGCGTCGGCGGCACGGCCGCCGGGAAGCGCGAGCAGCCGGGCGCGGCGGGGTGCGGCCTCGGGCGTCGGCGCCTGGGCGGGTGCAGGAACGGGGATGGCCCGCCCCGCGAGCCGGCTGCGCACCGACTGCTCCACCAACGCCTGGCAGCGGCGCAGCACGGCCGCGGCGGCCGGATTGCCGCGCAGGGCGCGCAGAGCCGCCAGATCGTCCGGTCGGGGGTCGTAGCCGGCGGCAAGGGCGTCCTGGAGCAGCTCCAGGTAGCCGGTGGCCGCACCGGGCAGGGCGTCACGGTAGCGGGCGAGCTCGGCGAGGAGGAACGCACGCAGCCGGCCTGCCTCGCGAACCGCCTCGTCCACGGAGTCGGCCAGCTGCAAGCACTCGCGGACGTCGTCGTCGGCCAGGGGGACGGGGTGAAGGGCGACGGCAAGGGCGCGTCGGAGCACACGCAGCTCGTCCGCACCGAACGCCATGCCGCCACGGGATCCGTATGGCGTGGGCATGTCCCGACAATACGCCCCATTTGTCCAAAATCCGCTTAGCGTCTCGGCGGTGGCGTGTCGCCCCTGCCGGGCGGGTGGGGCGGGGTGGCCGTCAGGCGTCGGAGCCTTTCCCCCTCCCCGCCCCTTCCCGGAACCGGGGCAGGCCCCGGGCCCCACCTCCGGGGGCTCCGCCCCCGCACCCCCGCGCCTCAAACGCCGGCGGGGCTGGAACTCGCCGGTCCCGTCGGGGCTCCGCCCCGAACCCCGGAGCGGCACCCGGACGCCACGCGAACACGAACTGGGCCATGCCCGAGAGGCCCACGGGACCGGGCCCGCCCGAGGACCGGGCCCCTCCGAGGGCCGGGGCCTGGGGCCGCAGGGCACGCCGCGGCCCCGTGGGGCGACGTCGGGAGGCGTCAGAGGCGGGAGACGTTGCGCTCGTACACCAGGCGGAGCCCGATCAGCGTCAGCCACGGCTCGTGCTCGTCGATCGCCGCCGCCTCGCCGAGCACCATCGGCGCCAGACCGCCCGTCGCGATCACCGTCACGTCGTCCGGGTCCTCGGTCAGCTCGCGCTTCATGCGCTGGACCACGCCGTCCACCTGGCCGGCGAAGCCGTAGACGATGCCGGACTGCATCGCCTCGACGGTGTTCTTGCCGATCACGCTCCGCGGCCGGGCGAGCTCGATCTTGCGCAGCTGGGCGCCCTTGACGCCGAGGGCTTCGACGGAGATCTCGATGCCGGGGGCGATCACACCGCCCGCGTACTCGCCGCGCGCGCTGACCGCGTCGAACGTCGTGGCGGTGCCGAAGTCGACGACGATCGCCGGTCCCCCGTACAGATCGACCGCGGCGACCGCGTTGATGATGCGGTCCGCGCCGACCTCCTTGGGGTTGTCCATCAGGATCGGCACGCCGGTCTTGATGCCGGGTTCGACGAGGACGGCCGGGACGTCGCCGTAGTAGCGGCGGGTGACCTCGCGGAGCTCGTGCAGCACGGAGGGGACCGTGGAGCAGATCGCGATGCCCTCGATGCCGTCGCCGAGTTCCTCGCCGAGCAGCGGGTGCATGCCCATCAGGCCCTGCAACAGGACGGCCAGCTCGTCCGCGGTGCGGCGCGAGTCGGTGGAGATGCGCCAGTGCTCGACGATCTCCTCGCCGTCGAAGAGACCCAGGACGGTGTGGGTGTTGCCGACGTCGATGGTGAGCAGCATCAGCCTTCGACCTCGCGGAGGTCGAGGCCGATGTCGAGGATCGGGGAGGAGTGGGTGAGCGCGCCCACGGCGAGGTAGTCGACGCCCGTCTCGGCGTACGCGCGGGCGTTGTCGAGCGCGAGACGGCCGGAGGACTCGAGCATCGCGCGGCCGGCGACGAGCGTGACGGCCTCCGCGGTCTCGGCCGGGGTGAAGTTGTCGAGCAGGATCAGGTCGGCCCCCGCGTCCAGGACCTCGCGGACCTGCTGGAGGGTGTCGACCTCGACCTCGATCGGCAGGTCGGGGAAGCGGTCCCGGACGGCCTTGAACGCCTCGGCCACCCCGCCCGCCGCGATCACGTGGTTGTCCTTGACCAGGGCCGCGTCGGACAGCGACATGCGGTGGTTGACGCCGCCGCCGCAGCGCACCGCGTACTTCTCCAGGGCCCGCAGGCCGGGCGTGGTCTTGCGGGTGTCGCGGACCTTCGCCCCGGTGCCCTCGAGGACGTCGGCCCAGGCGCGCGTGGCGGTCGCGATGCCGGAGAGCCGACAGAGGATGTTGAGGGCGCTGCGTTCGCCGGTGAGCAGGTCACGGGTGCCGGCGGTGACGGAGAGCAGTTGCTGGCCCGCCTCGATGCGGTCGCCGTCCTCGACGTGCCGCTCCACCTCGAACTCGCTCGTGCAGACGATCGACAGGATCGCCTCCGCGACCCGCAGACCGGCGACGGTGCCGTTCTCGCGGGCGGTGAAGTCGCCGGTGGCGACGGCGTCCTGCGGGACGGTCGCCACGCTGGTCACGTCGACACCGCCGTCGAGGTCCTCCTCGATGGCGAGGTGCGCGATGTCCTCGACCTGGACGGGGTCGAGCCCGGCCTCGGCGAGGAGCGTGGCGAGGGCGGGGTCGAGACCGCACTCGTACGCCTCTTCGGCGCAGCCGCAGTCGTCTCCGCAGCCACCGCCGGCCGGGGCGCCGATCTGGATCAGCGGTACGTCCACGGGGCTCGGACGTTCATCGGGCGTGCTCACGGTTACGGCTCCCTGGGGGCGTCGGGGACGGACAAGATATCGATGGGCGGGAAGGCGGTGCTGCCGGTGCGGCTGACGACGAGGCGGCGGTCGGGCTCGATCCGTACGACGAGATGGCGGCGCCACTCGGCGTCGTCCCGCTCGGGCCGGTCCTCCCGCCAGTGGCACCCGCGGGTCTCCTCACGCTCCAGCGCGGCGGCGGTCAGCACCCGGGCGACACAGAGCAGGTTCGAGGTCTCCCACGACTCGACGCCCGGTTCCGCGGTCTTGCCGGAGCCCTCCCGGTCCTGCACGGCGTTCGCGTACACCGCTTCGAGCGAGGCTGCCGCGGCGGCGAGGGACTCGGCGGAGCGGAGGACACCCGCGCCGTGCGACATGATCCGCTGGATCTCCGCACGCTGCTCCGGCGCGATCAGCGGCAGCAGGGACGGCTCCGGGGGCGCGGCGGGCGCGACCGTGGGCCAGGGGCGCCGGTCGGCGATGTCGGCGGCGATGCGCTCGGCGAAGACGAGCCCTTCGAGCAGCGAGTTCGAGGCCAGCCGGTTCGCGCCGTGGACGCCGGTGCAGGCGACCTCGCCGCACGCGTACAGGCCCGGCACGGTGGTGCGGCCGTGCAGGTCGGTCCGTACGCCGCCGGACGCGTAGTGGGCGGCCGGTGCGACGGGGATCGGCTCGGTCACCGGGTCGAAGCTGTGGGCGCGGCAGGCGGCGAGGATGGTGGGGAAGCGCTGTTCCCACATCTCGGCACCGAAGTGGCGGGCGTCCAGGAACATGTGGGCGGCGCCCTGCTCCTGCATACGGCGCATGATGCCCTTGGCGACGATGTCACGGGGGGCGAGCTCGGCCAGCTCGTGCTGTCCGACCATGAAACGGGTGCCGGCCGCGTCGACGAGGTGGGCGCCCTCGCCGCGTACCGCCTCGGAGACCAGCGGCTGCTGGCCCTCGCTGTCCACGCCGAGGAAGAGCACGGTCGGGTGGAACTGGACGAACTCGATGTCGGAGACCTCGGCGCCGGCGCGCAGGGCGAGAGCGACACCGTCGCCGGTGGAGACGGCCGGGTTGGTGGTCGCGGAGAAGATCTGGCCCATGCCACCGGTGGCCAGCACCACCGTGGGGGCGTGGACCGCGCCGACGCCGTCGTGCTGGCCTTCGCCCATCACGTGCAGGGTGATGCCCGCGGTGCGGCCGTCGGCATCGGTGAGCAGGTCCAGGACCAGGGCGTTCTCGACGGTGCGCAGGCCCTGATCGCGGACCGCGTCGACGAGGGCACGGGAGATCTCCGCGCCGGTCGCGTCGCCGCCGGCGTGCGCGATGCGGCGCCGGTGGTGGCCGCCCTCCCGGGTCAGTTCGATCTCGCCGGACGCCGGGTCGGTGTCGAACAGCGCGCCGGTGGCGATCAGTCGGCGCACGGCGTCGGGGCCCTCGGTGACGAGGGCCCGCACCGCCGCCTCGTCGCACAGACCCGCGCCCGCGACCAGGGTGTCGTCCAGGTGCTGCTCGGGTGTGTCGCCCTCGCCGAGCGCCGCGGCGATGCCGCCCTGCGCCCAGCGGGTGGACCCGTCGTCGAGGCGGGCCTTGGTCACGACGACCGTGTCCAGGCCGCTCGCGGCGCAGCGCAGCGCCGCGGTGAGGCCGGCGACGCCGGAACCGACCACGACGACGTCTGCCTCGACGGCCCAGCCGGGGGCGGGGGCAGTCAGCCGTATTCCGGTCACGTGGCGGCTCCGTCGGTCGATTCGGTGTGTGCGGTCGATGCGGGCGGGGCGGCTCCGGCGGTCGATGCCGGCTGTGCGGCCGGTGCGACACCGGGATGCGCGGTCCCGAAGTCGAGAGGGATGTTGTCGATGAGACGGGTCGAGCCGACCTTCGCGGCGACCGCCAGGACCGCCTCGCCCCGGTGGTCGTCCGCCACCTCGTCGAAGGTGGCCGGGTCGACGAGGGCCACGTAGTCCAGGACCAGCGGCGGGTTCGCCTGCGCGGCCTCGTCCAGTACGGCCCGGGCGGCCGCGCGGACCGCGTCGGCGCCGATCGCGGGCCATGCCTGGGCGACCGCGTGCGCGTCCGCCGCGGCGCGGGCCTCGCCCAGCGCGGACAGCGCGGCGGCGCGGGCGGGCGCGGCCGGTACGGCCTCCGCCCTGGCGTGCAGCGCCTGCTGGGCGGCGAGCCGGTCGCGGGCCGCGAACAGGGCCTCGGAGAGGGCGAGCGCGGTGTGCCGCTCGGCCGGGGACAGGTAGCGGTTGCGGCTGGAGAGCGCGAGGCCGTCCTCCTCGCGGACCGTGGGCACGCCCACGATCTCCACGGGGAAGTTCAGGTCGCGGACCATCCGGCGGATCAGGGCGAGCTGCTGGGCGTCCTTCTGCCCGAACAGCGCCACGTCCGGGCCGGTGAGATGCAGCAGTTTGGCGACGACGGTCAGCATGCCGTCGAAGTGGCCGGGCCGTGTCCTGCCTTCGAGCCGCTCGCCCATGGGCCCGGCGGTGATGCGGACCTGCGGCTCGCCGCCGGGGTAGACCTCGTCGACGGACGGCGCGAACACCACGTCGGCGCCTGCCTCGTCGGCCGTCCTGAGGTCGGCGTCGAGCGTGCGCGGGTAGCGGTCCAGGTCCTCGCCGGCGCCGAACTGGAGCGGGTTGACGAAGAGGGTGACGATCACGAGGCCCGTGCGGCCGACCCGTTCCCGGGCGGCGCGGATCAGGGTGGCGTGGCCCTCGTGCAGGGCTCCCATCGTCATGACGACGGCGGTACGGCCGGGCACGGCGCGCTGTCCGACGATGTTCCGCAGGTCCTCGCGGGTCGGTACGAGTTCCACGTGGCGGCTCATCACAGGTCTCCCTCGGCCAGTACGCCCAGCAGGTCCTCCGCGAGCTCCGGTTTCAGCATGCCGTGCGCGAGGGCGCGGTCGGCGGTCGTACGCGCCATCGCGAGATAGCCGGCGACGGCGGCGGGTGCGTGCTTGCGCAGTTCGGCCACATGGGCGGCGACGGTGCCGGCGTCGCCGCGGGCGACCGGCCCGGTCAGGGCGGCGTCGCCGGAGCGCAGGGCGTTGTCCAGGGCGGCGCCGAGGAGGGGGCCCAGCATCCGGTCGGGGGCGGCGACGCCCGCCGCGCGCAGCAACTCCATGGACTGGGCGACGAGGGTGACGAGGTGGTTGGCGCCGAGGGCGAGGGCAGCGTGGTAGAGCGGGCGGTTCCGCTCCTCGATCCACTCGGGCTCGCCGCCCATCTCGATGACCAGCGCCTCCGCGGCAAGCCGCAGCTCCTCGGGGGCCGTCACGCCGAAGGAGCAGCCGGCCAGCCGCTGCACGTCCACCGAGGTGCCGGTGAACGTCATCGCGGGGTGCAGGGCCAGCGGCAGCGCCCCGGCTCGCAGGGCGGGTTCGAGCACCTTGGTGCCGTACCGGCCCGATGTGTGGACGAGCAGCTGTCCGGGCCGTACGGCACCGGTCTCGACGAGGCCCTCGACCAGGCCGGGCAGCGCGTCGTCGGGCACGGTCAACAGCACCAGCTCGGCGCGGGCGAGCACATCGGCGGGCCGTACCAGGGGCACGTCGGGGAGCATGGCGGCGGCCCGGCGGACGGACTGGTCGGACACTCCGGACGCGGCGACCGGCCGGTGTCCTGCGAGCTGCAGGGACGCGGCAAGGGCGGGTCCTACCCGGCCCGCTCCGACCACTCCGACGGTCAGACGGGCAGGACGGTCACGCGGGTCGAGCGGGTCCTGTGGTGCTGTGGCATTCACGCGGCGGTGCCTTCCGTTCCAGTCCGCGGGGGTACCGGACGATTTCTCGTCACGATGCTACGCCAGCGTTTCCGGCACCCCCGCGGTTGTCCACAGGCTGTGGGCGATGATCGGACCGTGACGGACAAGAGCGGAACGAGCGAACAGCACACGCGCGAGCGGGACGGAAGCGCGCCGGACGGAAGCGAGCTGGACGAAAGCCGGCCGGAGATGGACGAGCACGTCGCGGACGAGCCGGGCGCGGACGAAGGGGACCGGAGAAAGCGACGGCTCGCCGCGTGGCGCGCGTCGCACCGCGTGCTGGCGCGGGCCTCCGCCGACCGGCGGATCGGGGAGCGCCTCGCGGCACTGGCCGCGGCCGCGGGCGAGGTGTACGACCTGGACGACTGGACCGACGTGTACGGCAGCGGGGTCGTCGAGGAGCTGGAGCGGCGGACGGCCGCGCTGCTCGGGTTCCCCGCCGCGGCATTCTTCCCGACCGGGACGATGGCGCAGCAGGTGGCCATGCGGTGCTGGGCCGGGCGCACCGGGAACGCCATGGTCGCCCTGCATCCGCAGGCGCATCCGGAGGTCCATGAACGCTCCGCGTTCTCCGTGGTGAGCGGCCTGCGCACGGTCCATCCGACCACCGCGCCGCGGCTGCCCACGGCCGACGAGGTCCGCGACTGCGACGAGCCGTTCGGCACCCTGATGCTGGAGCTGCCCCTGCGGGACGCCGGTTTCGTGCTGCCTGCCTGGGACGAGCTGGTGGCCGTGGTGGACGCCGCGCGGGAACGTGACGCGGTGGTGCACTTCGACGGCGCGCGTCTGTGGGAGTGCGCCCCGCACTTCGGCCGTCCGCTCGACGAGATCGCCTCGCTGGCGGACAGCGTGTACGTGTCGTTCTACAAGTCCCTGGACGGCATCTCCGGCGCGGTGCTGGCCGGCCCGGCCGCGCTGATCGACGAGGCGCGGGCCTGGCGGCACCGGTACGGGGGGCTGCTGTTCCAGCAGTACCCGGCGGCGCTGTCGGCGCTGGTCGGTCTCGAGCGGGAGCTGCCGCGGCTGCCGTCGTACGTGGCCCACGCGAAGGTCGTCGCGGCCGCGCTGACCGGTGCGTTCCGCGACTCCGGCGTGCCCTGGTCCCGCGTCAACCCGCCCGTTCCGCACACGCACCAGTTCCAGGTGTGGCTGCCGTACGGGACCGACCTGCTGAACGAGGCGGCGGTCACGCAGTCGGAGGAGACGGGCGTGACGCTCTTCCGGCGGTGGTTCTCGGAGGGCTGCCCGCCGGGCGTCTCGGTCACGGAGGTGACAGTCTCGGCCGAAGGGCTGGAGTGGACGGAGCAGGACGTGGCCGCGGCGGCCTCGGAGTTCGTACGCCGCCTGTACCTGCCCGCGCCCGCCGCGCCCGGGAACTAGTTTCCGGGCGCCGCCGCGGGCCCGTCGCCGGGGCGGCCCGCGAGCACGGCGCGGAAGCGGCGGTACGTCCAGGCCTCGCGGACCGTCCGGACGTCCAGGTCGCCCGGGCGCGGCGGTGGCGTCTCGCCCCTCTGCGCGGCCCGGTACACGTCGATCATGTGCTGCTGCATCGCGTTCATGACCTCACGCTGCGCCCGCCGCGCGGCCCGCGTCGCGTCGATTGACGAGGCACGTCAAACGTGGTCGTGCCGGTCCACGCCGCCCTCACCATGGAGGAGTGAGCGTGAGCATCGACATCACGGGGCTACCCCCGGAACGCATCGTCTTCGACATATCCCCCCTCGCCGAGCTGGGCGTGGCCCTCCATGCCCTGCACGAGCCGGGGCACCACCCCGGGCTGCACGGCTGGGCGACGGCGACGGCCGCCGGGCTCAAGCCCGACCTCGCCGACCGGCTGCACGAGGCGGACTTCCTGTGGCGGTCGACGTTCTCCGACATCTTCATCCCGTTCGCCGGACTGCCGGTGGACCCGCGACGTGTCGGCGTCACGAGCCTCAAGGAAGAGCTCGACCTGCTCGACCGGCTCAACGACGAGCGGTTCGTGTCCTCCGCGCTGGAGTTCACCTGCGCCACGACGTACTCGGCCGGCGCCCCCTCCCCGCTCGTCGACCCCGCCCGGCGCGAGCACGCGCTCGACCTGGCGGCCAACCGCGGGCCGCGCCAGCTCGACTTCACCCGGCGGCTGCTGACCGATCCGGCGTCCGTGCGCGCGTGGCTGCGGCGGCTCTTCGAGGACTGCGAGGAAGCCTTCTTCGCCGACACCTGGCGGCGTGTGTCGGTGCAGCTCGCCGCCGACGCCCGCCACAAGAGCGAACTGCTGCGCCGCAAGGGCCTCACGGAGGCGCTGCGCGCCGTCTCCCCGGCGCTGACGCTCGACGAGGGCGGCACCAGGATCAGCGCCGACAAGCTGGCGGACGGACGGACCACCGCCACCGACCCCGCGGTCGGCGCCGGGCTCACGCTGCTGCCGTCCAGTTTCGGCTGGCCCCATCTGATGGTGGTGCACGCGCCGGGATGGCAGCCGGTGATCCAGTACCCGATCGGCGCGCCGGAACTGCCGGGCGCCGCCTCCGTCGAGCTGCTGAAGCGGCGCATGGACGCCCTCGCCCATCCCATGCGGATGCGGATGTGCCGCAACCTCGGCCGGGCCACGTACACGACGAGCGAGCTCGCCGACGCCCTCGGCATCACCGCGCCTGAGGTCTCCCGTCACCTGGCCGTGCTGAAGAAGGCGGAGCTGATCTCGACCCGCCGGCGCGGCCGCTACGTGCTCCACCAGCTGGACGTGGCCGCCGTCGCACGTCTCGGGAGCGACTTCCTGGAGACGGTGCTGCGCTGACCGAGCGGCTGCCGCCCGGCTGCCCGGGCTCAGCCGTTGCCGCCGCCCGCCCGGACCAGGCCGGTCTCGTAGGCGAGCACCACCACCTGCACGCGGTCGCGCAGGCCGAGCTTGGTGAGGATGCGGCCGACGTGCGTCTTGACCGTTGCCTCGGAGAGGACCAGCCGGGCCGCGATCTCGCCGTTCGACAGTCCCTGGGCGACGAGCAGCATCACCTCGCGCTCCCGCTCGGTGAGCTTCTCCAGCTCCTTCCGGCGGGGTTCCGGGCCCGCGCTCGGCAGCAAGGGGGAGAAGCGGTCCAGCAGCCGCCGCGTGGTCGACGGCGCCACGACCGCGTCGCCGCTGTGCACTGAGCGGATCGCGCCGAGCAGTTCGGCGGGCGGCACGTCCTTCAGCATGAAGCCGCTGGCGCCGGCCTTCAGCCCGGAGAAGGCGTACTCGTCGAGGTCGAAGGTGGTCAGGATCAGCACCTTCGGGGCGCCGGGCTCCTCGCAGATGCGCCGTGTCGCCTCCACCCCGTCCAGCCGCGGCATGCGGACGTCCATGAGCACCACGTCCACGGCCGTGGACCGCAGGGTCTCGATCGCCTCCGCGCCGTCCCCCGCCTCGGCGACGACGTCCATGTCGGGCTGGGCGGCGAGGACCATGCGGAAGCCGGTGCGCAGCAGCACCTGGTCGTCGACGAGCATCACGCGGATGGACATGTGGGTTCCGTCCCTAGGTGTCTGGTGGCTCTGGTGCTCTGGTGGCTCTAGTGGGCGGGCTTGAGGGGCAGCAGTGCGCTGATCCGGAAGCCTCCGCCCGGCCGCGGCCCGGCGTCCAGCGTGCCGCCGACCATACCGACGCGTTCGCGCATCCCGATGAGACCGTGGCCGCGCCCGTCCGCGCCCCCGTCCTCGTACAGCTCGTGCGAGGAGCCCCGGCCGTCGTCCTCGACGAGCAGCCCGAGGCCGTCGTCGAAGTACACGAGGCGGACGCTGGCGCCGGCCTCCGGACCGCCGTGCTTACGGGTGTTGGTGAGCGCTTCCTGCACGATCCGGTAGGCGGTGAGCTCCACACCGCTCGGGAGCGGCCGGGGCGTTCCCTCGATCTTGAAGTCCACGGTCAGGCCCGCGCCGCGCACATGCTCGACCAGGTCCTCGATCTGCTGCACGTCGGGCTGGGGCACGTACTCGCCGCTCTCCGGTCCGTCGCCGGTGCGCAGCACGCCGAGCAGGCGGCGCATCTCGGCGAGCGCCTGGCGGCCGGTGCCCGAGATGGTCTCCAGGGCTTGTTTGGCCTGGTCGGGTGCGGCGTCCAGGACGTAGGCGGCGCCGTCGGCCTGCACGACCATGACGGACACGTTGTGGGCGACAACGTCGTGCAGTTCGCGGGCGATCCTGGCCCGCTCGGCCGCCACCGCGACCTTGGCCTGCGCCTCGCGTTCCTTCTCGAGCCGGGTGGCGCGCTCCTCCAGCTGGTCGAAGTAGGCGCGCCGGGTGCGTATCGAGTCGCCGAGCACCCAGGCCAGCACGAACGGCAGGCTCATGATCACGGTGATGAAGACCCTGCTGAGGGTCGACTCCCCCTCCGAGGGCCAGCGGATCTGCGACAGCGAGGCGGCGAGCAGACCACCGGTCAGGGCCAGCCGGGACGCCCACCGCGGCCCGCCCGTCGACGCGACGGTGTAGATGATGACCAGCATCGCGAAGTCCGCCGGGTTCACGTGGACGTCGAACACGAGCTGGCCGACCCCGACCACCGCGGTCAGGACCACCATGTGCTCGGGCATCCGGCGGCGCAGCGCCACCACCAGGCACAGGGCCAGCACGACGACCACGGCGGCCAGCGTGTCCGCGGCCCCCTCCGGCTCCTGGACCACCCACAACGAGGAGAACCCGAGGAGCATGACAGCCCAGAAGGTGTCGATGCCCGTCGGGTGTCTGCGGATGAAGTCGTAGAGGCGCTGCACGTAACCCAGAGTAGGGAAGCCGGATAGGTGCAGGGGTCAACCGGAGGGGCGATCCGATGGGCGGAGGCGTACTCCGCAAGGTGGAGACTGGTGCCCGTGACGTATGAGACGGGCGGGTGGCGCGGCTGGCGGGCCGCCGCGGAGGCCGCGCTGTACGGGCCCCGGGGGTTCTATCTGCGGCCGGAGGGACCGGCCGGGCATTTCCGTACCTCGGTCCACGCCTCGCCGTTGTTCGCCGCCGCCGTCGCCCGGCTGCTGACCCGCACCGCACAGTCGCTGGGGCTCGACGAGCCGGCCCTGATCGACGTCGGGGCGGGCCGGGGCGAGCTGCTGACGGGTGTCCTCGCCGCCCTGCCGCCGGGGTATCCGGTCCGCGCCTACGGCGTCGAACGGGCGGACCGGCCGGCGGGCCTCGACCCGCGCATCGAGTGGACCGCCGAGATCCCCACGGGACTCGGCGGGCTGCTGTTCGCGAACGAATGGCTCGACAACGTCCCCGTCGACGTGGCCGAGGCCGACGCGGACGGTGAGGTCCGCCGCGTGCTGGTCCGCGAGGACGGCGAGGAACGCCTCGGCGAGAAGGTCAACGGCGCGGACGCCGCATGGCTCGCCCGCTGGTGGCCGCTGACCGGACCCGGCACCCGCGCCGAGATCGGCGCGCCCAGGGACGAGGCGTGGCGGGCGGCGGTGGGCGCCCTGGGCGCGGGCCTCGCCGTCGCCGTCGACTACGCGCACACAGTCGGCGCCCGCCCGCCGTACGGGACGCTGACGGGCTTCCGCGACGGCCACGAGGTACGCCCCGTGCCCGACGGGAGCTGCGACCTCACGGCCCATGTGGCGCTCGACGCGTGCGCCGGGCCCGGGGCCGAGCTGGTGAGCCAGCGGGAGGCGCTGCGACGGCTGGGCGTGAGCGGGGAGCGGCCGCCGCTCGCCCTGGCGTCGTCCGACCCTGCGGGCTACGTCCGCGCGCTCGCCCGGGCCGGTGAGGCGGCGGAACTGACCGCCCGGGGCGGCCTGGGGGACTTCACCTGGCTCATGCAACGGGTGTGACCGGCTCTGAGAGACTGGGCGCATGACGGAGACGACGGTCGGCATCGGCGGCGCGGCGGAGAGCACCGACATGGTGCTCAACATCGGACCCCAGCACCCCTCCACGCACGGTGTGCTCCGTCTCCGCCTGGTGCTGGACGGCGAGCGCATCCGGCAGGCGGAGCCCGTCGTCGGGTACATGCACCGCGGCGCGGAGAAGCTTTTCGAGGCCCGTGACTACCGGCAGATCGTGGTGCTGGCGAACCGGCACGACTGGCTCTCCGCGTTCTCCAACGAGCTCGGTGTCGTCATGGCCGTCGAGCGGATGCTCGGCATGGAGGTACCGGAGCGCGCGGTGTGGTGCCGTACGCTCCTCGCCGAGCTGAACCGGGTCCTCAACCACCTGATGTTCCTCGGCTCCTACCCGCTGGAGCTGGGCGGGATCACCCCCGTCTTCCACGCGTTCCGGGAGCGCGAGGAGCTGCAGACGGTGATGGAGGAGATCTCCGGCGGCCGGATGCACTACATGTTCAACCGGGTGGGCGGCCTCAAGGAGGACCTCCCCGCCGGCTGGCTGGGCCGGGCACGCCGGGTGATCGCCGACGTCCGTTCGCGGATGGACGTGTACGACCGCCTCGTCCTCGGCAACGAGATCTTCCGTGGCCGGACCCGGGACGTGGGCGTGCTCTCCCCGGAGGCCGTCCACGCGTACGGGGTCAGCGGCCCCATCGCCCGCGCCTCCGGCGTCGACTTCGACCTGCGCCGTGACGAGCCCTACCTCGCGTACGGGGAGCTGCGGGACACCCTCAAGGTGGTGACCCGGCAGGAGGGCGACTGCCTGGCCCGCTTCGAGGTGCTGCTGGACCAGACGCACAACGCGCTGGAGCTGGCGGACGCCTGCCTCGACCGCATCGCGGAGCTGCCGCCCGGTCCGATCAACCAGCGGCTGCCGAAGGTCCTCAAGGCCCCCGAGGGCCACACCTACGCCTGGACCGAGAACCCGCTCGGCATCAACGGCTACTACCTGGTCTCCAAGGGCGAGAAGACGCCGTACCGGCTCAAGCTCCGCTCGGCGTCGTACAACAACATCCAGGCGCTGACCGTGCTGCTGCCGGGGACGCTGGTCGCCGACATGGTCGCTATCCTCGGGTCGCTGTTCTTCGTCGTCGGCGACATCGACAAGTAGGCCGGACCACCGGCAGGGCGAGGCGTCGGGCGCTGTACGGCACCGACGCCGGCCGGCCCCTCATGAGACCGGCGAACACGCGGCGGCGCGCACGCGGACCGGCCGCTCGACGGCACGGAGCAACCCCCGGCGCACCTCGGCGGGGCACGACGGAACCCAGGGGGCGCGGCCGGCACGACCCGGCCGCTCCGCGGCTGCGGAGAGCCCCTGCTCCGGTGCGCCGGCTCTACGACACCGCGTTGCGCAGCTCGGCGACGTCCAGCTGCTCCGTCTCGTCGTGCGCGGTCAGATCGATGACCTTGCCGACCGCGCGGGGGCCGATCACGCGCTGCGCGGCGAGGGCCTCCTCGCCCACCACGTCGGCGAGGTCCTCGTGCTGCACGGCCTCGATCGCCCTCTTGGTGCCGGGTGCCTCGATCGCCCTCATGGAACCGGTTCCCGCCGCGGTGGCCTCGCTGCCGCCGGTGCCGGCCGTCGGGGCATCGGTGCCGGCCGCGGTGCCGGCCGCGGTGCCGGCGGCAGTGCCGCCCGCCGTGCCGAAGAAGTCGAAGCCGCCCTCGGGCCGCTTCACCCGGGACCGCCGGGCACCGTAAGGCGCGATCGCCGCAGCGGCCGGGACGGGACGGGCAGGAAGGTCGGACGGCGGGCGCACACGCTGCTCGGCCGCGCCGCCCGCCGCGTGCTTCCCCTGCGGCTCGTCCGCCTCCTGGGCGCGCTCCGCGATGTCCCGGCGACGGGCTTCCTCGGCGATGCGCCCGGCCTCCTGGGCCGCGGCGTTGCGCGACAGCTCCTCCAGCGCCTTGGCGGCGCGCAGAAACGTCGCCGGCGTCGGCGTGGATCCGGCGGGCAGCAGCTCCCTCGCCGGTGCGGCGCCCTCGATCGCGAGCTGCCTGCGGCCCTCCAGGGCGCTGGCCCGCTCCGTCTCGGCGGTGGCGTAGCGCCGCAGCAGCGACGCGTGCTCGTTGCGCAGCGCGGCGAGCTCGATCCGCTTGGCGCGGAGCTTCGCGTCGAGCTTGAGGCGCAGCTCGCGGGACTCCTCCACGTCCGCCTCGAGCTCGGCGATCCGCTCCTCCGCCTTCCACTGGTCGCCGGCGCGACCACGCGTCAGCTCGGCGACCTTGCGGCCGGCCTCGCGGTCCCAACTGCGCATGAGTACGGCGCCGGTGACGGCGGCGGCGGCCGCTGCGGCGACGAGCACGCGCAGCACGACAGCGTTGCCGACGAACCACGCGCCCAAGGCGCACAGAACCGACGCTGCGGCGACTGCCGAAGGAGGCAGCAGCTTGTGCAGGGGAGGGGAATGGCGGTGGCGTCCTCGTGGCATGGCCCGAAATTTACCGTGCGTAGCGCGTGAATGGGGTGTCGGCCCGGCAAATCTCTTGGCGAGAACGCCGGGCCGCCCGCCGGTTACTTCCTCAGAAGCCCTTCCGACTCCAGATATGCCTTCGCGACGTCCTTGGGCTTGGCGCGTTCCCCGTCCACCTTGCGGTTCATCTCGGCGAGATCCTCCGTGGTCAGCGCCTTGGTGAGCTTCGCGAGGACATCGGCGATCTCCTGACTGCCGGCGTCCTTCGCATTGACGACCGGAAGGACGTTGTCCGCGTTCTGCAGCTTCTTGTCGTCCTCCAGGACCACCAGTCCGTAGCCCGCGAGCGTGCCGTCGGTGGTGTAGGTGAGGACCATCTCGTTCTCACCGTCCTTGACGGACTGCTTGGCCTGCGGAGTGCCGACACCCTTGGGGTCGATGCCCGCCACGTCGATGCCGTAGGTCTTCTTCAGACCCGGTGCGCAGAAGGGCCGCACCTCGCACTCGTCACCGGCCGCGATCTTCACCCTCAGCTTCGAACCACCAAGATCCGAAAGGGTCTTGAGCTTGTTCTTCTCCGCGAATTCCTCCGAGACGGCGAAGGCGTTCTGATCGACGGCCTCCCCGGCGGGCAGCACCTTCAGTCCGCGGGGCTCCGCGAGCCCGGTGAGCGCCTTCACCGTCGCGGCGACATCACCCGACGCGACGGGCTTCTCCTCGGGGGCCTTCGGCCCGTTCACCTTGGCGTTGAGGAATTCGGCGAGCGTCGCCGCGTATTCCGGTACGACGTCGATCTCGCCCTTCTCCAGGGACGGTTCGTACAGCTCACGGTTCTTCACCGTGGTGATCGAGGTCTTGTATCCGGCGTCGCCCAGCAGCTGCGCGTACAGCTCGGCGAGCACCTTGGACTCCGTGAACGTGGCGGCACCGACGACGAGCGTGCCCTTCTTGCCGGACCCGCCCTCCGACGCGCCGCTGTCCTTCTCCTGCTCGAGGGATTCGCCGCCGCACCCGGCGAGGGAACCCGTCAGGGTCACCACGGCGAGCACCGCACCCGCGATGCGCGAGGTCTTGGTCATCAGGTTCTCCGTCCAGCGACATGGAAGAGTTGCGAATGGGACAAGGGACGAGGTGCCGTCAGCCGGACGACGGCACGGACTTGCGCAGGGGGCTCAGCAGCCGGTCGGCGGCCACCAGCACCCCTTCCACCAGCAGGGCCAGCAGCGCCGCGAGCAGGGCTCCCGCGACCACCTGCGGTGTGTCGTAGGTGTTGAACCCGGCGGTGATGATGCGGCCGAGGCCGCCCTGTCCGACCATCGAGGCGATCGTGGCCGTCGCCACCACCTGGACGGCGGCGGACCGCAGGCCGGTCATCAGCAGCGGGTACGCGAGGGGCAGCTCGACCCGCAGGAAGACCTGGCCGCCCGACATGCCCATGCCCCTGGCGGCCTCCACCACGGCCCGGTCCACCTCGCGCATGCCCACGTACGCGTTGGTCAGCAGCGGCGGCACCGCGAACAGCACCAGCGCGATGATCGTCGGCACATATCCGGCGCTGCGCAGCGGCGTGAGCATGAACAGGGCGAGGACGGCGAAGACGGGAACGGCCCGGCCGGCGTTGGAGATGTTGACCGCGAGGGCGCCGCCCCTGCCCATGTGCCCGAGCCACAGGGCGACCGGCAGCGCGATCGCACAGGCCAGGACGAGCGCGGCCCCGCTGACGTACAGATGCTCGACGAGCCGGTGCCAGGCGCCCGACTCGCCCGACCAGTTGGCGCCGGTGGTGAGCCAGGTCCACGCACCCGTGACCGCGTCCATCAGGGCTTCGCCTCCGCCGCGCGTATCCGGGTCCAGGGGGTGAGCAGCCGCTGGGCGGCGAGGAGCAGCAGATCGGCGACGGCCGCCAGCAGGACGCACAGCACGGAGGCCGTCAGCACCTGGGCCTTGAACGTGGTCTGCACGCCGTCGTCGATGAGATTGCCGAGGCCGCCCTTGCCGACGAGCGCGCCCACCGTCGTCAGCGCGACCGTCGACACGGTCGCGATCCGAGTGCCCGCCATCAAGGCGGGCAGCGCGAGCGGGAGCTCCACCTCCCACAGCATCCTCGCGGGGCCGTAGCCCATGCCGCGGGCCGCCTCACGCGTCTCGGCCGGTACCGCGTCGAGGCCGGCCATGATGTTCCGCACGAGGATGGTGAGGGAGTAGAGCACCAGCCCGGTGACCACCAGCGCCGCCGACAGCCCGAAGAACGGCAGCAGCAGCGAGAACATGGCCAGCGACGGGATCGTGTAGAGCAGAGTGGTGAGCCCCAGCACGGGACCGGCGAACCGCGGCCCGGCACGGGCCAGCAGGGCCAGCGGGAAGGCGACCGCCAGCCCGATCAGCACCGATACGACGGTGATCCACACATGCTGGAGGGTCGCGTCGGTCAACTCCTCGCTGCGCGTGCGCAGATACTCGCCGCAGATCCATTCGTTCGCCGCGAGACAGCTCTGCGCCGCCCGCTCCGCGCTCTCCCACCCCGTACTCATCGACTCACACCTCCCCCGTCGTGCCGCGCCCATTCTGTGACGTCCGCGACCCTATCCCCGGCCACTGACAGTCCCCCAGGACCACCGCGTTGCAGCACCATGGTTGTCACACCGCAGCCGGGCACAATGGGGAGTCATGATCCGATTCGAGCACGTCACCAAGAGGTACCCCGACGGCACCACGGCCGTGGACGACCTCTCCTTCGAGGTCGCGGAGGGTGAACTGGTCACGCTCGTCGGACCGTCCGGCTGCGGCAAGACCACCACCATGAAGATGGTCAACCGGCTCATCGAACCGACCGGCGGCCGGATACTCGTCGACGGCCGGGACATCGCGGAGAGCGACCCGGTCGAGTTGCGCCGTCGCATCGGCTACGTGATCCAGCAGGTCGGCCTCTTCCCGCACAAGACGGTCCTGGAGAACACCGCGACCGTCCCCCACCTCCTCGGCGTCAAAAGGGCCAAGGCCCGTGCCCGCGCCGCCGAACTGCTCGACCTGGTCGGCCTCGACCCGTCCGTGTACGGCGACCGCTACCCCGAGCAGCTCTCCGGCGGCCAGCGCCAGCGTGTCGGCGTGGCCCGGGCGCTCGCGGCCGACCCTCCGGTGCTGCTGATGGACGAGCCGTTCGGCGCGGTCGACCCGGTCGTGCGCGAGCATCTGCAGAACGAGTTCCTGAAGCTCCAGTCGCAGGTACGCAAGACGGTCCTGTTCGTCACCCACGACATCGAGGAGGCCGTTCGCCTCGGGGACCGTATAGCCGTCTACGGGCAGGGCAGGATCGAGCAGTTCGACGCCCCCGCCGCCGTCCTCGGCGCCCCGGCCACTCCCTACGTGGCCGACTTCGTCGGTGCCGACCGCGGACTCAAGCGGCTGTCCGTGACCCCCATCGAACCGGCCGACCTGGAGCAGCCGCCGGTCGTCCACCTCGACGACCCGCTCCCCCGCGACCTCGGAGCCCGCTGGGCCGTCGTCCTGGACGGCGACGACAACCTGCACGGCTGGATCTCCGCCGAGCACGCCCGGCAGCACGGCTCCGTGCGCGACCACGCCCGCCGGATGGAGGCCTGGCTGCCGGTCGGCGCCTCGCTCAAGCAGGCATTCTCCACGATGCTCCAGCACGACGCGGGCTGGATCGCGGTGATCGACAAGGAGGAACGGGGCCGGTTCCTCGGCGTCCTCACCCCGGCCCGGCTGCACGAAGCGCTGCGCCGCTCGATCGACGCCGACGCGCAGGACATCGCCCGGGCCGAGGTCGCCCTGGAGACCATCGCGACGGTCCCGCCCGCGGCCGGCGACAAGAGGCCCGGCGTCAGGAAGCACGGAGACAGGCAGCCCGGCGCCACGCCGTCCCCCGGCGTCGAGAACCCCGGCGTCGAGAGGCCCGGCGTCACGAAGGGCTGAGCCGGCTGCCGAGCCACTCCAGGGCGGGCGGGATCTCACGCCGCCAGGTGTTGAAGTTGTGCCCGCCGCTGTCCAGCACGATGGACGACACCCGCGCCGGCGCCTTCACCTTGCTGACGAAGGCCCGCGTCCCCGTGAGGTTCCCCTCGCCCTGCCGGGACGTGGTGACGAGGAACGACGACCTGCCCTGCGGCAGATGGTCCAGGCTCCACAGCAGATCCGCCCGCCGGCGCTCCCGGTCGTCGCCGTGGAAGAGGTCTCCGGTCGTCGGATCCTCCGCCGCCTTGTAGTACGCGGACAGCCCGACGCCCGCCGAGAACCGCTCCGGATGGTGCAGCGCGATCTTCAGCGCGCAGTAACCGCCCGTGGAGTTGCCGATGATGCCCCAGTTGCGCGGGTGCGAACCCACCCGGTAGGTCTCGGACACGGCCTTCGGCAGGTCCTCGGCGAAGAACGTCTCGGCCCTGGGGCCGCCGGGGACGTCCACACACTCGGTGTCCCGCGGCGGCGCGACCGTCGGCCGCAGCATCACCAGGACCATCGGCTGCGTCCGCCCCTCCCGGGCCTGCTCGAAAGCGGTCCGCGGATATCTCAGACCCTTGAGCAGGTTCTCCGCCGTCCCCGGATATCCGGTCAGCACGACGGCGGCCGGAAATTCCCGGTCCCGGTGTTCCGTACGGAAGTACTCAGGCGGCAGATAGACATACGCCGGGCTGTCGATCCCCGAACGTTCCCCGGACACCACCACTTTGTGGATCTGGCCGCTCGCCGACGGCCGCCCGCTTCCCGGCACGCCCTCCGGCTTCCGCTTCGAAACCACCTTTACGTGGGTGCCCGCCGAATGGTCCACGACCACACCCATGTCCTGCTGCTGCCCGAAGAGGTCGGCCCAGGAGCCGTAGAAGAGGAAGGAGTTGTTGGCCGCGAGGCCCACGGCTGCGAACAGCGACAGCTGGGTGGCGAGCAGCAGACCGACCCTGCCGGCCACCGCACGCGCACCGCGCCGTGCCAGTCGCGGCCACAGCCACACGGTGGCGGCGAACAGCAGCACTGCCGCCGCCACCGCCAGGGCCAGGACTTTGTTGCTGGTCAGACCCATGAACGGAGGTGCCTTCCCCTGAACGAATTTCCGGATGCGGATGAACCCCCCTCCCCGAAGTCCCGTCCTAGAGGGCGCGAATCACCCGGGCCGACCGACCTGTGGCCTTGGCACGGAATATCATCCGCAATCACGGGAAATCACGGGAAGCGATGTCTGCAACGGTAGATGGGGACACATCACGATCGGTTCCGGATCGGGTACGCCGCATGCTGCGCGGACCACGGCCCGAGGCCGTCCCGGCCCTCGTCGGCACGGCCTGCACGGTCGTCGGGCTGATCGACATCGCGGCCGGGATCTTCCCCCGCTTCCGGCACAGCCGGATGCACACGATCGCCGAGGTGCTGCCCGGCGCCACCGGCCCGTTCGCCGCCGCCCTCTCCCTGAGCGCGGGCATGCTGCTGCTCCTGCTCGCCCACGGGATCAAACGCCACAAGCGCCGTGCCTGGCGGGCTGCGGTCCTGCTGCTGCCCGCCGGAGCCGTCGCGCAGTTCGTCTACCGCCACTCCGTCGTCGGCGTGCTGCTCTCCCTCACACTGCTGGTGCTGCTGCTGCGCCACCGCGGCGAGTTCGCCGCGCTGCCCGACCCGCGCAGCCGCTGGCGTGCCCTCGCCAACTTCGTCCTGATGAGCGCCGGTTCGCTGGCCCTCGGCCTGGTGATCGTCAGCGCCCACCCCGGCCGGACCGTCGGCAACCCCGGGCTCACCGACCGCCTGGAGCACGTCATCTACGGGCTGTTCGGCTTCGAGGGCCCCCTCAGGTACTCCGAGGGCGTCTCCTGGACGGTCGCCTACTGCCTCGGCGCGCTCGGTCTGCTGACCGCCGTCACCACCGTCTACCTCGCCTTCCGTCCCGAACACCCGGCCGCCCGCCTCACGCACGACGACGAGCGCCGGCTGCGCGACCTGCTCGCCGTCCACGGCGGCCGCGACTCGCTCGGCCACTTCGCCCTCCGCCGCGACAAGGGCGTCGTCTTCTCCCCCAGCGGCAAGGCCGCCGTCTGCTACCGCGTCGTCTCCGGCGTGATGCTCGCGAGCGGTGACCCCGTCGGCGACGTCGAGGCCTGGCCCGGCGCCATCGAACGCTTCATGGACGAGGCGAAGGCGCACTCCTGGACGCCGGCGGTGATGGGCTGCTCCGAGACCGGCGGCGAGGTCTGGACCCGCGAGACCGGGCTCGACTGTCTGGAACTCGGCGACGAGGCGGTGGTGGACGTCGCGGATTTCTCCCTGGCCGGGCGCGCGATGCGGAACGTGCGCCAGATGGTGAAGCGCATCGAACGGGGCGGCTACCGCACCCGCGTACGCCGCGCCCGTGACCTCACCGACGACGAGATCCGGCAGATCCGCCGCGCCGCAGCCGACTGGCGGGGCACCGACACCGAGCGCGGGTTCTCCATGGCACTGGGCCGCATCGGCGACCCCGCCGACGGCGACGCCGTGATCGCCACCGCGCACAAGGACGACGACGGTACGGGAACGTCCCCGTACGGCGATCTGAGGGCCGTCATCCACTTCGTCCCCTGGGGCACGGACGGCATGTCGCTGGAGCTGATGCGCCGTGACCGGTCCGCCGACCCCGGCATGAACGAACTGCTGATCGTCGCCGCTCTCCAGGCCGCGCCCGCCCTCGGCGTCGAGCGGGTCTCCCTCAACTTCGCGATGTTCCGCTCCGCGCTGGCCCGGGGCGAGAAGATCGGCGCGGGCCCGGTGCTGCGGATGTGGCGCGGGCTGCTCGTGTTCCTCTCCCGCTGGTTCCAGATCGAATCCCTGTACAAGTTCAACGCCAAGTTCCGGCCACGCTGGGAGCCGCGTTTCGTCGTGTTCCCCCACACCCGCGATCTGCCCCGTATCGGCTTCGCCGCGATGCAGGCCGAGGGTTTCGTCAACCTCTCGCTGCCCCGGCCCTTCGCCCGCCGCCGCGCCCCACGCGCTCCCCGGCCCTGCGCCCACCTGGCCCGTCGGCCGGAGACCCACGAGCCCCGCGCGGCGTAGCGCCCGCACGCCGGGCGGGCCCTGCCCGGGTCCGTACAAGCCCTAGGGTGGGGCCATGAGTACGTTGCGCGGACGGGGCACGGCCGACGGCCTGCCCGAGTGGGATCGCTGTGCGGTCATGGGAGTCGTCAATGTGACGCCGGACTCCTTCTCCGACGGCGGCCGCTGGTTCGACACCACGGCCGCGATCAAGCGCGGTCTCGACCTGGTCGCCCAGGGCGCCGACCTGATCGACGTCGGCGGCGAGTCCACCCGGCCCGGCGCCAGCCGGGTCGACGAGGACGAGGAACTCCGCCGGGTCGTCCCCGTCGTGCGGGGACTCGC
The DNA here is from genome assembly GCF_025854275.1 of Streptomyces peucetius. NCBI lineage: Bacteria > Bacillati > Actinomycetota > Actinomycetes > Kitasatosporales > Streptomycetaceae > Streptomyces > Streptomyces peucetius. The sequence goes on along the minus strand of NZ_CP107567.1, from coordinate 4,437,083 downwards.
CTCCGAAGGCGTCACCGTCTCCGTCGACACCATGCGCTCCGGCGTCGCCGAGCAGGCGGTCGCGGCGGGCGCGGTACTCGTCAACGACGTCAGCGGCGGCCTCGCCGACCCCCGGATGGTCCCGGTCGTGGCAGCGACGGGCTCCCCGTTCGTGGTGATGCACTGGCGCGGCTTCAGCGAGGACATGAACAGCCGCGCCGTCTACCAGGACGTGGTCGCGGAGGTCGTCGCGGAGCTGCGCGCCCGTATGGAGGCCGTCGTCGAGGGCGGCGTCGCGCCCGAGCGCATCGTGATCGACCCGGGCCTCGGCTTCGCCAAGCAGGCCGAGCACGACCTGGCCCTCGTCGCCCACATCGCCGAGCTGCGCGCCCTCGGCCGGCCCGTGCTCGTGGCCGCCTCCCGCAAGCGCTTCCTGGGCCGCGTACTGGCCAGGGACGGCGCTCCTCCGCCCGCCCGTGAACGGGACGCCGCCACCGCCGCGGTCTCGGCCATCTCCGCCCACGAGGGCGCCTGGGCGGTCCGGGTGCACGAGGTACGGGCCACGGCCGACGCCGTACGGGTCGCGCGAGCCGTCGAGGGCGCCCGGTGAGCCTGACCGACACGGAGCTTGTGGAGCAGGCCAACACGGCCTTCTACGAGACGATGGAACGCGGCGACTTCGACGAGCTCTCCGACCTCTGGCTGGACGACGACATCTCATGCATCCACCCCGGCTGGCCGGTCCTGACGGGCCGCGGCGAGGTTCTCCGCTCCTACGCGCTGATCATGGCGAACACGGAATACATCCAGTTCTTCCTCACCGACGTGAAGGTGAGCGTGGCCGGTGACACGGCACTGGTCACCTGTACGGAGAACATCCTCAGCGGCGGACCCGCGGAGGAAGGCGGCGAGCTGGGGCCGCTCGTCGGACAGCTCGTGGTCGCCACCAATGTGTTCCGCCGCACACCCGACGGCTGGAAGGTCTGGTCGCACCACGGATCGCCCGTTCTGACGGAAACGGACGGCGAAGAGGACGAGAACAGCCCCTCGTAAGTGGGTAAGGGCCCAGCAGAGGGGTTCGCCGCCGCCTCTCCCTGGGTATACGCGGCTACCAGTCCCACGTGAGCCGCCCTCGGCCCCCGTGGGCACGTCATGTCGGTGCGCGCAGGTAGATTCGAACGCGGGCACCACGCCATCCGCATGTGGCCACGTGCCCGAGGACCTACAGAAGCAGGAGTGATTCGCGTGGATCGTGTCGCGCTGCGCGGCCTCAAGGCTCGCGGGCACCACGGCGTCTTCCCCAAGGAGCGAGACGAGGGCCAGACCTTCATCGTCGATCTGGTGCTCGGCCTGGACACCCGCCCCGCGGCGGCCGACGACGACCTGTCGAAGACCGTCCACTACGGCGTGGTGGCGGAGGAGGTCGTCGCCGTCGTCGAGGGCGAACCGGTCGACCTGATCGAGACGCTGGCGGAGCGGATCGCCCAGGTGTGCCTCAAACACGACACCGTCGAGGAGGTCGAGGTGGTGGTGCACAAGCCGGACGCCCCGATCACGGTGCCCTTCGACGACGTCACCATCACGATCACCCGGAGCCGAGTATGAACCAGGCAGCAAGCGACCCGACCGTGCAGCCGGTGCCGTCCTCCGTCACGGAGCAGGTCGATGCCGCCGACGTCACTCTGTCCAACCCCAAGGACGCCGTGATCTCCCTCGGCTCCAACCTCGGCAACCGGCTGGAGACCCTGCAGGGCGCCATCGACGCGCTCGAGGACACCCCCGGTCTGCGGGTGAAGGCCGTCTCCCCCGTCTACGAGACGGAGCCATGGGGTGTCGACCCCGGCAGCCAGCCGTCGTACTTCAACGCGGTGGTCGTGATCAGGACGACGCTTCCGCCGTCCTCCCTCCTCGAGCGCGGCCAGGCCATCGAGGAAGCCTTCGAACGCGTCCGCGAGGAACGCTGGGGTCCGCGCACCATCGACGTCGACATCGTCGCGTACGCGGACGTGGTGTCGGACGACCCCGAGCTCACGCTGCCGCACCCCCGCGCGCACCAGCGCGCGTTCGTCCTCGCCCCGTGGCACGACGTGCAGCCCGAGGCGCAGCTGCCGGGCCGCGGCGCGGTGGCCGAGCTGCTGGCCGGTGTGGGCGTCGCCGGTGTCCAGCCGCGTGGTGACCTGGAACTGCGCCTGCCCGAGTAGTCGTTAGGCTCGTACCGGACGACGGTCGCGCACGGCGGTCGTGACGCCGGGAACGACAGGCGAGAGTGACAGGCGAAGGGCGGCTTACTCGGTGAAGCAACTACGGCTCGGTGTGCTGGCCGGTCTCTTCGCCGCGGCAGGGGTGCTGTCCTGGGGCGGCGCCCGCCTGTGGGACTCACTGGGCACGCTGCCGAGCGTGCCGCTGGCCGCGCCGATCGTGCTGGCGGCCATCGCGGCCGTTCTCGCCGCGACCGCGCTCTCGATCCGGGCCCGCCTGCGCGCCCAGCGCGAGCGCCGCCCGGGCGCCAAGGGCGTCGAGCCGCTGATGGCCGCGCGTGCGGTGGTCTTCGGCCAGGCCAGCGCGCTGGTGGCGGCGCTGGTGAGCGGCATGTACGGCGGTACGGGGGTGTTCCTGCTGGGCTCGCTCGACGTCCCCGCCCGCCGCGACCAGGCGATCTACGCCGGGTTCGCGGTGGTGGCCGGCATCGCGGTCATCGCGGCGGCGATCTTCCTCGAGCGGGTCTGCAAGCTCCCCGAGGACGGCGACGACGAGAACGGCGGCGGCACGGCCCGGGCACTCTGAGTCCGGGCCGTGCGCTCACCAGGGCGCCCGCGCCAGGTGACCGTTGACGAGAAGGCTCGGATGTGGGTCCAGCGGCCCTCTCCGCCGTCCGCGTGCCGTCAAGGGTCCACAACCCTCAGCGTATCGACGACCACGGACAGTTCCGGCTATCGCGCCACTATCAGGCTCATCGCCTCTGCGCGCGTGGTGGCGTCCCGCAGCTGTCCTCGGACCGCCGACGTGGTGGTCTTGGCACCCGGCTTGCGGATGCCCCGCACCGACATGCACATGTGCTCCGCCTCGATGACAACGATCGCCCCGCGGGCCTCCAGGATCTTCATGAGCGAGTCGGCAATCTGCGTGGTCAGTCTTTCCTGGACCTGCGGCCGACGGGCGTAGACATCCACGAGGCGCGCCAACTTCGACAGGCCAGTGATCTTTCCGGACTCCGCCGGGATGTACCCCACATGTGCCACGCCGTGGAACGGGAGCAGGTGATGCTCGCAAAAGCTGACCAGTTCGATGTCCTTGACCAGCACCATCTCATCGTGCCCGAGGTCGAACGTTGTCGTCAGGACCTCCTCGGGCTCTTGTCGCATCCCGGCGAGAAGCTCCCTGTACGCCCGCGCCACCCGCGCCGGCGTCTCGCGCAGTCCTTCGCGGTCCGGGTCCTCGCCGACCGCGATGAGCAGCTCACGGACGGCGTTCTCCGCCCGCTTCTCATCGAACTCGGCGATGAAGCCTTCGCTGTCCAGCGTCACCGGGTCGGTCATCTTTGCTGCCTCGTTCCTCTGCTCCGACGTGGCGCGAAAACGCCGCATCTCCCAGGCTAGAACCTGGGAGACGCGGCGTTCATTCCGGGGCGGGACACCCCGCTGCGGCATATTGCCTGGTCAGGCTTCCGGACGCTCCTCGGGGACCGGCTCCGCGGGGGCCTTGGTGACATCGGTCACCGCAGCCGCCGTCGAGGCCGCACCGTTGGCGGCGCCGTTGGTCAGGGCCAGCTCCTTGGGCGAGAGCACCGGCGGACGCGTGGAGGGCGTACGCCGCGAGGAGCCGGTCCACGCCGGGCGGGCCGGGCGCTTCACGATCGGCGCGAAGATCTCGGCGATCTCCTCCTTGCCGAGGGTCTCCTTCTCCAGAAGCTGGAGGACCAGGTTGTCGAGGACGTCGCGGTTCTCGACGAGGATCTCCCACGCCTCGTTGTGCGCGGTCTCGATGAGCTTCTTGACCTCCTCGTCGACCAGCGCCGCGACCTCTTCCGAGTAGTCGCGCGGGTGCGACATCTCGCGGCCCAGGAACGGCTCGGTGTTGTCACCGCCGAACTTGATCGCGCCCAGCCGCTCGGTCATGCCGTACTGGGTGACCATCGCGCGTGCCGTGGCGGTGGCCTTCTCGATGTCGTTCGCCGCGCCCGTGGTCGGGTCGTGGAAGACCAGTTCCTCGGCCGCGCGCCCGCCCAGCATGTACGCGAGCTGGTCGAGCATTTCGTTGCGCGTGGTCGAGTACTTGTCCTCGTCCGGGAGCACCATCGTGTAGCCGAGGGCCCGGCCGCGGGACAGGATGGTGATCTTGTGGACCGGGTCGGAGTTGGGTGAAGCCGCCGCGACCAGGGCGTGACCGCCCTCGTGGTACGCGGTGATCTTCTTTTCCTTGTCGGACATGATCCGGGTCCGCTTCTGCGGGCCGGCCACGACGCGGTCGATCGCCTCGTCCAGGGAGTGGTTGTCGATCAGCTTCCGGTCGCTGCGCGCGGTGAGGAGCGCGGCCTCGTTCAGCACGTTCGACAGGTCGGCGCCGGTGAAGCCGGGGGTGCGCCGGGCGACGGCACCCAGGTCGACGTCCGGGGCGACCGGCTTGCCCTTCTGGTGGACCTTGAGGATCTCCAGACGGCCCTGCATGTCCGGGCGGTCGACGGCGATCTGCCGGTCGAAGCGGCCGGGGCGCAGCAGCGCCGGGTCGAGGATGTCGGGCCGGTTGGTGGCGGCGATCAGGATGACGCCGCCCTTCACGTCGAAGCCGTCCATCTCGACGAGCAGCTGGTTCAGCGTCTGCTCGCGCTCGTCGTGGCCACCGCCCAGACCCGCACCACGGTGCCGGCCGACGGCGTCGATCTCGTCGACGAAGACGATCGCCGGGGCATTCGCCTTGGCCTGCTCGAAGAGGTCACGGACCCGGGAGGCACCGACACCGACGAACATCTCGACGAAGTCGGAACCGGAGATCGAGTAGAACGGCACGCCCGCCTCGCCGGCGACGGCGCGGGCGAGCAGCGTCTTGCCCGTACCGGGCGGGCCGTAGAGCAGCACGCCCTTCGGGATCTTGGCGCCGACGGCCTGGAACTTGGCCGGCTCCTGGAGGAACTCCTTGATCTCGTGGAGCTCCTCGACGGCCTCGTCGGACCCCGCCACGTCCGAGAACGTCGTCTTCGGGGTGTCCTTGGTGATCAGCTTGGCCTTGGACTTCCCGAAGTTCATGACACGGGAGCCGCCGCCCTGCATCTGGTTCATCAGGAAGAGGAAGACCACGACGATCAGTACGAAGGGCAACAGGGAGAGCAGAACCGAGACGAACGGGCTCTGCTTCGACGGCGAGACCGTGTAGCCGTCCTCGATCGCACCGGCCTCGAACTTGTCCTGCAGCGTGTCGGCCAGGTCGGCACCCTGGGTGCCGATGTAGCTGGCCTGGACCTTGCTGCTGTTGTCGACCTTCTGGCCCTCCTTGAGCTCGATCTTGATGATCTGCTCGTCACCAGTGGTCAGTTTTGCCTGCTTGACCTGGTCTTTTTCGATCGCCTGGACGACCTCGCCGGTGTCAACCGTCTTGTAGCCGCCGGACGAGCCGACAACCTGCATCAGCACGACCACGGCGAGGACGGCCAGCACGATCCACATGACCGGCCCACGGAAGTATCGCTTCACGTCCATCCATACGGGGCGGTGTCGCCCCGTCCCTCCTGCCCGTAGGTAAATGCTGCTGTGAGAAAAGACAACTGTTCTTCGGACGGTACCTCAGCATGGCCACCGGCGACCGCCTTCCCTTGCTCCAACGGCGGAAAGGCGGGCTTGGTTCCCCGGCGGGCCGGTGCTTCAGCCTCCGTAGACGTGTGGGGCCAGTGTGCCCACGAACGGAAGGTTCCGGTACTTCTCCGCGTAGTCGAGGCCGTAGCCGACGACGAACTCGTTCGGGATGTCGAAGCCGATCCACTTCACGTCGATCGCGACCTTGGCCGCGTCGGGCTTCCGCAGCAGCGTGCAGACCTCGAGTGAGGCCGGCTCGCGGGAGCCCAGGTTGGACAGGAGCCACGACAGGGTGAGTCCCGAGTCGATGATGTCCTCGACGATCAGGACGTGCTTGCCCTTGATGTCGGTGTCCAGGTCCTTGAGGATGCGCACCACACCTGACGACTGGGTGCCCGCGCCGTACGAGGACACGGCCATCCAGTCCATCGTGACGGGAGAGGACAGCGCGCGCGCCAGGTCCGCCATCACCATCACCGCGCCCTTGAGGACTCCGACGATGAGCAGGTCCTTGCCCGCGTACTCTGCGTCGATCTTCGCGGCCAGCTCGATGAGCTTCGCGTCGATCTCTTCCTTGGTGATGAGCACCGACTGAAGGTCGGTGCCCATGTCCTTCTCGTTCACCCGCGTCGCTTTCTCTCGGCGGTTCAGCCTTGCCGAATGACCAGTCTGCCACCCTGGCGTCGTGCCTGGACCCGGCCGGGCAGGTTGATGGCCCCCTGACCGCGCCATCCGGTGATGAGCCGGTCGACCTCTTCGACGTGCCGGGCGAAGAGCGACCCGGCGGGCGCACCGGCCCTGATCACGGCGCGGCGCAGGACCCTGCGCCGGACGGCGGGGGGCAAAACGTAGAGCTTGGCGCAGTCCAGCATGCCGCTCTCGTCGCGTACGGAGGCGTCCGCGTCGGCGGCCCAGCTGTCGAGGGCGTCGGCGTCGTCGCGGGAGAGCTGGGCGGTGCGGGCGAGGGCTTCGACGACGCCTTTGCCGAGCGCCTTCTCCAGGGCGGGGAGGCCTTCGTGGCGCAGGCGGGAGCGGGTGTACGCGGGGTCGGCGTTGTGCGGGTCGTCCCAGACGGGCAGCGCCTGGACCATGCAGGCCTTGCGGGCGGTCTGCCGGTCGATCTGCAGGAAGGGGCGGCGGTAGCGGCCTGCGGGCCCCGAGACGGCGGCCATCCCGGACAGCGAGCGGATGCCGGAGCCGCGGGCGAGTCCGAGGAGGACGGTCTCCGCCTGGTCGTCGCGGGTGTGTCCGAGCAGCACGGCGGCTGCGCCGTGGCGCTCCGCGGCCTCGTCGAGTGCCGCGTACCGGGCGTCGCGGGCCGCGGCCTCGGGGCCGCCTTCGCGGCCGACCTGGACGGCCACGGTCTCGACGGGGTCCAGTCCGAGGGCGGTGAGGCGTGCGGCGACCTCGTCGGCGCGCCCGGCGGAGCCGTCCTGCAGGCCGTGGTCGACGGTGATGCCGCCGGCGCGGACGGACAGTTTGCGGGCCTCGAAGGCGAGAGCGGAGGCGAGCGCCATGGAGTCGGCTCCGCCGGAGCACGCCACGAGGACGAGCGGCGGTTCGCCCGCGGGAGCCGGGCCCGGGGCGGAGTGCGCGAAGCGGGCTGCCTGTTCCGTGTGATCGGTGAGTACGTCGTGGAGTACGCGGCGGACCGCCAGGCGTATCGCCGCGACCGCAGGATGGGGACCCATGTCCGGTGCCCTTCGTGAACGGTTCGGGAGGGGGAGGGTGTCTCGGTCGAGTCGGGACGATCAGGAACGGCCAGAGGACGAAGATCGCCACTCCAAGAGCAGTCACTCAGAGTGCGTCGATGGTGACAGAACCGAGCCAATACCCGAGCATTGCACGCCTATCCACAGCCCACGGTCCCTCGGACGGGTGATTGATGGGGCTTCCTTCTGCCGCCACACGTCCGCATTTCGCAGTTCTCCTCTACGGTGCGCCCTCCCCCTTCCGGTGCACCCTCGCGACCCAGTCCGCCGGTTTGGCGATCTCCGCCTTGGTGGGGAGCGTGTTCGGCGAGGTCCAGACCCGGTTGAAGCCGTCCATGCCGACCTCCTCGACCACGGCGCGTACGAAGCGCTCGCCGTCGCGGTACTGGCGCAGCTTGGCGTCGAGGCCGAGCAGCTTGCGCAGGGCCAGATCGAGCCGGCCGGCCCCCCGCGCCCTGCGCTGCTGGAACTTCTCCCGGATCTCCGCGACCGACGGCACGACCGCGGGGCCTACGCCGTCCATGACGAAGTCGGCGTGGCCTTCGAGCAGGGACATCACCGCGGTCAGCCGGCCGAGGATCTCGCGCTGGGCGGGGGTCTGCACGATCTCGACGATCGAGTGGCCGCCCTCGTCCTGTTCGCCCTCCGGACGTGCCCCGGCGAGCGACTGGGCGGCCTCACGGAGCCGCTCGAGCACGGTCATCGGGTCCGTGTCGGTCTCGCTGAGGAACGACTGGATCTCGCTCTGGAGGTGGTCGCGCAGCCACGGCACGCCGGTGAACTGGGTGCGGTGGGTCTCCTCGTGGAGGCAGACCCAGAGCCGGAAGTCGTGCGGATCGACCTCGAGTTCCCGTTCGACGTGGACGACGTTGGGGGCGACCAGCAGCAGCCGTCCGCCGCCGTTGCCGTCGATGTCGGCCGGGTCGCCGGCGGGCAGGTCCCGGGCGGCCGGGGCGAAGGTCTCGTACTGGCCCAGGACTCGGGACGCCAGGAAGGACAGCAGCATTCCCAGCTCGACGCCGGTCACCTTGCCGCCGACGGCCCCGAGCACGGCGCCGCCGGGGCCGCCGGGGCGGCGTTCCTGCATCTTGTCCAGCAGGGGCCGGAGCAGTTCGCGGAAGCCTGCGACGTTCGCCTTGACCCAGCCGGCGCGGTCCACGACGAGGACGGGCGTGTCCCGTGGCACCGCGCCTGCCGGAATCATCCGGGTGTACTCCCGGACGTGTTCCTCCGAGGCCTTGGCATGCCGGCGCAGTTCTGCGACGACCGCGCGCGCCTCGTCCCGGCTCACCTCGGGACCGGGCCGCACGAAGCGGGTCGCGGTCGCCACGGCGAGGTTCCAGTCGACCATCTCGGCACCACCGATGCTCGTCATGCGTCAACCGTACGTTCTCGACCGCGGGTGCGGAGAGGTGTTGCCGGCCGCCGGTCCGCCCGGTGGCCGGCGGCCCCGACCGGGCGGCTCAGGACACGAGGGCGCCCGCCAGGCGGTCGAGGGCGGGCTGTGCGTCGTACGGGGAGGGTGTTCCGGAGGCCAGGAACGCGAAGCCGAGGAGTCGGCCGCCCGGGGCAACGACGGTCCCGGCCAGGGCGTTGATGCCGGTGAGGGTGCCTGTCTTGGCGCGGACCAGGCCGGTGCCGGCGGAGGTGTCGGACCAGCGGTGTTCGAGGGTTCCGCTGAAGCCGGCGACGGGGAGTCCGGTGAGGATCGGCCGCAGTTCGGGGTGGGCGGCGTCGGCGGCGCGGGCCAGGAGGCTGGTGAGCAGCGCGGCGGACACCCTGTCGCGGCGGTTCAGGCCGCTGCCGTCGGCGAACCGGGTGCCGGTCAGCGGCAGCTGGAGCCGCTTCAGCTGCCGGGTGACGGCGCGTTCCGCGCCCGCGAAGGACGCCTTCTCGCCGGTGGCCAGGGCGGTCTGCCGGGCGAGGGCCTCGGCGATGTCGTTGTCGCTGGTGGTGAGCATCCGCTCGACGACCGACGACAGGGGCCGGGAGAGCACCTGGGCGAGGGGCACGGCGTCCGCGGCGGCCCGGCCGGGGACGGGCGTGCCGGTGCGGACTCCGCGTTCGGCGAGCAGCTGTCCGAAGACGCGGGCGGCTTCGCCCGCCGGGTCGGCGCTGCGGGTGGCCGCCCCGGTGGTGCGCTCGTCGAGGCGGCCCTGCCCGACCATGAGGGCGCTGACGGGGGCGATGTTGCCGTTGGGGCCGACGGGGTGCTGGGCGGGGCCCTGGTAGAGGGAGGCGTCGTACTGGAGCCGGATCTTCGTGGCGGACTGCACGTCCTCGGCGGCCGGTTCGCCGTCGTCGGCGGCGGGCCGGTTCTCCCGCAGGGCCCGTGCGGTCCGCTCGGCCAGTTCGCCGAGGCGTGCGCGGTCGAGGGTGGCGTCACCGCCGCCGACGAGCGTGATCCTCCCGGCGCCCGGAACCGCGACGACCGTGGTGGGGATGCGGTGGTGGGGCCCGAGCGCGGTGAGCGCGGCGGCGGCCGTGGCGATCTTGACGGTGGACGCGGGGACCATGGGGGTCTCGGCCCGCTCGCCGTACAGCCGCTCGCCGGTGGTGAGGTCGATGACGCAGGCGGCGGGCGCCGGGCCGAGGCCGGGGTCGGCGAGCAGCGGGCCGAGGATCTCCGGCAGGCCGCCGGGTGCGGCCGGTTCCTTCGCGGTCACGGTCCGCGGGCCGCCCAGGGCCGTGAGGACGGGAACCGCGCTGGGCGCGGGGGCGGGCCGCTTCGGGGCGGACGGTTCGTGATGTGCACCACCCGCGGGGCTGTGGGCAACCACGCGGTCCCTCTCGGCCTTACGCTGACCCGAGTCCCAAGGCCCCGCCGCGGCCACCGCCCCGGCGGCGAGGGTGAGGCCGACCACGGCAGCACCTGCTGCAAGCTGCCACGTCCTGACCATCGGCACCTCGCACCAGCCCCTTTCGCGATCACTCATGTGCGTGAGGGACACTTAATCACCAGTACAGCGTCTTGCTATGTGTTTGATCATGGAGGAGCCACCCGTGGAGTTCGACGTCACCATCGAGATCCCGAAGGGTTCGCGGAACAAGTACGAGGTGGACCATGAGACCGGTCGGATCCGCCTGGACCGTCGACTCTTCACCTCGACCAGCTACCCGGCCGACTACGGCTTCGTCGAGAACACCCTCGGCGAGGACGGCGACCCGCTGGACGCGCTGGTCATCCTTGACGAGCCGACCTTCCCGGGCTGCCTCATCAAGTGCCGCGCCATCGGCATGTTCCGCATGACCGACGAGGCCGGCGGCGACGACAAGCTGCTGTGCGTGCCCGCGTCCGACCCGCGTGTGGAGCACCTGCGGGACATCCACCACGTGTCCGAGTTCGACCGCCTCGAGATCCAGCACTTCTTCGAGGTCTACAAGGACCTGGAGCCCGGCAAGTCCGTCGAGGGCGCCGACTGGGTCGGCCGTGCCGAGGCCGAGGCCGAGATCGAGGCCTCCTTCAAGCGCCTCGAGGCGCAGGGCGGCGCGCACTGACGCCGTACCACTGAACACTCCGCCGCGGGCGGGACACCTCCGGTGTCCCGCCCGCGGTCGCATGTCTCCTCATGAGCGTGCCCATACTGGGCAGAAGCGCCGACCGAGGGACGGTACGCAAGGGAGAGCGAGGACGACGAGTGGTGGCGGAGCCCGAGGGGCCGGAAGACCGGAAACCTCAGTCCGACGAGGCGCACAGTGCGTTCACCCCTCCGGCGGGGATGGAGCAGCCGGAAGCGCCCGAGGAGGACCACCCGAGCTCAGAGTTCGCTGTTCCTCAGGGCCTGGCGCCCGAGCCGCCCGCCGAGCCGGAGGGCTCCGCGTTCGCGCCGCCGCGCACCTACAGCGCGCGCACTTCGCCGCCGGCCTTCACCCCGGCGCACGGCATTCCCGCCCTGCGGATCACCAAGGACGCGCCTTGGCAGGACCGGATGCGCGCCATGCTGAAGATGCCGGTGGGCGAGCGGCCGGTGCCGGAGACGCCGCAGCGGCACGACGAGGCCGGTCCGGCCGTGCCCCGCGTGCTCGACCTGACCCTGCGTATCGGGGAGCTGCTGCTGGCGGGCGGTGAGGGGGCGGAGGACGTCGAGGCGGCGATGTTCGCCATCTCCCGTTCGTACGGGCTGGACCGCTGCGAGCCGACGGTCACCTTCACCCTCCTGTCGGTCAGCTACCAGCCGTCGCTGGTCGACGACCCGGTGACCGCCAGCCGGACCGTGCGGCGGCGCGGTACCGACTACACGCGGCTGGCGGCGGTGTACCGGCTGGTCCACGACATCAGCGTCGAGGAGTCGGACGTCTCGCTGGAGGAGGCGTACCGGCGGCTGGCCGAGATCCGCCGTAACCGTCACCCCTATCCCGGGTGGGCGCTCACGCTGGCCGGCGGGCTGCTGGCCGGGTCGGCGTCGGTGCTGGTCGGTGGTGACGTGGTGGTGTTCCTCGCCGCCGCGGTCAGTGCGATGCTCGGCGACCGCCTGGCCTGGCTGTGCGCGGGGCGCGGGCTGCCGGAGTTCTACCAGTTCGTGGCGGCGGCGATGCCGTCGGCGGCCATGGGCGTGGCGCTGTCGCTCTCGCCACTGGAGCTGCGGGCCTCCGCGGTGATCACCGGTGGGCTGTTCGCGCTGATCCCGGGGCGGGCGCTGGTCGCCGGGGTGCAGGACGGGCTGACCGGTTTCTACATCACGGCGGCCGCGCGTCTGCTCGAGGTCGGCTACCTCGTGGTGGCCATCGTGGTGGGCGTGCTGTCGGTGCTCTATCTGGGCATCGTGCTGGACGCGGGGCTCAGTCCGGAGACGGCGATCCACAGTGTGCCGCGGCCGGTCCCACAGACGCTGGCAGCGATGGGGCTGTCGCTGTGCTTCGCCGTGATGCTCCAGCAGGAGCGCAGCACGGTCGCGCTGGTCACCTTCAACGGCGGCGTGGCCTGGGTCGTCTACGGTGCGCTCGCGGACGTCGGCAGGGTCTCCCCGGTCGCCGCGACGGCGGCCGCGGCGGGTCTGGTGGGACTGTTCGGGCACATGCTCTCGCGGTACCGGTTCGCCTCCGCGCTGCCGTACGTGACGGCAGCCATCGGCCCACTGCTGCCCGGTAGTGCGACGTACTTCGGTCTGCTGGAAATCGCCCGCGGCAACACCAACGACGGTCTGACGTCGTTGAGCAAGGCGGCCGCCCTGGCGCTGGCCATCGCGATCGGGGTGAACCTGGGTGGTGAGATCGCCCGGCTGTTCCTGCGGGTCCCGGGTGTCACCGGGGCGCTGCCGGGCGCGGAGACGCCGGGCGGACGCCGCGCGGCCAAGCGGACGCGCGGCTTCTAGCCGACCGCCACTGCGGTGTCCCTCAGCCGGCGGCTGAGGCAGTCCGGCTGCCGGTGCGCGAGCCGGCCGGCCGCTCAGGTCAGCACGAGTCCGACCCCGATCAACAGGGCCGAGCCCGCCAGTGCCGCTACCAGAAAGAGAGTGCGCCGGCCGACGCCGCGGAGGCGGAGAGCAAGGGCCAACGGGCCGACAGGCGGAATGTTGTTGTTCAAGGCGACCTCCTCGACGATCTCGATGCCGGACCGGGTGCGCTCGGAGGTTGCGGGGCGTTCTGGCGCAGGGCGTCCCGCAGCCGCAGCAGCTCGCGGCGGTGGGAGTGCGCCCGGACCAGGACGAGTGCCGCGGCCCCGATGAGGGCGACACCCGCAAGGGCGGTCGCCAGGGCCCCGGCGGTGGTGGCGCGTGCCGCCGCCAGGGCCGTCCCCGCGGCGCCGGTCACCACGGTGACCGCGAGCGCGAGCCGGGCCCCCAGCACCCGGTCCCGGGCGAAGAGCGGTTTGCGCCTGCTCAGGATCCAGCCGGCGAAGGCGGCCCAGGCCAGCCCGACGGCGATCAGTCCGGCGAAGGCGGCCCGGGTGCGTACCGGAAGCGGGTGCGGCTCGGTGGCCCACAGCACCGCGATCAGTGCCGCCCCGCACCCTCCCGCCAGTCCCACCGCCACATGGCGCATTCGGGAGCCCAGCGAGACCTCCGCGGCCAGCGCGCGCTCCAGTTCCTCGGGGACGCCCCGCCGAGGGGCGGGGTCGTGCTCTCTCATGCCTCGTATCCCCTCTCGACAAGGATGCTCCGCAGCATGCGGCGCGCACGGTACAACCTGCTCTTCACCGTGCCGGGCGGTACGCCGAGCACCTCGGCGCAGACGGCCAGAGGCAGATCCTGGAGGTGGAAGAGGATCAACGCCTCGCGTTCCAGGGGCGGCAGTCCGGTGAGGCCGGCCTCGATCTGCATCGTGGTCAGCACGCCACCGAGGGCGTCGCCGTCATCGACGACGGCGCCCGCGTCCTCCATGGACGTTTCCGGGGCCCGGTACGCCTGCCGCAAGTGATCGGCGACTGCCCGCCGGGCGATGGTGAACAGCCACGGGGCGAACCGCTCCGGCTGCCGCAGCCGCGGCAGCCCGCGCATCACGGCGACCCACGTCTCCTGGGCGAGGTCGTCCGCGAGGCCGGGTGAGCCGACCATGCCCAGCAGGTAGCGCCGAACGGGGGCGTGCCACTCGCACACCAGCTCACGGAGGGCTTCCCGCTCCCCGAGCCGGCAGCGCACCACCAGCAGCGCGTCGTGTGGCCTGTCGCCGCTCACCGCACCCCCCTGTCCCGACTGTCCCGCTTCATGTGTCACCGGGACAGTCGGTGTGGGGGGCGGAAGAGGTTCACTGGGGCCCGAGCGACAGGTCAGGACCGGAGCCTTCTGCGATCGGAGGCGAGACGGGGGCAGGGAGCCGGGGCACCGGCCGCAGGTACGTCAGCGCTTGGCGTGACGGCCGCCGCGCGGGGACGACGGCGGGATCTCGGTGTCGGCGGCGGCGGACGCGGCGGCCGCCTTCTTGTTCTTGGAGCGGGCCCGCAGGAACTCGACGACGATCGGGAGGACCGAGATCAGGACGATCAGGATCAGGATCGCCTCGATGTTCTTGTGGACGAAGTCGACCTTGCCGAGCGCGGCGCCGAGCAGGGTGACGCCGGCTCCCCACAGGACACCGCCGATGATGTTGAACGTGACGAAGGAGCGGTAGTTCATCCGGCTCACACCGGCGATGATCGGCGTGAACGTGCGCACGATGGGCACGAAGCGGGCCAGCACCAGCGACTTGGGGCCGTACTTCTCGAAGAACTCGTGCGCCTTCTCCACGTTCTCCTGCTTGAAGAGTCTGGAGTCGGGGCGCTTGAAGAGGGCGGGGCCGACCTTGCGGCCGAAGAGGTAGCCGACCTGGTCACCGATGACCGCGGCGAGCACCACGAGGGTGCAGACCAGCCACAGCGGCTGCTTGATCACGTCGGTGGTCACCAGGAGCCCCGTGGTGAACAGCAGCGAGTCGCCGGGGAGGAAGAACCCGATCAGCAGACCGGACTCGGCGAAGACGATGACCAGCACGCCGATCAGTCCGAAGGTGGTGATCAGGTAGTCCGGGTCGAGCCAGCTCGGTCCGAGCGCAAGGGTGTTCACGAGGTCCGGGCTCCTGTGGGTGATAGTCATCGGCATGGGGACGGCTGCCCAAAGCTATCAACGCCTGCGGAAGGCGCCGCGTTCCACCGTCCGCGCGCGCGATGCCCGCGGACGCAGGGCCACGGGGCCGTTTCGCACCGTGGGCCTCACCCGTCGCGCCGGCACCCGGGCGGGCCCAGGCTCCCCGTGGGCCCGCTCGTGCCGCCACGGGGCCCGCGGGCGGGCCCCGGGGCCCGCCCGCGGGCCCGGCTCAGAGGTGCCGGACCGCGTTCGCGAGGATCGCCTCCCGCTCGTAGGCCGCGAGGCCCGGCCTCGCCTGGTCGATGTTGCGGGTGAACCGCTCGTCCGCGACGTACATCTCGGCGAGGCCGGTGTGGATCTCGTACGTGCAGTCGTAGTGGTTGCGGCTGAGCCACTGGCGGTGCTCCTCCGCCGCGTCCATCGCGGCCTCGGACTCCGGCTCCTCACCGGCCTCCATCAGCGCGACGAAGCGGCGGGTGATCTCGTCGGCCTCGCGCTGGATGCGCTGCCAGTCCTCCTTCGTGTACGACGCCGCACGGCGCCGGGACTCCTCGTAGGCGTCGGTGCCGCCCCAGCGCCGCTCGGTCTCCTCCGCGTACTCGTCGGGGTCGAAGTCACCGAAGACCTCGAACTTCTCCTCGGGCGTGAGGTTGATGCCCATCTTCTTCGCCTCCATGGCTCGCTCCACGGCGGCGGCCATCTCCTGCAGCTTGGTGATCCGGGCGGAGAGCAGCTCGTGCTGCCGCGCCAGGTGGGCCCGCGGGTCCACGTCAGGGTCGTCCAGGAGTGCCGCCACCTCTTCGAGGGGAAAGCCGAGCTCCCGGTAGAACAGGATCTGCTGGAGCCGGTCGAGGTCGGCGTCGTCGTACCGCCGGTGCCCCGATCCGCTCCGCCCGCTCGGGCGCAGCAGTCCGATCTCGTCGTAGTGGTGCAGGGTGCGCACCGTGACTCCGGCGAATCGGGCGACCTGTCCCACGGACCAGCTCATCGCCTTCACTCCTTCGTTTCCGTGACGAACCCAGCGTGCTGCCTCACGTTGCGTGAGGTGCAAGCCCGTATCAGCCTGAGACCTATGGCACTCCACCAGGGCACCACCGGTACCGAGGACCACGAGCCGGAGCAGCGCAGGCTGTCGGTCAACCCCTTCTTCGGCCTCGCCGACCCGGTCGGCCGGATGACGTCGGCCCCGCCCACGCACCGGCTCCCGGACGGCCCCATGCCGCCTCCCACCGCGTATCAGCTGGTGCACGACGAGCTGATGCTCGACGGCAACTCCCGGCTCAACCTCGCCACATTCGTCACCACCTGGATGGAGGGGCAGGCGACGGATCTGATGGCGGAGTGCCGCGACAAGAACATGATCGACAAGGACGAGTACCCGCGTACGGCCGAGCTGGAGCGGCGCTGTGTGGCCATGCTCGCCGACCTGTGGCACGCGCCGGACCCCACCGCCGCGGTCGGCTGCTCGACGACCGGGTCGAGCGAGGCGTGCATGCTCGCCGGGATGGCGCTCAAGCGCCGCTGGACGAACCGGAACGCCGACCGGTACCGGGGCGGGGCCCGCCCCAATCTGGTCATGGGCGTCAATGTGCAGGTGTGCTGGGACAAGTTCTGCAACTTCTGGGAGGTCGAGGCGCGGCTCGTGCCGATGGAGGGCGACCGCTTCCACCTCGATCCGCAGGCCGCGGCCGAGCTGTGCGACGAGAACACCATCGGTGTGGTGGCGGTGCTCGGCTCGACCTTCGACGGTTCGTACGAGCCGGTGGGCGAGGTCTGTGCCGCGCTGGACGCCCTCCAGAAGCGCACGGGTCTCGACATCCCCGTCCATGTCGACGGCGCGTCGGGCGCGATGGTCGCCCCATTCCTCGACGAGGAGCTGGTCTGGGACTTCCGGCTGCCGCGGGTGTCCTCGATCAACACCTCCGGGCACAAGTACGGGCTGGTCTACCCGGGCGTGGGCTGGGCGCTGTGGCGTTCGCAGGAGGCGCTCCCCGAGGAACTCGTGTTCCGGGTGAACTACCTGGGCGGTGACATGCCGACCTTCGCCCTCAACTTCTCCCGCCCCGGCGCGCAGGTGGTGGCGCAGTACTACACCTTCCTGCGGCTCGGGCGGCTGGGCTACCGCGCCGTCCAGCAGACGGCACGGGACGTCGCGACGGGGCTCGCCGAGCGGATCGGGGCGCTGGGCGACTTCCGGCTGCTGACCCGTGGGGACCAACTGCCCGTCTTCGCGTTCACGACCGCGCCCGGGGTGACGTCGTTCGACGTCTTCGACGTGTCCCGGCGGCTGCGGGAGAAGGGGTGGCTGGTGCCGGCGTACACCTTCCCGGCCAACCGGGAGGATCTCTCGGTGCTGCGGATCGTCTGCCGCAACGGGTTCTCGGCGGACCTGGCGGCGCTGCTGCTTGAGGATCTGCGCATGCTGCTGCCGGATCTGCGGCGCCAGGCGCACCCGGCGAGCGCGGAGCGGGAACCGGCCACGCCGTTCCACCACTGACGCCGAGCGACCAGCCGGTCCACGCCGCTCAGCGGGTGTCCCCCTCGTGCGGCTCACCCGTCGCGTACGGGTTCTCCTCGCCTTCCGCGAGCACCCCGACGAACGGCTCGCCCTCGCCCGCGAAGGTGTACGCCCCGGCCTCGATCCGCCGGATCAGGCCACGGGTCCACTCGGCGCCCCAGTCCGCGGACGAGACCCACATATTCATGATCTCGCCGATGTGCCCGAGCGACTCGGGCCCTTCCTCCGGCGTGTAGTACTCGGTGACCGAGGCGCGCCACTGCTCGATGCCGCGCACCCGCTGCTCGAGCAGCTCGACGGCTTCCGCCCGCGGCAGGTCGACGACGAAGCCGACGGCCGCGGAGAGCACGTCCATCTTCTCGTCGTATGCGGTCAGCGACTCGCGCAGCAGCTCGAAGTACGCCTCGGTGCCCTTCTCCGTGATCTCGTACTCGGTACGCGGCGGGCCGCCGGCCGTGGAGGGCGCGACCTCGTGCGCGTGCAGCAGTCCCTGCTTCGCCATCTGTTTGAGCGCGTGGTAGATCGAGCCGGGCTTGGCGTTCGACCACTCGTGGGCTCCCCAGTACTCCAGGTCGTTGCGTACCTGGTAACCGTGGGCCCGGCCGTGCTGGCGCACGGCGCCCAGGACCAGCAGGCGGATGGCAGACATCACCCGGCTTCCCTTCTATTCAACTTTGACTAGAGTATTCGTCATGACCGAGAGGACCATCCCGCTCCTGCCCTGCCGGACGATCCAGCCGGTGGTCGATTTCTACACCGCTCTGGGTTTCGGGACGACTTTCGTACAGCGCAGCCCCTACCCCTACGCGGTGGTCGAGCGCGGCCCCGTGCAGCTGCAGTTCTTCGGCATGAAACAGTACGACCCGGCGGAGTCCTATTCCGGCTGCTATGTCGTCACCGACGACGTCGACGCCCTCCACGCGACGTTCCGCGCCGGGCTCAAGGCGGCCTACGGCCGGATCCCCACCCGGGGGCTGCCGCGCATCGGCCCGCTGAAGGACATGTCGTACGGGATGCGGCAGTTCCTGATGACCGACCCGGGCGGCAACACCATCCGGGTCGGCCGGCCGGTCAGCGACGACCCGAGCCTGCGGCCGGTGCCCAGGGAGACGTTCGCCCGCGCACTGCATCTGGCCGATCTGTTCGCCGACTCCAAGCAGGATCTTCCGGGCGCGGCCAGGATCGTCGACCACGCGCTGGCGCAGGAGGGCGAGCGCCCCACCGCCGTGCAGCACCTGAGGCTGCTGGTCCTGCGCGCCGACGTCGCTCGGCGGCTCGGCGACGAACCCCTCGCCCGCCGGCTGCTCGAGCAGGCGGCGGCGCTGCGGCTCGGCGCCGGGGAGCGGGACGCCGCACAGGACGCCCTGGCCCGGCTGGCCGAGCTGCGGGCATGAGGCAGGTCTCCGGACCGGGCCCGGGCCATCCGCCCCGGCCGGCCCGGACCGGGCCTCCACTCCCGAGGCCTCGCCCCGGCCGGCCCGCACCCGGCCCGGACCGGGGCCCCGGCCCCGTCAGCCGCTGTCGCCGCTCCGGCCGCTCTCCAGGGCGATCAGGTCGAAGGCACCCTTGCCGTCCAGGGACTCGCGGATGATGTCCGCGTGGCCCGCGTGCCGGGCGATCTCCTCGACGAGGTGCATCATCAGCCAGCGCATCGAGACCCGGCCGTCCTTGGGGAACCAGGGCGCCGGGGGCAGCGGGAAGGTGTCGTCCAGGCTCGGCACCGTGCGGACGAACGCCTCGGTCTCCTTGGCGACCGAGTCCCAGAAGGCCAGCATCCCGGGGACCGTCTCGTCGCCGACGAGCCGGAAACCGTCACCCCAGGTCTCCTCGGTGCGCTGCTTCTCTCCCCCAGCGCTGCCGCTGGGAGGTGCCCCCAGCCGCTGCTGCGCCATCCGCAGCCAGGTCAGCTCCACTTCGGCCACATGCTTGAGCAGCCCGGACAGCGACAGCTCGCTGGTGCTCGGCCGGCTCGCCGCCTGCTCCTCGGTCAGCCCGAGGACCGAGCGCCGGATCGCGCCGCGCTGCGCCTCGACGAAGGAGAGGAGCGCGCCGCGCTCGTCGCCGTGAGCCTCTGCGGGAACGTGAGTGACCATGGTGTCCGCCTTCGGTTCGTGATGCCCGGGAGGGAGCCGTCCGCCCTCCTGCCGACTACTCACAAGCCACGGGCCCTTGCGGTCAGGTTCTGTCCGCAAGGGCCCGGGCGTCGGAAGGATTTCTCAGAACGGGAAACGCGAGCGGCCGTACTGCACCGAGATCCACTTCTGGGTGGTGAACGCGTCGAGCATCGAGTCGCCGTTCAGCCGGCCGAGACCGGACCGCTTCTCCCCGCCGAAGGGCACGATCGGCTCGTCGTGGACGGTGCCGTCATTGATGTGGATCATGCCGGTGTCCACCCGCATGGCGAGCCGCACGCCGCGCTCCACATCACCGGTGTGCACGGCGCCGCTCAGCCCGTACGGGGTGTCGTTGGCGATCCTGACCGCCTCGTCCTCGCCGTCGAAGGGGATGATCAGCGCCACCGGGCCGAAGATCTCCTGGGACAGGACCGGCGAGTCGGCGGGGAGCCCCGTCAGTACCGACGGGGAGACCAGGTTGCCCTCGGCGGTGCCGTGCAGCAGGGCCGTCGCGCCGGCCTCGACGGTCTGGTCGACCAGCGAGGAGACCGCGTCCGCCTGGGAGGAGTTGATGAGCGGCCCGATGTGGGTGGCCGGGTCGGCGGGGTCGCCGACCTTGAGGGTGCGCACCTTGGCGACGAACTTCTCGGTGAACTCCTTCTCGACCGAGCGGTCCACCAGGATGCGGTTGGCCGCCATGCAGACCTGGCCCTGGTGGACGTAACGGCTGAAGACCGCGGCGTCCACCGCGTAGTCGATGTCGGCGTCGTCGAGCACGATCAGCGCGCTGTTGCCGCCGAGTTCGAGGACGGCGTGCTTGAAGTTGGCGGCGCAGACCGTGGCGACGTGGCGGCCGACCTTGTCCGAGCCGGTGAAGGAGATCGTCTTGGGGACCGGGTGCGCGATGAGCGCATCGCCTATCTCGGCTATGTCCGTGATCACGACGTTCAGCAGCCCGGCCGGCAGCCCCGCGTCCTCGAAGACCTTGGCCACCAGCGAGCCGCCGCAGATCGGAGTGTTCTGGTGCGGCTTGAGGACGACGGCGTTGCCGAGGGCCAGCGCCGGGGCGACCGACTTGATCGACAGCAGGAAGGGGAAGTTGAAGGGGCTGATGACGCCGACGACACCGACCGGGACGCGGTAGACGCGGTTCTCCTTGCCGTCCACCGGCGAGGGCAGGATGCGGCCCTCGGGCCGCAGCGACAGATTCACCGCCTCGCGCAGGAACTCCTTGGCGAGGTGGAGTTCGAAGGCCGCCTTGAGACGCGTGCCGCCGAGCTCGGCGACGATCGTCTCCGCGATCTCCTCCTCACGGTCCTCGATGATCCGCAGGGCCCGCTCGAAGACCGTCCGGCGGGCGTACGGGTTGATCCCGGCCCACTCCCGCTGCGCGCGCTCCGCCGCCCGGTAGGCCAGATCCACCTCGTCGGCCGTGGCCACGGGGATCGACGCGAGCTTCTCACCGTCGTACGGATTGAAGTCGATGATGTCCCAGGAGCCGCTGCCGGGCCTCCACTCGCCGTCTATGTACTGCTGGGCCAGATCGGTGAAGAAGGCCATGTGATCCCTTACTCCAGAGGCACGGGCGCGGAAGGCTGATGTGGCGTCATCGTACTTATGTTTCAGATGAGTTGAAGGAGCCCCCGAAGAAGATCACGGGTCTCGGCCGGATCCGGACTGTCCTGTGCGAGCCGCTCCATCACCCGCTCGTACTGGGCGACCTCTTCGCGCTTGTCCACGTACAGCGCGCTGGTCAGCTGTTCCAGATAGACGATGTCGGAGAGGTCCGACTCCGGGAAGCGCAGCATGGTGAAGGTGCCGCTCTCACCGGCGTGCCCGCCGAAGCTGAACGGCATCACCTGGATCCTGATGTTGGGGTGCTCGGAGACCTCGATCAGATGACGCAGCTGGGCCTGCATCACCGCCCGGTCGCCGTACGGGCGGCGCAGGGCCGCCTCGTCCAGTACGACGTGCAGTTGCGGAGCGCGTTCGGAAACGAGGGTCTTCTGCCGCTCCAGGCGCAGCGCGACCCGGCGGTCGATCTCGGCCGGCGGGGCGTCGGGCATTCCGCGGGCGACGACGGCGTGCGCGTACGACTCGGTCTGCAGGAGCCCGTGCACGAACTGCACCTCGTAGATGCGGATCAGCGAGGCGGCGCCCTCGAGGCCGATGTATGTCTGGAACCAGCCGGGCAGCACGTCGCCGAAGCTGTGCCACCAGCCGGTGACATTGGCCTCCTTGGCGAGTCCGAGTAGTGCGGCGCGCTCACCGTCGTCGGCCACGCCGTAGAGGGTCAGCAGATCCTCGACGTCGCGCGCCTTGAAGCTCACCCGGCCCAACTCCATACGGCTGATCTTGGATTCGGACGCACGGATCGAGTAGCCGGCCGCCTCTCGCGTGATGCCCCGCGACTCCCTCAGCCTTCTGAGCTGTGAACCCAGCAGGATGCGCCGCACCACCGAACCTCCGCCCGGACCCTCGGTGCGGGTTTGTCCCCAGGACCACTCGGCCTCGCCTGCCGCCACGACTCCGACCCTCCCCAATCCCTTTTGCGCTTCGCTCTGTGCACTCGTCCCGATGCTGCCGGGGGCTCCCCCCGGGCCCCAAGAGCCGGATTGTGCCACCAAAACGCTTCAGCGCGTACTCATCCGGTTACGGAAATGGAAAGGCCGGGGGCGGGGAAGCGCAAGAAATACACGGAAGAAATGAGCAACAAACGGCACGGGGCCGGACAGGTCCGGCGCGTGCACGTGCATCTGCCCTTGCATCTGCCCTTCGCATTGGGAACCATGGTGGCCGCGCACCTGCGTGCTCGTTCGTGTTGTAGCGTCACAGCCGCGATTCCCGGGAGTGCCTCGCATGGGACCGAATGGATCGACCATGCTCGAGCCGTTAAGGCAGGGGCTTCCTCCAATCGACCCCGCGGCTGTGTCCAGTACGGCATCGTGCAACCTTCCCGCCCGCTTCGAGGCGGTCCGCGGCGCCCGCCGGTTCACCAGGAGCACGCTGGGTCAGTGGGATCTGGACGAGCGGTTCGACGATGTCGCGCTGGTCGTCTCCGAGTTGGTGACCAACGCCCTGCGGCACGCGCTGCCGGCCGAGAGCCCGTCGCGCGAGCCGACCAGGGAAGGGGCGGTACGGCTGCACCTGATGCGGTGGACCGGCCGCCTGGTGTGCGCGGTGCGCGACCCGAGCCATGACGGCCCCCGGTCACGCAAGGCGGACGAGGACTTCTCCGCCGAGTCCGGCCGCGGACTGTTCCTCGTCGACTCGTTCAGCGACGGCTGGGGCTGGCACCCGCTCGCCGGATCCCTGCACGGCAAGGTGGTCTGGGCGCTGTTCCGTCTGGGTTAGGACGTCTCTGCAGACGGATGCCGGGCCGGGGGACTCCCCCGGCCCGGCATCCGTCGTTGCGCTCCACGGTGCGCCCGTCGCGGTCGAGCGGTCAGGCTCCCGCGACGAGGTGGTCGAACTCGCCGTCCTTGACGCCGAGAAGCAGCGCCTCTATCTCGGCGGGCGTGTAGACGAGCGCGGGCCCGTCGGGGTGCCGCGAATTGCGCATGGCAACGTCGCCGCCCGGCAGTCTGGCGAACTCCACGCACGAGCCCTGCGAGTTGCTGTGCCTGCTCTTCTGCCAGACGACCCCATGAAGCTCCGTGGCCGCCATGCCGTTGTACACGTGGTGCACAAGTCGCTCCCGGGGTGCAAGGTACAAACGTCAACTATCCGGGATCATAGCTGCGTTCATATGCAGATGCATGACGCGGATGCATATGCAGATGCACGTGCACGCGGGGTGGTCCCGCGGTTACAGCCGAAGCTCTCGGACATAGAGACGTCTGCCCCCGGCGATCGGTGCCATCCCCGACCCGTCGGATCCGGCCCCGCCCGTTCAGCGGCCCGAAGCGGAGGAGGAGTACGGCAGCAGCGCCATCTCCCGGGCGTTCTTGATGGCACGGGCCAGTTGGCGCTGCTGCTGGGCGCTCACCTTGGTCACCCTGCGGCTGCGGATCTTCCCGCGGTCCGAGATGAACTTCCGCAGCAGATCGGTGTCCTTGTAGTCGATGTACGTGATGCCCGCCCGGTCCAGCGGATTCGGACGGGGCGTGAGCGGCTTGCGCGCGTCGGAGCGGCGGGGTGGCATGTCAGACCTCCAGGAGGGAGTCGAAGGCGGGCGGCAGCCGCTTCCAGGCCTCCCGGCCCGCGGCGTACTCGGCATCGGTCAGCAGGCAGGACTCGAGGAGCTGTTCGAGTCCGTCCCGGTCGAGACCCGGTGAGGTGAACACCAGGTGCTGGCAGCAGTCGCCGTGCTCGGGGTGCCAGTCCAGCGCGGCGGCCGCCCTGCGCACCGGCGGAACCATCTCCCACGCGGCGTCCGGCAGCGAGGCGAGCCAGGGGCCCGCGCTCTCCACACAGAGCGCCCCTCCGGCCGCGTCCCAGGCGAGCAGGGTGTCCGGCCGGTCGGCGAGCCAGAACCGGCCACGGCTGCGGGCGGCGGCGCAGGTGAGGTCCTCCAGTGCCTGGTAGAGCCGCTCGGGGTGGAAGGGGCGGCTGCGGTGCCACACATAGGTGGCGACCCCGTGGTCGTCCGCCTCCTGCGGCAGCAGTGCGCACGCCGGGTGCTGCGCGGCCGCGGCCGCCTCCACGTCGAACCCGCCGACCGCCGCGGCGGCCAGCTCGTCGCTGTCCACGGGGATGCGGCGGGCGGTCGGGTGCAGCTGGGTCAGCAGCGCACGGTCCTCCTCGTCGGCCTCGCCGTCATCGACGACCGCGAGGACCGGGGCGTACTCCAGCTGGCGCGCCCAGGTGTCGGCGATCGTGCGACGGTCGGAGGCGGCCGCGGCCAGGCCCGCTTCCGACAGGTCGTCACCGTTGCCGAGGTACGGCAGCAGCAGCGCGGGGTCGACGGCCGTCATCACCGAGGTCACCACGAGGCGTTCGCCGCCGTGCGCGGCGACGACCTCCGCCATGGCCTTGGGCTCGACGGAGTCCCACAGTTCGACGATCGCGAGGCGGGTCGCGCCGTCGTCGGCGAGCCGGGCCAGTTCGGGCACCAGGTCCTCACGGAGCGCACAGCAGGCGCAGTCGTTGACGAGGGGCGTCTCACCGGTGTCGCGGACGCCGTGCGTGTCACGGACGGTGCGGACGACCGTGCCGAGCCCGGCCGTCGCGAGGTCGTGATGGAGGGCGACACTGCCGGGCACCGTGGACAGCAGCCGCTCCACGGTGGCCCGGCGGGCATCGGCGTGCAGTCCGCCGACGAGCACGACGGGCAGCGTCACCCCCGGCCTCCGTGACGCCCGTAACGCCGCTCGAAGCGCTCGACGCGTCCGGCGGTGTCGAGGACACGTGCCGTGCCCGTGTAGAAGGGGTGGCTCGCCGACGAGATCTCCACGTCGATGACCGGGTAGGTGTTGCCGTCCTCCCAGTCGACCGTCCTGTCACTGGTGGCGGTCGAGCGGGTGAGGAAGGCGAAGCCGGCGGCCTTGTCACGGAAGACGACCGGCCCGTACGGGGGGTGGATGTCCGGCTTCATCGGTCAGCGCTCCTCTCGGAAGTCCACGTGGCGGCCGGCGACCGGGTCGTACTTGCGCAGGGTCAGCCGGTCGGGGTCGTTACGGCGGTTCTTGCGGGTCACGTAGGTGTAGCCGGTGCCCGCGGTGGAGCGGAGCTTGATGACCGGTCGGATGTCGTTGCGAGCCATGTTGCTAGAATAAATGGAAATGATTTCCATTACCAACCTGCTCGACGAGAGGTGCATCACCACATGTCCGCGCACTGCATGCTGACCGGGGCCGTCCCCGGGTTCGGCAATCGGATCTCCCACTCCCACCGGCGCACGTCCCGCCGCTTCGACCCCAACATCCAGCGCAAGCGGTACTGGCTCCCGAGCGAGGGCCGCCATGTGCGCCTCACGCTCAGCGCGCGGGCGGTCAAGACCATCGACGTCATCGGCGTCGAAGCCGCGGTGGCCCGCATCCGTGCCCGGGGGGTGAAGGTCTGATGGCGAAGAAGAGCAAGGTCGCACGCAACGAGCACCGCAAGAAGGTCGTCGAGCGGTACGCCGCGCGGCGGGCGGAGTTGAAGGAGATCCTGCGCATGCCGGGCACGAGCGAGGCCGACCGGCAGGCCGCGCAGGCGGAGTTGCGCCGTCAGCCGCGTGACGCGAGCCCGACGCGCGTCCGCAACAGGGACGGCGTGGACGGCCGGCCGCGCGGGCACCTGCGGAAGTTCGGGCTGTCCAGGGTGCGGGTGCGTGAGCAGGCCCATGCCGGATTCCTCCCCGGAGTCCGCAAGTCCTCCTGGTAACTTGGCGCGGTCTTGGCACCGATCAGGGGGACCGACCACATGCGAAAGCTCGTACGGACCACGGCCGCCGCGGCGGGCCTCGTCGCCGCCCTCGCGCTCACCGGATGCGGCAGCGGCGAGAGCGACGACGCGGGCAAGGACACCGCGGCCTCGGCCTCTCCCACGGAGACCGGCGGCGACACCGGCGGCGGCGAGAGCAGGAGCCGTGACATCGAGGGCACTTGGGCCGACACGACCGGAAGCACCGGCCCCGTCGCGCTCAGCGTCCAGCAGGGCACGGCGACGCTTGTCGCGGAGGGACACACCTGCACCGGCGAGGTGCAGGACATGGGCAAGCAGATGCTGTCGCTGAAGTGCGCGGACGGGAACACCGACCGCACGACGGGCGCGGTCGAGTCCAACGACGGCACGACCCTGGTCATCTCCTGGGACGCCGGTAAGAAGGACACCCTGAAGAAGATCGACCAGGGTGAGCTCCCCGACGGCCTGCCGACCGGTCTGCCGACGGAGTTCCAGATCCCCTGACGGCCACCCGCCGTACCTGACGTCCCGTCACGTCACCGGGCCGCGGATCCCTCACGGGTCCGCGGCCCGCCGGCGTCCCGGGGCGGCCGCGAGGGCTTCCGCCAGCGCGTCCAGCGCGGCCAGCAGTTGAACGGCGCCGCCCCGCAGCACCGCGTCGGTCGTTTCCTTCGTACCCCACCGGTCCACCACCTCGTGGAGGGATCCCCAGTCCGGCACCCGGTGCGCGCGTACCGCCTCCGCGGCGTCCTGGGTGGCGTGCCGCAGCACCTCGGCCAGCGCGGCGGCTGCCGGGACCGGCTCGGTGTCGCGGCGCGAGCCGTACTCCGGCAGATGCGCCTCGATGAGCATGGCGACCCTGCCCGCCTGGGCGAGCGCGCGGCCCGCCGCGTCCGCCGTGTCGCGGGACAGCACCCGCGAGCGCACCGGTTCGTGCCGCGCCTTCTTCAGGGCCTCCCGCCAGGCGATACGGGCGTCGCGTGAGGCGAGCAGCGCCCGGCGGACGTCGGCCGTGTCGGCGGGGTCCGCGTAGCGGTCGAGGACGGCCGCGGCGTAACGGCCGTCGGCGAGCAGCCAGTCCGCGAGACGGTGGTGCAGCCGGGGGGTCTCCCACGCCGGGTACACGGCGTAGGCGAGCATCGCGAGCAGCCCGCCGAGGAGGGTGAGCAGCACCCGCTGGGGCACGGTCTGGGCCCAGTCCTCGCCACCGGTGCCGAGGAGGAAGACCACATACGCCGAGATGAAGACGCTGGCCGCGGCGTAACCGGTCCGCATCACGAGAAACATGCCGAAGGCGCACACGACGGCGATGCCGGCACTCACATAGGTGCCTGGATCGGCCGCCTGCACCACCGCGGTCGCCACGGCCACCCCGACGAGGGTGCCGCACAGCCGGGCGACGGAACGGCCGTACGTCTGCGAGAAGTCGGGGCGCATGACCATGACCGCCGTCAGCGGCGCCCAGTAGCCGTGACCGAACGGGAGCACCGTGCCGAGCAGATAGCCGGCGGCCACGACGGCCGAGGAGCGGATCGCGTGCCGCAGGACCGGCGAGCCGGGGCGCAGCTCGCCCCGTACGGCACGCAGCGCACCGGGAAGCAGCCGCAGCAGCCCCTGCCGGGTGCGGTGGCCGGACTCCGAGGTGTCCGAGGTACCCGCTCCGCGGGCCGTGGCCACGACGTCGTCGAGCAGCACGGTCAGCCGCAGGGCGGCGCGGCGGGCCGGCCCCGAGAGGACGGCGCCGGTGTCGGGCGTCCGCAGGGCGGCGGCCGCGGCCGCCGGTACCCGTACCGCCTCCCCGTGGCGCACGGCGTGCGCGGCGGTGTCGAGCACGGTGCCCGCTGCGTCGAGGAGTTCACGCACCCGGTCGCGGGCCGGCCCCTCGGCGGGGACGCCGACGGCCGGGTCGGCGAGCGAGGCGAGCACGGGCCTGATGCGTTCCGCGACCCCCCGGGTGCCGTGCAACTCGGCCGGCCTGCGTCTGGCCTCCCTCGGGGTGACGGCCGCGGCACTGCGGGCGTGCATCAGCGGCGCCGGGTCGAACGACGCGGTCGGGTCGCGCCGCAGCCTGCGCGCGTAGTCGGCCTCGGCGGCGAGCGCGTCGGCCAGCGCGTCGCGCTGCGCGCCCCAGCGGCGTACGGGAAAGACCACGATGAGGAGGGCCTGCACGATCCCGCCGACGGCGATCATGGCGGCGTGTCCTGCCGCGGCGGCGACCGAGGTGGGCAGGGTGACCGTCACCAGCATGATGGCGACGTTGGAGGCGGCGATGATCCCGACGGTCGGTCCGAGGGTCCAGGCCAGGCCGGCCAGGAAGGTCCACAGCGTCAGCAGCGCCACGAACAGGGCGATGTGGGTGCCCGTGAGGTAGCCGAGGAAGGTGGAGACGGCGAGCGTCGCCCCGGAGACGAGCGCCAGAACGGGCCGCGGCCGCCAGCTTCGCTGGAAGGTGGCGATCGCCGCCTGGAACGCCCCGAAGGCGGAACTGACCGCGACGGCCGGCCCGAAGAACACGAGCGCGGCCCCGACGACGAGCGCGAGCCCGGCGGCACCACGGACCGCGACCAGGGGCTCCAGCCGCTGCCGCTCGATCTTCAGGCCCGAACGGGCGGTCTCCTTCAGCGCCCGGAGCCAGCTCATGGGGCGAGCGTAACGGCCTTCACGGACATTTCACCGACGGTGCGGGCGGGGGCGTGCAGGCCTGCCGCTCCCGCTCTACCGACGAGGCCGCCGCGCGAGGCCGCCCCGGCCGGGGCGGGCCCGGTCGCTCCCCCGCTACGGACGGCGCCGCCGCGCGAGGCCGCCTCCCGACGGGGTGGGTCCCCGTCGGTCCCGCTCCGCCGACTCGCCGACTCGCCGCCCGGCCGCCACCGGACGCGGCGGTGCGTGCCCGGCCGCACCGCCCGCCGGGCGCCCCGCTTCCGACTGGGCCGCCCGCGAGCCGCCACGGAGGGGCGAGTGCCGCCGCTCCCACTCTGCCTAGCGGGCCGCCACGCGAGGCCGCCTGCCGACGGTGCGGCCCGCGGGCCGGGCAGGTCCGCCGCACCCCGCTACCGACGCGCCGCCCCGGCCGGGGCGGGCCCGGTCGGTCCCCCGCTACGGACGGCGCCGCCGCGCGAGGCCGCCTCCCGACGGGGTGGGTCCCCGTCGTTCCGCCCGGTCGGCCGCGGCACGGCCGTCGTGCCAGCCGTCGAGGTCGGTCACGCCGCGCACGCGGGTCGTGGTGGTCTCGGGGAACATCCGGTCGGCATGGGCGGTCACGGCCACGTCCCGGGAGGCCAGGACCGGCAGCAGGTCGGCCGTGACCACGTCGTCGGCCACCGCCGCGAGGTGCTCGCCCAGCCGGCTCGCGTACGCCGTCCAGAACGACTGCCGGAACGTCTTCGTCCGCCGGCGCCCGCCCGCGCGCTGCGCGGACTCCGCCTTGGCCAGGGCCGTCGCACCCTGGACGAGCAGTGAGGTGTGGAGCAGCTCGACGGAGTCGAGGTCGCTCTCGAAACCGACGACGGTCGAGAAGGCGAACGAGCTGTTCCACACCGCACGGCAGCGGTTCGCGCCGGCCACCGCGTCGAGCAGGACCGCCTTCGCCGTCTCGTACGGGGCCTCCACACCGATCCGGCACGCCGACGGGGCGTCCGGGCTGTGCGTGCGGGCGGAGAGCAGCGCCTCGTCGACGCTGTGGCGCGCCATGAGTTCCTGCGCCTTGGCGGTGAGCGCCTCGGCCTCCTCCGGATAACCGGTGGCCTCCGCCTTCGCCAGCAGCGCCCGGATCCGGCCGATCATGCGCGGCTCGTGCGGTGCCGCGCGCACCGCGGACAGCGGCTCGCCAGGGACGGGGCCGACCGGTTCGATCGCGGGGAGGCGGGAGAGCAGGCGGTACAGCTCCAGCAGGGCCGTGGCATGAGTGAAACGGTCCTGCCTCGGCGGCTGCGGACCTTCGAGCTCGGCGAGCTGCGCCCGGAAACGGGGGGCCAGCCGGGAGCCGTAGCGCTTCGTCTCCGCCGTGATCAGGCCGGCGGCCAGCCGTTCGTGTGCCTGGCCGAGGTCGCGGCGGACCAGCCGCAGGACGTCGGCCGGCTGCCAGCCGCCCTCCCAGGCCCGCCGTACGAACCGCTCGCCGCGCAGGCGGAGCTCGTCGTCGGCGGACGGGTCGGCGGCGAGCAGGGAGGCACCGGTGTCGAGCGCCTCGTCGCTCTCCGCGTACAGCGCCGCCGCCAGCGCCTTCTCGACCGTACTCATACCTCGGATGGTCGCATGCGCGAGGTCCGCACGGCCCCCGGGCGCCCTGGGGGTAGGGCAGGCCATACCCCCGGGACACCCCCCAGTGGTCGTGATCAAGCCGCCCGGGAGCGGAAGCCTGGAACCATGACCACAACGGCCGTACGGCTCACCGCTCTTCGCCGCGTCCACCGGGACGTGGCCGCTCTCGACGGCGTCGACCTCGACTTCGCCACCGGTTCCTTCACCGCCGTCATGGGGCCCTCAGGTTCCGGCAAGTCCACCCTCCTCCAGTGCGCGGCCGGACTGGACCGGCCCACCTCCGGAGCGGTGGAGATCGACGGCATCCCGCTCGCGGGGCTGAGCGAACGGCGGCTGACGCTCCTGCGCCGCGAGCGGATCGGGTTCGTGTTCCAGTCGTACAACCTCCTGCCGTCGCTGACCGCCGCCCAGAACGTCGCGCTGCCGTTGCGGCTGGCCGGCCGGCGGCCGTCCCGTACCGAGGTGCGCGCGGCGCTCGCCCGGGTCGGTCTGGAGGCGCGGGCCGGTCACCGGCCGGGGCGGATGTCGGGCGGGCAGCAGCAGCGGGTGGCGCTCGCCCGCGCCCTGATCACCCGGCCGGCCGTGCTGTTCGCCGACGAGCCGACCGGCGCACTCGACACCGTCACCAGCCGTGAGGTGCTCGGGCTGCTCAGGGCGCTGGTGGACCAGGAGGGGCAGACGATCGTGATGGTCACCCACGATCCGGTGGCCGCGTCGTTCTCCGACCGGGTCGTCCTCCTGGTCGACGGACGCGTCGGCGGCGAGCTCACCGCGCCCACGGCGGAGCAGGTCGCGGCACGTCTCGCGGATCTGGAGGCCGTTCCGTGCTGACCGTCGCCGTCGCCTCGCTGTGGGCGCGCCGGACCACGTTCGTCGCGAGTTTCGTCGCGCTCGCGCTCGGCGTCGGGCTGCTCACGGCCGTGGGGCTCGGGCTGGCCTCGACGTTCGACGCGCCGCGGCGCGCGCCGAAGCGGTTCGCCGCGTCACCGGTGGTCGTCATGGGGCAGGACAGACTCACGGTGAAGGTCCGGCGGGGCCCTGGGACCGCGGAGGTGTCGAAGCCGCTCGCTCATCCACACCCTGTGGACACCGCATTGATACGGGAACTCCGGCGGCTCGGCCCCGTGGCGCTGCGCGGCGGCCGGGACGCCGTCGGCGTCGACGCCGCCGCCGACGCGGTGCGCGACGTGGTGGGCCTCCGTGCGCAGGTCCTCACCCGGGACGACCGGCGCCGGGCCGATCCCGGGCCCGAACGCGACGCGCAGGCTCTCGTCACGGTGAACTCGCTGCTCGGCACGGCCGGCGGGGTGTCCGCCTTCGTCTCGGTCTTCGTCGTCGCCTCGACATTCGCTTTCGCGGTCGCCCTGCGGCGGCGCGAGTTCGGACTGCTGCGCACAGCGGGGGCGACGCCCGGTCAGCTCCGGCGACTGCTGCTGACCGAGGCGCTGGCCGTCGGGGCGCTCGCCTCCGCCGCGGGCTGCGCGCTCGGCGCCCGCGGCGCGCCCGTGCTGGCCCGGGCACTGGTCGACGGGGGCGTGGCACCCGCCTGGTTCACCATCCGCGCCGGCGTGACCTGGCCGTTCCATGTGGCTTTCTGGACGGGGCTGGTGGTGGCGTCGGCCGGGGCCTGGGCGGCCTCGCGCCGGGCGGGGCGCGTCGGCCCGGCGGAGGCGCTGCGCGAGGCGGACGTGGACACCGACGTACTGCCGCGCGGCAGGCTGCTGACCGGGCTCGCCCTCGCGGCCGCCGGTGCCGGACTGCTGCTCTGGGGGCTCGCCACCGACCCGGCCGAACTGCTGAAGCGCAAGACGTACACCACCCGGCCGATGCTGCTGATCACGGCCGCCGCGCTGCTGGCCCCCCTGCTCGTGCGGCGCGTCGCGAGGCTGCTGCCGCTCCCGGGGGCGACCGGGATGCTCGTACGGGAGAACACGGTCGCGTCCGTACGCCGTACGGCCGCCGTCGCCGCGCCCGTGCTCGTCACGGTGGCGCTCGCCGGGTCACTGATCGGGTCCGCCGAGTCGGTGACGGGGGCCCGGGCGGCCGAGGCGCGGGAGGCGACGGCGGCACAACTGGTCGTCACCGGCGACCGGTTGCGGCCGCCGGCAGCGGGAGACGCGGCGCCCGAGTTGGAGTTGCGGAGCGCGACCGTCTCCCCGTCCGAGTCCGCACCCGCACCGGAGTTGCGTGGGGCGACCGTGTCGCCGTCCGCGTCCACCGCCGTGTTCGTACGGGAGGACAACGGCACGGCACTCGTCGGCTTCGAGGCGCGTGCGGTGACCGACCCGGCGGCCTTCGCCGAGCTGGCGCGACTGCCGGTCACGGCGGGTGAACTGCGCGACCTCGACGACCGTTCGATCGTCGTCAGCGAGGAGTGGAAGGACGTCGAGGCCGGCGGGACCGTCGACGTGTGGCTGGGTGACGGCCGCCCTGCCCGGTTGCGCGTCGCAGCCGTGGTGGCGACCGGGACGGGCTCGAACGGCGCGTTCGTCACAGCCGCCAACGCGCCCGCCGCCCCGGTGGACAGGATCGACGTACGCGCCGGAGCCGGCGTGTCCCTCGACGCCGTCGCCGCCGAACTGCGGCATGCCACAGGCGGAACGGTCCGCACAGTGGCCGAGTGGGCCGCGGCGACCCATCCCCGCACCAGCCCGCAGACCCGCCTGGGGCTCCTCGTCGTCCTCGGGATCGCCCTGGTGTACACGGCGATCGCCCTCGCGGGAACGCTGCTGATGGCCACCTCGGCGCGGGCCGGCGAACTGACCGCGCTGCGCCTCGCGGGCGCGACCCGCGCCCAGGTGCTGCGGGTGGTCGCGGGTGAGGCGCTGCTCGCGGTGGCCGTGGGCGCGGTGCTGGGCGCCGCGGTCACGGCGGTGAACCTGGCGGGGCTGGGTGCGGCGCTCGCCGCGCTCTCGGCACCCGTGACGGTGGTGGTGCCGTGGGCGATCGCCGGGACGGCACTCGGCGCGTGTGCGGCGATCGCCGTCCTCGCGGCGACGGCCGGCTGCCGGCGGACGAAGTGAGCGGCGGTGGGCCGCAGGCCGGCGGACGGGAGACGCCCGGTCAGGAGCCGCTCGGTCAGGAGCTGCGCAGGGTCTTCTTGGCCAGTTCGTACGCCGGGAGCATCTGCTCGTGCTCCTCGGCGTCCAGCCCGCCGAGGTCGACGACCACCACGCCCTTCGGTGTGGCCACGGCGAAGGCACGCTCTGGCTTCGGCTCGTCGAGGAGCTCGCCGGTGACGACGTAAGTGACCTCGGTCGCCTCGAACGTGCCGGCCCCGGTCGCGGTGTACGCCACCTTGCTGCGGCGCTCGGTGCCGGCCTCGACGAACGCCTCCAGCGCCTTGCGGGTGTCGCCGCCGGCGTCGGCACCGGCCCACACCCGGATGAAGCCGATGTTCCCGGCGGGCTTCGCATCGATCTCGCACACGAGGGCGACCGGGCCCCGTTCGAGGAGACCGGCGAACTCGTCGTCCACGGCAGCGGTCTCGACGGCCTTCGGCTTCCAGTGCGCCGCGAGGTCGAAGGTGACCGGCATGGGGCACGGCGAGCCGGCGGCTCCGACCGGGCCGCCCCCGGCCGGGGCCTTGTCCTCCCCGGCGGTCTCGTCCTGCGGAACCGCCGTCCCGCCGGCCTTCTTCGCCGGGGACGGCGTCGTTTCCGCCGAACAGCCGGTCGTCACCGCCGTGACCAGCACTGCCGCCACCACCCCGAGAGCCGCGCCCCGCACCCGTCCTCGCACCGCACCGCGCACCGAACTGCCCCGCCCTGTCCATGAACCCGCCACCGTCGTCGGCGGCGTAGCAGGATCGATCCTACTGAGGGGGAAGCAGCGGGGATCGAGGAAGGGCCATCCATGGGCGAGAACAAGAACCGGATGCTGGCGGGCGATTGGTACCTCCCGGACGACGAAGAGCTGAGCGCGGACACGCTGCGCCGCGCCGAACTCTGCGCCGCGTACAACACGTACAGCGGCGCCGACCCCGCCGAGCGGACGGCGATCCTCGGTGAACTGATCGGCTCGCTCGGCAAGGACGTGCGCATCCGGCCGCCGTTCCACTGCGACTACGGGCGCTACATCACCATCGGGGACCGTACGTTCATCAACTTCCAAGCGGTCTTCCTCGACGCCGCTCCCATCACCGTCGGGTCCGACGTGCAGATCGGCCCCGGTGTCCAACTCCTGACCCCGGCGCACGACATGGACGCGGAGCGTCGCCGCGCGGGCTGGGAGAAGGCGTCGCCGATCACGATCGGCGACAACGTATGGCTCGGCGGCGGCGTGATCGTCTGCCCCGGGGTCACGATCGGCGAGAACACGGTCGTGGGCGCGGGATCGGTCGTCGTCAGGGACCTGCCGGCCGGAGTGCTCGCCGTCGGCAACCCGGCCCGCGCCGTCCGGAGCCTCACCCGGTGATGACCGGCTCCCGGCCGGACGGCGGCGGCATTGTCCGACCCTGCTGCCACACTCGAACCCATGGGCGGACGGTGGGCTCTGGCGGCGGCCGAAGGGGAGGGAGCTCGGCTCGTCCCCCTCGGCCCTGACGGCCTGCCCGCGGGGCCGGTCCTTGAGGAGCCCGACCTCGTCGAGGCGGTCCGAAGCCGGCCGGAGGTCGAGCGGTGGGTGTGGCGGTCCACCGCGGAGGTCTGTCCCCGGCTGCTGGCTGCCGGCGTCCGCGTCGAGCGGTGCTACGACATCGAGAGCGCCGAGCTCCTGCTGCTGGGCCACGAGGGGCGGCTCGGCGAGCCGCGCTCGGCGGCGGCCGCCTGGGCGCGCCTGCGCAACGCGCCCATGCCGCCCGACCCGCCCTCCCGTGCGGCCGAGCCCGGCTCCCAGTCCTCCCTGTTCGAGCCGCAGCCGGTCGCAGTGCCGCTGGAGGCACTGCTCGAGGTCTACGCCGACCAGCAACGAAGACACTCGGCCGCAGAGCACCCGGAACGGATGCGGCTGCTGACGGCCGCCGAGTCGGCGGGCATGCTGGTGGCGGCGGAGATGAGCCGCTCGGGACTCCCGTGGCGCGCCGATGTGCACCGCGAGGTGCTGCACGAACTGCTCGGCGAGCGGTACGCGGGCGGGGGCGAGCCGCGTCGGCTGGCGGAGCTCGCGGACGAGGTGTCGGCGGCCTTCGGCCGGCGGGTGCGGCCGGACCTGCCGGCGGACGTGATCAAGGCGTTCGCCCAGGCCGGCATCAAGGTGCGCTCGACCCGGCGCTGGGAGCTCGCGGAGATCGACCACCCGGCCGTCGACCCGCTGATCGAGTACAAGAAGCTGTACCGGATCTGGACGGCGCACGGCTGGGGCTGGCTCCAGAACTGGGTGCGCGACGGCCGTTTCCGGCCCGAGTACCTGCCGGGCGGTACGGTCTCCGGCCGCTGGACGACCAACGGCGGCGGTGCCCTGCAGATCCCGAAGGTGATCCGGCGTGCCGTCGTCGCGGACGACGGCTGGCGTCTCGTCGTGGCCGACGCCGATCAGATGGAGCCGCGGGTGCTCGCGGCGATCTCGCGGGACCACGGTCTGATGGAGGTCGCGGGACACGACGGCGACCTCTACACCGCCCTGTCGGACCGCGCTTTCTCCGGCGACCGCGCCCACGCCAAACTGGCGCTGCTCGGCGCCGTCTACGGCCAGACGTCGGGCGACGGCCTGAAGAACCTGGCGGCGCTCCGCCGCAGGTTCCCCCGCGCGGTGGCCTATGTGGACGACGCGGCCAGGGCGGGCGAGGAAGGCAGGCTCGTACGGACCTGGCTGGGGCGCACCAGCCCCCGGGCCGTCGGGGCGGGCGAGGACGACGAGGCGGGCCTCCCCCAGGAGCCCATGGAGTCGGCAACCCACGAGTCCGGGTTCACACCTGGCTACGCGTCGGCGAACGCGAGGGCCCGGGGCCGTTTCACCCGGAACTTCGTGGTGCAGGGCAGCGCCGCCGACTGGGCGCTGCTGATGCTGGCGGCGCTGCGGCGGGCCACGGCGGAGATGCGGGCGGAGCTGGTGTTCTTCCAGCACGACGAGGTGATCGTGCACTGTCCCGCCGAGGAGGCCGAGGACGTGGCCGAGGCGATCCGCTCGGCCGGTGAGCTGGCCGGGCGGATCGCCTTCGGGGAGACGCCGGTGCGGTTCCCGTTCACGATCGCGGTGGTGGAGCGCTACTCGGACGCGAAGTGAGCGGCCCGGCCGCTTCCGTCGCCGGTCGTCCGGCCGCCGCGCGCCACTTCTCGTCGAGGACGATGGCCCTCATCTGCTCGATCGTCAGCACCGGCTCCGCGCGGCTGGCGTCCTGTCCCTGGCCCGGCGCGTTGAAGGCCATCATCACGACCCGGAAGCCGTCGGGGCGCAGGGTGTCCACCGTCCAGCCGACGGCACCGGAACCTCCCTTGTCGTCGGGGTTGTTCTCCTTCTTCACCATGACCTTGGTGCCGTCGGGGAGAGTGGTGGCGTCGCCGGTGAAGACGTCCTGCATACCGGTCTGGGCGTTCACCTGGATGAAGCTCGCACCCCGGCCGTCGTCGGCCACGACGAACCCGTATCCGGGGTCGCCCTGCTGGTCGACGATCTTCAGGTCCGCGGGGAGCAGCGACGCGAGGACCTTGTTCACCGGGGCGCCTGCGGACTGGCCGGGCTCGGGACTCTCCTTGAGGGGTTCGCCGAGCTGCGCACCGATCGTGCGCCACGCCTGATCGGTCACCAGCGCCTTCATCTGTGCCGCCGTCAGCGGCGGGGCCGGCCGGCTGACCTCGACCCCCCTCTGCGCGGGCGCGTTCCACTCGCTCGCGTCGACCATCACGCCCTCGGACGTGATCAGCGTGGCCCGCCACAACTTGGTGTCCTCACGCCGGTCCGGGTACTCGTAGCCCTGGAACAGCATGTACCGGGAGCCGTCGGACAGCGTCTCCTCCGTGCACGCGTAGTGCTGCACGAACGCCTGCGACGGGCAGGTCACGGCATCCGCGGCGCTCTTGCCCGCCGGATCGACGACGCTCACGCCGAGGCTTATGGCCGCCGCGCCGCCGCCGTCGTCGAAGACCAGGGAGACATGGGGGCCCTGCAAAGGTCCCTTTGGGCCGTCGGGGCGCTCGGGTGCCTCGGTGGTGCCGCTGCCTTCCTCGCGGGTGGTCCTTCCCTCGGGGAGAAGGCCCTTGAAGGTCTCGATCATCTGTTCCTCGGTGACATTGCCTGCCGCCACCGATTCCGGAGCCGTCGGCGTGGCCGGAGCCGCGGCCGACGCCTTGCCGTCGTCCGGTCCGAGCGAGCCGGTCGCGTATCCGCCCGCCACCCCCACCGTGGCCAGGGCCAGGACACTGCCGGTCACGGCGACTGCCCGTCGGCGGGCCAGCCGGCGGCGCCCGCGGGTCATCCCGCCGTCCACCAGCCCCGGCCGGTCGGAGGGCCGGAAGGTGTCCCCGGTGCGGCGCATCGCCTCACCGAGCTCGTCCTCAAAAGGCATGGGGAACCACACTCTCTGGTCGCAACATACGGAAAAGAAGTGTTCGAGCCCGTCCGGGCCGCGTGCGGCCGGTGCGCTAGCGTGCCGCGAACTCCACCAGACTGCCGCCCAGTTGGTCGCGGAGTCTGGCGAGCGCGCGCACGGCTCTGGTGCGCACGGCCGCCGAGCT
Source organism: Streptomyces peucetius (assembly GCF_025854275.1). Lineage (NCBI taxonomy): Bacteria > Bacillati > Actinomycetota > Actinomycetes > Kitasatosporales > Streptomycetaceae > Streptomyces > Streptomyces peucetius. The sequence continues at coordinate 4,399,278 of NZ_CP107567.1, read as the reverse complement.
GACGTTCATCGCGTCGGCGGTCTCCTCGATGCTGCGGTCCTCCCAGTACCGCAGAACGACGACCGCCCTGTCCTTCGGCGAGAGCCGGCCGAGCGCTCCGAGGAGCGCGAGGCGCAGCTCGGGGTCGTCGCCGTCGAGCAGTGCGGAGTCGGGCAGTTCGCCGACGGGGCGTTCCGAAGCGGAGCGGCGGCGCCGTTGGGTGAGGAACGCGCGGACGAGAACGGTCTGGGCGTATGCCGCCGGATTGTCGATCCGGGAGACACGGCCCCACAACACGTACATCCGGCCGAGCGTCTCCTGCACCAGGTCCTCCGCGAGGTGGGTGTCCCCGCTGGTCAGGAGGCAGGCGGAGCGGTAGAGGTGCGCGGCGCGGTTCGCCGCGAACTCTCGGTACTCCTCGGTGCGGGACGCTCTCATCCCTTGTTCACTCTCCCCGTGCGTGCCGACGACCCCTTCACCTCATTGACGCGGCAGCGTCCCCGTAATGTTTCAACCGACTTCCCGGACCGGTCCGACCGGCGGTCCGGCCCACGGTGGCCGGTCCGGGTGGGCGGCCCGGTGGTCCCGGTCGGCCTCAGGCGCCGACGTACTTCCGCAGATGACGTGCGGTGAGCAGCGACACATCAGCGAGGTCGTTCTCCCGCGCGTCGCGGACCTGGATGACGTGATGGCTGTCGGCTGGGATCGTCATGGGCCCGACGTCAACCGGCCCCTCTGACAACGGCTCCTGATTTCTTCGCCCCGGCCACGACACCTCGCCGTCACCGCACCTCGTCGTCACGGCAGCAGCCCGAGCGGCTGGTACCGGTGCGGCCGTCCGCTGGCCCATTCGACGAGGGCGGGATCCGTGAGGAGCTCCCGTCCGCCCCTGATCCCCGCTCGTGCGACCAGGTCCAGCACGTCGTCGTCGGAGTGCGCGAGCCCCATGATCCGCCCGCGCACGGTCACCCGGCGCCCGCCCGAGGGCGAGATCCGGTGCACGACGATCGGCGGGTTGCCGGCCATGCCTCCAGCGTGCCACGACGACGGCCACGGCCGGCCGGTGTCCGGCGGATGTCCGGCACGACTACCGCGCGATGACTGCGGCCGGGCCGTTGACATCGGCGAGACACCGTTGCTTGGCTGACTGCAAGCGCTTTCCGGCCGAATCTTGGAGCGTACAGGTGGAGTTCTCGCGTCGTTCCGTGCTGTCCGTGATCCCCGCGGCGACACTGCTTGCCGTGGCACAGCCCCTGCGCGCCGCGGCCGCGCCCCGGTCCGGCACGGCCGAGTCGGCGCGGACGTCCGCCGACCGTGCCACGTTGCTCCGCAACACGGTCGCCGTCTTCGCCGGCACCGCAGAGGCCAACGTGCGCCCCGAGGTCGCCCCGAAGGTCGCTGCCATGGTCCGGACGGCCCGGTCCCGGCTCGCCGCGCTGGAGGGCGCCGGGCAGGGTGAACTGTTCAGGGGCGTTCCGCTGGGAACCAGCGACCCCAATCTGAGCCGGTCGTTCCAGTATCTGTACGAGATCGCCCTCGCCACCCGTGTCCCCGGTTCCACCGACGCCGGACTCCACGGCGACCGGGCCGTCCAGCGGCGGGTCATCGACGGACTGGCGCGCCTCCATGCCGAGTACTACGGCGACCAGTCGAAGGGCTATTACGGCAACTGGTTCCACTGGGAGATCGGCATCTCCACCCATGCGACCCGGACCCTCGTCCTCCTCCAGGACGAACTCGCTGCGTACCGGCCGGGCCTCACCGAGGCCTTCGTCGCTTCCATGGACGGGTACCTCCGCAACGGCAAGGACGGCGACGTCGACCTCGACTCGCGCTTCCACACCGGCGCCAACCTCGCCGACATCACGACGAACCGGATCCTTCAGGGCGCCGTCCTCGATGACGACGCCAGGATCAGGAAGGCCGTCGCCGACCAGCTCACCGTCTTCGCGCGGATCGACCCGTACGACCTGCGCCACGGCGTCACCGACGGCTTCTACGCGGACGGTTCCTTCGTTCAGCACGCGTCCGTCGCCTACACCGGCTCGTACGGCAAGGGCCTGCTCACACGCATCGTCCAGACCGTCAAGGTCCTCGACGGCACGGCCTACGTACCCGTGGGAGATCTCGTCGGCGTCGTACAGGGCTGGGTGGCCGACGGTTTCGCCCCGCTGATCTTCGAGGGCTGGATGATGGAGATCGTCAAGGGCCGCGCCGTCTCCCGGACCGGCACCGGGTACGCGGACGTCGCCGCCGTCGTGGAGGCCGTGGTCGACATCTCCGGGTACGCCGCCGACGGCGACGCCGGGGCCCTCGCCGGCTACGTCAAGTACGTCCGGCAGACCTCGCGGGCGAGCCTCGACCCGGTCTCGTTCGTCTCGCCCGTGAGCATCGCCCGCTACGCCGACATCCTCGACTCCCCGGTCCCGGCCGAGGACCTCGGGCCCGCCGCCTCCCACACCGCGTTCAACGCGATGGACAGAACCGTCCACCGGCGGCCCGGCTACTCCTTCGCGCTGGCCCGCAGTTCGGACCGGATCAGCAAGTACGAGTACATGAGCGGCGAGAACCTGATGCCGTGGTTCCAGGGCGACGGCGCCCATTACCTCTACCTCGCCGGCCAGGACCAGCGACAGGCGTTCGGCGTCGACTACTTCACCGCTGTCCCGCCGTACCGCCTGGCCGGCGTCACCGCCCCGGTGGAGAACCGCCGCACCGTCCCCGAGCTCTACGGCACTCTCTGGTACGACAACCCGGAGCGCGGCTTCACGTCGTCCTCCGAGTCGCAGAACACCTACGTCTACTTCCCCCGCGGCACCGACCCGTACTCCGGCGGCGCCCGCCTCGGCGCGTACGGAGCGGCCGGGCTCGTCCTGTCCGACGACGCCGCTTACGCGGCACGGCAGGCCGGTGAACTCCCCGACGACTTCGTCGCCTACCAGGCCGCCCGTGCGACGAAGTCGTGGTTCATGCTCGACGACGAGATCGTCGTCCTCGCCGCCGGGGTGTCCGGTCAGGCGGACCGGGCGGTGACCACCAGCGTCGACAGCCGCATCGCGGCGCCCGGCGCCCCGGTCACCCTCACCGGCGCGCTCCGCGACGGAACGCCCCGGCACGGCACGGGCACCGCCCCGCTGGCCTGGCTGCGCTACGCCGACGCCGACCAGAGGACAGCGGTCGGGTACGTCTTCCTGTCCGGCCCCCTGCCGACCGCCGCGCTCGGCACGGTCACCCGCAGCCGCCGCGTCGTCCGGCTGTCCAACCCGGACACGGCGGTCACGAAACAGGTGTTCACCCTCTCCTACGACCAGGAAGCCGGCTCACGGCCCGCCGCCATGGCCCACGCCCTCGTCCCCAACGCCACCGAGCGGCAGTTGGCGTCCTACGCCCGCGGCCCGCTCTCCGTGCTGGCCAACACGGTCCGCCTCCAGGCGGTCAGGCACACCGACCTGGGCATCGTCGCCGCCAACACCTTCGCCCCCGGCATCCACCACGCCGAGCGCCTCGCGATCGACGGCCCGGCGTCCGTACTGCTCCGCCGCGCGGCCGACGGCACCGTCGCGATCGCGGTCTCCGACCCGACGACGATGCGCCGCACCGTCTCGCTCACCCTCCACGGCCGGACCCTGCGCACCGTCTCCGCCGACGACGCCGTCCACGTCCGCCGCGTCCCCGGCGGCACCCGCCTCGACATCACGACACACCACGCCTACGGCCGCACCTTCACGGCGACCCTGCGCTGACGAGCGGTCAGCCGCGCCGACGCCGTAAGGAGCGTTCGCTCGCCGTGGCGCGCTGCGCGTCCAGCGCCGGGGCGATCTCGGCGAAGGCCCGGTCGATCAGTTCGGCGGAATCCTCGGCCCCTGCGGGCGGCGAACTCCGGCAAGCCGCCCGCAGGCCGACACAGGGCCCGCTCGTGATGGTCGTCGGCGGGCCGGACGCCGCACAGGCCGGGTCCCCGGGTGTGGCGCTCGAAGACGGACGACCTGGCCACCCGCCCACGCGCACCGCGTCGCCGACGAGTACACCATTGTCCGGCGGCCCTGGCGGCGTGGCCGTATCGACGAGTCGCTCCGAGACATCGCCGACGACATGTGGCGGGAGTCCTCATCACTGGCACCCGGACGCAGCGCATCCGTCACCCCTACGACAGTGGTGCCGACGTGTTCCTCTCCACGCCCGAGGAACGGGACCCGATGCGTGATCGGCATACCGGCCGGCTTTCCGGTCATCCGTCGGGTCTCTGACCGGCTCGGATCGCCTCCCCGCTCAGAATGGTCTTCACAGCAAGCACCGGGTTGAGAGGCTCCACAAGTTCCTTGGTGGCGACGGCCACGAGGCACGCGGGTGCATCACCGGCCAGCAACGCGCTCACATATTCGATGGCTTCCGAAGGCGAGAGCACGGGCAGCCTCTGGCGCAGTATCCGCACAGCGTGCATGCGTCCGCGCACAGTGGCGACTTCGCGCAGCGCGTCGTGCAGATCGTCCACTGCGGTGCGTACCGGCAGCCCACGTATCCGGGCTCGGTAGTCGGTCTCCCATTCTCCGGTTACCGCCGAAACGACGCCGATCTGGTGCAGTCCCCCGTCGACGCGATCGACCAGGTACGGCCCATGGCCGATCAGCATGTGCTCCAAGTTCCGAGTGCGTGCGAACTCCTCGGACTACCAGGAGACGATCCACACCAGCTCGTGCTCCTCAATACGGACCACAGCCATCTGCATCGCGTCCACATTCACAGCCCGCCACTGCTGATAGTCGCGCTCCAGCTGTTCCTCGACGGCCCGGACGGCGGCTTCTCGCTCGATCACGCGTGCAGCATTCCGTACGAGCCGCTCTCGCGGTCGGCGAATTCGCACGGCCCAGAGCCACGTACGAGGGGCCTGACGGGCCTTCACAGACACGATCGACGCGTTCCGCCATCGCCGCCGGCGAGGCCGGTCGCCCGCCGCACCGGCACTTCAAGGGGTGGTCGCTCCAAGGCAGGCTCCCTGGAGACCGTGCTGCCGAAGCCAGGGAAGACACCGTGCCGGTTCTAGGTCCTACCCGGTCTTGCTGCATCGTGCGTGATCCTTCCGTTCCCATGAGGTTCCCATCGGTTCCGTGCTGCGGCCCCAGAACCGTGGTGAACGGCAGCGTTGCTGTGGGAGTGGGGAACCGATCCGGGGAGCTTCGCACCGGCATTGGGATGAGAGAGGCGTCCGGCCCCCTTCACCCGGGACGGAGTCAATGACCGTTATCGCAGGTCAGCCGCGTGACAACAGCGTAGCGGCAGCCGAGAAATGCGGGGCCTTGATCAGGGTCTCGTGACGGGCATCCCGGTCGACGCGCCTGACACCCACCGGTGGCCTTCTACCGCGGGCTGCTCGGTGCGATGGTCAGGTGGCAGCCGAAGTGTCACGTACGCCGGCTCGGTCTGGAATGCCAGGTAGCCTCGCCCTCGGTGTGCGCAGTCGCACCCGGTCCGGCTCCTTGTACCAGGCAAGATCGGCAGAGGAAACGAAGCACTAGGCCAGGTGCCTGCTGAACCAGTCCGTGGCCAGCTCGGTGACCGATTCCAGGGTGCCGGGTTCCTCGAAGAGATGAGTGGCACCGGGGACGATGGCCAGCTGATGCTCGCAGCTCAGGCGCGCCGCGGCCTGCCGGTTGAGGTCCAGCACCAGGTGGTCGCGGCCCCCGACGATGAGCAGCGTCGGAGCCTTCACCTCCGGCAGCCGGGGGCCGGCCAGGTCCGGCCTGCCTCCGCGGGAGACGACTGCCGTGACGTCCGCGGCGGGCTCCGCCGCGGCCCACAGCGCGGCGGCGGCGCCTGTGCTGGCACCGAAGTAACCGAACTCCATGCCCTGGGTGTCGGGCTGCTCACGCAGCCATTCGGTCGCCTGGGTCAGGCGGCGGGCGAGCAGCGCCGTGTCGAACAGGTTGTCCCGGTTCACCGCCTCGGCCTCGGTGAGCAGATCGAACAGAAGAGTGCCCAGACCGGCGCGGTTCAGCCCGGTGGCGACGAAGCGGTTGCGCGGGCTCTTTCTGCTGCTGCCGCTGCCGTGGGCGAAGAGGACGACCCCGGGGGCGCCGCGGGGTACCGTCAGCCGCCCGTCGAGCGCGGCGCCTGCGGCCGGTATCCGGACCGACCTGTCATAGGGCAGGGAATCGTGCTCCGGGGAGGCGCTGCCCGCGGCCGGCGGCGCGTCGGACGTGGCGTGCGCCGCGCGGTTGTGCTCCAGGCAGGCGATGACCTCCTCGTCGCTCGTCTGCCCGAAGTCCGCGTAGAACTCACCGATCGCGTGGAACTGCCGGGGGGTGTGCAGACAGACGCCTTCGTCCGCCTCGCCTCCGAGGCGGGCCGACCAGTCGTGCGGCGCCACGGGAACCGCCAGCACGATCCGCGACGCGCCGCGGGCGCGCGCAATCCGGCAGGCCGCCAGTGCCGTGGAGCCGGTCGCCAGACCGTCGTCCACCACCAGAACCGTCCGTCCCTCGTACCGGGCCGGCTGCCGCTCGCCCCGATAGCGGCGGGCGCGCTGCTCCAGGACGCCGCGCTCGTGTTCCTCCACCGCCGCCAGATCACGGCCGGTCACGCCCGTCGCCCGCACCACTGCTTCATGGATGACGCGCACGCCTTCCTCGCCGATGGCGCCCATGGCCAGTTCCGGCTGGAAGGGCACCCCCAGCTTGCGTACGAGGCAGACGTCGAGCGGAGCGCCGAGGGCCTCAGCAACCTGCGCAGCGACCGGGACTCCGCCGCGAGGAAGTCCCACGACCACCAGGTCCTGGCTCTTGAGGTGGTGCAGCCGGGCGGCGAGCCGCCGGCCCGCGTCGGTTCGGTCTGTGAAGTACATGGTCGCCTCCCGGGTGAGGTGAGGTCCTCGAGTCCCGACTGTCCGTTGTGCCCACCGGCCGGCCGTTGCCGAGACGGTCCAGAGGCCCGGAGCCGGGTGAGTCCACGGCACGCGTCAACGGCGCGCCGGGCGTATGCGTCGCCGAGCGGTCCACGCTCCCCGTCGGGTGCATGGTCCCGCTCACGCCTGCGGCCCCTGGGACGGCCGGACGGTGAGGGTGTTGTCCGGGTTCCGTTCGACGCGTGAGCCGTAGGCCCGGCTGATCCGGCCCAGACGTCCTGCACCCACCGCGAGTCCTCGACCGTCGCGCGCTCCAGCCGCATCCGCCGGGACCGCATCGGCGCGATGCGCACGTCGTGGAACCTGCCGTCGTCCTGGTCCACGGTGACGAAGTACAGCAGCCGGAGGTCATCCCGGTACTCCTCGCGGCCGCCGATGCCTTCGTAGTCGTTGATCAGGTCGCCGCAGCCATGGGTGATGAGCTTTCCCCGGTACGACTCCAACGGCCGCGGATGGTGCGAGGAGTGCCCGTGCACGACGTCCGCGCCGCCGTCGATGAGCGCATGGCCGAAAGCGGACCTGGTCACGCGGGATGAGGTAGCCCCAGTTGGAGCCCCAGTGGACCGAGACGACCACGATGTCGCGCCCGGCCGCTTGGCTGGACGCAGCCGGGCGGCGATCCCGGCCGCGGCGGCGTCCGACGGCTCGGCGACGAAGTCGACCCCACTGCGCTGGGCCGTGGCGGCCCAGCTGCCGGGTATGCCGCTGGAGGCCATCCCCACGGAGAAGACCAGGACGCGCCGGCCGTCGGCGACGGGGACGATCGCGGGACGCCGGGCCTCGTCGGCGTCCCGACCCGCCCCTGCCGAGCGAGGACCCGCGTCCGCCAGGGCGTCGAGGGTCTCTTGCAGCCCGCGGCGGCCGTAGTCCAGCACATGGTTGTTGGCCAGGGCGCAGACATGCGGACGGGCGGCGGCCAGGCCGGGCAGGTTGGCCGGGTGCATCCGGTAATGGATCTCTTTGTCGGGTGCGATCTCGTCGTTCTGCGTGACGGCGGTCTCCAGGTTAAGGATCCGGGCGTCGGGCGCCGCCGCGGCGAGCACGTCCAGCGCGTCGCCCCAGGGCCAGGGGAAGTCGACCGGATGGGGAATCGTGCCGTTCGCCGCCTCGGCCAGCTCCGCATAGGCGCGAGCGTCCTTGATGTACGACTCCGGCAGCTTCGGATCGCCGGGGTGCGGAAGGATCTGGTCGACTCCGCGGCCGAGCATCACATCGCCGACCAGGAACAGCGTGACGAGGTCACCGCCCATTCCTCCAGGCTAGGCCGGTCCGGCGGGTACTGCTCCCGGGCGGCGAACAGGGACCGCAAGCGTAAGCCCGTCCGCCCGCCCCTTGGGAGCGAGGCCGGGTCGGCAGCCAGAGAGCGACGCCCGGTTCACGCACTCCCCTCGAGCAGTCTCTTCAGCATTTGCTCGTTCCTCGGCATCTCCTTCCGCACATGCGGACGGACGACGAGCGGAACGAGCACCTTGCCGATCTCATGCGCCTCGAGGTCGGGGGGAGATCATCAGGCGCGACCGTTCACCGTCGCCGAGCGGCTCGATCGTCCCTTTCACGTGCCCTCCGGATGGGACCGTCGATGCCGTCGACCCGCCAACTCCTCGGCGGATCCAGCTCGGTCACTCCGAGGTGATCGGGATGTCCCGGCGACCGATCCGCCGGGTCACCACGACTCTCGAACCCACGGCCAGAGGAGCGTCTCCCACGGGGCGTACCGACATGGCACTCTCCTGCCACTCGGGGAGGTACGAGGAATCGGTCACGTTGGAGGAAGACGTCTTCGGGGCGACAGGAGATGTCGACGTTTCTTTGATCGCAGACATTTAATCCCCTTTTAGAAATGCATGTACATAATCCGACGGTGCCAGCGACGCACCAACTCCACCAACCGGACAGGGGCGAACACGGCAACCAGGGGCGCGGGCCGTTTCCGACACCGGGCAGCCGGCAGCGGTGGCGTCATGCGCCGGGCGCGCGGTACTCCACCTTCTGACGGACCGCCTCGTCGATCTCGCCGGGCGACAGCAGGACGACCGTGCTCGTACGCACACCACCGGCCGCCGACACCACCAGGCCCATGGCCGCGGCGGAGGCATTGCCCGGCAGGTCCACAGTGACGTAGACGTCGTCGTCGCCGAAGGCCCAGTACATCGACTCAAGTTGACCTCCAATGCTCTGCACCATGCGATCTACGACCTCGCGACGCGCGGTACCGCCCTCGTCGAGCAGGCCCTTCAGTCCGTCGGCGTTCAACTTGGCCTTGAAGAGGTATTTCGCCATGCCCTTCACCTTTCATGTGCCCGAGTAGTCGCTTCTGCCCCTTGTCTACCTTTCACCACACCCCTCGTCACCAGTAGGCACCCATACGGCCGACCAGCCCGCCTCCACATTGGGATGCGACGCGGCTGTACTCCGGGGGAAGGGGCCCATCCCTGCACATCTCGCCAAGGCAGCACCCGACGGTATCGACGTCCTGCTGGATACCGTCGGTGGCGAGCAACCGTCCGCCGCCCTCGGCGTGGCCCGGCAGAAGGCGCGCGTCACCCCTGACCGGGGCGCACTGGCGCGACTGGGAGGCCCAGCGGATCCGGTCTCCAGTGGCGTTTCGGAGCGCGTGGAGGGCGGCCGACACGTCCGAGGCGGTCGCATCGACCTCGGGCGACCTTGGAGAGAACTCCTCTGCATGGAGCGTGCTTTCCCGTTTTCGCCGTCAGGCAAGTCGCTCTGGCTCACGGGGTCGCGTCCCAGACTTGCGGATCCCTACCGAGGGACATGGGGCCACGCTGGATCCCGCATGATGACAGATCTCGCCGATGCCACCGGACTCAACGGCGCCTTCACTGCTGCGCTGCGTCGGCTTCGGCCCCGCGACACCCAGATCATCGGCCAGCGCAAACGTGCCACTCAGGGCGAAACGGCATATAAACGGATACACCACGCATCGAATGTTCCCAGAGTGTTCCCATCAGGCACACAAAAGGCCCTCCGCGATCTCTCGCGAAGGGCCTTGGAGCCTCTGAACTGGGCTTTTGTGAGCCGCCTTCGGGATTCGAACCCGAGACCTACGCATTACGAGTGCGTTGCTCTGGCCAACTGAGCTAAGGCGGCAGGCTGCGGATGTACGCGTCCTCGCGGGACACGCTCTCATCAGCAGCGGCGCCAAGTCTACAGGGTTCTGGGGGGTGCCCCGGACCACCCCCCAGGTCACCTGCTGTGACCGTGTCAGCAGCGCTTGCCGTCCTCCGGGGCCTTGCCCTCCAGGAGGTAGGTGTTGATCGCCGTGTCGATGCAGTCGCTGCCGCGGCCGTAGGCGGTGTGGCCGTCGCCGTCGTACGTCAGGAGCCGGCCGGACGACAGCTGGTCGGCGAGGCTCCGGGCCCACTTGTACGGGGTCGCGGGGTCGCGGGTGGTGCCGACGACCACGATCGGGGCCGCGCCCTTCGCCTCGATGGCGTGGGGCTTGCCGGTGGCCGGGGTGGGCCAGAAGCCGCAGTTCAGGGAGGCCCAGGCGAAGCCGCGGCCGAAGACCGGGGACGCCTTCTCGAACTCGGGCAGCGCGGCGCGCACTTCCTGGGCGCCGTCGAAGGCGGCCGGGAGGTCCAGGCAGTTCACAGCCGCGTTGGCGAACATCAGGTTGGCGTACGAGCCGTCCGCCTCGCGCTCGTAGTAGCTGTCGGCCATGGCCAGCAGCGGGGCGCCGTCGCCGTCCTGTGCGGCCGCGAGCGCGGAGCGCAGCTGGGGCCACGCGCCGTCGTCGTACATCGCGGCGATCACGCCGGTGGTGGCCAGCGACTCACCGAGCGGGCGGTCCTCACCGGTCGGCACGGGCGACGCGTCGAGCTTCGCGAAGAAGTCCTTGAGCCGGGCGCTCGCGTCGGCGACGGACGTCCGGCCCAGGGGGCAGTCCGCCTGCTTCACGCAGTCGGCGGCGAAGGCCTTGAAGGCAGTCTCGAAGCCGGCCGTCTGGTCGCGGTTCAGCTCGCGTGCCGGGAGCGCCGGGTCCATCGCCCCGTCGAGCACCAGCCGGCCCGTCCGGTCGGGAAACAGCTCGGCGTAGGTGGCGCCGAGGAAGGTGCCGTACGAGGCGCCGACGTAGTTCAGCTTCTCGTCGCCCAGTACCGCGCGCAGGACATCCATGTCACGGGCGGCCTCCGTGGTCGAGACATGGGGCAGGACCTTGCCGGACAGCTTCTCGCAGCCGGCGGCGAAGTTCTTGTACGCCTGCTCCAGCTTTCCGGCCTCCGCCGTGTCGTCCGGCGTCTGGTCGACCTGGGTGTACGCGTCCATCTCCGGGCCGGTCAGACACTCGACGGGCTCGCTGCGGGCGACACCACGGGGGTCGACGGCCACCATGTCGTAACGGGCGCGGACCGGGGCCGGGTAGCCGATGCCGGCGTATGCCTGGAGGTATCCGACGGCCGAACCGCCGGGTCCGCCCGGATTCACGAGCAGGGAGCCGAGCCGCTCGCCCGGCCCGGTGGCCTTGATCCGGGAGACGGCGAGCTTGATCGACTCGCCCTCCGGCTTCGCGTAGTCCAGCGGGGCCTTCATCGTGGCGCACTCGAAGTCGGGCACGCCGCACTCGCGCCAGGCCAGCTTCTGTCCGTAGTACGGCTCGAGGGCCGCGGAGGGCGCCGCCCCGGCCGCTCCTGGTGCGTCACGCTCCCCCGCCGACGGGCTGCCTGGCGTGCAGCCGGAGACGAGGAGGCCGACTGCGGCCAGCGGAAGGGCGGAGGTGCGGAGCAGGCGCCTGGTGTCCATCCAACGGAGCGTAATGCCAGCGGGCGGCCGATGCCGGTCCCGGCTCGCGCGGACCGGCCCGTCGACCGAGCGCAGCCGGGTGCGTGCTCGGGCGGGCGCGCAGCCGGCGGTCCGATGACCGCACAGGTCAGGGGGTCGGCGGCCCCACGCCCGCGCAGGCCCGACGCAGGTTGCAGACCCCGTCAGCCCGCCCGCAGGGAGACCGCCATCGCCTCGACGGCCAGCAGCGGTGCCACGTTGCGCTCCAGTGCCTCACGGCACGCGACCACCGCCTCTATCCGCCGCAGCGTGCGCTCCGGTGTGGAGCTCCGGGCGACGCGGTCGAGGCAGTCCCGTACGTCGCCGTTGGCCAGCTCCACCCGCGACCCCATCTGGAGCGCCAGTACGTCCCGGTAGAAGCTGGTGAGGTCGGTCAGCGCCAGGTCGAGGCTGTCGCGCTGGGTACGGGTCTTGCGGCGCTTCTGCCGGTCCTCGAGCTCCTTCATCGCGCCCGCCGTCCCGCGCGGCATCCGGCCGCCTGCCTGCGCGCCCAGCGCGGCCTTGAGGTCCTCGGTCTCCTTGACGTCGATCTCCTCCGCGACCTGCTTGGCGTCCTCCGCGGCCGCGTCGATGAGCTCCTGGGCGGCCCTGAGACAGCCGCCGATGTCCTCCACCCGCAGGGGCAGCTTGAGCACCGCGGTGCGGCGCGCACGGGCCCGCTCGTCGGTGGCGAGCCGACGGGCACGGCCGATGTGGCCCTGTGTCGCGCGGGCCGCGGCCGCCGCGACGTCCGGCTCGATGCCGTCTCTTCTGATCAGCACGTCGGCCACGGCGGCGACCGGTGGCGTACGCAGGGTGAGGTGACGGCAGCGCGAGCGGATGGTGGGCAGCACGTCCTCGATGGACGGCGCGCACAGAAGCCAGACGGTACGGGGCGCGGGCTCCTCGACCGCCTTCAGCAGAACGTTCCCCGCGCCCTCTGTGAGGCGGTCGGCGTCCTCCAGGATGATCACCTGCCAGCGGCCGCCGGCCGGCGAGAGCTGGGCGCGGCGGACGAGCTCACGGGTCTGGCCGACGCCGATGGAGAGCAGGTCGGTGCGGATCACCTCGACGTCGGCGTGCGTCCCGACGAAGGTGGTGTGGCATCCGTCACAGAAGCCGCAGCCCGGTGCGCCGCCGAGGGCACGGTCGGGACTGGTGCACTGCAGCGCTGCGGCGAACGCCCGGGCGGCGGTGGAGCGCCCGGAGCCGGGAGGGCCGGTGAGCAGCCATGCGTGCGTCATCTTGGACGCGGCGGGAACCGGTTCGCCCGCCGAGTGGGCGGTGACATGCCTGTCGGCGTCGCGCGCGGCGGCGGAGAGCTGCTCCTGGACACGCTCTTGGCCGACCACGTCGTCCCACACGGCCATGTGCCGTCACCGCCTTTCCTGCTGCGGTCTCCCATTGTGGCGGAGAGCACCGACAGCGCCGTCCACCCGCGCACCGGGGAACAGGCCTCGCTGACGGAAGAGGACCGGGCCGACCGGCCCGGTCCTCTTCCGCGGTGTCCGGTGATCCGGAGCGGCTGGTCAGCCGCGCCTGCCCCGGCGCCCGCGGCCGCCGTTGTCCTCGTCGTCCTCGTGCGGGCCGAGGAGTTCGTCCGCAAGCGTCGGCAGGTCGTCGAGCGGCGTCTCCTCCGCCCAGTCGGAACGACGGCGCGGGGGCTCCGACGAGGGGTCCACCTGCGGAAGTTCGGTGGTGCGCTCGTTCCCGCTCTCGCCGTGCGGCTCCTCACGCTCGTCACGGAAGATGCCCCGCGGCACGCGGTCGGCCGGCCCGGCGTCCCGTACGGGCGGCAGGACCGCCGTCTCGTCCGCCGCACGCTCCTCACGCACGGGCGGCAGGACCGCCGTCTCGTCCGCCGCACGCTCCTCACGCACGGGCGGCAGCATGGTCGTCTCCGCCTCGTCCTCGTCCGGGACCTTCGGCAGCTCGCTCGTCGCGTCGTGCGACCCGCCCGGCATCGGGACCTCCTGCGTCACCTCGTCCGGCCTGACGACCGGAGTCGGCACCGTGATCTCCGAGGCGGACGCGGCGGCGGCCTCCGCCACCCGGCGGGCCTCCTCCGCCCGCAGCAGCGCCTCCTCGGCCTTGCGCTGCTTCTCCAGGCGACGCTCCTCGGCCTCCTTGCGCAGCCGGGCCTCTTCCTCGGCCTGCTTGCGCAGGCGCTCCTGCTCCGCCTGGCGGGCCTTCTCCTCGGCTTCCCGGCGCAGCCGCTCCGCCTCGGCACGGCGACGGGCGTCCTCCGCCCGCTGCCGGGCCTCCTCCGCCTGCCGCTCCGCCTCGCGCTGCCGCGCCTCCTCCAGCTCGCGGCGCTTGCGCTCCTCCTCCTCGGCGCGGAGCCTGGCGAGCTGTTCCTGCCGCTCGCGTTCGAGGCGCTCCTCCTCGGCCTTGCGGGCGGCCTCTTCCTCGGCCTTGCGGCGGGCTTCCTCCTCGGCCGCCTTGCGCGCCTCTTCCCGGGCCTCGATCTCGGCCTCGGACAGGGGCAGCAGCTGGTCGAGCCGGTGCCGTACGACGGTGGTGACCGACTCGGGCTCCTGGCCCGCGTCGACGACCAGATAGCGGCCCGGGTCGGCCGCGGCCAGTGTCAGGAAGCCGGAGCGCACCCGCTGGTGGAACTCGGCGGGCTCCGACTCGAGACGGTCCGGCGCCTCAGTGAAGCGCTCCCTCGCGGCCTCGGGCGAGACGTCGAGCAGGACGGTCAGGTTCGGTACGAGGCCGCCCGTCGCCCAGCGTGAGATCCGGGCGATCTCGGTCGGCGACAGGTCCCGGCCCGCGCCCTGGTAGGCCACGGACGAATCGATGTAACGGTCGGAGATGACGACCGCGCCCCGATCGAGGGCCGGGCGGATCACCGAGTCGACGTGCTCCGCGCGGTCGGCCGCGTACAGCAGCGCCTCCGCGCGGTTGGACAGTCCGGCGCTCGAGACGTCGAGCAGGATGGAGCGCAGCCGCTTGCCGACCGGGGTCGCGCCGGGCTCACGGGTGACGACCACTTCGTGGCCCTTGGCGCGGATCCACTCGGCGAGGGCCTCGACCTGGGTGGACTTGCCGGCGCCGTCGCCGCCCTCGACGGCGATGAAGAACCCGCTCGCCGCGGGGGCCTGGGCGGGGTCGGCCCCGCCCCGCACGGCGTCACGGAGGTCGCGGCGCAGCGGCACACCGGACCGGTCGTCGGTCTTGGCGAGCACGATCGCCGCGACGGGCAGCAGCAGAGCACCGACGAGCATCAGCGTGAACGCCGCCCCGCCATGTGCGAAGACGAAGTCCCCTCCTGCCAGCCGGTGGGGGCCGATCGCGGCGGCGAGCAGGGGAGCGGCGACGGCGGCGAGCGCGATGACGACGCGGACGACCGCCTGCAGGTGGGAGGTGAGCCGGGACCTCCGGAACTCCTCCGTCTCCTGGTCGATGAGGACGTGCCCGGTGTTCGCGGCGACGCCCGCGCAGAAGCCTGCGACCGCGGCGAGGAACAGCCCGGTCGCGGTGTCCGGCACCAGGCCCAGCGCGAGCAGCGCGACGCCGGTCACGGCGATGGCGAGGGGCAGCAGCCTGCGGCGGGACAGCGCGGGCAGTACGGCGCCGGCCCCGCGGATACCGGCGCCGGTGCCGCCGATCAGCGCGAGGATCAGCAGCGCGAAAGTGACGGGCCCGCCGCCGAGGTCGACGGCGTGCAGTACGGCGACGGCGGCCGCGGAAGCGATGGCTCCGGTGACCGAGGCGCAGGCGACCACGAACAGCGGTATGCCGCCGGAGCGGCCCTTGTCCGCGCCGTCGCCCGCGGACGGCCTGCGCAGGCCCTCCAGCGGTGAACGCGGCCGGGGTGTCTGGACGCCGGGCAGCTCGACGAAGTACAGGACCGACACGGACGCCGCGAAGAGGCCCGCCGCGAGATACGCCCCGAGAGCTGCCTGGTGCGCGGTGAACCAGTCGATGCCGGTGCCCAGCAGGTTGCCGATCAGGGTGACGGCCAGCAGCGCCGCAGCCGCGACGGGGATGACCGCGAAGCCGGTGCGCAGCCACAGCCTGCGCAGCGCGTCGAGGTGGTCGGGCAGCGGCCGGACCGCCGCGCCCTCCGCCGGCGGGGCGGGCAGCAGCGACGGTGCGGCACCTTCACGGGCCACGGTCCAGAACCGCTCCGCGACACCGGTCAGGAAGACCGTGACGAGAAGGATCGCGAGTGCCTTGTCGGGGACCCAGTCGATCCACAGCGGTGCGACGACGAGCAGCGCCAGGCGCAGTCCGTCGGCCCCGATCATGGTCCAGCGCCGGTCGAACGGGCCCCCGGCTGCCGTGAGCGAGGTCATCGGACCGAGCAGTACGGCTCCGAAGAGCAGCGTCGACAGCACCCGGGCACCGAGCACCGCGGCGACCGCGAAAGCCGCCCCGCGGTATCCGCTCCCGAAGGCGCCCGACGCCACCGCCGCCTGGAGGGTCAGCAGCAGAAGGACGAGAACGGCGAGTGCGTCCGCGACACCACTGACCACCTGCGCGTTCCACAGCCGCCTCAGCGGCGGGTGGCGCAGGAGGGAGCGCACGGCCCGTTCTCGTGAGTCCGTGGCGAGTGTGTCGGAATCCGATGCGTCTGAGGCAGTCTCTGAAGCGGTGTTCTTGACCGCCTGCTGATCGGCTGGCTGCTCGGCTCGCGTCATTCGGCCAGCCTATCCGGACCCGCGTGCTCCCCGGAGCGGTGTCCGAACATACGGGCGCTTTGTGGCAAGGGTGTGAAGTTCCCCTGCCGCGCGGCGCCCGTACGCGGTCGTCCCCTGGAAGGCCTCGCCCGTACGCGGGCAGCCCCTTGCAAGGCCTCGCCCGGCGCGGCCGTCCCCCGTAGGGCCTACTCCTCCGTCGGCGCGGCCGTCTTCCTGGCCGCTGTCTTCGCGGTGGTCTTCTTGGCTGTCGTCTTCTTCGCGGTGGTCGTCTTCTTGGCGGCGGTCTTCTTCGCCGCCGTCTTCTTGGCCGCCGTCTTCTTCGCCGGTGCCTTCTTGGCCGCCGTCTTCTTCTTGGCGGGGCCCTTGGCGCGCTTCTCGGCGAGCAGCTCGTAGCCGCGCTCCGGTGTGATGTCCTCGACGCTGTCGCCGGTCCTCAGCGTGGCGTTCGTCTCGCCGTCCGTCACGTACGGGCCGAAGCGGCCGTCCTTGACGACCACCGGACGCTCGCTCACCGGGTCGGTGCCCAGTTCCTTCAGCGGCGGCTTGGCGGCGGCGCGGCCACGCTGCTTGGGCTGCGCGTAGATCGCCAGGGCCTCGTCCAGCGTGATGGAGAAGAGCTGCTCCTCGTTCTCCAGGGAGCGCGAGTCGGTGCCCTTCTTCAGGTAGGGGCCGTAGCGTCCGTTCTGCGCGGTGATCTCGACGCCTTCGGCGTCGGTGCCGACCACGCGCGGCAGGGACATCAGCTTCAGCGCGTCGTCGAGGGTGACCGTGTCCAGGGACATGGTCTTGAAGAGTGAGGCCGTACGCGGCTTGACCGCGTTCTTGCCCGTCTTCGGGGTGCCCTCGGGAAGGATCTCCGTGACGTACGGGCCGTAACGCCCGTCCTTCGCGACGATCTGGTGCCCGCTGACCGGGTCGGTGCCCAGCTCGAAGTCGCCGCTCGGCTTGGCGAGCAGCTCCTCCGCGTACTCCACGGTGAGCTCGTCGGGTGCGAGATCGTCGGGGACGTCGGCGCGCTGGTGGCCCTCGGCCTCCTTCTCACCGCGCTCGACGTACGGCCCGTAGCGGCCGACCCGCAGCTTGATGTCGTTGCCGACGGGGAAGCTGGAGATCTCCCGGGCGTCGATCGCGCCGAGGTCGGTGACCAGTTCCTTGAGGCCGCCGAGGTGGTCGCCGTCGCCGTTGCCCGCCTCGGAGGCGGCGCCGGCCGCGTCGCCCTCACCGAAGTAGAAGCGCTTCAGCCACGGCACGGCCTGCGCCTCGCCCCGCGCGATGCGGTCGAGGTCGTCCTCCATCCTCGCGGTGAAGTCGTAGTCGACGAGCCGGCCGAAGTGCTTCTCCAGCAGGTTGACCACGGCGAAGGAAAGGAACGAGGGGACGAGGGCCGTCCCCTTCTTGAAGACGTATCCGCGGTCGAGGATCGTGCCGATGATCGAGGCGTACGTCGACGGACGGCCGATCTCGCGCTCTTCCAGCTCCTTGACCAGCGAGGCCTCGGTGTAGCGGGCCGGCGGCTTGGTGGCGTGGCCGTCGACCGAGATCTCCTCGGAGGACAGGGCGTCGCCCTCGGCGACCTGCGGCAGACGCCGCTCACGGTCGTCGAGCTCCGCGTTCGGGTCGTCGGCGCCCTCGACGTAGGCCTTCATGAAGCCGTGGAACGTGATGGTCTTGCCGGACGCGGTGAACTCGGCGTCACGGCCGTCGGACGCCCGGCCGCCGATCTTCACGGTGACGGAGTTACCGGTCGCGTCCTTCATCTGGGAGGCCACGGTCCGCTTCCAGATCAGCTCGTAGAGCTTGAACTGGTCGCCGGTCAGCCCGGTCTCCGCAGGCGTGCGGAAGCGATCGCCGGAGGGACGGATCGCCTCGTGCGCCTCCTGCGCGTTCTTGACCTTGCCGGCGTACACGCGCGGCTTCTCCGGCAGGTAGTCGGCGCCGTACAGCTGTGTGACCTGCGCACGGGCCGCGGAGACCGCCGTGTCGGAGAGGGTCGTGGAGTCCGTACGCATATAGGTGATGAAGCCGTTCTCGTACAGCTTCTGCGCGACCTGCATGGTGGCCTTGGCCCCGAAGCCCAGCTTCCGGGAGGCCTCCTGCTGCATCGTCGTCGTACGGAACGGCGCGTACGGCGAGCGGCGGTACGGCTTGGACTCGACCGAGCGGACGGCGAACGACGCGCCCTCCAGCGCGGCGGCCAGCGCCCGGGCGTTCGCCTCGTCGAGGTGGAGCACCTGATCGGACTTGAGGAGGCCGTCCGAGCCGAAGTCGCGGCCCTGCGCCACACGCCGTCCGTCGACGGTGTTCAGGCGGGCGGTGAGCGTGGACGGGTCGGAGACGTCACCGGCGCGGCCGGTGGAGAACGTGCCGGTCAGGTCCCAGTACTCGGCGGAGCGGAACGCGATGCGCTCACGCTCACGCTCGACGACGAGACGGGTCGCGACGGACTGCACACGGCCGGCGGACAGCCGCGGCATGACCTTCTTCCACAGGACCGGCGAGACCTCGTAGCCGTAGAGACGGTCGAGGATACGGCGGGTCTCCTGGGCGTCGACCATGCGCTTGTTGAGCTCGCGCGGGTTGGCGACGGCGTCCCGGATGGCGTCCTTGGTGATCTCGTGGAAGACCATGCGGTGGACGGGGACCTTGGGCTTGAGCACCTCGAGGAGGTGCCACGCGATGGCTTCGCCCTCGCGGTCCTCATCGGTGGCGAGGTAGAGCTCGTCGGATTCGGCGAGCTGCTCCTTGAGCTTCCTGACCTGGGCCTTCTTGTCGGCGTTGACGACATAGATCGGCTGGAAGTCGTGTTCGACGTCGACGCCGAGGCGCCGCACCTCACCGGTGTACTTGTCCGGCACCTCGGCGGCGCCGTTCGGCAGGTCGCGGATGTGCCCGACGCTCGCCTCGACGACATAGCCGGGGCCGAGATAGCCCTTGATCGTCTTCGCCTTGGCAGGCGACTCGACGATCACGAGTCGGCGGCCGCCCTGTGCGGTCTCGCTGGTCGGGGACAACTTCGCTCTTCTCTCCGGTCGACGCTCGATGGGCGCTCACAGCACTGCGGCACGCGGTACTCATGCCTTGCTGCGCTGCTGTGGCGCGGCTGTCGCTGCGGAGTGTGACGGTACAACCCGCCCCCGTGTCAAACGGCAAAAGCCCGCAACGGCCACTCGAACGGTAACCCGAGTCCAGCCATTCATGCCGCCCGGACCCGGCACGTCGTATCCCGGGCGTCGCCTCAGAGGCGGCTGAAGCACCACACGGCGAGAGTGAGGAAGGCCGCACCGAACAGCATCCCGAAGGTGCCGGCCGTGGCCGCGGTCACGCCGTGCGCGACGGGCCTGCGGTGCGCCAGCCGCGTCCCGGTCCACAGCAGCAGTCCGGTCCCGAACAGGGCGAACGCCGTCCCGGCGAAGATCGCTGGCCCGCTCTCCATGCCTCTACCCGGTCCTTCCCTGATGCCGAGATCCCTACAGGGCGAGGCTGGCACCTCTGGGCATCGCAGGCACGAATTGCGGGTGAACGGCGCGTGGGGTTCACCCGCCCGGTCGCGGTCGACGTCACAGGAAATGCGGCCGCAAAACGAACCTTGGCCGGATTTCCCCGCCGATTCCAGCCAGTGGTGGGTGGGGGACAGGGCGGGGCCGGAGGCATGGGGCGGCGCCCCAGGGCTGCGCCCCAGGGGGCGGGGGCCCGGCCGGCGCGGCGGCCGGGCCCCCGGGGGGCGGGCCCACGTCGGCGGGTGGCCTTTGGGGGCGGGGCACCCGCCGGGGCTGTGACCGCGGGCGGGGCGGGCCGCCGGCGCAGCGCACTTGGGCGGGGCCGGGCACCCGGCAGTGTGGCCACCGGGGCGACGCCCGCCGGCGCGCACCACCGGGGCGGGGGACGGGGAGCGGCGGGCGCACCCGCCGACGCGGTACACCAGGGGCAGACACCCCAGCGTGACACAGTCGGGCCGGGCACCGGCCAGAGCGGTCCACCCTGGGTAGGGACGGCGGCGGGCGCACCCGCCGAAGCGGTGCACCGGGGCGGGCGCTCCAAGCGCGGCCGCACCCGAGCCGCGCACCGGGGCGAAGCCCGACCACGTCAGCGGGGCGCACCACCCGGGCCGCGCACCCGGCAGCGTGGTCGCCCAACGGTGGGCGTCAGCCGATCGTCGGCGTGGCGCCCGGGGCGGGCAGACATTCCACCCCGGCACGCGCCCGGCGCGCCCGTCAGCGGGCGGCCGGTTCCAGGAAGCCCTCGTCGATCAGCAGCCGCAGAGCCTGCGGCGTGCGGTCACGCAGCCGGACAGGGTCCTCCCCGAGCAGCTGCGCGATGGCGTCGAGGATCTGCCCGGCGCTCAGGCTGCCGTCGCACGCCCCGGCGAAACCGGCGCCGACCGTGTCGACCTTGGTGGCGCGCCGCATACCGCGGTTCTGGCGCAGCACCACGTGCTCCGGGTCCTCGGCGCCCGGCAGTCCGACCTGCTCCTGCATGACCTCGGGGGCCAGCACGAAATGGTCCGCGAGCAGCGCCGCGTCGTCACGCGCACGCAGATACTCCTGCCGGTCGAAGTGTGCGCGCACGCTGTTCCCGAGGGGCTGTTCGACCGGATGCGCCCACTCCTCCGTGACGATCGAGGGGCGCTCGGAACCGGACTTCCTGAGGGTGATCCAGCCGAAGCCGACCGCGTTCGTCTTCCGCGCCTCGAACTCGTCGAGCCATGCGTCGTAACGCGCCGCGTACCGTGCGGGATCGGCGCGATGATCCCCGCTGTCCCGCAGCCACAGCTCGGCGTACTGCGTCACGTCCTGCACCTCGCGCTGCACGATCCAGGCGTCACAGCCACGCGGCACCCAGGAGCGCAGCCGTTCCTGCCAGTCCTCCCCTTCAACGTGCTGCCAGTTGGCCAGGAACTGGGCGTATCCGCCGTCGTTGAGCCTGTCCCCCGCCTGCGACACAAGGGTGCGGCACAGGTCGTCCCCGCCCATCCCGCCGTCCCGGTAGGTCAGCCGGGCACCGGGGGAGATGACGAACGGCGGGTTGGACACGATCAGGTCGTACGTGTCCGAGCCGACGGGCTCGAACAGCGAGCCCTCACGCAGGTCGGCCTCCATCGCGCCGGACAGGGCGAGCGTGAGGCGGGTGAAGACCAGTGCGCGAGGGTTCAGATCGGTGGCCGTCACCCGGGTCGCGTGCTGGGCGGCGTGCAGCGCCTGGATACCGGAGCCGGTGCCCAGGTCCAGCGCGGAGGCCACGGGCCTACGGACGGTGATGCCGGCGAGCGTGGTCGACGCGCCGCCGACCCCGAGGACCACCCCCTCGCCCTGGCCGCCGGCGCCCCCCGCACCGCCGACCGCGCAGCCGAGGTCGGAGACGATGAACCAGTCCTGCCCCTCAGGCCC
Source organism: Streptomyces peucetius (assembly GCF_025854275.1). Taxonomy (NCBI): domain Bacteria; kingdom Bacillati; phylum Actinomycetota; class Actinomycetes; order Kitasatosporales; family Streptomycetaceae; genus Streptomyces; species Streptomyces peucetius. Next base: position 4,377,589 of record NZ_CP107567.1, on the reverse strand, counting down.
GCCGTACGGCCGGACGTCCACCGCGGCCCGGATCTCGTCGCCGTCGCGCACCACCCAGCCGTCGGCGAGGCACTCCTCGAGGGGCAGCGCGGCACGCGCCCTCTCGTGCGGTACGGCGCACTGGAGCAGGAACAGCCGAGTGAGGGTCTCCAGGGCGCCGGTCCCACGGGTGGCGCGCAGGGCGGGCACGGTCTCGCTGCGGGCGAGCGCCGCGTAGGCGGGGGCGCCGAGCAGGTCGAGCAGCCCGTCGGCGGTGAAGGCTGCGGCGAGAAGCGCTTCGCGGAGCCGGGACGAGTGGTCGGGCACGGGGAGGCTGGTCGTACTCACCCGCCCATTGTGGCCGCCACCAACGACAACCGCCGCACGGCCCGGCGATTGCGGGCGCGGTACGGCGCGGCCGTTCACGGACGGCGTCCGCTCCCGTCGGCTCGGGACCGGACCCGCGCGTCACCGGTCCGCGCGTCACCGGTCCGCGCGTCACCGGTCCGCGCGTCGCCGGTTCCGGACCTCGTCTGCGCCTAGCCGGTCTACGCGTTGCCGGTCTACGCGTCGCCGGGCGACGCGGAGGTGCCGCCGGCGGGGCTGGACGTCTTGGCCCGCTGGCAGCCGGGCTGCTTCGCCATGGCGTTGCCCAGTTCGCCCGACTGGAGCTTCGCCAGTGCCGCCTGGTCCATGCGCTCGATCTTCTTCAGCCCGTCCGCGACGGTCTGCAGACCGTCGGCGAACTTCTGCTGGTTTTTCGGGTCGAGGTCGTCGACCTTCTTCTTCAGGTCGAGGTAGGCGCCGGCGGTGGCGTCGAGTTCCTTCACCGCGTCCTGCTGGAGTTTCTCGCCGTTCTCGACGGGAGGCGCTCCGGCGTCCCTGATCGCCTTGGCGAGCGCCTTGTCCGCCGCCGCGATGTCCGCGAACGCCTTGGAGTCGGCTGCCTGGATGTCGGCCGGTTTGCCGTCGGCGGCCGTGGAGATGATGGCCTGCTGGGCGTCGGCCCTCTTCTTGATCTGCGGCTGCGCCTGGTCGCAGACCTCCTTCGCCCAGGCGTTCACCTTTTCCTCGCCGTCGTCGCCGCAGCCCGACAGCGTGAGTACCAGTACCGCACCGCTGGACAGTGCGGCTGCAAGCTTCTTGTTCACCGGATCGGTCCCTTCCAAGGCCTCTCGGCCCCGGAACATACACGCCAACTGGGCGACAACCGCGTGTCGTGCGCCCGGTTAAGACCCTATTGAAGCCATTTGCACCAAGGGAGACAAGCCTCACCCGCACCCCCCGGAACACGGACGGGCGGGCGGTGCGGCTCCTCAAGCCGCACCGCCCGCCCGTCCGTTGACCATGCGTCAGGAAACCACCGCCGCACCGGGTTTCTTCGCGCTGCGCTCCGCAGCACCGCCCTCGTCGCCGACGGCGATGCCTCGCCGCTTCGAGATGTACACGGAACCGACGATGATCAGGATCGCCAGCACCGCGACCACGGCACGTACACCGGCGTTGGCGTCGTCCCCGTAGCTGAACTGGATCACCGCGGGCGCGATGAGCAGCGCCACCAGGTTCATCACCTTCAGCAAGGGGTTGATCGCCGGGCCAGCGGTGTCCTTGAACGGGTCACCCACCGTGTCGCCGATGACCGTCGCGGCATGCGCCTCGCTTCCCTTGCCTCCGTGGTGTCCGTCCTCGACGAGTTTCTTGGCGTTGTCCCACGCGCCACCGGAGTTGGCGAGGAAGACGGCCATCAGGGTGCCCGTACCGATGGCACCGGCGAGGAACGACCCGAGGGCGCCCACCCCGAGCGAGAAACCGACCGCGATGGGGGTCATCACCGCGAGCAGACCGGGTGTGGTCAGCTCGCGCAGCGCGTCCTTGGTGCAGATGTCGACGACGCGCCCGTACTCCGGCTTCTCCGTGTAGTCCATGATCCCGGGGTGCTCGCGGAACTGCCGCCGCACCTCGTAGACCACGGCCCCCGCGGAGCGGGAGACGGCGTTGATGGCAAGGCCGGAGAAGAGGAAGACGACCGCCGCGCCGAGGACCAGACCAACCAGGTTGTTGGGCTGCGAGATGTCCATCACCAGGTTCATCGGCGCGCTGTCGCCCAGCTTTTCGCCCACGTCCGAGGCCGCCGTCGCGATGGCGTCGCGGTACGAGCCGAAGAGCGCTGCGGCCGCGAGCACGGCCGTGGCGATCGCGATGCCCTTGGTGATGGCCTTGGTGGTGTTGCCCACCGCGTCCAGGTCGGTCAGGACCTGGGCTCCGGCGCCGGTGACGTCACCGGACATCTCGGCGATGCCCTGCGCGTTGTCGGAGACCGGGCCGAAGGTGTCCATGGCCACGATCACACCGACGGTGGTGAGCAGACCGGTGCCGGCCAGCGCCACCGCGAACAGCGCGAGCATGATCGACGTACCGCCGAGCAGGAAGGCCCCGTACACGCCGAGGCCGATCAACAGGGCGGTGTAGACAGCCGATTCGAGGCCGATGGAGATGCCGGCCAGGACCACGGTGGCGGGGCCGGTCAGCGACGACTTGCCGATGTCCCGCACGGGGCGCCGGTTCGTCTCCGTGAAGTACCCGGTCAGCTGCTGGATCAGCGCCGCCAGGACAATGCCGATCGCGACGGCGATGAGTGCCAGCACCCGCGGGTCCCCGTCGTGCGCCCGGACCGCGGCGTCACCCACTCCGTCCAGCTCCGCGTACGAACCGGGCAGGTAGACGAAGGCGGCCACTGCCACCAGGGCGAGCGAGATCAGCGCGGAGATGAAGAAGCCGCGGTTGATCGCCGTCATCCCGCTGCGGTCGGCGCGCCGCGGGGCGACCGCGAAGATGCCGATCATCGCGGTGACCACGCCGATCGCCGGGACGATGAGCGGGAAGGCGAGGCCGGCGTCGCCGAACGCCGCCATGCCGAGGATGAGGGCAGCGACGAGTGTGACGGCGTAGGACTCGAAGAGGTCGGCCGCCATGCCCGCGCAGTCGCCGACGTTGTCGCCCACGTTGTCGGCGATGGTGGCCGCGTTGCGCGGGTCGTCCTCGGGAATGCCCTGTTCGACCTTTCCGACGAGGTCGGCGCCGACGTCGGCCGCCTTGGTGAAGATGCCGCCGCCGACACGCATGAACATGGCGATGAGCGCGGCGCCGAGGCCGAAACCTTCGAGCACCTTCGGCGCGTCGGCCGCGTAGACGAGTACGACGCAGGAGGCACCGAGCAGGCCGAGGCCCACCGTGAACATGCCGACCACGCCTCCCGTACGGAAAGCGATCTTCATGGCCTTGTGCGCGACGGCCGTCAGATCCTTTTCCGGCTCGCCTTCCGCCGGAGTCGCTTCGCGCGCGGCAGCGGCGACGCGCACATTGGCCCGGACCGCAAGGCGCATCCCGATGTATCCGGTGGCTGCCGAGAAAAGCGCACCCACCAGGAAGAACAGGGAACGCCCGGCCCGCTGCGACCAGTCGTCGGCCGGGAGCAACATCAACAGGAAGAACACCACGACGGCGAAGATGCCGAGGGTGCGCAGCTGGCGCGCCAGATAGGCATTCGCGCCTTCCTGCACTGCGGCCGCGATCTTCTTCATTGATTCGGTGCCCTCGCCCGCGGCGAGCACCTGGCGGACCAGGAGCTGGGCGACGACGAGCGCCGCCAGGGCGACGACCGCGATCACAATAACGATCAGTCGGTTGTCATTCGTGAGTACCGCGGCTGAGAGAGAAGTGGGGTGATCGATCAGGTGTGGGTTGAAGAGCCCCGCCATTCGTCCTCCTTGACGTTCAGAGCTCAAGATGTGGACGGATTGTAGGGAGCGGAACCTGATCAAAACAGGGCGCGATAAATGTAATTGACCTTGACTTGCTACTCAGCAAATGATCGGCCGCCGAAATCGACCCCGAAAGTGGTAACGGGGCAAAAGCATTGACGCCGGATGGATGATCTAGAAAATAGGAAAGAGGCCCTGCTCAGCAGGGCCTCTTTCGACGAAAATCATCCGGAACGATCAGCTGACAAAAGATCGACATCAGCGGCGGCACAGCTCGTGCCGTCCGCCTTCCGGACACGAGACTGTCCGATCCGACGCGGTCCGCCGGAGGCTCGTCATGCCTTGGGGGGCGAGTCACGCCTCAGGGGGCGCGCCGCGCCTCAGGGGCCACACCTCGGGAGCGGCCATGCCGCGGGGAGGCCACGCGTCACGAGACCACCCTGGACGGGGCCATGCCTCAGAGGGCCACGTCGCAGGTGCGGCCATGCTTCAACGGCTGGCCATGTCTCACGAGGCCACTCCGCAGGGGCCCCTCAGGGGCCACGCCTCAAAGGGAGGGCGGCGACGCCTCAGGGGGCGGCCACGACAGACGCGGCCGGCCAGCTCATACGGATGACGCCACCGTCCTCCGTGGTGGAGACCTCCACGTCGTCCACGAGACCGCTGATGACGGCGAGGCCCATCTCGTCCTCGCCCTCCGCGGCCTCCACGCTCTCCGCGTCGGCGCTCACGCCGTCGGCGGAGACGGCCGTGGAACCGGCGCCCGAGGCCGGCACCTCGTCACCGACCTCGATGGAGAAGGTCTTCTCCTCCTCGGCCAGGATCACCCGTACGGGCGCGGTGATGCCGTGGCTGCGGTGCAGCCCGACAGCACGGCTGCAGGCCTCTCCGACGGCGAGCCGGACCTCGTCCAGCACCGCCTCCTCGACCCCGGCACGGCGAGCCACGGCAGCGGCCACCAGGCGAGCCGTCCTGACGTGCTCGGGCTGGGCGCTGAAGCGAAGCTCGACTGTGGCCATGCAGTCCCCCTCGGGCGTACGGGCGTGCCTCTCAGGGGCCCGGGCTGGATGCCCGGGGCCCCTCCTTGCTTCCGGCAGTCTCCGGCCGACCGTCAGTCGGTCGCGGCGACTGCTTCGTCGACCGTGGTGTGAATCGGGAACACCTTGGTCAGACCCGTGATCCGGAAGATCTTGAGAATGCGCTCCTGGTTGCAGACCAGGCGCAGGGAGCCCTCGTGCGCACGCACACGCTTGAGCCCGCCCACGAGCACGCCGAGGCCGGTGGAGTCGAGGAAGTCCACGCCCTCCATGTCGACAACCAGGTGGTAGCTGCCGTCGTTCACCAACTCGACCAACTGCTCGCGCAGCTTGGGCGCGGTATACACATCAATCTCGCCACCGACCTCGACGACCGTACGGTCGCCACCAGGTCCGGACACATTGCGAGTCGACAGGGACAGGTCCACGGATCCTCCAGCACCTTGCTATCGAGCGGCCGCCCTTCAAGTCTCCCCGACGGAGCCGGAAGACGGTCGCCAGCCGCGATGGCATTCAATCACTTACCAGCAGCCATGCACGACGCCTTGGGACCATTGTCCGTCACGCCAGTGACACACTCGGTGCCGATGGCCAAGAATCACCGTCCCAGTCGACCGCCCGGGAGCGGGGCGACCCGCCCCTCCCCCAGCTCGGTCCTCGACCGGCTCACCGCAGGTGCGAGCCGGGCTGCGCGCATCACTCATACGGAGCACCTGCCCCCTCGACCGGGCAGGCATGCCGTCTGGCCGGACCGCATCCGGGCGGAAGTGATCAGCGCCGTCCAGCGCGCCGGGATCGAGCACCCCTGGGCTCACCAGGCGACCGCCGCCGAGTACGCCCTGGACGGCGAGTCCGTGGTCATCGCGACCGGCACCGCCTCCGGCAAGTCGCTGGCGTATCTGGCGCCGGTGCTCAGCACGCTGCTCGACGGTGCCGAGGCCCCCAACGGCCGCGGCACCACCGCCCTGTACCTGGCGCCCACCAAGGCCCTCGCCGCCGACCAGCGGCGTGCGGTGAAGGAACTCGCCGCACCGCTCGGCAACCGGATCCGGCCCGCCGTCTATGACGGCGACACGCCGGTAGAGGAACGCGAATGGGTGCGTCAGTACGCCAATTACGTCCTCACCAACCCGGACATGCTGCACCGCGGCATACTTCCCTCCCATCCCCGCTGGTCCTCGTTCCTGCGCTCGCTGCGCTACGTCGTGATCGACGAGTGCCACACCTACCGCGGCGTCTTCGGCTCCCACGTCGCGCAGGTCCTGCGGCGGCTGCGCCGCCTGTGTGCCCGCTACGGCGCGGACCCGGTCTTCCTGCTCGCCTCGGCCACGTCGGCGGAACCGGCGGTCGCGGCGGGCCGGCTCACGGGTCTGCCCGTGCGGGAGGTCGCCGACGACGCCTCACCGCGTGGCGAGCTCGTCTTCGCCCTGTGGGAACCGCCCCTGACCGAGCTCCACGGGGAGAAGGGCGCACCGGTGCGCCGCACGGCGACCGCGGAGACCGCCGACCTCCTGACCGACCTGACGGTGCACGGCGTACGCAGCGTGGCCTTCGTACGCTCCCGCCGCGGTGCCGAACTGATCTCCGTGATCGCCAAGGAACGCCTCGCCGAGGTGGACCGCTCACTGCCCGGGCGTGTCGCGGCCTACCGAGGTGGCTACCTCCCCGAGGAACGCCGCGCCCTCGAACGCGCCCTGCACTCCGGTGAGCTCCTGGGCCTGGCGGCCACCACAGCGCTGGAACTCGGTGTCGACATCGCCGGCCTGGACGCCGTCGTCATCGCCGGATACCCCGGCACACGGGCCTCCCTGTGGCAGCAGGCGGGCCGGGCCGGCCGGTCGGGCCAGGGTGCCCTCGCCGTTCTGGTGGCCCGCGACGATCCGCTGGACACCTTCCTCGTCCACCATCCCGAGGCGCTGTTCGACCGTCCGGTGGAATCCACGGTCCTCGACCCCGACAATCCCTACGTGCTCGCACCGCATCTGTGCGCGGCTGCCGCGGAGCTGCCGCTGACCGACGCCGATCTCGACCTCTTCGGGCCCGCCACGGCCGATCTCATGCCCCAGCTCGAGGCGGCGAGGCTGCTGCGGCGGCGTGCGTCCGGCTGGCACTGGACCCGCCGCGAGCGGGCCGCCGACCTCACCGACATCCGGGGCGAGGGCGGCCGCCCCGTGCAGATCGTCGAGGCCTCCACCGGCCGGCTGCTCGGCACGGTCGACGAGGGGGCCGCCCACACCGCGGTCCACGACGGCGCCGTCCACCTTCACCAGGGCCGTACGTACCTGGTCGATCGGCTCGACCTGGACGACTCCGTCGCCCTGGTCTCGGAGGCGAGCCCGCCGTACTCGACCACCGCCCGCGACACCACCGCCATCTCGGTGCTCGAGACCGACATCGAACTCCCGTGGGGCGACGGGCGCCTCTGCTACGGCTCGGTGGAGGTCACCAACCAGGTTGTCTCCTTCCTGCGGCGCCGGCTCATCACCGGCGAAGTCCTCGGTGAGTCCAAGCTCGATCTGCCGCCCCGGACGCTGCGGACACGGGCCGTGTGGTGGACGGTCACCGAGGACCAGCTGGACGCCGCCCGGATCGGCCCGGAGCAGCTCGGCGGCGCTCTGCACGCCGCCGAGCACGCCTCCATCGGGATGCTGCCGCTGTTCGCCACGTGCGACCGCTGGGACATCGGCGGCGTGTCCGTACCGCTCCATCCCGACACGCTGCTGCCGACGGTCTTCGTGTACGACGGGCATCCGGGCGGGGCGGGTTTCGCCGAGCGGGCCTTCCACACGGCCAGGGAGTGGCTCACCGCCACCCGGGAGGCGATCGCCTCGTGCGAGTGCGAGGCGGGCTGCCCTTCCTGCATCCAGTCGCCCAAGTGCGGCAACGGCAACGATCCGCTGCACAAGCGGGGCGCGGTGCGGCTGCTCACGGAGCTCCTGCGAACGGCCCCGGCTCCGGAAGCGCCGTCTGCTGGCGCCCCGGCGGCCCCGGCTCAGCAGAACCCGGCCCCCGAAGCACCGTCTCCGGAAGCCCCGGCGGCCCCGCCCGCGCCCTGACCGCCGGGGCGTACGGTCCGAACCGCGCCAGCGCCGTCACGTCCGCGACCTCGCCCGTCACGGCGCACCGCACCACTTCCGCGCCCTGGGCCCTGGCCACCCGGTCCGCCCTCGCGCAGGCGTCGGCCGTGCCGCTCAGGGCGTGGTCGGCCGCGGCGAGCGCCGCCAGGTCGGCGGCAGCCCCCGCCCGGTGACGTGCCACCACGGCCTGGCCCATCACCAGCACGATCGCGAAGACTGCGCACAGCACGGTGGTCGCCGTCGCCACCCACACGGTCGCCGAGCCACGGTCCCGGCCCACAGCACCACCTCCTCCCTCCACGGCGCCACGGCTGTCCACAGCACCGCCTTCGCCCACAGCCCCGCCACCGTTCACGCCGCCTCCTCCGCTCACCGCACCACCGCCACGGTGTCCGCCGTACCCGTGCGTGTCGCGGGGCGCTCCCGTCCTCCGGAGGCGTGGGCTTCCCGCCCGGCGTCCCGGCGGACGACCGCCGCGGGCCCGGCGGCGCCGGCTCCCCGTCCGACGGCGTCCTCGGCCGACGCCACGGCCTCGGCGCTCAGTGTCAGGGCCAGCGCACCCGGACCCGGCGTGTCCGACTCGACGCGCACGCGCCACAGGTCGCCGCTCCGGGTCAGCGTGACCGCGGAGCCCTTCGGCGCCGCCGACCGGGCGGCGGCGAGGGCGGCCGCCCTCGGCTCCGACCGTGCCGCTGCCCGAGCGCCGGCCCGGGCGGCGTCCACGCACTGGATCTGTGCCGCAGCGGCCGTCAGCGCCCAGACGAGGGCCATGGCGAACACCACCAGGGCCGGCACAGCCACTGCCGCTTCCGCCGTCACGGAGCCCCTGTCCCGGGCACCGGCGGCACGCGACGCCTCAGAACTGCGCATCGAGCGCCTTTCCGATCACCGCTTCGAGCGCTCCCGATACGGTCCCGCTGGTGACGATCTTGTAGAGCACCGCCGCGAAGGCGCACGCGGCGATCGTTCCCATCGCGTACTCGGACGTCGTCATTCCACCGTCGGTACGCATCCTGCGCCGCAGCGCCTTCAGCCGGCCACGCATTGCTTTCCACATGCCATACCTCCGTCTGTCGAAGTTGTCGTCTGTCCGATTGGTGCGTTTCCGGCAGTTGCCGGTCCGGTGGGAGCTTCAGTTGCCGTGCAGGAGTCCGCCCGCCAGGCCGATCACCACCGGCGCCACGCCGACCGCGAGGAACGCGGGCAGGAAGCACAGACCCACCGGTGCGGTGATCAGCACCTGCGCCCTGCGGCCCCGGCGCGACACGGCACGGGCCCGCTCCGCACGGAATCTCTCCGCCAGCCGCGACACCGGCTCCGCGGCGGGTGCTCCGGTGGAGTCCGCCCGCTCCAGGCAGCGGGCCAGCGGCTCCGCGCCCGGTGTCCCGCCGAACCACCGCCATGCGGGCGCCGGTTCGGCCCCGAGCCGCAGTTGCGCCGCGGTGCGCGCGAGGCGCCCGCCGACAGGGCCGCCCAGTGACTCCCCGACCGCCTCCGCGGCCTCGCGCGGGCCTGCTCCCGCCGAGATGCACGCGGCCAGCAGGTCGGCTGCCAGCGGCAGTTGTCGCGCCGCCTCCCCGTCTTCACCGGCCTCTCCGGCATCGGGACCCTTCTCCGGGTCACGGCTACGCTGCCGTCGACGCACCCAGAAGGCCGCGACGATCCCCGCGGCGCCGCCCGCAAGCCCGCCGATCAGGGCGCAGCCGAGAGCGGCCACGCCCAGAGGGGCTGCCCATCTCCTGCCCCATCGCCATAAGTCCACTTGCCAGCACCGGGGTTTCGGGCCGATACGAAGGAGAGCCCGAGTCCTTTTCCTTGCCCTGCTCTCCCGCCGCTTCGCCGTCATCAGCGAGACCAGACAGGCCAGCGCGGACAGGACCGCCACAACTGTCCCCAGCCTGTGCACAACTTCACCGTTCACGCCTTCTCCCCGGCACGCACGATCCGGCCGGCCCAGCACAGCCCCGCTGTCTCGAGCAGCCCGCCGATCACGAGGCACGCGATGCCCGCCGGTGTGTGGAACAGCACGGACAGCGGGTCCGCCCCGAGCGCCCATCCCATGGCCAGGCCCGCAGCCGGAAGCAGTGCAAGCAGGGCGATGGTCGACCAGGCACCCGCCAACTGGGCCGCCAAGTCCTCACGTTGGTCGCTCTCGGCCCGCAGGGCCGCTTCCAGGCGGTCCAGCCCGGCGGCCAGACCCGCGCCGCTGTCCACGGCCACCCGCCAGCAGGCCGCCATTCCGGCCAGCCCCTCCGCCCCGGGCTGTCGTGCCGCCGTGCGCAGCGCCCCGGGTACGTCACCACCGAACCGGGCCGCTGCCAGCACCGCGGCCTCCTCGCGGCCGAGCACGTCCGTCGCCGCTGCGGCGAACAGCAGTGCCTGCGCGGGCTGCATCCCGGCCCGCAACTCGCCCGCAGTCGCGCCGCACAGGTCGATGACTCCCCGGGCCCGCCGGTCGCTGTCCCTCCTGTGTTCCCTGGCGCGCAGCCACCGCCGCACCAGCGGCACGGCTACGGCTCCCAGAGCCAGCGGCAGCGGTGACGCGGCCACAAGGGCCACCGTCAGAGCGGCCGGCAGGCACAGCCACTCCCTCCGCAGCCTGATCAGGGGCAGCAGCCGCGCCCACGACCACCACGGGGGCAACGCCACCGCACCCGCGTCCGCGAACAGCAGCCGCGCCCTGCGCAGTCCCCGCTCATGGCCGGCCATGAGCCAGGCGGCCCCGGCCAGGCACAGCGCCGCCGCACACAGCGCATGCACGGGCTTCACAGCGCATCACCGACCAGCGCCCGCAACCGCCCCCACCCGGCCTCGGCCACGAACGCGCCGTTGCCCCACCTCAGCGCGGGCACCGTCACCACCAGTCCCGCCGCATCACGCTCCAGCACATGGATCTCGGCCAGCCGCCGCCGGCCTGCCCTGTCCCGCACGAGGTGGATCACCACCGAGAGAGCCGCTGCCAGCTGGCTGTGCAGCGCGGCCCGGTCGAGCCCTGCCGCGGTGCCCAGTGCCTCGAGCCGGGCCGGCACGTCCGCTGCCGCGTTGGCGTGCACCGTGCCGCAGCCGCCTTCATGGCCGGTGTTGAGAGCAGCGAGGAGTTCGGTGACCTCCGCCCCGCGCACCTCCCCCACCACCAGCCGGTCGGGGCGCATCCGCAGCGCCTGCCTGACCAGATCCCGGAGTGTCACCCGCCCGGCGCCCTCCTGGTTGGCCGACCGCGACTCCAGTCGCACGACATGCGGATGCTCGGGCCGGAGTTCTGCGGAGTCCTCGGCCAGCACGATGCGTTCCCGCTCTCCCACCATCCCCAGCAGGCTGCTCAGCAGAGTCGTCTTCCCGGAGCCCGTGCCGCCGCTGATCAGGAACGACAGCCGGGCCTCGACCAGTGACCGCAGCAGCCTGTCCCCGCCCGGCGGTACCGTTCCCGCCGCGACCAGCTCCTCCACGGAGAAGGCGCGGGGCCGCACGACCCGCAGCGAAAGGCACGTCGAGCCGACGGCGACCGGAGGGATCACGGCGTGCATTCGTGTCCCGTCCGGCAGGCGGGCGTCCACCCACGGGCGGGCGTCGTCCAGTCTCCGCTCGGCCACTGCCGCAAGCCGCTGGGCCAGTCTGCGGACCGACGCCGCGTCCGTGAACGTCACCTCGGTGAGCTCCAGCCCTCTGCCCCGGTCCACCCACACGCGGTCGTGCGAGGAGACCAGCACGTCGGTGACCGACGGATCGGCGAGCAATGGTTCCAACGGCCCTGTGCCCACCAGTTCGCAGCGCAGCTTCTCCGTGCCGCCGAGCACTTCGGCGTCGCCGAGCAGCCGCCCCTGCGCCCGGAGCGCGGCAGCCACCCGGGCCGGGGTTGGCTCCGCACCGCTCTCCGCCAGCCGCTGCCGTACCGCCTCCAGCAGTCCGGAGCTCATGCGACTCCCTCCCGGGCCAGCGCGCGGTCCCAGAAGGCCGTGCAGAACCTGGCCAGCGGTCCGCGGCTGTTGCCGCCCGGCGGAGCTCCGCCGCTCTGCGCGGCGGTCAGTCCGGGCTCTGCCGGGAGTTCACCGGCGAGCGGCAGCCCGAGGGCGTTCGCCACCCACTGCTCGTCCAGCCCCGGCGCGTACGGTCCGCGCGCCACCACCCGCAGGTCGGGAAGGACCATGCCGACGACCGAGGCGACCCGGTTGGCGGCCGCGACGGCGCGCAGCTCGCCGGGGACGACGAGCAGGCCGAGGTCCAGTTGTGCCAGCGCTTCCGCCACGCCTTCGTCGACGCGGCGCGGCAGGTCGACGACCACTGCTCCGCCACGGCGGCGGGCGGCTGCCAGGACCGACCTCATGGCCTCAGGAGGGATGATCACGGAATCACCGCGGTCCCAGCTGAGTACGCGCAGGGCGTGCAGCTCGGGGAGCGACTCCTCCAGTGCCCCACCGGCGACGCGGCCCTTCGACGCGGCGAAATCCGGCCATCGTCTGCCTTCTGTGTGTTCGCCACCGAGCAGCACGTCGAGACCTCCGCCGAGCGGATCTCCGTCGACGAGCATCGTGCGACGGCCGCTGCGAGCCGCCGTCACCGCGAGCGCGGTGGCGAGCGTCGAGGCGCCGGCCCCGCCGCGTCCGCCGATCACTCCGACGGTCAGCGCCTGCCGTCCGACCCCCTCGACGACGTCGGCGATACGGTCGACGAGCCAGCTCTCTGCATCGGGCAGCCGCAGTACGCAGTCGGCTCCGATCTCCACGGCCCGCCGCCATACGTCCGGGTCGTCCTGGTCACGGCCGACGAGCAGCACCCCGCGCCTGCGTGCGGCCCCACGGCAGCGTGCGGCGGCGTCGTCGCCGACGAGGACGAGTGGCGCGTCCTCCCATCCGCCGTTCCGCTCCGGCAGTGAGTGGTGCACCTCGGGCTCGGCACCGGCCGCCGCGCACAGCCGCAGCAGATCGTCGAGCAGCTCCAGGTCCTCGGTGACGATCAGGGGTCCGCCCGGCCGCTCCTCCGCGGCGCGCGAGCGGTCCGATGTGATGGATCCGGCCACGATCTCCACCCCTTCCCTCTGCGATCTCGCATCGCATCGAGATCCGTGATTCCTTCAGCCCGCGAGTTACGCGGGTGGAATCACCGTGCAACGCAGTGAGAAATCGTGTGGATCTTGCTGAAAAACTGTGGACAACTAGCCACTTGTGAATATCCCCGTAGCTCATACCGGTGAGTGCGCGTCACCTCATGGACGACGCCGGGAAGGGCTCAGGAAGACCTTCCTGAAGACCTGCCGGAGCGCAGCCCATCCGCTACACAGAGTGAGATATCCGGGGGTGGGCCGTCCGGTGACACCAAGGCACGAAGGCGAGCCGCCGGAGTGGTTGCGGGCCGGCCCGAAGGGGCGAAAACGTGCCCGGACATGCGACGACCCCCGCCGGGGGGGAGAGCGGGGGTCGTCTTCTCCGGCCGACTCGGGGGGGAGGAGCCGGACCGGGTTAGCACGGTCGCGAACGATCCGTGACTTCCATGGTGTACCCGAGAGCCTTCTCAGGCAAACCCACAGGCCCAGGCGTACGCCGAATGGCGGGCACATATGCTCAGCTCGTGGAAAACCACTCCTTGCCGCGCACAGCTGCCTTCTTCGACCTGGACAAGACGGTCATTGCGAAGTCTTCGACACTGACCTTCAGCAAGTCCTTCTACCAAGGCGGGCTGATCAACCGTCGCGCCGTACTGCGTACCGCATATGCACAGTTCGTTTTCCTCGCCGGCGGTGCGGATCACGACCAGATGGAGCGGATGCGCGCGTACCTCTCCGCACTCTGCAAGGGCTGGAACGTCCGGCAGGTGAAGGAGATCGTCGCCGAGACGCTGCACGATCTCATCGACCCGATCATCTACGACGAAGCCGCTTCCCTGATCGAGGAGCATCACGCCGCCGGCCGTGACGTGGTCATCGTCTCCACCTCCGGTGCCGAGGTCGTGGAGCCCATCGGCGAGCTGCTCGGGGCGGACCGGGTCGTGGCCACGCGCATGGTGGTCGGCGACGACGGCTGCTTCACCGGCGAGGTGGAGTACTACGCGTACGGGCCGACCAAGGCGGAGGCCGTCAGGGAGCTCGCCGAGTCGGAGGGGTACGACCTGGCTCGCTGCTACGCGTACAGCGACTCGGTCACCGACGTTCCGATGCTCGCCGCGGTCGGGCACCCGTACGCGGTGAACCCGGGGCGCGGGCTGCGCCGCGAGGCGGCCGTGCGGGACTGGCCGATCCTCGACTTCCACCGGCCGGTGCGGCTGAAGCAGCGGCTGCCGGCCTTCTCCATGACACCGCGGCCCGCGCTGATGGCGATGGCGGCCGTCGGAGCGGCGGCGGCCACGGCGGGACTCGTCTGGTACACGAGCCGCAGGCGCACGATGGCAGCGCAGGCCGCGGCACAGGCCGCCGCCCTCTGACCGATTCCGCCGAGGTCCGGGGCGCGAGCGGGCTGGAGGTTCGCCCGTATTTGAAGCTAAAAGTAAAGAAGCACGGGCAGGGCTTTCCCATACCTGGCCGCAGTAGTACAAAGGAGTTAACGGCCCGCGAGACCGAGGCACATCCGAAAGGATCACCTTTAACGCACAAAGGCCCCACGGACCGGTGCATGAAAACCGAGCACCCACGCGACGTCGACCCGTCGATTACGGGCCAGCCGCACCAGGTGACGGGCAAAGTTCCCGACCTGATGGGCAACACATCGAGGACGCATGGTAACTCGGCGCTCATGCCAGCGGCGGTACCGGAACCGGTACCGCCGCAACCCTGTGTACGGGACTTCGCCGCCGGGCGCGGGCCTCAGGCCGCGCCCCGCTGAAGCGCCTCGCACACCGCGGTCGACTCCCTGACTCCCAGCTCCACCGCGCGGCCGCAGTGCGCGATCCACGCGGCCATCCCCTCCGGCGTACCGGTCAGGTACGCCTCGAACGCCGCGACGTACGCCGCCCTGCCCTGTTCGGCGTGGCCGACCTCCGCCGGGCAGATCGCCTTCGGGTCCAGCCCGCTGCCGACGAGCACGATCCGCTCCGCCGCCCGCGCGACCAGCCCGTTGCACGAGCCGAACGGGCGCAGCGCCAGCAACTCGCCGTGCACCACGGCGGCGGTCACCAGGGCGGGGGCGCCGGTGCCCGTGATGATCAGCTGCGCCAGACCGTCCAGCCGGCCCGTCAGCTCGGCCACGTCCGGCAACGGCGCCCCGATCAGCGGCTCGTCCACGCTCTCGCCGGGAAGGCGGGGGCGCCCGACGGTGTCGTCGTCGCCCGCGCCGCTCGCTGCGACCAGGTGCAGCCGGGCCAGCACGCGGAGGGGCGACTGTCGCCAGATGGAGAGGAGTTGGCCCGCTTCCGCGGTGAGTCGCAGGGCGGCACCGACCGTACGCGCTTCGGGCTCACTGCCGAAGTCGGTGCGCCTGCGGACCTCCTCCAGCGCCCAGTCCGCCCCGGACAGGGCGGCGGAGCCGCGGGCTCCACGCAGTGCCGCCTCCGAGGTGATCTCGTTGCTGCGCCGGCGCATGACCCGGTGCCCGTAGACCCGGTCGACAGCCTTGCGCACGGAGTCCACGGAGTCGGCGACGCCCGGCAAGGCGCCGAGGACGGCGAGGGGATCGGCCGACGAGGCGTTCGTACTCATAAGTAGCGAGGCTACGCGCCACAGGGGGCACTCCCCACTTCGAGTGGCCTTCCTCACCCCGCGTAGCCACAGCTCGCCATTACTCCACTACGCTAGGTGAACATGAAGATCGCTTTCGTAGGGAAGGGCGGCAGCGGCAAGACGACGCTGTCATCGCTCTTCATCCGCCACCTGGCCGCCAACGAGGCCCCTGTGGTCGCGGTGGACGCCGACATCAACCAGCACCTCGGCGCCGCCCTCGGCCTCAGCGAGGCGGAAGCGGCCGAGCTGCCCTCGATGGGCGCGCATCTGCCGCTCATCAAGGACTATCTGCGCGGTTCCAATCCCCGCATCGCCTCGGCCGAGACGATGATCAAGACGACCCCTCCCGGCGAGGGGTCACGCCTGCTCCGCGTCACCGAGGACAACCCCGTGTACGAGGCCTGCGCCCGCACGGTCCGGCTCGACGACGGTGACGTCAGGTTGATGGCCACCGGCCCCTTCACTGAGTCCGACCTCGGTGTCTCCTGCTACCACTCCAAGGTCGGGGCGGTCGAGCTCTGTCTGAACCACCTCGTCGACGGCGCCGAGGAGTACGTGGTGGTCGACATGACCGCAGGCTCCGACTCCTTCGCCTCCGGGATGTTCACCCGCTTCGACATGACGTTCCTGGTGGCCGAACCGACCTTGAAGGGCGTCTCCGTCTACCGCCAGTACAAGGAGTACGCCCGCGACTTCGACGTCGCGGTGAAGGTCGTGGGCAACAAGGTGCAGAGCCCGGACGACGTCGAGTTCCTCCGCGGGGAGGTGGGCGACGACCTGCTCGTCACCCTGGGGCACTCGGACTGGGTGCGCGCCATGGAGAAGGGCCGTCCGCTCCGCTTCGAGCTCCTGGAGGCGGACAACCGCATGGCGCTGCAGACACTGCAGAACGCGGCGGAGGATTCGTACGCCGCCCGCGACTGGGAGCGCTACACCCGGCAGATGGTGCACTTCCATCTGAAGAACGCGGAGAGCTGGGGAAACGCCAGGACCGGCGCCGACCTGGCGGCGCAGGTGGACCCGGCCTTCGTGCTCGGTGAACCCGCCCTGGTGCCACAGCCCGGCTGACGTGCGGGTGGTCCTCGCCCCGTGGGGCTCACGGGGCGAGGACCACCCCACGCAACACCTTCGAGGTGCGCCGGCGCCTCCGGCGCGCTCAGTGCTTCTGCGCCGCCTTCTCCCCGGCCTACTTCTCGGGCTTCTCGGCCGGCGGCGCCGCCGGCGCCACGGGCGTGGTCAGGAACTGCTTCCAGCCGCCCTTGGGCGCCTCGCCGACCTCGAGACCGCGCAGCTTTTCGAGAACCTTCGGGTCCTGCGCGTCCAGCCAGTCGACCAGCTGGCGGAAGGACACGCACTCCACCTCCCTCTGCACGCACACCGTCGCGATCGTCTCCTCGATGGCGCGCATGTATGTGCCGCCGTTCCAGGACTCGAAGTGGTTGCCGATGATCAGCGGCGCGCGATTGCCCTCGTAGGACCGTTGGAAGGCCTGGATGAGGCCGTCGCGCATCTGGTTGCCCCAGTACTCGTGCTTCGAGGGGTCGCCCTTGACGGTGCCGGACTGGTTGACCATGAAGTTGTAGTCCATCGACAGCGTTTCGAAGGCGCGCCCGGGGACGGGGACCAGTTGGAGCGAGAGGTCCCACAGGCCGAGTTCCTTCTCCGGCCAGACCTGGTTGTTGACGCCGCTGGTGTCGTAGCGGAAGCCAAGCTCGCTCGCGGCCCGCATGAAGTTCTTGCGTCCCTCCAGGCACGGCGTGCGGGCGCCGATGAGTTCCTTGTCGTAGTCGAAGGGGAGCGGCTCCATGGAGGCCAGGCCCGCGTTCGTCTTCCAGTTCTTGACGAACGACTTGGCCTGGCTGATCTCGCTCTTCCACTCCTCGACGGACCAGGTGCCGACCCCGCCGTCCTTGCCGCAGAAGTGGCCGTTGAAGTGCGTGCCCACCTCGTTTCCCTCCAGCCAGGCGGCACGGAGCTCACGGACGGTGTCCCTGACTCCCTCGATGTCGTTGAAGCCGATGTCGGAGCGGCCGGCCGCATGCTGCGGCGGGTGGTACATCGCCCGCTTCTCCTCGGGCAGGAGATAGACGCCGCTGAGGAAGTAGGTCATCGTCGCGTCGTACTTCTTGCCGACTTCGCGGAAGTGGGAGAACAGTTTCTGGCTGTCCTCACCGGCGCCGTCCCAGGAGAAGACGACGAACTGCGGCGGCTTCTGCCCGGGCTTCAGCCGTTTCGGCTCGAGCAGGCCGGGCTGCGCGCCCGTGAAGGCGGTTGACCCGTCGCCGATGAGCCGTACGGCACTCTTGGGGGCCGCGACGCCTTCCTTGCCCCCCGCGGCGCCTTCCTTGGCGGCCGGGCCACCTGGCGTCTCGCTGCCGCCGGGCCCGGAGCACCCGGCGAGACCTGCGATCAGCGCCGTGGCGACCGTGCCGACGACGACGAGTCTCTTCGTGGCGGCCAACATCCGCCCACCTCATTCCTGTGCCAATACGACTGTCTGACGACGGTGCATGCGGAGCCGTCAAAGTCGCATCGCGAAGGCGAGAGAGAACGGGCGACGAGCCGCGATGAAATGACTAATCACCAGATTGAGTGAGAGACTGCCCTATTTGCCTCGAAAATAATGCCGGAGTCTTTACTCTGCATTACGATCCATTTACTGAACGTTTAAGCATCCCGCCGCTGCATGCCGTGACCCACGGCCGCGCCCCCCATTTCCGCGACCGCGCTGCCCCGGAGGAGACGGGAACCATGTCCTGCGTCCCCACCCGCACCGACGATCCTTCTCACCAGCCAGAAAAGTCCTCGAAGCACCACCCCGCCCGGCCGGGCC
Organism: Streptomyces peucetius; assembly: GCF_025854275.1. NCBI lineage: Bacteria > Bacillati > Actinomycetota > Actinomycetes > Kitasatosporales > Streptomycetaceae > Streptomyces > Streptomyces peucetius. The sequence continues at coordinate 4,359,260 of NZ_CP107567.1, read as the reverse complement.
GGCTGTCCCGCGCATCACGTTTCCAGCGTCCGCACGGCCCGCCGTCCGACGGCCGCCGCTTCCCCGTCCGGGGCGCCGATTTCTCCGCGTCGATCGCCGTCTTTCTGATCGCGCTGCCACTGTCCCTCGGCATCGCCCTGGCCACCGGCGCACCGCTCCAGGCCGGTCTCGTCGCAGCTGCTGTGGGCGGCATCGTCGCCGGCCGGCTCGGCGGATCGCCACTCCAGGTCAGCGGCCCCGCTGCCGGACTGACCGTGGTGACCGCGGAATTGATCCAGCATTATGGCTGGCGCACCACCTGCGCGATCACCGTCCTCGCCGGGTTGTGCCAGCTGGCCCTGGCCGCCCTGCGGGTCGCCCGCTCCGCCCTTGCCGTCAGTCCGGCGATCGTGCACGGCATGCTGGCAGGGATCGGCGTCACGATCGCCCTCGCCCAACTCCACATCGTCCTCGGCGGTATGCCGCAGAGCTCTGCCGTGAGCAACGTGGTCGCTCTGCCCGCCCGGTTGAGCGACCTGCATCCGGCCGCTCTCTCCGTCAGCATCCTGACCGTCGCCGTGCTGTTGATCTGGCCACGCGTCCCCGGCCGTGCCGGCAGGATCGTCCGGATCGTCCCGGCCGCCCTTGCCGCGGTGGCCGCGGCCACCGCGCTCGCGACGCTCGCGGACCTGCACCAACCGCGTGTCGACCTGCCGTCGTGGCGTTCGCACGCGTTGCCCGAGGTCCCCGAGGGGCCGGTCCTCGGCCTGCTCGCCGCGGTTCTCACCATCACGCTCGTCGCGAGCGTGGAGTCGCTGTTGTCGGCGGTCGCCATCGACAAGCTGGCCGCCGCCCGCAAGAAGCCGCGCGTCCGCCTTCCCCGCGCCGATCTCGACCGCGAACTCGCCGGTCAGGGCGCCGCGAACGTCGTCTCCGGCGCACTCGGAGGACTGCCGATCACTGGCGTCGCCGTGCGCAGCTCGGCCAATGTGGCCGCGGGCGCGGTCAGCCGTCACTCCACCATGCTGCACGGGCTGTGGATCGTGGTCGCGGCCCTGCTGCTGGTCCCGGTGCTCGATCTGATCCCGCTGGCCGCGCTGGCGGCGCTGGTCATGGTCGTGGGCGTGCAGATGGTCAACATCACCCATCTGCGCAGCGTCAGGAAGAACCGTGAGGTGCTCGTCTACGCGGCCACGCTGGGCGCGGTCGTCCTCACCGGCGTGCTGGAGGGCGTCGTCATCGGCATCGCGGTGGCCGTGGCGGTCGCGCTGCACCGGCTGACGCGGACCCGGATCACGGTGGAGGAGCAGGACGGCGTCCACAGGGTCCGCGCCCGGGGTCAGCTGACCTTCCTGGCCGTACCCAGACTGAGCAGAGTGCTGAGCCAGGTCCCGCCGGGAGCGCCGTGCGCGGTCGAGCTGGACGGTTCCTTCATGGACCACGCGGCGTACGAGGCCCTGCACGACTGGCAGACCGCGCACACCGCGCAGGGCGGCAAGGTGGAGGTGACCGGCCGGGCCGGGGGCCGGATCAGCGAGCCCGCCGACGAGACCCACGGCTGCTGCCGGCCGTGGACGCCTTGGCGCAACCATCACTGCGACGAGCGGCCTGGCGACACGGAGGCGCATCATCTCGCCAGCGGGCTCAGCTCCTTCCAGCGCAACACCGCTCCACTGGTACGCGACGAGCTGGCGCGGCTGGCGCGCGAGGGCCAGCGTCCGTCGCAGCTCTTCATCACCTGTGCGGACTCCCGCCTGGTGACCAGCATGATCACGGCAAGTGGTCCTGGCGACCTGTTCACCGTGCGCAACGTCGGCAATCTCGTGCCACCGCCCGGTGAGGAGAGTGCGGACGACTCCGTCGCGGCCGCGATCGAGTACGCGGTCGACATCCTCGGGGTGGACTCGATCACCGTCTGCGGGCACTCGGGTTGCGGGGCGATACAGGCGCTGCTGAACAGCCCGCCGGACGGTACCCGCACACCGCTCGCCCGCTGGCTGCGGCACGCCCGCCCCAGCCTGCGGCGGATGGAGAACCGCCACCGCGCCTGGGCCAGGATCTCCGGCCGTCTGCCGACCGACGCGGTGGAGCAACTGTGCCTGACCAATGTGGTCCAGCAGCTGGAGCACCTGCGGGCCCATGAGTCGGTGGCACGGCGGCTCGCGGAGGGGTCCCTCCAACTCCACGGGATGTATTTCCACGTCGGCGAGGCGCAGGCATACCTCCTCACCAGCACTGCGGAGCACGAGATCGAGGAGGTCTTCGACAAGGTGGCTCCGACCCCCTCGGCACTGGAGAAGTCCCGGGTCTGATCCGTGGCGGCGGGCCGTCCGCCCGGCCCGCCCGGGAAGTGTGGCTGAACCACCCGCACCCCGCGTCCGTGAGAACGTGTGGCCCCTCGTCCCCACCGCCCGGGGACGAGGGCGCCCACAGGTCTAAACCAATATCCGGAAGGCCCTTGTCACTCGGCCCGCTGGCTGATGAGCTATGGCTTGGGACACATACGCACGGAAGACGCCCTGGGAAAGGGAGATGTCGTGAGCAACGAAAGCCTGGCCAACCTTCTTAAGGAAGAGCGGCGGTTCGCCCCGCCGGCCGAGCTGGCGGCGAACGCCAACGTGACGGCGGAGGCGTACGAGCAGGCCGCGGCGGACAGGCTTGGCTTCTGGGCCGAGCAGGCGCGTCGGCTCAGTTGGGCCACCGAACCGACCGAGACCCTCGACTGGACCAACCCGCCCTTCGCGAAGTGGTTCGCCGACGGCAAGCTGAACGTGGCGTACAACTGCGTGGACCGCCATGTCGAGGCAGGCCATGGCGACCGTGTCGCCATCCACTTCGAGGGCGAGCCGGGCGACGGCCGTGCCATCACCTACGCGGAGCTCAAGGACGAGGTCTCCAGGGCCGCCAACGCCCTGCTCGAACTCGGTGTCCGCAAGGGCGACCGGGTCGCCGTGTATCTGCCGATGATCCCCGAGGCCGCCGTCGCGATGCTGGCCTGCGCCCGGATCGGCGCCGCACACTCCGTGGTCTTCGGCGGGTTCTCCGCGGACGCGGTGGCCTCCCGTATCCAGGACGCCGACGCCAAGCTCGTCATCACCTCCGACGGCGGTTACCGCCGCGGCAAGCCGAGCGCGCTCAAGCCCGCGATCGACGAGGCTGTGTCCCGCTGCCCGCAGGTCGAGCACGTGCTCGTCGTGCAGCGCACGGGTCAGGAGACGGCCTTCACCGAGGGGCGCGACGTCTGGTGGCACGACATCGTCGGCCGCCAGTCCCCGGAGCACACCCCCGAGGCCTTCGACGCCGAGCACCCGCTCTTCATCCTCTACACCTCGGGCACGACGGGTAAGCCGAAGGGCATCCTGCACACGTCCGGCGGCTACCTCACCCAGACGGCGTACACCCACCACGCCGTGTTCGACCTCAAGCCCGAGTCGGACGTCTACTGGTGCACGGCCGACATCGGCTGGGTGACCGGCCACTCGTACATCGTGTACGGCCCCCTGGCCAACGGCGCGACACAGGTGATGTACGAGGGCACCCCGGACACCCCGCACCAGGGCCGCTTCTGGGAGATCGTCCAGAAGTACGGCGTCACGATCCTCTACACCGCGCCCACCGCGATCCGTACGTTCATGAAGTGGGGCGACGACATCCCCGCCAAGTTCGACCTGAGCAGCCTGCGGGTCCTCGGGTCGGTCGGTGAGCCGATCAACCCGGAGGCGTGGATCTGGTACCGGGAGAACATCGGCGCGGGCAAGACCCCGGTCGTCGACACCTGGTGGCAGACGGAGACCGGCGCCATGATGATCTCGCCGCTGCCGGGTGTCACCGCCGCCAAGCCGGGCTCCGCGCAGCGCCCCCTCCCCGGCATCTCGGCCACCGTCGTGGACGACGAGGCGAACGAGGTGCCCAACGGGGGCGGCGGCTATCTGGTCCTCACCGAGCCGTGGCCGTCGATGCTGCGCACCATCTGGGGCGACGACCAGCGCTTCCTCGACACGTACTGGTCGCGTTTCGAGGGCAAGTACTTCGCCGGTGACGGTGCCAAGAAGGACGACGACGGCGACATCTGGCTGCTCGGCCGGGTCGACGACGTGATGCTCGTCTCCGGTCACAACATCTCGACCACCGAAGTCGAGTCGGCGCTGGTCTCGCACCCGAAGGTCGCGGAGGCCGCGGTGGTGGGCGCGACGGATGAAACCACCGGACAGGCCATCGTCGCCTTCGTGATCCTGCGCGGGACGGCGAGCGAGGACGACAGCCTCGTGAACGACCTGCGCAACCACGTCGGCGCGACGCTGGGGCCGATCGCGAAGCCGAAGCGGATCCTCCCGGTGGCCGAGCTGCCGAAGACCCGCTCCGGCAAGATCATGCGCCGGCTGCTGCGCGACGTGGCGGAGAACCGCCAGCTGGGAGACGTCACCACGTTGACGGACTCCTCGGTGATGGACCTCATCCAGTCGAAGCTGCCCAGCGCACCCAGCGAGGAGTGACCAAGGGTAACCACCGAGCGCAGGCCCCGGCACGCCGCGCCGGGGCCTGCGCATGCCCACTGCCCGCTCACCCACCGTGACCGAGCGGGCTTGGGTAGAGTGAAGAGCGCGTCAGCAAGGTGACGTAGATCCAAGGTGCGCCGGGAAGTCTGGTCGGCAAGCTTGTTGTGCTGCCCCCGACCGGAGGTTTCGTCCCGTGGTTCCGCCCAGTACCGACCGCAAGTTCCTCGGCCGCCTGTCCCTTCCCGAGCGGAACTACGTCGCCGAAGCCCTGCGTACCGAGACCGTGGGCGGCATGCTGCTCCTGCTCGCGGCGGTCGTGGCGCTGATCTGGGCGAATTCGCCCCTCGGAGACAGCTACGCCTCCGTACGCGACTTCCATATAGGCCCCGCCTCGCTCCACCTCGATCTGTCGATCCAGCACTGGGCCGCCGACGGACTGCTCGCCATCTTCTTCTTCGTCGCGGGCATAGAACTCAAGCGAGAACTGGTCGCCGGTGAACTGAGCGACCGCAAGGCGGCCGCCCTTCCCGTGATCGCCGCGCTCTGCGGCATGGTGATGCCGGCGCTCGTCTACCTGGTGGTCACCTTGGTCGGCGGGGGCTCCACCGACGGCTGGGCCGTACCGACCGCCACCGACATCGCGTTCGCGCTGGCCGTGCTCGCCGTCATCGGAACATCGCTGCCGTCGGCGCTTCGCGCCTTCCTGCTGACGCTGGCCGTCGTCGACGATCTCTTCGCGATCCTGATCATCGCGGTCTTCTTCACGAGCGACCTGAACTTCATGGCCCTCGGCGGAGCCTTCGTCGGTCTGGCCGTGTTCTGGCTGCTGCTGCGCAAGGGCGTCCGCGGTTGGTACGTGTACGTGCCCCTCGCGGTGGTCATCTGGGGCCTGATGTACAACAGCGGTGTCCACGCCACCATCGCCGGTGTCGCGATGGGCCTGATGCTGCGCTGCGCCCGCCGCGAGGGCGAGGAGTACTCACCGGGCGAGCACATCGAGCATCTCGTCCGCCCCCTCTCCGCCGGCTTCGCCGTACCGCTGTTCGCGCTGTTCTCGGCCGGGGTGGCCGTCACCGGTGACTCGCTCACCCACGTGTTCACCAAGCCCGAGACCCTCGGCGTCGTCCTCGGTCTGGTGGTCGGCAAGGCGCTCGGCATCTTCGGCGGCACCTGGCTGGCAGCGCGCTTCACCAAGGCGGAGCTCAACGAGGACCTGGCCTGGCCCGACGTTCTGGCGCTCGCCACGCTCGCCGGCATCGGCTTCACCGTCTCGCTGCTCATCGGCGAGCTCGCCTTCACCGGCAACGCGACGCTGACGGACGAGGTCAAGGCCGCGGTGCTGTTCGGCTCGCTGATCGCCGCGATCTTCGCCTCGATCCTGCTGAAGATGCGGGTACGCACCTACCAGGCGCTGGCGGCCGAGGAGGAGCGCGACGAGGACATGTCCGGGATCCCGGACATCTACGAGGAGGAAGACCCCGCGTACCACCTGCGGATGGCCGCGATCTACGAGAAGAAGGCAGCGGAACACCGCAGAAAGGCGGAAGCGGCCGCGGTGTCGAGCGACAACGGCGACCGTCCGGCATGATCTGACATCGGACCGTACGAACACCGGACCCGTGGAAGAGGAGAGGGAGTCAGCGATGAGCGATCCCGGCAACACCACAGCCAACGCTGCAGGTGCCGACCGCAGCCTCGGCCAGCTGGTCGCCTCGGCGACCGCCGAGATGTCCGCGCTAATGCACGACGAGATCGCGCTGGCCAAGGCCCAGTTGCGCCAGGACGCCAAGAAGGCCGGGATCGGCGGGGTGGTCCTGCTCGTAGCCGGTGTCCTGCTGCTCTTCTCGCTGCCCATGCTGAGTTTCGCCCTCGCCTACGGCTTCAGGACCTGGACCGGCTGGAATCTGGCGTTGTGCTTCCTGCTGTCGTTCGCGGTGAACGTCGTCGTCGCCGCGTTGTTCGGCCTGATCGGCATGGTCTTCCTCAAGAAGGCGAAGAAGGGCAAGGGGCCTCAGAAGGCCGTCGCGTCGGCCAAGGAGTCCGCCGCCCTGCTCGGTAACGCCAAGCCGCATCCGCGCGGCGTGGTACTGGCCAAGCCCTCGGACAGCACGGTGTCGGACCGGGTATCGGACAAGGTTTCGGCGTGACCCCGGGCCCGGGCGTGGCGAACACCGCCGCCCGGGTTGTGGCACGCTCATCGCATGACGGTCCCTGATTCCGCCCCCGGCAGCCTCGGCGCTCCCGGCAGCCCCGTACGCATCGACGGTCCCTGGACCCACCGCGACGTGGCGGCCAACGGCGCCCGCTTCCACATCGCCGAGATGGGCGACGGACCGTTGGTGATGCTGCTGCACGGCTTCCCGCAGTTCTGGTGGACCTGGCGGCATCAGCTGACGGCGCTCGCCGACGCCGGCTTCAGAGCCGTGGCCATGGACCTGCGCGGCGTGGGCGGCAGCGACCGTACGCCGCGGGGATACGACCCGGCCAACCTGGCGCTCGACATCACCGGTGTCGTGCGGTCGCTGGGTGAGCCCGACGCCGCCCTGGTCGGGCACGATCTGGGTGGATACCTGGCGTGGACGGCGGCCGTGATGCGGCCCAAGCTGGTGCGCCGGCTGGCGGTGTCGTCGATGCCGCACCCGCGGCGCTGGCGGGCCGCGATGCTGTCGGACTTCGCACAGAGCCGCGCCGGCTCCCACGTGTGGGGTTTCCAGCGGCCCTGGCTGCCGGAGCGGCAACTGGTCGCGGACGACGCGGCCTTGGTGGGCGAGCTGATCGAGAGCTGGTCCGGACCGCAGCCGCTCGACGAGGAGGCCGTCGAGGTCTACCGGCGGGCGATGTGCATCCCTTCGACCGCGCACTGTTCGATCGAGCCCTACCGCTGGATGGTGCGGTCGCTCGCCCGTCCGGACGGGATCCAGTTCAACCGCCGGATGAAGCGCCCGGTGCGGGTCCCTACACTGCATCTGCACGGCTCACTCGATCCGGCGATGCGGACGCGCAGTGCGGCCGGTTCGGGCGAGTACGTCGAAGCGCCGTACCGGTGGCGGCTGTTCGACGGCCTCGGACACTTCCCCCACGAGGAGGACCCGGTGGCCTTCTCGAACGAGCTGATCAACTGGCTCAAGGACCCCGAGCCCGACCGGTAGGCCCCGGGGGATTTCACCCACCGGAAGAACGCCGGAGGAACGGTTGTCCTACGAACAGCCAAATGCCTGGCGCATAAGCCAATTGGCCGTCCCCGGCACGGTTACCGACCATGAGGCACGGGCACACGTCCGGGTATGGGCTGGACGCACGACTACGGTGACGCAGCACGCAACCGCCGCTCGGCCAGTGGGCCGATCATCCACGAGACAGGTGGCCTTCCGAGCGAAGACCATGAGCATCCGGGGCAGGGGATGGGAATGGGGATTCCGCGCATCCTGAGGCGCCGCGCGCGCTGGGTGTCGGCGCGCCTGCGGCATCACCCCAGGGACTGACCCTGCGCCACCGCGCCGCTACAGCGCGCAGCCCTGGCTGTCCACTTGCTGGTTGGCGCTGCGGCCGAGCTCGATGTCCTGGCGGATCTCGTCCGCCGTCAGGGCGTATCCGGTGTCCGCGTCGTCCAGGGACCTGGCGAAGATGACTCCGTAGACCTTGCCGTCCGTGGTGAGCAGCGGGCCGCCGGAGTTGCCCTGGCGCACGGTCGCGAACAGCGAGTAGACGTCGCGGCGGACGGTGCCCCGGTGGTAGATGTCGGGGCCGTTGGCGTTGATCCGTCCGCGGACGCGGGCGGAACGCACGTCGTACGAGCCGTTCTCCGGGAAGCCGGCGACGATGGCGCTGTCGCCGCTCTCGGCGTCGCCCTCCTCGAAGTCGGTGAACTCGAGCGGGCGCGCCTGGAGGTCCGGGACGTCCAGGACGGCGATGTCGCGCTGCCAGTCGTAGAGGACGACCTTGGCGTCGTAGAGTCGGCCTTCGCCGCCTATCTGCACCGTCGGTTCATCGACACCGCCGACGACATGAGCGTTGGTCATCACACGGCGCTCGTCGAAGACGAAGCCCGTGCCTTCGAGGACCTTGCCGCAGCTCGGGGCCGTACCGACGACCTTGACGATGGACTGCTTGGCGCGCTCGGCGACGGGGCTGCCGACGAGCGCCGGGTCCGGCGCCTGCACCTCGGTGATGGGCTCGTTGGCGAACGGGCTGAAGACCTGGGGGAAGCCGTTCTGGGCGAGCACGGAGGAGAAGTCCGTGAACCAGGTGTTGGCCTGATCGGGCATCACCCGGGACACGCCGAGCAGCACCTTCGAACTGCGCACCTCCTTGCCCAGGGTGGGCAGGGAGGTGCCGGCGAGCGCCGAACCGATCAGCCAGGCGACCAGCAGCATCGCGACGACATTGACGAGCGCGCCGCCGGTGGCGTCCAGCGCACGGGCGGGCGACCAGGTGATGAACCTGCGCAGTTTGTTGCCGAGATGGGTCGTGAACGCCTGGCCGACAGAGGCACAGACGATCACGATGACGACCGCGACTATCGCGGCCGTGGTGGACACTTCCGAGTCGTCGGTGAGCGCGTCCCAGATCACCGGAAGCAGGTAGACCGCGACGAGTCCGCCGCCGAGGAAGCCGATCACCGACAGGATGCCGACGACGAAGCCCTGGCGGTAGCCGACGATCGCGAACCACACGGCGGCGACCAGCAGCAGGATGTCCAGCACGTTCACCGTCATTTGCCTCGCAGTGTCGTCGCCGGTGCTCTGTCCGGCTGGGGTGGGGCCACGGCGCGTCGCCGCGTTCTGATGTCACGCCCCCGCCGGGAGGGCATCACTGGGTCAGCCTGTCATGCGTGCCAGTCCAGCGGGACCTGCTTGGCGCGGTCCCATGGTCGCTCCCAGCCCGCGAAGTGCAGGATCCGGTCGATCACACCGGCCGTGAACCCCCAGACCAGAGCGCCTTCGACGGTGAACGCCGGCCCGGCGTGGCCGCGAGGGTGCACGGCCGTCGCACGGTTCGCCGGGTCCGTGAGGTCTGCCACGGGCACGGTGAAGACCCGTGCGGTCTCGGCGGGGTCGACCGCTCCGACCGGGCTGGGGTCGCGCCACCATCCCAGTACGGGCGTCACGACGAAACTGCTCACCGGGATGTAGAGCTTGGGCAGCACGCCGAACGTCTGGACTCCCGCCGGGTCCAGCCCGGTCTCCTCCCGGGCCTCGCGCAGCGCCGCCCGCAGCGGGCCGGTCGTCGCCGGGTCGCCGTCCTCGGGGTCGAGCGCGCCTCCGGGGAAGGAAGGCTGTCCCGCATGCGAGCGCAGGGTGCCCGCGCGTTCCATGAGCAGCAGTTCGGGCCCCTTGGCGCCCTCCCCGAAGAGAACCAGGACGGCGGACTGGCGGCCGTGTCCGCTCTCGGGCGGCAGAAAGCGGCTGAGCTGGTGCGGCTCCACGGTTTCGGCGGCACGCACCACGGGGTCGAGCCACTCGGGCAGCCCTTCGGTGGTGACGACAACGTCACCGTCGACGACCACCTCGCCGTCGCCGTGCTGTTCGTATCGCTGGTACGTCGCTTCTCCCGTACGTGTCATCGGCACCCCCCCACGCACAACGTCATAAGGGGCCTCGATCGTTCCGCACGCGGCTCGGTCACCCGATCGCGCCCAGTGCCGGGGCCGGTTTGCCCGGGTAGTCCGGGGGTGGCTTGAGCCGCTGGCCCGGCTGGCCGCCCTTCTCGTACTTCAGAAGCTTCCTGGCCTTCTCCGGGTCGGTCTCGCCCTCCCCGTACGCAGGGCAGAGGTGCGTGATCGGGCAGGCACCGCAGGCCGGCCTGCGGGCGTGGCAGATGCGGCGGCCGTGGAAAATCACCCGGTGGGAGAGCATGGTCCACTCACTCTTCGGGAAGATCGTGGCGATCTCTGCCTCGATCTTCACGGGGTCGTCCTGGTCGGTCCACTTCCAGCGCCGTGCCAGCCGCATGAAGTGGGTGTCCACGGTGATGCCGGGCACGCCGAACGCGTTGCCGAGGACGACGAACGCCGTCTTGCGGCCCACGCCGGGCAGACCGACCAGGTCCTCCAGCCGGCCGGGGACCTCGCCGCCGAAGTCGTCCCGGAGGGCGGCGGACAGCCCCATGATCGACTTGGTCTTGGCGCGGAAGAACCCCGTCGGGCGGATGATCTCCTCGACCGCCTCGGGATCCGCCGCCGCCAGGTCCTCGGGGGTGGGGTACTTGGCGAACAGGGCGGGCGTCGTCTGGTTGACCCGGAGGTCGGTGGTCTGCGCGGACAGAACCGTCGCTATCAGCAGCTGGAAGGCGTTCTCGAAGTCGAGCTCCGGATGCGCGTACGGGTACACCTCGGCGAGCTCGCGGTTGATGCGGCGGGCGCGCCGGACCATGGCCAGACGCGTTTCCGGTTTGGGCGTTTTACCCCTTTTGCCCCGAGTCGGCGACGACTGTTCGCCCACAGCGGAATTCTCCTTACCGGACACGCTCCCAGCCCCCTCGGCCTGTGCTCTCACCGGCGAATTGGACACCCGGCCAGCCTAAAGGCCCCCACCGACATCCGCCCCGGTCGCCCGTAATCAGGACCCGATCGGGCCCCTGCCGTAGGGAGAGACGCGTCAGTACGTCAAACTTGTTGTGACTGATCGCACGATTGTTTACCACCAGGGCGCGTGCCCTGGTGAGCCCCATGGGGGCACAGTGTCCCCGGGCCGGCACAGCACAGTCCGGCATCATGGGACCAACGTCCCCTGAGCAGGTCGACAAGGAGAGAACTCGTGGACGACGTTCTGCGGCGCGCCCCGCTCTTCGCGGCGCTCGATGACGAGCAGGCCGCGGAGCTCCGCGCCTCGATGAGTGAAGCGACGCTCGCCCGCGGCGACGCGCTCTTCCACGAGGGCGAACCGGGCGACCGCCTCTACGTGGTCACCGAAGGCAAGGTCAAGCTCCACCGCACCTCCCCCGACGGCCGCGAGAACATGCTCGCGGTCCTCGGCCCCGGCGAGCTGATCGGCGAGCTGTCCCTCTTCGACCCGGGCCCGCGCACCGCGACCGCCACCGCGCTGACCGAGGTCAAGCTCCTCGGTCTCGGCCACGGTGACCTCCAGCCCTGGCTGAACGTCCGGCCCGAGGTGGCCACGGCGCTGCTGCGCGCGGTCGCCCGCCGGCTCCGCAAGACCAACGACCAGATGTCCGACCTGGTCTTCTCCGACGTGCCGGGCCGTGTCGCCCGGGCGCTCCTCGACCTGTCGCGCCGTTTCGGCGTGCAGTCGGAGGAGGGCATCCACGTCGTCCACGACCTCACCCAGGAAGAGCTGGCCCAGCTGGTCGGTGCCTCCCGCGAGACCGTGAACAAGGCGCTGGCCGACTTCGCACAGCGGGGCTGGCTCCGCCTGGAGGCCCGTGCGGTGATCCTGCTCGACGTGGAGCGCCTGGCCAAGCGTTCGCGCTGACGTCACCGGCCCAGACACACCCTGTTCGACGCGAAGGGGCCGCCCGCATGATGCGGGCGGCCCCTTCGCGCTCGGACGCGTCCGTGGCTGCCGGAGCGGCACGCCGCTAGCCGGGCCCGATGAGTCCGTGGTCGCGCAGGTATTCGAGCTGTGCCCGCACAGACAGCTCCGCGGCCGGCCACAGGGACCTGTCCACCCCCGCGTACACCTGCGCCACGACCTCGAAGGGCGTGGTGCAGCCGTTCTCGACCGCCGTCTCCACCTGTGCGAGGCGGCTCGCGCGGTGCGCGAGGTAGAACTCGACGGCGCCCTGGGCGTCGTCCAGCACGGGGCCGTGACCGGGCAGCACGGTGCGGATGCCGTCGTCGACGGTGAGCGAGCGCAGGCGCCGCAGCGAGTCGAGGTAGTCGCCGAGCCGGCCGTCGGGGTGGGCGACGACGGTCGTGCCGCGTCCGAGGACCGTGTCTCCGGTGAGCACGGCCCGGTCGGCCGGCAGATGGAAGCTGAGCGAGTCCCCGGTGTGGCCGGGCGTGGGGACGACCCGCATCTCCAGCCCGCCCGTGGTGATCACATCGCCGGGGGCGAGCCCTTCGTCGCCGAGCCGCAGCGCCGGGTCCAGGGCCCGGACGTTCGTACGGGTCAGTTCCGCGAAGCGCGAGGCCCCTTCGGCGTGGTCGGGGTGGCCGTGGGTGAGCAGGGTGAGGGCGATCCGCTTGCCCGCACGTTCGGCAGTGTCGATGACGGCCCGCAGATGGCCCTCGTCGAGCGGGCCCGGGTCGACGACGACCGCGAGTCCGGAGCCCGGCTCGGAGACGATCCAGGTGTTGGTGCCGTCGAGGGTCATCGCGGACGGGTTCGGGGCGAGGACGTTCACGGCACGGGTGGTGGCCGGCCCCGACAGCACACCGCCGCGGGGCTGTCCCGGCAGAGTGCCGGCGTCGGTCATCGCGGGCCTCCGGTGGGCACGTGCTTGGTGAACTCGTCGTGCCCCGGCCAGCTCAGGACGACCTCCCCGCCCTCCAGCCGGGCCTGGGCCAGCACCGGGGCGAGGTCCTGGTCCGCCGCCGCCTCCAGGGCCTGCGCGGCCGTGCCGTACGGCTCGAGCGTGCGGAGCGTCGCGATGGTCGGCGGCATCATCAGCAGGTCGCCCTTGTCGTATCCGGCCGTGGCCTGCGAGGGGCTGATCCAGACGGTGCTCTCCGCCTCCGTGGAGGCGTTGCGGGTGCGCTGTCCCTCGGGGAGCGCGGCCACGAAGAACCAGGTGTCGTACCGGCGGGGCTCGAACTCCGGCGTGATCCAGCGCGCCCAAGCGCCCAGCAGGTCGGAGCGGAGCACCAGCCCCCTGCGGTCCAGGAAGTCCGCGAACGACAGGCCACGGTCGACCAGTGCCTGCCGGTCCGCCTCCCAGTCGTCGCCCGTCGTGTCGCCGACGACCGTGTCGTGGGTGGGCCCGGCCAGCAGGACGCCCGCTTCCTCGAACGTCTCGCGGACCGCCGCGCACACGATGGCCTGGGCGGAGGCGGTGTCGTCCGCCCCGAGGCGCTCCGCCCAGACCCCCAGGGAGGGGCCGGCCCAGCGCACCGGGCGGTCGTCGCGGGGGTCCACACCGCCGCCCGGGTAGGCGTACGCCCCTCCGGCGAAGGCCATGGAGGTGCGGCGGCGGAGCATGTGGACAGCGGTGCCGTCGGCCGTGTCGCGCAGCAGCATGACCGTGGCGGCCCGCTTGGGGGCCACGGCAGTGAGCTCACCGCTCGCGAGGGCGCGGATGCGGTCGGGCCATTCCGGCGGGTACCACTGACCATTGGACATGGCCGGATGCTATGCGCTTCCGCGCCGATGTTCGAGAGCCTCCTTCCCGGCACGGGACGGCCGGCCCCGTGGTGCGGGCACCTGCCGACGACAGCGGTGTCGGGGCGTCCCCGCCGAGCCCACGGGCCCGGCGTACCGCGGGTCGGCCGAGCCCACGGGCCCGGCCGACCCGGGGTATGGCGACGGCCCCGTACCCGCCGGGGCGGCGGGCACGGGGCCGTCCTCGTACTGAGGAGCCGTTCTGTCAGCAGCCGTCCTGGACGAGCTCCACCTGGATCTCGACCTCGACCGGGGCGTCCAGCGGCAGCACCGCGACACCGACCGCGCTGCGCGCGTGGACTCCCTTGTCGCCGAGCAGCTCGCCGAGCAGCTCGCTGGCGCCGTTGAGGACGGCGGGCTGGCCGGTGAAGTCGGCGGCGGACGCCACGAAGCCGACGACCTTCACCACACGCGCGATGCGGTCCAGATCACCGACGACCGACTTCACGGCCGCCAGGGCGTTCAACGCACAGGTGCGGGCAAGCTCCTTGGCCTCCTCGGGGGTGACCTCGGCCCCGACCTTGCCGGTCACCGGAAGCTTGCCCTCCACCATCGGGAGCTGGCCCGCGGTGTAGACGTACGCTCCGGAGACCACCGCCGGCTGGTACGCGGCCAGCGGCGGCACGACCTCCGGCAGCTTCAGTCCGAGCTCGGCGAGCCGGGCGTCGACGACGCCGCTCACGAGGACTTCTCCCGCTTCAGGTAGGCCACGAGCTGCTCGGGGTTGTTGGGCCCGGGCACGACCTGGACCAGCTCCCAGCCGTCCTCACCCCAGGTGTCCAGAATCTGCTTCGTCGCGTGCACGAGAAGGGGCACGGTCGCGTATTCCCACTTGGTCATGGAGCCGACTGTAGCCGCACCCCCGGCATGGTCCGTGACGCAGCCCGACGGTTGCGTGACGCAAGCCGCAGGCAGCCTCGTGCGTACGGCGGGGCACCACTGGTTAGGCTCGCATACGTGAGCAGGCTCCAGGTCGTCAGCGGCAAGGGCGGGACCGGTAAGACCACGGTTGCCGCCGCCCTCGCGCTCGCCCTCGCGACCGAGGGAAAGCGGACTCTTCTCGTCGAGGTCGAGGGCAGGCAGGGCATCGCCCAGCTGTTCGAGACGGAGGCTCTTCCCTATGAGGAGCGCAAGATCGCCGTCTCCTCCGGCGGGGGCGAGGTGTTCGCGCTGGCCATCGACGCCGAGCGCGCCCTCCTCGACTACCTCCAGATGTTCTACAAACTCGGCGGCGCGGGCCGCGCGCTGAAGAAGATCGGCGCGATCGACTTCGCGACGACGATTGCCCCGGGCGTCCGCGACGTGCTGCTGACCGGCAAGGCCTGCGAGGCGGTCCGCCGCCGGGACAGACAGGGGCGGTACGTCTACGACTACGTGGTCATGGACGCCCCGCCCACCGGCCGCATCACCCGCTTCCTGAACGTCAACGACGAGGTGGCGGGCCTGGCGCGGATCGGCCCGATACACAATCAGGCGCAGGCTGTGATGCGGGTCCTCAAGTCCCCCGAGACGGCTGTCCACCTGGTGACCCTCCTTGAAGAGATGCCGGTGCAGGAGACCGCGGACGGCGTCGCCGAACTGCGCGCCGCCGAACTGCCGGTGGGTCAGGTCATCGTGAACATGGTCCGTCCGCACCTCCTCGACGAGGACGCGGTGCGCGAGGCGGCGAACGGCCGGCGCGGCGCCGTCACCGAGGCGCTCACGGCGGCCGGTGTGCCGGGTGCCGCGACACTCGTCACGCCGCTGCTGGAGCAGGCGGCCGAGCACGCGCAGCGCGTGGAACTGGAACGCGAGCAGCGCAGGACACTGAACACCCTGGAGCTGGGCGCGTACGAACTCCCCGTGCTGAGCGAGGGCGTCGATCTGTCCGGCCTCTACCAACTGGCGAGGGAACTGCGCAAGCAAGGGGCGGGCTCATGACTCTGGAACCGTCGGCCCGGCTCGAGGTCGACCCGCTCATCGACGACCCGGCGACACGCATCATCGTGTGCTGCGGTGCCGGGGGCGTCGGCAAGACGACGACGGCGGCGGCCCTCGGCGTCCGGGCGGCCGAGCGCGGCCGCAAGGTGGTCGTCCTCACCATCGACCCGGCCCGGCGGCTGGCGCAGTCCATGGGCATCGACTCACTCGACAACACTCCCCGCAGGGTCAAGGGCATCGAGGATCGGGGAGGGGCGACGGGAAGCGACGCAGGCAGGGACGATGGCGTGCGGCCGGCCGGCGAACTGCACGCCATGATGCTCGACATGAAGCGGACGTTCGACGAGATCGTCGAGGCGCACGCGGACGCGGAGCGGGCCCGCGCCATCCTGGAGAACCCCTTCTACCAGTCCCTGTCCGCCGGTTTCGCCGGCACGCAGGAGTACATGGCCATGGAGAAGCTGGGCCAGCTGCGGGCGCGCGACGAGTGGGACCTGATCATCGTCGACACCCCGCCCTCCCGTTCGGCGCTGGACTTCCTGGATGCGCCGAAGCGCCTGGGGTCGTTCCTGGACGGCAAGTTCATCAAACTGCTGATGGCCCCGGCGAAGGTGGGCGGCCGGGCGGGGATGAAGTTCCTCAACGTCGGCATGTCGATGATGACGGGCACGCTGGGCAAGGTGCTCGGAGGTCAACTGCTGCGGGACGTGCAGACGTTCGTGGCCGCGATGGACACCATGTTCGGCGGGTTCCGTATGCGGGCGGACGCGACGTACCGGCTGCTGCAGGCCCCGGGGACGGCGTTCTTGGTGGTTGCGGCGCCCGAGCGCGACGCGCTGCGGGAGGCCGCGTACTTCGTGGAACGACTGGCGGCCGAGGACATGCCGCTCGCCGGACTGGTCCTCAACCGGGTGCACGGCAGCGGGGCGGCACGGCTCTCCGCGGAGCGGGCCCTGGCGGCGGCGGAAAATCTTGACGAGGCCGGCATTGTGGATCAGGGGCCCGGGAAGACTCGAGTTCGTGACGCCGCGGCCGTCTCTCCCGAATCACCGTCCGCGGGCCGCTCCCCCGAAGCTCCACCGGAAGCCGGCACGTCGGCCCCCGGCGCATCAAAAGCCCCACCGGAAGTTCCCGAATCACCCGCAGAACCGAAGAACTCCCTGGAACGGACCACAGACCAGGCCACGGAGCAGACCACCGAGCAGATGACTGCGGGTCTGCTGCGCCTGCATGCCGAACGGATGCAGGTGCTCGCTCGCGAGCAGCGCACCCGTGACCGTTTCACCGCGCTCCACCCGGAGGTGGCGGTGGCCGAGGTACCTGCGTTTCCCGGCGATGTGCACGACCTCGCCGGCCTGCGCGCCATCGGTGACCGCCTTGCGACGGGTGGGAGCACCCCGGCGGGGGCGGCGTAGGCACACGCGTACACGGCGGGCACGCGGAGGCTGCGCAGGGCTCGGTACGCGGCGGCGTGCGACGGCTACCGGGGCCACGGGCGCGGGACGCCGTCCCGGCTCGTGCGCACGCGACGAGGGAGCCGACGGCAGCGCACGGACAGGCACGCCGACCCTGGTCCTGTGCCGGCTGTCGCGCCGACGCAGGCCATCCGACGCACCGCCGTCCGGCGCGCTCCGGGTGTCGGCGCCCGTGCGGGCACGGCCCGGCGTCAGGCGTGCCTCACCCACCTGGGGCGCACGCCCTAGCGGTCGGTCCGTCACGGCCGGCACCGAAGGCGCCCGGGCGCAGGTGTGTCCGGGCGACGGCTACCCGACCGCCGCGTACGCCTCGTACGTCTCGTCGTCGTCGAGGGCGACGGGAAGGATCCCCGCGCTGCGCTCGTATTCCGTGCGTGCGGTCTCGAGCAGTCGCCGCCACGAAGTGACCGTGGGGCGCCTGCGCAGCAGTGCGCGTCGCTCCCGTTCGGTCATTCCGCCCCACACGCCGAATTCGACGCGGTTGTCGAGCGCGTCGGCCAGGCACTCGGTACGCACCGGGCATCCCGTGCACACCGCCTTGGCCCTGTTCTGCGCTGCCCCTTGAACGAACAGTTCATCCGGATCCGTAGTGCGGCAGGCTGCCTGCGCACTCCAGTCGGTTACCCAGCCCATGCCGGCGCCGTCCTCTCCCGAATCGAGGCTCCCCCACGGCGGCAGCGGCATATTCACCGCTGCCAGTTGAGGACGTTACGGAAGGTGGGCACAGCGCAACACCCCCTTGGGGCCCAATCTTGAATGGCCCGAACGGACTATGCGTACGCGGCAGATCACCCAGGGGAGTGACCTGGGGACATAGCGAAGAAAGCCGACAAAGCCGGGTAATTCAGTTGACTTACAAGGGGCACATCGGCACACATGCGCCGCATTCGGACACGGCTCGCGGACACAACTTCGCCGGATTCGGGTACAGCGGAAGTCATGTCAAGCACTTGATGCAGAACCGCACTGCTGTGACAGTTGTGAGCAGCTTAGGCCAATGCCTTTACGCCTGTCCGGCAAATGAGAACGTAGGCTGCCCTCATGCCAAACAAGCGCTCGGGCGGCGGTCTGACCGGGATCCAGCAGGCCGCCAAGTTCCTCGGTGTCAGTGTGCTCTCCGGAGCCGTGCTGGCAGGCATCGCCCTGCCCGCAGTGGGAGCGCTGGGACTCGCGGCCAAGGGGACCGTCGAGGGGTTCGACACCATCCCCGCCAACCTCAAGACCCCGCCGCTGAGTCAGCGCACCACGATCCTCGACTCCGAGGGCGGGAAGATCGCCGTGGTCTACTCCCGTGACCGCACCGTGGTGCCCCTCGAGGAGATCTCGCCCTACATGCAGAAGGCGATCGTCGCGATCGAGGACGCCCGCTTCTACGAGCACGGCGCGATCGACCTCAAGGGCGTGCTGCGTGCGCTGAACAAGAACGCGCAGTCGGGCGGCGTCTCGGAGGGCGCCTCCACGCTCACCCAGCAGTATGTGAAGAACGTCTTCGTCGAAGAGGCAGGCGACGACCCGGACAAGGTCGCCCAGGCCACCCAGCAGACCCTCGGCCGCAAGATCCGCGAGCTCAAGTACGCGATCCAGGTCGAGGAGGAGCTCGGCAAGAAGAAGATCCTCGAGAACTACCTCAACATCACGTTCTTCGGCCAGCAGGCGTACGGCATCGAGGCCGCGTCCCAGCGCTACTTCTCCAAGCACGCCAAGGACCTGAAGCTGGAGGAGGCCGCGCTGCTCGCCGGCGTCGTCCAGTCGCCCAGCCGCTTCGATCCGGTCAACGACTCGGAGGAGGCGACCAAGCGCCGCAATATCGTGCTGCAGCGCATGGCCGACGTCGGCGACATCTCGCAGGCCGAGGCGGACAAGGCCAAGGCCGCTCCGATCGAGTTGAAGGTCAGCCGGCCCAAGAACGGCTGCATCACCGCCGTCGACGGCGCCGGCTTCTTCTGCGACTACGTGCGCAAGGCGTTCCTGGCCGACCCGGTCTTCGGGAAGACCAGGAAGGACCGGCTCAAGATCTGGAACCGGGGCGGTCTGACGATCAAGACCACGCTGAACCCGCAGGCCCAGAAGGCCGTGCAGCAGTCGATAAAGGACCACGTCTACCAGACCGACAAGGTCGCCACCGCGGTGACGCTGGTCCAGCCCGGGACCGGCAAGATCGTGGCGATGGGCCAGTCCAAGCCGTACGGCTTCGGCAAGAACGAGACGCAGATCAACTACTCGGTCAACCACGGTATGGGTGGCTCGAACTACGGTTTCCCCGTCGGCTCGACCTTCAAGCCGTTCCTCGCCGCGGCCGCCCTGGAGCAGGGCAAGCCGGCGACGCAGGTGTACCCGTCGCCGTACAAGATGCCGTACCCGGAATCGATCTCGACCTGCAGTGGTAAGCCCTGGGTCAATCCGGGCGGAAAGCAGACCCTGGAGAACGAGAACGAGTCCGAGGTCGGACCGTACCCGCTCAAGGAAGCCATGGCGCTTTCGGTCAACACCTACTTCGTGCAGATGATCGGCGAGATCGGGATGTGCCCGATCCTCGAGATGACCGGCAAGCTGGGCGTGGTGCAGGGCAACGGTGACAAGATGCCCGAACTGCCCTCGGCACTCACTCTCGGCTCCACCGGTGTCTCGCCGCTCAACATGGCCAACGCCTATGCGACGTTCGCCAACCGCGGTACCTACTGCACGCCGACGGCGATCGAGTCGATCACGACTGCGGACGGCAAGAGCCTGGAGGTTCCGCAGACCGAGTGCTCCAGGGCGATGTCGGAGAAGACCGCCGACACGATCAACACCCTGCTGCGCGGAGTGGTCGACTCCGGTACGGGCCGGCAGGCCGGCCTCCAGAGCCGGGACAACGCGGGCAAGACGGGTACGACCGACTTCCGGAAGAACGCCTGGTTCGTGGGCTACACCCCGAACATGTCCGGCGCGGTCTGGGTGGGCAGCGCCAGCCAGCAGGTGGAGATGGTGAACATCACCATCGGCGGCCAGTACCACCCGAAGGTCTTCGGCGGTGGCGTCCCGGGTCCCATCTGGAAGGACGCCGTGTCGGGGGCGCTGGTGGGCCAGCCCGCCCCGCCGTTCAACACCGTGCACATCCCGGACCCGCCGAAGGACAAAGACAAGGACAAGGACAAGAAGAAGCCCGGCGACGACAAGCCCGGCGACGAGGACCCGTGGCCCGGCATCTCCATCCCGCCGGACCTGATCGGCGGCGGCAACAACCGCGGTCAGGGCAACGGCGGTGCCAACGGCGGCAACTGGCCGTAGCGGGTGTGGCCATGAGAAGGGGGCGCCCCCGGTCCTGACGGACCGGGGGCGCCCCTTCTGCGTCCGGGCGTCAGCCCGCGAGCAGCTGCTTCACCACGGCGGCCACCCGGCCGCCCTCGGCGCGGCCGGCCACCTTCGGGCTCACGATCTTCATGACGGCGCCCATCGCACGCGGCCCTTCGGCGCCCGCGGACCTGGCCTCCTCGACCGCCTGGGCCACGATTCGGCGCAGCTCGTCGTCCGTCAGCTGCTGCGGCAGATAGGCGTCGAGGATCACGCCCTCGGCCTTCTCCCGCTCGGCCTGCTCGGTGCGACCGCCCTGGGCGAACGCGTCAGCGGCCTCGCGGCGCTTCTTCGCCTCCTTGGCGATCACCTTCTGCACCTCGTCGTCGGAGAGTTCACGGGCACTCGTGCCCGAGACCTCCTCCTTGGTGATCGCGGCGAGGGTGAGCCGGAGCGTGGAGGAGCGCAGTTCGTCGCGCGCCCTGATCGCCGCGGTGAGGTCTTCCTGCAGCTTGGACTTGAGCGTGGTCATGCGGCCAAGTGTGGCAGGTGCGCGGCGACACGCGCCCGCGCATTTCGCGGCGGAGCCGCGTGGCGGAACGCGCGGGGCGGGGCGGGTCAGCCGCGGCGGGGGCGGGGTGGGACGCGGCGGCGGGGCCGGGGCGGGGCGCGGCGGCCGGCCGGGGCGCGGGCGCGGCACACGGGCCGGGGCGCGGCAAAGCCACGTGGCCGGTGGGCCGGCCGGTAGGCGGGGCGTGCGGCACGTGCCGGAGAGGCGGCCGGGCCGGACGGCCACCTGCACGGCGGCGACAGGCGGGGCCGGGCCCGGCGCCGTAAGGTCACCTACACACCACCGCTCCCCGTGGGCGACCGGGGTGACGCCTGCCGTACACCCACTGTTGACAGCCTGCGCGGGTGCCATCCCTCCGCCCCTTCGCCGACCGGTCCACCAGCTGTTCTGGCCGCTGGAGTGCCGCCGGGACTGCCGGCCGGAGTGCCGGCCGGGCCGTCGACCGGGCAATCGAGCGAGTCCTCGGCCGGGCCGTCGGCTTCCGCCACTGCCAACTGCTCGGACTCACCGGCTCGACGGCCCTGGCGGCAGGGGGCGTGAGCGCCGGGGCTCTACCCGTACGGGAGATGCTCGCCCCGGGCTCCGGACGCGCCGCGCTCGGGCTCGTCGGCGCGTACTTCGGCCTCGTCGTCCTGATAGCTGCCTGGGCGCTGGTGGGCAGAGCGGTGCGCGGCGCCTGCCCGCCCGGACGCCACGAACTGCTGATGACACTCGTGCTCTGGGCGGCGCCGCTCGTGGTGGCACCGCCCTTGTTCAGCCGTGACGTCTACAGCTACCTGGCGCAGGGCGCGATGGTCGACGCGCGGCTCGACGTGTACGTCCACGGCCCGTCCCACCTGGGCGGACCGCTCACGGCGGAGGTCGCGCCCCTGTGGCGGGACACGCCCGCCCCGTACGGCCCGGTCTTCCTGGCCCTGGCCTCGGCGGTGGCGCACTCGCCCGACCTGACCTCGTTCTCCCCGGACCAGGTCGCCACCGGAGTGCTCGGCATGCGCCTGGTGGCGCTGCTCGGCGTGGCGTCCATGGCGCTCTGCCTGCCCCGGCTGGCCCTGCACTGCGGCACGGACCCGTCCGTGGCGCTGTGGCTCGGCGCGCTCAATCCTCTGGTGCTGCTGCACCTGGTCAGCGGCGCGCACAACGACGCGATCATGCTGGGGCTGCTGGGCGTGGGCCTCGTCGCGGCACTCGGCCGCAGGCCGGTCCCGGCCGTCGCGCTGATCACCCTGGCGGCCTTGGTGAAGGCACCCGCGGCGCTGGGGCTCGTCGCCGTCGTCGTGTTGTGGGCGAGGCAGGCACGCTCGGCGCCGCGGCCGTCGCGAGCAGCCGCCGTACCGCAGGGGCGGCAAACACCCCTGATACGGCTACTGCGAGCAGCCGCCCTGCTGCGGCGCGGGCAGTCACGACCGGCCCGCTCGGCCCGGGCGGCCACCGCGTTCGCCGTTCTCGGGGTCCTCTGTGTCTGTGCCGCCACCACCGCGGTGACCACTGCGGTGGTGGGTACCGGATACGGATGGCTGGCGGCGCTCGACACACCCGTATCCCCCGAGAACTGGTCCCTGACCTCCACTCTCGGCCGACTGACCACCGCCCTGCTGAGCAGTGCCGGCGACCCGCTCACGGCGGCCGCCCACCTCGCGACCCCGGCGTGGCATCTGCTCGGACTCGCCGCGACCGCCCTCGCCGTACTGCTCGCCTGGCGCCGTCATCACCTGCTGCGTCCGGTGCACGCACTCGGGCTCAGCCTGACGGCGGTGGCGCTGCTCGGACCGGCGATCCGCCCCTGGTACCCGCTGTGGGGACTGTTCCTGATCGCCGCCGCCGGCCCGGGCAGATCGCTGCGCCGTACGGTCGCCGCGGCCAGCGGGCTGCTCGCCCTGGCCGTACTGCCCAGCGGATTCGCCCCCGACACCACGCAGTTGGCGCTCGCCGTCAGCGGCGGACTGCTCGCGGTGGCGGCTCTGTGGGCAACCCATCGCTTCGCACACCGCCCGGTCGGGAGTACGGCATGACACAGCTGGAGACGACGGGCGCCACGTGGCGGCGGCCCACGACCACCCGCGGCCGGGCGCTCGTGGTCGCCGCGCTGGCGACTGCCGTCGTGCTCTTCCTCGCGACGGTGCCGCTGCACCGCGGCTGGTTCGACCTCGGTGTCTACTTCGGCACCGTGCACCACTGGGCCGGCGGCGGCGCCATCTACGACTACGTCGTGCCGGGCAGCCACTACGGCTTCACCTATCCGCCGTTCGCCGCCCTGTGCATGCTGCCGATGCGGCTGATCGACTGGCAGAGTGCCGTCGCGTTCAGCGTGCTGTTCAACGCCGCCGCGGCAGCCCTGATCCTGCGCTGGACCGCCGGCCCGGTCGTCCGGCGGCAGGGCTGGACACCCTGGTACGCCCTGGCCCTGGTCGGATGCGCCTTCGCGCTCCTCGAACCGGTCCGCGACACGGTCAGCTTCGGGCAGGTCAATCTGCTGCTGCTGGCGCTCGTCCTCGCGGACGCCCGGCTGCCGGCCAAGGGCCGGGCTTCCCGGTACGCGGGCGTCGGCATCGGTCTCGCCGCCGCGATCAAGCTCACGCCCGCCGTCTTCATCGGCCATCTGCTGCTCACCGGCCGCCCACGGGCCGCCGCGACGGCCACCGCCGTCGCGCTCGGCGCCACGGGTCTGGCCGCCTGGATCGCGCCGGACGCCTCACGGGTCTACTGGACAGAGGCGCTGTGGGACACCGACAGGGTCGGCGAGCTCGCGTACGTCTCCAACCAGTCCTGGCAGGGGCTGCTGGCCCGGCTGTCGGAGCCGTACGAACCCAGCCGAGGGATCTGGGCGGCCGGCGTCATCGTCCTGCTGGCGATATGGGCCGTGCGGGTCCGCCGGGCGACCGCGGCCGGTGACCACGCGGCGGGATTCGCGCTGACCGGCGTCCTCGCCTGCCTGATCAGCCCGGTCACCTGGGTGCACCACCTGGTCTGGCTGCTGCCGGCCCTCGTGGTGCTCGCCGGCGCCGCGCTCCGCGAGCCCGAGGGGCCGGACCGCCGCAGGCTGCTGACCTGGGCGGTCGCACTGCCGGTCGTCCTGTGCAGCAGCATCGTCTGGCTGTGGAGCAAGGACTCGTCCGGCCTCGACGGATTCCTCGGCGGCAACACCTACGTCTGGATCGCGCTGGGGCTTCTCTTCGCGCTGCCGGTCCGCCGGCCGGTTCACAGCGCGCCGGCGGAAGCACTCCCGCCGACTTCCCGCTCCTGACAGGTCTGCGACGATGGACACATGCGCGCACGCTACGGGCTCCCCCTGAAGATCACCGCAGGAATCACGGCGGCCGGAGCCGCCGGCCTCGTCTACGCCGCAGGCATCGAGGCCCGTTCGTACCGGCTGCGACGGGTGACGGTGCCGGTGCTGCCGCGCGGGATGCGGCCGCTGCGTGTGCTGCAGGTCTCCGACATCCACATGGTGAGCGGCCAGCGAAAGAAACGTTCCTGGCTCCAGTCGCTGGCCGGCCTGCGCCCGGACGTCGTCGTCAACACGGGCGACAACCTCTCCGACCCGGAGGGCGTGCCGGAGGTCCTGGACGCCCTGGGCCCGCTGATGGAGTTCCCCGGTGTCTACGTCTTCGGCTCCAACGACTACTACGGGCCGAAGCTCCGCAACCCCGCCCGCTACCTCCTCGAGAAGGTGCAGGGCCGCCACGGCCTCAACGGCAACGCCCCGGCCGTCGGCGCCGTCCACAACCCGTGGGAAGGCATGCGGGACGCCTTCGACTCCGCCGGATGGCTGGACCTGACGAACACCCGCGGCCGGCTGAAGCTCGACGGCTACGAGATCGCGTTCACCGGCCTCGACGACCCGCACATCAAACGTGACCGGTACGACAAGGTCCTCGGCGGCCCCGAGAAGGACGCGGACCTCTCCCTGGCCGTCGTCCACGCCCCCTACCTGCGCAGCCTCGACGCGTTCACCGCCGACGGCTACCCCCTGATCCTCGCCGGCCACACCCACGGCGGCCAGCTGTGCATCCCCTTCTACGGCGCCCTGGTCACCAACTGCGACCTGGACACGGACCGGGTCAAGGGACTCTCCACCCACCGGGCCGAGGGGAACGTCTCCTACCTCCACGTCTCCGCGGGCTGCGGCACGAACCGCTACACCCCGGTCCGCTTCGCCTGCCCCCCTGAGGCGACCCTCCTGACCCTGACCCCACGCGACTGAACCCGCCGCTGGTGCGACTGCGGGCGGGTCCGGGGCGCTGCGGAGTCAGGTCCGGGGCCGGTAGAAACCGGATTTCGTCTCCGGCCGCGGGTGGGCTAAAGTAATCGATGTCGCCGGGACACCGGCGACATCGGGGTGTAGCGCAGCTTGGCAGCGCGCTTCGTTCGGGACGAAGAGGTCGTGGGTTCAAATCCCGCCACCCCGACAGCTGAAACAGCAAATCAGGCTCGGTACTGAGAGATCAGTACCGAGCCTGATTTGCTGTACGGCCCCATCTCGGGAGCCACGGCGCCCGCTTGGCAAAGACAGCCCGACGGGCGCCCGGACTTCCAGACGTCATTCCTCAGCCTCGTGGCGTTCCTCGCCGGTCCGAGGGTCCTCCGCAGGGATCGGATGTGCCTGATGGGTGCCGATGTCGATGAGGATCTGTGCGGCATGGGTGACGTTGCCGGCCTTGACGGCGCCGGCCATCGCGGCACGGGCGGTATCGGGTGCGGCGTGCGGCGGGACCACGAGAAGGGAAAAGTGGTCCTGGTCGCCCCGCGTGATCAGGACGGTGTCATCACCGACCGGGAAGGAGTCGATATGGACGACCTGGTCGTCGATGACCAGGCGCGTGGGAAGTTCATCCCATGCGGTGGCGTCCAGGCCGACGCGCGTGATGGGGCCGATGTGCCCGGTAAGCACGTGGATGAGGTCCGGCAACTCCGCGCCGATAGCGCGGGAACGCGGCCACCACGCGCCGTCGAGATTGCCTTCCCGGGATGGTGTCGTCTCCAGCCGCAGAAGAACTGTCCCGGGTTTCGCGGCCTGGTGGATCGCGTCCGGCAGCAGCCCGGGAGCGCGAGGGATGTCGGATTCGGTCATGGTGCGTCTGCCTGTCTGCGGGATTCGGTGTAGCCGCCGAAAGCGGGACCTCCTCCTCCAACCGTAAGTCGTGCGCCGCCGTACCGGCTGCGCTCGCCGGCGGTGCCGGACTCGTGGTCTCTCGATAAAATGCCTGCTCACGAGCACGTACCGGGCCCTCGGAGCGGCGTAGAGTGAAAGGACCGGGAGCACTCCGCATGCCGGCCGCCACGTCGGTGCCGCTCCCGGCGAGCAACAACAGCAGCCTCCAAGAGGAGGCCCGGGGACAGGTCCGCATCATGACCGCGACCATCGAACCTACGATCGTCAAAGAGCGCCTGCCTTCGGCGTCGGCCCGGCTGTTCCCTGGCCCCGGCCGACTCGGTTCCGGGTCTCCTGGACGGTGCCGGGCATGGGTATGCGCGACGGCCGTCACATGCACCGACACGTTGCCCCTGATGCAGGTCGTCCTGAATGAGCAAGGGGGGTCACCATGAAGTCACCGGAACTGCCGTTGGCCGGGCACGCGGAGGTTCGTATCGTCGCCGCGAACCCGAAGGCGGCTCGCCATATCGCGGAGATTCTCCGCCGTTGTTTCGCCGCCACCGAAGCGCGCAGCTACCCCGCAGGCGCTGACGGCGGAACGCGTCTCCACCTCACCGTGGACACCACGTGCATGGCGGAGCCGGTGCGCTCCTGGCTGGTGACCAGCCAGTCCTCCCGGGACGATCACAAACAACCGGACGAAATCTGAGGAGATGGCCCTCAGCGGGGGAAGGAGGGTACCGCCCCGGACGTACGGGTTTCCGTCGGGTGACGGCACGAGAGGCAGGCGACCATGGCGACACTGCACGAGCGGCAGCGTTACCGCGAGGCGATCATGAAGACCCTGTACGAGGCCGTCGAAGGCAATCGCCTCCTCGGCCTCACCGGGGCGCAGCTGCGCGAGGACCTAGCCATGCCCGAGGAGGACCTGGCCGCCGCCTGCACGTACTTGGCGGCCGAGGGACTGATTCAGGTCGACTGGGCGCGAGGGAACTCACCCGCGATGGTGACACTGACGCACAAGGGGATCCAGCTCATGGAGACCGAGGAAAAGGACAGTGACTGATACGGCACAGGCCGTCCTCAGGGCTCCGGCCGGTCACATGACGGCCTTGTCCTCCCATATGACTGAAATGGCGTCCCGGGCATACCCTGGCGAGTGGGCCGGTGCACTCTCACGTGCAACGACCCGGAAGGGCGGCCCCGGTGTGTATACGCCGGGGCCGTTGCGTCACCGGCACATGCCACAGGGAGAACGTGTGATCCACTCGGCCGATCTCCGCGAGTGACGCAGCTGCGACGTCGTTGACCCGAAGGGCCGAGAGATGAGCACGCCGTCTACGTGGACGGCGGACAGCGACTGGCCCGCTGATGCCGGGAGGCTGACGTGGTGCTGCTTCTTCTGCTGCTCATCGTGGCGGTTGCGCTCGGCGTCATCGGTGCGCTCGCCAGGGGCACGCTCTACCTGCTGATCATCGGGGTGATGGTGCTCATCGCCGATCTTGCTTCCTCAGAACGCGGATGGGGCGCAGCCGCAGGCCCCGCGTCCGGTAGGGCGGTCCGACCGGCCATCAGGCCTGCCCTTCTCCGTCGGGTACCACCACCGTCTCCTGGTGCAATGCCCGACATCGCTCACATGCCACGTGCCTGAGCGACTTCGGGCACTCGCCGTTGGCGTGAAGGAAGGGGGACGACAGGCTGCCTGTTGCGTCGGAAAGCGGTGACCGAAGATGACGGATACGCATCGCCCCCATGCCACGGGCGAACCCACCGCCCATCGTGGACGTCCGGCACATCCCGGGCCGCGATCCCGGCGATCTTCGCCACCGCACCGTCGGCGATCGTTGTACGGCCACGCAGCCCCGGATCGTTTCCGTGCGGCACCCCCGCACTCTTCCCGCCGCGCTCGCCCGATGATCCCGAGAGCGTATGCCCGGTGTCGGCGGGAAGTCTCCCACCAGCGGGGTGAAGGTTGAGGTCGGCGAGGTACAGACCGCGGTCGACGGCGTCACCATCATCGAAGTCGCGGGCGACGTCAGAGAGAACGTGATCGCTGCCATCGATCGGATGACCGGTCTGGAAGTTGTCGAGGTCAACACCGCGGTCGGCGGCATTGCTCGACGAGGACGAGGAACAACCAGAGCGGCGGCTCGAGTAACCGCTTGCCGGAGCCGAAGCGAGCAAGGAGCGCGCGATGAGTACGGCCGCGGTTGCCTGTTCACCGGGATGACGCTGGCTTCGCCGGATACTTCGGCGGCTCGGCGCGTCCTTGCTGGTGGCAGACCGGGTGCCATCGGGTTCGCCGCCGGACGGTTCGCTGACGGTGACGGGGAACTCGGCGCCCTCTTCCACACCCGCGAGCACGGCAACCAGCGGCGGTGAGACCAGCCGCTCCTCGGAGGACGACCGCCGACGGAAGTGAACCGGCGTCCAGGAGCGGTCCGTTCGGCTTCTTCGGGGAGTAGCGTGAATTCATCGGGAGCGCTTCGCACACCGGCTCAGATGCCGGTTTCGTTCCTGGTGAGCAACGACACCGGGCGGCTGCCCGCGCGCACAGGTCCGGAGACGGGTTCGCGCGATGTCAGCGACCACCTCTCATCCCCCGCTACGGGCCGTTCCTTCGGAGCCCCGACCGCGCGCCTCGCCCTGAAACCCGAGAGCCCTTCACCAGGGCACGCCGAACTGGACGGCGCCTGGTGGCCCCGTTCACGTGACCTGACACACGAACTCCTTGCCTTGGCGGACGTGCTCGTTCCGCTGAGGGGACGGATCACCCATATCACCGTCAACCCCCGCCACTGGCCGATCCTCCCGCGTAAGATCTTCGCCAACGACCATGTGGTGCAGGTCGGTTGGTTCACGTCGGAGCAGGATCCGCACAAGATCGTGCTGCTGTCCTGTACGGCGGGCCGCTGTGACCTCCTGGTGATACCCCCGGAGATCGGCGCCCCCCTCGGCCGCCCGGCTGATGGCCGCCGCGCGCGGACCCTGCCCGCCGATGACCGCGACCGCCCTCGTGACGGCGGAACAGGCCGGCGTAACTTCCTCGTCGTACGAAACCACCACCGGCCGGCCCGGCCGACTGGTGGTGGGGATGTGACGGTCGTCGTCGCCGCCCTGGCCGTCGGTGCCCTGCTGATTCGCCGGGCAGTCCGTGGTGGGCCGGATCAGACGTGACCACTTGCCGCGGCCGCCATGAGCGGTTCGCGGCTTCCTCGGTCGGATTGAAGAAGAGCATCCGTGTGATGGGAGTCGCGAGGACGGGGCCGGTTCGGACACCTGCACACGACGAGCCCTCGCTTCTCCTCCCCCGTACTCCCGCACGTTCCGAGACGAGGCGGGCCGGATCGCGTGGCCACCGCGTTGACACCGACCGTTGCCGGACGTTGACTGGCAGCACGGTGCAGGGCCATGCCACTCCGGAACACACGGCGAAGCATTCCGCCTTCCCGCCTCGCCCAGACCCCGCGGGAACTCACCTGCCGGACAACAGCGAGGCCGGCCATGACCGTTTCACGGGCCATCAGGAACAAGGCGCAGACGATGAACGGCAGGGTCGCGGGAGAGCTCGGCCGGGTCACCCGCAACAGGTGACCGCAGCGCCGGGGGAGGATCGACCGGTCTCCGGAAGCCTGGAACAGGCCGTCGAGAAGACCAAGAGCGCCTTCGGGCGGGACAGAAGCGGACCCGATGATGTACGACCAGACACGCGCCCAGCAGCCCGCGGGCCAGACCCAGGGCCCTGCCGAGCGCCGTCCCCTGGGCCCGGAGCCGCTGCTCCCGTCGGCCGAAAGTGACGAGATCGTCCTGCGCCTCCGGCACGCCCTCAACACCTTCGCCGACACTCCGCGCGAAGCGCTGGAAGAGGCCGAGAGCGCCTACGACGAAGCCACCGCCCAGCTCCTGAACGCCCTCGCGGAGCGGCGGCGTGTCCTGCGCGCCGGCTGGCAGGACCGGGATCCCGGAACGCAGTCCGACGAACTCCGGCACGCGCTGAGGCAGTACCGGGAGATCACCCAGCGACTGCTCCACATCTAGGCGGCCACTACTCCGCGCTGCGGCGGAGCGCGGAGTAATATGGACATTACCGAGGGCATTTCGCACACCGGCTTCCACGCCGGGTCGTTCTCGGCGAAAGATGAATCCCGGGCCGCCGCAGAGACGGCC
Source organism: Streptomyces peucetius (assembly GCF_025854275.1). Taxonomy (NCBI): domain Bacteria; kingdom Bacillati; phylum Actinomycetota; class Actinomycetes; order Kitasatosporales; family Streptomycetaceae; genus Streptomyces; species Streptomyces peucetius. Next base: position 4,329,009 of record NZ_CP107567.1, on the reverse strand, counting down.
CGGAGACGGGTCCGCATGATGTCGGCGACCTTGCGCCCATCCCCGCCGCACCACGAGTCCGTCGCAGCCCCGGCCGCGCGTCTCGCTTTGAAGACCGACGGCACCTCCCGCGGACTCCTGGACGGTGCCTGGTGGCCCCGCTCCCGGGATCTGCTGAGCGAACTGCCGGCACTCACCGACGTGTTGGACCCCTTGGGGGGCCGCATCACCCGCATCGCCGTCAACCCGGTGTACTGGCCGGTCATCCCCCGCAAGGTTCCCGTGGACGGCCACATCGTCAAGGTCGGCTGGTTCACCCCGGAAATCGACCCGCACAAGCTGCTGCTGCTCTCCTACGGCACCAGCCGCTGGGACCTGCTGGTCATCCCGCCCGAGACCGGGGCGGAGTCGGCGGCCAGGCTGTTGGCTGCCGCGTCCGACTGCGACGGCCCGCCACTGACCGCGAGCGCGCTCATTGCCGCGGACGAGGCCCGGCACGGCGTCTCCGCGACCGACGAGCCACTGGGCCCGGACGAGTCATGGGAGTACGAGGGCGGCGCCTCCGCGGTGTCCGCGGCCGTTCCGGAGCAGACCGGTCCGTCCGGCCGGGCCAGCCGGCTGATCGTCGGGATGTGAGGGTGGCCGCCATGAACGTCTTCCTGACAGCCGCCGCCTTCGTGGTTCTCATCGCAGCGGCGGCATACGTGATCCATCGGCTCAACATCCAGCACGCCGACAGAATCGCCGTGCACCGGTACAGCGCCCCCCTGCCCGGCCGCCGCGGCCGCGGCATGCCACAGCCCCCGGTGGGACCGGACCGGTCCGAGTCGTCGACCACCGGCGAGGGGCGGGACCACCGCGACGGTGGCCGCGGCCGCTTCCCGCCGCGCCGCCGCCGTACCACTCACCACAGATGACCAGCCAGTTTCCATCAGCGGCCTCGCGTACGGACCATCGACTCGACTCGTACCAACACGCGCCCGTGCACCTGCAACCGGGCCATGGACCGCGCGAGCAACGGCCGGGACCCAGTATCCAAGGCATCTGACCAGTTGCCGGGCCCCATCTCACCTGCTCCGTTTCAGTGCGTGTGCCATGCGTGGGAGTTCCTCGTAGAGCAGTCGGCCGACCAGTGCCCCGCCGAAGACGACGACACCCACACCGACCAGCCAGGACTGGATGACGAGCACGGTTCCGACAGGTCCGTAGGTGAAGGCGTTGGATGCGATCAACGGCGAGAAGACGAGCCTGGAGAAGACCCTCAGGCCGAGCAGCCCTATGACCGTGGCCACGGCGCCGGGCAACAGGGCACGCCAGCGGATCCTCCCGCCGAGCAGCAGGTGCTGGGACCACCAGAGGAACAGCGCGGCGCTCAGCGAGGCCACGGCCCCACCTGCCAGGGGTTCGCGGCGCAGCGTGGTGGTGGCGGAGATGAAGAGGTATCCGGTGAGGATGCCGAGCCACACCACATGCCGCCACCTGGCCCACCAGCGGGCCGGCGACAGGTCCCAGACCTTCTCGTAGCCGGTCTGCACCGCCGCCCCGAAGGCCAGGCCGAACACGGCGAGAGCGGCGATACCGAACGCGGTCGTGGTCCGCAGGGCCTGGCCGGGCCGGATGAACAGCTGCTCGACCTGCTGCCTGGAGGCCGTAGACACACCAAGCCCTTCCCCCAGCCACTGCGCGAACCCCCGCCCGTGCTCGGGATCGGCGGAGGAGACGATGATCAGGAGTGGCACCAGCGTGAGCAACCCCAGCGCCGCAAAGCCCAGCGAACGCGACCACAGCTCAATATCCCTGCTCCGCCGCCATCCGCGCCCGACTGGCGAACGGCTGATCACGCGGCGAAAACGCCCGAACCAAGACGAACGGTCCGCGGCATCGGAAGGCTTCATCGGCATGCCTGTCGACTACCACGGTCGATACCGTCACCGCGCGAGGACGCGACGCAGAGATTCCCGGATAACCTGGAAGAACAAACGGCTACCGGGCTCAGCGGGCGGCGGCTTTCCGCAAGGGGACGGCTCGCACCGGCCCGGATCGACGGCTCAGGAGGCAGGCCATGATCCGTGCAGCCGATATCCGCGAGTGGCGCAACCGCAGTGTCGACGACCCGAAGGGCCACAAGATCGGCGTACTCGAAGCGGTCTACGTCGACACCACCACCGACGAACCGGCCATGGCCACGGTCCGCACCGGACTCCCCACCCGCCACCACCTGGCGTTCGTAGCCCTCGACGAGGCGATCCTCGGGTCAGGCTACGTCAAGGTCTCCTACCCCCCGGTCGGCCTGGACGACATCCTGCCCGCCGTGTCAGAGGAAGCGATCTTCCAGCACTACGACATGCCCCACCAGACGGGCGCAGGCGGCGAGCGGCAACTCGCGCGCCACTGATCTCCCGCGCTCGGCCACCCAAGGAGGCGCACACGTCATGGCCCTCTTGCTGTTTCTCGTTCTGGCTGCCGTCGTGCTGGGAATCATCGGAGTGGCCGCAGAAGGGTTGGGTTACTTGTTGATCATCGGCATCGTGGTCTTTGTGGCTGCGCTGGGCCTCATCGCCGTGCGCTGGTCCCAGCGCAGCGGTCGCCGCCCCCTCCGGTAACGAACGACACCCTGTACTCCGTGGAAGCCCAGCCGCTGGGAGCCATTTGGGAGCCGACCCGCTTCCCGAGTCCTCCCAGCACCACCCGAGACCCACCCAACCCAACGCCCTGACCTGTGGCAATGACAAATGGACAGGTGCCGATCGCTCCCGATCCTCATTCGGGACGAAGAGGTCGTGGGTTCAAATCCCGCCACCCCGACAGCTGAAAACCACGTCAGGCCCGGTGCTGAGAGATCAGCACCGGGCCTGACCCGTGTTGTGCGGGCTCGTTTCAGGAACCGAATCCGGGATGCGGCTCCCAGCGACGCTCTCAACCAGCGGGCGCCCGGGTAAGCCGATGCCCCCGCACCGGTCAAGGGACCGGTGCGTCAGTGCAGGCCGGGTCGCTGGACCCTGTGTGCGTCGCGCAGCAGGTCGGGCGCCAGTCGGCGGTGCACGGCGGACAGTGGTGGCCAGATTTTTGCCGCCGTCGGCCGGTCGTAGCGGATGAAGGTGGCCAAGGACACCTGCCCGTCGTCGACGTGCAGGACGAGGTTGCCGGTCAGCATCCAGGACCGGGCCTCGAGGCTGATCCATCGGTCACCGCGGTCGGCGACCCTCCATCCGGCCACGTGGCCCGGTGACGACCGGCGCTGCAGGCGCAGGCCGAGAAGCACCCGCCAGATCACTTGCCCCTTCAGGCCCGCGACGTCTTCCAAGGCCGCCCGGGCCCACTGCTCCGGTGACCTGCGTGCGGCATCGTCCGTGGTGAGGGTGAAGAGGTCGACGTAGTCGGGGTCGGTGATCGGGCTGAGAGCGCGGATCGCCTCAGGCATGTCGTGCTGTTGACGGACGGTCAAGGCGCTTGCTTTCACGGTGGCTTCCTCTCGACGGCCGGGGCGGTTGGTTCCGGGTGACATCCGCATCTCACTGGCTCCTCGGGCGCGAAGCTTCAGCCCGTCGCGCTGATGCATGGACCAGGTGTCGTACGGGCGGGCTTCGGGGTGCTCATCGTTGGCCCTCTGCCCGGCCGGGGGCCTCGGGGGTGAGACCGAGCACGCCTACGGCGGCCCGTTCGGCGAGGACCTCGCCGTGCGGGGCCTGGCCCACCAGGGCCACGACGGTTCCTTCGAGGGCGCCGACGAAGGCCAGCGCCATGGTGCGGGCGGGTGGCCCGGGCGGGATCGATCGCGTCGCGCGGCCCGCATCGATGAGCCGGGCGCAGAGCGTGACGAGTTCTTCGTAGCTGCTCTCCACGGCGTTCCCGACGGGGTGGTCCTGCCCCGCGAACTCCAGCCGCAGGGCGATCGCCATGCGGGCGACGTCACGTCGGCAGAAAACGGCGTGCCCCCGCGCCATGGCCCTCAGCGCCGCAACAGGCTCTGACTCCTGGTCGACGAGGCGCCCCACCTCGCGCTCCCAGGTGTCGAGGATCCACTCGAGGGCGGCCAGGGTCAGGTCCTGCTTGTCCTTGAACTGGTGGTACAGGGCGCCGCGGGTGTATCCGGCCTCGCCGGCCACCTGCTCCAGTCTGAGGTTGCCGTAGCCGTACCGGGACAGGCCCCGTGCGGCGGACTCCAGCAGTGCGGCGCGGGTGCGAGCTCTGCGGTCGGCCTGGCTGGAGCGGGACGGGCCGGCCGACCCTCGTCCGGACGGCCGGTCCGGCTTCGACTCATTACGTACATGCATGTATGTATGTTAGCCCGCCTCGTGGCGGGAAGGACCAGATCCGGCCTTTCCCATGAGAGGCCCTGAGGTCATAGGGCATCGCTGCCGACGAGAAGGGGGGTTCCGCGGTGAGCGGGACAGTGACGGCGGTCAGCAGCAATGGGGAGTACTCGTTCACCAAGGGCAACCGCGAGCGCATCACGCTGCTCGCCGGGCTCGGCGTGGAAGGGGACGTGCACGCGGGTGTCACGGTCAAGCACCGTTCGCGGGTGGCCCAGGACCCGACGCAGCCGAATCTGCGTCAGGTGCATCTGATGCACGAGGAGCTCTTCGCAGAGGTCGCCCGGGAAGGTTTCGACGTGCAGGCCGGCAACCTCGGGGAGAACATCACGACCCGCGGCATCGACCTGCTGGGTCTGCCCGTCGGGACACGGCTGCACATCGGCGACGAGGCGGTTGTGGAGGTCACGGGCCTGCGCAATCCCTGTCTGCAGATCGAGGAGTTCCGGGCCGGGCTGCTGAAGCAGGTCGTCGGCCGGGACGAGGCCGGGAACGTCGTACGCAAGGCCGGCATCATGAGCGTCGTCGTCGAGGGTGGCGCCGTACGGCCCGGCGACATGATCACGGTGCGTCTGCCGGACGAGCCGCACCGGCCGCTCGACAGGGTCTGACCGTTCCCGAGGTGCCCACACGTCCGCGCCGAGCCCCCGGACCGCCGGCGCTCGGTCCCTGGGCCCAGGTCTCCGGGTCAGGGGCGGTGTCGTTCCCGGGGCCGGTGGTTCGGTCCGATGGGCGATGACCGCGTCCGGGGCGGGCCACCAGGCTGAGTGTTCCGCAGCGAAGGGAGCACCCGATGTCCTACCCCGAACCCCGATACCTCGGGGAGAACGGCCGGGTCAGTGCGGCCTTCAGGCCGGCCGACACCGAGCCGGAGCTGAGTTCGCCCTCCGGGAACCGAACGCACTACCTGGCGACGCACGCCTCCACCGGCGGTGAATTCGGGCTCTACCGCGTCGACATGGGGCCTCGGTCACCTGGTCCGAGCACCCACTTCCACCGGTCGATCTCCGAGTCGTTCTTCATCCTGTCCGGGGAGGTCCGCCTCTACGACGGGGACCGGTGGGTCACGGGGCGGCAGGGCGACTTTCTCTACGTACCGGTCGGCGGGTTGCACGCCTTCCGGAACGAGTCCGACGACCCCGCCTCCATGCTGATGCTCTTCTCCCCCGGCGCACCGCGGGAGGAGTACTTCGAGAGGGTCGCGGAGCTGGCGGCGAAGGGCGGCGAGCAGTTCGCCGAGTTCCTCGTCAAGCACGACAGCTTCTTCGTCGACGAGAACGGCGGCCCGGAGCGAAGGCCCTGGGGGCGATCCGGCGGGTGATCCGGCGGGTGATCCGGCGGGCGGGGAACCGAAGCGGGGGGTCCGTCGTTGTCCGGTTGGGCAAAGGAATCGTCAAATGGCGCGGCCCGCGCCGGATTGCGCAGGGGATTTCCATGGGTGTCAGCCTTTCCAAGGGCGGCAACGTCTCGCTCAGCAAGGAGGCCCCGGGACTGACCGCGGTCGTCGTGGGCCTCGGGTGGGACGTCCGCAGCACCACCGGGACCGACTTCGACCTGGACGCCAGCGCCCTGCTGGTGGACGCGAACGGGAAGGTCCTGACCGACCAGCACTTCGTGTTCTTCAACAACCTCAAGAGCCCCGACGGCTCCGTCGAGCACACCGGTGACAACCTCACCGGTGAGGGCGAGGGCGACGACGAGCAGATCAAGGTCAACCTGGCCGGTGTGGCCGCCGAGGTCGACAAGATCGTCTTCCCGGTCTCGATCCACGAGGGCGAGAGCCGCGGCCAGTCGTTCGGCCAGGTGCGCAACGCGTTCATCCGCGTGGTCAACCAGGCCGACAACAACGAGCTCGCGCGCTACGACCTGAGCGAGGACGCCTCGACGGAGACCGCGATGGTCTTCGGCGAGCTGTACCGCAACGGCGCGGAGTGGAAGTTCCGCGCCGTCGGCCAGGGTTACGCCTCCGGACTGCGTGGCATCGCGCAGGACTTCGGCGTCAACATCTGACGAACGCCGGTTCTGGTGCCCGGTCCGTGCCACGGACCGGGCACCAGGTGCATCACTGACTGCCGCCGGTCGTTCCGAGGTCTCGCGGCCGGGCTGCCGGCCAGGACTTGAACGGCTTCGCGACCGGCCTCACAGCCGCCCTGGCGACGCCCTCCCCACCCCCTGGCGACGCCATTCCGACCGCCCTCCCGACCAGCCTCCCGACCGGGCTCGGGACCGCGCCCCCGGCGGCCCCACCAGAGGCATGCCCGAACCGGGCTCCCAGCCTGCGAGCAGCCCCTGCGCCGCCTGTTTGTCCACCGACCACGGGCCACGACGCGCCTCCCGCCGCCCCGCGCATTCACCGCCTTCCCCCCGGAACCGATCGGCCCCCGGCTGCGTCACGCGGCCGCAGATCCGGCATCAACGCCCCGTAAAGATTGCCGGAACCCGGCAATGCGACTGCACCGTCCTCGCTGCCACGATGGGTCCAGTCGGCAGCACGGATGTTCCGGATGCTGCTGCTCGGCAATGGGCCGGTCATGGCACGGTGAGGGAGACGGGGGTCGAAACGGTGAACGAGTTCCTGTCGACCGCCTTCGCCTTTCCCACCGTCCTGTTCAGCGCCGCTCTCGCCGTGGTCGTCGTCTTCTGGGTCCTGGTGCTGCTCGGTGTCGCCGATCACGACTCGTTCGACGGCGACGTCGAGCCGTCCGGCATCGGGGCTTCGGGACTCGGTGGAGTGCCGGTCGCCGTCGCCGCGTCGCTGCTGATCGTGACCGCGTGGTTCACGAGTCTCGCCGGCTCGGTGCTGCTGCGCCGTTCCGGCCTGGCCGGCATCCCGTACGCCGTCCTCGCCTGCGCCGTCCTCGCCGCTGCCGTGGTCGTCGCCTGGGTGGTCACCCGACGGCTGGCCCGCGCGCTGGCGAAACTGTTCCCCGAGGAACGGGTGCCGTCCCGGCAGGACTTCGTCGGAATGACGTGCACCGTCCGCACGGGGCGGGTGGATGCGCGATTCGGCCAGGCGGAGGTCAGGGCGAGGGACGGCTCCACCGCCGTCGTACAGGTCAGACAACTGGAGGCCAAGGGCGAGGAGTCTCTCGCCGCCGGGTCCACAGGGCTGCTCTACGAGTACGACGAAGCCGGTGAGTTCTTCTGGGTCGCGCCGTTCACCGCGATCGGTGAACTACCCGGCGGCGGCTCCTCGAACGCAGCCTGACGCTGCTGACCGAGCGCCGCCTGCGCACGGCCTGAGCGCCGCCCGAGCGCCGCCCGAGGCAACGCCGGAGCCCGCTGCACCCGCCCGAACCCCGCCCGCCCGAACCCCGTCGGCCCGACGCCCGCCGGCCCGGAACTCCGTACCAGCACCCCGCACCGGCAGCCCGTACCGGCAGCCCTTCTCGCCGCTCGTTCTTCACCTCTCACCCCGAGGGATTCCTCATGGATGCCATCACCACGGGCATCGGCGTGCTCATCGCCGCCGTACTGCTCATCGCCGTAGGTCTGTTGCTGATCGTCACGAGACTGTTCCGCAAGGTCGAGCAGGGCAAGGCCCTCATCGTCTCCAAGATGCGGAAGGTCGACGTCACCTTCACCGGTCAGGTCGTGCTGCCCGTCCTGCACAAGGCCGAGACCATGGACATCTCGGTGAAGACCATCGACATCACGCGGACCGGCCGCGACGGGCTGATCTGCCGCGACAACATCCGCGCCGACATCCGGATCTCGTTCTTCGTCCGAGTCAACAAGACCGTCGAGGACGTCATCAAGGTCGCCCAGGCCATCGGCACCGCCCGGGCCAGCGACAAGGAGACGCTGCAGGACCTGTTCAACGCCAAGTTCTCCGAGGCGCTCAAGACGGTCGGCAAGCAGATGGACTTCACCGACCTCTACACCAAGCGCGACGAGCTGCGGGACCGGATCATCCAGCTCATCGGCACCGACCTCAACGGCTACAGCCTCGAGGACGCGGCGATCGACTACCTGGAGCAGACGCCGCTCTCCCAGCTCGACCCGTCCAACGTCCTCGACGCGCAGGGCATCCGGAAGATCACCGAGATGACGTCCGTCGAGCATGTGCGCACCAACGAGTTCCAGCGCACCGAGGAGAAGGAGATCACGCGGCAGAACGTCGACGCCCGCGAGGCCATCCTGGAGCTGGAACGCCGGCAGGCCGACGCCGAGATCAAGCAGCGCCGCGAGATCGAGACCGTACGGGCCCGTGAGGAGGCGGAGACCGCCCGGGTGATGGAGGAGGAGCGGCTGCGGGCGCAGAGCGCGTTCCTGCGGACCGAGGAGCAGCTCGGCGTCCAGCGCGAGAACCAGGCGCGTGAGGTGGCCGTCGCGGAGAAGAACCGCGAGCGCGTGATCGCCATCGAGAGCGAGCGCATCGAGAAGGACCGGCTGCTCGAGGTCATCGCGCGCGAGCGGGAGACCGCGCTGACGCGGATCGCCGCCGACAAGGAGGTCGAGGCGGAGAAGCGGGAGATCGCGGAGGTCGTGCGCGAGCGGGTCGCCGTGGACCGTACGGTCGCCGAGCAGGAGGAGTCGATCAAGCGGCTGCGCGCCGTGGAGGAGGCGGAGCGCGAGCGGCAGGCGGTCGTCATCGCGGCCGAGGCCGAGGCCCAGGAGAGGCTGGTCAAGGACATCAAGGCCGCGGAGGCGGCCGAGCAGGCCGCCGTGCACCGTGCGGCCGAGGAGGTCACGCTCGCGGAGGCGCGTGTGAAGTCCGCGGACCTCGACGCCCGCGCGAAGCTGCGGCTGGCCGAGGGCATTCAGGCCGAGGCGGCGGCAGAGGGTCTCGCGGCGGTCCAGGTGCGTGAGAAGGAGGCCGACGCGATCGAGAAGGCCGGCCGTGCGGAGGCCCAGGCGGCGCAGGCACGTCTGCTCGCGGAGGCCGAAGGCGTACGGGCCAAGGGCGCCGCGGACGCGGCGGCCATCGGCGACAAGCTGAAGGCCGAGGCCGCGGGTCTGACGGAGAAGGCCGCGGCGATGGCAGCGCTGGACGAGGCGTCGCGCGGGCACGAGGAGTACCGGCTGCGCCTGGAGGCGGAGAAGGACATCCGGCTGGCGGGCCTCGACGTCCAGCGGCAGGTGGCCGAGGCGCAGGCGACGGTGCTCGCCACGGGTCTCGAGAGCGCCGACATCAGCATCGTCGGCGGGGAGTCCGTGTTCTTCGACCGGCTCATGTCGTCGATCTCGCTCGGCAAGGGCGTGGACTCGTTCGTGCAGCACTCGCAGACCGCGCAGACGCTGGCGAAGCCGTGGCTGGACGGTACGTCGAGCTTCACGGACGACCTGACGTCGGTCCTCGGTTCGGTGTCGACCGGTGATGTGCAGAACCTGACGGTGTCGGCGCTGCTGATGAGGCTGATGAAGTCAGGGATCGGCGGCGCGCAGAGCGGACAGCTGCAGCAGCTGCTGGAGGCTGCCGACCGGCTGGGCCTCGCCGACACGCCGATCGGGTCGCTCACGGCCCCGGCGGCCACGGCATCGCAGGGCGGCGCCGCCCCTGCGGCGTCGCTCAACGGCTCGGCCCACCCGGCCGCCTGAATCTCCGGGGCGGGACCGGTGCTGCCGGACGGGGTCAGCAGCACCGGTCCCGCCCCGGGAACGGACTTCATCGCAGGAAGCGAGCACGCACATGACCACGCCCACCACCGCCGTGCCCGTCAACGACGGACCGGCCCTCGGGGTGACCTCTCCCGGCGGCAACCCGCCGGCTGATCCTGGTTCCGCGGGCTCCCGGCCGACGGACAGCCGGCCCGCGAGCTCCGGGACGCAGACAGCAGGGGCGCAGGGAGCCGGTGCGAAGGGCTCCGGAAGCGCAAGTTCCGCCGGCTCCGCGAGGACGGACTCCGGAACGATGGACTCCGGGACGTACGAGGTGCTGCGTGACCGGCTCGCCGCCCAGGCGGCCGAGCTCGCCCGGCGTGCCGACGACCTCAACACCCGCCGTATCGCCACCTTCGGCTCGACGGAGCTGCGGCTCGCCGGCACGGAGCACCTCCGGACCGAGAACAACAGCGTGCCGCGCGACATCGTCGCCGTCGGCGAGAGCCTGCTCTTCGGCTACAACGTCGTCCTCGGGGTGAACCCGCAGACCTCGGTCGGCGATGTCTTCGCCCTGCACGACCGCGACCTGAGCCGGCTTCCCGACGACGCGGTGCCCGGCCTCCTCGACGACCCGGCCTTCCTGCGGGAGTTCGAGGCCCTGTACCGCTACTACCAGGGCGCCCGGCTGCTTCAGCTCCGCCGCACCGGCGGCCGGCTGCTGGCCGTCTTCCGCACCGGCGACAAGCCCACCGACATCCGGGTCCTGCGCTGGGCGATGACTCCCGACGGAAGCGCCGAGTTCCTGGACGCGCGGGGCGAGCGCGACCATGTCTTCCCCGCGTCGCACGAGTTCGAGTGGACGCCCACGACCCGCGACGACCACGTCCTCGGCCGGCACCCGCACGTGTCCGTCGGCGGCGAGGTCTTCGTCGCGACCGTCGGCGGCACCCTCACCGTGAAGACGGACGACGACACAGAGACCGGCGAGGGCATCCACTCGGAGCCCGTCGACGAGCCGCTGCAGTCGCTGGCGGACGCCGAGATCGAGCACGCCCGCGTCGGACCGCTGGTTCTGCTGCGCGTCCGCCCGTACAAGGAGGAGGCGTACCGGTACCTGGTCCACAACACGATCACCAAGACCGTGGTCCGGCTCGACGGCATCGGCCAGGCCTGCCGCCGGCTGCCGGAGGACCAGGGCATCGTCTTCCCCGGCGGCTACTACCTCGCCGCGACCGGGACCGCCCGTACCTTCGACGTCGACGCCGGGCTGATCGGTTCGCTGGAGTACGAGCGGACGGTACGGTCGCCGAACGGCGAGGACGTGATGTTCGCCTTCCACGGGCGGGTGGAGGGCCGCAGTCTCCTGCTGCCGTACAACGTGATCCGCAAGACGGTCGCCACGCCCTTGAACTGCCAGGGCTACGCCGTGTTCGAGGACGGCACACTGCTGGTCCTGCGCGCCGACGGCGTGGAGCCCGCCAGGGTCCACCCGGTGCAGCGCTGGCAGTCGCCGTTCGTCTCCGACACGTACGCCGCCGCCCGCCCCGCCGGGCAGGGCCCGCTGGCCGTCGTCGGCAACGCCGACCTGGTGCGCGGGATCTCCGACTGCCTGTCGCTCGCCCGCGCCGTCACCGAGACGCAGGCCGGTCCCACGACCGGTGTCTACGAGGCGCTGCTCGCCTCCTGCACCCGGACCGCCGACGCGTACCACTGGCTGAACGACCCCGAGTTCGGCGACCTCGCCACGCCGCTCGCCGGCATGCGGGCGACCGCCGAGCAGGTCGTCGGCGAGTTCGAGACCGTGAGGGAGCTGACGGCGCAGGCCGCACGCGCGCTGGAGGAGGCCGCGGGGCGGATCGCCGCACAGGTGCGCCGGCTGCGCGGCGAGACACCGCGCGGCGCGGGCGGATGGGTCGACGGGCTCACGGGACTGCGCCGCGCCCAGGGTGAGCTGATCACTCTCAAGGAACTCCGGTACGCGGACACGGACCGGATCGACGCGCTCGCCGCGGACACCGACGCCGACATCGCCTCGTTCGCGCAGCGTGCCGTGGCGTTCCTCGAGCGTGCGGACGCGTTCGAGGACTACCACGCGGACATCGAGGAGCTGACCGGCCGGGCCGGGGCGATCGCGACCGTCGCCGAGGCCGCACCGGTCGGCGAGCAGCTCGACGGGCAGGCGGAAGGGCTGCGTACGGTGACCGAGGTGGTCGCCGGGCTGGACATCGGTGACGCGGTGGTCCGTACGTCGATCCTCGAGCGGATCGCCGAGGTCCTCGGCGGCGTCAACCGCGCCCGGGCCACGCTCGACGCCCGCCGCGAGGAGCTCCTCGCCCACGAGGGCGAGGCGGAGTTCGCCGCCGAACTGGCGCTGCTCGGGCAGGCGGTGACCGGCGCTCTCGCCGCCGCCTCGGATCCGCAGGCGTGCGACGAGCAGCTCGCGGCGCTGCTGCTGCGGCTGGAGAACCTGGAGTCGCGGTTCGCCGAGTCCGACGACTTCCTCGCCGAGCTGGGCGCGAAGCGCACTGAGGTGTACGACGCGTTCGCGTCCCGCCGCCAGACGCTTCAGGACGCGCGGGCGCGGCGTGCCGAGCGGCTGGCGGGATCGGCCGTACGCGTGCTGGAGACGGTCTCCCGCCGGGTCGCCACGCTCGCCGACACGGGCGAGATCAACACCTACTTCGCCTCCGACCCGATGGTCGCCAAGGTCCGCCGCACCGCCGAGGAGCTGCGCGAACTGGGCGACGAGGTCAGGGCGGAGGAGCTGGAGGGCCGGCTGAAGGCGGCTCGCCAGGAGGCGGCACGGGCGCTGCGCGACCGGACCGACCTGTATGCGGACGGCGGCTCGGCGATCCGGTTCGGCCGGCACCGGTTCGCGGTGAACAGCCAGCCGTTCGAGCTGACGCTCGTGCCGCAGGGTGACGGTCTCGCGTTCGCGCTGACCGGCACGGACTACCGTTCGCCGGTCACCGACGCGACGGCGCCCGGCTTCGCTCAGACCCGGCCGTACTGGGAGCAGTCGCTGCCGTCGGAGAACGCGTCGGTGTACCGCGCCGAGCATCTGGCCGCCCGGCTCCTCGACGAGCACGGCGCCGAGGCGCTGGCCGACGCCGATCTCGCCGACCTCGCCGACCTCGTGCGCAGGTCGGCGGAGGCGGCGTACGACGAGGGCCACGAGCGGGGCGTCCACGACCACGACGCGACCCTGATCCTCGGAGCGCTGCTGCGGTTGCACGAGCAGGCCGGTCTGCTGCGTTACCCGCCGCAGGCGCGGGCCGCGGCCCAGCTCTTCTGGGCGCACGGCACGGACGAGTCCCGGCGCTCGGCGTGGACGCGGCGTGCGGTGTCGCTGGCGCGGGCGCGCGAGACGTTCGGTCTGGCGCCGGCGATCGCCACGTTCCGGGCCGAGATGGCGCGGGAGATCGGGGACGCGCTCGCCGCGGAGTACCTCTTCGAGGAGCTGACCTGCGGCCCCGAGGGCTTCGCCACGAGTGCCTCGGCCCGCACGCTGCTGGACAAGTTCCGTGGTGCGGTCGGCACTTCGGCGTACGAGGACGACCTGGCCGCGCTCGGCGACGACCTGGCGGCCCGCCGCCAGGTCGTCGAGAACTGGCTGTGCGCCTACACGGAGGCGACCGGTGCGGACGACACCGACCTCGCGGAGGCCGTCGCGGTGGAGCTGTGCCCGGACCTCGTACGGTACGAGTGCGGGGCGCCGCTGAGCGAGCAGGTCGAGGGTCTGCTCGGGAGCCACCCGCGCGTCGAGCGGCGGACGATGACGGTCCGCATCGACGAACTCCTGAACCGGACACGGCACTTCCGCGACGACGTGGCCCCCGGCTTCCGGGCGTACCAGCAGCGCCGGACCGCTCTGGCCGCGACCGAGCGCGAGCGGCTGCGGCTCGACGAGCACCGGCCCCGGGTGATGCCGGCGTTTGTCCGCAACCGGCTCATCGACGAGGTGTACCTGCCCCTCATCGGCGACAACCTGGCCAAGCAGCTCGGCACGGTCGGCGAGTCCCGGCGCACCGACAGCAACGGCCTGCTCCTGCTGGTCTCCCCGCCCGGCTACGGCAAGACGACGCTCATGGAGTATGTCGCCGACCGGCTCGGTCTGCTCCTGGTCAAGGTCAGCGGCCCGGCGCTGGGGCACGCGGTGACCTCGCTCGACCCGGAGGAGGCACCGAACGCGACCGCCCGCCAGGAGGTCGACAAGATCAACTTCGCGCTGGAGGCGGGGAGCAACGTCCTGCTGTACCTGGACGACATCCAGCACACGTCCCCGGAGCTGCTGCAGAAGTTCATCTCGCTGTGCGACGCGCAGCGCCGTATGGAGGGGGTGTGGCGGGGCGGGACGCGCACGTACGACCTGCGGGGCAAGCGCTTCGCGGTGTGCATGGCGGGCAACCCGTACACGGAGTCGGGGCAGCGGTTCCGGATCCCCGACATGCTCGCGAACCGTGCCGACGTGTGGAACCTGGGCGACGTGCTGACCGGCAAGGACGACGTGTTCGCGATGAGCTTCGTCGAGAACGCGCTCACGTCGCATCCGCTGCTCGCGCCGCTGTCCGGCCGGGAGCGGGCGGATCTGGACCTGCTGGTCCGGCTCGCCGCCGGCGACCCGACCGCGCAGGCGGACCGGCTTCAGCACGCCTACGCACCGGCAGAGCTGGAGCAGATCCTGGCGGTCATGCGGCATCTGCTGACCGCCAGGCGCACGGTCCTCGCCGTGAACGCCGCGTACATCGCCTCTGCGGCGAGCAGCGACGAGACTCGCTCAGAACCGCCGTTCCGGCTCCAGGGCTCCTACCGCAACATGAACAAGATCGTGGAACGGATCAGCCCCGTGATGAACGACGCCGAACTCGCGTCCGTGATCGAGGACCACTACGCCGGGGAGGCCCAGACCCTGACGAACGGCGCGGAGGCGGCCCTGCTCAAGCTGGCCGAGCTGCGCGGCACGCTGACGGCGGAGCAGGCGTCCCGCTGGGAGGAGATCAAGACGCGCTACGTACGCGCCCGGGCCCTCGGCGGCCCGGACGGGGACCCGCTGACGCGGGCGGTCGCGGCGCTCGGGCTGCTCGCCGACCGGGTGGCGGCGGTCGAGTCCGCGATCACACGGGCGGCCGACCCCCGCTATCTGGTGGCCCGCCCGTCGGGCCGCCACGCGGCGCCCACGCTCGCGGCGCCGGCCGTCGGGGGGCGGGACGGCGCGGGGCCGGCCGAGGCGGACGGCGGGACGGCGTCGGATCACGAGGCGTGAGGGCAAACGGGACGGAGGCTACGGACAGGCCCGTGGGCGGTCCGGGGGCCTGCGGGCGGACCAGCGGGCGGACAGTGAACGGACGGTGAAACGGACCCGTGGGCGGGCCTGTGGGTAAGTTGTCCACAGGCTGCGGAGGATGTGGGCGCGATCCGCTTTCATGGAGGGCATGAACGACGCACACACCGTGGCCGGCACGGCCGACATGCCCGACTGGGAGAAGCGCTTCCGGGCGCCGCGGGTCTCCCTGCCCGACTGGGCGGAGGACGCCCCGGACCGTTCCCTCTTCGTGTCGAACGCGACGGGGACGTACGAGCTGTACGCGTGGGACCGGGCGACGGGCGCCCAGCGCCAGGTCACCGACCGTCCGAACGGCACGACGGACGGGATACTCACACCCGACGGCGAGGCCGTCTGGTGGTTCTCGGACACCGACGGCGACGAGTTCGGCATCTGGATACGGCAGTCGTTCCACGGCGGCGACGACGTGCCCGCCGCGCCGGGTCTCGAGCCCTCGTATCCGGCCGGCCTCGCCATCGGCCGGGACGGCACCACCGCCGTCGTCGGCCGCTCCACCGACGAGGACGGCACGACGATCCATGTCGTACGGGCGGGCGCGGCGCCCGTCGAGATCTACCGGCACCGGGAGTCGGCCGGGGTGGGCGACCTCTCGCACGACGGATCGCTGCTCGCGATCGAGCACACCGAGCACGGGGACGCCATGCACTCCGCCCTGCGGGTGACCCGTCTCGACGGCACGACCGTGGCCGAGCTGGACGACACGGCGGGCGGCACGGTGGAGCTCGGCCTGGAGGTCCTCGGTTTCGCCCCGGTCGCCGGTGACACCCGCCTGCTCGTCGGGCATCAGCGGCGCGGCCGCTGGGAGCCGATGATCTGGGACGTCGCCTCCGGCGAGGAGAGCGACCTCGGCATCGAGCTGCCGGGTGATGTGAACGCCGAGTGGTATCCGGACGGCTCCGCACTGCTGATCGCGCACAGCTTCGAGGCACGCGGCGAGCTGTGGCGGTACGACCTGGCGACCCGCGCACTGACCCGGATCGACACACCGGCCGGTTCGGTCTCCGGCGCGACGGCCCGCCCGGACGGCAGCGTCGAGTACCTGTGGTCGTCCGCGGCCCAGCCGCCCCGCGTCCGGTCCACCGCCGGCGGTGTCGTCCTCGACCCTCCGGGCCTGAAGGCCCCCGCCTCTGTGCCGGTCGAGGACGTCTGGGTGGAGGGCCCCGGCGGCCGTATCCACGCCCTGGTGCAGAAGCCCGCTGGCGCCGGCGGCCCGCTGCCGACGGTCTTCGAGATCCACGGCGGCCCGACCTGGCACGACAGCGACGCCTTCGCCGCCGGCCCGGCGGCCTGGCTCGACCATGGTTACGCGGTCGTCCGCGTCAACTACCGGGGCTCGACGGGCTACGGCCGCGAGTGGACGGACGCGCTCAAGCACCGTGTCGGCCTGATCGAGCTGGAGGACATCTCGGCCGTCCGCGAGTGGGCGGTCTCCTCCGGGCTCGCCGACCCGGCGAAGCTGGTCCTGGCGGGCGGGTCCTGGGGCGGTTATCTGACCCTGCTGGGCCTCGGCACGCAGCCGCGCGACTGGGCCGTCGGCATCGCCGCCGTACCGGTCGCCGACTACGTCACGGCGTACCACGACGAGATGGAGAACCTGAAGGCACTCGACCGCACGCTGTTCGGCGGCACCCCGGAGGAGGTCCCGGAGCGCTGGGAGGCGTCGTCCCCCCTGACGTATGTCGACGCGGTGCGGGCCCCCGTCTACATCTCGGCCGGAGTCAACGACCCGCGCTGCCCGATAAGGCAGATCGACAACTACGTCGACCGGCTCGCGTCACGCGGCGCGGTCCACGAGGTGTACCGGTACGACGCGGGTCACGGCTCCCTGGTGGTGGAGGAACGCATCAAGCAGGTGCGCCTCGAGATCGACTTCGCCGACCGGTGTCTGAAGGGAGCCGCCGTGCAGCCGTGAGCGACGGCGCCGCTTGCCCGGCCGGAGCACGCGCCGCCACTGCCGCCCCGAGGACCGCACCACCGCTGTCGCCGGAGGACCGTGTCACCGCTGTCACCCGGAGTACGCCCCGCGGCTGCTGTCGGCCGTCGGGGCTGCCCCGGCACACGGAACGGCTGACGCGTTCCGTACCGTGGAGGGGTGTACCGATTCCTGCTGACGCCCCGCTGGTGGGGGATCAACGTCTTCGTCCTGCTGGCGATCCCGTTCTGCGTCTTCATGGGTTCGTGGCAGTTGGGCAGGTTCGAGGACCGCGTCGACTCCCACCGTGAGGCGGAACACAAGCCGGGTGAGGAGCAGCAGGAGGCGGTACCGCTCGAGGAGCTGCTGCCCGTCGACAAGGAGACGTCCGGTCGGCTGGCGACGGCTTCCGGCCGGTACGGCGAGCAGTTCGTGGTCCCGCAGCGTGAACTCGACGGGAAGCGCGGCTCGTACGTGCTGACACTGCTGCGGACGGACGGCGGGCGCGTGCTGCCCGTGGTCCGCGGCTGGATGCCCGAGGGCGGCCGGGCGCCGGCCGCCCCGGCCGGTGACGTGACGGTCACGGGAGCGCTGCAGGCATCCGAGTCCACGGGTACGGACGGGGTGCACACGGCGGGCGGTCTGCCGAGCGGGCAGCTGGGCATGATCAGCGCGGCGTCGCTGGTGAACCTGGTTCCGGACGACGTCTACGACGCTTGGGTCACGCTGTCGAAGGCGGACAGCGGCCTGACGGCCGTGCCGGCCGCGGCCCCGGAGAACAGCGGCCTGGACCTCAAGGCGTTCCAGAACCTCGGCTACACGGGCGAGTGGTTCGTCTTCGCCGGTTTCGTGCTCTTCATGTGGTTCCGCCTGGTCCGCCGGGAGGCGGAAGCGGCCAAGGACCGCGCCCTGGGGCTCGAGCCCGAGACCGCCTGAGCCCGAGGCTCCCGAGCTGCCCGACCTCCGGCACGCCTCGACGGCCCCCGCGTCGCGACACCGGCGCGGCGTCGCCCCACCGGGCCCGCGGCGCACCTCGACGGCGCGCGTCGCGTCACTGGCCCGCGAGCACGCCCGTGTAGTAGATCGTGCCGGCGCAGGCGTCGGGGACGTTCGTCTGGCCGGTGACCGTGCCGCCCAGCGTCGCGTACGTGACCGTCACGCTGCCGTCCTTCGTACCGCCCTCGTGCAGCAGCTGGGGCTCGGTGGCGCTCCCCTCGGACGTATCGGCGCCGCCCTGGCCACCGGCACCACCGGTGCTCCCGCCGGCCCCGGTGGCGCCGCCCGAGGTTTCACCACCGGAGGGAGAGGGTGCGGGAGAGGAGCCCTCGGTCGGGCAGGTGTCGGACGGCACCCACGCGAACTTCACCTCGTACGCCTTGCCAGCGGTCGCGACGACCACGTCGGTCTCGGTCGCCGTCGGGTCGGGCAGGCCGCTCGCCCCGTCACCCGCGGTGTGGCGCGCCACACCGATCCGGGCCGGATCGGCGGCACCCAGCGCCTGGAAGCCGACGGTGGAGCCCCCGGCAGAGCAGTCGGTGCCCGAGACGTTGGTGATGCGGAAGCTTCCGTACGCCTTGCCGTCGGCCTCCGGCGCGCCCAGCTCCGTGGAGACCACCAGCTGCCCGGGCTCGCAGGCCGCCTGCGTCTCAGGGGTCTGGACCGCTCCCGAAGCGCCGTCCGATCCTCCGGTCGGCACGTCCGCCGACCGGTCGGGTCCGGTGCTCGCGCCCGGTACGACCGCGTCCCCGGAGCCCTGAGTGGGCCCCTTGACGCCGTTGTCGCCACCGGTGACGCCCGGGTCGTTGCCCGTGCCGCCCTGCGCCTGCTGGTCGTGTCCGGCATTGACGGGGTTGGCACTGTCGCCGCTTCCCGAGTTCGCCACGTGGACGAAGGCGGGGACGGCGGTGCCGATCAGCAGGGCCGCGGCTGCCATGCCGACCAGGGCCTGCCGCTTGCGGGCCCGTCGTGCGGGGACCGCCCGGCGCAGATGGTCAAGTGCGTCGGCGGAGGGCTGGATGTCCTGGACGGCGCCGTGCAGCAGGCGTCGCAGTGCGTCCTCGTCCGATCCGATGCCGCTGATCGGAAGCTCCATCGGCCCGTCGGCCGGCCCGTTGTTCACAGTCTCGTTCCCACTCCGCTGGTCGGACGGCCCGTCCGGCCCGTAATACTCGGAATGCCCTGAATTCTCGGAATGCTCGGAATGCCCTGAGCGCTCGAAATGTTCGGAGTCGTGTTCGCGGCTGCTCATTTCGTGGCCTCCATGGCGACGCGGAGCGCCGCAATGCCCCGCGAGCCGTACGCCTTGACCGAGCCGAGGGACACCCCCAGGGTCTCGGCCACCTGAGCCTCCGTCATGTCTGCGAAGTATCGCAGCACCAGCACCTCCCGCTGGCGCCGCTGCAGCCCCCGCATCGCCTTGATGAGCGCGTCCCGCTCCAGCTGGTCGTACGCGCCTTCCTCCGCGCTCGCCATGTCCGGCATCGGCTTGGAGAGCAGCTTGAGGCCGAGGATGCGCCTGCGCAGCGCGGAACGGGAGAGGTTGACCACGGTCTGCCGCAGGTAGGCGAGGGTCTTCTCCGGGTCCCGCACGCGATTCCGCGCCGAGTGGACCCGGATGAACGCCTCCTGGACCACGTCCTCGCACGACGCCGTGTCGTCGAGGAGCAGCGCGGCAAGGCCCAGCAGCGAGCGGTAGTGGGCGCGGTAGGTCTCGGTGAGCAGGTCGACGGTGGTGCCCGTGGCCATGGTGTCGTCAGAACCCTGCCGCTGGGACGGCATGCGCGTGGTGCGCGAAGCAGGCATGGGGGCGATCACCGGCATGCCGCCGGCCGGGCGGGGCCTGCGGCGCGGGCGCACCGAAGCGCCACGGACCGGGGCCACCCTTGCGATGTCGAGAACCTCTGCCACGCCTGTTGGACACGCTGCCCCCCGCCAGGGTTGTACGCGCACGCCACCGCTTTCGACGGCGAACCGAATACCCGCATGCGCACCGATCTTCCCCAATGCCCCGTTTTTTGGGGCACCGTGCCGAGGTGCCCGCAAAGACGCTCCCGCCCGACCACCGGTTGCAGCAAGGAGGAATCGCATACTCGAACAAGCCGACGCCCCAGTTCAAGTGGTACAGACCATGGTTCTCCCCACAGGGCGTTCACAGATCCTACAAAGAACAGGGGCTGAATCACGTTGTATTAACTGCTGGGACCACGAGATTACGAGACGCCACCGACAGTCCCACCGCCGCCCGCCCCTGAGCCACCGTCCGCGCGCCCTGTTCGCACCCCGTTCGCGCGCCGCCGCGCCCCGTTCTCGCCCCCCCACACCACGCCGCCGCGCCCCCACGCCGCGCCCCGCAGAACCAGGCACGAAGGCCCGCCACGCAGGACCCGGCACGACGGGGACGGTCTTACACGAATTCGGCGGCCACCGCCTCGGCGATCTGCGCGGAGTTGAGAGCCGCGCCCTTGCGGAGGTTGTCGCCGCAGACGAACAGTTCGAGCCCGCAGGCGTCGTCCGGGGAACGCCGCACACGACCCACCCAGGTCGGGTCGGTTCCCACCACGTCCGCGGGTGTGGGGAAGTCCCCCGCCTCCGGGTTGTCGTAGAGCACGACGCCGGGCGAGGTCGCGAGGACCTCGTGCGCCCGCTCCACGGTGATCTCCTTCTCGAAGCGCGCGTGCACCGACAGCGAATGGGTCGTCAGCACCGGCACCCGTACACAGGTCGCGGTCACCTTCAGAGTCGGCAGGCCGAGGATCTTGCGGGTCTCCGCCCGCAGCCCCAGTTCCTCGGAGGACCAGCCGTCGTCGGCGACCGTCCCCGCCCAGGGCACCACGTTGAGCGCCAGCGGCGCCGGGAACGGCCCCAGGTCGTCGCCCACCGCACGCCGTACGTCTCCGGGTCCGGCACCCAGCTCCGTACCGGCGACCATCGACAGCTGCGCCCGCAGCGAGGCCACGGCCTCACGGCCCGCGCCGCTGACTGCCTGGTACGACGAGACGACCAGTTCCTGCAGGCCGAACTCACCGTGCAGCGCGCCGACCGCCGGGAGCATGGCGAGCGTCGTGTCGTGCGGGCTCGCGACGATGCCGCGCGGGCGCACCCGCACGGCATGGGGGTTGACCTCGGGGACGACCAGCGGGACTTCGGCGTCCATCCGGAAAGCCGGGGACGCGTCCACGACCACGGCCCCCTTGGCGACGGCCATGGGCGCCCAACGCTCGGACACCTCGCCCGGCGCCAGGAAGATCGCCACGTCGATGCCGTCGAAGAGGCCCTCGCCGAGCTGCAGAACCTCGCACTCCTCCCCGCGCACGGCCAGCTTGCGGCCGGCCGAGCGCGGGGAGGCGGCGAGTCTGATCTCGCCCCAGACGTCCTCGTGCTGGGACAGGATCTGGAGCATCACCGCACCGACGGCTCCGGTCGCTCCGACGACCGCGAGCGCCGGCTTGCGGGTCATCGCCGCACGCCTCCGTGCAGGCGGGTCATCGGCCGGTGCCTCCGTAGACGACAGCCTCGTCGGAGTCGGAGTCGAGCCCGAAGGCGCTGTGCACGGCGCGCACCGCCTCGTTGACGTCGTCGGCACGGGTGACGACCGAGATGCGGATCTCGGAGGTCGAGATCAGCTCGATGTTCACGCCCGCGTCGGACAGCGCCTCGAAGAACGAGGCGGTGACGCCCGGGTTGGTCTTCATACCGGCGCCGACCAGGGAGATCTTGCCGATCTGGTCGTCGTAGCGCAGCGAGTCGAAGCCGATGGCGGACTTCTGCTTCTCCAGAGCGGCCATCGCCTTGGCGCCGTCCGTCTTGGGCAGCGTGAAGGAGATGTCGGTCAGGGCGGTGGTGGCCGCGGAGACGTTCTGCACGACCATGTCGATGTTGATCTCGGCGTCGGCGATCGCGCGGAAGATGGCGGCTGCCTCACCGGGCTTGTCGGGAACGCCGACAACCGTGACCTTGGCCTCGGAGACGTCGTGGGCGACTCCCGAGATGATGGCGTGCTCCACCTTCTGATCCCCTCGCGGTTCGTTGCTGACCCAGGTGCCGCGCAGTCCCGAGAAGGACGAGCGGACGTGGATCGGGATGTTGTATCGGCGTGCGTACTCCACACAGCGGTGGAGCAGCACCTTGGAGCCGGAGGCGGCGAGCTCCAGCATGTCCTCGGAGGAGATCCAGTCGATCTTCCGGGCCTTCTTCACGACCCGCGGGTCGGCGGTGAAGACGCCGTCGACGTCGGTGTAGATCTCGCAGACCTCGGCGTCCAGTGCGGCGGCCAGCGCCACCGCCGTGGTGTCGGACCCGCCACGCCCGAGGGTGGTGATGTCCTTCTTGTCCTGGGACACACCCTGGAACCCGGCGACGATGGCGATGTTGCCCTCGTCGAGCGCCGTGCGGATCCGGCCCGGCGTCACATCGATGATGCGCGCTTTGTTGTGGACCGAGTCGGTGATGACGCCTGCCTGGCTGCCGGTGAACGACTGGGCCTCGTGGCCCAGGTTTTTGATCGCCATGGCCAGCAGGGCCATGGAGATCCGCTCTCCCGCGGTCAGCAGCATGTCGAACTCACGCCCGGCAGGGATCGGGGATACCTGCTCGGCGAGATCGATCAGCTCGTCCGTCGTGTCACCCATCGCCGACACCACGACGACCACCTGGTGGCCGTCCTTCTTGGCATCGACGATTCGCTTGGCGACCCGCTTGATGCCTTCGGCATCGGCTACGGAGGAGCCTCCGTACTTCTGCACGACAAGGCCCACGTGCGCTCCTCGCTCGGTCTTCTGCAGTCACTACTGCGGTCGGCTTATTTTATCGAGCAGCCGCGGATCGCCCCTTTTGTGTCACATGGTGAGATGTCCCGCTCACCCAGTGATCATCCGGACGTCCCGGAGGGCGCCCGCGGCCGTTCGGGTTGGCTACTGCCCAAGGGTCACCGGGGTACGCGAGGATGTGGGCCGGCTCACACGGACCGGGGTCAGTCGCGGCGGGCCGTGACCATCAGCGACGTGGCCGCCGGGACGCCCCGCTCGTAGGCCGCGTCGTCGGGCGCGGTCGTGTCGACGAGGCGGATCATCAGGGCCGTGGAGCCGGTCGGCCCGGTCTTCCCGGCGCGGATGCGGTAGCGCTCCGTACGGGCCGCTTCCTCGGCCAGCGGGGTCCCGCCGCTGAACAGGAAGTGCGGCTGGACATCGTTGGCGACGCGCAGTTCGACCGTCTTCCACGTGCCGGAGGCGGGGTCGCGGCGTTCCAGGGTGAAGCCGTTCTGCGGCGGGGTGGCGCCCTCGTCGCCGATCATCATCTCCATCTGGAAGACGACGCGCAGGGCACTGTAGGCGCGGGTGTTGCCGTTGTTCACCGTGACCGTGAACTCCCGGGCCGCCCCGCCGCGCACCAGGCTCAGGGGGCCGGCGGTGGCCGACGCGTACATCGACACGGTGGTCGGCCTCGGTGGCCGCGTGGTGACGGGCGGCGCGGCGGGCGTCCGGGGTGCGGCGGGCTTCGCCGACGCGGCGGTGGCCTTCGGCGATGCGGCCGGGGACGAAGCGGACGCAGTCGGGGCCGGGGACGGGGACGCAGACGTCGAAGTGGACGGTGACGGGGATGCCGTCGCTGCAGGCGCCGCCGCCGCGCCGTCGTCCCGCGGGCCGCACCCGCCGACCAGGAGTGCGGCCGCCGTGAGCCCCGCCATGCCCGCCGCCCGGGCGCGTATGCCCGTCCATGCCTGCGTCGCCACTGTGTCCGCTCCCCCGCTGTTTCGTCGGCCGGCGGCCGAACCTAGCAGCACGGGGAAGCGGTCAGGACACGCGGAAATACCGGTTGTGCCACGGCCTCACGGGAAGGTCAGCGAGCCCGCCGCAGCCCCAGCGGAGCGGCGATCTCCTGGACCATGACCTTGCCGGCCTCCTCGGCCAGCGCGTCCTCGGTGAGGTCCTCGTCGGTGTCGAGGCCGTCCAGTTCCGCGAGGGGCTGGTCGAGGCGGACGTGGGCGACCAGGGACTGGAGGGCGCGCAGGGTCGCGGAGGCGGTCGGGCCCCAGTTGGAGAAGTACGAGAACTGCCACCACCACAGCGCTTCGGTGGTGCGGCCCGCACGGTAGTGGGCGAGGCCGTGGCGCAGGTCCATGATGATGTCGGCGAGGCTGTCGGAGATCCGCGACGGTACGGGCGCCTTGCGGGGCTCGTACGGGTCGAAGACCTCGGAGAAGACGTCGATCGGCTCGAGCATGGTCGCGAAACGCATGCGCAGTTCGTCGACGTCCAGGTCGGGTCCGGTGTCGGGCTCGTACCGCTCGTCCGGGACGATGTCCTCGTGCGCGCCGAGGCGGCCGCCGGTCAGCAGCAGCTGGGAGACCTCGAGCAGCAGGAACGGGATCGCGCTGTCGGGCTCGTCGCCCTTGGCGACCTCGGTGGTCGCGACGATGAACGATTCGATCGAGTCGGCGATCTGGACCGCGAAGCTGTCGGGATCCTGTCCTACGGCGTGCAGCATGACGTCAGACATCGAGCAGTCGTCTCCCCTCGAAGGCACGGCCGAGCGTGACCTCGTCGGCGTATTCCAAGTCTCCCCCTACAGGGAGTCCGCTGGCCAGCCGCGTGACCTTCAAACCCATCGGTTTGATCATCCTCGCGAGGTACGTGGCCGTCGCCTCGCCCTCCAGATTGGGGTCCGTGGCCAGGATCAGCTCGGTGACCGTGCCGTCCGCGAGGCGGGCCAGCAGCTCACGGATGCGCAGGTCGTCGGGGCCCACGCCCTCGATGGGGCTGATGGCGCCGCCGAGGACGTGGTACCGGCCGCGGAACTCCCGAGTCCGCTCGATCGCGACGACGTCCTTCGGCTCCTCGACGACACAGACGACCGTCGGGTCCCGGCGCGGGTCGCGGCAGATGTTGCACTGCTCCTGCTGGGCGACGTTGCCGCACACGGCGCAGAAACGCACCTTGTCCTTCACCTCGAGCAGGGCGTGCGCGAGGCGGCGGACATCGGTCGGCTCGGCCTGGAGGATGTGGAAGGCGATCCGCTGCGCGCTCTTGGGACCGACGCCGGGCAGCCTGCCCAGTTCGTCGATGAGGTCCTGAACCACGCCTTCGTACAACGGAACGCCTCTCCTGGAGTGCTTGCTGCTTACGGTAGTTGCTGCCGGGGGTCCTCAGAAGGCCGAAGCCCGGAGGACCGGGGTGGAAGCCGGGGAGATCTGGGGGAAGCCGGGGAGATCCGGGTCAGAACGGCATGCCCGGCATGCCGCCGAGGCCCTGCGCCAGCGGCCCGAGCTTGTCCTGCTGAAGCTGCTGGGCGTTCTCGTTCGCGGCCTGCACCGCGGCGACGACGAGGTCCGCCAGCGTCTCGGTGTCCTCCGGGTCCACGGCCTTCGGGTCGATGACGAGGT
This sequence comes from Streptomyces peucetius, assembly GCF_025854275.1. NCBI lineage: Bacteria > Bacillati > Actinomycetota > Actinomycetes > Kitasatosporales > Streptomycetaceae > Streptomyces > Streptomyces peucetius. The sequence continues at coordinate 4,303,540 of NZ_CP107567.1, read as the reverse complement.
TCCGCAGCTCACCGGAGCCCGTGACGGTGGCCTTCACGAGCCCGCCGCCCGCCTGGCCCTCGACCTCGGTCTGCGCAAGCTCCTCCTGGGCCTGCGCCAGGTCCTGCTGCATCTTCTGCGCCTGCTGAAGCAGCTGCTGCATATTGGGCTGGCCACCACCGGGGATCACGGTCACTCCTGGCTACATCGACGACTGAACGCGCTGTACTTTTCGGTACTCCCCGAGCCTACGTGCTCACCCAGCCGGCCGCCCCACCCTGCGTGGGGCAACTCTTTCGAGTGAGCGGTACGGGGCTGATCGACGCTCCAATACCTGACCAGAGCCGCCGTGCGGGCGGAAATACCGGGATCCGTGGCCCACAGCCCACCATTCGGCGGTATGAAGGGCCTGCGCCGCATCAGAACGCACGCGCGCCACGTACGTCACGCGGTGTAACGTCAGCACCTTTTCAGCACCTTTTCGGACCTGATAGTCAGTCCTGGTCGTCAGCCTGATCGTCAGCAGAGCGCAGAGGAGTGCACCGGTGAGCCAGCCGGAGATGCAGCCCGGGGGGCCGGCCCACGGGGAGGGTGGCGAGGCGCCGCCGAGTGACCTGACGGGACGGACGTTCCCTCTCGGGGACTGGGGCGAGCCCGCGGCCCGACTGGACGAGCTCTACCGCTGGGTCGAGTCCGACGCGCTGCGGACGGCGGACTGGTATCTGGCGGACCGGGTCCTCAAACGCCGGGCCGCGCGCACACTGCGCCTGGGCACGGCCCTCGGCACGCTGGCCGGCGCGTCCCTCCCCCTCCTGGACCTGACGCAGGCGGTCTCCGGGGCCGCCCCCTGGGGCTACCTCTCCCTGCTCCTGGCCGCCGCCTGCCTCGCCTGCGACCGGTACTTCGGCCTGACGTCCGGCTGGATGCGGGACGTGGCCACCGCGCAGGCGGTACAGCGCCGCCTTCAGGAACTCCAGTACGACTGGGCCTCGGAGAGCGTCCGCGAGATCCTCGGCCCGGCGGAAGGCACGGCGAGCGAGGCGGCCGAGCGCTGCCTGGGCGTGCTGCGCCGCTTCTCCGAGGACATCGCCGACCTGGTCCGCTCCGAGACCTCCGACTGGATGACCGACTTCCGCCCCGGCCCGGCCCCGCTGCGCCTGCCCTCCTCACCCCCGCGCCGGCCCCCGGACCCCCACCCCGCCCCGGGCGTCATCCAGGGCCGCTTCCCCCTCCCCCCGACCACCCGCCCCAACATGCCGCGCCAACGGCCCCCGGAGTCGCCGCGCTGACGGGCGAGCGCCCTGGTGGCGGTTCCCGCACATCACACGGGTGTGGCCGGGCGGTTCAGCACAGCGGGGATGCGGCCCCTGGGCCCGGCTGCCCGCAGCGGCCGAGGCCGGGAGAAGCCGAATGCGGGGCCTTGCACTGGTCTGGTGCAAGGCCCCGCAGGGTGTCCGGGCGTCCGGAGTCGATATTGCCAGAACCCGCACGGCGCCAGGTTCTATTTATTGCGGCAACGAAGGCTTCTCCGCCGAACCGCCCCACACAGAATCAGAAATGCTACGCCGTGCCGTACTTCCATGAACTGCAGAACTGGGCAGCCCCGGAGTAGCCGTCACGCAGGCAGACACGGATGCTGAACGAGGCACCCTCCGCTATGGAGAAGTCCTTGCTCACCCACCCTGCACTGGACGGAGTGCTGGCACCGTTTGCATCGTCCAGACGGTAAGTGTTGCCTCCGAAGCGGAGGTAACCCGACGCACGATATCCGTCCGAGTCGTTGTCGGCGACGTAGAATCGCTCGCCGTCGCTCCTGAGCCAGGCGTGGCCACCAGGATTGTCGTCAGTGGTGTACGCATGCGTACTGCTGGCCGCGAATGAGCTCGTCGCCGTGGTCAGGGTGACGACTGCCGCGCCGAGAACGACGCCGACAGCTTTCGCAGTACGCTTGTGAAGCAGCTTCAATTTGGATCTGTCCTCCCGTAATGCGGGGGATTGATCAGCAGGCAGCACAAAGCACACCCCATGCCCGCCAGAAATAGCTACGCATGGAACGCATTGCTCTACCAACCCCGTTCTCGGCAATGCAAGAACGGACCCCCGTTTCAAGAAGAGAATCTATCATGTCGCATTGCCGGATACTCCTTCCAGGGGTGCACATAAAGTGCACAACGGCGTTTCCTGCAGCGTGAACTGACCGCGCGATGGGGACGTATCCGTCCGTCCGGGCGGAAGGCCGGCGGAGGTGCCCTTCTACGGCATGCCCGGTACGACCCGGAAGGTGACCGACAGTCGTCGGGCACCTGTCCGGCGTCTTGATGTCCCGAACCGCGCACGGATACGCGCAGGTCAGCTGAAGATGATCATCGAGCCCTGGCCGAGGCTCCGGGTCGCCGCGGCGTGCAGGCCCAGCCAGACGTGGCGTTCGCGGGCGAAGGGACTGTCGTCGTACGGGATCGGGCCCGCCGGCTCCTCGAGGGCCGTCGGGCGGTCCGGGGGTTCCGGCGCGGCCGGGGGGTTGGCCGGGTCGATGCCGATGGACGGGGCCACGTACTCCAGTTCGCGCAGCAGCCCCTGGGTGGAGCCCAAGGGGCCGCCGCCCTCGAGGAGTTCGTCGTTGAACAGCGGGGCCGGGAAGTCGACCGGCACATAGGCGCCGGCGTGGTCGTAGTGCCACACCAGATGCGACTGCTGTGCCGTCGACTCGAACATCTCCAGCAACTGTTCGTAGTCGCCGCCCAGTTCGTCCACCGGCGTCACCGCGAGCCCGCACAGCTGCAGCAGGTAGGCACGGCGCAGGAAGTGCAGCGCGTCGTAGTCGAACCCGGCGACCGGGGCGACGTCGCCCGACAGGCCCGGCATGTAGGCGAAGACGGGCACCGTCGGCAGGCCCGCGCCGGTCAGTGCCGTGTCGTAGGACGCGATCTCTTCGGCGAAGGGATTGTCGGGGCTGTGGCACAGCACGTCGACGAGGGGGACCAGCCACAGGTCACAGGCCAAGGGAGGGCTCGCTCTCAGCAGTTCGGGCACGGGTGGTGCGGTTGAGGGTCGGACGGCCGCAGGGGCCGGGGGCCGGCGGGCCGGAGGCGGAGGAAGCGTGAAGAAGGACGATGGTCACAGCAGCGTAGTGCGACGGGGACGGTGCGCGAAGGGACCGTTCGGCACGGTTTCGTACGGTCCGGTACCTCCTTGTCACTCCGCTCCCACGTCCCATACCCACACCCCGGCCACCCTCTCCCCCGGCCGGCCCAGGAGTTTCTCCACCGTCTCGTACAGCGGCCCCTCGTTGTACTGCGGCGCCAGCACCACCACGCCCGCGTGCCACGCCTCGAGGTCGTGGCGCGCCTGGGCCTGCCAGTTGGGTCCGATGACCGGGACCTGGCCGGAGTTGCGGACTTCGCCCAGCAGGTTGGAGGTGTGGCGCGGGGTCGCGCCGTAGATGCCGATGCGGTCCGGGCCCCACGGACCGTTGAAGTAGCCGCCCGCCACCCGGAAACCGAGTCCCGTCGCCGACTGCCAGTGCAGGGCCTCCGCGCTGCCCGGGTTCGGCAGCGGCACGGTGACCAGGGACTCGCCCTCCGCGAGGTACTTCTTGTACGTGCCCTGGGCGATGAAGCCGGGTATCTCGGGCCGCTCGCGCACCGGGTACGGCGTCGGCAGCACCGGAACCAGGGCCGCCGCCAGCGCGGCGAAGCCCAGCCCGCGCAGCAGCGGCCGCCAGGCGGCGAGCCGCTGAGCCGTCAGCGCCAGCAGCATCCCGAGGACGGGCGCGCAGATCATCGCGACCCTCGACTCGATGACCGACTCGAACAACGGCTGGTGCGCCAGCGCCCGCCACGGGCCGGTCAGCACGATGTCCGTGTACGGGATGCGGAACTTCGGCCCGAGGGAGAGGAACGCCGCGGCGACCGCCGTGAAGGTGAGCGCCTTGACCAGCGGCAGCCGCCACAGGCGGATCACGATCGCGAAGGCCAGCGCGATCAGCGGCCAGCCGAAGAAGGCGTTCTGCTCGGTGCGGTTCATCGCCAGGGGGTCGGCGCCGGCGTCGGAGCCCATCAGCGCCCGGCCGGAGAACTGCAGGAAGGCCAGCGGGCTGTTGCCGGCGTTGTCGCCGTGCAGCACGCTCTTGTAGCTCTGCGGCCCGAAGAACTGCCAGCCCAGCGGGAACGCCACCAGCGGCAGACACACCAGCAGCGCGATGCCCGTGCCGCGCAGCAGCGGCCGCCACGCGGCCCTGGCCGCGTCACGGTCGGCGAGCGCGTACGAGAGGGCGAAGAGCACCATGCCCATCGCGGCGAGCAGCAGCGCCTCCTCGCCGAGGAAGATCTGGTACGTGGCGAACAGGCCCAGCAGTATCCCGTCCCGCCGGACGGCGGTCCCCTCGCACAGCCGCAGCACCCGGTCGACGATCACCGGAATCATGAACAGGACGAGGAAGTTCGGGTGCGCGTTGCCGTGCGACATCATCGGGGGCGCGAACGCGGCGAAGGCCCCGCCGAGCGCCGCCGCCCACCGGTTCGTCACCAGCCACCGGGCGATCAGCAGGTACCAGGCGGTCGCGGTCGCGGCGAGCCCCAGGGTGAGGACGAGCGCCCAGGTGACGGTCGGGCCGAAGGCGAGCGTGACGGGGGTGAAGGGCACGGACAGGCCGAGCATCACCGTGTTCGCCATCAGGTTCACGCCCTCGGGGTTGTTCTGGAGGGTCGTGAAGAGCGGATTGCGCAGATGGACGACGTTGTCGGCGGTGACGGCGAAGAACCACTCCCACTGGTTCTGGTCCTGGCCGGCGTCCCGGATGTACGCGCGGTCCAGGTCCGTCCACAGCCCCTTGTAGAGCAGTACGGACGCGACGAGGAACAGCCCGGTGACGGCCAGGTCCACTCGGCGCACGGCGCGGGCCCGCAGCCGCAGCAGCTCCAGCAGCACCAAGACGTAGTCGGCGGGTTTGACCTTGGAGCCGGCGACGTGCGACCAGCGGACCGGGACCTCGGTCACGGACCAGCGTTGGCACCGGAAGAACCGAAGCACCTCGACGTCGATGGCCCAGCCGTCCAGCCGGGAATCGGCGAAGGCGGCTCGCGCCTTGTCACCGTCGAAGAGTTTGAAACCGCACTGCGTGTCCCGGATGCCCGGGACGGCGACCGCTCGTATCAGGCGGTTGCCCATCCGGCCGAGCCACTCCCGCACGCGTCGCTGGTGCACCCCGATCTGCGCGTCGGGGTGGGCGCGCGAGCCGATCGCGGCGGCGCCGCCGCTCTCCAGCTCCGCCTCCAGCCGGTCCAACTCCTCGACGGGAGTTGCCAGGTCGGCGTCCGTGATCAGTACCCGCCGGCCGTAGGAGGCGAGGACGCCGAGGCGCAGGGCGCTGCCCTTGCCGCGGTTCGTCCCGCTCGACACGAGCTGGATCCGCGGCTCCTCCGACGCGGCCTCCTGCGCGATCTTCGCGGTGGCGTCGGTCGACCCGTCGTCGACGACGATCAGCTCCCACTCGCCCCAGCGGTCCGGTTCCGCGCGCAGATACGCGCAGATGGCGTCCAGTGTCGGCCGCAGCCGCGCCTCTTCGTTGTACGCCGGGACGACGACGCTCAGGTCCACGCTCACCGCTCTTGCCGCCCCCGCCGGTCCCATCTGTCCTGGCCGGGTCTGTCCTGGCCGGTTCTGCCCTGGCGGGGTCTGTCCTCGCCGGGCCTGTCCTCGCCACGGTGGTCCGGTCGCTCCGGCCGGGCGCGTCGCTCCAACCGGTCCGCCCACGCCAGCGCGTGGTCGTTGTACGCACTGATCACGGCGCGCAGGCAGGCCGTATCACCCCTGTTCACCGCGTCGACGACGTCCTGGTGCCCACTCCACAGCCACTCGGAGAGCTCCGGGTCGGCGCGCAGGAACGGCACGGCGAACACCCATGCCTGCACGCGCAGCCGGTGCAGGAAGTCGCAGAGATAGCGGTTGGCCGCGAGCGCGGCGAGCTCCCGCCAGAAACGCAGGTCGTAGCCGATGAGGATGTCCAGGTCGCCCGTGCGCGCCGCCCGCGACGCCTCCTCGGCCCGGCGGTGGACGGACAGCAGCGCCTGCGGGGCCGGCGGGCAGGGCCGGTGCTCGGCGAGGCGGCCGAAGATGGCGTCGACGACCATCGACCGGGTCTCGACCATGGTCCGGTAGTCGTCCACGGAGAACTGGTGCACCTTGAAACCGCGGTGCTGGTCGGAGTCGAGCAGTCCCTGGGCCGACAGATCGACGAGTGCCTCGCGGACGGGCGTCGCCGAGACGCCGTACTGCTCGGCGATCTCCTTGACGGTGAACTCCTGCCCCGGCTGCATACGGCCCGCGAGCACCTCGTCACGGAGCGCATCGGCGATCTGCTGCCGCAGGGTGTTGCGGGTGACGGCGCTCGTGCCGCCGTTCCCGCCACCGCTGCCGCTCCCGTAGCCGGGCATCGTGGCCTTCTCCTTCGCCTTCGGTCCCGGACACGATAGGCCAGGGGTGATGCGGCCAGTGCGCGGCGTACGGTCTGACCGTGAGGGGAGGCGATGCCCGGGTGGACGAGGTGTTCGAGCCGGCCACCGGCGACGGGCCCCAGGTGACGGGGCCGGGCAGGGACGCGGAGGTGCGGACGGCGTTCGAGGGGCTGCTGCGGATCCGCCGGGTGACGAACGCGACAGGCGGCGAGGGGATGCCGGCGCCATGGGAGCTGAACCGAGCCGTGCGGGCGGTGTCGCTGGCGCTGGAGGCGTCCGGGTTCCCGCCGTCGGCGGTGGCCGCGGTTGCCGCGGACGACGCGGGTCAGGCGGGTCAGGCGGGTCAGGCGGGTCAGGCGGGTCAGGCGGATCATGCGGCCCGGCGCACGGCCACGGGCTACCGCGTACGGCCCGGTGAGCGCCCCCGGACGGTGTACGTGGAGTGGCTCGGCCCACCGGGCGGCGGCGCGGCCCAGGAGGAGGAGACCCGGCTCAAGGCATGCGCCGAGGTGCTGACGGGGCTGGGCTGGGAGGCGCTGCTGTACCGGGGGCCGCGGAAGCGGCGGTTCCTGGAGGTGGAGCCGGGGGTGGGGTGAGGGGGGTGGGGGCCGCTGCGCGGGGCCCTTTCCCCACCCCGCCCCTTCCCGAACCGGGCTCCGCCCGGACCCGGCACCGCGCTCCGCGCGGCGGTTGCGGGGGCTCCGCCCCCGGTACCCCCGTGCCTCAAACGCCGGCGAGCTGGAACTCGCCACCCCGTCGGGGCTCCGCCCCGAACCCCGCGCCTCAAACTCCCCCCTACGGCCTGGCGGCCGTGGATGGGGGCACCGCCCACGCCGCCAGGCGTAGGGGGCGTACCCCAGCGAGGCTGGATTCGCTCCCGCCGGCGGGCTGGGTGCCGCGTAGCGGCATTTCCAGCCCGGCCGGCGATTGAGGCCATCGCGCGGAGTGCGGTACCGGGGCCCGGGGCGGAGCCCCGAAACGGGCTCCGGGGGCGGAGCCCCCGGTTACGGGAAGGGGTGGGGTGGGGTGGGGAACCGTCGGTGGCTACGCCACCCACTCGTCCGCGGTGGACAGCGCCGCGTCCAGCGCCGCCAGACCCTCCTTCGCCTCCGCCTCGCTCACGTTGCACGCCGGCACCGCATGCGTGCGGTTCATGTTGACGAAGGGCCAGAGGCCGTTCTTCTTGCAGGCCGCGCCGAACGCCGCCATCGCCGCGTTCGCCTCGCCCGTCGCGTTGTACGGCACCAGCGGCTCGCGGGTCTCGCGGTCGCGGACCAGTTCGAGGGCCCAGAAGACGCCCGTGCCGCGCACCTCGCCGACCGACGGGTGGCGTTCCGCCAGTTCCCGCAGTCCGGGGCCGAGCACGTTCTCGCCGATCGCGGCCGCGTTCTCGACGACCTTTTCCTCCTCCATGACCTGGATCGTGGCGACGGCCGCCGCGCACGCCAGCGGGTGGCCCGAGTAGGTGAGCCCGCCCGGGTAGGGCCGCTTGTCGAAGGTGGCGGCGATCTCGGCGGAGATCGCGACGCCGCCCAGCGGTACGTATCCCGAGTTGACGCCCTTGGCGAAGGTGATCAGGTCCGGCACCACGCCGAAGTGCTCGGCGGCGAACCAGGTGCCCGTACGGCCGAAGCCGGCCATGACCTCGTCGAGGACGAAGACGATGCCGTACCGGTCGCAGATCTCGCGGACGCCCGCGAGATAGCCGGGCGGCGGCATCATGATGCCGGCCGTGCCGGGGATCGTCTCGAGGATGATTGCCGCGATCGTGCCGGGGCCCTCGAAGGCGATGGTGTCCTCGAGGTGGGTCAGGGCTCGGGCGCACTCCTCGGACTCCGTCGTGGAGTAGAACGGCGACCGGTACAGGAACGGCGCCCAGAAGTGCACGACGCCCGCCGTGCCGCTGTCGCTGGCCCAGCGGCGCGGGTCGCCGGTGATGTTGATCGCGGTGGCCGTACCGCCGTGGTATGAGCGGTAGGCGGAGAGCACCTTCGTCCGGCCCGTGTGCAGCCGGGCCATGCGGACGGCGTTCTCGACGGCCTCCGCGCCGCCGTTGGTGAAGAAGATCTTGTCCAGGTCGCCAGGGGTCCGCTCGGCGATCAGCCGGGCGGCCTCGGACCGCGGCTCCACGGCGAACGCGGGCGCGAAGGTGGCCAGCTTCCCGGCCTGCTCCTGGATCGCGGCGACGACCTTCGGGTGCTGATAGCCGATGTTGGTGTAGACCAGCCCGCTGGTGAAGTCCAGGTAGCGGTTCCCGTCGTAGTCCCAGAAGTAGGACCCCTCTGCGCCGGCGACGGCGAGCGGGTCGATCAGGCCCTGGGCGGACCAGGAGTGGAACACATGGGCGCGGTCGGCGGCCTTCACGGCGGCGCCGGCCTGAGGGTCGGCAAGAAAGGCGGCACGAGGGTCGGCATGAGGGGTCATGCCGACCAGCGTAAGGACGCGCAGACGGGCGACGACATGGCCACCTTGTATGCCCTCCGTCGCTTATCTGGGCAGGGTGTCGCGCTGCCCGGGGGACCACCGAGCATTGACAGCATGCTGTCCATATGACAGTCTACTGTCATTCGAAGGAGGGCATCATGACCCGCAGGACCGTTCATCTGGCCGTGTACGACACCTATGCCGACTGGGAGACGGGCCACACCACCGCTCACCTCACCCAGAACGGCTTCACCGTGCGGACGGTCGGCCCGACGACCGACCCCGTCACCACCATGGGCGGCGTCCGCATCCAGCCCGACCTCGCGCTCGCCGACCTCGATCCGGCGGACAGCGCACTGCTGATCCTCACCGGGGCGTCCCTGTGGGACACGGGCGACGACCTCGCCCCCTTCGCCGCCGCGGCGCGCGCGTTCCTCGACACGGGCGTGCCTGTCGCCGCGATCTGCGGCGCGACCGCGGGCCTCGCGCGGGAGGGCCTGCTCGACGACCGCGCCCACACCAGTGCCGTCCCGTTCTACCTGGACGCCACCGGCTACAAGGGCGGCGAGCACTACGTCGACGCGGACGCCGTCACCGACGGCGACCTGATCACCGCCGGCCCGACGGAGCCGGTCGCCTTCGCCCGCGAGGTCTTCTCCCGCCTCGGTGTCTACGAGGGCGAGAAGCTGGACGCCTGGTACCGGCTGTTCCACGATTCGGACCCGGCGGCCTTCGAGGTACTGAACGCATGAGGCCCGCGCACCACCCCCGGGAACCGCACCGTCCCCGGGAACCGCACCGTCCCCGGGAACTGCTGACCCGCACGGCCCTCGGCGTCTTCCGGCTGAACGGGCAGTTCATCACCGTGTCCGACGGGCTGGCCCGCGAGGCCGGGCTGACCGCGGCCCGCTGGCAGGTCGTCGGTGCGGTGCTGCGGGAGCCTCAGTCCGTCGCACAGGTCGCCCGCACCATGGGCATCACCCGGCAGAGCGTGCAGCGCATCGCCGACGTGCTGGTGGAGCAGGGACTGGCGGAGTACCGCCCCAACCCGGCCCACCGGCGCGCGAAGCTGCTGCATGCGACGGACGAGGGCCGTGCGGCGGTCCGGCAGATCGACCCGGGGCACGCACGGCTGGCGAACCGGCTGCTGGACGCGCTCGGGCCCGAGCAGTTCGCGGAGACCGTACGGGTGCTGGAGCAGCTCTCGAAGGCGATGGACGCGATCGAGGCGGAGGACGCGGGCCACTCGGAGCGCCGGGAGCGAACGGCCGGGTCACCGGGCGACGAGTGACCTCGGGAACCGATGTGAGTTCCACGGCAGTCTCCTCGCGTACGACCGGGGAACGGAGCCGGGTTCACGCGCCTGCCGTGGGCGTTCAGGGGCTCGGATCCTGACCTGTGTGGCCGCCGACCGGCCCACTATCCTCGGTCCGTCGGGGTTTCGTACGGGGGAAGGGCCGCGCGGCGATGGAGCAGCTGGCACCAGGGGATCCGCAGAGCATCGGCGAGTACCGGATCCTGGCCCGGCTCGGCGCGGGCGGCATGGGTCAGGTGTACCTCGCCCGCTCCGACCGCGGACGGACGGTGGCGGTGAAGCTCGTACGCCAGGAACTGGCGGAGCGGGAGGAGTTCCGCAGCCGCTTCCGCCTCGAGGTCCGGTCGGCGCTGCGCGTCGGCGGGCAGTGGACCGCTCCCGTGCTCGACGCGGACACCGAGGCTCCGATCCCGTGGGTCGCCACCGGGTACATAGCCGGGCCCTCGCTGCACGCGGTCGTCTCCGGCGAGCACGGCCCGCTGCCCGAGCGCAGCGTCCGTCTGCTGGCCTCCGGGCTGGCCCACGCCCTGACGGACATCCACGCGGCAGGTCTGATCCACCGTGACCTCAAGCCGTCGAACATCCTGCTCACCATCGACGGGCCCCGCGTCATCGACTTCGGTATCGCCCGCGCCCTGGAGACCGTCACCGACGGAGGGCTGACCACGACCGGCGCGGTCGTCGGCTCCCCCGGCTTCATGGCTCCGGAACAGGTGCGCGGTGACCGGGTCGCCCCGGCGTGCGACGTCTTCTGCCTGGGGTCGGTCCTCGCCTACGCGGCGACCGGCCGGCTCCCGTTCGGTTCGGCGGACAGCGGCGGGCACGCGCAGATGTTCCGCATAGCGCAGGAGGAACCGGACCTTGCCGGGGTCCCTGCCGGCCTGCTCGACCTGGTCCGCGACTGCCTGCACAAGGAGCCGGAGGCACGGCCGGCGCTCGCGCAGGTGCTGGAGCGGACCACCGCCGACACGGACGGTGAGCCGTGGCTGCCGGGTGCGCTCATCGCGCAACTGGGCCGTCATGCCGTGCAGTTGCTGGACGTGGAGGCCCAGCCCCGTACGCCGCAGCCGCAGCCGGCGCCGCAACCCGCCACGCCGCCCCCGTCCCCGCCCCGGACTCCGGTGCAGCCGCCGACGATGACGGCTCCCCCTCGCCCGGAACCCGCACCGACGCCCGCACCGGCGCCGCCGCCCGCCTTCACGCCACCGTCCACGCACGGGCCCGTGCCCGGCCCTCCCCCGCAGCACGGACAGGCGTACGGATATCCGCAGCCGTACCACCCGGCCCCGTACGCCCCCGCCGGACACGGCCCCGCGGCCCCTGGCGCGGGCCGCTCGCGCGGCGGGACGCTGGCGCTGGTCGCCGTCGCCCTGGTCGTCGCGCTCGGTGCGGGCGGCTCCGTGTACGCACTGATGTCCAAGGACGAGCACAGAGGCGCGGCCGCGGACCCGAAACCGGGCCCCGAGACGCCCGCCCCCTCCTCCGAGACGCCCACCGGCAACTCCACGCCGACGCCGGGCGACACGCCTTCGACCGCACCGGTCGCCGGGGACGTGCCGCAGGAGTACATCGGCACATGGCGCGCGTCGTTCGACACCGCGGACGGCGCCAACACCCGGATCATGACGATCTCTCAGGGCGTCAGGGGCGAACAGGTGATGACCCTGACCGGCACCGGCCCCAACTACGACTGCCGCTGGTCCGCCAGGCTCCGCGCCTCCGGCCCGCCGCTGGAACTCGACCCGACCGCCGTGACGTTCGGGGACCGGGTGTCCTGCGCCCCGGGACAGTGGAGCCGGCTGAACATGCCGAACGACACCACCATCGTCCGCGAACTCGTCGGCTCCGGCGGCGAGCCGCTCACCTACACCAGAACCGGCTGAGGCACACCCCGGACAGGGCGGGTCAGCCCCAGCTGGCGTTGTGGAAGCTGCGGTACTCCCTGCGTTCCTGCGCCGACACCAGCCGGCGCGCCGCCAGCAGTCCCGTCAGGCTGACCCCGATGAGACCCGCGCCCAGAGCGGGGTCGCCGAAGTCGACGATCGCGGTGACCGTACGCGAGGCGATGCCCTCCTCCGGCCGCGCCGGCGGCACCGGCGGCGCGGGTACGGGCGGCGCACCGGCCCCGCCCTCCCCGTTCGCGTCTGCGTCGCCGGGTCCGGGAGGACCGCCCGTCAGGTTCACCCCGAGGCTCTCCATGGCCGTGGTCACCGGCTGGAAGTAGGTCGTGCCGCCGGTGACGCAGTCCCCGTCGCCGCCGGAGGTGACGCCGAGCGCCAGCCCTTCGGAGAAGAGCGGGCCGCCGCTGTCGCCGGGCTCGGCGCAGACGGTGGTCTCGATCAGTCCGGTGACGGTGCCCTCCGGGTAGTTCACCGTCGCGTCGACGGCGGTCACCTCCCCGGAACGGAAGCCGGTTGTGCTGCCGCTGCGGAACACCCGCTGCCCGACGGCCGCCTCGCCGGCGCCGACGATCCGTACGCCCCTGCCGTCGCCGATGCTCACCACGTTGGTGCGGTCGAGGGTGGTGACATCCTCGTAGCGCACCAGGGAGTAGTCGTCACCGGGGAAGCTGGACGCGGTGGTGGTGCCGACGAGTTCGTCGCCGGCGCGGTCCCGGAACCAGGTGGTGTCCCGTGGGCCGCAGTGCCCGGCCGTCAGGATGAAGGTGTCCCGTCCGTTGGTGACATTGAAGCCCGCGGAGCACCGCCGCTGGTCGCCGAAGACAGGGGTGCCGCCGTTGACCCGGGTGGTGAAGGCGCCGGAGGTCCGTTCCATGCGGACGAAGCCGCCGATCCGCTCGGCGAGACCGGCCAGTTGCGACCAGTCCTCGGCCGAGACGGTGGAGTCGGCCCGCACGGTGATGCTGTTGTCCGCGTAGTCGACCGACCAGGCCGTGCCCGTCACGCGAGGGGCCGAGCGCAGCGCCTCGGTGGCCGAGCGGAGGTGCTCCATGCTGTGCTCCACGACCTTCGCCTCCGCGCCCGCCCGCCGCGCCTCTTCCGCGGCGTCCTGATCGGTGACGGCGACGACCGTCCGCCCGTCGGCACCGGTCCAGCTGCCGGCGGTCCGGGACGGCCCGAGCCGCGAGACGACGTCCGCGGCCGGGTCCGCCTGGGCCGGCGTCCCCCCGCCGGCGGGCGGGGGCTCGCCCGCCACGGCGCCGGAGACCATCAGGACGCCGCTGAGCAGCCCGACGGCGGCGGCCAGCCGGACCGTCCGCTGGAGCTTTCGTCGTACGCGCCTCCGACGTGTGTGCATCATCCGCGGCCCCATGGTCGTGACGGAACGGCTTCACCGTTGGCGGGGGCCTCACGCACCGAGGCCCCCGCGTTCAGTACGTGCCGCCCGGCCGGGGTGTTCAACGGCAGGTACTGAGGGGCCGGACCGTGGCCGTCCCGGTGTGCGAGGATCCGGGCGTGGATGCCTTGATGCCCGAAGACCCGCAGCAGATCGGCCCCTTCCGGCTGCTCGGGCGGCTCGGTGTGGGCGGGATGGGCCGGGTGTATCTCGCCAGGTCCGCCGGCGGGCGCACGGTCGCCGTCAAACTCGTACGGCCCGAACTCGCCGCGCAGGACGAGTTCCGCCGCCGGTTCACACGTGAGGTGGAGGCGCTGGAGCGGGTCGGGGGGTCCGGGACCACGCCCGTCATCGCGTCCGACACTGCCGCCGAGTCGCCATGGGTCGCCATCGGGTACGTCCCCGGGCCGTCGCTGCGCAGCGTGGTCGTCGACCAGTACGGGCCGCTCCCTGCGCACTCGGTGCGCGCGCTGGCCGCCGGACTGGCGGACGCGCTCGGGCACGTCCACGCCGCCGGGCTGCTGCACCGGGACCTGAAGCCGTCCAACATCCTGCTCACCGTCGACGGCCCCCGCATCATCGACTTCGGGATCGCCCGCGCCGTGGACACCGTCACCGACGGAGGGCTGACCACGACCGGCGCGGTCGTCGGCTCGCCCGGCTTCATGTCGCCCGAACAGGTGCGCGGCGAGCGGCTCACGCCGGCCTCCGACATCTTCTGCATGGGCGCCGTCCTCGCCTACGCGGCGACCGGGCGCCCGCCGTTCGGGTCCGCCGACAGCGGGGTGCACGCGGTCCTGTTCCGTATCGCGCACGAGGAGCCGGACCTGGCGGGGCTGCCGCCCGAGCTGGAGTCGCTCGTACGCGGGTGCCTGGAGAAGGACCCGGCCGCGCGGCCGACCTCCGCCGAGCTGGCGAACGTGACGCTGCCCGATGAACCGTGGCTGCCGGCAGGACTGCTGGCCGGGCTCGGCCGGCACGCGGCCCGGCTGCTCGACGCGGACGGTGACCCCACTCCTCCGACGCCTGTCGCCGCTGTCCCGGCTGCCCCGCGCAGACGTCGGCGCACGGCGCTTGCCGCCGTCTGCGTGGCCGCCGTCCTCATCGCCGCCGGCACCTTCGCCGCCCTGACCGTGCGGGACGGCGGCGGGACGGACAACACCAAGGGGACGCCCGGCGCGACCGGCTCGCCGGCCGGAGCGTCCGACGGCTCCGACGGCTCCGTGCCCGACGACTTCCTCGGCGCCTGGGAGGGCGTCCTGCGGGGCAGCGCCGACGCGCCGTACGAGACCGGACGCATCGAGATCACCCAGGGCCGGGCCGGTGAGAAGACCGGCGTGTACGTGCATGTCTCCGGCGAGCGGCTGTGCATGGGACGCTCCACGCTCGTCTCCGCGGATGCCGACAGGATCGTGTTCGGCGAGAGCGACGTCACCACCAGCGTGCCCGAGAAACGCTGCACGCCCGCGGCGCACCAGACCCTGGCCGTGCGGTCGCCGGACGTGCTGCAGTGGACGTCGGGAGAAGTCAGCGCCACGTTCCACCGGTCGAAGAGCGGACCCGAGGCCGTACCGCCCGCCTTCGTCGGCCACTGGCAGCAGAGGTTCGACATCGTCGACGCGCCACCGGACTACGAAGACCCCCGTTCCTTCGGGATGACGGTCACCCAGGGCCCGGTCGGCGCCCCGCTCGTACGCTTCACGGAGAACTACCCGCGCACCGACGACGAGACCGGCGAGGAAACCGGTGACCTGGTGCACTGCGAGAGCACCGCAGTGCTCGGCGGCGTCGGCGACCTGGTGATCCTGGGGCCGCCCGTCCTGGAGACGGGCTCCGACCCCGAGTGCTCCTCGTCCGGCTCCTCGCAGAACCTGCGCGTCGACCGCTTCGAGGGCAAGGAGCGCCTCCTCATGTACGGGATGAGCACGGACGGCGAGCCCGCGGAGTACTTCCGCAGGTGAGCGGCCCGGTCCTCACCCCTCGCGCAGATGCAGCCGGGCGACCCTTGCCCTCGAGGTCGGCACGGGTGACATCCCCTGCCGCGTGCGACGGGTGAATCAGCCGATCGAACCACCCGTCGCGCTGCCGTTCTGTGTTACAAGCCCAGCAGCGACAACTTCGTGGCTACGACGTGACGTTGCAGACCGGAGAGCACCGCTGCCAGGCGCCCTTGCCCACGCAAGCCCAGAACGTGTACTTCTTGTCCTCGGGAAGGTTCCCGCCAGCCCTGTCCGTGTACGGGGAGTCGTGCCCGCGCGTCGTTGCCTCCCGTACGCCGATGTCGGAGCCGCCCAGATAGGCGGAGACTCCCTATCCGTCCGGCGTGGGATCGACCACTTCGAGCGTGTCCCCATTCGCCTTCCAGTACGCCTGGCCGGCGAGGCGACCATTGACGTCTATACCTATGGATCGCGACCCATCACTCTGCTGCCCACTGGCCCAGAACCGAACGGACGGGCCGGCCGCTGAAGCGGTGCCTGCGCCGATGGTCATGGCTCCGCCGGTCATGATGGCGGCAGTTGCGAGCACGACCGCCGCATGCTTGCGCCTAGAGGTCTTCATGTTCCCCCTTCAGATTGGGTCGTTGCTGGTCAACAACGAAATCAAGATCATTACTGGAATTGGACTTGAGTACATGTCAAATACCCTGCGGCTGCTGCTGTCCGGGGTCCCAACGGGACGCCTGTATGGGTTCCCTGCGTACGCGGAGCCCCACGTGGGCAGTGGCTGTGGTCCCCGTCTCGCCGGTGTTGGCAGCCCGGCTCGTCGCGGAACTCTCGTGGGGGCGCGAAGGTTTCAGTACACGCCGACGGTCTGGCAGCGCATGCAGGGGGGCCGTCGAAGCCGCCGTTCGGCTCATGCAAAGCTCTTCACATGAGCCTGTGCCGTTTTTCCCGTGCCGCCCTTTTGACCACGCTGGTCACCGTGGGCACGCTCGTCCTGTCCGTGTGTGGTGAGGGCGGCACATCCGGGGGTGGTGGTCAGACGAACTACATCGCCGGCAACGGCGGGATCTCCACGGTACCCAAGCGAGATCGGCAATTCCCGAACGGACTGAAGGGCGAGACGCTCGACGGGAAACAGCTCGACATAGCAGGCCTAAAGGGCAAGGTCGTCGTGATGAACGTGTGGGGCTCGTGGTGTCCGCCGTGCCGTGCCGAAGCCCCCTCCATCGCAAAGGTTGCCAAGGGGGCCGAAGCCGAAGGCGTGCAGTTCGTCGGAATCAACACACGCGACTCCGAACGCGGACCTGCGATCGCCTTCGACAAGGACTACGGCATGAGTACCCCAGCTTCCACGATCCGATCGGAAAGCTGGTCCTGAACGGCTTCCCCAAGGGCAGCCTCAGCCCGCAGACCATCCCCTCCACCATCGTGCTCGACCGGGACGGGAAGATCGCAGCCCGCGCTCTGAAGGCCCTCAACGAGGAAGACCTTCGCAACCTGATCGCCCCGCTGGTTGCGGAGAAGTGATCTCATGTACGTCCTTGCTGCGGCCAACGGAACCTACGACACCGTCGTAGGCGGGGCCCTCCTGCTCGCGCTGCCTATCGCAGTCCTCGCCGGCCTTGTGTCCTTCTTCTCGCCGTGCGTCCTGCCCCTCGTACCCGGCTACCTCTCCTACGTCACCGGTGTCACCGGTACCGACTTGGCGGACGCCCGTCGCGGCCGGATGGTGGCCGGCGCCTCCCTCTTCGTCCTCGGCTTCACTGCTGTGTTCGTCTCCGGGGGAGCTCTCTTCGGCTATTTCGGATCCACCCTCCAAGCGCACCGGGTCATCCTGACCAACATCCTCGGCGTGCTGATGATCCTCCTGGGCATCTTCTTCATGGGCCTGATGCCCTGGCTGACCCAGCGCGAGTTCCGCATCCGTAAACGCCCCGTGTCCGGCCTCGTCGGCGCACCCCTCCTCGGTGCCCTGTTCGGCATCGGCTGGACACCCTGCATCGGGCCCACGCTCTCCGCCGTCACCTTCCTCGCCGCGAACGAAGCCAGCGCAGGCCGCGGAGCCCTGCTCACCGTGGCCTACTGCCTCGGACTCGGACTGCCGTTCATCCTGGCGGCCGTCGCCTTCCGCAAGGCGCTCGGAGCCTTCACCTGGATCAGCAGCGGTACGTGTGGGTCATGCGTATCGGCGGTGTGATGATGATTGCGACCGGCCTGCTACTCCTCACCGGTGCATGGGACACCATGGTCCAGACGATGCAGGTGTGGTCGAACGGCTTCACCGTGGAAGTCTGAGCCTGCGCCGGGCTGTTCCGAATTCGGATCATCTTACGGTTGGAAGCCACGGAGCGGGCCTCATGGCCGTTCAGGGCGCGGTCACGAGTGGCACGCAGCGCAGCGAGTAGCCCTGAACGCGCATCCGCCGCGAAGGCGCTCGGCCCTCGCCGCGGATCTGCCCCTCGGGGGGTCTCCAGTGTCCCTCGGACGCCGCGCGCACACGAGTCGATCTCGGCCGTCCCGGCCGGCCGGCGCGCGGCCGGCGCCCATGTGCCCGGCATATGCGAAGCGTGTACGCATTCCTGTGATCGCGCCGTACTCCACGCGAATGAGCGGAGCGGAGGATGGCGCACGGGGCCGGACGGCCGGAATAAGAATCTGCGCCCCGCCATCCACAACACAAAGGAGAGCTCTATGTACAAGGGTGACCTTTCCCTGCTCGAAGAGATCCAGGAGCAGGACTTCGACGGCGTTGCCTACGGCGCCTGCACCACGAACACCTTCTCCCTGTCCGACTGGCTGGGCAACCAGGGCGGCTGGTGCACCCTCACCAAGGAATGCCAGCCCAACTGCAACTGACCTCGCATCACCCGAAGAAGGAGAGATCATCATGCAGAACAACAACGACATACTCGGCGGCTACGACGAGGCCGAGCTCATCGAGCTGAGCGAGGCGGACACCTACGGCGGCACGGCCGCGTGGTGCATCGCCACGGTCACCCTGGTCTCCGCGGCCATGTGCCCGACCACCAAGTGCACCAGCGCGTGCTGAATTCTGCTGCATCGATTTCGGTGAGCCAGTAGCACGATGAGCCGGATTGGAATCCGGTCGTTCACACGCCCGGCTTCCAATCCGCGTTCATTTCTCGTTTCTCGACATCGCGCGAAGACGGAGTTGCAAGAAGTGATATCTCCTGCCGAGTACTACCCAGAGTTCGACAGCGCCGAAGTCGAAGAAACCATCGCACCACTGGCACGGTTCGACGACGAGATCACCGCTGTCCTCGAAGCCGGCAGGAGCGAGGACACACCGGGCGCACGCGTCTCGGACGCCGGTACCCGTGCCGCGGTTCAGGAGTGGCTGAGCCGCCCGGAGGAGTATCCGTTCCAGCACGTCGTCAGGAGCGTCGCCGCCGCGGTCGCGGACGCGGACCCGATCGACGCCTTTCCGCACCTCTTCGCCGAGCCCGCCGCCGCCCTCGTCGAACTGCTCGAGCGCGCCGAGGTCCGTCTTCGCGAGGTGTACACCCGCCCGCTGGTCGCCGCCGTCAACCACGCACGGGAGAGCGGCCTCCTCGACGGGGAGACGCCCGAGGCCCGCTACCGGTACTTCGTCCAGCAGTCGGTGCGGACGTCCTTCGAGGCCGCGAGCGGCCTGTCCTTCCCGGTCCTGCGGGACGTCACCCGCCTGGTGCTCGGCAACGAGCAGGCCGCCTTCGCTGAGCTCTGCACCCGTCTGACCGCCGACCGCCCGGCCATCGCGGACAGGTTCGGCATCGGCACCAGCGACCCGCTGGTGTCCCTGGGCCGGTCCGAGGGCGACACGCACAACCACGGCCGCAGCGTGTCGGTCCTCACCTTCGGTTCCGGGAAGCGCCTGGTGTACAAGCCCCGGGACGTGTCCTGCGAGGCCGCCTACGTCACCATCGCCCAGGAGCTCAACGCCCTTCTGGACACGGGCCTGGTCGCGGCCGGCGTCCTCGAACGCGACCGGTACGGGTACGTGGAGTTCGTCGAGGCCGAGGACGTCTCGGACATGTCCGCCGAGTTCATGCGCGCCAGCGGCGAACTGGCCGCCGTGCTCTATCTGCTCAACGCGCGGGACATGCACTTCGAGAACATCCTGCCGACCCGGCGCGGGCCGCTCCCCATCGACCTGGAAACGATCCTGCACCCCGAGCGGATCCACACCGGCCCCACGCCGGAGGCACCCGGCAACGCGTACGCGACGATCGCCCAGTCGATCTACGGGATCGGCATCCTCCCCCTCGTCATGGCCGGGAAGGGCGACGACGCCGGACACATCGACCTCGGGTTCCTCGGTGATCAGGGCAGGGGCAACTCGCCGTTCAAGTCCATGCAGTTCGACGCTCCGTTCACCGACCGGGTCAGCCTGGCGCTGCGGCCGGCGGCGGCCGCGGAACGCAAGACCGTCGTCGGCGCCCTGACCGAGGACGCGACCCACGACCTGGGCCGGCAGATGGCCGAAGGCTTCACCAGGGTCTTCCGTGCCGTGATGGCCGACCCGGACACCTGGACCGGTCTGCTGCGCAAGACGGCCGCCGGCATCCGCGTCCGGTACGTCCACAACCCGACCGCGCTGTACGGCCAGACGCTGCGGATGACGGCCGGCCCCGGCGCCCTCGACGGCACCGCTCCCTACCTGGCCCTGCTGAAGCGCATCGCGATCGCCAGCAAGACGTCCGACCGCCAGATCATCCGGTCCGAGATGCGGCAGCTCGCCGAGCGGGACGTCCCCTACTTCACCGTCGCCGGCACCGGCACCGCGCTTACCGACGGGGAAGGCAACGAGGTCGGCGCTGACTTCGGCGTGTCACCGCTCGACCTGGCCCTCGCCAAGGCCGCCCGTATGAACGAGTTCGAGCTCGGGGAGGAGCTCAGGCTGCTGTACTCGGCCTTCGCCTCCCGGTTCCCCGACAACCACCTCGCCCCCGCCGGCGGCACGGCGGCCGACCCAGCGGCGGGACCGGCCGCCCAGGAGGAGGACGACGCGCTGATCAGGCTGGTGGCCCGCCTGTCCGACCAGCTCGTCGCCACCTCGCGCCCCGACCGGTTCGCGCATCTGCCCCGTACCTGGATCGGCCCGCTCGCCTCCGCGGAGGCCAACCGGCCGTGGCCGCCCGGTGTCCTGGGGTACGACCTCTACACCGGGCGCAGCGGCCCCGCCCTGGCGCTGGCCGCCGCCGGGCGCCTGCTGGACGAGCGCCGGTACCGTGACCTGTCCGCGCAGATCTTCTCGACCACCGCGGACATCCTCAGCACCAAGCGGTACGAGACCCGCAGCATCCAGCAGGCCGGTTACGGCGGCTACACGGGCATGGCCGGAATCCTGTTCGCGCTCTCGGCGGCGGGCCGGATCCTCGGTGAGGAGGGCTGGACCCGTGCCGCCCAGGACGCACTGCCACTGCTCCTCGGCCAGATCGGCGACGTGCCCCGCGACCGGCTGCCCCTGGACGTCATCGGTGGCGTCGCGGGTGTGCTGTCGTGCGTGACGGCGATCGGCGGGCCGCACGCCGCCGAGTCGGTCGAGACGCTGACCGAGCTGCTGGTGGACGCCCTGCACCGCGGCGGGAACGGCGCCCGGTCCGTCCTGACGCAGTCCGGCTTCGCACACGGCGTCAGCGGAGTCCTGCACGCGCTGTGCCGGGCCCATCCGCATCTCCCCTCCGGCCGGCGTGCGGTCGTCGAGTCCGCAACGGCGGGCCTGGCGGAGCGGCTCCACGGCTTCCACGACGCCGACGCGGGCAACTGGTCCTCCAACGCCGCCACGCCACAGTCCTTCTCGACCGGCTGGTGCCACGGCTCCACCGGTATCGCCCTCGCCCTGTCCGCCTACCACGCCGTATGCGGCGACGACGCCGTGGCACAGCTGCGGGACCGGGCCGTGGGCAACATCATCGAGCTCGGTTTCGGCCGCAACCTCACCTGGTGCCACGGCGACCTCGGCAATCACGACGCGCTGACCGCCCTCGCCGGCGCCGGCGAAACCCCGCTGCGCGCCGAGATCACCGGCATCGAACGGAAGTGGCTCCAGCCGGACGTCTTCCTCCGCAAGCTCGGCGACGCCAGAAGCCGCTACGCCCACACCAGCAGCCTCATGGTCGGCACCGCCGGAGTCGTACTGCACCTGGTCAACCGCCTGGACCCGGCCCGGCGGGTCTCCCCGGTCCTCCTCACCGGGGAGGGCCGATAGATGGCGCGCCGTCTGCCGACCGTCACCCAGGTCACCCAGACCGAGTGCGGCCTCTGCTCCTGTGTGTCGCTGCTGCGCTACTACGGACGCGCGGAGGACATCTCCACCGCCCGGGACGCCATGGACGCGGGGCGCGACGGACTGTCCGCGAGCCAGCTCGCCCAGTTCCTGACCTCCCGCGGCATGGACGTGAAGCCGTACCGCATCAGGGACGTCACCGCGCTGGAGAAGTTCACCTGTCCCGTGATCCTCTACTGGGAGGACTACCACTTCCTCGTACTGGAGCGGTTCGACGGGCGGACCGCGGTCGTCATGGACCCGGCCGTGGGCCGCCGCCGTATCAGCCGCGCCGAACTGGAGGCCGGCTTCAGCAACATCGCGCTGGTCGCCGAGCCGGGTCCGACGTTCGAGAAGACCCGCTCGAAGCCGCTGGCCGAGTGGCGCAGCATCCCGTTGTTCGCGGAAGGGTCCCGGCAGCGGATCGCGCTGGTGGCGCTGCTGTCCCTCAGCGGGTACGCGGCCGTGCTGGGCATCCCGATGCTCACCGAGTGGGCCGTCGACCGGTCCGCCGGCTGGCGTGGCCTGGACGACCTGTCCCTGGCCATCGCGATGATCGTGGCGGTGGCCGCCGGGTACCTCGCGATCCACCTCGTCAGGGTCATGGCCCTGTCGTCGCTGGTCGCCCTGCTCGGCCGGCACCTGATGACCCATACGTTCACCAGGCTGCTGGCCCTGCCGTACCGGTTCTTCACCACACGACAACCCGGTGAGCTTCTGTTCCGCCTCAACAGCGTGAACTCGATCCGTGACCTGCTGTCCTCACGCGTCGCCCAGGGCATCCTGGACGTCGGCACCCTCGTGTGCGTCACCGTGTACCTGTTCGTCACCGAGTGGCGGCTGGGCACCGTGGCAGCCGGCCTGTTCCTGCTGAACGCCGCGTACCTGATGAGGACCCGCGTACGGGTCCTGGAAGCCGTCGACGCCGAGATCGCCCATCTGTCCAAGAGCCAGTCCACCCAGCTCGACGCCATCGTGTCGATCCCCACCATCAAAATGGGCGGTTACGCGGACGAGTTCATCGACGGCTGGACGACGACCTACGCCAAGTCGCTCGAAGCGATGCAGACGCGGATGCGGCTCCAGCAGGGGCGCATCGGCGGCGTGACGACGACGACGCAGATGTTCGGCCCGATCGTCCTGCTGCTGACCAGCCTGTACTTCGTGAGCCACGGCGTGATCTCCCTCGGCGCGGCGATCGCCGTCCAGGCCGTGTCCGCGACGTACTTCGCGCTGGCGACGTCGGTGTTCCAGACCTACACCGAGTTCAACGAGGCCTCCCGGTACATGGCCCGCCTCAACGACATCGCGAACGCGTCCCCAGAGTCGCTCGGCGGCAGCCGTAAGGAGCTCCCGTCTACGTCGATCCGTCTGCAGGACGTCAGCTTCCGGTACACGAAGCACAGCGAACTCGTCGTGCGGGACGTGTCGCTGGACATCCCCGCCGGATCGAAGGTTGCGCTCGTCGGCCCGTCCGGCTCGGGCAAGAGCACCCTGGGGCGGATCATCTGCGGACTCTACGAACCCACCGCCGGCAGTGTGCGGTTCGGCGGCGTCGACATGAACGAGTACGACAGGAACGCGCTGCGCCGCACCATCGGCTACATCCCGCAGGAAGTCCATCTGCACAACCGCACCATCCTGGAGAACCTGACGCTCGGCCAGGACATCTCGCTGGAGCAGGTGCGCGAGTACTGCGACAGCGTCGGCATCCTCGACTTCCTCGACGACCTTCCCATGGGTCTCAAGACCCTGGTGTCGGAGATGGGCGCGAACTTCTCCGGCGGTCAGCGCCAGCGTCTCGCGATCGTCCGGGCTCTGCTGCAGCGCCCCAGGATCCTGGTGATGGACGAGGCGACCGCGTCCCTCGACACCGTCAACGAGCGCCGCGTCAACCAGATCATCCGGGACATCGGCGCCACGCAGGTGATCATCGCCCACCGGCTGGCGACGATCCGGTCGGCGGACCACATCTACGTGTTCGCAGACGGGCGCGTCGTCGAACAGGGAACGCACGAGGAGCTGCTCGACGGCGGCTCCGTCTACACCGACCTCTACGCGGACAAGACCATGGACCTTCTCGTCGGAGGCGAGCACGCATGACCGAACCCGGCGTATCCATCAAGGCGTTCCTCCCCTTCTATGTCCATCTGGTCCCGCTCGCCACGGTCGCCGCGCGACTGCGCGGCCCGGTCGCCGAAGCGTCGGCGCCGGAGCACACCGAGTCGCTGCTCCACCAGGTGTGGGAGGAACTCGCCACCACGGTCGAGAGCCACTCCTTCCGGACGCTGATCGGTGAGTTCCACGCCTTCAGGGAACGGCACGGCCTGCCCATGACCTCCGACGGCGACCAGGCACTCCAGAGGTTCCGGGGGCATCTGGAGGACCCGAAGAACAGCCGGCGCGTCCTCGACGCGTACCCCGTGCTCCAAGAACGCCTCGAGACGGTCCTGCGCAACTCGCTCGACGCCTACGCCGATCTGTTCACCGCCTACGCCCAGGACCGCACGGCCCTGCACCGGGCCGGGCTGCTGCCCACCGACGACGATCCCGTCGTGTCGCTCTTCGCCACGGGCGCGGACCTGCACAACGACAACCGGCAGGTCGTGGGCGTGCGGCTGGGTGGCGGCATTAAGGTCGTCTTCAAGCCGCGGGCCCTGGTCTCGGACCGGTTCGTGTCCGACCTCTACACCGCGGCGGAGGGGCATCTGCGGTACTCGCTCCAGGAGTGCGTACCGGCGTCCGTCACGGTCGGCTCGCACGGATGGCAGCAGTTCGTCACGCCCCGGCCGATGACGGCCCCGGATCAGCCCGCCCGCTACTTCTACCGGATCGGCGCCCTGTGCGCGCTGTTCGGCTCGATCGGGGCGTCGGACCTCCACGAGGAGAACCTGCTGGCCGGCGGCGAACACCCGTGTGTGATCGACACGGAGACCATGATCCGGCCCAACCCGGGGGTGCGGAACGACTCGCTGCCCCATGTGCTGATCAACCAGCTGAAGCTGTCGGTCGCCTCGACGATGCTCGTCCCGATGGCCAATCCGAACTCGCCCATCGACCTGATCATGGCGGGCGTCGGCATCGACCGGGACCAGACGTCGAAGATGCGACGGCCGGTGGTCCGCGACGGGGAGTCGGACGGCATCTGCGTCCAGTGGGAGAACGTCACCTACCGGCACAAGAACAACGTGCCCCGGCTCGGCGACACGGCGCTGTCACCGATCGACCACTTCCAGGAGATCCTCGCCGGATACACCGACGCCCTCGGAGCGGTCCGGGGCGACGCCGTCTCCAAGGTGCTCGACAGCTACCCGGACATGCCCGTCCGCTGTCTGATCCGCTCCACGATGGTCTACACCCGGTTCCTGGACGCCGCCACGCACCCGGACTACCTGGGCCGGGCCACGGAGGCCGAGCGGATCTTCCGGCTCCTCGGGCACTACCCGGACTATCTCAGCCCCGAGGCCGCCGCGTATGTCGGTGCCGAGGAGCGGGCCTCGCTGAACACCGGCAACGTGCCCTACTTCATCGCCAGGGCCGGTTCCACCGAACTGGGCACACCCAGGTCCGGCTTCCCGGCCGTGCACACGGCGTCGCCCCTCGACTTCGCGCGCAGCGGCCTCGCGCTCAACGCCCGCCGGAGCGACCTCTTCCACCACTTCCTGATGGAGGAGTGCTTCGGCGAGGTGGCCGGCGACCGGCCGGGCGGGCTGTCCACGAGCAGTGTGTTCGCCCGGACTCTCGACGAGGCCCGTCCACGGGAGTGGTGGGCGGGCATCGCCCGCACCATCGCGTCCCTCGGCGTGTCCTACGACGGACCGGACGGGCCGGAGACCGGCTGGGTGTGCGGCATCGGCCCCGACCGGAGCGCACCCACCCTCACCCCCGGCAACTTCATCTCGTTCCACGACGTCGGCGGCATCGTCACGTTCCTGGAGAACGCGGCACGCCACGACCCCGGCGTCCGAGGCGCCCACCTCGGCGCGGACCGCGGCTTCGACACGCTCCTCGAGGCGTACGGCGACGTACTGCTCCAGGTGCCGGAAGGCGTCTTCACCGGGGCCGCGTCCCTGGTGCTCACCCGCCCGGACCGGGTGGACCGGACCTGGCTGGGCCGGGTGCTGGACAAGATCGACGAAGGGGCGGCGGCCGGCACGCTGGAGACCGACCTGGCCAACGGCCCCGCCGGTCTGCTGATGGTCCTGCTGTCCCGGCTCGAGGCGGGCGAGAGCCCCCTCGTCGGACAGGAACGGCTGACACGCCTGCACGACCTGGTCCTCGGCCACACCGGCGTATCCAGATCGGCGCACTGGTACGACGTGGCGCACGGCGACCTCGGAATGCGGTGGGCCGCCGCCCGTATCGGGCGGGTCCTCGGTGACGCGGGCCCGGCGAACGCGGCCGCGGACTGGCTGGCCGGCCGGCTGGCCGAGGACGACGAGCCGCCGGTGACGGGCTGGTGCAACGGCGCCGCAGGGCTGCTGCTGACGACGGCGGAGATCCTCGTCTCGGCCGGGCGGCAGGACCTGCTGACCGGCCGGCGGCTGGCGGACCTGACTGACAGGGCGACGCGGCTTCCCGCCGACCGGCCCGTGGATTTGTCGGTCTGCCACGGCAGCAGCGGTGTGATCCAGTCGCTGATCGCCGCGGGCCGCATCCTCGGGGAGGAGTCGCTGCTCGAACGGGCGGCCGACCACCAGGAACGCGTGATGACCGCGATCCGCAAGAACGGTTTCCACACCGGTTCCGTCGGCCGGACGTCGCTGCTGGGCTACATGTTCGGCTGGGCCGGCATCGGCGACACCGACATCATGCTGCACGCCGCCGCCACCGGCCACGGCGCCTTTCCCGTACCCGTCGCGCTCACCGGCCCCGTATCCGACTGACAGCCAGTCAACAGGAGAACCATGAACAGCAAGAGCAGCCTCGGCCACAGCATGCCGGTCGTCATCGGTGTGGTGATCGCGGCCGTGAGCATCACTCAGGAGAACTACGGAGGCGCCGTTTTCGCCGCCGTGGCAGGCGCGGCCGTCTCGGCCGCCCTGTACGTCAAGTCGCGCAAGCAGGGGCGCTGAGTGCGGTACTCCATTCTGCTGCCCTTCGGCCCCACCCGGCCCGAGCAGGTGGTGCCGTTCGCGAACCTGGTGAAGTGGACCGCGGCCGAACGTCTGTGGCAGGGCCAGGGCATGGTCCTGGAGTCCCACCACCTGGTCAGCTGGCTCGCCGGCATCGGCATCAGGGTGCCCGCCGGATTCGGCGTCTCCCTGATGCCGTTCCGCTCCCCCTACCAGGCCGCCGTCGAGGCCCGCTCGGTGGCTCTGGCGACCGGGCATCCGGTCGTCGCCGGATTCGGCCCCGGATCGCTGTCCCTCCAGGCGGGCGTCATGGGCCGGCCGTACGCGAGCCAGCTGCGCGCGTCCCGGGAGTACGTGGAGATCGTGCGCGGTCTGCTGGCCGGGAACCAGGTCGACGTCGACGGGACGCACCACACGGTCTCCGCGAAGCTGATCCGGTCCCCCGCGCCGCCGGTGTCCGTGGGACTGGGCGTGCTGCGGGAGAAGATGGCGGTCCTGGCCGGAGAGGTCGCCGATGTGGCCATCACCTGGATGGGGTCGGCGCAGTACGTGGGCGACACCCTGATCCCGGCCGTCCGCAGCGCCGACCGCACGCTGGACGATCCGGCGAGGATCACGGCCATCGTGCCCGTCGCGCTGTCCGGACCGGACCGCAGTGTCACCGACCTGGCGGCCGCCGCCTGCGGTTCCCACATCCAGCTCCCGCACTACCAGGACACCCTGCGCAAGGCCGGAATCGCGGTGTCCGGCGAGCCGAGCCCCGAGGACGCCGTCAAGCTCGTCGACGGCGGCGTGTTCCTGTACGGGACCGAGGAGGAGATCCACAAGAGGCTGGACGAGTACCGGGCCGCCGGTGTCGACGAGGTGGTGCTGAACGCCACCGGTGTCGGGCTGGTGCACGGCCCTCAGGCCGCTGCCCGGGATCTGCTGAAGATCCTGAACGGAGTGCCCTCGTGATCGAGGTACAGCAACTGACCAAACGCTACGGCTCGACCCTCGCGCTCGACGGCCTCTCCTTCCGCGTCGAGCCGGGCCGGGTCACCGGCTTCCTCGGCCCCAACGGAGCCGGGAAGTCCACCACGATGCGCGCCCTGCTCGGTCTGGACCGGCCCACCTCCGGCCGGGCCCTCATCGGGGGCAGACGCTACGACGAACTGTCCCGCCCCCTGTGCACGGTCGGTGCGCTCCTGGAAGCCCGGGCGATGCACGGCGGGCGTACGGTCCACGGGCATCTGCTGGGACTGGCCCGCAGCAACCGCATTCCCGACGAGCGGGTCGGCGAGGTCCTCGAGACCGTCGGACTGGCCGACGTGGCACACAAGCGGGCCAAGGGTCTCTCGCTCGGGATGGCGCAGCGCGCCGGCGTCGCCGCCGCGCTGCTGGGCGACGCGCAGGTGCTGCTGCTCGACGAGCCGGTCAACGGCCTCGACCCCGAAGGGATCCTGTGGATCCGCGGCCTGATGAGGCATCTGGCGGGCGAGGGCCGCACGGTCTTCGTCTCCAGCCATCTGATGAGCGAGATGGCGCTGACCGCCGATCACCTCATCGTGATCGGGCGCGGGCGGCTGCTCGCGGACACGTCCGTGGAGGACTTCGTGGCCCGCAACTCCCGCTCGTACATCCTGATCCGCACCCCTGAACCGGAGCGGATGCGCGATGTGCTGGCCGCCGGGGGCATCCGGGCGGACGACGGGCCCGAGGGAGTGATCGAGGCCGTCGGCACGACCCTGGAGACGGTCGGCTCCCTGATCGCCGCCAACCAGGTGACGGTGTACGAGATCAGTCCCCAAGTTGCTTCTCTGGAGGAGGCGTTCATGGGGCTGACGGCCGACGCGGTGGACTACCGGGCGAAGCAGGAGGTGCGGTGACGATGGCGGACACCAGTGCGGCCATGACCTTCGAGTGGACGAAGATCCGGACCCTGCGGTCCACCGTGTGGAGCCTCGCCGCCTATCTCCTGCTGAGCGTGGCCGTCGCCCTGCTCACGGGGTACTTCATGAGGGGCGCGTACGGGGACATGAGCGCGGAGGCCAAGGCGGGGTTCGATCCCGTCTCCACCGGCTTCAGCGGGCTCCGGCTCGGGCTGACCGCGCTCGTCGTGTTCGGCGTGCTCATCGTGACCAGCGAGTTCTCGACGGGGACGATCCGCAGCTCGCTCGCCGCCGTGCCGAGACGCGGTGTCTTCTACGGGGCGAAGCTGCTCACCGGTGGTGCGACCGCGTGTGCCGCCTCCGTCGTCGTCGTGGGCGTCAGCTTCTTCACCACTCAGATGGCGATGGGCGGTCCGCAGAGCGTCTCCCTCCTGGACGACGGGGTGCTGAGGGGGATGGCCGGAGCGGTGCTCTACACGACGCTGCTCTGTCTGTTCTCGATGGGGCTCGCGACCGTGCTGCGCAGCTCCGCGCTCACCATGAGCATCCTGCTGCCGCTCTTCTTCATGATCTCGACGATCCTCAACAACATTCCCGGCGTCCGGAAGGCTGCGCAGTTCCTGCCGGACGTGGCGGGCGGGATCGTCCTGTTCAGGGAGCAGCCGGACAACACCGTGCTCACCGCCTGGAGCGGCATGGCGGTGCTGGTGGCGTGGACCGCCGTCTCGGTGACCGCGGGGTATCTGGCGGTACGGCGCCGGGACGTGTGAGGGCGTCGTACCCGAAGGGCGCCTCCGTCCACGGGGCGCCCTTGCTCCGGGGCCGCTGCCCGCTAGGAACGTCCCTGCAGAGGGACCGTGATGCCCTGTCGGCCACCGCTGCCGGCCGACAGCAGGTGCCCCGCGACGAGGCGCATGGCCTGGTCGCGGTCCCATCTGAGAGCGGCGTCCCGCATGGCGTCGACATGGGGCGGCAGGTCGAGGCCCAGGTCGTCGGCGAACATCGCCTGGCAGCGCTTGATCACGCACAGGGCGCCGGCGGCGTCGCCGTCGATGCAGTGGACCGCGGCCAGGAGTTCCCACAGGCGCTGCCGGTAGGGCGCCTCGGCGAGAACGCTCTCGATCCGGTAGGAGAGCGCCCCGGTGCGGCCGGCGAGGACGCAGGCGGTGAAAAGGTCCTGGTACGCGTCGAACCGGGCGTTGTTCAGGCCGGTGACATGGGCGTCGAACCATCGTGTCGAGGGCAGGTCCTGCCCGAACGTGCCCCGCCACAGGGCCACGGCCTGTTCGAGTTCGGCGATGGCGGGTTCGACGTCGCCCCGCAGGAGAAGGGTCCGGCCCTTTCGTGCTCCCAGGGTGAATTTCGGTACGTCGAATTCGTCGGGGAGAATCTGGAGACCGTAGCCGCTCTGGACGCCGCGGTAGGTCTTCAGCCTTCCGCTCAGGCCCGGTTCGGCTTCGTCGAGGTCACGTCGCAGGCCCGTGAGATGGCTGCGGATATTTGCCGTGGCGGAGGTCGGTGGCTCGTCCCACAACAGGTCCGCAAGTCCGGTGACCCCGATGGGTTGTCCGGTCCGCAGGAGAAAAGCGGTGAGAATCGCGCGGCGGATGCCCGAGCAGATCTCAGCGCCTCCCCGAACCGTGAGCGGTCCAAGAATGGTGAATAGCATATCCCCGTCTCACTTCAGCCTCACATCAGCGGCGAGATGTGGCAGGTTTATGCCAAACACCTTGCCTCCGGTGAATCCCCAATGAGTGTGGCGGTGGATTCCGTCACGGTTCACGCGACGGAGATCACCCGCGTGATGCTCATTCCTGCAAAGGCAAGGCAGGGTGCGTACGTGAACTTCGACTGTTGCCCCCCGACTTGTCGCGCTCACCATTCCATGGCCGAATCTCCACGTCAACGCCACCAGCCGACGACGGGGGTCAAGTACCTGGTATCAGCAGGCAGTTGGGGCCTGTTACCGCGAGTCCGGCCTCTTCTCGCGACGCTGAACCCTCCGCTCGGCGGAGGACATTTCCGCGAAGTTCGGCTCAAGTTCGGCTTGATCACGGCTTTTCCCGCGGCGCGGCACAGCACTTCGGCCACTCGCCGCCCGCACGCGCGCGTGGCCGGTGAGCCGAGCGCTCACCGGCCACGCAAACGTTCAGGTCACAGGAACGAGTTGATCTCGATCGTCTCGGTCCGGCCGGGGCCGACGCCGATGGCCGAGATCGGGGCGCCGGACATGTCCTCCAGCGCCTTCACGTACGCCTGCGCGTTCTTCGGCAGATCGGCGAAGGTCTTCGCCTTGGTGATGTCCTCGGACCAGCCCGGCAGCATCTCGTACACCGGCTTCGCGTGGTGGAAGTCGGTCTGCGAGTACGGCAGCTCCTCGACGCGCTTGCCGTCGATCTCGTAGGCGACGCAGACCGGGATCTGCTCCCAGCCGGTGAGCACGTCCAGCTTGGTGAGGAAGAAGTCGGTCAGGCCGTTGACGCGGGTCGCGTAACGGGCGATGACCGCGTCGAACCAGCCGCAGCGGCGGTCACGGCCGGTGGTGACACCGCGCTCGCCGCCGATGCGGCGCAGCGCCTCGCCGTCCTCGTCGAACAGTTCCGTCGGGAACGGGCCCGCGCCGACGCGCGTGGTGTACGCCTTGAGGATGCCGATGACCCGGCTGATCTTCGTCGGACCCACACCGGCGCCGGTGCAGGCGCCGCCCGCGGTCGGGTTGCTCGACGTCACGAACGGGTACGTTCCGTGGTCGACATCGAGGAGCGTGCCCTGGCCGCCCTCGAAGAGGACGACCTTGCCCTCGTCGACGGCGTTGTTCAGGATCAGCGTGGTGTCCGCGACGTACGGCCGGATCTGCTCCGCGTACTGGAGCATCTCCTCGACGATCTTCTCCGCCTCGATCGCGCGGCGGTTGAAGACCTTGGTGAGGAGCTGGTTCTTGGTGTCGAGGGCCGCCTCGACCTTCTGCATCAGGATCGACTCGTCGTAGAGGTCCTGGACGCGGATGCCGACCCGGTTGATCTTGTCGGCGTACGTCGGGCCGATGCCGCGGCCGGTGGTGCCGATCTTGCGCTTGCCCAGGAACCGTTCCGTCACCTTGTCGACGGTGACGTTGTACGGGGTGATCAGATGGGCGTTTCCGCTGATCAGAAGCTTCGACGTGTCCACGCCGCGGTCGTTCAGCCCGCTCAGCTCGGAGAGCAGAACCGCCGGGTCCACGACGACGCCGTTACCGATGACCGGAGTACATCCGGGCGAGAGGATTCCGGAAGGGAGGAGATGCAGCGCATACTTCTGGTCGCCGACGACGACCGTGTGGCCGGCGTTGTTGCCACCCTGGTAACGCACTACATAGTCGACTGATCCACCGAGCAGGTCGGTGGCCTTTCCCTTGCCTTCGTCACCCCACTGAGCACCGAGCAGCACAAGTGCGGGCACAGGCGTACACCCCTTCCGGGCGGGGCAAGACCAAGGTCAGGGGGCTGGAGCCGTGCCTGAGTCCTGGGACAGGTTGCCCCGGAATAGACGAAGCCCCTGGCGCAATAGCGCAAGGGGCTCTTGCACAAAGATGCTACCCGAGGAAGGACCGAGGTGTCGGCTCACGACCAGCTGCTGGTGGTCATCGACCCGGTCGCCCGCCGATTGGACGGCGAGTCCGTGCGCATCGCGAAAGATGTGCTGTGCGGCGGGTCGGAGGCGAAAATCTGTTTCCCGCAGGGTCCGGAGGAGTTCGCCCGGGCCCTGGCCAGGAGGGGTTCTCGCAGGCCGGTGGTGGTGGGGGACGACCGGGCGCTGCTGCGCGCGGTGTCCCTGCTGCACCGTGACCGCTGGCTGGGCGACGGGGTGCTCGCGCTGGTCCCGGTGGGCGCCTCGGTGAGGCTCGCCCACTCGCTCGGCGTGCCCGCCGGGGCGGTCGCGGCGGCCAGGGCCGTGCTGGACGGCAGCCCGCGTCGGCTGGACCTGCTGGTGGACGAGAGCGACGGGGTGGTGCTGGGCGACCTGACGATCCCGGCGGCGCGCAGGGCCCCGCGGGCGGAGGCGGTGTCGGTGTGGACGACGGCCCGGTCCCTGGTCCGCACGCTCGTGCGCCCCGCCCCCGCGGCCGCTCCGGCCCGGACGCACCGGCTACGGGTCGAGGCGGACGGCGTCCTGCTGACCGACCTCGACCGGCCGGTGGAGGACGTGACCGTGCACGCCGGGCTCGGCGGCAGCGCGGAGGTCGTCGTACGGCACGGGACGGAGCAGGAGCCGCTGCGCGCCACCGCCCGGTCGGTCACGGTCTCCGGCCCGGACTTCCGCTACCGCGCGGACGCACACGTCACGGGCCCGGTCCGTACCCGTACGTGGACGGTGCGCGCGGGGGCCTGGGGACTGACGCTGCCGGTGGCATAGTCTCCTCGCGACGAACGGGGAGGTGCGGTGAGCGGGACCCGCAGACGGGTCGCGACGGACCTGATCGCGACCGAGGTCGCCTGGCACGACTACCGGAAGCGGGCCGGCATATGGGCGCTCGCCAGCACGGCCCTGCTCGTGCTGGGCCTGGGCTTCGGGCCCGGCGCACCGGAGGGGCCGGCCGAGGACCTGGCCGTCGGAGCGGTGGGCGTGGCCATCGTGATGTGCCCCGTGGGCTTCGGCGCCCTGGTCCTCTCGCGGAGGATGCGCCGCACACTCGCCTCCCGCCCTTGGCAGGCCTGCTCCGCCGTCGCCGTGCCGCGTTCGCTGCACGCTGCGACCGTCGTGCTGACCGACCCGGTCAGCGGCAACCGGTGGCCCCTCAAGGTCGTCGCCGTGCAGCAGCGGTACGGACTGGCCGATCCGGGCCCTGCGGGTGAGCTCTGGTGGGCCGGCGAACCGGGCCGGGCCGGTGTCCTCGCCCCGCCCGGGGGCGAGCATCTGATCTGGGCCAAGCCCGTCCGCGGGAAACGAACCCGCCTGCCTCGTCCGGCAGGCCGAGGCGCTGGGGCTCGCGGGCCGCCGGAGACCGCGGCAGCCGCAGCACGCGGGCGCCGGCTCCGCGGCTCCCACCACCGGAAAGGTCCGCAGTGAACGTGGGGCGTTCCGCTGGACACTGGCGGCGGCGCTGCTCTGCCTCGGACTCGGCATCGCCGGCACGGAGGCATCGGCCGGTGATCCGCAGATCGACCTCACCGTGCTGAGCGAGGAGGCCGACGGCCACTGCGTCGTCCGCTGGACCGACCCGTTCGACGGGCACGAGCGGACCGGCCCGTACCACTGCGATCCGGACCGCGGTCCACTGCTGGACGACTGGGAGACGGGCTTCGTCGTGTCGTACGGCCCCTGGAAGGGCGACCTCTACAACGCCGACTGGGAAGGCACTCGCGCCAACCACGTGGTCGAGGCCGCGGGACTGACGGGCCTCGTGCTCGTTCCCGTCTCACTGATCGGCGGCGCGATCCGCTGGTGGACGCGCCGTCGTCGCCCGGCTGAGCCGGTGCCTCCGGCGGCACGGGTTGTCGACCTCACGAAACGATGAGCGGGGCCCTTGGGCGGGCCGGGCCGATCTGCGGGGTGCACCCTGGCCGGCAGTGGGGTCGGCGGGGGTGGGTCAGGAGTCGCCGTAGAGGCGGTCGCGGTGTTCGCGCCAGCGTTCCATGAGGGATGCGAGCTCCTTCTCGAGGAACTGGAAGAACTCCAGCGTCTCGGACATCCTGCGGCCGGCCCCCGTCTCGGGGCCGAGGCTCGCCACGCCGTCGCGCAGGGTGCCCTCCCAGCGCTTGAGGATCTGGTCGCGGTTGGTCAGCGCCTCGTACCACTGGTTGCTGTGCACGCGGTAGCGCTCGCGGCGCGAGCCCGGCTCCCGTTCGCGGGTGACCATGTTGACCTGGGCGAGATAGCGGATCGCGCCGGACACGGCGGCGGGGCTGACCTGGAGCGCGTCGCCCAGCTCCGCCGAGGTCATGACGCCGGCGTCGGAAGCCAGGAGGGCGGCGAAGACCCGGGACGGCATCCGGGGCATGCCCGCCTCCACGAGCTGGGCGGCGAAACGCTCCACGAAGGCCGACACCGCGTCCTCGTCACGCGGCTGCTGCGCTGGCGCGGCCTGTTCAGTCACCACCGGATCATCTCCCCTGTTCACGGCTCCGTCTCCAGTTTATACGCTTCCTAACTTCACAAATTTGTGAAGTGAGCGTACGTTCTGAAACATGACGAAGGCAATCACCGTCTCCGGACTCCACAAGTCGTTCGGGCGGACACGTGCGCTGGACGGTCTCGACCTCACGGTCCGGGCCGGTGAGGTCCACGGCTTCCTCGGGCCCAACGGCGCCGGGAAGTCGACCACGATCCGCGTCCTGCTCGGGCTGCTGCGCGCCGACTCGGGCGCGGCTCAGCTGCTCGGCAAGGATCCCTGGCACGACGCCGTCGAACTGCACCGGCGCCTCGCCTACGTCCCCGGTGACGTCGAACTGTGGCCGAGCCTCACCGGCGGCGAGGCCATCGACCTGCTCTCCCGGCTGCGCGGCGGCATCGACAAGCGGCGCCGCGACGAACTCGTCGAGCGCTTCGACCTCGACCCGACCAAGAAGGGCCGGGCCTACTCCAAGGGCAACCGGCAGAAGGTCGCCATCGTCGCCGCCCTCGCGTCCGACGCGGAGCTGCTGCTCCTCGACGAGCCGACCGCCGGACTCGACCCGCTGATGGAGGTCGTCTTCCAGGACGTCATCACGGAGGCGAAGGCCGCGGGCAAGACCGTCCTGCTGTCCAGCCACATCCTGGCCCAGGTCGAGAAGCTCGCCGACCGGGTCAGCATCATCCGGCTCGGCCGGGTCGTGCAGTCCGGGACGCTGATCGAGATGCGGCACCTCACCCGTACGACCGTCGAGGCGGAGACCACCCGCCCGGTCACCGGACTGGACGGACTGCCCGGCGTCCACGAGGTACGGACCGACGACGGCCGGGTGCGGTTCGCCGTGGACGGCGACCAGCTCGACGGGGCGATCCGCCGGCTCTCCGAG
This sequence comes from Streptomyces peucetius, assembly GCF_025854275.1. NCBI lineage: Bacteria > Bacillati > Actinomycetota > Actinomycetes > Kitasatosporales > Streptomycetaceae > Streptomyces > Streptomyces peucetius. The sequence continues at coordinate 4,267,939 of NZ_CP107567.1, read as the reverse complement.
TTCGGCGTCCGCAGCCTCATCAGCCACCCGCCGACGCTCGAAGAGCTGATGCTGCGGCACTACGGCGACGAGCTCGCCGGCAACGGACGCACGGGCGCCGCCGCCGACGGAGGCACCCGATGAGCACCGCCACCGCGACCAAGGCACCCGCACCCGCCGGGTCCCGCACGGGCGGCGGCGCGCTGGCCGGAACCGGCACACTGATCCGTTTCGACCTGCGCAGGGACCGCGTCCGGCTCCCCGTCTGGATCGTCGCGCTGTTCCTCGGCACGGTCTCCACGGCGAACAACTACAAGACGCTGTACGCCGATCCCGAGGACCGCGCCTCGGTCGTCACCACCATGGACAGCCCGGCCGGGCTCGCCATGACCGGCCCCCGGCACTATCTGGACGACTACAACTTCGGCGCCATGCTGGGCCACCAGATGCTCGGCTTCATGGCCGTCATGGTCGCGCTGATGAGCGTCCTGATCGTCGCCCGGCACACCCGCGACGAGGAGGAGACGGGCCGCGCCGAACTGGTGCGCTCCGCCGCCGTCGGACGGCACGCCCACCTGGCGGCCGCGCTGACCGTCGCGGCCGTCGCCAACGTCGTGCTCGCCCTGCTGCTGGCCGTCGGCCTCGGCGGACTGGGCATCGACGGCATCGACGGCGGCGGCTCGCTGCTCTACGGCTTCGCCCACGCGGCCGTGGGCCTGACCTTCGCCGCCGTCGCCGCCGTCACCTTGCAGATCACCGCGCACACCCGTGGCGCTTCCGGCATGGCGCTTGCCGTCATCGGCATCGCCTATGTGCTGCGCGCCGCCGGCGACGCGGGCGGCAACGACGCGCTGTCCTGGCTGTCCCCGATCGGCTGGGCGCAACGCACGTACGCCTACGTCGACAACCGCTGGTGGCCGCTGCTGCTGTGCCTGCTGCTCGCCGGGCTCTGCGCCGCCGCGGGCTTCGTCCTGTCGACCCGGCGGGACGTCGGCGCGGGCCTGCGCGCCTCGCGGCTCGGCAGCCCGGTGGCGTCCGACGCCCTGAGCCGTCCGCTGGGCTTCGCCCTGCGGCTGCACCGCGGCATGCTCATCGGCTTCGGCGCCGGGCTCTTCCTGATGGGCGCGATGTACGGGTCGATCCTCGGCGACGCCGAGGACATGCTGAAGAACATCGACCAGATCCAGGAGGCGCTGGAGGAGATCGGCGGCGCCACGATGGCGGAGTCGTTCGCCTCGATGGTGATGATCATCATCGCGGTGGTGGCGTCGGTGTACGTCGTGATGGCGGCGCTGCGGCCACGGTCCGAGGAGACCGGGGGCCGGGCGGAGCCGCTGCTCGCGACGGGTCTGTCCCGCACCCGGTGGGTGGGCAGCCACCTGGCCGTGGCCATGACCGGCGGCACGGCACTGCTGGTGCTGGCAGGGCTCGGTTTCGGTCTCTCCGGGGCGGCCTCGGCCTCCGACGGCGGACTGTTCCTCGCACTGCTGGGCGCGGCCCTGGCGTACGCGCCGGCCCTGTGGGTCACGGTCGGGGTCGCGGTGGTGCTCTTCGGCTGGTTCCCGCGGGCGAGTGCGGCGGCGTGGATCGTGCCGGTGTACGCGTTCGTGGTCGGGTACCTGGGGCGGCTGCTGCAGTTCCCCGCTTGGATGAACAACATCTCGCCGTTCGGGCATGTGCCGCAGCTGCCGGCGGCGGAGATGAGCTGGACGCCGATGGCGGTCCTGACGCTGCTGGCGGCGGGGCTGGTGTGGGTCGGCCTGGAGGGGTTCCGAAGTCGGGACCTGGAGACGAAGTAGCGGGCGGGCGCGGTGCGTTGCGGGCGCGGGGGCGTTGCGGGTGCGGGTGCGTCAGGCGCGGTGCGTTGCGGGCGCGGGCGCGGGGGCGTTGCGGGTGCGGGTGCGTCAGGCGCGGTGCGTTGCGGGCGCGGGCGCGGGGGCGTTGCGGGTGCGGGTGCGTCAGGCGCGGTGCGTTGCGGGCGCGGGCGCGGGGGCGTTGCGGGTGCGGGTGCGTCAGGCGCGGTGCGTTGCGGGCGCGGGCGCGGGGGCGTTGCGGGTGCGGGTGCGTCAGGCGCGGTGCGTTGCGGGCGCGGGCGCGGGGGCGTTGCGGGTGCGGGTGCGTCAGGCGCGGTGCGTTGCGGGCGCGGGCGCGGGGGCGTTGCGGGTGCGGGTGCGTCAGGCGCGGTGCGTTGCGGGCGCGGGGGCGTCAGGCGCGGTGCGTTGCGGGCGCGGGCGGGTGGCGCCTGCGGCGGGCCTTTCTCCTACCCGCCCCTTCCCGAATCGGGGGCAAGCCCCGGACCCCGGTACCGCGCTCCGCGCGGTGTCCTCAAACGCCGGACGGGCTGATTTCGCTCCGCGAAATTCAGTCCCGCCGCACCCAGAGACCGGCAAGTTCCAGCCCCGACGGCGTTTGAGGCGCGGGGGCCCGGGGGCGGAGCCCCCGGAAACGGGTCCGGGCGGAGCCCGGTTTCGGGAAGGGGCGGGTAGGGGGACAGGCCCCGCTCCCGCCGTGCCGCGACGCCCGTCACAGCTCGACGCGGAGCTCCTCCAGCCCCCGGATGACGAAGCCCCGCTTCCACCGCGGTTCCTCCAGCAGCCGCATCCCCGGTGCCTCCCGCAGCAGCTCGCCGAAGGACGCCGCCAGTTCGATGCGGGCCAGCGGCGCGCCCAGGCAGTAGTGGATGCCCGCACCGAAGCTCACGTGCGGGTTGTCCTGCCGGGTGATGTCGAGGGTGTCGGGGCGGTCGAAGCGGGTGCCGTCGCGGTTCGCGGAGCCGAAGAGGAGGGCCAGTTCGGAGCCGCGCGGTACGACCGTGCCGTCGATCTCGATGTCGTCGAGCACCCAGCGCTCGAAGAGCTGGAGCGGGGTGTCGTACCGCATGAGTTCTTCCACAGCTGTGGACAGCAGCGAGTGGTCCGCCCTCAGCGCGGCCAGCTGCTCGGGGTGGCGGAAGAGCGTCCACCATCCGCCCGCCGTGGTGTTGACCGTCGCCTCGTGCCCCGCGTTCAGCAGCAGCACGCACGTGGAGATCATCTCCTGCTCGCTGAGCCGGTCACCTTCCTCGTGCGCGGCGATCAGCGCGGAGATGAGGTCCTCGCCCGGATCCGCACGCCGTACCGCGATCAACTCCCTCAGATACGCGCTGAATTCGAGGGACGCCCGTACCGCCCGCGCCGCCGTCTCCTGCGGCGGGTTCAGCTCGTACATGCCGCAGATGTCCGCGGACCAGGGCCGCAGCAGCGGGCGGTCGGCCTCCGGGATGCCCAGCATCTCCGCGATCACGGCCACCGGCAGGGGCTCGGCCACCTCCGCGAGGAGGTCGCCTCCGCCCGCCTTCTTGAAGTCGGCGACCAGGCCGGCCGCCAGCCGCCGCACGACCGGTTCGAGCGCCTGCACGGTCCGCGGGGTGAACGCCTTCGTCACCAGGCGGCGGATCCGGGTGTGGTCGGGGGCCTCCAGATCCAGCAGCCCGTGGTCGTTGAGGGTGTGGAACGGCTCGTGCGCGGCGGGCGGCGGAGTGCGGCCGAACTCCTCGTGGGTGAAGCGGTGCAGATACGTCCGCCCCAGCCGCCGGTCCCGCAGCAGCGCCGACACGTCCGCGTGGTGGGGTACGAGGAACTGCCGCGTCGGCTCGTACCAGTGCACCCGCCCCCGCGCCCGCAGCTCGGCGAAGGCCGGGTACGGGTCGGCGACGAACGAGGGCGACCAGGGTTCGAAGGGCACGTCGGCCGAAGCGTCCATGTCCGGACGCTAGCCCCCGCTACCCGGGTGTGACCAGCCTCGCCTCGTACGCGAACACCGCCGCCTGCGTCCGGTCGCGGAGACCGAGCTTCACCAGGACCCGGCTGACATGCGTCTTGATGGTCGACTCCGCAACCACCAGGTGCGAGGCGATCTCCGCGTTCGACAGGCCCTGCGCGATCAGGACCAGGACCTCCGTCTCGCGCTCCGTCAGATCGGCGACCTGCGTCATCGCGGCGGGGCGCGGGGTGTCGGAGAGCTTGGAGAACTCGGTGATCAGGCGGCGGGTGACCGTGGGCGCGAGCAGCGCCTCGCCGGCCGCGACCACCCGTACCCCGTCGGCGAGCTGCCGGGCGGAGGCGTCCTTCAGCAGGAACCCGGAGGCCCCCGCGCGCAGCGCCTGGTACACGTACTCGTCCAGGTCGAAGGTGGTGAGCACCAGCACCTTCGACTCGGCGTGCGCGGCGACGATCTCGCGGGTCGCCTCGATGCCGTTCAGCTCCGGCATGCGGATGTCCATCAGGACGACGTCGGGCGCGAGCTCGGCGACCTTGGTGACGGCCTCGCGGCCGTTGACCGCCTCGCCGATGACCTCGATGTCGGGCATGGCGTTCAGCAGGACGGAGAAACCCTCGCGGACCATTATCTGGTCGTCGACGATGAGGACCCGGATCGTCATGACGTCTCCTCGGCGGCGGCGGTGGGGGCGGCGACGGGGATGAACGCGGTGACCGCGTACCCGCCGTCCTCCGTCGGCTCGGCGGTCATGTCGCCGTTCAGCATCGTCACACGCTCCCGCATCCCCGTGATGCCGTGACCCGCGCCGGGCGACGGTTTGACCAGCCCCTGAGGTGCGGTGTTGACGATCCGCAGCCCCAGGCCGCCGAGCACGTACGAGATCTCGACCTTGGCGGCGGAGCCCGGCGCGTGGCGCAGCGCGTTGCTGAGCGCCTCCTGGATGATCCGGTACGCGGACAGCTCCACGCCCTGCGGCAGTTCACGCACCGCGCCGGTGATCGTCTTCTCGGTCTCGAGACCTGCCTCGCGGACGTTGGACAGCAGATGGTCGAGGTCGGCGAGGACCGGCTGCGGGGCGTCGGGCGCCTGGTAGTCCTCCGCGCGTACGACGCCGAGGATGCGGCGCAGCTCGGTCAGCGCGGCCACCGCGTTCTCCCGGATCGTGGCGAACGCCTTCTCCAGTTCCTCCGGCGGGTTCTCCACCCGGTAGGGCGCGGCCTCCGCCTGGATGGCGACGACCGACATGTGGTGGGCGACCACGTCGTGCAGTTCGCGTGCGATGGTCGTGCGCTCCTCCAGCAGGGTGCGCCGGTCGCGTTCGGTGGCGGTGACCGTCTGCTGGGCTGCGACCTCCTGCTTCGCCTCACGCCGGACCAGGATCATGCTCACCATGAGCAGCAGGACCGCGGAGGTGAACAGCATGGGCGCGGCGCCGGGGCCGTAGCCGCGGCTGATCACGGTGTCGGCGAACATCCCGTACGCCGCGGTGATCAGCCACATCCAGGCGGCCGTCCGGGGGCGGGTCCGCAGGGCCACGACGACCAGCACGGTCAGGTGGGACAGGAACCCGGCGGGCGCCCAGGGCCAGTCGTCCCAGGAGCCCAGCACCGCCACGAAGGGAGTGCTCGCGATCGACACCCACCAGGCGCCCACGGGCCTGACCAGGGTCATCGCGACCGCCACCGCGGGGACGAAGCCGCCGATGACGAAGGCGAGGCCGCCCTCGTCGTCGGCGTAGGCGAGCAGCAGGGTGCACAGGGCGAGGAACAGCACCACGGCGTGCGGCAGCCACACCGCGCCCCGGCGTATCCGCTCGCCCGGCAGCCGGCGGACCAGCGGCCCTTCGGCGCTCAGCGGCGGCAGCGGCCCGTAGGCGAACGCGTCGTGGAAGAGGTCCTGGCGGAGGCCGCTGAGTGCTCCTTGGGCCAGGTCGTATTCGGGGCTGCGGGTCTTCTGGGTCACGTAATGAAGGTAAGCGGGCGGCAGGGCCCCGGTCGTCAGCATCACTGCGGATCCTGGGGCCTCCGCCTTGAGTACTACCTGGTGGGGCCCGGGGTTTCAGTAGCCGGCGGGACACACCGGACCCGGCTCGTGGGCGAAGACCGCCGCCTGGCTCTCAGCTATGACGGGTACGGGCAGGGCCGCCTCCCGAGGAACGTGCCCGTACCCGTACCGGTACCGCGTCCCGTCCGCGTCAGGCCCGGAACGCGTCCGCGTGCTCCTCGGCCCACTCGGCGAAGGTCCGGGCCGGCCGGCCGGTGACCTTCTCCACGGTGTCGACGACGGTACGGCCGACGGGCGGGGTGTTGCCGTACGCCTCCAGCAGGAAGCCGATGACGTCCTCCGGCTGCCCCGCGGCCCTCCACTGCTCGACCGCCTGCTGCTCGCTCAGTTCGACGAGCCGGATCTTCCGGCCCCGGGCGGCGGACAGCGCGGCGACCTTGTCCTCAAGGGTCAGCACCTGCGGGCCCGTGATCACGTACTCCTGCCCGCCGTGCCCGTCCTCGGTCAGGGCGACGGCCGCGACGGCGCCGATGTCGGCCTCGTGCACCATGGCACTCAGCCGGCCCGCGAACGGCTCACGCACCTCGCCGTCGGCGCGGATCGCGTCCGCCCACTCGAGGGCGTTCGCCATGAACTCGACCGGCATCAGCACCGTCCAGGCGAGGTCGCTCTCGCGGACCGCGTCCTCGAGCTGGCTCGGGCCGCCGCCGTGCAGCACGGTGACACGTCGCACGCCGGCGGCCTTCGCCAGCGCGGTGATGCGCGGCCCCGTCTCCAGCGGGGCGAAATACGGACCACCGAAGGTGATCAGGTGCAGGCCGGTGACGCCCTCCAGGGCGGGGGCCAGGCTCTCGGCGTCGGTGAGGTCGCCCCGCACGACCTCGACGCCTTCGGGGAAGTCGGCCTTCGCGGGGTCGCGGGTCAGGGCGCGGACGGACTGTCCACGGCGCAGAAGCTCCGCCACCACCTGGCGGCCGACGGTTCCGGTTGCTCCGGTCACGAGATTCGTCATGGGAAGAACGTACGAAGCCTTGCGGTCAGCTTTTGTCCGCGATCCCCGGTCGTCACCAGGCGAGTTGGGCGATCTCCTCCGCGACCACCGCGCAGGCGTCAGCCGCCGGGTCGATCAGCGGGAAGTGCCCGACGTCCTCCAGCAGCGTCCACCCGACCGTCTCGCCCGCCTTCGCGGCAGCGTCGACGTACGCCTCCGCGACCGCCTGCGGCACGACGATGTCCGTACGGCCCTGCACCACGGCCGTGGCGATGCCCGTCGGCAGCAACGCGGCCGGGTCGGCGTGCGCGGCCCGCTCCTCGTACTGCGCCTCACCGCCCAGCAGTTGCCGCACCGCGCCGCCGCACACGCCGAGCTCCACCGCCACGCCGAAGTCCGCGACCGGCGCGAGCGCGACGACGCCGCGCAGCGGGGGCGGCGCGGCCAGCCGCCACGGCGAGCCGGCCGGCAGCACGTGCCGGGCGGCCGCCCACAGCGCGAGATGGCCGCCCGCGGAGTGCCCGGTCACCACGATCCGCCGCGGGTCCGCCTGCGGCAGCGCCTCGCGCACCAGGTCCGGCAGCGCGTCGAGCGCGGCGGCCACGTCGTCGAACGTCTCCGGCCACCGCCCGGCGACCGGGCCCGCCTCGCCGCGCTGCTGCGGGATGTCCCGGCCGCGCCGGTACTCGACGTTGGCGACGGCCAGGCCGCGGCGCGCCAGGAAGTCGGCGAACGGCGTCACATGCCGCCGGTCGTACGGCGCCCGCCACGCCCCGCCGTGCAGCACGACCACCAGCGGCACGGTGGCGTGCGCGCTTTGGGGCGCGTAGAAGTCGACGACCTGGTCGGGGTGCTCCCCGTACGCGGCGGATGCGTCCGGCGCGACGGCGGGATGCGACATCGCCGACGCTTCCTCGGCGGCGTCACGGGCGACGGGGTCCGGCATGCGCTGCTCCAACAGTCCCGCGGTGGTGGCCTGTTCCACCTGACCAGCGCGGACGCTACCAGCCCGGACCGCGAGGCGGCGGGCCCGGCCGTTCCGGGGCAAGCCCCGGACCCCGTACCGCGCTTCGCGCGGGCCCTCAATCGCCGGGCGGGCTGGATTCTCCAGCCTCGCCGGCGATTGAGGCGCGGGGGTCCGGGGACGGAGCCCCCGGTTCGGGAAGGGGCGGGGTGGGGAACGGCTCCGCGCAGCGGTCCGGGCCGGCCCGGCCCGGCCCGGACCCGCAGGGCTACAGCACGTCCGCCAGGACCCGCGCCGCGCGTTCCGTGTCCGCGAACCCCACGTACAGCGGCGTGAATCCGAACCGCAGCACGTCCGGCCGCCGCAGGTCCCCCACGACGCCCCGGGCGATGAGCTCCTCCATGACCCGCGGCGCGTCCCCGCACCGCAGGGCGACCTGGCTGCCGCGGGCGGCGTGGTCCGCCGGGGTCAGGGACGTGACCCGGCCCGCCGGGACGTACGCCTCGACGCACTCCAGGAAGAAGTCCGTCAGCGCCAGGCTCTTGGCCCGCACGGCCTCGATCGCGATCCCGTCCCAGACGTCCAGCGCCGCCTCGAGGGCGAGCATGGACAGGATGTCGGGCGTGCCGACCCGGCCGCGGGTCGACCCGGCGGCCGCCTCGTAGCCTGGTGTCATCGCGAACGGGTCGGCGTGCGACGTCCACCCGGGCAGGGGCGAGTCGAAGGACGCCTGATGCCGCTCGGCGACGTACAGGTACGCGGGCGAACCGGGCCCGCCGTTCAGGTACTTGTAGGTGCAGCCGACGGCGAGGTCGACGCCGTGCGCGTCGAGACCGACCGGCAGCGCGCCCGCGCTGTGGCACAGGTCCCAGACCGCGAGGGCGCCCGTGTCCTGGATCGCCGCCGTGAGACCGGGCAGGTCGTGGAGCCGGCCGGAGCGGTAGTCGACGTGGTTGAGGAGCACCACGGCCGTGGCCGGGCCGAGCGCCGACGCGAGGTCCGACGGGTCGACGGGCACGATCCGGTGACCGGTCATCCGGGCGGCGGAGGACGCGATGTACCCGTCGGTGGGGAACGTCGTCGCGTCGACCAGGATGTCCGTACGGGCAGGGTCGTCGACGAGCCGTACCGCACCGACGACGGCCTTGAAGACGTTGACGCTGGTGGAGTCGCCGACCACGATCTGCCCGGTCGCCGCGCCCACCAGGGGCGCTATCCGGTCGCCGATCCGCTCGGGCGCGGTCCACCAGTCGCCCTCGGTCCAGGAGCGGATGCGCAGCTGCCCCCACTGGCGGTTCACGACGTCGGCGACCCGCTCGGGGACGTGCGCGGGCAGCGCGCCGAGCGAGTTGCCGTCGAGGTAGACCGTGTCGTCGAGGGTGAACAGCTTTCGCGCACCGGCGAGTTCGTCTGCGGCGTCGAGCGCCGCGGCCTTCCGGGCCAGGGACTCAGACATGGCTGCGCGCCGTCCACAGCTCGGGGAAGACGTTCTTCCCGGCGCGCTTCTCGAGCCAGGCCACACCGGCGGAGCCGCCGGTGCCGACCTTGGAGCCCATGGCCCGCCGGGTCGCCACGAGGTGGTCGTTGCGCCATCGCCACACGAGCTCGCCGACGTCGGTGAGCGCCTCGCCGAGCCGTACGAGTTCGGTCTCCTGGTCGCCCGAGTACACCTCGGCCCAGACCTGCTCGACCGCCTCCGACGGTTCGTACTTCTGCGACAGGTCCCGCTCCAGCACCTCGGCCGGCACCGCGTACCCACGCCGTGCGAGGAGCCGCAGCACCTCGTCGTAGAGGCTCGGCTCGTGCAGCGCCTTCTCCAGCTCTGCGTGGACGCGCGCGGCGCCACGGTGCGGTACGAGCATGGACGCGGACTTGTCGCCGAGCAGGAACTCCATCCGCCGGTACATCGCGGACTGGAAGCCGGAGCCCTCGCCGAGGGCGTCACGGTAGGCGTTGAACTGCGCGGGCGTCAGGTTGGCGATCGGCTTCCACGAGGCGTTGAGCGCCTCCAGCTCGCGCAGTGACCGCTTCAGCGCGTCCATCGCAACGGGGATCCGGTCCTCGCGCAGGGCGCGTGCGGCGGTCTCCCACTCGTGGACGACGACGGTGAACCACAGCTCCATGACCTGGGTGGTGACCAGGAAGACCATCTCGCCGGGGTCGTCCGACCGCGGATGCTGGAGGTGGGTGAGGACGTCCGCCTGGACGTAGTCCTCGTACGGCGTGGTGCCCGCGAAGTCCAGATTCGGGGCGGCGTCATGTGACATCGCTGTCTCCTCGACGATCCGGGTAGCGGTCCGCCCCTTCCTGTTCCGGTGTGGGCCCCGGTCCCCACCGGCATCATAAACAGAAGTTCATGCGGGCGGACCGGTGAGATAGGTCCCCTCGTCGTCGTACGGCCAGGCGTTGGAGACGCATCCGTTCAGGCCCTTGATCTGCTGCATCATCACCGGCGCGGGCCGGCCGGGGCCCGGGCAGCCCAGGTGCTGCCGGATGCCGATCTCGTGACCGACCTCGTCGTTGATGATCAGATGACGGTACTCGGCGGGCGTCCCGGCGAAGGTGGGCGAGCCGAGCAGCCGGCGCTTCAGGTTCACCACGACATCCTCGACGGTCTCGCAGTTCAGTTCACCGCCGGTGTCGAGACCCACGGCGAGGCAGAGCTTGTCCGCGGTGGCGGGGGTCGCGATCCTGATCACGAAGTCGGCGTCCGACGAGACGAGCTGGAAGCGGCCCCGGCCGCCTGCGGCCAGCCGCGCGGGTGGGCGAGGATCTGCTGGATCTCGGCGGCGGCCTGCCGTGCGGAGACGTCGATGCCGTCCTCGACCTCGACCCGGTAGCGGCGCAGCGTGCCGCTACCGCCGGTCGCCTCGCCGCCGGCCTGCGCCACGGTGAACGTCCCGGGGCCGGAGGCGGGGACGACCGGCGTCCTGCTCTTCGACGGGGAGGGGGACGGTGACGGCTCGGGCTCGGGCTTCGGCTTCGCCGAGCTCCTGGGACTCTCCGACGGCGGCGGTGAGCCGCCCGCGTCGGCGGACGTCAGTGGCGAGACCTCGGGCTCGGGAGCGCCGGCCGCGGTCCCGGCGGGCGGGGCCCCGCGCCAGTGTGCGAGCGCGGCTCCCGCGCCCACGGACATGAGGGCAAGACAGATGCCCAGCAGGACTATCGGTCCGGTCGGACGGCGCCGACCCGTACTCCGACGGCTCCGTCTGCGGCTGCGTCCCTGGCGGGCGGCGGCACGCTGGCCCACGACAGACCTCTCCCCCTGTGTCCGGCCGGCGTTTGGGGGGAGAGGGTGTGTGGGGGCCTCTGCACCGGCTGTGAATGCGCGAAAGACGCGAAAGAGCAGTACGACGTGGGATCGTACCGGGCTGCTGACCTGCGCCCCCGGTCGTCCGGGCCGCGGGCCCCGGCCCTCGGCGACGGCACGGTTGCGGCACGGTGCCGCAGGGCCGCACCCCCGTTCACGGCGGGTGTCCCGGGCCCGGAGGCCCGGCTCACGGCCGGTGCAGCCGGCGGCACGCCGCCCCGGCGGGTGCAGGCCTGCACCTGCGGCATGCCACCCGGCGGGCGCAGGCCTGCACCTGCGCCCGCCGGGCCCGGCCCCACGGTCGGGTCAGCGCAGCGTCTCCGCCGCGGTCTCGGAGGAGTCGCGCAGGAAGGTCGTGCAGCGCTCGTGCTCCTCCTTCTCGCCGATCGCGCCCGCCGCGCGCGCCAGCGCGTTCAGCGCGCGCAGGAAGCCGCGGTTGGGCTCGTGCTCCCACGGCACCGGGCCGTGGCCCTTCCAGCCGTTGCGGCGCAGCGCGTCGAGGCCGCGGTGGTAGCCGGTGCGGGCGTAGGCGTACGACTCGACGACGCGGCCGTTCTCGAAGGCGTCGTCGGCGAGCTGCGCCCAGGCGAGCGAGCTGGTCGGGTACTGGGCGGCGACGTCGGCGGCGGCGGTGCCGCCGGCCAGCAGCTCGCGCGGGCCGGGCTCGTCGGGCAGGTGGGTCGGGGGCGGGCCCCCGAGCAGGTTCTCGTGGATCGACATGGTCCCCAGTCTCACAGGTCGGGAGAGGTTCCGGGGCCGCCGGCCCCACGCGTCTTCCCGGCGCCCGGCGGTTCCAGCGGCGGTGCCGCGACACCACAGTTGACCTTGCACTCGGGGTGGCAGACCGCGGCCTCCTCCGGCGGCACCCGTACCGTCCACCAGGCGATGAGCGCTCCGGCCACCAGCACCCCCGCACACATCGGGATCGCCCGCCGGAACGTCTCCCCGAACTCCGCCGCCGAGCGGTACGACTCCGGTCCCATGCCCGCCAGCAGGGGCAGCGCGGCCACCGCGATCAGGCCGGCCGCGCGGGCCGCCGCGTTGTTGATGCCGCTGGCGATGCCCGCCCGGCCGGTCTCCACGGACGCCAGCACGGTCGCGGTCAGCGGCGCCACGAGCGTGACCATGCCGAGGCCCATGACCAGCATCGCGGGCAGCACGTCGGTGACGTAGGAGGCGCCCTCGCCGATCCGCAGCGTCAGCATCGTCCCGGCCGCGCAGAGCAGCGGCCCGACCGTGAGCGGGATGCGGGGGCCGATGCGGTCGCCCAGTGCGCCGGAGCGCGCGGACAGCAGCAGCATCAGCACGGTGGTGGGCAGCAGCGCCGTGCCGGCGGCGAGGGCCGAGTAGTCGGCCACCACCTGGAGCTGGAGCACGATCAGGAAGAAGAACCCGCCGAACGCGGCGTACACGCAGAGCGTCACCACGTTCACGGCGGTGAACCGGCGTGACGCGAAGATCGACAGGGGCAGCATCGGCTCGGGCGTCCGCCGTTCCCGCAGGACGAAGGCCGCCCCCGTCACCACGCCCACGATCCCGGCCCACACGGCCTCGGCGATCAGCGCGTACGTCACGAGACCCAGTGCCACGGCGCACAGCAGCGCGCCGAGCACGTCGAAGCGGCCGGTGGCCCTGGCGTCGCGGGACTCCGGCACGTGCCGCAGCGCCACGGGCACGCACAGCACGGCGAGCGGCACATTGAGCAGGAACACCCACCGCCAGCCGGGGCCGTCGACGAGCCAGCCGCCGACGAACGGCCCGATCGCCGCGCCGACGCCGCCGAGCCCGGACCACAGGCCCACCGCGCGGGAACGGTCGTCCGGGTGGAAGCTCGCCTGGATCAGCGCCAGCGATCCCGGGGTGAGCAGGGCGCCGCCGATGCCCTGGAGCGCGCGGGCGGCGACGAGCACGCCTCCGTTCGGCGCGATCCCGCACAGCAGGGAGCCGACGGCGAACCAGACCACGCCGAGGACGAAGATCCGGCGGCGTCCGTAGCGGTCGCCGAGCGCCCCGCCGAGCAGGATCAGCGCCGCCAGCGTCAGCATGTACGCGTTGACCGTCCACTGGAGGACGGCCAGGTCGGCATCGAGGTCCGCGCCGATACGGGGCAGTGCGACGTTGACGACGGTCGAGTCGAGCAGCGCCATCCCGGAGCCGAGGACGGTCGTCAGCATCACCCAGCGGCCGGTGGCCGACGACAGTCTGATGTCCCCGGGGCGGGTGTCCATACCCGGGATCATCCCAGCCGTGGCCGGGTCAGACGAGTCGGCGAAGGGCCCGGATCAACGCGTCGGCCCCGCGTTCCGCCTTGCTGCGGGGGCAGCCGGCGTTCAGCCGGACGAACCCCTCGCAGCCGTATGTCGTGCCCGGCATGACGGCGACCTTCTCCCGGTGGACCAGCTCCCGCTGGAGGGCGGTGTCGTCGATGCGTGAGCCCACGCCGAGCGGCCTCAGGTCGATCCAGGCGAGGTAGCCGGCCTGCGGCGGCTCCCAGCCGAGCTGCGGGAACGCCGCATCGAGCCGGTCGGCGAGCATCCCCAGGTTGCCGGCCACATAGGTCTTGAGCGCGTCCAGCCACGGCCCGCCCTCGCGGTATGCGGCGATGTGGGCGGTCAGTGACAGCACGGCGGGAGAGGCCAGCCCCTCCCCGGTCTGCATCCGGCGCAGGAACTGGGCGTGGTCGTCGGCGTCGCCGATGATGCCGTACGAGCCGGTCAGCGCGGGGAAGTTGAACGCCTTGGTGCCGGAGGTGATCAGCGCCCAGCGGCCGGTGCCGTAGCGCGTCCAGGGCAGGTGCACGCCGTCGCCGTGCACGAAGTCGGCGTGGATCTCGTCGCTGACGACGGCGACGCCGTAGCGCGCGGCCAGCTCGGCGGTCCTCGTCAGCTCCTCGTGGGTCCACACCCGTCCGGTGGGGTTGTGCGGGGAGCAGAGCACCAGGACCTTGCTGTCGGGCCTGGCGAGCTGCCGTTCCAGCGCCTCGTCGTCCCCGACGGGCACCACGCGCAGCTCACGCCCGAGGCCGGTGATCGCCTTGATGAAACCGTCGTACGTGGGGGCGTGGACGACCACGCCCTCGCCCGGCCCGGTCCACATCCGCAGCAGCTGGGAGAGCTGGCCCAGCACGGAGGGCGCGTAGACGACGCGGTCGGTGTCGACGGCGGTGCCGTACCGCAGAGCGAACCAGTCGCGGATCGCCGAGAGGAAGTCCTCGTGCCGCCAGTCCGTGTAGCCGAGGACACCGTGCGCGATCCGGTCCCTGAGCGCGTCCAGGACCGCGGGCGGGGACGGGAAGTCCATGTCGGAGATGGTGAAGGGCAGCAGTCCGTCGACGCCGAACCGGTCGGCGACCCCGTCCCACTGCACGCACCAGGTGCCTCGCCGGTCGACGACGGCATCGAAGTCGAAGGTCATGTCGGTCCCTCCCCGGAGCGGATACACCACGGGCCCGGCGCCCCGCGAAGGGGTGCCGGGCCCGTGGTGACGGCAGATGCCTACTTGATCCTGGTGCCGGTGGAGCGGAGGGCCGCGCAGGCCTCGGCGACACGGGTGGCCATGCCGGCCTCGGCCAGCTTGCCCCAGGTGCGCGGGTCGTAGGTCTTCTTGGAGCCGACCTCGCCGTCGACCTTCAGGACACCGTCGTAGTTCTTGAACATGTGGTCCGCGACGGGGCGGGTGAACGCGTACTGAGTGTCGGTGTCGAGGTTCATCTTCACGACGCCGTTCTCCAGCGCGGTGGAGATCTCCTCGGCGGTCGAGCCGGAGCCGCCGTGGAAGACGAAGTCGAACGGGTCCGCCTTGCCGTACTTGGCGGCGACACCGGCCTGGAGGTCCTTCAGCAGCTCGGGGCGGAGCACGACGTTGCCCGGCTTGTAGACGCCGTGCACGTTGCCGAAGGAGGCGGCCAGCAGGTAGCGGCCCTTCTCGCCCAGGCCGAGGGCCTCGGCGGTGCGCAGCGCGTCGTCGACGGTGGTGTACAGCTCGTCGTTGATCTCGTGGGAGACGCCGTCCTCCTCGCCGCCGGTCGGGGTGATCTCGACCTCGAGGATGATCTTGGCGGCGGCGGCCTGGGCCAGCAGCTCCTGGCCGATGGTCAGGTTGTCGGCGAGGGTCTCGGCCGAACCGTCCCACATGTGGGACTGGAACAGCGGGTTGCGGCCGGCCTTCACGCGCTCGGCGGAGATGTCGAGCAGCGGACGTACGTAGCCGTCCAGCTTGTCCTTCGGGCAGTGGTCCGTGTGCAGGGCGACGGTGATGTCGTACTTGGCCGCGACGATGTGCGCGAACTCGGCCAGGGCGACGGCGCCGGTGACCATGTCCTTGCTGTGCTGGCCACCCAGGAACTCGGCACCGCCGGTGGAAATCTGGATGATGCCGTCGCTCTCGGCCTCCGCGAAGCCACGCAGTGCAGCGTGCAGGGTCTGGGACGAGGTCACGTTGATGGCCGGGTAGGCAAACTTGCCTGCCTTCGCCCGGTCGAGCATCTCGGCGTAGACCTCGGGAGTCGCGATGGGCATATGTCCGCTCCTTGTGATGTGCGGGTATGTGGTGCTGGGCCCTGACCTTGGGCGACGTCATCGTCGCGGCCTATCTTTCCAGACTCCCGTCCCGGCACCAGCATGCCTGTGCTGCCTGTATGCGACAAGGGCGCGCTGTTTCACGTGAAACAGCGCGCCCCTCGACGTACCCCCAGGTCAGGCCATGATCAGGCCAGACCGAGATCCTCGAGCGAGTAGGCGTTGACGTACGGAAGGCCCGCCTCCGCGATCTTGGGGGCGGCACCGCGCTCCACGATGACGGCGACGGCGACGACCTCGCCGCCGGCCTCCCTGACCGCCTCGACGGCGGTCAGCGGGGAGCCGCCGGTGGTGGACACGTCCTCGACCACGAGGCAGCGCCGGCCCTTGACGTCCGTGCCCTCGATCCGGCGCTGCATGCCGTGCGCCTTGCCGGCCTTGCGGACGACATACGCGTCCAGCCGCTCACCACGGGCGGCCGAGGCGTGCAGCATCGCCGTCGCCACCGGGTCGGCGCCCAGCGTCAGCCCGCCCACGCAGTCGTAGTCGAGGTCGGCGGTGGCGTCGAGCATCACCTGACCGACCATCGGCGCGGCCTCGCCGTCCAGCGTGATCCGGCGCAGGTCGATGTACCAGTCGGCCTCGATGCCCGAGGAGAGGGTCACCTTGCCGTGCACCACGGCCTTGTCCTTGATCTGCTGAAGCAGCTCAGCACGTACGTCAGTCATGCCCAAGAGCTTAAAGCCGCCGCAGCGCTCACAGCCGCCGCCAGCTCCAGGTCGTCGTGATCTCCAGCGGCTCGATCGGGGTGACGAACCAGGGATCGGTGTTGAGGCCGTTCGGCGGCCCCGACTGGGGCTCCACACAGACGGTCTCCGGCTGCTCGTCGTAGACCACGACCCACTCCGCCGGGCTCTTGACCGTCAGCTCCAGCTCATCCGGCCAGGTCAGCGTCACATCGACCCCGTCGGGCATACCGAAGCAGTCGTCCCAGGGCCCGGGAAGCGGGGTGATGCGCTTGCCGGTCGGCAGGTGGTCCGCACCGCGCTCCTCCTGCCACTTCGGGGTGAAGCCGATCCGCACGTCCTGGCCGCCGCTCCCGAGGTTGCGCAGGAACCAGGGGTGCCAGCCGGCCTGCGCCGGGAACGACGTCCCGTACGTCTCCACACCCATCCGGATGGTCAGCGAGTCGCCGGACAGCGCGAACGTCTGCGTGACACGCCCGCTGTACGGCCACGGGTCCGCCAGGTCGTAGTAGAAGTCCGCCTCGCTGTCCCCGGCCCGCGCGGTACGCCAGGCGGCGTCCCGGCCGGTGCCGTGAATGGCGTGCGGCGGCGCGTTGAGCGGCAGCCGGTGGTGCACACCGCCGTTGCTGAACTCACCGTCCCGCGTGCGGCCGCACCACGGCACCATCGGGAACGAGCCGTACCGCTCGCCCTGGCGCAGCAGCTCGGTGCCTGCGATGCGCAGTCCCTCGATGCGGCAGCCGATCGCAGGATTCACGGTCAACTCGACGTCACCGGCGGCCAGCCGGATGCTCTTTTCGCTACTCACACCCCGACATTACGGCGTGTCACCTACGGCGGCGCAGTGCCCTGCCGACCACGACCGCCGATGCCAGGGCGAGAGCCGCCGCCGGCGCGAGCCACCGCAGAGTCGCACCGGCGGAGCCGGCGTCGGGCGCGGGGGTCGGCGCGTAACGCCCGCGCGGCGGGGCGTGATCGACCTCCTCGGCGCTCCGGCCGATCATGGTGCGCCGCGCGTGGGCGGCCTCAGCGGGCGCGGCGTCGGGCAGGCCGGAGAGGTCGTCGAGATCCTCGATGCCGTCGATGTCCTCCACTGCGTCCAGATCGTCCAGGTCGTCGAACTGGTCGTCGGCGTCGGGACCGAGCGAGGGCAGAGGCACGGGCGTCTCGAAGACGGACGCCCCGGCGGCGTCGGACTCCGAGACGGCGTCGGACTCGGAGACGGCGTCGGGCTCGGAGACGGCCGCCGCATCGTCCGTGTCCTCCGTGCCCCCAGTACCCTCCGCGGCGCGTTCGGCCGGCTGCGCCCGGTCGTCGGCGGCGCCGTCCGCACCCGCCTCCGCGCCCTCACCTTCGCCCTTGTCCTTACCGGCCGCCGCGTCCTGCGGGCCGCTCCCGTCCTTTGGCGCTCCGTCGTCGGCGGCACTCGCCTGCGCGGCCGCGGCCGGACCCGCCTCCCCCGCGCCTTCGGCGTGCCGCGCGGGCCGGGGCTCCTCGAAGGCGGCCGCGGCCAGGGCCTCCGCGAAACGATCGAGCAGCCGGTGGGCGGCCGAAATCTTCGCGCCGGCTGCGAGCTCTGCCAGCCGGCCCTCCGCGTGCGACGAACCGGAGAACGTCACCGTCGTTCCGCCGTCGGTCGGCGCCGGACGGATCGTCAGCGTCAGCTTCACGGAGCCGCCGCCGCGGGCCTCCGTCCCCTCGCCCTCCACCGCGAAGGCGCCTCCGCGCTCGTCACCCTGCTCCGTGACACGCAGGGCACCGCGGTAGGTGATGGTGTGGCCGGCGACTCTGACCTTGAGCCGTCCGGCGAGGGGGCCGGCCGACTCGTCCGCGTCCTGTTGGAGCCCAGGAACGCAGCGGGCGACCCGGGCGGGGTCCCTCAGCGCCTGTCGGAGGGTCTCAGCCGGTACCGGAACGAACACCTCATGCTCCATGGGAGCCGAGCCTACTCAGCACGGCCCGCCGCGTCTGCCTTTCGACGCGTGCCCGTCGCGCGCGCGGCCCGTCAGGGCGTGTAACGGGGGTGGACCAGTGTCGACGGTGGCAGGTCCGGGAGCCGGGTGCGTTCGGCGGCGGACGCTTCCTGGGCGAGCGTGTCCTGCGTCTCCGAGCGCAGTGGCGGCGCGTCCGGGCCGATGCCGAGCCGCGGTGTGCGGCCCTCGGCGGCGAGCAGCAACCCCCAGTCGGTGGTCCCGCGGTCGGTGGCCCGGAACCGCTCGGGTCCGCTCGCCGCCCCCGGCTCGGCGCACCGCACGCGGTACGCGGCCGTACCGAACCCGGCGGCGCGCAGTGTCGCGTCGACCGTCCAGTACGTACGCGGCCGTGCCGTCGGCCCGGCGTGGACCACGAGCCGCCCGCCGTCCGCCAGCGCGCGCCGGGCGAGGCCGTAGAACTCCAGGGAGTAGAGCTTGGTGCTCGCGGTGATGCCCGGGTCGGGCAGGTCGGAGACGATCACGTCGTACTTCTCGTGGTGCTGACGCAGCCACGCGAAGGCGTCCGCCGTGACGACCCGGACCCGCGGGTCGTGGTACGCATGGTCGTTCAGCGCGGTGAGGCCCGGGTCGCTGCGCGCCAGCCGGATCACCTCGGGATCGAGTTCCACGACCGTCAGGGCACGGACGTCCGGGTGGCGCAGCACCTCGCGTGCCGCCAGACCGTCGCCGCCGCCCAGGATCAGGACACGTTCGTGGGGCCCGTGCATGGCGGGATGGACGAGTGCTTCGTGGTAGCGGTGTTCGTCGTGTCCCCGGACCTTGAGCCGCCCGTTCAGGAAGAGGTCCGGCGGCGTGGAGGGTGCTCCGGTGAGCACGACCTCCTGGACGCCGGTGCGCACGGCGACCCGCACCTCGGGCCCGTACACCGCCCGGCGTGCGGCCTCCTCGAAGTCGTCGACCATGACGGTGGCGCCCGCGAGCAGCGCCAGTACCAGCGCGTTGACCATGAGCAGCCGGGCCCGCCAGCGGGGTGTCAGGTCAGCCCGGAACAGCCACAGCACCAGCGTCCCGCCGGCCACTGCGTTGACCGCGCCGGTCCCCAGCGCGCCCGTGAGCTCGCCGAGCCACGGCAGCAGCAGGAAGGGGAACGCCAGCCCGCCGACGAGCGCCCCCACGTAGTCCGCGGCGAACAGGTCGGCGACCGTGCCGTCCGCGTCCCGTCGTGAGATGCGCTGGATCAGCGACATCAGCAGCGGTATCTCCGCTCCGATCAGCACCCCGATGGTCAAACTGAAGACCACCAGGGCGACCACGGAGTCGCCGAACCAGGCGAACGACGCGTACAGCGCCATGGCCGACAGGCCACCGACCAGCGCCAGCGCCGCTTCGAGCAGCCCGAAGCCGACGGCCGCACGGCAGCGCAGCCGCTTGGCGAGGAGCGATCCGACACCCATCGCGAAGACCATCAACGACAGGACGACGGACGCCTGGGTGACCGAGTCCCCGAGCAGATACGTGGCGAGGGCGACGAGTTCGAGCTCGTAGACCAGGCCGCAGGCGGCGCAGACGAAGACGGTGACCAGCACGAGACGGCGGCCGGCCTCGGGGCGCACGGGCAGCAGCACCATGCCCTGGGGCGGCGAGGTCTGCTGCCGGTCCATCACGTCGGACACGGTACGTCACAGGCCGCGCACCGATTGCCACCACGCGTCAACTACGGGGCGGACGGGGCCGGGTGGCGCTCACTGTCCCGCCCGGGATCGCACTCCACACGGCGTCGGGAGGGCACGCCCTGGGACGCGTGGAGCATGGCACCGACACGCGTACGGGTGACGACGAGCCGGCCCTCCTGGGGGTACGCGTGCCAGGTCCGCCACCGGACCTGGCCCTCTTCGCTCTGCGCCACCATCGCGGTGAACGCGTGCGGGGAGCCGGGGAACGTGCCGGCGAGCCCGTGCGGATGATCGGCCACCAGGGCCAGGAGTTCCTGGGCCCGGCCCGCGAACGAGCGCTGCGAGAGCGTCTCGACACGCGCGGCGAACTCGTACTCCCAGTCGCCGAGCCGCTTCGCCACACCCAGCGGCAGTGGGGTGCTGCTGCCGGGGATGCAGGCGACGGTCTCCGAACAAGTGACCCGATCCTCCTCGAGCAGCACCTGGTGAGACGCGCCCAGGAGCCGCAACTGCACGTGTGCTCCGGTCAGTTCGAGGTCGAGCACGGCCAGGGCGGGCAGCCGTTCCCGGCCGAGGGCCCAGGCGAGGTCGTCGGCGCGGGTGTCGGTGTAGGGGGTATCGATGGTCGTGAGCATGGGTCGGCTCCGCAAGCGCGCTTCGGCGGG
Source organism: Streptomyces peucetius (assembly GCF_025854275.1). Lineage (NCBI taxonomy): Bacteria > Bacillati > Actinomycetota > Actinomycetes > Kitasatosporales > Streptomycetaceae > Streptomyces > Streptomyces peucetius. Next base: position 4,247,397 of record NZ_CP107567.1, on the reverse strand, counting down.
GTGGACGCGTGGACCTGGGTGCTCCCGGCAGGGAACGCCGGGCGTGCGGGGGGTGGCCTGCTCCGGTCCACGTGAGGTCCGATGGCTTTGATGAATCCAACAGGTTCCGACTGCGAGAAAATCACGAAGCGGGTGACGTCCACAGCGTTTTTACCCAACTTGACGTGGTTTCCATCCCCTCGGGGGCTGTGCGGTTCAACTGTTCAACGGAAACAGTAGGCCGAAGTCAACACACCGGCCGGACATTCTCACAACTGAAAGGTGCCCGGCGGGTGTTGGGCTTTCTGCCGTCACACCCGCCGGGCACATTCACGGACCGGCTGCCCCGTGTCAGCTGCCTCCGCCGCATCCGCCGCCGCCACCGCAGGAGGAGCTGCTGCTGCTGGACGACGACCCCCCGCACGACGACCCGCTCGCGTCACCCGCGGCCCACCAGCCGCCGCCCGACCCGCCCGACCCGGCCGCCCCGCCGCGCCGTCGGCTCCTGCCGCCCCCGCCCGTCCTCGCCACCGCGAAGACCACGACGACCAGCAGTCCGATCAGTACGAACCCGAAAACCGCCATCTTTCCCACCGTCCTTCTCGTTCCCCCGGTGGGGGCACATCCCAGGCCGAAGGCTCTGGGGAGAGACCCCCGCGACGCGGCGCGACCGCTTCCGGTGACCACGTGACGCATGTCTGCGTGGCTCAGGGATGCCCTCCGCCGCGCGGAGCCAAAGCAGACTTGAGCAACTCCAGAGGTTCCGCGCAGGATGGCCGCCATGACGACGGACTGGACGGCACGCGACGAGGGACCACGACCGCTGCTCAACCGCAGGCTGGCGGAGTTCGGCACCACGATCTTCGCCGAGATGTCGGCGCTGGCCCTGCGCACCGGCGCGATCAACCTCGGCCAGGGCTTCCCCGACACCGACGGCCCCGAGGAGGTCAGAGAAGCGGCCGTACGGGCCCTGCGGGACGGGCGCGGCAACCAGTACCCGCCCGGTCCGGGCGTCCCGGAGCTGCGTCAAGCGATCGCGGAGCACCAGCGGCGTTTCCACGGCCTCGTCCACGACCCCGACACCGAGGTCCTGGTCACGGCGGGCGCCACTGAGGCGATCGCGGCCGCCCTGCTGGCGCTCGTGGAGCCGGGCGACGAGGTCATCGCCCTGGAGCCGTACTACGACTCGTACGCGGCGTGCGTCGCGATGGCGGGCGGGGTGCGGGTGCCGGTGACGCTGCGGCCGCACGAGGAGGGTTTCCGTCTCGACCTCGACGAGCTGCGCGACGCCGTCACGGGGCGCACCCGGCTGCTGCTGATCAACACCCCGCACAACCCCACCGGCACGGTCCTGTCCCGCGAGGAGCTCTCCCAGATCGCGGCGCTCGCCGTCGAACGCGACCTCCTGGTGGTCACCGACGAGGTGTACGAGCATCTGGTCTTCGACGGCGAGCATGTGCCGCTGGCGTCGTTCCCGGGGATGCACGAACGCACGGTGACGATTTCGAGCGCCGGAAAGACGTTCTCCTTCACCGGCTGGAAGGTCGGGTGGGTGACCGCGGCACCGGAGCTGATCACGGCGGTCCGCTCGGCGAAGCAGTTCCTGACGTATGTCTCCGCGGGCCCGTTCCAGTACGCGGTGGCCGAGGCGCTGCGGCTGCCGGACACGTACTTCGAGGGCCTCCGCGACGGTCTGCGGGCCAAGCGCGACCTGCTGAGCGAGGGGCTGGGCGCCGCCGGTTTCGCGGTGCACCGCCCGGCGGGCACGTACTTCGTCACCACCGACATCCGGCCCCTGGGCGAGTCGGACGGCTTCGCGTTCTGCCGCGCGCTGCCCGAGCGCTGCGGTGTGGTCGCCGTCCCGAACGCGGTCTTCTACGACCACCGCGAGGCGGGCGCGCCCTTCGTGCGCTTTGCGTTCTGCAAGAGGACCGACGTCCTCGAGGAGGCGGTGGCCCGCCTGAAGTCCCTGGCCCTCTGAGCGGGCCCCGGCAACCAGGCGGCCCGGCCGGCTCGCGATCACCAGGATCGTGGGCCGGCCGGGCCGTGTCGCCGAGCCGACGCGTCAGGCCTCGTCGGCGGGCTTCTCCTCCTCCTTGACGGCCAGGCCGAACTGCTCCGCGAGCCACTTGTCGAACTCGATCGAGGCGCGCACCCAGCTGACGGTGGAGGACACGAAGTGCTCGAGGCTCACGCCCGTGCCGATGAGCATCTGGGCCTCACCGATGAGGCGGATCGTCGGCAGGTCGGCACCCTCCTCCTCGTGCAGGTGCGTGTAGACCTTCGGCCACAGCGTGCGGCGGTTCCAGTCGTCGATCGCGTCGAGGATCTTGGCCTTCTCCGTGACCGCGTGCGGACGGTCGTAGAACGTCCGCACCGAGAACACCTGCTGCTCGTTCTCGCCGCGGAACATGAAGTACGTGCGGAAGTCCTCCCACGGCGCCGCGAGGTCACCCTCGTCGTCGACGACGTACTTCAGCTCCATCTGGTCGAGGAGCTGCTTGACGAGATCCTGGTCGGGAACGACGGGGCCCGCCGGTCCTGCGGCCTGCTGGGGCTTGGGCTGTCCCCCGAAATTCGGAATCGAGGACGGGTCGATGGTCACCGGGTGTTTCCCTTCGTACGGATGCCGCCATCCTCCCCCATGCCCGGCGGGGGGTGGCAAGCCCCGCCGCCCGCGATCCGCTGCGGGCTGACAAGATCCCGCGACGGAGTACCCGGACGTCCCGTACGGCGCCCCGGGCGGCCCGGCCGGCTCCGCCGCGTGACGGCGGTGAGCCCCGGCCTGCGGGCCCACCGCGACCGCGCGGGCGGAGGCGGCCACGGTCGGCCTGACTGCGACGGACGAGAACGCCGGCAGCGCCACCGTCCGTCTTCGCGCCCACGGTCCCAGCGGCCGCCCCGGGCCCGGCACCGGTCCCGGGGCGGCGTGCCTGGCGCTACTGCGCCGCGCCGACGATCAGGCCGTCCTCGAAACGGTCGACCCGTACGGTGTCGCCGTCCTTCACCTCGCCCGCCAGGATCTCCTTGGCGAGGCGGTCGCCGATCGCCGTCTGGATGAGCCGGCGCAGCGGACGCGCGCCGTACGCCGGGTCGTTGCCCTCGTCGGCGAGCCAGGCGAGTGCCTCCGGCGTGACGTCGAGCGTCAGCCTGCGGTCCGCCAGACGCCGCGCCAGCCGGCCGATCTGCAGCTCCGCGATGTGCGCCAGCTCGTTTTTGGACAGGGCGGAGAAGACCACCAGGTCGTCGAGCCGGTTGAGGAACTCCGGCTTGAAGGACGCCCGTACGGTCTCCAGGACCTTCTGCTTCTTCTCCTCCTCGCCGGTCAGCGGATCCATCAGGAACTGGGAGCCCAGGTTGGACGTCAGGATCAGGATGGTGTTGCGGAAGTCCACCGTCCGGCCCTGTCCGTCGGTCAGCCGCCCGTCGTCGAGGACCTGGAGCAGGATGTCGAAGACCTCGGGGTGGGCCTTCTCCACCTCGTCCAGCAGCACCACGCTGTACGGGCGTCGCCGCACGGCCTCCGTGAGCTGGCCGCCCTCCTCGTAGCCGACGTAGCCGGGGGGCGCACCGACGAGGCGGGCGACGCTGTGCTTCTCGCCGTACTCCGACATGTCGATGCGGACCATCGCCCGCTCGTCGTCGAAGAGGAAGTCCGCCAGCGCCTTCGCCAGCTCGGTCTTGCCGACACCGGTCGGGCCGAGGAAGAGGAACGAGCCGGTGGGCCGGTCCGGGTCGGCGATCCCGGCCCGGGTCCTGCGCACGGCGTCGGAGACGGCCTGCACGGCCTCGGTCTGGCCGATCAGCCGCCGGCCCAGCTCCTGCTCCATGCGCAGCAGCTTCTGCGTCTCGCCCTCGAGGAGACGCCCGGCCGGAATGCCGGTCCAGGAGCCCACCACATCGGCGATGTCGTCGGGGCCGACCTCCTCCTTGACCATCGTGTCCTTGGCCGCCTCCTGCTCGGCCTCGGCCTGCGCGGCCTCCTCCAGCTCCCGCTCCAGGCCGGGGATCTCCCCGTACAGCAGCTTGGACGCGGTGTCGAAGTCACCGTCGCGCTGGGCCCGTTCGGCCTGGCCGCGCAGGTCGTCGAGGCGTTCCTTCAGCTCACCGACGCGGTTGAGGCCCTGCTTCTCCTTCTCCCAGCGGGCGGTGAGACCGCGCAGCTCCTCCTCCTTGTCGGCGAGGTCGCGGCGCAGCTTCTGCAGTCGCTCCTGGGAAGCGGGGTCGGACTCGTTCCCCAGCGCCAGCTCCTCCATCCGCAGCCGGTCGACGGCGCGCTGCAGCTCGTCGATCTCGACGGGCGAGGAGTCGATCTCCATGCGCAGCCGGGACGCGGACTCGTCGACGAGGTCGATGGCCTTGTCGGGCAGGAAGCGGGAGGTGATGTACCGGTCGGAGAGGGTGGCGGCGGCGACGAGCGCGCTGTCGTTGATCTGGACCTTGTGGTGGGCCTCGTAGCGGCCCTTGAGTCCGCGCAGGATCGCGATCGTGTCCTCGACGGTCGGTTCCGCCACCAGCACCTGCTGGAAGCGCCGCTCGAGGGCGGCGTCCTTCTCGATGCGCTCCCGGTACTCGTCGAGGGTCGTCGCACCGACCATCCGCAGCTCGCCGCGGGCGAGCATCGGCTTGAGCATGTTGCCGGCGTCCATGGACGAGTCGCCGCCGGCGCCCGCGCCGACGACGGTGTGCAGCTCGTCGATGAAGGTGATGATCTGGCCGTCGCTGGCCTTGATCTCGGACAGGACGGTCTTGAGGCGCTCCTCGAACTCACCGCGGTACTTGGCGCCCGCGACCATCGCGCCGAGGTCGAGCGCGACCAGCCGCTTGTTGCGCAGCGACTCCGGGACGTCGCCCTTCACGATGCGCTGGGCAAGGCCCTCGACGACGGCGGTCTTGCCGACGCCCGGCTCACCGATGAGCACCGGGTTGTTCTTCGTGCGCCGCGACAGCACCTGCACGACGCGGCGGATCTCCTGGTCCCGGCCGATGACCGGGTCGAGCTTGCCCTCGCGGGCGGCGGCCGTGAAGTCCGTACCGAACTTCTCCAGCGCCTTGTACTGACCCTCCGGGTCGGGTGTGGTCACCCGGCGCCCTCCCCTTGCCTTCTCGAACGCGTCCAGCAGCTTCTTGGCACTCGCGCCCTGCTTGTCCAGCACCTCACCGGCGGCGCCGCCCTTGGCGGCGATCCCGATGAGCAGGTGCTCCGTGGACAGATAGTCGTCCCCGAGCTCCTTCGCCCGCTGCGAGGCGTCCGCGATCACGGCGAGCAGCTCACGGCCTGGCTGCGGCGGGGCCACGGTGGAGCCGGTGACGCTGGGCAGCGACGCGAGGACGCGCTCGGCCCCGGAGCGCACGGCGGCCTGGTCGGCCTCGACGGCCGCCAGCAGGTCGATGATGTTCTCGTTGTCCTGCCCCTCGAGCAGGGCGAGCAGCAGATGCGCCGCCGTCAGGTCCGGGTGTCCGTCGGAGACGGCCCGGCTGGTGGCGGCGTTGATCGCGTCCCGGCTCTTGTTGGTCAGCTCCGCGTCCACGTTCGCTCTCTCCTCCTTGCTGAGGGACTTCTTCGTGCCCGTCCGTACCGAATCCTCAATGCTGACCCAGTCAACGTGCACAAAGTTGAGTCTATTCCACTCAGGGTGCTGCGGAACAGGGCAGGAGGCCGCCCAGGTAGGTTCCGCCCCATGGCCATCGATCCACGCAACCCCGACGCGTCCTACCTCAGCTTCTGGCGCGACCGTCACATGTGCACCCTGACGACGCCCCGTCCGGACGGCACTCCGCACGTGGTCGCGGTCGGGGTCACCTACGCACCCGAGGACGGGGAGCGCGGCACGGCCCGGGTGATCACCAACAAGCACAGCCGCAAGGTCGCCAACATCCTGGCCGCGGACCCCCAGGGGGCGCGGGTGGCGGTCTGCCAGGTGGACAAGGGCCGCTGGGCGACCCTGGAGGGCGTCGCGACGATCCGCACGGAGGCGGAGGTCGTGGAGGACGCGGTGGCGCGCTACGCGGAGCGGTACGGACGCACCCCGGCGCCCAATCCGGACCGGGTGGTCATCGAGATCGCGCTGACCCGCGCGATGGGCCGGGCATAGCCGGCCGGGCCCGGGAAACACGTTCCGGGCAGCACAACGGCGCCATCGTGTTTCAGGTCCACGATGGCGCCGCTGTGTGGGGGAAGCACCTGAGCGATCTGAAACGACGGGGGAATCGCTCAGGCACTGCGGGGGGTGGCGGTGGTGTCCGGCTCGGCCAGCTGGTGGTCACGCTGGTCGAGATTGACAAAAATCATGCCGTACCGGATGGCACAGCGGACGGGCTGCGGAGCCCCTCGCGGCCGGCGCAGACAGCGGTAGGCGCGGACATCCTCGTCCTCCTCGCGGGCGACGACGATCGGCTCACCGAACAGGGTGACCATCAACGAGTCGCCACGATGCGGAATCGCCGTGACGAGGTCGATGAAATGCCACCCGGACCGATAGGCCGTCGCCATCTCGCGCCGGAAGACACGATCGTCCGGAGGGATGGTCATGCGCCCGGATCCGCGTCCACGGGAGCGATCTCCCATGTGAGTTCGTCCGTGCCCGCGATCACCACGCCCCCCTGCCCGGACTCCCACGTGGGCTCACCCGCGACGACCGCGTGGGCCGGCTCGGACTCCCATGTCGGCTCACCCGCGACGACCGCGTGCGCCGGCTCGGACTCCCAAGTCGGCTCGCCGCTGATCACAGCCACGCTGAACGCGGCTGCCCCGGCAGCAAGTGCGCAAAGTATGCGAACCGTCCTGTTCATGGAGGATCTCCACCCCATTCTGTTCAATACCCTCCCCCCGCGTCTAAGACCATGTCTCACGCCGAATGCTTCCACCAGCGACCACAGGCATCATGTTCCTGTAATTCAGGACCCTGAGGGGGTGTCAAATGTCTTCGAACCAGGACAATGTCGGGCATAAGCACAGTGGTGCCGAACTGTGCGAAGCAGGGAAGAATCTCTACGCAACGGCTCTGCGCAGCGGCCAGGTCTCCCGGGCGGAGGCGGCGGACGCACCCTGCCTCGTCGATCTGTCCCTGCTGCGTCCCGATCCCGACGACGCCCAGTGGCTCCGCCCCGTTCCACCGTCGCTCGCACTCAACCAGCTGATATACCCCATCGAGCGGGAGATCCAGGAACGCCGCCAGCTCGCCATGTCGATCGCCGGCACATTCGAGCCGTTCATGACCATGACGGCGCAGGACCTGTCGACCAGACACGCGATCACCGTGCTCGAGGGTCTCGGCATCATCAACGCAGCTCTCGACCGTGTCACCGCGGAGTGCTCCGAGGAACTGCTCACGGTCCAGCCCGGCAGCGGACGCCGTCCGGACACCCTGGAGCACGGTCTGCGCCGCGCGGAACCGCTGCTCAAGAACGGCGTAAAGATGCGCACGCTGTACCAGCACACCGCGCGCCACCACCCGTCCACGCTTGCGTACGTCGAACGTGTCAGCCCCTACGGCGTCGAGGTGCGCACCCTCGAGGAGATCATCGACCGCCTCATCATCGTCGACCGCAAGGTGGCGTTCGTGCCCGCCCGCAGCGACCGGCAGGTCGCGCTGGAACTGCGCCACGAAGGGCTGGTGCGCTATCTCGTGGGCGTCTTCGAGCAGTTCTGGCTCCACGCCACGCCGTGGGAGGAGCAACTGTCCTACGCGCCCGAGCTGGACGGCATCACCAGCGTCCAGCGCTCCATCGCCAAGCTCCTCGTCGAGGGCCACGTCGACGACTCCATCGCCCGCCGCCTGGGCATGAACGTACGCACCTGCCGCGCCCACATCGCGAAGCTGAACGCCACCCTGGGCAGCGGGAGCCGCGCCCAACTCGGCTATCTCATCGCCCAGTCCGGCATCCTGGGGGACGACGCCGGCACCCTGTGACGCCGCCGGCGGCCGTGCCGCGCCTGTTCCGGCTCCTCCCGGCCGCGCGCGGCCGGCGGGCGCCGTGGGCGGCGCGAGCCGGCCCGGAGCAGGCTGCGGGCACACTGAAGGACGACCACATCGCCCTCGGCCTCGGCACCCGCGCCCCGCGGCACCTGACGACGACTGTCGGCGGCGAACCGGTGGAACTGAAGCCGGGCAAGGGCCGGCTGAGCCGCAGCTCGTACCGGATGGACGTGACGTACGCGGGGAGGTTCTACCGTCGCCAGCCGGACTCGATCCCGGGCAGCCGGTTCACCAGGGACCGCGCTCGCCCCGGGGACTTCTCGAGCGACGGCGACGGCCTGGTGATCGCCGAGTGGCGTGAGGGGACCGGGGCGGAGCCGGCGGACGCCGCCGTGGCCTACGCGCCGGCCGCGGCCTTCGGGACCGGTGCGCAGCCGCTGTGGACGACGGCCGTCGACGCGGTCGCCGCGGCCGTCCCGTAGACAGCCGGCCCGGGGGCCACGGACGTACGGCGGCGGGCCGGGAGAGCACCTGCTCCCCCGGCCCGCCGCCGTAACGTTCCGGTGGTCAGTCGGCGCGCTTGGGCCGCCACACGACCAGCGCGCTCGCCTGCTGCACGTCCTGGTACGGCACGAGGTCGCGCCGGTACGAGGCGTGCACCTGGGCCTCGCGCTGCCGCATCGCGGCCGCGGCGCCGTCCACGGCCGCCGACAGTTCGGCGACCCGCTGCTGGAGAGCCGCGACCTGGTTCTCCAGTTCGATGATCCGCTTGATGCCGGCGAGGTTGATCCCCTCGTCCTGCGACAGCTGCTGCACGGTGCGCAGCAGCTCGATGTCGCGGGCCGAGTAGCGCCGGCCCCGGCCGGCCGTGCGGTCGGGGGAGACGAGTCCCAGCCGGTCGTACTGCCGCAGGGTCTGCGGATGCAGTCCCGACAGCTGTGCGGCGACCGAGATGACGTACACCGGCGACTCGTCGGTCAGTTCGTAGGGGTTACGGCTGCGCCCCGACCGGTCCATATCAAGCTCCCTTCGCGGCCTGGAACAACTCCGCCCGCGGATCCTGGTCCGCGGTGGCTTCGCGGTAGGCCTCCAGCGCTTCCTTCGCCTTGTCGCTGAGCTCCCGGGGTACGGCGACCTCGACGGTGACCAGCAGGTCCCCGCGGGTGCCGTCCTTGCGGACCGCGCCCTTGCCGCGGGCGCGCATGGTGCGGCCGTTGGGAGTGCCTGGCGGCAGTTTCAGCGTCACCGGCGGACCGCCCAGCGTGGGCACCTTGACCTCGCCGCCGAGCGTCGCCTCCGCGTAGGTGACGGGCACCGTCACGGTGAGGTTGTCGTCCCTGCGGCCGAACACCGGGTGGGCGTCGACATGCACGACCACGTACAGATCACCGGCCGGGCCGCCGCGCTCGCCCGGGGCGCCCTTGCCGCGCAGCCGGATGCGCTGCCCGTCGGAGACGCCCGCCGGGATGCGCACCTGCATGGTGCGGGAGCTGCGGGCCCGGCCGCTGCCCTTGCAGACGTCGCAGGGGGTCTCGGCGATCAGGCCCCGGCCCTTGCAGTCCACACAGGGGTCGGTCAGCGAGAAGGAGCCGCTGCCCCCGCGCGAGACCTGGCCGGTACCGACGCAGGTGGGGCACACCCGGGGCGTGCCGTTCTTGTCGCCGGTGCCCGAACACGCCTTGCACGCGGCGGAGCTGGACATCCGCAGCGGGACCGTCGCCCCGTCGACCGCCTCGGTGAAGCTGAGCGTCACCTCGGACTCGATGTCCTGGCCGCGGCGCGGCTGGGTCCGCGTGCCCGCGCCGGCGCCCCGGTTGAACAGGCCGCCGAACACGTCCCCGAGGCCGCCGCCGAAGCCGCCCGCGCCACCCTGGCCCCCGCCCTGGGGACCTCCGAAGAGGTCACCCAGGTCGAAGTTGAAGGTGCCGCCGGGACCGCCGGCGCCAGGTGATCTGAAGCCGCCGTTCCCGAACAGGGCGCGGGCGTCGTCGTAGTCCTTGCGCCGCTTGGGGTCGCCGAGGATGTCGTTGGCCTCGGAGATCTCCTTGAAGCGCTCCTCGGCCTTGGCGTCGCCCTTGTTGGCGTCCGGGTGGAACTCGCGGGCGAGCTTCCGGTACGCCTTCTTGATCTCGGCCTCTGTGGCGTCCTTGGGGACGCCGAGAACCTTGTAGTAGTCCTTCTCGACGAAGTCCTTCGTGCTCATCGACGTCCCTCCTTCCGGACGTTTCCTGCGTCAGCCCGCAGGCTGCGTGCCCTCCTCGGGCCCACCGCTCTCCTCGTCGGCCGGCTTCTCTTCCTTCTGCGCCGCGGGCGCCGCTCCCGGCTGGGGCTCGGCGACCGCGACCCGCGCCGGGCGGATCGTGCGCTCGCCGATGCGGTACCCAGGCTGCAGGATCGCAACGCATGTCGTCTCTGTGACGTCAGGCGCGTACGAGTGCATCAGGGCTTCGTGGATCGTCGGGTCGAAGGGCTCGCCCTCCTTACCGAACTGCTGCAGGCCCATCTTGGCGGCGGCCGTCTCGAGAGACTCGGCCACCGACTTGAACCCGCCCACGAGCTCCCCGTGTTCCCGGGCGCGGCCGATGTCGTCGAGCACGGGCAGCAGCTCGGACAGGAGCGACGCCGTGGCGATCTCCTTGACCGTGATCCTGTCGCGCTCCACGCGCCGGCGGTAGTTCTGGTACTCGGCCTGGAGCCGCTGGAGGTCGGCCGTCCGCTCGTTCAGGGCGGTACGGACCTGGTCCAGCTGTGCCGTCAGGCCGACGGTCTGTGCTGCGTCCCCTTCCGGGGCCGCCGGGGCCTCCTGCTCGGAGGTCTCGGCGGTCTCGGCGGCGTCGTCAGGGGTGGCGCCGGAGGGGACGTCAGGCTTCTCCTCGAAGCCCGGGGTCTCCTCCGTCACGCGGCACCGTCCTTCTTCGACTTGTCCTCGTCCACGATCTCGGCGTCGACGACGTCGTCGTCCGCGGCGGCGCCGGCCTGGTCCTCGGCGGCGGCACCCTCGGGCGCGGCGTTGGCGTACATCGCCTGGCCGAGCTTCTGGCTGACCGCGGCGACCTTCTCCGTGGCCGTGCGGATCTCGGCGGTGTCGTCGCCCTTGAGCTTCTCCTTCAGCTCGGTGAGGGCGGTCTCCACCTCCGTCTTCACCTCGCCGGGGACCTTGTCCTCGTTGTCCTTGAGGAACTTCTCGGTCTGGTAGACGAGCTGCTCGCCCTGGTTTCGGGACTCGGCGGCCTCGCGGCGGCGGTGGTCCTCGTCCGCGTACTGCTCGGCCTCCTGGCGCATGCGGTCGACCTCGTCCTTCGGCAGCGAGGAGCCGCCGGTGACGGTCATCTTCTGCTCCTTGCCCGTGCCCAGGTCCTTCGCGGTCACGTGCATGATGCCGTTGGCGTCGATGTCGAAGGAGACCTCGATCTGCGGGACGCCGCGGGGCGCCGGCGGCAGACCGGTCAGCTCGAACATCCCGAGCTTCTTGTTGTACGCCGCGATCTCGCGCTCGCCCTGGTAGACCTGGATCTGCACGGACGGCTGGTTGTCCTCGGCCGTGGTGAAGATCTCGGACCGCTTGGTCGGGATCGTGGTGTTGCGCTCGATGAGCTTGGTCATAATGCCGCCCTTGGTCTCGATACCGAGGGACAGCGGGGTCACGTCGAGGAGCAGGACGTCCTTGACCTCACCCTTGAGGACACCGGCCTGCAGCGAGGCTCCGATGGCGACGACCTCGTCCGGGTTCACACCCTTGTTGGCGTCCTTGCCGCCGGTGAGGTCCTTGACGAGCTCTGCTACGGCGGGCATACGGGTCGAGCCGCCGACCAGGACCACGTGGTCGATCTCGGACAGCTGGATGCCGGCGTCCTTGATGACGTTGTGGAACGGGGTCTTGCAGCGCTCGAGCAGGTCCGACGTCAGCTGCTGGAACTGGGCGCGGGTGAGTTTCTCGTCCAGGTGCAGCGGGCCCTCGGCGGAGGCCGTGATGTAGGGCAGGTTGATCGACGTCTCGGTGGACGACGACAGCTCGATCTTCGCCTTCTCCGCGGCCTCGCGCAGACGCTGGAGAGCCATCTTGTCCTTGGACAGGTCGACGCCGTGCCCGGACTGGAACTGCTTGACCAGATAGTCGACGACGCGCTGGTCCCAGTCGTCACCACCGAGGTGGTTGTCACCGTTGGTGGCCTTCACCTCAACGACGCCGTCGCCGATCTCCAGCAGCGAGACGTCGAAGGTGCCGCCACCGAGGTCGAAGACGAGGATCGTCTGGTCGTCCTTGTCGAGGCCATAGGCCAGGGCGGCCGCGGTGGGCTCGTTGACGATGCGCAGTACGTTCAGACCGGCGATCTCACCGGCCTCCTTGGTGGCCTGGCGCTCCGAGTCGTTGAAGTACGCCGGGACGGTGATCACCGCGTCGGTGACCTTCTCGCCCAGGTAGGACTCCGCGTCGCGCTTCAGCTTCTGCAGGATGAACGCGCTCATCTGCTGCGGGTTGAAGTTCTTCCCGTCGAGCTCGATCTTCCAGTCCGTGCCCATGTGACGCTTGACGGACCGGATGGTCCGATCGACGTTCGTGACCGCCTGACGCTTGGCCACCTCGCCGACCAGCACCTCACCGTTCTTCGCGAAGGCGACGACGGACGGCGTGGTCCTGGCGCCCTCGGCGTTGGTGATGACGGTGGGCTCGCCGCCCTCCAGAACGCTGACGACGGAGTTAGTCGTGCCCAGGTCGATGCCGACCGCACGTGCCATTTTCGATTCCTCCAACGACTGACTTGAGTGGAACTGGCTCAAGGATGCCTCACCCGTCTCCCGGCGTCAACAGAGCTGAGTCGGGGCCACTCAACTTTTATCCCGCCCTTACATGCAGTTCTTCCTCGTGCGCGTGGCGCAGCGGCTCCCCGGGCAGGCCCTCTGGAAGAGTCACATCTGGAGAAAGTGGTCAACATCTGTCATTGGTGATGCGCCCGGACGAAGGAGGTCACGCCACCCATGCCCGCGAAGAGAGCCGTCGACCTGACGGGCGCCCTGCTCCTCCTCCTGGCACTCTCGCCACTCCTGCTGATCGCCGCAGCGGCCGTGGCGGCGACATCACCCGGCCCCGTGCTGCGGCGCCGCGAACGGGCGGGCCTCGGCGGGCGCACGTTCACGATGCTCACGTTCCGCACCGGGCACCCAAAGGCCGTCACACCGGTGGGCAGGGCGCTGCGCCGCCACTTCCTGGACCGCCTCCCCCAGCTCCTCAACGTCGTACGCGGGGAGATGTCCCTGGTCGGGCCGCATCCGCTGACCCCCGACGCCGTGCGCGAGGGCGTCGGGCCGGAGCGCGTCCGGCTCGCGGTACGCCCCGGAATGACCGGTCTCTGGCAGGTCAGCGGGCGCTCCGAGCTGCCCTGGGAGGAAATGACCGTGCTCGACCTGCATTATGTGGAGCAGCACTGGCTGGGACTCGACCTGGCGATCCTGGCCCGCACGGTGCCCGTGGCGGTCGCCGGACGCACCGAGGTCCACGCCGCACCGGTGACCCCGGTCAGGGTTGCCTGAGCGACACAGATCACCGCGTGCGCGGCTACAGTGCGGCGGAATAAGTGGGTAGTCTCAGCTCGGACTGAATAAGTTACCGCTTAGTAGTAGTGCTGGATCACCCACCCTCGCAGGCCCGAGGAGCCCCGAAATGCAACTCGCCGCGATCATTGTGTCGCTGACCCTGACCGTGGTCGGCGTTGCGCTCATCTCCCGAGCGGTCGCGCAGATCTACCGGTTCGTCAAGCTCGGGCAGCCGGTGCCTGCGGGCAGCCGCACCGACAACTGGCAGGCGCGCACGATCACCCTGGCCAAGGAGTTCCTCGGCCACACGCGGATGAACCGCTGGGGCATCGTCGGCTTCGCGCACTGGTTCGTCGCGATCGGCTTCCTGACGCTGCCGCCCACGCTGGCTCAGGCGTACGGACAGCTGTTCCGGGCCGACTGGACGCTGCCGGTCCTCGGCGGCTTCCTGCCGTTCGAGATGTACATCGAGTTCATCGGCCTGATGACCGTCGTGGGCATCGTCGTCCTGATGGCGATCCGCCTGATGAACCTGCCCTCGCGGGCCGGCCGCAAGTCCCGCTTCGCCGGCTCCAAGGCGTGGCAGGCGTACTTCGTCGAGTACATCATCCTCACCATCGGACTCGCGATCCTCGCCCTGCGCGGGCTCGAGGGCGCGATCCACCACGTCGAGGGCTACGAGGCCGCGTACTTCGTCTCGTACCCGCTGGTGCTCGCCTTCGACGGCCTGAGCGTGCCGACCCTGCAGACGCTGATCTACTTCGTCGCGATGATCAAGATCGGCACCTCGCTGATCTGGATGATCACCGTCGCCCTCAACACCAACATGGGCGTGGCCTGGCACCGCTTCCTCGCCTTCCCGAACATCTGGTTCAAGCGCAACGCGACCGGCGAGTCCGCCCTCGGCGAGCTGAAGCCGATGACGTCCGGCGGCAAGGAGATCGACTGGGAGGACCCGGGCGAGGACGACACCTTCGGTGTCTCCCAGGTCGAGCAGTTCTCCTGGAAGGGCATTCTCGACTTCTCCACCTGCACCGAGTGCGGCCGCTGCCAGTCGCAGTGCCCCGCCTGGAACACCGGCAAGCCGCTCTCCCCCAAGCTGCTGATCATGTCGCTGCGCGACCACGCGCACGCCAAGGCCCCGTACCTGCTGGCCGGCGGCGGCAAGACCATGGAGGGCGAGGAGAAGGCATCCGCCGAGCAGCTGAAGGACGTGCCCGCGTCCGCGCTGGCGGAGGCCGAGCGCCCGCTGATCGGGACGCTCGAGGAGAACGGCGTCATCGACCCCGACGTCCTGTGGTCCTGCACCACCTGCGGCGCCTGCGTCGAGCAGTGCCCGGTCGACATCGAGCACATCGACCACATCGTCGACATGCGCCGCTACCAGGTCATGATCGAGTCCTCGTTCCCGTCGGAGGCGGGCACGATGCTCAAGAACCTGGAGAAGAAGGGCAACCCCTGGGGCCTGGCGAAGAAGCAGCGCGTCGAGTGGACCAAGGAGGTCGACTTCGACGTCCCGATCGTCGGCAAGGACGTCGAGGACCTCAGCGAGGTCGACTACCTGTACTGGGTCGGCTGCGCCGGCGCCCTCGAGGACCGCGCCAAGAAGACCACCAAGGCCTTCGCCGAGCTGCTGCACATCGCGGGCGTCAAGTTCGCGATCATGGGCGGCGACGAGAAGTGCACCGGTGACTCGCCGCGGCGCCTGGGCAACGAGCCGCTGTTCCAGCAGCTCGGCCAGGAGAACGTGGCCATGCTGAACATGGCCTTCGGCGAGGACGACGACGACCCGGAGACGAAGAAGCCGAAGTCGGCGAAGAAGATCGTCGCCACCTGCCCGCACTGCTTCAACACGATCGCGAACGAGTACCCGCAGCTGGGCGGCGAGTTCGAGGTCATCCACCACACGCAGCTGCTGCAGCACCTCATCGACGAGGGCAAGCTCCTGCCCGTCACCCCGGTCGACGGACTGATCACCTACCACGACCCGTGCTACCTGGGCCGCCACAACAAGGTCTACACGCCCCCGCGCGAGATCATGTCGGCCGTCCCCGGCCTGCGCCAGCAGGAGATGCACCGCCACAAGGAACGCGGCTTCTGCTGCGGCGCCGGCGGCGCGCGGATGTGGATGGAGGAGCGGATCGGCAAGCGCATCAACACCGAGCGCGTCGACGAGGCGCTGTCCCTCAACCCGGACATCGTCTCCACGGCCTGCCCGTTCTGCCTGGTCATGCTCACCGACTCGGTCAACGGCAAGAAGAACGACGGCAAGGCGAAGGAGTCCCTCCAGGTCGTCGACGTCGCGCAGCTGCTGCTCGACTCGGTCAAGACCCCGCCGGCCGACCCCGCCTCGGAGGCGGAGCCGGAGGGTGCACCGGAACCGGAGCCGGTGAAGTAACCGTCTCCACAGGAGCAGGACTCCACGGGAGAGATCTCTCCACGGGAGAACAGCGACGGCCGGACCTGCCTCGGGGGCAGGACCGGCCGTTCGCGTTTCGGCGCCCGGGCGGCGGACACCCGCGACAGGGGCTGCGGGCTCCGGCCGGACCGGACTTCCCACCTCTCGGCAGGGGTCCGGTCTCGGGGGGCGGGCCCTCAGGGTCCCCTTAGGGGATGTCACAGGTCGGCCGCAAACCCCCTCGCGTTTCCGGTCCACCGCCACCCTGCCCCGCCGGACCAGGTACGTTCGATGACGTGGCTGGATTCAGGATCGGACGCGGCCGGGACAACCGCACCCCGCAACGACAGCAGGCGCAGCAGGCGCCGCCGCCCTACACGGGCGGCGGTCAGGCCCCTGCGCCGCCGTACACGCATCAGCAGCAGTGGCCCCGGGCCGGCGGCGCGCCCCAGGGCGGCGGGGGCTACGGCGAGCCGGAGTACTTCGGCGACCCGCACCCCCAGTACGGCGCGGCCCAGGACCCGTACGCGGCCAACAACCCCGGCCACACGCAGATGTTCAGCGTGCACGACGACCCCTACGGCGAGGGCGCGACCTACCACGCGGGTGCCGCGCCTGCCGCCCCCACGGGCCCGCGCCTGCACTGGAAGCAGCTGCTGAGCGGCATAGTGCTCCGGCCCGGGCCGACGTTCCTCCAGATGCGCGACTACGCGGTCTGGATCCCGGCGCTGGTCGTCACCCTGCTCTACGGCATGCTCGCGATCTTCGGCTTCGACGAGCCCCGTGACGAGGTCATCAACGCGACGCTCGCGAACGCGATTCCGTACGTCCTGATCACCGGCGCCGCGTTCGTCGTCAGCGGCCTGGTCCTCGGCGCCGTGACCCACACCCTGGCCCGCCAGCTCGGCGGCAACGGCGCGTGGCAGCCCACCGTGGGCCTCTCCATGCTGATCATGTCCGTCACGGACGCGCCGCGCCTCATCTTCGCCATGTTCCTCGGCGGCGAGAACTCCCTGGTGCAGCTGCTCGGTTGGGTGACCTGGCTGGCGGCGGGCGCGCTGTTCACGACGATGGTGAGCAAGTCGCACGACCTGCCGTGGCCGAAGGCGCTGGGCGCGTCGGCGATCCAGCTGATCGCGCTCCTGTCGATCATCAAGCTCGGCACGATCTGAGCCCCGTACACCCGCGAAGGCCCCGCCGACCTGAACCCGGTCCGGCGGGGCCTTCGCTTATCACCTGTGTGCCGCTTGTGCCGTGCGTGCGGGGTGTCCCGGCGTCAGGCGTCCAGCACCTGACCGCTCCGCCGCACGACGGGCTTCTCCACGCTCCAGGGGAAGTTGATCCAGTCGTCGGTGCGCTTCCACACGTACTCGCACTTCACGAGCGAGTGCGACTTCTCATAGATCACCGCGGACCGCACCTCCGCCACATGGTCGAGGCAGAAGTCGTGGACGAGCTTGAGCGTCTTGCCGGTGTCGGCGACGTCGTCCGCGATGAGGACCTTCTTGTTGGAGAAGTCGATGACGTTGGGCACGGGCGCCAGCATGACCGGCATCTCCAGCGTGGTTCCGACGCCGGTGTAGAACTCCACGTTCACCAGGTGGATGTTCTTGCAGTCCAGCGCGTACGCCAGCCCGCCGGCCACGAACACCCCGCCGCGCGCGATGGACAGCACGACGTCGGGCTCGTACCCGTCGTCGGCGATCGTCTGCGCCAGCTCACGGATCGCGCTGCCGAACTTCTCGTAGGTCAGGTTCTCGCGTACGTCACTCATGCCGCTGCTCCGGTCCTCACACCTGCGTCCGATGGAAATTGAGATACGACCGGGAGGCCGTGGGCCCGCGCTGCCCCTGGTAGCGGGAGCCGTAGCGCTCGCTGCCGTACGGCTCCTCCGCGGGCGAGCTGAGCCGGAACATGCACAGCTGCCCGATCTTCATGCCCGGCCAGAGCTTGATCGGCAGCGTGGCGAGATTCGACAGCTCGAGCGTGACGTGCCCGGAGAACCCGGGGTCGATGAAGCCGGCCGTCGAGTGCGTCACGAGCCCGAGCCGCCCGAGGCTGGACTTGCCCTCCAGCCGCGAGGCGAGGTCGTCCGGCAGCGAGATGACCTCATAGGTCGACGCCAGCACGAACTCGCCGGGGTGGAGGATGAACGCCTCGTCGCCCTCCGGCTCGACGAGCCGGGTCAGATCGCTCTGCTCGACGGCAGGGTCGATGTGCGGATAGCGGTGATTCTCGAACACCCGGAAGTAGCGGTCCAGCCGCACATCGATGCTCGAGGGCTGCACCATGGATTCGTCGTAAGGGTCGATACGCACGCGCCCGGCGGCGATCTCGGCCCGGATGTCCTTGTCTGAGAGAAGCACGTCCCGAGGATACGCAGAGCGCGCGGGCCGTCCCCAATCGGACACCTGCCCGCGCGCTCGCTCCACCCTTACTGCTTGTGCTGCCGCCCCTGAGCCACGGGCACGGCGCTCCTCAGCCGCGCACACCGCGGACACCGGATGAGCCGCCCGGGACCGATCCGGTCGGTGCCGAGCTGCTGCATCGGAAACGAAGCGGTACTGAACACGTGCCCCTCGGCACAGCGGACGACGGTGCGCTCCATCAAGTCCATCGGGCCCCTTCCCCAGCGAATGCGGACGAAGGTCACATTAGGGGATACCTCGGACACCGCCGCACGCGGCACTCCGCCCCTCCACCGTACGCCCCAACTCCCGCGCCCCGCAGCGGCGTCCGCACCGCGGAAACCACGAACGCCCCGCGGCGAAATACACCATGGGGCGAGCGATGGGGTAGAGTGTGCGACGATGCGGCACCGATCACCGGTCCGCCGCGCGGGTGTAGTTTAATGGTAGAACATGAGCTTCCCAAGCTCAGAGCGCGGGTTCGATTCCCGTCACCCGCTCCAGCAGAAAGCCCCAGGCCAGCGGCCCGGGGCTTCTTTGTTGTCCAGACCGCGCTAAGCGCCTTGCACCAGATCCGCACCAGAAGGCTTCTCCGTGCCCTTCTGGCGGGCGGCCCGCACCAGCTGATCCAGCCCGCTTGCAACTTCCTGCTGCCGGTCCAAGTCGGAGTGCTGATAGATCAGCGCGGCCTTCTCCGAGGACTGCCCGGCGCGGACCATCGTGTCCTTGAGCGAGGCTCCGGACCGGGTCGCGAGGGTGTGCCCGGTGTGACGAAGATCGTAGAAGCGGAAGCCGTCCGGCATGCCGACGAGGGCGCGGCCACGACGCCACTTCCTCCCGAAGGTGGAACGCCGGAACGGCTTGCCCTTCTCCCCCACGAACAGAAGTCCGTCCGGCCCCTTCTCCGCGTACCAGTCGAGATGCCGACGAAGGTCAGTCCGCAGAAAGGCCGGCAGAACCACGAGCCGCTTGCCCGCCTCCGACTTGGTGTCGCCAAGGGCGCGGTGGCCGGTCGTCAGCTCGGGCGCGGCCATGCGCACGCGGACGGTCATCGCGTCCAGGTCGACATCCTTGCGCCGCAGCTCGGCTTGCTCCTCCGGCCGCATCGGACCGTACGCACCGAGGTAGACCATCAGCCGCCAGCGAGGACCGAGGGCGTCGGCGAGCGCATCGACCTGGTCGACGGTGGCGATCTGCCGTTCTGCGGACGACTCCTTACCAGCACCCTTGATGCGGCAGGGATTGCGGCGGATCAGCTCGTCATCGACGGCAGTCTCCATGATGGCCTTGAGGAGCCGGTACGACTTGGACACGGTCGTGGCGGCCCCGGTGGACGCCAGCCGCTCGGCCCGCCAGGTACGGACGCGAGGCGCGGTGATGTCGTCGAGGTCCAGGCCCTCGAAGGTGGGCAGCAGATGCAGCCGCAGGAGTCGGCGGTACAGCTCATCGGTTGTCGCGGACAGGCCGCGTTTCTCGACCCACTGGAGCGCGTACTCCTTGAAGTTCAGGCCGGCAGGGCTGGTCCCGCCGCATCCAGGAACGGCTCGGCTTCCTTCGAATTCGAGGAGAAACACTACGCCGAGCAGGTGACGGCCGAACCGACGAACCTGAAACCCCGTCAACCTCACTGACAGGCTGATCAGCATTTCTCGCGCAACGGGGGAACCTCACACGGCAAGGTCTCGGACCTTCTCGGCCGGGGCCATTGGGCGTGGTCGGTCTGGGTGTGTTGGGGGAGATGCCGCCGGACGGATGAACCAGGCACTTTTGATGAGTTTGAGAATTGACGCTCCATCGCACAATGAGAATTCTTGGGCGGGCGCACCCAAGGAGCCCGCGATCATCAGGCGAGGAAGAATGCAATCCATTTCGAAGTGGAGCGTGGTGGCAGCAACGGCGTTGTCGCTCGCGACTCTCGCCGGTTCCGCCTCTGCGTCCCATAAGCCGTACCCCGTGGACTGGGGCATGGACGTCAAGCGCAAGGAAGTCATCAGCCTGACGTCTACGGGTACAGGAACCACGGTGGTCGACAACGGGACACCTGGACGCGGGGTCGGTGATCAGATCATCATCACCGCGAACCTCTTTCGCGGAGGTGTCGGCTATGGCACCGAGGGAGCAGTGTGCACCCGAGTGGCAGCGCAAACCACTCACTGCACAGGCACTTTCAGCCTTCCCCGGGGGCAGGTGACGTGGCAGCACCTGCAGACCACCCCTGTCGGCGGCCCGCCCAGCGACTTCGAGCTCGCCATCACCGGCGGCACCGGCGCGTACGCCACTGCCCGTGGTCATGCTCATGTCGCCAGCATCTCCGAGTCAGGTGGAGCCCTCACCCTCTATCTCGTGCACTGACCTGGGTGTTGCCCGGGTCAGTGCAGGGACTTGGTGTGCTGGCGGTACCGGGACGTGCCCTGCCGGGAGCGCTGATTCAGTCACGGTGGCGCCTGGCGAGGCTTCGCAGGATCCTTTGGGACGGTGGCTCCTGCCACAAGCGCCGCCAGCGGGACGACGACGGTCGTCCAAGGGGCGCGGATCGGCGGCCCGGCGGCCGACACGTCGGGCGCCGGGCCGGCTACGCGGGCGTCAGCGCACCGGGCACTTCTTCCAGGCGAAGTGGTACTTGGTCGTGAGGCTGCCGTCTGTCGAGTCCATCGCCATGAACCTGGTGGTGTTGGTCGTGTCGGCGCGTCCTCCGTTCACGAGTAGCGCGGTGTTGATGTCGAAGTTCCGCTCCTCACCGCAGGACGAGGGCGTGGATGGCAGATGTGTCGGAGACCTGCCAGTTGTCCTGGAGCGGGCCGTGGAACCGGTGGCTGCGGTACGGCGTCCGGGACATGCCCTGGAAGTAGTAGCTGGCCCGCTGCGTGGCGCTCGCGCCGTTCTGCGGGCTGGCGAAGCCGCGATAGTCGGCCTTGGCGATGGCATAGGTGAAGCCCTGCGGGGCGTACACGTTCAAACCGAGCTGGCAGTTCTTGCGGAAGTCGGTCCGCTTGGCGCCCTTGCCCTTCACAGTCGACGTCCGAGAGGTGCAGGTTCTCAACTGACGGTGTGATCGGCTGTTCGGCGACCCCCAGCGCTTCAGGGCCCTGCCCTTGATGTCCGCGGTCACCCTCTGGAGAGGTTGGCCCGCAGACGCCGGTAGAAGATCACCAGGAACGGAGGCTCTTTCGTGGGGGTCATCGCAGACAGCCTCAACCGTGCCGCCGGGCGCGTGTCCACCCGCCCGATCCCGAAATCCGACGGTGCCCAGATGCGGTTCCTCGTCAAGCACGAGCGCGGCTCCACCCGCGTCGTCGCAGCACGCCTGGGCGTTTCCCAGCGCACCGTGGAGCGCTACCTCACCGGCCAGATCCGCCGCCCCGCCAGGAGCTCGCCGCCCGCCTCGAAGCCGACGTCCGCAAGGACTTGCCAGCCCCGTGTGCGCGATCGGGCCAGGAAGCAGGGGCGACATCGACCGGCATCGCCCAGTACGCGGCCCGCCTGTTCGACGCCCAGGCCGCTGGCGTCACCGAGCAGCAACTGCAGCGGGATCGCTGCCGAAGGCCTCGTGATCGCGGCATCGGGGAGAGCGCGCCGATCCGGCAAGGAATCCGAGAACTCGAAGCCGTCGTCGCCCGCGGCGACAGGGTCGTACGCCTGAGCCCGCCCGGCTGAGTACGTCCTGCAGATGACACAGGAGCAGCACCGGCTGGGAAACGAAGCCAGATTTGCAGGTGTCGTACGCCGCCGCGGGTGAGCATGGCGAGACAGTGTGGTTCATCTACGGCGTGCGGCAACGCCCCGGGTGTGCTGACCTGGATGAAGTGGACGACGCGCGTCACGACCCTGGCCCGCCTGCGGGCGGGCCCCGGCCCGCAGCCCGGCTCCCGCAGCCGTGGGCGACGGGCCGTGACAAGGAGGAGCCATGTCCGACCCGGCGAAGCCGTCCCGGCACCAGAGCGGTATGCGTGACGAGCGCTACGGCGAGGTCCTGCTCATCTCGCCGGATGAGCGCGGCGGTCTCAAGGCGGCCGTCTACACCACCTACGGCCTCAACGACTGCCCCCTCGACAAGTGGAACGCGCTGGATGCGGGCGCTCTGGCGGCGGAGTTCGGCGTCCCCGCCGTGTTCCTGAACGGGCCCCGGTTCTGGACGATCGACGAGGTCACCACGTACGCCTGGGGCGACGTCGAGAAGTTCGACGGCCTGGAGGCCCGCTGGGCGGCCGAGGTCCGCATCCCGCCGGACGTCGACGTCACCGCGGGGCCGGGTAAGAAGCACTACGTGGCCACTACGGTGGACCGGGACACCGAGTACGTCCTGAAGGCCGGCAGGCCCGCGTATGCGCTGACCGACGCCGAAGGCCGGACGTACGTCCTGCAGGCGTACTCGCACACCGTGGACGACAGCCAGAGCATGGACTCCCTGGCCTCCCTCGGCGACCGGCTGCAGCTCCCGAAGGGCTGGCGGTTCCGCACCCACACCCCCGATCAGGACATGCATGTGCGGACGGTCGACAAGAAGGCCACCGTCGTCCAGGACGAGCTGGAGAACACCTACATGCTCCACGCCCGCTGAGCGACGCGGAGGGGCGCCCGCGGCGCTGCCGCTCATGCTCGGTAAGGGCGATGACCACGGTGGCGTGATCGCCGTACATCCCGATCCAGGAGCGGAACTTCCTGTCCGCCGTCTCACCGCTGGTCCACTCGCCGGCGACGGCCGGGCCGCCCGGACGGAAGCGGACGGTCACGTCGAACCTCTGCACGGCAGGGGAAGGTCTTTGATCATCACCAGTCACCGGGCGCCCAGCGACTGGTATCCCCTCTTCCCTGACCCCGTCGTCGCCGAGTCGCTCTTGGACCGGCTGATCAACACCAGCCATCGAGTCATCATGAACGGCCCCAGCTACCGCCCGAACAAGCGCCCCAAGAACCGCACTGACAAGCCCTCAATCCAATGACCAGGATCAGAAGCCGAATCTCAACCGATCTTGGAACATGTGAGTCGAACGGAGTTCCTGGTCGGGTGATCTTCCGCCCTTACGCGCATGAAGGCAGGGCCTCCTGGTAGCTCGGGGGTGCGACCCCATTCCGAGCGGTTCCCGGCGGCCCTGTTGTCGTTGTTGTACGCGCCCGAGCCCGTTCACTTCAACTCGCCCGCCGTGTCGTGCGATTGCCTCGCGCACGTGTACGGCAACGCGGCCGATCATCCGGACCGGGTGCGCCGGTATCCGTCGGACATGACGGGCGCAGAGTGGGCAGAAATCCGGCCTTTGCTGCCAGTGGAGATGTGGGGACTCCTGACCATCTACCAGGCCCTGCGGTCGATGATGGTGACCGCGGTGGAGACAGTGCCCCTCTGCGATCCCGACCGGGCCGGCTTCACCGTCGCCCTGGAGGCCGCGCGCGACACGGTCGTCAGCGCCGCTGGGACGACCACAGCCGCAGCTCCGAGCGGACACTCCGACCTGGTCAGACATATCGGCACCCGTGTCCTGCGGGCGTTGCTGCCCCAGCGCCGGATGCGGCTGTCCGCCCGCATCGTCAAGTGCGGAACGTCCCGCTATGCCATCTGGAACCGCGACGAGCGACCTCGAAACAGCACGCCGATCACAGCCGTCGTGATCACCGTGCATCCACAGGCTCTCCCCACCGCGCATGCCCCGGACCGGGCCACCACCGGCCGCTGGGGGCAGGTCTGCAGGATCCTGGCGGAGAACTCCAACCAGGCCATGCACGCCCGCGACATCGCAGGAAACCTTGGCCTCACCATCACCGGACGCGTGCTCAGCGGCTTCAACGCACAGCTCTGCTACTGGGCACGCAACGGCCGACTCATCCGCACGGCACCGAGTACGTACAAGATCCCTCTTCCGGAGGTGTTGACAACATCAACTGAGCCTTGACTTCGCAGCATTGGTCCAGCATCTGCCGGTGGCAGTAGCCTTCCGCCCGCCCGCCCCGGCCGGCCAGCCATCCCGGAACCGGTAGCAAGTCACGCACCACGGCCCACTCGGCATCGCTCATGTCCGAGCCGTACCGGGTCCGGCGCTCCGGCTGGTCGGCTGCGTTCCCGAACCTGTGGGCGAGGCAGTCACACCCAGGAGTGGACGGACTGGACGCGGCAACGGTGACCACGCGACACTTCGACAACAGGGCCTCTTGGCTCTCGCTGGACTCGACATCCGCGAGCTACCAAGAGGCCCTTCTTCCATGCGTCCGCACCGGCAGACTCACCCGTACCAGGCCCCTGTTCGAACCCCACCGACCACGCGAGCGGAAGGAAAACAGCCAGTTAGCCAGCCACCATGGGGCGAGCCTCGAAGATCAGGGCCCGCATCGGGCTATTGCGGGCAGGTCCAGAGACTGCCCGAGTCGCGGGAAGCTTACGGGCCCCGATCTCTCGCCCCATGGCAGCTCCTGCCCAAAGCCGCTACACCGACCTCGCTGTACGGTGCGGCCATGCCTCAGCCCACGTATGGATCAGACGCGCCAGTCACCTCCCGAGAGGCCCTGATCCACCACATCCACCAGCTGCGCGAGGATCTGCTCGCCAACGGCGACGGCTGGGAGAACCCGAGCCTGGAGCGCTACCTCGAGTCCATGGCCGCATGGATCAACGATTCAGCGGGTTACCACCGCTCTCAGGGCGAGGAGCCACCCGGACCGGACTGGGAGTTCATCGGCAACGCTCTGCGGGCCGCCGCGATGTACGAGTAGGTCGCTCCGGCCGACCACAGCGTGCGTGCCTCATGCGTGCCCGATCAGCCGGTGCTGAGCGGGGAACCACGGGGAACCAGGGCGAGGCAAGCACTACACCCCAGGTCAACGACTTCGCAGTCCAGCGGCCACCCGCATACGGCGTCTTCCAAACAAGTGCTCCACGCCTGGCCGACGATGCTTGACTCAGTCATTGAGACTCCACCGACCTCGTGGGAAGCGTCCTCTCGTACCCACAGAAAAATAGATCTTCGACTGCTGATCGTTGTGGCAGGGTGCACGCATGTCCGTTGACGTCGCGTATCCCGTCTTCCACACTCCAGATCCCGCACTCGCGCTGCTCGTGGCGCGTCAGTTGCTCGCTGTGGGTGATCAGGAGCACGCGAGCGTATGCGTGGATGTCGAACTCCCCAGAGTCAAGGACGTCCTAGATGTCCTGAGCGCCATGCCTGACGCGTGGTTCAGGAAAGAAGACGTCGATGACTGGGTCCGGGATCAAAGTGACCCAACTAGACTGCACAGTGGGGTTCACGCTTCTCAGCTGTCCACGGACGCCGCCTTCATGTCCACACATCTGCCGCTGTGGGCTTCGATGCTGGATCAGGCCGTAGGAAGCATTGAGGACACCTTCGCAGCGGTCGCCAGCAAGTTCGTGGCAGAGATCCGCTGGGAGGGCCTGGGGTGGCCGGAAGTTCCGGAGCATGGTCTGTATGCGGATTTCGAGCATGCCGAAGTCACTGTGCTGTTCAACGCCGCCACCCGGTATCTGGACGGGTGGTCCAACGAGCACACCGTCCTTGTCCACGTCCGCCGCAGAGGCGGTGACGGGTACGAAGATCGGCATGCATCGTGGCTGGCCAAGCAGGTTGGCCAGACAGTCATCGGCCCACCGCAGTTCAGTTAGGGGGACACTGTGGTACAGCACCGGCGCCAACCGTCACCGACCGTAGTTGACCCTCACAGTCGGGTTGACCGGCCGGATGACCTCAGCGACCGCAACGCCGGTAGTACGCATCAAGGGGCGCACCCTGACATCTACTGCTGACATCAACGACGTCGGACAGCAATAGCGTTGAGCGGCTGTCAGCGGCTCCGCTACCCGTGGCGCGTCCAGGTGCAACGGCAACCGGAGCGAACTCCTGCAGCGGGTGTTCGGATGTGCATGCCGCTGATGGTCGGCACCACGAACAAACGGAGGGGCGGTCCTGGCGTCCCCTCCGTTTGTTCACATCCCACCGCAATCATTGGACCCCGAAACGGGACGGCCGACCGGCAGAGGATGCGTTCTTCGAGGCGGCATCCTTCGAAGAGCAGCGTCAGGCTGCTGCGACCGGGCACGCGACCAGCCCCGGGGGAATCATCCGGACACTCGGCTCGTCGCCGCCGTGACCAGCAGCCTCCCTCTCCTCGCCCTTCTTCTTTAAGAACGCAAGGAGTTGGGCAGTGCCCGCGATGAGGGCGCCGAGGCCGCCAAGAAACGTACCGAGGGCTTGAAGGAATTCGAGGAACATCGCGCTCGCCTCCCCGCACGCGGGCCGGGCGCGCACTGGATGAGTCACAACGATTGGAAAATGTTCCCTGGAGCGGAGAAGACGAAGGATCCGGCCCTTCCAGCAGCTTCCCGCCACTTACGGCTCACGCGGCCCGGTGCGGGGCACCCCGTGTTCCAGCTGTTCATGTAATTCAGCACGGCATTCCTCCTCCCCTTCTCCGTAGAAGCTATGAGGTCGTGTCACTTTAGTGGCATCCCACCCGTCAGTACAGAACCGGCACGGTCCAGCGTCGCAATCCGGCCACACGCTGCAGGCCGTGCCAGATGCGTGCCAGAACGAGCGGGGAGCCACGGTCAACACCGGTGAGTCTGCCGTCCCTCCCTGGCGAGCCAAACGGCTCTTTCCGCAGGTCAGAGCAGAAGTCAGGTCGTTCGAGCCAGTGATTCCCAAGCTCAGAGCGCGGGTTCGATTCCCGTCACCCGCTCCATGACGAAGGCCCAGGTCAATGACCTGGGCCTTGTTTGTTGTCTAGTCCTCTTGCGGGACGGCGCGCCTCCGAAGGGCCGAAGTCCGCGTGGGACCTGTCGGCCGGTACGCGCTCGCCGTACTGGTCGGTGCGCGGCCGGTTGATCGGAGTCCCGCTGATCGGCGCGTACGCCGATCGGCAGGGGTGCACGAAAGGGGCCGTCTTCGGCCGCTTCACTCCCGTCATCGCCGCGATGCTGGTGACGCCGACCGGCTCCAGGTCTCACCGAGCTCCTACCTGCCGACCGTCTCAGCCTTGAGCATGCCGCACTGGTCAGCGGATATCGAATCCGCGACATCCGCTGACATGGGCGTACGAAGGCGAGACGAGCCGCCCTGACCGGGGAGACCGGCCGGATGCGGCGTAGGAGCCGAGCCGAACGACGAGCCCATAGCGCGACGTTATGGGCAATCAAGAGCTTCCGGTGTCAGTACCGCATCCGCATGCTGTCCCCAACGTATCCACCAGCGGGTCCTGCTCAGTGGCCGTTTCGGGAGGTGCCCACCCCTGACGGACGGGCACGGTCCGCGATCGCGGGTGATCCGGCGTGAAGCTCCGGAAGCCGATGCGATCTCATGGTCGCGACGACATGCCCGGCATGTCTGTCATGCCTACATCACCCATAGAGGGCTGCGAACAGGCGGCCATCCCTGTTGAAGCACCGACCGACCCGGTCGCAGCCACCCGGGCCCCACTGCCCGGATCACTTCCCCCCGGAGGCACAACATGGGCTTTTCACCTGGGGCGTGGCGTACTTTCCGCGCAGCGCCCCTCCTCGTCCTGTCCGCCATGCTCGCTCTGCTCGCCCTGGTCGTCGTCCCTGCCGGCCCCGCCCATGCGTACAACGGGAGCACCTCGACGTGTGCGCTCCAGGGGACGACCGGCTACACCGACGAGGGCCAGCAGACCGACTACAACCGGTTCCAGAAGCCGGAGGGCACCAAGCGCGTGGGCGTGATCTACGTGGACTTCCCCGACGCCGCCGGGACGTCCCTGCCTCTCACGCCTTACTACAACCAGATATCGGGCGCCGCCGACTGGATGTGGAAGGCGTCCAACGGCAAGGTCTGGCTGAACATGCGGGCCCCATACGCCAACTGGGTGCGCATGCCGAAGAGCTCTACCGACTACAACTGGGAGCGCGGGTTCTCCTGGGACACGCACCGGACGTATGTGAAGGACGCGCTCGCCGGCGCCGCCAACGCAGGCGTCAACCTCACCAACTACGACACGTTCTACATCGTGCCGACCAGCACCGCGGCCGCGATCACTCACACCCCCACCTGGGTCCAGAACCCCGCCAACCCGACCTGGGTCTGGAACAGGACGACGAACGCCTGGGTGGCGATCAAGTGGGCGGTGACCTTCGGACAGGACATGTGGCACTGGGGCTACAAGGTCGCCAACCACGAGACCGGCCACACCTTCGGCCTCCCCGACCTCTACGCCTTCGACGGCGAACAGCACCGGTACGTCGGCGGCTGGGACCTCATGGGCAAGATCAGCGGCCCGGCCCCGCAGTTCCTCGGCTGGCACGCGTGGAAGCTCGGCTGGATCACCGACAGCCAGGTCTCCTGCCTGTCCACGAACAACACCTACTCCACCACCCTGAACGGAGTGGAGTACGGGGGTAACGGCTACAAGCTGGCAGTGATCAAGACCAGCGCCACCACCGCCTACGTCGCCGAGTCCCGCAAGGCCGCCGACAACGACTCGGGCGCCTGCGCCACCGGCGTACTGATCTACAAGGTCGACACCTCGGTCGCCAGCGGCAACGGGCCGATCCGCGTGGTGAGCAACCCCAGAGCCGCCGCACCCACCGGGAACTGCACCACGCTGGACATGCAGACCTGGAAACCCGGCCAGACGTTCCAGGACGACACCGCCCGTATCCGGATCCACGTGAACAGCTCCGACGCGTACAACGACACCGTCTGGACCTACAAGTGGTGACGGCATAGCCCGAGATGCCTCCGGGGCTGCCCGCCGAGATTCGGCGGGCAGCCGGGCCCGAGATGCCGGTACGCTCCAGCAGCCGGCGACGGACTGCGGTCGGCAACTCCTCTCTCGGCTACTGCGCCTGGATCGCCTAAAGCATGTTCAGGCGGGCGGCCCGGCGGGTTGGCCATCTCGCCGAATGCCGGTCACCAGGGCCAGCGCCGGGAAAATCCCGCGCCCTCCCCACGGCAACGCCGTCTCGTACGTCGGTATCGGCGATGCCGTCGGACTTCCTCCGGCCCAGACCAGGAAGATGCCCTCGGCTCTCCGGGCTCTGCATAGGGGCCCCGAGCGGCCGGACGGTGTGCGAAGGCTGGCGGAGCACTGGACGGCATACCCCCGACTGTCGGCCCCACCCGTGCATGGCCCTTCCCACTCGCGGATAACCACCCTCCACCGAAGGGCAGAGGAACGGCTGACCTCCACTCGGGGAGCGAGACCGAGACGGACCCCTGGTCATCGCTTGTTGATCCGAACGGTGTCCCCGGCCGGGCCGCCCGCGAGGACGGCGATGCGCGTGCCGGTGTCCGGGTCGGTGAAGTTCTGGCCGGGTGCGAATGCGGCCATGTCCTGCTGGGTGCAGCCAGCGGGCGGTGTGGAGGCCGGGTTCGCGTTCACCACCCTCACCGGGCCCTCTCCGGTCTGCGTCGCGGAGTCGACCTTGTAGACGAGGACGCCGGTCGAGCAGGCGGCTCGGTCGTTGCCCTGGGCACGGCGGGACTCCACGACGTACGCCGTCGTCCCGCCGGTGCGCAGTACGGCGATCTTGGTGCCGCCGGGGCGCTCCACCGGGGTCAGGCGGACCGTGCGGTGTCCGGGCGCGGACAGGCAGGCGACCTGGTGGTCGCGGGTCCAGCCGAGCTTCCAGGAGTGCCAGCCGAGGTACTGCGGGGCGGGTCCGGCGATGTTGCCCATGACGTCCCAGCCGCCGACGTACTGGTGGGTGTCCCCGGTGAAGGAGTACAGGTCGGGGAGGCCGAAGGTGTGGCCGGTCTCGTGGGCGGCGACCTTGTGGCCCCAGCGCCACATGTCCTGGCCGAAGGTGACGGCCCACTTCAGGCGCTTGCCGTCGGCGGTGATCCCGGGCGTGGCCGGGTCGTAGAGGTAGGTCGGGGAGAAGGGAATGGCGGCGGCCGTCTTGGTGGGAACGACGTAGATCATGTCGTAGCGGGCGAAGTCGGCGTAGGGGTCGGCGGCGCGGATCGCGTCGCGTACGTACTTCTCGTGGGTCTCGAAGGTGAGGCCGCGCTCGAAACCGTACGAGGTGGAGTCGGCGGGCATGCGGATCCAGCGGCGCAGTGCGGTGTTCTCCATCTGGAGGCGCCCGTAGCTGGCTCGCTTCAACCAAGCGGCAGCCGGGGCGAGTTGGGACTCGTACGACTCGGTGGAACCGGTGGCCGGCGCGTCCGGGAAGTCCACGAACAGCGTCAGGACGTGTCGGGTTCCGGTGGACGGCTGGAACTGGTTCCGGTCCGTGTCATGGCCTTCGTCGGTCCAGCCGGTCTTGCCTTCCAGCGCACAGGCGGATGCGGAAGCGGGGCGGGCGGGCGAGCCGGACGGCGTGCCCGCGGTCGCCGCGGCAGGAGCGGCGAGGGCAAGCTGCGGGACGAGAACGAGCGCCGGAGCGAGGTGGGACAGCCGGGTCGGCAGAGCGGGCATGACTCTCCTGAGGGTGAAGAGGAAGAAGAGAGGAAGGAGGGCGCGGGCTATGCCCGGCCTGCGGCCAGGTCCATCAGACGGGTGAGCACACGCCCGCCGGAGGCGGCGACCCCGTCGTGCTCCCATTCGTTGGTGACCCAGACGCGGGTGGCGCCGACCTCGCGCGCAGTACGCAGGGAGAGACCAGCGTCCACGTACATGTCGTCGTGGTAGACGACCGCCGCGAGCGGGACCTCGTTGGCGGCGAGGCGGGCGGGGTCGTACAGCGGTGGCCAGTCGGTGCGTTCGGCCAGCAGGTCGGCGGCGTCCGCGAAGGGGCGCAGACCCCTGATCTCGCGGAACATCCAGGGGTGGATCATCTCTCCGGTCAGCAGGAGGGGGTCCGCGTCCTCGGCGAACTCGGGCCGGCCGGCGAGCGCCCGGAACGCCGCCCAGCCGGTGGGCCCCGCGCCCTGGCCGTAGAGCGTCTCCTGCATGACGGCGAAGAGCGGGTTGTCGGTGAAGCCGGTCAGGACCATCACCTGCTGCAAGAACGTGTCGGTCAGCTCGCCCTCCGCGTCCAGGGCCTCGTCGAGGAGCCAGTGGATCCGCTCGAAGCCGTCGCCCATGCCGAGTGCGAGGCCGAGGGTGCGCAGGCGGCGGACGGTGAGACGGTCCCCGTCGGGCAGCCGCACGTCACCGGCGGTGAGGAGGTCGGCGATCTTGCGAACGAGGGGCTCGTCGCCCGGATGGCGCCCGTAGAAGTCGAGGACGCGGTCCCGCACCCTCGGGTAGGTGCGGGCGTACACGTCGTCGGCAGTCGCGGTGAGGCCGGGCAGACCTCCGGTCACGTAGCACGCCTTGAGCCCCTCGGGTGCCTGGGACAGGTAGGTGAGGGTGATGAAGCCGCCGTAGCTCTGGCCCAGCGTCTCCCAGGGTTGGTCACCGCAAAGCTCGCGGCGGATCAGCTCGGCGTCCGCGACGATGGCGTCGGCGCGGAAGTGGCCCAGGTGGTCGGCGAGTCGGCCGGGGGAGGTACAGCGGGCGGCCACTCGGGCGGTCACCGGGGTGGAACGGCCGGTGCCGCGCTGGTCGAGGAGGAGCACCCGGTGCGTCTTGAGCGCCTGAGGGAGCCAGCCGGACGAACCGGCCGACGGGCGGGGGGACTTGCCGCCCGGGCCGCCCTGAAGGTAGAGCAGCCAGGGCAGGCGCTCGTTCGCCCGGCCGGGCTCGACGACCTCGCGAGCGAAGACCTCGATGGTCGGACCGTGCGGGGCCGCATGGTCCAGGGGAACGGTGAAGACGTGGTCGGTGGTCGTGTACGCAGGGTTCATGGATCCCCTTCACGCCGAGCGGCTCTGTGCTGTGTGACATTTCACAGACAGCATGCTGCGGCCGGCGGCCCGCGAGGAGCCCTCGGACCTCCATAACTCCGCGTTATGGAGCGCCCCTTCTCACCGTTCGGCCTCGGCCCACAGCGAGCGGACATGACGGAGGTGCTTGGCCATGCACTCCTCCGCCCCCTTCGCGTCACCCGCGAGCATCAGGTCCAGCAGTTCCAGGTGCTCCTCGGCAGAGGGCAGCAGCTGATCGCGCTCGTCCAGGGCCGTCAGGCCGTACAGGCGGGAGCGCTTGCGCAGGTCGCCGACAACCTCGACCAGCCGGTCGTTTCCCGCCAGGGCGAGCAGGGAGAGGTGGAAGCGGCGATCCGCCTCGAGGTAGCCGATCAGGTCGTGTTCACGAGCGGCGCGCACGATCTCCTCGGCGACCGGGCGCAGCGCCTCCAGGTCGGCGCGGGCGGCGGTGCGGGTGACCCGGCCGACCGTGGGCACCTCGATCAGGGACCGGATCTCGGCGCACTGGTCCAGGTCGCGCTCGTCGACCTCGGTGACCCGGAAGCCCTTGTTGCGGACCGGCTCGACCAGACCCTCCCGGGCGAGGTCGAGCATCGCCTCGCGCACCGGCGTCGCCGAGATCCCGAAGTTCTCGGCAAGCACCGGTGCCGAATACACCTGCCTCGGCCGCAGTTCGCCGGAGATCAGGGCAGCGCGCAAGGCATGGGCCACCTGGTCGCGCAGCCGCTCACGAGTGGCGCCGAGGTCGCGGCGGATCAGATGGCCCATGGAGTCCTCTGGTGTTCTCTTCGTGCCGAACAGGACCTCTAAGATACAATGTCACATTGTTCCCGCTGGTGACAGGGTGTAGGTGCGGCTGGAGGTGTAGAACTCCAGGGCGGCGCGGCCCTGCTCGCGCGGGCCGTGGCTGGACGCCTTGGTGCCACCGAACGGCAGGTGGAAGTCGACCCCGCTGGACGGGGCGTTGATCCGGATCATGCCGGTGTCCAGCCGGTCGAGCCCGGACAGGGCCGTGTTCAGATCGGCGGTGTGGACGGAGGTGACCAGGCCGTACGGAACGGAGTTGGCGATCCGTACAGCATGGGCGAGGTCGTCGGCCGGCAGCAGGGCGGCGACAGGGCCGAAGACCTCCTCGCGCAGCAGCCGGTGTCCCGGCGGCACCTCCTCGACCAGGGTCGGGGCCGCGTACCAGCCGGGACCGTGCGGGGCGTGCGGAGCGGTCCCGCCGACGAGCGCACGCAGCCCGTGTGAGGCGTCCAGGACCTGGCCGCGGGCGTGCTCGCTGATGAGTGGCCCGCACACGGTCGCGGCGTCGGCCGGATCACCTACCGGCACGGCCCGCAGCGCCTCGGCCAGCGCCTCGCGCAGCGGGTCGAGGGCGGTGCCGACCGCGATGACGCGGCTGGTGGCGGTGCACTTCTGGCCCGCGTATCCGGAGATCGCGGCGGCGATGTGGGCCGCCGCCTGCTCGATGTGGGCGTCCGGAAGGACGATGGCGGCGTTGAGGCCGCCCATTTCGGCCTGGACCGGGACGCCCCGCCCGGTGGCGGCGCGCGCGACCGCCTGACCGACGGCGGTCGAGCCGGTGAAGGAGATGACGTCGGCGGCGGAGACGATCGCGTTGCCTTCGACGGCGCCGCCCGGTACGACGCCGAACACCCCGGCGGGCAGCGCCCGCTGGACGATCTCCGCGAGGCGCTGTGCACAGGCGGTCGCCTCGGGTGCGGGCTTGAGGACGACCGTGTTGCCGACCGCGAGGGCGGGTGCGGCCTTCCAGCTGGGGATGGCGAGCGGGAAGTTCCACGGGGTGATCAGCCCGGCCACCCCGTGCGGAAGGCGCCGGCTCAGCAGCAGCCCCGCTCCGGCGGCCGCTTCGTGGACGGCGCCGGTCGGCTCGTAGGGGGCCTGGGCGTAGTACCGCCAGATCGCGGCGGTACGGGCGACCTCGGCGCGGGCCTCGGTGAGCGGCTTGCCCACCTCGCGTACGGCGAGCGCGGTCAGTTCGTCGGCCGCGGCCTCGACGGCGTCGGCGACCGCCGTGAGCGCCGCCGACCGGGCGGCCCCCCCGCCGGCCTGCCAGTCCGGTTGTGCGGCCCGTGCCCGGTCCACGGCGTCCACCGCGGCGAAGGCGCTGGGAGCGGGGATCTGTACGAGTATGTCGGAAGGGTCGGCCGGGCTGCGGGAGGTGAGGGTGGCTGCGTGGGCGGTCACAGGAGGAAGCCTCCGGGGAAGGGGTCGTCGGGGTCCAGGAAGTACTGGGCGGTGCCCGTGATCCAGGCGCGGCCGGTGATGGCGGGGACGACGGCGGGCACCCCGCCGACCTCCGTCTCCGCGACGAGGCGGCCGGTGAACTCCGTACCGATGAACGACTCGTTGACGAAGTCCCGGTTCAGCGGGAGTTCGCCGCGGGCGTGCAGCTGGGCCATCCGGGCCGAGGTGCCCGTACCGCACGGCGAACGGTCGAACCAGCCCGGGTGGATGGCCATCGCGTGCCGCGAGCGGCGGGCGTCCGATCCGGGGGCGGCGAGGTAGACGTGCTTGACCCCGGCGATCTCCGGGCGCTCAGGGTGGACCGGCCGGTTCGGCGACCGGTTGATCGCGTCCATGACCGCCAGCCCGGCGGCCAGCAGGTCGTCCTTGCGGGCGCGCTCGAACGGCAGCCCCAGCACGTCGAGTTCCACGAACGCGTAGAAGTTCCCGCCGAATGCCAGGTCGTAGCCGACCGTCCCGTACCCGGGGACTTCGGCCTTGAGTCCTAGCCCCGCGCAGAACGCGGGCACGTTGGTCAGGGTGACCGACTTCGCCGCGCCGTCCTCGACGCGTACATCCACACTGACCAGGCCCGCGGGCGTGTCCAGACGCACGGTGGTCACCGGTTCGGCGACCGGGACCATCCCGGTCTCGACCAGCACGGTGGCCACCCCGATGGTGCCGTGCCCGCACATCGGCAGGAGCCCGGAGACCTCGATGAACAGCACGCCGTAGTCGGCGTCGGGGCGGGTGGGAGGCTGGAGGATCGCGCCGCTCATCGCGGCGTGCCCACGCGGCTCGTACATCAGCAGCGTACGGAGATGGTCCAGGTGTTCGATGAAGTGCAGCCGCCGCTCGGCCATGGTGGCGCCGGGGATGACTCCAACGCCACCAGTGATCACGCGGGTGGGCATGCCCTCGGTGTGCGAGTCGACTGCGTGGAAGACATGGCGGGTGCGCATAGCGGCTCCTCTAACGGCTCCAGGGCGTGGGGTCAGTGGTGGCCGTCGGCGATGGCCTTCTCGGTAGCCTCTCGTACACCGGCCTCGACCGGACCCGTCAGCGCGGCGCGCGGCGGGCGGACCGGGCCGCCGTGGCGTCCGGCGATGTCCATGGACAGCTTGATGGACTGGACGAACTCGGTCTTGGAGTCCCAGCGCAGCAGCGAGTGCAGCGACTTGTAGAGTGGGACGGCGGTCCCCAGGTCGCCGGCGACCGCGGCGTGGTAGAGGGCGGCGCAGGTGGCGGGGAAGGCGTTGGGGTATCCCGCGATCCAGCCGACCGCGCCGGCGACGGCGAGTTCGAGCAGGACGTCGTCCGCGCCGATCAGCAGGTCGAGCTCCGGGGCGAGTTCGGCGATCTCGTACGCCCTGCGCACATCGCCGGTGAACTCCTTGACCGCGACGATGTTCCCGTCCTGGTGGAGCCCGGCGAGCAGCGCCGGGGCGAGGTCGACCTTGGTGTCGATCGGGTTGTTGTACGCGACGACCGGGACACCCGCCTCGGCGACCTCGGCGTAGTGGGCGCGTACGGCCTCCTCGTCGGCCCGGTAGGCGTTGGGCGGCAGGAGCAGCACGGAGCCGCATCCCGCCTCGGCGGCCTGCTCGGCCCAGCGGCGTGACTCGGCGCTGCCGTAGGCGGCGACGCCGGGCATGACCCGGGCCCCGTCGCCCGCGGCCGCCACGGCGACCTCGACGACGCGGGCGCGCTCCTCGTCGGTCAGCGTCTGGTACTCGCCGAGCGAGCCGTTGGGGACCACGCCGTCGCAGCCGTTCGCGATCAGCCAGGCGACGTGCTCGGCGTATGCGTCGTAGTCGACGGAGAGGTCCGCGCGCAGGGGAAGTGCGGTGGCGACCATGATGCCTCGCCAGGGGCGGGCGGAGTTCCAAGTGGTGGCGCTCATGTCAGAACCTTCCACGAAGTGTGACATTTTACTTAGCGGTGTGGTACGCCCGGACTGGCGCATGTACGCGGTCAGTCGTCGGTCGGGTCGGAGGGAGCGGTGGCCGGGTCGAGCCCGGCGAGCGCTCCGAGCGGGACGGGAACGGCGAACGGGCGCCGTTCGGCGGGTGGCGGCACCTCGCCGCCGCCCGCCGCGAGGCAGGCCACGGCCGCACCGCACATCCGGCCCTGGCACCACCCCATACCCGCCCTGGTCAGGAGTTTGACGGTCCGTGCGTCGCCGGCGCCGAGATCGGTGACCGCCTCACGGACACGCCCGGCGGTGACCTCCTCGCAGCGGCACACGTCCGTGTCGTCGGGAAGCCACTGCGGCCAGCCCGGTCCGGGCGCGTGGGCGGCGGCCAGGGCGTCGGCGAAGGCGCGCATACGGTCGCGCCGGCGGCGCAGCCTCCCCGCGTGCCGCCCTCGGGGGAGCTCGCTCCGCCCGGTCAGCCGGGCGGCGATCGAAAGCGCCGCCAATTCGCCTTCGGCGATGGCCAGTCGGGAGCCGCCGACGCCGCCGGTCTCCCCCGCCGACCAGACGCCGGGCACCGTCGTCTCCTGGAGTCCGTCCAGGACGAGGGCGGCGGTGGCGTCCACGGTGCGGCGGGTGGCGCATCCGAGTGCCGTGGCGAGTTCGATCTGGGGGGCGAGGCCGTGTCCCACAGCGAGGGCGTCGCACTCGATCCGCCGCTCCGAGCCGGGCACGGCCCGCCAGTCACGGTCGAGCCGGGCGACGGTCACGGCCTCCACGCGCTCGGCACCGTGCACGTGCGTGACGGCACTGCGCAGCAGCGGCCGCACCCGGTGCCTCAGCATCGCTCCGCCGTGCACCACCGCCTCGACCAGCTTGTGCGGGTTGGCGGCGAGCGCCCGGGGATGGCGGGCGTATCGCAGATAGCCGGACGCCTCAACCACGGCTGGGACGCGGGCCCCGGCGGCGGCGAGCGAGGCGGCGACCGCGAGGAGCAGGGGGCCGCTCCCTGCGACGACGACCTTCTTGCCGGGCAGCACGAGCCCGGACTTGAGCATCGCCTGCGCGCCTCCGGCCCCCACCACACCAGGAAGGGTCCAGCCGGGGAAGGGAAGTTGACGTTCGTACGCTCCCGTCGCGAGGAGCAGCGCCCGGGCCCGTACGCGTACGGGCCGCTCCTGGTCGCCGTCCGCCCCGGTCACGGCGTGCACCGCCCAGCAGTCGTCGTCCCTGGTCACCGACCAGACGTGGTGCCCGGCAAGGCGACTGACGCCGCTCGATTCGAGTCTGCGGCGCAGATCGGCGAAGACCGACCAGTCGTGGTGCAGGGCCTCGGGGCGTACGGCTCCGAGGGCGGCGGCGGGGTGCCGGTAGAACTGTCCGCCGAGGTGCTCGGAGGCGTCCAGCAGAGCGACCGACAGGCCGGATTCCGAGGCGGTGACGGCCCCGGACAGCCCGGCCGCCCCCGCGCCGACGACCACGAGATCGTACGGTTCAGACACTGAGTTCGGCACGACCGTGTCCTTCCTGGGTGCTGATCGCGTCGCCGGGGCGGGCCGGGACCAGGCAGGCCCTGCGGTTGGGCGTTCCGTTGACGGTGGCGAGGCAGTCGTAGCACTGCCCGATGCCGCAGAAGGCGCCGCGCGGCCGGCCGCCCACGCGGGTGGTGCGCCAGGCGAGGATGCCCGCCGACCACAGCGCGGCGGCGACGGACTGCCCGGGCAGGGCGGGTACCGGCCGCCCGTCCAGGGTGATCTCGAAGGGCGGATCAGGCTGCGCGCCGACCAGTTCGGCGGGGGTTCGGGCCACGGCGGGCCTCCTTTCTCCCAGCGGGTCTCGTCTTGTACGGGTCTCAAGTGGTGGGTGCCGGGGCATCAGACGGCTCGGGGCGGCGCCGGCCCGAACCGGGCCGGGTCGAGCGGGGCGAGGCCGACGGGTGGTTCGCCACCGGTCAGGCACCGTGCGACGACGAGGCCGGTGGCCGGGGCGAGCCCGATACCCGCGCCCTCGTGGCCGCAGGCGTGCAGCAGCCCGGGCACGCGCGGGTCGGGGCCGATCGCGGGGAGGTGGTCCGGCAGGTACGGCCGGAAACCCGCGTACGTCCGCATCACCCGTACTCCGGCCAGCACCGGGAACAGGGCCGCGGCCCCGAGCGCCAGGCGCCGGAGCACCTCGGTCGACAGCGATCGGTCGAATCCCACCCGCTCCCGGCTGGCACCGACCAGGACCGGGCCCGCCGGGGTCCCCTCCACCACGGCGGACGTCTGCAACGCCGCCGAGCCACTGGCGACGTCCGCCACGTAGTCGGCGGCGTACACCTTGTGCCGCACCACGCGCGGCAGCGGCTCGGTGACCAGGACGAAGCCCCGCCGGGGCAGGACGGGCAGTTCCACCCCGGCGAGCCGGGCGAGGTCGCCGCCCCAGGTCCCGGCGGCGTTGACCACGTACGGGGCATGAACCTCCCCCTTCGCGGTCCGGACGCCCCGGACCTCGCCGTCCGCCCCGGTGAGCAGGCCGGTGACCTCCTCGCCCAGCCGCAGCCGCACCCGCTCCCCCGCCGCCCGCAGCAGATGAGCGGCCGCCAGCGCGGGCTGCACCTGGGCGTCCTGCGGATAGTGGAAGCCGCCCGCCAGACCGGGGGCGAGGTGGGGCTCCAACTCGCCCAGCCCGTCCGCCGGAACCTCCTCGGCCGCGACGCCCGCCGCGCGCTGTCCGGCCGCGAAGGCGCGCAGCGCCGCCATGCCGGACTCGGCGGAGGCGACCACGAGTCCCCCCTTCGCCTCGTATTCGACCGCGGAAGCGATCCCCTCATGCAGCTCTCGCCACAACCGGACCGAGAGCAGGGCGAGTTCGAGTTCGGTCCCGGGCTCCTTGTCCGAGACCAGGAGGTTTCCCTCACCCGCACCCGTGGTGCCACCCGCGACGGGACCTCGGTCGATCACGGTGACAGTGAGGCCGGCCTGAGCCGTGTAGTAGGCGCAGGCAGCGCCGACCACACCCGCCCCGACGACGATGACGTCCGACGTGTTTCCCTTGAGCACGGCAGTAACATTTCACATTGCACTCTGCTTGCCAAGCCCCTCGGCGACCACTCCGGCCGACAACGACCCCGCCTCGGACACGGCTCGATAACGGAGGCGCCGAGGGGTTGCCCAGTACAATTTCACATTACTATGTTACGGGTCACATTCCAGTCGCCTCGAACGACTGTTCGGCCATTCATGGAGTGACACTGATGAACAAGCGCACCCTTCTCGCTGTCGCCACCGCCCTGGTGACGACCCTCGCCCTCGGTGCGGCCGGCTGTTCCACCGGCAAGCATTCCGGCGGCAGCCGCGACGGAGACGGCAAGAACCCCGTGACGGCCAACATCGGCACGGTGGTGGGAGGCACCCCCGTCCAGGGCGGCACGCTGACCGTGCTGTCCAACCAGGACTTCACCCACCTCGACCCGGCCCGCAACTGGGTGATGGGCGACATGGACTTCGGCACCCGCCTCCTCTACCGCACCCTCGTGACGTACGAGGCGAAGCCCGGCGCGAAGGGCGGCGAGCTGGTCCCCGACCTCGCCGAGGACCTCGGCACCGCCACCAACGGCGCCAAGACCTGGACCTTCAAGCTCAAGAAGGGGTTGAAGTACGAGGACGGGACCCCGATCACGGCCGGGGACATCAAGTACAACGTGGAGCGGTCCTTCTCCCCGGACCTGCCCGGCGGCCCCGACTACGCGGCCCGCTACCTCGCCGGCGCCGAGGGCTATCAGGGCCCGGCCCAGGGCAGGCACCTCGACTCCATCACGACCCCGGACGACCACACGATCGTCTTCGAACTGCGCAAGCCCTTCGCCGAGTTCCCCTACGCGACCGTCCTGCCGACCTTCGCCCCGGTGCCGCAGAAGCAGGACAAGGGGCCCCAGTACGACAACCGGCCCTTCTCCTCGGGCCCGTACAAGATCGAGTCGTACGCCCGCGACAAGCAGCTCGTACTGGTCCGCAACACCCACTGGGACCCGGCGACCGACACGGTGCGCAAGGCGTACCCGGACAAGGTGG
Organism: Streptomyces peucetius; assembly: GCF_025854275.1. NCBI lineage: Bacteria > Bacillati > Actinomycetota > Actinomycetes > Kitasatosporales > Streptomycetaceae > Streptomyces > Streptomyces peucetius. The sequence continues at coordinate 4,207,235 of NZ_CP107567.1, read as the reverse complement.
TCGTGACGATGGGGCTCAAGCCCAACCAGATCGACGACCGGCTGATCGCCTCCCAGGGCACGGACGCCTCCGCCGTCTCCTGGGGCAAGCTGCGCCCCGAGTCCACCCCCAAGGTGCTCACCAAGGCCGACGTCAGGACCCGGCTGCTCGCCGAGTCCACCAACTGCACCGAGATGGTGCAGATGCACACGGGGCGTGCCCCCTTCGACGACGTCAAGGTCCGCCAGGCCGTGCAGTACGCCCTGGACCGTGAGGCCGTCATGACCGCCTCGGGCGGGCCGGCCCTCAACGACGTGGCCACCGCCCACATGCCGGGGCCGCTGTTCGGCGGCAAGCAGCCCGACACCCTCAGGATCCCGGTGTCCGGTGACGTGGAGAAGGCGAAGCAACTCCTGAAGGAGGCGGGCAAGCCGGACGGCTTCGCCACCAGCATCACCGTCTCCAACGGAGACAAGGGAGTCGCGGAGGCGGTCCAGCACTCCCTCGGCCGCGCCGGGATCAAGGTCACCATCGAGACCGTCGACCCGTCCGCCTTCTACGACACCATCGGCGACACCGAGAACCGCACCGACCTCGTCTACACCGGCTGGTGCCCGGACTACCCGTCCGGCTCCACCTTCCTGCCCTTCGTCTTCGACGGCCGTTACATCAAGAAGAAGGGCAACTCCGGCAACCACTCGCTCTTCCGCGACCAGGCCACGATGAAGCGGATGGACGAAATCGCCGCCATGACCGACGCCGCACAGGCCAACACGGCCTGGCAGCAGCTGGACGCGGAGATCCTCGCCAAGGCGCCGACGGCGCCCGCCGTCATCGAGCGCATGCCTCTGCTGGTCGGCACCAACATCGCCGGCGCCTTCGGCCACACCTCCTTCGGGGGCCAGATCGACTACGCGACGGTCGGGCTCAAGAACCCTTCGAAGAGCCAGGGCTGAGGGGCCGTCGCGTCATGACCACTCAGGCAAGGACACCGGCGAAGGCACCGGTGAAGAAGCCGGCGAAGACACCGGTGGCTCCGCAGGCGGGCAGCGGCCCCTGGCAGCTGGCCCGCGCGGAGCTGCTCCGCCGCCCCTCCGTCAGGGTCTCCCTCGTCATCGTCACCCTCTTCGCCGTGATGGCGGCCGCCGCTCCCCTGCTCGGCAGCCTGGGCGGCTGGTCCCCCGACGAGTTCGACAAGACGGCCGTCGACCCCTACCTCGGCGGCCTGCCGATCGGGCCGTTCGGCGGAATCTCCGCCGACCACTGGCTGGGCGTCGAACCCGTCACCGGCCGCGACCTGTTCGCCCGGGTCGTGCACGGCGCCCAGGTCTCCCTCCTCATCGCCTTCGCCGCGACCGCCATCGTCGTGGTCGCGGGCACCGCCGCCGGGATCGCGGCCGGCTACTTCGGCGGCCGCACCGACGCCGTACTCAGCCGGATCATGGACCTGACCATGTCCTTCCCCTCCCTCATCTTCATGATCGCGATGATGTCCGTGGCCCGTGACGTCAACCGGATCCTTCTGATGACCGCGGTCATCGGCCTCTTCGGCTGGCCCGGCATCGCCCGTGTCGTGCGCGGACAGACGCTCTCACTCAAGCACCGGGAGTACGTCGACGCCGCCCGCGTCGGCGGCTCCGGACCCTGGCGGATCCTCACCCGCGACATCCTGCCCGGCGTCGCCGGGCCCGTCATCGCGTACACCACTCTGATCATCCCCGGCATGATCGCCACCGAGGCCGCGCTGAGCTACCTCGGCGTCGGGGTGCGACCGCCCACCCCCTCCTGGGGCCAGATGATCGCCGAGAGCGTCGCCTTCTACGACACGGACCCCATGTACTTCGTCATCCCAAGCGCCTGCCTCTTCCTGACTGTGCTGGCGTTCACGCTGCTCGGAGACGCGCTGCGGGACGTCCTCGACCCGAGGGGCAGCCGCTCGTGATCCTCTACCTGGGCCGACGACTGCTCGGCGTGATCGGCGTGCTGATCGCCATCGGCGCCGTCACCTTCACCATCTTCTACGTCCTGCCCTCCGACCCGGCGGCGGCTGCCTGCGGCAAGGCGTGCAGCGCCGAACGGCTGGAGGCGATCCGCGCCCGCATGGGCCTGGATCAGCCGCTGTGGCGGCAGTTCGCGGACTTCGTCACCGGCATCTTCACCGGGCGCACCATGGGCAGCGGCACGTACGCCCTGCACTGCGACTTCCCTTGTCTGGGCTACTCCTACGAGAACAGCCAGGGCGTGTGGGACCTGCTCATGGACCGGCTGCCGGTCTCCGCCTCACTCGCCGTCGGCGCCGCGGCGCTCTGGCTGCTCCTCGGGCTGACCGCGGGAGTGACCGCCGCCCTGCACAAGGACACCCTCGTCGACCGCGCCCTGATGGTCGGCGCCGTCGGCGCCGCCTCGGTGCCGGTCTACTTCACCTCGATGATGCTGATCTACGGCCTCATCCGGGTGGCGGGCCTGCTGCCGTATCCCCAGTACGTGGCGTTCGGCTCCGACCCCGTCGGCTGGGCAGCGAACCTGCTGCTGCCGTGGCTGGCGCTCGCCATCCTGTACGCGGCCATGTACGCGCGCCAGAGCCGGAGCTCGATGATCGAGACGATGGCGGAACCCTTCATCCGCACGGCCCGCGCCAAGGGACTCCCACGGCGCACGGTCGTCGTGAAGCACGGGATGCGGGCGGGCATGACCCCGATCCTGACCATCTTCGGCATGGACCTGGGCGGACTGCTCGCGGGCGCCGTCATCACCGAGTCCATCTTCGGTCTGCCGGGCATCGGACGGCTCTTCTACGGCGCCCTGTCCACCGGCGACCAGCCGGTCATCCTCGGCGTCACCCTGCTCGCCGCCACCTTCATCGTCGTCGCCAACCTGGCCGTCGATCTCCTGTACGCCGTTGTCGACCCGAGGGTGAGGCTTCGATGACCAGCCGCCACTCCATACCGCCCCAGGGGCGCCAGCCCCTTCTGTCCGTGAGCGACCTGACTGTCCGATTCGCCACCAGGAACGGGCCGGTCCGGGCGGTGGACGCGCTCAGCTTCGACGTCCACCGCGGTCGCACCCTCGGCATCGTCGGGGAGTCCGGCTCCGGCAAGTCAGTCACCTCCATGGCCGTCATGGGACTGCACACCACGGCCGAGGTCACCGGCTCCATCCGTCTCGACGGACAGGAGCTGACGGGCCTGACGGAACGCGAACTCGGCCGGCTGCGCGGCCGCCGGATGGCCATGATCTTCCAGGATCCGCTCTCCAGCCTCCACCCGTACTACCCGGTCGGCGAGCAGATCGCCGAGCACCACCGCGTCCACTTCGGCTCCCGGCGCGCCGTGGCCCGGCGGCGGGCCGTGGAGATGCTCGCCGAGGTCGGCATCCCCGAGCCGGAGCGCCGGGTGGACGAGTACCCGCACCAGTTCTCCGGCGGAATGCGGCAGCGCGTGATGATCGCGATGGCGCTGGCCTGTGAACCCGAGCTGCTCATCGCCGATGAACCGACCACCGCACTGGACGTCACCGTGCAGGCACAGATACTGGAGCTGATCGCCCGCCTCCAGCGAGAACGCGGCCTCGCCGTCGTCCTGATCACCCACGATCTGGGGGTGGTGGCCCGGGTGGCCCACGAAGTCCTGGTGATGTACGGAGGCCGTGCGGTCGAAGAGGCATCCGTGGACGCTCTGTTCGCTACCCCCGCCCATCCGTACACCCGGGGCCTGCTCGACTCCCTGCCCCGTCTCGACGACACCGACGACGCCCCGCTCCGGGCGATCCTCGGCAGCCCCCCGTCGCTGCTCACCCCCGCCCCCGGTTGCGCGTTCGCACCCCGCTGCGACCGGGCTGCAGCCGCTTCGGCGGGCGAGCGGCTGCGCTGCGAGACCGAACAACCCCTGCTCGGCGGACCGGCCGGCCATCCGGCCGCCTGCCACCTCCCCTCGTACGAAGGCGCGACCCCATGACGAGCACGACGAGCACGACGTCGCGACCGCTTCTGTCCCTTCGGGACGTGTCGATGGCCTTCCCGGCCAAGCGGCGCGGGACCGCGCCCGTGCGGGCCGTCGACGGCATCGGCTTCGACCTGGCCGCCGGGGAGACGCTCGGCCTGGTCGGAGAGTCCGGCTGCGGCAAGTCCACCACCGGCCGCATGATCGTGCGGCTCCTCGAACCGACCGCCGGCACCATCTCGTACAACGGCCTGGACATCAGCCACCTCTCGCAGCGCGAACTCAAGCCCCTGCGACGCGAGCTGCAGATGGTCTTCCAGGACCCGCACTCCTCGCTCAACCCGCGGCAGACCGTGGCGAGGATTATCTCCGATCCGCTGATGGTGCAGGGCAGTTCGGCGGCTGAGGCGCGGCAGCGCGCCGTCGAGCTGATGGATCTGGTCGGTCTCATCCCGGAGCACATCGACCGCTATCCGCACGAGTTCTCCGGCGGCCAGGCCCAGCGCATCGGCATCGCCCGCGCGCTGGCCACCGGGCCCCGGCTTGTCATCGCCGACGAACCCGTCTCCGCGCTCGACGTGTCCGTCCAGGCTCAGATCGTCAACCTGATGGAGCGTCTCCAGCGGGAACTCGGCCTGGCCTACCTCTTCATCGCCCACGACCTGTCCGTGGTCAAGCGGGTCTGCGACCGCGTCGCCGTCATGTATCTGGGCCGCATCGTCGAGATCGGCGACAAGGAGCGGGTCTACGCGGCCCCCGCCCACCCCTACACGCGCGCCCTGCTCTCCGCCGTCCCCCTGCCCGACCCCGCCGCCGAACGGACCCGCGAGCGCATCACGCTCCTGGGCGACCCGCCGAGCCCGGCCGCGCCCCCGCCCGGCTGCACCTTCCACCCGCGCTGCCCCAAGGCCCGGGACCTGTGCCGCAGCGAGGCACCGCTCCTGCGAATCGCCGCACCGGGCGAGGCACGGGAGGTCGCCTGTCACTTCCCCGAGGCGGCCTGAGCGGCCGTGCCCCCCGGCTCCTGCACGAGGAGTCGGGGGCACGGCCGTGTCTGCGGGCGTCTCAGGAATGTGACCGATGCTGTGGATGTCATGAGCGCAGGCCAATAACATGTGACATTTCACACAGGATTGAGGGAGGACAGCCCCTGACCGAAAGCTGTCGTTCCTCCATAACATCCGCGCCATGGATCTGGAGGTACGGCACCTGCGTCTGGTGTGCGCGATCGCCGAGGCCGGCAGCCTCACCCGGGCCGCCGCCTCGCTGCGCATGACGCAGCCCGGGCTGAGCGCACAACTGCGCCGCATCGAGGCCATGCTCGGCGGTGTCCTGTTCGAACGGCGGCCGGCGGGGGCGCTACCCACACCTTTCGGCGAGCTGGTGCTGGCCAAGGCCCGCTCCATCCTGCCGGGCATTGACGAACTGCTCGCGGACACCGCCCGCGCGGCTCACGACCTGACGTCCCCCTGTCGCATCCGCGTGGGCTCCGTCGGCGCCCCCCTGCTCGGCCATCTCATCCTGGCCGTAAGGGAGTCGCTGCCCGGTGCCGAGCTGACGTCACGCTGCCAGTACTCCCCCGTCACCCTCCTCGACGAGCTGGCCGCAGGCCGTCTGGAGGCAGCGGTCCTCGGCGACCACCCGGAGCAGGAGCTCACGCCACGTGACGGGGTGGTCTTCGCCCCGCTGGTCACCGAACCGGTCTTCGCCCTGCTTCCGGCAGCCCACACACTGGTCGGGGGAACGAGGGCTGATCACCCCGTATCCATCGCCGAACTGGCCGAGCACGACTGGGCGGTGCCCCGGCCAGACGGTGACCGCACCCGCGAGTACTGGACCTCCGTCTGCGCGCTCGCCGGACGCCGCCCCTCGACCCCATACGAGGCCGAGGGGCGCCAACTGATCGAACTGGTCCGCGCCGGTCTGGCCGTCAGCCTCTGCCAGGCCACCTTCCTGCCACCGCCCGGCGTCGTCGTCCGTCCCCTGGCCGGCAACCCCCTCTGGTACCGCCACATTCTTGCCTGGCGCCGTGACGGCCCTCTCGCCCCACACGGCGACACCCTCCTGCGCGCCGTCGCCACCGGCTACCTGAAGACCTGCGCCACCGTCCCGGTCTACGCCCGATGGCGCGAGCAGCACCCGCACGCGGCGCGGACAAGAGTCCCCGACGCCGCCTGAAGCTGAGGCATGGCGAACACCGGACCCGCCCCCGGACTGACGACTTCGCAGAGCAAGCTGCATCTGCGAACCGGGCCGGGCAGGAGCCGGCGTGCCAACGGCGCCGAGGCAGCAGAAGCCCTCGCCCGGCTCCACTCCGCTCTTTCATCGACCGGCGTGCCACTATGTGCCGTACGAGGCGGTGAACAGCGGTCATACGCGGTCGCCCGCCACGTGACCGAGAACCGCGCTCATCGCAACAATTCCGCAGGTCAGGCGACAGGCTGTCGCTGAAGTGCCGGGTGATTCCCAAGCTCAGAGCGCGGGTTCGATTCCCGTCACCCGCTCCAGCAGAAAGCCCCAGGCCAGCGGCCCGGGGCTTCTTTGTTGTCTGGACCGGATCAGGCTTCGCGTGCCCGTTCCGTGCCCGATGCCTGATCATCGGGCACGCTGTCGGCCTTCTCACGCTCGGCGCGGACACGGGCATCGATCCCGTCGGCCACCTCACGCTGACGTTCCAGGTTCGAGTGCTGATAGATCAGCACGGCCCGCTCGGAGGACTGCCCGGCGCGGACCATCGTGTCCTGAGCGTGGCACCCGACTGCGTCGAGAGCGTGTGACCGGTGTGACGAAGGTCGTAGAAGCGGAAGTTCTCCGGGAGTCCAACCGCCGCGCGAGCTTTCCGCCACTTCCGCCCGAACGTGGAGCGCCGGAAGGGCTTGCCCCGCTCCCCCCACAAACAGGAGGCCGTCCGGCTGCTTCTCGGCGTACCAGGCGAGATTTTCTCTACTTCATCAAGGCGGCTCGCTCCGCTCGCCGCGCGCGGCCCCGGCTCCAGCGCCGGGCCCCGACGCTCCTGTCTCCGCCCCGCGCTCCGGGCCCCGGCTCCGCCGGCCGCGCGGCTAGAGCGAGCACACCAGATGCCGTGGACGGTAGCCCGCTATGGCTCGGCCCGGTCGGCTCCTCCACGTCGAGGGAGACCAGGCCAGGTACCGCCACTGACTCGTGCCCGTCACGTGCCCGACCTGCCGGGGAAGGGTGGCGAACCACGGGGAACAGGAGTACCAGTGCCACTCATCCGCAGGTCAGCGACGCCGCAGCTCAGCAGCCATCCGCATACGGCGTCTTCCAAACTGGGGCACCAGACCGTATGGAGCTAGCGTGGTAGAGAGACATCGAGCGGATGCCCGGCGCCGGCCGATGAAACGGAATAAGACATGACCGCGCAAGCAAGCAGGACAGACCCCGACACCGTGCCTTCCAGTACGCCGGTTCCGATCACGAGGCCCCGCGGGCCCCGCGCTGCAGCTGAACACGTCGTCTCGGGTAATTCGGTGACCGTCCGCATGGGTGACCTGCGACTCGAACTGCCACCCAGGGACCAGCTCGCATTCCTAGCGGGCCTCGGCTTCCTCACGGCGCTCGACCTCATCGAATGGCCGCTTGCGCTCGCCATAGCTGTCGGGCACGAATTGGCCCGCAGCCGCCACGGCAAAGCGCTGCGCGAGTTCGGGGAAGCTTTGGAAGAGGCGTGACACGCCCTTCCTCAACGTACCGTTGACACCTCACGTGTCTGGTGTGAACAGCTCCGGGTTGTTCCCCCACCTGTTGAGTGGCTCTGTCCGTGAGAGCGGACAGCACTTGTACGCCGTGTCGGTTGGTCGCGACGCAGTTCGACACCGGAACCGACGCGCCCAACGAGGTCATCGTGCCCAACCTGGTGAACTACTGGTCCGGGCCGGCGACCGCCACCATCGGCAACGGCACCTTCGTGCCCGGCCAGCCCACACGTGACGACCGGGTCAGCCTGGAGCAGCCACGCACCGCGTTCTCCAAGACCTCTGGCAGCGGAAACAACAGCGCGAGCTGGAACCCACCCTCGAGATCAGGATCCCGCAGGACGCCGTCGGCGGGCTCTACAGCGGTACGGTGACCCATTCGGTGGCGTGAGCCCGTGGGCGGACTGCTCCTTGCGCTGGTACTGCTCGTCGGATCAGTCGCGCCCCTGGGCGCGCCGCAGCGGTCTTCTGACGACGTAGGCGTCGGCGAAATCGTGGGACGCGCCGGCAGGACCACCGGCCGCGGTTTCGAGGATGGCCTTCAGCAGTCGGTACGCCTTGGCGACCGTGGTGGCAGCGCCGGTAGCGGCGATCCGTTCGGCCCTCGCGCACGCGAGGCGGGGTGATCTGGTCCAGGTCGTACGTGCCCAACGTCGGGAGGATGTGCAGCCGAAGCAGCCGCCGATACAGCTCATCCGTGGTGGGCAGGACGCCCCTCTCAGTGACCCACTTCAACGCGTACTCGTTGAAGTTGACCGCGCCGGCATCCGGGTCCCGCCAGTCACCGCGGGTGAGATCAGCCTCAACCTGTGAGAGCGGCACCTCGGCATCGGACTTGGTGTCGAAGGTGTCCGGTGCCCGACGCCTCTCCCAGCAGGGTCGAGGTAGGAGGCCGTCCAGCGGCCAGAGCGGTACTGCCTCACCGCTCCGAACCGCCGGAAGGTTCCGAGGCTCAGGCCTCGAAGACCTCCCGCACCGATTGCTCCTGCTCGGCCTGGTGCCGCTTCGCCGAGCCCACCGCCGGGGACGCCAAGTGCGGCGTGAGATGCGGCGCAGGCGTTCGCGGGCCGTGACGTCCTCGCCGACCGCCAGGTCCAAGTGGTCGATCAGGTTGCGGGCGATGAACGGCCAGGCGCCGTAATTGGCCGGCTCCTCCTGGGCCGCGCGTCCCGTGTGGAATTCCTGGCCGGTGTTGAAGGCCTCACTGGCCCGGGCTGCTGAAAGCTTACCGGCCGGTGTCGAGGGGCCAACCGAGTGCTGTTGGAAGGTTCGAGGCTTGTTCCCGCACGAGGGCCGGTAGGAGTGAGTCGCGGGCGTCGCGTCACGTGGCGATCCGCTGGGCGGCCCAGTGTCCCCATGTCGAAGGTGCGGAGATCGATGCGGGGCGAGCGGTAGTGAGTCTGGATATGGACCGGATGGCAGCGATGGCGCTGGCCGCCGTCTTCGGAGTTGCCGCGGTCGCCAAGCTGACCGATCGCGGCGGGCTGCGTAGGGCGATCACCGACTTCGGTGTGCCGACCCGGGTTGCGCCGCTTCTGGGATGGCTGGTTGTGGCGTGCGAGGCGGCCGTCGCCGTGGCCTTGGCCGTACCCCGGTGGGATCGCGGAGGTGCCCTGGCGGCCCTAGGACTGCTGATGGTCTTCAGCGCCGCCGTCGCTCTGAACGTCTCACGCGGGCGGACTCCCGCCTGCCACTGTTTCGGCGGGCTGAACGCTGCCCCGGTCGGGTGGTCGACCGTAGCCCGCAACGGTCTCCTCGCAACCCTCGCGGGATTCGTCGCCGCGGACGGTCACTTCGCCTGGTTCTTCGCGATCGCGGCGGTCATCGCGTCAGGAGCCTGGGCTGTATCGGCTGGACGGGCGTGGACCGGTGTAACCGCCGCGCTGGTCGGCCTGCGGACGGAACGAAGCCAGAAGGTACGGCCAGGCATGCCCGCCCCCGACTTCTCGCTGCGGGACGAGGCGGGTCGGACATGGACGCCCGAGCACTTGCTCGCCGCGGGCCGGCCGCTCTTGCTCATCTTCAGCGACCGCGCATGCGGTGCCTGCACCGCACTGCTTCCCCAGGTGACCCAGTGGCAGGCCCGTCACAGCGATGACCTGACCATCGCCGTCGTGAACGGGGGCGGGGCCTCGGAGGCCCCGCTCGCCGCAGGCGACTTTGGGCCCGGCCCGAGTCGGCAACTGGCGGACCCCGACCGGCGAGTGCTCGCGGCCTACGGAGTCACGGCGACACCGAGCGCCGTACTGATCGACGCCGAGGGGATCGTCGTGGCCGCGCCCGCGCTCGGCGCGACCGGGATCGGCGATCTGCTCGCCAAGGCCCTGAAGCCGCGGGGCAGGTCGACCATCGCCCGGCGGGCCGTGCTTTTCGCCTCGGCCACGCTGGTTCCCGCCTTCGCTTCGGCGTGCGCGGCGACCCGCAACGTCACTGGTGCGGCCCCGTCCGGAGGCAGCGCCAGCCCCACCGCATCCAGGCGGCCGAAAGAGGTGAAGGAGGGCGACGCCTGGTTGTGCGACCAGCGCTACGCGCTGTGCACCTCGGCCGCCTGCGAGCCGTCGTCCACCGATCCGGGCATCGTCATCTGCCGCTGCGAGGTCCAGGACGGCTACTCCGTCGGCCTCACCTCGTGCGCCGAGCGCGCGCCGGTCGGCGACAGAGTGTTCTCCACGTTCTCGGTGCAGAACACCAGCAGCAGTACGCACACCATGACTTGTCCCGATCGAGGGCAATGGGGCAACTGTCTCGACGTGGTCTGCCAGATCGACCCGCAGAACCCCCAACGGGCCCTTTGCCAGTGCAAGTCGGTGGAGAGTGAGAACTACCTGACCTTCGGCGGCAACTGCGACACCCGCACCTGCACCACGATGATCTGGTCCGCCGCCACCCAGCAACTGCCGGGCGTGGCCGAGTACCAGAGCGCCATGAAGAGGATCGGCCTTCCGGTCACGCTCCCTGAGTCGTGCCCGAGCGGTGCGCCACGCGCGTAAGGGCACTCGCCACGAACCAGGACCATGCCGCACCTGATATCGCCAAGGCGAAGCCCCTCGGACCGCTTAAAATCTCGTACGGAAGTGCCGTCGTGCGCGCCCTCCAGGCATTCGCCGCCCGCGCCGTTGCTGTGCGAGGACTTGAACCAAGACAAGCTGTTCTCGCAAGCCGACTCTGCAAGAGTGCATGTCGATGAAGCCGTGGGATCTGGCCTTCAGGGCCGAACCCGAGGCGGTGTCGGCCCTGCGCCGAACACGACCTCGCGCTTTGTCAGTTCCGTAGTGGCGACCGGAGACTGGGCAACTGTTCGCTCGTGTTCTGGAGCGCTGCGCGCGTGTACTGGGCGAGGCAGACCCCGTGACACTGATCTCCGCGGCCCAGCCTGAGCTGCTTCGCCAGGGAGCATGGTGACAGCGACCAGGCGCTCGAGAACAGTGAATCCGACGTCGCGCGGTACGAGAAGATGCTGCCCGAGCGGCGCCCCTACATCGTCCGCTCACGGGCCAACTGCCTTTCGCCGACATGATCCGGGCAGAGGGCGAGAATCATCCCCGGACGCTCGGATGCGTCGTCAATGCCTCCGCCAACCGGAATCTGTTGGGCGACCCCGAGTCAGCTGCCGATTGGCGGTGGAGGCTATGTGGTGGCGGGTCACCCGGGCGCATTCGTGCCAGAACGGTATGGCGGTCAGGTAGGCGCCGAGTGCGGAGAGGATGCCGAGGGAGACGTCCACGCTGAGGCGTCCTTGCTTGGCCCAGTAGACGTCCTGCAGGTCGAGGAGCAGGGCGAATTCATCGGCGATAAGTGCGGTTCCTGCGCCGTAGGCGGCGGCGACAGCGGGGTGGCCGACGGCGCGTTCGTCGCCGCGCACGGCGATGATCCCGATGCCGGCGAGGGTGCCGATGCCGATGTTGTAGTGGTGCAGATGCTGGCCGCCGGCGGAGATGTTCCCCAAGGGCAGCCATCCGCCGCGGATGCCGTGGGTGATGGTCCGCACGGTTCCCCAGGTGACGCCGAACGCGATCCATGTCACGAGCAGCGATCTCTTCGTGGGTGTGAGGTGCTGGTTTGCCGATTCGCGCCAGCGGGCGACCAGACGTGGCCGGTGCCGGTTCAACTCCGGGGAGGTGTCATCAACCATGGGGGTCACTTCCCACGACCGGAGTACGTGGATCCCCAACCGGAGAAATGCGAGAAGGGCGAACTGTCCCGGCCACGGCGTTCATGCAGCAGCGGCAGTAGTCCTCACGGTCGCACATACCGTCCGCTGTCTGGGCCGCGTTGAAAATCCGAGCGCACAAGGCGTTGCCGCTGCCTTCGTCCGCATGCCACAGAAGGCCGGTGCCGACCTCCGACGCTACGTGCCCGGTGCACATGTTGTACATCGGCCACCTCCCACTCGAACGCTATTGCGGTCCATTACAAGAGAAGCCCACGTCGTTCGAAGCGGCAATTCAAACGTTTCCGGGCTCTCGCTCGAACGGGGGGAGCAGCATGTCAGAGACATAGCTGGGGCGGGAGCCGTAGGGCATGGCGTACTCCAGGGGCAGATGAGCGGGGGCGCGGCCGGGTAATAGTGCACAAGGGACGTATCGTGTTCGCGGCTGCTCTGGTCAGCATGACGCTCGGGCTCTCGGCCTGCGGCAGCGGCGAAGAGGGCCGGTGGCGCAGGACTCGCCGGTGGCGTCGACCCCGGCCACGTCCGAGCCGAGCAGTGAGAACGCGGCTGCCGGCGGTGACGGCGACGGCGACAGTGCCGCTCCTGTCGAGGGTGACGTCACTGCGCCGGGCACGAAGCTCAAGGTTGGCGACAGGGCTGTCCTGCCGTTCGAGTACACGAGGAAGAAGAAGGGCACCGTCGCCGTGACCGTCACGGCGATCGAGAAGGGCGCGGCAGCCGACATGGCCGCCTTCGGCGAGAAGGCAAAGGGACTGACGCCCTACTTCATCAAGATGAAGGTGGAGAACGTCGGCGGCACCGACCTGCCGTACGCGTCGCTGAAGCTGGACGGTGTGCTGGAGGGCGGCAGCGGCACGGGCGTCGTACTGATCAGCGATATCCCGGGCAAGTGCGACAACGAGACCGCCCCCAGCGAGTTCACCACCAAGGGCGCGTCGTACGAGACCTGCGCGCTCAGCGCCACGAAGGGCTCGCCCGTCACCGCCGCCTCGTTCGACGAGGGCGACGCGTACAGCGACAGCCCGGTCGTCTGGACCGACTGAGGATCCGCGCCTGCCTGTACCTCGCCGGTCCGACCGCCGCAGCCGGTCCAGGTCGTCATCGCACGGCCGGCCGGCGGCCGACAACCGACCTGCCGGTGGAGCGGCAGCCCGGCGTCGGCTCTGTGTCGTCGGGGTGGACGACCTCCGCGCCGACGCGGCGTGCCGGTGCGCGGGAAAGTGCAGCCGGAGCTGTGAGCGCTGGGCCGCAGGTTCGCCGAGGTCGCGGACACCGCGCTGCCGGACGCGATCCGCCTGGTCGCGGACGAGTGGTACGTCGCCTCCCGCGATGGCGCCAGCGGCGGCGAATGGGCGCTCGACGCCGGCGCGGACGTACGACTATGGGGGTTCGGCAGGGGAACTGCCCGACTTGTAGCATTCGGCGGGGCACGTCGCACATCGCCGCCCTATGGCACAAGAGAATTCAGAGGCACGGTTCTGTGAAGGCACGTAACAAGTGGCTGACCATCCCACTCGCGGCGGGACTGGCGGCCGGCCTGTTGAGCGGCTGCGGCAACCAGGAGGGCGGTGCCGGTTCCGACGACAGCGACTCGCTGGTCATAGGAATGTCGGACGAGATCCTCGCCACTGATCCGGCGGCAGGCTACGACCCCGGCTCCTGGCTGCTGTTCAACAACGTCTTCCAGTCGCTGCTCAGCTTCCCCAAGGGCAGCTCCACCCCGAAGCCGGAGGCGGCCGAGAGCTGCACCTTCGACGAGGGTGGCAGCACGGTCTACCGCTGCACACTGCGCGACGGTCTGACCTTCAGCAACGGCAACAGTCTGACGTCGAAGGATGTGAAGTTCTCCTTCGAGCGCGTGCGGAAGATCGCCAGCGACGCGGGGCCGATGCCTCTGCTCTCCACCATCGACAGGATCGAGACGCCGGACGAGGAGACGGTCGTCTTCCGGCTCAAGGTCCCCGACGCCACCTTCCCGAGCAAGATCGCCTCGGGCGCCGGCTCCATCGTCGACCACCGCGAGTACGAGGCCGACGCGCTGCGCACCGACGGCAAAGCAATCGGCTCGGGGCCGTACAAGCTCGACTCGTACGGCGAGGACGAGGCGGTCTTCTCGCTCAACCCCAGCTACCGGGGCACCGCCGAGGCGCAGAACTCGGGCATCACCCTCAAGCTCTTCCACAGCGACCAGAAGGCGCTGGCAACGGCGCTCGGCGAGGGGCGGATCGACATCGCCTACCGAGGACTGCCCGCGGACGACATATCCGATCTGCAGGGCTCGGCGTCGGCCGACGCCCAGGGGATCGAGGTCGTCGAGGGCACCAGTGCGGAGGTGCAGCACCTGGTCTTCAACCTCAACGACCCGGTCGTCGGCAAGCTCGGCGTACGCAAGGCCATCGCGTATCTCATCGACCGCGACGCCCTGGTCCGGGACGTGTACCAGTCCACGGCGACCCCGCTGTACTCGATCATCCCGGCCGGCATCACCGGCCACAACACCGCCTATTTCGACCTGTACGGAGGCACTCCGCAGCCGCAGCGGGCGAAGGAGGCACTGCGCACCGCCGGCATCCACGACAAGGTGAAGCTCACTCTGTGGTCCACGCCGAGCCGCTACGGCCCCGCCACCGACCAGGAGTTCAAGGCGATCGCCCAGCAGCTCAACGAGAGCGGTCTGTTCGATGCGACCGTCAAGTCGGTCGGATTCGAGCAGTACGAGAAGGACATCGCGGCCGGGAAGTACGGCGTCTACGTGAAGGGCTGGGTCCCCGACTTCCCCGACCCCGACAACTTCACGCAGCCCTTCTTCGGCGAGGACAACGTCCTCGGCAACCACTACCGGAACGAGCGGATCACCGGCTCGATCCTCCCCCGGACCGCCGCCGTCGCCGACCGGGCCGCCACCGAGCAGCAGTACGGGGAACTGCAGGACCTGGTCGCGGCGGAACTGCCGATCCTGCCGCTCTGGCAGGGCAAGCAGTACGCGGTGGCCTACGGCGACATCACGGGCCTGGAGTGGACCCTGGACGAGTCGACCGTCTTCCGCTTCTGGGAGATCAAGAAGATCTGACCGGCCGTAGCCGCTGCGGTCGGCGCACGACGTCGCATCGGGCGGATGCCGCGTAGCCACTGGGCGAACGGGGGGCCGTCCTCGCCCTGGTCGTGAGGAACGCCTTGCGCGGACAGGGTGGCGCCCCGTGCCTGATGCCGAGTCCCGCCGCGGCCGCGGTCTCCCGGCCGCCTGTCCGGGCTCAACTCCTGCTGTGGGCGCGCGGTTCCGGGTACAGGCCCCGAGGGCCGCGGCGAGGGCCGAGACCAGGGCGAGCACGACGAACAGTCCGCTCTGGATCCCCAGCGCGGACGCCAGGGCGGCGCCGGCCCAGGGTGCGAGGGCGGCGGCGAGTGTGGCCGGGGCCGCGAGGAGGGCGGAGAGCCGGGCGTAGTGGCGGGTGCCCCAGCGGTCGGAGACGGCGGTGGCCTGGAGGAGGGTGAGGTTGCCGCGGACGACGCCGGCGAGGACGGCGATGACGACGAGCAGCGGGAGCGGTCCGGGCACCAGGGCGAAGGCGGCCGTAGTGGCGCCGCCCGCTGAGATGAGGAGCGTGGTGCGGGTCGTGACGCCTGTCCGGCGGGCCAGGGTGGCGTAGAGCGTCCGTCCGAGGGCCTGTCCGGCGCCGCCGAGTCCCAGGGCCCAGGCGGCGGTTGTCGCGCTCGCGCCGCGTTTCGGTCAGCAGAGGGACGAGGCCGAAGACGACCGCGTGCATCGCGAAACCGGAGAGGGTGAAGGCCGCGGCGAGGAGGACGAAGGGGCGGGTGCGGGTGACGTCGCCCGACGCCGGCGCGGCAGCTCGCCGGCGGTCGTCCGCGGGGGCCGCCGGCCATGGGGCGCGCAGAGCGAGGGCGTGGGCCGGGACGGTGACGAGGGCGAGGATGCCGGCCAGTACGGCGTAGGTGGCGCGCCAGGTCAGGTGCTCGGCAAGCGCTGCCGTGAGCGGCGCGAAGACAGTGCTGGCCAGGCCGCCGGCCAAGGTGATGACGGTGAGCGCGCGGACGCGGTCGGCGCCCCACGTGGGGGCACCCCGGACGGAGTCTGGGGGAGGGGCACGGCAGCGAAGGCCGGCTGGTAGAAGGTGGCGGCCATCGCCGCACCCGCCGCCGTCCACGCGGCGAAGAACACGGCGAGGTTCGGGGCGGCAGCGATCGCCGACAGGGCGAGCACCGCGAGAAGGGAGCCGCCCGTCATGACGGCGTGCGGGCCGCGGCGGTCCAGGATGCGGCCCACCGGAATCCCGGCCGCCGCCGAGACCAGCAGGGCGAGGGAGAAGGCACCCGTCGTCGTTCCGGCGGACCAGCCTGTGTCGGCGGTGATGTGTGGCAGCAGGACCGGGAACGCGTAGTAGACGATGCCCCAACCGGTGATCTGGGTGGCGCACAGGGCGGGCAGGACGCCCCTGGGCCGGGACCGGTGCTTCGCCTCCGCCGGACCCTGGTGCACGGGGGCGTGCGTCACTTGCGCCTCGGCTCCGTCGACGTCCTTGTCCGATCAGCCTGGCACCTGATTCGACATGCGTCAACATAGACCGCCATCGAACCTGCCGGCGCGGACGCTCCACTCCGGAGGGGTCAATATCTGTGTCCGCGAAATGAGAAATCGACACGACCCCTGATGAGCTTTTCTGAGGCAACAGGCGGAGCGTAATCATTCGGCGCGCACGGCGGAACTCAGCGTGCTACTGTCGACACCAGTTGCAGTTGTGGTTCCCAGAACTTCAAGCACCCTCACCGGCTTCGGTGCCAGCGGGAGTGCTTTTGTATTTCCGGTAGTTTCCCGGGCAGGGCAATCATCGCGGCGACGCGGATTCCGCACAGTGCGGAATCCGAATGCACTGCCCCGAAGGAGATTCAACATATGGCTACTGGCACCGTGAAGTGGTTCAACGCGGAAAAGGGATTCGGCTTCATCGAGCAGGACGGTGGCGGCGCCGACGTGTTCGCCCACTACTCGAACATCGCCGCCCAGGGCTTCCGCGAGCTGCTCGAAGGCCAGAAGGTGAGCTTCGACATCGCGCAGGGCCAGAAGGGCCCGACGGCGGAGAACATCGTTCCCGCCTGACGCTGAGCGCACAGTCCGAGCTGGGGCCCGCACCTTGGGTGCGGGCCCCAGCTCGTTGCACTTGGGGGCACAGCCCCTTTGTCACGCCGTGATGATTTCCCCGGCTGCATGTCGCCGAGAACCGAACCAGTTCTGGGCCCTACGCGGGACGCTCCACTCGAAGTTCCGGACCGAAAGAGTCCGACCGGAGCTCCCCGTGCACGACGCGCCGGTGCCTCCGCACCGGACCGCGCCACCCATTTTCAGCGCCTCGGCCTGGGCGTCATCCGCCGGCCGGATCAGCTGTCGCATTCTGGCCCGTTCTTGCGATTCTCTGTGCCGTTCATTCTGCAGGAATTCCTTGATCGCGCCGCTTCGAGGAAGGTTCTGCATGAACCGCACACGTACGAACAGCCGTTTCACCCGCAGCAGCACCGGCACGCGCACCCGCGCTGCCGGTTCCTACTCCGGAAAGGGCGGCCGTTCCGGCGGCCACGGGCGCCGTCCCGCCGCGCCACAGGGCGAGTTCGCCCTGCCGGTGACGATCACACCCGCGCTTCCCGCCGTCGAGGCGTTCGCCGATCTCGACATGCCGCGGCCGTTGCTGGCCGCGCTCGCCGCCGAAGGCGTGACCGTACCGTTCCCGATCCAGGCGGCGACGCTGCCGAACTCCCTCGCCGTACGTGACGTACTCGGCCGCGGGCGCACCGGATCGGGCAAGACGCTCGCCTTCGGACTGGCGCTGCTGGCCCGTACGGCAGGCCGGCGGGCCGAGCCGCGGCAGCCGCTGGCCCTGGTACTGGTGCCCACCCGGGAGCTGGCGCAGCAGGTCACCGACGCGCTCACTCCGTACGCCCGCTCCGTGCGGTTGCGGCTGACCACGGTTGTCGGCGGGATGTCGATCGGCAAGCAGGCCGGTGCGCTGCGGGGCGGGGCCGAGGTCGTCGTCGCGACGCCGGGCCGGCTGAAGGACCTCATCGAACGGGGCGACTGCCGCCTCGACCAGGTCGACATCACGGTCCTCGACGAGGCCGACCAGATGGCCGACATGGGCTTCATGCCGCAGGTCACGGCCCTGCTGGACCAGGTACGCACCGGCGGGCAGCGGATGCTGTTCTCGGCCACCCTGGACCGCAACGTCGACCTGCTGGTCCGCCGGTACCTGACCGACCCGGTGGTCCACTCCGTCGACCCGTCCGCGGGCGCGGTCACCACGATGGAGCACCACGTCCTCCATGTGCACGGTGCGGACAAGCACCGGGCCACGACCGAGATCGCCGCGCGCGAGGGCCGGGTGATCATGTTCCTGGACACCAAGCACGCCGTCGACAAGCTCACCGGCCATCTGCTGAACAACGGCGTACGGGCCGCCGCCCTGCACGGCGGAAAGTCGCAGCCGCAGCGCAACCGGACCCTCGCCCAGTTCAAGACGGGCGATGTGACCGTCCTGGTGGCGACGAACGTCGCGGCACGCGGCATCCACATCGACAACCTCGACCTCGTCGTCAACGTGGATCCGCCCAGTGACCACAAGGACTACATCCACCGAGGGGGCCGCACGGCGCGCGCCGGCGAGTCCGGCCGCGTCGTCACCCTGGTGACGCCCGACCAGCGCCGGGACATGACCCGTCTCATGTCCGATGCCGGGATCCGCCCGCACACCACGCAGGTCCGCGCCGGCGAGACCGAACTGAGCCGCATCACCGGCGCGCGGACCCCGTCGGGCGTCCCGGTCGTCATCGCGGCACCGGCGCCCGAGCGCCCCAAGCGCAGCGCCTCCGCCTCCCGCGGTCGCCGCGGCCGTAACTCCAGGACCGGTCGCACCGGCCAGGCGGCGCGACGCACGGCCCAGCAGCAGCCCGCCCTCGGCGCGGCGGCCTAGAACGTACGCGATCACTCGGGCCCGGCCCGATGGCCGGTCGGAACCTTCTCCCACTCCCTGTGAGGCACCATGCGCTGCGTCATCGCCCGTTTCCCGTTCGACCTGACCAAGAGCGGGGTGCTGGCCTCGATGAAGGGCGTCAAGCCCGAGCCCGTCACGGGTGACTCCGTGATCATCGGCCGCCGCCACTACCCCGTGATGCAGGTGGGGGAAGTCATCACCCGGCAGGACCGTCGTGACTTCACCGCCGGCGAAGTCGCCAGGGCCATGGCACGCCTGGGCTTCACGTGCCGTGCCCGGCCCGCGGCGACGCCCGCGCGCGTCCTGTCTCCGTTCGAGGAAGCGTCGGCCCTGCTCGGCACGTCCGCAGTCGTCTGACCGACGGCGCAGGCCGGCACGGGCGGCGGCACACGACAGCGACATGGGCACGGCCGGCACGTCGGCCGTGCCCATGTCGGGTTCGGCCTCCGGTCGGTACGACGGCACGGACCGGGCCGGCCGGGCCCCGCCCGTCCGGCCCGGTGAACGTGCCTCAGTGGTCGGAGTAGCTGAAGTCGCCGGCGGTCCAGCCGCTCACGTCCTTGATCGCGACGCGGTACATGCCACCCGTCTCGGGGATACCGACGCTGCCCTGCAGGATCCGGGCGACGTGGAAGTGCAGATGCGTGGGCGGCTCGCCCCGGTCGGGCCGGCCTTCGGCCTGCTCGGCGGAGAAGACGCCTGAGAACGGGCGAAGGCGGTCCGAGTCCCTCAGGACCTCCGACACGCGCTGCCGCCACACGGCTTCGGGTGCCAGCCGTCCGGTGATGACGGCCCCGCCGATGACCACGGTCAGGGACATCTGATTGCTCTGCTCGGACTCCACCATGGCGGCGATGTCAACGAGGAGTTCGTCAGCATTCGACATGAGAGCGGATTCTATTCGCCCACGGGCCGCCCGCGCGGGGCACAGCGGGCACAGGGGCGGACACAGCGGCGCTTCCTTCGAGGCCGCCCCGTCACCGGAGCGGGGTGACCGCGGTCTCCGGTCGTCGCTGCCCGCGGACGGCCTCGGCCACAGCGGCCCGAAATCCGTGCCCGTCACGGCAGACGCCGGCCGTCACGCGGTTGACTCCCGTCCTCTTCCGGGCGGGGCGACGGATACAGCAGGTCGGCACGGCACCGCGGCAGAGCCGGCGGATGGTGTTGAATTTCCCCCGGGGCCTTGGTGCTGTACGGCACGGGGCCCCTCGACGCGTTGCTCAACGAGGTGAGAATGACAGCAGACACTCCGCTCAACGGTCGCCTGGACGACGACGACTACCCCGCGTACACCATGGGACGTGCCGCCGAGATGCTCGGCACCACCCCCGGATTCCTCCGCGCCATCGGTGAGGCCCGCCTCATCACCCCGCTCCGCTCCGAGGGCGGGCACCGGCGGTACTCCCGCTACCAGCTCCGGATCGCCGCCCGCGCCCGCGAGCTCGTCGATCAAGGGATGCCGGTCGAGGCCGCCTGCCGCATCGTCATCCTCGAGGACCAGCTCGAAGAAGCCCAGCGCATCAACGCGGAGTTCCGCCGCGCGGCAGCCGAAGGGCGCGACAACTCCCAGTGACCCCTACCGGCACGCTTGGCACGACCGGCACCGAGGAAATACGTTCCGAGCGAGAGCGGCGGGGGCCCGTGGCGTCCGGCGGGACCACCGACGGAGAGTCCGCCTGCGTACGCTCTGCGCGGTCTTCGACCGGAGTAGGCTGAAATGGCCGGGGCGTTTCGCACGCCGGTTCTCCTGTCGGCGTCGTTCCCGGCGAGGAGCTGCGCCGGGATGTCCAGGACAAACCCGAGACGGGTCCAGTCATGACCGTGAACTCCCTGCCCCGGCCGCCGTGCTGGACACGGGCCGGGTCAGCCGGATCAGCCGGGTCGCGGTGGATCCGGCTCGCCGGGACTCCGGGCCCGGCCGCACTGCCCAGTTCCGCCCGAGTGGGGTGAGGATCGTGGAGACCGTCGTCACCGTGTCCGTGATCGTCGTGATGATCGCCATGGGAATGCTGGTGATCCATACGCTCAACGTCCGGCACGCGCAGCGCATCGCGACGTTCCACTACAGCGACGCCGTGCCGGGAATCCGCCGACGGGGACGGAAGGGCCGGCAGCCGTCCGGGCGCTCACCGGCCCCGCCCCCACCCTCACCGTGAACCGTGCGCTTCACACCGCGGCGGTGCCGGAAGGAGGAGTGGTTCCATGGCGACACTGCGCGAGCGACAGGAATACCGGATGCGGATCATGAGGACTCTCTACGCCGCCATGGAGGCCAACCGCCCGGGTGTCACCGGGGCCGAGCTCCGCGACGGCGTCGGCGTCCCGGAGCCGGACCTGGCCACGGCGTGCACCTACCTGGCTGACGAGGGAATGCTCCTGGTCGAATGGACGACGCACCACACGCCCGCGACGGTCTCCCTGACGCATCAGGGAATCCGGCTCATGGAGGCCGAGGAGGAGGCCGGTGGTTGACGCCGCCGCCCCATGCCTTGGGCGGCGCCGTGTTGCTCTTCCGCACGCCCTGCCACCGCACGCGGCGACGCCGCGACCGCCCCCTGGGGCCGGTCGCGGCATCCGCTCACGTCAGCAGTTCAGTGGTTCAGTGGTTCAGCAGTCCGGCAAGTCGGCGGTTCTTCCGCAACCCGGCTCGGCAACTCGGCAACTCGGCAGCTCGAGCCGCTCAGCAGCCGCCGCCGGATGCGGACGCTGCCGGCGCGCCGATCTGGACGGTGACGGGGGCCGAGCAGCAGCCGCCGCCGTCGGCCGGCTGGGCGGTGTCCTGCGTGTCCGGGGTGTCGAAGAGGCCGGCGCCGCCGCAGACCCCGGTCTCGGGGAGGGTGAGTTCGACGCGTTCGGCCGCCTCGCGATCCCCGGCGATCGCCGCCGCGATCGAGCGGACCTGCTCGTAGCCGGTCATCGCGAGGAAGGTCGGGGCGCGGCCGTAGGACTTCATGCCGACCAGGTAGACGTCCTTCTCCGGGTGGGAGAGCTCGTTGACCCCATGGGGGTAGACGGTGCCGCAGGAGTGCTGGTTGGGGTCGATGAGCGGGGCGAGCGCGACGGGGGCCTGCAGGCGCTCGTCGAGGCCGAGGCGCAGTTCGTCGAGGAAGGTGAGGTCGGGGCGGAAGCCGGTGAGGGCGATGACCTCGTCGACGGGGTCGAGCCGCCGGCCGTCCTCGGCCACGAGCACCAGCTGCTCCCCCGCCTCCTCGACGGCCGTGGTGCGGAAGCCGGTGACGGCGTCGGCGCGGCCGTTGTCGACGGCCGCCTTGGCCGCGAGGCCGAGTGCGCCGCGGGCGGGGAGCTGGTCGGCCTCGCCCCCGCCGAAGGTGGAGCCGCTGATGCCCCGGCGCAGGATCCACACGGCGTGGGTGCCGGGGGCCTCCTCGGCCAGGTCCGCGAGGTACGCGAGGGCGGTGAAGGCGGAGGCGCCGGAGCCGATGACCGCGGTGCGCCTGCCCGCGTAACGGGCCCGTACGTCAGGGTCCTTGAGGTCGGGGACGCGGTAGGAGACGTGGTCGGCGGCCGCGCGTTCGCCGATGGCCGGCAGGCCGTCGCCGCCGATCGGGGCGGGCGTGGACCAGGTGCCGGACGCGTCGACGACGGCCCGCGCCAGGAGGCGTGACTCGGTTCCGTCGCCGTACGTCACATGCACGGTGAAGCGCTGCTGCTCGCGGTCCGCGTCGACGACGCGGTCACGGCCGAGGCGGGAGACGCCGGTGACGCGGGCGTCGGTGCGGACCTTGTCGCCGAGGACGCCGGCCAGTGGCCGGAGGTACCGCTCGGCCCAGTCGCCGCCGGTGGGGTAGGTGCCGCCGTCGGGGGCGGTCCAGCCGGTCGGGGCGAGCAGCTTCTCGGCCGCCGGGTCGACGAGTTCGGCCCACGTCGAGAAGAGGCGGACGTGCGACCACGAGCGGACGGCGTGGCCGGCGACCGGGCCGGCCTCGAGGACCAGCGGCTCGATCCCGCGTTCGATCAGGTGGGCCGCGGCGGCGAGCCCGACGGGACCGGCTCCGATCACTACGACAGGCGGCTCTGGGGTTGCGGACGCGTTCACTGCGACTCCTTGGTTCGACGTATGTCGATGCTTGCACAATCAGGATGGCACCTGATTCGATAAGCGTCAACATAGACACCGATCGAACCGTGAGGGTACGGAATGAGTGCTGAGCACGTGGACGTGGCCGTCGTCGGAGGCGGCCAGTCCGGACTGGCGGCCGCGCACGCCTTCATACGCGAGGGACGCAGGCCGGTCGTACTGGAGGCGTCCGACGAGCCGGTCGGCTCGTGGCCGCGCTACTACGACAGCCTGACTCTGTTCTCGCCGGCCCGGTACAGCGGACTGCCCGGCATGCCGTTCGACGGCGACGGCGACCGCTACCCGCACCGCGACGAGGTCGTCGAGCACCTGCGCCGGTTCGCGAAGCGGCTGGATGCCGACATCCGCACGGGCCAGCGGGTCGAGGCGGTCCGCCCGAGCGACGACGGCGCGTTCTCGATCCGGGTGGAGGGCGGGCGCCCGCTCACGGCGACCACGGTGATCGCGGCCACGGGTGGCTACGGCAATCCGTACCGGCCCGGCCTTCCCGGGCTCGCCTCCTTCACCGGCCGCCTGCTGCACGCGAGTGAGTACCGGAATCCGGAGCCGTTCAAGGGACAGCGGGTCGTCGTCGTCGGCGCGGGCAACTCGGCCGTCCAGATAGGCGCCGAGCTGGCAGCGCACGCCGACGTCACACTGGCCACGCGGCGGCCGGTGAAGCTGACCCGCCGGCGTCCACTCGGGCGCGACCTGCACTGGTGGTTGACGGTGACGGGGCTCGACACCGCCCCCGTCGGAGGCTTTCTGCGGACGCCGCCGGCCCAGCCGGTGATCGACGACGGCCGCTACCGGTCGGCACTGGCGGCCGGGGCCCCCGACCGCAGGCCGCTGTTCACGGACGTCGGCGACGACCGCGTCACCTGGGCCGACGGGACGTCCGAACGCGTCGACGCCATCCTGCTGGCGACCGGATACCGCCCGGACCTCGGCTACCTGAACCCTCTGGGCGTGCTGGACGCGGACGGTCACCCCAGGCATCGCGACGGAGTGGCCGCAGACCGGCCGGGGCTCGGCTTCGTGGGCCTGGAATGGCAGCGCAGCCTCTCCTCGGCCTCCGTCCGCGGAGTCGGGCGCGATGCCGCGCGGGTGGCCCGCCTCCTGAGCCGCCCGAAGTGATTCGACGTATGTCAACATAGAAGCATGTCGAACGCCGAAGTGTTGCCGCTGCTGGAACCCGAGGTCGTTCCGTGCTGCCCGCCGCTGACCGAGCGCCCGCTGACCGCCGAGGAGGCCGAGCGCACGGCGGCCATGTTCAAGGCACTGGGGGACCCGGTGCGGCTGCGCCTGTTCTCCGCCGTCGCCTCGCACGAGGGCGGAGAGGCGTGCGTCTGCGACATCTCCGACGTCGGTGTCTCCCAGCCGACGGTCTCCCACCATCTGAAGAAGCTGAAGGACGCGGGACTCCTCACCTCGGAACGCCGCGGCACCTGGGTGTTCTACCGGGTCGAGCCGTCGGTGCTCGCCGCCATGGGACGGATGCTCACCACGCGGACGTGACCGCGCCTCGCTCCTGCCTCCGCCCTTCACGCCCCTGCTCTTGCCCTTCACCGCGCGGCAGGTGCGGGATCTGGCCCCGTCAACTCTCCTGAAGCAGGGCGGCGATCTCCCGGGCCGCGTCGCGGGCGGGACGCCCGACTCCGATGAGGGTCGCGGACGCGGGACCCGTCCAGTCGCCGTAGCCGAACAGGTGGAGACGGGGCTCGCCGACGGCACGGGTGCCGGTGGTCGGGATGTGCCCGCGGAGCCCGCGCAGCCCCAGAGGCG
The DNA here is from genome assembly GCF_025854275.1 of Streptomyces peucetius. Lineage (NCBI taxonomy): Bacteria > Bacillati > Actinomycetota > Actinomycetes > Kitasatosporales > Streptomycetaceae > Streptomyces > Streptomyces peucetius. The sequence continues at coordinate 4,182,573 of NZ_CP107567.1, read as the reverse complement.
CGAGGTGGGACAGGGCGGGACGGAAGCCCGTGCACCAGATCACCGCGTCGGCCTCGGCCGTCGTGCCGTCCGCCCACGCGACACCGGTCGCGGTGAGGCGCGCGAACATCGGGGACGCCTTCAGCAGCCCCGCGTCGCGCGCCTCCCGCACGGGCGGTACGGCGACGATGTCGCCGAGCGAGGCGACACCCCCGCTGTCGGTCCTGCCCTCGTCCAGGGCACGGCGGCGGGCGGTGGCCACGTCGAACAGGACGCGTCCGTCGATGTCGTCCGCCAGGAAGCGGGGCTCGCGCCGGGTGGCCCAGGTGAGGTCGGTGTCGTACGCCAGGTCCGCGGCGATCTGGGCGCCGGAGTTCCCGCCGCCGACGACGATCACGCGCTGCCCCGCGAATGCGGACGCGCCCCGGTAGTCCACGGTGTGCAGCAGGCGGCCGCGGAACGCTTGCGCGCCCGGCAGGGCGGGCACGAAGGGGCGTGACCAGCTGCCGGTGGCGCTGACGACCGCCCGCGCGCGCCAGGCGCCCGCGTCGGTCTCGACACGGAGGAACCGCCCGTCGGGGCGGACGGCCCGGACGGACTCGCCACGCACGACCGGGAGTTCGTACCGCTTCTCGTAGTCGGCGAGGTAGTCCACGACGTGCGGCGCGTCCGGGTACGCCTCCCCCGGCTGGGGCGGCATCAGGCGGCCGGGCAGGGACGAGTACGCGGCCGGGGAGAACAGACGCAGCGAGTCCCAGGTGTGCTGCCAGGCGCCGCCCGGCGCGGACTGTGCGTCGAGGACGACGAAGTCCACGCCGAGACGGCGCAGGTGGTAACCGGCGGCGAGCCCGGACTGGCCGCCGCCGATCACCACCACGTCCGTGTCGGGTCTCACGACGTGGCGAACTTCCGCCGCCAGGCGAGCGAGACGTACACGAGGGCGACCAGCACCGGGACCTCGATAAGCGGGCCGACGACGCCGGACAGGGCCTGGCCGCTGGTCACCCCGAAGGTGGCGATGGCGACGGCGATCGCGAGCTCGAAGTTGTTGCCCGCGGCGGTGAACGCCAGCGTGGTCGTGCGCTCGTAGTTCAGGCCGATCACCTTGCCGAGCAGGAAGGTGCCGAACCACATGACCGCGAAGTAGACCAGCAGCGGCACGGCGATGCGGGCGACGTCGAGCGGCTGCGAGGTGATCGTCTTCCCTTGCAGCGCGAAGAGGATGACGATCGTGAACAGCAGTCCGTAGAGCGCCCAGGGGCCGATCTTCGGCAGGAACTGCCGCTCGTAGGACTCACGGCCCAGCTTCCGCTCACCGATGCGGCGGGTGAGGAAGCCGGCGAGGAGCGGGACGCCGAGGAAGATGACGACGTTGAGGGCGATCTTCCACATGGAGATGTCCAGCGATTCGCCCTCTCCGAGGCCGAGCCAGCCGGGCAGCAGGTCCAGGTAGAACCAGCCGAGGACGCCGAACATGATCACCTGGAAGACGCTGTTGAGCGCGACCAGGACGGCGGCGGCCTCACGGTCGCCGCAGGCCAGGTCGTTCCAGATGATGACCATGGCGATGCAGCGGGCGAGACCGACGATGATCAGGCCGGTCCGGTACTCGGGCAGGTCCGGCAGGAAGATCCAGGCCAGCGCGAACATCACCGCCGGCCCGAGGACCCAGTTGACGACCAGCGAGGAGACCATGAGCCTGCGGTCACCGGTGACGGCGTCGAGTCTGTCGTAGCGGACCTTGGCCAGCACCGGGTACATCATGATCAGCAGACCGACGGCGATCGGCAGCGAGATGCCGCCGATCTCGACGCGCGCGAGAGCGTCGTTCAGGCCGGGGATCAGCCGGCCGAGCCCGAGGCCGAGCCCCATGGCGATCAGGATCCAGACGGCGAGGAAGCGGTCGAGCGTCGAGAGCTTCGCGACGACCGACGATTCTTCTGCGGCGGTGGTCGCGGGTGCTTCGGTGCGGGTCACGGACAGGCCCTCTTGTTCTCTGCGGCGGTGCGCGCGGTGGCGGCCAGCGCGGCGAACTGGTCGGCAAGCTGCGCGATGACGTCGGGCCGCAGCTTGTAGTAGGTGAAGCGGCCACACGGCTCGGTCTCGACGATCCCGGCCTCCCGCAGCACTCTCAGGTGGTTGGAGAGGTTGGTCTGCCGCGCACCCGTCTCCTCGACGAGGTGACTGGTGCACAGCGTCTCGCGGGCGAGCAGGGTCACGATCCGGAGCCTGAGCGGGTCGCCCAGAACCCGGATCAGTTCAGTGTCGACTGACGTCATCATGTACTGATACTCTCACATCAGTGGTGGCTGACACCACCGGATGCTGATGCCAATCGGGTCCGACCTCGAAGCGGAGCAAGAGAGATCTCGATGTCCGACAAGCCGTCCGTGCTGTTCGTCTGTGTCCACAACGCCGGCCGCTCCCAGATGGCCGCCGCGTGGCTGACCCACCTGGCCGGGGAACGTGTCGAGGTCCGCTCGGCCGGCTCCGCCCCCGCCGACTCCGTGAACCCGGCGGCCGTCGAGGCGATGCGCGAGGTGGGCATCGACATGTCCGCCGAGACCCCGAAGATCCTGACCGTCGACGCCGTGAAGGCCTCGGACGTCTGCATCACCATGGGCTGCGGCGACACCTGCCCCGTCTTTCCCGGCAAGCGCTACCTGGATTGGAAGCTGGACGACCCGGCCGGCCAGGGCGTCGCGGCCGTACGCCCCATCCGCGACGAGATCAGGAAGCTCGTCGAAGGACTCGTCGAAGAGATCGCCCCGGAGGCTGCGAAGTGACCGCCGAGACCGAAGTCACCGCCGAGAACGAGATCCGCAACGTCATCGTCATCGGCTCCGGCCCGGCCGGCTACACGGCCGCGCTGTACACGGCGCGCGCCTCGCTGAAGCCGCTGGTCTTCGAAGGGTCGGTGACAGCCGGAGGCGCGCTGATCCAGACCACCGAGGTCGAGAACTTCCCGGGATTCCGTGACGGGATCATGGGCCCGGACCTGATGGACAACATGCGGGCCCAGGCGGAGCGCTTCGGCGCCGAGCTGATCCCGGACGACATCGTCGCCGTCGACTTCAGCGAGGACGTCAAGACGGTCACCGACACCGCCGGCACGGTCCACCGCGCCAGGGCCGTGATCGTGGCGACCGGTTCGCAGCACCGCAGGCTCGGTCTGGAGCACGAGGACGAACTTTCCGGCCGCGGCGTCTCGTACTGCGCGACCTGCGACGGCTTCTTCTTCCGTGACCAGGACATCGTCGTGGTCGGCGGAGGCGACACGGCGATGGAGGAGGCGACGTTCCTCTCCCGCTTCGCCAGGTCCGTCACGATCGTCCACCGCCGCGACACACTGCGCGCCTCGAAGGCGATGCAGGAGCGTGCCTTCGCCGACCCGAAGATCACCTTCGCGTGGAACAGCGAGGTCGCCGGCATCCGCGAACAGGACGGCAGGCTCGCCGGCCTGAGCCTGCGCGACACCGTCACCGGCGCCGTCTCCGAGCTGCCCGCCACCGGCCTGTTCGTCGCCATCGGGCACGACCCGCGCACCGACCTCGTGAAGGGCCAGCTGGACCTCGACGACGACGGCTACCTGCTCGTCGACGCCCCCTCCACGCGCACGAACGTCGCCGGCGTCTTCGCCGCCGGCGACGTGGTCGACCACACCTACCGCCAGGCGATCACGGCCGCCGGCACCGGCTGCGCCGCGGCGCTGGACGCCGAGCGCTACCTGGCGGCCCTCGCCGACGCCGGGACCGAGTAGCGGGAGGCAACCTTGCCGGGAGGGCTTCCGGGCCGCCCGGCACGGCCGGTCCGGGGTCGTGCCCGGTTCGGGGTCGTGCCCGGTTCGGCCGGGGCTCTTCCGGCGCGTCACGAACGGGCCCGGCCGCCCTCCCGTGAGACTTTCCGAGCATGAGCGACAACGCGACGAAAGCAGTCCTGGAAGGCGGCCCCGGCGATCTCCCCGAGCGGATCGTCCCGGTCACCGCGGCAGGAGCGGACATCAAGATCCTGTTCCGCGGCGGGTACGAGCACTTCAAGGTGACGACGCGGCAGCAGGAGACCGCCGACGGCACGCTGCCCGTCTACGAATGGTGGGAGCGCACCGAACTCCCCGGCTGACGGCCGGACAGCCACGTGTCGGGCGGACCGCCGGCCGGCGCGGCAGGTGGTCAGCGCAGCACGTGAAGGGGGACGGCGGCGGCCATCGCCTCGGCTCCGGCGTCGTTCGGGTGGAGGTGGTCGCCGCTGTCGTAGCGCGGGAGAAGTCGCTGCGGGTCGGCCGGGTCGCGCAGGGCCCGGCCGAAGTCGACGACCGGGTCGTACACGCCGCTCGTGCGGATCCAGCGGTTGACCGCCTGCCGCGCGGCCACGATGAACGGCACGCCCTGCTCCACGACCTGACGGCGCGGAGCCCGGCGGAACACTCCGGCCGGTGGCGCGCGGTTCAGGACCGCGCGATCCAGCGCTGGTCGCGGTCCGCGTCCGCCGGGTCGAAGTCGAGGGTGCCGCCGGAGCCGCCGAGAGGTTCGAGGGCGAAGTCCGGGGCGATCCGGGGGCGGACCGCTCCCCCGGAGTCGACGAGGAAGAGGAGGTTGATGCCGTTCCCGCCCTCGACGGAGTCGCAGGACCAGATGCCGACGCCGCGGTCCGTGGCGCCGCGCGAGTCCAGGCAGTACTCGGGATCGGCGCTGTTGCGCAGCAGGCCGACGGGTTCGAGTCTCCACCGCTGGGTGGGCGTGCCGTCGCAGGGAACGGTCAGGACGTCGGTGCGGTCCGCCATGACACCGTCCTCGACGTCCAGGCACAGCCCGGAGTCCGCGTTGACCACCTGGGCCCAGCCGCTGCCCACGGCGATGGGCACCGGCGGGGGCGGGCCGCTCTTCGAAGGAGCGGGCGGCGGGGGCTCGGGAGCGGGTGCGCTCGTCCTGGGGGCAGAGGTGGCGGCGCTCGGTGAGGCCGAGGGCTTCTTCGAGGGTTTCGCGGTGGCGGTCGCCGAAGGCGCGGAGGTCGGCAGCACGGCGGGCGGGCGCGCCTCCCAGCGCGAGGGCTCCTCCGCACGGGCCCGGCCACGGTCCCGCTCCCGGTCGGAGTCGTCGGACGCGGTCGCGGCCCAGGTGCCGGCGGCAACGGCCACGGCCGCCACCGCGGCGAGGGCGGTGAGCAGGGAGGGCCGCCTCGCGCCGCCGCGCACCGCCCTGTCGCGGCGGCGCGGGGAACCGGTGGGCGCGGGCAGGGCGGCCCGGTTCTCCCACCGCTCGATCGGGGAGTCCGGCGTGTGCCGCGCCCGTACGGGACCGCCGGCCGCGTAGGCCGCTCCGCCCCAGCCGAGCAGGCCCTCGGCGAGCACGGCGCGGGGGGTGTCGGACATTCGCCTCAGCTCGCCCATGAGCCGGGCGCAGCGGGTGCACTCCCCCAGATGAAGCGTCAGGTCGTTGCTGCGCCGCCCGTCGTCGGGCCGGGACGCGGCGTCGATGATGCGGCGGAATCCCTGGCACCTCTTGTCGCCCCCGTGCTCGAGGTATGCCTGGATCCAGGCCCTGCGCAGGGCGTCCTGGCCCTTGAGCCGCAAGTCCGGGACCGTCCCCGGGGGGACGCCGACGAAGGTGCCGACCGTGGTGTCCGGCTCCTCGTCCACCGTCGCGTACCAGAGGACGCCCCTCGTCTGTTCCGGCAGCCCGTAGAAGCCGGTGAGCATCGGGGACGCCGCCGCGAGCCGGGGCCCCGGCGGGTCGGGCGGGCCCGGCGCGGCCCGGTCGGTGTTGTCGTCGAGCCACGCCGCGAAGCCGGGCTCGAGCCTGGCCCGGCGGCTGCCGGTGGCCCACCTGAGTCCGATGCGCTGAAGCGTCATCAGCAGGTGGTGGCCCCAGCTGCCCCGGGGGCCGATGCCCCGGCACGCCTCCTGCGTGGCGAGGTCGAACGCCTGCGCCGCCAGCTGGTTGCCGGCGAGGGTGCTGCGGGCGCAGAGCATGGCGTACGTGCGGAGCGCCGGCATGTGGCGGCGCCTGAGCTCCTGCGTGGCGGGATGCGCGGACGGGGCTCCGGCGCGGATGCGTTCGGTCAGATCGGCGTCGGACAGGGCGGCGAGGCCAGGGTTCTCGTCCGCGTGATCCGGAGCGACGTGTCGGAGCTTGGACACCCTGTTGACTCCCCATTCAGTTGCGACGTGGCAGAACCGCCCGTCGGGCCAGCGGAGAAGATCCGGTGTTACCGGCAGGAAACAGGCCCCATAGTGGAGCAGCGGGATCGGCGGGGAAAGATGTGTCCGCAGGTAACAGGAGAGGCCCGCGACCGGTCCGCGTCCGGGGTGCCGGGCGCCGGAAGGCGATAGGCCGACGCCGTGTGCGGGCAGGGATCCGTCCATGCCCCTGTTGGTCGGAACGTCCGGATGGCAGTACAAGGACTGGCGCGGCATTCTCTATCCGCCCGGCCTCTCGCAGCGGCTGTGGCTGGAGGAGTACGCCCGGCGGTTCGCCACCGTGGAGAACAACAACGCCTTCTACCGGCTCCCCACCACGGAGATCTTCGCCTCCTGGCGGCAGCGCACCCCGGACGGCTTCGTCATGGCGGTCAAGGCCAGCCGCTTCCTGACGCATCTCAAGCGACTGCGCGACCCGGAGGAGCCGGTACACCGTCTGATGGACCGCACGGCGGGGCTCGGTGACCGGATGGGGCCCGTGCTGCTCCAGCTGCCGCCGAACTTCCGTGAGGACGTCGGCGCCCTGGAGGCCACCCTGGCCTGCTTCCCCGGCACGGTCCGCGTGGCCGTCGAGCTGCGGCACGCGTCCTGGTGGCAGGCACAGGCCCGGCTGCGCGCGGTGCTGGAGCGGCACGACGCCGCCCTGTGCTGGGCCGACCGGGCCTCGCGACCGGTCACACCGCTGTGGCGGACGGCGTCATGGGGCTACGTACGCTTCCACGCCGGCATCGCCCGTCCGGTACCGCGCTACGGCCGCAGGGCCCTGCGCTCCTGGACCGGCCGCATCGCCGGCACCTGGCCGGACGAGGACGACGTGTACGTCTACTTCAACAACGACCACGGCGGCGCCGCCGTCCTGGACGCGGCGGCGTTCGCCCGGACCGCGAGCGCACTGGGCCGAACGGTGAGCCGCACACCCCCGGCCCCGGGCCCCTGACCCTCCGGCCACGGCCCGGAACCCCCTCGGTCCGGCCCGCGTTCCCGCCGTACCCCGCCCGGAGAGTGCGCCGTTCGGCCGCCTCCGGTGGCAGCGGCCCGGGGCCCGGCCGATCGTGAGCGACGACGGGCGGCGGCCACGCCCGCGGCGCACGGCACCGGGCGGGAGGCACACGCATGGCGGACGACCGCACACCGCACCGGCCGCAGGGGCCGCAGCCCCCGGGGCGGACACCGCTGCGGCTGGTCGCTGTGGGGGCGGGCGTCCTCATGACGGCCGCGTACTTCCTACTGCCATTGGAGGAGCTGGGTCCCGACCGTCCCGGCGTCAGCTGGACCCTCTTCGCCCTCGCCCTGGTGTCGATCGCCGTGCTGCTGCTCTTCCACGTCAGGGACGTCCTCACGGAACGCCCCGGCACCCGGCCCGGTATCGCCCTCCCGTTGCTGATGTGCCTCTCGGTGCTCGTCTTCTCCGGCGCCTATCACGCCCTGGGCAGGGAACCCGGCCAGTTCACCGGCCTGAACACCCGTATCGACGCTCTGTACTTCACCGTCGTCACCCTGGCGACGGTCGGCTACGGCGACATCGCCCCGAAGGGCCAGAGCGCCCGCGTGGTGGCGATCCTGCAGATCCTCTACAGCTTCGTCTTCCTCACCGCGGCGGCCACAGCCCTCTCCCGCCGGCTCCGCATCCGCCTGACCGGCCACGGGCGAGCAGACGGGACCGACGGGGACCGTCAGGCCGGTCGGCCCCGCCCCCACGACTGAGGCCTGCGCCGGGACGCTCCGGAACCACTGCCGCCCGCACGTGCCGTGACCGGCGTCTGATCCTGCGCCACGCTTCCAGGTGCCGTTCAGCCGTAGAGCTCGTCAAGGCCGACGAGCCGTACGTCACCACGCCGCGCCGCGTCGACGCGCAGAGCCTCGCTGAACCCCACGCCGCTGAAACAGACAAGCGCGCATCCGGTGGTGTCCAGCCCACGCCCGGCGAGAAGCTCCCGCGCACGGGCGAGCCGCTCCAGGTGGCTCAGGCCCATGACCGTGCCCCACTTCGCTTCCCCGAGCAGGTGCACCGCCGAGCTGCTGCCGCCCGACCCCGGTTCGACGACCGCCACGTCGATCTCGATCTGCCGCCGTGCCGCCTGGTCGGTCACGACCCCACTGCCAACCTGCCCGAGCGCCGAGCCGACGAGAGCCCGCCCGGACCCGAGCACGTACTCCCGGCACATCGCCTCGAAGTGCGGCCCGGCCACCTGCGCCGCGAAACGCTCCGCCGACTGCGCCCAGACGTCCACTGCCTGCCCGCTCTCCAGCCGCGCCCAGGACGGCCGCATCACGGCCTCGTAGAAGTTGATCAGCGGTTCGGTGATGCGGTACTGCGACTTCCCGGCCCTGAACACATCGGCTTCCCGCACCAGCAGATGACTGTCGTCCAGAACATTCAGGGGGTGTGAGATGTCCACGGACTTGCGGCCGATGTACCCGGCGATCCCGCCCCGGGTGCTGTTGCCCTGCGCAACCGCGGCCAGGACCGAGTGGTACAGCGCGGTGTCCCGGATGTCCGCCTCCTCGGCGAGCAGATAACGGGCCTCGCGGAAGAGAGGGCTGCGGGGCGACAGAACCGTACGGCAGAGCCAGTCGTCGAACTCCTCCGGACTGCCGGGAACATCGTCCGCCAGGAACTGCCGCCGGTATGCCGGCGTGCCGCCGACCACGGCGTGGAGCTGTGCCGCAAGAGCCGGACTGCTCGCGACACCCCAGAACTCGGCAGCCGCCCGGTACCCGAAGGGGCGTACGACAAGCTCCAGTTGCGCCCGTCCACGCAAGGGCGCGGTGCTCGCCAGCAGACCGCCCATGACGGACATCGCGGAACCGCACAGGAGCAGCCGCATACGGCTCTCCTCGACCTGGAAGCGGTCGATCTCCCGCTGGATCAGGGACGGCAGCTCGGGAGCGGTCTTCGCCAGATAGGGGAACTCGTCGATGACCACAAGCAGCGGCATCTGCCCGTCTCGTGGCGCGGCAAGCCCGAACAGGTAGGACACCGCGTCGTCCCACGTGGCGAAGGAGAAAGCGACCGGAGACCCCACGTGTTCTGCGAGCGCAGCAGCGAACTGGCGCAGCGACTCGGTCTCCGTCGCGGCCGTGGCCCCGAAGTAGAAGCCCCCGTACTGCTCGACCAGCGCGCGCAGGAGATAGGTCTTCCCCATGCGGCGCCTACCACTGACGATCCCGAGCATGGCATGCGGCAGCGGGCGCTCCGCAAAGGCTGCAAGGCCGTCCCACTCGGGGCTGCGGTCGAAGACATGGGGAGGCTTACCGGGCCGAGATCGACGTTGCATGCAACCTCCTTAGGAGTACAGCCCTAAGGACTGTACTCCTAGCCGTTTCAGGTCTCACTCTCGCGCCGATCGCGCCAGCCGGTCACCGCAGGAGGGTGCCGTCGGGGCCGAACAGGTCGCCCTGGGCGTTGTAGTAGAAGTCCCTGGCCTCCCCCGGGCAGCGGCGCCGTGCCTGGCGGCAGTGCTGTCGCGCCGGCCGGGATCTTGACGGTGCCTTCCGGCACCGCCACCGCGCCGGCCGGGACCTCCCCGCGCCGCGGGAGCTGGACCATGCCGTCCCCGAGGTCGACCGCGCCCGCAGGGATCGGCGTGCCCTCGGGGAGCGTGACAGTGCGCGAGAGAACGGCGAACGCACCCTCGGGCAGCGGCGGAACCTGGATCTCGCCCATGCTCCTGATGGAGGCCATCGCGTCGCCGAGCTTCGACAGGCCCGGCTGCGCGCGGTGCTGGAGCGGCACGACGCCGCCCTGTGCTGGGCCGACCGGGCCTCGCGACCGGTCACACCGCTGTGGCGGACGGCGTCATGGGGCTACGTACGCTTCCACGCCGGCATCGCCCGTCCGGTACCGCGCTACGGCCGCAGGGCCCTGCGCTCCTGGACCGGCCGCATCGCCGGCACCTGGCCGGACGAGGACGACGTGTACGTCTACTTCAACAACGACCACGGCGGCGCCGCCGTCCTGGACGCGGCGGCGTTCGCCCGGACCGCGAGCGCACTGGGCCGAACGGTGAGCCGCACACCCCCGGCCCCGGGCCCCTGACCCTCCGGCCACGGCGGCCTCCGGCTCACATCGGGCGACGGCAGTGGGAAATGCCCACCGCGGGCGCTCCGGCCGTCGCCGTCCTGTGTTCCGCCCCAGCGCCCGCACGGACAGGGGACTTGGAGCGCGTCAAACCGTCGGCGATAGCATCGCGGACAGTTGTCCTGATCGACGCCACCGGGGGAAGCGGACGTGCCGAGCTACCACGAAGTGATGACCACCGACCTGTCGACGCTCACGACTGCGGCCAAGAAGTGGGACGACATGGCGAAGGAATTCTTCGACCATGTGGAGCAGCGCTACAAGGACGACGTGCAAGATCGCCCTGGACGCAGTCGTCAAGGACAGTGATCTCCTCCACGGGATGCCGGGCGGCTTCAACGCCGGCGCGAAGGGCGACGTCGAGGCATACGAGGCAGAAGCGGTCAAGGACGTCGCCAAGCGGGTCGCCGATGGCGAAGGTCTCGGCCAAGGAGCTCGAGGAACTGCGGCGGGCGCTGCGCGACAATCACGACGACAAGGCGTTCAGCCGGCTGCTGCTGGACGATCTCGGGCCGGAGTCCACGATCAAGCTGGGCAATGAGCTCAATGAACGGTTCTCCGGCGCCGAGGGCTCGGAGAAACTGCAACTGGCGGAGATGCAGAAGCATCTGGCCAACAGCGTGGCAACGGCGACAGCCGTGCCCGGCAGTGTGAAGGACATGCCGCCCGGTTCCGACAAGTTCAACGCCTGGCTGGCGAGCAAGGACGGTGCGTTCTACAAGGAGTGGACGGACGAGATGAAGAAGGAGGGGACGAAGAACTTCGGTCCGAACACCAACCCGCTGTACGGCTACCAGGCCTACGTCAGCCTGATGCAGCACGCGAACACCGACTTCGACGACCAGTTCCTCTACGACCTCGGCGATCAGACCATCAAGGCCGAGAAGGACCACCCGGGGATTTTCACCATGTGGGGCCCGGGCCACAAGGGCATCGAAACGGACGCGGTGGACGGTGTCCTCGGTCTGATGAGCAGGAACCCGGACGCCGCTACGGCCTTCTTCGACCCGGACGGCAATGGCAAGCCCCCGAACCATGTCGGCAACAACCACCTCGACTATCTGCTCGGCAGCGGAGACGACGCACGCGAATGGCCGAAGAACACCATTACCGGCATCTCCGTCACCACCCTCGACGATCCGACCAGCCGGTTGGGACTCGGTCTGGCCCTCGAAGCGGCGACGACCGGCCATGAGCCACTGCGCGAGGGCGAGTCGGGCGGCAAGCCGGGCCCGCACACGGCCGAGCAGGCCCGGGTCATGCAGCGAACGATCGGCATCCTCGACGACGGCGCGGGCGGAGAGTCGATCCACGCCAACCTGCACAAGCCGCTCGGCCACGCGATTGCCGACTACGCCCAGGACAACCACAGCATCCTCGCCGAGAACGGCACCAAGTACGGCAGCCCCGAGGGCAAGGACAAGATCTGGCAGAACGGCGAGGATGCCGGCATCACCGTCGGCAAGGACAGCCTGATGCGGGTGATGCGTGGCGTGTCGTCCGACGACCAGACATACGCCCTGCTCCAGGACACCCAGCGGCTCTACGCCTTGGACCAGTTGACGCAAGCACCCGAATCAGGCGGGCCGGGCAACGACGCCTGGAAGAACCCGGCGCACGACCTCGGCGCTGTGACGGGAGCGATGAACTCGATCGGCACCGATGTGATTCTGGACGAACGCGACGGCAAGATCGGCGCCGCCAACGACATGGCCAAATACGCATACCACGGGATCGGCGCGCCCATCACGGGACTGCCCGTACTCGGCGACACAGCCCAGCGGCTTGTGGACGCGGCGACATACGAATGGTCGAAGGATGTGGCCGACACGGCCAGTTCGCAGGCTCAGGAGAAGAACTCGGATCACTACGCGGCCGGCATCAACGGTACGTACGACATGATCGACCGCTGGGCGGAGGACCGAGGCGTGGACATCCACGACGAGGAGAACAAGAAGAACGATCCGAACTGGGTGGCCTGGCAGGCCATGAGAGACGAAGCGAAAGTCTCCTACGGAACGTCGCGTGGGGACGCTGCCGTCTATCTCGGGTGGGAGTGACACACGTGGAAAGCACCGACCCTATGGATGGCGCGACCCCTCCTCCGAGGCCGTCGCGACGTCGGTACCTGATCGCGGGGACGGTGGCCGTGATGGCCGTACTCGCCGGAACGTTCGCGTTCTTCAACACGAACATCCTGACGCCGGAACGGATCTGCCACGGCTGGGTGACGCCGGACGAGGCGTCCGCGGCCCTGGGCGGCGGTCCTGGTCGCGTATCGGCGTCCGAGGACTCCGACACCACATGCACGATCCGGCAGGAGAGCTGGCTGCCGGGCGGGAGTAGACAACTCAGCCTTCGGACCGTGTCCGAGGATGCCGCTTTCCCCTTCGAACTGGGCGCCTGGGACATCTCGGGGACACGGCACGTCATGACCGGCGGGACACACGGCGCGTACGACGACTACTCCGGCTGGGCGCTGCTTCCACCGTCCTGTGTGGACACCGCAAGCGAGAAGGGTCCACAGCCCGTGGTGCGTGCTGCGATCACGACCGGCGATTCGGGAGGAGACTCCGAAGGCATGGGTCGCCTGCTGATCTCCGCCTCGAAGGCGATCTCCTCCGGATCAGCCGACTGCTCCGCACCCGGCCACAATGAGCCGACGCGCCATCTCTCACCCTCCGCGGAGGAGGCGGCGGACCTCGCCAACCTCTGCGGGGTCCCCGGCTTCCGGCTCAAGGCGGTAAAGGGCCCCAAGGGCGAGCGGGTGATGAATCAGATGACCGGTTCTCTGCGTGACGGCCTGTACTGCGATCTCACCTTTGAGGGAGACGAGGAAGGGCCCTTCGCTCGTCTGGCGATTGTGAGCGATCCGCCACTGGTGAAGCCGCTCGGGAGCAGAGACTTCTCCCGTTCGGTCTGCGGCGGTAAGGAGACCGTCTTCGCCTTCGACTACCGGTACGTCGAAAAGAATGACCTCGCTGGGACGGGCCTGCCGGACACCGCTGGGCTGGCCAAGGCATTCAGCGAAGCGGCACGCACGGCACTGAACTGCGACTGAGGGGGCGGTACGCGATGAATGAAACCGACGCACACGGAATGCCAGGAGTGCCGGTGGAGATGCGACTGAACCAGGTTCCGACGGATCCGGGCGGCAACGGCAACTTTCACGGCCCCTACCTGGCTTCCTCTCCGGCGCAGAAGAAGAAGGCCGCGGACTCCATCGAGAAGTACATCGAACCCGACACGCGCAGGGCAGGAGACGTCGCAGAGGAGTCAACCGGCGCCGTCGTCAAAGCCTTCGCTCCCAAGGACGGCGAGGGCTGGGTGACGTCGGGTGCGCTCAAAGCCGCGCACAAGACCTGGGAAGGACAGGTCAAGGCTCTGCTGAACCGGCTGAGCGGCGAGAAGGCATCGCTCCGTGCCACGAACACGCTGCTCGGCGGTACGGACATCAGGGTAGGTGCTGAGACGAAGCGGATCCCCTCCGCGCTGGACGGGTACTGAGCCTCCCTCTCTGTGCGGCCCTGCACATCCGTCTCGGACGAACCGCAGCGCGAAACCGCCGTCGGTCCCCTGCTGGTGCAGGGGACCCGGTGCGCCGGTCACCGCCGGCTGGCCGGATACGGTCGGACGTCCTTCCGGGCGAAGTAGTGTCGCCACGACGTGGCCCGGCACACCGACATCCGGAAGAGGCGGAGAGCACGCTGTGAGCGATGAGAACCGGCCCGACGAGGTCTCGATACCGTACGACGTGCCGACTTCCGCCCGGGCCTACGGATGGATGCTGGGCGGCAAGGACAACTACGAGGTCGACCGGGCCTTCTGTCTCGCCACGCTGCCGGACTTCCCGGAGTGCGTGGACATCGCCCGACAGAACCGGCAGTTCCTCTTCCGGGCGGTGCGCCATCTGGCGCAGGAGATGGGGATCCGTCAGTTCCTCGACATGGGCTGCGGGCTGCCCACCGACAACAACGTCCACCAGGTGGCTCAGCGCTTCGCGCCGGACGCCCGTGTCGTGTACGTGGACATCGACCCGATCGTGCTCGCGCACGGGCATGCGCTGCTCGCCGACAACGCGACGACCACCGTCATCACCGCCGACATGCGGGACCAGCGGTCGGTGATGGACCATCCCGACGTGCGCCGTCTGATCGACTTCCGCGAACCGGTGGCGGTGCTGTTCCTCTCCGTGGGACACCACCTCGTCGACGCCGACGAACCGCGCCGGATCCTGCGTACGGTCGTCGACCGGGCGGCGCCGGGCAGCTGCGTCGGCTTCTCGCACGTCGTCTGCGACGATCCGGTCCGCGGGGCCGAGATGACCGCGCACATCGCGTCGCGCGGCATCCCGTGGCAGACGCGGACCCCGGCCGAGGTCGACGCGCTGGTGGAGGGGCTGGTGCCGGTGGAACCGGGACTGGTCGATCTGGCCCACTGGCGGCCCGATCCCGACCAGCCGCCGCTCGCCCCGGTGCACGCGGACCTCGCGCCCTACCTCGGTGCCTCCAAGGGCAAGAAGGACGGCAAGGGCCTCTACGAGTACGGCGGGCTGCTTCAGGTGCCCCGGGCGTAGAGCCCGCGGGCGGGGCCGGCCGGGGTCAGGTGAGCGTGATGAAGAGGCCGAGGGCCAGCACGGCGACTCCGCAGCCGTAGAGGGCCGACGTCACGGAGCGGGCCTCCGCGGAGGGGTCGGCGCCGGCGGCCCGGGCGAAGCCCACGGCGGATTTCAGCAACAGGATGAGAGCGGCCACGCAGACGACCGCGATCAAGAAGTCCGTCACGCGGCGACGGTCTCACGGGTCGTCAGATCACGCATCCCGGGACGGCTCACCTGGCGCATCCGGGTGCGTGGCGGGGCCCGGGGGCGGCCCCGGGGCGGGGGTCTGCTCGCCGGCGAGGTCGAGGGCCGGGGCCGTGAGCTCAAAGAGCGTGTCCGTCAGCCACTTCGTCCAGAACGTCTCCAGCTCGATGCCGCCCCGCAGCACCACATGGCGCAGCCGGTCCTCCCTGCTGACCCGGCGCTCCGGCGGGAAGTCGCGTTCCTCGATCGCCAGGTATCCGGCCAACTGGGTGCGGTGCAGCTCCAGATGGCGTACGAGCTCCGCCTCCATGTCCGCGCCGCCGACCACCGCTGCCGCGCGCAGCCGCAGCAGCAGCGGGTCGCGGATCTGCCGGGGATCCTCGGGGCGGGTGACCCAGGCCGCCAGTTCCTCCCGGCCCGCGGGCAGTACCTCGTAGTCCTTCTTCTGCCCTCGCGTCGGCTGCTCGGAGGGCAGGGCCCGGATGTGCCCGGCCTGCTCGAGCTTGCCCAGTTCGCGGTAGATCTGCTGGTGGGTGGCCGACCAGAAGTAGCCGATCGACTTGTCGAAACGGCGGGTCAGCTCCAGGCCCGACGAGGGTTTCTCGAGAAGGGCCGTGAGGATCGCGTGGGGCAGGGACATGGCCGCATCGTAGGACCCGTCCGACGCGGGGAGTGCCCCTGGCTCCGGCTCGCGCGGGGCCGTGCGGCGGGGCCGGTGCCCCGGCGGACACGGCCCCGCACGCGCCGGGGGGGAGGTCGGCCTGCCTCTGGGCCGTCAGGCCCCCCGACGCCCCCGGCGGCGTCAGCTCGCCCAGACCTCGGCCTCGTCGGCCGGGACGGTGGTCGCCAGGCCCAGTTCCTTGCGGGCAGCGACCGTCTTCTTCGGGTCGAGACCGGTGAAGGCCGGGTCGTAGGCGGCGTAGAACGCGTCCACGTCGGCGGCCGTCGCGGCCTTCTTCCACTGGTCGGCGGTCTTCACCAGCTGGGCGCGGAGCTTGCCCGTCTCCGTGCCGTCGATGCCCTCGAGGCCCTCGAGGTGCGTGTCGAGGGCGGCGGCGACGGCCTTGGCCTGAGCCTTGTAGCCGTCGAGGTCGTCGTCGACGGTCTCCGCCTCGGGCTGGGTCGTCCACAGGGCGTCGTACACGGCGTTGGCGCCCTTGAGGTACTCGGCCTGGCCGGGCTTCGAGACATCGCCACCGGCCTTCAGGGAGCCGCTGAACGTGCCTTTCTCCTTGGTGTAGGTGCAGCTCACGGCGCGGTCGCCGGTCGACCAGCTCTCCTGGGTCGGGGTGTAGTGGAGGATGTCGACACCCGCAGGGAGCGCCCAGGTGTCCGGGGCGAACTTCTGCGCCTCGACCGGGCACCGCTCGTCGGCGATCGCCCAGATCGCCTCGTTGCCGGGGAACGCCTTGCCCTCGTCGAGCTTGAACTCGCCGACGACCTGGCCCTGGTGGGGCTCGGCGCACGGCACCACCTCGATGGCGAACGTCTCGCCCTCGGTCGCCTTGGTGTTCGGGTTGTAGCAGTCACCGATGGCGAGCGAGAACACCGATTGCTGGCGAGCCGCCTTCTTCACGCCGTCCTTGGCGCTCTCGATGGCTTCCGAGCACCCCACCGCGCCGACCGCGAGCAGGGCGACGACGGCGGACATGCCGCGCAGGGGACGGGACAGGGTGCGCAGAGCCATGGCAGGTACGTCCTCTTACATAATTCTTATGAATGTCGTGCGCATGGTATGCCACGGGTATGACCGGGTCATGACCGGACGGGAAACGGCCGGGAGGGCGACGCGGTCGCGTCGCCCTCCCGGCCCGGCCTCGCGATCACAGGCGCCCCGGGGTGCTCACAAGGCAGCCGCCAGCCGGGTGCCCTGGTCGATGGCGCGCTTCGCGTCCAGCTCCGCGGCCACGTCCGCGCCGCCGATCAGATGGACCGTACGGCCCGCCTCGGTCAACTCCTCGTACAGCGAACGCTGCGGCTCCTGGCCGGTGCAGAGCACCACCGTGTCGACGGGCAGGACGGACGCCGTGCCGTCGACGGTGAGGTGCAGGCCCTCGTCGTCGATCCGGTCGTACGTGGCTCCCGCCGTCATCGTCACCCCGCGGTGCTTGAGCTCCGTGCGGTGGATCCAGCCCGTCGTCTTCCCGAGCCCGGCGCCGACCTTGCTGGTCTTGCGCTGGAGCAGGTGCACGGCGCGCGGCGGAGCCGGGCGCTCGGGCTTCGTCAGCCCGCCGGGCCCCGCGTAGTCCATGTCGACGCCCCACTGACGGAAGTACGTCGACGGGTCCAGGCTCGCGCCCTCGCCGCCGTCGGTGAGGAACTCGGCGACGTCGAAGCCGATGCCGCCGGCGCCGATGACGGCCACCCGCTCGCCGACGGGCGCGCCGTCGCGCAGCACGTCGAGGTAGCTGACGACGCTGGGGTGGTCGACGCCGTCGATCTCGGGGGTCCGGGGCGTGACACCGGTGGCGACGACAACCTCGTCGAAGTCGGCGGCCGGCAGGTCGTCGGCGGTGACGCGGACGCCGAGGCGGACCCGGACGCCGTGCTCCTTCAGCTGCGTGCGGTAGTAGCGCAGCGTCTCGTCGAACTCCTCCTTGCCCGGGATGCGCTTGGCGATGTTCAGCTGGCCGCCGACCTCGTCGGCGGCGTCGAACAGCGTCACGTCGTGGCCGCGTCCGGCAGCGGAGACCGCGCAGGCGAGCCCGGCCGGCCCGGCGCCGACGATCGCGACGCGCTTTTTCAGCCGGGTGGGCGCGAGGACGAGCTCGGTCTCGTGGCAGGCACGCGGGTTGACCAGGCAGGAGGTGATCTTGAGGCTGAAGGTGTGGTCCAGGCAGGCCTGGTTGCAGCCGATGCAGGTGTTGATGGTGTCGGGGCGGCCGGCCCGTGCCTTGGCCACGAACTCGGGGTCGGCGAGGAACGGGCGGGCCATCGAGACCATGTCGGCGCGGCCGTCGGCGAGGACCTGCTCGGCGACCTCGGGCGTGTTGATGCGGTTGCTGGTCACCAGCGGCACCGAGACGGCGCCCATCAGCTTCTTGGTGACCCAGGTGTACGCGCCGCGCGGCACGGACGTCGCGATGGTGGGGATACGGGCCTCGTGCCAGCCGATGCCGGTGTTGATGATCGTGGCCCCGGCCGCCTCGATCCCCTTGGCGAGCGTGACGACCTCTTCGAGGGAGGAGCCGCCGGGCACCAGGTCCAGCATGGAGAGCCGGTAGATCAGGATGAAGTCTTCTCCGACCGCCTCGCGGGTGCGGCGGACGATCTCCAGGGGCAGCCGGGTGCGGTTCTCGTAGCTGCCGCCCCAGCGGTCGGTGCGGTGATTGGTGGCGCTCGCGATGAACTCGTTGATGAAGTAGCCCTCGGAGCCCATGATCTCGACGCCGTCGTATCCGGCCGACCTGGCGAGGACGGCCGCGCGGACGAAGTCCCCGATCGTCTCCTCGATCTCGGCGTCGGTCAGGGCGTGCGGGACGAAGGGGCTGATGGGGGCCTGGATCGCGCTGGGGGCGACGAGGTCCTGGTGGTACGCGTACCGGCCGAAGTGGAGGATCTGCATGGCGATCCGGCCGCCCTCGGCGTGCACGGCGTCGGTGACGACCCGGTGCTGCGCGGCCTCGTCCTCGGTCGTGAGCCGGGCCCCGCCCTCGTAGGGGCGGCCGCGGTCGTTGGGGGCGATGCCGCCGGTGACGATGAGGCCGACGCCGCCGCGGGCGCGCTCCGCGTAGAAGGCGGCCATCCGCTCGAACCCGCGCTCGGCCTCTTCGAGGCCGACGTGCATGGAGCCCATCAGTACCCGGTTCGGCAGCGTGGTGAACCCGAGGTCGAGCGGGCTCAGCAGATGCGGGTACGGCGCCGGCCCGGCCGTGGTGGTGCTCGTACTCGTCGTCATCGGTGCCTCCTCGCACGGGGTGTCGACTGAAGTTCTAGCGGGCCGGACGACCCTTGTGCAACAAAGTGCAAAATGATCCGCGCCACAGCCGGTGCCAGGCGTACAAATGGACTGATCAGCCATACGGGTGATTCTGGTCATACGACTGCGTTCCCGACCTCTACCTTGGCGCCGTGGCGGGATGGCAGCACGTGAGCGCACTGGGTGTCGCGGCGGTTCTCGGAGCACAGGGGGCGGGCGTCGTGGCCCCCTCGTCCGGGGAGGCAGACGGACCGGGGAGGGCGGAAGCAGCGGTCGTGGCGCCTGCGGGAACGCCGGTCGCCGCGTCCGCCGAAGTGGCGGTCGCCGCGACGGGGGCAGCGCCGGTCGGCGCGTCCGGACAGGAGCCGGGGCCGGGGCGGAGTCGGCCGGCGCTCGTCCTGTCGGTGTCGGCGACGGTGCCGGGCCTGGTCTTCGGCACGGTCTCCGTGACGATCGGCCTCGGGCACTGCACGCCGAAGCCCACGCCGACGCCTCCCCCGCCCACTCCGACCCCTCCCGCGCCGCCCACCCCGCCGTCGCCGGAGCCACCGCCACCGGAGCCGTCACCCCCGGACCCCACCACCCCGGCGCCGCCCTCGCCGTCGCCCACGCCCTCGCCCTCCGGCGCGCCGCCGTCACCGCCCGCCGCGCAGGCCGGCCCACCGGCCCCGCCCCCGGCGGCCCCGGAGCCGGCACCCCCCGAGCCGGCGGCCCCCGCGCCGCCCGCCGCGGTTCCGCCGCCGACGCGTGCGGAGGCCGTCGCCATCCGCACGTACCGGCCCCCGACCCGCGCGCCCGGGCACACGGGGACGCCGCTCACGGTCCTGATGCTCGTCACCACCATCCCGGCCGTGCTCGCCGCGGCCCTGCTGCGCCCCCGTTCGCAGTCCGCCGGCCGGCGCGGCCGCGCCTGAACACGCCCCGCCACGCAACAGCCCGACCACTCCCCACACCACCGGAGACCCTCATGTCCGAATGGCTGGTCCTCGCCGTCGTGATGGCGGCCGCCTGCGCCGTCGTCCTCGTCGTCACGGTCCTCAGCCAGCGCGCCCCGCGGGGCGCCACGGCTGCGGCCGGCCTCGACGACCGGGAGGCGCCGAAGACACCGGACGTGCTCGAGTACATGGTGATGATGGTCGGCGTCGTGTACGCGATCGTGCTCGGCCTCGCGATCGCCGGCGTGTGGGAGGCGCGCGGGGCGGCACAGGACGCCGTACGCGCGGAGGCGCAGGCGCTGCACGAGGTCACCCAGCGGGTCCAGGTCTACCCGGCCGACTTCCGTGACCGGCTCCGGGCGGACATCGACACCTACGTCTCGGAGGTCGTCGAGGCGGAGTGGCCGCGGATGGTCGAGCACCAGGAGCTGTCGTCGCGCGGGACGGAGCTGCTCGCGGCGGTGCGGTCCGACATCGCCGAGCGCGAGCCGAAGAACGAGTTGGAGGCGCAGGCCTACCAACCGATGCTCGACCAGGTGGCCGCGGCGGAGGACGCGCGCAACGCCCGGGCGGCGGGCGCCGGCGAGACGCTGCCGGGCATCGTGTGGTTCGGGCTGATCAGCGGGGCCGTCGTGACGATCGGGCTGATCTTCACCATGCAGATCGGCCGCTCGTTCCGTGAACTGCTGCTCGCCGGGCTCTTCAGCGCGCTGATCGCCTTCCTGCTCTTCCTGGTGTGGGACTTCGACGCGCCCTTCGGCCGCTCCGGCTCCGAGTCGGCGGACGCCTTCCGCCAGCTCTTCCCGGGAGCCACGGGGTCGGGCTGAGCGCGACTCTCCCCCGGAGCCGGGGAAACCGCGGCCTGGATGGTCGGCCACTCGTTCGGGTGAGCCTGGTTGGATGCGGGGAGGGCAATAGGACTTTGTGGCTACGTTGGCGGCATGTCACGTTTCTGTATGTATCCGACGGGTGGGCAGGCGGGCGTCATGCTCGAACACTGCGCGCACGCCCGGTACGTGTGGAACCTGGCCGTCGAGCAGCACGCGCACTGGAGGCCGGGCCGGAAATCCGGCCCAGGGTTCGCGGAGCAGTGCAGGCAACTCACCGAGGCGCGCCGTGACAACGCATGGCTCGCCGCTGGGAACGCGGATGTGCAGCAGCAGGCCTTGAAGGACTTCGCAAAGGCCAAGACGGCCAGGTTCGTCTCCGGGTTCGGGGAGCCGACCTGGCGGAAGAAGTACCGGCATGAGGGCTTCCGCGTCATCGGCACCGACCGCGTTCCGGAGTTCCGGCCGGACGGTTCGCCGAAGCTGAACGCGAAGACCGGCAGGCAGGTTCACGGCCGTTCCGTTGTGGTTCGCAAGCTGAACCGGCGGTGGGCACAGGTGAAGGTTCCCGGCTGCGGCTGGGTCCGTTTCCGGCTGTGTCGCGCCGAACTCCCCGCAGCGAAGACCTTCCGGGTCACCTTCCGCAACAACCAGTGGCACATCGCGTTCGCGGTGATCCCCGATGCCATCGAGGCCCCCGGCACGGGCAAGGTAATCGGCATCGACCGCGGTGTGAAGATCACCGCAGCCCTCTCCGACGGACGGAAACTGAACTGCCCGCAGCTCACCACCAAGGAGTGGGCACAGATCCGCAAGCACCAGCGCCGCGCAGCCCGCGCCCCCAAGGGCAGCGACCGCAAGAGGGCCGGGTACGCCAAGGTTGCCAAGCTCAAGGCGCGTGAGGCCGACCGGCGCAAGGACTGGTGCGAGAAGACCTCGACGATCCTCGCCCGCACCTGCGACCTCGTGCGGTTCGAGAAACTGAACATCAAGAACATGACCGCCTCCGCCAAGGGAACGGTCGAGCAGCCCGGCAAGCAGGTCAGGCAGAAGGCCGGACTGAACCGGGCGGTCCTCGCCCACGGCTGGGGCCTGCTCCGTCGGCGTACCGAGGAGAAGGCTCCCGGCCGGGTCGAGGCCGTACCCGCCCCCTACACATCTCTGCGGTGCAGCGCCTGCGGATGGATCGAGAAGAACTCGCGCAAGAGCCAAGCCGAGTTCGTCTGCGTGTCCTGCGGCTTCACCTGCAACGCCGATGAGAACGCGTCATGCAACGTCGCGGCAGGACAGGGCGGCATCCCCCGCCCCCGGCGTACAGCCGGTGCCGGAGGGGTGACAGTGGCCACCGGCCGCTCGAGCGCCCGTGAACCTCAATCCACTGGAATTGGAATCCCCCTCGCATGAGATTCCCGAACGGAGTCTTTCGAGGGGGAGGATGTCAAAACAACATCTTCTGGCCCCCGCCCCCCGCCCCCACCACCGGGTGCCGACAGGCTGATAGCCGTGACGCCCGTGTTCACGCCTCGTACAGCGGACTGTTCAAGTCGTTCTTCGACCTGATCGAGCCCGACGCGCTCACCGGCAAGCCGGTGCTGATCGCGGCGACCGGCGGAACCGCCCGGCACTCTCCCCCAGGCCTGGGGGCCTGGGGGTGCCCCCCAGTGCTGGAGCACGCCCTGCGGCCGCTCTTCGCCCACCTGCGGGCCCTCGTCGTGCCGACTGCCGTGTACGCGGCGTCGGAGGACTGGGGCGGTACGGGCGACTCGATGACGGCCGCCCTGCCCGACCGCATCGCCCGCGCGGGCAGCGAGCTCGCGGCGCTGATGGCCCGGCGGACCACAGACGAGCCTCGCCGGGACACGGCCACCGCGGACCTGTTTGCGTAGTTTTACGTAGGCTTGCAGTGAGCTACTGCTACGGAGGTGGCGGGCATGGCGGACAAGGCAGCCGCAGGCAGGATCGTCGTCGGCGTGGACGGCTCGGAGCCGTCGATCAGAGCCCTGCGCTGGGCGGTACGGCAGGCCGGGCTGACCGGGGACTCCCTGGAGGCCGTCATCAGCTGGGAGTACCCGGCCGCCGGCTGGACCACCCTGGTCGCCGCCACCCCGGCCGACTTCGACCCGCAGAAGCTGGCGGCCCAGGTGCTCGACGAGACCCTGGAGCAGACGCTCGGCGACGAGGCCGCCGCCGTGACCCGCACGGTCCTCATCGGCAACCCGGCGCAGGCCCTGATGGACCGGTCCGAGGGCGCGTCGCTGCTGGTGGTGGGCGATCGCGGCTACAGCGGCTTCAAGGCGACCCTGCTCGGCTCCGTCGGCCTGCACCTGACCCAGCACGCTCCGTGCCCGGTCGTCGTGGTGCGCGGCGGGCCCGCCTGACCTCAGTCCCCGCCGCGCGACCCAGTCGGCCCGGTCAGGCGGGCCCCTCGACCACGCCCTCGACCACGTCCGCCACCACACAGGCGACGTTGTCGGGGGCACCGGCGTCGTGGGCGAGCCCGATCAGCCGGGCGACCGCGTCGTCCGGCTCGGCGACGGACTCGACGGTCCGCCTGATGTCCGCGTGCGGCACGGCCACCGACAGCCCGTCTGAGCAGAGCAGGTACCGGTCGCCCGGCCTCGCCTCGTGCAGCCGCAGATCCGGCCGCACGGGCTCCTCGCTGCCGTCCAGGGCCCGCAGCAACATGGACCGCTGGGGGTGGGAGGCCGCCTCCTCCGCGTCGAGGCGGCCTTCGTCGATCATCGACTGGACCACCGTGTGGTCGTGCGTGATCCGGAAGAACCGCCCGTCGCGCAGCAGGTACGCGCGGCTGTCCCCGATGTGGACGAGCGCCAGCCGCGATCCGGTCCACACCATCGCGGTCAGCGTCGTACCGGAGCCGTCGAGGCCGCGGACCGCGGCGTTGGCCTGCTGGACGGCGTCCTCGAGGGCGTTGAGCAGGTCACCGGCGCGAGGCGGGGCCGCGCCCGCGCTCCCGGGTGCCTCCGCCACCTCCGCCACCTCGGTCTCGAGGGCCCTGAGCGCGTCGACCGCACCGGAGCCGGCCCGTCCGCCGTCGGTGCCGAACCCGTCGGCGACGGCGAGCAACCGTGATCCGGCGTAGGCCACGTCCTGGTTGGAGTCCCTGACGAGTCCGCGGTCCGAGCAGGCGGCGTAGCGGATCGCCAGGGGAGTGGTGAGCTGGGGCATCGGTCGGGTGTCCTTCCCGGAGAGCTGGTCCACGAGGAAGTCCGCCAGGTCCCTGCGCGCGGAGGTCTCCGCCTCCACCCGGGCCCAGTACGCCCGGATCTCCCGGGCCGCCGCCGGGGCGTCCGCCTCGGCGAGGTCGCAGACCCCGCGGATGCGGGCCAGCGGCATGCCGATCCGCCGCAGCCATGCCACCAGCCGGGCGCGTTCGGACTGCGCCTCGTCGTAGTACCGGTAGCCGGTGAAGGGGTCGGTGCGGGCGGGGCGCAGCAGGCCCAGTTCGTCGTAGCGGCGCAGTGCCTTCGCCGACAGCCGGGAGACACGGGCGAACGCCCCGATGGTCAGCAGGTCCATGGATCCCCCGGCTTCTCTTCTTCCTCGGCCGGGCGCTCGCCCGGCACGGTCGATGCTGGGCTTTCCCCCGGAGGGAAGGTCAAGCGACGGTGCCCCCGGAAATTCCGGGGGCACCGTTTCGGGCGGCTGCGGCGTCACTTGCGGTTGTACATTGCCAGATCTGTACTCATCGTCCGTTCGTCCGTCCCTCGGTTCCTTCTCGCCGTCCGTTCGGTGCAGACGCGATCCGATGCCCGAAGTAACCCGAAGTAATCGGTCGGACAGCCGCCGGCGTCACTCCCGCGTGTAGTAGAAGTAGAAGAGCGCGGCGCCCACACCCGCGCCCACCGCGACCCCGATCCCCGCGGCTCTCAGCACGCTCCCTCCGCCCAGGCTGGTCAGGAAGCCGATGGTCACGGCCGTCAGCGCCCCGTACGCCAGCGCGCGCAGTTCACGCGGCAGCCGCTGCTGGATGCGGCCCAGCCCGAAGGCGAGCGCCGCGAGGACCACCGCGGTGACCACGCCGAGGACCCACTGGCCGCCGGTCGCGACCCCGCCCTCCTCGACGCGCTTGATGACGGCGGCCCAGATGCCGAAGGTCAGACCGAAGGCGACGGGAAGTGCCCAGGCGAGAGGGGTGTGGTGCCGGGGCTCGTGGGCCCGGCGCCGCCGGTGCGGCATCGCTGCGTGTGCGGCCATGGCAGAGAACTCCTTCCCTGTCCCCCCGCGCCCCCTCTTCAGGGCACACCAGCACGCCGCCGCGGGCAAGTCCTGGGGACGGTTCCCTCCCGGCCGGGCCGCCGCGCCACCGCCACGGCGCCGTCGGCCCCGTCCGCGCCGCTCGCAACGGATCCGCCCCGGTCCGCGTCTCACTCCTCACAGGGAGGACAGGCTCGGGGTACGGACGGACGGAGAGGGCACACGTGGAGGCCGGTGGGGGCGGGGCGACCCCGGAGACGACGGACCGGGCCCGGCGCGGCGGCGGCCCGCTCGCCGTGCTGCTGCTCGTGGTGCCGACCGCCGTCGCCGCGTGCCGCGCCGCGGACACGGACGGTGTCACGCCCGTACCGCAGCTGCTGGCCTTCCTGCCGTGGCTGCTGCTGCCCGCGGCCCTCGCCCTGCTGGTCGCCTCCTGGCGCGGCGGCGCTTGCTCGCCGGCTGGGCGGTCGCGGTGCTCGCCCTCATCGGGTGGTTCGTCAGGCCGTACGACACCGGCCTGACGGACGAACCGCCGGGCCCGGTCGTCGCCCGGCTCACGGTACTGACGTCGAACGTCGAGTTCGGGCAGGCGACGGACGCGCTGGTGGAGACGGTCCGCCGGGACCGGCCCGACCTGGTGTTCGTGCAGGAGTGCGACCGGGCCTGCGCCGGCACGCTCGCGTCGGACGTGCCGCGCACCGACTACCCGTACCGCAACGTCGTCGCCGGCAGCGCGGCGTCCGGCTCCGCGACCCTCAGCAGGCATCCGCTGCGACCCGCCCCGGGGGTCGAGGGCGCGCTGGCCATGCCGGGGGCCGTCGTCGACGTCGCCGGGCACCGGGTCACCGTCCAGCTCGCCCACCCCCTCCCGCCCGTACCGGACGCCGTGGACGACTGGCGCCGTGAGCTGGGCCTGCTGCGGGACCACGCGGCCGGTGCGAAAGACGGTCCGAGCATCGTCGCCGGCGACTTCAACGCGGGCCAGGACCACGTGGCCTTCCGCCGCATCCTGCGGGCAGGACGGCTGAGCGACAGCGCCACCCTCGCCGGGGCGGCCCGCACGCCGTCCTGGCCGGCCGGCCTGAGCGGGCCGCTGGGCACCCAGATCGACCATGTGCTGGTCAGCGAGGACTTCTCGGTACGCGAGGCCCGCTTCCTGGACCTTCCCAACACCGACCACCGGTCGCTGCTCGTGGAGCTGGAACTGCACGATGTGCGCTGACGGCCCGCGCGCGCGAGAGTCGAGCCGAGAGCACTGAGCACCGCGCACACCGCACCGCGCGGCGCACGCACAGCAGGAACCGCAGGAACCGCCGGTGAGCACGCGGCACCGAGCACGACCTACCGTCACGGAGCGGACGCCATGGACCATGAGCAGAGCAACGCGAAGGTCGACGAACAGATCATCGACAACATCGGCAACCTCGTCGCCGAGGAGCGCGCCCTGCGGGACCGCTCCACCGGCCGGCAGGGCCTCGACCCCGACGAGCAGGCCCGGCTGCGCGAGCTGGAGATCCAGCTCGACCAGTGCTGGGACGTGCTGCGGCGGCGCCGCGCCAAGGCCGAGTTCGGCGAGGACCCCGGCACGGTGAAGGAACGGCCCGCGGACGAGGTGGAGAACTACCGCAGCTGAGCAGGACGGGGCCCGCACCGGGCCGGCCGCGGCGGGGGCTTGCGCCCCATGGTCCGTACGGGGTCTCTTGATGCCATGGGACGACGCGAGGGCCGAACCGGGGGACACACGGGACGCCTGACGCCGCCGGGCTGGCTGACGCACGGCCTGCGGCCCGCGCCGGCGCCCGTCCCCAAGGCCGCCGTCGGCCGTGCGGCCGTCGCCCTGGCCGCGCCGCTGGCCGTGGGGCTCGCCGCCGGACGCCCCGAGTATGGGGCACTCGTCTCGATGGGCGCCCTGTCCGGCGTCATCGGTGACACCGCCGACGCCTACCGGATGCGTCTGCTGAACATCGCCGTGCCGCAGCTGTTCGGCGCGATCGGCGTCACGCTGGGCACACTGGTGTACGGCGAGGGCTGGGCCGCGGTCGGTGCGCTCACCCTCGTCGCGCTGGTGTCCGGCATGATCTCCTCGATCGGTGCGGTGGCCTCCGTGTCCGGGCTCCTGCTCCTGCTGAACGCCGTGGTCGGAGCGGGGCTGCCGATGCCCGGCCCCTGGTGGCACGCCCCGCTGCTGCTCTCGCTGGGCGGACTGTTCGTCCTCTTCCTCACCCTGCTCGGCTGGCCCTGGCGGGCGCGGGTACCGGAGCAGTCGGCGGTCGTCGAGACGTACCGCAGTGTCGCCGAGCTGCTGGCCGCGGCGGGCACCACCGACTACGACGCGCGCCGGCAGGAGGTCACCCGGTCGCTCAACACCTCGTACGACCTGATCCTCGCCCGGCGGGCCCGCGACCACGGGCGCCGCAGCCCCTTGGTGCAGCTGCTCGCCCAGCTCAACGTGGTCGTCCCGCTGGTCGAGGCGGCCGCCGCCGCCCATCTGTACGGGCGTGCCTCGCGCCGGCCGGAGATCGCCTCCGCCGTGCGCGAGCTGGCCACGTCGGTGGAGCGGCGCCGTGGCAGTGCCCCCGAACTCAACCTCCCCATCCCCGAGGGCCCTGCCGACCGCGCCGTGAACAGCGCTGTTCGCCACGCGTCGGCGGTCGTCCATGGCAAGGGCCCCGACCCCGCGGTCATGGACGACCGGCTCGGCCGGCCCGCCTCGCTCGGCGTCCGGGCACGGCGCGCGGTCCGCACCATGCTGCTGTCGGAGCCGTCGTGGCGTTACGGGCTGCGGCTCGCGCTCTGCATCGGGCTGGCGCAGACACTGGTCTCCCTCGTTCCGGTGACACGTTCCTACTGGGTGGCCCTCACCGTCACGTTCGTCCTCAAGCCGGACTTCGGTTCGGTGTTCTCCCGCGCGGTGCTGCGGGCGTTCGGCACGGCGGCGGGCCTGCTGGTGGCGGCCGCCGTGCTGGCGGCCGTCGAACGCGGCTGGTGGGACGTGCCGGTGATGATGGTGCTCGCCGCGCTCATTCCGGCGTTCTCCGTGAAGGGCTACGCCTTCCAGACCGCGGCGATCACCCCGGTGATCCTGACGCTCTCCGACATCCTCAACCACCAGGGCTTCCATCTGGTGCTCCCGCGTCTGGTGGACAGTCTCCTCGGGTGCGCGATCGCCCTGGTCGCCGGCTACCTGCTGTGGCCGGAGAGCTGGCACACGCGGATCGGGGACCGGCTCGCGCAGTGCGTCGAGGACACGGCCCGCTATGTGGCGTGCGCGTTCGGCGGCCCGGAGCAGGCGGAACGGGCGCATGCCCGGCGGCGGATCTACCGGGACCTGTCCTCGGTGCGCTCGGAGTTCCAGCGCGCCCTGACGGAACCGCCGCCGACCGGCAGACGGGCCGCGGCCTGGTGGCCGCTGGTCGTGGCCGTCGAGCGGATCGTGGACGCGACGACGGCGGCCCGGGTCCGGGTCGACCACGGAGCCGAGCCTCCCGGCCCGGCCGAGGTCGCCGGTATCGAGCGGCAGTTGCGCGAACTGGCGGACGGGCTGCGCTCGAGCGAGGTCCTCGTCGAGGTACGGGCGGACCTGCCGGGCGACGAGGAGGGCGTGCTGGCCCCCCTGCGCCAGGAGGTCAGAGCGGCACGAGCCATCGCGTCCCCTTCCCCGGACCGCTGAGCCCGGCCGTCGGCCGGGGCACGCCCGGATCAGGGCTTCGGACGTCCGCCGTGAAGGCGTTCCAGCTCGCGTCGGTCGCGCTTCGTCGGGCGGCCGGCGCCCCGGTCCCGTACCGCCGCGGGGGCCGTGAACTCCTTCGGCGGGGGCGGCGGGCTGTTGTCCACGTACGCCTGTACCGCGACCGGCGGGCCGACCCGCTTCCGCAGGATCTTCGAGACGACCACGATGCGCTCACGCCCCGCGTGGAAGATGCGCACCTGGTCACCCACGCGCAGCGACTGGGCGGGTTTGACGCGGTCACCGTTGACACGGACGTGGCCCGCGCGGCAGGCCGCGGAGGCCTGCGAGCGGGTCTTGGTGAGCCGTGCGGACCAGATCCAGACGTCGACCCGTACGGTCTGCTCGCCTGACGCGGACGCTCCCTCTGCAGCCATGCCTCCGACTCTACGACCCGGCGCCCGCGAACGGCCCCGCACGGCCGGGCGCGGGTGGGGCGGCACCCTCCCCTCACCGGAGCGCACACATCCGACTACGATGCGCACGATCCCCTACGACGGAGGCGCTCCCTCCGCAGTCAGGCAACCCCTTTTTGATGTCGTGATGTGCCGTCAGCGCCCGCCGGGCGCAAGGGCATTCGGAGACTTCCATGCGCAGCAGCTCCGGCAGAGGGCTTCGGCCAGGTGTCCTCGGGACCTTCGACACCGCCGTCATGGCCGTGGCGGGCAGCGCCCCTGCCTATTCGATCGCGGCCACCACGGCCGTGCTCGTCGCCACGGTCGGACTCGCGGGCCCCGCGGCGCTGCTGTACTGCGCGATCCCCATGCTCGGCATCGTCCTGGCCTTCGGCAGGCTGGGCCGCATCGACGTCAACGCGGGCGCCGCGTACTCCTGGGTCGGGCGCACCCTCCACCCGTTCCTCGGTTTTCTCTCCGGGTGGGCGCTGGTGGTCTCCACGACGCTCTTCATGGTCGCGGGGTCGCTGCCGGCGGGCGCGATGACGCTGGCGCTCTTCGATCCGGCGCTCGCCGGGAACACGGCCCTCGCGACGGCCGTCGGGGCAGGCTGGTTCCTCGCGATGCTTCTCGTCGTGCTGGGCGGGGCGCGGCTGACGGTGCATGCCCAACTCCTGATGTCGGGCGTGGAGATGGTGATCCTGCTGGTCTTCGTCGGAGCCGCTCTGCTGCACGAGGGAGCCGCCGCCGCGTTCGACTGGTCGTGGTTCGGCTTCTCCCACTTCGAGGGGACGGCCGGCTTCGCCTCCGGGGCGCTGATCGCCACCTTCTACTTCTGGGGCTGGGACGTCACCAGCAACCTCAGTGAGGAGACCCGCGACAGCCGGCGCACGGCCGGGCTCGGCGCGCTCATCGGTGTCGCTGTCGTCCTCCTGCTGTTCGAGGCGTTCACGATCGCCGTCAACATCGTCCTGACGTCCGGGGAGATCCAGGCGGCCGGAGCGGACGTGCTGGCCGTGCTGGGGGCGGCCGTCTGGCCCGGCGTCGGCGGCAAACTGCTCGTCGTGGCGGTGCTGCTGTCGACCGTCGCCACGTTGGAGACCACGCTGATCCAGGTCACCCGCTCGCTGTTCGCGATGGGCCGCGACCGTACGATGCCCGCCGCGCTGGGCCTGGTCCACCGTCGCTGGAAGACACCGTGGGTGGCCGTCACGGTGGTCGGTGGCGTCGCGCTCGCCCTGTTCGTGGGGTCCACGGCGTTCGGTTCGGTCGGGGACGTCGTCGCCGCGGCGGTCTCCGCCATAGGGCTCCAGATCGCCTTCTACTACGGGCTCGCCGGGATCGCCGCCGTCGTCGCGTACCGCAGGACGCTGCTGCGCTCCGTACGGGACTTCGTGCTCGGCGGCGCGTGGCCGCTGGCCGGCGCCCTGTTCATGCTGTGGATCTTCTTCGAGTCGCTCGGTGAGCTGAGCGGCGCGTCGATCGCGATCGGTCTCGGCGGTCTCGCCGCCGGCGTCGTACCGATGGTCGTCCACTGGCGGCGCGGCAGTACGTACTACCGGCCGGCCAGGCTGGACGCGGCCCGGGCGCTCGCCCCCGGCGGCGCCCCGGACCGCGACCCGCACGGCGGGGACTACACGGACAAGGCACTGGCCACGGATTTCTGAACGTCACCCCCACGATCCACGCCCCCCGCCGGCCGACCGGCCCCGTACGCCGGCCACCTCCGAACGCCAGTCGCACGCTTGCACCGTCGAGGGAAGTGCCGCACATGGCCGTACGCCGCCGTTTCATACCCGACTTCGATCCCGCCTTCGGGGACCGGCCGCTGGCCGACGCCTTGCACGACATCGTCATCGGCAGGTGGCAGGGCGTCCGCGACCTGCTGCGCGACACAGCCGACGACTGGCCACTGCGCACCCACCGGATCCGGCTGCTCGCCCACGCCGCGGCCGGCTCCTCCGCTGCCGAGAGCTGGCGCGCGGCGGAGCCGTCCGGCGCGGACGCGGCAGTCCTGAGCGCGGCGACGGAGGTGGTGCGCGTCTTCCAGCGGGCGATCGCCGCGGGCCGCGGCGCCGGCACCGACCGGGCGCGGCTCGACGCCGCCGTGACGGCCTGCCTCGCCGCCGCCGACGCCCGTCCCGACGACCCGATGCCGTGGGTGTCGCTGCTGACGGTGGCCCGTCTGTACGAGGACGGGGTGCCCCGGCGGGAACTGCGGGGATGGTGGGACGAGATGCGCCGGCGCGACCCGTACAACGTCGAGGGGCATGTGCAGCTGCTGCGCTACCACTCGGCTCGCTGGCACGGCACGCACGGCAGGATGTACGACTTCGCGCGGAACGCGGCCGGGGCCTCACCGCCCGGGTCGCCGCTGCCGGTACTGGTGCAGATCGCCCGTGCCGAGGAGTACCGGTACGTCTCCGACGCGGCACAGGGCCGGGTGGTGCGCGGTTTCGACCAGCACTGGAAGCACGAACTGGCGGTCACGGAGATCCGCCGCACCTGGGAGCGGTGGATATTGTGGCGTACGGACGGGCCGGTCGCACCGCAGGAGGTCGGCGAGCTCAACTACCTCGTCCACGCGGCCTGTCACGCGGGACTGCGGCTGGAGGCCGGCGGACTGTTCCGGCTGCTGGGCCGCCGTGCGGCGCATCTCCCGTGGGCGTACACGGGAGACGCCGCCGAGCAGTTCACGAGGTGGCGCGCGCAGACGGGCGCCACCCCGTGAACGGGTGACTCACGCGCCGATGTCGCGGCCGTCCTTGCGGTAGACGGCGACGACCGACGGGCGGACCGGCTTGCCCGGTCCGTCGGGCCAGGCGCTCGCGGGCTTCTCGGCCGACGCGCCGTCGACCTCGCCCGGGTGCTGCACGGCCACCAGGACACGGCGGTCCTGGATGATCGGACCGCAGGTCTCCGCGCCGGTCGGCACGGTCAGGAACTGCTTCAGCTCACCGCGGCGCTCGCCGTGGGTCGCGACGCCGAACAGGCCGTCGTGGTTGCCGAGGGCGTTGCCGTCCGTGGACAGCCACAGGTTGCCGTACGGGTCGAACGCGATGTTGTCGGGGCAGGAGATGGGGCTGACCTTGTCCTTCGGGTAGCCCGCGTAGTAGGTGGCCGGGTCGTCCGGGTCACCGGCGACCAGGAACAGGCGCCACGCGAAACCGTCGGACGTCGGGTCGTCCCAGTGCTCGGCCAGCTCCAGCACCTGGCCGTGCTTGTTGCTGTTGCGCGGGTTGGCCTCGTCCACGCCGGGGTTGCCGTCCGTGCCGCGCTTGGAGTTGTTGGTGAGGGCGACGTAGACCCGGCCGGTGCGGGGGCTCGGCTCGACGTCCTCCGGGCGGTCCATCTTCGTCGCGCCGACCTTGTCGCCCGCCAGGCGGGTGAAGACGTACACCTCCTCGGCGGTCATGCCGGGCACGTGCGACACGTCGCCCGTCGCCAGCGGGATCCACACGCCGGAACCGTCGAACTCGCCGTCGTTCGGAAGCTTGCCGGTGCCGTCGATCTCGCCCGGGGAGTCACCGGTGAGCTTGGCGACGTACAGGGTGCCCTCGTCGAGGAGCGTGCGGTTGTGCTCGCGCGCGGCGCGGCTGCTGCCCTTCTTCATCCGCTTCGAGGAGACGAACTTGTAGAAGTAGTCGAAGCGCTCGTCGTCGCCCATGTAGACGACCGGGCGGCCGTCGTCGGTGAGCCGGGGCTGCGCCGCCTCGTGCTTGAACCGGCCCAGCGCGGTGCGCTTGGCGGGCATGGAGTCGGGGTCGTACGGGTCGAGCTCGACGACCCAGCCGTGGCGGTGGACCTCGTTCGGCTCCTGCTTCAGGTCGAAACGCCTGTCGAAACGCTCCCACTTGCGCTCGGTGGCGCCCGAGCCGACGCCGTAGCGCTTGTCCGTGGCGCTCGAGCCGTTCGCGAAGTACTGGTTGAAGTTCTCCTCGCCCGACAGGATCGTGCCCCACGGGGTGGTGCCGCCGGCGCAGTTGTTGAGCGTGCCGAGCACGGTCCGGCCAAAACGGTCGGCGCTGGTACGCAGCAGCTCGGAGCCCGCGGCCGGGCCGGTGAGCTCGAACTCGCTCGTCGCCGTGAGACGGCGGTTGAGCGGGTGGCGGGTCACGGGGGAGAGCTTGCCGGAGCGGTGCTCCTCCTGGACCACGACGACGGACAGACCGTGAGCGGCCCAGGCGATCTCGACCTGCTCGCGGGTCGGGTTCTCGGAGTCGTAGCCCTTGAACATCAGGACCTCGTCCGTGTACTCGTGGTTCGCCACGAGCACCTGGCGGCCGTGCTCGCCGCGCAGCGGGAGCAGGCTGAGGAAGTCGTTGTTGTAGCCGAACTGGCCGGCCTGCGCCTTCGCCGACTGCCTGTCCGGGTCGAAGGCGGGCGCGCCGCGGAGGATGGGCTCACCCCAGCGGATCACGATGCTCTGGGCGTAGCCCTCGGGGACGGTGACCTTGTCGTCCGTGTTGGGCGCGACGGGGGCGAAGCGCAGACCACGGGCGCCGTCGGCCCTGCCGGGGCGGCCGGGCGCGTGGCCGTGTCCGTGGCCCTTGGCTGCGGCGGGGGTCGCCCCCTGTACGACGGCCGCGCCGCCGGCCGCGGCGGCCACGGTCACGACCGCGGCGGCACGCATCATCGAACGGCGCGACAGAGCGCTCGCTATGACGTCACCGACGTACTCGTTGTCGGTGGTGTTGGGCACCTCGTGGAAGCAGGCGTCGCCACAGCGGTAGCGGCAGGTGAGGGCAGAACGTCCGCCCGCGTGCGGGGCCATGTTCAACAGCGGCAGCAGTTTGCGCACTTCGTCCTCCTTCGGCGCAGCCTGCGCCGACATGGTGTCGGAATGATTCCGGCCATGACGTTAAGCGCGGACATGTGCACAGCGGCGGACGCGAGATGAACGACGGATGAATGCGGCGCGGACGGGGCGCGGTCGGGGTGTGCGTACGACGCTTTGGGGTGCCCTCCCCGAGAGCGGGCGGGGCGGCCGCTAACCTTACGTGTCCGCCCTGGCCTGCGTTGCCCGGGCAGGAGCGGACACTCACCGCACCCAACTCATGCGAAAGGCCTCGCCCATGAGTATTCGGAGCTTGCTGCGCAAGGTGTTCGGACGCGACCGTGCTGAGCGTAACGAGTCGGCGGCAGCCTCCGTTCCCGCCCAGACCGAGCGCACGGAACCGGCCACGGACACGTCGTCCACCACGTCCGCGTCCGAGTCCGCGTCCGCGTCTGTGGGGGCCGCGGCGTCGGCCAAGGCCTCTACGGGGTCGTCCACGACGGTCCCGTCGCAGGCGCCCTCGGAGCGGGTGTCGGACCTGGTCACCGCTGCCTTCGACAACCCGACCCCGCGCCGGGTCCCGGCCCAGGCCGACCGCCTCACGTCCGGCTCTTCCGCGGCGGACGCCACCACGGCCCCGGCCCCGGCCGACGCCCCCGAGGCCGAGGCTGACCCCGAACAGCCGCAGGCCGACGCCCCCGAGCCACAGAACAACGAACCCGCGGCGGACGCCCCTGCTGCGGAAGACAGCGCCGCGGAGGAGGAGGCGAACGCCGCCCCTCTCGCGGACGACGCGCCCGCCGCCGACGCCGCCCCCGAAACGGACGCACCGATCGCGGACGCCGCGCCCGAGGCCGACGCGCCCGTCGAGGCTGACGCCGAGCAGCCGCAGGCCGACGCCCCCGAGCCGCAGAACAACGAACCCGCGGCGGACGCCCCCGCTGCGGAAGACAGCGCCGCCCCGGAGACTGAGGCGCCCGTCGCGGACGACGCGGCAGCGACCGACGCGCCCGTCGCTGAAGACGCCCCCGAAACGGACGAACCTGACGCGGACGACGCCCCCCAGGCCCAGGCGCCCGCCGCCGACGCCGCCCCCAAGGCCGAAGAGCCTGTCACCGACGACGCCGCAGCAGCCGACGCACCGATCGCGGACGCCGCTCCCGAGGCCGAGGCGCCCGTCGCAGACGACGCCCCCGAGGCCGAGGCGCCCGTCGCAGACGACGCCCCCGAGGCCGACGCGGCCGTCGCCGACGCCGCCTCCGAAACGGACGCACCGATTGCGGACGCCGCACCCCAGGCCGACGCCCCTGTCGCGGACGTCGCCGACGCGCCCGCCGACGACGCACCCGTCGTCGGTGGCGGCGCGGCTGTCAATGAGGCGGGGCCGGTCAAGGCGCGGGCGCCGCGGATCGTGGAGGCGTACGAGGCCGCCGGCGCCGCGCTCGAGAAGGCGCAGCTCACCGGGGCGCGCGCCCATGTGTACCTGGTGCTCGACCGGTCCGGTTCGATGCGCCCGTACTTCAAGGACGGCAGCGCCCAGCGCCTCGGCGAGCAGGCGCTCGCGCTCGCCGCGCATCTCGACGCGGACGCGACCGTCGACGTCGTGTTCTTCTCGACGGAGATCGACGGCACCGGCACACTCACCCTCGACGCCCACGAGGGCCGCGTCGACGAGCTGCACGCCGGGCTCGGACGTATGGGGCGTACGAACTACCACCTCGCGATCGAGGAGGTCCTCGCCCTGCACGCCAAGAAGAGCACCGGGCTCCCCGCGTTCGTGATCTTCCAGACCGACGGCGCCCCCGAGTCGAGGACCGCTGCCAACGCCGCCCTCGCGGCGGCCGCCGGCAAGCCGGTGTTCTGGCAGTTCGTGGCGTTCGGCGAGCAGGACGCCAAGGCCTTCGACTACCTCCGCAAGCTCCAGGTGGACAACGCCGCGTACTTCAACGCCGGCCCCGCGCCTCTGGAGCTCGGGCACACGGAGCTGTTCGAGGGCATCCTCGGGACCTGGCGCCCGTAGCCCGTCCCCGTAGGACCCCGCAGTTGCCCGGGCGCGCACAAGCGCCCGGGCACCTGTGCGCATCCGGGCACATCCACGCACGCCCGGCGAACGCGTGTGAGTCGATCTTCGTGGGCCCGATAGGATTTCGACCATGGCGGCCACTGGATCCGAGAAGCAGGGGGCGAAGGCGTATTACGTCTCGACCCCCATTTACTACGTCAACGACGCTCCTCACCTGGGCCACGCCTATACGACCGTCGCAGGCGACGTGCTCACGCGCTGGCACCGTCAGCGTGGCGAGAAGGTGTGGTACCTCACCGGCACGGACGAGCACGGTCAGAAGATCATGCGCACCGCGGAGGCGAACGGCGTCACGCCCCAGGAGTGGTGCGACAAGCTCGTGGAGGAGGCCTGGAAGCCCCTCTGGGAGCACCTGAACATCGGGAACGACGACTTCATCCGCACCACGGAGAAGCGGCACACGGACCGGGTGCAGGAGTTCGTGCAGGACCTGTACGACAAGGGCGAGATCTACAAGGGCGGGTACGAGGGCCCGTACTGCGTGGGCTGCGAGGAGTACAAGCTCCCCGGCGACCTCATCGAGGCCGAGGACGGCACCGAGCTGTGCCCGATCCACAAGAAGCCGGTGGAGATCCTCAAGGAGGAGAACTACTTCTTCAAGCTCTCCGAGTACGGCCCGAAGCTGCTCGACTTCTACGCCGCGAACCCGGGCTTCATCCAGCCCGAGTCCGCCCGCAACGAGGTCGTGAACTTCGTCAAGCAGGGCCTGCAGGACCTGTCCATCTCGCGGTCGACCTTCGACTGGGGCGTCCCGGTGCCGTGGGACGAGAAGCACGTCATCTACGTGTGGGTCGACGCGCTGCTCAACTACGCGACGGCGGTCGGCTACGGCGCCAACCAGAGCAAGTTCGACGAGACCTTCCCGGCGAACGTGCACCTCGTCGGCAAGGACATCCTGCGTTTCCACGCCATCATCTGGCCCGCGATGCTGATGGCGCAGGGCCTGCCGGTGCCCGGCAAGGTGGCCGCCAACGGCTGGCTGATGGTCGGCGGCGAGAAGATGTCGAAGTCCAACCTGACCGGCATCAAGCCGCAGGACCTGACCTCGCACTTCGGTGTGGACGCGTACCGCTGGTACTTCCTGCGCGCGATCGCGTTCGGCCAGGACGGCTCGTTCTCCTGGGAGGACTTCACCGCCCGGTACACGTCCGAGCTCGCCAACGACTACGGCAACCTGGCCTCGCGCGTCGCGGCGATGGTCGGCAAGTACTTCGGCGGTGCGCTGCCCGAGGCCACGGCCGCGGGCGAGGCGGAGAAGGCGGTCCAGGACGGTCTGGCGAAGGCCGTCACGGAGGCGGACCGGAAGATCGGCGAGGAGCTGGACTTCCAGGGCGGCATCCTGAGCGTCTTCGAGTTCGTGAAGCAGGTCAACGGCTACATCACGGAGCAGGAGCCGTGGAAGGTCGCCAAGGACGACTCCCCGGAGGGCAAGGCCCGCCTGGCGACGATCCTGTACACGGCGGCGGAGTCCCTGCGCGCGATGGCGGTCCTGCTGAACCCGGTCATGCCGGAGACGTCCCAGAAGCTGTGGGACTCCCTCGGCGCCGAGGCCCCGCTGGGCGCCCTCGCGGACCAGAAGGTCCAGGAGGCCGGCGCGTGGGGCAAGCTGCCCGCCGGGTCGACGGTGACGAAGGGCGCGGTGCTGTTCCCGCGTCTGGAGGAGCCGAAGAAGGACTAGCGCGAGCGAGCGCGCCCGGCACCGCACGAGGCGCGAGGCGAAGGGCCCGGAACCAATGGTTCCGGGCCCTTCGCCGTTCCCCGGCCCTCCGCCGTTCCGGCGGCCGGCCCGGTCGCGTCCCGCCGGCGCCCGGCGCGAGCGCCTGAGCGCCGCCACCGGCGGGCTCGCGTCCGCCGTGCGGCGCACCGCACGGCGGTCCGGCCGCGGCCGGGCGTCGCGGCCCGGCGTTCACGCGACGCGGTGTTCCCGCGGCGCCTGCCCCGGTACGCCTGCGACGACGGCCTGTACGACCCCACCGGGTCGTACAGGCCGTCGTCGTACGTCGTCGTGCCGGCGTCACTCGCCGGACTTGGCGACCGGCTTGCGCAGCTGGAGGTTCAGCTCGCGCAGACGGGCCTCGTCCAGTTCGCTGGGCGCGCCCATCAGCAGGTCCTGGGCGTTGCCGTTGAGCGGGAAGGCGATCGTCTCGCGGATGTTCGGCTCGTCGGCCAGGAGCATCACGATGCGGTCGACGCCGGGGGCGATGCCGCCGTGCGGCGGGGCGCCGTACTCGAAGGCGCGGAGCATGCCGGCGAACTCCTGCTCGACGGTCTCGCGGGAGTAGCCCGCGATCTCGAACGCCTTGAACATGATCTCGGGCTCGTGGTTCCGGATCGCACCGGAGGAGAGCTCGACGCCGTTGCAGACGATGTCGTACTGCCAGCCGAGGATGTCCAGCGGGTCCTGGGTCTCCAGGGCCTCCAGGCCGCCCTGCGGCATCGAGAACGGGTTGTGCGAGAAGTCGATCTTTCCGGTCTCCTCGTCCTTCTCGTACATCGGGAAGTCGACGATCCAGCAGAAGCGGAAGACGTTCTCCTCGAAGTGGCCGGCGCGCTTGGCGGCCTCGACGCGGACCGCGCCCATGATCTTCGAGACCTCGTCGAAGTCGCCCGCGCCGAAGAAGACCGCGTGGCCGGGCGCGAGGGCCAGGCGCTCGGTGAGGACCTTGACGTTCTCCTCGGTGAGGAACTTGGCAATGGGGCCGGTCAGGGCGCCGTCGTCACCGACGCGCACCCAGGCGAGGCCCTTGGCGCCCTGCTCGACGGCGTAGTCGCCGAGGCCGTCGAAGAACTTGCGGGTCTGGCCGGCGGTGTCCGGCACGGCGAGCGCACGGACGTGCTTGCCGGCGAACGCCTTGAACTCGGAGGCCTCGAACACGTCGGAGATGTCGACGAGCTCCAGCTTGGCGCGCAGATCCGGCTTGTCGGAGCCGTACTTCAGCATCGCCTCGCGGAACGGGATCCGCGGGAACGGGGAGGTGACGTGGCGGCCGCCGCCGAACTCCTCGAAGAGCTCGGTCATCAGCTTCTCGATCGGCTGGAAGACGTCCTCCTGCTCGACGAAGCTCATCTCGACGTCGAGCTGGTAGAACTCACCGGGCGAGCGGTCGGCACGGGCGTCCTCGTCGCGGAAGCACGGCGCGATCTGGAAGTAGCGGTCGAAGCCGGAGATCATCAGCAGCTGCTTGAACTGCTGCGGGGCCTGCGGCAGCGCGTAGAACTTCCCCGGGTTGAGACGGGACGGCACGACGAAGTCGCGGGCGCCCTCGGGGGAGGTCGCGGCGAGGATCGGGGTCGCCATCTCGTTGAAGCCGAGCGCGGTCATCTTCTGCCGGATGGCGGAGATGACGGCGGTGCGCAGCATGATGTTGCGGTGCATGCGCTCGCGGCGCAGGTCGAGGAAGCGGTACTCCAGGCGGCGCTCCTCGTTCACGCCGTCGT
The DNA here is from genome assembly GCF_025854275.1 of Streptomyces peucetius. Taxonomy (NCBI): domain Bacteria; kingdom Bacillati; phylum Actinomycetota; class Actinomycetes; order Kitasatosporales; family Streptomycetaceae; genus Streptomyces; species Streptomyces peucetius. The sequence goes on along the minus strand of NZ_CP107567.1, from coordinate 4,143,194 downwards.
CGGCGTTGATGGTGAACGGGATCTGCTTGGCGGCGCCCAGGACCTCGACCTCGGCGGCCTCGACCTCGATCTCGCCGGTGGGCAGCTCGGGGTTGACGTTCTCCGCGCCGCGGGAGACGACCTTGCCGTCGACGCGGACGACGGTCTCCTTCGTCAGCTTGTCGAGGACCTCCGCGGCCTTGGTGCCGGGCCGGGCGACGAGCTGCGTGATGCCGTAGTGGTCGCGCAGATCGATGAAGAGGATGCCGCCCAGGTCGCGCCGATTGTGCAGCCAGCCGCTCAGCCGGACGTCGGCTCCGACGTCAGAGGCGCGGAGCTCGCCGCAGGTGTGGGACCTGTACCGATGCATCGTCGTTCATCCAGTCTTAGCGTTTGGGTGGGCACAACCTTTGCAAGGTTACCGCCCGGCCCCCGTCCGGCCCATTGACATAGACGCGACACCCTCCCCCGGCGGCGTCCTGCCGCGTCTCAATCGTGATGATCGGAATAAAGTGAGGCAATGCGCACGGAGGACGTCCTGGCCGCCATCGCGACCGGTGTGTGGCGATGGGACACCAGATCCGGGTCGGTCGCGCTCGACGCCGAGGCCGCCCGGCTGATCGAGCTGGCTCCCGAAGCCGGCGACATCACCGCGTCCGTCGTGCGCTCCCGCTTCCACCCCGTCGACTGGAGCGAGATCAACGGCGTCATCTCCCTCGCCGTCGCCGAAGGCACGCTCGCCGAGGCGCGGCTCCGCGTGGTGGACGACACCGGCCGGGTGCTGCGCACCGTCCGCAGCCGCACCAGGGCCCGGGCGGAGGGCGACGGCTATCTGCTGTTCGGCACCCTCCAGGAGGTCGCGGAGCCGCAGCCCGGCACGACGGCCGCGCAGACGCCGATCACCGGCGACTGGCGACGCCACCGTGAGGCGTTCCTGCTGGACGCGGGCCGGGCCCTCGCGGAGGCCCGCTCCACGGCAGAGGTGCTGCGGGTCGCCTCGTCCCTGTCGATGCCCGGTTTCTCCCCGGACGGCCTGGCGGTCTTCGGAGTGGCCGGTGACCATCTGACGATCGTCGGCCACCACGGGCACAGCGCGGACGACGAGCAGCCGTTCACGGACCTGCCGCTGGACACCGGCTACCCGGCCGCCGACGTGGTGCGCAGCGGGCGGGCCGTCTATCTGCCGACCCCCGGCGAGTACCGCCGCCGCTACCCCGTCACCTGGCCGCTCGCCCAGCGCTTCGGCCGCCAGTCGTGGGCGTTCCTGCCCCTGATCGTCGCAGGCCGGACCATGGGCGCCTGGATGGCGGCCTTCCGCCACCCGGTGGCCTTCACCCCCGACGAACGCTCGGTGCTCACCACGGTCGCCCGGATGCTCGCCCAGGCGCTGGCCCGCGCCGGCGTCGCGGAGACCGAACGGGAACTCTCCCTCGGCCTGCAGCGCTCGATGATGCCCCAGCTCGGCCCGGAGATCCCCGGCATGGCGGTCGCCGCACGGTACGTGCCGACCGGTGGCGGGCTCCAGGTCGGCGGCGACTGGTACGACGTGATCCCCCTGCCGTCCGGCCGTACGGCCCTGGTCATCGGAGACGTCCAGGGGCACGACGTACGGGCCGCGGGACTCATGGGGCAGCTGCGTATCGCCCTGCGCGCCTACGCCTCCGAGGGACACCGGCCGGACGCGGTCCTCTCGCGCGCCTCCCGCTTCCTGCACGGCATCACCGACACCTACGCGGAGGGGGACTACTCCAGCCCCCGTTTCGCGACGTGCCTCTACCTGGAGGTGGACCCGGCCACCGGCCTCGTCGAGATCGCCCGCGCCGGGCACTGCGAGCCCGCCGTGCGGACCTCCGACGGCACGGTGCTGCTGCGCCCGACCGAGGGCGGGCTGCCGCTGGGCATCGACCCGGACTCCGACTATCCGACGACCAGATTCGTCCTGGAGCCGGGCGAGACGCTGATGATCTGCACCGACGGTCTCCTGGAGACCGGTGGCCACGACCTCGACACCGGCTGGGCCAGACTGCGCGGCGTTCTGGAGGAGCACATCGGCGAGTCGCTGGAGGATCTCGCGGACGGCCTCGTCCAAGCAGTGCACGGCCCGTCCTCGCACTACACGACCGGGCCGCTCGCCGACCGGCGCGAGGACGACATCGCACTGGTGCTGCTGTGCCGGGAAGGGCGGCCCTCCCGGCGGGCTCCGCGTCGTACGGCGATGACCGTCGCCCAGGCGCAGCCGGAACGGATCGCGGCCGCCCGGCAGCATCTGCGTGAGCTGCTCCACGACTGGCGGGACACCGAGCAGATCGACTCCGCGGTCCTGATGGTCTCGGAGATGGTCACCAATGTGCTCGTGCACACCGACGGCGACGCACTGATCATGGCCGAGGTGGTGCACGGCGACGCACGACGGCATCTGCGGGTGGAGGTCACCGACGCCAGCGACGAGCTGCCGCACCGGCGCCGGCCGGGTGAGATGGCCTCCTCGGGGCGCGGGCTGCTGCTGACGGAGATGCTGGCGGACAACTGGGGCGTGGACCCGAGGGGCGAGGGCAAGTCGATCTGGTTCGAGCTCTACGAGCCCGGCGTGCCGGCCGAGCCGGAAGCTCCCGGTGTGCCGGCCGGGCCGTAGCGGGCCCGCAGCTCGCGGACGACGCCGAACGCGGCGGCGGTGACCGGCACGGCGAGCAGCATCCCGAGGATGCCCGCGAGGCCCGCCCCCGCCGCGATCGCCAGCAGCACCACCGCCGGATGCATGTGGACCGTACGGCTCTGGATCATCGGCTGGAGCACGTGCCCCTCCAGCATCTGTACCGCCAGCACCACCGCGAGCGCCCACAGCGCGATGACGAACCCCCGGTCGGCGAGGGCGACGAGGACGGCGACCGCGCCGGAGACGAACGCCCCCAGGTAGGGGATGTACGCGCCGACGAAGACGAGCGCCCCGAGCCCGATCGCGCCGGGCACCCGGAGGATCAGCAGCCCGATCGTGATGCAGGCCGCGTCGATCAGCGCGATGAACGTCGTCCCGCGCATGAAGCCCTGGACACCGCAGAAGGCACGGCGGGCGATCGCCTCCGCCAGTTCGCCGCCGTGACCGGGCGCGAAGGAGCGCAGCGCTTCGACTGCCCGGTCGGAGTCCCGCAGGAAGAAGAAGATCAGCAGCAGGGCCAGCACGGCCGTCGCGATCATCTCGCTCACCACACCCAGCCCCGAGATCACCCCGGAGGCGGCCGTTCCGCCGAACTTGCCCAGCATTTCCCTGGCGTTGGAGGCGAGGTCGTCGAGGGAGGTCCCGGCGGCTCCGAAGTGCCGGGACAGGTCGGTCGCGGCCCGCCGCAGGGAGTCGATGATCTGGTCGCCGGTCTCGACGAGCGCGCTGACGATGATGTAGACCGCCCCGCCGACGACGGCGACCACGCCGGCGCAGGTCAGCGCGGCGGCCAGGGAACGCTGCACCTTCATCAGCAGCAGCCGCCGGTTCAGCGGCCCGAGCAGCGCCGCCCCGAGCAGCGCGAGGAGTACGGGCGTCACGGCGGTACGGAACCTGACGACCAACCAGGCGCCGACGACCACGACCGCCGTGACGAGCAGCGCGACGACGCACCAGGCGCAGAGACGCTTCACGGGTTCGGGCAGCAGCGGCTTCGACGGGGGCACAGCCCCACCCGACCACGGCCGCCCGTACCCGTCCCGCCCACCCGGTCCGCACGGGTGACGCCCCGTCACGAGGTGACGGGGCGCCGGGCGAGGAGTGCCTGCTACATGCCGTGGACCGCGGGGACGGTACCGAGCAGGCCCTTCTGGAAGTCCTCGAAGGCCTGCTTCAGCTCCGCCTGGGTGTTCATCACGAACGGTCCGTAGTGCGCCATCGGCTCACGGATCGGACGGCCGCCGAGGAGCACGATCTCCAGATCGGGCGTGTTGGAGTCCTGCTCCTCGTCCGCCCTGACGGTCAGCGAACCGCCGTCGCCGAAGACGGCCGTCTGCCCGGTCCGCACCGGACGCAGCTCCTGGCCGACCGTGCCGCGGCCCGCGAGGACGTAGGCCAGACCGTTGAAGTCCTCGCGCCACGGCAGGGTGATCCCGGCGCCAGGCGCCAGGGTGGCGTGGATCATCGTGATCGGCGTGTGCGTGATACCCGGGCCCTCGTGGCCGTCCAGCTCACCGGCGATCACCCGCAGCAGCGCGCCGCCGTCCGGGGAGGTCAGCAGCCGCACATGGCCGCCGCGGATGTCCTGGTAGCGCGGGTTCATCATCTTGTCGCTCGCGGGGAGGTTCACCCACAGCTGGAGCCCGTGGAACAGCCCGCCGGACATGACCAGGGACTCCGGCGGAGCCTCGATGTGCAACAGCCCGCTGCCGGCTGTCATCCACTGGGTGTCGCCGTTCTGGATGGTCCCGCCGCCGCCGTTGCTGTCCTGGTGCACGAAGGTGCCGTCGATCAGGTAGGTGACCGTCTCGAAGCCCCGGTGCGGGTGCCAGGGCGTGCCCTTCGGCTCTCCTGCGGCGTACTCCACCTCGCCCATCTGGTCCATCATGATGAACGGGTCGAGGTACTGATAGTTGATGCCGGCGAACGCCCGGCGCACCGGGAATCCCTCCCCTTCGAAACCGCTCGGCGCCGTGGTCACGGCGAGCACGGGCCGCGGAACGGCCTCGGCGGGCGCGGCGACGCGCGGCAGGGTGATCGGGTTCTCGACAGTCACTGCGGGCATGGCGGACCTCCTTGTTCGACGACTTTAGTTGAACAATGAACTTCTCACCACCCGGAACGACGAACGCCCGGAAGGAATTCCTTCCGGGCGCTCCAGAACCGCGGCGCCGGCCTGCGGCCGCGCGGCGTCGGTGGCCTAGCCGTACATCCGACGCATCGCGAAGTCGACCATCTGCTCGACCGCCTTCGCGTCGAAGACCATCCGGTGGTCCCCCTCCATGTCGAGCACGAAGCCGTACCCGGTCGGCAGCAGGTCGATCACCTCGGCGCCGGTGATGACGAAGTACTTGGACTCCTTGCCCGCGTACCTGCGCAGTTCCTTGAGCGTGGTGAACATCGGGATGACCGGCTGCTGGGTGTTGTGCAGCGCCAGGAAGCCCGGGTTGTCGCCGCGGGGGCAGTAGACCTTCGACGTCGCGAAGATCTGCTGGAAGTCCTCGGCCGACATCGACCCCGTCGTGAAGGCCCGCACCGCGTCGGCCAGGGACGGAGGCGACGGCTCGGGGTACAGCGGCTGCTCTCCGTAGGAGGGCTGCTGGGGCACGTACTGCTGCTGGGCGCCCGGGGCCTGGTCGTAGCCGTACATGCCCGCAAGAGTACTGAACGCGCGCACCCGGCGGGGCCACCGCCCGCATCCCGGCCGCACGTTCGACGGGCGGACGTCCGGGCGGATGCCGCCACACGCTCCCCATGAGTCCCCCGGTGTCCCGGGGGCGGCCGCCGGCACCAGTTTCCGCGCGAGTCTTGTCACAGACGGCCGGACAGGGTTGCATCTTATTACCGACGGGTAGCATCATCGGAGCTACTTGCTGGTAAGTGGATGAGAAATCCGATTTCCGATCTTTACGGAGCCGTCGCCATGGGGCACTACAAGTCGAATCTCCGCGACATCGAGTTCAACCTCTTCGAGGTCCTCGGGCGCGACAAGCTGTACGGCACCGGCCCGTTCGCGGAGATGGACGTCGACACCGCCAAGTCCATCCTCGAGGAGATCGCCCGCCTCGCGGAGAACGAGCTCGCCGAGTCGTTCGCCGACGCCGACCGCAACCCGCCGGTGTTCGACCCCGCGACCAACACCGCGCCGGTCCCCGAGAGCTTCAAGAAGAGCTACAAGGCCTTCATGGACTCCGAGTACTGGCGCCTGGGCCTGCCCGAGGAGATCGGCGGCACCACCTCGCCCCGCTCCCTGATCTGGTCCTACGCGGAGCTGCTGCTCGGCTCGAACCCGGCCGTGTGGATGTACTCCTCCGGCCCCGCCTTCGCCGGCATCCTCTTCCAGGAGGGCAACGAGGCGCAGAAGAAGGTCGCCGAGATAGCCGTCGAGAAGCGCTGGGGCTCCACCATGGTCCTCACCGAGCCGGACGCCGGCTCGGACGTCGGCGCCGGCCGCACCAAGGCGGTCCAGCAGGACGACGGCTCCTGGCACATCGAGGGCGTGAAGCGCTTCATCACCTCCGGTGAGCACGACATGGAGGAGAACATCCTCCACTACGTGCTGGCGCGCCCCGAGGGCCACGGCCCCGGCACCAAGGGCCTCTCCCTCTTCCTCGTGCCCAAGTACCACTTCGACTGGGAGACCGGCGAGCTGGGCGAGCGCAACGGCGTCTACGCGACGAACGTCGAGCACAAGATGGGCCTCAAGGCCTCCAACACCTGCGAGATGACCTTCGGCGACCAGCACCCCGCCAAGGGCTGGCTGATCGGCGACAAGCACGACGGCATCCGCCAGATGTTCATGATCATCGAGTTCGCGCGGATGATGGTCGGCACGAAGGCCATCGCCACCCTCTCCACCGGCTACCTGAACGCGCTGGAGTACGCCAAGGAGCGCGTCCAGGGCCCCGACCTGAAGAACTTCGCGGACAAGACCGCCCCCAAGGTCACCATCACGCACCACCCCGACGTGCGCCGCTCCCTGATGACGCAGAAGGCGTACGCCGAGGGCATGCGCGCCCTGGTGCTGTACACCGCGTCCATCCAGGACGAGATCGCCGTCAAGGAGGCCGCGGGCGAGGACGCCAAGGCACTCGTCGCGCTGAACGACCTGCTGCTGCCGATCGTCAAGGGCTACGGCTCCGAGAGGTCGTACGAGCAGCTGGCCCAGTCGCTGCAGACCTTCGGCGGCTCGGGCTACCTGCAGGAGTACCCGATCGAGCAGTACATCCGCGACGCCAAGATCGACACCCTCTACGAGGGCACCACCGCCATCCAGGGCCAGGACTACTTCTTCCGGAAGATCGTCCGCGACCAGGGCCAGGCGCTGAACACCCTCTCCGAGGAGATCAAGAAGTTCCTCGCGGTCGGCACCGGCGGCGAGGAGCTGTCCGGCGCCCGCGACGCGCTCGCCAAGGCCGCCGTGGACCTCGAGGCCATCGTCGGCACCATGACCAACGACCTCATCGCCACCGGCGAGGACGTCAAGAACATCTACAAGGTGGGCCTCAACACCACCCGCCTGCTGATGGCCTCCGGAGACGTGGTCGTCGCCTACCTGCTGCTCCGCGGCGCGGCCGTCGCCGCCGAGAAGCTGGAGACCGCCTCCGCCAAGGACGTGCCCTTCTACCAGGGCAAGATCGCGGCCGCGAAGTTCTTCGCCGCCAACGTCCTGCCGGGCGTCTCCGTCGAGCGCGCGCTCGCCGAGACGGTCGACGGTTCGCTGATGGACCTGGACGAGGCCGCGTTCTAGCCTTCGCCGCCCATCAAGACGGTGCCGCCGCCCGACTCGTTCGGGTGGCGGCACCGTCGTTCGCGCTGGGTAGCCTGTCGTACAGGCCGAGAATCCCGCCCAGTGGGAGGAACCATGACCGCCGAAGCACCGCCCGATTCGCAGCAGCGGAAGCCGGAAGGCACCGACAGCTGGACCGAGCACCGGCAGCCGGACGGTCCCAAGTGGCCGATGCCCCCCGTGGACGGCTACACCGTGGACGACTACTTCACGCTCGACCTCCCGCCGCACACAGAGTTGATCGACGGGAGCCTGGTCTTCGTGAGGCCGCAGCGCGCTTTTCACTCGCTGGTGATGTTCCTGCTGGAAAAGGGTCTGCGCCTCAGCCTTCCCGAGCACCTCAGGGTGCGCCGCGAAATGGCCGTCGTCCTCGGCCCGCGCAACGCCCCGGAACCGGACCTGGTCGTCATCAAGGCCGAAGGAGAGACCGGTCGCCGCCAGACCCGCTACGAAGCCGCGGACGTCCTCCTCGCCGTCGAGGTCGTCTCGCCGGACTCCGAGGAACGCGACCGCGACACCAAGCCGCACAAGTACGCCGCCGCCAGGATCCCGCACTTCTGACGGGTCGAGATGGCCGGCGACCACGACCGCCCCATCGTCTGCACCTACGACTACGACCCGGTGACAAAGGCGTACGTGTCCACAGGGGTGCACCACGACCGGGTCGAGCTCCCCCTTCCGTACGACATCGACATCGACCTGACCGAGTTCGACCACCTGTAGCAGAACGGCGTCGGGCCGTCGTCCCGGACTCCGTGAACCGGCATGGGGCCCGGCGGTGCGCCTCGTTAAGGTGAACTTCATGAGCAGCGAACCTGCCCGCTTCGATCGCGGCCACACCGATGACCTCATGGCCTTCCTCACGGCCGCACCCACGCCGTACCACGCAGTCGCCGCAGCAGCCGAGCGGCTCGAGAAGGCCGGCTTCCGGGAAGTGCTGGAGACGGACGCCTGGGACGGCACCACCGGCGGAAAGTACGTACAGCGCGGCGGCGCGCTCATCGCCTGGTACGTGCCCGAGGGCGTCTCGGCCCACACCCCCTTCCGTATCGTCGGGGCCCACACCGACTCGCCGAACCTGCGCGTCAAGCCCCTGCCGGACACCGGCGCCCACGGCTGGCGGCAGATCGCCGTCGAGGTCTACGGCGGGACCCTGCTCAACACCTGGCTCGACCGCGACCTCGGACTCGCGGGCCGGCTCACCCTGCGCGACGGCACCCACCGGCTGGTCAACGTCGACCGGGCGCTGCTGCGCGTACCGCAGCTCGCCGTCCACCTCGACCGCTCCGTCAACACCGACGGGCTCAAGCTCGACCGGCAGCGCCACATGCAGCCGATCTGGGGACTCGGCGACGTCGAGGAAGGCGACCTGATCCGCTTCCTCGAGCAGGAGACCGGTCTCGCGGAGGGCGAGGTCACCGGCTGGGACCTGATGCCCCACTCGATCGAGCCGCCCGCCTACCTGGGACGCGACCGGGAGCTCGTCGCCGGTCCCCGGATGGACAACCTCATCTCCGTCCACGCCGGCACGGCCGCGCTGGCGGCGGTCTCCGCCTCCTCCGACCTGGCGTACATCCCCGTACTCGCCGCCTTCGACCACGAGGAGAACGGCTCCCAGTCGGACACCGGCGCCGACGGCCCGCTGCTCGGCTCAGTGCTGGAGCGCTCGGTGTTCGCCCGCGGCGGCGGCTACGAGGACCGGGCCCGCGCCTTCGCCGGCACCGTCTGCCTCTCCTCCGACACCGGCCACGCCGTGCACCCCAACTACGGCGAGCGGCACGACCCGACGCACCACCCGCGCGCCAACGGCGGCCCCATCCTCAAGGTCAACGTCAACCAGCGGTACGCCACCGACGGCCAGGGCCGGGCCCATTTCGCCGCGGCCTGCGAGAAGGCCGGCGTGCCGTGGCAGACGTTCGTGTCGAACAACGCGATGCCGTGCGGCACGACCATCGGACCGATCACCGCCGCCCGCCACGGCATCCACACCGTCGACATCGGCGTCGCGATCCTGTCGATGCACAGCGCCCGCGAGCTCTGCGGCGCCGACGACCCCTATCTGCTCGCGAACGCGCTCGTCGCCTTCCTGGAGGGCTGAGCGCGGCGGGCCCGTCCGACCGGGGCGGCGCAGGAAATGTTGCCGCCGCCCGGGCGCGGTCGCCGCTGGGGACGTCAAGGGGGACCACCCGGCACGACACGAACGGAGCGACCGCCATGAGCATGATGCTGCGGGCCGTCATGGACACGAACAAAGCCAACCAGGTGACCGACACGGGAAAGGCCCAGCAACTCTGGGGCCGGATCCTGGAGCGGCTGCAGCCGGAGGCCGTCTACTTCAGCCCGCACGCCGGCGGCCGCGCCTGCGTCATCGTCTTCGACATGCAGGACAGCGCCCAGCTGCCGGTCATCCTCGAACCGTTCTTCAACGAGCTCGGCGCACACGTCGAGCTCCAGCCCTGCATGACCAAGGAAGACCTGATGAAGGGCCTCACCGAGGCGGCCGGCGCCCGCTGACCGCCCCGGCGCCCGCCTACCGGTCCCGGTCCATACCCGCCAGCACCAGCGGCAGCCGGGCCGCGCCGCCCTCGGCGACCCGTACCGGAACTCCCCAGTCCTGCTGGTGGACATGGCAGGCCGGGTACTCGTTGTCCGGGTCGTCGTCGCAGGACGCCGCCATCGCGGAGACGTGCAGCACGCCCTCCCCGACCGCCCCGTCGATCTCCAGCTCACGCGACAGATCCGTGCCCGCGCCCGCGCCCCCGCGCAGCAGCTCCGGCGGCGTCGACGACACCAGCAGCCGGGTCGAGGGGCCGTAGCGGGTGTCCAGCTTCTGCCCCGCCGGGGCCTCGAAGACCACGTCCAGCCGCAGCGCGCCGGCCGCCACATCAGTGGCGGCGCGCTGCGTGCGGTGGGCCACGGCCTCGACGCGTACCGCCTCCTCGGGCAGCCGCAGCCGGGTCAGCCGGTGCCGCGCCGACTCCACGACGACGATCTCCTCGCCGTCGAGCACCGCGTCACTCGGCTCCCGCAGATCCGTGGCCAGGGTCGTCACTTCGCCGGTCGCCGGGTCGAAGCGGCGCAGGGCGTGGTTGTACGTGTCCGAGACCGCGACGGACCCGTCGGGCAGCGCGGTGACGCCCAGCGGATGCTGGAGCAGCGCCTGCCCGGCCTCTCCGTCACGGTGACCGAAGTCGAAGAGTCCGGTGCCGACGGCGGTGTGGACGACCAGATCGCGGTCGATCCAGCGCAGCGCGGACGTCTCGGAGTCGGCGATCCACAGCCGGTCCTCCGTCGCCGCCAGCCCGGACGGCTGCGCGAACCACGCCTCGGCCGCGGGGCCGTCGACCAGCCCCTCGTTGGTGGTGCCCGCCGCGACCTGGACCGTCCCCGCCTCGGGGTCGTACGTCCACAGCTGGTGCACGCCCGCCATCGCGATCCACAGCCGGTCGCCCCACCAGGCCACGTCCCACGGTGAGGAGAGCGCCACCTCCCGCGCGGGCCCGGCGGTGGGCGATCCCTGCCACCACTGCTTCCCGGTCCCGGCCAGCAGCTCGATCGCGCCCGTACGCGGGTCGTACGCGCGCACGGCGTGGTTGACGGTGTCGGCGACGGCGACCCGGCCGTCGGGCAGCAGGGCGAGCCCCTGCGGCTCGTTGAACTCGCCGTCGCCGATGCGCCGGACGACGCTCTCGCCGTCCGCCGCCAGCTCGACGAGCTGGTGCCGGGTGGAGTCCGAGACGAGGAAGTTCCCGGAGGGCAGCCGCAGCGCCTTGCCGGGGAAGCGCAGATCGGTGGCGACGGGCTCGGGCGCCACGTACGGCCCGTCACCGCGCCGCAGCGTCCCCTTCGCCGCGTGCTCGGCCTCCAGCTCCTCGACGAGCTTCTCGATGGCGTGCGCATGTCCCTCGCCCGCGTGCTGGGCGACGACGTACCCCTCGGGGTCGATGACGACGAGCGTCGGCCACGCCCGCACCGCGTACTGCTTCCAGGTGACGAGCTCGGGATCGTCGAGGACGGGGTGATGGACCTGGTACCGCTCGACGGCGTCGACGACGGCCTGATGGTCGGCCTCGTGCACGAACTTCGGCGAATGGACGCCGATGATCACCACGGTGTCGCGGTGCTTCTCCTCGAGCTCGCGCAGCTCGTCGAGCACATGCAGACAGTTGATGCAGCAAAATGTCCAAAAATCCAAGATCAATGTTCGACCTCGGAGGTCCGCGAGCTTCAGATCCTTCCCGCCGGTATTGATCCATCCGCCCTTGCCGATCAGCTCGGGGGCCCGAACGCGTGCACGTGTAGCCATACCCCCATCCAACAGCACCCGCCGGGGTACGCATTCCGCCATGAAATACCTGGTGCGGGACAAGATCTTCGCGATCGGCGACGACTACTGGATCGACGACGAGCACGGTCGCCACGCCTTCCTCGTCGACGGGAAGGCGCTGCGGCTGCGGGACACGCTGGAGCTCAAGGATCCGGACGGGCGGGTGCTGATCACGCTGCGCCAAAAAATGTTCAGCCTCCGGGACGCGATGACGATCGAGCGCGACGGGGACGCGCTCGCCACGGTGCGCAGGAAGCGGCTGTCGCTGCTGCGCAACCACTACCGGGTGACGCTCATGGAGGGGACGGAGCTGGATGTCAGCGGCCGGATCCTGGACCGGGAGTTCGCGGTCGAGTACGAGGGGGAGCTGCTGGCGCACATCTCCCGGCGGTGGCTGACCCTGCGGGACACCTACGGGGTGGACGTCGTACGGGAGGACGCGGACGCGGCGCTGCTGATCGCGGTGGCCGTATGCGTGATCCGGATGGCGGAGAAGGAACGGGAGGACGGCTGAGGCCCGGGCCCGGCGCGGGGCCGGACCCAGCGGCCGGAACCGGCCGCGCCGGCTCGGGTCAGTGCAGGGGGTTCGGGGTGGGCAGGCCCAGGCGGCGGTCCTTGAGCGCCGGGAAGACCTCGCGCGTCCTCGTGACCTTGGCCGGGTCGAGGTCGACGGTGAGCACTTCCTCGTCCGGGCCGGCCTCCGCGAGCACCTCGCCCCAGGGGTCGACCACGATGCTGTGGCCGGCCTGCTCGACGCCGGCGTGGGTGCCGGCGGTGCCGCAGGCGAGGACGTACGCCTGGTTCTCGACGGCACGGGCGCGGGCCAGCAGCGTCCAGTGGTCCCGGCGGCGGGCGGGCCAGCCCGCCGGCACCACGAGCGCCTGGGCACCGGCGTCCGTCAGGCCCCGGAACAGTTCGGGGAAGCGGAGGTCGTAGCAGGTGGCGAGGCCGAGGGTGAGACCTCCCGGAACGGGCACCGTCACGAGCTCCTCGCCCGCGCCCATCATCACGGCCTCGCCCTTGTCGAAGCCGAAACGGTGGATCTTCCGGTAGGAGGCGGCGAGCTCGCCCGTGGGGGAGATGACGAGGGCGGTGTTGTAGAGGGTGCCGTCGGCGGCCTTCTCGACGACGGAGCCGGCGTGGAGCCACACGCCCGCGTCGCTCGCGGCCTTGGCCATGGCTTCGTACGTGGGGCCGGAGGGAGACTCGGCCTCCTGCTCGAACCGCTGGTAGGCGAAGGCTCCGACGGGCCACAGTTCAGGGAGGATCACCAGTTCGGAGTCTGCCTGTTCCCGCACCAGTGAGGCCGCACGCCGTCTACGGGAATCGACCGATTCGTCCGGGTCTACCGCAATCTGGATGAGCGAGGCGCGCACACTACCACCGTCCTGGCATTCGAGCCGTCAACACGGGCCTACGATCGTCACACGAAAGCACTGCCGGGGTGCCTTCCGGCAGCGTACTGTGCTCATCCGGGGGCCACCCCCGGACCCCCGCAGCGCTGCCAGTCCAGTTTGTCCGCGTACGACCGCCGAGGGGTCCCGTGACCGTCCATCCCAGCCTGCAGAACTACGCCGATGCCTGGACCCATGCCGTCGAAGCGATAGCCGAGTTGGTCGGGCCGATCGCCGAGGGCGACTGGAACCGCGCCACGCCGTGCCCGGGCTGGTCGGTACGGGACATCGTCTCGCACGTCATCGGCCTGGAGTGCGAGATGCTCGGGGACCCCCGCCCCATCCACTCGCTGCCCCGTGATCTCTACCATGTGCAAAGCGATTTCGCCCGCTACATGGAGATGCAGGTCGATGTGCGCCGGCACCACACGGCGCCGGAGATTACCTCCGAACTCGAGTACACGATGATTCGCCGGGCGCGGCAGCTGCGCAACGAGAACCGCAGTCCCGACACCCTGGTCCGCGCACCGCTCGGCGCCGAGCAGACGCTCGAACTCGCCTACCGCATGCGCGCGTTCGACACCTGGGTGCACGAGCAGGACCTGCGGTGCGCGTTGAACAAGCCGGGCCATCTCGACTCTCCCGGCGCGTACGTCGCGCGGGACGTCCTCCTGCAGGGTCTGCCCAAGGTCGTCGCCAAGGAGGCGGGGGCTCCCGCGAATTCGGCCGTGGTCATCGATGTGCACGGGCCGATCGAGTTCCTGCGGACCGTGCGGGTGGACCCCGACGGCCGTGGGACGATCGACGGTTCCCCGTCACTCGGTCCGCTGGCGACCATCGGCATGGACTGGGAGACCTACTACCGGCTGGCCTGCGGACGTGTGCGGGCCACCGCGGTCCCCGACCGGATCAAGGTGGACGGGGACCAGGAGCTGGCCGGGGCGATCCTGCGGGCCTTCGCCGTCACGCCGTAGCCGCGAGGGGCGGCCAGCCCGTGGAGCCGTGAGCCCGGGCGGGCCGTCACCGTGTGCGCGCCGTGCGCCCCGTGACGACCGCCGCGTGCGCCGCGCCCCGTGACGACCCGCCGTCACGCCGGAACGTGCACCGCCTCCACCCGGCTCGCCACCAGGCGTTCGCGCTCGCGCCGTGCGGTGCGCCCGCGCAGTCGCAGAATCTGGGCGACTCCGAGCGCCTCCAGCACGAACACCGATGAGAAGGCGATCCGGTAGTTGTCGCCGGTCGCGTCCAGCAGGACGCCCACTGCGAGCAACGTTGTCATCGAGGCGACGAACCCGCCCATGTTGACGATCCCGGACGCCGTTCCCTGCCGCTCCGGCGGGTTGGCCGGGCGGGCGAAGTCGAACCCGATCATCGACGCGGGTCCGCAGGCGCCGAGCACCGCGCAGAGTGTGATCAGCAGCCACAGGGGAGCCGGGCCGCCCGGGTAGGCGATGGTGGCCGCCCACAGGGTCGCGGTGGCGCCGACCGTACCGAGCGCCAGCGGCACCCGTGCGGCATGGTGCCGGGCGATGACCTGCCCGTACACGAGCCCCACCAGCATGTTGGAGAGCACCACCAGTGTCAGCAGGCCGCCGGCGGCCTCGCGGGAGAGGCCCTGGGACTCCACCAGGAACGGCATGCCCCACAGCAGCAGGAACACCATGCCGGGGAACTGGGTCGTGAAATGGACCCACATGCCGAGCCGGGTACCGGGCTCCCGCCACGATTCGGCGATCTGCTTCCGTACGAAGGCGGGGCCCGCGTGCCGGGCGGGCGGAGGCTCGTGACCCTCGGGGTGGTCGGAGAGGAAGAGCGAGAGCAGCACCAGCACCAGCACTCCGGCCGCCGCGCTGCCCGCGAAGGTGGCCGTCCAGCCCATGCCGTGCAGCATGCGGGCGATGACCAGGGTGGAGACGAGGTTGCCGGCCATGCCGAAGAGCGCGGCGACCTGCCCGATGAGCGGTCCGCGCCGGGCGGGGAACCAGCGTGATCCGAGCCGCAGCACGCTGATGAAGGTCATCGCGTCGCCGCAGCCGAGCAGCGCGCGGGACGCGAGCGCCGTTCCGTACGTCGGCGAGAGGGCGAAGCCGAGCTGGCCGACGGTGAAGAGCACCACGCCGATGGTGAGCACCTTCTTGGTGCCCATCCGGTCGACCATCAGGCCGACGGGTATCTGCATGCCCGCGTAGACCAGCAGTTGGAGGATGGAGAAGGTGGACAGGGCGGAGGCGTTGACGCCGAAGCGGTCGGCGGCGTCGAGTCCGGCGACGCCGAGGCTGGTGCGGAAGATGACCGCGACGAAGTAGACGGCCACGCCGATGCCCCACACGGCGGCGGCACGCCGGCCGCCGGGTGGATCACCGGGCAGGGACACCGCCGGGGTCGCGCTCACCGGCCCTCACCCCGGACGAGCACCTCGACCCGGCCGAGGTGTCCCCGTACGCAACCGGCCGCGCCCTCCGCGTCGCCCGCCTTGATCCGGTCCAGGATCTCGGAGTGCTCCTCGTAGTTGCGCGAGACCCGGTCGGGGAGGGCCTGCATCATCGCGACGCCCATCCGGAGCTGGCGGTCGCGGAGTTGGTCGTAGAGCCGGGAGAGGATCTCGTTGCCGGCGTGCTTGACGATCTCGGCGTGGAAGCAGCGGTCGCTGACGGCGAACGAGGCGAGGTCGCCGGCGTCGGCGTGGCGCCGCTGTTCGGCCAGCAGTTCCTCAAGGCGTGCGACGAGCGCGGCGGGCGCCGGCACCGCCTTGCGCACCGCGAACTCCTCGACCAGCAGACGGGTCTCGACCACGTCCCGGATCTCCTGCGCGGAGACGGCGAGGACCAGCGCGCCCTTCTTCGGGTAGAGCTTGATGAGCCCTTCCACCTCGAGCTTGAGCAGCGCTTCCCGTACGGGGGTGCGGGACACGCCCACGGCTTCGGCGAGTTCGCCTTCGGTGAGCAGCGTTCCGCCCTCGTAGCGGCGGTCGAGGACGGCCTGCTTGATGTGTGTGTAGACGCGTTCTGCGGCAGGGGGCTGCTTCACGGTGGCGGCGGGCATGCACACAGCATAGATACAACAGAGTTCAACCAGAAAGCCGCGTCCGCGATGCGGACGCGGCTTTGGACCGGACCAGAGGTGCGGCTCAGGCCTGCGGCGAACCGGTCACCTCGAACCGTCGCCGAACGCCGTGTGCGTCTCCTGCCGTTCCATGTCCGCGATGGCGCGCTTGCGCCACCGCCCGACGCAGACCGACACGAGCACCACGGCCATCAGCGCCATGAGGACGCCGCCGACCAGCAGCAGCACGAAGAGCGATCCGAGCGTTTCCATGTCACCCCTTGCTCAGCGGTCGCGGGGGCGGGCGCACCGGGCGCCCGCACCCCGCTTCCGGCCTGCCTAGGAAAGGTGGTCCCAGGAAATGACCTTGGTCCAGTAGAAGTCCTGCCTGATGCCCGCGCCCACGCCTCGCGACGTGTTCGTGCCCGGGCAGGCGTAGTCGTGGCAGAACGAACGCCAGTCGGTGTTGTTCGTCGCCTTGAAGTTGATCGTGACCGTGCGGGCCTCTTCGTTCACCTTCAGGATCTGGTACGACTCGGTCCACGATCCCACGACGGTCTCGAACTCACCACTGCCCACGCGTCCACCGGACAGCAGGCCGAGGATGTCCTTCACGGACTCGGCACTGCGGTGCGCCGGGTGCCACTTGGAGGAGGGACCGTAGGAGCTGTACATGTCTCCTCTGACCTTGTAGGCGATGTCCCTCTCCAGGTTCTTGTTGTGCGGAGAGGCAGCGATCATCCGGACCATCTTGGAGCCCGGCCCGAAGACGAGGTGCGGGAAGAACTGCCCGATGCCGCTCATCCACATGTCGCCGATGTCGTACGGGCTCAGCTTGGCGACCTCCTCGAGGAACTTCTTGTCGTCCAGGCGGTAACCGGCGGGGTAGTCGATCTTCCCGTAGTAGTGCGGCAGCGTGGAGCAGGTGTTCCAGGTCACCGGGAACAGGG
Organism: Streptomyces peucetius; assembly: GCF_025854275.1. Taxonomy (NCBI): domain Bacteria; kingdom Bacillati; phylum Actinomycetota; class Actinomycetes; order Kitasatosporales; family Streptomycetaceae; genus Streptomyces; species Streptomyces peucetius. Next base: position 4,126,060 of record NZ_CP107567.1, on the reverse strand, counting down.
CGCACGAAGGCTTCGAGTCGTCGAGCGGAGGGATCGGGCCGCTGCCGTCCGGGTCACCGGACGCCGCTGCCTCCTTCTTCTTCTGCTCGCGCCACGCCTTGAGCTCGTCCTCCAGCTTCTTGGCGGCGATCTCGGCGGCGTCCAGCGCCGCGGCCTCCGCCGCGTCCCTGCTCTTGCCCGCCGCGAGCTCCGACGCCCGTGCCTGTGCGGCCGCGATCCACGCCGCGTCGGCGGAACCACGCGCCCACGCCACGGAGTCCTCGGCGCGCGCCGCGGACGCGGTGGCCGCACGGGCCGCCCGGTGTGCGTCCGCCTCGGCCTCGCGCGCGACCCGCGCCGACTCGGCGGCACGCGCGGCCGACGCCTCGGCCTCGGTGGCCGACGCGGCGGCGTCCTCGGCGTACTGCGCGGCCTGTTCGGCCGACTCCTGGGCCTTCGCCGCCCAGTCGGCGGCCTCCTCGGCCGCCTTGCGGGCGAGGGCCGCGACACGAGCCGCCTCGGCGGCGTTCTTCTGCGCCTCGGCGGCGATACCGGCCGCGCCCGCGATGAGGTGCTGCACCTGTGCGATGTGCGTCGCGGCGCCGAAAACACACTTGACGAACCGACAGAATTCATTGCTGGAATCGGGCGGGGCTTATGCGTCCCCGCCGCACATTCCGCCCCGGTTCAACGCCGCAGCGCCTCCACGGGCTGGATCCGGGAAGCCCGCCAGGCCGGGTACGGCCCCGCGAGCAGCCCTGTCACCAGTCCGACGGCCGGGGCGGCGGCCACGGTCCCCGGGTGCACGACCGGAGTCCACTCCCTCACGTAGGACACGAGGACCACGGTGATGGTGCCGATCGATGTGCCGACCGGACCGCCGAGCAGGCCGAGCGCACCGGACCCGGCGAGGGACTGAGCGGTGATGTGGCGGCCCCTGGCGCCCAGCGAGCGGCGCAGCCCGATCTCCCCGGTGCGCTCCAGGACGGCGACCGGGGTGGTGTTGGCGATCCCCACCGCACCGATCACCAGACAGATGCCGGCGAGCAAACGACGTGCTGTTCGCGCTGCGCGACGCGGTCGACGACCGGGCTGCGGCGCGCGAACTGCGCATCACCGAACGCACGGTCAAGTTCCACATCGCCAGGATGCGCGCCAAGATGGGTGGCATCAGCCGCACCCGGCTCTGTGCGGTCGCCGCGGTTCACGCACTGCGCGACTGCGCACATTGCGTGGCGGTCCGCACGGTCACCGAACCGCCTGGGCCGGCGCGGGGCTGACGGGTACGCAAACGCCCGGCCGGGGCGACCCCGGTCGGGCGTTTCACGTGGAACAGAGCATCAGGCCCAGGTGATGAGCCGCTTCGGGTTCTCCAGGATCGCCGCGATGTCCGCGAGGACCTTGGAGCCGAGCTCGCCGTCGACCAGGCGGTGGTCGAAGGAGAGCGCCAGGGTGGTGACCTGACGGGGCTTGACCTTGCCCTTGTGGACCCACGGCTGGAGCTTGATCGCACCGACCGCGAGGATGGCCGACTCGCCGGGGTTCAGGATCGGCGTGCCGGTGTCGACGCCGAAAACGCCGACGTTGGTGATGGTTACCGTGCCGCCCTGCATCGCCGCCGGGGTGGTCTTCCCCTCACGCGCCGTGGCGACCAGCTCGCCCAGGGACTCCGCCAGTTGCGGCAGGGTCTTGTCGTGCGCGTCCTTGATGTTGGGGACGATCAGACCCCGCGGCGTGGCCGCCGCGATGCCCAGGTTGACGTAGTGCTTCTGCACGATCTCCTGGGCGGCCTCGTCCCAGGCCGCGTTGACCTCCGGGTTCCGCTTGATCGCGACCAGCAGGGCCTTGGCGATGAGCAGCAGCGGGTTGACCCGGAGCCCCGCCATGTCCTTGTCGGTCTTGAGCTCCTCGACGAGCTTCATGGTGCGCGTGACGTCGATGGTCACGAACTCCGTGACGTGCGGCGCGGTGAACGCGCTGCCGACCATCGCGGCCGCGGTCGCCTTCCGTACGCCCTTGATCGGCACACGGGTCTCGCGCGCACCCGCCGCGACGGGCGCGGGGGCGGCCTGGGCCGGGGCCGGCTCGGGGGTGACGGCAGCCGGAGCGGGCGCCGGCGCGGCAGCCGCGTGGACGTCCTCGCGGGTGATGACGCCGTCGGGGCCGGTCGGGGTGACCGTCGCCAGGTCGATGCCGAGGTCCTTGGCGAGCTTGCGCACCGGGGGCTTGGCGAGCGGACGCGGCGCCGTCGGCGCGCCGTGGCCGTTCATCTCCGCCTGGATCGCGGCGGCCGCCTCGGCCTGCTCGGGAGCCGCCGTCTGCTTGCGGGGCCTGCGCTTCGTGGACGACTCGGCGACGCCGTAGCCGACGAGGACGGGCTGGCGGCCCTGCGGCTTGGCCTCCTCCGCGGCCTCGGCGGTGGCCTCCGCCACGGGCGACGCCTCGGTCTGGGCGGCGGGCACCGCAGCGGCCTCGGCCGGGGCCGCGTCGCCGCTGCCCGGCGCCACGTCGACCGTGATGATCGACGTGCCGACGTCGACGGTGGTGCCCTCGGCGAAGCGCAGCTCGTGCACCACGCCGTCGTACGGGATCGGCAGCTCGACGGCCGCCTTCGCCGTCTCGACCTCACAGACGACCTGGCCGTCGGTGACGGTGTCGCCCGGCTGGACGTACCACTTGAGAATCTCGGCCTCGGTGAGTCCCTCGCCCACGTCGGGCATCTTGAACTCGCGGAAGCGGAGCGAAGTGTCTTGCGTCATGGTCACGGCACTCCTCAGTACGCGAGCGAGCGGTCGACGGCGTCCAGCACCCGGTCCAGACCCGGAAGGTACTCCTCCTCGAGCCGTGCCGGCGGGTACGGGGCGTGGAAGCCGCCGACCCTCAGCACCGGGGCCTCCAGGTGGTAGAAGCACCGCTCGGTGATGCGAGCGGCGATCTCCGCGCCGGAGCCGTAGAAGACGGGGGCCTCGTGGACCACGACCAGCCGGCCGGTCCTCTCGACGGACGCCTGGACGGCGTCGAAGTCGATCGGGGACATCGAGCGCAGGTCGACGACCTCCACCGACTTGCCCTCCTCGGCCGCGGCGGCGGCCGCCTCGAGGCAGACCTTCACCATCGGACCGTAGGCGGCCAGCGTGATGTCGGAGCCGGCCAGGGCGACGCGCGCGCCGTGCAGCGGGTCGGGGATGGCCTCGGTGTCGACCTCGCCCTTGTCCCAGTAGCGGCGCTTCGGCTCGAAGAAGATCACCGGGTCGTCGCTCTGGATCGCCTGCTGGAGCATCCAGTAACCGTCGGAGGGGTTCGACGGAGAGACCACCTTGAGGCCGGCGACGTGCGCGAAGAGCGCCTCCGGGGACTCCGAGTGGTGCTCGACGGCGCCGATGCCGCCGCCGTAGGGGATGCGGATGACGACCGGCAGCTTGATCTTGCCGAGCGCGCGGGCGTGCATCTTGGCGAGCTGGGTGACGATCTGGTCGTACGCGGGGAAGACGAAGCCATCGAACTGGATCTCGACCACGGGGCGGTAGCCGCGCAGGGCGAGACCGATCGCGGTGCCGACGATGCCGGACTCGGCGAGCGGGGTGTCGATGACCCGGTCCTCGCCGAAGTCCTTCTGCAGGCCGTCGGTGATTCGGAAGACGCCGCCGAGCTTGCCGACGTCCTCACCCATGATCAGGACCTTGGGGTCGGTCTCGAGGGCCTTGCGGAGCGACTCGTTGAGCGCCTTCGCGAGGGGAAGCTTCTGTACAGCCATGGCTTACTTGCCCTCCTCGGCGAACGATGCCTGGTACGCGGCGAACTGCGCCCGCTCCTCGTCGACGAGGGAGTGACCGTCGGCGTAGGTGTGGTCGAACATGGCCATGTCGTCCGGGTCGGGCATGGCACGAACGGCCTCGCGCACCCGCTTGGCGAGCACGTCGCTCTCCTCGTCGAGGGCGGTGAAGAACGCCTCGTCGGCGTGGCCCTCGGCCTCGAGGTGGGTACGCAGCCGCAGGATCGGGTCCTTGGCCTCCCAGGCCGCCCGCTCGTCGTCGTGCCGGTACTTGCTCGGGTCGTCGGACGTGGTGTGCGCGCCCATCCGGTACGTGAAGGCCTCGACGAGCGTCGGGCCCTCGCCGCGGCGGGCCCGCTCCAGGGCGGAGCGGGTCACGGCCAGGCAGGCCAGCACGTCGTTGCCGTCGACGCGGACGCCGGGGAAGCCGTAGCCCTGCGCCCGCTGGTACAGCGGGACGCGGGTCTGCTTCTCGGTGGGCTCGGAGATCGCCCACTGGTTGTTCTGGCAGAAGAACACGACCGGCGCGTTGTAGACCGCGGAGAACGTGAACGATTCGGCCACGTCGCCCTGGCTCGAGGCACCGTCGCCGAAGTACGCGATCACGGCCGAGTCGGCACCGTCCTTGGCGACGCCCATGGCGTAGCCGGTGGCGTGCAGCGTCTGCGAGCCGATGACGATCGTGTACAGGTGGAAGTTGTTGGTGGTCGGGTCCCAGCCACCGTGGTTCACGCCCCGGAACATGCCCAGCAGATTCGTCGGGTCGACCCCGCGGCACCAGGCGACGCCGTGCTCGCGGTACGTCGGGAAGACGTAGTCGTCGTCGCGCAGGGCGCGTCCCGAGCCGATCTGTGCGGCCTCCTGGCCCAGCAGCGACGCCCACAGGCCCAGCTCGCCCTGACGCTGCAGCGCGGTGGCCTCCGCGTCGAAGCGGCGGGTCAGGACCATGTCCCGGTACAGCCCGCGCAGCTCGTCGGCGTTCAGGTCGATGTCGTACTCGGGGTGCTGGACGCGCTCGCCCTCGGGCGTCAGCAGTTGTACGAGCTGGGGCTCGGAACTCTGTGGCTTCTTGGCGGCGCTGGCGCGCTTACTGGCGCGTCGCGGTTTACGCGCGGCAGCAGTGCTCTCCACGGTCACGTGCGTGCTCCTCCGTCGGTCCGGCCCCCGGGGTCCGCCGGAAAGCCAGTGCGGCTCGCCCGCGTCCCGGCCCGCGCACGGGGTGTGTGCGGCAAGGCCGGAGGTCGGGCGTGACAGGTGCCCCGGCGAACGTCCTGTCACAGGCACGTTACCCAGTGGGCAGCATTACTGCGAAACCCCACTTGACCTGCGATTTTGCTTGGATTTCCAAGTAAATCGAGAAATAGGGGAACAACCACTGGTCACAGCCCTGCAGGCCGCCGGAACACGGGCACGTTATCCCGGCCACCCCCGGCACGGGAAGACTCAATATGTGAGACTGCGTTTGTGCGCGAAACGTGAAAAATCATGGTATTCCTTCTCGACGACCACGAAGTCGTCCGGCGTGGCGTTCATGAACTTCTCGCGGCGGAGCCCGACATCGAGGTGGTCGGCGAGGCGGGTACGGCGGAAGACGCCCTGGTCAGAATCCCTGCGACGGACCCCGATGTCGCCGTGCTCGACGTGCGTCTGCCGGACGGGAACGGCGTCGAGGTCTGCCGCGAAGTCCGTTCGCGCAACGAGAACATCAAGTGCCTGATGCTCACCTCGTTCGCCGACGACGAGCTCTCTTCGACGCGATCACGGCCGGGGCCTCCGGATATGTACTGAAGGCGATCCGCGGCAACGAACTCCTGGCGGCGGTGCGGGACGTCGCGGCCGGAAACTCACTGCTCGACCCGGTGGCGACGGCCGGGGTCCTGGAGCGGCTGCGCGACGGGGGCAGGCCGAGCGGAGATGCCCGGCTGGAAAACCTCACCGGCCAGGAGCGCAGGATCCTGGACCTGATCGGCGAGGGGCTCACCAACCGTGCCATCGGTGAGCGGCTCCGTCCGGCCGAGAAGACGATCAAGAACTACGTCTCCAGCCTGCTGTCCAAGCTGGGCATGGAGCGCCGTGCGCAGGCGGCCGCGTTCCGCGGCGAGGATGCAGGCGGAGCGCCGGCACAACTGAGACCGGGGCGGCGGAGGTCGTCGTACAGCGCCGGTCACCGCTGCCCGCGTCAGCAGGCGGGGACACCTGCCATCACTCGTTCGGGCCAACGGCGTCACACCCGGTTCCGGGACCTTGGTCCCGCTGGTTGAGGGCCGGTGACCTACACAGCGGAGTCGTCGGTCACGCAGGGTGGACGTCATGTCCTCGGAGGAACTCCACGCCGTCTGATTGCCGGACCGCGTCCCGTACGGCCGGCCGGCCGCCAGTTTCCGCGCCATGCCCTTCCTGGCCCCCGAGCAGGAGCAGTCGGAGCGGCACATTCCGTGATCTAACATCTGGCGGGTGCCGCGCTCATCTGATACCGCTCCGCCCCTCACCGCGCTGCTGCGCCGCTACGAGAACCCGGGCGAACCCCTCTCCTGCAAGCCCGTCACCCAGGGGCTCCTCAACCGCGGCTACCGCCTCTCCACCACCCGCGGGGCGTACTTCCTCAAGCACCATCTCGACGGCGACCACGAGGCCATCACCCGCCAGCACCGGGCGACCAGGCGGCTCCAGGCACTCGATGTGCCCGTCGCCCCGCCGCTGGAGGACGGCCAGGGCGCCACGGTCGCCGTGATCGGCGGCCACTGCTACGCCCTGCACCCGTGGGTCGAGGGCCGCCACCGGAACGGCGCCCAGCTCAGCACGGACCAGTCCCGGCGGCTCGGATCACTCCTGGGGCTCGTCCACACCTGCCTGGCCCAGGTCATGGACACCGGCGCGGACGGGACCACCGAACACGTCAGCGCCGACCCCGACGAGACGTTCACCCTCATCGAGGAGCTGCTGCAACTGACCCGGTCCGCCCGGCCGCGCGACTCCTTCGACACCCTCGCGGAACACCGCCTCCTGCAACGGCGCGCCCTGCTCGAACGCCAGGCCGCCCGCAGGCCCCCGCCGGGCGGTGCGGGCGGCTGGGTGCACGGCGACTTCCATCCGCTGAACCTGCTCTACCGCGGGGCGGAGCCGGCCGCGATCGTCGACTGGGACCGGCTGGGGGTCCAGCCGCGGGCGGAGGAGGCGGTGCGGGCGGCGGCGATCTTCTTCATCACGCCGGGCGGGCGGCTGGAGCTCCCCAAGGTGCGTGCGTACGCGCGGGCCTACCGGCGCGCGGCGGGCGCCGACGCGGCCGAACTGCGGTCCGCCGTGCACCGGGTGTGGTGGGAGCGGCTCAACGACTTCTGGATACTGCGCTGGCGCTATCAGCTGCACGACCGAAGGGCCGACCCGCAGTTTCCCGCGGTGTCGGCCCTGGCGGTCTGGTGGACGAAGGAGTACGAGGCGGTGTGCGAGGCGTTCACGGAGTGAGGCGTGCGCCCGGGTTCCAGCGGCGCGGGGCACGCGCCGGGGTCCGGACGACGCGAGGCGTGCGCCGGACTCCGACGGCCGCCACGTACCCCGCGCGTCACTCGTCGTCGGGTTCGCCGCCCGTATTGCCCGTCGGGTCACCGGTGGGCCCTGTCGGGTCCCCGCTCGGGTCGCCCGTCGGGTCCCCGGTCGGGTCGCCCGTGGGGTCCTCGGTCGGGTCCCCCGGCGACTGGGAGGCCGTCGGGTCGTCGGACGGCGTCTGCGGCGTGCTCGGCGTGTACGACGGCTGGTCCGACGGGGTCCAGCTCGGCCACTGGTTGCCACCGGTCGACGTGTCCGGCTCCTCCGACTGCTCGGTCTCCTCGTCCGTCGGCGTCGGGGTCTCCTCCGGCGTCGTACTCGGCGACTCCGAGACCGTCTTGCCGTCACCCGGGCTGGTGCCGCCGGGGTCGTTCGCCTTGTTGAGCGCGAAGGCGATACCGGCCACGACCGCGACCACGGCGAGGGCGGCGAGCAGCCACACCTTGCCCCGACCACCCCGGCCGTTGCCGTGGGGTCCGCTTCCGTAACCGCCGTCGTAGCCCCCGTCGTTCGGGTTCACCGGCGGGAGGATCGGGCCCTGCGAGGTCTCGCCGTGCCCGGGGTGGGCGACAGTCGGGCCGCTCATTCCCCTGGTCGCGGCGGTCCCGCCCTCGTACAGATGGACCGGGCCGGTGTTCCAGCCGCCGTTGTGGCTGCCCTGCTGCTGCAGCATCTGCAGCGCGTACTGCACCAGTCCGCGCATCTCCTCGGCGCTCTGGAACCGGTCGTCCGGGTCCTTCGCGAGCGAGCGCATGACCAGACCGTCGAGCTCGGGCGGCACGGTGTCCGAGACGTCCGACGGCGGCACCGGGATGTCCTGCACGTGCTGGTAGACGACGGACAGCGGCGTCTCACCGGTGAACGGCGGCCGCAGGGCGAGCAGTTCGTACAACAGGCAGCCCGTCGCGTACAGGTCGGAACGGTGGTCGACGGCCTTGCCGAGGGCCTGCTCGGGAGAGAGGTACTGCGGCGTGCCCATGACCATGCCGGTCTGGGTCATCGTCGACTGCGCGCCGTGCAGGGCGCGCGCGATGCCGAAGTCCATCACCTTGACCGCACCGGAGTCGGTGATGATGACATTGGCGGGCTTGATGTCGCGGTGCACGATGCCGTGCTGGTGCGAGTACGCGAGCGCCTCGAGGACGCCCGAGACGATGATCAAGGCCTGCTCGGGCGGCGGCGCCTCGGCGTTGAGGAGCAGATCGCGGATCGTGCGGCCCTCGACGAGCTCCATCACGATGTAGGGGACGGTCTGGCTGCCCACGACGTCCTCGCCGGAGTCGTAGACCGCCACCACCGAGTGGTGGTTGAGGCCGGCAACCGACTGGGCCTCGCGTGTGAAGCGGGCCTTGGAGACCGGGTCCTCCGCGAGATCGGCGCGCAGCAGTTTGACGGCGACCGTGCGGCCGAGGCGTACGTCCTCCGCCGCGAACACCTCCGCCATTCCGCCGCGGCCGAGACGGTGCGTCAGGCGGTAGCGGCCGTCGCCGACCAGTCCGCCGACACCCCAGGCGTCCGCAGAATCCGGCACTCCGCTGCCGTCTGCTCCGGGTTCGGGTGCCATCAGTCCTCGCCGTCGTATCTGTCCGCGTGCCTGGTGCGCTTGCGGGGTGCCATTGCTCGTGGTGCTGTGCCACGTCACGCTACAGCCTTGGCGCGGCAGGCCGGATCCGAGAGAGACCGGCCATCAAACCTGCCGCACGTGGGGCGGCGCAAATTCCATCCGGTTCCTGTAACGCTTCCGAGACGCTTGTTGTGCGTACGGTCACGGAACGGGCACCTGGCTTGACGTGTCGGACCCCTGCGGCAGACTTGCCCCGTAAATACGGGATCACGGTCCAGGTTTCTCGATCCTTCGAGACAGGGATCGCCAGCAACGCGAACCATCGCGGGCCGGGCCGTCGGGCCACCGCGCCGAGGGGGATGCACAGTCATGAGCCAGGACGGCGCGCAGGGCCGCTATGCGGGTGGTTCCGTGGCGGGCGGCCGGTATCAGCTTCGCGATCTGCTCGGCGAAGGCGGTATGGCCTCCGTCTATCTGGCTTACGACTCGGCGCTGGACCGCCAGGTCGCCATCAAGACGCTCCATACGGAGCTGGGGCGCGAGCAGTCCTTCCGTGAGCGGTTCCGCCGCGAGGCGCAGGCCGTGGCCAAGCTCTCCCACACCAACATCGTGTCCGTCTTCGACACGGGTGAGGACGAGCTGGACGGCGCCCTGATGCCGTACATCGTCATGGAGTACGTGGAGGGGCAGCCGCTGGGCTCCGTGCTGGCCGCGGACATCCAGCAGTACGGCGCGATGCCGGCCGACAAGGCGCTCAAGGTCACCGCCGACGTGCTCGCCGCGCTGGAGACCAGCCACGAGATGGGTCTGGTCCACCGCGACATCAAGCCCGGCAACGTGATGATGACCAGGCGCGGCGTCGTCAAGGTGATGGACTTCGGCATCGCCCGTGCCATGCAGTCGGGCGTCACCTCGATGACGCAGACCGGCATGGTGGTCGGCACCCCGCAGTACCTGTCGCCCGAGCAGGCGCTGGGGCGCGGTGTGGACGCCCGTTCCGACCTGTACTCGGTCGGCATCATGCTCTTCCAGCTGCTGACCGGGCGGCTGCCGTTCGACGCGGACTCGCCGCTGGCGATCGCGTACGCGCATGTGCAGGAGGAGCCGGTCGCACCGTCCACCGTCAACCGCTCCATCACCCCTGCGATGGACGCGCTCGTGGCACGGGCGCTGAAGAAGAACCCGAACGAGCGGTTTCCCAGCGCGGCGGCGATGCGCGACGAGTGCGCGCGTGTCGCGGGCGCCGGGCAGACGGGCGCTCCGGTGATCATCGGTGGTGCGCCGGCGAGCAGCGGGGCCGGCGTCGGTTCCGCCGTCTTCCCGCCGCTGGACCAGTCGGCCCCGGCGCCGCAGAGCGGCGTCCAGACGCCGTACCAGCCCGGTCCGTACGGCCCGCCCACGCCGGCCCCGGCACCGACCCCCGCGCCGCACTACGGCTACCCGACGCCGGCGCCCGCGTACCAGTCGCCGGCTCCGGTCGCCTCCACCCCGCCGCCGTACACCCTCTCGCCGCAGCAGGCGCCTTCGGGCGGCAGTGGCGGCGGCAAGCGGAACATGCCGGTTCTCGTGGGCGCGATCGCGGTGGCGCTGCTGGCCATCGGCGGTCTGGTCACGGCGATCGCGCTGAACGGGGACGACAAGGACCCGGGCACGGAAGCCGGCGGCGACCCGACGACGAGCGAGTCGCAGAAGGCGGGTTACAAGGGGCCGGAGCGCAACCGGACCATGAAGACCACGGAGTGCTCGGACGCGCGCGAGAGCTACAACGACCCGTCGAAGGTCGATGCGCCGAACTTCGCCTACAAGGACATCCTCTCCGTCAAGGCCTGCATCCAGGCCGCCGGCTGGAAGATCAACGAGAAGGAGACGCCGAACGCCCAGTGGGGCGACGGCATCGTGATCTCGCAGTTCCCGCTCGCCGGCACGGAGGTCGACCCGGACGAAGCCAACTTCACCCTTGAGATCTCCACCGGCTATCCGGAGTAGTCCGCCCGAGCACCCTCGGCGGCGGTCATCGCCGCGAACGGCCCGGTACGCGCGTCGCGTGCCGGGCCGTCGTGCTGCGTCCGGCGGTCGGATACGGCCGCCCGGGATGCCGGAGACACCCCGTCATGTGAACCTGAGTCCGATATGTCGGCGACGACGACTCGGCACGGGGAGGGGTCATCCGGTGACTCCAGGACTGCACACTCGCTGCGCGATCACTGTTGCCGCGCTTGTGCTGCTGGCGACCGCGCCGGTCGCCCGCGCCGAGGAGCCCAAGGCACCCGAGCAGTCACCGAAGCCCACGGCCTCGGCCTCGCTCGCGGGACGGGAGGCCGGTGCGGGACGCCCGCGTCCCGGGCGGCAGGTGACGCCGTCGCCGAGTACCAGCGCGAGCCCGTCGGCGAGTCCCTCGCGCACACCGGCCGCAGCGACCTCGGCGTCGGCGAGTGCCACGCCTTCGAAGTCCACGCGGCCCGTGTCCCCGTCCCGGCCCGCCCAGGGGGACCCGACCCGCACGGAAGAGCCCTCGGCGGACGTCCTCCCTCAGGAGGACGGGGCACCCGAGTCGGAGGCTCCCGCCGACGCGTGGATCACACCGACACCGGAGCCGCACCGGAGCGAGCCCGCCGCCGCCCGCCACCAGGCACCGCAGGGGGCGCCCGCCCCCGTCACCGAGCCGGTCTCGCCGCTCTCGCTGGGTGTCGGGATGGCCCTGATGGGCCTCGGCATCGGCTTCCTCGGCGTGCGACTGCGGCGCCGCTGAGCGCCGCGTCCGTCTCAGGACGGACGCCCCGTCTCCCACCCTCGACGGTTGCCGCCGTCGGCATACTCGGTATACATACTGAGTATGTCCATTCGCCACGGGCTCCTCGCCCTGCTCGAACACGGCCCCCGCTACGGGTCCCAGCTCCGCTCGGAGTTCGAATCCCGCACGGGCGCCACGTGGCCCCTGAACGTGGGTCAGGTCTACACGACCCTGAACCGCCTGGAGCGCGACGGCATGGTCGCGCAGAGCGGCGAGGACGAGGCGGGACACGCGCTGTACGTCATCACGGACGCGGGCCGCTCCGAACTCCGGAGCTGGTTCGAGACCCCGGTGGACCGCAGCAGCCCGCCCCGTGACGAACTGGCCATCAAGCTCGCGATGGCGGTCGGCGCCCCCGGGGTGGACATCCGCGCCGTCATCCAGTCCCAGCGCCACCACACGGTGAACGCGATGCAGGACTACACCCGCCTCAAGGCCCAGGCTCTCGCCGCCATCGAGAGCGGGGGCTCTCAGGAGCGGGACGACGTCGCATGGCTGCTCGTGCTGGAACAGCTGATCTTCCAGACCGAGGCGGAGGCCCGCTGGCTCGACCACTGCGAGGTCCGGCTCATCCGGCTCTCGGCCGCCGGCGCGGCCGGACGTGAGACCGGCACGGCCGGGACCGGAACCGGCGCGGCCGTGCCGGACCCCCCGGCCACCCAGGCGCACACGGCCGCCGCAGGCAGGCGGACCACGGGCGCCGACTAGACCCATCCCACCGTCCCCGAGCCGCCGGCCGCGCCCACGCACGAGCCCGGCGGCCCCGAGCCGCCGGCCGCGCCCACGCACGAGCCCGGCGGCCCCGATCCACCGGTCGCGCCCCGGCGCCGTACCGGCCCGCTCCACCGCACTCACCGCTCGCACGTACCGGCCACCGGGCCGGCGCGGCGAGCTCCCCATCCGCATCGGCCCGCACGGCCGACCGCTCACCTCTCCGTACACCCGCTCGTGTGTACGCGTCCGTCCAAGGGGGGACCCACCCGTGTCCGAACAGGTTTCACAGAAGGCTCAGCAGCCCCAGAAGTCACAACCACCCGTTCTGCAACTCCAGCAACTGACCCGTGTCCATGGCAGCGGCGCGACCGAGGTGCACGCCCTGCGCGGCATCAACCTCGACGTCTTCCCCGGTGAACTCGTCGCCGTCATGGGCCCGTCCGGGTCGGGCAAGTCCACGCTGCTCACCATCGCGGGCGGTCTCGACACCCCGACCTCGGGGCGGGTGATCGTCGAGAACACCGACATCACGACCGCCGACCGCAAGACGCTCGCCGCGCTGCGCCGCCGCAGCATCGGCTACGTCTTCCAGGACTACAACCTCATCCCCGCCCTCACCGCGGCGGAGAACGTGGCCCTGCCGCGCGAACTCGACGGCGTCTCCACCCGCAAGGCCCGCGGCGAAGCCGTCACCGCCCTCGAGGAGATGGACCTCGGCCACCTCGCCGACCGCTTCCCCGACGAGATGTCCGGCGGTCAGCAGCAGCGGGTGGCCATCGCCCGCGCCCTCGTTGGCGACCGCCGCCTCGTCCTCGCCGACGAACCGACCGGCGCCCTGGACTCCGAGACCGGCGAGTCCGTACTCGCCCTGCTGCGGTCGCGCTGCGACGCCGGTGCCGCGGGCATCCTCGTCACCCACGAGCCGCGCTTCGCCGCCTGGGCCGACCGCGTGGTGTTCCTGCGCGACGGCGCGGTCGTCGACCAGACCGTCCGCAGCCAGGCGGACTCACTGCTCTCCGGCCAGGCGGCCGAACTGTGATGACCTGGTACCACTCCTGGCGTGCCGCGATCCGCATCGCGCGCCGCGACGCCTGGCGCTCCAAGGGACGCAGCTTCCTCGTCCTGGCCATGATCGCCCTGCCCATCCTCGGCGTGAGCGCCGCGGACCTCACCGTGCGCAGTGCCGAGCTCTCGACCGAGCAGAGCCTCGAGCGTTCCCTCGGCGCCGCCGACGGCAGCCTCTCCGACCCCGGCATGGGCGGTATGCCGATCATGCAGTCGCCGGACGGGCAGAACTACAGCCCGGTCGGCGACTTCTCCGACGAACCGTGGCCGGAGGGAAAGACCGACGTCACCAAGGCCCTGCCCGCGGGTGCCAAGACGCTGACGGACGCCACCGGTTCCGCGAAGCTCCGCACGAAGCACGGGCTCCTGCACACCGAGATCCGTGAGCTCAAGGCCTCCGACCCGATGGCCGAGGGCATCCTGCACGTCGTCGACGGCCGGCTGCCGCAGAAGCCCGGCGAGGTGGCCGCGACCACGCACTTCCTCGAGAGCAGCGGCCTGAAGGTGGGCTCCGCGCTCACCGCGCGCGGCTTCGACCGCGAGTACCGCATCGTCGGCTCGTACGAGCTTCCGGACGATCTGGACCGGGACCAGGTCAACGCTCTGCCCGGAGCGATGCTCGCGCCGCTCGACAAGGCGCTGCAGGCGGCCGGCTTCTCCGGCACGTCGCCCTCGAAGACGATCCTGGCGACCGTTCCCGGTGGTTTCACGTGGAACATGGTCAAGGAGATCAACGCAAAGGGTGTGAAGGTGAATTCGAGGGCCGTGGCCCTCGATCCGCCGGCCGACTCCGAGGTGCCGCTCTACCAGCAGGAAGGCTGGGGCAACTACGAGCAGAGCACGGCCGCCAAGGCCGCCGCGCTCGCCGCGATCGGTACCGTCGTCGGCCTCGCGATGCTGGAGATCTGCCTGCTCGCCGGCCCCGCCTTCGCCGTGGGTGCCCGTCGCTCGCGCCGCCAGCTGGGTCTGGTCGGTGCCAACGGCGGCGACCGGCGGCACATCCGGGCGATCGTCCTCGGCGGCGGTCTGGTGATCGGCGTCGCCGCCGCGGTGGTCGGCACGGTCCTCGGCCTGGCCCTCACGTATCTGCTGCAGCCCGTGCTCGAGGAGTACATGGGCAAGCGCTTCGGCCACTTCGACGTACGGCCGCTGGAGCTGTTCGGCATCGCGCTGGTCGCCGTTCTCACGGGTCTTCTGGCCGCGATCGTGCCCGCCATCACCTCGTCGCGGCAGACCGTCCTGGCCTCGCTCACCGGCCGTCGCGGGGTGCGCCGCAGCAGCCGGGTCCTGCCCGTCATCGGCCTGATCGCGGTGACCCTCGGTGCGGCGATCGCACTGTACGGGTCGACGATGACGGACCAGTTCGCCGTCGTCGCCGGCGGCAGCGCCCTGGCGGAGCTGGGCGTCGTCGCGCTGACTCCCGCCCTGGTGGGCCTGTTCGGCCGGATCGGACGGATCCTGCCGCTCTCCCCCCGGCTCGCGCTGCGCGACGCCGTACGCAACCGGGGGCGCACGGCGCCCGCGGTGGCCGCAGTGCTGGCCGCGGTCGCGGGAACGGTGGCCGTCGCCACCTACGCCGCGAGCATGGACGCACAGGCCGAGGCCGAGTACCGGGCCCAGCTGCCCCACGGGGCGGTCTCCATGGTGATCCACGAGGGCGGCGGCCGGGACGTGCCCGCTGTCCGGGAGACCGTGCAGAAGCTGCTGCCCGTGGACGTACGGGCGGACGTGGAACGCGTGGTCGTCGGCAAGGCGAGCTGCTCGCCCTACGACAGCGGCAAGGGCTGCGGCCGCTACGACGTCGTCGTGCCCAAGGCGAACGAGTGCCCTCTGTGGGCCTGGGACCCGGCACACCCGGACCAGGATCCCGCGGAGAAGTTCACCAAGGCGGAACGGCGCAAGCTGGCCGACGACTGGCGTTGCGAGCAGGGCCACGGCGGCGGCGTCTACGCCGACGGCGGCCTGATGATCGGCGACGCCAAACTGCTCAAGGTCCTCGGTATCGACGACCCGGCCGCCGAGAAGGCCCTGGCCGCCGGGCAGGTCGTGTCCTTCGACAAGCGCAACGTCAACACCAAGGGCGAGATCGACATCCGTCTGGTCACCGACCCGGAAGCCGCCGACCGGGCCATGGAGAAGGGCAAGAAGATCCCGGGCGAGATCAAGAGCTTCACCGCCCACCGGATGCCCGACGCGACCGAGTCGTACGGCATGCCCATGCTGCTCTCGCCGTCCGCGGCCAAGGCGGCGGGCCTCACCACGGCACCGATGGGCGCGTACTACACGACCGACACGATGCCGAGCACCGAGCAGCGTCAGCGGCTCGACGGCGAGCTGGACAAGACGGGCACAGAGGTCGAGCTGCACATCGAGGAGGGCTACACCAGCGAGAGCAGCATCATCCTGCTGGCGCTGACCGTGTTCGCCGGGCTGATCACCATCGGGGCGGCGGGAATCGCCACCGGCCTCGCCCAGGCGGACGCGGAGGCCGACCTGAAGACCCTGGCCGCCGTCGGAGCCCCGCCCCGGGTCCGCAGGACGCTGAGCGGCTTCCAGTGCGGGGTGGTGGCCGCGATGGGTGTGGTCCTCGGTTCGGCGGCCGGCGTGCTGCCGGCGATCGGGCTGCGGCTCACGGAGAGGCGTGAGCAGCTGGGCTGGTACGAGAAGGCGCTCGACGAGGGCTGGGGCGGGATGGGCTCCGTGCCGTACGTGCCGATCGTCGTGCCCTGGTCGACGCTGGCCGCACTGCTCGTCGCCGTTCCGGTGGGCGCCGCACTGCTCGCGGCCCTGGTCACCCGCTCCCGGGGAGCCCTCGCCCGGCGCGAGGCGACGTGACCGGGCGTGGCGGGGCATGGCGGGGCGTGATCGCACGCGCCGGGGCGTGACCGCGCGACACCGACCGCCGTGACCGCGCGAAGTCGGCGATCCGGCGGGTAAACATCGCCGGACCGGTCGATGTCCAGCGGTTTTGTGCCCCCGTAGGAGGGTGGATCACCTTCCTACGGGGGCACACCGTGTGGTGACGCACATGTACGAGAGAATGGGCGGCATGGAGATGCCGAGGAATGAACGGTCGCAGGAGAGCCCCCACGTCCTCGTCGTGGGACAGGACGGCATGGCCCTCAGCGGCGGTGACAGTGACGACGAGTCGCGCGAGGTCCCGGTGACGGAAATGGTCGAACAGCCTGCGAAGGTCATGCGCATCGGCAGCATGATCAAGCAGCTGTTGGAGGAGGTCAGGGCGGCACCTCTGGACGAGGCGAGCCGGGTGCGGCTCAAGGAGATCCACGCAGGCTCGGTCAAGGAGCTCGAGGACGGACTCGCCCCTGAGCTCGTCGAGGAACTGGAGCGCCTCTCCCTGCCCTTCACCGACGACGCCATCCCGTCCGAGGCCGAACTGCGCATCGCGCAGGCGCAGCTGGTCGGCTGGCTCGAGGGTCTCTTCCACGGGATCCAGACGGCGCTGTTCGCCCAGCAGATGGCCGCGCGCGCGCAGTTGGAACAGATGCGGCGCGCTCTGCCGCCCGGTGCCGCGCACGACGAGGAAGAAGGCGGCCAGCACGGCGCGATCCGCTCCGGACCGTACCTGTAGCCGTACGGCCGCCCCCTGAAGGCCCGTGGCACGCGTGAGTGCCCACAGCGTGCGTGACCGGCCTGCGGCATGCGTGAGGGCCCGGCTCACCGTCTCGGTGGGCCGGGCCCTCACGCGTACGGACAGGCGGCGAGGCCCGGTTCAGGCCGCGTCAGGAGCGAGGAGCACGACCTTGCCCACATGTGTGCCCGACTCCAGGGCACGATGCCCCTCTGCCGCGTCCGCGAGCGGGACCGTACGGTCCACGACCGCTCGCACCCGGCCGCCGCCGATCAGCGGCCAGACATGCTCGCGCACGGCGGCCACGATCGCGGCCTTCTCGCCGAGCGGCCGGCCCCGGAGCGAGGTGGCGGTGACGGCCGCCCGCTTGCGGAGGAGGGCCCCGAGGTTCAACTCGCCCTTCACACCGCCCTGGAGGCCGATGACGGCGAGGCGGCCGTTGACCGCGAGCGCCTTCACGTTGCGGTCCAGGTACTTGGCGCCGACGATGTCGAGGATCACGTCCGCGCCGGCGCCGCCGGTGGCCTTCTCGATCTCCTCGACGAAGTCCTGTTCGCGGTAGTCGATCAGGATGTCCGCGCCCAGTTCGGCGCAGCGCTCGAGCTTGCCGGGCCCGCCCGCGGTCACGGCCACCCGGGCGCCCACGGCCTTCGCCAGCTGGATGGCCATGGTGCCGATCCCGCTCGCGCCGCCATGGATCAGCAGGGTCTCGCCCGGACGCAGATGGGCGATCATGAACACGTTCGACCACACCGTCGCCGTCACCTCGGGCAGCGCGGCGGCCGCCGTCAGATCGAGGCCCTCCGGAACGGGCAGCAACTGCCCTGCGGGAACGGCCACTTTCTCCGCATACCCGCCGCCTCCCAGCAGCGCGCACACCTCGTCACCGACGGCCCAGCCGGACACGCCGGGCCCGAGCGCCGAGATCCGTCCCGAACACTCGAGGCCCGGATAGGGGGACGAGCCGGGCGGGGGGTCGTAGAAGCCCTGACGCTGGAGCAGATCGGCGCGGTTCACCGCGCTCGCGACGACGTCGACGAGGACTTCGCCCTCGCCGGGCACCGGATCGGGCACCTCGGCCCAGACCAGTGCCTCCGGACCACCGGGCTCGGGAATCGTGATCGCATGCATGGCCGCGAGGCTACTCCGAGGAACTGGGGGACGTGCCGTTCTCCGCCCGCACGATGGTGATCAGCCGGTCCGTGAGCTGCAGCGGGCTGGCGGCCGGATCGTCGTATCCGAGCAACCGGTGGCCGCGCAACACGGAGACCACCAGGTCCTCCGTCTCCCGGACGCTACGGCCGACCTCCGCCTTTATCACCGGCCGTTCGATCAGATCCAGACCGCTGCCCTGCTGGATCAGGTCCTCCATGACCGTGCCCGCACTGGGGCTGAGCACGGACAGGCCGAGCAACCGGCCCGCTGCGCCGGAGCTGGTGATCACGGCGTCCGCACCGGACTGACGCAGCAGGGGAGCGTTCTCCTCCTCACGGACGGCGGCGACGATCTTCGCGCCGCGGTTGAGCTGACGGGCGGTCAGTGTCACCAGCACCGCCGTGTCGTCCCGCTGCGGCGCGACGACGATCTGACGGGCCTTCTGCAGCTCCGCCCGAAGCAGGACGTCGCTGCGGGTCGCGTCGCCGACAACGCCGACGAACCCCTCCGCGTTGGCGGTGTCGATCACCTTGGAGCTCGGATCGACGACGACGATCTGGTCCTTCCGCAGCCCTGTCGCACAGAGTGTCTGCATCGCCGATCGCCCCTTCGTACCGAAGCCGACGATGACGGTGTGGTCGCGCAAGTTGGACCTCCAGCGGTTCAGCCGCCACTCCTCCCGGGTGCGCTCGGTGAGGACCTCGAGAGTGGTGCCGACCAGGATGATGAGGAAGAGCACGCGCAACGGCGTGATCAGCAGCACGTTGGTGAGCCGCGCGCCGTCGGTGGCAGGGACGATGTCGCCGTAGCCGGTGGTGGAGAGCGTGACGGTCGCGTAGTAGAAGGCGTCGAGAAAGTCGACGGACCCGTCTGCGTTGTCGGAGTAGCCCGCGCGGTCGGTATAGACGATCATCACGGTGATGCAGAGCACCGTCAGCGCCATCAGCAGCCGCTTGCTCACCTGGCGCAGCGGCTGCTCGACGATCCGGCGGGGGAGCTTCACCCGGCCGGAGACGAGATGCTCGTCGGCGTGCCGGGCCATGGCGTCGTGACCGGGAAGTTTCATGTGAAACACCCTCCTGCCTCATCGGAAGGCGTCCACGGCGACCAGGTCGCCCAGGGCAGGTCGAGGACCTCCAGTTCGTCGCCGGGACGGGCACCGCCCGGCGGTACGACGGCGAGCCCGTCGGCCGCCGCTGTACCGCGCAGCATCGCCGGTCCGTTGTAGTGCAAGGGCTCCAGTCGCCCGTCGCGATGCACGAACGGGACCAGCCGGGTGTCGTGCGGGTGGCCGTGCACCTCGCCCCGTACCGGCGCGCGGTACGGGTCCGGGGCCGGCCGGCCCGCGAGGCCGCGCAGCAGGGGCTCGGCCAGTGTGAGGAGACCCGAGACGGCGGCGAGGGGATTGCCCGGCAGCCCCACCAGATGCCGTCCGGACGCGAGCCGGGCCAACAGCATCGGGTGGCCCGGCCGTACGGCGACCTGGTCCACGAGCAGCTCCGCCCCCGCCTTCCGCAGGACCGGATGGACATGGTCGACGGGGCCGGCCGCGGTACCGCCCGTGGTGATCACGAGATCCGCATCGGAGGTGGTGACGGCTCGGTGGAGCGCTTCGGCGTCGTCCCCCAGACGGCGCGTGGCCAGCACCTCCGCCCCGAGTGCCCGCAGCCAGGGGCCGATCATCGGACCGAGGGCGTCACGGATCAGACCGTCGCGGGGGAGCGACGAGGTGAGCAGTTCGTCGCCCAGCACCAGGACTTCCACCCGCGGCCGGGTGAAGGTGACCAGCTCGTCGTACCCGGCGGCAGCGGCGAGCCCGAGCACCGGTGGGGTGACCAGGGTCGAGGCGGGCAGCAGTCGCTCCCCGGAACGGCACTCCTGGCCGCGCGGTCGGATGTCCTGCCCGGGGACGACCTCACGGTCGGCATGGAGCTGGCGCCCGGCCGTGTCGACGCGGCCGTGTTCGCTGCGGATCACGGCGGTGGTCTCCGGCGGGACACGGGCGCCGGTGGCGATCCGTACCGCCGTGCCGTCGGGCAGGGGCCCGCTGTCGCCGTGTCCGGCGAGAATCGAGGCTTCGTCCTCCACAGCCCACGGACCGGGGCCCGCGACGGCCCAGCCGTCCATGGCGGAGGTGTCGAACGAGGGGAGGTCGCACAGGGCGGTGAGCGGCTCGGCGAGCACCTGCCCGACGGCCTCCCCCAGAGGTACGCGGCGGGTACGCGGCGGCGCGGTACGCCCGACACGGGCGGCCACCGCCCGGGCCTCGGGCCAAGGGGCAGCACGGTGCCGGCGTGTGGCGGAGCCTTCAGCGGGCGTGTACGAGGCCGCGGCACCCTGGGGCCTCGGGCCGACCAGGGCGAGCGCTTCGTCGACACCGTCCAGCTCACCCCCGGCGGGCGGTGTCGGTCCGGCAGGCGCCGCCTGGTCCCGTTCGCTGCCGGAGGCTGCCGTGGCCTCCCGGTCGTGACCGGTCATCCTGCGGCGTCCCCGGCACCCGCGCCCGGCGCGGCGTCGGCCGGGCGGCCGGCCGCATCCGCCGTACCTGCCTCGCCCTTCGCCTCGGCGGCCTCGTCCGCCCAGCGGGCGGCCAGGGCGGCCGCCTTACGGGCGGCCTCCGCTACGGCGTCGGGCCCGCCCTCGGCATTGGCCGCCGCGTACCCGACCAGGAAGGTGGTGAGCGGTGCGGCGGGGCGCGCGACGCCGTGCGCGGCATCGCGGGCGAGGTCGAGCAGGACATGAGTGTCGACATCCAGCTCGATGCCGAGTTCGTCCTTTACTGCGGTGATCCATTCGTCCAGCACGTTCCCATGCTCCCTGATACGGGCCCGGGCCGTGGAGATGTCCTCCCAGGTGTCGCAGTCGAAGGAGGCGAGCGGGTCGGTCTCGATCCGGGCCAGGTCGAGTTCCCCGGTCAGCAGACGCAGCGGGAGCCCGGAAAGGCTCCCGTACTCGGCCGCGAGAAGAGCGAGTTCACGGCGGAGGGGTTCGGCACGGTAGGCCGCGACCAGAGGCTGGTCGCGGCCGTCGGCATCGGTCAGAACGGCCGCTTCGCTGTCCCGCTCGGCAAGGGAGCCGACCAGCTGCCGCACCGTCCTCTCCCCCAGGAACGGAAGATCGGCCGACAGGACGAGGAGGGTCTCGGCGCCGGTGTGCCGGACCCCCGCGTCGAGGGCGGCCAGGGGGCCGCCGCCCGAGGGCTCCTCGCGCACCCACACGACGGGGCGCGCGGTGGGCCGGCGCCCGCCGACGACCACGGTGCGCCCGGCGCCACGGCAGGCGGCCAGCACTCGGTCGAGCAGGGGCCGCCCGCCCACGCTGAGCGCCGGCTTGTCGGCGCCGCCCAACCGTTTCGCGGCACCCCCGGCGAGGACGATGGCGTCGTACGCGGTAGTCGCGGTCATGCCTGAAGTATGGTCCGCGGACGGGTGGGCGGGGAGCCCCGGTTCGATCTCTCTGCCGCTTCTGGCTTCCCTCTGCCTCTCCGCTGCCCTTCTGTTGCCTTCCCGTTGCCCTTCTTCAGTCTTCTCTACAGTCTTCTCTTCAGCCTGCTGGGCCGTCTGCTCGGCGGTTGCCGGGGGTCTTCCTGGCCCCTTTCGGCCTCGCGCCTGCCGTATCCCGGCCCGGTCCCTACAGAGTGCGGAGCAGCACCGAGGGGTGCTCCACACAGTCGGCCACGTACCTCAGGAAACCTCCCGCGGTGCCGCCGTCGCACACCCGGTGGTCGAAGGTGAGGGAGAGCTGGACGACCTGCCGGACGGCCAGTTCGCCCTGATGCACCCATGGCTTCGGAATGATCCGGCCGACCCCGAGCATCGCCGCCTCGGGGTGGTTGATGATCGGCGTGGAGCCGTCGACGCCGAACACGCCGTAGTTGTTGAGCGTGAAGGTGCCGCCCGTCAGCTCGGCCGGAGTGAGCGCCCCTTGGCGGGCGGCCTCCGTGAGCCTCGCGAACTCCGCGGTCAGGGACTCCGCCGAACGGTTGTGGGCGTCCTTCACGACCGGCACGACCAGGCCGCGGTCGGTCTGGGCGGCGAACCCGAGATGCACAGCCGGCAGCCGCACGATCTCCCGGGCCTCCGTCTCCACCGTGGAATTGAGCTCCGGGTGGCGCTCGAGCGCGGCCGTGCAGATGCGGGCGAGAAGCGCGAGCAGCGAGATCTTCGGTCCGCCCGCGGCGTTCATCGCCGCCCTGGCGGCCATCAGTTCGGTCGCGTCGGCGTCGACCCAGCAGGTCGCGTCCGGGATCTCGCGGCGGCTGCGGGACAGCTTGTCGGCCACCGCTCCACGCACCCCGCGCAGCGGGACACGCTCGGCCCGCGGCGCGGCCGGAGCCGGGGCCGCCGTGGCGGGCGCCTCGGTGATCGGCGTCTCGGGAGCGTGCAGGGCGCGCTCGACGTCGGCCCGGAGGATCAGGCCGTCAGGGCCCGAGCCGGTCAGTGCCCGGAGATCCACTCCGTGCTCGCGTGCCAGCTTGCGCACGAGCGGTGAGATGACGGCCACGGGACCGCTGTGCCCCGCGGTCGCGGCGCCGGTCGCGGGGGTCTGTGCGGCGGCGGAGGTGCCGTTCGCAGCGGGGGAAGTGCCGTTCGCAGCGGTGACCGGGGCGGTCGGGCCTCCCGAGGACCGGCCCGCCCGGCCGGCCCGGGCCCTGCCGGAGGCCGCCGCGGCGGTCGGCGCCGGCGTGGCCGCCGGGGCGCTCGGCGCCGGGCGGATACGTCGCCGTCGCGCCGCGGGCGCGCCGGTCCCGTAACCGACCAGGACGTTGCCCGAGGACTCGGCGGAGCCGCCGGAGGACGCCGAGGCGTCCGGCTTCGCGGGTGACGCCGCGCCACCGCCGGAGGACGTGGAGGCGTCCGCCCCGGCCGCCTCCGCGGCACCGACCGCGACCGTGATCAGCGGTGCGCCGACGGGCAGTTCCGTGCCCTCTTCGCCGAAGCGTGCGGTCACCACGCCGCCGTAGGGGCAGGGGACCTCCACCATGGCCTTGGCCGTCTCGACCTCGACGACGGGCTGGTCGATCGCCACCACGTCGCCGACGGAGACCAGCCAGCGGACGATCTCGGCCTCGGTCAGACCTTCGCCGAGGTCGGGAAGCTTGAATTCCAGCACCTGAGCCATCAGCCCTCCGTCTCCCACTGCAGTCGCGCCACCGCGTCCAGCACGCGGTCCACTCCCGGCAGATGATGCCGCTCGAGCATCGGCGGCGGGTACGGGATGTCGAAGCCCGCCACCCGGAGCACCGGCGCCTCCAGGTGGTGGAAGCAGCGCTCGGTCACGCGCGCGGCGATCTCCCCTCCGGGGCCGCCGAAGCCGGTGGACTCGTGCACGACGACCGCGCGGCCGGTGCGCCGTACCGACGCGCAGACCGTCTCGTCGTCGAACGGCACCAGCGAGCGCAGGTCGACGACCTCCAGGTCCCAGCCCTCCGCCTCGGCGGCCTGTGCCGCCTCCATGCACACCGGCACGGAAGGGCCGTAGGTGATGAGCGTGGCGCTGCGCCCGGAGCGGCGCACCACGGCCCGGCCGATCGGCTCCACCGCGGCGGGTGCCTCGGGGGACCACTCCGACTTGGACCAGTACAGCCGCTTGGGTTCGAGGAAGACGACCGGGTCGTCGGAGGCGATGGAGGCGCGGAGCAGGCCGTACGCGTCCTCGACCGTGGCTGGCGTGACGACGTGCAGTCCCGGGGTGGCCATGTAGTACGCCTCGGAGGAGTCGCTGTGGTGCTCGACCCCGCCGATGCCGCCGCCGTAGGGCACCCGCACGGTGATCGGCATGGCCATGCCGCCCTTGGTGCGGTTGCGCATCCGGGCGACGTGGCTGATCAGCTGCTCGAACGCCGGGTACGCGAAGGCGTCGAACTGCATCTCCACGACCGGCCGCAGACCGTACATCGCCATGCCGACGGCCGTGCCGAGAATGCCTGCCTCGGCCAGCGGGGTGTCCGTGCAGCGGTCCTCGCCGAATTCCTTCGCGAGCCCGTCCGTGACCCGGAAGACGCCGCCGAGCGTGCCGACGTCCTCGCCCATGACGTGGACGGTCGGGTCCTCGGCCATGGCGTCGCGCATCGCGCGCTGCAGGGCCTGGGCCATGGTTGCGGGCTTCACCGCGGCCGTGGTCATCGTGCCTCTTCCTCAGCGTCCAGCTCCGCCCGCAGCAGCGCCGCCTGCTCACGCAGCTGTGCGGTCTGCTGGGCGTACACGTGCTCGAACAGATCCATGGGGTCGAGAACGGGGTCTGCGTTCATCCGCTCGCGCAGCTCCGCCGCCATCGTCTCCGCCGTCTGGGCGGCGGCCTGCCTGCCTGCGTCGTCGAGCAGACCGCGCTGCGTCAGCTCCCGTTCCAGGAGCTGGATCGGGTCGTGTGCGCGCCAGGTCTCGACCTCGCTGTCCGCGCGGTAGCGGGTGGCGTCGTCCGCGTTCGTATGGGCGTCCATGCGGTACGTGACCGCCTCGATCAGGGTGGGGCCACCGCCGCGGCGGGCACGGGCGACGGCCTCGCCGAGCACCTCGTGGACCGCGACCGCGTCGTTGCCGTCCACGAGCCGGCCCGGCATGCCGTATCCGACGGCCTTGTGGGCCAGGGACGGCGCGGCGGTCTGCTTGGCCAGCGGGACGGAGATCGCGAAGCCGTTGTTCTGCACGAGGAAGACCACCGGAGCGTTCCACACGGCGGCGAAGTTCAGCGCCTCGTGGAAGTCGCCCTCACTGGTGCCGCCGTCGCCGATCATGGCGAGCGCCACGACGTCGTCGCCCTTGAGACGGGCGGCGTGTGCCAGACCCACGGCGTGGGGCAGCTGGGTGGCCAGCGGGGTGCACAGCGGCGCGACACGGTGCTCGTGCGGGTCGTAACCGGTGTGCCAGTCGCCGCGCAGCAGGGTCAGAGCCTGAACGGGGTCCAGGCCGCGTGCGACGGCGGCGAGGGTGTCGCGGTAGCTCGGGAAGAGCCAGTCCCGCTCCTCGAGCGCCAGGGCGGCGCCCACCTCGCACGCCTCCTGACCGGTGCTCGACGGGTAGACCGCGAGCCGGCCCTGCTTGGTGAGGGCGGTGGCCTGCGCGTTGTACCGCCGTCCGCGCACCAGCTCCGCGTAGAGCCGGAGCAGCAGCTCGGGGTCGGCCGAGGCAGCGGCCTCGGTACCGAGGACCCGGTACGGCTCCGGGTCGGGGAGCAGCGGCGTGGGATCGGTGCGGGGCTGCCACGCCGGGGGCGGTGTGGGCCGGTAGGCGGCGGCAGCGGAACCGGGCAGCTCCTGGACCGTCATGCTGCTCTTTCTCAACGCGAGCACCTCCTCGTGGGAGCGACGACGAAAGCGATGAAGAAACGGGTCGAAGGCGCGCGGGTGTGGCGTGCCTCACCTACCGATTGTTCGGTCGTGGGCGCATTTTGGCTACAGGCACGGGCAGCCTGTGGACAAACGGTTCTCCACAGCATGAGATGGAGACAGGTCGTCCATGCTAGGAAGGCGGGGGGACATGGCAACTGAACAAATGGCCGACGGTGGGGACCGCGCGGGACAGACGCCTGTGCCGCGCCCGCTGGACGCGATCGACCGCGACATACTGCGCATGCTCCAGGCGGACGGACGTGCCTCCATACGCTCGGTCGCCGAGCGGGTGCACGTCTCCCGTGCCAATGCGTACGCGCGGATCAACCGGCTGATCGACGACGGGGTGATCAGGGGCTTCAGCGCGCGGGTGAACCACGAGCGGGCAGGCCAGGGCGCCTCCGCCTACATCACCCTCAAGATCGTGCAGAACTCCTGGCGCACGGTGCGGGAACAACTGCAGGCGCTCCCCGGCGCCGCTCACATCGCGCTCGTCAGCGGTGACTTCGACGTGCTGCTGCTGGTGCACACGCCCGACAACCGCACGCTGCGCGAACTCGTCCTGACCAAGCTGCAGTCCATCCCGGAGGTGCTGTCGACGCGGACGCTGCTGGTGTTCGAGGAGACGGACCTCGACCCCGCACCGGGCCAGGCCGGCAGCCCGGGCGCAGGGCACGACACGGACACGCCTTAGCCGTTCCCGCCTGCCCTGATCCGGCACGCGCACCGTCTCCGACCGTCCGGACCCGGCACGGACCGGCCGTCTTCGAGCGCGGGCAGGCCACGGCCGCCGGACGCGGGCACGCGACGGCCGGAAGCGACCCGCTCCAGAAGGCCCCCACCGGCGAACACCTGGTCCGCCCCCGGTGCCCGGGCGGCGTCAGGAATCCGTACGCAGCCCGTCGAAGGCGAGCCGCACCACGGTCTCCGCCAGCTGGTCACCGTCGTGGCTGCCGCCCGGCTGCGGGCGGTACCACTCGACCAGCGAGTTCACCATGCCGAAGAGCAGCCGCGTCGCCAGCCGGATGTCGACGTCGGCCCGCAGATCGCCGTCCGCGGCGGCCGCCTTCAGCAGGTCCGCGACCCGCTGGTCGAACTCGCGGCGGCGCTCCAGCGCCCACCGCTCGGTCTTCGTGTTGCCCCGCACCCTCAGCAGCAGCGTGACGTACGGCAGTTCGTCCATCAGGACCTCGACCGTGCGCCGCGTGACGTACTCCACCCGCTCGATGGCGCGGCCCCGCTGTGCGCCGCTCTCGTCGAGGACGGCGAACAAGGAGTCCAGCGCCCGGCTGACGGCCCGGCGCAGCAACTCCTCCTTGCCGGTCACATGGTGGTAGATCGAGGACTTGGAGATCCCGGCCGCCTTCGACAGGTGCTCCATGGAAGTGCCGTCGTAGCCGCGCTCGTTGAAGATCCGCACGGCGACGGTCAGCAGGGTCTCCGGGGTGTAGGTGTCCCGCCTGGCCGTGGTCATCGGCCCTCCGCCTCGTCGTACGCACGGGCACGGCGGGCGGTCGCCAGTGACGGCGCGTACCGGCCCGTGGGGTAGCGCTGGTGAAGGGCCTCCAGGAGCGCGCAGACCCACCCGAAGCCCAGTTTCCCGCCCCACTCCAACGGTCCGGCCGGGTAGTTGACGCCCAGCTTCATCGCGGTGTCGATGTCCTCGCCCGAGGCGACGCCGCGGTCGACCGCGTCAGCCGCGAAGTCGGCCAGCATCGCCACCGTACGGGCGACGATCATGCCGGGTACGTCGCCGATCAGCGACACGTCCTTGCCGAGTGCCTGGAAGAGGCCGACGGCTTCGTCGACTGCGCCGGGCATCGTCCTGAGCGTGCTGTCCGACGTGGACAGCGCGATGCGGGTCGCCTTCTCGTAGTCGAGGGCGAGATCGAAGTAGATGATCCCGTCGTCGAACTCGAACGCGGTCTCGCCGTCCACCAGCCCCAGTTCGGCGCCGCCGGGCAGGGCTATGGAACCGTCACCCTCCTCACGGACCACCGTGATCCCGGCCCGCTTGATGAGCCCGACCAGGGGCTCCGCGGGGCCGAGGTCGCCCTGCACCACGACCCTGTCCG
The DNA here is from genome assembly GCF_025854275.1 of Streptomyces peucetius. Taxonomy (NCBI): domain Bacteria; kingdom Bacillati; phylum Actinomycetota; class Actinomycetes; order Kitasatosporales; family Streptomycetaceae; genus Streptomyces; species Streptomyces peucetius. Next base: position 4,098,483 of record NZ_CP107567.1, on the reverse strand, counting down.
GCGCGGCGGCGTCCGGCCGGGTACCCGGACGCGGGCTCTCGACGGCGTCCTCGTAAGAGAACCAGCCGTGGCCCGTCTTCCGGCCGTGCCGGCCCGACTCGACGAGGCGGCGCTGGGCGAGCGACGGTGTGAACTTCGGGCTGTGGAAGTACGACTCCCAGACGGACCGGGTGACCGCCTCGTTGACGTCCTGGCCGATCAGATCGGTCAGTTCGAAGGCTCCCATCCGGAACCCGCCGCACTCCCGCAGGACCGCGTCGATCGTGGCGGGGTCGGCGCCGCGCTCCTCATGGACGGCGAACGCCTCCGCGTAGAAGGGGCGCGCGACGCGGTTGACGATGAATCCGGGGGTGTCGGCGCAGCGCACCGGCGTCTTCCCCCAGGCCAGAGCCGTCGCGTGGGCCCGCTCGGCCGCTGCGTCGTCCGTGGCGTGGCCGCTGACGACCTCCACCAGGGGCAGGAGCGGGGCCGGGTTGAAGAAGTGCAGGCCGACGAAGCGGCCGGGGTTGCGCAGGGCCCCCGCGACGGCCGTCACGGACAGCGAGGAGGTGTTCGTGGCGAGCAGGCAGTCGTCGGCGACGATCTTCTCCAGCTCCGTGAACAGTTCCTGCTTGACCGGGAGCTGTTCCAGGACGGCCTCGACGACGAGCGCCGCGTCGGCGAGCTCGGCGAGGTCGGCGGCCGGAAGGAGCCTGCCGCGGGCGGCGTCGCGGTCCGCGGGAGCCATCCGTCCCTTCTCGACGAGCCGGTCCAGGCGTGCGCCGATCGCCGCCGCGGCCTCCCCGGCCCTTCCGGGTACGGCGTCGTGGAGCCGGACGGGATGGCCTGCGACGAGGGCGACCTGTGCGATCCCCTGGCCCATGGTTCCGGTGCCGACGACGCCGACGGTGCGGCTCACGTCGATCGCGGTCGTGGAGTCGATGGCGGTCATGGAGGCGATCCTCTCCGATGAGTTGTCCACAGCTTCGACAGGCCCCCTTGTACCGACCGATCGTTCGGTTACTCTAACTCTGTCATCCTCCCCTGCCCAGCTCGACGAGGAGTTGGTCCGCATGCAGCTGACCGAGACCCACCGGCCCACGCTCGACCAGGCCCTCGAGGCGATCCGCACGCGCGCGTACTGGTCTCCCCACCCCGAGCACCCCAAGGCCTACGGCGAGAGCGCGCCCGCCGACGGCCTCGCGGCCTTCGAGGCGCTCCGCGGCTCCCGCTTCGACCTGGACCAGCCGGGCACCGACGGGTGGACCGGCGGCGAGGTTTCTCCGTACGGACCGGAGCTGGGCATCGAGTACCCGCACCCGGACCTGGACGTCCTGCTGCCGGCCATGCGTGCCGGCATGGGCGCCTGGCGCGAGGCCGGCCCCGAGACGCGCGCGCTGGTCTGCCTGGAGATCCTGGCCCGCATCAGCGCCCGTACCCACGAGTTCGCGCACGCGGTGATGCACACCAGCGGGCAGGCGTTCCTGATGGCGTTCCAGGCCGGCGGCCCGCACGCCCAGGACCGCGGCCTGGAGGCCGTGGCGTACGCGTACGCGGAGCAGACCCGCACCCCCTCCGCCGCCGTGGACTGGTCCAAGCCGCAGGGCAAGCGCGACCCGCTGGAGCTGCGGAAGACGTTCACCACCGCGGGCCGCGGCATCGCGCTCGTCATCGGCTGCAACACGTTCCCGACGTGGAACGGCTACCCGGGCCTCTTCGCCTCCCTGGCCACGGGCAACCCGGTCCTGGTGAAGCCGCACCCCCGCGCCGTGCTCCCGCTGGCCCTCACCGTGAAGGTGGCCCGCGAGGTGCTCACCGAGGCCGGCTTCGACCCGAACCTCGTCTGCCTCGCCGCCGAGAACCCGGGCGAGGGCATCGCGAAGACCCTGGCGACACGGCCCGAGATCAAGATCATCGATTACACGGGTTCCACCGCCTTCGGCGACTGGCTGGAGACCAACGCCCGCCAGGCACAGGTGTACACGGAAAAGGCCGGCGTCAACACGGTCGTGGTCGACTCCACCGACGACTACAAGGGAATGCTCTCCAACCTGGCCTTCTCGCTCTCCCTGTACAGCGGCCAGATGTGCACCACACCGCAGAACGTGCTGATCCCCAGGGACGGCATCACCACCGAGTCCGGCCCCAAGAGCTATGACGAGGTGGCCGCCGACCTGGCCGCGGCCGTGGGCGGCCTGCTCGGCGACGACGCGCGGGCGAACGCCCTGCTGGGAGCCCTGGTCAACCCCGATGTGAAGGCACGGCTGGACGCCGCGTCGGAGCTGGGCGAGGTCGCGCTGGAGTCCCGTGAGGTCACCAACCCGGACTTCCCCGGCGCGACGGTACGGACCCCGGTGATCGTGAAGCTCGACGGCGCCCGCAAGTACTGGGACTCCACGGACTCCGAGCCCGCGTACCTCTCGGAGTGCTTCGGACCGGTGTCGTTCGTGGTGGCCGTCGACTCGACGGCCGACGCGCTGGAGCTTCTGCGCCGCACCGTCAGGGAGAAGGGCGCGATGACGGTCGGCGCCTACACCACCTCCGAGGAGACGGAGCGCGCGATCGAGGACGTCTGCCTGGAGGAGTCGGCGCAGCTCTCGCTGAACCTGACCGGCGGGGTGTACGTCAACCAGACCGCCGCGTTCTCCGACTTCCACGGCTCCGGCGGCAACCCCGCGGCGAACGCGGCGCTGTGCGACGGCGCCTTCGTCTCCAACCGCTTCCGCGTGGTGGAGGTCCGCCGCCAGGCATGACGCGCGGGGGCGGGCGCGGGGCCGGGCTTCGTACAGGGCCCGCGCCCGCCCCTGCCGTCCGCTCCGGCAGGCACCGGGGCGGTTTCTGCCCGCAGACCGCCACGGACCGGCCCGCAGGCCACTACGGACCGGCCCGCAGGCCGGCTCGGCCGACGACTCGACGGCTGGCCCACGGACCGGCCCGTGCGGACCGGCGTCGCGCGGACGGGCCCCTGCGGACCGGCTCAGCGGCCGCGGCGGAGCACCTCGGCGGGGTCACACTCCCGGAGCCGGCACATCGGCGTACCGCTGCACCCACGCGTGCATCGCGATGGCCGCCGCCGCGCCCGCGTTGATCGACCGCGTCGAACCGAACTGAGCGATCGAGCAGACCATGGCGGCGTGCTTGCGAGCCTCATCGGTGAGCCCGGGGCCCTCCTGCCCGAAGAGAAGCACACAGTGGCGAGGCAGCTCCGTCCGCTCGAGCGGCACGGCCCCCGGCAGATTGTCGATCCCGATGATCGGCAGCTCCTCCGCCGCCGCCCATTCGGTCAGCGAGGCCGTGTCCGGGTGGTGCCGCACATGCTGGTACCTGTCGGTGACCATGGCGCCGCGCCGGTTCCAGCGCCGGCGCCCGACAATGTGGATCTCCTTCGCCAGAAACGCGTTGGCCGTGCGCACCACCGAACCGATGTTGAAATCGTGGCCCCAGTTCTCCACGGCCACGTGGAAGCCGTGCCTGTGCGTGTCCAGGTCGGCGACGATCGCCTCGCGCGTCCAGTACCGGTAGCGGTCCACGACGTTCCGCCGGTCGCCCATGGCCAGCAGTTCCCGGTCGTACCGCTCGTCCTCGGGCCAGGGCAACGGGTGCGGGCCGACGCCGACCTCGGGGGCGTATCCCTCGTCGTACTGAATCGGTTCCTCGCGAAGCGGTTCTTCGGTGGTGCTCACCCGACGAGCGTACGGGTCGGCTCGTCACTCCCCTGCGGCACCGGCTGCGGGCGCCCCTTCCCCCGCAGCAGCCGGTCCCGTCCGCGGGCGACCAGCGCGCCCAGGGCCACCAGGAACCCTGTCGGCAGGAACACGGCGTCGGCCGCGATCATCGCCATCGAGAAGAACGGCAGCCCCAGGAGCACCGCGATGGCCGCGTGCTCGAGCATCATGACCACCAGCAGGACGTTCTTGACCCGCCTGTTGAAGAGCGTGAAGGGGAACGCCACCTGCACGGCGACCGTGCCGTAGGTCAGCAGCATGACCATCACACCGCCGGAGGCCAGGATCCCGGAGAGCTCCGGCCACGGGGTGAAGTAGTCCAGCTTGAGCGGGTAGTACAGCGCCGTGCCGTCCTGCCAGCGCGACCCCTGGATCTTGTACCAGCCGGCGGTCGCGTAGATCAGGCAGACCTCGGCCATGATCACGACGAGGGCGGCGTTGTGGGTCAGGTTCGCCAGGACGTCGAGCAGAGTGCGCGGCTCGCTGCCGGGCGCGAAGCGGTCCACCACCCACCACAGGCCTTGAGCCGCCCACAGGCCCCAGAACAGGACGAGGATCCACGTGTCCCCGCCGCCCCGCTCCACGAACGTGCCCGTGAGGAGCACCGTGCCGAGGACCGTCCAGAGCACGGGGCCGGTCCGGTCGGGCCCCGGCTTGCGTGTCGCCCGCCGGGCGTCGAGGGACCACACCTGCGCGCAGCGCGTCAGCACCAGGTAGATGGCCATGAGGTGGACGACGTTGTCGCCGCCGTCCCCGACGAAGATCGAGCGGTTCTGCAACGACAGGACGCCGACCATGAAGAGCACCGACACGGCGCGGGTACGCCAGCCGAGCATCATCAGCAGGCTGGAGAGCACGCAGACGCCGTAGACGAACTCGAACCACAGGGCGCCGTCCGACCACAGGAGCACGGTGAACGCCTTGTTTCCGGCGATCAGCTGCTGGCCCATCTCCCAGCTCCACGGACCGTCCGGTCCGTAGAGATCGTGCCGGTGGGGCAGTTCGCGCAGCAGGAACAGCAGCCAGGTCGCCCCGAAGCCGATCCGGACGATGGCGCTCTGGTACGGCCCGAGGGCCGTGGACGTGACGAGCTGGACGGCGCGGGCGACCCTGCGGTCCTGGTCGGGCTTCACCGGGCCGCCTCTGTCCTGTCGTTGCCGACCCCGCCCGGCAGATCCGCCGCGGTGACGGTCCACCACGGGAGCTCCCGGTGGACGGTGCGCGTGTCGATCTTCTCGTCGCTCCAGTCCGGGGCCTCGATGGCACGGGTCGACGCACGGAGCTGGATGCGCTCGACGGGGCCGCCGAGGTCGTGGGGGTCGAGGCGGAGCATCACGATGCGGCGCATGTAGCTCTCCGAGAGCCGGCCGCGCAGGCCGTCGGGTTTGTTCTCGGTGTCGTGCGAGCCGACGTAGAAGTCCCATGCCCGGCGGAGCTGGTTCTGCTGGAGGTGGCTCGGGAGAAGGTTGTGACGGATCTGTTCACCGTCCTCCGCGGAGAAGTCGACCCAGTCGCTGACCTGGCGGCTGCCGTCCCGGGCGGTGTACTGGGCCCGCGCCTGTATCGCGATGTTCTGCTGGAGCGGATTGGGGGCGAAGAGCTTCCAGTTCTGCTCGAACTCCGGGTAGACCCAGCCGTCGACCGCTTCGCCGTGCTGCTTGGTCACCGTGTTGGAGGGGGCGACGTGGAGGAACACCATGGCCAGGTGGACGCAGGCGAGGGCGGCTATCAGCGCGAGCGACACGGCGGCCGCGGCCTGGTAGGGGAGGGACAGACCCGCCATGCCGCCGGGAGGCGCGGCGGAGGCTTCGTCGGGGGCGGGCGGCTCGGCAGGCGGGAGTTGCTCAGGGGGCCCGGGAGGGGCCTCCTCGGGTCCTGGGGCCGCGACGAGGGCCGGGAGACCGGGACGTACGGAGGGCTCGGAAGGACCGGCGGGAGCTGTGGACTCCGATGCCTGACGGGGGCCGGGAACGCTGTCGCTGCCGGTCCCGGTCCCGTCACCGTCGCCGGGACGGGGCTCGTCGAGCCGGCCCGGTGCCCCGGCCTCACGACTGGCGGACGAGTCGCTCTGCTGCTGCCCGGTACGGCGGGGCAGAGGCAGCCCGGAGCTCACTTTTCCTGCCCCCTTGCTTTCCTCGTCCTCGTAGAAATCCATCCCCCGCCCCGATCGCGCCGGTCCCCTCGGTTATCCACAGGGTTGACACCCTACGGCCCGCCGACCGACCATTGAAGCCGATGAACCGAACGATCGGTCGGTAGGGGAGTCCGGATGACGGCAGTGACTGCGGATGGGTACCAGGCGGCGTTCGACGCTGCCGTGGCCGCCGACGAGCGCATCGAACCGCGCGACTGGATGCCGGACGCGTACCGGGCGTCGTTGGTCCGCCAGATGGCGCAGCACGCGCACTCGGAAATCATCGGCATGCAGCCGGAGGCGAACTGGATCACGCGCGCGCCGTCGCTGCGCCGCAAGGCGATCCTGATGGCCAAGGTCCAGGACGAAGCCGGCCACGGCCTGTATCTGTACAGCGCCGCCGAGACGCTCGGCACCAGCCGCGACGAGCTGCTCGACAAGCTGCACTCGGGCCGCCAGAAGTACTCCTCGATCTTCAACTACCCGACGCTGACCTGGGCCGACGTCGGCGCGATCGGCTGGCTCGTCGACGGGGCGGCGATCACCAACCAGGTGCCGCTCTGCCGCTGCTCGTACGGGCCGTACGCCCGGGCGATGGTCCGGGTCTGCAAGGAGGAGTCCTTCCACCAGCGCCAGGGTTACGAGCTGCTGCTCACCCTGGCCAAGGGGACGCCCGAGCAGCATGCGATGGCCCAGGACGCGGTGGACCGCTGGTGGTGGCCCTCGCTGATGATGTTCGGCCCGCCGGACGACGCATCGGCACACTCCGCGCAGTCCATGGCCTGGAAGATCAAGCGCCACTCGAACGACGAGTTGCGGCAGCGCTTCGTCGACATCTGTGTCCCCCAGGCCGAATCCCTGGGTCTCACCCTCCCGGACCCGGATCTGCGGTGGAACGAGGAGCGCGGCCACCACGACTTCGGCGCCATCGACTGGGCCGAGTTCCAGGACGTCCTCAAGGGCAACGGCCCCTGCAACGAACAGCGGATCAACCAGCGCCGACGGGCTCACGAAGAGGGAGCCTGGGTCAGGGAAGCCGCCGCCGCGTACGCGGACAAGCACCAGGCAGCACAGCACACCGAGTCCGTGGAGGCGACGGCATGAGCAGCTCGACCGAATGGCCGCTGTGGGAGGTCTTCGTGCGTTCGCGCCGCGGGCTGTCCCACACGCACGCAGGGAGCCTGCACGCACCTGACGCGGAAATGGCCCTCCGCAACGCCCGCGACCTGTACACCCGGCGCAGCGAGGGCGTCTCGATCTGGGTCGTGCCCTCCACCGCGATCACCGCCTCCTCACCGGACGAGAAGGACCCGTTCTTCGAGCCGGCCGCCGACAAGCCCTACCGGCACCCCACGTTCTACGAGATCCCGGAAGGGGTGAAGCACCTGTGACCACGACGCCCACCACGCCCGCCACGTCGTCCTCGACGCCCACGGCCGCCCCGGCCGCCCCGGCAGGCACGGCAGCCCCGGCCGCCCCGGCCGCCCCGGCAGCCACGGCAGGCACGGCACGGACGACAGAGCAGCCCTCGCCGGCGGCCTCGGGCACGGTTGTCGCCCCCACGGTGCCCGAGTCGGCGGCGCTGGCTCTCGGCGACGACGCACTCGTGCTCTCCCACCGGCTGGGGGCGTGGGCCGGGCACGCACCGGTACTGGAGGAGGAGGTGGCCCTCGCCAACATCGCGCTCGATCTGCTGGGACAGGCGCGCGTGCTCCTCTCCCTCGTCGGTGACGAGGACGAGCTGGCCTTCCTCCGCGAGGAGCGCTCGTTCCGGAACCTCCAGCTGGTCGAGCAGCCGAACGGCGACTTCGCGCACACCATCGCGCGCCAGTTCTACTTCTCCGTCCACCAGCACCTGCTGTACGGGCAGCTGGCCGCCGGTGACGGCCCGTTCGCCGGGCTCGCCGCCAAGGCCGTCAAGGAAGTCGCGTACCACCAGGACCACGCGGAGCACTGGATCGCCAGGCTCGGCGACGGCACGGCGGAGAGCCACGCGCGGATGCAGCGTGCGTGCGACGCGCTGTGGCGGTTCACGGGCGAGATGTTCCAGCCGGTGGACGGGCTCGAGGTGGATCTCGAGGCACTGGAAGCACTCTGGCTGGAGCGGGTCACGGCGGTTCTGGAGCGCGCCACGCTGACCGTCCCGTCCGGTGCGCGCACGGGCGCCTGGTCCGCGGGAGCGGGGCGTCAAGGGCTCCACACCGAGTCGTTCGGACGCATGCTCGCCGAGATGCAGCATCTGCACCGAAGCCACCCGGGAGCGTCATGGTGACGGGAACGGCAGGAAAGAGGCGGTCCCACACCCGGGCCGAGGCCGAGGCTGCACCCCGGACCGGGCCACAGGACCAGGCTGCACCCCGGACCGGGCCTGAGGACCACGCTGCGCCCGCGGCCACGGCCGATACGGGCCTGGAGGCGGAGCTGCGCAGGCTGGCGGGCTCGGTCCCCGACCCTGAGCTGCCGGTGCTGACGCTCGAGGAGCTCGGCGTCATCCGCGGCGTGCGTCTGCTCGGGCCCTCCAGCGTCGAAGTCCGGCTCACGCCGACGTACACGGGCTGCCCGGCCATCGAGGCCATGACCTCCGACATCGAGCGGGTGCTGCACGACCACGGGATGGCGGCCGTCTCGGTCGTCAAGGTTCTCGCACCGGCCTGGTCGACGGACGACATCAGCGCCGAAGGCCGCCGGAAGCTGAGCGAGTTCGGCATAGCGCCGCCTCGTCATCACGCGGCCGACGAGCCGGTGCCGCTCACGCTCTCCGTGCGCTGCCCGAACTGCGGCTCGACCGACACGGAGCTGCTGAGCAGGTTCTCCTCCACGGCCTGCAAGGCCCTGCGCAGGTGTGTCTCCTGTCGCGAACCTTTCGACCACTTCAAGGAGTTGTAGATGTTCCATCCGCTCCGGGTCAGCGCGGTCGAACGGCTCACGGACGACTCGGTGGCCGTCACCTTCGACGTGCCCGCCGAGCTGCGCGAGACCTTCCGCCACACACCCGGCCAGCATGTCGCGCTGCGCCGGCTCGTGGACGGCGTGGAGACCCGCCGCACGTACTCGATCTGCACCCCGGCCGCTCAGGACGGCGACGTTCCGGTGCTGCGTGTCGGTATCCGACTGGTCGACGGCGGCGATTTCTCGACGTACGCCCTCAAGGAGCTGTCCGTCGGAGACACCGTCGAGGTGATGCATCCGGCCGGCCGGTTCCTCTTCCCGCCGAGGCCGGGTCACTTCGCCGCCGTGGTGGGCGGCAGCGGCATCACGCCCGTGCTGTCCATGGCCGCGACACTGCTGGCGAGGGAGCCGGAGGCCCGGTTCTGCCTGATCCGCAGCGACCGCACGGCTGCCTCCACGATGTTCCTCGACGAGGTGGCGGACCTCAAGGACCGCTACCCCGACCGCTTCCAGCTGGTCACCGTGCTCTCCCGCGAGGAGCAGCAGGCGGGACTCCCGTCGGGCCGTCTGGACCAGGAGCGCCTCACCGGCCTTTTGCCGGCGCTGCTTCCCGTGCCGGAGGTGGACGGCTGGTTCCTCTGCGGGCCGTTCGGCCTCGTCCAGGCCGCCGAGCGTGCGTTGCGCGGACTCGGCGTGGACCGCGGCCGCATCCACCAGGAGATCTTCCACGTCGACGACGGCTCGGCGCCCCTCGCCACCGCCGTCGCCGCGCAGGCTCACGCCACCCTCACCGCGACCCTCGACGGCCGGTCTGGCACGTGGCCGGTCCAGGAAGGGGAATCACTGCTGGAGACGGTGCTGCGCAGCCGGGCCGACGCGCCCTACGCCTGCAAGGGCGGGGTGTGCGGCACATGCAGGGCGTTCCTGGTGTCGGGTGAGGTCCGCATGGACCGGAACTTCGCACTCGAGCCGGAGGAGACGGACGCCGGCTACGTCCTGGCCTGTCAGTCCCACCCGGCCACCACCGAGGTGGAGTTGGACTTCGACCGCTGACTGCTGACCACTGACCGCTGATGCCGGCCACTGGCCGCTGGCCTCAAGGTCGCCGACCGGACGGTCCATGCTCCACGAGCATTCCCTTCCCGCCCGGCCTGACCTATCTTGACGACCCGTCAGGTACGGCCGTGGCGCGGAGGGAGCGGGCAGTGGACTTCACCTTCACCGAGGAGCACCTGGCAGCCGTGGAGGCGGCCAAGGCGGTCTTCTCTGCCGTGGCGCCCGACGCGGTACCGAGTCCCGCGATGACCGCGGGTGCGGTCGCGGACGACTTCGACCGCAGCCTGTGGGCCCGGCTCGCCGACTCCGACCTGCTGAGTCTCGTGCTGCCCGAGGAGCACGGCGGAGCCGGACTCGACCCCATCGCCCTCTGCCTGGTGCTGCGCGAGTCGGCCAAGGTGCTGGCACGCGTGCCACTGCTGGAGACCAGCGCGGTCGCGATGACAGTGGCGCGCTACGGCAGCGCCGGCCTCCGCAGCGAGATCATCCCTGGGGCCGGCCGTGGCGACGTGGTGCTCACGGCAGCGGCCAACGGCCGCACCGGCCACGGTCCGGCCGAGATCGCCGTCACCGCGCACCGCCCCGCCGCCTCAGCGGTCGGCTGGGTCCTCGACGGAGTCCAGACGGCCGTGCCCTGGGGACAGTGCGCGGACCGTATCGCCGTGCCCGCCCACACGGCAGACGGCAGGGCGGTCCTCGCCCTCGTACCGCGGGCCCACGACGGTCTCACTCTCGCCGAGCAGGTCTCCACGAGCGGCGAGCGCCTGGCGGAGGTCCGGCTCGAGGCGGTACGGATCGAGGACCAGGACCTGATCGACGACGCGCAGGCCTGGGAGTGGCTGCGCGGGCTGCTTGCCACGGGCACCTGTGCGCTGGCACTGGGCCTGGGCGAGCGAGTGCTGGCCATGACCGGCGAGTACACCGGCAAGCGGGAACAGTTCGGCTTCCCGGTGGCCACGTTCCAGGCCGTGGCCGTCCAGGCCGCCGACCGGTACATCGACCTGCGGGCCATGGAGGCCACTCTCTGGCAGGCCGCCTGGCGCATCGGCACCGGCTCCGGCGGGGCGCTGCCACCGGCGGGCGACATCGCGGTGGCCAAGATCTGGGCGTCGGAGGGGGTACGGCGCGTCGTGCAGACCGCTCAGCATCTGCACGGCGGTTTCGGCGCGGACGTCGACTACCCACTCCACCGCTACCACGCCTGGGCCAAGCAGTTCGAGCTCTCGCTCGGTCCCGCGGCCGCCCACGAGGAGGCGCTGGGCGATCTGCTCGCCGCCCATCCGCTCGGTTAGCCCCGCGTCACGGGGCCGGCCCCGTCCGAGTCGGCGTACGCAGGGTCAGAGCACGAAGGCGGGGCTGCCGTTCTCGGTGACCATGGGGCGTCCCGCCCCTTCCCAGGCGAGCATGCCGCCGTCGATGTTCACCGCGTCGATCCCCTGCTGCACCAGGTACTGGGTGACCTGCGCGGAGCGCCCACCGACCCGGCACATCACAAAGGCGCGCCGTCCGTCGGCCAGCGCCTCGGTCACCTCGCCGAAGCGGGCAACGAAGTCGCTCATCGGGACGTGCAGCGCGCCCTCGACATGCCCGGCCGCCCACTCGTCGGGCTCCCGAACGTCCAGCACAAGGCCGTCGGCCGGCACCTCCGCGACGTTCACGGAGGGCAACGGGGCGAAGTTCATGGGTGATGCCTTCTCTCGTACATATAGGGGCCTCGGTGCCACAGCCGTCCCGGTGCCGGTTCCGGTCCCGGGTCGAGCCCGCCGAGGGCCACAGGAAACCTACTGCACCAGTGCGGTCAGTTCCGCCTCGCGCTCGGCCACCTGCGCCAGCAGTTGCTCGGCGATCTCCTCCAGCAGCCGGTCCGGGTCGTCCGGCGCCATCCGCAGCATCGCCCCGATGGCGCTCTCCTCCAGCTCCCGGGCGACCACTGCCAGCAGCTCCTTGCGCTGCGCCAGCCACTCCAGCCGGGCATAGAGCTCGTCACGCTCGCTGGGCCGGGGCGCGGCCGGCACGGGCCCGGCGGCCCACTCCTCGGCCAGCTTCCTCAGCTGTGCCTCGTCGCCGAGCCCGTATGCGGCGTTGACCCGCGCGATGAACTCGTCACGCCGGGCCCGCTCGATCTCGTCCTGGGCCAGGTCCGGGTGGGACTTGCGGACCAGTTCGCGGTAGAGCTTGCGTGCCTCGTCGCTCGGCCGGACCCGCTTCGGAGCCTGCACGGGCTGGTCGGTGAGCATCGCGGCAGCCTCGGGGGAGAGACCGTCGGAGTCGATCCAGTCGTGGAACAGCTCGTCCACTCCGGGCATCGGAAGCACCAGGTCCCGCGCCTCCTGCGCCTTGCGCAGATCCTCCGGGTCGCCGCTGCGCGCCGCCCGCGCTTCCGCGATCCGCGCGTCGAGCTCGTCCAGCCGCGCGTACATCGGTCCGAGCTTCTGGTGGTGCAGCCTGGAGAAGTTCTCCACTTCCACCCGGAACGTCTCGACCGCGATCTCGAACTCGATCAGCGCGTGCTCGGCCGCCCCCACCGCCTTGGCCAGCCGGGCCTCCGGCCGGTCCTGCTCGTCATGGAGCGCGGCCTGTCGGGCAGCCTGCTCTTCGTCGTTCTGGGTCGTCGGCCCCCCGGCGGCATCCTGAGTCACCGCTCCAGCCTACGGGCGCGCCCGGGGGCCCTGTCACACCCCCAGCTCAGCGGCTGTCCGGCCGCTCTTGACGGCCGTCAGCAGATCCGCGTGGTCGGCCTCCGTACGGTCCGCGTACAGGACCGCGAACGCCGCCACCGCCTCGTCCAGCTCCTCGTTCTTGCCGCAGTACCCGGCGAGCAGCCGCGGGTCCGCGCTGTGGGCGTGGGCGCGGGCGAGCAGGGCACCCGTCATCCGGCCGTAGTCGTCGAGCTGGTCGGGCGTGAGGGCCGCGGGATCGACACTGCCCTTGCGGTTCCTGAACTGCCGCACCTGGAACGGGCGGCCCTCCACGGTCGTCCAGCCCAGCAGGCTGTCGCTGACGACCTGCATCCGCTTCTGGCCCCGTACCACCCGGCGCCCCTCGTGCACCGGCTCCGGCGCGGGGAAACCGACGGACTCCAGATACGGAAGAAGCGCCGAGGCACGTGCCTCCTTCACCTGCAGCACCAGCGGATCGCCGCGGTGATCCAGCAGCAGCACCACGTACGACCGGGTGCCGACGCTTCCGGTACCCACCACCCGGAAGGCGACGTCATGTATCGCGTAACGGGCGAGCAGCGGAAGGCGGTCCTCCCCGACCGTGGTCAGGTACTCCCCGAGCGAGGCGGCGACGGCCGCGGCCTCCGCGTCCGGCACTCGTCGCAGCACCGGTGGGGCGTCCACGAATCGGCGCCCGGCGGCACCCTCCGTACCGCTCTCGCCACCGCCCACGGCCTCCGTGGCCTTGGCCGCGAAGCGTGCGCTGGTGTTGTTGCGGGCCTTCGCGGCGACCCGTTCCAGCGTTCCCAGCAGATCCCGGGCGTCCGTGTGCGAGACGAGTTCCTCGTCCGCGATCGCGTTCCACGCGTCGAGCGCCGGCAGCTTGGCCAGCAGCCGCATGGTGCGGCGGTAGGCGCCCACGGTGTCGAAGGCCGCCGCTCGGCAGACGTCCTCGTCGGCGCCTGCCACCCGGCCCGCCAGCACCAGGGACACCGCGAGGCGCTTGAGGTCCCACTCCCACGGGCCGACGACGGTTTCGTCGAAGTCGTTGAGGTCCATCACCAGACGGCCTCTGGCGTCCCCGTACAGCCCGAAGTTCGCCGCGTGGGCGTCGCCGCAGATCTGTGCGCCGATACCGGTGACAGGCGTGCCCACCAGATCGTGACCCATCAGTCCGGCAGCGCCCCGCAGGAAGGCGAACGGGGATGCCGCCATTCTCCCCACCCGTATCGGGGTGAGTTCCGGCACACGACCGCGGCTGGACTCCTCGACCGCCTGCACTGCGTCGGGCCGCCCCGGCGTCGGCAGCATCACATCGTGCGACGAGCGGGGCACCCGGTCCCGCAGCGCCTTGCCCAAGCCCTTCGGCGACTCCTCACCGCCCGCGGCCGCCGTACGGCGTGCGAAGCCGTGCACCACAGGAATGCGCCGCCCATCCCCGGAGCCGGCGCTGAGTCCGCCGACGGAGCCGGTTCCGGCTGCCCCGAGGGGCGGCCCGTCCATGGCGGAATCCGGCCGCTGCTCCGGGACCAACGCCCTGATCTCACTCATGCCCGCGCCTCCCCCGGCGACGTACGCCGTCACCGTCACGAGCCATGACCGTACCGTCGGGCCCGGACAGCCGTCTCCCCCTGTGGAAAACCCCTGCAGGCCGCGGCGACCAGGCCGGATCCGAGCCCTGAGCGCCGGACTCCGAGCGCCGAACCCGCCGGGCATCGGCGGCCGCTGTGTTCCACGTGAAACATGACGAGCAGGGCGCACCGCGCCCGGACACGAGCCCCGGAAACAAACCGTCGGACGCGAAGCCCGGAGACGAAGCGCCAGACATGACGCGCCCGACGTGAGACGGACACGAGAAAAGGGCCCCCACCAGGACTTTCGTCCGGTGGAGACCCTTCTCCTCTGTGCGCGAGGGGGGAGTTGAACCCCCACGCCCTTGCGGGCACTGGAACCTGAATCCAGCGCGTCTGCCTATTCCGCCACCCGCGCATTGGGTGTTGTCGTCGAGTGCCTCACCTGTTCGGTGCGACCCCCTGGCGACATGCAGAAGATTAGCACGCTGCACAGGGTGGATTCACATCCGTTTGTTTGGACACTGCGACCGAGGAACAAGGAACGAAGCGAGTGGCCGGGGAACGCAGGGCGGCGTCCCCCACTCCTCCTGTATGCATCCCGGGTGCGGGACACTGTCAGGAGGCCCCCTCTACGATCCGGTGTGAGAGGTGACACTCATCGACGGGGCAGACAAGGGGAACCAGCCGATTTCCCGACGCGTGGATACGATCAGTGAGCAGTACCAGGGCGACAACGACGGAGGAGGTGCCCCATGGGAGTCCTGAAGCGTTTCGAGCAGCGTCTCGAAGGCCTGGTCAACGGCACCTTCGCCAAGGTGTTCAAGTCCGAGGTCCAGCCTGTCGAGATCGCGGGCGCCCTCCAGCGGGAGTGCGACAACAACGCGACGATCTGGAACCGCGAGCGGACCGTCGTCCCCAACGACTTCATCGTGGAGCTCAGCACGCCCGACTTCGAGCGTCTGAGCCCGTACTCGGGCCAGCTCGGCGACGAACTGTCCGGCCTGGTCCGTGACTACGCCAAGCAGCAGCGCTACACGTTCATGGGGCCGATCAAGGTCCACCTGGAGAAGGCCGACGACCTCGACACCGGTCTCTACCGGGTGCGCAGCCGCACGCTGGCGTCAAGTACGTCACAGTCCCCCGGAGGCCAGCCCTTCGGGGGCGACGCCGCCCAGGCCGGCGCCCGGGGCGGTTACGGCTACCCGCCGCCCGCCTATGGCGCGGGTGCCCCCGGCGCACCTCCGATGCCGGCCACGCCGCCTCCCGGCATGCCCGCGGGCCCGCGTCCCGGTCCCGCGGCCGGCCAGCGAGCGCCCGGCCCGGGTGCCGTGCCGAACGCACAAGTACGACGCTGGATCGAGATCAACGGCACACGCCATCAGATCTCCCGCCCGACGCTGGTGCTGGGACGCAGCACCGACGCCGATGTGCGGATCGACGACCCCGGCGTATCGCGCCGGCACTGTGAGATCCGGACCGGAACGCCCTCGACGATCCAGGATCTCGGGTCTACCAACGGCATCGTGGTAGACGGGCAGCACACCACCCGCGCTACGCTCCGCGACGGCTCGCGGATCGTCGTGGGCAGCACCACCATCGTTTACCGGCAAGCCGAAGGGTGAAGCGGGGGCAATGTCAGAGCTGACCCTGACGGTCATGCGGCTAGGTTTCCTGGCTGTTCTGTGGCTGTTCGTCATCGTGGCCGTCCAGGTCATCCGCAGCGATCTGTTCGGTACGCGGGTGACGCAGCGCGGTTCGCGCCGCGGCGCCGACCAGCGTGCCCAGCAGCAGCGCCAGAACGCCGCACCGCCGCAGCAGCGGCAACAGACCGGCGGCCGCCAGCGGCGGGGGGCACCGACGAAGCTGGTCGTGTCCGAGGGCACACTCACGGGTACCACCGTCGCTCTCCAGGGGCAGACCATCACCCTGGGCCGGGCGCACGACTCCACGATCGTGCTGGACGACGACTACGCGTCCAGCAGGCATGCCAGGATCTACCCGGACCGTGACGGCCAGTGGATCGTCGAGGATCTCGGGTCCACCAACGGCACATATCTCGACCGGACCCGGCTCACCACCCCGACACCGATTCCGCTGGGCGCGCCGATCCGCATCGGCAAGACCGTCATCGAGCTGCGGAAGTAGTACGACAATGAGCGAGCGGAGCGAGCGAGCCGCAGCGGTCCCCACCGGTGACCTGCACGGGCTGCTCCCGACCGGAGGGTGGGCAGTGTGGCTCGAGACCGGCTGGCGCGACAGTCGCCCGGCGAGCCGACGGGTGAGGTCCGCATGAGTCTTTCTCTGCGTTTCGCCGCCGGATCGCACAAGGGCATGATCCGCGAAGGCAACGAGGACTCCGGTTACGCCGGGCCCCGTCTGCTGGCCATCGCCGACGGCATGGGCGGTCAGGCGGCCGGCGAGGTCGCTTCCTCCGAGGTCATCTCCACGCTCGTCACGCTCGACGACGACGTGCCCGGCTCCGACATCCTCACCTCGCTCGGCACCGCCGTGCAGCGCGCCAACGACCAGCTCCGGATGATGGTCGAGGAGGACCCACAGCTCGAGGGCATGGGCACCACGCTCACGGCCCTCCTGTGGACGGGGCAGCGGCTCGGCCTGGTGCACGTCGGCGACTCCCGTGCGTACCTGCTCCGCGACGGCGTGCTGACCCAGATCACGCAGGACCACACCTGGGTGCAGCGGCTCGTCGACGAGGGCCGGATCACCGAGGAGGAGGCCACCACCCACCCGCAGCGCTCGCTGCTGATGCGGGCGCTGGGCAGCGGCGACCATGTGGAGCCCGACCTCTCCATCCGCGAGGTCCGCGCCGGTGACCGCTACCTGATCTGCTCCGACGGCCTGTCCGGCGTCGTCTCCCACCAGACGATGGAGGAGACGCTCGCCAGCTACCAGGGCCCGCAGGAGACCGTGCAGGACCTGATCCAGCTCGCCCTGCGCGGCGGCGGCCCCGACAACATCACCTGCATCGTCGCCGACGTCCTCGACACCGATGCGGGCGACACCCTGGCCGCCTCGCTCAGCGACACCCCGGTCGTCGTCGGCGCGGTCGCCGAGAACCAGCACCAGCTGAACGACGGCGGCGCCATGCAGACCCCGGCCGGCCGTGCCGCCGGGCTGGGACGCGCCTCCGCGCCGAAGGCGCCGGGCGGCAGCTTCGGCCCGCCCGGTTCCGGCGACGCCGGAGCGTACGGCGGGATGCCGCCCGAGGGCAGCTTCGGCGCCTACACCGACGACGACTTCGCCAAGCGGGGCGGCGGCCGCAGATGGCTGAAGCGCTCGCTGTACATCGTTCTCGCGCTGGCCGTCGTGGGCGGCGGTCTGTACGGCGGTTACCGCTGGACACAGACCCAGTACTACGTCGGCACCAAGGGCGAGCACGTGGCCCTGTACCGCGGCATCAGCCAGGATCTCGCCTGGGTCTCGCTCTCGGAGGTCGAGAAGGACCACCCCGAGATCGAACTCAAGTACCTACCGCCCTACCAGCGCAAGCAGGTCGAGGCGACGATCACCGAGGACAGCCTCACCACCGCCCGCGCGAAGGTCGAGGAGCTCGCCAAGCAGGCAGCGGCCTGCAAGAAGGACGAGCAGCGCCGCGATGCGGCCGACCGCGCGAGCAGCCCGCCTCCGGGAGAGGGCCAGTCCGGCGACACCGTCGGGACGCCCACCACCCAGGACGCGAAGACCAAGCCGACCGCAGCCTCTCCCTCCCCGGGTCCCACCCTCTCGGAGGAGGAGCAGAAGCTGGCCTCGAACTGCGGCAAGCAGTAATCGTCCGTAGGGGGCCTTCTCCACCATGAGCGTTGTCACCAACACGACCACGATCGGCGCGATCGACGCGCCGAGCCGGCGGAACACGGAGCTGATGCTCCTCGCTTTCGCCGTGGCCATCCCGGTGTTCGCCTACATCAACGTGGGCCTCGCCCTGGACGGCGAACTTCCCGCGGGCGTTCTCGGCTACGGCATCGGTCTCGGCCTGCTCGCCGGCGTGGCCCACCTCGTGGTGCGCAGATTCGCCAAGTACGCGGACCCGCTGCTGCTGCCGCTGGCGACCCTGCTGAACGGGCTCGGCCTGGTGCTCATCTGGCGGCTCGACCAGTCGCCGCGGCTGCTGGCGCGCAGCGACTTCTCCCCGCAGGCGACGAACCAGCTGATGTACTCGGCCCTCGGCATCGCGCTGTTCGTGGGTGTGCTGCTGGTCCTGAAGGACCACCGCATCCTTCAGCGGTTCACCTACATCTCGATGGCGGCGTCCATCGTCCTGCTGCTGCTGCCGCTGGTCCCCGGACTCGGCGTGCCGATCTTCGGCGCCAAGATCTGGATCCGGGTCGCCGGATTCTCCATCCAGCCCGGCGAGTTCGCGAAGATCGTGATCGCGGTCTTCTTCTCCGGCTACCTGATGGTGAAGCGGGACGCTCTCGCGCTCGCCAGCCGCCGGTTCATGGGCCTGTACCTGCCGCGCGGCCGCGACCTCGGTCCGATCCTGATGATCTGGGCGATGAGCCTGCTCATCCTGATCTTCGAGAACGACCTCGGTACGTCGCTGCTCTTCTTCGGCATGTTCGTGGTCATGCTCTACGTGGCCACCGAGCGGACCAGCTGGATCGTCATGGGTCTGCTGATGTCCATGGCCGGCGCGGTCGTCGTCTCCCAGTTCGCGAGCCACGTCCAGTCCCGTGTGGCCGCCTGGCTCGACCCGTTCCAGTGCCTGGAGACTGCGGAGCCGGGCACCAACATGGCCTTCGCCTGCGACCAGATGACCCAGGTGCTGATGTCGTTCGGCGCCGGCGGCACACTCGGCACCGGCTGGGGCCAGGGCAACTCCGACCTCATTCAGTTCGCCGCCAACTCCGACTTCATCTTCGCCACCGTCGGCGAGGAGCTCGGGCTGGCCGGCGTGATGGCCTTCCTGCTGCTGTACGGCCTGATCATCGAGCGCGGTGTACGCACTGCCCTCGCGGCACGCGACCCGTTCGGGAAGCTGCTGGCGATCGGCCTGTCCGGCGCGTTCGCCCTCCAGGTGTTCGTCGTGGCCGGCGGTGTGATGGGCCTCATCCCGCTGACCGGTATGACGATGCCGTTCCTCGCGGCCGGTGGTTCGTCCGTCATCGCCAACTGGGCCCTGATCGGCATTCTGATCCGTATCAGCGACACCGCGCGCCGTCCCGCGCCCGCGCCCGCCCCGTCCCCCGACGCCGAGATGACCCAGGTGGTCCGACCGTGAACAAGCCCCTGCGCCGGATCGCGATCTTCTGCGGAATCCTGGTCCTCGCCCTGATGATCAGGGACAACTGGCTCCAGTACGTCCGGGCCGACGAGCTGAACACGCACAAGAAGAACAAACGCGTCGAGATCGAGCGTTACGCCCACGAGCGCGGCAACATCATCGTCGACGGCAAGGCGATCACCGGCTCCACCGTGACGGACGACACGTACTACAAGTACAAGCGGACCTACACCAACGGGCCCATGTGGGCCCCGGTGACCGGTTACGCCTCGCAGGTCTTCGGCGCCAACCAGCTTGAGAAGCTCGAGGACGGCATCCTCAGCGGCAACTCGGACCAGCTCTTCTTCGACCGCACGATGGCGATGTTCACCGGCGACGAGAAGAAGGGCGGCAACGTCCTCACCACCCTCAACGGCAAGGCGCAGAAGGCCGCCTACGAGGGTCTCGGCGAGAAGAAGGGCGCCGTCGCGGCGATCGACCCGAAGACGGGCAAGATCCTCGCCCTCGCCTCCACCCCGTCGTACGACCCCTCCTCCTTCGCGGGCCGCCTGAAGAAGGACGGCGAGGCGTGGACGTCGCTGACGAAGGACCCCGACAAGCCGATGCTGAACCGCGCGCTGCGCGAGACGTACCCGCCCGGCTCCACATTCAAGGTCGTCACCGCCGCCGCCGCGCTCGAGTACGGCGCGGTCAAGGACATCAACGATCCGACCGACACCCCCGAGCCGTACATCCTCCCCGGCACCCGTACGCCGATGGTCAACCACGCCGACGGCTGCGAGAACGCCACCCTGAACAGGGCCATGGAGGTTTCCTGCAACTCCGTCTTCGCCAAGCTCGGCGATGACGTGACCCGCGACAAAATGGTCGAGATGTCGGAGAGGTTCGGCTTCAACGACCCGGAGATCGACACTCCGGTCCGCGCCGCCGCCTCGGTCTACGACAAGACGATGAGCCGCGACGGCAACGCGCAGTCGTCCATCGGCCAGTTCAACACCGCCGCCACCCCGCTCCAGATGGCGATGGTCACGGCGGCGATCGCCAACGACGGCAAGCTGATGAAGCCGTACATGGTCGACAAGCTTGTCTCCCCGGACCTGGACGTCATCCAGCAGAACGACCCGGAGGAGATGAGCCGGCCGATCTCCGCGGAGAACGCCCAGCTGCTCCAGCAAATGATGGAGAACGTCGTCGAGAGGGGCACCGGCGGCAACGCGGCCATCGACGGCGTCAAGGTCGGCGGAAAGACCGGTACCGCCCAGCACGGCGAGAACAACAGCAAGAACCCCTACGCCTGGTTCATCTCGTACGCCAAGGACGACAACGGATCACCGGTCGCCGTCGCGGTCGTGGTCGAGGACAGCAACGCACGCCGTGACGACATCTCCGGCGGCGGTCTCGCCGCGCCGATCGCCAGGGCTGTGATGCAGGCAGTACTGGGCGACAACCAGTGACGAGGATCACTCCCGACCTTCATACCTGCACATTGCGATACCGGTCGGGTATCAGCTGCCGATTGCGGGCGGATCAAGTACGGCGTGCCCGGTAGCCTTTGCGCGAAACAGCACACCGGAGGACCACACACGGGTGCGGTCGGGACTGACGGAGAGGGCTGGAACAGTTATGGAAGAGCCGCGTCGCCTCGGCGGCCGGTATGAACTGGGCTCGGTGCTCGGCCGTGGTGGCATGGCCGAGGTCTACCTCGCCCACGACACCCGGCTCGGCCGCACTGTCGCCGTGAAGACGCTGCGGGCCGACCTCGCCCGCGACCCGTCCTTCCAGGCCCGGTTCCGCCGTGAGGCCCAGTCCGCCGCCTCGCTCAACCACCCGGCGATCGTCGCGGTCTACGACACCGGTGAGGACTATGTCGACGGGGTCTCGATCCCGTACATCGTCATGGAGTACGTGGACGGGTCCACACTCCGTGAGCTGCTTCACTCCGGCCGCAAGCTGCTGCCGGAGCGCACGCTCGAGATGACCGTGGGCATCCTGCAGGCGCTGGAGTACTCGCACCGCGCCGGCATCGTCCACCGCGACATCAAGCCGGCCAACGTCATGCTGACCAGGACCGGTCAGGTCAAGGTCATGGACTTCGGCATCGCCCGGGCCATGGGCGACTCCGGCATGACCATGACGCAGACCGCGGCCGTCATCGGCACCGCCCAGTACCTCTCGCCGGAGCAGGCGAAGGGAGAGCAGGTCGACGCCCGCTCGGACCTTTACTCGACCGGTTGCCTGCTCTACGAGCTCCTCACCGTCCGTCCCCCCTTCGTGGGCGACTCCCCGGTGGCCGTGGCCTACCAGCACGTACGGGAAGAGCCGCAGCCGCCCAGCAACTTCGACCCCGAGATCACGCCCGAGATGGACGCGATCGTGTTGAAGGCACTGGTGAAGGACCCGGACTACCGCTACCAGTCCGCCGACGAGATGCGCGCGGACATCGAGGCGTGCCTCGACGGCCAGCCGGTCGCCGCCACGGCGGCGATGGGCGTTGGCGGCTACGGCGGCGGCTACGGCCCGAACGACCAGCCGACCACGGCACTGCGCCAGGCCGACCCGGCCGGCCAGACGTCGATGCTGCCCCCCATGAACCCGGACGACGGCGGCTACGACGGCTACGACGACCGTCAGGGCCGCAGACGCCAGAAGAAGTCCAACACCTCGACCATCCTGCTGGTGCTCGCGGGCATCCTGGTGCTCGTCGGCGCGGTGCTGATCGGCAAGTCGATCTTCGACACCAGCGACGGCGGCGGCAAGGTGGCCGTTCCGCAGCTCGTCGGCTCCACGCTCAAGGAAGCGCAGGACGCAGCCAGGAACGCCAATGTGCAGGTCACCCAGTCCGGCACGGAGCGCTGCGACCAGCCGAAGGGCAAGATCTGCTCCCAGGACCCGGAGCCCCCGGCCCAGATGAACGAGGGCGACACCATTCAGGTCGTCGTCTCCGAGGGCGCGCCGAAGGTCAAGGTCCCCACTGTTCTCGACATGGACCGTGAGCAGGCGACCGAGATCCTCAAGGACGAGAAGTTCAAGGTCGAGATCAAGGAGATCGAGTCCTCCGAGGAGGACCCCGGCACGGTCCTCGAACAGGATCCCCCGGGCCGCTCCATGGCAGAGGCCGGAACCACGGTCACCCTCACCGTCGCCAAGCAGGCCAAGCAGGACCTGCCGAACGTCGTCGGCCAGCAGATCGACCCGGTGACGAGCCAGCTGCAGCTGCTCGGCTTCCAGGTGAACCGGGTGGACGTCGACTCGGACAGGCCGCTGGGCGAGATCATCAGCCAGGACCCGCCGGCCGGCAAGCACCCCAAGGGCTCCAAGGTCACCCTCCAGGTCTCCAAGGGCCCGGCCCAGACCCAGGTCCCGGTTCCGGGAATCGTGGGCAGGACAGTCGGCCAGGCCAAGCAGATGCTCCAGCAGGCCGGCTTCACCAACATCCAGTTCGAGCCGGGCAGCTCCCCGGACGACAACGCCTTTGTGACGAAGTCCAACCCGGCTCCGGGCACGCCCGTCGACCCGGCCACCACCCCCATCGTCCTCACGACCATCGGTGGGGGCGGCAACGGCAACGGCAACGGTGGCGGCAACAACGGCGGCCTCTTCGGCGGCGGAGAGGGCGACTGAGCTCCGCCCCACGCAGCACGCAGCACTGAGCCCCGGCACCTTCCAGGTGCCGGGGCTCAGGCCGTTCCGGAGCCGGACGCCGGCTAGCGCAGCTCCGCCGGGGGCGTGCGCGCGTCGTCGACCTTCTCGGTGCGCTCCAGCTCGCCCCAGACGATGTACCGGTAGTTGGAGGTGTAGATCGGCGTGCAGGTCGTCAGCGTGATGTACCGGCCGGGCTTCGTCTTCCCGGACTCCTTGGGAACCGGCTGCAGGACGTTCACGTTGTACTTCGAGGTCTTCGGCAGCGTCTTGTAGACCTTGTAGACGTACCAGGTGTCCTTCGTCTCGAAGACGATCGGATCGCCGTTCTGGAGCTTGTGGATGTTGTGGAACTTGGCTCCGTGCCCGTCCCGGTGCGCGGCCAGCGTGAAGTTGCCCTTGTCGTCCCAGGGGAGGGCCGACTTGATCGGCTCGGTGTAGTAGCCGGCGATCCCGTCGTTGAGCTCCTCGGTGTCGGTGCCCTTCTTCACCAGCACCTCGTCGTCGCCCATCGCGGGTACGTGGAGGAAGCCGATGCCGTCCCCCAGGTCCAGTTCCTTCTTCTCCGCAGGTCTCTCGGGACCACCGTTCGCCCAGTTCTCGCGGATGCGGTCGCCCTGCCTGGAGGCTTCACGGTCGGCGAGGACATTCGTCCACCACAGCGAGTAGACGACGAAGAGCCCGAGCACCACACCCGCGGTGATCAGCAGCTCCCCGAAGACACTGATGGCGCCGGCGATCCGGCCTCGTGCACGTGCCACTGCACCTGTTCCCTGTCTTGAAGTGTCTCGGCGTCTCAGCCGACGAGTGCGTCCGGTTTGCCCTTGCTGCGCGGCCGTTCGTCGACCATCTTCCCCCACACGATCATGCGGTACGTACTCTTGAATTCGGGGGTGCACGTCGTCAAAGTGATGTATCTGCCGGGCTTGGTGAACCCGGACTGCTCCGGTACGGGACTGATCACACTCACGTTCGACGGCGGGGTCTGCGGAAGGATGCTCGCCATCTCGTACGTGTAGTACGTGTCCTGGGTCTCGACGACGATCGGGTCTCCCGGCTCCAACCGGTTGATGTACCGGAACGGTTCGCCGTGGGTGTTGCGGTGGCCCGCGACCGCGAAGTTGCCCGACTTGTCCTCGGGCATCGCCGTCTTCAGCTGTCCCTCGCCGTAGTGGCCGACCATGCCCCGGTCGAGCACCTTGTGCTTGTCGATGCCCTCGGCGATCGGCACCACGACGTCCAGCTTGGGGATGTACATGATGGCGAAGCCCTGGCCGGGCTCGAAGGCGTCAGGCTTGCGGCCCTTCGCCCAGTTCTCCTGGATCTGGTCGGTCGCCCTGTCGGCCTGCTGGCCCGCGAGCACATTCGTCCACCACAGCTGGTAGGTGACGAACAGCAGCATCAGGACACCGAAGGTGATGAACAGTTCACCGATGGCACGGCTGGCGATGACCGTCGGGCTGTCCTTGGCCGCACGTGCCGCCCGCCGGGCCTCGACGCGGCTGAGCGGTCTCCCTTCCGGCTCCGCCGATTCCGCCGACTCCGCCGACGGCTCCACGGGTCGCGTGGCAGGACGCTTACGGCCCCGTCCCTTGGCCGCCCTGCGCCGCTCCGCCCGGCCCGGTCCCGGAGGTGTCTCCGCGGCACGGCGGGTGTCGGACGTGCGCAGGGCCACCGTCTCGTCGTGGGACACGAGGATCGGATCGGACACGGGCGTCCGCAGACCCTCCGGCTGGGAGGCGCGTACCTGCTCGGGATCGGGGTCGGGCAGCTGCTCCGGCTGCGGTGCAGGGGCCTGTGCGGGCACGGCCCCCTGCCCGGCCGCATACCAGTCGCGCCCGTACCCCTCCGCCTCGTTCACGGGGTACCGGCCGCCCTGCCATTCCTGCTGCGACGCCTGCGGCGATGGCGCCGGCTGCGGCGACTGCGGCTGATACTGCTGCGCGTCGGACGCCGGGACGGCCGTGTCCCGGAACCACGGCGATCCGTGCCCGCCGGGAGGAACGGGATCCGTCAACGGGTCGTACGCCAGCTCGCCCTGCCCCTGCGGCCCGTACCCGTAGCCGTGCTCGTCCTCGTGACCGTGCTCGTGCCCCGGGCGCACGGCGCTCACGCCAGAGCCTTGCCCACCACCGGTGCGAGCCCTGCCGAACGCCCGACCGCTCCGGCGTCGCCGCACTGCTCCAGCCAGTTGGCGAGCATCCGATGGCCGTGCTCCGTCAGAACCGACTCGGGGTGGAACTGCACTCCCTCGACCGGCAGTTCACGGTGGCGCAGCCCCATGATGATGCCGTCCGCGGTGCGCGCCGTCACCTCCAGCTCCGCCGGGAACTGCGCCGGCTCGGCCGCCAGCGAGTGGTAGCGCGTGGCGGTGAAGGGCGACGGCAGGCCGGCGAAGACCCCCGTGCCCTCGTGGGTGACCGGCGAGGTCTTGCCGTGCAGCAGCTCGGGCGCCCGGTCCACCACACCGCCGTAGGCGACGGCCATCGACTGCATGCCGAGGCAGACCCCGAAGACGGGCACACCGGTGGCGGCGCAGTGCCGCACCATGTCGACGCAGACACCGGCCTCTTCGGGAGCGCCGGGGCCGGGCGACAGCAGCACGCCGTCGAATCCGTCCTGGGCGTGCTCCAGGCCCACCTCGTCGTTGCGCACGACCTCGCACTCGGCGCCCAGCTGGTACAGGTACTGGACGAGGTTGAAGACGAAGCTGTCGTAGTTGTCGACGACCAGAATGCGTGCGCTCACCGGGTCCCTCCCTCTCCCCCGTCGACCGTCACGTCGCCGAACGGGAGCAGTGGCTCCGCCCAGGGGAAGACGTACTGGAACAGCACGTAGACGACCGCGAGGACGAGCACGAGCGAGATGACCGCCCGCACCCATACGTTGCCCGGCAGATGCCGCCAGATCCAGCCGTACATGCCGTCCCTTTCCGTTCGGTACGGGACCAGACTAAAGGGCAGCAGGGGCCCGTGGGTCAGCTGCGCAAAGCTGGTGGTTTGCCGTCGGTCACAGGCCGGGTCGCGTCGAGGTGTGCCCAGACGATCAGACGGTGGCTGCTGCCCCACTCCGGCTCGCAGGTGGTCAGCGTCAGATAACGCCCGGGCTCGTCGAAAACGGCTGCTTCCTCCCTCAACGGCCGGGGCACCGGCTCGATGACGCCTACATCGCTCGGGACGGTTCGGTACGGCTTGTTCGCGATGCGGTAGGTGAACCAGGTCGTCCCGTCCGTGAGCACCACCGCGTCACCGGGGCGCAGCCTCGGGAAGTCCTTGAAGGGGTCTCCGTGGGTGCGGCGGTGCCCGGCGACCGCGAAGTTGCCCTTCGCCCCGAGAGTGCCCGTGGAGGCGTAGTGCCCCAGCCCCTTCTTGAGCACGCCGGTGCCGGTGCCCTGGAGGACGGGCCAGTCCCAGTCGGCACCGAACCGGGGGATGTACATGACCGCTAAGGGCTCGCCGGGTTCGTACGTCACCGGCACGGGCTCCGGGCTCCCGCCGCCGGGGCCCGGCGTACCGGCTTCCGGGTCCGTCGCCCAGCCGGCCTCCAGGCGGTCGATCTCGCGGCCGGTGGCGCGGTCGGCCTCGATCCCGGTCCAGAAGAGCAGATGGACGACGAAGAGGACGATCAGGGTGCCGATGGTGATGCACAGTTCACTGAAGGTCCTGACGAGCACACGTACCGAGAACGACACCGGCTCCCCCAAGCGCCACAGGCCTTACCCGACGGGTTGCGCGTACTGGAGATCCACTGTGCCCGAGTAGCCGGGAAGAGTCACCGACTCGTTCTCGTCCACCTGCCAGCCGAGCCCGTACGCCTCGACGTACAGCTGGTAGTTCTGGATGGCGGGGGAGTCGGCGAGGGCCTTCTTGAGCTTCTCCTGGTCGCCGACGGCGGTGACCTTGTAGGGCGGTGAGTAGACACGGCCCTGGAGGATCAGCGTGTTGCCGACACACCGTACGGCGCTGGTGGAGATCAGCCGCTGGTCCATGACCCGGATGCCCTCGGCGCCGCCCTGCCACAGCGCGTTGACGACGGCCTGGAGGTCCTGCTGGTGGATGACCAGGTCGTTGGCCTGCGGCTCCGGGTAGCCGGGCGCGGCCCGGGCGTTCGGCGGGGCGTCGTCGAGCGTCACGGTCAGGGCGCTGCCCGCCAGCGGGTCGGTGCCGGCGGACTGCTGCAGCGCCTTCAGCTTCGCGTCCTCGGCCCGTGTGAGGCCGTCGTCGCGCTGCGCCAGGGTGTCCACGTCGCTGCGCACGGCCGAGGTGGACTCCTCGAGCTCACCGTTCTTGTCGCTGCGCTGTCGGATCAGGTCGGACAGCCTCAGCAGGGAGTCGTCCGTGCGCAGATCTGTACCCTTGGCAGTGTTGAAGCTGGTCACGAAGATCAGTCCCGCGAGGGCGAAAACGGCAGCCGTCAGCAGCCGGACCGGTCGCCATGAGAAGCGGCGAACGGGGCCTTGCGGGGAGTCGGCAGAATTGCTCAACGTACCCTTATCTCCTTCGGCACCGCGGAAGCACTACGCTAACGGACGCCCGGGGGCAGCAGTGGCCCCCCTGGCTCCGGCCCCGGCGCCAGCCACAGTTCCCTGCGCGGTAACGCAGCGCATCGACAGGAGAGTCCCTCGTGCCGAAGTCACGTATCCGCAAGAAGGCCGACTTCACGCCGCCTCCGGCCGCGAAGGCGGCCAGCATAAAGCTCACCAACCGCAGCTGGGTCGCGCCGGTGATGCTCGCGCTGTTCCTCATCGGGCTCGCCTGGATCGTCCTCTTCTATGTGACGGAGGGCGAACTGCCGATCAAGAGCTTCGGCAACTGGAACATCGTCGCCGGCTTCGGCTTCATCGCCGCGGGCTTCGGCGTCTCGACCCAGTGGAAGTAGTGGCGGCAGCTGCGGCGCATTCGGCTCTCTGAGCCCGGGGCCCCAGGTTGTCCACACCGTTTTCCACAGGCCGGGGAAAAGGTCAGACGATCTGTGGATAACCTTCGGGCCGTTGACGCCGATGTGACTGCGTCGGCCATGTCGGTGAAGCGATCCGCCCCTTGTCGTTCCTGGGAAACCCCAGCTCAGCGACGAGGGGCACGCTTGTTCCCCACGCGACGCACAAGATCCGCCACACACTGTGGACAACTCTGGGGAAAGCTCGGCCTTCATAGCCATACGGTCAGGTGATCGAGGCGGTCCTGGCGACGACAGCGACGACGGACGCGAGCAGGACCAGCCCACACGTGGCGAACTGGACGGCGTTGCGGCGCTTGCCGGACGGGGCGTGGACCAGACCGTAGGCGATCACGACTCCCGCGATCAGCCCTCCGATGTGCGCCTGCCAGGCGATGTTCTCCCAGAAGAACGTGATCACCAGGTTGATGGCGATGAGCACCATGATCGGCCGCAGATCGTAGCTGAGCCGGCGCATCAGGACCACGGTGGCACCGAGCAGGCCGTAGATCGCGCCGGAGGCACCGAGTGAGGCATGCTCGGGGGCAGCGATCAGATAGGTCAGCGCGCTTCCGGCAAGTCCGGAGACCAGGTACAGCGCCAGATAGCGCACCCGGCCCAGAGCCTGCTCCAGCGGCCCGCCGAGCCACCACAGCAGCAGCAGGTTGAAGAAGACGTGCCAGATCTCCCAGTGCAGGAACATCGAGGTCAGCAGCCGATACGCCTCCCCCTCCGCAACGCCTTCGGTCGCGATGTACGGGGGCGGCGGCCACTGCCCCACGAGCACGAGCGGGTCCAGGAGCCGGTCGCCAACGATCCGGGCGGCCAGGAAAACCGCCAGATTGATGCCGATCAAAACCTTCGTCACCAGATGCGGGTCGGCCGCGACGGCGCCTCCCGCGATCGTGCGGGGCCGGCTCGCGTTCGGACGGTGCCCCGTACCGGAACCCGTGCGGACACACTCCGGGCAGTGGAAGCCGACCGACGCCTCGACCATGCAGTCGGTACAGATCGGGCGCTCGCAGCGGGTGCAGCTGATGCCCGTCTCCCGGCCTGGATGGCGGTAGCAGCTGGGCAGGCTGTGGGAGTCCTGCGGCTCCTGCGGACCGCCTGGTGCCTGCTCCATGAGCTCACCTCATCAATCTGGGCATCGATCCGGGCTCGCGAACTTCGCCCCGCCCATCCTTACGGACGAGCGGGGCGAAAAGGTTCCCGTGGGAAAGCCGGCGCCCGCGGGCTGCGGCGCGGCGACGGCCTCAGCGCGTCTCGACGACGACCGACTCGATCACGACGTCGTTGACCGGGCGGTCGGTGCGCGGGTTGGTCGGGGTGCCCACGATCGCGTCCACGACCTTCTTGCCGGCCTCGCTGCTGACCTCACCGAAGATGGTGTGCTTGCGCGTCAGCCAGGCGGTCGGGGACACGGTGATGAAGAACTGCGAACCGTTCGTACCGGGGCCGGCGTTGGCCATGGCCAGCAGATACGGCTTGTCGAAGGCCAGGTCCGGGTGGAACTCGTCCTCGAACTCGTAGCCGGGGCCGCCCGTACCGTTGCCCAGCGGGTCACCGCCCTGGATCATGAAGCCGCTGATCACACGGTGGAAGACCGTGCCGTCGTACAGCCTGTCCGTGGACTTCTTTCCGGTTGCCGGGTGGATCCACTCGCGCTCACCCTGTGCGAGTTCGACGAAGTTCTTGACCGTCTTGGGCGCGTGGTTCGGCAGAAGCCGGATCTCGATGTCGCCTTGGTTGGTCTTCAGGGTGGCGTAAAGCTGCTCGGCCACGGTCTGCCTTCCGTAAGTCGTCTCTGACGTCCCACGATCCTCGCACGGAAGGACCTCCGTACGGACAGAAGCAGCCAGGTCGTCGTCGCACCGGCGCGTTCCGTACCGAACAGTGGCATCGTCGTCCACAAGCTCCCGGCATGACCCGGATGCCCGCCCCACATGCCGGGGCGGCGTTCAACGGGCATGATTTCGAGCCGGGTGGATAAGCGGAAACAGTGCCCCGACCGGGGACAAACTCCAGTCACCCTCAGTACGCCACCGAGGAGGAGGATCCCGTGACCCGCATGGACAGCGTGCGCGCCGCGACCGGTACGGCGAAGGACAGCGTGCTGCACGCCGCGGACGTGGTGGCGCCCTACGCCGGCACGGCCAAGGACCAGGCCGCGCATTATGCGCACGAGGCCCGCGTACGGCTCGCGCCGAAGGTTTCCCAAGCCGCTGCAGCGGCCCGTGTTCAGTACGGCAGCCGTGTCGCACCACACGTGCCGCCCAAAGTCGATGTGGCCGCGCGCCGCGCCAAGGTGCAGGCCAGGAGGGCCGCCCGGCAGGCGGCCGACTACACAGTCCCGCGCGTCGAGCACGCGATGGCCGCTGCTCAGCCTGTGCGGGAGGAGGCTGCGGCCCGTTCGGCTGCCGCTCTGGCCGCGCTGCGCGGACAGGTGACGGCCAAGGAGATCCAGAAGCTGGTGAGGAAGCACGAGCGGCGGTCCCGGGCCGGACGTCTCACCAAGGGCCTCGCGGTCCTCGGTGTGCTGGCCGGCGGTGCTTTCGCCGCATGGAAGTGGTGGGACAAGCAGGCCAACCCCGACTGGCTGGTGGAGCCGCCCGCCGCGACGGAGGTTGCCGACCGTGCCCCGCTGACGTCGGTCGACGGCAGTACGCAGGCCGGGCTGGACCCCGAGGTGCAGGTGAAGCAGGACGAGGCAGGGACTGGAGACCAGAACGACCGTCGCTGACGGTCCGCGGTCCTTCGGACTTCGGGCGCCGGGAGTGGAGAAGGCTCCCGGCGCCTCATGCTGCGACGAGCGCGGTGAGCGCGGCGCGGATCTCCTGCTCGGCGCGGATCTCCTCCGCGATGCGCGCGTCGTGCGCGCTGCGAGCGGCCTGCGCGGCCCGGAAGTCGGCCGGAACGACGACGCCGGAACCCGCGGCCGTCGAGTCCTCGGCGGCAGCGTCGGCCGGGGCCGCGTCCGAACCCGTGACGACCGCGGCGCCCGCCGCCGGCGAGTGGGCCGGGTCGGTTGCCGGAGCTTCGGCAGCGGGCACGGCCGACGGTGAACCGGTCGCGTCGGCCGCGGCAGCCGGACCACCGGCCGACGAGCCCCCGCCGGAACCGCCGTCCACCGTTCCTGCGGAGGGGGTGGCAGACGCGGGAGGGGCCGCAGAGGTGGCGGGAGTGGCAGACGCTGCAGATCCGGCAGATCCGGCCGAGGCGGCGGGCGCAGCAGGCTCGGCCGTCCGAGCAGACTCGGTGACGGCTGGATCAGCGGCGGAGGCCGACGGCGTACCGGCGGAAGCGGCCGCGCCCAGAGTCGCTGCGAGGCTCCTGGCCAGATCGGCGCCGCTCGTGTCGACAGCGGGCAGGTGTCGCACGGAGGGCGACGAGCCGTGTGCCTCGGCGCTGATGCGCTGCTTCATCGTCGGTGGCAGTGACCGCTCCCGTGCTGTCGGCGCCGGCCGGGTGGCCGTTCGCCTGCTCTGGGCCGGCACGGTCGCGCGCCGCGCCTGGGGGCGGATGGTGTCGGCCGGTTCGTCCGCCGACTGCGCGACGGGCTGAGCCGCTGCGGCAGCGGCGCCGGTGGTGGTGGTGGTGAGCCCCACCGAGGCAAGCAGAGCAAAGAACGCCGTGATGAACGCGTCCCACAGATTCCTGACCTTGCAGGCGGCCATGACCCCTCGCTTTCGGGTTGAGCGTTTTACATACCTTCCTCATGATCTGTACGCATCCCGAGAAGTGGGGGAGCGACGCCGCCGCTGCGCAGTTCTTCTGATGAACACCACCCGGATGGTCCAGCCCGCCGTGCCGGAGCCCCGAGTTGCGGGCCTGCCGCAGCGCGTCCAGGGCCTCACCGTTCTCCGTACACTTCGGCGATCGCGCAGGTCAGGGCAGGAAAGCGGCCCGTGGTGGCCGGCATTTACGGACCCCGGCCCGGCCTGGTCGCCGGCTCGGCAGCGAACCGAAGCGCCTCCATGGCGCAACGCCGGAGACAGGCGGCAGCGCCGGTGGCCGATTCGACAGATCCGCTGCACGCCGCTAGGGGGCGACGAGGGCCCGGCCGTGCAAAACGAAGAGGCCCCCCGACCGGCTTCCCGGTGGGGGACCTCTTCTGATGTGGAGCCTAGGGGAGTCGAACCCCTGACATCTGCCATGCAAAGACAGCGCTCTACCAACTGAGCTAAGGCCCCGGAAACAGCGGAACACCCGAGGAGAGCAACGCCCCGGCAACCGCCGTGGACCAGAGTACCGGGTCACCCCCATGATCCTGCAAAAACATTGGGCTTCCGGCCGGGACTCCCCGTCACCGACCACGCTCCGTAAGATGCACCACAAGGTTCGCGACAGCGAAGCCGCTTGGGGAAGCGATGGGGAGACGC
This sequence comes from Streptomyces peucetius, assembly GCF_025854275.1. Lineage (NCBI taxonomy): Bacteria > Bacillati > Actinomycetota > Actinomycetes > Kitasatosporales > Streptomycetaceae > Streptomyces > Streptomyces peucetius. The sequence continues at coordinate 4,066,265 of NZ_CP107567.1, read as the reverse complement.
TCATGGACGCAGCGCAGCAGGAGACGACCGCAAGAGCCAGAGAACTGCAGCGCAGCTGGTACGGGGAGCCGCTCGGCGCTCTCTTCCGTCGCCTCATCGACGACCTGGGGCTCAATCAGGCCCGGCTGGCAGGTGTCCTCGGGCTCTCCGCCCCCATGCTGTCCCAGCTGATGAGCGGTCAGCGCGCCAAGATCGGCAATCCCGCGGTGGTCCAACGCGTCCAGGCGCTGCAGGAATTGGCCGGCCAGGTGGCAGACGGCAGCGTGAGCGCCGTGGAGGCGACTGCCCGGATGGACGAGATCAAGAAGTCCCAGGGAGGCTCCGTCCTCACCGCCACCAACCAGTCGTCCGGCACCTCGGGAGGGCCGACGGTCCGCCGCGTGGTGCGTGAGATCCAGTCCCTCCTCCGTTCGGTCGCGGCGGCCGGAGACATCATCGACGCGGCGGACTCCCTCGCCCCGACCCATCCGGAGCTGGCAGAGTTCCTCCGGGTGTACGGCGCAGGGCGTACCGCCGACGCGGTCTCCCACTTCGAGTCGCACCAGAGCTGAACGAGGCGGTTGGTCGCCACCACGAGGAACCGGGGAGCTGGCGCAGCACAATGGGTGAGGTCTTCGCTGGTCGGTACGAGCTGATCGACCCGATCGGACGCGGTGGCGTCGGCGCGGTGTGGCGTGCCTGGGACCACCGCCGTCGCCGGTACGTGGCGGCGAAGGTGCTGCAGCAGAGCGATGCGCACACCCTGCTCCGTTTCGTACGGGAGCAGGCGCTCCGGATCGATCATCCCCATGTCCTCGCTCCGGCCAGTTGGGCCGCGGACGACGACAAGGTGCTGTTCACCATGGACTTGGTGAGCGGCGGCTCCCTGGCTCATGTCATCGGTGACTACGGGCCGCTGCCGGTGCGGTTCGTGTGCACCTTGCTCGATCAGCTGCTGTCCGGACTCGCGGCGGTGCACGCGGAGGGGGTCGTGCACCGCGACATCAAGCCGGCCAACATCCTGATGGAGGCGACGGGGAAGGGGCGGCCACACCTGCGCGTCTCCGACTTCGGGATCTCCATGCGCAAGGGTGAGCCCCGGCTGACCGAGACCAACTATGTGGTGGGTACGCCCGGTTACTTCGCGCCGGAGCAGATGCTGGGCGCCGAGCCGGACTTCACCGCGGACCTGTTCGCGGTGGGCCTGGTCGCCCTGTATCTGCTGCAGGGCAGGAAGCCGGACTCGCAGGCCCTGGTCGAGCACTTCGCCGAGCACGGCACACCGAGCGCCCCCCAGGGAATTCCGGAGCCGCTCTGGCAGGTGATCGCGGGGCTGCTGCAGCCGGACCCGCAGGCGCGGTTCCGCAGCGCCACAGGGGCGCGTAAAACCCTCACGACGGCCCTGGAGCTGCTTCCCGAGCCGGCGCCGGGCGAGGAGCCCGTCGAGGTCTTCGACCAACTCGGTCCGCTTCCCGCGGGCTTCGGCCCGAACGGGCCGGAAGCCGCCTCGCAGCCGACTCCCGGCCAGGCCGCCGCACCGGTGCAGCAGACCGCTCCCCCGTCGGAGACAGGCAGCTTCCACCTGGCCCCACCACCTCAGCAGCCGCCCACCCGGCCGCCGCACAGTGCCCAGCCTCATCCGCAGCCCCAGCCTCAGGCCCAGCCGCCGGCCGCCATGCCGGTCGTGGGCGACTCCGCACCGAGCCCGGCTCAGGTCGCCCCTGCCGCTCCCGCCACCGCTCCTGTCGCCGCGCATGTGGTCTCCCCCCTGCAGACCCAGCAGATCCAGCAGGCTCCGCCTCCGTTCGGCGGGCCTTCCACTCATACGTACACCGCTCAGAGCCCTCAGGTTCCACGGCCGGGCGCCGCAAAGCGGCCGGGACCGCCCCCGAAGGTCGCGGTCCCGGTACTGCTCGTCGCTGTTCTGTGCTTCGCGGTGGGGATCTGGGCGCTGACCCGGGTCTGAGCCCGCCCACATCCCTACGGCTCGGCCGTTACTGCCCCTGCGGGGGCCGGTGCTGCCCGTACCCGTAACCCTGGCCGTATCCCTGCCCGTACACCTGAGCAGCGTCCTGTCCCGACGGGCCCTGCGGGCCGGCCTGTCCCGGCACGGAGAAGGATGCCGGTTCCGCGTTCTGCGGCGTACCGCGCCGGGCGAGCAGCGTCCAGACACCGAGCCCGAGCACGAGGATCGTCCCCGTGCCGATCCCCCCGACGGCGACGACCATCATCGTGTCGCTCGTCGCCGCCGCCTCGGCCTTCTCGCCGCTCTCCGCCGCTTCCCGGTCGTCCTCGGTGACCGTGAAGTCGCCGGCCGGGCCGGCGTAGGCGGGGGCCGCCTGCGGCTCGCCCTTGACGTTCACCCGCAGCGTCAGCGGTACCGCGCTCTTGCCGTACTCCTCAGCGATCTCCGGGTTCAGCGTGACGGAGAGGTAGTACCAGCCGGCGAACCTCATCGCGGACGTCGAGTTGTCGGAGTCGTAGCGGTTCTCGTACACCACGGGCGGCAGCGGGTCCAGCGAGACCGTCTTCTGCTTGCCGTCGTAGTACATGCTCGACTCGTCGGCGACGAAGCCCCTCGCCGGGTTGTGGAGCGCGAGCACCACGGCGTTGCTGACGCTCTTCGCCCCCTCGGCGTTCGGGCTGTTGGCGAGGTCGGCTCCGACGAAGAGCTGCTGCCCCCAGTCGACCGGCACCCGGTAGAAGAGCGTCTCGCCGGGCTTGATGCTGTCCTGCCACTCCCCCTGGCCGAGGCCCGTGGAGTCGTGGAAGCTGGTGCCGCCGTGACGCTTCTGCGACCCCCCGGCGGGCGCCGGCGGCGAGGCTGAGGGCCAGTCCTCGGGAGCCTCCGTGGGTCCGGCCGTCTTCAGCCCCGGCTCGACGGCGAAACGGAGCTCCACGTCCCAGGGCTCGGGCGTGGACTTGTCGTCGCCGGACCGCTCCAGCACGACGTAGTACGCACCCGCCTGCTGGCACGTGCTGTCGTCCTTCTCGATCCGCCGACTCGCGTAGTCGGCCACCGGCCGGGCATAGGACGCGGAACCGAACTCGGCCTCGCCGCCACTGCACTCCGACCCCGAGTTGTCCTCGATGCCCACCTCGAGCTTGTCCGGGTAACCGACCGTCGTCCCCAGCTTGGGGACGGCCACGGCGGACACATAGGCGTTGGACTTGTCGTCCAGGTCGATGCGGTAGTAGCGCTTCTCACCCGGCTCGATGGCATCCCTGTACACCGAACCGGCTGTCAGCTCCGGGCCGTTGATGTTGACCGGGGTGCCCTGTACCGGCTTCGCCTCACTGTCGAAGACGTACGGACTGGGCTCGCCGGCCGCCCACGACTGCCCCGGCAGCGTGGCCACCGCGCACGCCGCCGCCACTGCGGCCAGCGCCACCCGGCCCCTGCCGCGCTGCCTCTTCACGCGCTTCTCCTTGTGGTCGACGAGTCCGCCGGGTAGCCGGAGGGCCCTGTGCCATCCTGCCCCGGCCGCCCCACCGCTGTCTGCGCGCGCGGGCGAATCGCCCTCCTTGTCCGCCACGCGACGCTGCCCCCCTTCAGCGGCGCGCACCGAACCCCTGGGATATTTGCTTCAGCAAGCAAATGATTCACTGAAGCGAACACAGCCCTGCCCCTGGACAGCACAGAGCCCCGGCCGCTTCCGCGACCGGGGCCCATGTCCAAGAAACGCTGCGTCTCACACACCCGAACCTGCGGGCACGGAGTCGGTCGCCTCCGTCCACAGATCCTGCTCGGCGCGATCCGCCTGGATCTGGCGGTACACGAGGAGCCCGCCGATGGCGGCCAGTGCGACCAGGAGGAGCTTCTTCACCGCGCGACCTCGTCTTTCCTTGACGTATGAGGACTTCTGGCGCCCGACTATACACACCGACCGATACCGATCGGTGACCTACATCCAGCGGCACCCGCCTCGTGCCACGCGCCAACTCCGGTGGCCGACAAAAGCGTCAGGCCCGGCCGGAGAATCTCCGGCCGGGCCTGACGTCACTGTGGGGCTAACAGGATTTGAACCTGTGGCCTCATCCTTATCAGGGATGCGCTCTAACCAACTGAGCTATAGCCCCTCCGCGCTGCGCGCTGACCTCTGAAGATTAGCGCACCCGCGGTGCAGCGCCAAAATCGGAATCCTCGAGATCCCTCCGCGGCGCTACTCGTCCTCGGCGAGCGTGAGCTCGACACCGCCCACAAAACCGGCGGAGAGGTTGTAGATGAAGGCTCCGAGCGTTGCCAGCGCTGTGGCCAGCACCACATCGATCACCGCGATGACCGAGGTGAAGATGAGCACCCGCGGCAGCGAGAGGAACGACTGGAGATCGAAGCCGTTGCCCTCGTTCGAGCCGGTCGCCTCGCTGATCGTTCCGCCGACGGTCGAGAAGACGCCCATCGCGTCCATGACCATCCACAGCACGGCGGCGGCGACCACCGTGCACACGCCCAGCGCGATGGACAGCAGGAAGCTGACCTTCATCACGGACCACGGGTCGGCCTTGGCCACCCGAAGCCGTGCCTTGCGCGTACGCGGCGTCGTACGGGCCCCTGTGCGGGGCCGGCGCACCGCCGCGCCCGCTTCCTGGCCGGTCCGCTGCTGTCCGCCCTGAGTCCCGCCAGGCGAGGGATACGCCTGCGGAGGGTGGTACGGCTGGCCGACCTGCTGCGGGGCAGGCTGGTCGCCGCCGTACATCTGGTACGGGGGCTGCTGCCCCCGGGTGTCCGTCACTGTGGCCCCCTGGGAGTCCGTGGCAGGGCCACGGGCACCGTTCGCTCCGGCTGCGGTCGATCCGGCGCCCGTGGCTCCACTCACGCTCTACTCCTCGTGCTCCCCGGCCGAGGACTGTGTGCCCTCGGCTGCCGCCTCGGCCGGCACTGCGTCGGCCTCCTCGGTCCCTTCGACCTCTTCGGCCTCACGACCGGCCTCGGCGTTACGAGCGATGCCGACGACGGCATCGCGCTTGCCCAGGTTGATCAGTTGGACGCCCATGGTGTCACGGCCCGTCTCCCTGACTTCGTTGACTCGCGTACGAATCACACCGCCGCCAAGGGTGATGGCGAGGATCTCGTCGGTCTCCTCGACCACCAGCGCCCCGACGAGGGACCCACGGTCCTCCACGATCTTGGCGGCCTTGATACCCAGACCGCCGCGGCCCTGGACGCGGTACTCGTCGACAGCGGTCCGCTTCGCGTACCCGCCGTCTGTGGCAGTGAACACGAACGTACCGGGCCGGACGACATTCATCGAGAGCAGTTCGTCGCCCTCGCGGAAACTCATCCCCTTGACGCCGGATGTCGCACGTCCCATCGGGCGCAGCGCGTCGTCCGTCGCGGTGAAGCGGATGGACTGTGCCTTCTTGCTGATGAGCAGCAGATCGTCCTGTGCGGACACGAGCTCCGCGCCGATCAGTTCGTCGTCCTCGCCACTCTCCGTCTCCCGGAGGTTGATCGCGATGACGCCGCCGGAACGGGGGGAGTCGTAGTCCTTCAGGGGCGTCTTCTTCACCAGACCGCCCTTGGTGGCGAGGACCAGGTACGGCACTGCCTCGTAGTCGCGGATCGCCAGGATCTCGGCGATCTGCTCGTCCGGCTGGAAGGCGAGCAGGTTGGCGACGTGCTGACCGCGCGCATCGCGGCCGGCGTCGGGGAGCTCGTACGCCTTGGCCCGGTAGACCCGGCCCTTGTTGGTGAAGAACAGCAGCCAGTGGTGGGTGGTGGAGACGAAGAAGTGGTCGACGATGTCGTCTTCCTTCAGCTTCGTGCCGCGCACACCCTTGCCGCCGCGCTTCTGGGAGCGGTAGTCGTCGGTCTTCGTGCGCTTCACATAGCCGCCACGCGTGATCGTGACGACGATGTCCTCCTCGGCGATCAGGTCCTCGATGGACATGTCACCGTCGAAGGGCACCAGCTTGGAGCGCCGGTCGTCGCCGTACTTCTCGACGAGCGCGGCCAGTTCCTCGCTGACGATCCCGCGCTGCTTCTCGGGCGAGGCGAGGATCGCGTTGTACTCGTTGATCTTCGCCTGGAGTTCGTCGTGCTCCTGCACGATCTTCTGGCGCTCCAGGGCGGCCAGCCGGCGCAGCTGCATCTCGAGGATGGCGTTGGCCTGGATCTCGTCGATCTCGAGCAGGCCCATCAGGCCCTCTCGGGCGACGTCGACCGTGTCGCTGCGCCGGATCAGCGCGATGACCTCGTCGATCGCGTCCAGCGCCTTGAGCAGACCGCGCAGGATGTGCGCCCGCTCCTCCGCCTTGCGCAGCCGGAACCTGGTGCGCCGGACGATGACCTCGATCTGGTGCGTCACCCAGTGGCGGATGAACGCGTCCAGCGACAGGGTGCGCGGCACTCCGTCGACGAGCGCCAGCATGTTGGCGCCGAAGTTCGTCTGCAGGTCGGTGTGCTTGTACAGGTTGTTCAGCACGACCTTGGCGACGGCGTCGCGCTTCAGCACGATCACCAGACGCTGGCCGGTGCGCGAACTCGTCTCGTCACGGACGTCGGCGATGCCGCCGATCTTGCCGTCCTTCACCAGGTCGGCGATCTTCTGCGCGAGGTTGTCCGGGTTCACCTGGTAGGGCAGCTCCGTGACCACCAGGCACTGGCGGTTCTGGATCTCCTCGACCTCGACGACCGCCCGCATCGTGATGGAGCCGCGACCGGTGCGGTACGCCTCCTCGATGCCCTTGCGGCCCACCACCAGCGCGCCGGTCGGGAAGTCCGGGCCCTTGATCCGCTCGATCAGCGCCTCGAGCAGCTCCTCGTGCGAGGCCTCGGGGTGCTCCAGCGCCCACTGCGCGCCGGCCGCGACCTCGCGGAGGTTGTGCGGCGGGATGTTGGTGGCCATACCGACGGCGATACCGGCGCTGCCGTTGATCAGCAGGTTCGGGAAGCGCGCCGGCAGGACCGTCGGCTCCTGGTTGCGGCCGTCGTAGTTGTCCTGGAAGTCGACGGTCTCCTCGTCGATGTCCCGGAGCATCTCCATGGCCAGCGGCATCATCTTGCACTCGGTGTACCGCATGGCGGCGGCCGGGTCGTTGCCCGGAGAACCGAAGTTGCCGTTGGAGTCCACCAGCGGCATGCGCATCGACCAGTGCTGGGCCAGGCGGACCAGGGCGTCGTAGATCGAGGTGTCACCGTGCGGGTGGTAGGTGCCCATGACGTCGCCGACGACGCGGGCGCACTTGTAGAAGCCCTTCTCGGGCCGGTATCCGCCGTCGTACATCGCGTACAGCACGCGGCGGTGGACGGGCTTGAGGCCGTCCCGCACGTCGGGCAGCGCACGCGAGACGATGACGGACATCGCGTAGTCGAGATACGAACGCTGCATCTCGGTCTCGAGCCCCACGGGCTCCACACGCATGCCCACGCCCGGAACGATGGGCTCCTCTTCGGGCGTCACTGTCGTGTTCTCGTCGGCCATTGCTGGTCTTCAGTCCTTTCGTGCGGTCAGCTGAGACCGACTCAGATGTCGAGGAAACGAACGTCCTTGGCGTTGCGCTGGATGAACGAGCGCCGCGCCTCCACGTCCTCACCCATCAGCACCGAGAACAGGTCGTCGGCCTGGGCCGCGTCGTCCAGCGTGACCTGGCCGAGCACTCGGTGGTCCTGGTCCATGGTGGTGATGCGCAGCTCCTCGGCGTTCATCTCGCCGAGGCCCTTGAAGCGCTGGATCGAGTCTTCCCTGATCCGCTTGCCGCCCCGCTTGCCGAGGTCCACCAGTGCGTCGCGCTCGCGGTCCGAGTAGGCGTACTCGAAGTCGTCGCGACCCCACTTGATCTTGTACAGCGGCGGGCGAGAGAGGAAGACGTGGCCCGCCTCGACCAGCGGCCGCATGAAGCGGAACAGGAACGTGAGCAGCAGGGTGTTGATGTGCTGACCGTCGACGTCGGCGTCCGCCATCAGAATGATCTTGTGATAGCGGAGCTTCTCGATGTCGAAGTCCTCGTGGACACCGGTGCCGAAGGCCGAGATCAGCGCCTGCACCTCGGTGTTCTGGAGGATCTTGTCGATCCGCGCCTTCTCGACGTTCAGGATCTTGCCGCGGATCGGCAGGATGGCCTGGTACATCGGGTTGCGGCCGGACTTGGCCGAGCCGCCGGCCGAGTCACCCTCGACGATGAAGATCTCGCACTTCGTCGGGTCGTTCGACTGACAGTCGCTCAGCTTGCCCGGCAGCGAGGCCGACTCCAGCAGGCCCTTGCGCCGCGTCAGGTCACGGGCCTTGCGGGCCGCGACGCGCGCCGTCTGCGCCTGGATGCCCTTGCGGATGATGTCCGCGGCCTCGTTCGGATTGCGGTCGAACCAGTCCGTGAGGGTCTCGTGGACGACCTTCTGCACGAAGGTCTTCGCCTCCGTGTTGCCCAGCTTGGTCTTCGTCTGGCCCTCGAACTGCGGCTCGCCCAGCTTGACCGAGATGATCGCGGTGAGACCCTCGCGGATGTCCTCGCCCGAGAGGTTGTCGTCCTTCTCGCGCAGCAGCTTCTTCTCGCGCGCGTACCGGTTCACCAGGCCCGTCAGCGCGGAGCGGAAGCCCTCTTCGTGCGTACCGCCCTCGTGCGTGTGGATGGTGTTCGCGAAGGAGTACACGCCCTCGGTGTACTGCGAGTTCCACTGCATGGCGATCTCGACGGAGAGCATCCGCTCCTTGTCCTCGGACTCGATGTCGATGACCGTGGGGTGGATGAGCTCGCCCTTGCGGGAGTTCAGGTACTTCACGAAGTCGACGATGCCGCCCTCGTAGTGGTACTTGACCGTACGCGCCGGCTCCTCGATGTCCTCCGGCTCCTCGCCCGTGTCCGCACCGGCGGTGGCCTTGGCCGACTCGCGCTCGTCGGTCAGCGTCAGGGTCAGGCCCTTGTTGAGGAACGCCATCTCCTGGAAGCGGCGCGAGAGCGTCTCGAACGAGTAGTCCGTGGTCTCGAAGACGTCGGGGTCCGCCCAGAACGTGACAGAGGTGCCGGTCTCGATGGTGGCCTCGTGCCGCTCCAGCGGCGCGGTGGGGACGCCCGACTTGTACTCCTGCGTCCAGCGGTAGCCGTCCGTCCTGATCTCTACGGCGAGCTTGTAGGACAGCGCGTTCACCACGGAGACACCGACCCCGTGCAGACCGCCGGAGACGGCATAGCCGCCGCCGCCGAACTTGCCGCCCGCGTGCAGGACGGTGAGCACGACCTCGACGGCCGGCTTCTTCTCGACGGGGTGGATGCCCACCGGGATGCCACGGCCGTTGTCGACGACGCGTACGCCGCCGTCGGCGAGGATCGTGACGTCGATGCTGTCGGCGTGCCCGGCCATGGCCTCGTCGACGGAGTTGTCGACGACTTCTTGTACGAGGTGGTGCAGGCCGCGCTCACCGGTCGAGCCGATGTACATGCCGGGCCGCTTGCGGACCGCGTCCAGACCCTCGAGGACGGTGATCGCGCTGGCATCGTACGAGGCCGTGACCTCGCCGTTCCCACCGGCAGGGGTGGACGGGGTGTTCTCGTTGGGGTTGCCGGAATCGGCCACGAAGCGCCCTTTCTGGCACAGCACGAGCCGTCCACCGGCCAAGCGGGGAGCGGCTGCGTCGTTCGGCATCTAATCGACGTGTCCCGCAACAGAAGCGGGACTGTCCACCAGTCTACCGGTATCGCTGACACTCATGGGGGTTTGCCGGTAGCTGAGTCCGCCTGTGGCGCCCTGAACCAACACCGTCCGACTCCCCATATCCGGGAAGGGGCTCCAAGAGGCTCACACCGGCTTTGAGCGCTTCGGCCTGTCAACCTCTCGCTACGGTGAGGGACACCTCAGCAGTCCCGTCCGGTTCCTCCCGTTACGGGGAACGCAGATCCTCCTGTTACGGACATCGCAGAAAGCGGTCCGCTCCTCAGCCGTAGGTGTCGCCCGGACCGGTGCTGCCCGGTGCCCGCAGGGGACCGAACCTGCGCTGCGGCCCCCCGGGGCCCAGCACCTTGATCGCGCGGACGGTTCCGTGCCCGAGGTCCTCGTTGAGCCGGGCCACCAGCCGTGGGGCCAGCAGTCGCAGCTGCGTCGCCCACGCCGTCGAGTCGCACTGCACGGTGAGCAGCCGCTCGTCCGGGGCCTCGTCGTACCGCAGCGGGACGCAGTGATTGGCCAGATCCTCGCCCACGATCTGCGGCCAGCGGCCCATCACCCCGCCGACGGCGGCCGGTGTCTCCCAGCCCCGCTCGGTGATCAACCGGTTGATCGCCGCCCCCAGGGGCAGCGGATCGCGTCCGTCCGCCCTCGCCCCGGAGCGCAGCCCGCCGCCGCGTCTGGCCTGCTTCTTCTGCTGCGCCGCCGCGCCCCTGGCCTTGGCCTGCTCCTTCGCGGCACGCAGCGCCACGCGCGCCAGGTCCACACCCGACGCCTCGGAGGCTGCCTCGCCCTGCGGCCCGGCCGGCCGCTGCGCACCCTCGCCGGTCATACCCGCTCCACCGATCCGCCGGAGACCTCGTACCGCGCCCCCGCCAGCACGGCGGGTACGTCGTCGTCGACCGCCGCGGTCACCAGCACCTGCTCCCCGGGGGCCACCAGCTCGGCCAGCCGCTCCCGTCGCCGGGCGTCCAGCTCGGCGAAGACGTCGTCGAGGACGAGCACGGGCTCGTTGCCCTCGGCCCGCAGCAGATCGTAGGAGGCCAGCCGAAGCGCCAGCGCGTACGACCAGGACTCGCCGTGGCTCGCGTATCCCTTGGCGGGCAGCTGCCCGAGCTTCAGGACCAGCTCGTCACGGTGCGGGCCGACGAGGGTCACTCCTCGTTCGATCTCCTGCTTGCGCACCTCGGCCAGCGCCGCTTTCAGCTGCTCGAACAGCGACTCGCGGCTGTGCGTCTCCCCCGCCGGTCCGGCGGAGGAACGGTACTCCAGCTGAACCGGCCCGCCTCCCGGCGCGAGCGCCTCGTACGCCTTGTCGGCCAGGGGCTGCAGGGCGGCGATCAGGTCCAGCCGCTGGGCGGTCACCTCGGCACCCGCGCGCGCCAGGTGCTGGTCCCAGACGTCGAGCGTCGAGAGGTCCATGCCGCGGCCTCCGTGCCGCCGGGCCATCGCCGCCGACTTGAGCAGCGTGTTCCGCTGCTTGAGCACCCGCTCGTAGTCCGAGCGCACGCCCGCCATCCGCGGCGAGCGCGCCGTGACGAGCTCGTCCAGAAAGCGCCTGCGTTCGCCGGGGTCGCCCTTCACCAGCGCCAGGTCCTCCGGGGCGAAGAGCACGGTGCGCACTATGCCCAGCACGTCACGGGGTCTGACCTGCGAGGACCTGTTGATCCGCGCCCGGTTCGCCTTGCCCGGGTTCAGCTCGAGCTCGACCAGCTGCGAGCGTTCGCCCTGGGTGACGGCGGCCCGGATCACCGCCCGGTCGGCCCCCATCCGCACCAGCGGCGCGTCCGAGGAGACACGATGGCTGGCCAGGGTGGCGAGATAGCCCACGGCCTCGACGAGATTCGTCTTGCCCTGCCCGTTCGCCCCCACGAAAGCGGTGACGCCCGGATCGAGAGGGACCTCGACCCGGGCGTACGAGCGGAAGTCGGCCAGCGACAGATGCGTGACGTGCATGGTGTGCGCCGACCTTCCCCCGGCATGGCTGTGCACCGCGGTGCACAGCCTTCTGACTACTTCTTGCTCTCCACCGCGTGCCCGCCGAACTGGTTGCGCAGCGCCGCGATCATCTTCATCTGCGGGGAGTCGTCCTGGCGGGACGCGAAACGTGCGAACAGCGACGCGGTGATCGCGGGCAGCGGGACGGCGTTGTCGATGGCGGCCTCCACGGTCCACCGGCCCTCACCGGAGTCCTGTGCATAACCGCGCAGTTGCTCCAGGTGCTCGTCCTCGTCCAGCGCGTTGACCGCGAGGTCGAGCAGCCAGGAACGGATGACCGTGCCCTCCTGCCAGGACCGGAAGACCTCGCGCACATCGGTGACCGAGTCGACCTTCTCCAGGAGCTCCCAGCCCTCGGCGTAGGCCTGCATCATCGCGTACTCGATGCCGTTGTGGACCATCTTCGCGAAGTGGCCGGCGCCCACCTTGCCCGCGTGGACCGACCCGAACTCGCCCTCGGGCTTGAGAGCGTCGAAGATCGGCTGGACCTTGGCGACGTTCTCCGCGGTGCCGCCGTACATCAGGGCGTAGCCGTTCTCCAGGCCCCACACGCCACCGGAGACGCCGCAGTCGACGAAGCCGATGTCCTTGAGGCCCAGCTCGACGGCGTGCTTCTCGTCGTCGGTCCAACGGGAGTTGCCGCCGTCGACGACCACGTCGCCCGGGGAGAGCAGCTCGGCCAGCTCGTCGATCGTGGACTGCGTCGCGGCACCGGCCGGGACCATGACCCAGACGACCCGCGGGCCCTTGAGCTTGCCCACAAGCTCCTCAAGGCTGTGGACATCAGCGAGGTCCGGGTTGCGGTCGTAACCGACGACGGTGTGGCCGGCGCGGCGGATGCGCTCGCGCATGTTGCCGCCCATCTTGCCGAGACCGACGAGACCGAGCTCCATCAGATGATTCCTCAATCGTTGTGTGCAGTACCTACCCGTGTCCGAGCCTACGCCCGGGCACGGGTGCACACCTGTGGGGTCACGCGCTCACAAGCCGCTGCTCAGCCGCTCAGCCTCACCGGCATGATCAGGTACTTGTAGGCCTCGTCCGCCTCCGCGTCCACGGCGGGCCTGCCGCTCAGCAGCGCCGGCTTGGTGGAGGTGGTGAACGACAGCTGGGCGACGGGCGAGTCGATCGCACTCAGGCCGTCCAGCAGGAACGTCGGGTTGAAGGCGATCGAGATGTCGTCACCTTCCAGCTGCGCGTCCACCCGCTCCACAGCCTGTGCGTCGTCGCTGGAACCGGCCTCGAGGATCAGCACGCCCTGCTCGAAGCTGAGCCGCACCGGGGTGTTCCGCTCGGCGACGAGGGCCACACGCTTGACGGCCTCGACGAACGGCGCGGTCTCGATGACGGCCACCGAGTTGAACTCCGTCGGGAACAGGGTGCGGTATTTGGGCAGGTCGCCCTCGAGCAGGCGCGTCGTGGTCCGCCGGCCGGCGCCCTCGAAGCCGATCAGACCCTCACCGGCGCCGGAGCCGGACAGGGCCAGGGTGACCGTGTCACCGCTGGTGAGCGCCTTGGCGGTGTCCAGCAGCGTCTTGGCGGGCACCAGGGCGACAGCGGAGGCGTCCGGGTTCTCGGGCTTCCAGAGGAACTCGCGGACCGCGAAGCGGTAGCGGTCGGTCGAGGCGAGGGTGACGGTGTCGCCCTCGATCTCGATCCGCACACCGGTCAGCACCGGGAGGGTGTCGTCGCGGCCGGCGGCGATGGCGACCTGCGCCGCAGCGGAGGCGAAGACCTCGCCGGGCACGGTGCCGGTGGCGGTCGGCATCTGCGGCAGGGCCGGGTACTCCTCCACAGGCAGGGTGTGGAGGGTGAACCGGGAGGAGCCGCAGACCACGGTCGCCCGTACACCGTCTGTGGAAATCTCGACCGGCCGGTTGGGCAGGGCGCGGCAGATGTCGGCGAGCAGACGGCCGGAGACCAGGACGGTGCCGTCCTCGTCGACCTCTGCCTCCACCGAGACTCGCGCCGAGACCTCGTAGTCGAAGCTCGAGAAGCTGACCGCGCCGTCCTCCGCCTTCAGGAGAAGGCCCGCGAGAACGGGCGCCGGCGGGCGGGCCGGGAGGCTGCGGGCCACCCAGGCCACCGCCTCCGCGAGTACATCGCGCTCCACCCGGATCTTCACCCGAACCGCCTCCTGCTGTTGCCGCCCTGCTGGACTTCGTCGTCGGCTTGATGCCGGAGACCAGTCTGACGTACCGCGCCGACAGCCGGTGCGGGTCGGGGTCAAGTCGCTCCGAGCGGCACCCGGCGGTCCGGGCTCGAGTTGTGCACAGGGCCCTCTTCGAGGCGAATTCCGGGCTAACTCTGAGTGGGAGTAGTAGTAGGGCCTGTGGAAACCGTGGATAACGTCGTCCACGCAGGTCAGACCCACTTTTTTGTCCACCGCGCCTGTGGGTGGTGCCCGTGGACAACCCGAGGTTTCTGTGGACGCCGGAAAGTTCTGCACACCCGATGCACAGCCAGGGGGCACTTCTCCCCAGTGCCGTCCCCAGCTTTACCCATGTTCCCCACAGGCCAACCGAGCTCCTTGGTGTGACGGCTTTCACTCGACGCGGTGAGCGGGCGTGTTTCGTTGCCGAACAGTGGACAGGGGTGTGGAGAAGCTGTGGGCAATGGGCCGCTGCCTGTGGGCCGCCGGTGGACAACGTTGATCACAGCCTGTGGACGGTTTCCGTGTCCACAGGCTGTGGAGTCCGGTTGGCCACAATTCCCCAAGGCACTGACCTGGGGCGACCGCCTGTCCACCGGTGCGCCTGTGGACCGATTCTGGACAACTTCACGGTCCCCAGGCTGTGGAAGGAAGATCCTTCCCACATCTGTGGAGAACCGCTCGACGGCCACTCGCATTCGAACACAGCCTGCGCGGGGAAACGGCCGAGGGCGCCCCGGAACGTGTCCCGGGGCGCCCTCGAAGGCTGTGACGGCCGGCCCCGTCAGCCGTTCTTGATGCGGTTGGTGAGCTCGGTGACCTGGTTGTAGATGGAGCGCCGCTCGGCCATCAGCGCACGGATCTTCCGGTCCGCGTGCATCACCGTCGTGTGGTCACGGCCGCCGAACTGCGCACCGATCTTCGGCAGCGACAGGTCGGTCAGCTCCCGGCACAGATACATGGCGATCTGCCTGGCCGTCACCAGGACCCGGCTGCGGGACGAGCCGCAGAGGTCCTCCACCGTGAGACCGAAGTAGTCGGCGGTGGCCGCCATGATGGCGCTCGCCGTGATCTCCGGCGCGGCGTCCTCCCCACCGGGGATCAGGTCCTTCAGGACGATCTCGGTGAGTCCGAGGTCCACGGGCTGCCGGTTGAGGGACGCGAACGCCGTCACACGGATCAGCGCGCCCTCGAGCTCCCGGATGTTGCGCGAGATCCGGGAGGCGATGAACTCCAGGACCTCCGGAGGGGCGTTGAGCTGCTCCTGGACGGCCTTCTTCCGGAGGATCGCGATACGCGTCTCCAGCTCCGGTGGCTGCACGTCCGTCGTCAGACCCCACTCGAAGCGGTTGCGGAGCCGGTCCTCCAGCGTCATGAGCTGCTTGGGCGGCCGGTCGGAGGACAGGACGATCTGCTTGTTGGCGTTGTGGAGGGTGTTGAAGGTGTGGAAGAACTCCTCCTGCGTCGACTCCTTGCTCGCCAGGAACTGGATGTCGTCGACGAGAAGGATGTCCACGTCCCGGTAGCGCTTGCGGAAGGTGTCGCCCTTGCCGTCCCGGATCGAGTTGATGAACTCGTTGGTGAACTCCTCCGAGCTCACGTACCGCACCCGGGTCCCCGGATAGAGACTGCGGGCGTAGTGCCCGATCGCGTGCAGCAGGTGGGTCTTGCCGAGGCCCGACTCCCCGTAGATGAAAAGGGGGTTGTACGCCTTGGCGGGGGCCTCCGCGACCGCCACGGCCGCGGCGTGTGCGAAGCGGTTGGAGGCGCCGATCACGAAGGTGTCGAAGAGGTACTTCGGATTGAGACGGGCATGCGGCTCGCCGGGACCCGGCGCCGGCGCGGGCTGAGCGCCCAGCGGGCCCGGTGCTCCCGAGGGGCCGCCGCGGTGCGGGGCCTGCGGCTCGGGCAGGGGGCGACGCTCCGGGCGGGATTCGTACTGCCGGCGTTCCGGCGGCTGCGGAGACCGGTAGTCGTGCTGCTGCGGGGGAGAGGCATAGGGGTCCCGGTCCTGGAAGCCGCCGAGGCGCGGCTGCTGCCACGACAGGTCCTCCTGGGTACGCGGCCAGGCCCCGGGCTCGGGGCGCTGCTGGTACTCGGGATAGGCGGGCCTTGCCGTCGGCAGGCCGTCGTCGGAGCCGGGGCGGTGCCCGTACGTGTCATAGGGGTCGCCCTGCCGGTGCTCGTCGTGCTGCGGTCCCGGGTACCTGGGCTGCTGCTGGGGCGGCGACTGCGGGGCGGGTCCGTCGCCGACGGAGTCGTCGACGGTGATCGCGATGCGGATCGGCCGGCCGCACTCCCGGCTGAGCGTCTCGCTGATGAGCGGTGCCAGCCGGCCCTCGAGGACCCTCTTGCCCCATTCGTTGGGGACGGCGAGCAGGGCGGTGTCGGCGACCAGGGCGAGCGGCTGACAGCGCTCGATCCACTGTTTGTCCTTCGGCTCGACGCCCTGCTGGCCCTCGTCGAGGAGATGCTCGAGCACTCGTGGCCACACTGCGGCAAGATCGGCAGGTACGTCAGCCACAAGGCACGCTCTCTCACAGGTCCCACGAATGTGTGGTTCTCGGGACGGGATGGGAAGACAGGCAGGAAAAGAATCCGAGTTCAGTCACGGTAGTCAGGGCGACCCGCGTGGTTCAAGTTGTTGTCCACAGCCTGTGCACAGTGGACCACGGCCCAGGACCGGTTTGACCGGATGGCGCGGCCCCGCGTACCGTGACCAGGTCGAGTTGTCGATGGCTGCTGCCGCCTGCCTCCGATGGGCAAAGATCACGATCTGTGGTTGTGAAGCGGTGCACTCGGGCGTAATCGCGAGCTACTCGTGGGCGCACGGTGACAGCCAGGCGATGTCCCGCCATCTACGAATCATTTCTGGAGCCCCCGAGTGAGCAAGCGCACCTTCCAGCCGAACAACCGTCGTCGCGCGAAGACCCACGGTTTCCGCCTGCGCATGCGTACCCGTGCCGGTCGCGCCATCCTGGCGAACCGTCGTGGCAAGGGTCGCGCCAACCTGTCCGCCTGATCGCGTACAGGGCATGACGTGCTGCCTACCGAGAACCGGCTGAGGCGGCGCGAGGACTTCGCGACTGCGGTACGACGAGGACGCAGGGCAGGCCGCCCGCTTCTTGTCGTCCACCTTCGCAGCGGCACAACGGACCCGCACGCGCCTGGGGAGAGCGCCTCCCCGACGTGTGCGGGTTTCGTCGTGAGCAAGGCTGTGGGCGGCGCCGTCGTCCGCAACAAGGTCAAGCGGAGACTGCGCCATCTCATGCGCGATCGGCTCTCCGCGCTGCCCCCCGGTAGCCTGGTGGTCGTACGGGCGCTGCCCGGCGCGGGCGACGCCGAACATGCTCAGCTGGCCCGAGACCTGGACGCCGCTCTCCAGCGGCTGCTGGGAGGGGGCGCGCGATGAAGTACCCGCTGCTGGCTCTGATCAAGATCTATCAGTGGACGATCAGCCCGCTGCTGGGGCCCGTCTGCAGGTACTACCCGTCGTGCTCCCACTACGGATACACGGCCATCGACCGGCACGGCGCGGTCAAGGGCACAGTGCTGACCGCCTGGCGCATCCTGCGGTGCAACCCGTGGTCGCCGGGCGGCGTGGACTACGTGCCCGAGCGCAAGCGCCCGCGGTGGCACGAAATGCTGCGCAACGCCTTGCGCGGCGACAGCAAGGGCGGGGACTCCGCCGTTGATCTGCCTGCCCCGGGACCGGCCTCCGCATCCCAGGGCACGGCCGCAGAGACCTCGCCCAATGCTCAAGGAGCCTGATTAGTGGACACGATTGCCAGTCTGTTCAGTTTTATCACCACGCCTGTCTCGTGGATCATCGTTCAGTTCCACAGTCTCTACGGGGCGATCTTCGGCCCTGACACGGGATGGGCCTGGGGACTGTCCATCGTGTCTCTGGTGGTGCTGATCCGGATCTGTCTGATCCCGCTCTTCGTGAAGCAGATCAAGTCGACCCGGAACATGCAGGCGCTCCAGCCGAAGATGAAGGCGATCCAGGAGCGCTACAAGAACGACCGACAGCGTCAGTCCGAAGAGATGATGAAGCTGTACAAGGAGACGGGTACCAACCCGCTCTCCTCGTGCCTTCCGATCCTTGCGCAGTCGCCGTTCTTCTTCGCGCTGTACCACGTGCTCAGCAAGATCGCCTCGGGTGACGAGATCGGGGTGCTCAACGAGAACCTCGTGAACAGTGCGCGCGAGGCGCACATCTTCGGTGCTCCCATCGCGGCCAAGTTCATGGACGACCCGGCGAAGGTGGAGGCGCTCTACGCCTCGCTGACCGACGTGCGCATCGTCACCGCGATCATGATCGTCCTGATGTCGGCGTCGCAGTTCTACACGCAGCGCCAGCTGATGCAGAAGAACGTCGACCTCACGGTCAAGACCCCGTACATGCAGCAGCAGAAGATGCTGATGTACATCTTCCCGGTCATCTTCGCCGTGATGGGCATCAACTTCCCCGTCGGTGTCCTCGTCTACTGGCTGACCACCAACGTGTGGACCATGGGCCAGCAGATGTACGTGATCAACCAGAACCCGACTCCGGGCAGCAAGGCTCAGGACCAGTACCTGCAGCGTCTGCTCAAGAGCGTCACCTCTCACAGTGAGGTCCGTTCGCGGCGCAAGCGCACCGTCGTCCAGGCGATCGTGGCCAAGGGCACGGACCGCAACGACAACGAGCGCCGGTTCATCACCGGTCTCGCCAAGGCCGGCCTCGTCGCCCAGGCGGACGGCACCGTGATCAAGAGCGACACCGCCGTGGCGGAGGCCGAAGGCGGCGCCGCCCAGAAGCGCCAGCAGCCCAAGCGCCAGACCAAGGCGAAGCGCCAGGCCGCAACGACCCAGACCGGTGCGGACAAGCCCGCCGGCGGCACCGGCTCCGCGTCGAAGCCGTCCCTGGAGAAGGACAAGCCCGCCGCGGGGCGTGCCAGGGCAGGCTCCACGCAGGGTGATGCCAAGCCGAACACGGGCGGTGGCAAGGCCGCCGGTTCCTCACGCCAGCCCAAGCCGGGACAGCGCAAGGGCCCGCAGCGGCCCAAGCACCCGTCGTCCAAGAAGTAAGAAGGAGTCCATCCGTGACGGAAGGCACCATCTCCGCTGCCGCAGAGGGTGGCGACACCCTGACCCGCCTCGAGCAGGAAGGGGAGATCGCGGCAGATTACCTCGAGGGCCTGCTGGACATCGCCGACCTCGACGGTGACATCGACATGGACGTCGAGGCCGACCGGGCCGCGGTCTCCATCATCAGCGACACGGCCAGCCGGGACCTGCAGAAGCTTGTGGGCAGGGACGGTGAGGTGCTCGAGGCGCTGCAGGAGCTGACACGTCTCGCCGTGCACCGGGAAACGGGTGACCGCTGCCGGCTGATGCTCGACATCGCGGGGTTCCGGGCGAAGAAGCGCACCGAGCTCGCCGAGCTGGGTGCCAAGGCGGCGGCCGAGGTGAAGAGCACCGGTGAGCCGGTGAAGCTCGACCCGATGACGCCCTTCGAGCGCAAGGTCGTCCACGACGCCGTCGCGGCGGCGGGTCTGCGCAGCGAGTCCGAGGGCGAGGAGCCTCAGCGCTTCGTCGTCGTGCTCCCTGCCTGACCACTTTGTTCTGTCGGCCCCGTCTGTTCGCAGGCGGGGCCGATCTTTGTCAGCCTGTTAGTCAGCCACCGCAGTCCACATTGCGGCAGTGCGGTACGGAAGGACGGTCCTCGTGACGGAGGCAGCACAGCTTCCCCAGGCGCCCGAGGCGGCGAGGAGGGTATTCGGTGAGTACTTTCCGGCGGCCGTGCGGTACGCGGAGCTGCTCGCGGACGCCGGGGTCAAGCGCGGTCTGATCGGGCCGCGTGAAGTACCGAGACTGTGGGAGAGGCATCTGCTGAACTGTGCCGTCCTCTCCGAAGTGGTGCCGGAGGGTGTCACGGTCTGCGACGTCGGCTCCGGTGCCGGGCTTCCCGGTATCCCCTTGGCCCTGGTCCGGCCCGACCTGAAGATCACTCTGCTGGAACCGCTGCTGCGCCGGACGAACTTTCTTCAGGAAGTGGTGGAGCTGCTGGGTCTGGACCATGTGACGGTGGTGCGGGGCCGGGCCGAGGAGGTCCTCGGGAAGCTGTCGCCGGTGCACGTGGTGACCGCACGAGCAGTGGCCCCGCTGGACCGGCTGGCCGGCTGGGGTGTCCCCCTGCTTCGGCCTTACGGCGAGATGCTGGCGCTCAAGGGCGACACGGCAGAGGAGGAGATCCAAGGAGCCAGGGCCGCCCTCAGCAAGTTGGGTGTGGTGGAGACCTCGGTCCTTCAGGTCGGAGAAGGGCTCGTCGATCCGCTGACCACTGTCGTACGGGTCGAGGTCGGGGAGAGCCCGGGTGGTGTGAGGTTCGCCGCAAAGCGCGCCAAGGCGGCTCGGACGAGTCGGACCCGCCGTCGCCGCTGAGCCATACACGTAGCCATACGTCCTGATTTCGGAGTGTCGTCCCGGTCTGGTCATGCGGCTTGTGCATCGTGTTTCACGTGAAACGTCGCTCACTGCTGCAGGGAATTATCAGCCGCGGCCGTGCGGCCGCCCCGTCGAAGGGCCGCAAGCCCCTCTTGCGGGCTACGGAATTGTCCACAGGCGTGGATTCCTCCACAGAACCACGGGCCTCGCTGGTTCACGACCCCGAAAGCATGGCACGCTCTGTTCATTGCGAGCCTGATGTCGAGGAGAGTGAATCCTTGCGGTCCGACGCCAACATCGCGGGACCGATGACCGATCCGGTCCCCGGTCCCCGTACCGAGTCCGCGGGGGAGGATGTTTCACGTGAAACACCGCCCCCCATGGACGACACTCCCATCGGTCGTGCTGCTCAGCTGGCCGTGGAGGCGCTGGGGCGTGCCGGTGAGGGCCTGCCCCGACCTGAGCAGACACGCGTCATGGTCGTCGCCAACCAGAAGGGCGGCGTGGGAAAGACCACCACCACGGTCAACCTCGCCGCTTCGCTCGCGTTGCACGGCGCGCGTGTGCTGGTGATTGATCTGGATCCGCAGGGCAACGCGTCCACGGCTTTGGGGATCGATCACCATGCCGAAGTTCCCTCGATCTACGACGTCCTGGTGGAGAGCAAGCCTCTCTCCGAAGTGGTCCAGCCGGTCCCGGACGTCGAAGGACTCTTCTGCGCCCCCGCCACCATCGATCTCGCCGGTGCGGAGATCGAGCTGGTGTCGCTGGTGGCGCGGGAGAGCAGACTGCAGCGGGCCATCCAGGCCTACGAGCAGCCGCTGGACTACATCCTCATCGACTGTCCCCCGTCGCTGGGCCTGCTGACGGTCAATGCCCTCGTGGCCGGTGCGGAGGTACTGATCCCCATCCAGTGCGAGTACTACGCGCTGGAAGGGCTCGGTCAGCTGCTGCGTAACGTGGACCTGGTGCGTGGCCACCTCAACCCCACGCTGCATGTCTCCACCATCCTGCTCACCATGTACGACGGCAGGACCAGGCTCGCCTCGCAGGTGGCGGAGGAGGTGCGCAGCCACTTCGGCGAGGAGGTCCTGCGCACGAGCATCCCGCGCTCGGTGCGTATTTCGGAGGCGCCGAGCTACGGGCAGACGGTACTGACCTATGATCCAGGGTCCAGTGGCTCCCTGTCGTATCTCGAAGCAGCCCGTGAGATCGCTCTGCGTGGGGTCGGTGTCCGCTACGACCCGCAGCATGCCCACACGGGTCGGAACAGCCAGCAGAACGTGTCGGAGGGGATCCAGTGAGCGAGCGACGTAGAGGATTGGGGCGTGGGCTCGGTGCGCTGATTCCTGCCGCTCCGCAGGAGAAGCAGCCGAACTCCCAGGGAGCGTCGACCTCTCCGGGTGTGTCTCCCGTGCTGACTGCGGAGAGGGGGGTGGCGGCGGCCAAGGTCGCCACGCTGCCGGCCGCAGCAGCCGCGCCCGAGGCAACCAGCCCCTCACCAGAGGGGGAGGCTGCTTCGGCACAGGTGAGCGCCCCGGCAGGCGCCCACTTCGCCGAGGTGCCACTCGATGCGATCAGCCCGAACCCGCGCCAGCCGCGTGAGGTCTTCGACGAGGACGCCCTGGCGGAACTCGTCACCTCCATCAAGGAAGTGGGACTTCTCCAGCCGGTCGTCGTCCGTCAACTGGCGCCGGAACGCTACGAACTCATCATGGGCGAGCGTCGTTGGCGCGCGTGCCGGGAGGCGGGACTCGAGCGGATCCCCGCGATCGTCCGGGACACCGACGACGAGAAGCTGCTGCTGGACGCTCTCCTGGAGAATCTGCACCGGGCCCAGTTGAATCCGCTGGAAGAGGCGGCCGCCTACGACCAGCTGCTCAAGGACTTCAACTGCACGCACGACCAACTGGCCGACCGGATCGGCCGTTCTCGTCCCCAGGTGTCCAACACGCTTCGGCTACTGCGGCTTTCCCCTCCGGTTCAGCGCCGGGTTGCCGCGGGCGTGCTCTCTGCCGGTCATGCTCGTGCTCTGCTCTCCGTCGACGACTCGGAGGAGCAGGATCGGCTGGCGCACCGGATCGTCGCGGAAGGCCTGTCGGTCCGGGCGGTCGAGGAGATCGTGACGCTGCTCAATTCGAACCCCGAGAGCGCGCCCAAGCCGAAGGGTCCCCGAGCCGGCACCCGGCTGTCCCCGGCGCTTTCGGATCTTGCCTCGCGGCTCTCCGACCGTTTCGAGACGCGCGTGAAGGTCGACCTGGGCCAGAAGAAGGGAAAGATCGTCGTCGAGTTCGCCTCTATGGATGATCTCGAGCGCATTCTCGGCACCCTGGCACCCGGTGAGGGGCGTGTTCTGGAGAAGGGCCTCGGCGAGGACCCTGCAGAGGACGAGGACGTCTGAGTTTTCGTTCGTCGCTGTCGACAGGGCGGGTGGTGTTCCGGACTTCGGAACACCACCCGCCCTTTGCCGTGGTGCGGTATCCATGCCGGGGCTGGGTGGATACGATGCGTTCTGGTATGAACGCATCCACCTTGAGCCACTTCGGAGAGAAGGCGACGGTCATGCGATCGGTGAGCTGCGGCCAACTGGTGACAGCAGGCCTCGGGCTCGGGGCGGTGGGCGGCTTCGTCAGCAGCCTGCTCCTCGAGAGGAGCGCGCTGGCGGTCGCCCGCAGCGCGGCAGACGAGGGAAGAGAGGAACGGCCTCCATGGGGCGTCGGCTCGTACCGCTCACGCTGGACAACCTTTCGGACCTTCCCAAGCGCTGTCGGGCGTGCGTCTTCTGGGAACTCGACCCGGTCAGCGGTGAGGCCGCGGTAAAGGCCGGAACACCCGAGCTCGAGAAGGAGGCATGGATCTCGGCCGTGCTCCTCGAGTGGGGCTCCTGCGGGCGGGTGGTCTACGTCGACGACGTTCCTGTCGGCTTCGTCCTCTACGCTCCGCCGGCCTACGTGCCCCGTTCCATGGCCTTTCCCACCAGTCCCGTGTCAGCGGACGCGGTGCAGTTGATGACCGCGTGGGTCATGCCCGGCTATCAGGGGCAGGGGCTCGGCCGGGTCATTGTGCAGACGGTCGCCAAGGATCTGCTGCGCCGGGGGTTCCGTGCCATCGAGGCATTCGGCGACGCCCGGTGGAAGGAGCCGGCCTGCGTGCTGCCGGCCGACCATCTTCTCGCGGTCGGCTTCAAGACCGTACGACCGCACCCGACGTATCCGCGTCTGCGGTTGGAGCTGCGGACGACGCTCTCCTGGAAAGAGGATGTGGAGCTCGCGCTGGACCGACTTCTGGGAGCTGTGCAGAAGGAACCGGCGCTGCGGCCGCTCTGACCCGGCAGAGGAAGGGACCGGACGACGCAGAGGCACCGGTCGACGAAGGGCCAGGCAGACGAATGGGCCCGCCCCCTCGGGGGACGGGCCCATTCGTGTTTCACGTGAAACGGTGGAGCCGTGCCTACTCTCCGATGAAGCCCTCGAGGTCGCGCACGATCGCGGCCTTCGGCTTGGCACCGACGATGGTCTTGGCGACCTCACCGTTCTGGTAGACGTTCAGCGTCGGGATCGACATGACGCCGTACTTGGCTGCGGTGGCCGGGTTCTCGTCGATGTTGAGCTTCACGACCTGGATCTTGTCGCCGTGCTCGGCCGCGATGGCCTCGAGAGACGGCGCGATCTGGCGGCAGGGACCGCACCAGGCGGCCCAGAAGTCCACCAGTACGGGCTTGTCGCTCTTGAGGACGTCCTCCTCGAAGGAGTCGTCAGTCACGTTCTTCAGGGCGCCGGCCACGGCGGCCTCCTAACTTTCTGCGGGGTGTGAGGGAGTGGGATCCGGGGGTCAGACCACGGGGGTCTTCTCGGGCTCGGCAGCCTTCTCGCTGTCCGAGAGCGCGGCGAGGAAGCGCTCGGCGTCCAGAGCGGCAGCGCAGCCGGTGCCCGCGGCAGTGATCGCCTGACGGTAGGTGTGGTCGACGACGTCACCGGCGGCGAAGACACCGGTGAGGTTGGTGCGGGTCGAAGGGGCATCGACCTTGAGGTAGCCCTCGCCGTCCAGCTCGAGCTGGCCCTTGAACAGCTCGGTCCGGGGGTCGTGGCCCACCGCGATGAAGAGGCCGGTCACCGCAAGCGGGGACTTCTCGGCCGTCTTCGTGTTGTTCAGGGTCAGACCCGAGAGCTTCGGGTCGCCATGGATCTCCGCGACCTCGCTGTTCCAGGCAAAGGAGATCTTCGGGTCGGCGAAGGCACGCTCCTGCATGGCCTTGGAGGCCCGCAGCGTGTCGCGGCGGTGGATGATCGTGACGGACTTGGCGAAGCGGGAGAGGAAGGTGGCCTCCTCCATCGCGGTGTCGCCACCGCCGACGACGGCGATGTCCTGGTCCTTGAAGAAGAAGCCGTCACAGGTCGCGCACCAGGAGACCCCGCGGCCGGACAGCGCATCCTCGTTGGGCAGTCCGAGCTTGCGGTGCTGCGATCCGGTGGTGACGATCACGGCCTTGGCGCGGTGCACGGTTCCGGCGGTGTCGGTCACGGTCTTGATGTCGCCCGTGAGGTCGACCGACACGATGTCGTCGGGGACGAGTTCGGCGCCGAAACGCTCTGCCTGGGCCCGCATGTTGTCCATGAGGTCAGGCCCCATGATGCCGTCGCGGAAACCCGGGAAGTTCTCCACATCGGTCGTGTTCATCAGCGCACCGCCGGCGGTGACTGCGCCCTCGAACACCAGCGGCTGAAGCGAGGCTCGCGCGGTGTAGAGCGCGGCTGTATAGCCCGCGGGCCCGGAGCCGATGATGATCACATTACGGACGTCGCTCACGGGTTTCTTCCTCGTCTCTGCAGACTGCCTACTGCCTACGGGGCGGGTTCATGGACTCTCACCCCACCCAACGGATCCTACGGGGCGTGCATTCCCGTGGAACCGGAGCGGCACCGGCGACATCTCGGAGGATCTCAGGGACGAGGGAAGGACTGCTTGAGAAGGAGTTCGCCCGTGGGCACGGCCGGGCGGTCGACGCAGGCCGCGTCGATGACGTACGCCTCGACCCGAGTGCTGTCCTTGGGGTGTGCCATGAGCACGAGATAAGCGCTCATGCCTTCGTACGTCCCCTGCTCGACGGCGATCGGTGTGTCGGTCCGTCCTGTCCCCTGCCGGATGCAGCCGGGTACGGATGCGTCCGGGCTGCTCTTGGGGGAGACAGTCGTAGGACCGCTTTCCAGGGAAGGCGCCTTCTCGATCCTGGGCTCGGCTTTCTGCGTCGGTCCGGTTGCCAGCAGGGAACGCACACGGTCGTCGAGGGCGCTGCCGGAGAACTGCGCACCATCACGTGCCGCGGTGCTCACGCTCGCCTCCTTCTGCGCCGTGGCGGCGTCATTGCCAGAGCCTGTCTGCGCCGACTGGAGGAACATCACACTCACCCCCACGGCGGCAGCGCCGAGGACGGCACTGAGGACGGTGGTGCGTCGGCGACGTGTCCTGCCCACTCGCCCCGGACCGGTCGCTGCTCGAGGGTGCCCTGCCGGCCGGGCGGGCGGGGACACCGGCTCCGCGGTGAGAGGACGGGGCACTGTTTCACGTGAAACATGGTCCGTCTCGCCACCGGTGGTGGAGTCGAGCAGCGCTTCCGCAGCCAGAGCGGCATCGATGCGGCCGGCGATGTCGGCCGGCATGCGCGGAGGGCCGGGCAGCGTGCCGAGCAGGCCGCGGATCTCCTCGAGAGACGTCTGCACGTCCGAGCAGAGCACGCAGTCGTCGAGGTGCCGCCGCACCTCCGCCGTACGGGAGGCCGGCAGAAGGCCTTCGGTGAGGTCGGAGATCTCCGAGACGTCCGGGTGCCCATTCGTGTCGGTCGAGGATGTCACGCGCGCCCACCTCCGCCCTTCACTGCCGCAGGGTCACTCGGCCCTGTTTCTCTTGGTCCCGACGCCGGTGGGACGGATGTCCCCGGCGTCCGGTTCCTTCCCAGGCCGAGGTCGCTGTTATCCCCGGCCTGACCACGCAGATGCGTGAGCATGGGAAGGAGGCGGGCCCTGCCCCGGGCACAGCGGCTCTTCACCGTTCCCGTCGGCACGTCCAGCACGCGCGCTGCTTCCGCGACCGCGTAGCCCTGCATGTCGACGAGCACCAGGGCGGCGCGCTGGTCCACCGGCAGTTTCGCGAGGGCGGCAATCAGCTCGCGATGAAGATCATGACGCTCGGCGGGGGCTTCAGCCGACTCGTGCGGCTCCAGGAGCTGCTCGAGGCGCTCCGTGTCGTCGACGGGCGAGGTCCTGCGGGAGGCGGCCTTCCGGACTCGGTCGAGGCATGCGTTGACGGTGATGCGGTGCAGCCATGTGGTGACGGCGGACTGGCCCCGGAAGGTGTGGGCCGCCCGGAAGGCCGAGACCAGGGCGTCCTGGACGGCATCGGCCGCCTCCTCGCGGTCCCCCAGGGTGCGCAGGGCGACGGCCCACAGCCTGTCTCGGTGGCGCCGGACGAGCTCACCGAAGGCATCGGGGTCACCGTCGACATGGCGTGCCAGCAGATCCTGGTCGCTTGCGTCGCCGAGCGTCGCCTTGTCCAACGGTGAACCCCCTCCCCTTCGTCGGTGCGTCTGTCCGTCAGCCGGTGAACTTCACGTCCTCGATGCCCTGCTTGTGTCCGGCGCCGTTGTACCCGTCCTGCGGCGAGTAGGGCATCGCGGTCATCCACAGCAGCACGTACCGGCTCTTGACCGGCTTCCGGGCCGTCAGTGTGAGGTCGGATCCGTTGGTCTGCCCGGTGGCGATCCTCTCCATCGAGTCGACGGAGCCGGACGGCGACAGGGAGTCGACCGCGTAGAGAGTCATGGTGGTGTGGTTGCCGTCGTAGCGCAACGCTATGGAAGCACCGGAGATCTCCTTGTCGGACCCGAGGTCGTAGACGATGCCCACACCCTCCTTGACGGAGGGCACCAGGTCCGGACCGTCCACGAAGTATCCGGTGCGCCAGTCGCTCGTGGAGTCGTCGTCGTAGGTGGCGTCGACCTTGGCCGCGTTCTGGGGCCTGCCGTCCGGCGCGTACTCCTGAGCGTCCTGGATCGCCAGGGGCACGGGTGCCTTGGGCTTGTCGTTTCCATCCGGGGCTCCGGTCTCCGACGTCTTGGGCCCTTCCTTGGCGTTGCGGTCGTCCAGCAGCCTGTCGGCGATCTGCCAGCTGCCGAGACCGAGCGCCGCGATGAGCAGCGCGGACACGGCCCACTTGAGGGCCTTGCCGGTACGGGTCTGCAGGGGCGGGGGCGGAGTGGGTGCCGGCTGGGTGGTGGCGGGAGCACCCGGCCTGGTTGCCGGCCTTCCGTGACTGACCTGCTGGTACGTGGTGCGCTGGTACTCGGGAGGTGCGGCGAAGACCGGCTCCGGCGGGCGGATGCGCGGCATCGCGGCGACGGCCTTGGCCAGTTCATCGGGTGTGGTGCACGGCGGTTCCTCGCGGGAAGCCGTGGCACCGTCGTTGATCAGCGCGCGCATGGCGAGTTGGGACAGGCCTCGGTGGACGCCGGCCCGCACCTGGTCGGGGGCGATCAGGCCCACTCCCTTGGGGAGCCCCGAGAGTCCGTAGGCATCGTTCTCGTAGGGCCAGCGCTGAGTCAGCGCTGCGTACAGGAGAGCGCCGATCGCTTCGGTGTCCGCCCGCTGGGGGCCGTCGGCGGAGATGCCGCGCAGCGCGGCGTTCACGGCCAGGCCGCGGATCCGGTACTGGCCCGTCGAGGTCCGCAGTACGGCACCCGGTGTGAGCCTCAGATGGGCGAGGCCCTCGCGGTGGGCGGCGGCCATGGCCTGGGAGATCTGGTCGACGAGCTGGTAGGCGTCGTGCGGCTCGAACGGTCCGGCGGCCAGCAGGGCGGTCAGCTCGACGGCGTCGGGGAGCCACTCGTGCACGACGTAGACGAGGTCGTTCTCCTCGACGGCGTCCAGTACTTGGACGAACCGAGGGTCGCCCAGGAGCGCCGAGGAACGGGCCGCTGCCAGGACGGAGCGTGCCCGGGGGTGGTCGGAGGGAAGGATGTGCACGCCGACAGCGCGCCGCAGTTTCTCGTCGACCGCACGCCAACTGCTGAAACCGTCCAGACGGGTGACGCACTCCTCGAGCCGGTAGCGTCTGGCGAGCTTGTGGCCGCTGTGGAGATCGGGTGTGGAGGGGGACGGTTCGCCGCCCTGCTGTTCACCGTCCGATTCCGGCGTCTCCTTCCGCGCTGCGCTGGGGGAGTCCGCCGTAGGGGACTTTGTCGTCTGGGATTCCGCCGCCCCGTCGGTCGTGGCCTTGCCCGCCTTGGCGGTCAGCGGTTCGTCCCCGCCGTTGTCGGCCACGTCGACGGCAGCCGTGCTACGTTCCGCCACCGTCGTTCCTGCCTCCCCATCCGTTGCGCCATGTCCAACAGCCATGCCAATTGTGCCCACAGTCCGGCGCTATGCACGACACGCGGGGTCCGGTGATGGTTGTGCGGGACTCGTTCGAGGCCACCTGTGGTGCGTCGTTTCCGCAGGCCTAGCGGCCGAGTCGGCCACGCACCATGCCCACCATGGCGTTGAGTTCCTCGATGCGCATTCGCCTGGCGGCGACGAAGAAGACGCCCAGGAGCGCGACGCCGCCCGCCACCAGCGCCACCAGCGAGCCGCCGGCACCGCTGCCGAGTCCCATGAGGACCCCGTAGGCGACGGCGCCACCGGCCACGGCTGCAGGCACGGAGGCCATGGAGAGCCGGGCGTAGGTACGCATGACGTGAGAGCCGTCCAGATCGCCGCCCAGGCGGTTCTTGAGCCTCCGCCAGGCGACACCCACACCTACGGCGTAGGCGAGGCCGTAGGAGGCTGCCATGCCGACGACGGCCCACCGGGCGGGCAGCACCAGGTAACACAGCACCGAGGCACTGGCGTTGACGACGGCGACGATGACCGTGTTGTAGAAGGGGGTCCGGGTGTCCTCGTAGGCGTAGAAGCCGCGCAGTACCACGTACTGCACGGAGTACGGGATGAGGCCGAGGCCGAAGGCCATCAGGATGAAGCCCATGCCCCGGGCCGCATCGAGGCCGGTGGAGGCGAACAGCAGCGTGGACATCGGCAGGCCGAGCGCGAGGAACGCGAAGGAGACCGGGACGATGGCGACGGCGGAGTTGCGCAGGCCCTGGGAGATGTCGTCGCGTACGGCGCCGGGGTCGTCGTCGTGTGCGGCGCGCGAGAGGCGGGGCAGCAGTGCCGCCATCACGGAGACGGTGATGATGGCCTGCGGCATGCCCCAGATGAGCTGGGCGTTGGTGTAGGCGATGAAGCCGGCGCCCTCCGTACCGGAGGCCTTTCCGGCAGCGGTGGCGAGCTGGGTGACGACGAGGACCCCCGCCTGGTTCGCGAGGACGAAGAGCACGGTCCACTTCGCCAGCTTCACGGTCTTGCCGAGCCCGTGGCCCTTCCAGTCGAACCGGGGGCGGAAGCGGAAGCCGGTCTCGCGCAGGTACGGGATCATGGCCAGCGCCTGGACGACGAGCCCGAGCAGCGTTCCCACGCCGAGCAGCCGGACGCCTTCCGGCGGGATCGTCTGCACGCCCATCTGGGATTCGGCCGAGGTGCCGTAGACCCAGATGAAGAGGCCGAATGTGGTGATCATGACGATGTTGTTCAGGACCGGGGTCCACATCATCGCGCCGAACTTGCCGCGGGCGTTGAGGATCTGCCCCATGACCACGTGGATGCCCATGAAGAAGATCGTGGGCAGGCAGTAGCGGGCGAACGTGACCGCGACGCTGTTGGCGGCCTGATCGGAGGCGATCGTGTCCGACATCAGCCGGATGAGCAGCGGCGCAGCGAAGACCGCGGCCGCGACGATCGCGCCGAGCGCCACCATGACCAGCGTGAGCAGGCGGTTGGCGAATGCCTGGCCGCCGTCGGCGTCGTTCTTCATCGCCCGGACCAGCTGCGGGACGAAGACGGAGTTGAGACCGCCGCCGACCGTGAGGATGTAGATCATCGTCGGCAGGGTGTACGCGACGGTGAAGGTGTCACCGAGGAGCGCCGCGCCGAGCGCGGCCGTGATCACCAGGCTGCGTACGAATCCCGTGAGCCGGGAGACCAGGGTTCCCGCCGCCATCACGGCGCTGGACTTCAGCAGGCTGGTGGCACGGCCCGCCGGCTTCTTGGGGGCGGCCGGCGTCGCGGGCACCGGTTCGGGGGCGGGCGGCGGCACCGAGGACTGCTGGTCGCGGAAGAGATGTGCGAATGCGTCGGGCTCCGGCTTGTCCTCGCCGGCCCGGGACACCAGGTCGTCCACTCCGGTGAACTGCGTGGTCCGTGCGTCGTCGCCGTACGGCAGATGACGGGACGGGCCCTCGGGTTCCGGCGGAGGGGTCTGTGCCCAGATACGAGGGTCGGGGGCGTACAGCGGCGCCGCGGGCTGCTGGTAGAGCGGTTGTGGGTCCTGGTGGGTGCCCGGAGGTGGCGGGGGGTGCGCCGAGCGGTCGTAGAGCGCCTCGTCCACCGGGTCCTGGGCTGACAGGTCCTGCGTCGCCTGGAAGGGGTCGCCTACGTAGGCGTCCCCCACGTAGGGGTCCTGCGCATACGGGTCGGACGAGGGCTGCTGCGGCGGGAACGAGCCTGCCGGGTCACCGCCCGCGCCCTGACCGCGGTCACCGTCGTACGGCGCGTTCATGACTACCCCACCTCATCGTCCCCGGCCGACCGGCCACGACATCGCTCAACGGTCCACTTTCTCACCAGCGCCCGACGGGTTGCCGCTTTCCGGTCCGGTGTCAGGTGCGAGGTCACTCGGCTGCTCAGGATCCGAGCCGTCGGAGTCACTCTCCGTGTCAGCCGTGTCCTGATCGTTCGCGGCAACCGCAGCCTCCGCAGCGGCGGCGCGCTTGCGCTGGGTGTACATCCTGATGCCCGCCAGGACGAGCAGGAGGACACCGCCGGCGAGGACGAGCATGACGGTCGGAGTGATCTCCGAGACCTTCACCGTGAACGACATGGGCCGGCCATAGGGAGTGCCGTCCGCGGTGTAGAGCTGTGCGGTCATCTGGACCTGGCCGTTGGCGTTGGCGGACGTCGGGAACTTCACCGACTGGCTGTGGCCGCCCTCGACCTTGATCGGCTGCTCCGCCACCCCCTTGGTCCTGTCGTCGTCGAGGTGGAGACGGTTGGGATTGTTGGACTTCAACCGCAGCACCAGGTCGTCGATCCCCTGGACCAGCTGGTTCTGCACCGTGACCGGGATGGTCGCACTGCGCCCGGACAGGGTCACGTCCGACTTCTTGATCAGCTGGACCTCTTCGGTGAGGCTCTGCAGATACGACTGGACCTCCGCTCGGTACTCCTGTGCGGCCACCGGCTTGCCCCGCCAGGCCGTCGACAGCTCACGGTCGACGGCTCGCCCGAACGGTGCCTCCACCCGGTCGGCGAAGGTGAGGATGACCTTGAACTTGTCGAGGGTGTTCTGCGTCTGCCTGATGTCCTCGAATGCCTGGACCGGCAGCTCCTGCTTGCGCAGCCTGGAGGGGTACCGGGACGCGCTGGGCACCGTGGTGTTCGCGTCGGCGTCCGGCTTGGCGGACGCCGCGGCGACCAGGTCCAGCGGCTGCGTCCAGCGCTGGTGCTCCAGCGCGCGCAGTGCGCGGGCCATGGACTGGGCCTGGGCGATCGTGGGCACGCGCTGCGGCGCCACGACGATGCTCCGCTGGTTCTCCGGGGCCTGGAGCGTCAGGGCCAGTGTCTGCGCCAGGAACTCCTGCACGGCGAGCGTGGACTCGCCGGCGCGGGTCATGTCGCCCTGGAAGGCCGTCGACAGACGGGTGTCGGCGACCACCGCTGTCGTGCCGCCGCCGATGGGGCGGGCGGCCGTGGGCGTGTAGGGGAGGTCGTCCTGGAGGCTGTCGCTCCGGGCGATCACCTTGTGTGCGCCGGCGGAGGTGGCCACATCGACGATCGAGGAGTCGATCGCACCCTCCACCGGCCAGGCGAAGTCGAGGGACGGCTTCACATGGAGGATCGTCTCCACCGTGACCTCAGCCACCTCCGTGGCCGGCTGAAGGTGGCTGAGCGAGCCGGAGACCGACTTCCCCTTGTGCGCCAGTGAGGCGAGATCCGGGTCCGCGAACGGGAGAGCGACCACCTTCTGGTCCTGTACGGCGGACTCGACGGCGCTCAGCCACCGCTTCGCCACGTCCTGGTTCGTGCCGGCGACCGTGGAGTCGCCGGCCTTCACCCGGTAGTCCCGTGTCATGGCGTCCACGGTGGCCAGGAGGTCGGGGTCGATGACCCAGGTGACCGGCAGCTCCCTGCCGAGGGAGACGAGCTGGTCGAGCCGACCGCCGGGGGCGAGTTCGGCGGCCAGCGTCTCGTCCTCGAAAACGGGCGTCTGCTGTTCGTCCGACCCGGTCTCCGAGGTGAGGTGGGTCGATGAGATCAGCGGCCAGAGGTAGGTGAGACGCGTCTTCTTCTCCACGTCCTCCGGCTGCCAGGGCAGGAAGGTCCGCTCGATGCCCAGCACCCGCTCATAGGACTGGTTCGGCGTCTCTCCCGAGAGGGAGACCCCCAGCTGATAGACGCCGCCGTCGTCGTCGAGGGGGAGTTCATCGGCCGGCACCGAGAGCGTGAAGTCGTAGCTGACGCCTGAGACGAGCTTCGGGAGTTCGACGCTGTACTTGTCGTCGATCGTCGGGCCGTCGACACCGTAGGTGTAGCCGGTCCTCTCCGCGGCCCGGTCGATGGCGGACCGGCCGTCGATCTCCGGGCCGACCCGGAGATCGACGTGCGCGTCGGTGATCGTCTGCCGCCCCTTGTTGACCACCGTTCCCGAGACGGTGATCCGGTCCTTCTTCCCGGGCGCTTCCGGCGTCAGCGTGTCCAGGGACACATCCACGGTCCGCGATCCGGTGGGCTCTTCAGCGGCGTGCGCCGGCAGCGCGGCGGGACCGCACAGCAGCCCGGCCACGAGGGGCACACCGGTGATCAGGGAGGCTGTACGACGCAGCCACCGACGCGCAGGAGAGATGCGCATCCCCTGGAAGTCTGCCGCCTCGGCCACGCGCTCGTCCGTCCTCGTCGTCTGCTGCCTTTGGTGGTTCTCCGCCTGTTGCGTCCACGCATGGTAACGAGGCCCGCTGTGCCGAAGTGCCGCGGAGTGGTCCACAAGATCGAGAGGTGCGTACCGTGCTCCGAAAACGGGGACGACCCGGTCGGCCCGGGCACGTACCCTTTTCTGTTGTGCCGAACGCCAATGAAGACAACCCCACTGCCCTGAGTCAGGTGCAGCGCCGCGCGGTGAGCGAATTGCTGCGGGTGTCGCCTGTCGCCGACGATCTGGCTCGCCGCTTCCAGGATGCCGGATTCGGTCTCGCGCTGGTCGGGGGCTCGGTCCGCGATGCGCTGCTCGGCCGGCTCGGGAACGACCTCGACTTCACGACGGACGCCCGGCCGGAGGATGTGCTGAAGATCGTCCGCCCGTGGGCGGATTCCGTGTGGGACGTGGGCATCGCCTTCGGCACGGTCGGTGCTCAGAAGGACGGACGGGTCGGGGACACCGCGCAGCGCTTCCAGATCGAGGTGACGACCTACCGGTCGGAGGCGTACGACCGGACGTCGCGCAAGCCGGAGGTCTCCTACGGCGACTCGATCGAGGAGGACCTCGTCCGTCGCGATTTCACGGTGAACGCGATGGCCGTGGCGCTGCCGGAGAAGGAGTTCATCGATCCCCACGGCGGCCTCGAGGATCTCGCTGTGCGGGTCCTGCGTACGCCGGGAACTCCCGAGGAGTCGTTCTCCGACGACCCGCTGCGCATGTTGCGGGCCGCGCGCTTTGCCGCGCAGCTCGACTTCGAGGTGGCGCCCGAGGTGGTGGCCGCCATGAAGGCCATGGCGGACCGCATCGAGATCGTCTCCGCTGAACGCGTGCGCGACGAGCTGAACAAGCTGCTGCTGTCCGCGCACCCCCGCAAGGGGCTGGGGCTCCTGGTCGACACGGGTCTCGCCGCGCATGTGCTGCCCGAGCTGCCGGCACTGCGGCTCGAGAGTGACGAGCACCACCGCCACAAGGACGTCTACGAGCACTCCCTGACGGTGCTGGATCAGGCGATTGCCCTGGAGGAGGACGGACCGGACCTGGTCCTGCGGCTGGCCGCCCTGCTGCATGACATCGGCAAGCCCCGGACGCGGCGTTTCGAGCCGGACGGCCGAGTCTCCTTCCACCACCACGAGGTGGTCGGGGCGAAGATGACCAAGAAGCGGATGACGGCGCTCAAGTACTCGAACGAGATGGTCAAGGACGTCTCGCGACTCGTGGAGCTGCATCTGCGCTTCCACGGCTACGGGACCGGCGAGTGGACCGATTCCGCGGTTCGGCGGTACGTGCGCGATGCAGGACCGTTGCTGGACCGCCTGCACAAGCTGACGCGCTCGGACTGCACCACGAGGAACAAGCGCAAGGCCGGAGCTCTCTCCCGCGCCTACGACGGCCTCGAGGACCGCATCGCACAGCTCAAGGAGCAGGAGGAGCTGGACGCGATCAGGCCGGACCTGAACGGCAATGAGATCCAGGAAATCCTGGGTATCGGTCCCGGTCCGGTGATCGGCAAGGCGTATGCCTTCCTCCTCGATTTGCGACTGGAGAACGGGCCGATGGAGCGCGACGCCGCGGTGTCCGCGCTCAAGGAGTGGTGGGCTGCTCAGTCCTGAGCGCGGAAGGGCGCGGTGTTTCACGTGAAACACCGCGCCCTTCCGCCCGCGTCGGGGGTCATGTTTCACGTGAAACATGACCCCCGACGCGGGCGGGCTACTTCTTGATCTCGTTGAGGCAGAGCACGAACGACTTGCCTGAGCTGCGTCGGCCGCCATCGGTCTGCTCGTAGTAGCCGATGTCGGCCTTGCCTGCGCAGATTTTCCCAGTCCGTCGTGTCGTTGTGCACGGAGACCACCTTGTAGGCCGCCTCGGTGCCGCCGCAGTCGACCACCTGAAGGTCCGGGTTGATGTCGTTGCCGCTGCTCTTGAGGCAGTCGCCGACCTTCGCTGTGTCCGCGTCGTCCCGGCCCATGAACCAGAACACGGCGAACGCGATCGCGGCCAGGACGCCGACGACTATCTGGAACTTCATCTTGAGGCTGAGGCCAGGGCGTGCGGGCGCCGGAGGCGGGGGAGGCGGCGTGCCCCACTTCTGCTGCGGCGCCTGCTGCTGTGGGTAGCCGTACCCGGGCTGGGGCTGCTGCGGATAGCCGTATCCGGGCTGCGGTTACTGCGGCTGCTGGCCGTACGGGCCGGGCTGCCCGTACGGGCCTTGTCCCTGCTGCGGCGGATAGGGCATGTGGAAACTGCCGTGAACATGCGCTCGAATCCTTTGACGCGGGCACGCTATAGCACTCGCCCCGCGTGCCTCCAACGGCCCAAGGCGACGGCCGTGGCCGCGTAGATCCCAGCCACCATGACGACCAGCACGACGGACCGGCCGTCAGGGGGCAGCATGAGGGCGGCGACGCCCGCAGCGCCGACGAATGCGACGTTGAAGAGCACGTCGTAGAGGGAGAAGACCCTGCCGCGGAAGGCGTCGTCCACGGATGTCTGCACCACGGTGTCCGTCGCGATCTTCGTGCCCTGGGCGACGAGGCCGAGTACGAACGCGGCCACGAACATGGGTGCCGGAGCGAAGGGCAGCGCCAGTGCCGGCTCAAGGACGGCAGCGGCCGCCGCGCAGGCCACCATCCATCCGAACCGGCCGAGCTTTCCGATCGCCCACGGGGACACCACGGCCGCCGCGAAGAAGCCGGCGCCCGAGACGGCGAGAGCCAGTCCGAGCAGGGCGAGTCCCTCCGACTCGTCCGTCGACCAGGAGTAGCGGCACAGCATGAGCACCATGACCGTCAGCGCCCCGTAGCAGAAGCGCAGCAGGGTCATCGCGGCGAGCGCACGGGCCGCGGTGCGGCGGTGACCCAGATGGCGCAGGCCGTCCAGCAGGCCGCGCGTGGTGGAGGCGAGGGCGGCGCCCAGACCAGGTTGCACCACGTCCTGGTCGGGGCCGAGCAGTTCGCGGGCCATGCGCAGTGACGCGAGCGCCGAGCAGAGATAGAGCACTGCTCCGACCAGGACCACCACGGCGTCCGAGTCTGAGGCGACGAGTCGCACGAGGAAGGCCAGACCGCCCCCGGCGGTCGCGGCCAGTGTCCCGGCAGTCGGTGAGACGGAGTTGGCCATGACCAGACGGTCGGGGTCGACGACCCGCGGCAGCGCCGCGGAGAGTCCGGCCAGGACGAAGCGGTTGACAGCGGTGACGGACAGGGCCGAGACGTAGAAGAGCCAGTCCGGGACGGAGGCGAGGATCAGCAGCGCGGTGCAGCCGGCGAGCACGGCACGCAGCAGATTCCCGTACAGAAAGACCTGACGGCGCTGCCAGCGGTCCAGCAGGACGCCGGCGAAGGGGCCGACGAAGGAGTACGGGAGGAGCAGTACGGCCATGGCCGAGGCGATCGCCGCCGGCGAGGTCTGCTTCTCGGGAGAGAACACCACGTACGTGGCGAGGGCGACCTGGTAGACGCCGTCGGCCGACTGCGAGAGCAACCGTACGGTCAGCAGTCGGCGGAAGTTCGGCAGGCGCAGGAGTACGCGCAGATCACGTACGACGGGCATGCGAGCAAGGGTCACATACGCGGAGGGTCCCCGGGCCGACGACCCGGGGACCCTCCGCGACGGTCAGGTGCGAACGCTCAGCGCTCGACCTCGCCCTGGATGAACTTCTCGACGTTCTCGCGAGCCTCGTCGTCGAAGTACTGCACCGGCGGGGACTTCATGAAGTACGAGGACGCGGAGAGGATGGGGCCGCCGATACCGCGGTCCTTGGCGATCTTCGCGGCGCGCACGGCGTCGATGATGACACCCGCCGAGTTCGGGGAGTCCCAGACCTCGAGCTTGTACTCCAGGTTCAGCGGGACGTCACCGAAGGCGCGGCCCTCGAGGCGGACGTAGGCCCACTTGCGGTCGTCCAGCCAGGCCACGTAGTCCGACGGGCCGATGTGGACGTTCTTCTCGCCCATCTCACGGTCGGGGATCTGCGAGGTGACGGCCTGCGTCTTCGAGATCTTCTTGGACTCCAGGCGCTCGCGCTCGAGCATGTTCTTGAAGTCCATGTTGCCGCCGACGTTCAGCTGCATCGTGCGGTCGAGGATGACACCCCGGTCCTCGAAGAGCTTCGCCATGACGCGGTGCGTGATGGTGGCACCCACCTGGGACTTGATGTCGTCGCCGACGATCGGGACACCGGCCTCGGTGAACTTGTCCGCCCACTCCTTGGTCCCGGCGATGAAGACCGGGAGAGCGTTGACGAACGCGACCTTGGCGTCGATGGCGCACTGCGCGTAGTACTTCGCAGCGTCCTCGGAACCGACGGGCAGGTAGCAGACCAGGACGTCGACCTGCTTGTCCTTCAGGGTCTGGACGATGTCGACCGGGGCCTCGGCGGACTCCTCGATGGTCTGGCGGTAGTACTTGCCCAGACCGTCGAGGGTGTGGCCACGCTGAACGGTGACGCCGGTGTTCGGCACGTCGCAGATCTTGATGGTGTTGTTCTCGCTGGCGCCGATGGCGTCCGAGAGGTCGAGGCCGACCTTCTTGGCGTCCACGTCGAAGGCGGCCACGAACTCCACGTCACGCACGTGGTAGTCGCCGAACTGGACGTGCATCAGACCCGGCACCTTGCCGGCCGGGTCGGCGTCCTTGTAGTACTCGACGCCCTGCACCAGCGAGGCGGCGCAGTTGCCCACGCCGACGATGGCTACGCGAACCGAACCCATTGGCGGTTGCTCCCTGTGTGTGATCTCGGTATTCCGGTTGAAACCCTGCGGTGCGCAGGGCCTCACTTGGCGGTGTCGTCGGACGGATCCGGCGGGGTGGAACCCTTGGGAGGTGTCCCTCCGGAGGGCTCGTCGTCCCTGTGCCGGGGCAGGCCGCCCGTCGCTCCAGATGTGTCGTCCTGCTGAGCGGTGGTCCCGGGCGCGGTTCGTCGTTGATCCCGCCCCGTCCGCTCGCTCTCGATGAGCTCGTTCAGCCAGCGCACCTCGCGCTCCACGGACTCCATGCCGTGACGCTGGAGCTCGAGGGTGTAGTCGTCGAGGCGCTCGCGGGTGCGGGCCAGCGAGGCGCGCATCTTCTCCAGGCGCTCCTCCAGCCGGCTGCGGCGGCCCTCGAGCACCCGCATCCTCACCTCGCGCTCCGTCTGGCCGAAGAAGGCGAAGCGGGCGGCGAAGTGTTCGTCCTCCCACGTGTCGGGTCCGGTGTGGGAGAGCAGCTCCTCGAAGTGCTCCTTACCTTCTGCCGTCAACCGGTAGACGATCTTGGCGCGTCGGCCCGCGAGCGAGGCGGCGAGGGCGTCCTCGGGAGCATTCCCCGGCTCCTCGATCAACCAGCCGTTGGCGACCAGCGTCTTGAGGCAGGGGTAGAGGGTCCCGTAGCTGAAGGCCCGGAAGATTCCCAGTGACGTGTTGAGCCGCTTGCGCAGCTCGTAGCCGTGCATCGGGGCTTCGCGGAGGAGACCGAGAACGGCGAACTCGAGGATGCCGGAGCGCCTGCTCACAGTCGCCTCCCTCGCCGGTCCCGGTGGCCTATGTCGTGCTGATGTATCGAGTCGATACATCAGCACGATAGAACGGCGCGGCGGTGGCGACAAGAGGGGCCACGGTGAGCGGCGTCACATCGTCAATTCGCCGGGGTCGAGTCGCCTGATTTGGGGTGAACTTCAGGCCTAGGGGGGTTTTGGCCGTGCGTAGTCTGTGCGGATGCAGACCAGCGGGAACCATGTGACGCCCCCACGCGTCATCGCCGTGGATGCACAGCGGATGAGCCCCTCGTGGGGCCCGTCCGTATCCATTTCGGGGGGACCGGAACTCAACTGCCGCTTCCAGGCGTCTCGCCTGCCCGAGGAGTAGTCGTTCGATGAGCGAGCACCGTCGCAAACAGCCGCAGCCACAGGGTGGCGGGCGAGCCGCGGCCAGACGCGCCGCCCAGCAGCCTTCCGGCCGTCGGGGCGCCCCGCCGGCCTCTTCCTCCGTCTCCCACGGCGAAGAGCGCCCCTACGGCGGCCGCGCCGAGGCCCGGCGCGCCGCCCAGCGGGGTGGCGGTCGTCGCGGTGCGGTCGGGCACGACGTGGCCGGGCGCCGAGGTGGCCCGCCGGGGAAGAAGCGGCTGGTCGATTACCCCCGCCATGACAAGTACGGCTGGCGTCGCTGGGTGCCGTCGTGGAAGCTCGTCACCGGACTGTTCCTGGGGTTCCTCGCCAGCCTGATGACGGCGGGGACGATCGCCTACGCCATGGTGGGGATCCCCGAGCCGGCCAAGATCGCCGGAGCGCAGAACAACGTCTACTACTGGGACGACGGCTCGCCGATGGTCGCCACCGGTGGTGAGGTCAACCGGCAGATCATCGGGATCGGACAGATCCCCGATGAGATGCAGAACGCGGTCATCTCGGCGGAGAACAAGACCTTCCGCGAGGACTCGGGCATCGACCCGATGGGTATCGGCCGGGCCGTGTTCAACATGGCACTCGGCGAGCAGACCCAGGGTGGCTCCACCATCACCCAGCAGTACGTGAAGAACGCGCGGCTCAACAACCAGGACCAGACCCTCAGCCGTAAGTTCAAAGAGCTGTTCATCTCCATGAAGATCGACTCTCAGATGGAGAAGTCCGACATCATGGCGGGCTACCTCAACACCTCCTACTACGGCCGTGGCGCCTACGGTATCCAGGCAGCCGCCCGCACGTACTTCAACAAGAACGCCAAGGAGCTGAACGCGAGCGAGTGCGCCGTCCTGGCGTCCCTCCTCAAGGGTGCGACGTACTACGACCCGGCCGGCGCCACCTCCATCGACAAGGCGGCGACCAAAGAGGCCAACACCGAGCGGCTGACGAAGCGCTGGACCTGGATCCTCGACGAGATGGTCAAGGACGATCACCTGGAAGCCGCGGAGCGCCAGAAGTACACCGAGCTCCCCCCGATCGAGGAGCCCCGTAAGAACGCGCAGCTCAGCGGTCAGATCGGCTACCTCGTCGACCTGGCGAAGGCCAACTTCGTGAACAGCAACACCCGGGGAATCACCGCCGAGGACCTGACCAAGGGCGGCTACGAGATCCACACGACCTTCGACAAGAAGAAGGTCCAGGAGCTCGAGAAGGCCGTCAAGAAGGTCATCGACGAGAACATCGACCCGAAGAAGCGCCCCAAGACGGACACCCACGTCCAGTTCGGTGGCGCCTCGGTCGATCCCCGAACGGGCCAGATCGTCGCGATCTACGGCGGTGAGGACGCGACCAAGCACTTCACCAACAACTCCGACGCGACGGGCGCACAGGTCGGCTCGACGTTCAAGCCGTTCGTCCTGGCGGCTGCCATGCGCGACGGAGTCCGCGATCCGGAGCTCGGTGCGGAGCAGGGAGCCGACACCCGCCGGATCGTCGATCCCGACAAGAGCCGGTACAGCGGCAAGAACAAGCTCAAGATCAGGAACTGGGACGGTTCGATCTGGCACAACGAGGAAGGCAAGGAGTGGCTCCAGACCAACGACGGTCAGGAGGACTACGGCAACATCAGCCTCCGCGAAGCCATGATCCACTCCGCGAACTCCCCCTATGTGCAGCTCGGCATGGACATCGGCATCCCGAAGGTCCGTGAGGCGGCCGTCGACGCGGGTCTGCTCGAATCCAGCCTGACCAAGGGGAATGTGCCCTCCTTCTCGCTCGGCATCTCCGAGCCGAGCGCCATCCGCATGGCCAGTGCCTACGGGACCTTCGCCGCAGAAGGCGAGCAGCGTGAGCCGTACTCGGTGAAGTTCGTCGAGCACAAGGGCGTGACCGTCTACAAGCACGAGGACGAGGCCGAGCAGGCCTTCGAGAAGAACATCGCCAACAACGTGACCGACGTTCTCGTGGACGTGGTCGAAGAGGGCACCGGCAAGAACGCCCGGATCCCCGGACGCCAGGTCGCGGGCAAGACGGGTACGACCGACGGCAACAAGTCGGCATGGTTCGTCGGCTACACGCCGCAGCTGTCGACGGCCATCGACATGTACCGCCTCGACGACAACGAGAAGAACAAGAACCGCGAGTTCCTCGAGATGTACGACACCGGTGGCCAGGACAAGATCCACGGTTCGTCGTTCCCGTCCGAGATCTGGCAGGACTACATGTCGAATGCCCTCAAGGGCACGAAGATCATGAAGTTCACCGAGGCGGAGCCCATCGACGGCGAGGCCGTCTACGGCGGCGGTGCCCCCAGCCCGAAGCCGAGCCCGAGCAACTCTCCCTCCGAGTCGCCCTCTCAGAGCCCGTCGCAGTCGCCCTCGCAGAGCCCGTCGCAGAGCCCGGGAGGGCGGCCCTCGGAGACCTGCAACCCGTGGGAGGACTGGACCTGCGGCGTCGACGGCGGCACCGACGCAGGCACCGACCAGGGCGGCGAGAACGGGGGCGTGTCGTCCTCCCCGGCGACGCCGCCCGGTAGTGACGGCGGTACGGACACCGGTGGGAACGGCAACGGCGGCGGAACCGGCAACAGCGGTGGTGGCCTCTTCGCGGGCACGGACGGAGAAGAGTGAGGTGAGGGCGCCGGCCGGCCGATGACCGCCGGCCGGCGCCTGGCACGGAACCGTCGGCGAGGGCCGCCGCACCCGGGAAGGCACATCGACTGTGCCGGGCACCGGGGCGGCGGCCCTCGCCGTGTCCCCGGCTTCGTACGGCAGGATGTGCACCATGCCCAGCGCAGAGCAGACGAGCGTGTACGAGGAACGGTCCGGCGCGCGCCCCGCGCCCGACGACGTGCGCCCCACGCGGCGCGACCGGATCGCCGCGGCCGGCAGTGAGCTGATCGGCGGCCCCGCAGGA
Organism: Streptomyces peucetius; assembly: GCF_025854275.1. NCBI lineage: Bacteria > Bacillati > Actinomycetota > Actinomycetes > Kitasatosporales > Streptomycetaceae > Streptomyces > Streptomyces peucetius. Next base: position 4,024,265 of record NZ_CP107567.1, on the reverse strand, counting down.
CGCTGGGCACTGCACGGCGGCAACGGCCGGTTCACGCCCGTTCATGTGGTGGCGCTCGTCGCCATCGGGATGTTCGCGCTCGGCATGGTGCAGAAGCTGCCCTGCTACAACTGGGCCTGGTTCAGAGGAACGAGCTCGCAGTACACCCACGCCTGCTACTCGGACATCCCCCATCTGTTCGTGGGCCGTGGCTTCTCCGAAGGCCTCATCCCCTACTTCGACCGGCTCCCCGGCGACATGGAGTACCTGGAGTACCCCGTGCTGACCGGCGTGTTCATGCAGGTCGCCTCATGGTTCAGCGGCGTGGGCGGCAGCTCGGGCCAGGACCAGCAGCAGCTGTACTGGATGGTCAACGCGGGCATGCTGATGATCTGTGCCGCGATCATCGCCGTCTGTATCGCCCGCACCCACCGACGGCGCCCCTGGGACGCGCTGCTCGTCGCCCTGGCTCCCGCGTTCGCCCTCACCGCCACCATCAACTGGGACCTGCTCGCCGTGGCGCTGACCGCGGCGGCGATGCTGATGTGGTCACGCGGCAGGGTTCTGGCGTTCGGCATTCTCATCGGACTCGCGACCGCCGCCAAGCTCTACCCCGTGCTGCTGCTGGGGCCGCTGCTGGTCCTGTGCTGGCGGGCCGGCAAATGGCGCGAATTCACCACGGCGACGCTCGGCGCGGCGGCGGTCTGGCTCGCGGTCAATCTGCCCGTGATGCTGCTCGCGCCGGAGGGCTGGAAGAAGTTCTACACCTTCAGCCAGGAACGAGGGATCGACTTCGGTTCGTTCTGGCTGATCATCACGCAGCGCACCGGCGAATCGATCGACGTCGAGAAGGTCAACACCTACGCCACCCTGATGATGCTCGTCGCCTGCGCCGGCATCGGTCTGCTCATTCTGAGGGCGCCCCGCCGCCCGCGCTTCGCCCAGGTCGCCTTCCTGGTCGTGGCCGCGTTCATCCTCACCAACAAGGTCTACTCGCCGCAGTACGTGCTGTGGCTGATTCCACTGGCCGCGCTCGCCCGCCCCCGCTGGCGTGACTTCCTCGTCTGGCAGGCGTGCGAGGTCATGTACTACCTGGGCATCTGGATGTACCTGGCGTACACGACCAGCCCCAAGCACCAGGGACTGCCGGTCGAGGGCTACCAGCTGGCCATCGCGCTGCACCTGCTCGGGACGCTGTATCTCTGCGCCGTGATCGTGCGCGACATCCTCATGCCGGAACGCGACGGCGTACGCCAGGACGGCTCGGACGACCCCGGTGGGGGCGTGCTCGACGGCGCGCCGGACGCGTTCGTCCTGGGGACGACGCACCAGCCGCGGCATGCCGCAGCACTGGAAGGGGAGGGGCCGCGCGTGGAATGGGGTGCCTCTCCTGCGGGCGCGGGCGGGAACGGGACGGGCCCGCAGCCGTCGGTCTGAGCCCCCAGGGCCTCGGCATCCTTCGGCGCTCCGTCAGGAGCGCCGGTCCGCCTAGCGGTCCACCAGCCGGTCGAACTGGGTGGTCGTGTGCCGCAGGTGCGCGACGAGTTCGTCTCCGACCTTCGGCTCCTGGGCGTCGGCGGGCACGAAGAGGATCGAGACCTGCATGTGGGGCGGCTCGGCGAACCAGCGCTGCTTGCCGGCCCAGACGAACGGCGACAGATTGCGGTTGACCGTTGCCAGACCCGCCCGTGCCACACCCTTGGCGCGCGGCATCACCCCGTGCAGGGCCTTCGGGGCCTCCAGGCCCACGCCGTGCGACGTACCGCCCGCGACGACGACGAGCCAGCCGTCGGAGGCCGCCTTCTGCTGGCGGTAGCCGAAACGATCCCCCTTCGCCACGCGCGTGACGTCGAGCACGGCACCGCGGTACTCCGTCGCTTCGTGGTCGCCGAGCCACAGCCGGGTGCCGATACGGGCGCGGAACCGGGTCTGCGGGAACTGCTGCTGCAGCCGGGCCTGCTCCTGGGCGCGCAGATGGCTCACGAACATCGTGTGCAGCGGCAGCCTGGCCGCACGCAGCCGGTCCATCCAGCCGATGACCTCCTCGACGGCGTCGGAGCCGTCCGTGCGGTCCAGCGGAAGGTGCAGGGCGAAGCCCTCCAGCCGTACGTCCTCTATGGCCGCGTGCAGCCGGCCGAGGTCCTGCTCGGAGATGCCGTGCCGCTTCATCGAACTCATGCATTCGATGACGACCCGTGCGCCCACCAGGGCGTGCACTCCGTCGACCGACGAGACCGAGCGGACCACCCGGTCCGGCAGCGGCACCGGTTCCTCACCGCGCCGGAACGGCGTGAGGACCAGCAGGTCGCCTCCGAACCAGTCCTTGATCCGCGCCGCCTCGTACGTCGTGCCCACGGCCAGCATGTCGGCGCCGAAGCGTGATGCCTCCTCCGACAGCCGCTCGTGGCCGAAGCCGTAGCCGTTGCCCTTGCAGACCGGAACGACACCGGGGAACTGGTCGATGACCGATTTCTGGTGCGCCCGCCAGCGAGCGGTGTCGACGTAGAGGGAGAGCGCCATGGCCGGCCCGGAACCTTTCTGGTGGCTGCGGTGTATCAGAGGTATGTACGAAACTTACGAGACCACTCAGTCGCCCGCGGCGTCGTCAGCGGCGCGACATGTAGAGATCCAGTGCCTTGTGGAGCAGCTTGTTGAGCGGGAAGTCCCACTCGCCGACGTATTCGACGGCCTCTCCGCCGGTGCCGACCTTGAACTGGATCAGACCGAAGAGGTGGTCCGTCTCGTCGAGCGAGTCGCTGATGCCCCGCAGGTCGTAGACCGTCGCGCCCATGGCGTACGCGTCGCGGAGCATCCGCCACTGCATCGCGTTCGAGGGCCGGACCTCGCGCCCGATGTTGTCCGAGGCGCCGTAGGAGTACCAGACGTGGCCGCCGACGACGAGCATCGTCGCCGCCGACAGGTTGATCCCGTTGTGGCGCGCGAAGTACAGGCGCATGCGGTTCGGGTCCTCGTTGTTGAGCACCGTCCACATGCGCTGGAAGTACGACAGCGGGCGCGGCCGGAAGCGGTCCCGCTCGGCCGTGATCTCGTAGAGCCGCTGCCACTCCTCGAGGTCCTCGTAGCGGCCCTGGACGACCTCGACACCGGCCTTCTCGGCCTTCTTGATGTTGCGCCGCCACAACTGGTTGAAGCCCTTGAGGACGTCGTCGAGCGAGCGGTTCGCCAGCGGCACCTGATAGACGAAGCGCGGCTGGACGTCACCGAAGCCGGCGCCGCCGTCCTCGCCCTGCTGCCAGCCCATCTTGCGCAGCCTGTCCGCCACCTCGAAGGCGCGCGGTTCGATGTGCGTCGCCTCCACGTCCCGCAGGCGCTTCACGTCCGGGTCCTGGATCCCGGCCTTGATCGCCGGTGCGTCCCAGCGGCGGATGACGACCGGAGGGCCCATCTTCACCGAGAAGGCGCCCTGGTTCTTGAGGTGCGCGAGCATCGGCTGGAGCCAGTCGTCCAGGTTCGGGGCGTACCAGTTGATCACCGGCCCCTCGGGGAGATACGCCAGGTACCGCTTGATCTTGGGCAGCTGGCGGTAGAGGACCAGGCCCACGCCGACGAGCTCACCGCTCTTGTCGAACCAGCCGAGGTTCTCCGAGCGCCATTCCGTCTTGACGTCCGCCCACGCCGGGACCTGGCAGTGACTAGCCGAGGGCAGGGTCTGGACATAGGCCAGATGCTGCTCACGACTGATGGTCCTCAGGGTCAGGCTCATGCGGGGCGCTCCTCGGCAGGTGTGTCCCCATGGGTCAGGGGCTCCGGCTCTCGCGCCGAAGCCTACTGGTCCGGGGCGGGGCCCCGAATGGCTGTGCACGGAAGCGGGCCGGTCCCGGCCCGCTTCCGTGCTTGCTTCCGTGCTTGCTTCCGCTTCCGGTTCCCGTCTCAGCCGAGGACTCCGCCGAAGAGGCCACCGTGGGCCATGCCCAGGAAGAATCCGACGGCCGATGCCCCGAGCCCGATGATCAGGAGGAATCGCTCACGGGTCGTCGCCGAGATGAACTGCCCGTAGGCACCTGTGGCGATCCCGACGAGCCCCGCCCAAGAGCTCAGCAGATGTAGGTGATGGAACATCGCCGTGATGAACGCGACGGCACCGAGCACCAGCGTCACCGCCATCAGGGTGTCCTGAAGCGGATGGGGCTTTCCGTCCGTGTTGAGGAGAGAAGCGGGGGACTGTCGTCGCATTGCCTGTGCCATGAGGCACCTCCTGGCTGTGCCGGAAGGCGGCGCATGGTAGCGCCGCGCGCACCCGATGTGTACAGATTGCGGCCATAGGTCGCCGGATTTCAACCGGAAGCCCCGGTGCGGGTACTGTGTACGGTCTGCACCGGTGTCTGCCTGGACCACGAAGCGATCTCACTCGGCCGAGAGGGATTGTCAGTGGCGGCCGATACCGTTGCTCACGCATCACGACCCTCCTGCCACGGATCGACCGTGGCCGCTGAGTCCAAAGGAGGTGGGTTCCACATGCGTCACTACGAGGTGATGGTCATCCTCGACCCCGATCTCGAGGAGCGAGCTGTCTCCCCGCTGATCGAGAACTTCCTCTCCGTCGTCCGTGAGGGCAACGGAAAGGTGGAGAAGGTCGACACCTGGGGCCGTCGTCGTCTCTCTTACGAGATCAAGAAGAAGCCCGAGGGCATCTACTCGGTCATTGACCTGCAGGCTGAGCCCGCAGTCGTCAAGGAGCTCGACCGCCAGATGAACCTGAACGAGTCGGTCCTCCGGACCAAGGTCCTCCGTCCCGAGACCCACTGAGCACCTAGCTCAGAGGTCATCGGGTTCGAGTAGCAGCAAGCAGCCAGAAGCAATCCCGCCGAGAGGTTCACCCATGGCAGGCGAGACCGTCATCACGGTCGTCGGCAATCTCGTCGACGACCCCGAGCTGCGCTTCACCCCGTCCGGTGCGGCGGTCGCGAAGTTCCGCGTCGCGTCCACTCCCCGCACCTTCGACCGTCAGACCAATGAGTGGAAGGACGGCGAGAGCCTCTTCCTCACCTGCTCGGTCTGGCGTCAGGCGGCGGAGAACGTCGCCGAGTCGCTTCAGAAGGGCATGCGCGTCGTCGTGCAGGGCCGGCTGAAGCAGCGGTCCTACGACGACCGCGAGGGCGTCAAGCGCACGGTCTTCGAGCTGGACGTCGAGGAAGTCGGCCCCAGCCTCAAGAACGCCACGGCCAAGGTCACCAAGACCACCGGTCGCGGCGGTCAGGGCGGCTACGGCGGTGGCGGCGGCCAGCAGGGCGGCAGCTGGGGCGGTGGCCCCGGCGGCGGTCAGCAGCAGGGCGGCGGGGCACCCGCCGGCGACCCCTGGGCGACCGGCGCTCCGGCCGGCGGTGGCCAGCAGGGCGGGGGCAGCTGGGGCGGAAGCTCCGGCGGTTCCGGCGGCGGCTACTCGGACGAGCCGCCCTTCTAGGGCGGCCCGTACCCCACTTCTTGATCACACAGGAGAAACACCATGGCGAAGCCGCCTGTGCGCAAGCCTAAGAAGAAGGTCTGCGCATTCTGCAAGGACAAGACCGCGTACGTGGACTACAAGGACACGAACATGCTGCGGAAGTTCATTTCCGACCGTGGCAAGATCCGTGCCCGCCGCGTGACCGGCAACTGCACGCAGCACCAGCGTGACGTCGCCACGGCCGTGAAGAACAGCCGTGAGATGGCGCTGCTGCCCTACACGTCCACCGCGCGATAAGGGAAGGGTGACCTAGACATGAAGATCATCCTCACCCACGAGGTCTCTGGCCTCGGTGCCGCCGGCGACGTCGTCGACGTCAAGGACGGATACGCTCGCAACTACCTGGTCCCGCGTGGTTTCGCGATCCGCTGGACCAAGGGTGGCGAGAAGGACGTGGCGCAGATCCGCCGCGCCCGTAAGATCCACGAGATCGCGACCATCGAGCAGGCCAACTCGATCAAGGGCCAGCTCGAGGCCGTCAAGGTGCGGCTTGCCGTTCGCTCCGGCGACGCCGGCCGCCTCTTCGGCTCCGTCACCCCGGCCGACATCGCCTCGGCGATCAAGGCCGCAGGTGGCCCGGAGGTCGACAAGCGTCGCGTCGAGCTCGGTTCGCCGATCAAGACCCTGGGCTCGCACCAGGTGTCCGTGCGTCTGCACCCCGAGGTCGCCGCGCAGCTCGGCGTCGAGGTTGTCGCCGCGTAAGCGCTGTGCTCGACAGAGCAGCAGGAAGGGCCGTACCCCTCGGGGCGCGGCCCTTTCCGTATTCTGCGAGCCCGCTCCCCGTGGCTGTACGAGCACCATTGCGGCCGTACAGGCGTCTGTGGCGGGCCTGCACGGGCCGGGGTGGCTTGCCGGAGCAGCTGCCGACCGACCGTGGCGACGTTTCACGTGAAACCTGGACCAGGGTGTTACGCCGGTCAGCGAGTAGCGCCCGTCACGATCCATCGTCCTGAACGCGCCCGCCACCAGAGGGTCAGCAGCCGGACCGTCATCATCAAGGTCATCGCCCACCACAGCGCGGTCAGGCCGCCGCCGAGAGCGGGCACCAGCAGTGCGGCCGGCGCGAAGACCACCAGCGTGAGCAGCATGGCGGCCGCCAGATACGGCCCGTCGCCCGCGCCCATCAGGACGCCGTCCAGCACAAAGACCACTCCGGCGATCGGCTGCGACACGGCGACGACCAGGAGCGCGGGAATCAGCGTGTCCTGCACCGACGGATCCCCCGTGAACAGCGGGGTGACCAGCGGCCGGGAGGCCACGACGAGAATTCCGAGCACTACGCCCGACGCCACACCCCACTGCACCATCCGTCGGCATGCCTGCCGGGCACCCGCGGCATCGCCGGCACCGAGATACCGGCCGATGATGGCTTGCCCGGCGATGGCGATGGCGTCCAGCGCGAAGGCCATCAGGCTCCACAGGGAGAGCACGATCTGATGGGCGGCGATCTCCACGTCGCCGAGCCGGGCCGCCACAGCCGTGGCGATCATGAGTACGGCCCGCAGGGAGAGCGTACGGACCAGCAGCGGGGCCCCCGCCTGGGCGCTGGCCCGTATACCGGCGGCGTCGGGACGAAGCGACGAGCCGTGCTTCCGTGCTCCCCGCACCACGACGACGAGGTAGGCGGCTGCCATACCGCACTGGGCGATCACCGTGCCCCAGGCGGAGCCGGCGATACCGAGATCCGCCCCGTACACGAGGCCCACGTTGAGGCCGGCGTTGGCGGCGAAGCCGCAGACGGCGACATACAGCGGGGTGCGGGTGTCCTGGAGCCCCCGGAGGACTCCGGTGGCCGCGAGCACGATCAGCATGGCGGGAATGCCGAGACTGGAGATCCGTAGATAGGTGATGGCGTGGGGTGCGGCCGTCTCGGAGGCGCCGAACACGTCCACCAGCCATGGGGCGGTGGGGAGGGTGACGGCGACGACAGCGATGCCGAGCCCCAGCGCCAGCCAGATTCCGTCCATTCCCTGGCGGATGGCAGCCTGGAGATCGCCCGCTCCCACTCTCCGTGCGACCGCCGCCGTGGTCGCGTAGGCCAGGAAGACGAAGACGCTGACCGCAGTCATCAGCAGCGCTGCGGCGACACCGAGACCCGCCAGTTGCGGGGTACCGAGATGGCCGACGATGGCGCTGTCGGCCATCACGAACAGCGGCTCGGCGACCAGGGCGCCGAAGGCCGGAACGGCGAGCGCGATGATCTCCCGGTCGTGTCGCCGACGTCGTTCCTTCAGCTCTGCCGGTACCTGTGTCATGGGCGTCAATCTAATCTTCCACAGGTAAGAGATGCAATGCGTTCGCACTCCTTACCGTGAGGTGTGTGGACCGCTCGTCCGTGTGCCGTTTGTTCTGATCTTGGTCCGGCGGGGAAAGTTTTTCTCCCCCACAGGCGGTGGATGCCGAAGTAGCAGCTCAGAGGGGTCGCGGGCAGAGTGTCGTGAACTTTTCCACAGTGCTGTCCCCCGGTCCGTGCACAGGTTGCGGAGACTTCTCCACAGCATCTGGTCCTTGGTCCACAGTCCCTGTGGATAACCAGATTGGCTGACGGTGCCCGCGGGCCTACCGTGGACCGTCGCCCGGCGTGCGTGAGCCCCTGTTTCAAGCGGAGCCGGGCGACTCGTTTTGTCAGTGTCGTGGCGTAGAAAGAGTGCCACGGCGTAGGTCCGTGGAGCGGACGGGAGGAGGTGGCCCGGGTGAGCATTTCCGAACCCTTGGACGACCCGTGGGCGGCCGAGAGTCCGGGGGACCGGCTCCCCGCCTCCCGTCAGCGTCGCAACGAAGGCCGCGGCCGCGAGGACCAGCACGACCGGGGGAGGGAGGGTGGCGGCTGGGACGGAGGGTCCCCAGGGTTCGAGCGCGTTCCGCCCCAGGATCTGGACGCGGAGCAGTCCGTGCTCGGCGGCATGCTGCTGTCCAAGGACGCCATCGCCGATGTCGTCGAGATCATCAAGGGCCACGACTTCTACCGGCCGGCCCATGAGACGGTCTACCAGGCCATCCTCGACCTGTACGCCAAGGGCGAGCCGGCCGACCCGATCACGGTCGCTGCGGAGCTGGTCAAACGGGGCGAGATCACCCGGGTCGGCGGAGCCCCGTATCTGCACACGCTCGTCCAGTCGGTACCGACGGCGGCCAACGCCTCGTACTACGCGGAGATCGTCCACGAGCGCGCCGTGCTGCGCCGACTCGTGGAAGCCGGTACCAAGATCACGCAGATGGGTTATGCCGCCGACGGGGACGTCGACGAGATCGTCAACTCCGCCCAGGCCGAGATCTACGCCGTCACCGAGCAGCGCACGAGCGAGGACTATCTTCCGCTCGGCGACATCATGGAGGGCGCGCTCGACGAGATCGAGGCGATCGGTTCGCGTAGTGGCGAGATGACCGGTGTGCCGACGGGCTTCACCGACTTCGACTCCCTCACCAACGGTCTGCATCCCGGCCAGATGATCGTGATCGCCGCCCGTCCGGCGATGGGAAAGTCGACGCTGGCGCTGGACTTCGCACGCGCGGCCTCCATCAAGAACAACCTGCCCAGCGTGATCTTCTCCCTGGAGATGGGCCGCAACGAGATCGCCATGAGGCTCCTGTCGGCCGAGGCCCGCGTGGCGTTGCACCACATGCGGTCCGGCACGATGACGGACGAGGACTGGACACGGCTGGCCCGCCGGATGCCGGACGTGTCGCAGGCGCCGTTGTACATCGACGACTCCCCGAACCTCTCCATGATGGAGATCCGGGCGAAGTGCCGCCGTCTCAAGCAGCGCAACGACCTCAAGCTCGTGGTCATCGACTATCTGCAGCTGATGCAGTCGGGCGGTTCCAAGCGGGCCGAGAGCCGCCAGCAAGAGGTGTCCGACATGTCCCGTAACCTCAAGCTGCTGGCCAAGGAGCTCGAGGTCCCGGTGATCGCACTGTCCCAGCTGAACCGTGGTCCCGAGCAGCGCACGGACAAGAAGCCGATGGTCTCGGACCTCCGCGAGTCGGGCTCGATCGAGCAGGACGCGGACATGGTGATCCTGCTGCACCGTGAGGACGCCTACGAGAAGGAGTCGCCTCGCGCGGGCGAGGCGGATCTGATCGTGGCCAAGCACCGTAACGGCCCCACCGCGACCATCACCGTGGCGTTCCAGGGTCACTACTCCCGGTTCGTCGACATGGCGCAGACCTGATCCAGCGTGAGGCGCACTGTTCAGCGCGCTCACTCACCGAGTCGACCCAAAGGGATGCCGTAGGAAAGCAGCCGGGTCGGAAGACCCCGGCGACTCGCCCACCCGGATGCTGCGTCAGATCAGGGCGAGCCGGTCCACCAGCAGCTCCACCCTCCGCTCGGCGTCCCCCGGCGGGAGCCGTTTTGCCCGGGTGAGGGTCGCCAGCCCGTGCAGGGCCGCCCAGAACACCTCGGTGAACAGCGCCGGGTGGACGCCGTTGCCGGCAACCTCGCCGAGGTTCTCCACCAGGGCGGCGAAGGCGTCCTTCAGAGGCTCCGGGGTGTCCTCCTTCGCGAACGCGAGGCCGCCGTCGAGCTGGAACATGGCGTCGTAGACCGCCGGGTTGCGTTCGGCGAAGTCGAGGTAGGCGCGGGCGAGGGTGGTGACCCGGGCGCGCGGGCCGTCCGCGGCGGAGGCCGCGGCCCGCAGCGCCGCGGCCATCTCGGCGGCACCCTCGAGGGCGACGGCGCCGATGATCTCGCGCTTGCCGCGGAAGTGGCTGTAGAGGACGGGCTGGCTGTACTCGATGCGCTCGGCGAGCCGGCGAGTGGTGACCGCGTCCCAGCCCTGACGCTCGGCGAGTTCTCGGGCCGTCGCCACGATGAGGCGTTCGCGGCCCGCCCGTTCGCGCTCCTTGCGTTCCTGTACCGACATGGGCCGATCCTATCAGCGCTAGACAATCGAGCGGCGACAGGACTAGCGTTGCCTCCTCTTCTAGCAGCGCTAGACCCTGGAAGGGTTCGTCATGCTCAACGCACTCGAGGTGTTCACCACCGTGGTCGTCGGCCTGATGGTGGGCGTGGAGTTCTCCGTCGCCTTCGTCATCAACCCGATCCTCAACGGGCTCCCCGAGGACAGCGGCGTGCTCGGCCGCGCCCACGGGGCCCGGCTGCTTGGCGCCCTGATGCCGGTCTGGTACATCAGCTCGCTCGTCCTCATCGCGGTCTGGGCCATCGCCGGATGGCACCACCACGGCACCGGCCTCGTCGTCACCGCCGCCGCGCTGCTGATCCTCAGCGTGGTCACGTCGGTCCTGCTGCTCGTCCCGATCAACAACCGGGGCAAGACGTGGACCGCCGACAGCCTGCCCGCCGACTGGAAGCAGCAGAGGAACCGCTGGGACCGGTACCACTACGTCCGGGTCGCCGTCATCATCGCCGCCTTCGTCCTGCTGGTCGCCGCCCTCGTCTGAGCCCGCGGGCCGAGACCGCCCAGGGGAGGGCGCTCCCCCCGAGGGCGGACGTCCACCCGCGCCGTGCGTGCCGGTAATGCGGTCGACGCAAGGGACCGGCACCGATAGACCTGCTGTATGACGTCACCTTTGGAAGAACTGCTCCCCGGTACGCGCCGGGCACTGCTGCACCGCATTGCCGTCGCCCAGAGCGAGGGCCGCGCTCCGTCCTTCGCCGCCGCCGTCCAGCGCGACGGACAGCTGGTGTGGACGGGATCCCGCACGTCCGTGGACGGGCACGCGCCGGACGCCGACACGCAGTACCGCATCGGTTCCATCACCAAGTCGTTCACCGCGGTTCTGGTGATGCGGCTGCGGGACGAGGGGCTGATCGACCTCGACGACGCCCTGGAGAAGCATCTGCCGGGCACCGGGGCCGGTGAGGCGACCATTGCTCAGCTGCTGGGCCACAGCGCGGGTCTGAGCGCCGAGGCGCCGGCGCCCTGGTGGGAGCGGACCCCCGGCTCGGCGCGTCCGGAACTGTCCGATGTGCTCGGCGACGGGGCGGGGATGCACCCTGCGGGCCGGCGGCACCATTACTCCAACCCCGGTTACACCCTGCTCGGTTCGCTGGTCGAAGCGGTCCGTGGGGTGTCATGGGAGGAGGCGTTGAGGCAGGAGATCCTCGAGCCGCTCGGGCTGACAAGGACGAGTACACAGCCGGAGGCGCCGCACGCGGGTGGTTGGGCGGTGCACCCGTGGGCGGACGTGATGCTTCCCGAACCCGCGGAGGACCTCGGGCTCATGGCCCCCGCCGGGCAGCTCTGGTCCACCGCCGCGGACCTGTGCCGGTTCGCCGCCTTCCTCGCCGAGGGGAACGACCTGGTGCTCGGAGCGGAGTCCGTGCGGGAGATGCGGACGCCGTCCGTGCCGCCGGAGGAGGGGGAGTGGAACGCGACGTACGGGCTGGGGCTTCAGATCGTCCGGAGCGAGGGACGCACCCTCGTCGGGCACTCCGGTTCCCTGCCGGGCTTCCTCGCCGGGCTGTGGGTGAGCGTGGAGGACGGGGTTGCCGCCGTGGCGCTGGCCAATGCCACCTCCGGCCCGCCGGTGGCAACGGTTGCCGCGGATCTCGTACGCATCGTCGCCGATGCCGAGCCGCGGATCCCCGAGCCGTGGCGCCCGTTGCCCGAGGTCGATCAGGGGCTGTTGGCGCTGACGGGCCCTTGGTACTGGGGGACCTACGCCTACGGTCTGCGTCTGGTCTCGGACGGAGGCCTGGAGCTGGAGCCGCTGCGGGGCGGGGGGCGCCGCTCCCGGTTCCGTTCCTGTGCGAAGGAGACCTGGACCGGTCTGGACGGCTACTACGCGGGGGAGACGCTGCGGGTCGTGCGCCGGGACGACGGTTCGGTGAGCCATCTGGATCTGGGCTCGTTCGTCTTCACCCGGGAGCCTTACGAGCCGGGGGACGCCGTGCCCGGAGGAGTGGACGCCGCCGGGTGGCAGGGGTTCCGTTTCTGATTCGCAGCCGCGTTTCACGTGAAACCGTCCGTCTCACGTGAAACGGGGCCGCGATCGGGCCGCCCGTGTTCGCCTGGCAACGGTCCGTCGACCGGCCGGCTCATGCGGCCGCGGCGGGAGCCTTGAGCTCTTCGACGGCCCTGACCAGCGGAGCGAGCTCGGGGTTCTTGGCGGCCTCGTCGAGGGCCTCGCGCAGCGCGGTGTCGTTGGTGGGCCGTGCCTCCGCGAGCAGTTGGAGGCCGGCCTCGCTCACGTCGGTGTAGATGCCGCGGCGGTCGGTCGGGCAGAGGTAGCGGGAGAGCAGGCCGCGGTCCTCGAGGCGGGTGACGAGGCGGGTGGTGGCGCTCTGGCTGAGGACGACGGCGTCGGCGACCTGCTTCATCTGGAGGTGGCCGCCCTCGCCGTCGTGCTGCCGGCTGAGCACGTCGAGGAGGGAATACTCGCGCGCGCTGAGGTTGTGCTCGGCCTCCAGGGCACGCTCGATGTGGGACTCGATCCGGCCGTGGAGCAGCGAGAGGGCGCACCAGCCCTGCGCGAGGGCGGTCAGGGCGGGGTCGGTCGCTGTCATGTGTCTCCTCCGTAAGTTGTTGGGCGGCCCGGGAGGGCTGCAAGCACGTCCAGGCCGTCATCGCCCTGGCCCGCCGACGAGCCGGCGTCCTGTGGGCCCTCCTGCGCGACGGACGACTCTTCACCCCCGCCCCGCCCGTCACGCAGGCGGCTTGACTTCTTCATTGAGACTCCTCGGTGTCGGAGCGGCTTACCCCCAGGGTAGGCCATGACTGCAATAGCCCGCGTTTGCAATCAAAAGGCGATCCCTCGCCAGGGATATGCGGCTCGCGGCCTACCCTGCGGCCACCGTCAGGGGCGCGAAGCGGCGCGTCCAGTCGCCAGGCAGCGCCGCGATACCGAAGGTCATCACGGCGTTGAAGGCGATCGGTGCCAGACCCTGCTCCTTCACCCAGGCCAGCAGCTCGTCGTGGCGTACGTCGATGTCCGTGCGCAGCGGCCGGTCAGTTCCAGCGGCCAAGGAGGAGATCAAGGCCTTCGCCGTCTCGGTGTCCCGGGCGATCAGCGGACCGACGACATGGGTATCCATGTTGGGCCACGCCGCCGCGTACCCCGTCAGCACTCCGTCCTCCTCCGTCACCCGGAGCTGGTCGGCGAAGGCCGGCAGCCGCACGATCATGTGGGTGCGGTCGAGACCGAAGACTTCGTGGTCGAGACGGAGTATCGCGGGCAGGTCCTCCGCCGTCGCCGGGCGGGTCTCCACCCGAGGCGGCGGCCCGGAAGGGGTGAAGTGGCCCCGGACCATCTCCGCGCGACCGGTGGTGGCGAAGCCCAGTTCCTCGTAGAGGGGCTTTCCGTAGGGGGTGGCATGGAGAGTGACGGGGAGAGTGCCGGTCTCGTTGAGGACGTGCTTCATCAGACGGCGTCCGACGCCCTGCCGGGCATGGCGCTCCGCCACCAGCACCATGCCGATGGCGCCGAGTCCGGTGCCGTAGCGGGTGAGCACGCAGGCGGTCACGAGCCCCTTGCCGGCCGGGTCGTCGATTCCGTAACCGGTACCTGCCGCGAGCAGCAGACCCCACTTGTGCTCCTCGCGAGGCCAGCCGCGGTCCTCGGACAGATCGGCACAGGCGACCAGGTCGTCCGTGGTCAGGTGCCGGATGGGTAGATCGGAGAGCGGTGTCTGCATGGCGTCAGGCTGACTGACGCAATGATCGTTCGTCCAGCACTTTTGGTGAACTGGCAGATACGCGCATTCGTCGCCCGCGTCGGGTGAGGCCCCAGGGCTTGAGGACCGAGATGACGGTCATGAACACATAGGCGGTCAGGGACACGGCCGGCCCCATGAGCAGGTCGCGGGGTTCGGCGACGGCTGCTCCGGCGGCGACCGTGTCGGCGGCCCTGCTGACATCCGGCCGGAGCATCACGACGGACGCTGTGGTGGTGGCAAGGGTCAGCCAGAACTTGATGAAGACCCAGCGGTGCCGGGCCAGGCCCCACTTCGTGCCCAGTGACAGTACGAGGCTGCTGGTCAGGGTGAGCAGTGCCACCGGCAGCACCAGCCAGTCGGTGAAGACCTTCATCGACCGGTACGACGCCTCGATCATGGCGGCCGATTCCGTGGTGCAGGCCGTGAGTGCCAGCGCCAGCAGGCCGAGGGTGAGACCCAGCCAGCCGGCAGACGCCGCGACATGTACAACGAGGGTGACCTGTCGAACGGGACGCTTGAGTGGTTTCACGTGAAACACGGTGCCTGTACCAGGCGTGCCGCTGCGTCTGACGAGGGGAGTAACCGCGGATACTTACCTCGGCGTACATGAGCGGATACTGACCTCGGCGTATACATGAGCAGACGCCCGCGACTCCCCGGCCTCAGCCAAGGTCGGGCGCGTGCATGGCCCGTACGCCTTCGATGTTGCCGTCCAGATAGTGGCGAAGCGACAGCGGCACCAGGTGCACGGCGGCGATCCCTACGCGGCTGAACGGCACCCGGACGATATGGTACTCGCCGCAGGGTTCGTCGATCTCAGGGCCGTGCCGTAGGGCGGGGTCCATGGACTCCAGGCGGCATACGAAGAAGTGCTGCACCTTCACACCGGTCACGCCGCCGTCCGCGATGTGCTCCACGGTGTCGACGAAGCACGGCACCACGTCCGTGATCTTGGCGCCGAGTTCCTCGTCGACCTCACGGTGGAGGGCGTCGACGACAGTGGCGTCCTCCGGCTCGACCCCACCGCCCGGTGTGAGCCAGTAGGGGTCCATCCCGGGCTTGGTGCGCTTGATCAGCACGAGGTCGTCGCCGTCGAGCAGGATGGCGCGTGCGGTGCGCTTGACCACCGGTCGTTCGGTCATGGCAAGAGAGTGGCCCATGTCTCCGCTTCTGAAACGCGCGCGGGCGTTCTGTGCCGTGTCCGTCACCAGTCGGCGGCCGCGCTCAGCAGCCCCTCGTGAGCCCGGGCGATGTGCGGGTGGGCGAGCGTACCGGTGCGTACGGCGAGGAAATAGGTGCGCAGCGGCGGCACCGGCGGGTCGAGGAGAGCGAGCACGCGCCCCTCCGCGAGGGCGTCCTCGCACAGATAGCGCGGCAGCACGGCGAGCCCGGCACCGGAGGCCGTGGTCTCCAGGACGGCTCTCAGGTCCGGTGCGATGACGGCGCCTGCCGCAGCCGGCGGGGAGTCGAAGACGGCGTGCCAGTACCGCGACACGAACGGCAGGGACTCATGGACCTCGACCACCGGGAGCTGCTCGAGGACGACATGCCCCTTGCGCAGGACCGAGGGCCCCAGATGCGCCGCCCACCGGGGAGCCGCGACGAGGACGTGCTCCTCGTCGCAGAGGGCCGTGGCGGTGAGCAGCCGGCCGCGTGGCCGGGCGGTGGTGATGGCGAGGTCGTGGTGGCCGGCCGCGAGCCCGTCGAGGGCCTCCTCCGCGTTCCCGAAGGAGGCGCGTAAGGAGAGCCCCTGGTTGATCAGCGGGGTGAGCGCGGGGAGCGCGCGGACGGAGGTGAATTCGGGCGGGCCGGCGAGATGGAGTGTGCGGGTTCCCATCCCGCTGTCGAGCCGGGCCTCGGCTATCTCGACGAGGGCGTCCAGGTGGGGAGCCGCCCGTTGGGCGAGCTCGTCGCCGATGGTGGTGGGGGTGACCCCTCGCGCCTGGCGCAGGAAGAGCGGCTTGCCCAGCTGGCGCTCCAGCGTGCGGATCTGACCGGTGACCGCGGGCTGGGAGAGTCCGAGCAGTGCGGCGGCGCGCGTGAAGGACCCGGCCCGGTGCACGGTGACGAATGTGCGCAGCAGGGCCAGATCCATGCCATGCCCTTCCCGATCCGACGTTGCCCCCCGAACCCGGCCAACTATAAATAAGTCGATAGGTCTCTGTCGCTACCGTGATTGGACACTGACGCTGAGTCAACTAGCCTTGTCGGCACGGTTCTTGGTGCACGGGAACCGGGGCGGTCCGAGTCATGAGGGGGGAGGCTCGGACCGCCCGTCGCACGTGACGCGGCGGTGGGCCGTACCGCTGTCCGTGGCCGCGTGTTCCACGCGGGAGGCGCGTCTCGTGCGTTCTACGCCGGAGGCGCGGCCCCGTCCAGCGCCCGCAGCACGTCGGCCACCAGGTCCTCGCCGTCCTCCGCGCCGGCCGAGAGGCGGATGAAACCCTCCGGGACGGCGTCGCCGCCCCAGCGGCCGCGGCGCTCGGCGGTGGAGCGCACTCCGCCGAAGCTGGTCGCGTCGTCGACCAGGCGAAGCCCCTCGAGGAAGCGCTCCGCGTGGTCGCGGTCGGGCAGGCAGAAGGAGACCACGCAGCCGAAGCGCCGCATCTGCCCCGCCGCGATCTTGTGCGAGGGGTCGGTCGGCAGCCCTGGATGGCGCAGGCCGCTGACCTCCGCCCGGCCGGCGAGCGCCCGGGCGACGGCCAGCGCGTTCGCGCTCTGCCGGTCGGCGCGCAACTGCAGGGTGGCGAGCGACCGGTGCGCGAGCCATGCCTCCATCGGGCCGGGGATCGCCCCGACGATCTTCCGCCAGCGCCGTACTCCGGCCGCGAGCAGCGGGTCACGGCAGGTCACGTGCCCGAGCAGGATGTCGCCGTGGCCGGTCATGCCCTTGGTGTCGCTGGCCACGGAGAAGTCGGCGCCCAGTTCGAGGGGTCGCTGACCGAGCGGGGTGGCCAGTGTGTTGTCGACGGCGACGAGTGCGCCTGCCGCATGCGCCGCGTCGGCGAGCCGCCGCACGTCGCACACGTCGAGACCGGGGTTCGAAGGGGTCTCGATCCACAGCAGCCGGGCCCCGTCGAGCAGGGCCGCCTGGGCGTCACCGCCGGTGGGGGCCGTGCGGACCTCGATGCCGAAGGCCCGCAGCTGCTCGTGGACCAGCGGCAGGGCCTGGTATCCGTCGTCGGGCATGACGACGGCGTCCCCCGTGGTCAGCTGCGACATGAGTACGGCGGAGATCGCGGCCATGCCCGAGGCGAAGGAGACGGTCTCGACCGTCTCACCGGGGGCCTCCAGCTCGCCGATGGCCCGCTCCAGGTGGGTCCACGTCGGGTTCTCGTCCCGGCCGTAGGTGTACGGGCCGGTCGGTTCACCGGGCAGGTGGAAGTGGGCGGCGAAGACCGGTCCGGGCAGGGTCGGTTCGTACTTCACCGGCTCGGGCAGCCCGGCCCGTACCGCCGTGGTGCCGTCCCCGTGGGGAGTGGCGGTCAGATCGCTCATGTTCAGTCCTTGTCGGGCAGGACGAGGTTCAGCGCCCAGGAGACGATGGAGATGATCAGGCCGCCGAGAACCGCTGTCCAGAAGCCCTCGACGTGGAAGCTCAGGTCCAACTTGTCGGCGAGCCACGACGTGAGCAGCAGCATCAGGGCGTTGATCACCAGAGTGATCAGACCGAGGGTGAGGATGAACAGCGGCAGGGTGAGCAGCTTCACCACGGGCTTGACAAGGAAGTTCACCAGGCCGAAGAGCAGCGCGACCAGGATCAGCGTCCACGCCTTCTTGCCGGTGCTGTCACCTGTCAGTGTGATGTCCTGCAGCAACCACACGGCCACCCACAGGGCACCTGCGTTGGCGATCGTCTTGACTAGGAAATTCATCATGTGTCTGATCGTGGCAGACGTGATCGGACCAAGTGCAGGGGCGGGACCGCGATGAAGGCATTCCGATTGGACGACCTGGAGGCGGAACGCGCCGCGAACGACGGGGCGTATCTGCAGTTCCTGCGCGAACGGAACATGTCGGTCGGTCTGTACGCGCTGGACGCCGGTCAGATCGACCCGCAGCTCCCCCACAAGCAGGACGAGGTCTACTTCGTGGTGAGCGGCCGGGCGGCGATCACCGTGGGGATGGAGACGACGCAGGTCGCGCGGGGCAGCGTGGTGTACGTGCCGGCGGGGGTGCCGCACAAGTTCCACCACATCAGCGAGGACTTGCGGGTCATGGTGGTCTTCTCTCCGCCCGAGAGCTGAGGTCCTGCCCTGTCTGTACCTAGGGGACCGATCAGGGGAGTTCAAGGGCTCGCGGCCCCCTGCCGACGCAGCCGGCCGCCTAGCATCAAAGGCAGGCAATCCGGAGAAACGAGGTAGAGACGATGGCTGTGCAGGAGCTATTCGCGGGTATGCCGTGGTGGGTGAAGTGGGTCGCGGTACCGGTGATCGCGCTGCTCGTTTTCGGCGGACTCATCATGAGCGTCGTCGGATTCGTGATCGGGCTGCTGTTCAAGCTGCTGGTGTTCGTCGCCCTTGTCGGCGGACTGGTGTTCCTGGTACGGAAGTTCATGGCCTCCTCCGATTCGCGCGGTGAGTGGTAGCGGGACGGGCCGCCGCAGCGGCGGCCGTTAGCCCGGCCGGGGGAAACGGCCGGGCTCTCCCCGTGTTCCGGCCGATGCTGCCATTAGAGTGGTTCAACGCTGCCGCCCTCGGGAAATGTCCGGAGCGGGATCGCTCTCACCAGCGCTTCGGTGCATCACGGGGCTGAATGACTGTTCCCTGACCGGGGCCGCGGCGGCCGCGCGGGGGCGGCCCCCGCGGGCGGGCGCGATGCCCGTCACCACGCCTGGGGGTGACCTGTGGCCGGGGCAACGAAAGTCGCTCCTGAACCGACCCTGATCGGCTCTGTTCAGCGGGCACTGAGACTGCTGGAAGCCGCCGGCGCGCATCCGGACGGGGCCCCCGCCAAGGTGCTGGCGCGTGAAGCCGGAATCTCCCTGCCGACCGCCTACCATCTGCTGCGCACCCTGACCCACGACGACTACCTGCGGCGCCACAGCGGCCTGTATCTGCTGGGGGACGCGGTGGAACGGCTGGTCACCGGCGGGGCGATGCAGAATCGTCGCGGCACCCTCGAGGAGTCCCTCGCCCACTGGCGGGACGCGATCGGTGTCCCTGTCTACTTCGCCGTCTACCACGAGGGCGAGATCGAGATCGTCGCGGTCTCCGACACGCCGTACGCGCCGGCGGTGACGGAGTGGGCGGACTTCCGTGAGACCGGGCACGCGCACGCGCTCGGCCAGTGCCTGCTGGGTCAGCTCGACGAGTCGGCACGCCGGGAGCATCTGAGCCGCCATCCCGTGCAACCCGTGACGCCGTACACCGTGCCCGACCGGCGCACCCTGCTCGAGCGGCTCGCCGCCCGTCCGCGCGCGCACCCGGTCGTGGAACGACAGGAATATGCAATTGGCACAGTCTGCGCGGCTATTCCGATCACTGGCTGTTCCGGCGCCGCGACAATGGCCATTTCGCTGCCCGTCCACCAAAAGGCCAGACTGCTTCCCGCGGTTGAGCAGTTGCGCACAGGAATCGGTGGGCTGTTGGGGTCACTTGCCTTCTCTATCAGTATCTGAAATATCACTCCTTGTGATCTGCTAGTCCTTCGACCACGATGACGCGAGAGGGCCCAGGGATCGATCCTTGCCGTTTTCTTCTGCTTTTCCAGTACGGGTTCATTCAATGCTTCATCTGCTGCGGGGTATGTGATGCGCGAGTCGGTCCAGGCCGAGGTTCTGATGAGCTTCCTCGTCTCCGAGGAGCTCTCCTTCCGGATTCCGGTCGAACTGGGTTATGAGACGGGCGATCCGTACGCGGTGCGGATGACCTTCCATCTGCCCGGTGATGCTCCTGTGACCTGGGCATTCGGCCGGGAGCTGCTGCTCGACGGGATCAACTGGCCGAGCGGGGACGGTGATGTGCACATCGCGCCCGTCGGGCCGGAGAGCCTCTCGGACGTCCACATCAGGCTCCGTGTCGGGCAGGATTCGGCACTCTTCCGAGCAGGCGCGGCACCGCTCGTCGCCTTCCTCGACCGCACCGACAAACTGCTTCCCATGGGGCAGGAGCTCACGCTGGGTGACTTCGACGTGAACCTGGAGGAGGCGCTCGGGCGGATCCTCGCCGAGGAGAACGCCGGCTGACACGTCCCCGACTCCCCCGGCGTCACCGCTTGCGCCGCCGCCCCCTGCCCGTGCGGGCCGGTGAACCGTCCGTCCCCGCCGCCGGGCCGGAGCGGTCGGCGGAGACCACCAGGGTGGCGAGCGCAGTCGTCACCGGCACCGAGGCGACCAGCCCGATCGAGCCCACCAGGGTCCGTACGATCTCCTCCGCCACCAGCTCGCTGTTGGCGACGGTACCCACGCTGGACTGGGCGATGGAGAAGAGGAGCAGCAGGGGCAACGCGGCGCCGGCGTAGGCGAGTACGAGGGTGTTGACGACGGACGCAATGTGGTCGCGGCCGATGCGGATGGCGGAGCGGTAGAGGGCACGGGGGCCCATCTCCGGATCGGCCTGGTGCAGTTCCCAGACCGCCGAAGTCTGCGTCACCGTCACGTCGTCGAGCACGCCGAGCGAGCCGATGATCACGCCGGCGAGCAGCAGACCGCTCATGTCGATCTCCGGATACAGACCGTGGATCAGACCGGTGTTGTCGTCGGTGTTGCCGCTCAGGCTGGCCCAGCCGATGAACAGCGAACCGAGAAGCCCGATCAGCAGCAGGGAGATCAGGGTCCCGAGCACCGCGACGGACGTCCGCGCGGTCACCCCATGACACAGATAGAGCGCGATCAGCATGATGGCACTCGCCCCGACCACCGCCACGACCAGCGGATTGGACCCCTGCAGGATCGCGGGCAGGATGAACAGCGTCAGCAGGGCGAACGAGACCACGAGAGAGATCAGGGCCATCACACCGCGCATCCGGCCCACCAGCACCACCACGACGGCGAAGATCGCCGCCAGCAGCGCCATCGGGAGGCCGCGGTCGATGTCCGTCACCGAGTACTGGAGGTCGCGGGGGGCGTCGGGGGCGTAGGCGACGACGACGCCCTGCCCCTCCTTCAACTGCCGCGGTGCGTCCGGCTGGACGATCTCGACGAAGGTACGGCCCTTGTCCTTGCCCGTGGTCACCTCGACGGTCGCCCTGGCGCAGAGGCCCTGCTGCGAGTTGACCGCCTCGCGCCCCTGGGGTGTGGAGGTATCACCGGTCGGCGGGACCTGGGCGGCGTTGACGTCCTTGCAGTCGATTCTCTCGAGCGACACCACCTTGCCCTGCTCCGTCTGCCGGTCGAAGCCGACTCCGGTGCGCTCGTGCCCGGGTGCCCCGCCGGGCCACAGGACGGCGAGCCCGACGAGGACGGCCGTCGCGAAGGGGATGAGCACGGCCGCGATGACTCGGCGAAGGTGCTGGGAGACCGGCGCGGCGGGCCCATGAGCGTGCGCATGACTGTGGGCCTGGCCGTGCGGTTCTGGGGGCTGCTGCGATGAAGTCACGGACCGATCATCGCAAGAGCAGGAGGGGCCCTCTGTTCAGCGCGCCAGACATGACGCTAGCGTGGTGGCACCTTTGCACACGCGGGAGCTCGGAGCACCGGGCTGAGAGGGCGCTGACCTCCGTACATCCGTACGGGACAGCTGCGCCGACCGCCGAACCTGTTACCGGGTAATGCCGGCGTAGGGAGTAGGTCTCATGACCGTATCGGACGCACGCACGCCTGCCTCGAACCAGAACGACGAGGCCGGGAAGTCCATCGGCTGGCACAAGGGATACGTCGAGGGCTCGCGCCCCGACCTCCGTGTGCCGGTGCGCAAGGTGCACCTCACCAACGGCCGGGACGTGACGCTGTACGACACCTCCGGCCCGTACACCGACCCGAACATCGAGACGGACGTACGCCGCGGTCTGCCCCCGCTCCGGGAGAACTGGATCATCAGCCGCGGCGACACCGAGGAGTACGCGGGCCGGGCCGTCCGGCCCGAGGACGACGGGATCAAGCACACGTCGCCGCGCGGCGGGCTCCGCAACCTGGACGCGGTCTTCCCCGGCCGCCCGCGTCAGCCCCGCCGCGGGCGCGACGGCCGGGCCGTGACTCAGCTGGCCTACGCGCGCCGGGGTGAGATCACCCCGGAGATGGAGTACGTCGCCATCCGGGAGAACGTCGCCCCCGAGGTGGTGCGCGAGGAGATCGCGGCCGGGCGGGCCGTTCTCCCGGCGAACGTGAACCACCCCGAGATCGAGCCGATGATCATCGGCAAGCGGTTCCTCGTGAAGGTCAACGCCAACATCGGCAACTCCGCCGTCACCTCCTCCATCGAGGAGGAGGTCGAGAAGATGACCTGGGCGACCCGCTGGGGAGCCGACACGGTCATGGACCTGTCCACCGGGCGCAACATCCACACCACCCGCGAGTGGGTGCTGCGCAACTCCCCCGTGCCGATCGGCACCGTGCCGCTGTACCAGGCGCTGGAGAAGGTCGACGGCAAGGCCGAGGAGCTGACCTGGGACGTCTACAAGGACACGGTCATCGAGCAGGCCGAGCAGGGCGTGGACTACATGACGGTCCACGCGGGCGTGCTGCTGCGCTACGTACCGCTGACGGCGCGCCGCAAGACCGGCATCGTCTCGCGCGGCGGCTCGATCATGGCGGCGTGGTGCCTGGCGCACCACAAGGAGTCGTTCCTGTACGAGAACTTCGAGGAGCTCTGCGAGATCCTCGCCGCGTACGACGTGACGTACTCCCTCGGCGACGGCCTGCGGCCCGGGTCCATCGCGGACGCCAACGACGAGGCGCAGTTCGCGGAGCTCAGGACGCTCGGCGAGCTCAACTCCGTCGCCAAGCGCTTGGGCGTGCAGACCATGATCGAGGGGCCGGGACACGTCCCGATGCACAAGATCAAGGAGAACATCGACCTCCAGCAGGAGATCTGCGAGGAGGCGCCGTTCTACACGCTCGGCCCGCTCACCACCGATGTCGCTCCGGCGTACGACCACATCACCTCCGGCATCGGGGCGGCGATGATCGCCTGGTGGGGCACGGCCATGCTCTGCTATGTGACGCCCAAGGAGCACCTGGGCCTGCCGAACCGCGACGACGTGAAGACCGGCGTCATCACCTACAAGATCGCCGCGCACGCGGCGGACCTCGCCAAGGGGCACCCGGGGGCGCAGGAGTGGGACGACGCGCTGTCCGACGCCCGCTTCGAGTTCCGGTGGGAGGACCAGTTCAACCTGGCTCTCGACCCGGACACGGCACGGGAGTTCCACGACGAGACGCTGCCCGCCGAGCCGGCGAAGACCGCGCACTTCTGCTCGATGTGCGGTCCGAAGTTCTGCTCGATGAAGATCAGCAGAAGCATCACGGAGCAGTTCGCCGCGGACCCGACTCCCTCGGCCTCGGCCGAGGACGTCGAGGCGGGGATGCTGGAGAAGTCCAGGGAGTTCGCGGCGGGCGGCAACCGGGTGTACTTGCCGCTTGCGGACTGACGGTGACGTCTTACGGCGGTGCCCCGTGGTTCGATCGGTCATGGGACACCGCCTTTCGCCAAGAGCGCTGTGCGTATTCCGATGGGCAGGTTCGCGGGGGCAGCCGGTCTATCGGCGTATCTTCGCAAGAATGGTTGTAATGACCGGCCCCCACCTAATGGCGTAGCGGTTTCACTCGAATGTCAGGCATCAGGGCTAGTGGAACGCTCGTTGTTAGGAATATGACGAGAGCACAGCTTTCCCCCGAGATCGGGGCCCGACGTACGGCCGGCACGGAGGCGGTCCCAACGGGCGCGTGGGCGTTGGATCCCCGCTCTGCGGAGGGCGTGGCAGAGAGTAACGCGACGCTCCACCAAGAAGAGGATCGAATCGACCCGGCGCACGCTTCTTCCCTGCTGAACGACTTTCTGGTGTTGATCGGCCGTATTCAGGCCGATTACCACCGACTGTCGAACACAGTGCACGCGTCGCCGACTGTACGAGGCGATGGACGGACGGGGCGAAGCCTTCATGTATGACGAGTACGGCTCGTTCGGTTCAGCGGTTTCCCACCCGGAAATGGGCGGCTATGGCAGGTGGGAGGACCCGTATGCCGCTTCCCCGAAGACCTTTCTGAGCCCCCATGAGCCGATGGCTCCTCTCGGCCTGGAGATCCTTGACGGGACGTGGGACCCGACAGCGGAACTGCAGCAATTGCTGCAGCCCTCTGCCGGAGAGGAGAAGCCCACGGCTTTCTCCGGCTATGGCAGCGGCCTGGACTCGGGAGACGGCAGCTCACTCGCAGACCGGAACAGCATCACCGCCGAACTTCCCCGTGTACGCCCCGTGCCGGGGCATCGCCGACGGGTACCGTCGCAGAAGCCGAGGTTCTCTCTGCTGCAGACAGTCAGCGTCTCCATTGCCGTGGTGGCCGCCGTCATCGTTTCCGGAGTGAGCATCTTCGGAGGCATGGTCGCCCTGGACCCGCTACGGCACATTGCCGCGTCACGAACGTCCCAGGGCCTGATGAGCTGGTGGCCGGTTCTGGTCTACGGACCCTGGCTGGTTGCGTCTCTCTCCATCCTGCGCGCATCGCTCCATCATCGCCGGACGGTGCAATCCTGGGTGGTCGTACTCTTCTTCTCGGCCATCACGACCTGGTTGTGCGTGATCGAGTCAGCCGGGTCGTTCACCGACGTCGCTGCTGCCGCGCTCCCTGCCCTTGCAGCTCTTGTCTGCTTTCAGCAACTCGTCCGGCTCGTCACGCTGGCCCGGCCGCCCCGCCGTCCCTCCGCGCGCCACCGTGTCCGCGTTCCATCCACACCATTCCTGCCCTCCACGCCCGGCTGACGAGCCGCTGAGCAACCTGCGCACGCCCGGCCGGGTCACGGCAGTACCACCGCACGACAGTCAACGGGCTGATCTTCTGTCGTCCCAGCGTCCCCCGAACAATCTCCGGGGGACGCTGTCGTTCTGGGCAGGAGGACAACGGTCGGCTCAGCCGTTCCCACGCCGCATCACACGGATCACCCGGCCCATGCCCACATCGACGCCTCAGGCATGAGGCAGCCACCTGATCGTGGCCACCGGCCGGTGTTCAGTCCGGCTGGCGCTCGGGGCCGCCGAAGTCCGGACTCGTGAAGTCCGGGCTGGTGAAGGTCGGGCGCTGCCCTGAGGCCGCCCCGTCCGCAGGACTGGAGAACTCCGGTCCGCTGTACCCGACCTTCGGCATGCGGCTCACCGGTCGCGGTGGCCCCGTGGACGCCGGGTCGGCGCTGGGGTCGGCCAGTGCTGCTCGCAGGAAGGGCAGAATCCCGCGCTCCAGCAATGCGTGGCGCCAGGCGTCCTTCGCCCGTGACACCTCGTCCGGCAGCTCTCCGGTGGGCGCTTCTTCGGCCACTTGGGCGGCGCCGTTGCGCAGAGCCGTCAGCAGCAGCCCCACCGCTGCGACCAGGATGGCGGCCGCCGTGAGCGCGCCGAAGAACCACCCGGCCGTCAGCAGGGCGTCGGCAAAAGACGGGGTGGGGCTGAGCATTTTGAGGATGTAGCCGACGAGAAGGAAGATCGCGGCGGCTGTCCCGGCGAGGACAGGGGCGAGTACGGCGATGACGGCGGCGAAGCCGGCGCCGCCGCCCTCCGAGCTGTCGCCGACCGCGGAAGCGCGCACGGAGCCGCGCACCGAGGCGGCGGTCGTGGGGGCCCGCGTTTCCCGGCGCACTTTCACATAGTGCTCGTACTCGGCGGCGGCCGAGGCGGTTATGAGTGCCGTCGCGTTCAGTGCCATGGTGCGCAGCTGCTCGGCGTTGAGACGTAGTCCCACGGTGGCGAGGTCGGGCCGTTCATGGGCGTTGCGCAGTGCTTCGTCGAGGACTCGCTGGTACTCGGCGCGGTCCTCGTTCAGCAGGTGCGGAGCGCTGTTCATGTGCATCCCCCGATGCTCCGCCCGCCGGACGGCCCGTGTGTGCCGGGCAGTTGAGCGGAAGCGGAGGAGAGTCTGCTACGGATACGCCGATGGTAGAGCGGTTACGGCACAGGGTGACAGGGGGTTTCCGTAAATCGCCTGCCGCAAGTGGGTTCAGTTCGGCAGCGGGAGGTGCTGGACAAGCAGCTTTCCGGCCATGGTCACGCCGCCGTCCATGGCGATCGCGAGCCCGTCCGCGTACACGTGCGGACCCTCGACGACGGGGCGTTCGCCGTCCTCGCCGTCCTCGGTGCCCACTTCGCCCAGCAGATACGGAATGGGGCTGTGGCCGTGCACGATGCGCCGGCCGCCGTAGGCACCGAGCAGCTCGCGCACCGCCTGCGGGCCGCCGTCGTCGCGGAAGGCGAAGCGCTTGGTGAACTTGCGGAACAGGTCCCAGCACTCGTCCGCGTCGTTGCGCGTGAGGATCGCGTGCACGGTGTCGTTGACGTCCGCGATGGTGGATCCGTAGTCGAGATAGGCGGTCGTGTCGGAGTGCAGCAGGAGGTGGTCGTCCTCCTCGACGATCGCGTCGAGCCGGGCCATCCACTGCAGATGGACCTCCTGCAGCCGGTCCATGTCCGCTTTCTGGCCGCCGTTGAGAAGCCAGGCCGCCTGGAAGGTGGCGGTGCCGGCACCGGAGTTGACGGGCGTGTCACCGAAGCGTTTGGCGCCGAGCAGCAGCAGCTCGTGATTGCCCATGAGCGCCTTGCAGTAACCGCCCGCGGCGGCGGCCTCGGCCGAGAGCCGCATGACGAGGTCGATCACACCGATGCCGTCGGGGCCCCGGTCGGTGAAGTCGCCGAGGAACCAGAGCCGGGCGTTGCCCGCGGCCCAGTGGCCTTCGGCGTCGATGAGGCCCTGTCCGGCCAGGGCCGCCACGAGTTCGTCGAGATAGCCGTGGACGTCGCCGACGACGTACAGCGGGCCGCGTCCTTCGTCCCCGGCCGGCTCGGCGGGGTCGACATGGACCTGGACGGTGTCGCCCGGACCGCCTCGGCGGATGACGGGCAGATCGCGTGCGGTGGGGGTGTAGCCCTCCGGTTCGCCCTCGGGGAAGGCGTTGCCGGGATGGCCCGCGTGACCCGGGTCCGCCGCCTGCGACTGCACGGGAACCTGCGCGTACGGCGGTACACGGAAATCGCGCAACGTCGCCGTCCGCACCACGGGTCCTTGACCGGCCCCCTGAGTCATCGACCCCTCCACCACCGTCGCGCCGCCGTTCACCTCTCGGCCCAGCCTGGTCGGGGTGGTCCGCGGTGTCGTTCGCCCATCATAGGAATGCGCCAGGCGGTGTGTGACGCACCAGGGGTGGTGAATCATCGAGCAGCCCCGGTTCGCCGGTTGTTTCGTCCCAATTGGGAAGGTCCAGGCCCTCGCGCGGCGCGGTCCGGGCGTGTCCGGCCGGATCCGCAGGAGGCGCCCCGGCTCGCCGGGCTCCCGCCCAGGAGCCCGGGCTCTTCGGGCCTTACGGCTGCGAGGGGGACCGCGGCGCGCTCACGGTCGTCCGCGGTGGACGTCGCTGCGACGACGTCCTGACGATCAGTTCGGTCGGTATCACCTGCTCGATCGGCCGGTCCTTGTCGATTCCCTCGATCGCGTCGATCAGTAACTGGACGACGGCCGTACCGATCCTGCGGGGTTTGAGCGAGAGCGTGGTGATGGGCGGTTCGGTCGTGGCGTAGACGGTCGACTCGCTGCAGCACACGAGCAGCAGGTCGTCGGGCACCCGCAGTCCGTAACGGCGGGCGGCGGCGAGCAGATCGGTGCCGTTGGGGTCGAAGAGCCCGTACACCGCGTCCGGCCGGTCGGGGCGGGCCAGCAGCCGGTCGGCGGCGACGGCTCCGGCGCACGGGTCGTGCGCGGGGTAGGACTCGTAGACGGGGGCCTGGCCGACGCGCTCGCACCAGTGGAGGTAGGCCGTGGTCGACAGCCGGGTGTAGGTGTCGGTGGTGGTGCCGGTCAGCAGGCCGATCCGGCGGGCGCCGGCGGCGGCGAGATGGTCGAGCAGGTCGAGTACGGCGGCTTCGTGGTCGTTGTCCACCCAGGCGGTGACCGGAAGGGTGCCGGCGGGGCGCCCGTCGGAGACGACAGGCAGTCCCTGGCGCACAAGTTCGGTGACGACCGGGTCGTGGTCGGAGGGGTCGATGACGACGGTGCCGTCGAGTGCGACGTTCGACCAGACGTCGTGTCTGGAGGTGGCGGGCAGGATGACCAGCGCGTAGCCGCGGGCGAGAGCGGCGGAGGTCGCGGCTCTGGCCATCTCGGCGAAGTACGCGAACTCCGTGAAGGTGAAAGGTTCATCCCCGTAGGTCGTCACTGTCAGGCCGATCAGGCCCGACTTTCCGGTACGGAGGGTGCGGGCGGCGGCGGACGGGCGGTATCCCAGCCTGTCCGCGACCTCGCGGACGTGCCGGCGGGTGGCGTCCGGGAGTCGGCCCTTGCCGTTGAGGGCGTCGGAGACGGTTGTGATGGAGACCCCGGCCGCGGCGGCCACGTCTCTGATGCCTGCCCGACCCTGTCTGCCGCTCCGGCGGGTTGTGTCCGTCCGGCTCACCTGGTGCTTCCCTGCTGCTGTCATGGCGAGCCGATAGTAGGGCTCGCACCGGTGGTCGGGCCGGTCGCATATGCAGGCGTTGGCAGGCACGTTTCTGCATGATCATTGCAGTCATATTCCCTTGTAAATAAAGGGAGTTGGCTCGCTTGAGCATGGAGTGTCGGGTGCTGGGCCGCTGATGCCTGGCGAGGGGTCCATGTCTCGAAGAGGTCTCAACTCATCACTACGGGGGACGCGCGCCACGGCGCAAGCCACCGGCGCACGCCATGTCCTTCAGCGCTCCCCCCGGATTGTTCCCTTCGCCCCGCTTCCCGCCGGCCCGGCGAGCCCCACCGGCTCCCGGCCATTCGCAGCGGAGGCGAATCCTCATAAGGTGAGCAGTATTGGTTGAGCGGTACAGATGTGCACGGACGGTCGAGGAGGACCTGCGGTGAGCGAGACGAGCCCCAAGCTGCGCGCCGAGCTGGACGGCATCCCCACGTACAAGCCGGGCAAGCCGGCGGCGGCCGGTGGCCCGGTGGCCTACAAGCTGTCCTCCAACGAGAACCCGTATCCGCCGCTGCCGGGTGTGATGGAGAGCGCCATGGCCGCGGCGCAGAGCTTCAACCGCTACCCCGACATGGCCTGCACCGGACTCATGAACGAGCTGGCGGACCGTTTCGGGGTGCCGGTGACCCATCTGGCCACCGGCACCGGCTCCGTGGGCGTGGCCCAGTCGCTGCTGCAGTCCACCTCAGGCCCCGGCGACGAGGTGATCTACGCCTGGCGCTCCTTCGAGGCGTACCCGATCATCACGCAGATCAGTGGCGCGAAGTCGGTGCAGGTCCCGCTGACCGACGGCGAGGTGCACGACCTCGACGCCATGGCCGACGCGATCACCGACCGGACGCGGCTGATCTTCGTCTGCAACCCGAACAACCCGACCGGTACCGTGGTGCGCCGCGGGGAGCTGGAACGGTTCCTGGACCGGGTGCCCTCGGACGTACTGGTGGTGCTGGACGAGGCGTACCGGGAGTTCATCCGCGACGCCGACGTCCCCGACGGTCTCGAGATCTACCGCGACCGCCCCAACGTGGCCGTGCTGCGCACCTTCTCAAAGGCGTACGGCCTGGCCGGACTCCGGGTCGGTTTCGCGGTCGCCCACGAGCCGGTGGCCGCGGCGCTGCGCAAGACGGCCGTGCCGTTCGGTGTCACGCAGCTCGCGCAGGACGCGGCGGTCGCCTCGCTGCGCGCCGAGGACGAGCTGCTCGGCCGGGTCGGCTCCCTGGTCTCCGAGCGCGCCCGGGTGCACGGGGCCCTCGTCGCGCAGGGCTGGTCGGTGCCCGAGACGCAGGCGAACTTCGTCTGGCTGCGGCTCGGTGAGCGCACGCTCGACTTCGCGGCGGCGTGCGAGAAGGCCGGTGTGGTGATCCGGCCGTTCGCGGGTGAGGGGGTGCGGGTCACCATCGGTGAGTGCGAGGCGAACGATGTGTTCCTGCACACCGCCGAGACCTTCCGCAAGAGCTTCTAGCCTGCGCGTTTCACTTGCCGCCGTGTCCGGATCTTGACCGGAAACGCGAAAGTGCCCTCTGAGCTGGGAAGATGAGGCTTGTCGAAGGTCTCTGTCATCCCAGCAGGAAGGCACTTTCTGCGTGCACACTACCGGGTCGCGCCCCAAGCTCGTCGTCTCGGCCGACGGCCACGGGGTGGTCGCCCATGCCGGTTCCCGTCTGCTGGCCGATCTCGCTGACGCCACCGGCCTGACCGACGCGTTCACCGACGCGCTGCGCCGCCTGCGGCCACGCGGCACCGGACACAACCCGGGCAGGATCGCGGTAGACGTGGCGGTGATGCTCGCGGACGGCGGCGAAGCCATCGCCGACTTGGCCCTACTGCGTGACCAGGCCGAGGTGTTCGGCCCGGTGGCCTCTACCCCGACCGCCTGGCGCCTCCTGGCCGGCATCGACCACACGGCACTGGCAGCGCTGCGCACGGCCCGAGCTGCAGCGCGCGAGGTCGCCTGGCTGCAGGCCGCCGAGACAGACAGCGGCATACCCGCGGCCCAGGCCGGCGGGCGGGACCTGCCCGGGCTGGTCATTGATATGGATGCCACCCTGGTCACCTGCCACTCCGAGAAAGAGCAGGCCGCAGCCACCTACAAGCGGGGCTTCGGCTACCACCCGCTGTTGTGCTTCCTGGACAACACCGGCGAAGCCCTGGCCGGACTGCTGCGGCCAGGAAACGCCGGCGCCAACACCGCCGCCGACCACATCACCGTCCTCGATGCGGCGCTCGCCCAGATCCCCGACGACCGCCGCCACGGCACCCCCATCCTCGTCCGCACCGACAGCGCCGGAGGAGCCAAAGCGTTCCTGGCCCACCTGCGGGCCCTGCGCGCCCGAGGCGTCCACACATCCTTCTCGGTCGGACATCCCGTCACCGAACCGGTCCGCCGCGCGATCCGCGCCCTGCCCGATGAGGTCTGGCACCCCGCGCTGGAGCAAGACGGCACCCTGCGCACCGGCGCCGAGGTCGCCGAGCTGACCGGCATGGTCGACCTGGACGGCTACCCCGATGGCACCCGGATCATCGTCCGCCGCGAGCGCCCGCACCCCGGCGCCCAACTGTCCGTGTTCGACCTCGACGAGGGCATGCGCCACCAGGTCTTCCTGACCGACACCCCCTACGGCGAAGGCTCGCTGCAACACCTGGAGGTCCGCCACCGAGCGCACGCACGCGTCGAGGACCGCATCCGCTGCGGAAAGACCACCGGCTTCGGCCGCTTTCCCTCCCGCCACTTCACCCTCAACCAAGCGTGGCTGGAGCTGTCACTGGCCGCCACCGACCTGCTCGCCTGGGCCCAGACCCTGCTGCTGGAAGGAGAGTTGGCCACCGCCGAGCCGAAGAAGCTGCGCTACCGGCTGCTGCACGCAGCCGCCCGCATCACTCGCGGCGGCCGCCGCCTTCGCCTGCGGATCGCCGCGGCCTGGCCCTGGCGGCACGAACTCATCAACGCCTTCGCGCGCCTCACGGCACTACCGCGACCAGCCACCTGACCTGCTGCACTGTCCCTGCCCGCCCACCACCAAGGAACCCGTTGGAGAGCCCGGCCCGAGCGTCGGGCCCAAGCCATGCCCACTCACCGACCAGGGCCCGACAGCACCAGTCCTCCGCCATCACCCCAGCTCAACCACTCGAAGCGAAAGGGGGAGGCTAGGGCTTCCGGAGCTCCCAGAGCGTCTCGAGCGTCTTCGGCTCTTGAGCTTTCCGGGCCTTCGGAGCGGACGTCCTCAGGCCGGGCCGACGCGCTCGACCCTGAGCGGGTCGCCGGGGCGGATGCCCGCTGGCAGGCGGGGGTTGCCGTCGATCCGACCGAGGAGGTTG
Source organism: Streptomyces peucetius (assembly GCF_025854275.1). Taxonomy (NCBI): domain Bacteria; kingdom Bacillati; phylum Actinomycetota; class Actinomycetes; order Kitasatosporales; family Streptomycetaceae; genus Streptomyces; species Streptomyces peucetius. The sequence continues at coordinate 3,992,314 of NZ_CP107567.1, read as the reverse complement.
CACGGGCTCGCGAGGCGGCACTCGTCGCCGCGCGAGATCGGCGTCGGTCCGTACGGGAGGGCGATGGCGTCGCCGTCGGTCCAGAACGCGACGGTGCCGGGCTCCACCACCTGGCGGGCGTCCGGTTCCGGCGCGACGCTGACGGGGGTGGCGAAGTAGACCTCCTCGCCCCAGGTCTGAGCCGTCGCGGAGAACGGCAGAACCCCCATGAGCGCCTTGCTCGTGGGGGTTTCCTCGATGGTGGCGGTCAGGTGCCCGGTCGGCCATGAGATGCGTATCTGCATAGCCGGAATTCAACAATATGTTGAAGTTCTTGGGAAGGGTCCCCGCAAGAGGGACCCCCCGGCAGAACGTACGGATTTCGTATGCGCCATAATGCTTGTGAATGTGAACGCGTTCACAAGCACACCCCGGTTCCTCCCGGAATCAGTGGAAAGGGAGGGGGCGGCTGCCGCTCGACCGCGGCGACGTAAGGAGAGACGACGTGGACCTCGCTCTGGCGCCCGAGACCTTGGCGCGATGGCAGTTCGGCATCACCACCGTCTACCACTTCCTGTTCGTGCCCCTCACGATCTCGCTCGCCGCGCTCACCGCCGGCCTGCAGACCGCCTGGGTGCGGACAGGCAAGGAGAAGTACCTCAAGGCCACCAAGTTCTGGGGCAAACTTTTCCTGATCAACATCGCCATGGGCGTGGTCACGGGCATCGTGCAGGAGTTCCAGTTCGGCATGAACTGGTCCGACTACTCCCGGTTCGTCGGCGACGTCTTCGGCGCGCCGCTCGCCTTCGAGGCGCTGATCGCCTTCTTCTTCGAGTCCACCTTCATCGGGCTGTGGATCTTCGGATGGGACAAGCTGCCGCAGAAGATCCACCTGGCCTGCATCTGGATGGTCTCGATCGGCACCGTTCTCTCCGCCTACTTCATCCTGGCGGCGAACTCCTGGATGCAGCACCCGGTCGGCTACCGGATCAACGAGGAGCGGGGCCGGGCGGAGCTCACCGACTTCTGGCTGGTGCTGACCCAGAACACGGCGCTCACCCAGTTCTTCCACACCATGACGGCGGCCTTCCTGGTCGGCGGCGCCTTCATGGCGGGTATCGCGGCCTTCCACCTGGCGCGCCGGAAGCACATCCCGGTGATGCGGACGTCGCTGCGCGTGGGCCTGGTCACCGTCGCTGTCGCCGGGCTCATGACCGCGGTCAGCGGTGACCTGCTCGGCAAGGTGATGTACGAGCAGCAGCCGATGAAGATGGCTGCCGCCGAAGCACTCTGGGACGGCGAGGCGCCCGCACCCTTCTCCGTCTTCGCCTACGGCGACGTGGACAAGGGGCACAACAAGGTCGCCGTCGAGATCCCCGGCCTGCTGTCGTTCCTGGCGCACAGCGACTTCGACTCGTACGTCCCCGGCATCAACGACGTCAACGAGCAGCTCCAGGAGACGTACGGTCCCGGCGACTACCGGCCAAACATCCCCGTCGCCTACTGGGGTTTCCGCTGGATGATCGGCTTCGGCATGGCGTCGCTGACCATCGGCATGATCGGACTCTGGCTGACCCGACGGAAGTTCCTGCTGCCCCCGGCGCTGCGGACCGGCGAGGACGAGGTGCCGAATCTGGTGCTGTTCAGGAACAAGGCACTCAGCCCCCGGCTGGGCAGGTGGTACTGGCTGATCGCGCTGTGGACGATGGCCTTCCCGCTGATCGCCAACTCCTGGGGCTGGATCTTCACCGAGATGGGCCGGCAGCCCTGGGTCGTCTACGGCGTGCTGCGCACCCGTGACGCCGTCTCCCCCGGTGTCTCGCAGGGCGAGGTCATCATCTCGATGGCCGTCTTCACCCTGCTCTACGCGGTGCTCGCCGTGATCGAGGTCAGGCTGCTCGTGAAGTACGTCAAGGCGGGCCCGCCCGAACTGACGGAGGCCGACCTCACCCCGCCCACCAAGATCGGCGGCGACGACCGTGACGCCGACCGGCCGATGGCCTTCTCCTACTGAGGCCTTGAGGAGCTGCTGAGGCATGGAACTCCACAACGTCTGGTTCGTACTCATCGCCGTCCTGTGGATCGGCTACTTCTTCCTGGAGGGCTTCGACTTCGGGATCGGCGTCCTCACCAAGCTGCTGGCGAGGGACCGCACCGAGCGGCGTGTGCTGATCAACACCATCGGACCCGTCTGGGACGGCAACGAGGTGTGGCTGCTCACGGCGGGCGGCGCGACCTTCGCCGCGTTTCCCGAGTGGTACGCCACGCTCTTCTCGGGCTTCTACCTTCCGCTGCTGCTCATCCTGGTCTGCCTGATCGTGCGTGGAGTCGCGTTCGAGTACCGGCACAAGCGGACGGAGGAGCGCTGGCAGACCAACTGGGAGCACGCGATCTTCTGGACCTCGCTGCTTCCGGCCTTCCTGTGGGGCGTCGCCTTCGGCAACATCGTGCGCGGCGTGAAGATCGACGCGGACAAGGAGTACGTCGGCGGTCTCGTCGATCTGCTCAACCCGTACGCGCTGCTCGGCGGAGTGGTGACGCTCGCCCTGTTCACCTTCCACGGCGCGGTGTTCGCGGCGCTGAAGACGCTGGGGGACATCAGGACCCGGGCCAGGGCCATGGCGGTGAGGCTCGGACTGCTCACCATGGTCCCGGCACTCGGCTTCCTGGTGTGGACCCAGGCGTCGCGCGGGGACGGCAAGAGCCTGGTGGCGCTGGTCGTCGCGGTGCTGGCGCTGGCCGGAGCGGTCGGAGCCGTCAAGGCGGGCCGCGAGGGCTGGTCGTTCGGCCTCTCCGGCGTCACCATCGCCACCTCGGTGGCGATGCTCTTCCTGGCGCTCTTCCCGAACGTCATGCCGTCCACGCTCGACGGAGCCTGGAGCCTGACGGTCACCAACGCCTCGTCGAGCCCCTACACCCTGAAGATCATGACTTGGCTGGCGGCGGTCGCCACACCGCTGGTGCTGCTCTACCAGGGCTGGACGTACTGGGTCTTCCGCAAGCGGATCGGCACCCAGCACATCGCCGACGCCCACTAGCGGGGGATGTTCCACGTGAAACCGATCGATCCGCGCCTGCTCCGTTACGCGCGTGCCACCCGGGGGTTCCTGGCCGCGGTGGTGGCGCTGGGCGCCGTCGGGGCGGGCCTGGTCGTCGCTCAGGCGATGCTCATCGCCGAGGTGGTGGTGGGCGCGTTCCAGCGGGACCTGTCGGTCGCCGACCTCGCGACCCCACTAATGCTGCTGGCCGGGGTGGCGGTCGGCCGGGCATCCGTCTCCTGGCTGACCGAGCTGGCCGCGCACCGGGCGAGCGCCGAGGTGAAGTCGGAGCTCCGTCGCCGGCTGCTGGACCGGGCCGCCGAGCTGGGTCCCGGCCGGCTGAGCGGGCACGGGACATCCCCCGGCCCACGAGTCGGCGGAGGCACCGGATCGCTCGTCGCGCTCGCCTCGCGCGGCGTCGACGCACTGGACGACTACTTCTCGCGCTATCTGCCTCAGCTCGGGCTCGCGGTCGTGGTGCCGGTCGCGGTGCTGGCGCGGATCGTGACGGAGGACTGGGTCTCGGCCGCGGTCATCGTGGTGACCCTGCCGCTGATCCCGCTCTTCATGGTGCTGATCGGCTGGGCCACACGGACGAGCACGGACCGGCAGTGGCGGCTGCTGTCCCGGCTCTCCGGACACTTCCTGGACGTGGTCGCCGGGCTGCCGACCCTGAAGGTGTTCGGCCGGGCGAAGGCGCAGGCCGAGTCCATACGGACCATCACCACCCAATACCGGCAGGCGACTCTGCGCACGCTGCGGATCGCGTTTCTCTCGTCGTTCGCGCTGGAGCTTCTGTCGACACTGTCGGTGGCCCTGGTCGCCGTCGGTATCGGTATGCGTCTGGTCCACGGCGACCTGGACCTGTACACGGGACTCGTGATCCTGATCCTCGCCCCCGAGGCGTATCTGCCGATCCGGCAGGTGGGGGCCCAGTTCCACGCCGCTGCGGAGGGGCTCTCCGCTGCGGAGGAGATCTTCGAGGTGCTGGAGACGGCGCCAAGGCGATCGGGCGGTGCACCCGTCCCGAGCACCCTCCGGCTGGAGGTCGACAAGGTCACGGTCCGTCATGAGCGCCGCAGTGAGGCATCGCTGGAAGGTGCCTCGCTGGTGGTGGAACCGGGCGAGACCGTGGCGCTCGTGGGGGAGAGCGGGGTCGGCAAGTCCACGCTGCTCGACGTCCTGCTGGGGTTCGTGGACCCGGCGGAGGGGCGTGTGCGCATCGGCGGTACGGACCTCGCCGACCTGGACATGGAGCGGTGGAGGGAGCAGATCGCCTGGGTCCCGCAGACGCCGTATCTCTTCGCGGGGACGATCGCCGAGAACGTACGGCTCGCCCGGCCGGACGCGGACGACGCGGCGGTCCGGACCGCGCTGCGGGAGGCAGGGGCGTACGACTTCGTCTCCGCCCTCCCTCTGGGGCCGGAGACCCTGCTCGGTGAGGAAGGCGCGGGTCTCTCGGCGGGTCAGCGGCAACGGCTTGCGCTAGCCAGGGCGTTCCTCGCGGACCGGCCGCTGCTGCTGCTCGACGAGCCGACGGCCGCGCTGGACGGGGCCACGGAGGAAGGCATCGTCGAGGCGGTGGGCCGACTGGCGCGGGGACGGACGGTGCTGCTGGTCGTCCACCGCCCGGCGCTGCTGGCCGTGGCGGACCGGGTGGTCACGCTGTCCCGTACGGCGACTGCGGGCACCACCCGGGCGAAGGGGGCGACGCGGCCCGGCGCGGTGGAGGCACCGGCAGGGGCCGAGGCAGACGCCGGGGCGCTCGGGGAAGCCGCACCGCAGGCGTCAACGGGCCCGAAGGGCAGGTCATCTCTGGTACGGGTGCGGGCGGCCGCCCGTCATCTGCGCGGACGTCTCGCTCTGGCCCTCCTGCTGGGCAGTCTGGCCCTCGGCTCCTCCGTCGGGCTCATGGCCGTTTCCGGATGGCTCATCTCCCGCGCGTCCGAACAGCCGCCTGTCCTCCATCTGATGGTGGCGGTGACCGCGACCAGGGCCTTCGGTATCGGACGGGCGGTCTTCCGGTACGCGGAGCGCCTCGTCTCCCACGACGCCGTCCTGCGGACGCTCGCTGAACTGCGGGTCGCGGTGTACTCCAGGCTCGAACGCATCGCCCCGACCGGACTCGGCCGGACCCGGCGCGGTGACCTGCTGTCCCGGCTCGTCGCCGATGTGGACGCCCTCCAGGACTACTGGCTGCGCTGGATGCTGCCCGCCGCCACGGCCGTCCTCGTCGGTGCCGGAGCCGTCGGTTTCACGGCATGGCTGCTGCCCGAGGCCGGTGCGGTCCTCGCCGCGGGCCTGCTCGTGGCGGGAATCGCCGTACCGCTCGCCGGCGGGGCGTTCGCCCGGCGTGCTGAGCGGCAACTGGCCCCCGCGCGCGGGACGCTGGCCACCAGGGTCGTCGATCTGCTCCGCGGTACCGGTGAACTGACCGTCGCCGGTGCGCTCCCGCGGCGTCTCGCGTCGACGCGCGACGCGGACCGGACGCTGACCCGCATCGCCGCGCGGCAGGCCGCCGCCACGGCGCTCGGCGGCGGTCTCTCGGCCCTGGTGTGCGGGCTGACCGTGGTGGGTGCCGCGGTGGCCGGTGTGCGGGCGGTGTCGGAGGGGCGTCTCGACGGTGTGTGCCTGGCGGTCGTCGTGCTCACGCCGCTCGCCGCCTTCGAGGCCGTGTCCGCCCTGCCCCTCGCCGTGCAGTACCGGCGGCGTGTCGCGCGCAGCGCCGAGCGGGTGCACGAGGTCCTCGACGCGCCCGTCCCCGTACGGGAGCCGGAGCGGCCGGCCACTCCGCCGGCCACCGCCTTCCCTCTGGTGCTGCGCGGCGTCGGCGCCCGGTACGCGGACCAGGAACGCGACGCGCTGAGCGGCCTCGACCTGAGCCTGACCGCGGGCAGGCGGGTCGCCGTCGTCGGTGTCTCCGGCTCGGGCAAGACGACGCTCGCGCAGGTGCTTCTCCGCTTCCTGGACGCCGGAGCCGGGACGTACACCATCGGCGGTGTCCCGGCGGCGTCGATGGAAGGCGACGCGGTACGGCGCTACGTGGGGCTCTGCGCCCAGGACGCCCACCTCTTCGACAGTTCCGTACGCGAGAACCTGCGACTGGCACGCCCGGACGCGACCGAGGAGGAGCTGAGGCGGGCGCTCGACGACGCCCGGTTGCTGGACTGGGTCGACGCACTGCCCGACGGGCTCGACACACTCGTCGGCGAGCACGGCGCCCGGCTGTCCGGCGGTCAGCGCCAGAGGCTGGCCCTGGCACGCGCGCTCCTGGCGGCCTTCCCGGTGCTCGTGCTGGACGAGCCCGCCGAACACCTCGACCTGGCGACGGCCGACGCACTCACCTCCGACCTGCTGGCGGTGACCGCGAGGCGGGCCGCGGGTGCGGGCACGGCGGTCGGTGAACCGCCCGCGACCGTGCTCATCACGCACCGCTTGCGCGGCCTGGAGGCGGTCGACGAGGTCGTCGTCCTCGAGGCCGGGCGGGTGGTGCAGCGCGGACCGTACGAGGACCTCTCCCTGGTCGACGGTCCGTTCCGGACGATGCTGGACCGCGAACGGGCCACGGACCGGGTCGCCGGCCGAGCGGCCACGGCGGACGGCAGCAGGGACAGGATCCGCGACAGCCGGACGGACGGGACGGACGGGATGGGACTAATTAGTCTCGGGGCATGACCTCGTCGGAACCGAAAGGCCCGCCCGACGCCGCGGCTCGGGCGGCCCCGCCCTCCCGGATCTCTCCGCCGGCGGTTCGAGCGGCGGCGGCACCGGCATCGGCCCCGACGGGACCGGCACCACGGTGATCTGGGAGGTACCGCTGCGGGCCGCGCCCCGCCCGCGTACGGCCTGAGGCCGCCCTCCCCGGCAGCGGGCCGCGTCCCGGTGGCCAAGGGCCCGGCAACGCTCCCGCGCGTGCTGCGCCCGGTCCGCGTGCGGCGTGACTACGCCCTGTCGCCGGCCGAACCCGTACGGCCTGATCCGGACGGGCTCCCTCGGGGGCGCTTGTCGCCCGGGGTGCGGCTGCGGCTGGGCCAGTCGGCCGTACGACACCTCGGCGGTCCCCGGGATCGGGCCGCCTCAGGGCGACGATCCCGGCATGTGCTTGAGACACCGAGAGCGGTTGCTGATCGTCCCGGTGGTGCTGTGCGCGCTTCTCGGCACACCGGCCCATGCCGCCGCGGCGCGCGACGACCCGGCGCCGCCGGCCGGTGCCGAAGCGGCGCACGACGGCCCGCCGCCCGTCGGCGCCGAAGTGGCGCGGCTCTACGCGGAGGCGGCCGAGGCGACCGAGCGGTACGAGAAGGGCAGGCGCGCGGCCGACCGGCAGCGGATCACGGCGGGCCGCCTCGAGGACAGGCTGACGCAGCAGCGGAAGCGCCTCGCCGCCGTGCACGACACCATCGGCGGCGTCGCCCGCGAGCAGTACCGCACGGGCGGCACGCTCGCCCTCACCGGACGTCTGCTGCTCGCCGAAGACCCGGACGCGCTGCTGCGCGGCTACCACGTCGCCGGCCGGGCCGAGAAGGCCGTGAGCAGGCTGCTCGACAAGGAGAGGACGGCGGAGCGACGCCTCACGGCCGCGGAGCGGGACGCCCGGGCCGCGTGGCACGAGCTCGCCGTACGCAACCGCCGGCTGGCGGCCGTCAAGCGGGGGATCGAGACCAAGCTGGAGACGGCGCAGTGGAAGCTGCAGGCGGAGGCGGACCGCAGCGCCGCCTCCGGCACATGCGCGGGGGCCGTGCGCCTGGAGCAGCCGGGCGGCCCGTCGAAGGGGGCGGAGTGGGTGGCGCCCGTGGAGGACTACACCCTGTCCGCCGGCTTCGACAGCGTGGGCGAGCGGTGGGTGCGCCGTCACACGGGCCAGGACTTCGCCGTGGACATCGGCGCTCCGGTGCGCGCCGTCGGAGCGGGCCGGGTCGCCTCGGTCTCGTGCGGCGGAGGCTTCGGCATCGAGGTCCTGGTGAAGCACCCCGACGGCTACTACTCGCAGTACGCGCACCTGGCGGGCGTCGCCGTCGACCAGGGCGAGAAGGTGGCCACCGGCCAGTGGATCGGGCAGGCGGGTACGACCGGCAACTCGACGGGGCCGCACCTGCACTTCGAGGTGCGGCTCACGCCTCATCTGGGGTCGGGGGTGGATCCGGCGGCCTGGCTGCGCGAGCGCGGTGTGAATCTCTGAGGCGCGGCCTTCGAGCCCTCGCCCTGGCGTGCCGCCCCGCCACAGCCGGCCTCGCCCTGTCCCGCCCTGCCTTTGTCCTTGCCCTCGTCCGCCGCCGTGCGTCAGGGCCGCCGCTGCATCTCGTGACGGGCGAGGATCTGTTCGATGACCACCGCGACGCCGTCGTCGTTGTTGGCGACCGTCCGCCCGGACGCCGCGGCGATCACATCGGGGTGCGCGTTGCCCATCGCGTAGGACGTGCCGGCCCAGGTCAGCATCTCCACGTCGTTCGGCATGTCGCCGAAGGCGACCACTTCGTCGGAGGAGATTCCGCGCTGCGCGCAGCACAGCGCGAGGGTGCTCGCCTTGCTCACGCCCAGGCCGCTGACCTCCAGCAGTGCCGTCGGGCTGGAGCGGGTGAACGACGCCAGCTCGCCCGCCGCCGTACGCGCCAGGGTGAGGAAGCCGTCGGGCGTCAGCTCCGGGTGGTGGGCGAGGAGCTTGATCACCGGAGCGCCCTCGCCCGGCTGCGCCTCGTGGAGCAGCTTCTCGGCCGTGGCGACGGTGGCCCCGGGGTCGAGGTGGAAGGGCGGGTACTCGGGCTCGTAGTGGATGCCGGTGGTGAGTTCGACCGCGAACGAGGTGCCGGGGGCGGCGGCGCGCAGCGTCCGTACGACGTCCATGGCCGTGGCCCGGGGCAGCTCGCGGACCTCAAGGATCCTGCCGCCGGCGTGCAGGTCGACCACCGCGGCGCCGTTCGCGCAGATGGCCAGGCCGTGGCCGTGGACGTGGTCGCTGACGACGTCCATCCAGCGCGCCGGCCTGCCGGTGACGAAGAAGACCTCGATCCCTGCCGCTTCAGCGGCGGCGAGTGCGGCGATCGTCCGCTCGGAGACCGATTTGTCGTCCCGCAGCAGAGTGCCGTCGAGGTCGGTGGCGATCAGCCGGGGTGTGGTGGCGGGCAGGCGGCGGGGATCGGTAGCTGAGGTCACAGATGCATTCTCCCGTACCGGCTGCACGGGCGTGCGGGAGGGCGCACATCTGAGTGGGCCACGGGGAGGGCGGGCCCGCCGCGTACGCTCGACGGCATGCGTCTGAGCACTGTGATACTTCCCGTCCGCCCGTGGCACAGCGGTGGCCGTGACGAGTGGCTGCGCGCCGAGCAGCTCGGCTTCCACACCGCGTACACGTACGACCACCTCTCGTGGCGGACCTTCCGCGACGGCCCCTGGTACGGCGCCGTGCCGACGCTGACGGCCGCCGCCGCGGCGACCGAGCGGCTGCGGCTCGGCACGCTGGTCACCTCGCCGAACTTCCGGCACCCGGTGACGCTGGCCAAGGAGCTGATCTCGCTGGACGACATCTCCGGCGGGCGGTTCACGCTGGGCATCGGCGCGGGCGGCACGGGCTTCGACGCCACCGCGCTGGGGCAGGAGCCCTGGACGCCGCGGGAACGGGCGGACCGCTTGGCCGAGTTCGTGCCCCTGCTCGACCGGCTGCTGACCGAGGACTCAGTGACGCACGAGGGCGCCTTCTACTCGGCGGATCAGGCGCGGAACATCCCCGGGTGCGTGCAGCGGCCGCGGCTGCCGTTCGCCGTCGCCGCGACCGGCCCGCGGGGGCTGAGGCTCGCGGCCCGGTACGGGCAGGCCTGGGTGACAACCGGGGACCCGAAGCTGTTCGAGACGGGCACTCCGGAGCAGTCGCGCGAGGCTCTGCGCGGGCAGATCGGCAAGCTGGCCAAGGCCTGCGCCGACACGGGCCGGAACATGTCCGGGCTGGACAAGGTGCTGCTGACCGGTTTCACCCCCGACGGGGGCCGTCCGATCGAGTCGCTGGACGCCTTCGTGGACTTCGCGGGCCGGCACTTCGACCTCGGGTTCACCGAGATCGTCGTCCACGCGCCGATTCCGGACTCGGACTTCGCCGCCGACCAGGCGGTCTTCGAGCGGATCGCGACCGAGGCGCTGGCGCAGCTGGGCGCCTGACGCACCGGGTGCACCGGGTGCACCGGCCCGCCCGGCCCGCCCGGCCACGGGTGTGCGGGCTCAGGTGTCCCGGTGGCCCGGGAACCGGATGTACCGCGGGGGTACGGAGGCGGTGAGCCATACGCCGTTGGCGCTGACCCGGAAGACGTGGCCGGCCCGGTGCATCGCGCCCGCGTGGAGGGACAGGACGACGGGGCGGCCGCGACGGGCGCCGACGCATGTGGCCGTCTCGCGGTCGGGCGACAGGTGGACGTCGTGGCGGGTCATGGGGCGCAGGCCCTCGGAGCGGATGGCGTCGAGGCTGCGCGCCACGGTTCCGTGGTACAGGTACTCCGGCGGCTCCGCGGGGGGCAGGCCGAGGTCGACGCCGACGGTGTGCCCCTGGTTGGCGCGGATGCGGGTGCCGTCGATCGCGAAGCGCCGCTTGTCGTTGGCCGCCACGACGTGGTCGAGTTCGGCGCGGGTGAAGCGGAAGCCGTGTTCGGCCGCGGCACGCATCAGCTCGTCGATCTCGACCCAGCCGCCTTCGTCGAGGGTGATGCCGATGCGGTCCGGTTGGTGACGCAGATGCTTGGAGAGGTACTTCGACACTCTGACGGTGCGTCTCTCGTCAGAGTTCGGGTGGGCGGGGCCTGCGTTCATGCGACCAGCGTGCCCGGACGGATGTCGGCGACGCCACTCAAATGATTTTGCCTCGGATGTTTGATCCACAGTCAACTTGTCTTATCCACAGGGAAATTGACGTTCCTGTGGACAACAGCCTTCCGAATCAGTCACTTTGGCCAACTTGGCTCTTTTCATCGGCGTTTGCCGTCAAAGTATCCAATGTCCGGCTGTGCAACTCGCGTTCGGTGGCGGCATGCACGAAGGCGGCGACATTGGCGCGGCCAACGAAGCGTTCCACAGCGTCCGTTGTCGCGCGTGGCAGCGCCACGGTGACGGTGCCCTTCTCCATCTGGGGCCGCCCCTCCGGAAGCAGGTGCTGCTGCAGATGGAGCGTGGCGAACGTCCGCATGGCCCGCGCCAGTTCGGCGTCGATCGTCTGCTGCGCGAGAGGGCGCAGGCGTCGGACGAGGGCCGCCGCTTCCGCGGCGTCGGCGTCGGTCGGAGGACCGTTCTCCAGAAAGCGGGCGAACACGTGCTCCGTCGTGAACTCGAGGAAGCGGGAGGCTATGTGCTCGATCTGCTGCCGAACCTCCCTGAGATGCCCGGTGACTGCGGTCAGCGGGACACCTGCGGCATACAACTCCCGTGCCACCGCCAGCTCCTGCGGGCTCGGCACGAGGAATGCGTCCTCCTCGCCGGGTACGGGCTCCAGCACGCCGAGCTCCACCGCCTCGGCGACGGCGTCCTCGTCCGTCGCGCCGCCGAAGCTGCGCTCCAGCTCCCGCCGGGAGATCCGGTCGACCTTCTCATCGGTCCAGGGACCCTGCACCTCCGCGACGAGGCCGAGCACTCCGCCGAGGCCACGACCGGTGTCCCAGGCCTCCAGAAGCTCCTTGATGGACGCCAGTGTGTAGCCCCGGTCGAGCAGGTTCGCGATCTGCCGCAGGCGGGTGAGATGGGCGGCGCCGTACACGTTGGAACGCCCCCGCCGCGCGGGCGTGGGCAGCAGCCCTCGGTCCTGATAGGCGCGGATCGTGCGGACCGTGGCGCCGCTGCGGTGTGCCAGGTCCTCGATCCGGTACTCGGCCGCCGACTGTTCCGACATGCTTGACTCCCTCAACGACGGCCCGCCGCACGGCTCACAGCCGTGGCTCGATCCTGGCGAACGCCCGCAGCACACCGGGAGCGAGGCGGGACAGGACGCGGGCGCCGCGTGACTCCGGGGTGACCGGCACGACCGCCTGGTTGCGTGCCACTGCCCGCAGGATCGCCTCCGCGACCTTCTCCGGAGGGTAGTTGCGCAACCCGTACAGCCGCGCCGACTTCTTCTGGCGGCGCTTCTCCTCGATCTCGTCCACTCCGGCGAAGCGGGCGGTGGCGGTGATGTTGGTGTTGACGATGCCCGGGCACACGGCGCTGACGCCGATGTCCCGGCCGGCCAGTTCGGCGCGCAGACATTCGCTGAGCATCAGCACCGCCGCCTTCGAGGTGCTGTACGCGGGCAGCGTCCGGGTCGGCAAGTAGGCGGCGGCGGAAGCGACGTTGACGATGTGGCCGCCCTGGCCGCGCTCGGCCATCCGGCCGCCGAAGATACGGCAGCCGTGGATCACGCCCCACAGATTGACGTCGAGCACCTGGCGCCAGTCGTCCGACGTCGTGGCCAGGAACGGACCGGAAAGGCCGATGCCGGCATTGTTGACGAGCACGTCGACCGTCCCGTACTCGGTGGTGACCTTCTGTGCGAGCTTCTCCACGGCCTGCTCGTCGCTGACGTCCACCGTCTCGGCCCAGGCCGCCGCGGCACCCGCGAGCCGCGCCGACTCGGCGGTCCTCACCGCGCCCTGCGCGTCACGGTCCACGGCCACGACCCGGGCTCCCGCCTCGGCGAAGGCCAGCGCCGTGGCGCGGCCGATGCCGCTCGCCGCGCCCGTCACCAGGACCAGCCGGCCGCCGAACCGCTCCTCGAACGGGCGGCGTCGGGGCTCGGCCGCCGTCGTCGCACCGGCGTGACGCGCGGGCCCTTCCTCATGGGCGTCGACGAACCCGGCGATCCACAGCGCCAGTTGGTCGGGCCGGGTGCGGGGCACCCAGTGCTTGGCGTCCAGCGTGCGCCGGGTGAGCCGCGGCACCCACGCACCGAGGTCGTCGTGGAGCCGCTCGGAGAGGAAGGCGTCGCCGGTCGGCGTGATCAGCTGGACCGGGACGTGCGCATGGGCGTCGGTACGCGGACGGCGCAGCCGGGCCCTGACGTTGTCCCGGTAGAGCCAGGCACCGTGGGCCGCGTCCTGCGGCAGCGAGGCCGTCGGGTAGTCGTCGGCCGGGACCTTCTCCACCCGCTGGAGGATCCTCGGCCAGAGCTTGCCCAGCGGGCCGCGCCAGGCGAGTTCCGGGAGCACCGGTGTGTGGAGCATGTACACGTACCAGGACTTGGCGCCCTGACCCAGCAACTGCCCCAACCTGCGCGGCGTGGGGCGGCTCATCCGTCGCTTGATCCAGTGACCGAAGTGGTCCAGGGACGGTCCCGACATGGAGGTGAACGACGCGATGCGGCCCTCGGTGCGTCCGACGGTGGCGAACTCCCAGCACTGCACGGACCCCCAGTCGTGCCCCACCAGGTGTACCGGCCGGTCCGGGCTCACCGCGTCGGCGACGGTCAGGAAGTCGTCCGTCAGCTTCTCCAGCGTGAAGCCCCCGCGCAGCGGCTTCGGCGCCGTGGAGCGGCCGTGGCCCCGGACGTCGTACAGCACCACGTGGAAGCGTTCGGCGAGGCGGGCCGCGACCTCGGACCAGACCTCCTTGCTGTCCGGGTAGCCGTGGACCAGCACCACGGTCGGCCGTGCCGCGTCGCCCAGTTCGGCGACGCACAGCTCGATGCCTCCCGTGCGGATCCGGCGCTCCCGCGCCCCCGACAGTCCTCGCACGCTCACCGGTCCATCCACCGTCCGTCCCCTGTGCGACACGAGCCGTAACTGACATCGATGAATGTGACAATGAACGGCGGCTGCGTCAAGAGCTGTGCACAACCCCGGCCGGCCGTGCATTACCGGAATCCGCGGTGCGTCCGGCCGAGCGCCGGGTTCCACTTCGGTCGGACAGCCCCTACGGGCCCGTACCTCTTGAGTCGGAGACGGATAGAGCCGCGAGGCTGACGTCAGCTGTGTCGCGCACCACTACCTTCGAAACGTGACTGTGATCGCGACCGAAAGCCTGAGCAAGCGGTTCCCCAGGGTGACCGCGCTTGACCGGCTCTCGTTGGACATCGGCCCCGGTGTGACCGGCCTGGTGGGCGCCAACGGAGCCGGCAAGTCCACGTTGATCAAGATTCTGCTGGGACTGTCCCCCGCCACGGAGGGCCGCGCCGCCGTGCTCGGCCTCGACGTCGCCACCAAAGGCGCCGAGATCCGTGAGCGGGTCGGGTACATGCCCGAGCACGACTGCCTGCCGCCCGACGTATCGGCCACCGAGTTCGTCGTCCACATGGCACGCATGTCCGGCCTCCCGCCGACCGCCGCGCGCGAACGCACCGCGGACACCCTGCGCCACGTCGGCCTGTACGAGGAGCGGTACCGCCCCATCGGGGGCTACTCGACCGGCATGAAGCAGCGCGTCAAGCTCGCCCAGGCGCTGGTCCACGACCCGCGCCTGGTCCTTCTCGACGAGCCGACCAACGGGCTCGACCCGGTCGGCCGCGACGAGATGCTCGGCCTGATCCGGCGGGTCCACACCGACTTCGGTATCTCGGTCCTGGTCACCTCCCACCTCCTCGGCGAGCTCGAGCGCACCTGCGACCACGTCGTCGTCATCGACGGCGGGACGCTGCTGCGCTCCAGCTCCACCACGGACTTCACCCAGACCACCACGACGCTCGCCGTCGAGGTCACCGACTCCGACACCCACCCCGACGGCACGGCCGCCCTCCGGGCGGCACTCGTCGCCGCCGGGCTGCAACTCCACGAGCGCACGGAGGACGGTCTGCCCGGCGCCGGCCACATCCTGCTGCTGGAGGCGACCGGCGACGAGACGTACGACATCGTGCGGGACGCCGTCGCCGACCTCGGTATCGGCCTCGTACGGATGGAACAGCGGCGCCACCACATCGCGGAGGTCTTCCGCCCCGAGGCCGCCCGGACCATGGAGGCGCAGGCCACATGAGCACCCACACGCACGACGGCCGGACGCCGGAGGCGACGCGGATCCACAACATCGGGTACCGCCACTACGACGGGCCCCGCCTCGGCCGCGCCTACGCGCGCCGCTCCCTCTACTCGCAGTCGCTGCGCGGCGCCTACGGACTCGGCCGCTCGGCCAAGTCCAAGGTGCTGCCGATGATCCTGCTCGGCATCATGTGCCTGGTCGCGGCGATCATCGTGGCCGTGGCGGTCGCCACGCCCAACATGACCGACCTGCCGCTGAAGTACACGCGGTACGCGATCGTCATGCAGGCGCTGATCGCCCTGTTCCTGGCGGCGCAGGCGCCGCAGTCGGTCTCCCGCGACCTGCGGTTCAAATCCGTGCCGCTGTACTTCTCCCGGCCCATCGAACGCGCCGACTACGTCCTCGCCAAGTTCGCGGCCATGGCGTCCGCCGTCTTCCTGCTGACGGCGACACCGCTGGTGATCCTCTATCTCGGCGCGATGCTGGCCGAGTTCGACTTCGCCGACCAGACGAAGGGCTTCGCGCAGGGCATGGTGTCGGTGGCGCTGCTGTCCGTCCTCTTCGGCGGCATCGGGCTCGTCCTTGCCGCGTTCACACCGCGACGCGGCTTCGGCGTCGCAGCGGTCATCGCGACCATGACCATCACCTACGGCGCGGTCTCCACCGTCCAGGCCATCGCCTGGGAGACCGGCTCGCCCGGTGCCATCCAGTGGCTTGGCCTGTTCTCCCCGGTCACGCTCGTCGACGGGGTGCAGACCGCCTTCCTCGGCGCCACCTCGGCCTTCCCCGGCGGCGAGGGCCCGGGCACCGGTGCCGGCGTGGTCTATCTGCTCGTCGTCCTCGCGCTCGTCGCCGGTTCGTACGGCGTCCTCATGCGCCGCTACCGAAAGGTCGGGCTGTGACCACGATCAGCATTGACAACACCTCACGGTGGTTCGGCAACGTCGTCGCCGTCAACGACGTGACGATGACCGTCGGCCCCGGCGTCACCGGACTGCTCGGCCCCAACGGAGCCGGCAAGTCGACGCTCATCAACATGATGGGCGGCTTCCTGGCCCCTTCCAACGGCACCGTCACCCTCGACGGCGCGCCGATCTGGCGCAACGAGTCGGTCTACCGGCAGATCGGCGTCGTCCCGGAGCGGGAGGCGATGTACGACTTCCTCACCGGCCGCGAGTTCGTCGTCGCCAACGCCGAACTGCACGGCCTGGGCGCCAAGGAGGCCCGGAAGGCGCTGGCCACCGTCGAGATGGAGCCCGCGCAGGACCGCAAGATCTCCACGTACAGCAAGGGCATGCGCCAGCGCGTAAAGATGGCGTCCGCCCTGGTGCACGAGCCGTCCGTGCTGCTCCTGGATGAACCGTTCAACGGCATGGACCCGCGCCAGCGGATGCAGCTGATGGACCTGCTGCGGCGGATGGGCGCCGAAGGCCGCACCGTCCTGTTCTCCTCCCACATCCTGGAGGAGGTGGAGCAACTCGCTTCCCACATCGAGGTGATCGTCGCCGGGCGCCACGCGGCCAGCGGCGACTTCCGCCGTATCCGCCGGCTGATGACGGACCGGCCTCACCGCTATCTCGTACGGTCCAGCGACGACCGGGCGCTCGCCGCGGCCCTGATCGCCGACCCGTCGACCGCCGGGATCGAGGTCGACCTGGCGGAGGGCGCACTGCGCATCCAGGCCGTCGACTTCGGACGGTTCACCGAACTGCTGCCGAAGGTCGCCCGCGAACACTCCATCCGGCTGCTCACGGTCTCGCCCTCGGACGAGTCCCTCGAGTCGGTCTTCTCCTACCTCGTAGCGGCCTGAAAGGAGCTGTGACGCACATGTACGACCCCACAGTCGCCCGGCTCACCTATCGGGCCGTCCTCGGCAGGCGCCGCGCCGCGATCCTGTTCGTGCTTCCGGGGCTGCTGCTGCTGATCGCGGCCGCCGTACGGGGCTTCAACGGCGCCGACGACCAGGTCGCCGCGGACGTCCTCGGCGGGTTCGCCATCGCCACGATGGTGCCGCTGATCGGAGTCATCGCGGGCACCGGCTCGATCGGCCCGGAGATCGACGACGGCTCCATCGTCTATCTGCTCGCCAAGCCGGTGAAACGGCCGACGATCATCTTCACCAAGCTCATCGTCGCGATCGCCGTGACGATGGCCTTCTCCGCGGTGCCCACGTTCATCGCCGGTTTCATCCTGAACGGCAACGGCCAGCAGGTCGCCATCGCCTACACGGTGGCCGCGCTCGTCGCGTCGATCGCCTACAGCGCGCTGTTCCTGCTGCTCGGCACGGTCAGCAGGCACGCCGTCGTCATCGGACTCGTCTACGCCCTCGTGTGGGAGACGCTCTTCGGCAGCCTCGTGCCGGGCGCCCGCACGCTGAGCGTCCAGCAGTGGTCGCTGTCGCTCGCGGAGAAGATCGGCGGGGAGGGCCTCATCGGCTCCGACGTGGGCCTGCCGACCGCCCTCGCCCTGCTGGCGGGCGTCACGGTCGCCGCGACCTGGTACGCGGGCCAGAAGCTTCGGGTCCTCAAGCTCGCCGGCGAGGAGTGACCGGCGTTCCGTCCACCGCCTCGGCCCCAGCCCTCACCGGCAGGGGCCGAGGCGTATCGCGCAGCTGCACGTTTATCGGCTCGTTGTCCGCTGAGCGTGGAGGCAACTGGAGTCCGTAGCGTCGAGCGTTCGTGAAGTCGGGGATTGCCGGTGCCGGAGCGGTGAGCACACCGCCCGGGCCGGTCATCGAGTGAGTTGCACCGTGAGCCGACCTCCACCCCTGTGCCCGGGGACAGGGCCGTCCAGCAACGGTTCACGAACGGAAGTCATTTCCATGCCGTCGGAAGTCGCCCTGCTCGAGTCGCGCGCGCTGCGCATCGAGCACGTCGGGCAGGTCGAAGCGCTCGACAAGGTGAAGGCGCTCACGCTGCTCCCCGACCACGTGCACGTGTCCACAGAGGGGGTCGCGCGGTACTTCGAAGTAATCCACAAACGTCATCGGGCAGTTGACGTCGCGGCACCGTGAGGAGCTTGCTCAGAACGGTATGCAGGTACTGCGTGGTTTTGACCAGCGCGAATATCAGAGTGACAACATGTCACTCTCATCGGGGAGCGACGGAAGTTATCCACAGCGCCGCTCCAGTCTCATGCTCTTCACCCGCCGGGCCGTGCTCGACGTCGCCATGCTTCTGCGCGACAGCGACATCGCCCGGCGTGTGCGCAGCTACCTCCTGGACACCGAGCACGGTTGGCGCGAGGGCTACGCATCGCTCGGCTGGCGTGTCACGAACCTCGAGCACTGCATGGCCGGCGTCGGAACGGCACTCCAGGAGCTCGGGCCGGTGCTGAACCGGATGTCGCAGCGGCTCGACCGTCTCGACGACCGGCTGGATGCCACCAACCGGGTCGTCGCGGCGATGAGCAACAGGCTGTGCGAGCTGTCCGACGACATGGTCCGGATGGACGCCAGGATGGACGACTTCGCCCGTCAGCTCAGGGACCTGAGGCGGCGACGCCGCAGGTGACGCCCGAAATTCGGTGGCGTTGAACTCCCCCCGCGAGGAGAGTTGAGGAGCACACCGACCGGGAGAGGAGCGCGACGATGACCAGGAGTTCGAGTCCCGGTCCGTCGCGCTCCCTTCGCGGCGGCACCCGGCAGGCAGCGGAGTAGTCATCGCACTCCGCACGGCCGCCGGGCGGCCGCCCAGGGGGCGGCCGCTTCGAGCGCGCATCCGCGCGGGCCGCCCCTTCCCGGTGTGCACGCACCGACGGTGGTCACCCGCCCGGTGACCGTGCCGTTCCGGCGACCGCAGTCGTCGTGCGGCCTTGCCGTTCCGGTGAGCCAGCCCGCCGCGTGACCCAGCCCGTCAGGTGACCGTGCCGGTCCGGTGCCGGTACCGCCACTGGACTGGCCCGGTCAGCCCGCGAGCAGGTGCTCCAGCACCACCGCGATCCCGTCGTCGTCGTTCGACGCGGTGATCTCGTGTGCCACGGCCTTGAGTTCGTCGTGCGCGTTCGCCATCGCCACACCGTGCGCAGCCCAGCCGAACATCGGGATGTCGTTGGGCATGTCGCCGAAGGCGATCGTGTCCGCCGCCTTCAGCCCCAGCCTACGGGCGGCCAGTGACAGGCCCGTGGCCTTGCTCAGGCCCAGCGGCAGGATCTCCACGACGCCCGCGCCGGCCATGACCACGTCCACGAGATTGCCGACCGTCGCTCTGGCAGCCTGCGCCAGTTCGTCGTCCCCGAGCGTCGGGTGCTGTATGTACACCTTGGTCAGCGGGGCGGCCCACAGGTCGGCCGGATCGTGCATCGGCACATAGGGCAGTGGACCGTCGTGCACCTGGTAGCCGGAGCCGACCAGCACATCGCCCTCCAGTCCGTCACGGCTGGCGGCGAGCAGCAGCGGGCCGACCTCCGCCTCGATCTTGGCCAGGGCGATGCCGGCCAGCTGCCGGTCGAGGGTGACGGACGTCAGCAGCCGGTGCTCACCCGCGTGGTAGACCTGCGCCCCCTGCCCGCACACGGCCAGACCGTCGTAGCCGAGGTCGTCCAGTATGTACTTCGTCCACGGCACACCGCGCCCGGTGACGACGATGTGCGCGGCGCCGGCCGCGGCGACCACCGTGAGCGCGTCGCGGGTGCGCTCCGAGACCGTGTCGTCGGTACGCAGAAGCGTTCCGTCGAGATCCGTGGCGACGAGCCGGTACGGGAGGGGGGCGGTGCTCACTTGGAGATCGGCTCCAGCACTTCACGGCCGCCCAGGTAGGGACGGAGCACCTCGGGGACCCGCACCGAGCCGTCGGCCAGCTGGTGGTTCTCCAGGATGGCCACGATGGTGCGCGGCACGGCGCACAGGGTGCCGTTCAGCGTCGCCAGCGGCTGCACCTTCTTTCCGTCGCGCATGCGCACGGACAGGCGGCGCGCCTGGAAGCTGTCGCAGTTCGACGCGGAGGTCAGTTCGCGGTACTTGCCCTGGGTCGGGATCCACGCCTCGCAGTCGTACTTGCGCGAAGCCGAGGAACCGAGGTCGGCCGTGGCCACGTCGATCACCTGGAACGGCAGCTCCAGGCCGGTCAGCCACTGCTTCTCCCACTCCAGCAGCCGCTTGTGCTCGGCCTCCGCGTCGTCCGGCGCGACGTACGAGAACATCTCGACCTTGTCGAACTGGTGGACGCGGAAGATGCCGCGGGTGTCCTTGCCGTAGGTACCGGCCTCGCGGCGGAAGCAGGGCGAGAAGCCCGCGTACCGCAGCGGCAGCTTGTCGGCGTCGAGGATCTCGTCCATGTGGTACGCGGCGAGCGGGACCTCGGAGGTGCCGACCAGGTAGTAGTCGTCCTTCTCGAGGTGGTAGACGTTCTCCGCGGCCTGGCCGAGGAAGCCGGTGCCCTCCATCGCGCGGGGGCGGACCAGCGCCGGGGTCAGCATCGGGACGAAGCCGGCCTCGGTGGCCTGCGCGATCGCGGCGTTGACGAGGGCGAGCTCGAGGAGCGCGCCGACGCCGGTGAGGTAGTAGAAGCGGGAGCCGGACACCTTCGCGCCGCGCTCGACGTCGATGGCGCCCAGCGCCTCGCCGAGCTCCAGGTGGTCCTTGGGCGTGAAGCCCTCCGCGCCGAAGTCGCGGATCGTGCCGTGCGTCTCGAGGACGACGAAGTCCTCCTCGCCGCCGACCGGGACGTCCTCGTGCACGATGTTGCCGAGCTGGAGCAGCAGCCGACGGGTCTCTTCGTCCGCGTCGTTCTGCTCGGCCTCGGCCGCCTTGACGTCGGCCTTGAGCTGCTCGGCCTTCTTGAGCAGCTCGGCCCGCTCTTCGGGGGTGGCCTTGGGGATCAGCTTGCCGAGCGACTTCTGCTCGGAGCGCAGTTCGTCGAAGCTGAGGCCCGAGGACCTTCGCCGCTCGTCGGCGGAGAGCAGGGCGTCGACGAGGCCGACGTCCT
Source organism: Streptomyces peucetius (assembly GCF_025854275.1). NCBI lineage: Bacteria > Bacillati > Actinomycetota > Actinomycetes > Kitasatosporales > Streptomycetaceae > Streptomyces > Streptomyces peucetius. Next base: position 3,971,466 of record NZ_CP107567.1, on the reverse strand, counting down.
CTCCACGGGCGCGCTGGGAGGCGCGAACACGGTCTGGGTCCTCACGAAGCAGGCGAAGGTCAATCACCCCACCAGGCTACCGGTGCCGACTCCCTTTCTGCTTGCGTGTTACTTCGTCCTAATTGTGGGGGTTGGTGAAAAATATGGAGCCGGTGGAGAGGTGCCGGGAGCGGAAGTAAACCCTCGTCCGGCAGTGCGGGACAATCGGGCAACTTCCCTGAAAAGGGGCGGATGGGCCGTCTCGCCCTGAGTGCCGGGTTCCGGGTGCGAGGCCCGGAGAGAAGGCTTTGTCCACAGGGATCCGGCACTCCGGAAAGTTATCCACAGCCTGTGTGAGTGATCTGTGGATTCCGGAAGAGATCATTCCGGAAGGCGCTTCCTGGCTGGTGAATTCCTGTATCAAACCGGCCTTACGCACTCATCCGAGTGAGAATTCCTCACCCAAAGAGTTGATCAATGGAATGGGGTGGACAGGTACGGCCTGTCGCCCTGTGGACGGAAGTGGGGCAGGTGAGGCGATTTGTCGACCCTGTGGGGTTCTGTTGTCGACTTGTCCCCAGGTCGAGAAGCGCACCTGTGGACAAGCGCTGTGGACAAGGTATGTGGACAAGCTTTGTGGACGACGAGAATCCGCAGGCAGGCCCGGTCGTCGATGTCCCGGCCACCCCCGGACCGCCTCAGGCGCGGCCGTCCTGGCAACGCGCCAGCCAGTCCGAGGCGGCCGTGAAGTCCGGGTCCGACGTCCCCGCCCGCAGCGGCCGCACATCCTCCGCCGTGACCCCGGCCCTGGGATAGGAACCGAGGAAACGCACCTTCGGACAGATCCGCTTCAGGCCCATCAACGCCTCGCCCACACGCCGGTCCGAGATATGCCCTTCGGCATCGACCGCGAAGCAGTAGTTGCCGATACCGGCGCCCGTCGGCCGGGACTGGATGAGCATCAGGTTCACCCCGCGCACCGCGAACTCCTGCAGGAGCTCCAGCAGCGCGCCCGGGTGGTCGTCGCCCAGCCAGATGACGACGGACGTCTTGTCCGCCCCGGTCGGCGCCGCTGGCCTGGCCGGCCGTCCCACCAGGACGAAGCGCGTCTCCGCGTTCTCCGCGTCGTGGATCTCGGTCACCAGGGGCACCAGCCCGTACGTGGCCGCGGCGAACTCGCCCGCGAACGCGGCGTCGAAGCGGCCCTCCTGCACCAGCCTGGCCCCGTCGGCGTTCGAGGCGGCCGACTCCCACACGGCGTCCGGCAGGTGCGCGCGCAGCCAGTTCCGCACCTGCGGCTGGGCGACCGGATGACCGGTCACCGTCTTCACCTCGGAGAGCGTGGTCCCCGGGCGCACCAGCAGCGCGAAGGCGATGGGGAGCAGCACCTCGCGGTAGATCATCAGCGGCTCGCCGGACGCCAGCTCGTCGAGCGTGGCGGTGACACCGCCCTCCACCGAGTTCTCGATCGGTACGAGAGCGGCCGCGGCCTCCCCGGCCCGTACGGCGTCGAGCGCCGTCGGCACGGAGACCATCGGGACGAGCTCCCGGGTGGCGGCTTCCGGGAGCGTGCGCAGGGCGGCTTCGGTGAAGGTGCCCTCGGGACCGAGATAGGTGAAGCGCGTGGCCGACATACCGTCACCCTAATGGGCCCGGATGGCGCCCATCATGCTTCCAGCAGACCCTGCCCCACGTACTCGCCCTTCCTGGGCGCGCCCGGGACCGCGAAGAGCCCGCTCGCCTCGTGCCGGATGAACGGGGAGAGCGCGTCCCCTCGGTCCAGTTTGCGCTGCACCGGTACGAAGCCGCGCAGCGGATCGGCCTGCCAGCAGACGAAAAGGAGGCCGGCGTCGGGCGTGCCGTCGGGGCCGATCCCGTCGTGGAAGGAGAAGGGCCGCCGCAGCATCGCGGCGCCGCCGTTCTGCTCGGGTGCGGAGATACGGGCGTGCGCGTTGTCGGGAATGACGAGCCTTCCGTCGGGTCCGGTCGCGTCGAGCGCGAGCTCGGTCGTCTCGGTGCCGCCCGTCAGCGGGGCGCCGTCGGACTTCCGCCGGCCGATGACCCGCTCCTGCTTGTGCAGGGAGAGCTTCTCCCAGTCGTCGAGCAGCATCCGGATGCGGCGTACGACCGCGTAGGACCCGCCTTCGAGCCAGGGGTGCTCCCCGCCGGACGGTACGAAGACGCGCTGGTCGAAATCGGGCTCCGACGGCTTCGGATTTCCGGTGCCGTCGATCTGGCCCATCAGGTTGCGTGCGGTCATCGGCTGCGCGGTGGCGCCCGGTGAGCGGTTGAAGCCGTTCATCTGCCAGCGGACCCCGGCCGCCCCGCCCGCCGCCTTCTGGACCGCCCGCAGCGCGTGGAAGGCGACGAGCGCGTCGTTCGCGCCGATCTGCACCCACAGATCGCCGTTCGACCGCCTGGCGTCCAGGTGGTCGGAGGAGAACGACGGCAGCGGGTCGAGGCCGGCCGGGCGTTGCGCCACCAGGGACGTGCGGTCGAAGAAGGAGCGGCCGAAACCGAAGGTGACGGTCAGCGAGGACGGCCCGGCGTCGAGCGCCACGCCGGTGTCACCGTCGCCCGCCGGCCTGCCCGCCATCAGTTCGCCCGCCAGCACCGACCAGCGCCGCATCAGCGCGGCGGCTTCCTTGCGCCCGGCGCCGGGCGCGAGGTCGAAGGCGACGAGATGCCCGTGCGCCTGCTGCGGCTCCGTGATGCCGGCCTGGTGCGGGCGGTCGTGGAACGCGACGCTGGTGGACCCCACGGTGGCCAGTTCCGCCGGGTCCTCCTCCGCCACCGCGTACGCCGTGGCACCGCCCGCCGCCCCCAGCAGCAGACCGGTCGCGCCGGCGGCGCCCGCGGTGCTGAGCAGCCGTCGCCTGGAGATGCCGTCGTCGGGTGCGTCGTCCGCAGTGGTCACAGATGTTCCGGTTGTCACGGTGGTTCAGCCGATCTTGATGTTCTCGTCGATGGTCGTCTGGTCGATGTCCGAGGTCCGCACGGTCACCTTGATCTGCCAGTCGCCCGGCATCGGGATCTGGACGGTGCTCGCGGTCCAGTGTCCCGCGCTGATGCGGTCGGGGGTGATGGGCAGCGGGCCGATCTGCTTGGTCTTCAGGGTGAAGGAGACCTTCACCTCCGGGGCGTCCAGCGCCTTGCCGTCCGGTGACTCGATCCACAGGTGCAGGTCGTTGCCGCCGGACAGCGCCGGGTCGAGGGTGAGCCGCACGGTTCCCCTGCCGTTCTCGCCGCCGGTGTCGAACGGCATCTCGAGCTCCGCCGGCCCTGCAGCCTCCGCGGCGGCCCGGGAGTCACCGGCCTTGGCGGCCTGCTCCTCCGTACGGCCCGGCTCGGTGGACGTGAGCACGGTCGTCACGGCCAGCAGGACCACGGCGACACCGGTCTCCACCAGCACGGAACGCCGCAGTCCGGAACGCTCGTTGTCCGCGTCACGGTTCCGCTTGCGTTCGGCGGTCGCCACGGCGGCCTGCTGCCGGGCGAGTTGGGCCGCGCGCTTCGGGTCGGCGGCAGGGCCGGCGGCGGCGTCGGCGGAGCCCGCGACCGACTCGTCCCCCTCTTCCCTCTCTTCCGCCTCTTCCTCCGTGGTTCCCTCCGCCTTCTTCGCGGTGGCGGCCTCCGGGACCTCGGCGAGCTGCCTGGTCCAGCGACGCGAGACCCAGGCCACGCCGACCATGACGGCGACCAGCCCCACCTTGATCAGCAGCAGCTGCCCGTACCGGGTGCCGGTCAGCGCCGAGAACGAGCCGACCTGCCGCCAGGACTGGTAGAGCCCGGTCGCGGCGAGCACGACCACGCTGGTGAAGGCGGCGGCGGAGAACCGCCGGACCGCCCGGCGTTCGATCGCCGGTGACCGGTGGAGGGCGGTCAGCAGGGTGGCCAGGCCGCCGAGCCAGACCGCCACGGCCAGCAGGTGCAGTACGTCGACGGGCATCGCGACGGCCGACTGGATACCGGTCGAGGCGTGTTCGGACAGTGCCCAGGTCGCGGCGATCCCGGCCGCGACTACCGTGCCGCCGACGGCCAGCCCGAAGGTCAGGTCCTTCTTCTCGCCGGCGTCCTCACGTTTCGCGAAGGCGCCGAACAGGACGGCCACGAACAGAGCGGCCGCGCCGAGCAGCAGCAGCCGCGAGACGAGCGCCGCGCCCGTCTTCGTCTCGAGGACCGGCCCCAGCGCGCCGAGGTCGAGGACGTCCCCGAGCTCGCCGGAGCCGGTGTAGGGGCCGCGCAGGAGCAGCAGCGCGAGGGTGGACGCGGTCATGGCCGCCCAGCCCTGGACGACGAGGCGCTGCACGGCTCGTACCGCGGCGCCCCGCTGCCAGCACAGCAGGACGAAGGCCGCGCCGCCGACGAGGAGGACGAAGCCGCCGTACGCGACGTAGCGCGCGACGTCGTAGAGGAAGCCGACGACCCCGCCGCCGGCCTCCTCCTCGGGCAGCGCGACCTCGGTCTTCGAGGGCGCGCCGATGGAGAAGGTGAAGGCTCCGGAGACGGGATGGCTGTCGGCGGAGACGGCCTGCCAGGCGACGGTGTAGGTGCCGTCCGGCAGACCGGGGCGCAGGGCGACGCCGTAGGTGACGGTGCCGCCGGTGCCGAGGTCGCGGACCTCGGCCTTGTCGGCGCGTTTGCCGCTCGGTTCGAGGACCCGGATCGAGTCGTCGCCCATGGCGATCTGTTCGGAGAAGGTGAGGGTGACCTCCTTGGGCGCGGTGGCCACCACCGCCCCGTCCTCCGGATTGCTCCCGGTGAGCGCGGCGTGTGCCGACGCGGGGCCCGCGCCGGCCAGCAGCGCGCCGAGGAGCGTGCCGACCAGCACGGTCAGGGCGAGCAGTGCCCGGACCGGGGACCGGCCGAAGCGCGGGGCGGTGGCTGTCATCGGATGATCAGTCCCTCGGTGCTCAGTGCTTCTGCGGGTTGTGGGTGGTCTCCTTCACGGGAAGTTCGACCTTGATGGGGTCCGACTTCTCGAAGTGCAGCTCGATGGAGACCGTGTCGCCCTGCTTCGGCTGCTGCTTGAGCGCCATGAACATGATGTGACTGCCACCGCGTTCGAGGTCGAGCTCGCCGCCGGCCGGGATGCCGAAGGACTTCACCTCCCGCATCTTCTGGTTCTTCGTCTCGTGGATCGTGATGTCGTCGGAGATGGTGCTGGTGACCGAGGTGAGCTCGTCCGCGCCGTCGCCGTCGTTCTCGACGGTCAGGAAACCGGCCGCCATGTCGCCGACGGGCTGGGGCATGAACGCGCCGCTGACCTTCAATTCGGGCCCGTCGCCGGCCGAGCAGCCCGCCAGCGCGAGGCCGGCGCCGAGCGCGACCGCTGTGACCGCGGCGAGCGGGGTGCGTCGCCTCACGGCTTCTCGCCCTTGATCAGCTTCGGGAGGTCCGCGGCCCATTCGTCGGCGGTGGTGTCCTCGCCGTAGAGGACGTAGCCCTGGTCGGTCTTCGGGGAGAAGGCGACGACCTGGGCGCCGTGCATGGACACGACGGTGCCGTCCTTCTCCTTCTTCGGGGCGTCGATGCCGATGCCGATCTGCCGCGCGCCCGCCTGGATGGTCGCGAAGTCACCGGTCAGTCCGACGAAGGACGGGTCGCCCGCGCTGGGCAGCCACTTGCCGAGCTCGGCCGGGGTGTCCCGCTCGGGGTCGGTGGTGACGAAGACGACCTGGAGCTTCTCCTGGTCGGCCTCGGGCAGCTGCTTCTTCGCGATGGCGAGGTTGCTCATCGTCAGGGGACAGACGTCGGGGCAGTGCGTGTAGCCGAAGTAGATCAGCGTGGGCCTGCCCTTGGTCTCCTTGCGCAGGTCGTACTCCTTGCCGCTGGTGTCGGTCAGCACCAGGTCCGGCTTGGTGAACGGCCGGCTGAGCACGGTCGAGGGCTCGGTCTTCGCCTCGGCGGAGGCCTGGACGACGGGGCTGCCGGTGTCGCCGTCGTTGTTCTGGGAGACGGCGACACCCGCCACGGCGGCGAACGCGGCCGTGACGGCGAGCGTCACGATCAGCGGCGCTCGCCGGCTGCGGCGGGGCTCCCCGTCGCTCTTGGGGTTGTGCATGGGTTTCTCTTTCGGAACGGGTTCGGTAACGGGCAGGTCAGGCCGAGCGGCGGCGGCCGGCGAGGACGCCGAAGGCCACGCCCGCTGCACCGACGAGAATGCCGACCACACCAAGGATGCGGGCCGTCGAGTCGCTGCTGGCGCCGGAGGCGGCCCGGGGCTTCGCCTCCTCCTCGTGACCGGCGGCGGCCTTCGCGTCGTCCTTGGCGGCGGCGCCGGTCGCTGCCGCGCCGTGGTGGTCGTCGGCGGCGGCCGACAGCTTGAGGACCGGGGCGGGCGACTCGGGCTCCTCGCCGCCCTCGGTGGGCTCCTCGATCCAGCGCACGACCTCCTTGTTGTCGTACGTCTGGATGGCCTTGAAGACGAGCTGGTCGGCGTCCTCGGGCAGCCGGCCCAGCGACAGCGGGAACTGCTGGAACTCGCCGGGTCCGATCTTCGTGCCGTCGGCGGTCCAGGTGACCTTCGTGACCGCTTCGGTGATCTTCTTCCCGTGCACGTCGAGCGGCTTGTCCAGCTTGGACTTGTCGACCTCGACCTTCCAGCCGGGCACCGGCTGCGGCATCACCGACGACAGGGGGTGCTCGGAGGGCAGGTTGATCTCGACCTTGATCGTCGAGGCGTTGTCGCGCTCGTTGGGCACCTTGACGTTGACGACCGCGTAACCGCCCTTGGCGGCCTCGCCCTGCGGCTGGACGCCGACGTGTGCGGATGCGGCGCCGGAGAACATCATCACGGCGCCGGCGGCGACGGCGGACGCGGCGGCGATACGGGAAACGTTCATGACAGAAAGCTCCACGGTGAGAAGTGGTGTGGCGTGCCGTCGGCGCACAGATGTGCGCGGGCACCGCGGCACCACTCCCGTCGAGTGGGCCGCGTCAGGCGCTGAGGACGAATACGGGCGGCGGCCCGCGCCTGATCACCGTGTGCTGAAGTTCCTGGCCCGCACGCGGCGGTGGAGGCCCGTCCGCGGCCGGCGCGTGACACGGCCCGGCTCCGGGCGTCACCCGAAGCCCGGCACGCAGAGCCTGTACGAGGACGAGTGCCGCGCGCAGCGGGCGCAGCCACGCCGTCTGGACGGCCTCGTGGGCGGATTCGGCCGACAGCCGGATCAGTCTCAGCAGCGCGGCGTCACCGCGGCGCAGCACCAGCCCGGTGGCGACCGCGGCCAGCAGGTGCCCGAGCAGCATGGGCAGGGTCGGCAGCAGCTCCGGAGCGGCCAGGGCGTCCGCGGTGTGCGTGTGCGCCATGTGCGCGTCCGGGTCGATGCCCGCCAGCGTGACGATGCGGCGGGCGTCGGCGGGGCTCATGGCGGAGGCGCCCGCCCCGCACACCAGCTTCGCGGCCATCCGGATCAGGGTGTCGTCGGCCGTCGGGGCCATCCGCAGACTGCCCTGGCCGGCCGCGAAGAGCGTGTGCAGACCGAGCTGTCCGGCGGTGAGCACCCCGGCGATGGCGGGCAGTGAACGCTCCCGGCCCGCGAAGGGCGTGACCACGACGAAGACCCCGACGAAGCCCAGGACAAGGGTCCACAGAGGGACGGCCCGGCAGGCGGCCAGCACATGTCCCGTCCCGGACAGCACGACGCAGACCGCGGTGAACACCGCGGCCCTCAGCAGCCGCAGACCGGCTCCGGCGCGTGCGTGGCGTAGGGACGACATGGCCGGCTCATCATCGCACTGCGGTCGCGGCGCCCGTACGGCAGGTCCGGAAGATCCCGTTTGCCGACATACACCGGCGGGCGGGAAATGTGCATCCGCCGAACGAGGGCCGCCACTGCGACGGTGCGCTTACGGAGCGTGCCGGGGGGCAATACGTATCGGTATGTCGAGCCGCGGCCAGGAGGCTGGAGCATGAGCATCTGGTGGTCCCTCCATTTGCGGCGCGAGGCTGCGAGCGTGCCGCTCGCCCGGCGTCTGCTGCTCGGCACCATGGAGACCGCGGGCGTCGATCCGGACATCTCCTACGACCTGTCGGTCGCACTGACCGAGGCGTGTGCGAACGCCGTGGAGCACGGCGGCGCCCGCGACACCGACGAGGCGTCCCGGGCGTACCGCGTGACGGCCTACCTGGACGGCGAGAGGTGCCGTATCGAGGTGGCCGACTCGGGTCCCGGGTTCCCCGCGAGCCGCGGTGTCCTGTGCGGCCGCGCGGCCACGCTGTCGCCCGCCACGGCCGAGAGCGGCCGGGGGCTGTGCCTGATCGAGCAGCTCGCCGACCATGTCCACGTCCGCAGCACGCCCGGCCGCGGCGCCGTCGTGAGTTTCGACAAGGTCCTCAAATGGCGAGAGGACGCGCTGCTCGACGTGTCGTGAGCCGCGCGCCCTCCCCGGGGCCGTGCGCCTACTTGTCGTTCTTGAGCGAGGCCATCCACGCCTCGACCTCGTCGGCCCGGCGCGGCAGCGCCGCCGACAGGTTCCTGTTGCCGTCCTTCGTGACGAGGATGTCGTCCTCGATCCGGACGCCGATGCCCCGGTACTCCTCGGGCACGGTCAGGTCGTCGGCCTGGAAGTACAGACCGGGCTCGACGGTCAGGCACATCCCGGGCTCCAGCGTGCCGTCGACGTACGCCTCGGTGCGCGCGGCGGCACAGTCGTGGACGTCCATGCCGAGCATGTGGCCGGTGCCGTGCAGGGTCCAGCGGCGCTGCAGACCCAGTTCCAGCACCCGCTCCACGGGGCCCTCGACCAGGCCCCACTCGACGAGCTTCGTCGCGAGGACCCGCTGCGCGGCGTCGTGGAAGTCGCGGTACTTGGCGCCCGGCCGCACGGCCGCGATGCCCGCCTCCTGGGCCTCGTAGACCGCGTCGTAGATCTTGCGCTGGAGCTCGGTGTAGCGGCCGCTGATGGGCAGCGTGCGGGTGATGTCCGCGGTGTAGAGGGTGTGGGTCTCCACACCGGCGTCCAGCAGCAGCAGGTCGCCGGAGCGGACCGGGCCGTCGTTGCGCACCCAGTGGAGGGTGGTGGCGTGCGGACCGGCGGCACAGATGGAGCCGTAGCCGATGTCGTTGCCCTCGACGCGGGCGCGCAGGAAGAACGTGCCCTCGATGTAGCGCTCGCTGGTGGCCTCGGCCTTGTCCAGGACCTTGACGACGTCCTCGAAGCCGCGGGCGGTGGAGTCGCACGCCTTCTGCAGTTCGCCGATCTCGAACGCGTCCTTCACGGCCCGGGCCTCGGAGAGGTAGACGCGCAGTTCCTCGTCGCGCTCGGCGGTGACCTTGTCGGTCAGCGCCGCCTCGATCGCGGCGTCGTGGCCGCGCACGACCCGTACCGGGCCGGTGGCCTCGCTGAGTTTGCCGGCCAGCTCACGGACGTCCTCGGCGGGAATGCCCAGCAGCTGCTCGGCCTCCGCGAGGGAGTGGCGGCGGCCCACCCACAGCTCGCCCTGGCCCGACAGCCAGAACTCGCCGTTCTCACGGTTGGAGCGCGGCAGCAGATGGATGGTGGCGGAGTGGCCCTCGCCCCGGGGCTCCAGCACCAGGACGCCGTCCTCCGTCTGGTCGCCGGTCAGGTACGCGTACTCGGTGGAGGCACGGAAGCTGTACTCGGTGTCGTTCGAGCGGGTCTTCAGGTTGCCCGCGGGGATCACCAGGCGCTCGCCGGGGTAGCGGGCGGAGAGCGCGGCGCGCCGGGCGGCGGTCTGCTCCGCCTGCGGGATCGGCTCGAGGCCGTGCAGCTCGGTGTCGGCCCAGCCGGTGCTCATGTTCTCGGCCAGCTCGTCGGACACGCCCGGGTACAGGCCGTTCTTGCGCTGCTTGATCGGCTGCTCCTCGCCCTCCGTGCCCGCTGCGTCAGCAGCCAGTTCGGATTCCGCCGGGGTGAGCTCCTCAGCCACGTGTGCCTCCTGGGCTTGTCGGCCTTGACCGTTACGACTCTGGCCCCTCTGCCGGGTCGGCACGGGGGACCTCTCCATCGTATGTGTGGCCGGAAGATGACCCGAAGGAGTGTGAGGAATCAGTCGAAACGGGCAGCAAGCAGGACGATGTCCTCCCCGCTGCCGGCAGCGTCCGGGCCTCCGGGAAGCACCGTGCGCAGCACGTGGTCGGCGATCGAGGCGGGGTCGCCGCGCAGCGCCCGGGGCACGCTCGCCGCCGCCGAGTGGAGCCTGGCGAAGGCACGGTCCATCGGTTCGCCGGTGCGCCGCAGCAGTCCGTCCGTGTACAGCAGCACCGTTTCTCCCGGCTGGACGCACAGGTCCACGCTCGGCGCCTCCCAGCACGCGAGCATCCCGAGCGGGGCCGACAGCGACGTCTCGACGAACTCGGTGCGCTGCTCGCCGGTCACCAGCGGTGGCGCGTGGCCCGCCCCGGCGAGCACGATCTTCCGTTCGGCCGGTTCGGCGTACCCGAACAGCGCGGTCGCCGTGCGCGCGGGTTCGGTGAGACGCAGCAGCAGCTCGAGGTCGGACAGGACGGCGACCGGATCCTCTCCCTCCATCACCGCGTACGCCCGCAGGGACGCCCGCAGCCGTCCCATCGCGGCGAGCGCGCTCGGGCCGCCGCCGCTGACCGACCCGGCCGCGAGGCCCAGAGCGCCCTCCGGCAGCGGCAGCGCGTCGTACCAGTCGCCCCCGCCGAGCGGGCCCGTGTGGTGCCGGGCGGCGAGCTGGACGCCGGGGACCCGCGGCAGCCGGCTGGGCAGCAGTTCCTCGGCGACGGTCGCGACGGTGGAGCGGGCCTGCTCCAGCTCGCGCAGGCGGGCCAGATGCTCGGTGGCGTAGCGCGTGTAGAGGCCGACCAGGTGGCACTGGCGCTCGACGGGGGTGGCCGGTTCGTCGTACAGCCACACGGCGGCGCCGAGCGTGCCCGACTCCTCGGTCGCCAGTGGAACGGTGTAACTGGCCGCGTAGCCGAGGCGGGTGGCGACCTCGCGGTGGAGGGGGTCGAGCGAGTCGTCGGCGAAGAGATCGGGGTGGGCGACGGGGCCGGGGACGCCGGCCGGAGCGCTGTGGCCGCCGCGGCCGCTGCGGGTGCCGTGACTGCCGTCGAGGATGCGGCCGTGGGCCGTCGCGCCGCGCGGCACCGTCTCGATGTGGCCGAGGTCGGAGCGGCTCAGGCCCAGACCTTTGGCGAGGCCCGGGCCGGGGTCGTCGTCGAGGGGGCTGTCGCGTGCGGTGTGCCGGTCCGGTTCGAGCACCACGAGACCGCGGGGGGCGCCGACGAGCGCGGCGCCCGCGCCGAGCAGTTCGTCGAGAGCGTCGTCGAGCGTGCCGGTCCTGATCAGCCGCTCGGTGAGTTCGTGGAGCGTGGTGAGGTCGGAGACCCAGCCGGCCAGCCGGTCCTGAAGTACGGCTCCGGCCGCGGGAGGTGCGGGCATGGGTGCGGAATTGTGCGCGGGGGCAGGAACCGTAGAGTCGATTCCAGCCACTTTCGGCAGGTGAGGGGCGCTCATGGCAGCCGGCTTTCCGGCAGGTGCGTTTCGCTCAATAGCATCGCAAACCCCCATGTCATTCTGCGCCGCTATCAATGCATCCACATCTACACGCACACGTAAGGTGATGTCCAGCACTGTTCCGGTGGGACTGATGGTGTCCGCGAGGCGGGCCGGCACCTGCTAACTTGGCCGAAAAATACATGTGATGGCGGTCGATCGGTGTCGACTGAAGGCGTTCGGCGGGGGTCTCCCAGGGCGAAGGTCTTCGGGAGAAGCGTCATCGCAAGCGTGCTGGGTACCTGAACGGTGATGTCCAGGGGCAGTTGAAAGCGTCCCGGAACCTGGCGGTGCGCCGCGGCGTCCTAACAGCCGCAGGCCACGCCTCATCCCCGAGTGGCGGGGAAGAACTACAGCGGGACGGCAAGCGCCAGGCGCGCGCCACCCCTCGCCACGCGTTTAATGGACTACAGCCCACGTTCGGCCCCCGGGCGACGATCCTGTCGCCTATGCGACAGGGGGCGCCCATGCCACGGGCAAGGGCGATGAAACGCCGATCAGTACGCGCACCTGTACGCACAGTGAAAAGCGGCACACCAGATGTGATGTGGACCCCGGCGTTCAACGGAAAGGAACGAGCGCTCATGCGCGAGATCCTCGGAAGGCGACGCAGGCTCCGGTACCGGCGCAAGAAGGGGCCTGTTCAGCTCGAAGCGGCGCTGACCTGCGCTGTCGAGTGGCAATGGCCCGTACTTCCCGGTGTTGGACTGAAAGCGGCGGGCGGTGACCGGCCGGCGGACCAGGGCAGAGGACGCGCAAACCGCGGCAGCCGCGGCGAGCGTGGGTGCGCCTGCCCCGACCCCGAGTGCGTCGTGCCCGGCGCACACCCCTTCGACCCCGGCATCCTCGCCGCGACCACCGACGAGCGGATGATCCGCTGGTGGTGGACCAACCGCCCCACCGCGCCGATCGTGCTGGCCACCGGAGGCCCGACCCGGGCAGCCGGCTCGACCGGCGACGACCGCGCGCCGTGCGCCGTGAGCCTGCCCGCGGTCGCCGCATCCCGCGCGCTGGCGACGCTGGACCGGATGGACATGCGACTCGGACCGGTCGTCGCCACCCCCACCCGGTGGTCGCTGCTGGTGGCGCCGTACACCCTGGAACAACTCGGCGAACTGCTCTTCGTCAAGGACTGCGTGCCCAGCTCCCTGCGCTTCCACGGCAGCGGCGGCTATCTGGTGCTGCCGCCCTCGGAGACCGGCAAGGGGCAGGTCCGGTGGGAGAGGGCACCGCTGCCCGGTTCCGCCGCGCCCTGGCTGCCGGACGTGGAAGCGGTCGTCGACGCACTCGTCGAGGCGAGCGCGAGCGGTGCGCCCGGCGGGCTCCATCCGCCGGAGGCGGGGGACGGCAGCAGCCGGCTCACGTACTGACCCTCCGGCTCGCTCCGGCGGGCCGGATCCGGTCTCTTCGCCGGGTCCGGGCCGGGGCACATCGGTGCGCCGCCGTCACTCGTACGGGTAGCAGCTGGGCCCGGTTGTCACGGAATTGGGCGCGCGGTCGGCCGTGCGCCCGTACTCCCCGGATATCTTCGGCCCGTCGTGACGAATTTCCCGCAGCCGGCAGGTGCCCGATGAATCTCCGCATTATCGGGCTCGCCGCAGTGGTGGTCACTGCCACGCTGGTCCCGCTCGCCGCGTCCGCGGGACCGGCGGGAACGCCGACACCGGTGGGCCGGTCCGGGCAGGGCCCTGCCGCTCGGGCGGAGGGCGGGGTCCCGGACGCAGACGCCGCCCTGCTGCCAGGGCTCGGTGCCGTCACCGGCGACGGCGGTGCGGACCCGGCCGGGTCGGACAGTCCGGGTGACGCGCACGCCGGGGCGGACGGGGCCTCCCGTATCGGCGAACGAGGCACGGGCGAAGCGTCCGGCGGCACCTCCGCACGGACGATGTCCCGATGTGGGCCGGAACTCGCCTCTCCCGGTGGCGTCGAGGCGCAGACCTGCGTACTGACGCGCGGTGGTCTGACCTGGGCCCGCACCTATTACCGCAATGCGACCGGCGAGAAATTGACGTCCGTACTCACTCTGATGGCACCGGGCGGACGTACTGTGCAGACCAACTGCGATGCAGAGGCGGGCGACGAGCCACGTACTTGCGAAACTCCTCGTGAGCCTTCGCGCGGGGCCGCTTCCGCCTACTCGGCAGTGGCTGAGTTCGCCGCTCACGACGGAACGGGTGACGGGCCGCTCCTGCTGCGATCGGGGAGCAACTCCCCACAGCGCGGGGGCCGTTGAGGCGACTGAGGTGTCGCGAAATGGAAACGCCCGGTCGCTGGCGACGGGGGATGCACCAGCGACCGGGCTTCTAGAACCGTAACAAGAGATCTGCGGTTCGCAAATTCGATCTCTCGTATTCGGACAGGGATTTACCTTCCGAATGAGCGAGTTGTGACTGGTGTCACCCGACGCCCGGCGGTAATCGTCACTCTCAGCTGAGCGTCACCTGGCGGTTGGTGAGACCGCCGCGCGCACGGCGTTCCTCCGCGGTCAGCGGAGCGTCGCTCTCCAGGGCGGCGGACAGCCGCTCGGCGAACTCGGCGGCGGGCTTCTCGCAGTCCTCGGCGCCCATCGTGGTCGGCAGGTCCCACACCGGAACCATCAGCCCGTGCGCACGGAAGGAGCCCACCAGCCGGGTCCCCTCACCGAGCGACGAACCGCCCGCGGCGTGCAGCCTGGCCAGGGCGTCGAGCAGCTGCTCCTCCGGGTGCGGCATGACCCAGCGGAGGTGGTTCTTCTCCGGGGTCTCGCACCAATAGGCGGCATCGACGCCCGAGAGCTTCACGGTCGGGATGGCTGCCGCGTTGGCACGCTCGAGGGAGGCGGCCACGTCGGGGGAGGCCTGCTCGGCCGACCCCGGCACCCAGAATTCGAAGCCGGAGTGGACGGTCGGCTCGAAAGCGGCGTCCGGGTCGAGCAGGTCCTGCAGCCGGACGCCGTCGGCCGCGGCCGTCCCGGTGGTGACCGGTGTGCCCGGGTCGGCCGTGAGAGCCCGCTGCAGGGTGCCGGCGAGGTCGCGGCTGAGGTCACCGGAGGGGGTGTCGTTCTGCAGCCCGAGCAGGACCGAACCGTCCTCGCGGCGCAGGGCGGGCCAGGCCATCGGCAGGACCGTCGCGAGCGTCACGGAAGGCACGCCCTCAGGAAGACCGCCCTTCAGGGTGAGTGCGACGGTCGCGGCGGGTACCAGCTCGCGCAGGGCCACCCAGTCGCACTCGCCCGGAAGCCCCTCGAAGGGGCGCTGGACCAGTTCGGTCACGGCATGCGAGGCGGCCCGGCCGTGACACGCCTTGTAGCGGCGGCCGGAGCCGCAGGGGCAGGGCTCGCGGGCTCCCACGACCGGAACCGGCTCATTGACGCCTGCGGCGCGGGCCCCGTTCTTGAGCTGAGGCTTCGTCGCCTTCGTCTGGGGGCGCTTCTTGGCCATGGTGTGGCTTTCTCCCGATTGCGGCGGTGCTGTGTCGGGCGCGAGCCTAGCCGTACGCCGCCGTCATGGGGGAGCAGCGGGCCCGAGGCGCTCGCCGCGTCGGCGCTCCGGCGGGTCTCGCCGTTCGTGCCGTTGCCTCCGCGTCGGCTCCGGGGCCGCTGGTCGTGGCCACACCTGGAGCCGAAGGCCGACGACGGGGTCCGGCCCGCCCTCCGCGTCAGTCCAGGTCGTCGAAGGCGTCCGCGAAGTTGAACGAGGGGCCGGCGACGCGCGCGGCGAAATCCTCGCGGCGGTGCCCTTCGGTGACGATCACCCACACCGTGACCTCACCGGTGGCGCTGTCGCGTACGCCCCACTCCTGTGCCAGCGCGCTGATGATGTTGAGCCCACGGCCACCCCGTGCGGTGACCGAGGGCGTGGCCGGAACAGGTCGGGTCGGACCGCCTCCGTCCGTCACCTCGACCGTGAGCCGCCCTGCCTTGTCCACCCGCCATGCGGCCCGTACGTCACCGTCGCCCGCGTCCCCGTGTCCCAGCGGTCTGCCGTGCCTGCACGCATTGCTGAGCAGTTCGGAAAGGATCAGCACTGCATCGTCGACGACCGATTCCGACACACCGCTGCGGAACAGCTGCTCGCGCATCATGTGTCGCGCCTTGCCCACGCCCGCAGGGCCATGGGGTACGGCCATGCTCGACGACGTGGGCACCTCCTGTGCCACCACAAACGCCACCCCCGAGACCTCCTTCGCCCCACGCCACGGTGTGAATGCCCCAATGGACTGGACCGGAAACCGGCCAAGGGGACAGCAGTGACGCACTCGACACGATCGAGCAGGTACCGAACGCGCCGGTGCACTCCCGGCGAGGCGGCCCCGGACCGTTCGAGGGGTGCCGGGGGCAGGTCGGATCAGAGCCGGCCCAGCTGGGACAGCACCTGCCTGGGGCGATTGGTGATGATGGCCTCCACACCCAGCCGCGCGCAGAGCTCGACGTCCTCCGGCTCGTTGACGGTCCACACATGGACGCGGTGGCCGCTGCGGTGGAGCCGGTCCACGTAGCCGGGATGGTTGCGCACGATCCGGATGCCGGGACCGGCGATCCGCGCGCCGCCCGGCAGCCGCCCGTCCCGCATCCGGGGTGTCATGAACTGCATCAGGTACACGGTGGGGAGGCCGGGTGCGGCCGCCGCGATCCGGTGCAGGGAGCGGGCGGAGAAGCTCATGACGCGTACCGTGGAGTCGTCCGGGGACGCCGGTGCGGCCAGGCCGAAGCGCCCGAGCAGGTGCAGCAGCCGCTCCTCGACCTGCCCGGCCCAGCGCGTGGGATGTTTCGTCTCGATGGCCAGCTCGACACGGCGACCGGAATCGGCCACCAGCTCCAGCAGGCGCTCCAGGGTGAGCACGGAGGTGAGGGACGGGTCACGCCAGTCGGGGCTCTCCACCGCGTCCTTCCAGGACCCGAAGTCGAGGGCGGCGAGCTCCGCGAGTTCGAGGGCGGAGACCGCGCCCCGCCCGTTGGACGTGCGGTTGACGCGACGGTCGTGGACGCAGACCAGATGACCGTCGGCAGTGAGCCGTACATCACACTCGAGGGCGTCGGCGCCGTCCTCGATCGCCTTGCGGTAGGCGGCCAGGGTGTGCTCGGGTGCGTCTTCCGATGCGCCGCGGTGGGCGACGACCTGAATGCTGTGCTGCCGTGCTTGGGTCACGGCGTCATGGTGTCACCGCCATGGGGTAGACGTGTGCGCGGGCATCGAAAGAACCGGTCGGCAACCGGGGCGGACAATCGGGACGGGCCATCGGGTGACCCGATGGACGCCGTGAAGGTGCGCCCGTTATGCCGGAAGTGAAGGATTGCCGGGATACACACAGGTCCTGCTTACAGTGGCCTGACGTGCTGTGGGAAAAGCTGACCGCGGACACGTGTGAAGCGGAAGCCCCGACGTGACCCGGTACCGGCCCGTGCGGATGTCCGCCGGCCGGAGACGGACGTGGAACCTGAGGAGAAGAGAGCTGTGAGCACCGAGAACGAGGGCAACGCGGTCCCGGCCGCCCCGTCCGTACCTCCTGTGCCGGGCGCCGCTCCCGAGGGATCGCCGTCCCCGGAGCCGGGAACCGGCTCGCACGACGCGGCACAGGCGGCGCAGGCGGCACACGACCCGGCACGCGATCCAGCACCCGGAACGGCGGATTCCGCCGCCTCCCACCCCTCCCCGCCTCCGCACGGACCGACGGGGGCCTCGCCGGAACAGCCCGGCCACTCCCCCGGGCCCGACGCCGCCACGGCGCCGATCCCCGTCCACGGCGGCGAGACCCCGCCGCCCGCGCCGGCTCCGGCCGGCGCTCCCGCGACTGCCCACCACGCCGGTGGCGGCTGGCCCCCGCCGCCGCCCACGCTCCCCTCTTACGGAGGCGGCAGCGGCGGTCCTGCCTGGGGAGCGCCGGCACCGGCGCAGCAGCCCCGGCGGAAGCGCGCCGGCGGCCTGGCGGCCACGGTCCTCGCGGCGGCGCTCGTCGCCGGTGGTGTCGGCGGCGGCGTCGGCTACTGGGCGGCCGAGCGCAACGACAACGGCTCCAGCTCGACCACGGTCTCCGCGACCACCCCGCAGAGCCTCAAGCGCGACCCGGGCACGGTCGCCGCGGTCGCGGCGAACGCACTGCCCAGCGTGGTCACGATCGAGGCGAAGTCGGGCGGCGCGGGCATCGAGGGCGCGGAGGGCGAGGGCGGCACGGGCACCGGCTTCGTCTTCGACAAGGAAGGCCACATCCTCACCAACAACCATGTGGTGGCCTCCGCGGCAGAGGGCGGCACCCTGTCGGTGATCTTCTCCGACGGCAAGAAGTACGACGCCGAAGTGGTCGGCCGGGCCCAAGGCTACGACGTGGCCGTCCTGAAGCTGAAGAACACCCCCTCCGGCATCGACCCGCTGCCCCTCGGCGACTCCGAGAAGGTCGCGGTCGGGGACTCGACCATCGCGATCGGCGCGCCCTTCGGGCTGTCCAACACCGTCACCACCGGCATCATCAGCGCCAAGAACCGCCCGGTCGCCTCCGGCGACGGCTCGAGCGGCAAGAACTCGTACATGAGCGCGCTGCAGACCGACGCGTCGATCAACCCGGGCAACTCCGGCGGCCCGCTGCTGGACTCGCGGGGCGCGGTCATCGGCATCAACTCGGCCATCCAGTCGGCGGGCAACGGCGGCTTCGGCCAGACCCAGGCCGGCTCCATCGGCCTCGGGTTCGCCATCCCGATCAACCAGGCGAAGACGGTCGCGGCTCAGCTGATCAAGACGGGCCAGCCGGTCTACCCGGTGATCGGCGCCACGGTCGACATGTCCGAGCAGGGCTCGGGCGCGCGCATCACGGAAGAGGGCGCGGGCGGCACCCCGGCAGTGACCCCGAACGGTCCGGCCGCGGAGGCCGGGCTCAAGCCGGGCGACCTCATCACCAGGTTCAACGGCAAGCCGATCGACAGCGGACCGACCCTGATCAGCGAGATCTGGACCCACAAGCCGGGCGACAAGGTCGCCATGACCTACGAACGGGACGGCAAGTCCCACAAGGTGGAGCTCGTCCTCGGCGAACGCAAGGGCGACAGCTGACCCACCCCACACACCCCCGTCCCGGAACGCTGCTGCGCCCGACGACGTCGGCCCGGTAGTCTGTACCCGCTCCGCAGCAGGTGAGGCGGGGCGTGGGTGGGTTGCCCGAGCGGCCTAAGGGAACGGTCTTGAAAACCGTCGTGGCAGCGATGTCACCGTGGGTTCAAATCCCACACCCACCGCAGATGAACGGCCCCTGACCAGGCAACACGGTCAGGGGCCGTCCGCTTGAGCGTTGTCTGCCGGCTACCGCTGTTCCCCGCTGTTTCCATACTGAACGGGCACGGTAGGGGCACGGCCGCGTCTTGTACCACCCCGGCCATGACCAGGGCCGTCTCGCCTGGTGGGCAAACGGGTGCTCCACGGCTTCCCTTCGTCACCGCATCGCTGCAACGGGGAACGGATCGATGCGGATGCCGACATCAAGTCGGCACAACACAACGGCAGAGAGGAACCGCACGATGGAGACATCTGAGATGGAGAGCAAAGTCCAGAAGCTGGAGACGGGTCTGGCGGTGCAGGAGGCCGCCATGGCGGGAGCGCAGGCGACTCAGGCGGCGACGCAGGCAGGGATGACCTCTACATTCGCCGCTACCCAAAGCGGAACGTGGGCCGTGATGGCCACGGGCAGCGCCGCGCTGGTGGTGGGAATCTTCCTCGGTATGGCCATCGCCAAGCACTGAGGGTAGGTCCCGTCCTACGCGCCGCAACCGTCTGGCGTTGGGTCGCCCCCGTCGACTACAGGCGGGGGCGGTTCGTTACGCAGTTACCTTGATTCCTGGGGCCAACTCACGTCAGTGGTGACCGCGGCCTTCCCGGGATCACCCGCCTGCCCGTGGAGGCGGGGTGTGCTGGCCATTGCAAGCCATGCATCACGGCTTCTTGCGTGTCGGCCGCTGGTTTAACGGGTTGCCGACGGCTCAGGAGTCGTAGTGGTCGCGGCTTCCGGACTTGGCCAGTCCTCGGCTGATCATGTAGCCGACGGTCAGAAACACGATGTACAGCCAGGCGCGGTCGGCACGGAAGTAGTCGACGTGGTTGTCTTCGGTGCCCACGACCATGGAGGCGATCAGAACGGCGATCACGCAGGCGATGTAGACGAAGAATTCCGTCGTCTTCAGGGCCGACTTCGTCTCTGTAGTCAGGCGACGTGTCCCTGGGTCGGCGCTGGTGCGGCGGCCGGGGGTGGGGTCCGAAGTGGACATGGCATGCATCCCTTCCTTGGTGGTGCGAAGCACTTGGTGCACTCCACGGAGAAAGACTGCGTCAAGATCGGCGCTGCCCTCGTCACGATTACCCCACGCTAGAGAGATAAACGTGCCTTAAGTTGACATTGACTCTTTTTTCCACCGGGCTCGTCTCGTCGGGGTCGCTCTAAGGGCTGCCTGCGTCTCCGCCTGGCGGTCGTCTGAGTCCCGAGGCTGACCCTCGGAGGTTGGTGTAGCGGCTTTGGGCGGGAGCTGCCATGGGGCGAGAGATCGGGGCCCGTAAGCTTCCCGCGACTCGGGCAGTCTCTGGACCTGCCCGCAATAGCCCGATGTGGGCCCCGATCTTCGAGGCTCGCCCCATGGTGGCTGCCTAACCTGCGCGTTTCACTTGCCGCCGTGTCCGGATCTTGACCGGAAACGCGAAAGTGCCCTCTGAGCTGGGAAGATGAGGCTTGTCGAAGGTCTCTGTCATCCCAGCAGGAAGGCACTTTCTGCGTGCACACTACCGGGTCGCGCCCCAAGCTCGTCGTCTCGGCCGACGGCCACGGGGTGGTCGCCCATGCCGGTTCCCGTCTGCTGGCCGATCTCGCTGACGCCACCGGCCTGACCGACGCGTTCACCGACGCGCTGCGCCGCCTGCGGCCACGCGGCACCGGACACAACCCGGGCAGGATCGCGGTAGACGTGGCGGTGATGCTCGCGGACGGCGGCGAAGCCATCGCCGACTTGGCCCTACTGCGTGACCAGGCCGAGGTGTTCGGCCCGGTGGCCTCTACCCCGACCGCCTGGCGCCTCCTGGCCGGCATCGACCACACGGCACTGGCAGCGCTGCGCACGGCCCGAGCTGCAGCGCGCGAGGTCGCCTGGCTGCAGGCCGCCGAGACAGACAGCGGCATACCCGCGGCCCAGGCCGGCGGGCGGGACCTGCCCGGGCTGGTCATTGATATGGATGCCACCCTGGTCACCTGCCACTCCGAGAAAGAGCAGGCCGCAGCCACCTACAAGCGGGGCTTCGGCTACCACCCGCTGTTGTGCTTCCTGGACAACACCGGCGAAGCCCTGGCCGGACTGCTGCGGCCAGGAAACGCCGGCGCCAACACCGCCGCCGACCACATCACCGTCCTCGATGCGGCGCTCGCCCAGATCCCCGACGACCGCCGCCACGGCACCCCCATCCTCGTCCGCACCGACAGCGCCGGAGGAGCCAAAGCGTTCCTGGCCCACCTGCGGGCCCTGCGCGCCCGAGGCGTCCACACATCCTTCTCGGTCGGACATCCCGTCACCGAACCGGTCCGCCGCGCGATCCGCGCCCTGCCCGATGAGGTCTGGCACCCCGCGCTGGAGCAAGACGGCACCCTGCGCACCGGCGCCGAGGTCGCCGAGCTGACCGGCATGGTCGACCTGGACGGCTACCCCGATGGCACCCGGATCATCGTCCGCCGCGAGCGCCCGCACCCCGGCGCCCAACTGTCCGTGTTCGACCTCGACGAGGGCATGCGCCACCAGGTCTTCCTGACCGACACCCCCTACGGCGAAGGCTCGCTGCAACACCTGGAGGTCCGCCACCGAGCGCACGCACGCGTCGAGGACCGCATCCGCTGCGGAAAGACCACCGGCTTCGGCCGCTTTCCCTCCCGCCACTTCACCCTCAACCAAGCGTGGCTGGAGCTGTCACTGGCCGCCACCGACCTGCTCGCCTGGGCCCAGACCCTGCTGCTGGAAGGAGAGTTGGCCACCGCCGAGCCGAAGAAGCTGCGCTACCGGCTGCTGCACGCAGCCGCCCGCATCACTCGCGGCGGCCGCCGCCTTCGCCTGCGGATCGCCGCGGCCTGGCCCTGGCGGCACGAACTCATCAACGCCTTCGCGCGCCTCACGGCACTACCGCGACCAGCCACCTGACCTGCTGCACTGTCCCTGCCCGCCCACCACCAAGGAACCCGTTGGAGAGCCCGGCCCGAGCGTCGGGCCCAAGCCATGCCCACTCACCGACCAGGGCCCGACAGCACCAGTCCTCCGCCATCACCCCAGCTCAACCACTCGAAGCGAAAGGGGGAGGCTAAAGCCGTGGAGCCGACCGCCTCAGCCACTGTTGCCTACACCTCTGCCGTGGCCTCGCCCGCAGCCAGGTGCTCAAGCCCCAGCTTGGCCAGTCGACGGATGGCGCTGGGTTGCCGGCCGAACTCCGCGGCCAGGTCGGCCGGGTCCTTCGAACCATCGCGGTACATGGCAAGCAGGCGCTCTTCGTCTTCTGGCGACCAGGGCTGGTAAGCATTGGGATACTTGGCGCGCACAGCTGCGGGGTCCTTGGGCTGGCGGACGCCGCCACGTAGCTCTGCCGGAGCGAGGGTGGCGATGTCGGACAGCGGATACCGGCCGGATTCGACTCCTGCGAGCCACAGAACGGCATGGTCGTCTTCGAAGGTGATCAGGTCAGCGGCAACGTTGACGGCCCGACGCAGGCAGTCATCATCGTCTGGATCCGGCAGGAAGTCGGTGAACGTGACGCGGATGATTGGCTGTGAGTGGCTGGTCCCCATGCAATGCAGCCTGGCTGAGCGTGATCGTCCACGGAAGTGCCTGTTGCGCCATTGCGGCCCGCCTGCGGGCGAGGGTCGACCGGGCGAAGACAGATGTCGGCCCCGCCCGCTGAGGGCGGGCCGCACCGCGCTGTGCGCGGTGACTTGATCGAGGTAGAGAAACCTGTAACAGGTCTTACTGCTGCCAGGCGCTGCGGGGAATGCCCAGATCGATCCGGGCCTGTTCGTGGTAGGCGTTCATCAGGGCCACCAGATCCCCCTGCACCGGCATGCCGTCGTTGTTGCGAGTCGCGATCTCCTCCTGCCATAGGACGAGGTTGACCTCGTGGGCGGCCTTGATCGCTGCTGGCGAGGCCAGGAGCACCAAGGTCTCGAAGAGCACCGAGCGCCTCAGCTCGGCCGCCTCCATCGCTGCGAAATATTCTGTGTGCGTCTCCGTTCCCGCCACCGCTTGCCGGGCCCGTTTCGCGGTACTGGATATTTCTTTCACGCATGAGGCGTACTCGATGTACGTGTCGAGCTTGCGTTCGTCCCAGCGGGTCGTCATGGCCCGTTGGTGCCGGGCACGCTCGGCCATGCTCGTGGCCAGAAATGAGGTCAGGGCACCAATGAGGACGCCGACGAGCGTCACTATCTGAGTGATCATGGCGCTGAACCTAGCCGCTTGCCGCAGGCCATTGGGCAACCGCTCTTGGTGCAGAGTCCGTTGGCGAACACTTAGCTTGCGCGACTCAGCGCGGTCAGGTGATCCAGGTACTCCCGGCCCGTCGACTCATTGGCGAAGTCCCGATTGACGATCGCTGCCAGCTCGCGGCTGACCATGAGCAGGGACGGCAGGGACTGCCGGTCGCCCTTCAGCGCCCACTCGCCGTAGTTCACGGCCTGGTCCAGGTCACCCTGCCTGGCTGCGACCACGCCCAGCGTGATCCTCGCCTCCGCCATGCGCATCGGCGATCGCTCGGACCCGTCGAAGTCGGTACCCGCCCGGATCACCTCATGGGCGAGGTTCTCGGCGAACCGGTCCTCTCCGAGCAGCCGATAACAGTCCATCGCGTAGAAGTCGAACTTCGCCGGGTCCACCACAAAGTGGTGATCCAGGTTCTCGGGATACGGCATCCCCTCGAGGAGCTTGCGCCCCCGGTCCAACGCCACCTCGGTCTGTCGCCGGTCACCCAGCCTCGCCCAACCCTTCGCCTCCTGGGCGGCGAGCTGCACGGCCACGCCATGCGCGGGAGCCGACTCCGTCCCGGCCTGGGACGCCGCGAGGATGCCGCGGTAGTCACCGGTCGTCAGGGCGAACCAGGCACGCATCTCGTGCGCCCAACCGGAGATCTCCGCATTCCCGGACTCACGAGCTAAAGACAAGGCCAGGCAGCAGGAACCGGCTCCCGATGCGGAACTTACGGTGAACGAGCGAGCGCGCCTGAAGGAACTCGAACGACGCAACCGCGAACTGGAGATGGAAGTTACCTTCCTGAAGAAAGCCGCAGCGTACTTCGCGAAGGACCCCCGGTAGCAAGCAAGTACGAGTTCATCGACGAGATGCGACTCGACACCGAGGAGTACGCATACAGCGTCGAGTTCATGTGCGGCCGGCTCGGCGTCTCCAGATCCGGCTACTACGACTGGTGATCCCGCCCGGAATCCGCAACGGCCCAGCGGCGCGACGAACTGAAACGGCTCGTCGAGAAAGCCCTCGACATGTCCGACGGCACTTACGGCCACCGGCGCATCCATGCCCAGATGGACCGCTGGGGCGTCACCGCGGGCCTGGAACTGGTCCGCCGGCTCATGCGCGAGCTGGGCCTGGTGCCCTGCCAGCCGAGGCCGAGGAGGTTCAACCTCACCAAGGCCACGGCCGCCCAAATGCCGGACCTCGTCGGCCGCAACTTCACCGCTGACGCACCCGGTGAAAAACTCGTCGGCGATATCACTTACATCGCGACCGGGGAAGGCTGGCCGTACCTCGCAACGGTCATCGACTGCTGCACGAAGGAAGTCATCGGTTATGCCATGGACGATCACTACCAAACCCCGTTGATATCCAGGGCGATCCGCAACGCGGCACGCAATAGGATCCTCTCGGCCGGTGCGATATTTCACTCCGACCGCGGAAGCAACTACATGTCAGCGGAGTTCGGGAAGACGCTCGACCGGCTCGGGCTCCGCAGATCTTCCGGCCGCACCGTAATCTGTTTCGACAACGCCATGGCCGAATCATTCTTCGGCGCCCTGAAGAACGAGCGTGTATCAAGAGTGACTTATCTGACCCGCGAGGCCGCCCGGCAGGACATCACTCGCTACATCGAATTCTGGTATAATCGCAAACGCCTCCACCCGGCGGTGGGTTACCGCCCTCCATGCGAAGTCCACACCGAGTACGAGAAGTTGCGAATCGCCGCGTGAAATCAACGGTCGGACACCTGTCCGGAATACGCGAGGCCCCTCACCGCCCAACGTTGTGCTTTACCGGGCAGGTCCACAGACTGCCCGATGCGCCGGAAGCTTACGGGGCCACCAAAGCAGCGCCACCCCAAAGCCGCTCCGCCGACCTTGTCCCTACACCAGCCGGCCAGCCAGTCGCACCCTCCTGCCGTTTGACCCACTATTCGCAGCTCATCCATTCGGAGGTACGGACGCGTCCGATTCGTCACCCACAGGCATGTGGGTCAGCATGCTCCACATTTAGTTTCCACTCATCTCACGTAGTCAAGCGCGATTCCGCGCTAAACATTAATTTCACCCAGGTCGAGAGCGCGCCGGCGTACCCCATCCGCCATGTACGACCCGATGAGACACGGAAGGACAATTCCGCGTACTGATCACTGCGGACAAGCTTTCCCTTATCGCCAAACTTGGAGACGGCTCGACTGCAACCACACCGGACCGAACGCTCAACTCCCGTCCCGGACTCGGCAACCAGGACCGATCCACTCATTTGGTCAGCCGTTGTCAGGCGCCGTCGGACATGCCGAAGGCTTTCTTTATGAGCAGCTTCAGTTCGACGCGCCGTTGGGCCGTCGCGGATTCCGGGTGGGATCGCCAGTCATAGTAGTGAGATCTGGATACGCCGAGTCGACGCCACATGAACTCGACGCTGTGCGCGCACTCCTGGGTGTCTAGCCATATCTCGCCGATGAAACGCGTACTTGCCTGCTATCAGGGATCTTTCGTGAAGTACGCTGCCGCTATTCCAGGAAGGTAACTCCCGTCTCCAGCTCGTGATTGCGTCGTTCGAGTTCCTTCAGGCGCGCCCGCTCGCTCACCTTCAGTTCCGCGTTGGATCCGCTGAGTCACGTTGACAGCGACCGCCTTCGATGGTGCTTCCCGTGTTCCAGGTCGAGAAAGTTACATATTCTATTGATGCGTTAATCAATCCCCCGAATTGCGGATCCGGGTCATCGGCCTAAGAATGGATGTCGGGGCCGAGTCGCCTACCTGAGCAGGTTTATATTTTCTTGTCAGGGAGTGGCCGACAACTTCTCATCTGCGCAGACGCCTCCTGTCCGGGCATCTTCCTGGCCTGGTTTGACTTAGGGCACCCATGAACCAGTTATCCGACTGGCCAGGTATCCGATCACGCCAGAGAAAGGACTGACCATGACTCAAACTCTCACTAGAGAAGAACTCGGCCCCACGCAGTCTCTTGCGCAGCAGGCCACGATGAACGCCCTGGGTGTTCGAGTCGGGGCAAGTGAGGTGGAAAGCTTCCTGGAGAAGCTGGCTAGCGCCTCTGTGCCTGCACCGATCGGTGCGACGGCAGACGTGAAGATCGCAGTCTGGGGCAAAGTGCAGGTCACGCCGGACGGCCAACCATGGCTGTACGACCACACCATCTGGGGCGGCCCTGCTTACTTCGGCAGCTCCGTCGGGTTCATGTACACGGCCTACGACAGTTGGGACGCGTTCTTCCAGGACGTCACCTCGGTACACGTGCAGGGTGTCGATGTAGGCGGTGGCCTGCTTCAGGCGAACTGGTTCAGGAGCGACGGCCTACCGGTTGGCCAGTTCAACGGCGTGGCCGCGGGAGGGGGCCTCGTAGAGGCGGGCGGCTCGGGCAAGTGGGAGCACACATAGCCTGAGTGGCCGGTTGCAGGAGGGTGAAGGGACCGTGTGATGGTTGCTTCACCCTCCCAGGTCAAGGGCCACTACATCGCGCTTTCATGAAGCATTCATGAAGAGGGGTGTCCGGCAGGTGATCAGGTAAGCGAAAAACTGCCGGAACGGTTCCAATGCGGCACAGTACAGCAGTGGAGTACAGCAACCACCGCGACCGCGACCGACCACAAATGGCCCCAGTGACCGCACGACCAGCGTCTTGGACCGCAATGACCGTGCCGCCGGTAGTTCGTATTGGGGGGCGTGGTGCCTGGGCGGCTCATCGTGGCCAACCTCTGGCCAGGAAGACCCCGTGATGAGGGCGGCGCGGGTCGTCTGTCGAGGTCAGTGCGTTGTTTGGACGGTAGGTGGACTGGTCTTGAAAACCGTCGTGGCGCGAGTCACCGTGGGTTCAAATCCCACACCCACCGCCAGGCGGAACGGCCCCTGACCAGGAGACCCGGTCAGGGGCCGTTCGCGTGTCCGGGGCCCGGGTCCGGTGAGCTGTGCAGCCGGCTTTGCCGGGCCTCACCCCGACGGGCCTCGTTTCGGCGTCGGGCTCGACCGTGACGACCCCCGGTGCGGAGGCCGCGTGCGCGGTCGACACCGGGCGGGCCGGGTCAGCGGGTGCCGCGGCCCGTGGTGAGGCGGGCGGCGGAGGCGATGGTGGCCTCGGCCTCGCGTTCTGTGAGGCCGGCGTGGACCGCCGCGTCGGTGAGGGCGGCCGTCAGGGTGTCGCCGAGACCGTTCTCGTAGGCACGGCAGGCCGCCCAGAACAGCCGGGTGTTGCGCTGGCCCTCCTGAGCCCCGAGGACGAACTGGACCAGCCCGTGTCCGTCTCCGTGGGCCGGTCCCCGCCTGGAGCGGGGGCGCGCGGGGGGTGTGATCAGGCGCAGGAGGGCGCGGGGGCAGGGGGCCGGCGGGAGGTGCGCCGTGCCGGGGGCCAGGCGGTAGGCGCCGTGGGCGGTGACCGAGCCCGGGCCGACGAGGTAGCCGCCGGTGCCGCGGACGTCTATGCCGGGGGCGAGCCGGCCGGCCGAGTTGGGGACGACCGTGTCGGGTGGGCCGGTGAGCCAGAGGTGGCGCCCACCGCTCGGGGTGAGGACCGTGACCGTCTCCGGGATGGTGAACAGGTGGCGCAGCGCCAGGTGTTGCAGCTCGGCCATGGAGTCGGTCGACGACTTGGTGTCGAGGTCGATGCCGATCAGGTGGTGCGGTGGACGCCCGCACGCGATGCCGTAGCCCGTGGCCCACGGGGCGGCCGCGAACAGAGCGCGCACGCCCGCCGGGTCGGTGATGGCGTCGTGGACGCCGTGGCCCGGGAGCCCGCATTCGCCTCGGCACAGGACCGGGTCCGGATCACCACGGTGGGGGGAGCGCAGGGCGGGGAGTTTGGTGGCGGACAGGGGGATGACGGGGAGCCCGCGCTCCGCGGCGGAGAGAGCGTGGGCGAGGGCCAGGGTGGCGGTCTGCCGGGCAGTGATGGCCATGGGTCTATGTTCGTACAGGAGTTCGAATAAAGGAAGAGGGGAGGGTGTCGCAAAAGGTGCAGAAACGCTTCATCCCGGGCGTGGCGCGGCTCGCGTGTTCTGTTGCTCGGTGACACGCCGGGGGTAATGAGGGGGTTTATCGACATGTCCTCACGCTTGCGAGCGAATCGCCCCTTCCAGGGTGGTTCGCCGGGGATCGCGTGGGCAATTCTGATCTCGCGACGTCGTGATCGAGTCGGGTGCGGATGGCCAACCGCCCCGGAGTCCGCAGCACTTGAGCAGTTCCCGTTCATGGAGGAATGACATGGCAAGCATCCGTTCCGCCCGCGTTCTCGCCGTTGCCGCCGCCCTGCCCCTCGCGTTCTCCCTGCTCGGCGGGGTCGCCCAGGCGGACAACGGCGGCTTCGCGGACGACGGGTCGAACGCGTCGGTGGCGACGATCACCGGCAGCGGCGTCGGCGGCAGCAACTTCGGCAACTCGTCCACCACCCAGCAGTCGGCGACCGGGTCCGGCGCCAGTATTCAGAGCAGTACCGCCGGCGCCGGCGGACTCGGTTTCACGGTCATCGACCAGGACAACGTGACCGTGAACTTCTGGCCGCTGTGGTGACGGCCGGCCCGAGGGGAGGCTGAGCAAGGGGACGATCGTCTGCGCGGCGGTGCTTGGGGGCGCCGCCGCCCAGGCGTAGCCAAGGGGCTCGGGGAGGCGTCGGGGGCGGGTGCGGACGGTGGGGTTGGCGCTCGCGACCTTGACATCCAACAGGGAGCTGACGGACAGTCAGGTTCTGCAGAGGGGCGGAAGGGGGAGCGGTGACCGACGAGTTGTACGCACGGCTGAAGACGTACGAGGGGCGGGCCGCCGCGACCTCGGGCGTCGGCAAGGATCGCGTCAACGAGCCGATGATCAGGCACTGGTGCGAGGCGATGGGGGACGGCAACCCGGCGTATGCCGGGCCGGACGCCGTCGCCCCGCCGACGATGCTCCAGGTCTGGACGATGGGTGGTCTGTCGGGTCACACCGGCCGGGCCGCGGCGCAGGACGAGCTGTTCGAGCTGCTCGACGGCGCCGGTTACACCTCGGTGGTGGCGACCGACTGCGAGCAGGAGTATCTGCGGCCGCTGCGGCCGGGGGACCGGGTCACCTACGACGCGGTGATCGAGTCCGTGTCCGAGCGCAAGACGACCAAGCTGGGCACGGGTTACTTCATCACCACGCGGATGGACGTACGGGCGGGCGGCGAGCCGGCGGGCACACATCGCTTCCGGATCCTCAAATACACGCCCCGGGCCCGGAAGCCGAAGGGAAGCCGCCCGCGCCCGGTCGTCAACAGGGACAACGCGGGCTTCTGGGAGGGAGTGGCCGAGCACCGGCTGCTCATCCAGCGCTGCGGCGGGTGCGGAACGCTGCGTTTCCCGTGGCTGCCCGGGTGCGGCCGCTGCGGATCGCCGGACTGGGACACGGTGGAGGCGAGCGGCTCGGGAAGCGTCTTCTCCTACGTGGTCATGCACCATCCGCCGTTCCCGGCGTTCGACCCCCCGTTCGCGGTGGGGCTGATCGAGCTGGCAGAGGGGGTGCGGATCGTCAGCAACGTGGTGGGGATCCCTCCCGACAGGGTGCGGGTCGGGATGCCGGTGGAGCTGGAATTCAGCCGCATCGACGGTGAGTTCGAGCTGCCGGTCTTCCGGGGCGTACAAGGAGGTGTCGGCTGACATGGAACGCGGCCCCCTCGGTGCCGGGACGGCGCTGCCTTCCCTCGCCGTGCCGGTGACCCGGACGCTGATCGTCGCCGGAGCCATCGCCTCGCGCGACTTCCAGGATGTGCACCACGACGCGGAGCTCGCCAAGGAGAAGGGCTCTCCGGACATTTTCATGAACATCCTGACGACGAACGGTCTGGTGGGCCGGTACGTCACCGACTTCTTCGGGGAGCGGGCCGTGTTGCGCAAGGTGGCGATACGGCTCGGCGCCCCCAACCACCCGGGCGACACGATGGTGCTGAGCGGCATGGTCGGCGCGTTCGACGGCACGACCGCCGAGGTCCGGATCGTCGGCGCCAACAGTCTCGGCAACCATGTCACCGGCACGGTGACGGTCACGCTCCCGAAGGAATTCCAGGAACCGGCGGAACCGGAGGAAGGCGTGTGACCATCCGCGACCGGGACGCGCTCGGCGGCAGGGCGGCCGTCGTCGGCATCGGGGCGACCGAGTTCTCGAAGGACTCCGGGCGCAGTGAGCTGAAGCTCGCCGTCGAGGCCGTACGGGCGGCGGTGGACGATGCCGGCCTCTCCCCCGCGGACGTGGACGGCATGGTCACGTTCACCATGGACACCAGCCCTGAGATCACCGTCGCGCAGGCCGCGGGCATCGGGGAACTGTCGTTCTTCTCCCGGGTCCACTACGGAGGGGGTGCGGCCTGCGCCACCGTGCAGCAGGCCGCGCTGGCGATCGCCGCCGGGGTCGCCGATGTCGTTGTCTGCTACCGGGCGTTCAACGAGCGCTCCGGCCGGCGTTTCGGTTCCGGTGTGCAGCATCGTGAACCGTCCGCGGAGGGCGCGGCGCTCGGCTGGAACCTTCCGTTCGGGCTGCTCACCCCCGCGTCCTGGGTCGCGATGGCCGCCCGTCGCTATCTGCACGTGTACGGGCTGACGCCCGACGCCTTCGGTCATGTCGCCGTCACCGGCCGGCGTCACGCGGCCACCAATCCCGCGGCGTACTTCCACGGCCGCCCGATCACCCCGGCCGACCACGCCGCCTCCCGGTGGATCGTGGAACCGCTGCGGCTGCTGGACTGCTGCCAGGAGACCGACGGCGGCCAGGCGCTCGTCGTCACCAGTGTGGAGCGGGCCCGTGACCTGCCACGCCCGCCGGCGGTGGTGCTCGCCGCGGCGCAGGGTGCCGGCCGTGCCCAGGAGCAGATGACCAGCTTCTACCGGGACGAGCTGACCGGCCTGCCCGAGATGGGGGTCGTCGCCCGGCAGTTGTGGCGGACCTCGGGGCTCGCCCCGGCCGACATCGACGTGGGGATCATCTACGACCACTTCACTCCGTTCGTGCTGATGCAGCTGGAGGAGTTCGGCTTCTGCGGGCCCGGTGAGGGGGCCGACTTCGTGGCCGGTGACGTGCTGTCGCTCAACACCCATGGAGGGCAGCTGGGAGAGGCGTATCTGCACGGGATGAACGGCATCGCGGAAGCGGTCAGACAGCTGCGCGGCACGTCGGTGAACCAGATACCGGGCGCGGCCACCGCGCTGGTCACCGCGGGCACCGGTGTGCCGACGTCGGGACTGGTTCTCGGGGCCGCTCCCGGGTAGGCCCCTGGGGGTGTCCTCCACCTTCAGGAGGTGCGGCTCCCGTCGGCCCTACAACCTGAGGGGGACAACGCTTCGGGACCTGGGGCCGATCCGCGACAGCGGGGGCGCTTCTAGCGTGGAGCCATGACCACGCCAGTCTGTACGAGCGCTTCCAAGGCCGCCGCGCCGGTGCCGTCGTACACGCCCTACACCTCCTTCTCGTCGTACGTACGGGCGCGGGGGCCCGTACTGCTGCGCACCGCACGGTCGCTCACCTCGAACCCGAGCGACGCGGAGGACCTGCTCCAGACGGCGCTGACGAAGACGTACGTCGCCTGGGAGCGGATCGAGGACCACCGGGCGCTCGACGGATACGTCCGCCGCGCCCTGCTGAACACGCGCACGTCGCAGTGGCGCAAGCGCAAGGTGGACGAGTTCGTCTGCGACGAGCTGCCGGAGCAGGAGACCGGACCGGCCGTCGACCCCGCGGAGCAGCAGGCGCTGCACGACGCGATGTGGCGCGCGGTGATGAAGCTGCCGGACCGCCAGCGGGCGATGGTCGTGCTCCGTTACTACGAGGACCTGAGCGAGGCGCAGACGGCGGAGGTGCTCGGGGTGTCGATCGGTACGGTCAAGAGTGCCGTGTCGCGGGCGCTCGGCAAGCTCCGGGAGGACCCGGAGCTCGCACCGGTCCGCTGACGGTCCGGTTTCCGCATCCGGGCGTGTCCCGGTGGCGGGGCGTGTGCGCTGTTGTGCAGTGTTGCGCGGTGAAGTACGGCGTTTCATTACCCCTGGGTAGTGACATACCGCGTGGTATGTGCGCAGAATCTACCCACCTTTTCTGCCACGTAGCGCTAGCGCCCACCGGGAGGACGCCGTGCTGAGCACCATGCAGGACGTACCGCTGACTGTGACCCGCATCCTTCAGCATGGGATGACGATCCACGGCAAGTCGCAGATCACCACCTGGACCGGCGAGGCCGAGCCGCAGCGCCGTACCTTCGCCGAAGCCGGCCGGCGGGCCACCCAGCTGGCCAACGCCCTGCGCGACGAGCTCGGCATCGACGGTGACGAGAGAGTCGCCACCCTCATGTGGAACAACGCCGAGCATGTCGAGGCGTACTTCGCGATCCCCTCCATGGGTGCCGTGCTCCACACACTCAACCTCCGCCTGCCCGCCGAGCAGCTGGTCTGGATCGTCAACCACGCCGCCGACCGCGCCGTGATCGTCAACGGTTCGCTGCTGCCGCTGCTGGCGCCGCTGCTCCCCCACCTGCCGACGATCGAGCACATCGTCGTCTCCGGTCCGGGTGACCGCTCGCTCCTCGCCGACACGGAGGCGCAGGTCCACGAGTACGAGGAGCTGATCGCCGGCCGCCCGACCACCTACGACTGGCCCGAGCTGAACGAGCGCGCCGCAGCGGCGATGTGCTACACGTCCGGTACGACGGGCGACCCCAAGGGCGTCGTCTACTCCCACCGCTCGATCTTCCTGCACTCCATGCAGGTCAACATGGCCGAGTCGATGGGGCTGACCGACAAGGACACGACCCTCGTGGTCGTCCCCCAGTTCCATGTGAACGCCTGGGGACTGCCGCACGCCACGTTCATGACCGGCATCAACATGCTGATGCCGGACCGCTTCCTGCAGCCCGCGCCGCTCGCCGAGATGATCGAGCGGGAGAGGCCCCAGCACGCCGCGGCGGTCCCCACCATCTGGCAAGGACTGCTCGCGGAGGTCACCGCCAACCCCCGCGACCTGTCCTCCATGCGGCAGGTCACCATCGGCGGGGCCGCGTGCCCGCCGTCCCTCATGGAGGCGTACGACAAGCTCGGTGTGCGGCTCTGCCACGCCTGGGGCATGACGGAGACCTCGCCGCTCGGCACGATGGCACACCCGCCCGCCGGGCTGAGCGCGGAGGAGGAGTGGCCGTACCGCATCACGCAGGGCCGCTTCCCGGCCGGCGTGGAGGCGCGCCTGGTCGGTCCCGGTGGAGACCTGCTGCCGTGGGACGGCGAGTCGGCCGGCGAGCTGGAGGTGCGCGGCAACTGGATCGCCGGTGCGTACTACGGCGGTGCGGGCGGCGAGGACTTCCGGCCGGGGGACAAGTTCAGCGAAGACGGCTGGCTGAAGACCGGTGACGTCGGCGTGATCAGCAGCGACGGCTATCTGACGCTGACCGACCGGGCCAAGGACGTCATCAAGTCGGGCGGCGAGTGGATCTCCAGCGTCGAGCTGGAGAACGCGCTCATGGCGCACCCGGACGTCGC
The DNA here is from genome assembly GCF_025854275.1 of Streptomyces peucetius. Taxonomy (NCBI): domain Bacteria; kingdom Bacillati; phylum Actinomycetota; class Actinomycetes; order Kitasatosporales; family Streptomycetaceae; genus Streptomyces; species Streptomyces peucetius. Next base: position 3,938,083 of record NZ_CP107567.1, on the reverse strand, counting down.
GGAGGCGGCGGTCGTCGCCGTACCCGACGAGAAGTGGGGCGAGCGTCCGCTGGCGACCGTGGTGCTGAAGGAGGGCTCCACGGCGGACTACGAGACGCTGAGGACGTTCCTCGCCGGGAAGATCGCCAAGTGGCAGCTGCCCGAGCGCTGGGCGGTGGTGCCGACGGTGCCGAAGACGAGCGTCGGCAAGTTCGACAAGAAGGTCATCCGCAGGCAGTACGCGGACGGCGAGCTCGACGTCACCGAGCTGTAGCCGACGGCGCACTGACGGAAACGGAAGAGGGGCCGGCGGTCACGACCGCCGGCCCTCGCCGTTCCGGAGGCTTCCCGAGCCTCCGCCGTTCTGCGCCTGCCCGGCCGCCCTCCGCCGTTCTGCGGCTGCCCGGTCGGCGTTCGCCGCCCTGCGCCGTTCTGCGGCTGCCCGGTCGGCGTTCGCCGCCCTGCGCCGTTCTGCGGCTGCCCGGTCGGCGTTCGCCGCCCTGCGCCGTTCTGCGGCGTCCCCGAGGACCTCAGTTGGTGCCGATCTTCGCCAGCAGGTCCACGATGCGCGCCTGCACCTCGTTGCTCGTCGAGCGCTCCGCGAGGAAGAGCACCGTCTCCCCCGACGACAGTCGTGGCAGCTCGGCCGGGTCGAGGCCGGCCGAGGTGTAGACGACCAGCGGAGTACGGTTCAACTGGCCGTTCGCGCGCAGCCAGTCGATGATCCCGGCGCGCCGGCGGCGCACCTGCATCAGGTCCATCACCACGAGGTTCGGCCGCATCTGCGTGGCGAGGGTGACCGCGTCCGCGTCGGCCCCGGCCCGCGCCACCTGCATACCGCGCCGCTCGAGCGTGGACGTCAGCGCGAGGGCGATCTCCTCGTGCTCCTCGATCAGCAGCACGCGCGACGGGTGCTGCTCGCTGTCGCGTGGCGCCAGCGCCTTGAGCAGTACGGCCGGATCGGCGCCGTACGCGGCCTCCCGCGTGGCCTGCCCGAGACCCGCGGTCACCAGCACCGGAACCTCGGCGGCGACGGCGGCCTGGCGCAGGGACTGAAGGGCGGTCCTGGTGATCGGCCCGGTGAGAGGGTCCACGAACAGCGCGGCGGGGAACGCCGCGATCTGCGCGTCGACCTCCTCGCGCGAATGCACGACCACGGGCCGGTAGCCGCGGTTGCTCAGCGCCTGCTGGGTGGAGACGTCGGGAGCCGGCCACACCAGAAGCCGGCGCGGGTTGTCCAGCGGCTCCGGGGGCAGTTCGTCGTCCACGGGCTGCGGCTGCGGCCGGTTGGCCACCTCGACCGCGCCGCCGGGTCCGTCGAGCGGCTCCGGCCCCTCCGCGCCCTCGTCCGGGGCTCCTATCGCGTAGGCCCGGCCCTCCGAGCGGCTGTCCACCAGGTCCGCGGGCAGCCGGGGGCCGCTCTGCTGCGCGGCGGGCGGCACCGGGGCGGGCGTGGGCGCGGCCGTGGGCTGCGGGTGGGCGCGGCCGGTGGGCTCGGGAGGTTCGGCGTCCGGACGCGTGCCCAGTTTCCTGCGGCGGCCCGATCCGAGCGTCTGGTTCTGCTGCTGCGTGAGGTGCTGGGCGAAGGGCACGCCCTGCCCCAGGGTGCGCACGCTGAAGGCACGGCCCTGTGTGGAGTCGGCCGGCACCGGCTGCTCCTCGGGCAGGGGCTGCGCGACCCGCGCGACCGCCGGCCGGGGCGTCTCCGCTGCGGGCTGCGGGGCCTCTTCCGCATGCGGCTGTGGCTGCGGCTGCGGCAGGGGCTGCGGCTGCTCGTGCGCCTCGGCCTGTACCGGCACCGGTGCCTCGGCCGGGGCCTGCGGCTCGGCAGGGACCGGTGCCGCGGGCGGCAGAGGCAGCGATACGGACCCGGTGTCGGAGACCGGCCTCGCGGCGGCGGGTGCGGCTGACGTGCCGGTGCCGCCCGTGCCGCCGTCCTGCCCCTGGTCCACGGGACCGGCAGCCGGGTGTGGGACGTGAGCAGCCGGCCCGGCCGGACCCGCCGGCGCCTCGGCGGAGTCCTGCGGCTGGGGCTGTACGGGAGGCTGCGCCTGGTTGCGGGCGCGCCTGCGCCCCGTCGGAACCGGGTGCTGCTGCGGCGGTGTGTGGTGCCGGGTGTCCGGGTCACCGGCCACGGCGTCGTGCCGCTCCGCCGTGGAATCGGCCGCGGCCGCTCCGGCAGGTGCCCTGTCGGCCTCCGCGGGCGGAAGGGCGAACGCCGTGCGCGGCGCCCCGCTCTCGACCTCGACCGGAGCCGCTGCCAGCGCCCGCCTGGCCCGCCGGCCGGTGGGCTGCGGCAGGTGCTGCGGCTGGGGCTGCATGTTCGGGGTGTCCGGGGTGTCCGGGGTTTCCCGTGCTCCCTGGGGCTCCTGCGCGTTCTGGCTGGTCAGCGCGTTCTGGGGCTCGGACGGCCTGGGCAGACCGCTCTCCACGGCCCTGCGCGCACGCCGCGCCGACGGCGCGGACTGGATGCCGTGGACGTCGACCGGCACGCCCTGCGGCGGCACGGTCTCCCCGAGCGCGGCCCGCCCGCCGACGCCTTCTGCGGCCGTCACCACGGAGCCCTCCGCGGGCTGCAGGGCCACGGCGGAGTTCTCGGCCGGGCTGGGGCGGCCGCGCCGGCGTCCGGTCCCACCGCTGTTGCCTGTGCGCTCGCCCGTGCGCCTGTCCGTGCTCCTGCCGGTGTCCTGGGCGGGAATGAGCTCCGCGTCCGGCTGTTGTGCCGCGCGGCGCCGCCCGGTCGGCGGCGCCGCCATCGGGTCCTCCATGGCCACGGGGCTCTCCAGGAAGGCGTCCGTGGAGGCGCGACGTGCCCGTCGCCGGCCACCGCCACCGCTCGTGGCGTTCGCGGCGACCGCCACGGGGCCGGCGGGCGCCGCCGCGACCGCAACGGGGCCGGACGGCTCGGACGACTGCTGGGCGGGCAGGGCGGGCATCCGGCCGGCGTCGGGCGCGGGAGGCGCGACGGCCCCGGCTCCCTCTCCGAGCGGCACCTCGAGCACGTACGCGCTGCCGGTCATGCCCGGCACCTCGTGCGTCTGCAGCACACCGCCGTGGGCCCGTACGATCCCGCGCACGATCGGCTCGTGCACCGGGTCGCCACCCGCGAACGGCCCGCGCACCTCGATCCGTACGACGTCGCCGCGCTGGGCGGCCGCGACCACGACGGTCGAGTCCACGTATCCGCCACCGGGCGGCAGCTTGGCCTTGCCTGTCGAGTCGACGCCGACCACGTCCGCGACCAGGTGCGCGAGTGCCGTGGCCAGTCGGGCTCCGTCGACCTCGGCCTCGATCGGGGGCGCGTGCACGGCGAACTGTGCCCGTCCCGGCCCGATGAGTTCGATCGCGCCCTCGACGCCGGCCGTCACGACCGCGTCGAGCAGCACGGTGGACTTCGAGAGCTGCTCGGCGCCCGTATCGAGCCGCTGGTAGCCGAGCACATTGTCGACAAGCGTCGTCATCCGGGCGTAACCGGCGGCCAGATGGTGCAGGATCTGGTTCGCCTCCGGCCACAGCTGCCCGGCCGGGTCGGCCGCCAGCGCGCCCAACTCGGAGCGCAGCTGCTCCAGCGGGCCGCGCAGCGACTCCCCCAGCACGGCGGTCAGCTGGGCGTGCCGGGCGGTCAGCTCGGCGTACCGCTCGTCGCCGCTCTCCAGCGCGGCGGTGTAGCGGTCCGCCTTGTCGGCGAGTTCGGCCTCGTACTGCTCCCGCGTGGCACTGAGCTCGGCCGTGAGCCGCTCGGTCACGGCTTCGAGTTCGGTGGTGAGCCGCTCAGTCGTTTCCGCGAGCTCGGTGGTGAGCCTCTCCGTGGTCTCCGCGAGCTCCGCGGCGTGCTTCCGTGCCTGCTCCTCGTACGGCCGGCGGTCGGTGAAGGTCATCACCGCACCGACGAGCTGGTCGCCGTCGCGGACCGGTGCGGTCGTCAGGTCCACGGAGACCTTTTCACCGCTCTTCGACCAGAGCACCTGGCCGCGCACCCGGTGTTTGCGCCCGGACTTGAGGGTGTCGGCCAGCGGCGACTCCGCGTACGGGAACGGCTCGCCGTCCGCCCGCGAGTGGAGGATCAGCGGGTGCAGCTCCTGGCCGCCCAGGTCGCTGGCGCGGAAGCCGAGGATCTGCGCGGCGGCCGGGTTGACGAGCACGACCCGCCCGTCGGTGTCCGTGCCCACGACGCCCTCGGACGCGGCGCGGAGGATCATCTCCGTCTGCCGCTGCGAACGCGCCAGCTCGGCCTCGGTGTCCACGGTGCCCGACAGGTCCCGGACCACCAGCATCAGCAGCTCGTCGCCGGTGTACGCGTTGTACGAGTCGTAGGCCTCGCGCCCGTCCTCCAGGCTCGCGCTGGTCACCTCGACGGGGAACTCGCCGCCGTCCGTGCGCCGCGCGATCATGCGGGTGGGCTTCGTACGCCCCCGGTGGTCGGCGGCGTCGGGCCGGCGCATCGAGCCCGGGATCAGCCGGGAGTCGAACTCGGGCAGCAGATCGAGCAGACCACGTCCGACCAGGGCTGTGCCCGGCGTCTCGAACAGCTCGAGCGCGATGGTGTTGGCGTTGACGACCGTGCCGTTGGCGTTGACGAGGACGAGCCCGTCCGGGAGGGCGTCGAGTATGGCTGCGAGGCGAGCAGCGCCTCGGGATGGCCTGCTGCTCACGACGACGGTTCCTCCCTGACCCACTGCGTATTGCGGACGGCCTGTCCCATCCTGCCCCTCGGGCCTCGGCCTGTCACTGAAGGGAGTCTAAGGGCAGTGACGGTGGCCGGGACGGCGGATGAGGGGGAGCTCTCACCAAGGTTGTGTGCGCATGGCTTGCGCCGTCGGTCTATGACCGGGTGTTCGGCAGTACCGGCTCGAGGGTCTGCCAGCGTGAGATCTCGCAACCGTTGCTCCGGTTGAAGGTGGCGTCGACGTGCCGTCCCTGCCATGTTCCGGTGACCCGCGCGGTGGCCGGCCCGCCGGACTGCTGGGTGCACATCCGTTCCGTCGGCACCGGGGCGAACGGGTCCTGCTGCCCCTGGGAGAGCTCCTCGAGCCGGTCGCATGCCGCCTCGGCCACCGGGTGCGTCCCGCCGTCGGGGTTGCACTCCAGCTCGTACCTGCCGTCCGTCCGGGTGTTGCCCGTCGCGGAGACGATCACGGTCAGCCGGTCGGTTCTCTCCAGCAGCGGCAGGGGGAGGGGCAGCGGCGACGCGGCGGCTGCCGTGGCGGGCACGGCCGCGGCCAGCGCGGCGGCGGACGCGGTGGCGGTGAGGGCGAGGCTGCGAAGCATGGGGGCTCCTGAAGGTCATCGGTCTCCGGCCGGGGGCCGCGACCGGCCCCCGGCATGTCTAACGCTGCTCACGCCGCGGCGTTGCGCAACCGCAGATGCTTTGCTCTCCGGCCCCGGTGCCTAGTACCGTGGACGGCGATTGGTGACACGCCACTGGGCTGTGTCATCATCTGCACGCAACATCCGCACGCGCGGGTGTGCTGGAGGCGTCGCCTAGTCCGGTCTATGGCGCCGCACTGCTAATGCGGTTTGGGTCTTAAAGCCCATCGAGGGTTCAAATCCCTCCGCCTCCGCCAGCTGATCACCGAAGCCCCGGCCATCCGGCCGGGGCTTCGGTCGTTCCCGGGGCCCGCGCACATGCACTCGTTCGGGTGTTTGTGCAGGTCAGACGGGGTGTGGCTAATGGATTTCGCGTCGCGGCGCAGGTCATGTAATGTTGTTCCCGCAACGCCGACCGGGCAGAAAAGCCCGGGAAGCACAAGCACTCGTAGCTTAACGGATAGAGCATCTGACTACGGATCAGAAGGTTGCAGGTTCGAATCCTGCCGAGTGCACAGCAGGCCAGAGGCCCCCGGAGATGATCCGGGGGCCTCTCGCGTTGGGGCGTACAGCAGAGAAGTACAGCAACCGCGCCGACTGCTGTCAGCCGGTACCGCCCATCGCGTCGGACAGCTTGCCGATCGCGGCCCGTACAGCTTCCTCGCTCGCTTCGGCGTAGACCTCCATCGTCATGGCGATCTGCGAGTGCCGCAGGATGCGCTGTGCCACCTTCGGGTGGACCTTGAGGGCGACCAGGAGCGAACTGCACGTGTGCCGGGTGTTCCGCAGCGGGATTGCCCGCAGACCGGCGCGGCAGGCCCGAAGGGCGAACATACGGGTGAGGTTGCCCGGCTCGATCGGGGTGCCGTACTTCGTGGTGAAGATCAGTCCGTGAGTGTCCTGCCAGAGCTCCCCGGCAGCCTTCCGGTCTCCGAGCTGCTGGGCGCGGCGCATCCGTAGGGCCTTGAGGCAGAGTGCCGGCAGGGGCAGGAAGTCGTCGGAGTCCTCGGTCTTGGTCTCCCGGTGGAGGATCTGACGCCCGGCGCGCTGGATCTGGTGGTCGACGTACAGCTCCCCGGTCTCGAAGTCGACGGACTTCCACGTCAGGCCCAACACCTCCCCCCGGCGCAGCCCGAGGCAGAGCACGAGCACCCAGGCCGCGAAGAGGTGGTCATCGCGGGCAGCGGCGTCGGTGAGGAACTGGCCCGCCTCGGCGACCGACCAGGGCTTGATCCGGCGGCGGCGGGGCTTGGGCACCTTCACCAGGGAGGCCACGTTCTTGCTGATCTCCTCCTCGGCGACCGCATGGGTGAGCGCGGCCCGCAGCGCATCGCGGGAACCCTGGATCACCCGCCGGGACGGGTACGACTCGCAGCAGTCCCCGACCGCGCAGCACTTACGGCGGTTGGGCTCCCGCTTCGCGTCCTTGCCCTGGGCGCAGCACTGGCAGACGGTCGCCAGTTTCGTCAGCCACTCGCGCACGTCCCGCACAGTCAGCTTGTCCAGCCGCTTCGCACCGAGGTACGGGCCGATGTAGAGCCGTACGTACCCCTCGTACGAGACGTACGACAGCGGGGCGAGGTTGGGCTTCACGATTGAGTCCAGCCAGTAGGCGAGGAAAGCGGCGAGCGTCCGGTGCGCGGTCTGCACCGGGCCCTTCTTCGCTTCGGCGTGGAGCTTGAGCCACTTGTCGTGGACCTCTTCGCGGGTCTTGCCGTAGGCGTACTTCCGGGCCCGCTTGCCGTCCGGCTTGGTGACCCAGACGTAGGCCGCGTAGCCGTTCTTGTAGGGGTAGATGGAGCCTTCCCCGTTGCCGCGCTTGCCGCTCATGCAGCCCACCCTTCGGCGTCAGTGGTGACGCGCTCGACGTACTCGTCCACCCAGACCGGGAGGATGCGGCGGTTGCGGCCGACCTTCACGGAGCGGATCTCCCCCGTGAGCACGAGCATCTTGGTCTTGGAGAGGCCGAAGCCGAGCATGTCGGCGACCTCAGCGGTGGTGTGCCACTTCCGCTCGATCACGGTGGTGGTCATGCGGTGACTCCTTCCAGGGCGAGTTGGTCTTGCAGGGCTTCGCGGGCGGTTTCGCGGTTGAGTTGGATGTCGCGGGCAATGGTGGCGGCGAGGGCGGATTCGCCGGGGGTGTGGCCGTGGCCGGCGTACTCCCAGGAGGCGAGGACGAGGACGGTGTCCGGGTCGCCGAGGGCGTCGTGTTCCTGGGCGGCGCGGTAGTCGGCGCGGATCTGGCGCAGCGCGCCGAGGGTGGTGGAGTAGCGGCGGGATTTGGTGGAGAAGTGGCCGCGGAAGCCGAGCATGTGAGCCCAGGCGCCCAGCTTCCGATCCGGGTAGAGGGGTGCGAGGTCGAGGCAGGCTTCGATGAGGCGGCGGGGGTGGTCGGGCACGTCCAGGAGGTCGAGTACTTCCCGGTTGCCGATGCGTCGGTCGAGGCTGCCGGTCGTCTCGGCGGCTTTGGTGGCGTACTTGGCGACGTAGGAGGCGACGGCCTGTTCGGTGATGTCCGTCCCGTCGCCGAAGGCTTTGACGGGTCGGATGTCGAGCTGGGTGCCCCAGCGGAAAGGCCGGCGGGGCTGGTCTCCGGCGGCCGGGACGGTGATCGAGGTGTAGGAGTGGGCGACGGCGGCGCGGATGGAGTCGTCGAGCAGCTGCACCGTGGCCCAGGACGGCGGGGCGGTGTCGGGGCCGTCTGGTCCGTCGAGGCGGATCACGGCGTGGAAGTGGATCGCTCCGCGCTTCTGGAACTCGGCGACCTTGCCGTACGAGAGGCGCAGGGCGTCTTTGAGTTCGCGTTGGGTGAGTCCGGCGCGGGCGGCGATCTCGCGGCGCAGGCGGGTGGTGAAGCGCTGCCAGAGCTGTCCGGCGTGGTTGTTGAACAGGACCGTGCCCGCGTAGTCGTAGGTGGTCGGGTCGATGGCGGTGCCCAGGGCGGGATCATCCTCGGGGTGGCGGGTGCCGCAGCGGCAGACGCCACGGTCCGGGCGGTTGTGGACCGGGCCGAACGAGGGTGCGGTGAGGGTGGCGAAGACGCGCGGGTGGTCGCGCACGGTGGCGGGGATGTCCTTGGACTCGTCGCCCGCGAGCCCGGCGCGGATGAGGTGGTAGGTGTCTCCGGCGTAGGTGTAGGCGCAGGTGGGGCAGCGGGAGGCGCGGCGGTTGCCGCAGGCGACGCGGAGCCGTCCGTCCGGTTCGGTGTCGGTGGAGTAGCGGCGCAGAGTCTCGCCGGTGGTGCGGTCTTTGGCGAGGGTCCAGCCGGTGAGGTGGATGGGGTCGGAGCAGCCGCCGGTGCGGTGGATCTGGTCTTTCCAGCGGTCGAAGCCGGGGGACCCGGCCACCCGGAGGACGTCGTGCAGGGTGGCCGGGTCCAGGCCCGCCGCAGTGGCGGTGTCAGTCACGCGGCCACCCCGATGCGGGCGGGGATCGGCCGGCGGACGAGGCGGGCGCCGGTGCCGTGGCAGGCCGGGCAGTGGACGGTGATGGTGCGCAGGTTGCCGTGTCGGTCGCGGCCGCCGAGGGTCACGCGAACGGTGGGGAAGCCGTCGCAGTTCGAGCAGACCCGCGCGGCGGTGGTGGGCTGGGCCATGATGGGTGTCCCTTCTTGTCCTTTGCGATGGGTTGGGGCACGGCTTCCGGGGCGGGCGAGACTTGGCGGTTGAGACCGCCCCGGGGGCCGGTCAGCGGCGCTTGTACTCGGAGGCGATCAGCGAGCGGACGACGAGCGCGCACACGGCGACCGAGGCCGCGGTGACGGCGACCGCCAGGAGCATCGAGACCAGGACCGCGCCGACGACCAGGACGACAGCGGTGCCGCCACCGACGAGGGCGAGCGCGGTGCCGGGGGTGAGCTGGACCGTGGGCCGGGCCGGTGCCGCCGGTGCCGCCGGTGCCGCCGGGGCGACGGGGACCGGGGCCGGGGCGGGGGTGTGCTGGACGATCGCGGTCGGCTCGACGGCGGGCGGGGTGACGATGCCGGTCGGGGTCGGCATGGTGGGGATCTTCGGTCGGAACATGAGTGCTTCTCCTTTCTGCGGTGGGCTACTTGCTGATGGCGGTGTCGATGACGGGGGCGAGGAGGCTGTCGGCGAGGAGGAAGCCGCCGAGGAGGAGCACGGCGACGAGCCACCAGGGCGGGCGGATGAGCTTGATGCCGAGGGCGCCGACGACGATCAGGGTGAGCCAGAGCGGAACGTCCATGGCGGTGTTCTCCCGTTCAGTCGGAGATGCGGCAGCGGTGGGTGCGGGCGGCGAACTGGGCGGCCGAGGAGTTGGAGAAGTCGGCGGACCAGCCGCAGCGGTCGGCGGTGCAGACGGCGGCGTGCTTGGTGCGGCCGTGCCGGTCGCGGTGGGTGCCGACCTGTACGGGGCCGATCCGCATGACGGAGTGGAAGTGGTCGCGGGCGGGCATGTCAGTCGCTCTCCGTTCGGGTGGTCGTCGGGTCGGGGTAGGTGGCGCGGATACCGGCGGCGGTGGCCTGGTCGTTGGTGAGCTGGGCGGCTTCCTCGGCGAGCAGGTGGGCGAGGTAGGGCCGGTCAGCGGCGGTCATCTCGCGGGCGCTGTCGAGGTAGTCGGCGGCGGTCAGGCCGGCGGGGTCACGGGTCACGGGTTTCTCCCTTCCTAGTCAGGCGAGTTGGGCGGCGATGGCGTCGGCCATCGGGGCGGGGACGCCGAGGCGGGCGCGCAGGGTGTCGGTGTCGATGGGTGTGCCGGTCCGGGCGTGGTGGTCGTCGGCGACCTTGCGGGCGTGGTCGACCAGCGCGGCCGGGACCGGCGGAGCCGGAGCGACAGCAGGCTCAGCGGCGGTCAGGGCCGGAGCAGGTTCCGAAGGTTCGACCGGCTCGGGCTCAGAGGCGGGGGCGGCTTCGGCCGGCACGACCTCGACCGGCTCGGGAGTCGGCTCCGAGTCATGGGCGGGGTCGGTCGCGGCGGGTGAGTGGGCGAGGAGGGTGCCGCCGAGGAAGGCGAGGGCGGGCCATCCCGCGATGCCGAAGCGCAGCCAGGCGGGTGGGTGCTGGAGGTCGAGGAATCCGGCGCTGGCGACGTTCGCGCCGAGTGAGGCGACCAGGGCGATCAGGAACCAGCACCAGGCGAGCCGGGAGGGTCCGTCGTTGCGGAGGCGGCGCCAGGCGGCGACCAGGAGCAGGTCGACGGAGACGGGGTAGGCCCATGCCTTCCATCCGGTCTGTCCGGCAGCGGCGGCGAGGTCGTGCAGGTGGGCGAAGGACAGGGCCCCGGCGATCACGGCTTGCACCAGGACGGCGTCGATGCGGAGTGAGCGGGTCATGTCTTCACCTCCTTTGCAGGGCGTTTTGGGCATGGCGGGGGTAGGGAGCTGGTGCGAGGTGGTCGCGCCGACCGGGATGCGGGGGCGGGTCAGGCGGAGGCGGGTGCCTCTGCCTGGGCCGGGATTTTGACGAGCGAGACCGTGGGCGGCAGCTCGGGCCGGAAGGCGGCGAGGCTGGGCAGCTCGGGGGTGCGGTGGGCGTGCCGGTTGCAGGCGTTGACGGCCTGGCGCATCGAGGTGTGTGGGGTGCGGATGCGGGCCCAGCCGCCGGTCGAGTCGCCGGTGACGGCGAGGCCGGGTGTGTCGGTCGGGATGGAGATGGCGGCCAGGACGGCGTCGGGGGCGATGTCGCCGAAGGCCATGTTGGCGGAGGTTTCGTCGTTGACGCGGTGGGCGGTGCGGGCGGTGAGCTGGGCGCGGAGCATGGTGATGCCCTTGCCGAGTTCGGAGCCGAAGCGCTGTCCGCAGATCTCCAGATAGATGCCGGCGGCGCGGCCGAGCTGGGCGAGGCGGGCGAGCGCGGTGATGATGCGGTCCCGGCGCTTCTCCTCTTCCTTGGTGGCGAACAGGGCGAGTTCGGCGACCTCGTCGACGAGCAGGACGATCGGGGTCGGCCGCAAATGGGCCGGGAGGTCCCAGATGTCGGCTGCGATCTCTGCGTCGGGGATGTCGGCGGTGATGCGCTGGTCGGCGCGGATCAGTTGGTAGACGCCCTCCATGTGCGTGACGAGTGCGTCGAGGAGGTCGGCGGCGGTGTCGGGGTTGTCGGCCAGCGCGGAGAACCGGCGGGCCAGTGGGAACAGCTCCACTCCTTGCTTGCAGTCGATGCCGACCAAGGCCACGTTTTCGGCGGCGAGTTCGGCGACCAGGTTGCGCTGGTAGACGGACTTGCCGGACTTCGTGGCCCCGACGGTCAGGGCGTGCGGGCAGGTGCGGTAGTCGCGGTAGTGGACGGCTCCGTCCTCGCGCAGAGCCACAGGAACGCGCATCGGCACGCCGTCGAGCTTGGCGGGCATCTGCACCCGGGCCAGGACGTCGTAGCCGGTCATCCGCAGCTCGACCACACCCGAGCGGATCTCACGCGAGGTGACGCCGTACATGGCGAACGAGTGCCGAAGCCGGTCGCACGAGGCGGCCACGTCGAAGGCGTCCTGACCAGGTCGAAGCCCCAGCCGTAGCACCAGGCCGGTACGGGTCGGGCGGAGCCGCAGGATGCGCGGTGCACGCGACTCGGGAGCCGGGCGGCCGGCCATTCGGGCGATGGCGAGCCGCCAGCGCGGTGGCGGGACGGTCAGCCCGCACGCTTCCATGACCGAGGTGTAGCGGACCAGGACCCGCAGCACGGCGAGGGTGACGCCGAAGGTCAACCAGTACCAGGCGGGGCGCCGCCACCGCAGGAGACCCGCGACGGCGACGACCACCAGGAGCGCGACCGTGAAGCCGGTCATTGTCAGGCCGCCTTCGGCTTCGCGGCGGACTCGACCAGCGACGTGACGGCGACGGCGCGGAAGGCGATGCCGTGACGGCGCTGCCCGTTGAACTCGTTCTCCCACGGCCGGGCGATCAGGCCCGTGATCGCGACCGGCGTACCCATGACCAGCTCACCGGAGATGCTGTTCTCCGGCACGGTCACGGTCAGGATCTCCACCTCGCCGTTCGCCGCGAACATCACGTCCACGGTCGACAGCGCGGCACCGGACTCGGCGTCCATCGCGCGCTCGCCGGTACGGCGGTCCTTCACCTTGGGCTGCGGGGGCTGGGCCACCATCACGGAGGCGGCGGAGGTGTCGACGGGGATCTGACGCACAGAGATCACTCCTCTAGAAGTGCTGGACTCTGTCACTCATGTATATGAGTGACAGGAAGAAGAGTGCACGACTCCTATACATGAGTCAACCCGCCAGGGCGAAGAAGTCCCGGCGGGTTGAGAAGAGTTGAGCGAGCGTCAGTCGGCCGCGGGGATGCGGTACTCGAAAACGAACTGGTCAGCGGCCATGAGGGTGTCGCAGACCTCCACCACGCGACCAGCTTCGGTGACTGCGTTACGGAGGAGGTGCACGACGGGTGCGCCGGGGCTCAGCGCCAGTTCGGATGCCTCAGCCTTGGCGGCCGGGCGCGCTGTCAGCGTCTCGACGAACTCGGCGAAGGTATGGCCGTCGTCCTCCAGGCGGGCGTAGATGCCGCCGGGGCCGGGGTTCTCGGCGAACAGTTCGGGGATGTCCTTGACCACGTCCCACGGCAGGTACGAGGTGGCCGTCTCGACGGGGACGCCGTTGCGGAAGTAGAGCCGCCGCCTGGCGAGGACCTGAGTGCCGGCGGGAACGTCGAGCCTTTCGGTGATGTCCTCGGGGGCTTCCATCGGGCCGATGTAGAGGACGCTCACTTTGGCCGTGGCGCCGGACTGGGCCGACTCGGCCAGATACGCGGCCTTACCGCCGCGGCGATGCGAGGCCCGGAACCGGTCCGAGGAGCGCAGCCGCACGGGCGGCCGGTCCTTCACGATCGAGCCCTTGCCGTGGCGGGTGTCCACGAGCCCGCTGGCCCGGACCTCCACCATGGCCTTACGAATGGTGCCGCCGGAAACGCCATAGCGCTCCACCAGCTCGGATTCACTCGGCACCAGGTCACCAGGCTTGAGGACGCCTGCCCGGATCTGCTGAATGATCTCGTCGGCGATCTGAACGTACCGAGGTACGGCCCTCCCACCTCCTACGGCTGTTCCCATAGTCCTTCTCACTCTCCTATGCTCCTGTACATGAGTAACAGCGCCCGAGAGACCCAGTCAACGCCACTGCACTCCGTGTCCGTCGCGGGAGCAGTCGTGCGCGAGGACGGGCGACTCCTGGCGATCCGCCGAGCCGACAACGGAACGTGGGAGCTCCCGGGCGGCGTGCTCGAGCTCACCGAGGCCCCGGAAGACGGAGTGGCCCGCGAGGTCTGGGAAGAAACGGGCATCCGGGTCGAGGTGGACGAGCTCACCGGGGTCTACAAGAACACGACGCGTGGCATCGTCGCCCTGGTCTTCCGATGCAAGCCGTCCGGCGGTGTTGAACGAACCTCTGCAGAGTCAACGGCAGTTGACTGGCTCACTCCTGATGAGGTCCGAGAGCGGATGGCCGAGGTCTACGCGGTGCGCCTGCTTGATGCGCTGGACGGGCACGGGCCCCATGTCCGGAGCCATGACGGCAAGCAGTTGATCCAAGCGCGGTAAGAGTTTCTCTACTCGATCAAGGCGCTTCTGCCGCGCACGGCGCGGCAGCGCGCGGCCCGGCGGGTCGGCCCGCGCCACTGTCTTCGCCCGGCGCGACCCGACCCGCCGGCCGCACGCCGAAACGGCGAAGGGTTGACGGTGGAGGGGCCCGCTGTGGCTGGGGCGGTCGGCTCCACGGCTTTAGGCAGCCACCATGGGGCGAGCCTCGAAGATCGGGGCCCACATCGGGCTTGAGCGGGCAGGTCCACAGACTGCCCGATTTCGCTGACCAGCGTACGGGCCCCGATCTCTCGCCCCATGGCAGCTCCCGCCCAAAGCCGCTCCACCGACCTTGATCCCTGCCCACCGCTCCGCTCACATGCAGGCAATGCAGGTCGCCAGATCGGCCGAGAGAAAGACCGTGAACCGGCCCCCAGTCCCCACGATGGTGGCGAGATGCGTTTGAGTATCACCAGCGGCTCGAAGCTGATCAACAGCCTCGGCAAGCCCCGACCGTGGCGTGACGCCTGTGTCGCGCATCACTTCAAGTCGCCAGGACCATGTGTCCCAGAACCTGTGCGCGGAGATCGTCTTGTGCCCGTCCGACAGCCAGGTGAAGTCAGCACCGTCGAGCAACAGGGTGCGAGCTTCCCGCGCCGAGCCGCTGCCATTCAGAGCCAAGGCGGCGGCGAGCCGATCACGTGTCATGACGTCAGCATCGCGTGCCCTTCGCGTGCCCGATCAACCGGAGCCCAAAGGGGAGCCACGGGGAACGACAGCCACAACCCCGCTCCCTCGCAGGTCAGCGTGTCCGCAGGCCAGCAGGCATCCGCATACGGCGTCTTCCAAAGAAGTGCTCCACGCCTGGCCGACGATGCTTGACTCAGTCATTGAGACTCCACCGACCTTGGTGCGTCAGTCCCGGTCGCGAGATGTGCCCCGCAAGCGCTGCCGCACAAGAATCAGCACACTGGGCCAGAACCCGATGACGACAGCGAGCGCCAGGGGAACGCTGGGCACCGCGAAGTACAGCAACGCGACGCAGGCCGCGCCGATGGCGATGCAGCCACCCGCGATCAGAACGGTTCGTCCGTGCATGGAGCCCCCCACTCAGGCCGACACAGCATAGGAGAGTTGGTGGATCGGCCACCATGTACGTGCCCGAGGCGTGCCCGGTGTGAACCGCAGCAGCGGGAACCACGGGGAACAGCGGTCGTTCAGCCAGTGGGGCGCAGGTCAGAGAACCCCCAGCGAGCCATCCGCATCCGTGGTCTCCCAAACAAGGGCAGCAGAGCAGGCTGGCCCCGCTTGGCTCGACCATTGAGACTCCACCGACCTCTGAGGGTCAGCCGCAGCCTGGTAGAACACGCGTGTGACATACAGATTTATTGCGAACATCGCCTACGGGTGGCAGGAGAAGCAGCCGCCGGACATCTACGTCCCGACTGCCGGCGTTGCCGAGTCAGAAGACGAAGAGAGCTTCGCGCTCGAGTTTCAAGGTGGCTTCGAGGAACCAGACGAACAGGACATCCGCACCGGCTGCGACTCGTACTGCGTTGTCACTCCCGACCAGAACACCGCGTACGGATGCGTGCGCACGGTGGAGCTGGAAGGGAATGTCCTGCGGGTCACATTCGACCCCGCATACCTCGAAGACCTGTACTTGGATGACCCGGTAGTGGAGGCAGTCCTGCATGCGCCAGCCGAGGACATAGCTCGCATGACAGAGGCACTCACGCGCATCCTCGCCTACGGCCGACCCGACGCGCTGCCGATCGTGATCGGAGTCTGAATCCGCCGGCCCCACCTGGTCAGCATCTCGCCGGTCCTGTCGGTGAGGACCTCAAGCGTCGGGTGAGGAGCAGCGGCGATGGATGAGTGTCTAACTGCGTGACAACGCCAACGAACAGCGGCGGACGAGGGCGAACGTCTGCGGACCATCGGCGCAGCTGAGAGACACACCGGTCCAAGGCAGAGTCCCCACCCAAGTTGCTTCGGGACGAAGAAGTCCACCATGCAAGGCAAGCCACCGCCGGCGTGGCAACAATCAGGCCTGGACAAGGCTGGATCCATTGCTGCGATACTGACGCGACGCTGGACTGAGCCCAGCACTGCTGGGTTCCGGACTGTGTGCACTCGTGGCACTTGTGTGCCGTCGCGTTGCTCGCTCCAACCGTGCCGGAACGTCTCAGACCGTGTGCGAGAGGGTGATGGCTATGGTGGCTTCCCTGATGGTTGCTGGTCGACAGATGGTTGCTGGCTTCTGTGAAGGCGTCGTTGGCGGGGCTTGCTTCGCCTTGATGACGGGTGCAGCAGTGCCGGGCTGAGTCCAGCGTTCGTGGCGCGGGCTGACATCCACCGCTGACATCAACAGTGGCGGATGTCAGCGGTCCTGCGTAGCTGCCGGTAGACGATGCAACCGCCTGACTTCGTGTGTCTGCCGCGGATGGAGCGAACTTACAAAGCGGGTGTCGCCCCAGCTCACCCAGCAAATGGCGTACCGGTCCAAGAAGAGAAGCCCCAGGCTGTAAGCCCGGGGCTTCTCTTCGTTGTTGGCTGTGCGTTGCGGCTATCCGAAAGCCGACGCCGGCAGCCGAGGGCCCTCGTCGTCTCCGTCGCGAGCGGCCAGGTCTCGTGTCGCTAGGCGGTGGCCGCGGCTTGTCGCCACGCGGAGCGTGGCCCGGAGCGCTCCCGTCAGCATTGTCGCTAGGAGCCGGAGCTCTTCCGGCTCTGCATCGTGGAGCGCTTCTGACGCGTGCTCAAGGAGTCCCGCCGCCATGCCGAGCTGCACCGCTTCGGTGTGGTCGGCTAGGCGGGACAGGTGACCGTCGCTGTCGTCGGTGCTCAGGTAGCAGGGCTTGCCCTCAGGGCCGGCCCACGGGAGGAGGCGCAGTTCGCTGTGAGTCGTCATCCTTCCAGCCCTCTCTCTTCGGTCATGTGGTGTGTAGTGAAGACCGCGTTGGCGCGGTCGCCGGGGAGCACCAGGAGCGCGGCCTCGATCACGCGCCCGGTGACGTCGGCCGCGACCCGGGTGATCGCGAGAACGGCCAGGGCTGAGCTGATCCGAAGCGTCGCCACTTCTTCCGGTGTCGGGAGGCGGGCACTGACCGTCTCTTGGACGTACGCCAGTCGGGGGAAGAGCGCCGTCAGCTCCGCTTCCGTCCCCTTGCACCAGGGTGACGGGCTGGGCACGTTGGCTGGTGCCAGGTCGCGAGGAACGTAGATCCGGGCAAGGCTGTGCGGAGATTCCCCGTCGTGGCTGAGGCAGCGGAACTCGGTCAGCGGACTGCTTGCCGAGACCTTGAGCAGGGCGGCGAGGTCCCCCTGCGCCCGGAGACTGTTCGTGCGGATCGTGACTTCGAGGGCGGGGTCAGCCATGGTTCGCACGCTGGACAGGCAACCGCCGCCGACGTACGTGATTCTGCGCAGGGGGTTGCGGACGAAGTTCCCCTTGCCGTGAATCTTCTCGACGAGCCCTTCGCCCTGGAGGACGGCGAGGGCGCTCCGCAGCGTCGGTGTGCTGACCGCGTAGCGGGAGGCGAGCTCCGCCTCAGAGGGGAGACGTTCGCCGGTCTTGATGCGACCGGTCGCAATCTCGTTCCGGAGGTCATCGGCGATGACGTGGCGGCGAGAAGGCACGGAGTGGATCACCGCCTCTCAGCATCCGCAGGGCGACGAGGCGGGTTCGGGAGTGCATGGTCAGCAGTTCACCCGACTCGAAATGAAGCCGCTTGGCCCCACTCGGCAGTTGGAAGAGGTCGGCCACACGGCAAGGCTGGCCCCCGATCTGGAGAACGTCGCCACGCTGCACGCTGGCCGAGGTGATCTCGACGTTGGCGGCCAGCGCGCCGCTGGGTGCCCATCCCCTCACGGGGTCACCTCCGTGGGTGTGCCGCGGTCGACTGCCGTATGGCATGAGCAATCGCAGGCTTCGTAGACGACGGGGACCCCGACCGGTGCTGTTGCGGGGGAGGACTGAGCGCACTCGCGGTGCGTACCGATCCGGCACGAGCTCGACCGGTAGGGGACGGCCGACCCGTGCGTCACGCGAGTCTGCTGACGAGGAGGCATCAGAGAGCCCCTGCCGGCACGAAACAGGTGTAGTGGGCGAAGCGCTCGTGAGGTGCGGTCGAGCGCCGCCTGGCGTTCTCCTCGCTGGCCAGCACGTACGGGCGGACGAGTGCGGTCTCCTCGCCTACAAGAACATCCTCACGGTCTCGGCGCTGGCCCATGAGGAGCGTCGGCCCGTGGGAGATCCCGAGGGGGGCGACGGTCGGCTGGGCAGGGGTTAAGGAGCGGCGGTGCCGGCCCTTCGGGAAGTACCGCACTCTGGTTCGCGAGACGGCACGGCGGATACGGTTGAGCACGCTGATCAGCTCCTATCGCTGATGGCCAGGTCCCCGGACATCGCCCGTCGCGGGGACCGCTTCATGTATGGCGGCCCATAGGGTGCGGCCGTTCAAGCTGCTGGCGAGAAGCCCGAATCGATCGGCCTCCGCCAAGACTTCCAAGACCTCCCGCCATGACTCCGGGGGAAGCGGTTCCGTCACCTCCGCTTCGATCGATGTGTGTCGGGCGTGCGCTTCCACGCGAACGGCGAGGCCGACGGCGGATAACCGGGCGGCGATGGACTCGGCCCTCACTTCCGAAGCGGACACAGGGGGAGCCTCCGTCGCCAGGCGATCACTTTACGTGAAGCTAGTTAACTAGATTAGAGCTAGTGGACTAGATTTTCCATATGCCTGAGCAGCCTCCTTATCTCCGCATCGCCGACGTACTGCGGCGGCGGATCGCGGAGCACGAGTGGACGCCGGAAGATCGCCTCCCCTCGCGTGCCCAGATCGCTCAGGAATGCGGCGTCGGCGAGAACGTGGTCCGCCGGGCGCAGGAGCTACTGATCTCCCAGGGAGTGCTGGAAGGCCGCGCAGGTTCCGGCACGTACGTCGCCGAACCTCGTCGGCGGGTACGAGTGGTCCGCTCTACGGCGCGCGAGCAGCGCGGCAGTTCCCCGTTCCGCGCGGACATGAAGGCCGCGGGCAAGCAGGGGGACTGGGAGAGCCGCACCGAGGCCAAGGTCCCGGCGCCGGCCGAGATCGCGACGCGGCTCGGCATCGGCGAAGGCGACCTGTGCGTCCGCACCGTGTACGAGTTCCTCGCCGACGGCAAGCCCGTACAGCTCTCGACGAGCTGGGAGCCGTACGACCTCACCGCCGGCACGCTCGTCGTCCTCCCCGAGGGAGGGCCGCTCGCCGGGGCGGGAGTCGTGGAACGGATGGCCGAGATCGGCATCACGGTCAGCCACGCCGTGGAGCAGCCGGAGCCGCGGCATGCCGATGCCGAGGAGGCGTCACTCCTCGGCATCCACAAGGCTGCTTTGGTCACACACATCCGGCGGACGTACTACAGCGACGAGGGACAGCCCGTGGAGACAGCGGACATCGTCGTGCCCGCTGCTCTGTGCGAGATCGTCTACGAGATCCCCATCAGCCGATAGCGGGAGCGATGCCGAGCTAGAGGCCGTCCTGCTCGATCAGCACGCCGTCGGATCCCATCGTGTAGACCCGCGGCGGTCCCATCGCCTCCACTGCTCTGCGCATCTCCGCTTCCTTCTCGGCCGGGTCGGGGCCGTTCGAATCCCGTACGAGGAAGCCATGGAGTTCGATGTTCTCCGCGTCGACGTCCCCCGGCTCCGGCATGCCCTCCTGGATGAAGCCGCAGAGCGCACGCAGCGCGTCTTCGCCGAGCTCCAGAGGATGGAAGGGCAGTGCGTACGGCTCCTCTTCCTCGCCCGGCCACGGAATGATGTCCGCCGGACGATCCCCGGCCCAGTAGGGGAGTTCGAAGGAGAGCGGCTCCCCGATGTTCTCGATGATCCCGTGGTCCGGTGACAGGCTCAGCGACCGGATGAGACGTCCGTCCTCCCACAGCGCGAACGCCAGCCAGTCGACCACGCTGTGCATGGCGTGCAGGACCAACCGTCGGCCGGCACTCGCCGCGACGAGATGCTCCGGGAGCTGTGACGGGGAATCGATCATTACGCGCCGGTCGCAGACGATGTCCACGCCGGGCCAGCTTGCGGCATAGGTCGCTCCATCCGGCGGATACACGCCGTCGTACAGGTCCGAGCCCTCGCTCTCCTCGATCTCGCACCCCGGATTGAGATGCCGAACCATCACGGACGTCAGCTCCGGATCCGCCGCGCCCACGTGCCGCAGCAGGCCGGGCACATCGCCGTCGGCGTACACGAGCAGACCGGTCTTGGCTCCCAAGGCCCCTCCCCAAACGCAATGCTCAACGTGGCTGCACCGTATCCCTCCACTACGACACAGGAGCAGGTCATCCGCCCGGCTACTCGGGCTACTCCAGGCCGTCTCTGGGCCGTCCGAGGCCGATCGGAGGCGGCCAACGACGACAAATGTCGACTGGCAAGGGACGCCCAAGCAGCCCCCGGACCAGCGGAAGCGCAGGTCGCCAAGATCCCCGGCAAGACCCCAGGGTAGGAAGAAGCCCTACGCGAATCCTTCGACTAAGCCGACAAGTTGTGCCACTCGTGACCGCATCCGTCGGCGCAGTGCAGCGTCCGCCTGCGAGTGTCAGCGATCCCGAAGAGGGCGACGAGCAGGCGAAATGACTTGGTGAGTTCATAAGCCGGAAGGTGTTCCATCCCGAAGCGCCACTTCGTGAGCATCACCGCAGGGGTGTGGGTAGGGCGGACTCCAGAACGCGAGATGCTCTCCGGAACGTCGTCCTCTCGGGCACGGGCCTGCCCGCAGAACAGCACCAGCGCGTGCAAGACCTTGCGCTGGTCATCCTCCGGCAGGCTCTCGAACCACTCGACACCCTCAGCCGTGGATCTGAGCCCTTGTGCGAGTTCGTTCAGGATCACCTCGTGCGCGTACAACACAGCCTCCCCCCCAAGCGATCAGGCCGACGGTACGCCCACGGCCGCCTGAGAGCAGCCCAGTTCTGCGTGTTCCGTGTGCACGTCCGTGCCCGATCCGTGCCCGACAGGTCGGTAAACCAGGGTCAACAGCGGGTGCCAGGGAGAGCTCAAGGCTTCGCCCTGGCACCCGTAGCCGCTGGTCAGGTGGCCAACTACGCCCAGAGGCGCGGTGATTCCCAAGCTCAGAGCGCGGGTTCGATTCCCGTCACCCGCTCCAAGAGAAAGCTCCAGGCCAGCGGCCCGGGCCTTCTTTGTTGTCTAGACCTCTTTCGACCTGTCGCGCCCTCAGCGTGCCCTAACTCGCCGGAATGCCCTGTCCAGAGGGCCTGTGCGCACCACTCGCAGCACATGACGCCAGTATCTCTCGCGGATCCCGAGATTACCTTCGCATGACCTGCGTCACCTCCCGGGTCGGACTGGTGGCATCGCCTCCTCAAAGGCATGGCGGCGCGAAACAGCCCATACAAGGCGCCCCCTTGGCTTCTCGCTGCCGGCGCCCTTGATCCGGCACGGGTTTCGGCGGACCAGCTCGTCGTCGGTCGCGATCTCCGTGATCGCCTTGAGCAGGCGGTAGGACTTGGCGACGGTCGTGGCACCTGTGGCCGCCAGACGCTCCGCCTCCAGGAGGGAACCGCCGGCGGGGTGATCTTCATCCAGGTTCAGGGCGCCGAAGACGGGAAGGACGTGCAACCGCAGCAAGCGGCGGTACAACTCGTCCGTAGTGGCGGAGAGACCGCGCTCGGCGACCCACGTCGGGGCGTACTCTCCCACACCTCTCCGAGCCCGAAGGCGCTGATCAGCTCAGCGAGAACGCTGCCGGGGATGTCGGCCCTGTCCGTCACGGTCGCATCGGTCACCTGAAGGGTGATACGCGAGCACGCAACAGCAGCGGCAAGCACGCACTAAGAAGAGGAAGCCGGGGTAGATGCCCGACCCTGACGTCCCCCGGACTCGTCTGAAGGATGATCGTGCCCGCATTCCTGGATGAGCTGTGGCCGTTGGGCTGGAGCATCGGTGTCTTCCTTGTGGCCACGGGCGTCACCGTGGTCTGCAGTGTTCGGCTGGCGGGTGTGGGAGACCTGTTGGCCGATCGGACGGGCTGGGGCGAGGCGTTTCTCGGGGCCGTGCTGTTCGGCCTGGTCACGTCTTTGTCCGGCGTCGTGATGACGGCGTCAGCGCAGCTGCGGATCAACCGCAGCTCGCGTACAGCAATGCCGTAGGCGGAATCGCCGCGCAGACCGTGGCGATCGCCGTGGCAGACGCGTTTGACCGGGAGTCCAACCTGGAGCATGCTGCCGCTTCGCTGCAGAACATGATGTTCGGCTGCCTGCTCATCGTGCTGCTGGGCATCGCGCTGATGGCCACGTTCAGTCCGGGCGTGACCGTGCTGGGGGTGCACCCGGCGTCTGTCGCCATGGTGGCTCTGTACTGGGGTGGCCTGCGGCTCGTACGCGGGCAGGTGGCGCCCATGTGGCGAGCGGTCCGCACCAAGGACACGCTGGCGGACGTCCCCGCCGACGACACCGGCGACGACGCCCTGGCGGCTCGCAGCAGCCGGCGACTGTGGACGGAGTTCACCGCCGTTGCCATCCTCGTCATGGTCAGCGGGTGGGCCGTGGCCCGTGCCGCTGAGAGCCTCGTGGAACGCACTGGTCTGAGTGCGGGGCTCGTCGGTGCGGTGTTCATGGGAGTGGTCAACGCACTCCCGGAGACCGTCACGTCCATCGCCGCGGTGCGCCGTGGGGCCGTGACCCTGGCCGTCGCGGCCATCATCGGCGGGAACTGTCTCGACGCCCTCAACCTGGTCGTGGGCGATGTCGCCTACAGAGGAGGATCACTCTTCCATGCTGCGGCTCCGGACGAACTGTTCCTCACCAGCGGTGCACTGGTGATGACCGCTGTTCTTCTGCGGCCTGCTCGTGCGCCAGAGGGCCGGCCGGCTGCGCGTGGGGTTCGACGGTGTCCTGCGACATCACGCCGTCCACACTTCCGGCAGGAGAAGTACGCCCGGGGTGCCGCCCGCGCACCCGGGCGGCTGTTTCAGGACGTGCCCATGAAAGGCCGGGATTCGCCCCTCGTTCGATACGAGCACCCCTATGCTTCTACGCGAATGTAGAAGATCGCCCTTCAGGAGGTAGCCGTGACGTCGATCGATCTGGGCAAGGTTCTGGACAAGGCGTGGGCGGACAAGCCGCTCGCCGATGTTCTTGCCGCACCGGTCGCCGCACTCAAGGGGGTGTCGGACCGGGACGGTGAGCTTCTCAAGGAGGCGTTCGGCGTCGAGACAGTAGCCGACCTCGCCGACCTCAAGTACGTCCGCTGGGCGCAGGCGCTGGCCGCCCTGGGCGCAGCGAAGTAGTCACCGGACCGCCGCCCCGATAAGGGATGACGGCGGCGTTACGCAAGCACCACGCATCACGAAGGAGTGAACGCCACGATGGTGTTCAAACGCCTGCTCGGCTCGATCGGCGTCGGCGGCCCAGCCGTGGACACGATCCTGACATCGGGCGCCGTGCCGCCCGGCGGCAGCCTCACCGGGGAAGTCCACCTCAGGGGAGGCAACGCCGACTTCGACATCGAACACATCACGTTGGAGCTGGTGGCCCGCGTCGAGGCGGAGACCGACGACGGGGAGCACGACGGAGCCGTCGTCTTCGAACGGTTCGGCGTCGGGGGCGGCTTCCGCCTCGCCGAAGGTGAGCAACGCAGCGTGCCGTTCACGGTGACGCTCCCGTGGGAGACCCCGATCAGCGTGCTGCACGGGCAGCCGCTGGGGATCGTCCTCGGCGTACGCACCGAGCTCGGTGTCGCCGGCGCCAAGGACAAAGGTGACCTCGACGCCCTCTCCGTGCGGCCACTGCCCGTCCAGGAGGCGATCCTGGAGGCGTTCGGCCAGACCGGCTTCGGGTTCAGGTCCGCGGACCTCGAATACGGCCGCATCGGCGGCACCGGGCAGCAGCTGTCCTTCTACCAGGAGATCGAGCTGACACCCCCGCCGCAGTACGCCCACGCCGTCAACGAGATCGAGGTGACCTTCCTCGCGACCCCGGGCGGCATGGAGGTCGTCCTGGAGGCCGACAAGCGCGGCGGGCCGTTCACCGACGGTCATGACGCACTGACCCGCTTCACCGTCAGCCAGCACGGCATCGAGCACACCGACTGGAACGCCGAGGTGGACAGCTGGGTGCGCCGCCTCGTCGAGCACCGCTCCAGCTACGGCAGCCACTCCTCGTACGGACACGGCGACACCCATCACGGCGGCCACCACGACGACAAGCATCACAACGAGGGTCATGGGCACCGGTCCGGCCCCGGCATGGGAACCGTCGTCGCAGCGGGCGCGGCCGGCCTCGCGGTCGGCGTCGTCGGTGGAATGGTCGCGGCCGAAGTCGTCGACGAAGTCGGCGACTTCTTCGAAGGCGACGAGGACGAGGGCGGCGAAGGCTGAGACGCCGGCGCCGACCCTGGTAACTTCTACATCACTGTAGAAGAAGATGGCGGTCCGGGCCGGCCCCCCGTCCGGCCCGGACCGCCCCTGACACATACGGAGTTCTCATGGCCCTGTGGGACCGCATCAAGGAATCCGCATCGACGATGCAGACCCAGCTCGTGGCGAAGAAGAACGATCTGAAGAGCGGCGCCTTCCGTGACGCCTCCATGGCGATGTGCGCCCTGGTCGCCGCGGCCGACGGCACGATCGACCCGTCGGAGCGGCGCCGGGTGGCGCAACTGATCGCCACCAATGAGGTGTTGCAGAACTTTCCCGCCGACGACCTCCAGCGCCGCTTCGACGACAACCTGAACAAGCTGACCGCCGACTTCGACTTCGGCAAGGTCAGCGTCATGCAGGAGATCGCCAAGGCGAAGAAGAAGCCCGCCGAGGCGCGCGCCGTCATCCAGATCGGCATCGTCATCGGCGGCGCCGACGGCGACTTCGACAAGACCGAGCAGGCCGTCGTCCGCGAAGCCTGCTACACCCTCGACCTGCCGCCGCACGAGTTCGACCTCTGAGGCCGGCTTCGTTCATCTCCAGGAACAGCGTTGGTCGACAGGTTGCGGAGGCAGGTGGCGATCAGCCGACCGGTGGATACTGAGGAGAAATGACGGCACTGTCATAGCTGCGCATCGAAAGGCGCTGGACCAGGGCATCCGCAACGCCCCGGCCTGCGAGGGGCCCTGGTGCGGCGTGGCGGCGACCGAGACGCCGGACGGTGCTGATAGAGATCTGCGTGGCGGCGCCAGGGAACCCGTCGCCCTTCCCTTCGAGGAGTTTCGCGGCATGCCACAGGTACGCGCCGACGGTGTGAATCTCTACTACGAGGTCGTTGGAGACGGGGAGCCACTCGTACTCGTCCACGGCTCGTGGAACGATCACAAGAGCTGGCTGCCCGCTGTCGAAGCCGACCTGCGCGCGTCCTTCACCGTGGTCACGTACGACCGCCGCGGCCATGGCAAGAGCGGCAACGTGCCGGGCCAAGGCACCCGGAGACAGGACGAGGACGACCTGGCGGCGCTGATCGAACTGCTCGGCCGCGCCCCCGCACACGTTGCCGGAAACTCCTTCGGCGCGTCGATCGTCCTCGGCCTGGCCGCACGCCGGCCCGAGCTGTTCCGCAGCATCACGGTTCACGAGCCCCCTCTGGTGGGGGTCGTGGCCGACGACCCGGACTCCCTGGCACAGCTGCGCCCGACCATGGCCTCCACCGACTCGGCGATGGACCACCTTCGCAAAGCCGAGAACGAGCAGGGCGCACGCCTGTTCGTCGAGGAGGTGGCCTTGGGCCCTGGCATGTGGGACCAGCTGCCCGCTTCCCTTCGTGACACGTTCGTGACCCACGCCCAGACGTGGCTGGACGAACAGACCGACCCGTCCTGGGCCGTACTGGACCTCGAC
Organism: Streptomyces peucetius; assembly: GCF_025854275.1. NCBI lineage: Bacteria > Bacillati > Actinomycetota > Actinomycetes > Kitasatosporales > Streptomycetaceae > Streptomyces > Streptomyces peucetius. The sequence goes on along the minus strand of NZ_CP107567.1, from coordinate 3,912,474 downwards.
GGGCTCTCCGCCTGCACCGTGCCCGTACTGCTGAGCCGCGGCACCGCAAGTCCCCCCTGGTTCTCCACGGTCCTGGAACGGCTGGCCGTTGCCATGCCGCAAGCACGGCGCCAGATCTTCGAGGGTGCGGGCCACATCCCGCACGTAACCCACCCACACGAGTACACGACCGCCCTCACCAGGTTCATCCGGGCAACAGGAGCCGATGAACCCCGCCGCCCCGCCCAGTGACCCCCGCTTGCTGCAGAGGGGCTCTACGGAAGGGCCTTGCCGAGCCCCCTGCGGTACGCGGCCACCTTGCCGTCGACCAGCACTTCGACTTCGCCGCGTGCGTGCCGGAGCTGGACCGTGACGGAGTGGCCTCCCTGGTCGAGGTGGAAACGGTGGCTGCCTGCCATGTCGTTCCCCCTGTCGCCGGCACGAGACGCCGCAGTTCCAGCGTAAGCACGCGGCGGGCTACAGCGGCGTGGCCGCCTTGAGGATGAAGAACAAGGTGACCGCCGAGTTCGCCGACGACAGGGCGGAGACCGTGGTACCGGCGGCGGCGCCCCACGCGGCGAGGCCGACCGTGGTCGACAGCGGCGGCCAGACGTGTGCCGCCGGTGCCGGTTCCAGCAGGGCCGCCACCCTGCGCGGGACGGGTCCCACGGCGGCGAACCCGGCGAGCGTCGCGACGGGCGCCCCCCGCGTGATCAGCCCTGCCTTGCCGATCGCGCGTGCCACCGCGCGCCGGCTGCCGACCGCTGCGGCTGCCTCCTCGTCCGCCCACCGCTCCGCCGTGTACGTCACCACGGTACGCAAGGGCCTCAGGAATGGATTGGCCCGCGCAGCCAGCTGCACTGTCAGCAGGAAGCGGTCATGACGACCGACGAGATGGGCCCGCTCGTGCGCGAACAGCGCCCGGCGCTCGGACGCTTTCAGCCCGGACAGCATGCCGGTCGTGACCACGACCCGGCCCCGGTCCCTTCGCCTGCCGGGTAGCGCGTACGCGTACGGCGTGCGATCAGGCAGTACCGCCACCGAACGCTGCGGCAGCGCGGAGAGCGCCTGGGCGGCCTTGCTCCGTACACGGTGGTGACGCCATGCCGTTCTGCAGCACGAGGCGAGCACGACGATCAGTGCGGGAATGGCCGCCTTGCCCGCGACCTCGTCGTACGGAACCGCCTCCCGCACCTCGGGATCGGACCAGCCGTCGGGCAGCGGATTGCCGGGCAGTTGCGCCGTACCGACCACGACGAGCAACGCGAGGCACAGCGTGCTGCACACGGCGAGCACGCCGGCGACTGCCGACAGCAGCCAGGTGGCAGCGCGCGGATGCAGATGCTGCTCGGCCAGGCGCGCGACCGGCCATGCGCTCAAGGGCAGTACGAGCGGAAGGAAGACGAAGACCCCCATACGGTCAGCCTTCCCCTTCCTCGGTCGCTTGAGCCAGCAGGTCCCGCAACAGTTGCTCGTCCGCTGGAGGCAGCGCCGTCACAAAGCTGGCGAGCACCGCCTCCCGGTCCGCCTCCGCGTCCAGCACCTTCCGCATCCGCAGGGCGGCGAGCCCCGCCTCGTCCGCTGTCGGCGTCCACTCGAAGGACCGGCCCGCGCGCTCACGAGAGACGGCACCCTTCGCATGCAGCCGGGTCAGGATGGTGATGACGGTGGTGTAGGCGAGATCGCCACCGAGCCGCTCCTGCACCCACGCGGTGTTCACCGGCCCCGGCGCCTCACGCAGAGCTGCCAGCACCTGGCCCTCCAGCTCGCCCTGGCCCCGTCGGCGAGGTTGCTGAGGGCCGCCGCCCTGGTTCTGGCCCGTCATGCCGTCTCCCTCCCGTTCTCTCCGGCCCGCGCACCTGGCGCTGGAGCGGTTCATCGTACTGAGCAAGGGGTGCCGCCGTAGGCCGGCGTTCCCTCAGCGTTGGGCTGTTCGTCACAGGCCGCGCGAGCGTACGAGCACCAAAAGTTTGGAGACACCCCACCCCGACCGGAGGAATCCGGGCAGTCACACGCATGGGAGCCACACACCTTCTACAGTGATGTAGATTCTGATCGGTCCCATCGCGGGCCGGCGATCCGAAGACTCGTATGGGGAAGGGATTCGAGATGGGTGTGAGCCTCGGCAAGGGCGGCAACGTTTCACTGAGCAAGGAGGCGCCCGGCCTGGCCGCGGTACTGGTCGGCCTGGGCTGGGACGTACGCACCACCTCCGGCGCGGACTTCGACCTCGACGCCAGCGCACTGCTGCTGAACGAGACCGGAAAGGTCGCCTCCGACCAGCAATTCGTCTTCTACAACAACCTCACCAGCCCCGACGGTTCGGTCGAGCACACCGGCGACAACCTCACCGGTGAGGGCGAGGGCGACGACGAATCCATCAAGGTGAACCTGGCCGCCGTACCGGCCGACATCGCCAGGATCGTCTTCCCGGTCTCCATCCACGACGCCACGGCCCGCGGACAGAGCTTCGGGCAGGTCCGCAATGCCTTCATCCGCGTCGTGAACCAGGCCGGCGGCGCCGAACTCGCCCGCTACGACCTCTCCGAGGACGCCTCGACCGAGACCGCCATGGTCTTCGGCGAGCTCTACCGCAACGGCGCCGAATGGAAGTTCCGCGCCGTCGGCCAGGGCTACGCCTCCGGACTCGCAGGCATCGCCGCCGACTTCGGCGTCAACGTCTGACCTGCACTCAGGCGCGGCACCGTGCGTCAACGATCCATTCAAGGGCCCTGCGGGCACTTCGAGAGAGCGGAAACAGGTGTTCGGACTCAGCGAGCTCGCGATACTCCTGATCGTCATCCTCATCGTGTTCGGCGCGAAGAAGCTCCCTGACCTGGCCCGCAACGCGGGCAAGGCGGCACGTATCCTCAAGAGCGAGGCCAAAGCGATGAAGGCACAGGAGCAAACGGCGGACAGCACACAGCAGTCGGCTCCCCGCGTCATCCAGGGCCAACAGGTCGACGACACCGGCCCGCACGGCAGCGGCGGCACCACGACGGGCGACGGGCCCACACGGCCCTGAGCCGGCCACAGCCACCACACACGAGCGAACAGCGAGGCATGTCATGTCCGTGAACCTGACCAAGGGCCAGCAGATCAGCCTGAGCAAGTCCGACGGCGGCGCGCTCAGCGTCGTACGGATGGGACTGGGCTGGAAGTCCGCGCCCCGCAAGGGGTTCCTCGCGCGCATGACCGCCCGCGAGGTCGACCTGGATGCCTCGGCGGTGCTCTTCGCCGACAAGCAGCCCGTGGACGTCGTCTTCTTCCAGCACCTGACCAGCGACGACGGCTCCGTACGCCACACCGGCGACAACCGGGTCGGCGGTGCGGGCCAGGGCGGTGACGACGAGTCGATCATCGTGGATCTGCAGCGTGTCCCCGTACACATCGATCAGATCGTCTTCACGGTGAACTCGTTCACCGGCCAGACCTTCGAGGAGGTCGACAGCGCCTTCTGCCGCCTGCTGGACGAGACCACCGGCCAGGAGCTGGCCCGCTACACCCTCACCGGCGGCGGCCGCTACACCGCCCAGGTCATGGCCAAGGTCCACCGTGCAGGGACCGGCTGGCAGATGGCCGCCATCGGCAGCCCTGCGGACGGGCGCACGTTCCAGGACCTCATGCCCGCCATCGCCGCACACCTGTAACCAGGGAGCAAGTCCGTCAGCGTGTGCATGCGCAGCGGCGATCAGGACCGCGGATACGGCTGCGGCCACTTGCCGGCAACGTCCGGCGACTCGAGTGACGCTGGCGGTACTGGCGGCTCGCAGCAGGATGAGCGCCCGTAGCGCTGCGACCACTCACTTGGTCGCACATCGTTCACCGCCTGCTCGACGTATCCACTGCAAACTCAGCGGCGAGTTCATCGGCAGCACTGGTTCTGCGGAAGGGGCTGGGCAGGAGCCCCGTAGCGTCAGCTGAACCACGCTTGCGTGGACAATTCCGGTCGGTCTCCGCGGAGGGTGCGTGCCAGGACGACCGCACTGGAGATGAGGCCGACGTGGCTGAGCCCTTGCGGGAAGTTGCCCAGGAACATGCCTGTGGTGGGGTCGATCTCCTCGGGCAGCAGTCCGAGCGGGTTCGCGTAGGAGCACAGTCGGTCGAAGAGCTGGTGGGCTTCGTCGATGCGGCCCTGGCCGGCCAGGTTGTCGACCAACCAGAAGCTGCACAGCAGGAATGCGCCTTCGGGCTGGTCGATGCCGTCGGGGGACTGCTGCGGAAGGTATCGGTGAAGCAGTCCCTGGCCGGCGCCGAGCCGGTCGGCGATGGCGCGCGTGGTTGCGATCATTCGGGGGTGGTCGGCCGGTAGGACGCGCCGCAGGGGAAGGGCCAGCAGTGAACTGTCCAGGGCTCCGCCCGTGCCCAGGTGTTCGGTCAGTGCTCCTGTTGCGTCGTCCCACGCCTCTTTCAGGATGCGTTCGGTGAGGTGGTGGGCCTCCTTGGCCCACGCATCGGCGTCTCCCGGGAGGTGAAGGCGGTGCGCGAGACGGGCGGCGCGGTCGAGGGCGACCTGGCACATGGCGGCGGAGTACGTGAACGGCCGCCCGGGGGTTCTTACCTCCCAGATACCGTGATCGGGTGTGCTCCATGCGGTTCGGGCCTTCTGGGCGAGGTGGGCCAGGCGCTGCCAGAGCTCGCTGCCCAGCGTGCCGCCGGTGGCGGACCACTGGAACGCGCAGTCCAGGATCTCCCCGTAGATGTCGTGCTGGATCTGCTCCGCGGCGGCGTTCCCCCACCGCACCGGTGGTGAGCGGCGGTAGCCCTCCAAGTCGTGATCGATCCTCTCGGGGGCAGGGGGGCGTCCGTCGACGTCGTACAGGACGAGGGGCTGCTCCTGCCACTGGGCGGTGCTCAGAGCCCAGTGCAGGAAGCGCCCGGCCTCCTGCGGCAGACCGATGCGGCGTAGCGCGAAGACCGCGTATGCCGCGTCGCGGATCCAGACGTAGCGGTAGTCCCAGTTGCGCGCTCCGCCGATGCACTCGGGCAGTGAGGAGGTGGGGGCTGCGACAATGGCGCCGTTGTCCATGTGGTCCAGCAGCTTCAGGGTGATGGCGGAGCGTCGTACCAGTTCGGGTTGCGGCACAGCTTGTACGACGTGGGCCGACCAGCGCTGCCACGCCCGTACGGTCTGCCTCATAGCCGCGTCGACTGCGTCGTGGTTCCCGGGGCTGGTGGTGGGTTCCCAGCCGAGGGTGAGTGAGAGCTGGTCTCCGGCAGTCATGTCGATGGTGCTGTCGAGCCCGGCAAGGGCATGGGAGCAGGTGAGGTGAAGAGGCAGCTGCTGCGCCGTGCACTGCACGTGCCAGCCGTGCGGTGCGCGGGTGACCCGTCCGCCTCCCCGAGGTCGCAGGGACACGTGGAGATTCACCTCGCCGTGCGTGACGCGAGCGGTGCGGAGCAGTCTTCCGGTCCCTGACCGGCCGTTCGTCTCGAGCCGCGCCGCCGGGTGCAGCGCGAAGGCATCGGTCACTTCGACGATGCCGGTCGGCGTGCGCATCTCGGTGACCAGGACCGCGCTGTGGTGAATGTATCGCTGGGTGCTGTGCCGGACGTCATCCGGAGCCATGAGGAAGCGGCCGCCACGGCGCCGGTCGAGCAGGCCGCAGAACAAGGGCGGCGAGTCGAAGCGCGGTACGCACATGAAGGTGATCGCGCCGTCGCGACCGACCAGGGCCGAGCCGCGACCGTCCCCGATCAACCCGTGGTCGGCGATGGGCAGGTAGCCATCCTGCCTGTCCAAGGACCGCCGCTCATTCGTGGCCACAGCCGCACTCCCTCTCACTCCCCCCGTGTCGGCGCGAGCCCGCGACGAGATCAGGCGTCGCCATGGACAGGAACCACAGCGACCGGGCAGTGCGCGGTGTGCAGCACCTCACCGCTGACCGAGCCGAGCAGGAACCTTCGCACCCCGGTGCGCCGACGCGAGCCGACAACGAGAAGACAGGCATTGCCGGAGGCTTCAACAAGTTGCGGGGCAGGCGGCACGTGCCTCATGCAGAAATTTGCCTCCACATCGGGATACCGCTCACGACGCTTGGCCAGTTCCTCGTCGAAGAACTCCTGCGGCCCACCCCTGGGCACGGGGAAATCAACCGGCATCGTGGTGACTGCCGCGGCGGGGGACGTGGCGATGTGGACTGCGCAGTGGACAATGTCCAGGCGCGCGTCACGCAGCGCGGCTTCCTCGTAGGCCACGTCCAGCGCCTGAAGGGAAGCTTCATCGGTGTCCACACCAGCCACGACACGGTTGTCCGGCAGGTCCTCAGTGCCGTCAGGGCGCACGACGATGACAGGACATTCGGCGTGCGTGGCCACCTGCCAGCTCACCGAGCCGAGCGGCAGCCGTGGAAACCCACCACCGCCCCGGTGGCCGACCACGATCATCTCGGCGTCCGCTGAGCGCTCGATCGGGGTGGCCGCCGCATGCCCAATGTGCAGCTCCCCTGCGACGGAGAGGGAAGGTGACTCCTTGCGGGCCAGCTGCTCGTAATGATCGACCAGCCGTGCCCCGGCCTCAGCGGCGGAGCCGCTCCCCTCCTGGTCCGAGGGGGATGCTCCGGGCAGGGGCAGGTCGATGGCGTGCGCGATCAGTAGTGGGCGCCGCCGCAGTGCCGCCTCGCGGGCCGCGAAGCGTACGACATCATCCTGGTGGGGCCCGCGGTCGACACCGGCGATGACGGGCCGGTCCTGCGGGCTGTCGGCGCTGGCCATGGCTGCTCCCGGTGCGCAGTGGTGCTATCTGGAATCGACGGGTACCCGTATCAGGCCGATCAAGCCCTGCGCCTGCTCGAGGTCGGAAAGGGCAGCGAGGAAGGGAGCTTCGAGATGAACTGCTACGAGTGCGATGAGCCCACTCCAGCCGTAGCGGTCTGCCAGCAATGCGGCGTAGCGGTGTGCAAGGAACACGTGCGGATGAGCAAGGAAGAAGTCTCAGAACCAGTGGGTCCCGGGCCTGCCCGCACAGCGTCGGCTCGGCGTGTCACGTGCCCTGTGTGTGATCGAGCCGAGCACAGCAAGCACCCCTAAGGGGTTGCATGACGACCCGCCGTAGACGGCCCGATCAGGCGACAGGTGCCCGCGTGGACCACTGCATCCGATATCAGGCCAAGCCCCGTCTGCCGGCGTCGGGCCCGCCGACGGTTCAGAGCTCGGCGGCGGCGCGGTCGTGGCCTGTCTGGGCAGCGAGCCGGGCACAGAGGTCGGGGAAGTTGCGGCCGGTGCCGTCACTGCCCGAGTCGTCGTCCATCACGTCGGCGAGCGCGTACGGGTCGACGTCCACGCGTGGCGCGAGATGGTCGAGTTCGGGGCGGGAGTCACCGACACGCATCGGAGTGGCGTGGGTGCTGGATTAGCCTGAATTCAGCCATTTATGGCGAGGTACGCTGCTGCGCCTTCCTCCAAAGGGCAGAGCCAGGAAAGGGCTGTGTGATGCGTGCTGAGGACGAGCCTCCCCGGCCGTGGGTGTCAGCCGGTCTGCTGGTATTGCTGATCGGTCTCGCGACGGGGATCACCAGTCTGATGTTCGGCAGGACGAGCCCGTTCACGATCGCGATCGTTGCCAGCTTGCTTGCTGTGCCATTGGGCCTGTTGTGGACGGCTTGGTGGACGCCCGTCCCCTGCTCCGCGGTGGCACCAGGGCGCTCCGTGCGTTCAGGAGATGTTCTCAACTACTGCGGTGCTCGCCGCATTCCGCTCCGGTCTGCCCCCAGTGGCCGAAGCCGGCGGCTCGCCGTCGTACGTCCACGCTATTTGCGAGGCCGGAGCACCGACCCGGATGCTCACGCGGCAGCGGACGGAGGTGGCTGCGATGGATACCTCAAGGTATACGACCGCGCCAGTGGAACCACTGGCTGGGTCGAGAGCCGGTACCTGGACTGGCTGCCTCTGCTGGGGCGCGAGTGAGGCAGGACGATGGCGGAGCCGTATCCGACGGTGAGCACGGACGACGACGCGGTGGATGCGGCCCGCTTGTTTGTTGGGCAGCGCTTGCCGGCGCTGCTGGCGGTGGACCGTGACGGACGGCCCTCGAGCGGCTGGCTGCGGGGTCAGGGTTCGATGAGGCCGGCGCGGATGGCGTAGCGGGTGAGTTCGAGGCGGTCGCGGAGGCCGAGTTTCTGCAGCAGGTTGGCGCGATGGCGTTCGACGGTCTTGACGCTGATGTGGAGGAGGCCGGCGATCTCCTTGGACGTGTGGCCCTCGGCTACGAGTTTGAGAATCTCTTCCTCTCGGTCGGTGATGGGCTTGGCGGGCAGGTCCTCGCCCTCGCGGGCGCGGTCGAGGTAGCTGCGGACGAGGGTGCTGACGGTGCCGGGGTAGAGGAAGGATTCGCCGCGTATGGCGGCGCGGCAGGCGTCGACGAGGTCGCGGTCGGCGACCGACTTGAGGACGTAGCCGGAGGCTCCGGCGCTGAGGGCTTCGAAGAAGTACTGCTCGTTGTCGTACATGGTGAGCATGAGGATGCGCATGCCGGGAAGGCGGCGGGCGAGTTCGCGGGCGGCCTGGAGGCCGGTGAGCCGGGGCATGGCGATGTCGAGGATGGCGAGGTCGGGCCGGTGGGCGCGGGCGGCTTCGACAGCCTCTGCGCCGTCGCCGGCTTCGGCGACGACGGTGAGGTCGGGTTCACTGTCCAGGATGAGGCGCACCCCGCGGCGTACCAGAGCATGGTCGTCGGCGAGCAGGACGCGGGTCGGTGCGGTCGGTGCGGTCATGCCGGTGTGTTCCGTTCGGTTACGGGGACGGTCAGGCGGACTTCGGTGCCGCTGCCGGGGGCGGGGCCGAGTTCGAGGTTCGCGTTGACGAGGAGGGCGCGCTCGCGCATGCCGCGGATGCCGGCGCCTTCGGGGGCCTGCCGGATGCCGTGCCCGTCGTCGCGTACGCGGAGCTCGACGGCTCGGGGCAGGTGGCGCAGCCGGACATCGGCGTTGCGGGCGTGGGCGTGGCGGGCGGCGTTGGTGAGACTTTCCTGGGCGACGCGATAGAGGACGAGTTCCGTCTCGTCGTTCAGGGGCGGCAGGTCGGGATCAATGTGGTGGCGGACCTTGAGTGAGGGGCCGGTGAACTCCCCGGCCAGGGCGCGCAGGGCCTTGGTCAGGCCGAGTTCTGCCAGGACGCCGGGGCGCAGGCGGCGGGCGATGCGGCGGATCTCGTCGAGGCTGTTGCGGGTGGTCTCCTGGACCTCGTGGAGGTCCGCGCGGAGCGGCTCGGGCGCGCGGTCGGCGACGCCCTTGAGCTCCAGCAGGACGGCGGTGAGGGTCTGGCCGATCTCGTCGTGGAGTTCCTGGGCGATGCGGCGGCGTTCGGCTTCCTGTGCCGACAGCGCGCGGCCTGAGCTGGCGGCGCGCTCGGCTTCGAGCCGGTCGAGCATGCTGTTGAAGGCGGCGATCAGCTCGGCGATCTCGCCGTGACCGCCGGCGGCGGGGCGAGGGCCCGGGCGGAGCAGGTCGATGGTGGTCATCGTGCGGGCCAGCCGTGCCAGCGGCGCAAGGCCGACGCGCAGAACGAGCGCGTTGGCGATGAGTAGTACGGCCAGTCCGGTGGCGAGGACGATCGCCTCGGTGAGGAGCGCGGGCGTGGACACCGTCACCGGGCCGAGCAGCAGCGCCGTCGTCGCTGCCACCAGAACCACGGCGTTGAGGAGGAACACCCGCCAGAACAGGGACATGCCGGGCGGGAGTGGAAGCTGACGTCCAGGTTCTTCGCGGTTCGCCGGAACGTGCCTCTGATCCTCACCCATACGCTCAGCGTCACAGCGCTCGGGGCATGCGTCCATCGGTGGCAGCACCCATCGTAGATCTCCGTACACGCTGCGGAAATGGGTGCCGGCCCCGATACCCGTCAGCCGCCGTGCCCGGAAGCATGGAAGCGAAGGTGGCACGACCGGTGGAGGAGCACACGTGGGGCATGGAGCGCAGTCGGCCGCTCGCAGAACGTACGTGGACGGTCGCTGTGCCGTGGCGGAGGAGGAGGAGCGATGGCGAGCTTCGACGACCGGCCGCCGGAGTCCCCTGCGGCCAGGAGCCACCGGAACGACCCTGCGTTCGTTGCTGTGGAATCCGGGCGGCCTCGCGCTCCGCGCGAGTACCGGCGGCGCCGGCATGGGCGAAAGGCAGCATGGTTCGTGTCGGCCTTGGCCGTGGTGGCGTTCACGATTGGGATCATCCTGCCCAATGGACTGCTGCTCGCCTCCGGCATCGTGGCCGCCGGCCTCGCCGGACACCTCTTCGACCCGCCACGGTGACTTCACCGCGATCGTGCTGATCCGGACGGGGCGAGGAGGAGTGGCCGGGTGACGCTCCAGGAGCTGTACCTGACCCTCCTGGTAGGTGGCGTGGTGCTGCTCGCGAGCATCGCCGCCGCCCGGGCCGCGAACCGCCTCGGGCTGCCCAGCCTGCTGCTGTTCCTCGGTGTCGGCGTGCTGATCGGCGAGGACGTCCTCGGCCTGCACTTCGACAACGCGGCGCTCGCCCAGTCCCTCGGCACGGCCGCACTCGCCGTCATCCTTGTCGAGGGCGGCCTGACCACCCAGTGGAGCGACGTCCGGCGGCTGCTGCTGCCGGCCGGTTTCCTGGCCACCGCGGGCGTGGCCCTGTCGGTCCTGGTCACGGCGGCCGGCGCACACTGGCTGCTCGGCATGGACTGGCACCTGGCCCTGCTGCTCGGCGCGATCGTGTCCTCCACCGACGCCGCCGCCGTCTTCGCCGTACTGCGCGCCCTGCCGCTCCCGCAGAAGGTCACTGGCCTGCTGGAGGCCGAGTCCGGATTCAACGACGCACCGACGATCATCCTCGTCCTGGTGTTCAGCACCGCCGCCGCGGACCTTCCCGACCCGGCCCACATCGCAGGCAACGTCCTCTACCAACTCGTCGTGGGCGCCCTGCTCGGGCTCGTCATCGGCCGGCTGGGCGCTGCGGCCCTGCGGCACATCGCGCTCCCCGCCACCGGGCTCTACCCACTGGCGACCGTCGGCTTCGGCATCGTCGCCTTCGCAGCCGGTGGCGCTGCGGGCGCCAGCGGCATCATCGCCGCCTACCTGTCCGGCCTCGTTCTCGGCAACGCCAAGCTCCCGCACCGCGCGGCCACCCGCTCCTTCGCGGAAGGCGCCGGATGGCTGGCGCAGATCGGCCTGTTCGTCATGCTCGGCCTACTGGTCACGCCCAGCGAACTGCCCGCCGCCGTCCTCCCCGCCGTGGTCGTCGGGCTCGTGCTGCTGCTGGCCGCACGGCCCGTCTCCGTCCTGGTGTGCCTGTTTCCCTTCCGGCTGCCGTGGCGCGAGCAGGCGTTCATGTCCTGGGCCGGGCTGCGCGGCGCGGTTCCGATCGTCCTCGCCACGTTCCCCATCGTCGCCGGCGTCGAGGACGCGGACCGGCTCCTCAACATCGTCTTCGTACTCGTCGTCCTGTTCACCCTCGTCCAGGGCCCCAGCCTCCCGGCCATGGCCCGCCTGCTCCGCCTCACCCGCGCCGACGCACTGCGGGACGCCCAGGTCGAGACCGCGCCGCTGGACGTCCTGGGCGCCGACCTGCTCACCCTCACCGTTCCCGACAAGTCCCGGCTCCACGGCGTCGCGGCCTTCGAACTCCGCCTCCCGCCCCCGACCGTGCTCACGCTGATCCTGCGTGAAGGCACCACCCTCGTACCCCGCCCGGACACCGTCCTGCGTGCCGGAGACGAGCTCCTGCTGATCACGACACCGGACGTACGCGACGCGGCCGAACGGCGGCTACGGGCCGTGGGACGGCGCGGGAAGCTCGCCCGCTGGCTCGGCGAAACCGGCGATCCCCTGCCCCATGACACACCTACCGGTTGAAGGCGACAGCAGGGGTGACGTCTCCCGTTCCAGGCGGCCGGGAGGGCGCGTATGCATGCACGCGGGTGATCCGGCGGAGCGGTGTCCGGTGGTGTGCACCGAGTGCGGTGCGGTGGAGAACGCCATGCTGATGGTGTGGTGACAGTGATCCAGACGGAGGGTAATCGGGTTCGGACGACCGGGGGCGATCATCGCGGCCGGTTGAGGGAGGAACTCCTGGGCGCGGACTGACCCACTGCGTCGTCACGTTCAAGGACGGCCGCCTTGCCCGGCGCTGACGCGCCAAGCAAGGAACGGTGCGCTCAGGGGCCACGTCACGATCAGAAGAGTGAGAACGGCGGCGCTGGAGACGGGATGCTCTTCGCTCCCCGCCTGCGGGCCGTGACGCGGTTCAGGGTCCGGGGCAGATGCCTGGCGAACCCAGGCATCTGCCGAGGTAGATCGCCACAGCCGCCAGGACAAGTACGGTGCCGCGGCCTGTGCACGTTGCCCAGGACTCCTCGCCCATGCCGTGATCACGCCCGGCCGCCGGTGCCGTCTTCCACTGGGTGGAGCATTTCTTCCTTCGGCGGAGCGCCTCCCCCCTCCATACCGGAGCGGCGGTTGCGGCCGGTGAGCCGTGTGGCGATGGGCTCGGTGTAGCGGGCGGTGAGCGGGCCGATGATGACGAGGATCAGAACGTAGGCGGTGGCCAGCGGCCCGAGGGCGGGTTCGATGCCCGCGGTGACGGCGAGGCCCGCGATGACGATGGAGAACTCGCCGCGTGCCACCAGCGTGCCACCGGCACGCCAGCGGCCCTTCGCCGAGATTCCCGCGCGCTTGGCCGCGAAGTACCCGGTGGCGATCTTCGTGCCGGCCGTCACCACGGCCAGGGCGAGAGCGGGGAGCAGGACGGGCGGGATGCTGGCCGGGTCGGTGTGCAGGCCGAAGAAGACGAAGAACACGGCCGCGAACAGGTCCCGGAGGGGGCTGAGCAGATTGTGGGCGCCCTCGGCGACCTCGCCGGACAGGGCGATGCCGACGAGGAACGCGCCGACGGCTGCGGAGACTTGGAGCTGCTGGGCGATGCCGGCGACCAGCAGGGTGAGGCCGAGGACGACGAGGAGGAGCTTCTCGGGGTCGTCGCTGGAGACGAAGCGGGAGATGACCCGTCCGTACCGCAGTGCGAGGAACAGCACCAGTCCGGCGACGCCGAGGGCGATGGCGAGGGTGAGGCTGCCGGCGGCCAGGCTCACCCCGGCCAGTAGGGCGGTGATGATGGGGAGGTAGACGGCCATGGCGAGGTCTTCGAGGACCAGGATGCTCAGGACGACCGGGGTCTCGCGGTTGCCGAGACGGCCGAGGTCACCCATCACCTTGGCGATGACGCCGGACGAGGAGATCCAGGTGACGCCGGCCAGGACAACGGCGGCGACCGGCCCCCACCCGAGCAGCAACGCCATCCCGGCGCCTGGCAGGGCGTTGAGAGTGAAGTCGACCAGACCGGCCGGGTATTGCGTCTTGAGGTTGGAGACCAGGTCGCTGGCGGTGTACTCCAGACCGAGCATCAGCAGGAGCAGGATGACGCCGATCTCGGCGCCGATCGCCACGAACTCCTCGCTCGCGCCCATCGGCAGCAGCCCGCCCTTTCCGAAGGCGAGGCCGGCCAGCAGGTAGAGCGGGATGGGAGAGAACTTCAGCCGTCCGGCGATACGGCCGAGCAGGCCGAGGCCGAGGATGATCGCACCGAACTCGATGAGAAAGATGGCGGACGAGTGCACGGTCACTCCCTGTTGAGTATCGCCGCGGCGGCATCGACGCCTTCGCGGGTGCCGATGACGATCAGCGTGTCCCCGCCGGAGAGCCGGAACTCCGGCCCCGGAGAGGGGATGGCCTCGGCCCTCCGCAGGACGGCCACGACAGAGACGCCCGTCTCGGTCCGCATCCGCGTGTCACCCAGGTGCCGGCCGTTCCAGTACGAGGTCGACGACAACTCGACCCGCTCCGCGACCAGCCCCAGGTCCGTCGTGGACAACAGGTTCGGACTGTGGTGCGACGGCATCAGCGCGTCGATCAGCGCCTCCGCTTCACCGGCCGTCAGCTTCACCGCCAGGGCGCACTCGTCGGGATCGTCACGGCGGTAGGCACTGAGGATGCGCCCGCCCTCGCGGTGCGCAACCACCGACAGGCGGCGATCCTCACGGGTCGTGAGGTCGTAACGGACCCCGATCCCGGGCAGTGGCGTACTGCTCATACGCGGAGCGGGCACAGCGGAACTCCTTGGCCATGAATGACGCGGATTCAGAGACGAGTCATATAGGGATGCCGTCTTGGCAATTACTTTACCTGGGCACCGAAATGCCCGATTCGCCATAAATTCCCTCATGCCGGCTGGTGCCGGCACGCCAAGGGCACGGGCATCTCCTTGGCCGGAGGGCCACCCTTGGCCGCTTTGTGACAGTCGCCGAACTCGAGCCGCGACGGGCACGTTCTTTACGCCAACGCGGGCGATCGGTTCTGCGCGGTCCGTGCATCATGTCGATGGCCCTGATGAAGGATCGGCATACGTGAAGGAGCGGGCAGGTGATCCAGTGGAGGCTGATCGGTGTCGGCCCGAGGCCGGTGCCGGAGCCGGTGCACACATCGGTGACGTGGCTCGCCGCTGCGGTCTGCGCACCGACGGTGATCGCGGCCCACAATCTGCTCGACGACCAGGGCGACCCCTGGCTTGACCTTGTCGCCCTGAGCGCGCTCTGCGCCGTGCTGGGGCTGTCCGCGCGTCTCACCGCCGCCCCCGGCACCGCACTGGTCTGCTGGGCGTTCTTCAGCCTTTTCGCCCTACCACCGCTGGGCCGGTTCTCCTGGGCCGTCCAGGACGACTGGAAGCGGCTCGGCTTGCTCCTCCTCGCGGCAGGTGTGGGCACCCTGTACGCCCGTCTGCGGCACGCCCGCGCCGCGTACTGCCGTCTGAGCTCCATGACACAACCGCAGTGGTCACGGCCTGCTCCACGGCTGTGACCAGGATGCTGCGCGGACCACTGCGCCCCGATGGTCAGGCTGAGCCCCGTCTGTCGCCGTCGGTCCCGCCCTCGGGTCCCAGGAGATTACGCAGCGCCTCGACGGCACTCGTCGTGGCGTAGACGAACGGCTGGAAAACGAGATCCGCTCCGGGCTCCGCCTGGAGCGCTTCGGCATCGCGTGGCGTGTGGGCCGTGAGTGCTGTCCTGCCCCGGTACTCGTGATGACGCAGTGCGTGAAGCAGCGCTCTATTGGTGTCGAGCAATGGAATGGCGCTGACCACACAGCGGGCGCGGGACAGCGGCAGGCTCTCCAGGAAGTGCACGTCCTCCGCGCTGCCGAACACGGCGGTGACACCGGGGCGGACGTTGCGTGCCACGCGGTGCGGGTCGAAGTCGACCGCAAGGACCCGGTGGCCGGCCTGCGCGAGTTCGGTCGCGAGGAGCCCGCCGAAGCGACCGAGGCCGTAGAGGATGACGTCGTAATCCGCATGAGCACCGGCGGGTTCGGCGGACTTGCGGCGGTCGGTCCGGTCGAGTTTGTTCAGCCAGCGTTCGAGGCGGGCGTAGATCTGGTGGGAGTAGTGGATGAGGTAGGTGGAACCGCCGATCGTGATCAGACCGACCACCGTGATCAGGCTGACGGTCGCTCCGGTGATATGACCGAGGGAGAGGCCGAGTGTGGCCAGGATGAGGGAGAACTCGGAGATCTGGGCGACGGTCAGGCCGGCGAGGAAGCCGACGCGGACGGGGTAGCGCATGAGGGTCATGATCGCGACGACGATGAGGGGGTTGCCGATGAGGACGAAGACCGAGAAGATCGCCGCTTCGGTGATCTGCTGACCGGCGTTGGTGAACTCCAGCCGGGCTCCGAGTTCGAGGAAGAAGAATAGCAGCAGGAAGTCGCGCAGGCTGACCAGGCGGGCGCCCAGCGCGTCGCGGTACGGGGTCGTCGCCAGGGAGACCCCTGCTATGAAGGCGCCGACCTCGGTACTGAAGCCGAGCCAGTCGCTCACCGCGGCGACGAGCACGGCGTATGCGACACCGAAGAGGACCAGGAGCTCCTGCGACCGGGCGATGTGGTGCAGCAGCCAGGGCAGCACCCAGCGCATGAGGACCGCAATGCCGGCGAGGAGGCCCAGGCCCTTGGCGAAGACGCCGAGGATGTCGGAGGCCACGTCGTCCCCGGACTGCTGACCGACGGCCGTCAGAGCGATCATCACCAGGACGACGACGATGTCCTGGACGATGAGAAACCCGACCGCGATACGGCCGTGAAGCTGTTCCAGCTCCCGTTTGTCGGACAGCAGCTTCACGATGATGATCGTGGAGGAGAACGTCAGCGCGACCGCGACGTAGATCGCTGTGACGGTGTCCATACCGAGGGCAATGGCGATCAGATAGCCGATCACCGAGGTGAACACCACCTGCCCCAGCCCCGTGGCCAGGGCGATCGGCCCGGTGGTGCGGATCAGGTGAAGGTCCAGCCGCAGGCCCACGAGGAACAGCAGCACCGCGATACCCAGCTGAGCAAGCAGTTCGAGGGCTTCCTCCGGTTCCACCCACCCCACGCCCGTCGGCCCGACGAGGATGCCCACGCCGATGAACGCGACGATCAGCGGCTGCCGCAGCCACGTGGCCACCAGCCCCACGGCAGCAGCCAGGGCGAGGACGGCGGCGAAGAGGGCAAAGCCATGCATTTCCATAGGCCGGGGCCGTTCACGAAGGGGACGGTCTGCTGTGCCGGTGACCAGGAGCGAGAGCTTGCGCCTGCGGGGGCATGGTCATGGCGGAACGACAGGGACGGCGACGGCGAGGACATCGCACGGTGCCCGCGCCATCACCTCCTGTGCCACGCTGCCGAACAGGGCATGGCCGAGTCGTGAGCGGCCACCCGTTTCGACGACGACAAGATCCGCGCCGTAGTGTCCTGCCAGGTCGGCCAGAGCCGTCCGCGGGCACCCAGCAGTGACGACGACCTGCGGGGGACGCGGTCGCAGCGTAGCCGCCACGCGTTCGATGGACGACCGGGGCTGAGCGACGGCCGCACGACGCAGCTCGGCGATTCCACCCGCGTCCACGCCCCGCATCACCAGCACGAACTCTCCCGGCACAACGCAGGCGTGCACGACAAGGTGTTCCGAGTCCGGTGAGTCCCACGTCCCATCGACTGCGCACAGGACGCGGCGGTAGGGCAGCTCCGGAATGGTTCGAATCATCAGGAAGGGCACACGGCTGACCCGCACCAGGCCCGACGAAACGGCGTCCCGGCGACCGCTGCCTGTCTGTTGCCTGCCGTACGCCGCGATCACGGAACAGACCCGCCGCCCTACCCGCAAGCGCGCCGCACGAGTCGGCGCCGTCCTGGCCCTGGCGAACCACCGGCTGCACCGGCACGCCCGCAGTGTGTCGGCGGACCTGCGCGACAAGGCGTGAACAGACCACGGCCATCGTCCCGGCGCCTCCGCCGAACTCACTCCGTAGAAGAGGTACGGGGCGCAACGGCACCGCGAGCAGATGAGCGAGTGGAGCAGCCCGGCCAGCGGCGTGCGCTGAGCGATCCGACAGGTCGATCGCCACCCACACCGGTCCGGGCACGCCGCGCTCGTCGCCATCAACGGGCTCCCTGAGGGCTTACTTCCAGGCTACGACGAGGAGCCGACCCAGCCTGCACTCAGGCACTGTGTGTGTCTGCGCGGTTCCGGCCCTGTCCGCTCGCGTATCCCGGGTCTGAGTGGCGCGGGGCCGGGTGTTACAGGAACCCTGGGGCCTCGAATGTGGGGCTGCGACACCTCGACAAGACCAAGACACTGCCCGTGAGCTTGTTCCGCTTTGACGGACACCATCGGTGTGGTGGTCAGGCTGCGAGTGCGGTCTCGTAGTCGGCGGGACTGCGGTAGCCGAGGCTGCTGTGCAGTCGGTGCAAGTTGTACCAGCCCTCGATCCACTCAAAGATCGCGGTGTGGGCGGCGGACCTGCTCGGCCAGGGCTGGGTGCCGATCAGCTCGTTCTTCAAGGTGGCGAAGAACGACATCGGGGCCCACATCGCGCTATTGCGGGCAGGTCCACAGACTGCCCGACTCGCCGGAAACTTACGGGCCCCGATCTCTCCCCCCATGGCAGCTCCCGCCCAAAGCGGCTACACCGACCACATGGCATGCCTGCAGGCCATGGACGCGGCGACGGCGACGGCCAGATGAGCCACGCAGGGAACCTAAGCGCGCCAGTGGCCGAGATGCGGGGGAGCAACGCAGTTGTGGAGCAGGCCTACCCACGGGTCGCTGCATGCTCCTTTTGGAATAAAATTAGACATACGCCACATATTCGCGTGAGTGAGAGGCAGTGGTCAGGATGGCTGGCCGAAACCGCGGCGAGGTCGAGGCGGAGATCAAGGAAACGCTGGGACTCGTTCCGCATTTCTTCTCCCGCGTACCGGATGACCTGCTGGAACATGAGTGGGCGATCTTCAAGAAGCTTGAACTCGGGGAAACGCTCATCCCGAACAAGTACAAGGAACTCATCGGGGTGGGCCTGCACTCCGAGACGAAGTGCCACTACTGCACCCTCTTCCACACCGAGGCCGCGAAGCTCTTCGGCGCCACGGACGAGGAGATCCAGGAAGCCGTCCACTACGCCAAGACCAGTCTGGGCTGGAGCGCGTACATCAACGGCATCCGCGAGGACTACGACGACTTCGCCAAGGAACTGGAGCAGATCAAGGAATACATCCAGTCAACGGCCGGATGATGCAGCTCGAGTGGGCCCGGCCCGGCGTACTGCGCGTCACGTCCCACGCCTACGAGATGGCCGCGCTGGTGGCGGCGGCCCGGTACGTAACCGACTCCGCTCCCCCGGACATCCCCGAGGAGGCACTTGAGCACCTTCGGGAGGTCCTGAAGGAGTACGACGCGCAGACCAAACGCCTGGGCACCACCGAGACGCCTTCTGACTCTTAGATCGGGAGTGAGGGAAGGACGCGTGCGCCCCTCGGGACAGGCGACCTGACCGCCGACTAGGACTGCCTGACCACCGTGAGCAACGCCCAGCCTGGAAGGACCGGAGAGCGCCACACGTGCCTCTGCGTGCCCGATCGAGCAGTAACAGGCGGGGACCAACGGGGAACGTCGGCTAACGACTTGAGAACGCCGAGGTCAACGTCCCACCAGGTCAGTCGACATCCGGTTACGGGATCTTCCGAACTGGTGCACCAGACCGGCGCACCGCGCCGTTGAGGATGCGCCTGCAGCCCGCTCGTGTCTGGTGAAGGACCCGAGCGCCTGCCAGGATCAGACCGTGAATGAGTCCTCGATCGCCACAAGACTGAGCAGAGCTCTCGACTGGGCAGGATTGATCCCGTCCGCCCTCCTCCTTGCGATCGGCATCAGGGATTACCGCGATGGCGGATCCGTGGCATGGCCGATCGGCGGAGCACTCCTGGTTCTCGTCAGCCTTTGGGTGATCTATCGCGGGATGGCTCGCCCGAGTGGCAAGACCGGCGCTTAGTGGTAGGTGTACAGCAGCGCAGTACCGCAACCACAGCAACCGCCCCTGTCCGCCACCGTCCCTCCGGGGCCTTGGAACGGCAGGTATGGCCGTCGCTGATCGATCCGGCTAGAGCTACGGATCAGAAGGTTGCAGGTTCGAATCCTGCCGAGTGCACACAGTTCAGAAGCCCCCCGGGATCATCCCGGGGGGCTTCTGACATCAGCGAGTGACATCAACGTCCCCGCCGACGGACTCGGGCGGCGGCGTCCGGCTCGGTGTCTCCCCCGTCAATCTCGTCCGGCTCGTTCACTCCGAGCGCGTCATCCATTCGCTCGGCGGCCGCGTGCAAGGTCGTCTGCATCACGTGCGCGTGGGTGTCGAGGGTCTGGTGATCGCGCTGTGTCCGAGCGTCGCCGTGATCGTGCGAGCGTCGGCGCCCCGGCCGGTGCGCTTCAGGCGGGCGAGCCCTTCGAGGGCCCAGTTGAGGATGCCGGGTATCTCGGCGGCGAGCTCGCCGGTCAGGCCGATGTCCTTTTTGCCGAGCCAGGAGACTGTCATGTTGAGCACGACGAAGCGGCGGGCGATGACCCCGGAGGCGTCGCCGAAGTGCGGCAGTTCGTTGGTCAGGATCACGAGCCGGGTGGGGAGCCATCGCTGCCTCCGGGTGCACTGTCCCATGTGCGTGGTTCAGTAGGAGATCAAGTCACTTCTTCGACGGAGTGTGAGTCCGTATTCGCCGTCGTGCCGGTCCAGGTGATCTCGAAGTACCTGACACGTTCGTCTTCTCCGGCCGGCCGCATGCCGGCTGCCATCATGACGTGCTGGGACGGGGTGTTGTCGTGGTCTGTGTCGCCCTTCACGCAAGTGACGCCGCGTGCCCGTGCAAACAGCAGCAGTCCGCGAAGGGCTTCGGAGGCGTATCCCTTGCCTCGCGCTGACGGGATGAGGCCGTAACCGATGGTGACACTGCCGTCCTCGTCCGCAGGGCCGTGGAAACCCACACCGCCGATCACCTGACCGTCCTCGCGGCGACGGATCGCGTAGTTGCCGAACGGTCGGGGATCACCGGTACTCGCGCAGGTGGCCAGGAAGCGCTTAGCGGCGGCCACGTCCCCATCGATCGGATACCCCGGGCGCCCATCGGGCGCCGCCGTCCGGCTCGCCTTCCACCACTCGCTCAGCCTCGCTGACGGTCATCGGATGAAGGATGAGTCGTGATGTCACAAGATCGCCCATAGCGGGTAGGAGTATCACGCGGGGGACCGGACCACAGTTGAATTGTCCGACGGGCCGCGCTCCCGAGTATCAACTACCGGGCGTGGCAATCGATCGGCATCCTGAGCAGTCCCCGCCGGGCCCAGAGCTGTACGGCAGCGCGGTACCGCAACCACAGCGACCGCAGGTGTCCGGCAGTGGGTGACGGCAACCCGCGTGCGGGCATCCGGTCGGCGCCACACGGCGTCCGCGATCACGCCCACCGGCTACCGCTACCGCGACGTGCCTGCCGGTGGGCGTCGCGCGGTCAGCGGGAGGCGTTCGGGTGGATGAGGGCGGTGTAGGCCGATTCGGCCCGGCGGGCCGGTACGGCTTCGGGGGCGGCGTGGGTCAGGAAGCTCCGGGTGTCGCCGTGGTGAAGGACGCGGCCGCCGTCCATGAGTGCGACGGTGTCCGCTTCGTCGGCCAGGTCGACGATGTCGTGTGTGGACATGAGCACCGGGGTCTGCGCCGCGATCTCCCGCAGTACGTCACGGAAGACGGTGCGCTGGTGGGGGTCGAGCCCGGCCGTCGGTTCGTCCAGCAGGATGACGCGGGCGTCGTGGGCGAGGGCGCAGGCGATGCCGACACGGCGGAGCTGTCCCCCGGAGAGCCTGGCCGTCTTTCGCCCGGTCTCCTCGGCGAGGCCGACCCGGTCGAGGGCGGCCTCGGCGCGTTCCCAGGCACGGGAGCGGCTCTCGCCCTTCAGCCAGGCGACGTATGCCACGTACTCGCGAGCGGTCAACTGCCGTGACGTGGGTACTCGCTGGGGCAGCCAGGCCACGTGGCGGCGGTATGCACGGCTCGCGGAGGTGAGGTCGGAGCCGCTGAACACG
Source organism: Streptomyces peucetius (assembly GCF_025854275.1). Lineage (NCBI taxonomy): Bacteria > Bacillati > Actinomycetota > Actinomycetes > Kitasatosporales > Streptomycetaceae > Streptomyces > Streptomyces peucetius. The sequence continues at coordinate 3,891,115 of NZ_CP107567.1, read as the reverse complement.
ACTCTGCCGGCCTTCGGCAGGACCGTGCCCGCGAGCAGAGCCATCGTCGTGGACTTGCCCGCCCCGTTGGGGCCGAGCAGGATCGTCAGGCCCTGACCGGGGACCTCGTAGGTGAGGCGGTTCAGTACAGGGCGGACCCAGCGGCGATGGCTGAAGGTGACGCGGTCGAGCAGCAGAGTCATCGGTCGGTCCTCGGTGCGAAGCAGACGAGGGAGAGAATCCCCGCCAGAAAGACAACAGCGGCGCCTGCGGCGGCCTGTGCGACGCGGGCCTCCTCCGTGACGATCACCCAGGGGTAAGGATCGCCGTGGCTCCGGCCCCCGACGAACATGGAGTGAATCATCCACAGGACGGGGAGCAGGGTCGCGCGGTGTCCGAGCAGCGGCCATGCGCCCAGGGCGAGTCCACAGAAGAGCAGGTTGTTCCGTGCCGCCGTCCACATCGCCTCCGTGCCGAGGGGAAACATGGCCAGGGCCAGCACCGACGCCAGGAGCGCGAAGCCGGACACCAGCGTGATGTCGCGCGCGTCGAGCCGGCGGACGGCGGACCGTTCCACCGAGGGCACCCGCCGTTCGAGGCAGACGATCAGAGCGACGCAGGGGATGAGGCAGAGGAAGTTGCTCAGCTCCGTCGCCATCGCGTAGTTCCCCAGGAACGCGGGGAACACGAGGGCCACGTTCAGGGTGAGTCCGACGCCCAGGGCGAAGCCGAGCAGCGCACCGGGCAGCAGGCCGAGGGCGCCCCGCTGGCGCAGCCACCAGATCATGTTCACCGACCTGCCCGGCAGGCCTGCCGAAGCCGCTCGGTGTACCAGGTCCGCTGCTCCTGCGGTGGAAGACCGTCCACCCTGGCCATTTCGGCGAGGAGCTGTTCTCTGCTCTGCCCTTGGCTGAACCCCTGGGTCTCACGCGACAGCCAGGCGAGGTACTCGCCCTCCACACCGGTGGTCCGGGCGACCCAGAGGGTGCTGTGGTGCAGGGCGTTCCAGTCCGGTGCCGCGCAAGGCGTCCCGACGACGGCGATGGCGATGTTCTCCCGGAGGACCCGGTCCGTGTCACCGGGCACGAGGTCGAGTGTCCACTCCGCTCCGCCGGTGTCGGTCCGCCGGACATCGGCCACGGTGAGGTCGGTGATGCGGGCGGGCTTCTCGGCGATGATCCCCCTGGCCTGCAATCGGCTTGTCATCTCGCCGAGTTCGGTCTGAATGTCCCTGATGTGCCCGGCGCCGGCGGACGGCAGGCAGACCTCGGGCGTGCTCCCCACGCAGGTGACCGGGGCCAGGCCCGTGGCGGCCGGAGCGATCGCCTGCCAGTCCTTGGTGATGCCGTATGCGCCGAGCAGGCCGCCCGCCGCGATCACCAGGGAGGCGGCGACGGAGGTGACGCGGATGCGCCGGGGGCCCGCCAGGACGACGCAGGCAAGCGCCAGACAGACCGTCGGCAGGACCGCGGCCACCGTCATGGACAGCGAGTACGCCTCCCCGAACCCCACCCAGCCGATGGACCCGGTGACATGGTGCGCCCAGTGGCTGTCCGTCCCCAGTGGGAAGCTGATGCCGACGAAGATCAACACGGCTACGAGCGGCGCGGCGTACATCGCGTGGAGCCGCCGGCCGATGACGAACCCGATGACCGCGTGCGCGGTGAGCAGGACGACGACGATCCCCATCAGCTGCAGCACGTACAGGTCGGGAAGGACGCCGACTACCCACAGCCCTCCTGCCGTGACGCCGGCGGTCAGGACCGTCAGGGACAGTACGGTGACGAGGACCGGTCGGACCGCGATGCGCCAGGTGGCGCGTGCGGCACCCAGCTCCCAGGTGCCGAGGGCGCGAAGCCGTGTCGCCTCCACCGCAGCCAGGGCCGCCGCGGCCGCGGCGGCCATCGGGACCGGGGCGTGCACGGCGTACGACGCGGCCTGTGCGGGCCATGGCACGGCGATGAGCCGCTCGATGTTCCGGGTCGTCGTGAGGAAGACGAAGCAGAAGAAGAGGCCCAGCACGGGGAACGCCGGCACGGCCGCGTGCGTGCGAAGGGCGGTGGAGAAGCGCATGAAGCCTCGCAGGGAGAACAACGGGACCCGGGGCCGCCGCTACGCCGTGCGCGTGGCGGCCCGTCAAGATCGTCAGCGTAGATCAGTGGAATCGGCGGGGCCGGGGCGAAAGCCGCCTGCGCCCTGCGGTCGCGGTGTCCGATCCGGCAGCCCGGAGCCGCCGGTTCCGACAGGGCCGCCGGTTCCGACAGGATGGATGGATGCGGGTCTCGGTGGAAGCACGGGTGCGGTGATGTGGCGGTGTGCGGGGGTCAGGTGGCCGCCCGAGGCGCGGATCGGGGTGCTCGAGTGGGAAGGCGGACGTGTCAGTCCGCTCCTCCCGGGCAAGGAGCTGGGCTTCCGGGCGGAGGGTGTGCGCCGGTGCACGGGGGCGCGGGGGAACGCCTGCCCGCTGCGTGCACAGGTCCCCGGGCGGGCGACGCAGGCCCGGTGCCCCGAGTGCGCGCGCCTGGACCGGGCGCATTCCGTGGCCGCGGACGCCGTGCCCGACGATCCACGCGTCTACCGGGTGTATCTGGCGTGGTTCGGACCGGGCATGGTCAAGGTCGGGATCACCGCGGAGCAGCGCGGGGCGGCGCGGCTGCTGGAGCAGGGGGCCGTGGTGTTCGCCTGGCTGGGGCGGGGGCCGCTGATGGCAGCGCGGCGTACGGAGGAACTGCTGCGTGCCGCGCTCGACGTGCCGGACCGGATCCCGTACGCCCGTAAGCGCGCGGTGCGGGCCGCCTTGCCGGGCAGCGCGGAGGAGCGTGCCGCCGAGGTCGAGGCGCTGCATGCACGGGCGCTCGCGTTGTCGGGGTGGGCGGAGGCCCTGGAGCCGGTCCCGTTCGAGGCGGTCGATCACGCCGGGGTGTTCGGGCTCGAGGGGCTGCCCGCGGCGACGGCCGTGGTGCGTGAGCTGGTGGACGGCGGTGTGGTGGCGGGCCGGCTGGTCGCGGCGGCCGGGCCCGATCTGCATCTGAGGACGGCCACGGAGGGGGTCGTCGTCGTCGACACCCGGCTGATGACCGGCTGGGGGCTGGTCGGGGCCGACGCGACGGCGGGAGTGAGCGTGCCCACGGCGGATGTACGGGACGAGGGCACGCAGGACGGGCTCTTCTGACGCGGCGGCTGTGACGCATCAGCTGAGGGCGGTGGCCGGGTGTGGCGGCTGTGACGAGGCGCCGGCGGACGGCAAAGCCTTGGATCCCTTTCGACGATCACTCTGGACGTCGCCGTCCCCCGCGCCGGAAGGTGGGGTTCATGAGCATCGGATCTGTGGCGGACGTCGAGCCGCCCTACTACGCCGTGGTCTTCACCTCCGTGCAGCGGCCCGCCGTCGACGGATACGCGGAGACCGCCGAGCGCATGGAGGAACTGGGACGAAGAGGCGATCGCGCTCTGGCAGCGGAACAGCGAGCACCGGGCGGCGCAGCGGCGCGGCCGCGCCGAGTGGTACGAGAGCTACAGCGTGCATGTGGCCAAGGTCGAGCGGAGTCACAGCTTTGAACGGGAGTGAGGCGGCGGGCGACCGAGGAGCCCAGAGCCCAGAGACGGCGGAAGCCCGGGCCCCGGAGACGGTGGAAGCCCGGACCCCGGGAGAGGCCGCAGAGGTACGGGAGTTCTGGCAGCGGCTCGGGCTGCCCGGGCTCGTGGACGTGCACACCCACTTCATGCCGGAGCGCGTGCTGAGGAAGGTCTGGGCCTATTTCGACGCCGTCGGCCCCATGACCGGCATGGAGTGGCCGATCACCTACCGGCACGAGGAGGAGGAACGTGTCGGGCTGCTCCGCGACTTCGGCGTGCGGGCCTTCACGTCGATGCTCTATCCGCACAAGCCGGGCATGGCGGCCTGGCTCAACGGCTGGGCGGCGGACTTCGCCGCGCGGACACCGGACTGCGCGCACACCGCGACGCTGTTCCCCGAGGAAGGGGTGGCCGGCTATGTGCGGGAGGCCGTCGAGGGCGGGGCGCGGATCTTCAAGTCGCACCTCCAGGTCGGGGCGTACGACCCGGGTGATCCGCTGCTGGACCCGGCCTGGGGCCTGCTGGCGGAGGCGCGCGTACCGGTGGTGATGCACTGCGGTTCCGGCCCGGCGCCCGGCAAGTACACGGGCCCGGAGCCGGTCGGCCGGGTGCTGGCGCGCCATCCGCGGCTGCGGCTGGTGGTGGCGCACATGGGGATGCCCGAGTACGGCGACTTCCTCGCCCTGGCGGAGCGTTACCCGGAGGTCCGGCTGGACACGACGATGGCGTTCACGGACTTCAGCGAGGCGTTCGCGCCGTTCCCCGGGACCGAGCGCGGGCGGCTGGCGGATCTGGGGGACCGGATCGTGCTGGGCACGGACTTCCCGAACATCCCGTACCCGTATGCGCATCAGCTGGTGGTGCTGGAGAGGCTGGGGCTCGGGGACGACTGGCTGCGGGCCGTCTGCCACGACAACGGCGCGCGCCTGCTGCTCGGGAACGAGTGACGACGGCGCGCACCCGCTGCTGGGGGGCGAACAGCCGAGGCGCGCCCGCTGCCCGGGATCGAGCAGCGAAGCGCGCCTGTTGCTGTGGAGCCGGAGCCGGAGCCGGAGCCGGTGGCGGAGCCGGTGGCGGAGCCGGAGCCGGTGGCGGTGGCGGAGCCGGTGGCGAATGGCGCAGGGGCCTGCCGATGCCCTCCTCGACATCGGCAGGCCCCTGATACGGCCTGGAGGTGTGGACCTGTCAGAAGGTCAGGCTCCAGGAGTCGATGTAGCCGGTGTCACCGCTGTAGGCGTCGGTGACCCGCAGCTTCCAGGTGCCGCTCGCGGCCACGCCGGAGGCGTCGACCGTGTAGGTGGTGATGACGTTGTCCGCGCTGTCGCCGGAGCTGGTGTTCTTCAGTACGGCGGAGGCGCCGTTGGGGGCGACGATCTCGACCTTGAGGTCACCGCGGTAGGTGTGCTTGATGTCGACGTCGATCTTGAGGGCGGAGGGGGCGTTGCCGCTGATGCCGCTGACCGCGATCGACGAGGTGACCGTCGCGTTGTCGTAGATGTTCACATTGGCGGAGTTGGTGAACACGTTGCCGGTGGGCGGCTCCTCGCCGCCGCCACCGCCGGCGCCGAGGGTGGCCGCCGCGTCGGCGAGGCCGGCGCCGCAGCCGCCGGAGCAGGAGCCGGCCAGCGTACGGGCGTTGGTCTTGATCGCCGACTCGATCTGGCTCGGGGTCAGCGACGGGCCGGTCTGGTTCATCAGCGCGGCGAGGCCGGCGATGTGCGGGGCGGCCATGCTGGTGCCCTGGTACGCCACGTAGTTCTCGCTGCCGACGCTGCGGGTGCCGGTGTTCAGCGTGGACCAGATGCCGTTGGTGGAGCTGACCGCGGTCTCGCCGCCGGGGGCGGTGATGTCGACGACGCTGCCGTAGTTGGAGTAGGAGGCGCGGTTGCCCTCGCGGTCGGAGGCGGCGACGGTGATGACGTTGCTGCAGCTGGCCGGGTTGAAGTTGGCCGCGTTGGCGTTGCTGTTGCCGGCCGCCACGACGACGGTCGTGCCGCGGTTCACCGCGCCGTTGATGGCGCTCTGGGTGCCCGAGTCGCAGGCGCCGCCGCCGCCGAGGCTCATGTTGATGACGTCGGCCGGGTTCGCGTTGGCGGGCACGCCCGCCACGGAACCGCCGGACGCCCAAGTGATGGCGTCGATGATGTCGGCCGTGGTGCCGCCGCACTTGCCCAGCACGCGGACGGGCTGGACGGTCGCGTTGTACGCGATGCCGGCGATGCCCTTGCTGTTGCCGGTGGTGGCGGCGATGGTGCCGGCGACGTGCGTGCCGTGCCAGGAGTTGTTGGTGTCGCGTGCCGGGACCGGCTGACCGTTCTGGTCGGTGCCGCACTCGCCGCGGTTCATCCAGTCGCCCGGGTCGGCCGCGTTGCTGTCGCGGCCGCCGCCGTCGTTGGCCATGAACGGGTCGGAGATGAAGTCGTATCCCGCGATCACGTTGGCGGCGAGGTCGGAGTGGGAGACGTAGCCGGTGTCGATGACGGCGACGTTGACGCCCTCGCCGGTCGCCTTGTCCCAGGCGCCGGGGACGTTCATGCCGGCCCGGGCCTCGAAGAGGTCCCACTGGCGGTTGTACTCGGTGTCGTTGGGCTCGACGGCCGTGGCGTACATCCGGGTGTCCGGGACGACGTAGGCGACGTCCGGGTCGGCCTGGAAGGCGGCCATGACGTCGGCGGTGTCCTTCTTGCCGAGCTCGCCGCCGAGGTCGACCAGCGCGGCTCCGGTGCCGAGGCGGCGCTCGAAACCGAGGGACTCGCCGGCCTTCTTGCCCTTGGCCTTCGCGTCCTTGTCCGCGGCGGCGTCGGAGTTGGCCTCGGTGGTCATCGACTTGTAGCCGACGATGAGGCGCTCGACGGGGGCCTGGTCGGCCTGGGCCGCCGGGGCGGGGGCGGGTGCCGCCGGGGCGGGTGCGGCGACGGAGGTGGCGGTGCCCGCGCAGAGCAGTGCGGTGCAGCTCGCCGCGAGGATGGATATGCGTATGCGTCTGGAACCGTTCAAGGCATTGCCTTTCGAGGGTTTGACCTGGCAGCAGGAACCAAAGGCACAGTTAGTTCAGTTCATGACAAACCAGGCGTTCCTGTGGCCGCAGCAGGATGCAGGGGGTTGAGGGGGCGGCCGTCATGTGCGGCGGGCGAAGGGAGCCCCGGTCCGCGAGCGCCAGTGGTTCGGGGTGCACTCGTGTCCGGATGTTGGGGACGCACGGTGCGGGGCTGCCGGCCTGTGGGCCGAGGGCACCCGCACACGGCTCCCTTCAGCCGCGCATGTCACCGGTCGGTCGGGACGCAATGACAGCTCCCCCGCTGCGGGTGCGCCGTCGACCGGCCGGTTGGCAGGGAACCTACGGCTGGAATCAGTCACACGCCTATCCGGATGGGTGCCGCTACGGATACCTGTTTAACCCCTGCCCGTACGGCGATCGGTCCGCTTAACCACTGTTTGCGACGGCGTCCACGGCGTCCGGCAGGACAGCCGTATCGATCTTTTCCGCAAGATGTTGCCGCGACGTGGTGCCCAGTTTGCGCATGGCGCGTGCGACGTGCTGCTCGACCGTACGCGGGGAGAGATGCAGCGTCGTCGCGATCTCCCGGTTCGTCAGCCCCGTTCCCGCCAGTTCGGCGACCTCCCGCTCGCGCGGCGAGAGACGGTCCCCGTACGAGGGCCGGCCCGGCGGGCGCGCCTCCTTGGCGGGCCGGTGGGAGCGGAGCAGGGCACGGGCGCGGGCGGCGTCCCACACGGCGCCCAGCTCGGTGAACTGCCGCGTGCAGGCGGTCAGGTCCGCGACGGCCTGCGCCTTCGCCGCGTCCCCCGTGTGGCCGCTCCCCTCCGCGCCGTCAGCCCTCAGGGCGCAGCGGCCGGCCGCCTCCGTGGTCAGCGCCTGGGCGTACGGGCACGGCATGGCCGCGTACCCGGCGGCCGCCTCCCGGTACAGCGGGACGGCATCGAAGTGCCGGCCCTCCGCCTCGGCCAGCGCGGCGCGGCTCCAGCTCAGCGCGGCCTCGGCCCAGGGTCCGTCGCGGCCTTCCAGGCCGGCGGCGAATTCGGCGATCACCTCCCGCGCCGCCTCCGTGTCGCCCGAGCGGGCGAGCGCCTCGACGGCCCAGGGCGCCAGGTTCGCCGCCCACACCCAGATGCCCTTCCGCCGCGCTCTCGCCCAGGCCTCGCGCGCCTCCCGGGCAGCATGGGGCACTTCCTGGCGGGCCAGGGCCAGCCTGATCAGGGCGCCCGAGGTGGCGGCGGCGAGCGGCGGCGCGGCCTCGTCGCGCGGCGACGCATCGGCGCCGGACAGCCACGACAGCGCCGAGTCCCACTCCCCCTGGGCCAGCGCGAGCAGTCCGCGCACCAGGCGGGCGTCCGCGCTGATCACCGGCATGGCCGCCGTCGAGGCGACGAAGCTGTCGCACCGGTCGGCCAGTCCGGCCCAGCGTCCGGTGACCCACTCCAGCCGCAACCGGGTCCCGAGCGCCGTGTGCTCGGTGTAGGGGGCGCCGCTCTTGCCGGACAGGTCGATGCCCTCGGCGAGCAGTTCCTGCGCCCGCCCGTGGTGGCCGAGCCACAGCGCGGCGTCGGCCGCGTTGCACAGTCCGCGGGCCGCGTGCAGCCGTGACCGGGGGTCGGGGCTGTCCGTGGGCAGTTCCGTGACGAGCTCCCATGCCTGCGGATCGCCGCAACTCATGGCGAGGCCGACCCGGTTGGCGGCGACCGCCGAGCGGGCGGCCTCGTCGCCGCTGTCCTCGGCGGTCCTCGTGGCGTCCCTGAGCCACGCCTGGTGGACGTCGAGCGAGGATCTGGGCCAGTGGGGCATGACCAGGGCGGACATCGCCCGCGCGGACAGGTCGGGCCGGGCCTCGCGCAGTTCGGCGGCGGCCCGCTCCAGCTCCTGCCAGCCCTTGTCGCTCATGCCGACCTGGTTGCACAGGAGCAGCCCCAGGTCGAGCCGGAGTTCGCCCCGTACGGCCGCGGGGAGGGCCGCGTCGTCGACGATCTGGGTCAGCACCTGGACGGTCTGGTCGGAGCGCAGTCCGACGACCGCGCTGCGGGCCAGCATCGGCGCCAGCCGGGCGCGCGTCTGCGGCGGTACCGAGGGGGAGTCCAGGGTCTGTTCGAGCAGCCCGATGGCCTCCTGGTGCCGCCCCGACTCCGCGGCCTCCCGCGCGGCCTGCTCGACGGCGCGCAGCCAGCCGCGTATTCGTCCGCCGGCCCGGTGGTGCCCGGCGAGCGACGCCCACGGCACGGGCTGCCGGCGGGCGAGCACGTCCGCCGCCCGCGCGTGCAACTCCTGCCGTACGGGGCCGGGCACGGACTCGTGCACGGCGCGGGCCGCGAGGGGCGCCGGCAGCCCGTAGCCCTCGTCCGACTCGGTGAGCGCCGCGCCGGCGAGCGCGGCGAGCAGCGCCTGCCGGCCGAGGGACCGGCCGAGTCCGGAGACGGTGACGAGCTCGTCACGGCCGGCCGGCTCGCCCAGGACGGCGGCGGCCCACACGACCGGCCGGTGCTCGGGCAGCAGGGCGGCCGTCCGGCCGAGGCTCAGATCGGCCAGCCGTACGGGCACTCCCGCGGCGTCGACGTCACCGGCCGTGCACCGCTGCCGGGTGCTGTCCCGCAGGACCGCCAGCAGGTCGACCACGATCTGCGCCACACCGCCGGAGCGCTCGTGCAGCCGGGCCACCGCCTCCTCGGTGCAGCGTTCGCCGAGCGCGGCGGCCGTGACCCGGCGGACCTCCTCCACGCTCCACGGCCGGACCCGGTGCCGCACGACGGTGAGCTCGGGCGGATAGCGCGGCGGCGGGGTGCCCAGGGGCAGGCCGGGGGCGGCCAGCTCCTCCGGGCGGCAGGTGAGCACGGCCGCAAGCCCCGGCCTCGGCTGTTCCAGCAGCCGGCGGAGCAGCCCCAACTCCTCGGCGTCCGCGCGGTGCACGTCCTCCACGGCGAGCAGGACCGGGCCGTGGTCCGGAAGCTCGGGGGGTGCGGCCGACTCGCCGCACACCCACCGCAGGCAGGTCGCCCGCGCCGCCTCCGGGAGCGTGGTCAACTCCTGGACCAGGCGGCTCTTGCCCGTACCGGCACAGCCCTCGACCAGGACGAGCACCGGGGCCGAGCCGTCACCGGCGAGCGTCCGCCGCAGCCGCAGGCCCCAGAAGGATTCGTGTGCCGTCACCACGCCGCCCGTCCTCCGACCTTCTCAGGGAATTCACAGGTTCAGGAAAGAAGCCTCTCAGGGCAAGGTCACAGCCTGGAGACATGACCACGATCTCGCCCCGGGGGCGCACCGAAATGCTCAGGCCCGACGGCTGCCCCGTGCGGGTGCTCGTCGTGGACGACGAGGCGCCGCTGAGCGAATTGCTGTCGATGGCCCTGCGGTACGAGGGCTGGGACGTCCGCAGCGCCGGTGACGGAGCGGCGGCGGTCCGTGCGGTGCGCGGCTTCCGGCCGGACGCCGTGGTGCTGGACGTCATGCTGCCGGACATGGACGGGCTCGCCGTCCTGGGGCGGCTGCGGCGCGAGGCGCCCGACGTGCCCGTGCTCTTCCTGACGGCGCGGGACGCCGTCGAGGACCGGATCGCGGGCCTCACCGCCGGGGGCGACGACTACGTGACCAAGCCGTTCTCGCTGGAGGAGGTCGTGGCACGGCTGCGCGGTCTGATCCGGCGCTCCGGCACGGCGGCGGTGCGGAGCGAGTCGCTGCTCACCGTCGGTGACCTCACCCTCGACGAGGACAGCCACGAGGTGACGCGGGGCGGGCAGCCGGTGCATCTGACGGCGACCGAGTTCGAGCTGCTGCGTTATCTGATGCGCAATCCGCGCCGTGTGCTGAGCAAGGCGCAGATCCTGGACCGGGTGTGGAGCTACGACTTCGGGGGCCGGGCCAACGTCGTCGAGCTCTACATCTCGTATCTGCGCCGGAAGATCGACGCCGGACGCCCGCCGATGATCCACACGCGCCGCGGTGCGGGATATCTGATCAAGCCCGGTGAGTGACGCAAGGCCACGCAGGCCGTGGTCGCTGCGGACACGGCTGGTGGTCTCCGCCGTGGTGCTGATCGCCGTGGTGGGCACGGTGATCGGCGCCGTCACGACCATCGCGTTCCGCACCTATCTGTACGGGCAGCTGGACACGCGGCTGACGGACGTCGCGATGCGGGCGTCCGGGCCGGCGGCCGGTGACGCCGAGCGGCTGCCCGGGGACCTGCCGCAGCGGCCGCCGCTGGACTTCGTGACCGGCGGCGGTACGCCCGTGGGCACGGTGGGCGCCATCGTCGAGGACGACGGGAGCGTCGGGCGGGCGGCGGCGAGCACCCAGCTCGAGCCGTCCGGGCCCGCGCCGACCGAGAGCCCGCTCGACGCGGCGCAGACGGCGGCGCTGGCCGCGGTCGTGCGGGACGGGCAGCCGCACACCGTGGACCTGCCGGGAAAGGGCGGCTACCGCGTGCGGTCCGCGACCGGGGTGCGCGGCTCCTTCCTGGTCGGCGTCCCGACCTCGGACGTGCGGGACGCGCTCGGGACGCTGGTCCTGGTCGAGGTCTGCGTCACGGGCGCCGGACTGGTTGCCGCCGGGATCGCGGGCACCGGCCTGGTCGGGATGGCGCTGCGCCCCCTGCGCCGGGTCGCCGCGACCGCGACGCGTGTCTCGGAACTTCCGCTGCACAGCGGCGAGGTGGCCCTGCTCGAACGGGTCCCGGTCGCCGAGGCCGATCCGCGCACCGAGGTCGGGCAGATGGGGGCGGCGCTGAACCGGATGCTCGGCCATGTCGGTTCCGCGCTCGCGGCACGGCAGGAGAGCGAGACGCGGGTACGGCAGTTCGTCGCGGACGCCAGCCATGAGCTGCGGACGCCGCTCGCGTCGATCCGCGGCTACGCGGAGCTGACGCGGCGCGGCCGTGAGCGGAGCGAGACGGGGACACCCCCGGGCCGGGCGCCCGGGAAGGGGGACGCGGTGGGGCCGGACATCCGGCACGCGCTCGGCCGCATCGAGTCCGAGGCGACCCGTATGACGGGTCTGGTGGAGGACCTGCTGCTGCTGGCCCGGCTGGACGCGGGACGGCCGCTCTCGCAGCAGAGCACTGATCTCTCGCCGCTGGTCGTGGACGCGGTCTCCGACGCCCGCGCGGCGGGACCGGACCATGTGTGGCGGCTGGAACTGCCGGCGGAACCGGCGACCGTGCCGGGCGACGGGCCACGGCTCCAGCAGGTCCTCGTCAACCTGCTCGCCAACGCCCGCACGCACACACCCCCGGGGACCGCCGTCACGGCGCGCGTGCGCCGCCCCGACCCGACGGCGGCACCGGGGGCGCCGGGAGCGTTGGGGGCGCCCGGCCGTGCGCCGGCCGTGGTGCTCGAGGTCGAGGACGACGGGCCCGGCATCCCCGACGGACTGCTGCCGCACATCTTCGAACGCTTCGCCCGCGGCGACGCCTCCCGGTCCCGGCAGGCCGGCAGCACGGGTCTCGGGCTCGCCATCGTGCACGCCGTCGTCACCGCCCACGGCGGCGACGTGACCGTGCGGTCCGTGCCCGGCCGCACCGTCTTCACGGTCACGCTGCCGGCCGGTCCGCCTGACCGGCCGGCAGCGGGCAACCAGGCACCGCCGGACCGGCCCGTGGCGGGCAACCAGGCCTCGCCGGACCGGCCCGCTGAGGGCACGCAAGCCCCGCCGACGACGCGGCCCGCTGCGGGGACGCCGGACTCACAGGCGGGCCACAGGCCGGTCACACGGCCGTGACAGCGGCCCCCCGGAGGGTCGTCGGTATGCGAACCGACACCCCATGGGGGACCCTCCCGGCCCGTGAGCATCTGCTCGCCGGCACGGCCGAACGACCCGTACTCGACGTGGTGGTCCCCGTGTTCAACGAGGAGACCGACCTGGAACGGTGCGTGACGCGGCTGCACGAGCACCTCACGCGGACCTTCCCCTACGGCTTCCGGATCACCGTCGCCGACAACGCGAGCACCGACCGTACGCCCGAGGTCGCGGCCCGCCTCGCGGCGGACATCGCCGAGGTGCGGGCGTACCGGCTGGAGGAGAAGGGGCGGGGACGGGCGCTGCGCACGGTGTGGTCGCACTCGGACGCGCCGGTGCTCGCCTACATGGACGTCGACCTGTCCACGGATCTCAACGCCCTGCTGCCGCTGGTCGCGCCGCTGATCTCCGGCCACTCGGACCTGGCGATCGGATCCCGGCTCGCCCGCAGTTCGCGCGTGGTGCGCGGACCCAGGCGGGAGTTCGTCTCGCGTGCCTACAACCTGATCCTCAAGTCGTCGCTGGCGGCCGGTTTCTCGGACGCGCAGTGCGGGTTCAAGGCCGTCCGGCGGGAGGTGGCGCAGCGGCTGCTGCCGATGGTCGAGGACACCGGATGGTTCTTCGACACCGAGCTGCTGGTCCTGGCGGAACGGGCCGGTCTGCGCATCCACGAGGTTCCGGTGGACTGGGTCGACGACCCGCACTCGACCGTCCGCATCGTCCGTACGGCCGTCGAGGACCTCAAGGGGGTCTGGCGGGTGGGGCGCGCGCTGGCGGTCGGCGCGCTGCCCCTCGACCGTCTGGCGCGCCCCTTCGGCGACGACCCGCGCGACCGGGAAATCAGCGGTGTGCCGAGGGGGCTGGCCCGCCGGCTCGTCGGCTTCTGCGTGGTCGGGGTGTTCTCGACCCTGCTCTATCTGCTGCTGTACTCGCTCTTCCGCGCCGGAGCCGGCCCGCAGACCGCGAACGCCGCCGCCCTGCTGCTCTCCGCGGTCGCCAACACGGCAGCCAACCGCCGGTTCACGTTCGGGGTGCGCGGCCGGGACCGTGCCGTACGCCACCAGGCGCAGGGCCTGGTCGTGTTCGGCATCGGCCTCGCGCTGACCAGCGGTTCGCTCGCCGCCCTCGACGCGGCGGCGGGCAGCCCCTCCCACGGCACCGAGCTGGCGGTCCTCGTCGCGGCGAACCTGGCCGCGACCGTGCTGCGGTTCCTGCTCTTCCGGGCCTGGGTGTTCCCCGAACGCCACCGGCCCGACGGCACCATGAGCGACACGACCGGCACGAGGGGGACCGCATGACCCGGCTCCTTCCGGCCGGCGCGGACGCGGTCGCGGGCGCGGCCGCCGACGCCCCGGACCGCCGCGCACGCAACGGAGTCGCCGCGAGGCTGTGGCGCGGCAGGGAGGCGGACGCCCGCTGGGTGCGACCCGCGTTCCTGGCCCTGCTGGCGGCCACGGCCCTGCTCTACCTCTGGAACCTGAGCGCCTCCGGCTACGCCAACTCCTTCTACTCCGCGGCCGTGCAGGCCGGCAGCGAGAGCTGGAAGGCGTTCTTCTTCGGCTCCTCGGACGCCGCCGGCTCCATCACCGTCGACAAGCCGCCGGCCGCCCTGTGGCCGATGGCCCTGTCGGTGCGGCTGTTCGGCCTCGGGTCGTGGCAGATCCTCGTGCCCGAGGTGCTGATGGGCGTCGCGACGGTCGGAGTGCTGTACGCGGCCGTACGCAGGCGCTTCACGCCGGCGGCAGGCCTGATCGCCGGCGCGGTGCTCGCCCTGACGCCGGTCGCCGCGCTGATGTTCCGGTTCAACAACCCGGACGCGCTGCTCGCGCTCCTGATGACCGTCACCGTGTACTGCGTGCTGCGTGCCCTGGAAGGCGCGCGGACGAAGTGGCTGGTGTGGGCGGGCGTCGCGGTGGGTCTCGCGTTCCTGACGAAGACGCTCCAGGCGTTCCTGGTCCTGCCGCCCCTGGCCCTGGTGTACGCCGTGTGCGCGCCGGCGGCGCTGCGGCGCAGGCTCGGCCAACTGGCGCTCGCCGGACTCGCGGTGGTCGTCTCCGGCGGCTGGTGGGTGGCGATCGTCGAGCTGTGGCCGGCGTCCTCGCGGCCGTACATCGGCGGCTCGCAGAACAACAGCTTCCTGGAGCTGACCTTCGGCTACAACGGCCTCGGCCGGATCAACGGCGAGGAGACGGGCAGCGTCGGAGGCGGCGGTGGCGGCGGCTGGGGGGAGACCGGCATCGACCGGCTGTTCGCCGGGAACATCGGCGGTCAGATCGCCTGGCTGCTGCCCGCCGCCCTGCTGCTGCTCGTCGCCGGTCTCGTGCTGACCGGGCGGGCGGACCGGACGGACACGGCGCGGGCCGCGTTCCTCGCCTGGGGCGGGGCGCTGCTGACGACGGCCGCGATCTTCAGCTTCATGGCGGGGATCTTCCACGAGTACTACACGGTGGCCCTGGCGCCGTACATCGCCGCGCTCGTCGGCACGGGCGCCACGATGCTCTGGGAGGAGCGGGCGAAACCGGCCTGGGCCGCGGTGCTCGCCGCCACGGTGGCGCTGACGGCGTGGTGGTCGTACGTGCTGCTCGGCCGGTCCGCGGACTACCTGCCGTGGCTGCGTCCGGTGGTGCTCGCCGGCGGTCTGGTGTCGGCGGTTGCGCTGCTGGTCGCGGTCCGGGCGGGGCGGCGGACGGCCCTCGCGGCCGCCGCGCTGGGCCTCGCGGTGTCGCTGGCCGGCCCGGCGGCGTACTCGCTGACGACCGTGGGCGAGGGACACGCGGGCTCGATCGTGACGGCGGGCCCCGCCGTGGCCGGCGGCCGTGGCGGCCCCGGCGGCTTCCCGGGTGGAGGGCCCGGCGGCGGTCCCGGCGGCTTCCGGGGCGGCGACGGCGGCGCCGGGACGCAGCCACCCGGCGCGCAGAGCACGGGGCCGGGCGGGGCGCAGCCCCGAGGCGGCGCCGTGCAGGACCAGGGCGGCTCCGGCCAGAGCCAGGCGCCCGGCGGCTTCCCCGGCCGCGGGGAGGACGGCGGCGCCCGTGGCACGGGCGGCGGCATGGGCGGGCTGCTCAATGGCGCGGACGTCGGCGCGGAGGCCGAAGCCGCGCTGAAGAAGGCCGCCGACGCGTACACCTGGGTGGCCGCGGCCGTCGGCTCGCAGAACGCCGCGAGCTACCAGCTCGCGACCGGCGAACCGGTGATGGCGATCGGCGGCTTCAACGGCAGCGACCCGTCCCCCACCCTTGACCGCTTCAAGCAGTACGTGGCCGAGGGGCGGATCCACTTCTTCATCGGCGGCGGCGGACCGGGCGGCGGGGCAGGGAGCCTCGGCGGCAACGCCGGCTCGGCGATTGCCGCCTGGGTCCAGGAGACGTTCACCGAGGTCACGGTCGGAGGCGCCACCCTCTACGACCTGACCGCCGCCAAATAGCGCTGTACGCCGTATGGGAACTCTCTTGTACGGTGTACGGGACCTTCCCCCGGCGCTCACCGTCGTCGTGCTGAACCTCAGCGGTGTCGGCGCCCGGCTGCTGCTGAAACTGGGGACACCGGTCACCATCGCTCTCGGCATGGCCCTGGTGTCCGGCGGCCTCGCCGCCATCGCGGTCCTCGGCGGGGGCGGCTACAGCGGGATGCTGCTCGGCCTGGTCGTGATGGGCGCCGGCGTCGCCGTGTCCATGCCCGCGATGGCCAACGCGATCATGAGCGCCATCCCGCCGGAGAAGGCGGGCGTGGGCGCCGGCATCAACGGCACACTCGCCGAGTTCGGCAACGGCCTCGGCGTCGCGGTCCTCGGCGCAGTACTCAATTCCCGGTTCGCCGCCCTCGTTCCCGCGTCGGTCGGTGCTGCGTCGCTGCCCGCGGCGCTCGCGGCGGCGGACGGCGCTGACGAGAAGGCGCGCATTTCCAGGCCTTCGCGTCCGGCCTGGAGACGAGCCAGCTCGTCGGCGCGGCGGCCGTCCTCGCGGGCGGTCTGCTGGCGGCGCTGCTGCTGCGCAGGGCCGAACGGGCAGGCGCCCCCGGCGGCGGGAACGCTCCCGGACAGGGCGACGAGGACCCGGCCGCAGGCGCTCAGGAGCAGCGGCGCAGCACGGCGGCATAGCATCGACGCCGGGCGGACGGGTGTGTTCCGGCGCCGTCCGCCCGGCCGGAGGCGACAAGGAGGGTGCGCGATGGTGGATGCGGCCGACCGCACGAAGAGCCCCACGAGGACCAGCGTCTGGCTCGAGGGCAAGGCGGAGCGGGGCCGCAGGCCGACGCAGCCGGCCGGCCTGGACCGCGACAAGATCATCGCCGCCACGGTCCGGCTCCTCGACGCGGAGGGCGCGGCCAGGTTCTCCATGCGGAAGCTGGCCGCGGAGCTGAACGTCACCGCGATGTCGGTCTACTGGTACGTGGACACCAAGGACGACCTGCTGGAACTGGCGCTCGACGCGGTCTTCGGCACGGTGGAGCTGCCGGCCACCGACGCGGCGGACGAGTGGCGCGACCAGCTGCGCGCGCTGGCCGCCGGCTACCGGGCCCTGCTGGTCCGGCATCCGTGGGTGTCGCCGCTGATCGGCACGTATCTGAACATCGGACCGCGTTCGCTGGAGTTCGCCCAGGTGGCCGAGCGGATCGTCCGCAACACCGGTCTCCCGCCGCACGGTCAGACGGGCGGGCTCAGCGCCGTCTTCCAGTTCGTCTACGGGTTCGGCACCATCGAGGGGCACTTCGTGGAGCGCTGCGCGACGGCAGGGCTGAGCCAGGACGAGTACCACCATCGGGCCATGCGGCTGATCCGCGAACAGCCGCGGTACCGCGAGAGCTTCGCCTACGCGGACACGCTGATGGAGGCGCGGGGCGGCGACACGGTGGCGGAGATGCGCGAGCGGGACTTCGCGTTCGCCCTCGACCTGCTGGTCGCGGGCATCGAGGCGATGGTCGAGAAGTCCCGCCCGTAGCCGCCCGGCCCGTAGCCGCCCGCCCCGCCCGGCGCGGCGCCTCAGTCCTCGGCGAGCCGGGCCGGGAAGCCGCCGGTGGCGATCGGGCCCCACCGCCGCGGAGTTACCCGGATGATCGACTTGCCCTGCTCGACCATCGCCCTGCGGTACTCGTCCCAGTCCGGGTGCTCACCGGAGATGTTGCGGAAGTACTCGACGAGCGGCTCCACCGAATCGGGGGAGTCGATCACCTCCGCCGTGCCGTCGATCTGCACCCAGGGGCCGTTCCAGTCGTCCGAGAGGACGATCAGGCTGACCCGCTCGTCCCGCTTGGCGTTGCGCGTCTTCGCCCGCTCCGGATACGTGGAGACGACGATCCGGCCCGCGTCGTCCACCCCGCAGGTCAGCGGGGAGCCCTGCGGGGAGCCGTCGGCACGGCGGGTCAGCAGGACCGCCCGGTGGCGGGGGCGCACGAAGTCCAGCAACTGGTCGAGTTCCACCCTGGTGTTGGTGGCGATGTGGCGTGCCATGGCGCGCACCCTACGGGAGTTCGGCGCCCTGCACCGCCTGGGTGTCCAGCTCCACCCTGAGCGTCGTCCCGATGGCGGAGATGCCGGCGGCCTGCACCACCTGGTTGTAGTTCATCGCGAAGTCCTCGCGGTGCAGTTCCGTCGTGGCGCGGCACGCGGCCCGGACACCGCCCCACGGGTCGGGCCCGGTGCCGAGGTGGGTCAGGTCCAGGCCGACCTCGCGCACGACGCCGTGCAGCGACAGCTCACCGCGCACCCGCCAGCTGTCCGGCCCGGACGGGGTCAGGGCGGTGGACCGGTAGGTGATCTCCGGGAACCGCTCGGTGTCCAGGAAGTCCGGCGACCTCAGGTGTTTGTCGCGCAGCCCCTTGCCGGTGTCGATGGAGGCGGCCGAGATCACCGCGTCGACCCGCGAGCGCTCCACGTCTTCGGCGATCTCGATCCGCCCGGCGAACTCGGTGAAGCGTCCGCGCACGCTGGAGATCCCGAGGTGCTGCGCGGTGGCGCCCACCGACGAGTGCGCCGGGTCCAGCGACCACGTTCCCGGCGGCGGCAGCTCCATCCCGCCCCGGCGGGCCAGGACGACCGTGCCCACGTCCACCCGTCCGCTCGCCGTGCCAGCGCGGTCGAGGCGACCGGAGCGTGGCCGAGCGCGGTCACGATCACCGTGTACGGCCCGGCGGGCAGCGCGGTCGGGTCGCTGACCGTGCCGTCGGCGCCGTCCCCCAGAGCCTTCGGCCTGGGAGGTGCCCCCACGCCCGCAGCACCTGTGCGCCGGTCGTGTCCGTCACGGTCACGACCGTGTGCGGGACCGCCCGGCCGTCGCGGGTCCGTACCTGTGCGCGAAGTCCCTGTGCGCGATGTCCCATGCCCATCGATCCCGTTTCATTTCCCGGCCCCCACGGGCCCGCCGGAAGCGTCGCTCGACAACTGCTCGGGCCCCGGGACCCGGGCGGCCGGCCGTCCCCTGCCTGCCGCCCCGTCACCGGGGCCCGTCTCCGCCGGGCGGGCGGCCCGTCTCCGCCGAGAACGAGCGCCCGCCCGGGGGCCTGTCACTCGCCCGGGTGGGCGAGTTCGATCTCGTGGCCGTCGACGCCACGGCCGGTCACGGTCAGCTGACCCGCCACCGGGGGGTATCCGGTCGCGATGACCGTGTACTGGCCCGCGTCCAGGTCGGCGAAGGCGTACGCCCCGTCGTCACCGGTCGTGGCACTGGCGACCACGTTCCCGGCGGCGTCCACGAGGGTCACCCGTGCGTCGGCCAGCGGTCGGCGGGCGGCCCCGGCGCGTACGGTGCCCCTGACCACGGCACCGGCCTGCAGCACTGCCTCCATCCGGGTCACGCCCCTGCCGCCGATCTCGACGGGCAGCGCGAGCGGCCGGTGGCCGGCGGCGCTCACCGCGACCGTCACCGCGCCGGGCACCAGCTCGGTGAAGGCGAACTCGCCGTCCTCGGTGCTCGTACCGGTGGCCAGCACATCGCCGCGCACGTCCGTGACCACGACCATCGCGCCCTCGACCGGTCCTTCGCCGTCGGCGGCCCGTACGACTCCCGTGAGACCGCTCGTACCGGCGAGCAGGACGTCGTGGGCCAGCGGCTCGTCGGCGACGACCACCGTGGAGGCCTGCGGCTGGAAGCCGTCGGCCGAGGCGATCAGCACGTACAAGCCGGCGCCCGGCGCGTCCAGCGTGTAGCCGCCGTCGGCCTGGGCGACGGAGCGCCCGATCTGCCGGCCCGCCGGTGAGATCAGCGTGACCGCCGCCCGGGGCACCGCGGCGCCCTCCGACCCGCGCACCACGCCGTGCACCGCGATCCCGGAGGTCACGGCGCCGACCGGCTCGGTCTCGACCGCCTGCGCCGGGGCGGGGGCCTCTGCGGCAGCCACGGCCTCGGGGGCCTCGGTCACCGCGGGGGACTTGTCGTTGGGCGAACTGCTCTTCAGGGCGACCTCCTTGATGAAGACCGTCACGACGAGCGCGATCAGCGCGAAGGGAGCCGAGTACAGGAAGATGTCGGCGACCCCGTGGCCGTACGCCGTCTCCATCACCGTGCGGATTGGACCGGGCAGGGCGTCGAGGTCGGGGATGCCGCCGCCGGCCGTCCCGCCGTGCCCGAGGGCCGCGCCCTCGGGGCCGAGTTCCGCGAGCCCGTCCTTGACGTAGTCGGTGACCCGGTTGGCCATGACCGCGCCGAGCGCGGAGACGCCGATCGCGCCGCCGAGGGACCGGAAGAAGGTGACGACCGAGCTGGCCGCGCCGAGGTCGGAGGGGTCGACCTGGTTCTGGGTGCAGAGCACCAGGTTCTGCATCATCATGCCGAGTCCGAGGCCCATGACGGCCATGAAGACGGCGATGTGCCAGTACTCGGTGTCGTACCGGATGGTCCCCAGCAGACCGAGGCCCGCGGTGACCAGTGCGCCGCCGGCCACCAGCCACGCCTTCCAGCGGCCGGTCCTGGTGATGATCTGACCGGAGACGGTCGACGAGACGAACAGGCCGCCGATCATCGGAATGGTCAGCACACCCGACATGGTCGGCGACTCGCCCCGCGCCAGCTGGAAGTACTGGCTGAAGAACACGGTGCCGGCGAACATCGCGACACCGACGAAGAGCGACGCCAGTGAGGCCAGCGTGATGGTGCGGTTGCGGAACAGCCGCAGCGGGATGATCGGCTCGCTCGCCCTCGACTCCACCAGCAGGAAGAGCGCGCCGAGGACGACGGAGCCGCCGACCATCGCGCCGGTCTGCCACGAGAACCAGTCGTACTTGTCGCCGGCGAAGGTCACCCAGACCAGCAGCAGCGAGACGGCGGCGCTGATGAAGAACGCGCCCGACCAGTCGACCTTGACCTGACGCCTGACCACCGGCAGCTTGAGGGTCTTCTGCAGCACGATCAGGGCGATCAGCGCGAACGGCACGCCGACGTAGAAGCACCAGCGCCAGCCGAGCCAGTCGGTGTCGGTGATGACGCCGCCGAGCAGCGGGCCGCCGACCGTCGCGACGGCGAAGACGGCCCCGATGTAGCCGCTGTAGCGGCCGCGCTCACGCGGGGCGATCATCGCGGCCATCACGATCTGCGCCAGGGCGGACAGTCCGCCGACCCCGATGCCCTGGACCACGCGGCAGGCGATCAGCATGCCCGAACTCTGCGCGAATCCGGCGACCACGGAGCCCAGCACATAGATGAGCAGCGCCATCTGGACCAGCAGCTTCTTGGAGAAGAGGTCCGACAGCTTGCCCCAGAGCGGGGTGGTCGCGGTCATCGCCAGCAGCGACGCGGTCACGACCCAGGTGTAGGCGCTCTGGCCGCCGCCGAGGTCGGTGATGATCTCCGGCAGGGCGTTGGAGACGATCGTCGACGACAGGATCGCGACGAACATGCCGAGCAGCAGCCCGGACAGCGCCTCCATGATCTGCCGGTGCGTCATCGGCGCCGCGCCGTCGGAGGCGGCCGGCCCGCCATGCTTGGCGTGGCCGCCCCGCACACCGTTCGGTGTGGTCGTAGCCATGAACTTCCTTACGTGTCTTGTGCGGGTGTACGGGTGGCGTGGGCCCGGCAGTCCCCGACGGAATCCCGGAGGCGGGCCAGCATCGCGTTCAGCTGTCCGACTTCGTCGTCGGACCAGTCCTCGAGGCAGTGGGCGAACATGTCCGCGGTCCGGCGGCCGAGGTCGCCGAGCAGCTCCTCGCCGGAGGCGGTGAGCCGCAGGATGCGGGAGCGCCGGTCGTCGGGGTGGGGGGAGCGCTCCAGCCAGCCGCGGTCCACGACGTGGGCCACATGCCTGCTGGTCACCGACATGTCGACGGCCAGCAGTTCGGCGAGGCGGCTCATCCGCATCTCGCCGTGTCGGCCGACGAGGGCCAGTACGGCGGCTGATCCGGAGGGGCAGTCGGCGGGCAGCATCCGCGAGAGGCTGCGCTTCACGGCTCCGACGGCACTGATCTGCCGGGCCAGCTCCTCGTACTGACTGCGCTCGGCCACGACCCCTCCACAGTGTTTGTTGCTTAGGGCAACGATAAAAGCCGTTGGTTGCTACAGGCAAATGAAAAGGGACTGGAACGGGTAAAGGAACCCAAAAGGCTTTGCATCTGCAGAGTCATGCGGAAGTCATGTCCGTGCCCGGTGTCTCTCGGCGTCCGCCCGGGGTTGGGCCGGGCACCGCCGTTCGCTAGGGTCCTGGGCCATGGCACACAACCCCCATGCTCCCCAAGGCCAGGGCCCCGAGGGCAACTACGACCCCGCGGGCAGCACTCAGATGTTCCGCGCCTTCGTCGACGAAGGCGCGCCCCAGGGCCGCGCGGCCGCGACCCCGGCCGCGTCGTCCTCGTCGCGCGTCGGCCTGATCGCCGGTGTGATCGCGGCGGTGGTCGTCCTCGGCGCGGTCGCCTGGCTCGCCCTCGGCTGAGGCGCCCGGCTGCCCCGGCCGCCCCGCTGGGGCCGGCCCCGGCCGGCCCGCCCCCGCCGCTCCGGCCGAACTCCGGTCACTTCCAGGTCGCGGTGACGTCCTGGGTCTCCATGTGCATTCCCCAAGGCACCCGCCAGGCCTCGACGCAGACCGTGTACGTCCGCTTTCGTACGGCTCCTGGTGCGATCGGCGCGGGCAGGGGCTGCCGGGACTCGACCGTCGCCCAGTCGATGCCGAGCGCACCGATGATGTGCGTGGCGAACGTGACGGTCCCGGAGGTGGCGGCGGTGCCACCGCTGTTGCGGAACTCCACGGTCACCTTCTCGCACCACCGCTTGTCCAGGGCCTCGCGCACCGGCTCGCCGAGCCGGAGCACGGCGGGGCCCGTGGGGCCCGGTTCCGGGTCGGGCGGCGCGGGTGCGGGCGGGGTCGGTGGCGGTTTCGGGGAAGGCGAGGGGGCAGGGGTGCCCGGCGTGCCGTCGGGGCCCGGCGCCAGTTGAGGTCCGCCGTCTTCCGGCTGCCCGGAGCCGTTCGTACCGCTCCTGTCCCCCGTACCGGCCCGGTGCTGTCCGCTGTCGCCCTGCTGCCCCGTCGTCCGGCCGGACGCGTCGGAGCTCTTGCCGGGCGTCTTGCCGGGCGCTTTCGCGGCCGGTGCGGCGGGCCCGTCACGCACCCCGTCCAGCGGGGCGAGCGAGACCTTGCCCTTCGGTGGCACCGCGGCCGTCGGGGCCCCGTCGGACCCGGCGCCCGCGGCGCCGAGCGCCACGTCACCGTCGCTGCTGCCACCGCCGCACGCGGTCAGCGCTCCGCAGAGGCAGAGCGCCGACGCCACGATCCCCGGGCCGGTCCGTCGTCGCATCGCGCCAGTGTGGCTGACGGGCCGTCAGTAAGGAACCCCGGTGACGGACCTCAGTCCGCGATCAGCCCTTCCCGCAGCTGCGCGAGCGTGCGGGTCAGCAGCCGGGAGACATGCATCTGGGAGATGCCGACCTCCTCGCCGATCTGCGACTGGGTCATGTTGGCGAAGAAGCGCAGCATGATGATCTGCCGTTCCCGCGGGGGGAGTTTGGCGAGCAGCGGCTTGAGCGACTCGCGGTACTCGACGCCCTCCAGCGCCGAGTCCTCGTACCCCAGCCGGTCCGCGAGCGAGCCTTCGCCGCCGTCGTCCTCCGGCGAGGGCGAGTCGAGCGACGAGGCCGTGTAGGCGTTGCCCACCGCGAGGCCGTCGACCACGTCCTCCTCCGACACCCCGAGGACGGCGGCGAGTTCGGGGACGGTCGGCGAGCGGTCGAGCTTCTGGGCGAGTTCGTCGCTGGCCTTGGTGAGGGCGAGGCGCAGCTCCTGGAGCCGGCGCGGCACCCGCACCGACCACGAGGTGTCGCGGAAGAAGCGCTTGATCTCGCCCACGACCGTCGGCATCGCGAAGGTGGGGAACTCCACGCCCCGCTCGCAGTCGAAGCGGTCGATCGCCTTGATCAGCCCGATCGTGCCGACCTGGACGATGTCCTCCATGGGTTCGTTGCGGCTGCGGAAGCGCGCCGCCGCGTACCGGACGAGGGGGAGGTTGAGCTCGATGAGGGTGTCGCGCACATAGGTGCGCTCCGGGCTGTCGTCGGCCGCGCCCTCGCAGTCCAGGGCGCGCAGCCGCAGGAACAGGGAGCGGGAGAGAGTGCGGGTGTCGATGGCTTCCGAGCTGCCGGACTCGGCAGGTGCGGGCGCGCTTGGCGCGCGAGTGAGCACCTTCGAGCTGCCCTGTTCTACGGACATGCCACCCCCTTGAGGTCGCGGACGGTCGCGGTGGCCGCGACCGTCTGAGGAACGCAGCCTCCACCTGAATACCGGCGGCGAGGCTGCGGCAAACGCGGTTCCAGCAGAATGTCACATGTCGGCAACACGCTGTAGTGACATGTCGACAAGTATCACGCAAAAATGCCCAGGAAGCAGGGGGTACAAGGCTTTTGAGGCTACGTCAGTGATCCAGGAGTCTCTACCCGTTCGAGCTACGCTTCGATCCTGTTTGCGGAACGAAGCCGAGCGAAGCTTCGCGCCAGCAGGCGCGACACATGCATCTGGGAGACACCCAGTTCCTGGCTGATCTGGGACTGGGTCAGGTTGCTGTAGTAGCGGAGCATCAGAATCCGCTGCTCCCGCTCCGGCAGCTGCACGAGCAGGTGGCGCACCAGATCGCGGTGCTCGACGCCGGCCAGCGCCGGATCCTCGTAGCCGAGCCGGTCCAGCAGGCCCGGCATGCCGTCACCCTCCTGAGCCGCCTCCAGCGACGTCGCGTGGTACGAGCGGCCCGCCTCGATGCAGGCCAGCACCTCGTCCTCACCGATCTTCAGCCGCTCGGCGATCTCGGCCGTCGTGGGGGAGCGGCCGTGGGCCGTCGTCAGGTCCTCGGTCGCCCCGTTGACCTGCACCCACAGTTCGTGGAGCCGGCGCGGCACATGCACCGTGCGCACGTTGTCGCGGAAGTACCGCTTGATCTCGCCGACCACCGTGGGCATCGCGAACGTGGGGAACTGCACCCCGCGGTCCGGGTCGAACCGGTCGATGGCGTTGATCAGGCCGATCGTGCCGACCTGGACGACGTCCTCCATCGGCTCGTTGCGGCTGCGGAAGCGGGCGGCGGCGTACCGCACCAGCGGGAGGTTGGCCTCGATGAGCGCCGCGCGGACCCTGGAGTGCTCCGCGGTGCCCGCCTCCAGCCCCTTGAGGCGGCCGAACAGCACCTGGGTCAGGGCGCGGGTGTCGGCGCCGCGCCGCGCGGGCTTCGCGGCGGGTGCGGTGTCGTCCGGCCTCTCGTTCTGAGGTGGCACCTGAGGCGCAGTACTGGCCGACACGGTCAAGCCACCCCTTTGCGGTCATTTACGGTCAATTCATTCGTCAAAAGCGGTCATAGCATCACAAGACATGTCCACCGTGTGCAAGCACCCGATAACGCCGTGTTGACGTCGCGTTGGGATGGAAAACCGAAAAGCCCCCCGCCCCAGCGGGCGAGGGGCCGGCGGAACGGTCCTCAGAACTCGTAGTCGGCGATCACCCACGTGGCGAACTCGCGCCACTGTCCGGCGGCAGCCTGGTGGGCCGGATGCTCGATGTAGCGCTTCAGCGCGTCCTTGTCGGCCACGGCCGAGTTGATGGCGAAGTCGTAGGCGATCGGCCGGTCGGTGATGTTCCAGGCGCACTCCCAGAACTCCAGCTCGGGCACGACGCCGTCCAGCTCCTGGAAGGCCTTCACACCGGCGACGACACGCGGCTCGTCCCGCCCGACGCCCTCGTTGAGCTTGAAGAGAACCAGATGGCGGATCAAGGGGGCACTCCCTGCTTGGCCTGACCGGCCCTAGGTGACGAGCTCGGTCATGAACTCTCCGACGCCCTGTGCGGCGTTCGAAATCCCTTCGAACCCTACTTCCACCAGGTCGGCGGCCTCTTTAGGGGTCTTGATGATCGTCCACAGGATGAAGACGACGACGATGTAGACGGCTATCTTCTTGGCTTGCACCATCGGCCCCTGTCTCCCCTGCTGTCCCTGCCCCTGCCCCGGCCACGCGTCGCGTGAGTCTAGCCGAGCGGATTTCGGACAGGATCTTCATGGGGCGCGAGCGGCCGGGGCGGCCCGGGCCGGGACAAGGCGAAGGGCCCCGGTGCATCGCACCGGGGCCCTTCGACAAGAGCGGTAGCGGAGGGATTTGAACCCTCGGTGACTTGCGCCACACTCGCTTTCGAGGCGAGCTCCTTCGGCCGCTCGGACACGCTACCGGGAGAGATCCTAGCCCAAGGTGGCCCGTGCTCTGAAATCGGTTCTGGGAAAGGGCCCGGCCCACGGGTCCGAGCCGCGTCGCGGCGCCCTCCGAGCCGTGCCCCGAACGCCCTCCGCGCCATGCCCTGGACGGCCTCCGCGCCGTTTCCCGGACGCCTTCTTCGCCACGCCCCGGCCGTCGCGCGGGCCGCCGGCCGGGTTCCGGGGTGCGACCTCGAGGCGTCGCCCGGGCACCGGTCAGCGGTCGCCCGGCCGGTCGCGGAAGAACGCCGTCAGCTGCTGCGAGCACTCCTCTTCCAGCACCCCGAGGACGACTTCCGGCCGGTGGTTGAGGCGCCGGTCCCGTACGACGTCCCACAGCGAACCGGCCGCGCCCGCCTTCTCGTCCCGGGCGCCGTAGACCACGCGCTGCACCCGTGACTGCACGATCGCGCCGGCGCACATCGTGCACGGTTCCAGCGTCACGACGAGCGTGCAGCCGGTCAGCCGCCACTCGCCGAGGACGGTGGCGGCCCGGCGTATCGCCAGCACCTCGGCGTGAGCCGTCGGATCTCCCGTCGCCTCACGCTCGTTGTGGCCCACGGCGAGGATCGTGCCGTCCCCGGCCAGCAGGACGGCACCGACCGGCACGTCGCCGCCCCGTGCCGCACGGTCCGCCTCGCCGAGGGCGAGGCGCATCGTCGCCTCCCACGGACCGCGTACGGGATCGCCACCGGGCACCGGCCCCGCGGGACGTCCCGGTTCCTGTTCGTCTGCCTGCCGGGGCACTAGCGCACGGTCTCCAGCACCTCGCCCGCACCGAGCGCGTCCGCGATCTCCATCAGCGCGTCGGTGTCCAGTGTCAGCAGTTCCTTCTCCGACAGTCCGAGGTCGGCGAGGATCTCGCGGTCGCCGACCGGGCCGGCCGGCACCGTCTCGCCGCCCTGGGCGGGGACGTCGACCGTGCTCTGCTCGTCCTCCTCCGGTTCTCCGTCCTCCGTGCCGTCGAGGTTCAGCGAGTCCAGGTCGTCGGCGGGGTCGTCGTCGTCCCCGCCGAGCAGTTCGTTGGTGAGGATCTCCCCATAGGAGGAGCGTGCGGCCGCGGCCGCGTCCGAGACGAAGATCCGGGGATCCTCCTCGCCCTCGACCCGCAGGACGCCGAACCAGGCGTCCTCCTGTTCGATGAAGACGAGCACCGTGTCCTCGTCCACCGAGGCTTCACGGGCCAGGTCGGTCAGATCCGACAGGGTCTCCACATCGTCGAGCTCTGTGTCGCTCGCTTCCCACCCGTCATGAGTGCGCGCGAGCAGTGCGGCGAAGTACACCGTGACTCTCCCACTGATCAGAGGTGTGACGACCGGCGGTGCGTTGCGTCGTGCCCCGCCCACTCGGAATCGTGGCAGAAAGAGCCGCGTTGCGAGAGGTCTTCCGTCGTTGCGTCGGCCATCAGTTCTTACCGGTGTCCATGGGACGGGCGTGGGACGGGCTACCAGCGGAACGTCCGCATACGCATCTGCTGGCGCATCCGGGCGGCCCTGGCGCGCCGTGGCTGGACGCGGTCGCGCAGCGCTTTGGCCTCGTTCAGCTCGCGCAGGAACTGGGCGCGTCGCCTGCGGCGCTCCGCGTCGGTCGCGGTTTCCTCTTCGTGCTCCGGCTCTGACTCGGGCATCGCCACACCACCCCACGGCTGCTTCCGTACCGCCCTCGACCCCGTCGCCTGGGGGTACACCTCTCCACCTTCCCTCCGGACCCGTCCTTGATGCGAGCGCGGGCTACTGTTGACGGCATGCGGATCCACGTCGTCGACCACCCGCTGGTGGCGCACAAACTGACAACGCTGCGCGACAGGCGCACCGACTCCCCCACCTTCCGGCGGCTCGCCGACGAGCTGGTCACCCTGCTCGCGTACGAGGCCACCCGGGACGTGCGCACCGAACAGGTCGACATCGAGACCCCGGTGACGGGCACGACCGGGGTGAAGCTGTCCCACCCGCGGCCGCTGGTGGTGCCGATCCTGCGGGCCGGTCTGGGCATGCTCGACGGCATGGTGCGGCTGCTGCCGACCGCCGAGGTGGGTTTCCTCGGGATGATCCGCAACGAGGAGACGCTCGAGGCGTCGACGTACGCGACCCGTATGCCGGAGGACCTGTCCGGCCGCCAGGTGTATGTACTGGACCCGATGCTCGCGACCGGCGGCACGCTGGTCGCGGCGATCCGTGAGCTGATCCGGCGCGGTGCGGACGACGTGACCGCCGTCGTGCTGCTGGCGGCGCCGGAGGGCGTCGAGGTGATGGAGCGCGAGCTGGCGGGCACGCCGGTGACCGTGGTGACCGCCTCGGTGGACGAGCGCCTGAACGAGCACGGGTACATCGTGCCGGGCCTGGGCGATGCGGGTGACCGTATGTACGGGTCGGCCGAGTAGTCCGTTCGCGCGGCGTCCGGTCCCTTCGCGGGGCGTTCGTGCCGTCGTCGTCAGGAAGGGCCGGGACGGTTCCCGGCCCTTCCGCCGTTCCTCAGCACTTTCCGGACGGAACCGGCTCCGGCTTGGTCAGGGCCGTGAGGGCCACGTCCGCACTGGCCTTCGGGTCGAGCGCCTTGAAGGCCGTGCCGATGATCAGGTCGATGTCCGCCGTCTTGCGGGTGTCGGTCTTCGCCTGGAAGCCCTGCACCTGGGTGCCGAGCACCCGGAAGGCTCCGTCCTGCGCGGTCGCCGCGCCGAGGAAGAGGGCGGTGCCGGGGACCTTCTTGTCGTACGTGGCGGGCGCGTTGGCGACCTTGCCGATCTTGAAGCCACGTTTCTTCAACTCGTCGGCCGTGGACTTGGCCAGACCGGAGCGCGGTGTCGCGTTGTAGACGTTAACCGTGATCTGGCGGGGCAGCGGCGGCGGGGGCGCGGCGGAAGGGGACGGGCCGGGCTTGCAGGCGGCGCCGCGCGCGCTCGCGGCGGTCTTCTCGCCGCCGCCGGTGAACGCGTCGATGAGCTGCAGCGTCCCCCAGCCGGCCAGGCCCAGCGCGGTCACCGCGGCGACCACCGCAAATACGATCCTGCGGCGGCTCCGGGGGCGTCGCATTCGTGGGTACTTGTCGCCCGTGATGCGGTACTTTCCGCCCATGCCGGGGGGAGTCAGCATGCTCATGGGCGCAGCGTAGTGCCGCTCGGTGGCTATGCCTACTAAACGATCAGCGGATTGCGCCCGTACGGTGCCGAAACGCCCCCGAAAGGACCAGCGGCCGCCCTGCGGAGGAGCCGATTCAAAGCAGCGGGCGACCGCCTGCGGCGGCCTGGCTCAGCCCAGCTCGAGCACGCGGGCGTGCAGCACCTGCCGCTGCTGAAGGGCCGCGCGCACGGCCCGGTGCAGGCCGTCCTCCAGATAGAGGTCGCCCTGCCACTTCACGACGTGGGCGAAGAGGTCGCCGTAGAACGTCGAGTCCTCCGCGAGCAGCGTCTCGAGATCCAGCTGGCCCTTGGTGGTCACGAGCTGATCGAGGCGGACCGGGCGCGGCGCGACATCCGCCCACTGCCGGGTGCTTTCCCGGCCGTGGTCGGGATACGGCCGCCCGTTACCGATGCGCTTGAAGATCACACGGAAAGCCTACCGGTCAAGAGCCTCATGGTGCAGCCATGGAACCGCGGCACGATCCCGATCAAAACTTTGCAAACCGGGAAAACGGGTCCTCGCGCCGCCGCCCGCCGTGCGGCTGATTCGCCCGAAAGGAGTGGGGCCGGCCCTGTCCGGCGGCTCCGGGCGGACGGGCCGGGCGGGTGACGGGTACGGAGAGGGCCGCACCCGGGAACGGGAGCGGCCGCGCCGCGCGGGAAGGACGGCCGCCGCGCCCGGGTGGCGGGAACGGAGACGGCGCGCCGCGGGCGTCGTGCCCGCGGCGCGCCGCAGCCGTACCGGTGTGAGCCGGGCCGGGGTGTTACTCGGTCACCTCGTGGTCGTGCCCGTCGTGCAGACCGCCGCCGCTGCCCGCGTCACCGTCCGTCGGGACGGTCGTGACCGGCTTGCGCAGCGAGCTGATGTCGTGCGCGTAGGTGCCCACGGCGTTGGCGATGACGCCGATGTTGACGGCGAACGCCTTCATGTTGATGTTGCTGATGTCGTCGCCGACGGCGTGGTAGTTCGGGTCGTAGGCGAGACCCGCCACGCCGCCGAACTTCTTCGCCTGCGCCTCGGTCTTGATGCCCTCGGCGCCGGTGAAGGTGCCGCCGGACGGGATGCCGACCTCGATGAACGGCCCGTAGTCGGAGCGGCCGGTGAAGTCGGTGCCCTCGTGCGGGGTGCCCTGCTTGTCGAGGTACTCGTTGATGTCGCGCTCGAGCTGCGCGGAGCCCGCCGGGCCCGCGCCGGCGCCCACGCCGTCGGAGTCGTCGCCGTCGTAGACGAAGAGCCCGTAGTTGGGCGACGCGATCATGTCGAAGTTGAGGTAGAGCTTGATCTCCTTCTTGCCCAGGCTGCTGAGGTTCGCGACGTAGTGCTCGGAGCCGAGCAGGCCGTTCTCCTCCGCCGACCACCAGGCGAAGCGCACCTTGTTGGTGGGCTGCTTCTCCCGCTTGGCGAGCTCCTCGGCGACCTCGAGGAGGCCGGCGGAGCCGGAGCCGTTGTCGTTGATGCCGGGGCCCGCGGTCACGGAGTCGAGGTGCGCACCGAGCATCACGGTGTTGGCGGCGTTGCCCCGGCGGGTCTGAGCGATCACGTTGTTGGTGCTGCGCTCCTCCTGGAGCTCGCGGATCTCGAAGGAGACGTTCAGCGGGCCCTTGGCGAGCTCTGCGGCGAGCTTCTCGCCGTCCGCCCGGGTGATGCCGCCGGTCGGGATCTTCGCGGACGCCTGGTCGCCCAGGGTTCCGGAGAGGGAGCCCTCGGTGTTGTTGTAGACGATCGCCCCGACCGCGCCGGCGTCGGCCGCGGCGGCCTGCTTGGCGGCGAACGTACAGCCGCCGCGCTTGATCAGCGCGATCTTGCCGGTGAAGGTGCCCGACGCGTAGTCGCCCGCCTCGCAGCCGGTCGTGTCGTCCACCGGCACGGCCGCCACATCGGCCTTGATGCCGCCGACGGGGGTGGACTTGGTGTACGTCATGGCCGCGATCTCGATGTCGCGGGGCGCCGGCGAGACGACCGAGAGCTTCTCGGCCAGGGTCTCGGTGTAGATGAACGAGAAGCGCTGGTACGAGACGTCGTACCCGTACTTCTTCATCTGCTGGTACACGTACGCGGCCGACGCGTCGTGGCCGAGCGATCCGGCGGCGCGGTGGCCGCCCGTGCTGTCCGCTATCTGCTGGAACTTCTCGAGGTGCTCGAATGCGTCGTCCGCGGACGACTTCTGGACCAGCTTCCGTGCCAGCTTCGACGCGTCCTTCGCGGCCCGGTCGCCCGGGTCCTGACGCGCGGCGGACGGGGAGGCGGATGCCAGCAGGAGCGGGGTCGCGAGTGCGGCTGCGGCCATGGTGGCCACGGCTCTGCGATGGGTTGCCTTCACAGAGGTCCTTCCCGATGTGAACGAGGGTTGAAGGGAAGCTAGCGATCTCTGCGGCCGCTGTGAACACCTGTGCCGTAACTCATGGCGCATTTCGGCCCATTCGCATACGGAAGCTGTCCATCCACATGAATACGCTGTTCATCAGGGCTCCTTGGGCGGTTTCGCGGACCCGGTGGACCTCGCCGTGCCCGCGGCCTTCGTGGCCTTCACCGTCCGGGCGGTCTGTGCGGCCTTGGCCGCTTTCGCGGCGGCCTTCTTCTCCTGCTTGTACGCCCGGACCCGGGCGAGCGACTCGGGCCCGGTGATGTCGGCCGCCGACCGGTAGGCGCCCTCTTCGCCGTAGGCACCGGCGGCCTCCCGCCAGCCCTCGGGCCGTACGCCGTACTGCTTGCCGAGCAGCGCCAGGAAGATCTGCGCCTTCTGCTCGCCGAAGCCCGGCAGCGCCTTCAGCCTCGCCAGCAGCTCCGCCCCGCTCCGCGCGTCCGACCAGACGGCGCTCGCGTCGCCGTCGTACTCGTCGACGAGGAACCGGCACAGCTCCTGCACCCGTTTGGCCATCGACGCCGGATAGCGGTGGACCGCGGGCTTCTCCGTCAGCAGCCCGGTGAAGGCGTCAGGGTCGTACGCGGCGATCTCGGCGGCGTCCAGATCGCCGGTGCCCAGGCGCTGCGCCACCGTGTAGGGGCCGGTGAACGCCCACTCCATGGGGATCTGCTGGTCGAGGAGCATCCCGATCAGGGCGGCGAGCGGACTGCGGCCGAGCAGTTCGTCGGCCTCCGGTTGCTGGGCGAGGTGGATCGTGGCTCTCATGCCCCGATGATCACCCCGTGGCAGGTGCGCCGCCAGTGAGGCGGCCGGCGCGTCCGCCCGCGGGGTCACCGGCGCAGGCGGGCCGCCCTGGCCTGTAGGTAGCGCGCCTCGGGGATGCTCAGGGTGTGCGACGCCGCAGTGCGGTACGCCGCCTCGGCCTCCTCCAGATCACCCGCCCGCTCCAGCAGATGCGCCCGTACGGCGTCGAGCCGGTGATGGCCGGCCAGCCGGTCCTCCAGACGGGCCACTTCGGCGAGACCGGCGCGGACCGTGCACCATCGCCGTCGCGACGGCCCGGCCGAGCCGTGCCATCGGTTCGGGGGCGCGGGCCACGAGGAGGTCGTACAGGGCGAGGATCTGCGGCCAGTCGGTGTCTTCGGCGCGCGGGGCCTCGTCGTGCAACGCCGCGATCGCCGCCTGCAGTTGGTACGGGCCCGCCAGCCCCTCCGCCAGCGCCTCCTCCACCAGGGCCGTGCCCTCGGCGATCGCCGCGCGGTCCCAGAGCGTACGGTCCTGCTCGTCGAGCGGGACCAGCTCGCCGTGCGGGCCCGTGCGGGCCGCGCCGCGGGCCTCGGTGAGCAGCTTCAGAGCCAGCAGCCCGCTCACCGCGCCCTCCCGCGGAAGCAGCCGGCGTACGGCGCGGCCAGCCGGATCGCCTCCGCCGCCAGGTCGGCGCGGTGCAGATCGCGGCCGGAGGTCGCCGTGTATCCCTCGTTGAAGATCAGGTACAGCACCTGGAGCACGGCGGCCAGCCGGTCGTCGCGGTCCTGCGGCCCCGGTTGCCGGAACGGCACCCCTCTGATCCACTGCTTCGCCCGGCTGATCCTCCCCCATGGCCTTCGGCATGGGAGGTGCCCCCTGCGCCATCGTCGCCTCCGGAACGAGATGCGCCCGCGCGATCTCGGCCGTCGTCAGACCGCCCACCGCCCGGAGCGTCAGCGCGATCTGCGCGGGCGGGCTCAGCTCCGGGTGGCAGCACAGGAAGAGCAGGGTGAGCGTGTCGTCCTCGGACGGTGCGCGTCCCTCACCGGGCGGCGGCGCGGTGAAGGCGTCGCGGGGGGCCGGCCGGCCCGCCGTCTCCTCACGGCGGTGGCGTGCCTCCTCGCTGCGCAGCAGGTCCGTCAGACGGCGGGAGGCGACCCGGATCAACCAGCGCCGGGGGTTGTCCGGCGGGCCGCCCTCCGGCACTGCTGCGCCGCCGCCAGCAGCGCCTCCTGGACCGCGTCCTCCGCCAGGTCGAAGTGCCCGTAGCGGCGCACCAGCGCGCCGAGTACCTGCGGCGCGTGGAGGCGCAGCAGGTACTCGACCTCGGCGGGAGTCAGCACACGTCGCCTCCGCCCTCCATGATCTCCCGGATCACCACGGGGTACTCGACGGTGCCCTCGGGGACCGGGCACTGGGTGATGCGGGTCGCGATCTCCGTCACGCGGTCCAGGCTCTCGCAGTCCAGGACCCAGTACCCGGCGAGCACCTCCTTCGTCTCGCCGTAGGGCCCGTCCGTGATCACCGGCCGGCCGTCCTTGCCGGACAGGACGTGCCGGGCCCGCGCGGGCTCCGCCAGGCCCTGCGCGTCGACGAACTCACCAGACTCGGCGAGGTCGTCGTTGATGCTCTGCATGAACGAGAACATCGCCTGCATGTCCTTCTCGTTCCACACGGGGGCGTTCTCCGAGGCGTTGCCACGCGTCGCTTCGTAGTCCGCCTGCGTCCCCTGAATCATCACCAGGTACTTCATGATCCGCTCCCTCTGGCCGGGTGGTCGCCCCCTGTGGGCAACTTTCACAGGGGACGTCGGAGACGGTGCGGCATTCTCGACACGGCGCGGCGGCAACTTCTCCCACGGTTCGCCGGGGCGGCAGATCCGCTCCCGATGTGCCCCGTGGGGCGGCGGAAGCGCGACGCCGGCCCCGGGAACATGCCCCGGGACCGGCGTCCGTCGTGCGGATGTCAGTTGGCGTCGACCAGGTGGTGGGCCGGCACCTTCACGGTGCGGGCGCCGGGCTTGCCGCCGAGCACGACCTTGCGGAGCGCGCTGTTGTTGTTCAGGTTGGTCTCCTTGAGGCGCTTCTCCGGGTTGGCCAGCACCTGGATGTAGTAGGTGCCGTTGGGCAGGCCGGTGATGTCGAAGGACTGGCCGGGCAGGTCCTGGGTGTACGTGTCGCCGGAGCCCACGTCCAGCACCTCACGGACGGAGATCGAGTTCTCCTGGCCGCACGCGGTGGACAGGTCGGTGTTCTCCGGGTGCCAGTTGGCGTTCTTCACCGTGTAGTCGACGGCGTCCGTGTTGGCCAGGCAGAACGCCTCCTTGCCGCTGCGCACCGCTTCCTTCTGGTCGGCCTTGAGGAGGCGGTAGCTGGCGAAGTCGGTGAAGTGCCAGTGCTCGTGTCCCGGCCGCGGGTCCCACTCCATGGTGCCGGTCGGCGTGTAGCCGACCTGCTTGCCGTTCGCGTCGTAGAAGTACTGGTAGGCGTCCATCAGCTTCTTGCCGGGGGAACGGAAGCCGTCCACGACGAGCTGCGCGGGACCGGCGTTCCACACGTTGGCGCTGAAGGCCAGATAGTCCTTGCCGGGGACCTCTTCACCGCCGTCGCTGATCTGGATGCCGTAGGCGGGCAGCGAGCGGAGGTCGGGCTTCGGCACGTTCGGCACGGAGGCCTTGCCCGTCGGCCGCTTCCCGTTGGGCGACAGCGCCGGCGCCTGGCGGGAGCCGTCGGTCTGTCCGAGCCCGTCCTCGGCCTGTGCGGCGGCCCGTAGACCGGCTGCCTTCTTCACCGCCCACGGGACGGCGGGCGGAGCGGACGGGTAGGGGCCGTGCCCCACGTTGTACGCCGGACCGGCGCCGCTCGTGGGTGCCGCGGGAGCGGCGGGGCGCATGGCGTCGTGGCCGCTGTGGCCACTGGGTGCGGAGTGTCCGGACGCGTGTCCTTCATGTCCTCCTGCATGACCTCCGGCGGCCGACGCCCGTGCGGCGCCCTCCTCCCAGCTGCGCTCGCGTACGGTCACCTTGATCGTCTGCGGCTTGGCCGCGATGCCGAGCAGGTCGCGGTAGCGCTTCGCCACGGACACCCTGGCCGTGTACTTGCCGGGCTTGAGGGCGACGGGCTCGGAGTAGTAGCCGGAGTACGTGTTGGACGCCCAGCCGTTCTCGACACCCCACACCGAGCCGAGCGTGAAGGGATTCACCGGACAGCTCTCGGGATACTTCGACTTGGCCGGGGCGTCGGGGCGTACCCGGCCGGAGGCGTTGTTGGGGCAGAACGACTCGCTCTTGGCCAGCACGGTCTTGCCGGCGGCGTCGCTGATCGTGACCCTCATGAAGCCGGGCAGCCCCGAGAAGTCCTTGACCAGCCCGGCGGGCAGCGTCTTGGTCCGGACGCTCTTGCCCTGGCGGATGA
The DNA here is from genome assembly GCF_025854275.1 of Streptomyces peucetius. Taxonomy (NCBI): domain Bacteria; kingdom Bacillati; phylum Actinomycetota; class Actinomycetes; order Kitasatosporales; family Streptomycetaceae; genus Streptomyces; species Streptomyces peucetius. The sequence continues at coordinate 3,855,549 of NZ_CP107567.1, read as the reverse complement.
TCTGGGTGGCGACGACCGGGTCCTTGTAGGACTTGCGGGTCACCTTGATTTCGAGGGGGCTGTTCTCTGCGGTGAGGTAGGTCCCGAGGTCCAGGTAGACGCCGGGTTCATCCTTCCACGAGTCGAGTGTCACCGCGTTGGAAGCGGCGATCAGACGGAACGTCGGCCCGGTCTTCGCCTTGTCGGCGTCGGGAGCGGCGGCGACGACGCCGGCGGTGACAGCGATCGCCGCTCCCGCGGCGAACACGGAGCGCCACAGGCGGGCTTGGTGGGATCTGGTCATGAATCCTCGTTGTCCGAAGTGCCTGATGGGACGGTGGATCAACAGCCCGCGTCCATAACCGGCCACCCCTGTAGGAACGAGGCGGCCCCCGTCGCGAAGCTGTCTTCCGCCTGTGAGAGGGGACGGACGGCCCTGTCGGTTGTCTGCGGACCCACAGCCTGTGGATGGTTGGCCGGAACCATGCGGTTTTGCCGTATCAGGCCGACATGACACGATCCCGCCCGCCGGGCTCCCGCCGCGTGCTACGCCGACGGGCCGTGCTGCGAGCCGGAGCGACCTGACGTTCTCACCACCCCGTAGGGCGACTGCGACGGCCGGTGCCTTTCCGGCCCGGCCCGGCCGGACGCCGGAACGTCGAAGGGCCCCACCGCAAGCGGTGGGGCCCTTCGACATCGTGCCCGGTGAGGCACCGGCGGAGGATACGAACGGGCCCGGGGAGGGCCGTACCCATCCTGACCTGCGGTGGAGCGGTCTGGCTTCCTCCGCCCGGGCAGCTGCGGACGGAGGCGAACGCAACCAGAACCGCAAGCGCTGGAACTCAGGTCCTGCGCCAGGCACTGATCAGTTGCTCGGGGCCGTACGCCGCCTGAAGACCGGAACAACTGATCCCATTGCGGGAGACCGCCACGAGCGGTACGGGCTCGTCGGTGATCGCGGCCCGGTGCTTCTGCAGCGCGGCCAGATCGTGGCTGTCGAACGCGGAATTCTCCAGCCACTTGACCGAGCCGAGGAAGAGCAACCGCTCGGCCACAGGCTGCCTGTCAGCGCCCACCAGGTCGATTCCCACGTCGTTGCTGCGGGAGACGGGCGGCCAGGGCGTTCGGGTCGACGGTCGTCGGTGTCGCCGCGGCGTGGCGGACCGCCTTGCGGCGGTCGGCGTCTGTGCTGGCTTGTCGGGGGGTCGGCACGGGGGCGGGGGCCCTCTGCGGTCGTTTCTTCCCGATGTGTACGGTTCCGTCGGCGGTCTCGGCGACGGGGGCGTAGCCCTCGGCACGGAGCGCGGCGAGAGTCGCCCCGAGCGGGCTGCGGCTGATCAGCACCGTGGGTGCGAGCTGCCGCAGGCCGAGTTCGGTGAGCTTGCGGTGGGCGGCGAGCTCGGTGAGGAGCGCCGGCTCCTCACCGTGGATGACACAGGCGGCGGGAGCCACGCGCACGCGGCCGTGACCGCGGGCGGTGTCGGCGATGAGATAGGACAGGGGCTGGGGCAGCGGCCGGGAGGCGACGGCGGCCAGGTCGGCGGTGAGGTCGTCCGGTGAGTGTCCCGCGTCCAGGGCTCGGCGGACGCTGCCGGTACTGAACCGCCACACCGAGGCCGTGCCGCTGGTCTCGCGGTGGGCGACGGAATCCAGCAGCGCTGCGAGTGGCGCCGACGGGGGGCCAGTGACGACGGCGGTGAGGTCCGCGCCGATTCGTGCTGTCCGGGTGGCCGTGGGCAGGAGCCGTCGGCACACGGCGGCCAGTCCCGCCGCGTCGTCTTCCATCAGAGCGGTACCGAGGGGAGACAGCGCGTCACGAGCGAGTACGCCGAGCAGCTCAGCCTCGCGGATCAGGGTGGCGAACGGTGCCACGTCCTGGGGCGACGAGTCGGCGAGCGGGCGATACCAGGCCACCAGCGGCCCCAGGTCTGAGGCGATGGCGACGCCGTGCCCCGCCGGAAGCTGCGCCGCCGCGTGGAGCAGCCCGTGCCGGGCCTGCAGGCAACCGCTGCAGGGAGGTGCTCCCGCGAGGGCGGGGAGCGCCTTGTTGTCCTCGTCACGGGCCTGGGTGGGAGTGAGCGCCAGGCGGTGCCATGCCTGGAGCAGTACGGCGAGCCGTTCGGCGGGTTCCTGTTCCGCCCAGGCGTCGTATTCGCCGGTGGGGGCCACGCGGTCGCTGTCCCGGCCCAGCAGGCCGGCGGCGTTCGCGGTCTCCAGAGTGAGGCGTACCACGGCGTCGTCGGTCTGGGCGGCCTTGCCGATCCGGGTCAGTTCGCGGGCGCCGATACCGCCGGACTTGAGCCTGGCCGGCGGAGACGCGGAACAAGCGGAGAGGACGGACGCGGCGTGGGCGGCGAACGCCGTGGCTGCGGCTGCGGCCTCCCGCTCCACCTCGGCGGAGTCGGTGGCCACCAACTGCACGGGAGGCGGAAGGGGTCGAACGGAGCGTGCCAGTCCGGCCCGCGCAGTGCCAGCGCGACTTCGACAGGCATGCGTCCGGTGCCGTACCGGTGCCGGTCCACGATCAGGAGTCCCCGGTCGAGTGCCCATCGCGCGCCGGGTTCGAGGTCGGGGCCGGGTGACCCGAACATGATGAACTGCCGCTGCCCTGCCGTGGCCTCCGCTCGGTGGGTAAGCAGCTTCTGTGTGATCGCGGGCGCCCGTGCCACCACTTTGGCGACGGTTTCCGGGTCGCTGTGGTGTTCCACCAGGGCCGCCAGTCGCTGCTGTTTGGTGCCGGGTGGCTTGATCTCGAGGGCCACCAGAATGGCGCGCAACTCGTCCGAGGTCGCGCCTGCCAGCACCGAAGCCGCTCCGGCGCCGAGCTCAAGCATGGTGCCTTCGCCGGGGTCGTGGGTGCAGAACCGAAGGGGTTCCTCCCTGCAGGCGTCGCCATCTCTCGGGCGGTGTCGCTCTCAAGTGCGCTGAAATACTCGTAATTGAGGCGATATATACGTAACCCGAGATGCGACCACAGCATGCCGAAGAACCGGACCGCGAGAAGCGGTCCGGTTCCTCGTTTCGCCTGGTCAGGCGACTGCGGTGGATCCGAGATTCGAACCCGTGAGTGGTTGCCCCCAACACACTTTCCAAATGTTCGTCTGGGGGTTCGGCAATGCTCGCGGGCGTTCTGACCTGCGACGGAGCGGTTCGCCGGACAGGCGGTGGACGGCGCCGGACGGGGGTGAATGCAACCAAAACTGCAACTGGTCGTCGATCACCCACACCTCAGGATCTACGACCGGAACCGTCTTGACGGCCACCGCGCGCAGCACCGCCACGTGGTCCCACGGCGACTGATTCACGAACTGCTGCAGAGTTTGCATGTCACCGTCCGGCAGCCGCTCGGCCATCGGCTGGATCGACTTCCTGCGACCGTCCAGCATCAATCCCCGCAGGTAGCAGTCGCCCTTCTGAAGCTTCTTCTTGATGTTGGACACCTGGAGACTGGGACGTGAGGTTCCAGAGGAAGTAGTGCCAGGTGGGAAGCAAGAGCAACCGCAGCAGGCGGTACACGGAGGAGTTCAAGCGCGACGCGGTCGCGCTGGTCCGGTCCTCCGGCAGGACCGTCACTGAGGTGGCCCGGGAGATCGGAGTCAGCGCCGAGGGGCTGCGGAACTGGGTCAAGCAGGACCAGGTCGACCGCGGGCAGGGGGCGCCGGGCGAGCTGACGCCCAGGAGATCACCGCCGTGCACATCGCCTCCCGGTGCACCTACGGGGTGCCGCGTATCCATGCCGAGTTGCGCAGGCTGGACCGGCGGGTCAACCGCAAGCGAGTGGAGCGGATCATGCGTGAGCGCGACATCACCGGCGTCACCCGGCGCAAGCGCCGGTCCCTGACCCGCCCCGCGAAAAAGGCGGCACCTGCCGCGGACCTGATCGGACGCGACTTCACGGCCGGCGCCCCGGGCCGGAAACTGGTCGGTGACGTACATCCCCACCGACGAGGGCTGGCTGTATCTGGCGACCTGGCTGGACCTGGCGACCCGCGAGATCGTCGGCTACTCGATGGCTGACCACCACCGTGCCTCCCTGGTGGTCGACGCACTGACGATGGCCGCCGGCCGCGGCGACCTCCAGCCCGGCTGCATCGTGCACTCGGACCGCGGAGCGGAGTACACCGCTGACGAACTCCGCCGGGAAGTACGCCGGCTCGGGCTACGGCAGAGCATGGGCCGAACCGGCTCGTGCTACGACAATGCCGCCGCCGAGAGCTTCTTCGCGCTGCTGAAAGCGGAGATCGGCACCCGCCACTGGCCCGACCGGACCGCTGCCGCGCGGAGATCTTCGCCTTCATCGAGATCGAGACCTTCTACAACCGCAGACGACTGCGGAAGCATCCGGCCTGGGGGTACCTCACCCCGCTGGAGATCCGACAGCGACACGAGCAAGAACACACCCTCGCAGCGTAAGCAACGAGTGTCCAGCATCACGGGAAAGTTCATTCGCCCGCTGATCCCGGCGCGGCACCGACACGAACACCTCAGCCACGAACGCCGCCAACTCACCACGGAGTTCCTCGATCTCCCCCAGCTCCATCAGGACAGCATGCCCAACCCCACAGCCCGAGATCAAATCAACCTAACGAAGTACTACTAGAGGTCTGGCTGTTATCCCAGCTCAGAGGGCATTCATGGCGAGTGGTGGCGTCGGAGCAGTGAGCTGCTTGAACCGCCCGCTGCCGGTTCGACTGGGCGGGCAACCTGGGCGGTGCCGTCGACCTCGATCGTGGTCACAACGGTTTGCCGTGCAACATGCCAGGCGTGACAAATGCCATGGCTCCCCTGTGGGGCTGTCATGAAGATCGATGACACACGGCACTGCCGGTGCACGTCTCGCGACAGAAGACTGGCCGCATGACAGCTCGTGCTCCAGAACAACAAACCGATGAGGTCGTGATTGATGCCCAGGAATTGCGCAGGAGATACGGGACTCGCGGGCGTACGGAGCACGAAGCGGTACGGGGAGTGAGCCTCCAGGTGCGCAGGGGGGAACTCTTCGCTCTGTTGGGAACCAACGGAGCCGGCAAGACATCGACTGTCGAGCTGTTGGAGGGGCTGGCACTTCCGCACGGCGGGCAGGTGCGAGTCCTTGGGCATGACCCCTATCGGCAGCGGGCACAGGTGCGCCCCCGGACCGGGATGATGTTGCAGTCCGGTGGATTCCCCGGTGATTTGACGGTCGCGGAGGTCGCGCGATTCTGGGCCAGTTGCACCCAGGGGGCGCAACCTGTGGCGGAGGTACTGGAAAAAGTCCGGCTTGCGCATCGTCGGAACGTGCGGGTCAAGCAACTGTCCGGTGGGGAAAGCCGGCGGCTGGATCTGGGGTTGGCGTTGATCGGACGCCCCGATGTGCTGTTCCTGGACGAGCCGACCACAGGGATGGATCCAGAAGGACGCCGCGACACATGGCAGCTCGTGCGAGATCTGCGAGACGAGGGGACAACGGTGCTGCTGACGACGCACTACCTGGAGGAAGCCGCGGAACTCGCCGACCGGCTGGCCATTATGAAGGAAGGGCGGGTGGTCGCGGAGGGGACGTCCGCGGAATTGGTGGCCGCGCATCCTTCGCGGATCTGTTTCGAGCTTCCGGACGGTCAGTCACCGGAGTCGGTCCCGGCACTGCCCGGAGCCGGGCAGCCGGTGGCTCGGGGAAGGCATGTGACGATCGAGACCGGCAGTCTGCAGGCGACGCTCACCCGGCTGCTCGCGTGGGCGGCCGAGACAGGCGTCGCGTTGGAACGGTTGGACGCACGCTCGGCGTCGCTCGAGGAGGCCTTTCTGGCGGTGGCAGAAGGGCGCAGTGACGCTCCGGTCGGGAGCGTGGCGTGATGGTGCGTACCCAGTCCGCGCTGGCTGGACGGGGCGGCAGGATGGTGGCCTTGGGGCGAGCCGAAATGATGATGCTGGTCCGGAACAGGACGGCTCTCACCTCCGCGCTCGCACTGCCGCTCGGCTCGCTGTGGCTCATGCATTCCGTCACGCCGTCGTCGTTCAGTACCACGAACGGAGACAAGCTCGAGGCCGCACCGGTGCTTGCGACGGGCACGATCGGCATGGTCCTGCTCTTCGTCGTCTACTCCACTCTGGTCAGCGCCTATGTGGCCCGCCGTGAGGGACTGGTCCTCAAGCGGTTGCGTACAGGGCAGCTCGCGGACGGCGAGGTCCTGGCCGGGACGGCGCTGCCCGCGGTGGTGGTGGCACTCGTACAGTGCGCGATCGTGATCGGTGTCGGCATGACGGTTCTGCATGTGCGAGCACCTGCCGATCCGCTGTTGCTGGCAGTCGGAGTGCTTCTGGGAACGGTGCTGGTGGCGGCCCTGGCCGCCCTGTCGTCCGCGCTGACCCGCACGGTGGAGATGGCGCAGCTGACCACGATGCCGCTGCTGTTGGCCTCCGTCGCTGGTTCCGGTTTGGTCATGCCCCTCGCCGCCATGCCCGAGAGGCTTGCCGATATCTGCCGCTTGCTGCCGCTCACCCCGGTCATGGAGACCGTACGGATCGGGTGGCTCGGTGCGGATGACGGTACGTGGAACGCGGGGCTGCCTCATCTCGGAGGTGCCGTGCTCTGGACGGCCATCGCCGTCTGGGCCGCGGCGCGGTTGTTCCGCTGGGACCCCAGAAAATGATCAATATGGTTCGGCTGCGAATGCTTGAATGGGGGGCAAGGACTTCCTTGGCGGGGGGAGGGGAACCGCGTGCCTCCGGTTCTGCGCGAGCACCACAGAGGTCAAGAGCGGATCGAGCTGTACACGCACCTCTCGTTGTACTTGCTTGTGTTGCTGGAACCAATCCTGCTGATCATCTGGCTGGTGTCCGCGCCGCCGATGGCCAACGGCCGATCGTTGACCTGGCCGCTGACGGCTCTGGGACTGTTGCAGACCGTGGCGTGCGTGGAGCTGCTGCGCGCCGGACTGGCCCCTCCTGCGCCTCACGGTTCACGGCATCGGTTGAGGGTCGCGTTCGCTGCGGCATCGAGTCTTGCGGCAATGGTGGTACCGCTCGCGCTGTACCCTCGGCCCCCGCTACTCGACGCGGACGCGGTCGAGTTGATGGCCGGCGGTGCACTGACGTTCCTGGCCGGACCGTTGGTCATGGCCTGGCCACTGAGCGCGGCTCTGGCGCTGCTGACCGGGCTCGCGGCTTGCGGTGCACTGGCAGCCGGTGCACTGGACACACCGGGTGGGGTGATCGCCGAAGCAGGCGTGGTGGGCCTTGTCGCGGGTGTGGCGTTCTGCTGTGCTCACTGGTTCTCCGGCTGGACGCTCGGCGTGGTGCGTGAGTTGAGACGTACCCGTGAAGTTCAGGCCCGACTGGCGGTGGCCGAAGAGAGGCTGAGGTTCGCACGGGACTTGCACGACGTACTGGGGCGCAATCTGACGGTCATGGCGTTGAAGAGCGAACTGGCAGTGGCACTGAACCAGCAGGGTCAAGCCGGGCAGGCCGCGGCTCAGATGGCGGATGTACAGCGCATCGCCCAGGAGTCCCAGGACGAGGTACGAGCGGTTGTCCGGGGCTATCGCACGGCGGATCTGCTGACGGAGATCGAAGGCGCCCGATCGGTACTGCGAGCGGCAGGCGTCAACTGCCGCGTCGAGGGCCGGGCAGAGCTCGAGGACGAGCGACAGTCGGCATTGGCCTGGGCGGTCCGTGAAGGGACGACCAACGTGTTGCGGCACAGCGAGGCGCGGTGGTGCGCCATCACGCTGTCCGTTCAGGACAACAGGACCGTCGTCCTGACCATCGAGAACGACGGAGTCGACCGAGGGTGCACACCGAAGGGGGGCGGCGGGATTGTCGGCCTTACCGAGCGCCTGGCCGCATTGGGCGGCACTGTGGAGGCAGGTCCCAGGAGCGATGGACGATTCGCCCTGTGCGTCCGTCTTCCCCTGGAGCCTTCCCAGGCACTGGAGACGATGCCGTCGTGACCGATGAAAGACGGATCCGGGTCCTGCTCGCCGACGACGAGCAGCTCATCACAGGCGCTCTGGCAGCCCTGCTCGGGCTCACCGGGGATCTGACCGTGGTGGCCCAGGCATCTACGGGCACAGAGGCCCTGGCCATGGCGCGAGCGCTCCAACCTGATGTCGCGGTCCTGGATTTGCAGATGCCAGGGCTCGACGGCCTCGCCGTCGCCGAGGAGCTCCGTGACGAACTGCAGCACTGCCGAACAATGATCATCACCAGCCATGGACGGCCGGGGTACTTGAAGCGGGCCCTGGAGATCGGTGTCCGCGGGTTCCTGCCCAAGACGGTGTCGGCTCATGATCTGGCGGACATCATCCGGACGGTCCACGCCGGCAAGCGTTACATCTCATCAGAGCTGGCAGCAGAGGCCATCAGCGCAGGGGACAGCCCGCTCACCCCACGCGAAGGCGACTTGTTGGCCCTTGCGGCGGACGGCTCCTCGATCGCGGAGATCGCCGAGCGTGTCGGGCTGTCGGCGGGAACCGTCCGCAACCACATGTCGTCAGCCGTGAGCAAGCTCGGGGCGGAGAACCGTCACGCCGCGGCACGTATGGCGCGCGAGCACGGCTGGATCTGAGAGCGATCACCGCTTTCACGACCAAAGATCAGCCTCTTTTACGAGTGCTACCGGCAGGGCTTGTGACAAACACGAGCGAGGCTGGCCTGATGTGTGCTCGTGGAGCTGAGATGGCAACGCGAAAAGGAAACGGGGAATTGACCGAGATGGGACGCCCAGAGACGCATATAGATCCTTCCGAGGGACCACTGCAGAGCTTCGCGTACGAGCTCAGAGCGCTCCGAAGCTCGGTGGGCAACCCTTCGTATCGCGAACTGGCGAGCCGCGCCAACTATTCGGGGACGACTCTGTCGGAGGCAGCCCGGGGGCTCAGCCTCCCCAGCCTGGAGGTGACGCTGGCCTACGTCGGGGCGTGCGAGGGCGATGTCGTCTTCTGGAGGAGGTACTGGAAGGAAACCGATGCCGCCTTACGCGCTTCCGAGACTTCTGGCCTCCGTACCTCGGGAGTTCTTCCTGAACCGGTCGCTGCGCATACGAACATGCCCCACCCCCTCGACTCGCCAAAGGCCACCTCTCACGGAATACGCAACCCGGATCATCTGAAGGTGATCCTGCCTGCCCTCGCGGGATTCGCGGGAGCCACCGGAATGGCCGGCGTGGCCGGACTGGTCGGCAGCAAGCCGAAAGCAGCAGCACTCACCTTTGTGGCCGGGGCCTGCATAGCGTCCGGTTTCTGGCTCGGAAGGAGCCTGAGAAATGCATGACCACACCGGTCCTGAGTCCGTCGAAGCGGGATCGGCGCCCCGCCGGTCCTGGAAACAATGGACGGGCGCCATGCTGCGCGATTTGGGGGACTGGTCGGCTCGCAGACCCATGACCCTGCCCGAGGGACGGCTGCCGATCCCCCATTCTTCGGACGTACGGATGATCGTCTGGGCCTTCGCCGGGACCGACCTGGTCACCGGGTTCGTCATCGACGCGATGCTTCCGCCGGCCGGTCGGGCGATCCATCTCCTGTGGATGGTGTTCTCCCTCGTTCTCTCGCTGGGCTTCTGCGCGATGACCGCCCGCTCACCTCACCTGCTGGACAGCAGGAACCTGCGCCTACGCACCGGACCATTCCGTGAGTTGACGATTCCGGTTGAGGCGCTCGGGTCTGTACGCGTCGCGCACGGTTCCACCCACGGGTACGGACTGCGCAGGGTCCAGGGCGAGGACGGCGCAGTGGCCTGCACCGTCGGCAGTGCGACCAGCTTTGTCATCGACCTCGAAGAGCCGCTGCTGCTGCGGCTGCGAAAAGGCGAACCGGTGCTGGCAAGGCGGATCTATGCCGCCGCCGACCAACCGGGAGAGGCGGCCCGCTTGATCAGCCGCTCGGTCGCCGGGAGGGCGAAACCGTGACGGACGGGACCACGGACACCCTCAATGAGTACTCCGAAGTGCAGGACCTTCTGACCCGCACGGGGTTCGGGTCTCTGGCCGGGCAGGCAAACGTCAGGAAGTTACCCGGCCGTAACCACAACTGGATCGGCACCACCGGCACCGGGGAGCGCGTTTTCGTCAAGAGACTCGAGGGGCCGGCCGAAGCATCGGCCGCGCGGATCCGACAGTGCGTCACTTTCGACCGGATACTGAGAAGTGGCGCGTCTGCCGAGTTGCTCTCTCCTCGGCTTCTCGCCGCCGATACCGAAGCACGCGTGCTGGTCTTCGCCTGCGTGGACGAAGCGAGGTCCGCGGCACAGGCGGTGCGCGAGGACCGGCTCACGTCCGACCTGGCGTATTCCCTGGGGCACACGGTCGGGCTACTGCACAACCTCCCGGTTGAAGAGATCGTGCACGACGAAGGAGCCAGCCCTCTCCTTCCTTCCGAGGAACTACTCGAAGCCCTCCCCATCTCCCTCTTCGAGACCTCGTCCGCAGCAGAACTGCAGGCGTGGAGCCTTCTGCAGAACGATGTCACTTTGGGGCAGGCTCTGCGCCGACTCCTGGACCGGGAACGGCTCGCGGATCGGGTTGCCGCGCACTGTGATCTGCGGCTCGACCAGTTCCTGATCGCTGACGGTGCGGTGTACCTCACCGACTTCGAGGAGTTCCAGGCCGGCGACGCGGCTCGCGACCTCGGAGGCGTGGTCGGAGATCTGCTGCATCGCGCTTTGCTGGATGCGGCCACGAGTGACGGGGCAGCGCCGGAGCCTCCGTCCCATGCACGCATGCTGGCCCAGCTGACGGACGGAATCGGGAGCGTCCGCCCACGGATCACCGCTTTCTGGAACGGCTACCGCGATACCCGGCCGACCGGTGACAGCCACTTGGCCGAGCGGGTTGCTGCTTTCGCCGGCTGGCATCTGCTCGACCGATTGCTGGCCGGCGCGCGCACGGCGCCTCGTCTTGCCGCCCTCCCTCGTGCGATGGCAGGCATCGGGAGGAAGGCTCTGCTCACTCCGGGGGCCTTTCTTGTCACCCTCGGACTGACGGAGGCCCCAGCATGAAGGAGACAACCCCGGACGTCCTGTCCACTCGGCTCGAAGCGGTGCTGTCCGAAGTACACGTTCGGCCCGACTGCCTGTCCGCGACCGTGCGGGGAAGGACGGTGACCGCCGACTCCCCGCGAGCTCTCACGGGTCAGCTCGCCACCGCCCTGTACGCAGTGGCCCACGTCGGTCGGCCGGCGACGGAGCCGGCAACGGCACACAACCTGTCCGGCGCCCGCGATCTGGAAGCAGGGCTTGCCCGGGGCGTCCCCCATGAGCGCACCCGCCATCGAGGGTCCGTCCTGAACGACCGAGGAGATGGGGGGCTGGTCGTCGGCCTCTCGGGGATACGTGTCCGTGTTCCCCGTGAGCGGGTCACCGTCCCTCGGGCACGCGTCGCCGGCGCCACTCACGCAGAGGGGCGAGGAGCGCACGAAGAAGAGGCGGACGTACTCGTCGCTGCGGCCCGCCCGTCGCTCTCCCCGGGATTTTTCCTGGTTGACGGCTCACTGCCGTTGACCCGTCAGGATGCGATCCTCCGGGTGTACCTGCATGTCGAAACACCCGGCGCCGCTCTCGACGCCTGGGGCAGGGCGCTGCGGTGCCTGGAGGATCTCGGTGTTCCCTATCGCGCCAAGGCTGCCTCGTCCGCCCACGCCCTGCCCCGGCGCGACGGCGTCGTGGTCTACCTGGAGAGCGGGGACCAACACGTACTGCCGGGCCTGGTGGAAGCGTTGGAGGGGGCCGCCCTGGGCGCCGACACCTCCCCCCTCACCCGGCCTCTCGCTCCTGGCGTCGCCGTGGCCTGGGAGCCGGACGACTCGAGGCCGGGCATGCGCAACACCAGCTTCGGAGAGCACAGGTCGCGGGTGCTTGCCGTAGGTCTGATCCGGTACGTCACCGAACATGCCACCGAAGCCGACGGCCCGCACCCGAACCGGTCGGCGGTTGTAGGCCAGGCTCTGCTGGAGGCCGGCATCGACCCTCTGGATCCGGCGCGCAATCTTTCCTCTCCGCCCTTTTTTGCCGCCGAGTTTTGATGTGCGCTGCGGGGGTTTGATGTCCGGTGGCCCGCCGAACAACCTTTCAACGAGAGGATCTTGCCCAGCCCTTTCGAGTCGAACTAGCTTTCTGGAGGTCGCAGGGAAGACGCCGGTGAATTCGGATCCTTTCCCTTGTGGCTTGGTTACGTACCTTCAACGATTAAGGGAGAAGGATATGAACGACATTGAGCTGGCCGCCGGTTTCGACACCTACGCGGACGTCAACGAGATGGCGGACGAGGTCACCCCGGACGAGGCCCCCTCGCCGCAGACCATCGTTTCGCTGAGCGTCGTTGCCAGCATCAAGTGGGGCTGCTGACACACGCCCGCAGCAGTGCTGTTTCCGTGCGGTCGGCGGCTGTGCCGCCGGCCGCACGGCTGTCCAGCCCGGAAAACCAGGAACCAGGGGGCGGCACCGAGAAATGAGCACGTCGATTCTCCTTCCTTTCATGCCGGTATCCGGTGAACAACTGCTGCCGTTCGCGGACATCGTTCGGAAAGGAGACGTCGAGCGGCTGTGGACCGGTCAGTCGCTCCTGATCGAGCCGCATTCCGCGCTCGCCCACGCAGCCGGTGCCGGTGCCCGGATACCCATGGGCACCAGCGTGACCCTCATGCCACTGCGCCACCCCTTCCAGACTGCTCTCCAGGCGCGCTCCCTCGCGGCCTTGACCGGACAGCCGTTCGTCACAGGGCTCGGCACCGGGCCGGAGCCGTTCGTCCGGTCACTGCGCGGGCAGGGCTACGAGAGTCCGCTCACCGCGGTGCGCGAGTACGCCACCATCGTCCGTGATCTCCTGGCAGGAGAGGTCGTCGACCTCGTCGGCGAGTACCACGCGATGGGTGGAGCCCTCGTGGCCATGGACACCCCGCGCGTCGAACTGGGCCTGGGGGTGCTCAGGCCCCGGATGGCCGAGCTGGCCGGAGAGCTCGCGGACGTCGCCATCACCTGGCTCGCGCCCCCGAGCTACCTAGCGGAGGTGATCGTCCCCGCGCTGGCCAGGGGAGCGGATCGCGCGGATCGTCCCCGCCCGCGCGTGGCCGCCGTCGTCCACGTCTCGCTCGATGCCCCGGGCCGCGACCACGAGCGGATCGTGCTCGCCGCCTCGAAGGCCCACCTCCAGGCCCCGCACTACGCCGACATGCTCCGCCGCGCCGGAATCGAGGTCGACCCGCAGGATCTGCCGAAGACCTCGGCCCGGCTCCTCGACAGCGGTACGGCGGCGGTGGGCGGCGCCGACGACATCCTCCGCGCAGTCGTGGCGTACCGGGAGGCCGGGGCCGACGAGGTGGTGCTCAGCGCGATCGGCATCCAAACCGTCGACGGGACACGCGCCTCGCTGGACGCGCTCGGCACCATCACCGCAGCACGGAGGAGCGTGCGATGACCCACGGCGACCACTCGGCACTGTCCGACCTCACCTTCCGCCGCCTGCTCCTGGTGGGAACGGGAGCGCTCGGGGTCTCCTCGCTCCCGGGCTGGCTCGGCTGGCTGTGCGAGAGCTACCCCCACATCGAGACGAGAGTGGCGCTCACCCGTCAGGCCACCACTTTCGTCGCGCCCGCTGCGCTCACCGCGATCGGGGGCAAGCCCCTGTTCCACGACGCATGGCCCACGGAACCGCAGGTGACTGCCCCGCATGTGGAACTCGCCGACTGGCCCGAGGCGGTGGCCGTCTTCCCTGCCACCTTCCACTTCGTCAGCCGGCTGGCCCTCGGGCTCGGCGACACCCCCGTGATGCTGGCGCTCCAGTGCACCACCGCGCCGATCGGCCTGTCCCCGGCCCTCCCGCCGGGCGGATACCAGAGCCACGCCTTCCGCTCCCACCTGGCCGCACTGCGCGCACGCCCCCAAGTGGCCGTGGCAGAGCCCGAGCTGGGGCGCAGCGTGACCACGGGACGCGTCGAGCGGTCCACCGCCGCCCCGCTGCCGACCCTCCTCAACCTCATCGAGAAGCGCCACAGGGAGCTTGTGGCCGCGCGGGGCGAAGGCGAGGAAGGATGACCGCCGGAACCGTCGTGGCCGAGTACGGCAGCGGGCTCGTACGCACCAAGGTGCTGGCCGGTGCGCAAGGCGGCCGCTTCACCTGGATTCGTACTCCCGGGGCGGCTCGATCCGGATCGCTGCGGCAACCGCCTCGCGCGCTCCTGGCCGCCTTGACGGCTCTGGAACACGACCCGGCCACCGATCGCGGCCCCGGCGTCCAGTGTGTCCTGCCGCGCGCGTACGGCAGCGAAGGGGGACTGCGCTATCCGCTGCCCGGACGCAGATCCCTGGCCGAGCTGCTGCTGCCCGGCGATCCCTCGAGCGCGCCGAACGACACGTTGAGCACGCAGGACGTGCTGTACGGCTTCGGCTGCCTGCTCCGAGCGCTCCATGCGGCACCGCTGCCGACGGCGGGCGAGGCCGACGCGTACGCGCTGCCGGGCGCATGGCGCAGACTGCGCTCCTGGGCCGACTCGCCGGCAGCCGGCCGTGCCGCACAACTGCACCGCTGTCTGCGGGAGTTGCTCGGCACCTCCCGCTCGCGCCGTGTCGAAGGGTGGTTGAGCGAGCTGCCGCAGGCCGTGCCGCGCACGCTGGTCCACGGTGCTCCCGGTCTCGGACTGCTGGTGCCCGCCGAAGTCCGCGACACCCCCCATGGGCTGATCACCGGTGAGGACGTCGGTGTCGCCCCCTGGCAGTGGGACGTCGGCTGGGTCCTCGCCGAGCTTCGGGAACTCCGCTTCTTCTCGGCCCGGCTGCATCGCCCCGAGACCGACTGGGAGCGGCTGGAGCAGTCCTTCCTCAGCGGCTACGGGCGGCCCTGCGATCCCTTGGTCCACCGCTCCACCGTGCTGCGCTCGCTCTTGCACCTCCATGACTTCTCCGTCTTCGTCACCTGGGACGAAACGGAGGTCCGCCGGTATGCGGCCCTGGTCGCGGACACCATGGAAGCCGCGGACCTCATGGACGAACAGGAAGGCGTTCAATGATCCGCCTACGACATCCGGCGGCGCGCCGCCAGGATGTGGTGGACCACCTCTTCGAGCACCGAATCGCCGACCCGTACCGGTGGCTGGAACAGGGCGACAGCGCAGAGACCCTGGCGTGGCTGGCCGCGCAGGACGCGCTGCGCCACGCCGCCCTCGACGACCTGCCGGGGCGCGACTGGCTGCGCGGCCGGATGGAAGGACTGCTGTCCCTCGGCGTGACCGGTCCTCCGGTGTGGCGGGGGGCGCGACGGTTCTTCATGCGGCGCTGCCCGGGACAGGAGCACGCCGTCCTGCACGTCGTGGACCCGGACGGCACCGAACGAGTCCTCCTCGACCCCATGGCCCTCGACCCGACCGGACGCACCACGTTGGACACCTGGCACCCCGACCGGGAAGGCCGTCGGCTCGTCTACCAGGTTTCGACCGGGGGAGACGACGGCAGCCTGCTGTACGTCCTGGACGTCGGCTCAGGCGCCCTGCTCGACGGCCCCATCTCCCGTTGTCGGCAGTCCCCGATCGCCTGGCTGCCCGGCGGCGACTGCTTCTACTACGTACGACGCCTGCCCGCCCACGCGGTGCCACCTGGTGAGGAGCGCTACCACCGGCGTGTCCACCTGCATCGCGTGGGCACGGCCCCCGACACGGATGACCGGCTCGTCTTCGGGCACGACGGTCCCAAGACGGCTTCGTACACGGCCGGTGTCAGCGCGGACGGCCGCTGGCTCACCGTGACGCGCGCCGTCGGTGCGGTACGCCGCAATGACATATGGATCGCGGACATCACGAAGCACGGTCACGAGGCGCCGGCGTTCGTACCGGTGCAGACAGGCATCGACGCTCACACGAACGCGGTCGTCGGCCGGCACGGAACCCTGTACCTGCACACCGACCATGACGCGCCCCGCGGACGACTTGCGGCCGTCGACCTCGAAGAACTCGATGCCTTGGGCGCGCCGCCGCCCGAAACGTGGAAGGAACTCCTCCCCGAGGACCCGCAGGCCCGACTGGACCACTTCACTCTCCTGGACGGCCCGGGCCTGGACCGAGCGCTGCTCCTGGTCGTCCGGAGCCGCCACGCTGTCAGCGAGATCACCGTGCACGACCTGGAGACCGGGACACAGCTGGAGACCATCCCGACGCCAGGGCTGGGAACGGTGGGGGAGATCCGAGGCACAGGCCACGAGGTGTGGTTCACGTACACCGACCCGTTCACTCCCGTGACCGTCTTCCGCTGGGACGCCACAGACCGCACGACGACTGTATGGGCGACCCCGCCGGGACACGGGCCCGAACCGGCCCACCGGGCCGTCGGCACGATGCGACAGATCACGTGCGCGTCAGCGGACGGCACACCCGTACGGATCACTGTCCTCGCACCGCACGGCGAGGAGACACACGGCAGAACTCGACGACCGCGCCCGGCCATCCTCTACGGCTACGGCGGGTTCGGCCTGTCCTACACCCCCGTGTACAACCCTGAGGTCGTCGCCTGGGTCGAGGCCGGCGGTGTCTATGCGGTCGCTCACGTACGAGGCGGCGGGGAGGAAGGGGCCGACTGGCACCATTCGGGTACCCGGGCCTGCAAGCAGAAGTCCGTCGACGACTTCCACGCAGTCGCTGAGGCCCTCTGCCAACAGGGCTGGACCACCCCGTCCCAGCTTGTGATCAGCGGTGAGTCGAATGGCGGTCTGCTGGTCGGCGCCGCGCTGACCCAGCGCCCTGACCTCTACCGAGCGGTCGTGTGCGCGGCACCGGTCCTGGACATGATGCGCTACGAATACTCCGGTCTCGGCGCGTCCTGGACCGCGGAATACGGCTCCGCGACAGTGCGCGAGGAACTGGCCTGGCTCCTCGGCTACTCCCCCTACCACCACGTCAGCGACGGAACTGACTACCCGGCGGTCCTCCTGACGGTTTCCGAGGGGGACGCCGTGGTGGACCCTCTGCATGCGCGCAAAATGTGCGCGGGACTTCAGCATGCCGTCGGTCCCTCGCCGGCCGAGGACGGAAGGGGACTGACCCTCCTGCGTGTCGAGTCCGGCGTCGGCCACGGTGCACGCGCCATGACTCGCATCATCGAGCTTTCGGTGGACCAGCTGTCCTTCGCGGCCTGGCAGTCGGGACTGGTCCTGCCGGGCGGGTCGACGGGTCGGCTGTCCCGGGCACTGGCTGGCGGCGAAGGGTAGATTCACCGCTGATCGCTGTGTCCACGCCAGGAGAGCGCTGCGTCACGCCGTGCAGAATGTCGCAAACACCGGAAATAAATGAGACCGTGACACGCCGAGGACCCCAGCCGCCAAGCGGTACGAGGCCGCCGTTCGCGTGCACCTCGTGCCCGGGGTCGGCAAGCACTGCCTTGACCGTTTGCAGCCCGAGCACCTGGCAAGCCTGTACCGCCGTATGCAGGCGAACGGGCAGCGTAAGGCCGGAACGGCTCACCAGGCTCACCGGACCGCCGGAACCGCACTGGGGGAGGTACGGCGCGGCCACGCGGCGAAGAACGCTGCCGCGTTGGCGAAGCCACCATGGATGGAAGAGGACGAATCAGAGGTTGAGCCCTACTCCGTTGAAGAGGTTCAGTGCCTACTGCTCGAAGCCAACAAGCGCCGGAACAGCGCCCGTTGGATGCTGGCGCTGGCGCTCGGTCTGCGGCAGGGTGAGACGTTGGGACTGCGCTGGTCTGACGTCGACCTGGGCAACGAGTACCCGAAGCTGCGGCGGAACCGTCTGCGCCCCAGGTACGAGCACGGGTGTCCGGAAGCCTCACCGTGCGGCCGGAAGGCGGGATACTGCCCGCACAAGGTGCAGGTCCGGCGTGAGACCAAGAACACCAAGTCCCGGGCGGGCCGACGTGCCGTGCCCCTGCCGGGTCCGCTGGTCGCCATGCTCCGTGCACACGCCGAGACGCAGGAGCGCGAGCACAAGGCGGCCGGCGACCTTTGGACCGCGTCGGACTACGTGTTCACCAAGCCGCTGGGTGGCCCCTTGAGCCCGAACACGGACTACCACGACTGGAAGCGTCTGCTGGAAGACGCGAGGGCTCGGGACGGTCGGCTGCACGACGCCCGACACGCGGCCGCCACTGTGCTCATGCTGCTCGGTGTCCCGGCCCGGGTCATTGATCAGATCATGGGGCGGGAGCCGGGCACTTCCGCAAGCATGCTGGCGCGGTACCTCCACGTGCCGGACGCCATGCTCAAGGACATCGCCCGGAAGATCGCCGATGCGATCTGGGGGACCCGGAAACACCCGCTGTGGACAAAAACCAGGACAACCAGGGCTGAGGACAACGTCGAAGGGCCCCGCTGCAAGCAGCGGGGCCCTTCGACGTTAGTGCCCGGTGAGGCACTGGCGGAGGATACGAGATTCGAACTCGTGAGGGGTTGCCCCCAACACGCTTTCCAAGCGTGCGCCCTAGGCCACTAGGCGAATCCTCCGCCGCAAACAATACAAGACGTTGAGGAGTGCTCGCGAACCCCTTCGCGATCTCTCTCCGGGGAAGCCGGTCCGACTGCCCCGGGTGGCCCGACCACCCCCGCGCATCGGGTAACCTGGCCTCAGCCCCTCACGTGGCGCTATCTGACTGAACTCCCCCAGGGCCGGAAGGCAGCAAGGGTAGGTCGGCTCTGGCGGGTGCGTGAGGGGCGCTTGCGTTACCCGGGGTCCGGGGCGGCTCCGGTTGTCGGTGGGCCCCGATAACCTCGTAGGTGTGTCGTCCCTTGCGCTGTACCGCCGCTACCGCCCCGAGTCGTTCGCAGAGGTCATCGGTCAGGAGCATGTCACTGACCCGCTTCAGCAGGCCCTGCGGAACAACCGGGTCAATCACGCGTACCTGTTCAGCGGGCCGCGCGGCTGCGGCAAGACGACCAGCGCCCGCATCCTCGCGCGCTGCCTGAACTGCGAGCAGGGGCCGACTCCGACACCCTGCGGGGAGTGCGTGTCCTGCCGTGACCTGGCGCGCAACGGGCCGGGATCGATCGATGTCATCGAGATCGACGCCGCTTCGCACGGTGGCGTGGACGACGCCCGTGAGCTGCGCGAGAAGGCGTTCTTCGGCCCGGCGAGCAGTCGTTACAAGATCTACATCATCGACGAGGCCCACATGGTCACCTCCGCGGGGTTCAACGCCCTGCTGAAGGTGGTCGAGGAGCCGCCGGAGCATCTGAAGTTCATCTTCGCGACCACCGAGCCCGAGAAGGTCATCGGGACGATCCGGTCGAGGACGCACCACTATCCGTTCCGCCTGGTTCCCCCCGGCACCCTGCGGGAGTACCTGGGCGCCGTGTGCGGCCAGGAGGGCATTCCCGTCGAGGACGGGGTCCTGCCGCTGGTCGTGCGGGCGGGCGCGGGCTCCGTGCGTGACTCCATGTCCGTCATGGACCAGCTGCTCGCCGGCGCCGCCGACGACGGTGTGACATATGCCATGGCGACGGCTCTTCTCGGTTACACGGACACGTCGCTCCTCGACTCCGTCGTGGACGCCTTCGCGGCGGGCGACGGGGCCGCGGCCTTCGAGGTCGTCGACCGTGTCATCGAAGGCGGGAACGATCCGCGCCGGTTCGTCGCCGATCTGCTGGAGCGGCTGCGCGACCTGGTGATCCTCGCCGCTGTGCCGGACGCCGCCACGAAGGGGCTGATCGACGCCCCGGCCGACGTGGTCGAGCGGATGCAGGCGCAGGCCTCGGTCTTCGGCGCCGCCGAGCTCAGCAGGGCCGCCGATCTGGTCAACACAGGTCTGACCGAGATGCGTGGAGCCACTTCGCCGCGGCTCCAGCTGGAGCTCATCTGCGCCCGGGTGCTGCTGCCCGCGGCGTTCGACGACGAGCGGTCGGTGCAGGCCAGGCTGGACCGTCTGGAGCGCGGGGCGTCGTTCTCGCCCAGCGGGCAGGGACCCGCCATGGGGTACGTGCCGGGGCCGGACGCCCAGGCGCATGTGCCGGTGCCCCCGGGTGGCGGCCCGGCCGCCGCCCGTGCCGCGGTGCGTGGCGACGCGGGGCCGCCGGCCGGCCCCGCTCAGCCCCCTGCCGTCCCGGCGCCCGCTCCCGCGGCAGCGCCCCCGCCCGCCGCGCAGCCGCAACCGCAGCCCGCGCAACAGCAGCCCTCACCGCCTCAGCCGCAGGCCGAGCAGCCACAGCCCCGGCAGAGCCAGCCGCCTGCCGGCCCTCGGCCCGGCGCCTGGCCCGGTACCACCGGGCCTTCCGCGGCCGCCGAGCCGGCTCGTCGGCCCGGTGGCTGGCCCACGGCCTCCGCGCCGGGCCAGGGCACCCCGCCGCCCGCCGCTGCTGCGCCGGCCCCTGCCCCGGCCGCGCCCGCCCCGGCGGCTCCGGCTCCCGGCGCGGGGCCCGGCCCGGGCATGGCGCAGGGAGCCGGCCAGGTACGGAACATGTGGCCGGAGATCCTGGAGGCAGTGAAGAACCGCCGCCGCTTCACCTGGATCCTGCTCAGCCAGAACGCGCAGGTGGCGGGCTTCGACGGGACGACTCTCCAGCTCGGCTTCATCAACGCCGGTGCCCGGGACACGTTCTCGAGCAGCGGCAGCGAGGACGTCCTGAAGCAGGCGCTCGCCGAGCAGTTCAACGTGCAGTGGAAGGTCGAGGCGATCATCGACCCGTCCGGAGGTTCCGGCGGACCCGGTGGCACCGCCCCGGCCCCCTCGTCGGGTCCCGGCAGTTACGGGAACCAGCCCGGCCCCGGCCAGGGTGGTTACGGCGCCCAAAGCACCCAGGGCGGCTACGGCCAGAGCCGGCCGCAGTCCGCCGCCCCGGCGCCCGCTCCCGCGGCCCCGCCGGCACCGCGCCCCGCCCAGCCCGCGGCCCAGCCGTCCCACCAGGCTGCCTCCGCCCCGGGCCCCGCCGCTCCCGCACCGGAGCCGCCCCGGCCGCCGGAGGCGTACACGCCGCCCCCGGTCTCCCTCGAGGACGACGTGCCGGAGGCCGACGACCCGGACCTCGTCGACTCCGCGCTGTCCGGCCACGACCTGATCGTGCGCGAGCTCGGCGCCACGGTCGTGGAGGAATATACGAACGAGTAGCGGGCCCCTCCTCGGAGGCCCGTACGAGGCTCCGGCGGGTCGGCGGTTAGGCTGGCTGCCGTGAAGGTCCTCGTCATCGGCGGCGGCGCCCGCGAACACGCCCTGTGCCGCTCTCTGTCCCTCGATCCCGACGTCACCGCTCTGCACTGCGCGCCCGGAAACGCCGGCATCGCGGAGGTCGCCGAACTCCACCCGGTCGACCAGCTGGACGGTGCCGCCGTGGCGGAGCTGGCCACCGCGATCGGTGCGGGGCTCGTCGTGGTCGGCCCCGAGGCGCCGCTGGTCGCCGGTGTGGCCGACGCCGTGCGCAGGGCGGGCATCCCCTGCTTCGGCCCCTCGGCGGAGGCCGCGCAGCTGGAGGGCTCCAAGGCCTTCGCCAAGGACGTGATGGCGGCCGCCGGCGTTCCCACGGCCCGCGCCTACGTCTGCACCACCGCCGAGGAGATCGACGAGGCGCTGGACGCCTTCGGCGCCCCTTATGTCGTCAAGGACGACGGCCTCGCGGCCGGCAAGGGCGTCGTTGTCACGGACGACCCGGTGGCGGCCCGCGAGCACGCTCTGGCCTGCGAACGGGTCGTGATCGAGGAGTTCCTCGACGGGCCCGAGGTGTCCCTGTTCGCCATCACCGACGGTGAGACGGTCCTCCCCCTGCAGCCCGCGCAGGACTTCAAGCGGGCCCTCGACAACGACGAGGGCCCCAACACGGGCGGCATGGGCGCCTACTCGCCGCTGCCGTGGGCCGACCCCAAGCTGGTCGACGAGGTCATGGCGAGCGTGCTGCAGCCGACGGTCGACGAGCTGCGCCGCCGCGGTACGCCGTTCTCCGGACTGCTGTACGCGGGGCTGGCCATCACCTCCCGCGGTGTGCGGGTGATCGAGTTCAACGCCCGCTTCGGCGACCCCGAGACCCAGGTGGTCCTGGCCCGCCTCAAGACCCCGCTGTCGAGCGTCCTGCTCAACGCGGCGAAGGGCACTCTGGACGCCGAACCTCCTCTCAACTGGCGCGACGACGCGGCCGTGACCGTGGTGGTCGCCTCGCACAACTACCCCGGTACGCCGCGCACCGGCGACCCGATCGAGGGCCTGGACGCCGTCGCGGCCGAGGACGCGCCGCACGCGTACGTCCTGCACGCCGGTACGAAGCGCGACGGCGACGCGGTCGTGAGCGCGGGCGGCCGGGTGCTGTCGGTCACGGCGACCGGCAAGGACCTCGTCGAGGCCCGTGAGCGCGCGTACCGCGCCGTGTCCAGGATCCGTCTCGACGGCTCCCAGCACCGCACGGACATCGCCCGCAAGGCCGCGGAGGCCTGACCCCGGCGCCTCGGCGGGAGGATCCCGGGCGCGGGTCCGCCCCCGCCCGGGCGCGCCGGAGCGCTACCCGCCCGCGCGAGGCGTCCGACCCTCCCGCAGCGCCGCCCGAGCAGCCCCAGCAAGCCCCTTTCAGCCGTGGCTCGACGCCCGCCCCGACCTTCCGTCCGGGTGGGCGTTCCTTTGCCCAAAGCCATTCCATCGAGTGACGGCTGCCCCATCCGGATGACGGCCGCGAAAGCCCCAACTAGGGTGCGGCGCAGGCATTCCGGCACTTGGCCCACCGACATTGCGATGTCGGTGGGCGGTGCCACAGTGGGGGAGTGACCAACACCGTCGCAGAGCAGAGGGGGTGAGTTCCGGCCGTGTCCAGTACCGGTATCGGTGAGTCGATGGGCGCCAGGGGCGCGCGTGCCATGGCGCTGGCCGTGCTGCGTGTCCGCAGCAGGGCGGTCGCCGTGGCTCTCCTCCCGGCGGCGGTCGCCGTCGTCCTGTTCGCCGGCGGCGCGGCGGGCCACATGGAGGGCGGCGGCTGGGACATCGCCCGCTGGGTCGTGTCGGTGTGCGCGGTGATCGTGCTGGTGACCGCCGTCGCCGTCACCGCGGTGATCGTGCGGGCGTCCCCTGCGCTCAGCCCGACCGTGGATCTTCCGGAGCGCTCCGCCCCGGACCTCTACCGGCTGGTGCGGGACCTGGCGGAGCGCCTGGAGGTGCCCGCGCCGTCCGCGGTGGCGCTCACGCCCGACTGCGACAGCTGGCTCGAGGACCGGTCGCATCCGGCGCACTCGATATCGGGTGCCCGGCGGCGTACGGGGGAGGCGCCCGTGCTGGTGATCGGGTCGCCGTTCCTGTGGTGGATGCGGGTGGCCGAGCTGCGGGCGGTGCTCGCCCCGGTCGTCGCCGGCACCGGTTCGGCAGCCGATCCCGACATAGCCGCCGCCCGCCGTTACGTACGCGGGCTGGACGCGGCGGTGGCCGATGCCGCCCGTCCCGGCCGGGGCTTCCTCGGCAAGGCGCTGGCCGGCTTCTTCGGCAGAGCGGCGCGGCTGCTGCTGCGTGGCTGCCAGGAGCAGGCCGCGGGTATGGAGCGCTGGGTCGCGGCCGCCGCCTCGGAGCGCGCACAGGCTGTGGACCACGGGCTGCGGATCGTCGCGCAGGAGCAGGTCGGTCTCGCGTACGCGGGCTGGGACCGGCTGCTGACGAGGGTGGCGCTGCCCGCGTGGCGGATGGGGCGCTGGCCGTCGCGGCTGGACGCAGGGGTCGTGTCGGCGCTGACGGAGCTGTCGCGGCGCGACCGTCTGGCGGAGGGCTTCACCTCGCGGCTGGGCGAGCGCCCCGCCTGTGACCTGCTGGAGGAACCGGGCGCTGTCGACGAGGCGGCGTCGCTGCTGGCCGCACGGCTCTTCCACGGTGGTCCCCCGTGGCAGGGACCCGACTGGGCGCCGGTCGACTGGCAGCAGTATCCGGAGGAGGTCGTCGACCGGAAGTGGCGTACGGAGGCGGCTCGTATCCACCGGGTCCTCGACGAGCTGGGCGTCCCGCCGTCGAGGGGGCCGCAGGGGCCGACGCTGGCGCGGGTCATCGACCATCTCTCCGCACGGCCGGGCGCAGAGGCGAGCGACACACTGGCCGCCGTGCTGACCGCCCGGATCGCACGTGAGGAGGCGGCCCTCGACCCCGCCCCGGCCGTGGAGCCCGCGGTGGACGGTTCCGAGGGGGCCCTGGCTCTCTGGGGCGGCGGCGATCCGCTGCCGTTGATGCCGCTCCAGCCGCCCCGCACGGGCCGGGAGCTGCTCGCCGACCATGTCGTCGCGATGGTGTGCTGCACAGCGGTCGACACGGTGGGCGCGGTGCCCGGCCTGGACTGGCTGGACGGCCCGGCACTCCTGGTCGACGGCGAGCGCCTGTCGGACCTGGTACCGCCGGTGCTGAGCCTGGTGGAGGACGGAGACGCGCAGCCGCTGCGGGGCTGGCTCGGTTCCCTCGGTGTGCGCCCGGAAAAACCGGTCCGCCTCGTCTGACGCATGACGGACGGCGGACCGCATGATACGGACGGCGGGCCGGATGACGGACCGGACGGCGGGCGGTCGACGGTCCGCGGCCGGGAGGTCGCTGTCACCGGCACTCAATGCGGAACGATCTCTTCCGCTTGACGTCTCCTTGTCGTCGATTCGCGACGAACGGTGACGAAGTGCGTGCGTAATGTGATGTGCTGGAGACCGGCGCTGAACAGGTCGGCGCAGCACGGTGGTCACAGAGGCACCGAGGGAGGGGGCAGGCATGGGGGCGGACCAGATCAGGCGCTGGGAGTCGGGTGCCCTGGCGCACGCCGTCTCCGACCCCTTCGGGCAGGGCCCGCTGCCCTGGCTGCGCGGCAGCGAGCACTACTTCGACGACACCGGCCAGGTCGTCCCCTGGTACGCCGACCCGACCTTGGCCAGGGGAGGCTCCGGCGGCCCCCGCAGCGCGGACGACGTGCGCCGCCAGATCAAGGGGTTCGCCGGCACCGGCGCCGCCGCCCCCGGCGAGGCGATCGACTTCCACATCACTGTGGACCCGCCGCAGCAGTTCTCCGTCGACATCTACCGCATCGGGCACTACGGAGGAGACGGCGCCGCCAAGATCACCACGAGCCCCCGGCTCTCCGGGATCGTGCAACCTCCCCCGCTCACCGCCGACCGCACGGTCTCCTGCCATCACTGGTGGCTCTCGTGGCGGCTGCAGATCCCGTCCTACTGGTCGATCGGCGCGTACGTCGCCGTACTGACCACGCTCGACGGCTACCGCTCCCACATCCCCTTCACGGTTCGCGACGACCATCCCGCGGACCTTCTTCTGCTGCTGCCGGACATCACCTGGCAGGCCTACAACCTCTACCCCGAGGACGGCCGCACCGGCGCGAGTCTCTACCACGCCTGGGACGAGGAAGGCATGCTGCTCGGCGAGGAGAACGCCGCGATCACGGTCTCGTTCGACCGCCCGTACGCGGGCGCGGGCCTCCCGCTCCATGTGGGCCACGCCTACGACTTCATCCGCTGGGCGGAGCGGTACGGCTACGACCTGGCCTACGCCGAGACCCGCGACCTGCATGCCGGCCGGATCGACCCGGCGCGGTACCGGGGCCTGATCTTCCCCGGCCACGACGAGTACTGGTCGCCCCCCATGCGGCGTGCCACGGAGCTGGCCCGCGACCGGGGGACCTCGCTCGTGTTCCTCTCCGCCAACACCATGTACTGGCAGGTCGAGCTCGGCCCCTCCGCCTCCGGGGTGCCCGACCGGCTGCTGACCTGCCGCAAACGCCGGGGCCCGGGAAAGCACGCCCTGTGGCGTGAGGTGGACCGGCCGGAGCAGCAGTTGCTGGGCATCCAGTACGCGGGCCGCGTGCCGGAACCGTCCCCCTTGGTCGTACGGAACGCGGACCACTGGCTGTGGGAGGCGACGGGGGCGGGGGAGGGCGACGAGCTGCCGGGGCTGGTCGCCGGCGAGGCCGACCGGTACTTCCCTCGCACCGCGCTGCCTGAGCACGAGAGCCGGATCCTGCTGGCCCATTCCCCCTACCGGGACGGCGACGGAGCACGCCGCCACCAGGAGACGTCGCTCTACCGCGCCCCTTCGGGTGCGCTCGTCTTCGCGTCGGGGACGTTCGCCTGGTCTCCGGCCCTGGACCGGCCCGGCCATGTCGACACCCGTATCCAGCGGGCGACCGCCAATCTGCTGGACCGCATCTGCAAGCGGGACTGAGCCGCATTCACGGGCGGAACCGGACCGCATCCGCGGGCGGAACCGGACCGCATCCGCGGGCGGAACCGGACCGTTTCCGCCCGCAGGACCGGGCCCCCACCCCTGACCGGGTGCCTCCTGCCCGCGTACGGGACAATCGGAGCTGTTGTTCACAGCCACGGGAGGAACCGTGTCCGGATTCGTCGAAAAGCCCGAGCCGCTGCAGGTGCCAGGTCTGGTGCATCTGCACACCGGCAAGGTGCGCGACCTGTACCAGAACGAGGCCGGCGACCTCGTGATGGTCGCCAGCGACCGCATCTCGGCGTACGACTGGGTGCTCCCCACGGAGATCCCCGACAAGGGCCGGGTACTGACCCAGCTCTCGCTGTGGTGGTTCGAGCGCCTCGAGGACCTGATCGGCAACCACGTCATCTCCACGGACGTGCCCGAGGGCGCGCCCGCCGACTGGGCCGGCCGCACCATGGTGTGCAAGTCGCTGCGCATGGTCCCGGTCGAGTGCGTGGCCCGCGGCTACCTCACCGGTTCCGGCCTCGCCGAGTACCGGCAGACCCGCACGGTGTGCGGTCTGGCGCTCCCCGAGGGGCTGAGCGACGGCTCCGAGCTGCCCGCCCCGATCTTCACGCCCGCCACCAAGGCGGCCGTCGGCGAGCATGACGAGAACGTCAGCTACGAGGAGGTGGCCCGCCAGGTCGGTGCGGAGACCGCCGCCCAGCTGCGCCAGTCGACCCTCGCCGTCTACTCCCGGGCTCGCGACATCGCGCGCGGCCGGGGCATCATCTTGGCCGACACGAAGTTCGAGTTCGGCTTCGACGGGGACGCGCTGATCATCGCCGACGAGGTGCTCACCCCGGACTCGTCCCGGTTCTGGCCGGCCGCGAGCTGGGAGCCGGGGCGCGCCCAGCCGTCGTACGACAAGCAGTTCGTGCGCGACTGGCTGACCTCCCCCGCCTCCGGCTGGGACCGCGCCGGCGAGCAGCCGCCGCCCGCCCTGCCCGAGGAGGTCGTGGCGGCGACCCGGGCCAAGTACGTGGAGGCCTACGAGCTCCTGACCGGCACCGCCTGGCAGTAGCGGCGGCAGGTCCGGCGGACGGGAAACGTCTGCCGGGCCCCGCCCCGGCGGCACACGAAGAAGCCCCCGGCGAGATCGCCGGGGGCTTCACACTGAGCGGACGACGAGATTCGAACTCGCGACCCTCACCTTGGCAAGGTGATGCTCTACCAACTGAGCCACGTCCGCATGCGCCGTAGCGCGGAACCCACTATACCCAACCTCGGCGGTGTGCGAGACGCACTGCCGTGTGACGGTTTTCCGCACTCGGCTCCGCCGTGGCCGAGGAGCGGCGTCCGTACCGTCCTCTGACACAGCGAGGCCGGCTCGGCGATCTCCGCGACCGGGGCCCCGTCGGCCGCGAGACCCGGCACCGCGGCCTCTCGAGCGGAGCGGCGGGTCGCCCGCCAACTCGGGGTCCACGTAACGGCTTACGGCGTGCGCGGTACGGATGATCTCGGCGAGCCGCCCGACCGTTCACGGCCTTCGGCGCGGAGTCCCGCACCACGCCGTGAGGGCCCTTCTCAGGTGACCGGCAGTCCGTGGCCGGCCACGATCAGGGCCCTGCGGCCAGGCGGCTCGCCCCGCGCAACTGTGGCTACAGTCACACCGCCCCGCGCACCCCGATCCGGAGTTCGTCGCCGAGCAGCGGTCGCACAGTCGTCGGTGTCGGTGTCGGTGTCGGCGTCGGTGCGCAGGCGGGCGAAGCCGTCAGCGAAGATGTCACCGCGCGCGGCCCGGAAGGTGATACGGGTCACGGCTTCGATGCCGCTGGCGTAGGCACGCGCGTCGCACGCCCTCCGTCTCGATCACACAGTCGTCGTCGGTCATGCCCACGGCTTCCGCCGGCGAAGGGGATGGGAGGTGCGTCCTGTCATCGCCGGTCATGACGAATATCAGGGGGCGGCGGCCCTGGGGAACGACGAAGGCCCTGGTCATATCGACCAGGGCCTTCGATGCTGAGCGGACGACGAGATTCGAACTCGCGACCCTCACCTTGGCAAGGTGATGCTCTACCAACTGAGCCACGTCCGCATTGCTCCCGCTCAGCTCTCACTGGGCGGTGCGTTCATCACTGTACCTGATCCACAGTGGTGGACGGTAAAGCGATGCAGAGCGGGTGACAGGAATTGCACACTGCGCCTTCCCCCTGGAAGGGGGATGTTCTACTACTGAACTACACCCGCACGCTGCTCGAGGCGGGCCTTTCGGCTTGCCCCTCGGCGTGCTCCAGACTCTAGCCGATCACCAGGGGTGCAGTGCAACTCCGTTCGGCCCGGGCGTGGCCGGGTGCGGCTCAACTCGCCTCGCGGAACGCCTCGTAGACGTGCTTGGGGATGCGCCCGCGGGCCGGGACGTCCATCTTGTTGGACTGTGCCCATGCCCGGACCGCCGCCGGCGCGGGCTCAACCGCGGTGTGGCGGTAGGTGACGGTGCGGGACCTGTCGCGCTTGCCGCCGGTCGCCCGCCTCCGGCCGGCCGCCATGTACGGCGCCAGTGCCTTGCGCAGTTTCTTTGCATTGGAGGGATTGAGGTCGATCTCGTACGACTTACCGTCGAGGCCGAACTCGACCGTTTCCGCCGCTTCTCCGCCGTCGATGTCGTCGGAGAGCGTGACCACCACTCGCTGAGCCACGGATATCGGTCCTTTCCCTGCGGTATCACCGGTTACGGAGCAGGTTCTGACGTGCGGTGATACCGGCTATTCGGCCGTCGAGGAGCAATGCTGCTTTCCTCTGCATTCCTTTGTACAGCGGTCGGTGGCGCATTGTGAAGCCCTGGCAATTACCTCCGCGTGTCCTTCGCATTGGAGGCCGGGATTCTTTCTGTCGTTTTTCTTGTGTGCCGTCCGTATATCTACCCGCGTAGATTTTCGAGCCGGGTACGCTGAGGGAACCGCCCTCGCAACACACCACCGGGAGTGCCCGTGGCTCGCGTCGTAGTCGACGTCATGCTCAAGCCCGAGATCCTCGACCCCCAGGGACAGGCGGTGCAGCGTGCACTGCCTCGCCTGGGATTCGCCGGGATCGCGGACGTCCGTCAGGGAAAGCGCTTCGAACTGGAGGTGGACGGACCCGTCGACGACGCCGCGCTCGCCCGCATCCATGAGATGGCTGAAACGTTCCTCGCCAACACCGTCATCGAGGACTTCGTCGTGAAGGTGGAGTCGTGACCTCTCGTATCGGAGTCGTCACCTTCCCCGGAACACTGGACGACCGTGACGCGCTGCGCGCCGCGCGACTCGCCGGCGCCGAGCCGGTTCCGCTGTGGCACCGCGACAAGGACCTGAAGCAGGTCGACGCGGTCGTGCTCGCCGGAGGCTTCTCGTACGGCGACTATCTGCGTGCCGGGGCGATCTCCCGGTTCTCGCCGGTGATGGACACGATCGTCGAGCAGGCGAGGGCCGGTATGCCGGTCCTGGGCATCTGCAACGGTTTCCAGATCCTCACCGAGTCGCATCTGCTGCCGGGCGCGATGCTGCGCAACAACCATCTGCACTTCATCTGCCGTGACCAGAAGCTGCGGGTGGAGAACGCGGACACCGCCTGGACGGCCGACTACGAGGCGGGCCAGGAGATCTCGGTACCGCTGAAGAACATCGACGGCCGGTACGTCGCCGACGAGCGGGTGCTGGACGAGCTCGAGGCGGAGGGCCGGGTCGCGTTCCGCTACCTCGACGGCAACCCGAACGGTTCGCTGCGCGACATCGCCGGCATCACCAACGCCGCGGGCAACGTGGTCGGCCTGATGCCGCACCCCGAGCACGCCGTGGAGCCCCTGATCGGTACCGGCCGTACCGACGGGCTCGGATTCTTCACCTCGATCCTGAAGAGGCTGATTGCAGCATGACTCTCGACACCGTCAAGCACGCGGGCGAGACCCCGGACGCCGAGCAGCCCTGGAAGGAGCTCGGCCTCAAGGAGGACGAGTACGCGCGTATCCGCGAGATCCTGGGCCGGCGTCCGACCGGCGCGGAGCTCGCGATGTACAGCGTCATGTGGTCCGAGCACTGCTCGTACAAGAGCAGCAAGGTCCATCTGAAGCAGTTCGGTGAGAAGACCCCCGCAAACGACGCCATGCTCGTCGGCATCGGTGAGAACGCGGGTGTCGTCGACGTCGGCCAGGGTTACGCGGTCACCTTCAAGGTCGAGTCGCACAACCACCCCTCGTACATCGAGCCCTACCAGGGTGCGGCCACCGGCGTCGGCGGCATCGTCCGCGACATTCTCGCGATGGGCGCCCGCCCGGTCGCCGTGGTCGACCCGCTGCGCTTCGGTGCCGCCGACCACCCCGACACCAGGCGTGTCCTGCCGGGTGTGGTGGCCGGCATCGGCGGCTACGGCAACTGCCTGGGTCTGCCGAACATCGGTGGCGAGGTCGTCTTCGACGCCTGCTACCAGGGCAACCCGCTGGTCAACGCCGGCTGCATCGGTGTGATGAAGCACGAGGACATCCACCTCGCCAAGGCGTCGGGCCCCGGCAACAAGGTCATCCTCTACGGCGCCCGGACCGGCGGCGACGGCATCGGCGGCGTCTCGGTCCTCGCGTCCGAGACCTTCGACGACACGAAGCCCACCAAGCGGCCCGCCGTGCAGGTCGGTGACCCGTTCCAGGAGAAGCTCCTGATCGAGTGCACCCTTGAGATCTTCAAGGAGAAGCTCGTCGCGGGCATCCAGGACCTCGGCGGCGCCGGTCTGTCCTGTGCCACCTCCGAGCTGGCGTCCGCCGGCTCCGGCGGTATGCGGGTCGAGCTGGACACCGTGCCGCTGCGCGATGCGACGCTCTCGCCCGAGGAGATCCTCATGAGCGAGTCGCAGGAGCGCATGTGCGCGATCGTCGAGCCGCACCACGTCGACCGCTTCATGGAGATCTGCGAGAAGTGGGACGTCATCGCCACCGTCATCGGTGAGGTGACCGAGGGCGAGCGGCTGGAGATCTTCTGGCACGGCGAGCAGATCGTGGACGTGCCGCCCGGCACCGTCGCCCACGAGGGCCCGACGTACCACCGTCCGTACGCCCGGCCGTCGTGGCAGGACGCGTTGCAGGCCGACGACGCGAACAAGCTGGCCCGTCCGGCGAACGCGCAGGAGCTGCGCGAGCAGATCCTCAGGCTGGTCGCCTCTCCGAACCAGGCCTCCAAGGCGTGGATCACGGACCAGTACGACCGGTTCGTACAGGGCAACACCGTGCTTGCCCAGCCCGAGGACGCGGGCATGGTCCGGATCGACGAGGAGTCGAACCTGGGCGTGGCCATGGCGACCGACGGCAACGGCCGGTACGCGAAGCTCGACCCGTACACCGGTGCGCAGCTCGCGCTGGCGGAGGCGTACCGCAACGTCGCCGCTTCCGGTGCGAGGCCGCTGGCGATCTCCGACTGCCTGAACTTCGGCTCGCCGGAGGACCCGGATGTCATGTGGCAGTTCGCCGAGGCCACCCGTGGTCTGGCGGACGGCTGCCTGCAGCTGGGCACGCCGGTCACCGGCGGCAACGTCTCGCTCTACAACCAGACGGGCGAGAGCGCGATCCACCCGACACCGGTCGTGGCCGTGCTCGGAGTGATCGACGACGTGAACCGCCGGACCCCGATCGCGTTCGCCGAGGAAGGCCAGCTGCTCTATCTCCTGGGCGACACCCGTGAGGAGTTCGGCGGCTCGGCCTGGTCCCAGGTGATCCACGACCACCTCGGCGGCATGCCGCCGAAGGTCGACCTCGACCGGGAGAAGCTGCTGGGCGAGATCCTCATCTCGGCCTCCCGCGACGGCATGATCGACGCCGCCCACGACCTGTCCGACGGCGGACTGGTCCAGGCCGTCGTCGAGTCCTGCCTGCGCGGCGGCAACGGCGCCCGCCTGGTCGTCCCCGACGGCCTCGACGCCTTCACGTTCCTGCTCAGCGAATCGGCCGGCCGCGCGGTCGTCGCCGTCCCGCGCAGCGAGGAGCTCCGCTTCACCGACATGTGCGGCGCACGCGGCCTGCCCGCGACCCGCATCGGCGTCGTCGACGGTGACGCGGTGGAGGTGCAGGGCGAGTTCAGCATCCCGCTGACCGAGCTGCGCACCGCCCACGAGGAGACCATCCCGGGTCTGCTCGTCTGACCTGCCTCACCCCGCCTCGACCCGCTTCAAGGAACCCCCGCTCCGGTCCGCCCGGTGCGGGGGTTCTTCCATGGAGGCTTGCACGAGATTACGTAATTACGTAATCTCGTGGCATGGATCTGGAGAAGCGGGTCGCCGAGTTGGAGCGGCGGATGGCGGCGCTCGAAGGCGCCGCGCCCACCGTCGCAGCGCCCGCAGAGGGCGATTTCTGGGCACTGGAAGGCCTGAAGCAGCAACTCGCCCAGGCGGGCGAGGCCGCAGCGGACGGCGGCGTGCTCTTCACCGGAGCCGTACGCCTGCCCACCCAAGAGCGGTACGAGTGGCAGTACGGCGTGCTCACCGCCGACGTCCTCGGCGAGGACGCCGGCGACCGGTCGCAGACCGCTGAGTCACTGGCCGCCCTCGGCAACGCCGTCCGGCTGCGGCTGCTGCGCGAGATCCTCGGCGGCCGCCGCACCGCCGCCGAACTGGCCGAGCTCGAAGGGCTCGGCACGACCGGCCAGATCTACCACCATCTGCGCCAGCTGACCGGTGCGGGCTGGCTCCACACCACAGGCCGCGGTCGCTACGAGGTGCCCGGGGCCCGTGTGGTCCCGCTGCTCGTGGTGCTGACCGCCGCGTGCCCGTGACACGACAAGGGGGACAGAGAAACATGACCGTCGGCAAACTGTTCAGGATCGTCTACCGGCTGAGCTGGATGGCGTTCTTCGCGCTCGTCGCCATCAAGGTCTTTGTCGGTCTGCCGTTCCCGATGCTCTGGATCTGGCTCCCCGCGCTGGTCGCGGTGGCGATAGTCCTGGGCGCCTCGGCCCGCGCCCGGCGCGTGCAGCGCCAGGACCCGCGTGAGCCGGTCGAGACCGAGCCCCCCGTACGCGGTCGCTGGGCGGCGCTGAACAGCCCCGCCGACCGGACACCGAGCCACGGCACGCACGGCTACGGCCAGACGTACGCCATCGACGTCCTGGCCGAGCCGGCGGAAGGCGGCCGGCCGGGCTTCCGGGCGCTGTGGCCGATGGTGCGCCGCAACAAGGACTTCCCCACTTTCGGAGAGCCGCTGTTCGCCGTCGCGGACGCCACGGTCGTCCACACGGAGAACCGCCAGCGCGACCATCTCAGCCGCAACTCCCTGCCCGCGGTGCTCTATCTGATGCTCGTCGAGGGGTCGCTGCGGGACATCGGCGGGGTGCGCAAGATCCTTGGCAATCATGTCGTCCTCGACCTCGGCAACGGTGTGTTCGCCGCGTACGCCCACCTCCAGCTGGGCTCGGTGACCGTCCGCCCCGGTGACCGGGTGCGGGCGGGCCGGCAGATCGCCCGGTGCGGGAACTCGGGCAACTCCACCGAACCCCACCTCCACTTCCAGCTGATGGACGGCCCCGACGCCGACACCGCGGTCGGGATCCCGTTCCGCTGGCGCGGAGTCGGAGTCCCGGCGAACGGCGAGGCGTTCGTCGTCGAGAACCCCGTGTCCCACGGCATGGGCACCCCGTAGGGTCGGCTCATGCCACCGGCCAGCAAGCGCCTTCGCGCCTACGATTTCGACACCACGCGTGCCGCCGTCCTCGCCCAGTTCGGGCAGGTGCGGCAGGCGGTGGGCACCCTCACCGAGGAGCAGCTCGCGCTGCCGACGCGGCTCGGTGACTGGAGCGTGCGGGAGCTCGCCGCACACATCGCGATGGTCTCCGGGCTCGTCACGCGGTATCTGCGGCTGCCGGAGCCGGGCCGGCAGGACCTGGCGCTGCTCGACTGGCCCTTCGCGACGGTCACGGCGGCCGGGCAGGTGGACGAGGACACCCGGGTGTTCGCCGACGGCGGCTCGGTCGTCGAGCTGTTCGACCGTACGGCCGCGGGCCTCGGGGAGCTGCTGGCGGCGGCGGCCGCGGAGCGACTCGTACCGATGCGCTTCGGCGGCATGCGGCTCGGGGACTTCATGGTCACCCGTACCGTCGAGCTGATCGTCCACACCGACGACCTGAACGACGCGACCGGGCTGGGCGTCCCTTACGACCGACGGGCGCTGGCCGCGTGCACCCGGCTGCTCGCCGACGCTCTGGCGGTCAAGGCGCCGGGGGCGTCGACCGAGGTGCGGGTCCCGCCGTTCGCCGTCGTGCAGTGCGTCGAAGGCCCCCGGCACACCCGGGGCACCCCGCCCAACGTCGTCGAGACCGATCCGCTGACCTGGATCCGGCTGGCCACCGGCCGTACGGCGTGGCGGGACGCGCTGGACGCGGCGAAGGCCAGCGCGAGCGGGGAGCGCGCCGACCTCGGGGCGCTGCTGCCGATCCTCGGCTGAGACCGCAGCCCGGCTCCGCGGTCTCCGGGAAGCCGCAGGGAGCCCGGCTGAGCCGTACGGGTGAGGTGGCGGAACCGGCGCGGAGGTCGCTCCGTCCCACCGGTATGCGCACCAAGCTGAGCATCTCAGTCACCGCACTGGCCGTCGTCGCGCTCGCCGCCTGCGGCGCGGAGTCCGGTTCCGGACCGGGCTCCGGCGGCGGTACCGTGCAGCCGGACGTACCCGTGACGGGTGTCCACTGGTCGGTCGACAGCGTCACCGTCGACGGCAGAAGGACCGCGGCCCCGGCCGACGCGCATGTCGAGATCACCGACGAGGGCAGGGCCCAGGGCAACTACGGGTGCAACCACTTCGGCGCCGATGTGAAGGTCGAGGGCGACACGATCATCGTGCAGCCCGCCGAGATGACCGAGATGGCCTGCGAGGAGAAGGTCCAGAACTTCGAGGACATGCTGCGCGCCGCCCTCACCGGCCGGCTCAGGGCCGACCTGACCGACGGCAGGCTGACCCTCACGACGCAGAAGGGCGACTCCATCACCCTCACGTCGGAGCCGCCCGCACCGCTGGTCGGCACCAGGTGGACGGTGAACAGCCTGGTCTCCGGCGACACGGCGGCATCGCTGCCCGCCGGCGCCGAGGACAAGGCGTATCTGACCTTCGGCAAGGACGGTTCCGTGGCCGGCAGTCTCGGCTGCAACCGCTTCACCAGCACCGCGGAGGTCTCCGAGGACTCGATCACCTTCGGCCGCCTGGCCGCCACGAAGAAGCTGTGCGAGGGCCCCGAGATGGACCTCGAGCGCAAGATGGTCAAGGTTTTCGAAGGGACGGTGGCGTACGAGCTGAACCACCGCTCCCTGACGCTCACCGGCCCGGACGGCGAAGGCTTCGCCGCCCTTGCCACGGACCTCCCCGGCGAGAAGTGACGGTGTGAACTAGCACACTCCCGCGCCGGCTCTCCCCCCGGGCCGCTCTCCGGCCGGAGTCGGGGCGGTACGACGCAGCGTGATCACGCCGATGCGACGGGCCGGGGGGCACTGAACCCCTGGCCCGCGCGGGAAACGGGCCGTCGTCTTGGATCGTGGACGGGCCGGTGGACGGATTTCCGGGCGTCCGAGGAGGTCGCGCGCCTCGCCGCGCACAACGGAATTCGGGCTTCCGCCCGCTCCGTGAGGCCCCGCGGAGCGGGCCGGGCGGCGTCCCCAATTCGGACCAGTGGTCGATCTCGCCTACACTCGGTGGCGTGCCACGTGGTGACGGACGACTCAACCACGACCTGCTCCCCGGTGAGAAGGGCCCCCAGGACGCTTGCGGCGTCTTCGGTGTCTGGGCTCCGGGGGAAGAGGTCGCGAAGCTCACTTACTTCGGGCTCTACGCCCTCCAACATCGAGGCCAGGAATCCGCGGGAATCGCGGTGAGCAACGGCTCCCAGATCCTCGTCTTCAAGGACATGGGCCTGGTCTCCCAGGTCTTCGACGAAACCTCCCTCGGTTCCCTCAAGGGTCACATCGCGGTCGGTCACGCCCGCTACTCGACCACGGGCGCCTCGGTGTGGGAGAACGCGCAGCCGACCTTCCGGGCCACCGCCCACGGCTCCATCGCGCTCGGCCACAACGGAAACCTGGTCAACACGGCGCAGCTCGCCGAGATGGTCGCCGATCTCCCCAAGGAGGACGGCCGGGCCACCCAGGTCGCCGCGACCAACGACACTGATCTGATCACCGCGCTGCTCGCCGGCCAGGTCGACGACGACGGCAAGCCGCTGACCGTCGAGGAGGCGGCCGCCAAGGTCCTTCCCGACGTGCGGGGCGCCTTCTCGCTCGTCTTCATGGACGAGGGCACTCTCTACGCGGCCCGTGACCCGCAGGGCATCCGCCCGCTGGTCCTCGGCCGTCTGGAGCGCGGCTGGGTCGTCGCGTCCGAGACCGCCGCGCTCGACATCTGCGGCGCCAGCTTCGTCCGCGAGATCGAGCTCGGTGAGCTCATCGCGATCGACGAGAACGGCCTCCGCAGTTCGCGATTCGCAGAAGCGAAGCCCAAGGGCTGTGTCTTCGAGTACGTCTACCTGGCCCGCCCCGACACCGACATCGCCGGCCGGAACGTCTACCTCTCCCGTGTGGAGATGGGCCGCAAGCTGGCCAAGGAAGCCCCGGCCGACGCCGACCTGGTCATAGCGACGCCGGAGTCGGGCACGCCCGCGGCCATCGGCTACGCAGAGGCCAGTGGCATCCCGTACGGCTCCGGCCTGGTGAAGAACGCCTACGTCGGCCGCACCTTCATCCAGCCGTCCCAGACCATCCGTCAGCTGGGCATCCGCCTCAAGCTGAACCCGCTCAAGGAAGTCATCCGGGGCAAGCGGCTGGTCGTCGTGGACGACTCGATCGTCCGCGGCAACACCCAGCGGGCCCTGGTCAAGATGCTCCGCGAGGCCGGCGCCGCCGAGGTCCACATCCGGATCTCCTCCCCGCCGGTGAAGTGGCCCTGCTTCTTCGGCATCGACTTCGCGACCCGTGCCGAGCTCAT
The DNA here is from genome assembly GCF_025854275.1 of Streptomyces peucetius. NCBI lineage: Bacteria > Bacillati > Actinomycetota > Actinomycetes > Kitasatosporales > Streptomycetaceae > Streptomyces > Streptomyces peucetius. The sequence continues at coordinate 3,818,558 of NZ_CP107567.1, read as the reverse complement.
CGCCAACGGCATGACGATCGACGAGATCGGCACCTCGCTCGGCGCCGACTCCCTGGCGTACATCTCCATCGACGGCATGATCGAGGCGACCACCATCGCCAAGCCGAACCTGTGCCGCGCCTGCTTCGACGGCGAGTACCCGATGGAGCTGCCCGACCCCGAGCTGCTCGGCAAGCAGCTTCTGGAGACCGAGCTGGCGGGCGGCTCCGACGCCGCCGACGCGCTCCGTCGTCCGTGATCCCCTGCAGTACGACACGAAAGTTCTCCAGCATGTCTGCTGAATCTTCCGAGCGTGCTCCGCACGCGGGCACCGGTGCCAGCTACGCGGCCGCGGGTGTGGACATCGAGGCGGGCGACCGCGCCGTCGAGCTGATGAAGGAGTGGGTGAAGAAGACGCAGCGCCCTGAGGTCGCGGGCCTCGGCGGCCTGGGCGGCTTCGCCGGCCTCTTCGACGCCTCCGCCCTCAAGCGCTACGAGCGTCCGCTGCTCGCCTCCGCCACCGACGGCGTCGGCACGAAGGTCGACATTGCCCGGCAGCTGGGCGTGTACGACACGATCGGCCACGACCTGGTGGCCATGGTCATGGACGACATCGTCGTCTGCGGCGCCGAGCCGCTGTTCATGACCGACTACATCTGTGTCGGCAAGGTCCACCCCGAGCGGGTCGCCGGGATCGTGAAGGGCATCGCCGAGGGCTGTGTCCTCGCCGGTACCGCTCTGGTCGGCGGCGAGACCGCCGAGCACCCCGGGCTGCTGGGTCCGGACGACTTCGATGTCGCGGGCGCGGGGACCGGTGTGGTCGAGGCGGACCGGCTGCTCGGCCCGGATCGCATCCGTAAGGGTGACGCCGTCATCGCGATGGCGTCGTCCGGGCTTCACTCCAACGGGTACTCGCTGGTCCGGCACGTGCTGTTCGACCGGGCGAAGATGTCGCTCGAGCAGCGGGTGGAGGAGCTCGGCCGGACGCTCGGCGAGGAGCTGCTCGAGCCCACCAAGATCTACTCGTTGGACTGCCTGGCGCTCACCAGGACCACCGAGGTGCACGCTTTCAGCCACATCACCGGCGGCGGGCTCGCCAACAACCTGGCGCGGGTCGTCCCCGACGCGCTGCACGCGGTCGTCGACCGGTCGACCTGGGCGCCGGGCCCGGTGTTCGATCTCGTCGGCACGGCCGGCCGGGTCGAGCAGCTCGAGCTGGAGAAGACGCTGAACATGGGAGTCGGCATGATGGCCGTCGTCCCGCAGGAGTCCGTCGATGTGGCGCTGACCACACTGGCCGACCGGGGCGTCGAGGCCTGGGTCGCCGGCAGCATCGTGGAGCGGACCGACGCCGGGCACACCGGCGCCGAGTTGACCGGTACCTATGCGTCGTAGCAGCAGGGAGGCCGCCGGCGGAGCTGACAGCAGCACCGCCGGCGAGGCCTGACAGGACCCGCCGGTGGCGAGAGCCGACAGCACAGAACCCGGTCCGGGGTCGCCCCAGGACCGGGTCAGTGTCAGTACAGCGTCAAGCGCCGCGGCGTTGCTGCGACGACGGACCGGACTCGTCGTCCTCGTCCTCGTCGTCGTTGTACAGATCCGCGTACTGTGCGTACGGGTCGTCTTCCTCGTCGTCGTCCTCGAACGGCTCGCCGTTCGGAGGCTGACTCGAAGTCGAAGCGCCCAGCTCGTTGGCCAGACGCGACAGGTCAGTCCCGCCGCTGTTGTACTTCAGCTGGCGGGCGACCTTTGTCTGCTTGGCCTTGGCCCGGCCGCGCCCCATGGCTCGACCCCCTCGGTGACGGGGCTCGACGGCCCCAGAGTCTTGACACGCGTTCATGAGTCGGAACGGGCTCTCCTCGGAGAGACCGGTCCGTAGGGCTTCAACGGTACCTGCTTCCGCGGCCATACGGTACGCCGCCCGCATCACGTGCCCCTTCGCAGGACCGGCGAGGAGCCCTGTCCTCGCTGGTCAACTGCGATTTTAACCTCTTCGCGACGGTCGACCCGCCGACCGGGGTGAGTCATGTCTCCCCGAGGCCGGCGAGCCGGACGGCCACGCTCAGCGACCGCGCGCCTCCGCCATGCGCTGCTCGGCGATCCGGTCGGCCGCGGCGGCCGGCGGAATCCCGTCATCCTTCGCACGTGCGAATATCGCGAGCGTAGTGTCGAAGATCTTCGACGCCTTGGCCTTGCACCGGTCGAAGTCGAACCCGTGGAGCTCGTCGGCGACCTGGATGACGCCACCGGCGTTCACCACGTAGTCGGGGGCGTAGAGGATCCCGCGGTCCGCGAGGTCCTTCTCGACGCCGGGGTGCGCCAGCTGGTTGTTGGCCGCGCCGCAGACGGCCTTGGCCGTCATGACCGGGACGGTGGCGTCGTTCAGGGCCCCGCCGAGCGCGCAGGGGGCGTAGACGTCCAGGCCCTCGGTGCGGATCAGGGCGGCCGTGTCGGCGACGGCGGTGACCTCGGGGTGCCGGTCGAGGATCCGGCGCACCGACTCCTCGCGCACGTCCGTGATCACGACCTCGGCGCCGTCGGAGACCAGATGCTCGACCAGGTGGTGGCCGACCTTCCCGACGCCGGCGACGCCCACCTTGCGGCCCCGCAGCGCCGGCTCGCCCCACAGGTGCCGGGCGGAGGCCCGCATGCCCTGGAAGACGCCGTAGGCGGTGAGCACGGAGGAGTCCCCCGCGCCGCCGTTCTCGGGGGAGCGGCCGGTGACCCAGCGGCTCTCGCGCGCGACGACGTCCATGTCCACCACGTAGGTGCCGACGTCGCAGGCGGTCACGTAGCGGCCGCCGAGGGAGTCCACGAACCGGCCGTAGGCCAGCAGCAGTTCCTCCGACTTGATCTGCTCGGGGTCACCGATGATCACGGCCTTGCCGCCGCCGTGGTCCAGACCGGCCATGGCGTTCTTGTACGACATGCCCCGGGCGAGGTTGAGCGCGTCGGCGACGGCCTCCTGCTCGGACGCGTACGGGTAGAAGCGGGTGCCGCCGAGGGCCGGGCCCAGGGCGGTGGAGTGGATGGCGATGACAGCCTTCAGGCCACTGGCGCGGTCCTGACACAGCACGACTTGCTCGTGGCCCCCCTGTTCCGACCGGAACAGGGTGTGCAGTACGTCGGCATTGGCGCCGGTCACATCGGTCACGGTGGTGACTCCCAAGTACGAAGCGGCGGGTGCGGGCCCTCCTCCGTCCTCCCGGTCGCTTGTGGCTGGGGAGGGCCGGAAAGGTCCGGTTGGGCAAGAGAGTAAGTCCTACGCGTGCGTAGATCCGATCCAGTGCCGAGGATCACCCTCTCGCGGGGTACCGGCGTGGAAGGATCGCCGCATGCCAGCGCTGTCCTCGGTTCTTGTCCCTTACGCCTCGTATCTGCGGATCTACGAGCCGCTGGCGGCCTTTCCCGAGCCGGAACGCAGTCACTGGGCGCGCTACGCCCGCCGGGAGGCCACCCCGACCGCACAGGACGAACTGCGCCGGTCCCTGGCCGATTTGCTGCCGACCCCGCCGGTACCCGTCCCGGTCCACGAGAGCGCCGACGCGTTCGTGGCCGACGTCGACGGTGTGGTCTGCGTCTGCCCGTGGCGGACCAGGCTGCGCGGCTGGCTGGCCCTCGAGGCGCTCGCGGAGCAGCTGCCCGAGCCGCTGCTGGACGCGGCGCTGCCGCCGGTCGTACGGGGACAGGCGGCGGCGGACTTCGATCAGTGGCGGATGCGGAACCCGGACGCGCGGCCGTGGATCAGGACGGCGGTCTGGCATGTCCCGGTCGGCTGGTTCACGCTCTTCGCCGACGAGGAGCGCGAGTACGAGGCGGCCGGGCCGGGGGCTCCCGTGCTGCGGTACCGGACGCCGATGGTCCAGGCGCGCCGGCGGGTGGCACGGGCGCTGCGGACCCTGCGGGAGGCGATCGACGAGGGGCCGCTGACCGAGGCCCTGGTGGACGTGGGCCGATGGCTGGAGGAATTCCACCCGCGCTCGCTCGTCGAGCTCGACTACGGCGGCCTGGTGCACGCGCTGCCCGGGGAGCAGCTGGCGGACGACCGGTCGGCGGCCGATGTGACGGAGGGCATCGCGGCGCTGCGGGCCGGCGACGACGAGGGGGCGGCCGAGGCCTATGCCCGGCTGACGGAGCGCTGGCGGGCCGTCAAGGACCTTCAGTTCGCGAACTGAAGGCCGACTTCGTTGTCCGGGTTCCGCTGTGTACAGGACGTAGGCCCCGATCCGGGCACTTGCCTCAAGGGTGACGGACTACACTAACCGCGCCCTTGCGCCCATCACCTACCCTCGTGTCAAAATAGGACAAGGAGTCCGGGGAGGGTTCCTTCCGCCCAAGTACGGGCGGAATGCTCAGCATTGCACTCTATGGGGGGTCTGGCGACTCCTGATCGCTCTGTGACTGATCGTTACTGTGACGTGACTGTCCGTTATGGCATGGTCCATCGGGCTTCGGCCGCTGATGGACACCTGAGAGGGCAATTCCATCGGTTTGGCCGACGTCGCTGGACAGATGGTGTAGTTGTAGTGCCGAGGACAAGCCGTTCGTCCTATAACCGACTCGGCCCGCGTCCGCCATTTCGGGCAACGCGGGTCAAGGTGCAGAATTTAGAGGAAAGAACCGAGAAGGTTCGGTTCTCCCGAGGAGGCCGCTCATGACCGCTCGCACCCCTGATGCCGAGCCGCTGCTGACCCCGGCTGAGGTTGCCACCATGTTCCGCGTGGACCCGAAGACGGTCACCCGCTGGGCCAAGGCAGGCAAGCTCACGTCCATCCGCACGCTCGGAGGACATCGCCGGTACCGCGAGGCAGAGGTCCGCGCACTGCTTGCGGGAATTCCGCAGCAGCGCAGCGAGGCCTGAACACACCCCGTTCGACCGGGCATTTCCGGGGCCCCCACCTCGGACCGCCCACACCCCTAGCTCCATGTGACGGTGTCTGCCCCAACAGACCTTCGTCATCGATCGCGCTGGACTCCGCCGGGTCCAGCGCGATTTTTGTTGCCCGGGGAGGGGGTTGGGGGAGGCGTGGGGAGCCGGCGGGAAGCGGACGGGTGCCTTGTGGTGACCTGTGCCGGACCGTCCTGAAGGGGAGTGCAATGGCACATATTAAATCGGCCCGTTGTAGGGAGGGTCTAAGTGCCGCAGTTCTGAAAACCCGTTCGGTGACACCCGTCACACTGCCCAGCCCTTGCCAAAGTCCAGCCTGTCACGGAAAAGAGCGCCGTGGAGGGGCTGTTGGTCACTCCTTGGTGGGACCTTTGTCCTCGGCCGGCGGTGCGTCGTGGGGTGGCTCCGGCGCCGGCTCGACGGTCCTCGGTGGGAACGTCCGCGGTGCGCGTGCCGTCGGTTCGTGCTCCGGGCGCTCCATGGCGAGCCGCAGGAGGCGATGACAGATGGGGCAGGACCTCGTGAGGTGCCGGTAGCCGGACACGGCCGACAGATGGGCGCGCAGCAGCGCCCTGGTCTCGTACCGCCTTGCCGTGGACGCCGCCATGCACGTCACCTCCGGGTGTGTGCCGTCCTCTAATGACTGGGTACCCCCGGCAGATGACGCCGTCAAGACACCCGGGTACGGCCGAGGCCCGCATCGTGTGATGCGGGCCTCGGCCGGTTCGGGTCGTGCTGACGGGATTTGCTGTGTCCGACGGCGGCTTCGCCGCGGGCGCGGCCTCGGGGGCCGGGGTACGGCGAAGGCCCGCATCGTGTGATGCGGGCCTTCGTCACTTCAAGCGGTCCTGACGGGATTTGAACCCGCGGCCTCCACCTTGACAGGGTGGCGAGCACTCCAAACTGCTCCACAGGACCAGGTTTCGCAGCCGGTGACTGCTTCCTTGGCCGCGAGGAAGACTGTACAGCAGGTGCGACCATCAGGTCGAACTCACTCCCGGCGACGGGCCCGTCACGGCGCGGCCGCGTCGATCGCCTTCACGATCCGCTTGTCGGACACCGGATACGCCGTGCCCAGCGCGTGCGCGAAGTAGCTCACCCGCAGCTCCTCGATCATCCAGCGGATGTCCAGGACCGCCTGCGGCACGGGACGGCCCTGCGGCATCTGCTCGAGCAGCCAGGCGTACTCGTCCTGCATCTCGTGGACCTTCTCCATGCGCGTGGTGTCGCGCTGGACGGCCGTCGGCATCTGCTGCAGACGGCGGTCCACCGCGATGAGGTAGCGCATCAGGTCCGGCAGCCTGCGCAGCCCCGTGCGGGTCACGAAGCCGGCGGGCACCAGGGCCGCCAGCTGGTCGCGTACGTCCTGGACGTTGCTGATCAGGACCAGGCTGTTCGTGGCCTTCAGACGGCGCTCACAGGCCTGCCAGGCCGCCAGGATCTGCTGCACCTGGTCGATCGTGCGGACGGTGAGGTCGACGAGGTCGGCGCGGACCTTGTCGAACAGCTTCCGGAACGACTCCTCGTCCCACGCCGGTCCGCCGTGCTCCGCGATCAGCCGGTCGGCCGCGGCCAGGGCGCAGTCCTCGAAGAGCGCCTGGATCGAGCCGTGCGGATTGCGGGACAGCGCCAGTTTCTGCTGGTTCGTCAGCTTGTCGGAGGCGAACTTCGCCGGGTTCACCGGAATGTTGAGCATGATCAGCCGACGGGTGCCCTGCCACATGGCCTGCGCCTGCTCCGCCTCCGTGTCGAAGAGCCGCACGGAGACCGAGGCACCGTCGTCCACCAGGGCCGGGAACGCCTTGACCGGCTGGCCAGCCCGCCGGGTCTCGAAGACCTTCGTCAGCGTGCCGATCGTCCAGTCCATGAGGCCGGTGCGCTCCAGGGACTCCCCGGAGCCGGACGGGCCCGCCGTGGCGGCCGCGGCGGCCTTGGAGAGCGCCTGACGGGCCTTCGGCTTCAGTTTGAGCCGCAGCGCCTCCAGGTCCTTGTCCTCCGCGATCTTCCGGCGCCGCTCGTCGACGATCCGGAAGGTGATCTTCAGATGGTCGGGTACGCGGGACAGGTCGAAGTCGTCCGCGGAGACGGGCACGCCGACCATCCGCTGCAGTTCTCGCGCCAGCGTGACCGGCAGCGGCTCCTGCAGGGGCACGGCGCGGTCCAGGAACGCCTTCGCGTAGTTCGGCGCGGGCACGTAGTGGCGGCGGACCGGTTTCGGCAGGGAACGGATCAGCTCGGTGACCACGTCCTCCCGCAGGCCCGGGATCTGCCAGTCGAAGCCCTCGTCGGTGACCTGGTTCAGCACCTGCAGCGGGATGTGGACGGTCACACCGTCCGCGTCCGCGCCCGGTTCGAACTGGTACGTCACCCGGAACTTCAGCCGGCCCTGCCGCCACGAGTCCGGGTAGTCGTCCTTGGTGACCTCGCCGGCCTTCTCGTTGATGAGCATCTCGCGCTCGAAGTCGAGCAGTTCGGGCTGCTCACGGCGCTTGTGCTTCCACCAGGAGTCGAAGTGCGCGCCCGACACCACGTGTTCGGGCACCCGCTGGTCGTAGAAGTCGAACAGCGTCTCGTCGTCGACGAGGATGTCGCGCCGGCGGGCCCGGTGCTCCAGTTCCTCGACCTCGGTCAGCAGCCTGCGGTTGTCCGCGAAGAACTTGTGGTGCGTGCGCCAGTCGCCCTCGACCAGCGCGTTGCGGATGAAGAGGTCGCGCGAGACCTCCGGGTCGATCCGCCCGTAGTTGACCTTGCGCTGGGCGACGATCGGCACGCCGTACAGCGTCACCTTCTCGTACGCCATCACCGCGGCCGCGTCCTTCTCCCAGTGCGGTTCGCTGTACGTACGCTTCAGCAAATGCTGCGCGAGCGGTTCGATCCACTCCGGTTCGATCTTCGCGTTGACCCGCGCCCACAGGCGTGAGGTCTCCACCAGCTCGGCGGACATCACGAACCGCGGCGGCTTCTTGAAGAGGGCGGAGCCCGGGAAGATCGCGAACTTGGCGTTGCGGGCGCCCAGGTACTCGTTCTTCGCTGTGCTCTTCCCACCCTCCCGCCCGGTTTCCTTCACGTCCTTCATGCCGATGTGAGACAGCAGACCGGCGAGGAGCGAGACATGGACGGACTGGTCGGGGGCGGCTGTACCCGCCGCAGGCTCCTCCAGATGGAGGCCCATCTGTTTGGCCACCGTCCGCAGCTGCGAGTAGATGTCCTGCCACTCGCGGATGCGCAGGAAGTTCAGATACTCCTGCTTGCACATCCGGCGGAAGCTGGAGGAGCCGCGCTCCTTCTGCTGCTCGCGGACGTAGCGCCACAGGTTGAGGAAGGCGAGGAAGTCGCTCGTCTCGTCCTTGAAGCGGGCGTGCTGCTGGTCCGCCTGCGCCTGCTTCTCCGCCGGGCGCTCGCGCGGGTCCTGGATGGAGAGCGCGGCCGCGATCACCATGACCTCGCGGACACAGCCGTTCTTGTCGGCCTCGAGAATCATGCGCGCCAGCCGCGGGTCGACCGGCAGCTGCGAGAGCTTGCGGCCCGTCTCGGTGAGCTTCTTGCGCGGGTCCTTCTCGGCCGGGTCGAACGCGCCGAGCTCCTGGAGGAGCTGGACCCCGTCGCGGATGTTGCGGTGGTCCGGCGGGTCGATGAACGGGAACTTCTCGATGTCGCCGAGACCGGCCGCGGTCATCTGGAGGATGACGGACGCCAGGTTCGTCCGCAGGATCTCCGCGTCCGTGAACTCGGGACGGGCGTTGAAGTCGTCCTCCGAGTAGAGCCGGATGCAGATGCCGTCCGACGTACGGCCGCAGCGGCCCTTGCGCTGGTTGGCGCTCGCCTGGCTGACCGGCTCGATGGGCAGCCGCTGCACCTTGGTGCGGTGGCTGTAGCGGGAGATGCGGGCGGTGCCCGGGTCGATCACGTACTTGATGCCGGGGACGGTCAGCGACGTCTCCGCGACGTTCGTCGCGAGGACGATCCGGCGGCCGGTGTGCTGCTGGAACACCCGGTGCTGCTCGGCGTGCGAGAGCCGGGCGTAGAGAGGGAGCACCTCGGTGAACCGGTACTGCTTCTTGTTGAGCGCGTCCGCCGTGTCGCGGATCTCGCGCTCGCCGGAGAGGAAGACGAGGATGTCGCCCTTCCCCTCGCCCATGAGCTCCTCGACGGCGTCCGTGATCGCGGTGATCTGGTCACGGTCGCTGTCGTCGCCCTGCTCCTCCAGCAGGGGCCGGTAACGCACCTCGACCGGGTACGTACGGCCGCTGACCTCGACGATCGGGGCATCGCCGAAGTGCCGGGAGAAACGCTCCGGGTCGATCGTCGCCGAGGTGACCACGACCTTGAGGTCGGGACGCTTCGGCAGCAGCTGGGCGAGATAGCCGAGCAGGAAATCGATGTTCAGCGACCGCTCGTGCGCCTCGTCGATGATGATCGTGTCGTAGGCGCGCAGCTCCCGGTCCGTCTGGATCTCGGCGAGCAGGATGCCGTCCGTCATCAGCTTGACGAGGGTGTCGCCGCTCGCCTGGTCGGTGAAACGGACCTTCCAGCCGACCGCCTCGCCCAGCGGGGTGTTCAGCTCCTCCGCGACCCGCTCCGCGACGGTGCGGGCGGCGATACGCCGGGGTTGTGTGTGGCCGATCATGCCGCGCACACCGCGGCCGAGCTCCAGACAGATCTTCGGAATCTGGGTCGTCTTGCCCGACCCCGTCTCACCTGCGACGATCACGACCTGGTGGTCCCGTATCGCCTCCAGGATCGCGTCCTTCTTCTGGCTGACGGGCAGCTGCTCGGGGTACGTGACCTCGGGCACGCGCCCGGCGCGCCGGGCGATGCGGGCCGCGGACTTCTCCACCTCCGCGGCGATCTCGTCCAGCACGGCCTGCCGTGCCTCGGGCTTACGGATGCGGCGGGCGCCTTCGAGACGGCGGCCGAGCCGGTGGGCGTCCCGCAGGGACGCCCCGGCCAGCAGGGTCTGGATCTCGGCGAAGGAAGTAGACATACGGCCTCCAGGATCGCACCCCCGGGAAACCACTGGCGAACCCATTTCGCCCCCGAGCTGGTGCAGTATGGAGCGATCCGTCTCCGCCCGCCCGGCGCCCCGCCGGGGCGCCCCGCCTCCGGACTTCGAAGGGACAGCGCGTCCATGCCGATCGCCCGCGACAGCCGGCACCGCTTCGTGGCGACCGCGAGCCTGCTGCTGGGCCTGCTCGGAGTGCTTCTCGGCTGTACCGGAAACGTGGCGGCCGCGACGGCCGGCCCCGTCGGCGGGACGGGACACGACATTGCTGCGGTCGCCGCCGCGGCCGCCGGTCCGGTGCAGTCCCCGGGCTGCGGCAGGGGCGCCGACGACAACGACAGCGGCGCGCACCCTGGAACGCCGCCGCGCGGCGGCTCCGCGTACGAGCTGCTGCCCTCGCTGCACCAGACGAGCGGCCCCGCCTCCCCGGCAGTGCCCGGCCACGCGTTCCTCGACGTGTCGCCGCTGCCCGCGCTCCCGCCACCGGCACCGCCCTCGCCGGTCGCACTCTCCGTCCTGCGCGTCTAGGCCCGACGGCCCCCCTCACTTGCTCAACCCGTCAGACCTTCGCTCAGGAGCACAACCATGTCCTCTTCCACCGCACGCACCTCACGCAAGCCGCTCGCCATCGGGGCGGGTGTCGTCGCCGCCGCTCTGCTGCTCGGCTACGCCTCCTACACGGCGACCAAGCCCGACGCGTCGTCCGGCGGCTCCTCGTCCGTGGCCGGGGCCTCCGCCGACCCGCAGGCCGACCCGCAGACCGGGGCGTACTCCGCGCTCGAGGGGCTCGCCCGCCGCGACGCCGCCGACAAGCTGGCACAGGGCCGTACCGACGCGCCCGTCGTCATGATCGAATACGCCGACTTCCGCTGCGGCTACTGCGGCAAGTTCGCCCGCGACACCGAGCCCGAGCTGGTGAAGAAGTACGTCGAGGACGGCACCCTGCGGATCGAGTGGCGCAACTTCCCGATCTTCGGCGAGGAGTCGGAGTCCGCGGCGCGTGCCGCGTGGGCGGCGGGACAGCAGGACCGTTTCTGGGAGTTCCACGCCGCCGCGTACGCGGAGGGCGTCAAGGAGAAGGGCTTCGGCAAGGACCGGCTGCGGGCCCTCGCGGACGAGGCGGGCGTGGCCGACCTCGACCGTTTCACCCGTGACCTGGACAGCGACGGCGCGCGGCAGGCCGTGAAGAAGGACCAGGAGGAGGCGTACGGACTCGGCGCCACGTCCACGCCGTCGTTCCTGATCAACGGACGTCCCATCGCCGGCGCCCAGCCGACGGAGACGTTCACCGAGGCGATCGAGGCGGCGAAGAAGGCCGCGGGCGAGGCCGGCCGGTGAGCGACATCGGCTACCTGGCCGCCTTCCTCGGCGGCCTGCTCGCGCTGATCAGCCCGTGCAGCGCGCTGCTGCTCCCGGCCTTCTTCGCGTACTCCATCGACTCGGCCGGCAAGCTGCTGGCCCGCACCGGGATCTTCTACGTCGGCCTGGCCACCACCCTCGTGCCGCTCGGCGCGGCGGGGTCGTTCGCCGGGAGGCTGTTCTACGGCAACCGCGACCTGCTGATCGCCGTGGGCGGGTGGCTGATCATCGTGCTGGGTGTCGCCCAGATCCTCGGCATGGGCTTCGCCTCGCGCCGCATCGCCGCGGTCTCCGGCCGTATCCGCCCGACGACGGCGATGTCCGTCTACGCCCTCGGCCTGGTCTACGGACTGGCCGGCTTCTGCGCCGGCCCGATCCTGGGCAGTGTGCTGACGGTGGCCGCGGTGAGCGGAAGCCCCGTCTACGGCGGTCTGCTCATGGCGGTCTACGCCCTGGGCATGGCGGTTCCCCTCTTCGTCCTCGCACTGCTGTGGGAACGCTTCGAGCTGGGCCGCCGCGGGTGGCTGCGCGGGCGGGCACTGCGGGTGGGGCGTTTCGAACTGCACACGACGTCACTGTTGTCGGGCCTGTTCTTCATCGTGATCGGCACGCTCTTCCTCGCCTTCGACGGCACGACGGCCCTGCCGGGGCTGCTGTCGGTCGACGACTCGTTCGCGGCGGAGGAATGGGTGTCGGGGGTGGGGCGGTCGGTGCCCGACTGGGTGCTGATGGTGCTGGTGGTGGCGGTGGTGGGTCTGATCCTGGCGGTGCGGGGGCGGGCACGGCGGGGTGACGAACGGGCGTGACGGCGGGGGTGCGGTGCGCGGGTGCGGGGCGGGTGCGGGTGGGCGGCGCCTGCGGCGGGCCCTTCCCCTCCCCGCCCCTTCCCGAAACCGGGGGGCTTCGCCCCCTGGACCCTTTCGGGCTTCGCCCCCCGGGGCCCCTTCGGGCTCCGCCCCTAGCCCCCGGGGCTCCGCCCCCGGACCCCGTACCGCCCGGCGGTGTTCGGGGGCTTCGCCCCTGGACCCCCTTCGGGCCTTCGCTCCGTGCCCGGGCTTCGCCCAGCCCCGGGCCCGGGTCCGCCCTGGGGGCGGTGTTCGGGGCTTCGGCTCTTGGGCCCCGGTACTGCGCTTTGCGCGGTGGGCTCGAGCCGGGCTTGGTGTGCCGTTGCGCGGCATCCAGCCCCGGGCGGGAGCGAAGTTCAGCCCCGCCGGCGTTTGAGACGAGGGGTTCGGGGCGGAGCCCCGACAGGGGACGGGCAAGTTCCAGCCTCGCCGGCATTTCAGGCGCGGGGGCCCGGGGGCGGAGCCACCGGAGACGGGTCCGGGCGGAGCCCGGTTCGGGAAGGGGCGGGGAGGGGAAGACGCCCCGCGCAGCGGACCCGCGTGTTCGGGTACGGCGAAGGCCCCGGCTCGGTGAGCCGGGGCCTTCGGGTTGTGGCTGGGGCCGGGGTCGAACCGGCGACCTATCGCTTTTCAGGCGATCGCTCGTACCAACTGAGCTACCCAGCCACGAGACTCCTGAGAGCCTCAGCGGTCCTGACGGGATTTGAACCCGCGGCCTCCACCTTGACAGGGTGGCGAGCACTCCAAACTGCTCCACAGGACCAAGCAATGTGCGAGACAAGTCTCGCACACGGTAAAGCGTGCCCCCAACGGGATTCGAACCCGTGCTACCGCCTTGAAAGGGCGGCGTCCTGGGCCACTAGACGATGAGGGCTAAGGGCCCACCTGGGCGCTTCGCAGCGCGTCGGGGACGTGAGAAGCATATGGGATGCGGGGAGCTATCGCCAAAACGGTTTACGGCGAGGGGTTGGGCGAAGGACTGGGCGTGCCCGCGGGAGGGGTCCCCGAGGGGCTTCCCGACGGGGACGGCTCCGGTTCGGGCTGCTCGGCGAGATGGCGGCTGACCTCGGCGGTCGTCAGCCCCAGCCCGCCCAGGGTGATCTCGTCCCAGGCCTGCATCCGGCGGGTCTCGCGGTCCAGGTAGAGGACGGACGCCCGGACCTGTTCCGGCTTCTCGTTCTGGACCGCCCGCAGGCCCCCGCCGCCCGTGGAGCCCTCGACCTTCAGGCGGGTGCCGTGCTTGAGGATCTCCGTGTGGCGCCGGTGGACGTGACCGGCCAGGACGAGGGGGACCGTGCCGTCGGTCTCGCGGGCGGCGACCGGGTTGTGGGCGACGGCGATGTCGACGGGCGTGCCGGCGCGCTCCTGGTCGCGCAGGGCCGAGGCGAGGCGGATGCCCGTCATCCGTTCGGCCGGGTCGCCCAGGGCGACGACCGAGCGGTCGGGAGTGAACTGGGGGTCGCCGCTGCCGGCGATGCGCAGCCCGGCCACGGTCACGGCCCTGCCGTCGTCCAGGACGTGGACGTTCTTCAGGCCGCGCAGGTACTCCTGCGTGACGCGCGAGTCGTGGTTGCCGCGCACCCAGACGTACGGCGCGCCGAGGTCGGAGATGGGGTCGAGGAAGCCGTTCTCGGCGGCCGAACCGTGGTCCATCGTGTCGCCAGAGTCGATGATCACGTCGATGTCGTACTGCTCGACGAGCGAGGCGATGATGTGCCACGCCGCCGGGTTGAGGTGGATGTCGGAGACGTGCAGCAACCGCATCGTGCCCGGGTCGGGCTGATAGGCGGGGAGGGTGGACGTCGCCTCGTACAGCTTGGTGACGTTGGTGACGAGCCGGGCCAGCTCCTCCTGGTAGACGCCGAACTCGGTGACGATCGAGCGTGCGTTGCCGACGACGGAGGGCGCGGAGGTCAGCAGGCCGGAGAACTTCGGCTCCAGGACGGACTTCGGGTTCCAGGTGGCGTACGCGCTGACGGCGGACGCGGCCAGCAGGGCGAGCGCGAGGCCGCCCGCAGCGAGGGCCCGGCGGGGGCGGCGGTAGACGGCGAGGCCGAGCGCGGTCGCTCCGGAGACGACGGCGACGACGGAGCGCACGGCCAACTCGGTGGTGCCGTCCCGGACGTCGCCGGTGATCTCCTCCTCGAGGCCGGAGATCAGTTCCGGATGCTCGACCAGGACCCGGGAGCGGACGGGGTCGAGGCGGTCGACGTCGACGTCGAGCCGTACGGGCGCGATGTGCGAGTCGAGCTCCAGTGCGCCCAGCGGGGACACGTTGATCTTCGTTCCGCCGGAAAGGGACGGGCGCAGCGTCATCGTGGTGTCCATGGGGCCGACCGGCGTACGGACGTTGCCGACGATCAGCAGCCCGAGCCACGCACCGACCAGCACGACACCTGTCAGGCCCAGTGCCCGGAGCCATGGCCGTGGTGTGGGGGCGAGGCCGGGGGCGGGCGCCACGGCGCGCGGGGAGCGGCCGGGCGTGGACAGGCGGCGCCTGAGCCGGACGAGTGCGGTGCGGATCGGGGACGGTGACGTGAGCGAGCGGGGCGGTTCCTGGGCTTCGCGGGCCATTGGTCCCGTATGCCCGCACGGGCGGGCGGGCATGCCGGGGCGACCACTCGCACGGCGTACGTGACAATGGCCGGGTGCTGGAGATGACGCGCGAGGAGTTCGAGGAACTGGTCGCCGAGGCCCTGGACAGGATTCCGCCCGAACTGACGCGGCTGATGGACAACGTCGCCGTGTTCGTGGAGGACGAGCCCGCCGCGGACGACCCCGATCTGCTCGGCCTCTACGAGGGGACTCCGTTGACGGATCGCGGCGAGTGGTACGCGGGTGTGCTGCCCGACCGCATCACGATCTACCGCGGACCCACGCTGCGGATGTCCGAGTCCCGCGAGGACGTCGTCGCCGAGACCGAGATCACCGTGGTGCACGAGATCGCCCACCACTTCGGCATCGACGACGAGCGCCTGCACGAACTGGGATACGGGTGACCTCCGGCCCGGCCTCCGGCCCCGCCGGCGACGCGGAGGCGATCGACCCGGACGTCGACCTTCATGTGCCCGCGCAGCGGGCGGAGACGGCGGGCGCGCACAAGTGGCCGGTGCTCGCCGCGATCTCGGCGGGCGGCGCGGTCGGCGCGTCCGGGCGGTACGGGGCTTCCCTGCTGTGGCCGGCGCCCGAGGGCGCCTTCCCCTGGGCGGTGTTCTGGGTCAACGTCCTCGGCTGCGCTCTGATCGGTGTGCTGATGGTGTTCGTCAGCGAGGGCGGGCGCCCGGCCCCGCCGCTGCTGCGGCCGTTCCTCGGAGTGGGCGTGCTGGGCGGGTTCACGACCTTCTCGACGTACGCGCTCGACTTCTCGGACCTGCTGGAGCGTGAGGAGGCGGGCACCGCGCTGGCGTACGCGGGCGGGACGGTCGCCGGGGCGGTGGCCGCGGTGTGGCTCGCGGCGTCGGCGGCCAGGGCGGCGCTGAGGCGGGTGGCGGCGCGGTGAATTGGCTGCTGGTGGTCGCGGGGGCCGCGGTCGGCGCCCCGCTGCGGTACCTGACGGACCGTGCGGTGCAGGCGCGCCACGACTCCGTGTTCCCGTGGGGCACGTTCGTGGTCAACGCCGGGGGGAGCCTGGTGCTCGGGGCCGTCGCCGGGGCGTCGGTCTCCTCGCCCACGTACGCGCTGCTCGGCACGGGGCTGTGCGGGGCGCTGACGACGTACTCCACGTTCTCCTACGAGACGCTGCGTCTGGCGGAGCGGGGATGGCGGTTCCTGGCCGTGGCGAACGTGGCCGCCTCGCTCCTGGTGGGGCTCGGATCGGTCTTCCTGGGGCTGGAGTTGGCGCGAGCGCTCACCGCGTGAGACGGGCCGCCGGCCCGTCGCGGCACGAGCATCCCGGGCGTGTCCCCGGCGGGGTGCCGGGAGTTGGGCAGGGGGACCCGCGTCCCCTGTCCCGGAGGTGCCCCCGTGCGCCAGTTGTCAGCCCCCGGCCGCCGTACGGCCGTCTGGATCGCCGCGTCACTGGCGGTCCTGGCCTCGGCGGGCTGTATGAGCGTGAGCGACCACGAGAGCAGAAAACCCGTGCCGAGTACGTCCGCCGACGGTGACGGGGCGGTGGCCGAGCCGGACGGCGGGCACGTGCTGCCGGGCGGGCACGGAGGGCGGGCGGGGGACGCCGGCGAGGACTCCACCGACGGCCCGGACGCGAAGAACGGCGGCGCGTCGCCGAGCCCGAGCGGGTCGGCGTCGTCCGCAGGTCCCGAGCCGACGCGGCCGGGCAAGCAGCCCCCGGCCCCGGAGCCGCCCGTGCCCACCGGCGGCGCGTCGCCCTCCCCGTCCCGGTCGTCCGTCCCGCCACCGCCGGAGGAGCCGCCGGAGCCGCCGGAGGAGAGCCCCGCGCCGTCCGCGTCGGAGCCCTCGGACCCGCCGAGCGCCTCTTCCGCGCCAGAGGTGCACATAGGCGCGATGCGGGCGGGGGACCAGCCTGCGGACGCGCATGCCGAGCCGGCAGCCTCGCCGCAGCACCACCCCGGCCCGGCGGACGGGAAGCGCGGGAAGGACGCGGAGGGCGGGGCCGACGGGGGCCAGGGGAGCGGCGAGGACCGGTCCGGCCGGCGGGTTGCGGCGTAGGGCTTGACCGTGGGCGCGGCGGAACCGGTGGCGGGGGTGCGGTCCGGTGGGTGCGGCCCGGTCGGTGTGGTCATCCGGTCGGTGTGGTCCGGTTCACTGGGAAGCGGTTTGCCTTCGCCCGGGGAGGGTGCGTATGGTGGTAGATCGTTTGATCCCATTGCCCGGCGCCGAAACAGAAGAGCGCCGTGTGGCGCGTACTCTCCCTGACCGTGGCTGACCGCATAGAGGCGGTCGATTTGCGAATTCACGGAGTTTGGGCGCGTGCCGAGACTCCGGAAGGTTTCGCATTTCGCATGTCCACTTTCAGCACTGATCACTCCGTCATGCCCGACAACGACGAGATTGTCGCGACGGCCGAGGCGGCTGTCGCGGAGGCCGCGGAGGCCCCCGAAGAGCCCCAGGTCACCTTCGGGGACCTCGGCCTCCCCGAGGGCGTCGTCCGTAAGCTCGCCCAGAACGGCGTGACCACGCCCTTCCCGATCCAGGCCGCGACCATCCCGGACGCCCTGGCCGGCAAGGACATCCTCGGCCGTGGCCGCACCGGCTCCGGCAAGACCCTCTCCTTCGGTCTGCCGACCCTGGCCACCCTGGCCGGCGGCCACACCGAGAAGAAGAAGCCCCGCGCGATCATCCTCACCCCGACCCGTGAGCTCGCGATGCAGGTCGCGGACGCGCTGCAGCCCTACGGCGACGTGCTCGGCCTCAAGATGAAGGTCGTCTGCGGCGGTACCTCCATGGGCAACCAGATCTACGCGCTGGAGCGCGGCGTCGACGTCCTCGTCGCCACCCCCGGCCGCCTGCGCGACATCATCAACCGCGGCGCCTGCTCCCTCTCGAGCGTCCAGGTCGCCGTCCTCGACGAGGCCGACCAGATGTCCGACCTGGGCTTCCTGCCCGAGGTCACCGAGCTGCTCGACCAGATCCCGGCCGGCGGTCAGCGGATGCTCTTCTCCGCCACCATGGAGAACGAGATCAGCACCCTGGTCAAGCGCTACCTGACCGACCCGGTCACGCACGAGGTCGACAGCGCGCAGGGCAACGTCACGACCATGAGCCACCACGTGCTCGTCGTGAAGCCGAAGGACAAGGCGCCGGTCACGGCCGCCATCGCCGCCCGCAAGGGCCGCACGATCATCTTCGTCCGCACCCAGCTCGGCGCGGACCGCATCGCGGAGCAGCTGCGCGAGTCGGGCGTGAAGGCCGACGCGCTGCACGGCGGCATGACCCAGGGCGCGCGTACCCGCACGCTGGCCGACTTCAAGGACGGCTACGTCAACGCGCTCGTCGCGACCGATGTCGCCGCGCGCGGCATCCACGTCGACGGCATCGACCTGGTCCTGAACGTGGACCCGGCCGGTGACCACAAGGACTACCTGCACCGCTCCGGCCGTACCGCCCGCGCCGGCCGGTCCGGCGTCGTCGTCTCGCTCTCGCTGCCGCACCAGCGCCGCCAGATCTTCCGGCTGATGGAGGACGCGGGCGTCGACGCCTCGCGCCACATCGTCGGCGGGGCGGGCGCGTTCGACCCCGAGGTCGCCGAGATCACCGGTGCCCGTTCGCTGACCGAGGTCCAGGCCGACTCCGCGAACAACGCGGCCAAGCAGGCCGAGCGCGAGGTCGTCGAGCTGACGCGTCAGCTCGAGCGCGTCCAGCGCCGTGCGACCGAACTCCGCGAGGAGGCCGACCGCCTGGTGGCCCGCGCGGCACGTGAGCGCGGCGAGGACCCGGAGGCAGCGGTCGCCGAGGTGACCGAGGCCGCCGAGGCCGAGCTCGCGGCGGTGCCGGCCCAGGCCGAGCCGGTCCGCGAGCCCCGCGAGTCCCGTGACGAGCGCGGCAACTTCGAGCGCCGTGACCGCCGCGACAACGACCGTGGTGGCGACCGCGGTGGCCGTTCCTTCGAGCGTCGCGACGACCGTGGTGGTTTCCGTCGTGACGACCGCCGGGACAACGACCGTGGTGGCGACCGTGGTGGCCGTTCCTTCGAGCGCCGTGACGACCGTGGCGGTTTCCGCCGCGACGAGCGTCGTGACGACCGTGGTGGTTTCCGTCGTGACGACCGCCGGGACAACGACCGTGGTGGCGACCGCGGCGGGCGTTCCTTCGAGCGCCGTGACGACCGTGGCGGCCGTACCTTCGAGCGTCGCGACGACCGTGGCGGTTTCCGCCGCGACGAGCGTCGTGACAACGACCGTGGTGGCTTCCGTCGTGACGACCGTCCCACCGGCCACCGCGGCAGCGACCGCCCCTTCAACCGTGACCGCCGTGACGACCGCCCGTCGGGCGGCTTCCGCTCCGGCGCCGGCGACCGCCCCCACGGCCGCCGTGACGACCACCGCGGCGGCGCCGGCTCCGGCTCCTTCGGCGGCGGCCGCCGCGACGACAAGCCGCGCTGGAAGCGCAACGGCTGACGCCTGCTGAATTCCGGCCAGGGCCCGTACACCACTTCGGTGGCGTACGGGCCCTGTTGCGTTGAACGAGGGCGAAAGTCGCTTCCATCGGCCTGTGAGCTGCTGTTACAGTCACCCCCACTTACATGGGGGGCACGGCCGGGGGGCCGTTCGGACACATATGTCATTCGCAGGCACCGCTGATCCCCTATGTCTTTCAGCCATCCAGGGGAGGACCCGAGTGCCTCGCAGCGCTCTCCTACGCCATTCCGTCGCAGCCGTCGCAGCGGCTGCGCTCTTCGCCGGCATCGGCCCGCTCGTACCCGTGGCGGCAGCCGCCGACGGTGACAGCGTCGTCTTCCCGGCGGCCGTCGCGGCCGAGCCGCGCAATGTGGTCCCGCTCGCCGCGGGACCGAACGGCTACCTGCGTTACGAGCAGGGGGTCGGGCAGTTCTGGACCAGCTGGGACGGCGAGACCACACCTGTCGTCAACGAACAGGAAGGCCCGGAGACGGGCGGTGTCTACGGCGCCGGCTCCGACGTCGTCGCGGCCCTCGGCTTCAACCGGCCCGGCATCTACGGCACTGTCCGGCTGTGGGACGTCACCGCGGGGACGAACAGCTACGTCACCGTCCCCGATGGACACCGGTATGTCGGGACCTTCGGTGACAGGGTGGTCACTCAGGGCCGCAGCGCGTGGCACGTGCTCCGACTGGTGAACGGTTCGCTGCAGGACACTCCGGTGACCGGCTGGCCGGAGGGTTCCGGGTGGCCCGCCAGGGCGGCGGCCGGTGATGCCCACGGTGCCCTCACCGCGTACACGCTGAACGGCGTCGCCCGCCCGGTCTGGATCGACCTTGCCTCGGGTCAGGCCCGGCCCGTGTCCACTGACGTGACCGCCCAGGGTGTCAACTTCGTCCACAGCCCCACCGAGGTCGTGGAGTGGACGAAGGACGACAAGGTCCGGTTCTACGCCAAGGGCGAGGCAGGCTCCTCGGGCCCGCTTCCGCTGACCGCCACGACCGAACTCGCCCACAGCGAAGGCGACATGCTCCTCGGCGTCGTCGGTGAACGGCTGATCGTCGCAAGGGCCACCGGCGCGGGCGGATCCGCCCCGTACCGTGTCGTCTCCGTGCCCAGGGCGGGCGGGGAGGAGACCACTGTCTTCGCGTACGGCCGCAAGCACGCGCTGGCGGCACCGGACGGCGGGCTGCTGATCGTCGCCGGTTCGTCCGCCGGTGACCTGGGCCTCCAGCGCATCCGCTCCGAGGGCTCGGGGACGACGGCCGCCGAGCTGGTGGACATCGCCCCGGCCACCTCGAAGCCACGGTCGTTCAGCTTCAGTCACGGGCGGCTCGAATCGCTGGAGCGCATGCCGGACGAGAGCAACGCCTTCCGCTCGCGGACGGTGTCCGTGACGGGTGCGCTGAGCGCCGGCGCGACGGAGGAACGCGGGGACCTGGGCATCCCGCTCAAGGACTGCAATGATTCCGGCGGATGCCCGGAAATCTTCGCCACGGGCGACGGGCGGACGGTGATCCAGCCGGCCGCGCAGAGCGCTGCCAAGCCGGTGGTGGTGGCGCCGGGCGGCACCAAGGGCGTCGACCTGGCCCCGGGCTTCGAAAGCTTCCGGGTGACGTATGTATCCGGCCGCTACGCGATCGGATCGGGATTCACCGGGCTCGACTACGACACCTATGTGCCCGTGACCGCGATCGATCTCGACACGGGCAAGCGCCTGGCGACCTTCCCGCTCAACAACGACTACAAAGACTTCACGCTGTACGGCGACACGCTGTGGGCCGCGGGCAAGGTGGCCGGCACCGTCGTGGGCTACGACGTCCGCACCGGCGCCGTGAAGCGCACCGTCGACCTGAAGAGCGGCTGCAGGGCCGAGTTCCTCAAGGTGACGGCCCACTGGCTGAGCTGGGACTGCGCCGGTCTGCCCCGGAAGGGTGGGGTCTTCGACCTCGACACGAACACCAACCGGACCTACACGGAGCCCTTCTCCGACCTCGGTGACGGGTACGTGGTGGGGTGGGGCGAGGGTCCCGAGGTGACCGTCACCGACATCCGCGGCAGCGAGCCCGTGGTCAAGGGCACCTATCGGCTCAGCGAGTTCAACTACGAGACCGGCCCCTTCGCCGTCGACACCGCCACCGGGCGCCTCGCCTACCAGAAGAACGCCGCCGGTGACGTCGAGGTCGCCGACCTCGGTGTGCCGGCCTCGCCCCTGGCGCACATCGACGCCGACGTACCCGCCGCCCACGCCACGGACGGCGGCAAGTCGCCGTGGGCGCCGCGCTGGTGGCTCTCCAAGCCGGCCGCCTCATGGCAGCTGGAGATCACGGACGCGGCCGGCGGCCCGGTGCGTACGGTGCAGGGCGGCGAGGCCCGTGGTGTGATCGCCGCCGCGTGGGACGGCAAGGACACCGAGGGCCGGATCGCGAACCCCGGTACGTACAACTGGACGCTCAAGGCCGCCCCCGCGGACGGCGCCGGACCCGCGCTGGAACTGACGGGCAGCATGGGCCTGGAAGCGGGCGCCGGTACGTACCGGCCGCTGACGCCGACGCGGCTGATGGACACCCGTACCGGGCTCGGCGTGCCGAAGGCCAAGGTGGGTGCTCGTGAGACGGTCACCCTCCAGGTGACCGGCAAGAGCGGCATCCCGGCCTCTGGCGTCACGTCGGTCGTCATGAACGTGACGGCGACGGGGGCGACATCGTCGAGTTATGTGTCCGTGTATCCGAACGGCACCCAGCGGACCAGCGCGTCGAACCTGAACGTACGGGCGGGTGAGACGCGCCCCAACCTGGTGGTCGTACCGGTGGTGAACGGCAAGGTCAACTTCTACAACAACGCCGGTTCGCTGAATCTGATCGCGGATGTGTCGGGCTACTTCACGGCGTCGGGCGAGGGCTCGACGTACGAGCCGGTGACGCCGACGCGGCTGATGGACACGCGGATCGGACTGGGCGTGCCGAAGGCGAAGGTCGGCCCCGCGAAGACGGTCACCCTGCAGGTGACCGGCAAGGGCGGTGTGCCGGCGTCGGGCGTGACCGCTGTGGTCATGAACGTGACCGCGACGGGTGCGACGGCGACGAGTTACGTCTCCGTCTACCCGAACGGCACGACCCGCACGAGCGCGTCGAGCCTGAACGTGGTCACGGGGCAGACCGTGCCGAACCTGGTGGTCGTGCCGGTGGTCAACGGCAAGGTCAACTTCTACAACAACGCGGGTTCGGTGAATCTGATCGCGGACGTGTCGGGTTACTTCACGGCGGCCGACACCGGCTCCGTCTACCGGCCGCTGACGCCGACGCGGTTCATGGACACCCGTACCGGCCTCGGTGCGCCGCAGGCGAAGGTCGGCGCCGGCAAGACGGTGACGCTCCAGGTGACGGGGAAGAACGGTGTCCCGGCGACCGGGGTCACGGCGGTGGTCATGAACGTGACGGGTACGTCGCCGACGGCTTCGACGTATGTCGCCGTGTACCCGAACGGGACGACGCGCACGAGTGCGTCGAACCTGAATCTGGTGGCGGGGCAGACGGCCCCGAACCTCGTCGTCGTGCCGGTGGTCAACGGCAAGGTCAGCTTCTACAACAACGCCGGCTCGGTGAACCTCATCGCCGACGTCGCCGGGTACTACGTGGACTGACGAGCAGGCCATGAGAAGGGTGCCGGTACGTGCGTGGCGCGTACCGGCACCGTCGGCATACTTCACTTGGGAGTCGGAATGGCACGTCGCACGTTGGTGCGTGGTGTGCTCACCATGGCCGTCGGATGCGCACTGACCGTGGGCGGACTGCTGCCGCTCCACAGCGCGGCCGTTGCGCAGGGAGTATCCGCCGCTCCGGTGGCGGGAGACGAGATCGTGGTCCCACCGGGTTACAAGCCGCGTCCACGCGAGGCGCGTCTGCATCTCTCGGAACAGGTCGGCGCAGCGGACGCCGCCGGGGCGGCCGGCGTCTACCACACCGAGCAGGACCAAGCAGGCCTGCTGTGGACGCGGTACTCGGACGGCCGTAGCTTCCCGGTCACCGAGCCCGAGACCCCCTGGACATCGGTCAGGGGAACCGCGACGGATGCCCTGGCCTACTTCCGCGACGGAGAGATCGAGCTGCGCAACGGGCCGGACGGCACCGTGCGCCGCATCGCCGTGCCCGAAGGGCATCTGTATCCGGAGATCTTCGGTTCGACGGCCGTCACGGCCGAGAAGCTGGAGAGCCCGGACGGTACGCCGGCCTGGCAGGTGCACCTTCTCTCGCCCGCGCCCGACGGAACGACCCGGGACGTGCTGCCCCACGGGCATCCGGAGGGCACCAGCGTGCGCGGCGCCCTCGCCGGTGACGAGACCGGGCTCCTGATGTCCGTGAAGTCCCCGGACGGGCTGCGCCGTTACGCCGTGGTCTCCCCGGACACCGGCCGGGTCGAAGGCGTCACACCGCCGATCCCGGAGATGTACGAACAGGCGACGATTTCCCCCGGTTACGTCGCCCTCTACAGCAACGACTACCGGAACCGCACGGTGCTCGTCGCCTCGCGCTCCGACCTGTCCGCGCCCTTCACAGAGGTGAACCTGGACACCACGGTGCAGAGCCCCGCTCATCACATCGCGCTCGTCGGGGACTGGATCGTCTACCGGGGGTCCCTGGGGGAGGTCAAAGCCGCTCCGATCGCCGGGGGCACACCGGTCAGCCTGCTCGAGAAGAGCACGCACCGGATCTCCGGCGGGCCGAACGGCACAGCGGTCGTGGTCGGCGGCTCGGGCGTCACGGACTGGGCCGTCCGTCGCATCACCGGCGGACCGGACGGCAAGCCGGTCGTCACGACGGTGAAGGAACTGCCGGGGATACCCGGACGGATCCAGGGCATAGCGCTCGCGCAGGGCCTGCTGTCCGTCGTGGACGACAGCGCCGACACCCGTGCGGTCCACGAGTACGCCCGGACCGTTACGGCCGACGGGTCTCTCGCGTACGGCGAGCGCCGGCGGCTGACGGGCAGAGCACTCACTGCGTGCGACGACGGCGACCTCGCGTGCGCGAGGTATCTGGCCGTGGGCGACGGGCGGTTCGCCCGCCTCACCGACCGGAGCGACACCGGGCTCCGCTTCACCATCGCCGGGGCCGACGATCACGGCTGGAGCGAGGTGGACCTTCCCCCGGGCGCCGTGGTCACGGACGCGTCGAACGACCACCTGATCCACACCGTCCCCGCCGCGGCGGGCACCCGGTCGGTCGTGCGCACCTGGGGCAAGGAGGTGTCGGCGCACACCGGCGGGGCCGCGCTGTGGGGCCATCTGCTGTGGACGGCGGGAAGGGACAAGGGCACCGCCGCCCTGACGGACCTGTCCACCGGGCGGCAGCTCGGGACCCACCACCTCGGCTCCGACTGTGTGCCGCAGGAACTGCAGGCTGCGGGGCGATGGCTCTACTGGAGCTGCGGAGCCGACGGCCCGGCCGGCGTGTACGACCGTACGACCCGCATGTCCAAGGCCGTTCCGTCGGACGAGGCGCTGCTCGGCGACGGTTACGTGGTCACCCACGACAAGCGGGCGGGACAGCTGGTATTGACCGAGGTGCACAGCGAAGAGACGGTTCGTCGCATCGTCGGTGAGCTGCCGGACACCGGTATCTCCCAGCGGCATGTGCGCTGGTCGGTGGACCGCTTCGGCGGGCACCTGGCCTACGTGGACGCGCACGAGCAGGTGCATGTGGTGGCCGGCGGCGTTCCCGCCCAGCCGCTCTCCGTCCTGGACGAGACCACGTCGACGGACGTCAAGGGCGACGTCGCGTGGCAGACCCGACTCACCCGGCTCCGGCTCTCGAAGCCGGTCTCCGGCTGGTCGATGACCGTACGGTCCAACGCGACGGGAAGAACCGCCCACATCAGCGGTGGCGATACCCGGGGCCTGCTGGAAGCCAAGTGGGACGGACGCGACGATTCCGGTGCACTGATGCCGAACGGCATGTACACCTGGGAGCTGACCGCGCAGGCCGCGGACGGCGTCGGATCAGCCGTCCGGCGGAGCGGTGTCGCCAGACTGACCGGTGCCGCACCCGCCGAGCACGGCACGTACCACGCCGTCACACCCAAGCGGATCATGGACACCCGGACCGGACTCGGGGTGTCGAGGGCGAAGGTGGGAGCGGGAAGGACCGTCACGCTTCAGGTGACGGGGAAGGCCCAGGTCCCGGCCGCGGGAGTGACGGCCGTCGTCATGAACGTGACGGCAACGACGCCGACAGCGACGACGTACATCACCGTGTACCCGAACGGAACCACCCGGACGAGCGCGTCGAATCTGAACGTCCGTGCCGGCGAGACCCGTCCGAACCTGGTCACGGTGCCGGTGATCAACGGGAAGGTGAGCTTCTACAACAACGCCGGCACGGTGAACCTGCTTGCCGACATCTCGGGTTACTTCACCTCTGACGGGACCGGTTCCACGTACGAGCCCGTGCGTCCGGCACGGCTGATGGACACTCGCACCGGGCTGGGTGAGAGGAAGGGAAAGATCGGTCCGGGTGACTCCGCTCATCTTCAGGTGACGGGCAGGGCCGGGATCCCGGCAAGGGACGTGGAAGCCGTGGTGCTCAACGTGACGGCCACCGGAGCGACGGAGACGACGTTCATCAAGGCCTACGAGGGCGGGGAGCTTCCCGACACGTCGAACCTGAACGTCAGAGCGAAGCAGACGGTGCCCAACCTCGTGGTGGTGCCGGTCGTCGCCGGACGGGTGCACTTCTACAACTACACCGGCTCTGTGCACCTGATCGCCGATGTCGCCGGGTACTACACGCGCGCCGCGACCGGCTCCGAGTACAAGGCGCTCACCCCGACACGCTTCATGGACACCCGGACCGGCCTCGGGGGGCCGAAGGCGAAGGTCGGTGCAGGGAAGACCGTGACCCTGCAGGTCACCGGCCGGGGCAAGGTGCCCGCGACCGGGGTCACCGCGGTCGTGATGAACGTGACGGGTACGTCGCCGACGGCTTCGACGTATGTCGCCGTGTACCCGAACGGGACGACGCGCACGAGTGCGTCGAACCTGAATCTGGTGGCGGGGCAGACGGCCCCGAACCTCGTCGTCGTGCCGGTGGTCAACGGCAAGGTCAGCTTCTACAACAACGCCGGTTCGGTGCACCTCATCGCCGATGTCGCCGGGTACTACACCGGCTGATCCGGCAGCCGCGCACGACGTGACGCGAGGGCCCGTACACCACTTCGGTGGTGTACGGGCCCTGTTGCTAGGATCCGCCTACTTGTGCTGCGGGAGAGGCCGGGGGGATCTGGCGGGGAGGACGTCGTCGGTGTCGACCGCACTCCCCTCCCCAGCTCCATCCCAGGGGAGGAACCGGGTGCACAGACGCCCATCCATTCGTCACGCCGTGTCCGTCACGGCAGCCCTCGCTCTTGTCGCGGGACTCGGGCCGCTCGCGCTCCCTGCCGCCGCGACCCCGACGGCCGAGTCCGTCGCCGGGCAGGTCGACTTCACGCCGACCTCGCGCAAACTGCCGCGCCAGGAGGAGATCTACAACCTCGGGCCGACCGGTTACCTCCACGGTTCGGAGCGCCACAGCAGCGTCAGTGGTGACGCCTCCGTGTGGACGGCGTACGAGTCCGGTAGGAGCACCGAGCTCACGGGCCTCGGAGGGGTCAGAGGGCCCGGCAGCGGCGCTCTCGGTTCCGCCGGCGAGGGGTCCGACGTCATCGCCTTCGACGAGCTCCGCAGTGAGAGCGTCGACCTCAAGGACATGGCCACCGGCACGGTGACCCGCGTCGAGGTCCCGAGCGGCGACGTCAGGGTCGGCGTCTTCGGCTCCAGCGTGCTGGTCGAGGGCGCCACGGGCGAGAACCCGGACCAGGCGGGCTGGTACGTGCTGCGTCCGCAGGAGGACGGCTCGACCGCCCGCACCCCGGTCGAGGGCTGGCCCGCGGGCAGCGACCTCGGGAGCGCCCGCGCCCTCGGTGGCGATGCCCGGTCCGTCGTGGCCTCCTTCAGCACCACTCCGGACGAGTACGACGAGCCGGACATGCTGGGCGTCATCGACTTGGCGACCGGGGAGCTGCGCTCTTTCGAGGCCAAGGCGGCGACTCGCGTCGTTCTCGACCCCGAGCGGCTCGCCTGGTGGGACTACCGCGACCGCAGTGTCCACATCCGGGATCGCGCGGCTCTCGACGGCGGTGAGCGAACGATCGCCGTACCGGAGGACCTCGACCACGAGCAGGTCGCCCTCCTCGACGGTCAATGGCTGATGGCGCCGGAGAAGGACGGCACGACCGTCCCGTTCGGCAGGGGCATCGTCGCGTTCTCCCTGGATGGGACGCAGCGCAAGGTCCTGCTGGAGAACGCGGGCTCGCAGACCGAGCAGTTCCCCGGCGGCGGTGCGGTCACGATCGGCGGTGAGTCGTCCGAGGCCTGGTTCGTCCACCGGGTCACGGTCGAGAACGGCACTCCGCTGCTGCGGAAGCTGCACCACATCGAACCGATGACGGCCGAGGTCGACGCGATCGCGGTGGCCGGCGGTTCCGTGACGACCCTGGAGGAGAACGGCGTCAGGTCGACGTCCGGCTTCTACCGCCGGGACCTCGCCCCGCTCACATCTCCTACCACCGCCGGCAAGGCCGAGTGGCTCGGCCGTGAGACCAGCCGCTACGAGACCACAAGCTGCGGCACGGCCGCGTGCGAGTCGGTGTTCGCCTCCGGCGACGGGCGCTCCGTCTACGAGGTCAGGACGGCTCTGAACGGGACGACCACCGACGAACTCGTGGCCCGCGGCGCCACGGACCGAGTCGCGCGGGTGAACACGGGCCAGGGCTCCGGGCAGATCGTCGACACCTTCGGTCGGTACGCGGTCTTCGCGAGCGGCGTGGTGTCCGTCGGCCAGCCGGACGCGGCCGGGAAGCTGGTCGTCGTCGACTTCGACGCGCCCGCCGGTTCCGGGATCGTCCTGACCAAGCCGCGTACGGCGGCGACGATCTGGGGCAGCACCCTGTACACCGCGACGGGCACGGCCGGTGAGGTGGAACTGACCGACCTGCGGACGGGCACGAGGACGGGCACGCTCCAGACCGGCGCGAGCTGCGTCCCCGTCGAACTGCAGACGGCGGGCCGCTGGCTCTCCTGGTCCTGCCCGTACTTCAGGACGCAGGGCGCGATCGACCGGGACAACGGCACCAAGGTGTCGCTGCCCGACAGTCGGGGCCTGCTGGGTGACGGGTACTTCGTGACCGTCTTCGGGAGCCTCGTCGTGACGGAGTTCCAGGACGGCACGGCCGAGACCCGCGACCTGGGTGTGCGGCCGGGAACGACCGGCGGACGCGCCAGCATGCGGTACTCCTGGACCGTCGACCGCTTCGGCGGCGGCATCGCCTACATCGACGACGAGTTCCAGGGCCACGTCATCCCCAGCGGTGTCCCCGTCTCCGACCTGGCGGCGTTTCCCGCCGGTGTCCCGGCGGCCGTCGACCTGACGAGCGGCACGGGCTGGGCCGCGAGCTGGCAGCTCTCCCGGCCCGCCTCCTCCTGGCGGCTGACGGTGCACGACAAGGCGGGCACCGCCGTGCACTCCGTCGTCGGCGGTCAGACCCGGGGCCCCGTGCGGGTGACCTGGGACGGCAGGAGCACGGACGGCAAGGCCGTCGTCGACGGCACGTACAGCTGGACCCTGCGGGCGATTCCGGCGGACGGCACCGGGCCGACGGCCACCAGCTCCGGCACGTTCGAGGTCACCGGCGGGTCCGAGGCCGTCACCGGCACGTTCCAGCCGGTGCAGCCCAATCGTCTGATGGACTCGCGTGTCGGGTTGGGTGTGCCGAAGGCGAAGGTCGGTGCCAAGAAGACGGTCGCGCTTCAGGTGGCGGGTCGTGGCGGGGTTCCGGCGTCCGGGGTGACGGCGGTGGTGCTGAATGTGACGGCGACGGGTCCGACGGAGTCGACGTATGTGTCCGTGTATCCGAACGGGACGACGCGTACGAGTGCGTCGAACCTGAACGTCCGTACCGGTGAGACGCGTCCGAACCTGGTCGTGGTGCCGGTGGTGAACGGGAAGGTGAACTTCTACAACAATGCCGGTTCGGTGAATCTGATCGCGGATGTGTCGGGGTACTTCACGGCGTCGGGCGAGGGCTCGACGTACGAGCCGGTGCAGCCGACGCGGTTGATGGACTCGCGTGTCGGGTTGGGTGTGCCGAAGGCGAAGGTCGGTGCCAAGAAGACGGTCGCGCTTCAGGTGGCGGGTCGTGGCGGGGTTCCGGCGTCCGGGGTGACGGCGGTGGTGCTGAATGTGACGGCGACGGGTCCGACGGAGTCGACGTATGTGTCCGTGTATCCGAACGGGACGACGCGTACGAGTGCGTCGAACCTGAATGTGCGGGCGGGGCAGACGGCGCCGAATCTGGTGGTCGTGCCGGTGGTGAACGGGAAGGTGAACTTCTACAACAATGCCGGTTCGGTGAATCTGATCGCGGATGTGTCGGGGTACTTCACGTCGGCCGACGACGGTTCCACGTACCGGCCGTTGACGCCGACGCGGTTCATGGACACGCGTACCGGGCTCGGCGTGGCGCAGGCGAAGGTGGGCGCGGGCAGGACGGTCACCCTCCAGGTGACGGGTAAGAACGGTGTCCCGGCCACCGGTGTGACGGCGGTCGTGATGAACGTGACCGCGACGGGTCCGACGGCGTCGACGTACATTTCCGTGTATCCGAACGGGACGACCCGTACCAGCGCGTCGAACCTGAACGTGGTGGCGGGGCAGACGGCGCCGAACCTGGTGATCGTCCCGGTGGTGAACGGCAGGGTGTCGTTCTACAACAACGCCGGCTCGGTGAACCTGATCGCCGACGTCGCCGGCTACTACATGAGCTGACGCGACGAGTACCCGCCCGCTTCCCGTGCCTCGCCGCTCCCGGCGGGGCACGGGGACGCGGCCGGGAACGGATACCCGATCGGCTCCGGGGATCTCTCCCGCTATGCTCATGGGTGTTGCGGCGAGGGCCGTTAGCTCAATTGGCAGAGCAGCGGACTTTTAATCCGTTGGTTGTGGGTTCGAGTCCCACACGGCCTACCGCCCAGCCCCAGGTCAGGAGGTTCTGACCTGGGGCTGGTCTTGTTACCGGGGTCGATTCGCTCGATTGCTGGCCCGCTGCTGGCCCGAACGGTAAACGATCAAGGCATGAAGAAGCCCCGGCCGGGCTGCGACGGGGGACGCAGACCGGCCGGGGCCGTAGGGTGCCTCAGCTTGCGGGCGAGAAGATGAAGCCACGCACAGGCCGCGGTTCATCCGGATCACGCGACGGCGGCTCCTGCGCTCGCCGCCACGCCGCCACCAGCTCGGCGTACCGCGGGTCGATCCACTCCTGTGACATGCGGGTCACCTCCTGCCCCTCAGGCTAGGGCCACTCGGGCTTCGGCATCGGACGGATGCTGCAGTTCGGCGCATGCTGGCAGTTCGCCGACACCGAGACGAGGAGCTTCTCGTCGGGCGCGCCCCACAGCTCCGAGTCGACGTCGAACCCTGCACGGGCGATCAGCTCCCGCGTGCGGTCCAGGATCGCCGGGTCGTAGTGGGTCGGGTCCCAGCCCGGGTAGTGGTGCACGAACGAGCCGAACTGGCCGCACAGCTCCGCGTACAGGACTGAGTGCAGCAGCAGCGCGTGCCACCCCTCGTCGACCACGCGGGACGGGGCCATGCCGACGCCGGGGTTCTGCGCGCAGGTGACGACGAACTTGATGCCCTCCTCGACGATCCGGTCGGCCATGTCCTCGGGCATGTCGGGGTTGGCGTCCAGCACCGTCTTGCGGACGTTGTCGAAGTGCTCGCCCACCAGGGCGCGCGGGCCGGTCGGGATCGGGTTTCCGGGCGGGTCGGGTACGGGCATGGACATGGGCAGTCCCTTCACTGAGGTGGTGGGATGAACCCGCCCCGGCCGGGGTTTCCTGGCGGGATGGTCCGGTCGGGGCGGGGGTATGGGACGGTCAGCGGCAGCGGGGGCACTGGCACGGCGGGAACGCCATCGAGCCGATCCCGGGCGCTGCGCCTTCCGGGAGCTCCACGGCTTCGCGTGCGGGCTCGCCGCGGCCTATGCCGTCTCGCTCGCGCAGTAGCTGCCGCAGGGTTTCGCGGGCGGCAGACGGGCCGTGTCCTTGCTGCTTGTCCGTCATGTAGCCAACGTGGACCAGCCTTTAGGACGTTTCTACGGCCGTGCCCCTGACGGACAGGACGCTTCGGGACTACCGTCCGAGAAAGCCCAAACGTCCCAGGGGGTCACCTTGAATACGGTGCTGCGTGACGCTATGGCCCAGGCCGATATGACCGTTGGCCGCCTCGCCCGTACAGTCGGCGTGACGGTTAAGACGGCCGAACGCTGGTTATCCGACCCGTCACGGGTCCCTCACCCGCGGACCCGCTCTGACGTAGAAGACGCGTTGGGAGTGAGCGCTGAGGTGCTGTGGCCGAAGGCCGTCCGATCGGCAGTGAAGACCGGGCCGGACCGCGAGATCGTGGCGGCGTACCCGTACCGAAACGCCTGCCCAACCTCGGTGTGGGCGCAGCTGATCGATGGCGCCTCGCAGTCGATAACGTTCGCCGGGTACACCAACTACTTCGTCTGGCAGGAGCATCCGCGGCTCGCCGACCGGCTGCGCCGCAAGGGTGAGGACGGCTGCTCGGTGCGGTTCATCGTCGGCGACCCGGAGTCTGAGGTGACCCGCCGGCGCGAGGAGGTCGAGGGCGTGCCGCTCACTGTGGGCACCCGGATCCGGATCACTCTGGACGCGCTGGAGAAGATGCGCGAGGCGCCCGGCCTGCAGGCCCGATTCAGCGATGAGCACATCGCTCTGTCGGTGTTCGCGTTCGACGACCAGATGCTCGTGACGCCGCACATCTCGAACCTGCTGGGGCATGAGTCGCCGATGCTGCACCTGCGCCGCCTCAGTGAGGACGGTCTGTACGACCGGTTCGCTTCCCATGTCACCGCGCTGTGGGAGACCGGGCGCCCCGTCTGGTCATGAACGCACGGCAGCGCCCCTTCCCCATTTGGGCGGGAAGGGGCGCTGTTGTGCGGGGACTACCCGAGTGCTGTGCTGGCCGCGAGGCCGAGGACAACGACCGCCAGGGCGGGGAGGCCCAGGGTGGCCGCCTGCTGCTTGGCGACCTTGCTCAACACCACCTGTCCCACGACCGCGCCAGCGCGCAGGACCATGGCCTTCTGCTGCAGTCGCGGATGGTGGCGGGTTGGATGCCTGCGGCCATGGCGGCCATGGATGTGGTGAGGATGCCGCGGGGCGGCATCAGGCACCCCATGGCTCCAGTGCCGGGCTGGGGCACCTCTCCCTCAGTGTGGAAAGGCTGGTGCGCCTGGTGGTGTGGCCCAGTCGTCGAAGTAGCCGAGGAGTTGGCCGCATGGGGTCCACCGGTCGCGCGGGACGACGCCCCGGGTGTGGGCGTCGACGCAGATGTCGGGAGTCGGGCCGACAGAGGGCTCTGCTTCCACAGTGGGTGTCTCTGGCGTGATGGTCGCAGTGCTGGATCCCGGTCTGGGGGATGGCGCGGTTGTCCAGTGGTCGAGGTGGTCGTGCTCTCCGCCACAGCTGTTCCAGGGTGGTTCGAGGACGGTGCCGTCGTTGCAGACCGCTGTGGACCCGTGGTCTGGCTCCTTGTACCCAGGCGATCCGTTCAGCAGGAACCATGCGGCGAGTGCGGCAAGCATGGCGGCGAAGCCGAGGACCGTCACTGCGGCGTCCTTCATGGCGGCCATCCTCTCGCGCGCGTGCGCAGTCTGTCGGTGGCTGTGCGGCGGGTAGTGGCGGCCCCAGCGCGGGCAGTACGGCAGGGAGGGAAGGTGGTCCCCAGCTTGTGGATGAAGGCGTGGATGGCGTCGCATTGGGTCTCCTGGCGGGTCTACGGCCCGTTCTACGCGGGTCTACAGACCCTTCTGAGGCGTCGTGACCTGCGTCTACGTCGGATTCGGGTTCCTCTTCCGGCGTGGGGGAGAGGAGGGTGCCGAGGTCGGTGCGCTTGATGCCGCTGCGGCCGGTCTGGTCGCCGATGCGCACGGTCTTGTCGATGGTGATGCCGCAGCGGACGAGGACGGCGCGAAGTCGTGCATCGTCGAGGTGAGCAGTGGCGGGGCGGGCTTGGAAGGCGTCGTACACGTCGCGGAGGAACACGGCGGGCTGGTCGCCCATGAGGTGGGCGACCCCTTCGAGGACGCGGCGCTTCAGATGGTCTTCGGTCGGAGGTACGGGGCTCCTGGCCATGGAGACGCGCGCCGAGCAAGGACCTGTAACTCAAGGCGTTCGAGGAGTTGCGGTCCATGGCCGTGTACGGCGCCCGGGCGCGGGCACTGATCGTCAAGGCGATCGATGCACTGGGTTGACCTGGGACGGCATACTGCTCGGCGGGCAAGGCGCGATCGGAGTCGAGCGCTTCTGGGGGGGGCGATGAGCTCATGGGCAGGGCCGGGGTGGGACCTGGTCTTCGCGGCAGCCGCTCTGGCGGTGGCGTGCAACTACCGTGATGTCGCTTGGCGGATCCACGGCTTCATGGCGAACCGGGTGGGGGTCAATCGGCTCCTGACGCCGATGATGGTCAGGGTCACGTTCGGGCTTCTCGCCACAGCGTCGGCAGTGGACCTCTCGCTCGGTCTGGTCCATCCCTGAGCAGGTCGGTCCGCCGTAAGGCCGGCACGGACTACGGCAGCTTGTAGGGGGCCGCAGCCACCGAACTCGCTTTCCCGGCATTCCCATTCAGAGGGTGTGAGCCATGGATTATCGGCGGATCGCGTGTGGCCAACTCCTCTGGCGGCGGACCTTCCGGTGGGCTTCGTGCGTCCTCCCGGGGGCGTTCGGAGCGATGGCGTCCTATGCCGTGTTCGACGGATTTCTGAGTTCGGACCCCGACGCCTTCAAGGCGGCCGGTTTGATACTGATCGTCGGCGGGTTGGTGCTCCGTATCACCAGGTCACGAATCCACCTTGCGGAGGGGCGAGTGGTAGTCGTCAATCCGGTCTTCTGGTACTCCGTCCCCTACGCGGCTGTCCATAGGGCGGAAGCCGCACCGGGGAGCGGCCTTGTCCTACGTACCAAGCAGGACTTCAGGGGAGAGCCTGAAGTCTTCTCTGTCGGATTCGCCGGATCTCTCCTGGACCATCGATTCCAGACTGCCGCCAAGGCCGCCGAAGCGATCGGCAAGGCGAAGAAGCGGAGCCCTCGGGGCGGCGCTGCCGAGCAGGAGATCGAATACGGCATGGTCCGGGATGCGGTGTTCGAGGCGATGCTGGTTCTGGCCTTGGCGTGTTTCGTGGCGTCGTTCTTCACCCAGTGACCGTGCGTCTGTCGTGACGGCGCACGTCGTTCCGTTGCTCACGTCCGGGCCAGGCCGGCCCGCCGGCCTGGCCCCGGTCCGGGGCCAGGCCGGGGCGGCAGGAGCTCAGTCGCGGCGGCGGCAGGAGAGGAAGACCTGTTCCTCCGGCGGCACGTCGCTGATGGCGGGGGCGTAGGTGTAGGAGGTCTCCTTGAGGATCTCGAAGCCGGCCTCCTCGACGACCTTGCGCAGCTCTTCCCTGAGGTAGCCGGACACCCGGATGGTCTTCCCGAGGAACGGGATGGCGCGGTTGTCCACGTCGGCCTCCACCATCGAGAGGGTGAACAGGCCGCCCGGGGCCAGCAGATGGTGGATGGTCCCGAGGGCCACGGGGATCTCGGCCCGGGGGAGCATGAGGAGGGAGAAGAAGGCCGCGATCGCGTCGAAGCGGCCCAGGTCGGCCGGGCCGCCCGGTTTCAGGTCGGCGATGTCCAGGTGGTGGAAGGACGCTTCGGGGACGTGCTGCCGGGCGAGCTCCAGTATCCCGCTCGACAGGTCGATGCCCACGACCTCGAACCCGGCATCGACCAGCTGGCGCGCGGTCGGCAGGCCCGTGCCGCAGCCCAGGTCCAGCACCCGTGAACCGGCGGGCAGGGAACGGGTCAGCCATTCACCGGCGGCGAGCTGTCCCTCCTTGTGCGGGAAGGCCTCGTCGTAGCGGTCGCCGATGGCGTCGAAGGCCGCTGCCTGTTCCCGGCGCTCGGTCTGCAGCCCCTCGTAGACCGCGTCGTCGTCCCCTGTGGTCACGGACGTACCTTTCGTAGTTCTCCCTGGATGCCCCATCATCGCGTTGCGGGCCCCTGGTGTCAGGTACCGGAGCGTGGTCGACGCGGACCGCGGCGCCGCCGACCACGGTCACCGCGAGCAGTTGCGCCGCCTCGTCGACGCGTGCCCGGCGGCGTCGCTGCACCTCTGGTGCGAGGAGCAGAGGGCGGGTGACGGTGCGGCGGCCGGGCGCGCCGACATCGGCGTGCCGGACCTGCCGGAGATGCTCGCGGCCCACCGGTACGGCCCGCTGCCCTTCATGCGCGCCGTCCGGGGCGACCTGCCGCGCCTGGGCGTTCCCGCCGTGGACATCCATCACGACGTGTCCGGGCCGGACCTCTGGCTGGGGCAGAAGTGACCGGGGAGGCCTCACGCGTTCGGGACGGTGAGGTCCAGGCGGTCCAGCCGTTCCGGGTCGGTAAGGATGTTGATCTCCGCGATCCTTCCGCCGGTGACCGTGAAGGCCATGACCGCCAGGGCCCGCCCGCCCGCGATCTCGACGACCCCGGCCGCTCCGTTGACCAGGGCCGGCCGGGCCACCTCCGCGAGGCGCGCGTAGGTGATCGCCTGGCCGGCGACGGCCGCCGCGCCCCGTACGACG
The DNA here is from genome assembly GCF_025854275.1 of Streptomyces peucetius. Taxonomy (NCBI): domain Bacteria; kingdom Bacillati; phylum Actinomycetota; class Actinomycetes; order Kitasatosporales; family Streptomycetaceae; genus Streptomyces; species Streptomyces peucetius. Next base: position 3,782,729 of record NZ_CP107567.1, on the reverse strand, counting down.
GAACCGGGACGCAGCGTCCCGCTGTCGGAGCGGGCCACGACGTCCGGGTCGAGCACCGCGACGAGCGCCTCGAAGTCGCCCCCGCGTGCCGCGGTGAGGAAGGCGTCGACGGCGACACGCTGCCGGCCGAGGTCGGCGTCCGGTACGGGGGTGGAGCCCTGGATCCGGCGCCGTGCGCGGCTGGCCAGCTGACGGGTGGCCGCCGGTGTGCGGCCGACGACGGGCGCGATCTCCTCGAAGGGCACCGCGAACATGTCGTGCAGCACGAACGCCAGCCGCTCCGCGGGCGCCAGGGTCTCCAGTACGACGAGGAGCGCGAGACCGACCGAGTCGGCGAGCAGCGCCTGGTGCTCCGGGTCGACGGTGTCCACGCCGCTCACGATCGGTTCCGGCAGGCGCACATCCATCGGTTCCTCGCGGCGCGACGTACGCGAGCGCAGCATGTCGAGGCAGACCCGGCCCACCACGGTGGTCAGCCAGCCGCCCAGATTGTCGATCGCCTCGGAGTCGCTGCGGCTGAGCCGGAGCCACGCCTCCTGGACGGCGTCGTCCGCCTCGCTCAGCGAGCCGAGCATTCGGTAGGCGACCGCGCGCAGTTGCGTACGGTGCGTCTCGAAGCGCTCGGCCAGGAAGTCGTGGTCGTCCATCGTCGTTCTGTCCCCTCGTCGTCCTCGGCTGTCCGGATGTATGACGAACGGCGGCGGGGCGGTGTGACCGGATCGAGGCGGCCTCGCGGAAAAAGTGGAGTTGATCTTGCTCCGGATGGCGTAAGGTTGTGTTCACCGACGCGGGGTGGAGCAGCTCGGTAGCTCGCTGGGCTCATAACCCAGAGGTCGCAGGTTCAAATCCTGTCCCCGCTACTGATGACACCGGCCCGATGGTCGATCCTGGAGATCGACCATCGGGCCGGTGGCTTTTCCGGTCGCCTCGGCATTCGCCCGGTTGGGCGATGGGAAGTGGCTGCACGGCGCGTCGGCGCCGAGCCTGAGGTGGGCGCGGTACTGTCCGCAGCCGTCAGCGGACCCGGCAGGAGAGACCACCTTTGGGACAGCAGCGGCGGGATGAAGGCGGCGCGCGTCGGGCCCCGTGGTTCGTGCGTGCCCTGCCCGTCGCGATGATCGTCGCAGGGGTGGTCTTCGACATGCTGACACCGCCTCGTTTCACCGCGGTGCCGCTCTTCGCCGCCGCGCCCCTTCTCGCCGCCCCTCTCGTCTCGTTCGTGGCGACCCTGCTCATGGGTGTCGCCGCGATCCTGGGGGTGAGCGGCATGCACGTCTACAACGGGACCGCCGCGCAGATCACCGCGGCCACCGAGACCACCACGGTGCTCACCGTCGCCGCTCTGGCCCTGGTCATCAACAGGGTCGTACAGCGCAGAGGCGAGCAGCTGGCCTCGGCGCGGGTGATCGCCGAGACCGCGCAGCGGGCCGTGCTGCCCGCGCCGGCCGAGCGGATCGGCGGCCTGCACATCGCCGCCCGGTACGAGGCGGCGCAGGAGGGCGCCTTCATCGGCGGCGACCTGTTCGCGGTGCAGGACACCCCGCACGGTGTGCGGCTCCTCGTGGGCGACGTCCGGGGCAAGGGGCTGGGGGCGGTGGCGACCGTGGCGGTCGTCATCGGCGCGTTCCGCGAGGCCGCGGAGCAGGAGCGCTCGCTCGAGGGTGTGGGGCAGCGGCTGGAGCGCGCGCTCAAGCGGGAGGGGGACCGGCGCGAGGGCCTGGACGCGGTGGAGGGCTTCACCACGGCCGTGCTGGGCGAGATTCCCCGCGGCCGTCCGCTGGTGCGGCTGGTGAACCGGGGGCATCCGGAGCCGCTGGTGCTGCATGCCGACGGGGGGCTGGACGTGCTCCGTCCGCCGCAGGCGGCGCTGCCGCTCGGCATGGGTGATCTGGGGGAGTGGCCGGACCGGGCGGCGGAGTATCCGCTGCCCGACGGGGCGACGCTGCTGCTCTACACGGACGGGGTGACGGAGGCGCGCGACGACCGCGGCGTCTTCTACGACCCGGTGGAACGGCTCACCGGGCGGCTCTTCCCGGGGCCGGGGGAGCTGCTGGACGCACTCGTCGACGACGTACGCCGGTACACCGGCGGCGGCTCGAACGACGACATGGCTCTGCTGGCCGTCGGCCGTCCGGCTCGGGGCCAGCCGGAGCGGCGCAGGATTGTGCCGGTGGTTCCTCCGGCGGTCTGAGCCGACGGCGGAAGCGGATGTCGTCCTCTTCCCGAGGGCCGTCGGACCGTCCGTCAGCCGCCGGCCCGCGTGTCGTCGGACCGCCCGTCGGCCCTCGGCCCGCGCGTCAACCGGCCCGCGCGCCGTCGGCGCCTCGACCCGCGGGCCGGCCTCGGTCGTCCTTACGGCCTGTGACCCAAGGGCACCTCTCCGCATAACATTTGACACACCGTCAGGAAAAGGTCTCTGTCCGATGTTTGATCAAGTCGCCCGATTCTGAGTGCCTCTGTCACGTTAAGTCCCCGTCGAAATCGCTAATGATCAGTCGGAACAGCTTGGAATCCGGCCCCGCCGTCTATTAACGTTCGATAACGCAGCGCGGTCGTCCCAGCCGTCGTCAGAGGCGGCACCGCGCGCACGCGCCGAATCCCGCAAGGGAACCGGGGAACCACCAATTGGGGTGAATCGGGCACCTTTTGCCGCTCAGTCCGCGGTCGAGGCGCCCGTAGGAGACCTTCCTGCTCCGAACCCGTCAGCTAACCCGGTAGGCGAGAAGGAAGGAAGGAGAACGCCTTCGTGGCGTCCAACATGCCTGCCCCAGAGGCCCGCTTCGCGTCCGAACGCATCGGTGACGACGCACCCGAGCGGACCTGGGAGGAATGGAATCCCACAGAGGAGTCCATCCGCCCGGTGCGCGGCCGGCACCGTGTCATCAAGCAGCGCGGCGGACTCGCCCGCAGCTCCACGGTGCTCGGCGTCGGTGTGATCGCCGCGGTCGGCGCGGGTGGCATAGCCACCGCGCAGGACAAGCCGGCGGTCTCCATTTCCCTTCCCGACGCCATCACGGACAATCTTCCCGACGCCAAGTCCCTGCCGGGCGTGGGCTCGTTGGTGTCCGACGACTCGGATTCCGACGCCGCGGCGGACGTGAACACCGCCCCGCTGACCGCCGCGACCACGGTGGCCGACGGTGGCGACGGCTCCGCCCGGGCGACGGGCGCGGGCGAGGCGTTGCGGGCCCGCATCCTCGCGCAGGCCGAGCAGCAGCAGGCCGCCGCGGACGCGGAGGCCAAGGCCGCCGCGGAGAAGGCCGCCGCCGAACAGGCCGCGGCCGCTGCGGAAAAGCAGCAGAGCGAGGCAGAGGCCAAGGCCGCGGAAGAGAAGCGCAAGGCGGAAGAGGCCGCCCGGGCCAAGGCGGAGGCCGAGCGTCTCGCCGAGCTCGCGAGGAGCTTCTCCCTGCCCACCTCCTCGTACACGATCACCTCCACCTTCGGCGAGTCCGGCTCCATGTGGTCCTCCGGCCAGCACACCGGCCTGGACTTCGCCGCCCCGACCGGCACCCCGGTCAAGGCCGTGCACAGCGGCACGGTCAAGTCCGCGGGGTGGTCCGGCTCGTACGGCTACCGCATCGTCCTCGAACTCGACGACGGCACCGAGGTCCTGTACGCCCACCTGTCGTCCATGACGGCGAGCGCGGGCCAGAAGGTCACCACCGGCGAGACGATCGGGCGTGTCGGCGCCACCGGCAACGTCACCGGGCCCCATCTGCACCTCGAGGTGCACACCGCGGGCGGCTCCGGCATCGACCCGATGGCCTGGCTGCGCGGCAAGGGCCTCACGATCTGATCCCTGCCCGGTACGGGGCTCCGCATGCTCTCCCATGCGCTTCTCCGTGCCGGGCATCTCCATGTCTCCGGCATTCCTGCCGCACCCCCCGACGCCAGGGCTGCCGGGCTGTGCCCGGGCACCCGCCGCCGATGGGGCGTCCGCGCTGTCGCGGCCGCCGACGCGGGTCAGTAGCGGTACGGGTTGTAGCCGCCGTAGTTCCGGTACGGCGGCGGCACCGGCACCCGGCTCGTCGCCCGGGCCGCGTACGCCAGTGACGGACCCGCCACCTGTCTGCGCTGCCACAGGTGGTGCAGCAGTTCCTGCTCGCGCTCCGCGAAGTCCGGGTCCGCCGCGCCCCGGTGTGCCCGGCGGCGCAGAAAGGCCAGTGACGTCGCGAACGCCTCGTACTCCGACACCGCGTGGCCGGCGGCCGGGCCGTACGTGCGCCGGGCGAAGTCACGCGCCAGCGTGCGGGCGCGCATCGACGAAAGGGCGCGCGGCTCGGACGCCGGCATCCAGCCCGCCGCGGCATAGGCGGGGAGCTCGTCGGATATCGTGCGCAGCTCGCGCTGGCGGGTCCATATCGTCAGCCAGGTGAGCAGCCCGAACGCCGGCACCATGAACGCCCCGTACACCGCGTAGAAGCCCCACGGGCCGAGCATCGACGCCGAGCCGTTCCACAGGGCGTGCATGCCCATCGCGAGGGCAAGACCCAGGAGCGGCAGGGCGATACGCCGCAGACGCCGGTGGTGGCGCGCGCCGAGCGCGGCGACACCGAAGCCGAGGCCCGTGAGCACGGTGAAGAGCGGATGGGCGAACGGTGACATCACGACCCGTACGAAGAAGGTCGCGGCGGTCACCGACGCGAAGCCGGAGGTGCCCGTCGACTGGTCCTCGTCGAACGCGCTGCCCAGGTAGAGGATGTTCTCCGTGAAGGCGAAGCCGGTGGCGGTGAAGCCGGCGACCACCACGCCGTCCACGAGTCCGGTGAAGTCCCGTCTGCGGAAGACGAAGATCAGCAGGATCGCTGCGGCCTTCGCGCTCTCCTCGACCACGGGCGCTATGACCGTCGCCCCGATGGTGTCGGCGGAAGCCGGATCGGCGGTCGCCGTCGCTATCCAGCGGGTCGCGAACGTGTTCGCGATGATCGCGATCAGGGCCGCGGCGCAGGCGCCCCAGGCGAAGGCGAAGAGGAGGTTCCGCCAGGGGCCTGGCTCGACCCGGTCCAGCCAGCGGAACGCGGCCAGCAGCAGCGGGACGGGCAGTGTCGCCAGAGCCAGGCCGACCACGAACCCGTGGGTGCCGGTCTGTTCCCGCACCAGCACCAGGATCACCAGGCCGCAGAGGGCGAGCAGCGTGATCACCGCACCGGCGCGGACCGCCCTGCTGCGCCAGAACCTCGAGGCCGCCAGGGGCCGGTAGCGCCGGCGCGCGGGCTCGGGGACCTCGGTGAGCAGCGCGTCGACATGCTCCTGGCGGCACGCCGGCAGCACCGGGTGCGACGGCACCGCGGCGCTGGGCGGGCGGTGCTGCGATGGCTGCGCGGACGAGTCGGACACCCGTCGACCCTAACCAGACGCACTGACAACCGGCGACGGCGCGAGACGCATCCCGGGCACCGGAGCACCCGTCAGTCCTGCGGCTGAACCCGGCGGAAGAGCAGGTCGTGCACCTTGTGGCCCTTGTCGAGGCCCTGGCCCTCGAAGCGGGTCAGCGGACGGAACGCGGGACGTGGCGCGAAACCGCCGTCGTCCCGGGTGTTCTCGAAGTGCGGGTGCGCGGACAGCACTTCGAGCATCTGCTCGGCGTACGGCTCCCAGTCGGTCGCGCAGTGCAGGACCGCGCCGGGCTTGAGCCGCTGGGCGGCGAGGGTGAGGAAGTCCGGCTGGATCAGCCGGCGCTTGTGGTGCCGCTTCTTGGGCCACGGGTCCGGGAAGTAGACGCGTATGCCGTCGAGCGAGCGGGGCGGCAGCATCTCCCGCAGCAGGATGATCGCGTCGCCGTTGGCCACCCGGATGTTGGTCAGGCCGTTCCGCTCCGCCAGGGCCAGGAGATTGCCCTGGCCGGGGGTGTGCACGTCGACCGCGAGGATTCCAGTGCCGGGGTCGTCGGCGGCCATCTGTGCGGTGGCCTCGCCCATCCCGAAGCCGATCTCCAGGACGACCGGCAGTCCGCCGAACATCTCGTCGAGGTCCAGCACCCGGTGCCCGTCGATGTCCATGCCCCACACCGGCCACAGCCGCTGCAGCGCATCGCCCTGCCCGGCGGTGACCCGGCTCCGCCGCGGCTGGAAGCTGCGGATACGACGCTCGTGATGCGATCCGGCCGGGTCGGCGGCCGGCCCGCCGGGAAAGCGCGGCTCGCCCTTGGCGCGGATGGGGTGGCGGAGGGCGTGGGGGGTGGTGTTACGGGGCTCAGACACAGTGCTCCCGATTCTACGAGGGCGCGAGCGGTGACGGCTCCGGGGCGCCCGCCCCGCGCCGGGGGCGCGAGCGGTGGCCGCCCTGTGGCGCCCGCCGACGCCGAGGGGCGCGGCGCCCGACGCGAGGCCGCGACGTACCCGAGGCCGGACAGGAGGGAAGGCGGGGCCGGGTACGCGAGGCCGGAGGTGCGCGAGGCCGGACGGGCCGCCGGGTGGGTACGCGACGCCGACCTGTGGGCCGCCCGGGCAGGCGGGCCCGGTACGCGACGCCGGAGGTGCGTGCCGCCCGCCGGAGCCGGTCAGCCGCGCCGCCGGGCGGGTCCGCCAGGACTTTCGGGGCCCGCCCGGCCGCCGGTCAGGCGGAGAGGGAGGCGAGGGCGCGGCGGGCGATCTCGCGGCCGATGGGGAGGGAGGCCGTCGCCGCCGGCGAGGGTGCGTTCAGGACGTGCACCGTCCGCGGGGCCTCGCGGATCAGGAAGTCGTCGGCGAGCGTTCCGTCCCGCAACACCGCCTGCGCCCGGACACCGGCCGGGGCCGGCCGCAGGTCCTCCTCCGTGAGAGAGGGGAGCAGCCGGCGCGCCGCCGTGGTGAAGGCACGCTTCGAGAGCGACCGGCGCACTTCGCCGGCCCCGTACCGCCAGTGCCTGCGGGCGATGTGCCACGAGCCGGGCCAGCGGACCGTGGCGGCGAGCTCCAGGGGCCGGACGGTCGACCAGTGGTAGCCCTCGCGGGCCAGCGCCGGGACCGCATTCGGACCGACGTGGACGCCGCCGTCGATGCCGCGGGTCAGATGGACACCGAGGAAGGGGAAGGCCGGGTCGGGCACCGGATACACCAGGCCGCGCACGAGACCGGGGCGGGCCAGGTCGTAGTACTCCCCGCGGAAGGGGACGATCCGCATCCCGGGGTCGTCTCCCGCCAGCCGTGCCACCCGGTCGCAGTGCAGTCCGGCGCAGTTCACCAGCGCCCGGGCCCGGACGATCGTGCCCGACCGCGTCCGCACCGCGACGCCCCACGGCCGGCGGTCGACGACGGTGACCTCCTCGCCGTACCGCACGTCCGCGCCGGACGCCGTGGCGAGCTGCGCGGCCACCGCCCCGTAGTCGCAGATGCCGGTCGTCGCCACGTGGATCGCGGCGAGCCCACGGACCTCCGGCTCGTACTCCGTGATCTGGGCCGGGCCCAGTTCCCGCACCGGAATGCCGTTCTCCCGGCCCCGCTGGACCAGGGCGTGGAGCCGTGGGAGCTCGTCCCGGTCCGTCGCGACGATCAGCTTGCCCGTGACCTCGTGGCCGATGCCGTACTCGGCGCAGAACTTGACCATCTCGGCGGCGCCGCGGACCGCGAACCGCGCCTTCAGCGAGCCGGGCCGGTAGTAGATCCCGCTGTGGATCACGCCGCTGTTGCGCCCGGTCTGGTGCCTGGCGGGGCCGCGCTCCTTCTCCAGGACCGTCACCCGCGTGCCCGGCGCCGTGCGGACAAGTGCGTACGCCGTCGAGAGGCCGACGATGCCACCGCCGACCACCAGCACGTCGCAGTCGAAGTCCTGCCCGGACGCCCTCACCGCGTCACCTCCCACCCCGATAGTGCACTGGCCCGCCGACAACGCGCTTAAACCAGCGTCCACGCGGGACGCACACGCTCGGGGTCCGGACACCGCGGGGCGTCGGACCGGGCCGTCCGGACCTGCCCGGTCGGAACCGGTTCTCATGTGCGGCCCAGCCGTCGAAGCCGGGCCGTCGCCCCAGGGGTCAGGCCGGTGCCATCAGGAGCGGGCGGGCCCTCTCCCGCAGCTCCATGACCCTCGGCTCGTCGCCGTACGGCTCCAGCCGGTGCAGCAGGTCCCGTACGTACTCGGTGGTCCGCGCGGAAGAGATACGGCCGGCGACCTCCACGGCCCGGGTGCCCGCGGCGCAGGCCGCGTCCAGGTTGCCCGACTCCAGCTCGGCCACCGCGGAGACCACGAGACGCAGCCCGTGCGAGCGTACGTACTCCTCGGTGGGCCGTGACAGTGCCTGCTCGGTGAAGCGCCGCACCTGCCGGGGTGCCTTCAGGTCGCGGTAGCACTCGGCCGCGTCGGCCGCGAAGCGGTCGTACGAGTAGAAGCCCAGCCACGACGGGTCGCCGTCGCCCTCCCGGGAACGCTCCAGCCACCCCTCCGCCGCTCGGAGCGCGGCGCCCGCGGCCGCCGCGTCGTTCGCCTTCGCGTGGGCACGCGCCTCCACCAGCCGGAAGAAGCTCATGGTCCGGGCGGTGGCGAGCCCGCGGTTGCGTTCCAGTGCCGCCTGGGCGAGGTCGACGCCCTCGTCGGCGAACCCCCGGTACGTCGCCTGGAGCGACATCGACGCGAGGACGTACCCGCCGAGCGGGACGTCCGCGGCGGCGCGTGCGAGGCGCAGGGCCTGGATGTAGTAGCGTTGCGCGGCCTCCTGCTGGCCGGTGTCGAAGGCCATCCAGCCGGCCAGTCTGGTCAGCTCGGCCGTCGCACCGAACAGGGCGCGGCCCACCTCGTCCGAGTAGGAGCCGAGGAGCAGCGGGGCGGCGTCGACGCGAAGACATTCGGGGACCATGGACGAACGCCAGTCGCCTCCCCCGTATTTGGAGTCCCAGCGCCGGGCGTCCTCCGCCGCCTCCCGCAGTTTCGCCACGTCGCTGTGGCCCACGCGTGCGGGCGTGTCGCCTGTGTCAGGGGTGTCGGGGACGTCGGCGGGGGATGTCAGGGGCGCGGAGGCGTCGGGCAGTGCACGGGAGCCGCCCGCAGTGTCGAGCAGCCGCTCGACCGACGGGTCGGCCGGGGTTATCAGCCAGCGCGACGCGGGCGTCGCGTAAGCGCTCACTGCGAACGATCCGGCCAGCGACTGCCAGATCCCCCCGCTGCCGGCCCGGCGGCCCGCAAGATCCAGCCGGTACAGCTCGGTGGCCGATTTCACCGCCTCGCCGACGTCGCGCGGAAAGGCCAGCCCCACCTCTGGGGCCGGGTCGGCGTCCGCGAGACCGATCTCGTGCAGTGGCACCGGACGGCCCAGCTTGGCCCCGATGGCGGCGGCGATGAGATGGGGTGCGGCGCCCTGCGGCACCATGCCCTTCGACACCCACCGGGCCACCGACGTCTTGTCGTACCGGAGGGTCAGACCACGTTGCGCACCGAGGTCGTTGACCCGCCGCGCGAGGCCCGCGTTGCTGATTCCCGCGAGGGCGAGAACCGTGCCGAGCTTTTCGTTCGGCCCGCGTTGCTCCCTGGACATGCGCCACCCCTCGACACACAGACGGCTGCCGTGCGCGGCCCGCGCACGGCATTCGTGCTGGGTTCTCCCGGTTCGCGACCCCCCGTTCCCGACCGGTCCCGGCTGCACAACCATGCGGCCGGGCTCTGCGGAGTATGCGCGCCTGCGGAGAACATCAGTAAACCCAGCGTAGTTCGCCGCATCCCGACCGTTAAGGGGCCAACTTCCCTATGGCGGGATTGTGGTCCGCGAGGGCGGACGCCGGTCCGTCGTCGTGCTCCCGCCGTGTGGCCGTGCGCCCGTCCGTGCGCTCTGGCCGGTCAGGGACGGGAGCGCTTCCATGAGAGCTGCGTGGGTCGGCCCGCTGCGTACTGGAACCAGCGGGCTGGGGGACACCATCGCCTCAATTCCCCGCGGGCGGTGGACAGGGTCCGGGGGGCGAACTGCGCCTCCCGGTCCATGTGTTGGGGCCAAATGGGCGCGCGGGTGCCCTCAAAAAATGGCTTGATGTCGCCTGTCCGACCCGCCGTTTCTGCGGCTTCTGCGAACCCCGGGCGGTCTGCCGGCCGGCGTCCGCACCATCGGCAAATCGCCAATGCCAGGGGCGCGTTCCCTTTTTGCGCGCGCTACCCGGAGCCCCTCGTACGCGCCTCCTTCGTGGCAGCATGTTCCCGAACGGCTTCGGCAATGTTGGGGAGGCGGCGATGCGGTGGCTGGTGGGGTGGAGCAGTATCGCCGCGAACTTCGGCACGGTGGGAGCCGTCGGCGCGTCCGGGGAAGGCCGCACTGTCCATCCCGTCGGGGCCCAGCTCCTGTGGGGTGACCCCGATCCGCTGTGGGCGGTCGGCGACTGGCGTCCCGACGAGGTGCGCGTCATCACAGCGGAACCGCACCAGCGGCCCCACTCCTTCCCCGCAGGTCCCCACGCCGCCGGCGCACAGAATGCCGCCGTGACCCGGCTCGCCGTCCTCGGCTGCTGCGCGGCCAGCGACGAGCAGTTGCGCGTCGGCCTGTTCGCGGCACGCGGCGGCGCACTCCGGCATCTGACCGCATGGGCCGGAAGCTACACCGTCGTCGTCCAGGTCGGCCGCCGTATCACCGTCGTCGGCGACCTCGCGGGCGCGCGGCCCGTCTTCTACACCCCCTGGGCGAACGGCACCGCGTACGCCACCGCCGCCCTCCCGCTCGCCGACCTCATCGAGGCCCAGCTCGACATCGGTCACCTGGCCGCACTGCTCGCCTGCCCCGAGACACCCGAGGCGCTGCGCGACTCCACTCCGTACGCCGGGGTCAAACGCATCCCGCCCGGTCACGCGCTGATCCTGCGGGAGGGCTCACGGGAGATCACCGGCTACGAGCCGGTCGCCTCGCTCGCGGTCGCCGCCCCGCAGGTCGAGGCGGCCCGCGCCATCGACGGCGTACGCGACGCGCTGGTCGAGGCCGTACGGGCCAGGCTGACCGCGCCCCGGCACGCGCCGGAGACCCTGCCGCCCGACCCGGGGCCCGTCCCCGGCATGGGGCCCGCGGAACGCCGTGCCGCGCGCGGCGCGCCGGCTCCCGGTATCGGCGCCGACCTCTCCGGGGGCAGCGCCTCCAGCACCCTCGCGCTGCTGGCGGCCGGACTGCCCGGCGTGCCCGGCACCGTCCTCGGCCACGGCACCGGCGCCGGCGAGCGGCTGCTCGCCGTCACCTTCAACGACCTGGCCACCAGCGGCCGCGATTTGCGCGAACCGGAACTGGAACGGGCCCGGGCCATCGCCGCCAACCCCCGGTTGCACCATGTCGTGGTCGCCGCCGGCGAGGAAGCGCTGCCGTACGCGAACCTCGAATCCGGTCCCTTGACGGACGAACCCGCGCCGTCGCTGGTCACCGCCGAACGCCACCGCGGCCGACTGGCCGCCGGCAGCGCCGACCACTTCACCGGCGCGGGCGCCCGGCAGGTCCTCGACGCGCACCCGGCGCGCCTGGCGGACCTGCTGCTGGACCGGCGCAGACGTCACCTCCTGCGTCCGGTGACCGCGCTCGCCCGGTCCGAACGCCCCTCACCGCAGGCCCTGTTCGTACCGCTGACGGTGTACCGGGCGGCGCGCAGGCTCGCCCGTACGCCCTACCGCACCGGCCTCGAGACGGCCGCCGACCGCCTGCTCCTCGCCAACCGCCCGGGGCCGGCGCTGCGCAACGGCGCCGTGGGCGCGTCCCTGGCGGCGCTGGCCTGGTCCCGGCCGGGGCCCGCGGCACGCTGGCTGACCGGGGAGGCGCTCGCTGAAGTATCGGTTCGTCTGACAGACGCGGCGACGAGGCCGACCTCCGTCCAACGGCCGGGCGAGGCCCGGGCGCGGGCGGCGCTCGCCCGCCACGCCTTCGACCACCGGATCCTGGAACAGGCCGCCGAGATCCGCAGCCAGCGGCTGCACGCGCCGTTCCTCGACAACCAGGTCGTACGGGCCTGCCGCGACCTGCCGGAGTCGCTGCGCGTCCAGCCGGGCGCGCGGGCGGCGGTCCTGCGCACGGTCCTCGCCGGCGCGGGCATCCACGACCTGCCGTCCGGCTGGGGCTCCCCCACCCACGCGTCGTCCGCGGCTGCCGCCCGGGCGGGGCTGCGGGCCGCGCTGCCGAACCTGCTGGCCCTGTTCGAGGCGCCGTTGCTCGCGGACGCGGGCCTGGTCGAGGCCCGCGTCGTCCGCAAGGCGTTGCGCGCGGCGTCCGAGGGAGAGCCCGTGCCGTTGGACGGACTCGCGGACCTGATCTCCACGGAGCTGTGGCTCCGGCGCCTGCTCTCGCGCCGCGGCACGTGCTGGACGGGCACGGCGGCGCCGAGACAGCGTGCGGTGGCGGGCGGCGTGCCGCGCCGGCCGACGCTGCAGTCGTAGGGCGGGTAGGGGAAACGCTCCGCGCAGCGGCCGCCACCCCGGTAACGGCTACGTGCAGCTGATGCGCGACTCCGCCCAGTCCGCCAGCGCCACGTGGTCCCGTGCTGTCTGCGGCTCCGCCACCAGGCGGATGGTGCGTACGCCGGAGAGCGGCACATGGACGGGCACGGCCGGTTCCCCGCTGCGGACCAACGGGGAGCGCCACAGCCGCGTCCCGTCGCCGTACACCGAGAAGCGCACCGCGGTCTGCCGCATCGCGCGTGTCATGTCGTCGATGCCGGCGACGGCGTCGTACGTGGTGCACCGGCGGTTGAGGTCGATCGTGATGGACGACTTGGCGTGCGCGGTGACGCCGTGGGAGTACTGCTTGCCGCCGATCGACATGCCCGACCGCTGCCAGACCCAGCCGCTCTCGCCCAGGCGCAACTCCGGGCCCGTCCCGTCACCGAAGTTCCCGTACTGCAGGCGGTTCACCTGGTAGACCTCGGGGGCCGGTGGCGGCGGAGGAGGAGGCGGTGTGGGAGTCGGGGTCGGGGTCGGCGTCGGGGACGGCTTCGGTTTCGGCGGTGCGGGGGTCGGCGGCGGTGGCGGTGGTGGCTTCGCCACCGTGCGCACCACGGGGGGCTCCGGCACGGGCGGGGGCGGCGGCGGCTCGGGCGGGGGCGGCGGCGGCTCGGGCGCGGGCGGCGGCGGCTCGGGCGCGGGCGGCGGCGTCGGCACGACGGGCTCGGCCACAGGCGGCTTGGCGACCGGCTCGGGAGCCGGGGCGGGCTCACCGGCGAGGGCCCAGACGAGACCCGTGGTCACCGCGACGGCGACGGCTCCCGCGAGGCCGGCCTTCGCAGGCGCCCCCAGCCCCTCGGCCGCCGCGCCACCGGTGGCCGCCGCAGCAGCCCCGGCCCCGGCCGCCCCCGCCGCCCCGCCGGCCACGACGCCCGCGGCCTTGAGGGAGTACCCAGCCGCGAACCAGCCGATCACCGCGATCGGCAGCAGTGCCGGGATACCGGCGTTGACGTGTGCCAGTTCACCGGCGGCGAGCCGGCACTTGGCGCACTCGTCCAGGTGCTTGCGCAGCCTGCGCTCCGCCCGCAGCCGCAGGCCGCCGCGGGCGTAGGAACCCAGCCGGTCCGCATGGCGCGCGCAGTCGCCGCCCGTGGTGAGCGAGGTGCTCACATGGGTTTGGAGATACGCCTGCTTGAGCCCTTCGCGGGCGCGGCTCGCCAGTACCGCGGTCGCGTTGGCGGTGAGCCCGAAGAGAGGCGCGACCTCGCTCGGGGACTCCTCCTCGACCGTGGTGTGCCACAGCACCGCCTGCCAGCGTTCCGGGAGCGACCGGAACGCCTGCATGGCGAGCGACTGCTCCGCTTCGTGCATCGCCCGCACGTCCGCGCCCAGCTCGAGGGTGTCCTCGCCGGAGGCGTCCGCGGTGCGGGCAGCCTCAGCGGCGAAGACCGCGAAGTCGTCGACCAGTTGCTCGCGCTTCGCGGACTTCATCCACGTCGCGGCGACGCGGCGGACCGTGGTGAGCAGGTAGGCCCGTACGGCATGCTCGGGGCCGGCGCCGTTGCGTACCGCCTGGAGTGTGCGGGCGAACACCTCCGCCGTCAGGTCGTCGGCGGTGTCGGCGTCCCGGCAGCAGGTGCGGGCGTACCGCCGGACGGCATCCGAGCGGCGCTGGAACAGTTCCTCGTACGCGCTGTCGTCGCCGTGCCGCATGTGCTGGAGGAGGTCGGCGTCCGACGGCGGCAGTTCGCGGGGCGGCGGCAGCACCGAGTCGTGGCCGGCGCCCGGCTCCCGCTGCTGGGGCACGGCGTACCGCTCCTGGGACCCGGCGCGCTCCGCGGACGCCGACCACGGGACGCCCGAATCCGCGTCCGAACCGCCCGGAGCGCCCGGAGCGCCCGAACCGCCCGGGCCTCCCTGGCTCGGTACCTGGGACGCGGAAGGGTCGTCCGACCCCGGCCCGGCCGCACCGCCGAGCGACTCGCCCTGCCCGTCACCGCTCATCGCGGAAGCCCCCGTAAGCACCTGCAGACCCGAACACCGGGCAAGCGTGCCACAGAGCCGCCGTGTGCCGAACCCTTCCGCGGCCCACCACTCATCAGGGGTGACTTCCCCAGAACCGCGCCCTCGGCGCCACCCGTTGGAGGGTCGCTCGATCAGCCGTACTGACACGGTCCGTGGACGTCACCGGGCGTTCGGAGTCACGCCGAACGCGGCCGCAGACCCTCCAGCAGAATGTCCAGCAGCCGGGCCGAGGCGGCCTCCTGCTGTGCCGCGTCCGGCAGCGACGGAGCGGCCGTGGCTATCACCAGCAGCACATCGGCCACGGTCACATCGCCCCGCAGCTCACCCGCCGCCCGGGCCCGCTCCACGAGCCGGCCCACGACCTCCAGCAGATCCGCCGCACCCGCGTCGTCCAGCTCCGCGGCCGGAACCGGCCGGGGAGCGACCACGCGCAGCCCCGGCTGTGCCGTCGGCCGCTGCTCCGGCACGCATGCTTCGTCCAGCGCATCCGCGCCGCCCGCGACGACCGTCGACTCCTCGCCGTCCACACCCACCCGCAGCACCTGGGGCGGCAGCAGCCGCCCCGCACCGGATGCCACCGAGGTGCGCAGGAAACGGGCGAGCGCCGACCACGGCTCCTCCTCCTGCCCGAGAGCCGTACGCGCCTGCTCCGTCAGCCGGGAGGTCTCCTCCTCGGCTATGCGGCGCACCAGCACGTCCTTGCTCGGAAAGCGGCGATACACCGTGCCGACGCCGACCCTGGCCCGCCGGGCCACGTCCTCCATCGGCGCCCCGTACCCCAGCTCGCCGAACACTTCGCGCGCCGCACGCAGCACATGTTCGAGATTGCGCTGCGCGTCCACCCGCAGCGGAGCCGAGCGACCCGCTCCGCCCGGGCCTCGTCCGTTCCCATGACTGTCCGCCGTCGAAGTCGGCGCGACAGCCGTCTGCCAATGAGAATCCTGAATATGCATGAGCGTTCCCCCGGTCATGTCGTCTCCCCCCGGAGACCTCCCCGCTTGGCCGCCGGGCATGTCGTGACCCGACACCCCGACCGGGTACGAACATAGTTGAGCCCGAGTCAATTCAGAAGGGGGTACTTCCGCACGGAGCGCCCCCCGATCGGAGCAAGGGCCGGAAGGCTCCCCATTACGCCCCCGGTCGCCGACCCGTCCGCCACGTCTGACCTGCGTTGCTTCCTTTTTGCCCGGCGCCGGCCACCGATCGGGCGGCAGTTGCCTTCCGGTCACACAATTTGCCGGGCCTGTGGACAAACTCCTGAGGTCGTTGCCTCATGGGATGGTGAAGGCTGCAAACAACCGGGGCACGACCCCCGGCACCCCGCCGCGCACGCGCGTTCTCGTCGTCGGCGGCGGTTACGTCGGGATGTACACCGCGCTGCGCCTGCAGCGGAAGCTGAAGCCCGAGCTCGCGCGCGGCGACGTCGACATCACCGTGGTCACCCCCGACCCTTATATGACGTATCAGCCGTTCCTCCCGGAGGCCGCGGCCGGCTCCATCTCCCCGCGCCATGTGGTGGTCCCCCTCCGCCGCGTCCTCGACAGATGCACGATCGTCATCGGTGAGGCGAAGTCCGTCGACCACGCCAAACGCACCGCGACCGTCGCCACGCTCGCGACCGAGGAGGAGGGCGCCGGGCCCGTCGAGATCACCTACGACGAGCTCGTCATCGCTCCCGGATCCATCTCACGCACCCTTCCCGTCCCCGGTCTCGCCGACTTCGGCATCGGTTTCAAGACGGTCGAGGAGGCGATCGGCCTGCGCAACCACGTGATCGAGCAGATGGACATCGCCTCGTCCACCCGCGACCCCGCCATCCGCGACGCCGCGCTCACCTTCGTCTTCGTCGGCGGCGGCTACGCGGGAGTCGAAGCCCTCGCCGAACTCGAGGACATGGCCCGCTACACCTCCCGCTACTACCACAACATCAAGCCGGAGGACCTGAAGTGGATCCTGGTCGAGGCACAGGGCCGCATCCTTCCCGAAGTCGGCGAGCAGATGGGCCGGTACGCCGTACGTGAGCTGCGCGCCCGCAACATCGACGTACGTCTCGAGACGCGCCTCGACTCCTGCGAGGACCGCGTCGCCGTGCTGAGCGACGGCTCCCGCTTCCCCACCCGGACCCTCGTGTGGACGGCGGGCGTCAAACCCGCCCCGGTCCTCGCCGCCACCGACCTGCCTCTCAACGAGCGCGGGCGGCTCAAGTGCGACGCCCGGCTCGCCGTCGAGGGCGTCGACCACGCCTGGGCCGCCGGTGACGCGGCGGCGGTCCCCGACCTGGCCGCCGGCAGCCCCGGCGCGGAGTGCGCGCCGAACGCGCAGCACGCCGTCCGCCAGACCAAGGTGCTCGCCGAGAACATCGTCGCCTCGCTGCGCGGCACGCCGATGCAGGAATACGTGCACAAGTACGCCGGCTCGGTCGCGTCCCTCGGTCTGCACCAGGGTGTCGCGCACGTCTACGGCCGCAAGCTGAAGGGGTATCCGGCGTGGTTGATGCACCGCATCTACCACCTCAGCCGGGTCCCCACCTTCAACCGCAAGGCACGGGTGTTGGCCGAATGGACCCTCTCAGGTCTCTTCAAGCGTGAGATCGTCTCCCTCGGGTCGCTGGAACACCCGCGTGCCGAATTCGAACTCGCGGCGGGTGGCGGGCGACCCGCGAACGGCTCCCAGGGCCGGCAGTCCGCACGCCCCGGGGAAGAACCCGAGGAGCAGTCGGCCGACGGGTCACCGGACGGATCGACCGACGATCCCAAGGGGACTTGACGGCTGTTCGGCACCTTGCGGAAAGAGGACTGTCAGTCCGGTCGGCCACACTGGACGTGTGACCATAGGTGGGCTCACACCTGCACAGAGTGACCCTTCGCGACAACCCATTGAGGCTAGAAAGTCAGTGAACTTCACGCGTTGGAGCGCCAGGCTCCCCGGTACGCAGCGTCGCGCCGCGGCGCGGGGGACCGACCAAGGGCTCTCCCCGGCGAAGCGGTCCGAGGGCTCCGTGCCCGCGGCACGCGGCGAGTACGGCCAGCCGGAGCCCCCGCCCGACGTCCCCGCGCTGGAGGACTTCTCCGTACCGGAGATTCTCGGCCGTCTGCCCGCCCTGGTCGCGCTCGTCCACGGCCCGGACCACCGCGTCGTGTACGTCAACGACGCCTACGCAGCCGCTTTCGGCTCCCGGCCGGCCGGCGTCCCCGCCGCCGACGTCTGCCCCGAGCTCACCGAGCTGGGTCTGCTGCCGCTGATGGACCAGGTGCTGCGCAGCGGCAAGCCGCGGACGGTCAAATCCCGCCGGATCCAGAGCTGCGGGGGTAAGGACCGGCGCGGGGAGGGTTCGTACACGGTGACCTGCCTGCCCGCCGAGCGGGTCGACGGTAGCGGCGAGACCGCGGGCGTCCTGGTCTTCGCCGCCGACGTCACCGACCACGCGGACGCCGCGGAGCGGCTGCGTGCCAGCGAGCGCCGTCACCGCGAGACGGCCGTGACACTGCAGCGTTCGCTGCTGCCTCAGGAACTGGAGCAGCCCGACGACCTGCGTTTCGCCGCCACCTACCAGCCCGGCGGCACGGACGCCGCGGTCGGCGGCGACTGGTACGACGTGATCACGCTCGGCGCGGGCCGTACGGCTCTGGTCATCGGCGACGTCATGGGCCGCGGTGTGCGGGCCGCCGCCGTCATGGGCCAACTGCGCACCGCCGTGCGTGCCTACGCCCGCCTGGACCTCCCGCCGCACGAGGTTCTCCAGCTGCTGGACGGGCTGGCCGCCGAGATCGACCCCAGCCAGATCGCCACGTGCGTCTACGCGGTCCACGACCCGAACGAGGGCAGGCTCGTCTACGCCTCCGCCGGCCATCTGCCGATCCTGGTGCGCGACGCGGACGGCACGGTCCACACAGCGGCGGAACCGACCGGCCCGCCGCTCGGTACCGGCGGCTGGCTGCACACCTCCGGGGCCATCGACCTGCCGCCCGGCTCCACCGCCGTCCTCTACACGGACGGTCTGGTGGAGCGCCGGGGCGAGGACATCGACGAAGGGGTCGCCGCGCTGGAGCGTGCGCTGGCCGGGGCGACGGGCAGCCCGCAGGTGGTGTGCGACCGGCTGATCCGGGCCCTCGGCGTGACCGCGGAGCACGACGACGACGTCGCCGTGCTTGTGCTCCAGCATCCGACGCGCCAGGGGGCGGACGCCGAGCTGTTCCACAACGCGGCTCTCGACCTGCTGGGAGGGATCGAGGCGGCGCCACGTGCCCGGGCCTTCGCGTCAGGGGTGCTCGCCTCCTGGCGCTTCTCCCCCGAGCTGCACGACCTCGGTGTCCTCGCCGTGAGCGAACTGGTCGCCAACTCGCTCCAGCACGGCACGCCGCCCATGCGTCTGCGGCTCCGCCGCACCGACCGGCGGCTGATCGTCGAGGTGACGGACGGCGACGAGCATCTGCCGCGCCGCCGCCGTGCGGAGACGGAGGACGAGGCGGGCCGCGGGATCTCCATCATCGCGACGATCGCCTCGTCCTGGGGAAGCCGCCGCACACCCGGCGGCGGCAAAGCCGTCTGGTGCGAATTCGCCCTGCCCCGACGCGACACTGCCCTGGCGGCTCGCGGGCCGGGGGAACCGGCCGCCCGCTGACGCCCGGCCCCCGCCTCAGACGGCCGGGGCGACGGCGTCCTCAGGCTTGTGCACCGCCACCACGCGGCTCTTCGCGGCGAGCGACGGGCGGTCCTGCACTGGCGTGAGCCGCTTGCCGAGCCGCAGCGCCAGCACCGTGATCAGGAGCGAGAACAGCACGAAGGTCACGATGTACGGGCCGTGCAGCGCGGCGCCCATCGGCCCGCCCACGGCCGGGCCGACCGCCAGCGCGAGCTGCTTCACCAGCGCGAAGGCGGAGTTGTACTGCCCGACCATGGCTTCCGGCGCCAGGTCCGCGACGAGCGGAGCCACGGTCGGCGACAGCATCGCCTCACCGAGGCCGAAGAGGGCGTACGTGGAGATGAACGCGGCGGTCGCCATGGCCTGGCTGCCGTGCCCGAGCCCCGCGTAGCCCGCCGTCAGCCACGCCACGGCCCAGATGAGCCCGACCGAGGCGATGACACGGCTGCGCCGGCGGTGCTCCACGAACTTCAGCACCAGGAACTGGGCGAGCACGATGACCGCGGTGTTGGCGGCCAGTGCCGTCCCGAGGGTCGAGGGCTGGATACCGGCGGCCTCCGTGCCGTACGCGGCGAGGCCCGACTCGAACTGGCCGTAGCAGGCGAAAAAGAGGACGAAGCCCAGGACCAGCAGCTGCACCATGGCCCGGTGTCCGAGCAGCACCCGCAGCCCGCCCTTGGCGGCCGACTCCGTGTCCGCGGGCCGGGGGCCGGAGAGTGCGGGTGAGTGCGGGAGCCGCACGGTCAGGGCGATCCCGCCGAGCACCAGGAACATCACGGCCTCGATGCCGAACAAGAGGGTGAAGCTCGCTGGCCGGCTCTCGTCGACGAGGTGCCCGCCGATCAGGCCGCCGATGCCGAGCCCCAGGTTCTGCAGGAAGAACTGTGTGGCGAAGGCGCGGGTACGGGTCGCCGTCTCCGAGCACCAGACGATCAGCGTGGCCAGCGCCGGCTGCATCACCGCCGTACCGGCCCCGAGGACCGCGGCGGACAGGACGACGGCCGGGACGCTGCCGGAGACGCCCATCCCCGCCGCGCCGGCCGACGCGAGCAGAGCGGCGGCCACCAGGACGGGCAGCGGCCCGCGCCGGTCGATGATCCGGCCGGTGAAGGGGAGCGCGACGAGCGCGGCCATCGCGAAAACGGCGAGCACGGCACCCGCCGTGCCCGCGCCCAGCTCCCGCACCTGCGCCACATAGACGTAGAGATAGGGAACGGTGAAGCCGAGCCCGAACGCGCTCAGCGCGTTCCCCGTCTGGATCCGGCGCATCGCTGCACCCTTCGCCTTGGTCACACTCACCTACTTCAAGATCGGAGGCCGCGGCCCGCGAGGTCACGGGAGTGGCGACCAGAGGACTGAGACCTGAAGACTTCAAAACTAAAGTTCGATATTGAAGAGTACACAGAGAAGGACTTCAATGCCAATGAGTGCCGTGTCATACTTCGGCGCATGCCTACCGAGACCCCCGAGGCCTCCATGACCTCCGGCCCGCACGAGCCGAGCCTCGACGAGCAGATCGCCGCCTACCAGCGAGAATTCGGCGACCTCGATCCCCAGGTCGAGAAGGTGGTCTCGGCCCTCGGCCGGCTCAACCGCCGCATGAACGTCGCGTACGGGCGTCAGGTCGCCGACCTCGGCATCAGCAACACCGAGTGGGAGGTGCTGAAGACCCTGGTGCTCTCCGGTGCTCCCTATCGAATGGGCCCCGGTGAACTCGCCAAGCGCCTCGGCCTCACACCTGCCGCCATGACGCACCGCATCGACCGCATGGCCGGCGAAGGCCTCGTCACCCGCGACCGCGACGAGAGCAACCGGGTGAGGGTGATCGTTGAGCTGACGGACGAAGGCCGCACCAAGTGGCTCGAGGCGATGCGCATGGCGACGAACTTCGAGGAGGACCTGCTTCAGGACCTCTCGGGCGACGAGCGGTCACTCCTCGGCGAGCTGCTCATCCGCGTACTGCGCCGCGTCGAGCACGATCAGCCGGACGCCGGCGGACGCCTCACCGACCTGGACTGAACCGGTGACCAGGGGAGGTTGACACTGCCCCTCCCGATCCGTAAGGTACTTCGAGTTGTCACAGAGCCGGAACGGTTCTTCGACAGCCATCCCCGCCGCGAACGCGGCAACCAAACTCAGCACGATCTCCCGGCCGGGAAGAATTTCGGCATGCCGAAATTCATTTCGAAAGCTCGATTATGAGCCGCCGGGGAAATCCGCTAGAGTTTGAGCGTCGGAACGGCCCAACAGCCGGAAAGACAACTCCCGCTGACTGGGAGTCAGGCCCGAAAGAGTCTGATAGAGTCGGAACCGCCGGAAGGCCGAAAGGCCGGAAAGCACCGAGGAAATCGGATCGAAAAGATCTGATAGAGTCGGAAGCGCAAGACCGAAGGGAAGCGCCCGGAGGAAAGCCTCAGAGGAATCTGGGGTGAGTACAAAGGAAGCGTCCGTTCCTTGAGAACTCAACAGTGTGCCAAAAATCAACGCCAGATATGTTGATACCCCGTCCATCTTCGGATGGTCGAGGTTCCTTTGAAAAAGTCCGTCCCGCTTGCGGGGCGGCAATCACAGCGAGGACGCTGTGAACGACCGGTCCTATTCCGACCGGTTGTTCCGCTCTTCGGATGTGCACCCGATCACGGGTAAACATTCATGGAGAGTTTGATCCTGGCTCAGGACGAACGCTGGCGGCGTGCTTAACACATGCAAGTCGAACGATGAACCTCCTTCGGGAGGGGATTAGTGGCGAACGGGTGAGTAACACGTGGGCAATCTGCCCTTCACTCTGGGACAAGCCCTGGAAACGGGGTCTAATACCGGATAACACTGCGGATCGCATGGTCTGCGGTTGAAAGCTCCGGCGGTGAAGGATGAGCCCGCGGCCTATCAGCTTGTTGGTGGGGTGATGGCCTACCAAGGCGACGACGGGTAGCCGGCCTGAGAGGGCGACCGGCCACACTGGGACTGAGACACGGCCCAGACTCCTACGGGAGGCAGCAGTGGGGAATATTGCACAATGGGCGAAAGCCTGATGCAGCGACGCCGCGTGAGGGATGACGGCCTTCGGGTTGTAAACCTCTTTCAGCAGGGAAGAAGCGAAAGTGACGGTACCTGCAGAAGAAGCGCCGGCTAACTACGTGCCAGCAGCCGCGGTAATACGTAGGGCGCAAGCGTTGTCCGGAATTATTGGGCGTAAAGAGCTCGTAGGCGGCTTGTCGCGTCGGATGTGAAAGCCCGGGGCTTAACCCCGGGTCTGCATTCGATACGGGCAGGCTAGAGTGTGGTAGGGGAGATCGGAATTCCTGGTGTAGCGGTGAAATGCGCAGATATCAGGAGGAACACCGGTGGCGAAGGCGGATCTCTGGGCCATTACTGACGCTGAGGAGCGAAAGCGTGGGGAGCGAACAGGATTAGATACCCTGGTAGTCCACGCCGTAAACGTTGGGAACTAGGTGTTGGCGACATTCCACGTCGTCGGTGCCGCAGCTAACGCATTAAGTTCCCCGCCTGGGGAGTACGGCCGCAAGGCTAAAACTCAAAGGAATTGACGGGGGCCCGCACAAGCAGCGGAGCATGTGGCTTAATTCGACGCAACGCGAAGAACCTTACCAAGGCTTGACATATACCGGAAAGCATCAGAGATGGTGCCCCCCTTGTGGTCGGTATACAGGTGGTGCATGGCTGTCGTCAGCTCGTGTCGTGAGATGTTGGGTTAAGTCCCGCAACGAGCGCAACCCTTGTTCTGTGTTGCCAGCATGCCCTTCGGGGTGATGGGGACTCACAGGAGACTGCCGGGGTCAACTCGGAGGAAGGTGGGGACGACGTCAAGTCATCATGCCCCTTATGTCTTGGGCTGCACACGTGCTACAATGGCCGGTACAAAGAGCTGCGAAGCCGCGAGGCGGAGCGAATCTCAAAAAGCCGGTCTCAGTTCGGATTGGGGTCTGCAACTCGACCCCATGAAGTCGGAGTTGCTAGTAATCGCAGATCAGCATTGCTGCGGTGAATACGTTCCCGGGCCTTGTACACACCGCCCGTCACGTCACGAAAGTCGGTAACACCCGAAGCCGGTGGCCCAACCCCTTGTGGGAGGGAGCTGTCGAAGGTGGGACTGGCGATTGGGACGAAGTCGTAACAAGGTAGCCGTACCGGAAGGTGCGGCTGGATCACCTCCTTTCTAAGGAGCACATGGCCGACTGCGAGCGAATGACTCGCACGGTTGCTCATGGGTGGAACGTTGATTATTCGGCAGGGACTTGCTCGCCTGCTGCTTCCAGTACTGCTCTTCGGAGCGTGGAACGAGGCGGCTGGTGGGAGATTCTGCCGGGCACACTGTTGGGTGTCTGAGGGTGCGAGCGTTGCTCGTCCTTCGGGATGCCGGCCCCAGTGAACTCGTCGCGGTTGCGGCGGGGTGGTGGGTGGCTGGTCGTTGCTTGAGAACTACACAGTGGACGCGAGCATCTGTGGCCAAGTTTTTAAGGGCGCACGGTGGATGCCTTGGCACCAGGAACCGATGAAGGACGTGGGAGGCCACGATAGTCCCCGGGGAGTCGTCAACCAGGCTTTGATCCGGGGGTTTCCGAATGGGGAAACCCGGCAGTCGTCATGGGCTGTCACCCGCTGCTGAACACATAGGCAGTGTGGAGGGAACGAGGGGAAGTGAAACATCTCAGTACCCTCAGGAAGAGAAAACAACCGTGATTCCGGGAGTAGTGGCGAGCGAAACCGGATGAGGCCAAACCGTATGCGTGTGATACCCGGCAGGGGTTGCGCATACGGGGTTGTGGGATCTCTCTTGATCAGTCTGCCGGCTGGTCGACGAGTCAGAAACCGTATGGGTAGGCGAAGGACATGCGAAAGGTCCGGCGTAGAGGGTAAGACCCCCGTAGCTGAAATTCATACGGCTCGTTTGAGAGACACCCAAGTAGCACGGGGCCCGAGAAATCCCGTGTGAATCTGGCGGGACCACCCGTTAAGCCTAAATATTCCCTGGTGACCGATAGCGGATAGTACCGTGAGGGAATGGTGAAAAGTACCGCGGGAGCGGAGTGAAATAGTACCTGAAACCGTGTGCCTACAAGCCGTGGGAGCGTCGCTGGCAGCACTTGTGCTGTCAGTCGTGACTGCGTGCCTTTTGAAGAATGAGCCTGCGAGTTAGCGGTGTGTAGCGAGGTTAACCCGTGTGGGGAAGCCGTAGCGAAAGCGAGTCCGAACAGGGCGTTTGAGTTGCACGCTCTAGACCCGAAGCGGAGTGATCTAGCCATGGGCAGGTTGAAGCGGAGGTAAGACTTCGTGGAGGACCGAACCCACCAGGGTTGAAAACCTGGGGGATGACCTGTGGTTAGGGGTGAAAGGCCAATCAAACTCCGTGATAGCTGGTTCTCCCCGAAATGCATTTAGGTGCAGCGTCGTGTGTTTCTTGCCGGAGGTAGAGCACTGGATAGGCGATGGGCCCTACCGGGTTACTGACCTTAGCCAAACTCCGAATGCCGGTAAGTGAGAGCGCGGCAGTGAGACTGTGGGGGATAAGCTCCATGGTCGAGAGGGAAACAGCCCAGAGCATCGACTAAGGCCCCTAAGCGTACGCTAAGTGGGAAAGGATGTGGAGTCGCAGAGACAACCAGGAGGTTGGCTTAGAAGCAGCCACCCTTGAAAGAGTGCGTAATAGCTCACTGGTCAAGTGATTCCGCGCCGACAATGTAGCGGGGCTCAAGCGTACCGCCGAAGTCGTGTCATTCCAGCATGAGGGCCAACGCCCGCTGGGATGGGTAGGGGAGCGTCGTGTGCCGGGTGAAGCAGCCGCGGAAGCGAGTTGTGGACGGTTCACGAGTGAGAATGCAGGCATGAGTAGCGATACACACGTGAGAAACGTGTGCGCCGATTGACTAAGGGTTCCTGGGTCAAGCTGATCTGCCCAGGGTAAGTCGGGACCTAAGGCGAGGCCGACAGGCGTAGTCGATGGACAACCGGTTGATATTCCGGTACCCGCTTTGAAACGCCCAATATCGAATCAGGCGATGCTAAGTCCGTGAAGCCGCCGGCTGAGTCTTCGGACGAGGTCGGAGTGGTGGAGCCGACGAACCAGACTTGTAGTAGGTAAGCGATGGGGTGACGCAGGAAGGTAGTCCAGCCC
The DNA here is from genome assembly GCF_025854275.1 of Streptomyces peucetius. Lineage (NCBI taxonomy): Bacteria > Bacillati > Actinomycetota > Actinomycetes > Kitasatosporales > Streptomycetaceae > Streptomyces > Streptomyces peucetius. The sequence goes on along the minus strand of NZ_CP107567.1, from coordinate 3,757,632 downwards.
GGGCGGTGGTTGTCCCGGGGTAAGGGTGTAGGCCGTGTGATAGGCAAATCCGTCACACATTGAGGCTGAGACCTGATGCCGAGCCGATTGTGGTGAAGTGGATGATCCTATGCTGTCGAGAAAAGCCTCTAGCGAGTTTCATGGCGGCCCGTACCCTAAACCGACTCAGGTGGTCAGGTAGAGAATACCGAGGCGTTCGGGTGAACTATGGTTAAGGAACTCGGCAAAATGCCCCCGTAACTTCGGGAGAAGGGGGGCCATTCCTGGTGATAGCACTTGCTGCTTGAGCTGGGGGTGGCCGCAGAGACCAGCGAGAAGCGACTGTTTACTAAAAACACAGGTCCGTGCGAAGCCGTAAGGCGATGTATACGGACTGACGCCTGCCCGGTGCTGGAACGTTAAGGGGACCGGTTAGCTCCATTTCGGTGGGGCGAAGCTGAGAACTTAAGCGCCAGTAAACGGCGGTGGTAACTATAACCATCCTAAGGTAGCGAAATTCCTTGTCGGGTAAGTTCCGACCTGCACGAATGGCGTAACGACTTCTCGACTGTCTCAACCATAGGCCCGGTGAAATTGCACTACGAGTAAAGATGCTCGTTTCGCGCAGCAGGACGGAAAGACCCCGGGACCTTTACTACAGTTTGATATTGGTGTTCGGTTCGGCTTGTGTAGGATAGGTGGGAGACTGTGAAGCTTGGACGCCAGTTCAGGTGGAGTCGTCGTTGAAATACCACTCTGGTCGTGCTGGATGTCTAACCTGGGTCCGTGATCCGGATCAGGGACAGTGTCTGATGGGTAGTTTAACTGGGGCGGTTGCCTCCCAAAGGGTAACGGAGGCGCCCAAAGGTTCCCTCAGCCTGGTTGGCAATCAGGTGTTGAGTGTAAGTGCACAAGGGAGCTTGACTGTGAGACCGACGGGTCGAGCAGGGACGAAAGTCGGGACTAGTGATCCGGCGGTGGCTTGTGGAAGCGCCGTCGCTCAACGGATAAAAGGTACCCCGGGGATAACAGGCTGATCTTCCCCAAGAGTCCATATCGACGGGATGGTTTGGCACCTCGATGTCGGCTCGTCGCATCCTGGGGCTGGAGTCGGTCCCAAGGGTTGGGCTGTTCGCCCATTAAAGCGGTACGCGAGCTGGGTTTAGAACGTCGTGAGACAGTTCGGTCCCTATCCGCTGTGCGCGTAGGAGTCTTGAGAAGGGCTGTCCCTAGTACGAGAGGACCGGGACGGACGAACCTCTGGTGTGCCAGTTGTCCTGCCAAGGGCATGGCTGGTTGGCTACGTTCGGAAAGGATAACCGCTGAAAGCATCTAAGCGGGAAGCCTGCTTCGAGATGAGGACTCCCACCTCCTTGAGAGGGTAAGGCTCCCAGTAGACGACTGGGTTGATAGGCCGGATATGGAAGCCCTGTAAGGGGTGGAGTTGACCGGTACTAATAGGCCGAGGGCTTGTCCTCAGTTGCTCGCGTCCACTGTGTTAGTTCTGAAGTAACGAACTCGCCCGACCCCTGTTGCGGGGTTGCCGGCTGGTAGTTCGGACATCTTCATAGTGTTTCGGTGGTCATTGCGTTAGGGAAACGCCCGGTTACATTCCGAACCCGGAAGCTAAGCCTTTCAGCGCCGATGGTACTGCAGGGGGGACCCTGTGGGAGAGTAGGACGCCGCCGAACAATCTTTGTGGGGAAGCCCCGCACCCTTGTGGTGCGGGGCTTTTCCGCGTTCAGGGCCTCACCTGCCCAGAGGCCGGTCTTTCACGACGGATTCACCAGCCTCGTGTCGTACGCCAGAATGACGGCCTGGACCCGGTCCCTCGCACCCGTCTTCGCCAGGATGCGGCTCACATGCGTCTTCACCGTCGATTCCGCGAGATGCAGCCGCGTCGCGATTTCGGTGTTCGTCCAGCCCTGGCCGATGACGGTCAGAATCTCCCGCTCCCGTTCCGTCAGCCGCGCCAGGCGCTGGTCGGGCGCCGCCGTCCCCTCACCGTTCCCGTCCCCCGCTTCCGGCAGGTGCTGCACGTAGGTGTCGAGGAGCCTGCGCGTGAGGCTCGGTGCGACGACCGCGTCCCCGGCCGCCACCGCGCGGATGCCGGAGAGGAGCTCCTCCGGCAGGGCGTCCTTGATGAGGAAGCCGCTGGCGCCGGCGCGCAGGCCGTTGTACGCGTACTCGTCGAGGTCGAACGTCGTCACGATGAGGACGCGGGTACGGGCGCCGGAGGCCACGATGCGGCGGGTCGCCTCGATGCCGTCGAGGCCGGGCATGCGGATGTCCATCAGGACGACATCGGGGTGCAGTTCACCGGCCGCGCGGACCGCCTCCGTGCCGTTTCCCGCCTCGCCCACCACCGTCATGTCGTCCTGGCTCTCCAGCAGCATCCGGAAGCCGAAGCGCTGCATGGGCTGGTCGTCGACGATGAGCACGGTCGTCACTGGTCGGTTTCCTTCGGAAGACAGAGATGGACTCGCCAGCCCCCACCGGGCCGGCGCAGCGGGCCGGCCTCAAGTGTGCCGCCGTACAGGGCGGTTCGTTCCCGCATTCCCGTCAGGCCCCGGCCCGCGCCTGTCGCCGGTGCAGGAGCCGCGCTGCGGGGCCTGCCGGTGTCGGTGACCGTGACGGTGACCTCGTCGGCCGCGTACCGCACGTCCACCGTGGCCGTGGTGTTCGGGCCGCCGTGCTTCAGCGAGTTGGTCAGGGCCTCCTGGACCACCCGGTACACCGTCAACTGCTTGCCCGCGGGCAGCGATCCGGGGCTTCCCTCCACCGTGAGGTCGACCGGCAGCCCCGCGCCCGCGACGCCCTCGACCAGCCGGTCCAGGTCGGTCAGTGCCGGCTGTGGGGCGAGCTCCGCGACGGGCCGGGTCGCGGCCTCGTCACGGAGTACGTCGAGCAGCCGGCGCAGTTCCGTGAGTGCCTGGCGGCTGGTGGTGCCGATGGCCTCGAGCGCCTGGGTGGCGCGTTGCGGGGACTGGGCGGCCGCGTAGGCGCCGCCGTCCGCGAGACCCGTGATGACGGACAGGTTGTGGCCGATGATGTCGTGCATCTCCCGGGCTATCCGCGTGCGTTCGGCGGCCGCTGCCAGCTGTGCCTGCTGGTCCCGTTCGACCTCGAGCTGCTTCGCCCGCTCCACCAGGGACGCCATGTACTCCTGCCGGGAGCGGACCACCAGGCCCAGCAGGGCAACGAGGGCGAAGCTGTAGAGCATGGGCACGAACTGCTGGTCCCAGCTGCCCACCGGGTAGGCCGTGGCTCCTACCGCCAGTGGCACGAGCACCGTGCAGAACGACCACACCAGGGTGCGCAGCGGCAGCCGCAGCGCGATGTTCCAGACGGCGATCATCTGGAGGAACGACGCCTGCAGGTGTGCTCCGCTCGCGGCGTTGGCCAGGGAGAACGGCAGCATCACCAGCAGCGCGGCGAGCGGATGGCGGCGGCGCCACAGCAGCGGGACCGTGAAGCCGAGGCTCATCAGGAGGACGAGCCAGACCGGCACGTCGTCGTTGAAGGCGACGTTTCGCCAGCCGCCCGCAGCGTCCACCAGCGCGGCGAACAGGCACACTCCGGTGACATGCAGGTCCCAGAGCAGCGGGCGGCGGCGGTCGAGGGAACGGATCCGCTCGGTGAGGCGGTGCAGCCGGCCGGTGAGCGGCTGCGCTCCCGTCGCCCAGCCCTGCTGTGCCGGGCCGGCCGACGGGCGGTCGTTCTGCTGGGCCATACGCACTCCCACATCCTCGTACACCCGTCCTCGTACACCCGTCCTCGACCCGTCCTCGTGCACGGGTCCGGGCTCAAACGTCCCGGCGCTTCAGCGTCGCACCGGCCAGCGCAAGCGTCGCCACCGCCCAGAGGGTCAGTGCGATGAGCGCCCCGCCCGGTGATGCCGCGCCGGGGACGGCGGTCGCCGACATCAGGGACTCCAGAGCCTTCGTCGGGAAGTACCGCGCGGCATCCGCCGCGATGTCGTACGGGAGCATGCCGATCACCTCGGGCAGGATCATGACGCCGCCGATGAACGCTCCGATCGCGCCCGGGACCGACCGCATGAGTGCCCCCAGTCCGAGGGCGATCAGTCCCAGCAGGGTGAGTCCGGCCGAGCTGCCCAGCAGGGCCCGGGTCACGCCCGGATCGCCGAGCGACGCCTCCTGGTCGGTGCCGGCGAAGAAGAGCTGCGCGGCGGGGAAGGTGACGAAGGCCGTGGTGAGGGTGATGGCGAGGGTGACGGCGCCGAAGACAGCGGCCTTGGACCACAGGACCGGGAGTCTGCGGGGCACGGTGGTCATCGAGGCGCGGATCATGCCGGTCGAGTACTCGCCGGCGGTGACGAGGATGCCGAGCACGGCGAAGGCGATCTGCGCGAACTGGACCCCGATGAGGGTGAGTACGACGACGTCCACGTCGCCGTCGCCGCCTCCCGTCTCGTACGTGGCGCCCATCAGCAGGCCGATGCCGAGAGTCAGGGTGCAGGCCGTCAGGAGGGTGATCCACGTCGAGCGCAGCGTCCACAACTTGTGCCACTCGGAACGCAGCACGCGCTTCGGGGTCAGTGCGTACGTGCTCATGCCGCTGCTCCTTCGAGGGGGGTGGCCTGGTACTCGACCGCGTCGTGGGTGAGGTCCATGAAGGCCTGTTCCAGCGAGGCCGTCACGGGGGTGAGTTCGTACAGCGGGACGCCGTGGGCGGCGGCGGTGCGGCCGACGGTCTCGCTGTCCGTGCCGCGTACGAGCAGTTCGCCCGGGGCGGCCTGTTCGAAGTCGACGCCGGGGCCGCCCAGCAGTGCGGCCAGCGTGGACGCCTCCGGGGAGACCACCTTCACCGCGGTCGTGCCGGCGTCCCGTACGAACGCCTCGACGGTCGTGTCGGCGAGCAGCCGGCCCCTGCCGATGATGACGAGGTGGTCGGCGGTGAGGGCCGTCTCGCTCATCAGGTGGGAGGAGACGAGTACGGTACGGCCCTCCGCGGCCAGGGACTTCAGGAGCGTCCTGATCCACAGGACGCCTTCCGGGTCGAGGCCGTTGACGGGTTCGTCGAGTATCAGGGTGGCCGGGTCGCCGAGCAGGGCGGCCGCGATGCCGAGGCGCTGGCCCATGCCCAGGCTGAAGCCCTTGACCCGGCGTCCGGCCACGTCGGTGAGGCCGGTCAGGGCGATGACCTCGTCGACGCGGGAGCGCGGGATGCCGTGGGTGTGCGCGAGGGCGAGGAGGTGGTTCCTGGCGGTGCGCCCGGGGTGGATCGACCGGGCCTCCAGCAGGGCTCCGACCTCGGTGAGCGGCGCCGGGTGGGCCGCGTAGGGGCGGCCGCCGATCACGGCGCGGCCGTGGGTGGGGGCGTCAAGGCCGAGGAGCATGCGCATGGTGGTGGACTTGCCGGCGCCGTTCGGTCCGAGGAAGCCGGTCACGGACCCCGGTGCGACGCTGAAGGTGAGGTCCTGGACGACGGTCCGGTCGCCGTAGCGTTTGGTGAGTTGGACGGCTTCGATGCCGTTGGGCCTGGTCATGTCGTCGACGCTACGGAGCGGGCGGGGGCCGGACGTCCGACCGTGGGCGGCAGTCGGGAAGCGGGCGTAGTACCGGGGTACGACGGGGGAAACGCCGTTGCCCGGGGGCCCTGGTCAAGGCCAGTATCGGGGGATGGAACACCTCATCCGCCGCGTGCGCGCCGAGGAGTGGGCCAAGGCTCGCGACCTCCGTCTCGAAGCCCTCCAGGACCCGCTCGCTCCCATAGCCTTCTACGAGTCGTACGAGCAGGCGCGCGAACGGCCCGACGCCTTCTGGCGGGAGCGCACGCGGTCCGCCGCCGAGGGCGTGGACGTGGTCCAGTTCGTGGCGGTGGCACCGGGCGGACGGTGGGACGGCACGGCGAGTGTGCTGGTCGAGCACCGGGGCAGCGCCCGCATAGGCAAGCCGGCGCCGGTCGAGCAGACGCACGTGGTGGCCGTGTTCGTACGGCCGGAGGCGCGCGGCAGCGGGCTCGCGGAGGCGTTGTTCCGTGCGGCGCTGGAGTGGTCGTGGGCGCTGGACTCGCCGCCGGTCGAGCGGGTGCGGCTGCTGTTCCACGGGGACAACGCCAGGGCGGCCGCGCTCTACCGCAAGGTCGGCTTCGTGCCGAGCGGTGAAAGCGCGCCGGTACCGGACGACGAGATGGCGCTGGAGTACGAGATCCGGCGGCCTACCCAGGGGAGTTGACCCCTGGCCGGCCGGGTCGGCGTGGTCAGGTGACGGCCAGCGCGTCGACCATGCGGTTCAGCCTGCCGCGTGCGCGAGCGGAGTGGGCCCGTGGCACCCGGATCTCCGCCGTGGCACGGGCGGTGTCCGTCACCGCGTAGGACAGGGCCAGCACCGGGATGCTGCTCAGTGTGGCGGCGATGCGGCCCAGCGCTCCACGGCTGTCCCGGAGCGTCACGGTGAGCGTGCACGTCGCGTGGTCGTCGACGAGGCGGTCGGAGCGGTGCAGGACATCGTGTGTCATGGCGGGTGTTTCCTGTCCAGGTCTGCCGGGCCGGGTGAGCCCTTGTGTCAGGGTGCTGATGACGAAAACAAAAAGACCCCTCGCGGATGCGAGAGGTCTGCGTGCGGGCGGTGAGCCGCCTGGGAGGGATCGCCCCCAGGTCACCCCGGTGCCGGCACGCCGCTGCTGATAATGAGCTTGCGCTGCATGGCGCGCATGATTCCACGGCCCTGTCGCGGTGGGAAGGCCGTCTCACGTTTCGGACGTGGCGCCCGGTCCCGTAACGGCGTGATCCTCAAGGGCCGTGTCGGCCGTGTCGGCCGAGTGGCTCAGGGCTGCTGGGGCAGTGGGGCGGTCCAGCGGGCGCGGGCCTGCTCCGGGGAGCGGAGCAGGGCGACGGTCGGCATTCCCTGGTCGTGACCCGTCTTCAGCAGTTCGGGGAGTCCGGGGAACGGGGCGACGGCCGCGACGTCGTCGAGCACGAGCGTCATTGGTGGGTCGAGCCGACCGTCGGATGACCGTGCGGCCATGCGGCGGCCGTGCTCGACCACGTCTGCGGCGAGTGCCGTGAGGAGAGGCATCGCGCCGGGATGGGTGCGAGGGTCTTCGATCGGTTCACCCACCACATACAGAGTGCCCGCTTCGTTCACGAATGATTCCAGAGCGAGCAAATCCGTTCGGTTCGTGGCGCACGCCTCGCGGATGTGGACGGAGGACAGCGCCGAGAGCGAGCGTGCGGTCAACTGCTGTGCGACCTCACGCCGTTCGGGGTGGGCGGTGAGCGCCGACTCGAGCAGTCCGGCGAGCCCGCCGGCGGCCTTGGGGTGAGTACGGAGGATGCGTACGGGCTCGTGGGTGTTGCTGCCCTGGGCCCAGCGGTGGACCTGGCGGAACGGACGCCCGTCCACGGCCGCGGCGTGCAGCCAGCAGCGCAGGAGCGTTTCCGCGGTGTCCGCCACCGCGGCGTCGATGAGTGCCCGGGGGCGTACGGGTGCGAGGACGGCGCCGGCGCGGGCGGCGGCCGTCCGGTCGTTTTCGCAGTCGGTCGTGGGCGACCAGTGGAGCCGCGTGGGGGTGTCGCACAGATGGCCCGGGTCGTAGACGAGTACGGGGCCGAGCTTGGCGCGTGCGTCCTTTGTCTCGGCCCACACAGCGGGGTCGGACGTGACGACGAGCGCCGGGCCGTCGGCGTCGAGGAGCGCCTGGACGGCGGCGGGACGGCGGTCGGCCCGGTCGCCGTACAGCACGCGGGGCGTACGGGTACGGGGCTCCGGGACGGTCGGCAGCGGCGCGGTGGCGGCGACGGGCGGCGTGTGCTCCTGCGGCACGGCCTCCTCCGGGGGCGCGAACTTCCCCCGCACGGGCCGCTCCTGTACGGCCTGCTCCTGCACCACCTGCTCCTGTACGGGCGCCTGCCGTACGACGGGCGGCTCCGGCTCGCGCTCCCGGTCCCGTACGCTCCGAGTCTCACGCGCCGCCCCCCGCACCGCGCGCCAGCGCGCCAACGTGCCCAGCGTGAACACCGTCAGCACGATCAGCACCATCAGCTGCCCGATGAGCAGCCCCCAGAACAGCCCGTACCCGGAGAGCTCGCCGGACGGTGTGGCGGGCCAGGCGGCGGCCAGGTCGTGCGGGGCGGCGGCCAGGGACCGCATGGCCGCCGGCGTGTTGGTGAAGCTGACCCCGGACGGCCAGGAGCCGTGCGCGAACAGCCCTGCGAGTCCCGTCGCCGACCAGACGAGAAGCGTCAGGCCGAGAAGGAAGGCCAGCAGCCCGACCAGCAGGCCGTCGGGGACGCCCCCCTGACCCGTCCCCTGACGTGCCCCTTGCCGTTCTCCGTGCCGCTCCCGGGCCCGGTCCCGCGGGCCGCCCTCGTACATCTCACGCCACCGTCGACTCTGACGACTCGTCCAGTTGCTGCTGCTCCACGAGCCGCGCGCGCTGTTCCGCCTCCCACTCCGCGGCCTGTACGTGCTCCGGTACGGCGGGCACGGAGGACTCCGTCATCGCGCGGTCGGTGAAGACCAGCGGCCTCTCCGCCTCGGTCACCAGGTGCTTGACCACCTGGACGTTGCCGTTGACGTCCCACACGGCGATACCCGGTGTCAGCGTCGGGATGATCTCCACGGCCCAGCGCGGCAGGCCCAGGACACGTCCGGTGGCCCGTGCCTCGTCGGCCTTCTGCGCGTAGATCGTGCGGGTCGACGCCATCTTGAGGATCGCCGCGGCCTCCTTCGCCGCCGCCCCGTCCACCACGTCGCTCAGGTGGTGGACCACCGCCACGAAGGAAAGACCGAGCCGCCGTCCGAACTTCAGCAGCCGCTGGAAGAGCTGGGCGACGAAGGGGCTGTTGATGATGTGCCACGCCTCCTCCACCAGGAAGATGCGCTTCTTGCGGTCGGGGCGGATCCAGGTGTGCTCGAGCCAGACACCGACGATCGCCATCAGGATGGGCATGGCGATGGAGTTGCGGTCGATGTGCGACAGGTCGAAGACGATCAGCGGCGCGTCGAGGTCGATGCCGACGGTCGTCGGACCGTCGAACATGCCGCGCAGGTCACCGTCGACCAGCCGGTCCAGGACCAGCGCCACGTCGAGACCCCAGGCGCGGACATCGTCTATGTCGACGTTCATGGCCTCCGCGGACTCCGGCTTGGGGTGCCGCAACTGCTCCACGATGTCGGTGAGGACCGGCTGCCGCTCGGTGATGCTCGTGTTGACGTACGCGTGCGCCACCTTGAGCGCGAAGCCGGCCCGTTCGTCGAGGCCGTGCCCCATGGCGACCTCGATGATGGTGCGGAGCAGCGCCAGCTGGCCGGTCGTGGTGATCGACGGGTCGAGCGGGTTGAGGCGGATGCCGCCGTCGAGGGCGGTCATCGGGTCGAGCCGGATCGGGGTGATGCCCAGCTCCTGAGCGACGAGGTTCCACTCGCCGACGCCGTCCTCGCCCTGTGCGTCGAGGACCACCACCTGGCGGTCGCGGAAGCGCAACTGCCGCAGCACGTACGTCTTCTCGAGGGCGGACTTGCCGTTGCCGGACTCGCCGAGGACGAGCCAGTGGGGGGCGGGGAGCTGCTGCCCGTACAGCTGGAAGGGGTCGTAGATGTAGCCCTTGCCGCTGTAGACCTCGCGGCCGATGATCACGCCGGAGTCGCCGAGGCCGGGCGCGGCCGTCGGCAGGTAGACGGCCTGTGCCTGGCCCGACGACGTACGGACGGGCAGCCGGGTGGTCTCCACCTTCCCGAAGAGGAAGGAGGTGAAGGCATCCGTGAGGACGGACAGCGGATCTCGCATCACACGGGCCCCTATCGGCGGATGCCGGTCGCGAACGGCAGGGTGTTCACAAAGGCCCTGTGGTGCTCGCGGTCGCACCACTCCAGCTTCAGGTACGACTTGCCGGCGGAGGCCCTGATCGTGCGCTTGTCCCTGGCCAGGGCCTCGGGGGAACGCGACGACACAGTGATGTACCCGACGAGGTTGACCCCCGCCGCACCGCTCGCGAGATCTTCACCCCGCTGGTCCAGTCGGCCGTGCGCGGCGATGTCCCGCGGGTCGATGGTCCGGTTCATCTTGGCGGCGCGGCTGGCGTCCGCCTCGTCGTTGGTCTTCTCGGTCAGCATCCGCTCGATGGCGACCTCGGTGGGCTCGAGGTCCATGGTGACCGCGACCGTACGGATCACGTCCGGGGTGTGGACCAGCAGCGGTGCGAGGAAGTTGACGCCGACGGGCGTCATCGGCCACTCCTTGACCCACGCGGTCGAGTGGCACCAGGGGGCGCGGGTCGAGGACTCGCGGGTCTTCGCCTGGAGGTACGTCGGCTCGACGGCGTCCAGCTCGGCCGGCCAGGCGTTGCGCTTCGTCATCGCCTGGATGTGGTCGATGGGGTGGTCCGGGTCGTACATGGAGTGCACGAGGGAGGCGAGCCGTGACTGGCCGAGCGGCTGCCGTACCCGGATGTCCGCCTCCGCCAGCCGCGCGCAGATGTCGGTGAGTTCACGCGCCATGACGACGGCGAGGCCGACGTCCTTGTCGAGCCGCCTCGCCCCGGACGCGGCCTTGGCGGCACGGGCCATGGCGTGCGCCTCCGCGGCCAGCTCGCGGGTGTAGTGCATGCACGCCACCAGGTAGGCACGGTGCTGCTCGCTGGAGGTCGACACCATCGACTGCAGCTGGTCGTACGACTGCCGGAGCCAGCCGGGGGCGTTCTGGTCGCCGCGCTGGGCGACGTCCTTGGCGTGCGCGTCGGGGTCGGCGGGCAGCGTACGGGCCAGCATCTGGATCCGGGTGACGAAGCCGTCGCCGTTGGCCACATGCTTCAGCAGCGTGCCGAAACGGTCGACCAGGGCCTCCTGGTCCTCGCTGTCCCGCAGGCCCACACCCGGGCCCTCGATCTCGATCGCGGCGGTGACGGTCCGGCGGTCGGCGTGCAGCAGCACGGCGATCTCGTCGGGGCCGAACGGCGCGGCGAGCCAGCTGATGCGCCCGATTCCGGGCGGCGGCCCGATCTCGACCTCCCGGCCGTCCAGCCGGGTGCCCGCCTCGACGGCGCCGGAACGGTACATCGTGCCGCCGCTGCGCACGGTCCGCTTGTAGCTGCGGTTGATCTCGAACCATTTGTAGAAGGTGCGCTGCTTGTACGGCACGTAGACGGCCGCGATCGCCAGCATCGGGAAGCCCGTCAGCAGCACGATGCGCAAGGTCAGGACCGGGACCAGCAGCCCGCTCATCATGCCGAGGAACGCGCCGGCGATGATCAGCGCGATCTCGCCGGTCTCACGGTTCTTGCCGATGACCGCGTTCGGCCGGGCCCGGCCGATGAGGTACGTGCGGCGGGGCGTGATCGGATGGGACTGGGTCGTCAACGCCGGCCACCTCCTGTGCTGTTGCGATTGCCGTGCGGGGTCCCGCTGGTCGGGCTGCTGTTACGGGGCGCGGGGGCCGCGCCCGCCGGCGGCGGGGCCGTACGGGAGCCGTGGGCCGCCATGCCGCCGGAGGCGGGGTTGGCGGGACGCGGGCTGTTGCCGCCGCCGTCGCCGGTGTTCTGGTTGCCGCGGGAGCTGTGGGTCTTGATGCCCTGGGACACGAGCGCCGCGGGGGAGCTGATGACGGCGGCCGCCTTGCTCTCGGCGCCGTTCTGGATGCGGTTGTTGCGGGAGGCCGCGATCTCGTCGCCGAAACCGGGGACGAAGCGGTAGATCATCGCGGACGCGAAGATGGCGAGCAGGATGATCGCCAGGCCCGACACGACGGCGGAGAACGAGTCCGGCCCGTCGTCGGCGGACAACGCGCCCGCGAGGCCCAGCACGATCACGATCACCGGCTTGACCAGGATGATCGCGATCATGATCCCGGCCCAGCGCCGGACGTGCCCCCACATGTTCTTGTCGACGAGTCCCGCGTACACGACGACGCCGAGCAGTGCGCCGACGTAGAGCAGCACGGCCCGGATGAACAGTTCCAGGTACAGCACACCGGCGGCGAGGATCGTGACGAGCGAGACGACGATCAGCATGATCGGCCCGCCGCCGATGTCGTCGCCCTTGGCGAGCGCCTTGGAGAAGTTCCCGAAGAACATGTCCGTCTGTTGCGCCGTACCTCCCGCGATGACCTCGGTCACGGCGTCGGTGACCGACACGAGCGTGAAGAGGATCAGGGGCGTGAACGCGGAGGCGAGAACGCTCAGCCAGAGGAACCCGACGGCCTCCGACACCGCAGTCATGAACGGCACGCCCCGGACGGCCCGCTTCGCGACGGCCAGCAGCCAGAGGAGGATCGTGAGGATGGATGCGGCGGCGAAGACGATGGCGTAGTGGGCGAGGAAGGTCAGATTCGTGAAGTCGACGGTGGCCGTCGACTCGACGGCCTCCGACAACTTCCCGATCGTCCACGACGCGGCGTCCGCACAGCCACGGGCGAGGGACGACAGCGGATCCAGCGCCCCGGCGGGGTCGGCGTCCAGCCCGGACCGGCCGGGGTTGGCGGGGGCGTCGCCGTCTTCGCAGTAGTCGCGGGCGGGGCCGTGGATGAGGTCGCACGGGTCGTTGCTCGTGTCCGGGCTCGGTGTAGGACTCGGAGCGGCGAACGCCCGGCCGGCAAGAACAATGGCTGACGCCTGGACGCTTGCCAAGAGGAGGCCGATACCGGCCGCGCGGCGTCGCGTGCTACCGGGCATACGTGAACCCTCCATACCCATTGACTGCGTCGGCGATTTCTTCAGCGCTGGAAGCCCTGTTGTCGCCTCCTACAGGAGCGGGTCCATCCTTTTGGGAATGGGTGATGACCTTCCAGTCGCCATTGACCCAATCCAGTTCCATCGTGATCGTGAACCAGCCGTCGGTGACGGGGTTCGTGGAGCCCTGGCCGGCGAGGCCGATCAGCCCGGTGCACCAGACATCGACCGTTGCCTTGGTACCGGAGAAGTCTGTGACCTTGGTCCCGACTGGCGAGGTCCGAGAGATGAAGGTGAAGCCCTCAGGCGTTGAACCGTCCTCGTTCAGCCCTACGTTCTGGAAGAACTGGGCGGAGTACGCCTTGTCCAGTGTGCTGCGGAACTGGTCGACTGCCGTGGGCGTGATCACGACGTTCAGCACTTCGTCCCGCTTGGCCTTGTCGAACATGTCGGCCGACCCCAGCGCCACCGCGTAATTCGCCGCCGCGCTCTGCGCCCCCTGCTCGTCACGTGCGTACCCCGTCGGGATGCCGCCGGCGTCGCCCTTGACCGGGCGGACGCCCGACGGGGCCGTCGGCTGGGCCGACGGCTCGTTGGCGGCGCCGCCCGACTCGTCGTCGGCCGCGCCGCCGCCGCCACGGTTGGCGAAGGCGATCGCCGCGATCAGCAGCACCACGACACCCACCACCGCGATGAGTGAGCGCGAGCTGCTGCGCGCAGGGCGGCGTGCGCCGCCGTACACGTCCGCGTCGCCGCTGCCGGGCAGGCGGGTGCGTGTCTGGCCGGAGCCGCCGCCCGGCTCGTCGCCGTAGCCGTGATCGTCGCCGAGGCTCATCTCGCCCAGGCCCCCTCAACCAGTGGTGGACGTACTGCTTGCCGTGCGGACACGGTGTGGTGACTCGACATCAGGGAGACGCAACCTCGAACCGGGTGGGCCCCGGGGCGTGCCCGGGGGACTGACGGGCGCTTAGACAGCCATCCCGTAGACGATGGTGAACAAGGTGCCCAGCGACCCGATGATGAAGACGCCGGTCAGGCCGGCGACGATCAGGCCCTTGCCTTGTTCGGCGCTGAAGGTGTCGCGCAGTGCCGTCGCGCCGATGCGCTGTTTGGCCGCTCCCCAGATCGCGATTCCGAGGCAGAGGAGGATGGCAATGGCCATCACGACCTCGATCATCACCCGAGCCTCGTTGCCCAGGCTTCCGAACGGCCCCCAGTTCGGGGCGATTCCGCCGATGATGGTGGTGATGTCGCCCTTTTCCGCTGCCAGGATCATGTAACTCACCGCCCCTGTTGGGTTGTTAGCCGCCCACGCCGGTCGGCACAGGCCTTGGGTTCTATCTTCGCTGATGAAACCGCCCGCGTATGCCGACTTGGAGGGTCTCTTTACCCGATCTCCGCACGTATGACCGAACCAGCCGCCCTGACCTGCGGCAGCGCCGGTCGGGTAGGTGCGACTGTCTGCATGGTTACTCTGTGTATCACGCAGGGTGACTTCGAGCAATGACTGTCGTTGTTCCACCTTTGTGATGGTTCATCCGGTTGTCGGCGTCGGGGTACTACGAAGGCGGTGCGGGTCCGAGACCGGACCCGCACCGCCTTGGTTCTCCTGCCTGCCCCTGTGGGTCAGCCGCTGGCCACCATGTAGCCGAGCAGGCCCAGGGCGAGGGCCAGAAGTACGACGAAGGTCACCGTGGCGACCATGCCGCCGGAGTCACCCTTGCGGCGGGCCGTCTTCGCCCCGTTGTGCGCGTCTTTGGTGTCGGGGGTGTCCGTCACGCTCGCAGCGTTCTTCACGTCTTGCTCCTGTGGTGCTGTGTTGCCGGCCCCGCGCGTGGTCGCCGGGCGGGGATCTGACCTCAGCCTTCTGGGCTGCGTGACACAGAGTAGCGGCGACAGGTCCAGACCACCTTCCTCGGGGTCGCGATCCAGCCGCCCGGGGGCCGCCCCACGTCGCGCTCACCGACCGGGCAGGTCCAGTGACCGGTCCCGCCCGAAGTGGTCGAATTCGCCGGCTCGTACGCCGAGCACGAACGCGTCCCACTTCTCGTGCGTCGTCGTGATGACCCCGCCGACACGGACGAGGCCGTCGGCGGTGCGGGTGACGTCTATGTCCGGGCTCGGGCCGCCCGTCTTGAGCGCGTGGGTGAGGGACGCGAAGGCGTCGGGGGTGGTGTGGAGTATGAGCCCGTCCGGGTCGCTGCTTTCGGTGAGTCTGACGCCGGAGGCATCTGCGGCAACGTTCAGGCATGCGTCGCCCTCGCCGCAGTACGAAGACTTCTGCCAGTCGGATTCGAGCACGGCCGGTCCCTTCACAGTTCGTGGGCAATCTTGTGGATGAAGTCCCGAGACGCCGCGGGCGCCAGGGCGACGGCCTCCATCCGGTCGAGCAGGGTCCGGTAGCGGATGAGCTGCGCCTCTGCGTCGAGCAGTACGGGTCCGTGCGACTGGTCGAGGTGGACGGTGTCGAGCTGGGGGACGACGCCGAGTCCGTAGGCCAAGGACTGTCCTGAACCAGGAAACGCGCCCTTGGTGAAAGGGATCACGCGCAGCGTGATGTGTGGTCGCTCGCTCATGCCGAGCAGGTGGTCGAGCTGCCTGCGTGCGACAAGCGGCCCTCCGAACTGCATCCGCAGTGCGGCCTCGTGCACCACCGCCGCGTACGGGATCGGGTCCGACCGGTAGATGACGTCCTGTCGCTTGATCCGGTGCGACACCCGGTGCTCGACCTCCGGCGGGCTCAGCTCGGGCACTACTTGGCGGAAGATCTCCCGTGCGTGGTCGGCGATCTGGAGGAGGCCGGGGATGTGTGCTGTGTACGCCGTGCGCAGCCCCACTGAGTGGTGCTCGAACTCGGCGAGGTCGAGCAGGCCGGTGGGGAGGATGTCCCTGTACTGCTCCCACCATCCTCGGCTCCGCTCGGTGGCCATGGCCGCGAGCGCGTCGATGAACGCCTGGTCGGAGCAGGAATAGGTGCGGGCCATGGCCCGCACCCGGTCTGCGCTGACCCCGAAGCGTGCGGTCTCGACGTTGCTCAACTGGCCGGAACTGGTGCCGAGTTCCTTGGCCGCTTCGGTGGCGGACATCCCCGCCCGCTCGCGAAGCCGTCGCAGCTCAGTGGCGAGACGGACGCGACGCGCTGTGGGGGCAGGCCTCGCAGCCATGTGACTCCTTCGGTGCCAGGGGTGGTTGGGTCACCCACACGAGGGATTCAAGCATGGAATTCCTCGGATTGATGCAAAGGTTCTTTGCGTAGCCCTAGTCTCTTTCTCAGGCCAGCCGCCTGGAAGTACCCCGCTCGACGGAGCGGCCTGGTCACCGGGCACGCGCGGAACGCACACGCGCACGCAACCAACCCGCCCTCCGCGAAGGAGACTTCCATGCTCACCGTAGCCCCGCCCTGGACCTACGCACTGCAACTCCCACAGGACCCACGAGCCCCCGGCATCGCGCGGCACATCCTGCGGGCGGTGCTCCGCGCACACCACCTCGCCGGCCTGGCCGAGGCCGCGGAGCTGCTCGCCTCCGAACTCGTCACCAACGCGTTCCGCCACACCGAGGGCCCCTACGGGCTCCGGCTGCGCGCGCCGGAGGCGGGGCGGTTGCGGCTCAGGGTGTGGGACACGCACCCCGACGTCCCGCCCCCGTTCGCCGGCCTGCCCCGCCGCCCCGCGCCGGACGCGACCGGCGGGCGTGGTCTCTGCCTGGTCGCGCACTGCGCGGACGCGTGGGGTGCCACGGCGCTGCCGCAGGGCGGGAAGCTGCTCTGGGTCGAACTCGGGGGCGGGCGGTGACCGGGCGGCGCGGTCTCCTCGCACGCGTCCTGCCGCGCAGCCCCCGCGAGGTGGCGCGCTTGATTTCGCGGGCGACGGACCTGCGCGTGGAGGTCCTCGCCGGCAGCCTGGTGCTTTCCCGTACCGACTGCACGACCCGTGCGGCGGTCGTCAAGCATCTCGCTGCCGCGATCGCGCGGCACGCCACGGTGGTCGAAGGGCCGTCCGTACGGATGCCGATGGACGTCGACGACCTCGTCGTGCCGGATCTTGTCGCGGTAGTCGCCGCCCCGTCCGGCGGCGGTCCGGTGCGTACGCAGGACATCGAGCTGGCCGTCGAGGTCGTGCCCCGTCAGGAGAAGGGCCGGGAGTTCGGCCACAAGGCCGACTGGTACGCGGTCGCGTGCGTGCGGGCGCTGCTGGTCGTCGACCCGCGCTACGGCACCTGGGCTCTGCATACCGAACCGGACAGGGCCCGCTACCGGAAGCTGCGTTCCGGTTGCTTCGGGGACACCGTTCCGACGCCCTACGTGGTCGAAACCGCCGCGCTCCCCGTCTACGACGGGCGAGGCGACGGCGCGGACGAGTGTCAGAGGCGTGACTTAACGTGACAAGCAGACGCAGACGGCCGCACTTCGGAAGGAGCGTGCGATGTCCGAAGCCCATGACTACGCCTGGCAGTACGGTGGAGGCGTCGCTGAACGGGAAACGGGGCCTCCCCCCGGTCCTGTTCGCCGCGCAGCCGAAGAGCCCGAGCCGCAGGGATGGAGGCCACCCGCGATGTCCGTGCTGCCGCCCTTGCGTCCCCGCCCGCGCCCCGGGAATCTGCGCGACCTCGCAGAGAAGATCGAATCAGCGACGGGTCTGCGCGTGCAGATCGTGGGAGGAAGCCTCGTGATGTCACCGACCCCTCGGGGCAAGCACGCCGGAGTGATCCGCAGGCTCCGGCAGCAACTCGACGTGGCAGCCCCCGAGCGTTTGGCGGCGTACGAGGTGTCCTCGGTCGCGATGCCGAGCGACCCGGACGACTACGTGACGCCGGATCTGGTCGTGCTCCCACGGGACTGGGACGACGATGACGACTGGCTGGCGGACCCCCGCGACGTCGAGCTCGCCGTCGAGGTGATCTCCCAGTCGGAGAAGGCCCGCGACATCAGTCAGAAGAACGACTGGTACGCGGTCGCCGGCGTGAAGGCCCTCCTGGTCGTCGATCCCCGTCATGGCACCTGGGCTCTGCACACACAGCCTGACGGGACCAGCTACCGGCACACACTCCCCGGCAAGTACGGCGAGGACATCCCGCTCCCCGAGCCCCTCGCGCTCAGCCTCGTCACGGGAGAGTTCCCCGTGTACGGGGAGGCACGGCGCCCGAACTGACCGGTCGGGGGACGGACCGCGCGGGAACGGGCCGCACGGGAACGTGACAGGACCCGGCCGGGAACGGGTCGGCGGACAGTGGTGGGCATGGCCGCATTCACGAGCAGTTCGAACAGGAGAGTGCTGCTGGTGATGCCGTATCACCAGCTCACCCGCAAGGCCTCCGAAGCCGGGTTCCGCGTCTGGTCGTTGTGGGACCCGGAGCTGCCCGAGGCGGATCTCCTGGACCGGGTCGAGCACACGTCCGAAGGGCTGTTGCTGACGGGATTCGGCGACGAGGCCGGGCTGCGGCGGCTGGTGGCGCGGACCGCGTCCCGGCACGGTGTCGGGGCCGTCGTCCACTGCGGTCACGGGGCGTCCGTGCTGCCCGTCGTGGAGGAGGCGTGGCGGCTCGGGCTGTCGCCCAACCCGCCGTCGGTCATCGCCGGACTCCGGGCCCTGCGGGAGGCCCCGTCCGTGCACGGGCCGCGGCTCACGGTGCAGACCCTGACGGTGGACGGCAGGCACCGCGTGGTCGGTGTGGCCGTGCAGCGCACCAGCGGCCCGCCGGACCACCGGGTGACGGGTCATCTCTTCCCCGCGCCACTGACGGACTCCGAGCGCATCAGTGCGGAGAGCGCCGTCCTCGAACTGCTGGGCAGGAGCGGCTACCGCTTCGGGCCGGCCAGCGCGGAGGTGCAGCTCGCCGAGGACGGGCCGCGGGTCCTGTGCTGTGCTCCCCGGTTCGGGCCGGACCGGCTGCCCCTGCTGACCCAGGCGGCGAGCGGCTTCGACATCGAGGCCGCGCTGTTCGCCGCGCTGATCGGGGACGAGGTGCCGGATGCGCAGCCGGCGCAGCGCTACGCCGAGATCGGCTTCTTCGGCCTGCCCGAGGGGCAATTGCTCACCTACGCGGGGACCGAGGACATCGCCGTGACGCCGTGGGTGCGGGGAGCCCGGTTCCCGTACCGGCCGGGTGACCGGATCCCTCCCGCGGCCGACCCGCGTGCCCACAGGGCCTATGTGCTGGTGGTGGGCGGTTCGCCGAAGGAGACGCAGGAACGTGTACGCCGTGCCCGCGGTGATCTCGTCACCGACATCCGGGGGGCGGCAGACGGGAGGCGACAGTGACGGGGCGGGAGGCGATGGTGATGAAGGGGAACAGCTTCGGGCTTCTCGGGCTGAACAGGGTGGGCGAGCGGGTCTACCGGCGCATGCTGACGGTCCCGGGGGAGGGCGAGCGGGAACTCGCCGAGTCCCTGGGGCTGTCCGGGCAGGAGCTCGCCGTGGCCCTGGTGCGGCTGCGCGCGCTGGGGGTCGTGCGGCCCTCGTCCCAGCCGCCGCACACGCTGCACGCCGTCAGCCCGCAGCTCGGCGCGGAGCTGCTGCTGTCCCGGCAGGAGGCGGCGCTGGGGGCAGCCGAGCAGCGGCTGCGGGAGAGCAGGGCGGCCGCGGCGCGGCTGGTCAGTGAGTTCCCTGCAGGCGCCGGCGACGGGGTGCACGGCGAGATGGAGGTGCTGCAGGGGATCGACAGCATCCGGGACTTCCTTCAGGTGCTCAACTCGGAGGTCAGGGAGGAGATGCTGACCTTCGCCCCCGGTGGTGCGCAGACCGGGGCGAACATGCGGGCGGCCCGTCCGCTGAACCAGCGGCTGCTGGAGCGCGGGGTGCGGATGCGCACCGTCTATCTGGAGAGCCTCCGCCGCGACCGTGCGAGCGTCGCCCACGCCGAGTGGCTCACCCGGCACGGCGGCGAGGTGCGCACGACACCGGTACTGCCGAACCGGATGATCGTCTGCGACCGCGAGGTCGCGCTCGTCGCCGTGGACAGTGAGCAGACCGGTCAGGGTGCGGTGGTGGTGCGGACGCGTGGGCTGCTGGACATGCTCTGCGCCCTCTTCCACGAGACCTGGCAGCGGTCCGCACCGCTCGGCGTGCCGCGCCGGGCCGACGGTACGGGGCTCACGCCGCAGCAGGCGGAGGCGCTGCGGCTGCTGGCCGAGGGGTGCACGGACCAGGCGGTCGCCAAGCGTCTGGGCGTCTCGCCGCGCAGCGCCCGCCGTACGGCCGCCGAGGTCATGGCCCGGCTGGGTGCGCGCAGCCGTTTCCAGGCCGGCGTCCTCGCCGCCCAGCTGGGTCACCTGCCCGGCCCGGACGGTGTCCCGGCGCGGCGGCCCCGGGCGACGATCTGAGCGCCCGCGCGGTTCACCACGCGCACCTGGAGGGCGCCGCAGGAGCAGCGCACCCAGACGGTCGTGCCGGCGGAGGTGCGGTGCCGTGAGACGACCTCGAAGTCGGTGTGACCGTCGGCCCCGCAGTAGGTGCAGAGCGGCTTCGTGGGCTGCTTGGCGGGCGGCTGCGGGACGTGCGGGCGTCGCGCGGCGGGCTGCGGAGGGTTGGGGTGGGGGTGGCGCGCGGTCCGGGCGGTGGTCGCGGGGCCGGTCCAGGTCTGGGTCATGGTGTGCCTCTCATTCCGGGTAGGACGTGTCGTTCCGGGTCGGGCAGGGTGCGAGGAAGAGGAAGTGCGGCGGGCCGGGCTAGGCGGAGCGCGGGGCGCGGACGACCAGGGCCAGCAGGGCGGCGACGAGGCAGATCGCGCTCAGCGTCGTCCACACCACCCCGTACGAGCCGAACAGGTCGCGGGCGGTGGCGCCGAGGAAGGCGGAGGCGCCGGCGCCGAGCTGGTGGGCGGAGTTCGTCCAGCCGAAGACGATGGGGCCGTCCTCGCCGTAGCAGCGGTTGGCGAGGGCGATGACCGGCGGGACGGTGGCGACGTCCACGAGGCCGTAGACGATCACGAAGACGATCATCTGGGGCGTGATCCCCGCGGAGAACACCATCGGCAGCGCGAGCAGGGTCAGTGCGCGGAGCGTGAAGTAGACGGTCAGCAGTCGGCGGGGGTCGAAGCGGTCGGTGAGCCACCCGGAGACGACCGCGCCCAGGGCGGAGAAGATGCCGATCAGTGAGAGCAGCGAGGCGGCGGTGGTCACGTGCATGCCGTGGTCGTGGGCGGCGGGTGCCCAGTTGCTCCACATGATGCCGTTGGTGGAGGCGCCGCAGATGATGAACATCCCGGCCAGCAGCCAGAACGGCCCCGTACGTCCGGCGCGCACCAGCACGTTCACGGTGCGGCGGGCGGCGCCGGTGGCCGGTGCGGGCTTGGGGACGAACTCGGTGGCGCCGTAGGGCTTCATGCCCACGTCGGCCGGGTGGTCGCGCAGCAGGAGCAGCACCAGGGCGGCGACCGCGAGTGCCACGAAGGCGAGGGTCACCACCGGCGGCTGCCAGCCGAAGCTGTCGACGGACCAGGCGAGCAGGGGCAGGAAGATGAGCTGGCCGAGATGGCTGGACGAGCTGAGCGCGCCCGTGACGAGACCGCGGCGGCGGTCGAACCAGCTGTTGGTCACGCTGGCGGCGAAGGTCATGGTGAGGCATCCGCTGCCGAGGCCGATCAGTACGCCCCAGTAGGCGACCAGCTGCCAGGGTGCGGTCATGACGCTGGTGAGCAGGGCGCCGGCGGTGACGAGCAGCAGGGCGCCGACGACGACCCGGCGGATGCCCACCTTGTCCATCAGGGCGGCCGCGAAGGGGGCGGTGAGGCCGAAGAGCACCATGTTGACGGAGGCGGCCAGGGCGATCTGGCCGCGGTCCCAGGCGTACGCCTCGTGCAGCGGGGTGACCAGCAGCCCGGGGACGGTGGTGAAGGCGCCGGCGGTGACGATGGCCGCGCCGGCGACGACTGCGATCAGCCACGCACGGTGCGAGCGCGGCTGGGGCGCGGGCGGTGTGGGGGCGGTCGGTGAGGTCTGTGTCAGCTGAGCCATGTGTCCAGCGTGCTGTGGCGGACACGGCGTTACGAGGGTCTGGATGGACCACATGCGCAAGAATGTGGCCATGCCTGTTTTTACGCGTTCAGACCTGCACCACGTCGCGGTCCTGGCCCGGCAGGTGCTGCTCCCCATCGAGCTGGGCATCGTGCACCAGCTCTTCGGCCAGGCCAGAGCGGGAGCGTCGGCCGACGGAGAGCCGCTGTACGAGGTCGTCACCTGTGCCCTGACCGCCGGGGCCGTGAGGACCGACGGCGACTTCACCGTCAACGTCGACCACGGCCCCGAGGCGCTGGCCGAGGCCGACACCGTGATCGTGCTCTCCTCGTACGAGGACTACGTGCAGGAGACACCGGAACTGGAGGAACCGCTCGCCGAGGCCTTCGCCCGGATCCGCCCCGGCACGCGTATGGCGTCCATCTGCACGGGCGCTTTCGTCCTCGCCTCCGCCGGGCTGCTCGACGGGCGTACGGCGACGACGCACTGGCGCTACACCGAGTTGTTCTCCCGGCTGTTCCCGCAGGTGGAGCTCGATCCGGACGTGCTCTACACCGATGGCGGGGGTGTGCTGACCTCGGCCGGCTGCGCCTCCGGGATCGATCTGTGCCTGCACATGATCCGGCGCGACCACGGGACGGCCGTCGCCAACGACGTCGCCCGCCGCACGGTGGTGCCGCCGCACCGCGAGGGCGGTCAGGTGCAGTACATCCGCCGTCCCGTGCCCGCCCTGTCGGCGCCCGCGACCTCGGCCGCGCGGCAATGGGCGCTGCAGCGGCTCCAGGAGCCGATCACGCTGGGGCAGCTCGCGGCCAGGGAGTCGATGAGCGTGCGGCACTTCAACCGCCGCTTCCGCGACGAGGTCGGCATGACTCCCATGAACTGGGTGAACCAGCAGCGGCTGGAACGCGCCAGGGAGTTACTGGAGGAGTCGGACCTGCCGGTCGACCAGATCGCCGAGCAGGCGGGGTTCGGCACGGCGGCCAATCTGCGCCAGCACTTCCACACGGCGCTGGGCATCTCGCCGAGCGCCTACCGGACGACCTTCCGCGGCCCCGGCGGCGTCCTGCACCCGTGAGGCGTTGAGGCACCACGGAGGCGGGCACGCCGAAGGCGCGGGGCGACTTCGGCAGTCGCCCCGCGCCGGCGGGTCGCACGGTCGTCAGGGACCGGTCAGGGGATCACATACCGCGGGGGAACTCCCGGTTGCCCAGGTGCTGGGGCCGCGGACGAGGTGCCGCGAAGGGCTCCTCCAGCAGGTTCTCGACGCTGTTGTAGACAATGAAGATGTTGGAACGGGCGAACGGCGTGATGTTGCCGTTGGAGCCGTGCAGCAGGTTCGAGTCGAACATCACCGCGGAGCCGGCGGGGCCCGCGATCTGCCGGATGCCGTGCTGGTCGGCCATCCGCGTCAGGTGCTCCTCACCGGGGGAGCCGACGGTGATGCGGTGCACCCTCAGGGACTCCTTGTGGAAGTCGTCCGGGGTCTCGCCGACCGACGGGACGAAGGTCTTGTGCGTGCCCGGCATGACCATCAGCGGCCCGTTGAACTCGTAGTTCTCGCTCAGTGCGATCGACACGCTGAACGCCCGCGGCCGGGGCATGCCGTCCTCGGCGTGCCAGGTCTCGAAGTCCGAGTGCCAGTCGAACTGGGCGCCGCCGAAGCCGGGCTTGTAGTTGACCCTGCTCTGGTGCACGTACACGTCGGAGCTGAGCACCTGCCGGGCGACATCCATCAGCCGGGGGGAGTTCAGCAGGTCGGCGAAGACGGTGCTGACCTTCTCGACCTCGAAGACCGAGCGCAGACGCGCGGAGTCGGGCTCCAGCACGACGCGGTCGCTCGCCAGCAGCGCCGGGTCCTGGCTGAGGCGCCGCAGTTCGGCGCGGTAGGTCTCGACCTCCTGAGGGGGCAGCAGGCTGTCGAAGACGTGGAAGCCGTCGGCGTCGTAGCGTTCCAGCTCGGCGCCGGTGAGCGGGCCGGGGCCGTCGCCCCACACCGTCGGGTCGACGCGCGGCCGGGTGACGGCCTTTCCGGAGACGCGGGTGGGGTACAGGTCGATGCGCTGCGCGACGGTCATGCGTTCTGCTCCTTCTGCTGGGCGGGCGTGCCGGAAAGGGAGGTCTCGTGCCGGTCGGTGCCGGACAGCGGGCCGATGCGGTGGAGCACCTCGTCGTGGTGGCCTTCGCCCAGCCACTCGGCCGGGAAGAGGACCTGTTCGCCGATGTCCGCCCCGCGCTTGCGGGCGTACTGCTTGAGGACCATGAGAATGGCCTTGTTCTCGGTGGAGACGGTCGCCTCCACATAGCGGGCGCCGCGCTCGCGCTGCCGCTCGGCGGCGGCCTCGAAGAGCTTCACGCCGAGGAACGGGATGCCGTGCCGCGGACTGACCGCGGTCTGCCACACGAAGTAGGTGTCGGGCTGGTCGGGGCGCCGGTAGCCGGTGAGGAAGCCGACGATCTCGTCGTCGACGGTCGCCACCAGGGACGAGTCGGCGAAGTCCTTGAACCACAGGACGTAGGAGTAGGGGCTGTTGGTGTCGAGGCCGGGGGTGTTCTCCACCAGGCGCCACACCTCGAAGCCGTCCGCGGGGCGCGGGGTGCGGAAGACGGCCTGCTTACGGGCCGGCGCGGGGCGCTCGGGTACCAGTGCTGTCGTCACGACCGGCCCGCCTCGCTCTCTTCGAGCAGGGGATAGACACCGGACTCGTCGTGGTCCTCGCGGCCGGTGACCGGCGGGTTGAAGACGCAGATGTACCGGGAGTCGGTCCGGGGCCGCAGCGTGTGCCGCTCGTGGCCGTCGAGGAGGTACATGGTGCCGGGGCTGATCAGATGCGTCTCGCCGGTCTCCTCGTCGGTGAGCTCGGACTCGCCCTCGACGCACAGGACGGCCTCGATGTGGTTGGCGTACCACATCCGGGTCTCCGTACCGGCGTAGACGGTGGTCTCGTGCAGCGAGAAGCCGACCTTCTCCCTGGCGAGCACGATGCGTTTGCTCTCCCAGGTGCCGGAGCGTGAGCGGATGTGGCGGTCGGTTCCGGTGATCTCGTCGAGCGATCGGACGATCATGAGTGGTCTCCGTTTCTCGGGTGGGTTCCGGTCCGCGGTGGCTCGGGGTACTGCGGCTCAGCCGTGTTCCCGGACGGCGGTGGCGCTCAGCGGGTTTCCCGGACGGCGCGGGCCAGGATGCTCAGGCCCTCGTCCAGTTCGTCCTCGGTGACGGTCAGCGGCGGCAGGAGCTTGACCACCTCGCCGTGCGCTCCGGACGTCTCGAGGAGCAGCCCCCGTTCGAAGGCGCGCCGGCAGACCCGGGTCGCGCGCTGCGGGTCGTGGAACTCGACGCCCCAGGCCAGTCCGCGGCCGCGGTACCGCGCCACGTCGGCGGTGTGCTCGGTGGCGACGGCGCTGAGCGTCGCCTCGATCTGGTCGCCCCGGGAGAGGGTCTGCTTCTCCGTCTGGCCGTCGGCCCAGTAGGTCCACAGCGCGGCGGTGGCCGTGACGAACGCCGGGTTGTTGCCCCGGAAGGTGCCGTTGTGCTCGCCCGGGCCCCAGACGTCCAGCTCCGGTCTGAACAGGCAGAGGGACATGGGCAGCCCGTAGCCGCTGATCGACTTCGACAGGGTGACGATGTCCGGGGTGATCCCGGCCTCCTCGAAGGAGAAGAAGGGCCCGGTGCGGCCGCAGCCCATCTGGATGTCGTCGACGATCAGCAGCATGTCGTGCCGGCGGCACAGGGCTTCGAGTCCGCGCAGCCATTCGGGCCGGGCCACGTTGATGCCGCCCTCGCCCTGGACCGTCTCGACGATCACGGCGGCCGGCTGGTCGATGCCGGAGCCGGGGTCGGTGAGCAGCCGTTCGAACCACCGGAAGTCGGGGGCCCGGCCCCGGTCGTCGTCGAGGTAACCGTCGTAGGGCATCGTCGTGCCGTGCGTCAGCGGTACGCCCGCCCCGGCGCGCTTGAAGGCGTTGCCGGTCACCGCCAGGGCTCCCAGCGACATCCCGTGGAAGGCGCCGGTGAAGGACACGACCGTCTCGCGACCGGTGACCTTGCGGGCCAGTTTCAGGGCCGCTTCCACGGAGTTGGTGCCCGTCGGGCCGGGGAACATGACCTTGTAGGCCAGGTCACGCGGCTGGAGGACGACGTCCCGGAAGGACGTCAGGAAGTCGCGCTTCGCCGAGGTGGACATGTCCAGCGCGTGGGTGACGCCGTCCCGTTGCAGATAGTCCAGCAGGGCACGTTTGAGTACGGGGTTGTTGTGGCCGTAGTTGAGGGCGCCCGCGCCCGCGAAGAAGTCGAGATAGGTGTGACCGTCCTCGTCGTACAGGTGGGAGCCCCGTGCGTGGTCGAACACCGCGGGCCAGCCGCGGCAGTAGCTGCGGACCTCGGACTCCAGGGCTTCGAAGACGCTCTGGTCCGGCATGGTGATCGTCATGCTGTCCTCCTTCTGTGGTCGTGGGGAGGCGGCACGGGCGGTCAGGCCGCGGAGGCCGTGGGGGCCGTGGGGGCGAGCGGCGCGGAGAGCACGAAGTCGGTGAAGGTGTCCACCGACTCGAAGTCGTCCACGTCCAGTTCCTCGGGGTCGACGACGAGCCCGATGGAGTCCTCGAGCGCCATCAGCATTTCGAGCATCGTGGTGGAGTCCAGGTGCAGGTCGTCGAAGAGCCTGATCTCTCCGCGCAGGCCGGTCACCGGCCGTTCCAGCACGTCGGTCAGCGCCGACTCCAGGGCCTGGACGACATCCTTGCGGTCCATG
The DNA here is from genome assembly GCF_025854275.1 of Streptomyces peucetius. Taxonomy (NCBI): domain Bacteria; kingdom Bacillati; phylum Actinomycetota; class Actinomycetes; order Kitasatosporales; family Streptomycetaceae; genus Streptomyces; species Streptomyces peucetius. The sequence continues at coordinate 3,731,318 of NZ_CP107567.1, read as the reverse complement.
GGGGTTCTCCTTCAGTGCGGTTGCGGATGGTGCGGTGCGGTGGCCGTGGCGGTGGCCGGGCTCGTAGCGGGGCTCGTGGCTCCGGCCGTGGCCGGGCGGGAGGCGTCGGCGGAGACCAGGGACGCCAGCCGCCGCCGGTCGACCTTGCCGTTGCCGTTGACGGGCAGTTCGGGGAGCCGCACACAGCGGCGGGGGACCTTGAACGGCTCGATCTGTTCACGCATGAGGGCCAGCAGCTCGTCGGTGGGCAGCTCGCTGACGACGGCGAGCAGTGCCGGTTTCCCGTCCCGCGGGGGCAGCACGGCCGCCGCGGACACCTGCGGGACGCGGCGTGCCGCCGCTTCGACCTCGGTGCAGCTGACCCGGAAGCCGCGCTCCTTGTACAGGTCGTCCCGCCGGCCGGAGAAGTAGACGTAGCCGTCCTCGTCCATCCAGCCGTAGTCGCCGGTGCGCAGTTCGGGGAAGAGGCCCTCCGCGCGGTGGAAGCGCTCGGCCGTCAGCTCGGGCCGGCGCCAGTAGCCGGCCATGACGTGCGGGCCCCGTACGACGAACTGCCCGATCTCGCCCGGGGGCAGGCGTTCGCCCGTGTCCGACGCCACGTACATCTCCGTGCCGGCCAGCGGCAGGCCGCTGGACCCGGGGCGGTCGAGGTCCCCGTCCGGTGGCATGATCGCCGCCCGCTTGCACTCGGTGAGGCCGTACATCACCTGGACGCGCAGGCCGGGCAGGGCGGAGCGCAGTGCGGTCATGGTCTCGGCCGGCAGTGCGGCACCGGTGTTCGTCAGCAGGCGCAGTCCCGCCGGGCCGCCGCGGCCCGGGCCCGACCTGGACAGCAGCCACGCCAGCCGGTCGCTGACCGAGGGGACGCCCGCGAGCACGGTCGCGCCGCTGCTCTCCAGGCTCCGCAGCAGCGGGGGTCCCGCCTCCGTGGGCGTGGCGAGCCGTACCTGTGCGCCGCTGAGCGCCGCGAGGAACAGCTGGTAGAGGCCGTAGTCGAAAGAGAGCGGCAGCGGGCAGAAGACGATGTCGTCGGCGCGGTAGCGCAGGCTCTGCTGGATGGCGGAGGCCGCGAACAGCATCTGCTGATGGGTGCTCACCACGGCCTTGGGCAGCGACGTCGTCCCCGAGGTGTAGATCAGGCAGACCGGGTCGACGCCAAGGGTGCCGGGCTCGGGCAGCGGGCCGGATGCCGCCGGCTCCAGCAGCTCGGCCGGTGACACGCATGCCGTGCCGGTCGCCCGGGCCGTGTCCCGGGCCTCGTCGGCGTCGGTGACCAGCAGGACGGGTTCGCTGTCGCGGAGCACGTGCTCCAGGGGGCCGCCCCGTACCTGCTCGTGCAGGACGCTGAAGACCGCCCCGAGCCGGGAGAGCGCGTAGAGCGCCGTCGCGGTCGACGGGCCGTCGGACGCCGAGATCACCACGCGGTCGCCGCGCCGTACGCCCCGTCCTTCGAAGACGGCGGCGGCCTGCCGGGAGGCGGCTGCCAGCTCGCGGTAGGTGAGGCCGCGCCGGTGGTCGGTGAGGGCCACGTGCTCGGGGAAGCGGGCGGCGGCGCGGTCGAGGATGTCGTGCAGCAGCCGCGGCTGCTGTCCGTCCGGGCTCATACGGCCGCCTCCTCGGCGGTGGCGTCACGAGCCACCAGCGGTGCCACGGTCGTGGCGGTGGCACTGCAGACCAGCTGGGGGCCGGCGAGGGCCTGAGCGGCGCTCGGCGACGCGCCGGGGCGTGCCGAGATCACCTTGTGGGCCTCGAGTTCCACGACCCGGCGCAGGCGGGTGCGGCGGACGAGGGTGGCGCGGGCCTCGATGTAGTCACCGGGGTGGACGGGAGCGGTGAAGCGGACGTTCTCGTACTGGGACAGCAGGCCCTCGTCGCCGTCGACGCGCACGGTGATCTCGGTGACGAGGTCGCCGAAGAGCCGCAGGACGGAGGCGCCGTCGATCAGGTCGCCGCCGTAGTGGGCGTCGGCCTGGCTCATGCGTTTGCGCAGGAAGGCCGTGGTGGGCTCGGTGGGTTCTTCTTCCGGTGTGTTCATGGAGAGGGACTCCTCCCAGTGGTCACGTGGCGTTCTTCTCGGTGTCTCGGGCTTCTCGGGCTTCTCTGGCATCTGGGGGCTTCTGGGGCGCGATGCTGACGGCGACAGCGGCCACGACGTCCTTCTTGTGCGCGATGGACAGGGCCACCTGAGGCAGCGACAGACCGGCGGTGCGGCCGGTGAAGCGGACCGCCGGGGCGCCGGCGCCGGTGCGGTCGATGCTGATCTCGCACGGGGCGACACCCTGGAAGAGGCCCCGGCCCAGTGCCTTGAGGACGGCCTCCTTGGCGGTGAACCGGCCGGAGAGGAACTCCAGCCGCCGTCCGGGCGACATCCCGGCGGCGAGCGCCAGCTCCTCAGGGGTGAACGTGTAGCGCAGGAACCAGTCCCGCTCGGCGAGCCGGCTCAGCTCGGTGCGGTCCAGCACGTCGAGTCCGATGCGCAGCCCCGGAGGCAGCAGGACCCGGTCCGCCGCACTGGTGTGCGGCGGCGCGGAGGCGGTCATGTGCGCTCCCCGCTGCCGAGGTCGACCAGTCGCTGACGGCGGAGCATGTCCTCGGGAGTGTCCCTCTCGCGCACCAGATGGGCCTCGCCGCCGTGCACCATCACCTCGGCCGGGAAGCCGTGGCTGAGGAAGAGCCCGGGAGACGCGCTGGGTCCGTACGCGCCGGACCGTTCGACGCCCAGCAGGTCGCCCGGTCGCACCTGAGGCAGCGGCACCTTCTTGGCCACCACGTCGTTGGGGGTGCACAGCGGGCCGGTCAGGGAGTAGTTGCGTGCCGCCGCGTCGTCGGGCCGGTTCAGGTGCCGCACCGGAAAGTTGCGCTTGACGAAGCTGCCGATGCCGACCGCGGCCATGTGGTGGTTGGTGCCGCCGTCGGCGACCACGAACCACTCGCCCATGGACTGCTTCACATAACGGGCGCGCACCATGTACGTGCCCGCGCGCGCGGTCAGGTACCGCCCCAGTTCCATGATCACGCGGCAGCCGGGGTGCCGTGCGGTGAAGGGCAGGACGGCTTCGCGCATCCCGGCACCGAGGGCGGCCACGTCCGGATCGCTCTCGCCGTCGAAGTAGGCGACTCCGAGGCCGCCGCCGACGTCCACGGTGCGCAGCGGGACGCCGAGTTCGCCGGCGAGCTCCTCCGCGGTGGCGAGGATGCTCCGGGTGTTGTGCACGACGTCCGCCGCGTCCAGGATCCGGGTGCCCATGTAGGCGTGCAGGCCGATGACCTCGACGTGCCGCAGTGCGGCCAGCTCCTCCTTGGAGCGGCGCACGGTCTCCTCGTCGATGCCGAACTGCCGGGGCTTGCCGCCCATGGAGAGTCCGGACCCCTTCGTGGCGAAGGCCGGGTTGACCCGCAGCATCGCCGGGAACGTGCCGTGTCCGGTCCGCTCCAGCAGGGCGTCCAGGTCGTGGAGTTCGGCGATGGACTCGCAGACCACGGCGTGGACGCCCGCCTCGACGCAGGCGGTGAGCTCACGCTCGTCCTTGCCGGGGCCGAGGAAGATGATGTCCTCGGGCGCGATGCCGGCCCGCAGCGCGGTGACCAGTTCGGTGTACGAGGAGACTTCGGCACACGCGCCCAGCGTGCCGAGGAAGGCGCACACGCTGATGTTGGGGTTGGCCTTGAGCGAGTAGAAGATGTCGATCTCTTGCGGGAGAGCTTCGCGCAGGGTTCGGAACGTGCTGTCGAGAACGTCGGTGTCGTAGACGAACAGCGGGGTTCCGAAGCGTTCGGCGAGTGCTGACACAGGGATGCCCTGCATGCGGATTTCTTCGGCGCTCATGTCTTCTCCTCCTTGCCGCCGCCTGAACACTGGCAGCCGCCGGCAGCACGGTGGAAGACAAAACCGCTGGTCAATAGCGTCCATGGCCTATTGAGCCGGAGGTGGACGGCAGGGGGATCGGCAGGGTGTCGAGGCGGTATCGGCCCGGGAAGGCGAAGCGCCAGCATCAGTGACGCAAGAGGGAGACCCGATCCTGAAGGAGACCTGGAATGCGCACCAAGCTCACCACTGTCGTCTCGCTCGTCGCGGCCGGGGCGTTCGTCTGCGTGCTGGCCGGCCCGGCGCAGGCCGCCACCGCCGACTCCGGCTGGCAGTCGGCGGGACCGGTCAGCACGAGTGCCGCGCCCGCGACGGACGCCCCCCTCGACACCGAGGACAACAACGGCAACAGCTGACCCGGGGACGGGCGGACGGCCGTCACGGTCTTCCTGGGCGCAGGCCGCTCAGGAGGGCCGGTACAGGCTCTCCGGCACCCCCATGCGGGAGTAGAGCAGGTCGCCGGCGCCGCGGTACGCGGCTGCCGCGTCGTCGTCCCCGCTCGCCCCGCAGGCGGCGGCGAGCCCGCTCAGGGCCTCGGCCTCCTCGTACCGCAGCTCCATCTGGGAGGCGATGTCGAGGGCCAGCCGGTTCTGCCGCAGCGCGGCGGGGAAGTCGCCGCCGGCCTGGTGGGCCCGGGCGGCGGAGAGGTGCACGGTCGCCCGGTGGATGTCGTCCGTGCTCCGGACCGCCTCCGCCAGCGCGTGCAGGGCGCTTTCCCTGGCGCTCGCCGTACGGCCCATCCGGAGCAGCACGTCGGCGCGGCGGGCGAGCATGACCGGCAGGACCGACGGCATCCGCAGCTGCTCGCAGCGCTCCACGGCCTCGTCGGCGCGGCCGAGTGCCTCCTCGTGGCGGCCGGTGCCCTCCAGCGCCCTGGACAGATAGGCGAGGGCGTCCACCGACAGCTGTATCTCGCCGATGGAGTCGAAGACCACGAGCGCCTGCCGCGCCGCCTCGACGGCCTCGTCGAACTGGCCCAGCCGCGCCCGCACATGGCTCATGGTGGACAGTGACGAGCCGTCGAGCCGTGCGAAGCCCGTCGCCCGCGCCGTGCGGTTGGCCTCCTCGCTGAGCTTCAGCGCGTGCCGGAGTTCACCCAGGCTGTTGTACGCCTGACCCAGCCTGGCCTTGCATTCGGCCGTGCTGCGCGCGTCGTCCATGGAGCGCGAGATGTCCAGGGCGTCCTCGAGGCGGGCGACGGCTTCCCTGATGCGGCCGAGGCGCCACTGCCCCATGGCCAGATTGGTGAGGTTGAGCCGCGTCAGCGCGGGGTCGGCCAAGGTCTGTGCGGCGCCGACGCCGGTTTCGAGTGCCACGTTCGCTTCCAGGTCGTAACTGCGGATGCTCGAGTGGAAGCCCAGTTCGCGCGGGAGCCGTCCCGCGTGCCGCAGCAGCCCGTGGCCACGTGCCATGTCCACCGCGGCCAGCAGGCTGTCCCGGTGCTGGTCGAGCCATTTGAGGGCGGCGTCCCGGGTGCGGAACGCGGGCAGTGTGCCAGGGGGTCCGCCGTTCGGGCCGCTGTAGCGGGTCCTGCCGGGGAAGAGGGTGTCGCCGGCGTTCTCCGCCCGCGCCAGGTAGTGGTCGAGCAGGCGTTCCACGGCATCGGTGTCCTCGGGGCCCGGCTCGCCCTGGGCGAGCCGCCGCGCGAAGTGCCGCACCAGGTCGTGGAAGGCGTACGCCCCTGGTTCCCGGGCCTCCAGCAGGCGGACGTCGACGAGCCGCTCGAGCACGTCCTCGGCGTCCGTCGTCCCGCGGCCGAGGAGTGCGCCGGCCTCCTCCACGTCGATGTACCGGCCGGGGTGGTGGCCGAGCAGTCTGAAGGCCCTGCGGTCCTGCCGGGGCATGGACTCGTACGACAGGGACAGCGCACCGGCGACGCCGCGGTCCTCGCTGGACAGTTCGTCGAGGCGCCGTCCGTGGTCCCGGAGCCGGTCGACCAGGTGCTGGACGGTCCACCGGGGCCGGTTCGACAGCCGCGCCGCGGCGATGCGCACCGCCAGGGGCAGTCCGCCGCACAGCCGCAGCAGCTCGGCGGCTGCGTCCGCCTCCCGCTCCAGCCGTTCCCCGCCGAGGGTGTGGCGCAGGATCTCGTGGCTGTCCGGTTCCGGCAGGGCGCCCAGCGACAGCCATTCCACGCCGTCCAGGTCGGTCAGCCGGGGGCGGCTGGTGATCAGGGTGAGGCTGTCGGGAGAGGCGGGGACGAGAGGGCGGACCTGTTCCGCCGTGTCGGCGTTGTCCAGCACGAGCAGCATGCGGCGGCCCCGCATGTAGGACTGCCACAGGGCGTGGCGCCCCGCGGGGACGCCGGGGATCTCCTCGCTGCAGATGCCGGCGGCGGCCAGCAGGTCGCCCTGGGCCCGGAACGCGCTGAGCGGTTCCTGCCCCGGGGTGAATCCCCGCAGGTCGACGAAGAGCTGGCCGTCCGGGTAGCGGTGCGCCAGCTGGTGGGCCGCGCGCACGGCCAGCGCGGTCTTGCCGCCGCCGCCCATGCCGTCGACGGCGATCACGGTCGGCGTGCCCGGCGGTGTGTGTTCGACGACCGCGTGGATCCGTTCCAGCTCAACGGCGCGGCCGGAGAAGTCCGGCACGTCGAAGGGGAGCGCCTGGGGCACCACGGCCGCCGGGGGTGCGGTGCCGGCGCGGGCGGCCCCCCGCCGGGCCGGGGCGAGGGAGGGCTCCTGCCGGAGGATGTGCGCCTGCAGCTCGCACAGTTCCGCGCTGGGGGCGATGCCGAGATCCTCGTCGAGGAGGTCCCGGATCCGGTTGAACTCGTCGAGGGCCGCCGCCTGCTGACCGGTGTGGTACAGGGCCAGCATCAGCCGGCCGCGCAGTGTCTCGCGCAGCGGGTACTGCGCGGCCAGGGCGCGCAGTTCGCCGATGACCGCTGCCGCCTCACCGGCTTCGATGGCCAGTTCGTACAGCCGCTCGGCGGCGCCGAGCCGCTGTTCCTCGAGCGCGGTGGACGCCGCGTCGACGACCCGGCCGCCCTCTCCCGCGAGGACGGGGCCGCGCCACAGCTCCAGCGCCGAGCGCAGACGGGTGACTGCCAGGTCGGGTTCCCCGTTCTCCTGGGCCGTCTGCGCCGCGCGTAACAGGTCCTGGTAGCGGAGCAGGTCGAGTTGCCCGGGGGCGACGGAGATGCGGTAGCCGGGGCCGTCGGTGTGGATCACGGCGGCCCCGCCCGGTATTCGGCGGCGCAGTTCGGCCACGGCCTTGCGGATCTGGTGTGCCGCGCTCCCGGGTGGGTCCTCGTCCCAGGCGGCCTCGACGAGGCGCGGGACGGGGACCACGCGGCCGGCTTCGAGCAGCAGCACGGTGAGGGTGCGGCGGCGCACCGCCCCGTTGATGAGGACGGGCTCGTTCCGGTCCCGGATCTCCAGCGCTCCGAGAACGTTGAAGCGCAGTCTGTGGTGCACGCCGGTGTCGTCCGTCTCCGAAGTCATCACGCGCATCAGGCACCCCCCGCGGACCACGCCTCTCTTCAGGCACGTGCTGGGATCCTAGGCAGACGAGGGGCGTGTCCGCACCGGTGCGCCGGGAGGCGGCAGCGGTGGCAGGGGTCCGCCAACTGCCTTTCCGCGCTGGTCAGAAGCGTGTGGCTGAGCGCCGGGCGTTCCGGAGGTGCTGTCCGGGTGTCCACCTGCCGGACGCCTCGCCCGCTCGGCCGGCGGACGCCTCCCGGGCGGGGCCGCCGGTGGGGCCCTCGGCGGACACCCCTGCCGCCTACACTGACGGCGGGTGGACTACCAGGCGTCGAGAGGCGGTTGACGGTGCGTAAGGCGTGGCTGGTCGCTGGGCTCTCGATCGGGTTCTGTCTCTGCTTCGTCGCGCTGCTCGTCGTCGGGACGTACTCGGCCGCGGCCGGGCTGCTCGGCGGGAACGCCAAGAACGCGGCCGTGGGGCTGGCGAAGGGGGCCGTGCCCGCGAAGTACCAGTCGCTGGTGCAGACGTGGGGGAACCTCTGCCCGGCCATCAACCCGGCGCTGCTCGCCGCCCAGCTGTACCAGGAGAGCGGCTGGAACCCCAGGGCGCAGAGCCACGCCGCGGCGCAGGGCATCGCGCAGTTCATCCCGGGCACCTGGGCGACCCACGGCATCGACGGGGACAAGGACGGCGACCGCGACGTGTGGGACCCGGCGGACGCGATTCCGTCGGCGGCTTCGTACGACTGTGAACTGGCTGGATATGTTCGCAAGGCGCCGGGTGATCCGACCGACAACATGCTTGCCGCGTACAACGCGGGGGCCTATGCGGTCATCAAGTACGGCGGTGTTCCTCCGTACCGCGAGACGCAGAACTACGTGAAGGTCATCCGGACCCTGGAGAAGAGTTTCGCCAAGCCGGTGGGGCGGGTCGAGCCGTCCCGGCAGGCGGCCGGGGCCATCTACTTCGCGCAGCAGAAGCTGGGCACCAAGTATCTGTGGGGCGGGAACGGAACGCCCGAGCAGGGCGGCCGTTTCGACTGCTCGGGTCTCACGCAGGCGGCTTACCGCACCGTGGGGATCGAGCTGCCGAGGGTGGCGAACGACCAGTACAACGCGGGACCGCACCCTTCCCGCGACGAGCTGCTCCCCGGCGACCTGGTCTTTTTCTCCGACGATCTGAACAACTCGCGCGCCATCCGGCACGTCGGGCTGTACGTCGGCGGCGGGTACATGATCAACGCTCCGTACACCGGCGCGGTGATCCGTTTCGACAAGATCGACACACCGGACTACTTCGGTGCGACACGCGTCACGGAGGACGGTGCGCGCGCACTGCCGACGGACCTGCCGAAGGCTCCGGAAGCGTGAGGCGCCAGGGCGCGTTGGCCGGAAAGCGACTCCTGCGGCAGGGCTCTGAGCTGCGGCGACGTGTCACTCTTCGATAACGTGATCGTGTTTGTTCGGTGGATGAGGGAACGCGGCCACCGTTCCTGTCGTTCCCTGTGCAGAGATGGCCGCACTGACCATGCAGCGGGTACCGCACCACCACGGGGGTTGATGAGCGGCGCACAGGCAGGTGCGCCGGCAGGCACAAGGCAAGGGGCCGCAGCAGATGGCTGGACTCGCAGCAGACGGGCTGAACCCGGATGTCGGCCTGCTCTACGACATCAACGGCCTCGCCAAGGACGCACCCGCCTGGTTCGACCGGACCATGGAGTTCGTCGGCGAGTACGGGATCATGCTCGCGATGGTGCTGGTGGTGCTGTGGTGCTGGTGGAGCGTGCGCCGGCGCGGCACCGCGGAGGAGTCGGTGTCGGCGGTCGCCGGACTGATCTGGACCCCGCTCGCGGCCGGGATCGCGCTGTTGATCAACATCCCCATCCGGGGCTTCGTGGAGAGACCGCGTCCCTTCCTCGACCATGAGGGCATCGAGATCCTCGTCAAGGGAAAGACCGACTACTCGTTCGTGAGCGACCACGCGACGATCGCGATGGCGATCGCCGCCGGGCTGTTCATCGCCCACCGCAGGTTCGGGCTCGCCGCTCTGGGCCTCGCGGTCGCCGAAGGTTTCTGCCGGGTCTACATGGGCGTGCACTACCCGACCGACGTCATCGGCGGGTTCGCGCTCGGCACGGCGGCGGCGCTGCTGCTCGCGCCGCTCGCCCTCGCGCTGCTCACCCCGTTGGTGTCGGCGATCGCGGCCTCGCGCCACTTCGGGTGGGTCGTACGGTCGAAGCGTGCCGCGGCCGGGACCGCGCCGCGGGCGGAGACGCTGGGCATCCCGGACCCACGGGCCGACGGCCCCGGAGAGAACGGCCTCGCCGCCTGACCCGCGGCACGGACGTGCGGCCGGGGCCTACAGCGCCTGCGGGAAGTCGAAGAGGCGGTCGGGGTCGTACTGCCTCTTCAGGCGGGTGAGCCGGTCGAGGGCCGGGCCGTAGTAGGCGCGGCGCCAGTCGGTGAGAGTCGGGTCGGCGTAGTTCTGGTACGCCGCTCCCGACGCGTACCGGCGCATCGACGCATGGGTGTCCTTCAGCCACGCCTGCTGGGAGGTTCCCTCCGTGCCCGGCCGCCAGGCGGCGATGTACTGGGCCAGCATCCGCGAGCGCCGGTGCACGAACGACGTCGCCAGCGGATCGACCCGGTTGATCGCGCCGCCGAGCGCGGTCAGCGCGATCGAACCGCCGCCGCCGCTCGCGCCGGCCGGGATGCGGGTGAACGCCTCCGCCGCCGCGATCAGCGCGCGCCGCCCGCCGGCCGTGATGTCGCGGTCGTAGAAGTCGGAGGCCGAGGCGTACGTCTCCCGGGGCAGCGCGCCCTGCCGGTCACGGCCCGGGGTGGTGCCCGGCAGCCGGCACTGCTCCTCGGTGAGGGAGAGGCAGTTCGCGTAGCCGAGCATGGCGTCGCGGTAGCTGCGGGGGCGCAGGGCGACGGAGGAGGCGGGCGAACCGACCGCGTCCGCGAGCCGGTCGAGCGCGTTCTGCAGATCGCCTTGACTGCCGAGCGTGAAGGCGGCGACGGACAGGGTGGGGCGGGAGCCGCCGGGGCCGGCGGCGAGGTGGAGCGACGACCAGATCTCGTCCGGCTGGCCGGGGCCCCAGCGCTGCCAGGCGGCGAGCACCGGCTCCGCCTTCTGCCAGGGCCAGTTGAGGAACGCGGAGACGGTCTCGGGCGCCGGGTGCGTACGGAAACGGAACCCGGTCACGACGCCGAAGTTGCCGTTGCCCGCGCCGCGCAGTGCCCAGAAGAGGTCCTTGTTCTCGTTCGCGCTCACGACCAGCCGCTTGCCGTCGGCGGTGACGATCGTGGCCTCCGTCATGCTGTCGCAGGTCAGCCCGTAGGCGCGGGAGGTGACGCCGTGCCCGCCGCCGAGGGCGAGGCCGGAGAGGCCCACGGTGGGACAGGAGCCGGCGGGGACGGTACGGCCGTGCCGGGCGAGGGTGTTGTAGACGTCGACGAGTTTGGCGCCGGCGCCGATCGAGCCGTCGGCCCCGATCCGGTCCAGTGACGACACGTCGATGACGAGGCGCCCGTTCCCGGACGACCAGCCGCCGTAGGAGTGGCCGCCGTTGCGGATCGACACGGGGGTGCCGTGCGCCTTCGCGTAGGCGAGGCACTCGCGCACGTCGTCCTCGCCCGCCACATAGGCGACGGCCGCCGGCTTCAGCGAGTCGAAGCGGGTGTTGTACAGCTGCCGCGAGCTCGCGTAATCCGCGTCCCCGGGCCGGATCAGCCGGCCGTCGAGACCGCGGGCGAGTGCGGCCCAGTCCGGGGCGGCGGCCGTGCCGGAGGACGGCGTCGGCGGGGTACGGGTGGGGACGGGGGTGCGCGTCGGGGCGCCCGTCTCCTGGCCCGTGCAGCCGGCGGCGGCGCTCGTGGTCAGGGCGACGACAGCGGTGGTCAGCAGCGATCGCCGGTCCAGCTCCATGGAACCTCCTGGGGAACGAGACGGCTCCCGTGACCGGTGGGTTCCCGTCGCGGTCGGGTCGCCGGGCACAGCGGGGCATGTCGCCGGGGTGCCACCGGCTCACGGCTCCGAGGTGTGCGACCTGGCGTCCGTCCGGGCCGTGTCGCGGGAGCGTCTGGCCGGGCCCGACCAGCCGCAGCTGCAACGGGCGACGGCGAAGGAACCGCGCTCGACGGTCGTGGTGAGGTGCGTCGCCGGCTCACCGGCCGACAGGTCCTGCTGGGGCACAGGTCAAAGGTACTGCCGCGGCAGCGGCCGTAAACCCCGGGTGCTCCGCGTGACGAGGTGCCCGGGCCCGTCGTTATGCGAATGGGTGTCCCAGGCCCCCGGGGCCGAGGGCAAGGGTGAGTCCCGTATCAAGCAGCGGTCCGGCGTTGGGGGTTGGCAGGCGATGGTGGTGCAGCACAAGCGCAGGAGCGGGGCGGTCGCCGTTGTGGCGGCCGTGGCCGTGGCCACGGCCGCCGGATGCTCCGGGCCGGGCGCCGCCGCCGTGGACGGCGAGGGCGGTGCGGTCCGGTCCGGCGACTCGGCCGACGAGGTGCGCAGGGCCGCGGACACGCTGGCGGGCGCCCGTAGCTCCAAGGCGCGTACGTCGATGGAGATGGCGTCCGGCGGGACGCGGGTCACCATCCGGGGCGAGGGCGGATACGACTTCGTACGCGGTATGGGCAGGCTTACGGTGGTTCTGCCGCCGGACGCCGCCGGTGCGGAGGAGCACGAGCCGATCACCGAACTGCTGACGCCCGGCGCCCTGTACATGAAGAACCGCGGCGCGGGTGTGCCGCCGGACAAGTGGGTCCGGGTCGACACGACCACGCTGGACGACGGGAACCTGGTCACGGGCGGGGCGACCGATCCGCTCGCCGCCGCGGAACTGCTGCGTGGCGCCGACCGGGTGGAGTACGTGGGGCACGTGGAGCTTTGCGGCCAGAAGGTGCGGCACTTCAAGGGCACGACCGACATCGGGCGGGCGGCGCAGGCGGCGGCTCCGCATACGCGGGAGTCACTGGCCGCGGCGGTGAAAGGGTTCGCCAAGGACGTGGTGCCGTTCGACGCCTATCTGGACGAGGCGGGCAGACTCCGCAAGGTGCGGCACCGCTTCACCTTCGCCAACGAGGGCCGGACGATCGACGTCACGTCGACCACGGTCCTCTTCGACTTCGGGGCGAAGGTGGTCGTCCGGTTGCCGGACGAACGGGACATCTACTCCGGGAAGGTCGAGCTCTGAGCGTGCGGCGCCCGGTGACCCGAGCCGCGGAGACCACACGGGCCCGGTCCGGGAGTGTCAGAACCTAAATGGTCCGGACGTGCCATGCGCGGGGCGTGCACCGCTCCCTACGCTAGGAGACCGACATCGGCCGGAAGAGGTGATTGCACGTGGCTCCGCCCCTTACGGCCACCGTCCAGGACGACCACGTGGCACTCGCCGAGATCGAACTGTGCGGTGAACTGATGATCGCCGCGTCGGCCGCGGCCGGGGAGCGGCTCAGCCCGGACCGTATCGACGAGGTCCTGATGGTGGCGGCGGACCGCACGGTGCGCGGCGACCGCCAGGACCTGCCGTCACCGAGGCCGCCGTCCCCCAAGGCGTCTGCCGCCCGGCCGCAGGGCCCGGGCGTCAGACAGCCGCCCGGCCGTCGGAGAGCCTGACCGGGACCGACGAGATCAAGCCACCGGAGGCGGCCCCGGAAGCGGGGTGCGGGGCCGGAAGCGGGCGGCCCGCCGGGGGCGGGACGGGCCGGTCAGGTGCGCAGCAGACGGGCGATGGCCTTCGTCGCTTCCTCCACCTTGGCGTCGACCTCGTCGCCGCCCTTCACCGCCGCATCGGCGACACAGTGCCGCAGGTGCTCCTCCAGCAGCTGGAGCGCGAAGGACTGCAGAGCCTTGGTGGACGCCGAAACCTGGGTGAGTATGTCGATGCAGTACACGTCCTCGTCGACCATCCGCTGCAGGCCGCGGATCTGGCCCTCGATCCGCCGCAGGCGCTTGAGGTGCTCGTCCTTCTGCTTGTGGTACCCGTGCACCCCGCGGTCGTGGTCGGTTTCGTGGTCCGTGACCGGAAGGCCGGCCGCCTCGGTGGTCGTCATCGCGTCCTCCCGTTGTCCAGAAAGGGGTCGTATACCCCTCGTGGGTATATGGTAACGAATCGTGCGGAAAGTGGAGGGGGTCCGTGCTGATCGGTTTGCCTGATGGGCGACACTGGGATACTGCCGGTTAGCCGTGGCCGGATGATGCGCCTAGCATCAGCCTGACCGAATCCCAGCACCCCGAGGACCCCACGTGCGATTTCGTCTGACCCCCAGGGAGACGAGCTTCTACGACATGTTTGCCGCGTCCGCGGACAACATCGTCACGGGCTCGAAGCTCCTGATGGAACTGCTCGGGGCGGAATCCTCCGCCAGGGCCGAGATCGCGGAACGGATGCGGGCGGCGGAGCATGCGGGCGACGACGCGACCCATGCGATCTTCCATCAGCTGAACTCCTCCTTCATCACGCCCTTCGACCGCGAGGACATCTACTCCCTCGCATCGTCCCTCGACGACATCATGGACTTCATGGAGGAGGCCGTCGACCTGGTCGTCCTCTACAACGTCGAGGAACTGCCCAAGGGCGTCGAGCAGCAGATCGAGGTCCTGGCACGGGCCGCCGAGCTGACCGCCGAAGCGATGCCGCACCTGCGGACCATGGACAACCTCACCGAGTACTGGATTGAGGTCAACCGGCTGGAGAACCAGGCGGACCAGATCCACCGCAAGCTGCTCGCCCACCTCTTCAACGGCAAGTACGACGCCATCGAGGTCCTCAAGCTCAAGCAGATCGTCGATGTGCTCGAGGAGGCCGCGGACGCGTTCGAGCACGTCGCGAACACGGTGGAGACAATCGCGGTCAAGGAGTCCTGAACCACGTGGACACCTTCGCCCTGGTCGTGACCATCGGGGTCGCGCTCTTCTTCACCTATACCAACGGCTTCCACGACTCCGCGAACGCGATCGCGACGTCCGTCTCCACACGGGCCCTGACCCCGCGCGCGGCACTGGTCATGGCCGCGGTGATGAACCTCGCCGGTGCCTTCCTCGGGCAGGGCGTCGCCAAGACGGTCAGCGAGGGGATCATCGAGACGCCGGTCGGCGCGAGCGGCATGGGCATCCTGTTCGCCGCGCTGGTCGGTGCGATCGTCTGGAACCTGATCACCTGGTACTTCGGCCTGCCGTCGTCCTCGTCGCACGCGCTGTTCGGCGGCATGGTCGGCGCGGCGCTCGCGGGCGGGACGGAGGTCATCTGGACCGGTGTCCTCGAGAAGATCGTCATCCCGATGTTCATCTCGCCGGTGGTCGGCCTGGGCGTCGGCTACCTGGTGATGGTCGGCATCATGTGGATCTTCCGCAAGGCCAATCCGCACAAGGCCAAGCGGGGCTTTCGTATCGCGCAGACGGTCTCCGCGGCGGGGATGGCGCTCGGTCACGGTCTGCAGGACGCGCAGAAGACGATGGGCATCGTGGTGATGGCCCTCGTCATCGCCGACGTCGAGAACGCGGGCGACCCGATCCCGGTCTGGGTCAAGATCGCGTGCGCGGTGACGCTGTCGCTGGGTACGTACGCGGGCGGCTGGCGGATCATGCGGACCCTCGGCCGCAAGATCATCGAGCTGGACCCGCCGCAGGGGTTCGCGGCGGAGACGACGGGCGCGTCGATCATGTTCGGCTCGGCGTTCCTGTTCCACGCGCCGATCTCGACGACGCATGTGATCACCTCGGCGATCATGGGTGCCGGCGCGACGAAGCGGGTGAACGCGGTGCGGTGGGGTGTCGCGAAGAACATCATCATGGGGTGGTTCATCACGATGCCGGCGGCGGCGGTCGTCGCTGCGCTGAGCTATGGCGTGGTGTACGTGATCTTCGGCTGACGGGCCTGCGGTTCTTCACGGCCTCCGTTGTCCTGTGGGCGACGGGGGCCGTTGCGTTGTGCGGTGGCCGCCGCGCGGGGCCGTCCCCCCACCCCGCCCCTCCCCGAAACCGGGACTCCGCCCCGGACCCCACTCCACGGGGGCTCCGCCCCCGGACCCCCGCGCCTCAAACGCCGGCGGGGTTGAACTTGCCGGTCCCGTCGGGGCTCCGCCCCGAACCCCGCGCCTCAAACTCCCCCTACGGCCCGGCGGCCGTGGGTGGGGGCACCTCCCACGCCGCCAGGCATAGGGGGCGGACCCCCAGCGAGGCTGCTTTGCCCGCGCAGCGGCATATCCAGCCCGGCCGGCGATGGAGGCCACCGCGCCAGGCGCGGTACCGGGCCCGGGGCCGAAGCCCCGAACCCCCGCCCGGAGAACCGGGGCCGGTAGTGGAGCCCGAACACCGCCCGTAGGACAGAGCGGGCCCGGGGTGGAGCGCCGTGACGGGGTCCGGGGGCGAGCCCCGGACCGGGCCCGTTCGTCGGCGGGCGGGAAATGGGTGGGCCCGCCCCCTGGGAGAGGGGCGGGCCCGTCGTCTTGCGGGTGGCACCGCCATGCAGCACCCGCAGACGCCTTATCCGAAGCGTCCCGAGATGTAGTCCTCGGTCGCCTGGACGGACGGGTTCGCGAAGATCCGCTCGGTCTCGTCGATCTCGATGAGCTTGCCGGGCTGGCCGACCGCCGCGAGGTTGAAGAAGGCCGTGCGGTCGGAGACCCGCGCCGCCTGCTGCATGTTGTGCGTCACGATGACGATCGTGAAGCGCTCCTTCAGCTCGCCGATCAGGTCCTCGATCGCGAGCGTCGAGATCGGGTCGAGGGCCGAGCAGGGCTCGTCCATCAGCAGCACGTCGGGCTCGACCGCGATCGCGCGGGCGATGCACAGACGCTGCTGCTGACCGCCGGACAGGCCGGAGCCGGGCTTGTTCAGCCGGTCCTTGACCTCGTTCCAGAGGTTCGCGCCCCTGAGCGAGCGCTCGACGATCTCCGCGAGCTTGCTCTTCTTGTACGAGCCGTTCAGCCGCAGGCCCGCCGCGACGTTGTCGAAGATCGACATGGTCGGGAAGGGGTTCGGCCGCTGGAAGACCATGCCGACGGTGCGGCGCACGGCGACCGGGTCGACGTGCGACCCGTACAGGTCCTCGTCGTCCAGCATGACCTTGCCCTCGACGCGGCCGCCGGGGGTGACCTCGTGCATGCGGTTGAGGGTGCGCAGGAAGGTGGACTTGCCGCAGCCGGACGGGCCGATGAAGGCCGTCACGGAGCGGGGCTCGACGGTCATGGAGATGTCGTCGATCGCCTTGTGGGAGCCGTAGTAGGCGGTCAGGCCGGATACATCGATTCGCTTGGCCATGGTGGTTCTACTTTCCGGTCTTCGGGGCCTTCCAGCGGGCGATGCCGCGGGCCACCAGGTTGAGGATCATGACGAAGGCGATCAGAACCAGGGCGGCGCCCCAGGCGCGCGCGATCGAGGCGTCGGTGCCGACCGCGTACTGCTCGTACACGTAGAGCGGCAGCGAGGACTGGGCGCCTTCGAACGGATTCGGGTTGATCAGCCTCGTGCCGAAAACGAGGAGCAGTACCGGGGCGGTCTCACCGGTGACGCGCGCGACGGCGAGCATCACGCCGGTGGTGATGCCACCGATCGCGGTGGGCAGGACCACCTTCAGGATGGTCCGCCACTTCGGTACGCCCAGGGCGAGGGAGGCCTCGCGCAGCTCGTTCGGTACCAGCTTCAGCATTTCCTCGGTGGAGCGGACGACCACCGGCATCATCAGGATGGCGAGGGCGAGTCCGCCGGCGAAGCCGGAGGGGCCGAAGCCCAGCATCAGGTTCCAGGTCGCGAGGACGAACAGGCCCGCGACGATGGAGGGAATGCCGGTCATGACGTCGACGAAGAAGGTGACGGCCTTGGCCAGCTTGCCGCGCCCGTACTCGACGAGGTAGATCGCGCTGAGCAGGCCGATCGGGGCGGCGATCACCGCGGCGATGAGGACCTGCTCGATCGTGCCGAGCAGCGCGTGGTAGATGCCGCCGCCGGGCTGGACGTCGAGGACACCGTTCATGGAGTGGCCGAGGAAGTAGCCGTCGACCACTCCCATGCCCTCGCTGATCGTGACCCAGCCGAGCGAGAACAGCGGCACGACGGCCAGGACGAAGCACACCCAGACGATGCTGGTGGCGACGCGGTCCTTGGCCTGGCGGGAGTTCTCGACCTTGGTGGTGATCACATAGGTGGCGAGGACGAAGATCAGCGCGGCGATCATGCCCCACTGGACGCGGCTGTGCCAGCCGGCGGCCAGGCCGACGCCGCAGCCGGCGGCGATCGAGCCGGCGGCGATGGCGGCCGGGGCCCAGCGCGGGAGGCGGGCGTGGGAGAGGGAACCGGTGGTCACGGCGGCCACCGGACGCTTCTCCGATACGAGCTGGCTCATGCGTTGGCCCCCGAGTACTCCTTGCGGCGAGCGATGATCAGGCGTGCCGCTCCGTTGACCAGCAGGGTGATCACGAACAGGACGAGACCGGAGGCGATGAGCGCGTCACGGCCGAATCCGTCCGCCTCGTTGAACTTCGCGGCGATGTTCTGCGCGAAGGTGCCGCCGCCCGGGTCGAGCAGGTGGCCGGAGATGATGAAGCTCGGCGACAGGACGACGGCGACGGCCATCGTCTCGCCGAGGGCGCGGCCCAGGCCCAGCATGGAGGCGCTGATGATGCCGGAGCGGCCGAAGGGCAGTACCGACATGCGGATGACCTCCCAGCGGGTGGCGCCGAGCGCCAGGGCGGCCTCCTCATGCATCTTCGGCACCTGGAGGAAGACCTCGCGGGTGACGTTGGTGATGATCGGCAGGATCATGATCGCGAGCAGGACGCCAACGGTGAACAGGTTCCGGGCGACGCCCTCACCGGTCTTCTCGAAGATGTACGTCCAGCCGAGGTACTCGTCGAGCCAGCGGTTCAGGCCGTCGAGGTAGGGCACGAGGAAGAGGGCGCCCCAGAGGCCGTAGATGATGCTGGGCACGGCGGCGAGCAGGTCGACGACGTAGGCGAGCGGGGTGGCGATCTTCCGCGGCGCGTAGTGCGAGATGAACAGCGCGATGCCGATGGCGACCGGCACGGCGATGACCATGGCGATGACCGAGCTGACGATCGTGCCGAAGGCCAGTACGGCGATACCGAAGACCGGCGGGTCGCCGGCCGGGTTCCACTCGGACTCGGTGAGGAAGTTGGCGTCGTTCTTGGAGATGGCGATCCCGGCGCGGTACGCGAGGAATCCCGCGATCGCGGCCATGATCACCAGCAGGGTGATGCCGGCCCCCCGGGACAGGCCCAGGAATATGCGGTCACCGGGGCGCGGCTTGCCGCGCATGGTGCGCTGTGCTTCCTCCGCGCGGGGCGGTGGGGGTGATGTGGTGGTTGCTGTATCCATCGGGGTCTCCGGTCTGCGGAACCGTGGGGCTCCAGGCGGCGGTGCACCGGATGCCGGGGCCGGTCCGTGCGGACCGGCCCCGGCCGGCCATCAGGACAGGGTGGGGACGATCTCGCGGACCTTGGCCGCGATCTCGGCCGGCAGCGGCGCGTAGCCGGCGTCGGTGAGGACCTTCTGGCCCTCCTCGCTCGCGGTGTAGTTGAGGAACGCCTTCAGCGTCGGCAGGGTCTCCGGCTTGTTGCCCTTGTCGCAGGCGATCTCGTACGTCACGAGGATGATCGGGTAGGCGCCCTCGGCCTTGGTCTTGTAGTCGAGGGACAGGGCAAGGTCCTTGCCGGTGCCCTTGATCTTGGCGGCGGCGATGGCCTTGGAGGCGTTCTCGCTGGTCGCCTCGACCGGGGCGGCGGCACCGGTGTCGAGCTTGACGGTGGAGATCGACTGCGAGGTCGCGTACGACAGCTCGAAGTAGCCGATCGAGCCCTGGGTCTGCTTCACCTGGGAGGCGACACCGGAGGAGCCGTTGGCGGCCTGGCCACCGGGGGCCAGCCACGACTTCGACTTGGGGTCGTGCTTCCAGTCGGCCGGGGCGGCCTCGCTGAGGTACTTGTGCAGGTTCTGGGTCGTGCCCGACTCGTCGGAGCGGTGGAACGCCTGGATGGCGGAGTCCGGCAGCTTGGCGTCGGGGTTGAGCTTGGCGATGGCCGGGTCGTTCCACTTCTTGATCTTCGAGTCGAAGATCTTCGCGATCGTGGTGGAGTCGAGGACGAGGTCGTCCACGCCGTCCAGGTTGTAGCCGATCGCGACGGGGCCGCCGACCATCGGCAGGTTGATGCCCTGCCCGCTCTTGCAGATCTTCTTCGACTCCTCGACCTCCTCCGGCTTCAGCGCGGAGTCGGAGCCGGCGAAGGCGACCTGGCCCTGGGTGAACTTGGTGATGCCGCCGCCGGAGCCGATGGCCTGGTAGTTGACCTCGACGCCGGAGCAGGCGGCCTGGAAGTTCTTGACCCACAGGTCCATGGCGTTCTTCTGGGCGCTCGAGCCGGCCGCGAGAATCTGGCCCTTCGCGTCGTCGCACTTGATGTTCGACGCAGCGCTGGTCTTCTCGCCGCCCTCGGTGTTGGTGCCCGTGTTGTCGTCCGAACCACACGCCGTGAGGACCAGGGCGCCGGAGATCGCGAGGGCGCCGAGCGCGGTGGCGCGAAGCCCGTTCTTGCGCTGAAGCTTCACTTTCTGGTGTTCCTTCCAGTTGCCGCCGTCGGTGGCGGCGTGCGTCGGGGTGGGGGGACCAGCACCGTGCCGGTCACCGTCTGAGGCCGAAATTAGGCAGATGAGATGAAGCGGCCGACGGGAGAGAGTGAACGCGAGGTGAACCGTGACCGGCGACCCGGTGCTCATTCGAACGTTCACCCGTCCGGGCGTAGTGGAGCGATGTACGGGGAGGTGCGAATCGGCATCAGAGGGGCATACGGCACACTTCGGAAGCTCACGTGGTGTGCAGAGCCTGCAACAGCGCGTCGACAAGTGCGCGATCACGGGGGTGGGTGAGCCTGCCGCGCGCCGCGGCCGGCGGCAGCCACACGATGCGGTCGACCTCGTCGCCGGCGGCGAAAGCGCCGGTGGTCGCCTCGGCGGCCCAGTAGACGACCTGCTTGGGCCGACCCCCCGCGAGGTAGCGGACGGTGGGCAGGCGGGCGCCCGGGACACAGCGGTGGCCGGTCTCCTCCAGCACCTCGCGCAGGGCGGCGGCGAGCGAGTCCTCGCCGCGCTTCAGCTTGCCTTTGGGATGGGACCAGTCGTCGTACTTCGGCCGGTGCACGAGGCAGATCTCGAGACCGCCGCCCCCGTACGGGGAGCGGCGCCAGAGCACGCATCCCGCGGCGAGCACGGTGTCCCCGCCGGTCACGGCGCCGTGACCGCCGTGACCGACGTGGTGGTCCGGGCCGAGGCGTGGCGCCATTCCTGCTGGAAGGCGAACCGGGCCGCCTCGACCTCGTGCCGCTGGTCGGCGTGGAGCACGCCGAGGGCGTAGGCCGTGGCCGGGGCGATGCGCGGCGTGCGGGCGGCATCGGCCGCCGCGGCAGCCGCTTCGGCGGCGTCGCGGTGCCGGTCCAGCACCAGGCCCGCATGGCACAGGACCGGGTCGGCGCCGGGGTGGAGCACCTCCTGCGCGTAGCGGTGCAGCCGCAGCAGTCTGCGGACCTCGTGCCAGGGCGCGTCCTGCGCCTCACCGGCGGAGGCGGAGACGGGGGCGAGGCCGCTGAACAGCGCTTCGGCGTTGTACGGGTGGGCCGCCCTGCCCAGCGGCAGTTCGGCGACCGCCGCCAGGAGCCGCCGCTCGGCGGCCTGGGCGGGCTGCGCGAGCGTCTCCCCGGCGGGGCCGGCGGCCGCGGGGCCGAGCGGCAGCTCGGAAGCCAGTAAGGCGACGGCGTCCGCGACCGCGTGGAAGCGGGAGGAGCCCAGCGCCTGCAGCGCGGCGGAGTGGGCGCGGGTCCGGGCGAGTGTGAGCTGGCGCTCCAGCAGCGCCCCGGCCCGCGCGGCGCCCACGGCCAGCGCGCCCGCGCCGGCCCGTCCGGCACCCCGCGCCGAGCGCTCGGGGGTGCCCTGCGGGCCGGCGGCGGCGCTCGCTCTGATCGCCGCGGTCACCTGGGCCGGGTCGCCGGCGGCCGCGGTCATGTCGGCCGCGGTCACGTCTTCCCGGCCGCCGCGCGGCCGCTGCCCGCCCGCGCCGTGGTGCGCGACGCCTGCGGCGTCGGCCCGGGAGTCGTCGCCCGCGCTGGCCGAACCGGCCGCGTCACGGTGCGCCGCGGTGTCCGCTCCGGTCGTCCGGTCGCCTGCCGCATCGGCCTGACCGCGGAGCGGGAACGCCTCGCCGCGCGCCGGGGGCAGCGGTGACGTGCCCGAGAGTCGGGACAGGGCGTCCAGCAGGCGGGACAGACGGGACGTGCAGGCGTGTTCCTGGGCCAGGGTCGTCGACAGCCACGCCAGTTCCGTACGCAGACCGTCCGCCCAGACCGGGTCCAGCAGCGCGCGGAACGTGTGCAGCGTGCCGCCGATGCGGCGGGACGCGGTCCGTAGCGCGTGGGCCGACTCCGCGACCGCCGCCGTCTCCGCGCCGCTCTCGCCGTGCCGGCGCAGACTGCGCAGGAAGCAGGCGGCCTGGGCGTGGAGGTAGTGGGCCACCGCCTCACCCGCCGTCCCCGCGAGAGTGCCGTCCGGCCCGGTGTCCGGCCGAGGAAGTTCAGGGCTGTGCACGCCGGCGCCTCCGGGCGTCTATGAGCATCTCCTGTACGTTCCGCAGCGGCTGGCCGTCGGAGTCCGCCGCATGCCGGGTCCACGCGCCGTCCGGGCCGAGGTGCCAGGAGGACGTGGTGTCGGACATGCCGCTCTCCAGCAGCCTGCTGAGTGCCGCGCGGTGGGCCGGGTCGGTGACCCGTACCAGTGCCTCGATCCGGCGATCGAGGTTCCTGTGCATCATGTCGGCGCTGCCGAACCACACTTCCGGTTCGCCGCCGTTGCCGAAGGCGAAGACCCGGGAGTGCTCAAGGAAGCGGCCGAGGACCGAGCGGACCCGGACGTTCTCCGAGAGGCCGGCCACGCCCGGGCGTATCGCGCAGATGCCGCGCACCCAGATGTCGACCGGCACGCCCGCCATGGCCGCCCGGTAGCAGGCGTCGATGATCGCCTCGTCCACCATCGAGTTGACCTTGATGCGCACGTAGGCGGGGCGTCCGGCCCGGTGGTGGACGATCTCCTTGTTTATCCGGGAGATCAGCCCGTCCCGCAGCGACTTGGGCGCGACCAGCAGCCGCCGGTACGTCTCGCGGCGCGAGTAGCCGGACAGCCGGTTGAACAGGTCCGAGAGGTCCGCGCCGACCTGCGGGTCGGCGGTGAGCAGGCCCAGGTCCTCGTAGAGCCGGGCGGTCTTCGGGTGGTAGTTGCCGGTGCCGACGTGCGAGTAGCGCCGCAGTGTCTCGCCCTCCTGGCGGACGACCAGCGACAGCTTGCAGTGGGTCTTCAGCCCGACGAGCCCGTAGACGACGTGGCAGCCGGACTCCTCCAGCTTGCGCGCCCACTTGATGTTGGCCTGCTCGTCGAAGCGGGCCTTGATCTCGACGAGGACGAGGACCTGCTTGCCCGACTCGGCGGCGTCGATCAGCGCGTCGACTATCGGGGAGTCGCCGGAGGTGCGGTACAGCGTCTGCTTGATCGCGAGGACGTCCGGGTCGGCGGCGGCCTGCTCCAGGAAGGCCTGGACGGACGTCGAGAAGGAGTCGTACGGGTGGTGCAGCAGCACGTCCCGTTCGCGCAGCGCCATGAAGATGTCGGGGGCGGACGCGGACTCGACCTCGGAGAGGTCGCGGTGGGTGCCGGCGACGTACTTGGGGAACTTCAGCTCCGGCCGGTCCAGCGCCGAGATGCCGAACAGACCGGTGAGGTCCAGCGGCCCGGGCAGCGGGTACACCTCGGCGTCGGAGACCTTCAGCTCGCGCACCAGCAGGTCGAGGACGTACGGGTCGATCGACTCCTCGACCTCCAGGCGCACCGGCGGGCCGAAGCGGCGGCGCATGAGCTCCTTCTCCAGGGCCTTGAGGAGGTTCTCCGCGTCGTCCTCCTCGACCTCCAGGTCCTCGTTCCGGGTCACCCGGAACATGTGGTGGGCCAGCACCTCCATGCCGGGGAAGAGCTCTTCGAGGTGCGCCGCGATGACGTCCTCCAGCGGGACGTACCGCTGGGGCGAGGCCTCCAGGAAGCGGGAGAGCAGCGGCGGGACCTTGACCCGGGCGAAGTGGCGATGGCCGCTGACCGGGTTGCGCACGACGACGGCGAGGTTGAGCGAGAGCCCCGAGATGTACGGGAAGGGGTGCGCGGGGTCCACGGCCAGCGGGGTCAGGACCGGGAAGATCTGCTGCCTGAAGAGCGTGAAGAGGCGGGCCTGCTCCTTCTCTGTGAGGTCGGGCCAGCGGATGAGGTGAACGCCCTCGTCGGCCAGGGCCGGGGCGACGTCCTGCTGGAAGCAGGCGGCGTGCCGGGCCATGAGCTCGCGGGAACGGGTCCAGATCAGGTCGAGCACCTCGCGGGGCTGCAGACCGGATGCCGAACGGGTGGCGACGCCGGTCGCGATCCGGCGCTTCAGGCCGGCGACGCGGACCATGAAGAACTCGTCCAGGTTGGAGGCGAAGATCGCGAGGAAGTTGGCGCGCTCGAGCAGCGGCGTGGCGGGGTCCTCCGCGAGTTCGAGGACCCGCTCGTTGAACGCGAGCCAACTGCGCTCCCGGTCCAGGAACCGCCCCTGGGGCAGCTCGGAGCCGTACGCGGACTCGGAGTCCTCCTCGTAGGAGTCGAGATCCGAGTCGAGGTCGGGCTCGAGATCGGAGACCGTGGCGGCGACGGCGTGCGGCCGGTGCGCGGCTATGGACGCGACGGACGGCTGGGGGTGCTGGACCGGGACCTCGGCGGGCTGCTGGCTCATGAGCCCATTGTTCCGCGCGTGGGCTGTCACCGGCGCGTCGGAAGGGGCCGGAGCGAGAGGTTTTCTGCCGTTCGAGGAGGCGGGCACAGCAGGCTGCATTGAGCGAGGGTCGCAAGGGCGTCTGAATGCCCGGTAACAAGAACATGACGCGAGGGAAAGCGTGGCGGGGCCCTGGGGAGTCGTGCGGGCCCCGCCGGGGCGCCGGCCGTGCCGCGCGCGCAGGATCCGGACGCCGCCCGGGACGCCGCGCCCGCGAGGGCGACGACGGTGGCGGTGTCCAGGCCGCCGGAGGAGCCCGATCGCGACGGCGGCCATGACAGTGACGGTCCCGGCCGCCGACGCCGTCCCGGCGGCGGCGAACCACAAGCAGGGGTGTCACCGACTGCGACCGGGCCGGGCTCCTACGTTGCCGCTGCCGTGCCGACTCCGGCCCACTCACGCCCACTCACGCCGACGGCGATCGTGCAGGACGTCTCCGGGTGCAGGGGGCGGAGGGGACGGTGCCGACGACACCGCCCTCTCTCCCCGTTGTCCGGGCCGGATCAGGTCTCGGTGCGGTACATCAGGTCCACCTCGTGCGTTACGAACCCCATCCGCTCGTACACGCGCAGCGCCGCCGGATTGTCGGCGTCCACGTAGAGCATCGCGGTCGGCAGGCCCTGCGCGGCGAGGTGGCGCAGGCCGGTCGCGGTGAGGGCCTTGCCGAGGCCGCCGCCCTGGGCGTCGGGGCGGATGCCCAGGACGTACACCTCGCCGAGCTGCTCCTCCGCGTGCACCTTCGTCCAGTGGAAGCCGATGATCTCCCCGTCCCGCTCGGCCAGGAAGAAGCCCTTCGGGTCGAACCACGGCTCGGCCTTGCGGTCGTCGAGGTCCCGCTGGGCCAGCGTCCCCTGCTCGGGGTGGTGGGCGAAGGCGGCGGCGTTCACCGCGAGCCAGGCGGCGTCGTCCTGGCCCGGTACGAAGGTGCGCACGGTGACGCCGGGCGGGTAGACCGGCTCGGGGATGCCCTGCGGGCTCAAGGGGCGGCGGAGCTGCCGCAGTTCACGGAAGAGCGTCAGCCCGAGGACCTGGGCCATGTGCCGGGCGGCCGACTTGCCGCCGTGCGCCCACATCCGCAGCCGCTTGCCGGAGGCGTCCAGGACCGTCGTGCCCAGCGCCCGCCCGTGTCCGCGGCCGCGGTGGCCCGGGTGCACCACGAGCTCGGCGGCCGGGGCCTCGACGGGGTCGGTGTCCTCCAGCTGTGCGTATCCGACGAGCTGGTTGCCGACGGTGAGGAGGAAGTGCCGCACGCCCTCGCGCCGCCCGCCGCGCAGCTGGAGCCGCCCCTGCTCGGAAACGGCCTGCATCCCGTCGGACCGTGCGGCCTCCGCGAGTACCTCCAGCACTGCCTCGGCCTGCCCGGGCGTGAGTTCGTCGAGGGACTGGATCTGCCGGCCGGGCTCCGGAATCACTGCGTCGATCGTCATGCTTCGAGGGTACGGCGGAGCCGCCGCCCCTCACCGGTCCTCCGGCGCCGCGCCGAGTACGCCGTCGGCGATCCGGGTCAGGTCCTCGGCCCTCGGCATCAGGGCCCGGACCTGATCCGGCAGTCCGGCGTAGGTGCTGACGGCCATCGGTGCGTTGTGCCCGCGCAGCGCGAACTCGACGACGGCCCGGTCCCGGCTCTCCGCGATGAGGATGCCGAGGGCGGGGCCGTCGACCTCCTTGTCCCTGACGAGGTCGTCGACGACGGACACGTAGAAGCCCAGCTGCCCGAAGTGCAGCGGTCTGCTGCACAATTGGCTCGGGCCACAGGCGGGCCCATCTTCTGCATGTAGTGCAGGCTGCGGGTCGAGAAGCCGCGCTGGTTCGGGAACGCGGTCCGCAGTTCGACGCCGACCCTGTCGATGATCTTGGTGCCCCACCCCTCCTGCTGCCGGCGTTGCAGAAGTGCTGCGCCGATCTCCCAATACATGCCGATCATCTCGGTGTTCACCTTGAGCTGGGTCCGCACGTGCGCGCCCCGCACGATCGTCTTGAGTTCGTCGACGAGGTCGAAGAAGCCGGACGGCAGTTCTGTGCCCGAGCCCTGGGCGGGTACGCGGGCGGCTGCGGCCGCCGTGTCGTTGTTCATGGCGTACACACTTGCGGCGGCCACCTGTGCGGTGACGTTTCTGCGTAAATATGTCCGCCGTAAGGGTGATAGGCGGCAAATCACCCGTTGACGGAAGACGGCAACCAGGTCGTAACCCGCATCCCCCTGTCGCGCTACGCGCGTTGACTCTAGGCTGCCGCTCGACCCTCACATCACGTTGGAACTGACAAGGGGACAGATGTCAGCGACACCTCCCAACCACCGTGCGGCCCGACGGAGCCGCCGGGTTCTCGCGGCTGCCGCCGGGCTCGCGACCGTCGGCGCGCTCGTCGCCGCCCTGCCGGCCGGTGCGGCCGCCGGTGACCGCCACGGCCCCGCGCACGGGCACGGCCGCACCGTCGATGTGCAGCTGCTCTCCTTCAACGACCTGCACGGCAACCTGGAGCCGCCCGCCGGCTCCGCCGGCAACGTCTCCGAGATCCAGCACGACGGCACGGTGAAGTCGATCCCGGCCGGTGGCGTCGAGTACCTGGCGACCTCGCTGCGCGAGGCGCGCAAGGGCAACCCGTACTCCGTCACGGCCGCGGCCGGTGACCTGGTGGGTGCGAGCCCGCTGCTGTCCGGGCTCTTCCACGACGAGCCGACGATCGAGGCGCTGAACAAGCTCGACCTCGATGTGACGGGCGTGGGCAACCACGAGTTCGACGAGGGCGCGGTCGAGCTGGCACGTCTGCAGAACGGCGGCTGCCACCCGACCGACGGATGCTACGAGGAGGGCAAGGAGTTCGAGGGCGCGGACTTCCCCTACCTCGCGGCCAACGTCACCAAGAAGTCGACGGGCAAGCCGATCCTGAAGCCGTACACCGTCTGGAAGAAGAACGGTGTCAGGATCGGCTTCATCGGTGTGACCCTCGAGGGCACGCCGGACATCGTCAGCGCCAACGGCATCAAGGGCCTGGAGTTCCACGACGAGGTCGAGACGGTCAACAAGTACGCCCGTGAGCTCGACCGCCAGGGCGTGAAGTCGATCGTCGCGCTCATCCACGAGGGCGGCTCGCCGGCGTCGACGTCGTACAACTACGACTGCGACTCGCCGGGTGCGGGCGACGGCATCTCCGGCCCGATCGCGGACATCGCCAAGAACATAACGCCCCGGGTCGACGCGCTGGTCACCGGCCACACCCACCAGGCGTACGTGTGCACCATCCCGGACCCGTCGGGCAAGCCGCGCATGGTCACCTCGGCGTCCTCGTACGGCAAGCTCTACACGGACACCACGCTCACCTACGACCGCCGCACCAAGGACATCGTGCGGACGTCGGTGAAGTCGGCGAACCACGTGGTCAGCCGCGACCAGCCCAAGGCGCAGGACATGACCGACCTGATCACGCGCTGGAACGAGCTGGCCGCGCCGATCGCGAACCGCCCGCAGGGCTTCATCTCCGCGGACATCAACGGCCGTGGCGCCACCACGCCGGAGAAGCCGCTCGGCGACCTGATCGCGGACGCGCAGCTCGAGGGCCTCGCCCCGGCCGACAAGGGCGGTGCGCAGCTGGCGCTGATGAACCCGGGCGGCATCCGCTCGGACCTGGTCTTCGCGGCGTCGGGCAGCGAGGGCGACGGTGTGGTGACGTACGGGGAGGCCTTCACGGTCCAGCCGTTCACCAACATGATGAACGTCGTCGACCTGACCGGCGCTCAGCTGATCACCGCGCTCCAGCAGCAGGTCAGCGGCCCGAACGAGGAGTCGCCGAAGATCCTGCAGGTGTCGGAGGGCTTCACGTACACCCTGGACCTGACGAAGACCGGTGCCGACCGGATCGTCGTGGACTCGGTGAAGCTGAACGGCGAGCCGATCGACCCGTCGAAGAGCTACCGGGTCGCGATGAACGAGTTCCTCGCCGGCGGCGGTGACGGCTTCTCCGTCCTGAAGGAGCACACCAACAAGCTGGTGGGTGCGTCCGATCTGGACGTCTTCAACGCCTACCTGGCGGCGAACTCCTCGGCGGACGCGCCGATCGCGCCGCCGAAGGCCGACCGGATCACGGTCGTGCAGTAGGAGGGGAGCAGGTGGGGCGGCGGGCCGGTGG
Organism: Streptomyces peucetius; assembly: GCF_025854275.1. Lineage (NCBI taxonomy): Bacteria > Bacillati > Actinomycetota > Actinomycetes > Kitasatosporales > Streptomycetaceae > Streptomyces > Streptomyces peucetius. The sequence continues at coordinate 3,703,059 of NZ_CP107567.1, read as the reverse complement.
CCTGCCGCCCCACAGGCGTTCCAGGGGCGGTTTCCGGCCGGTCCGGACCTGTGCGGGCCCTTCGGTGTCCCAGCCCTGGTGGAGATTGTCGTGCTCGCGTCATACTCCGCGCCATGGACCGACGGAGATTCCTCGCGGGCACTGCGGCCCTGTCCGCCGCCGCCCTCATCGGCGCCCCCCACGCCACCGCCGCGACGCGCCGCGTCCTGTCCGCACAGGACTGGATGGCCGGTGCCGCCGACTCGACGCCCCTGCAACGACTGACGATCCCCGGCACCCACGACTCGGGCGCCCGCTTCGGCGGGCCGTGGAGCGAGTGCCAGAACACCACCATCGCCCAGCAGCTCGACAGCGGTATCCGCTTCCTCGACATCCGGTGCCGCGTCACCGGCGGCTCGTTCGCCATCCACCACGGCCCGTCCTACCAGAACATGATGTTCGGCGATGTGCTCGTCGCCTGCCGGGACTTCCTTGCCGCGCACCCCTCGGAGACGGTGCTGATGCGGGTCAAGCAGGAGTACTCCGAGGACAGCGACGCGACCTTCCGTGCGATCTTCGACGACTACCTCGACACCCGCGGCTGGCGTTCGCTGTTCCGCATCGGCGCCGGCATCCCGGCGCTGGGCGAGGCGCGCGGCCGGGTGGTGCTGCTCGGCGACAACGGCGGTCTGCCGGGCGTCCGTTACGCGGACGGCGCGCTGTTCGACATCCAGGACGACTGGAACGCCCCGCCCTGGGACAAGTACCCGAAGATCGAGGCGCAGCTGCGCAAGGCGGTGCAGCAGCCGGGCAAGCTGTTCGTCAACTACGTGAGCACGTCGGCGTATCTGCCGCCGCGCTGGAACTCGGACGACCTCAACCCGCGCGTGCACCGCTTCCTCGACGGCACGGCGAGCGGCTGGCGCGGGCTGGGCATCGTGCCGATGGACTTCCCGAACACCCGGGCAGGGCTGGTCGACTCACTCATCAGGCACAACGGCTGACGGTAGGGTGGAGGGTCAGAGGTCCGCGCAGATCCGGCGGGCCTCTGCCAGCTCCTTCTTCACCCCGGCGTCGATCTCGAAGACCTGCTGCCGGCGGTGGTTCGCCCGGGTCACGGCGTCCGCGAGCGGCTTGTACGAGGAGTCGCCCGCCGCGGCGGCCATGGACAGGTCGTAGGCGCCCGCGAAGCGGTAGAGCATCTTCTCGCCCTCCTTGCCCTTGGCCGCGAGCTTCGACTCGTCCAGACCGGCGAGGGCGTCGCACGCGCCACGGGCGTCGTCGGCGGCGCTTTCGGCCGCGCCCCCGCCCGAGCCGGTCAGCGCCCAGGCGGCGCCCACGCCTCCGCCGCCCACCAGCAGCCCGACCAGCAGAGCGGCCACGAGCGGCCCCCTGCCGCGGGCGGGCGCGGCGGTCGGCACGGGCGGGTGCGGCGGGACGGGGGCCTGTTAAGGATGTTGAGGCTGCATGTACACGACCGTAGCGGGTGCCGGGGCGCGCCGCCGGTGGGTCGTCGACAAGCGCCGCGTACGGCATGCGCCCGCGTACGGCACGAGCGACGCCGCCCGTGACGCCTGCGGTGCCCGCCGGCACGTCAGGGCATCGCAGGCGGTGGGCTCGCCGCGCCCGGCAGCCGGATAACGGCCCGGGTGCCGCCGCCCTCGGCGGGCGTCAGCGTGGCGTCGCCGCCGGCCTCCCGGACCGTACGGGCCACGATCGACAGCCCGAGCCCAGAACCGGGCAGCGCACGGGCGGACTGCGAGCGCCAGAACCGCTCGAAGACGTGCGGCAGTTCCTCCGGCGGGATGCCGGGCCCGTGGTCGCGCACCCACAGTTCACCCGCCCGCAGGCCCACCTCGACCTCACCGCCGGGCGGCGAGAACTTCACCGCGTTGTCCAGGATGTTCACCAGCGCCCGCTCCAGCGCGGCGTGATCGGCCCGTACGTACCACGGCTCCAGCGTGGCCGTGAAGGTCAGTTCCGGCCCGCGCAGCCGGGCCCGGTCGAGAGCCGTCCGCGCGATCTCGTGCAGCGCCACCACCTGCACCCGTCCGCTCGCGCCCACGTCCGGCCGCGAGAGCTCCTGCAGGTCACCGATGAGCGCGGCCAGCTCGGTCATCTGCGCCTTGACCGAGGCCAGCAGCGCGCGGCGGTCGTCCGCCGGGATCGCCCGGCCGGTCTCCTCGCTCCGGGCGAGCAGCTCGATGTTCGTCCGCAACGACGTCAGCGGAGTGCGCAGCTCGTGGCCCGCGTCCGCGATCAGCTGCTTCTGGAGGTCGCGCGACGACGCCAGCGCGGCGGTCATCGCGTTGAACGACCGGGACAGCCGGGCGATCTCGTCCTCCCCGTCGACGGGGATGCGCACGTTCAGGTCCTCGGTGCGGGCGATGTGCTCGACGGCGCCCGTGAGCCGGTCGACGGGCCTCAGACCCGTGCGTGCGACGGCCAGCCCGGCGGCCCCCGCGCCCACCACGCCTATGCCGGACACGGCGAGCAGCAGCAGGGCCAGGTCGTTCAGGGTGCGCTCGGTCTCGCCGAGCGGTACGCCGATCATCAGGGCGGTGTCCCGTACGACCGCGTTGCCCGCGTCCACGGACGCCGCGACGGTCAGCACCCGCACGGGGTTCCCCTCGGTGTCCGTCCCGTCGCGGTAGCTCTTGATCCGGGGATCCGCCTGTCGCGCCACCGCCTGGTCGCCGTCCTCGACGCGGACCGTTCCGACCGAGTCGGCGGCGAAGACGCAGGGCCGGTCGTCGTCGGCCCGTACCAGTTGGTAGTAGTAGTCGCGCGGCGGGGCGAACTGGTTCTGCGGCACGGCGGTCTGCGGGCAGCCGCGCAGGGTGAGCTCGACGCTCACGGCCCGCAGGTTCAGGCTCTCGGCCCTGGTGAGCAGCTTGTCGTCGACCGCGTCGTACAGCTTGCCGCGCACGACGAACCAGCATGCCGTCGAGACGACCGCGACGGCGACCGCCACCGCCGTCGCCGCCAGCAGCGCCAGCCGGGAGCGCAGGGGGAGCGCGCGGAACCTGTTCGTCATTCGGGGCCGCCGGTCCGCAGCGCGTATCCCACGCCGCGCACCGTGTGGACGAGCCGGGGTTCGCCGGCGGCCTCCGTCTTGCGCCGCAGATACATGACGTACACGTCCAGGGAGTTGGAGCTCGGTTCGAAGTCGAAGCCCCAGACCGACTTGAGGATCTGCTCGCGCGTGAGCACCTGACGCGGGTGCGCCAGGAACAGTTCGAGCAGTGTGAACTCGGTACGGGTCAGTTCCACCCGGCGCGTGCCCCGGGTGACCTCACGGGTCGCGAGGTCCATCCGCAGATCGGCGAAGGCCAGCACGTTCTCGTCCGCCGTCTCCGTGCCGGCCGCCGACGCGTACGAGCTGCGTCGCAGCAGCGCCCGGATGCGGGCGAACAGCTCGTCCAGCTCGAACGGCTTGACCAGGTAGTCGTCCGCGCCGGCGTCGAGACCGGTGACACGGTCGCCGACCGTGTCGCGCGCCGTGAGCATCAGGATCGGCACGGTCGAACCCCCGGCCCGCATCCGGCGGGCCGCGGTCAGGCCGTCCATGCGGGGCATCTGGATGTCCAGGACGATCAGGTCGGGCGCGTACGACTCGGCCCGGGCGAGCGCGTCGACGCCGTCGACGGCGACCTGCGTGTCGTACCCCTCGAACGCGAGGGAACGCTGCAGCGCCTCGCGTACGGCAGGCTCGTCGTCGACGATCAGGATGCGCTCGCGCTCGCCTTCAGTCATGGGCCAAGCCTCGCACGCGCTCAGTTGCCGTCGCCGGAGCGGAGGCTGTCCAGGTCGGCCTTGACCGTGTTGACCGGGATCGCGAAGCCGAGGCCGACACTGCCGGCCGTCGAGCCGGTGGCGGAGCTCGGCGAGTACATGGCGGAGTTGATGCCGATGATCTCGCCGTTCATGTTGATCAGCGCGCCGCCGGAGTTGCCGGGGTTGAGGGAGGCGTCGGTCTGGATCGCCTTGTAGGTGGTCGTCGAGTCGCCGGTGTCGCCGTTGAACTGCTGCCCGCCGAACTCGAAGGGCCAGGTCTGCCGGGGGTCCTGCTGCTGCGGCTGCTCCTCGTCCTTGGCGACGGTGACGTCCCGGTCGAGGGCGGAGACGATGCCGCTGGTCACCGTGCCGGTCAGGCCCTCGGGCGAGCCGATCGCGACGACCTCGTCGCCGACCTCGACCTTGCTCGAGTCGCCGAGCGCTGCGGCCTTCAGGCCGGACGCGTCCTGAAGCTTGACCAGGGCGAGGTCCTTGCCGGGGTCCGTGCCGAGGACGTCCGCCTCGTACGTCCTGCCGTCGCTGAGCCGCACCTTGATGCTGTCGGCGCCGGAGACGACGTGGTTGTTGGTGACGATCTCGCCGTCCGACGTGATGATCACGCCGGAGCCGGTGGACCGGCCGGTGTTCGACGTGGCGTTGATCTCGACGATGCTCGGCGAGACGGCCTGGGCGACGCCGGCGACGGTCCCCTTGCTGCTCTGCGAGACGTTGGTGCCGGTCGCGACGGGGCTGGAGCCGCTGCCGCCGGTGTCGCCGGCGAGCTCGCCGACCAGCGCGGAGGTGCCGCCGCCGATGGCCGCGGCGACGATCGCGACGGCGGCGATCAGCGCGACGGGGCGCTTGGCCCTGGCCCGGTGCGCGGGGGGCGCGGGGGGCACCGGCGACACCGGGGGTGCCGGGGTGTAGGGAGGCGGCGGGGGATAGGCGTGGGTGTCGCTGCGGTGAGAGTTGTCCGTCATGGGAACGACTGTCGGGGGCGTAGATGAGAACGGTCTGAGGCGGTGCTGAGAAGCCCGACAGAACCGTGTATGCCCCTTATAAAGGGTGCGGTCGCGGGACGCGGGCTGTTCCCCCACCCCGCCCGCCCTTCCCGAAACCGGGCTCCGCCCGGATCCGTACCCCGGTGCCGCGCTCCCGCGGTGGCCCCAAACGCCGGCCGGGCTGGGTTTCGCTCCGCGAGATCAGCCTCGCCGGCGTTTGAGGCGCGGGGGCCCGGGGGCGGAGCCCCCGAAACACCGCGCGGAGCGCGGTGTTTCGGGGTCCGGGGCTTGCCCCGGTTTCGGGAAGGGTCGGGGTGGGGGACAAGCCCGCCGCAGGCGCCCCGCCCGCTCAGCGCCCCCCCGTTAGACCGGCGTCCCGCACCCGCAGGACCGGCGGATCACCAGGCCCGACGGGAACAGCTTGACCCGTTCGCGCCGCGACCCCGCCACCCGCAGGCCGTCGTCCAGGACCAGGTCGACCGCCGCGCGGGCCATCGCCGGGCGGTCGGAGGAGATCGTCGTCAGGGGCGGGTCCGTCAGGGCCGCCTCCTTGACGTCGTCGAAGCCGGCCACCGCCAGCTCGCCGGGTACGTCTATCCGCAGCTCACGCGCCGCCCGCAGGACGCCGAAGGCCTGGTCGTCCGTGGAGCAGAAGATCGCCGGCGGCCGGTCCGGACCGGACAGCAGCTTCAGCGCGAGCTGATAGGCGTCGTACCGGTTGTACGGCGCCTGGAAGAGCCGGCCTTCCACAGAGCGCCCCGACTCGAGCATCGCCCGCCGCCAGCCCTCGACGTGGTCGGCCACCGGGTCGCCGACCGACGGGGTCGACTCGACGCCGCCGAGACAGGCGACGTACGCGTGCCCGTGCTCCAGCAGGTGCCGGGTGGCGAGCTGCGCGCCGCCGATGTCGTCGGTCACGACCGCGACGTCGTCGATCGCCTCGGGGCGCTCGTGCAGCAGCACGATCCGCGCGTCCCACGCCTCGATCTCCGCCGCGGCCCGCTCGCTCATGCCCTGGCTGACGAGGATCAGTCCCGAGACCCGCATGCCGAGGAAGGCCCGCAGATAGTGGACCTCGCGCTCGTCGCGGTAGTCGGAATTGCCGACGAGGACCATTTTCCCGCGCTCGGCCGCCGCCTGTTCGACCGCGTGTGCCATTTCCGCGAAGAACGGCTGCCGGGCGTCGGGCACGATCATGCCTATGAGGTCGGTGCGCCGGGACGCCATCGCCTGGGCGACCCGGTCGGGCCGGTACCCCAGTTCCTTGATCGCTGCGAGTACCCGCTCGCGCGTGGCCGGGGCGACCGGCCGGGGTCCGTTGTTGATGACGTAGCTGACGACCGCGGTCGAAGTCCCCGCCAGTCGCGCCACATCGTCCCGCGTCACCTTGGCCACGCGCGAAGTCTACGCGGGGTGACCTACCTCTGGGCAGGGCGTACGGCTGCTTCCTCGACGCCGGAGCCGTCCTCCGTACGGGCTACCGTCTTCGCCGCCTTCGCCTTGGCCTCCTCGGCCGCGCGTTCGACCTTTTCCGGGGCGACGAATCGGTAGCCGACGTTCCGGACGGTTCCGATGAGCGACTCGTGCTCCGGGCCGAGTTTGGCGCGCAGCCGCCGCACATGGACGTCCACCGTGCGCGTACCACCGAAGTAGTCGTATCCCCAGACCTCCTGCAGCAGCTGCGCCCGGGTGAAGACGCGGCCCGGGTGCTGCGCGAGGTATTTGAGCAGTTCGAATTCCTTGAAGGTCAGGTCCAGGACCCGGCCCTTGAGTTTGGCGCTGTACGTCGCCTCGTCGACCGACAGGTCGCCGTTGCGGATCTCCATCGGCGAGTCGTCGGAGGTGATCTGCCGGCGTCCCGTCGCGAGCCGCAGCCGCGCCTCGACCTCCGCGGGTCCCGCCGTGTCGAGGAGTACGTCGTCGATGCCCCAGTCCGCGGTGACGGCCGCGAGGCCGCCCTCGGTGACGACGAGGATCAGCGGGCAGCCGAGGCCGGTGGACCGCAGCAGCTGGCACAGCGACCGCACCTGCGGCAGGTCGCGGCGGCCGTCGACGAGGATCACGTCGGCCCCGGGGGTGTCCACGAGGGCCGGTCCCTCGGCGGGGGCCACCCGTACGTTGTGCAGGAGCAGCCCGAGGGCGGGGAGCACCTCCGTAGACGGCTGGAGTGCGTTGGTGAGGAGCAGCAGAGAGCTCATCGCCTCTCACCTGCCCTGTTCGTCCTGCGTGCGGCGGGTCGGCCTGGCTCGTCGGATCGCTCGTCCATGACGTCGGTTCCTCCTCGGTCCCTGCGAGGACGTGCACTGCTTCGTACGGCGGCTCTCTCGCGCCGGAGAGCCTTTGTGAGGCTTTGTTCACCAGCCTGTAACAACGGCCGGAAAACACAAAAGGACCCGGGGGCTGCTTTGCCCGGATCCTCTGCCCAGCAGAATAGCCCACATGAGTTCCGCGGGAGAGGGCCGTTTTCACACTGTGGACGTATCAAGGATCACTTCCGGACCCCGGCGCGCAACTCTGACGACGTCGGACGGGGTCCGTATCGAGGCGTTCCACGAGCCGTCCACGGCCGGTCCGACGGACACCGCGATCGTCGTCGCGCACGGTTTCACCGGTTCGGTGGACCGGCCCGCGGTGCGCCGCGCCGCACGGACCTTCACGCGGTACGCGGCGGTCGTGACCTTCTCCTTCCGGGGCCACGGCCGCTCCGGCGGGCGGTCCACCGTGGGCGACCGTGAGGTGCTGGATCTGGCGGCGGCCGTCGAGTGGGCGCGTTCCCTGGGCTACGGGCGGGTGGTGACGGTCGGGTTCTCGATGGGGGGCTCCGTGGTGCTGCGGCACGCGGCGCTGTACGGCTCACGGATGCACGAGGGGCGCACCGAGGCACGCACGGACGCGGTCGTCTCGGTGAGCGCGCCCGCCCGGTGGTACTACCGGGGTACGGCCCCGATGCGGCGCCTGCACTGGGTGGTGACCCGGCCCGCGGGCCGGGTCGTCGGCCGCTACGGGTTCCGTACCCGTATCCACCACCGGGACTGGGACCCGGTTCCGCTGTCCCCTGTGGAGTCCGTGCCGCTGATCGCGCCGGTGCCGCTGCTGATCGTGCACGGCGACAGCGATCCCTATTTCCCGCTCGACCACCCGCGGATGCTGGCCGCCGCCGCCGAGGAGGGGGCGGCCGAGCTGTGGCTGGAGCCGGGCATGGGGCACGCGGAGAACGCGGCTGACGAGGCGCTGCTGCGCCGCCTGGGCGCCTGGCTCACCGCCGGATAGCCCATCATGGTGAGCGGCGCGCACACGAACGAGAGGAGTGCCGCTATGGCAGCGGGAACCATCCGCTACTGGGCCGCGGCCAAGGCGGCGGCCGGGGTCGCGGAGGAGCCGTACGCGGCCGGAACCCTCGCGGAGGCGCTCGACGCGGTCCGCGAGCGGCACCCGGGGGAGCTGACGCGGGTACTCCAGCGGTGTTCGTTCCTCGTCGACGGTGCCCCGGTCGGGACCCGGAGTCATGAGACCGTACGGCTTGCCGAGGGCGGCACGGTCGAGGTGCTTCCGCCGTTCGCAGGAGGGTGAACCGCACAGCATGAGCAGCGATCAGCAGTACCCGTACGGGCAGCCGCCGTACCCGCACCCGCAGTCCCACGAGGAGCCGTACGCGCAGCAGCCGCAGGCCGCCGACGACGCGGCGCAGACCTGGCAGGGCGAGACGTGGGACACCCAGTACCAGCCGGTCCTGCGCCCGGAGCAGCCCGCGACGGACGCTCCGGCGGCGTACGGGCGGACCGCGTGGCCCGCGGACCCGGCGGCGTACGGGCAGGGCTCGATCGGCCAGGCGTACGGGGAGAGTGCGGCCGGCCAGGCGCACGGTGCGGCACATGCCTCGGCGCACCAGGCGCACCAGGCGCCCCCGGGGAACGCCGCTGACGGGACCGCGTATCTGCCGCCGGTCTCTCCCAGGTCGCTGCCGCTGCCGCCGGAGGCCGCCGCCCCCGGCCGCACCTCCGGCGCGGCGCGCGAGACGCCCGGGCCGCAGTCCGTGGCCGACGCCGGGTACAGCGCGCCCACGGTCGGCGGCAACGCCAGGATCACCGACGCGCAGCGCGCCCGTGCCGAGGGCCGCTCGCCGGTCATCGCCCCGGGCATGCAGCCCGCCGGGCTGACCGCCGTGCTGGCCCTGCTGCTCGCCGGTGGCGCTGCCGTCGGGCCGTACGCGCTGCTGGTGCCGCTGGTGCTGCTCCAGGCGGTCACGGCGGCAGGCTGGTTCCGGCTGAACGGCATGTGGCCCGCCCGCCAGGGCATCGCGCTCGCGTTCCTCGGCGGTGTCGCGGCCGACGCCGCGCTGCTCGCCTCGGGCGAGGGGAACGCTGCCGTCGCGATCATCGGTGCGCTCGGCGTGTGGGTGCTGCTGACGCTCGTCCTCCAGCTGCGCAGCCGTGCCGGGGCGGACGAGCGGATGTACGGGCTGATGGCGACCGTCTCCTCCGCGGCCTTCGCCATCCTCGCGACCGGTCATCTCGCCGCCGTGGACGACGCGGTGGTCGTCGCCGCGCTGGCCGTCGCCGTGGCCACGCTCGCCCGTGCGCTGCCGCTGCGCGGGATCGGCTCCGTCGTGCTGTCCCTGGTGGCGGCCGCCGGTGCGGGCATCGCGGCCGGCCAGGTCGCCGGCATGGGCGCCGACGGAGCCCTGCTGGGCATCGCGGCCGGCGGGTGCGCGCTGATCGGCCTGCGCGTCGCGAGCTACGACTACCCCTCCCGCTTCGTCCACATGACGGCGGGCGTGGCGCTTCCGCTGACGGCGGCGGCTCCGGCGGTGTATCTGATCGGCCGCGCGCTCGCATAGCCGCCGGTCCGGCGGGCAGGTTCGGAACCATCGGCGTCCGCCGGGCGTCGATCAATGCGCAGGTGTCGTCCGGACTGGTCCAGGCCACGGACGTCGTGGTCAGACAGGTGGGGGGACACCGAACACATGCGTGCACTGCGAATACTGCTGGTCGTCGCCGTCGTTCTCGGTGCTCTCTTCGTCGTGGCCGACCGGATCGCGGTCAACATGGCCGAGTCGGAGGCGGCGGAGCGGATCAAGGTCCAGGAGGGGACGGCCGACTCGACGGACGTGTCCGTCAAGGGCTTCCCGTTCCTGACCCAGGCGATGGACAGGGAGTTCGACGAGGTCGAGATCCGGCTCATCGGCATCGAGACCAGCGCGGCGGGCCGGCCGGTGCGGATCGACGAGATGACCGCCGACCTGTTCGACGTCCGGGTGGGCGAGGGGTACGCGACCGCGACCGCCGCGCGGGCCGAGGGCACCGCCCGGATCACCTACGAGGACCTCACGAAGGCCGCCGACGACGATGTCACCGTCACCTACGGCCAGAACGGCAAGGTGAGGGTGACCGGTTCGGTCACGCTGCCCCTGTTCGGGAAGATCACCCGCAGTGTCGTGTCGACCGTGACCATCGTCGGCGGGGACACGATCCGGGTGCGCGCCGACAAGGTGCCGGGCGAGGGGATCCCCGGGCTCGAGGGGGAGATCCGCAAGAAGACGGACTTCGACCGGAAGCTGGGCGGGCTGCCGGCGGGCCTGACGCTGGAGAAGGTCGAGGCCACACCCGAGGGCGTCGTGATCACGGTCACCGGCAAGGACGTCGAACTGGCGGGCTGAGCCCGATGGGAACCGCATCGGCCGCATGGTGAGACGAACACGTCCGCCGAGCAGGAGGATGTGTGCCCCAGGTCACTCGGTACGCCTTCCCGTGGGCCTCCCGGCCCGTGCGGGTATCGCATAGTGGACGATCGCGTCTCAACATACGACACGCCGGTGACACGGTGCCCGACTCGTCCCTACGATCGGTCCCATGAAGCAGCGACAGGCGGATCTCACGAAGCGGCGGGCAGTTGACCTGTGCCGCGTCGCCGCCATGCTCTGTCGCCCTGTCTGAGCGGGAGCACTGCCCCGTATCCCCTGGCCCTTCGACCGTTCGTCAGGGCCGCCCCGTGCTGATCGACGCCGTTCCGCGTACCCGCACACCCCCTGCGCACAACCCCTCGCGCACCACCGCCGCACACTGCCCCGGAGGAGAACCACCATGAGCCGCAGCGACGTCCTGGTAGACGCCGACTGGGTCGAGGCCCACATCGACGACCCGAAGGTCGTCATCGTCGAGGTCGACGAGGACACCTCGGCGTACGACAAGAACCACATCAAGAACGCGATCCGGATCGACTGGACCAAGGACCTCCAGGACCCGGTCCGCCGTGACTTCATCGACCAGGAGGGCTTCGAGAAGCTCCTGTCGGCCAAGGGCATCGCGAACGACTCGACCGTCGTCCTCTACGGCGGCAACAACAACTGGTTCGCCTCCTACGCCTTCTGGTACTTCAAGCTCTACGGCCACGGCGACGTCCGCCTGCTGGACGGCGGCCGCAAGAAGTGGGAGCTGGACTCCCGCGACCTGGTCGCGGAGGTGCCGGTCCGTGAGGCGACCGAGTACAAGGCCAAGCCGCAGGACAAGTCCATCCGCGCTTTCCGTGACGACGTCGTCGCCGCGATCGGCAGCCAGAACCTCGTCGATGTGCGCTCGCCCGACGAGTTCAGCGGCAAGCTGCTCGCCCCGGCGCACCTCCCGCAGGAGCAGTCGCAGCGCCCGGGCCACGTGCCCAGCGCCCGCAACATCCCGTGGTCCAAGAACGCCAACGACGACGGCACCTTCAAGTCCGACGAGGAGCTCAAGGCCCTCTACGAGGACGAGCAGGTCGACCTGTCGAAGGACACCATCGCGTACTGCCGCATCGGCGAGCGCTCCGCGCTGACCTGGTTCGTACTGCACGAGCTCCTCGGCCAGGAGAACGTCAAGAACTACGACGGCTCGTGGACCGAGTACGGCTCCCTCGTCGGTGTGCCGATCGAGCTCGGTGCCAACAAGTAACCCGCCAGACCTTCCCGTAGGAGAGCAGCATGTGTGGAGCGCAGGCCGGCGGCCCGGACGCCTCGACGATCAAGCCCGGTGAGACCACGATCCAGGGCCAGGTGACCCGCGACGGCGAGCCGGTGACGGGCTACGTCCGTCTGCTGGACTCGACCGGTGAGTTCACCGCGGAGGTCCCGACCTCCGCGACCGGACAGTTCCGTTTCTACGCGGCCGAGGGCACGTGGACCGTGCGCGCCCTCGTCCCGGGCGGCACGGCGGACCGTACGGTCGTCGCGCAGACGGGCGGCCTCGCCGAGGTCGCGATCGCCGTCTGAGTCCGTTGACCGGCCGAAGGGCCGCACCTCCTGGGGGTTGGACGCTTACCGGGAACGAGGTGCGGTCCTTCGGTCGTACCCGGCGCCGTGTGGCGGTCGTACGCTGAAGGCATGTACGCGCGACGGCGCCGCAACTACTTCCTGATGATGGGCGGATGCCTCGTCCTCTTCGTCTCCGCCTGGGCCGTCGTGCGGCTGTGGTCCGTGCCGGCCGCCGTCGCCATGTGTCTCGTCGCCATGGTCATTCCGCCGGTCGCCGCGATGGTCGCCAACCGGCGGGGTCCTGAGGACCGCTGGTGGGACGACCCGTCGGGCGACCCGAAGTCCGACGAGTGGTGGGACGAGCTCGACGGCAAGCGGCGGCCGCCGCGTCAGTAGACGAGGGCCTGCACGCCCTCCGGCATGATCTCGCTGACGAACACCTGCGCGCCCGCGATCCGTACGCCGTCGAGGACGTCCTTCTCCGTGATGTCCCGGCGCGCCGCGCACTGGGTGCACAGCGTGATGAGTCCGCCCGCCTGGATCGACTCGATCAGCTCCGGCAGCGGCGCGGCGTGCGGCAGCTCGAACTCGGCAGCGCGTCCGGGCAGTGCGAACCACGCGGACTCCCCGGTCAGCCACAGCGAGACCTCCACGCCGCTGGCCGCGGCCACGGCCGCGACCGTGAAGGCCTGGGAGCAGCGCTCGGGTGCGTCGGCACCGGCGGTCACCTTGATCACGAGCTTCTTCGCCATATGCCGAACTGTAATGCGCGCCGCTACAACCATGGTCGTCCGGGCGTGGTCTGCCCTGTGCGCGCGGATACGGAATCCGTGCCTCAGGTCTCAGGGGGGACCCCTTTTGGACACGCATGCCGACAACGTGCCGGCGGACCCGGCACCCGACACGCCACCGGCGGCCCCGATACCGGTCCCGGTCCCGGTCGACGAACCGGAACCGGCCGCAGCCGCCGTACCCGCCGGACCGGTGCGGACGCGCCGTCGCGGCCGGACGACGCTGCTGATCGCCGCAGCCGCGGTGCTCGGTGCCGTGGCGGGGACGGTCACCGGTTACGCCGTTCAGTACCACCGCGAGCCCACGCCGCTGCCGGCCCTCTCGCAGCCGGACATCAGGACGCCGAAGCCGGTCCAGGCGAACCGGAACACCACGGCACGGTCCATGTCGGTGAACCGCTGGGTGAAGACCGACGGTGATCTGCGGCAGCTGCTGCTCCCGAAGCCCAAGGGCGCGAAGCACGAGCAGAAGCCGGACTGGGAGGACCTGTACTCGTTCGCGACCTGGTTCGAGTACGAGGGCGAGATGTTCCAGGACCTGGCCATGAACGACTTCCGCCGGTCCGCGACCGTCAGCTGGTCGAAGGGCGGCAAGGTCTACGTCGACATCAGGCTGGTGCAGTTCCGGGAAGCCGTCCAGATCAACGCGGAGAGCTTCGGTGAGGGACAGCAGTCCTATCTCGGCGAGGACGACTGGGCGGGCAACGAGGGCGAGCCGATCCCCGGCAGCGCGAACGGCCGCACCTACATATTCGACGAGCCTCACCGCGAGCCCGGTTACGAGCCCTTGTACGAGGGCATGGCGGTGGCCTGGCGCGGCGACATCGTGATGCTGATCACCTATAGGAACAACTCGGGGCCGATCGACGAGAAGGATTTGAAGTCGCTCGCCAAGCGTCAGTTGGAGCGGTTGTGACAGAGCAGGCAGAGCAGATGGATCAGGCAGAGGCGCAGACGGTCCCGGGGCGGTCGCGGCGCCGCTACCCCGTGAGGCTTCTGGCGGCGGCCGTGGGCCTGGCGGTCGTCGCCGGCGCCGGGGTCTGGGGCCGGTCGGCACTGGCCGGCGCGGACCGCACCGCCCCGACCGTCCTGTGGGCCGCTCCCGCCGAGGACCCCAACCTCGACGTCCCGCCCCTGGAGCCCACCGGCCTGGCAGCCCAGCTGCTGCCGGTGCCGGGCTTCTGGTCGCTGGGACCGGATGTCGACGAGTACGGAAACGACAGCGTGCTCGGTGCGGAACGAGCGGTCGCACTGCTCAAGCAGGGGTCGCGCGGTCTGCCGAGCGCGCAGCGCAAGCGGCACGACAAGGCCGTCGAGAAGCTCCGTATCAAGGGCCTCGCCGCCCGCAGCTACCGCTCGGCGAGCGACCAGTTCGTCGTCGAGACCCGGCTGACCCAGCTGGAGAACACCAAGGCCGTGACCGACATCGCCGCGTTCCAGAAGGAGCTGGCCGACACGCTCGGGGTGTTCCGCAAGGGCCCGAAGATCGAAGGCCACCCGAAGGCCAAGTGCTATCTGATGCCCGAGATCGACGATCTCGAGCTGGACGCCATGATGTGCACCGGTCATGTCGGCGAGGTGCTCGTGACCATGAACGCCTACGGCACGAAGCCGCTGTCCACGAGAGGGGTCGCGGACATGGTCCGCGACCAGCTCGACCACATCGCCTCGCCCGGGGAGTCCGTGTGACCGACGTCAACGTCCCTACGACAGCGTCGGAGCCCGAGGGAGCCGCCCCGGCGGACGACGCCGCATCGCCGCCACCCGTGCCGGGCACGGAGCCCGCGCTGCCCGCGCCCGGCACGGAGCCGGCGGACGCCGCGCCGTCCGCCGGTCCCGTGCCGCCCGCGCCCCGGGACCGGCGGAAGCTGCGGGCCGTGCTGCGGTGGACGGCCGCCGTGGTCGTCTTCGCGGCGGTCGGCACCGGTACCGCCTTCGGCATCGCCGCGCAGGAGCGCACCGACGTACCCGGTCTGTCGACGCTGAGCGACGGACGATGGGAGTACCCGAAGCTCTCCAGGCCGAAGCTGCCGGCCGGCGCCCCGCTCCCGCTCGTGCAGGAGAACCCCGGCGAGATCCACTACGCCGACCTGGAGCCGCTGCTGCTCCCGGCGCCGGCGGGCAGCAGGCCCGACCGGGACCTGGGCGGCGAGCGCAGCCGGGTGCCGGTCGACCGGTTCCTGGAGGAGTACGGCGCCGACCACCGCGAGGCGATGCGCGAGCACCTCACCGAGGGCGGCCTGCGCCACATCGCGGCGCGCGGCTGGTCGATGCCGGACGGCACGTCCGCACGGATCCACCTGCTCCGGTTCCACACCTCGGCGCTCGCCGGCTACTTCTTCGAGGCGCAGATGGGAGGGGCTCCCGACACGACGCTGCGGCCGGCCGGTGTCGAGGAGATGTCCTCGTTCGACACCGCCTACGGCAACGAGGACGAGATCGCCTCGACCGAGCGTTACGTCTACGACGAGGCCGAACCCCGCGGTCCGGTGCACGTCAGGCACGCCTACGTCACGGCCGGTGACACGATCGCCCTGGTCGTGGTCTCCCGCAAGGGCACCGCGCCGCTCGTCCCCTTCCACCAGACCGTGGTCCTGCAGAACCAGCTCCTCGGCTGACCGCCACACACGGGCCCTCGCGGAACGGGCCGGAACCCGGCGCACTAAGCTGGGGTCCGGCCCGCTTTTGCCTTCACGCTCATTCGAGGAGCACCCGTGATCGTTTTCTTCGAAGCTCTGCTGGTTCTGGTCTGCGTCGGCGTCCTCGCCTTCGCCGGTCTGACCGTGAAGAAGCTGTACCAGGGCCAGCGGTAGTCACCAGCCGTCCGCACCACCCGAGACCCCTAGAGATCGACAGAGCTGCTCATGATCGAGATCCCGTCCGACCTCAACCCGGACCTCGTCCCCCTCGCCTTCCTGCTGGGCACCTGGGAGGGCGCGGGTGTTTCGGACTTCCCCGGTGCCGAGAAGTGCAACTTCGGCCAGTCCGTGACCTTCAGCCACGACGGCCGGGACTTCATCGAGTACGTCTCGCACTCCTGGGTCCTCGACAACGAGGGCAACAAGGTCAAGCCGCTGGAGAGCGAGAGCGGCTACTGGCGGATCGACAAGGACCGCAAGGTCGAGGTCGTCATGGTCCGTGACGAGGGCGTCGTGGAGATCTGGTACGGCGAGCTCGCCGACCAGAAGCCGCAGATCGACCTGGCGACCGACGCCGTCGCGCGCACCGCGGCCTCCGGCCCGTACAGCGGCGGAAAGCGTCTGTACGGGTACGTCAAGAGCGACCTGATGTGGGTCGGCGAGAAGGCCACCCCCGAGGTGCCGCTGCGTCCGTACATGTCGGCGCACCTGAAGAAGGTCGTCACGCCCGAGCAGGTCGAGTCGTGGGCCAAGGACCTCGGCGACCTGCCCGACGACGGCATCGCGTTCTTCAAGTAGTTCCTCGAGTGGGCGCGGGCCCGCCGCCTACACTGGGGGCGTGGTGAGCACCGACTGGAAGAGCGATCTGCGGCAGCGCGGCTACCGGCTGACCCCGCAGCGCCAGCTTGTCCTCGAGGCCGTCGACACCCTCGAGCACGCCACCCCGGACGACATCCTCGGCGAGGTGCGCAAGACCGCGTCCGGCGTGAACATCTCCACCGTCTACCGGACGCTGGAGCTGCTCGAGGAGCTGGGCCTGGTCTCGCACGCCCATCTCGGGCACGGCGCGCCCACCTACCACCTCGCCGACCGGCACCACCATCTCCACCTGGTGTGCCGCGACTGCACGGACGTGATCGAGGCGGACGTCGAGATCGCCGCGGAGTTCACCGCCAAGCTCCGCGACACGTTCGGCTTCGACACGGACATGAAGCATTTCGCGATCTTCGGCCGCTGCCGCGAATGCACCGTGAAGGCGGTACGGGCCGAGTCGTAGGCTGGGGCCATGTCACCGACCAGCCCTCTGTTGTCCCTGCCCGGCGCGGTCCCTGCCGAAGGACGTGACGAAGGGGTCGCCGCGCACTACGGCGACCTGTTCCGTGAGCAGCGAGCCCTAGCCGACGGCAAGGGCTTCGTCGACCTGTCGCACCGCGGTGTCATCACGGTCAGCGGCGAGGAACGGCTGAGCTGGCTGCATCTGCTGCTCACCCAGCACGTGAGCGAGCTGCCCCCCGGGCAGGCCACCGAGGCGCTGATCCTCTCAGCGCACGGCCACATCGAGCACGCGCTGTATCTCGTCGACGACGGCGAGACGGTCTGGGCGCACGTCGAACCGGGCACGCGGGAGGCGCTTCTCGCCTACCTGGAGTCGATGAAGTTCTTCTACAAGGCCGAGGTCGCCGACCGCAGTGACGACTTCGCCGTCGTCCACCTGCCGGCCGGGTCCATCGCCGAGGTCCCGGACGGTGTCGTCGTACGGGAGACCGCGCACGGGCGGGACCTGTTCCTGCCGCGCGCCGACCTCGAGGCGTACGCACACCGGGCCGGACCGGCCGCGGGGATCCTGGCGTACGAGGCGCTGCGGGTGGAGAACCACCGGCCGCGGCTCGGCTTCGAGACCGACCACCGCACCATCCCGCACGAGCTGGGATGGATCGGCAGCGCCGTGCATCTGCAGAAGGGCTGCTACCGCGGCCAGGAGACCGTGGCGCGCGTCCACAACCTGGGGAAGCCGCCGCGCCGTCTGGTCTTCCTGCACCTGGACGGCAGTGAGGTGCACCTGCCCGTGCCGGGGACCCCGGTCCGCCTCGCCTCCGAGGGCGAGGAGGGCCGCCAGCTGGGCTTCGTCACGACGTCCGCCCGCCACTACGAGCTGGGGCCCATCGCTCTCGCGCTGGTGAAGCGCAACGTGCCGGTGGACGCCGAGCTGCGGGCCGGGGACACGGCCGCCGCTCAGGAGACGGTCGTCGAGCCCTGACCCCGGCCGTCCCCCTCCGCCTCACACTTCGATCAGCACGGTGAACGGGCCGTCGTTCGTGAGCGAGACCCGCATCTTCGCTCCGAACCGGCCCGTCTCCACCTGCGCGCCGAGCGCCCGCAGTTGCGCCACCACCTCGTCGACGAGCGGCTCGGCGACCGGGCCGGGCGCCGCCGCGTTCCAGGTGGGGCGGCGGCCCTTTCGGGCGTCCCCATAGAGGGTGAACTGCGAGATCACCAGCAGGGGCGCGTCCACGTCCGAGCAGGACTTCTCATTCTCGAGCATACGAACCGACCACAGTTTCCTGGCCAGTTGGGCCGCCTTCTCCTCGGTGTCCTCGTGGGTGACCCCCACCAGCACACACAGCCCTTCGCCGGTGATCTCACCGACGGTTTCCGGTCCCGACTCGCCGGGCACCACGACGCTCGCGCCGTCCACCCTCTGTACCACTGCTCGCATGGAGAGCAACCTATAGGGGCCGTCCGGGCCGCCATTCAGGGCCGAACGGGTGCGATGCGACTGCATCAGGGCGTATCGGAGTGGCACCATGCACCAAGGCGGTGCAAACCCCTCGGCCCTTCGGGCCCGGGGAGCCCGTGCACCGGTCGAGGGGACGGACATACGCACATGACCACTTCTGGCACCGGGCAGTCGCTCGGTCCCGTACCGATCAGTCTGCCGCAGGGCGTCGCGACGGCACGGCCGCCGCGGCAGCGCGGCGGCGCGGAGCTGCCCGAGCATCCGCAGCACGATCTCACCGCACTGCGCCTGCCCGAGCTGCGCACACTGCGCCGCGACTCGCAGCGCGACGAGGCCGACCTGAGCTATGTGCGGAGGCTGGTTCAGGGCCGCGTCGACATCCTGCGGGCCGAGCTGGCCCGCCGCAGCGACCCCGGGGCGAAGGGCACACCGGTGGTCGACCGGCTGGTCGGCGACCGGCTGTTCCTCGCCGACGCGCCGTCCCGGCGTGGTTCCTCGGCGCGTCACGTCACGCTCTCCACGCCGCGCGGCGAGGAGTACCGGCGGCTCGCGTCCGAGATGCTCGACGAGGTCGGCCTCTCCGACCTCGAGGCCCGCACGGACGAGGAGCTGCGGTCGGCGATGGCCCGGCTGCTCGGATACGAGGAGCAGGTGTCGCACCGACGCCGGCTGCTGCAGCGGACCGCCGACGATTGCAGTGCCGAGATCGCCCGCAGGTACCGTGAAGGCGAAGCTCAAGTCGACGACCTGCTCACCTGAGGCTTGCCGAGGCCCTTCCCGCCGCGGCGATCCCTCCGGCGCGGGTCCCCTGCCCCCGGAAGGCCGCCGATGTCCTCCTCGTCCTCTTCCAGCACCACCGCCGTACCGTCGGCGCCGCCGGTCCTCGCCGAGGTGGTCCGCTCCGGCTTCGTGGAGGGACACCACAGGGGCTCGCTGGTCGTCCTCGCGCCCGACGGCAGCGTCGAGCTGGCCGTCGGCGACACCGCGCTGCCCGTCTTCCCGCGCTCGTCCAACAAGCCGATGCAGGCCGCGGCCGTCCTGCGCGCCGGTCTCGACCTCGACGGGGAGCGCCTGGCGCTCGCCGCGGCCAGCCACTCCGGCGAGGGCTTCCATCTCGATCTCGTACGCAAGATGCTGGCCGGACATGGGCTCACGGCGGACGAGCTGCAGACCCCGCCCGACCTGCCGCTGGACCCGGTGGAGGCCGAGGCGTACCTGGCCTCCGGCCATGCGCGCGACAAGGTCGCCATGAACTGCTCCGGCAAGCACGCGGCCATGCTGGCGGCGTGCGCCATGAACGGCTGGGACCGTACGAACTACCTGGATCCCGCGCATCCGCTCCAGCAGCTCGTCCACACGGTGGTCGAGGAGGCGGCGGGCGAACCGGTCACCGCGGTCGGCACCGACGGCTGCGGCGCCCCGCTGATGGCCCTCTCGCTGACCGGTCTGGCCCGCGCCTTCCGGCACTTCGTGCTCGCCGCGCCCGGCTCGGCGGAGCGCCGCGTCGCGGACGCGATGCGCGCCCACCCCGAGTACGTCGCCGGTACGCGCCGCCCCGACACCTGGCTGATGCGCGAGCTGCCCGGCACGCTCTCCAAGATGGGCGCCGAGGCGGTGCAGGCGGTCGCCCTGGCCGACGGCCGGGCGCTGGCGTTCAAGATCGACGACGGTGCCACCCGGGCGCTGGGCCCGGTGCTGGCGCGGACGCTGCGGCTGATGGGCGTGGACTCGCCCGTGGTCGACCGGATCGGGCACATGCCGCTGCTCGGCGGTGGCGTGGAGGTGGGCTCGATCCGGGCGGCGTTCTGAGTCCGGTTCCCGCGGTGCGCCGCGGCGGGCGAAATCCGGATGCGGTACGCCCGCGGGCCCGCCTAGCGTGACAGCCATGAC
Organism: Streptomyces peucetius; assembly: GCF_025854275.1. Lineage (NCBI taxonomy): Bacteria > Bacillati > Actinomycetota > Actinomycetes > Kitasatosporales > Streptomycetaceae > Streptomyces > Streptomyces peucetius. Next base: position 3,683,026 of record NZ_CP107567.1, on the reverse strand, counting down.
CGTCGAAACGCGCCTGATCACCGAGTCAGACTACCCCGACTGGCTCAGGGCGCTCTCCACCGGCTTTCTGCGGCCACCGGTGTTCACCGACGAGGAGATCGCCACGCGCCGGGCGAGCATGGACCTCGGCCGGGTCAGGGGCGCGTTCGACGAGGGCCGGTGCGTGGCGACGTACCGGTCCTTCGCCCAGCAGCTCACCATGGCCGGCGGTGCCCGGGTGGCGGCGAGCGCCGTCTCGAACGTCACCGTCTCACCGACGCACCGCCGCCGCGGTCTGCTCAGCCGGATGACGGAGGCCGAGCTGGCCGACGCCAAGGAGCGCGGCGAGAGCGTCTCGACCCTGATCGCCGCCGAGTACCCGATCTACGGTCGCTACGGCTACGGCCCGGTCACCACGACCACCGAGTGGTCCGTCGACGTCCCCCGCACCGGCCTGGACCCCCGCTGGTCGGGCCCGGACGACGGCGGCCGCGTCGACCTGGTCGACGGCACGGACGTACGCAAGCTCGGCCCGGAGCTGCACCAGCGGTTGGCGGCCGTACAGCACGGTGCGGTCGACCGCGACGAGCACTGGTGGCGGGTCAACACGGGGGCGGTGCGGATGCCGGCGTTTCCGTGGACGGAGCCGTTCTACGCGGTGTACCGCTCGGCGGCCGGCACGGTCGAGGGGCTGCTGACGTATGTGGCGGACGACAAGTGGGGCGATGCCAAGCAGCCCCTCAACACCGCCACGGTGCGGGACATGATCGCGCTTACTCCGGCCGCGGAGCGCGCCCTGTGGCACTTCGTCTGCTCGGTCGACTGGATCACCACCGTCCGCACCGGCAACCGTGCCCCCGACGACCTGCTGCCCCATCTGCTGCCCGACCCGCGCGCGGCGCGCGTCGTCACCCAGGCGGACTTCCTGTGGCTGCGGCTCCTGGACGTCCGGGCCGTGCTGGAGTCCCGTACGTACCCGAGTTCCGCGCACCTCGTCCTCGACGTCCGGGACTCCTCGTCCCTCGCCGCCGGGCGCTTCCTTCTCGACGCGTCCCCGTCCGGCGCGGCGTGCGTGCCGTCGTCGCAGTCGCCGGACCTGACGCTGGACGTGCGGGAACTGGCGACGCTCTGCCTGGGGGACGAGCCCGCGAGCCGTCTCGCGGCCCTCGGGCGTATCGACGAACACCGTCCGGGCGCGGTCGCCCTGGCGGACACGCTGTTCCGCACGGGGCGGCGGCCCTGGTGCCCGGACGTGTTCTGAGGGACCCGTTCCGAGGCGGCCCGGTGCGAGGGGCGGTGTGCCGGCGCCGGCTCTGCCGCTCATGCTCCTGCGGTCAGGGCCGGGGCCACGAGCAGAAAGCCGCCGACGGCGGTGCAGGTCGCGGCCCAGGGGGCGTTCTCGTTGCCGGGCTTCAGTCCGAGGCCCAACAGGGCGAGGCCGAGCGCGGCGGTGACGCCGAAGCGCCACTGCACGTACTGCTCGACGATCAGGGATACGAGTGGCACGCCTGTCTCCTTGCAACTCAACGGGTTTGCAGGGGCAGTCAGCCAAGTTGGCGGCCAACTCATTGAAGTTGTCCCCAGTTGGTCAAGATTGATAAACAACCAGCTGGTAACTGACGCCAGGTCGTGCGAAGTTGTAGCGTTCAGCTGTGACCCACGAGCAACAGGCAGTGACCGCCAAGGGGAAGCCCTCCTACGGCCAGGTGGCAGACGTCCTGACCGAGCGCATCCGCACCGGTGAGCTGAGAGCGGGTGAGCGGATGCCGACGCAGGAGCAGCTCGCGGCCGAGTTCGGTGTCGAACGGCGCACGGTCCGGCAGGCGCTGGACCTGCTGCGCGACGCGGGTCTGCTCACGGAGGGCGGCAAGGGTGCGCCCGCCCGGGTCTCGGTGCCGCCGTCGCGGGACGCGGAGGAGACGCCCAGGACGACGGCCGCGGCCCTGGGGCCGCGCCTCGTCGAGGCGTTCGAGGCGCCGAATGTGCGTGTCGACGCGATCTGTCTCACCACGGAGACCCTCAACCAGGCTCTTGCCGAGCCGCTGCGGCGCGTGCAGGCGCGGGAGATCACGCCCCACAGTGTCCGGGTCCGGGTGCTGGTGCCGGCCAGTGATCTGAATCTGGCCTTTCCGCGCCCGGCGGAGCAGTCGGTGAACGGTGACGAGGTGCACCGGCACTGGCTGTCGCGTCGTGACGGGCACGGGCGCGTACTGATGCTGAGTCTGCGGGCGCTGGCGACCCGCGGCATCGAGGTGGAGGTGACGCTGCGGACGCTGCCCTTCACCCCGCCCGTGAAGCTCTATCTGCTGAACGGCGCGGAGGCGCTCTTCGCGTACTACGACGTCCACGAGCGTACGGAGCGCATCGCCGGCACGGAGTCGAGGATCTTCGACGCCTTGGGCAGCGACTCGACGCTGTTCCCCTTCGAGTCGGGCGGGGGCAGACGGGACCAGGCCTTCGTGGCCCAGTCCCAGTCGTGGTTCGACAGCCTCTGGGGGACCCTGGCCGTCGACGCGGTGCTCGACGCCTGACCGGTGCGCCGGGCGCCGGAGCGCTCAGGCCCCCGGGCCGACGGCCGGCGCCATCAGCAGCAGGCCGCCGACACCGGCGCAGGCGGCGTTCTCCGTCTTGATGCCGACCGCGAGCAGCGCCAGCCCCAGGGCGGCCACGAAGCCGTACCGCAGCTGCACGTACTGCTCGGCGAGGAGGGTGATCACAGGCATGGGTCACTCCTTCGAGGGAGGGTCGCCGGGCTCGCACGCCGTTGTGCAGGCAGGCTGACAACTGTGCCGGACGGTAGGTCAACTGCCTTACAAATTGAACTGGTTGACCTGTATTGGTGATGCCCTCAAGGTGCCTGGTCGCAAACTTGTCTGGTTGCTTGTTTCTTGTCCGTTCGCTGCGAGGTATCTCTCCTTGGCTGTACGTGAGTTGTAAGGTTGCCGGGTGACGAGTCATGGATCTGTCCCGCGCGACCACACACACAGGTACCTGTCGCTCGCCGACACCCTGCGCAAGGAGATCAACGACGGGACGCGCCGCCCCGGCGACCGGCTGCCCACGCAGAGCGAGCTGGTGTCGCGGTTCGGCGTGTCGCGGGCCACGGTGAACAGGGCCTTCGACGTGCTCAGGAACCAGGGCCTCATCGAGTCGCGGCAGGGCAGCGGCACGTTCGTCACGCGTGGCGAGCACAGCATTCCGGCGCAGACCGGCGCCGGTGACGGCGAGGAGGTCTGGGCGGTCGTCTCGGAGCGCGTCCCCCCGGTGGTGCTCGCGCCGTACCTGGAGGAGGCGTTCGAGGCCACCGAGGTCACCCTCGACGTCTTCTCGATGACCACGGAGACGCTCGCGGCCAGGGTGTCCGCCCAGAAGACCCGGATCACGGACGGCGAGATCCAGCCGCCGCGCAGCATCCGCGCCCGGCTGATGCTTCCCGACACCGAATCTCCCGACCTGGCGATCCCGCGGCTGAAGGACGGCCGGGACGATCCCCGCGTACGGCGCCGTCTGCGCAACATCCTCCAGGCCCATGCCTCGATGCTCACCCAGTCGCTCTACGAGCTGCGCGACCGCGGCCAGGTGCAGGAGGTCTCCGTCGAGGTGCGCCTCGTGCCCTTCGCGCCGCAGCTCAAGCTGTACATCCTCAACCGCAGACTGGCCCTCCAGGGCTTCTATCCGCCGGAGCTGGGGACCATCACCCTCCCTCCGGACGGTGAGGAGGTGACCATCCTCGACGCGTACGGCACCGGGGCGACCCTCTTCCCCTTCCGTGCCGCCGCCGACTCCACACCCGAACAGGTCGGCATCGTGCGGGCTCTGCAGAATTTCTTCGATTCGATGTGGAACCACCAGGCCACGAGGGCGGACTTCTGACCGTGCCACCTGTCACGACATCTCCCGCGATGCCGAGTTCGATGCGGGAGATGCTGTCCCGGGCGCAGTGCATCGTCTTCGACCTGGACGGCCCGATCGCACGGGTCTTCGCCGGTGAGCCCGCGGCGGTGATCGCCCGTGAGATGTGCGAGGCCGCCGAACGCGACGGCCGCCTGGTCGAGGAACTGCGCGACTGCCCCGATCCGATGGCCGTGCTGTACGGGCACACCGCCGCGCTGCGGAGGAGCGGCGACGACGGCGGCTGGGCCGGCACCGTGGCGAAGATGCACGACCTCCTCGACGCCTACGAGCGGAAGGCCGCCGAGTCGGCGACGCCCACCCCAGGCGCCGCGGAGTTCATCGAGGCGTGCCACGCCTCGGGCAGAACGCTGTCCGTCGCGACCAACAATCATGTGGACGCCGCCACGCGGATTCTCACGCGGATGTCGGTACGCCACTGCTTCGAGGGGCCCGTCGTCGGCAGGGGACGGGACGCCCTGCGGATGAAACCCGATCCGGCGCCCCTGCTGGCGGCGATGCGGCACGACGTCGCGGTGGACCGGCATCTGATGATCGGCGACACCGGCACGGACTTCCGGGCCGCCCGTCGGGTCGGGATGCCGTTCTACGGGTACCACCGCTCCGAGCGGGGAAGGCAGCGACTACGGGACGCCGGGGTGCCGCTGATCGCCTGTGGAATGGCGGAGTTCCTTCCCTTCGCGTGAGGCGGTGGCCGCCGGGCACCCGGACGACCGCGGCAGTTGTACCTTGCCTGTGGAGGAGGACCGCACCAAGGAGGTCCGTGAACGAGGAGGCGGCCGCATTCACACGGGGGCAGCGAGCATGACCGCCGAGCCTTCGGCGAGGGTGTGGCAGCAGGCGGTCCGGCTGAGCGCCGGCGAGGCGCTGATCGAGGGGCCGCTGAAGGGCTACCACCATGAGACCTACGCCTTCCCGCTGCCCCACCCGGCGGGCGGTGCCGGCACGGTCCGGTGGAAGTGCCGGGAGCCGCGGGAGGGCATCCTCCGCTTCGACCGGCGGTTCTTCGACTCCGAGGGGGCGCTGCTGCGGGCGCTGGCGGGACGCGTGACCAGCGTCCCGGAGATCATCGAGGTCGACGACATCGGCCTGCAGCGGTTCATCGAGGGCTCGACCCTCGCCCGGTACGGGCGTCCGGGCAGTGCCGTCGCGGAGGCCCATGTCGCCCAGATCGAGCGGCTGTTCCGCGAACTGGCCATGGTCCCCGCGGCATCCCTCCCGACGGGAGCCCCTCCGGCGGGAGCTGAGACGGCAGTTCCTCCGACGGGAGCTGCGACCGCGGTCCATCCGGCGGACGGGCCGGACATGACGGCCGTCGGTGTCGCCGACGGGGACTGCGGGGCCTTCGCCGAGGGGCTGATCCGGTTCACGGAGGAGCGGGTCCACCAGGCGTACCGGCCCCTCTACGGACGGCTGTTCGCCGAGCTCGGGGTGCCGGAGAGCGGCATGGCACGGCTGGCGGAGCGGACGCGCTCGTTCAGCAGGCGCCCGTTCTGCCTGCTCCACGGGGACCTGCACCGGGAGAACTTCATCGTCGACGGCGACGGCCGGCTGTGGACCATCGACTGGGAGCTGGCCATGTTCGGTGATCCGCTGTACGAACTCGCCACCCATCTGCATCTGATGGGCTACCCGCCGGAGCAGGAGGCGGACGTGGCGCGGCGCTGGCGGGACGCCGTCGAGGAGGTGCGGCCGGGCAGCTCGTACGGATGGCGGGCGGACCTGCCGTGGCTCCTGGAGTACAAGCGTGCCCAGTCCGTGTACACGGACGTCATCCGCGCCGCCCTCGGCGTCGCCCGGGGGGACGGTGGCGGCCCGGCCCTGCGCCGGACCTCCCGCAAGCTGCGGGCGGTCCTCGCCAGGGGACGCTCGGCGCTGGGAGCGGCCGAACCGCCGCAGGTCGGGCGGATCATGGGCGCCCTGGAGCGTTTCAGCCGGTCCGCACCCTGAACAGCACCCCCGACAGCGCCACCGCTGCGGCCAGGATCCCCGCGCACCACGCCAGCGCCAGCCATGGCGCCGAGCCCACCGGCTGGTCGTGGAGAAGTCCGCGGAGCGACTCGATCAGCGGGGTGACCGGCTGGTGGTCGGCGAAGCCGTGGAGCCAGCCCGGCATGGTCTCGATGGGGACGAACGCGCTGCTCGGGTAGGGCAGGAACATCATGAAGAAGGTGAAACCCGCCGCCGCTTCCGGTGTCTTCGCCAGGAGGCCGACCGTCGCGGAGAGCCAGGAGAGCGCCACCAGGAACAGCACCAGGACGCCTCCGGCGGCGAGCCAGCCGGCGGGGGAGGCCGAGGGGCGGAAGCCGATGAGAAGGCCGATGCCGAGGACGAGCGCGGTGGAGAAGAGGTTGCGCACGGTGCTCGCCACGACATGCCCGGCCAGGATCGACGTGCCGCCCACGTCGAGGGAGCGGAAGCGGTCGATGATGCCGCCCTTCATGTCCTCGCTCACACGGACCGCCGTGCCGGACGAGCCGAAGGCCGCGCACAGGACGAGGATGCCGGGTGCGACGTAGTCGATGTACTCCGTACCGGTACTGATCGCTCCGCCGAAGAAGTAGACGAAGACGAGCATCAGCATGACCGGCAGCATCATCGACGTGATGACGGCGTCGATGTCGCGGCGGCTGAGCCGGATGCAGCGGCCGGTCATGGTCAGCGCGGGCGTCAACAGGCCGGCGGAACCGGGGATGCCGGGGGAATCAGGCATGGGTGGGCTCCTCCTGGCGGTGTGCGCCCGTACGCGTGAGCGACAGGAAGACGTCGTCGAGTGTCGTCGTGTGGAGGGAGAAGCGGGCCACGTCCCGCCGCTCCGGGTCGATCTCGTCGAGCAGCGCGCGGACGAGAGCGGCCGAGCCGTCCGTCGGTATGCCGAGGGTGAGGGTCTGCGGGGAACGGTGCACGGCCCGTTCCTCGTGCCGCCGGTAGGCGGCCGGGTCGGTGAAGACGAGGTCCAGGCGGTGGCCGCCGACCGTGGACTTCAGCTCCGCCGCCGTGCCCTGGGCGACGATGCGGCCGCCGTCCATGACGGCGACGCGGTCGGCCAGCCGGTCGGCCTCCTCCAGGTACTGGGTGGTGAGGAAGACGGTGGTGCCGCGGCCGGAGAGGTCGCGCACCACCTGCCAGAGCTCCTGGCGGCTGCGCGGGTCGAGGCCGGTCGTCGGCTCGTCCAGGAACACGACCTCGGGTTCGCCGACGAGCCCGGCGGCGAGGTCCAGCCGGCGGCGCATGCCTCCCGAGTACGTCACGGCGAGGCGGCGGCCGGCGCCGGTGAGGTCGAAGCGTTCCAGCAGTTCGGCGGTGCGGCGCCGGGCGGCCCGGCGTGACAGGCCGCTGAGACGGCCCATCATGCGGAGGTTCTCCTCGCCGGTCTGCTTCTCGTCGACCGCCGCGAACTGGCCGGTGAGGCTGATCGCCCGGCGTACCCGGCCGCGGTCGGCCGTCACGTCGTGTCCGGCGACCCGGGCGTGGCCGGCGTCGGGGGCGGTGAGGGTGGCGAGGATCCGTACGGTCGTCGTCTTGCCGGCGCCGTTCGGCCCGAGCAGGGCGAACACGGTGCCGCGTTCGACCACGAGGTCGAGGCCGTCGAGCACGGTGACCTTGCCGTATGCCTTGCGCAGGCCGTGTGCGTCGACGGCCGGTCCGGTGGCCGGTCCTCCGGTGGCGACGGGCGGTGGTCGGCGGGTGCTCATCACGGCGAACTCCTTCTGCGTATGAGGTACGCGCTACTGCGTAAGAGTTACGCACTACTAGGATGTGCGTCAAGCACTAGAGGTTGGCGGCCGACAGCAGGACGGTGGTCGGCGTTCAGAGGGCGGCGGAGGCAATGGCGGACGACGGACGCAGGCGCGGCCCGGGAGGTGCGCGGACCGGTACCGGGCTGCCCGCGAGCATCGAGGCGGCGTGGGGGTTGCGGGAACGGCCGGGCAAGGGCCCGAAGCCGGGGATCGGTATCGAACGGATCGTCGCGGCCGCCGTCGCCCTCGCGTCGGCCGAAGGGCTCGGAGCCGTCTCCATGGGCCGGGTCGCCAAGGAGCTGGGCGTCTCGACGATGTCCCTGTACCGGTACGTCGCCGCCAAGGGCGAGCTCTACATCCTGATGCAGGAGGAGGCCGTCGGCCTGCCGCCGGCGCCGCCGCCCCCGGGGACCGGCTGGCGCGAGGCGCTGGCGGCCTGGGCCTGGGCGCAACGAGAGGTGTTCCACCGGAACCTGTGGATGCTGCGCATCCCCATTTCCGGTCCGCCCGCCACCCCGAACTCGGTCGCCTGGTGGGACCGCGGCCTTGCCGCCCTGGCCGGCACGGGCCTCGACGAGGGCGAGAAGATCTCGGTGATCATGCTGGTCGGCGGCTTCGTGCGGAACGAGGCGCTGCTCATGGCGGACCTGGGCGCGGCGATCGCGGCGAGCGGCGAGTCGCCCGAGGTCGTCATGCGCCGTTACGCGCAGACCTTGGAGCGATTCGCGGACCCCGAGCGCTACCCGGCTCTCGCCCGGCTGCTGGAGTCGAGGGTGATGTACGAACCGGACAGCCAGGACTTCGAGTTCGTCTTCGGCCTGGAGCGCCTGCTGGACGGGGTGGGCGTGCTGATCGCCGGTCGCGGCGGAGACGGCGGCTGCCCGGGCGGGGAGAGCCGCGACGGCGGCGCGGTCGGCGACGGCCGGGGTGACGGCACGGTCCGCGAGGAGGGCGGCGCGGCATGAGCGGCGAGAACATGAGCGGGGAGATGGGGCTGCGGGAGCGCAAGAAGCGCCTCACGTACCGGGCGATCTCGGACGCCGCGATCGCACTCTTCCTCGAGCGAGGCTTCGACGCCGTGTCCGTCGCCGAGGTCGCGGCGGCGGCGGACGTCTCGAAGCCGACCCTGTTCCGGTACTTCCCCGCCAAGGAGGACCTGGCACTGCACCGGTTCGCCGACCACGAGGACGAGGCCGCGCGCGTGGTCGCCGCCCGGCCGGCCGATGTCGCGCCGCTGGAGGCCCTGCGCCGCCACTACCTCGACGGACTGTCGCGACGCGACCCGGTGACCGGGCTGAACGACGAGCCGGGTGTACTCGCCTTCCACCGGCTGCTCTACGGGACACCGAGCCTGGTGGCGCGGCTCCACGCCTACCAGGGCAGGTCCGAGCGGGCACTGGCAGAGGCGCTGCGCGGGGCGGGGGTGGAGGGGCTCGCCGCGCGGCTCGCGGCGGGTCAGATCGTGGCCGTGCAGCGCGTCCTCGCGGAGGAGAACTGGCGGCGCATCGCGGCGGGCGAACGGGCCGAGGACGTGGAACGGGACGCGGTCTCGGCGGCGGAGCTGGCCTTCGCGCAACTGCGCGAAGGGATCGGCTGAAGTGGGAACCTGAAGGTAGAACTGAGGAACTAATGTGACTCGGTTGCGTTATTCTCGCGGGAATGACGTCACCGAACCATGACCTCAAACTTGACCTCAGCCATGCCCTCGAGCAGGAACGCGCCTTCCACGAAGCCTGCCGCGCCGCCCTGGCGGAGATGCTGGCCGCCGCGGACCACCGTGTCGCCACCGGGGCCGACGTCTCCGCGTCCGGCGCCGACGCCGAAGCCCTCGGGTACCGGTTCCGCAGCGACGCCAAGGAACTGCGCGAGCAGCCGCCGGGCCCGCTGTTCTTCGGCCGCCTCGACCACGAGGACGGCCGGAGCCACCACCTCGGCCGCCGCCGCGTCAGCCGCCACCCCGCCGACCCCCCGCTCGTCGTCGACTGGCGCGCCCCCGTCGCGCGCGCCTTCTACCAGGCGAGCGCCGGTGACCCGCAGGGCATCGCGGTACGCCGGCGGTTCGGCTGGGCGCCCTTCGGCAAGGGCGACCCGGCCGATCTGACGAGCCTGGAGGACGAACGGCTGGGCCGGGGCGAGACCACCGGCACGAGCGCGATCGTCGCGGACGAGATCGAGCGGCCCCGCATCGGCCCGATGCGCGACATCGCCGCCACCATCCAACCCGAACAGGACCACCTCGTACGCGCCGAACCGGCCGGCACCGTCTGCGTGCAGGGCGCCCCCGGCACCGGCAAGACCGCCGTCGGCCTGCACCGGGCCGCGTATCTGCTCTACACGTATCCGCAGCGCCTGGGGCACGGCGGGCTGCTGATCCTCGGTCCCAACCGGACGTTCCTGTCCTACATCTCCGAAGTGCTCCCGGCCCTCGGGGAGACCGGCGTCCGCCAGTCCACCGTCGAGGACGAGATCGCCCGCCACGACATCCGTGCCCACGACTCCGAGGCCGCGGCGGTCGTCAAGCACGACATCCGCATGGCGGCCGTACTGCGCCGCGCCCTGCACGCCCGGGTGCGGCCGCCGGCCGAACCGGTCGCCGTGCCCGACGGTTCGTACCGGTGGCGGGTGCCGCTCGACGAGCTGGAGCGGATCGTCGCGAAGGTGCGCGAGGAGGCGCCGCCGTACGCCGTCGGCCGCGAACGGGTCCGCAGCCGCGTCGTACGGGCCGTACAACTACAAGCGGAGCGGCGGGCCGGGCCGAGGAGCGACGCCTGGGCGCAGCGCATCGGCAGATCACGCGCGGTCGGCGCGTTCGTTGACGCCGTGTGGCCGAGGACCCGGCCCGAGGAGGTGCTGGCAGAGCTGCTCACCGACCCCAGCGATCCGCTCCTCGCCCCGGACGAACGGGAGGCGATCCGATGGGCCGGGCCGCCGCGCTCGTACCGGTCCGCGAAGTGGTCCGCGGCCGATCTCGTCCTCCTCGACGAGCTCGCCGGACTGATCGAACGCCCCGCGGGCTACGCCCACATCGTCGTCGACGAGGCCCAGGACCTGTCGCCGATGCAGTGCCGTGCCGTCGCACGCCGGGCGGACTTCGGTTCCCTCACCGTCCTCGGCGACCTGGCCCAGGGCACCACGCCGTGGGCCGCCCGCAACTGGCGCGAACAGCTCGCGCACCTCGGCAAGGCAGAGGCGGACGTGGTCGCGCTGACCACCGGCTACCGCGTCCCGGCGGCCGTCATCGAGTACGCCGACCGCCTCGTCGGCGCGCTGGGCGTCACCGTGCCGCCCGCCCGGTCGCTGCGCACGGACGGCGAGTTGACGGTGCGCCGGGTCGACGACATCGCCGCCGCCACGGCCGACGCGGTACGCGAGGCCCTGAAGAGCGAGGGCTCGATCGCCGTCATCGCCGCGGACCAGGACACCGGCCGCCTGCGCGCCGCGCTCGGTCCCGGCCCCGGAGGCGACGACGGCGGCCGGGTCGCCGTCGTGCCCGCGACGCTCGCCAAGGGCCTCGAGTACGACCACGTCGTCGTCACCGAACCCGCCGCGATCGCCGAGGCGGAGACGCGCGGACTGCACCGTCTGTACGTGGTGCTCACCCGCGCGGTCTCCCGTCTCGACGTGCTCCACAGCCGACCGCTGCCGCCGGAACTGCGGGGCTGCGCCCGCCCGGGGACGTCGGACGGCGCGACGCGGACGGGGCACGTGCCAGACTTCCGGGAATGACTTCAACGACGATCGACGCGGCTGCGGCGGGCAGTTGGAAGCTGGGGGACCTGACGGTCAACCGGATCGGGTTCGGTGCGATGCGGCTCACGGGGAACGCGGACGGCAGCCCGAGCGACCGGGACCGGGCGATCGCGGTGCTGCGGCGGGCGGTCGAGCTCGGGGTGAACCACATCGACACCGCCGCGTTCTACTTCTCGTCGACGCGCTCCGCGAACGAGCTGATCAACCGGGCGCTCGCGCCGTACCCGGACGATCTCGTCATCACCACCAAGGTCTGGCCGGGCCGCGACACCTCGGGGGAGTGGTGGTGGGCCAGGCCGGAACAGCTGCGCGGCCAGGTCGAGGAGAACCTGCGGCAGCTCGGCCGCGACCACCTCGACGTGGTGAACCTCCGTATGCCGCGCAGCATGGCGGACGCCTCCCTCGCCGAGCACTTCGGGGCCCTCGCCGAGCTGAGGGACGCCGGACTCGTCCGGCACCTGGGCATCTCCCACGTCAGGCCCCAGCACCTCGCGGAGGCACAGGTTATCGCGCCGGTGGTGTGCGTGCAGAACCCGTTCGGGGTGGGAGCCTCGCCCGAGCACAACGCGTTCCTGGACGCCTGCGGTGAACAGGGCGTGGCGTTCGTACCGTTCTTCGCGATCGCGGGCGCGGGCCGCGAGGCCGGTGCGAGCGGTACGGAAAGCGACGAGGTCCTCGCCGTCGCCCGTGCGCACGGCGCGAGCCCCGCGCAGATCCGGCTCGCCTGGACGCTGCGGCGCGGCCCGCACGTGCTGGCGATCCCGGGCACCGGCGACCCGGACCACCTGGCCGACAACGTGGCGGCCGGTGCCCTGCGGCTCTCTGACGACGAGACGGCACTGCTGGCGTCGGCCGGCGGGTCGTCTCAGCAGTAGCGGCGGAGCAGGGCCTCGAGGTACTCCTCGAGGCGCCGGCCGAGCAGCGGGGCGGTCAGGTCGGTACGGCCCGACTCCCGCCACGGGACGGCGACCTTCTCCGCGTCCGGGGCGAAGGCGAGCACGTCGAGCATGCGCCAGTAGAGGTGGGCGGCCGGGTCCTGGGACAGCCGGCCGCCCTCGGCGGCGTACCGGTCCGCGAAGCGCATGCCCTCGTCCGGGCCGTGCAGCAGGGCGAGCGCGGTCGAGCAGTGGGCCACGTCGAGGTCGGCCGGGCCCCATGACGTCTCCACCCAGTCGACGACCCCGCTGATGCGCAGGCCGTCCGCGTCCCCGGTGAACAGCACGTTCCCCGGGTGGAAGTCCCGGTGCAGGAAGCAGCTTTCGTGGCGGGGAGGGTCCTGGCGGATGATGTCGACCGCGTGCCGCCACACCTCCGGCCGGTCCGTCGCCCCGGGCACGCGGACCCGCTCGGGGGCGGTCCACGCCTGGTAGGCCCGGGGCCGGTCCGCCTCCGGCACGCGCAGCCGGTGGATGCGCACCAACTCGCGTGCGAGCAGGGCGGACCGGTGGCCGGCACCGTCCTCGTCCAGCCGTATCCGCCCCGGCAGCAGGCTCATCAGAAGCGACGGGTGGTCGCAGTGCTCGCCGCTCGCGTCGACGGCCCGCAGCTCCGCCACGGGTACGTCCGTCGGTCCGAGCAGGCGCAGGATGTCCGCCTCGCGGGTGAGCAGCCCAGCCGCATGCCGGAGATAGAAGGGCTTGACGAACGAACGCAGCACCAGCGTGCGCCCCGTGCCGGCCGGCCCCGCGGTGCTCAGCCGCCGCATCGTCGATGTCCAGCCGCCGAGAAGCCGCTCGACGCCCGCGATGTGCTCACCCGCGCCGAGCTGCTTCTCCACCCAGGACCGGGTCGCGTCCCAGCCCGATTCCTCGGTCCCCGCGCCGTTCGTGTCCCCGCTCACGGGTGCACGCTACCGAGCCGCCGACGTGCCGCGCAGGCGGTCAGCGGCGGCCGAGGAACTCGGCGATCCGGATGAACCCGTCGGCGCCGTGACCGCGCCCGATCGCGCGCCGTGCCTGGCCCTCCGCCGCGCGCATCACGCCCGCGTCGATGCCGTGGGCCTCGGATGTGTGGACGATGTGGGCCATGGACGAGACCGCCGACGTGAGCGGGTTGCCCTCGCCGGAGAAGGTGCCCTGGTCCATCTCCTCCGCGGTCTCTTCGAAGAGCGGCGGGAGGATCGCGCCGATCCCCTTCGCGAACGGTGCCAGCTCACGCGCGGAGATGCCCTCCGCCCGCGCCACCGCCAGGGCGTGCGCATAGCCCGCCATCGCGGTCCAGAAGATGTCGAGCAGCGCGATGTCGTAGGCCGCCGCCCGGCCGATGTCCTCCCCGAGGTGCGTGTGGGTGCCTCCCAGCGCCTCCAGTACTGGCCGGTGCTCGAGGTACAGGTCCTTCGGGCCGCTGTGGAGGAACACCCCGGCCGGGGTTCCGATGGTGGTGGTCGGCGTCATGATCGCGCCGTCCAGGTACCGGATGCCGTGCTCGGCCGCCCACTTGGAGGTGTCGCGGGCGCGCTCGGGGGTGTCGGCGGTCAGGTTGACCACCGTGCGGCCCTTGAGCGCGGCGGTGACCGCCTCGCGCCGCAGAATGGCGTCCGATGCGTCGTAGTTCACCACGCAGACCACGATGAGCCCGCTCGCGGAGACCGCCTCCTCTGCCGATCGGGCGCTGACCGCGCCGCGTGCGGCCGGCTCCCGGTCCTTGCCGGGTGTCCGGTTCCAGACGGTGGTGCGCATTCCCGCGTCGAGGAACGCTCCGGCCAGCGACCGGCCCATCGGCCCCAGGCCGAGCACCGTGACGGCAGACTGTTCGGTGTTCGTGGACATGGTCCAACTCCCTTGGAAGCAATGGCAAAAGAATGGAAATGAGGCGAAGGTGACACGCAGTCGTGCCCGGGACCTGAACGTCTGTGGGGTGACCGCCGCGATCGCAGTGATCGACGGCAAGTGGAAGACCGCTCTGCTCTGGCTGCTGGAGTCCGGCCCGCACCGCCCCGGCGAGCTGCGCCGACAGCTGCCGGGCCTCAGCGAGAAGGTGCTGACTCAGGCACTGCGGGAGATGGAGAGCGACGGGCTCGTGCACCGCGAGGTGCACGACGTGCTGCCGCTGAAGACGGTGTACTCCCTGACCGCGTTCGGCCGGGATCTCTCCGAGGCGCTGGCTCCCTTGTCCGACTGGGGCCACCGGCGCCTCGAGAAGCTCGCCGAGGCCCGGACGGCCTCCTGACCCACGGTCTTCGAGTCCACTGCCGAGCCCCCTCTCCGCCAGGTGCGGACGGCCCCTGCGCCCGCCCCTCACCAGGGTCGCCCGGTTGCCGTCCGCCGCCAAGTACCCACAAAAAAGTGGCTATCGCGGTCCTGCCCCGGACCGGCCAGGCCCGCCGAAGGGAAGGATCCCGCCCCGATGCTTGATTCCGCTGCCGCTGCCGACCGGGCCGTCGCTCTCCTGCGCGAGTTCGGTGCTGCGACGACCGCACATCCCGGAGGGACGCTCCTCGCGCACCTCCAGCGAGTCCAGGAGCAACTCGCCGTATGGGGCGCGCGACCGGCCCTCCAGCTGGCGGGCCTGTGCCATGCGTTCTACGGCACGGACGGCTTTCCCGCCGCATTGCTTCCGCCGGACCGCCGCGCCGAACTCGCAGCGGTGATCGGCGCCGAGGCCGAAGCCATCGTGTACCTCTACGCCTCGTGCGACCGGAAGGCCACCTACCCGACGCTCACGGATGCCGACGCCCTCTTCCACGACCGGTTCACCGGCCGTGCCGGCATTCCCGAGCCGGGGATGCTCCGGGACTTCGCCGAGCTGTCTGCCGCCAACGAACTCGACCTCGCCCGCATCGACCCTTCCTTCCGCGAGAAGTGGGGAGCTGAACTCCTCGCCCTGTTCACTCGTTTCCGCCACCTGCTGAGCCGGCCGGCCTGGTCGGCTTGCCAGGCGGTGCTTGCTTCGGACCCCTCACCGCAGGACTGAGCAGAGGACAGCAGTCGTGCACGGCGGCGTTCCGGACACCGGTCGGCCTGGCGGTCGTCGCGACCGCCCGGGCCACCGCCGACACGCTCACCACCCTCCAGCCTGGACCGCTGCCGGCCCTGCTGCCTGACCGCGATGCGGTCAGGCTCCGACGAAGCGCACTGTCTCTGCCACGGCCGCCCGCCCGGTGCGCAGTCGTGGCACTCCTGTCTTCTCGAATCCCACCGCGACACCGCAGAACAGTACGAGCCCGTCACCGGCACCGACTGTCCGGCCAACGGTCTTGCGGTACATCGTCCACATCACCTGAGGGCAGCTGTGCAACCCTTCCGCCCTCAGCAACAGCATGACCGTCTGCAAGTACATCCCCGCGTCCCCCCCCCACTGTCCTGGCCCCATCGTCCGGTCGAGGTAGCAGAACTGGACGACCGGCGCCCCGAACGCCTCCGAGTTCAAGGCGGCGATCTTCCTGGGTCTGTCGGGGTCATCGCGCTCGATTCCCAGCGCTTCGTACCGCTGAGCGGCCGCGGCGGAAAAGCGGTCCAGGTACGGCGAGGCCAGTCCGGCCGGGTACATCGGATACTCCCGCTCATCGCCCGAATCTCCCGCCAGCGCCCTTGCCGTCGCGCGTCTCTTCAGTTCAGCCAGGGGCTCGCCGGTCACGACGTACAGGTGCCACGGCTGGAGGTTTCCACTGGACGGAGCCCGCGTCGCTGCAGCCAGCACTCGTTCGAGTATTTCTTTGGGTACCGGCTTATCGCTGAACGCCCGCACAGCCCGGCGACTGTCCACGGCTTCGTACACATCCACGTCTTCTCGTCCTCTCGCTCAACGGCAGCCACCTCTCTACCGTCTCCAGCGCGTACAGGTGGATGTGCCGGCCTCGGCTTATTCGCAATGCGGCAGGGTGGTGCGGGGTTATCCTGCGCGCCGTGATCAACTGGAACCAGATCGAAGCCGCTGACTGCGCCCCGCCAGCCGACCGCCCCATGGAAGGTATGGTGCGCATACTCTCCGATGCCCTTGCGGATCCCGATCCGCAGATCCGGGACGGAGCGCCTCACTCCGTCCTCTCGGCCTGGATAGAACGCGGGGTGATCGACGAGCCCCGGCGGCTGGCGCTGGGGGACGAGATGGCCGCCCGCTTCGCCGACCCGGAGATCCAGGCCCGCACGTTCGCCCCTCTGGTGCTCGACATGCTCGTGACCAGAGGAGACTTCAAGGCCGACTGGGTAGACGCCTTCGAGCGGTGGTACCCGAGCGAGACGGACCTGCGCGGCTATGACGAGGAGCTTGGCTGGCTCCACGCGGTCGCGCACGGCGCGGACCTGCTCAACAGGTTCGGCTGCCATCCCGAGGTGGATCCGGTGCGGATGCTGGACCTCGCCGCCGCGCGGCTGACGGCGCCCACCAGCCACATATGGAGCCAACTGGAAGACGACCGGCTGGCCAGGGCACTCGCCCGGGTGCTCACCCGGTCCGACATGAGCGAGTACGACGCGACCGCATGGCTGGAGCCGATCGCCGCCAACTTCGGCTCCGCCCACATCCCGACCCCGGTCCCCCCGCACCTCACCAACTGCCTGCGCACGCTGCGCATGCTCCACCTCTTCGCGGACCGGGGCGTGCGGCCGAACCCCGAGTCGGAACCGGTGGCTCTTCACCACCGCGAGGCGGTCAAGGCCGCGCTGGCCGAGACTCTCGACCAGATCATCAAGCGCTGAGCACATGGCGCGCCGAAGCGGGCCACGCCGGCCCCCTAAGGCTGGTACAGCCGGGGCGGGCGGATGTTGCGCGGAACACTTTTGCAAGCAGGTGCTTGCAAAAGTTAGCGCGCTCGGGGCATCATCGAGACATGGCATCGCTCAACGTCGGCAACCTTGGTGAGTACCTCCGCGAGCAGCGGCGCACCGCGCAGCTGTCCCTGCGGCAGCTCGCCGACGCCGCCGGGGTGTCCAACCCGTATCTGAGCCAGATCGAGCGCGGGCTGCGCAAGCCGAGCGCGGAGGTGCTCCAGCAGGTCGCGAAGGCCTTGCGGATCTCCGCGGAGACGCTGTACGTGCGGGCCGGGATCCTCGACGAGCAGGAGCGGGACGAGCTGGAGACGCGTGCCGTCATCCTTGCCGACCCCTCCATCAACGAGCGGCAGAAGCAGGTGCTTCTGCAGATCTACGAGTCGTTCCGCAAGGAGAACGGGCTCGAGACCGCTGGTGCCGCGGACGCTTCGAAGGGCACCACACCCCAGGACACCGCCGCCGACGGTCCCCGCACGGCCGGTGAACCGGCCGAAGAGCCGGGCGACCGGCCGGGCGATGCCGGACCGAACACGAAATGAACTGATCTGCGTTCCGGGAGGACCACAGTCATGGCCATCACCGATGACCTGCGTAAGACCCTCACCGACCCGACTCCCCTCTACTTCGCGGCCGGCACCGCCGACCTCGCCGTCCAGCAGGCCCGGAAGGTGCCGGTGCTGATCGAGCAGCTCGCCGCCGAGGCACCGGCCCGGATCGACGCCGTGCGCAACGCGGACCCGAAGGCCGTGCAGGAGAAGGTGACCACGCAGGCCAAGGAGGCGCAGGCCACCATGCAGGCCAAGGTCGCCGAGGTCATCGGGAACTTCGACACCGACCTGAAGAAGCTCGGCGAGAGCGCTCAGGACCTGGCGCTGCGCGGCGTCGGCGTGGCGGCCGAGTACGCGGTCAAGGCCCGTGAGACGTACGAGAAGGTCGCCGAGCACGGCGAGCAGACGGTACGCGCCTGGCGCGGTGAGGCGGCCGAGGAGCTCACCGAGATCGCCGTCGCCGTCGAGCCGGAGGCCAAGTCGGAGTCCGCGGCTGCGAAGAACGGGGCCGTGAAGAACGGCGCCGCGAGCGCACCCGCCGCCGAGCCGAAGGCCGCGGAGGCCAAGAAGCCGGCCGCCCGGACCACGGCGCGCAAGCCGGCGGCCAAGAAGAGCGCGCCGCCGGCGGGGAAGTGAGCCACGCACGGGCGCCGCGGTGACGCGGCGTCCGGCACGTTCATCGCGCCGGGGTGCCCCGCGGAGGTACCTTTGCGGCGAGGCAGGTGACACCAACCACTCACTAGGCGGTGCTGAGGATGCTGGCTGACAACTTCGACTTCGGACTCTGGATGATCGTCAACCTGGTCTTCCTCGTCACGTCCGTGGCCGCGTTCGTCATGGCCGCCCTGGCCCGTGAGGACGCCTACCGGGCCGCAGACAAGAAGACCAAGCCGTTCTGGATGGTCATCCTCGGCGTCGCGGTTGCCGTGAACCTGTTCATCCCCATGCTGTTCCTGTCGATCGCCGGACTGATCGCCTCGATCGTGTTCTTCGTCGACGTACGCCCCGCCCTCCAGCAGGTCTCCGGAGGCGGCGGGCGCCGTGGCGGTTCCAGCAGCGACGGACCGTACGGCCCCTACAACGGCGGCCGCTAGGCACACGCAGGCGGGCGGAACGGACGGCCGCCGGCCCGGCGGCCGGTGACCGCGACGCTCAGCGGCGGGTGCCGTTCCGGCTCAGCAGCAGCACCGCCACGTCGTCCGTCAGGTCGCCGCCGTTGAGCTCGCGCACCTCACCGACGGCTGCCTCGAGCAGCGCCTCGCCCTCCAGGCCGGCTGAGAGCTGCCGGTTGATCATCGCGACCATGCCGTCCTGACCCAGTCGCTGCTTGGTCTCCGGGCCCTGGCGGCCCTCGATGAGCCCGTCCGTGTACATCATCAGGCTCCAGGAGCCGCCCAGCTCCACCTGCCGGCGCGGCCAGCGGGCACGCGGCAGCAGGCCGAGTGCCGGGCCCCCGTCGTCGTAGGGCAGCAGCTGCGCCGCACGGCCGTGCCGGGCGATCAGCGGGGAGGGGTGGCCGGCCAGGCACAGCCCGGCCCGTCGCCCGTCCGGCGAGATGTCCACGGTGCAGAGCGTCGCGAAGATCTCCTCGCTCTCCCGCTCGTGCTCCAGCACCTGCTGGAGGGTGGAGAGCAGATCGTCCCCGCACAGCCCCGCGAAGGTCAGCGCCCGCCACGCGATGCGCAGCTCCACGCCGAGCGCCGCTTCGTCGGGGCCGTGGCCGCAGACGTCGCCGATCATGGCGTGGACCGTGCCGTCCGGCGTGCGGACGGTGTCGTAGAAGTCGCCGCCGAGCAGTGCGCGGGAGCGTCCGGGACGGTAGCGCGCCGCGAAGCGCAGGTCCGAGCCCTCCAGCAGCGGAGTGGGCAGCAGACCGCGCTCCAGCCGGGCGTTCTCCTGGGCGCGCAGCCGGGACTCCGCGAGTTTCACCTGCGCGGAGTCGGCCCGTTTGCGCTCCACCGCGTACCGCACGGCGCGGGTCAGCAGGCGCCCGTCGAGTTCCTCGCGCACGAGGTGGTCCTGGGCGCCGACCCGTACCGCCTCTGCCGCCAGCTCCGCGTCGCCGGACCCGGTCAGCGCCAGCACGGCGTGCCGGGGCGCGAGGCGCAGGATGTGTTTGAGCGCCCCCAGGGTGTCGTCCTGCGCCCGGCCGGGCAGCGCGAGGTCGACGATGACGCAGTGCACGTCGTCCGTGAGCAGCCGCTCCGCCTCGGTGAGATTCCGGGCGGTGCGGATCCGGACGCGCGTGCCGGTGGCATCCAGCAGCTCGGGGACGCTGAGGGTGCCCGCGGGATCGTCCTCGACGACCAGAAGCGTCAGGTCGCCGCCGGTCCCGCCGGGGGCGGTCTCCGCGACGGGGACGTTCCTCTGTCGCGGTACGGGTACGGGCATCGGTGTTGTTCCTTCCCTCCCCCCGAGGGCACGACAGGACGACGATCGACGTCCCTCCCCCGAGGGCTTCGCCTGGGAGGCGCCCCCATGACCGTGGACCATAGCGGTACGGGGCGGCCGAACGGAATGGCGATCAGTGAAGAGCCGTTGGCATATGCCGCGCATAGGGGCGTAGTTGTCCGGCATCCCATGACGAACATCACCCGACCTGCCCGTTTCGCCCGGTCCCCGCGTGGCGTGCGTCACGCGGGGACCTGTCCGCCGCGTGGCGTGAGGAGTCCCCGGTGGCTCAGGTCACTTGTCGGGGCGTACCACCCCGAGGATGGACATGGAGCCGGCACCCGCCACGGTCACGTTCCTGCCCGGCCGTGGCGCGTGGATTATCGCGCCGTTGCCGATGTACATGCCCACATGGCTGGCGTCCGAGTGGTAGATGATCAGATCGCCGGGCCGCATGTCCCTGATGTCGATCCGGGGCAGCAGCCGCCACTGCTCCTGCGAGGTGCGCGGGATGCCCCGTCCAGCCGCGGCCCACGCCTGTGACGTGAGCCCCGAGCAGTCGTACGAGCCCGGACCTTCGGCGCCCCACACGTACGGCTTGCCGAGCTGCTGTGTCGCGAACTGCACCGCCTTGCGGCCCTGTTCGCTCGCGGTGCCGCTGACGCCCTTCAGGATGCCCGAATCGAGCCAGGCCGTCTGGGCCTTGAGCTGCGCCTGCTGCTCCAGCTGCCGCAGCCGCGTCAGCTCCTCCTTCTCGAGCCGGTCCTCGAGCTTCTGGGCCGCGGCGATCTTCTCCTTGATCTCCTTCTTGGCCTTTTCCTTCTTGGCGCGGTTGGCCTCGAGGCGCTCCCACTGGGCGCTGGCGTCCTGGGTGTAGGTCGCCAGATCGGCCTGGGTCCGGGTCAGTTCGGTGATGAGGTCCTTAGTGGCCTTCTGCCCCTGCTGTATGCGGCCGACGCCGTCGAGGAAGAGCTGGGGGTCGTCGACGAGCGCCAGCTGCGCCTCGGGCGGCAGGCCGCCCCCGCGGTACTGCGCCCGGGCGGCGGCACCGGCGCGGTTCTTCAACTCTTTGATCCTGGCCTGCCCCTTGGCCATTTCCTGTGCCAGCTTCACGATTTCGGCCGACTGCTTCTGCGTCTGCTCCTCCGCGAGGTTGTACGCGTCGGTCGCGGAGGCCGCCTTGCGGTAGAGGGCGTCTATCTCCAGGCGCACTTCCTCGAGCGGGCGGTTCGGAGCGGGCGGCGCGGGCGTGTCCGGCTGTGTGACGGACGCCGGGGCTGTCGGGGCCGGCTCGGGCGCCGCGAAGGCCTGCCCGGGAGACGTCAGCAGCGACAGAGCGCAGACCAGTGTGATCGCGGCAGTGGCACAGTGGCGTCGGTTCACGACTCCCCCTTCGGACGAACGCCTGGCATCCGGCTGCGTACGACGCGCCCGAATGTGATTAACCGTCAGTAACTTCCGTGTGACGTCGTGATGGTGTCATGACGAACGCAAAAGCGACAGGGTCGACCGGCAGTTCGGCACGCGGACCATCCCCATAGACCACCCCACCCGCAGCGTGCCCGCCGATCTCCTCCACTCCACTGACGAGCAACGCGCCTCTTGCGTTCCCGTGTTCGGTCGGTTCACCCGATCGTGGCGCAGGCGCAGGCAAGGGTGCAGAGAGCAAGGGACGGGCCAGCCGCCCCGTCAGTCCCCGTTGGGGGCGAGTGCCGCCCACTCCACCGTGACCTCGCCCTGCCGCCACCGCCTCCGGTCGTCCGCCAGCGGCCACGCGCCCGCCAGGTCCGCCACGGCCTTGATCCAGCGCTGCCGCGCCCCCAGCGAGGCGTACGGAGCGGCAGCCGCCCACGCGCGGTCGAAGTCCCGGAGGAAGGCGTGCACCGCTTCGCCCGGCACATTGCGGTGGATGAGCGCCTTGGGCAGTCGCTCGGCGAGGTCGGAGGGGCGCCCGAGCGAGCCGAGCCGGGTCGCGAACGTCACCGTCCTCGGGCCCTCCCGGCCGAGCGCCACCCATACGTGCCGCCGCCCGATCTCGTCGCACGTCCCCTCGACCAGCAGCCCGCCGGGCGCGAGCCGGTCGCACAGCCGCGCCCACACGGCGGCGACCTCCGACTCGTCGTACTGGCGCAGCACGTTCGCCGCCCTGATGAGCGACGGCCGGTCCGCGGTGGGCACCTCGAAGCCGCCGTGGCGAAACGTGAGCCCCTCCCGCTCGTAGGGTCCGGCGGCGGCGACCCGGGCGGGGTCGATCTCGACGCCGACGACCCGCGACCGCGGATCCGCGGTGCGCAGTCGCTGCAGCAGCTCGACGGCGGTCCACGGGGCCGCGCCGTACCCGAGGTCCACGGCGACGGGCGCGGAGTCGGCGCGGCGCAGGGCGGGGCCGTGGGCGTGCGCGATCCAGCGGTCCATGCGGCGGAGCCGGTTGGGGTTGGTCGTCCCGCGGGTCGCGGTCCCGACGGGGCGGTTCATGGCAGCGAGGGTATGCGGTCGGACCGGCGTGCGGAGGACCCGGCCCGCTGCCGGGGCGCGGTCCGTGCGCATGACGGGCCGTGGAAGCGCAATCCGGGGCGCAAGGGACACGTCGGCCACAGATGGTAATGATTTGGCAAAGTGGCCGCAGCTGGAAATGGAACCCACCCTTCCGCTGTTGTGAGACCGTGCGGGACCGCTGGCCCCGCGCATGGTCGTGCCCGCAGCGAGAGGACCGCCGCCGTGAGCCAGTACGTGTCCCGCCTCGGCAGCAGCCGGATGGCACCGCGTATCCGCTTCCCCGGCGGCCACCGCAAACCACGCAGGGTCGCCATGCTCAGCGTCCACACCTCCCCCCTGCACCAGCCGGGCACGGGCGACGCGGGCGGCATGAACGTCTACATCGTCGAGCTCGCCAAGCGCCTCGCGGCCATCAACATCGAGGTCGAGATATTCACCCGGGCCACCACCGGAGGGCTGCCGCCCGTCGTGGACCTGGCCCCCGGCGTCCTCGTACGGCATGTCAACGCCGGACCCTACGAGGGCCTGGCCAAGGAGGACCTGCCGCCCCAGCTGTGCGCCTTCACCCACGGCGTGATGCAGGCGTGGGCCGCCCGCCGCCCCGGTCACTACGACCTCGTCCACTCGCACTACTGGCTCTCCGGCCACGTGGGCTGGCTCGCGGCCGAGCGGTGGGGCGTCCCGCTCGTGCACGCCATGCACACCATGGCCAAGGTGAAGAACGCGGCGCTGGCGGAGGGCGACACCCCGGAGCCGGCCACGCGCGTGATCGGCGAGACCCAGATCGTCACCGCCGCGGACCGGCTGATCGCCAACACCGCGGAGGAGGCCGGCGAACTCGTCCGCTTCTACGACGCGGACCCGGCGAAGGTCGCCGTCGTCCACCCCGGCGTCAATCTCGACCTCTTCCGCCCCGCGGACGGCCGGGCCGCCGCCCGGGCCCGTCTCGGGCTCCCGCAGGAGGCGTTCATCCCCCTCTTCGCGGGCCGTATACAGCCGCTGAAGGCCCCCGACATCCTGCTGCGCGCCGTCGCGGTCCTGCTGGAGCGCGACCCGTCACTGCGCCGCCGTATCTTCGTGCCCGTCGTCGGCGGACCCAGCGGCAGCGGACTGGCCAAGCCGGAGGGCCTGCAGAAGCTGGCGGCCAGGCTCGGCATCGCGGACGTCGTCCACTTCCAGCCGCCGGTCGACCAGGAGCGGCTCGCGGACTGGTTCCGCGCCGCCTCCGTGCTGGTCATGCCCTCGTACAGCGAGTCCTTCGGCCTCGTCGCCATAGAGGCACAGGCGGCGGGCACACCGGTGGTCGCCGCCGCCGTGGGCGGCCTGCCGGTCGCCGTCCGTGACGAGCTCACCGGATTCCTGGTGCCCGGACACGATCCCGCGCACTACGCGGACGTGCTGGGCAGCTTCGTACGCGACCCCTCCCTGACGGACCGGATGGGGGACGCCGCGGGCCGGCACGCGCAGTCGTTCGGCTGGGACACGGCCGCGTCGACGACGGCGGACGTCTACCAGGCGGCCATGTACGACCACCGGCGCCGCTCACGGGCCACGCACCACTGACGTACGCTCGCCCCATGGCTGACGTGCAGCAGGTGACGCGGGTCGTCGAACAGACCTTCAAGGACGCCGACCTGGAGTGGGAAAGCCCGGACACAGGCTCCTACGTGGTCAAACTCCCGGGCACCCGGAAGCTGTCGACGACGTGTTCGTTCCTCGTCGGCAAGCACTCGCTCTCCGTCAACGCCTTCGTCATCCGCCACCCCGACGAGAACGACGCGGCCGTCCACCGCTGGCTGCTGGAGCGCAACCTCAAGCTGTACGGGGTGAGTTACGCGATCGACTCCCTCGGTGACATCTATCTTGTGGGCAAACTCCCGCTGTCCGTGGTCACGCCCGAGGAACTCGACCGGCTGCTCGGCACGATCCTGGAGGCGGCGGACGGCTCCTTCAACACGCTGCTGGAGCTCGGCTTCGCGAGCGCGATCCGCCGCGAGTACGAGTGGCGGGTCTCGCGCGGCGAATCCACCCGCAACCTGGACGCCTTCAAGCACCTGACCCAGCGGCCCGCGAACTGACCCAGCGGCCCGCGAACTGACCCGGCGGCTCGCGAACCGACCCGGCCGGCGCGGCAGGTGCGGCGGCGCTCGCACCTCCGCTGACCTTGCCCGTTCGTAACCCCTTACGGCTTGATGTGCGGGCGGTGCCCAGCGGGTCCAGACTCGGATCATGAGCACCGAACGGCACTCGCGATCATGAGCACCGAACGGCACCCGCCCCGCTCCGGCGCGGGAGCTGCTCCCGCCTCCACCCGCGGCGCGCCGAACCAGACGCTGGCGCTCGCGGCGATGCTCTTCGCGGTGTCGATGACCTTCATCGACCAGACGATCGTGTCCATCGCCGCGCCCAGCATCGTCAGAGAACTGGGACTGTCGTCCTCGGGGATGCAGTGGGTCGTCAACGCCTATCTGCTCTCCCTGGCGGCCTTCTTCGCCCTCGGCGGGCGGCTGGCCGACATCTTCGGACACCGCCGGATCATGCTGACCGGCACCCTGATGTTCGTCGTCTCGTCCGTGCTCTGCGGATCCGTGCCCGAGGGCGACTTCGCCCAGACCTGGCTGATCATCTTCCGGGCCACCCAGGGCCTCGGCGCGGCCCTGATGTTCCCGGCCGCGCTCGCCGTCGTCATCGTGGTCTTCCCGGTGGAGCGGCGCGGGCGGGCGCTGGCTCTGTTCTTCGGCCTCTCCGGAGCGCTGACCGCCGTCGGTCCGCTGCTCGGCGGCTGGCTCACCGGCTGGACCTGGCGCGCGATCTTCTGGGTCAACGTACCCGTCGCGGTCGTCGCCCTCGCACTGACGGCGCTGGCCCGCGTCCCGAACACCTCCCGCCGTGAACGCCTCGACGTCCCCGGCGCCGTGCTCGTCGCCGTCGGCATGGGGCTGAGCGTGCTGGGTCTGCAGCAGGCCTCCGCATGGGGCTGGAGCAGCTTCCTGACCTGGCTGTGCATCGTCGGCGGACTGGTCGTCCTCGCCGTGTTCTTCCGGTACGAGCCGGGGGTGGAGCATCCACTGATCCAGCTCAGGGTCTTCCGCGACCGGGCGTTCACCGCCGACATCCTGGTGCTGTTCTTCGCGATGCTCGCCTTCGTCCCGGTCTTCTTCTTCGCGTCCGTGTACGCGCAGATCTCGCTTAGCGCGTCACCCAACCAGGCCGCGCTGTTCCTGCTGTACTTCTTCGCCGGCTTCGCCATCGCCTCCCAGTGGGGCGGCCGCATACTGGACCAGCGCGGCGCGCGGCCCGCGATGAAGCTCGGCACGGCGCTCGGCGCGGTGGGTTTCGCGCTCTGGGCGCACAAACTCACCGACCTGTCCGTGCACGACCAGTGGCCGTACGCGGCCCTCGCCGGCGCGGGCATCGGTTTCCTGCTGGCCCCGGCCTCCACCGACGCCGTCAACCGCTCGATCGGCGCGTCGTACGGGGAGGTCACCGGCATCACCCAGACCGTCCGCAACTTCGCCGCGGCGGTCGGCATCGCGGTCTTCGGCACCGTCCTCACCCACGTCACCACCGACCGTGTCGTCTCCACCCTCACCTCGCGGGGCGTCCCCGCCCCGGCGGCCGAGGACGCGGGCCGGGGCATCGCCGAGGCGGTCACCGGCCACGCGGACGACCGCGCGCCGACCGGCACGGGGGAGCAGTCTCAGCTCATGCGCGACGCGATGGACGCCATCCGCCTGGACTTCGCGGAGGCCAACCAGCGGGTCTTCTACGGGATGGCCATCGCGCTCGCGCTCGCCTTCCTTTGCGCGCTGCTGCACCCGGGGACCCGGGTGACGGCGGACCCGGCGGGCGGGTCCGCCGGGGAGCCGGCCGGCGGAGCGGCTCGCGCCCCCTGACCCTGGGGCGGCGAGGGCTCAGCCGCCGACGGGCTCCGCCTTCTCGGCGGGCTTCTCGACGGCCTTCTCGACGGCCTTCTCAATGGGCTCCGCCTTCTCGACGGAGCCTGCCTTCTCGCCGGGCCCTGCCTTCTCGGCGGGGACCGGCGCAGCGTCCCTCGGCTCGTCCTCCGCCGGCCCGCCGTCCTCCGCCAGCGCCCGCCGCAGCAGGACCGTGTAGCCCACCGCGGCCACCGCGCCGACCACCGCGCAGCCCATCCACAGGACGTCCGGTCCGGGCCCGTCCACGACCCAGCCCGCCAGGATCGGGGCGACGAAGCCGGCCACCGCCCAGGACATGCCCATCACGCCCTGGTACCGGCCGCGCGCGTGCTCCGGGGCGAGGCGGGCGGTCGCGGCGGCATTGGTCGGGACGTGCACCATCTCACCCAGCGTCCACACCACCACGGTCGCCGCGAACACCAGGGGCGTACCGGCCAGGGCGGTCGCCCCGGTGCCGGCGGCGAAGAGCAGCGACGAGACGGTGAGCAGCACGGCCGGGGAGCGCTTGTCGGTGATCCGGTTGACGAGCAGCTGCAGCGCGACGATCACCACGCCGTTGACGGCGATGACCATGCCGTACGAGTCGGCCGACAGCCCCTCGCCCGCCATGGTGAGCGGCAGGCCGACCCACGGGGCGGTGAAGATGAGGCACACCAGCAGGTTGAGCAGCACCAGGGTCCGGAACGGGGCGTCCTTCAGTACGTCGAGGACGGTGACCCGCTGCTCCTGGACAGCCTGGCCGGCACTGTCGACCCGGGCCTCGGGCCGGGTCTCGCGCAGCCGCATGAAGACGATCACGGCGCACAGGGCCGTCGCGACGGCGTCGGCGACGAAGAGAGTCCGGTAGCCGAGGAAGATCGCGGCGCCACCGCCGAGGGCGGCGACGGCGAAGCCCAGGTTGAGGGCCCAGTAGTTCAGCGCGTAGGCCCGGCGCAGGTCGGCCTCGGGCACCATGTCCGCGATCATGGCGCTGATCGCCGGCCGCACGGCCTGCATGGCCACGCCCATGAGCAGCACCACGACCGCGATTCCCCAGGCGCTGCTCACCACGGCGAGCGCGGCGGCGCACGTCCCGCCGGCCAGGTGCATCGAGATCATCGTCGGACGCCGTCCCCACCGGTCGGTGAGCATCCCGCCCAGTGGCGACCCGGCCACGCCGCCGAGTCCGTGGAGCGCGATGACGAGACCGGCGTACCAGGCCGAGTAGTCGAGTTCCTGCGTCAGATAGAGCGACAGGAAGGTGAGGACGAACGCGCCTGTGCGGTTCACCAGCGTCGAGGTCCACAGCCACCAGAAGCCCGGTGGCAGGCCGGACACGGTCGCGCGCGACGCGCGGACGAGTGAAGCGATGGACATACGGGAGCCCCCCACGGCTGTAATGACCTCAACAAGCATCCGCAAGTTACATAGGGCGGGGCTCGCGCCGCCACTCAATTGACGGCGACGGTCAACCGAGTCCGCTCCTCGGGCGGCCGCGCGGCGGTCAGGAGGAGTCGATTAGGCTCGGGCGCATGGCCGACGCACCGTACAAGCTGATCCTCCTCCGCCACGGCGAGAGCGAATGGAACGCGAAGAACCTGTTCACCGGCTGGGTGGACGTCAACCTCACGGAGAAGGGCGAGAAGGAGGCAGTCCGCGGCGGTGAGCTGCTCAAGGACGCCGGTCTGCTCCCCGACGTTCTCCACACCTCGCTCCAGAAGCGCGCCATCCGCACGGCGCAGCTCGCCCTGGAGGCCGCCGACCGCCACTGGATCCCGGTCCACCGCTCCTGGCGGCTGAACGAGCGCCACTACGGCGCCCTTCAGGGCAAGGACAAGGCCCAGACGCTGGCCGAGTTCGGCGAGGAGCAGTTCATGCTCTGGCGCCGTTCGTACGACACCCCGCCGCCGCCCCTCGAGGACGGTACGGAGTTCTCGCAGTCGGACGATGCCCGCTACCAGACGATCCCCAGCGAGCTGCGCCCCCGCACCGAGTGCCTCAAGGACGTCGTCCAGCGCATGATGCCGTACTGGTACGACGGCATCGTCCCCGACCTGCTCACCGGCCGCACGGTCCTGATCGCCGCCCACGGCAACAGCCTGCGCGCCCTGGTCAAGCACCTGGACGGCATCTCCGACGCGGACATCGCCGGCCTGAACATCCCGACCGGCATCCCGCTCGTCTACGAACTCGACGCCGACTTCAACCCGGTCACCCCGGGCGGCACCTACCTCGACCCGGCCGCGGCGGCGGCGGCGATCGAGGCGGTCAAGAACCAGGGCAAGAAGAAGTAGCCCGCACGAACAAGCCCCCTACCTGCGGTTTCTCCGCCGGGAGGGGGCTTGTTGCTGCCCTTGGGCCGTCGCTGGGCCGTCAGGTGCTTGATCGGGCCGTCTCGAAGATGGCAGCGACGGCCTTGCGGGTGCGCTCCTGACCGGACGGCATGAGGTGCGCGTAGACGCGGAGGGTCAGGCCGGGGGCGGAGTGACCGAGATACTCGGCGAGCGCTTTGATGTTCTCCCCGGCGTCCAGGAGGACCGAGGCGTAGAAGTGGCGCAGGGCGTGCATGCCGTTCTCGCGGGACTCGGCAAAAGGCCGGCCGCGCTCGGGGACCGGGAGGACCCCGGCTGCGGCGAGGGCGGGCTTCCACGCCTCCTTGTTCAGGGACGTGCGCCAGACGTGGCCACCGCGCGGCGCGATGAACACGAGCTTCTTCGTGACCATCGGCCCGCCCGAGACCTTCCAGGGCAGGGTGATCTCGACGGGCGGGAACTGCTTGGGCGGTCGCCCACCATGACGCCCTTGTCCAGCCGAGTAACGCAGTGAAACGGGGCCGCATGCGTGCATTGCGCGCACTGTCTCGTGACAGCCCGTCTGGGCTGCCCAGGCGGGCCGTACATATCGTGTACACCCCCCAGGAGCTGTCGCCCGGTGCGCGCCGTCTGCTCGTCGATTGGCAAGCCGCCCCGCTCCAGCCTCGTGAGCAGCCCTCACGCCAAGTCCCCGCCTGCGCTGCCGCAGACGGGGGACTCCGCCCTGTGCGTCAGTTCCTCCGGCGACGCCCCTGTGCATAGGGGCCGTGGCGATCGTGTTCCCGCCATTCCTCGTCACGGGGGTCGCGGTCTTCGCCGCCCGCGTTGTCTCCAGGAGTCGAAATGTGTTCCCCCCTGTTGACCTTGGCCAGCAGCGAGGCGAGGGGATCAGGGGGACCGTCGCTGAAGCGATCGGTGCCGCGCTCGGGCGGCGGCCCAGGCTCTGTCCTGTTGTGACGCGACCGTGACGTACCGCTCATGAGCAGCCCCCTCCGACTCACTGAGATGCACTTGAGATCTTTCCCTGGAAGGTCGCGGGTAACCCGACTTGGACCTTGCCAGTGCTGTGCAATCCTGCCGCAAGCCGACCGCCTTTGGACACACTCCAGACCTCAACCTCCGTCCCTGCCTTGCGCGTTGGCCCTGCCGGCCGGGATGGGAATGTGCGCCGTCAACGCCGGAAGGCCTCGCGGCTCCGATTGATCGCGCAGACGCAGCATGAACGGCATCACGGGGTCGTTGTCGATCACCTGCTGCGTGCGCCGGTTGCCTTCCTCGATCAACCCGTACCACCTGGACGACGCGGACGGCGCGTACAGCAACGCCGGTCGCGATCTGCCGCCAGCGGTAGCCGGGGACTGGAGCTTCTTCGCACAAGCTCTACGAGCTGCGACCACCTACGAGTAGTCCGTGGCTCAAGCCAGACGTACGGATCGTACGGCCGACCAGCCAGACACGTGCCGGATCGTGCGGGGATCGGCGGGGACCAGGCCGCCGCTCAGTCAGGCCCGGGGCCCGCTCCGCCGTAGTGAGTCCCAGCTCCTATGAACTGACGGGCAACTCCCGCGCTCGTTGGCGTGCTTGGGCCCGGAGATTCTTCAGGCGACTGTGGAACGCGTTGTGGCGGTTCTGGTCGAGGTTCAGCGGGAGGTCGAGCTGAGAGATGCCCCCGGACCAGCGAAAACGCAGGTCGCCGAGATCCGCGGCAAGACCCAGGGCAAGAAGAACAAGAAGAAGTAGCCCGGCCTGCAGCGAACAAGGCCCCCCGGTGCGTGGTTTCTCCGCGAGCCGAGGGGCCTTGCCGGTCTGCCGGTCTACAGGACGCGCAGAGCGTCGGCGGTGTCGCGCTCGCGTCGGGCCAGTGCGTGGAGGACCGCCTGGTCGCCGTGGCGGTCGCGGGCGGCGGCGACGAGTACGTCCACGGCGACGGCGAGCGCGGCGTCCGGTGTCCGGGGGTGTTCGCCCACGCTCAGCGCCAGGTCGTCGAGGTGGACGGCCAGCTCGACGCACCGGGTGCGCAGGTAGCCGTCGAGCAGCATCTCCTCTCCCTGGCGGTGGAGGACGGCCACCCGGCGGTCGGCCGGCTCGCGGTCCAGGCGCTGGGTCAGCCGTTCCCACACCTCCCGTGCCTGCTCGGCCACGGCGGCGGGGCCGGCCGCCGCAGTTTCCTCGCTGCGCGCGCGGACCCCGACGTTGAGCGCCGAGTCCGGCACCGACGTGCCGACGAGCCGCGCGTAGTACCGCACCGGCGACACCGGTTCCGCGCCGGTGACCGGACCGTCGAGGAACCACTCGACCTGCAGCACGCTGCGCGCCAAGTGGCCGGCCAGGCCGCCCACCGACATCCCGGGGAGCACGGACTCGTTCTCCCAGCCACCGGCCACCTGCTCCGTGGCCAGCAGGCGCACGGCCTCCTCGGCGGCCTGCAGGTATGCCTTCCGTATGTCATTCGTCATCGTCATGGGAGACATCGTTCCGGCGCCGGCGTCACGGCGGTCGGCATTTCCACGTCGTGGACGGCCTGGCCGGCGCGTGCCGAGGGCCCCGTCCGGTTCCGGATACTGTTGGTCAATTCCGGGGCTATGCCTTCTTCGCCCCGTCGATCGAGTTCTGGTCGGCGGGGCGAAGCCGTGCGAAGTGGCTGGTGCGGGTGCGTGCTCGGGGTGTGCCGGTGAGGTGGGCGTCGATGCGGGCGAGGTTGATGGCGGCGCCGGTGAGCTGGTGCTGGAGGCTGGTCTTCGCCAGGCCCCGGTAGCGGGATCTGCGCAGGCCGCAGCGCTGGCGCCCGGCGCTCCCGATGGTCTGCGCGGGCTCGCGGCCGGACCCGGCGATACCGGCCAGCCAGTCCGGTGCCGCCTGCGCGAGCGCGTTCAACGCCGACCGCAAGGTCTTTGCCACCATCTCCGGCCAGCACAGCTCACGCGCCGCCGACAGCACGTGGGTGGAGTCCGTCCGAGCGCGGCCTGCCCTCTTGAGCAGCCCTTTCTCCCGGGCTGCGGCCAAGACACCATCCAGCACCCGCCGCCCGCCGTCCGCCTGGGCCAGCCGGCCTCTTAACTCCGACAGCACCGAGAAATCGAAGCCCGGATCGTCCAGTTCCAGCCCGAGCGCGTACTTGACATCGATCCGCGCCCGCACCGCCTCTGCCGCCTGCCGGTCGGTCAGCCCCTCCACGAACTGCCACACCGACACCAGCGCCAGCCCGGCGGGCGACCAGGCAGGACGCCCCCGAGCGGGAAAGAGATCCGCGAACTCCTCATCCGTGAACAGCGGCCCCAACTCATCCCGCAGCCGGATCGCCGGACTCCCCTTCGGGAACGCGGCCCGCGCCACCCGCACCGTCTCCGCCGGGATCTCCCCAGACCCCTTCGGATGCATCGACATCCGCACCCACCCCATACGACAACGTCGGCCTTCAAGACCACAACCGGGTCTCGAAGGCCGACGTCACGCTAGGCCCCGGAATTGACCAACAGCATCCGGTTCCGGACGGGGCCCTGGGGTGAAGCGGGTGCGGGTCGGGTCAGCCGCCGCACTGGCAGGGGGCGCCGGACTGGCAGCCGCAGCCACAGCCGGAGCCGCAGCCGCAGGCGCCGAGGACGGGCAGGAACACCGCGTCGCGCGGGGCTTCCTGCTGGGGATCGGTCGTGGGGGATTCGGCCATGGGTCCCTCCTCAAGGGCTTATGGGAATGCCACCATGCCCATTGCAGGACCGCAGGGCCGGGCGCATCAACGGCGCATGCGCGCAGGCGCCCCCCGTACGCCCCCTCGGGTGCCGCTACGCGCCCTCGACCGTGGTCTGCTGCTGGAGCTCGTCCGCGTGCTCGCCCGTCACCAGATAGACCACGCGCTTGGCCACGGACACCGCGTGGTCCGCGAAGCGCTCGTAGTAGCGGCCGAGCAGGGTGACGTCGACCGCGGTCTCGATGCCGTGCTTCCAGCGGTCGTCCATCAGGTGCTGAAAGAGCGCGCGGTGCAGCAGGTCCATCTCGTCGTCGTCCTGCTCCAGCTGGAGGGCCAGGTCGACGTCCTTGGTGATGATGACCTCCGCGGCCTTCGCCATCAGGCGCTGCGCCAGCTGTCCCATCTGCAGGATCGTGGCGTGCAGGTCGTCCGGTACGGCGCGGTTCGGGAAGCGCAGCCGGGCCAGCTTGGCCACGTGCTGGGCCAGGTCGCCCGAGCGCTCCAGGTCGGCGCTCATCCGCAGTGACGTCACGACGATCCGCAGATCCGTGGCGACGGGCTGCTGCCGGGCCAGCAGGGCGATCGCACGCGCCTCCAGCTCGTGCTGGAGGTCGTCGACCTTCTGGTCGGCGGCGATCACGGTCTCGGCCAGCTTCAGGTCGGCGTCGAGCATGGCCGTGGTGGCGCGCCCGATCGCCGACCCGACCAGCCGGGCCATCTCGACCAGGCCCTCGCCGATCGAGTCCAGTTCCTCGTGGTACGCGTCCCGCATGGTGTCCCTCTCTTGATGCGACCGGGGTCCGGGTGGGGCTCCGAACCCCCACGCTCCCACGTTCGGCCGGTCAGGCGTCCGTGGGCTCCCTCCCAAATGAATCAGCACTATCCCCTTGGTGAACTCTGAGCGACGACTGTTCGAGGTGCCACCCGTTTGGCTGGGAGAGTGCCCCGAGGCCCGCATAACCTGAATGCATGGACGTGAACGCGGCGGTTGCCGCAGCAGCAGCGATCGCCGGTCTCTGCACCGGTGTCATCGCCATGCTGGCGTTCCGCTGGAGCGAGCGCGAACAGAGCCGCCCCACCCGGAGTTCGCTGCACACCGACGCCGTGCTGCCGCCCGGTGTCGACACCGTCCTGTCCGTCCTCAGAAGCTCCGCGGTGGTCCTCGACGAGTCCGACTCCGTGGTCAAGGCCAGCTCCGCGGCGTACGCCCTCGGCCTGGTGCGCGGCGGGAAGCTCGCCGTCGAGCCGATGCTGCACATGGCCCGCGACACCCGTCGCGACGGTGAGATACGGCAGGTCGAGCTGGATCTGCCGCGCCGCGGCACCGGACGCGGCGAAGCCCTGGCCGTCTCCGCGCGCGTCGCGCCCCTCGGTTCCCGGCTGGTCCTGCTCCTGGTCGAGGACCTGACGGAGGCCCGCCGTATAGAGGCGGTACGGCGCGACTTCGTCGCCAACGTCAGCCATGAGCTCAAGACCCCGGTCGGAGCGCTCGCCCTGCTCTCCGAGGCCGTCATGGACGCCTCCGACGATCCCGAGGCGGTCACCCGCTTCGCCGGCCGTATGCAGATCGAGGCGACCCGGCTCACCAACCTCGTACAGGAGCTCATCGACCTCTCGCGGGTCCAGAACGACGACCCGCTGGAGGACGCCGAGCCCGTGCGGGTGGAGGAGCTCGTCGCGGAGGCCATCGACCGCTCCCGGCAGCCGGCCTCCGCCAAGCAGATCACCATGGCCGCGGGGGCCGCCTCCGACCTGCGGATATGGGGCAACCGCGGCAAGCTCGCCGCCGCCCTCGGCAATCTCGTCGAGAACGCCGTCAACTACTCCCCGGCCCGCACCCGCGTCGGCATCTCCGCCCGCCGGGTCAGCGCACCCGGCGGAGATTTGATCGAGATAGCCGTCACCGACCAGGGCATCGGTATCTCGGAGAAGGACCGCGAGCGGATCTTCGAGCGGTTCTACCGCGTCGACCCCGCCCGTTCCCGCGCCACCGGAGGCACCGGCCTCGGGCTGGCCATCGTCAAGCACGTGGCCGCCTCGCACGGCGGGGAGGTCACGGTGTGGAGCTCCGAGGGACAGGGCTCCACGTTCACCCTGCGGCTGCCAGAGGCGGGCGCAGCGAAAGACCGCGCAACCACCGGCCGGGATCGCGTCGACGAGGACGACGACCGGCCTTACGACACCGATCCCAACAGCGAGATCCCTGCCCCGGAGGTCCTTCCGTGACCCGAGTGCTCGTCGTCGAGGATGAGGAATCCTTCAGCGACGCCCTGTCCTACATGCTCCGCAAGGAGGGCTTCGAGGTCGCGGTCGCGACCACGGGCCCCGACGGACTCGACGAGTTCGAGCGCAACGGCGCCGACCTCGTGCTCCTCGACCTGATGCTGCCCGGCCTGCCGGGCACCGAGGTGTGCCGCCAGCTGCGGGGCCGCTCGAACGTGCCCGTGATCATGGTGACCGCCAAGGACAGTGAGATCGACAAGGTCGTCGGGCTGGAGATAGGAGCCGACGACTACGTCACCAAGCCCTTCTCCTCGCGGGAGCTGGTCGCCCGCATCCGCGCGGTGCTGCGCCGCCGCGGCGAGCCGGAGGAGGTCACGCCCGCCGCCCTGGAGGCCGGGCCGGTGCGGATGGACGTGGACCGTCACGTCGTGACCGTCTCGGGCGGCAAGGTCGACCTTCCGCTGAAGGAGTTCGACCTGCTGGAGATGCTGCTGCGCAACGCGGGCCGGGTGCTGACCCGTATGCAGCTGATCGACCGGGTGTGGGGCGCGGACTACGTGGGTGACACGAAGACCCTCGACGTCCATGTGAAGCGTCTGCGCGCCAAGATCGAGCCGGACCCGGGTGCGCCGCGCTACCTGGTGACGGTCCGCGGTCTGGGGTACAAGTTCGAGCCGTAGGCCGCCCCGACGGGCCATGGGTACGTGACAGGGGGCGCTCGCCGTGTCGGCGAGCGCCCCCTGTGCGTGCGTACCCGGGTGTCTGTCAGTGACCGGCGGAGTGCGACGCGGACGCTGCGTCGGACGGGGCGGCCTCGCCCTCGCCGCCGGCGGCCTCGGTGTCCGCCGGGGCGGTCTCCGTGCCGGCCGGGCTGTCCGTCGGCGACGCGGAGGGGCTGCCGGACGGGGACTGCGCGGGCGGGCTCGGCAGCTCGCTCGGGCCCCAGCTCCGGAAGTAGTTCGTCGCCGGGAAGACCTGGGCCCTCACGGGCACGTCACCGGTCTCGCTGAACCGGAAGACGACCTCGCGCACGACGCCGTGGTTGATCTCCTTGTTGCCGTTCTCGATGACGGCGGACGCGTTGCCCTCGCCACCGATGACGACGCTGCCCTGCGCGGGGACGGTGATCGCGCCCGAGCCGTCGGCAGGGTTCAGCTTCACCGTGGCCCGGGAGCCCGGCAGCTCGATCGATTCGAGGGTCTGCGGCTTGCTGCCCTCGTTGAAGATCGTGAGGCTCACGGCCGCCGGGCCCTCGGTGTCGGGCTTCGGCTGGGTGATGACGGTTACGTTCTGGAGCTTCAGGCTGTCGACCGTGGTCGCGGCGTTGTCCGGCCTGACTCCGAGGGTTTGCGCGTCGTTGCCCGCACCGCAGGCGGAGAGCGAGGCGATCGAGAAGACGATGGCAGCGCCGGCGAGGGCACCGCGTCGAAGGCTGCTGCTCACGGCGGCGGCTTCTCCTTCTACGTACGGACGGGTGGTGGCTGTCACCGGCTGATTGCGTGCCAGCCCGGGCTCAGGTTACCGAGCCGTCGATCACGCCCCGCACCCGACCCGCCCTTTGTCGGTACCGGTGGAGCGGGACCCGTCGGGAGGGCGGTCCGGACCTGTGCGTTCACATAACCGCAGTGATCAATTTCCGAGGTCGCCACACATTCCTTACGAATACCCGTCGGTGATCAATTCAGGATTCTCCGGAGCGTCCGCCCGTACGGGTGAGCGGCGGCCGAACGGAGTACGGAAAGTTCACCGTCGAGATTCCGGCAAATCGGGACGTTCGGGCGCTTTGGAGGGGGGTGTGCGGCGCGAAACATGCGCGTTTCCGTCCGCCCGCGCAGCGGCTCCGACCTGCGAATACCGCACTCCGGAAGCCGCCCGCAGCACGTTCCGGTTGCTGTTGTCAAGCCCCGAGATATGCCCTGACCTGCGAAAACGCCATTCAGAACAAGCTGTATCCGTGTTACCCTGGATAGCCACGGAAGGGGTACCTGTCACATGACGTTCAAGGTTGGCGACACCGTGGTCTATCCCCATCACGGGGCCGCGCTGATCGAGGCTATCGAAACTCGCCAGATCAAAGGCGTGGACAAGACCTACTTGGTGCTCAAGGTCGCCCAGGGCGACCTGACGGTTCGCGTACCGGCGGACAATGCGGAGTTCGTCGGCGTTCGCGATGTGGTCGGCCAGGACGGACTGGACCGGGTCTTCGAGGTGCTTCGCGCGCCGTACGCCGAAGAGCCGACGAACTGGTCCCGTCGTTACAAGGCAAATCTCGAGAAGCTCGCCTCCGGCGATGTCATCAAGGTCGCCGAAGTGGTGCGTGACCTGTGGCGTCGCGAGCGTGAGCGCGGGCTGTCCGCCGGTGAGAAGCGGATGCTCGCCAAGGCGCGCCAGATCCTGGTGAGCGAGCTCGCGCTCGCGGAGAACACCAACGAGGACAAGGCCGAGGCCCTGCTGGACGAGGTCCTCGCGTCCTGACGCACGACACGCACCACAATGCCGCAGTGCCCGTCGGCACGCTGTGAAATCACCTTGTGAAATCCAGCCTGCCGCCGGGCGCTGCGGCATGCGTGCGGACGCGGTATGCGCACGGCGGTCGCGCTTCTGACGGAACGCGACGGATCGTCGCGCCCGCCGTCGCCGGGCGTTTTGGCGTGCCGGGCCCGGGCGGCTGGCGCAGACCTGGTCACGGAAGGGTCCGGTCAAGGCGTCGCGCCCGGCACTCTCCCCCAACCTACGGCCGGGGTACGCCCAGGCCATACCCATGTCGGCCGAGGAAACAAACCTGCCGGAGTGCAACCGATGTCAGACGAATCGCGCCACCGCCGCACCGCCGCCGTGATCCCGGCGGCCGGCCGGGGCGTACGGCTGGGCCCGGGCGCCCCCAAGGCGCTCCGCGCGCTGAACGGCACGCCCATGCTCGTCCACGCCGTCCGCGCCATGGCCGCCTCCCGCGCCGTCTCGCTCGTCGTGGTGGTCGCACCCCCCGACGGCGCTCGGGAGGTCAAGCGGCTCCTCGACGCGCACGCCCTGCCCGAGAGGACCGACTACCTCGTCGTCCCGGGCGGCGACAGCCGCCAGGAGTCCGTACGGCTCGGCCTCGACGCGCTGCCCGACGACATCACCACCGTGCTCGTGCACGACGCGGCCCGCCCGCTCGTGCCCGAGGAGACCGTCGACGCGGTCGTCGCGGCCGTGCACGGCGGCTCCCCGGCCGTCGTGCCGGCGCTGCCTCTCGCGGACACCGTCAAGCAGGTGGAACCGGCCACCGGGGGCGAGGCGGAGGCCGTCGTGGCCACCCCCGACCGGGCGACGCTGAGGGCCGTGCAGACGCCCCAGGGCTTCGACCGCGAGACCCTCGTCCGCGCCCACGGCACGGTCACGGAGAATGTCACCGACGACGCCAGCATGGTCGAGCAGCTGGGCCTGCGGGTCGTCGTCGTCCCCGGCCACGAGGAAGCCTTCAAGGTGACCCGGCCGCTGGATCTCGTACTGGCCGAGGCGGTACTCGCCCGGAGGAGGGCCACCGATGGCTTCTGAGCAGCTCCGCCTGCCGCTGGTCGGCATCGGCACCGACGTCCACGCCTTCGAGAAGGGGCGTGAGCTCTGGTGTGCCGGGCTGCTGTGGGAAGGCTCCGACAGCGACGGCTACGGCCTCGCCGGCCACTCCGACGGTGACGTCGCCGCGCACGCCGCCTGCGACGCCCTGTTCTCCGCCGCCGGCGTCGGTGACCTCGGCGCCCACTTCGGCACCTCCCGGCCCGAGTGGTCCGGTGCCTCCGGGGTCGCCCTGCTCGCCGAGGCGGCGCGGATCGTGCGCGCGGCCGGGTTCGAGATCGGCAATGTCTCCGTCCAGGTGATCGGGGTCCGCCCGAAGATCGGCAAGCGGCGCGAAGAGGCGCAGAAGGAGCTGTCGGCCGCGGTCGGCGCGCCGGTCGCCGTCTCGGGGACCACGACCGACGGTCTCGGCCTGACCGGCCGGGCCGAAGGGCTCGCCGCCATCGCGACGGCGCTCGTCGTCAGGACCGGCTGACGGCCCCCGCCCTGCCGGGCTGACGTCCCTGCCCCGGCCGGCCCGGCCGGCGCCCCGTCGCGGGACCGGCCCGGCCCGCCGTGCGCGTCACCTCGGTACCGGATTCCGTCCGGAACGGGTCGCGAGGCACTACCACGCGCCCACTACCCTTGTTGCGTGACCATTCGCCTGTACGACACCAGCGCCCGGCAGATCCGTGACTTCGCCCCTCTAGTGCCGGGTTGTGTCTCGATCTACCTGTGCGGTGCGACCGTGCAGGCCGCTCCGCACATCGGGCACATCCGGTCGGGACTGAACTTCGACATCATGCGCCGCTGGTTCCAGTACCGCGGCTACGACGTCACGTTCATCCGCAACGTGACCGACATCGACGACAAGATCATCGCCAAGTCGTCCGACCAGGGCCGCCCGTGGTGGTCCATCGGCTACGAGAACGAGCGCGCCTTCAACGACGGCTACGAGGCCCTCGGCTGCCTCCCGCCCACCTACGAGCCGCGCGCCACCGGCCACGTCACCGAGATGGTCGAGATGATGCGCGGCCTCATCGAGCGCGGACACGCCTACGAGGCCGACGGCAGCGTCTACTTCGACGTGCGGTCCTTCCCCGACTACCTGGCGCTCTCCAACCAGGACATCGACGACCTGCGCCAGCCCGCGGAGGAGGGCATCACCGGCAAGCGCGACCCGCGCGACTTCGCCATGTGGAAGGCGACCAAGCCGGGCGAGCCCTCCTGGGAGACCCCGTGGGGCCGCGGCCGGCCGGGCTGGCACCTCGAGTGCTCGGCGATGGCGCACAAGTACCTGGGCGAGGCCTTCGACATCCACGGCGGCGGCCTCGACCTGGTCTTCCCCCACCACGAGAACGAGATCGCCCAGGCCAAGGCCTACGGCGACGCCTTCGCCTCGTACTGGGTGCACAACGCCTGGGTCACCATGAGCGGCGAGAAGATGTCCAAGTCGCTCGGCAACTCGGTGCTCGTCTCCGAGATGGTCAAGCAGTGGCGCCCCATCGTCCTGCGCTACTACCTCGGCACCCCGCACTACCGCTCGATGATCGAGTACAGCCCGGAGGCGCTGCGCGAGGCCGAGTCGGCGTTCGCGCGGATCGAGGGCTTCGTCCAGCGGGTCGTCGAGAAGTCCGGTCCGGTCGCGCCGGCGGCGGAGGTGCCGCCCGCGTTCGCCGAGGCCATGGACGACGACTTCGGGGTGCCGCAGGCCCTCGCGATCGTCCACACGACCGTCCGGCAGGGAAACAGCGCACTGGCCGACGACGACAAGGAAGCCGCCGTCGCCCGCCTCGCCGAGGTCCGTGCCATGCTGGGTGTGCTCGGACTCGATCCGCTCGACCCCCACTGGGCCGGCGAGTCCGATCGTGGTGAGGACCTCCACGGAGTCGTCGACACCCTCGTGCGGCTCGTGCTCCAGCAGCGCGAGGCGGCCAGGTCCCGCAAGGACTGGACGACGGCGGACGCCATCCGTGACCAGCTGAACCAGTCCGGGCTCGTCATCGAGGACGGTCCGGACGGGCCCCGCTGGACGCTGGGACCCCGCTAGGGTCCGGCCCTCGCGTCCGCAGCACCAGGCGCAAT
This sequence comes from Streptomyces peucetius, assembly GCF_025854275.1. Taxonomy (NCBI): domain Bacteria; kingdom Bacillati; phylum Actinomycetota; class Actinomycetes; order Kitasatosporales; family Streptomycetaceae; genus Streptomyces; species Streptomyces peucetius. The sequence continues at coordinate 3,642,746 of NZ_CP107567.1, read as the reverse complement.
GTGCCGCCCGGGGACCCGGGCGGCACACTTTCACTCAACGACGCGATCCAGAGGAACGAAAAGTCATGGCCGGGAACAGCCAGCGCAGGAACCGCCGCACGTCCAACAAGAAGGGCGCGCAGGTCGGCAGCGGTGGCAAGCGGCGTCGCGGGCTCGAGGGCAAGGGCCCCACGCCGCCCGCCTCCGCCCGCAAGGGGCACGTCAAGAACCGGGTGGCCAACGCCAAGGCCAAGCACGCCGCTCGCCGGCCCGTCGCTCGCCGCGGCGGCAAGGGCACGTCCGAGATGGTCGTCGGCCGCAACCCCGTCTTCGAGGCGCTGCGCGACGGTGTGCCCGCCTCCACGCTCTATGTGCAGCAGTTCATCGACAACGACGAGCGGGTGCGCGAGGCGCTCCAGCTCGCCACCGGTCGCGGCAACATCAACATCATGGAGGCGCCGCGCCCCGAGCTCGACCGGATGACGAACGGGCTCAACCACCAGGGCCTGGTGCTCCAGGTCCCGCCGTACGAGTACGCGCACCCCGAGGACCTGGCCGCCGCCGCCTTCGACGACGGTGAGGACCCGCTGATCGTCGCTCTCGACGGCGTCACCGACCCCCGCAACCTCGGCGCGGTCGTCCGCTCCGTCTCCGCCTTCGGCGGTCACGGCGTCGTCGTCCCCGAGCGCCGTGCCGCCGGGATGACCGCGGGTGCCTGGAAGACCTCCGCGGGCACCGCCGCCCGTACGCCCGTCGCCCGCGCCACCAACCTGACGCGCGCCCTCGAGGCGTACCAGAAGGCCGGTCTGACGGTCGTCGGTCTGTCCGCGGACGGTGACACCGAGGTCGGCGCCCTCGAGGCGCTGGGCGGTCCCCTGGTGATCGTCGTCGGCAGCGAGGGCAAGGGTCTGTCCCGCCTCGTCGGCGAGACCTGCGACGTTCTGGTCCGCATTCCCATGCCGGGCGGCGCCGAGTCGCTCAACGCGGGTGTCGCGGCCGGTGTCGTGCTGTACGAGGCGGCCAAGCGGCGCGCGTGAGGTGCCCGGTCCGGTCGTTTTCTGACGGACCTCGTACCGTCTCCGGGCGGACCTTGGCGCACCTTGGCGCAAACCGGCCGATATGGTGTGCTTGACGGGTCTCGGACAGATCGGGCCCGTCACGGCCGTGCCCTAAACACCCATCACTCGGTTAGATGAGTGTGGACACCAGAACGCCCCGGTCCGGGTTCGATGATCAGCCTGCGCTGAGCATGGTCAAGGTGGACTGCGATCCCGCGCAGGTCATCGTCAACCACGCCAGCTTCCGGGTGCAGCTCTCCCAGAGCCCGCGCCCCGCTCGTGGCCTGGCGAACACCGCACGCCTCGCCTCCCTCGCCGGAGCCGCCCCGGCGCGGCGCCGGGCACCCGTCGTGTGGAGCGGCAGGTCGGCGCCCGGGGACTCCGGCGCGACGGGGCTCCTCCAGGCCGTACGCAACTCCACCCTGGAGCACGACACCTACAGCGGGGCCGCCACCCAGGTCCTGCCACGCGTCGCGCTCGACGAGACGATGCAGGCCCCGACGGTCCCCGCGCCCGGCGGGCCCGGCCGCGACAAGCCGCTGCTGCCGCCCATGCGGCAGGCGGCCGGCGCCTACGACTCATACAACACCGACCCGCCGTACGACCCGCTTCCCGACGACCGGCCCTCCGACGGCCGGCAGCCCTACCACGGCCGGCAGCCCTACGACGCCGGCATGTACGACGTCGAGCCTTACGACGACGCTCTCGCCAAGGACCGGCGGCGCCCGCCGCAGCGCCACGCAGCCGACTCGGTGCGGCACGCGTACTACCCCGGCCGCCGGATGAACCTCGGCGTGGTGCTCCTGCCGCTGCGCCTGCTGCTCGGCTTCATCTCCATCTACGCCGGCATGGGCAAGCTGTGCGACCCCGTCTACTTCGACGGCGGCGACCGCGGCTCCATGGTCAAGTGGCTCAACGGTCTGAACCCGTGGGCCCTCGGCGAGCCCCTGCGGGACTTCGCGATCGCCCACCCGGTGGGCTCCGGCCTCACCGTCGCCTTCCTCCAGGTCGTCGTCGGCGTCCTGACCGTCTTCGGACTCTGGCAGCGGCTCGCGGCCGTCTTCGGCGCGCTGCTGTCCGCCGCGCTGGTCATGACCGTCAGCTGGAGCACCGTCCCCGTCTACGAGACGCCGGACCTCATCTACCTCGCCGCATGGTCGCCGCTGATCATCGCCGGGGCTCCGGTCTACTCGGTCGACGGCCGGCTCGCGGGCGAGGCCTGGCGCACCCTGGGGCCCCGCTCGGAGCTGTGGGACCTGCGCCGGCGCGTACTGCGGCGCGGCGGTCTCGCCGCCGCTGTCGTGGTCGGGCTCACGATGCTCGTCGGCTCCGTGCTCGGCGGAGCCGTCCGCTCCGACGACATGGTCACCGTCCCCGGACCGAACCAGCACCCGACCAACCACCTGCCCGGCGCACCGCTGCCGGGGGAGCCGGGTGCGCAGCGCAGCTCCTCGGCCACGCGTGAGGACAAGCCCACCCCGTCCGCCAGCCACACCGCGGAGAAGCCCGAGGAAGAGGCGTCCACGCCTCCGGCGGAGTCCGTGCAGGAGACCGGCACGGTCGCCGGTACGCCCAGTGAGACGCAGGGCAGCGGCCAGCAGCCGCCCACCGACTCGCAGCCCACGCCGCCGCCGTCCTCCGGCACGACCGGGCCGACGTCCACGGGCGGCAGCAGCTCCGGCGGTTGGACCGGCGACGACTCGACCGGCGGCTCCGGGGACGGCGACGCGAGCTCCGGCGGTGGCGTGATCGGCGGCCTGCTCGGCTGAGCGGCCCGCCGCAGGCGGCCCGCGCACGACGCGACGAGGGGCGGCCACCGGATCCCCGATCCGGTGGCCGCCCCTCGGTCCGTGCTCCTCGGCAGCGTTCCTCAGCGGTGTTGCTCAGCGCACCTTCGTGTCGAGCTCCTTGGCCGCCTCTGTGAGGTCCTTCGCGGTGTCGATCGCCCGCCAGTAGGCCCCGTTCGGCAACGGGAAACCCGCCAGCCGGCGCTCACGCGCCAGCCGCGGGAAGGTCGTGCGCTCGTGGTCGCCCACGTCGGGCAGCAGCCCGGTGAACGCGGCGGAGAAGACATACACGCCCGCGTTGATGAGATACGGGGACGGCGGCGACTCGATGAAGTCGGTGATGTGCCCGAAGGCGTCCGTCTCGACGGCTCCCCAGGGGATGCGGGGACGCGCCAGCGCGAGGGTCGCCGTGGCATCGCGCTCCGTGTGGAACGCGGCCATCTCCCGCAGCGAGAAACGGGTCCAGATGTCGCCGTTCGTCGCGTACCAGGGCCGGTCGGGGTGCGGCAGGCTCGCCGCGGCGTACTTCAGCCCGCCGCCACGGCCCAGTGGCTCCGTCTCCACGACGGTCGTGACGCGCAGCGGCAGCACCGCGCTGTCCAGCCACTCCTGGAGGACCTCGGCGAGATGGCCGCAGGAGACCACGGCGTCCGTCACGCCCTCCTCGGCCAGCCAGGCAAGCTGATGGCCGATGATCGGGGTCCCGGTCCCCGGGATCTCGACCATCGGCTTGGGGCGGTCGTCCGTGTACGGGCGCAGCCGCGAGCCCTGGCCGCCCGCCAGGACCACGGCCTGCGTCGGAAACGTAGGCGTTTGCATGGCGTGAACGATATGCGGCCCGCCGACCCCGTACCGCGACGGGTGCGACGGGCTCGCAGGCCCCGTGGGGCCGTCTTCCGGGGCGCCGGCCGGGTCAGGGTGCCCAGGGGCGCCTCAGAGCCTTCAGAACGCTTCTCAGGAGCCCTGGGTCTGCTGCGCGACGCCCGTGGCGAACGAGGTGTCGCATACGGGCCGGGAGAACCGCTGGGCACGCGTCGGCCCGTAGCGCTCGACGGCGGCGCGGCCGAGGGCCCGCGCGATCGACATGCAGTGCTCCGCGAGCGACGGGCGCGCCTCGACCTCGCGCTGGAGGCGGGTGAGCGCCGCGCCGGGGTCCTTCGTCTGCAGTTCGGTCAGCAGCCGGTCGCGCAGGACCTCGTGCGGGGCACGGGACTTGGCGCGTACGGACACGTTCTCCGAGGAGGCGGTGAGCATCTGCGACTGTGTGGCCTGCCCCGCCCACGGGACGGCGGTGACCGCGAGGGTTCCCGAGAGCACGAGGACGACAGGCAGAACAAGGGCGAGTGTGCGGCCGATTCGGCGGGCTGTGTGGGTCACGCGAGCGAGCGTAGCGCCCGGTGATGATATGGCGACATTTAGTCACTCACGCGAGGGACGGTTCGAGGCCTCCTTTCGAATCCCGTGTTGACGCGGTGCCGTGAAATAGGCCGAATGCCCGGCCTGTCAGGGTATTTGTCCCCTGAAAGGAAAAGCCGGGCTCCGCACCGAAGTGCGGAGCCCGGCCCGGCCCTTGGGGCCACTGCTGTCCTCAGTCGCTGAGGCGCTCGCCCGTCGACGTCGAGAAGACGTGGAGCTCGCCCGGCTGCGGCACGACGTGCAGCTCGCTGCCCTTCTCGGGGACGCTGCGGCCGCCCACGCGGACGACGAGGTCCTTGTGCTGGCCGCCGACCTCGGCGGAGCCGTACACGTAACCGTCGGCGCCGAGTTCCTCGACCACGTTCACCGACACGGCGAGGCCGGCCGGAGCGTCCTTGGAGAGCGTCTTGGCGTCGGCGCCGTGCTCGACGACCTGGAAGTGCTCGGGGCGGACGCCGACCGTGACCGTGGTGTCCCCCTTGTCGGCGGCGGCGGACAGGGCCTCGCGGGAGACGGGGACGACGCTGTTGCCGAACTTCACGCCACCGTCGGTGATCGGCACCTCGACCAGGTTCATGGCCGGGGAGCCGATGAAGCCGGCGACGAAGAGGTTGGCCGGACGGTCGTACATGTGGCGCGGGGAGTCGACCTGCTGGAGCAGACCGTCCTTCAGCACGGCCACCCGGTCGCCCATGGTCATGGCCTCGACCTGGTCGTGCGTGACGTACACCGTGGTGATGCCGAGCCGGCGCTGCAGGCTCGCGATCTGCGTACGCGTCGACACACGGAGCTTGGCGTCGAGGTTCGACAGCGGCTCGTCCATGAGGAAGACCTGCGGCTCACGCACGATGGCCCGGCCCATCGCGACACGCTGCCGCTGACCACCGGAGAGCGCCTTCGGCTTGCGGTCCAGGTACTCGCTGAGGTCGAGGATCTTCGCGGCCTCCTCGACCTTCTTGCGGATCTCGCTCTTGTTGACGCCGGCGATCTTGAGCGCGAAGCCCATGTTGTCGGCGACGGTCATGTGCGGGTAGAGCGCGTAGTTCTGGAACACCATGGCGATGTCCCGGTCCTTGGGCGGCAGGTGCGTGACGTCGCGGTCGCCGATGCGGATGGATCCGCCGTTGACGTCCTCGAGACCCGCGAGCATCCGCAGGGAGGTCGACTTGCCGCAGCCGGACGGTCCGACGAGGACGAGGAACTCGCCGTCCTCGGTCTCGATCTCGAGCTGGTCGACGGCGGGCTTGTCGGAACCCGGGTAGATCCGGGTCGCCTTGTCGAACGTGACAGTGGCCATGGTTCAGCGTCTCCTTCACCGGCAGGAACGTGCCGGACGATCCGTTGTAAGGGAGTGGTGTAGTCCAACGGCGTGGACCTGCCGTGACGCTACCCGGCCGGGTGGCGTCTGTCAGCAGTTCTCGGGCGACGAAATTCTTGACCATGGTGGTCCGGCGGTTGGTTACACTGCTCTGGTTGCCTCCTTAGCTCAGCTGGCCAGAGCACCGCTCTTGTAAAGCGGGGGTCGTCGGTTCGAACCCGACAGGGGGCTCCACAGCGGCGCGAAGGGCTCCGGACACGAGATGTCCGGAGCCCTTCGCCGTTCGCCGTCACCGGCGGCCGGAGATCTTGTCGGCCAGGGTCGCGAGGCGGTCGGTCGTCGGGGCGTGGGTGGTGGCCTCGCGGTGGTCGGCCTTGCGGTAGGCGGCGTAGAGGCTCTGGACGCCGAGCCAGCGAAGCGGTTCCGGCTCCCACTTGCGGACCTTGTGGTCGACCCACGGCAGGGCGGTGAGGTCGGTGGGGCCCGACTGGCCGGAGTCCTGCTGGATCAGGTCGCGCAGGGTGCGGGCGGCCAGGTTGGAGGTGGCGACGCCGGAGCCGACGTAGCCGCCGGCCCAGCCGAGGCCGGTGGAGCGGTCGAGGGTGGCGGTGGCGCACCAGTCGCGGGGGACGCCGAGGACGCCGGACCAGGTGTGGGCGATGCCGGCGCCGGCGAGCCGGGGGAAGAACCGGACCAGGATGTCGCGCAGCGCCTCGACCGTGGCGGGCGGAGTGCGGCCGTCGTGGTCGGTCTTCGAGCCGTAGCGGTACGGGACGCCGCGGCCGCCGATCGCGATGCGGTCGTCGGCGGTGCGCTGGGCGTACACGTAGGCATGGGCCATGTCGCCGAGCGTTTCGCGGCCGGACCAGCCGATCTCGCTCCAGACGTCCTCGGGCAGCGGATCCGTGACGATCATGGAGGAGTTCATCGGAAGCCAGGTGCGGTGCTGGCCCTTCAGGGACGCGGTGAAGCCTTCGGTGCAGCGCAGGACGTACGGGGCGCGGACGGTGCCGTACGGGGTGACGGCGTGCTTGGGCCTGATCTCGGTGACGGGGGTCGACTCGTGGACGGTGACGCCGAGGGCTTCGACGGCGGCGGCGAGGCCCTTGACCAGTTTCACCGGGTGCAGCCGGGCGCCGTGCGGGGTCCAGCTGGAGGCGACGGCGCCGCTGACGCGGATGCGTTCGGCCGTTTCGCGGGCGCCGAGCAGGACGCGGTCCTTCTCGCCGAAGGCGACCTCGACGGAGTGGAAGTCCTTCAGGCGCTGGAGCTGGGCGGGGGTGTGCGCGGTCTCGAGGACGCCGCCCTTGTGGATGTCGGCGTCGATGTTCTCGTCGGCGGCGACGCGGACGACCTCGTCGACGGTGTCGTTCATGGCCTGCTGGAGGCGTACGGCGGCGTCGTGGCCGTGGAGCCGCGCGTAGCGGCCGCGGCCGGCGATGCCGTTGTAGAGCCAGCCGCCGTTGCGCCCCGAGGCGCCGTAGCCGCAGAACCTGGCTTCCAGGACGGTGATGTTGAGGAAGGGGACGGCCTTCTTGAGGTAGTACGCGGTCCACAGGCCGGTGTAGCCGCCGCCGACGATGCAGACGTCGGCGGTGCTGTCGCCGGGGAGGGGTTCGCGGGGCGCGGAGGCGCCGTCCTGCGCGTACCAGAACGATATGCCGCCGTTGACGGTGTTCATTGTCGTGTGCCGTTTCCCTGCCGGTGGTCGCCTGCGTCTGGCGGGAATCTACTGCTCGGCCCGGGGTTTGGCGACATGCGATCACGGCGTGGTCGACCTGATGGCCGGGGCGCTGGGGCCGGACCGGGACCGGGCACGGGCCTGGACGCTGGCAGGGTGCTGCGGAACGGCCTCCGGCGCACGGAGGCCGGGGAGGGGGAGCCGGACGAGGGGCATGTTCACCGCTCGGACGCCGCTGGCGCGACGAGCGGGTGTCCGTGCAGGCTGAGGCCATGATTCGCAACGCCACACCCGCTGATGTCCCGGTGATCCACGAGATGGTCCGGGAGCTCGCGGACTACGAGAAGGCCCTGCACGAGGCGAACGCCACCGAGGAGCAGTTGCGTGAGGCACTGTTCGGCGAGCGGCCCGCCGCGTTCGCGCACATCGCGGAGACCGAGGACGGCCGGGTCGCCGGTTTCGCGCTGTGGTTCCTGAACTTCTCGACGTGGCGGGGCGTGCACGGGATCTATCTGGAGGACCTCTACGTGCGTCCGCAGCTGAGGGGCGGCGGGCACGGCAAGGCGCTGCTGACGGAGCTGGCGCGGATCTGTGTGGAGCGGGGTTACGAGCGGCTGGAGTGGTCGGTGCTGAACTGGAACACCCCGTCGATCGACTTCTACCGGTCGCTGGGCGCGCGGCCGCAGGACGAGTGGTCGGTGTACCGGCTGACCGACGGGGCGCTCAAGAGCCTGGGTTCGTAGGGCGGGCCCGCTTTCGGGCGTCCACGGGCGTCAACGGGCCGCAACCGCCTCAGCAGTCCTCAGGGGATCAGGACGACCTTGCCGACGGTGCCTCGGGTCTCCAGGGCGCGGTGGGCGCCTGCGGCGTCGGCGAGGGCGTGGCGCTGGATCGCGGGGCGCAGCCGGCCGGTGGCGGCTTCGGTGAGGGCGCGGGTCTCCAGGGCGCGCAGGCCGCCGGCCTTCTCGAGCATGGCGGGGCCGAGGACGCTGTGCGAGGTGATGCCGCGTTCGGCGAGTTCCTCGTCGGTGAAGGCGAGCGGGCTGTCGGACAGGATGCCCTTGCTGGACCAGCCGAAGACGATGTGCCGGCCGCCTTTGCCGAGGAGGCCGACGGCGGCGCGGCCGGCGTCGCCGCCGACGGAGTCGTAGACGACGGTGGCGTGCCGGTCGCCGAGGTGGTCCCGTACGGTCTGCGGCCAGTCGGGCCGCTTGTAGTCGACGGCGAGGTCGGCGCCGTTCTCGCGGACGCGGGCGGTCTTGGCGGGGCCGCCGGCGAGGCCGATGACGGTGGCGCCGGCGTGCTTGGCGTACTGGACGATCAGGGTGCCGATGCCGCCCGCGGCGGCGGGGACGATCACGATGTCCTCGGGGCCGAGTTCGGTGTACTGGATGATGCCGAGGGCGGTGCGGCCGGTGCCGATCATGGCGACGGCTTCGCTCGCGTCGAGGTTGCCGGGGATCTCGTGGAGTCTGCCGGCGTCGGTGACGGCGAGTTCCGCGTAGCCCCCGGGGACCATCCCGAGGTGGGCGACGACGCGCTTGCCGAGCCAGGCGGGATCGGTGCCCTCGCCGAGGGCGTCGACGGTGCCGGCGACCTCGCGGCCGGGAATGGTGGGCAGTCGGGCGGGGGCGCCGAAGGGGCCTGCCGCGCCTTCGCGCAGTGCGGTGTCCAGGAGGTGGACACCGGCGGCCGCGACGGTGATCCGTACCTGGCCGGGGCCGGGTACGGGGTCGTCGGTGGTCTCGTAGGTGAGGTTCTCGGCGGGGCCGAAGGCGTGCAGGCGGACGGCGTGCATGGGGGGCTCCCTTGTGACGCGGATCGAGGAACCCCACTCTTCAACCTCAAGCGCGCTTGAGGTCAAGGTGGTTGCGGGAGGCCGGACGCCGACTCCCGCGAAGCGCCAGTGAGGTGGCTTCGAGCGCGCTGTTGAACGACACCTCGGACAGCAGGCCGGGGGCTGCCACCTGGTCCCCGGCCAGGTACACCCCGTCGCCGCGGTCGATGGCGGGGCGGTCGCGCCAGGTGGTGCCCGGCAGGTCGACGGCGCCGGTGCGGCCGTTCGCGACCGCCTCGCGCCGCCGGACGGTCCGGTCCCGCCAGCCGGGGAAGCCGAGGTCGAGCAGGGTTTCCGCGTGGGCGGTGCCGTCGGCCTTGGAACGGTCGGGGGCGATGGGCAGCTGGCCCTGGATGAGCTGTTCCCCGGCGGGGGCGAGCGTCGGGTCCTGCGCGGTGAAGCGCTCCAGCCAGCCGGGGGCGTCGAGGTCGGAGACGGCGAACGGGTCGCCGCGCCGGGTGCGCAGCGCCAGGTCGATCAGGGTGGTGCGGCCGCTGGTCCAGTGCAGGGTGTCGTCGCCGAGGAGGCGGCGTGCGGCGTCGAGGGTGGTGGCGACGACGACCGGGCCGTGGCCCTCGGGCAGCGTGTCGACGCGCGACGTGGTCTCGATGCGTACGCCGAGGTCCCAGGCGCGGGCGGCCATGCGCTCCATGACCTGGCCCCAGCCGCCGCGCGGGTAGTGGGCCTCGGGCGGGAGGGCGGTGGCGCGGCGGAGGCGCTGCTGGACGAACGCGGCGGACAGTGAGCCGGGATCGTGGTGGTAGAGGGCGACCCCCATGTAGTGGGCGGCGGCGCGGGCGGCCTTCTCGCCCGCTGCGGAGGTGGCCCAGCTCAGGAAGTCGATGTCGACGGGGGCGGCTTCGGCGGGACGGCGGGCGAGCCGCAGCATGCCGAGCGGCGGGGTCCTGCGCAGCGCGCCGTCGCGGCGGAAACGCAGGCGGGCGCCTTCGAGGAGCGGCAGGCGCGCCAGGGGGCCGAGGAGGCCGCGCTGCTTCAGCCAGGTCCAGTGGGGGCCGCGGTGGTAGAGGGCGTGGGGGCCGTCGTTGGTCCTGTAGGGGCCTTCGCTGGTGCGGGCGCGTCCGCCGAGGGTGTGGTGGGCCTCGTACAGGCAGACGCGGGCGCCGGACTCCGCGGCGGTGATGGCCGCGGTGAGCCCGGCGAAGCCGCCGCCGATGACGGTGATCTCCTGCATGGTGTCTCTCTCCTGCTCCTGGTGTCGCTCGATGCGTTTCCACGACTGGGACGGACCGGGGGCCGTGGCGCGTGACATCGGGCGGGCCGCAGGGCGTTGTCAGTGGCGCATGTCACTGTGGGGTCATGGCGAAGGCGCGGAGGCCGGCGGTGGCGGCGGCGAGGGTGACCGAGGTCCGGTTGCCCCGGCTGGAGGCGTTCGGGGGCGGGGCGCTGGAGCCGGACGGGGACTACGACGGGGTGGAGTTCGCGGGGCTGGACCTGGGCGGCCAGGACGGGGCGGGGGCGCGGTTCATCGACTGCGCGCTGCGGGACTGCGCGCTGGACGGGACGCGGTTGCCGCAGGCCCGTTTCGTGGACTGCGTGCTGGAGGGGGTCCGGGGGGTGGGGGCGGATCTCGCGGGGGCTTCGCTGCGCGACGTGGAGGTGCGGGAGGCGCGGCTGGGCGGGGCGCAGTTGCACGGGGCGGTGCTGACGGGTGTGCTGCTGCGGGGCGGGAAGATCGACTATCTGAATCTTCGGGAGGCGAGACTGACGGATGTGGTGTTCGACGGCTGTGTGCTGTCGGAGGCGGATTTCGGGGGTGCGCGGCTGGAGAGGGTGGAGTTCAGGGACTGTGCGCTGCGGCAGGCGGACTTGACCGCGGTGCGGATGAAGGATGTGGACCTGCGGGGTGCGGCGGAGCTCGACATCGCTCGTGGGGTCGAGCGGCTGTCGGGCGGCGTGATCAGCTCCGCCCAACTGTTCGACCTGGCCCCGGCGTTCGCGGCGCAGATCGGGGTCCGTGTGGAGTGACGGGGGCGCGGCGCGAGGGCCGGCGGGGGCCGGCGGGAGGCGTCAGGGGGTGCGGGGGAAGCGGGCCTGGAGGTCCCAGATCACCGGGTTGTCGCCGAGGCCTTCGTGCATGTCGGTGAGGTCGGCGATCAGGTCGTGGAGGAAGTCGCGGGCCTCGCGGCGGAGTTCGGCGTGGTTGAAGCTGAGAGGAGGCTCGTCGGCGGGCATCCAGTCCGCTTCGACGTCGACCCAGCCGAAGCGGCGCTCGAAGAGCATCCGGTCGCTGGACTCGGTGAAGTCGAGCTCGGCGTGCTGGGGCTTGGCCTGGCGGCTGCCGAGGGGGTCGCGGTCGAGCTGCTCGACGATGTCGCAGAGCGCCCAGGCGAAGTCGAGCACCGGCACCCATCCCCAGGCCGTGGACACCTCACGGTCCTCTTTGGTGTCGGCGAGGTAGACGTCGCCGCAGAAGAGGTCGTGGCGCAGCGCCTGCACGTCCGCGCGCCGGTAGTCGGTCTGCGGCGGGTCGGGGAAGCGGCGGGAGAGGGAGTAGCCGATGTCGAGCACGTGCTCGATGGTGCCATGCCCGCCACCACCCGCCGCCCACCGCACGAGCCGGCGCCACCGGCTTGGCCGGCTGGCTCCGGCCCGGCCGCCTGGCCCGGCGGCGGCAGGCCCTGCCCCGGTCGCGTGGCCGCCGGCGGCGGTGTGCGCGCCGGCCCGGTCCCGGCACGGCTCGGTCCAGTCCGGTCGCCCGGCTTCGGGGGCGCGGTGCAGCTGCCCGGCTCCGCGGCTGTGGTGGCTGGCCGCGGCACGGTCGCCGCGGTGCCGACCTCGATCCAGGTCCGGGCGCTTGGCTGCCTGCGGCGGCGCCCTGCCCTGGCGTGTGGCTTCCGGCGGCGGCGTGCGCCCCCGGCCGGCACGCCCCGGTCCGGCGAGGGGCGACGTGACCTGCGAGGGGTGTGTGCGGCGGGGCGGGGGGTGCGTCAGGGGAGCAGTCGTCGTTCCTTGGCGACGGCGACCGCGCCGGCGCGGGTGTCGACGCCGAGCTTGGCGTAGATGCGGCCGAGGTGCGTCTTCACGGTCGCCTCGCTGATGAACAGGGCGCGGGCGATCTCGCGGTTGCCGAGGCCGTGGGCCAGCTGGGCCAGGATGTCGCGCTCCCGGTCGGTCAGCGACGGGCCCGCGGCGCCGCGCATGCGGTCCATGACACGGCTCGCGACGGGCGCGGAGAGCGCGGTGCGGCCCTGCGCCGCCGCGCGGATCGCCGCGAAGAGCTCCTCGGGCCGCTCGGCCTTGAGGAGGTAGCCGGTCGCGCCCGCCTCGATGGCACGGGTGATGTCCGCGTCGGTGTCGTACGTGGTCAGGACGAGCACATGCACGTCGGGCGAGGCGATACGGCGGGTCGCCTCGACCCCGTCGATGCCCGCGCCGAGCTGGAGGTCCATCAGGACGACGTCCGGCTTCAGCTTGGCGGCCATGGCGACGGCCTCCTCGCCGCTGCCGGCCTCGCCGACGACCTCGATGTCGGCCTCGCTGCCGATCAGGGCGAGCAGCCCGGCGCGTACGACGGCGTGGTCGTCGCAGAGCAGGATGCGTACGGCGGTCATGGGCCGGCCTCCAACGGGATCGCGGCGGACAGCACGGTGCCTTCGCCGGGTGCGGACTCGATGGTGAGGGCGCCGCCCAACTGTTCCGTACGGGCCCGGATCGCGGGCAGGCCGTGCCCGCGCGGGCCCTCGGCCCGTGCCGTGCCGGGGCGGACGGCCGCGGGGTCGAAGCCGCGGCCGTCGTCCGCGACGTCGAGGACGACCTGGTCGTCGAGGACCGTGAGGGTGAGCGTCGCGGTGGTCGCGTCCGCGTGCTCCCGCACGTTCGCCAGTGCGCCCTGCGCGATCCGCAGCAGGGCCGACTGGGCCGGCTGGGGCAGCGGCACGTCGGGTCCGTCGAGATGGAAGCGCACGGCGAGGGCGCCGGTCGTCTCCCGTGCCGCCAGGGTGCGCAGTGCCTCCGGCAGACTTCCGCCCGCGGCCAGGTCCGCCGGGGCGAGGTCGTGGACGAACCGGCGCGCCTCGGCGAGGCTGCGCTCGGCGATCGACTCGGCGGTACGGACATGTTCGCGGGCGGCGGACGGGTCGGTGTCCCAGGTCCGGTCGGCGGCCTGGAGCAGCATCTGCTGGCTGGACAGGCTCTGGGCGAGGGTGTCGTGGATCTCCATGGACAGCCGCTGCCGTTCGGCGAGGGTGCCCTCGCGCCGTTCGGTGGCGGCGAGTTCGCGGCGGGTGCGGACCAGGTCGTCGATGAGCGCCCGCCGGCGCTCCGCGAGCCGTTCGGCGTGGACGAAGACCGCCGTCGCCACCGCCGCGACGGAGGGCGGGGCGAGCACGAGATTCGGGTCGAAGCCGCCGTCCGCGAGCTGGAGTTGTGCGGCGACCACGAACAGGGTGAGCAGGACGACCAGGGCGATCGCCGCGCGGGTCGGCAGGGCGCGCAGGCCGGTGTAGAGGAGGGGGACGGCGCACCAGGCGAAGCTCGGCGCGAGGACCACGAGGACGACCCAGACGGCCACGACGGTGAACAGCCACAGCAGCCGGCGGGGCGTGGCGCGCGGGCCGAACACCGGCCCGACCGTGTAGAGCACGGCGAGGGCCGCGGAGAGCCCGATGATCCACGGGGAGCGGAACTCCCAGGGGTGGCGCAGCAGATAGCGGGTGAGGGAGGCGCCGAGCAGCAGGAAGAACGCCGTGTGCATCACCCGGGCCAGCCAGCGGGCGTCGGGGTCCTGCTCGTCGGCTCCTCGCTCGTCGGCTTCCTGGTCGTCGCGGACGTGTTCCCGCCGCACCACCGTCTCCTCGCTCGTCCTGCCCGGCCCGGACCTGGGCCCGCCTGGTTCATGGTGGCCCGGCGCGGCCATGCGGGCATCAGCCGATCGGCTGACCCCGCCGTCGTCCATCATGCGCGGCAGCGGCAGCCGGAGCGTGGACCGTGCGGGCCGCCGCGCGGCCGGAGGATCGATGGCGGCACGACAACCGCGGCGGATCAGCCGCCCTTCCGAAGGAGCCACCCCAGATGAAGAAGACCATGATCGGTGCCGTCACCGCCGCCGTCGTCGCCGCCGGTACGTTCGGCACGGTCGCGGCGAACGCCTCCGCCCCGGCCGCGGAGTCGAAGGCCGCCGTCACCGCCGACGTCTCGGACCGCAGCCTCCAGCAGTCCACGCATCTGACGATCGACGCCGCCACCCGGGCCGCGCAGGCCGCCCTCGACGCCGCCGAGAAGGAGAACCAGCGCATCACCGTCGCCGTCGTCGACCGCAACGGCAACACGATCGTCACCCTGCGCGGCGACGGCGCGGGCCCGCAGTCGTACGAGTCGGCGGAGAAGAAGGCGTACACCGCCGTCTCCTGGAACGCGCCCACCTCCGAGCTGACGAAGCGTCTGGAGCAGGCACCGAACCTGAAGGACATCCCGGGCACGCTGTTCCTCGGCGGCGGCGCGCCGGTGCAGGTCAAGGGCGCGCCGGTCGCGGGCATCGGTGTGGCGGGCGCGCCGAGCGGCGCCCTGGACGAGAAGTTCGCCCTGGCGGGCGTCGCCGCGCTCGGCCGCTGAGCCGGCGCCGCGCCCGGACGGGGAGGCGGCCGTCGGCGGTCGCCGGTGGTGAAGGGCCCGGTCTCGGCGCGGACCGCGAACGCGGCAGGGCCCCGGCCGGAGCCGGGGCCCTGCGCGACAGAGCTGCGAAGGCTTCGTCAGAGGTTGACGCCGAAGTCGCGGGCGATGCCCTCGAGGCCGGAGGCGTAACCCTGGCCGACCGCGCGGAACTTCCACTCCGCGCCGTTGCGGTACAGCTCGCCGAAGACCATGGCGGTCTCGACGGCGGCGTCCTCGCTCAGGTCGTAGCGGGCGATCTCGGCGCCGCCGGCCTGGTTGACGATGCGGATGTAGGCGTTCCGCACCTGGCCGAAGTTCTGGCTGCGGGTCACGGCGTCGTAGATCGAGACCGGGAAGACGATTTTGTCGACGTCGGCCGGCAGACCGGCCAGGTTGACGTTGATCTGCTCGTCGTCGCCGCCGCCCTCGCCGGTGCGGTTGTCGCCGGTGTGGACGATGGTCTGGTCCGGCGTCGACTTGTTGTTGAAGAAGACGAAGTGGGCGTCGGAGGCGACCTTGCCCGCGGCGTTCACGCCGATCGCGGAGGCGTCGAGGTCGAAGTCCGTGCCGGTGGTGGTGCGGACGTCCCAGCCGAGGCCGACCGTGACGGCGGTCAGGCCCGGAGCCTCCTTGGTGAGCGAGACGTTGCCGCCCTTGGACAGGCTTACTGCCATTGGGAAGTCCCCTTCGTTTCGTTACTGCGGGCTTGCGGGTCCTCCCGAAGCTACCGTCACAGGCCATAACGCGGGGAGGGGACCTCCAGGTTCCATCCGCGGCGAAAAGAGGGTGACGCACCCCGGTCGTACACGGGACCATGGATGTCATGTCCGGGCCCTACATCATCCGCGGTTCCGTCTCCCTGCCGGAGGCGGAGCTCATGTGGCGTTTCTCCCGCTCCTCGGGGCCCGGCGGCCAGCACGTCAACACCAGCGACTCGCAGGCGGAGCTGCGCTTCGACCTCGCGAAGACGGAGGCGCTGCCGCAGGTCTGGAAGGACCGCGCGCTGGAGCGGCTCGCGGGCAGGCTGGTGGACGGCGTGATCACCGTACGCGCCTCGGAGCACCGCTCTCAGTGGCGCAACCGGGAGACCGCGGCGGTGCGGCTGGCCTCGCTGCTGGCGGAGGCGACGGCCCCGCCGCCGAGGCCGCGCAGGCCGACGAAGATCCCGCGGGGTATCAACGAGCGCCGGCTGCGGGAGAAGAAGCAGCGCGCGCAGAAGAAGCGCGGCCGCTCAGGCCGCGACTGGTAGGCACGCGCCGGGCGGCGAAGGCGCCTCCCCCTTGCGGCCGGCGCCACGGCCCCGCTCCGGCCCGCCCTGCTCCCACCCCACCCCGTACCGGCCGCCGCGGGCGCTTCACGCCAGGTGCCGGTACCGGCCCCGGAAGTAGGTGAGCGGCCCCGCCACCTGGTCGGCGAGGCCGACCTTCAGCACGTGCCCGATCACCAGCGTGTGGTCGCCCGCCTCCACCCGCTGCCGCGTGCGGCACTCCAGTGTCGCGAGCGCACCCGCGACCAGCGGCGCCCCGCACACCTCGCCACGCTCGTGGGCCAGGTCCTCGAAGAGCAGGCGGTCGCTGAGCCGCCCCTTCATCGCGAAGCGCCCGGCGATCTGACGCTGGCTCTCCGCGAGTACGGAGACGCCCCACAGCGGCTGCTCGGCGAGCAGGTCGTCCATGCGTGAGCCGTTGCGCAGGCTGACGAGCACCAGCGGCGGATCGAGCGAGACGGACATGAAGGCCGTGGCCGTCATCCCCACGTCCTCGCCGCGCGGCCCGTGGTCGGCGTCGTGCGCGGTGACGAGCACCACGCCGGCGGCCAGCCGGGACATGGCGGCACGGAATTCCTCGTTGCTCACCCCCTCAGGATGGGGGATGGCGGGTGCGGTCGGTGCGGGAGTCGTGTGCAACACACAACTGACGCTAGTGTCGGCCGTTCCGCCTTCGCATCGGGCCCCGGGACCAGCCTGGTCCTAGGACCATGGCCTCATGAGCACGCGTAACCATGGGTACGGACCAATGGTTTTGCGTTCAATAATTGACGCCGGGGAGGCGGGCGTCAGGGCGTCCGACCGCATCTGACCCTTCATCATCTGATGTGACTTGAGTCACACAGGAGAGTATTTGTTGACCCTGTGTACCGAGCGGGCTGCTCGCTGTGATTCAGTGGCCGGGATACCGCTACAAGTACGCCAATCAGACGCCCTGGAGTTTGCTGTCGAGGTCTCGGGGAGAGCGAGCGATGGAGACCGAGTCGGAGCCCTATGTCCGTCTTGCGACCCTGCGGCAGCTGCACCGGGTCGTCGCGGAGCTCAACACGGCCCGCAGCCTGGCCGACACCCTGCAGACCGTCGCGGACGGAATCGTCGCCGGACTGGGCTACGAGCTGGCCTGTGTCAATCTCGTCCGCCCGGACGGTGACCTCGTCGTCGCCGCCTTCGCCGGCAGCGCCGCCGCGGAGGCGCTGATCACCGGCCGGGTCGGCTCCCGGACCTCCTGGGACCGCCGCCTGTCCATGGGTGAGGCCTGGGGCGACCTGCGCTTCATCCCGCACACCGAGGGCTGGGTGCTCATCGAGGACGACGTGCCCCAGTGGCACACCGACGGCCCCGAACCCCGCTTCGAGGACGAGTGGCACCCGCAGGACCGTCTCTACGCGCCCATGTACGCGTCCGGCGGCGGACGGGAACTGCTCGGCGTGATATCCGTCGACCGCCCGCGCAACGGCCGCCGCCCCGGCCCCTGGGGCCAGGAGGCGCTGCAGATGTACGCGTCGCAGGCCGCCATCGCCATCAGCAACGCACGACTTCGCGCCAACATGCAGCGCGCCCTGGTCCGCCTCGAGCGGGAGCAGCAGGCACTGCGCGCCAGCGAGGAATCATTCCGTCAGGCATTCGAGTACGCGCCCAGCGGCATGGCCATCGCCGAGATGGGCGGTGACCAGCACGGACGGCTGCTGCGCACCAACGACGCGCTCTGCCGGCTGCTGGGCCGCCCGGCCTCCGCGATGCGCCGCTACTCCTTCGCCGACCTCGTCCACCCGGAGGACGTGGGCACACTGCTGCGTACCTCCGCGGAGGGCGGGCGCGCGGAGATCAGACTGGGCCGCAGGGACGGCTCCTACGTGTGGGTGTCCCTGCGGAACTCGGTGGTCGCCGACACCGCGGACGGGCCCCGTTTCCTGCTCACCCACGTCGAGGACATCGAGGACCGCAAGCGTCACGAGCTCCAGCTCGCGCACCGCGCCTCGCACGACGCCCTCACCGGCCTGCCCAACAGCGCCGAACTGCGCGCCCGGCTCAGCTCCCGGCTGTGCGAGCGCCCGCACGCGGCGTACGCGACGGACATCGAGGCGCTCGACGCCGCGTACGACGGCGACCGTGCCTACCGCGGCGACGGCTTCGACTTCGACGCGGTCGGCACCCGGCCGTACGACCACCATGTGCACACGGTGGCGCCGGACGGCGAGATCGACGACGGGACCAAGGGGCTCGCGGTCCTCTTCTGCGACCTGGACGGCTTCAAGTCGATCAACGACCGGTTCGGGCACCAGACCGGGGACGCCGTCCTCGTCGAGGTCGCGCGCCGGCTCACCACCGGTGTGCGGGACGGGGACACGGTCGCCAGGCTCGGCGGCGACGAGTTCGTGGTCCTCGCGGACGGCCTCGGCGCGGCGGACGCCGCCGATCTGGCAGTACGCCTGCGGAACGCGATCATCCTGCCGATCCGGGTCGGCGGCCGCGGGGTGCGGGTGGGTGCCAGCTTCGGTATCGGCTGGGCGAGCTGCGGGATGTCCGTCGAGGAGGTCCTGCAGTCGGCCGACCAGCGGATGTACATCGAGAAGCGGTCCCGCTCGAAGGTCCACCGCCGGGCCGGATGACGGTTCGGACCACGTGCGGATCCGGTACGGACCAGGTGCGGATCGCGGTACGGGCGGCGGCAGGTCCCGTGGTGACGTATCACACCGGGTTCGTACCCGCCCTGGTGACCGGGCGGCCGGGTACGGGATGAGGTCCATGCCACTCAATCGGGTGCGGGGAACCGGGTAGGCTCGCCACGCGTCAGCGTTGTGCTGGCGAGATGGTGAGGAGTGACTGGGATGACGGCCGCGAACAACGGCGCGAGCACGCCCGAGGACGAAGACCCGTTCGGTTATCTGTATGCGGACGGGCAGCAGGCGGGCGCCACGCCGCCCCGCCAGGGCGGCTACGGCTACCCCGGTCCGGCCGCGCAGCCCGGGGTTCCCCGCACCTCGTACAACCAGGTCCGGACGGTCGGCGAGCGCCAGTACGGCCAGCAGGTCCCGCAGCAGCAGGCGTACGGCCAGCAGCCCACGGCCGCGTACGCCGCTCCCGAGACCTACCCGGGCGCCGCCGCCCAGACGCGCCAGGTTCCGGTGCCGCCCCAGGGCGGCCACGGGCACGGTGGTCACGGCAGCGGCCGCAGCGGCGGCCCCAACACCAAGGGTCTGCTGATCGGCGCGATCGCGGTCGTCGCTGTCGTCGTGATCGGCATCGCCGCGGCGCTGATGACCAGCGGCGGCGAGAAGGACCAGGCCGGCGGTGACAACCCGGCCGGCAGCACGCCGTCCGCGGGCGAGACCGTCCAGGAGCAGCCGTCGCCGTCGGAGAAGGAGACGGAGCCCGCCGATCTGCCCAAGCAGGACGCGGCGACGCTGACGCTCGGACCGCCGGCGGCCCTGGCCAAGGACGTGCCCGGCGCGAAGGGCGCGGACGGCGCGTACGTGATGTTCAACGGCGTCGGCGGCTCGGCCGGCTGGTCGGTGGAGGTCCCGGAGGCCGGTGCGTACACGATGTACATCACGTACAGCGTGCCCGGCAAGGACGCCAAGACCAGCCTGACGATCAACGGCGGGGAGCCCCGAGAGCTCAACATGTCGAACTTCGCCAAGGCCGAGGAGGGCGACTGGGAGAAGGGCTGGACCAACACCTACGCCTTCGTGAACCTGGAGAAGGGCAGGAACGACCTCAAGATCTCCTGCGAGCAGGGGGACCAGTGCGAGGCGTATCTCGACCAGGTCTGGCTGGAGGCCGGCCAGAACAAGAGCTGAGCCGCGCCGGGCGACAGCCCGCGGGCTCTCCGGCGACGGTCGGCGAGGAGCGTTTCTTCCGCCGCAGCCGGGTACCCGGTCGCCATGTACCGACAGCCGAAAGCCGATAATCAGGGCCCCGGGCCGATGCACACGCTGGAGAGGCTGCTGCCGTCAGCCTCGGGGCCGGGAAGAGTCCTCACGGCGGTGGACCGCCTTGAGAGCAATGCCGGGCTCGACGGCATCGCGCGCTCTGTTCAGGGAGTGGTGCGCCGCCTGCCGCTCGGCCGCGGCCGGGACGCACTGCACGGACGCTGGCTGGGCCACCCGGTGCACCCCTTGATGGTGCAGGTCCCGATGGGCAGCTGGCTTTCCGCAGCGGTGCTCGACCTGCTGCCCGGGCAGCGCCGGGGAGCCCGGGCGCTGATCGGTGTGGGGCTCGCCACCGCCGGACCCGCGGCCGTGGCCGGCTGGGTCGACTGGGCGGAGCTGCAACGCCAGCAGATGCGGGTGGGGCTCGTGCACGCCGCGGCCAACATCACCGCGGTGGCGCTCTACGCGGGTTCGCTGGGCGCACGGCTCCGGGGACGCGACGGCCTGGGCAGGGCGCTGGGATTCGCCGGCCTCTCGGCCGTGAGTCTCGGCGGCGCGCTCGGCGGCCACCTGGCCTACCGGCAGGCCGCCGGGGCCAATCACTCCGAAGTGGTGCCCCATCTGGTGACACCCGGCTGGCACCGCATCGGAGCGGTGGCCGACTTCCCCGTCGGCCAGGCGGTCCGACGCCACATCGACGACGTGACCGTGCTGGTCGTCCGTGAGAGCGGCAACCAGGTCCATGTCCTGGCCGACAGGTGCAGCCACCTGGGCGGGCCGCTCACGGAGGGCGTGATCGCGGACGAGTGTGTGCAGTGCCCGTGGCACGGCAGCGTCTTCCGTCTCGCCGACGGCTGGAACGTACGCGGCCCGGCGACGGCACCGCAGCCCGCCTTCGAAACGCGCATCACGGACGGCCACGTGGAAGCATGCTTGCGCCTCGACGGAGCGAGGGGCACAAAGGGGTGGGATGCCGCCTGACGCCCGGGGAGGGACCGGCCGGGCAGGGACCGGCCGGGCACAGGCTCAGGCCGCGGTGCGAAACGGAACGCACGGCTTGACCGCGCCGTGAGCCGGCGTCCTTGCCGGAGCGGCCCGGCCGGATGGGAGCGGTCCATGTCGAAGACCATCAAGGAGCAGACGCTTCAGCAACTGGGCGGCTCCAGCAGCGTTCTGGCGCGGCAGCGCCGTGAACACGCGCAGATCGACCGGTTGATGGACCAGTACCGGGCCTCCGGGCGCCGTGAGACCCGCGAGCGGATACTGCAGGAGGTCGTCCAGCTGGTCTTCAGCCACGCCTTCGCGGAGGAGACCGTGCTGTGGCCGACCGTGCGGCGCGCGGTCCCCGAAGGGGAGCAACTGACCGCCCGGGTCGAGGGGGAACACCAGCAGATCAGCGATCTCGTCGCCGACGTCGAACGCCTCGCTCCCGGCGACCCGGACCGCGAGGAGAAGGTGGAGCGAGCGTTCGCGCTGATACGGCAGGACATCCGGGACGAGGAGGACCTTCTCCTGCCCCGGCTGCAGGACGCGATGGACACGGCCCGGCTGCGACGACTCGGCACGGCCTGGGAGACCGTACGGCAGACCGCACCGACGCATCCCCACCCCGTCGTCCCCCGGCGTCCACCGGGCAACGCGATCCTGGGCGTACCGCTGAGTCTCTACGACCGGACACGTGACGTGCTCGGTCCCGGCGGCACCGCCGGCGGCGCTTGGAGGAAGTCCGTCGGACTGGCCGGGGCGCTCGTCACCGCGGCAGCGGTGTGCGCCGTACTGCGCCGGCTCGGCAGGCCGCGGAAGGAACCGCGCCCGAAGGAGTCGCCACCGGCCCGGAACGGAGCGTGACCCGCCGGCGGAGAGAGGGAGCAGTCATGGCCGACGACAGCATGGCCGACGACGTCTACCAGCCCACGGGCAACAACGAGGAGCAAGCCGACGCCGCTGCCCTGGACCTGCAGGACGCGGTGGGCGAGCGTACCTACGACGAGATCCTCGACGAGGGCTATTCGCCGCCGGAGAGGCCGCTCGGGGTGAACAGAGTCGGTACCACCGCGGCGGAGCAGCACGACGGCGAGACCCTCGACCAGCGGCTGGCCGAGGAGCTGCCCGACACCGTCGCGGACGAGACGGACGACGGGATCGGCGACCTGCCCGGCGGCGAGGGCGAACCGGTCGATCCCGAGGCCGGGAACGAGCGGGCGGGACGGCTCGTGGCGCCGGATGAGGGAGCCCACGAGGACACCGACAGGGAGCTCTTCGCCTCCGACGTGGGCATCGATGCCGGTGCCGCAGCTTCCGAGGAGGCCGCCATGCATGTCGTACGCGACAGCGACAGCGGCCTTGGCTTTGGCCTCGGCCCTGAACCTTCGGACCGGGCCGTGGACACGGGCGACAGGTGAGCCCGGCCGAAGTCCCGGTCGTGCAGGGGTTTTCCGGGCGTCACCTGCCCGGCGCCGCCGCCGGGTGTTCGACGACCGTGACGCGCGGCACCAGTTCCTCGTAGGCCGCGGCGTCGAACTCGCCGGCCGCCGGGGCGAGGACCGTCGCCGCCGAGAGGGCCACCGCCCGTGACAGGCGCTCCGGCCAGGACAGTCCCGCGACGAGCCCGGACAGCAGGCCCGCGACCGCCGAGTCGCCCGCGCCCGTCGGATTGCCCTTCATCCGTTCGGGCGGGGTGGCCTGCCAGGTGCCGTGCGGGGTGGCGGCGAGCAGACCGTCGGGGCCGAGGGAGGCGACGACCGTGTGGGCGCCGCGGCGGCGGGCGTCACGGGTGGCGCGCAGCGGTTCGCGGGAGCCGGTGAGCCGGGCGAGTTCGTCGGCGTTCGGCTTGATGAGATCGGGGCGGGCGGCGATGCCCCGGCGCAGTGGTTCGCCGCTGGTGTCGAGCAGCACCGGCACGTCGGATGCTCGCGCCCGGCGCACCAGCTCGGCGTACGCGCCGACGTGGATGCCCGGCGGCAGGCTGCCGCACAGCGCGACGGCCTCGGCATCGCGCAGGAGCGCGTCGTACGAGGAGAGGAAGGCGGTCCACTCGCCGGGTGTGACCGTCGGGCCCGGCTCGTTCAGCTGGGTGGTGTCGCCGGTCGCGTCGTCGGCGACGGCGAGGGTACGGCGGGTGTTGCCGGCGACCTCGACGAACGCGTCACGCGGTGCCATCGGCGCGAGCATCTCGCGCAGCACGGCCCCGGTCGGCCCGCCGGCGAAGCCGGTGACGACGCTCTCGTGACCGAGCGCGGCCAGCACCCGGGCGACGTTGACGCCCTTGCCGCCGGGGCGTTCGGTGACCTCGCCGACGCGGTGGACGGCGTGCGGGGTGAGGGCGGCGACCTTGTACGTGATGTCGAGGGCGGCGTTGAGTGTGACCGTAAGGATCACCCGTGGACACCCCCGAAGAACGCGTTCGCCGTGCTCGTACGGGTCCTGATCATGCCAAACGGAAGGCGGTTGGCCCAAGACCTGGTGGCCGGCCGCCTGCCGTGAGGTGTCGCGTGCTCAGCCAGCTTGGGGGTCGACCACCCATTCGCCGCGTCGCATGACGCCCTTGAGACCGAAGGCGGCGTCGAGGACCACGAGGTCCGCGTCCTTGCCGGACTCCAGCGAGCCGACCCTGTCGTGGACGCCGAGCAGCTTGGCCGGGTTGGCGGAGATCGCGGCGACGACCTCCTCGACCGGGAGGCGGTCGACGGTGACGGCACGTCTGAAGGCCGTGTCCAGCGTGAGCGTGGAGCCCGCGATGGAGTCGCCCTCGACGAGCCGTGCGACACCGTCCTTGACCTCGACCTCGAGGGGGCCCAGCTGGTAGCGGCCGTCGCCGAAACCGGCCGCGTCCATGGCGTCCGTGATGAACGCGACCCGGCCGGCGCCCGCGCTGCGGAAGGCGAGCTCCAGGGCGGCGGGGTGCAGATGCGTGCCGTCGTTGATCAGCTCGACCGTGACCCGCTCGTCCTCGAGCAGCGCGGCGATCGGCCCGGGGGCCCGGTGGCCCAGCGCGGGCATCGCGTTGAACAGGTGGGTGGCGACCGTGGCGCCCGCCTCGATGGCCTCACGGGTCTGCTCGTACGTGGCGTCCGTGTGGCCGATCGCGGCGATCACGCCGTGCTCGGCCAGAAGGCGTACGGAGTCGATGCCGCCGGGCAGTTCGGTGGCGAGGGTGACCATCCTGGCGGTGCCGCGGGCGGCGTCGATCAGCTTGCGGACCTCGGCCGGGTCGGGGTCGCGCAGCAGGTCCTCGCTGTGGGCGCCCTTGCGGCACGGGGAGATGAACGGGCCCTCGAAGTGGATGCCCGCGAGATCGCCCTGCTCGACCAGCTCGGCCAGGAACCCGGCCCGGTGGGCAAGGAAGTCCATGTCGCCGGTGACGGTGGAGGCGACGAGGGTCGTCGTGCCGTGCCGGCGGTGCGTCATCACGCCCCGCAGCACGTCCTCCGCGCTGCCGGAGGTGAAGGAGGCGCCGCCGCCGCCGTGGTTGTGGATGTCGACGAAGCCCGGGACGACCCAGTGGCCGGACAGGTCGTGGACGGTCGCGTCGGCGTGGGCCTCCTCGGCGATCTTCGTGCCCTCGACGACGACCCGTCCGCCGTCGACGGTTCCCGTCGGCAGCACCACGCGGGCACCGGCCAGGACGGTGCTCTTCGGGTGGTGCGGGCTCCTGGCGTGAACCGTGCTCGTGGCGCGAGCGGCACTGGCGGCCATCAGGCGGTTACCTCCGTGGCGAGTAGATCCCAGGCGAGCAGCCCTGCGCCCAGGCATCCGGCGGTGTCCCCGAGGGCCGCCGGGACGATCGTGGGCAGCTTCTGGAACGTGACGCGTTCCGCCACGGCCGCCCGAAGGGGTGTGAACAAGGTTTCCCCGGCCTCGGCGAGGCCGCCACCGATGATCAGCGTGCGGGGGTCCAGGAGGGTGAGCGCCATGACGAGACCGTCGGCGAGCGCGTCGACGGCCTCCTGCCACACCGTGGTCGCCGTCTTGTCGCCGGCCTCGACGGCCTTGGCGCAGTCGGCGGCGTCGGCGGCCGGGTCGCCGGTCGCGGCGGCCCAGGCCCGGGTGACAGCGGCGGCGGAGGCGAGCGTCTCGAGGCAGCCGCGCTGCCCGCAGCCGCAGGCGGGGCCGCCGGGGCGGACCACGACGTGGCCGATCTCGCCGGCGCAGCCGTGGGCGCCGGCCTCGATGGTGCCGGCGATGCCGATCGCGCCGGCGATGCCGGTGCCGAGCGGCACGAACAGGAACCGGTCGGCGCCGCGGCCCGCCCCGATGCGGCCCTCCGCGAGGCCGCCGGCGCGGACGTCGTGACCGAGGGCCACGGGGACCGAGCCGAGCCTGCGGCTCAGCAGCTCCCGCATCGGGACGTCGCGCCAGCCGAGGTTGGCGGCGTAGACGGCGACGCCCTGCTCGGCGTCGACGATGCCGGGCACGGCGACGCCGGCGGCCTCTGCGGCCGTGCCGAAGCGCTGCCGGCCGTGGGCGCGCAGCTCCTCGGCGAAGCCGAGGATCGACTCGACGACGGCGTCGGCCCCGCGCTCCCGCCCGGTCGCGCGCCGCGCCTCGTACAACAGCGCGCCGTCCGCCCCGACCAGGGCGGCCTTCATACCGGTGCCGCCCACATCGAGGGCGATGACGTGTCTCACGGGAACAGTCTGGCGGTGAACCCAGAATAGGTCTAGTCCACTGCGCGAGATTGTTGCCACGCCATACAAACCGATAACCACGCCATTGCCCGCCGCCGCGGCCGTGACACGCCTCCCGGCGAGGTCCCGTTACGCCCTCCCGGCGTGACGCGGTGCCGCCTGCGGCGGGCCTTTCCCCCACCCCGCCCCTTCCCGAAACCGGGGTCCGCCCCGGGCCCCGGTCCGCGCTCCGCGCGGCGTTTCGGGGCTCCGCCCCGGACCCCGGGACCCGGTACCGCGGCTCGGCCCCGGGCCCCGGTCCGCGCTCCGCGCGGCGTTTCGGGGCTCCGCCCTGGGACCCCTGGGACCCCGGTACCGCGGCTCCGCCCTGGCCCCCGCACCAGGGCTCCGCCCCGGGCCCCGGTACCGCGCTTCGCGCGGTGGCCTCAAACGCCGGCCGGGCTGGATGTGCCACTGCGCGGCACCCAGCCCGCCGGGCGGGAGCGAAATCCAGCCTCGCTGGGGGTCCCTCCCACGGCCGCCAGGCCGTAGGGGGAGTTTGAGGCGCGGGGTTCGGGGTGGAGCCCCGACGGGTGGCAAGTTCAGCCTCGCCGGCGTTTGAGGCGCGGGGGACGGGGTGGAGCCCCGTTTCGGGAAGGGGCGGGGTGGGGAGCAGCCCCGCGAAGCGGTGCACGCCCGTGGGGGCGTCGGTCAGGGGAGGATCACGCTGCGCGTGAGGTGGCGGGGGTGGTCCGGGTCGAGGGCCTGGGACTCCGCCAGGGTCACCGCGAGGCGCTGCGCGCGGATCAGGTCCGCCAGCGGATCCGCGTCCTGGCGGGCCACAAGCGTGCCGCCGGCCCGCGCCACGTCGCCCGCCAGGCCCTCCGGGAGCGCGCCGAGGACCCACGTGACCCGCCCCGGGCGGGTGATCGCGACCGGGCCGTGGCGGTACTCCATCGCCGGGTACGCCTCCGTCCACGCACCCGCCGCCTCCCGCATCTTCAGGCCGGCCTCGAGCGCCAGCCCGTACGTCCAGCCCTGGCCCAGGAACGTCCACTGCTCGGCGGTGACGACCGCCTCCGGCAGGGGCTCGGTGAGCGCGAGCTCCGCGTCCACCGCCGCCTCGGCGACCGGCTTCACGCCGGGCAGCTCCCCGAGCCCGGCCCGCAGGAACGCGAGGGCCGTCGTCGCGAAGCGCGTCTGGACGACCGACTCCTCGTCCGCCCAGTCCAGTACCGCCACCGCGTCGGCCGCGTCCACGACCGGCGTCGCGGGGCCGGCGGTCAGCGCGAGGGTGGGCACCCGGTCCTTGAGTCGGGTGAGCAGGCCGAGGACCTCGGTCGTCGTACCGGACCGGGTGATCGCGACCACCCGGTCGTACACACGGCCCGCCGGGAACTCCGACGCGGCGAACGCGTCGGTCTCGCCGAGCCCCGCCCCCTCCCGCAGCGCGGCGTACGCGAGCGCCATGAACCACGACGTCCCGCAGCCGGTGACGGCGACCCGCTCGCCCGGCCGGGGCAGCCCCTCGAAAGCCGCGGCGGCCTCGGCCGCCCGGCGCCAGCAGGCGGGCTGCGTGGCTATCTCTGCTGCGGTACGCGACATGCGGCGAGGCTCCTCGGGGGCGGCGGCCATGACGTGACGTGCATAGCAGCCGCCGCGCCACGGCGGCAACGCCGCCCCGCCCGCCGCCCGGTGGAGCGCGGGCGTTGTGAAAGTGAGACCACAGTGGTGTAGACCTTGCAGTCCGGATGGGGAAAGATCGCTCCCCGTCTCACAGGACGTCGCGGGGGACCGACTGGGATCAAACGGACAAACATTGAGTAGCAGAGGGTGGGGAAGAGCTGTGCAGCGGCGCTTCTTGGGTCTGACCGCGGCAGTCGCCGCACTCGGAATGACGGTGTCGCTCGCGGGATGCGGCACCACCAGCGGCTCCGGTGACGACGTCACCCTCAAGCTGGTTGCCGCGGACTACGACGTCGCCGGCGGCGAGAGCAGCAAGAAGTACTGGGCCGACCTGACGGCCGCGTTCGAGGCCGAGAACCCCGGCATCGACGTCGACGTCCAGATCGAGTCGTGGAACGACGTGGACCGCAAGGTCGCCGAGATGGTCAAGGCCGGTGAGGCCCCCGACATCGCCCAGATCGGCGCCTATGCCGACTACGCGGCGGCCGGCAAGCTGTACTCCGCCGACCAGATGCTCTCCATACCCGTCCACTCCAACTTCCTTCCCCCGCTCACCGAGGCGGGCGAGATGAAGCGCACGCTCTACGGTCTGCCGTTCGTCGCCTCCACCCGGCTGCTCTTCTACAACAAGGAGCTGTTCGAGGACGCGGGGATCACCAGCGCTCCCGAGACGTGGGAGGAGCTGAAGGAGGACGCGGAGCAGCTGAAGCTGAACACCGACGTCGCCTACCCCTTCGCTCTGCCGCTCGGTCCCGAGGAGGCCCAGGCGGAGACGATGATGTGGTTGCTCAGCGGCGGTGGTGGTTACACCGACGAGCTCGGCAGGTACGCGATCGACTCCCCGCAGAACATCAAGACCTTCGAGTGGCTGAAGGAGAACCTGGTCGAAGAGGAGCTCACCGGCCCGATCGCCCCCGGCAAGCTCAACCGCAAGGACGCCTTCGCCGCCTTCACGCGCGGTGAGGTCGGCATGCTCAACGGCCACCCGTCGCTCCTGCAGGCTGCGAAGAAGACGGGGATCGACGTCGGCACGGTGGCGCTGCCCGGCAAGGACGGCCCGGCCGAGACGGCGATGGGTGTCGCCGACTGGATCATGGGCTTCAAGCAGAACGGTCACCGCAAGGAGATCGGTACCTTCCTCAACTTCCTCTTCACCGACCAGAACGTCCTGGAGTTCGCCGGGCAGAACGATCTGTTGCCGGTGACGGTCTCCGCACAGGAGACGATGAGGAACGACAAGGAGCACGCGGACCTCAAGGAGTTCCTGGAGGTGCTGCCGGGTTCCGTACTGCCGCCGGTGGGCAAGACGTCGTGGGCCTCGGCGAGCGAGGACATCAAGAAGAACATCGGCGAGGCCGTGGGACCGGGCGGCAGTCCCGCCCGCACGCTGAGCCGGATCTCGCAGGACGCCAGGGCGGCCGAAGCCGCGGAGTAGGCGCGGCCCCGGGGCGTTGTCCACAGGGGCGGTCGGAACGTCAGAAGGCGCCGATATGTTGGATCGTATGACCGAGGACCAGGGATCTGACGACGAGCGCACCGGCGCCACCGGCGCCACCGGCGGCCCTGACGACGACCGCCCCGACGATCAGGAGCTGTCCGGGCGGGACCGGGCCGTTCTGGCCATGGAGCGGCGTTCCTGGCGCGGCCCCGGGGCCAAGGAGCGGGCCATCAGGGAGCAGCTCGACATCTCCCCGGTCCGCTACTACCAGCTGCTCAACGCCCTCCTCGACGACCCGCGCGCCCTCGCCCACGACCCGGTCACCGTCAACAGGCTTCGTCGTGTGAGGGACGCGAGGAGAAGTCGCCGCTAGGGTCGGAGGCATGGGCAGCTCCCCGTATGCAGACGCCAGTGACTCCCTGCCGACGCCGTCCACCCCCGCAGGCCGGGATGGCCTCGCGGCACTCCTCGAACGGCCCGGCAGAGCCGTGATCGCCCTCGACTTCGACGGCACGCTCGCCGAGATCGTGCCCGACCCCGAGCAGGCGCGCGCCCATGAGCGTGCCGTCCCCGCGCTCGCCGCGCTCGCGCCGAAGGTCGCCTCCGTCGCGGTGATCACCGGCCGCCCGGCCGGGGTCGCCGTCCGGTACGGCGGCTTCGCCGGTGTCGAGGGCCTGGACCGCCTCGTCGTCCTCGGCCACTACGGCGCGGAACGCTGGGACGCCGTGACCGGCTCCGTACGGGCGCCGGCCCCCGACCCGGGGGTCGCGGCCGCGCGCGCCGAACTCCCCGGCTTCCTCGACGGCATCGGCGCCTGGCACGGCACCTGGATCGAGGAGAAGGGCCGTGCCGTCGCGGTGCACACCCGCCGCGCCGCGGACCCGCAGGCCGCCTTCGACGCCCTGCGCGAGCCCCTGGCGGCGCTCGCCTCCCGGCACGGCCTGATCCTGGAGCCGGGGCGCATGGTCCTGGAACTGCGCCCGCCGGGCGTGGACAAGGGCGTGGCCCTGTCCGAGTACGTACGCGAGGTCGGCGCGGAGGTCGTGCTGTACGCCGGGGACGACCTCGGCGATCTCGCCGCGTACGCCGCCGTCGACAAGCTCCGCTCCGACGGCCTGTCCGGGCTGCTGGTGTGCAGCGGCAGCGAGGTCACCGAACTCGCCGAGCGCGCGGACCTGTTGCTGCCGGGCCCGGCGCAGCTGTCGGACTTCCTGGCGGCCCTGGCGCGGCGCCTCTAGGCGCTCTCGCGCAGCGCGTCCAACTGGTCGAGGAACCACTGCCGCGGCGGCAGCGCGGTCGCTGCCGCCGCCAGCCGCTTGGACCGGTCGGCCCGCTCGTCCGCGGACATCGTCAGTGCCTCGTGCAGCGCGGCCGCGGTGCCGCTCACGTCGTACGGGTTGACGGTGATGGCGTCGTGGGCGAGCTCCTCGTGGGCGCCTGCCTCCCGCGACAGCACCAGGGCGCAGCCGAGGTCGGTGACGACGGGGACCTCCTTGGCGACCAGGTTCATACCGTCCCTGATCGGGTTGACCAGCGCCACGTCGGCCATTCGGTACGCGGCCAGTGAGCGGGCGAAGTCGTCCTTCACGTGAACGACTACGGGCGTCCAGGCGTCCGTGCCGTACTGCGCGTTGATCTCTTCGGCGAGGCGGGAGACCTCGGCCGTGTATTCGCGGTAGACCGCGAGATCCTGGCGCGATGGGTAGGCGAGCGCGATGTGCACGACGCGTTCGCGCCACTCGGGGCGCTCCTCCAGCAGCTCCCGGTAGGCCAGCAGGCCGCGCACGATGTTCTTGGACAGTTCCGTACGGTCGACGCGGACGATCGTCCGCCGGCCCTCGCCCACCTGGGCGCGCAGGGCCGCCAGGTGCTCCTCGACGTCGGGCTTCGCGGCACGCTCGCGCAGGAAGTCGCCGTCGGCGCCGAGCCCGTGCACCCCGAGCCGGGTCCGGTGGCGCCCGCGGCCCTCGATCCGGAACTCGAACGCCGGCTCGTTGTCCTTCGGCCACACCGACGTCCCGTCGTACGGCGCCAGTACGCTCGCGGCGCAGCCCTGGAACGCGCGCAGCCAGCGCTTGGTCAGGAACCCGAGCCGGTCCGCGCCGAGCATCCCGAGCAGCAGCTCCTCCGCGACGTCGCCGGGGAGCATCGCGAAGTACTCCGGGGGCGCCCACGGGGTGTGCGAGAAGTGCCCGATCCGCAGGTCGGGGCGGAGTTCCCGGAGCATCCCCGGCACCAGCGCGAGGTGGTAGTCCTGGACCAGCACCGCCGCGTCGTCGGCCGCCTCCGCGGCGAGCGCCTCCGCGAACGCCCGGTTGTAGAGCCGGTACGCGCCCCACTGCCGCCGAAACTCCTGGCCGAACACGGGCTCCATGGGCGTCTGGTACAGCATGTGGTGGACGAACCACAGCACCGAGTTGGCGATGCCGTTGTACGCGTCGTGGTGGACGGCCGCGGGGATGTCGAGCATCCGTACGCCCGGTTCCCCGACGCCGCGTCGCACGGCCTCGCGGTCACCGTCGCCGAGGGCTGCGCACACCCATGTCGACCGGGCGTTCGAGCCGATGGCCGACAGGCCGGAGACGAGACCTCCTCCACCGCGGCGGGCGTCGAGCTCTCCGTTGTCGTTCAGCGCGTACGAGACGGGGCCGCGGTTGGACGCGACGAGAATCTGGGCTGCGTCGGAGACCATGTGCCGAAACCTAGCCCGTACCGCTGCCCCTCAAACGTGCGTACGTCCCGATCCGCGAGGGTGCGGCGACTTCCGGCCGTGACGCTTCCGGCCGTGCCGCCGCACCCTCCTCCGCCGGGCGGTACCCGGGTGCGGCCCGGGGACCAAGGCGGTCCCCGCAGGTGCCGGCCGAGTACAGCTAGAGCCTGCTGTCCCAGTGCCGCACCGGGGCGGCGAAGCCCGGGCCGTTGCTCGTGAACGACCAGACGCCGATCCGGTTCCTGCCGTCCGCGGTCGGGGAGTACCGGTAGAGCACACCCAGGTCCGCCTTGCCGTCGCCGGTGAAGTCAGCGGCGACCGGGTCGGTGGCGTCCCAGCTCCAGCTGGTGGTGCTGTCCCAGACCCTGGCGGGGGCGGCGAAGCCGGGGCCGTTGCTCAGGAAGCTCCACAGGCCGGTCCGGTTGAGGCCCTCCGCGCTCCTGCCGTAGTCGTAGAAGACCGCGACGTCGGCCTTGCCGTCGCCGTTGAAGTCGCCGGCGACGGGCTTGCTGGACTCCCAGTTCCAGCTGCCGGTTCCGCTGTCCCAGACCTTGGTGGGGGCGGCGAAGCCGGTGCCGTTGCTGAGGAAGGTCCACAGGCCGGTGTGGTTGCGGCCGTCGGAGGTCTGGGCGTAGCGGTACAGGACGCCGAGGTCGGTCCTGCCGTCGCCGTTGAAGTCGCCGGCCACGGGCTTGCCGGCGTCCCAGTTCCAGCTGCCGGCTCCGCTGTCCCAGACCTTGGTGGGGGCGGCGAAGCCGGTGCCGTTGCTGAGGAAGGTCCACAGGCCGGTGTGGTTGCGGCCGTCGGAGGTCTGGGCGTAGCGGTACAGGACGCCGAGGTCGGTCCTGCCGTCGCCGTTGAAGTCACCGGCCACGGGCTTGCCGGCGTCCCAGCTCCAGCTCGTTGCTCCGCTCTCCCAGACCTTGGTGGGGGCGGCGAAGCCGCTGCCGTTGCCCAGGAAGGTCCACAGGCCAGTCCGGTTGCGGCCGTCCGCGCTCCTGCCGTAGTCGTACAAGGCCGCCACGTCGGTCTTGCCGTCGCCGTTGAAGTCGCCGGTGACCGGCTTGGTGGAGTCCCGGTTCCAGCTGCCGGTTCCGCTGTCCCAGGCGGTCCGCGGCTCCGCGAGGCCGCTGCCGTCGCTGACCAGGTTCCACAGCGCGGTGTGGTTCCGGCCGTCCGGCGTCCTGGCGTAGCCGGTCATCGCACCGAAGTCCGCCTTGCCGTCGCCGTCGAAGTCACCGGCCAGCGGAGTGCTCCCCTGCGGCAGGGAACGGACCTGCTGGATCCAGGGGTTGATGTCGTCCACCCGGGTGTCCACGGCCCCGGTGCGGGTCTCCTTGGAAGCGAAGCAGCCGCCTTGCCAGGACCGGCTGTTGAGGGCGACCAACTCGAAGGCCCCGTTCCGCTCACGGAACGCCGGGCCGCCGGTGTCGCCCATGCAGATGCTCGAACCCTCGTCCGCCGCGAGGTTCAGCGAGGTGTCCGTCACGGAGGAGACGGTGTACGTGCCGCTGCGCAGACGGTCGGGCACCCACTGGTCGGCGGTGCGGCCGAAGCCGGCCACCCGCAGCCGCTCACCCGCGGCGGGTTCACCGGTGGCGAGCGCGATCGGGGCGACACCGGTGGCGGCAGTGGCGAGACGGGCCATCACCAGGTCGCGGTCCGTACGCGGGATCAGCTCGGCGACCTCGCTGACGTGCCCGCCCGTGGCGTTCAGGTCGGTGCGGCCCACGGTGACGACCGTCTTCAGTGACGGCGCGCCGGCCACGACGTCGGAGGTGTCCGCCGGGTTCGCGGCGAAGCAGGAGGCGGCGGTGAGGACCCACTGCGGGTCCACCAGGACACCGGAGCAGCCGCGCTCGCCCCCGACGTCGATCTGTGCGGCGAACGTGAGTTGACCGTTCGCGACCGGAGTGCCGACCACCGCCTGCGCGGGGGCGGCGCCCAGCGCGCCCGCCGCGACGGCGGCGAGCGTGACCGCGGCCGTCGTGGCTGCACGGGTGTGTCTGTGTTGTCTCAGCATGGTGGCTTTCTCTGTCCGTCCTTCCCGGGTCGGAAGCGGCCTGTGTGCCGCTTCGCCAGGGGGCTTCGAGAGCCCCGTGGGACGGGACGCACGACACTTCCGGCCGTGGTGTCACGTCCGGTGGTCGTGGAAAGAGGAAGTGTTGCCGGCCGCGGAACGCGGCCGCGCCGGCCCTGATGAAACTGGCGGTCGAAACCCGGCCCCACCATCCCCATCCCCCCGTTATGCCTCTCGATCCCTCGATCGCCCCCCCTGGCATCCCGGCCACCGTAGGAGTCCCGGTGGCCGAGCACAAGATCACCACCGCGGAGTCTTCGGGGCGCGGCGACCGGCGCGGCGACCGTTCCGGTGGGGGTGTCGGCGGCCGTGGCGACCGTTCCGGCCCAGGGGTGTCGGCGGCCGCGGCGGCAGACCGGGCGGCGGACTCAGGGGTCGCGGCGGTCGCGGCGGTGGCGGGTGGCGGCGAGGGCGACGAGGCCCGCCGCTGTCAGGCTCAGTGTGATGCCGCCCAGGAGCCACAGCTGTTCCGCCGTGGTGCCGGTGCGGGCCATTTCCACCTGCTGCGACGCCGTCGCCGGCCCGGCCGGACCGAGTGTCGCGGCAGTCGTGACGGCGAGCACGCCGAGCAACCGGGTCAGCCGCTCGTGCGCGCCGGAGGGCGTGGGCCTGCGGTGCCTGCCGCGCGGCGGAGCAAGAAATCCGATGAATGCCATACATCGGAAATGTAGGCAAAATGACCGGCAGGTCCTGCTTATGCCGCGCGACGCGCCGCGTACTCACCGATCTCGAGCATCGGCGGCCGCTCCTCGGTGTCCACCCGGTAGGTCCGCGGGGCGAAGCCGTTCCCCACCCGATCGAACTGGGTGATCGACGGCCGTACCAAGTGCGGCCGGGACAACCGGAGTTGCGCCGTGCGGTAGATCGTCGCGGCCATTCTGCCGAGCGCCTGTCCGTCCTGATGGCGGTGCTTGCGGGTGCCGACGTCGACCTGGGCCAACGCGTCGAGGCCGACCAGGTTCAGCGAGTCGATCAGCAGTCCCAGCTCCACGCCGTACCCGACCGGGAACGGGAGCCGTTCCAGCAGCGAGCGGCGTGCCGCGTACTCGCCGCCGAGCGGCTGGACGAATCCGGCGAGCTGCGGCCAGTGCAGATTGAGCAGCGGCCGCGCCACCAGCTCGGTCACCCGGCCGCCCTGGGCGGGGACACCGTCGGGGCCGGGTGCGGCGCCGCCGCCGAGGGGGCGGTCGTACATCGCCTTGACGAACTGGACCTCCGGCTCGGTCAGCAGCGGTCCGACGATGCCGGAGACGAAGTCGGGCGAGAAGTCGCGCAGGTCCGAGTCGCAGAAGCAGACGATGTCGCCGCCGGTCACCATCAGCGACCGCCACAGCACCTCGCCCTTGCCGGCCACGGCGGGCAGGCCGGGCAGGATCGAGTCGCGGTGCACCACCCGGGCCCCCGCGGCCGCGGCCACCTCGGACGTGCGGTCGCTGGAGGCGGAGTCGATCACGACCAGCTCGTCGACGAGCGGGACGTTCTCCATCAGCTCTCGGCGGATGATCGTGACGATGTCGCCGACCGTCGCCTCCTCGTTCAGCGCGGGAAGGACGGCACTGACCGTCGTTCCCTGTCTGACCTTGGCGGATATCAGCCGGTCGAGGGAGCGGTCGGACGCGGACCAGGAGCGCCGGCTCAGCCAGCGGGCCACCTCATCGAGCACTTCGCGTCTCCCTTGGCAGTCGACGAACAGTCGGTGAACTGTGGTCGTGTGATCCATCTCGCGGTTCGGACGACTATCTCAACCGTCCGGGGCTTCGGTTACAGTCTTGAGCAACGCGAACGACCCTCGCATCTCGGGGGTCCAAGCACACAAACGCCCGGACCGCACGTCCGGAGCCATACCGCTCATCCAGAGGGGCAGAGGGAACGGCCCGTTGAAGCCCCGGCAACCCTCCCGCCGACCGCGAGGTCACGGTGGGGAAGGTGCCAATTCCGTCTTGTGGCGAAATGCGTCACGAGGAAGATGAGGAGAAAGGGCCTCGCCATCATGGCTGCGCAGACCGTCGCAAACACCAGCGCCAGCACCTCCGCCACCGCCTCCACCGGATCCGCTTCCGTGGACCTCGGCCCCGCCGCCGCCCTCGCGTGCCGCGAATGCGGACAGCGTTTCGAACTCGGCCCCATTTTCGCCTGCGCGGAGTGTTTCGGGCCGCTCGAAGTCGCCTACGACCTGCCGAGCGGCAGCCCCGAAGAGCTGCGGAAGCAGATCGAAGCCGGCCCGGCCAACATCTGGCGCTACGCCCCGCTGCTGCCCGTCCCCGCCGACGTGGCGGACAAGCCGAACCTGAACCCGGGCTGGACCCACCTCGTCAAGGCCGACAACCTCGCGCGTGAACTGGGCGTCACCGGCGGTCTGTACATCAAGGACGACTCCGGCAACCCGACGCACTCCTTCAAGGACCGCGTCGTCGCCCAGGCCCTCGAGGCCGCCCGCGCCTTCGGCTTCACCACCCTGTCCTGCTCCTCCACCGGCAACCTCGCGGGTGCGGTCGGCGCCGCCGCCGCGCGGGCCGGTTTCCGCTCCTGCGTGTTCATCCCGCACGACCTGGAGCAGGGCAAGGTCGTCATGGCCGCGGTGTACGGCGGCGAGCTCGTCGGTATCGAGGGCAACTACGACGACGTGAACCGCTTCTGCTCCGAGCTCATCGGCGACCCCCTGGGCGAGGGCTGGGGCTTCGTCAACGTCAACCTCCGCCCGTACTACGCGGAGGGCTCCAAGACCCTGGCGTACGAGATCTGCGAGCAGCTCGGCTGGCGGCTGCCCGACCAGCTCGTCGTCCCGATCGCGTCGGGCTCGCAGCTCACGAAGATCGACAAGGGCCTGCAGGAGCTGATCAAGCTCGGTCTCGTCGAGGACAGGCCCTACAAGATCTTCGGCGCCCAGGCGGAGGGCTGCTCGCCGGTCTCTGCCGCGTTCAAGGCCGGTCATGACGTCGTGCGCCCGCAGAAGCCGAACACCATCGCCAAATCGCTGGCCATCGGCAACCCGGCCGACGGCCCGTACGTGCTGGACATCGCCCGCCGCACCGGCGGCGCGGTGGAGGACGTGAACGACGAGCAGGTCGTCGACGCGATCAAGCTGCTGGCCCGTACCGAGGGCATCTTCGCCGAGACGGCGGGCGGTGTGACGGTGGGTGTGACGAAGAAGCTCATCGAGACGGGCGTGCTCGACCCGGCGCTCACCACCGTCGTCCTCAACACCGGCGACGGCCTCAAGACCCTCGACGCGGTCGCGGAGACCTCACAGGCGACCGCCGTCATCCGCCCGAGCCTGGACGCGTTCCGCGACGCCGGCCTGGCCCGTTGAGATCCCTGAGATCCGAGACCCAAGGAAGGCTGCACACATGAGCGTCAACGTCCGCATCCCCACCATCCTCCGTACGTACACGGGCGGCCAGGCCGAGGTCCCGGCGGAGGGCGCGACCCTCGCCGAGGTCATCGCGGACCTCGAGAAGAACCACACCGGTATCGCGGCCCGCGTTCTGGACGACCAGGGCAAGCTGCGCCGGTTCGTCAACGTGTACGTCAACGACGACGACGTGCGGTTCGAGCAGGGCCTGGAGACGGCCACGCCGGAGGGCGCGGGCGTGTCGATCATTCCCGCGGTCGCCGGCGGCTGATCCAACCCCAAAGATTTACTCGTAGTTACAGAGATTGCCCTCTCCGCCGAGAAGCGGAGGGGGCAATTCTGCATGGTTGAGCGCGGTAGAGTCTGGGAAGCCCCCTCCGCCGGCCGCTCGTGAATGCCTTCGAGTTCCGCAAGAATGCGGCCAAACTGCGTGATCGAATTGCCACTTAGGCGTCATTTGCCGGGCCCGACTTGCCCCGGAATTCTATGGAATCGTAGGGATCGGTCGTTCGGTCCTGCCCAGAATTCTCGTCCGATTGACCTGTTGCAGAGGGCAGTTGGGCAGATACATTCAGCCGCGGTCGACGCGTTCCGGCGCACACCCCTCCTGCTGGGGTGGAGATCTGACCCGGGTCCGCGAAGTGCGGTCCTGCGCAAGGGCCAGTAATAGGGGAGTTAGGCATGGCTCAGGGCACCGTCAAGTGGTTCAACGCGGAGAAGGGGTACGGCTTCATCGCGGTCGACGGTGGTGCGGATGTTTTCGTCCACTACAGCGCGATCCAGATGGACGGTTACCGCACCCTTGAAGAAGGTCAGCGAGTCGAATTCGAGATCTCGCAGGGCCAGAAGGGTCCGCAGGCGGACATGGTCAAGCTCGCCGTCTGATCCAGGCGCGATCGGCCACCGACGCACTCACGCATGAGGGGCTCGCCTCCCGGTCACCGGGATGCGGGCCCCTCACGCGTGCCCGGGCGCGCCCGTCCGTCTCTCCGGTCGCCTCCCGGCGCGATCCGGCGTCGGCCGCCTCCCAGGCGCCGCCTCGCGTTCCCTCGAAGCCGCTTGCGCCCTCCCGTCACCCGACCGCCACTCCTCAGGGAGGCTTCTTCGGAGCCGCTTGCACTCTCGGGGGTCGAGTGCTAATCATTGGCGTTAGCACTCTCCCAGTGAGAGTGACAGAACTTGGATCGGGTCGGTGAGGCCCGCGGGCCGGGTGGGGCAAGGAACCACGCGGCGCGCAGGCCGTCCGTCGCGGGCGCCGGATGCGATCCGAAGCAATCCACCCCAGTCCGGGAGGACCACTTCACATGGCCAAGATCATCGCGTTCGACGAGGAGGCACGGCGCGGTCTCGAGCGCGGGATGAACCAGCTCGCCGACGCCGTCAAGGTCACCCTTGGCCCCAAGGGTCGCAACGTCGTCCTCGAGAAGAAGTGGGGCGCCCCCACGATCACCAACGATGGTGTTTCCATCGCCAAGGAGATCGAGCTCGAGGACCCGTACGAGAAGATCGGCGCCGAGCTGGTCAAGGAAGTCGCCAAGAAGACGGACGACGTCGCCGGTGACGGTACGACCACGGCGACCGTCCTCGCCCAGGCGCTCGTCCGTGAGGGCCTGCGCAACGTGGCCGCCGGCGCCAACCCGATGGCTCTGAAGCGCGGTATCGAGCGGGCCGTCGAGGCCGTCTCCGGTGCCCTGCTCGAGCAGGCCAAGGACGTGGAGACCAAGGAGCAGATCGCCTCCACCGCCTCCATCTCCGCCGCCGACGTCCAGATCGGCGAGCTCATCGCCGAGGCCATGGACAAGGTCGGCAAGGAAGGCGTCATCACCGTCGAGGAGTCCCAGACCTTCGGTCTGGAGCTCGAGCTCACCGAGGGCATGCGCTTCGACAAGGGCTACATCTCGGCGTACTTCGCCACCGACATGGAGCGTATGGAGGCGTCCCTGGACGACCCGTACATCCTGATCGTCAACTCCAAGGTCGGCAACGTGAAGGACCTCCTTCCGCTGCTGGAGAAGGTCATGCAGTCGGGCAAGCCGCTGCTGATCATCGCCGAGGACGTCGAGGGCGAGGCCCTGTCGACCCTGGTCGTCAACAAGATCCGCGGCACCTTCAAGTCCGTCGCGGTCAAGGCCCCGGGCTTCGGCGACCGCCGCAAGGCCATGCTGAACGACATCGCCATCCTCACGGGCGGCACGGTCATCTCCGAGGAGGTCGGTCTCAAGCTCGAGAACGCCGGCCTGGACCTGCTGGGCCGCGCCCGCAAGGTCGTCATCACCAAGGACGAGACCACGATCGTCGACGGTGCCGGTGACAGCGACCAGGTCCAGGGTCGCGTCAACCAGATCCGTGCCGAGATTGAGAACAGCGACTCGGACTACGACCGCGAGAAGCTCCAGGAGCGTCTGGCGAAGCT
Organism: Streptomyces peucetius; assembly: GCF_025854275.1. Lineage (NCBI taxonomy): Bacteria > Bacillati > Actinomycetota > Actinomycetes > Kitasatosporales > Streptomycetaceae > Streptomyces > Streptomyces peucetius. Next base: position 3,603,636 of record NZ_CP107567.1, on the reverse strand, counting down.
GGCCGGCGGCGTGGCCGTCATCAAGGCCGGTGCCGCGACCGAGGTCGAGCTCAAGGAGCGCAAGCACCGCATCGAGGACGCCGTTCGCAACGCGAAGGCGGCCGTCGAGGAGGGCATCGTCGCCGGTGGTGGCGTGGCGCTGCTGCAGGCTTCCTCGGTCTTCGAGAAGCTCGAGCTCCAGGGTGACGAGGCGACCGGCGCCAACGCCGTGAAGCTCGCGCTGGAGGCCCCGCTCAAGCAGATCGCCGTCAACGGTGGTCTCGAGGGTGGCGTCATCGTCGAGAAGGTGCGCAACCTGCCCGTCGGCCACGGCCTGAACGCCGCGACCGGTGAGTACGTCGACATGATCGCCGAGGGCATCATCGACCCCGCGAAGGTCACCCGTTCCGCTCTGCAGAACGCGGCCTCCATCGCGGCGCTGTTCCTCACCACCGAGGCCGTCATCGCCGACAAGCCGGAGAAGGCCTCCGCGGCCGCTCCGGGCGGCATGCCGGGCGGTGACATGGACTTCTGATCGACTTCTGTCGATCAACCGTCCTTGACCGAGGGCGGCACCCCACTCCCAGGGGGTGCCGCCCTCGGGCGTTGCCGCTCCAGGGCGGTTTTCTGCGGGAGAAACCGGTACAGAGTGTGAGATGCCGCACGACCGGAATGTCTTTTCAGCGGGACAAGGCCCTGGTTAGCTCTGCAGAGCTTTGAACGGAAGAATGCTTCCGCGGCCGAGGGCACCAGCTGTACGCGACCCGTACGCATCGCAGCCCGAGCCGAGCCCCGACTCACAAAGACCCGGGACGCATCTCATCATGAGCACCCTCAACACCTGGATCGTCGACATCAATGATGTCTTCTGGACCTATCTGCTGATCCCGCTGGTGGCCGTGGCCGGCCTCTGGTTCACCTTCCGCTCCAGGGCGGTCCAGCTGCGGATGATCCCGGACATGTTCCGGGTCTTCAAGGACAAGTCGACGGACGGCGTCTCCCCCTTCGGGGCCTTCACCATCTCGGCGGCCGCCCGCATCGGCACCGGCAACATCGCCGGTGTGGCCACCGCCATCACCATGGGCGGGCCCGGCGCGGTCTTCTGGATGTGGATGATGGCCCTCGTCGGCGGCGCCTCGGCGTTCGTCGAGTCCGCCCTCGCCCAGCTGTACAAGGCGCGCGGCAAGGAGCCCGGCACGTACCACGGAGGCCCGGCCTACTACATGGAGCGCGCCCTCGGAAAGCGCTGGCTCGGTGTGCTGTTCGCCGTGCTCATCACTCTGACCTTCGGGTTCGTTCTCACCGCAGTGCAGTCCAACACCATCACGGTGGCCGTCGAGGGCTCCATGGGCGGTACGGACTCCAGCTGGTTCGCCCCGGTGCTCGGCGTCGTGCTGGCCGTGCTGCTCGCGCTGGCCGTGTTCTTCGGCGTGAAGCGCCTCACCGCGGTCACCAAGGTGCTGATCCCGGTGATGGCGGGCATCTACCTGCTGCTCGGCCTCGTGGTCGTCCTGTTCAACATCACCGCGGTGCCCGGCATGATCGCCGACATCATCGGCGGCGCGTTCGGCTTCCGCGAGGTCGCGGGCGGCGCGGTCGGCACGGCGATCCTCCAGGGCGTGCGGCGCGGCATGTTCTCCAACGAGGCCGGCATGGGCTCCGCGCCCAACGCCGCCGCTTCCGCGGACACCACGCACCCGGTCAAGCAGGGCCTGGTGCAGACCCTCGGCGTCTACTTCGACACGCTGGTCGTCTGCAGCATGACCGCGTTCATCATCCTCAGCGCCAACCCGACCCTGGGCGAGCGCGGCGGCGCGGACGTCACCCAGTCCGCCCTCAACGTGGCCCTCGGCGACTGGGCCGGACACATCCTGACGCTGGTCGTCTTCATGGTCGCCTTCAGCTCCATGATCGGTAACTACTACTACGGCGAGTCCAACATCCGCTTCATCACCGGCAGCGCGTCGGCGATGACCGGCTACCGGGCGGTCGTCCTCGCCTGTGCCGTGCTCGGAGCGATGGGCTCGGTCAGCGTCGTGTGGAGCCTCGCGGACATCACGATGGGCGCGATGGTCCTCGTCAACCTGATCGCGATCCTGCCGCTGTCGGCGATCGCCTTCCGGCTGATGGACGACTACACCGCCCAGCGCCGTGCCGGACTGGACCCCGTCTTCACCCGGGACCGCATCCCCGGCCTGAAGGGCGTGGAGTGCTGGGAACCGGCGGGCACGGACGCCGACGACGCGCAGCGGCTCGCCAAGTCGCACGGCGGGCAGTGACACGGACCTCTGGTCCCTCCCGGACCGGACCCGACCGCAGGGCCGAGGGCGGCACCCCTTCAAGGGGGTGCCGCCCTCGGGCGTTTCCGGGCCCGGACAGGCGGCACCGGGGCGGCCGATGTGACGTGGTTCACCCCGGCCGGTCATGCGTGGTCCGGCCGGACCTGCCAAGCACGTTCCCGGGACCGGCACCAAGCGGTCAGCGCCCTCGCCCGGCCACGCCCAGGGCGGCAAGGCTTCTGCCGATCGTTCGATCGATCCAACGGATCCATGCGGGTCACCCCCCAGATCCCTACGGATCCATTCCGATCCCATCAAGAGAAAGGACCTGAACGATGGCGAAGAAGGCTGCTTACGAGACCCCGGAGTTCGTTTCCGCCGGCACCTTCCGCGATGTCACCGGCTTCGTGGTGATCTTCGGCAACGACGGCACCGGACGCGGCTGGTTCTGACGGACTCCCGGAGGAACCCGTGATGACGAGCCACGGCGCACCGCACTTCTTTGCGCTTCCTGACCGCGAGGACGCGGGCGCCGTGGCCCGTCGCCTCCAGGCCGCGGCACCCGGACTGCGGGTGCTGCACCATCCCTCCGGCCGCCCCTGGATCATCGGCGCCTGGGCCGACGAGGACATCGCCGTCGCCCGGGCCGGCACGGACGCCGTCGCGCTGATCGGCATGCTGCCGCGACGGACCGACGAACTGCCCCGGTGGACCGGAAGGCTGCGGGGCAGGGCCGGACGGCTCGAGGCCCTTTCCGCGGCGATCCCCGGCAGCTTCCACGTGGTGGGCAGCGTCGGCGGCACCCTGTACGTGCAGGGCACGGCCTACGGCATGCGCCGCGTGCACCACACCGTCGTGAACGGCTGCCCGGTGGCCGGCGACCGTGCCGTGGCGCTGGCGGAGCTGGCCGGCGCCGAGATCGACCTCACCTCCGTGGCCCTGCGGCTGCCCGAACCACTGGCCGTGCAGCTGCCCCCGCGCCCCATGTGGCACGGCGTGACCGACGTCGCCCCCGGATTCGCCCTACTCGCCACCGGCGAAGGCACCCCGCCCCGGCACGTCCGCTGGCACACCCCGCCCGCCCCCGAGCGCTCGTCGGCCGAAGGCGCGGCCGACGTACGCGAGGCGCTGGCCGCCGCCGTCGCCGTCCGCACACAGCGGGACGGCCTGCTGAGCGCGGACCTGTCCGGCGGGATGGACTCCACCTCGCTGTGCGCCTTCGCCGCCGGACAACTCGGCGCGGGCGAACTGATCGTCGGCGGCATCCCCGGGGACGAGTCGATCAGCGACGACGCCCACTACGCCCGTCTCGCCGCCGCGCACTGGCCGCACGTCGAGCACGTGGAACTGACGCCGGAGCAGACCCCGCTGTTCTACCGCGGCATCCTCGACGACGGCTGCCGCACCGACATCCCCGCCGGTGTCGCCATGAGCCGCGACCGCGCCACCGCCGTGATCTCCCTGATGGCGGAGCGCGGCTCCCGGCTGCACATGACCGGACACGGCGGCGACCATCTGTTCTTCCAGACCGGCGCCTACTGCCACGACCTGATCACCCGCCGCCCGCTGCTGGCCTGGCAGCGGGTCCGCGGCTACCGCACCCTCTACGGATGGCGCTGGCGCCCCGTGCTGCGCCAGCTCGCCGACCGGCGCTCCTACCGCCGCGCGGTCGCCGGGATCGACCTGAGCACACCCGGCGACCTCGGCTTCTGCACCCCGCAACTGGCCTGGATCGCCCCGCCCGTGGTCCAGCCGTGGCTCACCCCCGAATGCCGGGACCTGGTGACCGCCGGGCTGCGGGAGGCCGCCTCGCAGGCCGAGCCGTACGCACCCACGCTCGGCCGCCACCGGGAGCTGTCGGCCCTCTACTCCGGTACGCAGGAGTGCGCGGCGATCGCCGAGGCCGGACGCCGGGCGGGCGTTCCCGTCACCATGCCGTACTTCGACGACGCGGTGGTCGACGCCGCACTGTCGGTACGCCCCGAGGACCGGACCGACCCCTGGCAGTTCAAGCCCGTGCTCAAGGAAGCGGTACGCGGCGTGCTGCCCGAGGAGTGCCGGGCACGCGCCACCAAGTTCGAAGGCACCGTCGACGCGGTCGGCGGTCTCTACCGGCACCGCGACGAGGTCCGGTCGCTGTGGGAGGACAGCGACCTGGCCAAGGCCGGGCTCATCGACGCCGGCGCGCTCGCCCGGCTGACGGAGACACCCGGCACGCCCGCCCTCAAGGACGGCGCCGTGGACTCCACCATCATCTGCGAAGCATGGCTGCGCGCAGTCGCCTGACGTGCCCGGCCGGAAGGAAGGAATGCGATGAAGCTGCGCAACCGCCCGTATCTGACCGTCACCGAGACCGAATACGGTGCGGTCCTGCTGGACACCAAGACCGGCGAGTACTGGCAGATGAACCCCAGCGCCGCCACCGCCGCCCGGGCGCTGCTGGACGGCGGCGACACCGATGACGCCGTCCGGCGCGTCACCGACCACTTCGAGGTGGACACGGAGCGCGCGGCGGACGACGTGCGGGCCCTGATCGCGGCCATGCGCTCCGCCGGGGTGGTGCAGGAGTGAGCATCACCGTCGCCCTGGAGCGCAACCGGACCAGACGGCCGCTGCGGCTGCGGCTCCTCACCCGGCTGGCCATCTGCACCGCCCGGCTGCTGGTTCTCCTCAGACCTCATCTGCTGACCCGCGTACTGACCCGCCTCAGCCGGGGGGCCGCCGCCGCGAACAGCACCCAGGCGCACGGCGCCCGGGCCTCGGTGCTGGCGGCCAGCCTCAGCCTCAACGGCCTGCGTTCGTGCCTGCCGCGCTCGGTCTCCATCGCGCTGCTCTGCCGTCTCCAGGGCGTGTGGCCCACCTGGTGCGTCGGCGTACGGGCGGCACCGCCGTTCGCCGCGCACGCATGGGTCGAGGCGGACGGTGAACTGATCGGCGAACGGGGTCGCCCGGAGAGCTTCGCCCGCCTGATCGCCGTGCCGCCGGCCAAGGCGGGGCGCGCCACCGAGGAGTGACGAGAGCTCAGGGCAGAAGACCGGCCTGAAGGGCGGTCCGAAGGCCGGCCCGAGGGGGACCGCTACTGCGTCTCCTGACCGGCCGGCGCCTGGGCCGGTCGCCGCGCCCGGCCCAGCGCGGCGGCCACCAGCAGGTACGGCAGCGCCAGCAGGGCGAAGACGGCACCGTGCGAGACGAACGGGGACAGCGCCGCGTAGGCGCCGTACGCCAGCAGGGAGACGATGTTGGTGCCCAGACCGGTCAGCGAGGTGATCGTCGCCCGGCTTCGGCCGGTGATCGCCGACTGGAGCCGTACGTCCGCCAGGACGTCCGCGAGCTGGAAGGTGCCGAACGCGGCACCGAGCAGCACGAATCCGGCAGGCACGCCGGAGAGCGCGCCCGCGGCCAGTGCGGCGGCGGCTGCCGCGACCAGCGCGGCCACCGTACGGTCCGCGAGCCGTTCGCCGGCCGTGACCAGCAGCGAGCCGAGCGTCACACCGACCCACACCACCAGCACCAGCAGCGGTACGGTCTCGGTCGCCACGCCCGTGGACGCGGCCAGCAGCGGCACGTACTCGTCCAGCACGCCCCACACCGAGGTGATCACCACGGCGAGCACCATGGCCCGGCGGACGGGCCGGCTGCCACGTACCTCGGTGAGGCCGTCCCGCAAGGTGGCGACGTACCCCGGGAGTTCGGCCTTCGCGCGAGGGTGGGCGGCTGCCCGGTGCTCGGGGAGCGTCGCGCCGACCGCCGCGCACAGCAGGCACGCGGCGATGCTGCCCGCCCACACCAGGGTGTCGCCGCCGAAGGCGAGCGCGGGCGTGGCGGCGGCGGTCGCCGTGGCGGTCGCGGCCATGCTGACGGCCGCCGCCCGGCCCATGACCCGCCCGTAGCGGTCGGCCGCGCCGAGCCGTTCCAGCTCGTCGTGGACGAGGGCCTCCATCGAGCCCGAGCGCAGTGAACCGCCGATCGCCCAGAGCGTGAACCCGGCGGCGTAGGCGGCGTACGACGGGGTCAGCGCCCACAGCGCGAACCCGCAGGCGGTCAGCACCGGGCCGACGACCATCACGGCCCGGCGGGACACGACGTCGGCCCACACACCGGACGGCACCTCGACCAGCAGGCCGACGACGCACCAGATGGCGAACAGGGACGAGATCTCGGCGGTGGTCAGACCGTGCTCGGCGAAGAGCAGGGCGTAGAGGGGGTAGAGGAGGACGAAGTCCTCAAGTCCCGCGTAGGCGTAGAGCCGTCGCTCAAGTCTGCGGACGCGGGGATCGAGCGGGCCGTTCGGCCCGGGTGGGCACGACGAAGCGGTGAGCATGCGTGTGGTCCTTGGCTGGGACGGACAGGGGACGCCGGGTGCTCACCCGCGCGGCGGCCCGCGACAGCCCGTTCCTGGACCAGAGGCGGTGGATCAATGTCGTCGTCGGCTCATGCGGCCGAGTTTACGCCTGGGTGTAGTCCTTGAGCCTCTCCGTTTCGAGGGTGATGTCGACGGGAGAGGGGAGCCGGACGGTCTCGCCGTAGGAGTAGGTCCGGGCGAGGTGGTACGTGCCGTTCCTGGGCTCGCTGTGAACGAGAAGCGAGTTTGTGTCCCGATCGATGAGGAGATAGACGGGAATCCCGGCGGCCGCGTAGCCGTCGCGCTTCTCGATCCGGTCGCGATTGTGGGTGTCGCCGTCGTGTGAGGTGACCTCGACGGTCATGAGGACGCCCTCCGGGTTCGGCCACATGGCCTCATGCGCCACAAAGTGGTCGATCGGAGCCAGCGCGCCGTCCGCGATGGCGCGCCCCCGGCGGTAGCCCTCCAGCCGCAGGTCCTGTTCGGGGTAAAGAAGCAGGTCAGGCCGTTGCTGCATGCACTGTGTCAGTAGCCACATGACCATTGCCCTGTGAAGCTGGTCCGGCACGGGCTTGACCCTCAACTTTCCTGCGATGTACTCGAGCTTTACGCCCTCAGGGGCAGTGCGTGCCAGTTCCTCGAAGTCCTCGACGGACATCTCGGGGTTCTCGGCGCTGATGCGGGTCATGGCGTCGCCTCCTCCCCTCCATCGTCCCCCGTGGCGGGGCCGGGTGAGCGGCACGGTCATGGCTGTGTCCTTGTCGTCTCGGGCGGGCGGGTCGCCGCCGCGCGGGCCTGGGCCGCGTGGGCGTGGACGCGGGCCGCCGGGAGAGTGGGTGGCGGGGCCGTGTCGCCGCCTCGGCAGCGGGCGCATACGCCGTCCACGAGCGCGTCCGCCCGGCCGGGCGCCCCGCACTTGCCGCATTCGAGGATGCGGTGGGGCGGCGGCAGCGGGACCGGCTCCGACGGGAGCTTGTCGGTGAGGCGGCGGCGGGCGAGCGCGGCGGCGTGGTGGACCGGGACGGGCAGCCCGTCGGTGAGCGCGTGCAGCAGCTGCCGCTCGGTCGCGACGCGCGCGAACCACTCGTCCACCAGCGGCACGAGCGCCAGGCACTCGGTGTGGGACAGCGACATCATCGGGTTCGCCCGCCCCAGCGCGGCGAGCAGGACGTACGCCCGCGAGCGGGTCGGTCGGCGCTTCTCCACCGGTTCCACCGGCACGTCACCGCGCTGGAAGGCCGCCCACCACGCGTCGTCGTGTGCCGTACGGGACCATCATGTGCGTGTTACCCACAGGGTGCTGCCCGACTCGGAGTTGATCGCTTCGAGCCCGCGCCGCAGATGACCGGCCCGGATCAGGTGGTTGAGCGCCTTGGAGATGGCCCACTGGCCGTACGGGGTGAACTTGGCCAGCGTCTTCACGGAGATGTCGCTGTTGTCGGCCAGCCGGTCGATGTACGCGGCGACGGCCGCCTCACGCTTGGGCAGATGTGCGAAGTCGTCAGCGGTGAGCGGCGTTTGGCCCGACACGGTTCGTTTGCCGTAGCCGGGGTTGGCGAGGGGATGCGGGGCAGCACTAAGCTGGCAGTCAGCCATGGATCGAGGCTCTTTCGATCGTGATGGTCAGACCCCCGCAGGTGTTGGTAGCACCTGGCGGGGGTTGTTCGTTTATCGGAACGCTGGAGCGTGATGACGCTGCGTGGCAAGTCGGTCGCGTGATGTCAACTCGACAGGGAGGGTGGGTGGGTTCAACAGGACCCACCCCCCACATCACTGTGAAGAGCGCTCGAATCTCGGGACTTGAGCTCCGGGACTGCTGCCTCAGCCCTGCTTGAGGTCGGCGACGAAGGCCGACCAGGCGACGGCCGGGAAGGCGAGATGGGGGCCGTCGGGGTTCTTGGAGTCACGGACGGGGACGACGTCGGGGTGGCCGTCCGCGACTTCGAGGCAGTTGCCGCCCTCGCCACCGCTGTAGGTCGACTTGCGCCAGGTGGCGACCTCCAGGCAGTTGCCGCCGCTGCCGTCGCTGTAGCTGGACTTGTGCCAGACGGCCGTGGTCAGGTCGTACTCATGGCTGCTCGTCTTCATGCGCGTAATCCTCCGCCACTGACTCGATCAGGGCCAAGGACGATTCCGGCGACAGTGCGCTGGCCCTGACCAGATCGTAGGACAGTTGGTATCGGGCGACCGTGGCCGGATCGTCCTCCAACTGGCCCGTTGCAAGGACTTCGAGGTAGGCGAGCGGGGGTGCGTCCGGGAAGGACATCAGTCTGAGAGCGCCGTTCATCGACGCGTGCGCGCCCGCCGCGAACGGCAGGACCTGCACGATGATCCGGTGCCGCCGCGCCAGGCCTGCCACATGGCGCAGTGCCCCGGCCATCACCGCCGGGCCGCCCACCTCCCTCCGTAACACGGCCTCGTCGAGCACGGCCCACAACAACGGCGTTGTTGGATCGGCCAGCAGGTGGGCGCGGTCGAGCCTCGCCTCCACGAGTTCGGCGATGACCTCGTCCGTCGCCGTCGGCTGGTAGGCACGGAACACCGCTCGTGCGTACGCCTCCGTCTGGAGCAGGCCGGGGACGAGCAGCGGCGCGTACTCCTTGATGGTCTCCGCCGTCGCTTCCGCCTCCGCCGCCTCGGCGAAGTGGTCCGGGTAGCGGGACTTGTTGGACACCTCGCAGTTGCGGGTGAAGAAGTCGTCCGTGCCCAGGGCCTCGTCGAGGCGGGCCGCGTGCTCGGGGAGGATGCGGCGGGTGCCGGCTTCCATCTGGCCGATGTACGAACCGCTGACGAACAGGGGTTCGCCCAGCTCGTCCTGTGTGAGACCGGCCTTTATACGGGCGTGGCGCAGCTCCGCGCCGAGCAGTGCGCGTGGTGAGGTCGACGGGTCGAGGTCCTTGGGTCCGGGCATGGTGCAACTCCCTGATCGACAGGTCGCGTTGTTGGGCCGCCGTCTCTTCCCAGGCTAGCCAGCATCCGTACACGCTGGGTGATGAATCGGAACACTGCGTACTGGAGGTGCGGAGAACATGACGGTGGTGCGATCGGCCGAGCGGTTGAAGGCGGCCGAGGAGGTGGTGGACCGGCTCAGGACGGGGCTGGGGGTGGTGTCGGTGACGTTGCCGTCGCTGCGGGTCGATGTGGTGTCGCTGGCTAGCGAGGCGCCGTATCCGCTGATCGAACTGGGGCGCTGCAACCTGGACACGGCGCTGCGGCTGGCGGCCGTGCTGCAAGGGCTGGAGAAGTGAGCGCGCACGGCGATGCCGGGTACGTCGTCGACGTCCGGGACGGGCGGGTGGCGCGGGTGATGGGCCGGGTCGGTACGTACGTACAGCTGCGGCCGCCGGGTGGGGGCAAGGAGTGGGACTGCCCGCCCGGGGCCGTGCGGCCGGCGACGCCGGGCGAGCTGCTGCGGGCCCGAGTGCGGGAGGTGAACGCGCAGGCGCGGCTGCCGTGACGCCATGTGGGCTGTGCTGCACGGCAGTTCGCCTTCCTGGAATGATCGTCCGACCACTCCAGGAGGGACGCAGGCGTGACGTTCGGGGGACAGAATCCGTACCGGCGGACCGGGCAGCCGCAGCCAGGGCCGCCGCCTCGGCCGGGCGTACCGCCGCAGCCGGGGCCGTATCCGGGGCCGCCGTTACCGTACCGGCCGTACGGGCCGCGCCCGACGCTGTGGCAGCGGTTCCGCGAGGACGAGTGGCCCCCGCTGCGAGAGCTGCTCCATGAGCTGCGGCGGGTGCCGGGGTGCCTTCTGGCGCTCGGTATGTGCTGCGTGTGGCCCGCGCTGGCTGTGCTGATCGGCTATCCGCTGGCCCGGTCCGCCCGTCGGCAGGCCCGGCGGAAGTTCCCCGCGCACAGCATCCGCCGCTATCACGACCCCGAGGTGTGGCGCGTGCAGAAAGCCCGGGCGTGGGGCGCGCTGGGCGCGTCGTTCCTGATCCTGGTCGCCTACGGCACGGAGGCGGACTGGAACGAGGTGCAGGAGCAGTACTTCTTCCGGCTCGCGATCACCCCGTGGCTGCTGCTCCTCACCACCCCGTTCGTGCTGCTCGTCCTGTTCCGGCTCGCGCCGCCCGCCGCGCGGCCGGGCATGCGGGCCCGCCTGCGGCCCGCGGTCCGCTCGGTGCTCTGGTACTTCGGCGCCTTCACGGCCGTGCCGCTGCTGTTCGCGGGCGTGATGCTGCTCAGCGAGAGCTACGCGAGCAGCCCCCTCAGCCCGCTGGTCACGCTCGCGCTGCTGCTTCCGGTGCTGTGGGTGCTGTTCTTCGTCGTCTTCGCCTCCACAACCGCCGTCCGTACCGCGTTCAGCACGGCCGAGGTGCACGCGGCGCTTCCGGCTCTGCTCACCGGCGTCCTGGTGTGGGAGCTGGCGGTCGTCAACCTGACCACGGCGGGCATGCCGCCGGGCCCGCCGGCCGTCCAGATCTGCGCGGTCATCGGCGGCCCGGCGTCGGTGACGGCCATCGCGTGGTGGGAGCTCACCCGCCTCCGGACGCGGTACGGGGTGACGCTGCGCGGGTGAGCCGCTCAGCGCGGGCCGTCGTGCACGTTGTGCTGCTGCAACTCGACCGCGAAACGTGCTGCGGTCACGAAGTCCCGGTCGTCGTGCAGGACGATCAATCCGTGGTGGGCAGCAGTCGAGCAGATCTGGAGATCGACCGCCGAGAGCGCGTGGTGCGCTCCGTGCGGGGCGGCTCGTGTCTGGAGGCCCCCGACCCAGTGCGCGGCGCTCTTCGGCACGGGGACGTCGTCGTACAGTTCGGCGAACATCGCGCTGTACGCCTCGTACTCCTTCGCGTCCCGCGCCGAGCGCAGGAACTCCACGCGCTGCGGATAGCAGGAACGAACGTCGCCCTCCAGGACAGTGTCCTGCCATGTCGTGTGCAGGGACCTTTCGCGCAGCATGCGCCACAGGGCTGACGAGTCGAGCAGATAGACGTTCACCGGCCGAAGGTCTCCTTGTCGGCCTTGTGGGCGGCTTCGGCGGCCTCGATGTCCCAGTCCTGGGCGATCTCGAAATACTTCTTGTACGCGGCGGCGCGCAACAGGCGCTTGTTGTACTCCTCCAGCGCCTTCGCGACGGCAGCGGTCTTGGTGCGGTGGCCTCCCAGACGCTTGGCGGTCTCCAGGGCCTCGTCGTCGATGTCGATGTGGGTCAGAGCCATGTGGACTCCATCCTGTACATAATCTGTGCCTCAGTGTGCCCCTCCATGTACATGGATGCAAGGCCGAGCTCCGCGCCGCCCCGCCTCTCGGGTGCCCGGCACGCGGTTGTGATCGGAGGGCTCCGGACGACCCGAGTGAAGGCGCCGATGCTCGGGCCGCCCTACTGGCGGGTGAAGGTGCCGAGGCCGTTCTTGTCGAGGCTCTCGACGCGGACCTTCGACGCCTTGGCGTCCGAGTCGACGGTGAACATGACCCCGGAGCGGCCGACCGCGTTCTCGCCCACTGTCATGAAGCTGAAGGTGTTGCCGTCGTAGTGGGCGAGGGGGAACCGCAGGGGTTTCGGGCCGAGTTCCATGGTCAGCTCGCCGTTCGAGGCGGTGACCCTGAGGGTGCCGTAGTAGTCGTTGCGGTACGTGCCCGTGTACGTGTTGTCGGGCTGTGCGTCGGCGGCGTCGGGCGGCGGCCTGCCGTAGTCGGTGGGGGAGCGGGCCTCCTGCTCCTCCTGCTGGTAGACCTGGCCGATCCTGGCGAGCCAGTCGCCGGTCGGCTTCCCGTACTGGGCCGTGTCGTAGAAGTTGAATGCGACGGAGTCCGCGAGGCCCACCGGTTCACCGTTGGTGAGGACCACGATGCCGAGCTGTTCGGCGGGCAGCAGGGTGACGTTGGTGTTGGCGCCGAGGCCGAACGCGCCGGAGTGGCTGAGGCGGAGCCGGCCCTGATCGTCGTAGCCGACGTTCCAGCCGAGGCCGTAGAAGCCGGTGCGGTCCGTCGGGGCGGCGGGGGGCTGGGCGACGGCGGCGGGCTCGTGGGTGCGGGTGAGCGGGCCGGCGGGGATGATCCGGTCGTCGCCGAGCTTGCCGTTGGCGAGTTGCAGGCGCATCCAGGTGGCCATGTCCTCGGCGGTGGAGCTGACACCGCCCGCGGGGGACTGGGCGTCGGCGTCCCGTACGTACCTGGCCTTCCAGGTGTCGCCCTCCTTGACGTGCGTGACCGCCTTGTTGCGCGCCTTCTCGTAGTCGTCGAAACGGGAGCTGGTGGAGTTCATGCCGGCCGGCGAGTACAGCGTGTCCTCCGCCAGCTTCTCCCAGTCGGTGTTGCTCGCCTCGGCCACGGCCACACCGGCCGCGGTGAGACCGAAGTTGGTGTACGCGTACGAGGCGCGGAACGGGGCCAGGGGCAGGTGGCGCAGGTGGGACAGGATGTAGTCGCGGTCGTAACCGAGGTCCTCCAGCAGGTCACCGCCGTGGTCGGGCAGGCCGCTGCGGTGCGAGAAGAGGTCGGCGACGGTGACGTGCTCCGTCACCCACGGGTCCTTCAGCGCGAAGTGCGGGACGTGCTTCGCCACGGGGTCGTCCCAGGCGATCGCCTTGTCGCCCACGGCGCCGGCGACCACGGTCGAGGCCAGCGGCTTGGACAGGGAGGCCAGTTGGAACACCGTGTCCGGTGACACGGCACCGGCCTTGCCGGTCTCCCGCTCCCCGAACCCCTCGATGTGCACGACCCGGTCCTTGTGGACGACGGCGACGGCGACGCCCGGTACGCCCGTCCTCTTCATGCCGTCGCGGACGATGCCGTCGAGCTTGGCCACCGCGTCGTCGACCTGCTTGTCGGTCAGCTGGGGCGGGGGCGGCGGCGGGGGTTCCGCCGCGCCTGCCGCGGTGGCGCCGGTCGCCACGAGGAGGGAGGCCAGGAGCACCGCCCCGGGAGCCCTGCGTCGGCGGTGGCCCACAGGTCGCTGGAGAACCATGCTTCCCATTCAACGCCCGGGCACCGACTCTGTCGCGGTGAGCCCGGACACGGCCGGAGCGGCAGCCGGGACCGGCTTCGCCCGGCGGATCCACAGGAGCGCGCCCAGCAGCAGGGCGGTGGCACCCACCAGCCACGGCAGCGGGCCGATCGGGAGGGAGCCGGCGACGAGGCCGGTCAGCGCGGCGACCGACTGGAGGGCGAGCGACTTCACCGACAGGGCCGTCGCGCGGACCGTGCTGTCGACGCGGCGGTGCAGCAGGTCGTTCTCGTTCGGGCCGGCGGCGCCCAGGCCGAGGTAGACCAGGCCGTAGCCGACGGCGGCAAGGACCAGCGGGGCGGTGCCGCCGTCCCAGGCGGCCGTCACGCCGAGCAGCGCGAGCCCCGTTGTGCTCACGCCGAGGGCGGCCAGCACCGCGTGTTCGCCGCTGCCCGTCAGCCGGGCCGCCGGCGGCGCGCAGTGGCTGCCGACCGCCGTGCACAGGAAACCGGCGCAGGCGAGGGAGGCGTACAGCACGGCGCCGGACTCCGGTGCGCCGGTGAGCCGGGCGGCCCGGCCCGGGGTGAGGAGCTCGACGGTGGCGAGCGCCGCGCCGGCGGCGGCCGCCGTCAGCAGGACCCGGCGGACCAGCGGCTCGGTGACGCCGAGCCGCAGCCCGCCCAGCATCGTCGCCGGGACACCGCGCAGCACCCCGCGCAGCGTGGCGGGCGGCCGGGGCGGCTCGGGCAGGGCGGTCAGCACGTACGCGACATAGCCGACGCCGACGGCCGCGCCGAGCAGGCCGGGGACCGACAGCGGCAGTACGAGGCCGCCGGTGGCGTCGGCCAGCCGGGCGCCGGGGTCCGTGCCGAGGCCCAGCAGGAGCGGCAGGGCGCCGCCGAGGAGCGTGCCCGCGGCGAGCGCGGCGGCGGACGCGGTGTTGCCGCGGGCCAGGCCGGTGCGCAGTTCGGCGCCGGGACCGGAGTGGGCCTGGACGGTGTCGACGTACCAGGCCTCCGCCGGGCCGCTGGACAGCGCGCGGCCGGAGCCCATCAGGAACATGGCGACGGCCAGGGCCCAGACGGTGGTGCCGAGCGCCATCACGGTCAGCGCGGAGAGGTTGAGCAGGCCCGCGGCGGCCAGCACGGCGCGGCGGCCGACGACGTCGGACAGGCCGCCGGTCGGCAGCTCCAGGACGGACACGGTCACCGAGTGGACGGCGAAGAGCCCGGCGACGACGGCGAGGCTCATACCGCGTTCGGTCAGCAGCAGCACCTGGGACGGGATGTAGAGCCCGACGGGCAGCCAGAAGAGGAACGTGACGGCGACGAAGCGGCGGCGGGCCGCACGCGGGTCCAGCGGCCGGTTCACGAGCGGTCCTCCGCCCGGTCCTCCGCCTGCGCGTGCGTCTGGTTTCCCGCCCGGTCCTCCGCCTGGTTTCCCGTCTGTTTTCCCGCGCGGCTCTCCACGTGGACCGCGAGGCCGGCGGCGAAGAGCACGACCTGCTCGGCGCGCGGGTCGCCCTCGTCGCGGGCGGCGAGCTCGGCCACGGCGCGGTTGAAGGTCTCCCACAGCTCCGTGACGGCCTCGGGGGTCAGCCGTGCCACCAGGTCGGTGAAGCCGGAGGGCTCCAGCCATTCGTCACCGAGGCGGCCGGCCGCCAGGTCCTCCTGGTGGCGGACGAGGGACCGTTCCAGGTGGTCGAGCTGGGCGCGGCGCGAGACGTCGACGAACGCCCGGGCCTCGACGGAGCCGGTCATCGCGGCGTTGCTCCAGCTGGTGACCTCGTGCACCGCCTGCCAGCGCCGTTCGCGGCCGTCGCGGTGCGCGGCCTCCTCGATGAACGCGTACTTGGCCAGTACCCGCAGGTGGTAGCTGGTCGACGCGGACGACTCGCCCGTCCTGGCGGCCAGTTCGCTGGCGGTGGCCGGGCCTTCCATGCGGAGCATGCCCAGCATGCGGATGCGCAGGGGGTGCGTCAGCGCCTTGAGGGCGGCGGCGTCCTTGCCGGGGTCGAGGTCGCGGCTGCTGTAGCCGGAGGGCTGGGGAGAGCGGATCTTGTCGGGCACGGGGCGAGCGTAGAAGGGCCGGCCGGGTTTGCCAAAGGGTTTTTGCAAAAAGAATTTGGTGAACTTGCGGTGCGGTGCCTCCACGCGAGGCCGGGTCGCCCCGCGCTCAAGGGGACGGCGCAGGGAACGGGCGGTCCGTCACGGCTCCGGGCTGCCACGCGTCGAAAATCCAGCCCGGACATGAGGCGCCGAGGAAGGGCAGGTGAGCGTCCCAGTCCCCAGGCGCCAGCGCCTGCACGGGCTGCAGCATGATGTGACCCTCCGAGTCGATGTCGAACCCCCAGGAGAAGCCGACCAGCGGCAGCACCCGCCGTTGGGTGTCGTCCATCGGTGTCCATGCGAGGAAGCTGTGGGCGGTCCAGCCGAGAGGATCCCGCCCGTCGCGGGAGGGCGCGTCGAACAACGTGGGCTTGATCCCGAAGAACGCGTACGGCGACGGCGCATCCTCGAAGAGGTAGAACGGATCCATGTCGAAGCCGGCCCCGGCCAAGGAGTTGTCCGTCGAACGCACCAGCTGGACCCAGCCGAAGAGGGCCCGGTAGCCCTGCCCGGGGAAATCCACAACGGCCGTACAGCTCGGGAAACCGCGGGCCGAGGGGTGCTTGCCGATCGCGGCGGGATCGTCCACCTGCTCCACGGCGATCGTCAGCGAGCCCTGCATGTCATCACGTGAGAAGGAAGCGATCACGACTGCACCCTGCCGCTTCGGCGCCCTTCAGGGAAGAGCGGGCCCGCCGGGCTCCGGGGCGCGGGTGGGCGCGGCCTGGCCATCCTCCAGTGCGGCGCGGAGATTGCCGTTGGCCCGGGACAGGAGAGTGGATGCCGTCGGGGCGTCGACGCCGCCGAGGATGACCAGGATCGCGGTCTTCACCTCGCCGTCCGTCGCCTCCAGCGCCGACTCGATCTCCTCGTCCGACGCGCCCGTCGCCAGTGCCACGATCCGGCGGGACCTGGCGTGGAGCTTGTCGTTGGAGGCGCGGACGTCGACCATCAGGTTTCCGTAGGTCTTGCCGAGGCGGATCATCGTGATCGTCGAGATCATGTTGAGCACCAGCTTCTGTGCCGTGCCCGCCTTCAACCGGGTGGAGCCGGTGAGGAGTTCGGGGCCGGTGACGACCTCGATCCCGTGGTCCGCGGCGGCGGCGAGCGCGCTGTCCGCGTTGCAGGACAGGCCGATGGTGAGCGCGCCCAGGCCGCGGGCGTGTTCCACCGCGCCGACCGCGTACGGCGTGCGGCCGGACGCGGAGATGCCGACCACCGTGTCGTCCGCGGTCAGCTTCAGGCCGTCCAGGTCCGCGGCGGCCAGCTCCTTGCTGTCCTCCGCGCCCTCCACGGCCCTGAGCATGGCGGTCGGGCCGCCCGCGATCAGGCCGACGATCTCCGACGGGTCGGTGTTGAAGGTGGGCGGGCACTCGCTGGCGTCCAGGACGCCGAGCCGGCCCGCCGTGCCGGCCCCCGCGTAGACCAGCCGGCCGCCGCCGGCCATGCGCTCGGCGGTGGCGTCGATCGCGGCGGCGATGGCCGGCAGTTGCGCGGCGACGGCGGCCGGAACGGACTCGTCCTCGCCGTTCATGATGCGGGCAATCTCGAGTGTCGGCAGCCGGTCGATGTCGGCGAGCTCGGGCCGGAACGCCTCGGTGGTCAAACTGGCCAACTGGGCGCGGAGTTCACCGTACGTGGAGGTCATGAAGGGCGGCTCGGCTTTCTCGGTACGTGCGGGACTGGTTCAGCGGGTGCGGGGGTTGTGGCGGTGCGCGAGAGCCTCGTACGACGCGGCGAGGGCAGGGGCCGCCGACTCGTAGGTACGCTGGGCCACGCCTATGAACAGGCAGTCGACGACGAGGAGCTGGCTCGTCCGGGACGACATCGCGGCCGGCCGCAGCTCGCTCTCGCGGGCGGTCGAGGTGGTCAGGACGTGGTCGGCGTACTGCGACACCGGACCGTCCGGGCGGCCGGTGATCGCGATCGTCGTCGCGCCCCGGTCGAAGGCGACCCGCAGCGGCTCGATCACGTCCCCCGTGGAGCCCGAGTGCGTGATCGCGATGGCTACGTCGCCGGAGCGAAGCTGCACGGCGTTGGTGATCGCGAGGTGCGGGTCCGCGTGCGCGTGGGCGATCAGGCCGATGCGGAGCAGCTTCTGCGCGAGGTCCATGCCGACGAGGGAGGAGGCGCCCACGCCGTAGATGTCGATGCGGCGGGCCGTCGCCGCGGCGGACACGGCCGCGCCGAGCTGGACGGTGTCGAGGCCGGCGGCGGTGTCGGCGAGCGTCTGCTGCTCGTCGTAGGCGAGCTTGGCGACCACGTCCGCGATGGGGTCGTCGACGGCGATGTCGGTGGTGATGGCGGGGGCCCGCCCGGACTCCTGGTGCGCGGCGAGACCGGCGAGCGCGAGGCGCAGGTCGCGGTAGCCGGGGTAGCCGAGCAGCCGGGCCGTACGGACCACGGTGGCCTCGCTGGTGCCGGTGAGCTCGGCGAGACCGGTGACCGTGAGGGCCGCGCAGCCGGCCGGGTCGTCGGCGACGGCTTCGGCGACCCGCTGCATGGAGCGGGTCATGGACGGCGAGAGCGTGCGCACCTTGGCCGCGAGGGCGGCAGGAGCGGGAGCGTCGCCCATGAAAATTTCCTTCACTGGATTGGTCACCCTTGAAAGGTATTTTCGCGTTTCGGGTGCAGTCAAGACCCGGAGACAATGGGTGCATGGACGACTCGAACCCACTGGAGCAGGCGCTGCACGCGGCCCGTGCCCTGGTCCTCGCCGATCTGGCCGCCCGCGACGTCGCCGAGGCCACGGTCGTCTCCATGGTCGAGGACTCCATCACGCACCGGCGCTGGTGGGTCCAGCAATGGCCGGAGGGCGTGGAGTACGTCGCCGGTCTCGTCGCCCAGGACGTCCAGGACGCGCTGCTGGAGCGGCACGGCCGCTGGCCGCTCTGCCCGGTCTGCGACGCGGGCGACCCGCACGCCCTCGAGGTCGAACCGGAGCTCGGTCCGGACCCGCACTGGGTCTGCTCCAAGGCGGGCGTGGTGGTGGCCCCCATAGGCGGGTTGCGGTGACGCTCTACATCGACCCGCCGACCTGGCCGGGCCATGGGCGCATGTGGTCACACCTGGTCAGTGACGTGTCGTTCGAGGAGCTCCACACCTTCGCCGCACGCATCGGCTGTCCGCCGCGCGCCTTCGAGCGCGACCACTACGACGTCCCTTCCCACCGCTACGCGGACGCCGTGGCGGCGGGTGCGGTGGAGGTCGGCGCGAAGGAGCTGGTGCGCCGGCTGACGGCCGCGGGGCTGCGCAGGCCGAAGGGCCGGCCCGCTTAGATCTCCGCCGGTGCGGCCGATTTGTGATGGATCTCGGGCGTACGCCCGATGTGCGGGGCAGGATCATGGCTGGAAACTTCGCCGTTCCGCCTGTTTCGTCAATGTGAAAGATGCGTACTTGACAGATCTTGGTCGAGTGAAATTGCGTGATGGTCGCGGTGCGGCTGCGGACCTTTTCCTTCCGGTTCCAGGTTCTCGCGTTTTAAACCTCCTTCAATTCCGGCCGTAGTTCCAGGCGTTGTTGCGCGCCCCGACTTGGTGATGTTGGCTATGGCCTGGGTCGAGCGGCTAATGACCGATGAGAGGACAGGCTGGTTATGACGGCGATCAAGATTAACCCTGCTCGATACAGTCAGTTCGGGCCGGCGGAAGGCAGCATCTTCTGTCTGATCACGAACCGTGAGCTCGAGAACGAGCTCGAGGTCGTCAAGGAAGCCCCGTACGCGGAATACCGGACGATCTTCATCAGCAAGGGTGACGACTTCGAGGCCATGCTCGCTGACGGAACGATTCCTCAGCGGTCGCACTCCTTGGTCATCTCACCGTACCGATTCTTTGAGTCGCCCTCGGAAGAGGCCCTCGGTCCGAATCGCAAGCTGATGGGGATGGCTTGCAACTCGACGCCCGCCGATCTGGAAATCATCCGGCATTTCATCGGTGTCATCGAAAATACTTCCGCGAAGGAGCAGGGCGAGTTCAGCGACCGCTTCTTCGAGCTCGCCGAGACCACTGATCACCTGATCTACGTCGACGAACGGCACGGCACGCGCGCCGTGCTCGACCACCTTGCCGACGGTCTGATCTGGAACCAGCAGGCCGGCCCGCTCGATTGGGGAGAGCAGCAGATCGTTCCCTCCGGGGAGATCAGCGTGCTGCCGATGCAGATCGTCGAATTCGACGAGAAGCTGCACCTTCCCCTCGAAGGAAGCATCGCGTTCCGCGGATTCCCCATCCTGCACAGCGGCACACCGTCGTTCATCCGCAAGGACCAGGCGCGCCTTTCCGGCAAACTCGCCGGCCTCGAACACGAGGCAGTGGTCTGTGATGTCACCAAGGGAACGATCACCTCGCTGCGCCCCTTCCGAAAGGAAGGCGCCGAGGTCGCCAAGGTCTTCGAGGCGATGTTCGAGATCGATTCGCGCTATGCGCTGGTCTGGGAGATCGGACATGCCCTCAACACCAGCCTGGACATTCTTCCGGGCAACCATGCCATGAACGAGGTGTACGGCGGCGAACGAGGCTGCCTCCACTGGGGATTGGGTCTGACCCCCTTCACCCAGTACCACCTCGACATCATCTCGCCCGACACCACCGTGTACACCGAAAGCGGTGACGTGGTACTGGGCGACAAAGGCGGCGCTCCCAGCGTTCGCATGGCCGCTGTTGCCTGACGGCCCTGAGCGAATCGCACGAGCGCGAAATCCATCATGGAAAGGAGGTGTTCGCCGTGAAGAAGACCATCAAGGTTCGCAAGAACAGCAACTACCTGGGAACGCTGCTGGGCTGAGCCGGGTCCGGGCCGGCTGTTGAAGGCCCGCCCCGCCTGCCTGTCGGACCGAGAATCAGTTGGGGGGTGTTCGCCGTGAAGAAGACCATCAAGGTTCGCAAGAACAGCAACTACCTGGGCACGCTGCTGGGCTGAGCCGGGTCCGGGCCGGCTGTTGAAGGCCCGCCCCGCCTGCCTGTCGGACCGAGAATCAGTTGGGGGGTGTTCGCCGTGAAGAAGACCATCAAGGTTCGCAAGAACAGCAACTACCTGGGCACGCTGCTGGGCTGAGCCGGGTCCGGGCCGGCTGTTGAAGGCCCGCCCCGCCTGCCTGTCGGACCGAGAATCAGTTGGGGGGTGTTCGCCGTGAAGAAGACCATCAAGGTTCGCAAGAACAGCAACTACCTCGGCACCCTGCTCGGCTGAGCCGGGTAGCAGGCCGCCACGCGCGAAGTGCCCGAGAAGCATCGCGCCGGGTGTGCCGTAAGCGAGGCGGGCCGAGGTGATAGCTCGGCCCGCCTCGCTGACACACCGGCACAACGATCTGGGAGTGTCACAGTGATTATCGTCCGTCCTGAGGCCTATCGCCAGTACCCGGCAGGCCGGAACCGATTCGTGCTCGTCCTGGAAGAGCGGTTTTCCGGCTCTTTCCGGATCGAGCCCTCGAGCCGCCACGAAGTATGCGACACAGTCACGGCCGAGGCGGGTCAGTCCCTCACCGGCGTACTGCGCTCCGGCGTTCCGGAGGACAGCGACATCCTCGTCGTGGCCCATGACGACGGGCTGCTGACGGCTCCCGGGACCGAGGTGGGTCCGCACCGTACCGTCGCCGCTCTCCGCGCCGGTACCGGCCCTCTTGCCCTCGACCAACTGGGCAGTCTGCTCGGGTCGCTGGAGAAGGCCGATCCCAACGCCCTTGCCACGACCGGCGCCACGCTCCGCGACGCCGTGGCGGCGGCCGGCGGCCTGGTCCTCGAAGAGGCTCTGACCGACTCCGTGGCCAAGATGACCTCCGCCGCGCCGGCGTGGTCCCGGACGGACAGCGGTAGCTTCGTGCCCGGCGCCGTCCAGAGCGCACCCACCGGCCTGCAGAGGCTGGACCTCACGAGCGTCGGCACCACCGTCACCGGACAGGTCGCCGTGAAGGGCTGGTCCGTCGTACGCACCCGCGCCACGGGCACGGCCCGGTGTCAGGAGCTGTTCGAGAAGCTCTCCGGACTCTCCCACTACCCGCTCGTGCTCACCGTCGAGGACGGAGCGGTGACCGACATGAAGGCGACCGAGGCGGGATCCGCTGCCGCGGCCGCCGCACTGACGGAACTCTTCGCCGCCGACCGGGGCCACGCCGAAGTCACCGGACTCGAGTTCGGCATCAACCCGGCCGCACCCCAGCTGCCCTTCAACTCCGAGTCCAACGCCGCAGCCACGGGCAGGACCGCGGCCTCCGTCCATCTGCTGCTCGGCTCACTGCCGCTCAACGAGTTCCAGATCGTCCTCGACTGCGCCACCAGCTCGCTGACCGCCCTCGGCGGTACCGCGCCCTTGGCGGGAGCGGGTACGGCGGCCGCCGGCGCGGCCCCCCGCCGCCGGATGAACCGCGTGACCGCGGCCAGTTGCGGTTGCCACTGACATGGACGCCGTGGACACACCGCTGTGGGAACAGCGCTTCCGGGCCTCCCGCCACACGCTCCCCGCCTGGGCCAAGAGCTCCCCGGAGCGCTGCGTGTTCGTCAGCGACCGCTCCGGCAACGCCCAGGTCTACTGCTGGGACCGCACGGCCGGCACGCTGCGGCAGGTCACCCATCGCCCCTCCGGCGCCCAGCACTGCGCCGTCGAGGCGTCCGGTGAGGCCGTGTGGTGGTTCGCCGACACCGAAGGCGACGAACGCGGCCAGTGGATGCGGCAGCCGTTCGGCGGAGGCCCCGACGAGCCCGCCGTACGTGATCTGAAGCCGTACTGGCCCGCGGGACTCGCCCTCGGCCTGCGCGGACACAACCTGCTCGGCCACTCCACCGAGCACGGCACCGATGTCTCCCTCGTGCTGCCCGGCGGCGCGTCCCGCCGCCTCTACCGGCACGAGGAACCCGCGTACGCCGTCGACCTGTCCCGCGACCTCACGCTTGCCGTCATCGCGCACAGCGAGCGCGGCGACCTGTGGGAGCCGGGCGTGCGCGTCCTCACCA
This sequence comes from Streptomyces peucetius, assembly GCF_025854275.1. NCBI lineage: Bacteria > Bacillati > Actinomycetota > Actinomycetes > Kitasatosporales > Streptomycetaceae > Streptomyces > Streptomyces peucetius. The sequence continues at coordinate 3,581,086 of NZ_CP107567.1, read as the reverse complement.
CGGACGGCGACGCCGTCGCCGACCTCGAGGGCGAGGCCGTCGGCTTCTCCCCGGTCCCCGGCGACAACCGGCTGCTGGTCCTCCAGCCGCGCCAGGACCGCTGGGAGCCCGTCATCCACGACCCGCGCACCGGCGAGAGCGTCGCCCTCGACCTCGGTCTGCCCGGGGAGACGTCCGTCGAATGGTCGCAGGACGCCACCTCCCTGCTGGTCGTCCACGACCATCAGGCCCGCTCCCAGGCCTTCAGATACGACCTGGCCGCCCGCGAGCTGACCCGGCTGGAGATCCCCGACGGCACCATCGAACACGCCCGTACCCGGCCCGGTGGCGATGTCTGGTTCCAGTGGTCCGACTCCGCGCACCCGCCGGTCTTCCGGGCCCTCGACAGCGATCCGCGGTTTCCCGCCACCAGCCGTCCGCCGCAGACCGCGCTCGCCCGCGACATATGGGTCGACGGCCCCGGCGGCCGCGTCCACGCGCTGCTGAGCCTGCCCCGTACGGGTACCGAGCCGCACCCCGCGGTGTTCCTGCTCCACGGCGGGCCCGACGAACACGACCGGGACGCCTTCGATCCCGAGGCCGCGGCCTGGACGGACGAGGGATTCGCAGTCGTACGCGTCAACTACCGCGGCTCGACCGGCTACGGGCGCGCGTGGACGGAGGCCCTGCGGAGCCGCGTCGGCCACACCGAACTCGAGGACGTCACCGCGGTACGGCAGTGGGCAGTCGACCAGCGGATCGTCGACCCCGGCCGTCTCGTACTGGCCGGCTGGTCCTGGGGCGGCTATCTGACCCTGCTTGGCCTCGGCACCCGGCCGGACGACTGGACCGTCGGCCTGGCCGGCGCTCCGGTCGCCGACTGCGCCGGTGCCCACGAGCAGGCCATGGACGACATCAAGGCACTCGACCGCACTCTCTTCGGCGGCACACCGGAGGAAGTCCCCGAGATCTACCGCGACGCCTCGCCCGCCACCTACGCCGACGCCGTCAGTGCACCGGTCTTCATCTGCGCCGGCGTCAACGACGCGCGCTGCCCCATCGACCAGGCCCGCGCCTACGCCGACCGCCTCGAAGCCCGCGGCCTGCCCGTCGAGTTCCACGCCATGGAGGGGGGCCACAGCGTGACGGCCGTCGAGGAACGCGTCACGGTCTTCCGCCGCCAGATGGAGTTCACCCGCACGCACATCAACGCTGTCAGGAGGCTCGCATGATCTGCCGATGCACCCCGGGGGACACCCGCCGGGAGATCGTCGTCCGCCGTCCGCGGGGGCGCCGCGACCTCCTGCTGCGCTGGCGCACCCCCGCCTGACCGCACCCGGCTCCTACTCCAGGGCCCCGCCCACCCGGGCCATGTGCATCCGGAAGGTGTACGACGGGTCCTCCCGCCGTCGTTCCTTGAACTCCGCCCAGCGCAGCTGCTCGCGCAGACTCACTCCGCGCAGTGCCTTCTCGGCCTGGCGCTGCTCGGCCTCCACGATGGCGCGGGCGACATCCACGACCTCGGGGTGGATCCCGGCGGGTACGAGGACCAGACCGTCGAAGTCGCCCACCGCGATGTCGCCCGCCTCGAACGGGAACGGCTGCTCCACAACGGCGTCCGTGTCCTGACGCAGGGTGGGCGACGACGGGCACGGCCCCAGGCTGAACACCGGCAGCCTGATGACGGCCAGTTCGTCGGTGTCCCGGTGACACCCCCACACCACCAGACCGGCCACGCCCGCCAGCCGTGCCTCGATCGCGACGAGGTCGCCCACGCACGCCTCGTCCGTGCGGCCCCCGTTGTCGATGAACAGCACGTCGCCCTCGCGCGCCTCGTCCAGGCCGTCGAGGATCGACGCGACACCTTCGGTGTGATGGATCCGGCGCAGCGGACCGGCGAGCCTCATCCCGACCGCCGCCGGCCGCAGGGGCAGCGGTGGCAGGGCGAGCCGGTGCCCGAGCCGGAGTCCCGCGTCCCACAGTGCCGCCGTCGGCCACATGTGGGCCTCGGCCGGGTCTGCGTCCATGGCTGAGCCTCCTCTCATCCGGCGATCAGGCGGGTTACCGCCGCCGCTCCCGCGCCCAGGAACACCACGAGCAGCGTGGGCCAGTTCCGCCAGACCCCGAAGGCGCCCACGACCAGACCCACCACGCGGGCATCGACCGTCAACGCCTGGCCGTCGCCGAAGATCTGAGTGGCGATCAGTGCCGCCAGCAGCGTCGGCGCCATCAGGGCCACCACGCGCTGCATGCTGTCCGGCAGTTCCTGCCCGCCCAGCAGCACCGGCCCGGTGGCTTTCAGTGCCATCGACACGGCACCCACGAGGAGCACCGCCAGCCATACTCCGCTCATCATTTCCTCAATCCCAGCAGACAGACGACGGTGGACGCGATCAACGGCACTCCGGGTGAGGCGACCGGCGTCAGCGACAGCGCGACCGCGACCCCGAGGATCGCGCACACGAGCGCGCGCCGATCGCTGATCTGCCCCTTGAGCAGGGCCAGGAAGAGGACGGGCGACACCACGTCCAGTCCGAAGCGCAGCGGGTCCCCGACATACTCCGCCCCCAGGACGCCGACGGCCGTGCCGCCCACCCAGGCGCAGTAGACGACCACGCCCGCGCCCAGCAGCCGGCCGTGCGAATAGCGGCCCTCGCCCAGATGCCCCACGGCCCAGGACTCGTCCACCACCAGCTGCGCGGAGAAGAAGCGCTTGACGGCGTTGCCCTTCATCGCCGGGGCGACGCTGATCCCGATGGGCAGATAACGGGAGTTGAGCAGAACGGCGGCCACGATGGCCGCGGCGATGCCCCCGCCCGTGCCCACCACGGACGCGGCCGCGAACTGGGCCGATCCGGCGAAGGTGGTCAAGGACATGGCGATGGGCGCCATGATTCCCATGTCGGCGGCCCGGGCCACCACGCCGAAGGAGACGGCGAAGCCGAAGACGGCGATCGCCAGCGGTATCGCCATGCGCGCTCCGCGCAGCCACTCCTCTCTGAAGCCGGCCGGAGGGTAATACCCTTCAGGTGCGGCGGCGGGAGCGGGTAATGCCTCTTGGGAGTCCATCGACCCTCCATCGTGAGACGATCCATTACGCCAGATAATACGGAGCCATGATGAGATTTACTAGTTACTCAGAAGGTCCGGCAACGTGGGCCGAGGATCTCGTCAACACCTACAACGTGGTCCGCGGGAAAGAAAAGATGCCCGATCCGGCCGCGCTGGCGGAACTGCTCATTGCTCACGGCATCCGGATCAAAGGCGTGCCCACCAACAAGGACCTCGAGAGGGCGCGCACCCTGCGGACGGCCCTTCGGGAGGTCTTCGGCGCCCCCGACGAGTCCACCGCCATCGCCCTGCTCAACCGCATACTCGCCGAGCATCACGCAGTGCCGCACTACACCGATCACGACGGCGAATGGCACCTTCACGTCACCGATCCGCAGGCCCCGCCGGTGGACCAATACGCCGTGAACGCCGCCATGGGCCTCCTCGGCGTCATCACCACCACGGGAATGAGCCGACTGCACATCTGCGACGGCAACCGCTGCGAAGAGGTGTTCGTGGATGTCTCCCGAAACCAGTCCCGTCGCTATTGCAGTCCGCAGATCTGCGGAAACCGCGCCAGCGCCGCGGCCCACCGCGCCCGCCGGAAGGGTGCCACCCTCTGACCGGCGAGGGGAATCAGACCCGCTCGGCGCGCAGTGAGGACTCCGCCGGGGCGGCGGCCGTCGCTCCCGCCACCACCCGGGACCTGCCGTGCAGCCGCATCGCGACGGCGACGAGCGCGATCGCGACCAGCATCATCGCCGCGCCCGCCCAGGCCGTCGACGCGAAGCCGAGGTCCGCGTCGATGACCACGCCGCCGAGCCACGGACCGCCCGTGTTGCCCAGATTGAAGGCCGCGGTCGTCGTCGCGCCCGCGAGGGTCGGGGCCGCGCCCGCGACATTGAACATCCGGGCGTTGAGCGCCGGGGCCGTGAAGAACGACGAGAAGCCGAGCAGGAACGACAGCGCCACCGCGACGGCGGCGTACGAGGAGAACAGGGCGAGCGCCGTCAGCAGCACCGTCGAGGCGGCGATGCCGCCGAGCATCACGCCGAAGAGGTGCGCGTCGGCGACCCGGCCGCCGATCGTCGAACCGGCCAGCGCGCCGATCCCGAACAGCGCCAGCACCGTCGGAACCCAGCCGGCGTCCAGCCCGGCCACCTCGGTGAGCAGGGGACTGAGGTAGGTGAAGAGGCAGAACACGCCGCCCGCCGCGAGCGCGGTGATCGCCACGGCCAGCCACACCTGGCGGTCGCGGTAGATCGTCAGCTCCTTCCTGAGCTGCGGCTTCTGCTCCGGCAGCGGGATGTGCGGGATGCGCGTCAGTACGCCGACGAGCGCCACGGCGGACGCGGCGCCGACCGCCCAGAACGCCGACCGCCACCCGAGGTGCTCGCCGAGGAACGCGCCCGCCGGCACGCCGAGGACGTTCGCGATCGACAGACCGCCGATCATCACCGCCATCGCCCGGGCCCGCTGGTTCACCGGCACCATCGCGATCGCCACGGCCGCGCCGACGGCCCAGAAGCCCGCGCACGCGAGCGCGCTGATGACGCGGGACGCGAAGAGCACCTCGTACGTGGGCGCCAGGGCGCCGGCGACCTGCCCGAGGCCGAAGACGGAGATCAGGGAGATCAGCGTGGTCCTGCGCGGCAGCCGTAGCGTCGCCACGGCCAGCAGCGGCGCACCGACCACCATGCCCACCGCGAAGGCCGACGTCAGCAGCCCCGCCCGGGGGATCGAGACGTCCATGTCGCGCGCGATCGGCGGCAGCAGCCCGGAGAGCATGAACTCGCTGGTTCCGAGGGCGAACACGGACAGGCCGAGTATGTAGACGGCGAGCGGCATACGGGCGGCACGGGCGGCGCCGGGTGACGGGGCGGGCATGACACGTGCCAACACGAGGTTGAAGCCTGGAATTCCCTGCCGCCCCCGGCCCGGTGCCGGGGCGGGCGTCCCCGGCCGGCTCAGGACGCGGCGAGCAGTTCCAGTTCGACCATGAGGTTGTGGCGCGCCCGCTGCTCCCACTCGCGCTGCCCGTGCGGTGTGCGGAACAGGTGCGGCAGCCCCAGCAGCTGCCGGAGCACCCCGGCGCGGCCGTCGCGGAAGGCGTCGTCAGGGACGAAGGCGTACTCCTCGCGGACGGCGGCCGCATAGGCGGCGTACGCCTCCGGGGCAGCGGCCAGGACCGCCAGGTCGGCGTCGCACAGCACCTGGCCGTTGCGGTCGTCCTGGTCCGGGTCGTGGGTGACGGTGAGGCGCACCAGGCGGGCGACCTCGGCGGTGGCCCGCTCGCCGACACCGGCCTCGGGGAGCGCGCGCTCCGCGAGGCGCGCGGAGCGCTCCTCGTTCTCCGAACGGTCGGGCAGATAGACCGCGTCGTGGAACCAGGCGGCGAGACGTACGAGCGCCGGGTCGTCCGCGTACTGCTCGAGCTCGTCGATCCGGTCCAGGACGGCGACGAGGTGATCGGTCGTGTGGTAACGGCGCTGCGGCTCCGCCCAGCGGGCGAGCAGATTCTCCGCGTACGCGGACGGGTCGGCCGCGCCGTCCGTGCTGTCGCGGGCGGCCGACAGGTCCTGGCGCCAGCGGCTGCGGAGGTTCTCGTGGGCGGGGTGCTGCGGAACGGCGGCCATGCCCCTCATTCTGCCCGCCGGGGCCTCGGCCGTGTGTCCTGCTCAGGTTGCTTTGAAGCTGCGCAGGCGCAGGGAGTTGCCGACGACGAAGACGGAGGAGAAGGCCATGGCAGCTCCGGCGATCATGGGGTTGAGGAGTCCGGCGGCGGCGAGGGGGAGGGCGGCGATGTTGTAGGCGAAGGCCCAGAAGAGGTTGGAGCGGATGGTGCCCAGGGTGCGGCGGGAGAGGCGGATGGCGTCGGCGGCGGCGTTCAGGTCGCCGCGGACGAGGGTGAGGTCGCCGGCTTCGATGGCGGCGTCGGTGCCGGTGCCCATGGCGAGGCCGAGGTCGGCCTGGGCGAGGGCGGCGGCGTCGTTGACGCCGTCGCCGACCATGGCGACGCTGCGGCCTTCGGCCTGGAGGCGTTTGACGACGTCGACCTTGTCCTCGGGCATGACCTCGGCGATGACCTCGTCGATGCCGACCTCGGTGGCGACGCTGTCGGCGACGGTCTTGTTGTCGCCGGTCAGCAGGATCGGGGTCAGGCCCAGGGCGCGCAGGCGGCGGATGGCCTGGGGGCTGGTGTCCTTGACGGCGTCGGCGACCTCCAGGACGGCGCGGGCGGCTCCGTCCCAGGCGACGGTGATCGCGGTGCGGCCGGCGGCCTCGGCGTCGTGCCGGGCCCGGGCCAGATCGGCGGGCAGCTCGATGGACCACTCGGCCAGGAGTTTGGTGCGGCCGACGAGGACGGCGTGGCCGTCGACGATGCCCTGCACGCCCAGGCCGGGGACGTTGGCGAAGTCCTCCGGGTCCGGCAGGGCGCCGAGCCGCTCGGCGGCGCCGGTGGCCACGGCCTGGGCGACGGGGTGCTCGGAGGCGTTCTCCAGCGCACCGGCCAGCCGCAGCACCTCCCTCTCCTCGGTGCCCTCGACGGTGTGGACGGCCAGCAGCGTCATCCGCCCGGTGGTCACCGTGCCGGTCTTGTCCAGCACGATGGTGTCGACCTTGCGGGTGGTCTCCAGCACCTCCGGGCCCTTGATCAGAATCCCCAGCTGCGCGCCGCGACCGGTGCCGACCATCAACGCGGTCGGGGTGGCCAGACCCAGCGCACAGGGGCAGGCGATGATCAACACGGCGACCGCCGCGGTGAACGCCGCCGTCAACCCCGAGCCGTTGCCGAGCCAGAACCCCAACGTGCCCAGCGCCAGAGCGATCACGACGGGCACGAACACCGCGGAGATCCGGTCGGCCAGCCGCTGCGCCGCGGCCTTGCCGTTCTGCGCGTCCTCCACCAGCTTCGCCATCCGCGCCAACTGCGTGTCCGCCCCCACCCGGGTGGCCTCCACCACCAGCCGGCCACCCGCGTTCAACGTCGCCCCGGTCACCGCGTCACCGACCGACACCTCCACCGGCACCGACTCACCGGTCAGCATCGACGCATCCACCGCCGACGACCCCTCCACCACCGTGCCGTCCGTGGCGATCTTCTCACCGGGCCGCACCAGGAACCGGTCACCCACCACCAGATCCCCGGTCGCGATCGTCTCCTGACGGCCACCGCGCACCACGGTGACCTCCTTCGCCCCCAACTCCAGCAACGCCTTGAGCGCCGCACCCGCCTTCCGCTTCGACCGCGCCTCGAAGTACCGGCCCGCCAGGATGAACGCCGTCACCCCCGCCGCCGCCTCCAGATAGATGTTCCCCGCCCCGTCACTGCGCGCGATCGTGAACTCGAACGGATGCGTCATCCCCGGCGTACCGGCCGTCCCGAAGAACAACGCCCACACCGACCACACGAACGCCGCCGACGTCCCCACCGAGATCAGCGTGTCCATCGTCGCCGCACCATGCCGCGCGTTCGTCCACGCCGCACGATGGAACGGCCACGCGGCGTAGGTGACGACCGGCGCGGCCAGCGTCAGACTCAGCCACTGCCAGTACTCGATCTGCAACGCCGGGACCATGGCCATCGCGATCACCGGCACGGCCAGCACCACCGCCGTCACCAACCGCTGCCGCAGGGGAACGAGCCCGTCGTCCTCATCCGGCCGGCTCGCGGTCCCTTCCTCGGGTGGTGGCGGAGGCGCGGGCTCGGCGGCCGTGTAACCGGTCGCCTCCACGGTGCCGATGAGGTCCGTGACCTGGACGCTCTCGGCGAAGGTCACCTTCGCCTTCTCGGTGGCGTAGTTCACGGTCGCCTCGACGCCGTCCATGCGATTGAGCTTCTTCTCGATGCGCGCCGCGCACGAGGCGCAGGTCACGCCGCCGATGACGAGCTCGACGGAGCGCGCCCCGCTCGCGGCGGTGCCGTTGCCCGTGGCGGTCGTGCTGGTGGTCCCGGTCGTGGTCTGCGGCATGGCGGCCCTCCGGCGCTTGCTCCGTCTTGATACCCCTAGGGGGTATCCATCTGCTTCATGTATACCCCCGACCCGTACAAGGATGCAAGGTCGTTCCCTGCGGGTGGTGATCGAGGGATGGCTGCCGTGCGGGCCGGCTGGCATTAGGCTGGTCATTGGACTAGACCTGTCGGAGCCTGGAGGAATGGGTCCCATGAGCAGCAACCGTGCACTCCTGGAGGTGATCGCCCTCGATGCCGAGGACGCGGTCGCCGCCCAGTCCGGAGGGGCCGACCGGCTGGAGCTGGTCACCGACATGGCGGCGGACGGGCTGACGCCGCCGGTCGCCACGTTCACGTCGATCCGCGCGGCCGTCGACATCCCGCTGCGGGCGATGCTCCGCCTCACCGACGGCTTCTCGGCCGGCGGCGCGGCGGACGCGCTCGTGCACGCGGCGGAAGGGCTGAGAGAGGCGGGGGCGGACGAGTTCGTCCTCGGCTTCCTCGACGACCACGGACAGCCGGACCTCGTCACGATCGAGCGGCTGCTGGCGGTACTGGACGGCTGCCGGTGGACGTTCCACCGCGCGATCGACCGGGCGGCCGACCGGGATGCGCTCCGCAAGCAGCTCGCGGACCTGCCCGGGCTGGACACGTACCTGACGGCGGGATCCGCGACGGGCGTCGACGACGGCCTGTCGACGCTCCTCGCGGAGGCGGCGCGTGCGGGCGAACCGGGCTACGAGCCCCGGCTCCTGGTCGGCGGCGGTCTCCGCCTGGAGCACGTGCCCCGTCTGCTGGCCGGAGGCGTGACGGGCTTCCACATCGGCGGCGCGGCGAGGCCGGGCGGCTGGACGGCGCCGGTGGCGGCATCGGCGGTCAGGGAGTGGCGCGAGGTGCTGGACGCGTAGGGGCGCCGGAGCGCCCGGGGGGTGTGGGGGCGGGGCGGCCGCTGCGCGGAGCCTGTCCCCTCCCCGCCCCTTCCCGGAACCGGGCCAAGCCCCGGACCCCGGCCCGCCCTTCGGGCGAGGCGGTCGGGCCAAGCCCCGGACCCCTGGCCGCGTTGCGGGCTGCGGTCGGGGTGCGGTCGGGGTGCGGTCGGGGTGCGGCTCGGTCCCGATCGGGGCCTCGCACGGGGGCGGTCGGGGCAAGCCCCGGGTCCCGGTCCCGCGCTGCGGGCGGTGGTTGGGGTAAGCCCCGGACCCCTGGCCGCACTGCGGGCGTGGTGGGGGCCGGGGCCCCGGATTTCGGGACCGGGCTTCGGGCGGTGGTCGCGGCAGGCCCGGACCTGGACCGCGCTGCGGGCGGCGGTCGGGGTGCGGCCTGGTCGGGGCCTCGCGCGCGGTCTGAAATGCCCGGCCCGGTCCTCGCGCGCGGGGGCTCAGGCGGAGAGTTCCTGCGGCAGAGGCTCCGCATGGATCACCGTCAGGCCCGAGACCGCTCTCGTCAGGGCGACGTACAGGCGGCGCAGGCCCGTTCGTCGGTCCGGTTCCGCCGTGATGACCGACGACGGCTCGTCGAGGACCACGTAGTCGTACTCGAGGCCCTTCGCCAGCGACGCGGGAACCAGGGTGAGGCGTGTCTCCCGGGTGGTCTCCTCGCCGGGGGAGAGGTACGGCAGGCCCGCCGCCGTGAGTGCCGCCGCGAGCGCCGGCACTCGGGAGTCCGCCGCGATGAGGCCGATCGACCCCTCGTGCCGGAGGGACTCCGTGCACGCCGCGACGACCGCCTCGTCGAGACCGTGCTCCGGCACGCAGCGGACGTCGAGCGAGCCGGGCGTCTCACGGACGGACGAGACCGCCGCCAGACCCGGCGACATGTGCGGCAGCAGACGCGACGCGTATGCGATCACCTCGCGCGGCACGCGGAAACCGGCCGTCAGCTCCTCGACGGCGGCCTCCGGCTTGCCCAGATGGGCCAGGGCCTCGGCCCACGACGCCGTGGCCCACGGCGTCGTGCCCTGGGCCAGGTCGCCGAGGACCGTCGCCGAGCCCGTCGAGCAGCGGCGGCCCACCGCCCGGTACTGCATCGGGGACAGGTCCTGCGCCTCGTCCAGGACGACATGGCCCAGCGACTGGGTGCGCTGGACCAGGTCCGTCACCTCGTCGATCAGTACCGCGTCCGCCGCCGTCCACTTCGCGGCCCGCACGCTGCGGGGCGGCTTCGCAAGGAGGATCGTGGCCTGCTCCTCCGCCGACAGAAGGCCCTCCGCGTGCTCCGCGAGGAAGTCCGCGTCGGACAGCAGACGCAGCACGAGCTTCGCCGGGTCGACCGGCGGCCAGATCGCCTTGACCGCCGCCTTGACGGCGGGGCCCCGCGCGACCGAGTCCTGGACGCGGTCGTCCGGGGCCTCCCCGGACTGCTCCATGCGCACCAGGACGGTGTGCGCGATCCGCTGCGGCAGGGCCTCGCGGGCGGCCCCGTAGCGGATGTCGCGGTCGAGCAACTCGCGGACGATCTCCTCCAGTTCGTACGCCGGGACCCGCCAGCGGCGGGAGCCGCGCACGACGACCACCGGCTCCGTCGGGATCGTGACGTGGGAGCGGACCGCCCGCCGCAGGACCCGCGCCATCCTCGCGTCGCCCTTGACGACCGCCGCCGCGGCGGTGTCCTCGCCGCGTACGTCGACGTGCGCCACCAGGTCGTCGACCGTGGACTGCTTGACCTCCAGCTCGCCGAGCGCCGGCAGGACCTGCTCGATGTAGTGGAGGAAGGAACGGTTCGGCCCGATGACGAGCGTGCCGGTGCGCGCCAGCCGCTCCCGGTGCGCGTACAGCAGGAAGGCGACACGGTGCAGGCCGACGGCCGTCTTCCCGGTGCCGGGACCGCCCTGCACGCAGACCGTGCCGGACAGGCCGCTGCGGACGATCTCGTCCTGCTCGGGCTGGATCGTCGCGACGATGTCCCGCATGGGCCCGACGCGCGGCCGTTCGATCTCCGCCTGGAGGAGCTTCGACGTCTGCTCGGTCTCGGACGGGTCGGTGAGGTGCTCGTCCTCGTACGCCGTGAGGTCACCGGCCGTGTAGCCGAAGCGCCGGCGCAGACCGACGTCCTGGGGGTCCTTGCGGGAGGCCCGGTAGAACGGCTGGGACACCGGCGCACGCCAGTCGATCACCATCGGGTCGCCCACGGCGTCGTGGACGTGGCGGCGGCCGATGTAGAAGCGGCGGCCCTCCTGCGTGGTGGGCAGGTAGTCCAGGCGGCCGAAGAAGAGCGGGGTGTGCGAGAGGTCGGCGAGCGCCTTGATGCGGTCCTCGATCTGCGACTGGAGGACGGCGGCGTTGACCCAGTTCGCGGTGACGTCCCTGATGTCGAGGGACTGGACGTCCTCGCGCATCGCGCGCAGGGCGGACCGGGACGCGGCGAGGTGCGCCCGTTCGCGGGCGAGCGGGTCGGCCCCGTCGGTGGGGGCCGTTCGGGCCGTGGTGGCGGCGGACACGTCGGGTACAGGGGCGTGCGCGGGCACGGGTTGCCTCCGGCTGAGCTGCGTGGTCACGACATGGCGGACCGGCCGGTTTCCGTCCGGACGGCGGCGCTCCTCGGGACGGTCGGAGGAGGCGGGGGAACCCGGGCCGTGCCCGGGGCAAGCCCGCGATTGTAGTGGGGCCGGGGAACGGGCGCGAACGGTTTTCCGTCCGGCCGTCGTCGCTCGGTGCCCGTCGCTCGGCGCCGCGTCCTCCCCGTAGGGGACGGGCTATGCCTGGAGTAGTACGCGGGGCGCTTCGCGGTTCACCCCGCAGCCCGATGCTCCGACCGGGTGACCCGCAGCACCATGGACGCATGACCACAGCGACCCTCACTCCGGCCCCAGGAACCCACTCCCGTCACGGCGCCACGGCGAGCGGCGCCGGCGCGCACCCGCGGCACCGGGGCGGCAACGTCCTGCGCGCGGTCAAGGTCTTCGCGAGCGCGGTCTTCAGCGTCGCTGTGCTCGGAGAGTACGCGGAGGAGGCGGGCGTCCGCCGCCGCTGACGGCGACACCGCTGCGCGGAGCCGTCCCCCACCCCGCCCCTTCCCGAAACCGCGGCTCCGCCCCGGACCCCGAACGCGGCTCCGCCCCGGACCCCGTACCGCCCTTCGCGCGGTGGCCTCAATCTCCCCCTACGGCCTGGCGGCCGTGGGAGGTACCCCCAGCCGGGCTGGATATGCCGCTGAGCGGCACACCCGCCCGCCGGGCGGAGGCACAACGAGCCCCGCCGGCCGTCCGCCGGGTCAGTGGACGGGGTCCTCGCCCGCCAGGAGGTCGTCCGCGTCGACGATGCGGTACGCGTAGCCCTGTTCCGCCAGGAACCGCTGGCGGTGGGCCGCGAAGTCCTGGTCGATCGTGTCCCGCGCGACCACCGAGTAGAAGTGCGCCTTGTGCCCGTCCGCCTTCGGACGCAGCACGCGACCCAGGCGCTGCGCCTCCTCCTGGCGTGAACCGAACGTGCCGGAGACCTGGATGGCGATCGTCGCCTCCGGCAGGTCGATCGAGAAGTTCGCGACCTTGGACACCACGAGCACGCTGATCTCACCGCTGCGGAACGCGTCGAAGAGCTTCTCGCGCTGTGAGTTGGGCGTCTCGCCCTTGATCACCGGCGCGTCCAGGTGCTCACCGAGCTCGTCGAGCTGGTCGATGTACTGGCCGATGACGAGGATCTGCTGCCCCGCGTGCTTGTGCACCAACTGCTCGGTCACCCGGCGCTTGGTCGCCGTCGTCGCGCAGTAGCGGTACTTCTCCTCCTGCTCCGCCGTCGCGTAGGCCAGCCGCTCCGAATCGGTCAGGTTGACCCGGACCTCCACGCAGTCCGCGGGGGCGATGTAGCCCTGCGCCTCGATCTCCTTCCACGGGGCGTCGAAGCGCTTGGGGCCGATGAGGGAGAAGACGTCCGACTCCCGGCCGTCCTCGCGCACCAGGGTCGCCGTGAGGCCGAGCCGGCGGCGGGCCTGGAGGTCGGCGGTGAACTTGAAGACCGGCGCGGGCAGCAGATGGACCTCGTCGTACACGACCAGGCCCCAGTCGCGGGAGTCGAAGAGCTCCAGGTGCGGGTAGATGCCCTTCCGCCTGGTCGTCAGCACCTGGTAGGTGGCGATGGTGACCGGGCGGATCTCCTTCTTCGTACCGCTGTACTCGCCGATCTCGTCCTCGGTCAGCGACGTGCGCTTCACCAGCTCGTGCTTCCACTGGCGGGCCGAGACGGTGTTGGTGACGAGGATCAGGGTCGTGGCCTTGGCCTGCGCCATCGCCCCCGCCCCGACGAGGGTCTTCCCCGCGCCGCAGGGCAGGACGACGACGCCGGAGCCACCGTGCCAGAAGCCCTCGACGGCCTGCTTCTGGTACGGGCGCAGTGCCCAGCCGTCCTCGGCGAGCTCGATGGGGTGCGCCTCGCCGTCCACGTAACCGGCCAGGTCCTCGGCCGGCCAGCCCAGCTTCAGCAGCGTCTGCTTGATCTGGCCGCGCTCGGAGGGGTGCACGGCGACCGTGTCGGGGTCGATCCGCGTGCCGACCAGGGGCTGGATCTTCTTGGAACGCAGGATCTCCTCGAGCACCGGCCGGTCGGTGGTGGTGAGGACGAGCCCGTGGACGGGGTGCTTGGACAGGGCGAGCCGGCCGTAGCGGGCCATGGTCTCCGCGACGTCGACGAGCAGCGCGTGCGGCACGGGGTAGCGGGAGTACTCGACCAGGGCGTCGACGACCTGCTCGGCATCGTGCCCGGCGGCGCGTGCGTTCCACAGGCCGAGCGGGGTCACCCGGTAGGTGTGGATGTGCTCCGGCGCGCGCTCCAGCTCGGCGAACGGGGCGATGGCTCGGCGGCAGGCGTCTGCCTGCTCGTGGTCCACCTCGAGCAGGAGTGTCTTGTCGCTTTGCACGATGAGCGGTCCGTTCACGCGCATGCCCTTTCGTCGTGGCTCTGTACGGCCAAACCTCCAGTTTGCCTTATCGCCCGGTGATGCCGGGCTGCGTCGGACGTGGCGGGTTCCGGCGCAGGTAGCGGAGCAGCAGCGTCGCGCCGACGGTGGTGCCCCTGCGGTGAAGCCCACGAGACCCTTGGGCAGCCCTGCCCGCGTGACGGCCCGCCCTGCGGTCTCCCGCTCGGCCGTACGCCTCGCTCGTGTCATGTCCCCCGGATTGTGGTGCTGCTACTCCTCCGCCAGCTCCGCGACACCCGTGATGCGGTGCAGCGGATACGTCCGGACCTCGTCGGCGGTGTGGTCGTACGCCGTCACGAAACCGCCCTCGACGCGGACCGGCGCGATGACGCGCTGGCTGGCGGTGCCCTCCGCGTTGACGTAGCCGATCCAGATCGCGGAGCCGGTGAGCGCCGCGGCCTGGACGGTGGCCAGCGTCTCCGACGAGGTGGTGCGCGGCAGCTCGCCGGGCTCGCGGCGGCCCTGCTCGGCGCCCGGCTTGTGTACGACCGTGGCCGCCATGTCACCCGCCCTGATCGCTTTCACGGCCGCGCCGAGCAGTGTCCCGTCCGGCACGGGCGGCCCCTCCGGTACCGGGGCGGGCGCGGTGCGCGGCGGGGTGCGGCGGGCGTGGGCGCGGGTGATCAGCACATCGCCCTCCGACGACTCGGCGGCCGGCGCGTACCCCATGGCGCGCAGCCCCTCCAGCAGCGTTCCCGGGTCGGCCCGGGCGGCGAGGACGGTGGGCGCGAGGCGGCGCAGGCCCAGGCCCTGGGAACGCTTGTCGGCGAGGATCTCGTCGAGCATCGCCTCGTCGTCGCAGCGCACATAGGCCGACGCCGCCCCGATCCGCAGATGGCCGTGGCGGCGGGCGACGTCGTCGATGAGGTAGCTCAGCGGCTGCGGCACGGGCGTACGCGAGTGCGTGGTCAGGAAGGTGTGCAGGTCGGACGCGGACCTGCCGGCGTCGAGCGCGCGTCGGACGGAGCCGGGCGTGAAGCGGTAGACGGTCGCGCCGCCCTTGGACTCGATGTCGGCGAGCACGGCGAGGGTCTCCGCCAGCGGGCGCTCCAGCGGGCCGGGCGCGACCGCGGTGAGGTCCGCCTGGAGGAGGACGTGGTCGAGGGGCTCCGGCAGCAGCGGCGCGAGTGCCTTGACCGCGCGGGCGCGGCGTTCGGCGAGCGTCTCGTGGTCGACGAGCGTCTCGCCGGCCACGGGCGTCTCGCCGTCCGTGCCCGTGTCCGCGTCCATGGGCGGCGCGGGTGGCGCACCGAGCAGCGCGCGGCCGTGCGTGGACAGCGCGCCCCGGCCCGTCACGCCGAGCAGTTCCGCCTCCGACAGCGTCCACGTCGCGACCATCGCCCGCAGATCCTTGCCCGCACCGCCCGCCTCGCCGCCCGCCGCGCCGCCGCGCAGCGGCCGTTCCCAGCGCAGCCTGGCGAGCAGCGTCTCCGGGTGCGGCGCCGCGCCGGAGACCAGACCCGCCGCGAGTTCCAGGACGCGGTGGCGCACCTCCACGGCGGCCGAGCGGTCCAGCTCCGGGCCGAGGGCGGAGAGGGTGCGGCCCTTCGCGTCCTGGCTGCCGACGAGGCCGGGCGTACGTGTCGCCGTCAACCAGGCGGCCGCCAGTTCACCCCACCGCTCCGCCGTCGGGAGCTCCAGCCACTCGTCGTACGCCGGGGTCGGCGCGTACCGCTCGTCGGCCTCGCCGTCGGAGGCCAGCAGACCTGCGGCGTAGGCCAGTTCCAGCCAGAACGCGGCCAGCTGCTCGCTGGTGTCCAGGGCGGCGGCCGTCCGCTTGAGGTCCCGTACGGCCAGACCGCCGGCGCGCAGCACCGGCGGGCCGCCCTCGTGCCAGTCCTTCAGCAGGTCCTCGACGGTGGTCAGCGCCGTGTAGGCCTGGCCCGCCGCCGCGCTGTCCACAACCTGTGGGCGGTGTTCCGAGGCGGCCGCGACCGCCGGCGGCACCGGCTCCGGCACCCGGTGCGCACGCCCCGCCCGCAGATGCAGCGCAGCCTCCCGTGGCAGCACCACCGTGCGCGCCGACGCCGGCAGCAGCAGACCACGGTCCCGCAGCCATCGCACGGGCGGCGTCGGATCGGCCGTCACCTCCCCGTACGGCGGCCCCCACACCAGCCGGTCCAGGACCGCCAGCGCGTCCGGCGGGGCCGTGTCGAGCAGCGCCGCCATCCGCGTGCGGTCGGTGAACAGCGACGTCAGCGCCGCGACCGCGGACACCGGGTCGTGCGTCGTCGGCAGTCCCGCCGCCACCAGGATCTCCTGGAGCCGGCCGGGCGACATGCCGGCGGTGGCCTCCGTGACGGTCGGACCGAGACCCGTCGGCGAAGGGCGCGTCGGGGACGGTGCGAGCAGTTCCCGGGCCGTGCGCACCAGCCGCAGCCGGTCGTCGCCGCCCCACACCAGGGCCTGCCGGCGCAGCGTTTCGAGGGCCTGCGGAAGCACCGCCTCGACGGCCGCGTCACCGTCGTCGCCGGTCATCAGCGCCAGCAGGGTGCCGTACGGGGCCGGGTCGGGAGCGACCGCCAGTGCCTCGGCGGTCTGCAGGGCGAACCGGTCCAGCCGCTCCAGGGCCCGTACGACGGAGGCGCGGGTGCCGGCGCGGGTGGCGAGCTGGGTGACGTCGTTCGGCACCGGGCTCAGCAGATCGGGGCGGGCGCGCAGCAGCGCGGCCAGCTCCTCGTCGTCGCGGGCGCGCAGCGCTTCCGCGAGGGTGCGCGGGCTGCCGCCGCTTCCTTCGGGCATGGTCCCCATCCGCCCCACGTTAGCCCCTGGAGCGCTACCGTCGGGGACGGGGCGGCTCGGGAAGGCGGGCGGCCCGTGGCCAGTGCAGGGGAACCGTCGGTGGGGATCGAGAGCGATCAGCTCGTCTACGACTATCTGAGCCGTGTCGGCGACCTGGCCCAGCAGGCCCAGCTCCCGTCCGGCACCCGGATGCGGCTCGTGGCGACGCTGCGCAACGAGATCGAGCGGCAGCGGACGAAGTTCGGCGGCCACAGCCCGGCGGGCGTACGCCGCATCCTGGGGCGGCTCGGTACGCCGGACGAGGTGGTGGCCTCGGCGGCCACCGGGGACGACGCCGGGGCCGAGGCGCCGGCCCCGGACCCGGGCCCGCGTACCCCGCCGGGCGCGGCCACCCTGGCCCCGGAGCCGGGGCCGCCCGACGGCGCGGTGCCGCGCCAGCGGGGGTGGCGCCGGGTCCCCCGGCCCCGCAAGACCGACACGCCCTCGCCGGCGCCGGTGCCGCCCGTCACGGCGTCGCCGCCGCACCTGGCCGGCATGGACGAGCTCGGCCCCTCCGGCTCGGAGCCGGACTGGTGGCGCATCGACCCCGCGGCGATGGGCGCGAGCGACGGCGTGGCCGGGTTCGTCGGCGGTGTCGAGATCCCCGAGATACTGAAGCCGCCGCCACAGCCCTCGGACGACGCGGAGTCCTCGGACGAGACGGAGGGCGAGGCGGAGGCGGAGGCCGGGGCCGGGACCGAGGGGCGTCGACGGCTGCTGCCGCGGCTGCCGCGGGCGGGTTTCGGCAGCCCGGTGCTGCTGTTCGCCGCCGCGCTGCTCCTCGTGGGCGCGGCCCTGGGTTCGCTCGTTGCCCTCGGCCTCGGGTGGCTCTTCGCGTACGCCTCCCGCCGGCTTTCCCCCGCTGAGACGAAGCTGGCCGTGTTCGGCATTCCCGGCACGGCTGTGACGGCCGGGGCGCTGTGGCTGTGGGGGCGCGTCAACGAGCAGTGGGGCGAGGCGATCGAGGAGGACGGTGTGCGGGACGCGCTGACGGGGACGTGGCCGTGGGTGCTGAAGGGGGCGGCGGTGGGTTCCGCGGTGTTCCTGGTGTGGCGCGCCCGGCGCGCCCGCTAGGCCGCCCCCACCCGCCCCGGTGGCTCCGCCCCGAGCCCGGCGCCTCGATCGCAGGCGGGGCTGGAACTGGTTCCCGCCCGGCGGGCTGGTGTGCCGCGCAGGCACATCAAGCCCGGCCGGCGATTGAGGCCACCGCGCGAAGCGCGGTACCGGGGTCGGGGCTTGCCCCGCCACGCGGCGGAGCCGCACATCGGTGCAGCGGGAAGGGGCGGGGCGGTGGAACAGCCCCGCGCAGCGGAGCGGCTCCGCTCAGCCCGCCAGGTGGCCCTGCAGCTCCGTCAGGATCTGGTCCGCCGCCGTGTAGCCGATCCCCTGGATCCACAGCTCGTCCTCGACGCCGAAGACCTTGTCGTTCTTCGCCGCCTTCATGTTCTTCCAGAGCGCGCTGTCCAGCGTCTGCTTCTGCTTCGCCTTCTCCGGGTCGCCGTACGTCGAGTGGATGACGACGTCCGCGTCGGCGAGGTCGATCTTCTCGGGGCTGACGTCGTACGAGAAGCCGTCCTTGGCCTTGTCGGTGATCGCGGGGCGGCCCAGGCCGACGTCGGCGAGGATCGTGGAGATGTAGTTCTGCTTGCCGTAGATGCGGATGTCCGCGCCCTCGACGAAGCGGACGACGTTGACCTCCGTCGACGCCGCCTTCTCCTTGCCGCCGAGCGCCTCGGTGACCTTCCCGGCGTGCGCCTCGTACGCGGCGACCGCCTTCGCCGCCTCCGCCTTCTTGCCGAGCGCGTCGGCGTGGAGCTGGAAGTTCTCCTTCCAGGGGAGGCCGGTGGTCTCGGTCATCACCGTCGGCGCGATCTTCTTCAGCTCCGCGTACTTGTCGCCGTGGCGGATCTTGCTGGTGAGGATCAGGTCGGGCTCGAGCGCGGCGATGGCCTCCAGGTTGGGCGTCATCATCTCGCCCACGTCCTTGATGCCCTCGAGCTTGTCCTTGGGCAGGTAGCTCAGGAAGCCCGACTCCGTGCCGGTGTGGGTGGCGCCGACGGGCTTCACGCCCAGGGTGATGACCGAGTCGAGCTCAGCGGTGTCGAGCACGACGACCCGCTTCGGCGCGTCGGGGACCTCGACGTCGCCCATGGCCGTCTTCACCGTGTGGGTGCCACCGGCCTTCGTCTTGTCGGAGGAGCCGGTGTCGTCGTTCGTGCCGCAGGCGCTCAGTGCCATCGCGGCGGTGAGGGCGAGGGAACCGGCGAGGAGGCCGCGGCGGCGAAGCGTGTTGCTCATGGACGGGGAAACCTTTCAGGCTGACTGCGAGGTGGGCGTGGGCGTGGGGGTGGGGGTGGAGGTGGGTGTGGGGGCTTGGGATGCGGGGGAGTACGGGGCTCCCGGCACGACGAGCGGTGATCCGGTCACCGGGTCGGGGACGACGACCGAGTCCATGCCGAAGACCTCCCGGACCAGTTCGGCGGTGACGACGTCCTCGGGACGTCCTTCCGCGACGATCCGGCCGTCCTTCATGGCGACGAGGTGGTCGGCGTAGCGGGCGGCCTGGTTGAGGTCGTGGAGGACGGCGACGACCGTGCGGCCGCGCTCGTGGTTCAGCTGCCGCACCAGGTCGAGCACCTCGACCTGGTGCGCGATGTCGAGGAACGTCGTCGGCTCGTCCAGCAGCAGCAGATCCGTCTCCTGCGCGAGCGCCATCGCGATCCACACGCGCTGCCGCTGGCCGCCGGACAGTTCGTCGACGGGTCGGTCGGCGAGCGCGGTGACGTCCGTACGCTCCATGGCGTCCGTCACCGCCCGCTCGTCGTCCTGCGACCACTGCTGCCACCAGTGCTGGTGCGGCTGACGGCCGCGGGCGACGAGGTCGGCGACCGTGATGGCCTCCGGGGCGACCGGGGACTGCGGCAGCAGTCCGATCGACTGGGCGATCTTCTTCGTCGGGATCCTCGCGAGCTCCGAGCCGTCGAGGAGGACCGCTCCGCCCTTCGGCTTCAGCAGCCGGCCGAGGGCGCGCAGGGTCGTCGACTTGCCGCAGGCGTTGGGGCCGACGATCACCGTGACCCGCCCGTCGGGCACGGCCAGGTCGAGGTCGTGCACCACCGTGCGGTCGTCATAGGCGAGCGTCAGCTCGCGGGCCGTCAGCCTGCTCACGACTTTCCTCCAGCGGTTCGGCTACGGATGATCAGCCAGATCAGGTACGGGGCACCGATGGCGGCCGTCAGCACGCCCACCGGCAGCTCGGTGGGCGAGAACACCCGGCGGGCCGCCAGATCGGCGAGGACGATGATCACCGCGCCGAGCAGCGCGGAGCACAGCAGCGGGATCTGCGCGGTACGGGTCATCCGGCGCGCGATCTGCGGCGCGAGCAGCGCCACGAAGTCGACGGGCCCCGCGGCACCCGTCGCGATCGACGCCAGTACGACGCCGAGCAGCACCAGTCCGAGCCGCAGGCGGCCCAGCCGTACGCCGAGGGCGGTCGCCGTGTCGTCGTCCATCGACGCCGTGCGCTGGGCGCGGGCCGCCCACAGCACGGCGGGCAGCAGCACCAGCAGCGTCCAGCCGAGCGGCGCGGCCTCCTCCCAGCCGCGGCCGTTCAGCGAACCGGTCATCCAGATCTGCGCCTGCTGGGCCACCAGATAGTCGCCCTTGGTCATGAACAGCGTCGTGACCGAGCGGAGCGCGATCGCGAAACCGATGCCGATGAGGACGAACCGGGTGGCGTGCAGCCCGCCGCGCCAGGCGAAGACGTACACCAGCGCGGCGGCGAGGATGCCGCCGGTGACGGACAGGTAGGGCAGGACGGTGTACGAGGTGACGCCGGAGGTCAGCGCGCCCACGGTCAGCGCGCTCGCGCCCTGGCTGATGCCGATGATGTCGGGGCTGGCGAGCGGATTGCGCGCGACGGTCTGGATCAGCGCGCCCGCGACGCCGAAGGCGGCGCCGACGAGCAGCCCGAGGACCATCCGCGGCAGCCGCAGCGTCCCGACGACGAGTTCGTGGGACGACGGCTGCCCGAAGATCACCTTCAGCACCTCGCCGGGCGCGATGAAGCTCTCGCCGACGCAGAGGTAGGCGACGCAGGCCGCGGCGAGCACGGCGGCGAGACCGACGGCGACGGCGGCGGCGCGGCGGTGGAGCAGGAAGCTGACACGGCCGCCGGCGGGGCGGACGAGGGTGTAACCGGCGGGGCGGACCCGGCCGGTGACGGTCTCAGCGCTCACGCGGCGCCCTCCTTGTGTACGGGGCGCCGCCGGTGGGTGGCCGCTGCACGGGGCCGTTTCCCCACCGCGCCCATTCCCGGAACCGGACTCCTCTCCCTACGCCCGGCGGCGTGGGGGGACCCCCAGGGCCCGTTCACCACGCTCCGCGCGGTGGCCTCGCACGCCGGCCGGGCTGATTCCGCACAGCGAAGTACGGCCCCGCCGGGGGCGCTTCCCACGGCCACCGGGCCGTAGGGGGAGATCGAGGCGCGGGGGTCGGCCGGGGGTCCCTCCAGGCCGCCGGATCCAGGGGGAGGAGCCCCCGTGAACGGGGTCCTGGGCGCAGCCCCGGTCCGGGGAGAGGGCGGGGTGGGGGAGAGGCTCACGCCGGCACCGCCTTGCGGCGTACCAGCGTCACCAGGAACGGCACCCCGATCAGCGCCGTCATCACGCCCGCGGGCACCTCGCTCGGCGGGAAGACGATCCGGCCGATCACGTCGGACACCAGCAGCATCACCGGGCCGACGAGCGCCGCCATCGGCAGCACCCACCGGTGGTCGCTGCCTACGATCGCGCGGGCGATGTGCGGGACGGCCAGGCCGATGAACGCGATCGGCCCGGCGGCCGCCACGCCGGCGCCCGTGAGCACCGTCGCGCCGACGCCGCCCACGATCCGTACCGCCGCGACGTTCTGCCCGAGGCCCTTCGCGACGTCCTCGCCGAGGGCCAGCGCGTCCAGGCCGCGGGCCACCGCCACCACCAGCACGGTGCCCACCAGCAGGAACGGCCAGATCTGGCCCACCACCTCGGCATCGCGCCCGGCGACCGAGCCGACCTGCCAGAAGCGGAACTCGTCGAGCGCGGCCGCCTTCGTCGTCAGCACGCCCATCGTCACGGACACCAGCAGCGCGTTGATCGCCGCACCGCCGAGCGCCAGCTTGACGGGCGTCGCGCCGCCGCGGCCGCGTGCCGCGATCGCGTAGACGGCGACCGAGGCGATCGCCGCGCCGGCGAAGGCGAACCAGACGTACCCGGTCAGTGTGTGCACCCCCGCGAAGGCGATGGCCAGCACCACACCCACCGAGGCGCCCTGGCTGATGCCGAGGATGCCGGGGTCGGCGATCGGGTTGCGGGTGATGCCCTGCAGGGCGGTGCCCGCGATCGCCAGCGCCGCGCCGACCATCAGGCCGATCAGGGTCCGCGGCACGCGTAGTTCGCGTACGACTTCGGCGTCGGCGCTGTGCCCGCCGTTCAGTACGGCGTCGAGGACGGCGGACGGGGCGACCGAGCGTGCCCCGACCGCGAGGCTGAGCAGCACCGCGAACACCAGGGCCGCGACGGCGGCGGCCGTCCACCCGATGCGGCGGGCCGCGAGCGCGCGTCTGGCTGACATGGGCACCAATCGGAGGCAGGGGACCGGCAAGGTTGGTAAGGCTTGGCTAAGTCTATGCGTCCGAAAATGTGTGCTCACGGGTGGGCACAATGAGCCCCATGGCTCCTCACTCCGCCCCGCGCCCGCCCGCCCCCGGACCCGCCGGGCTCACCGTCGGGTTCGACCTCGACATGACGCTCATCGACTCACGGCCCGGTATCCACGCCGCCTACCGCGCCCTGTCGGCGGAGACGGGTGTACGGATCGACGCGGACCTGGCCGTCACGCGTCTCGGGCCGCCGCTGGAGCAGGAGTTGGCCCACTGGTTCCCCGACGAGCGGATCCGGGAGATGGCCGACCGGTACCGCGAGATGTATCCGGTGCACGCGATCGGGCCGACGCCCGCGATGTCCGGTGCCCACGAGGCCGTGGCCTCCGTCCAGGGGCTCGGCGGACGCGCGATCGTCGTCACCGCCAAGCACGAGCCGAACGCCGAGCTCCACCTGGCGCACCTCGGCATCGAACCGGACGCGACGATCGGCTGGCTGTGGGCGGAGGCCAAGGCGGAGGCGCTGCGCGAGCACGGCGCGAGCGTGTACGTGGGCGACCACACCGGCGACGTACGGGGTGCCCGCCTCGCCGGCGCGCTCTCGGTGGCGGTGCCGACCGGGCCGTGCGACGCGGACGAGTTGCGTGCGGCGGGAGCGGACGTGGTCCTGGAGGACCTGACCGCGTTCCCGGCGTGGCTGCGTTCCTTCAGTGCCGGTTCCTTCAGTGCCGGTTCCGGCAGTGGGCGTCCCTACAGCGCCGACGACCGGCTGGATCCGGCCTGACGCCGCTGCGCGGCGATCGACCGCAGCACCCCGGCCGCGGCGACGAGGAACCCGACGCCCATCAGCATGCTCACCGCGTACGCGACGGTCGGGAAGGGCTCGGTGCCCAGGAACAGAGGCGCCACCGTCACCAGCGTGGCCACCGCGCCGATGATGAAGACGATCGCACCGGCGCGCACCAGCCCGTCACCCGGGGCAGGAGCGGCGGCAGGAGGAGTAGCTGTCATTCGGCCAGGGTAGTTCCCTTGCGCACAGGAACCGATCGGGGACGTCTTGTCACCAGCCTCTGGACCATTAGCCTTGGGGGTGGCGGGTCAGGCGACCCGCTGTAGTGCTATCAAGAGCCGTTTTTTCGGCGGACCGACTTGCGGTGCCCCAGCGCCCAACGAGTACGAGGACGAGGACAGACGTGCCTACCGGCAAGGTCAAGTGGTTCAACAGCGAGAAGGGCTTCGGCTTTCTCTCCCGTGACGACGGCGGCGACGTCTTCGTGCACTCCTCCGTGCTCCCGTCCGGAGTCGAGGCCCTGAAGCCGGGCCAGCGCGTCGAGTTCGGCGTGGTGGCCGGCCAGCGCGGCGACCAGGCGCTCACTGTGACCCTGCTCGACCCGGCGCCGTCCGTGGCGGCCGCGCAGCGGCGCAAGCCGGACGAGTTGGCGTCCATCGTGCAGGACCTCACGACCCTGCTGGAGAACATCACGCCGATGCTGGAGCGCGGCCGCTACCCCGACAAGGCGCACGGCGCGAAGATCGCGGGCCTGCTGCGCGCGGTGGCCGACCAACTGGACGTGTAGCCGGCAGTCGCCCGCTCACAACTCACCCGCTCACGCTCACACGAACGACAGCGCATCCCGGCCGAGGGGCGGTATGAGCCCCTCGGCCGCGGCGCGCGTCAGCAGTCCGCGCACGGCCGCGTAGCCGTCGGGGCCCAGGTCGGACGTGAACTCGTTGACGTACAGCCCGATGTGCTGGTCGGCGACCGCCGGGTCCATCTCCTGTGCGTGTTCGAGCACATAGGGGCGGGAGACCTCCGGGTCCTCCCACGCCATCCGGACGGACGTGCGCGCGGACTCGGCGAGCAGCCGCAGCGTCTCATCGCCCAGCGACCGCTTGGCGATGATCGCGCCGAGCGGGATCGGCAGCCCGGTGACCGACTCCCAGTGCTCGCCCATGTCGGCGAGACAGTGCAACCCGTAGTCCTGATAGGTGAAACGGGCCTCGTGGATGACGAGCCCGGCGTCGACCTTGCCGTCGCGCACGGCCGGCATGATTTCGTGGAACGGCATCACGACGACCTTGCCGACGCCCCCGGGGACCACGTCCGCCGTCCACAGCCGGAACAGCAGATACGCGGTCGACCGCTCGCTCGGCACCGCGACGGTCTTCCCCGCCAGGTCCGTTCCGACCTCCCGGGTGAGCACGAGGGGGCCGCAGCCGCGGCCCAGCGCGCCGCCGCAGGGCAGCAGCGCGTACTCGTCCAGCACCCACGGAAGCACCGCGTACGACACCTTCAGCACGTCGTACTCACCGCGCTCCGCCATGCCGTTCGTGATGTCGATGTCCGCGAACGTCACGTCGAGGGCGGGCGCGCAGGGGACCCGGCCGTGGGCCCAGGCGTCGAAGACGAAGGTGTCGTTCGGGCAGGGCGAGTACGCGATCCGCAGCGTCACGGTTGCTCCTGGAGTACGGGGACGAGCTGGTGGAACGCCTGCCGCAGCGCGGCCATCGCGTCACCGATGCGCCAGGCGGCACGGTCCCGGGGACCGACGGCGTTGGAGACCGCGCGGATCTCGACGACGGGCAGGCCGTGCGCGGCGGCGGCCTCCGCGACACCGAAGCCCTCCATGGCCTCCGCGGCGGCCCGCGGATGCCGGGCCGTGAGCTCGGCGGCTCGCGCGGCGGAGCCGGTGACGGTCGACACGGTCAGCACCGGCGCGTGGACGGCGCCCAGGGCCTCGGCGAGAAGCGCCGACAACCCGGCGGGCGACGGGTGCACCGTACGGCCGAAGCCGAGCGCGTCGACGGGCAGATAGCCGTCGGGGGTCTCGGCGCCGAGGTCGGCGGCGACGACGGAGTCGGAGACGACGACGGACCCGACGGGCGCGTGCGGCGGGAACCCGCCGCCGATGCCCGCGGAGACCACAAGGCCGTACGGCTCCCCGGCCGCGTCGGCCACGGCGAGGGCCGTCGCTGTCGCCGCCGCGGCGGCCGCGGGGCCGACACCGCCGACGAGCACGTCGTACGCGGGGGTGCGGGTCAGCGCGTACCCGCCGGGGAGAACCGGGCCCGGCGCCGTGTCGGCGCCCGCGCCCGTGACGGCGGCCGCCTCGGCCGCCACCGCGGTCACGACAAGCACGCGCACGGCGTCGGTCCTACTCCTTCACGAACTGGAAGTTCCAGATGCCGACGACCCTCTTGCCCTTGGTCTCCATGACGCTGACAGCCGTCTTCGTGGTCGGCTCGCCGGTCATCGAGGAGAAGAAGGCGTTGCCCGGGATGGTCCGGTACGTCTTCTTGAACGGCTCCTGCTCCACGGGCTGCGCGCCGAACAGCAGGGTCCAGCCGTTGTCCGCGATCTCCGGGTCGACACCCATGCGGACCTTGTCGTCCATGGCGACCTCGATGGTCTCCGTCGGCTTCTTGGTCAGGCAGTCCTGGATCTCGGACTCCTTGATCGCCTCACCGTCGTTGTAGCAGGCGGCCTCCGCGTGGACGGAGTCCGAACCGATCGTCACCGTGACGAGCGGCGTCGGCTTGTCGCCGCAGGCGGAAAGGACGAGGAGCCCGGCGGAGACGGCACCGAGAGCGGCAGCGGCCCGACGGCGCTTGCCCGAGAAGAACGCAACGGTCATGAGCCGAAGGCTATCGGGCGCGCTTCGCCCAGCCGCGCGGGGGTACGCGGCGCGGCGGCCATTTCCCCTCCCCGCCCCTCCCCGCACCCGGTGGCTCCGCCCCCGGACCCCCGCGCCTCAATCGCCGGCGGGGCTGGTGCTGGCCGGTCTTGTCGGGGCTCCGTCCCGAGCCCGGCGCCTCAATCGCCGGCGGGGGAGCTGGCCGGTCTTGTCGGGGTCCCGAGCCCGGCGCCTCAATCGTCGGCGGGGCTGGAGTTGCCGCCGCCGGTTGGTGTGCGGCGCAGCGGTACATCGAGCCCGGCCGGCGTTTGAGGCCACCGCGCGGAGCGCGGTACCGGGGTCCGGGGCTTGCCCCGCCGCGCGGCGGAGCCGCACATCGGTGCAGCGGGAAGGGGCGGGGTGGGGGCAAGCCCGCCGCAGGCGCCAAACGCACCCACCCCCGCCTACGCCACCCGCGCCCTCGGCGTCCCCGGCCGGTGCCGCGCCGCGGTCAGGAGGCCGCGGCACGACGCCACCGCCCCCGTCGCGACGATGCACGCCGCCACGCTCATGCCCAGCACGCCGTTCAGCGGCAGCACGATGCCGATCGCGCCGCCCACCACCCACGCCATCTGCAGCAGCGTCTCCGACCGTGCGAACGTCGACGTCCGGACCTGTTCCGGGACGTCACGCTGGATCACCGCGTCCAGGGAGAGCTTCGACAACGCCTGCGACAGCCCGGCCATCGCGCCGAGCACCGCCACCATGCCAGTGCCGAAGAAGACCGCCGCCGTGACGGCCGCCCCAAGGACCAGCGTCAGCATCGTGACGATGATCGCCTCAGGGGCACGGGCCTTCAGCCATGCGCCGATCGCCGTGCCCAGCGCGTTGCCCGTGCCCGCCGCGACGCCCACCATGGCCAGGGAGACCGCGGCGGACTGACCGGAGAGCGGATGTTCGCGCAGCAGGAACGCCAGGAAGAAGATCAGGAACCCGGACAGCGCGCGGTGCGCCGCATTCGCCTGGAGGCCGTACAGCACCGAAGGGCCGACCGTACGCAGGGACGGCTTCTTCTCGCCGTGCGCGATCACCTGCACCGGCGTCTCGCCCTTCGCCGAGTCGACCTTGTGCGGCATCGTGAAGGCCCAGTACGAACCGAGAGCGAACAGCACGGCGGCTCCGTACAGAGGCCACTGCGGCCCGATCTGCTGCAGCCCGATTCCGATCGGCGCCGCGATACCGGTGGCCAGCAGGCCCGCCAGGGTCACCCGGGAGTTCGCCTTCACCAGGGAGAACTTCGGTGGCAGCAGCCGTGGCACGACGGCGCTGCGCACCACCCCGTACGCCTTGGAGGACACCAGCACCGCCAGTGCCTCCGGATAGAGCTCCAGGCTGCCCGACACGACGGCGCGCGACAGCAGGACCGCCAGCAGCACGCGGGCCAGCATCGCGCCTGCCATGGCCGCGCGACGGCCGTGCGGGAGGCGGTCGAGAAGGGGGCCGATCACCGGAGCGAGCAGGGTGAAGGGCGCCATGGTGATGGCCAGGTAGAGGGCGACGCGGCCACGGGCCTCGTCGGTCGGTACGGAGAAGAACACCGTGGACGCCAGCGCCACGGTGATCATGACGTCGCCCGCGCCGTTCACGGCGTGCAGTTCGATGAGTTTCCCGAGACCGGATTCGCCCGCGCCGTGCGCGTGGGTCGCCCTGCGGATGCCGCGCGCGGTGCCCGTGAACGGTAGGTGCAGGGCGCGGCCGACCGTCCGGCCCGCCTTGCGGACCGGGCCGTCGGAGCGGGACGACCTTGCGGCTGCCACCCCGTCATAGTGCCCCAAGCCCTGCCGTCCCGAACCGTGATCGCCGGCCCGCCGTGCGGCGTGTTTCCTTCTTGCCGCGTGTGCGCGGGCCCGTGCGGACCGGTTGTGCCGCCGCTCCGTCGCTGTCGGTTCGTCCCGTGTTGGGACGGGCAGGTGGGCGGCGGGCGTAGGAAGGGGTAGCGTGCGTAGCGCGCCACCGGCGGTTGTTCTCGGCCGCGCGCCTCTTCGGCATCCCGCAGAATGGATGACGTTAGGTGTGCCCGGGATCTGGACGGTCCGGGCGTGTGGACGTCGATGCGGCCCCCTGGTCCGCTCCGTTCGCCGCCCTGCCCCGTACCTCTTCATCGGCCGAGCGCATCCGTGAGACGGCGTAGGAGAGAAGCGAGACTAGTGAGTGCTGCGACGCGAAGCCGTACCCCCGACCGCCTGTGCGCCGAGGCGGTAGACCTCGCCCGGCATGCCGCGGAGGAGGCCGCCGCGCCCGGGGTGGTCGGAGAGCATGTGTCGCTCGTCTCCGAGGGAGACCGGGTCGTCACGCACTTCTTCGAGTGCCAGGAGCCCGGCTACCGCGGCTGGCGCTGGGCCGTGACCGTCACCCGCGCCTCCCGCGCGAAGGTCGTCACGCTTGACGAAACCGTCCTGCTGCCCGGCCCCGACGCCCTGCTGGCTCCCGAGTGGGTGCCGTGGAGCGAGCGGCTGCGGCCCGGTGACATGGGGCCCGGCGACCTGCTGCCGACCGACGCCGAGGACCTGCGGCTGGAGCCCGGCTACAGCGGCGAGGACGAGCCGCCGCCGAACTCGGTCCTCGCCGAGCACCCGCCGTCGCACGACCTGGTCGAGCGGGTCGAGGCGGAGGACGCGGAGCTCACGGACCGCAGGCCGGCGATCGAGGCCACGACGAACAACGGGCGCGGCCAGATCGCGGCGCTCGCCGAGGAACTGGGCATGCGCCGGGCGCGCGTGCTGTCCCGGTACGGGCTGCACACGGCGGCCGACCGCTGGGACGAGTCCTACGGCGCGAAGACGCCCATGGCCCAGGCGGCCCCGGCGTCCTGCGAGTCCTGCGGCTTCCTGGTCCCCATCGGGGGCTCTCTGCGGCAGGCCTTCGGCGTGTGCGCGAACGAGTTCTCGCCGGCGGACGGGCGCGTGGTGTCCTTGGCGTACGGCTGCGGCGGGCACTCGGAGGCGGCCGTGATGCCGAAGCCGCCGACGCCGGCGCCGCCGGTTCTGGACTCGATGGCGGCGGACGAGTTCGTCATCCGCCCGCCCCGCGACGGGGGCTCCGTCCCGACGGAGCCCGACGGTGAGTCGGAGGACCTGGGGCACTCGTAGCGTTCGGGGGGCACGTAAGCGCCCCGTTTGCGCGGGGGCCGTTCCCCCACCCCACCCCACCCCGCCCCTTCCCGAACCGGGCCCGGGCGGAGTCCGCCGCGCGCCGGTACAGGGACCGGGGCAGAGCCCCGTGACGGGGCCCGGGGCCTGCCCCGGTTTCGGGAAGGGGCGGGGAGGGGATCGGCTCCGCGCAGCGGACACCCCCCTCGCCGCGCGTCACCCCCACCCCCGCACGCGGTACCTTCGGGCGCATCAGCACTCGGGACCGGCGCGAGCCGCCCGACCCGGGGGCCGTGGCCGTAAGCGACAGCCGTAACAGAGCGGAGCACAGCGTGAGCGTCAGGACGACCGAGTGGGCCGACCCGTTCGGGACGGCGCGGCTGCGGCGCGGGGTGCTCGACGCGTGGGGTGCGAGCCCCGCCCGCTTCCGGGAGGACGCGAACGCCGAGGAGGACCTCGCCCTCGGCGGCTACCGCGACCGTCTCGTCGTCGAGCTCGCCCAGAACGCGGCCGACGCCGCCGCCCGCGCCGGTGTCCCCGGCCGGCTGCGGCTGACCCTGAGCGAGAACACGCTCGCCGCCGCGAACACCGGCGCCCCGCTGGACGCCACCGGCGTCGAGTCGTTGAGCACCCTGCGCGCCTCCGCGAAGCGTGAGGGCCACGAGGCGGCCGTCGGCCGGTTCGGTGTCGGGTTCGCCGCCGTGCTCGCCGTCAGTGACGAGCCGGCCGTGGTCGGCCGCCACGGCGGCGTGCGCTGGTCGCTGGCCGAGGCCAGGGAGCTGACCGCGCAGGTCGCGAAGGCCAGCCCCGGCCTCGGGGACGAGCTGCGCCGACGGGAGGGACACGTACCGCTGCTGCGGCTCCCGATGCCCGCGGAGGGCACCGCGCCGGAGGGCTACGACACGGTCGTGGTGCTGCCGCTGCGGGACGGCGCGGCCGTCGACCTCGTCGAGCGGCTGCTCACCGGCATCGACGACGCGCTGCTCCTGACGCTCCCCGGCCTCGCCGAGATCGTCGTCGAAACCCCGGGCGCCGTACGGGTCCTGAAGCGCTACGAGCAGGACCCGTACGTCCGGGTCGAGGACAGCGTGCACGGCGAACGCCGCTGGCGGGTCGTCAGCCACGGTGGCGCGATCGAGTCGGCACTGCTCGCGGACCGGCCCGTCGAGGAGCGTCTGCGCCCCCACTGGGCGGTCACCTGGGCGGTGCCGGTCGACGACGACGGCGCGCCCGTCCGCCCGCTCACCCAGCCCGTGGTCCACGCGCCGACGCCGACCGACGAACCCCTCGGCGTACCGGCGCTGCTCATCGCGTCGCTGCCGCTGGACACGACCCGCCGCCACCCGGCCCGCGGGCCGCTCACGGACTTCCTGGTGGAGCGGGCGGCCGACGCGTACGCCGAACTCCTCGGCGCCTGGCAGCCGGTGACGACCGGTGTCATCGACCTGGTGCCCGGCCCGCTCGGCAAGGGCGAGCTCGACGGCGTGCTGCGGGCGGCGATTCTGGCGCGCCTGCCGCGCGTCGCGTTCCTGGAGGCGGCCAGTCCGCGCGAGGGGGTACCTCTCACGCCGCTAGGCGTAGGGGGACTGTCCGACGAGGACACCGGCCTGCCGGACCGGGTGACCACCGGTGGTCTGCGGCCCGTCGAGGCGGAGGTGCTGGAGGGCGCGGGCACGGACACGGTGCGCGTGCTGGCGGAGGTGATGCCGACGCTGCTGCCCGCCGGTCTCGAGCGCCGGGTGGAGCTGCGCACCCTGGGTGTGGCACGGGTGCCGTTGACCGAGGCGATCGACCGCCTCGCCGGTCTGGAACGCGAACCGGCCTGGTGGCGGCGGCTCTACGAGAGCCTCGCCGGGGTCGACCCGGACCGGCTGACCGGTCTGCCGGTGCCGCTCGCCGACTCGCGTACCACCATCGGTCCTCGGCAGACCCTGCTGCCGCTGGCCGACACCCCGGCGGACCTGACCCGGCTGGGGCTGAAGGTGGTCCACCCGGACGCCGCGCACCCGCTGCTGGAGAAGCTGGGCGCCCTGCCCGCCACCCCGCGTGCCGTCCTCACGACGCCCCAGGTACGGGCCGCGGTCGCCGCGTCCCTGGACGAGGGGGAGGTGTGGGACGAGGAGGCGGACACGCTCGACGCGGAGGAGCTGGCGGACACGGTCCTCGCCCTGGTCAGGGAGGCCGAGCTGGACCCCGGCGACGAGCCGTGGCTCGGCGCTCTGGCCCTGCCCGACGAGGACGGTGAACTCGCCCCGGCCGGTGAACTGGTGCTGCCGGGCAGCCCGTTCGCGTCGGTGATGCGCGAGGGCGAACTGGCCCTGTGCGACGCCGAACTGGCCGAGCGATGGGGCGAGCAGCCGCTCGCCGCCTGCGGTGTCCTCGCCGGCTTCGCCCTCGTCCGCGCCACCGACGTCGTCCTCGACCCGGACGAACTCGAACCGCGCGACGGGGACTTCGCGGAGCCCGACGACGCGGGCCTGCTCGACGCGGTCGACGTGTGGTGCGAGGACGTCCTCGACCGCCTGCCGGACACGCCCGTGCCGCCGGTGGCCACGGAGATCGTCGCCGTGCGCGACCTGGACCTGGTGGACGACGACCGCTGGCCGCAGGCGCTCGCCCTGCTGGCCCAGCCGCCGCTGCGGGACGCGCTCATCCAGAACGTGCGCGTCCTGCTGCCGGACGGCACGACACAGACCGTCCGCCCGTACACGGCGTGGTGGCTGCGCGACCATCCGGTGCTGAACGGCCGCCGCCCGGCCGGCCTGCGCGCCTCGGGCGCGGACCCGCTGCTGGAGGGCCTGTACGAGTCCGCCGACACGACCGGCTTCGGGGACGCGCAGGTGCTGCACGCGCTCGGCGTGCGCACGTCCGTGGCCGCGCTCCTCGACGAGCCGGGCGGCGCGGCGGAGCTGCTGGCCCGCCTCGCCGACCCGGACCGCGACGTGACGGGCCGCCAGCTCCACGCCCTGTACACGGCTCTCGCCGACATGGACCCGGAGCAGGTCACGCTCCCCGACGAGCTGCGCGCGGTCGTCGACGGTGAGGTACGGGTCGTCGACGCCGCCGACGCGGTCGTCGCCGACACCCCCGACCTGCTGCCCCTGACCGCCGGGCTGGCGCTGCTCCCGGTGGCCCCGACCCGGGCCGCCGACCTGGCGGAGCTGTTCCAGGTGCGCCGGCTGAGCGAGACCGTCGAGGCGGACGTCACGACGGAGGGCGAGGAGCACGACGTCCCGGAGTCCGTCCGGGTCCTGCTCGGCCGGGCCACCCCGGCCTCGTACGTCGAGCACGAGGAACTCGTCGCGGGCGGCACGGAGCTGGACTGGCGCCGCACCCCGGACGGCGTGCTGCACGCCGCGACGCTGGAGGGCGTGGCGGCGGGCCTCGCCTGGGCGGCGGGCCAGTGGCCCCGCCGCTTCGAGGTCGCGGCGCTGCTGGAGGACCCGTCCCGCACGGAGGAACTGGCACGGGACCGCTGGTTCGACGCCTAGACCTTGGACGGCACTTCGGCCCCGCACCGGTGACGGGATGCCGTTGGCTAATCCGGGGCCGGGCGTGACGTCGGCCTTCAAAACCTGGTTGTGGTCTTGAAGGCCGACGTTGTCGTTTGGGGAGGGTGTCGATGTCGATGCAGCCGGAGGAGCCGGGGGATGTTCCGGCGGAGACGGTGCGGGTGGCTCGGGCGGCATTCCCGAAGGGGAGTCTGGCGATCCGGCTCCGGGACGAGCTGGGGGTGCTGTTCACCGATGAGCAGTTCGCCGGTCTGTTCCCGGCCCGGGGGAAGCCCGCGGTGTCGCCGGGCCGGCTGGCGCTGGTGTCGGTGCTCCAGTTCGCCGAGGGCCTGCCCGACCGGCAGGCGGCCTTGGCGGTGCGGGCCCGGATCGATTGGAAGTACGCCCTGGGCCTGGAACTGACCGATGCGGGGTTCGACTACTCCGTGCTGTGCGAGTTCCGTGCCCGGCTGGTCGAGGCCGAGGCCGGGCAAATGGTCTTCGACCGGGTCCTGGACGCCGCCCGGCAGGCGGGTGTGCTGAAGCCGCCGGGGCGAGCGCGGACGGACTCCACGCATGTGCTGGCCGCGATCCGGTCGCTGAACCGGCTGGAGTTCGTCATCGAGACACTGCGGGCGGCGCTCAACGCGGTCGCGGCAGCCGCCCCTGAGTGGCTGACCGGCCATGCCGATCCGGCATGGTTCGACCGGTATGCCGCCCGGCCGGAGGACTACTGGCTGCCCTCGGGCCGCGGCAGGCGCACTGAGCTGGCGGAACAGACCGGCCGGGACGGAATGCGCCTGCTCACCAACGTGCACGCCGCTCACGCGCCCTGCTGGCTGCGCGAGCTGCCCGCCGTCCAGATTCTGCGTCGCGCGTGGGTGCAGCAGTACGCGGTCGACATGGAGGGCGAGGTGAGGTGGCGGGACCCAAAAGAGTGCCCGCCGGGCGCTTTGCGCCTGGTCAGTCCCTATGACACCGAGGCCCGCGCGAGCGTGAAGCGCGACATCAAATGGGACGGGTTCAAAGTCCATCTCACCGAGACCTGCGACCCGGACACTGTTCACCTGATCACGAACGTGCTGACCAGCGACGCCACCGTCCCCGACATCAAGGCCACCGACACCGTCCACGACAGTCTCGCCGACAAAGACCTGTTGCCCGGCGAACACCTGCTGGACGCGGGCTACCTCGACGGTCCCCGCATCGTCACCGCCCAGACCCGGCACGACGTCACCCTGACCGGCCCCATCGCAGGCAACACCACCGCCCAGGCCGCCGGACCCTACGGGCAGGATGCGTTCACCGTGGACTGGGACAACAAGACCGTGACCTGCCCGAACGGCATGACCACCAGCCAGTGGCGTGACGCGCTCTCGCACCGCGGCACCCCTGTCATCCGGATCCAGTTCTCACCCAAGGACTGCCGCTCCTGCCCCTCCCGGCCCCAGTGCATCAACTCAACCACCCGGCCCCACCGGGAGATCACGCTCCGGCCCCGCGCCGAACACGAAGCAATCCGGCAGGCCCGCGCCGCAGAGGGAACCCCCGAGTGGCGGGAACGCTACGCGGCCCGCAACGGCATCGAGGGCACCATCTCCCACGCCGTCCGAGTCACCGGCCTGCGCCAATGCCGCTACCACGGGCTCGCCAAGACCCGGCTCCAGCACCAACTCACCGCGACCGCGATCAACCTCGCACGCATGGACGCCTGGAGCACCAACAGGCCCCGAGCCCGAACCCGCACCTCCCACCTGACAGCACTTCGCCCCGCCGAGCACAAGCTCAACGGGGCGAATTAGCCAACGGCATCCCGGTGACGGTGCGGGGCCGAAGGTGTGCTCGCCGGTGTCAGGGTCAGCTGGTGCCGGCCTTTCGGCGGCGCATCCACCAGGTGAGGGATGCGCCGGCGGCCGCGAGGGCGGCCGCGACGCCTGCGATCAGAGCGACGGGAGTGTCGGATCCGGTGTCGGCGAGGTCGCCGTCCGGGTCCTTCGCCGGAGGCGTGGTCGGCTCACCACCGCCGGGGGTGCTGGGCTGCGGGGTGGGGGTGTCGGACGGTGCCGGGGTGGACGGGCCGTCGGTCGGTGTCGGCGTCGGCGTGGGCGTGGGGATCGGGTCCTCGTCGCCGCCTGCCGGCCGGCCTGATCCGTTGCCGCCGATGAGGGCGGTGCTGCCGTCGCGGTAGGAGATCTCGGTCTTCACCGAGGTCTTGGTGTCCTTGTCCAGACGCGGGTGCTCCGCCTCGAATCGGACCTTGGTGATGTTGCGCTTGGGCGCCTTGGAGAAGTCGACGCCGCCCATGACGCAGGTCTTGTTCTGGCCGCCGATGTTGCAGGGGTAGCTGTAGTCGCCTTCCGTGTAGGACTTCATGTAGGCGTCCCAGGTCTTCTTCGGGGTCCAGTCCTTGTGCTCGTCGCTCATCGGCCAGCGCGCCACGTTGTCGCTGTTGATGATCGGGCGGAAGTCCGTGGCGTGGTCCTTGTCCTGGTCGCGGATGTACTCGGCGGCGACGCGGGACGCGTAGACGCGGCGCAGGTCGGCGTAGGCGGGACCGGTGTTGACCTTCTTCTCGACGTCGGGGATGACGTACTGCTCCAGGAGGCGCTGGGAGGTACGGATCTGCCCATCGGTCAGGTTGCACGTGCCATTGGGGTCGGGGTGGTCGACGTCCTGGGGCTCGGAGTTGACCTTCAGCGGCGCGTCGAGGATGTAGATGCCGTCCTTTTCGACGCGGACGTCGGCGGTCTTGGGGACGATCCACAGCCTGACCCCGTGGCCGCAGGGGATGTTCGCGGCCTGCATGGCCTCCCAGTACCTCTTGCCCACGCCTTCGCGGGGGTCCATGTCCTTCGCGTAGTCGTGCTTCATCTCGAGGTCGGCATCGAGGAGCACCCGGCCGGCGTCGGTCTTCCCGAACGTCTTGTCCATGATCTTGTCGGGCTGGTCGGGGTTGAGGTTGACCCAGAACTTGTCCGGGGTCAGCGCCAGCCAGGTGAACATGGCGTCGGAGGCGAGCTGGAGCTTGGCCTTGCCGCCCCAGCCGGGGTTGTTCTCCGGGTCCTTGGCGTAGTCAGCCTGGAACGAGTAGTCCAGTCCCTTGCCCTTGACGGGGCTGCCGATGTAGTTCAGTTCCAGGGTGGAGAAGTCGATGCCGCCCGGTCCGCCGCGGCCGAAGACGCCGTTGGTGTTGTAGCCGCGGTACTGGTGCTGGATCTGCTTGGCGTTGCTCGGGGTGGACCCGGAGCGGAACGCGGCGTCGTTGATCGGGCCCGTGGAGCCGACCCTGCGCGGGTCGGGGTTCATGATCGGGTTGTATCGGGTGTACTGGTTGGCGCGCCACCTGGGGGCGCCGGTGGATCGGTGCTCGCGGACGGTCGCCTGGTTCAGCTTGCCGCCCCGTTCGGTCTCGAGCTGCTTGTTGAGCGCGGCGTACTTCTTGACCGTGTTGGACTTGGTCTCGGCACCGGTGATCAGGCGCAGCTTGTGGTCGCTGTACTCCTTGTTGCGCAGGATGTGGCTGTCGTAGCGGAGCTGCTTCGGGATGTGCTTGCCGTTGGACTTGAACTCGACGAACTCTTTGGTCCTGGCGTTGTACGCGTCGTACTTGCGGACGGCCTGCTTGCCGGTCTGCTTGTCGATCACCGGCTTGCCGTCCTTGTCGAAGACCGGGACGTTCTTCTGGCAGATCCAGTGCGGGCCGACGAGCTTGAAGTCACGTACGACCTTGGCTTCGAAGCCGTCGCCCTTGAGCCGGTTGGCCTCGTAGCCGATCAGACGCTGGTCCAGCCAGAGGCCCCAGTCCTTCACGCCCGTCGACTTCTTGAGCTGGACGTTGTAGCGGGCGTAGATCTCCAGGACCCGGTACTGGGGGTTCTTGGTGGCCTCGTACTTCTTCTTCCACTTCTGGGCGGCCTCATCGGTGTCCCCCGCGGCGTTGCTCTGCCTCGGGGTGGGCTTCTTGAGGCCGTCGAAGGCGTGGGAGGGATTCTCGAACCAGTAGTCGTCCCACTCGTTCTGCGGGCGCTGGCTGAAGGGCTGGTTCTTGCCCTGGATGCCCGAACCGGCGGGCGGTGAGCCGTACTCCTTGCCGAGCCACTTCTTGTCGCAGCGGACGGCGCCGGGTGCGGCGTCGGCTTCCCCCTGTAAGGCGGGCACGCCGGTGACCAGGATTCCGGCTGCGGCGACGGACGCGAGGCAGGCTGCCAGCCGCGCCCGGAGGCGTGATCGTATGGATGTTGTCAACGTGGTGTCCCCTGCAGGGGGCTCATGGGACAGAAGGCGCCGGCGGTGGGCCCCCGTGACATGTCACCGCCAGCCCTCCCACCATAGGAGTGGGTGCGACGCATGGGGCAACCGATATGCGGGCGTGTCCTGGGTCAACTTTGTGGTGACGAAGTGTGGTTGGGGCAGCGGACGGAAGTCGTGCCTACGATGCCCCCATGGGTGATCGGATGGATGAGGGCCTCGACCGGCAGCGGCATCCGGAACTGCTGGTCTGGCTGGAAGAACGCGAGGCGGCATTCGAGCGCTGGGCCGCCGCCCTGGGGCCCGACCGGCCCTGGGACTTCAGCGCCGCTTCGCTGGACGCTCTGGAAGACGTCGTGCGGGAGAGGTTCGCCGGCGTGGAGGAGGTCATGGCCGCGAAGACCAGCGACTTCGTGCAGGGAGCGACCTGGTACGTCGGAGAGGCGGTGCGTCGGTCGTACGCCGCATGCGGAACCCACGATCCGCTTGTGTGGATGTACGACCCGACGCCGCCGACGGGCCACGCACCGTCGACCTTCTTCGCCGCGGCCACGCCCTTCGTGATCGACACCCCGTTCGTGGGGGCGCCGGGCTCGGGGGACGGCGAGTGGCTGTATCCGCTGGGTGCGCTCAACGAGCTGTACAGCACCGTGGACGAGTGGGACGAGCCCGTCGAGCCCCGGCTCCGCGGCGCGCTGCACGACCCCGACGAGGACGAGGACGACGAGGACGAGGGCGACCGGGAGGAGTGATCCCGCAATTGCGACCGGATCGCACCTGGTCAGAGCACGTATGACGGCTGTAGCCGCAATGTGATTCCTGTGCCACGGTGTGTGCCATGGAGGGGAAACGGCACACTCATCCGCACGCCCACCACGACGGTCACCACCACCGTCGCCGTCTGTTCCGGCCGCACAGCCACGAAGCCGCCGACAAGGTCGACACGGCGATGGAGACGTCCCGCGAGGGGCTGCGCACCCTGTGGATCTCCCTCGTGGTCCTGGGCGTGACCACGGTCGTGCAGGCCGCGATCGTCGCCCTGTCCGGCTCGGTGGCGCTGCTCGGCGACACCGTCCACAACGCCGCCGACGCACTGACCGCCGTCCCGCTCGGCATCGCGTTCCTCCTGGGGCGGCGCGCGGCGAACCGCCGCTACACGTACGGCTACGGCCGCGCCGAGGACCTGGCCGGGGTCGTCGTCGTGGCCGTCATCGCGGCATCCGCCGCCGTCGCCGCCTGGATGGCCGTGGACCGGCTGCTGAACCCCCGCGACATCACCCACCTGTGGTCGGTCTCCGGGGCCGCGCTGGCCGGCTTCGTCGGGAACGAGTGGGTCGCGCGCTACCGCATCCGCACCGGTCGGCGGATCGGTTCGGCCGCGCTGGTCGCGGACGGGCTGCACGCCCGTACCGACGGCTTCACCTCGCTGGCCGTCCTGCTGGGCGCGGGGGGTGCCGCGCTGGGCCTCCGGTGGGCCGACCCGGTCGTCGGCCTGCTGATCACCGTCGCCATCCTGGTGGTCCTCAAGGACGCGGCCCGGGAGGTCTGCCGGCGGCTGATGGACTCCGTGGACCCCGCGCTCGTCGAGACCGCGGAGAGCGCGCTGCGCGGCGTGGACGGGGTGCTCGGCACCGGGCAGGTACGGATGCGGTGGATCGGCCACGCCCTGCGCGCGGAGGCCGACATCGTGGTCGACCCGCAACTGACCGTCGTGCAGGCGCATTCGCTGGCCGTCGCGGCCGAACACGCCCTGATCCACGCCGTACCCCGGCTGACCGCGGCCACCGTCCACATCGACCACAGTCCCGTCCGGGGGGACCCGCACGCGGCGCTCGCCCACCATGGTGGTGTCAGTGCCGGCTGACAGCATCGACGGATGACCGACTACTCCACAGCGATCACCGCGTACTGGGACGCAGCCGCCGTCGGCTTCGACGCCGAGCCGGACCACGGGCTGCGGGCCGAGGAGACCCGCGCCGCTTGGGCGGGGCTGCTGACCGGCCGGCTCCCCTCCGAGCCGTCGTCCGTGCTGGACGTCGGCTGTGGCACGGGCTCGCTCTCCGCGCTGGTGGCGGAGGCCGGCCACCGGGTCACGGGCGTGGACCTCTCGCCGCGCATGGTCGACCAGGCCCGTGCCAAGTTCGCCGCCGCGGGGCTGAGCGGCCGCTTCCTGGTGGGCGACGCGGCGGCGCCACCCACCGGTGACGAGCGGTTCGACGTCCTGCTCTGCCGTCACCTCGTCTGGACGTTGCCCGATCCGAGCGCGGCGCTGCGTGAGTGGACGCGCCGGCTCCGCCCCGGCGGCACGCTGATCCTCGTCGAGGGCCGCTGGCGCGAGTCGGGCCGGTCCGGTGTGCCGTACGTGGCGGGCGCCGAGACCCTGCCCTGGCACGGAGGCGTCACCGCCGACGACTTGGCGGCCGAGGTGCGCCCCCTCGTGACCGACCTGCGCGTCGATCCGCTGGCCGACTACCCGATCCTGTGGGGCGGTCCGGTGACGGACGAGCGGTACGCCCTGATCGCGCGCGTCTGACGCACCGGTTCGACCCGGAACACGCCTCTGCGGCGGGTCGGCGGTAAGTGCACGTCAATTGACTTTGTCGTGAAGAAGTATTCACGTTTGAAAACCGGAACGTACGTTGCCAGTTGGCCCGTTGGCGTGATGTCATCGGGTGGCGCGGGGTCGTGATCACCAGGTGCCCGCGACGGGCTTGAGGCGGCGGCCATCTGCCCCCTGCTGTTGGTCCCTGACGTGGCTCCGGGTCGACAGCCCTGCAATTTTCCGATGTGAAAAGGGAGAGAAAGTGCGTAACGACTTCACCTCTGTTGAGACCGCCGAGATTTCCGACAGCGAGCTCGACGGCATCTCCGGCGGTATAGCCAGCGCCCACGCGGGTGTCAACGGCTACGGCGTCGGCGTCAACGTCGGCGACGTCGCCGGTGCGGCTCAGTCCATCGCCTCCGTCGTGCCGGTCGGCGCGGTCACCGGCGCGGCCAGCGGCGTCGTCTCGGTGCAGACCACCGGCATCTGAGGGCAACTGCCTCAAGGCCTCTTCGGCCATGTGCATGTGCTCGCCCCGCCCGTTCCCGAACGGGCCGTGACGGCGGGCCCGGCCCCGGGACATCCAGTCCCGGGGCTTTGTGCGCGTGGCCCTGGACGGTGCTCGCCCGCCGGACCGCGACGGCGAGTCGGATTCCCACCACTCGGACGCGAGTGCCGCACAGCAGGAGCAGGTCTTCGGGATCCGAAGTCAGGACGGTGGTGGGCGGCGGTGACGCGAGTGCGGTCGCGCTCACGATGGCGTCGAGCGCGTGCTGCGGCCGTGTAGACCGGTGGTGCCGGTCAGCATGCCGCCGCCAGGGGTGCGGCCGGTGGGCAGTCGCGGCAGCGGCCTGGTTCAGGAGCGCGGAAGGCGCGTTCGCAGCCGTCGCAGGTCTGCCAGGGGAGGGGAGCGGGCGAGGCGGGGCGGTCGGGCAGAGGTGGGGGGAGTTCGCGCAGGCGGTAGGCGAGGATGCGGGCCGGGCGGGCGCGGAGAGGGGCCGGGAGACGTTCGGTCAGGTGGGCGGTGATCTCGTCGGGGCCGACCCCGTGGGCCAGCCACTGGGTGACGGCCGGGGCGAGCCGGTCGACCTCGCGCCGGGAAAGGATCAGCCGGCGGTCGACGATGCGCAGCGAGGCCAGGATCACGGACGCGCGAGGATCGAGCCCGGTGCCGTCGAGTACGGGTTCGGGCTCGGGCTCGCACCGTGGCTCGGGCTCGGGCTCGGGCTCGGGCGCGGGTGCGGGCTCCGGTGGGATCGGTCGTGCCCTGCGCGGGCGCGGCGGTGTGGGCGGGCGCGGCGGTTCGGGGCCCTCGCCGGGCGGCACGTCGTGGAAGAAGGTCCGGGTGCGGAGCCTGCCGTCCGGGCAGCGCTCGCGGCGCCGCTCCAGATAGCCGTCCGCCTCCAGTTCCCGCAGGGCGCGGGAGATGAGGATCTCGCCCTCGGTGAAGTGCTCGCACAGCGCGTCGATGCGTACGGGCGTGCCGTCCGGCAGCGACAGGATGTAGATCGCGACGCCGACCGTGACCGCGCTGCCGGGGCGCTGTGCGAGGGCGTTGGCGACCACGGTGAAGTCGGCGGTGAGGCGAGTGCGGACGTGGATCACACCGGAGGCCGGAGCTCCGGCGGGGGCGCGCAGGGGCGCGTTAGACTGCGGTTCAGCCATCGGGAAGGTGCTTCTTCCTGATCGGTGAGGCCCTCGATCGGGATTGCCGTCCCGGCCGGGGGCCGTCATATGTCTGGGGTTGTTGCCGCGAACGTAACCGCCGACTTCCCGCCCCCGCAAGCCGGTCACCCGTCCGGGTGACGCACGGGAGGGGAGGGAGGGCAGGAGTTCTTTCCCTCAGGTTCTTTGGGGGAGTTCGTGGCTCGCCGTCCCCTCGCGGGCCAGGTCCCGGCGGGGACGGAAGGAGGGTTCCGGACCGGGTCCCGGCAGACTCAGGACCGGTCGGCAGCCTTCAACTCGCCTATGAATTCCGCCCAGGACGCGGCCGCGAAGGCCAGCGCCGGGCCGTGCGGGGCCTTGCTGTCACGCACCGGCACCACGCCGGGGACTCCGTCGGCCACCTCGACGCAATTGCCGCCCTCCTGATTGCTGTAGCTGCTCTTGCGCCAGGCGGCGTCGCGCGGACCGGGAAGGGAGATTCGGGTCACGGTAGTCCTCCTCCAACACGGATCGGATCATGTGGAGCGACCTGCGCGGGGGCAGGGCCGCCGCCCGCAGCCGATCGTAGGACACCGCGAGTCGCCGCACATCGTCAGTTTCTTCGAAGAGACGGCCGAAGTCCGAGCCTTCCAAGTAGGCGACTTCAGAAGCGTTGGGCAGGGTCAGCACGGTCAGAGAGCCGCCCAGCGCGTCGTGTGCCCCGGCGTCGAACGGCAGTACCTGCACGGTGAGATGGGGCTCCGTCGCCGCTGTCAGCAGCCGGTCGAGCTGGTGCCGCATGACCTCGTCGCCGCCGATGCGCTTCCGCAACACCGCCTCGTCGAGGATCAC
This sequence comes from Streptomyces peucetius, assembly GCF_025854275.1. Taxonomy (NCBI): domain Bacteria; kingdom Bacillati; phylum Actinomycetota; class Actinomycetes; order Kitasatosporales; family Streptomycetaceae; genus Streptomyces; species Streptomyces peucetius. The sequence continues at coordinate 3,539,236 of NZ_CP107567.1, read as the reverse complement.
CAGCAGCTCCGGGCGGTCCGGTGTACAGAGCCGCTTCTGCCGCTCCAGCCGGGCGGCCAGCCGCTCCTCCAGGTGCTCCTCGTCCCGGTGGGACATGCCGACGCCCAGGACGGCCCGGGCGTACTCCTTGGTCTGCAGAAGGCCCGGCACGACATGTGCCGTGTACTCGCGGATCGCGGTGGCCTGCGCCGAGTACGCCATGAACGTCCGTGACCAGTCCGGGAACGACTCCCGGTAGACGTGCGGCCACAGGTCGATCAGTAACCCGTCCGCGCCGAGCGCCGCGTCCAGCGCCCGCGCGAGCTCCAGTGTCGGCTTGGCCCCGGACGACCGTTCGACCTGCGTGATCCGGGTGCTCACCACATGGGTTCTCGCGCCGAGTTGGGCCTGCGTCAGACCGGCGGCCGTGCGCAGTCTGCGGACCTGCGAGCCGAAGAGGGCGGCCATCGACTCCTCGGGCTCAATTGCTTTGGCCATGGGCTCACTTCCGTTCCTTACGGCTTGCGGTGTAAGGCTGCCTGCCCTTCCGAGCGTAGGTCCGTCCGACGAATCTTGAACACGGAACGTCACGATCCGTACACCCGCGGATGGTGCCCCGAGACGAAAGACCGAACGGGATGGGCGACGCGGTGCTGAAGACCACGACCACGACCACAACGGGCGACGGCCCGGACCGGCAACGGGCGGCAGAGACGGAACCGGAGGCCGAGTTCGCGGCGCTGTTCGGCTCGACACCCCGGGGTGCGCGGCTCGCCCGGCGGGTCGCCGTCCGGCACCTGGCCGAGTGGGGTCACCCCGCCGACTCGGACCTCTCGTGCACCGTCGCCCTGCTGGTGGCGGAGTTGGCCGGCAATGCCGTACGGCACGGCCGCGTGCCGGGGCGGGACTTCCGGCTGCGGCTGGCACTCGACGCGCGGCGGGTGCGTGTCGAGGTCTCGGACGCGTCGTCGGTGCATCCGCCGACCGACGTGCGAGCGCCCGCCGCCGACGACGTGTCGGGGCGGGGCCTGGTGCTCGTGGACGCGCTGGCCGACCGCTGGGGTGTGGAGCCGCGCCCTGTCGTCGGGAAGACCGTCTGGGCGGAAGCAGAGGTGGGGACTTGGGCCGGATCGGGCACCGATCCATGTCATGCTCACGCGCATGAGTGAGGACGGCTCGGCAGTAAGCCGCGCAGCGGACGGAACGCACGAAGAGCACAGCGCCCGCCCGCCGGGCCCGCTCTCCGGTGTGCTGGGCAGGACGCCGTTCACGCTGGAGCGGATGGGCGGACTGACGGTGCTGCGAGTCGGTGACCGGGAAACGGTCATCGGGCCGGACACCCGGGTGCGGCACAGGGCGCACCTGCTGTGGAACACGTTCCGGGTCGAACGGGCCGGGCGCCCCTTGCTGGTGCACCGCTACCGGCTGCCGTGGGTGGAGCAGTTGCTCGGGCAGTTCGAGACCGCACCGGACTTCTTCGTCGCGCAGGACATCGACCCGGGGCTCGAACTGACCGTCGCGCTCGGAGGCGAAAGCGCATGGGTGCTTTCCGAGGCCGGGAAACACTGAGCCGGCCCCGCCCGGCCCGCCCGGCCCCGTGCCGACCGGAACGGCGGCACGGGCGGGGGGCGGCCCGTCAGCGTGACGCGTCCCGCAGGACGAAGAACCGGTCTCGCTGCTCCGTGCCGTCCGGCAGGCGCCAGCCGGCGGTGACATGGCCCCGGACGCCGGTGCCGGAGCCGTCCTGCTGCCGACCGAGGGCGCGCGTCACCTGGAGGGTCAGCGGCTCGGCGCCCGGCGTGACCGTCGTGCCGCCAGGCCCGTCGGTGACCGACACCGACGTGACCGGGGACGGCACGGCCTCACCGGTGAAGTGGGCGGAGACCGTCGGGTCGGGGGTGTCGGACACGCTCTGCGCCTGCGCCTCGGCCCGGCCCTGGACGAAGGCGAGCAACTGAGCCACGACGACCGGGTCGTGGGCCCCGTCGTAGAGCCAGCGCTTGCCCAGCACGCCGTGCTCGCTCGTGCCGATGAGCGCCGCCTCGTCCGCGCCGTCGAGCGGCGAACCGCGGTAGCCCATCGGCACCAGGTACGAGACCGGATCGTCGCCGGACGTGTCCGTGACCACCATGAATTCGATGCCCACCTCGCCCTGCGGGTCGTCGAGCCGGAAGCCGCCGGCATTGGTCAGTTCCGGCTCGCGTCCCGAGCCGAGGTACCACGGCCGGGCGGGGAGCCAGGCCGCGAGCAGCTCCAGCTTGCCGGGCGCCATTGTTGTCCTGTGGATGACAGCCATGATCGGTGAACTTCCCCTGGTCGTCGGGCATTCCCGTTTCCGGCCCGAGTGCGGAACGCGCACCGGGGCCGGAAGTCGATTGCCGCGCCCGTGAGCGGCGGTTAGGGTCGGCCGGGTGACTGCCGGGTCGGCCATGGGCCACGCACGAGTGAGGCGCCCGGCCTCGGCGTGAGCGCGAGGCGGGCCAGAGCCCCGCCGTTCCCTCTCCGTCTCCGACCTGTTCTTCCTTGTTTTCCGAGGAACCAAGACCCGAGACCTGGAGAGTCACCTCACCATGCCGCACGAGCAGTCCGTCACCACCGTCCAGCTCAACCACATCGCCGTGTTCGCCAAGGACCGTCAGCTGTCGGCCGAGTTCATCGCCACGATCCTCGGCCTCGAAGTGGGCGCACCGTTCGGGCCGTTCCTGCCGGTCGACCTCGGCAACGGCGTGACGCTCGACTACTACGAGTTCGCCGACGGGCCGATCCAGGCGCAGCACTACGCGTTCCAGGTGCCCGACGAGCAGTTCGACGCCATGATCGCCCGTCTGGAGGCCGTGGGAGTCACGTACTACGCCGATCCGAACCACACCGAACCGGGTGCGGTCAACCGGCTCTTCGGCGGCCGGGGCGCGTACTTCGACGACCCCTCCGGCCACAACGTGGAGATCATGACCCGGCCCTACGCCCGGCCGTAGGGCGTGCCGCGCAGGGGGCGGCGACCCCCTGCGCGGCGCCGGGCGGGCCCCGATGGCTAGTCGACGGCGTCCAGGACGTCGTCCAGGTCGACGAACTTGAAGCCGGTGGCGTCGCGTTCGCCGTCCTCCGGGGTGTCGTGGCCGTCCTGGACGACGAGCAGGCCGTTCGGGTACTTGTCGCCGAGCGGGGCGTTCAGCACGGCCGCGCCGTCGCACTCCTCGGAGCCGTCCAGCGCCGGCGAGGCGGCGGTGACGCGGAAGCCGCCCTCGTACTCGTTGTCGTCGCCGAGCTCACGGTCGTAGAGGGCGAAGGAGTCGTCGCCCTGGCCGGAGGCCAGCACATGGCCGTCACCGTCGTCCTCGGTGAGCAGCGTGAGGCCCTCGACATCGGCGGACAGGTGCCTGCCGCCGTGGCCGGGGTCGGCGCCGGGCGTGCACTCCTCGGTCTCTTCGTCGTATGTGCCGGGGACGCCGTACTCGCGGACCTTGTCCACGAGTACGGGCCTGCCCCGCAGGTCGGCCGGGAGGCGCCAGATGCCGACGTCCTCCTGGCCGGCGTAGAGGACGCCGTTCGCCGGGTCGACGACCATGCCCTCGACCTGGGGGAGTTCGCCCGGCTCGCCGCAGGGCGTCCAGGAAGTGCCGTCCGGCAGGCGGAAGGCGGACGGCAGGTCGATGGTGCGGACCTTGCGGTAGCCGACCGTGCCGCCCGGGCCGGGCGTGATCTCCAGCAGGGCGACGGTCGTCCGGTTGCGCCGGCTGGCGAGCGCGTAGGAGCGGCCCGTCGACCGGTCGGTCCAGGTGGCGAGGCCGTAGGCCGTGTTCTGGTCGTTGATCTCGTCCTGGCCCGAGGAGAAGACGGGCGCGGCGGCCGGGTCGGTGACGTCGGAGAGCGGGCCGCCGGGCCGGTCGCGGTCGATGCGGTAGAAGCGGAGCCGGTCGTTGCCGCGGTCGCTGACCACGGCGAGGTCCGCCCGCCCGGTGGAGAGCCTTGCCCCCTGGAGCAGGTCGACGTTGTTGAAGCGGCCGGGGGCGTCGTCCGGTGCGGCGGGGGCCGGGGCCGGGATCGACTGGACCTGGCGGGCGTCGAGGTCGTAGACGCGCAAGCCGCCTTCCTTGGCCGTCGCGACGACCAGACTGCGCCCGGGGGCGGCCGCATTGCGCCAGATCGCGGGGTCGTCGGCGTCGGCGTTGCCGCCGGCCTCGTCGTCGTACAGCGTGGGCGTCTCGGCCCGCGGCTGGACGGCGGGGAGACCGGCCCGGTCCCGCGGGTCGGCCTGGGCGGGCACGGCCGCGACGATCGCGGCGAGGGCCGTGCCCGTGACGAGGACGGCGGGACGGAGGGGGTGGCGCGTGGTCACATGTGCTCCTTAATGTCGCGTGCATGACGCTTCGCTCACCAGGAGCCTGACCACGGCCGGTGGGTGGCGGGTGATGGGCACATGTGGGCGCGGTGAATTCGGCGGAGCGGTACCGGGAAATCCGCATGCGGGCCCGCTCCGGGAACTCTCTTCGAGGTGTCGGTTCCGCATGCGAAGATCTCGTTCGATCGCCACTTGCCCTGGGGGGGCCATGCCTGGACCAGCACCTGTTCCGCGTGTTCCACGTAACCGAAGATCCGCTCCGACCGCACTGGTGACACTGGTGCTCGCGACGCTCGTGTCGCTGCTGCTGCCCGCCACGTGGGCCCAGGCGGCCGACGAGCCGGCGCCGGCGGTCTGCGCGCCGCTGAAACTCGCCCCGTTCGGTGACCCCGGCGACGCGGTGGCGAGCGGCACGCTCGCCACCGGCGCGCAGGACTGCTTCACCACGCAGGCGAAGGCCGGCCAGCACCTGGTGCTGCTGCGCGCGAAATACGACGTCATCGTGTCGATCGACGGCCCCGACGGCCCCCTCGACTGCTACGCGAAGAACTCCGAGGCCGGAAGCTGCGACGTACCCGCCGACGGCACCTACACCGTGCGCGTACGGAACGACAACTGGGAGCAGAGCGACTACCGGCTCGTCGTCGTCCCGCTGAACGGTACGGAGCGGTGCGCGCCGGCCACCGGGACGTCGTGGGACCAGCCGGTGCCGGTCCGCTCCGCCCTCAACGGCCTCCAGGTCGACTGCCAGTCGCTCGACGCGGCGCCCGGAGAGCGCGTCGTCGCCTATGCGAGCACCGTCGCGTACGGGCAGGCGAGGCGCTGGATCACCGACGAGACGGGCCGCGGGATCTGCCCCTACCCGTCGGACAAGCCGGGCTGTGCCCTTCCGGGCGACGGACCGTACCGGGTACTGACGTATGTGACCGGTGAGAGCGAGTCGGTCGACTACCAGCTCCAGGTCGCGCGTCTCAGCGATCCGCAGGGCTGCCCCACCGTGACCGTCGGCCGCTACGGCGCCCCGCCCGCCTCCCCGACCGGGGAGGTGCGCTGCCGCGTCCTGACGGTGCCGGCCGCGGGCCGCTATCTGGTGAACCCGGTCGACGAGTTCAACAGCCAGTTCTGGATGTACGTCTACGACGGCGAGGCGACCGAGGTCTGCCGGGGCGGCTGGTGCACCTTCCCGTCCGCAGGCTCCTACACGCTGCTGGTGGGCGACCCGACCCGGGTCTACGAGGGCAGCTACGGCACGGCCTTCCTCGACCGGACCGGCACCGAAGGCTGCGTGCCCGTGGCAGAGGGAACACACGAGGGCACCCTCGTGGCCGGCCAGTACGACTGCCTCGAACTGCCCATGCCGAAGGACTCCCGCATCTCCGGGCAGCCCCGCACCGGCACCGGGCCGCGCATCGGCGCCGAGGTGCTGGACGCCGTCGGCGCGCTGCAGTGCGACGAGAGCGGGCTCCGCGCCGGCGACTGTCAGCTGTCCGGCGTCGCGCCGTACCGGGCGATCGTCCACGCCGAGGCCGGCGAGCAGCCGGGCCCGTACGCGATCAGCTTCCTGCGCACCGACTCCACGCCGCCCGGCACCTGCGCCGTGATGCCGCGCAGCACCTTCAGCGACGCGAGCAACGCGACCGAGCTCACCACCGGCGGCGGGGTCTTCACCCACTGCCTGGCCGTCCCGGCCGCCGACCATTCGGCCTCCGAACTCTTCGAGCTGCGGACCGTGTCGGGGACCGCGCCCGCCAACTTCTCCGTCATCGACGAGTCCGGAGAGCTGAAGTGCGAGCGGAACTCGGTGAAGAACGGGTGGTCGGTCTGCCCGCTCACGCCGGGCAAGGCGCACACCGTCGTCTTCACCGGCCAGGACACCGCCGCGTCCTACACCCTGAGCCGGCGCGACGTCACCTCGACGGCGTGGGGCTGCACCAAGAGCGCGGCCACCGCGGTCGGCGGACCGTCCCAGCCGGGGGTCTACGGCGGTACCGCCGGGGCGCTGCGCTGCCACAAGGTCACCACCGCCGCGGCGACCGACCGTGTCCGGATCGACGTCCGTGACTCGAAGGGCACGCTCAACATCATGGCCCTGGGCGCCGACGGGCGGAGCGCGGACTGCTCCTTCCGCAACCGGTCCTGCGTGGTCACCGGGTCCACCACCTACCAGGTGGTGATGCAGGTGCCGCTCGGTCTCGAGGCGCCCGACGCCTACCACCGCCTGGACGCCTGGCGCGTCGCCGAAGCCGACGGTCCGGCCGCAGAGTGCCCGCGTGCCGCTTCCGCGGCCTACGGCCACGCTCCGCTGACCGGCACGCTCACCGAGGAGCACACGGCGGTGTGCGCCGTCCTGCCGACGGTCAGCAACGACATGCTGAAGGTGACCGTCGCGAACCCCTCCGGGGGAACGGACCGGGCCGTCGTGTCGGTGTACGACGGCAGCTGGACCGACGACTGCATGAGGTCCGGCGACGAGTACACGTGCAGCCTTCGCTCCGAAGGGGACAGCAAGGAGGCCCCGGCGCTCCTGATGGTGTCGCTGCCGGAGAAGGCGTCACAGGTGTCCTACCGGGTGGAGACCGCGTGCTACTCGGGCTGGTGCGGCGGCGAGCAGTTCGACGCCGACTCCGTGACGCCCGACTCGGCGCCCGCCGGGACCACCGCCGAGCTCACCGTGCGCGGCGAGGCCCTGCACGAGAGCGACACGGTCGCGATCGTCGCCGACGGCAAGAGCCACCCGGCCACCGTGACCGGCGTCTCCGCCGACTGGCGGACGCTGACCGCCGAGGTGGATCTGCGGGCCGTGCCGGCCGGCACCTGGACGGTGAGCGTCACCTCCCACCGCGGATGGCAGACGACCGCGGGCACCCTGACGGTGACGCCTCCGCAGCCCGAGCTGACAGGCACGTTCCGGCCGGTGCAGCCGACGCGGTTGATGGATTCGCGTACCGGGCTCGGTGTGCCGAAGGCGAAGATCGGTGCCGGGAAGACGGTCACGCTCCAGGTGACGGGCAAGGGCGGTGTCCCGGCGTCGGGGGTGACGGCCGTGGTCATGAACGTGACGGCGACGGGTCCGACGGCGACGACGTACATCTCCGTCTACCCGGACGGGACGACGCGGACGAGTGCGTCGAACCTGAATGTGCGGGCGGGTGAGACGCGTCCGAACCTGGTCGTGGTGCCGGTGGTCAACGGGAAGGTGAACTTCTTCAACCACGCGGGTTCGGTGCATCTGATCGCGGATGTGTCGGGTTACTTCGCGGCGTCGGGTGAGGGTTCGACGTACGAGCCGGTGCAGCCGACGCGGTTGATGGATTCGCGGACCGGGCTGGGTGTGCCGAAGGCGAAGATCGGCGCCGGGAAGACGGTCGTGCTGCAGGTGACCGGTCGCGGTGGGGTCCCGGCCTCCGGGGTGACGGCTGTGGTCATGAATGTGACGGCGACGGGTCCGACGGCGACGACGTACATCTCGGTGTATCCGAACGGGACGACGCGGACGAGTGCGTCGAACCTGAACGTGGTCGCCGGGCAGACGGCTCCGAACCTGGTGGTCGTGCCGGTGGTGAACGGGAAGGTGAACTTCTTCAACTACGCCGGTTCGGTGAACCTGATCGCGGATGTGCAGGGGTACTTCACGTCGTCCGTCGAGGGCTCGACCTACCGGCCGCTGACGCCGACGCGGTTCATGGACACGCGGACCGGGCTGGGTGTGCCGAAGGCGAAGGTGGCTGCCGGGAAGACGGTCACGCTTCAGGTGACGGGGAAGAACGGTGTTCCGGCGTCGGGTGTGACGGCCGTGGTCATGAACGTGACGGCGACGGGTCCGACGGCGACGACGTACATCTCCGTCTATCCGAACGGGACGACGCGGACGAGTGCGTCGAACCTGAACGTGGTGGCGGGGCAGACGGCGCCGAACCTGGTGGTCGTCCCGGTGGTCAACGGCCGTGTGTCGTTCTACAACCACGCGGGCTCGGTGAACCTGATCGCCGACGTCGCCGGCTACTACGTGAAGTAGCGGCCACCGCCAAGGCCCCGCCGCCCGCCGGATCCCGGCGCGCGGCGGGGCCTTCGCATGTGCCCCGTCAGGCGGGGAAGCGCCGCCCCACCACACGCCACGACAGCTCCAGCAGCGCCGCGCCCACCGCCGCGACGGCGACGGCCGTCCACGGCATGGTCGTGCCCACCAGCTTCAGCGCGAAGAAGTCCTGGAGCCACGGCACCGTCAGCACCAGCAGGAAGCCCAGCCCCATCACCGCCACGAGACCGATCCGCCACCACGTGTACGGGCGGGCGACGATCGCGAGGACCCACATCGCGACCAGGAACAGGGTCAGCGTCGCCACGCTCGTCTCCGCGGCCAGCGAGCCGGGGCCGCTGTAGTACGCGCGGGCCAGCAGGTACGCGGCGAACGTCGCCGTCGCCGCGATCACGCCCGCGGGGATCGCGTACCGCATGACCCTCCGCACGAAGTGCGGCCTGGCGCGCTCCTTGTTCGGCGCGAGGGCGAGGAAGAAGGCCGGGACGCCGATGGTGAGGGTGGAGAGCAGCGTCAGGTGGCGGGGGAGGAACGGGTACTCGACCTGGCTGCAGACCACCAGGATCGCCAGCAGCACCGAGTAGACCGTCTTGGTCAGGAACAGGGTCGCGACGCGCGTGATGTTGCCGATGACCCGGCGGCCCTCCGCGACCACCGACGGCAGCGTCGCGAAGCTGTTGTTCAGCAGAACGATCTGCGCCACGGCCTTGCTCGCCTCGGAGCCCGACCCCATCGCCACGCCGATGTCGGCGTCCTTCAGCGCCAGGACGTCGTTGACGCCGTCGCCGGTCATCGCCACCGTGTGGCCACGGGACTGCAGGGCACCGACCATGTCGCGCTTCTGCTGCGGACTGACCCGGCCGAAGACCGCGGCCCCGTCCAGCTCCGCGCCCATCGCCTCGCGCTCGGCGGGCAGCTTGCGCGCGTCGAGCGTCGAGTCGGCGCCCGGCAGGCCGAGTTTGGCCGCGACCGCGCCGACGGCGACCGCGTTGTCGCCGGAGATGACCTTCGCCGCGACGTCCTGGTCGGCGAAGTAGCGCAGGGTGTCGGCCGCGTCGGGGCGCAGGCGCTGTTCGAGGACGACCAGGGCGGCGGCCGTCTTCTCAGCGGGTGCCTCCAGGGAGCCCTCCGCCTGCGCGAGCAGCAGCACCCGCAGCCCCTGCCGGTTGAGTTCGTCGACCTCCGCGAGGGACGGGTTCCCGGCGGGCAGGAGCACATCGGGTGCGCCGAGCAGCCAGGTCGAACGCGTGCCGTCGCCGTCCGCGAGGGTCGCGCCGCTGTACTTGCGGGCGGAGGAGAAAGGGAGGGCGGCGGTGCAGCTGTGGTCGCCGCCGTCCGGATAGGCCGTGACGACGGCCCGGAGCGAGGCGTTCGGCCGTGGGTCGGACGCGCCGAGCGCGCCGAGGACCGCCCGTACGTGCCGCTCCTGCGCACCATTGAGCAGGCGCAGCTCGGTGACGTCCATGCCGCCCTCGGTGAGGGTGCCGGTCTTGTCGAGGCAGACGACGTCGACCCGGGCCAGACCCTCGATGGCGGGGAGCTCCTGCACCAGGCACTGTTTGCGGCCCAGGCGGATCACGCCGATCGCGAAGGCGACCGAGGTGAGCAGGACCAGCCCTTCGGGGATCATCGGCACGATCCCGCCGACGGTCCGCGCGACCGAGTCCTTGAAGTTGTTGTCCTTGGCGACCAGCTGGCTGATGATCAGGCCGATCGCGGTGGGGACCATCATCCAGGTCACGTACTTGAGGATCGTGGAGATCCCGGAGCGCAGTTCGGAATGGACGAGCGTGAAACGGGATGCCTCCTCGGCGAGCTGCGCCGCGTACGCCTCGCGTCCGACCTTCGTGGTGGTGAAGGCGCCGCCGCCCGCCACCACGAAGCTTCCGGACATGACCGGGTCGCCGGGCTGCTTCAGGACGGGGTCGGCCTCGCCGGTCAGCAGCGACTCGTCGACCTCCAGGTTGTCCGCCTCCGCGATCTCGCCGTCGACGACGACCTTGTCGCCGGGGCCGAGTTCGACGAGATCGCCGAGGACGATCTCCGAGGTGCTGATCGCGGTGGCGACGCCGTCCCGCCGCACTCTCGGTTTCGCCTCGCCGATGACCGCGAGGGAGTCGAGGGTCTTCTTGGCGCGCAGTTCCTGGATGATGCCGATGCCGGTGTTGGCGATGATCACGAAGCCGAAGAGGCTGTCCTGGATCGGCGCGACGAAGAACATGATCACCCACAGCACGCCGATGATGGCGTTGAAGCGGGTGAGGACGTTGGCGCGGACGATGTCGACGGCGGAGCGGGAGCTGCGCACGGGTACGTCGTTGACCTCGCCGCGCTCGACCCGTGCCGCGACCTCGGCGGACGTCAGACCGGTGGCCCTTCGGCCGGCGCCGGTGTCCGCAAGGGGCCCGCGCTCGGGGCCGTCGGCTGCTATGTCCGCCCGCTGAGTCATGGTTCGACGTTACGGGTGCCGGTGCCGGACCACCGCCCGAAACGGCGGAAGATCAGACCGGGGTAGGACGCGAATGGTCCCTGGGCACTACGTGCCTCCGGGGTGCCTCAGGCGGGCGTGCCCGGCTCCCGGGGCTCGGCGTCGTCGGCCGCTTCGGCGGCCCGTGCGCGCTTGATCGCCGCGTCGCGGCTGCGGACGTACCAGATGCCGATGAGCCCGAGGCCCGCGCCGGCCAGGCAGGTCCACACCCACCACGTCAGATCGCGGTCGTGGAACCAGCCGTAGAAGGGGACCTGCACGAGGAACATCACGAACCAGAGGATCGTGCCGCCGGTGATGGTGGCGACGATCGGCCCCTCAAGGGGTTCGGGTGCCTCGTGACGGGGGGATCCCGATGAAGGACGGATCATGCGGACAGTGTAGGTCGCGGTCCGGGTTCGTCCCGGGCCGGTCCCGGGCCGCTCCCGAGGCGGTCGCGAGGCGGTCGCGAGGTGACCCTGGGCGGTCCCTCGCAGGGGTCTACGCGCGGAGATACCGATCTTCCCTATATATGTTCATACTGAACGAGTTTGCGTCCGACCGGTTTCGTTCGTATGAACCTCCAGGGAACCGGCAAAATCATCCCCGTCACGAGGTCATTCCGCATGTCCCCCACGGCCACCGCCGAGGTCGAATCCCCCGGCCTGCCGCCCACGCCCCCGGAGCCCACCGGCGGCGTGGACCGCTTCTTCAAGATCTCGGAGCGCGGCTCCACCGTCGCCCGCGAGGTCCGGGGCGGATTCGCCACCTTCTTCGCGATGGCGTACATCCTCGTGCTGAACCCGATCATTCTCGGCAGCGCCAAGGACATGTACGGGCACCAGCTCGACGGCGGCCAGCTGGTCACCGCCACCGTGCTGACGGCGGCGTTCTCGACGCTGCTGATGGGCGTCATCGGCAACGTCCCGATCGCGCTCGCGGCCGGCCTCGGCGTGAACACGGTCGTCGCCCTCCAGCTCGCGCCCCAGATGGCCTGGGCGGACGCCATGGGCATGGTGGTCCTCGCCGGTTTCGTGGTGATGCTGCTGGTGGCCACCGGGCTGCGCGAGCGCGTGATGAACGCCGTGCCGCTCGGCCTGCGGAAGGCCATCGCGATCGGCATCGGCCTGTTCATCATGCTCATCGGCCTGGTGGACTCCGGCTTCGTCACCCGTATCCCCGACGCCGCCCACACCACCGTCCCGCTGCAGCTCGGCACCGGCGGTCATCTGCTCGGCTGGCCGGTCCTCGTCTTCGCCATCGGCACGCTGCTCACCCTCGCGCTGATCATCCGCAAGGTGCCGGGCGCGATCCTGATCTCGATCGTCGTGATGACGGTCGTCGCGATGGCCGTCCACGCCGTCGCCGACGTCGAGTCCTGGGGCCTGACCACGCCCGAGTGGCCCGGCAACCCGGTCTCGACGCCCGACTTCGGGCTGTTCTTCGAGGTCAGCCTGTTCGGCGGCTTCGAGAAGGTCGGCCTGCTGACCGGTGCCCTGTTCGTCTTCACCGTGCTGCTGTCCTGTTTCTTCGACGCGATGGGCACGATCCTCGCCGTCGGCGACGAGGCGAATCTCATGGACAAGGAAGGCAACTACCCGGGCATCAACCGGGTGCTGGTCGTCGACGGCCTCGCCGTCGCCGCGGGCGGTGCCACCTCGTGCTCCGCCAACACCTGCTTCGTGGAGTCCACGGCCGGTGTCGGCGAGGGCGCGCGCACGGGGCTGTCGTCGGTCGTCACGGGTCTGCTGTTCTCGCTGGCGCTGTTCCTCACGCCGCTCGCCACGATGGTCCCGTCCCAGGCGGCGACCCCCGCCCTGGTGGCGGTCGGCTTCCTGATCCTGGCCGGGTCGATCAAGGACATCGACTGGAGCGACTACACGATCGCCGCGCCCGCGTTCCTGGCGCTGGTGATGATGCCGTTCACCTACTCGATCACCCACGGCATCGGCATCGGCTTCATCGCCTTCAGTGTGCTGCGGCTCGCGGCGGGGCGCGGGCGCGAGGTGCCCGCGGCGATGTACGTCGTGTCGGCGGTGTTCGTCTTCTCGTACGCCATGCCGGCGCTGGGGCTCACGTAGTCCCGTCGCGCCGTCGCGCCGTCGCGCCGTCGCGCGTCGCCTCGCGCTTCAGGTGACGTCGTAGAACTTCTCCGTCTCGTCGACGGCCGCCTTGAAGCGCTCGTCGAAGTCGTCGCGAATGAGCGTCCGGACCACATAGTCCTGGACGCTCATTTGCCGTTTCGCCGCATGCTGCCGGATCCGGTCGAGCAACTCACCGTCCATCCGCAGGCTGAGCACTGTCGATCCCATGCGCATCAGGGTCGCCGCACTCCGGCCGCCCCGGCGTCACTTTCCGGATGTGTCTCACTCATATGGGTGACGTGTGCATCTTCCCCGTGACCGACTGAGCGACCGGCCCGGTGGCGCCTTTCTTTAGACTGGGTAATGAGTTATGCTAATGAACATGCCTGACCTGTCCCACGGCACGGACGCCGCAGACGTCGCCGCCGTGAACTCCCTGCGCTCCGCCGTCATGCGGCTGGGCCGCCGTCTGAAGCACCAGCGCGTCGACGAGACGCTGAGTCCCACCGAGATGTCGGTACTCGGCACCCTCGCCCGCTGCGGCTCGGCCACCCCCGGTGAGCTGGCCCGCAAGGAGCACGTGCAGCCGCCGTCGATGACCCGGATCGTCGCGCTTCTCGAAGCCAAGGGACTGGTCCGGCTCGAGCCGCACCCCGACGACCGCCGGCAGAAGGTGGTCACCCAGACCGAACGGGCCGAGACCATGCTCGAGGAGTCCCGCCGCAAGCGGAACGCCTGGCTGGCCGCGCTCGCCGAAGGCCTGGACGACGAGGAGTGGGCGAAGCTGCGCGCAGCCGCCCCCGTCCTGGAGAAGCTCGCGCATCTGCAATGACCGCCGACGCCGAGGAGGCGAACCCCTTTGAGTACGGGATCCGGAGCAGACTCCGCCCCCGCACCGACCGACCCCGACACCCTGACCGCCCGGCCTGCCCGTAAGCAGAGCATGTTCAGCTCGCTGAAGATCCGTAACTACCGGCTCTTCGCGACAGGACAGGTCGTCTCCAACACCGGCACCTGGATGCAGCGCATCGCCCAGGACTGGCTGGTGCTCAGCCTGACCGGATCGGCGTCCGCCGTCGGCATCACCATCGCGCTGCAGTTCCTGCCCATGCTTCTCTTCGGCCTCTACGGCGGGGTGCTCGCGGACCGGCTGCCCAAGCGGCAGTTGCTGCTCGCCACCCAGGCCGCGATGGGCCTCACCGGCCTGGCGCTCGCCGTGCTCACGCTCAGCGGACACGTCCAGGTCTGGCACGTCTACCTGACGGCGTTCCTACTCGGCCTCGTCACCGTCGTCGACAACCCGGCGCGGCAGTCGTTCGTCGCCGAGATGGTCGGCCCCGACCAGCTGCGCAACGCCGTCTCGCTCAACTCCGCGAACTTCCAGTCCGCACGGCTCGTCGGACCGGCGGTCGCCGGTGTGCTGATCACCGCGGTCGGCAGCGGGTACGCGTTCCTGCTCAACGGCCTGTCGTTCCTCGCGCCCATCGCCGGGCTGCTGATGATGCGCGCCGGTGAACTCCACAAGGTCGAACGCGCCCCGCGCGGCAAGGGCCAGCTGCGCGAGGGCCTCAGGTACGTCGCCGGCCGGCCCGAGCTGATCTGGCCGATCGTCCTCGTGGGCTTCATCGGCACCTTCGGCTTCAACTTCCCGATCTGGCTCTCCGCGTTCGTCGACGACGTCTTCCACGGCGACGCGGGTACATACGGCCTGCTCAACACCCTGATGGCCGCCGGTTCCCTGGCCGGCGCCCTGCTCGCCGCCCGGCGCGGCACGTCGAGGCTGCGGCTGCTGGTCGGCGCGGCGGTGCTGTTCGGAGTGCTGGAGATCGTGACGGCCTTCGCCCCGGCCTTCTGGATCTTCGCGGTGATGATGGTCCCGATCGGCATGTTCGGCCTGACGGTCAACGTCACGGCCAACTCCAGCGTCCAGATGGCGACGGATCCGCTGATGCGGGGCCGGGTCATGAGCCTGTTCATGATGGTCTTCACCGGCGGTACGCCGCTGGGCGCGCCGCTCGTCGGCTGGATCACGGACACCTACGGCGCGCGCGTCGGCTTCGCCGCGGGCGGCGCGGTGGCCGCGGCGGCGGCGGCCGGCGTCGGCCTGATGCTGGCGCGTGTCGGCGGCCTGCGGCTGTCGGTCGGCTGGTACGGGGGGCACCCGCGGGTGCGGTTCGTGGAACGGGAGCGGTTGGTGACGGCGGCGTAGCGCGCTGCGGCGCGCGGGTCGGGGGCCGCTGCGCGGGGCTGGTCCCCTACCCGCCCCTTCCCGAACCGGGCTCCGCCCGGACCCGTTTCCGGAGGGCTCCGCCCCCGGGCCCCCGCGCCTCAAACGCCGGCGGGGCTGGAACTTGCCGGTCTTGTCGGGGCTCCGCCCCGAACCCGGCGCCTCAATCGCCGGCGGGGCTGGATGTGGCCCGGTGTCCCCGCGCTTCAAGCGCCGGCGGGGCTGGATGTGCCCGCCCGGCGGGCTGGTGCCGCGCAGCGGCAATTTGAGCCCGGCTGGGGGTACCTCCCACGGCCGCCAGGCCGTAGGGGGAGATTGAGGCCACCGCGCGAAGCCGGTACGGGGTCCGGGGCGGAGCCCCGAGCACCGCCCGGAGGGCGGACCGGGGTCCGGGGCATGCCCCGACCCCGCGGCGGAGCCGCATATCGGCACAGCGGGCGGGGTGGGGGAAGGGCACGCGCACGTCACACTGGGGGGCATGAGACTCTTCGCCGCCGTACTCCCCACCCCCACGGCCGTCGACGAACTCGCCACCGAGGTCGCCGCCCTGAAGCGGCTGCCCGACGCCGACAGCCTGCGGTGGACCGGTCATGCCGGGTGGCACTTCACGCTCGCGTTCATGGGGGAGATCGGGGACGAGTTCGTTCCCGACCTCCGTGCCCGGCTGGCGCGGGCCGCGCACCGGACGGCGCCGTTCCCGCTGCGGCTGCACCGTGGAGGGCGGTTCGGGAACCGGGCGCTGTGGGTCGGGGCGGCGGGCGGGATCGAGCAGATGCGGCTGCTGGCCGAGCGCGCGGACGCCGCGGCCCGGCGTGCCGGCGTCGAAATGGAGGAGCACCGCCGCTACCAGGCGCACCTCACGATCGCCCGCGCCCGCCTGGCCGCCGACCTGCGCCCGTACGTCGACGCGCTCGACGGCTTCGAGGGCACGGCCTGGGAGGTGGGGCAGCTCGCCCTCGTCCGCAGCAATCTGCCGGTCAGCGGCGTACAGGGCGAGCAGCCGCGGTACGAAGTGGCCGGTTCCTGGCCGCTCGGCGGCGCGGGTTAACCTCGACGGGTGAACCCCAAGACCAGAAACCAGATCATGGCCGCCGCGCTGGTGCTCATGTTCGTGATCGTCGCGGTGGCGGCCGCGGTGGGCCGGTAGGTCCTGCACCGACCCGCCACGGCCGCCGCCGTGCACGTCACCAGGCGAAGGCCTCCGGGGAGGGACCGGGCCCGGGGAAGATCTCGTCCAGGCCCGTGAGCACCTCCTCGGACAGCTCCAGCTCGACCGCCCGCAGCGCGGACGCGAGCTGGTCCGCGGTACGCGGGCCGACGATCGGGCCGGTGACACCCGGCCGGGTCAGCAGCCACGCCAGCGCCGCTTCACCCGGTTCGAGACCGTGCTTGTCGAGCAGGTCCTCGTACGCCTGCACCTGCTCGCGGACGGAGCTGTTGGCGAGCGCGTCGGCGGAGCGTCCGGTCGCCCGGCGCCTGCCCTCGTTCTCCTTCTTGATCACGCCGCCGAGCAGGCCGCCGTGCAGCGGCGACCACGGGATGACCCCGAGGCCGTAGTCCTGCGCGGCGGGGATGACCTCCATCTCGGCGCGGCGCTCGGCGAGGTTGTAGAGGCACTGCTCGCTGACCAGGCCGTACGAACCGAGGCGGCGGGCCGTCTCGTTGGCCTTGGCGATGCCCCAGCCGGGGAAGTTGGAGGAGCCCGCGTAGAGGATCTTGCCCTGCTGGACGAGGACGTCGATCGCCTGCCAGATCTCCTCGAAGGGGGTGCGGCGGTCGATGTGGTGGAACTGGTACAGATCGATGTAGTCGGTCTGCAGCCGCTTCAGCGAAGCGTCCACCGCGCGGCGGATGTTGAGGGCGGAGAGCCGGTCGTGGTTCGGCCACGGGTCGCCGTCGCCGGCCATGTTGCCGTAGACCTTGGTCGCGAGGACGACCTTGTCGCGGCGGCTGCGGTCACCGGCGAACCAGGTGCCGATGATCTCCTCGGTGCGGCCCTTGTTCTCGCCCCAGCCGTAGACGTTGGCGGTGTCGAAGAAGTTGATGCCCGCGCCGAGCGCGGCATCCATGATGGTGTGGCTTGCGGCCTCGTCGGTCTGAGGCCCGAAGTTCATCGTCCCGAGGACGATGCGGCTGACCTTGAGTCCCGTGCGTCCGAGCTGCGTGTACTTCATGAGGCCCTAGCCAACGCCTTCGAGTCCGCTCGAAGCAAGGGCATTCGGGGTCCGGGGCGCGCGCCTCCCGCGGCGCGGCTCGGCAGGGCGCCGCGGGAGGCACGGGAAGAAGTGGCCTTGCGGCCTACCAGATGGCCTCGACCCACTCCGGGTGGTCGATGAACGGGTTCCGGTTGTGCTGGTACCGGTCGTAGATGACCTGGTTGCGGCGCTGCTCGAAGGCGTCCGGCGGGTCCTGCTCGTTCCACTGCTTGAGGACCGACAGTCGGCCGATGTAGGGCTGTGAGCCGTTGCTCACCCGGTCGTTCGGTTCGAGGTCGGCGAAGCCGTCGTCGCCCTCGTAGCGCACGGCCATGTAGAGGATCATGCGGGCGACATCGCCCTTGACCGCGTCGCGGGGCTCGAAGGAGTCCGAGTCGGTGTAGTTGTCCGGGGCGCCGTCGACCTCGCTGCCGCCGAGGTCGAAGTCCTTGTTGCCGCGTATGGAGTTGACCCGCACGTCCGACGGGCGGAGGTGGTGGATGTCGGTGCCGGGGCCGGTCGACGTGCCGAAGTCGCCGTGGGACTTGGCCCAGACGTGTTCGCGGTTCCAGTCGCCGATGTCGCCGCCGTTGTCGTACTTGCTCTGGGATCGACCCGCGTAGATGAGGATCACGTTGGAGGAGTTGTCCGGGTCCTGGTCCGTGTTCCTGAGGGCGTCCCAGACCTGGGAGTAGGACAGTTTCGACTGGTCGCTGATGATCGTGTGCAGCGCGTCCTTGAGCGCCGGCCCGGACTTGCCGAGCGCGTCCTGGTAGTACGTGTCGTCCAGCGTGGTGGCGGAACGATTCGTCGCCGTCTCGGGGGTGGCTGCGGGGGCCGTGGTCGCCACGCAGGTCAGCGCCAGGCCGGCGGCCAGGGCGAGAAGCGTGGACCGGGGGGCGGGCATACGGAGTCGAAGCATGTGGGGGTTCCCTGCTCCTGGGGCGCACCCGCGCCCCAGGGGATCGGCAGAAGAACTGCCCGGCGGCGCGGGTGGCGATCGATGAGGACATCGAAAAGCATTTCAGCGCGGCGCGGAGGTGGGGTGAACATGCCAAGACGGTTGTGTGTACATCGTCATGCGACGGGCGGCAAGAACTTACCCGGTGACGACGCGGAAACGGCTCAGGGCCGGACGCGCGGAGGCGTCCGGTCCTGAGGGGTGAGGCGGTTTCGGCGGTGCTACGGGGCGATCTCGTCGCCCCAGCCCCGGTGGCCGCTCTGCGTGAGACCGGCGTGGTTGGCCATGATCATGGTCGAGCCGGCGGTCCGCAGCCCGGACGAGCTGCCGCGGAGGAACACCGTGGCGCCCTCGAAGAGGTTCTCGCCCGGAGCGCTCACCATCAGATCCGCCCTGCCGTCGCCGGTCATGTCCGCCAGCCGCACCCGGTACCCGAACAGGTCGCTGTCCTCCGCGGCCCCCGGCACGTCGGCGGAGTCCTGTGTCAGCACGTAGGCACCGGTGCCGTCCGGCCCGTTGGCGCGACCGGGAAGGACGGTGACGCTGCCGGCCTCCGCACGTCCGTTCACCCACTTGTTGGGGTCGCCCACGGCGATGTCGTCGATGCCGTCCCCGTCGATGTCGCCGACCGTCACGTCGGTGCCGAACTCGCCGTCAGCGGCGCCCGGGACACCCGGCGTGTCCTGGTGCAGGACGCGCGCGGTCGTCGTGGCGTCGATCCCGGACGCGCTGCCGAACCAGACGGCGACCTGACCGCCCTTGTGGACCGTGGGGCCGTCCGATTCGCTCAGGCTGTAGGGCGCGCCCGCCACCAGGTCGTCGAAGCCGTCGCCGTTCACATCGCCGATGGCCGCGTTGGTCGCGTCGTACGGCAGCCGCTCCGGGGTGTTGCCCGTGCTCTCACCGGGGTTGACGTAGACCGACCCGTCGGAGAGCGGCGCGACGAGCACGTGGTCGGCGGTGCGGTCGCCGTTCAGGTCGCCGGAGGCCGCGCCGACGATGCTCGAGACGGGATTCTGGGGGCGCACCGCGGCGGCCTTACCGTCCCGGGTGAACGGGCCGACCAGGGCAGCCGCACGGTTTCCGACGATCAGCAGCTCGGCGTGGGCGTAGGGCGCGCCGCCCGTGGCGGCCAGGTCGATGCCCAGCCAGTCGCCGTGGCCCGTGAGGTCGAATCCCTGCGACACGTCCACCCCGGTCGCGCCCGACAGGCCGCGCGGGCCGCCCCACACCACGGTGACCATGCCCGCGTCGACGGTCGTGGTGCCGTGGTCCTCGTACGGAGTGGCCACGGCCAGGTCGGCGTAGCCGTCCTCGTCGAAGTCGGCGGACGCGACCGAGTGACCGAACTGGTCGCTCTGCTCGGGGCCGCCCGGAATACCGGGGGACGCCTGCGTGAGTGTCTGGCGGCGCGTGGCGGTGGGACCCGCCGGGCCGCCGTAGAGCACGGTGACCGCGCCCGCCTCGCGTCGGCCGGAGACTTCGGCCAGCGGTGCGCCGACGACCGTGTCGCGGTAGCCGTCGCCGTTGAAGTCGTCCGCGAACCTCTCCTTCGGGCGGGGCTGTTCGGCCGGTGCGCCGAGGGCGGAGCCGAACCAGCCCTGGTTGCTCACGGTGAGCCCGACGGCCGCGGCGGACAGGAACATCGCGCCGGAGGCCGTGACGCCCGACGCGCTGCCGCGCAGCAGAATGATCGCGCCCGAGTCGTTCTCGTCGGGGGCGGCGACGGTCAGGTCCGCCCGGCCGTCGCCGGTGACGTCCATGAGCCGGACGGCGCCGCCGAAGTGGTCGCTCGTCTCGCCGCCACCGGGGACGCCCGCGGAGTTCTGGGACCAGAACTGGGAGCCGGTGGCGGTCAGTCCGGCGGCCGACCCGTACAGCACGGTGACCGCCCCGGCGTCCCGGACACTGCCGAGGGCTTCGCCGGGCGCGCCGACGGCGACGTCCGCGTAACCGTCACCGTTGGTGTCCGAGACCGACACGGAAGCGCCGAAGCGGTCGTTCGCCTCGCCGCCGCCGGGGACACCGGCGGTGTCCTGGTGGAAGACCCCGGGCTGCTGCGCCGGGTCGGGGCCGTTCGGGCCGCCGTACCAGACGGTGATCCGGCCGCCCTTGTGGCCGGTGGGCTTGGCGGCCGACGGGTCGACGGCATCGCCCACGACGAGGTCGCCGTAACCGTCGCCGTCGATGTCGCCGATCGAGGACGCGTCGCCGTCGGCGCCGGTGAGTTCGGTGGTGGTGTAGCCGTCTTCCGGATCGGCGCTCATGCCGCTCCCGTCCCGACGGATGTAGGCGATGGTGCCGCCCGGGTCGCCGGTGATGAGAGACGGGTACAGGCGTTCGGCCGCCCCGTCGCCGCTGAGGTCGCCCGCGACGGTGGTGAACCTGGTGCCGAGGGGCTCGGAGACGTGCCGGGCGGGGGCGCCGGTGCGCTGCACCGGGCCGTAGTAGGTGCTGGTCTCGCGGTGGCCGGTGACGGTGACGTCCGTGTGCCCGTCGCCGTCGAAGTCACCGGTGGCGACGCCCCGGCCGACGTAGCTGTCCTTCAGATACGACGGGAGCGGCAGCCAGGAGGCCCCGCTCAGCCCCTTGGGGCCGCCCCACAGGACGGTCGACCCGCCGACGCGGCCGCGGTCGCCGACCGCCTCGCTCGGGGTGCCGGCGATGACGTCGGTGTAGCCGTCGCCGTCGAGGTCGCCGGTGGCGACGGACCGCCCGAAGGCGTCGCCCGGTTCGGCCGCGCCGGACACTCCGGGGGTGTCCTGGTGGACGATCACGCGCCTGGCGCCGGAGAAGCCGTTCGCCGATCCGTACAGCACGACCACCGCGCCGGCGTTGTCCTTGGTACCGACGTCCGCGAGGGGCGCGCCGACGGCGAGGTCGGCGAAGCCGTCGCCGTTGAAGTCGGCCTGGGTGCCGGTGGGCAGGGCCGCGGGTACGGCCGCCGCGGCGGCGGTGCCGGCGGTGGCGGCGAGCAGTCCACCGGTGAGCGTGGCGACGAGCGTGCCGGCGATGGCGAGGCGGCGTCTCTGGCGGGCTGGTCGTGACGGCGGCACGGCGGGTCGTCCTCCTGGGCCTGGCGGAGCGCGGGGGATGCGTGTGCGGCGCTCGATGACCAGATCGATGAGGGGGACGGCCGGTTGTACACGGGTGGCGATCCGTTACGACACGGTGATCTCCGGGCCGTCGGAGGTCACTCGTGGGGGAAGTCCTGCAGTGGTCAGGGTGAGGCCGACGGGGGTCTTGGTGAGGTCGACGTCCTTGCCGAAGGTGACGATCGTGTCCGACGTGCAGTCACCGTCGCTCGGGTCCGTGTAGAGGTGGCACTTGCGCTGGTACGGGTCCGCGACGAAGTAGACGGGGACACCCGCGGTGGCGTACGCCCGCTTCTTCGGGCCGTAGTCGTTCTGGCCGGTGCCCTTGGAGATGACCTCGGCGACGAACTCGACGTCCTGGTGACGCCAGCGGCCGTCGTCGGTCTTGGCTGCGCCTTCCGCCATCGCTGTCACGTCACTGGCGAAGCCGTTCAAGTGGCCGGGATAGTCGACGCGCACGTCCGACTTCACGCGCTTGCGCGGGTACTTCTCGCGCAGCTGCTCGTAGATGTCCGCGATGATCTGCCAGTGGTTGCCCCTTTGCGGCGACATGAAGACGGCCCCCTCGACGATCTCGACCTTGAATCCTTCGGGGGCGGATTCGAGCCACTGGAACATCTCGTCCAGTGTGCGTTCGTCGCTGTTCTCGGCCATTTCGATCCTGCGCTCGTCCAAGGCGGTCATCGTGGCGCTTCTCCCCGGCTGCCGCAGCCACGCCGGCAACCGCGCGGCAAAACGATACGCACGGTGACCGGGTCACGGCTGTCGAACTGCGTCACGTGCCGCCCAGCCAGCCCGCCGCGTCCAGGCGGAAGCTCTCCGGCCCGGTGACCGTGCGCAGGGCGGATTCTAGGTCGCGCAGGCGGTCGGGGCCGATCGCCCGCGCCCACTCGTCCCGGAGCGCGTCGAAGATCGCGGCCGAGCGGGCCAGCGCGTCCAGGCCGTGCGGGGTGAGGCGGATCAGCTTGCGGCGGGCGTCGGCCGGGTCGGCCGCGCGTTCCGCGTAACCGAGGGCGAGCAGGCGGTCGGCGGTCTTGCCCGCGGCCTGCTTGGAGACGCCGAGGCGGCGGCCGAGGTCGCTGGCGGTGGCGCCGTCCGTGCCGATGGCCTGCATCGCGAAGCCGTGGGCGGGGCGGACGTCGGGGTGGCCCTGGCGGGCGAGTTCGGCGTGCAGCTTGTCGATGAGGGAGCGGAAACCGGCGAAGAGGAGCAGCGGCAGCTCGTAGCCGGGCGGCTCGGGTGCGGCGGGCGGCCCGGATAGCGCCTTGCGCGCTTCGACAACCTGGTTTACGTTTTGCGGGTCGGGTTCGTCAACCATGTTGTCCATTGTAGGAGTGGCCCCATGTTCACCGAGCACACCCTGGACTCCGCGCCGCCCGCCTCCCGCCGAGCCATGGAGTCGACCGTCAAGCGGCTCGGCCATCTGCCGCCCGCCGTCGCCAGGCTGGCCGCCTCCCCGCATCTCCTGGACGGGTTCCTCAGGCTCAGTGCCGCCTTCGAGGCGACGACGCTCGACCCCATGGCCCGGGAGGTGGTCGTGATGACGGTCGCCACGCGTAACGGATGCCATGTCTGCGTGGCCATGCACACCGGCAAGCTGCGTGCGCTCGGCGCGTCCGAGGAGCTGATCGCGGCACTGTGCGAGGAGCGCGCGCTTCACGACGAACGGCTCGAAGCGGTACGGCAGTTCACCCTCGAGGTGTTCCGTACCGCCGGCGCGGTCGGCGACGCGGAACTGCGCGCCTTCCTCGCCCACGGCTTCACCTCGCAGAACGCGCTGGAGGTGGTCATGGGCATCGGTACGTACACGATGTCGACGTTCGCCAACCGTCTGACGCGGGCCGAGCTCTGAGAGGGACGGGATCCGGCCGTTGTGGTGCCTGACGGCTGTGTCCCTCTTCCCTTCCGGGGTCCCTCGTGCCGCAATGCCACCACCAGCCCGTGACCCCCACACGAAGGCGGATCCCCCCATGAAGACCACCGAGCGAACCACCCTGAAGCGCAGCGGCCTCGGCGTCCTCGGCGTGCTGGCCGCGACCACCCTCGCCATGGCGCCCGTCGCACACGCGGTGACGCCGGAGACGGCAACGTTGTCGTTCGACTGCGGCTCGTACGGCTCCGGCACGGCCACGCTCAAGGCCACGCAGGACGGCACGGCCGCGACCATCGAGGTCTCCACGGACGCCATCACCGCTCCCATCCCCATCGGGGCGAACTCCGTCCGGTCCACGCTCACGCTGGACAAGAACGGCACCGGCACGACGACGTTCACCGGCAGTTCCAACCCCGCGATCCCGGCCGGCGGCGCCGTTTCCACAGGTCCGCTCGACGGCACGGTCGCGGCGGGCGACAGCCTCGAGGCGAAGTCCCTCACGGTGGTGGTCTTCGGCATCACGGCCGAGTGCACGGCGACGTCCCCGCAGAACCCGGGACCGTTCGTCTTCTGACGCCTGCCCGACCACGACCGGTCCCGACGCGCAAGGTCCACGACGCGCACGTCCCCGTCCGTCCCGCCCTGATCCGGCCCGGTCCTCGTCCCCACCGAGGGCCGGGCCGGCCCCGCTAGCCTGCAGATGTGTCCACTTCAGCGCCGCGTCCGCTGCTCTTCCTCGACGTGGACGGGCCGCTCATCCCGTTCGGCGGGGTGCCGCGGCAGTATCCGGCCCGGGGCGAAGAGCCGGATCCCGACCCCTGCGGGCCCGGCCGGAATCCGCTGCTCTCGCGTATCGACCCCTCGCACGGGCCCCGGCTGGCGGCCCTGCCGTGCGAGCTGGTCTGGGCGACGACCTGGATGGCCGACGCCAACGAGTGCGTCGCGCCGAGGCTCGGACTGCCGCCGTTGCCCGTGGTGGCCTGGCCGGAGCGGTCCGCCACCGACGAGCAGGACGCACGCGACGGGCTGCACTGGAAGACCCGCACCCTCGTCGAACGGGCAGCGGGACGCCCCTTCGCCTGGGTCGACGACGAGATCACCGACACCGACCGGGCCTGGGTCGCGACGCACCACCGCCGACCGGCCCTGCTGCGGCGCGTCGACGCGCGACTCGGTCTGACGGACGCCGACTTCGCCGCTCTCGGCGCCTGGCTGTCGGACGTCTCCACTACGTTGCCGCCATGACGGAATTCGTACTCGTGGCAGGGGCGTGGCTCGGAGCGTGGGCGTGGGACGACGTGGTGCCGCGACTGCGCGCAGCGGGCCACGGAGCGCACCCGTTGACGCTGTCAGGTCTCGCGGACAAGCAGGGCGTGGCCGCCGGGCAGCAGACCCATGTGCGGGACATCGTCGACGAGGTCGAGCGGCTGGACCTGAGGGACGTCGTCCTGGTCGGCCACAGCTACTCGGGCATTCCCGTCGGCCAGGCCGCCGAGCGGATCGGCGACCGGCTGGCGCGTGTGGTCTTCGTCGACTCCGACGTACCGGCCGACGGAGAGTCGTTCGCCTCCGGCTGGTGGCAGGGCCCGGCGAAACTGGAGGCCGCGATCGCGGACAACGGCGGCTTCTGGGCTCCGCTGACCGCCGCCGAGTGCGACGGACAGGGCCTCACCGACGAGCAGACCACGCGCCTCGTGGGCGGCGCGACACCGCACCCGGGCGCCACCCTCACCGAACCGGCCGTCCTGGCGCGCCCGCTCGACGGACTTCCGGCGACCTACGTCAAGTGCCTGCTCGACGGCCCCGAACCGGCGGACGACGTGGCCGTGCTGCTCACCGGCGAGAACTGGCGGCTGGTCGAGATGGACACCGGCCACTGGCCGATGTTCTCCCGGCCCGCCGAACTCGCCCGGATCCTTCTCGAAGCAGCGGGGGACCAGCGACGCGCAGCCGACCTCACCGCGCCCGTGCGAGGGCGGGCGCGGTGACGCGGCGTACGGGAGCGCCCCCGTCGCACGGCAGCGGTGGCCGCTACGCCTCCGCGTACACGCGGGTCGCGAACTCCGCGATCTGCTCGTCGCTCAGGTTCTTGGCGACATTCGCCTCCGTGATCATGCCCACCAGACGGTGACCGCCGGCCACGTCGATCACCGGCAGGCGCTTGACGTGGTTGTTCTCCATGGCCGCCAGCACCTCGGAGGCGTCCGCCTCCGCGTCGATCCAGTGCAGCTCGCCGCCCAGGGAACCCGCCTGCACCTCTGCCGGGTCCACGCCCTCGGCGCAGCAGGTGATGACGATGTCCCGGTCGGTCACCAGGCCCGTGAGCCTGTTGTTGTCACCGCAGATCGGCAGGGCTCCGACGCCCAGGTCCCGCATCATTTTGGCCGCCTCGTGGAGCGACTGATGCGCACCGACGCACTTGGCACCGCTGGTCATGATGTCCTTGGCTCGCAGCTCTCCGGCCATGAGGCCTCCCCTCGCGGGAATGTGGAATGCATCCGACGCCACGACGGGTGCCCAGCGAGCACGCGTCGAAAAGTCTCCGGCACGGTGCGACGCGGCGTCGGTCCGGCGCAGGGAATAGCGGGCCATGTCCTGTTGTTGGCGCGCGCATGACCTTCTTCGCCGACGTGACCGTGCGGGGCTACGAGCTCGACACACAGGGGCACCTGAACCAGGCCGTCTATCTCCAGTACGCCGAGCACGCACGCTGGGAACTGCTGCGTGCGGCGGGCCTTCCCCAGGAGAAGCTGCTCGCCAGTGGCGTGGGCCCGGTCGCGCTCGAAGTGACGGTCAAGTACCTGCGCGAGCTGCGCGGCGGCGACGAGGTGCGGGTGACGTGCCGGTTCGTCTACGGGGAGGGCAAGACCTTCACGGTCGAGCAGCAGATCGTCAAGGACGACGGCACGGTCGCCGCGGAGATCTCCGGCGTGGCGGGCATGCTCGACCTCACCACGCGTCGGCTGATCGCCGATCCGCGGGGGCACCTGGCCGCCCTGGCCGACAACCCGGACCTGCTCACCGGCTGACATCCGCGGCGGTCGACGCGTTTCGCACCAGGCGCCGCGGCGGACCTGACCCCGCACCGGCGGGCGCGGCGGACCCGCACCCCCGACCCTGGGGGCGGCAGGGCCCCGGCCGGGTCCGTCGCGATGACGGCGCTCCGGACGGACTACGACCGGGCCTGCCTGGCTGCCTGTCACTCACCGCCGGTGCGGCGATCCCGCCGCCGCGCGGTGGGGGATGTCCCCGACCTCAGCCGCGAGCGAGGCAGAGGGACGCCGTCAGCACGTCCTTCTCGTCGGGCACGCTCGCGGACACGGTCTTGTCCATCGACGTGCCCGGCAGATCACCCGAGGACGCGGAGCCCTGGAAGCGGGCTGTCATGCTGCCGCCCTCGGTGCCGGCGCCGACCCGCACGACCACGCCTGACGAACCGCTCGGGCAGGGCAGCGTCTCGACGACCGGAGTGAGGTTCGGCATGGAGACCGTGACGGAGAGCGTGCCGGTCACGGTGCTGGGGCCGGTCGCGACGGTGACGCACTTGCTCACGGCGCCCGACGCGCACAGCTCCGCGACCTCGGTGCCGGGGACGACCAGGGCGACGGACTGGTCGACCGACTTCTCGGCCGCGGTCGTGGCGCCCGCGCCGGTGGCGGCGGCGACGGTCCCGACGAGGGCGAGGGCAAGGGTGAAGGACGCGGCGAGGGCGCCTGTACGGGTGTTGTGCGACATCGTTGACTCCATTTGTGGGAGTGGTCGGGGAACGACCTTTGAAGGTTGCACCAAGTGACGAATCTACTACGCGCCGTCACCGTGGGAAGTCTGGAGTCGGGCCGCCGCATGGTCAACAGCACCTTTCCGTCGCCGTCCGAAAGCGGCCGCCCGACCACTCCGCGATGGCAACTTCCTGACGCGGCACGGGAGTACGCCGCACCGCCGGGAACGGGCCCGTCCGGAACCAGCGGCCTCGCAGATTCGTTGGCGCAAGCGCCGGACGCAGATCTGGAGGGGAAGTCGTGGACGACGCGGTTGCCAAGGCCGTCGGGGCGCTGGTCCCTGGCGGGGCGCTACGGGGTGAACTGGACCGCTACGGAAGGGCGTTGCGCTGGATCGAGGCGGGCAAGGGCGGGCCGGCGGTCGTGCTGGAGGCGGCGAGCGGTACGCCGTCGCTGACGTGGGCTCCGGTGCTGGCACCGCTCGCCCGCTGCACCAGGGTCGTCGCCTACGACCGGGCGGGGCTCGGCGCGAGCGACCCGGTGCATCGGCTCTCCCTCGACTCGGCGGTCGAGGATCTGGCCGCGTTGCTGTCCCGGGCGGGCGACGGCCCGTGCGTGGTCGTCGGCCACAGCTGGGGCGGCCTGCTGGCGCAGCTGGTCGCGTGGGCCGAACCGGGCCTGGTGGCAGGGCTCGTACTGCTCGATCCGGCGCACGAGGAGTTCCAGCCGTGGCTCGGCCGCGTCGCCGAAGGGATGCACGCGCGTCAGCTCGCGGCCCGAACCGCTCTCCGGCTCACCGGCCGGTCGAGGCACCGGCACGCCCTGCGTGAGGCCGCCCGCACGGCCGACGACCCGCGCGTCCGGGACCTGCTGGTCGACGCGTGGCTCGCCGCCTCGGGCGGCAGGCAGCAGGTCCGTTCCGCCGTGGGCGAGAACCGGATGATCAACGAGGCGGCGGCCGAGATCCGGCGCCGCCGCGCCGCGTCGAGCCTGCCGGACGTGCCCGTGACCGTCCTGAGCGCGAGCCGCGGCATGCCGGACGGCATGCGACGGCGGTGGACCGAACTGCAGAAGTCCGTCGCCCTGTCGGCCCCGGCGGGTGAACACTCGGTGGTCCCGGCGGCGGGCCACCACTTCCACAGCAGCCGACCCGACGTCGTCACGCAGGCCGTATTGGACGTCCTGGCACGGGCGGGGCGGTAGCGCGGCGGCATCGAACGGCGCACCTCGGCACAAGGGCGGCGTCGCAGCCGGGTCAGGTCGCGGCCGGCCCACGGCGGTCGAGGCCGGGCCGGGTCGGGGGCGAGGCAGGGCGGTTGAGGCCGAGTCGGGTCGGGGTAGGGCGCGGCGGGTCAGGTCGGGGTCGGGGCGGGGCAGGGCGCGGCGTACGCCCCGCCCAGTCCCCACGCCTGGTGCATCGCCGTCGCGAAGGCCCCGGCCAGTTTGATCTCGCCCGTCGGGCCGGGGTGGGTGCCGTCGTAGGTGTCGGTGTGGATGTCGTACGACGCCGGGTGCGAGGCGAGCAGGATCGGGGACGCGGGCGTGTCCAGATCGGCGACCGCCTTGGCGAGCAGCACGTTGAAGCGCAGGCACTCGGCGGCGAACGGCGCGTCGGACTCGGCGCGGACGTTCGGGATGACGGGGAGCAGGACCATCCGGACGTGCGGGTTGGCGAGGCGGGCCTCGGCGATGAACGCGCGGGCGTTCGCCGCCGTCTGGTCGCTGTTCGTGTAGAAGCCAAGGTCTATCAGGCCGAGCGAGACCAGCAGGACGTCGGCCCGCTCGGTGGCGACCGTCTCGCGGATCACGGGCGCCATGTGCAGCCAGCCCTCGCCCCATCCGGCCAGGTGCCGGCGGGCGTCCGCGGGGAAGGCGGGGTCGGCGTAGGCGTGGGACACGGGCGCGTCCGCGACGATGTCGTACAGCTCGCGGCGCGGCCCGACGATCTCGAAGGGCACACCGGTCGAGACGAGGTGCTGCCACATGCGGTAGCGCCAGCTGTGGTCACCGGCACTTCCGATGGTCATGGAATCGCCGACGAACAGAAAGCGCATGGGCGCCATCATCGCCGAACCCGCCGGTAACCCGGCACCTGTCGGCGATGTGAGGCTGAACACGGGCGGTGGTCTGCCGCGGCCCGTCAGCGCCGGGATCAACTCTCGGCCCGGGGCCTGCCGCTGCCCGTCAGTGCCGGGATCAGCCGGCCGATCTGCTCGCGCGGGTCGGGGTCGGCGGAGGACCAGGTCGTCATCAGCAGATGGTGGACCGTGCCGACGAGCGCGAGGGCGACGGCCTCCGGGTCCAGTTCGCCGGCGACCCGGCCGGCGCGCCGCTCGGCGCGCAGGTAGGCGGCGACCGACTCCTGGACGGCGGCGAATCCCGGCGCTCCGGCGGCCATCGCGTCGCGGAAGCGCAGCGCGGCGCCCGGCCGGGTGAGCGCCACGGCGGCGAGGGCCGGGCCGGCGGAGTCGAGCAGGGCGGAGGCGACGGCGGTCAGATTGGCGGTGACGGTGTCCTGGCCCGCCCGGGCGGGGAGCTCCGCGGCCAGCGCGGCCGTGCGGGCGAACCGGTCCAGGACCAGTTCCGCGACGAACTCGTCGAGCCCGCCGGGGAAGTGGGCGTGCAGCAGCCCCTTCGAGCAGTCCGCCTCGTCGGTGACTGCCCGGCTGGTCAGGGCGCCGGGACCGCCCTGGGTCACGACGCGTTCGGCTGCCGCGAAGAGACGCTCGCGGGCATCGGGGACGGCTACTCCACGGGGTGACATTCGAGACCTTCCGGACTTCGGTGGTGTCGCGGTGGACAGTATGGGCGAGCGCCCATACTGTTTGGGCATACGCCCATTCTAGTCGCGACACCAGGAGGCGCCGCCATGGCCCACATTGTGAACACCGAGCAGGAGCAGGCGTGGAACGGGTACGAGGGCACCCACTGGGCCCGTAATCAGGACCGCTGGGACGCCATCAACGAGGGGTTCGACGACGTCCTCCTCACCGCGGCCGCCATCCTCCCCGCGGACGCGGTCCTCGACATCGGCTGCGGCGCCGGCGCCACCACCCGGCTCGCCGCACGCCGCGCGGCGGAAGGCAGCGCCACCGGAGTGGACCTGTCCCGCCCGATGCTCGAACGCGCCCGGGTCACCGCCCACGCCGAGGGCATCGGGAACGTGACCTTCGAGCACGGTGACGCCCAGGTCCACCCGCTGGCGGGGCGTGGTTTCGACGTGGTCCTCAGCCGCTTCGGCGTGATGTTCTTCGCCGATCCGGCGGCCGCGTTCGCCAACATCGGCAGCGGGCTGCGCCCCGGGGGCCGGGCGGCGTTCGTCGTCGCGGCGGACGGCGAGGGCAACGATTGGATCCAGGCGCTGGTGGGCCTGCGGGGGCTGCTCCCCATGGGCGGCTTCGGCGCCACCGGCGGCCCCGGAATGTTCTCGCTGGCCGACCCGGACCGGGTCCGCGAGGTCCTGACCGCGGGCGGCTTCACCGGCATCGGGATCGAGCGGGTGGAGGCGTACGGCAGGTGGGGCCGGGACGCGGAGGACGCCACCGGGTTCCTCATGGGGTCCGGACCGGGCCGCCATCTGCTGAGCCAGGTCGACCCGGAGACGGGCGAGCGCGCCCGGCGCGAACTGGCCGGCATCCTGCGCGGGTACGAGCGGGACGGCGCGGTCCGGCTGCGCAGCGTGGCGTGGCTGGCGACCGCCGATCACCCGTAGGGTCCGGCCGGCGGAGGTGGCAGGCTTGGGCCATGCGTTCGCTTCCGTACGTCACCGGCCTCGCGGCCGCCCTCGTGCTGGCCGCCGCCGTGCCCGCGGCCGCCGACGAGCACTCCGGGTTCACCATCAAGGACCCGCGCATCACCGAGTCCAGCGGGCTCGCCGCGAGCCGGGCGCACCCCGGGATCTACTGGACGCACAACGATCAGGACAAGCCGCGGGTCTTCGCCGTCGACGGCAGGACGGGCGAGACCGTCGCCACGATCACGATGCGGGGCGTCGGCGAGCCCAGGGACATGGAGGCGATCTCCGTGGGACCCGACGGCGCCGTCTACGTCGGCGACATCGGCGACAACCTCGACGGAAGCTGGGACCACGTCTGGATCTACCGCTTCCCCGAGCCGGAGCGGTTGCGCGACCAGACCGTGGACGCCACGCAGTTCGACGTGAAGTACGCCGACGGGGCGCGCAACGCCGAGGCGCTGATGGTGCACCCGAAGACCGGGCGGGTCTACATCGCGTCGAAGAACGAGGACGGCGGCGGCCTCTACGAAGGCCCGGTGACGCTGCGGACGGGGCAGGTCAACGTCTTCCGGCGGATCGGGGAGGTGCCGTGGGTGACCGACGGCGCCTTCTCGCCGGACGGGAAGGAGCTGGTACTCCGTTCGTACTTCAGTGCCCGCGGATACGCCTGGCAGGACGGCCGCCCCGGCGCGGACCACCGGGTGCGCGGGCCGATCCAGGCGCAGTCCGAGTCGGTGACGTACACGCTCGACGGCACGACGCTGCTGTTCGGCACGGAGGGGGAGGCAAGCCCCGTCGAGCCGGTGGCGGTCGAAGGCGGTGGCGGGAACGGCTCCGGCGGGGCGAAGGAAGACGGTGCGAGGGAAGACGGTGCGAAGTCCGGAGGTCCGGGTGACGGCACGGCCGCCGGAGGTGACGGCGAGGGCGGCGCCACCACGTACGGGCTGCTCGTCCTCGGCGGCGCGGGAGTGCTGGTGCTGGCGCTGAGGCGGCGCCGCGACTAGGGCGTGTTGTGGAAGTGGGCTTCGTTCCTTGCCCGTGATCTCGGGGTGAACGGGGTGCGACGACATCAGGGTCGAGGACGGGGACGAGGCCGTCGAGGACTGCGCCGACTCGACCGAGTCCAACTGCGGCGGGTTGCTCAGCATTGGCGCCACCGACTTCGACACGGACGACAGCGGCCGGAGCAACAGCTCCGACTGCGACGGTGAGGTCGACTTCGGCATCCTGGCCTTCCAGACCCCGGGCGACGGCAGCGCCACGTACAAGGCCCTGGTAGCCGAGGAGCGCAGGAAGGCCGAGAAGGACGGAGAGAAGGCGAAGCCGGTCGAGATCGACGCGGGCGCCGAGGAGACCGAAGCCTTCGAGGACGCCGACGGCGAGACCACGGTCATGATGCGGATCGGCAGCGTCGTCGTCGTGGTGAACGGTGACGGTACCTTCGTGGAGAAGCCGGACTGCAACGACCTCGCGAAGCTCCAGATCGACCGGCTGAAGAAGACCGCCCAGGGCATCAACCCCGACGCGTGATCCGCTGAGGCTCTGCTGCTCGATTCCGTGCGGGGCGACGGCGGATGCGCAATGATCGTCCGTGCGGCCGTCGTCCTGTCGCCCGCGGCCGTCGGGTGGCGGACTTCGCCGGCTCACGGCCGCGTCGGTCAGTTCCCGGGAGTGCCGGCGCACGCGCGTCGGGATCGGTGCAGCGGGCGCCGGCCGAGCAGAAACTTCCAGAACACGGCCTAGCCGCGGTCCGCGGCCCGTTCGCGTACCAGTTTCTCGAAGCCGTCGATCAGGCGGTCGAGACCGAAGGCGAAGTGGTCGAAGTCCGAGCCGAACGCGTCCTCGGACAGGCCCGCGAGCCGCGGGTAGTCGCCGGTCGCCATGGCCCGGTCGAGGAAAGGCTCCTGGCTCCTCCAGAACTCCGCGTCGCTCTGCCCCGTCTGCTGTGCCGCTTCCGCCGCCTCCAGTTCCATGCGCGCGATACCGGAGACGAAGCTCTGCACGGCGATGATCACCGAGATCAGTTCGGGGTCGCGCAGGCCCATGCCGTGCAGTGCGGCCAGTGACGTCTCGAGGCCGCGCAGGGCGCTGGGGCCGAGGACCGTGCGGGACTGGTTGACCTTCAGCAGCCACGGGTGCGCGCGGTGCAGTGTGCGGTACGCGTCGGCCATGGCCCGCACCGCGTCCCGCCAGTCGGCGTCCCCGGGCGCATCCTCCTGGCTGTCCAGCGGTTCGCCCGTGACCCGGTCGAGCATCAGGTCGAGCAGCTCGCTCTTGCCGGGGACGTACCGGTAGAGGGACATCGTGCCGGTGCCGAGCTCGGTGGAGAGGCGGCGCATCGAGACCGCGGCGAGGCCCTCCGCGTCGGCGATCTCCACGGCGGCAGTGACGATCCGGTCGAGGCTGAGGCCCGGTTTCGGGCCGCGTGAGGGCCGTTCGCCGGTGCCCCAGAGCAGTTCGAGGCTGCGCCGGATGTCGCCGCTGCCACTCGTCTCCGTCGTCGTCATGGCTTCACCCTAATCCCGTGCGCAAGAACTGGGTACGGTGTACTCTCATCTGGGTACGGTGTACTCGGTTGCTTGGTTCGAAGGGGACGGACGTGGACGAATACGCAGTGCTGGCCGAAGGAATCGAGAAGCGGTACGGGGACAGACACGCACTGGCCGGCTTCGACCTCGCCGTGCGCCCGGGCACGGTGCACGGCCTGCTCGGGCCGAACGGCGCGGGCAAGACCACCGCCGTACGGGTCCTCGCGACCCTGCTGCGGTTCGACGGCGGACGGGCGCGGGTGGCCGGGGTCGACGTCCGGCACGACCCGCGGCGGGTGCGCCGCCGTATCGGACTCACCGGCCAGTACGCCGCCGTGGACGAGGTGCTCACCGGCCGGCAGAACCTCGAGATGTTCGGCCGCCTCTTCCACCTCGGCGGGCGGCGCGCGGCACACCGGGCCACCGAACTGCTGGAGCAGTTCGACCTGGTGGAGGCGGGCGACAAGGGCGCCGGCAAGTACAGCGGCGGCATGCG
Organism: Streptomyces peucetius; assembly: GCF_025854275.1. Classification (NCBI taxonomy): domain Bacteria; kingdom Bacillati; phylum Actinomycetota; class Actinomycetes; order Kitasatosporales; family Streptomycetaceae; genus Streptomyces; species Streptomyces peucetius. Next base: position 3,505,501 of record NZ_CP107567.1, on the reverse strand, counting down.
CCGCCGGCTCGACCTCGCCGCGTCGATGATCCTCGCGCCCGACGTGCTGTTCCTGGACGAGCCGACGACCGGACTCGACCCGCGCTCGCGCGGTGAGGTGTGGGAGGCGGTGCGCCGGCTCGTCGCGGGCGGCACGACCGTGCTGCTCACCACGCAGTACCTGGAGGAGGCCGACCGGCTCGCCTCCCGTATCACCGTCATCGACCAGGGCCGCGCCATCGCCGACGACACCCCCGACGGACTGAAGAACCGGGTCGGTGGCGACCGGATCGAAGTCGTCGCCAGGGACGCCGCCGATCTGCCGGCCGTGGCCAAGACCGTGGCCCGCGTCGCGGACACCGAACCGGCCACGGACGAGTTCGAGCGCCGCGTCCACGCGCCGGTCACCGACCGGGTCGCCGCACTGACCGAGGTGGCGCGGGCCCTCCAGGACGACGGGATCGACGTGGAGGACATCGGACTGCGCAGGCCGAGCCTGGACGACGTGTTCCTGCGCCTCACCGGACACGGCACGGAACTGGAGGAAGCCGCATGAGCACGACCGAAGTGACGGACCTCGGCATCGAGGACCGGCACGGCCGCGCCTTCTGGGTGGTCGCCGACTGCTGGAACGTCGTACGGCGGGGGCTGACGCACTACCAGCGCCAGCCGGTCCTCATCGCCTGGCAGCTGGGCTTTCCCATCATCTCCGTGCTGCTGTACGGCTATGTCTTCGGCGGCGCGATGAAATCGCCGGAGGGCGGCAGCGTCCGCGACTTCCTGATGCCCGGCATGTTCGCGATGACGATGGCCTTCGGCTTCATGAACACGGCGATCGCGGTCGTCACCGACGCCTCCAAGGGTGTCGTCGACCGCTTCCGCTCGATGCCGATGGCGCCCTCCGCGGTGGTCACCGGCCGCGGGGTCAACGACCTGATCGTGGCCTGCGCCGAGCTGACGATCCTCGCCGCGACGGCCTTCGCGATGGGCTGGCGCACGGACACCGGCATCGGCGCGTCACTGGCCGCGTTCGGACTACTGCTGCTCCTGCGGTTCTGCCTGATCTGGGTAGGCGTCCTGCTGGGCCTGCTGGTCCCCACCACCGAAGCGGCCGGCGGCCTCTACGCGGTGGCCTTCCCGCTCACGATGATCTCCAGCGTGTTCGTGCCGCCCTCGACGATGCCGGACTGGCTCGGCACGATCGCCGCCTGGAATCCGATCTCTTCGACGGCCGCCGCGGCCCGCGAGCTGTTCGGCAACCCGGTGGCGAGCGACGGAAGCTGGGTCCAGGAGCACCCGCTGCTGATGGCGGTCGTGTGGCCGCTGGTGATCACGGCGGTGTTCCTGCCGCTGGCGGTACGGCGCTTCCAGCGGCTCAGTCGCTGACGGTGTCCGTCCGCCGCTGCCCGGCCTTCAGCAACTCGGTCGCGTCGAGCTTGACCTCGGCACCGATGGACGAGGGGAGGATGATCTGCTGGCCGGGCGCGTACACCTCGTGACTGTCGTATTCGCTGGTGAGCGGGCTGGTGAGGACGTGGACCCGGTTGTGCTTGCGGTCGACGATCACGTAGACGGGAATCTTGGCCTGCGCGTATGCGACAACCTTGTTCCGCAGGTCGTTCCGGTAGTTGCTGGATGTGACCTCGAGGACGAGCCGGAAGACGGCAGGCTCGTAGCAGTTGAACTCGACCAGATGCTCTTCGAAGTCCGCGTCGACGAGAGCCAGGTCCGGAACAGCGAAATCCTCCGGGCCGTCCGGCAGCCACAGGCCTACGGCCTGAAGGACTTCCGTCTCTCCTCCGTCCAGGCCCGCCATCAGGAAAGGACGCATGAGCTTGGTGAGTGCCCTGGCGTGGGCACCGTCCGGGGGCGGGGTCACGGTGAGGACGCCTCCGATGATCTCGACGCGGTAGCCGGGAAGCCGCTCCATGAGGCTGTCAGCCTCTTCGAGCAGCGTCGGCAGCTCGCCGTCGCAGGGGTCGCAGGGACGCTCGACTGCTGCGGCAGACATGCGGGCCTCCTGGTGGCTGGTGTCGAGAGCATCATCGTAGGACGCGGGGGGCCCAAACGTCCGTAAGGCGGATCGTCACACCATCGGGCGAACGTGCGTGCGGGGCGCCGACCGGCCGGTCAGCGCCCCGCACGTCCGCGTACGAGCCCGCGGCTACAGCTTCTCGATCACGTAGTCGACGCACGCCGTCAACGCCTCGACGTCCGCCGGGTCGATCGCCGGAAACATCGCCACGCGGAGCTGGTTGCGGCCCAGCTTGCGGTACGGCTCGGTGTCGACGATGCCGTTCGCGCGCAGCGCCTTGGCGACGGCGGCGGCGTCGATCTCGTCGGCGAAGTCGATCGTGCCGATGACCTGCGAGCGCTTCGCCGGGTCGACGACGAACGGGGTCGCGTACTTGGACGCCTCCGCCCAGCCGTACAGGGTGCGCGAGGAGGCGGCGGTGCGGCCCGTGGACCAGTCGAGGCCGCCCTGACCGTTGATCCACTTCAGCTGCTCGTTCAGCAGGAAGAGGGTCGCGAGGGCCGGGGTGTTGTACGTCTGGTTCTTCAGCGAGTTGTCGATCGCCGTCGGCAGCGAGAAGAACTCCGGCACGTGCCGGCCCGAGCCGTGGACACGGGCCGCGCGCTCCAGGGCGGCGGGGGAGAAGACGCCGATCCACAGGCCGCCGTCGGAGGCGAAGGACTTCTGCGGGGCGAAGTAGTAGACGTCCGTCTGCGCGATGTCGACCGGCAGGCCGCCCGCACCCGAGGTGGCGTCCACCAGGACCAGCGCGCCGTCGTCCGCGCCGGCGACCCGCCGGATCGGGGCGGCGACACCGGTCGAGGTCTCGTTGTGGGTGAAGGCGTAGACGTCGACGCCCGCCTCCGCCCGCGGGTCCGGGTGGGTGCCCGGGTCCGAGGAGATGACGGTCGGCTCCGCCAGCCACGGCGCCAGCTTGGCGGCCTTGGCGAACTTGGAGGAGAACTCACCGAACGACAGGTGCTGGGACTTGTTCTCGATCAGGCCGTGCGTCGCCACGTCCCAGAAGGCGGTGGAGCCGCCGTTGCCCAGGATCACCTCGTATCCCTCGGGGAGGGAGAACAGCTCGCGCACGCCGTCGCGGACCTCGCCGACCAGGTTCTTGACCGGGGCCTGGCGGTGGGACGTGCCGAGGAGGGAGGTGCCGGTGGCGGCCAGCGCGTCCAGCGCCTCCGTACGCACCTTGGAGGGGCCCGCGCCGAAACGGCCGTCGGCGGGCTTGATGTCAGCGGGAATCTGGATATCAGCCACGTTCCGGAGCGTATACCGCCCCGGCCGCCGGACGATGTCACGGTCCGGCGGCTGAGACGTGCGGCGGTCCGGCGGCTGAGACGGCGCCGTGGTCACGCGGGTGGGACGTGCCGCGGCGGCCGGCCCGCCGGTCAGGGGCCGTGGCCGAGGCCGAGCGTGCGCAGATGGTCCATCAGGGCGATCAGCACGAACTTGCTGGACGAGTGGTCCCGGGCGTCGAACTCGACCAGCGGTACCGCCGGCGCCAGGGCGAGCGCGTCGCGGATCTCGTCCGCGGAGCGGAACGGGCCGCCGAAGTCGTTGACGGCGACGATGAACGGCGTGCCGTGCCGGCGGAGCCGGTCGATCGCGTACCAGGCGTCGGCGACGGCGCGGGTGTCGACCAGGACGACCGCGCCGGTGGTGCCGGAGAGCAGCCGGTCCCAGAGGAAGCGGAAACGTTCCTGTCCCGGTGTGCCGAAGAGATACAGCACCCGGTGCTCGTCGATCGTGATGCGGCCGAAGTCGAGGGCGACCGTGGTCGCCGTCTTCGCGGGGACCCGCGCGCCGGCGTCGTGCACCAGGGCGTCGGTGCTCATCGTCTCCTCCGTGTGCAGCGGACGGATCTCGCTGACGGAGCGGACCATGGTGGAACGGCCGGCGCCGAAACCGCCGACGACGGCGATCTTCAGAGCACCGGCAACGGCCGGAGGGGGGTCGGCCACGCCGTTTCCGGGGATCGCCCGGGGGGTGGCGCGGTTCATCGTTTCTTGGCGGTGCCGGTCATCGAGTGGTGCCTTCCGGGGTGACGGGGGGCGCAACTGGAGCCGCCGTTCTTCGGCGAAGTCGTCGCCACTATAGGAGGGCTGACGATCAGTTGGGGATGGCCGGGGCGCTTCTCGCCCGGCTCCGGTCCCCTCTCCCGGCACACAACGTGTGCAAGTGGCACGTTTCCTGCCGGTGCGGTGACCGGTGCAGCCCTCATCCTGGAACGTATGGCCCAACACATCAGGGATACGAGCGAACTCGCCCGCGCGCTCAAGGCCGCCGTCGGCGGTGATGTCGACTTCTCGGCCGCCGCCCGGGCCCTGACGACCATGGACGCCTCCAACTACCGGCGCGTCCCGGCCGGTGTCGTCGCGCCCCGTGACGCCGACGACGTCGCCGCCGCCCTGGAGGTGTGCCGGCGGCACGGCGTCCCGGTCGTGCCGCGCGGTGGCGGCACCTCCATCGCCGGACAGGCCACCGGCACCGGTGTGGTCCTGGACTTCACCCGCCACATGAACCGGATCCTGGCCGTCGACCCGGACGCCCGGACCGCGCGCGTGCAGCCAGGTGTCGTCCTCGACCGGCTCCAGCAGGCCGTACGGGGGCACGGCCTGGTCTTCGGGCCCGACCCCTCGACGCACAGCCGCTGCACCCTCGGCGGGATGATCGGCAACAACGCGTGCGGCGCGCACTCGGTCGCCTGGGGGACGACCGCCGACAACGTCCGCGACCTGTCGGTCGTCACCTACGCCGGCGCCCGCCACCACCTCGCCCGGGGCCTGGGGCCCGGCAGCGCCCCGCCCGGCCTGGGCGACCTCGTCGAACGCCACCTCGCCCTGCTGCGCACCGGCTTCCCCGCCGGCCTCCCGCGCCGGATCTCCGGATACGCGCTCGACGCGCTGCTGCCGGAGAACGGCGCCGACCTCGCCCGCGCGTTCTGCGGCAGCGAAGGCACCCTGGCCGTGCTCACCGAGGCGACCGTACGGCTCGTGGACGCGCCGGCCGCCCGGGCGCTCGCCGTCCTCGGGTACCCCGACGAGAGCGCCGCCGCCGAGGCCGCCGCCGGCCTGCTGCCCCTCGGTCCTCTGACCGTCGAAGGCATGGCGGAGGACCTGGTGCCCCTTGGTCACGGGCTGCCGCGCGGCGGGGCGTGGCTGTTCGTCGAGACCGGCGGCGCCACCGCGGCGCAGGCCGGGGACCGGGCGGAGCGGATCGTACGGGCGGCCGACGCCCTGGACGGCACGGTCGTCGGCGAGCCGGCCGCCGTGCGGGCCCTGTGGCGGCTGCGGGAGGACGCCTCCGGCACCGCCACCCGGATGCCGGACGGCGGCGAGGCGTGGCCCGGCTGGGAGGACTGCGCCGTGCCGCCCGCCCGTCTCGGCGCCTATCTGCGCGACTTCCGTGCCCTGCTCACCGAGCACGGCCTGCGCGGCACCCCGTACGGCCACTTCGGGGACGGCTGCATCCACGTCCGTATCGACTTCGACCTGCTGAGCCGGGACGGCGTCCGGCGCTTCCGCGTGTTCTCCGAACAGGTCGCCTCGCTCGTCGTCGCGCACGGCGGCTCGCTGTCGGGCGAACACGGCGACGGGCAGGCCCGCGCCGAACTGCTGCCGAAGATGTACGGGGACGAACTGGTCGCCCTCTTCGGCCGTTTCAAGGACCTGTGGGACCCGGCGGGCGCCATGAACCCGGGCATGCTGGTGCGCCCGGGCCCGCTGGACGCGAACCTCCGCTTCGCCCCGCTGCCCGCGACCCCCGTCGACGTCGTCTTCGGCTACCCGCACGACGGCGGCGACTTCGCCGGGGCCGTGCGCCGCTGCGTGGGCGTCGCCAAGTGCCGTACGGAACACGCGGCGGCGGGCGGCGGCCTGATGTGCCCGTCGTACCGGGCGACCGGCGAGGAACAGCACTCCACCCGCGGCCGGGCGCGGCTGCTGCACGAGATGCTCGCCGGTGAGGTCGTCACCGACGGCTGGCGCTCGACCGAGGTACGCGACGCGCTCGACCTGTGCCTGTCCTGCAAGGGGTGCCGGAGCGACTGCCCCGTCGGCGTCGACATGGCCACGTACAAGGCGGAGTTCCTGCACCACCACTACGCCGGCCGCCGCCGGCCCGCCGCCCACTACGCCATGGGCCGCCTCCCGCAGTGGCTGCGCGCCGCCGCGCCCTGGGCGCCCGCCGTCAACGCCCTCGCCCGGGTACGGCCGCTGGCCGCGCTCGCCAAACGGCTCGGCGGCATCGCGCCGCAGCGGGAGCTCCCACGTCTGGCCCCGGAGACGTTCCGCCGCTGGCTGCGCGGGCACCTGGGCGGGCGGGCGCAGGTGCTGGAGAGGGGCCGCAGCGCCGTGCTGTGGCCCGACACGTTCACCGACCACCTGTCGCCGTCGGCCGGCCGGGCGGCGGTACGGGTCATGGAGGCGGCGGGCATCGACATCGTGCTGCCGCCCGGGCGGGTGTGCTGCGGGCTCACCTATGTATCGACGGGCCAGCTCGACCGGGCGCGGCACGTCATGCGGCGCACCCTCGACGTCGTCGAGCCGCTGCTCGACCTCGACGTGCCGGTCGCCGTGCTGGAACCGAGCTGCGCCGCCACCCTGAGGACCGACCTGACCGAGCTGCTGGGCGACGACCCGAGGTCGCACCGGCTCGCCGCGTCCGTGCGGACCTTCGCCCAGACGCTGGAGCAGTGCGCGCCCGACTGGCAGCCGCCGCTGATCGGACGCCCGGTGGCGGGCCAGACCCACTGCCACCAGCACGCGGTGCTCGGCGACGCGGCCGAACGCCGGCTGCGGGAACGGGCCGGCCTGACGGGCGAGCTGAGCGGCGGCTGCTGCGGGCTCGCCGGCAACTTCGGTTTCGAGCGCGGCCACTACGAGGTGTCGGTGGCCTGCGCGGAGGACCAGCTGCTGCCGGCCGTTCGGTCGGCGGCAGCCGGCACCGAACTGCTGGCGGACGGCTTCTCCTGCCGCACCCAGCTCGACCAGCTCGCGGGCCGCCGGGCCCGGCACCTGGCGGAGGTGCTGGCGGACGGACTCGGGGCCGACGGCGCGGACGGCCTCGTGCACGGCGGGGCGGACCGGTCGGCGGACGGCCCGGGGGACCTGCACGCGGGGTGACGTGCGGCATCCGGCAGGATGGGCGGCCGACCACGCGGGAAGGGGCGGATGCCATGCGGGGGAGCGTCGGGCGGGCCGGCATCGTGGGTCTGCTGGCGCGGGCGGGCGCGGTCCTGCTCGTCGTCGCACTCGTCGCGCAACTGCTGGTGTCGGCGATCGCGGTGGACCCGGTGGGCGCGGCGACGGACAGGGGCCTCGGCTCGTTCGTCGTCTCGCTGTTGCGGGGGACCTCGACGGGCGCGCTCGGCGCTGCGGCGTGCGTCGTGGCGGTGCTGCTGCTGATCGTGGCGGTACGGGGCGTCCGGCTCGCCCGGCGGCTCCTGGTGCGCCGCTGTCAGCCGTCCGGGCATGCCGGGCGTTCTCAGGCGGCTTCGGCCACCGACCGGGCCAGCGCCACCAGATGACGGACCGCCGGATGCGGTGACGCGCTGCGCCACGCCAGGTGGACTGGGGCGCGCGGGGCGTCGGACAGCGGCCGGTAGGTGACACCGCGGTGCGCGTGCATCTGGGTGGTGGAGGCGACCGACGCGCCCACGCCGCGGCCCGCGGCGATCGCCGTGAGCCAGTCGTCCGTGTTGGCCACCGTGACCGTGGCCGTGGGCCGGATCTCCGGGGGCCACAGGTCCAGGGTGGTCAGGCCGGAGACCGAGTTCAGGACCACCGGGCCGGCCGCCAGGTCCGCCAGGGTCAGTGAGGCGCGGGCCGCGAGCGGACCGTCCGACGGCACGGCCGCGACGCGGGGCTCCGTGAACAGCAGCTCGGTGGTGACGCCGGGCGTGTCCACCGGGCCGCGCAGTACGGCGGCGTCGACCTCGCCGCGGGCGAGCCCCGCCGTACGGTCGTCGATCCTCAGCAGCTCGAGCGCCGTGTCCGGGTGCTCGGTACGCCAGCGGCGCAGCAGCGGGGTCGTGTACGGGCCGAGGGCCGACCAGGCGTGCCCGAGACGCAGCGGCCGGTGCGGAAGCCGTCCGGCGTCGAGTGCCTCGTCGAACGCGGCGACGGCGACGGCGGCCTTGTCGCGGAAGGCCCGGCCCTCCGCGGTGAGCTCGAGATGGTGGGTCGAGCGGTCGACCAGCCGGACGGCGAGGTGCGCTTCGAGGGCGGCGAGCGCGCGGGAGACGCTGGGCTGGGTGAGGCCGAGCCGCGCCGCGGCCCTGGTCACGCTCGACTCCTCCGCGACGGCGAGGAAGCAGCGCAGGTGACGCAGCTCGATGCTCATACGTCCGGAGCATAACCGCAGCGAGAATTGCATTTCACGCGCGCCGCCCGGGTCCGTAGCGTGGGGAGGACGCACGGGGTGACGGGTCGGTTCAGGGAGGCCGGGGTGAAGGACGCGCAGTCCGCGGGATCGTGCACGGGCGTCGGCGGGCGCCCGGGCGGCGACGCGCAGGCGGGCACCGCGGCGGTCGTGCTGCCGGAGGCGGCGGGCGCGGCGGCCCGCGCACCCGGAGCAGGCCCGGAACCGGCCTCCGGGGCCCGGCGCTCCCTCGGGCCCGTCGCCCTCGTGATCGCGGGCGGCCTGTCCGTGCAGTTCGGGGCGGCTGTCGCCGTGCTGCTGATGCCGCGGGCCGGGGCGCTCGGCGTCGTCACATTGCGGCTGGTGCTCGCGGCCGTCGTGCTGTTCGTGATCTGCCGGCCGCGGCTGCGCGGCCACTCCCGTGCCGACTGGGGCACAGTGATCACGTTCGGTGCCGCGATGGGCGGCATGAACATGCTCTTCTATCAGGCCGTGGACCGCATCCCGCTCGGCGCGGCCGTCACGCTCGAGGTGCTCGGCCCGCTCGCCCTGTCCGTGATCGCCTCCCGGCGGCTGGTGAACCTGCTGTGGGCGGGACTCGCGCTCGGCGGTGTCGTCCTGCTCAGCGGTGGCGGCTTCGACCGGCTGGACCCGGTCGGCGCCGCGTTCGCGCTGGCCGCGGGCGGCATGTGGGCGGCGTACATCATCTTCAGCGCCCGGACCGGGCGGCGCTTCCCGCAGGCGGACGGGCTGGCGCTGGCGATGGGCTTCGGCGCGCTGCTGAGTCTGCCGTTCGGACTGGTCGAGGCGGGGTCGCGGCTGTTCGTGCCCTCGACACTGGGGCTGGGGCTCGCGGTGGCGCTGATGTCGTCCGTCCTGCCGTACACCCTGGAGCTGCTGGCACTGCGCAGGCTGCCCGCGGCGACGTTCGCGGTGCTGATGAGCCTGGAGCCGGCGATCGCCGCGACGGCCGGGTTCCTGGTGCTGAACCAGGCGCTCTCGCCGCCCGAGGGGCTGGCGATCGTGCTGGTCGTCGTGGCGAGCATGGGGGCGGTCCGGACACAGGCGGCGGCGAAGAAGCCGGCGCCGCCCGGCTGACCGGCGGTCGCCGGGCGCCCGGCGCCGGGAAGAGCATGCCGCAAGCGGTCCGCCGTGTTGCCACGGCGGACCGCTCACCCGCGCCCGGTGCGTGGATGACGAGGTTGCCGTCCTCCTGGAAGACGGCGCGGGCGCCGGGGGAGGGGGCGTTCCCCCAAGGTGAGGCGGGGGCCGTGGGCGCCGCAACAGTCCTTTGAGGGACCATCCTTGCGGTTCAAAGAGAATCAATTCTGCGGCGGGATGCGGTTGACCTGCGGTGAAGCGTGGACGACGGATTCGGGCCCCGTAAAATCAAAGCAAGCATGCTTGCTTGTTTCTGTGGGGGCTGCCATGCTCCGGGCACACACCGCCGTGCCACAGGGGAGCGTCCCGTGTCCCATCCGGCCGTCGTACTCGACGACTTGCGCAGCGAAAGCGAAGACCTCGACCGGCTGGTCGGTGACCTGAGCCCCGAGCAATGGGCGGCCGCCACACCCGCCGAGGGCTGGACCGTCGCCCATCAGATCGCCCACCTCGCCTGGACCGACTCCGTCGCCCTCGTCGCCGTCACGGACCCCGCGGCCTTCGCCGAGGAGGCGGAGAAGGCGCTCGCCGCGCCGCACTCCTTCGTCGACGACGGCGCGGCCGAGGGCGCCGCGCTGCCACCCGCCACACTGCTGGCCCGCTGGCGTGAGGGCCGCGAACGGCTCCTTGGGGCGCTGCGCGACGCCCCGCCCGGCAGCCGCTTCCCCTGGTACGGCCCGCCGATGAGCACCGCGTCGATGGCGACCGCGCGACTGATGGAGACCTGGGCGCACGGCCAGGACGTCGCGGACGGGCTCGGCGCCGTCCGCACGCCCACGGCCCGGCTCGCTCAGATCGCCTGGATCGGGTTCCGCACCAGGGACTTCGCATACGGCGTGAACGGCCTGACGCCGCCCGTCGAGCCGTTCCGCCTCGAACTCACCGGCCCGGCCGGAGAGTTGTGGGCGTACGGCCCCGAGGACGCCGCCCAGCGTGTCACCGGGCCCGCCCTGGACTTCGCCCTGCTCGTCACCCGGCGCGCCCACCGCGCCGACCTGGCCCTGCGGGCCGACGGCGCGGACGCCGACCGCTGGCTGGACCTCGCCCAGGCGTTCGCCGGCCCGCCCGGCAAGGGCCGTGAGCCCAAGGGGGCGGCGTAGATGCTGCGCATCGGGAACGTGTCCGGGTTCTACGGCGACCGGTTCGGCGCGATGCGTGAAATGCTGACCGGCGGGCCGCTGGACATCGTCACCGGGGACTATCTCGCCGAGCTCACCATGCTCATCCTCGGCCGCGACCGGCTCAAGGACCCCGATCTCGGTTACGCCAGGACGTTCCTGCACCAGCTCCAGGACACCCTCGGGCTCGCCCGTGAACGCGGCGTCCGCATCGTCGCCAACGCCGGCGGCCTCAACCCCGCCGGACTCGCCGACGCCGTACGGGAACTGGCCGGCCAGGTCGGCGTCCCCGTCCGGGTCGGGCATGTCGAGGGCGACGACCTCACCGCCCGCTTCCCCGGCACGCTGACCGCCAACGCCTACCTCGGCGGCGCCGGGATCACCGCCTGCCTGGGCGCCGGCGCGGACGTCGTCGTCACCGGACGGGTCACCGACGCGGCCCTCGTCACCGGGGCCGCGGCCTGGCGGTTCGGCTGGGGCCCGGAGGCGTACGACGAGCTCGCGGGCGCCGTCGTTGCCGGGCACGTGCTCGAATGCGGCACCCAGGCCACCGGCGGCAACTACGCGTTCTTCGCCGAGGCCGGCCGCGATGTGCGCCGGCCCGGTTTCCCGCTCGCCGAGATCCACTCCGACGGCACCTCGGTCATCACCAAGCACGAAGGAACCGGCGGCTTCGTCGACATCGGCACCGTCACCGCCCAGTTGCTGTACGAGACGGGCGGCGCCCGCTACGCCGGGCCGGACGTGACCGCCCGGCTCGACACCGTACGCCTCGACCCCGACGGCCCCGACCGCGTCAGGATCTCCGGGGTGCGCGGCGAGGCGCCGCCGCCGACCCTCAAGACCGGCCTGTGCAGGCTCGGCGGCTGGCGCAACGAGGTCGTGTTCGTGCTGACCGGTCTCGACATCGACGCCAAGGCCCGACTCGTGCGCGAACAGCTCGAGGACGCGCTCGGCAAGCAGCGGCCCGCCGAAGTGCGCTGGGAACTCGCCCGCACCGACCACGAGGACGCCGACACCGAGGAACGGGCCGCCGCTCTGCTGCGGCTCGTCGTGCGCGACCCGGACTCCGACAAGGTCGGCAGGGCCGTCAGCGGCGCCGCGATCGAGCTGGCCCTCGCCAGCTACCCCGGCTTCCACGTCACCGCCCCGCCCGGCAAGGGCACGCCCTACGGGGTGTTCGAGGCCGCGTACGTCGACGCCGCCGACGTCCCGCACACCGCCGTCCTGCCCGGCGGCGAGCGCGTCGCCGTGCCCCATCCGCGGCGCACTCGGGTCCTCGAGGACCCCGGGCCGGGCGCGCTGCCCGAGCCGCCCGGGCCCGGGCCGACCCGGCGGGCGCCGCTCGGCCTCGTCGCGGGCGCCCGCAGCGGCGACAAGGGCGGCGACGCGAACATCGGCGTATGGGCCCGCAGCGACGCGGCCTGGAGCTGGCTCGCCCACGAACTGACCGTGGAGCGGCTGCGCGAACTGCTGCCCGAGACCGCAGGGCTGACCGTCGTACGACACGTCCTGCCGAATCTGCGCGCCCTGAACTTCACGGTCGCGGGGATCCTCGGCGAGGGAGTCGCCGCGCAGGCCCGTTTCGATCCGCAGGGCAAGGCGCTGGGCGAGTGGCTGCGCGCCCGGCACGTCGACATCCCGGAGGCACTGCTGTGACCGTTCTCGGCTCGGCCGTCGATGTGACGGGCCCCGAATACGCCGCCCACCGCGCCGCCATGCTCGACAAGCTCGCCGAGCTGGACGGCGAACACGCCAAGGCCCTCGCGGGCGGCGGCGAGAAGTACGTCGCCCGGCACCGGGGGCGCGGCAAGCTGCTCGCCCGGGAGCGCGTGGAGCTGCTGCTCGATCCGGACACGCCGTTCCTGGAGCTGTCCCCGCTCGCCGCCTGGGGCAGCGACTACCCCGTGGGCGCGTCGCTCGTCACCGGCATCGGAGTCGTGGAGGGCGTCGAGTGCCTGATCACCGCCAACGACCCGACCGTACGCGGCGGGGCGTCCAACCCGTGGACCCTGAAGAAGGCGCTGCGGGCGAACGAGATCGCGTTCGCCAACCGGCTGCCGGTGATCTCCCTCGTCGAGTCCGGCGGCGCGGACCTGCCCTCCCAGAAGGAGATCTTCATCCCCGGCGGGGCGCTCTTCCGCGACCTGACCCGGCTGTCCGCCGCGGGCATTCCCACGATCGCCGTCGTCTTCGGCAACTCGACGGCGGGCGGCGCGTACGTGCCCGGCATGTCCGACCACACCGTCATGATCAAGGACAGGTCGAAGGTCTTCCTCGGCGGCCCGCCGCTGGTGAAGATGGCGACCGGGGAGGAGAGCGACGACGAGTCGCTCGGCGGCGCCCGGATGCACGCCCGCACCTCCGGGCTCGCCGACCACTTCGCGCTCGACGAGCCCGACGCGCTGCGGCAGGCCCGGCGGATCGTCGCCCGCCTCAACTGGCGCAAGGCGCACGCCGATCCTGCCCCTGCCTCCGGCGGGGGGACCCCCACACCCGCCGAGCCACCGAAGTACGCGGCGGACGAACTGCTCGGCATCGTGCCCGAGGACCTGAAGACACCGTTCGACCCGCGCGAGGTGATCGCGCGGATCGTGGACGGCTCGGACTTCGACGAGTTCAAACCGCTGTACGGCGCCAGCCTGACGACCGGCTGGGCGTCCCTGCACGGCTATCCGGTCGGCATCCTGGCCAACGCCCAGGGCGTGCTCTTCTCCGCCGAGTCGCAGAAGGCCGCCCAGTTCATCCAGCTGGCCAACCAGCGTGACGTACCGCTGCTGTTCCTGCACAACACCACCGGCTACATGGTCGGCAAGGAGTACGAGCAGGGCGGCATCATCAAACACGGCGCGATGATGATCAACGCGGTGTCGAACAGCCGGGTGCCGCATCTGTCGGTGCTGATGGGCGCGTCCTACGGCGCCGGGCACTACGGCATGTGCGGCCGGGCCTACGACCCCCGCTTCCTGTTCGCGTGGCCGAGCGCCAAGTCCGCCGTCATGGGCCCGCAGCAGCTCGCGGGCGTTCTGTCGATCGTCGCGCGGGCCTCGGCCGCCGCCAAGGGGCAGCCGTACGACGACAAGGCTGCCGAGGCCGACGCCGGTCTGCGCGCGATGGTCGAGGCGCAGATCGAGTCCGAGTCCCTGCCGATGTTCCTGTCCGGGCGGCTGTACGACGACGGGATCATCGACCCCCGTGACACCCGGACCGTCCTCGGTCTGTGTCTGTCCGCGATCCACACGGCACCGGTCGAGGGCGCGCGCGGCGGCTTCGGCGTCTTCCGAATGTGAGGGGCCCAGCTGTGATTTCCACCGTGCTCGTCGCCAACCGGGGCGAGATCGCGTGCCGTGTCTTCCGCACCTGCCGTGAACTGGGCGTTGCCACGGTCGCGGTGCACTCCGACGCGGACGCCGGCGCACTGCACGTACGGCAGGCGGACGCGGCCGTACGGCTGCCGGGGGCGGCGCCCGCCGAGACGTATCTGCGGGGCGAGCTGATCGTGAAGGCCGCCCTCGCGGCCGGCGCGGACGCCGTGCACCCCGGGTACGGATTCCTCTCCGAGAACGCCGGCTTCGCGCGGGCGGTCGCGGACGCGGGACTTGTGTGGATCGGGCCTCCGCCGGAGGCCATCGAGGCGATGGCGTCCAAGACCCGCGCCAAGAAACTCATGGGCCTCTCACCCCTGGACCCCGCGTCGCTCACGGAGGCGGACCTCCCCGTCCTGGTGAAGGCCGCGGCGGGCGGCGGCGGCCGCGGGATGCGCGTCGTCCGGTCCCTGGCGGACCTCCCCGGGGAGCTGGCGGCGGCGAGCTCGGAGGCGGCGTCGGCGTTCGGCGACGGAGAGGTGTTCGTCGAGCCCTACGTGGAGAACGGCCGCCACGTCGAGGTCCAGATCGTGGCGGACGCGCACGGCACGGTATGGGCGCTCGGCTCCCGTGACTGCTCGCTGCAGCGCCGCCACCAGAAGGTCATCGAGGAGTCGCCCGCGCCGGGCCTCCCGCCGGAACTGGTCGCCGAACTGCACGAGCTGGCGACCGGCGCCGCCCGTGCCGTCGACTACCGGGGCGCGGGCACGGTCGAGTTCCTCGTCGACGAGGACGGCCGGGCCCACTTCCTGGAGATGAACACCCGCCTCCAGGTCGAACACCCCGTGACCGAGGCGGTGTTCGGGGTGGATCTGGTGGCCCTCCAGATGGCCGTCGCCGAGGGCGCGCCGCTCCCCGCGGCCCCGCCGCCGGCGACGGGCCACGCGATCGAGGCGCGCCTGTACGCGGAGGACCCGGCCGCGGGGTGGGCCCCGCAGACCGGCACCCTGCACGAGCTGAGCTTCCCCACCCACCCGCCCCTGCACGCGAGGGGCTCCGCCCCCCACACCCCCGCTGTCCCCCCGGTGCTGCGCGCGGGCACGCCCCCCGGTGCCGGGCACTCCGTCCCGGTACCCGGAACCGCGGGCACGGCCCACCCGGCGGATGGCGCCCCAGGCGCCGCCGGTGCCGTGGGTGCGAGGTGGTCCACGTCCGGCGGGCCGGCTCAGAGCGGACCCGGCGCGAGCACGTCCCCCAGTGCCGAGGGCGTCGCCCCGGCACGCGGGGCCACGGGCGCGGTCGGCCCCGCGCACGGCGCACCGGGTGCACCGGGTGCCGGCGAGCCCCGCCCTGCGGCCGCTCCCGAGGCGGCCGGCGGGGCGCATCCCGGTGGCCGGGGGCGGAGCCCTTGGGTGCGGGTCGACGCGGGGTACGGGGGCGGCGACGTGATCGGGGTGCACTACGACGCCATGGTCGCCAAGGTCGTCGCCTGGGCGCCGACCCGGGCGGAGGCGGTCCGCCGGCTGGCGCACAGCCTGCGGCGCGCGCGCATCCACGGCCCCCGGACCAACCGGGACCTGCTCGTGGCGTCGCTGGAGCATCCCGACTTCACCGGCGGGCGGCTCGACACCGGCTTCTACGAGCGGAACCTCGACGAGCTGACGCGCCCCGCCCCCGGCGAGGCGCACGCCGCCGTCGCCGCGGCGATCGCCGACGCGGCCGGCCGCCAGGGCCGGTTCGGCGGCGCCTGGCGCAACCTCGCCTCGCAGGCGCAGCTCAAGACCTACGGCGACCACGAGATCCGCTACCGGCCCACCCGCGACGGCGGGTTCGAGCTCGTCGACCGGCCCGGCGTGCGGGTGGTGTCGGCGCGGCCGGACCGTGTCGCGCTCGAGACCGACGGCGTCGTACGGCACTACGACGTCGCCGTCCACGGCGACACCGCGTACGTCGACTCGCCCGTCGGCGCCCACGCCCTCGCCGTCCGGCCCCGCTTCACCGACCCGCAGGACCGGGCCGTGCCCGGGTCGCTGCTCGCGCCCATGCCCGGGACCGTCGTCCGGGTCGGCGACGGCGTCACCGAGGGAGCGCGGGTCGCCCAAGGACAGCCGCTCGTCTGGCTGGAGGCCATGAAGATGGAGCACCGGGTCCTCTCGCCCGCCTCCGGCACGCTCACCGCGCTCCACGCCGTCCCCGGCCGCCAGGTCGAGGTCGGTGCCCTGCTCGCCGTCGTCACCGAGGAAGCACAGGAGGACACCGCGTCATGAACGCCATCGAGAGCCAGGAGCACACGGACCTGCGCGAGGCCGTCGCCGCACTGGGCCGCCGGCACGGCAAGGACTTCGACCGGGCCACCCTGTGGGCGGAGGCGGGCAAGCTGGGCTACCTCGGCGTGAACCTCCCCGAGGAGTACGGCGGCGGAGGCGGCGGCATCAGCGAACTGTCCATCGTCCTCGAGGAGTCCGGCGCCGCCGGCTGCCCGCTCCTCATGTTGATCGTCTCGCCCGCCATCTGCGCCACCGTCATCGCCCGTTTCGGTACGGAGGAGCAGAAGCGGCGCTGGCTGCCGGGGCTCGCCGACGGCAGCCTCACCATGGCCTTCGGCATCACCGAGCCCGACGCCGGCTCGAACTCGCACCGGATCACCACCACCGCCCGCCGGGACGGCGAGGGCTGGGTGCTCACCGGCCGCAAGGTCTTCGTCTCCGGCGTCGACATCGCCGACGCCACCCTGATCGTCGGCCGCACGGAGGACGCCCGCACCGGGAAGCTGAAGCCGTGCCTGTTCATCGTCCCCCGCGACGCGGAAGGCTTCCAGCGGTCGGCGATCGACATGGAACTCCAGGCGCAGGAGAAGCAGTTCGAGCTCGTCCTCGACGACGTGCGGCTTCCGTCCGACGCACTCGTGGGCGACGAGGACGCCGGCCTGCTCCAGCTGTTCGCCGGGCTCAACCCCGAGCGGATCATGACCGCCGCGTTCGCCATCGGCATGGGCCGGTTCGCGCTCGCGCAGGCCGTCGAGTACGCGAAGACCCGCCAGGTCTGGAAGACGCCCATCGGCGCCCACCAGGCCGTGGCCCACCCCCTGGCCCAGGCCCACATCGAGCTGGAACTCGCCAAGCTGATGATGCAGAAGGCCGCCGCGCTCTACGACGCCGGTGACGACATCGGCGCCGGGGAGGCCGCGAACATGGCCAAGTACGCCGCCGGTGAGGCCTGCGTCAAGGCCGTCGACCAGGCCGTGCACACCCTCGGCGGCAACGGACTCACCCGTGAGTACGGCCTCGCCAAGCTGATCGCGGCCGCCCGCGTCGCCCGGATCGCCCCGGTCAGCCGGGAGATGATCCTCAACTACGTGTCCCACCAGTCCCTGGGCCTCCCCAAGTCGTACTGACAGACGACATTCTGGCCGTTCAGCATTCTGGCCGTGCAACCCAACGCCGAGGGGACCGCCATGGTGTTCCGCAGCAGATACGCAGATGTCCCGGCCGTCGTCGAACCCATCCACGAGACCGTGCTCGCCCGCGCCGCCGAGTACGGCGACACCGTCGCCCTGATCGACGGTGTGAAGGGCACCACCGTCACGTACCGGCAGCTCGACCACTTCCACCGTCGGATCGCCGCCGCGCTCGCCGACGCCGGTCTGCGCAAGGGCGACGTGCTGGCCCTGCACAGCCCCAACACGATCGCCTACCCGGCGGTCTTCTACGGGGCGACGCGGGCCGGTGCGACGGTCACCACCGTCCACCCGCTCTCCACGGCGGAGGAGTTCGCCAAGCAGCTGCGCGACTCCTCCGCCCGCTGGATCGTCACCGTCTCCCCGCTGCTGGAGGTGGCCCGGCGGGCCGCGGAACTCGCCGCCGGGGTCGAGGAGATCTTCGTCTGCGACCAGGCCGAAGGGCATGTGAGTGTGCTCGACATGCTGGGCTCCACCGCGCCCGAACCGGTCGTCGACATCGATCCGTCCGAGGACGTCGCGGCGCTGCCGTACTCGTCAGGGACCACCGGTGTCCCCAAGGGCGTGATGCTCACCCACCGTTCCATCGCCACCAACCTGGAGCAGCTCGCCCCTCTCGCCCCCGCGGGCGTCGGGCACCGCATCCTCGCCGTCCTCCCCTTCTTCCACATCTACGGTTCGACCGCTCTGATGAACGCCCCGCTCCGGCAGGGCGCGACGGTCGTCGTGCTGCCGCGCTTCGAGCTCGACACCTTCCTCGGCGCGATCCAGGAGCACCGCATCAACGGGCTGTACGTCGCCCCGCCCGTCGTCCTCGCCCTGGCCAAGCACCCGGCGGTCGCCACGTACGACCTGTCGTCCCTGGAGTACGTCCTCAGCGCCGCCGCACCGCTCGACGCGCACCTGGCCGAGGCGTGCTCGAAGCGGCTCGGGCTGCCGCCGGTACGGCAGGCGTACGGGATGACGGAGCTGTCGCCCGGCACCCATGCCGTGCCGCTCGACGCCGAGGACCCCCCGCCCGGCGCGGTGGGGCTGCTGCTGCCCGGCACCGAGATGCGCATCCTCGACCTCGACGGCTCCGGCAGGGAACTGGGCACCGGCGAGGACGGCGAGATCGTCATCCGCGGCCCGCAGGTGATGAAGGGCTACCTCGGCAGGCCGGACGCCACCGCCGCCATGATCGACGCGGACGGCTGGGTCCACACCGGCGACGTCGGAAGGGTCGACGACGACGGCTGGCTGTACGTCGTCGACCGGGTCAAGGAACTCATCAAGTACAAGGGGTTCCAGGTCGCCCCCGCCGAACTGGAGGCACTGCTGCTCACGCACGAGTCGATCGCGGACGCGGCCGTGATCGGCGTGCACGACGACGACGGCAACGAGATCCCGAAGGCGTATGTCGTGCGGCAGCCGGGCGCCGAGTCTCTCACCGAGGACGACGTCCTGGCGTTCGTCGCCGGGCGCGTCGCCCCGTACAAGAAGGTCCGCCGGGTCGAGTTCATCGGCGGTGTCCCGCGCGCCGCGTCGGGGAAGATCCTGCGACGGGAGCTGCGGGACCGCGAGACCGGTACGAAGGAATAGCCCGTGACCGGTACGGAGGAGCAGCGCACGACCGGTACGAAGGAGTAGCGCATGACCGTCGCCACCGCCCACGACCGGGGCGTCACCACCCTGATCCTCGACGCCCCGGCGAACCGCAACGCCCTCTCGTCGGCGCTCGTCGGCGAGCTCGCCGCCGCACTCACCGAGTGCGCCGGCGACCCGTCCGTACGGGCGGTGGTGCTCACCCACACCGGCTCGACGTTCAGCGCGGGCGCGGACCTGAAGGCACCGCCCAGCCCGTACGCGTTCGTCGCGCTGCTGCGGCAGATCGTGGCCCTGCCCAAGCCGGTGGTGGCGAGGGTCGCCGGGCATGTGCGGGCCGGCGGGCTCGGCCTGGTCGGGGCCTGCGACATCGCGGCGGCGACCACCGGCTCGGACTTCGCGTTCACCGAGGTCCGCATCGGGGTCGCGCCCGCCGTCATCTCGCTGCCGCTGCTGCCCCGCATGGAGCCGCGGGCAGCCGAGCGCCACTACCTCACGGGGGAGCGTTTCGATGCGGTCGAGGCAGCCCGCAGCGGGCTGCTCACCCTCGCCGCCGACGACGTCGACGCGGCCCTCGCGCCCGTCCTCGACGGGCTGCGCAGGGCCTCGCCGCAAGGGCTGGCGGCATCGAAGCGACTGGTCACCGCTAGGGTGCTGGCAGCCTTCGACCGGGACGCCGAAGACCTGGTCCAGCGCTCGGCGTCGCTGTTCGCATCGTCGGAGGCGCGCGAAGGGATGACGGCTTTCCTCGAACGACGGGACCCCGCATGGGTGTTGTGACGCCACCGACCGCCAAGGCCCCCAAGCAGGACCGCAGCCGGGCGACCCGGCAGCGGCTGCTGGAGGCCGCGGTGGCGTGCCTGGCCGAGGTCGGCTGGGCGGGTTCCACGGTCTTGGTGGTCGCCGAGCGCGCCGGCGTCTCGCGCGGGGCGGCCCAGCACCACTTCCCGACGAGGGAGGACCTGTTCACCGCGGCGGTCGAATACGTGGCGGAGGAGCGCTCACAGGCGCTGCGGGAGCTCCCCTCGCAGGACCGTACGGCGGTCGTCGCCGCCCTCGTCGACCTCTACACCGGGCCGCTGTTCCGCGCCGCGCTGCATCTGTGGGTGGCGGCGTCCAACGAGGAGCAGCTGCGCCCGCGGGTCACCGAGCTCGAGGCGAAGGTCGGCCGCGAGACCCACCGCATCGCCGTCCGCCTGCTGAACGCGGACGAGTCGCGCCCCGGCGTCCGCGAGACCGTGCAGGGCCTGCTCGACATGGCCCGCGGTCTGGGCCTCGCGAACCTCCTCACGGACGACGCGGCCCGCCGGGAACGAGTGGTGGCGCAGTGGGCGGCACTGGTCGAGGAGGGGCTGGCCTAAGCGGTGCGCAGGTTCGACACGTTGCAGCGCAGGCCTGGAGCGCCTGCGAATTTCGCGTCCACCGTGAGCAGTTCGCTGCCGAGCGATTCAGCGAGAGCAACGTACGAAGCATCGCAGGGCCACATGTTGTGGCGCAGCTCCCAGATGCGTGGCAGCAACGGGACATGGTCGTAGCGGCGAAGCTGCATGCGGCCCAGGAGATCGAGTGCCCGTGCCGCCTCCTCCTCGGGGAGCTTCTTGCCTCGCACGAGCCCGCGCAACACGGAAGCGCACTCCAGGTCGACGGCGTGCGGTGCCGCCAGCCGTCGACCGGACGTGCGTGACCGGACGCGCTCCGCAAGCTCGTCCGAGCCGACCAGGAACTCCACCAGGGCGGAGGTGTCGAGCACGAGCGCGCTCACCTGCGCGCCTCGCGCATCTCACTGATGACGTCGCTGACGTCATCAGCGGTGACCCGACCGCGGGCAGCGATGGAGCGCCTGCTCCGCCGCCTCCTCCGGAGTGAGCGTGGCCGCCTCACCCGTGAGGAGCTGGAGCAGATACGCCTGCAGGGACTGGCCGGAGCGAGCGGCCCTGACCTTGAGCGTGGTCAGCGTCTCCTCCGGCACCTCGCGTACATGAACGATTGCCATGCAAGCATTATTGTCCCGTCGCTTGCGTGGTGGCGCCATGCGCAGCGCTCAGTCGACGATGTTCCCGAAGCCCGAGATCTCGCGCGGGCTGCGCGGGCCCGGGCCCACGTAACGCGCCGAGGGACGCACCAGGCGGCCGGTCCGCTTCTGCTCCAGGATGTGCGCCGACCAGCCGGCCGTACGGGCGCAGGTGAACATCGACGTGAACATGTGCGCCGGGACCTCCGCGAAGTCCAGCATGATCGCGGCCCAGAACTCGACGTTCGTCGCCAGCACCCGGTCCGGGCGGCGGTTGTGCAGCTCCTCCAGCGCCGCCTTCTCCAGCGCCTCCGCCACCTCGAAGCGCGGCGCCGCCAGTTCCTTCGCGGTACGGCGCAGCACACGGGCCCGCGGGTCCTCCGCGCGGTACACACGGTGGCCGAAGCCCATCAGGCGCTCACCCTTGTCCAGGGCGCGCTTCACGTAAGCCGTCGCGTCGCCGGTGCGCTCGATCTCCTCGATCATGCCGAGGACCCGGGACGGCGCGCCGCCGTGCAGCGGTCCGGACATCGCGCCCACCGCGCCCGACAGGGCGGCGGCCACATCGGCGCCCGTGGAGGCGATGACGCGGGCCGTGAACGTGGACGCGTTCATGCCGTGCTCGGCGGCCGAGGTCCAGTAGGCGTCGACGGCCTTCACATGCCGCGGGTCGGGCTCGCCGCGCCAGCGGATCATGAAGCGCTCGACGATGGACTCCGCCTTGTCGATCTCGCTCTGCGGCACCATCGGCAGACCCTGGCCGCGGGCACTCTGTGCCACGTACGACAGCGCCATGACGGCCGCCCGCGCCAGGTCGTCCCTGGCCTGCGCGGCGTCGATGTCGAGGAGCGGTTTGAGACCCCAGACGGGGGCGAGCATCGCCAGCGCCGACTGCACGTCGACCCGGATGTCACCGGAGTGCACCGGGATCGGGAACGGCTCGGCGGGCGGCAGACCCGGATCGAACGCGCCGTCGACCAGCAGGCCCCACACGTTTCCGAACGAGACGTGCCCGACCAGGTCCTCGATGTCGACGCCCCGGTAGCGGAGCGAGCCGCCCTCCTTGTCCGGTTCGGCGATCTCCGTCTCGAACGCGACGACTCCCTCGAGTCCAGGTACGAAGTCGGACATCAGGCGGCTCCTCAAGACGTGTGCGACCAGACGTGTGCGGCATGCGGCGGCCGACGGTCGTGGGTCGGTCACCCCGGTGATGCCCCGTGCGGCCCCGGTTGTCACCGGACCGCCGGGAGGCAGGCACGATATCCCCTGCTGTATGGAGGCCACAGCGGCCCGACCCAAGATTTTGGCCGGTCCCACGGGTGCGGGGAAGCGTGACATCCGGCACACTGCCCCATTTCGTGCCGGGAGGATTGACGGCACTCCGTGCCGGGCAAACTCGGTCCCTGCGGCAGGATGTGCTCGTGACCGACCATGCCGCCGCCCCCGAACCCGGCCCCCCGGACGTGACCGTCGCGGGCCTGCCCGCGCCCGACCCGGCAGAGACGGAACTCGTCGTCCCGGACCCCGCCGTCATGCGCGAGCAGTACCGCTCGACCCCGCTCGACGAGAGCGCCCTCGCCGCGGGCCCCATGGAACAGTTCGCCCAGTGGTTCGCCGAGGCCGCCGCGGCCGCCCTGCTGGAGCCCAACGCGATGATCGTCTCGACGGCCACGCCCGACGGCCGGCCGTCCTCGCGGACCGTGCTGTTGAAGCAGTACGACGCCCGCGGCTTCGTCTTCTTCACCAACTACGAGTCCCGCAAGGGCCGCGAGATCGACGCCAACCCGTATGTCTCGCTGCTCTTCCCGTGGCACCCGCTCGAGCGCCAGATCATCGTCACCGGCACGGCGTCCCGCATCAGCCGCGAGGAGACCGCCGCGTACTTCCGCACCCGCCCCTACGGCTCCCAGTTGGGTGCGTGGGCGAGCGACCAGTCCACGGTGATCGCCTCGCGTGCGGAACTGCTGCGGCGCTACGAGGAACTGAACGACCGCTACCAGGAAGGCGGACAGATCCCGGCCCCCACGCACTGGGGCGGCATCCGCGTCGTGCCCGACACCGTGGAGTTCTGGCAGGGGCACGAGAACCGCCTCCACGACCGCCTGCGCTACGTCCGCACGGACGCGGGCTGGCGCGTCGAACGCCTGGCGCCGTAGCCGCCGCGCTCGTCGGTCCCTCGGGGCGGGCTTCCCGGCCGTCCCGCGGCTCTCCGGCCCCCTACGGCTCCCGGAGCCCCCGGGCCACGCGGAGGGCGGACCGGACGGCCTCCGGGATGTCGGTCACCGGGAACTGCACATGCCGTACCGTGCGCTCCCGGTCGAGGACCAGAACCGCACGCTTGAGACGCAGCGCCTGTCCGGCCCGGAAGGTCGGCAGGCGCAGTGCGGCGGACAGCCGCGCGTCCATGTCGGACAGCAGCGGGAACGGGATGTCCTCGGCCTTCGCGAACTCGCGCTGCTCGTCGGGGCGCTGGGTGCTCACGCCGCGCACGGCGACGCCCGCCGCGGTGAAGTCGCCGTACGCGTCGCGGAAGAGCCGGTTCTCCAGGGTGCAGCCGACCGTGCCGGGAATGCCGGCCCAGCCGTCGGGCAGCGGGGCGGGCCGGCCCGTGGCCGGGTAGCAGAACAGCACGGTGGCCGCCCGGTCGCGGTCGACCGGGTCCAGCTCGGTCCCGGTGTGCGCGGGCAGCGTCAACCGCGGCAGCCGGGTGCCCGGCAGTGCGTGGGTCCGGCGGGTCTCCGCGCTGTCCTCGTCCGCCGACGCCGTCAACGTGCCGTCGCCCAGCAGCCACCGGTCGGCCCAGTCCTGCATCGACACCAGCACCGGGAGCAGCGCCCGGCCGGCGGCGGTGAGCCGGTACTCGTGACGCACCGGCCCCTGCTGGTACGGGACCTTCTCCAGGACGCCGCTGTCGACCAGGTGCGCCAGCCGCTCGGTGAGCACCTTGCGGGAGATGCCGAGTTCGTGCTGGAGCTCGTCGAAGCGGTGCCGGCCGCGGGCCGTCTCGCGTACGAGGAGCAGGCTCCACCAGTCGCCGACGACGGCCGCGGCCTGGGCGATGGCACAGGCGGCGTCCCGTTCCGGTACTGCTCTGGCCATGGTGTCTCCTCTCCGGGGCTGTGCGGCCCCGACCGCCGCGCGGAACGGGGGCGGGTACTGCGGTGCGGTGCGGAACCATCTTGCGCCATGGAGTGAGTTCCCGATAGAAACTGACTCCAAGTTCCCAATGGAAACTCACTCGGGGAGGGGACAGTGCCCACAGCCCGGGCAACCGCATGGCGAACCTGGCAGACGACCAGACGCGCCTACCCATGGACCTACGCCGTCGGCACGGTGCTTCCGGCCGCACTCACGATCTCGCTCGCGTACCTCGGCTTCCACGCCATCGGCGGCGGCGGCGTCGGCGAGGACTTCAGCAGCGGCAGCGGCACCACCGCCTACCTCGCCTACATCGCGGTCGGCGCGACGGCCTTCCAGTTCACCGTCCGCCTCATCCTCTGGTCGGCCAAGGCGCTGATCACCGAACAGCGCCAGGGGACGCTCGCCGCGCTCCTCGTCGCACCCGCCGGGCGCCTGCCCTACCTGCTCGGGTTCACCGCCTTCGCCGTCCTCAGCAGCCTCGTCGAATTCCTCACCCTCGGCGTCGTCGTCGCCGCCCTCGGCATCTCGGTCCCCGTCGCCTCACCCCTCGGCGCACTCGCCGGAGCGACCGCCCTCGTCTGCGCGGTCTTCTCCCTCTGCGTCGGACTCGGCGGACTGATGATCGCCGCCGGCGAGGCCCACATCTCGCAGAACACCGTCTTCGTCGTGCTGGGCCTCCTCGGCGGCTTCACCTTCCCCCGCGACTACCTGCCCGCCCCCGCCCAATGGCTCGCCGAAGCCCTCCCCACCACCGCCGCCATGGACGTGCTGCACGGCTCCCTCACCGGCGGACAGACCCTCGCCGAACTCGTCCCCCGTCTCGCGACCGGCGCCGCGCTCACCGTCGGGTATCTGCTCCTCGGCCTGAAGTACCTGCCCCGCGCCGAGACCCGGGCCGTCGAAAGGACCTACTGACCATGCAGGGCATCGCCGTACGCGCACTGCGCAAGGAATTCCCCGTACGCGACAAGGGCATCTTCGGCCCCCGCACCACCAAGACCGCCGTCGACGGTCTCGACCTCGACATCCCGCCCGGGCGCATCACCGGGCTGCTCGGGCTCAACGGAGCCGGCAAGACCACCACCATCAAGACCGTCGCCACGCTGCTGCGGCCCACCTCGGGCAGCGTCACCGTCGACGGGCTCGGCACCGTCACCGACGCCCGCGCCGTACGCCGGCGCATCAACCTCATCGCCGGTGGCGAACGCATGGTCTACACCCGCATGACCGGCCGCGAGAACCTCTGGTACTTCGGCCAGCTCTACGACGTCCCCAAAGCCCGCCTGCGCGCCCGCACCGACGAACTCCTCGCCCTCGTCGGCCTCACCGACGCGGCCGACACCATGGTCGAACGCTACTCACGCGGCATGGCGCAACGCCTCGCCATCGCCCGCGGCCTGATCAACGAACCGGCCTACCTGCTCCTCGACGAGCCCACACTCGGCCTCGACGCCCCCATCGCACGCGACCTGCGCCGGGTCGTCGCCGACCTCGCCGCCGCCGGGACCGGGGTGCTACTCACCTCCCACTATCTGGCCGAGGTCGAAGAACTGTGCGGACACGTCTACGTCATCTCCGCGGGCCGCCACCTCGCCGAGGGCAGCCCCGCACAGCTCAAGGCCGCGACCGGCAGCCACCGCACCGTACGCATCACCGTCACCAACCCCGGCGAGGCCACCGACGCCGCCGTCGCACCCTTCGGCGCGACCACCCGGCTCCTGGCCGACGGATCCCAACTGGTCACCCTGCGCCACCCGGACGACATCGCCGGCCCCCTGGCGGCCGCCATCGTCGGGGCGGGCGGCTCCATCGGCGGACTCGAGATCGCGGAAGCCAGCCTGGAGGACGCCATCCTCACCCTCGCCGACACCCCGCAGGCGGCGCCGGCATGAAGAACGCCCATGCCCTGCGCGTCCTCGCCGCCGAGACTCTCAAGCAGCACCGCAGACTCTTCGGCCAGCCGCTCGTGGTCTTCTCCATGCTGGTCTGGCCCGTACTCCAACTCGCCACCACCTACTACACGCTGCGCCCCGTCGCCACCTCGTCCGCGGCCCCCGCGAACTGGCCCCTGGCCGCCGACCCCGACCGGCTGCTCGCCTTCCTGGCCACCGGCACCCTCGCCTACGCGTTCTTCTTCTCGCTCGTCCAGTCCGCCTGGCACTTCTCCTTCGAACGGGCCACCGGCACCCTCGAACTCCTCTTCCTCTCCCCGGCGGGCCGCCTCACCCTCATGATCGCCAACGGCGCCGGGGCACTCCTCCAGAATGCCTGGCTGCTGACCTGCTTCACGGTCGCCGCCCTCACCGGCTTCGGCACCCTTGCCGTCTCCGCCTGGTGGATGTACGGGGTGGTCTTCCTGTCGCTGCTGGTCCCCGCGGTCGCCTGGGGAGCGTTCCTCAACAGCCTGCTGGTCTTCTCCCGGGACTCGGCGTTCCTCTACACGCTCCTGGACGAGCCCCTCTGGTTCGTCTCTGCCGTGCGGCTGCCGAACTTCGCGCTGCCGGCCCTCGTCCAGATCGTCGGCGCGGTCTTCCCCCTGACCGGCAGCCTCGTCGCGGTACGCGGCGCGCTCCTGGAGGGCCGCACCCTCACCGACCTGGCCCCGACACTGGCGGCCCTGGCCGCCCTGAGCGCGCTGCTCGTGGCCGCGGCGGCGGTGATCCTCCGGGCGGGCGAGGCCCGGTCGCAACGCACCGGCAGGCTGAGCCTGGCCTGACGCCGTTCGACGCCGTACGAGGCCGTTCGTGGAAGGGCCCGGAAACGCAGACGACCCGTGGGCCTTGGTCCCTCCGTCCGGACGGAGGGAGCCGGCCGGACTTACCGGCGGCCCACGGGTCGGGTGACTGCTTGGGTTTCGGCAGACGACTGCCGAGGTGCACAGAGTGCGACGGCAGGCGTCAGCCCGCAGCCACCTCGCTTGTCCGGTAAGAAATCACTTCCGGATCACCTCCTTTCTGAGCGTGCCCACACCCTAAGAAGCGGCTCGGAACGGAGGCAAGCGATTTAAGGCACGCATTTCTCGCGGGCCTCATGGGCGGCAGGGCGGCGCCTCGGCCGCCGGCCGGATCCGGGCGCGGGGGATTTACGGGAACCGTGTGTGTCCTGGGTCACGTTGAAGTTGAATGGGGACAGGCATCGGCGCACGTGGACAGTCCTGCAGGGGGTCCCGGGATGAGTGCTTCCAGGAGTGAGACGACCGACGCGCCCGGCGCCGGCGGGCCCGAGCCGGAGCCGGAGGGGGCGCATCTGCTCGCGGCGCTGCTCGACGGGATGGACGCGGCGCTGTGCGCCTTCGACGCCCGCGGGACCGTGACGCACTGGAACCGCGAGGCGGAGCGAATCCTCGGCTGGTCGGCGCGCGAGGCCGTCGGACGGCGGGGCTTCGCCGGCTGGGCCGTGCGCAGCGCCGACGCCGGCGAGGTCCAGGGGCGGCTGATGGCCGCGATGGACACCCCGGGGCGCCAGGTGCACGAGTTCGCGCTGCTGCGGAAGGACGGCGGGCGGGTGCTCGTACGGACCCAGTCGGCGCGGGTGCTCGGAGCGGACGGCAGGCCCGCCGGGGTGTACTGCGCGTTCAGCGAGGTGCACGCCCAGATCGACCTGGAGCGGTCCATCGCGCTCAGCGAGGCGCTGTTCGAGGACGCGTCGTGGGGTGTCGTACTGGTCGACGTGGACCTGCGGCCCGCCGTCGTCAACGGCGAGGCGGCCCGTGCGCTCGGGGCGGGCCGTTCCTCCGTGCTGGGCCGTCCGCTCGGCGAACTGCTGGCCCAGGGCGTGGAGGAACTGGAGGGCGCGCTGCACCATGTGCTGGCGGAAGGCCCCCCGCGGGGCCTTGCGGACCTGTGGGTGGTCGTCGCCGGGGCGGGCGGGCAGGAGCAACGGCGCTGCTGGCGCAGCGGGTTCCTCCGGCTGGCCTCCCCGCTCGCGGAGGAACCGGTTCCGCTCGGGGTGGGGTGGCTGTTCCACGACGTGACGGACACCAAGCTGGCGGAGCAGGAGGCGAACCGGCTCCGGTTCCGGGCCGGTCAACTGCACCGGGCGGGGCGCGCGGCCGCCGAGTGCGAGGACCCGCTGGAGGCGGCGACCGTCTACCTCGACTTCGCCCTGGCCGGCTTCGCCGACCATGTGCTGCTCGACGTGGCCGAGGACGACGGCGAGCGCCTGGTGCGGGCCGCCGCGTCGCCCGTCGGCGAGCCGGGCCCCAGCGCGGGCGTCGAGGGCGGCGGCCTGCCGGTGCGTTACGCGCCCGGGCACCCGGCGTTCCAGGCGGTGGAGCGGGTCGGCTCCGTGCGGGCGAGCGCGGGGGCGGAGGGGGCGGCCGGCGACTGGGCGGAGCGCCGCCAGTGGCCGCGGGACGCGGCGCACGCCCTGTGCACGGTCCTGCGCAGCCGCGGCCGCACCGTCGGAGTCCTCACCTTCCTCCGCGGCGCGGCGCGCCCGGCGTTCGAACGCCCGGACGCGGTCCATGCGGAGAGCGTCGCGGCGCTCACGGCGTCGGCGCTGGACCTGGCGCAGCACTGACCTGGGGCCGCTGCGCGGGCTTGTTCCCCCACCCCGCCCCTCCCCGCTGTACCGGTATGCGGCTCCGCCCGGCCCCGTTCCCGGTGGCTCCGCCCCGAGCCCGGCGCCTCAGTCGCCGGCGGGGCTGGAACTTGCCGGTCTTGTCGGGGCTCCGCCCCGAGCCCGGCGCCTCAAACGCCGGCGGGGCTGGCCACGCCGCCGGTGCTGGATTGCCGCGAAGCGGCAATCCAGCCCGGCCGGCGATTGAGGCCACCGCGCGAAGCGCGGTACCGGGGTCCGGGGCGGAGCCCCGAACACCGCCCGGAGGGCGGACCGGGGTCCGGGGCGGAGCCCCCGGTTTCGGGAAGGGGCGGGGAGGGGACAAGCCCCGCGCAGCGGACACCGCCGCCGGGCCGTCAATGGCGGAAGAAGATCCGGTCGCCGTACTCGTCCATCACGCGGCCGTTCCATTCGTGCCCGCCGTCCACGTTGCCCGAGCGCAGCAACGGCGGTTCGATCCCGCGTTCCGCCAGCCGCTCGGCCGCGGCCGCCATCGTCGCCTGCATCAGCGCGCTGGTCACGACCGTGGAGGCCGGGGCGAACGGCGCCTCGATGCCCGGGTGCGTCAGTTCGGCGTCGCCGACCGCGATGTGGGAGTCGAGCACGATGTCGCAGTGGTCCTTGAGGAAGGTCCCGGAGGCGTGCCGGGACCTGGTCTCCTCCGCGTACGCGACCGATGTGACGCCGATCACCGTGAGGCCGAGGGCGCGGGCGTTCATGGCCATCTCCACAGGCAGCGCGTTACGTCCCGAGAGGGAGATGATCACGAGCAGGTCGCCGGCCCGTGCCGGGCTGGAGTCCAGTACCGCGCCGGCGAGGCCGTCCACGCGCTCCAGCGCGGATCCGAGCGTGGCCGGCATGACGTCGACGCCGACGACGCCGGGCACGGCGAGCAGGTTCATCAGGGCGAGACCACCGGCCCGGTAGACGACGTCCTGCGCGGGGAGCGAGGAGTGTCCGGCGCCGAACGCGAAGAGCCGGCCGCCCGCGGCGACGGTGTCGGCGACGGCGGTCCCGGCGGCCGCGATGTTCGGGGACTCCTCGTCCCGTACGCGCTGCAGCAGACCGATCGCGGCGTCGAAGAACTGACCGGCCAGCTTGCTCTCGCTCATCGCCGAGCCCTTTCCGCAGGGGGGTGAGTCAGTACCGGTGGTACCCGTGTCGCGGATCACGTTGCGGTCTGGACCATTGCGCTGTCAATACGGTCCGGACCGGGCGCGCACGGTTGTCGGCGGTATGCGCAAGAATTGAGGCGGGGCCAGCGGACGACTGATTTCAAGTCACAGCATCGAGGGGCACGTATGTCCGGACTGATCGACACGACGGAGATGTATCTCCGCACCATCCTTGAGCTCGAGGAGGAGGGTGTGGTTCCCATGCGGGCCCGGATCGCGGAGCGGCTCGACCAGAGCGGTCCGACGGTCAGCCAGACCGTGGCGCGCATGGAGCGCGACGGACTGGTGACGGTGGCCGGCGACCGGCATCTGGAGCTGACGGGCGAAGGCCGCCGGCTGGCCACGCGCGTGATGCGCAAGCACCGGCTCGCCGAGTGCCTGCTGGTCGACGTCATCGGCCTGGAGTGGGAGCAGGTCCACGCGGAGGCGTGCCGCTGGGAGCATGTGATGAGTGAGGCGGTGGAGCGCCGGGTGCTGGAGCTGTTGCGGCACCCGACGGAGTCGCCGTACGGGAACCCGATCCCGGGTCTCGAGGAGCTCGGCGAGAAGGCCGAGGCCGATCCGTTCCTGGACGACAGCATGGTCTCGCTGGCCGAGCTGGACCCGGGGGTGGACGGCAAGACGGTGGTCGTGCGGCGGATCGGTGAGCCGATCCAGACCGACGCGCAGCTGATGTACACGCTGCGGCGGGCGGGCGTGCAGCCCGGTTCCGTGGTGAGCGTGACGGAGTCCGCGGGTGGGGTGCTCGTGGGCAGCAGCGGTGAGGCGGCGGAGCTGGAGGCGGAAGTGGCGTCCCACGTCTTCGTCGCCAAGGGCTGACTCGAGGCCGCGTCTTCGGCTGCACCGGCCCCGCTCCCTCCTGAGGATGCCGTTGGCTAATCCGGGGCCGGGCGTGACGTCGGCCTTCAAAACCTGGTTGTGGTCTTGAAGGCCGACGTTGTCGTTTGGGGAGGGTGTCGATGTCGATGCAGCCGGAGGAGCCGGGGGATGTTCCGGCGGAGACGGTGCGGGTGGCTCGGGCGGCATTCCCGAAGGGGAGTCTGGCGATCCGGCTCCGGGACGAGCTGGGGGTGCTGTTCACCGATGAGCAGTTCGCCGGTCTGTTCCCGGCCCGGGGGAAGCCCGCGGTGTCGCCGGGCCGGCTGGCGCTGGTGTCGGTGCTCCAGTTCGCCGAGGGCCTGCCCGACCGGCAGGCGGCCTTGGCGGTGCGGGCCCGGATCGATTGGAAGTACGCCCTGGGCCTGGAACTGACCGATGCGGGGTTCGACTACTCCGTGCTGTGCGAGTTCCGTGCCCGGCTGGTCGAGGCCGAGGCCGGGCAAATGGTCTTCGACCGGGTCCTGGACGCCGCCCGGCAGGCGGGTGTGCTGAAGCCGCCGGGGCGAGCGCGGACGGACTCCACGCATGTGCTGGCCGCGATCCGGTCGCTGAACCGGCTGGAGTTCGTCATCGAGACACTGCGGGCGGCGCTCAACGCGGTCGCGGCAGCCGCCCCTGAGTGGCTGACCGGCCATGCCGATCCGGCATGGTTCGACCGGTATGCCGCCCGGCCGGAGGACTACTGGCTGCCCTCGGGCCGCGGCAGGCGCACTGAGCTGGCGGAACAGACCGGCCGGGACGGAATGCGCCTGCTCACCAACGTGCACGCCGCTCACGCGCCCTGCTGGCTGCGCGAGCTGCCCGCCGTCCAGATTCTGCGTCGCGCGTGGGTGCAGCAGTACGCGGTCGACATGGAGGGCGAGGTGAGGTGGCGGGACCCAAAAGAGTGCCCGCCGGGCGCTTTGCGCCTGGTCAGTCCCTATGACACCGAGGCCCGCGCGAGCGTGAAGCGCGACATCAAATGGGACGGGTTCAAAGTCCATCTCACCGAGACCTGCGACCCGGACACTGTTCACCTGATCACGAACGTGCTGACCAGCGACGCCACCGTCCCCGACATCAAGGCCACCGACACCGTCCACGACAGTCTCGCCGACAAAGACCTGTTGCCCGGCGAACACCTGCTGGACGCGGGCTACCTCGACGGTCCCCGCATCGTCACCGCCCAGACCCGGCACGACGTCACCCTGACCGGCCCCATCGCAGGCAACACCACCGCCCAGGCCGCCGGACCCTACGGGCAGGATGCGTTCACCGTGGACTGGGACAACAAGACCGTGACCTGCCCGAACGGCATGACCACCAGCCAGTGGCGTGACGCGCTCTCGCACCGCGGCACCCCTGTCATCCGGATCCAGTTCTCACCCAAGGACTGCCGCTCCTGCCCCTCCCGGCCCCAGTGCATCAACTCAACCACCCGGCCCCACCGGGAGATCACGCTCCGGCCCCGCGCCGAACACGAAGCAATCCGGCAGGCCCGCGCCGCAGAGGGAACCCCCGAGTGGCGGGAACGCTACGCGGCCCGCAACGGCATCGAGGGCACCATCTCCCACGCCGTCCGAGTCACCGGCCTGCGCCAATGCCGCTACCACGGGCTCGCCAAGACCCGGCTCCAGCACCAACTCACCGCGACCGCGATCAACCTCGCACGCATGGACGCCTGGAGCACCAACAGGCCCCGAGCCCGAACCCGCACCTCCCACCTGACAGCACTTCGCCCCGCCGAGCACAAGCTCAACGGGGCGAATTAGCCAACGGCATCCCCTCCTGAGAGCGGGGCCGGTCCCGTTCCGGTGGCGTCGGCCGCCGTGCGCCGGGTGTGCGGGGTCCGGTTTCCGTCCGGAATGGCAGCGGCCGGGCGAATCGCGTGCCACCCTGAGGCTGAGGCATATGACCACGGCCGGGGGTGGGGAACCCACCGAGGGCAGGGGAGGGGATCGCGGTGATGCGCCTGTCGTACGCCCCGCGCGCACACCGGCGCGTAGACCGGAGCGGACGCCGGTGCGGGCACCCGCACGGACCGTCGCGTCCGGTGTCGCGCCGCCCGGTCCGCAGGGACCTCCTGGCACGAAGGAGTCCCGGCGCCCGAGGGCGCCGGGACCTGTCCTCCCCTGTGCTGACCCGGAGCCCCGAGCTCCCAGGGTCAGTCCCCGCGGACCTGTTTCCCCGAGCGGTCCGCCTCCCGCAGAAGATCTCCCCTCGGCGGCGCGGGTCAATCCCCGTCAGTGGTCACTCGAAGGAGGGGTGTTGCGCGGCAGAACCGCGTTTTCGAATACGAGTTCGATAGTGTGGCGGGGTTCGACACGGGGCTCGCGACGAGCCAGTCCGACTCGGGGGAGAAAAGGGGGTGCCAGGACCGATGGTGCGGCGCATCGACGTGACCGGAACAGGTGGCGTACGCCTGGCTGCCTGGGAGTTCGCGGACCCGCCGAAGGGCCGCGGCGAGGGCGAGCAAGCCCCGGGGGTCTTATTGCTCCACGGCCTGATGGGCCGTGCCTCGCACTGGGCGTCCACGGCCCGATGGCTCACCGAGCGCCATCGCGCGGTGGCGCTCGACCAGCGGGGCCACGGCCGGAGCGACAAGCCGGCGGAAGGGCCGTACACGCGTGAGGCGTACGTGGCGGACGCCGAGGCCGCGATCGAGCAACTCGGCCTCGCGCCGGTAACCTTGATCGGCCATGCGATGGGCGCCCTGACCGCGTGGCAGCTGGCCGCGAAGCGGCCCGACCTGGTTCAGGCGCTGATCATCTGCGACATGCGCGCCTCGGCGCTCGGCGCCGCGACGCAGCGCGAATGGGAAAACTGGTTCCGCTCCTGGCCCGTACCGTTCGCCACCCTGGCGGACGTCCGCAAGTGGTTCGGCGAGGACGACCCCAGGGTCGAGCGGCCGAACCCGGCCCGCGGCGAGTTCTTCGCCGAGATCATGGCAGAGCGGGCCGACGGCTGGCGCCCGGTGTTCTCCCGCCGCCAGATGCTCGTCTCGCGGGAGACCTGGGTCCACGACGCCCACTGGGAGGAACTCGCCCAGGTCCGCTGCCCCACCCTGGTCGTCCGCGGCCTCGACGGCGAACTGGGCCGCGCCGAGGCCCAGGAGATGGTCCGGGTCCTGCCCCGCGGCCAGTACGGCGAGGTGTCCGACGCGGGCCATCTCGTTCACTACGACTGCCCGTCCGGCTGGCGCACAGCGATCGAGCCCTTCCTGGACGGCGCCCTGACACCATGACAGCACCTCACCCGGATCTGCCGGTCCGGGTGAGGCGGTCAGGTGAGGCGGCGGGCCGGCGCCGCCGCCAAGTCCTGAGGCGCGCCCGTCACGCCTTGCTGACCGCCGCCAGGATCTCCGGCAGCCGCCTCGCCGTCTGCGGCGCCGCGATCCGCACGCCCGCCCAGGCGATCAGCGCCCCGTACATCGTGCCCACCGGGAGCAGCAGCCACTGCGTCCCCGTGCCCGGACCCGCGGAGGCGTTCAGCAGGATCGTGAGGACGATCACCGGGGCGCACAGCAGCGCCGCCATGACCATGCCGCCGATGATCGAGAGCCAGGCGAGCCCGCCCTGTCCCGGCGCCACGTTCTTGTACGCGCTGTCCTGCGGGATCGAGTAGGGGAAGCGGGCCGACGACAGCGCACCCGTCGCCAGCATCGCGCCGAGCAGGGCGAACGACAGCCCCAGCACCTCCGGCAGATCGTGCCAGCGGCCGAGCACCGCCGCGGTGATCACCGACACGAGCGCCATGTACGGGACGGTGATGACGAGCATCGCCAGGGCCCGTGCCCGCAGTTCGTCGTACGCGTCGCGCGTGGAGGAGATCGTCAGGGCCACCATCCAGAACGCGGAGGTGTCCTGGCCGAACTGGTTGTACATCATGATGCCGAGCATCCCGGCGGCGAAGCACGCGAAGTAGATGGAACCGGTGCCCTGGAGGGCGTTGAAGATCGGCACGATCAGTCCGATCGCCAGGGACGACACCCAGGCGCCCTTCGTCTTGGGGTCGCGCCAGATGTACAGGAAGCTGCGCCGCATCACCGTCCCCGTGCGGCCCTCCGGCAGCATCCCGTGCAGCAGACCCGAGGAGGACGAGGGCTTCCGGGTCGGTTCCGCCGCCGCGGCGAGCGTCGAACCGTCCGGTGCCGTCATCAGCTTCGTCAGGCTGTGCCGCCACGTCCGCAGCAGAAGGACGAGTGCCAGGGCGGAGAGCGCCAGCTGGGCGAGCGCCGTGCCGTACGCGCCGTCGCTCGCGGAGTCCACCGCGCCGACCGCGGACGCCGGCGGGATCCACCGTACGACCGACGCCGCCGGGTCCAGCGCGGCGAGGCCGCCCGCGTCACTGAGGCGCTGCACCCCGAAGTTCACGAACTGGATGCCCACCGCGATCAGCAGGCCGCTGAGGACCGCCAGGTCGCGGCCCTTGCGGGAGGTGAGCAGCCGGATGTTGGCGGCCGCGACGGTGCGGGCCAGCGCCAGGCAGACCAGCAGCGCGAGCGGCACCGCGACGACGGACACGATCAGCGCCACCACGCCGTGCGAGAGCGCGAAGGCCGATCCCAGGACCACGCAGAGCGTGAACAGCGGGCCGATGCCGACGAGCGACGCGACGAGCAGCGCGGTCACCAGCGGCCCTGGACGCAGCGGCAGCATGACCAGACGCGTCGGGTCCAGGGTCTCGTCGCCGCTCGGGAAGAACAGCGGCAGCACCGCCCAGCCGAGCGCGAGCAGGCCCGTGACGAGGACGACGAGCGACATCGCGTGGTCGTTGCCGCGCAGCACCACCAGGCCCAGCAGCAGGAACGCGGAGACCAGCAGCGTCAGGACCATGGAGATCACGAACACGGCCGTACGGCCCGACGACTGCCGCAGCCCGTTGCGCAGCATCGACAGCTTCAGCCGTACGAAGACGGAGGTCAGGGACGCCGTGCTCACCGGGCACCGCCGCCGAGCCAGTCCAGCGACTCCCCGTTGTCCCGGCCCTGCGCGCCGACCAGTTCCAGGAACGCGGACTGCAGCGACGGCGCGTCACCGCGTACCTCGGCCAGCGGGCCCTGGGCGCGGATCGTGCCGGCCGCCATCACCGCGACCCAGTCGCACAGCGACTCGACCAGCTCCATCACATGGCTGGAGAAGACGACGGTGGCGCCGGAGGCGGTGTACCGCTCGAGCACCCCGCGGATCGTCTGCGCGGACACCGGGTCGACGCCCTCGAACGGCTCGTCCAGGAACAGCACTTCCGGATTGTGCAGCAGCGCGGCGGCGAGGCCGATCTTCTTGCGCATGCCGGTCGAGTAGTCGACGACCAGTTTGTGCTGCGCCCCCGCGAGGTCCAGCACGTCCAGCAGCTGTCCGGCCCGCTTGTCGACCTCGTCGCCCGGCAGTCCGCGCAACCGCCCGTTGTAGGCGAGCAGTTCACGGCCCGACAGGCGCTCGAAGAGCCGCAGGCCCTCCGGCAGCACGCCGATCCGTGACTTGACCTCCACCGGGTCGCGCCACACGTCGTGGCCGGCGACCCGCACCCGGCCCTGGTCGGGCCGGAGCAGGCCCGTGACCATCGACAGGGTGGTCGTCTTGCCCGCGCCGTTCGGGCCGACCAGACCGATGAAGCTGCCCGCCGGCAGCGACAGATCGATCCCGGCGACGGCGATCTGCTCGCCGAACCGCTTCCACAGCCCTTCGACCTGTACGGCGGGCGGAGCCGTCTGCACCCCGCCCGCTTGGTCGACCGTCCCGTTCGGCATGTGTTCCGCGCCTTTCGAAGCCCCGTGGGTGCCGTACGGCACCGGTGTACGGGTCCACCCTACGGACGCGTTCGAACGCGGTGCAGCCCTATCCCTGGCGCACCCGTGCCGCTGCCGCTTCCGTGGCGCACGCGTACGCGAGCGGGCAGATCAGCTCGTCGGCGTCCGGGAGCCAGCGGTTGGCAGGGGTCGGGCGGCGCGCCCACTGCACGGCGCCGTGTCCGCCGATCCGCGTCGGCGGGGCGGCGACGTAGTGGCCTTCGCCGCGGGCGACCAGATCGAGGGAGCTCGGGGCCCACCCCAGCTTCCTGATCAGGTCGGGGGCCCTGAGGGCCGCGCCCGGCAGCACGAAGAAGAGCATCCGGCGGTCGGGGGTGCAGGTCACCGGACCGAGCGGGAGGCCCATCCGCTCCATGCGCGCCAGCGCCAGGAAGCCGGCCGACTCGGAGACCTCGATGGCGTCGAAGGTGCGGCCGGTGGGCAGCAGGATCGAGGCCGTCGGATGCTTCGACCACAGCCGGCGCGCGGCGGTGGCGCTGCCGGTCGCCTGGTTCGCCCAGTCCGGCCTGGACGCGTGGGCGCCCGGCAGGGGACAGACGGGATCGCCGCACGAGCAGCGCCGCGTTCCTTCCGCCGCCTCCAGCCAGGTGCCGGGGAACACGTCCCAGTGCCGCTCTTCCGCGTACCGCACGGCGCTGTCCAGCAGCTGCTCGCTTCGCTGTTGGGGGATCTGTGCGACTTCCGTGACTCCCATGGTCTCTTCCACGACACACTCAACTACCGCCGCAACCGTGGGTTACGGGGCGTGATGCGGTGGGCGGTGGAGCATCGATCCTGCACGTGGGGCGCACGGGTGCACGGCCGGGGGCGCGCACGGGCCGGGTGCCGCGGGGGCGGGTAGGCAGTGCGGGGGACGCCTGCGGAACGGGAAGCGGCGGGCGGGCGACGGCAAAAGGAACCAACACGACCAACTCTGCATTCTCCGTATATCAGCCGGGCATTGATCGACTCATTGATCAACACGGCACCAGGGGGTAGTTCATGGCAGCGAGGCCTCTCGCCGTCCGTCAGCCGAACGAACGGCTGCAGGCGCTCATCCAGGAAGCCGGGTGCTCGAACGCCGGGCTGGCCCGGCGCGTCAACATGGTCGGCACGGAGCGCGGCCTCGACCTTCGGTACGACAAGACCTCCGTGGCCCGCTGGCTGCGTGGCCAGCAACCACGCGGCCGGGCGCCGGGAATCATCGCGGAGGCGCTGGGCCGCAAGCTCGGCCGTACGGTCACGATCGACGAGATCGGCATGGCCAACGGGAAGAACCTCGCCACCGGCGTCGGCCTCCAGTTCTCGCCGACGGTCCCCGGAGCGATCGAGCAGGTCTGCGAACTGTGGCGCAGCGACGTGGGCCGGCGCGACTTCCTGTCCGGCTCCGTGGTCGCCGCGTCCGCCCTCGTCGAACCGAGCCGCGACTGGCTGATCACCGGCGCGGACCCGCAGGTGGCGCGCACCGCGGGGGCGCGGGTCGGGCCGTCGGACGTCGAAGCGGTCCGCGCGATGACCGCGGCGCTGACCGAGATGGACCACCGTTTCGGCAGTGGCCATGTGCGGCCGGTCGTCGTGCACTACATGAACAGCGTGGTCTCCGGACTGCTGTCCGGCTCGTACCGGGAGGCCGTCGGCCGGGAACTGTTCGCGGCCGTGGCGCGACTGACGGAGCTCGCCGGCTACATGGCCGTGGACACCGGCCAGCCCGGCCTCGCCCAGCGCTACTACATCCAGGCGCTGCGCCTCGCCCACGCCGCGGGGGACCGGGCGTACGGCGGCTATGTGCTCGCCGCCTCCATGAGCCACCTGGCCGCCGAACTGGGCAACCCGCGCGAGATCGCGCAGCTCGCACGCGCCGCCCAGGAAGGCGCGCGGGGGCGGGTCACGCCCCGGGTGCAGGCCATGTTCCTCGCGGCGGAGGCACGCGGGCACGCCCTGCTGAGGGACGGCCGCACCTGCGACGAGGTGGCGGGCAGAGCCGTCGCCGCGCTGGAGCGGGACCGGCCGGACGCGGGCGACGACCCTGACTGGATCGCCCACTTCGACCACGCCTACCTCGCCGACGAGCTGGCGCACTGCTGCCGCGACCTCGGCCGGGCCCAGACCGCGGCGCGGCACGCGGTGGACGCGCTGGAGGGCCTCCCCGAGTCGCGGGTCCGCCGCCGGGCGATCGGCCTGGTCCTCCTGGCGACGGCGCAGGTCCAGCAGCGCGAGGTCGAGCAGGCCTGCTACACCGGCACACGGGCGGTGGAACTGCTGGACACCCTGCGCTCGAGCCGGGGCGCCGAGTACCTCGACGACCTCCAACTGCGGCTGGAGCCGTACGCGCAGGAGCCCCCCGTCCGGGAGTTCGCGGCGCGTCTGGAGCTGCGCACGGCGGCCTGAGCACAGACCGCGGGCGCGGCGGTTCCAGTGCTGCCGAGGCGGCTCGGGAGGCGGGGGACAGGCGGACCGGGCGGCGGGGGCAGCCAGGGGGGCACAAGGGCTTTCCACCGTATGTCCGCAGCGAGTTGTGTCCGCATCTTGTCACCGCTCCGGTACGTGTGTGCGGACCGCTCCGGGCACCCGGTAGCGTGAGCCGACGATCGACGTAGGTCCACACGTAGGAGTCCCGGTGACGCACAGCGGACAGGGTGACGAGCAGCGGCCGCCGGCCGGGCGGCCCGCGCACGAAGGCGTCGTGCTGCCCGCCGACGGAAGCGAGCCCCTCATACCGGGCACCCCGGACGCGCAGACGGCTCCCGCGGGTGGACAGCCCTGGGGTGCGCCGTGGGGTCCCCAACAGCCGCCGCCGCAGGCGGCACCGGGGTACGGATACCCGGGCCCGCCGCCCGCGCAGGGCGGCGGCGAGGCGCCGCAGGGCTACGGCTACCCGGGCGCTCCTGCGCAGGCCGGCGGCTACGGCTACCCCGCGCAGCCGGGCCCTTATGCCGCACAGACGGGCCCCTATGCCGCGCAGCCGCAGCAACCCTCCGCGGCCGGTGGGCACCCGCCGTACGGCGACCAGGCCCCGGCGACGCCGGGCCCGCAGTTCCAGGCCCAGCCGCTCCCGCCGCAGGCGGCCCACGGCCCCGGCCCGCAGGGCGGCCACGGCCCGGGAGCGCCGCAGGGCGGGCCCGCGGCTCCGGGCGCGCCCGCCGGGGCGATGCCGCCGCAGAACGGGTTCCCGCAGGCCGCGCCGTACGGCGCGGCCCCGCAGGGGCAGTACCCGGCACCGGGCGGGCTGCCGCCGCAGGCGGCCCATGATCCGGGGCCGTACGGCGCGAACCCCCAGACCGGCGCAGCGCGCGCAGCAGACTCCGACGCCACGCAGTACATCGCACCCGTCGGGCCCGGTGCGCTGCCGCCCGAGATGCCCGCGGAGTCGACGACCTTCCTCGGCACCGGACGCCTCGACCACGGCGGACCGCAGAGCGCGCAGAGCGCGCCGCCCCAGGGCGCCGACGCGGAGGCCACCCAGTACATCGCCCCCGTGCCGCCCGCGCCCTCAGGGGCACCGTTCGGAATCCGGCCCGGCGCTCCCGGGGACCGCCAGCCGCCCGCGGAGTTCGACAGCCTCTTCCGTTCGGAGGGCCACGGCGGTCCCGAACCGGCCGACGCCACCCAGCAGATGCCCCGCTTCCAGGAGCCGTCGCCCGCCTACCGGCAGCAGCCTCATCAGCAGCCGCCGTCGGCCCGGCACGCTCCGCAGTACGACGCCGAGCCCGAGCAGCGCCGCCGGTCCACCGCGCCGGTGGTCGCCGCGCTCGTCATCGGCTGTGCCGTACTCGGACTCGGCGTCGGCGCCGTGATGTTCGGCGGCGAGGACGACGACAAGGACCCGGCGCCGGACAAGATCGTCGCGGCCGACTCGCCCGCGCCCACCCCGGAGAGTCCGTCGCCCGAGGCGTCGGCCGATCCGGCCGAGCCGCAGGCCGAGGAGCTCGACAAGCTTCTCGCGGACAGCAACAACAGCCGCGACGCCGTCGTGCGCTCGGTGCAGAACATCAAGGTGTGCAAGAACCTGGACCAGGCCGCCGCGGACCTGAAGGGCGCCGCCGAGCAGCGGCGTGAGCTGGTGACCCGGCTGAGCGCCCTGAGCGTGGACAAGCTGCCGGACAATGCCGCGCTGACCGCGTCGCTGACCAAGGCGTGGCAGGCGTCGGCGTCGGCGGACGACCACTACGCGG
Source organism: Streptomyces peucetius (assembly GCF_025854275.1). Taxonomy (NCBI): domain Bacteria; kingdom Bacillati; phylum Actinomycetota; class Actinomycetes; order Kitasatosporales; family Streptomycetaceae; genus Streptomyces; species Streptomyces peucetius. The sequence goes on along the minus strand of NZ_CP107567.1, from coordinate 3,464,806 downwards.
CGTGGGCGGTGCAGGTCAAGGGCAAGAAGGGCTGCAAGGACGGCAAGGCGCGCGTCACCAAGCAGACGGCCCTGGGCAACGACGCGAGCCGCGAGGCGACCGCGGCCAAGAACCAGGCGTCGAAGCTGTGGAACTCGATCGCCCGTAAGTACGACCTGACGCAGCGCAGCAGCGGCCAGCTCTGAGCGGCGGACCGGAACCGAGCGGCGGACCGGAACCGAGAGCGGCGAGGCAGCCCCGGCCGTGACCCACCGGCCGCGGCCCTCCGCGCCGCAGCCCCTCGCACTGCAGCGCCCCGCACCGCAGCGCCCCGCACCGCAGCGCCCCGGGCCGGAATCCTCCGGACCGGAGGCGGCCGGGCCGAGGCCGCTCGGACCGGCAGCGCTACGACGCGTCCAGCAGGGTCGCGCCGACGTCCACGAAGCCCTGCCGCTGCGTCACCAGGCGGCCGTCGCGTACCACTTGGAACGTCACGCTGCTGTTGACCATCCGGGGATAGCGGGCGGCGCCGAGCATGTCCTCGTAACCCCACCGCAGGTCCGGTGTCAGACCGTCGGTCGACACCTTCAGTCCCTGGTCGAGGATGTGCGAGATCTTGCCGGGGGTGACGGTGCCGCTGTCGATCGCCCGGACGGCCTTTTCCAGGACGGTGTACGCGATCCATGTCGTCTGCACGCCGGCGTCCGCCGGGTCGAGGCTGTTGTCGCCGAAGGCGTGGGTGCGGATGACGTCGCGCATCGGGTCCCAGCGGGCGTCCGCCGCGTCCGGGTACCAGCCGGTGATGTAGGCGCCCTCGTAGATGCCGTTGCGACCGCCGGCGCTGTCGATGAGGGGCTGGCCGACACTGCCCATGACCGACGCGATCCTGATGTTCCGGCCGTCCTCGGGCAGTCGCCGGTACGAGTCGAAGAAGGTCTCCGTGCGATCGCCGAGCGCGGCCGTGACACAGCCCGGCCGGTCGCCGTCGGCCGCGGTCTCGGCCCAGGTCGGCTCGGCCGCCCGCTCCCGTGCCCGCCGGGCTTCGCCGGAGTAGCCGGTGGCGTTGTCGGCGGCGAGGATGTCCGCCGACTCACGGGCCTTGCTGCGGGTCAGGCCGGCGTTGAGAAGGTCGGGCAGGTCGTCACCGGCGAGGCTGTCCGGCCGTACGAGCGAGACCTTGTCGCAGACGTCCGCCAGTTGTTCGCCGTTGCCGGCGAGCAGCGCGGCCTGGCCGCCGTTGACCGGGTAGGACAGATAGCTGGTGAACTCCTCGTCGGAGACGCCGAATCCGCCGATGAAGGGGATGCCGGCCGCCTCCAGCGGCGCCATGAAGGCGTCGCCGTACTGGCTGTAGGAGCCGACGACCGCGACGGCGCCCTTGTCGACGGCCTGCCGGGCGCAGGTGGCCGCACCCTTGGGGGTGTTCTGCTCGTTGCAGGTGATGACGCGCAGTTCGTGGCTGTCGACACCACCTCTGCTCGCCGCCCAGCGGGCGTAGGCCTCGGCCATCGCCGGCATGCCGGGCATGTTGGTCGCCTCGGTGTCCTCGGGGGCGAAGGTCATGACGGTGACGGGCTCCCTGGAGCCCCCCGGGTCTCCAGGGAGTACGCCACATCCGGCGATGAGCGACGCCCCGGCCGCCACCGCCGCCGTACACGCCGTACGGACTGAGAAGGTCTGGAAGGGGTGAGGGAAGGAGCGACGCCTACCGGTCATGACTGTGCACGCTTCCGGTTCCAGGTAACGACACAGTGAGCATCGTTCAACGGGGGGTGACGTCGAAGTGAATTACCGGGGTGGGTCCGGACGAGCGGAAGGGGAACGTACGATCGAAGGCGTGCAGCAAGGTTCGGACAACCCTTCCCGTCGCGGCCGTCGCTCCTCCACCATGGGCGGCATGCCGCTCAACGACATGCCCTGGTGGCGCTGGCGCAGCAACGTGCGTTCGGCGCTGCACATGCTTTCCGATCCCGTCTTCCACCAGGAGTGCTGGCTGGCGGGCCGCGAGGGATACGGCGACGTCACGGATGCCGTGTACCGCCTGGTCGAGGACACCTGGCTGGACAACTGGTCGGCCGAGAAGTACGTCGGGACGATCTTCCGGGACTCCGGTGAGGCCGCCCTCGTGGACGTCGCCGTGCTGCGCGTGCTGCGGATCATGCACCAGATCGGCGCCGACGCCCCGGTCTCCGCGTACCTGGAGCACCATGGCTGGCCGGAGGCCGTACGGGCGGCGCGCGAAGCGCACGTCCGGATGGCCACGAGCGACGGCGAGGACCCCGACGCCCCGCCGCGCTCCCTCGAGGTGCTGCGGATCATGACGCGTTCCGCCTGACGGACGCGTGCCGGGCGGGCCGGTGGGATGTGGCAGGCTACAAGAATGACCGATCAGTACGTCCTGACGCTCTCGTGCCCGGACAAACAGGGCATCGTGCACGCAGTCTCGAGCTACCTCTTCATCACCGGCTGCAACATCGAGGACAGTCAGCAGTTCGGTGACAGGGACACTGGTCTGTTCTTCATGCGGGTCCACTTCTCCGCGGAGGCCCCGGTCACGGTGGACAAGCTGCGGGCCAGCTTCGCCGCCGTCGGCGACTCCTTCCAGATGGACTGGCAGATCCATCTCGCCGAGGAGCGGATGCGGATCGTCCTGATGGTCAGCAGGTTCGGGCACTGCCTGAACGACCTGCTCTTCCGGTCGCGCACCGGCGCCCTGCCCGTCGAGATCGCGGCCGTCGTCTCCAACCACACGGACTTCGCGGAGCTCGTCTCCTCCTACGACATCCCGTTCCACCACATTCCGGTCACCAAGGACACCAAGGCGGCGGCCGAGGCCCGGCTGCTGGAACTGGTGCACGCCGAGAACGTGGAGCTCGTCGTCCTCGCCCGCTACATGCAGGTGCTCTCCGACGACCTCTGCAAGCAGCTCAGCGGCCGGATCATCAACATCCACCACTCCTTCCTGCCGAGCTTCAAGGGCGCCAAGCCGTACCACCAGGCGCACGCCCGCGGCGTGAAGCTGATCGGCGCGACCGCGCACTATGTGACGGCCGACCTCGACGAGGGCCCGATCATCGAGCAGGAGGTCGAACGGGTCGGCCACGAGGTCACCCCCGACCAGCTCGTGGCGATCGGCCGGGACGTGGAGTGCCAGGCACTGGCGCGCGCCGTGAAGTGGCACGCCGAGCACCGCATCCTGCTCAACGGCCGCCGCACGGTCGTCTTCACCTGACGCGACGCCCCTCCCGGCCGGCTCCTACTCGGCGACCGGTCTGTCGCACAGGTCGTCGAGCACGAACGCATCCTCCGCGCGCTGCAGCAGCCGCTCCGCCTCCAGCTGCCCGAGCAGCCGCTCCAGCAACGCCTCGTCGCGCGGGTCGCCCACGAACTCCAGCACCGCCCGGTGGAACGCGTCGCGCAGCGTCGGCGGCATAGCGTCCGAGGCGTCGAAACAGATCCGGTCCGCCGCGTCGAACAGCTTCTGCACCTCGGCGGTCGGCCCGGACGCCCCGTCGGGCGCCGTCGTGCCGCCGGGGAAGAACGGACGCTCACCGGGGAGCGACGCCGAGTCCGCCCAGATCGTGCGGGCCTCCTTCGAGGTGAGCCGGCCGAGCAGGTCCCAGGCCGCGGGGCTCGCCCGGAACACCGCGGCCATGTCGCCGGACACCTCGAAGGCGTTCTCGTCCTTCCACGCCGCCGGCCCTCCGGTCAGATGGCGGGCCGTCGGGGTCGGCCGGACGTCGTCGCCGTAATGCCTGCGGATGAACGAGCCCTGGTGCTCATGGGTGCAGTCGCTGCGGTTCAGCAGCCCGTGGCGGTTGACGCCGAGCAGCTCGAAGTCGTCCAGCCACCGCGGGTCGGGGGCACGGCCGCCGCTGGTCAGCATCCGCCCCCACTCCTCCCACAGCGACCGCGTCTCCTGCCATCTTGTCCCGCCCGTCGCCCACTTCTCGTACGCCGCCGAGCCCCGGCGCTGCAGCATCAGATCCTCCAGCCAGTCGGTGCCCGGCCACCCGGAGGTCGCGCCCGATCCCAGACCGACGCACCACACGGGCTCCTTGTCCGTCACGTCCGTGCGGCTCCACACCAGCGACTTGAGATCCACCCGGATCGGGGCCCAATAGGCGCGGGTCCGCGCCTCGCCGTCCGCCGCCTGGACCGTGACCGTCGGCGCCCACGGCGGCACGGCCGCACCGGCCACCCGCTCCGGCAGCGGATGGAGGTCACCGGCCCGCGCGTACTCGGCGAGTTCGCCGGGGCTGTTGAGGATCGCCATGTCCGGTGGTGCGCCGGCCTGGAGCTGGGCGACGAGGGTCTCGCGCAGCGAACGCGTGCCCTTGTAGACGTAACGGTGCCCGGTCCGCTTGCCGATGGCGGCCAGCGCGTCCACGAACGGCTTCTCCTCGCCGTCCGTCCACGGGCCGAGCACGACCAGCGTGCGCTCCTCCGGCGGGCCGCCGCAGCCGGCCACCGCCGACGCCACGGCGATCAGGCATCCCGCCAGCAGCACCCGCAGACCTCTGCGTCTCCTCATGACGTCCTCACGCCTCCGTGTACGTGCGTCTCAGGGCGGTGCGGGCGGCCGGATACGGCCTGCCGTAGAGATACAGCGTGACGCCGCACGCGAGCGCGCCGACCCCGGCACCCGGCACGACGACACCCGCCGTGAGCGACCAGCCGTCCGGGTTCGCCTCGCTGATCCGCGCGTACGCGGTGTCCGCCTTCTTCTCGATCTCCCGTGGGGCGGCCGGACCCGATTCGACCTTCACCATGCCGGCCACGGCCGCGTGCGCCTGCTGCTGCGCGGCCTGCTCCTGTGCCCCGCCGAACCCCAGCAGCACCGGTGCCAGCAGCACCGGCAGCGCGCCGGCCGCCATCTGCACGCTGACCAGCCGCAGCCGGTCCCGCAGGAACAGCGCCGTGCCGACGGTCAGGAAGCCGAACAGCCCCGTCGTCAGCACGGCGGCCGCGGCGGCGGTCAGCGTCAGCGGGCTCCAGGCCGCGAGGTCGCCGGACTCCTGCCGCAGCTGACGCTCCAGCTCCCTGATCCGCTCCAGCACGGCGGTCGGCTCCCCGGGCGCGGCCGAGCCGGTGCCCGGGCCCCGAAGCAGGACGGCCGCGTACCTGACGCCGGCTTCGCGCAGCACCTCGCTGTCACGGTTGCGGTCCGCCCAGGCGATCTTGTCCCCGTACGCGACGACCAGCCCCGAGACCACCCGCAGCTCCTGCTCCTGCCCGCGGCTCAGGGCACCGGTCTGGGCGACCCGGTTGAGACTCTGCGACGCCTCCGTCAGCCGCGAGCGGTACGTCTCACCCAGATCGACCTTGCCGGCCTGCGCCGCCGTCAGCAGACGCAGTTCGGCCTGGTCCTGGGCCGCTTCCAACGACGTCCGCGCGTGCGCGAGCCCTTCCAGGGCCGGGACGGACCGATGGCGCAGCCGCTCCGAGCGGTCGTGCACATCGGCGTACGCGGCGGCGCAGAGCGCGAGCGCGACGAACGCGAGGGCGGGCAGCACGAGCATGCGGCGCCGCAGGAACGCGGCCGTCGGCCGCCGTCCGCCGGGCCCCCGGCCCACGGCGTGCGCCCACAGCGCGGGTCCCGCGCCGGTGGCGCCCCGCCCGAGTGCCGCGGCCCACCGCTGCACGACCGCGCCCGCGGCTCCCATCCGGCCTCCTCGTCTCTGCCACCGACCGCCTGCGGCGGGCTCGTTCCCCTACCCGCCCCTTCCCGAAACCGGGGGCTCCGCCCCCGGACCCCCGCGCCTCAAACGCCGGCGAGGCTGGAGAATCCAGCCCGGCTGGGGGCACTCCCCCTACGCCTGGCGGCGCGGGAGGTACCCCCACCCGCGGCCGCCAGGCCGTAGGGGGAGATTGAGGCCACCGCGCGAAGCGCGGTACCGGGGCCCGGGGCTTGCTCCGCCACCTGGCGGAGCCGCACATCGGTGCAGCGGGAAGGGGCGGGTGGGGGACAGGCCCGCCGCAGGCGGTCATCGGGGCTCGCGGAGCGGCAGGGAGCGGAACCACGACCGCCGCCCACCGCGCGACCGCGCGTGCCGCAGGCCCAGCGGACGCGTGCTGTACGCGTTGTCCAGCAACGCCTCCGCCAGCGCCGCGCCGTCCGGGCGGTCCGTGTGCGGTACCTGCTTCGCCAGTTGGCGGTAGCTCGTCGACAACTGCTCGCGCAGTTCCCGCTCCGTCGCCGGCAGCGGCACCGCCGCGGGCAGCGCGGCCCGCAGCTGGAGGAGTACATCGACGCCCTGAGCCCGTACCAGCTCCAGCAGTTGCTCCCGCAGCTCCGCGGTGAGCCGTTCCTGCGCCTGCCGGTCCGTGAAACCCTCGTGGGCGGCGAGCCGGTGCAGCGCGGCGTGCGCCCGGACCGCGGAGGTGACCGTGGGCGTGCCGGCGTGTATGCGGACCATCGCCGTACGCGCCGCCGTGCGGTGCCGGGAGTCCGGCGGGACGCCGTCGAGGGAGGCCAGCGCGCGGTCCGGGCTGTGCCGGGCGAGATGGATACGGGCCAGCCCGAACGCGGCCGCGCCCAGCGCGTGGTTGCGCCGCCACACCGCGTCGTAGAAGAGCATGGCCTGCTCCTCGTGCGCCTCGCGGGCCGTCGGCGCCTCCGGCGCCTCGGCCTGCTCGCCGGTCCGCCACTCGTCGGCGAGCTTCTCGTGGCAGTAGCCGAGCGCCAGTTTGGGCGCGTACTCGCCCGGTATCGCCGCGTACACCTCGTCGAAGCAGTTCAGCGCCCGGTGCAGCCGGCCGTGCGCCAGCTGGGTCAGGCCCCGGTGCCAGTCGAGACGCCAGTCGTAGCGTGCCCGGTCGCCGAGCAGCCCCCCGGCCCGCTCCAGCTCCACCGCGGCGGTCACCAGTTCCTTGTCGCGGCCGTGGCGGCGAGTGCCGGCCAGCTCCAGATGGAGCCGGCAGCGCAGCAGATGCAGCTCGGGCGACGGCAGCCACTCGTTGCTGAGCTGGAGCAGACCTGCCGGATCGTCGTACGAGGTGCGCTGCAGCTCCTTCCAGTTGGGGTCCTGCACGTCCGCCTTCGGCACCGGCAGGGCCACGGCCGCCTCCGCCGGTTCCGGCACATGCGCGCCGAGCCGGTCGGCCGGGCCGTCCGCCCGCCAGCGCTCGAGCGGCGGGGGCCTGCCCAGGCGGCCGTCGAGGGCGATGGCGGCCGAGTCGAAGAGCGGCGAGGGTTCGAACGTCTCCTCATCCAGCCGCAGCGACCGCAGTTCGCGCAGCACACCGCGCAGCTGGACGGCCATCTCCTGCGCGGAGGCGTAGCGCTGCCGCGGGTCGGTGGCCGTCGCGCGGGACAGGGCCCGCCGCAGCGACTCGGTGCCGAGGTCGGACGGCGGCGATGGGTCCTTGGCGAGCAGCTCGCCGAGGACCGCGCCGACCGTGTAGAGGTCGCCCGCGGTGGTCATCCCGCCGGTGGGCCCGCTGTCCGGCGGCCGGTGGCTGACCGGCCCCGGCGCGCCGGGCTCGCGTACGCCCGCGACGTCGATGAGCTTGATGCCGGTGCCGCAGTGGAGGACGTTGGTCAGCGACAGGTCGCCGTAGACGAGTCTCTCCTCCTCGTGCAGATGGTCGAACGCCTCGAGGACCAGCAGGCCGTACGCGACGATGAACTCGCGTACGCGTGGCCCCGCGAACGGCTCGACGCGCCGCGCGATCCGGGACCCCACCCAGGACAGGGGCGCGCCGTCGGCGAACTCCATGACGATGAACTCGGCCGCCGTGGGCTCGTGGCGCGCGTAGTTGACCACCCGGATGACCGAGGGGTGATTGAGGCTGACGAGCCGCAGCCGCTCCTGGTGGGCCTGGAGCACGGCCGCCGGATCGCCCGGGTCGAGGATGCCCTTGAGGGCGACCGGACGGTTCTCCAGGAGCAGGTCGCGGGCGAGGTACACCTTGCCGTGGTTGCCCTGGCCGATGGGTCCCACCACCTCGTACTGCTGGTGCAGCCGTTCGCCGCCCTCCAGCCGGTCCCCGGTCCGCTCGGTGACGAGAGCGTCCGGGTCGCGCACGGCGACGGAGGGCAGATCGGTCAGTCCGTCGCCCGGCGGCCCGACGACGAACTCGCGCGGCCCCGCCGGGCCGGCCAGTTCCTGCTCGGCGGTCTCCGCGACCAGCAGAGCGGCCTCGATGTCGACGGCGCAGCGGAAGAGGGCGTGCGGCTGGTCCTCCGAACCGTGCAACGGGCCTTCGGGGCCGAGCTGTCCGAGCGTCCGGCGCAACCGAGGGGCGAGTTCCGGGGGCCGCCGGCCGGACAGCCCGCGCAGCCGCTGCTCCGTCTCCGCGAGCCGGCTCACCCGGGTGCCCAGCCGCTCGGTGCGACGGGCGGCCCAGTGGGGGCCGAGCAGTTCAGCGCGCACCCGGGCGAGGAGCGGCGAGCGCGGGTCGCTGAAGACGAGCAGCAGCCGGCTCTGGCCGCGGGCGAGGAGCGCGGTGAGGAGCCGCAGCATCTCGTCGTCGGTGGAGGCCGACCGGTCGACGGACAGGATTGCGGCGCTCAGCGGCGGGCTCTCCGCCGCGATCCGCGCGAGCAGGTCACCGCCGGGCGGCAGGTCACCGCCGGGCCGCGGGGCGCCGCCGCCGGGGCCGCCTGTGCCCTCGGGGCCGCCGTCCCCGCCCGTGCGGCCGGACCGGCCGTCCGGGCCGCCGTCCCCGCCCGTGCCGTCGGGGAGCGGGTCCAGGCCGATGCGCTCCGCCGCGTCCCTGGCCAGGTCCGCCACGGTCCGATTCGTCGCGTCGACGGCGATGTCGATGGTGCCCGCCTGCGGATCGTCGGCCCCGTCCGCGGCGCCCGTCCCGCTCGGCCGGGACTGCGGCGCCTCGGGCGGACTCTGCTCCCGGTCGGCGAGGGTGAGCACCGACCTGACCGTGTGCAGCAGGTCGTGCTCGCCCTCCCCGGCGAACACGGGCTCCACCGGATCGGTGTCCGGCGCGCCGTCCAGCCACCGGGTCAGCCGCCGGTGCAGGCCCGGCACCCGCCCGGAGGCGGTCCGCTCGTGCGCGACCGCGACGTCGTGCGAGACGGCCGGCTTCCCCGTGACCGTCAGCCCCAGCCGCTCCAGCGGCAGATGCTTCAGCACGGTCTCGGTCGGGATCATGTACGCGTGGTCACGGTGCACCCGCGCCTGCGGCGTGCCGAACTGGTGCGCCACGATGCCGATGACCCGCCGCGTACGGCTGTGCACCACCGCGCACCCGCTGTACCCGCGCCGCACCACGTACGGCGCGTTCAGCGCGTCGAGCTGCACCCACTCCGGGGTCGGCGCGGGACCGCCGCGCCCCATCAGCCGGGCGTCCAGATGCTCACCGCCGGGCAGGTCCTCCGGGTATCCGGTGAAGTGCACCATGTCGCCGCGCGCCGGGATCTGGCGGTGCAGCACGGCGTGCGGGACCGCGGGCTCGTGATCGAGTTTCAGCAGCGCCAGGTCGCCGCCGAACTGCCCCGTCGGCATGACCAGGTACTCCCTCAGCAGCCGGGCCCGCAGCGGCTGCGTCGCGTCGCCCGCAGGCATCCGTGGCACGTCGACGTAGACCTCCTCCAGCGGGGTACGGACACCGGAGGAGCCGGGGCGGAGGAGGACCACATGCGCGCAGGTGAGCACCAGCCCGCCGGGGAGCAGCACCCCGGCACCCAGCGGCCTGCCGGCCCGGTCCGGGCCACGGAGCAGCCGTACGCGCCAACTCTCCTCCTGCGCCATGGAGTTGGCGGTGCGAAGCGGCTCGCTCATACTGCTCAACGGTAACTACGGAAGGCGGGGGACGCGATGGCTGAGCGTGACGAAACCGCGGTAGTGGGACTGGCAGAGGTGATCGGGCAGGTCCGGGACGAGCTGGAGCGCGCCCAACAGGCCGGTGCGGGACGCGATCTGCGGTTCAGCGTGGAGAGCGTGCACCTCGAGTTCGCGGTGCAGGTGCGGCGGGAGGGCAGCGGACGGGCCGAGTTGCGGATCGGGGTGCTGACGGCCGGCGGCGGCGGGACCGCGGCACGCGACACCACGCACACGATTCAGGTGGAGCTGAAACCCCACGGCCCGGACGGCAACCCGAACCTCAGCGTCGGCGGGGAGTGACGCCGGCGCCGCCTGAGGGCGGCCGGCAGCCGCCGTCCTCACAGACGGCTCAGCGCGGCGGCCGCGAACAGCACGTCCCGGATCGCCTCCCGATCGCCGTCCTGACCTGCGGCGGCCTCCTCCGGGGAGACGTGCCCGGCCATCAGCTTGCAGAACTCGACACCGTCCAGCGCGACTTGGGCGACCGACCGGTCGGGGGACGCGACGGCGGCCGGCGAGTCCAGGGCGATGTACCAGCTGCCGCCGCCGGAGCCCTCGACCTCCAGATGGAGCGAGCGTCCGGGCGAGCCCGCCGCGACCAGATGCCGTGGAGGCCCGGCGAGCCCCGCCCGCCTGCGCTCGGCGAGGGCAGCCGGCAGCAGCCGGGCCGCCAGGTCGATCATGCGGTTGAGATGCGTACCGCTCGGCGGCGCGTACGGGTAGTCCACGGCGTCGGCGATGTCGTCCGCGTGGATCCAGCACTCGAAGGCCCGGTCGAGCAGCGCGTCCCGCAGAGGCATCGCGAACGCCCCGTACGACACGGACTTTTCGGCGACACCCCGGCTCGCGAAGGACACCGTGCGGATGAGGGTGTGGCTCTGGTCGCGCCACGGCTCACGGATCGCGCCGGTGGACGGGCGGTCCGCGCTGTCCCAGAACGACTCGGTACGCGCGGCCGGCAGCAACGGCGCGTGGTGACCCAGCGGATCGTCGAGCCCGAGCGCGCCGACGACGAGTCCGTCGACGGCCATCAGATGTCCGATCACACCGGCCACGGTCGTACGGCGGCTCACCTGTGCCCTGCCGTCGAACCACTTGAGCCGCACCGGCGCGTGCCACTCCGAATCGCCGATGTCCCGCAGCAGCGCGTCCAGCCTGGCGGTCTCCGCGTCGTACGGGTCGGCCCAGGCGGGCACCGGGATACGGGCGGGCCGGCGGCCCAGGCAGTTCTCCAGCACCCGGAACCGCAGCATCGGGTCGAGGTCCAGGTCGCGATCGGTGTGGAGCAGCCCGACCGCGTCCCTCAGGCGCAGGGCCTCCTCCGCGCACGGGGCGCACTCGCCGAGGTGTTCCTCCACGGCCGCCGTCTCCTCGGCGGAGCAGGCGGCGAGCGCCCACGCCCCGAGCAGCGACTTCAGCAGCGCGTGGGAGGGCGCGGCGGTCGTGGCCGCCGTGCCCGTGTCGTCCGCCCTGGGCGGGGCCGCGTCGGTGCCGTCCGCCGTGGGCCGTTCCGCGTCCGCGTCGTCGGTCCCGGCCGGGCACGGCCCGTTCGTGTCGGGAGCAAGGGCACCGGCGGTGTCGGCAGCCGTGTCCGTGCCGGTGGTGCCGGGCACGTCCGTGCCGTCGGGGCGGGCCCCGCGGCTGTCCGCGTCGGCGTCCGGCACCGCGTCCGGCTCGGCCCGGCGCGCCGGCTCGGGCCGCCCTGCCGCCTTCGGCGGCTCCGGCGCCGGCGGGCGGTACGCGCCGGGGTGGAGGTCGTCCGCCGCGGCACGCGGCGACGGTATGCGCGGCACGCCGCGCACCTCCTCGCCGTCGTCACCGCCGCTGGCCGGAGGCCCGCTCACAGCGCGCGTCCGTAGCGGGGCGGGGAGGAGCCCTCGAGCGCGCGGGTGTTCGCGGTCGACAGCAGCTGGAGCCCCAGTCGAAGCCGCCGCCTTGCCTCGTCCTCCGTGACGCCGAGGTCGGCAGCGGTCTGGCGGTAGTCCCTGCGCTGGAAGTACGCCGACTCCAGCGCGGCCCGCAGCGGCGCCGGCATGGAGGTCACGATGTAGTCGGCGCGGGCCGCGACGGCAGCCCTGCGTACCTTCTGCTCCAGTTCCTCCGTGGTGCCGCCGCCTTCCGCGAGGGCCGCGGCCTCGCTCTGGCGCAGCCGGTGCACGGCCTGGCTGTTGGTGAGCCTCGCCACCCAGGACCGCATGGAGCCCTGCCTGGGGTCATAGGCGTCCGGGTTTTCCCATATGTACCCGAACACCTCGCGGGTGACCTGGTCGGCCGCCTCCTCGTCCTCGAGCACTCGGTGGGCCTGGCTGTGCACGAGCGCGGCGAACCTGTCGTAGAGCTCGCCGAGCGCGGCGGCCTCGCCCCGTGCCAGCCGCTGTTGCATCCTGCGGTCCCAGCGCGGTGGTGCGTCCTTCGTCATGCGGCCTCCAAACTGCGCTCGGTCCCTGCTGCCTCTGCCCTCGTACTCGTCGTTCATTTCGAATGTAGTGCGCCGGGCGGACAACGCACGTGCCTTTGTGTCGAACCACGCCCCTCCGGTGGTCCCGGGATGGTACGGGCCAAGACGGGTAAGAACCCGTGGGGGAGGTGTGGGGAAGGCGTGAGAACGCCCCGTGAGAGCGCTCCGTGACGAATGTCGCGTTTCAGCGACGGCCGCTCGGGCAGCGGCAGTGGAAGGGCAGCTTCCGGTCTTCTGCGACCGGCATGAGGAGGGTCCAGACGTGATGCTCGATGTGGCCGAGACCCGGCAGGGCTCGTGGACCGTGCTGCATGTGCGCGGAGAGCTCGATCTCGTGTCGTCGCCGGTGGTGCGCCAGAGGGTGCACGACGCGGTCGCCGCCGGTCGTCACGATGTCGTGCTCGACCTCTCCGAGGTGTTCTTCTGCGACTCCAGCGGCGTCGGGGTGCTGATCGCCGCGCGGCGGCTGATGCGCTCGTGTCGGGGCAGGCTGCGGCTGATCCTGCCGGCCCGTGGTGCGGAGGACGGCTCGCACGTCAACCGGGTGCTGGGTGCTCTCGGTGTGCGCCGCCTCTTCGAGGTCTACGCGGACACGGGCTCGGCCACCGACGACGGTGCGCAGCCGCTCACCGCCTGACGCCGGAAATGCTCCGAAAGACCGTAACGCCGGAAAAGCCCCGAAACTCCCGAAGATCCCCCGTCCCGGCCGTCCCGGACGCCCCCTGCGCCCCAGGAGCCCCGATGCGCCGCGCGCCCCCGCGCCTCACCTGCGCGCCCCCGTACGCCCCGTCGCACACCCGTCACCTGCCCTTCGCCCCGATGTCGCCGCGGTGCAATCGTCCGGCCGCGTACCCACCCCGGCCTCCGGGGCCTTACGCTCCCCGCATGGACAGCGCAGAGTACGAGCGGAAGATCGCTTCCCGCTTCGCCGCTTTCGATCAGGACGGCAACGGCTACATCGACCGCGAGGACTTCAGTTCCGCCGCGGCCAGGCTGCTCGCCGAGTTCTCCGTGACCGCCCGCTCCGACAGGGGGCAGGACCTGTACAGCGGTGCGGAGGCGTTCTGGCAGGGCATGGCCGGTATCGCCGACGTGGACGGCGACCAGCGGGTGACCCGTGAGGAGTTCGTGACGGGCGCGGTGAAGAGACTGCGCGACAACCCGAAGCGGTTCGGCGAGATCGCCCGCCCGTTCGTGCACGCCGTGATGAGGGTCGCCGACGAGGACGGCCGGGGTGTGACCCCTGCGGGCGTGGAGCGTGTGCTCGGCGCGCTGGGCGTCGACGCCGGTGTCGCGGCGGCGGCCGGGGCGGCACTGGACACGGACGGGGACGGACGGATCGGCGAGGAGGACGTCCTGTCCGCCTTCGCCGCCTACTACGTCACTCCCGAGCCGGAATAGGCGGGCTCGGCCGACCGCGGCTCCGGACCGGACCGGACCGGACCGGAGCCGCAGCCGTGACCGGGGCCGCGGCCGCGGCCGGGGCGTGCCCCGCTGTCACGCGTACCGTTCGCGCAACTTGTACTTGAGCACCTTGCGCAGGGTTTCGTTGCGCGGCAGCGCGTCCACGACCTCGAGCTGTTCGGGGAGTTTGTGGACGGACAGGCCCTCGGCGCGAAGATGCGCGGTGAGTTGCTCCAGCGTGGGGTCCGCCGCGCCCGGCGCCCGTTCCACCACCGCGCAGACGCGTTCTCCGCGGTCGTCGTCCGGCAGCCCGACGACCGCCACGTCGCCCACCGCCGGATGGCCGTGCAGCAGGTCCTCGACCTCCTTGGCCGAGATGTTCTCCCCTTTGCGGATGATGACGTCCTTAACCCGCCCCGCGATCACCAGGTGGCCGCTGTCGGTGAGCCGGCCGAGGTCGCCGGTGATCAGGAAGCCGTCGGCGTCGAAGGCGGCCGCCGTCGCGGCGGGGTCCAGATATCCCTTGCAGACCGCTTCGCCGCGCAGCCGGATCCCGCCGTCGACGATCCGTATCTCCATGCCCGCGGGCGGTCTTCCCTCGGTGTGGGCGAGGTCGTCCTCCGAGTCGTCGGGCGAGCCCATGGTGATCATCGGCACTTCGGTCATGCCGTAGCCGTGGGTGAGGACGCAGCCCATCTCGCCGACCACGGCGCGGTGGAGGTCGGGCGGCTTCGGGGCGCCGCCGCCCGCGAGCAGCCGCAGCGTGGGGACGATCCGGACGCCGGGTTGCTTGCGCTGCTCGGCGAGGAACATCGAGTAGAAGGCGGTGGAGCCGCCGGCGGTGGTCACGCCGTGGCGGCGGTACTCGTCGAGCGCGTCGGGCAGCGCGAACGTCTCGAAGAGGACCGCGGGGAACCCGTACAGCAGCAGCATCACCAGGTAGTCCGGGCCGCCGATGTGCGCGAACGGGAAGGCGATCGAGCCGACGTCGTCCCCGGACAGCCGCAGGGCGTGCGCCAGGCACGAGCCGCCCGCGATCAGTGAACGGTCGGTGTGCAGCACGCCCTTGGGGTCGGACGTGGTGCCGGAGGTCCAGTAAATCCAGCGCACGTCCGTACCGGAGGCGGGCGGCGCGGGCAGCGCCGCCGGGTCGCCGTCGGGCAGCGAGTCGTACGCCTCGAAGACGCCGCGGGCGCCGGTGCGCCGGGCCATGGCCGTGAAGTCGAAGCCGCGCCACTCGCCCGGCACCGCGAAGTACGCGGCCTGGGACTCCCGCAGTGCGAAGCCGACCTCGCGGTCCCGGTAGAAGGGAATGACCGGCGACTGCACGGCGCCGAGCCGCGCGAGGGCCACGGTCAGCAGCACCGTCTCGATACGGGTGGGGAGCTGCCAGGCGACGACCGTGCCGGGGCGCACGCCCTTCGCGTACAGCCCGGCGGCGGTCCGCTCCGCGCGGTCGCGCAGCTCACCGAAGGTGAGACGGCGCCCGCCCTGGAGCAGCACGGGCCGGTCCGGCGTGAGGGCGGCCCGGCGGTCGACGAGCTCCCAGAGGGTGGCGGCGGCGCCCAGGGCGTGTGCGGTCTCGTCCATGGCCGGGCACCTCCGCGATCCGACAATAACTGACGACACGTCAGATCGTAGGGTTCCGCGCCTTGTCGGTCCAGGGGTGCGGCGCTAGCCTGACAACCCGAACTGACGCACCGTCAGGAACGGAGGATGGTCCCGATGGAAAGGGAACTGCCCCGGATCGTCAGCGTCGACGACCACGTCATCGAACCGGCGCACCTCTTCGAGACCTGGCTCCCCGCCAAGTACCGCGACCGCGGACCGAAACCGGTGACCGCCGGCATCGGCGAGCTCGCCTACGTCGGCGGCAAGTACCGGATCACCATGGACCCCGACGGGCCGCCCACCGACTGGTGGATCTACGAGGACCTGAGGTTCCCGTACAAACGCAACATCGCCGCCGTCGGCTTCGACCGCGACGACATGACCCTCGAGGGCATCACCCGGGCCGAGATGCGTCCCGGCTGCTGGGACCCGGTGGAACGCCTCAAGGACATGGACCTGAACCACGTCGAGGCGTCGCTGTGCTTCCCGACCTTCCCGCGCTTCTGCGGCCAGACCTTCGCGGAGGCCCACGACAAGGAGGTCGCGCTCGCCTGTGTCCGCGCCTACAACGACTGGATGGTCGAGGAGTGGTGCGGCGACAGCGGCGGGCGGCTCGTCCCGCTGTGCATCGTCCCGCTGTGGGACATCGGCCTCGCGGTCGCCGAGATCCGCAGGAACGCCGCGCGGGGCGTGCGTGCCGTCACTTTCTCCGAGATCCCCACCCACCTCGGGCTGCCCTCGATCCACTCCGGCCACTGGGACCCGTTCTTCGCCGTGTGCCAGGAGACCGGCACGGTCGTCAACATGCACATCGGGTCCAGCTCCCAGATGCCCGCCGCCTCCCCGGACGCGCCGCCCGCCGTGCAGGCCGCGCTGTCGTTCAACAACGCCATGGCCTCGATGACGGACTTCCTCTTCAGCGGTGTCCTCGTCCGCTTCCCCCGCCTCACCCTCGCCTACAGCGAGGGCCAGATGGGCTGGATCCCGTACGCCCTGGAGCGCGCCGACGACGTGTGGGAGGAGCACCGGGCCTGGGGCGGGGTGCGCGACCTGATCCCCGAACCGCCCTCCACCTACTACTACCGGCAGATCTTCTGCTGCTTCTTCCGCGACAAGCACGGCGTCGCCTCCCTCGACACCGTCGGCCGCGACAACGCCACCTTCGAGACCGACTACCCGCACGTCGACTCGACCTTCCCGCACACCAAGGAGGTCGCCCTCGACCATGTGAAGGACCTCGACGACGAGACCGTGTACAAGCTGATGCGCGGCAACGCGATCCGCATGCTCGGCCTGGACCTGGACTCGTAGGAGGGCCCGTGGACCTGGCGTACACCGACGCCGAAAAGGAGTACCGTGCCCGGCTCCGCGACTGGCTGGCCGCCGCCCTGCCCGGCCTGCCCCCGCAGCCGCCGCCCGACGACTGGCCGGCGCGGCGGGCGTACGACACCGCCTGGCAGCGCGCGCTGTACGACGCGGGCTACGGGAACGTGCACTGGGACGCCTCCCCGACCCTGCGGCTGATCTTCCTCGAGGAGACGGAGAGGGCCGGAGCGCCGTACGTGGGCGCCAACTTCGTCGGACTGCTGCACGCCGGGCCGACCATCGCCGCGGAGGGCACCCCCGAGCAGCGGGAACGCTGGCTCGGGCCGATCCTGCGCGGTGACGAGATCTGGTGCCAGGGCTTCAGCGAACCGGACGCCGGCTCCGACCTCGCCTCGCTGCGCACCAAGGCGGTCCGCGACGGCGACGCGTACGTCGTGACCGGCTCCAAGATCTGGACCTCGCACGCCGAGGTCGCCGACTGGTGCGAACTGCTCGTCCGCACCGACCCCGCCGCCCCCCGGCACCGCGGCATCACCTGGCTCGCGATGCCCATGGACGCGCCCGGCATCACCGTACGGCCGCTGCGCACCCTTGCAGGGTCCGCCGAGTTCGCCGAGCTGTTCCTCGACGAGGTGCGGGTGCCCGCCGACTGCCGGGTCGGGGAGGAGAACGACGGCTGGCGCGTCACCATGGTCACGCTCTCCTTCGAACGCGGCACCGCCTTCGCCGGTGAGGTCGTCGCCTGCCGCCGCACGCTCGCCGAGGTGGCCGCCGAGGCACGGGCCAACGGCAGCTGGGACGATCCGGTACTCCGCCGCGGACTCGGCCGGCTGCACGCGGAGTTCGCGGCGCTGTGGCGGCTCGTCCAGTGGAACGTCAGCGAGGCCGCCGCGACCGGCAGCGTCCCCGGCACCGGCGGGTCCGTCTTCAAGCTCCGTTACTCGCACGCCCGTCAGGAGCTGTACGACGCGGCCGCCGAGGTCCTCGGACCCGACGCGTTCGACCTGTCACGGCCGTGGACCGTGCAGCGGCTGTCGTCGCTCTCGTACACGATCGCCGCCGGCACCTCGCAGATCCAGCGGAACATCGTCGCCGAGCGCATTCTCGGCCTGCCCAAGGGACGCTGATGGACTTCCGGCTCACCGACGACCAGCGGGCGCTGCGCAGCGGCGCGCGCGAGCTGCTCGACGGCCGCTTCGCGCGCGAGGCGCTGCGGGCCGCCGTCGACCGTGACGGCAGGGTGGACCGGAAACTTTGGCGCGAGCTGGGCGGGGCGGGGTTCTTCGCGCTGCGGCTGCCGGAGAGCGAGGGCGGCGCCGGGCTGGGGCTGCCGGAGGCGGTGCTGCTCTTCGAGGAGGCGGGCCGGGCGCTGCTGCCGGGTCCGCTGGTGGCGACACATCTCGCGGCGGGGACGGTGCCCGGGGCGGCGGACGGCACGGCGGTCGTCACCTGCGCGAACCAACTAGCCCACCTCGTACAGCATTTCGACGACGCGGACGCCGTGGTCGCGCTCGGGG
This sequence comes from Streptomyces peucetius, assembly GCF_025854275.1. NCBI lineage: Bacteria > Bacillati > Actinomycetota > Actinomycetes > Kitasatosporales > Streptomycetaceae > Streptomyces > Streptomyces peucetius. The sequence goes on along the minus strand of NZ_CP107567.1, from coordinate 3,446,723 downwards.
CAGGCGCTTTGGAGGCTGTGGAGCTACGGGAGGCGGCCGCCGTACGGTCCCTCGACCCGCTCACGCCCCTGCACCGGCTCCCGCACCCGCCGCCGCCCGCCGCGCCCGGCCCGCTGCCGGCCGCCGCGGTGCTCCTCACCGCCGCCGAGCAGCTCGGCAGCGCGGCCCGCAGCACGGAGGAGGCGGTGCGCCACGCGAAGCACCGGGTCCAGTTCGGGCAGAGCGTCGGCGGCTTCCAGGCGGTCAAACACCTGTGCGCCGAGATGCTGGTGCGTACGGAGGTCGCCCGCGCCGCCGTCTATGCGGCGGCGGCCGTCGGCCCGGACCTGACGGAGGCCGCGGGGGCCAAGCTGGCGGCCGACGAGGCGGCGGTGCGCAATGCGGGGGACTGCCTTCAGGTGCTCGGCGGCATGGGCTTCACCTGGGAGGCGGACGTCCATCTCCACCTCAAACGGGCTCTGCTGCGGGCCCGGATGTGGGTGACGACGTCACAGGCGGAGGAGATGCACGCCGAGGCCCTGGCCGCGGCGCTCTGAGCCGTCACCGTGTGTCGATATCGGGTTGTGTCCTTCGGGCGACTCGTCACACGGTGGAGTCGGGGCGGCACTCCGGTACGCTCCGTTGGATGCGAGTCGCTGCGATGACGGGGTCTCACGGTGCCGCCGGTACGGCGGTCCCGGTCCCGTCGATGCGAGCTGTTCGGCCTGTGCGAATGCGTTCTGCGGCACTGTGTTCGACTCGCCGCGGCGTGCGTCGCACAGTATGCACCACGCGTACTCCTTCACGCTGGAATATGCCCGAAGCGCTTGTTGCGGTGACTGTAAGTCAATCAAGCTGTGCTGCAAGGGAATCACATTCCGTTATGGCTGTGAGGCGCGAGGCTATGTGTCCGCCGGTTCGGGTGGTGTGAGCGGTGCAGGTGCTTCAGGTGCAGTTGGAGATCGGGTCCGACCCTTCGGAAGTGGGACGGGCCCGCAGATGGGCCAGAGCGCGGCTCGTGAAGTCCGGGGTGGGCGACGACGAGCGGCTGGCCGAGACACTGATCCTGCTGATCTCGGAGCTGGTGACCAACGCTGTGGTGCACACCGGCTGTCCGGCGGTGCTGCGCATGCTCTTCGGCGGGGGCGCCGCGGGGGCCGGGACGGTCAGGGTCGAGGTCGCCGACGTCAGCGCCTGCCCGCCCAGGCCCCGGCACGCGCAGGGTGAGGACACCGGCGGCCGCGGCCTGGAACTCGTCGACGGGCTCGCGGACCGCTGGGGCTGGCGGCGGGAGGGCGCCGGCAAGTCCATCTGGTGCGAGGTGGACCGCGGTCTGCCCACGGGCGCGCACCGGCTGGCCGGCGGGCCCGTCGCGCGCGGACCCGTCGTCGCGCGCGGGGCCTGAGACCGCCGCGGAATCGCAGTACGCACGGCCGCCGAAGACTCACAGCACAGCCACCGGGGCGACCGGTGTCCCGGTGGCGCCGACGAACGGCTCCGGCATCGCGGAGAGCAGAAAGGCGTACCGCCGGGCCTGTGCACAGGCTGTGGACAACTTTTCCAGATTCCAGTTCTGGCCCTGCGGCATGCCCATCTCCACGAGGTGCAGCGCGTGCACCGGGAGCCAGAGGTCCTCGATCTCCGGCGGGAAGATCTCGAAGGTGAGGGTGTCGTTCGCGACGGCGGCGACGTCGCGGGCGTGGAACCACTCGGGCGTACGCACCGACAGACCGGGCGACGGATACCCGTAGCCGTGCCGGTCGCCACCCAGCAGGAGCCGTATCTGCCCCGTCCGCACCAGGACGATGTCGCCGCCGCGGACGGTGACGCCCCCGTACTCCGCCGCCTCGTCCAGGTCCTCCGGTGTGACGGCGTGGTCGCCGGGCAGCCGGTCGAGCCCCTTCGCACCGGCCACGTCCAGCAGTACGCCGCGTGAGACGACGGGAGGGGCCTTCTCGATGCCGCTGAAACGGGCGCCCTCGTGCGGGGTGACGGTGTTTGCGGGGCGGCCGTTGTAGAGGCGGCCCGAGTGCGAGGCGTGGGTGAGGGCGTCCCAGTGGGTGGCGGCCTGGAGTCCCATCGTCACCGTGTCGTCGCTGGTGGCCACGGTGCCGGGCCCGAACAGCTCCTGGTTGATCTGCACCATCGTGTGCAGCGGGTCGATCCGGCCCGGGATGACGCCGGTCTGCACGCCGCCCTGCCTCAGCGGCAGCGCGAGAGGGACGCGGAGCCCGCTGCGGACGGTGGCGACGGCGCCGGTGACCACCTCGTCGTCGATCAGATTGAGGGTGCCGATCTCGTCGTCCTCGCCCCAGCGCCCCCAGTTGTTGACGCGCTTCGCGATGTCGTGGAACGCGGCCGGCAGTGACATGGGGCCTCCCGGGGCTTGTGTTCATGTGTCCGACTCCCCAGAATCTAACGGTCCGTCAGAAACCGCGGGAAGGGGCCGGTCGTGGGGAACTTCTTGGCAGGCAAGGCCGTCGCCGTGACCGGAGCCGGCCGCGGCATCGGACGGGCGGTCGCACTGGCCTGCGCCGCCGAGGGCGCGAGCGTCGTCGTGGGTGACCTCGGTGTCTCCGTGGACGGGGCGTCCTCGCCCACCTCCGAGGTCGCCGACGGCGTCGTCAAGGAGATCGAGGCGGCCGGCGGCACGGCGGTCGCCGTGGCCGACGACATCGCCACGATGGCGGGCGGCCGGCGCATCGTGGACGTGGCGCTCGCCGAGTACGGACGTCTGGACGGGGCCGTGTGCGTCGCCGGGATCCTGCGCGAACGGATGCTGTTCAACATGGCGGAGGAGGAATGGGACTCCGTCCTCGCCACCCACCTCAAGGGCACCTTCACCGTCTTCCGCGCCGCCTCCGCGGTGATGCGGGCACAGGGCTCCGGCACGCTGATCGGCTTCACCAGCGGCAACCACCAGGGGTCCGTCTCGCAGGCCAACTACGCGGCGGCGAAGGGCGGCGTCATCTCCCTCGTCCGCAGCGCGGCGCTCGGCCTGCACAAGTACGGCGTCACGGCGAATGCGGTGGCCCCCGTCGCCCGTACCCGCATGTCGGCGAACGTGCCCATGGAGCTCAAGGAGATCGGCGAGCCCGAGGACGTCGCCGCCCTGGTCGTCTACCTGCTCTCCGACCGGGCCCGCGCCGAGCGGATCACCGGCCAGGTCTACACGATCGCCGGCCCCAAGATCGCGGTCTGGGCCCAGCCGAGGGAACTGCGCGCCGCCTACGGCGAGGGGCCCTGGACCCCGGACCGCATAGCCGACTTCCTGCCGGGCACGGTCGGCACCGACCCCATGCCGCTGCTGGCGCAGCTGGACGCCATGTCCGCGGCGGCACAGCGCGGCGCCCGCCCCAATGCGTGAGCCGGGCGCGCCGGGCGGGGCCCGGCGCCACGTCCCCGCCGGGTGGACGCCCGGCCTGCCGAAGGAGCCGCGGTGAAGGGTGTCGTGTTCGACGGGGAACGGGTCCGGGTCGTCGACGACCTGGAGATACGCGCCCCCGGTCCGGGCGAGGTCCTCGTCGGGATCGCCGCCGCCGGGCTGTGCCACAGCGACCTGTCCGTCGTCGACGGCACGATCCCCTTCCCCGTGCCGGTCGTCCTCGGCCACGAGGGCGCGGGCGTCGTCGCGGCGGTCGGCCCCGGCGTGGTCCATGTCGCCCCAGGTGACCACGTCTCGCTGTCCACCCTCGCCAACTGCGGTGCCTGCGCCGACTGCGACCGGGGCCGCCCGACGATGTGCCGACGGGCCATCGGCCGCCCCGGACGCCCCTTCTCCCGCGGCGGCGCCCCGGTGTTCCAGTTCGCCGCCAACTCCGCCTTCGCAGAGCGGACGGTCGTCAAGGCCGTGCAGGCCGTGAAGATCCCCGCCGACGTGCCCCTCACCTCCGCCGCGCTCATCGGCTGCGGAGTCCTGACCGGCGTCGGGGCCGTACTGAACCGTGCCAGGGTGGAACGGGGCGACACCGTCGTCGTCATCGGCACCGGCGGCGTCGGCCTCAACGTCCTTCAGGGAGCGCGGATCGCGGGCGCCTCGGCGATCGTCGCCGTGGACACGAACCCGGCGAAGGAGGCCGTGGCACGGCAGTTCGGCGCCACGGACTTCCTCGCCTCCGTCGACGGCGTGCGGGACGTCCTCCCCGCCGGCGCCGACCACGTCTTCGAGTGTGTGGGCAGCACCGCGCTGATCCGCGCGGCGATCGAACTGCTCGACCGCCGCGGCCAGGCCGTCCTGCTGGGCATGACCTCCCCGTCGGCACAGGCCGCCTTCCTGCCCGCGTCCCTCTTCCTGGACAAGTCGGTCCTCGGCTGCCGCTACGGCTCCTCCCGCCCGCAGCACGACATCGCCCTCTACGCGGACCTGTACCGGCAGGGCCGCCTCCTCCTGGACGAACTGGTCACCGCCACCTACCCCGTCGAGGACTTCGCCAAGGCGGCGGACGACGCGCAGCAGGGACGGGTGGCGCGCGGCGTGCTGACGTTCTGAGGCACGGCGCGCACGGTGCGACCCGCAGCGGGCCGTCAGTCCCCGGAGGGGACCGTCCGCGCGCGGAAGGTGCGCCGGTAGACCGTGGGCGGGACACCGAGCGCCGCCTGGAGGTGCTGGCGCATCGACTGGGCCGTGCCGAAGCCGGCGTCCCTGGCCACCTGGTCGACGGAGCGCTCCGTGGACTCGAGCAGGTGCCTGGCCCGTTCCACCCGCTGCTGGGTGAGCCACTGGCCGGGGCTGATGCCGACCTCCTCGCGGAAGCGCCGGGTGAAGGTCCGTACCGACATGGACTCCTGGTCGGCCAGGTCCCGCAGCTGCAGCGGCTCGTGGAGCCGGCTCAGCGCCCAGGCCCGCGCGGCCGTGGTGGTCGCCATCTGCGGGTCGGGCAGGGGCCGGTGGATGTACTGGGCCTGGCCGCCGTCGCGGTGCGGGGGTACGACGGTCCGGCGGGCGACCTCGTTGGCGACGGCCGCGCCGTGGTCGCGGCGCACGATGTGCAGACACAGGTCGATCCCGGCGGCGACACCCGCGGAGGTCAGTACGTCGCCGTCGTCGATGAACAGCACGTCCGCGTCGACCGCGACGGACGGGAAGAGCCGCTGGAAGTGCTCGGCGCACGACCAGTGGGTGGTCGCGGGCCGTCCGTCCAGGTATCCGGCGGCGGCCAGTACGTACCCGCCCGTGCAGATGGACACCATCCGGGTGCCGGGCCGGACGTACGCGAGGGCGGCGGCCAGCTCCTCGGTGAGGCGGCCCTCGTCGTAGACCGGACCCAGCTCGTAGGAGGCGGGGACGACGACGGTGTCCGCCGTGGCCAGGGCCTTCGGGCCGTGCTCGACGTGGACGGCGAAGTCCGCGTCCGTACGGACCGGGCCGGGGGCGAGACCGCAGGTGACCGTCTCGTACAGAGGGCTGCCGTCCGGCGCCTTGGCGCGGCCGAAGATCCGGTGCGGGATGCCCAGCTCGAAGGGGAGCAGCCCGGTCAGCGCCAGGACCACCACGCGATGCCGTCGGGACTGTGTCATGGCCCGATCCTAACGAACACTGTCCTTCGGGCCACTCGATGGTGGACGGCCCGGGCCGGAAGCTGGGTGACGTGACCCAGACAAGCGTTCCGCACACCACCTCCGAGCAGCCGCTGCGCCGGCCTCCCCGCGTCCACCGCGCCTGGTTCGTCGCCGCCGTCACCTTCGTGACGATCATCGGCGCCGCGGCCTTCGCGTCCCTGCCGGGCCTGCTGATCGAGCCCCTGCACGCGGAGTTCGAGTGGTCGCGCGGCACGATCGGCTTCGCCGTCTCGGTCAACCTGGCGCTGTACGGACTCACCGCGCCGTTCGCGGCGGCCCTGATGGACCGGTACGGCATCCGCCGTGTCGTCGCCGTCGCGCTCACTGTGATCGCGGCCGGCTCGGTGCTCACCGTGTGGATGACCGCGCCGTGGCAGCTGATCCTCTACTGGGGCGTCCTCGTCGGCCTCGGGTCCGGCTCGATGGCGCTCGCCTTCGCGGCCACCGTCACCAACCGGTGGTTCGTCAAGCGCCGCGGCCTGGTCACCGGCATCCTCACCGCGGCCGGGGCCTCCGGCCAGCTCGTCTTCCTGCCGCTGCTGTCCTGGCTGGTGGAGAACCACGAATGGCGGCCCGCCGCGATCACCGTCGCGCTCTGTGCGCTGGCCGTCGTCCCGTTCGTCTGGCTGCTGCTGCGCGACCACCCGGCGGACGTGGGCATCGCCGCGTACGGCGCCGAAGGCTTCACGCCCAAGCCGGACCCGGTGCCGGGAGCGGCGCGCAGAGCACTGGCGGTCCTCTTCCGGGCGGCCCGCACCGGCCCGTTCTGGCTTCTCGCCGGCACGTTCGCGATCTGCGGCGCCTCCACGAACGGCCTCGTCAAGACGCATTTCGTACCGGCGGCCCACGACCACGGCATGCCCATCACCGCGGCCGCGTCGCTGCTCGCCGTCATCGGGGTCTTCGACGTCGTCGGCACCATCGCGTCCGGCTGGTTCACCGACCGCTTCGAGGCGCGCCGCCTCCTCGCGGTCTACTACGCGCTGCGCGGCGTCTCGCTGCTCTTCCTGCCGATGCTGCTCGGGCCGACCGTCCAACCGCCGATGATCTTCTTCATCGTGTTCTACGGCCTCGACTGGGTCGCCACCGTCCCGCCGACGATCGCCCTGTGCCGCGAGCACTACGGCGACGACAGCGCGATCGTCTTCGGCTGGGTCCTCGCCTCCCACCAGGTGGGCGCCGCCGTCGTCGCCTTCGCCGGCGGCGTCGTCCGCGACGTCTTCGGCGAGTACGACGTGATCTGGTACGCCTCCGGCGCCCTGTGCGCGGCGGCGGCCCTGATGGCCCTGGTCATCCGCCGCAAGCCACTGCCGAAGGCGCCCCGGGCCGCCGTCTAGCAACCCGGCCCTCGGCGGCGCGGGCGGTCACCCGCGCCTCCGGGGCCGTCATGATCGTCATCGGCGGGTTCCTGCTCGTGGAACGCCTGGCCGGCTGACACGCCCGCCGCCGGCCCCGGCGCGGCGGATCTCGACCATGAAGCAGCCGAACTCCACGGCGCGTACGTGCACCAGCGCCACCGCCGGGTCGGCGAAGACGTCGCGCAGGGCGTCGTCCACCTCTGCCGCACGCTCCCTGGGGATCTCGACCAGCCTCCCGCCGAGGATGTGCCCGTCGGTGCTGTAGGCGCGCAGCACCCGGCGGGCGCCGTGGAGTCCGGCCGGGTAGCCGGGCCCGGAGGCCGGCCCCTCGCACTCCTCGGCGTGGACGAAGACCGGGCCGCACTCCTCGTAGGCGCCGGGCTTCGCGCCCGTCTCGGCGGCCCAGCGGCGCAGCGGCGCGTACGAGACGAGCACGATGCGCTCACCGGCCGCGCTGCGCCGCAGGCAGCAGCGCAGGGCCTCGCCGCCCTCGGGGTCGGTGAACGGCTGCCGGGTGTGGCCGGCGTCGTCGCGCTCGCGGAGCTGCTTCAGTACATCCGGGGCGATGGCCCGGGCCTCATGCGTCGTGGTCATGCGTCCACCCTCCGGGACGGCGCGCGCCGCCGCTGGCGGGATTCAGACGTCGAGCCGCCCGAACCGCCCGCGGTGGAACAGCAGGGGCGCGCACTGCTCGTCCGCGTCCAGGGCCTCGACCCGGCCCACCACGACCAGATGGTCGCCGCCGGTGTGCACCGCCTGCACCGTGCAGTCGATCCAGGCGGCCACGCCGTCCAGCAGCGGCGCCCCGGTCACGGGCGCCGGCCGGTACGACACCCCGGCGAACTTGTCCGCCCCGCTCACCGCGAAGCCGCGGCACAACTCCCCCTGCGTCTCGCCGAGCACGTTGACGCAGAAGCGCCCGGCACGGGCGATCCGCGGCCAGGTCGTGGACGCGCGCCCCACCATGAAGACCACGAGCGGCGGTTCGAGCGACAGGGACGCGAACGACTGGCACGCGAACCCGGCAGGGCCGTCCGCGTCGACCGCCGTCACGACGGTCACCCCGCTGGCGAAGTGCCCCAGCACCCGCCGGAACTCGCCGGCCCCGACCGGTGGTCGCTCGTCCTCCCCGACCGCCCGCAGCACCGGCGCCGGCAGCGCCTCGTACACATCGGTGCCGACGGGTGCCCCGACGGACCGGAGATACCGGACGGCGGTGGCGGCCATGGCTGCGTGTCCCATCACGCCGTCCATTGAACCTGACGGTCCATCAGATGGGAAGCGGTCAGCGGCCCTCGAACCGCGCCGCGCGCCGCTCCCGGAAACTCGCCACGCCCTCCTGGGCGTCCCTCGTCGTCATGTTCAGCTCCTGGGCCGTGGCCTCCGCCGCGAAGGACGTCGCGCGGTCGGCGTCGAGGGACGCGTTGACCAGGTGCTTGGTCAGCGCGAGTGCCCGCGTCGGGCCCGCGGCGAGGCGGCCGGCCCACTCGCGGGCCGTCTTCTCCAGGTCGGCCGCGGGCACGACCCGGTTGACGAGCCCGAGGCGTGCCGCCTCCTCGGCGGACACCGCGTCGCCGAAGAACATCAGCTCCTTGGCGCGCTGCGGGCCGATCAGCCGGGGGAGGAGGTACGCCCCGCCGCCGTCGGGCACCAGACCCCGCCGTACGAACACCTCGACGAAGCGCGCCTCCGCCGCCGCCAGGACCAGGTCGCAGGCGAACGCCAGATGCGCGCCGATGCCCGCCGCCGTTCCGTTGACCGCGGCGATCACCGGCTTCTCGCAGTCCAGTACGGCCCCGATCAGCCGCTGCGCCCCGAGCCGGATCGTGCGTGCGACGTCCCCCGGAGCCGGCTCGCGCGCCGGCGCACCGCGCAGGTCGGCGCCCGCGCAGAAGCCGCGCCCCCTCGCGGTGACGACGACCGCGCGGACCGCCGGGTCGGACGACGCCTCGGCGAGCAGCCCGATGATCCGCTCCCGCTGCTCCCACGTCACCGCGTTCATGGCCTCGGGGCGGTCGAGGGTGATCCACGAGACGGACTCCTCGACCCGGTGCAGGACGCCCGTCGTCACCGGCACACCGCCAGCGCGTCCAGCGCCACCGCGCCCTGTCCGCGCCCCAGCACCATCAGCGGGTTGACGTCCAGCTCGGAGAGCTGGTCGCCGAGCTCCAGCGCCATCCGCTGGACCCGCAGGACCACCTCCACCAGCGCGTCCACGTCCGCCGGCGGGCCGCCCCGTACGCCGTCCAGCAGCGCGCGGCCGCGCAGTTCGCCGAGCATGTCCCGTGCCTGGTCCTCGCCGAAGGGCGGGACCCGTACGGCGGTGTCGTGCAGCACCTCGACCAGGACGCCGCCGAGCCCCACGGTCACGGTCGGGCCGAACAGTTCGTCGTGGGCGACCCCGACGACCATCTCGACGCCCCGCTCGACCATCTGGCACACCAGTACGCCGTCCAGGTCGACGCCCTCGTAGCGGGCGATGTCGGTGAGCTCGCGGTAGGTGTCGCGCACTTGGCTCGCGGAGGTGAGCCCGATCCTGACCAGACCCAGTTCGGTCTTGTGCGCGAGCTGCGGCGCGGACGCCTTCATCACGACCGGGTAGCCGACCAGCGCGGCCGCCCGTACGGCCGCCGCCGCACTGGTCACCAGCTGCTCGCGCGGCACCCGGATCCCGTACGCGCGCAGCAGGCTCTTCGCCGCGTGCTCGCTCAGCTGCCGGCCCGGCTGCATGAGCGCCTGCGCCCTGCGGAACGACGGGGACGGGGTGCGCGGGGCCTCGTCGAAGGGGGAGCGGTAGCGGGCCGTGAAGCGGTGGTGGGACAGATGGGCGCGCACCGCCGTGATGCAGTTGGCGAAGGTGCGGAAGGTGGCGACGCGGGAGGAGCCGAGAAGCGTGTCGCGGTAGGCGGACTCGGTGCCGAGCGGCGATCCCCACACCACGCACACCAGTTTGTCGGTGGTCTCCGCCGCGTCGACCAGGTCCTGTGCGAGCCGGTCGCTCATCGGCGGGAAGGGCCCGGTGATGGGGCAGACCAGCACACCGACCTCCGGGTCGGCCAGGATCGAGTCGATGATCCTGCGGCCGCGCCAGTCGCCCACCGGGTGGCCGCCGTTGTCGATCGGGTTCGAGACGTTCAGGTACGGCGGTATCCACCGGTGCAGCTCCGCCTGCCGGGCGTCGCCGAGCCGCGGCAGACGCAGGCCCGCCGCCGTCGCGAGGTCCGCGAAGTGCGCCCCCGTACCGCCGGAGATCGAGTAGACGGCCACTCCGTCGGCCACCGGCGGGCGGGCGCGGGCCAGCAGGGCGGCGGTGTCCTGGAGCTCGTCGAGGCCGTCGACGCGGATCACGCCGAACTGCCGCATCGCCGCGTCCACCACCTGGTCGCTGCCGGTGAGTTTGCCGGTGTGCGAGGCGGCCGTGCGCGCCCCGGTGTCGGTGCGGCCGACCTTGACGGCGACGACCGGCACCCCGCGGCGGGCCGCCCGGTCGGCGGCGAGCAGGAAGGAACGGCCGTTCTTCAGGCCCTCCACGTAGCAGGCGATGGCCCCGACCTCGGGGCGCTCGGCGAAGTACGAGACGAAGTCGGCCGTCTCGAGGTCGGCCTCGTTGCCGGTGGGCGCCCAGTGGGAGAGCCGTACGCCCAGCTCCTGAAGGGTGAAGAGGGGTCGCCCCTGGTGGCCGGACTGGGTGACGAGCGCGATCGCCGGTCCGTCGAGGTCGTCGCGGAACCTCTCGAAGGCGTTCAGATTGGTGTTGGGCCCGAGCAGGCGGACGCCGGAACGCTCCACGGCCGCCGCCAGCCGTGCCTGTGCGGCGGCGCCCTTTTCGCCGGTCTCCGCGTAACCGGAGGCGAAGGCGACGGCGAACTTCACCTTCGCCTCGCCGAGTTGCCCGATCACCGGCAGCGGGTCGCCGACCAGCAGCACGGCGAGGTCGACCGGTTCGGGCAGTTCGGCCACGGAGGGCACACAGTCGATGCCGAAGACGGTCGTACGGGTGGGATGCACGGGATACAGGCGGGCGCCGGCGCGGGCGGCCCAGTCGACGAGCTGCCGGGTGATCCCGGTGTTCGGCCGGCCCTCCCCGTCGGAGGCGCCGACGACGGCGACGGACGAGGGCTGGAAGAACCGGTCCAGGTCGGGCACGGGCGCGTGCAGCGGACGGCCGCCGACGTCGAGGTCACCGGCGAGGGCGGTGGGTCCGGCCGCCTCGTGGACGGCGTTTCTGGGCTGATCGCCGCAGGCGACGACGCGCGCGCGGAGGTCGGAGGTGAGTGTGCCGTGAGTCGATCCGAGCATCGCTGGTCTCCGCTCCTGCTCGATGGCCGAGCTGCCCGGCCACTTAACTGACGCACAGTCAGATTAGCGAACTGACGGAAAGTCAGGAACCGGTGCCGCGCCGGCAATGCCTCAGCCGCCTCCCGCGCAGGCGCGTGCCGCCGGGGCCGGGTCGCGCCCGTGCCGGTCCGGGGTCGCGCCGCGCCGCAGGGGTCCGCCCCGTGCCGGGCCGGGGTCGGGGCGCAGCTCCCGCGGCGCGGCCCCGGCTCCGTGCCGCCGGAGAGCGGGGACTACGCCAGCGCCTTGGCGATCCTGCGTGCGTCGATCGCCATCTCGCGGAGCATGCCGCTGATCGGGTTCGTGAAGCCCGTGAAGTAGAGACCGGGAGCCTGCTTGGGCGTCCGTCCGCCGTGGACCACCGGCCGGCCCTGTTCGTCGAGCACGCCCAGGTGCCCGACCAGGCCCTCCAGCGCCCGGCGGTAGCCGGTCGCGGCGATCACGGTGTCCGGGGAGATCCGGGTGCCGTCCGCCAGTACCGCCTTGCCGTCGTCGAAGGACTCGAGAGCCGCGACGGGCTCGACGCGGCCGGCGCGGACGGCGTCGATCAGGCCCACGTCCTGCACCGGGATCGCGCCCTGCCTGACGCGTGAGTACAGGCCCGTGTCGGGGCGCGGCAGCCCTTGCGCGGCCAGGTCCGGCACGGCGACCCGGGACATGAGTGCCCCGGCCTTGTCCACCAGTCGCACCGGTAGCCGGCGGACCAGGATGCCGGTGCGCTGCGCGGGCCAGCCGGCCGTGGAGCGGCGCACGATGTGCGGGACGGTGCGCACCGCGAGCCGTACCCGCGCGGCCCCGCCCTCGACCAGGTCGACGGCTATCTCGGCGCCGGTGTTGCCCACCCCGACGACGAGGACGTCCTTGCCCGCGTAGGGCGCCGGGTCACGGTAGTCGCGCGCGTGCAGCAGTTCGCCGCCGTACGTCTCGCGGCCCGGCCAGTCGGGCAGCCGGGGGGTGTGGTTGTGGCCCGTGGCCACCACGACGGCCCGGCCGGTCAGCTCGCGACCGCCGGTGGCGTGCAGCAGCCATTCGCCTCCGGCCGGTTCGATGCGGGACACCTCGACGCCGGTGACGATCTCCAGTTCGTGGAACTCCGCGTACTTCTCCAGGTAGCGGACGACGTCGTCGCGCGAGACCCAGCGGCCGAACGAGCGCGGCATCGGCAGCCCGGGGAGTGCGGAGAGCCTGCGGGTGGTGTGCAGATGGAGCCGGTCGTAGTGGCGGCGCCAGGAGGCGCCGACCGACTCCGACTTCTCGAGCACGACGGCCCGCACGCCCCGCCCCCGCAGGGCGGCCGCGGCGGCGAGACCACCCGGGCCGCCGCCGACGACGTACACGGGCCGGTGGTTCGTCCGGTCGGTGCCCGGGAATCTGTCGTTGTCCTTTTCGTCGGCCATGAGCGTGAGCGTAATGAACCGCCGATTTGATGGGTCTCAGTCAAGACCGGGTTCGGTTGCGAATGGGTCACGACCTGGGAACTCCGGGCGCCCCGGCACCCTCCCTCTTGCGCGGGCCGCCCGCACACCCGGAAACTGACGTACTGTCAGAAACAGTGGTGAGGGGAGAGCGGGCCATGCGGACGATCTGGCTCACCGGCGCCGAATGGGTCGCCGTCCTGCGTATCGGCCTCGGCCTGTGGTGGCTGGAGAGCTGGCGGCACAAGGACAAGAAGGGCTGGTTCGAGCGCGGGACGGGGATCACCTGGGCGGCCGGCGTCGCCGCGGAACACCGCTGGCGGCCCGTCCGTACCGGCTTCGAGAAGATCGTGGCCCCCCGGCCCAGGGCGATGGCCTACCTGGTCGTCCACGCCGAACTCGCCCTCGGTCTGGGGCTGGTCGCCGGGTTCCTCACGCCGATCGCGCTGGCGGGCGGGCTGGTGCTCAATCTGCTCTATCTGATCCTCATGATCCACGACTGGGCCGAGCAGGGGCAGAACGCGATGATGGCCCTGATATCGCTCGTCGCCCTCTTCGCGATGTCCTGGCAGGTCTGGTCCCTCGACAGCGCGATCGGACTGTTCCTGTGACGGGCAGGGGGACCGGCACCGGCACCGGTACCCCGGCAGTGACCGGCACCGGCAGCCCGGCGACCCCCGGCATCGACGACCTCACCCGCCCCTACTGGGACGCCGCCGCCGCGGGCGACCTGCTGATCCGTCGCTGTGCCGACTGCCGGCGGCCGCACCACTACCCGCGCGAGTTCTGCCCGCACTGCTGGAGCGAGGATGTCGGCTGGGAACGGGCGACCGGCCGGGCCACGCTCTACACCTGGTCCGTCGTCCACCGCAACGACCTGCCGCCGCATCGCGACCGCGTCCCGTACACGGCGGCCCTGGTCGAACTGGCGGAAGGGCCCCGGATGATGACGGAGGTGGTGGACTGCCCACCGGAGCGCCTGGCGGTCGGGATGGAGCTGACGGCCGCCTTCCGTACGGGGGAGGACGGCGTGGCCGTGGCCGTCTTCCGCCCGGCGTGACGACCGGTCCCGGGCCTCTCGCTCCGGGCGTGAGGGTACCGGTCCTGGGCCTCTCGCTCCGGAGGGCGTGACCGTACGGTCCTGGGCCTCCCGCTCCGGACGGGCGCGCCGGTCAGGGCCAGAGCAGCTCCCGTTCCCACGTACCGCCCGCCGCCCGCCGGTAGCGGAGCCGGACATGCCTGCGCCGCTCGTCGCCCTGGAAGAACTCCGCCTCGCGCGGGTCCAGCACGTACCGCGTCCACGTCGGCACCGGTGCGTCCGGCTCCGACTGCGCCCGTTCCCACGCGGCCTGCGAGGCGCGGGCCAACGTGTCCACCGACGACAGCACTTCGCTCTGCCTGCCGGTCAGCGCCGCGGCGAGCGCCCCGGTCGAGCGGACGGCGAGATCGGCCCGGCTCTCCTCCTCGGGCGCTGCCGTCACCCTGCCGCGCACCCTGATCTGGCGGCCCTGCGCCGCCCAGTAGAAGACGAGCGACGCCTCCGGCCGGGCCGCCAGTTGCCGGCCCTTGGCGCTCGTGGCGTGCGTGGCGAAGTGCCAGCCGCGCGCGTCCGCGTCGTGGAGCATCACGATCCGCGCGTCAGGACACCCCTGCTCGTCCACCGTCGCCAGGGTCATGGTGTGCGGCTCGGTCTGCCCGGCCGCCACGGCCTCGGCGAACCACCGGTGGAACAGCGGCAGCGGCTCACCGGGCGCGCCGGCCGGGTCGAACGCGGGCAGCGGGACGACCCAGACCCGCTGTGCGTGCAGCAGTGCGCGGAAGGCGGTCTGGGGGTCTCGCTCCTCGTGGTCCATGGACGCATTCAACATCGCGCCCGCCTGCGGAGGCAGGTCAGCCCCGCCCCAGCACCACCGTCCCCGACGAGCAGAACCAGCCCCCCGTCCCCGACGCGACCGCCAGCTCGGGCAGCCGGCCGCCGGCCCTCAGCACCTGGCGGCCGTCCGCCTCGCCACGCAGCTGCCGTACCGCCTCGACCAGCAGGAACAGACCGCGCATCCCCGGGTGGCAGGCCGAGAGGCCGCCGCCGTCGGTGTTCACCGGCAGCTCGCCGTCCCGCAGCAGCCGCCCCTTCTCCACGAAGGCGCCGCCCTCGCCCTTGGCGCAGAACCCCAGGTCCTCCAAGGTGACGAGGGTCATGTAGGTGAAGGCGTCGTAGATCTCCGCGACATCGATCTCCCGCGGCCGTACCCCGGCCCGCTCGAACGCGAGCCGGCCGCTGACCGCCGCCGGGGAGCGTGTGAAGTCCGTCCACTGCGACATGGCGGTGTGGGAGACGTGCTCGCCGGTGCCGAGGATCCACACCGGGGTCTTCGCGGTGTCCGGTACGTACTCCTCCGCCGCCAGCAGGACCGCGCAGCCGCCGTCGCTGCGGATGCAGCAGTGCAGTTTCGTGAAAGGGTCCGCGACCAGCGGCCCTTCGAGCACGTCGTCGACGGTGATCGGGTCGCGGAACATCGCGTCCGGGTTGGCGGCGGCGTTCGCCCGCGCCTGGACCGCCACCTGGGCGAGCTGTTCCAGGGTCGTGCCGTACTCGTGCATGTGGCGGCGGGCGGCCATCGCGTACTTGGCGACGAGCGTGTGACCGTACGGGACCTCGAACTGGAGCGGGCCGCGGGCGCCGAAGGAGAGCTCCGAGGCGCGGCGCCCCGCCCTGATGTCCGCGCGGGCGGTCGACCCGTAGACCAGCAGGACCGCGTTCGCGTGGCCGGCGGCGATCGCGTCCGCCGCGTGGGCGGCCATGACCTCCCAGGTCGCCCCGCCGACGGCCGTCGAGTCCACCCAGACCGGCCGCAGCCCCAGATAGTCGGCGACCTCGGTCGGCGCCAGCGTGCCGAGACCGGCCGAGCAGAGGCCGTCGACGACGGAGCGGTCGAGTCCGGAGTCGGCGAGCGCCCGGCGGGCCGCCTGGGCGTGCAGCGCGTAGGGGGTGGGGCCGTCGACGCGGCCGCAGTCCGAGAGGGATATGCCGACGACGGCGACCTTGCGCGGTGTGGAGGGCATGTTTCTGACGGTACATCAGGTGAAGGTCGGTGGGCACCGGTGGAACGGGTGCCGAAGACGTCTGGGCTTCCGGGGCGGACGCCTCTAACATGACGGCCCGTCAGGTCGTGGCCGCCGGTCACTGTGGAGAGGAGCCCCGGATGGATGCCGTCCTCACCGCCGAGCAGAACGCGTTCCGCCGCACCGTGCGCGAAGCGCTGACAGGAGCCACCGGACCGGCCGGGTGGGCCCGGCTCGTCCGGCGACTCGGCCTGCCCGGCCTCGCACTCCCGGCGGCGGCGTCCGGCGGCGCGGACCGCACGATCACCGGCCTCGCCGTCGTCTGCGAGGAGACCGGCCGGGACCTGACGCCGTCCCCGCTGCTCGCCACGGCCGGCCTTGCCGCACCGCTGATCGCGGCCCTCGGAACCCCCGAGCAGCGTTCCGCGCTTCTGCCGCGGATCGCCGACGCCTCACTCACCGGCACACTCGCCGTTCCAGGCAGCCTCGCGGACGCGCTCGCCCTGACCGGTGACAACTCGACCGGAGCGTGGGCCGGAGGCGGCCGGTCCGGGGGCCTCCAGGCACGACGCACCGGCGACGGCTGGACCCTGTACGGCGAGGCCCCGCAGGTCCTCGACGGCCACAGCGCCCGGCTGTTGCTCGTCGCCGCGCACACGGGCGGCTTCCCGCGCAGCCGCGCCCTGCTCTTCCACGTCGGCGCGGACGCCCCCGGGCTGACCCGCACCCGGCTCACGACACCCGACGGGACGCGCCCCCTGGCCGGACTCCAGCTCCGCGACTGTCCCGCGCTGCTGCTCGGCACGGACGACGGCGCCGACGTCCCCGGCGCCCTCGCCGCCACCGGCCGCAGGGCCGCCGTTCTGCTCGCCGCGGAAGCAGCGGGGGCGGCCGCCGGCGCACTGTCCCGGGCCGTCGGGCACATCGCGGCCCGCGACGCCGTCGGACACCGGCTCTCCGACCTGTACGCCCACGTCCAAGCGGCCCGCTCGGCGGCGTACTACGCGGCCTGGGACCCGACCGCCGGCCCGTCGGCGCTCGCCCAGGGCCTGGAGGCGCTGCGCACCGTCGCGGACGAGACCGTGCGGCTCACCGGCGGCCCCGGCCTCGTCCGGGACGACGGGACGACGCACCGGTACGCCGGACGGGCCGCCGCCGAAGCCAGGCTCTTCGGCCCCGTGCACCGGCTGCGGGACGCCGCCGCGCAGCGGGCGGGGCTGGTCACCGCCGAGGGGACGGCGGCCTGATGTCCACCGCCCTCCGCCTGGTCCAGAAGGTCTCCGCCACCCGCGCCTTCGCGAAGCTCGCGCCGCACGTCGTTCCCGCGGTGGACCGCGCGGTCCACCGCCTGACCCGCGGAAAGGTGCTACCGAGCGCCCGGATGCTGCCCGGCGTCGTGCTCACCGTCCGCGGCGCGAGAACCGGACTGCCCAGGTCCACCCCGCTCGCCTGCGTGCCCGAGGAGACGGGCACCTGGCTCCTGATCGGGTCCAACTTCGGCCGCCCCACCCACCCCGCCTGGTCGGCGAACCTGCTCGCCCACCCGGACGCGGAGATGAGCCGGAAGGGCGGGACGGTCCCGGTCCGCGCCACGCTCCTCACGGGCACGGCACGGGAGGCGGCCTGGCAGTCGGCCGTGCGCTTCTGGCCGCCGTACGCGGCCTACCAGGCGCGCGTGGACCGCGAGATCCGGATCTTCCGCGCCGCCCGGCGCGAGGCCGGTGACGAGGTCAGTGGCGCCTGAACCTCGAGTGCCGCGGCGGAGCCTGCGGCTCCGGCCCGGGCCCCGGTCCCGGTCCTGGTTCGTCGTACTGCTGCGGGTAGGGAGCCGCGCGGTTCGGGTCCTGCCCGTACGGGCCCCAGTCGTCTGCGGGCGCGTGGCCCGGCGGCTCCTCGTCGTACGGCTCCTCGCGCCTGCGCCGCAGCACATGACGGCCGCTCATCAGCGCGGCGGCCAGCAGGAGCAGCACACCGCCACCGCCGGCGAGCGCCACGCCCAGGCCGAGCCCGTCACCGTCGGCGCCCACCGTGAGACTGCCGGCCTCCTGGCCCTGGCGGACCATCCACAGCACGGTGAACCCCAGCACGATCACGCCCGCGAGCGCCACCAGCAGCCGGGACCTGAGCAGCAGGCCGACCAGCGTGACGAGGGCGGCGAAGGCCATGGGGAGCAGGATGGACGTGACGAGCGCGCCTTCGTTCTGACTGATGCCGCCGAAGAGGTCCTGGATGCGGTAGTCGCTCCCGTGGCGGCCCTCGTACCAGTCGAGGAAGGGGCTCCATACGGCGGCCGTCGCTCCGACGAGAGCGAGGACGGAACCGATGACGTTGCGGATCATCGCCGGGCCTCCTTGTGTCAGCCGCGGGTCGTTGACACGCGCTTTCGTGTCACGACGCTGCGTGGGGGGCGGGTACCCCGCCGGAGCCATCCGGAACGTCCGGGTAGGCCCGGGGTGCGGGCGGACGCCGCGCGGGCTTTCCCCCACCCCGCCCCTTCCCGAAACCGGGGGCTCCGCCCCCGGACCCCGTCGGGCCTCCGCCCCGGGCCCCGGTACCGCACTCCGCGCGGTGGCCTCAATCGCCGGCCGGGCTTGGTGTGCCCCTGCGCGGCACCCAGCCCGCCGGGCGGGAGCCAGTTCCAGCCTCGCTGGGGGTCCGCCCCTACGCCTGGCGGCGTGGGAGGTGCCCCCACCCACGGCCGCCAGGACGTAGGGGGAGTTTGAGGCGCGGGGTTCCGGGGCGGAGCCCCGACAAGACGGGCAAGTTCCAGCCCGTCGGCAGGGGTCCATCCAGCCTCGCTTGGGCCCCCTCCCACGGCCGCCAGGACGTAGGGGGAGTTTGAGGCGCGGGGTTCGGCGCGAAGCCCCGACGGGACCGGCAAGTGCCAGCCCCGCCGGCGATTGAGGCGCAGGGGCCCGGGGGCGGAGCCTCCGGGGTCGGGCGTCAGCGGGTGGTGCGGCCCGTTGCCGTGCCCTTCACCGCGTCCAGCGCGTACACGCACCGGTCCTTGCTGCACGCGTACACCACACCGTTCTGCGCCACCGGCGACCCCGTGATCTCGCCGCCCGTCGCGAGCTTCCAGCGCAGCTGGCCGCCGCTCGCGTCCAGCGTGTACAGCACGTGGTCCGCGGAGCCGAAGTGCACGCGGCCGTCCGCGACGACCGGCGTGCCGACGACGTCGCCGCCTGCCGCGAAGCGCCACATCGGTGTGCCGGTCACCGCGTCCAGCGTGTAGAGCGCGCTGCCGCTGCCGACATGGACGTTGCCCGCGGCGACCAGTACCGGCTCGCTGGACTGGCGGGACTCCGTCGCGATGCGCCACCGGTCCTTGCCGGTCGTGGCGTCGAGGGCGTACACGGTGCCGAGGTAGTCGGCGAGGTACACGCCGCCGCCGGTCACCGCGGGGCCGGGGGCGAAGGCCGGTGGTGAGAGGAACACGGCCGGCGCCTCGAAGTGCCAGCGCACCAGGCCGGACGCGATGTCGACGGCGAGCACGCGCGTGCCGGCCGAGATGTAGACGTAGCCGTCGGGCGCCGGCCGGACCCGTACGGGCACGTTCCCGCACGAGGCGGCGTCGCCGATCGGGTACGACCAGCGCTCGTCACCCGTACGGGCCTCCAGGGCGCGCAGCCGCGCGTCCTTCCACACGTAGACGGTGTCGCCGAAGATCGTCGGTCCGGCCTCGGGGGTCTCGAAGTCGGTCTGGGCGCCGGTGATCTCCCACAGCTTGTCGCCGTTGGACGCCTCCCACGCCTGTACACCGCCGCCGCGGGTGCCGGTGAGAACCGTGCCGCGGTCGACCTTGAGGGAGTACACCCAGGCGTCGGTCGTCAGCCGCCACCGTTCGTTGCCGGTCCCGGCGTCCAGCGCGTACAGCGTCGGCCCGTCGGAGGCGTGTATGCGGCCCGCGGCAACGGCCATCGCCCAGGCCACGTCACGGGTCTTGAACTGGCGGCGGCCCGTTCCGACGTCGAGGGCGTGGACCTCGAACGAGGTGACGTACAGCAGATCGCCGTCGACGACCGGAGTGCCCCAGACGTCGTTCGACATGCGGAAACGCCACGGCCGCCAGTGACCGGGGCCGGCGTCGGGCGCCTGGGCCGGAGGCGGGACAGGTGACGGGACCGGGGACGTGACCGCCGCGCCGGCGTGGTCCGTGCCGTTCAGCCCGCCGGGCGGCCGCACCCAACCCGTGGCGGGGGCGGCCTCGGCGAGCGCGGTACGGCCGGTGTCCGCCACCCGGGGGCCGGGGCCGATGGGGACGTTGGAGCCGGGCAGCCGTACCGGGCCGCCGGGCGCGTGCGCGGGAGCGGGCGCGACGGACGGCGGCGGGGGCGCCTGCGGGGCGGGCGGCGGAGTGGGCGGCCGGGAGGGCGCGGGACGCTGGGGCGCGGCCGCGGGGCGGCCGCCGCCGCGGCGGGTCTCGATCATCGCCGTGGCGCTGGACGGCAGCCACGCGGAGGCGGTGCCGCTGTCGTCGCCGCCGGACGAGAAGAGGTGCGGCGCGAGCTGCGCCTGCAGGTCCTCCGGTGTGGGCCGCAGCCCGGCCTCCATCTGCATGCACGAGTCGATCAGCGGCCGCAGCTCGTCGGGCAGGCCCTCCAGGTCGGGGCCTTCGCGCAGCAGCATGAAGACCGTCTCCACCGGGTTCGCGCCGTGGAAGGGGGCGTGGCCGGTGGCGGCGAAGACCAGAGTGGACCCGAGCGAGAAGACGTCGCTGGCACCGGTCACGCTGCGGGAGTCACGCGCCTGCTCGGGCGACATGTACGCAGGGGTTCCGACGGCGACGTTGGTCATCGTCAGCCGGGTGTTGGAGACGCCGGACGCGATGCCGAAGTCGATGACCCGCGGCCCGTCCTCGACGACCAGCACGTTGGACGGTTTGAGGTCTCGATGGACGAGGCCGGCGCCGTGGATGGACTGCAGGGCCTCGGCGATGCCCGCCGCGAGCCACCGCACCGCCTGGGCGGGCAGCGGACCGCACTCGTTGATGATCTCCTCGAGGGAGGGCGCCGGGACGTACGCGGTGGCCAGCCACGGCACGGCGGCCCGCGGGTCGGCGTCCACCACGGCCGCGGTGTAGAAGCCGCTGACCGCCCGGGCCGCCTCCACCTCGCGCGTGAAGCGGACGCGGAACAGCTGGTCCTCGGCGAGCTCGGTTCGCACGGTCTTGATCGCGACCCGGCGGCCGGACGCCGACCTCGCGAGATAGACCAGTCCCATGCCGCCGGCACCGAGCCGGCCCAGCACCTCGAACGGACCGATGCGTCTCGGGTCGTGCTGCGTCAGCTGCTCCATACTTGCGTGCCACCTCCCCGTACGGGCTCCCACGAAATGGAGCCCGTCACTTACAGCCCCGTGCAGGGTCTCACCATCGAGCCCCTCGGCGGTGAGCACCCTGATTCTTCCTGTCCGGGGCCATGGTTGCGAACCCGGGGGCGGATCGGGGTGTCTCACCGCGTTTCGGACACCTCTGTGAGCCGGGTGCGGGGCTGCGGCGCCCAGGAAGGTGGCGGGCCGGAGTCAGCGGCCGGGGCGTCGCCCGGCTCAGCCCGCTTTTCTGCCGCCGGTGTCCCTGCCCTCGTGCCCGTCCTCGTCCCCGCCCTCCGCCGCGCCGGAGCCGGGGCGGGAGTCCTCGGCGGGCGCGCTCCCGGCCGCCTCCGACTGTCGCGCGGCCTCCCGTGCCGGCGGCTCGAACCGCTGCGACCCGCCGGTGGACATGTCCTCGCCGTGCTCCTCCTGGTCCTTCTCCCCGCTCGGCGCCGCCGTCCGGTCCGGCGCGGCGAGCACCGCGAAGATGGCGCCCTGGTTGTCGCCGAAGGTGGCGATCCGGCCGTAGGGGGTGTCCACGGGCGCGCTGCGGACACGGCCGCCCAGCCGGACGACCGCCCCGGCGGCCGCGTCGCAGTCGGTCACGCAGAAGTAGACGAGGAAGTGGCCGGGCATCTCGGGCGGGAACTCGTCGGTGATCACACTGCGTCCGCCGACGGCGGTGGCCTCGCCCGGTTCCGTGCCGGCGGGCGACCACATGCGGAACCCGGCCATGGGGCCGGTCAGGTCCGTGCCCTGGAAGCCGAACACCGATTCGTAGAAGGCGTCGGTGCGCTCCCGGTCCCGGGTGTACACCTCGGTCCAGCAGTACGAGTTCACCTCGCCGTGCTTCTCGAAGCCCGCCCGCTCGCCCGCCTGCCACAGGCCGAAGACCGCGCCGCCGGGGTCCGCGACTACGGCCGAGGTCCCCTCGGGGCCGACGGGCAGCGGGGCGGTGATCACCTGGCCGCCCCGGTCGGTGATGCGCCGGCCGAGGGCGGCGGCGTCGGGAGTGGCGAAGTAGACGCCCCAGACGGTGGGCATGCGTCCGTCCCGTTTGGGCGTCAGTGCGGCGACGAGCCGTCCGTCGCTGTACGCGTCGGCGTGGCGGGCGCGTGCGCCGCCGCCGGGGACCTGGCCGCCGCCCCGCTCGGTGAAGGTCCATCCGAAGAGCTCGCCGTAGAAGCGCTTGCCCGCCTCCACGTCGGGAAGCGATGCGTCCACCCAGCACGGCGTGCCCTCTGTGAATGCGGCCATGGACCTGATTCCTTCCCTGGGTGTGGTGCCCGTCACCATCAAGCTAACGGCGCATCACGCGGGGCGCGCGGAATCAAATCGAACGTTTGTCCAAAAGATGCCGTTCTGGCGGGTGGCGAGCGTGGCAAGGGGCAGGCGGGGCGGGCGCTCGGGGTGGATTGCGGTGGCGCTGATTTTGTTGAGTTGTCCACCGAAGTTGTCCACAGGCTGTTGATAACACTATTGCGTTCTGTGGCGGGGGCCCCATTTGCAGTCGGCCGAATCGCGCCCCGATCACCCCTCGGTAAGCTGACGGCATGACAGGACAAGTACGCACCGTCGACGGCCGGGTCGCCGGACGACGCGGCCAGGCGACGCGGCAGAAGCTGCTCGACTGCCTCAGCGAGATGCTCAGTTCCTCGCCGTACCGGGACGTCAAAGTCATCGACGTTGCCCGGAAAGCGGGCACTTCGCCCGCGACGTTCTATCAGTACTTCCCCGATGTCGAGGGCGCTGTCCTCGAGATCGCCGAGGAAATGGCCAAGGAGGGCGCCCAGCTGACCGAATTGGTCTCCGGGCGTTCCTGGACCGGCAGGGCCGGCTGGCAGACCTCGGAGGAACTGGTCGAGGGTTTCCTCGATTTCTGGCGCCGTAACGACGCGATCCTGCGGGTCGTCGATCTCGGCGCGGCAGAGGGCGACAAGCGGTTCTACAAGATCCGTATGAAGGTCCTGAACTCCGTCACCAACTCCCTCACGGACGCGGTCAAGGAGCTGCAGGGCAAGGGCAGGGTCGACAAGGACGTCAGCCCCGCGGCGATGGCCGGTTCGCTGGTGGCGATGCTGGCCGCGGTCGCCTCCCACCAGAAGGGCTTCACGACCTGGGGGGTCAAGCAGGCCGAACTGAAGCCGAACCTCGCTCTGTTGGTGCATCTGGGCATCACGGGCAAGAAGCCGGCGAAGTAACCACGGGGCGGAGCTCCGCCCCCTTCCCTGTACGAGAGTCCTGTCACGCCGACGGCGGCCACCCACCGGGTGGCCGCCGTCGGTGCTCTTGTGCTCAGAGGGGTCGTTCCCGCTGCTAGGGTGACGTGCGCTCGTCAATCGAGCCCATCTGCCGACACTTTCAACGGGGGTTGAAACGTGAAGATCCGTCATGTCCGCGCCATCGCCGTCTTCGGGATCGCGCTCGTCGCGCTGACGGGAGCCCGTGGCTCCGGCGGCGGCTGCGACAACTCCAGCAGCTCCTCCAGCAGCGGCGGCAGCCACCGTGACGACGACAGCACCGGTGGCTCCACCAGCTCCGGCGGCTCGGTGTCCGGCGGCTCCAGCGCGGACAAGGCCGCTCGCGATGTGACCATCGACGAGTGCAAGTACGACCCCGCGACGAAGAACCTGACCGCGAAGATCAGCATCGACAACAGCGACATGCTGGACTACGACTACAACGTCACCATGAAGTTCACCGGCGGCGCCGGCAGCACCGCGGTCCCCGCGACCGCGATGAAGACCGGGATCGCCGTCACCGGGGGCTCCACGCAGACCGCCGAGCTGACCACCCCGTACACCGGCTCCGGCGACGGTTCCGAGTACACCAAGTGCGAGGTCACGCGGGTCAGCCGCAGCTGAGCCCCGCAGGGGTCAGCGCAGTCGGAAGCCGCCCCTGCCCCGCCGGCTCGTGAACAGCTCGGCCTGCCGCTCCGGCGGCAGGTTGCCGAGCGCGACCAGGTGCGGGGCGAGGGCGAGCGCCTGGGTGCGTGACGCCTCGGTCGCCGACCACACCGCGCGGACCGTCCCCTGAACGGCGTCCGTCGGGTGCGACGCCACCACCGCAGCGGCCCGCAGGGCCGCCGTCGCGGCGCCGCCCGGTCCGGTCAGCTCGGAGACCAGCCCGATCTCGTACGCCCGCCGGGCCGTCAGCCGCTCCGCCGTGCCCATCAGGGCCGTCCTGGCGACCTCGCCCGCCGGCATCCGCTGCGCCATGAAGACGGTCTCGTACGCGCTGACCATGCCGTACGTCGTGTGCGGGTCGAAGAACGTGGCCTCGTCCGAGGCGATCACGAAGTCGCTCTCCCCGAGCAGGTAGAAGGCGCCGCCGCAGGCCATCCCCTCCACGGCGGCGATCACCGGTTTCCACAGGTCGTTGGCCTTGGGACCGACCGTGAGGAGCGGGTCGTCGACGGAGTAGGGGGACTGCGGCTGCGGGACGTCGGCCGAGCGGTCGATGCCCGTGCAGAAGGCCTGGCCGCCCGCGCCGGTGACCACGGCCGCCCGCACCGACGCGTCATGGCGGAAGTCCCGCCACACCTCGCCGAGTGCGGCGGCCGTCTCCAGGTCGATCGCGTTGTGCCTGGCGGGCCGGTCGAGGGTGACCAGGGCGACGCCGGTGGCGCTGTCCTTCTCGACCCGGATGCTCATGAGCGATCCAGGAGCCAGCGGGGCATGCCGTCGCCGTCGAACGCCACGCGTACGGCGGCCCCGATGCGCAGCCGGGCAGGGTCGACGGAGTTCAGCGGCGCGTCCGGTGCCGCGACCACGTTGCCGACGAGCCGGATGCGCGGCGCGTCCGAGAGTTCGACGACGACCGCGTTGTACGGGGCCTGCTCGGCGTAGCCGGGGAGCAGCGGCGGGTGGGGGAGCACGTACGACCAGATGCGGCCGCGGCCGTTCACCGGGCGCCACTCACTGTCGAACGAGCCGCACCACGGGCAGCAGGGCCGGGGCGGGAAGCGCGGTTCGCCGCAGGCGGGCGCGGCACAGGCCTGGACCCGCAGCTCGCCACGGGCGGCGTACTCCCAGAACGGGGCGCCGTCGTCGTCGATGACCGGTCGCAGCATCTCAGCTCCTCAGCTCCTCAGCAGAAGCGCCGACGTCGGTACGCCCTCGCCCGCGGTCACCAGGCACGTCCCGGCCCCCGGGACCTGGTCCGTGGAGGTGCCGCGCAGCTGCGCGACGCCCTCGGTGATCAGGTTGAAGCCGTGGACGTACGCCTCGCTGAGTCCGCCGCCGGCGGTGTTCAGCGGCAGCCGGCCGCCGATCTCCAGCGCGCCCCCCTCGGTGAAGGCCGCGCCCTCGCCCCGGCCGCAGAAGCCGTAGCCCTCCAGCGACAGCGGGATCAGCGGGGTGAACGCGTCGTAGATCTGGGCCACGTCGACGTCCTGCGGTCCGAAGTCGGCCTGCTTCCACAGCTGCCGGGCGGCCGTCCACGCGGGGCCGGTGAGCGGGTCGTCGTTCCAGTAGTTGACCATCCCGTGGTGCTGCGCGGGCAGGCCCTGGGCCGCGGAGTGGACGTACACGGGCTTCTGCCGGCAGTCGCGGGCGCGTTCCGCGCCCACGATCACGCAGGCCAGCGCCCCGTCGGTCTCCAGGCAGTTGTCGAAGAGGCAGAGCGGCTCGCTGATCCAGCGGGCGGTCATGTACATCTCGCGGGTCAGGGGCCGGTCGTACATCATCGCGGCCGGGTTCTGGTTGGCGCGGTTGCGGCAGGCGAGGGCGACGTTGAAGAAGTGGTCGCGGGTCGCGCCGTACTCGTGCATGTAGCGGCGGGCGAGCATGCCGATCTCGTCGGCGGGCCGCAGCAGCCCGAAGGGCCGGGTCCACTGGGCGGGGGTCGGCAGCTGCGCCGCCGTACTGGTCCAGGGGCGCGGGCCGGAGCCGCGTTTGCGGGACCGCCAGGCCACGCCCACGCCCGCCTGGCCGGTGGCGACCGCGGCCGCCAGATGCGCGACGGTGGCGCACGAGCCGCCGCCCCCGAAGCCGACCCTGGAGAAGAAGGTGACGTCGCCGGCGCCGACGGCCTTGGCGATCTCGACCTCGTCGGTCTCCTCCATCGTGTACGAGGCGAAGCCGTCCACCTCGCAGGGGGCGATGCCGGCGTCGTCGAGCGCGCCGAGGATCGCCCGGCAGGCCAGGGTCTTCTCCGACTCCGGCAGCCGCCTGGCGAAGGCCGTCCGGCCGATTCCGACTATCGCTGCCTTGTCCTTGAGGGTCGCCATGGCCGGAGCGTACAGCTAATCTGACGTACCGTCAGCTCCTGCGGACCGGCCGTACGGGAGGCATGCGATGCGACGCGGCGACCTGGAATGGGGCACCATCTGGAAGCTGGTGCGCAGTGCCGCGCAGCGCCACGGCAGGCGCGAGGCCGTCGCCGACGGCCGCACCCGCGTCTCGTACGAGGAGCTCGCCCTGCGCGTCGAGCGGGCCGCCGCCGCGTGCATCGCCGCCGGTGTCCGCAAGGGCGACCGGGTCGCGATCTGGGCCCCCAACACCCTCGACTGGATCGTCTCCGCGCTCGGCGCCGTGACCGCGGGCGGTGTGCTCGTCCCCCTCAACACCCGCTTCAAGGGCACCGAGGCCGCCCACGTCCTGCGCCGCTCCCGTGCCAGGCTCCTCTTCGTCACCGGCACCTTCCTCGGCACCTCCTACGTCGCCTCGCTGCGCCGCGCGGACGTCGAACTCCCCGACCTCGAACAGGTCGTGGTCCTCGCCGACACGGCACCCGAGGACTACCGCACCTGGAAGGACTTCCTCGCGGGCGGCGACGGCGTCCCCGCCGCCCGGGTGCGCGAACGCGCCGACACCGTCACGGCCGACGACCCGTCCGACATCGTCTACACCTCCGGCACCACCGGCCGCCCCAAGGGCGCCGTCATCACCCACGGCCAGACCCTGCGCTGCTACGACCTGTGGAGCGAACTCGCCGGGCTGCGCGCCGGGGACCGCTATCTCGTCGTCAACCCGTTCTTCCACACCTTCGGCTACAAGGCCGGAGTCATCGCCTGCCTCACCCGCGGCGCCACGATCGTCCCGCAGCCCGTCTTCGACGTGGACACCGTCCTCGCCAACATCGCCGCCGAGCGCATCTCCGTGCTCCCCGGCCCGCCCACCCTGCACCGGTCGCTGCTCGACCACCCCGCCCGTGACCGGCACGATCTGAGCGCACTGCGCCTCGTCGTCACCGGCGCCGCCGTCGTCCCCCTCCAGCTGGTCGAACGGCTGCGCAGCGAGCTGCGCATCGCCACCGTCCTGACCGCGTACGGCCTCTCGGAGGCCGGCGGGATCGTCACCATGTGCCGCCGCAGCGACGACCCGGGCACCGTCGCCGCCACCTCGGGGCGCGCGATACCCGGCACCGAGGTCCGCGTCCTCGCCGCACCGGGCCGGCCGGGGGAGATCCTGGTGCGCGGACACAACGTCATGCGGGGCTACTTCGAGGACCCGGAGGGCACGGCCGCCGCCATCACCCCCGACGGCTGGCTGCGCACCGGCGACGTCGGCGTCCTCGACGAGGCGGGGAACCTGCGGATCACCGACCGGATCAAGGACATGTTCATCGTCGGCGGCTTCAACGCCTACCCCGCCGAGATCGAGCAGCTGCTCGGCCTGCACCCGGACATCGCGGACGTCGCCGTCGTCGGCGTACCGGACGCGCGGCTCGGCGAGGTGGGCAAGGCGTACGCGGTGCGCCGGCCCGGCTCGACACTCACCCGTGACGACCTGATCGCCTGGTCACGGCGGGAGATGGCGAACTACAAGGTGCCCCGGCAGGTCGAGTTCGTCACCGAACTGCCGCGCAACGCGAGCGGAAAGGTCCTGAAGACCGAGCTCCGCTCGCGCGGCGGATGACGGCGGACGACCGGGGACGTCTGCGAACGTCCGCGGACGGTCAGCCGTGGAGGCGGACCGGGATCTCCTGCCAGCCGTACGCGATGAACGACGGCACCTGCTTCAGCTCGCCCGCCTCGAACGCGGCCACGAGGCCGGGGAAACGCTCGAAGAGCGCGGGCAGCGCGGTCATCGCCTCCATCCGGGCCAGCGGGGCGCCGATGCAGCGGTGCACCCCGACACCGAAGGACAGATGGTCGTCCGCCGCCCGCATGGCGTCGAAGTCCGCCGCCGTGTCGCCGTAACGGGCCGGGTCGTTGCCCGCGGCGGCGTACGTCGTCAGGATCGCGTCGCCGGCCGGGACGGTGACGCCGCCGACGGTGATGTCGGAGACCGCGAAGCGCAGCGGCAGGCTCGCGATGGACGGCCGGACGCGCAGCACCTCCTCGATGACCTGCTCCCAGCCGATCTCACCGGTGCGTACGGCGGCCAGCTGGGCGGGGTGTTCGAGGAGCGCGACGACGGCGTTGCCGATGAGGTTGACCGTCGTCTCGAAGCCCGCGCCGATGACGAGCAGCAGGGTGTGGAGCAGCTCCTCGTCGCCGAGCCGGTCACCGTCCTCGTCCCGGACCCTGATCAGTTCGGTGGTCATGTCGTCGCCCGGGTTCTCCACCTTGTGGGCGATCAGCGCACCGAGGACCGTGCCGATCTGCTGCTGGACGAAGGCGCCGTGCTCCGGGCTCGGGTCCGAGGTGTCCATGATCGCGGCGATCAGCCGGCCGGTGGCCTCGACCAGATGGTCCGGCACACCGAACAGCTCGCAGATCATCCGCATCGGCAGCGGGTGGGCGAACGCGGCCTTCACGTCCACGACGGAGCCGTCCGCCCCGGCGGCCTCCATCCCGGCCAGCAGCTCCCCGGTGATGGCCTCGACCCGGTCGCGCATCGCCTCGGTGCGGCGTGCCGTGAAGCTGGGCGCGACGAGCTTGCGCAGCCGCGTGTGGTCGCTCCCGTACGTCGACAGCATGTTCGTGACGCCGACCCAGCCCAGTATCCAGGCCCACTCCGGGTTGTCACCGATCTCGGGGAAGAGCGACCAGTGCTTGCGCGGGTCCTTGCTGACCCTGGGGTCGAGGATCAGCGACTTGAGGATGTCGTGACCGGTGGGCGCCCAGGCCGGGATGCCGCCCGGCAGCTCGACGGGTACCACCGGCCCGAGGGAGCGGAGCCTGGCACTCTCGGCGACGATGTCGGCGCCGAACGGATCGATGGCCACACGGGTGGACGTGGTCATGCGCGGTCTCCTGCCTGGTCGGGGCTGCGAGGGGTGAAGCTGACGGGCAGCGCCGTCAGCGATCGGTGAAAGGGACCCGGCCGCCAGCCGAGCCGCTCACGCGGTACCAGCGGCCGCAGGTCCGGCAGCCACTGGGTGAGGCGCTCGATGGCCTCCGTGGCGATCAGCAGGGCGGGCTGCTTCACGGGGCAGGAGTGCGGACCGGCACCCCACGACATGTGCGAGGCGTCGTGCGGATGGTGCGCCCCGGCGTAGTCCCGCTCCGCGAAGTGCCCCATCGCCCCGAAGGAGATGACGATGGGGACGGCGGCCTGCAGCCACATCCCGTGGAAGCTCGTCGACTCGCGCGCGAAGTGCACGCCGTAGTTGGCGAGCGGGGTCTCGTAGCGCAGCACCTCCATGACGGCGTCCATCACGGGACGCGACCCGGAGGTGAGGGTGGAGTAGTAGGCGGGGTTGCCGAGGATGCGGGAGAGGGCGTTGGAGATCAGGTTCGCCGAGGGCTCGTGACCTGCGCCGAGGGTGAGGAACACCTGCCAGGTGACCTCCTCCGGGGTGAGCCGCAGGGGGTGGTCGAGCAGCCGGCTGGTGAGGTCGTCGCCGCGCTCGGCCATCTTGGCGCCGATCAGCTCCATCACGTACTTGCCGTACTCCGCCTCGCCCTCGGCCGCGAGGTCGCCGCCCTCCATCATCCGGCCGAGCGCGGCGTCCAGGCGGCCCGATTCGCTGTCGGGCAGTCCGAAGAGATTGTTGAAGATCAGCGCCATCATCGGGCGGGCGAACTGGGTGACCAGGTCGGCCTCGCCGTCGGGCCCGAAGCGGGACACCAGGAGGTCCACCGACCGGTGCACCCGTTCGCGCAGGTCGTGCGGCTCGACGAGGTCGAAGGCGTCGAGCAGGGTGTGGCGGTAGCGGATGTGCTCGTCGCCGTCCGCGAACAGGGCGTTGGGCCGCCAGCGCATCATGCCGAGGATCGGCGAGTCCTCGGCGACCGTCTTCTCCCAGGGCCGCGGGTCGACGGAGAACGACTCGGTGTCGTGCAGCAGATCGAGCGCCGCGCGCCGGTCGGTGACGACGTACGCCGAGACGCCGGGGGCGAGTTCGGCCCAGCCGACCGGCCCCTGGGCGCGCAGTGTCGCGTAGTAGGCGTACGGGTCGGCGGCGAAGCCGTCCTCCCACAGACGTACCGGGGCGGCGAGCGTGAAGGCGTCGGCGCGGGCGGGGTAGGCGGTCACCGTTCCTCCGGGGTCATCCGGTCGATGAGGTGCTGGACGAGGGCGAGCAGCGCGTCGACGGACGCGTGGGTGTCACGGGCGTCGCAGACCACGAGCGGGGTGTCCGCCTCCAGGTCGAGCGAGCGGCGCAGCTGCTCCTCGGTGTACTGCCGTGAATCGGGGAACATGTTGAGCGCGACGGCGTACGGCACACCGGACTCCTCGACCAGACCGAGGACGTCGAAGGACTCGTCGATCCGCCGGGTGTCGACGAGGACGAGCGCGCCGAGCGCCCCGTAGGCGATGTCGTCCCACAGGGCGCGGAAGCGCTCCTGCCCGGGGGTGCCGAACAGGTAGAGGACGACGGAGTCGCCGAGCGAGACGCGGCCGAAGTCGATGGCGACGGTGGTCGTGGTCTTGTCGCGGACACCGGCGAGGTCGTCGACCCCGGCGGACGCCTCGGTCAGATGCTCCTCGGTGTGCAGCGGGCGGATCTCCGACACCGAGTCGATCAGGGTCGTCTTGCCGACCCCGAACGGGCCGGTCACCAGGATCTTCACCAACTCCTTCGCGGTGTCCGGCAGATGCAGCCCGTGCTGCGCGGAGGACGGTGCGGACGACGGCGCGGAGGACGGCGCAACGGGCGGGGCGGACGCGCTGGACATCCGGTCAGAGCTTGAGGGCGCGGAGGCCATCGGCCACTCTCTTCAAGAGGTCACGGTCGGGCAGGGCGGCGGAGGGTACGGGCGGGCGCGCGCTCACCAGTCCCTGGTCGATCAGGGCGGCGGCGAGCACCCGCAGTGCGGAGACCGGCAGCCGGAGCACGGCCGCGCTCTCCACCACGGTCAGCGACCCGCCGTCCAGCGCGCCGAGCAGGGCGTGCTGGGCCGCGGGCAGCCCCGCGGGCGCGGGCCCGCCCGTGCCGGTCAGCACGGACAGGCGCTCCAGGCTGTTGCGGCTGGGCCGGGCCACGCCGCCGGTGGAGAGGTACGCGGGCACCAGCGGCCGGCCGCTCCGGCGGCCGGTCATACGGGGGAGCCGCCGTCGGCGCCGCGGGGCGCGGCGGCCATCGCCTTCTCGCCGAGCCGTGCGACCTGCGAGTGGACCCGGTGGCCGAGGAGGTCCAGCCGCACCTCGGGCCCGCCGTACGCGGCGACGACGGTGCCGTGGTCCGTCGGCGCCACCAGGATGTAGCCGTGGTCGGACTCGATGACGACCTGGCGCAACTGGGCGGCGGACGCGTCGGCGAACGCGGCGGCGGCGGTACGGCAGGCGCCCTGCACGGTGGACGTGATCGCGGCGACGCGTTCGGCGGAGTCCTGGGCGAGCGCCGCCGAGAACCCGGAGACAAGACCGTCCCTGGTGAGCAGCACAGCGGCCCGTACATGGGGGATCTCGAGGATCGGGTCGAGCACCCAGGCCGTGTCACCGGTCTCGCGGCTGTTCATCGGGGGTCGCTCCCTTCGGTGGCAGCGGCTTCGCGCGCCGCGTTGGTGGCGGACTGCAGGGCCCCGAGGGCCGCGGCGGACTCCTCGGGCGTACGGGTGGGGCTCTTGGGCGCCGGGGTGTCGGTCTGCGACCGCGGGACGCGGCGGCGGCGCTGGGGGAGCGCATCGCCGTCGCCGTCGGCGGCGGGAGCCTCTTCGTGGCGGCGCCCGGACGGGGCGGGCGCGGGGGCCGGCCGGGACGGGGCCGGCTCGTGCGGGGCCGGGGGCCGCGGAGCCTCCCGTACGGGCTCCTCCTCCTCCTGCTGCTCGCGTCCCTGGTGCACCTGATCGGGCTGAGGCCCCTGCTCCTGGGCCCCGTCCCGCCGGGTCGAGGGCGCGGCGCTCGCGGCGGGCGGCTGGAGCACCGGGTCGATGCGGGACAGCAAGTGGTTCTTGACGAGCAGCACCGCGCGTACGCCGCCGTACGGGGAGGGCGCCGACAGGTCGACCGACAGATCGAACTGCCGGGTGAGCTGGCCGATCGCCGCGAGCCCCATCCGTGGCGGATCACCGAGCTCGGACAGCAGGATCGGGTCGGTGCCGGCCACCATCCGCTGGGCGTCGGCGCGTTCGTCGGGGGCCATGCCCACGCCGGCGTCGTCGACAGTCACGGTGACCCCGTGGTGGACCCGCTCGAGGTTCACGACGACGGCGGTGTCCGGCGACGAGTGGCGCAGCGCGTTGTCGAGCAGCTCGGCCACGATGATGGCGACCGGTTCCACGGCGTGCGACACCAGCGCGGTGCCCGGCTCGAGGTGGTGGTGCACCTGCACGCGGTGATAGCCGACGAGCCGGGCCTGGCCGCCGGTGACGGCGTCGACGAGGTGCGACTCCTCGCGGGCGAGCCCGACCCAGGCGCCGCAGACGACGGCGGCGACCTGCGCGCGGCGCAGGGACTGCTCGTTCTCGTGGTCGAGGGCGTAGAGCGTCTGGGCGAGATCGGGGTCGTCGTAGCGCTGCTGGAGCCCGTGCAACACGTCCTGCAGCCGGTACAGCGCGGCCTGGATCTCCCGGGTGGTGCCGCGCATACCGGCGCGGGCGGCCGCGTCGACCCGTTTGCGTTCCTGGGCGATCGCCGTGCGCAGAGCCTCGAGCACCGCGTCCGTTCCCGCGCCGGCGGGGCCGAGCGGTTCGGGGACCTGTACGTGCGGATGGGCGCTGCGGGTGGCTTCCGCGGGCATGCGCTTGGCGGCGAGATGCTCGATCTCGGAGGCGAACGCGGCACAGGCGCGGGCGAGTTCGTCCCGCGAGGCGTCGAGGTGGCCCCGCAGCGTCTCGATCTCGGCGTGCCGGCGGTCCCGCTCCCGCCGGGCGCGCAGCAGCCCGCCGCCGAGGGCGAAGGCGGTCAGCGTCCCCGCGGCCAGGCCGCCGGCGGCCAGCTCGGGTATCTCGATCATGGATATGGACCTCAGGAGGGCAGGGGGGTGTGGTCCGCCCGGGGACGGACCTGCCAAGTACACACTGCGATCGAGCAGTTGTGCTTGGTTTCCGCCGGAGATCCTTTTGGTTTTGTCCGAACAGTGAATTTGTTGTCGCGGTGTCGTGGTGTGTGACAAGTCACATGCGGCGACCGGGAGTTGTCACCGGACATGCCACAGCCGCGGCGGCTCCCCCTCCGCGCCGCCGCGGCTGTTCCCCGTCGTGAGTGGCTTCGGTCAGCCCTGCGGCGGAGCGGGCGAGTGGTGGTCGCCCATCGTGGTGATGGTCGTGCCGTCGGCGGGCGGCACCGGTGAGTGGTGGTCGCCGAGCGTCGTGACGGTGGTGCCGTCGGCGGGCGGCGCCGGTGAGTGGTGGTCGCCCATGGTGGTGATGCCGTCGACGGGCGGCGCCGGCGAGTGGTGGTCGCCCATCGTGGTGATCTGCTCGTCGTTCTTCTCGGTGCTGCTCATGTTTCCGTCCCCCGATGGGATCGACCGACGTGGCTGAGGTGGCCTTCCGCCCAGAGACTCCCCCGATGGCCTCCGGGCAGAAGGCCGGGTACCCGGTCCAGTTGGCCCCCCGACGCGTCGGACCGAACACTCCTGAGAATGCCGGACGAGCATAAACAATCGATGAACGCCCTGGCCCGCGCTTTTCCCGGCGGCTCGGACGGCTCGGGCAGCCCTTGGACCGCCCGGGCAGCCCTCCGACGGCTCAGGCAGCCCTCAGCGGAGTGCTGAGCAGTCGCCGGGCCTCCTCGGCCTCCACCGCGCCCGACTGTTCGTGCAGCAGAAGCGCCTCGCGCCAGCAGGCCCGTGCCCGGTCCGCCTGCCCGAGGTTCTCCAGCGCCCTGCCGAGGGTGATCAGCGTGTTCCCACGGGTACGGTCGCCGCCGATGCAGCCGATCGCCAGCGCCTGTTCGGCATGCTGCGCGGCCTGAGCGGCGCGCCGGGCGGCGAGATGTGCCTGCGCGATCCGGAAGTGCGTGGTGCCCTCCCACAGACGCTGCCGGTTCGCCTCGAACAGGTCGAGCGCGGTGTGCAGCTCCGTCAGGGCCTCCGTCGGCCGGTCGGCTCCCGTCAGCGCGATGCCCAGGGCGTACCGGGCATTGGCGAGCCGCAGCGCGTGGCCGATCCGGTCGTACAGCGCCACGCCCTCCCTGGCCAGTGCGATCGCCTGGTCCGGGCGGTCGGTGACGACGTGGATGCGCGACAGGTTGCACAGGGCGCTGGCCTCGCCCGGCAGATTGCCGTCCGCCCGCGAGCCCTCCATCGCGCGGCGCAGATGCTCCTCGGCCTCGGCGTTGCGTCCCTGGTTGAACGCGATGATCCCCCGGTCGTTGTCGGACCAGTAGACCGGCGCCGGGTCGTCCACCGCGCGGGCCAGGGCCGCGGCCTGCGCGGCCTGTTCGTCGGCCTCGTCGTAACGGCCCGCCACCAGATGGACGTTGGTCATGGACGTTCGTGCCCGGGCCTCGGTCCGCGGGTCACCGGCGGTGCGCGACGCCTCGACCGCCGCGCGCGCCACCGATTCGTAGACCTTCGAGTTCGCACCGGACTCGGCCAGGTTCTGCGCCGCCCAGAGCAGGTCGACCGCCCTGCGCAGCTGCGGGCCCGGCTGCGCCTGCCGGGCACAGGCCAGCAGACAGTGCGCCTCCGCGTACAGCCAGTCCTGCGCGTCCTCGAGGCGCGAGAACGTCAGCCCCGCGTCGCCCGTCGGCTCCAGGTGTTCGACGAGTCGGTCACCCGGTCGTTCCATGGCGAAGACCCGCGCCGCCGTCGCGAGATAGAAGTCCAGCAGCCGCGAGAGCGCCGCCTCCCTCTCCTCGGGGCCCTCGGCCCCCGCGGGCGGCTGCTCGTCCGGCCCCTTGCCCTCGCCATGGGTGACCCCTGCGCAGGCGCGCGCGAACAGCCGCACCAGGTCGTGGTAGCGGTACCTCCCCGGGGCCGCCGACTCCAGCAGGGACGTGTCGACCAGGGCCTCCAGCAGGTCCTCCGTCGCGTGCAGAGACAGGTTCAGCACGGCCGCGGCCGCGGCGAGCGAGATGTCGGGGCCGTCGGCCAGACCCAGCAGACGGAACGCGCGGGCCTGGGCCGGCTCCAGCTGCCCGTAGCCGAGCTCGAACGTGGCCTTCACCGCCAGGTCGCCCGCCTGGAGCTCGTCCAGCCTGCGCCGTTCGTCCGCGAGCTTGGCCGCGAGGACCGACACGGTCCAGGTGCGGCGGGCCGCCAGCCGCGAGGCGGCGATACGGATCGCCAGCGGCAGGAAACCGCACGCCGCGACCACGTCCAGCGCCGCCTTCCGCTCGGCGCCGACCCGTTCGGCGCCGACGATCCGGGTGAAGAGCTGCAGCGCCTCCTCGGGGGACAT
This sequence comes from Streptomyces peucetius, assembly GCF_025854275.1. Classification (NCBI taxonomy): domain Bacteria; kingdom Bacillati; phylum Actinomycetota; class Actinomycetes; order Kitasatosporales; family Streptomycetaceae; genus Streptomyces; species Streptomyces peucetius. Next base: position 3,411,084 of record NZ_CP107567.1, on the reverse strand, counting down.
CACGTCCAGGTCCACCAGGTGCGCGCCCGCCAGGTCGACCATCCGCACCCGGCTGGTGATCAGTGCGGCGCACCCCGCGGTGCCCGGCAGCAGGGGCCGGACCTGGGCCGCGTCGCGGGCGTTGTCGAGCAGGACCAGGATCCGCCGCCCGTCCAGCGCCGATCGGTACAGAGCCGCCCGCTCGTCCAGCGTGTCCGGGATCGCGGAGTCGGGCGTGCCGAGCGCGCGCAGGAACGCGCCGAGAACGGTCTCCGGTTCCGCCGCCCGGTTGCCGGTGCCCTGGAGGTCCACGTACAGCTGGCCGTCGCGGAAGTGCTTGCGGGCCTGGTGCGCCACATGCACGGCCAGCGTCGTCTTGCCGACGCCGCCGATGCCGGCGAGCGCGGACACCGCCATCACGGAACCCTCCGCCGTGGCGAGCCGGCCGCCCAGCTCCGCCACGAACGGCAGCCGCCCGGTGAAGTCGGGGACGGTCGCGGGCAGCTGGGCGGGCCGGGTCGTCTGCGGCGCGGGGCCGGGATCCTCGCTGGGGCGGGCCAGGTCCGCGTCGGCCTGAAGGATGCGCTGCTGGAGGCTGGACAGCTCGGGCCGCGGGTCGACACCCAGTTCCTCGGCGAGCAGCCGGCGGGTGTCGGCATAGACGGCGAGCGCCTCCGCCTGCCGGCCGCTGCGGTACAGCGCGAGCATCAGCAGCTCACGCAGCCGCTCCCGCAGCGGGTGCGTCGCGGTGAGCGCCGTCAGTTCGGAGACGGCCTCCGCGTGGCGGCCCACCTCGAGGTCGATGTCGAGCCGGGTCTCCAGCAGTTGCAGGCCCCACTCCACGAGCCGGGTGCGCTGGTTCTCCGCGTAAGGGCCGGGCACGTTGGCGAGCGGTTCGCCGTCCCACAGGTTCAGCACCTTGTTCAGCAGGGCACGCGCCTGGGCGCGGTCGCCCGCGGCGTTCGCCTTGTACGCCTCCGCGGCCAGCTCCTGGGCGACCGCGAGGTCGAGGGCCTCCCGCCCAATGCGCAGCGCGTACCCGCCCGACTCGCTGACCAGCGTGTCCGAGGAGAGCGCCTTGCGCAGCCGGGAGGCGTACGTACGGACGGCGGCGAGGGCCTGCGACGGCGGCTCCTCGCCCCAGATCGCGTCGATCAGTTCACTGGCCGTGGCGGTGCGGCCGTCGCGGAGCAGCAGCGCGACCAGCAGGGCACGCTGCTGCGGCGAGCCGGGCGGCAGGGTCTCTCCGCCCCGCCGCACCCGTACCGGACCGAGCACGCTGAAGTGGAGCTCGGCCTCTTCGCTCGCGAGCGGAGCGCGCTGAGTCGGTACGCGTGGCCCGCTGTCACGGTCCATAGCTGCCCCCTGCCGGTACTGCCGGAATCGCCCTCGACAGTCTGCCTTGTTGGGGGTGGCCGCGTCAGCAGCGGGGCGGCTCCCTCTGCCACCCGGCCGTTCGACCGCCGGGCCCGCTGTGATCAGGGGCGATAGACGGTTCCGGGCTCGGGTGCGGCCGGGGAGAGAAGCTCGGGGACCGTGACGAAGGTGTAACCGCGGTTCTTCAGTTCGGAGATGATCCCCGGCACGGCGGGGACGGTTCCGTCGTAGATGTCGTGCAGCAGGATGATGCCGTCACGTCCGGCCTGGTCGAGGATGCGCTTCTCGATGAGCGCGCTGTCGGTGGTCGAGTAGTCCTTGGCGGTGGCGCTCCACAGGACCTGGGAGAGACCGAGCTCCTTGCTGACCGCCTTCACCTCGTCGTCGGTACGGCCCTGGGGCGGGCGCATCAGCCGCGGCTTCTCGCCGGTTATCTCCGCTATGGCGTCCTGGGTGCGGCCGAGTTCCTCGCGTATCCCGCCCTTGTCGAGCTTGTCGAGGCGCTCGTGGGTCCAGGTGTGGTTGGCCACCTCGTGGCCCTCGGCGGCGAGACGGCGCACCACGTCGGGGTACTTGAGCACATGGTTCTTGCCGAGCAGGAAGAAGGTGGCGTGCACCTTCTCCTTCTTGAGGATGTCGAGCAGTTCCGGGGTGTCCTTGCCGGGCCCGGCGTCGAAGGTCAGCGCGATGCACTTGGCCTTCTCGCAGTCGACGGCCTGCGTCGGGCCCGCACCGCCGCCCTTGCCGCTCGCGAGCGGCTTGCCGTCGGAGTCGGAGGCGGCGGCGGCACGGGCGTCCGCGGGGGACGTGCTGTCGACGGAGCAGCCGGCGAGCGCGAGTGTGAGCACGGCCGCAGCGGCGAGGGCCGGGACAACCCGGACCCGGCTTCCGTACGTCCTTGAAGGCATGGTGAGTCTCCCCGTTTGTCATGGCGCGGTGGCGCGGTGGCGTGGTCGTGTGCCGGGCGCACGGAACGCGGCGTGGTGCCGGCGGTCGTCCGTACGCGAGCGCTGACTATACACACCGTGTATACGCAAGGTTCATAGTGGGCCGAGCCCCCGGCGCCGACGGCCTTCCCGTAGCTGACGAACCGTCAGATCAGCGCTACCTTGAAACCATGGAGACCTTCCCCAAGATCATTTCGGTGGACGACCACACGGTGGAACCGCCCGGCGTCTGGCGGGACCGGCTCCCGTCGAAATACGCCGACACCGGGCCCCGCATCGTCCGCGCGCCCCTGAAGGAAATGACCTTCCTGGGCGGCAGGTTCGCCCCCGTGATGGGAGCACCCGGCGACGAAGGGCCGGTCGGCGACTGGTGGGTGTACGAGGACCTGCACCGGCCGCTCACCCGGCTCGACACCGCCGTCGGCCACGACCGCGACGAGATCAGACTGGAGATCATCACCTATGAGCAGATGCGCCCCGGCTCGTACAGCGTCCCCGACCGCCTCGCCGACATGGACCTCAACCACGTCACGTCCGCGCTCTGCTTCCCGACGTTCCCGCGCTTCTGCGGCCAGACCTTCACCGAGGCCGCCGACCGCGAGCTCGGGCTGCTCGGCGTGCGCGCGTACAACGACTGGATGGTCGAGGAGTGGTGCGGCCCCGAGGCGCAGGGCCGGCTCGTCCCGCTGACCCTCGTCCCGCTGTGGGACGCGGAGCTGGCCGCCGCCGAGGTCCGCCGCAACGCGGCGCGCGGCGTCCGCGCCGTCGCCTTCTCCGAGATACCCCCGCACCTGGGGCTCCCCTCGATCCACGCCGACGACTGGGACCCGTTCCTCGCTGCGTGCGCCGAGACCGGCACGGTCGTCGCCATGCACATCGGCTCCTCCAGCCGGATGCCCTCCACCTCGGCGGACGCCCCGCCGGCCGTGGGCTCGACGATCACCTTCGCCAACTGTTGCTTCTCGATGGTCGACTGGCTGATGAGCGGCAAGTTCGAACGCTTCCCCGGCCTGCGGGTCATGTACGCGGAGGGCCAGATCGGCTGGATCCCGTACATCCTCGAACGCGCGGACGTCGTCTGGGAGGAGAACCGGGCCTGGGGCGGCGTCGCGGACAAGGTCACCCGGCCGCCGTCCGAGCTCTTCGCGGAGCACGTCTACGGCTGCTTCTTCGACGACCCGTTCGGCCTGCGGAACCTTGACGCGATCGGCGTCGGCAACGTCCTGTACGAGACGGACTACCCGCACTCGGACTCGACCTGGCCGAAGTCGAGGGAGGTCGGCGAGTCCCAGATGGGGCACCTGCCGCAGGACGTGGTCGAACGGATCGTCCGCGGCAACGCGATCGACCTGCTGGGCCTCACGGACGACGGCCTGTGGCCGGGGCCGTAGCCGACCGCGTTGAGGGTCCGGTGCAGACCTGCGTCAGCTCGCGGTGGGCGCCTGGAATCCGGTCGTGTCGACGTGGCAGTCGAACGGAGCGGGAATGTGGATTTTCTCGCCGAAGGGCACGGTGAGGTGAGAGGCGTAGCCCTTCTCGGTCGGCGACCAGAAGACGGTGGCGCTGTCCTCCTGCATGTCGAGCAGAAGGTAGACAGGAACACCGGCCTTGCCGTAGCGCTCGGCCTTGTCGGTGAGGTCGTCGTCGCGCGTCGAGGGAGAGGTCAACTCGGCAACGAAGGAAAGCCCTTCCCCGTCCAGGTGGCGGCTCGTCGTCCGGCGGGTCCGGCGATGAGCCGCGTGGATGTCGGGCCCGTATGCCCGCTCCACGCCGGGGAACAGATACAGCGCGTGAGCGGAGCTGATCCGGTGACCCTCCGGAAGGCGGGGACGCGGCTGGTCGCAGAGCAGGTCCATGACGTCGAGGTAATACGCCTTCGATCGTGGTGACACGACGATGTTCCCTCTGATGATCTCGGCGCTGAATCCGGCGGGCACGTTCAGCTCGTCGAGGGCTTCGCACAGCTCCTCGAAGCGGCGGGGGTCGGTGCCGTCTGTCGTCGGGCGTTCCCGCATCACCGTCATGATGCGCCTCCCTCGCGTTGCGGGCCGGTCGATACTCAGCGGAGTGGTCCGTCTCGACACGAGTGGCGGAATCCCCCAGGGAGGCGCCTCCGTGTGAGCCGGGCCGCTACCGCGGCGCACTGCGGCCCGGCACCATCGGGGCATGACGCTCTCCCTCGTTGAAGCAGACAAGATCCTCGCCGACAACTTCGCCCCCTGGGTGCTGGAACTCGGGCTGTCCGTCCAGGAGGCGGGCGACCTGCATGCCGTGCTGCGGCTGCCCTGGTCCGACCGGCTGGCCCGCGAGGGTGGGGGGCTGAGCGGACAGGCGCTGATGGCCGCCGCCGACACCGCGACCGTGATCGCCGTCGCGTCGGCGCGCGGCTCCTTCGTGCCCATGACGACCGTCCAGCAGTCCACCACCTTCCAGCGTGCGGTCGTCGGCGCCGACGTGCTGGTGGACGCGCGGATCACCAAGCTCGGCAAGCGCATGGCGTTCGCCGAGATCACGATGACCGCCGAGGGGGCGCCGGAACCGGCGGCCCGGGCGTCGACGGTGTACGCGCTGATGGGGTGAGGTCGGGGCCGGGCCTCTTGCCTGATGCGGCGGAAGCGTCGACGATGACCCCGACGTGACGCACCGTCAGATATGGCCGTCAGATGCGAGAGGTCCCCCATGGTCGCCTACGGGATGCAGCTTCCGGTCCAGTCGCAGAGCACCCTCTACGCGGAACCCTGGGAGGTCGAGGCCGGTCCGGAGGACCTCGCCGGGATAGCCGGGACCGCGGACCGGACCGGTTTCTCGTACGTCGCCGTCTGCGACCACGTCGCCATTCCGCGGCGTCTCGCGGACGCCATGTCCACCGTCTGGTACGACCCGGTGGCCACACTGGCCTTCCTCGCCGGCGTGACCGAACGGGTGCGGCTGCTGAGCCATGTCGCGGTCGTCGGGCTGCGCCACCCCCTGCTGATTGCCAAGCAGTACGCGACCCTCGACCACCTCTCCGGCGGGCGGCTGGTCCTGGGGGTCGGTGCCGGGCACGTGCGCGAGGAGTTCGAGGCCCTGGGGGCCGACTTCGACGCGCGTGGGGCCGTACTCGACGAGAGCATCGACGCGCTGCGGGCAGCGCTGGGACCGGAGGAGTACCCGGAGTTCAGCGGGGAGCGGTTCGCCTTCAAGGACCTGGGGCAGCGGCCGCGTCCCGTCCAGCCCCGCGTCCCGGTCTGGGTCGGCGGGTCCTCGCCCGCCGCCGTGCGCCGGGCGGCGCTCAAGGGGGACGGCTGGCTGCCGCAGGGTGACCCCCGCGACAGGCTCCCCGCGCAGATCGCGAAGGTGCGCGCCCTGCGGGAGGCGGCCGGGATCGAGGCGCCCCTCACGATCGGCGCCATCACCGAGCCCCTGTACGTCGGCGAACCGGCGTGGTCCGTCGGCCGCCGGACGCTCACCGGCGAGCCGGCGGCGCTCGCCGAGTCGCTGCGCGCCTACGCGGTGATGGGCGTGCACCAGATCCAGGTCCGCTTCCGCAGCCGGAGCGTCACCGAACTCACCGACCAGATGGCGGCGTTCGCCGCCGGCGTGGCCCCGCACCTCGACTGACCAGGGAGAGCAGGCATGGGCAAGCTGGACGGACGCGTCGTCCTCGTCACGGGCGCGGCGCGCGGGCAGGGGGAGCAGGAGGCCAGGCTGTTCGCGGCGGAAGGCGCGAAGGTCGTCCTCGCGGACGTGCTCGACGAGCTGGGCGAACCGCTCGCGAAGGAGGTCGGCGGGCGCTACGTCCACCTCGACGTGGGGCGGGAGGCCGACTGGGCCGCTGCCGTCGCCGCCGCGAAGGACGCCTTCGGCAAGATCGACGGTCTCGTCAACAACGCGGGCATCCTGCGCTTCAACGAACTGGTCTCCACGCCGCTGGAGGAGTTCCAGCTGATCACGCAGGTCAACCAGATCGGCACCTTCCTCGGCATCCGCAGCGTCGCCCCCGAGATCGAGGCCGCGGGCGGTGGCACGATCGTCAACACCGCGTCGTACACGGCACTCACCGGCATGGCGGGCGTCGGTGCCTACGCCGCGTCCAAGCACGCGATCCTCGGCCTGACGAGAGTCGCGGCGCTGGAGCTCGCGGCGAAGCGGATCCGGGTCAACGCCGTGTGCCCCGGGGCCGTGGACACGCCGATGAGCAACCCGGAGGGCACGGACCCGGACGCGATCGAGGGCCTGTACCGCACGCTGGTGCCGCTCGGCAGGGTCGGGCGGGCGGAGGAGGTCGCGAAGCTCGCGCTCTTCCTGACCGGCGAGGACTCCTCGTACATCACCGGCCAGCCGTTCGTGATCGACGGCGGCTGGCTGGCGGGCGTCAGCATTTTCTGACGGCTCGTCAGCTATTGACTGTGCGGATGCCCGGTGGAACAGTCGACCGCATCCGAAACTGACGGATCGTCATCTATTGCGGTGAGTGGAACAGACGGAACCGACAAGGCGGTGAATCCCTGTGGAATTCGGGCTCTTTGTTCAGGGCTACCTCGGCAAGCGCGCCGAGACCGACCCGCTCGCCGAGCACAAGGCGCTGATGGAGGAGACCGAGTACGTCATCCAGGCGGACAGGTCCGGGTTCAAGTACGCCTGGGCCTCCGAGCACCACTTCCTGGAGGAGTACTCCCATCTGTCGGCCAACGACGTCTTCCTCGGCTACCTCGCGCATGCCACGGATCGGATCCACCTGGGATCAGGGATCTTCAACCCCCTCGCGCCCGTCAACCACCCGGTCAAGGTCGCCGAGAAGGTCGCGATGCTCGACCATCTGTCGGAGGGCCGCTTCGAGTTCGGCTCGGGGCGGGGCGCCGGGTCGCACGAGATCCTCGGATTCATGCCGGGCATCACCGACATGAACCACACCAAGGAGATCTGGGAAGAGACGATCGCCGAGTTCCCCAAGATGTGGCTCCAGGACGAGTACGCCGGGTTCCGGGGCAAGCACTGGTCGCTGCCGCCGCGGAAGGTCCTCCCGAAACCGTACGGGCCCGCCCACCCGCCGATGTGGTACGCCGCCGGGTCGCCGTCTTCGTACGCCATGGCCGGCAAGAAGGGCCTCGGGGTGCTGGGCTTCAGCGTCCAGAAGGTCTCCGACATGGAGTGGGTCCTCGAGTCGTACAAGACGGCTGTCAAGGACGCGAAGGCGGTCGGCGCGTTCGTCAACGACAACGTGATGGTGACGTCGACGGCGATCTGCGCGGAGACACACGACAAGGCCGTCGGGATCGCGGTCTCCGGCGGCCTCAACTACCTCCAGTCGCTGCTGTTCCGCTACCACGACACCTTCCCGCGTCCGGAGGGCGTCCCGGAATGGCCGGAGCTGCTGCCGGAGTACACGGCGGAGATCATCGAGCTGCTGATATCCGAGGAACTGATGATCTGCGGCGACCCGGGGGAGGTGTTGCAGCAGTGCAAACGGTGGGAGCAGGCGGGAGCGGACCAGTTGTCGTTCGGCCTGCCGATCGGGGTGTCGTACGAGGACACGATGACGACGATCCGGCTGATCGGCGAGCACGTGATCCCGCAGATCGACACGGACCCGGTCCACCGGACGACGAGGTTCCGCGAGTCTGCGGGAGCGTGACCTTTCCCCTGCCTGCCCCTTCCCGAAACCGGGCTCCGCCCGGACCCGTTCCCCGTGGCTCCGCCCCCGGGCCCCCGCGCCTCAAACGCCGGAGGGGCTGGAACTTGCCGGTCTTGTCGGGGCTCCGCCCCGAGCCCCGCGCCTCAATCGGCGGCGGGGCTGGATGTGCCCCGCCCGGCGGGCTGGTGCCGCGCAGCGGCATATCCAGCCCGGCTGGGGTACCTCCCACGGCCGCCAGGCCGTAGGGGGAGATTGAGGCCACCGCGCGAAGCGCGGTACGCCGCCCGCAGGGTGGACCGGGTCTCAGGGCGGAGCCCGAACACCGCCCGCAGGGCGGCACCGGGGTCCGGGGGGCGGAGCCCCCCGGTTTCGGGAAGGGGCGGGGAGGGGGCAAGGCCCCGCGCAGCGGCCCACCCCCGCCCCCACCACGCGGACGGCGTCTTCCCGGACCGCCGCCCGTACCGGCCCGCCCGCGCCGACGGCGCCCGCACCGCCCGCCCCACCCAGCACGCGCAGAAGGGGACGCCATGCTCGCCCACCTCATCCGTAACGCGACCGTCGTCGACGGCACCGGCGCCCCCGCCCGCGCCGCGGACGTCGGCATCGGCGGCGACGGCCGCATCGCCGTCATCGCGGAGCCCGGACACGCTCCCGCGGCGGCGACCGACGAGGACGCCACCGGGCTCGTCCTCGCCCCCGGGTTCGTCGATCCGCACACCCACTACGACGCCCAGCTGTTCTGGGACCCGTACGCCACCCCGTCCCTGAACCACGGCGTCACGACCGTCGCCGGGGGCAACTGCGGCTTCACCCTCGCCCCCCTCAACCCGAACCGGCCCGGTGACGCCGACTACACGCGCCGGATGATGTCGAAGGTGGAGGGCATGTCCCTCGTGGCGCTCGAACAGGGCGCCCCGTGGAACTGGCACACCTTCGGCGAGTACCTGGACGCCCTCGACGGCCGCACAGCCGTCAACGCGGGATTCATGGTGGGGCACTGCGCGCTGCGCCGGCATGTGATGGGCCCGGACGCGATCGGCGGGCGGCCGAGCCCCGCGCAGCTCCAGGAGATGGTGGCGCTGCTGCACGACGCCATGGACGCCGGCGCGTGGGGACTGTCGACGACCCAGTCCTCGACCCACTCCGACGGTGACGGCCGGCCCGTCGCCTCCCGGCACGCCCTCCCGGAGGAGCTGCTCGCCCTGTCGAGGGCCGTCGGCGAGCACGAGGGGACGCAGCTGGAGGCGATCGTCGCCGGCTGTCTCGACCGGTTCGAGGACGACGAGATCGATCTGCTCGTCGAGATGAGCGCCGCCGCGGGACGGCCGCTCAACTGGAACGTGCTCACCGTCGACGCCGCCGTACCCGAGCGCGTGCCCCGCCAGCTGGTCCCGTCCGAGCGGGCCCGTAAGGCCGGTGGGCGGATCGTCGCGCTCACCATGCCGATCCTGACGCCGATGAACATGTCGCTGGGCACGTTCTGCGCTCTCAATCTGATCCCCGGCTGGGGCGAGATCCTGTCGCTGCCCGTGCCGCGGCGGATCGAAAAGCTGAGTGATCCGGCCGTGCGGGCCGAGATGCTGCGGCGGGCCGACTCCAGGGAGGCCGGCGTCTTCCGCCGCCTCGCGCACTTCGGCCGTTACGTCATCGGGGACACGTACACCCCGCGGAACGCGGGCCTGACCGGCCGGGTCGTCGGTGAGATCGCCGCGGAGCGCGGCCAGGACCCGTTCGAGTGCCTGGTCGAGATCTGCGCCGCCGACGATCTGCGCACGGTCCTGTGGCCCATGCCCACCGACAACGACCCCGACTCGTGGGCCCTGCGTGCCGAGACCTGGCAGCACGAGGACGTGCTGCTCGGCGGGTCGGACGCCGGCGCGCATCTGGACCGGATGTGCGGCGCCCCGTACACGACGCGGTTCCTCGGCGACTGTCTGCGCGGCCGGAGACTGGTCGGGCTCGAGGCGGCGGTGAAGATGCTCACCGACGACCCGGCGCGCCTTTTCGGCCTGCGCGACCGGGGCCGGGTCGTCAAGGGCCACTACGCGGATCTCGTCCTCTTCGATCCGGAGCGCATCGACGCGGGCCCGGCGACGCTGGTGCACGATCTGCCGGGCGACAGCCCGCGGCTGGACGCGAAGGCGGTCGGCATCGTGTCGGTCCGCGTCAACGGGGTGGAGACCATACGGAACGACGTGGTCACCGGGGCGGTGCCGGGCACGGTGCTCCGCTCCGGCCGGGACACGAGGACGGTGTCGACCAGGTGAGGGAGCGGCTGTTCATCGGCGGTGAGTGGGTCGAACCGGACGAGGGCCACTACGAGGTGATCGACCCGGCCACCGAGGAGGTCGTGGGTCTCGCCCCCGAGGCGAGCCGTGCCCAGGTCGACGACGCGGTGGCCGCCGCCCGCGAGGCGTTCACCGCCTGGTCCCGTATGAGACCCGAGGAGCGCGCCGCGATCCTGGACCGGGCCGCGTCCGTCGTGCAGCGTGATCTGGAGGCGCACACGGAGCTGGCCCGCGCGGAGAGCGGCGCGACGACGGCGACCGCGCGCGGTATGCAGGTCGCGGTCGCCGCGGCGCGGTTCCGCCGCTACGCCAGGGGCGCGCTGGAGCCGGTCGAGCAGGCCCTGCCGCCGCAGATCAGCGCCGCGGGCCCGATGGGCAGGGCGGGCGTCCTCGGCGCGGTCGCCGTACGCCGCCCGGTGGGCGTGGTCACCTGCATCACCTCGTACAACAATCCGTGGGCCAACCCGGCGGGCAAGGTCGCACCCGCGCTGGCGGCGGGGAACACGGTCGTCGTGAAGCCGGCCCCGCAGGACCCGCTGTCCGTGTACCGGATGGCCGAGGCCCTTCAGGAGGCCGGCGCCCCGCCCGGCACGGTCAATGTGGTCACGGGCTCCGCGGCGGCCGTCGGGGAGGCGGCCGTGGAGTCGCCGGACGTCGACATGGTCAGCTTCACCGGTTCGACGGCGGTGGGGCAGCGGATCGCCGAGGTCTGCGGCCGTGGGATGAAGCGCCAGCTGATGGAGCTCGGCGGCAAGGGCGCGGCGCTGGTCCTCGACGACGCGGACCTCGGCGCGGCGGTGCGCGGGATCGGCACGACGTTCTCGTTCTACAGCGGCCAGATCTGTACGGCCCCGACGCGCGTGATCGCTCAGCGCGGGGTGTACGACCGGCTGGTCGAGGGCCTCGCCGCCTACGCCCGCGCCCTGCGGATCGGCGACCCGGCCGACCCGGCGACGGTCGTCGGCCCGGTCATCTCGGCGGCGCACCGCGACCGGGTGGAGGCGTACATCGAGCTGGGCCGCAAGGAGGGGGCGCGTCCGGTGACCGGCGGCGGGCGCCCCGCGCACGACAGGGGCTTCTACGTGGCTCCGGCCCTCTTCGCCGACTGCACGAAGGACATGCGGGTCGTAAGGGAGGAGATCTTCGGGCCGGTGGTGGTCGTCGTTCCGTTCGACGACGAGGAGGAGGGCGTCGCGCTCGCCGGGGACAGCGACTACGGCCTGATCGACTACGTCTTCTCCGGCGACGTGGCCCGCGCCTTCCGTATCGCCGGGCGGCTGCGGTCGGGCGGCGTCGGGGTGAACACGGTCGGCAGGAACATGGAGGCGCCGTTCGGCGGCTTCCGGCGCAGCGGCGTGGGCCGGGACGTCGGCTCGTACGCCATGCATGCGTACAGCGAGCTCCAGGCGCTGGTCTGGCCCGGCTGAGAAGGGGCCACGGCCCTTGTGCCGTCGGGGCCGAAAAAAGAGGCGGGAAAATTTGAAACCGGTCAAAACGGGTGTCGCTGCGGTTTTCGCATTCCGGACAGGGAGGCGAGTGACCTCGTGATGTACTGCCGGTGACGCCCGTTCATCTTTCAATCATTCATCATGTGTCCGATCCATCCTTCGAATCGTAACCGAAGCCCTCGTCCCGCGTCCGGATCTCGATCTTCCGGATGTGGAAACCGCAGCGCTTAACGTCCTCTTCATGACTCAGCTCGATGCGCGGCCACAGGCAGGAGACACGGTACGGAGCGCCCCCGACGGGGGTGTCCGCACCAAGGGCCTCGGCGGGAACTCCGTCGGCCTGATGGGCGGAGCCGTCATCGGCGTCTCGACCGTCGCCCCCGTTTACTGCCTGACCTCCACCCTGGGCCCGACCGTCTCGGAAGTCGGGCTCCAGATGCCCGCGATCTTCCTTGCGGGCTTTCTGCCGATGCTGCTCGTGGCGTTCGCGTACCGCGAGCTCAACAAGGCGGTGCCGGACTGCGGCACCTCGTTCACCTGGTCGGTGAAAGCCTTCGGCCCCAGGATCGGCTGGATGTGCGGCTGGGGCCTGCTGGTCGCCACCGTCGTGGTCCTCTCCAACCTCGCCGGCGTGGCCACATCGTTCTTCTGGCTCACCGCCGGGGAGATCACGGGCAGCGGCAGCGTCGCCGCCCTCGACGGCAACAAGGCCGTCCACATCCTCACCACCCTCGCCTTCATCGCCGTCGCCACGGCTATCAGCTACCGGGGCATCACCGCGACCAAGTGGGTCCAGTACGCCCTGGTCGGGCTCCAGCTCACCGTCATCGTCATCTTCGCCGCCATGGCGGTCATGAAGTCCGACGAGGTGGCGGGCTCCCTGGACTTCTCGCTGACCTGGATGAACCCCTTCGGCATCGAGTCCTTCTCCGCCTTCACCGCCGGGCTCTCCCTCTCGATCTTCATCTACTGGGGCTGGGACGCCTGCCTGTCCATCAACGAGGAGAGCGTCGGCAGCTCCCGCACCCCCGGCCGCTCCGCCATGCTCGCCATGGTCGTCATCGTCGCCTCGTACCTGATGGTCGCCATCGCCGTGCAGATGTACGCCGGCATCGGCGAGGAGGGCACCGGCCTCGGCAACCCGGACACCTCCGACAACGTGTTCGCGGTCCTGGCCGACCCGATCATGGGCTCCGGCCTCGGCATCCTGCTCTTCGTCGCGGTCCTCGCATCCGCCGCGGCGAGCCTGCAGACCACCTTCATCCCCGTCGCCCGTACCGCCCTAGCGATGAGCGCCTACGACGCCATGCCCAAGGCCTTCGCCAAGGTCCACCCGCGCTTCAAGACCCCCGGCCTCGCGACCGTGGCCGCGGGCGTCGCCACCGGCGTCTTCTACACGGTGATGAGCCTCGTCAGCGAGAACGTCCTCGTCGACACCATCTACGCCCTCGGCCTGATGATCTGCTTCTACTACTCGATCACGGCCTTCGCCTGCGTCTGGTTCTTCCGCAAGGAGCTCACCCGGTCGACCTCCAACCTGTTCGTCAAGGGCGTCCTGCCCGGCGTCGGCGGCCTGATGCTCACCGCCGTCTTCGGCAAGACCCTCTACGACATGTGGGACCCGGCCTACGGCTCCGGCTCGTCGGTCCTCGGCATGGGCTCCGTCTTCGTCATCGGCGTCGGCCTGCTCCTGCTCGGAGTCGTCCTCATGGTCCTCATGCAGCGCCGCAGCCCGGCGTTCTTCCGCGGCGAGGTCCTGACGAAGGAGACACCGGCGCTGGAACTGGCCGGCTGAGGGGCCGCCTCGCGCAGCCCGCACGGCGGGCCGCACACCGGCGGTGAAGAGACGGAACGCGCGTCCCGGGACTCAGGACGCGCGTTCCGCCTCGCCCCGTTCCACGCAGAACTCGTTGCCCTCCAGGTCCGCGAGCGTCACCCAGCCCCTGCCGTCGGGGACCCGGTGGTCGGCGACCAGGGTCGCTCCCAGCTCCAGCAGACGGTCCACCTCCTCGTCGCGGGTGCGGTCCGTCGGCACGATGTCCAGGTGGACCCGGTTCTTCAGCGTCTTCGGCTCCGGGACGGTGACGAACAGCAGCGCCCCGCCCTTCGACTCGACCAGGGCCTCCGGGTCACCGGGTGCGTCCTCGTCGGAGACCTCGGCGTCCAGCACGGCGGCCCAGAAAGTGGCCAGGCGGTAGGCGTCGGCGCAGTCGATGGTGATGTGGCGCACAAGGGATCCCATGGCCGGAGCCTAGGGATCGACGGGCGCCGGCCGCACCGGCTTTTCCCGGCGGCGGCGTCGGCCGGCCGGTGTTCCCCCAGCGTCACCGTCCTCGTCAACCCCCCAGGAACACCGGGTTGGTGAACGCGGCGAGCGGACCCGGCAGCGGTGGCACGACGGGTGCGTGCCGCACCTCGGCCCGTACATAGCCCGCGTACTGCGCGGTCGTACGCCACTCCACCGTGCCCGTCCCCGAGGCGGGCAGTGCGGCCGTGTGCAGCACGCCCTGGTCGGTCACGAACCGGACCGTGCAGCCCGGAGCGCCCGTGATCTCCAGACGCACCGTCACCGGGTCGGCGTCGTCCACGCGCAGCCGCTCACCGATGCCGGCGTGCCGGCCGCGTCCGCCCGTCGCGGAGAACACGAGGGAGACGTCCTTGGACTCGGCGACGTAACTCCGGCCGGCCCGAATGCCGTCGAGAACCGCCTCACGGGTCAGGTCGTCGGCGAGGACCACGGTCTGCGGCGTGCCGATCGGGTCCGGGTCGCGGTGCGCGTCGCTGCTGCCCATGGCGGGGACCCAGCGCCTCCCGGTGCGGACGGCGAGCGCGAGCGCGCTGTCCCAGTCGGCGAGCGACACCTCGTCGTCGGGGGTGTACGGCCCGTTCCAGACCTCCACCGCGTCGGCCTCGCCGAAGCCGAACTTCCAGTTGCAGCCGATGCAGGTGGCGTGCGGATGCGCGGGGACCACGAGACCGCCCGCCCGGCGGATCACGCGGGCGTAGTGCCCGAAGCGGTTGTCACGGGCGCGGTAGCGCCAGTCGACGAACGTGCCGGGGTCGGTGCCGAGCGCCACCACGTGCCCGTTGCGTGTCGTGACCTCCTCGCCGAGCAGGACCAACAGGTCGTCACCGACCTCGTCCGCCCAGTGGGCGTGCGACGCATGGGTGTTGTGCTCGGCGGAGTTGATGAAGTCGAGACCGGCGGCGCGGGCGAGGGCGGCGATCTCCGCCGGGGTGCGCCTGCCGTCCGAGTACCAGGAGTGGATGTGGCAGTCGCCCCGGTACCAGGCACGCCCGCGCCCCTTGGCGCGCTCCGGCGGGTAAACCTGCGTCGCAGGCTCCGGAGCGGACCCGTAGGTGAGCGTGACCGTGACCTCGTAGGCCAGCCCCTGCGGCGCCACTGTGTACGGGCCCAGCGCGATGTGCCACGTGCCGGGGCGGACGGGACCGGGGAGGTAGCCGGGGGTCGCGTCGTCCGCGCGGATGAAGAATTCGCTGCGGGCGCCGCCCGACCAGCCCCGGAACCCGTCACCGCCGAGCGCGGTGCCCCGCTCGTCGAAGACGCCGATGTCGAGGGCGTTGCCCTGCGTGCCGCCGGGGACGGCCGGTTTCTCGTACGTGTAGGAGACGCGGATCTCCCGCACCCCGCGCGGCACTTCGACGGGCAGATAGACGTAGTCGGGCGAGCCGGGCGGCAGCGTGCCGCGCACGACCTCGGTCCGCCGCTCGCCGTCGCGCGGCGCGGCGCTCGCGAAGCTCACGGTGCCGAGCGTCAGGGCGGCGGCCGCGCCGGTGACGAGCAGCCCGCGCCGCGCCATCGTGTGTCCCGCGTGTTCTTCCTCGTTGCACATGCCGGGGCTCCCCAGGGTGTCGAGAAGGCTGCAGTGACGCAGTCGGAACCCTGGTATTCAGCCGTGAACACACGGCCAAGGGAAGGGGTTCGACCGACGACGCGGTCATGACCGGAGACGGACCGCCTCCGACGGAATACGTTGGACGCATGCGGATCTCGACCACGATCTTCCTCACCGACGAGACGATCAGCCCGGTGCGACTGGCCCGCGAGCTGGAGCAGCGCGGCTTCGCCGGCCTGTACGTCCCCGAGCACACCCACATCCCGGTGGAGCGCACCACGGGCCACCCGGCGGGCGGCGAACTCGCCCGCGAATACGGCCGCACCCTCGACCCGTTCGTCGCCCTCGCCCAGGCGGCGGCGGTGACCTCGACGCTCACCCTCGGCACGGGCATCACCCTGGTCGCCCAGCACGACCCGATCGCCCTGGCGAAGCAGATCGCCTCCCTGGACCATGTCTCCGGCGGCCGCTTCACGCTGGGCGTCGGCTTCGGCTGGAACAAGGAGGAGGCCGCGGACCACGGCGTCGAGTGGTCGGCCCGCCGTGAGCTCGTACGGGACCGGATGCGCCTGATGCGCGCCCTGTGGGCGGCCGAACCCACCCCCTACAAGGGCGAGTTCTGCTCGGTCCGCCCGTCCGCCGCCTTCCCCAAGCCGACGGGCGGCACCCCGCGCACCCTGGTCGGCGGCGCGGCGGGCCCGAAGCTGTTCGCCCACATCACGGAGTACGCGGACGGCTGGATGCCGATCGGCGGCCGCGGCCTCACGGAGACGATGCCGCAACTGCGTGCCGCCTGGGAGGCGGCCGGCCGCGACCCGAAGACCCTCCAGGTGGTCCCGTACGCGGTCCGCCCGTCTGCGGGCAAACTGGCCCACTACGCGGAACTGGGCGTGCCGGAGGTCGTCCTGCAACTCCCACCGGGGGAGGAGGCGGAGGTCCTGCGCGCGCTGGACGAGTACGCGCAGTACCTGTGACGGCCACCCGGTCCCGGAGGGTCTGCGGCGCCTTGTCCCTCCGCTCGTGAAGCGGCAGCGGGTCTCTCCTGCTCCGGACGCCATCAGGCTGCGACCGGGGCGGCGCACGCCTCGGTGCAGCCACCGCACAGCCCCGGCCTGTTGAGCGGAACGCGAGGTCCCATGCGTCGCACGTCTGGACCGGGTGCGGGCGTGGGGCGGCGGGAGGCGCGGCCGGGAGCGGCGGCGGCAGCAACTCCGCCGACCGGTGACGGAGCAGCCCGGCCGGGTGGTGCAGCGGCCGGCGGGCACCCACGCAACGCTGAAGACTCTAAGCTACTCGCATTTCAAGTACTGCTTCGATGAATGGATCGGGCGGAAGGTAATTGTGATCCGTCACGTAGTGGTAGATCAGGTCTGGGGCCGCGAGAGTCGATCCGCCCTCGGTCGTTACGCGTACCTCTGCAGATCCCAGCCGGATGGTTCGGTCGTTCACTTCGACCGTAAATGGGTAGTGGAGGTCACCTCCGGGGTGCGGCAGGGAGCATGCATGCCAACCGCGTGTTCTGGCTGTGGAGTGATCGCAGATGATCTCGAGCAACTTCTCTCGAAACTCACCTGATGTCGCCCCGCTTGGGTAGTCATATTCCCGCTCAAGCCAACCGACATTGAGGATACGAGAGGATTGATCGATCGAATCCTGGAGGTATGAGTAAAGAGTCAGGTCCGCGTAGTATGTCATTCTATTCGTTTCCTAGATTACCGATCTGCAAGCTGCCCAGTGTACTAGCCCCATATTGGGTCCTATTAGTTGCGAAAGGTAGTATGGATTGTCGACCGTCAGATTGCGAGGCACTCCTTGGATGTTTAGATCGTTGCCGGGGTAGAGTGTGTAGTCGGGAAGTAGTTCCCCGGGGCCGTAGACCTCGACGGGATTGGCTCCCTTCCCGGTTTCGATCCTATTCCCCAAGGAGTCAGAAATTGTCTCGCCGTGGCGTGAGTACATCGCGACCGAGGTGCCTTCTGGGACCCTGAGTGGGGTGCTGTCTCCTGCGTGGATTCCACCGTGACCGCTGTAAACGAATTGATTGTCAGGTCGTCCCATCCTACGAAGGTCCTGCATTTCTCCTTGTGCGTCGCTTATGAAGCTTGGCGCCGTTCCGTCGGGACTCCTTGTTTTAGTTCCTGGCGTGCATGGTGACAGGCCGAGTGGATCTGCTTCTATGGTCGGTTTTGATACGTAACATTCAGGGTTGGGGCCGGGGGTAAGCCCCAGCGGGTCCGGGGTTACGTAGCGGGCTGTGTGAGGGTCATAGTGTCGGAAGTGATTGTAATGGAGGGAAGTTTCTGGGTCGAAGTACTGGCCAGGGAAGCGAAGAGGGCTGTATGTGGTGCCGGTCTTTTCCCACGCAGTGGGTCCCCAAATTGTTGCTCGCGTTCGCCAGGCGAGGTCCCCGGCCTCATCCAGGAGCTCGCAGGGCGTACCGATAAGGTCCGTGGTGATGGAGAAGAAGCGTTCGTCGAAAGTATCTAGGACATCCGACGCAAGAATGCGTTCAGTCTGCGTCAATGGACGCAGCCCTGCATGCTCCCAGGTCAATGCCACCCTGTGAGGCATGGCCTTGTTCTCCGCCGTTTCCTCGCAGAGGGTGATGCCGTCCCAGGTGAAGGTGGTCTGTTCGAGGACCGTTGCGCCGTCGTCGGCAAGGCGCTGCTTCGCCGTGCGGCGGCCGAGGGCGTCGTATGCGTAGCGCCAGACCGTCCCATCCGGTGTGGTGACGGAGCGCATGCGGTCTTCGGCGTCCCACTCGTAGCGCCAGGTGTCCGGCTTGCGCGACAGGCGGGTCTTCTGGCGGAGGGTGATGCGGCCGAGGGCGTCGTGTTCGTAGCGGATGGTGCCGGCGCGGGTGATGGTGGTGCCGGTGTATTCGCGGGTGCCGACCGCTTCCTGGCCGGGGTGGCTCGCGGGCCAGGAGGCCTCGGTCTGGTTGCCTGCGGCGTCGTAGGCGTAGCGCTCGGTCCAGGCCACCGCGTGGACGGCGGTGACGCGGCCGACGGGGTCGAGGTCGAACGTCCGGGTGCCGGAGAGCTGGTCCGTGAGCGCGACGAGGTTGTCGTCGGCGCGGTAGGTGTAGTCGCGGCGCTGGATGCTGCGGCCTGCGGGTCCGGTGACGTGCTGGCTGGTGAGGCGGCCGAGCGGGTCGTACTGGTTGGTGAAGGAGACGGTGTCGCCGATGTGGCGGGCGGTCTCCTGGCCTGCGGCGTCGTGTTCGAAGGTGATGGTGCGGCCGGAGGTGGTCAGGGAGGTGCGGCGGCCGGCTGCGTCGTAGGTCCAGGTGCTGACCGCGCCGGTCGGGGTGGTGCGTCCCGTGCGGCGGCCGAGGACGTCGTAGGTGTACGACATGGTGCGGCCGTCGACCGTCTCGGAGACGAGGCGGCCGTGGCGGTCGCGCAGCCAGGTGACCGTCGCGTCGTCGTTGACCGCTTCGGCGAGCTGGCCCGTGAAGTCGTAGGCGAAGGTGGTGACCTTCCCGGCGGCGTCCTTGCGTACGAGGCGGTCGAGCTCGTCACGCTCGTAGCGGATCGTCTGGCCCAGGGCGTCGGTGCGTGCGACGAGGCGACCCGCGGCGTCCCGGTCGTAGGTGAGGGTGCGGTTGTCGAAGTCGGTCTCGGATATGAGGTGGCCGGCCGCGTCGTACGCGTAGTTCCAGGTCAGGCCTTGGGGGTTGAGGACCTGGGTGAGGCGCAGCTCGTGGTCGTGGGTGAACTCGTAGCGCACGCCGTCGGGGCCGGTGCGGGCGCAGAGCAGGTCAAAGTGTGTGTACTCGAAGCGGGACACCTGGCCGAGGGCGTCGGTGTGGGCGACACAGTTGCCTTCGCCGTCGTACGTCCAGGACTGCTGGGTGCCGTCGGCCTCGGTACGGCGGGCGAGTCTGCCTTCGGGTGTCCACTGGAGGCGGGTTGTCGCGCCGAGTGGGTCGGTGAGAGCGATGGGGCGGCCGAACGCGTCGCGCTCGACGCGGGTTGTCGCGCCGAGCGGATTGGTGATCTCGGCCGGGAGACCGGCCGGGTTGGTGCGGATGTGTGTGGCGTTGCCGAGGGCATCGGTGACAGAGGTGAGGTGGCCGGCTTCGTTGTAGGTGTAGCGGGTGACGGCCCCGTTCGGGGCGGTCACGGTGGTGCGGTTGCCGCGCTCGTCGTAGTCCTGGCGGACCGTCGTACGGTCGTGGTTGGTCAGGCGCACGGTCAGCCCGAAGGCGTTGTACTCGGCGGTTGCCTCACGGCCGTCGGGGCGGGCGACGGTGGTGGGGTTCCCCAAGGCGTCGTATGTGAAGCGTGTCGTGCGGCCGAGCGGGTCTGTCAGGGACAGGAGACGGTTGTAACGGTCGCGCTCGTAGCGGGTGACGGCGCCGAGCGCGTCGATCTCCTTGACGACCTGGTGGGTGTCGTTGATGACGAACCGGCTCACGGCACCGGCCGCGGTCGTGGTGGTCGTGGTGCGCAGGCCCGTCTCGGGGTCGATCCCGTCGTAGTCGAGGCGCAGGCTCATGTGGCCTGCGGCGCCGGACTCGGCGACGCAACGGTCCTGGTCGTCGTAGGCGTAGTCGTAGCGGCTGCCGTTGGTGTCTGTCCACGAGGTGACGCGGGCGCGGTCGTCGTAGGCGAACTTGAGTGGCAGACCCGAGGAGTTGACGACGTCGGTGAGGTGGCCGTCCGTGTAGCCGTAGCGCAGGAGCACCTGGTCCGAGCCGTCGGCTGTGGCCCCGGCCAGGTGCAGGGCCGTGACCCGCCCGTCCGCGGTGGTGAGCTTCAGGTGGTAGCCGCCACCGTGGACGATCGAGATCGGTGCGCCGGTCTCGTCGTACTCGAAGGTGATCCAGTTGCCGTTGCGGTCGTCGATCTGAGTGAGGAGCGCCTGGTCGTCCTGGAGGGTGGCGAAGCGCCAGGTACGGCCGGTGCCCGGGTCGGTGACCGTGTAGTCGCCGTCCGGGTCGCGGTCCAGTGGCCAGCGCGGCCCGTGACTGGGCATGACCGGAACGCCGGGGGCCGGGTGGGGGTAGGCAAGGAGGAGTCCGTCCTCGCAGACGAAGACGACGCCCTCCGAGTCGATCTCCAGGCGCTGGTCGGCCGTGGACGACCAGGACGGTCCGAACCACCGGCCGGCCCGGTAGTCCGAGGCGACACGGCGCCGGAAAACCAGCGGCAGGGTGCCCGGCAGAACGATGTCCGTCTGCGGGAGATACATGACGCCGGTGGCGAGATCGATCGGATCGGTACCGTTGCTGTGGACCGCTTCCGGCGGTCGAGAGGCGGCGGCCGCGTCATCCACGCCTTCGCGAGCAGCAGTTCTCGCGCCCGTGCTGGCCGCGTCCTTCATCCCGGCACGAGCCACCGTCTTCAAGGCTCCGGCGCCTTTGGTTCCGAGGAGTTCGGGGATGAGGCGGCCGATGAATTCGGACGGGTCGCCCTTGGCGGCGTCCCAGGCGTTCTTCAGGGCGCGGTCGGGGTTGGCGAGGGTGGAGGCGATGCCGGCGAGCGTCATGTTGACGCCCTTGTAGTACTCGGCCGGGTGGGTCAGGTTGTACGGGTCGATCGGGGCGATGGAGCGGACGAAGTTCACGATGCCCGCTGCGCCCTTGACCACGCCGCCGGCCAGGTGCATGACCTCCACACTCTGAGCCAGTTGGTGATCCAGGAACTCGAGTTTGAGCTTCTCCCGCCCGGTGGGCTCCTGCGGGGCATGCGCCATGGCCGCCGTGACCGCACTCTTCGCGGTTTCCCCCGCCTCGTTCCGAGCCTTGCGCGCATCGGCGAGGATCTCCCGGGCTCGGGCGCGCTTGGCCTTGCCCGGGTCGGAGAACTGACCGGGGTGCGGGAGCGGACTGTCCCCGTTGCGGGCGGCGTTGTAGGCGTCGACCTTCTTGTTGTACGCGTCGACCGCCGTCTTGGAGTCGGCCTCGCCCTCCTTGTAGAGGGCGATCGCCTCCCGGGCCTTGCCCTGCGCGCCGGTGACCGCCTTCGAGTAGGTCTCCAGCGCCTTCGCGGCGTCCTCGCAGGCATCGGCCGCCCGCAACCAGTCCGTGGGCAGAGGCTGGAACTTCTCCCGGAACGCGTTGGCGGCCTCACCCTTCCAGTGACCGGCGTCAAGCTTCTTCAGTCCTCCGCCGACGAGGTCGAACGCCTTCTGGAAGTCCCGCAGGTTCTTCACCGACTCGGCTATCTTCTCCGGCCGGCCGTGGATCAGCTCATCGGCCTCCTCACTCTGACCGAGCTGCTGCTCACCCACCTCCGCGCCCATTGAGGACGCGGTCTCGTCACCCCAGTCCTCGACCGAGTCGGCCCAGTCGTCCGCCCCGACCTTCTCCAGCCCGGCGCCGATCTTGTCCGTGCCCCAGTCGACACCCTCACCGAGGGCTTCCTTGCCCTTGTCGATCCCGGCGTCGACCGTGTCGACGACCCTGTCGGTGGCCTTGCCCGCCAGATCGCCGATGATCCCGAAGTCCGCCATCAGCCCCTCTCCCCCCACCGCGGCTGCTCGGCCAGGTCCACCGTCTCCTGGGACGGATCGAGCATGTCCTTCATCTCCCCGTCGATGGCCTCACGCATCGTCGGATCCAGCGCACCGGAACGCTCCATCGAATCGAGCAGCGCGTCCTCGACGTCGTACGTCGTGTCCCGCCAGGTCTGCTCGACCTCGGCATGCGCCTCGGCCATCGACTCGGGGCTCCAGTCCGGGTTGTCCCACATGTGCTGGTCACGGATGGTGTCCCAGCGCATCTGCTTGACCTCGTTCTCCGACAGATGCGGATTGCCGTTGACGGAATTCACGCCGATTTTGATCGCGTCCTTGACGTACTGCTCCTGCTCGGCGAATGAGCCGACCGACAACCCCAGCGCCTGAGCCACCAGATTGCCCTTCAGCGTCAGGGCCCGAACCCCCCACTCCCACCGCTCGCAGAACGTCTCGAACTGCGACGTCAAACCACCGTGCCCCAACTCCAGCCCCGACAAGGCCAGATCCGAGAACCCACGCCCGACCGACGCCTCCCCGATCATCCCGAGATCCTTCAGCTCGGTGTGCGCCAGTTCGATACCCGCCGCGATCTCCTCCAGCACCGACGGCGGCGCCACCAGATCAGCGTTCTCCCCACTCACCGCGTCCCCCCGAGATCCACCGCCACCGCATCCGGCACGACCCCCGCCACCGGCGGGAACAACATGCCCTCCTCACCGCCCGCATCCAACGCAACACCCGCCGGACCCGGCAGCATCGGCACCATCACATCCAACAGCCGGGCACCCAACACCGTCCGGTACTCCCACTCACGCCCCGCATCCCCCCGAGCACGAGCGAACCGCGACAGCGCCTCCTCGTCGGAGAACGCACAGATCCACCGCACCCCGTTGAAATCCGCCGTCCACAAACTCCCCTGCCCATCGAACGGCACCAGCACCGCCGCACGCCGGAACTCACCCAGCAACCGGGCAAACCAACGTCGTCCGGCGGACACTTCATCGTGGACCGGTGCCGTGTCATTCGCCGTGTCGTCCACAGGCTGCTGCTCCTCGAGCGGCACCTCCGGCACTCCCGGAGCAGGCCAGTCGGCCAACTCCGAAAGCCTGGAGAGGCGGTCAGGCCTCGATGTGTCATCCCCGTTGCCACGCATGCAACAGAAGCTGTCACGTCGGGTTTGGCACCAGCAACGAGAAAATCGGGCAAAGCGGGGAGTGTGACGTACCCGTCACCGGCAAGCGACGAGCCCGGACGAGTACGAAGCGGTGGCTGCGACGCCGAGCGGCCCGAGTGCTTCCGCTTCGCGCCCGTCTGGGCGCAGCCGAAGCGGCACTCGGGCCGCCGGTTTCAGCCTCCGCCTCCGTGGAGGAGCAAGGGGCTCTCACGGAGGCGAATGGACGTCAGGAGCGCGGAGGCGTCAGAGGACGACGACCGCCGCCCTGATGTCCCCCTTGATGCTGACGTCGACGTCGAGGTCCACGTCGAGGCCGGCGCGGGCCTTGAGCGTGGCCTTGATCTCGGCCTCGACGACGGCCTCCACTTCGGCGTCGGCCTCCACGTCAGCGTCGGAGGCAACGGCCAGCCGGATGGCGATGCCCCGCAGGTCGACCCGCGCGTCGGCGGCGACCGTGACGTCCACGTCGAGGCGCGCCTCGAGAACGGCCTCCACGTCGGCCGTGATGGCCGCCTCGAGCGGTGTGACGGCCTGCTGCCCGGCCGAAGCCGTCGCGGGCGACGAGACGGCCGCGGCCAGGGCGGTGGAGGACGCGCCGAGCGTGAGGGCGAGAGCGGCGACAGGAACGACCGTGGTCTAGAGAGCCTTGCGGGCGGTGAGCGGCATGCTGTGAACCTTTCGGCGGAGAGAAACACAGTGGTGGCCCCCCGGGTCGGACGGGCCAGCCAGATGGTTTCCTCACCTGCGGCTTTCGCCACGGGCCGGGGCGTGAATACGCTGGTTAGGGTGAACGGCCGGAACGGCCTGGACGCGACGCCGGTACCCGGCCGACTCCGTACGGTCCCGGCCGGGGCGTCGGCGGCCGCTCGTATGCTCGACGCATGACCGATCACCAGGGCGGACCAAGTTCTTCAGTACGGCCCACAGAGAATGCGATGCGCCGCGCGCTGAAGCGGGCCAGGGACGGGGTCGCGCTCGATGTGGCCGAGGCCGCCGTGCTGTTGCAGGCGCGGGGGGCCGACCTGGAGGACCTGGCGGCGTCCGCCGCGCGCGTGCGGGACGCGGGGCTGGAGGCCGCCGGGCGCGCCGGGGTCATCACGTACTCGAAGAGCGTGTTCGTCCCGCTCACCCGCCTGTGCCGGGACAAGTGCCACTACTGCACCTTCGCGACCGTCCCCGGCAAGCTCCGGCGCGCGGGCCACGGGGCGTTCATGTCGCCGGACGAGGTGCTGGAGATCGCCCGGCGCGGAGCGGCGGCCGGCTGCAAGGAAGCGCTGATCACGCTCGGGGACAAGCCCGAGGACCGCTGGCCCGAGGCCCGCGAATGGCTCGACTCGCACGGGTACGACGACACGATCGCGTACGTACGGGCCATGTCGATCCGGATCCTGGAGGAGACCGGGCTGCTGCCCCACCTCAACCCCGGGGTGCTGTCCTGGACCGACTTCCAGCGGCTGAAGCCCGTCGCGCCGTCCATGGGCATGATGCTGGAGACGACCGCGACCCGGCTGTGGTCCGAGCCGGGCGGCCCGCACCACGGCTCGCCCGACAAGGAGCCGGCTGTGCGGCTGCGGGTGCTGGAGGACGCGGGACGCAGCTCGGTGCCGTTCACGAGCGGGCTGCTCATCGGGATCGGCGAGACGTACGAGGAGCGGGCCGAGTCGCTGTTCGCGCTGCGCCGCGTCTCCCGCGCGTACCACGCGATCCAGGAGCTGATCCTGCAGAACTTCCGTGCCAAGCCGGACACGGTCATGCGGGGCATGCCGGACGCCGAGCTCGACGAACTCGTCGCCACCGTGGCCGTGGCCCGGCACATCATGGGGCCCTCCGCCTGTCTCCAGGCCCCGCCGAACCTGGTGGACGCCGAGTACGGACGGCTCATCCGCGCCGGGATCGACGACTGGGGCGGCGTGTCCCCGCTGACCCCCGACCACGTCAACCCCGAACGGCCCTGGCCGCAGATCGACGAGCTCGCGGCGCGGTCCGCCGCCGAGGGGTTCGAGCTGCGCGAACGTCTCTGCGTGTACCCGGAGTTCGTGCGGCGCGGCGAGCCGTGGCTCGACCCGCGGGTGCTGCCGCACGTACGGGCACTGGCCGACGCGGAGACCGGTCTCGCGAAGACGGACGCGTTCCCGGCCGGCCTGCCGTGGCAGGAGCCCGACGAGGGCTTCACCGCCACCGGCCGCACGGACCTGCACCGGACCATCGACACCGACGGCCGCACCCACGACCGCCGTGACGACTTCGACCACGTCTACGGCGACTGGGACGCGCTCCGCGAGGCCGCCGCGCCCGGCATGGTGCCGCAGCGCATCGACACGGACCTGAAGGCTGCCCTCGGCACCGCCGCCGACGATCCCACCCGGCTCACGGACGACGAGGCCCTCGCACTCCTGCACGCCGACGGCCCCGCCCTCGACGCGCTGACCCGCATCGCCGACGAGCTGCGACGTGACGTCGTCGGCGACGACGTCACCTACATCGTCACGCGGAACATCAACTTCACCAACGTCTGCTACACCGGCTGCCGTTTCTGCGCCTTCGCCCAGCGGCGCAGCGACGCCGACGCCTATTCGCTCTCGCTCGGCCAGGTCGCGGACCGGGCCGAGCAGGCGTGGGACGTCGGCGCCGTCGAGGTGTGCATGCAGGGCGGCATCCACCCCGACCTGCCCGGCACCGCGTACTTCGACATCGCGCGCGCCGTCAAGGAACGCGTGCCGGGCATGCATGTGCACGCCTTCTCGCCCATGGAGGTCGTCAACGGCGCCTCGCGTACCGGGATGTCGATCCGCGAGTGGCTGACGGCGGCGAAGGAGGCGGGCCTCGACTCGATCCCGGGCACGGCCGCGGAGATCCTCGACGACGAGGTCCGCTGGGTGCTCACCAAGGGCAAGCTGCCCACCGCCACGTGGATCGAGGTGGTGAGGACCGCGCACGAACTGGGCATCCGGTCCTCGTCCACGATGATGTACGGCCATGTGGACCAGCCCCGGCACTGGCTCGGCCATTTCCGTACGCTCGCCGGGATCCAGCAGGAGACCGGCGGCTTCACCGAGTTCGTGACGCTGCCCTTCATCCACACCAACGCGCCCGTGTATCTGGCCGGCATCGCCCGGCCGGGCCCGACCACCCGCGACAACAGGGCGGTCACCGCGATGGCCCGCCTCCTCCTCCACCCGCACATCACCAACATCCAGACCAGCTGGGTGAAGCTCGGCACCAAGGGCGCGGCGGAGATGCTCCGCTCCGGGGCCAACGACCTCGGCGGCACCCTGATGGAGGAGACCATCTCCCGGATGGCCGGCTCCGGCTACGGCTCGTACCGCTCCGTCCGCGACCTCACCGCCATCGCGGAGGCCGCCGGCCGTCCGGCGAAGCCGCGTACGACCCTGTACGGCGAGGTCCCGGCCGAGCGGCAGGACACGGCGCGCGCGTCCGACGGGCACCTCCCGGAGCTGCTGCCGCTGCTGCCGGAGTGAACGCCCCGCCCCGCCTCGCCGCCCGGCTCCTGCACCACGGGCGGCCGGGCCGGGATCACGTCGGGAACGAACCCGGCCCGCCCGCCCGCGCGCTCCTGGCCGTTCGCGGACGAATCAGGCGGTAAGCGGCGCCTGTCGGCGTCACGCGACATACCCGTGCGATCCCCACGGGGGTCCTTCCGTGCGCCCCGAGACGCCCTTTACCGTTCGATTACAGTGCTGGGCCGGGCAGGGTTCGTCCGGACGACGTGGGGGAGGAGAGCGGTGAGCGCAGCCACAGCAGTGTGGGGCCGTGCCGAGCAGCAGGACTTCCGCGCGAGGGTGCGCGGAGCGCTGCTCGGAGGCGCCGTCGGCGACGCGCTGGGCGCCGGTGTCGGCGGACTCACCCTCGACGAGATCCGCGCCGTCCACGGGCCGGAGGGCCTGACCGACCTCACCCCCGTCAACGGCCGCCGGGGCGCGGTCACGGCCGCCACGCAGCTCACGCTCTTCACCGTCGACGGGCTGATACGGGCGCAGGTGCGGCGTGACACGGGCGCCTGGCACCCGCCGACCGATGTGCACCGCGCGTATCTGCGGTGGGCCGCGACCCAGCGCGACTGGGGTCCCGACGAGCGCCGCAAGGACAACGGCTGGCTCGCCCACGAGGAGTGGCTCTACAGTCGGCGCAACCCGTCCCGCGACACCGTCACCGGTCTCGCTGACGAGAGCATGGGCACCTTGCAGGCCCCCAAGAACCCGACCGCGCGGGACGCGGGGGCGCTGGTGCGGTCGGCGCCGTTCGGTCTGCTGGTGGGCTGGGAGCCGCAGCTGGTGTGCCAGCTCGCCGTCGAGTGCGCGGCGCAGACGCACGGGCATCCGACCGGGTACCTGTCGGCCGGCGCGTTCGCCGTCGTCGTGCACGGGCTGGCCCGTGGCGAGACGCTGGACGGCTCGGTGCAGCGGGCGTTGGCGGAGCTGGCGTCCCGGCCGGGGCACCAGCCGGTCACGGACGCGCTCAAGGAGGCGCTCGGAGCCGTACGGCAAGGCATTCCGAGCCCGGCCCGGGTCGCCTCCCTCGGTGAGGCGCACCTCGCGGAGAACGGCCTCGCGATCGCCGTCTACTGCGCCCTCGTCGGCGAGGACGTCCGGCACGGGCTGCGGCTCGCCGTCAACCACGACGGCCCCTCCGAGGTGACCGGCGCGGTCTGCGGCGCGCTGCTGGGGGCGCTGCACGGGGAGACCGCGCTGCCGCCGGCGTGGCTGTGCGAGCTGGAGGGGCGTCCGACGCTGCTGGAGATCGCGGACGACTTCGCGATGGAGATGACCCAGGGCCCGGCGCTGCACAGTCCGACGGCGACGGCCCCGGGCTGGTTGCAGCGGTACCCGCGGGGCGCGGCCGAACTGACCTAGTCCCGGTCTCTCGCGTGTGCGTCGCCGGGCGATGACCGCGCAGCCGCATCGCATCGCAGTGCGGAGGCCGGCCGCTTTCGCCGAGGCCTTCGCCTGCGTCTCGAACCCGCTTCGTTTGAGCGATGAGTTCTGGCGGCGGACCCGGTCTGCCCTGGTATGACTCGAATCATCGCGGACATCTCGGTCTCCCTCGACGGCTTCGTCACCGGGCCCGACCCCGGCCCGGACAACGGTCTGGGCACCGGAGGCGAGGCCCTGCACACCTGGGTGTTCTCCGGCGACCCGGACGACCGCCGGGTCCTGCGCGAGGCGACCGCCCGTTCGGGCGCCGTCGTCCTCGGGCGCCGGCTCTTCGACGTGGTCGACGGTCCGAACGGCTGGAACGACGAGATCGGCTACGGCGCCGACGAGGTCGGGAAGCCCCCGTTCGTCGTCGTGACGAGTTCGCCGCCGGAGTCGGTGAGGCTCACCGACCTCGACTGGACGTTCGTCACCACCGGTCTGTCCGACGCCGTCCTCATGGGCGGCGGCGCCACCGTCGGCTCGGCGGTCGTCGCCGGGCTGGTCGACGCGCTGTCGCTGCACCTCGCGCCCGTCGTGCTGGGCGCCGGGACGCCGCTGTTCACCGGCGGAGCGCCGCGCACGCTGGTGCAGCGGACTGTGCTCCCGACGTCGACGGCGACCCACCTGACCTACGAAGTCGTCTGACGAGGTCGTCCGACGGCGTCGCTGCGGCGAGACCGTCGTGGATCGCCGCGGTGCCGGAGACCGCCCCGACGGGACGGTCACCCGCACCCCGGGCGCGTCAGCTGGCCGTGGCCTCCCGCTCGGGCGGGGCGGGGACCAGGGCCACCGCTCCGGTGTCGCCGCTGTCGTCGTCGTTGATCTTCGCCAGGACCTCGTCCCGCTCCGGTGTGTCCTCCGGCTTGATCCAGCCGACGACGACGTAGAGGACGAGCGACACCACGAGCGGCACGGACACCTGGTACTGGAGCGGCACACCGCCCTCGACCTGCCAGCTGATCGGGTAGTTGACCAGCCAGAAGGTGACCAGTCCGACGCCCCAGCTGAGCAGCGCCGCGGTCGGCCCGCTCTTGCGGAACCACGGCAGCAGGCCCAGCATCAGCGGGATCGCGATCGGACCCATGAGGCCCGCCACCCACTTGATGACGACGGTGATGATGTCGCCGAAGAACGGCGAATTGACCTGGGTCGCGATGGCCATCGACAGGCCGAGGAAGAGGAGCGTGGTCCAGCGGGCGGCGAGCAGCCCGAGGCGGGTGTCCCATTCGCGGGCCTTGCGTGACAGCGCGGGCATGATGTCGCGGGTGACGACCGCTGCGATGGCGTTGGCGTCGGAGGAGCACATGGCCATCGTGTGGGAGAAGAAGCCGACGATGACCAGGCCCAGCAGGCCGTGCGGCAGCAGCTGTTCCGCCATCAGCGCGTAGCTGTCGGCGGGCTTGTCGGTCTCGATGAGCAGCGGGGCGACCCACATGGGGAAGAAGAGCACGGCCGGCCAGACCAGCCACAGCACGGCGGACAGGACGCCGGAGCGCTGTGCGGACCTTGCGGAGTCGGTGGCCATGTAGCGCTGGGCCTGGTTCCACATGCCGCCGTTGTACTCGAAGGTCTTGATGAAGAGGTACGCGATCAGGAACACCATCATGTACGGGCCGGCGAGCGGCTTCGCGTGGCCCGCGAGTTCGGGCTCGTCCCACACGGTCCACAGGCTGCTGAAGCCGCCCAGTTCGGCCATGACGGCGACGAGCATGGCGATACCGGCGACGAACTGGATGACGAACTGGCCCAGTTCGGTGAGGGCGTCGGCCCACAGCCCGCCGACGGTGCAGTAGACGGCGGTGACGGCGCCGGTGATCAGGATGCCCATGTTGAGGGAGACACCGGTGAAGACGGAGAGGAGGGTGGCGATGGCAGCCCATTTGGCGCCGACGTCGACGATCTTCAGCAGGACGCCCGACCAGGCGAGCGCCTGCTGGGTGGGCAGGTCGTAGCGGTTCTTGAGGTATTCGAGCGGCGAGGCGACGTGCAGCCGCGACCGCACCCGGTTGAGCCGGGGCGCGAACAGCTTGGCGCCGATCGCGATGCCGATGGCGATGGGGAAGGACCAGGTGACGTACGACGTGACGCCATAGGTGTAGGCGATGGCCGCGTAGCCGGTGAACATCACCGCGCTGTAGCCCGACATGTGGTGCGAGATGCCGGACAGCCACCACGGCATCTTGCCGCCGGCGGTGAAGAAGTCGCTGACGTCGTCCACCCGCTTGTGGGACCAGACTCCGATCGCGACCATCACACCGAAGTAGCCGATGAGCACGGCCCAGTCGAGACTGTTCATGTCCCCTCCAGGGGGTCCGGGGTCCGGTCCGTCTTATGAACGCGGTTCATGGTCGGACCCGGCGGGGCGTCAGAACAACGGATCTACAGGTCAAGGCCGAGTAAAATCGTTCTTCTTGATGACTTGGATTCACATCCTTGACCGATAGAAGGGTGAAAAGGAGGCCGCACCGGAAGTGTGCCGGTGCGGCCCCGCCGCGTCGAGAGCGTCTGTCACCTCATCAGTTCGCCCGCGTTGACGAGCAGCGACTGGCCCGTGATCGAGCGGGCGCGGTCGGAGGCCAGGAACACGGCCGCCTCGGCGACGTCCCGGTCCGTGGCCAGGTCGGGCAGCGCCACCCGCCCCGTGAGCCGCCCGAGCACCTCGGCCTCCGGCACCCCTTCGGCGCGGGCGGCGGACCGGACGTACGCCCGTACCGGCGGCCCCCACATCCAGCCCGGCAGCACCGTGTTCACCCGGATCCGGTCGGGGCCGAGTTCTCGCGCCAGGGAGTACATCGCGGAGGTGAGCGCCCCCTTGGACGCGGCGTAGGCCGCGTGCCGCACCTGCGAGGGCGCGGCCACCGCCGACTGGGTGCCGATGAACACCACTGCACCGCCGCGCTTTTTGAGCCCCGGCAGGCAGGCGCGCGTCATCCGCAGTGTGCCGAGCAGGTTGACGTCCAGAACGCCCTGCCAGGTCGCGAAGTCCGCGTCCTGGAGGCCGCCGAAGCAGCTGTCCCACGCGGCGACGTGCACCACGGCGTCGATACGTCCGAAGCGCTCCAGTGCGAGTGCAGCCAGAGCCTCGCACTGCGTCTCGTCGGTGATGTCGGTGACCCGGTACGCGGTACGGGTGCCGCCGGGGTCGCTCTCGCGGGCGGACGCGGCCAGACTCGCCTCCGTACGCGCGCCGAGGACGGCGTTGCCGCCGTTCCCGACGACCGTTGCCGCGACCTGGTGGCCGAGCCCGGCGCCGACGCCGGACACGATGACGGTCCTGCCCTGGAGCAGCATCCGGCGCCTCCCCAGGCTGGCGGATTGTCTGACGGAGCGTCAGAGTAGGTCCGGGCGGCGCAGGAGGGAAGTCGCGGGAGGCAAGGCGTCGCGGGAGGCAAGGCGTCGCGGGGGGGCGTAAGACGTGCCGGGGAAGGGGAGCGCTGTGAGCGAGGACACCGGTGGCCAGGACACGCGCAGTGAGGTGTACGCGGAGCTGGCGGCCGTCGGCCCGTACGGGGTGCGTCCCGGCCACGCCCTGATCACGATGGTGGAGCCGCATCCGGGCCATGAGTACGCGTACAACCGCTGGTACGAGGACGACCACTACTACGCGGGCGCGATGGCGATGCCCTGGATCTGCGCGGGACGCCGCTGGGTGGCCACCAGGGACCTCCAACTGCTGCGCTACCCGGAGACGTCGGCGGTGGCGCAGCCGGTGACCGCCGGGTGCTACCTCTCGGTTTACTGGATCACCGAGGGCCGCTACGACGACCACATGAGGTGGACGGTCGCCATCAACAAGCGTCTGGGCCGCGACGGACGCGTACACCAGCAGCGGACCCATGTCTTCACGGCCTTCCAGGACCACGAGGCCACCGTCTACCGCGACGGCGCGGCCGGCCCGCGCGACCACCACGCGCTGGACCACCCCTACGCCGGCCTGGTGGTGCAGGTCATCGACGCCGACGGGCCCGCGCAGCGGGACCGGCTCCTGGAGTGGCTGCGCGCGAAACACCTGCCGGGGAGGCTGGCGGGCTCGTGCGCGGCGATGGTGACCGTCTTCCGCCCGACACCGCTGCCGGGCGACCGGATGACGTATGTGAAGCAGGTCGAGGGCGTGGACACCCGGCTGACGCTGCTGTGGTTCCTGGAGCAGGACCCGAGGGAGTGCTGGGAGGACACCTTCACCGGGCTGGACACGGCCGTCGGGGAGTCGGGGCTGGGACGGGTGGAGCTGGTGGCGCCTTTCGTGCCGACCGTGCCCGGGACCGACCGGTACGTCGACCGGCTGCGGTGAACGGGGCGGTGGCCCCGGCCCCTGGGGGGCATGGCCGAGCCCCCTCGGCCGGGACGGCGAACCAGTCGAGAGGGCCCTCGGTACTTTCGTGGTGTCCGGTGGCGTCGATCCGTAATCGTCGATCGCTCGCTGCGGGCAGTGACGCGCTCAGCCGAGGTGGAACGCGCCG
Organism: Streptomyces peucetius; assembly: GCF_025854275.1. NCBI lineage: Bacteria > Bacillati > Actinomycetota > Actinomycetes > Kitasatosporales > Streptomycetaceae > Streptomyces > Streptomyces peucetius. The sequence goes on along the minus strand of NZ_CP107567.1, from coordinate 3,378,538 downwards.
TCACCCACTTCGTTCACGAACGCGTTCCATGAGTCGGGGACGAAGGTGATGGTCGGCCCCGCGGGGACTTTCGAGTCCCGCACGGAAACCGCCTGGACGATGGGGGACCTGACCTCGACGCACGCGCCGTTTCCGGTGGAGTACGAGGACTTCGTCCAGGTCTCCGTCGCGCCCTGAAGGATTGCCATGTTCGCTCCGCTTCCGGCAAGTGATGTGATTCGAGCCAACGTTCTCGCTGGCGTGATCGACGCTACTCGCCAAGTGCCGGGCGTGAGTCGGTCGTTCACTCGACCGGATGGCATATTCCGTGCGACTCTTCCGTCGCACGGCGGCTCTGGTGTACGGTTCCGCCGCCTACGTCAGGCCGGGCCCCCCTGGGCGTACTCCTTGGCGATCTCGGCAATGAACTGCCGGGTCTGCTCCACGTTCAGCGCCTGGGCGCGCAGATGCTCGTACATGACGCTGTACTTCTGCACGTCGTTGGCCTTCTCCAGATACAGGTCGCTGGTCACGCCCTCGATGTAGACGACGCTCGAATCGGAGGCGTCGGGAAACTCGAGGATCGCGTACTGCCCGTTGATCCCCGGGTGTGCGCCCATCTCGAACGGCAGCACCTGCACCGTGACATGGGGCTGCTGCGACAGCTCCACCAGATGCTCGAGCTGCTCACGCATCAGCGGCTTGTCGCCCACCTGCCTGCGCAGGGCCGCCTCGTCGATCACCACCCACAGGCGCAGCGGTTGCTCGGCGTCCTTGATCCGCTCCTGGCGGCGCAGCCGGACACTGACACGCTTCTCGATGTCGGTCGTCCCGCTCTCCGGCAGCGCGCCGGCGATCAGCGCCTCCGCGTACGGCCGCGTCTGCAGCAGCCCGGGAACCACCTGCGGCTCGTACACGCGCAGGCTGGCCGCATCGGTCTCCAGACCGATGTAGACGCTGTACGGGATGTCGCCGAAGGCGTGCCACCAGCCCTGCTGGCGCGAGTCCTTCGCCATCTGCATCAGCGAATCGACGATCCGGTGGTCCTCGACCTCGTACACCCCGCACAGGTCGCGCACATCGCGCTGGCTGATGGAGCGGCGTCCGTTCTCGAGGCGGCTGATCTTCGACTGCGAGACCAGCAGGCGCTCCGCCACCTCCTCGGCCGTCATGCCTTTCATCTCCCGGAGCCGGCGCAGCTCCTGCCCCAATCGGCGTCTCCTGACGGTGGGATTGACGTTGGACGCCACGGAAACTGCACCTCCTGCTGGGTAGCTGTGCGTATCTACTGCTGAGCAGATTGCCACCAATGGTGGTCGTCGCGCTGCGAAATGGCCACACACGCGAACGACGGCTGCTACGAGCTGCGGCAGGCCCCCGGTTGTCGGCGGCCGGGCCGGAGGAGGCAGGGCGGCGGCTGCCGGCTCCCGGGCGGGCGGGCGGACGGTGGTCGCGGTCGCGGCAGCGGGGCTGCGCGGCTGCGGTCTCGGCGACCGGGCGGGAGTGGGCAGGGCGGAGCGGCTGCGGAGGTGCGGCTTCCGGCTGCACGGCTCCCGGCCGGGGGCTGCGCGGGCTGTGCCCTGACATGCGAACGCGCGAGGCAGCGGTGTGGCTGCCCCGCGCGTTCCGCTTACGGCTTCCGGGCCGGCCGCCGGGGACGATAGGTGCGGCGGACCTGTGGTCGGCTGTGCGTCGTGCAGTCGTGCAGTCGTGCAGTGTTGCGGTGGTCGGTGGTGCGGTGCTTCGTCTGTGCTGCTGTCGGTACCGCGCTCAGTGTGCGGCGACGCGTGCGGCCATGCCGCTGCCGCGTCGCGGCTGCATCGGTACCGGCCCCGGCTGACGGCCGCTCGGGGCCGCCGGCTGGTTACGGCGCGGCTGGGCGGCCACACCGTTCTGGACGTCCATCACCGCGTGCGCGACGAGACCGCCCATCGGGTCGTGCCTGATGAGGTCCCGCAGACGGGACCGCGAGGAACGCCCTTCGTTGCCCGGGTACAGGTGCTTGCCGAGTCCGACCGCGTGGGCCAGCGCGGCGAGCGCCGCGGTCCGCGGGTCCGGCGGTACACCGGTGCGGATCGCACTGTCCAGCCGGGCCCTGATGTCCCGGCTGATCGCCGTCTCCGTCGCCTGGTAGCGAGTCGTCGGCAGCACTCCGCACATCTGGCCCGCCACGGCATGCACCATGCCGCACCGCTCCAGATGCGAGAGGTAAATCTGGCGCAGCCCCAGGCGGGGCCCGCCGATCCAGTGGACGGCCCGGACCGGACTGCCGCGTCTGCGCAGCAGCTCCAGTGCGGAGTCCAAGGTCGGATCTCCTGTCGGCCGTGGCATCACCACGGCGATACGATCCCCGTCTGGGGCTATCCGTCCTGCCAGAGCCAGCTCTACTAGCTGTGCCCCGGCCAGGCCGAGGTCGAGCGACTGCGGCTGCGCTGTGGTACCCGTTGCCGGGTCCAGAGCGAGCAGCAGAAGCTCCTCCGGAAGTGTTCTGCGGCTCCTGCCCATCCATGCCTCCCCGCGTGGATGAATGACAGGGTGACCCCTCTCACATTGGTCTGTCGAGAGTGCCTGGGTGCATTGTCATGGAACCGATAGGTATGTCGTTCTCGTCTAGCACGGGAGCCAAGCGCTCACACAGGACACTGGTAGATGGTTCGGACACGATGGGCTGGCGGCGTGCCGCCGGTTCGCGGCGTTCGTGAAGAGATACGCATGGCGCGTGGCACATGACTCATGGAGGAGGCACGGTGGCGGGCGAGTCCCCCGACAAGTCGGAGCAGCGGAGGTCGTCGGGGGAGACGACTCGGCAAGAGCGCGACCCGCGTCTCGCAGTGCTCCGCCAGACCGCGCAGGAGCCCGGTCCTGTCCTTGACACCCCCTCCGCGTCCTCGTCGATGACGGACGACGCCCCCGAGGACTCGTCCCCGGCGGCCGGCGCCACCCCTACGGGCAATGACGCGCGCCTGCGCGCGGCGGTTGCCGCATGGGCGGCGACGGCGGACGACGACACGCCGCCCGGCGGCGCGGAGGCCGACGCCCCGGCCGAGACGGACACGGACGCGGCGGAAGCGGCGGGCCCGGCCCGCGGGGGCGCCGGCGGGCCGGCTGACGCGTCGGCCGACGCCTCGGCCCAGAACGATGCCGTGGACGACGCCGCAGACGATGCCGCGCCCGCCACGCGCGCGGCGGGCGAGCCGGACGAGGCAGCCAAGGCAGCCAAGGCAGCCAAGGCAGCCAAGGCAGCCAAGGCAGCCGAGGCCGACGCGGAGCAGTCCTCCGCCACTCCCGCGAAGGACGGCGACGGGCCGTCCTCCCGCCCCGCCCCGGCGGGCGCCGAAAAGGGGGCGGAGAACGCCGCCCCCACGCCCGTGAGGCACCCGGCGACCGACGCCGCCGACGGGGCCGGCTCCTCGGACCGCATCGCGCAGAAGGCTTCCACTGACGCCGGCACCCCCGCCGCCGCCCTCGCCCCCGCTCCCTTCTCGTCGAGCGGTGCGGATGCAAAGAGCGAAGGCGGTGTCGATCAGCCGACGACGGTGTTCAAGGCACTGCGTCGGCCGCCCGTGGACCAGCCCACCACCGCGCTCAAGATGCCCTCGCTCCCCAAGACGGCGTCGCAGCCCGAGCCGAAGCCGGCGCCCGATCCGGAGCCGCGGCGCGAGCCGGAGGCCGACGCCGAGCGCACCAGCACCTTCGTGCCATTGCGCCGCGACGACGTGCATCCCTCACCGGCCCGGCCCGCCGCACCGACCGGATCGGCCGGCCCCGCCGCGACCGCGAGGCCCCTCCCGGCCGCGGCGGAGGCACCCGCGTCCCTCGCCGAGGCCGAGCGGACGCGGCAGCAGCCGATGCCCCCGCTGCCGCCGCTCGATCTGCTCGCCGAGCTGACGAACACCCCGCCGCCCCCTGAGACGCCGGTCCGCACGGCCGTCCGGCGGGTGAAGATCTGGACGCCACTGGTCCTGCTCCTGCTGATCATCTTTGCTGTCGTGCAGCTCGTACGCCCGCTGCCCGACCCCACGCTCGACCTCACCGCCCGTGAGACGTACACGTTCGAGGGCGGCAAGCTCGAGCTGCCGTGGCCCTCGGAGGGCCAGGGCGCGGCGGAGGTCGTCGGCGTCGGCAGCCTCGGCACGTACGGGGCCCAGAAGCCCGCCCCGATCGCGAGCGTCGCGAAGACGATGACGGCGTACGTGATTCTCAGGGACCACCCGCTCAAGGGCGAGCAGGTCGGCCCCAAGATCACCGTTGACAAGCAGGCCGAGGAGGAGTCCAAGGCGAAGAGCGAGTCGACGGCTCCGATCAAGGAGGGGCAGCGGTTCACCGAGAAGCAGATGCTCCAGCTGCTGATGATCCCGTCGGGGAACAACGCCGCCCGTCTGCTGGCCCGCTGGGACGCCGGGTCGGAGGAGGCGTTCGTCAAGAAGATGAACGACGCCGCCAAGGACCTCGGCATGACGAACACCACCTACACCGACCCGAGCGGTCTCAAGTCGAGCACGGTCTCCACGCCCCTGGACCAGATCAAGCTGGGCAAGGCGGTCATGGAGAACGACGTGTTCCGGGAGATCGTCAACATGACGCTCGTCGAGATCCCTGGCATCGACGGAAAGATCCGTAACAACAACGACCGTGCCCTTCTGATGGAGGGCGTCGGCGGCATCAAGACCGGCTCGTCCACCCCGGCCGGCGGCAACCTGCTCTGGTCCGCCAACGCCCTCGTGGACGGCGAGATCCGCCGCATCATCGGGATAGTGATGGGTGCTCAGGATGCTGCCCAGCTCTGGCAGAAGCTGGAGAAGGCGATCGACTACAGCATCGCCCTGATCCCGCCGGCCCAGCAGGCCGTCACTTCCGCGACGGTCGTCAAGAAGGGCGACGTCGTCGGCCACGTCGACGACGGCCTCGGTGGCCGCACCCCGGTCGTCGCCACGAAGGACCTGAAGGCCGTCGGCTGGTCCGGGCTGGACGTGAAGATCGAGATCGCCCCGAACGGCAACGCGGTCCCGCACTCGGCGAAGGCCGGCACGGTCGTCGGCCAGGTGTCCGTGGGTGAGGGCGTGGGCAAGGTCAGTGCCCCTGTCGCCCTGCAGCGCGACCTCGCCGAGCCGGGCATCGGGGCCAAGATCACCCGTCTCGGCTGACCGGACGCGGGCGTCCCGGGAGGCCGGGACGCCCGCGTGCTAGCGTCCCGGGGCAACTCGGGGCGCCGGGACCGCGTCTTGAACAGGAACGGGAACGAAACAGGGACGGAACAGGGGCAAGGCAGGCGCGCGGCCGGGCCGGGGGGACGACGGCGACGGCAGGAACAGGACGGGGAGAGCCGCAGTGACCACCGCTGAGCCGAAACGGGCGGACGGCAGCAGCACGGACGCCGGTACCGGAACCGGCGGCGCTGTCGGCACGGGTCCGCGAATACTGCTCCCCGGGCAGCTGTCGGCCTCACCCACCACCAGCCGGACGACGGCCTCGCCCTCGGCTTCGACCTCCATCTCGACGCCGACGCCGACGCCGACGCCGACGCCGACCTCGGCCTCGGCCTCCGTCCCACCGGCCGTGTCGCCGGACGTGGCTGCCGCGCCCACCCGGCTCGTGGCCGTCCGCGACCGACTCGCCCGCCACCCCGTCGCCCTCACGACGGCCGTCGCCGCGTTCGTCCACCTTCTCTGGTTCTTCTTCTTCGCCAACAGCGGCGGCGACATCGCGGCCCAGGACGCCTGGGCCGAGTTCGCCGGACGCCATCCAGACTCGGCGTACAACCTGGCCTGGTACGGCGGGATGCACCCCGTCTCGTACAGCGTGGTCTCGCCGTACGTGATGTCGCTCATCGGCGTACGGACGACCATGATGCTCGCGGGCACGGTCTCGTCCGCCCTGACAGCGTTGATGCTGGTCAGGTTGCGTGCCGTGCGCAATCCCGTGGCCTGCTCGCTCGTGGGGGTCTTCGCGTTCCTGTGCAACGCGCTGTCCGGCAGGGTCACCTTCGGCCTCGGCATGATGTTCGCGCTCGGCGCGGTCGGCGCCGTCTTCTGCTGGCCGCACGGCTGGCGTCACAACCGCTGGGCGAAAGCGGCCGTGGCCGCGCCGCTCGCCGGACTCGCCACCGCGGCCAGCCCCGTGGCCGGCCTGTTCCTCGGGGTCGTCGCCGCCGCGCTGTTCCTGAACGGCCGCCGCCCCGGCGCGTACGCGGTCGGGCTCACCCCGGTGCTGGTGGTCGCCCTGTCCGCATGGCTGTTCCCGTTCTCCGGCACGCAGCCCATGTCGATCCTGTCGACGTCGCTCCCGTTCCTCTACGGGGTTCTGGTCTTCGTCCTCGTGCCGAAGGGCTGGCGCACGGTGCGTACCGGGGCGGCGGTGTACGCGTTGGGCACGCTGCTGACATGGGCGATCGACTCGCAGATCGGGTCGAACGTGTCACGGCTGCCCATGCTCTTCGCCGGTGTCGTGCTGCTCGCCGCCCTGCCGTACACGGTGCCGCGCTCGCGCAAGTGGTACGCCGTCGTGCTCGCGGTCGTCGGCCTGAACGTCTGGATCGGCTACAAGGGCGTGGACGACATCGTCCGTACGGCCCCGACGGCGTCGTGGAACCGCGAACTCGCGCCGCTGGTCAACCGGCTCCAGGAGGTGGGCGCCGAGCGGGGCCGCGTCGAGGTCGTCCCCGCGAGCAGCCACCGCGAGGCGTCGGCGCTCGCGCCGTACGTCAACCTGGCCCGCGGCTGGAACCGCCAGGCCGACATGAAGCGCAACCCGATCTTCTACGACAAGGAGAACCCCCTCACCTCGGCCGGCTACCACGCCTGGCTGCACCGCTGGGCCGTCCACTACGTGGTGCTGCCGACGGGCGCGCCCGACTCCAGCGGCGCGGCGCAGGAGGCGGAGCTCGTACAGGCCGGTCAGCCCTACCTGACCCGCGTCTGGGGCGACGCCAACTGGCAGCTGTTCGCGGTGAAGGACCCGACGCAGATGGCGGAGCCGCCGGCGACCGTGGACCACGCGGGCGCCGGGGAGATGACCATCCGGGTGCAGAAAGCGGGCCGGGTGCTGATCCGTGTCCCGTACTCACCGTGGCTCAGCCTCGTCGACGGGAACGGCAAGGGCGTCGAGGCACCGTACGAGACGCCGGAGTCGCAGGCGCGGGAGGACGGGCCGAAGGAGTACGTCAACCCCAACGGCTGCCTGCTGAAGGCGGATGAGGACGCAGAGGGGGACGAATGGACCGAGCTCCTCGCCCCGCAGCCGGGCACCTACCGGCTCGCCGCGCCGTATCAGCTTCCGCGCGGGACGCCGTGTCCTGACGAGCTCCGCTAGATCCTTTTGCCCTTACCGGGGTTAACACCTGTCTCGTCCCGTGCTGCTCGTGCATAGTGGACCCGCTCGGCATACTGATCGGTCGGTCCACTGATGCAGGTGCGATTCCATGGCGTGCGAACAATGCGGCGACACGAGCCGACGCGGCAACGACCGCCGGCGTGGCAACGACCGCCGGCGTGGCGACACCGGCATACAGCCCTCCACAGCCTGCCCGGAGTGCCGGCCGGCGGCGCGGCTCTTCCTGCCCCACCGAGGAACGCTTCTGCTGGCAGGGCTGGTTGCGGTGGCGGCGCTCGCGTCGGCCGTCTCGGCCTGCGGGCCCGATCCGTCCGGGGCCTCCGACCGCAGGCCGGACGGTCGCGGCGCGGCCGACGACATCGGTGACCTGGGCGGCGCGCCCCAGCGCATCACTCCGAGCGACCCGACCGACCCGCCCAGCACCCCCGCCGCCTCCCCGGGCCGCGCCACCCCCAAGCCGCCGACGAAGACCGACCCGCCGCCCAACGACGCCCGGAGCCCCGCGTACTCGGCGTGGGCGGGCCCGGGGTGCGCGGGCGGCGGTCTGTACCGCGAGAACGGCCGCTTCACCGACGGCGCCGCCGGCTGGTACACCGTCGGCTCCGGCGGCCACCTCGGCGACGGCTGCGACGGCAGCTTCACGGCGGTCCCGATGTCCGGCAGCCGTACCGAGGACCGCGGCTCCACGGCCACCTGGTCCTGGTACGTCGGCAGCGGCTACCCCACCTGCTCGGTCGCCGTCTTCGTCCCGGACAGTGGCCGCGACCGGGATGTGGCGGGCGCGCCGACGACGTACCGCGTCCTGTCGGACCCCGACGACCCGGACAGCGCGCTCAAGGTCTTCGAGATCGACCAGACGCGGCTGCGGGGCAGGGGCCTTGTCGTCGAGAAGGTTCCCGTCCACGACCAGCGGCTGACCGTCCAACTCGTCGACAGAGGCTCGAACGAGGGCGGCGACGCGCACCACGCGGCGGCCCAGATGCGGGCGGAGTGCCGGGCCTGAGCCACGGACGACCACCTGCCATCCCGGTGGCAACCGGCCTGCTGCATAGTGTCCGTCATGGTTTGCGAGGGATGCAGACGCACGTCAGGTGCGTGCGAGACGTGCGTGGTGACCGCCACCCGAAGAACGGGCCGTCGTCGGGCAGCGGCACGCCCGAAAGCACTGCTGATCGCAGGTGCCGCCCTCGCGGTGGGCGCGCTGTTCACGGGCGCGGCGCTGCTGGTCGGCGGCGACAGCGGCGACGCCGTGGGCGAGCCCGCCGTGCCCGGAGCCGACCTCGAGGTCGGCGGCCGTCCCAACCTGATCACCGCGACGGACACGGCGTCCGATCCGAGCACCGCGCCCCCGACCCCCGCGTCCCGCCCCACCACCCGCCCGGCGCCGTCCCCCACGAAGCCCGCCACGCCATCGCCCGTGCGCTCCTCGTCCTCGGCTCCGGCCTTGGCCTCTGCTTCCTCCTCGCCCGCAACCACCGCTCCGGCACCGTCGGCACCGGCCCCGAGTCCCAGCACCACTTCGCCCGACGACTGGCGCGGCGACGACCACTGCGACGACGAGTGGGACGACGACGACCACAACGGCAACGGGAACGGCCGCCCCGACCGCGACGACTGCCGGTGACACCGGCTCAAGTGCGGTGCCTAGGACACCGACGTGCCGAACGGGTTGTCGATGAGGTACCGCCACAGCCCGTCCGGTCCGCGGCGGGCCACATCGGTGGCGGTTCCCTCCAGGTGGACGTGCTCGCCGTCCGGCCGGTGGCCCTCGATCGACCAGTCGACGATGAACAGGGCGATGTCGCCGGCGACGTACGTGTGCCTGGGGCGGACGGTGATGGGCAGTCCCAACGTCTGGAACGCGGAATTGGCGGCCATGAGCTCCGCTCCCGTGACGCCTGTGCCGGGGCGGGGCACGAACACTGCTTCGTGGTCATAGACGCGTTCCAGGGCATCGGGACTGCCCGAGTTGAACGCGGCAGCGAAGACGAGAGGATGTTGCACGGCGTCGGAGGTCAGGGTGACAGTGGGGTGGTGATCGCTCGCGGGGTTCCCATCGATGCTCATGCCGGCAGCCAAGCCGGTCACGACGTGGCTCACCAAACGGAAACCCACTGCTGGGACCCCGAGTTGGTGCCGTCCCCTTCCGGGCGCACCGCACAGCCTCAGCCGGACTGCCCGGTGGAGATCGCGTTGGCGGCGATCGCGGGCCGCTGGACCACATTGGTCCTGCGCGAGCTGATGCACGGGCCGCACTCCTTCGGCACCCTGCGGGAACGGCTCCCCGCGATCAGCCCGAAGGTGCTGGCCGACCGGCTCCACACCCTCCGCGAACGCGGCCTGCTCGCCCAGGAACGCATCCCCGGCTTCCCGGCCCGCACCCGCTACACACTCACGCCGGCGGGCCACGCTCTGCGCCCGCTGCTCGTCGAGCTGTACCGCACGGGGGAGCGGCTTGCCCGAGAACGGGACTGAAGACCCGCCCTGCGCTGCCGTCAGGCACCGGCGGTACCGCACCGCCGAGTAGGCCGTGCGCGACCGGGGCACAGCGGCCGTGTCCTGGCCCGCCTCCCGGTCCGGACGGTCGATGGCCCCGCCGCGCGGTGCTGTTTCCCCTGGTCGGAACGGCACGACAAGCCACTTGATCCGGCTCGTACTGTTCTGTACCGGACCGTCCGCTCACGCATCGCTCACGCGCTGCCGGCTGCTGAGCAGCGCGTGGTCAGATCTGTCCGAGGTCGATTTCCACCGGGAAGGGGGCCGCTACCTTGAGGACGCCGGTGAACACGTCTCCGTCCCGGTAGGTCTTCGTCGCGGGGTCGAGAACGTAGGTGTACACGAGAGGAACGCCTGTCGCGGCCTGCTCGATCCGCCAGTAGAAGCCGATGCCCGCTTTGGCGTACTGGTCGACCTTCACGATCCGATCGGTGGTCTCCGAGCCCGGCGACACCACCTCCGCGACCAGCAGCACGTGCTCAGGGCGGGTCGGGGTGATGTCGATCGCGTCTGCGCGGTACACGACGACGTCGGGGCGGCGATTGGTGAGCGGGACGTCCTGAAGCCGGACGTCGAAGTCCGTGTCGGCGTTCCACTCCGGGCCTGCGGAAGCATCCAGGGCGTTCGCCAGAATCCGGGCCAGCCGGTTGTGCCGCTTGGATGGACTCGGACTCACGACGACCATCCCGTCCACGACCTCGATGCCGGCGCACTGCTCCTCGGACCAGGACTCGTACTCCTCCGCCGTGATCTGCTCATGCATCCACGCCGGGGCCACCATCTCGGCCGTCATGAAGCACCTCCCGGACACTGTGCTGCGGGCCCGATCCCGCTGGATTCAGCGTACTGTCTGCCGTCCGCCCGGCACGCTGATCCCGCTCACGCCCCTCCCCGTCGGCCGGCATCCGGCCAGTGGGCCCACGACAAGTGAGGAACCGGCGTTGTGGACTCGTGCTTCGCCGGACAGCGGGGGGCTGAGCGGGGATGCAGCAGCCCCGGGAGGGCTGGAGCGGCTCCTGGTGCCAGCGGGCCGGTGCGGACCTGGGCATGCTGCCGGATTCCTCATGCGGGCATGTCGACGTCGCACGGTATCCGCAACCCTTGGGTGGGACTACGCTGTGGGGTGAGGCCCCAGTCCCCGGTTTCGATGCTGTGTTCCGTTCCCGGGGAGGCCCGCCGTGTTCGTTCTGCTGCTCATCCTCATCGTGGTCCTGTTCGGCTTCGGCTTCCTCAATCCCATCTGGTGGGTGGCCGCGGCGGTGCTGGTCTACGGCGTCACCCGCCACGGCCGCGATCGCGGCGGGGGCCAGAACCGTAGCGGCAGCTCCGACCTCGGGGACTACCGGGACTATCAGGAGCGCCGGGATCGTCAGGAACGCTGGGACCGCCGCTACAGCCGCCAGAACCGAGCACGCTGGCGGCGTGAGGACCGTCGGGACCACGAACACCGCAGGTGACCCGTGGAGTGGGCCGGCAGCCACGGATTCCGGGACGGCTCCAGTCAGACAGGACGCATCGCGATCGTCAAGAGGTACATGTGATGCAACGCGCAACCGTGATCCCGCAGGAGTGGTGGGAACTGGGGGCGCTGTTGGACGTCTCACGGCGGTGCGACGCCAGACTTCCGGAGGTGGCCGCGTCCCTGGTTCGCCGCCTGGGGAGGACAGGCCGCGCCCGGAGCGGATGCAGCGGGCGCTGCGCCGTGCGGTCCGGCGATTTCACGCGGAAACCAGGAGTGCGACTCACGACGACCTGGCGGGTCGTACAGGTAGGGAGAGGCCATGATTTACGCAGCCGACGTCCGAGAATGGCGCAACCGCGATGTCGTCGACACCGAGTCGCACAAGATCGGTGTCCTCGAGGCGATCTATGTGGACACCACCACCGACGAGCCGGCCATGGCCACGGTACGGACCGGACTGCCCACCCGGCGCCGTCTGGTCTTCGTCCCCCTTGAGGATGCGATCGCCGGGCCGGACTACCTCAAGGTCGGCTATGTCAGAACGCTGGTGAAACAGGCCCCTTCGATCGGCACCGACGACGTTCTGCCCGCCGAGCAGGAGGAAGCGATCTTCAAGCACTACGGACTGACCTACGAGCCCGGTGCGGCCGGAGAACGGCAACTGGCGCGTCGCTGATCACCTATGGACGGGATGACTGCCCTGTGAGGTACGGACCATGCACCAGGTGACCACGCCCCGTGAAGAACAGCGGTCATGGAGAACCGCGCCTTCGGAGAAGGATGCGGTTTTGCTCGCCGAGGTCGTCGAACTACGAGCTGACAACGAGCAGTTGGGGCAAGCGCTGGCGAGCCGCGCGGTGATCGACCAGGCGTGCGGCATGATGATGGCCATGGCGCCGTGTCCCAGTGACCGGGCCTGGGACCTCCTGGTGGACGTGTCGCAGCGCTGCAACATCAAGCTCCGCGACGTGGCTGAGGCTCTGGTCGCCACGACGAAGGACCGGACGCTCCCGGAACCAATACAGCGCGAACTGCGCCGAGCACTGAGGCGCCTCCATGCGGCGGACCGGAGATGACGGCGCACGCGCCCAGCGGACGGTACCGGAAGCTGTGAGTTCAACTCTCCGGTGCCTTCGTCCACGGCCGTCGGGCGCCTCTGAAAGGGCACTTCCGGGACCGCCTCTGGGGCGTGCAGTGCCTTGACGCAGGAGCTGCGCGGCCGGGTCCGCTCCGCCGGGAATGAGTGTGCTTCGCTCTACGGTCGCGAACCTTCCGTGCCGGTACCCGGCCGCTCCGAGCACAGCCATCCACTGCCGACACGCTCGGTGGCCTGGAGCCCTGCTGCGACCTGATCGTCAACCGTGAGGCTCTCCGCCCGCTGCTGCTGGCGCTACCCGAACGCCGAACGGCGAATCCTCTCTGAGGCGGAGAGTGTGACGGCGTCCCGGGTGCACGGGGGGCACCGGACCGCCAGGGCCCGGGCTCGGCGCTCAGCGGAGAAGCCGGCAGTGCCCCGTGGTTGCAGAACCGGCAGGCGGCCTTCCCACCGCCGACTGATCGAGGACGGCGCAGAGCAGTGGCGGGCCCCGCCAGGCCGTGGGTCAGGACCCCAGGTCTGCGAGGGGTTCGGAGTCGTCGATGAGGGCGCGGGCCACATCGGCCAGGCGCCGGTTGTGGGCGCGGGCGTAGCCGCGCAGCGCGGTGAACGCCTGCTCCATGTCGATGCCCTGGCGTTCGGCGAGTTTCCCCTTGGCCTGTTCGATCAGTACCCGGCTGTTCAGCGCCGTCTGCAGTTGTTCGTTGAGTACCGTGCTGCGCTGAGTAGTGCGTTGTTGCAGCAGGCTGATGGTGGCGACGTCGGCCAGGGCCTGGGCGACGAGTGTGGCGGCCGGATCGAAGGGGCCAGGCGCGGCGCGGAAAAGGTTCAGGGCGCCCACGGTCTCGTCCCGCAGGCGCATGGGCAGGGCCTGGACGGCCCCGAATCCGCTGCGGTGGGCCACCGTGACGAAGTGCGGCCAGCGATCGACCTCCCGGGTCAGGTCGTGGATGATCACCGGTGCGCCGGTGCGGAAGCAATCGAGGCATGGGCCTTGGTCGTTCTGGAGCTGGAAGAGCTCCAGCAGGCGCACCTGTTCGTCGGATGCGGCCATGACGCGGAGTTTGCCGTCCCGGTCGGCGAGCAGCACCCCGGCGGCGCTCGCGTCGAGCATGCCGACGCAGCGGTCGGTCAGCAGGCGCAGGAAGTCGATGAGGTCGAAGTCGGCGACCAGGTTGTCGGCCAGCTCGACGAAGGTCTTGGCCAGAAGCTGTTGATCCATCGTAGGCACCCTCGATTGAGACTAGTCCCTGCCTGAAGCGGCGGGAAGTACGGCACGTTTCTCGGCCGGCACCAATGCGTCAGGTTTCGTCATCGGCCTGGTCCGGTTCCGTGTCCGGGGAGAAACGGAGCCGACGGGCCACCACGTCCGCGGCCACGTCGGCGAGCCGGCGCCCCTGCGCATAGGCGTAGGCACGAAGCCGGACGAAGGCTTCTTCGATGCCGACGCCGAGCTGGACGGTCAGGATGCCGCTGGCTTGGTCGATCTCCGCCCGGTACGCGCCCAGGTCCTCCGCGGGGGCGCTGCGCGACCCGCCCGTCTCGTCGTTTCGCGTGTCGAGCAGCACCAAAGTCGCGAGATCGGCGAACGCCAACGCGTCTGCCAGTTCCTCTGCGTTCAACCGGACCGGAACGCGGGCGTACAGGTCCAGAACTCCCGGGCTGATCGCCCCCATCTGCAGAGGGAGCGCGAACACCGCGCGTGCCCCGGCTTCCAGGGCGGCCTCGGCGAAGACCATCCAACGGTCCTGCAGGTCACGGGTGAGCAGATCGGGTGTCAAGACGGCCGAGCCATGCAGGAAGGCGTCCACACAGGGTCCTTCACCCAGCGTGAGCTGGAGCTCTTCCAGTTGCTCGCTGATGTCGTCGGTGCTGCACAGCGGGTGGCTCGGCCCGGTCCGGGACATCGCGGACAGCCCGGCCCCGCTGACCGGCAGCGCGGCCACGGCCGCGGTGCACACGTCCACAACACCGACCCGGGCAGCTCGCCGGGCCGCCTGCTCCGCCACCAGCATCTGTATGCGGGCCGACCGGCTGTCAGGGCCCACCCGGGCCACCGCCTCCAGGCATTGTGACAAGGCCCTCCAACCTCGCCGTGGTGCGTTCCCCGACGGGAAGCACCAGCGCGCGGAACGAGGTGGGACCGGCCGGCCTGCGGAACACTCCGATGTCCAGCCACCCCCAGGAGCGGAGCGCAGCGAGGGTTGCACGATCGGCCCGGCCCACCAAGGTGGCGAACTGTCCCCGTCCGGGTTCGGCCGTCATCGCACATCACCCGGGAGAACAGGGGCAAGCGGGGCAGACCGGTGCGGCGGGTCCGGAAGGGGCGGGGCCGGGGTGTCGCCGAGAGGAGGTGGCAGGTGGCCGAACGGAAGGCCGAGGAGCAGGAACCCGCAGTCGGTGAGGTCGAGAATCCGAACCAGCGTTGTCGGCGGATGGTGCAGGCGCAGGGTCCCGCCGGCCACGGTGGTCTCTTGCGCAGCGCGGAGGAATGCGTTGAGTCCGCTGCAGTCGCAGAAGGTGACGCGGGTGAGGTCGACGTCGATGGCGCGGATACCGTCCAGCAGGCACCGCTCCAGGGACACGCGCACCAACGGCGCGGATTCGAGGTCGATCTCACCGGCCAGGGTGATCAGCGCCCGTGTACTTCGGTCATGGCGGCTGACGGTGAGTTGTGGCAGGGGCATGACGCCTCGGTTCGGAAGACCATCCAGCAGCGGGCGCGGAGGTGCCGGAGTTCCGGTCCCTGAGCGCGCTGCCGGCAGGGGCGTATGTTCGGCGGAGGCAGAGCAACGGCCGGTTCGACAGCCTGTGCAGCAGGACAGTGGACCCACCCGGTTCCCTCCAGGGATGCGCCGGGTTACGGACGAAGAGTCCGCACCCCGCAGCCATCTGTGTTCAGCAATAGCATGCCGCCGGGGTCTGGGACGTCTATGCAGCAGCCTAGTCCTCGCGTTGTTTGATGGAGGGTTCGAAGCCGCCCGATCCCACGATGTGGACCGTGCAAAAGACGGTGCGCGCGCATATCCGCAGCACTGTCCTGTACTCGGACGCGAATCACGGCGGCCGACAGCCGCAGTCGGAGAGCTGGTTCCGCCAGACGGTCGGCATGTTGCCGAAGCCGGACCTTGCCGTGCTGGTCCACAGCTCTGTGGACGTGGCCGTCCCACGGATACGCAGCCGTGCCGCGGAACGCGAGCGCCCGATCGGCATGGCACACCGTACACGCCGGAGTGCCGATCTTCTCCTTCGCGCCTTGCCGGCGGGACCTCTTCGTCCCGAAGCAACTTGGGCCGGTGCCTGTACTCGGGATGCTGTGCTTGCCACCTGCGCTGATGGTCCGTTGATGTCCGCCCCCGTTCGCTGCTGTGCGTCGGCGTTGTCACGCAGTTAGACACTCATCCATCCCTGCCGCTCCTCACCCGACGCTTGAGGTCCTCACCGACAGGCCCGGCGAGATGCTGACCACGTGGGGCCGGCGGATTCAGACTCCGATCACGATCGGGAGCGCGTCGGGTCGGCCATAGGTGAGGATGCGCGTGAGTGCTTCTGTCATGCGAGCTATGTCCTCGACTGGTGCGTGCAGGACTGCCTCAACTACGGGGTCATCCAAGTACAGTTCTTCCAGGTAAGCGGGGTCGAATGTGACCCGCAGGACGTTTGCTTCCAGCTCCACCGTGCGCACGCATCCGTACGCGGTGTTCTGGTCGGGAGTGACAACGCAGTACGAGTCGCAGCCGGTGCGGATGTCCTGTTCGTCTGGTTCCTCGAAGCCACCTTGAAACTCGAGCGCGAAGCTCTCTTCGTCTTCTGACTCGGCAACTCCGGCAGTCGGGACGTAGATGTCCGGCGGCCGCTTCTCCTGCCACCCGTAGGCGATGTTCGCAATGAATCTGTAGGTCACACGCGTGTTCTACCAGGGCCTGCTGCGGCCGACTCTCAGAGGGCGTTAAGTCCCGTTCATGATGATGTGGTGTCGCTCGTTCGTGGGTGGTTGGACGGTCCTACGCTCTGACCCTGTCGTGTGCATGGTGGAGTCACGGGCATGGAACGGATGCCGTACGCGACCGACTTGACCGACGGACAGTGGGCGCTGATCGAACCGCTGGTCACCGGGTGGAAGCAGGCGCGGGTGGCGCGGTCGGCCACCGGGGACCTGGCTCCTGCGACCTGCGCGAGGTCGTGAACGCGCTGCTCTACCAGAACCGGACAGGCTGTCAGTGGCGGCTCCTGCCCCACGACCTGCCGGCCTGGTCGGCGGTGTTCTACTACTTCACCCTGTGGCGCCAGGACGGCCTCGACCAGCGGATCCAGGAGATCCTTCGCTGTCAGGTGCGGGAGCGGTCCAGACGATTAGAGGACCCGTCCCTGGTGATCATCGACACTCAGTCGGTCCGCGTGGCGGCCGGGGTGCCGAAGGAGACGACGGGACTGGACGTGAACAAGAAGACGCCCGGCAGGAAGCGAGGGCTCGCCGTGGACGTCATGGGTCTGATCATCGGCGTGGTGGTCCTGGCGGCGAGCGCGCATGACAACGAGGCCGGCATCGCCCTGCTGGACCAGGCGTCCGAACGATGCGGGATACGCCTGGAAAAGGTCCTGGTCGACCAGGGTTTCAAGGACGCCGTGATCGTCCACGGGGCGGTGAAGGACATCACTGTCGAGGTGGTCCGGCGCAACCCCGACGACAGAGGCAAGGGCTTCGTCCCCCAGCCGAAGCGGTGGGTGGTCGAGCAGGTCAACGGGACCCTCATGCTGCACCGGCGCCTCGCCCGTGACTACGACCACCGGCCCGACAACGCGGCCTCCCGCGTCTACTGGGCCTCCACCGCCGGCATGCTCCGCCGCCTCACCACCCCGACCGCCGCCTGGCGGGACGACGTGGAGCTGGCCGCGTGAACGTCCACGAACTCCTGCGGCTGCTGCAGACCGAACACGACGAGGCCGCCGCACGAGCCAACAGCCTGCGCGAGCAGATCGAACGGCTCACCACCGCCCTCGCCGAGACCGAGGCCCGCCTGACCGAGCTCGTCGCCACCCGAAAGGTCATCGACGGCCTCACTCCACCCGACCACGAACCGGCTTCCGCGAAGACCGACACCGTCTACCAGCGCATCGTGACTGCTTTCAACGAGCACCCCGCGAAGGTATTCCGCGTCCACGACCTGCACGAACACCTCGGCCTACCCACCGACGAGCCTTCGGTCAACGTCACCCGCTCCCGCCTGGGACGACTCACTCGTCAGGGCTTCCTCACCCAGCCCGGACGCGGCCGCTACCAGAAACGGACTTAACGCCCTCTCAGCCACCTGAGATCACCCCCAGCGGGGCGTCCGCCTCACGCAGGCAAGACCACAGCATGTCGTAGCCCTCCTGCGCGTTGTGCCGCGACCAGGGGGCGTACTCGTCGCACCACGCCTTGTCGAAGGCCCAGTTGATGACCTGGGCCCGGCGGATCGCGCCGAGGGTGGCGGGCAGGGTGCACCAGGTCGCTGGCCGCTTTCCGCTTGCCCTGCCGGGCCAGCAGAAGCCGCTACCTGCCGCATTGACATCACGACGCCGAACCACCGCCGACGGAACCCGCAGATCATCATGAAACCAACTGGCCCCTGGTGGGGCGGATCGTCGGGGGATCGATGCTGCGCGTAAGCTACTGGTCGGTAAATGGTGGGTCGCTGCCTGAAGCGGACGGCCACCAGGGGGAATTCAGAGCCCGGCCGCGCCGGAGAGACCATCCGTGCGCGCCTTGCTCTCCGGCACGGGACGTATATGCACCGCCAACTCAAACTGAAAACCGCCGCACTGCTGACCATTCTCAGCGTCTTCCTGACGTTCGGGATGGGCGAGGACAGCGCGCTGGCCGCACAGGGCGTCAGGCTGACGCACGCCGAGGCGCAGCTCGAGGCCGCCGAGGCGAAGCTCGACACCGACCGCCTGGCCGCCATCGTCAAGGGCACCGCCAGGATCTCCGGCTGCGACAAGCTGTCGCTGCTGGAGAAACCGGCCTGCTATCGCGACTTCGCGCAGAAGGCCCTCAAGGTCGGTGCCGGCGTCGGTATGTTCGCGTACGGCGTCCACTACCTCCACAAGGACACCGTCGAACACTTCGGCACGGTGAAGAAGGAAGCCGCCGGCCTCCAGAAGCTGAGGGAGGCCTTCAAGGAGGACCCGACCAAGATCGCGGACCCTGAGTACCGCAAGCAGGTCGAGGACCGGATCCGCGCGACGGCCGCCGGCGCGCAGAAGGACATCGACAAGCTGATCAAGGACGTCCTCGAGACCATCGAGACGATCCTCGTGATAATCGAGATGACCCTGCTGCTGATCCGGCTGACGCTCGGACTCGCGCAGCTGGTCGGTGACCCGAAGTTCCAGGCCGCGGTCAAGGGCGTCAAGGACAACCTCGACGGGATCGGCAAGGCGCTCGACCAGATGAACGCCGGGTTCGCGCAGATGAACCGCGCCCTTGGCGACATGAATGATGCTGTCGACGACATCAACAAGTCGCTGGGCGGGCTGAACCAGTCCATCAACAAGGCCAACAAGGGCATGGACACCCTCAACGAGGGCATCGGCCAGGCCAACAAGGCCGTCGACGACATGAACAAGGTCGTCCCCGGCATCAAGAAGGCCGCCGAGAAGCTCCGCGAGGTTCCGGCTTTCGAGTTCGACTTCTCGAACGTCGGCAAGACCTGGGACGACGGCTCCTCCGGCCTGGACAGCGAGGAGCAGCAGCGCCGGATGTCCATCATCCTCGGCCTGATGCCGGGCATCGGCGACGGCAAGGGCATCGTAGAGGCGATCACCGGCAAGGACATGATGACCGGCGAGCACGTCGACGGCTTCGACCGGGCCCTGGGTTCCCTCGCGGTGCTGCGCTGGCTGAAGCTGGGCGGCAAGCTCATCCCGGATGACATCGCGAAGGCACGCAAGACCGATGTGGTCTTCGAGTGCAACAGCTTCCCGGCCGGCACCCCCGTGCTCCTCGCGGACGGCACGCACAAGCCGATCGAGGACGTCCGGCCGGGCGACGAGGTCCTCGCGACCGACCCGGGCGGCGAGTTCGCCGAGCTGACCCGGCCGCGCCCGGTGATGTCGACGCCGTATACCTCCGAGTACACCGACAAGACATTTGTCCGACTGTCGGTCGCCGGCGCGGACGGCGACGTCTCCGACCTCACGTCGACCGAGCAGCACCGCTACTGGCTGCCGGACCGGCAGGCGTGGGTCCCGGCGGGCGAGCTGCGCGCGGGCGACCGCCTGCACACCGCCGAGGGCACAGAGGCCACCGTCACCGCGACCGAACGGTCCGCCGCCCGGCAGGCCACCTACGACCTCGACGTCAGCGGCATCGACAGCTACTACGTGCGAGTCGGCGCCCAGGACGTCCTGGTCCACAACTGCACCGACCTGGCGCGCGCCGAGCGGATGTTCCCGGGCATCGCCCACACCCTGGACGAGCACGTCAACGTCGACCGGCAGAAGATGGAGGCCCTGGCGAAGGCCAAGACCCGGCGGATGGGCAGGCCCACGCCCAACTCCCGTTGGAAGAGCGCGGACCTCGCCCAGAAGGCGGTCAACCAGCTGGTCGACCAGAACAAGGACCGCATCACGAAGTTCGTGCAGGACGCGGGCAAGCCGGGCAAGGCGCAGCAGCTCACGCTCCAGGGCACGTACGGGACCGGATCGCTCGGCGACAGCATGGACCACCTCGGCAACTACAGTCCGACCACGAGCAACAGCTTCAAGGTGATCATCGCCGTGAAAAAGGGCCACAAGCCCGGCGGCTTCTACGTCCTGACCGCCTACCCGCTGTAAAGGGGAGCAGAACCATGCACGACCCCGCAGCACAGCACGAGGACATGACCTTCGACTTCGGCGTGACCGAGCTCGGCACGTCCTTCCACGGCGACTGGATCCTCTACGCCGACACGGCACTGGATCATGCCCTGGCCTACCTAGGTGGCCGGAACCCGGATCTCGAACCCGGCCGCGTCCTGCTCCTCATCGAGGACGTACTGCGGCTGCGGGATTCGGACCTCACCGGCGAGGAGCTGAGCGTTCTCTGGCGGGCCACGGGCACACCGATGGATGGCCAGCCTGAGATCGGCGGCAAGGAGCGCGCGTCCGTGGACCGCCTGCTGTCGCTGATCGTGCCGATCGCGAGAGCACGCGGCGCTTCGGAGGACGCCTGCACGACGTATCCCGTGTGTGTGCCCGACGGGGCCTCGTCGGCGGCGGTCGAGCATCGCCGGCGGACGGCGGAGGTGGTCGCCATGGTCGGGCTGCTCGACCAGGGCGGAGACCAGGACACCCGGTCAGCGGCCACCCATTCCGCGCTGACGCGGTGCGCAGAAGTTGTCTGCGCCGAACTGGCCTTCCGGTTCCTGCTCTGTGCTGTCAACAGTTTCGGCACACCACTGACCCCGGCGGCGTACGAGCGACTCGAGCATTTGGCCGCGGCCTTCGGCTACGGCCCACACGTGGTCGACGCGGTCAAGTACCTCGTCAGCTGAGTGCCCGCCCGGCAGGCGCCCGGACGGCACCCCCTCCCCGAGAAGACCGGGGACGGGTGCCGTCCGACAAGTGCTGACTCCATGACCACTGCAGTGCATTTGAGAGGTCGCTCTCTTGGAAGGCTTAGGGCCTGTGTGATGTCGTGATCAATCGGCTGTTCGCAACAGTTCTTCGAGCCAGATCATCGAGGCACGGAGTTCGAGGCCGGCGAGGTAGCTCTCGGGGGTCTTGTCGAAGCGTGTGGCGATGCCGCGCCAGTCCTTAAGTCGGTTGATCAGGCGCTCAAGGAGCAAGCCGCAGTGCTGACATAGACCAGGACGCGATGGGGAATGTCCCTGTCATCGGGGTTGATGCCCTGTTGGCGCTGGCCGGAACGGTCCGCCTGCTGCGGGACCGGCAGAGCGAGACAGGCGAGGGGGGTGGGGCGCGGTGGCAGGAGGAGACGGGGCTGTGCCCCCCAGTCGAAGCCCGCGATAGCGGGCGCCCCGAGCTGGGAGTCGTTCCCGGAGGTGAACCGGGTGGTGGTCCAGCGGTTGCTGGGCCTGCTGGTGGAACGGATGGCGACAGCGACACCTCCCGGGAGCCGGGACGGGGGTGCGGGCGATGACGACGATCAGGCGGCCGTGGGAGCGGCTGGAGGGCAAGTTCCAGCTGTGGCATCGTGATCGTCTTGCCGCCGTGTATGTCCGGCAGTCGACCGCCGGCCAGGTCAAGGACCATCAGGAGTCCACGCGGCTGCAGTACGCGCTGGTCGAGCGAGCGGTCGCGCTGGGGTGGCCGGCCTCGCGGGTGCTGGTGATTGATGAGGATCTGGGGCACTCCGCGTCCGGGGTCGATGTCCGGCCCGGCTTTCAGCGTCTGGTCTCCGAGGTTGGCCTGGACCACGTGGGCATCGTGCTCGGGATCGAGATGTCGCGGCTGGCGCGGACGGGCCGCGAGTGGCACCAGCTCCTGGAGTTGTGTGCGTTGTCGGGGGCTCTGCTCGCGGACCCGGACGGTGTCTATGACCCCGTTGATCACAATGACCGGCTGTTGCTGGGGCTGAAGGGGACGATCAGTGAGGCGGAACTGCACCTGATCAAACAGCGGATGTGGTCCGGGCGGCTGGCGAAGGCCCGGCGCGGTGAGCTGGTCGTGGCGCTGCCGGTCGGTTATGTACGCCGCCCGTCCGGCGAAGCGGTCCTGGATCCCGATGAGCAGGTCCAGGCCGTGGTCCGCCTCGTCTTGGATCTGTTCGACCGGCTTGGGACGGTCAACGCGGTGCTCTGTTATCTGGCCGACAACAGCATCCAGTTGGGGGTGCGGCTGCGCGAGGGGCCCGAGCGGGGGGAGTTGCGGTGGCGTCGTCCCAGCCGGGCCGGAGTGCAGAACATGCTCCGTCATCCGGCCTACGCTGGAATCTACGCCTACGGCCGCAGCAGGATCGATCCGCGGCGCCGTCAGGCGGGGCGGCCGTATACCGGCCGGGTGCGTACCGAGCGTGAGGACTGGTACGTCTACCTTCCGGGCCTGCTGCCCGCCTATATCAGCGTCGAGCGGTACGAGCGGAACATGCAGCGGATGGACGCCAACCGGGCCCGGGCCGAGAGTATCGGCGTGGTGTGCGACGGGCCGGCCCTGCTGGCCGGGCTGGTGGCCTGCGGGCGCTGCGGGAAGAAGATGTCGGTGCGCTACCAGCGCGGGGCGGGCGGGAAGCTGCACCCGCCTAGGTCTGTGGCTCGGACAAGACGACCTTCGCGACCGGGCAGTGCCAGCAGCTGGCCGGCGACTGCGTGGACGAGCACGTCACGGCGTTGCTGCTGGCCGCGATGGCCCCGGCGGCCGTCGAGGTGTCCCTCGCCGCCGCCGAGCAGGTTTAGGCCCAGCGCGCTCAGGTGGACCAGATCTGGCGGCAGCGTCTGGAGCGGGCCGAGTTCGCCGTGGACCGGGCCCGGCGCCAGTACCAGCTCGCCGAACCCGAAAACCGCCTGGTCGTACGACAGCTGGAGACAGACTGGGAGACCGCGATGGGCGAGCGGCAACGTCTGCAGGAGGAGTACGACCGTTTCCTGGCCGTGCGGCCCCGCACCCTCAGCGCCGCCGAGCGCGAGCAGATCCGCGCCCTGGCCGCTGATGTCCCCGGCATCTGGCATGCTCCCACGACCAGCGACGCGGACCGCAAGCAGCTGATCCGGCACCTGGTCGAGAAGGTCCACATTGAGGTGATCGGCACCAGCGAGAAGGTGAAGGTCCAGGTCACCTGGGCCGGTGGGCATCGAAGCGAGGGTGAAACAGCACGTCCGGTCGCCTGCCTGACCCAGCTCAGCTACTATCCGCAACTCATCACCCGGGCCCAGCGTCTGTGATGCCGGTGAGCTCGCAGGTCAGCGTGGTGCTGGGGCCGTCCACGGGAACCGTGGAGTGTTGCTGTGAAGCACGTGCGTCAGAATTCCTGATTCACCCTGGCCCTCCAGGAACGGCGTCCCCGGCTGTCCGGCGAGGGAGGGAGCAAGACGTGGACGTGCTGCACGAACGCTGCGCCGGCCTCGACATCAGCAAGAAGGACGCCAAGGTGTGTGTCCGCACCTCGAGTACGAAGTGGCGGGGGTCCTTCACGGCCGAGACCACGACGTGGGGCTCGACCATGAACGCAGTCCTGGAGCTGCGGGACCATCTGCTCGCCGCACGGGTGACGCTGGTGGTGAGGCGTACAGCCAGACGGCCCCTCCGACCAGGCGATGTGCCTGCTCGGAGGGGCCGTCACAGTGGCCGTTGCTTACGGGTCGGCGGCTACTTGAGGTAGACGAGGCCGTCGGTGGTGATGGTCGGGCGGCCGGAGGTGCCGACCACGACGATCTTTACCGTGTGCTTGGCGCTGGTGGTCCAGTTCTTGGTCCAGATCGCGTGACGGTACATGGTGGTGGACGACTTGAGGTCGACCGTGGCCACTTTCACGCCGTCGACGTAGATGTACGCCTGTCCGGAGGTGGAGGCCCGGGAGACCACCCAGGACGCCGACCGGCCGGTGAAGGTCCACGTCAGGGAGGCGTTCTTGGCGCCGCTGGAGTAGGACTTGCCGCCCAGGTAGCTCGTCGACGACCTGGTGGTCCAGGTGCCGGACTTGACCGCGGCGGTCTCCTGGAGAATCACCGGAGTGAAGCTGCCCGAGGCGGAGCCGGCGTTGCCCGCGAAGTCGTACGCGGTCACGTTCCAGGCCGTGGCCACACCGGACTTGGCGGTGTGCGCGGCGCTGGTGGTCGTGGTGGTGTAGGTCTTGGCCACGGGTGCCGTGAGGCGCACTTCCTTCAGGGCCGCGTTGTCGGTGGCCTTCCAGGAGAGGGTGACCGGGACGGCGGTGGTGTTCACCGTGCCGGCACGCAGTGACAGGGTGGGCTTGGTGGTGAAGGTGGGGGCGGTGGTCTCGGCGACGACAGTGGCGGCCGCGCTGGTGGACGTCTTGCCGGAGTGGTGCGTGGCACGGACGGCGACGGAGTGACTGCCGAGGGCAAGGTTCGTGGAGGTCGAGGTGGTCGTGGACGCGGTGGTGACCACCGGCTTGCCGTCGACGAGCAGTTCGAACTGCTTGATCAGTGAGGACGGCGTGGTCGCGCTCCAGCTCACGGTGACCGCGGACTTGGTGTAGTGCGTGGTGCCGGACTTCGGGGCGCTGACGGACTTGATGGCCAGGCCGGTGACCGGTCCGCCCGCCCAGGTGCGCAGCGTGGGCAGCTGGGCGTAGAAGGCGTTGCCCGGGCACTGGGTGTTGTAGCCGTCGCGGTGGCCGTGGATCGTGGGGAACCCGATCTGGGTGCCCTTGGTCCAGGACTTGCCGAAGTAGTTTGTGCCGTTGGCGCCCGCGGTGAGGGTGGTGGTGCCGTTCGGGTCGACGCCGTACTGGCCGAGCTTCCATGCGGCTATTCGGGTGGCTGTGACCATCGCGGCCTGCGGCGGGACGGCGTCGGTGTAGGTGCCGAGGACGGAGATGCCGGTGGTCTCCGAGTTGAAGCCGTAGGCGTGGGCGCCCATCACCGGGCGGTCGATGCCGCCCTTTCGGCCCTCGTAGGCCACACCGCACTTGTCGACGAGGAAGTTGTAGCCGATGTCCTTCCAGCCCAACTGCTTGACGTGGTAGGCGTAGATGCCGCGTACCAGGGCCGGGCCGTCGGCGCAGGTGTAGTCGTTGGACTCGGCGGTGTGGTGGACCACGACCGCCTTGACCTTGCCGTCGGGCAGGTAGCCGGGTTCCTCCGGGCTGATCGACTCATCCGCACCCCATTCCGTGCGGGAGGTGACCGGCGGCTGCGGCATCGTCGAGGGCGGCGCGGGCGGGAGCGTGGCCGTGGGCTCCGGGCTGGTGGAAGCCGAAGGGGAGGCGGATTCGGTCGGCGTACTGCTGCTGTCCGGCGACGGCGACTCCTCGGCGGAGGCGCTGCCCGAGGGCTCGGTGGTCGGTTCACCACTCGCGGAGGCGTCCGGTGTCGGAGACTCCTCTGCGGGGGCGGACTCGGACGCCGACGGCTGCGGCTCCGATGTCTCGTCAACGGCGAAGGCTGCGGGCTCCATCGCCGTCACGCTTCCCGTGCCCGGATCGACCATGTCCAGCCGCAGCCCCGCGGGCAGCTCGGCCGACGTGCTGCCACCGGCGCGTGCGCGTACCTCCACAGCGTCGGAAGCCCCCACCCACGCCGGCTCGGTACCACCGCGCACCGCACCGGCTTCGCCCTGGCCGCTCTCACCGTCCAGGCTCAGCCACTGCGACCACTTCCCCGACCGCACACCCCGCGTACGCACTTCCACCGTGCCGTCGAACCTGGCCGACGGGTCGGTCCAGGTGATGCCCAGCATGCTGAACGGCTTGGTGTCCCGCTTCTCCAGTGCCGCACTGTGCGCGTCGCCACTGGTCTTCAGCTCCGCGGTACGGGTCTCCGACCTGACCGGGGCCGACTGGGCATCCGCGTGCGACGCGCTGTCCGAACTGCCCGTCAATCCCTGGAACACCAGCACCCCGGACAGCCCAGCCACCACGGTGGCGGCCGTCACCCAGATACGACGCCGTTTCACGGCAATCCCCACCTCTTCAACACAAATGTGCGGGCTGGGGGACGCGTATGCCTGCGCGTCCGGCGCCTCAGCCCGTAAGAGAGGACCGTACAGCCGCCGCGCCTGGGCTCTCGCTGGGGTCCACGCTCGATTGCGCTGTCTCAACAGGGGTGTGAGGAAGGCGGTTTGGCCAGGAGGGGGCTGAACAACCGGACTGCTGAATTCAGGGCACATCTGAAGCGTGACGAAGATCACTCGAAACTGCAGGAACTGACGGCGTCGATCCCGAAGGGGTCTCGTGCGCTTAGCCCGTTTCCCCCCTCCGTCCGGTCACTTTTCGTGCGGGGCCCACCTGGCCTCTGGGACATGCAGACCTGACGGAAGCCGCCGAACTGGCCCTCAGTGGGCTCCTTGCGAACGTGATCGCCCACGTCCCGGACAGCCGCTGCGACATCTTCGTACTCCACCAGGACGCGGGCGTAGGGATCGAGGTGCGTGACGACTCCCCGGTCCTGCCCGCACCCCGGCACGCGAACCGCTGGGACGAGGGCGGGGCGCGGCCTCGCACTGATCGACGCCGTGACCGACGTCTGGGGCGCCGGACCGGATGGGCGCGGGGGTAAGGCAGTGCGGTTCGAGCTGAAGGGAGGACCCGGCATGTGTTGTAGCTCACATGAGGAAGCGGAGGCGCCGCCTCCTTTTTATGTGGACTGCCCCAGTATTTGATCTTCCCTCCCTGGATAAGTTTCGCGTTGGTCGCATTTTCTTCACATACGGCAAGGGCGGGACTGTGGGAGTGAATTGGGAATCACCCTCTCCAGAGGAGAGAGGGCGGATGTGGCATGAGAAGAGCAGGAGCCTGCGCTGGATAGCCAGCGGCTTGGCTCTGCTCATGTCCGTCACCGTGATGGAGGGGGCGGCGGCAGCGTCCCCCAGGGATTTGCCGGTGAAGGCTGACAAGCCGGTCCGGCCGACGGTCACTGCAGCGGCTGACATCGCCTCGGCGAAGGTCGCCGCTCGACTGTCGGGCAAGCGTGTCGAGGCGCTTTCCGAGCGTACGGAGACATCGACGACGTGGGTGAACAAGGACGGTTCGCTTACTACAGAGTTGACCGCGGGTCCGGTCCGTTTCCGGGACGGCGTCAGCGGTGACTGGCGTGATGTCGATCTGGACCTGGTCGCTTCCGATGGCTCGGTGGAGCCGAAGGCGCATCCTCGCGGGTTGAGGCTTTCGGGCAAGGCAGGTATCCCGGCGGCCTCGCTCAAGGCGGCGCAGGCGGCCAAGGCCACGGATCTGGTGACGCTGGGCGAGGGTGATGAGCAGATCACCCTGCAGTGGAAGGGCGGCTGCCCGCACCGAAGCTGGAGGGTACGCGCGCCGAGTACGTCAACGCCGTCCCGGGTGCGGATGTGGTGGTCGAGGCGACCCGGGCGGCCATATGGGCGCGACGGAATCCGACCGTTTCGGCAACACCGTCCGTGAGCTGACTGCTTCCAACCGCTCCCTGGCGCTCGGTCTCACCGCTGCGGACAGGGCCGCCCAGGCTGAGCTCGGCATCGCCCAGCTCTCCTCGGCGGAGCGCGCGGAGTTGCTCTCGACCCGGCACGGCTACACCGTTGACGGCGCCCGCAAGGTGGAGGAGCTCGGGCCGCTGCGCAGGGTCGACCTCACAGCGGACCTCGCCTCCGGCACCACGACCCTGGTCTCGGCGGGCACGCCGGTGACGGCGCGTTCGTGGACGCTCTTCGAGTACGACGCAGGGCGTCCCACCGACGGCACGGCCACGATCAAGGACCAGATCACCCGGACGACAGTCGGCGCCCAGGTGCGCGAGCACCCCACCGTGCAGGGTGAGACCCGGGTGACGCAGACCGTCTACGACTGGGTCAAGGGTCTGCCGGTCAAGACCGTCCAAGACCCGGACGGCGTGGCGATGACCACGACCATGGAGTACGACAGCCAGGGGCGCATCTACAAGGAGATCCTTCCGGGCTCCACGTCCACGGACGCCACGACTCGGGTGACCTCCTACTGGTCCGCTACCGGCACTGGCCTATGCGCGGGGCGGCCGGAGTGGGCCGACCAGCTCTGCTCCATCGGTCCCGGCGGCGCGATCACAGGCGGCGGGTCGAACCCGTCGCAGCTGGCGACGACGACCATCGAATACGACGGGTGGGGCAGCGTTCAGAAGATCACTGAGACCGCGAACGGCAGCACCCGCACGACCACCACTTCCTTCGATGACGCCGGACGTCCGGCGAAGACGGTGATGACCGGCGGCGTGGGCACCGCGATCCCGGAGGTCACCACGGAGTACGACCCGGCCAACGGCCAGTCTTCCAAGACGTCCTCCATCACCGGCGGGACCATCACGCGGACCTACGACAAGCTGGGACGCCAGATCTCCTACACCGATGCCGACGGCGGCGTGACGACCATGCAGTTCGACTCCCTCGACCGACCGGTCAAGGTCAGCGACTCCGTCCCGTCTACACTCTCGTTCACCTATGATCACACGGCCGAGCCGCGCGGCCTGATCACCAAGACAACCGACTCCGTTGCCGGCAGCTTCGAAGCCAACTACGACGCCGACGGCGGTGTCATCAGCGAGAAGCTGCCCGGTGGCTACACCATGACCCAGCGAAAGGACAGCACGCGGTCGGCTTTGTCCCGCACGTATACCCGGGACAGCGACGGCACCACCCTCTTCTCCGACCAGGTTCAGGAGTCCGTTCACGGCCAGGTGACCGCGCACGCGGCCTGGTCCGACCAGTCGTACACGTACGACGCGCTCGGCCGGTTGACCACGGTTTTGGACACCTCGAACACGGTGTGCACCCGCCGTGCGTACGGGTTCGACAAGCACAGCAACCGTCTCTCGCTCACCACAGCGACCGCTGCGCCGGGTGCTGACTGCCCGACCAGTGGAGGCACAGCGAAGACGTTCGCGTACGACAGCGCCGACCGTACCGTCGACGCTGGTTACACGTACGACGCCTTCGGTCGCACCACCGCAGCGCCCGGGCACGGCAGCATTGGCTACTATGCCAATGACCTGGTCCGTCAGCAGACTGTCAGCGGCAAGAGGCAGACATGGCAGCTGGATGCCGCCATGCGCGTCCGCTCGTGGACGACGGAGACCAACAGCGGCGGCACCTGGACGCAGACGACGTCCAAGGTCAACCACTACGACAGCGACACCGACATACCGCGCTGGATCGTCGAGAACGTCTCGACCGGCGAGCTGACCCGCAACGTGGAGACAGCTGTCGGTGGCCTCGGCGCCATCACAGGTAAGACCGGCGGCACAGTGCTGCAGTTCACCAACATCCACGGTGACGTCGCGCTCCAGCTTCCGCTGGACTCGGGCACCGCACCTGTCGCGCTCGAGAATGATGAGTACGGCAACCCGCGCACAGGACAGGCGGCCACCCGGTACGGATGGATGGGCTCGCAACAGCGCAGCTCCGAAACTCCTTCCGGCCTCACCCTGATGGGTGTGCGTCTCTACGATCCGGCCCGGGGCCGCTTCCTGCAGGTTGACCCCGTACCTGGCGGCTCGGCGAATGCCTATGACTACGCCAATGCAGACCCGTGCAACTCCACTGACGCGAGCGGCACGTACCCCAACTGCGGGAAGCGTCGGATCAAGAATGGCTACGGGATGCGCATCATCGTCAGCCGCAGCAGCGCCGGTATCGCGAAGAACGGCTGGCGATACATCCGCTACTACGTGAACGTCCAGGTCATGGGCTGGACGAACCGCTACTTGGCGAAGAACGTCTCGTACGTCGAGGTGTGGGGCAGCCCGCCCGGCCGCAGCGGCAAGCTGCGGAAGATGCAGGCCAAGGGCTCCTGGTACAACCCCGTCAAGATCGGCTGGGCTGTCCACGTGGCCGTCCAGGTGAAACCCGGTACCAGGATCTGGACGTACGGCATGGTCGGAGTCTTCGGATGGAACGGCTATGTAGCGGACATGTCCTACTCCTGCATGGCCAAGACATGATCCGGCTTAGCTGACCGTATAACCGTGTTGTGCAATGTGGCGCGCCCGCCCGGCGCGCCACATTGCACAACCGCCTGCGGAAACCCCGGAGGCAACGCCTACGCATGGAAGCCCGCGGAAGAACAAAGTAAGGAACAGGAGGCGCAATGAGAGGCATGGCTGATATCGCTCTGGATGCCTTGCACGCAGGCCCGCTTCAGCCCGAACAAGGACCCCGGCATGCCCTGCCCGCTCCCCTCACCAAAGGGCCTGTCGTCGCCGATGTCTGGATTGACGACAGTCTTGGATTCGCGCTCCTTATCCACCGCCGTAGTGACGGGCTTGTGTCCGAGGAGCTGTACCACTCCGTACGGAACAGCAACGGAGATTGGCTGGACTGTGAACACCTCGGCGGAGCCATCTTGGGATTCGACATCGAGGTGCCTGCGGCCATCGAGGACGCCCTGGCCGGTGCCCCCGTGGCCGTGGTGTCCGAGTCCGAATCCCTCATCTACACGGGGCGTAGCGACGCGGAGGAGGGATACGAATCTGCACGCGTCGTGACAGTGTTGTTCGGCGGCGAGGTCGATCTCATCGAGATCGAGGACCTGTCGCCTGCCCTCACAGCGCGGGACGAGCGATTCACCATGGATGTCACGTCGCCGCTCATGCTGCTCGTGCTGCTGCCTGGGCAGAAGTTGCGTGTATCGGCTCTACGGCACGAGGGCTCCTCCCTGATCAAGATCGGCGGCGCCATGGAGTTCTTCTATCCCGAGCGATGAGTGAAGCTTCCCCTTGATGTTGGACACCTGGAGACTGGGACGTGAGGTTCCGGAGGAAGTAGTGCCAGGTGGGAAGCAAGAGCAACCGCAGTAGGCGGTACACGGAGGAGTTCCAGCGCGACGCGGTCGCGCTGGTCCGGGCCTCCGGGAAGACCGTCACCGAGGTGGCCCGGCAGATCGGGGTCAGCGCCGAGGGACTGCGGAACCGGGTCAAGCAGGACATGAGGTCGATCCCCGGGAGTGGACACCGGGTTTCATGCGACGAGTGACAACGTATGTGACGTGATCAGTTGCTGTTCCAACTCGGCTGGTGTGAGGTAGCCGAGCGCGGAATGCCGACGGCGCCGGTTGTAGTACGACACCAGCGGAACAACTCCAGCCGAGTCTGTGCCTTCGAGGCCCAGCGCCTCTCATGGAGCAACTCGCGCGTGAGGCACTGGAAGAACGACTCGGCGAGGGCATTGTCATAGCTCGCGCCGACCCGCCCATGCTGCGGCGGATGCCGTGCTGGCGGCAGACGATTGCCCCGTTCCTCGCCATCGTGGTCTCCGCCTTCCGCAGCGGTTTCACCGGAGAGGGCATCGCCCTGTTCGCGGCCTACGGGGCGCAATGGGCCTGATCGTCGGCGCCGCCTCCCTGACCGTCGCTCTCACCCGCACCACCGCCGTCACCCGGCTCCGCCGCATCGGCGCTATTGCCCCGCGCCTCGGCGGCGGGCTCCTCCTTCTCGTCGGCGTGTACGTCGCCTACTACGGCTGGTACGAGATCCGCGTGCGGCGCGACCCCCTCCCAGGACGCGGTCATCGACGCTGCGGGCGACGTACAGCGCACGATCGCCAACGCGCTGGACACGATCGACCCTGCATTGATCGCCGCCCTCTTCGCGGGCCTGCTCGTCACCGGCGTGATCACCCGTAGGCGCCGAGCAGGTCGCCGCGGGTCAGCCCCTGATTCCCCGCCCGCATCGCAGGCACCGTTGTCCGGGTGACGGCCCGTAAGGCCGATGCAGCCCAGGTCCCCTCGCTGACGGGGCCGGGCCCTTGTCCGCCACTTTGACCTTGTGGCGATATGGACGCTGCGTTGACGGCCCGCACCCATCGAACCACCGGATCTGAAGTCCGCGCATCGGGGAACTTGGCCGGTGGCGCCCTCGAGGGCCGTGCGCGGGCCCGGTCGGCGTGCTCGGCGATCCAGTCGCTGACCGTGCGGGAACGGTGCGCGGAATGGCCACCCACGACGAGGTGGACCTTGCGGTTGAAGTGGCCGATGAGCCGGCCCAAGGAGCGCAAGGAAGTCTGAAATGTGAGAAATATCCAGCTCAATGTTCCCAGGGCGTTCCCATTGCGCGCCTGAAGGCCTCCCAGAGAGGTTCCCTGGAAGACCTCCAGTGCGTTGACCTGCAATTTTGCGGTGCCCCCGGCAGGATTCGAACCTGCGACACCCGCTTTAGGAGTTCGCTCTCTAGCCCTCTTCCGCGCGTAGGCGCGGGCCTCCGGCTGCCGTGCTGGGTTACTCAGGGATGCGGCTGTGCGCCGTCGTTGATGTCAGGCGTGGATGTCAGGACCGGAAGAGCTGTGAGTGCGGGCGGAGCTCCAGTGGGTCGCCCGGACGGTCCCCCCAGTTCCACCAGATATGCCGACCAAGGCCCCACCCAGTCGCTCTGTGGCGAAGAAGGCGGTGCCCGCCGCGGACCTGATCGGACGCGACTTCAAGGTCGACGCCCCGGGTCGAAAACTGGTCGGGGATATTGATTGCATGGTCAACGACGGGTGTACGCAGGCCAACAGGGCTAACTACGGCCGGCGTCTGCGCTGCACGGGTAATCGGCCTTCCTTCCTCGGCTCGCGGGTATCGTCGATCCGCTCATAGGCTAGAGAGGAGCGCGGAGGTTTGTGTTATGACTCGATCCGATTCACTCGCCCACTACATCGAAGAGTTGCGCTTGGATGGGAGGATCGATGAAACGGGGCTAAAGTTCGGCCTCTCTGCTGATGAGTTCGAGGAAATGGGTATAGACCCTGTCTCAGGCGGTGAAGTGTCCAGTATCTTCGGCCACTTGATCCACTACACGCAGTCTAGGTTTCTGGAGTCGATCTTGTCGACGCAGGTAGGGTTGCCTGGGTGGGGCGTCTACCTCTCGCCGACCCCCTACGCCGGATGCGTCGTGCCGTACAGGCTGGGTCTGCGTGCGGGCAGTGACGCCTGGATCATCGTGGATGTCCGGAATGTAGAGAAGCTGTGGGGGCCGGGGAAGGCTCACGCAGGCCCCCCGCCGTGGCCCGGCGGGCACATAGAGTTCTACTCCTCGACTCCTCTCGATAGATCTGCCGTCGTGGACTATGGCCACCTGAGTTCGTGTGGGGATCTCTGATGACTGCAGAGGAAGAAGCGCTGCTCCGGAAGGTGGAACGCCTGGTGGCGGCAGCGATACTCAAGATCCAATCCGAGCTGAAGCTGAGGAGGCCGGTCGCCGCATGGGACGGCAACCAGCGAGTGTGGAAGTTGCGCAAGCGCTCGGCAAATGACCCAATCCAGGTCGAAGTCCTTACTTCCATCGCAACCTTCCCTACCTACTCTGTGCATCCCGGGGATATACGAGAGGTTGAGGTAACGATTACTGCTCGCGCATGGTCGCGTGAGCAGCGTTACGCGACTCAGGAGCGGCGGATCTACACGAAGCTGCTGAAAGATGCGGGAAGGATTCCGAGGGCCGAGGAATTTGAGGCCGAACTCGCCGAAGCGTTGGCGGAAGCAGACGAGCTGGCCGAGCAGTTGCCCGAGGCAGCAAAGCGGCTCGAACCCTTCCTTACGAAGGACATAGGCAAGCCTTAGAAGTCGTTCTAGGATTACTCGCGATCGTTGGTGCCTGTGTGGTGAGTCTTGCCAAACGCCTCGTGCCGGACGAGTTGCGGGAGCTGTTCGAGGGTGGTACCACCGACTCAGGTGATTCGCCCGCAGGGAGGTAAATCGGCGAACGGGCGGCCGTCAGCTATTCGCCGCAATCACCTTGGCACAACCCGGGCTGTAGGTGGCGGCAACTGCCGGCAGCAGCGCTGTCGACCACCGCCTTAGGAGCGAGGTGGGGCGAGTTGGGCGCTGACCTGGGTAATACTGGCTTCGGTGCCTGCGGCCCCTCAGCCCCGCTGGTAGCCGCGGTTCCCCGTGAGTCCCCACTCCATGTGGCACGACTGTGGCACGGAGGACTGCGACGGGCCGCACCGGTCGACACCTGCTTTGTAAGTTCACCCGGACACCTGTCGCACCCGGATGCACCATCAACGCCAGCACCACGGAAGGGTGCCCGATGGTGCTGCTGTACGCCGCCGTGATCTCAGATGGTGATGTCAGGTTGGATGGCCGCGCTACCTACACGCTGGTGCCGAGTGCAGCCCGCATGGCGGCCACCAGACGCGTACGTTCACTGGTGAAACGTCCTGACCGTCGCTCCGCCGCCTCCCGGTAATTGAGCACCGCTTCGAGGTCCTCGGGGAAGACGCCGAGGATACATAGCGCCACCACGCAGCCCGGGGAGAGGCCTGGCACCGCCCGCAGCGCCTCGCGCGCGTCTGTGATCCTGTCTTGAACCGTCTCTGCGGGTCCTTGCTTGACTTCCTCAAGCCGCTGCAGCGCCAAACCCGCTGCAGCGGTCTGAGTCGTCAAGAGGCCTTCCAGCATGCGGTACGCCTGCATCGCGAGAGCGCGCCTGGTCGCATCCGTGTGCATACCCTGCAGCTCGGCGTCCAGCCGCTCTAGCGCCGGCACCACATCATCGGGCGCCACCAGCTCCGCTTCGGCGTGGGACAGCCGGTAGGCATGGAATGCCTTCTTCGCCGCCTCCACGGCCTCCTGCGCCCCGCTTCGTTGCACTGCCTCGTCGGCCTCCTGAGCTTCCGCAGCGGCTCGCAGGTAGGCGGACAGAACCGACCACCGCAGGTCTCTCATAGTCTGATGCCACGCGGCCCCGGCCGCGGTGTCAGCCGCCGCCCGTGCCGCAGCCGCCTGCGCGTGCCCACCCTTCGCCTGGAGCCAGGCTCCTACGACTGCCCCCGCGGTGGCACCAACCACGCCTGCAACACCAATCAGCGCCACCAATATCTCCGTCTTCACGAGCTTCATCATCGCCGACAACGGCCGTACGCCGAGCCGGAAGACGAACTGGCACCCGCTCATTGCTCGGGCGGCGCCAACAGCCTCAGCCGGGGCGTAGCTTCCTGTCGCGCATTCGCCAGCTCCGTCTGCTAGGTCTCGGCTCAGCGTTTGGCGGCGTTTGGCGGCTTCGAGGCAGGCAGCTGCGGACGCCCCAGCGACCAGCTCGGGCTGACCGCCAGTCACCGGTCGCTCTGCCTGCTGGTTAGCCAGACGACGCCTACACACCGGCTCCGCTAGTGGCACTGGCTTCGCACCCAGGCTTCTGCTCAGCCGATTTGGCCGAGATGTGGGACAGGTGGCCAGGTAGACCGCTAACTTCGTGTGGTGGATCAGAGCATGCATGGCTTGATCGGCCTCAGTGGCGCGGAGTGGCAGGACCTGTGTACGCGAGTACTCAGGATGCAGCACGGGGCCGATCTAGTCCCCGTCCCAGACAAGGGCGGCGATCACGGCCTTGAGGCGTACACGCTAAGTGGTCATCTATTCCAGTGTTATAGCCCCGAAGAGCCACTGTCGAATCAGAAGCGTTACGAGAAGCAGCGCGATAAGACCACAAAAGATGTCGGCAAATTTATCGACAACGCCGACAAGCTCAAAAAGCTCTTCGGCGAGCACGTGAAGATTAACCGGTGGATCATCATGTGCCCGCAAATCGATAACAAAGATCTCGTAGCTCACTGTGCATCGCAAACGAAAAGGATTCGCGATGCCAATCTGACCTATGCCGACCCCAATATCCACGTCATCTGCCAGACAATGGAAGACTACGAACTCAGCTACAAGAAGGTAGTCAACGCGCAACTTGCTCGCATGCATTTGCCCCCCCTCGCGGAGCCGGACTACAGCTCAGTCGACAGCGCCGGCGTGGACAAGATGCACGAAAAGCTCGCCAAGGTGCATAGCTTGCGCGACGAGTCACGTAGGAGTGAGTACGTAAGACGGCTCCTGTACTCGTACATAAACAGTCAAGAATTTCGCGCCTACATCAAGGATCATTACACCGAGATCCACGCACTGCTTGAGTCGGAATTGGACGACCTGGAGCAGCGTCTCGTAATGGAGTTCAGCCTAGACGACAGCCGTGCCGCCGCACTCCTCCAGCGGGTTCTGACCGAGACCGAGACCAGGGTTAAGGCATGCGCGCCCGACACCACTTCAGGTGACTCGCGGACCCTGGCCCACGGGCAGGTCGCAGAGTGGCTAATGAGGTGTCCGCTCGACTTTTACGAAGAGGCGTCCTAGGGAGCTCGATATGTCTACGTCGTTTCTAGGTGCCAACGACGAACTCATCAACGCGCGGATTGAGTTCCGTAGCCAACCACACCCGATCCCAGCCGATGCACGCGTTGCCTACAAGTTGGCGCAAGTCGCAATAGTACTGAGCGCCTTCAACAAGAACAGTGCATCGATTGAGAATCTCCATCTATTCACGTGGTCCCTGCAGAGTAAGCGCGCGGGTCAAATGCTCCTGTCTTGGTGGTCCGGAAATAGGTATGCGAGCACCATCACTCAGAGGTCCGACCCACACCTTCCCGTAGCACTAAACGTTGGGCTTATTCGAGGAATGGTCAACATTACGGGTCCGAATCATAGCCGCGTTACTCTCCAACCGCCAGGGGTCCTGTTTGCGCAACAGATTGAACTGGACGAGGAACTCATGAGCGCGGAGAAGGCTTACCTCCGCCAATTCAGCAAGCTAAGCGATGCGGCAGTTGCGCGACGACTCGCACGTAATTCTTGATGGTCAGGTTTGAGGGGTTTCATATGAAGACCAGGATTCGAGCCGTCAAGCTTCGCGTCCACAGCACAGCTGGGCCTGCGGGTGCAACGGTGAAATTCGGTCCGGGCTTGAACGTCCTGCGCGCCAGTAATAGTCGCGGAAAGACACAATCGTTGCAGGCTATCGTTTACTCGCTAGGGCTGGAATCCATGTTCGGCCCAAATTCTGGCACTTCACTTGGCAGTGCTTTAACCAATCAGATCTCCTACGGCGAACCCGAGAGCGCTGCGTCTGTTAAATCTAGCTGGTGCGCTGTCGAGCTAGAGAACCCAAACGGAATCATCACCGTGCAGAGAGCCGTCAAAAACAGTCGTGTGCAGCCGAATCTGGTTCGGGTATGGCGGGGCCCGGCCATCACAGAGGGCGCAGCAGATCTGCGACGCGAAGAATACTTTGTGAGGGAATCGGGTTCTGCAAAAAACCCTCGAGGCTTCCATAGGTTCCTGGCCGAGTATTTGGGGTGGAGCCTTCCTTCCATTCCAAAATACACTGGCGGCGAGGCGCTCCTTTATCCTGAAATCATTTTTCCCTTCCTATACGCGGATCAGCGATCCTGGGGATCTGCGGGCCCTCGACCCGTTACCCACTATCAGCTACGCGAACCAACGCGACGAGCTGCAGAGTTCCTGCTCGGATTCGCTGGGCCGGAAACGGCTGCTCAGCGATACCGTCTCGAAGATCAGATCAAAAAGCTGCGTAGTGATTGGGCGACCAAGCTAGCGGCGGTGCAGGCTACGGCGTCTGCCGCCGGAGGACGGGTGGTCGGTTTGCCAGAGCTGCCTGCCGGGGCTAGGAGTCGGAGCGGTTCCAGGCCGACGCGTCCAACATCAACTGCCGAATCTCGTTTGCAGGTCCTGGTGGACGAGGAATGGGTCAGTGACGAGGAATTGCTGCAATCTTTGCGGGAAGCGGCTATCCCGGGGCCGGCGCCGCAGGTAACTGACGTGGGGCACGATTTGATCCAGAGTCGGCTGTCAGAGCAGGAGAGTGAGCTGACGCGGCTCACTACGATGGCCAAGATTGTTGAACAGAACCTGACCCTGAACGAAAGACAAGTCGCGATTCTCGATGAACGAATCACGGCAATGTCCGACGAAAAACTGAAGAACCAAGACGTCAAGACACTACTAAGGCTGGGCTCGTCCAGCGAGGTACTTAACCTTGATGCGGCAGATTGCCCTACCTGCCATCAACCACTATCGAACGTGGAAGCAGGTCATGTCGGCCCCGTTCTAGACGTTGACGCTACGATCTCCTTGCTTTCATCTCAGATTAGGACGTTCGAAGAGATGCGGCGTCAAGCACGGGAGTCAGCAACAGAGAGCAGAGTCTCCTATCGAGCCATTCAAAGGGCTGTAGACATCTGCCGGATGCAGATCAAGGCACTGCAGGATGACCTAGTGGTGCCCGGCGATTTCCCTAGCTCAGGGGATATTGCAAAGCGAGTTGCCGCAGAGGTCCTCCTATTCGAGTTCACCAGAGCAAGGGATGCCGTACAAGATCTGCTTTCTGAAATGCAGGGTCTGGCGGACTCCGTCTTCGAGGTTCGTACAGAGCTTTCGAATCTCCCGAATGTGACACCGCAAGAGGACTACCGTCGACGCGACATACTGCAGAAATCTGTGAGAGAGCAGCTGACCGACTTCGGTTTCAGTAGCTACGACGCCGCCTTGGTGAGCATTGATGAGGAGACGCTCAGGCCTGAGCGGGAGGGGCTAAATCTCGATACGGATGCGAGCGCGAGTGATGTCGTGCGCACCAAGATCGCGTATCTGAACGGGATTCGAGAAGTAGCGAACTCACTACGGACGCAGCATCCGGGCTTTCTGCTGCTTGACGAGCCTCGGCAGCACGAACTGGACGAGGATCACTTTAGGGCGACGCTGCGAAGGCTTGCGCAGTGTTCCGATATTAATGACCAAGTGATCGCTACTTCCGCTGCTTCGGTATCGGCGCTCTCTGTGATGCTGGGCTCGGCTCAGGCGAACGTCATTGACTTGGGTAGCCAGCGACTAATTCGGCCGGCGACATCAGAAGATCCTATGGACTACTGAAGCAATCGCGCCAAGGCCTCAACCTAGCTGTTCAGGTCGGCGGAGCGGCTTTGGGCGGGAGCTGCCATGGGGCGAGAGATCGGGGCCCGTACGCTGGTCAGCGAAATCGGGCAGTCTGTGGACCTGCCCGTTAAGGCCCGATGTGGGCCCCGATCTTCGAGGCTCGCCCCATGGTGGCTGCCTAAAGCCGTGGAGCCGACCGCCCCAGCCACCGCGGGCTACCGTCCACCGCATCAGGTGTGCTCGCTCTAGCCGCGCGGCCGGCGGAGCCGGGGCCCGGAGCGGGGCGGAGACAGGAGCGTCGGGGCCCGGCGCTGGAGCCGGGGCCGCGCGCGGCGAGCGGAGCGAGCCGCCTTGAACCCGTAGAGAAGATTTCTACTCACCGCATCCGCGGCGGCCCTGGAGCCCGTGATCGTCACCTGTTAGCGGTCAGCCCCGGCGGCTACGCTGGTCCGCGCCAGCTGATGACATCAGGGAGTGGGCTCAAAGGATGGGACCGAAGTCGGAGCGGGTCTACCGCACGATTCGCGAGTGGGTGGCCTCGGGCAGGCTTAAGCCCGGCGAGAAGCTGCCCTCTGAGCGCACCCTTGAGAAGGAGCTCGAGATCGGCCGCACGCAGCTGCGTACCGTGCTCGCGAAGCTCGTCGCAGAGAACGTCATCGAGTCGTTCGCCCGTAGCTCCTACCGGGTGCCGTCCCGTGGGGTCAGCATCGAGCGCCCGGCCGACATGGAGTCCTGGCAGATCCACGGTGAGCGGACCGTCTACGACAACCGTTGGGTCAAGCTGGCGCTTGTCGACGTCGAGCCGCCCGGTGTCGAGCGCTTCGAGCATCACGTCGTCCGCCTTCATCACGTCTCGATCGCCGCCGTCGTGGACGACCAGGACCGGGTGCTCATGCTCTGGCGCTACCGCTTCGTCCCGGACAAGTGGGGCTGGGAGCTACCGGGCGGCATCGTCGACCAGGGCGAAGACCCGCACGCCACCGCGCTTCGCGAAGTCGAGGAGGAAACCGGCTGGCGACCCGATTCTCTCGACCACGTCGTCACCTACCAGCCCATGGTGGGCATGGTCGACTCACCGCACGAAATCTTCGTCGGCAAGGGTGCTCAACACGTCGGCGACCCCACCGACATCGAGGAAGCGGGGCACGTCGCTTGGGTGCCGCTGTCGGACATCCCCGGCCTGATGGCCAGGGATGAACTCATGGGCTCCGGCACTCTTGTAGCTCTGCTCCACCTCTTGGCCTCACGTGGGCAGGCGGCTCCTACAGCCTCTGCGTGAGCTGCTCGATGCGGCGCAAGTGGCGAACTGACCCGGTGCGCTTCGCCAGCAACCGGGCCTGCTGTAGGTGCTCCTGCGCCTGGGCATGCTCGTCGCGTGCAAGGTGAGCTTGGGCAAGGTTGCATCGCAGCCCTGATGTGGCCCGGATGAACGTTGGGTCGGCTTCATCAAGGGCGCTGTACAGACTGCTGAGCGCGTCGTCCTCGCCCAGCAGTGCGAGGGAACTTCCGCGCCACCGGGCCAAGTGTCCGCCGTTCAGGAAGATGCTCAGCATGTCCGGGTCGCGGGCCTCCGCCCCGTCGGGCAGGGCTGCGTCGGCCTTTTCGAGTGCCCGCCGGCAGTCATCGACCATGCCTGCGTTGGCGCAGAGTTCCGCTTCGGCTGCGTACAGCCATGCCTGCAATCGTGGCGACACCTGGCTCCCGCCGAGCCGCTGGGCTTCGCGTACGAGAGCGACCGCGGTCTCTGGGCGGCCTGCGTCGTTGAGCACGTACGCCTGCTCGGCCGTGGCGTGGGCGAGATACATCGGCTCGCCTGCTTCCTGCGCTGCCCGCTTGCCCAACTCGTAGTGGCGCCAGGCCCTTTCGACGCCTCCTGCATCGAGGGCCTGCCAGGCTGCGAGGGTGGCGGCACCGGCCAGGGCTAGAGCTACCGGGCGGCGGGTCTCGGGCAGGACGGCGAACGTCAGGGCGTCTTCGAGGGTCGCCAGATGTCCGGTCATCTGATCAACGAGCGTTGCCGCGCCCATCTGGCGGTCGACCGTGCGCAGCAACTCGGTCTGGTCCATGAAGGTCTTCACCATGGTGAGACTGACGTTCCGGGCTGAGTCGATACGGCTGATCAGCTCGTCATAGCCGCCGACTGCCGGGGGCGGCGCGGTCGGAGTGTGCCGGCCGAACAGCTCCTCATCGGTGACGCCCAAGACGGGCCGCAGAATCTGCGCGTAGCGCTCGCTGATGGGGCGCTTGCCGTTCTCCCACTCCGAGACGTAGACGCGCAGGCTGGCGGTCGAGCCGATGTCGAGTGCATGGCGTCTCGCGTACTGCTCGATCTCGTGGATGAGACGCGCTTGGGACCACTCGCGCCCGTTCCTCACCTCTCGCAGCCGGTTGAGCACCTGTACCGCCCCCGCATGTGGTCTGACAGCTCTAAGCAGCATGCCTCACATCCGCGCAGGTCGTCAGGGGTTAACAGGCCGGGTTAACGGTTCGGCAGTGAACCTCTGTTGGCTACCGGGCGGTTGAGCGGCGCGCTTCTCTAGAAGTGTCGCAAGAAGGCGAGTTGAGAAACCGGACGGCGACAACGCTTGACAGCTGGTGCGCACCAGATGCAACCTACTGGTGCGCACCAGTTGGAACGCGAACGTCCTGCGGTGCTGTCGCAGGACTCCCACAAGCCAACGCAGAAGCGGCGCCCTACCGCCAAGCAAGCCGCCGCTTCCGCCCCTATCAGGGAGCTTCCATCATGTCATCGTTCAAGATCGACACTTCGACCGCTGTCGTGTTCGTCGCCGTGGAGCCGAAGGCGAAGGTCATCAACAAGCAGACCGGGGAGATCGCGGTCGACCGGGAGACCGGCGCGAAGATGATGACGGTCGGCCTGACCATCGCGGACGAGGGCGAGGCGAACCTCTACACCGTCTCGATCCCGGAGACCGGTGTCCCGGAGGGGATCACGCTGGGGATGCCGGTCAAGGTCGTCGGCCTCAAGGCGCGGGACTGGGAGAACACCTTCAACGGTGAGAAGCGGTTCGGCATCGCCTTCCGCGCGGTCGCGCTCGTCGTCCCGTCCGCCAAGGGCTGAGCGGCATGTCGACCACGACGCTCCTCGTCTTAAGTCTGGTGGTGGTCGCCGCGGCTCTGGTGCTGCGGCGGCTGCGCCCGGCCTGGTACTGGCTGAGCATCGGCGTCACGCTCGCCGCCCTGCGGGTGGTGGTCCGGTACGCCTCGGTCATGGACGCGTGCGGGCTGACCGTTCCGCCGTCCCGGCTGCGGCTCACCCTCGCCCGGCTCACCAACCGTCCGGCCCCGGAATCCCGGCCGCCGCGCATCCTCAGCTTCCGCCCGACCCGCACCGGGCTGGTGCTGCGGGTCAAGCTGCGGCCCGGTCAGGACGCGTTCGACTTCGCGGCCTCCACGGACCGTCTGCGGCACTCGTTCGCCATGCACAGTGTCACGTCCCGGGAGATCAAGTCGGGTGTGGTCGAGCTGCGCATGACCGGCTACGACGTCCTGGAACGGGTGCAGATGCCCGCCAAGGTCGAGCGGGAAGGGCTCCGTATCCCGGTTGCGCTGCGGGAGGACGGAGCAGTCCACTACCGCGACTACCGGCAGGTGCCGCACTCGCTGAACCTCGGCGCGACGAAGTCGGG
This sequence comes from Streptomyces peucetius, assembly GCF_025854275.1. NCBI lineage: Bacteria > Bacillati > Actinomycetota > Actinomycetes > Kitasatosporales > Streptomycetaceae > Streptomyces > Streptomyces peucetius. The sequence goes on along the minus strand of NZ_CP107567.1, from coordinate 3,336,236 downwards.
CAAGTCCGTCTACCAACGCCACCTGGTCAAGGAACTCGCCTCCCGGCACGTCGCGCTGGTCGGCATCGACTGCAAGCAAGGGGTGGAACTCGCCCCGCTGGCCCGCCGGTTCTCCGCACTGGCCGACAACCCGGACGATGCCGCCGACCTGCTGGAAGCACTCGTCCAGCGCATGGCCGACACGTACCAGGTGATCCGGCGCGAGCAGCGCATCAGCGCGGACACCCCGGACGAGGAGATCACCGCCGACCTGTGGGGCCTCCCGGAAGAGTTGCGGCCGGTGCCGGTCGTCCTCCTGGTGGACGAGGTCGCCGAACTGGCGCTGTTCTCCAACACGGCGCAGAAGAAGCGCCGCGAGCGGATCATCACCGCACTCGTGCGCCTCGTCCAGCTCGGCCGTGCTGCCGGCATCTACGTGGAGATCTGCGGGCAGCGCTTCGGCGCCGAACTCGGGGACGGCATCACCATGCTCCGTTCCCAGCTCACCGGCCGCCTCTCGCACCGGGTCAACGATGAAGCCTCCGCCAAGATGGCCTTCGGCGACATCTCCCCCGATGCGGTGCTGGCCACGACACAAATCCCGGTCGAGCGGCCCGGCCTGGCGGTGGCCGGTGACTCCACGGGCGGCTGGGTCCGCATCCGCACCCCGTTCACGACGATGCGCCAGGCCGTGAACGCCTGCACCGCCAACGCTCACCGCACCCCCGTCCTCGACGGCCTGGACTCCTTCCGCCCGGTCCTGCCGGACCTGACCCCGGTCGAGATCCCCGCCCCGGCCTCGACGACCAAGCCTCTCACCGCCTGACCCCTCTGCTCCTCCCTCGGTCGGCGTGACCGCTTCGCGCCATGTCCCTACCCCCGCCATGCCCGAAACGGCTCCCGGGGCCCGGCAACCGGCCACCACGCCTCGCCCGGCCCCGGCCCCAACCCTCCAAGGAGGTGAAGACTCATGTTCCGCTCGATCCGCCTGGACGCCGTCCTTGTGCAAGCCGTGATCGCCGGTGCCCTGTCCTTCGCCCACCTGCACGACCTCGCCGCCGCTGCCGGACAGGACGGCTGGAAAGCCTGGGCCTACCCCATCTCCGTCGACCTGCTGCTCGTCGCCGCCTGGCGACGCCTTCGCACCCTGCGCGCACAAGGAGAACCGGCCCGCGCCGCGTGGACCTGGTTCGCCGTCGCCCTCGCGGCCTCACTCGGGGCGAACGTCGCCACCGCGGGCCTGCTCGACCTGAACGACGTGCCCGACTGGCTGCGCATCCTCGTCGCCGGATGGCCCGCCCTGGCCTTCCTCGGCGGCACCCTCCTCGTCCACTCACCCACCACCCCAACCACTCCCGACGCTGCGCCGGTCGAGCCGGTGACTGTGCCGGCCGAACCCGACCCGGGCCCCGTGGCGGATGCGGTCGAACCTGCCCTGGAGCCGGTGCCGGCCCTGCCCGCCGCACCACCCCCGGCTGATGTGCCGCCTGCGCTGGTCGACCACGCCCGCAAGCTCGCCGACGCCCACCGCGCTACGACCGGCAGCCCGATCGACGGCGCCACCCTGCGTGACCGCTTGGGTCTGCCCGGCCCGATGGCCGACCAGCTCGCCGCCCACCTCGCCTGACAGGAGAAATCTCATGCGCAACTCGACCCGCCATGCGCTGGAGCGCGCGGCCGAACTCACCCGCAAGGGCCGCCTCGTGGAGGCCGTGGCCACCGCGGAAGTCGTGATCAACGCCGCCGACGAATTCGAGTCGGCCGACATCCGCCAGTGGCTCACCGACCACGCCGACGACTTCACCCGAGAGGACTGACCGCCATGCCCGCACGTGACTTCTTCCACTCCGTGATGCGGATCGGCCCCGTGCAGATCGGCACCCACCGCGACCGGCACGGCCGCACCAAGCACGCCGCCGTCTGCTCCCGCGACAACTGCGGCTGGTCCGCCGACTACTCCACCCAGTCGGCCGCCCAGCTTGCCGCCCGCACCCACCGCTGCCGCGCCAACTAACCCGAGAGGCACCGTCGTGAACGTCGAACTTCCGCTGATCGTCCTCGTCGCCATCTTCGGCTACTTCGGCATCAAGCTCATGCGCCCGCCGACCTGGCTCATCGTCGTGCTCCTCCTCGGCGGCTTCCTCCTCGCCGACACCTTCCTGGCCCCCGCCATCGAGTCCGGCACCCGCACAGGCGTCGACGCCGTCAACAACACCACCAAGTAGCCCGCCCAGCCAGAAGGGAGATTCACCATGCTCCGCCCGCGTATCCCGACCATGCCGACCCCGACCGGCATCGTCTCCCCGCTCATCCACCCGGCCGCCTCGGCCCCGGTCGAACAGCTCCAGCCCGCCACCGGGTGCGCCTGCCAGCACACCGCCCCGGCCGTCGTCCCGGCCCCGGCTGCTCAGGCGGCGCCCGCGGTCCGGCTCAGCCCGGCCGGCCTTCTGGTCGCTGTCGGTGGCGGTGCCGCGGTCGTCCTGGTGGTCGGCGCGGTCCTGGTCTCCATGCTCCTCGCGGTCGCCATCACGGCCGCCTCGGTCGCCGTCTGCGCCGTCGTCCTGCGCTCCATGGTCAACGACACCGCGGGCACCGCGCGCCATCGCTGACCGGCCCTCCGGGCGGCCCTGAAACCGCCAAGTCTCCGCCGCCCGGACGGCCAGCCCCCACCCGATCTCATCAACCGGAAGGACCACCCATCATGCAGCACCGCCACGCCCCGGCCCGTATCTGCCCGTCCTGCGACGGCTTCGCCTCCGCCTCGATCACCCTCGGTGGCCGCGACCGCAACGGCCAGCGCCGCACCATCACCGCCCACTGCCGCACCTGCCACGGCACCGGCACCGTCCCGCCCCTCCGCCGGCTCCTCGAAACCGCCGCCGACAGCGCGTTCACCCGGCAGGGGGCTCGGCGATGACGTCCGTCCCGAGCATCGGCCTGCGCGTTCTGGACCTGTGCTGCGGTGCCGGCGGGGCGGGCATGGGCTATCACCTGGCCGGCTTCGACGTCGTCGGCGTCGACATCGTCGAGCAGCCCAACTACCCCTTCGAGTTCCACCGGGCGGACGCGATCGAGTTCGTCCGCGCGCACGGTGCCGACTTCGACCTCATCCACGCCTCGTGGCCGTGCCAGCACCACACGGCCCTGACCAAAGGCACCAACAAGGGACGCGCGTACCCCGACCTCATCCCCGCCGGCCGTGAGGCTCTGCTCGGCACCGGACGGCCCTTCGTCATCGAGAACGTCCAGGGTTCGCCCATCCGCCCCGACCTGACGTTGTGCGGGGAGATGTTCGGCCTCGCCGTCATCCGTCACCGGCTCTTCGAGATCCACGGCTTCCCGACCCTGCAAATGCCTCACCTGCCGCACCGCGGACGCGTCGCCGGCATGCGCCACGGTCGCTGGTACGCGGGGCCGTACTTCGCCGTGTACGGCCAGGGCGGCGGCAAGGGAACCGTCGCCCAGTGGCAGGCGGCCATGGGCATCGGCTGGACCTCCAGCCGGAAGGAACTCGCACAGGCCATCCCGCCCGTCTACACGCGGCACGTCGGCGAGCAGGCCCTCTCACACCTCCGCTCCGAGGTGCCGGCATGACAGCGCCGGCTGACACCGACCTCGCGCCCACTCCCGATCAACCGGGCGTGCACGTCGCCAAACCCGCCCGGGACTTCCCCGCCACCGGCTCCTACGCCTGCTGCTGCGGTGCCACCGGCCGCGCCAAGGGTGACGACAACGTCCGGGACCTGGTCGCCGAGTGGATCGACCACCGCAACACCTGCCCCCACCGCTGACCCCTCGCCGGGGCACCGATCGGGACCTCACTTCTGCCGGCCGGTGCCCCGCCCCCTTCCGACCTTCGAGAGGAGGACTCTGCCTTGACCACGACCACGACTGCACCGCCGCCGCTGCGGGATCTCGCCTTCCTCGCCTCGCTCGGCACCATGCCCGGTCTCATGCGCCAGCTCCGCGGCCTGGGCGGCTGCACCACCCCGATCCGCCTCGATGGCCACCGCACCGACGTCCACACCACCACCGGCGAGATCCTGCACCACATCACCGCGGCCGACCTGCCCGCCGGGAACCTCCTCGTACGCTGCAACAACCGCCGCGCCACCCGCTGCCCGGCCTGCGCCGAGACCTACCGCCGCGACACCTACCAGCTCATCACCGCAGGCCTCCGCGGCGGCAAGGGCACCCCCGAACGCGTCGCCACCCACCCCAGGGTGTTCGCCACCTTCACCGCCCCCAGCTTCGGCCCCGTCCACAACCGACCCACCCGCGGCCGCTGCCGCTGCGGCACCACCCACCCCGCCGACGCACCCGAACTGGGTACGCCGCTCGACCCGGAACGCTACGACTACGAAGCGGCCGTGCTCTGGAACGCGCACGCCTCCAAGATCTGGGCCCGGTTCTCCATCTACCTGCGCCGCGAAGTCGCCAAGCGCGCCGGGCTGTCTCAGCGGGCCTTCAAGGAGCACGCCCGTGTCTCCTTCGCCAAGGTCGCCGAGTACCAGCGCCGCGGGGCGATCCACTTCCACGCCGTGATCCGCCTCGACGGTCCCGATGGCGGCGACACCCCGCCCCCGGCCTGGGCCACCGCCGAACTACTCGCCGACGCCATCCGCGCCGCCGCTGCTGCTGCTGACGTGCCCGGCCCCGTCGTGGACGGCCGCGCCCACACGTTCGCCTTCGGTACCCAGCTCGACATCCGCCCCATCCGCTCCGCCGACTTCGACGGCCCCACCGAACTGACCGAACGGGCTGTCGCCGCCTACATCGCCAAGTACGCCACCAAAGGAGCAGAGACCGCGACCGGCACCCTCGACCGCCCCATCCGCTTCCTCGCCGAACTCGGCCGCAAGTCCATCCCCGAACACGCCCGCCGACTCATCCGCACCGCCTGGACCCTCGGCGCCCGCAAGGACCTGGAAGACCTCCGCCTCCGCGCCTGGGCCCACATGCTCGGCTTCCGCGGCCACTTCTCCACCAAGACCCGCCGCTACTCCACCACCCTCGGCGCACTCCGCCAGGCACGCGCCGAATGGCGACGCCTCCAAGCCGCCATCGCCCGCGAAGACCAGAACACCGTGCCGGCCGAACCGCAGGACGACGACACCACCCTCGTCCTCACGCACTGGACCTTCGCCGGAACCGGCCTCGGCCGCGCCGAGGAATGGCTCGCCGCCTCACTCACACCCGACACCACCGATATGGAAGGAGCCGCAGCATGACCACCGCCACAGATGAACTGCTGACCGTGCCCGAGGTCATGGCACGACTGCGGCTTGGACGCTCCACGGTCTACGACCTGATCCGCTCGCGCCGCCTGACTTCCATCACGATCGGCCGCGCCCGGCGTGTCCCCGCCGACGCCGTACGGGACTTCATCACCCGCGAGATTGAGGAGGCTGCCTGATGGCGTCCCAGCGCAAGCGGAACCCCAACGGCGCGGGCACGATCACCAAGCGCAAGGACGGCCGCTATCAGGCCGCTGTCTACGTCCTCCAGCCTGACGGCACCCGCGCGCGCAAGTTCGCCTACGGCAAGACCTGGGCCGAGTGCGACGCCAAGCGCCGCGAACTCCTCGACAAGGTCGACCAGGGCGTGCCCGTGCCGACACGTTCGGCCAGGCTCTCCGAGTGGCTGCCGTACTGGCTGGACAACATCGTCAAGCCGCGCCGCAAGCTCAGCACGTACGACAAGTACGAGGCGCACGTCCGGCTGTACCTCGTGCCCATGATCGGCTCGAAGCGGCTCGAATCCCTGGGCACAGCAGATGTCCGGCGCTTCCTCGTCCAGCTGGAGAACAAGACCACTGCGGCCACTGCCAAGGAATCGCACCGGGTGCTGCGCACCGCCCTGACGGCTGCCTGCCGCGAGGAGCTGGTGACCCGCAACGTGGCGAGCCTCGTCGAGCCGCCCCGGGCAAAGTCCCGGGAGCTGAGCCCGTGGTCCCTCGACGAGACACTGGACTTCCTCGCTGTCGCTCGAAAGGACCCGCTGTACGCGGCCTTCGTCCTTGCCATCGCCATGGGACTGAGGCGGGGCGAGATCATCGGTCTCCGCTGGGTCGACGTCGACTTGGACAAGCGCGTGCTCTACGTCCGTCAGCAGACCCAGCGTCGGCGCGGCGTGCTCTACAACGACGACCCCAAGGGCCGCCGTCGCCGGGCCGTACCACTCCCCGCGATGTGCATCGCGCCGCTTCGCTGGCACAGGATGCGTCAGACCGCCGCCAAGCTGCGCGCGGGGGAGTCGTGGGATGAAGGCGGCTACGTCTTCGCCACCCGGAACGGCCGCCCGGTCGAGCCGCGCAACGTGTACCGGTCCTTCACCCGGGTCGCCGACTCTGCCGGCCTCCGCGTCATCCGGCTGCACGATGCCCGGCACGGCTGCGCCACCCTGCTCACCGCGGCTGGGGTGGCTCCCCGCGTCGTGATGGAGATCCTCGGGCACAGCCAGATCAGCATCACCATGGACGTCTACACGCACGTCGTCCAGGACACGCAGCGCGAGGCGATCAGCCACATGGACCGGCTGCTCAAGAGGCGGCCCGGTCGTGAGTGACCGCTGCCGTTGATGTCGGGCGTGGATGTCAAAGGGGCCTCACCTACCAAAAATGGTAGGTGAGGCCCCTTTGAGCTGGTGCCCCCGGCAGGATTCGAACCTGCGACACCCGCTTTAGGAGAGCGGTGCTCTATCCCCTGAGCTACGAAGGCGAAGGCGGGGATCCGTAGGGCAATGTGTCGGAAACAGCAACGGATGCTGCCGGTCCCGGACACATCGGTCCACTGATCCGGTGGTGTGCCAGCGGTGTGGCACGCCGCCGCCAGTGTAGCGGGTGGCGTGCTCGGTGTCGGCGGCCTCGGGGTGGGGGCCGCCGACACCGGTGGGGCTACAGCAGGGCGGCGGCCCGGGTCAGGAGTTTCTCGTAGGTCTCGGGGCGGTCCTCGTCGATGACGGGGTACCCGGTGCCGAAGTCGCCGTTGACCCAGCGCGCCCGGATGCCCGGGTTGGCGCTGTCCGTGCCGTCGTGCAGGAAGAGGTGGGGGCTGCAGTCGACCCGGCCGTCACGGGCCGACTCGTACTGGGCCATGATCGCCGGGCGTGCGGTGCCGCTGTCGAAGACCTCGGCGAGCGCCGCGACGTCGACCGCGCGTGTCTCCTCGGCCACCTCGAGGATCACATGACGCTGGGAGATGCACCGGCCCTGGGCCCAGAAGGCGCGGCGCAGGGCCCGGTCGAGCTGTTCGCTGGCGTGCCAGCTCTGGGACTTGGCCGCGTGCACCGCCTCCAGGGCCGGCAGCGTCGTGACCGGGTACGTCCAGTCCGGGCCCTGCCACAGCCGCCAGCCGGCGTCCGGCTCCAGCGCGCCGAGGACCGAGATCTCCGAGTCCACGCCAGGGCGGGCGTTCACCTCCCGGTTGAACAGCTCCAGCGGGAAGGCCCTCAGGTCGAACCGGATGCGCCCGTCGAGGCCGAGACGTCGGCGGGTCTCGTGCAGCCGGTGGATGGCGACGTGCGCGAAGGAGCAGTTGAGGTCGGTGTAGACGGCGATCGTGTCGGGGGCGGCGGGCAGCCGTGGGTCGGCCTGCCCGTTCGCCTCCGCCGTTCCGCCCACAGCCGTGTCCGTCGTCGTCAGGTCGGTCATGGTGTCTCCTCCACTCGGATCAGCCCCCACCAGCCCTCACTCAGACCCCAGTGGAGGTTCCCGGTGCGGTACACGTGGTCTCCCGGATGCTGGGCGCGGAACCGCACCGTCCGGGTGCTTCCGGAGGCCAGGGCGCCGATGGTCGACACGTACCAGCCGAGGCCGGTCTCCGAGGCGTCCCACACCTGGCCGTGCACGGTGAAGCACTGGTTGCGCATCCGGTGCGAGGCGACGGCCAGGTGGACGGCGACCTGATCACCGGCGCGGCAGGTGAGCAGCGGGGTCGGCGGCTGCGGGTCGGACAGCACCGGGTCCAGGGGGTGCAGAGCCGCGCTCCGGTAGTTGTACGCCTTCTGGCCGGCGTCGTCGGGGCTGTCCGAGAACAGGTCGGTGACCGGCTGGGTCAGGTCCCCGTCGTGGTAGCGCCGCAGTCCGTCCTGGGTGACCAGGACGAGTTCCCGTACGGGTTCGGCGTCGGGACGGCGGACAACGGCCCGCTCGCCGGTCCACCGCTCCCGGCCGGTGACCGGGTCGTACGGGGTGGCGTCGGCCTCCTCCACCACGAGCACCCCGACCAGGCCGCGGCGCGGGTGGGAGATGACGTCCGCGTGGGAACGCAGCAGCACCACACCGGGCTCGGCCGCGTGCCAGCGGTAGGTGCGGGAGGCTCCGGGCTTGACCGTGGTGTCGGCGTTGCGGCCCACGTGGGCGCCGTCGTCGGTGCGTACGTCGAAGTCGAGCAGGGTGGGGTGCAGGGAGACGCGGCCGGAGACGGTCCGCGCCCCGGTGTCCGCCTCGTTCATCAGCCGCGGGTCCAGCGGACTGGCCGGCGGCGGCCCGTCCAGCTCGTTGACGAGGGTGACCTCCATCCACTCGCCGGCGCGGCAGCGCAGCACCAGCGGCCCCTCTTCCGGGCCGTCCTCCCCGTCGGCCGTGAAGACGAGGCCGTACGGGTCGGTGCGCAGCGGGCTGTACTCGACGACCTGGGCGCGGGCCCTCACGGTGTGCCGGCGGACCCGCCGGCGCGCGGGCCGCAGTGGGGCGCCGGTGGTCCGCCCGGGCAGGGGCGGCAGGTCGGTCTGCGGACGGTCGTACAGCCGCAGCAGTCCCCAACAGCCCAGCCACAGGTCGTTGCCGGCGCTGAACGACCACAGGTGGTCACCGGGCCCCAGGGTGGGGGCCAGGGCGAGTTCGGCCACGTTGGAGATGCCCAGCGTCTGCTGATTGCGCCAGGCGGTGTCCTCGCGGCCGGGCCACTCGCGCCAGCGGGCGCCGGAGAGGGTGAAACTGTGCTGGAGGTCGTGGGAGCCCTGGACGAGGTGGACGCGCAGGTCCTCGCCGGGGTATCCGCGCAGGAGCGGGGTGCCGGGGTCGCCGTGGACGGCGCTGGAGAACCAGTGGGCCGGGTCGCCGCCCCGCTCGGACAGCGGCGCGCTGCGGTAGTTCACGCCCATCGCACCCTGGTCGTCCGGCGCTCCGGGGAACGGCGGCGGATTGACCGGGCAGCCGTGATCGCCGTGGCCGTGCCTGACCATGGGCACGAAGTCGCCGATGGCCAGGACCATTTCGCGGTGCGACGCACCGTCGGCGGTCCTGATCACGGCCTGGGAGCCGTGCCGCAGTTCCTGCTCGTGGTCGTCCGGCACGACCCAGACGGCACCCTCGGGCTCCGTCATCAGCGTGCCGAACAGGCCGTGGCGCTGCCGGTGGTTGGCCAGCAGATGGTCGTGGAGGAGGACGGCGTCGAAGTCCTCGTCCACGTACCAGCGGTATGTCCAGGAGTTGTACTTGGCGTTCGCCTCTGCGCCCTGGTCGGCGGTGGTGGTCGCGGACAGGTAGTTCCAGCCCACGGCGGAGCCGTCGGAGATGAGCGGGTCGTACTTGACGAGGTGGGTGTGGAGTCCGCACTCGGGCTGGAAGGGCAGCTTCGGGTCGAAGGCGGATTCCTCCTGGGGGCCGGCCGGCAGGAGGTTGGTCAGGGCGAGTTCGAGTACCTCGCCCTTGTTGGCCCGGACGACAAGCGGCTCCAGGGTCCGCTCGCCCTCGGCCAGCTGCCGCTTGAACTCCTCGAGCCCGCCGGCCTCCTCGATCTCGTCGGCGAGGACGTAGAAGTGGGCGTTGTGGTCGTGCCAGGTCGCGGCGTGTTCGTCGGACGGGTCGCCGTGGTAGTGCACGGTGCCGTTGGTGACGACCAGGTCGTAGCGGCGGACGGGCGCGTCCGGCGGGGCGACCTTGGTGAAGGCCTCGCCGGGCTGCGGGTCCGGCACGAACGCGGCCGCCTCCAGGGCGGTGGGCTCGCGGCCCACGCCCGGCGGCTGGAGCGGGGTCCGGGGCGGCCCGGCCGACGAAGCCGACTTCGGCGTGACCCGGGTCGATCGTCCACGGGCCGGCGGCGGGCAGCTCCACGCCGTCGACGGTGCGAGTCGGTGCGGTGGTCATGTCTGTGTGCTCCTCGGGTCAGGCACCCGACTCGGTGGGCAGACCCGCCCCGACCCAGTCTTCCTTGCCCTCGTAGTACTCGTACACATTGGTGTAGCCCAGCTCGACCAGGCGGTCGGCCGCGATGCCGGAGTTGGGGCAGGGGCCGTTGGCGCAGTAGGTGGCGATCTCCGCGTCCTTGTTCGGAAGCAGCTGCGGAGCGAGCGCGTCCACCTGGTCGTGCGGCAGGTTGAGCGCCCCGGGCAGGTGCTTGTCGAGGTAGTACTCGGCCGGCAGTGCCTCGACCACCGTCACCAGGTTCTCGTCGATCTTCTTCTTCAGCTCGTCACGTGGATTCGCTGAGCCATGGAGTGGCCTCCCTCGGAATGGAAATAATCCGTGCGTCTGCACACACGTTAATAGTCCGTGCGTGCGCACGCAAGATATACTTTCCGTGTGAGAGAAGATGAGCATCGAGTCGAGGCGTGGCGAGCTCTGCTGATGGCCCACAACGCCGCCGTGCGTGCCATCGAGAGCGATGTGCAGCGCAACGGCCGCATCCCGCTGACCTGGTACGACGTACTCCTGGAGCTACGCGGGGCCGGCGAGCAGGGGCTGCGGATGCAGGAGGTCGCCGAGCGCGTGGTGCTCAGTCGGACCCGGGTGAGCCGGCTGGTCGACGAGATGGCGCGGTCCGGCCTGGTGCGGAAGCAGCCCGATCCCACGGACAAGCGCGTGACCTGGGCGGTGATCAACGACGAGGGCCGGGCCGCGCTGCGCGAGACCGCGCCGGTCTACATGCGCGGTATCCAGGAGCACTTCGCCCGGTACCTGACCGACGAGGAGACCGCCGTGATCACGGCGGCCCTGCTCCGTGTGGCACAGGCGGGCGACGACATCCGACTGGGCTGAGCCGGCTGCCGTCCCCGGCCCGTGTCCGGCGGGGTGGAGGCCGCCTTGACGGGGTCCGGGGGGCGGCATAGCGTCGCGGCGTACTGAGCAAGCGCTTGGAGAGGGCCGACCGTGCCGGACGCGTACCCCGAAGCCGCCCTCACCGCCCCCGGTGCTCCGTTCGCCGTCGTGCGTGGCGAGGGCGGCGGGCTGCTGTACGAGAACGGGCCGCGCACCCTGCGGGAGTTCGTCGAGACGACGTGGGCGTACGGGGAGCGGCCGTTCCTCGTGGCGGAGAGCCGGACGTACACGTACGGGGAGTTCTTCGCAGCCGCGTCCGCGCTCGCGTGCCGGTTCGCCGACACGTACGGGCTGCGGCCCGGGGACCGGGCGGCCGTCGCGATGCGCAACCACCCCGAGTGGCAGATCGCCTTCTGGGCGGCCCAGTTGGCGGGCCTCGTCGCCGTGCCGCTCAACGCCTGGTGGACCGAGGGCGAGCTGACGTACGCGCTGGACGACTGCACCCCGCGCATCCTGCTCGTCGACGGTGAGCGGCTGCCGCGGGTGGCCGGGTGGGCGTCGGCCCACGGCGTGCGTACGGTCGTCTTCCGGCACGACGGGGACGTGGCCGACGGCGTCGAGCGGTACGAGGACCTCGGCGCCCCCGATCCGCTCGCCGCGCCGCCCGCCGTCGAGGTCGCGGCAGAGGCGGACGCCACGATCATGTACACGTCGGGCACCACCGGCCGGCCCAAGGGCGCCGTCGCCACGCAGCTCGCCCAGGCCGGTGCGGCACAGCACCCCCGCTATCACGCCGCCGCAGCGGCACTGGCGCGTGGCGTGCTGCCCGGGCAGGGACCCGCGCCGGTCGTGCTGATGACGTTCCCGTTCTTCCACGTGGCGGCGTTCACGACGCTGTACTCGACGATGGCCGTCGGCGGCACGCTCGTACTGATGCGCAAGTGGGACGCAGAGGCGGCGCTCGCGCTGATCGAGCGGCACAGGGTCACGCACTACTCGGGTGTGCCGACGACCGCCCTCCAGCTCATCGACGCGGCGGAGCGGACCGGCGCGGGGCTGGAGACGCTCACCAACCTCAGTACGGGCGGGGCCGCCGCGCCGCCCGGTCTCGTCGCACGGCTCACGGCGAACCACGCGCACCGGATCGAGCCGCGCAACGGGTACGGGCTGACCGAGACCAGCGGCGGTGTGCTGGCGAACCACGGGGACGGCTACCGCGAGCACCCGGGCAGCGTGGGCCGGCCCGCGCCCGCCGTCGAGGTGCGCATCGCCGGGCCGGGCGGCGAGGCGCTGCCCGAGGGCGCGGTCGGCGAGCTGTGGCTGCGGGGCCAGGGCCTGGCGCGCGGTTACTGGCGGGACGAGGCGGCCACGGCGGCGGCCTTCCGGGACGGCTGGCTGCGGACCGGCGACCTCGCGACCGTGCGCGACGGCCGGGTGAGCATCGTCGACCGGATCAAGGACATGGTGGTCCGTGGCGGGGAGAACGTGTACTGCGTCGAGGTCGAGGCGGTGCTGCACGACCATCCCGACGTCGCCGACGCCGCGGTGCTCGGTGTGCCGCACCCGCTGCTCGGGGAGGAGGTCGCGGCCGTCGTCCAGCTGCGGCCCGGTGCCACGGTCACGGCGGAGGAGCTGAGGGAGCACGTCGGCGGGACGCTGGCCGCCTTCAAGGTGCCCGCCCATGTGCTGGTGCGGAACGAGCCGATGCCGCGCAATCCGACGGGCAAGATCCTCAAGAGGGTTCTGCGGGAATCGTTCGGCGACGCTCAGGACGTGCTCAGGACCGGGTGACCCGTATCCGGTAACCGCCGCCCTCCTCCTCGTCGACGACCGATATGCGCACGCCGTTCTCGCGGTCCGTGAACGACTGGCCCGGCCGGTAGGGGGCGTCGGACAGTTCCGCGTGGACGTTGGGCTGCCGGGTGCAGCCGCCGCTGTCGCCGTCGCTGTCGGAGACGGTCACCGGGCCCTGTCCGGTGTCGACGTCGGACTTCACCCGGTAGATGAGCACACCGGGTTCGCAGACGTGGTCGTCGTTGCCGGCCCGGGTGCGTACCTCCGCCGCGTAGCCGGTGTTCTCGGTCAGCGGCACGATCGCGATCTTGGAGCCGCCGCGTGCGGCGAGCGGGGTGAGCGAGTACTCCGTGGTGCCCGCTGTCGCGGCGCAGTTGACCTGACTGTTGTCGAGCCAGCCGAGCTTCCACTTGTGCCAGCCGAGCAGGTCGTTGTTGGCTCCCCAGTCCTCGGACATGATGTCCCAGTGGCCGACCGCGCCGCCGCCGTCCGCCGTGTAGAGGTCGGGCAGGCCGAAGACGTGGCCGTTCTCGTGCGGCAGGACGCGGTAGCCGGTCTCCACGTACGACCCCGAACCGTCGTCCTGGCGGCTGTAGACGAAGGACGTGTTGGCGAGCGGCACGCCGTCGGCGACCGGTGCCTGCTCGTTCCCGGAGAACGTCACCGACAGCACGGTGTCCAGCGCCGACGGCCCGGCGTTGGGGGTGACCAGGATGTTGACGAGGTCGTACGCGCCGAAGTCCACCTTCGGGTCGGCGACGCCGACCAGGTCCTCCACCAGACGCCGGTATCCGGGTTCGTACGGTGAGCCGCGCCCTATCCCGTAGGCGGCGAACGGCTTCGGCATCCGCAGCCAGTCGCTCACGGGGGCGTACGGCCGGTAGTTGAGGCGCCCGTACGAGCTGGTGGCGAACCACTGAGCGGTCTGCGGGAAGAACTCCGCGAGCCGGTCGAGGGCGGAGCCGCTGCCTTCGGCGTCCGGGAAGTCGATCATCAGGTTGAGGGCGCGGACCACGCCGGTGGAGCGGACGTAGCCGGACGGGGTGGGCAGGCCCTCGGACATCTGGACGCCGACGGCCGTCGGTATCCGGCACGGCCCGAGGCTCGCGGAGTCGGGGGCGGCGCTCGGCCCGGCCGAGGTCCGGTCCGGGACGGGGGCCGTCGAGCTGGCCGTGGTCAGCGCGGCGAGCGCGAGGGCCGCGACAGCGGCGAGTCCGCCGAGCCTGCCCCGTCCGTCGGTCCGGTGACGAGCCTGCTCCATGCGATCGCCTTCCGGTCCCCGGCAGCAGGCCGGCCCTCGCTGCGCTCTGCTCGTCAGCCTGTGTCGGGTGGTGACGGGGCGCGCGTCGGGTGGTCCGATCGTGTGGTTTTCGCAGCGGGAGGCATATGTGGCCCAGTTCACAGAAGGGCCGGGAAATAACCGGGGACCGTTTCCCCGTTTGAACCGGTGTTCCGCGAAACGGGGAAGCTGTCCCCGCTTGGGGGCCGGGTACCGGAAGGCCGGGTGCCGGGTAGGCCGAGTGCCGGAAGACCGGGCACGAGCACACCGCACGAGCAGACCGGGCACGAGCAGACCGAGTGCCGAAGACCGAGCACCAGAAGGAAGTGGAGAGCCGTGAGCATCGCCGCCACCGAGACGCGCCGCACGCCGCGCCCCCGGGCAGACGCCCTGCGCAACCGCGAGCGGATCGTGTCGGCCGCGCGCGAGATGTTCGTCGAGTTCGGGCCGGAGGTCCCGCTCGACGAGATCGCCCGCCGCGCCGGCGTCGGCAACGCCACGCTCTACCGGCACTTTCCCGACCGCGCGGTCCTCGTCCGCGACGTCGTCATCAGCGTCATGTCCCGCACCACGGAGCAGGCGGACGCGGCGGCGGCCGAGGAGGCCGATCCGTTCGCCGCGCTGCGCCGCTTCGTCCACGCGGCGGCCGACGAGCGGATCGGCGCCCTGTGCCCGATGCTGTCCGGCGCCTTCGACCACGACCACCCGGACCTGCACGCCGGGCGTCAGCACCTCGAGGAGGCCGTGCGCGGTCTCGTCGAGGCCGCGCAGTCGGCGGGCCGGATGCGCACCGACGTGGCCGTGGGCGATCTGATGGTCGCGCTCTCCCAGCTCACCCGGCCGCTGCCGGGCACCGCCTGCCCGAACATGGACCGGTTCGTCCATCGTCATCTGCAGCTGTTCCTGGACGGACTGGAGGCGCCCGCGCGCTCCGAACTGCCGGGCGCGGCCGCGACCTTGGAGGACCTCCGGACCACTTCGTGACGCCGTAGCGCCCCCGACTTCATTCCGGGGCCGCTCGGCTCCCTTGGACCTCCCTCTCCTCCTCGCCCGCACGCTTCTCACGATTCTTCGCTTCGCAGTCCTTCGACCGCTCACTCGCTTACTCGCGTACCGGCTTACTCCGTACCGACGTGACCTTCCGTTACCGATGAGGTGGCCAGACCCATGCCGAAAACAGCCGACATTTCACTCCCTGACCCGAGCCGCTGGAAAGCCCTGGTCTTCATAGCCCTCGCCCAGCTGATGGTGGTGCTCGACGCGACGATCGTGAACATCGCGCTCCCCACCGCCCAGCAGGACCTCAATATCTCCGACGCCAACCGGCAGTGGGTCATCACCGCCTACGCCCTCGCCTTCGGCGGACTGCTGCTCTTCGGTGGCCGTATCGCCGACCTGTGGGGCCGTAAGCGCACGTTCGTCGTCGGCCTGCTCGGCTTCGCCGCGGCATCCGCGCTCGGCGGCGCCGCCACCGGCGAGGCGATGATGCTCGGTGCGCGCGCCCTGCAGGGTGCGTTCGGCGCGCTGCTCGCGCCCGCCGCGCTGTCGCTGCTCGCCGTGATGTTCACCGACGCCAAGGAGCGCGCCAAGGCCTTCGGCATCTACGGTGCGATCGCCGGTGGCGGTGGCGCCGTCGGTCTGATCCTCGGCGGCTTCCTCACCGAGTACCTGAACTGGCGCTGGACCTTCTACGTCAACATCCCGTTCGCGATCGTCGCCGCCGTCGGTGCCTACCTGGTGATCCGTGAGCCGGAGGGCGCGCGCAACCGCTCCTCCCTCGACATCCCCGGTGTCGTGCTGTCGACCCTCGGCCTGGTGGCCCTCGTCTACGGCTTCACCCGCGCCGAGTCCGCCGGCTGGTCCGACGGCCTGACCGTGGGCATGTTCATCGCCTCCGCGGTGCTGCTCACCGCGTTCGTCCTCACCGAGGCGAAGGTGAAGTCGCCGCTGCTGCCGCTGCGTGTCCTGACCGAGCGCAACCGCGGCGGTGTCTACCTCTCGCTGGGCCTCGCCATCATCGCGATGTTCGGGCTCTTCCTCTTCCTGACGTTCTACCTGCAGGTCGTGAAGGACTACTCGCCCGTCATGACGGGCTTCGCCTTCCTGCCGATGATCGCGGGCATGATCACGGGCTCGACCCAGATCGGCGCCCGGCTGATGACCCGTCTGGCACCGCGTCTGCTGATGGGCCCCGGCTTCGTCCTCGCGGCGCTCGGCATGCTGCTGCTGACCCGGCTGGACGTCGACAGCTCCTACGTCGGCCTGATCCTGCCCGCGCAGCTGATGCTGGGTCTGGGCATGGGTACGGCGTTCATGCCGGCGATGTCGCTGGCCACGCACGGGGTGAACCCGGCCGACGCCGGCGTCGCCTCCGCGATGGTCAACACCTCGCAGCAGGTGGGCGGCGCGATCGGTACGGCTCTGCTCAACACCATCGCGGCCTCCGCCACGACCTCGTACGTCGCCTCGCACGCCGCCGGTGCGACCGACCCGAAGCTGCTGGAGCTCCAGGGCATGGTGCACGGCTTCTCGTCGGCCATCTGGTGGGCGGTCGGCATCCTGGCGGCCGCGGCGGCGATCGCGTTCACGTTCATCAACACCGGGCGCCCGCAGGCCGGTCCGGTCGCGGCCGGCTCGGACGACGGCACCGGTGTGGCGGACGAGGTCAAGATCCCCGTCGTCGCACACTGAGCGGTCGGGCCACGGGGCCGGGGGCGCAAGCCGCCGGAACGGCAGGTCGTACGCGCGTGAAGAAGGGCCTCGCCCGGGTACTGCACCCGGGCGAGGCCCTTGCGTGCTGCGGCCGCTGCCTTCGAAACGGCCCTCCGCGCTGCGGTCACCGTCGCTGCGGTCACCGTCAGGCAAGGCTCTCGCGTACCGGTCCCGTTCCGGCGGGGCCCGTGCGCGCCGCGGTCATCTGAGCCAGGGCAGGTCCGCGCCGGTGTCCTGGGGCTGCAGCCCCTCCGCCATGACCTGCATGATGTCGCCGAGCTGCCTGACCTGCTCGGGAGTGAGGCGGTCGAACATCACCTGCCGTACGGCTTCCACATGGCCCGGAGCGGTCCGCTCCAGGACGCCGAAGCCCTCGTCCGTCAGTACCGCGTTCTGCCCGCGCTTGTCGGAGGGGCAGTCCTCGCGCCGCACCCAGCCGTTCTTCTCGAGCCGGGCGATCGCGTGCGAGA
Organism: Streptomyces peucetius; assembly: GCF_025854275.1. Classification (NCBI taxonomy): domain Bacteria; kingdom Bacillati; phylum Actinomycetota; class Actinomycetes; order Kitasatosporales; family Streptomycetaceae; genus Streptomyces; species Streptomyces peucetius. Next base: position 3,319,021 of record NZ_CP107567.1, on the reverse strand, counting down.
GGCGAGAGCGGGTGATCTTGGCGTCGATGGCCAGCTCGGTCATCCGCTTGCGGCGGCGCGGTGCCTGCGAGAGCTGGACGAGCAGACCGTAGTAGATGTGCGGCATGCCCGCATCGCGCTGCAACTGGCGGTCGAGGTGGTCCTCGAGGAGGGTGGTGGCGTGGAGGTACGCGCGCCAGACGCGCTGTTCCTCGTCGCTCAGCCAGCGTGGTCCCGGACCGCCCTCACCATTGAGTGCCCTGTTCATGTATCCCACTCTACGACCCCCTCCTTGAAAGTTGAACTAAATGGAGTTAGGGTTTCACCGAGCTTGAAAGTTCAAGCAAACTTCGGGCTCTCAGCGCAGCAGACCAGGTCCAGCAGACCGGGAGCCGACCGACATGAACACCGAAAACACCGCGCGGCGTATGCCCGCCCTCTACCTCTCCCACGGCGCCCCGCCCCTGGCCGACGATCCCGTCTGGCCGGGAGAGCTCGCCGCCTGGTCCCGGTCGCTTCCCCGGCCGAAGGCCGTCCTGATGGTCTCCGCCCACTGGGAGGAGGCGCCCCTCGCGCTCGGCGCGACCCGGACCATGCCCCTGGTGTACGACTTCTGGGGCTTCCCCGAGCACTACTACCGCGTCCGCTACGACGCCCCGGGTGCCCCCGGACTGGCCGACTCGGTGCGCAAGCTGCTGCGCCGCGCCGGCATGCCGGTGCAGGACATTCCCGACCGGGGGCTCGATCACGGTGCGTACGTGCCGCTGGTGGAGATGTATCCGGACGCCGACATCCCGGTGCTGCAGATCTCCATGCCCACGCTCGACCCGCAGAAGCTGCTCGAGATCGGGCGCCGGCTCGCGCCGCTCAGGGACGAGGGCGTGCTGATCGTCGGCAGCGGCTTCTTCACGCACAACCTGGCGGCGCTGCGGCACGACGGTACGCCCGGCTGGTCGGCCGAATTCGACGACTGGGGGCAGCGCGCGCTGGCGGCCGCCGATGTGGACGCGCTGCTCGACTTCGAGAACAAGTCCCCGGCGGGCAGGCTCGCCCACCCGCGGACCGAGCACTTCGCGCCGCTGTTCGTCACACTGGGGGCGTCTGAGGCGGAGATCGGGAGCGGCCGCAGCGTCATCGACGGCTTCTGGATGGGGCTGGCGAAGCGGTCGGTGCAATTCGGCTGAGCGTCGGGGGTCCGGGGCGGCCTGGGGCCTGGACGCCTGGAGTGCTTGGGCCGCCTGGGGTGCATGGGGCGCCTGGGGGCACTTGGGTGGCGGCAGGGGCGTGCATCCGGGGCCGCGCTCAGTCCAGGCGCTTCTCGAACCACGCCACGTCCCAGTACCGGCCGAACTTGCGGCCCACCTCCTCGTACGTGCCGACGTGCCGGAAGCCGAAGCGGTTATGCAGGCGGACCGAGGGCTCGTTCGGCAGCGCGACGCCCGCGTAGGCCCGGTGCACGTCCTCGGTCCCCAGCTCCTTGAAGAGCGCCTCGTAAAGGAGCGTGCCGACGCCGCGCCCGGCGGCCTCGGGGGCGCAGTAGACGCTGACCTCGACGGAGGTCGAGTAGGCCGGCTTGGGGCGGAAGGGGCTGCTGGTGGCGTACCCGAGAACACCGGCCGGCGGATTACTGTCGACAAAACGGACATCCTGAGCAACCAGAAGGCGGTGCGGGCCGTCTTCAGGGTGGGAGTGCAGCCATGGGCGGCGCTGCTCAGGGGTGAAAACCGTGGTGTCGAACGTGATGGGGGTCTCACGGACGTAGTGGTTGTAGATGTCCGTGAGAGCGTCGAGGTCGGCGTCGGTACCCGCCCTGACCTGCACCTCCGCGTGTTCCGGCAGCATCGTCCCTCCCTGGGTGGCGGCGCAGGGTACTGCATGATCGCGGAAATGGACGCACCCGATGGGAATTCTGTCCGGATTCCAGTCGTTGTTTCCTTCGGATGCAGGGCACCCGGGAGGGTGTCGCGACCTACTCAGCAAGGGAGCTCGCATGGCAACCCGTGCCGTCGCCCGCCGTCAGTCCGACTCCGGTGGGGCGACCGACAGGGCAAGCAGTGTTCGCGCCGTGGGCGGGGAGATCGCCGACCGCGACCTGGTCGGCATGTACCTCGACGAGATCGCGCGTACGCCGTTGCTCGACGCCGCCAAGGAAGTCGAGCTGTCCCAGACCATCGAGGCAGGTGTGTACGCCCGCCAGATCCTCGACAAGAAGGTGACCTCAGCCGCTGCCGAGGCGGGGGAGGGCGAGGCCGGCGGTGCCACGCGGGAGGAGCTGGAGGCGCTGGCCGAAGCGGGTGAGCGCGCGAAGGACATCTTCATCCGCTCGAATCTGCGACTCGTCGTGGCCGTCGCCCGGCGCTATCCGCGCAGCGGACTGCCGCTGCTGGACCTGATCCAGGAAGGGAACGCAGGCCTGGTCCGCGCGGTCGAGAAGTTCGACTACGCCAAGGGGTTCAAGTTCTCCACGTATGCGACGTGGTGGATCCGCCAGGCGATCACCCGCTCGATAGCGGACCAGTCCCGCACCATCCGGCTTCCCGTCCACCTGGTGGAGGAGCTCGGTCGCATCCGCCGTGTCCAGCGAGAGTTCAACCGGGAGAACGGCCGGGAGCCGGAGCCCTCGGAGATCGCCGAGGAGCTGGGCTCTTCAGCCGACCGGATCATGGACGTCCTCGACTGGGCCCGTGACCCGGTCAGCCTGAACATGGCCGTGGACGACGCGGGCGAGACCCAGTTCGGCGACCTGCTGGAGGACACCTCGGCAGTCTCCCCGGAGCAGTCCGTGCTCACCCTGCTCCGCAGCGAGGAGCTCGGTGACCTGATCGGCAAGCTCGACAACCGCACGGCCTCGATCATCCGTATGCGGTACGGGATCGAGGACGGCCGGGAACGGACGCTGACCGAGGTCGGCAAGGAGCACGGCCTGACGCGCGAGCGGATCCGCCAGATCGAGAAGCACGCGCTGCTCGAGCTCAAGCGGATGGCCCGCGACACGGGCTTCGAGCCGGCCGCGTAGCCCGCCGCGGGGCTGCGCGCCGGCCGGAGGGTCCGCCTCCGGCCGGCCCGCGGTGCGGGCCGCCGAGCCCGGGCCGAGGCCACCTGGAGCGTGCGCCGGTGGGTGCCGCGCCGCGTCAGGCCGTGGACCTGGCCAGCCGCGTCGCCAGGTCCGTCACGTACGCGCGCAGCGGATCCGGACCGTGGACGGTGAACTCGCAGTCCACCAACGCCAGCCGCAGCGCCAGCCACTCCACGGAATCCACCGAGCGCGCCCGCAGCCGGCAGCTCTCCTCACCCGTCGGGACAGGTGCGCCCAGATGCTCCGGCAGCCGTGCCGCCACGTACGACGCCGGTGCCCCGAAACTCACGTCGACGTCGTGCTCCTGCTGCTGACGCGACATCGAGTGGCCCAGCAGCTCCGCCGCGTCCCCGACCGGCGCCTCGCGCGGGGTGAACCTGGCGCCCGTCGCGAACGGCTCCGCCACCCGGTCCACGCGGAACGTGCGCCAGTCCTCGCGCCCGATGTCGTACGCGACGAGGTACCACCGCCGCCCGGTCGACACCAGACGGTACGGCTCCACCTGGCGCCGGGACTCGGCGCCGTCGCCCGCCCGGTAGGCGAACCGCAGCCGTTCGCGCGCCGTCACCGTGCCCGCGATGACCGTCAGTGTCTGCGGATCGATCGTCGCTCCGTCGCCCCTGGTGAGCGGCAGCGTCGCCGCCTGGAGCGTGGCGACCCGGTACCTCAAGCGGGACGGCAGCACTTGTTCGAGCTTCGCGAGCGCCCGCACGGACGCCTCCTCGATGCCCTCGATGGCGTGCCCGGCCCCTGCCCGCAGGCCGACCGCGATGGCCACGGCCTCCTCGTCGTCCAGCAGCAGCGGCGGCATGGCCGCGCCGGCGACCAGCCGGTACCCGCCGACCGCTCCTTTGGTGGCCTCGACCGGATAGCCGAGGTCGCGCAGCCGGTCGATGTCCCGCCGGATCGTGCGGGGACTGACGTCGAGGCGTTCGGCGAGTTCACTGCCGGGCCATTCCCGCGGGGTCTGGAGGAGCGACAGCAGATTCAGAAGTCGTGCCGGAGTGTCCGTCATGTCCTTCAGGATGGCCGCCATCTAGGACATGTTCTGACCTATACGCTGCCTAGATTCCTCCTATGAGTTCACAGCAGCCCGCCGTGGCAGAAACGACAGCCGGACCGGTGACGGCGACGGACCGCCGGCGCTGGATCGCCCTGGCGATCGTCATGACCGCGGCGTTCATGGATCTGGTCGACGTGACCATCGTCAACATCGCGATCCCCAGCCTCCAACGAGACCTCGGTGCGTCGTTCGGCGCCATCCAGTGGATCACCGCCGGATACGCGCTCGCCTTCGCCGCCGGCCTGATCACGGGCGGCAGGCTCGGCGACATCTACGGCCGCAAGCGGCTGTTCCTCATCGGCATCACCGGCTTCACGCTCGCCTCCGCGCTGTGCGGATTCGCCGTGGGCGAGGAGATGCTCGTCGCCTCCCGGCTGCTCCAGGGCGCGGCCGCCGCGATGATGGTGCCGCAGGTGCTGTCGATCGTCCACGTCACCTTCCCGGCACACGAACGGGGCAAGGTCTTCGGCCTGTTCGGCGCCGTCGTCGGCCTCGGCGCGGTCTCCGGCCCGCTGCTCGGCGCGCTGCTGACCCAGTGGAACCTCTTCGGCCTCGAGTGGCGGCCGATCTTCCTGATCAACTTGCCGGTCGGCATCGCCGGGCTCCTCCTCGGACGGAAGTTCATCGTCGAGTCCCGTGCGCCCAAGGCGCTTCGGCTCGACCTCGTCGGTGTCCTGATGGTCACGACCGCGCTGCTGATGCTGATCTACCCGCTCACCCGCGGCCGCGAGCTGGGCTGGCCCCTCTGGGGACACCTGTGCATGGCCGGCAGTCTGCTCGTCTTCGCCGCCTTCGTGGCGTACGAGAAGCACAAGACCCGCAAGGACGGCTCGCCGCTGGTCGAACTGTCGCTGTTCAAGGTGAAGAGCTTCGCCGCCGGTATCGCCGTACAGCTCACCTTCGGTGTCGTGATGGGCATCTTCTTCCTCGTCTGGACGCTCTACATGCAGACCGGGCTCGACTGGAGCCCCCTGAAGGCCGGCCTGACCGGGGTGCCGTTCTCCGTCGCCGTCTCGGCGGCGGCCGGGCTGTCCGTGCAGCTGCTGGTGCCGCGATTCGGCCGCAAGGTGCTCCAGGCGGGCGCGGTCACCATGGCCGCCGGACTCGTCATCTACATCTGGGAGGCCGACCGGTACGGCATGGCCATCCACTCGTGGCAGATGATCCTGCCGCTGGTCGTGATGGGCGTCGGCATGGGGCTCATCGTCGCGCCGCTGACGGACGCCGTCCTCTCCGAGGTGCCGCGCCAGCACGCGGGGTCCGCGAGCGGCCTGATCAACACGACCGGCCAGATGGGGACCGCGCTCGGCCTCGGTCTGGTGTCCCTCGTCTTCTTCAGCTCGGTCGACGCGTCGATCGGTGAGTCGGCCGGTGCCCCGGCCGGCGAGCACACGTCCGCGCCGGGGGCCGTGGGGACGGCCTTCGTGGAGGCCTTCGAGAGCTCGCTGTGGTGGGTGGCCGGAGTGCTGGTCGTGATCTTCGTAGTGATGTTCGCCCTTCCGGCGAAGCCGAAGCAGCACGTCGAGGGCGGCACCACGGAGGAAGGCCAGGGCGGCTCCCCGGACTTCGAGACCGTGCCGCGCGCCGAGGAGGACGTCGAGCAGGACCCCGAGCAGGACCCCGAGCCGGAGCCGGCGCTCTCGCGCTGAACGACCGAGGACATCGGCCCCCGTGCCCGTGCCGCTTGCCGTGGCACGGGCACGGTCCTGTGCCGGGCGGCGGCAGCACGGCTGGCCGCCGGACGCCGCGCGAGGCCACCGGGTGCGGACGCCGCCGGACGAGGGCTACCGGACCCGCGTGCGGAGCTCCATGGCCGCGCGGGCGTCGTGCTCCGCCTCGTACACCTCGCACATGTGGCGGCCGTCCGGCGTCGCCGTGTGCTCGACTTCCCACAGGCTCCGCTCCGTGCCGTCGAGCAGCAGGAAGGCGTGCTCGTAGAGCGTGAACCCCGCGTCCTTCCCGGCGACCCGGAACTGTCGACCGAAGACCTGGGTGATGTGGTGGGCGAAGGCGGCGCGCAGCAGCCGGGCCGTCTCCTCGCCCGGCCGGTCGTCGTTCTCCGCCCGGCGCAGCAGCCTGCGTGCGTGGTCGGCGGAGTTGTCGGGGACGTACATCGGCGGCAGCGGGGCGGGGGGCGGTGCCATCAGGGCGGCCAGCAGCTCCAGTCCCGCGTCCAGCTCGTCCTCCAGATCGACACCGAGCTCCTGGCCGAGCGCGCTGCCCGGTCCGGCTGCGCCGCCCGTCCCGGCGAACCCGGGGAAACCGGCGGGCAGCCGGGACGCCGCCAGCCGTGCCTCGGACTCCTCCGCGTAGAGCTCGTGCTGGTCGGTGCCGTCGCGGCCGGTGTTGTGCACCAGCTCCCACAGCACGAGCGAGCTGCCGTCACCGAGCAGATAGGCATGGCGGTACGTCGCCCGGTGCAGCGATGCGCTGTGGTGCGACGAGTGCAGGGAACTGGCATGCGCGAGCGCGGAGCCGAGCTGCTCGACCGTCGCGTCGGGCAGCTCGAAGGAGTTGAGCGCCCGACCCAGGAGTCGCTCGATGTGCGTCTCGGTCGCCTCGTACGGGTCGTACGGACCGTACGGCTCGTTGGGATCGTTCAAGAGGGGTCTCCAGGCCGTCGCCACAAGTCACTTGGTGATTGCTAAAAGTAGCGCTTCCGTCCGACAGTGCGCTTCGGGGTTGGGTAAAACGAAGGGGCGCACGGCAGAAGTTCCCGCGCGCCCCCAACTCGGCTGTCCGATACGTCAGTCGATGTCGTACAGCTCCGTGTAGGAAGGGAAGCTGCCGCCCGGTCCTTCGACACCCGCGGCCGACGTCACGGCCCGAACGATGGCCCTGGTCACCACGTCGGCGCCCGCGGCCAGTACGTCGTTGAGCGCGAGCGGACTGCCGGCGTCCAGTGCGACCGAGCCCGTGGCCAGCGCGAACACCGTGTCGCCGTCGTTCAGGAGGTGTACGGGCCGCACGGCGCGCGCGATGCCGTCGTGCGCCGTCCCCGCGAGCTTATGCGCCTGCGCCCGGGTGAGATCGGCGTCGGTGGCGACGACGGCGAGGGTGGTGTTCAGCGGTGGTGGCCCGTTCTTCTCGCCGGCCTCGGCCAGCCGCAGCTGGGCCGCGGCGTGGACGGCCGAGGCGGGGAGTGCCGCGCGGTCCGCGCCTTCGGTGACCAACTCGCCGTAGAGCGCGCCGGTCCGTGGATCGACGGCCGAGCCCACCGCGTTGGCCACGACCAGTGCGGCGACGGTGATGCCGGAGTCGAGGACGGTGCTCGCCGTGCCGACGCCGCCCTTGAGCCGCCCGATCACCGCACCCGTCCCGGCGCCGACGGATCCCTCCTCGACCGGCGTTCCCTCGGCGGTGGCGGCAGCCGCGACCACGGCCGCGCGTCCGGTCGACGCGTCCGGACGCGCGTGCCAGTTGCCGCCGCGCCCCAGGTCGAAGACGCAGGCAGCCGGTACCACCGGCACGACCTGTGAGGGGTCGGGGCCCACGCGTACGCCCCGGCCCTGTTCCTCCAGCCAGGCCATCACGCCGGCGGCCGACTCGAGACCGAACGCGCTGCCGCCGGTCAGTACGACCGCCTCGATGCGCTGGACGACGTTGCGCGGGTCCAGGGCGTCCGTCTCCCGGGTGCCGGGCCCGCCGCCCCTGACGTCCACGGCCGCGACCGCTCCGCCCGCGGGTGCGAGGACGACCGTGGTGCCGCTGAGCGCACCGGGCCCGGCGACCTGCGCATGACCGACCCGCAGGCCCGTGACGTCCGTGAGCCCGCCGGCCGGACCTTCGGCCCTTTCCATATCGACCATGCCCGCCAGGTTAATTGGACCGGCACCGTCGCGTGGCGGTCCGGTGGTCCGACGGTCCGCCACAGGGCGGGGGAGGCCCCCGCAGCGCTGCAGCCCCGGCGCTGGTGAGTTCCCGTCGCGTCGTCGTCCCGGCGGCCGCGGCCCGCGGCTGAACGGGCCGGCCGGCGAGCGCTGCTCGCAGCCCGCGTCCATGAATCTCCTGGTGCTGCACCTGGCCCCGGACCCGTGGCGGATGGGCCCGAGGGACGGCTGGGACACCGGGGGACCTTCGCCGTACCCTGGAGGTATGAGCACCGCCCCCGCCCCCGGACCGCGAGACGCGAAGCAGCCCGGACAGCAGCGTCCCGAACCGAGGCTGATCTTCGACGATCCGCTGGACCAGCAATCGGCGGACGATACGGACCGTGGGTGGGGTGAGCGGCCTCCCGGCGGCGGCGACAGCGCCGCCGATCTCGCACGCTTCCTCGACGAGAAGCCGCCCCACCACATCTGACCGCCGACGAAGCGCCGGCCGCCTCAGCGGCCCTCGTCGGCCCCCGGCGTACCCGTGGCGCCCCCGGGGCCCGCACCCCGCTGTGCCACGAGGGTGTCGCGGATCTCCTTCAGCACCTCCAGCTCGGTGACCTCGAGCGTCTCCTGCACACCTTCCTTGGCCTTCTGTGCGGCAACCCGGCGGGCGAGGTACTTCGACATGGGCAGCACCATGAGGAAGTAGACGACGGCCGCGGTGATCAGGAACTGGAGGGTCGCGCCGAGCACGGAACCCCACATGATCTGGATGCCCTGCATCTCGCCGTCGGTGCCGACCTCGCAGGGGGCCTTCAGACAGGAGCTGTAGGCGTCCAGGTCCTTGGTGCCGAACGCGCCGACCAGCGGATTGATCACGCCCTTCACCACCGCGTTCACGATGTTGGTGAAGGCGGCACCGATGACGACCGCGACCGCGAGGTCGATCACGTTGCCGCGGAGCAGGAAGGCCTTGAAGCCTTCGAGCACGCTCGGCTCTTTCTCGCTCACGAATGAGCCTCTTTTCATACCAGCTGTTGGGGAGGGGGACAGCTCCGCAACCTACGGCAGGGCCCGACCGTCTTGTCCAATCCGTACCGGTCCCCAGGTGGCCCGGCCCTGCGTCGGTACGAGTCAGCACACCGTCACCGCCAGCCGGGAGGTCGCCGCCGCACCGGCCAGTTCCGTCGCCGTGGCACGGGACACGGTGAGGACGACGAGCGCACCGCCGCCCATGGCTTCGCCTCCGGTGCCGGGCACTTCGGCCACCCGCACACCGGATGCCACGACCTTCGCCTCCGAAGGTTGCCCTGTGGGCGCATCGGTGGCCGCGATGACATCGACCCGGTCCCCGGGCCGCAGCAGCCGGACCGTGGCGGCGTCCGCGATGCGTACGGGGGCGGACACCAGTTCGGTGGCAGGTCGGCGTTCCCTTGCCGGAGACGCGGCCGCCGGCGAACCGCCGCCCGCCCCGCCCCTGGCCTCATGCCCAGCGACCGTGCCGGAGGCGTCGGCTCCGCGAGCGGTCGACGCGGCCAGCGCAGCGGCCGTCACCGCGAGGCCCGCCGCCATCGTGCGCCGCTGCCGCCACAGCGCGCGCCGTAGCCGCTGGGCCCCGCCGCGGACGCGCAGCGGGGCGAACGGCGGCACGCCCAGGAGCTCCGGCGCCGGAGAAGAGGAGGGCGAAGAAGAGGGAGTAGAGGAGGGCGAAGAGGAGGAAGAGGAAGCGGGAGGAGGGGAGGAAGGCAGAAAGGACATGCTGCGCACCGCCTTGTGCAAGTGGCCCGAGCCCGGCGCCCGTGACCGACCGCTCCTCACGATCCACGTTCCGCCGCCGGCCTGCAGCGGCCTGTGGACAGGCCGCCGGATGTGGACAACTCACTCACCGGCAAGGGTGGTTTCGCCGCGCCGGAGGGGCGCCCCGCCCCGCTACGGAAGCACGATGCCCGGGTCCAGGCCCCCCAGCGCGTTGCCGCAGTCGCAGGAGCGCTTCTCGTTCGCCGGCAGTGCCTCCACCGCGTCGAAGAGGACGGTCCGCAGCCGGTCGACGTTGGCCGCGAACACCTCGAGCACCTCTTCGTGCGAGACGCCGTCGCCGGCTTCCGCGCCCGCGTCGAGGTCCGTGACCAGCGTGATCGACGTGTAGCAGAGTTCGAGTTCACGAGCGAGAACGGCCTCCGGGTGCCCGGTCATGCCGACCACCGACCAGCCCATCGCCGCGTGCCACCGGGATTCGGCCCGGGTCGAGAAACGAGGACCTTCGACGACCACCAGCGTCCCGCCGTCCACCGGCTCCCAGTCGCGACCGCGTGCCGCCTTGAGCACCGTCCTGCGCCCCGTCGGGCAGTACGGATCGGCCGGTGACACGTGGACCACGTTGGGGACGGTCCGGTCGGGCAGCGGCAGACCGTCGAAGTAGGTCTGTGCCCGGGACTTCGTACGGTCGACGAACTGGTCGGGCACCAGCATCGTGCCGGGTCCGTACTCGGGGCGCAGGCCGCCGACCGCGCACGGGCCGAGCACCTGGCGGACCCCCACCGACCTCAGTGCCCAGAGGTTGGCGCGGTAGTTGATGCGGTGCGGCGGCAGATGGTGCCCCCGTCCGTGGCGCGGGAGGAAGGCGACCCGCCGACCCGCGACATCACCGAGGAACACCGAGTCGCTGGGCGGGCCGTACGGGGTCTCGACCTGGATCTCGGTGACGTCCTGCAGGAAGGAGTAGAAGCCGGAGCCGCCGATCACACCGATGTCCGCCGGTCCCGACGCTTCGCTTGCGTTCGAATTGGTCGCCATGGCGCTCACAGTAGCCGCACGCGAACACGCCGAGGACCCCGCCGTGATCGCTGCCGCGGCGGGGTCCTCGGAACGTAAGGATCAAGCGGCGGAGCCGGACGCGCTCGACGTGCTCGACGACGAGGAGGAGGCGGTCGACGAGGAGGCCGAGGACGACGCCTTGGACTCCGACGGCTTCGTGGCCGTCGACGAGGACGCCGAGGACGACGACGCGGGCGCGCTGCTCGACGACGAGCCGCGGCTGTCGTTGCGGTAGAAGCCGGAACCCTTGAAGACGATGCCGACCGCGGAGAACACCTTCTTCAGGCGTCCGTCACAGCTGGGGCACACGGTCAGGGCGTCATCGGTGAACTTCTGCACCGCCTCGCGGCCCTCGCCGCATTCGGTGCACTGGTACTGGTAGGTCGGCACTGTCTTCCTCCTGGCACTCTCACTCAATGAGTGCTAACGACGCTCCATACTGACGTATTCCGCTGGATCAGTCCACCGTCACAGGCACTCGGTGACCGATCCCACGCGCCGCGACCCGTCCCGAGGCCTTCGGGACCAGCCGCGAACGCAGTGCCACGAGGGTGGCCAGTGCGAGTGCGGTGCCCGCCAGCGGCACGGTGAATCCGGCGCTCGCGCCGTACCCGTCGGCCAGTCGTCCGGCCACCGTCACGGCGGCCGCCTGGCCCAGCGCCACCGCGCCGGTCAGCCAGGTGAAGGCCTCGGTGCGGGCCGAGGCAGGCACCAGCGAGTCGACGAGCGTGTAGCCCGTGATCAGGGCGGGGGCGATGAAGAGTCCGACGACCAGGCCCAGCGCTCCGAGCAGCACCACGGAGTGTGCCGTCCACAGCAGGGACGCGGCGACGGTGAGGCCCGCGTAGCCCAGCACGAGGCGGCGGCGCGGCCCGGTCTTCCAGGCGATGGTGCCGACCGCGACACCGGCGAGCATGTTTCCGGCGGCGAAGAGCCCGTACAGCAGGCCGTTCATGCCGGGCTGCCCGATCTCCTCGGTGAAGGCCGTCAAGGACACCTGCATGCCGCCGAAGACGGAGCCGATGCCGAGGAAGGCGACCGCCAGGATCCGTACGCCCGGTACGGACAGCGCGGAGGCGCGCTTCGTGTGTGCGTCGGTGGGGGAGAGGCCGTGTGCGGGCTGGGTGCGGCGCTGGGCCGCGAACAGCAGTCCGCCGACAAGGGTGAGCGCGGATTCGGCGATCAGGCCGGCCGCCGGGTGGATGCCGGTGCACAGGGCGGTGGCCAGGACGGGGCCCACCACGAAGGTGAACTCGTCCGTCACCGACTCGAAGGCCGCGGCCGTCGACATCAGCGGCGAGCCCTGGAGCCGTGCCGCCCAGCGCGCGCGCACCATCGGGCCGACCTGCGGGACGGAGGCGCCGGTCGGCACGGCGGCGGCGAACAACGCCCACAGAGGGGCGCCGGCGAGGGCCAGCGTGGTGAGGGCGGCACCGGACGCCGTGTGCACGAGGACGCCGGGCACCAGCACGGCACGCTGGCCGAAGCGGTCGGCGAGCTTGCCGCTCTGCGGCGCGAACAGCGCCATGGAGACGCCGGTGACGGCCGCGACGGCGCCGGCGCTGCCGTACGAGCCGGTGGTGTGCTGAACCAGCAGGACGATGCCGATGGTGAGCATGGCGAAGGGCTGGCGGGCGGCGAACCCGGGAAGCAGGAACGTCCAGGCGCCTGCGGTACGGAGCAGCTGCCCGTAACCAGGACGCTTGCCAGAAGCGACCGTGGACTCCACGGTCCTTGCCTTTCTGCCGCCTGGTAGCGCTCCCCTGGGTGTCGGGAGCCGCCGAGAGCTGTCCTCTTGCGCGGAACTGCGGTAGATACCGGGGTCCACTGCGGGGGACTCCGCGGCCGCCATACGGTCGCGCCAGCTCTGCGTCAGGCAGAGTTGGTCGATCAGTGTGCCTTCATGGTACAGGGATTTTTCCCGGACACTCCTGGGAAATGACAGGGATCACTGCCTTATTCCTGTGATTCGCCCAGGGGGGGTGCCCGGGTGGGTGCCAGAGTGGGTGCAGGTCAGCGGGATCTGCGGCGGGTCGTGCCTCCGGCGCCGAGCCAGCCGGCCAGCTTTCCGCCCTGGCTGACCGCCCGCAGCCGCCGCTCCGCCGCGTCCCGTACGGGATCGGTCGCCACCACGAGAAGTTCGTCCCCGTGGCGCAGCACCGTCGTCGGCATCGGAACGAAACTCTTGCCGTCGCGTACGACGAGGGTGACCGCGGAACCGGCCGGGAGGCGCAGCTCCGCCACCTCCACACCGTGCATCTTCGACCCTTCGGGGATCGCGACCGACAGCAGGTGTCCTCGCAGCCGCTCCAGGGGAGCGGACTCGATGCCCAGGTCGGCCGCCTCCGAGGAGTCACCGAGCCGCAGCCGCCTCGCCAGCCAGGGCAGCGTCGGCCCCTGGACCAGCGTGTAGACGACCACCAGGAGGAAGACGATGTTGAAGATCCGGTCGTTGTCGTCGACGCCCGACACCATGGGGATGGTCGCGAAGACGATGGGCACGGCACCGCGGAGGCCCGCCCAGGACATCAGTACCTGCTCCCGCCAGGGGATGCGGAAGGGGAGCAGGCTGATGAGCACCCCGACCGGACGCGCGACCGCGGTGAGGATCAGCCCCACCACCACCGCGGGCCAGAAGTCGCGGGGCAGTTCGTGCGGGGTGACCAGCAGACCGAGCAGGACGAACATGCCGATCTGGGCGATCCAGCCGAGGCCCTCCGCGAAACCTCGGTTGGCGGGGGAGTGCGGCAGTCTGGCGTTCCCGAGGACCATCGAGGCGAGGTAGACGGCGAGGAAGCCGCTGCCGTGCGCCATGGCGCCGGCCGCGTACGCCATCACGGCGATGGCCATGACCGCGATGGGGTAGAGGCCGGACGCGGGCAGCGCCACGTGCCGCAGTCCGTAGGCGCCGAGCCAGCCCGTGGCCAGGCCGATGACCGCGCCGATCGCCAGCTCCAGCGCGATCTCGCCGATGAGCATGTACCAGGAGTCCATCGGCCCGGTGGAGGAGAAGGCGACCACCAGGATCACCACGGGGGCGTCGTTGAAGCCGGACTCGGCCTCCAGCGCTCCCGTAACCCGTGGCGGCAGCGGCACCTTGCGCAGTACGGAGAAGACGGCGGCGGCGTCGGTCGACGAGACGACCGCTCCGACGATCAGGGCCTGCTGCCACGCGAGTCCCACCAGGTAGTGGGCGGCGGCGGCCGTCACCCCGACGCTCACCGCGACGCCGACGGTCGCCAGCGCGGCGGCCGCGGGCAGAGCGGGCCTGATCTCCTTCCACTTCGTGCCGAGTCCACCTTCGGCCAGGATCACCACGAGGGCGGCGTAGCCGATCACCTGCGTCAGTTCGGCGTCGTCGAACTGGAGGTCGAGCAGGCCGTCCTGGCCCATCGCGATCCCGATGCCGAGATACAGCAGCAGGCTGGGCAGGCCGCTGCGCGATGAGATGCGCACGGCCGCCACGGCGACGAGCAGGACGAGCGAGCAGACGAGCAGGAGTTCGTTGAGCTGGTGGACAGTCAGTGGCCGATCCTTCCCCTTGCGCCAAGCGGCCGGTTCTTCGTACCGGCAGGCGACACTTCGTTACCTTACCTAATCTTTAACGGTTCCTTGATGATGTGATGATCTGTTTGTCCGGTGACGATGGGTGCCTTGTGGATACCGCGTCCGGGCCGGTCGGGAGCTGCGCCTAGAGTTGCCTCAGCATTCCCAGGACCACCCTGCCCCTCGAAGGACAGCGATGCCCGCCAACACAACGGCCTCTTCCCCCAAGAAGAAGAAGGGGCGACGCGCCCGTCTGCTCGTGCTCGTCCTGGTGCTGGCGCTCGTCGCGGGCGTCGGATACGGGGCGTACTGGAGCATCAGTACGGTGCGTGCCTCTTTCCCGCAGACCACCGGCTCGATCCAGCTCGAAGGACTCGGCGGCCAGGTCGAGGTCAAACGGGACGGCTACGGCATCCCGCAGATCTACGCGGACAGCGACGAGGACCTGTTCCGGGCGCAGGGGTTCGTCCAGGCGCAGGACCGCTTCTGGGAGATGGACGTCCGCCGGCACATGACGTCCGGCCGGCTCTCCGAGATGTTCGGCTCCGAACAGGTCGAGACGGACGCCTTCCTCCGCACGCTCGGCTGGCGCCGCGTCGCGCAGCAGGAGTACGACACCAAGCTCTCGGCGGAGACCAAGAAGTTCCTCCAGGCCTATGCGGAGGGTGTCAACGCCTATCTCGAAGGGCGTTCTCCCGAGGAGATCTCGGTCGAGTACGCGGCGCTGTCCTTCACGAACAACTACAAGCCCGAGCCGTGGTCGCCGGTCGACTCGGTGGCCTGGCTCAAGGCGATGGCCTGGGACCTGCGCGGGAACATGGAGGACGAGATCGACCGCTCCCTGCTGACCAGCAGGCTGAGCGAGAAGCAGATCAAGGACCTCTACCCGTCCTATCCGTTCGACCGCAACAAGCCGATCGTGGAGGAAGGCGGCATCAGCCAGGTCACCGGCGACTTCGACCCGGCGGCCAAGCCCTCCGACCTGGACGACGCCTCCAGCGGCTCCACGGACGCGGGCACCGGGAACGGCACCGGCACCGGCAACGGCACGGGCACCGGTGCGGCGGACGCCGCCTCCGGGCTGAACTCGCAGCTGTCCGCTCTCTCGGACACCCTCGACGCCATCCCGGCGCTCCTGGGCCCCAGCGGCAACGGAATCGGCTCCAACTCCTGGGTGGTCTCCGGGCAGTACACGACCACCGGCAAGCCCCTGCTCGCCAACGACCCGCACCTCGCGCCGCAGCTTCCCTCGCTCTGGTACCAGATGGGTCTGCACTGCCGTGAGACCTCCGCGAAGTGCCGCTACGACGTCGCCGGCTACACCTTCTCCGGCATGCCGGGCGTGATAATCGGCCACAACCAGGACATCGCCTGGGGCTTCACCAACCTCGGGGCAGACGTCACCGACCTCTACCTCGAGAAGCTCACCGGCGACAGCTACGTGGTGGGCGGCGAGGAGAAGCCGCTGACCACCCGCGAGGAGGTCATCAAGGTCGCCGGCGGCGCCAGCAAGACCATCACGGTCCGCTCCACCGGCCACGGCCCCCTGGTCTCCGACCGCAGCGACGAACTGGAGAAGGTCGGCGAGAAGGCCCCCGTCTCCAACGCCGCGCCTGACCGCGGCTCCGGCTACGGCGTCGCCCTGCAGTGGACGGCCCTCCAGCCCGGCAACACCATGGACGCCGTCTTCGAGCTCAACCGGGCCGACGACTTCCAGAGCTTCCGCAAGGCCGCGCGGAAGTTCGAGGTCCCCTCGCAGAACCTGATCTACGCCGACACCGAGGGCCACATCGGATACCAGGCACCGGGCAAGATCCCGGTCCGCGCCCGCGGCGACGGCTCGACGCCGGCGCCCGGCTGGGACCCGGCGTACAAGTGGACCGACTACATCCCCTTCGAGGAGCTGCCGTACGAGTACGACCCGGAACGCGGCTACATCGTCACCGCCAACCAGGCCGTCATCGACGACGAGAAGTACCCGTACCTGATCACCAAGGACTACGGCTACGGCGCCCGCAGCCAGCGCATCAACGACCTCATCGAGTCGAAGATCCAGGACGGCGGCAAGATCTCGACCGAAGACATGCGCACCATGCAGACGGACAACAGCAGCGAGATCGCGAAGCTGCTGACGCCCTACCTGCTGAAGATCGACATCTCCGACCCGTACGTGCGCGAGGCGCAGAAGCTGCTGGAGGGCTGGGACTACACCCAGGAGCCGGACTCGGGCGCGGCCGCCTACTTCAACGCCGTGTGGCGCAACGTCCTCAAGCTGGCGTTCGGCAACAAGCTCCCCAAGGAGCTGCGCGTCGAGGGCGAGTGCCTCAGTGTCCGGCCCGCCGACAGCACCGCCCCGGACGACGACCTCGAGGAGCGGGTGCGCGAGTGCGGCGGGCGCGACGCGGACTCGGCCCAGCCGGACGGCGGCGACCGCTGGTTCGAGGTGGTGCGCCGGCTGCTGAAGGACGAGGACAACGCGTGGTGGCAGTCACCGCGGACCCGTACGGAGAAGGCGACCGACCAGCGTGACGAGCTGCTCGGCCGCGCGATGGTGGACGCCCGCTGGGAGCTGACCGCCAAGCTCGGCAAGGACGCCTCCAGCTGGACCTGGGGCCGTCTGCACCAGCTGACGCTGAGGAACCAGACGCTGGGCACCGCGGGCCCCGGCTTCCTGCAGTTCATGCTCAACCGCGGCCCGTGGAACCTGGGCGGCGGCGAGGCCGCGGTGAACGCCACGGGCTGGAACGCGGCCGGCGGCTACGAGGTCGTGTGGGTCCCCTCGATGCGGATGGTCGTCAACGTCGGCGACTGGGACGAGTCCCGGTGGATCAACCTCACCGGCGCATCCGGCCACGCGTACAGCGCGCACTACACCGACCAGACCGACAAGTGGGCCGCCGGCGAACTGCTGGGCTGGGCCTACAGCGCCGACGCGGTCTCGGCCGGGGCCGTCGACACGCTCACGCTCCACCCGCCGGGGCAGTCGGCTCCGTGAACCGGGTGACGCCGCCCGGCGTCACCACCGCGTGCACGGGGTGGTCGTGCGCTTCCACCGGAACCCGCGTGACCACCTCGTTCGCGTAGAGGAGCACGACGAGCGCCGGATTCGCCCCGGCGGCGGCCAGGCGTGCGAGGACACGGTCGTACGAGCCCCCGCCGCGCCCGAGCCGCATACCGCCGGCGTCCACCGCGAGGCCCGGCAGCAGCACGGCGTCCGCCGTGACGACGGCGTCCGGGCCGAGCCGCTCCCCGTCCGGCTCCAGCAACCCCCGCCCGGCGGGCTCCAGGTGCTCCGGGCCCCGGTACGTCCCCCAGTCGAGGTCGTTGTCGGCCAGCAGCACCGGCAGCAGGACGCGTACCCCTCTGGCGCGCAGCGCGTCGAGCAGCGGGCGCGTGCCGGGCTCGCGGCCGACCGAGACGTAGGCGGTGACGGTGCCGGCGTCCGCCAGCTCGGGCAGCTCCAGAGCGTGCCGCGCGAGGACTGCGGCGGTCTCCCGGACGTCCCGTGGCGACAGGGCCCTTCGTGCACCGAGGAGTTCCGCCCGCAGCTCACTCTTTTCCGACATGTCGGCATTCATTGACCATCCGTAAATATCTTGTACACCGCTTTATGGGGACGAAGTTAACCGGAGTATCATCTTCCCCCCATGTCCAGCGGTTATTGTCTCCGCATGACTCAGTCGCACTTCAGGATCAGCAAGGCTGTCATCCCCGCCGCAGGCCTTGGCACCCGGTTCCTGCCTGCCACGAAAGCCACTCCCAAAGAGATGCTGCCTGTGGTCGACAAGCCCGCGATCCAGTACGTCGTCGAGGAGGCCGTCTCGGCGGGCCTCTCCGACGTACTCATGATCACTGGGCGCAACAAGCGCCCCCTCGAGGATCACTTCGACCGCAACTACGAGCTCGAGGAGGCGCTCTCCCGCAAGGGCGACGCCGGGAGGCTCGCCAGGGTCCAGGAGTCCAGCGACCTGGCCACCATGCACTACGTGCGCCAGGGCGACCCGCGCGGCCTCGGCCACGCCGTGCTGTGCGCCGAACCGCACGTCGGCGACCAGCCCTTCGCGGTCCTCCTCGGCGACGACCTGATCGATCCGCGCGACCCGCTCCTGGCGCGCATGGTCGAGGTGCAGGAGCGTGAGGGCGGGACCGTCATCGCGCTGATGGAGGTCGACCCGGCCCAGATCCACCTCTACGGCTGCGCCGCCGTGAAGCCCACCGGCGAGAGCGACGTCGTCAAGATCACCGATCTGGTGGAGAAGCCGGAGCAGGCGGACGCGCCCAGCAATCTGGCGATCATCGGGCGCTACGTCCTCGACCCGGCCGTCTTCGCCATACTGCGCGAGACGGAGCCGGGCCGCGGCGGCGAGATCCAGCTCACCGACGCCCTCCAGAAGCTCGCGGAGGCCGAGCAGGCGGCCACGGGCCCGGCGGGGAGCGTCGGTGGCCCGGTCCACGGCGTGATCTTCAAGGGCCGTCGTTATGACACAGGCGACCGCAGTGACTATCTGCGTGCCATTGTCAGACTCGCGTGCGAACGTGAAGACCTGGGCCCGGAGTTCCGGGACTGGCTTCGCAGTTTTGTGAACGAGGAGATGTAGGACCGTGAGCAGCACGATCTGGTCGGTCGACGACCACCTCGAGGACATCCTCGCAGCGATCCGCCCGCTCGACCCGATCGAGCTGCAACTGCCGGACGCGCAGGGCTGTGTCCTCGTGGAGGACGTCACCGTCCCCGTCGCGCTGCCACCCTTCGACAACAGCTCCATGGACGGGTACGCGGTCCGGGTCGCCGATGTCGCGGGCGCGACGGAGGAGTTCCCCTCCGTCCTCACCGTCATCGGCGACGTGGCCGCGGGCAGCGACGGTCTGCCCACCGTCGGCCCCGGCCAGGCCGCCCGCATCATGACCGGAGCCCCCCTGCCGCCCGGCGCGCAGGCCGTCGTCCCCGTCGAGTGGACCGACGGCGGCACCGGCGGGGGAGCGGCCCGGGCCATGCGCCCGGCCGGCGAGGCCCCCGAGGGCGCGAGCGGCGAGGTCCGCGTCCACCGGCCCGTCGAGGAGCGCGCCCATGTGCGTGCCCGCGGCAGCGACGTGCAGGCGGGCGACCTCGCCCTCGAAGCCGGCACGGTCCTCGGGCCGCCCCAGATCGGGCTGCTCGCCGCCATCGGCCGCGGCACGGTGCGCGTCCGACCCCGCCCCCGGGTGGTGGTCCTGTCGACCGGCAGCGAACTCGTCCAGCCGGGCGCGGAGTTGACGGAGGGCCGGATCTACGACTCGAACAGCTTCGCGCTCGCCGCCGCCGCACGCGACGCGGGCGCGATCTCCTACCGGGTCGGCGCGGTCACCGACGACGCGGAGATCCTGCGCGCCACCATCGAGGACCAGCTCGTCCGTGCCGATCTGCTGGTCACCACGGGCGGGGTGAGCGTCGGGGCGTACGACGTGGTCAAGGAGGCGCTCTCCTCGGTCGGCGACGAGGACGAGCCGGGCAGCGGGATCGACTTCCGCAAGCTCGCCATGCAGCCGGGCAAGCCGCAGGGCTTCGGCTCCATGGGCCCGGAGCACACGCCGCTGCTGGCCCTGCCCGGCAACCCGGTGTCGTCGTACGTCTCCTTCGAACTGTTCGTCCGCCCCGCGATCCGTACGCTGATGGGCCTGCCGGACGTGCACCGCCCGACCGCGCGCGCCGTGCTCAAGGCGGACGAGGCGCTCGGCTCCCCGGCCGGCAAGCGCCAGTTCCTCCGCGGCACGTACGACGCGGAGTCCGGCAGCGTCACGCCCGTCGGCGGCGCCGGCTCCCATCTGATCGCGGCGCTCGCCCACGCCGACTGTCTGATCGTCATTCCCGAGGCCGAGACCTCGGTGGAGCCCGGCGCTGAGGTCGGTGTGGTCCTCCTGGGCTGACCGGCCCCCTGTGGCGGTACCGTGGCACACCACACAGGCCCCGTCGGGCCCGGACCGGGAGCACAGGCGTACATGAGCACGCAAGGCAGGCTGACGCACATCGACGAGGCGGGGGCGGCCCGCATGGTCGACGTGTCCGGGAAGGACGTCACCGCCCGCACGGCGCGTGCCACCGGCCGCGTCCTGGTCTCGTCGCACGTGGTGGAGTTGCTGCGCGGCGAGGGGGTTCCCAAGGGCGACGCCCTCGCCACGGCACGGATCGCCGGGATCATGGGGGCGAAGCGCACGCCCGACCTGATCCCGCTCTGCCACCCGCTCGCCGTCTCCGGTGTGAAGCTCGACCTGTCGGTCGCCGACGACGCGGTAGAGATCGCCGCCACCGTGAAGACGACGGACCGCACGGGCGTGGAGATGGAAGCCCTCACGGCGGTCTCCGTCGCAGCCCTCACCGTCGTGGACATGGTCAAGGCCGTCGACAAGGCGGCGGTCATCACCGACATCCGTGTCGAGGAGAAGACGGGCGGCAAGTCCGGCGACTGGACCCGTGAGGCACCGCACGGGTCGCCGGCACCTCATGGGCCCCAGGACCCGCACGGCTCACCGGCGTCGCGCGGGTCGCAGGGGTCACAGGAACCACAGGGCTCGGCGGGAGCGCAGGGCCCGGGGGGAGCGCCGGATACACAGGGAGCGCACGCATGACCGCCGCCCACGCCACCGCCCCCTACCGGGCGCTCGTGGTCACCGCGTCCAACCGGGCGTCCGCCGGAGTCTACGAGGACAGGGGCGGCCCGCTCATCGCCGAGAAGCTCACCTCGCTCGGCTTCGCTGTCGACGGCCCCCGGGTCGTCCCCGACGGCGACCCGGTCGGCGAGGCGCTGCGCGAGGGCGTGGCCGACCGGTACGACGTCATCCTGACCACCGGCGGCACGGGCATCTCGCCCACCGACCGGACCCCCGACGTCACCCGCGCGCTCCTCGATCACGAGGTCCCCGGCATCCCGGAGGCGATCCGCGCCCACGGACGCGAGAAGGTGCCCACCGCCGTGCTGTCGCGCGGCGTCGCCGGTGTCGCCGGCCGGACGCTGATCGTCAATCTGCCGGGTTCCACCGGCGGAGTGCGGGACGGGCTCGCGGTCCTGGAGCGGATTCTGCGCCACGCCGTCGAACAGCTGCGCGGCGGCGACCATACCGGCGAGTCATGAGCGTCAGCTGGCCGGTCGTCCTCGCGGACGGAGACGTCACCCTCCGCCCCATAAGGCTGCGCGACCAGCGGACCTGGCGTGAGGTCAACCGGCGCAACCGCGACTGGCTGCGCCCCTGGGAGGCGACGATCCCGCCACCCGCCCCCGGCGGCCCGGGCATCCAGCGTCCGACGTACCGGCAGATGGTCCGCCATCTGCGCACGGAGGCGAACGCGGGGCGGATGCTGCCGTTCGTGATCGATTACCAGGGCGGACTTGTCGGGCAGCTGACCGTGGCCGGGATCACCTGGGGCTCGATGTGCTCGGGCCACGTCGGCTACTGGGTCGACCGGGGCGTCGCGGGCCGCGGGGTCATGCCGACGGCCGTCGCCCTCGCCGTGGACCACTGCTTCCGTTCGATCGGCCTGCACCGGATCGAGGTCTGCATTCGGCCCGAGAACGGACCCAGCCGCCGCGTCGTGGAGAAACTCGGATTCCGCGAAGAGGGTCTGCGCCCCCGTTATCTCCACATCGACGGCGCATGGCGGGACCACCTCGTCTATGCGCTGACCGCCGAGGAGGTGCCGGAAGGGATGGTCAACCGCTGGCACCGGACGCGACCTGGAACGGCCAGGGGAATAAAATAAGTGTTCGAAACTGGTCATGCTCGGCCATGGATCGATCCGAACAATCACAAAAAACTTCCGTGATATCAGCCAGATCGTGCGACACACCGGGCCAATTGGCGGATGCCCTGGTGCGAATCCCTCTACGGTGTGTTGCGTGAGCAGCAGCGGCCTCATCTACGCAGTCATCGTCGGGGCCTGGGCCGCCTACTTGGTGCCGATGTGGCTCCGCAGGCAGGACGAGTTGAACGAAGCCCGTCCGACGGAACGCTTCTCCACCGCCATCCGGCTGCTGTCCGGACGAGCGGCGATGGAGCGCCGGTACGCCAAGGAGCTGCGGGAACGTACCGCCGAGCAGCCCGAGCACGACGCGGACCCGGATGCCGCCACGGATCGTTTGAGTTCCGTGGACGTCCGGGCCTTCGCCGCGCCCCGCACCGAAATCCACCGGGACGCCCCCGAGGGCGCCGAGCAGGAGACGGGCCGGCCCGCCGGCAGCGTCTCCGCCCGCCGCCCCAGCCCGGAGTGGCGTGCCGACCGGGCCGCGGCCGCCGAGCGCGCGCGGCGCAGCAAAGTCCTCGCCCGACGGAGACGTACGACCACGGTCCTCTTCCTCGCGTTCACCCTCGGCGCGGTGGTCGCGGCGGTCGGAGGGCTCGGTTTCCTGTGGGCGCCCGCCGTGCCGGCGGTGCTCCTCAGCGCCTACATCGTCCAGATGCGTGCCCAGGAACGACGGCGCTTCGCGTTCACCATGGACCGCCGGCGGGCCGAGGTCGCGGCTCAGCGGCTGCGGGAGAACCGCCCCCGCCGCCACCAGGCGGCCGAGGACGTGCCCCTGCCGGGCGACGAGGAGCCCGTGGAGCGATCGGAGCCCGAGCCGGCGCCGAAGCTCTCCCCGCAGGAGGCCGGCCGCCGTGCGCTGGTCGAGCAGACCGACCACGCCGAGTGGGTGGACCAGCAGCGCCAGCGTGGTCCCGTGACCGGCGACAGCTGGGAACCGGTCCCGGTGCCGCTGCCGACGTACGTCACCGCTCCCGTCGCGCCGCGCGCGTCGAGCGGTGTGGACGTCAGCGACCCGGAGACGTGGAGCGCGGCCCGCTCCTCGACGGCCGAACCCACGCCGGACCGGCGCGAGACGCCGGACCCGGCCGCCGACGGCCCCGCCGGCCGTCGCGGCACCCAGCCGCGCCGTGCCCGTGACCGCGGCCGCACGCCGCTCTTCGATCAGTACGCGGACGAGGACCGGCCGCGTGCGGCCAACGAATGACCCCGCCTCCCGGCGGGTCCGTGACCTGCACGGGTACCTGCCGGGAACGGATTTCCAAGCACCCCGATCGGGATGCTAGAGTTTCACTCGTTGCAAGGGCCTGTGGCGCAGTCTGGTAGCGCACCTCGTTCGCATCGAGGGGGTCTGGGGTTCAAATCCCCACAGGTCCACCGCAGCTGAGAGCCCCTATCGGAGTCATCCGATAGGGGCTCTCGCCTGTCGTACAGCAGCGAAGTACAGCAACTAGGTCTGATCTTGCCTGCCGAGGTGCTTGCCGAGCTTCCGCAGCGCCTTGCGCGTGGCCTCGGACGGGATGTGGGTGTACACCTCCATCGTGACCGCGATCTTGCTGTGCCGAAGGATCTGCATCGCGATCCGGGGGTGCACGTCGAGGGCGGCGAGGAGCGACCCGCAGGTGTGACGGGTGTCATGCAGCCGGATCGTACGAACGCCAGCCTTGGCCGACCGGGCGGTGAAGGCCCGGTTGAAGTTCCGCGGCTCGATGGGCGTGCCGTAGCGCGTGGTGAACACGAAGTCGGAGTCCGTCCACAACTCGCCCGCGGCCCTCTTGGCGATTTGCTGAGCTTCCCGGCGGAGCTGCAGCGCCGTCACGCAGATCTGTGGGAGCGGAAGCGTCGCGGTCGATGCCTCCGTCTTGGTCTCGTCGTGCACCAACTGGCGGTTGATCCGCTGGAGCTGGTGCTCGACCCGGATCTCTCCCGCATCGAGGTCCACGCTGTTCCACGTCAGGCCGAGCACTTCACCGCGACGGAAGCCGAGCACGAGAATCAGCACGTAGGCCGGGTACAGCGGGTCAGCCGCCGTGCGGGCAGCCTCCAGGAACGCCCGCGCTTCCTCGACCGACCAGGGCTCACGCTTCCGCTTCCTGCCAGACCGGACCTTGACGAGGCCAGCCACGTTCTTCGTGATCAGCTCCTCCGTCATGGCGTTGGTCAGGGCCGAACGGAGGACAGCACGCGCATCCTGCACCGTGCGCCGGGACGGTACCTGCTCGCAGCATCGGCCGGCAGCACAGCAACGCCGCTCATCAGCGGGTCGCTTTGCGTCCTTCCCCTGAGTGCAGCACTGGCACTGGTCCGACAGCGCATTGACCCAGGTGCGCACGTCCCGCACGGTGAGCTTGTCGAGCCGCTTGTCACCGAGGCCGGGGCGAATGTAGAGCCGGACGTGCATCGCGTACGTCTCTGCCGTCTTGGGCTTCAGGTCCGGCTGTACCACTTCCTTGAGCCAGTACGTGAGGTGCTGGCCGAGCGTCGGCGAGCTGGTGGCCACGGGGCCCTTGCGCGCCTCAGCGTGGAGCTTGACCCACTTCTCATGGACCGCCGAACGGGTCGGTCCATAGACGTACTTGCGCTTGCGCTTGCCCTCCGGAGTGTCGACCCAGGCGTAGGCCGCGTAGCCGTTCTTGTAGGGGTAGATGGAGCCTTCACCATTGCCCCGCTTGCCGCTCATGCCGCCCACCCTTCGGCGTCGGTGGTGACGCGGTCGACGTACTCGTCGACCCAGGCCGGGAGGATGCGGCGGTTACGGCCGACCTTCACGGAGCGGATCTCCCCGGTGAGCACGAGCATCTTGGTCTTGGAGAGTCCGAAGCCGAGCATGTCGGCGACCTCGGCGGTGGTGTGCCACTTCCGCTCGATCACGGTGGTGGTCATGCTGCGGCTCCTTCCATGTCTGTGGTGTCGGGTGTGAGTGAGGCGGCGAGCCATTCCTCGGCGCGGCCGAGGCCGGTTCCGGCGAAGGTCCAGTGGGCGAGGACGAGGGTGGTGTCGTCGTCCTGCGGTTCGGCCGGCACGGTGTTCTGGTCTTCGCGGGCGATGGTGGCTTGGAGGCGTCGCCATTCGGCGCGTGCCTGGCGGAGTGCGCCGAGGGTGGTGGAGTAGCGGCGGGTTTTGGTGGAGAAGTGGCCGCGGAAGCCGAGCATGTGGGCCCAGGCGCGGAGGCGGAGGTTTTCGAGGTCTTTGCGGGCGCCGAGGGTCCAGGCGGTGCGGATGAGCCGTTGGGCGTGTTCGGGGATGGATTTGCGGCCGAGTTCGGCTAGGAACTTGATGGGGCGGTCGAGGGTGCCGGTCGCGGTTTCTGCTCCTTTGGTGGCGTACTTGGCGATGTAGGCGGCGACCGCGCGTTCGGTGAGTTCGGCGGGGCCGTCGAAGTCGGCGGAGCGGATGGGGCGGATGTCGAGCTGGGTGCCGAAGGCGAAGGTGTGGGCGCGGCCGTCGATGACGGGGCCGGGCACGTCAGCGGCGGTGGCGGCGGCGCGGATGGCGTCGGCGAGGAGTTCGGCGGTGGCCCAGGCCGGGGGCGGGGTGTCGCCGCCGTCGGGGCCGTCGAGGCGGATCACGGCGTGGAAGTGGATCGCGCCGCGGCGCTGGTATTCGGCGACCTTGGCGAATGAGACGCGGGCGTGCTCCTTGAAGGCGCGTTGGGAGAGTCCGGCGCGCTTGGCGACTTCGCGGCGCAGGTAGATGGAGAAGCGGGCCCAGATCTTGGAGGCGTGCGCGTTCCAGAGGACGGCTGCTTCGTAGTCGTAGCGTTCGGGGTCGAGGGGCGTGCCGAGTTCGGGGGCGTCGGCGGGGTGGGTGGTGCCGCAGCGGCAGCGGCCTTTGGCGGGGCGGTTGTGGACGGGGCCGAAGCTGGGGGCGGTGAAGGTGGCGAACACCCTGGGGTGGGTGGCGACGCGTTCGGGGGTGCCTTTGCCGCCGCGCAGTCCTGCGGTGATGAGTTGGTAGGTGTCGCGGCGGTAGGTCTCGGCGCAGGCCGGGCATCGGGTGGCGCGGCGGTTGTTGCAGCGCACGAGGAGGTTCCCGGCGGGCAGGTCGGCCGCGGTGAGGTGGTGCAGGATCTCTCCGGTGGTGGTGTGGACGTCGGTGCGGTGGCCGTCGAGGCGGATCGGGGTGGTGCAGCCGCCGAGGCCGCGGAGCTGGCGCATGAGGCCGGGCATGGTGCCGAGCGAGGCGAGGAAGGCGAGGTCACGCAGCGGCGGCGGCGTGGTGGTGGTGGTCAAGGCAGAGTCCTCCTCTCGAAGGTCGGAAGGGGGGTGGGGCACCGGCCGGCAGAAGTGCGGTCGGTGCCCCGGCGGGGGTTAGCGGTGGGGGCAGGTGTTGCGGTGGTCGATCCACTCGGCGACCAGGTCGCGGACGTTGTCCTCGCCCTTGGCGCGGCCGGTGGCGCCGCAGTGGCAGGCGTAGGTGCCGGTGGCGGGGAAGTCCCGGGCGGTCTTGGTCACGTGCACGCCGGGCTGGTCGGCGGTGGGTGCGAGGTCCGCCGTAACGGTCAGCGGGTGAACGCGGTGTCGGCGGCGTCCTCGAGGAGCTGGCGCAGGGGCGGGACGGTGCCGGTGCCGTGGCAGGTGCGGCAGTGGGCGGTGATGGTGCGGCGCTGGCCGCTGTGGTCGCGGCCGCCGAGGGTGATCGAGGCGGAGGCGAAGCCGTCGCAGGACGGGCAGATACGGGCCGGGACAGGGCGGTGCTGCATGATGGGTGGTCCTTCCGGTTGATGAGATCGGGTAGGGGCTGGCCGTCCGGGCGGCGGAGACTTGGCGGTTTCAGGGCCGCCCGGAGGGCCGGTCAGCGATGGCGCGCGGTGCCCGTGGTGCTGTTGACCATGGAGCGCAGGACGACGGCGCAGACGGCGACCGAGGCGGCCGTGATGGCGACGGCGAGGAGCATGGAGACGAGGACCGCGCCGACGACCAGGACGACCGCGGCACCGCCGCCGACAGCGACCAGGAGGCCGGTCGGGCTGAGCCGGACCGCGGGCGCCGCCTGAGCAGCCGGGGCCGGGACGACGGCCGAGGCCGGGGCGGTGTGCTGGCAAGCGCACCCGGTGGCGGTCTGGTGCTGCTCGAGCTGGGCCGAGGCGGGGGCCGGGTGGATGAGCGGGGAGACGATGCCGGTCGGGGTCGGCATGGTCGGGATACGCGGGCGAAGCATGGTGGATCTCCCTTCTGGCGGGTCTGGTCGGGTTACTTGGTGGTGCCGTTGACGGCGTCGACGCCGGTGCGGGTGCCGGATTCGATGGCGGGGGCGAGGAAGGTGTCGGCGAGGAGGAAGCCGCCGAGGAGGAGCACGACGATGAGCCAGGTCGGCGGGCGCATGAGCTTGATGCCGAAGTAGCCGAAGATGGCGACGAGGATGATCAGCGGAAGTTCGACGTTCACGACGGGCCTCTCGGGTTAGTTGGCGCGGCAGCGGTGGGTGCGGGCGGCGAGCTGGGCGGCGGAGGCGGTGGAGTAGTCGGCGGACCAGCCGCAGTTGTCGCGGGAGCAGACGGCGGCGTGCTTGGTGCGGCCGCGCCGGTCGCGGTGGGTGCCGATCTGCACGGGGCCGATCCGCATCACGGAGTGGAAGAAGTCACGGGCGGGCATGGCGGTCAGTCCTCTCGGGTGAAGTCGTCGGCGTGGTCGGTGAGCCACTGGCGGATGTCGGCGGACTCGAATTCGTCGGCGGCGTTGATCACGACTTCCGCCGTGGCCACGGCCTCCACGAGGCGGCCCTGTCGGGTGAGTTCGGCGGCGCGTTCCAGCGCGTGGCGGGTCGAGTTGCGCACGAGATTTCTCCTGTCAGGTGAGGTGGGCGGCGAGCTGGTCGGCCATCAGGTCGGGCAGGCCCAGGCGGTCGCGCAGGGTGGCGGCGTCGATGGGGCTGCCGGTCGTAGCGCGGTGGGCGTCGGCGAGCTTGCGGGCATGGTCCACGAGCGCGGGCGGCACATCAGCCGGGGGCGGTGCGGCGGGTAGGGCCGGGACCGGCTCCGGGGCGGGCTCGGCCGGCACAGTCACCGGCTCGACCACCGGCAGCGGCTCGGGCTCGACCGGCTCAGTGGCGGTAGCGGTCGGGGTGGTGGGTGAGTGGACGAGGAGGGTGCCGCCGAGGAAGGCCAGGGCGGGCCATCCGGCGACGAGGATGCGCAGCCAGTCGGGCACGTTGTTCAGGTCGAGCAGGCCCGCGGTGGCGACGTTGGCCCCGAGTGAGGCCGCGAGTGCGACGGCGAACCAGGTCCATGCGGCGCGGGCGGGTTCGCCCTGGGCGCGCAGGGTGCGAAGGCGTCGCCAGGCTGCGACGAGCAGCAGGTCGACGGAGACGGGGTAGGCCCAGGCTTTCCATCCGTCCTGTCCGGCAGCGGCGGCGAGGTCGTGCAGGTGGGCGAAGGACAGGGCACCGGCGATCACGGCTTGCACGAGGACGGCGTCCAGTCGGATCGAGCGGAACATGAGTCTTCACCTCCTTGAGGGGTTGGGGCCGGGGCCGGGCGAGGCATGTGGGCCGGTCGCCGGGCCCCGGGAGCCGTTTCGGGCATGGCGGGGGTAGGGACATGGCGCGAAGCGGTCACGCCAACCGAGGGAGAAGCAGAGGGGTCAGGCGGTGAGAGGCTTGGACGCCGAGGCCGGGGCCGGGATCTCCACCGGCGCGAGGTCAGGGAGGACCGGCCGGAAAGCCTCCATGCCCTCGAGGACCGGGGTGCGGTGAGCGTTGGCGGTGCAGGCGTTCACCGCTTGGCGCATCGTCGTGAACGGCGGACGGATGCGGACCCAGCCACCCGAGGAGTCACCGGCCACCGCCAGGCCGGGACGCTCCACCGGGATCTGTGTCGTGGCCAGCACGGCGTCAGGGGAGATGTCGCCGAAGGCCATCTTGGCCGAGGCTTCATCGTTGACCCGGTGCGAGAGGCGGCCGGTGAGCTGGGCGCGGAGCATGGTGATGCCGTCCCCGAGTTCGGCGCCGAAGCGCTGACCGCAGATCTCCACGTAGATACCGGCAGCGCGGCCGAGCTGCACGAGGCGCACAAGTGCGGTGATGATCCGCTCGCGGCGCTTCTTCTCCGCTGTGTTGGAGAACAGCGCCAGTTCGGCCACCTCGTCCACCAGGAGCACGACCGGCACCGGCCGCAGGTTCTCCGGCAGGCCCCACAGGTCGGCGGTGATCTCCTTATCCGGGGTTTCCGCGCTGATGCGCTGCTCGCGCCGGATCACCTGATACGTGTCGCCCATGCGCTGCACGAGAGCTTCCAGCAGGTCGGCCGCATCGTCCGGGTTGTCGGCCAGCGCGGAGAACCGGCGAGCCAGCGGGGCGAGTTCCACCCCTTGCTTGCAGTCGATGCCGACCAGAGCGACATGCCGGGAGGCGAGTTCCTTGACCAGGTGGCGTTGGTAGACAGACTTGCCCGACTTCGTCGCGCCGAGGTTCAGCGCGTGCGGCACCTCCCGATAATCGCGGTAGTGGACTGCTCCGTCCTCCCGCAGCGCGACCGGGATGCGCAGTCCTTCCCGCTCGACCTTGGCGGGCATGTGCACCCGTGCCAGTACGTCGTAGCCGGTCATGCGCAGCTCGACCACACCCGACCTGACCTCACGGGACGTGATGCCGTGCATGGCGAACGAGTGCCGCAGCCGGTCCGTGGAGGCCGCGAAGTCGAACGCGTCCTGACCGGGCCGAAGCTTGACCCGCAGTACCAGGCCGGTGCGGGTCGGGCGGAAGCTGAGGATGCGCGGCGGCCGGGACGCGGGTGCCGGCCGATTGGTGAGCCGGGCGAGGGTGAGCCGCAGCCGGGACGGCGGAACGGTCAGCCCGCACGCGTCCATGACCGAGGCGTATCGGACCACCAGGCGGAGCGTGGCGAGCGTGACGCCGATGCTCAGCCAGTACCAGGCCGGGCGCAGCCGCCGCAGCACCAGAGCCGCGGCGACCACCACCAGACTTAAGACGAGGAGCGTCGTGGTCGACATGCCGCTCAGCCCTTGACGGACGGGACAACGAGCGCGACCGCGCGGAAGGCGATGCCGAACCGCTTCTCACCGTTGAAGGTGTTCTCCCAGTCTCGCGCCTTGAGGCCGACGACCTTGACCGGCATCCCCAGCGTGATCCCCTCCGGGACACCGGTCTCCGGGATCGAGACGGTGTAGAGGTTCGCCTCACCCTCGTCCGCGATGGTCAGGCCGACCGTCATCATCTTCGCGCCGGTCTCCCGGTCGACCGCGATCTCACCGGTCTGCTTGTTGATGACCTTCGCCTTCGGCTCCACGGCGACGAACACGACAGCGGTCGAAGTGTCGATCTTGAAGGACGACATAGCCACTCCTTGAGTCAACGCGCACGAGGCCACACGACCCCTTCACTGTCCTAGGACTGCGAGCGCCTGACCTAAGAATGCAGCGCAGTCCCAGGACTGCCAATGTCCTAGGACTGTGCTTCACTGGCGGTGTAGGCGAAGGAGGCCCCGTGGCACCGAAGTGGCGAGAGCTGGCGGACCGGCTGGCTGAGGAGATCAGGAGCGGCGAGCGTCCGCCTGGCCAGCAGCTTCCCCATATCCGCGAACTGGTGGAGAAGGGTGAGGGCTCCAAGTCGACGGTGCATGCCGCCTATAAGGCTCTGGAGGCTGAAGGTCTCGTCACGTCTTCACGCGGACACGGCACGGTGGTGCGCGAGCAGGCGCCGCTGAAGCGTCTCGGCATCGGACGCTACGACAAGGCCAAGTGGCGCGATGGTGACGAGGTCGCGTTCATTGCCGACCGCGTGGCTTCGGGGCGTGCCTTCCGCCGCAACGAGCAGACCCAGACAGTCAGTCGCGTCCCGGCACCGCCCAAGGTTGCCGAAGCTCTCGGTGTCCCAGCAGATTCCGAGGTCTATGCCCGTGCCCGCCTGGTGAAGGAGGGTGAGCAGCCGACCCACTCCCTGACCAGCTACTACCGGCCGGAGCATGTCGAGGGGACGCGTCTGGTGGACCCGACGCCCGGACCGGCCGGCAGGGGCGGTGGCTACAGGGTGCTCTATGACGCCGGGTACGAGATCGACCACATGCGAGAAGCACTGTTCGCGCGCGTGCCCACGGCCGAGGAGGCCAAGCTCCTGCAACTGCCACCAGGTGAGCCGGTCATGGAGCTCCACCGGACTACTTACACGGCGGACGGGACCGTGGTCGAGTTCGCCGTAGGCATCCACGCAGCCTCGCGGTTCGCGTGGGAGTACGACTTCAAGGTGCCGGACTCGGCGCAGCCGAAGGAGGGCTCATGACCCTGTCGGACGCGGTCATGAAGGATGCCCAACACCTGTGGGACTACCAGCTCATGGGACACGCCCCGCGGCCGTGCTCCGTCGTCATCGGCCTGGGAAGTCACGACCTAGGCGTAGCCGACGTGACTGCCGATCTGTACCGCCAGGGCATGGCGCCTGTTGTCGTCTTCACGGGAGCCACCAGTCGAACGACTCGCGAGCGGATGCCCCGCGGGGAAGCCGAGCACTACCGGGAGCGTGCCATCGAGCTTGGCGTTCCCGACGACGCCATCCTCGTGGAGCCACGGGCCCGGAACACCGGGGAGAACATCCGCTTCTCACGCGCACTACTGGAGGAGCAAGGCGTCCCCGTGTCGTCCGTACTGCTGGTGAGCAAGCCGTACGAGGAACGTCGGGCCTACGCCACGGCGCGCAAGCTGTGGCCAGAAGTCGAGTTCGTCAGCGCGTCAGCACCCATGCCCCTGGCCGACTACGTCCGCTCGATCGGTGATGCCCGACTCGTCGTTGACATGCTCGTCGGAGCGCTTCAGCGCCTACTGATCTATCCGGCCCAGGGCTTCATGATCAGCCAGGACGTTCCACAGGACGTCCAGGATGCCTACGAGCGCTTGCAGGCCCAGGGGTTCACCAGTCGGCTCATCCCCGATGCCACTGGGCGGAGTGAGTAGAAACCTTCTCTACGGGTTCAAGGCGCCGCGCAAGCGCGGCGCGCCGCTGCCCCCGGCCCGGGGCAGCCCCTGTCTTCGCCGGGCTGCCCCGGCCGGGCGGCGGCGCACCGAGCGCGGACACCAAGCCGTCAGAGAAAGGCCGGCAGGGCTGGGGCGGTCGGCTCCACGGCTTTAGGCAGCCACCATGGGGCGAGCCTCGAAGATCGGGGCCCACATCGGGCTATTGCGGGCAGGTCCAGAGACTGCCCGAGTCGCGGGAAGCTTACGGGCCCCGATCTCTCGCCCCATGGCAGCTCCCGCCCAAAGCCGCTACACCGACCTCTGTTGACGTCTACGCAGAGGCTGCCGCAAAGCCCAAGCTGCTCATATGTTGGCGACATGGAATGGCACAACGTGGTCAGCCCCTTGAGTCGCATCTGGCGTGAAAGCAGGGCTTATCGAGCCAACCGTGATCACCGATCGGTCGCTGCCCGATAACTTTTTGACCGGTGTGCATCAAGCCATCTACATTCCGCGCTGGCTTGTTCTTTTCGGACCGGCCTCCACCGCTCGTCCCTGGGGGGACCCATGCACTGGTACATCGACGTCCTCAAGAAGTACGCCGCATTCAGCGGCCGCGCCCGCCGCCAGGAATACTGGATGTTCACGCTCATCAGCGCGATCATCTATATCGCGCTGATGGTCATCGACCTCAGCCTCCTCGGCACCGGCGTCATCGCCGGGATCTACGAGCTCGCCGTCCTGCTCCCCAGCCTCGCCGTCGGCGTCCGCCGCCTCCACGACACCGGACGCTCCGGCTGGTGGCTGCTCATCGCCCTGGTCCCGCTGGTGGGCGCTATCGTCCTGCTGGTCTTCCTGGCCAGCGACGGCAAGCCGGAGGAGAACGAGCACGGCCCGAACCCGAAGCTGGCCGCAGCGGCCGCCTGACATTCGCCCGCTCACGGTTGCCGGTCCCGGGAGGCTGACGGGCCACCGTTGCTGACCGTTCTCGCTAGAGCTACGGATCGGAAGGAGACCGCGCCCTTCCCGCGCCCGTCCGGTCGGGAACAGCAGGGAACAGCGGTCGCTGGCGGCCAAGCCTCACGAGAACGGCGCCTGCCGAGTTGCCTGTCAGGGGGCAGTTCACCTGCGGTGGATGTGGCCTGGCTGCCTGCACTTAGCATGCGACGAGTAGGACGTGACGCCGCAGCACCTGGTTACCATCTCGGCATACCGAACCCGTCGTTGGCCTGCTACCGGGCGCACTCCTGATGTTCGCCTTGGTGGTGCTCATCAGGGAACTGGACCGTGATGCTGTTGTCCGGGGCGTCAGGAAGCCGTGGTTCTTCTCTGCAGTGGCGGCGATCATCCTCGATAAGTTGCTCTGGCCCTAGCGATGGTTGCTGTACAGCAGTGAAGTACAGCAACCACGGCGACCACGGCCGACCAGCCAGCGGTCTCAGTAACCCGCTCGACCACCACAGCGAACCTCAGCGACCGCCCCGCCGATAGTTCGCATCGAGGGGGTCTGGGGTTCAAATCCCCACAGGTCCACCGCAGCTGAGAGCCTCTGCCGGATTCGTCCGGCAGGGGCTCTCTCTTGTTGTGCGGCAGCCGGACGCGGCAACTCGGCCTGACCGCACGACGGTCGTGGCACCGGCGCAGGAACCGGCCGGCGTCCGTACCCGCCGCCGGTGGGCCAGCGCTCGTGCCGGCCGGCACGAGCGCCCCCGCAGGGTCCGTCAGGCGAGCGGCGCCGGGTGCAGCGGAGCGAGCGTCACCTCGGAGGAGAAGATCTCCCGGTCGTTCTGCTCCGCGGAGACACGCACCCGGTTCGCGGTGCGGTCACCCTGTGCGCTCCACTCCCCGCGACGCTGTTCATCCCCGGCCGCGATCGGCTCCGTGGTGATCCAGCAGGGGGAGTCGAGTTCGGCGTAGCGGCTGAACACGGAGGCCATGCCGAGCACGACCCGCTGTTCGGGGTGGCCGGTGGCCAGCGCCGCCTGCCGGGCCGCCTCCAGCAGCAGCATGCCGGGAGCGTGGTCGACGGGGTGGTCGAAGAGTATGGGGTGGGCGGTGTCGGCCCGCAGCTGCCAGCGGTGGGGCAGGTCGGTGGAGGCGAGCACGACGTCCGCGAACGAGTCGCGCCCGAAGGGGCTCATCGCGGCCGGCGGCGGAAGCGGGACGGCGCCCGCGTTGGCGGCGGCCTTGTCGGCGTACCGTCCGCGCAGCCGGCGGTAGACCGTCGGGTCCTGGATGGTGAACCGGGTGCGGGCGGTGGCCAGATGACGGCCCGACCGTTCGGCCTCGATGTTCAGGGACATCGCGGACGCCCGGTCCTTGCGGTAGGTGACGTCGAAGCACCGTATGCGCAGCTCCAGTTCGGCGGGAGAGCCGTCGGAGCGTGACGCCTCACGGTCGATCTCCCAGCTGAAGTCCTGCCACAGCAGCTGGTGGCCGAAGGGCACCCCGTAGGCGCCGTGGGAGAGCAGCGGCAGCGTCTGGCGGATGGTCTCGCTGAGCTGGAGCGGGTCGTGGAGGCCGTTGCGGGGGGCGTAGAAACTGTGGGTGTCGGGCCATTCGGCGGTGACGGTGAAGGTGTCGTCGGCGACCGGCTGCCAGCTCCGCAGGAGTACTTCCCCGGTGTTCGTCTTGTGCGTGTACTCCTGCGAGACGGGCAGGAGAGTGATGGTTTCGTGACCCTGTGTGACGCTCAACTGCATGGCTCCCCCAATGGAATGCGGTTTTGACGTGCGGGACCGAGAGGCGGGCCCTCGGTGTGACGAAGCGAGGTCGCTCGAATAACATAGAGGTCGTTCTTTTTGTTTGTCGAGAGATTCCCGGAGGCAGCCCATGGCGCGACCACGACAGGAGCGCGCGGAACGCACGCGCGAAGCCCTCCTGCGCGCAGCGGCGGAGACGTTCGACGAAAGCGGCTACGCCGGGGCGGGTCTGAACCGGATCCTTGCGCGCGCAGGCGTCACCACAGGCGCCATGTACTTTCACTTCAAGTCGAAGGAGGACCTGGCCAGGGCGGTCATCGTGGAGCAGGCCGCCGAGCTCGACTTCCCGCGTGACCAGTCCGGTCTGCAGCAACTGCTGGACATGTGTCAGTACCTGGCCGTCGAGATGCAGAACAACGTGCTTTTCCGCGCCGGTGTCCGGCTGGCGGTGGAGCAGAACGAGGCGGAGCTGCTCGACTACTCGATCTACGACTGGTGGGCGGACCAGTTCCGCGAGCAGCTGGTCAAGGCCCGCGAGAAGGGGCAGTTGCGGCCCGACGTGGACGAAGTCGCCTTCTCCCAGGTCCTCGTCGGCGCCTACACCGGAACGCAGATCATGGCCCGGCTCTCCTCGGGCCGTGTCGACCTCCCGGAACGGATCAGCACGATGTGGCGTTGTCTGCTGCCCGCCATAGCGCCGCCCGAGGTCATCGCCGGGCTGAACCTGGACCCCCGCCCGGCCGGTGAGGAGACCGACGCCTCGTGAACCGGACGCGGGTGGTGGTGACGGGCGGTACCGGGTTCGTCGGCCGGGCGGTCCTGCGGGACCTGCTGCGCGACGGCGCGAGCGGCCGCGGCGTGTCGGTCCGGGCCGCGGTCCGGACCGTGCGCCCCGGCACGGAGGACGTACCGGACCTGGAACGGGTGACGGCGGAGCTGACGGACCCCCGCTCGGTGAGGGGTCTGCTGGACGGCGCCGACGTCCTCGTCCATCTCGCCTCCCGCGTCGTCGGCAGCGAAGAGGAATGCACGGCCGTGAACGTCGACGGCACCCGGGCGGTCATGGCGGAGGCCCGGCGCCACAGCGTCGGACGGATCGTCCACCTGTCCACCGCCGCGGTGTACGGCGCCGGACCCCATCGCGGCATTCCCGTCGACGGGGTCACTCCGGATCCGGTCTCCCCCGCCAGCAGAACAAGGCTGGCGGGGGAGCGGGTCGCCCTGGACGCGGGCGCCGTCGTGCTGCGGCCCGGGTTGGTCCTCGGCGCCGGGGACCAGTGGGTGGTCCCGGCGCTGGCCGAGTTCCTCCAGCGCGTCCCGGCCGCCTGGGACGGCGGTCGCGGACAGGCGTCGCTCGTCGACGTCGGAGACCTGGCCCGGCTGATCGGGACCCTGGCACGCTCGCCGGACCCCCTGCCGCACGGGGTGCACCACGCCAGTCATCCCCGGCCCGTACGCAACCGGGACCTGCTGGCGTGCCTGGCGGAACTGGACGTGCTGCCGGCGGGCAGCGGAGACCTGCCGTGGGCGGAATGCCTGCGCAGACTGCGCAGGACACCGGGACGGCTGAGCGAACGTCAGTTCACGCTCGTGGCAGGGGACCACTGGTACCTCAGCGAGGAGATCTGGCGGCTGACGGGCTGCCCGGAAGGCCCGGGGCCGCTGGCGCGGCTGGCCGACGCCGCCCCCTGGTACCGCGCACACCTCGCCGGACGGCCCGGCGCGCGTCCGCGGACCGTCCCGCATGGTGAGCAAGATGCTAAAGCCGTCCCGGATATGGGCCGCCCGGACGCCTGCCGGTCCGGCCGGGGGTAGTTTCCCGACCACTGGTTGTGGTGCGCGGCCCAGGTCTGCAGTACGACGGCCCCTCCGGACCAGCCCAGTTGCATACCGAGGGTGAGCCGTGGTGAGACAGACAAGGGCCGAGCACACACGTCATGCTCTGATCACCGCAGCCGCGACCGAGTTCGACCAGCAGGGGTACGCCGGGACCTCGCTGGCCGCGGTCACGAAGGCTGCCGGGGTCACGATGGGAGCACTGACCTTTCACTTCCGTACCAAGGCGGATCTGGCGGTGGCGGTCTGCGCCGAAGGCGAGACCGTCACCCGCGAAGCACTGGACCGGATGATCGCGGAGCTCGCTCCCGATCTCCGGTCGGTCGTCGAACTCTGCCTGGAGACCATCCGGTTGCTGGGCGCGGAGGTCAGTGTGCGTGCCGCGGCGCGGCTCGCCCAGGAACGGGCGACGGCACACGAACGCTGGCACTCGGTGTGGACCGCCGCACTGCGGGACCTGCTGAAGCGGATCCGCGCCGCGGACGGCCTGAAGGGCGATGCCGAGGACCTCGAACTGCTCGCCGTGTATCTGATGGCCGGGGCCGAGGCGTTCATCCGGGCCGGTCACCCGGCCGGCAGCGTACAGAAACAGCTCGGCTGTCTGTGGACCCTGACGCTCGACGGGTTTCCCGGCGCTCCCCGGCAGCCCCTGTGCGCACCCGACCGCGGGCCGTCCACACGGACGTGCCGAGACCTGCTGACCTGAAGGAGACACCGCACATGATTCGACGCCACGCGCTCGTCACCGGCGCATCGCGCGGTATAGGAGCCGCCGTCGCGGAGCGGCTGGCCGCCGCCGGGCATGTGGTGGCCGTGCACTGCCGTGCCGATGTCGCCGCCGCAAAGGCCGTGGCCGCGGCCCTGCCCGGCACCGGTCACACCGTGGTGACCGGCGACATCGGCGATCCGGACCAGGCCCGGGCCGTCCTCGACACCGCCGTCGACGAACTCGGTGCCGTGGACGTACTGGTCAACAACGCGGGCATCTACACCGAACAGCCCATCGCCACCACGTCCTACGCCGACTGGCGGGCCGACTGGCAGCGGGTCGTCGACGTCAACCTCCTCGGCACCGCCAACCTCACCTGGTGCCTGGTCGACCACCTCCTGCGCCGTGTCCAGGGCCCGCAGGGCGCGCGAATCATCAACGTCGGCTCGCGCGGCGCCCACCGGGGCGAGCCCGAGGCCCCCGCGTACGGCGCGAGCAAGGCAGCCGTCCACGCCCTGACACAGTCCCTCGCCCAGTCGCTCGGCCCGCGCGGGATCGCGGTGACCGCCGTCGCACCGGGATTCGTCCTCACGGACCTGACCGAGCCCATGCTCGACGGTCCCACCACCGAAGCCGTCCGGGCGCAGAGCCCGTTCGGGCGCATCGCCGAACCCGCCGACATCGCCGATGCCGTGGCGTGGCTGGCGTCCCCCGGGGCCGAATGGGCGAGCGGCGCCGTGCTCGACCTCAACGGCGCCTCCCACCTGCGCTGAAAGGAAGGCCCCGTGAAAGGAAGGCCCCGGCCCATGGACAACACCACTCTGCGCGCCGCCCTCGTCCAGATCGAGGTACGGCCCGACGAGCCGGCCGACGCACGCCGGAAACGGGTCGCCGATCTCGTACGGGCACACGACGGCGCCGACCTCGTCGTACTGCCCGAGCTCTGGCCGGTCGGGGCCTTCGCCTTCGACGCCTTCGCGGAGCACGCCGAGCCGCTCGACGGTCCGACGGCTGCCGCGATGAGCTCCGCGGCGTCGGACGCGGGCGTCTGGCTGCACGCCGGATCCGTCGTCGAACGCGGCCCGGACGGCACGCTCCACAACACCTCGCTCCTCTTCGCCCCGGACGGGCGGCTGCACCGGACCTACCGCAAGATCCACCGGTTCGGCTTCGACAAGGGGGAGGCGGCGCTGATGGCACGGGGCGACGAGATCGTCACCGCGCCGCTGGACGGCCTCGGTGTCACGGTCGGCCTGGCCACCTGCTACGACCTGCGCTTCCCCGAGCAGTTCCGGCTGCTGGTCGACGCCGGCGCCGAGTTCCTCGTCGTCCCGGCCGGCTGGCCGGCGGCACGGCGCGCCCACTGGTCGCTGCTGGCCCGGGCACGTGCGGTGGAGTCGCAGGCGTACGTACTGGCCTGTGGCACCGCCGGTACGCACGCCGGGATCGAACAGGCCGGGCACAGCGTGGTCGTCGACCCGTGGGGCGAGGTGGTGGCCGAGGCGGGGCCGGGGGAGGAGACACTGCTCGTGGATCTCGACCCCGGGCTCGTCGCCGGCACCCGCGCCGACTTCCCCGCCCTGCGCGATCGGGTCCTCGGCCTGCCGCTGCCCCGGTAGTTCGCCGTGCTGTCACTGCCGCCCGCCCGTGTCCCACGGGCGGGCGGTGCTGTGCTTGCGGGCAGTCAACCGCAGTTGCGCGACCGTGACTTGATGAGCAGTCAGGGAAAACTGACCACCGGGAAGGCCTTGCGGTGAGCCATGCAGCTGTGTAACGCCTCTTCGCGAGGCAGTCTGCCCTTTTCCAGGAGCCGCCGAACTGCCGTCGCGTCGCCTCGTGCGGCGCTTTTTTGTTGCCGCCGAGTTGTGCGATCTCCGTGCGGCGACCTCCTGTTCGACCTCGGACCCGTCCTCGGGTCCGTCGTGAGACCCCTCCTCAGACCCGTCGTCCGACTCCGCTCGGACATCCCGCCTGCCTCCCGGAAAGGTGATGAGACCGTGGCCGACCGCATCCCCTCGCAGTGCACATCGACCCGTTGCCGCAGGGCCGCCCAGGAAGGTGGCCTGCCGAGCCGCCGCGCAGAGCCGGGCGCCCGGCTCTGCGGGTCCTGCCTCCGCGCGTTCCTGCGCGACCTGGCGGCGCTGCCCGCACTGCACCGCGAGAGCGAGCAGTACCTGACGCCCGCCGAAGGCGGGCTCGCCCCGCGCGTCACCGGCAGCAGGGAGAACACCCTGCCGGTGAGCACCAAGGCCGTGGACTCCCGCCACGACGCGGTGGCCCGCCTCTCCTCGTGGGCCCGGCTGGTGGCGGAGGAGCGGCCGTCCACCACCCCGCCGCGCCGCACCGTCACCGCCATGACGGCGTTCCTCACCGGGCACAAGGACTGGCTGGTGGCGCACCCGGCCGCCGGCCGCATGGCCGACGAGATCGCCGCGGCGGCGGCCGGGCTGCGGGACCTGGACGTACGGCGGTCCGCCGACCTCGTACCGCTCGGTGCCTGTGTGGAACCCGGCTGCGAGGCCCAGGTGTCGCTGCCCCGCCGGGGCGGCGACGACCTGGTGCTGCGTGGCCCGGTGTGCGGGGCCGGGCACGTACTGACCCCGCGGCAGTGGCTCGCCATGAAGGAGGCGGCGTGACCGCGAAGCAGCGCAAGTGCGTGCCCACGTCCCTCGCCGCCCTGGCGCTGGGCGTTCAGGAGGGCACGATCCGGCAGTGGGCCCGCCGCGGCAGGATCACCCGCTACGGGACCAAGCGGCAGGCGCTCTACGACCTGTCGGAGCTGGCCGCCCTCGCAGCCGCCCCGACGCCGGACGGACGAGGGACGGACCAGCCGGCCTCCTGACCCGCGCCCGGACCGGCCTGCTCCGGGCCGTCCGGCCTCCCGGCATCACGCCCGGACCGCACGGCCACCTGACCCCGCGCCCGGAAAGTCCGGCCCCGAACCGGCCCGATTCCTGACACGGCACGCACGCCGGCCCGGTTCCTGACGCGGCACGCACGCCGGCCCGTCTCCGGCGGGCCCGTCACGTGAAGCACGACACGCGTACCGGCAGCAGCTCACGGCCGGTACGCCGCACCCGTCGCGCGGAGTCGCGCGACGTGGCTCATCAGACCTCACAGCTGTTCACCTCACCGTTCGGCACCTCGTGCCGCGCGGCGCTCACGCCTGCCCGGATGCGGGCG
The DNA here is from genome assembly GCF_025854275.1 of Streptomyces peucetius. Classification (NCBI taxonomy): domain Bacteria; kingdom Bacillati; phylum Actinomycetota; class Actinomycetes; order Kitasatosporales; family Streptomycetaceae; genus Streptomyces; species Streptomyces peucetius. The sequence continues at coordinate 3,278,625 of NZ_CP107567.1, read as the reverse complement.
GCGACAGCCCGAAGAACTTCAAGGAGAACCAGTGATGACACCGAAGTGGCAGGACCATTGGACGGCGCGGCGCGACCCCTTCGTCGACGAGTGCCGGCAGGCGCGGGACGACCTCCTGCGCGACCTCAAGGACCCCGGTGCGGCGCAGGCGCGGGTCCTCGCCGACCTCATCGAGATCAGCGCCGGCTCGCTGCACTGGAAGGACAAGGGGTACGACGTCCTCGCCGCCGGCCCCGCCGACCCCGCCGCCTTCCGGTCGGTGCTGCCGGTCATGCGGTACGCCGACTTCGTGCCGGAGATCGACCGGGAGACGCGGACCAAGGGCGGGGTGCTGTCCTGCAGCCCCGTCCTGCGCTGGCTGAAGACGAGCGGCACGACGGGTGTGCCCAAGCGGGTCCCGTACACCCTGCACTGGCTGCTGACGTACCGCATCCCGGCGATGAAGGCGATGTGGGGCACCTACCTGGAGCACCACCCCGAGCTTCTCGCGCACCCCTACGCCACCCTCGACACCCAGACGGTCCGCGAGGACGTGTACGACTTCGTCCACGGCGTGGAGCACCAGGCGATCAGCAACCGCCATCCGCAGATCAACAGCCGTGACTGGAACCCGCCGTGGTACACGTCGCCGTGGTTCGGCCCGGACGCGCCCGCCACCCACGCGGGCAGGATGTACCACCGCATCCGCCATCTCGTCGGCCGCGACCTGCACTACATATCGGCGATCAACCCGAGCACCCTGATCTCCCTGCGGGACCTGGTCGCCGAGCACGGACCGGCGCTGGTGCGCGACCTGCGTGACGGCACGCTGGAGGGCGAGCCGTGGACCGAGCCGGACGAGGCGGCGGCCCGCCACCTCGAACGGGTCCTCGCGCTGGGCGACTTCAGCCTCAAGGACGTCTGGCCGTCGCTCACCCTGTACAGCTGCTGGCTGTCCGCGTCCGCCGAGCTGTACCGGAAAAAGCTGGACGCCGTGCTGCCGGGTGTGGCGAAGCTGCCGTTCATGGGCTGCGGGACCGAGGGCGTCACCACCATTCCCATCGACGACTCGCTGGACAGCCAGCCGCTCGCCGTCAACCAGGCGTACTTCGAGTTCGTACCGGCCGATGTGCCGCTGGGTGAGCTCGTCGACGCCGGGGCGGAGGTCGAGACCCTTCTCTTCGACGAGGTGCAGGCCGGCCGCGACTACCACCTGATCATGTCGCAGGGGAACGGCTTCTACCGGATGTGGACCGGCGACGTGTACCGCGTCGACCGGATCATGGACGGCACGCCCTGGATCCACTTCGTCCACCGTGACGGTGTCTTCCACTCCTTCACCGGAGAGAAGATCACCGAGTCGCAGGTGACCCAGGCCATCATGCAGGGACTGGCCGCCTGCGGACTCGACACCGGCCTGTACATGTGCGGCCCCCGGTGGGGCGAGCCGCCCTCCTACACGGTCGTCACCGAGGTGGCCGAGCCCTCGACTGCGCTCGGCCGGGAGCTCTCGGAGGCCGTCGACCGCGCGCTGCGCGAGATCAACATCGAGTACGCCTCCAAGCGGGACAGCGGACGCCTCGGCGCCATGGAGGTCGTCCCCGTGCGGCAGGACGCGATCAGCGAGTACAGCGAGACGCGTCGACAGGCCGGCAACGCGACCCAGTACAAGTTCAAGCCCTTCCAGAAGGACACCGATTTCGTCGCCGACATCGTCGGCCGCTGAGAGGACAGATACAGATGCTCGTCATCAACAGGCCCCCGCAGAACATCCGCCGCGAGATCATCGACCTGCGGCCGGACGGATCCGGCCCGGCACTCCATCTGTGGCGGCCGCGCCGCACGAAGGGCGCCGTCTTCTACTTCCACGGACTGCAGAGCCACGCCGGCTGGCTGTGGGAGGTGGGCCCCCGGTTCGCCGACAACGACATCGCCTTCTTCGTGCTCGACCGGCGGGGCAGCGGCATCAGCCCCGGTGACCGCCATGAGATACCCGACACGGCCACCGTGCTCGGCGACTACGCCGACGCGGTGGCCATGGTCCGCGAGATGATCGGCGACGACGTGCCGCTGTCGCTCTTCGGACACTGCCTCGGTGGCTCCTTCATGGCGGCCCTCATGCACCACGAGGGCTTCACCACGCGCTACGACGCCGCCGTCTTCTGCTCGACGTGGCTCGGCAGGATGCACGCCACGCTCGGGGAGGAGGAACTGCGTGCCGCCGCGGCCGACCGCGGCGAGGAGCTGTGGGACGCCGGTCTGAAGGCCACCGACTTCACCGACGACGTCAAGTACCAGCACTTCATCGACGACGACGACCTCGCCGTACGGCAGATCACCCGGCGCTCCCGGGCCACCCTGCTGGAGCTCGAGAAGCTCTATCTGCAGCCGAAGCGGCAGCTCCCCGAGGTGCCGACCGTCTTCGTCTCCGGTATGACCGACCCCATCGTGGACCTCGACGCCACCCACGAGGTGTTCCACACGATGATGTCCGGCCGCGGCTCCATCATGAAGCTGCCCACCGACAAGCACTATCTCTTCTACACCCCGGTCAGCGACGGACTGGTCGACTGGACCTCGACGTACACCCTGCTCCAGGGGCTGAACCGGGATGCCTGAGCCGTGTGCCGCCCGGCTGTACCGGGTGGAGCTGCCCATGAGCACCTCCTTCGACCATCCCGCCGCACGCCGCACGACGTCCGACAGCCTTGTGCTGAGCCTCGACGCCGACGGCGTGAGCGGCATCGGCGAGTGCGCGCCCCGCGCCTACGTCACCGGGGAGACCACCGCCGGGGTGACGGCGGCCCTGCGCGAGGTGGACCTGGACGCGCTGCTGGCGCTGCTGACCGGTGCGGCGCCGGCGGAGCTTCTGGAGCGGCTGCACCGGGACGGGTTCGCGCGGACCTTCGCCGTCACCGGGGGCAACAATCTGATCTGCCTTCTCGAAACCGCGGTCCTCGACTGGCTCGGGCAGCGACTCGGGCTCACGGCCCGGCAGTTGCTGCCGGGGCACGACGACGGGCCGTCCGACGGGCCGTCCGACGGCCCGATGCGGGTCTCCCAGGTGCTCGATCTGAGTATCGACGTCGAGGAGTTCCTCGACACCCGAGGCCCGTTCCACTTCGTGAAGATCAAGGCGTCCGAGGACAACGAGCACGACGCCCGCACGGTCAAGACGATCCGTGAGCACGTGGGCGACCACGTCACGATCATGGTCGACGCCAACATGAGCTGGACGCCCACCACCGCGCTGCCGTACGCCTGGCGGCTGAGGGAGAGCGGGGCCGACTACGTGGAGGAGCCGCTGCCCAAGGGTTCCTGGGCCGGCCTGCGCGAACTGCGGCGCAGCGGAGGCATCGGCGTCATGCTCGACGAATCCGTGTGCGGTGCCGACGACGCCAGGACCGCGGTGGAGGCGGAGGCGTGCGACGCCGTCAACATCCGGGTGGCGAAGAACGGCGGCACTCTGCGCGCCGCCCGGCTCGTCGACTACGCCAGGTCCAACGGTCTGCGGTACCAGATCGGGGTGCAGGTCGCCGAGGTCGGCCCGCTGATCAACGCGGGCCGGGCGCTGGCCTTCAACCACCCCGGCGCGCTGACCGTGGAGGCGGGGCAGTCGGACCGCTTCTTCCCCGAGATGATCGTCTTGCCGCGCCCGGCGGTGGACCGGGGCACCAACACCATCTCGCCCGCGGAGGGCGCGGGCTGGGGCATGGCGCTCAACGCCGCCGCGGACCGCTGGCTCGTGCGGGACTTCTGAGCCGTTCGCGGCTCCGCCCCGGCCGAGCCCGCCGCCCCCGCCGAGCCCCGCGGCGCCTTCGGGCGCCTTCCTCGTGCCGCCCTTTCCCTTGCTCCCTTGCTCCCCGCCTTCCTGTCTTCCTGAGGAGATGCGTCATGTCCGTGTTCTTCGAATGCACCTACAGAGGCCGACGGCACGTCGGGCTCGACAAGCCCGAGCCCGGCGCGCCCTTGGTGCTGTACCCGCTCGCCGAGGAGACCGACCTGCGGCGGACGGCCCTGGCGGCGGGGCGCGACCGCGCCGCGCTCGTGGCCGAGCTGACCTCGGGCGGCGGACGGGTGACCGTACCGGACTTCGAGACCGGGTTTGTACGGTTCCGTCCGCCGCTCATGCCCGCGTCCGCGGGCGACGCCATGGTGAGCGGCTTCATGCAGACCCACAACGTCAAGGTCGGCGCCGACACCCAGTCCCAGCCCAACTGGTTCCTCAAGGGCATGGGCGACTGTCTGAAGGTGCCCGGCGACGACCTGGCCGTGCCGTCGAGCGCGGTCGCCCTGTGCGAGGAGGCGGAGATCGTCCTCGTGTACGTGACCGACGACGCGGGCGAACCCCGCTACACCGGCTACACCTTCGGCAACGATCTCACCGACATCGGCCGGTTCAAGCGGCACCAGGGGCACCTGTCGTACGCCAAGCTCTGTGACGCGGCGGTCGCGCCGTGGCTCTTCCTCGACGAGCCGCCGCAGCGGGTGACCGGCCGGGTGACGGTCGAGCGCGACGGCGGGCCGGGCTGGCAGGGCGGCTTCACCACCGGCACCAAGGCCCTGCACTACGGCCTCGGCGGCATGATGTCGGAGCTGTTCTCGTACGGCACGCTGCGCCGGCCCGGCCTGGTGCACTACGTCTTCATCGGCGCCGACCGCAGCAGCTTCCACGGGGGCTACCGGATGACCGACCAGGACCGGGTCACGCTCGAGTTCACCAGCCACGGCGTCACCCTGTCGAACCGGATCCACTGGCCGCGGCCGGTGACCGCAGCGGTCGAAGGGTGACGGCCGTCAGGGACGTGCGCCGGCTCGGCGACATCGAGGCGACCTTCGCCTACCAGCACGCGCTGATGCACGGGGACACCCAGGCCACGACGGGTTTCACCGTGAATGCCGAGTTCTGCCCGGAGTACGTGGCGCAGGCCGTGGCTCTGTGGGTCCGGAGGTTTCCGCTGCTCTCGCTGCGGATCGGCGAGGTGCGGGGCAGCCTGTGGTTCCAGCAGGGTCCGGGCCCGGGCCCCGGACAGCTGATTCAGGGCGGGCCGGCCGGCCACGGCTCGCCCGCCGACCGGCTCGCCGACGAGGTCAACGACGTGCTCCCGGCGGGCGGTGGACTGTGGCGGCTCCGGGTCGTCCACGGCCGGGACCCGGCCGCGACGCGCTTCTACTTCACCGTCCACCCCGCCCTGTCCGACGCGCACTCCACCGGGCGGCTGGTCCGCGGTCTGCTGGACCTGCTCTTCAAGGAGGCCGCGGTGGACGGTGTCCGGCCGGCCGTCGAAGGACTCCCGCCCGCCGCGGACGAGTTGACGTACGTCGCGCCGCCCCCGGTGCCCTTCGACCCGCGGGCCGCCGGCGGCCGGCCGGGCGAGGCCCGGCAGCCCCCGCGGCGTCGGCCGCCGTGGTCCGAACGCCGGGCGGGGGTCGTGTCCTTGTCGCTGCCGCCGCGGGAGAGCCTGCGCCTCAACCGGTGGTGCGCCGAGCGCCGGATCACACCGGGTCAGTTCCTGGCGGCTGCCCTGGCCCGGATCCATGCCCGTAGGACGGGTCAGGAGGAGGTCGTACTGTCCAACACGGTGTCTCTGCGCGGGCGGTACGCCGAGCGCGTGATGATGCCGGACGCCGGGTGCTGTCTCCACGAGGTGGCCGCCGCGCTGCGGATCGGGGGCGGCCCGACGGCCGACCACGCCCGGGCGTACGCCGCGTCGCTGCGGGCGGCCGACGCGGCATGGCGGCCGGCCCGCCGGGAGCACGCCCGGATCAGGCGGGCGGTCGAGGCCGAGGCCGCGGGCGGGACGGGCCCGGACATCAGGGTCACCGACGCCGGCTCCGTCGACGTCGCGCTCGGTGTGCACGCGGCACGCGTGGCGGATTTCCGTACCGCCGTCAACCGCAAGGCGACGCCCGCGGTGGGGGCTCTGCATGTGTCGGTGCTCAGGGGCGCTCTGGCGCTGTCGCTCACGTACGGCGTGCCGGACGGCGACAGCGCCACGGCGGAGACGGCGGCACGCGAGTTGCGGAACGAGGCGCTGCGCACGGCGCGTTCCGGCTGAACACCCGGGCCGCCGCGGGCCGGTGAACTTCCCGAAGTCGCAGCGGCCCGCACCGCGGGATTGAAAACATAGAGGTCGTTCTCTATGTTTTACGTACCGGCCCATACCGCGCCGGCACCAGCGACACCAGAGGGAGGGAAACGCGCGATGGCTACGCAGCACACCACGCAGGCATGGGCATCGGTCTCCGCGTTTACCGAGGTTCTCTTCGGACGGCTGCCCCGGGCCGATCAGCGGAGATGGGCGGACGCCTATATGCGGGGCCTGCTCACCACACCGGGCAAGAAAACGGTGCGCCGCCTGGCGGCCACCGTCTCCGACTCCAGTACGGCGCCCCAGGCCCTGCACCAGTTCGTCAACGCCAGCCCGTGGGAATGGGAACCCGTGCGCGCCGAACTGGCCCGCTGGGTCGGCCGGCGCACCCGCCCCCGGGCCCTGGTCATCGGCCCGGTGGTCCTCCCCAAACGGGGCGACCGCTCCTGCGGCGTCCACCGCCGATTCGTGCCGCAGGCGGGGCGTACGGTCAACTGCCAGGTGGGGATCGGGGCCTTCCTGTCCACGGACAGCGAGGTCGTACCGGTGGACTGGCGGCTCCTCCTCCCCGAGGAGTGGTCGCAGGACCCGCAGCAGCGCCGTCGCGCCCGGATTCCCGACACCGTGCGCCCCGGCCGGGCCGACTCGGCCGCGGCCCAGGCCCTGGACATGGCCGAGGAGTCCGGTCGACGCCGGGACCTCGCCGGCCTGCCGGTCGTCGTCGACCTGACCGGGTACGCCGACGCCGACGAGGTCGTCCGCGGCCTGATGTCGACAGGCCGCAACTTCGTGGTGGCCGTACCCGACTCCTTCCCGCTCGTGCCCGCCGCCCCGGACCGGCAACTGCCCGGCGGCACGGACGGAGCCGTCGCGGCACAGCGCTTTCTCGCCCTGCACTGCTCCCGCCGTCCGCGCAAGGAGGAGGTGGGCACGCACGGCGTCGCCCGGACGCCGGCAGGCGAGGAGGGTGCCGGGGTGCCGGGGGGCATCCGCGGCGCCGGCGCACGGCAGGTCACCGTCCTCACCGGGCTGGTGAGGCTTCCCGGGACGCGGCCCCTGCTGAGGGTCTTCGCCGAATGGGACCCCGCAGCGTGCCGTACCGGACAGGTCTGGCTCGCCGATCTCGCCCACCGTCCCGTCGCCGACCTGCTGGGCCTGGCCGGGCTGCACGCCGCGACCACCGACACGCTGGAGCGCCTGGAGAGCGACTTCGGGCTGCGTGCCTTCGAGGGCCGCTCCTATCCGGGCTGGCACCGCCATATGACGCTGGTCTCGGCAGCCTTCGCGTACAGCAGCCTCAGCCGTGACCCCTGCCCCGTTCCGGCCGCGTCCCCACGACCGACACCACGTCCGGCGCCACGCCGGACGCCGACCCGAACGGCGTGCAACTGATGGTCCTTCCCAAGACTTTCTGGCTGCTGTGGTTCGGGCAGACGTTCAGCCGGCTCGGGACGCTGGCGCCCGCCTTCCTGATCCTCTATCTCGAGCAGGGCGAGCTCGTCGACGACCGGACCACACCGCTCATCGTGGGCCTCTTCGGCGCGGGTGTCGTCACCTCCGGGCTGGTCGGCGGCGCCGTCGCCGACCTCATCGGGCCACGGCGCACGATCATCGCCGCGCAGCCGGTCACCGCGGTCTCCGCCCTGCTGTTCGCCGTCGCCGAGCATGTGGTCCTCCTCTGCGCGCTCGCCCTGATCACCGGCTTCCTGTCCGCGGTGGACCGACCGGCAGGCGCCGGGCTCATTTCCAAGATCGTCCCGGCGGAGCAGTTCTCCCGCGCCTACAGCCTCTTCCTCGTCGGCTTCAACGTCGGCATGTCGCTCGGCCCGGTCATCTCCGGCTTCCTCCTCGCCTTCCACCCGCCCTCCCTCTTCATCGTGTGGTCGGCGTGCAGCGCCGTCTACGCGGTGCTGATCTGCGCACTCCCCGCCGACGAGATGCCCGCGGACGCGGACCGGGGGACCGGCCGCAAGCAGGGCGCGTCGGCACTGCGGCGCGCGGTGGCGGGCATCGCCGAACCGTTCCGGTCACCGGTCCTGGTCGCCTTCCTGGTCCTGACGTTCCTGCTCGCCTGCATCTACCTCCAGGTCAACTCCGCGCTCCCGCTCGACATGCGGGCCAGCGGACTGACACCCGGCGACATCGGCATCGTGTTCGCCGCCAACGCGGTCCTCTCCATCGTGCTGCTCGCCCTGGTGCCCCGGGTCGTCAAGGGCATGAGCGACCAGACGCCGCTCGTCATGGCCGCCGGGCTGATCGCCGTCGGGTTCGGCGCCAACGCACTGGCCGGTGACTTCGGTTCGTTCGTCGTGGCCACCGTCATCTGGACGCTCGGCGAGGTGCTGTGGGCGCCGATGTCGGCCACGTTCATCGCCAACCGCGCCCCGGCCGGCCGTGTCAGCACCTACCAGGGCTCGTACTTCTTCGCCTGGAACGCCGCCTTCGTGGTCGGCGGTCCGATCGGGCTGACGGTGGCCCATGCGTACGGCTACGGGACCCTCTGGATCTCCACCCTCGTGCTGGGCCTCGGCGTGGCACTCAGCTTCGTCCTCCTGCCCCGGCTCGCCGGCTTCGCCGTGACCACCGCCGACGCGGAGTCCGCCGGTTCTCCCGACCGTGAACCTGTCGAAACGACCACAGAAACAAGGTGACTGAAGCATGACCACGCGTACCGCAGGCCCCGCGCAGACCACACGGACCGCCCTGCTGATCGGAGCCGCCGGCGGAATCCTGCGGGAAGTGGCCCGGGGCCTGGCCGAGGAGGGCCACACGCTCGTCCTCTTCGACCGGGACGAGGAGGCCGTGAACCGGCTGGCGGACCGGCTGAGCGGGCTCACCAAGGTCGAGGTGGTGGTCGGGGACATCACCGACATTCCCGCCGCCGAGCGTCAGCTCACCGGCATCGTCGAGCAGTTCGCGCCCTCGATCCTCGTCAACGGCGTCGGCGGGGACACCCGGGTCATCGGCTACGCCGACCTGACCGCCGGCCACTTCGACGAATCGTTCATGGAGAACGTGGTCAGCAGCTGGATCGCGATCAAGGTCTGCGCGCCCCGCATGGCGCGGGACGGCTACGGCCGCATCGTCAACTTCGCCTCCGCGGGCGGCCGTACCTACAGCCACTTCAACAACGCCGCCTACGTCGGCGCCAAGGCCGCCGTCATCGGCATGACGAAGCAGATGGCCTACGAACTCGCCCCGTCCGGCGTCGTGATCAACGTCGTCGCCCACGGTCCCATCGCCACCGAGCGCGTGGCCGGGGCCTGGGAGCGGCGTGACCCGGAGCAGAAGAAGGCCGTGCTGTCCAAGCTGCCGATGGGCCGCATGGGCACCGTCGCCGAGGCCGTCGGCAGCGTGCTCCACCTCTGTTCGGAGAGCGCCGGCTACTCGACCGGCGCGGTGATCGACATCAACGGCGGGCTCTACATGTGACGCGCCGCCCGCAAGCCCGAAGGAGACTTCCCATGGCGAAATTCGTCGTCGAATTCCAGTACAACGTCGACCGCGCGGGCCGCCAGGAGCTGCACCCCGCGCACGCGGAGAACCTCCGTGGCCTCGCCGACGACGGCGTGCTGCTGCTCGCGGGGCCGCTGCCCGAGGCCAACGCGGGACTGCTGCTCTACGAGGTCGAGGACCGGGACGCGCTGCAGAAGCTGCTGGACGCGGAGCCCTATGTCCGGGGCGGCCTCGTCGCCGAGACCCGCGTCCGGCAGTGGACGCCGGGCAAGGGCAGCTGGATCGCCGCACTGGACCGGCCCGCCGCCTGACGGGACGCTCGCCGCCCCGCCCGACCGGACGCGCACCGCTCCGTCTTCCCGGGCCGCACCCCGGGACCGTTCGCCTCCGCCTCCGCCTCCGCCCCCGCCCGGACCCCACACGTCGGAAGGAACAACCGGCATGACCGTCACACCCGTCCAGGAGCAGCCACCGCTCCAGCGGACACCACTGCTCCGGACCTCGCTGCACGCCGGCATCGTCGACCCGGAGATGGACTCGATGCGGTTGCTGAGCGAGACCGCGATGAAGTTCCCCGAGGCCCTGTCGTTCTCCTCGGGCGCTCCCTACGACGGCAACCACGACCTGGCGAACCTCTCGCACTACGTCGAGCGCTACCTCAGGCACCTGCGCGACCAGGGCGTCCCCGAACAGCGCATCACCCGGCTGCTCTTCCAGTACGGACCCGTCAACGGCTTCATCCAGGACGAGGTCGCCCGGATGCTCCGCCACGACGAGGGCATCGAGGTCTCCGCCGAGTCGATCATGATCACCCATGGCTTCCAGGAGGCGACCCTCGTCGCCCTGCGCGGCCTGTTCGCCTCGCCCGACGACGTCCTGCTGTCCGTCTCGCCGGCGTACGTGGGCATCCGCGGCGCGGCGAGGATGCTGGACATCCCGGTGAAGGGCATCGTCGAGGGCCCGAACGGCCTGGAGCCGGAGGCCGTGGCCGCCGCCGCCCGCGCCGTACGGGCCACCGGCAAGCGTCCGCGCGCCCTGTACCTGGTCCCGGACTTCTCCAACCCGTCGGGCACGGTCGTCCCCCTGGAAGCCCGGCAGCGGCTGCTCGAAGTGGCGGCGGACGAGGGCCTGACGATCCTGGAGGACAACCCGTACGGGCTGTTCGCCCGGGACGGCGAGAAGATGCCGACGCTCAAGTCGCTGGACACCCGCGGTGATGTGATCTACCTCGGGTCGTTCGCCAAGTCGGCCTTCCCCGGCGCCCGTCTCGGCTACCTGGTCGCCGACCAGGAGGTGACCGGCGAGGACGGCTCCCGGCGCACGCTCGCCCAGGAACTGTCCAAGGCCAAGGCCATGTTCTCGGTCGGCTCCTCCTCGCTCTCCCAGGCCGCGATCGGCGGAATCCTCGTGGAGAACGACTACGACCTGACCTCCGCCACCCGCGAGCTTGCCGCCGTCTACCAGGAGCGGCTCGCGGCATCCCTCGACGCGCTCGCCGAGCACTTCCCGCCCGAGCGGTACGCCGAGCACCAGGTGCGCTGGAACGTGCCCCGGGGCGGCTTCTTCCTCACCGTCGAGGTCGGCTTCGAGGCGGACCTCGCCGCCATGGAGCGCTCGGCGCGCGACTTCGGCGTCAGCTGGGCGCCGATGAGCATGTTCTACCTCGACGGCGGCGGCGACCGCGCGCTGCGGCTCGGCTTCAGCAACCTCACCCCCGCCGCCATCCGCGAGGGCATCGCGCGCCTCGCCCGCTTCATCGAGTCGGAGGCCGGCGCATGAACTCCGCCCGCAAGCCCCTCGCGGTGGTCCTCGACGGCTATTCGGCAGGCAACTTCTACCCCGCCGCGTTCGCCGCACAGGGCGCCGACGTGATCCACGTCCAGAGCACCGCCGAACTCATTCCCACGATGCAGGCACCCGACCTGTCGGCGTACGGCGAGAACATCGTCTGCACCGACGAGGACAAGCTCGTCGAGATCCTGCGCGAGCACGACCCGCTCTGCGTCGTCGCGGGCCAGGAGTCCTCCGTCCGGCTCGCCGACCGGCTGAGCGAGCGGCTGGGGCTGCCGACCAACGGTTCCGCGCTCTCCCCGGCCCGCCGGGACAAGTACGAGATGATCGAGGCACTGCGCCGGGCCGGCGTACGGTGCGCCGCGCAGTTCAAGAGCGGCGACCCGGACGCGCTGACGGCCTGGGCAAAGGAGCAGGGCCGCTATCCCGTGGTCATCAAGCCGATCAGCTCGGCCGCGTCCGACGGGGTGTTCATCTGCGAGAGCGCCGGGGAGGTCCGCACCGCGGCCGAGACCGTCCTCGCGTCCCAGGACATCTTCGGGACCTCCAACAGCGAGATCCTCGTACAGTCCTATCTCAAGGGCGCCGAGTACATCGTCGACACCGTGAGCTGCGACGGCGAGCGGTACGCCTGCGGAGTGTGGCAGTACGAGAAGACGCTGCTGCCCTCCGGCAAGAACATCTACAACCGGGACATCCTCGTCGACCCGGACAGCGAGCTCGTGACCGCGCTCGTCTCGTACGTCGACGAGGTGCTGGCGGCGCTCGGCGTACGGTGGGGTCCGGCGCACGCCGAGGTGATCATGACGGACGAGGGCCCGGCCCTCGTCGAGATCGGCACCCGCCTCAACGGAAACATCAACGCCCCCTTCCACGACGTGTGCCTCGGCCACAACCAGGCCGACCTCGCGGCGCAGGCTTACGCGCAGCCGGAGAGCTTCCGCGCGCTGTACGGCGGCCGCGTCTACCGCAAGCTCCAGCCCGCCGTCGTCTACAACACGCCCACCGAGCTCGACGGGATCGTGGCGTCGGTCGACGAGACGGTCGTGGCGGAGATCCGCGGGCTGGAGAGCGTCTTCTTCGCCGGCGTGAAGGTACGGCCGGGCTCGCCGATCCGTCCCACGGTCGACCTGCTGACGAGTTCCCTGCGGGTGTTCCTCACGGCGGCCGACGAGGAGCGGCTCGCCGCCGACTACGACCGTGTCCGGACCCTGAAGGACGCGGTCTACCAGCTCGCGTGACCCGGCCGCCGGCGCGCCCCGCACGCCGCGGCCCGAGCCCCGGGCGGCGCCCGTGACGGCCCTCCGTACACCCCCCGGCCTCCGCCTTCCCGTGCCTCCGCACGTCTTCCGTGCCTTCGCACGCTTCACCGTGCCTCCACACGTCTTCCGTGCCTCCGCACGTCTCTCCGTGGTTCGCACGCCTCCCCGTGCTTCCGCACGCCTTCGAACTCCCGCCCTTCCACATCCCAGGAGAATTGCTGTGCACAGCCGCATCGGTCTCTTCCTGTCCCCCGTCCACGAGACCGGCCAGGACCCGCACCTCGCGATACGCAGGAACCTCGACCTCGTCGAGCAGGCCGACGAACTCAACTTCGACGAGGCGTGGTTCGGCGAGCACCACACCCTCGGCTGGGGGCTCGTCGGAGCCCCCGAGACCCTGATCGCCGCGGCCTCCCAGCGCACCCGGCAGATCAAGCTGGCCCACGGTGTCGTGCCGCTCTCCGGTCACCACCCCTTCCACGTCGCGAGCCGCGCCGTCCACCTCGACCACCTGACCCGCGGCCGCTACATCCTGGGCGTCGGTCCGGGGGTGCCGTTCGACGCGAAGATGTTCGGCCTGGAGCAGCCCGTGCAGCGCCGGCGGCTCGAGGAGGCGCTGCCGACCGTGCTGGAACTGGTCAACGGCGACGAGCGGATCACGCAGCAGACGGACTGGTTCGATCTGCGCGACGCCAAGCTCCAGTTGCCCCGCTTCAGCCCGGACGGCATCGAGGTCGCCATGGCCACCTCGGGCACCTCGCAGTCCAGTCCGCGGCTGATCGGCCAGTACGGCCTGAGCATGACCTCGTTCGCGCTGCCGTTCGCGCTGATGACGCCGGGCGCGCCCGCCCACATCAACCTGGCGCACCAGTGGAAGTTCGCCGAGGAGTCCGCCGCCGAGCACGGCCGGACCCTCGACCGGGACAAGTGGCGCATCGCCCTGCCGGTGCATGTGGCAGAAACCCGCGAAGAGGCCTACGCCGATGTGCGTGAGGGCTACGACCGCTGGCTGTTCGAGTACTTCGGCAAGGCGGCCGGCCGGGACGTCATCAGTCCCGACGTGCCCCGCGAGAAGGCACTGGAAGCCCGCGTCGAGGCCGGCGGCGCCCTCGTCGGGTCGGTCGACGACGTGGTGGAGGGCATCCGGCGGCTCCACGAGATCACCGGCGGGTTCGGCACGCTCCTGGTGTACGTGGCGGACTGGACGTCCTGGGAGAAGACGAACCGGAGCATGGAGCTGCTCGCGCGGTACGTGACGCCCCGTATCACCGGCTCCGCCGACCGCCCGCAGGAGGCCGTCGACTGGGCGATCGCCAGTCGCGCCAAGTAGTCCGGTGCGGGTGCCGGCCGGTCCCGCCGGTCCGGCCGGTACCCGCGGCGAACCGACCTTCACCCACTTCTCACTTGAGCGGAAGAACAGATGCTGGAGCAGCGCTCGTTCAGAGACATACTCGGCCGCTTCACCACGGGAGTCGTGCTGATCACCGCGCAGACCGAGCAGGGCCCCGTGGGCATGGCCGTCAACTCCTTCACCTCGGTGTCCCTGGACCCGCCGCTGGTCGCCCTGTGCGCGGCGGAGACGTCGACGACATGGCCGGCCATCCGTGAGACGGGCTCCTTCGCGGTCACCATCCTCGGCGACCGGCACGGGGACCTGTGCCGGCTGTTCAGCACCAAGGGGGCCGAGCGGTTCACCGGCCGGGAATGGTCCACCACGCGGGACGGGCACCCCATCCCGGCGGACGGGCTGGGCTGGCTGGACTGCCGTATCACGACGATCCACCAGGCCGGGGACCACGAACTCGTCGTCGCGGAGGCGACGGAGGGCGCGGTCACCGAGCAGATCGGGCCACTGGTCTTCCACGCCGGCCGTCTCACGGAGCTGGCGACGGTCTGATGCCGGCCGGCGGGGGCTCGACGGGCGGGCCGCCCCGCCACCTCCTACGCGGCCCGCCCCCTCTTCCCCGGCCGGCCGACCGTCCCCTCCGCGGCCCGTCCTCCTCACCGGTCGCCGAAGCCCCAGGGCCGTGCACCGCCCGCCCGTTCGTGCCGCGACGCGTCCGGCTCTCGCAGTCCGCCCCATGGGAAACGCACTCCGCACCGCCGACCATTGAGAAAGGCAATCCTGCGTGTCCGTGACCGATCCCCCGCGCGCCCTCCTGGCACCGCAGTACGCCATGGACACGGCTGATCTCCGCTTTGTCAGGACGGCCCCCCGCCACCTCGTCGGCCGCAGCGCCGTCGCCGAAGTGCTGATCACCGACTGGCGGCAGCTGGGTCCCGACACCTTCCGTCTCGGTGCCCAGTGGCCACGCGGGCACACCTTCTACCCGCCGATAGCCGGCGCATGGCACGACCCGCTGCTCGCGGCAGAGACACTGCGGCAGGCGTCCGTGCTGGTCGGCCAGACCTACTACGGCGTACCGGCGGGCCGGCGGCCCCTCATGGACGCGCTGGACATCGAGGTCGTGCCGGGAGCTCTGCTGCTGGGCCCGCATCCGGCCGAGATACGGCTGGAGGTCTCCGGCGCGGACGTCGGACGCACGCACGGCACGCTGACCGGCATGACGCTGGAGGTGGAGCTGATGCGCGGCGACGAGTTCGTCGGCGCCGGCCGGCTGGCGTTGCGGGTGCCCTCCGCCGACGGCCGGGAGCACCGGGACCGGACCCGTTCCGGGGACGGGCTGCCGCCCCGGCCGGAGCCGGTCCCGGCCGCGATCGTGGGCCGGCTCGACGAGCGTGACGTCGTCCTGGGCGTCCCGTCCTCGGCCGCCGCGCGCCGTGGCCACAACTGGACCCTGCGGATCGACCCCGGCCATCCGGTGCTCTTTGATCGCCCCGCCGACCACGTCCCGGGCATGATGCTGCTGGAGGCGGCCCGGCAGGCGACCCAGGCCGTGTGCGCCCCGTACCGCGTCCTGCCGCTCGAACTGCGCAGCGCCTTCCACGGATTCGTGGAACTCGACATCCCGTGCCACATCGCAGCGACCAGGCTCCCTTCCCAGGACGCCGGCGAGGACGCCGTGGTGCGGGTGACCGGTTCGCAGGACGGCAAGCTGCTCTTCGACAGCCTGGTGGTGGCGGGCCTCTGTGACTGAGTGACTGAACGCTTCTCATCCTGTGGTTCGCGGGTGATGACGGCTGGCGGTCGGGGGCCGTAACGCGGCAGGGCTCCTGGTCGTTTCGGCTGGTGATCTCACTCGCCAACGTCTCGACACAGGAGCCCTGTTGGTCCCGCATCGTGCCATGCTCGACGTCCCGCACGAGGTCGTGGAGCACGTTTCCTGGCTCATCTACGCCCGAAGGTGTGAGCTGAACTCCCGCTGGCGCAGGCTGGGCTGCTTCCGGCAGGCCCTGCTTGTCCTGGTGCACCTGCGCAAGAACGAGACTCTGGCCCAGGTCGCAGCGGGGTTCGGCGTCTCCACCGCGACCGCCGGCCGCTACGTGAGCGAAACGGTCGACATCCTCGCCGAGCGCGCCCCGAGCCTGCACGAGGCCCTGCGCGAGTTGCCGCCGGAGGGGTTCGTCATCCTCGACGGCACCCTGATCGCCACCGACCGCATCGCGGCGGACGAGCCGTACTACTCGATGAAGCACCGCCGTCACGGGATGAACGTGCAGGTCGTGGCCGCGCCGGACGGGACACCGCTGTGGTTCTCGCGAGCGTTGCCCGGCCGCACGCACGACCTGACCGCAGCCCGCGCACACGGTGTGATCCAAGCCTGTCTGTCCCGTCAGCTCCTCGTCCTTGCCGACCGGGCCTACCGCGGAGCCGGAGCCACCGTCCGCACCCCCTACTACGGCCGAGACCTTCCCGAGAAGTACGCCCAGTTCAACCGGGACCACGCCCGGCTGCGGGCGCCGGGCGAACGTGCCTTTGCGCGCCTCAAGCAATGGCGGATCCTCCGCAAAGCCCGCTGCAGCACCAACCGCATCGGCCGCACGGTCGCCGCCGTTCACGCCATCGAGATCGCCTGGAGCTCAGGATGAGAAGCGTTCACTGACTGATCGGGGTGCTCAATTCTTCAGCGGCTTGTTTTTGGCTGAAGCAAGTGAGTCAGGGAAAGGGGGGAAGTGGCCTGGGGCGCGGTGTACAGGACGAGGTATGGGAAGAGCGCTATGAGTTCACTGGCACGAAGCTTCAGGATTTCCCCCTTTCGGTAACCATGCCGCTTGCTGTGGCCTGTGAACGGGATTCGCTTGCACAGAGATTGTTTGAACTCGAACCCTCCGCTATGGCTGGCAGAGCGATCGCAACACGTCATGGCCTTGCAGGCGCCTCCGACGCACAGGGCCGAACCCGTTCGCGAATGATCGCGCTCCAGGAGGAGCTGGACTGGACCGTGTATGGCGCGTACGGGCTCCTGACACCCAAGGAGGTTGCGCAGACCACGCTCCCTGGTGACCCCGCCGATCTGAGCGATGCCGACGTGCCCCAGCTCCAGTTGGGGCAACGGGCTTTCGAAATCGCGCTAAAGCGAAAGGTCGACGCAGGTGATGCCGAGACCGCCTGGTTCGAGCGCCACGGGTCGACCGACACGGCCGTCGCCGAGCTCCCCGCCGACTGGCCCGAGGCGTACCAGAAGGTTGTGCAGGCGAGGCTCGACATCATCGAGTCCAACGCGGACATCCGTCTGCTGGAGCGCCCCGAGTACAAGCGCCGCTGGTCCATCGAGCTTTGGGAGAAGCGCGAGGCAGCGGCCCTGCGGGCATGGCTGCTCGAAGCCGCCGAGCGTGAGGACCTGTGGTTCGAGGAGCGCGACGAGTACACCTCGCCCCGCACACTCACCGTGTTCCAGCTCGCCGATGCTCTCCGCCACGACGAGAACGTCCAGGCGGTCGCCGCGCTGTACGCCGCCAACCACCTCGACAACCGTGAGGCCTCGCTCGCGACGGTGCTCAAGCACGTCATCGAGAGCGAGCACGTCCCGTACCTCGCGGCTCTCCGCTACAAGGAGTCCGGCCTGCGTAAGCGCGACGAGTGGGAGTCGGTGTGGGAGCAGCAGCGCGAGGAGGACCGTACCGGCGAACGGCTCGACATCAAGGTCCCCCCGAAGTACAGCGGTGCGGACTTCCTCAAACACTCGTACTGGTCGAACCGCGGCAAGCTGGACGTGCCCAAGGAACGGTTCATCTCCTACCCGGGGGCCTCCCCGGACAGTGATCCGTCCCTCCTGCTCGGCTGGGCCGCCTGGAACCACCGTGATCAGGGTGAGGCGTTGGTGAACCTCATCAACGACCGTGCTTCGATCGACGGGTGGGAGCTGGAAGACCCCCGCTTCGTACCGCTGCTCGCCAGCCTGCGCGAGGTCATGCCCTGGGTGCGCCAGTGGTACGCGCCTACGACGAGGAGTGGGGTGACAATCCCGCGCGGGAGTTCCAGACCGCGCTGAACCGAGGGTGCGCCGACCGCTCGCTCTCTGAGGCAGACCTGATCGCCTGGCGTCCGGTGAGGGCCAAGGGCGGCCGGAGGAAGGCCGAATAGATTGTGAGGGCTGCCCGCAATGCCATCTTCGCTGACGCGTCAGTCGGCGTCCGTTTCCGAGTTTGACGAGTCGGGCGCCGGTGTCGCGATGACGTATGTCCCCTTCGCAGGCAGGGCGGCGACGAGTTCCCGCTTCCGTAGTTCCGTGATCGCGCGGCGCACGGTTCCGATGCTCACGCTGTAAAGCTCCGTCATGGCTCGCTCGCCTGGCAGGGCTGCACCTAGCGGCAGCTTGCCGGATGCGATCTCGGCAGCGATGGCGTCGGCAAGCTTTACGTACTCGTAGCGCGGGAGATCGCTCATCTGTAGTCGGCGCGCAGGGGGCAGCGGCATGACCGAGTCGACGGCAAACCCAGCAACCACTTCCGCGACGCCCTCCGCCACCCCCTCCCTGGCACCCCGGCTGCTGCCGTGGCCCTCGCCGGAAGGCAAGCCCTGCCTTCTCGTCGCCGACGACCACGGCAGCCGCTTGTCACGGCTGGCCGACGAGATGGAGGCCGTCCACTTGCCACGGGCCTCGACGTGCTCGACCACGCCCGCGACGTACTCGACGAATTCATGTCCACCTACGGCGAAGTGCGTTACGCCGGAATCAGGCTCGCCGAGTGCCTGAGCGACGCCCTGCGCGTGGCGAAGTCCCGCGGCTTGCGCCTTTCCGGCCCCGACGACTTCGACGACGCAACCGACACTCTCAAGACCGGCACTGTGCCAGGTGATCCCGATGCCGGCACTTCACACGCCGACTGGAGAACGCCTGCCTCACGTCGCGCCGTCGCCGTCCGCTAACACGTGCAGGGCTTCGGCGTAGTTGCGTGATCAAGTACCGAGGCCACACGACGACGTGGAACCCCTCAACGGCATCCTTTGACCGATCACCTCCTTGTGGTGTGCACATGTCGATGAGCTACCGTCATCAGGCCTGCACTACAACACGGGGGAGACTTGCGGTGGTTGAGACACCGAAGCAGATACTCGACATCAAGACAGCTGATCTGAAGGCGTCGGCTCCAACATTCCAGGAACAGAGCGCGGCGCTGCAGCTTGCCGCCAAGACTCTGGCGGAAAAGCTCGGTGAGCTCGGCACACCCTGGGGCGATGACGAGCAGGGATCGCAGTTCGCAGACACCTACCTGCCACACGTGAAACAGATCAAACAGTCGACCGGCATCCTGATCGACGGTCTGGCCAGCATTCACCTGGCAATGACGGACATGGCAGACGGGCACATCGAGAACGAGGCGCTGATCGCCGCCATGTTCGCAAGGGTCAAGGCTGACGGCGGGGCGCACGACGGCAGCGCCAAGTGAGCGTCGAGGAGACCGCCAAGGACGTCCTCATGAAGATGGGGATGTGGTGGCCGGACGCAAACTCGGGCAGTCTGCGCGCGGCGGCAGGGCACTGGCGTGACTTCGCTGACGCCGTCGATGACGTGTGCCGAATATCCAACGGCAAGGCTGCATCCCTCATCCGCAACAACAAGGGCGAGGCGATCGACGCCTTCGAGGTCTTCTGGAGCCGGTACCACAGGGAGTGCGCCCAGGGCTGGCTGGACGACCTGGCGGCAGTGGCACGTCAGATGGCAAAGGCGCTGGAGGAGTTCGCAGACGCAGTCGACGACGCGATCCAGCAGCTTTGGACAGAGATCGGGATCGCGGCAGCCACCATCGCAGCGGGCATCGGGCTGGCGGTCTTCACCTTCGGTCTCTCCACTGCCGCTTCGGCTGCCGCCGCAACCACCATCATCGAACTCGCAGCAGGGCTCGGAGTCACCGTATCGACGACTGTGGCCAATATCGCAGCGATCACGCTCACAGGAGTCGTCTTCGGCAGCATCGAGTCCGTGACGGTCGAGCTAGCGGTCGCTCAGCCCTTGAAGATCTCAACCGGCCTGCAGGACGGCTTCAATCTCTCCCAGGCGCAGGACGCCGCCGCCTACGGAGCCGTCTTCGGCGGCGCGCTCGGCGCGGGAGCCGGAACCGTACGAGCCGCATCGGACGCCGGCGGGTTCGTCAAGATGTTCCAGGGAATCCCGATCAACGTGCGGGGCCCCGAACTGGCCTACCCCAACGGGCACCTGCTGCTACGAGAGAGTGATTACAACGCATGGCCGCGCTCGAAGCGAAGAGGGCAGCTCAATCCACCGCAGCACAGGGCGGACATCGCGGGGGACGAGGGGAAGAACGGTTCGCACACCATAGACCGTCATGTGGACGTCACGACGCACTACCTGCGGGACCGGCTGCGAAATAATCCCGGCATGGGCGTGGCGTCCCGATATGTGGACGAAGCATCCGCGCAAAAGTTCACGGACGCCGCCATGATGGGTCACCAAAAGGAGATCACCGCCTGGCTCGCCGGAAACAAGAAGAAGTTTGATTTTTCGGCGCACTTCGACGAGTTCACGGGCGTGAGCATGACCCGGCACAACTTCCGGAACGGATTGCCGGTAGAATGGGTCAACGGCGTACAAGTGGTCCTGAAGCGCGACCCGTCGGCCGAATCAGGGTATCGGATCCTCACCTCATATCCCATTAACTAACACAGAAACCAGTTGAGACATCAATGACGTCGTACAGCGACCGCTTCAAGGAGCTGCGGAACCTGCTGCGTTCCTATGAGGAGACCGGTTACACCTTCGATGACACTCCCGATCACCCTGGAGTTGCGCTCGCTGCATTCTTGCGGCAGGCCGCCCGCCACCCGGGCCGGGCAGCCGCAGCGGCGGCCGAGATCGACGATCTCCTTTCAAGAGGGCTGTTCAGCGAAGAGATCGCGGACGATGTCGATCTGTTGCCTCACATCGCACCCCCCGTCGGTTCGAACGTAGAAGCATGCCTTCTCCTCGTCCGTCAGCACCTGGCTCATTTTCTTGAGGGCTCCGAGCCGCCCGCTCCAGTCGCACCCCAGACGACTTGGGAGTGGAAGGAACGCTTTCCAGAACTTGCACACTTCCTGAGCGCCTACTTCCATCAAGACTTCGATGTCGAGTACGCCTCGCACAGGGAGGCGGTCGATGATTATCTTGACGGCGTTTCAGAGGATGACCTGCGCACTGTCGCCGCGGAAATCCAACAATTTCTGGTCTTGAACGCGGATGACGTTTCCCTGCGTGAATCAAGTCAAACACTCGGTCTGCGTATCGGTCCACCAAAGGGCGTCTCCTTGCGGCGCTGGCTGAACGACGTCCGCGAGATAATCACTCATCGGAAGTAACCTCCTCGGCGATGTGGATCGGGAGGATTCACGCACCTCTGCAGGCCAGGGGCTCGGGAGAGAAGGTCAGCTCCGCGACGGCTCCACGGCACAAGTGGTCGTTGACGGCTTCGGCGGCACCACCTCCATTCACGATCCGAGCTGAGCGACGGGCCGAGGCCCGCGCGACCCCCGCTGCGCCGCGGACCGTCCTCGATCGTCGCAGCGAACTGGCAGGATGGAGGAACGGTGAACGCGGATCCCGTGACGACGAGGCTCCGCTGAGTGACCGGCCCCCGGGAAGGGCGGCCGGGCGGGACGCGGTGGGGAGCAGCAGCGGCTGATGGCCAGGGGCAGCGATGTCATGCTGAAGGACGTCCCCGACATCAAGGAGGACGCCCACGCCGGCGACTTCAAGGTCGCGCTGTCCCAGGGCTTCACAGATGCCGCCGCCGGATCGGTCGCCGACTACGTGGTCACCGAGCAGTTGGCCAAGGAGTTCGACAAGGCGCTCCGGCTGATCCGCGGCGCCGTGCGCAAGAACTCCTCGTACGCCGCCTATCTGCACGGCTCCTTCGGCGCGGGCAAGAGCCACTTCCTGACCGTGCTGCACGCCGTGCTCAACGGCGACCCTGCCACGCGGGGCAAGCAGCGTCTGCGTGAGGTGATCGTCGAGCACGACGACTGGCTGCCCGGGAAGAACTTCCTGATGGTGCCCTATCACCTGGTCGGCGCCGCGAACCTCGACTCCGCGCTGCTCGACGGCTACGTCAAGACGGTCCGCGCCAAACACCCGGACGCGCCCACCCCATCGGTGTACAAGGCGGACGCGCTGCTGGAGGACGCCCGTGCGCTGCGCGAGTCGCTCGGCGACGAGGCGTTCGCGTCGCTGCTGCCCACCGCCGCCACGACCCCCGCCGCCGACGACGGTCTGCGGCCCATCACCGCAGCCTCTGCCGACGACGAGGACCTGGCCCCCATCGGAGCCGTGGCCGCCATCCCGTGGACGGGTGCGGAGCTCGACGCGGCCTTCGCCGCACCCGCCGGCGACGCGCGCCGGACGCACCTGGTGTCGGCCCTACTCAGCGGCCCCATGAAGTCGTACGCCACCGGCAAGTCGGGTGACGCGCACGCTTTCGTGCCGCTGGACGACGGGCTCAGCGAGATCAGCAAGCACGCCCGGACCCTCGGCTACCACGGTGTGGTGCTCTTCCTCGACGAGCTGATCCTCTGGCTCCAGGCCCGTATGCGCGACCGCACCTGGGTGAACGAGGAGATCCAGAAACTCGTCAAGCTGATCGAGTCGGGCAACGCCGACCGGCCGGTGCCGATCGTCTCCTTCATCTCCCGCCAGCGTGACCTCTCCCAGCTCGTCGGCAAGGACATCCTCGGCTCCGACGTGCAGAACATGGAGCAGGCGCTGGAGTACCTGAAGGACCCTTCACCGTCATCAATCTGGAGGACCGCAACCTTCCGGAGATATCAAGGAGCGGGTGCTGCGGGCCAGGGCGGGCAAGGAAGAGGTGCTGGAGAGCGCCTTCGCCGGTATCGACCGGTCCAATCAGCAGGTCAAGGACGTCCTACTGGACGACCAGGGGGCCACCAACGCCGACTGGAACGACTTCCGCGCCGTCTACCCGCTCTCGCCCGCCCTGCTGAACGTGCTGGTCGCGCTGTCCGGCGCGCTCCAGCGCGAACGCAGCGGTCTCAAACTGGTCCAGCAACTGCTGGAGAGTAACGCCACCGCACCACTGGGCCGGCTCATTCCGCTCGGCGACCTGTGGGACGTCCTCGTCGACGGCACGGGCGCAGTCTTCACCGAGTAGCTCAAGCACGAGTCCGACGCGGTGGAGAAATTCCACCTCAGGGTCCGCCAGTACCTGCTGGAGCAGTACGGCCGCGAGGCCCCCCCGGACCTCATTGCCGACGACCGCTTCGTCAAGACCCTGCTGCTGGCCGCACTTGCCCCCGACGTGCCCGCCCTGCGCAGGCTCACCGGCACCCGGCTCGCCGCGCTCAACCACGGCTCGGTACGGTCGCGGACCGTGCCGCCCGGCGACAAGGTCGCCGAGCGGATGCAGAGCCTGCAGGGCAAGTTCCACAGCGAACTGCTCGCTGAGGGCCGCTCCGACCCGATGTCCTCACTGCATCTGTCCGACCTGGACGTCGAGCCGCTGCTCGACGCCGTCGCCGGAGAGGACAGGGTGGGCACGCGCCGGGTGTGAGTGCGGGACCAGCTGTGGGAGCAGTTCGGCGTCAAGGAGGGACTGTTCGACGAGAAGGAGATCCTCTGGCGGGGCACCCGGCGCACGGTCGAGTTCGTGTTCGGGAATGCGGGAGACCCGCGTGAGCTGGCGGACGAGCGGTTCACCCCGCCCGAGGACGGCCGGGTCTGCTTCGTTGTCGACTATCCCTGGGACGACGAGACCCACCGCTTCTTCAGCTATGACTTCCAGCGGGTCACCAAACTGCAGGAGAACCTCGAAGCTCCCACCCTGGTGTGGCTGCCGGACTTCTTCTCCGAACAACGCAAGGCACAGCTCGGCCGGCTGATGCGGATCAACTTCCTGCTGGAACGCAACCGGCTGGACGAGTACACCCGCACCTACGCGCCCGACGACCGGGTCGAGGCCAGGCGTCAGCTCGAACTCGGGCGCGACACGCTCACCAGCACCCTCGTTGCCGCGCTCGGCGAGGTGCACGGCATCTCCCAGCCGCGGGAGGGCACCACCGCCGCCGAGGTGGTCGACGGCCGCCACGTCCTGTCGCTCGAGCCGAGGTACCCGCGCCCCGAACTCGAGGGCGGCAAGTCGTTCGCGGACAATGTGCAGCACCTCGCCGACGGAATGTTCGGCGCCTGCCACGCCAAGCACCCGGACTTCGGCACCGACCGCCACGGGCAGCGGAAGGCCGTCACCCCGGGCGAACTGCGTACCGCCCTCGAATGGATCACCAAGGCCATGGACGAGGACGGCCGGGTGGAGGTGGAGCCGAAGGACCTCGCGACCGTCAAACGGATCGTGGAACCACTCGAGCTCGGCACCGTCCACGACGGCCCGCTGGTGCTGCGCGCCGACTGGCGCACCCGCATCAACCAGGCAGCCGCGCAGCACGGTGAGCGAGATGAGCTCGCCGTCGAGAACATCCGCCGCTGGATCACCGAGAAGCCCCTCGAGTACACCGGCCTCGACCGGCAGACCAGCAACCTGCTGATCACCGCGTACGCGCTCCTCGACGACCGCGCCTGGGCGCTCAACTCCGGGGCGGAGAACACCGCACCCGAGCTCTCCGCGATCGGTCCCGGCTGGTCGCTGCGCTCCCAGCCGCTGCCTGGCGAAGCGGAGTACGACAAGGCCCGCGAGCGTGCCGCACGCCTTTTCGGCGTGCCTGCCAAGGCCCACCCGTACGCGCGGAACGTCAACAAGCTCGCTGGGGAAGTACGCGCCAAGGCGGACGAGTTCGAGAAAAACGTGGCCGGGGTGCGGGCCGCACTGGAGCGACACGCCGGACTACTCGGCACTGAAACCGGCACCGGCACCGATACCACCGGACCGCGAGCCGCCATACTGCGCGAGGCCGCCGGCCTGCTTGCCAGGCTCGGCCGACACGGCAGCGACGCGACCGGCCTCGTGAAGGAACTTGCCGCGGCGGCGTACACGACACCGGACCGCGAGCTGGCGCTGACGAGGGCGGGCGGGCACGCTGGAGCGGTTTCGGGGCCGGGCGCCAGGCCGTAGAAGGTGGCCCTGGCGGAGGGATACGCCAGGGCCGCGTGCCGTGTTGGCTTGCTGAGGCGCTCTACAGCGTCAGGTCGCCTGGGCCTGGTCGTAGACCGACTTGGCCTCGGGGCCGAAGTACGGGCCGAACATGCGGTTCGGCAGGAACCGGTAGCCGAAGCTGTTCACCGAGACCTGGAGGCCGGTGCCGGTGGCCTCGTCGAAGGACTCGAACCAGGGGCCGCCACTGGAGCCGCCCGTCATGTTGCAGCCGAGGCTGTGGTCCTGGGAGAACAGGAAGTCCTTCGAGCTGTTGCCGCTGCAGTGGATCAGCTTGCTGCCGTCGTACGGATCGGCCGCCGGGAAGCCGAAGGCGTACATGGCCTTGTTGTAGCCGCCGTTGAACTTCAGGCCCTGCGCCCCGACCGTCTCGGCGAGGGTCCTGCCGTTCAACGGGGCGACGACGGCTGCGCCCACGTCGTAGTTGATGTCCTCGCTCGCCGCCCACTGCTGCGTGGCGAACGTCTTCGTCGCGCTCCACCGGCCGTACGGAGCCTGGCCGTTGTCGTAGCCGGGGACGAAGATCCAGTCGGTGTGCCAGGAGCCCTGGTACTTCACGCAGTGGCCGGCGGTCATGACCGTGCTGCCGTTCTGGCTGGTGACCGAGTTGCCGGAGCAGGAGGCCGTACGGCCCTGGAAGGTGAAGAACACCCGGCCTGAGGTCTTCACCACCGCGCCGCCCCCGGTCCACGGGCCGCCGGCCTGCGGGAAGGAGGTCGGGCCGATGATGGTTTCCGCCCCGACGGCGGCCGGCACGGGAGCCCGGACGGAGCCGGGGGTGACGTGGATCAGGTCGAGCGGGGTGGCGCCGCGCATCCGCTCGGCGGTCCAGAAGCCGTCGGCCGCCTGCTGCGGGGCGAACGACGAAGGTGCGGGGGCCGGGGGCGGGGCGGCGCCGGCGGAGGTGGTGGACAGGGCCCCGGCGAGCAGGGCGCCGACGGCGGTCAGGACCGTGGCGGCAAAGCGGTGGCGTCTCACGCATGTCTCCTTCTGCCGTGCCCGCCCGCGGACGTGCTCGGGCGGGGAGGGGGGCGAGGCGGTGCGGATCGGCGTGCGTGAGGCAGAGTGCCACGAATCCCGTAATTATGTCAGGGGCGCGTCAACAACTTGGCCATG
The DNA here is from genome assembly GCF_025854275.1 of Streptomyces peucetius. Classification (NCBI taxonomy): domain Bacteria; kingdom Bacillati; phylum Actinomycetota; class Actinomycetes; order Kitasatosporales; family Streptomycetaceae; genus Streptomyces; species Streptomyces peucetius. The sequence continues at coordinate 3,252,476 of NZ_CP107567.1, read as the reverse complement.
CAGCGGCTGCTCTCGTACTCCCGGTAGTAGCCGAATTTCGGGCACGGCTCGTAGCCGCTGGAGGCGTAGAGCGCGATCGCCTCCGGCTGCATGTCACCGGTCTCCAGCACCATGCGGATCCGGCCGGCCGCACGGGCGTCCTCCTCCAGCGCGGCGAGGATGCGGCGGGCCAGGCCCAGGCCGCGGGCCTCGGGGATCACATACATGCGCTTGAGCTCGGCGTCGCCGTCCGAGTACCCCTCCGGGTTCGCGTCCTGGGTGCGCCAGCCGCCGGTCGCGAGGGGACGGTCCCGGTTGTCGTAGGCGATGAGATAAAGGCCACGCGGCGGTACGAACATCGACGGGTCGAGCGGCGTGGCGTCACCGTCGTCCCCGTAACGCTGGACGTACTCGAGCTGGACCTGGTCGTTGAGCTTCACCGCGTCCGGGTGATCGAAGCCCACAGTTCTGACATGCATGCCGGAAAGCGTACGTGTATGCGAATGGCGTCTGCCGGTATGGTGCCGGGATGCTCACCGTGACCTCCGTAAATGTGAACGGTCTCCGGGCCGCCGCGAAGAAGGGCTTCGTCGAGTGGCTGGCGACGACCGCCGCCGACGCGATCTGCCTCCAGGAGGTACGCGCCACCGCCGACCAGCTGCCGGCCGAGGTGCGCGACCCCGACGGCTGGTTCACGGTGCACGCCCCTGCCGCGGCGAAGGGCCGCGCGGGCGTCTCCCTCTACACACGGCGGGAACCCGACGCGGTGCGGATCGGCTTCGGTTCGAGCGAGTTCGACGGCAGCGGCCGGTACGTCGAGGCCGACCTGCCGGGTGTCACGGTCGCCAGCCTGTACCTGCCGTCCGGTGAGGTCGGCACGGAGCGGCAGGACGAGAAGATGCGCTTCATGGGCGAGTTCCTGCCGTACCTGAAGGAGCTGCGGGCCCGCGCGGCGGCCGACGGCCGCGAGGTCGTCGTCTGCGGTGACTGGAACATCGCGCACCGCGAGGCCGACCTCAAGAACTGGAGGGGCAACCGGAAGAGCTCCGGCTTCCTGCCCGAGGAGCGGGAGTGGCTCGGCCGCGTCTTCGACGAGGCCGAATACGTGGACGTGGTCCGCGCCCTCCACCCCGACCAGGAGGGCCCGTACAGCTGGTGGTCCTACCGCGGCCGCGCCTTCGACAACGACACCGGCTGGCGCATCGACTACCAGGTGGCGACGCCCGGTCTGGCCGGGCGCGCGGTGAAGGCGTGGGTGGAGCGGGCGGCGACGCACGGCGAACGGTGGTCCGACCACGCGCCCGTGACGGCGGTCTACGAGAACTGACGCCGCGGCGAGGGCAGTCGCGGTCCACGGGGACTGATGTCGCGTCAAGGGCAGTCGGCGGCCCACGGGACCGACGCCGGCGGCTCAGGGGAACTGGCCTCGCCGGCAGGGGAGTGCACACGGAAAGGACGCACCCGGCGTGTGCGGGTGCGTCCCTTGTCCGTCGGGCCCGAGGGCCTACGCCGCCCCGTCAGGCGTCGTAGTCCTCGAGCCTGTCACGGCGCTCACGCATCGCGTCCTCGCCGCGTTCCTGCATGGACTCCCGGGACCGGCCGCCCTGCTGCTCGCGGCCCTGCATCCGTTCGGAGACCTCCTCCTTGGCGCGGCGTGCGCGCTGCGACTGGTCTCCCTTGCCGGACTTCTGCTTCGCCTGGTCCGCGATCTCGTTGGCCTTGTCCTTGAACTGGTCTGAGATGCCCATGGAATGTCACTCCTATGAGGGGTTTGGGGGCCGGGGGCAGTGCTGCCTCCCGGGGCTGCGACCAGCCTGGCACGCACCGACAAACCACGCATTTCGATCAGTGACGCTCAGTGGCTCTCCGTACGAACGGCCTCGTCAGCGGCCCCGCCGGCCCCCACGAGCCCCGTCGAGACCGAGCCGAGACGCGGCTCGAAACGGCGCATCTCGCGCTGTCCCACCGTGCCGATGAGCGACGGGAGGTACCCGCGGATCGACTGCATCCCGCGCAGCCACCACTGTCCGTACACATGCGCGGAACGGCGCTCGATGCCCGCCACGATCCGGTCCACCGCCGGGCCCAGCGGGTACGTCCGGTTCGACGGCCACGGCAGCCGCTGCCGCAGCTCCCGCATCACGTCGTCCTGGTCGGCCCCACGCACCATGTCGGTGTCGGTCCAGGACAGATAGCCGACGCCGACCCGTACGCCCCGGTGGCCGACCTCCGCCCGCAGGCTGTGCGCGAACGCCTCCACACCCGACTTCGACGCGCAGTACGCGGACATCATGGGGGCGGGGGTGATCGCGGCGAGGGACGCGATCTGGAGGAAGTAGCCGCGACTCTCCATCAGTACGGGGAGGAACGCCCGGCCCGTCACGGCACTTCCGATCAGGTTGACCTCGATCACCCGCCGCCACGAGACCGGGTCGGAGTGCAGGAACGGACCGCCCGTTGCCACGCCCGCGTTGGCGACCGCGATGTCGACCTTGCCGAAGCGCTCCTTGACCTCCTGCGCCACCCGCGCCATCGCCTCGTGGTCGGTGACGTCCGCGTGCCAGTGGTCGGCCTCGGTGTGCAGCCGGGCCGCGACCTTCTTCAGCTCGTCGGGTTCGAGACCGACGAGCGCCACCTTCGCGCCGCGCGCGGAGAGTTTGCGCGCCAGCAGCTCGCCGACGCCCCGCGCCGCGCCGGTGACGACCGCGACCTGCCCCTCCAGGCTCACCTTGCTCATGCGGCCTTCTCCTTCACGTCCAGGTATGTTCCGGCCAGCTCACGGATCTTGGCGGTGACGGCCTCCGGGGCCTCCACCGGTGTCATGTGGCCCGCCCCGGTGAGCCGTGCCAGCTCGAGGCACTGGGGGAGGGCGGCGGCGATCCGCTCGGCGTGCACGATCGGAGTGAGCCGGTCGGCCGTGCCGCCGATGACGATCGCGGGAACGTCCAGCCCCCGCACCCCCTCGTCCAGGTCGAGTTCACCGAGGACGTGCGACCAGGCCACCCGCACGGCGCGCGGGCAGGCGTGGACGATACGGGCGCACGCGTCCACCCGATCCGGCGCCGAACCGGGGCCCATGGTCGCGTACTTGAGGATGCGCCGGGAGACGGGTGTGACCGGGCCGAGCGGGGCGCGGGCCCCGAGGATCAGATGCGTCAGCCTGGTGCGCAGCCGCCCCGGCCGCATCGGCAGCACCAGCGACTCGTCGACGAGCCGCGCGCTGCCCGTGCTGCACAGCAGCACGGCGGCCGCGTGCTCCCGGAAGCCGGCCCGTCCGGAGGCGGCCATCATCGTCATGCCGCCCATGGAGTGGCCGGCGAGCACGGCCTTCTCGCCCGGTGCGAGGACGGCCGCGAGCACTGCCTCCAGGTCGTCGGCCAGCCGGTCGGTGCCGACGGGCCCGGCCGGCGTACGGCCGTGGCCGCGCTGGTCGTAGACCACGACGCGGTGGTCCGTCGCCAGGTCCCGTATCTGCGCGGCCCAGAAGAGGGTGGAGCAGGTCCAGCCGTGGGCCAGGACGACGACGGGCGCTCCCTCGGGGCCGTGCACCTCGACATGAATGCGTGATTCGTCGGCGGAGACGGCGGTCAGTTCGCGGTCGGCGACGGGCGGGGTGTCGCCGCCGTGCAGCAGCCGGGGGTACCTCCCAGGCCGGAGGCTCTGGGGGATCATGCGACGGCCTCCGTGTCCTTCGCGCTCTTCGTGCCGCTCGAGCTCTCGGCGCCGCTCGTCGCCGCGACCGGCTTCCGGCGGGCGGCGGCCCTGATGACCTCGTACTCGGAGAGGTCCACGTGCCGGGTCGCGCTGCGGAACTCGGTCGTGGTGCCGGGCCAGATGGTGGTGTTGCGGCCACTGGCGTCCAGGTACCAGCTGGTGCAGCCACCGGTGTTCCACACGGTCCGTTTCATCCGCTCCTGCACGCGGCGGTTCCACGCGTGGACGGAGGAGGGACGGGCCGCGAGTGCGGAGCCCTCGCCGAGGAGGTTCAACTGCCGCATGTAGTCGGCCATGTAGTTCAGCTGGGACTCGATCATCAGGATCATGGAGGAGTTTCCGAGCCCGGTGTTCGGGCCGATGATCGTCATCCAGTTGGGGAAGCCGGCCGCGGTCGCGCCGCGCAGCGACTCCATGCCGTCCTTCCACGCCTCGGCCAGCGTGATGCCCTCCGCGCCGACGACCCGCTCGGCGATCGGCATGTCGGTGACGTGGAAGCCGGTGCCGAAGACGATCGCGTCGACCTCGGTCTTTGTGCCGTCCGCCGCGACGACCGTGGAGCCGCGCACTTCCTTGAGGCCCGAGGCGACGACGTCCACATTGGGCTGCGCGAGCGCCGGGTAGTAGGTGCTGGAGAGCAGGATGCGCTTGCAGCCGATGCGGTACGAGGGCGTCAGCTTGGCCCGCAGTGCCGGGTCCTTGATCGCCTTGCGCATGTTGGCCTTGGCGAGCTGCTCGACGAGGCCGAGCTCGTTGGGGCGCTTGGTGAACGCCTGGACCTGGAGCTCCCTGATGCCCCACAGCAGTCCGCGCCGCGCGGTTCCGGTGAACGGAAGCTGCCGGTGCAGCCAGCGCTCCGCGCCGGAGATCTTCCGGTCGACACGCGGCATCACCCACGGAGGGGTGCGCTGGAAGAGCGTGAGCTTCGCGACCTCGGGCTGGATCGAGGGCACGATCTGGATCGCGGACGCGCCGGTGCCGATCATCGCGACCCGCTTGCCGCGCAGGTCGTAGTCGTGGTCCCAGCGGGCCGAGTGGAAGATCTTGCCGGGGAAGCCGTCGAGCCCCGGGACGTCGGGCATCTTGGGGTCGGACAGCGGACCGGTCGCCGAGACCACGACGTCCGCGGTGAGTGTGCCCCGGGAGGTCTCGATCTCCCAGCGCAGTTCCTCCGTGTCCCAGCGCATCATCAGCACCTCGTGCTCCAGGCGCAGGTGCGGGCGGAGCCGGAAGGTGTCCGTCACATGCTCCAGGTACGCGCGGATGTGCTCCTGGCCGGAGAAGGTGCGGGGCCACTCGGGGTTGGGCGCGAAGGAGAACGAGTACAGATGCGAGGGCACGTCGCACGCGCAGCCCGGATAGCTGTTGTCCCGCCAGGTGCCGCCCACCGAGTCGGCGCGCTCCAGGACGACGAAGTCGGTGATTCCCTCGCGGCGCAGCCGGACGGCCGCCCCGAGGCCACCGAATCCGGATCCGATCACCGCCACCCGTACGTGTTCGTGCTGCTGCTGGCCCATGCCGCCGCCTCCCGCTGGAACGTCCCGTGCCGAACCCGAAAACACTGCCAGCAATCACTGGCATGGTTGGGAGGGTAGAGCAGCGCCCTACCGAGCGGTAGGGGTCGGGCCCGACAAGTTACCGGCGGTACAACATAGGCTGCCGGTGTGACGGAAGCGCGCGAGTACCGCATGGAGGAATTGGCCAAGGAGGCCGGGATCACGGTGCGCACCCTGCGCTTCTACCGTGAGCGCGGGCTGATACAGCCGCCGCGCCGGGAGGGCAGGATCGCCTGGTACGACGAGCACCACCTGGCCAGGCTGCGGACCATCGCCGCCATGCTGGAGCGCGGCCACACCCTCAACGGCATCGCCGACCTGGCCGCCACCATCGAGAGCGGCCGGGACGTCGGCGAGGTCCTGGGCCTCGGCGAACCGACCGAGGAGACCCCGGTCCGCCTCACCCCCGAGGCGCTCGCCGACTACTTCGAGGGCGAGGTCACCGTGGAGAACCTGGCCACCGCGCTCGAACTCGGCTATCTCGCGACCGACGGCGACGAGATCGTCCACATCAGCCGTCGTCTGCTGGACGTCTCGGCCGCGCTGGTCCGCGAAGGCGTCCCGCTCGCGGACGTGCTGGAGGCCGGCCGCCAGGTGCGCGTGCACGCGGACGCCCTGGCCGAACTGTTCATCGGCGTACTGACCGAGCACAGCGCCGACGACCGGTTGGAGAAGCTGCGCCCGCTCGCGAAGGCCGTCGTCGACGCGGAGCTGTCCATGGCGATGGACCGCCGCCTGCGCAGACCTCCCCAGCCCTGAGACACACCCGGAACGGCCCGGGCGCCCGCGCCGCCCGCGCTCCGTCAGCGCGGCGGCAGTGGGGGCCGGCGCAGGTCGGGGGCGCCGGAGTAGTCCGGCGGTTCGGCGGCGGGTGCCGCCTTCAACATGTCCAGCGCGAGCCGGATCGCGTCGTCGAGGCCCACATGGCGCCCTTCGGCCCAGTCCAGCGGGGTGCGCAGGGCGTCCAGGTCCGGTTCGACGCCGTGGTTCTCGATCGACCAGCCGTACGCGTCGAACCACGCCGCGTTCATCGGCACCGTGATCACCGTGCCGTCGCCCAGGCGGTGGCGGCCCGTCATGCCGACCACGCCGCCCCAGGTGCGGGTGCCCACGACCGGGCCCAGGCCCTGCAGCTTGAACGCCGCCGTGATCATGTCCCCGTCCGACGAGGTCGCCTCGTCGGCGATCGCGACGACCGGCCCGCGCGGGGCGTTGGAGGTGTAGGACACCGGCTCCGCGTTGCGCGTCAGGTCCCAGCCCAGGATCTTGCGGGTGAGCTTCTCGATGACCAGCTCGCTGATGTGGCCGCCCGCGTTGCCGCGCACGTCCACGATGAGCGCGGGCCGTGAGACCTCCATGCGCAGATCGCGGTTGAACTGCGCCCAGCCGGAGCCACCCATGTCGGGGATGTGCAGATAGCCGCACTTGCCGTCGCTCAACTCCCGCACGACGGCACGCCGTTTGGCGACCCAGTCCTGGTAGCGCAGCGGCCGCTCGTCGATCAGCGGGACGATCGCGACCCGGCGGTGGCGGCCCTCGTCCCCCGCGGGCAGGAACGTCAGCTCGACCGTCGTGCCGCCCGCCGCGGCGAGCATCGGGTACGGCCCGCTCACCGGGTCGACCGGCCGGCCGTCGACGTGGGTGAGGACCGCGCCCTCCCTGATGCCCGTACCGGCCAGCGGCGAGCGGGCCTTGGAGTCGGAGGAGTTACCCGGAAGGATGCGTTTGACCACCCATTTCCCGTCCCGGCACACCAGGTTGGCGCCGAGCAGGCCGATGGCCCGCTGGTAGTGCGGCGGACCTTCGTTGCGCCGCGCCCCGGTGACGTACGCGTGGGAGGTGCCCAGCTCGCCGAGGACCTCGCGCATCAGGTCGGCGAACTCGTCGGGGGAGGCCACCCGTTCGACCAGGGGACGGTACTGCTCCAGCACCCCCTGCCAGTCGATGCCGCACATGTCCGGTTCCCAGAAGTAGTCCCGGATGATGCGGCCGGCCTCGTCGTAGGCCTGCCGCCATTCCGAGACCGGGTCCACCTCGTGCAGGATGCGGCGCATGTCGAGATAGACGGTGGAGTCGCCGTCGCCCGTCTCCGTGGCGGGCACGGCGCGCAGGTCGCCCTCGTCGACGACGACGAGACGGGTGCCGTCGCCGCTGACCGCGAACCAGTCCAGATGGCCGACCAGTTCGGTCCTGCGGGCCTTGGAGATGTCGAAGTGCTCCAGCGTCGGCCGGCCCGAGGTGTCGGCCGGGTTGACGAACGTCTCGCCCAGGGCGCCGGAGATGGGCCAGCGCAGCCAGACGAGACCGCCGCCGGCGACCGGGTGCAGTGCCGAGTACTTGGACGCGGCGACCGGGAACGGCGTCACCCGGTTCTCCAGGCCCTCCGTCTCCACGAGGACCGTCTTGTCGGAGGACTCCTCCAGCGGGTCGAGCCCGCCGGCGGCGGGCCGGCCCTCCGGCGTCAGCGCGAACGGCGAGGGGGTCGCCGAGGACAGCGGCACCAGATACGGGCGGCAGCCGAGCGGGAAGGACAGATCGCCGGTGTGCACGTCGTAGACGGGGTCGAAACCGCGCCAGGAGAGGAAGGCGAGGTAGCGGCCGTCGCTCGTGAAGACCGGGTTCTCGTCCTCGAAACGGCCGTCGGTGACGTCCACGATCGTCCGGTCGGCGATCCTGGCCATCCTGATCTGCCGCAGCGACCGTCCGATGCCGGGGTGTGACCACGTCAGCCAGTTCCCGTCGGGTGAGAAGGACAGGTCGCGGACGGGCCCGTTGGCCGAGCGGACCAGCTCCGTCACCTCTCCCGTGGACACCTCCGTGGTGTCGATGAGGAGCAGCCGGCCGTCGTGGGAGGTGATGGCGATCCGTTCGCCCTCGGTGTCGGCCACCAGCTCCAGCACGCGCCCGAGCTCCCCGGACGCCAGCCGCCGCGGCTCGCGGTCGCCGGTCGCCCGCGGCAGGTAGGCGATCTCGACGGCGTCCTCGCCGTCCGCGTCGGTGACGTAGGCGACCTGGCCGCCACTGCCGAGCATCTCCGGCAGCCGTACCCGTACACCCGGGGTGTCCGCGATGGTGCGGGCGGGCCCGTCGCGGTGGGTGAGCCAGTACAGGCTGCCGCGTACGTTCACAGCACTGGCCCGCCCGGTCTCGTCGACGGAGATCGCGTTGACGTTGCCGGCGGCCGGCACCTGGTACGTACGGCGTCCGGCGCGCGGTCCGCCGAGCCGCACGTCCAGCTTGCGCGGCACGGCCTCCGGGGAGGTCAGGTCCTCGACGATCCACAGGTCGCCGGCGCACTGGTACACGACGCGGCGGCCGTCGCTCGAGGCGTGCCGGGCGTAGAAGGCGTCGTGGTCGGTGTGGCGCAGCAGGCCGGTGCCGTCGGGGCGGCAGGAGTACAGGTTTCCGACGCCCTCGTGGTCGGAGAGGAAGGCGATCCGTCCGTCGTCCTCCGACCACCTGGCCGAGTCGCTGCCGCGGATGAACATCGGGCAGTCGAGGTGGCCGTCGAGGTCGGGAAGCAGCCGCTCGCCGTGGAGCCACAGCCGGCCCGTCGCCCCGCCCCGGTAGCGCTTCCACGCGGCGGGCTCGTGCGGCGGCTTGCCGGTGAGCAGCAGGGTGCGCCGCTCGCAGCCGGTGCCGCCGGCCTGGGAGGGGCCCTCGGACTCGTCGGTGACGGCGATGTCGGAGACCGGCCCCCAGGGGAGCCGGCCGCCGGGGGAGCCGTCGGTCGGAACGCTGTAGGCCCAGGAGAAGTAGGAGAACGGCTGGCCGTGCGAGGACACGGCGAGGATCTGTCCGTCGGGCGTCCAGCCGCAGACCCGGGTGTCGGTCGAGCCCCAGTAGCTGAGTCTGCGCGCGGGCCCGCCGTCGACGGGTGCCAGATGGATCTCCGGGTCGAGGCTGCGCCAGTTCGTGTACGCGATGTGGGTGCCGTCGGGGGAGAAGCGCGGGTGGCCGACTCTGGTGCGGTCCACGGTCAGCCGCCACGCCCGGCCCGGCCGGTGCCCCTGCGGCACCAGCGGTGCGACCCACAGGTCGTCCTCGGCGGCGAAGCACAGCAAGTCTTCGTAGAGATGCGGGAAACGGAGATACGCCACGTCGTCACTCACCCCCCAATGCTTTCCGCGCCGTGGGGGCGCGGCAACTTGTGGGCCGGGGTGAATTCGCCTCGGGTACCGGCGCGGCACCGGCGCGGCCGGCCGGCGGATGCCGTGACCGAGGCCACAAGCGAAACGGTTTCGTTTCGACAGGGCGGGCGGGTAGCCTCGAAGTGTACGAAACAGTTTCGTTCGATCGACTGCGACCCGGGAGGCCGTCGTGACACGCAGCCGGCTCACCCCGGAGCGCGAGGCAGAGCTGTACGAAGCGGTGCTCGACCTGCTCCGCGAGGTCGGTTACGACGCCCTCACCATGGACGCCGTGGCGGCCCGTACGCGCTCCAGCAAGGCCACGCTCTACCGCCAGTGGAAGAGCAAGCCCGAGCTGGTCGCCACGGCGCTCAAGCACAGCAAGCCGGTGCAGGTCGGCGACATCGACACCGGCACCCTGCGCGGCGACTTCCACGCCATGATCGGACGGACCGACGACCGTCAGATGGAGAAGGACTCCGCGCTGATGCGGGGTCTGGCCCAGGCGATCCACGCCCATCCGGATCTCCACGACGCCCTGCGCGAGCTGCTGGTCGAGCCGGAGATCACCGGCCTCGACGCGCTGCTGCGCCGGGCCGTGGACCGGGGCGAGGTCAGCGCGGACAACCCGGCGCTGGGGTACGTACCGCACATGCTGGTCGGCGCGTTCGTCGTCCGGCAGCTGATCGAGGACCGCACACCCGACCAAGCCTTCCTCACCGACTACCTCGACGCCGTGGTCCTCCCCGCTCTCGGCGTCTGACCTCCCCGGGTCGCCCCCTCTCCCCACCGCACCACCGCACAGCACCTGACGCGCGCCGCTCTCGTCGTCGGGCCGGCTCCCCATGCCCTGTACGCCCTCATCAACGGGAGTAGCCCTCGTGGCCACGTTTCTCTACAAACTCGGACGGTCCGCCTTCCGGCGGCGTCGTCTCGTCGCCCTGCTGTGGGTGGCACTGCTGGCGCTGGCCGGAGTCGGCGCCGCCACCGCGCCCACCGCCACCTCCTCGTCCTTCTCCATACCGGGGACGGAGGCCCAGAAGGCCTTCGACCTGCTCGAGGAGCGCTTCCCCGGCGGCAGCGCCGACGGCGCCACCGCCCGGGTCGTCTTCAAGGCCCCCGACGGCGGGAAGATGACCGAGGCGGGCCACAAGGCCGAGGTGGAGAAGGCCGTCGCCGACCTGAAGGCCGGCTCCGACCAGATCGCCTCCGTCACCGACCCGTACGCCGCCCGGGCCGTCTCGCAGGACGGCTCCACCGCGTACATCTCGGTCACGTACAAGGTCAACGCGATGGAGCTGACCGACGACACGCGAGAGGCGCTCAAGGAGACCGGCACCGGGGCGCGCGACGCGGGGCTGACGGTGGAGATCGGCGGTGACGCCCTGCAGACGATGCCCGAGCAGGGAGCCGGCGAGATCATCGGTGTGGTCGTCGCGGGCATCGTCCTCGTGATCACCTTCGGTTCCATGGTCGCCGCGGGACTGCCGCTGCTCACCGCGATCATCGGCGTCGGTATCGGCATCTCCACGATCACCGCGCTGGCGAACGTCCTCGACCTCGGCTCCACCACCTCGACCCTCGCGATGATGATCGGTCTGGCCGTCGGCATCGACTACGCGCTCTTCATCGTCTCCCGCTACCGCGCCGAGTTGGCGGAGGGCCGGGAGCACGAGGAGGCGGCCGGGCGGGCCGTCGGCACGGCCGGCTCCGCGGTGGTCTTCGCCGGCCTGACCGTCGTCATCGCCCTGGTCGGCCTCGCCGTCGTCAACATCCCGATGCTCAGCAAGATGGGCTTCGCCGCGGCCGGCACCGTCGTCATCGCCGTCCTCATCGCCCTCACGCTGATCCCGGCGCTGCTCGGCTTCGCGGGCAAGCGCGTCCTCGGCCGCAAGGCCCGCAAGGGCCTGCCGGTCTCGGACAAGCCGAACGCCGGAACCCGGTGGGCGCGCTTCGTGCTGCGCCGGCCGGTGACCGTGCTGCTCGCCGGTGTGCTCGGCCTCGGCGCCATCGCCGTGCCCGCCGCCTCCCTGGAGATGGGCCTGCCCGACGACGGCGCGAAGCCCACGAGCACCACCGAGCGCAAGGCGTACGACCTGCTGTCCGACGGCTTCGGGCCCGGCTTCAACGGACCGCTGCTGGTGGTCGTCGACGGTGACAAGAGCGCCGCGGACCGCACGGCCGAGGTGATCAAGGGCCTCGACGGCGCCGTCGCCGTCACCCCGCCGACGCTCAACAAGGCCGGCGACACCGCGATGATCACGGTGATCCCCGAGGACCGGCCGTCCTCGGTCGAGACCGAGGACCTGGTCCACGACATCCGTGACAGGAGCGGCGACGAGGTGCTCGTCACCGGCGCCACCGCCATGAACATCGACTTCTCGCAGAAGATGAACGACGCGCTGCTGCCCTACCTGGCGCTCGTCGTCGGTCTCGCCTTCCTGCTGCTGATGGTGGTCTTCCGGTCGGTCCTGGTACCCCTCAAGGCCGCCCTCGGCTTCCTGCTGTCGGTGGTCGCGGCGCTCGGTGCGGTCGTGGCCGTCTTCCAGTGGGGCTGGCTGGGCTCGCTGTTCGGCGTCGAGCAGACCGGCCCGATCATGTCGATGATGCCGATCTTCATGGTGGGTGTCGTCTTCGGTCTCGCCATGGACTACGAGGTCTTCCTGGTCACCCGGATGCGGGAGGCGTACGTCCACGGCGAGCGGCCCGGAGAGGCGATCGTCACCGGTTTCCGGCACGGGGCCCGCGTGGTCACCGCCGCCGCGGTCATCATGATCGCCGTCTTCTCCGGCTTCATCGGCTCCAGCGAGCAGATGGTCAAGATGATCGGCTTCGGTCTCGCGATCGCCGTCTTCTTCGACGCGTTCGTGGTCCGCATGGCGATCGTGCCCGCCGTGCTCGCGCTGCTGGGCCACAAGGCCTGGTGGCTGCCCCGCTGGCTCGACCGGGCGCTGCCCGACGTCGACGTGGAGGGCGAGAAGCTGCGGAAGGAGCTCGCCTCCGGACCGGGTGACCCGGACGAGGACCGCCAACTGGTCCGCGTCTGAGTCCACGGGGACTCCGGGGGTCCCCGGTGGCGCGGCCCGGCCGCGCCACCCGGGGAGCGGACCCCCGGCGTCCGTGCCGGCACCGTGGGGACGGGGGCCGGTACGGACCGTGGCCGTATCCGCCGGGCATGGGGCCGGCGGATACGGCCACTTTTGTGCGTCGGGGCAATCGCCGGCCGGGCAGCGCTGTGGCACCGCCGCCCGGCGCCTCAGAGTGCCGGGGTCGCCACCGCGTAGGTGTGCTGGAGGAACCGGATCAGCGTCTTCGCGTCGAACTGGACGACGGCGACACCGTCGGTCGTGTGGAACTCGATGATGGCCTGGACCCGGCCGCACGGCCAGATTCCGATGTCCCCGTCCCGGGTGGGCGCCCGCAGCCCCGACTCGAGGAGCGCACGCGGGAACGTCCACTCCCGGCCGCTGGGGAACGCGAAACTGACGGTTCCGGGGTTCTCCGCGGGGTCGTAGGTCAGGAAGACACGCACAGGTCGGTGCTGAGGAGCGTCGGTGACGATCCGGCCACTTGCCTGCTCTTTGACGGCGTGCGACATCGGCAAGCTCCTCACACTCATCCGCTTTGTCTCTAATGTCCCATATTTAGGGCAGAGCGCTCCGCCTTCATCTGTCCGCTCCATGTGTGTGACCAATGCGCTCTTGCAAGTCGTTTGCAGCTGGGCACTATCATTGAGCAGTTGTTCATCTGTCCGAAGCGGAGCTCTCCATGCATGTCCCCGACGGATTCATCAATACGCCCGTCTCGGTGGCCGCCGGAGTCGTCGCCGCCGGAGCGGTCGCCGCCGGCCTCCGCGGCGCCCGCCGGGAACTGGGCGCCTGTGAGGCCGCGCTGCCCGGCGCCGACCGCACGGCGCCGCTCGCGGGCCTGGTCGCCGCGTTCGTCTTCGCCGTTCAGATGCTCAACTTCCCCGTCGCCGCCGGCACCAGCGGGCATCTGCTCGGCGGGGCGCTGGCGGCCATCCTCGTCGGGCCGTTCACCGGCGTGCTCTGCATCGCCGTCGTGCTGCTGATGCAGGGCATCCTCTTCGCCGACGGAGGCCTCACCGCCCTGGGCGTCAACATCACCGTCATGGGCGTCGTCACCGTCCTCGTCGCGTACGGCCTCTTCCGCGGCCTGGTCAAGGTCCTGCCGCGGACCCGCCGCTCGGTGACCGCCGCGTCCTTCGTCGCCGCGCTGGTCTCCGTGCCCGCGTCGGCGGCGGCCTTCACCCTGGTCTACGCGGTCGGCGGGGTCACCGAGGTGCCCGTCGGCTCGGTCCTCACCGCGATGGTCGGCGTCCACGTCCTCATCGGCGTCGGCGAGGCCGTGATCACCATGCTGACCGTGGGCGCCGTCGTCGCCGTACGGCCCGACCTCGTGTACGGGGCCCGCGGCCTGTCCACGCCGCTCAAGCTCCGCGTCGGCGGCGAGCTGGTCGACGCGCCCGCCGCCCGCCCCGCTCCGGCCGCCGCCCGCTCGCCGCGCCGTCTGTGGCTCGGCGGCCTGGTGACCAGTCTCGTTCTCGCGGGCTTCGTCTCCTTCTACGCCTCCGCCAGCCCCGACGGCCTGGAGAAGGTCGCCGCCGACAAGGGCTTCGACGCTTCGGCGAAGGAGCACGCGGCCGCCGGCTCCCCGCTCGCGGACTACGGCGTCAAGGACGTCGAGGACGCCCGCCTCTCCGGCGGCCTCGCCGGTGCGATCGGCGTCGGCGCGACCGTGGCCGTCGGCACCGGCGTCTTCCATGTGGTGCGCCGCCGGCGGGACACGGCCGGCGAAGAGTGCACCCCAGTGCAGAGCTCCGTCTGAGCGGGGGCGGCCTCGGACATGGGTGCGGGACACGCGCACAAGCTCTACCGGCACGGCCACTCGCCGGTGCACGCGCTGCCGGCGCACTGCAAGCTGCTCGCCGTCCTCGGCTTCGTGCTGGTCGTCGTCTCCACCCCGCGCGAGGCCGTCTGGGCCTTCGGGCTGTACGCGGTGCTGCTCGGGTCGGTCGCGGCCGTGGCCCGCGTCCCGGCGGGCTTCCTGCTGAAGCGGCTGCTGATCGAGATCCCGTTCGTGGCGTTCGCGCTGCTGATGCCCTTCGTGGTGCCCGGCGAGCAGACGGAGGTGCTGGGGATCCCGCTCTCCGTCCCCGGCCTGTGGGGCGCGTGGAACATCCTCGCCAAGGGAACGCTCGGCGTCGCCGCCTCCGTGCTCCTCGCCTCGACCACCGAGCTGCGCTCGCTGCTGCTGGGCCTGCAGCGGCTGCGCCTGCCGTCGCTGCTGGTCCAGATCGCCTCCTTCATGATCCGCTACGGCGACGTCATCGCCGACGAGATGCGCCGGATGTCGATCGCCCGCCGCTCGCGCGGCTTCGAGGCGCGCGGCGTACGCCACTGGGGCGTGCTCGCCAAGTCCGCCGGTGCCCTGTTCATCCGCTCCTACGAGCGGGGCGAGCGGGTGCACCTCGCGATGGTCAGCCGCGGCTACACCGGAACGATGCCGGTCCTCGACGATGTGCGGGCGACCCGGGCCCAGTGGTCGTCCGCCGCCGCACTGCCCGTGACCGCGCTCGCGGTCTGTCTGCTGGGATGGACGCTATGACTGCTTCGGACGCCGTGAGCCCTTCGTCGAGTCCTTCGCTGGACGTACGCGGGCTCGCGTACGCCTACCCCGACGGCCACCAGGCCCTGTTCGGCGTCGATCTGACCGTCGGGCGCGGCGAGCGGGTGGCCCTCCTCGGTCCCAACGGCGCCGGCAAGACCACGCTCGTCCTGCACCTCAACGGCATCCTGACCGGCGGCGTGGGCTCCGTCGCCGTGGCCGGGCTGCCGGTCGACCGGAAGAACCTCGCGGAGATCCGCCGCCGTGTCGGCATCGTCTTCCAGGACCCGGACGACCAGCTGTTCATGCCGACGGTCCGGGAGGACGTGGCCTTCGGCCCGGCGTCGGCCGGCATGCGCGGCGACGAGCTGGAGGCCCGGGTCACGACCGCGCTGACCCGCGTCGGCATGGACGGCTTCGCCGACCGGCCCCCGCACCACCTCTCCTTCGGGCAGCGCCGCAGGGTCGCCGTCGCGACCGTGCTCGCGATGGAGCCGGAGATCCTGGTGCTCGACGAGCCGTCGTCGAATCTGGACCCGGCCTCGCGCCGTGAACTGGCCGACATCCTGCGCTCGCTGGACGTCACCGTGCTGATGATCACCCACGACCTGCCGTACGCCCTGGAGCTGTGCCCGCGGTCGGTGATCCTCAGCGGCGGCGTCATCGCCGCGGACGGCACCACCCAGGAGCTGCTGAGCGACGACGGGCTGATGCGCGAGCACCGGCTGGAGCTGCCCTTCGGCTTCGACCCGAGGTCCGTGACAATAGGCGCGTGAACACGGAGCGCGGACAAGAGGACCGGGGCGGGGCGGCGGGGGCGTCGCTGCTGCTCGACGACCAGTTGTGCTTCGCGCTGTACGCGGCGCAGCGGGCGGTCACGGCCGCCTACCGGCCGCTGCTCGCCGAGCTCGGCCTGACCTACCCGCAGTACCTCACGATGCTGGTGCTGTGGGAGCGCGGCGAGATTCCCGTCAAGGAACTGGGCTCCGCGCTGCGGCTCGACTACGGCACGGTCTCGCCGCTGCTCAAGCGGCTGGAGGCGGCGGGTCTGGTGCGGCGGGAGCGTTCCGCGGCCGACGAGCGTTCCGTGCGGCTGGTGCTGACGGACCAGGGCGAGGCGCTGCGCGAACGGGCGGCGCGGGTGCCCGCCCAGCTGCTGGTGAGCACCGGTCTGGAGGGTGCCGAGATCGCCCGGCTCCGGGCCGACCTGCACCGCCTGGCGGAGACGGCCGTGCGGGCCGCCCCGGAGTAATCGGAAGATCGGCCCCTCCGATACATTGTGCGCGATGTAATTCCGTAATTCCGCGACGAATTCACGCGCCGGAGCACGCGATGCGGACCCGCCGGCGCACGCACATCGGGGACGCAGCATGAGCCAACAGGCCGACACCTCCGGCACGGCCGGCAGCTACGGCGCGGCCGACACCCGCCCGACGAAGATCATGTACGTGGCTGAGGCCACCGCCCACGGCGGCCGCGACGGCTATGTGACCAGCCACGACGGCCGGATCGAACTACGCCTCGCCATGCCGCCCGCGCTCGGCGGCGACGGCAACGGCACCAACCCGGAACAGCTCTTCGCCGCCGGCTACAGCTCCTGCTTCCACAACGCCCTGGTGCTCGTCGGCCGCCGCGCTGGTCTCGACCTCAGCGGCTCCACCGTCGCCGCCAAGGTCGGCATCGGCCCCAACAACGCGCGCGGTTACGGCCTCGCGGTCGCCCTCAACGTCTCGTTGCCGCTCATCGACCAGGACCTCGCCTCGCGGCTCGTGGCCGCCGCCCACCAGGTCTGCCCGTACTCCAACGCCACCCGCGACAACATCGACGTCTCCATCGTGCTCAGCTGACCCGGCCCGGCCGCCCCGGGCGCGGAGTGGTCTGCACCACGTTGCACCATGGGGGGATGGATCGCAGCGAAGGAGCAGACGTGGTGGACGTCCGGGGCACGGTGGCGGACGGCTTCGAGGCGGTCGCGGACGCCTTCACGCGGGGCTTCGAACAGCGCGGCGAACGCGGGGCGGCCGTCGCCGTCTACCGCGACGGGCGCAAGGTCGTCGACCTGTGGGCCGGCACCCGGGACGTCGACGGGCACGAACCGTGGGCGGTCGACACCGCACAGGTCGTCCGCTCGGCGACCAAGGGCGTCGCCGCGGCCGTCGTCCTGCTGCTCCACCAGCGCGGCCAGATCGACCTGGACGCACCGGTGGGCACCTACTGGCCCGAGTTCAAGGCGGCCGGCAAGGAGCGGGTTCTCGTACGCCACCTGCTCTCCCACCGCGCCGGTGTGCCGGTGCTGGACCGTCCGCTCACGCCGGCGGAGGCGGCGGACGGCGTCAGCGGTCCGGCCGCGCTGGCCGCGCAGGCACCCGCATGGGAGCCCGGCACCGAGCACGGCTACCACGCGCACACCTACAGCTGGCTCCTCGGCGAACTGGTACGCCGCGTCACCGGGCGCACCCTGGGCCGTTGGGTCGCGGAGGAGATCGCTCGCCCCCTCGGCCTCGACCTGTGGATAGGGCTGCCCTCCGAGGAGGCCCACCGGGTGGGGCGGCTCGGGCAGATCGCGGAGCCGCCGACCGCCGCGGGCGGCGGCCTCAAGCTGCGGCCCAAGCGTGCCGTGGCAGAGGCCTACCGCGACCCGGCATCGCTGACCCGGCGCGCCTTCGAGGCCGTCGACCCGCTCCCCGACGAGAACGACCCGGCCTATCGCGCCGCCGAACTCCCCGCCTCCGGCGGCATATCCACGGCCCGCGCGCTCGCCCGCTTCTACGCCGCGACCATCGGAGAGGTCGACGGCGGGCCCCGGCTCTTCGCACCGGCCACGCTCACCCTCGCCCGCACCGAGGAGTCAGCCGGGCCCGACCGGGTGCTGGTCGTGCCCACCCGCTTCGGACTCGGTTTCATGCTGCACGGCCCCGCGTCACCGCTGCTCGGCCCCGGCTCCTTCGGCCACCCCGGCCGTGGAGGGTCCCTCGGCTTCGCCGACCCGGAGTCGGGTGTCGCACTCGGCTACACAACCAACGGCATGCGCAAGGGCGTTACCGCCGATCCCCGTGCCCAGGCGCTGATCCGGGCGGTACGTTCGGCCCTATGACACGTTTCGAGGGCTACGGCGCACTGATCACGGGCGGGGCACGGGGCATCGGCGAGGCCACGGCACGGCGGCTGGCGTCCGAGGGCGCCAGGGTGCTGATCGCCGACATCGACACGGACGCGGCCGAGCGGACCGCGGCCACGATCGACGGCGCGGCCTTCGTCCGCTGCGACGTCGGCGAGCGGGAGTCGGTCCGGGCGGCCGTCGCGTACGCGGTGGAACACCTCGGATCCCTGGACGTACTGGTCAACAACGCGTTCTCGGCGTCCCGGCACGAAGGGCCGCTCGAGGAACTGCCGGACGACGGCTGGCAGCAGGACCTCGACATCACGCTCACCGGCGCCCTGCGCTGCGCACGGGCCTCATGGCCGCACCTGGCCGCCCACGGGCGGGGCGCGATCGTCAACATCGGTTCCGTCAACGCCGAGCAGGACTTCGGCGGCCACGCCTACAGCGCGGCCAAGGCCGGTCTCGCGTCGCTGACCCGCACCCTCGCGGGCGAGGGCGCCGCGCGCGGCATCCGGGTCAACCAGGTCAACCCCGGCACGATCCGCACCCGTTCCTGGGAGGGCAGGGAGACGAGCCTCGAGGTCCTGAACGGTGTCTATCCGCTCGGCCGCGTCGGCGAGCCCGAGGACATCGCCGCGGCGGTCGCCTTCCTCGCCTCGCGCGACGCGGCATGGGTAACGGGCGCGACGCTCCCGGTCGACGGAGGGCTGCTGGCCGTCAACACCGGCTTCCGGCAGATGGTGGTGGAGGAGCGCTCGGGGGACCGGTGACGGGCAGGCCCCCGGCCGGCCCTGAGAATCGGACCGATGTCCGCCGACGGCGTCACGCGGTGCGCTCGCGGACGTCCACCAGGGTGCCGCCCGCGTGGGCGATCAGGGACTTGGGGTCGAGCGGGAAGACCGCGTGCGGGGTCCCGGCCGCCGCCCAGACCACGTCGTGGTCGAGCAGCCCCCGGTCGGCCAGCACCCGGGTACGGGTCCGGTGGCCGAACGGCGGCACGCCCCCGATCGCGTACCCGGTCGTCTCCCGCACCAGGTCGGCGCCGGCGCGCTTGACGGCCTCGGCGCCCAGCTCCTGCCGTACCCGCTCCACGTCGACACGGGACGCACCGTCCATCAGCACCAGCACCGGCGCGGAATCCGCCTCGAAGATCAGGGACTTGACGATCTCGCCGACGTCGCAGCCGATGGCCTCGGCGGCCTGCACGGCGGTCCGGGTGGCGTCCGGGAAGCGGCGCACGGGGACGTCGAGGCCGAGCTCGCGCAGGGCCTCGGCGAAACGGGGGTGCGCGCCGACGGTGTCGTGAGTGCTCATGGCCCGCACGCTAGCGGTAGCCGTACGGGCCGTGCGAGCGGTTTCACCCCTGGGCTCAGCGGGCGTTCAGCACCTGGGCGACGGCCGGTCCCGCCGCGTCACTGCCGTGTCCGCCGGCCTGCACGACCGCGGCGGCGGCCAGGTCGTCGGCGTACCCGGTGAACCAGCTGTTGGAGTCGCCCTGCCCGTCGACCTCGGCGGAGCCGGTCTTCGCGCCCTTGTCGCCGCCCACGGAGGCCATGGCCTCGGCGGCCGTGCCGCTCGTGGCGGTCGCGTTCATCATCTGGCGCAGCGCCCCGGCGATCGAGCCGGGCAGGCGTGTGGCCTCGGCGAGTTCGCGGCCGTCCAGGTCCTGCGGGACGATGACCGGCTGCTTGAAGGCGCCGTTCTTCGCGGTGGCGGCGATGGAGGCGACATTGAGGGCGTTCATCTGGATCCGCCCCTGGCCGATGTACGAGGCGGCGGTCTCCGAGCCCGTCGACTCCGGCACCTTGCCGTCGAAGGTCACGACACCCGTCTGCCAGTTGAGACCTATGCCGAAGTACTTGCGTGCGGTGTCGCCGAGCGCCGTGCCCGCGCCGTCGCCGAGCGGCTTGACCGGCTTGATGAAGGTGGTGTTGCAGGAGCGGGCGAAGGCCTGCTGGAAGGTGGCGCCGGTGAGCGAGAAGTCCTTGAGGTTGTGGAACACGCGCTCCCACGTGATGGTCGGCGGGCATACGACCGGCGAACCCGGGCCGCTCACCAGCCCTTTGTCCATCATCATCGCGGCCGTCACGATCTTCATCGTCGAGCCCGGCGCCTGGGCGCCCTGGAGTGCCGCGTTGAACTCCCCGGGCCGGGCGTTGGCGACCGCCTTGATCTCACCCGTGCTGGGCTGGATCGCCACGACGGACGCCGCGGAGTAGTTCTTCACGGCCTTCTCCGCGGCGGCCTGGACCTTCGCGTCGAGGGTCGTGCGCAGTGTGCCCGCCTTGCCCTTCGTCAGCGTGAGCAGCGTCCGGTCGGGCACGTCCGCCGTCGCGGAGGTGATGGCCAGCTCGATGCCGGGCGCGCCGCCGGCCTCGGCGCCGTACTTCTTGCGCAGCTGGTCCAGGACCGGCCCGAGCGAGGGGTACTGCTCTCTCGTCAGCGCGACGTTGTTGTCGTCGACCGCCTTGATCTGCGGGGCCGACGCCTCCGCCGTCACCAGTGAGGCGCCCTTCGTGAGCTTCGGGTGCACCACGGACGGCTGCCAGTCCACCAGCGCCTTCCCGGTCGTCAGCCCACGGACGACGGTGAGCTTCGAGGCGTACGACCAGGGCTTGCTCATACCCTCGTACGTCACCGTCGCGTCCACGGTGAACGGCACGGTCGCACCCGTCGGCCGGCCGGGCTTGATGACGGCATCGGTGACGTGCGCCTTCTCGCTGAACCCGGTCAGCAGCGGCTCCGCCTCGGCCCGGTTGTTGGTCAGCTGGGCCGCTTCGAGGCCCCTGCCCTCGGCCCAGGCGGCGAGGAAGTCCTTGGCCGTCTGCTCGATCTCGTCCGCGTCGGGCGGTCCGGTCCGTTTCTCCTCCGACCCGGCCTTGGTACTGGTACCGCTCCCATCGGAGCCGGTGAGCCCGGTGTACAGGTTGTAGCCCCCGTAGCCGACGCCGGTCGCGACGACCGCGAAGACGCCGCCGACGATGGCGACCTTTGCTCCACTGCGCATGACCGCAGCCCCCTCCCCAGAGT
This sequence comes from Streptomyces peucetius, assembly GCF_025854275.1. Lineage (NCBI taxonomy): Bacteria > Bacillati > Actinomycetota > Actinomycetes > Kitasatosporales > Streptomycetaceae > Streptomyces > Streptomyces peucetius. The sequence continues at coordinate 3,231,336 of NZ_CP107567.1, read as the reverse complement.
GCATGCACCTTGAACATGTTCAAAGGCATGAGTCGGTCCGCACTTTACGTGACAGGAGCGTCGGCGTCTGCGGTCGTTATCGGACCGGGACGCGACCGGGACGTGAAGGTTTGCCGACCGGAATTCCCGCGCCGCAGCGCTGCCGGCCCCCGGCCGTGCCGGTCGAACCGGGCGGGAACGGGCGGCGTCCCTCCCTCCATGGGAACCCTCGCCTACTGGACACGTCAGCTGCTCCGCTTCGGGCTGCTCCAGCTGCGCTGCTGCGCCTTCGCCGTGGCCCTGATCGGCGGCATCGCCGTCTCCGCCGTGCTGCCGCAGCTCCCGGTCGCGCGCTACGACCTGCTGCTGGCCTACGGCGTCGGGCTGGCGGTGCTCGCGAGGAAGGTGGGCTGGGACAGCGCCCGGGACACGGCGGTGATCGCCGCGTGCCATCTGATCGGGCTGCTCTTCGAGCTGGTCAAGGTGCGGATGGGCTCGTGGAGTTACCCGGAGGACGCGGTGGCCAAGGTCGCGGGCGTCCCGCTGTACGGCGGTTTCCTGTACGCGGCCGTGGGCAGCTACGTCTGCCGCGCCTGGCACCTGTTCGACCTGCGCCTGGGCGGCTACCGGCACCGGGCCATGACGGTGCTGGCCGGCGCTGTCTACCTGAACTTCTTCACCCACCACTGGCTGCCGGACGCCCGCTGGATACTGGCGGCGCTGGTGCTGTGCGCGACCGCGGGCACCCGGGTGCGGTTCCGGGTGGGGGAGCAGGACCACCGGATGCCGCTGGCCCTGTCCTTCGTGCTGATCGGCTTCTTCCTGTGGATCGCCGAAAACATCTCCACCTATGCGGGCGCCTGGAGCTACCCGGACCAGCTGGCGGGCTGGCAGCCGGTCTCGGTGACCAAGTTCGGGGCGTGGGCGCTGCTGATCTCCGTGACCTTCGTCCTGGTGGCCGGGTCCCGCGCCGGCCGCCGGCCGCGCCCCGCCCAGTGAGCCCGGGTGCGGCTCCCCGCGGGGCGGCCGGCGGGGCGGGGGCGGTTCAGGAGAGCCAGTCGGTGTAGCGGGTGGGGGCGAGGCGGGCGTTCTTTTCGGTGAGGACGTCACCCTTGACGGCGGCGAACATGCCGGCCGTGGGGTCGGTGACGACGGTACGGCCGTCGGAGTTGTGGGACAGGGTGATCCGGCCCAGCTCGTCCAGGGGGAAGACGTCGGGGCCGGCGATGTTACGGATGCCATTCAGCGGGGTCCCCGCGGCGACTTCGGCCACCGCCTCGGCCACGTCCTCGGCGGCGATGGGCTGGATCGGTGTGGCGGGCAGCCGCACGGTGTCGCCGTCGGCGGTCCAGGACAGGACCGCGTCGACGAACTCCATGAACTGTGTCGCGCGCACGATCGAGTAGGGGATGGGCCCGGCCGTGAGGATGTCCTCCTGGAGCGCCTTGGCCCGGTAGTAGTCCAGCTCCGGCACCTGGTCCACGCCGACGATGGAGAGGATGACGAAGTGACGGACGCCGGCCTGCTCGCCCGCGGTCAGGAGGTTCTCCATCGATGTCCGGAAGAAGGCCGGTGAGGCCTCGTCGAAGGTCGGGGAGTTCGTCAGGTTGACGATGACGTCGGCCCCCGCCACCGCCTCGTCCAGTCCCTGGCCGCTGATGACGTCGACTCCGGTGGACTGCGCGTGGGGTACCGCCTCGTGGCCGGCGGCGTTCAGCTTCTTGACGACCTGTGACCCGATCAGACCGGTACCGCCGATGACTGCGACCTTCATGACATGCCCTTCGCCGGGAGGTATGTCCGCAATATGGCATACGCCCCGCCGGGGCGCGGCGTGAGCCGAACTCGGACATCTTGTATCCGGGATACTACTCGGACAAGTTATGTCCGAGTCAAGAGCGGCTCGATTAGAGTGATCGGGTGAAGATGTCCGGTGGAGTCGAGTGGGCCCTGCACTGCTGCGTCGTGCTCACGGCGACCCAGGAGCCTGTCCCGGCGGTCCGGCTGGCGGAGCTGCACGACGTGTCGGCCAGCTATCTGGCCAAGCAGCTGCAGGCGCTCTCGCGCGCCGGGCTGGTGCGTTCCGTGCAGGGCAAGGCGGGCGGCTACGTGCTCACGCGGGAACCCGCCTCGATCACCGTGCTCGATGTGGTCGAAGCGGTCGACGGCCCCGGCCGGGCCTTCACCTGCACCGAGATCCGCCAGCGGGGTCCGCTGGCCACTCCCGCCGAGTCGTGCACCGTGCCCTGCACGATCGCCCGCGCGATGGCCGGGGCGGACGAGGCCTGGCGCGCGGCGTTGCGGGCCGTCTCGATCGCCGATCTGGTCCGCGGTGTCGACTCGGACTACGGCCCCGCCGCGCTGGCCGGGATCAGGGCGTGGCTGACCGGGCCGGACGCCTGAGCGCGGCTGCACCCAGGTGTCCAGCCACATCCGGTTGCGCCACTCGTCGACCGGGATCGGGGTGCCCGTGCAGATGGGCCAGAAATGCGAACTATCGGCGGGGCGGTCGCTGAGGTCTGCTGCGGTCGGCGTGGACAGCGCTGCCCCTCACCGCCTTAGGAGTTCGATTTCGGCACTGCACAGAGCGTCGAGAGCTTGGACGCAGGCGACCCTCCGATCCGTAGGGCCTCCTCCATCCGCTGCTGTCCGGCCACGTTGATGTCAGTTGTGGATGCCATGGCGCCTGGCTGCCGCCTGGCCATCCAGCGAACGGCGTAACTCTCAGTGAGCTGAGGCTGTGGTGGAACTGGCAGAGTTCGAACAGTTCGGGTCCATGGCGAGCCACATACGGTTCAACATCATATTGAGCGTCATTCCGCTGGCGGGAGTAGGCCGACGGTCGGCCTATCAGGAGGATTTAGTCCATCAACGATGCATCGCCGCGCGGATGAGTGACGGCCAGCCAGCTTATTGGTCATACATTCTTGATGCGTATCGGTCGGTTCCGGCGACATCACCCAGATGAATCGAAACGGGCGTTGTGTGTCTGCTTAATATGCCGCCGACAGGCGAGGCGATTCCGTTCGACGAGGAACGTCGGACGTCACCACCCCCACAGGAGTTGGCTCCTCGATGACACTGAATATTTCCGATGCGCCGCATCGGCGCACAATGACGGCTTGGATCGCCGGGGTACTCACCCTGCTGGTCGCCTTTGCCGTAGTCGCAGTGACGCCTACACGGGCGAATGCAGCAACACCTGTAAATCTGGGTACCGCGGAAAGCTTCGCGGTACTGGCCGGCGCGGAGGTCACGAACACCGGGCCCTCAGTGGTCACTGGAGATGTCGGAGTGCATCCGGGGACGTCCATCTCCGGATTCCCGCCCGGTACGGTCATCGGGACTATGCACTCCGGGGACACTGTGGCCCAACAAGCCAAGACCGACCTGGTCGCGGCGTACAACGACGCCGCCGGACAGGCATCGAATGGCGCACTTCCCCCGGATGCCGGTGGCTTGACGCTGGTTCCGGGCGTCTACACAGCCTCTTCCAGTCTCGGGCTCACCGGCACCCTCACCCTGGATGCCCAGGGCGACCCGAACGCGGTGTGGGTGTTCCAGGTCGGTTCGACGTTGACGACTGCGAGCAACAGCAGCGTGTCTCTCATCAACGGCGCATCGCCGTGCAATGTGTTCTGGCAGATCGGAAGCTCGGCCACCCTCGGCACCGGCACCACCTTCGTGGGCACGATCATGGCCAAGGCAGCGATCACCGTAACGACGGAAGCGACCATCGACGGCCGCGCGCTCGCCGAGGTTGAGGCTGTGACGCTGGACACCAACCGGATCACCAGGCCGGAGTGTGCGGGCACCACCACAACAACCACCGGTGACGCTGCGACGGGTGATGCTGCGACGGGTGATGCTGCGACGGGTGACGCTGCGACGGGTGATGCCGCGACGGGTGATGCCGCGACGGGTGACGCTGCGACGGGTGATGCCGCGACGGGTGACGCTGCGACGGGTGACGCTGCGACGGGTGATGCCGCGACGGGTGACGCTGCGACGGGTGACGCTGCGACGGGTGATGCCGCGACGGGTGATGCCGCGACGGGTGACGCTGCGACGGGTGATGCCGCGACGGGTGACGCTGCGACGGGTGATGCCGCGACGGGTGACGCTGCGACGGGTGACGCTGCGACGGGTGACGCTGCGACGGGTGATGCCGCGACCGGTGACGACGGCGGTCACGACCACGGCGGTTACCACCACGGTGGCTACGACTACGGCGGTTACCACCACGGTGGCTACGACTACGGCGGTTACCACCACGGCGGCTACGACTACGGCGGTTACCACCACGGCGGCTACCGCGACAGCGATACGGCGAGAAGCCTGGGCATCCCGGCAGTGCGAGGGCAAGCACAGGGTCCAGAAATGCATGTTCAACGCTGAGCGAGTCGTCCCCCGCCGATCGGCGCGACCAGTGGTTCGCGCGTGGGTCCTCTCGGCGTAGTGCGCGCACGAGTAGTCGACCCCACACGCGAGCGGGACGGATGGCGCGCGTCGGATCGTCGAGTCCGTCGCGCGCCGCCCGCGGAAGCAGGAGAAGCAGGAGAAGCAGGTGCGAGCAGTCGGGATGGGAAGGGCCGGGTGGGGGCCGTGCTGGGCGGCGTTGAGTCGACGAATGCGAAGGAATCGCGGCGGATCGACGCTGAGCCGACAGCACAGGACGGTGGCGGGGAACCGCGTATGACTCGTGACACTTCAGGGCCACCCCGGCTGCTGGCTGCGGGAACGGGAGCCGCGGTGGCCCTCTGCCTTGCAGTGGCTCTGGCCCATGTGCTCCTGGTGTTTCTGCACGTGGCGCCTCCGAATGCCGTCTCGAAGGCGTACAGCCGACAGATCGACGCCTGGGTCCGGCCCGTGTTCGAGCAGAACTGGCGGCTCTTCGCCCCGAATCCGCAGTCGGTTAACCGGCAGATTTCTGCGAGGACCAAGCGGACGGCGCCGGACGGCACCACACGGGTGAGCGGCTGGATCGATCTGACCGCCAGGGACAATTCCGCCGTCAAGCACAACGTCTTCCCGAGCCATACGGCACAGAACATGCTGCGCCAGGCTTGGAATTCCTACCTCAAGACGCACGGCGGCGACAACCAGCCGCGCTCCCACCGTGCTGTGATGATCGAGAAGTATCTGCGCAACATCGCAGCGGACCGTGTCGCCGACCAGCGTGGCGGCACCTTCGACTCCATCCAACTGCGGGTCATCACGCAGCCCATCCCCGCGCCCCGCGCAGCGGGTGGTTTCCGGCCGGCCGCTGCGGCATCCGCGAGTGCTGAAACCCGGTATCTGCCTTGGTGGAAGGTGTCCTCGCATGGAACGGACTGAGCAGGCACCGGTCGCAGCGCCCCCACGCGCCACCGAGCCGGCGGCCGTGCGGATGTCGCAGCGCGTACTCGCCCGGGTCCATGCGTTCCTCGTCCTCCTGACCGAGCGGCCGGTCTCCTTGTACGCGGCGGCGATGCTGCGCATCGGGTACGGCCTGCTCTATCTCGTTTTTCTGCTCCGCGAGTTTCCACACCGCGACGAGATCTGGGGCCCAGGTTCACCATGGACGCCCGCGCTGGCCAGGCAGATGTTCGACCAGAGCGGGTGGGTCAGTGTCCTCACCCTGTCCGACAGCCGGGTGTACTTCGAGGTCTGCTACGCCGTGGCTCTCGTCACGTGTGCGCTGTTCTTGTTGGGCTGGCGCACCCGGGCGATGTCCGTGCTGTTCGCGGTCGTGGTGGTGTCGTTCCACGCTAGGGCGATCTTCATGGCGGATGGCGGGGACAATCTCATGGTCCTCATGGCCGTCTACCTCGTCTTCACCGCGTGCGGCCGGCGTTGGTCCCTCGACGCGCGAAGGACCCGGCTCCAGGCGTCGGCGGGCAAGACGGCAGGCCGGCTCGGCGGCGGTCTCCGGCACCAGCTCGGTGACGCCCGCATCATCTTGATCACTGTGCTGCACAACTGCAGCATGTTCGTCATCGCCGCCCAGGTCTGCTTCCTCTACGGATGCGCGGGCCTGTACAAGGTGCAGGGCGTCAAGTGGGGCGATGGCACCGCCCTCCACTACGTCCTGAACATCGACCTGTTCCGGCCCTGGCCTGCGTTGTCCCAGATGATCGACGGTCATCACGTGCTGATTGCAGTCGTTGGCTATCTGACGGTGCTGGTGCAGGTCGCCTTTCCGTTTGTCCTGTTCGGCAGGCTCAAATACCCCGTCCTGGTCCTGCTGCTGGGCATGCACGTGAATATTGCGGTGGTCATGGGACTGCCGATCTTCTCCGGCGCGATGATCGTCGCGGACGCCGTGTTTCTGCCGGACCGCTTCTATCGCTCCCTGGGGCGACTGCGGTGGTGCACCCCCCGACCCACAGCTGTCACGGGAGCGGGAGCCTCACCCGGGCCGGAATCCGCCCTCGTACCACCGCAGCCGGACCGGCCGGCTGAGACCGACGTAGCATTCCACCGCGCAGCGGTCGGAATTCCGCCCCCGGGAGTTGGGTGACGATCCCGTTGAGAACGATACGCAGTGGCTGATGCAATCGCTCCCCGGTACCGCCTGCTTCTTCGTCGGTCCCCAGGGCGGCCGACTCCGCCGCAGCAATTTCCGGACGACTGGGTTGGGTCGCTCCGACTGAGGCACCGTAAGCCGTAAGGCAACGGCCCGGCCACTGGCGCCAAGGGTCCCGACCGTCAGCGCCTGACGGGCCATCAGGTATGTCGCTAGTCTCGATGCACCTACTGGCCGCCTGAGGAGTGCGTCATGACACCCGGCACACGTATGCCAGCACCGCCCGAAGGCTCCCCCCGGTTCGTCGCGGTGTACCCCAGCCGCGAGACCGGGTTGGAGGATCGTCGCCGAAGGGCCCGCGCGAGAGCCCGTGGAAGACGCCGTTAACGACATGATCGGGACGGTGCAGGCACGCGGGCATGCTCCACTGTCCGAGATCTGGGGCCCATCAGGCATGGGTGACGAATGGCAACACCTCGCCACGCTCGAACCCGGCCCTGGTGTGGCCGCGACAGCGGTGCCGGTCGAGCAACGACAGCGCAGCGCCCGTGAGGAACGACTCATTGACCGGCGTCACCAGGTACTGACTGCCGCACTCGCCCGCGCGGGGCTATCCACCACGCAGTCGGAAGATGACGCTGCCGTGGCAAGTCTCGTTGAAACGCTGGACGAGGACACGGTCCGGCGCCTGGCAGTGTGGCTTTCGCAGGCCAATCGCTAGGGCGCCGGTGGGCCGTCTGTGGGCCGTCAGAGGGCGACTCACGACACCCGGCTACCACCAACAACAACCAAGGCGGGCCCGACACCGAGAGGTGTCGTGCCCGCCTTGATCCCGGCTAGACCCAGGTGTCCAGCCACATCCGGTTGCGCCACTCGTCGACCGGGATCGGCGTGCCCGTGTAGATCGGCCAGAAGTAGATGAAGTTCCAGATGATCAGCAGCACCAGGACGCCCGCTCCGATCCCGCCGATCGCGCGGCGGCGTTCGTCGGAGCCCGGCGGGCCGAGGATCGCGCCGATCATCATGGCCACCGCCAGGCACAGGAACGGCACGAACACGACCGCGTAGAAGAGGAAGATCGTGCGCTCCTGGTAGTGCAGCCACGGCAGCCAGCCCGCCAGGATCGCGCACAGGATCGCGCCCGCGCGCCAGTCGCGGCGGAAGAGCCAGCGCCAGGCGATGTAGCAGATCGCGAAGCACGCGGCCCACCACAGGAGAGGGGTGCCGAGGGCCAGGACCTCGGAGGCGCACTTGTCGACCGCGTCCTTCGGGCAGCCGTCGACACCGGGCTTCGGGTCCTCGTAGTAGTACGAGACGGGCCGGCCGAGGACCAGCCAGCTCCAGGCGTTGGACTCGTAGGTGTGGCCGGACGTCAGGCCCACGTGGAAGTCGAAGACCTGGTTCTCGTAGTGCCAGAAGCTGCGCCACCAGTCGGGGAAGAGCCAGCTCCAGTCGCTGTCCTTGCCGCCGCCGGTGGAGGCCCAGTTGCGGTAGTACCCCTTGTCCGTGACCAGCCAGCCGGTCCAGGAGGCCATGTACGTCACGAAGGCGACCGGGACGGTCGAGACGAACGCCGGGACGAGGTCCTTCTTCAGGACGGCCAGGTACGGCTGGACCGCGCCCGCCGCGCGGCGGGCGCCCACGTCCCACAACACGGTCATCAGGCCGAACGCCGCCAGGATGAACAAGCCGTTCCACTTGGTGCCGGCCGCCAGACCGAGCATCACACCCGCCGTCAGACGCCACGGCCGCCAGCCGAGGCGCAGCGTCTCCGCGACCCGCGCGTCCGGCCGCAGCGTGCCGTCGTCGTCCGCGGGCAGCGCCGCCGCAAGCCGCAGCCGTGCCCGGTCGCGGTCGACGACCAGCGCCCCGAACGCCGCCAGCACGAAGAACATCAGCACCAGGTCGAGGAGCGCCGTGCGGCTCATCACGAAGTGCAGACCGTCCACCGCCAGCAGCAGACCGGCGAGGCAGCCGAGGAACGTCGAGCGGAACAGCCGCCGACCGATACGGCAGAGCATCAGCACCGAGAGCGTGCCGAGCACGGCGACCATGAACCGCCAGCCGAAGGGCGTGAAGTCGAACATCTTCTCGCCGAGGCCGATCACCCACTTGCCGACCGGCGGGTGCACCACGTACCCGGGGTCGGTGGGGATCGTGACCGCCGAGGGGTCGGCGAGGATCGACTTGTCGATGTCCTTGGGCCAGCTGCCCTCGTACCCCTGGTTGATCAGCGCCCAGGCGTCCTTGGCGTAGTAGGTCTCGTCGAATATCACCGCGTGGGGCCGCCCCAGGTTCCAGAACCGCAGCACCCCCGCGACCATGGCCACCAGCAGCGGCCCGCCCCACGCGGCGACGCGCAGCAGCGGCCCGACGGCACTCGGCGGGATGCCGAACACCGCCCACACCTGCCGTGAAGGCCGGACGTACGGCGGCACCAGGCGGTCCCGCAGCCCGATCACTGGCCGGGGCGTGTAGCCGAACCGGCGCAGCCGGTGCTCCCAGCCGGGCGGCTGCTGGTCGGCGTCGTCCTTGCCCCGCAGGGGCTGTGGCGCGGTACTGGTCACCGCGCCATCGTAAGGAACACGGCTGCGCCATCGGTGCTCGCCGTCCTGGGAGGATGGCGTGTGTGACTGGAACGCTGGTACTCGCAGGGACCCCCATCGGCGACGTGGCGGACGCACCGCCCCGGCTCGCCGCCGAACTCGAGGGCGCCGACATCGTCGCCGCCGAGGACACCCGGCGGCTTCGCCGGCTCACCCAGGCACTGGGCGTGCACACCCGGGGGAGGGTCGTCTCCTACTTCGAGGGCAACGAGGCTGCCCGGACGCCCGAGCTGGTGGAGGCGCTGGCCGGCGGGTCGAGGGTGCTGCTGGTGACCGACGCGGGCATGCCGTCCGTGTCCGACCCCGGCTACCGGCTTGTCGCCGCCGCAGTGGAGCAGAACATCAAGGTCACCGCGGTGCCCGGCCCGTCGGCCGTGCTGACCGCGCTCGCCCTGTCGGGGCTGCCCGTGGACCGCTTCTGCTTCGAGGGCTTCCTGCCGCGCAAGGCGGGCGAGCGGCTCGGCAGGCTCCGCGAGGTCGAGCGTGAGCGCCGCACGCTCGTCTACTTCGAGGCCCCCCACCGGCTCGACGACACGCTCGCCGCGATGGCCGAGGTCTTCGGCCCCGACCGCAGGGCCGCCGTGTGCCGTGAGCTGACCAAGACGTACGAGGAAGTGAAGCGCGGCGGCCTCGGCGAACTGGCGGCCTGGGCCGCACAGGGCGTACGCGGAGAGATCACCGTCGTCGTCGAGGGCGCGCCGGAGACCGGGCCCGAGGAACTGGACGCCGCGGAACTGGTGGCGAGGGTGCGGGTGCGGGAAGAGGCCGGCGAGCGGCGCAAGGAGGCCATCGCGGCCGTCGCCGCCGAGGCGGGCCTTCCCAAACGCGAGGTGTTCGATGCGGTCGTGGAGGCAAAGAACGCGGCTCGACCGGCGTCGGGAGAAGGTAAAGGTCTATCGTGAAAAGCAAAGCGCGGACCGTGTCCCGCCCTCCTGTGTATGGATAATCCAAAGGCTTCACAATCAATCGACAGGAACTGATGCGCTCCCGCCCGAAAAGGCGTCCACTGGACCCAGGTGGAGAGGAGCTGGCATGAGCGAGACCACAGGCACCGCCAAGGTCCACGAGGCGTATTCCTTTGCCTGCATGCGATGCGGGCACGGATGGGAACAGTCGTACGAAATCGAGCACCACACGGACCCGGCGGGCGCGGACTTCGTCGTCTACAAGGCGGACGGGCGGCGGGTCCCGTCGCCGTTGTCCAGCCCGACCTGCGGCAACTGCGGCGGACATGTCGTACGGATCATGCGCGCGGGACGGGTTTCCACGGTGCGGACCCTGATGGGGCTCACCGATACGGACCCCAACTCGCCTTGGTCCGTGTCCCCGGCGGGTCCGGTGGCCCCGGTGACGCCTCCTCCCACGTCCGCGCCGCCGCCGACGGGGGCGACCCTGGACCAGGCGACCGCGGGCGGGTCGACCATGGAGGGCCGCCGGGACGAGACGGAAGCCGCGCCTGAGGCCCGCCACTGGCACCTCTCCGATCTGCTGCACCCCTTCCACCACCGCAAATGAGCCGCCGGGCGCGACTTCCGTAGGATCGCGCCCATGAGTTCGAAATCCGCCCCGCCGCCGCTGCCCGAACCGCTCGGTGTCGCGGTCGCCGATTCGCACACCCACCTGGACATGCAGGAAGGCACGGTCGAGGAGGCCCTGGCCAGGGCCGCCGCGGTCGGTGTGACGACCGTGGTCCAGGTGGGCTGTGACATCAAGGGCTCCCGCTGGGCGGCGGAGACCGCCGCCGCGCACCGGGACGTGCACGCCGCGGTGGCCCTGCACCCCAATGAGGCGCCGCGTATCGTCCTGGGGGACCATGGGGGCACCTCCCAGCCCCCTGGGGCTGGGGGAGGCTGGTCGCGGCAGGGGGCGCGGGACGCGGGCGGGGACGCCGCGCTCGACGACGCGCTCGCCGAGATCGACCGACTGGCGGCCCTCGACGAGGTCAAGGCCGTCGGCGAGACCGGACTCGACCATTTCCGTACCGGGCCCGAGGGAATCGCCGCGCAGGAACGCTCGTTCCGCGCCCATGTCGAGATCGCGAAGCGGCACGGAAAAGCGCTCGTCATCCACGATCGCGACGCGCACGCGGATGTGCTGCGTATTCTGGCCGAGGAAGGCGCACCGGAACGCACGGTGTTCCACTGCTATTCCGGCGACGCCGAGATGGCGGAAGTCTGCGCGGCCGCCGGCTACTTCATGTCGTTCGCGGGCAATGTGACGTTCAAGAACGCCCAGCCGCTGCGCGACGCGCTCGCCGTGGCGCCCGCGGAACTCGTGCTCGTCGAGACGGACGCGCCCTTCCTCACGCCGGCGCCGTACCGCGGACGGCCCAACGCCCCTTATCTCATTCCCGTCACGCTCCGCGCGATGGCGGCGGTCAAGGGGATGGACGAGGACGCCCTGGCAGGGGCGATCGCGGCCAATACCGCGCGCGCATTCGGCTACTGACCGGATCGGGGGCGGGTCGCCCGCCCTCGCCACTCTGTGTGTACGCGTTGCTTTGGAGAGTGACCCCCACTCCGCTACTGTCCGTTGCCACTTGGCTGACCGGACCTTACGGAGCGTCGTGAGCGTGAGTAATTCGCAGGGCAGTCACCGCGCGTCGCGCGCCACGCGACGCGCGGATACGCGGCCGGCCGCGCCCGATGCGGCCGCGCCGCCGCCCGCCCCGCCGTACGGCGGTACGGTGCAGCAGCCCGCGGTCGTGGACACACGGCTCGCGGCGGCCTACGCGCCCACCGTGCCGTACGTGGCCCTGCGGGACGATGCCGGGAGCAGCGGCGCGTGGCACCGCCGGCACGCCATGGCCCAGGCGCCGACCGTGCCGTACCTGGACGTCATGGAGACCGGCCCCGCCCGGACGCCGCGGATGCCGCCCACGGCGGGAGACGCGGCGGGCGAGACCCGCCGGCGCGACGGGGGCGGGGACGACGTCCCGGGGCCCGGCAGCCCCGGCCCCCGGGCGGCACGGCGCGGGGCACGGCGCCGCCGGTCCGCGCAGCGGCCGGAGGCCCTGCGCCGCCTCGTCCCGCGGGCCCTCGTCGTCGCCTTCCTCGCCGGCGGCACGTCCGCCTTCGTCGCCGACGACAAGGTGGTCCGCCTCACCGTCGACGGCGTCCCGCGGACCATGCACACCTTCGCCGACGACGTACGCGAACTCCTCGACGAGGAGGGCCTGGACCTGCGTGCGCACGACGTCGTCGCCCCGGACGCCGGCGCGGCGCTCGACAGCGGGGACGAGATCACCGTCCGCTACGGCAGACCGCTCACGCTCACCCTCGACGGCCGCCGGATCCGCGTATGGACGACGGCCCGCACCGTGGAGGGCGCGCTGCGCGAATACGGGGTCCGCGCGGAGGGCGCGTACCTCTCCGTTCCGCGCTCCACCCCGATCCCGCGGACCGGCCTCACCATGGACGTGCGCACCGAGCGGGCCGTCACGTTCATGGCCGACGGACACGAACGCACCATCCGCACCAACGCCGCCACCGTGCGCGAGGCGCTCGCCGAGGCGGGGATCGAGCTGCGCGGCCGGGACACCACGTCCGTGGCGTTCGCCGGATTCCCGCGCGACGGCCAGACCGTCACCGTCATGCGGATCAGCGACGGCCGGCAGGTACAGGAGGAACCCATCGCCTTCGACGTGGTCAGGACCCGCGACCCCGCGCTGTTCGCCGGCACCGAGATCGTCGTACGGCAGGGCGAGCCGGGCGTGCGCCGGGTCACCTACGCCCTGCGGACGGTCAACGGCGTACGCCAGAAGCCGCGGCGGGTCGGAGAGGAAGTGGTGCGCGAACCCGTCGCCGAGCAGGTGCGGACCGGCACCCGGCAACTGCCGTCCTCCGTACGCGGCGCCGACGGCCTGAACTGGAGCGCGCTCGCCGCCTGCGAGTCGGGCGGACGGCCCGGCGCCGTCGACCCCTCCGGCACCTACGGCGGCCTGTACCAGCTGGACACCGCGACCTGGCGCTCGCTCGGCGGCAGCGGACGCCCCCAGGACGCGCCCGCCGAGGAGCAGACGTACCGGGCGAAGAAGCTCTATGTGCAGCGGGGGGCGAGTCCGTGGCCCCACTGCGGCCGTAGGCTGTATCGGTGAGCACCACTGATCCCGACGCACTCCTCGGCCCCGCCGACATCCGCGAGCTGGCCACCGCGCTGGGCGTACGTCCCACCAAACAGCGCGGCCAGAACTTCGTCATCGACGCCAACACGGTCCGCCGGATCGTCCGCACGGCCGAGGTGAAGCCCCACGACGTGGTCGTCGAGATCGGCCCCGGGCTCGGCTCGCTGACCCTCGGGCTGCTGGAGGCCGCCGACCGGGTCGTCGCCGTCGAGATCGACGACGTGCTCGCCGGCGCGCTGCCGTCGACGGTCGCGGCACGCCTGCCGGAGCGGGCCTCGCACTTCTCGCTGGTCCACTCGGACGCGATGCACGTGCGGGAACTGCCGGGACCGCCGCCGACCGCGCTCGTCGCGAACCTGCCGTACAACGTCGCCGTCCCGGTGCTCCTGCACATGCTCGACCGTTTTCCGACGATCGAGCGCACCCTGGTCATGGTCCAGGCCGAGGTCGCCGACCGGCTGGCCGCCCGGCCGGGGAACAAGGTGTACGGCGTCCCCTCGGTGAAGGCCAATTGGTACTGCGACGTCAAGCGCGCCGGCGCGATCGGCCGCAACGTCTTCTGGCCCGCGCCGAATGTGGACTCGGGGCTGGTGTCCCTGGTGCGGCGTCCCGCACCGGTCGCGACGACCGCTTCCAAGGCCGACGTCTTCGCCGTCGTCGACGCGGCCTTCGCACAGCGACGCAAGACCCTGCGGGCCGCGCTCGCGGGCTGGGCCGGTTCACCGGCCGCGGCGGAGGCCGCGCTCGTCGCGGCAGGCGTGTCGCCGCAGGCGCGGGGCGAGGCACTGACGGTGGAGGAGTTCGCACGGATCGCGGAGGCGAAGCAGTGAGTGTCACGGTACGGGTACCGGCCAAGGTCAACGTCCAGCTCGCGGTCGGCGGAGCCCGGCCCGACGGCTTCCACGACCTTGCCAACGTCTTCCTCGCGGTGGGGCTCCACGACGACGTGACGGTGCGCCCCGCCCCGTCGCTGACGATCACCTGCGCCGGGCCGGACGCCGAACAGGTGCCCCTGGACCGTACGAACCTGGCCGCCCGCGCCGCCGAACTGCTCGCGGCCCGCCACGGCATCGCACCCGATGTCCACATCCACATCGCCAAGGACATCCCCGTCGCCGGTGGCATGGCGGGCGGCAGCGCGGACGGCGCGGGCGCGCTGCTCGCGTGCGACACGCTGTGGGGCCTTCGGTCGTCCCGCGAGGAACTGCTCTCCATCTGCGCCGAGTTGGGCTCCGACGTGCCGTTCAGCCTGGTGGGCGGAGCGGCGCTCGGCACCGGGCGCGGCGAGCGGCTGACGGAGCTCGAGGTCGGCGGCAGCTTCTCCTGGGTGTTCGCGGTCGCGGACGGCGGACTCTCCACTCCCGCGGTGTACGGGGAGTTCGACCGGCTGAACGAGGGCGTGAGCGTGCCGGACCCGGTCGCCTCCCCGCCGCTGCTGGACGCTCTGCGCACGGGCGACGTCCTCGCGCTGGCGGACGCCGTCTCGAACGACCTCCAGCCCGCGGCCCTGTCCCTGCGCCCGTCCCTCGCGGACACGCTGGCCGTGGGCGCCGACGCGGGCGCGCTCGCCTCGCTCGTCTCGGGCTCGGGCCCGACGACGGCGTTCCTCGTCAAGGACGAGGACGCGGCGGAGGCGGTGGCGTCGGCGCTGCTCGCGTCGGGCACGTGCCGGGCTGCGCGGGTGGCGGGGGCGCCGGCGGCGGGCGCGAGGGTCGTCGCGGCCTGAGCCGCTGCGCGGGGCTGTTCCCCTCCCCGCCCCTTCACGAAACCGGGCTCCGCCCGGACCCGTACGGCCTTCGGCCGTGCCCTCGATCGCCGGGCGGGCTGCACAGCAGCCCCGCGGGGAGGGGGGCAAGCCCGCCGCAGGTGCCACCCGGTCGCGTACTCAGGCGCAGACCTGAGTACGAGCGCTCTCCCGCCGCCACGCACCGCCCGGCACCGTACCCCCATGGGAACAAGCGCTCGTGAGCTCGCCGCCGCCACCCCGGACACCCGCGACCGGTACGTCGACCTGCTGCGGGTCGCGTCGCTCGGGACCGTCGTCGGCGGGCACTGGCTGATGGCCGCCGTCACCGGCGACGGCGTCGGGAACCTGCTCGCCGTCGTGCCGGAGCTGCAACTGTTCACCTGGGCCCTCCAGGTCATGCCCGTCTTCTTCTTCGTCGGCGGCTTCTCGCACGCCCTCTCCTACCGGTCGCTGCGCCGTCTGCACCCGGACCGGTCCGTCTACTCCGTGTTCCTGCGCGCCCGGCTTCAGCGGCTGCTGCGGCCGACGATGGCGTTCGTCCTCGTCTGGGGCGCCGCAGCGCTCGTCGTGCAGCTGCTCGGCGGGGGCGGCGGGATGACGGGCGTCGCGCTGCGGCTCGTGACGCAGCCGCTGTGGTTCATCGGGATCTACCTCGCGATGGTCGCGTTCACGCCGCTGCTGCTGACGCTGCACGAGCGATGGGGCTGGGGCGCCTTCGGCGGGCTCGTCGGGGCGGCCGCCGCCGTCGACGGGCTGCGGTTCGCCGCGGGAGTCCCCTTCGTCGAGTTCCTGAACTTCGCCTTCGTCTGGCTCGCCGTCCACCAGCTGGGCTTCCTGCGTGCCGACGGCCGTATCCGGATGCCCGCCGCACTCGCGGCGACCGGTCTGGCCGGGGCCGCCGCGCTGGTCGCCGTCGGTCCCTATCCGCTCTCCATGGTCGGAATGCCCGGCGAGAAGATCTCGAACATGGCACCGCCGACGCTCGCCCTGCTGTTCCACGGGCTGTGGCTGGTCGGCGCGGTGGAGCTGCTGAAGGGCCCCGGTACACGGTTCGCGCGGCGGGCCCGGGTCTGGCAGGGGGTCGTGGCCGCCAACGGGATCGCCATGACCGCCTTCCTGTGGCACCTCACCGCGATGCTGGGCGTCTACGGGGCGGTGATCGCCGCCGGTCTGGCGCTGCCGGAGCCGGCGACGGCCGCTTGGTGGGCGCAGGTGCCGCTGCGCCTCGCCGCGGCGGCGGGGGTGACGGCGCTGCTGGTCGCCGCGTTCCGGCGCTTCGAGCGGCCCGCGCACCGGAGCGCCGCCCCGGTCTGCGGCACCGGGCCGGTCGCCGCCGCGGGGATCACGCTCTGCCTGTTCGGCATCCTCGGCCTGTCCATGGTCGGCTTCGGCGGGCTCCTCGAGGGCAGGACGGCGATGCTGGTCGCCGTGCATGTCAGCGCCCCCGCCGCCGTCGCCATGGCGCTCGGCGGCTGGCTGCTGGTGGAACGGGCCGGACGGGGCAGCCGCGCCTGACAAGTAGGCTGGGAGGTCGATCGTTCCCCCTGTCAGGAGAGAAATGGCCGTCAACCTGGTCAATGTCGAGGCAGTCAGCAAGGTGTACGGAACACGCGCCCTGCTCGACGGGGTCTCCCTCGGCGTCTCGGAGGGAGACCGTATCGGCGTCGTCGGCCGTAACGGCGACGGCAAGACCACCCTCATCCGGATGCTCGCCAAGCTGGAGGAGCCCGACACCGGCCGGGTCACCCAGAGCGGCGGGCTGCGGCTCGGCGTGCTCACGCAGCACGACTCGCTCGACCCGGAGGCGACCATCCGGCACGAGGTCATCGGCGACCTCGCGGACCACGAGTGGGCGGGCAACGCCAAGATCCGCGACGTGCTGACCGGGCTGTTCGACGGGCTCGACCTGTCCGGCTTCCCGCAGGGGCTCGACACCGTCATCGGCCCGCTGTCCGGCGGCGAGCGCCGCCGTATCGCGCTGGCCAAGCTGCTGATCGCCGAGCAGGATCTGATCGTCCTCGACGAGCCGACCAACCACCTCGACGTGGAGGGCATCGCCTGGCTGGCGCAGCACCTGAGGGCGCGGCGCTCCGCACTCGTGTGCGTCACCCACGACCGCTGGTTCCTCGACCAGGTCTGCACCCGGATGTGGGACGTGCAGCGCGGTGACGTGTACGAGTACGAGGGCGGCTACTCCGACTACGTCTTCGCCCGGGCCGAGCGCGAGCGCATCGCCGCGACCGAGGAGACCAAGCGGCAGAACCTGATGCGCAAGGAGCTGGCCTGGCTGCGGCGCGGTGCCCCCGCCCGTACGTCCAAGCCCCGCTACCGCATCGAGGCGGCGAACGAGCTGATCGCCGACGTGCCGCCGCCGCGTGACACGTCCGAGCTGATGAAGTTCGCCTCGGCCCGTCTCGGCAAGACGGTCTTCGACCTGGAGGACGTGACGGTCCAGGCCGGGCCCAAGGTGCTGCTGAAGCATCTGACCTGGCAGCTCGGCCCCGGCGACCGCGTCGGCCTGGTCGGTGTCAACGGCGCGGGCAAGACGTCGCTGCTGCGCACGCTCGCCGGGGCGGCCTTCTCCCAGGGCGAGGAGCAGCCGGTGGCGGGCCGGGTCGTCGTCGGCAGGACCGTACGGCTCGCCTACCTCTCGCAGGACGTCACCGAACTCCCGCCGGCGCTGCGTGTGCTGGAGGCGGTCCAGCAGATCCGTGACCGGGTGGATCTCGGCAAGGGCCGGGAGATGACCGCGGGCCAGCTGTGCGAGCAGTTCGGCTTCGGCAAGGAGAAGCAGTGGACGCCCGTCGGCGACCTCTCCGGCGGTGAGCGGCGCCGGCTCCAGCTGCTGCGGCTGCTGATGGACGAGCCGAACGTACTGTTCCTCGACGAGCCCACCAACGACCTCGACATCGAGACGCTGACCCAGCTGGAAGACGTTCTCGACGGCTGGCCCGGTTCGCTGGTGGTCATCTCGCACGACCGGTTCTTCCTCGAGCGGACCACGGACCGTACGTTCGCGCTGCTGGGCGACGGCACGCTGCGGATGCTGCCGCGCGGCATCGACGAGTACCTGGAGCGCAGGGCCAGGATGGTCGAGGCCGCCGTGCCGGCGACCCCGCCGCCTGCCGCCCGGGCGCCCGGGGCGGTCAAGGAGAAGTCGGCGGCCGACGCCCGGGCGGCGAAGAAGGAACTGCAGCGGATCGAGCGGCAGCTCGACAAGGTCTCCGACAAGGAGAGCAAGCTGCACGCGCAAATCGCCGAGAAC
Source organism: Streptomyces peucetius (assembly GCF_025854275.1). Lineage (NCBI taxonomy): Bacteria > Bacillati > Actinomycetota > Actinomycetes > Kitasatosporales > Streptomycetaceae > Streptomyces > Streptomyces peucetius. Next base: position 3,213,108 of record NZ_CP107567.1, on the reverse strand, counting down.
GCAACGGACTTCGAGAAGGTGGCCAAACTGGACGCGGAGCTCCGTGAACTCGTCGGTGAGCGCGAAGAGTTGGAGATGCGGTGGCTCGAACTGGCGGAAGGCGCCTGACTCGAGCGCCCCGGCCGGCCCGTAGAGAAGCCGTGGGAGCGCGTAACAACCCCATCACGGCCCGGTCCTCCCTTGGGAACAGGGACGGACCGAGCCCGCTCCGCCTTCGTCACGGGTGATACAAAGAAGGCCCGCTCGACTGAGGTACAACAACGGGGTTCATGTCCGATTCACTCCTTCCGGTCGATGCGCTTGCCGGGGGAGCGGGGGAGTTCGTCCGGGCAGCAGACCGTACGAAGGGGGAAGCGCAAATGGGGCAGCCGCCGCGTGTTCCGCCGTGGCCGCAGGACCGGGGCGCTCCGCATCCGACCGGTCGTCCGCCGGCCGCCCCGCAGGGGCGGCACCCGCTGCCGCCGACCGTTCCGCAGCAACCCGCCGACCCGCCGTATCCGCCCCTGGACCAGGGTGTTCGGGGGCCCGGTGGCGGTGATGCCCAGGGCCTGCTCAAGGGCAGGACGGGGATCGTCGTCTCCGCGGTGACCGCCGCCGCCCTCGTCGTCGGCGGCGGCGCCTGGTTCGCGCTGAGCGACGGGGACGACGGCCGCAAGGCCGGCTTCGCGGCGTCGTCCGGCGCCACCACCGACACCACCGGCGGGCCCGGCGGCGAGAGCGCGGAGGAGGACCTCAACGCCCAGCGCAAGCCCGGCGAGGCCAAGGTCCTCTTCGTCACCAAGAACGACACGGACCTGCCGGGTGACGGCGCCTACGCCTTCGGGCCGTGGGTCGTGGGCGACACCGTCGTCAAGGCCATGTACCGGGAGGTCGCCGGCTACTCGGTGACCGACGGCACCAAGAAGTGGAGCGTGAAGCTCGACTCCGAGCTGTGCATGGCGGCGCCGCAGCACTCACCGGACGGCAAAATCGTCGTCGGCGTGATGGACGGTTACACCGAGAAGTCCGTCTGCGGCGACCTTCGGATGATCGACGCCAGGGCCGGCAAGGCGGGCTGGCGCAAGCCCGTACCCGAACAGCCGGCACCGCGCGGAGTCTCCGACTTCGTCCTCGCTCTCAGCGGCAGCACCGTCACCGTGTCCGGCTTCGACACCTCCTTCGGTTTCGGCGTCTCCGACGGCCGGCAGCTCTTCGGCAAGCCCGCCTCGGGCTGCGCCCGCTTCGGATTCGCCGGCGGCAGCAGGCTGATCGCGGCGGCGGAGTGCGTCCCGCAGGGCGACGAGGTCGTCGGACAGGAGCTCCAGGAGGTCGATCCGGCCACCGGAGCAGCCGGGTGGACCTACCGGCTGGAACCCGACTGGAAGGTCGACAAGGTTTTCTCGGTCGATCCCGTCGTCCTCTTCGCGCACAAGGAGGACCTGGAGGGCACGGTGACCGACCGCACGGTCCTGGCCCTCACGGACGACGGCAGGCTGCGCTCCCGCATCCCGTTCGGCGAGGACACCTTCGAGACGAAGTGCAGCAGCACCGGAGCGATCGAGCTCCTCGGGGACATCCAGGGATGGTGCGCGGGCGCCGCCGCGGACTCCTCCACCGCCTATCTGGCCACCGAGGGCACGACCACCAACGAGGTGGTGACCTTCGACCTGGACACCGGAAAGGCCACCGGACGGTCCTCGCCGGGGCCGGAGCGCACGATGCTGCCGATGCGGGCCGAGGACTGCACCGTCGTCCACCACATCGGGCCTTCTCCCTACGCCGGAGGCGCCGTCTCGACGATCGCGCCCGCGGGAGGTGAGCGGAAGGTGCTGCTCAAGCTCCCGAAGACGGACGCCGAGGGTTTCCACCAGGCACGAGCCGTCTACGCCGACGGCCGGCTCTTCCTCCTGGCTCCTCTGGTCAATTCGCTCAGGGACTCGGAGGAGCACGAAACGAACACCATGACGGCTTTCGGCAGATGAACGCGGTCTGGGTCATCCGGACATCCCCAACTCCTACTCGCATCTCCCACCCATGAGGTAGTACGCCATGACGCAGCCGCCGAACCAGCCCCCGCAGGGAGGCTTCGGAGCCCCACAGGATCCCCAGCAGGGAGCTCCCCAGCAGCCCCAGCCGCCGCAGATGCCGCCCGCCCCGCAGGGCCCGCCGCAGACGCCGCCGCCGGCGGCACCTCCCGGCGCCCCGGCCCCCGGTTACGGCTACCCTCAGCAGCCCCCGGCCCAGCCCGGCTACGGCTACCCGCAACAGCCTCCCGGCCAGCCGGGCCCGTACAGCCAGCCGCCGGGGCCGTACAACCAGCCGGCCGGACCGTACAACCAGCCCGGCCCCTACGGCGGTTACCCGACGCAGCCGCAGTACCCGGGCGCGCCGGCCCCGGGGGGCGGCGGCGCGGGCGGCTTCTTCAAGGGCAGGACGGGGATCATCGTGGCCGCGTCGGCCGCCGCGCTGCTCGTCGTCGGCGGTGGCACCTGGTTCGCCCTGAGCGGCGACGACAAGAAGGACGACAAGCCGAGCGTCAGCAAGTCCAGCGACGACCCGAAGCCGACCGGTTCCGCCACCGTCGACCAGGGCGACGGTGAGGGCACTGGGCGCGAGGGCAACGACGACCTCAACGCCGGGCGCAAGGACGGCGAGGCCAAGGTCCTCTTCCTGACGAAGAACGACACCGACCTGCCCCGCAACGGCGCCGACGTCTTCGGCCCGTGGGTGACCGGCGACACGGTCGTCAAGGCCATGTACCGGGAGGTCGCCGGCTACTCGGTGACCGACGGCACGAAGAAGTGGAGCGTTCCGCTGCCCGCCGAGGTGTGCTCGGCGGCGGTGCAGCCCTCCGCCGACGGCAAGATCGTCGTCGGGGTGATGAACGGCCTCACCGACAAGGCCAAGTGCAACGACCTGCAGATGATCGACATGAAGACCGGCAAGGCCGGCTGGAAGAAGGAGATCCCCAAGCCGTCCGGCATCTTCGCCTCGCTCGCCGACTACACCCTGTCCATCTCCGGCAAGACCCTCGCGGTCGGCGGCGGCAGCAACTCGTACGGCTTCGACCTGGCCACCGGCAAGCAGCTCTTCGGCAAGCCCAAGAGCGGCTGCGAGCCGTTCGCGTTCGCCGGGGGGCCCAAGCTGATCGCCGGTGCCCGCTGCGACTCCGACCCGGAGAAGCCCAAGCACCAGATCCAGCAGATCGACCCGGCCACCGGCAAGCCCCAGTGGACGTACAACACGCCGGAGGGCTGGGAGGTCAGCAAGGTCTACTCCGTCAGCCCGCTGGTCGTCTCCATCACCCAGCGTGAGCCGGAGAAGAAGTGGTCGATCATCGCGCTCACCGACAACGGCAAGCTGCGTTCGCAGATCGCGGGCGGCAAGAACGACAAGTTCCAGCCGCGCTGCGGCGGCGCGTTCGTGATCTTCGGGGAGAACCTGGAGGGCTGCACCGGTGTCGCCGCCGACGCGAAGCACTTCTACATGGCCACGGAGACCGAGTACGGCAAGGCCAACGAACTCGTCGCCTTCGACCTGGACACCGGCAAGGAGGCATGGCGCGCGCCCGCGGGCGGTGAGCGCAAGATGACGCCGCTGCGCATGGAGGGCGGCAACGTCCTCGTCTACATGCAGCCCTCGTACGACGCCGGCGGCGGGGTGGCCACCGTCGCACCGACCGGCGGTGCGCCGAAGACGCTGCTCCAGCACCCGGCCTCGACCGCCGAGATCGAGAACTCCTTCTATTCGCCGCAGATGGCGTTCGCCGACGGGCGGTTCTTCATCGCCAGCGGTCGTGTGAGCGCGTCCAACGACAAGGAGGAGAAGGAGACGAAGACCATGATGGGCTTCGGTCAGTGACCGTCTCCTCCGCCGCCGCAGGACCCACCTTCCTTTCCCCAGAGGTAACCACGCCATGACGCAGCCGCCACCACCGAACCAGCCGCCCGGCCCGCCGCCGGGGCAGCCGCCGAACCAGCCTCCGAACCAGCCTCCGGGCAGTGGCTACGGGCTCTCGAAGGACCAGCCCCAGCAGCCGGCCGGCGGGTACGGCACCCCGCCGCCCCCGCAGAACCAGCCGCCCGGCTACCCGCAGACGCCTCCGCAGGCGCCCCAGGCCCAGCCACCGGCCGGGCCCGGCTACGGGTACCCGCAGACCGCGCCGCAGAGCCCGCCGCCGGGCGCGCCCTACGGCTATCCGCAGCAGGGCGCGCCCGGCCAGCCGGCCTACAGCGCTCCGACCCAGCCGATGCAGGCGCAGCCGGCCCGGGCGGAGGGCGGCGGCGGTTTCCTGAACAAGACGCAGCTGCAGATCGTCGTCGCCGCGTGCCTCGCCATCGTTCTGATCATCGGTGGCGGCTTCTGGTACTCCGCCACCAAGGACGACGGCGGCAAGCAGGACCAGGCCAAGAACAGCTCGGACGGCACGGGCGGCAAGGAAGGGGAGAGCAAGGGTGGGGAGGAGCAGGCCGCCCCCGACGGCCCGGGCACGGAGAAGGCCCCCGCCGACCCGGCGTCCAAGGTCGCCTTCCAGCTGCCGCTGCCGCCGCGCATAGATGTGACCGGCGTGCCCGGCTCCTGGGTCACCGACAGGGCGTATGTCAAGACCGGTGTGAACACCATCGACGCGTACGACGCCGCCAAGGGCTCGAAGCTCTGGAGCCTGCCGCTGCCCGGCCAGGTCTGTGCCGCCTCCCGCCGGACCACGGAGGACGACAAGACGGCGGTCGTCTTCGAGGCCAAGAAGCGGGCCAAGAGCGACAAGGGCTACCCGCCGTGCTCCGAGGTCGGCGTCGTCGACCTCGCCACCGGCAAGCTGCTGTGGAGCAAGTCCGTCACCGGCGGCTCCAGCGGTGACGGCAAGGCCCGCTTCGACCAGGTCACCATCAGCGGCAACACGGTGGCCGCGGGCTACGTCGGCGGCAGCGCCGCCTTCGACCTGACCACCGGCGCCGTCCGCTGGAAGCCGACCGTCGACGCCGAGCAGTGCAAGGACATCGGCTACGGCGGCGGCAAGGCGCTCATCGCGGTGCGCCGCTGCGGTTCGTACGACGACCCGCAGGTGACCATCCAGGCGCTCAACCCCGAGGACGGCACTCCGCTCTCCTCGTTCAAGATGCCCGAGGGCGTCGAGGACGCACGGGTCGTCTCCTCGGACCCGCTGGTCGTCGCGGCCGACGTCGGCGACACGGGGATGTTCGGCATCTCGGACTTCTTCTCGATCGACGTCAAGACCGGAAAGCTGCGGGCCAGGATCGCCGCGCCGGGCGACAAGTACCTCGCCAGGTGCTCGGCCAGCGACGGCGTCGAGGGCTGCCAGTTCGTGGTCGTCGGCAACGACCGGCTCTACCTGCCGACGGAGGAGCACGAGGGCACCGGAGAGTCGTACTCGCGCACCAACGAGATCGTCGCCTTCGACCTCGCCACCGGAAAGGCCGTCCCCGGCCGCGCCGACGCCGGTGACGGCTACCACTCGCTGCCGCTGCGCATGGACGGCGGCAACATCATCGCCTACAAGTGGCCCCCGTACGACAAGGGCGGCCAGGTCGTCAGCATCAACGGCGCCACCCTCAAGGAGACCGTCCTGCTGGTGAACCCGTCCGACAAGACGGTGCGGGACGCGGAGACGAGCTTCGTCGAGACCGGCTCCGAGTACCACTTCAGGAACGGGCGTCTGTTCATCGCGGACGACACCCTGAGCGAGCCCGACAAGGACAGCACCAGCTCGTCGAAGTACCTGGCGATCTCCTTCGGCCCCAAGGGCTGACGGCCCCGCCACAGGCAGCACACCGCGGCCCGGTCCATCGCTTCGGCGAGGGACCGGGCCGTTGCCGTTGCTGCTTCCCCTGCTGCTTCCGTTGCCGTGCCGTTCGCTCCCGCGTTGTACAGCAAGTGGGCCTGTTTGGTGAGGAATTCGGCATTCTGGGGGGCTTCTGTGGAGTTAGGGGCGCGCAGCGTCGAACAAGCGTGTAGCTTGCCGGGACTGACGGGGTATCGGGGAGGGCCAGGGGGCCGACTCCAGCGGGACGGGGGTTGCTCTATGGGCGTTCGGCTCATGGTGGTCGACGACCACAGACTGCTCGCCGAGGCGCTCGCCTCCGCGCTGAAACTGCGCGGCCACCGGGTGCTCGCGGCGGCGGCGCCCGCGGCCGGAGCGGCCGAGCTGGTGATCGCCAGGTCTCCCGAGGTGTGCCTGCTGGGCACGGCGACGCCCGCGGAGCCCGGCGCCTTCGACCCGGTCGTACGGATCAAGCGGGAGCGGCCGCAGGTGGCGGTGGTGGTGCTCGGCCCGGTGCCCAGCCCCCGGGGGATAGCCGCGGCGTTCGCCGCCGGCGCGTCCGGGTACGTGCGGCACGACGAGCGCATCGAAGGCGTCGAGCGGGCGTTGGTGAAGGCGCGGGCGGGTGAGGCGGTGGTGGCGCCGCAGCTGCTGCAGGGCGCCTTCGAGGAGCTGCTCAACCCGGCCGCCCAGCCGGACGACGAGGGCCGGCGGCTGCTGCGGCTGCTGACGCCGCGCGAGGTCGAGGTTCTGGTGCGGGTCGCCGAGGGCGAGGACACCCGGCTGATCGCCGTCGGCATGGGTATCGCGCCGAGCACGGCCCGTACGCATGTGCAGCGGGTGCTGATGAAGCTGGGTGTGGGCTCCCGGCTGGAGGCGGCGGCGCTGGCCGCCCGGACCGGCCTGCTCGACCGGGCGGCGTACGGGACGCGGCCCGGATCGGCATAGCAACGGCCCGCGGAGAAGGCCGCCCGGCATGGCAACGGCCCGGCATGGCAACGGCCCGGCATGGCAACGGCCCGGCGGAGATGGCGGCCCGGCTCTCTGACGGACGGGCGCAGCAGCGGCCGGGTGCGCAAGCGGTTCCGTGGCCCCCTCGCATTGACTCCATCTGTTGCCTTGTGCTTTCTTGTGTTCGGTTCTGTTGGAATGGGAGTGGTTGAGGGAGCTCCGTGTGAAGAAGACGTCGACCCGGCTCGCCGACGGCAGGGAGCTGCTCTACTACGACTCGCGCGACGACGCCGTGCGCGACGCAGTCGACCGCCGCCCCCTCGACGCCGTCGCCACCACCGCCGAGATCAGGCGCGACGTGCTGCTGGGCGACTCCGTCGCGATCGCCTCGCACCGCCAGACCCGCACGTACCACCCGCCGGCCGACGAATGCCCGCTCTGCCCCTCGCGCGACGGCCGGCTCAGCGAGATCCCGGCCGACGACTACGACGTAGCCGTCTTCGAGAACCGCTTCCCCTCCCTGGCCGGCGACGCGGGCCGCTGCGAGGTCGTCTGCTTCACCCCCGACCACGACGCCTCCTTCGCCGACCTCACGGAGGCGCAGGCCGGCCTCGTCCTCGAGGCGTGGACGGACCGCACCGCGGAGCTCGCCGGACTGCCCCAGGTCGAGCAGGTCTTCTGCTTCGAGAACCGCGGCGCGGAGATCGGCGTCACCCTCGGGCACCCGCACGGGCAGATCTACGGCTATCCGTTCGTGACTCCGCGCACCGCACTGATGCTCCGCTCCCTCGCCGCCCACCACGCCGAGACCGGCCGAAACCTCTTCGACGACATCGTCGCCCGCGAGCGCGAGGAGGGCACACGAGTGGTGCTGGAGGGCGAGCACTGGATCGCCTTCGTGCCGTACGCGGCGCACTGGCCGTACGAGGTGCACCTCCACCCCAAGCGCCGGGTGCCCGACCTCAGGGGCCTCGACGACGCGGCGCGCACAGAGTTCCCACAGATCTATCTGGAACTGTTGAGGCGCTTCGACCGGATCTTCGGCCCCGGTGAACCGCCCACGCCCTACATCGCCGCATGGCACCAGGCGCCGTTCACCGGCGAGGGCAGGGACGCCTTCGGTCTCCATCTCGAGCTTTTCACCATCCGCCGCACTGCCGGAAAGCTGAAATTCCTCGCGGGTTCCGAATCCGGTATGAGTGTGTTCATCAACGATGTGCCGCCGGAGGCCGCGGCGCGGCGACTGCGAGAGGTAGCGAGCTAAGTGGGCAACAAGTACCTGGTCACCGGCGGTGCGGGATACGTCGGCAGTGTGGTGGCGCAGCATCTGCTGGAGGCCGGTCACCGGGTGACCGTGCTGGACGACCTCTCCACCGGCTTCCGGGAAGGAGTCCCGGCGGGCGCCGAGTTCATAGAGGGCCGCATCCAGGACGCCGCCAGGTGGCTGGACGCCTCGTACGACGGCGTGCTGCACTTCGCCGCCTTCTCACAGGTCGGCGAGTCGGTCGCGAAGCCGGAGGAGTACTGGGCCAACAACGTCGGCGGCACGATGGAACTGCTCGCCGCCATGCGCTCCGCCGGTGTGCGCACGCTCGTCTTCTCCTCCACCGCCGCCACCTACGGCGAGCCCGTCTCCACCCCGATCACCGAGTCCGACCCCACCGCGCCCACCAGCCCCTACGGCGCCTCCAAGCTCGCCGTCGACCACATGATCTCCGGTGAGGCGGCGGCCCACGGGCTCGCGGCGGTGTCCCTGCGGTACTTCAACGTCGCGGGCGCCTACGGCGACTGCGGCGAGCGCCACGACCCCGAGTCTCACCTGATCCCCCTGGTCCTCCAGGTCGCCCTCGGCCGGCGCGAGTCGATCTCAGTCTACGGCGGCGACTACCCGACCCCGGACGGCACCTGTGTACGCGACTACATCCACGTCGCCGACCTGGCGGAGGCCCATCTCCTCGCGCTGGACGCCGCCACGGCGGGCGAGCACCTGATCTGCAACCTCGGCAACGGCAACGGCTTCTCGGTGCGGGAGGTCATCGAGACCGTCCGTTCGGTCACCGGCCACCCGGTGCCCGAGGTGGTCGCGGAGCGCCGGGGTGGCGACCCCGCCGTACTGGTCGCCTCCGCGGCGACGGCCCAGGAACGCCTGGGCTGGAAGCCGAGCCGTGCCGACCTGGCCGGCATCGTGTCGGACGCCTGGGCATTCGCCCGCAGGAGGGAGAACGGGTCATGAGTTCCAAGGGCGAGGGTGTGTGGGCGGCACCGGGCAGGGTGAATCTGATCGGTGAACACACCGACTACAACGACGGCTTCGTGATGCCCTTCGCGCTGCCGCACACCACGGTGGCGACCGTCGCCCGCCGCGACGACGGCGTCCTGCGGCTGTCCTCCGCGGACATGGAGGGCGGCCCGGTCGAACAGCGTGTCGACGACCTCGCCCCCGGCGGTCCCGGCGGCTGGACCGACTACCCGGCGGGTGTCGTGTGGGCGCTGCGCGACGCCGGTCACCGGGTCGGCGGCGCGGACATCCACTACGAGTCGACCGTACCCACCGGCGCGGGTCTCTCCTCCTCCGCGGCGATCGAGGTCGTCACCGCCCTCGCCCTCAACGATCTGTACGAACTGGGCCTGGAGCGGTGGCGCATGGCCCGTCTGTGCCAGCGCGCGGAGAACGTCTACGTCGGTGCCCCGACCGGGATCATGGACCAGACGGCCGCCGCCTGCTGCACCGAGGGCCACGCCCTGTACCTGGACACCCGTGACCTCTCCCAGCGGCAGATCCCCTTCGACCTGGCGGCGCACGGCCTGGAACTCCTCGTCGTCGACACCCGCGTCAAGCACGCCCACAGCGACGGCGAGTACGGCAAGCGGCGCGCCGGCTGCGAGGCGGGGGCGGCGGCGCTCGGCGTGGACGCGCTGCGGGACGTGCCGTACGACGCGCTGGACGAGGCCCTCGCCCGGATCGACGACCCCGAGGTACGGCCCCTGGTGCGGCACATCGTGACCGAGAACCACCGGGTGGAGCGGGTGATCGCGCACCTGGAGGCGGGTGACGTCCGGGCCATCGGGCCCGTACTCACCGAGGGGCACGCCTCGCTGCGGGACGACTTCCGGATCTCCTGCCCGGAGCTGGACCTCGTCGTCGACACGGCACTGGCGGCCGGTGCGCCGGGCGCGCGGATGACGGGCGGCGGCTTCGGCGGCTCGGCGATCGTGCTGACGGAGACGTCCGAGGCGCCGACCGTGACCAAGTCGGTGCTGGCGGCGTTCGAGGCGTCCTCGCTCCAGCCGCCGCGGGTCTTCACCGCGACACCGTCGGAGGGTGCGCGCCGGCTGTCGTGAGGCGCCAGGGCTCGGTGCGCGCGGCCGGCGTGAGGCACCGACGGCTGCCGTGAGGCGCCGCTCTTCGCCCCAGTCGGCACAGGGGTCACACCAGGCACACCGCCCGCGATCAGTTCTGCGAATCACCTTCCAGGGCCGCCCCGCGTCCGTACTCTGAACCACAGCACCGGTGGGGGCCGGTGTTGATCAGGGGGCGAAACAGCCGGGTACGGCGCCCGGGGCGCGGGTATCAGTCACAGCACGGCGGCGGCCGGGCGATGTGCTGGACCCTCGGTCTCCCGGGCGGCGTGCCCGTGCCGGCTGTCCTCCGAGACTGGGGGTGTCCTGTGGTCCGTATCCGGGTCCTGGTCGTCGACGACCACCGGATCTTCGCCGAGTCGCTCGCCGCGGCCCTCGCGGCGGAGCCCGATGTCGAGGTCGCCGCGGCCGGCAGTGGCCCTGCGGCGCTGCGCTGCCTGGAGCGCGCCGCGGCGGAGAGCCGCAGATTCGACGTGATGCTGGTCGACGCCGACCTGGGTGCCGCCGCCGCGGTGCCGCCGCCCCGTTCCGTGGCGGTGGCCCGTGCGGTGCCCGACGGCGCGGCGGACGGGTTCGTCGACGGCATCTCGCTGGTCGCGGGCGTCCGTTCGCTCCAGCCCGCGCTGCGCTCGGTTGTCCTCGCGCAGAAGGACGACGCCCGCCGGGCGGCGCTCGCCCTCCAGGCGGGGGCCTGCGGCTGGGTGGCCAAGGACTGCTCGCTGCAGCGCCTGCTCGCGGTGGTCCGCGGGGTGCTGCGCGACGAGACGCACATCGCGCCGGCTCTGCTGACCGGCGTGCTGCGCGAGATGACGGCGGCCCGCAAGCACCGCACCGAGAGCGAACGGCTGGTGGAGTCGCTGACGCCGCGTGAGCAGGAGGTGCTGCGCTGCATGGTCGCGGGCCTGGGGCGAAAAGCCGTCGCCGAGCGCCTCTTCCTGTCCCCGCACACCGTCCGGACGCACATGCAGAACGTGCTGGGCAAGCTGGGGGTCCACTCCACCCTCGCCGCCGTCGCCCTGGCCCGCCGGGCCGGTGTGGGGCCCGCCGACCTAACCGGGGATGTTGTCGAACGGGGCGGTCAGCTGGCGTAGCAGCGCGGCCAGTTCCGCGCGCTGGGTGCGGGAGAGTTCGGAGAGGATCGCGCGCTCCTGGGCGAGCAGTCCGGCCAGCGCCTGGTCCGCGCGGTCGCGGCCCTCGGGGGTCAGGCGGACCAGGACCCCGCGCCGGTCACTGGGGTCCGGCAGCCGCTCGACCAGGTTCTTCTTGGCGAGGCGGTCGATGCGGTTGGTCATCGTGCCGGAAGTGACCAGCGTCTGGGTGAGCAGCTGGCCGGGGGAGAGCTGGTACGGCGCCCCGGCGCGGCGCAGCGAGGTGAGCACGTCGAACTCCCACGGCTCGAGCTGGTGCTCGGAGAAGGCGATGCGCCGGGCGCGGTCGAGATGGCGGGCGAGTCTGGAGACGCGGCTGAGCACCTCGAGCGGTTCCACGTCGAGGTCCGGGCGCTCACGGCGCCATGCTGCGACCAGTCGATCGACCTCGTCCTCCATAGCGATCAGTGTAGAGGGTCTGTCGACATGAAGTCTCTTGACGTCAAGATATAGTCTCCTGGACTATTGGGCATGGTCGGCCCGGAGCACGTTCCTTTTCGGCTGTCCGTTCCTGCGAGGGGGACTCGAAACATGTATTCCGCGCCCACTTGGGACCCAGAGCAGTACCTGCGCCATGCCGGGCACCGCACCCGTCCCTTCCTGGACATGCTCGCCCGTATAACCACGCTGCCCTCCGGCAGCCGCCCCGCCCGGATCGCCGACCTCGGCTGCGGCCCCGGCAACGTCACCGCCCTGCTCGCCGACCGCTGGCCCGACGCGCACATCACCGGCTTCGACCTCTCGCCGGAGATGCTCGCCCAGGCGGAGAAGGAGTACGCCGGGACCACCCCGGGCGGCGGCTGGCTGGACTTCCGGCCCGCCGACGCCGCGCACTGGACCCCGGAGGAGCCGTACGACCTCATCGTCTCCAACGCCGCCCTCCAGTGGGTACCGAACCATCCCGAGTCGTTCGCCGTCTGGATCGACGGACTCGTCCCCGGCGGCACCCTCGCCTTCCAGGTCCCCGGCAACTTCACCTCACCCAGCCACGCCCTCCTCGGCGAGCTGTGCGAGACCCCGCAGTGGCGCGACCGCCTCGGCGACCACGGCCGGCGCTACGTCCACATCCTGGAACCCGCCGACTACCTCGGCCGCCTCGCCGACCTCGGCTGCGACGCCGACACCTGGGAGACCACCTACCTCCAGCTCCTCGCGGGCGAGGACCCCGTGCTGGAGTGGGTCAAGGGCACCGCCCTGCGGCCCGTCCTCACGGAGCTCGCCGACGACCCGGAAGCCCGGGCGGAGTTCCTCGGCCAGTACCGGGACCTGCTCCGCAAGGCGTACCCGCCGGGTCCGCACGGCACGGTGTTCCCCTTCCGGCGGATCTTCGCCGTCGCCCGCAAGATGTCGTGACGCCACGCCGCCCGTGATGCCGCCGCGCGGTGCCGTGACGCCGCGCCGCCCGCAGGGCGGCGTGACACCGCGCCCGTGACGACGGGAAAGCGCCCCGCAGCCCGCGGGGCGCCTCACGTGTATCCGGCTCCTGCGGCGGCGCTAGTTCTTGCGGTGGCCTATGAGCCGCGGCTTCTGTTCCATGCCGTCGAGCCCGTGCCACGCCAGATTCACCAGATGGGCCGCGACCTCCGCCTTCTTCGGGCGGCGCGTCTCCAGCCACCACTGGCCCGTCAGCGCCACCATGCCGACCAGCGCCTGCGCGTACAACGGAGCGAGCTTGGGGTCGAAGCCCCGGTTCTTGAACTCCATGCCCAGGATGTCCTCGACCTGGGTGGCGATGTCGCTGATCAGGGACGCGAACGTGCCCGTCGACTGGGCGACCGGCGAATCGCGCACGAGGATGCGGAAACCGTCCGTGTACGTCTCGATGTAGTCCAGCAGGGCGAAGGCCGCCTGTTCCAGGAGCTCACGCGGATGCCCTGCCGTCAGCGCCCCCGTCACCATGTCGAGCAGCTGCCGCATCTCACGGTCCACGACGACCGCGTACAGCCCCTCCTTGCCACCGAAGTGCTCGTACACGACCGGCTTGGACACCCCGGCCTTGGCCGCGATCTCCTCGACGGACGTGCCCTCGAAGCCCTTCTCCGCGAAGAGCGCGCGGCCGATGTCCAACAGCTGCTCACGGCGCTCGGCGCCGGTCATGCGGACACGGCGGCCACGCCTGCCGCCGGGCGCCCTCGTCTTGTCCGGACTGCCGATACTTCCGTCACTCGCCACGACGTCAATCATGCCGTCTTCGCGGCATCACTCTCGCGGCGGGTTTCACCGGACCCGGCGTCGGAGCCGGAAGCGGACCCGTCACCGGACCCGGTGCGCCGGGCGTCGATACGGGACTGCTGCGGCCAGCGCACGTCGTACGCCCAGCCCGCCTTCTCGAACCAGCGGATCAGCCGCGCGCTGGAGTCGAGCTGCCCGCGCAGCACACCGTGCCGGGCGCTCGTCGGGTCGGCGTGGTGCAGGTTGTGCCACGACTCGCCGCACGACAGCACCGCCAGCCACCACACGTTCCCCGAGCGGTCCCGCGACTTGAACGGGCGCTTGCCCACCGCGTGGCAGATCGAGTTGATCGACCAGGTCACATGGTGCAGCAGCGCCACGCGGACCAGCGAACCCCAGAAGAACGCCGTGAACGCGCCCCACCACGACATGGTCACCAGACCGCCGACCAGCGGCGGGATCGCCAGCGACAGCGCCGTCCAGTAGATGAAGTCCCGGGAGATCCGGCGGATCGCCGGGTCCTTGATCAGATCCGGCGCGTATTTGTGCTGCGGCGTCTGCTCCTCGTCGAACATCCAGCCGATGTGCGCCCACCACAGGCCCTTCATCAGCGCGGGCACCGTCTCGCCGAACCGCCACGGCGAGTGCGGGTCGCCCTCCGCGTCGGAGAACTTGTGGTGCTTGCGGTGGTCGGCCACCCAGCGCACCAGCGGCCCCTCGACCGCCAGCGAGCCCATGATCGCCAGTGCGATGCGCAGCGGCCGCTTCGCCTTGAACGAACCGTGCGTGAAGTAGCGGTGGAAACCGATCGTGATGCCGTGGCAACCGATGTAGTACATGGCCACCAGCAGCCCGATGTCGAGCCAGCTCACCCCCCATCCCCAGGCCAGCGGCACCGCCGCGAGCAGGGCCAGGAACGGCACCGTGATGAACAGCAGCAGCGTGATCTGCTCGATCGACCGTTTGTTGTCACCGCCCATGGTCGCGGAGGGCACGGTGGAATACGGGGTCTTCGTGGCATCGTCCAGCCGATCGGGACTTGTGGTCATGTGGGTTCCCTGGGGGTGGGGAGAGAGGGGACGGACGCCTGGCTACGGTTGCGTAACCTACGGCAACGTAAGTATGGCAGTGCCGAGCAGCGCGGCAAGAGACCTGCGGACAACGCCGAGGGAACGGACACCTATCCTGGGTGCGTCGGACAGCGCGGTCCGCAAGCCTCCAGTACCCCTCCAGACGTGCTCAAACACTGCAAGGAGCCGCACCTGTGAGCAGTGCCGACCAGACACCCACCGCCAGCGCAGAACTGCGTGCCGACATCCGCCGACTGGGCGATCTTCTTGGCGAGACCCTCGTCCGCCAGGAGGGTCCCGGACTTCTCGAGCTCGTCGAACGGGTCCGCGCGCTGACGCGCACCGACGGTGAGGCCGCAGCAGAGCTGCTGGGCGACACCGACCTGGAGACCGCGGCCAAGCTCGTCCGCGCCTTCTCCACCTACTTCCACCTCGCCAACGTCACCGAGCAGGTGCACCGCGGCCACGAGATGCGCGAGAAGCGGGCCGCCGAGGGCGGCCTGCTGGCCCGCACCGCCGACCGGCTCAAGGACGCGGACCCGCAGCACCTGCGCGAGACCGTGAAGAACCTGAATGTACGGCCCGTGTTCACCGCCCACCCGACGGAGGCCGCCCGCCGCTCCGTGCTCAACAAGCTGCGCCGCATCGCCGAGCTGCTGGAGAACCCCGGCATCGCGGCCGACCGGCGCCGCCACGACCTGCGGCTGGCCGAGCACATCGACCTCATCTGGCAGACCGACGAGCTGCGCGTCGTCCGCCCGGAGCCCGCCGACGAGGCCCGCAACGCCATCTACTACCTCGACGAGCTGCACGCCGGCGCCGTCGGCGACGTCCTGGAGGACCTCGCCGCCGAACTCGAGCGCGTCGGTGTCGAGCTCCCCCCGGGCACTCGGCCGCTCACCTTCGGCACCTGGATCGGCGGCGACCGCGACGGCAACCCCAACGTCACCCCGGCCGTCACCTGGGACGTGCTGATTCTCCAGCACGAGCACGGCATTACCGACGCCATCGAGGTCATCGACTACCTCCGCGGCCTGCTGTCGAACTCCATCCGCTACGCCGGAGCCACCGACGAGCTGCTCGCGTCCCTCCAGACCGACCTGGAGCGGCTGCCCGAGATCAGCCCCCGCTACAAGCGCCTCAACGCCGAGGAGCCCTACCGGCTCAAGGCGACCTGCATCCGCCAGAAGCTGATCAACACCCGCGAACGCCTCGCCAAGGGCACCCCGCACGAGGAGGGCCGCGACTACCTCGGCACCGCCGAGCTCATCGCCGACCTCACCGTCATCCAGACCTCGCTGCGCGAACACCGCGGCGGCCTGTTCGCCGACGGCCGGATGGACCGGGTCATCCGCACCCTGTCCGCGTTCGGCCTCCAGCTCGCCACCATGGACGTACGCGAGCACGCCGACGCCCACCACCACGCCCTCGGCCAGCTCTTCGACCGGCTCGGCGAGGAATCCTGGCGGTACGCGGACATGCCGCGCGACTACCGGCAGAAGCTCCTCGCCAAGGAGCTCCGCTCCCGCCGGCCGCTCGCCCCGACCCCGGCGCCGCTCGACGCCGCCGGCGAGAAGACCCTCGGCGTCTTCCACACCGTCAAGGAAGCCTTCGAACGGTTCGGGCCCGAGGTCATCGAGTCGTACATCATCTCGATGTGCCAGGGCGCCGACGACGTCTTCGCCGCTGCCGTCCTCGCCCGCGAGGCCGGACTGATCGACCTGCACGCCGGCTGGGCCAAGATCGGCATCGTGCCGCTGCTGGAGACCACCGACGAGCTCAGGGCCGCCGACGTCATCCTCGACGACATGCTCGCCGACCCCTCGTACCGCCGGCTCGTCTCGCTCCGCGGCGACGTCCAGGAGGTCATGCTCGGCTACTCCGACTCCTCCAAGTTCGGCGGCATCACCACCAGCCAGTGGGAGATCCACCGCGCCCAGCGCAGACTGCGGGACGTCGCCCACCGCTACGGCGTCCGCCTGCGGCTCTTCCACGGCCGCGGCGGCACGGTCGGCCGGGGCGGCGGCCCCTCGCACGACGCGATCCTCGCCCAGCCCTGGGGCACCCTCGAGGGTGAGATCAAGGTGACCGAGCAGGGCGAGGTCATCTCCGACAAGTACCTGATCCCTTCCCTGGCCAGGGAGAACCTCGAGCTGACGGTCGCCGCCACGCTGCAGGCGTCCGCCCTGCACACCGCGCCGCGTCAGTCCGACGAGGCGCTCGCGCGCTGGGACGCGGCCATGGACACCGTCTCCGACGCCGCCCACGCCGCCTACCGCAGGCTCGTCGAGAACCCGGACCTGCCCGCGTACTTCTTCGCCGCCACCCCCGTCGACCAGCTCGCCGAGCTCCACCTCGGGTCGCGGCCCTCCCGCCGCCCCGACTCCGGCGCCGGCCTCGACGGGCTGCGGGCCATCCCGTGGGTCTTCGGCTGGACGCAGTCACGGCAGATCGTGCCCGGCTGGTTCGGCGTGGGATCCGGTCTGAAGGCGTTGCGCGAGGCGGGCCTCGACACCGTCCTGACCGAGATGCACGAACGGTGGCACTTCTTCCGCAACTTCCTCGACAACGTCGAGATGACGCTGGCCAAGACGGATCTGCGGATCGCCCGCCACTACGTCGACACCCTGGTGCCCGACCGCCTGAAGCACGTCTTCGAGACGATCGAGGCCGAGCACGCCCTCACCGTCAGCGAGGTGCTGAAGGTGACCGGGAACGACGAACTGCTCGGCTCGAACCCGGTGCTCCAGCAGACGTTCGCCATCCGCGACGCCTACCTGGACCCGATCTCCTACCTCCAGGTCGCCCTGCTCAAGCGGCAGCGCGACGCGGCCGAGCGTGGCGAGGAGCCGGACCCGCTGCTGGCCCGCGCCCTGCTGCTCACCGTCAACGGTGTGGCCGCCGGACTGCGCAACACCGGCTGATCCCGGACGACATGAGGGTGCCCCCACCGGAATCCGGTGGGGGCACCCTCATGTGCTGGATCAGTGCTGACGGGCCGTACGGCGCCGCGCCAGCAGGTAACCGCCGACGCCGACGAGCGCCGCAGCGGCGGCCGCGAGGGCGCCGACAGGCGCGCCGGCGCCCGTCTCCGCCAGGTCGCCGGTGGCTCCGACGGCCGAAGGCGAGGCGGCGTCGGCGGGCTCGGACGCGGCAGGCGACTCGGCCGGGGCGCCGGCCTCGTCGTCGCCCGGCTTCTCGCCCGGCTTCTCACCGGGCTTGTCGTCGCCCGGCTTGTCGTCACCGGGCTTGTCGCCGGGCTTGTCCTCGCCCGGGGTCTCCTCGTCGTCGCAGTCGACCTTGAAGACCTTGTGCTTGGCGGCCTCGCTCTTCTGACCCTCGAAGGTCCAGAACAGCTTGTACTGGCCGTCGGCGAGCGTCATCTCTTCGGTGCGCTCGTGGCCGGAGCCGTCGAGGGTGAGCGAACCGGACTTGACCGTGGTGCCCTTGTCGAGGTCGTTGTTCGCCCACGCCTCGATGTGCCAGTCGACCTTCTGAGCACCGTCGAACTGGAAGCTGTCGAGGTAGAAGGTGCACACCTTCGGGTTATTCCGGTGGTCGTACTCACCAGTCACGACGTCGTGGATCTTCACGTTGCCGTTGTCGCCGTTGGTGGCGAAGGCGGCGGGAGCGACCGACAGCGAGAGCGCTGCGGCAGCCACCACAGTGCCGGTGGAACGGAGAATGCGCATATGGGAGTCCATCGTGAGAGGGGACGAGCCGTGGGGGGCGGCTCAGCGTCCTGAAGAAACAGGCGCCTGGTCAAGTCGCTGTCCGACTCATCCGCACCATCCCTCACGTTTCGTGCCGATAGTCCGGATAACAATCGGGTGAACACGCGTTTCGTGTCGCGTACTTGGCGCTTCACAGCGCCAGGAACGACGCCGTCAGCAACGCCCCGCCCGCGATCGCCGCACCCCACGCGATCCGGGTCAGCCGCAGGCCGCCGCCGATCACCAGGGCCGCCAGCAGCAGCGCCCCGCCCAGCGGCACCCACGCGTACAGTCCACCCGCCGGCCCCGTACGCACCGCCTCGCCGGTACCCGGCTTCAGCACGACGGCCAGCGTCGAACCCTTCTTCACCGCGACCGACTTGTCGATCGTCACCTGCGCCCGCTCGGGCGACGGCGCCCGCGGCGTGTAGTCGCCCGTGCAGACCCTCTCGTCGCAGCGCGAGACGGCGAGCGTGCCGTGCTCACGGCCCTTGGAGAGCAGGATGTGCTGCGCGGTGCCCCACGACGACCAGAAGCCGGCGACCAGCAGCACAAGGGCGACGAGCGCCATCGCCGCGTTGCGCGCGTGGACCACTATCCGGCCGGAGGACTTCCGCTTCATGGCCCGTGATCCTTGGCCATAGGGCTACGCGTGGTCAACTCTGCCCGAAGCGAAGAGACCCGGGTCTCAGCGACCCGGAACCCCACGAACCCCCGCACACCTCACGAGTTGTACGTACTCTGCGCCCGCTCGAGACCGTCGATCACCAGGCACTCCACCGCGTCCGCCGCGCGGTCCACGAAGTAGTCCAGCTCCTTGCGCTCCACCGACGAGAAGTCCTTCAGCACGTAGTCCGCGACCTGCATCCGCCCCGGCGGCCGGCCGATACCGAAACGCACCCGGTGATAGTCCGGACCCATCGCCTTCGTCATCGACTTCAGACCGTTGTGCCCGTTGTCCCCGCCGCCCAGCTTCAGCCGCAACGTCCCGTAGTCGATGTCCAGCTCGTCGTGGACCGCCACGATGTTCGACGTCGGAACCTTGTAGAAATTGCGCAGCGCCGTCACCGGACCGCCCGACAGATTCATGTACGACATGGGCTTGGCCACGATCACCCGCCGGCTCGACGGCCCCGGAGCGCCGATCCGGCCCTCCAGCACCTGCGCCTGCGCCTTCTGCGCACGCTTGAACGAGCCGCCGATCCGCTCCGCCAGCAGATCGGCCACCATGAAACCGACATTGTGGCGGTTCGCCGCATAACCGGGCCCGGGATTGCCGAGGCCTACGATCAGCCAGGGCGCGTTGGTGTCGGACATCTGCGCTGCGTCTCCTCGTCAGGACGGCCGTGAACAGAGAAACGGGGTGGCGGGCCGCAGCCCGCCACCCCGGTCACACAGAGCTTACGGCTCAGGCCTGAGCGGCCTCTTCGCCCTCGCCCTCGGCGCCCTCGGCCGCCGGCTCCTCCGCCTGCGAGGACAGCACCTGCAGGACGACGGCGTCCTCGTCGACGGCCAGCGTGGTGCCGGTCGGCAGCGTGATGTCCTTCGCGAGAATGGAGTCACCGGCCGCCAGGCCCTCGACGGACACCGAGACGGACTCGGGGATGTGGGTGGCCTCGGCCTCGACCGGCAGGGCGTTCAGCACGTGCTCGAGCAGGAACCCACCCGGGGCGAGCTCACCCTCGGTGTGCACCGGGATCTCGACGTTGACCTTCTCGCCGCGCTTCACCAGCAGCAGGTCGACGTGCTCCAGGAAGCCCTTCAGCGGGTCGCGCTGCACAGCCTTCGGGATGGCCAGCTCGTTCGTGCCACCGAGGTCCAGGGAGATCAGGACGTTCGGCGTGCGCAGGGCGAGCAGCAGCTCGTGACCCGGCAGCGTGACGTGGACCGGGTCGCTGCCGTGACCGTACAGAACACCGGGAACCTTGTTGTCGCGGCGGATACGGCGGGCGGCGCCCTTGCCGAACTCCGAACGGACCTCGGCGGAGATCTTCACCTCGGACATGTGCACTCCTCGTACAGAACAGAAGACTGGTGGCGGTCACCCGGCCACGACAGGCCTGCTACGAAGAGCGCGTCGATAACGGACCGCCGCAACCTCACCGGATGCGGCCTCCCTCGCCGAGCAACTTCCACAGTCTACCCAGCGCACGCCACCGCCCCAAATGGATCAACCGACACACGAAAGGGCCGCCCCGCAGTCACTGCGGGACGGCCCTCTCCCGGAACGTTACGCCTGCTCCTCGAAGAGGCTCGTCACCGAGCCGTCCTCGAACACCTCACGCACCGCACGGGCGATCGTCGGCGCGATCGACAGCACCTTGATCTTGTCCAGCTCCAGCTCACCCGGCGTCGGCAGCGTGTTCGTCAGCACGAACTCGCTCACCTTCGAGTTCTTCAGGCGGTCCGCGGCCGGCCCCGACAGGATGCCGTGCGTCGCCGTCACGATCACGTCCTCCGCGCCGTGCGCGAACAGCGCCTCCGCCGCCGCACAGATCGTGCCGCCCGTGTCGATCATGTCGTCGACCAGGACACACACCCGGCCCTCGACCTCACCGACGACCTCGTGCACCGTCACCTGATTGGCGACGTCCTTGTCACGGCGCTTGTGCACGATCGCCAGCGGCGCGTCCAGCCGGTCGCACCAGCGGTCCGCCACACGCACACGCCCCGCGTCCGGCGAGACGATCGTCAGCTTGTCGCGGTCGACCTTCGCACCCACGTAGTCGGCCAGCACCGGAAGCGCCGACAGATGATCCACCGGACCGTCGAAGAAGCCCTGGATCTGGTCCGTGTGCAGATCGACCGTGAGGATGCGGTGCGCACCCGCCGTCTTCAGCATGTCCGCGATCAGACGGGCCGAGATCGGCTCACGCCCGCGGTGCTTCTTGTCCTGACGGGCATAGCCGTACGACGGGATGATCACCGTGATGCTCCGCGCGGAAGCCCGCTTCAGAGCATCGATCATGATCAGCTGCTCCATGATCCACTTGTTGATGGGAGCCGTGTGGCTCTGCATCAAGAAGCAGTCGGCGCCACGCGCGGACTCCTGGAAACGGACGTAGATCTCGCCGTTCGCGAAGTCGAAAGCCTTCGTCGGGACGAGGCCGACACCCAACTGGTGCGCAACCTCCTCGGCCAGCTCGGGGTGGGCGCGGCCGGAGAAGAGCATCAGCTTCTTCTCGCCGGTCGTCTTGATCCCGGTCACAGCACTGTCTCCTCAGACGTGTTCCCTGGCCGCGAAGGTCCAGGGCGCAAACGTCCCGGGCGCGAGCCAGCCGAATTTGTGTGCACGTATCACGGTACGCCGAGTTCGACGCACCTGTTTCCGGTCAGTTCTCCTCGGCGACCCGTTCCGTTGCCGCCGCAGCCGCCTGCGCCGACGCACTCCCGGGCCGCTTACGAGCCACCCAACCCTCGATATTCCGCTGCTGGCCGCGCGCGACAGCCAGCGAACCCGCCGGCACATCCTTCGTGATCACCGACCCGGCGGCGGTGTAAGCACCGTCCCCGACAGTGACAGGAGCCACAAACATGTTGTCGGAGCCCGTCTTGCAGTGCGAGCCGATCGTCGTGTGGTGCTTCGACTCCCCGTCGTAATTCACGAACACGCTCGCCGCACCGATGTTGGTGTACTCGCCGATCGTGGCATCGCCCACGTACGACAGATGCGGAACCTTCGTCCCCTCGCCGATCGACGAATTCTTCATCTCGACGAACGTGCCCGCCTTGGCCTTCACACCCAGACGCGTACCCGGCCGCAAATACGCGAACGGACCCACCGAGGCGCCCTCGCCCACCGTCGCCCCTTCGGCCACCGTGTTGTCCACCCGGGCGCCGGCCTGGACCACCGTGTCCACCAGCCGCGAATTCGGGCCCACCTCCGCGCCCTCCGCGATGTGCGTGGCACCCAGCAGCTGCGTACCCGGGTGCACCACCGAGTCCGGCTCGAGGGTCACCGTCACATCGACCACCACCGATGCCGGGTCCACGACCGTGACACCGGCCATCATGGCCTGCTCCAGCAGACGTGCGTTCATCAGCCCGCGGGCCTGAGCCAGCTGAACCCGGTTGTTGATCCCGAGGATCTCCCGGTGATCACCGGCCACCGACGCACCTACCCGGTGCCCCGCCTCACGCAGGATGCCGAGCACATCCGTGAGGTACTCCTCGCCCTGGCAGTTGTCCGTCCGCACCTTCGTCAGGGCGTCCGCGAGCAGCTTCCCGTCGAACGCGAACACACCCGAATTGATCTCACGGATCGCGCGCTGCACCGCGGTGGCGTCCTTGTGCTCCACGATCGCCGTCACCGCGCCGGTCGCCTCGTCCCGCACGATCCGCCCGTACCCGGTGGAGTCCGGCACCTCGGCCGTCAGCACGGTCACCGCGTTGCCGTCGGCGGCATGCGTGCGCGCCAGATCGAAAAGCGTCGAGCCGGAGAGCAGGGGAGTGTCGCCGCACACCACGACCACGGTCCCCTCCGGCCGGCCACCGAGCCCCTCCAGGCCCATGCGCACGGCGTGCCCGGTGCCGTTCTGCTCGGCCTGGAACACCGTCCGGGTCCCGGCGTACTGCTCCGAGAGGTGCCCCTCGACCTGCTCCCGCGCATGCCCGACGACGACCACGAGCTGCTCGGGATCGAGCTCACGTGCGGCGGAGACGACGTGCCCGACGAGCGACCGCCCGGCGATTTCGTGGAGGACCTTGGGGGTCTTCGACTTCATGCGGGTGCCCTCACCCGCTGCGAGAACGACGACGGCTGCCGGGCGAATGGCGCTCACGGGTATGCCCTTCGGCTTCGGGTGGTGGGACAACCGAAGGATACCGGGGGGTTTCGGGCCGGAAACGAGCGCGGGTCCCGACCGTGCAGGTCAGGACCCGGACCAGGCAGCTCCCCCGCCAGGACTCGAACCCGGACATAAGGCACCAAAAGCCTCAGTGCTGCCAATTACACCACAGGGGATTGCAGGGGCGACCGAACCGGACATTTGGTCCGTGCGCCTACTGGGCACCCAACACTATGCCGTACCAAGCCCCTTCCGTGCGACGGTGAAGGCCGGCGCTCTTGGTGGCGCAGGTGACCAGGCAGCCGCGGTGGTCCGAAACGAGCCCGCCGGTGCCGCCGCACTCCCGTGAAAATGATTCGCACCCGCCCGTAGGCTGGAACACATGACCGCAACGGGGGCACAGGAGGAGGCCGCGGGTTCGACCGCCCGCGGTCCGCTGTGGTGGGGGCGGCGGCGCAGTGCCGTGCTGGACGTGGGGCTTGCCGTCGTCTCTGCTTTCGAGTGCGCGTCGGAGGGGATCGGTTTCGCGGACAGGGCCGCGCTGCCGATGCCGTTCGGTGTGCTGTTCGGATTGATTGTCGGGTCGGTGCTGGTGCTGAGGCGGCGGTGGCCGATCGCCGTGGTGCTGGTGTCGGTCGCGACGACGCCGGCCGAGATGGGCTATCTGATGGGGATCGTCGGGCTGTACACGCTCGCGGCCTCGGACGTGCCCCGCCGGATCACCGCGACGCTGGCCGGGATGGCCTTGTCGGCGACGTTCATAGTGACGTTCGTCCGTGTGAGGCAGGACGTGGAGGCGGGGGACTACAGCGCCTGGTACGTGCCGCTGATGGCGGTGTTCATGTCGCTCGGGCTGACGGCTCCGCCGGTGCTGCTGGGGCTCTACATAGGGGCGCGGCGGCGGCTGATGGAGAGCCTGCGGGAGCGGGCGGACAGCCTGGAGCAGGAGTTGTCGCTGCTGGCCGACCGGGCGGAGCAGCGGGCGCAGTGGGCGCGGCAGGAGGAGCGGACCCGGATCGCGCGGGAGATGCACGACGTGGTGGCGCACCGGGTGAGTCTGATGGTCGTCCATGCCGCGGCGTTGCAGGCGGTGGCGTTGAAGGATCCGCAGAAGGCGGTGAAGAACGCGGCGCTGGTGGGGGACATGGGCCGGCAGGCGTTGACTGAGCTGCGGGAGATGCTCGGGGTGCTGCGGTCCGGTGAGGACCGGGTGCGGGCGCGGGCGGAGGTGCCGTTGGCGGCGGTGGGCGCGGCGGCGGCAGCCGCGGCTGCCGCCGCCGCGGAGGACGGTCCGTGCATCGCGGACATCGAGGTGCTGGTGGGGCAGTCGCGGCAGGCGGGCATGGTGGTGGAACTCGCGGTGCAGGGCGATGCGCGGCTGTATCCGCCGGAGGTGGAGCAGACGGCGTACCGGGTGGTCCAGGAGGCGTTGACGAACGTCCACAAGCACGCGGCGGGCGCGAAGGTGATGGTGCGGCTGGCGCATCGTGCGGAGGAGGTCGCGATGCAGGTGGAGAACGGTGCTCCGGATGCGGCGGGGGGCGCGGCGGATGCGGGGCTGCCGAGCGGCGGCAACGGTCTGGTGGGCATGCGGGAGCGGGTGACGGCGCTCGGCGGGGTGTTCGTGTCGGGGCCGACGGAGGTGGGCGGCTTCCGGGTGTCGGCGGTGTTGCCGGACCGGGCGGAGGCCAGTCTGCGGTGACGGGCGCCTGAGCCTGTCCGGCCTGCCGGCGGCGCCTGACCTGCGGTGTCCGGCCTGTCGGCGGTCGGCGGCGTTTGGGCCGGCGGCCCGGCCTGCCGGCCCGTCGGCGGCGTGGTGGTGGTGAGGGTCAGGCGACGGTGAGGCGGGTCGGCTGGATCCCGGTGACCAGGGTGGTGAGGGCCTGGTCGATGTCGGGCCCGAGGTACCAGTCGCCGGTGTGGTCGATGCTGTAGACGCGGCCTTCCGCGTCCATGGCCAGGACGGCCTGGTGGTCGCCTTCCATGCCGAGCGGGGAGATCTCGGTGTCGAGTGCCCGGCCGAGGTCGGCGAGGGTGCGGGCGTGGTGGAGGCCGGCGAGCGGGTCGAAGCGCAGCGGGGCGGGCGCGTGCTGCCGTCCGGGTCCGGGCGCGGTGACGGTCAGCCCGCCGAATTCGGCCCAGGCTTCGACGACGGCCGGGAAGACGGCGTGCCGGTGGCCGGCGGGGGAGACGTGGGCGCGCAGGGTGTCCGCCCAGTGCTCGGCCTGCTTGATGTCCCAGCGGCCGGGTTGCCAGCCCGCTTCGCGCAGTGCGGCGTCGACGGCGACGGGGAAGCGGGTGGTGCTCAGGTGGTGGTCGGGCATCGGTCGCTGGTCAGCCGTTCTCGGGTGTGGTGGGGGCGACGGGTCGTACGCCGAAGTGGTCGAGCAGGGCGGTGCAGGACCGGCAGGGCGGGGCGTAGCTGCCGTGCAGGGGGTCGCCGTCCTCGCGGATGCGGCGGGCGGTGAGTTTGGAGTGCTTGAGCGACCGGCGGGCCTCGCCGTGGGTGAGGGGTTTGCGCTGGGCGCGTTTGGAGCGCTGGGTCTCCGCCGCGGTGAGGTGGCGGGAGAGCAGGATCGCCTCGGGGCAGCGGCCGGTGAAGCGTTCTCGTTGGCCACTGGTGAGGGTGTCGAGGAAATCCTGTACGAGCGGGTGGAGGGACGGCGGCTGGTCGCCCTTGCCGGCGGTGCAGGTGAGGGTTTCGCCGCGTACGGAGAGTGCGGCGGCGACGGCGGGCAGGATTCCGTCGCGACGGTGCCGGAGCGCGGGCGTCTGCCTGGACTCGTCGGTGCTCCAGCTGAGGCGTGGATCACCTGATGTACTCGGTTGCGCTGCGTGCATGGTGTGCCGTCCCTCCCGTGCACTCCCCCGTGGTGCGGGTAGACAGCCTGCCAAATGGGGTGGCCGGTAAGGAAGCTGGGTAGCTGAAACGTGTCGCCGGGGTGTCGTGCACGCCCTTTGGGTCACTCGAAAGTGACTCTTCGTTACGGAACCGGAGGCCCGGCGGTCACTCTTGCCGCACCGCTTAGGCTGTGCTGAACCAGCCAGAAGCCAGCAGGGGGCAGAACGCCATGACGACAGGTCGGCAAGGCCTGGGGGCAGCTACGGGCCCCGGGGCCGGCGCGGGTACGGCGCCACCGAATGCGGCCTACGCCGGGCAGGTCGTGCACTTCCCGGACCCGGTCCGGGCCTCCCGTCATCCCAGAGGGGTGCGGGTGGACGCCGACGGCTACCCGGACTTCTCGCCGTACGCGCGTGCGGCCGCGGAGATCGCCGAGCCTCCGGAGGGCTTCGGGGTGGACGAGCTGCGGCTCACGGATTTCGTGTCGGCGAACGCGGCGCTGGCCGCGGACGGGCACGCCCTGTGGGCGACGATCCCGGCGGTGGCGACGCCGCACGGCTGGACATGGCACCACGTGCGTGGTTCGCGGCGGCTGGAGCTCGTACCGGTGGAGGTGAAGGCGCTGCTGCGCCATCACGGCGGGCTGGCGACGGCGGCCGTGGATCAGGACAAGCGGGGTACGCGCCCGCTGCAGGAGACGCGGCCCGCGCACTTCCGTCTGCCGAAGGGCGTCGTGTCGGTGACGGAGCAGCAGCTGCTCGGCGTCGAGGAGGATCTCGGTTATCGCCTGCCGGGTGCGTACCGCTCGTTCCTGAAGGCGGCGGGTGGTTCGGCCCCGGTCGGTGCGGCGCTGGACGCGGAGTTGGGGCTGCTGGTGGACCAGCCGTTCTTCACGGTGCGGGACGAGGCCGCGGTCAACGATCTGGTCTATGTCAACAAGTGCCTGCGGGACCATCTGACGAAGGACTATCTGGGTGTGGGCTTCGTACAGGGCGGGATTCTCGCGCTGAAGGTGCGTGGGGCGGACATCGGTTCGGTGTGGTTCTGCGCGTACGACGACGCCCGCGACCAGGACGGGTGGAACGTGCAGGAGCGTGTGGAGCGGTTGCTGATGCCCTGCGGCGAGGACTTCGACGCCTTTCTGCAGCGGCTCGCGGGCAATCCGCCGGAGCTGGAGACCGTGG
This sequence comes from Streptomyces peucetius, assembly GCF_025854275.1. Taxonomy (NCBI): domain Bacteria; kingdom Bacillati; phylum Actinomycetota; class Actinomycetes; order Kitasatosporales; family Streptomycetaceae; genus Streptomyces; species Streptomyces peucetius. Next base: position 3,186,123 of record NZ_CP107567.1, on the reverse strand, counting down.
CGAATCTGATGGTGGACGGCGGCTTCGCCCGTGCCGTTCCCGTCTCGGGCGAGGGGTGATGGTCCGGTGGTGACTTTCGCGCAGGCGCAGGAGCGCGCCGAGGAGTGGGTCAACGGCGATGTGCCCGCGTACCAGCACCGTGAGGTGCGGGTCCGTGAGTTCGATCTGGGCTTCGTCGTGTGGGCGGAGGACCGTGAGCAGGGCGCGCGTTCGGACGGTGGCCGGCAGCGGCTGGTGATCGCCAGGGACAGCGGTGAGGCGACGCTGTGGCCGGGGCTGCCGGTGGGTGAGGTGATCCGCCGGTACGAGGAGGAGTACGGGGGCACGGACGACGCGCCGGCAGCATCGGCGGGCGAGGCTCCGCAGCGGGTGGACCTGAATCAGACGTCGTTCTTGTTGAGCCCTCCGGAGTGGCTCCAGGACGCGGCGGACAAGCTGGGGATCCCGGACCGGCGGGCGTCGTCCTCCGGGTCCGCGGAGCCGGCGGGCCCGGGCGAGGCGGCTGCCGCCGCTTCGTCGGCGGGTGCCGGTTCCGGTGCCGGTTCCGCGCCTGTGCCGGACGTGTCGCCGTCTCCCGGCGCCGAGGCGGCCGGTCCGTCGCCGGCGGGTTCGGGCGCACGGGACGTGCCGGGTTCGATCGGTGGCAACGCCTCGCAGGCGACGGGTAGTTCTTCCTGGTCTTCGTCGCTGTCGTCCCCTTCTTCGTCGTCCGTGCCGTCCTCGTCCTCGTCCGCTTCGCCGGCTCCCGTGTCGGACGCGGGTTCGTCGTCGGGCGCGGGCGCGGACGCGTCGCAGGGCGGGGCCGCGTGGCCGAGCGCGGGGGCGGCCGACCACGAGCCGACCGCGTCGGACGGGGTTCCCGCCAGGCCCTCCGGGGGCACGGGCTGGACGGACACGAGTTCGGCGGGTGGGGACGACGCGTCGGTGCCGCTGCCGGCGACCGTGTTCGCGCCGCAGGTGTCGGCGGACGACGGACGCACTCCGCCGCCGGTGTCCGCGGACGCTCCCACGGCGCTGATGTCGGGAGGCAGTCAGCTGCCGAAGACCGCGATCGTGCCGGGCCTGAGCCCGCAGCCGCAGCCGCAGTCCGAGCCGGAGTCGGCTGCGCCGTCCGGCGCGACCCCGCCGCCCGCTCCGGGCGCCGGTGCTGCCGACATAGCGGACGCGGCGACGAGCAAGGCCGTGCTGCCGCCGCGCGGCGCACGCGGCGGTACGGGGGCGACGCCTCCGCCGCCGCCCGGTGCTCCCGGTACCCCGGGTGCCCGTCCGGGCGCCGGGGCGACGCCTCCGCCGTCGGGCCCGGGTGCTCCCGGCGCTCCGGCGGGTGGCTACCTGCCCACCCAACTGGTCTCGCAGCTCGGCCCGGAGGGGCCGCAGCCTCCGGGGCCTCCGGGTCCGCCTCCGGCGCCTGGTTCGACGCCGCCTCCGGGTGGCGGGGTGCATCACGCGGCGACGATGCTGGCCGGGCCCGCGCAGATGGGTCCGGGGGCGCCGCAGCCTCCGGGGCCTCCGGGTCCGCCTCCGGCGCCTGGTTCGACGCCGCCGCCTCCTGGTCCGCCGGCGCCTCCGGGTTCGACGCCGCCTCCGGGTGGCGGGGTGCATCACGCGGCGACGATGCTCGCCGGGCCCGCCCAGATGGGCCCGGGCGCGCCGCAGCCTCCGGGGCCTCCGGGTCCGCCGGCGGCTCCGGGTTCGACGCCGCCTCCGGGTGGCGGGGTGCATCACGCGGCGACGATGCTCGCCGGGCCCGCCCAGATGGGCCCGGGGGCGCCGCAGCCCCCAGGCCCGCCCGGCCCGGTGCCGAACGCGCCGCAGCCGCAGCCGCCGATGGGCGGCGGGCGGCCGCCGTACGGGTATCCGCAGCAGCCCACCGGTGTGCCGACGGTCGGGCCCGGTTACCAGGCGGTGCTGCGCTACCGCGCGCCCGACGGTTCCGAGGCCCAGCTGATCCGCCGCTCCGCGCCGGGCACGCCGCACCCGGAGTGGCAGATCCTGCACGAGCTGCGGGGGATGAACGTGCCGCCGCAGCAGGTGCTGGAGCTGCACACCGAACTGGAGTCGTGCGAGCTGCCGGGTGCGTACTGTGCGCGGATGATCCGGGAGACGTGGCCGCAGGCGCGGATCACCTCGATCGCCCCGTACGGCAGCGACCACGCCTCGCGCCAGCAGGGCATGCAGCAACTCCTCGCCCACCAGGGCGAGTTGCACCAGGTCGCGGACGGGCCCGCCCGTCCGGCGCCGGTGCGTGCCCCGCTGCCGCACGTGCCGCCCGCGCCGCCGATCCCGCCGGAGGGCGTGGCGCACGAGCTGGCGGGTGCCTTCGGGCCGCAGGGTCTGTGCCGGTTCGACCAGCGGGCCGTGTCGCGTCAGGGCGTGCCGGAGATCGTGGCGGCGACCCTGGTGTGGGCGGGTCTGCCGGGCGACTTCAACCCGTTCTTCTGGGCACAGCCGGCGCAGCCGGTGGTGCCGACACTGGCGGAACTCGCCGCCCAGCGCCAGGTGCAGCCGGCGTCGGACGCCGGTTCGTACCTGGTGATCGGAAGCGACTTCGGCCGGGCGATCTGCGTCCAGTACGGCACGGCGCACATCGTCGCGGTGCCGGTGGAGGCCGGTCCGGGCGGTGCGCCCGTGGCACCGCAGTTCGTGAACACGGGCCTGCCCGAGTTCGTGCGCTGCCTGGCACTGCTCGGCCGGATGTGGCCGCTGCGCTTCGGCCTCAACCCGGAGCAGGCGGGCCGCTGGACGGTCGACTTCCAGGCCCAGCTGGCGGCCTTCGACCCGGCGGCGCTGTCGTCGCCGGAGAGCTGGTGGTCGGTCCTCCTCGAGCAGATGTGGGACGGCCTGCTGTAGGGCGTGTCGCAGCGATGGTGCCCCCGGCCGTCACGGCCGGGGGCACCATCGCGTTGCGCTTCAACCCGCAGAGGCTGGTGTGGCAGACGTCACATCGGCCTGTGCCGTTGCAAAGGCCGTGCTGTCAGAGGGCGTTGTTACGGTCAGCCCTTCCCTGCGTACGCTTCGACGTTCCAGTGGACTTCGAGGAGTTGCTGCCTTTGCTGGCGCAGAGCTGCATCGACCACATGAAAGCCCACCATCCGCCTGTGTGGGTAAAACGATAGGTACTGTCACGCATGCGAACCCGATCCGCCACCTATCCCGACCGGGAAACGGCCCAGTGGGCCACCCAGCAGGTCATCACGGCCAATGAGCAGGCCACCATCGGTGGCTGGCCCAGTCGACCCGTCAGCGTCTGACCATCGAGGCCGCCTGGCCGTCCCGTCCTGAGCCCGTGGGGCGCGTTCTGCTCCAGGCGATGATGCTCGCGGGCCGGGAGCCCGTCGATGTGCGCGCGGCCCGCGTCGTCCTCAAGCGGGAAGAGTCCAGCCCGCACGGCTTCGCTGTCCACGCCACCTTTCCGATCTACCTCTAGCCTGCGCGTTTCACTTGCCGCCGTGTCCGGATCTTGACCGGAAACGCGAAAGTGCCCTCTGAGCTGGGAAGATGAGGCTTGTCGAAGGTCTCTGTCATCCCAGCAGGAAGGCACTTTCTGCGTGCACACTACCGGGTCGCGCCCCAAGCTCGTCGTCTCGGCCGACGGCCACGGGGTGGTCGCCCATGCCGGTTCCCGTCTGCTGGCCGATCTCGCTGACGCCACCGGCCTGACCGACGCGTTCACCGACGCGCTGCGCCGCCTGCGGCCACGCGGCACCGGACACAACCCGGGCAGGATCGCGGTAGACGTGGCGGTGATGCTCGCGGACGGCGGCGAAGCCATCGCCGACTTGGCCCTACTGCGTGACCAGGCCGAGGTGTTCGGCCCGGTGGCCTCTACCCCGACCGCCTGGCGCCTCCTGGCCGGCATCGACCACACGGCACTGGCAGCGCTGCGCACGGCCCGAGCTGCAGCGCGCGAGGTCGCCTGGCTGCAGGCCGCCGAGACAGACAGCGGCATACCCGCGGCCCAGGCCGGCGGGCGGGACCTGCCCGGGCTGGTCATTGATATGGATGCCACCCTGGTCACCTGCCACTCCGAGAAAGAGCAGGCCGCAGCCACCTACAAGCGGGGCTTCGGCTACCACCCGCTGTTGTGCTTCCTGGACAACACCGGCGAAGCCCTGGCCGGACTGCTGCGGCCAGGAAACGCCGGCGCCAACACCGCCGCCGACCACATCACCGTCCTCGATGCGGCGCTCGCCCAGATCCCCGACGACCGCCGCCACGGCACCCCCATCCTCGTCCGCACCGACAGCGCCGGAGGAGCCAAAGCGTTCCTGGCCCACCTGCGGGCCCTGCGCGCCCGAGGCGTCCACACATCCTTCTCGGTCGGACATCCCGTCACCGAACCGGTCCGCCGCGCGATCCGCGCCCTGCCCGATGAGGTCTGGCACCCCGCGCTGGAGCAAGACGGCACCCTGCGCACCGGCGCCGAGGTCGCCGAGCTGACCGGCATGGTCGACCTGGACGGCTACCCCGATGGCACCCGGATCATCGTCCGCCGCGAGCGCCCGCACCCCGGCGCCCAACTGTCCGTGTTCGACCTCGACGAGGGCATGCGCCACCAGGTCTTCCTGACCGACACCCCCTACGGCGAAGGCTCGCTGCAACACCTGGAGGTCCGCCACCGAGCGCACGCACGCGTCGAGGACCGCATCCGCTGCGGAAAGACCACCGGCTTCGGCCGCTTTCCCTCCCGCCACTTCACCCTCAACCAAGCGTGGCTGGAGCTGTCACTGGCCGCCACCGACCTGCTCGCCTGGGCCCAGACCCTGCTGCTGGAAGGAGAGTTGGCCACCGCCGAGCCGAAGAAGCTGCGCTACCGGCTGCTGCACGCAGCCGCCCGCATCACTCGCGGCGGCCGCCGCCTTCGCCTGCGGATCGCCGCGGCCTGGCCCTGGCGGCACGAACTCATCAACGCCTTCGCGCGCCTCACGGCACTACCGCGACCAGCCACCTGACCTGCTGCACTGTCCCTGCCCGCCCACCACCAAGGAACCCGTTGGAGAGCCCGGCCCGAGCGTCGGGCCCAAGCCATGCCCACTCACCGACCAGGGCCCGACAGCACCAGTCCTCCGCCATCACCCCAGCTCAACCACTCGAAGCGAAAGGGGGAGGCTAGGCAGCGTCCCGTGCCCCTGACACCACGCGAACACGACCGCAAGTACGGCGAGCTGGACCACGTGATCCGGGCCCACCTGGGCCGCACGGCCGACGAGGTCGAACCGCTGACCGCGTACCTCCGGCACACCTGGCGCACCCGGCCTTGGGCCGTCCCGATCGCCGAGGAACAGCTGCGTGCGTACGCGGACAACCCGCCCGGCCGACTCCGCCTGCGTCTCGGCGAGTTCTATCCGGTTCCCGACGTCGGCCTGCCGGACTCCGAGATCCAGGCCTGGCTGGCCCGTCTCGCCGACCGCCTCGAGGAAAGTGTGGAGAGCGGCCAGGCCCCGCCGCCGGCCACTCCGCAGACCCGCTGGGAGTGGCACGCCCGCTTCCCCGAACTCGCCCAGTTCCTCGGCGGCTGGTTCTCCCAGGACATGCCGGACGAGTTCGAGGACCACGATGCCGCGCTCGAGGACTACCTGACGTCCACCGACTCCGGCCTGATCGCCCAGCTCACCGGCGAGCTCCACGACCTCCTCACCCCGCCTCTGGACGAGTCCGACTACGCGCTCGCCGTGGCCGTCGGCATGGAGGTCGACCCGCCCGCGCCGTACGCGCCCGGCGCCTGGCTCGTGGCTCTTGCCGAGCGGCTGCGCACGCCCTGACCGCGTGGCGAACGACGGCGCCCGGTCCGTGGATCGCGGACCGGGCGGCCGTCGTCGTGCTCAGGGACTCGTCGGTGCGCCCGCGAGGATCGTCGGTTCCAGTTCCTCGTAGCGGCGGCGCTGCACGGCACGGTCGTTGTCGTACAGGACGGTCGCGAGCCAGCCGGCGAGGAAGCCGAGGGGGATGGAGACGAGGCCGGCCGTGGTGTACGGGAACCAGTTGAAGTCCTGGTCGGGGAAGACGGACTGCGGTGATCCGGACACCAGATTGCTTCCGGTCGTCACGACGAGTGCCGAGACGGTGCCCACGATGAGCGTGGCGAGCAGTCCCGTACGGGTGTAGCGGCGCCAGAAGAGGGTGTAGACGAGGGCGGGGGCGACGGCGGACGCGCCGACGCAGAAGGACAGGGTCAGCAGTGCCTGGAGGTTCAGGTGCCTGGCGCCGGCGGCGATCGCGATGGCGACGAGCCCGACGCCCGCGGCGGCGGCCCTGGCGATGGCCATCTCGGTGTTGTCGGTGAGCCCTGCCCTGCGCAGCCCGTGCGCGACGAGGTCGTGGGCGAGGGTGTTGGCGCAGGCCAGGGTGATCCCGGCGACGGAGGCGAGCAGGGTGAGGAAGATCGCGGTGGCCACGGCGGTGAACAGCAGTGTCTCGGCGGTGTTCGGGTCGGGGCCCATGACGGCCTGGCTGACCATCAGGAACGCGGTCTTGCCCTGGGGGTCGCCGGCGGCCAGTTCCTTGTGGCCGACGAGGGCCGCGGCGCCGAAGCCGATCACGGCGATCAGCAGGCAGGTGACGACGACGATCGACACGGCCCAGGACATGGAGCGCCGCACGGCCCTCGCGTTGCGGGCGGTGAACATGCGCATCGTGATGTGGGGGAGTACCGCCGCGCCGAGCACGACGGTCAGCTGGGTACTGATCATGTCGAGTTCGTCGCCGCCGAACTGCAGTCCGGGGGTGAGGTACGCGTCTCCCAGCCCGCTGCCTTCCTTGGCGGCGTCGAGCAGTGCGGGCGGGCTGAAGTCGAAGCGGTCGAGGATCAGTACGGCGATGGCGGTGGCCGCGCCGAGCAGGACGACGGTCTTGACGATCTGGATGAAGGCGGTGCCCTTCATGCCGCCGATCGCCGCGTACGTGATCATCAGCAGTCCGAGGAACACGATCGACCCGGTCTTGAACCCGTCGGCGTGGAAGCCGAGGACGACGGCGAGCAGGTCGCCCGCGCCCGCCAGCTGGAAGACGACCAGCGGCAGCAGCGCGGTGAGGGTGACGGCCGCCGCGGTGATCCGCACGGCGGGCCCGTGGGCGCGGCGGCTGAAGACGTCGCCCATGGTGAACCGTCCTGCGTTGCGCAGGGGTTCCGCGAGCAGGAACATCATCAGGACCAGGGAGAGCACGGTGCTCAGGGTGAGGGTCATCCCGTCGTACCCGAGGAGCGCGATGATGCCGATGGTGCCGAGGACGGTTCCGGCGGAGATGTAGTCGCCCGCGATGGCGAGCCCGCTCTGCATGGGGGACAGGGAGCGGTAGCCGGTGTAGAACTCGCCGAGGTCGTCCCGGTCGGGTCCGGTCATCACGCAGAGCAGCAGCGTCACGGTGATCACGGTGATGAACGCGATGAGGGACATGGTCTGGGCCTCGGAGCTGAAGCCGTTCATGCGCGCGCACCTCCGGCCGGCTGCCGTCCGGTGTGCCGCTCGGTGAGTTCCCTGACCGAGGCCACGAGCGGGTCGACGCGCCTGCGGGCGATCCGTTCGTAGACGGCGATCGCGGCGAGCGCCACGGGCAGCTGTACGAGTCCGAGCACCAGCCCGGTCGTGAGGCCGCCGCTGACCTCGCCGGTCATCATCGAGGGGGCGTAGGCGGACAGGAGCAGGAAGAGGACGAAGTAGCCGAGGGCGGTGAACGTCGAGACCCGCCGGAGCCTGCGGTAGGCCGAGCCGAGGCTTTGCAGTTCGCGGCCGTACTCGTCGTGTCCGCGCCCGTCGTGGCCGTGTCCGTGGCCGTGCCGAGCGGCCTGCGGCCGGTCCCATGGCTGCGGCTCGAAGTCCCACGCCGGGTCCGCCGTCTCCTGGCGGTGGCGGCCGGGGACGCGTGGCTGCGGTGGCGGGTCGGGGAAGAGCTGGTGGTGGTACGACATCGTCTTGCTCCTTGCCGCCCGGCGAGCGGGCGGGTGGCGCTGGTGGTCCGCGTACGTTACTCACCGGTAGTGCGATGACGTAAGGGTTTCCCGACCGAGCGGTATGTCAGTTCGGTGACGATCCTGGGCGGGTGCGAAGGGACCGCCGGTAACCGGGCCTTGGGCGTCGGCTTTGTCCGTGATGGGTGTGAAACGCCCTCAGGTCCCCGGCGGGCCGGGCAGGCCGTTCCGTGCGGGCCGGCAGCCTGACGCGGGTTACGGCCGGCCTTCGCCGGGGTCGATGCCGCCCTCGTCGGGGTCGATGTCGCCCTCGCCGGGCAGCCCGTCGCCGGGCAGCCCGTCGTCGGTCTGCGCCCCCACCCTCCCGCCTCCTCGACTTCCCGAAGGAACCCCGCACATGACCACCAGTTCCTCCGGATCCACCTACGCGTCCGCGGACGTGGACATCGATGCGGGCGACCGCGCCGTCGAGCTGATGGGGTGTGCGGGTGGGCCGGGGGCCGGGAGCCGTCAGTCCGTCGGACCGTCGGGGCTCTCGAAGCGGAACGGCAGCCCGAGCTGAGCGGCGAGCGTCTGCCCGACGGCCTGAGCCTCTGCCGCCTCCGGCCAAGGCGGCACCTCGCCGTTGAACACACGCCCGTCACCACGGCGTCCGGCTCCGTCATGACGGCGAAGAGACATACGAACCACCCGTGGGTGTCCCCGTCCCATCCGGCCGTGATCGCGGTGGGCCGGGCCGGTCAGCTCGTCGACCCGGGCGGACAGTGCCTCAGGGCTCAGTGGCGGGGACGGCGGCGGGTCCACGGGCAGTCCGAGTGCCGCGTATCGCTCGCTGATCAGGTCCATGCACTCGCGGACGCCCGGCGAGGGCGGTGGGACCGAGTCCCGGACGACCTTGATCGCCATGACGCGGCGGTTTTCGGTCAGCAGAGTGTCCACCTGGTCCTGCGCGCTGCTGGGCAGTGCGTCCCGGTCGAATGTCGGCATTCAACCGGTTCCGCCGCCCCGGGTCCGCCTACTGCCTGCGCCCTGTCCCGCTCAACGGACGGTCCTTCGACGGGAACCCGAAACGCGCCAGACAGTGCCACACCTTCTTGACCGCCTGGGGGGCGTACCGGCCCGTGCGCACGGCTTCTCCGACGATCCGGGGATCGAGCACGCCGTCCACGGCGATCCGCGTGCCGAGGTCGACGTACTCCTGTCCCCGGTAGTCGGGACGGCGGCGGAGTTCGTCGACGCCGAGACGGAAGCCGCCGTGCCACTCCACCGGGAAGCCGAGACGGCCGGCCGACGCCTCCACGGCCGTGCCCCGGTAGCACGGGTCCAGGACCAGTGCCTCCACATCACCTCGTACCCGGACCGGTCCGTGCACCTGCGCCTCGATGTAGTCGTCGAGATCGTCCTGGCGATCGGCGAGGGCGATCTCGATGAGCCCCATGCGCGCCGCGACACCGAAGTCCGCCGGCTCCAGAAAGCTGTCCGGGTAGCAGAACGTCGTCCGCGCCGACGCTTCGGCGCTGAGCCGGAAATGCGCCGAGCCGAACCGAGGCGCGCCGCCGGCCGGCTTGCGCCGGAAGTTCAACGCTCCGTAGACGGGGCGCTCGTGGCCGGGCACCGAGTCGTACGCTCCGCCGAAGATCCGGCTCTCCCAGCGCCAACGGTCACCGCCGGGATGAGCCGTCAGACCGCCGTTGCTCGTTCCTGTGACGAACTGTGAGCGGTAGACCCCGTCCTCGCTCATGGCGTCCAGGATCGGCCTGCCGTGCAGCAGCCGGTCCGGGTGGAAGTTGAGGGTCACGCGGAGGGCCGCGTCCATCGGACGGCCGGACGCAAGTCGCGCGACATGGCGCAGAGCGCGTTCCTGGGGTGTCCGTGGCAGATCCGAGTTCATTCGCGCAGTGTGCCCTCGGGCGGTCCGCTCGTGCACCCGTATTCACGCGGCGCGGGCTTGCCGTCGAAGGGGCGGGGTCCGCCGGACCGGTGACGTGCGGGCGTCAGTCCGGGTCCGCGTCCGTGCGGACCGGGAAGCGGCGCGGTGCCACGAACACCAGCACCAGCAGCGCCGCCCCCGCCGCGGCCGCCGCACCCACGTAGACGTGGTCGACGGCCGCGTCGACCGCGCGGCGGAGGCCGTCCGCCGCGGAAGCGGTCAGCGTGGCCGGGTTCTCCAGCGAGTGGGAGACCGAGTCGAGGCTGCCGCCGCCGAGGCGGGCGAGCAGGACCGCGTTGGCGACCGCGCCGAACAATGCCGCGCCCAGGGACTGGCCGACCTGGCGGCAGAAGAGGACGGACGCCGTCGTGGTGCCGCGCTCCGACCAGCCGACGGTGGACTGCACTCCGACGATCAGGGGGAGTTGGAAGAGGCCGAGCGCCGCTCCGAGCAGCAGCATGATGAGGGCCGGCTGCCACGGCTGGCCGGGGAACGGCAGCAGCGGGAAGGCCAGCAGGATCAGCATCGCGAGACCGATGCCGAGCATCGCGCACCGCCGGAACCCGATGCGGTTGTAGACCCGGTCGGACAGGGCCGCGCTGACCGGCCAGCTCAGGGTCATCACGGAGAGGACGAAGCCCGCGGCGATCGGGCCGAGGCCGAGGACGGACTGGGCGTAGGTGGGCAGGAAGACGGTCGGGGCGACCATCAGCAGACCCAGCGCGCCCAGTGCCAGGTTGACCGCCGCGATGGTGCGGCGGCGCCAGACCCAGCCCGGGATGATCGGCTCCGCCGCGCGGCGTTCGACGACGACGGTGACGGCGACGAGGACCGCGCTGCCGCCCAGCAGGGCCAGCGACGGCGGCGACAGCCACGGCCAGGCGATGCCGCCCTGGACGAGCGCGGTGAGCAGCAGGGCGCCGGCCGCGAAGACGCACAGCGCTCCGGCCCAGTCGACGCGTGGCCGGGACGTGCGTGCGGGGCGGGCCGGTTCGGTGAAGCAGCGCAGGATCAGGAAGAGCGCGACCGCGCCGACGGGCAGGTTGATGAGGAAGATCCAGCGCCAGTCCGCGTATCCGGCCAGCAGCCCGCCGACCGCGGGGCCCGCGACCGCCGAAGTGGCCCACACGGTGGAGAGTCTGGCCTGGATCTTCGGGCGCTCGGCCAGCGGGTACAGGTCGGCGGCGATGGTCTGCACCGTGCCCTGGAGCGCCCCGCCGCCGAGCCCCTGCACCACCCGGAAGGCGATGAGGGCGGCCATGTTCCAGGCGAGCGCGCACAGCAGGGAGCCGGCCAGGAACAGGATGATGCCGGCGACGAGGACGGGCTTGCGGCCGAAGGTGTCGGACAGTTTGCCGTACACGGGGAGGGTGACGGTCACGGCGAGGAGGTAGCCGGAGAACAGCCAGGAGAAGACGGCGAACCCGCCGAGGTCGCCGACGATCTGCGGCACGGCCGTCGAGACGATGGTCCCGTCGAGCGCGGCGAGCGCCATGCCCAGCATGAGCGCGGCGACGACCGGGCCGCGCCCCCGGGAAGCCGCCGGGTGCGCCGCGGAGCCGGGCAGGCGTTCCGTACGGCCGGTGCTTCCCATGACGTCCCCGGGTCCTTTCCCCATGCATCTATTTCCGGGTGACACCTTCTCACTTGATCCTCACGCAGCGGGAGGGTGCAGCCTCGTCCTCGGGTGTCCACCTCCGGGTGGAGACCCCTAGGGGCTCCTCCTTACTTCTGTCCAGGGGACGTTCGTCCCGGCGGACGACGAGAAGGCCGGGTGTCGTTCCTTAGCTTGTTCTTACGGCCGCAGCTGAGGCCGCCGCACAGGCAGAACCGGGCGGGGGTGGGGAAAACCCCCGGACCAGGACTGCGCTGCGCACCAGCGCGCCGGACCGCTTTCGTCGCGAGACTCGAGGCCGAGACGCGGCGACGACATCCGCTGATTCGCATCACTGCATCGCATCACTGATTCCCAGAGCTAGGAGACCTACCGTGACTACGGCTGTAACCACCCCCGCATTCGGGGAGACCGGAGGGCGCACGGCCGTCGCCGCACGGGGGCGGCAGGTCGTCAAGGCGTACGGCGCGGGGGAGACGCGTGTCGTCGCGCTCGATCACGTCGACGTGGACATCGCCCGCGGGCAGTTCACCGCGATCATGGGGCCGTCCGGCTCCGGCAAGTCGACCCTGATGCACTGTCTGGCCGGCCTCGACACCGTCACCTCGGGGCAGATCTTCCTCGACGACACGGAGATCACCGGCCTGAAGGACAAGAAGCTCACCCAGCTGCGCCGGGACCGGATCGGCTTCATCTTCCAGGCGTTCAACCTGCTGCCGACGCTGAACGCCCTGGAGAACATCACGCTCCCCATGGACATCGCCGGCCGCAAGCCCGACGCCGCCTGGCTGAACCGGGTCGTCGAGACGGTGGGCCTCGCGGAGCGCCTCAAGCACCGGCCGACCCAGCTCTCCGGCGGTCAGCAGCAGCGGGTCGCGGTGGCCCGCGCGCTCGCCGCCCGGCCGGAAATCATCTTCGGTGACGAGCCGACCGGCAACCTGGACTCGCGGGCCGGCGCCGAAGTGCTCGGTTTCCTGCGCACGTCGGTCGACGAGCTGGGCCAGACGATCGTCATGGTCACGCACGACCCGGTCGCCGCGTCGTACGCGGACCGCGTCCTGTACCTCGCCGACGGCCGGATCGTCGACGAGATGCAGCGGCCCACGGCTGAGGCCGTCCTCGACCGGATGAAGGACTTCGACGCGCGCGGGCGGACGTCATGAGCGTGTTCAGAACCTCGCTGCGCAACTTCTTCGCGCACAAGGGCCGCATGGCCCTCTCGGCCGTCGCCGTGCTGCTGTCGGTGGCCTTCGTGTCGGGCACGCTCGTGTTCACCGACACCATGAACACCACGTTCGACAAGCTCTTCGCCGTCTCCGCCGCGGACGTGACCGTCAGCCCCAAGGACGCGGACGAGTCACAGGCCCCCGTGACCGGCAGGCCCGAGACGCTGCCGGCCTCGCTCGTCGACGAGGTCGGCAAGGTCGAGGGCGTGGATTCCGCCGAGGGCGCCGTGTCCAGCATGAGCGTCACCGTCGTCGACTCCGACAACAAGAACATGGGCTCCACCACCGGTGCCCCGACGATCGCGGCCAACTGGACCAGGAACGACCTCAAGTCGATGGAGGTCGCCTCCGGCCACGCGCCGCGCGGCCCCACCGAGGTCATGGTCGACGCCGACACGGCCGACAAGCACGATCTGAAGCTGGGCGACGAACTGCGGACGATCGCCGTCACCGGTGACTTCACCGCGAAGATCTCCGGCATCGCCGCCTTCAAGGTCACCAATCCCGGTGCCGCCGTAGTCTTCTACGACACCGCCACCGCCCAGCGTGAACTCCTCGGCAAGGAGGGCCTGTTCACGCAGGTCATGGTCGTCGCCGACGCCGGTGTCAGCGACGAGGCGCTGAAGAAGAACCTGGCCGCCTCGCTGGAGCAGCCGTACAAGCTGCAGACCGCGAAGGAAGCGGCGGACGCCGGCCGTGAGGAGGTCGGTTCCTTCCTCGACGTGATGAAGTACGCGATGCTCGGCTTCGCCGGGATCGCCTTCCTCGTCGGCATCTTCCTGATCGTCAACACGTTCTCCATGCTGGTCGCCCAGCGCACCCGTGAGATCGGCCTGATGCGCGCCATCGGGTCGAGCCGCAAGCAGGTCAACCGTTCCGTGCTCCTCGAGGCGCTGCTCCTCGGGCTGGTCGGCTCGGTCGCGGGTGTGGCCGCCGGGGTGGGGCTGGCCGTCGGACTGATGAAGATGATGTCCGCGGTCGGAATGAACCTGTCCACCGACGACCTGACCGTGAAGTGGACGACCCCCGTGGTCGGCATGGTGCTCGGCATCGTCGTCACCGTGCTCGCCGCGTACATCCCGGCACGGCGCGCCGGGAAGGTCTCGCCCATGGCGGCCCTGCGCGACTCGGGCCTGCCGGCCGATGCCAAGACCGGATGGATCCGCGGCGGCATCGGGCTCGTCCTCACCGGAGCCGGCGCGGCGGCGCTGCTGGTCGCCACCCGGGCGGACAAGGCGAGCGAGGGGTCGGTGTTCCTCGGCCTCGGCGTGGTGCTGTCGCTCATCGGCTTCATCGTCGTCGGCCCACTGCTGGCGGGCGGTGTGGTGCGGGTGATCAGCGCGCTGGTGCTGCGGATGTTCGGACCGGTCGGCCGGATGGCCGAGCGCAACGCGCTGCGCAACCCGCGCCGTACCGGGGCGACCGGCGCCGCACTGATGATCGGCCTCGCCCTGGTGGCCTGCCTGTCGGTGGTCGGCTCCTCGATGGTGGCCTCGGCGACGGAGGAGCTCGACAAGTCGGTGGGCGCCGACTTCATCGTGCAGTCCGCCGGCAACGACGGCCGCCCGATAGTGCCGCAGGCCCAGGAGGCGCTGGAGAAGGCCCCGGGCATCGAGCACGTCACCGAGTACAAGGGCGTCGACGCGAAGATCACCGCCCCGGACGGCACGAAGGAGGACCTGCAGCTGGTCGCCGCCGACCCGACGTACGCGCGGGACCTGCGCCGCGAGACGGTGGCCGGCGAGCTGGCGGCCGCCTACGGCAAGGACGCGATGTCCGTCGGCAGCGACTACGCCGACCGGCACGGCGTGAAGGTCGGCGACACGATCAAGGTCGACTTCAAGAACGGCAGCCCGGCCGAGCTGAAGGTCGCCGCGATCACCTCCGACGACACGAACGTCGACAAGGGCGCGATGTACCTGAACATCACGACCGCCGAGCGGTACGTCCCGGCCGAGAAGATGCCCGAGAACATGATCATGTTCGCCAAGGCGGTCGACGGCCAGGAGAAGGAGGCGTACGCCGCGCTGAAGAAGTCACTCGCCGAGTACCCGCAGTACAAGGTGCAGAACCAGACCGACTTCAAGCAGGACCTGAAGGACCAGATCGGGCAGCTGCTCAACATCGTCTACGGCCTCCTGGCACTCGCGATCATCGTCGCGGTCCTGGGTGTGGTGAACACGCTGGCGCTCTCGGTGGTCGAGCGGACCCGTGAGATCGGTCTGATGCGGGCCATCGGCCTCTCGCGCCGCCAGCTGCGCCGCATGATCCGACTGGAGTCGGTGGTCATCGCCCTCTTCGGTGCGCTGCTCGGCCTCGGTCTGGGCATGGGCTGGGGCACCTCGGCCCAGCAGCTGCTGGCGCTGGAGGGACTGGGCGTCCTGGAGATCCCGTGGCCGACGATCATCACGGTCTTCGTGGGGTCGGCGTTCGTGGGCCTGTTCGCGGCCCTGGTCCCGGCGTTCCGGGCGGGCCGGATGAACGTCCTGAACGCGATCGCGACCGAGTAGCCGTCACGGCGGGGCCGGGCCGGCGGGCCCGGTACGGGGGTCCGGTCCCAGCGGCCCGGTCCCGCCGGAAGCGCCGGCCCCGGGTGTCCCCTAGCGGACACCCGGGGCCGGTTTCGTGCGTTCCCGCCCTCGCCCGCGGCGGGCGGCCGGGGTATCCGGGCGCGGCTGTCACAGTGCCGTCGTAGGCTGGACACCCCCGGCCCGGTACACGTGTCGGGCGCGTCGCGTTGCGCAGCGGGTTGCCCAGCGATGCGCGTCGCCCACCCCCTTCGCCCCTCCTGGACGGAAATCCCTTCATGAGCCTGCACGGTCTGCTCGATGCCGTCGTACGTGACCCGGCGCTCGCCGAAGCGGTCAGGGCGGCCGGCGACGGCCGCCGTATGCACGTCGATCTGGTGGGCCCGCCCGCCGCGCGGCCTTTCGCCGTGGCGGCGCTGGCCCGTGACACCGGCCGCACCGTGCTGGCCGTCACCGCCACCGGACGGGAGGCCGAGGACCTGGCCGCGGCGCTGCGGTCGCTGCTGCCCGGCGAGGGCGTCGTCGAGTACCCGTCGTGGGAGACGCTGCCGCACGAGCGGCTCTCGCCCCGCTCCGACACCGTCGGCCGCCGTCTCGCCGTGCTCCGCCGTCTCGCCCACCCGTCGGCCGACGACCCGGCCGCCGGCCCGGTGCGGGTCGTCGTCGCTCCCGTGCGGTCCGTGCTGCAGCCGCAGGTCAAGGGCCTCGGCGACCTGGAGCCCGTGGCGCTGCGCACCGGAGCGCAGGCCGATCTCGAAGAGGTCGTCGCAGGACTGGCGGCCGCCGCCTACGCGCGGGTGGAACTGGTCGAGAAGCGCGGCGAATTCGCCGTGCGCGGCGGCATCCTGGACGTCTTTCCGCCGACCGAGGAGCACCCCCTTCGGGTGGAGTTCTGGGGCGACGACGTCGAGGAGATCCGTTACTTCAAGGTCGCCGACCAGCGGTCCCTGGAGGTCGCGGAGCACGGGCTGTGGGCGCCGCCGTGCCGCGAGCTGCTGCTGACGGACGAGGTGCGGCAGCGGGCCGCCGCCCTCGCCGAGGCCCACCCCGAGCTGGGCGAACTGCTCGGCAAGATCGCCGAGGGCATCGCCGTCGAGGGCATGGAGTCGCTGGCCCCCGTCCTCGTCGACGAGATGGAACTGCTGCTGGACGTGCTGCCCGCGGGCGCCATGGCCGTCGTGTGCGACCCGGAGCGGGTGCGTACGCGGGCGGCGGACCTCGTCGCCACCAGCCAGGAGTTCCTCCAGGCGTCCTGGGCGGCGACGGCGGGTGGGGGCGAGGCCCCGATCGACGTCGGCGCGGCCTCGCTGTGGGGCATCGCGGACGTACGGGACCGGGCGCGCGAGCTCGGCATGATGTGGTGGTCCGTGTCCCCGTTCGCGGCGGACGCCTCCGACGCGGAGGACGACACGCTCAAGCTGGGCATGCACGCCCCGGAGACGTACCGCGGCGACACCGCGCGGGCGCTCGCCGACACCAAGGGCTGGCTGGCCGACGGCTGGCGGACCGTGTTCGTGACCGAGGCGCACGGCCCCGCGTCCCGCACGGTCGAGGTGCTCGGCGGCGAGGGCATCGCCGCCCGCCTCGACGCCGACCTGACCGGGATCTCGCCGTCCGTCGTCCATGTCGCCTGCGGCGCGATCGACTACGGCTTCGTCGACCCGGCGCTGAGGCTGGCGGTCCTCACGGAGACCGACCTGACCGGTCAGAAGGCGGCCGGCAAGGACGGGCAGCGGATGCCGACCCGGCGCCGCAAGACCATCGACCCGCTGACCCTCGAGGCCGGCGACTACATCGTCCACGAACAGCACGGCGTGGGCCGCTACATCGAGATGGTGCAGCGCACCGTCCAGGGCGCGACCCGCGAGTACCTGCTCGTGGAGTACGCCCCCGCCAAGCGCGGCCAGCCCGGCGACCGGCTGTACATCCCCACCGACCAGCTGGAGCAGGTCACCAAGTACGTGGGCGGTGAGGCGCCGACGCTGCACCGGCTCGGCGGCGCGGACTGGACGAAGACCAAGGCGCGCGCGAAGAAGGCGGTCAGGGAGATCGCCGCGGACCTGATCAAGCTGTACTCGGCCCGGATGGCCGCGCCCGGCCACGCCTTCGGCGCCGACACCCCGTGGCAGCGGGAGCTGGAGGACGCCTTCGCGTACGTCGAGACGCCCGACCAGCTGTCCACGATCGCCGAGGTCAAGGAGGACATGGAGAAGACGGTCCCGATGGACCGGCTGATCTGCGGCGACGTCGGTTACGGCAAGACGGAGATCGCGGTCCGGGCGGCCTTCAAGGCGGTCCAGGACGGCAAGCAGGTCGCCGTCCTCGTCCCGACGACCCTTCTCGTCCAGCAGCACTTCGGCACGTTCAGCGAGCGGTACTCGCAGTTCCCGGTCGTCACCCGCGCCCTGTCCCGTTTCCAGTCGGACACCGAGGCGAAGGCGACGCTGGAGGGGCTGCGGGACGGCTCGGTCGACATCGTCATCGGCACGCACCGGCTGTTCTCCTCCGAGACCAAGTTCAAGGACCTGGGGCTCGTCGTCGTCGACGAGGAACAGCGCTTCGGCGTCGAGCACAAGGAGCAGCTGAAGAAGCTGCGGGCCAACGTGGACGTGCTCACCATGTCCGCGACGCCCATTCCCCGGACGCTGGAGATGGCGGTGACCGGCATCCGCGAGATGTCGACGATCACCACCCCGCCGGAGGAGCGGCACCCGGTGCTCACCTTCGTCGGCCCGTACGAGGAGAAGCAGATCGGCGCGGCCGTCCGGCGTGAACTGCTGCGCGAGGGCCAGGTCTTCTACATCCACAACCGTGTCGAGTCGATCGACCGGGCGGCGGCCCGGCTGCGGGAGATCGTG
The DNA here is from genome assembly GCF_025854275.1 of Streptomyces peucetius. NCBI lineage: Bacteria > Bacillati > Actinomycetota > Actinomycetes > Kitasatosporales > Streptomycetaceae > Streptomyces > Streptomyces peucetius. The sequence goes on along the minus strand of NZ_CP107567.1, from coordinate 3,168,060 downwards.
CCCGAGGCGCGTATCGCCACGGCCCACGGCCAGATGTCGGAGTCGGCGCTGGAGCAGGTGGTCGTCGACTTCTGGGAGAAGAAGTTCGACGTGCTGGTCTCCACGACGATCGTCGAGTCGGGCATCGACATCTCCAACGCCAACACCCTCATCGTGGAGCGCGGCGACAACTTCGGCCTCTCCCAGCTGCACCAGCTGCGCGGCCGGGTCGGCCGTGGGCGGGAGCGCGGTTACGCGTACTTCCTCTACCCGCCGGAGAAGCCCCTCACCGAGACCGCGCACGAGCGCCTCGCCACGATCGCCCAGCACACCGAGATGGGCGCGGGCATGTACGTCGCCATGAAGGACCTGGAGATCCGCGGCGCGGGCAACCTCCTCGGCGGCGAGCAGTCCGGCCACATCGCGGGCGTCGGCTTCGACCTGTACGTCCGTATGGTCGGAGAGGCGGTCGCCGACTACCGGGCCTCGCTGGAGGGCGGCGCGGAGGAGGAGCCCCCGCTCGAGGTCAAGATCGAACTGCCCGTCGACGCACACGTCCCGCACGACTACGCCCCCGGCGAGCGGCTGCGGCTCCAGGCGTACCGGGCGATCGCCTCCGCCAACACGGAGGAGGACATCAAGGCCGTCCGCGAGGAGCTCACCGACCGCTACGGCAAGCTGCCGGAGCCGGTGGAGAACCTGCTGCTGGTGGCCGGCCTGCGGATGCTGGCGCGGGCGTGCGGCGTGGGCGAGATCGTGCTCCAGGGGCCGAACATCCGCTTCGCGCCGGTGGAGTTGCGCGAGTCCCAGGAGCTGCGCCTGAAGCGCCTGTACCCCCGCACCGTCATCAAGCCGGCGGCCCACCAGATCCTGGTGCCGCGCCCGACTGCGGGCAAGATCGGCGGCAAGCCCGTCGTGGGCCGCGAACTCCTGGCGTGGACGGGCGAGTTCCTGACGACGATCCTCGGCTCGTAGCGGAAGCGTCGCCGGCCGTGCCCCGGGGCGGGGCACGGCCGGCGCCGGTGAAGAACCGAGAGGTTCAGAACGCGTTGAGGTCCAGGGCTTCGGCCATCGCGCGGTAGCCCTCGTCGCCCGGGTGCAGATGGTCGCCCGAGTCGTACGCGGGCAGGATGCGGTCCGGGTCGGCCGGATCGGCCAGCGCGCGGTCGAAGTCGACCACGGCGTCGTACTCGCCGGACGTACGGATCCAGTGGTTGAACGCCTCGCGCTTGGCCTCGTTGACCGGGGTGTAGTAGAAGGAGCCCTTGACCGGGGTCAGCGTCGCACCGATCACCTTGACGCCCTTCGCGTGCGCCTGGCGGATCAGTGAGCGGTGCCCCTCGATCAGCTGCTCGACCGACACCTCGGGGGAGCCGTCCCCCCAACTGCTGCTTCCGAAGTCGTTGATGCCCTCGAGGACGACGACGGTGCCGACGTTCGGCTCGCTCAGCGCGTCGAGCTTGAAACGGGTGATGCCCTTCTCACCCGCCCAGACGGTGTCCTGGGTGACCTGGTTGCCGCCGATGCCGTGGTTGAGGACGCTGCGTGGCTTTCCGGCGGCGGCGAAGCGCTCGGCCAGCTCGTCCGGGTAGCGGTTGTCGGCGTCGAGGCCGGAGCCGACGGCGTCCCTGCGGCCGGCGGGGCCGCCGCTCAGCTCGACGCCGGAGAGGTAGTACCAGGAGTCGCTGGTCTCCTTGAACGCGGCCCCGCCCCGGTCGTACCGGTGGTCCCCGTCGGCCCGGTAGCTGGTGGCGGAGGCGAACGAGTGGAAGGTGGCCGGTCCGGTCGCCTCTGCCAGGTACAGCGTGACGGTCACCGACTCCAGCGCCCCGACCCTGAACGGCACACCGTCGCTGTGGGCGGTGCCACCCGCCGGGATCGTCACCGATCGCCCCTTGCCGAAGCTGAGCCGGCGGACCGAGCCGGGCTTCACCGAGGCGCCTTCGTCGGTGCGGGCGACCGTCGCGCCGGTGATCCTGAGCGGAGTCTTCCCGTACCGGTTGGACAACTCGATACGAGCCGTGGTCCCGCCGGTGCTCACCCGGACGACCTGCCTGACGGTGTGGTCGGCGAAGCCCTGCTCCGACCATTTGGGCGCGAACCGCGCGTTCGGCGGCTGCGGGGAGGCCGCCCAGCCTCCGTGCCAGGCGCGGCTGCTGCCGTGGTCGGCCGCCACGACACCCGAGGTGCCGGTCCATCCCTCCGTGCCGACGACCGGCAGCGCCACAAGGGCCGTGGCGGCCAGCAGGGCGACGCCCGTTCGTCTTAACGAACCCGTCAGTGCCATCTCTCCGCGTCCTCTGTCCTGTTCCGGTGCCCGATCCGGTGCAAGCGTGTTCATGCAGGCATCAAGCGGTGATCGACTCCCGCTATTCCCGGGGCAGTTACCCGGCGGCGGGGGCGAAGAGCAGCCCGGCGAGGGAGCGGAAGACGTCGGCGGGGTCGCGGTCGCCGACCGGGTCGTCCAGGTTGTGGGTCAGGAGCAGGGTCGCGAAGCCGTGCGCCAGGGACCAGGCCGCGATGCCGGCGGTGCGGGGGTCGGGCGACGCGTCCAGGGTGGTGACCCCGGCGTGGAGTTCGGCGGACGCGAGCTCCTTGGCGGCCAGCAGGGCGGGGTCGTCGCCGCGGTAAAGGTCCGGCTGGAACATGACCTGGAAGTGCGCCGGGCGGTCGAGTGCGAAGCGGACGTACGCGACGCCCCGCTCCCGCAGGTCCGGGGCCTTCGAAAGTGCCTGGGCCAGCAGCTCGTAGCCCTCGGCCGCGATGGCCGTCAGCAGTCCGGTCCGGTCCTTGAAGTGGTGGGCGGGGGCGGCGTGCGAGACGCCCGCGCGGCGGGCGAGGTCGCGCAGCCTCACGGCGGACGGGCCTTCGGTGCGGATGACGTCGAGGGCCGCGTTCAGGACGGCCCGCCGCAGGTCACCGTGGTGGTAGGTGCGCTCACTGCTCATGGGACACAGGCTACGCAGAATCTAGTCATTGACAAGTTCTGTGACAGCCGTGCAATCTAGTCAGTGACTAGATGATATGGAGGCGAGATCATGACCGACGAACTCGGACGCGTGCGGCAGATGTGGCATCTGCTCGAGCCCCTGCACGCCGTGGTCTACTACGCGCCGCAGGCCTTCGAGGAGGCCGAGGCCCTCGGCCTGCGGACCGACGAACTCCCCCAGACTTCGTCCGGGGGTACCCCCAGGCCCGGCTACTTCGCCTGGCGTGCGGCACCGCTCGGAGAGGCCGGAGCGAGGCAGGTCGCCTCGGCGTTCTACAGCTTCAGCCCGGCGATGGTGGGCGACTACGTGCCCGGCGTCTGGCGGGTGTCGTCCCCCGCGAAGGCGATCGCCGGCAGGCTGCGCGCGGTCGACCGGACGTATCGGGACGTCCTCGGTGACGCCGTCGCGTCGAAGGAGCTGGCGGAGGCCGCCGGGCTCGCCCGGCGCGCAGCGGAGGCCGCGGACTGCGCGGGCCGTCCGCTCGCCGCCGCCAACGCCGCGCTGCCCTGGGCCGACGAACCGCACCTCGTCCTGTGGCAGGCCGCCACCCGGCTGCGCGAGCACCGCGGCGACGGCCACCTCGCCGCGCTGCTGACCGCCGGTCTCGACCCCGTCGAGTCACTGGTCTCCTTCGCGGGCATCGGAGCCGCCCCGGCCGAGACCTTCGCGAGCCGCGGGTGGAGCGAGGCGGAGTGGACTGCGGCGCGCGAAAGGCTCGTCGCGCGCGGCCTGTTGACCTCCGACGGCACCGCCACCGCCGACGGCCGCGCCCTGCGCGCCGAGGTCGAGCGGCGTACGGACGAGATGGCCGCCGCACCCTGGGCGGCGCTCGGCCCCGACGACACGGCGCGCCTGTCCGAACTGCTCGGCGCGTACTGGGTCGCGATGCTCGGCACCGGTCTGCTGCCCGCGCAGAACACCCTCGGTATCGGCAAGGTTTGACCCCGGCAGTACGGTACGGACCGTGAACGGACACGGGATGGTCGGGGGAGGAACGGTGGCGCGCGTGAGCGGTTGCGAAGGCGTCGGCATCGACGGCGGCCCGTCGCGGGCCGCCCCGGCCGGTGGCGGCAGGGGGGCCGGGCACGCCCGCTCCTTCCGCGCCGCGACGCTGTTGGCGGCTGCCGCGCTTCTCGTTTCGGGATGCGAGGGGCTCGGCGAACACGAGTCGTCCGCGGGATCCGGGCCGGCCGCGCCGGACGGGCGGGCGGTCAGCCCGCTCAAGAACCCGGACGGGACGAAGCCAGGGCTCGCCCCCGTGGCGACGGACGCGGACAAGGCCGCGGCCGGCGAGCTCATCGGGGAGCTGTCCACGAAGGGGCGGGGGCCGAGGACGGGCTACGACCGTGACAGGTTCGGCTACGCGTGGATGGACACGGCCGACGGGGTGCCCCTCGCGAGGAACGGGTGTGACACTCGAAACGACCTCATTCGCCGTGATGGACAGAACCTCCGTTACCGGGCCGGTTCCGACTGCGTGGTCATCGCCATGACGCTGCACGACCCCTACACCGGGACGACTGTCGAGTGGCGCAAGCAGCAGGCCTCCGAGGTGCAGATAGATCACGTGGTGCCGTTGTCGTACAGCTGGCAGATGGGCTCCTCGCGCTGGCCGGAGAGCAAGCGTGAGCAGTTCGCCAACGACGCGCTCAACCTGATCCCGGTCGAGGGGCGGGCCAATTCGGCCAAGGGTGATTCCGGCCCCGCGTCCTGGCTGCCGCCCAACAAGCAGATCAGGTGCGCCTACGCGGTCCGGTTCGCCCAGGTCGCCGTCAAGTACGAGATGCCGGTCACCGAACCGGACAAGCAGACGATGCTGAAGCAGTGCGGCGGCTGATGAAGGCGGAAGCAGCCGACTCCGCCGCCGGCCGACGGCGGCACTAGCTCTGCGGGACGTCCTTGACGAACACGATGCCGTCGCGGTCCGCCAGGTGCGCCGGGTCGAGCGGGGCGTAGCCGAACCAAGGGGACACGCGGGGCGCGGGCCGTGTGTCGCCGAGGGCGGTGGCCAGCCGCGGGGCGTCGACGACGCAGCGGTCCTCCGGGAGCGCGTACAGGAGCCCTTCGACGGTGTCCGGCGGCGGCGTGTCCACCCCCTGGTGCCGGATGGTGCCGAGGGCCGTGGCCAAGAAGGCGTACTCCTCGCCGAGTCGGGCGCTCACCAGCGCACCGGCGCTCCACCACTCCACCGGCCCCTCCCACATCCGCATCGTGCTCTTCTCCCGTTGGAGATGGGAGTTCTGGGCATGGACGAGAGCCGGGCCCCGGGCGGCGACGGCGAGAAGGTTGTCGGCCATCATCGAATCCCGCAGTGCGCACAGCCGCGTCATGCGGGCCGGTGAGGTGTCGGCCATCCAGTGGTGGTAGCGCAGCAGGCCGGTCGCGGTGCGCCCGTACAGGCGCGCCCGGTCCCAGACGTCCCGGGAGGTCGCCGCGAGCAGGTGCGGCGTCTGCGTGTCGAGCAGCGCCACCAGATCGTCGGCGAGCAGCCGCAGCCGACCGGCCTCGGCCGACTGCCCCACGGACTGCGCCGGGTCCAGCATCGCGGCGGGATCGGTCCACCGGTCGTCGGTGCCGAGCAGGCGGTCGAGCGTCTCCGCGGTGCAGGGGAGCAGGTCCGCGTCCACCCGGGCCGCGAGGCAGCCGTGGAGCGCGGTGAGGGCCTGCCGGGGGCTCGCGGCGTGGGTGATCTCCAGCGGGCCGTCGAAGCCGGCGAAGCGGAGCCGCTCGGACGTCGGCCGGCTGTCGTTGTAGGCGCGCATCCAGGCCACGAGCTCGCGGTTGGCCGCGGAAGTGCCCCAGCCGTGGCTGAACCCGTGCTTCATGACCTCGTCCAGAGTGCCCGTGCCCGAGGTGACGTAGTCGTCCACGACCAGGCCCATGAGGCAGTCGCTCTCGATCGCGATCGTCCGGTAGCCCTCCTGCTCGACGAGCTGCCGGAAGAGTTCGTTGCGCAGGTCGAGCAGGGTGTCCTCGCCGTGGGTGGGCTCGCCCAGAGCGAGCAGCCGAGGCCGGGCCGGGAGCAGTCCCATGACGGCGGCGGCGTCGACGGCGTGAGTGGTGTCCTTGATGTCGGTAGCCATGCATTCAACGGTATCGTTGAACTTTCGGTTGAAACTTTTCCGCGACAGCAGCAGGACCATGGTGCGAAACCCTCAAAGCGGTGTTCGGCTCAGGCCGGTTGATCTGGCGCGGCGGCACGGCCTGTCCACGCAGGCGATCAGGAACTACGAGGAGGCCGGCATCCTTCCGGCCGCCGGTCGCACACCCCATGGCTATCGCGCCTACACGCCGCTGCACGCGCAGGCACTGCACGCGTTCCTCGCCCTGGTGCCCGGCCACGGTCACCGGACGGCGGCCTCGGTCATGCGGGCCGTGAACCGGGACGCGGTCGACGAGGCGTTCCGCCTCATCGACGAGAGTCACGCCCAACTCCTCGACGACCGCCGGACCCTCCAGACCGTGGAGCGCGCCCTCCGCGACCTGGAGCCCATCACGGCGCCCGAACCGGCCTCGGTGCCGGGGCCCGGTGGCACGTTCATCGGGCCGCTGGCAGCGAAGCTCGGCATCCGGCCCGCGACGCTGCGCAAATGGGAGCGTGCCGGGCTGATGAGCCCGCGCCGCGACCCGCGGACCGGCTACCGCGTCTACGAGGAGGCCGACGTACGGGACGCCAGGCTGGCCCACCAGCTCAGGCGTGGCGGCTACCTGCTGGAGCAGATCGCCCCGTTGATCGCCCGGGTGCGGGCGGCCGGCGGGCCGGAACCGCTGGAGGCCACCTTGCGCGACTGGCGCGGCCGGCTGTCCGCCCGCGGGCGCGCGATGCTCACCGGGGCCGCCGAGCTGGAGGCGTACCTTCGCAGGCGCGGATGAGACGCCGGTCGCCGGCCGAGAGGAACAAGGCGCACAGGCGGTTTTGTCCCGGCCGACCCGTCCTCCGATGCCGGCCCGGTCCCGGCTGAGCCCGCTTCGCGCAGGCCGCGGTGGTGTGCGAACCGTCTCAGTAGTCGTCGGACGGGCGGATCTCGCCCTCCTGCTCCCACTCGCCGTACCCGTCCCGGTCGCCGTACCCGTCCCGGTCGTACTCGCCGTAGCGGTCGGAGTCGTACGGGTCGCACGACATGCGGTCGGCAGCGCCGTGCCCGGACAGGATGTCTCGCGCCCTGTACTCGCCCCAACTCGTCGCGTACCAGGGCTCGTCCGTCTCCTCCAGGTCGCGTGCCATGTCCTCCAGCGCACAGGTGCGCAGCGGCTCCGGCAGGCCGTCGAGGGCCGGCACGGCATCCGCGGACAGCTTCTCGAGATAGTCGATGTCGATCTTTCCGGTGCGCTCGTAGCGCTGTACGTTGCGTTCCGCGACGAGCCCGTCCGGCGAGGCGAGGCCGAACGCGAGCACGGCCGCCGCGCCGCTCGCCGCCACCGCGCGGGGCAGCCACTTCACGCCGTACACCCCGGCCGCCATGATGAGAACGATCACGAGTCCGAGCCACAGCTCCATGGCGGTGACGGACACGCGCAGCCGGGTCAGTCCGTAGGCGTCGACGTACAGGTCCATCCGCCGCAGGGCCGAGGCCACCACGACCAGGGTGAGCAGGCACAGCGCCCCGAGGACGGCACGGACGAGGGTGCGGTCGCCCGCGGTGGAGCGCGGGGCCCAGCGCGTGGCCAGGGCGATCACGGCCAGCGTCAGCAGGGTCGCGAACAACAGCTGCCAGAAGCCCTGGCGAGCGTATTCGGAGTAGGTCAGACCGGTCTCGCTGAGCACCTTGTCGTAGCCGCCGAAGAGAACGGCGAGCTGGACGGCGATGAACGCGGCGAAGAGCAGGTCGAGCACGACGAGCGGCAGCGCCCATTCCCACCGGGACCGGGCGCGGCCGGGGCGTATTCGGAGACGGTCCCAGCGCAGGGGGGCGGTGGCGAGGCGTGCCGCCGCCAGCGCGCCGACCACGCCCAGCAGGAGGAGCAGGAAACGCCAGGGGCCGTCGGAGACCGAGACGTCCGGGATCAGGCTGCCGAGAAGGTCCGCGAAGGCCGCGTCCGCTCCGGCGAACAGTGCTCCGAAAACGATCAGCAGCAACGCCGCCACCGCGCCGGTACGCAGGACCGGTGCCACCCGACCGTTAGAGGAGGCGGCATGGGTACGCAGTCCCCTCCATCCCGAGACCATGCCGGTACCGAGCGAGCCGGGCAGCCCGAGCGGGCCCAGCAGTACGCCCGGCCAGGTCCGGCCGCCGTTCAGCGCCAGGGACGCGAGGGACAGGGACGACACGACGGCGAGGAACGTCGGCCAGCCGGCGTCGCGCAGCACGGGTACGGCGAGCAGTGCGACGCCACCGAGTGCCCAGACCAGGGTCCACGGGCGCATCCTGCGGTCGGCGGCGCGGGCGGCGAAGTAGGCGCCGAGCCCCGCGGGCACCGCGACGATCAGCAGGTTCAGTCCGGCGCCGTCGCCCAGCAGAAGCGCACTCAGCACCCCGGTCGCCAGTGCGCACCACAGCGTCGCGGCGCTCGCCGGGGCCGGCTTGACGGTGCCGGCCCCGGGGCCGCGCGGTGGTGGCGGCGGCTGCGGCGGTGGCGCCCAGGGCGACGGTCCCGCCCCGGCCTTTGTCGGTCCGGTACCGGAACTCGTCGGTGGCGTGTCGTGTACATCAGGCACGGGACCCCCTCCCGACCGGATCACCCGCAGGCCTTCAGGGGCGGGTGCGACCGGTGTCTCGTCGGCGCGCGTCTTTCATGATCAGCCGCACGGCGTGACGGACAGGGTAGCCCCGGTGGCACGGTCGGGCCCCTCCCGTCCGAGGCTGCAGCCGGACCGTGACAGACGAGCCGCCAGGCGCGCACTCCGGTCCGGGCCGTCGCCGCGGCCCTGCGGCCGATGGGGGCGGCGCTGTGAATAACGGGTGGGGCGGCGCCGAGGCCTGTGGTTAGCCTGCCGCCATGGACCTTGAGATCACCACCCTCGCCGAACGTCCCGAACTGCATGCCCCCATGTGGCAGATGCTCGACACCTGGGACGAGTTCGTGGTCAACGACCCGATCGGGTGGGCGTACGTCGGACGGATCGTCGGCGAGCTGCCCGAGTACGTGCTGGTGGCGACAGATGCCGAAGGGAAGGTCGTCGCGCGGGCGTTCAGTGTTCCGCTCGCCCTGGACGTGGACGGGCGCAGGGAGCTGCCCGCCGGCGGCTGGGACCAGGTGATGCTGTGGGCGTTCTCCGACCTGCGGCACGGGCGGGAGCCGGACACCGTGAGCGCGATCGAGATCACCGTGGCCACGGACCGGCAGGGCCAGGGCATATCGGGCCGGATGCTGGCCGCGATGCGGGACAACGCGCGCCGTCTCGGTTTCGGCCAGGTGATCGCACCGGTGCGGCCGAGCGCGAAGAAGGCCGAGCCGCAGACCTCGATCGACGAGTACGCGTACCGCACCCGCGAGTCGGACGACCTCCCGCACGACCCGTGGCTGCGGGTGCACGTACGGGCCGGCGGCGTCATCGAGAAGGTGGCGCACACGTCGATGACGGTCTCCGGCTCGCTGGACCAGTGGCGCAAGTGGACCGGGCTGCCGTTCGACACGACGGGCCCGGTCGAGGTCCCCGGCGCCCTGGTACCGGTGCACTGCGAGGCGGAGCGGGGGTACGCGGTCTACGTGGAGCCGAACGTGTGGGTGCGGCACCAGGTGTGAGACGTACGGCAGCGGGGCCGTGCCGCCGGGCGGTACGGCCCCGCTCGCGCTGTCGGGCGGGGCGACGGCGTACGGGGCGCGAACGGGCGGGCAGGCCGGTGGCGGCGGGTGCGGCCGGGAACGCGTCAGCCGGGGAGGCCGCCTTCTTCGGCGGCTTCCCCGGCTGACGTGAGCCGGAGCGTCAGACCGTCAGCTCCCAGTGCGAGGCGTCGTAGTCGAACCCAGGGGAGACCTCCACGGTGAGGTTCTTCGCGTCGGCCGGGGCGTCGAAGACGAACGTGACCGTGGCCTTCTTGCCCGGCAGGATCGTGCCCTCGAAGCCGGCGCCCGTGTCACCGTCGAAGACCTGCTCGGCGGTCACACCGTCCTCGCCGGCGCGGGCGTCGACGCTGACCAGGTTAGCGTCGTACTTCTCCTTGCCGGCGTTCTCGATGGTGATCTCGACCCGGTAGGCCTTGTTGCCCTCGGTGTGGCCGATCGCGTACTCGCCGGGGGAGTAGGACGTGGGTGCGGAGACGGTGACCTGCACGTCGTCGTCGTAGACGGACGTCTCGTCCGCGGCGAGGGCCTTGCCCTTCTCCTCGCCCTCTCCGTCCGCGCCGCCCGCGGAGGCGTCCTTGGGGGCGGTGTTCTCGACGGCCTTGTTGATCTCGTCGACCGCTTCGTCCACCGCCATCACCGTGGCGATGCCGACGACGACGCTCGCGATCAGCGCCACGAGGCCCAGGACGGTGCCGGCCGTCGCCGCGCCCTTGTTGGTGGCCTCGCCGCGCTTGGCGCGGCCCCGGCCGACGAGGCCGAGGACCAGGGCGAGCAGACCGAGGACGGTGCCGATCCAGAAGAGGAACGGGATCACTCCGAAGAGGACGCCGATGATTCCGAGCACCAGGGCGGCCGTGCCGAGGCCGTTGCGCGCCGGTCCCGGAGCTGTGAACTGCCCGGGCGTTCCACCGGGCTGCGGCTGGGCGTACTGAGACATGGGTCCCCCCCATTGGTTGTGGCGGGCCCGATTCCCGTGACCCGTGTTGTGCCTCGTCAATAAGAACAGAGCTTGTGAACCGAGTCAACAAGGAAGCTGTTGGTCGGTTGATTCACTTCTGTGAACCTTTCCTGTGTCATGAATCCGAGTACAGTGCCGCTCACAGCAGGCCAACTGTGATGGGGGAACAGCCAGGTGCCGGAGAACGAACCGCAAGTGACCGCAGCCGAGATCGCCCGGCTCGCAGGCGTGGGCCGCGCCGCCGTGAGCAACTGGCGACGCCGGCACGCGGACTTCCCCAAGCCCGCCGGCGGCACGGAGACCAGCCCCTCCTTCGCCCTCGCCGAGGTCGAGCACTGGCTGCGCGACCAGGGGAAGCTGGCCGAGGTGCCGCTGCGTGAACGGGTGTGGCAACAGTTGGCCGGCCACCCTGCCGGAGCCGTCACCGCCCTCGTCCACGCCGGCTGCGCCCTTCTCCTCGTCCACCACAGGGCCTCCGGCTGGCCCGCGCTGAGCGCCGTCTCCGACACACGCATGGCGGAGATGCTGCCCTCCGCGTTCGAGGAGGTGCTGACCCTGCGCTTCGACGCCCCGCGAGCCGTACGGACGCCCCTCGCGGGCGAGTTGGCGCCGTCCGTGCCCCTCCTGCGCGGAGCCGCCGCGCTCGCCGCGGAGACCGGCGCCCGCCAGGCGTTCGAGTTCCTGCTGGGGCGCCATCTCGACGCCAACCCGCGTCAGTACACCCTCACACCGGCCGAGCTCGCCGCGCTGATGGCCGCCCTCGTCGGCCCCGCCGGGACCGTGCTCGACCCGGCATCCGGAACGGGGACCCTGCTGCGGTCCGTCGACCGCCCCGCCGCCCTCCGCGCCCAGGAGGCAGACCCCGACCTGGCCGCCCTCACCGCGCTGCGCCTCGCCCTGCACACCGACGCCGATGTACGGACGGCGGTCGGCGACGCCCTGCGCGCGGACGCGTTCCCCGCGCTCGCCGCGGACGCCGTGCTGTGCCACCCGCCGTTCAACGAACGCAACTGGGGCCACGAGGAACTGGCCTACGACCCGCGCTGGGAGTACGGCTTCCCGGCCCGCACCGAGTCCGAGCTGGCCTGGGTCCAGCACGCGCTCGCCCGCCTGCGCCCCGGCGGCACCGCCGTGCTGCTGATGCCGCCCGCCGCTGCCTCCCGCCGTTCCGGGCGGCGCGTCCGCGCCGGTCTGCTGCGCCGCGGTGCCCTGCGGGCCGTCGTCGCCCTACCCGCCGGCGCCGCGCCCCCGTACGGCATCCCGCTCCACCTGTGGGTGCTGCGCAGGCCCGGCGCAACCGAACGTCCCTCGCCGGAGCTGCTCGTCGTCGACACCGCCACGGCGGAGCACGCCACGGCGGGCCGCGACAAACTCGACTGGCAGGCCATCCGCACCGCGGTGCTCGACGCATGGCGGCCCTTCGAGCGGCACGGGTCCGTGACCCAGACGCCTGGTGTGAGCCGGTGCGTCCCGGTCATCGAGCTCCTCGACGACGACGTCGACCTGGCCCCCGCCCGTCATCTGCCGCCCCCGGCCGCGGGCGGCGGGGCCGTCGAACTGGGCCGCGTCCGCGAACGCCTGGCGCACACGCTCGGCAGGACCGCCGAGCTCACCCCCCGGCCCGCGCGGCCCGCCGCGCCCGCCGCCACCCCGCACTGGCCGTCCACCACCGTCGGTGAACTCGCGCGCGCGGGCGACCTGGTCCTGCGTGCCGGCGGCACGGGCTCCGCTCCGGCGGACGCGCCCGTGGCCGTGCTCACCGAGCAGGACGTCCTCGCCGGACGCGGCCCCTCGGGAACGCTTCCGGAAGGCTCCGAGGAGGAACCGGTGCTGATCGAGGCGGGCGATGTCGTCGTTCCGGTCCTCGGGGCGGGCGCGATGGTCCGCGTCGCGGACGAGGAGCTGGCAGGAGCCGCCCTCGGCCGCAACCTCCAGCTGCTGCGGCCCGACCCGGCCGCGCTCGACCCCTGGTTCCTCGCCGGCTTCCTGCGCGGCAGCGCCAACCAGCGGCAGGCCAGCAGCTACGCGTCGACCGCGACGCGGCTCGACGTCCGCCGCCTCCAGCTGCCCCGGCTGCCGCTCGCCGACCAGCGGCGCTACGGCGACCGCTTCCGCGCGCTGGGCGAGTTCGAGGAGGCACTGCGGCTGGCCGGCCGGCTCGGCGAGCAACTGGTGCGGGGACTGCACGACGGCCTCACGGACGGCAGTCTCCTTCCGGAATGACCTGTCGAGCACCGGGGCCACCGCTCGCGGACTCGCCGACTTGCCGAGTCGCTGAGGGAGTGACGCATCGGACAACGGTTCGGTACAACCGGCAACCGCTTGTCGGTGTCGGTGTATACGCTTCAGTCCGCTTGAGTCCCTTTCCCTTGTCCAGGCCCTCCAGGAGCAGGAATGCACGGCCACGGCTTCGCGCCGCCGCAGCCCCGGCGCCCTTCGACGGCGCTGCTCGTCGTCGTGCGTATCGTCTTCGTGGCGCTCGCCCTGCTCAGCTTCGGACTGCTGGCCTGGGGCACGATGCTGCGCATCGCGATCATGAGGGCGCGGCGGTCGGACTGGCTGCTGTTCTGGCTCTCGCTCGTGACCGCCGTGACGTGCCTCGTCGTGATCGGGGAGTTCTCCGACGCGGGAGAGCCGTCGGCGGCCGAGAAGCCGCCGACGCCGGTGGACTACGTGTGCATCCTGGTCATGCTGGGGCTCGCGCTCGGAGTCCCCACGCACTACCTGGTCGCGGACATCCGCCACTACCAGGACCCGCGCCCGGCCGCGGGATGGCCGCCGCAGGCGGGTTCGCGGTACGGTCCGGCGATCCCGGCCGCGGGACCGTACGGGATGCCGCAGCAGCCGGCCGGCTACGGCTACCCGCCCGCGCAGCCCCTGCCCCAGTCCCCGGTCCCGCCTGCGCGGCCCCCGATACCGCCGCCCGCCGCCCCGTCCACGCCGCCGGCCTCCGCCCCCGCCCCCGCCCCCGGCACCGGGCGGATCGACCAGGTCCGCGCCGAACTCGACGAGCTCAGCGACCTGCTCCGCAAGGAAGAGGGCAAGTGAACGGCCGCGTCATCGCGCACCGTTACGAGCTGTCCGCGCTCATCGGCCAGGGCGGCATGGGCCAGGTCTGGACCGCCTACGACGGGCGCCTCGACCGCCGCGTCGCCGTCAAGCTGCTGCGGCCCGACCACATGGCCGCCGCGACCGCCGCCGACGAGATGCGCCGCCGCTTCGTCCGCGAGTGCCGTGTGACGGCCCAGGTCAGCCATCCCGGTCTCGTCACGGTCCATGACGCCGGCAGCGACGACGACGACCTGTACCTCGTGATGCAGTACGTCGAGGGGGCCGACCTCGCCGACCACCTCGCAGAGCACGACCCGTACCCGTGGGAATGGGCCGTCAGCGTCGCCGCCCAGCTGTGCGCGGTGCTCGGCGCGGTGCACGCCGTGCCGATCGTCCACCGCGACCTCAAGCCGCGCAACGTGATGGTGAAGCCCGACGGCACGGTGACCGTGCTCGACCTCGGTGTCGCCTCCGTCATCGACAGGGACACCACCCGGCTCACTCACACCGGTTCACCCATCGGCAGCCCCGCCTACATGGCCCCGGAGCAGGCCATGGGCGGCGCCGTCGGCCCGTACACGGACCTGTACGCCCTCGGCGTGCTGCTGCACGAACTCCTCAGCGGGAACGTCCCCTTCGCCGGCTCCACCGCGCTCGGCGTCCTCCACCGTCACCTCTACGAGCCGCCGCTGCCGGTCCGTCAGCTGCGCCCCGAGGTCCCCGAGCCGCTGGAGGCCCTCGTCCTGCGGCTGCTCGCCAAGGACCCGGAGCACCGCCCGTCCGGCGCACAGGAGGTGTACGAGGCGCTGGCCCCGCTGCTGCCCGCGCGCGGCGCGCCGACCGGGCCGCTCGACCCGACGCGCCCGTTCCTGCGGCCGCACGCCCCGTGGCCCGACCGGGTCTCCGCCGCGCCGCCCCCGCCGCTCGCGCCGCCGTCCGCGCCGGCGCCGAAGCCGGACGTCGCCGCCGCCGTCGACGAGGTCAAGCGCCTCCTCGGTGAGGGCAGCATCACCCGGGCCGTCGACATCCTCGGCGGCATCCTCCCGGCCGCGGCGTCCGAGCACGGCGAGCACTCGCCCGTCGTGCGCATCCTGCGCAAGCAGTACGCGGCGACCCTGATGGACGACGGCCAGTACCGCCGCGCCCTGCCCGAACTGCGCCGCCTCGCCGACGACCGCACCGCGGAGGCCGGCCCTGCCGACCCGCAGTCGCTGCAGTTCCGCCACGACGCGGCCGTCTGCCTGGAGCAGCTCGGCCGGCCCGCCGCGGCGCTCGCCGAATACCGCGCGGTCCTGCCGTTCTACGAGACGGCCGACCACGACCGCGCACTCCAGGTCCGCCACCGCATCGGCCATCTCCTGCTCGCGGTCGGCGACCACACGGCGGCGCAGCAGCAGTTCCGGTCACTGCTGTACGACGCGGAGCGCGCGTACGGCCCCTACCACCAGCTTCCCGCGGAACTGCGCCGCGCCCTGGAGCGCCAGCAGCAGTTCCGCACGGGCTGAGCGGCTTCCGTACGACCACCGGCACACCCGACCGATACACCCACCGGCGGCGGAACGTGCCGCAGGGGCCCATTGGTGACGAGTCACCGGAACATGCCCTACCGCAGGCGGAATTCGGACAAGCCCGTCCCGTGAAGAGCCTGTGGCGCATGTGTGGCGGCAGGCGCCCGAGGCCGCGGTGGCCGGAACGCTGACCCGGTGCTTCACCGGCCCCTCACAGTCCGTCCTCGAACACGTTGCGACGGTCGCCCCGGTCGCCCGACGGTGACTCATGGGTAGCCGAGGCCGGATTGATGAACCGTCAATTGACTGAGACACGTCAATCCGACCACGAAGGACCCGGTCATCCCGGACGACATGTGGGCGGACCACCAGCGCATCAAGCAGTACTCGGGTGATGTCACGGAGACCTACGGCGGGGTGACGCTCGACATCGACGCCAATCTGCTCGACGTGGGCGAAGGCGCCGTTCAGCCGCCGGTGAAGAAGGACACCGCCCTCGCATGGTCCGGCCCCGCCACCGTGTCCAACGGATCGCCCGCCGCCCTGGCGGCCGTGCTCACCGAGAAGGACGGCGGCGCACCGGTCGCCCATCGCAAGGTCGGCCTCGCTCTGGGCACGGGCGCGAGCGCACAGACCTGCGAGGCCACGACCGACGCGGACGGCAGGGCGACCTGTACGGTCGCCGCCGTGAACCAGCCGCTGAACGCGGACGCGACGGTCCCGGCCACGGCGAAGTTCGCGGGAGACGACGCCTTCAAGGAGTCGCTGACATCCGCCGTGCTGAAGCTCCAGCACGTGACCGGCAGGGCCTTCGGCATCAAGGGCGACGTTCCGCTGCTCGGCCTCCCGGTCCGTATCGAACCGACACCCGACACGGGCACGGTCCGCTCAGCGGGAGCCGGGACGAAGGTGCCCGCCTGCGCGGCCGGCGTCGACGCGCTGGTGCTGTCCGCCGACACCCTGTGCGCCAGGGTCGAGACCCGGACCGGCCCCAGCGGCGCCACGTCCACTGCGAGCGTGGAGGAGGCAAGGATCGGGATACCCGGGCTCCCGGTCGTCGCTCTGTCGGGCGTCAAAGCCACGTCCACCAGCAGCTGCACCGGCACCACGGGCAGCACCGATCTGACGCTCACGGTCGCCGGGACACCGGTGGAGGTCGGCGACGTCCCGAACGTCACGGTCGACCTGGGAGTCGGAGCCAAGCTCGTGGTCAACGAGCAGATCCGGGCCGCCGGCGGACTCACCGTCAACGCGGTGCATCTCACCGCCGCGGGCGGTATCGACATCGTGGTCGCGTCGAGCTCCACCGCCGCTCACAACTGCGCGTGAAAAGGGGGGAATCACCGTGAAAAGGCTCGTATCGAGAACAAGGCGCATGTCCGCGCTGCTCACCCTGGTAGCAGCGTTCGCCCTGTCGCTGACGGCCCCGGCCGCAGCGGCGGAGGCGCCGGAGACCGGCATGCCCACCACAGGGGTCATGGCAAAGCCGGACTTCCTGGCACCGTTCGAGTGCGGTTCCGAGTGGACCTATTCCACCTACCCGGGACACGGGAACGTCCTGGACTTCATCCGCTCCGACGGCAAGCCCTCGCTCGGCTCACCCGTCCTCGCCTCGGCAGCCGACACCGCCCCCCGGCACTACGAGGAGGGCGGCGCGGGCCAGTACATCGTGATCGACCACGGCGACGGCTGGCGCACCGAGTACATGCACCTCGACACCTACGGCGTCGAGGACGGAACCAAGGTCGCGCAGGGCGACAAGATCGGCACTGTGGGGAGCACGGGCGGCAGCACCGGTCCCCATCTGCACCTCCAGCAGAAGCTCGACGGCCGGCTCCAGGATATCGAACTGGAGGGCAAGTCACTGGTGCCGTACCCCGGTGAGTACGGCGAGAAGTTCATCAAGAGCACCAACGGCTGCGACGGCGGCGAGGACCCGCCGGCGCCCGTCCAGAAGGACACCCGGCTCACCTGGACCGGACCCGGCAGCACTTCGAACGGCTCCGCGGTGAAGCTGTCGGCCACGCTCAACGAGAAGGACGGCGCCGCACCGGTCGGCGGCCGCGAGGTCAGCTTCGCGCTCGGCGCCGGAGCGAGCGCTCAGACCTGCGAAGGCACGACGGACGCGCAGGGTTCGGCGAGCTGTTCCATCGCCTCGGTCGACCAGCCGCTCACCGCGGACGCGACGGTACCGGTCACCGCGAAGTTCGCGGGCGACGACGACTACAAGGCGTCCGACACGTCCGCCGCGCTCAAGCTGCAGTACGTGAGCGGACGGGCCTACGGCCTCACCGCACGCGTACCCGTCCTGCTGCTGCCGATCAGCATCGTCCCGACCCCCGACCCCCGACACGGGCCGGGTCCGCACCGCCGGCGCCGAGACCCAGGCCCCGCCCTGCGCCCAGAACATCAACGCCCTGGTCCTGACCGCCGACGCCCCGTGCGCCAAGGTCGTCACGACCTCCGGCCCTGGCACCTCGACCGCCACCGCGACCCTGGCCAGGGCCACCGTGGGCCTGCCGGGGCTGCCGGTGGTCGAGGCGTCGGGCGTGACCGCCACCTCGACCAGCAGCTGCACCGTGAAGGAGGGAACCACCAGTCTCGACCTGAGCATCGCGGGAGCCCCGGTCACCGTGCCGGACACCCCGAACCACACGATCGACCTCGGCATCGGGGCCAAGCTCGTCGTCAACGAGCAGACGCAGACCGCCGACGGGTTCACGGTCAACGCACTGCATCTGACGGCGCCCGGCGGCGTGGACGTCGTCATCGCCTCCGGCACCAGCGGCGCGCACAACTGCGCCTGATCCGCAGGCACCGCACACCGGAGAGCCCGCACTCGAGGGGAACGCCCCGCACTCGCCGAGTGCGGGGCGTTCCCCTGCCGCCGTGCGGGAGATCAGCCTGTCCGGGAAGCGGGGCTCTCAGTCGGCCCGCAGGAACGCCGATGTGGACACCCGCCCCAGCATCCGCAGCCGGGACGTGCCCTCGGCGAGGTGCTTGTCCAGCGCGTCCTGGACGCCCGGCCACTTGTTGTCGCCGTAGTCGTCGAGGACCACGATCCCGCCCGGAGCGGCGATCTCCTCGACCCACTCCAGGTCGGCCCGCACCCCGTCCTCGGAGTGGTCGCCGTCGACGACGATCACCCCGTACTTCCGGTCGGAGACCGCGGCCCGCACCTCGGGGTCGGAGGAGAAGCCCTGCTGGATCCGCGAGGTGTAGGCCCCGGGGCTGCCGGCCAGCGCCAGGTTGGCCCGTACGACGTCCTCCCGCACAGGGGTGCCCGTCGGGTCGGCGGCCTGCGTCGTGCCCGGCTGGAGCTGGGACCCGGCCAGCGGGTCGACGATCGTCAGGTCGGGCTCGACGCCCGCCCGGTGCACCATGCGCACGAGCGCGGAGGCGAACAGCCCGTACAGGGTGCCGATCTCGAGGACGGCGCCGTTCGGCGGCGACAGCAGCGGAACGGTGGCGAGCTTGCCGCAGATGTTGGACGTGGAACCGGCCAGCCGGCCCACGCCGAGCGCCTCCAGCGCGACGACCGTACGGAAGGCGACCACGACGCTGCGGCGGGCGTGGTCGCTGCCGCTCACGTTCCTGACCTCCCGCACCAGCCGGTCGATCTGGTGGGTGGACGGGACGCGGCTGGTGCCCCGGCCGGTGCCGTCGAGGAGCAGTCCGACCGCGTACTGCTGCTTCCGCATCTCGGCCACCTCCTGGCGCAGAGCGTCGAGGTCGGACTTCATACCGCGTCTCACACGCTGCTCGATCATGGTGAGGGCGGGACGCAGAGCGCGCTTGGTCACACGGTTGCGGAGAAGGGCCATGCCCGGGAAAGTACGCGTGAACAACCCACGAGCCCACCAAGCTCCGGTGCTGGGCAGATGAAGTCTTGGTGTCACGGCGGCGACGGGTACGGGGCGTTGTCGCCGGCCCCGGTACCACGTCCGGCACGCGGTCCGGTTCTGCGGTGCGGCCCTGCGGAACGGCGTGGGCATTGCCGGGTGTGTCACCCTGATCGTGGCGGTCGTCGCGCTGAGCGGGGCCGTTCTTCCTGGTGGAGGCGACCGGTGCCGGCCTTCCCCGACAGGACGACGACGAGCGGAACGGGCGCGCGGGGGAACTGGTAGGGCGATGACGGTACGCGGCCAGATCGTCAGGTTCGCCCTGGTCGGGGGGGTGAACACCGGGACGTACTACGGTCTCTACCTGGCGCTGCTGACCTTCCTGCCGTACGTGGCGGCGCACGTCGTCGCCTTCCTGCTCAGCATGGTCGGCTCGTTCTTCCTGACGTCGTACTTCACCTACCGCACCCGGCCCACCTGGCGGAAGTTCCTGCTGTTCCCGCTGACCAACGCGGCGAACTTCGTGGTCACCACGTGCGGGGTGTACGTGCTGGTGGACGTGCTCCGCCTCGAGCGCACGTACGCGCCGCTCGTCGCGGCGGCCGCGGCGATCCCGGTCACGTTCGTCGTCTCCCGGCTCGTCATGCTCGGCCCGGACCGCGCCGCCGAGTCCGCGCCGGAGACGGAGCGGAACCCGGTCGGCTAGCCGCGTGCCGGCGTCGTGTCCGCCGCCCGCTTCCGACCGGTCGGCGAATCGTTTGGCGAATCAGTGGCCCACGCCACTGAACACTGCCTAACATCGATCACCGCAAGGCTTTGTGCACCGATGCACAAACTCGGCCCCGGGAGGCTCCTTTGCACCGCCGTCGTCGCACCGCGCTCATCCTCTCCGCCGCGCTCGTCGCCGCCGCGCCGCTTCTCGCCGCCTGCGGCGACCAGTCCCACCCCGGCGCCGCCGCGGTGGTCGGCGGCCAGCGGATCGATGTGTCCGCAGTCCAGGCGAAGGTCCAGGACGTCCGCGACGCCCAGCAGCTCTCGCCCCAGTCCGAACAGCTGATCAAGGACACCGGGCAGCTCGGCCGCGCCAAGCTGTACGACCTGATCGTCGACCGTGTCGTGCAGCGCGCCGCCGACGACGCCGGGGTGAGAGTCAGCCGCAAGGAGATCCAGGACGAGCGCGGCCGGCTCGTGGAACAGGCCGGGGGCGAGGAGCAGCTCGTCGCCATGTATCTGCAGCAGCGCGGTGTCGCCCCGGACCAGGTCGACGACGCCGTGCGCCGCGACATCCTGGTCGGCAAGATCGCCACGGCGATCGGCGCGGCCAACAGCCCCGACGGCCAGCAGCAGCTGAACGAGACGTTCACCGCCGCCGCGAAGTCCCTGGACATCGACGTGAACCCGCGTTACGGGGCCTGGGACGACAAGAAGCTCGAGCTCGGCACGTACAAGGCGCCCTGGATCACCGAGGTGTCCCGGGCCGAGGAGCCCGTCGAGGCCGGGGCGTAGGGCGGCCTCGTCCCCGGATCGTTCCCGGTCCGGACCAAGGCCCCCGGCCGCGGGCGGTAGGTTCGAGGTGTGACCACCGAAGCATCCGCAGCCGGCCGTATCGTCCTGCTCACCGCCAGCCACCGCGTCGCCCCCGGACTGCTGTCCTGGCCCGCGTGGCAGACGCTGCACGCCGCGGACCGGGTGCTGTGCGCCGACCCGGCGCACCGGCAGCTGCCGTACCTGCGGGAGGCGGGCATCACCGTCGAGCACGCCGCGCCCGCGGCACAGGAGCTCGTGGACTACTGCGCGGCGGGCGGCCGCACGGTCGTCGTGCTGGCCGCGGGCGAGGGCGAGACGGCCCTGACCGACGGCCTGGCCCGCCTCGGCGGCTCCGGCCGGGTGTCGATGCCGGACCTGGAGCTGCTCCCGGGCGCGTACGACCTGCCCGGAGCGCGGCTGCTGGACCTCGTGGAAATCATGGACCGGATCCGCCGCGAATGCCCCTGGTCGTCGCAGCAGACCCACAAGGGCCTGGCCAAGTACGGCATCGAGGAGGCGTACGAACTCGTCGAGGCCATCGAGGACGGCGACCGGGACGAACTGCGCGAGGAACTGGGCGACGTGCTGCTCCAGGTCGTCTTCCACGCGCGCATCGCGGAGGAGGACGCTCAGGAGCCGTTCTCGGTGGACGACGTCGCCGCCACAATCGTCGAGAAGCTGATCCACCGGCACCCGCACGTCTTCGGTGAGGAGACCGCCTCGACCCCCGAGGAGGTCAAGGCGCACTGGCTGCGGACCAAGGCGGTCGAGAAGCAGCGCGAGTCGGTGACGGACGGCGTCCCGCTCGGCCAACCGGGCCTCGCGCTGGCGGCGAAGCTCGCGTCCCGGGTCCGTACGGCCGGCCTGGGCGTGGAGCCGCCCGCCGGAGAGGGCATCGGTTACGAGCTCCTCTCCCTCGCCGTACGCGCCGAGGCGGACGGCGTCGACCCGGAGGCGGCGCTGCGCGCGGCGGCCCGGGCCTACCGGGACACGATCCGGGCGGCGGAGGGCCGGCCCGGTAACGTCGAGGGGTGAACGACCCGAACACCGCGCCCGAGCTCTTCACCTGGGAGTTCGCGACCGACCCCTACCCCGCCTACACCTGGCTGCGCGAGCACTCGCCCGTGCACCGCACCCGACTGCCCAGCGGGGTCGAGGCATGGCTGGTCACCCGCTACGCCGACGCCCGGCAGGCGCTCGCCGACCAGCGGCTGTCGAAGAACCCGGCGCATCACGCCGAACCCGCGCACGCCAAGGGGAAAACGGGCATCCCGGGCGAACGCAAGGCAGAGCTGATGACGCATCTGCTGAACATCGACCCGCCGGACCACACCCGGCTGCGCCGCCTCGTCTCCAAGGCGTTCACACCGCGGCGGGTGGCCGAGTTCGCGCCCCGGGTGCAGGAGCTGACCGACCGGCTCATCGACGACATCTTTGAAAAACAGCACAGCGCGGAGAAGGGGGAGGCGGACCTCATCCACGAGTTCGCGTTCCCGCTGCCCATCTACGCCATCTGCGACATGCTCGGCGTCCCGCGCGAGGACCAGGACGACTTCCGCGACTGGGCCGGGATGATGATCCGGCACGGCGGCGGCCCGCGCGGCGGAGTCGCCCGCTCCGTGAAGAAGATGCGCGGATACCTGGCCGAGCTGATCCACCGGAAGCGGGAGGATCCCGGCGAGGACCTCATCTCGGGACTCATCAAGGCATCCGACCATGGCGAGCACCTCACCGAGAACGAGGCCGCCGCGATGGCCTTCATCCTCCTGTTCGCCGGCTTCGAGACCACCGTCAACCTCATCGGCAACGGCGTCTACGCACTGCTGCGCAACCCCGGGCAGCGGGAGCGCCTGCAGGCGTCCCTCGCCGCCGGGGAGAGCGGCCTGCTGGCGACCGGAGTGGAGGAACTGCTGCGTTACGACGGGCCGGTGGAGCTCGCGACCTGGCGCTTCGCCACGGAGCCGCTCACCGTCGGAGGGCAGCGCATCGCGGCGGGCGACCCCGTGCTCGTCGTCCTCGCGGCCGCCGACCGCGACCCGGAGCGCTTCGACTCCCCCGACACGCTCGACCTGTCACGGACCGACAACCAGCATCTGGGGTACGGCCACGGGATCCACTACTGCCTCGGCGCCCCCCTCGCCCGGCTCGAGGGGCAGACCGCACTGGCCACCCTGCTCCGCAGAATGCCGGACTTGCGGCTTGCGGGAGATCCGGACGATTTGCGCTGGCGTGGGGGTCTCATCATGCGTGGATTGCGCACTCTGCCCGTTGAGTTCACACCTCAAACAAACTGACGCAGCGTCACTTCTGTGACTTTCACGTGATCTCTGCTGCATCGACTTGTGACTCACGTTCGAATGCCGCTACGTTCACCAGTCACTCGGCACGCATCAGCAGGCCGCAGAGTTCACAGCTGTCACGCGAAAGGCAACCGCATGCTCTCCGGGAACGGACGACACCGCCGACCCCGCCAGGCTCCGGCCCTCATCGTCGCGGCAGGGGTGACCGGTTCGGCCATCGCCATCCCGCTGCTCGGCGCCGGCTCGGCGTCCGCCGCCGACGCGAGCACCTGGGACCGCGTCGCCGAGTGCGAGAGCGGCGGGGCCTGGAGCGCCGACTTCGGCAACGGCTTCTACGGCGGGCTGCAGTTCTCGCAGGAGACCTGGGACGCCTACGGCGGCACCGCGTACGCGGCGAGCGCCGACCTCGCGAGCCGCTCCCAGCAGATAGCCGTCGCGGAGAAGGTGCTCGCCGCCGAGGGCCCCGGCGCCTGGCCCGCCTGCGGCCCCCTCGCCGGACTGCAGGACGACGGCGCGGAGGCCGATGTCGACCCGGGCATCCTGCCGCTGCCGCAGGAGAGCGACGCGACGGCCGGCGAGCCGTCGCCCGACGCCTCCGACTCGCTCGGCATCCTGGACCCGGCGGAACCGGCCGACCCGGCCGACGCCACGGGCGGCGACGAGACGTCCGAGGGCTCCACGGGCACCCCGGACGCCTCCGATGAGTCCGGTGGATCGGACACCGGCGACACGGCCGAGTCGTCCGGCGACGCCGCCGGCGACCCGGCCCCCAAGGACGGTGACATCGGCGCCGGGCCCACGGACGGTGCCGCCGCGACGGACCCGTCCGGCGAGGCGACGGCCGGCACCGGCAAGCACCGTGGCGAGCCCGCCGACAGCGAGGCCGGGACCGGCGATTCGGGTGATGCCCGTGAAGGCGGACGCCACGCCTCAAGGGGTGACAGTTCCGGCCGTCAGGGCGCGGACGGGACAACCGGCCCCGGCGTGTACACCGTTCAGCCCGGCGACAACCTGTGCGACATCGCCGCCGCGCACGAGGTGCCCGGCGGGTGGGTGACCCTCTACGAGGCCAACGAGGAGACCGTCGGGGCCGACCCCGACCTCATCCTCCCCGGTCAGCACCTCGATCTGAGCCTGACTCAGCGCTAGTTCGGGCGGGGGTTCGTGGGCTTATGTCCGCTTCGTTCGAGTGAGACAAGGGTCTCTTCGCCCGGATTGGCGCGCATCGCCCGACGAATGCGGCCACTCTGCCCCTCACCTGCGAAAACGGACATCTGCCGGTGTTCGTTTCGGGCGTTTCCTCCCCGATGTTCGACTTTGAACATCGGGGAGTCCTGTGTCTACGGTCTGAACCGCTCGCCACCGCGGGCTCCGTCGACCGATACGCCGAATCCTGCCGTCGGTCGGGGGAACAGTCGTCGCTCAGAGCGCCGAAGGCAGGAGCGGGGGACCCAAGGTAAGTGCCGGAACCGTTCGTTCGGATCGAGAGACCGACGGACCGGAGCCGGCTGGGGGTGAAGCCCGCGCGTCCCACGGACGTGCGGCCGGGCAACTCACGGGCCCGAACCCGACAGCTCACCTCGTAGGCGTCGGTGAGGAGAAGTTCCATGCTGCGTTCTTCCGGCAAGGCCAAGCACCGTCGCCCGTCGAAGGTCACCCGTCTCGTCGCGCTCGCCGGTGTCGCCGGCGCCGCCATCGCCGCCCCGGTCCTCGGCGCGACCTCCGCCTCCGCCGCGACCGCCTCCGAGTGGGACGCCGTCGCCCAGTGCGAGTCCGGCGGCAACTGGTCCATCAACACCGGCAACGGCTACTACGGCGGCCTGCAGTTCTCCGCCTCCACCTGGGCCGCGTACGGCGGCACCGCGTACGCGGCGACCGCCGACCAGGCGTCCAAGGCGCAGCAGATCGAGATAGCCGAGAAGGTCCTGGCCGGTCAGGGCAAGGGTGCCTGGCCGAGCTGCGGCGTCGGCCTGTCCAGCGCCTCCTACGACGGCGGCTCCGCCGACGCCGCGCCGGCCCAGCCGTCCGAGGAGCGCGCCGAGGCGCCCACCACGCGCTCCGAGCGCACCGAGGCCCCGGCCCCGGCGGAGAAGGCCGGGGAGCCCGCCGCTGCCGCGCCCAGGGCCGAGGGCTTCAAGAAGGGTGACGGCGAGTACAAGGTCAAGGCCGGCGACACCCTCAGCAAGATCGCGGAGGCCGAGAAGGTCAAGGGCGGCTGGGAGAAGCTGTTCGACCTGAACAAGGACATCGTCGAGGACGCCGACGTGATCCACCCGGGCCAGCAGCTCCACCTGAGCTGACCCTCCCCCGCGGCCCTGCGGCCGTGGGCGGGGCACCTTCTCGGCGTCGCGGCGCCGGGGAAGCCCCCACCCGTTCGAAACGGGACCCGAGCACCCCGGTCCGGCGCGCCTTCCCCCGTACGCGCCGGGCCGGGGCCCGGTCCGTAGCGGCGCGGGTCCCCAAGCGCCGGTTACTCGCAGGTAGATACCGCCTTGTTTGTCCCCTCCCACGGGTCTTGATGCCCTTTTTCGTCCCAGGGGGCGGGCATCGGCCGGCCTTTGCGCCCGGGACGGTTAGGCTCTTGCCGCAAGGCCAAGCAGACCTCTGCACTTTTCTCGCGTCACATCCCAGAAGGAGATGCTCGTGCCGTCCATCGACGTCGTCGTAGCCCGGGAAATCCTGGACTCCCGAGGCAACCCCACGGTCGAGGTCGAGGTTGGCCTCGACGACGGCAGCACGGGTCGTGCTGCAGTTCCGTCCGGCGCCTCCACCGGTGCGTTCGAGGCTCTCGAGCTCCGCGACGGTGACCAGAACCGCTACCAGGGCAAGGGCGTCGAGAAGGCCGTCCTCGCCGTCATCGAGCAGATCGGCCCGGAGCTCGTCGGCTACGACGCCACCGAGCAGCGCCTGATCGACCAGGCGATGTTCGACCTGGACGCCACCCCGGACAAGTCCTCGCTCGGCGCCAACGCCATCCTCGGCGTCTCCCTCGCCGTGGCGCACGCCGCCTCCGAGGCCTCCGACCTGCCGCTCTTCCGCTACCTGGGCGGCCCGAACGCGCACCTGCTGCCCGTTCCGATGATGAACATCCTGAACGGCGGTTCGCACGCCGACTCCAACGTGGACATCCAGGAGTTCATGATCGCGCCGATCGGCGCCGAGTCCTTCTCCGAGGCGCTGCGCTGGGGCACCGAGGTCTACCACACCCTCAAGAAGGTCCTGAAGCAGAAGGGCCTGTCCACCGGCCTCGGCGACGAGGGCGGCTTCGCGCCGAACCTCGAGTCCAACCGCGCCGCCCTCGACCTCATCCTCGAGGCCATCAAGGAAGCCGGTTACGCCCCGGGCAAGGACATCGCGCTCGCGCTCGACGTCGCCGCGTCCGAGTTCTACAAGGACGGCTCGTACGAGTTCGAGGGCAAGTCCCGCTCGGCCGCCGAGATGACCGAGTACTACGAGGAGCTCGTCGCCTCGTACCCGCTGGTCTCCATCGAGGACCCGCTGTTCGAGGACGACTGGAACGGCTGGAAGGTCCTCACCGAGAAGCTCGGCACCAAGGTCCAGATCGTCGGCGACGACCTCTTCGTCACCAACCCGGAGCGTCTGGCCCGCGGCATCGAGGACGGCGCCGCGAACGCGCTGCTCGTCAAGGTCAACCAGATCGGCTCGCTGACCGAGACCCTCGACGCCGTCGAGCTCGCGCAGCGCAACGGCTTCAAGTGCATGATGTCCCACCGCTCCGGCGAGACCGAGGACGTCACCATCGCCGACCTGGCCGTCGCCACCAACTGCGGCCAGATCAAGACCGGCGCCCCGGCCCGCTCCGAGCGCGTCGCCAAGTACAACCAGCTGCTGCGCATCGAGGAGATCCTCGACGACGCCGCGGTGTACGCGGGCCGCAGCGCCTTCCCGCGGTTCCGCTTCGAGGGCTGATCACCGGCTGACGCCCTGTCGTCCGTACGTCCCCGGCCGCGGTCCCGTACCGTGTCCGGGGACGTCGGCGTGTGAAGGGGAGGCGAGGGGAATGGCGCGCAGGCCGGAAGCGGACAGGTTCTCCACCGCGACCAGGCTGCGGCTGCTCGGCGAGCAGACCGCCGCCCGTGTCTACCGCTCCCAGAACCGCCGCCAGGCCCGCCGCTCCCGCCTCACCGGACGCGCCGCCTTCCTCGCTCTCGTCGTCTGCTCGCTCGTCGTGGCGCTCGCCTACCCGATGCGCCAGTACGTCTCCCAGCGGGCGGACATCGCCGAGCAGGAACGCCTGATGGACGAGGCACGCCGCCGAGTCGAGCAGCTCAAGGACGAGAAGGCGCGTCTGCGGGACGACATGTACATCCGCCGGCTCGCCCGGGAGCACCTGCACTACGTACTCCCAGGGGAGACCGGCTACACCATGATCGACCCCGAGGCCGCGGAGCAGCAGCGCGAGGAAGGCGGCGCGGCCGACCGGCCCTGGTACTCGAACGTGTGGAACGGCGTGGACAGCGCCGACGGCCCGCAGCAGAAGTAAGTCTCCGCAGCAGAAGCAAGTCAGCGAACAAGGCAGGCATGGAAACCCCTCCTCCCACCACCGAACCCACCGAGCCCACGGACGCGGACGTCGCAGCGTTCAAGGAGCAGCTCGGCCGGCCGCCGCGCGGTCTGCGCTCGATCGCGCACCGCTGCCCGTGCGGGCAGCCCGACGTCGTCGAGACCGCGCCGCGGCTCCCCGACGGGACCCCCTTCCCGACGCTGTACTACCTGACGTGTCCGCGGGCCGCCTCCGCGATCGGCACGCTGGAGGCGAACGGCGTCATGAAGGAGATGACCGAGCGCCTGGCGGCCGATCCGGAACTCGCCGCCGCGTACCGGGCCGCCCACGAGGACTACATCACCCGCCGTGACGCCATCGAGGTCCTGGAGGGCTTCCCCAGCGCGGGCGGCATGCCCGACCGGGTGAAGTGCCTGCACGTCCTGGTCGGCCACTCGCTGGCGGCCGGCCCCGGGGTGAACCCGCTGGGCGACGAGGCGATCGCCATGCTGCCCGAGTGGTGGGCGAAAGGCCCGTGCGTGACCCCGTGCGGTCAGGGGGAGGACGCCGAATGACCCGCGTCGCCGCCATCGACTGCGGCACCAACTCCATCCGCCTGCTCGTCGCGGACGTCGACCCCGCCACCGGCAGGCTCGTCGACCTCGACCGCCGGATGACGATCGTCCGCCTCGGCCAGGACGTCGACCGCACCGGCCGGCTCGCCCCCGAGGCGCTGGAGCGCACGTTCGCGGCCTGCCGCGAATACGCCGCCGCGATCAAGGAGCACGGAGCGCACCGCCTCCGCTTCGTCGCCACGTCCGCGTCCCGGGACGCCGAGAACCGGGACGAGTTCGTCACCGGTGTACTCGGCATCCTCGGTGTGGAGCCCGAGGTGATCAGCGGTGACCAGGAGGCCGAGTTCTCCTTCACCGGCGCCACGAACTCCCTCGACCACCGCTCCGACCTCGACAAGCCCTATCTGGTCGTCGACATCGGCGGCGGCTCCACCGAGTTCGTGGTGGGCGAGAAGCACGCCAGGGCAGCGCGGTCCGTCGACATCGGCTGCGTACGCATGACCGAGCGGCACGCGCCGGACAGCCCGGCGACGCCGGAGCAGATCGCGGCGATCACCGCCGACATCGAGGCGGCGCTCGACGACGTCGAGAAGACCGTGCCCATCGGGCAGGCCCGCACCCTCGTCGGCCTCGCCGGCTCGGTGACCACGGTCGCCGGGATCGCGCTCGGCCTCGACGCGTACGACTCCGAGGCCATCCACCACTCGCGGATCTCCTACGAGCAGGTCGAGGAGGTCACCACCATGCTGCTGAGCTCCACGCACGACGAGCGGGCGGCGATCGGCGTGATGCACCCCGGCCGCGTCGACGTCATCGCGGCCGGGGCGCTGGTGCTGCTCACGATCATGCGGCGCATCGGTGCCCGTGAGGTCGTCGTGAGCGAACACGACATCCTCGACGGCATCGCCTACAGCGTCGCAGGCGAGGACCGGGACTAGGAGGCGGGCGACGGCTCCGGCTTGAGGACCACGAACTCCGCCCCGGCCGGGTCGTTGCAGACCGCCAGCCGTCCGACGCCCTCCGCGTCCTCCGGGCCCATCGAGACCGAGCCGCCGTTCTCCCGTACGAGGGCGATCGTGGCGTCGCAGTCGGCGGAACCGAAGACGGGGTGCCAGTAGGGCCGGTTGTCCCCGGACGCGAACATGTCGGGGACCGCCATGATCCCGCCGAACATCCGCTCGGCGGGCTGGTCCTTCGGCGTCACCATCGTGTACGTGCCACCGCCGCCGGGCAGCTCCATGTCCTGGCCGGTCCAGCCGAAGACGGTGCCGTAGAAGTTCTGCGCGGCCTGCGAGTCGGTGGTGCAGAGCTCGACCCAGCCGAGGCTGCCGGGCCCGTCGGCGGCCTGGAGGCCCGGGTAGCTGCCCGGCTGCCACAGGGCGAACTGGGCCCCCTGCGGGTCGGTGACCTGGGCGAACCGGCCTTCGTCCGCCACCTCGGACGGCGGGGTGCGGACCGCGCCGCCGGCCTGCTCGACGGCCTTCACGGTGGCCTCGATGTCCGGCGTGCCGAAGTAGACCATCCAGGCCGAGCGGGCGCCCTCCTCGGTGAGCTGCCCGACCGCGCCGACCGTCCTGCCGTCGAGACGGAGCGCCTTGTAGCTGCTCATCTGCTCGTCGAAGGCCTGGGCCTGCCAGCCGAACACGGCGCCGTAGAACGCGGCGGCCGCGTCGACGTCGGGAGCGCCCAGGTCGACCCATGCGGGGGAGCCGGGGACGAAGTCAGTGGTGATCACGCGATTCCCTTTCTCCGGGTTTCCCCGGTCTGTCCGGGGTGCTGCGCTTCAGCCTGTCACCGGGGGCGGGCCCTCGCGCGCCGACCGGGCCGGGTCCGTGCGTCCGTGCCTCCGTACGGAACGCGTCAGCCGCCGGGCGTCACCGCCGTACCGCCGATGACGTGCTCGCGGCCCCAGGCGCCGAGCGGCGCCAGTGCCTCGTTGAGTGCCACGCCGCGCGGCGTGAGGGAGTACTCGACGCGGGGCGGGACCTCCTCGAACTCCTCCCGGCGCACGATTTTGGCCGTCTCCAGCTCCCTGAGGTGCGAGGCGAGCACCTTCTCCGTGATGCCGGGCAGCAGCCGGCGCAGCTCGCCGAAACGGCGCGCCCGCTCGTCGAGCGCCCACAGGATGAGCACCTTCCACTTGCCGCCGATCACGTCCATCGCCGCGTCGATCCCGCAGTGGTACGCCCCCGGCCTCCGTGTGGTCGTCATCCGCCGGCCCTCCTGCCTGGTCACTGACCCCCGGGTAACCACCCACTCGAAAGTGCGTACTTGATGGTCGTGGGGCCTGCGACAAGGCTAAACCGCATGACTGACAACGCCTTTGGGAAGCCTCCCGTCTCCGTCCTCGGCCTCGGCGCCATGGGCACCGCCCTGGCCCGCGCCTGGCTCGCCGCCGGGCACGAGGTCACCGTCTGGAACCGCACTCCCGCCCGGACCGAGCCGCTCGCCGCCGCGGGTGCGCGGGTCGCGGCCACCGCCGCCGGGGCCGTGGCCGCGAACGAACTGGTCGTGCTCTGCCTGCTCGACGACGCCTCCGTCGGCGAGGTCCTCGCCGACGCCGACCTGACCGGCAAGGACCTGGTGAACCTCACCACCGGCACCCCCGGCGACGCCCGGGCCCGCGCCGAATGGGCGCGGCGGCGCGGCGCGCGTCTGCTGGACGGCGGCATCATGGCCGTACCGCCGATGATCGGAGTCCCCGACTCCGGGGGCTATGTCCTCTACAGCGGGCCCCGCGCCCTCTTCGACACCCACCGGGACACCCTCGCGGTGCCGTCCGGTGCCAGGTACGTGGGGGAGGACCCCGGCTTCGCCGCGCTGCACGACGTCGCGCTGCTCAGCGCGATGACCGGGATGTTCGCCGGGGTGCACCACGCCTTCGCGCTGATCCGCAAGGAGGACATCGCGCCCGGCAAGTTCGCCGGGCTGCTGGCGGACTGGCTGGTCGCCATGGCGCCCATGGCGCACACGACCGCGGAGCGGCTGGAGAGCGGCGACCGCACCACGGGCGTCGTGTCCAACCTCGCCATGATGGTCACCGGTAACGCCACACTGCTGCGTACGGCGGACGAGCAGGGGGTCAGCACCGAGCTGCTGACCCCTTACACGGAGCTGATGGCGCGCCACCTCGAGGACGGGCACGGCGAGGAGGACGGCAGCGGCATGGTCGACCTGCTGGCCCGGTGAGGTCTGCGAGGGACATGCCCGGCCCGGCCAGGGGGCACACCGGCCGGGCCGGGCGTCACCTTGCCGGCCCGGTACCTCCCCGGTTCCGGGTCACAGGGTGGACTTGAACAGCAGGCGGTTCGGGGTGCCGCTGTAGTTGCCGCGGATCACGTTGGTGGTGCTGTTGTTGATCAACCAGTTGTTGACGGTCGAGGTGGCCGCGTCCCCGTACGCCGACTTGTAGAGGGCCGCCACACCGGAGACGTGCGGCGAGGCCATCGAGGTGCCGCTCATGGTGGTGGAGCCACCGCCGGGGCGGGCGGAGGTGACGTTCACGCCGGGCGCGTAGATGTCGGTGCAGTCGCCGTAGTTGCTGAAGCTCGCCCTGCGGTCGTAGGAGTCCGAGGCGGCGGCGGTGATCGTGCCGGGAGCACTGGCCGGGGAGACGTTGCAGGCGTGCCGGTTCTCGTTGCCCGCCGCGACGGCGAGGTGCACGCCCGAGTCGGCGAGGTTGGTGGCCGCGTTGTTCATCGCGGAGGAGTAGCCGCCGCCGAGCGAGGCGTTGGCGACCGCGGGCCTGACGGCGTACTGCCGGACCCAGTCGAAGCCGGCGATGATCGCGGAGTAGGAGCCGTAGCCCTCGCAGTCGAGCACGCGCACCCCGCGCAGTTGTACTCCCTTGGCCACGCCGTACGTCGAGCCGCCGACGGTTCCGGCGACGTGGGTGCCGTGTCCGTTGCAGTCCTGTCCGTTGCCGCCGAACGCGTCGAAGACATTGCGGGCGCGGCCGCCGAAGTCGGAGTGGTAGGTGTCTATACCGCTGTCGATGATGTACGCCGTCACGCCGGAGCCGTTGCGGCCGTACGTGTAGGTGCCGTTCAGCCCGCTGCGCCGGTCCGTACGGTCCAGGCCCCAAGGGGCGTTGTACTGGGTGGCGTCGGCGGCGACCTTCTGGTCCTCCTCGATGGAGAGCACCCGCGAGTCGCGCCGCAGCGCCGTGAGCCGGCCCGGCGTCAGCTCGGCGGCGAAGCCGTTGAGGACCTCCTCGTACACGTGCCGGGCCCTGACCGACGTGGCCTTGGCGAGGCCGACCGGGTCCACGCCCTCCTTGAGGGTCACGATGTAGTGGCCCTTGATCTCCTGGGCGGCGGGAGCGTCGGCCACCGTGATCAGTGCGGCGGACGCGGGTTCGGGGGCGGGAGCGGCGGAGCCGACGGCGGGGACCAGGGCCAACGGGACGGCCAGGGCCAGGGCACCGAGCTGGGTTCTGCGCATGGGGAAGCTGACACCTTTCGTGGTACCGGCCGGGGCACGGCCGGTGGGGTGGGGGCGCGCTCGCCGTCGCCGTGCCGGGAGCGGCGGGGACCGTCCCGTGGGGATGGCGGGCGTGGCGCGGAAGGTGGAACAGCGCGCCGTACGGCGAGGGGCCGTACGGCGGTGGTGCGGCGTGCGCCGGCAGGGGCGGGGCAGATCCCGCCCGTACCGGGTCCGCCGGTCCTCGCGGAGGGCGCCGGCGGGCACCGGAACGAGGGCCTGCGTACGGGATCGCCGCTCGCCTGGCCTGGAGAGACTGCCGGTGCGTGGCGAAAACATACTGGCGGTAACGGGCCACCTACCAGGGCCGAATCAGGCGTGACCGTTAGCGGACAACGGGCCGTGGCCAAGGCCGGGGCCATGACCTCGACCGCGGCCATGGCCAAGGCGCGGGCGGCGGTTCTACGGTCTGTCCATGCCAGCGGAGGAGTCCCCCCACTCGGAGACCGAACCGTCGGCCGACGACATCAGGGACGCCGCGTGCGGCGCGTACACCGCTCTTGTCGGCCGGACGGAACAGAGCCCGGCGCACGCCGGTGACCCGGCCGCGCTGCCCCGCGACGTACGGCGGTGGCTCGGTGAGCGGCATCTGCTCGACGACGGTCGCCGGCAGGTCAGTTCGCCGGAGCACGCGCTGCACGATCTGCTGGCCGAGCACCGCGAGCGGCTCGGCCGGTCCTGGGACGAACTGCACCGCGGACTGGAGGCGTTCGACGACGTCCTGCGGCTGCTCCCCGGTGTGCGGCACGCGGGACGGGAGACGGTGGAGGCGGAGTTCTTCACCGACCGGACACGGCTCCGGCAGCGCATGGACGACCTGGACGCGCTGTGCCGGGACGAGCTCCTCGGGCTGCGCAGCACCTTCCCGGCGCAAGAGGTGCTGGTGGACGGTCTGGACACGGACCTGCGGATGCTGGGGCGCGGCGTCGACCTGCGCCTGCTGGTGTCCGCGCGGGCCACCCGGCGCGCCGGCGCTGGGCGCTACCTCTCCGCGCTGGTGGAGCACGGAGCGCGGATACGGGTGGCTGAGACCGTCCCGCTCCACCTGAACGTCGTCGACCGGGCGGTGACGGTCCTGGCTCTCGGGCCCACGGAGAAGGGGGCCGGCGCCCTCGGGTCGGGGAGCGTTGCGTCCGGGACCGCCGCCTCGCGGGGCAGCTCTTCAGGGGACGTGATCCTGCACAGCGCCCGGCTCGCCGAGTGCTTCACACAGGTCTTCCACCACCACTGGAGCGTCGGCCGGCCCTGGCGGGCGGGACGCCCCGGGAGCGGCGGCTCGGCGGAGGAGTGGTCGCTCCGGGAGCGGGAGATCCTGGCCCTGCTCGCCACCGGCGCGAAGGACGAGGCGATAGCCCGCAGGCTCGGCTGCTCCGAGCGGACACTGCGCCGCCTGCTGACCGCTCTCATCGCCAAACTGGGTGCGGAGAGCCGCTTCGCGGCGGGGGCACGGGCAGCCGGACTGGGCCTTCTGGATCCGCCCGGCGATGCTCCGCGAGAAAGTTCGTGAAGTTCTTCACAAGGAAAAGCGCGCCGATGGGCCCATCCGGGCCCCGAAAGCCCGCTCATGCCCGCCTGTTGGGATCGAAGCAGCACATTCGAAGGTGCATGGTCGTCCGCGCCCCCAGAGCGCAAGGAGGGGCGCTCCGCCCGCCCGTACGGCCTAGGGGCCAGCTCAGAGGGGTGATCAACGTTCCCCGCCGCCCTGTGGTTCCCTGTCCGGACCATGACCTCGGTCACGTGGGCGGGGCAGTGTAGCAGAGTGGGCAGGAGACCTTGTGAAGGGGCTCACGAGCACCCCCTCCGAGGGGGGTGGATACTCGATGGCATGAGCACCACGGAGCGTCCCAGGATCCTCGTTGTAGGCGGTGGGTACGTAGGCCTGTACGCAGCTCGGCGCATTCTCAAGAAGATGCGCTACGGCGAAGCGACCGTCACGGTCGTCGACCCGCGGTCGTACATGACGTACCAGCCCTTCCTCCCCGAAGCTGCCGCCGGCAGCATCTCGCCTCGGCATGTCGTCGTCCCGCTGCGACGCGTGCTGCCCAAGGCAGAGGTTCTCACCGGCAGGGTCACGACCATTGATCAGGACCGCAAGGTCGCGACCGTCTCGCCGCTCGTCGGCGAGGCGTACGAGCTGCCCTTCGACTACCTGGTCGTCGCGCTCGGCGCGATCTCGCGCACCTTCCCGATCCCCGGCCTCGCCGAGCAGGGCATCGGTATGAAGGGCATCGAGGAGGCCATCGGCCTGCGCAACCACGTCCTCGAGCAGCTCGACAAGGCCGACTCGACGACCGACGAGGACGTCCGCCGCAAGGCGCTCACCTTCGTCTTCGTCGGCGGCGGCTTCGCCGGCGCCGAGACCATAGGCGAGGTCGAGGACCTGGCCCGTGACGCGGCCAAGTACTACAACAATGTGAAGCGCGAGGACATGCGCTTCATCCTCGTCGACGCCGCCGACAAGATCCTTCCCGAGGTCGGCCCGAAGCTGGGCAAGTACGGCAAGGAGCACCTCGAGGGCCGTGGGGTCGAGGTCTACCTCTCCACCTCCATGGACTCCTGCGTCGACGGCCATGTGGTGC
Organism: Streptomyces peucetius; assembly: GCF_025854275.1. Classification (NCBI taxonomy): domain Bacteria; kingdom Bacillati; phylum Actinomycetota; class Actinomycetes; order Kitasatosporales; family Streptomycetaceae; genus Streptomyces; species Streptomyces peucetius. The sequence goes on along the minus strand of NZ_CP107567.1, from coordinate 3,133,039 downwards.
TGAAGAACGGCCTCGAGGTCGACTCCAACACCATCGTGTGGACGGCCGGCGTGAAGCCGAACCCGGCGCTGGCCCGCTACGGCCTGCCGCTCGGCCCCCGGGGCCACGTCGACTGCAACGAGAACCTCCAGGTCAACGGCAGCGACTACATCTGGGCCGCGGGCGACAACGCCCAGATCCCCGACATGGCCGCCCGCAAGGCCGGCGTCGAGAACGCCTGGTGCCCGCCGAACGCGCAGCACGCGCTGCGCCAGGCCAAGGTCCTCGGCGACAACGTCATCTCCGGGATGCGCGGCTTCCCGCAGAAGTCCTACGAGCACGCGAACAAGGGTGCGGTCGCCGGTCTCGGCCTGCACAAGGGCGTCGCGATGATCGTCATGGGCAAGGTCAAGATCAAGCTCAAGGGCCGGCTGGCCTGGTACATGCACCGTGGCTACCACGGCATGGCCATGCCGACCTGGAACCGCAAGATCCGCGTGTTCGCCGACTGGACGCTGGCGATGTTCCTCAAGCGCGAGGTCGTCTCCCTCGGCGCGATGGAGTCCCCGCGCGAGGAGTTCTACGAGGCGGCCAAGCCGGCTCCGGTCGCCGCCAAGCCGGAGTCCGAGAAGGCCAAGGCCTCCTAGCGGTACCGCTCGCCCTGCCGAAGGGGCCGTCCGCCATCCGTGGTGCGGGCGGCCCCTTCGGCGTTCCCGCGCCGCCGGCACGCCAGGCCGGGCTCAGGGGGGGCCGCGCCCTCGCATCCGGGCTGCCCGACCGCGGTCTCGCCGCGCCCCAACCCCGCCCCCGCCGAGCCGGGGCCCGCGCCGGCGGGCCGCGCAGGAGCGCCACCCCGCCTGCCGGCAGCCCGACCCCGCCCCCGCCGGCCCGGCGCCCGCGCCGGTCAGCCGGGCCGCGCCATGCCGTCCGGTCGCCCCGCGCCGGCTGCGTGCCGCGCTGCCCTCGCGTCCGGGTCGCCCTCGCGTCCGGGTCGCCCTCGCGTCCGGGCTGCCCTCGCGTCCGGGTCGGCCGGGCCGGGCGCCCCGCGCCCGGGTGGGCGCCCTGGCTGCCGGGCCGGAACGCAATCTTCGGAGCCGCGCGGGCGTCGGTTGGGGCCGACCAGGTGCCATCCGTGGCTGATTCGCTGTGCGCGGCGTAGCGCGGGGAAACACTCACGGTGGTCGCATTGTTGAGGGAAGTGCACCGTGCAGACCCGCCGGCGCGGGACTGCCGGGCGTTCGTGGGAACCACCGTCACGGAGGTGTGTGCCATGGCCGATGCCGCGCTGCGGCTGACCACTCTTGCCGAGGAGCTGCTGGGAGCCCCGCTCCCCGTACGCATCCGCGCCTGGGACGGCAGTGAATCCGGGCCGCCGGGCGCGCCCACCCTCGTCGTACGCCACCGGCGCGCCCTGCGGCGGCTGTTGTGGCGGCCGGGTGAGCTGGGGCTCGCGCGGGCCTGGGTCGCCGGGGAGATCGACATCGACGGCGATCTGTACGAGGCGCTGGACGTGCTCGCCGGGATTCTCTGGGAACGCGGCGCCGACCAGAAGACCGCCGTCCACCCGGTGCGCGACCCCCGGCTGCGGGCCGCCGCCCGCGGTCTGCTGAAACTCGGCGGGGTGCTGCCGCCCCCGCCCCCGCCCCCGGAGGAGGTGCGCCGCCGCACCGGTCCGCTGCACACCAGGCGGCGGGACAAGGAGGCCATCAGCCACCACTACGACGTCGGCAACGACTTCTACGAGCTCGTGCTCGGGCCGTCCATGGTCTATTCGTGCGCCTACTGGGACGACGCGGGCACCCTGGAGGAGGCGCAGCGCGACAAGCTGGACCTGGTCTGCCGCAAGCTCGGGCTGCGGGAGGGCGACCGGCTTCTCGACGTGGGCTGCGGCTGGGGCTCGATGGCCGTCCACGCGGCCCGTGAGTACGGCGCCCGGGTCACCGGCGTGACCCTCTCCCGCGAGCAGGCCGTCTACGCCCGCAAGCGCATCGCCGACGAGGGTCTCACCGACCGCGTCGAGATCCGGGTCCAGGACTACCGCGACGTCAGGGACGGTCCGTACGACGCGATTTCGTCCATCGGGATGGCCGAGCACGTCGGGCGGGTGCGTTACCGGGAGTACGCCGACCAGCTGTTCTCCCTCCTCGCGCCCGGCGGCCGGCTGCTGAACCACCAGATCGCCCGCCGGCCCGAGAAGGACGAGTCGGCCTACCACGTCGACGAGTTCATCGACCGGTACGTCTTCCCCGACGGCGAACTCGCGCCCCTGGGCCGTACCGTCGCCACGCTGGAGGAGGCAGGCTTCGAGGTCCGCGACGTCCAGGCGATCCGGGAGCACTACGCCCGCACGCTGCGCGCCTGGGTCACGAACCTGGAGAGCGCCTGGCCGCAGGCGGCGCGGCTCACCTCGGCCGGCCGTGCCCGGGTGTGGCGGCTCTACATGGCCGCCTCCGCGGTCTCCTTCGAGCGCAACAGGATCGGCGTCAACCAGATCCTCGCCGTGAGGACCCCTGACAGCGGCAGCTCGGGAGTGCCGCTGCGGACCGGCGACTGGCGCTGACCGCACAACGGCCGAAGGCCCCGTGGCGTGCGTACGGCACACGCCACGGGGCCTTCGGCCCGTCCGCCGGGTCGCTACTCCGTCTTGATCGCCGTCAGCATGTTCAGCTTCGCCGCGCTGCGCGCCGGCCACATCGCGGCCAGCACGCCGACCACTCCGGCCAGCAGCAGGAAGATCCCGATCCGGTCCCACGGCATGACCAGCACATAACCGGGGATCTCCTTGCGGATCGTCTCGCCGATCGCCCACGCGAGGAACGAGCCGAGACCGATGCCGACCACCGCGCCGAAGACCGAGATCACCACCGCCTCCAGCCGGACCATCCGCTTCACCTTGCCGCGGTCAAGCCCGATCGCCCTGAGCATGCCGATCTCCTGCTGACGCTCGAAGACGGACATCGCCAGGGTGTTGATGACACCGAGCACCGCGATGATCAGGGCCATCGCCAGCAGCCCGTACATGATGTTCAGCGCCGTGTTGATGAAGCCGCCGAACATGTTCCGGATGTCCTGCTGGTCCATGATGCTCATCGCCGGGTTGTCGCCGAGCGCGTCGACCAGCGCCTGCTCGTTCGCCGCGGTCGCGCCGCCGTCCATCGTCACCCAGATCTCGGGGATGTACGGCTTGGGCTCGTACGGAGCCACGACGTCGGTGGCGACCAGGATCGGCGAGAGGAACTCGTTGCCCTTGTAGACGGCGCCGACCGTCAGGGTCTTCTTCTCCTTCTTGCCCTCCTCGCCGAACTCGGCGGGCAGGGTGTCACCGGTCTTCCAGCCGTTCGACTTCGCGGTGTCCTCGTCGACCGCGATCTGCCCCTTGCCGAGCGTGGCGAGCGAGCCGGTGACCGTCTCCAGGTCGAAGACCTTCTCCACGTCGCCCGGGGTGACCGCGGACGCCGAGTGCCACTCGCCCTTGATCTCCATCGAGGACGCCTGCTGCGGGGAGACGGCGCCGATGCCCTTCGCCTTCTCGATCGCGTCCAGCGCCGACTTGTCCAGCGCGCCGCCGCCGGCCATCGAGACCATGTAGTCGGCCCGGATGTTGTCCGTGGTCATCTGGTCCACGGCCCGGCCCATCGTGGCGCCGAGCACGGAGATCCCGGTGACCAGGGTGAGACCGATCGCCAGCGCGGAGGCGGTGGCTCCCGTACGGCGCGGATTGCGCACCGCGTTCTGCCCGGCGAGCTTGCCCGAGACCCCGAAGACGCCCTTCAGCAGCGGCCGCACCAGCGCGATCACCGGGCGGGACAGCAGCGGGATCAGGACGATGATGCCGACCAGCGCCAGGAACGCGCCGCCCCCGATGATCATTCGGCCGTCGGAGCCCGCCGCCGCACCGGCGACGATCGCGGCGGCGCCCAGCAGGGTGAGCACACCGCCGATGGTGTTCCGCAGCACCAGCGACCTGGTGGTCGCCACCGCGTGCACGCTGCTCATCGCCGCGACCGGCGGGATCTTGGCGGCCCGGCGGGCGGGCAGCCACGCCGCCAGCACCGTGATCACCACACCGACGGCCAGGGCGGCGGCCACGGCGGTGGGCGAGACGACCAGCGGTCCGGCGGGCACCTTCGCACCGAAGGTGCTCATCGCGGAGCGCAGACCGGTCGCGAGCCCCAGGCCGAGCAGGAAGCCCACCACGGAGGCGATCGCGCCGACGACCAGCGCCTCGAGGATCACGGAGCGCTTCACCTGACGGCGGGATGCGCCGACGGCGCGCAGCAGCGCCAGCTCCTTGGTTCGCTGGGCGACCAGCATGGTGAAGGTGTTGGCGATCAGGAAGACGCCGACGAACAGGGCGATGGCCGCGAACGCGAGCAGCATCGTGTTCAGGTTCGACAGGCCGCTCTCGATCTGCTCGGCCTGCTCGTCCGCCAGCTCCTTGCCGGTCTGCACCTCGGAGTCCTCGGGCAGCAGCGGTTCCACGGCGGCGAGAATCTTCGCGTCGGACGCGCCGGGCTCTCGGGTCACGGTGACGTCCGCGAAGTACCCGGGCTGGAGGTACAGCCGCTGGGCCACGTCGGTGTCGAAGAGGACCAGGCTGCCGCCCGCGTTGACCGCGCCGTCCTCGGTGGTGAAGACGCCGGCGAGGGTGTACTCCTTCACCGGGCCGTTGGTGGCCACCCGCACGGTGTCGCCGACCTCGTACCCGCCCTTGGCGGCGGAGTCCTTGTCGAGGGCGATCTCGTCGTCCTCGCGCGGCCCCGCACCGTTGGTGAAGGTGTACGCGGGGTCCGTGCCGTCCTTGACGGGGGCGTAGTTCGCCCCGGTGTTGGACCAGCCGTTGCCGATGAGCCTGCCGTCCTGGTCGGCCACGCCGGCGAAGCCGGAGACCCGGCCCGCGGCCGATGCCACGCCGTCTATGCCCCGGATCTTCTCCAGGGTCTTCTCGTCGACGCCGGCGTCCTTCTCGGCGTCGCTCGGGTCGATGTAGGTCGTCACGGCGACGGCGACGTCGTCGTAGCTCTTGGCGGACTGGTTGCGGTAGGCATTGCCGAGAGTGTCGGTGAAGACCAGGGTGCCGGAGACGAAGGCGACGCCGAGCATCACGGCGAGCACGGTCATCAGCAGCCTGGCCTTGTGCGCAAGCACGTTGCGCAAGGCGGTACGGAACATGTGGGTGTCCTGGAAGTGGGCGTCGGGGCGCGACGGCCGGCCCGGCGGGCCGGCCGCGGGCCGGACAGTGACGAGAAGGAGGTCTGGGGGCGGGGCAGGCGCGGCTGCCCCGGCGGGCGTCAGCTCGTGCGGCCCTTGGCGTCGAAGGCCTTCATACGGTCGAGCACGCCGTCCGCGGAGGGGCTGTGCATCTCGTCGACGATCGCGCCGTCCGCCAGGAAGATCACCCGGTCGGCGTAGGACGCGGCCACCGGGTCGTGGGTCACCATGACCACGGTCTGGCCGAGCTCGCGCACGGAGTTGCGCAGGAAGCCGAGCACCTCGGCGCCGGAGCGGGAGTCCAGGTTCCCGGTCGGCTCGTCGCCGAAGATGATCTCCGGCCGGGACGCCAGGGCGCGAGCCACGGCGACGCGCTGCTGCTGGCCGCCGGAGAGCTGCGTCGGCCGGTGACCGAGCCGGTCCCGCAGACCCACCATGTCGATGACCCGCTGCAGCCACTCCTGGTCGGGCTTGCGGCCCGCGATGTCCATCGGGAGCGTGATGTTCTCCCGCGCGGTCAGCGTCGGCAGCAGGTTGAACGCCTGGAAGATGAAGCCGATCTTGTCGCGGCGCAGCTGCGTCAGCTGCTTGTCCTTCAGGCTGCCGAGTTCGGTCTCACCGATGCGTACGGAGCCGGAGCTGAAGCTGTCCAGGCCGGCGACGCAGTGCATCAGCGTCGACTTGCCCGAGCCGGACGGGCCCATGATCGCGGTGAACTCGGCCTGCCGGAAGTCGACGCTCACATGGTCCAGCGCGACCACCTGGGTCTCGCCCTGTCCGTAGACCTTGGACAGGTCCGTGGCGCGGGCCGCCACTGCGGTGGCGCGGTGAGCGATGGGGGTGGTGGTCACGAGGAGAGCTCCTGTCGAGGTGTTCTGTGGGGTCGACACCATCCTGTCCGCGCCGGCGCCGCGGATCGTCAGTCCCGGTGCCCGTTCCCAGGGCCCTCTCGGGTCGGACCGGGCGCCACGTTCCTCCTCCTTTGGGATGACGGGCGCCCTGAGGGGCCATGGGGGAGCGGAGGGCGCTTTTCCGTCAATCCCGGCGGTCCGTGGCGGTGCTCCCATGCGCCGGGAGGGGCGCGCGAATACTCTCTTATCTGGCCTGACGCTCCCTCAGGAGCCTCTGGAACAGGCCAAGATCGGGCCATCGTCCAGATGGGCGAGCGATCTGCACCGATAGGCTCGTGATCCGACGCGGAGCCCTCGCGCCACGCCCGGGTGGTGGAATGCAGACACGGCGAGCTTAAACCTCGCTGCCCCTCGGGGCGTGCCGGTTCAAGTCCGGCTCCGGGCACTCGACGCCCCGTCGCCCCCGCCACGCCGGTCCCCCGGACCGCCGCCCCCGTGTCACGATCTCGGAAAGATCCTCCCCGAGCACTAGGGCGTTCTCTTTGCTTGCCCATTACTCTTGACTTCTAGGCCGCGCACGGTGGCCAAGGAGGAGTGAGATGAGGAGCAGCAACCCGGTCTTCTCGCGACGGGGGTTCAGCCGTGACAACGGCTACGCCGGCTTCAACGCGCAGCAGCCGCAGGCCGGGGGCCCCGCCGTAGGAACGAACCCCTACGCCCAGGGCGCCGGCAACCCCTACGCGACCAACCCCTACGCCCCGGCGGGCACGCAGCACGGTGCCCCGGCACCGGTCCGTACGGACGTCATGACGATGGACGACGTCGTCACGCGCACGGGCATGACGCTGGGCACCGTGGTGCTCGGCGCGGTCCTCGCATGGGCCCTGCTGCCGGTGTCGCCCACCAGTTACGGGATCGCCATCGGCTCGGCCCTGGTCGCCTTCGTCCTCGCGATCGTCCAGTCCTTCAAGCGGACGCCGTCGCCCGCGCTGATCCTGAGCTACGCGGCCTTCGAGGGCATCTTCCTCGGCGTGATCAGCGAGATGTTCAACACCCGCTGGGACGGTGCGCCGTTCCAGGCGGTGGTCGGCACCATGGCCGTCACCGGCGCGATGCTGTTCGTGTACAAGCAGCGCTGGATCCGGGTCACCGCGCGGTACGCCCGCATCGGCATGACCATCGCGCTCGCCTTCATCGCCGTGCTGGCCGTGAACCTGCTGCTGGTGGTCTTCGGCGTCGCCGAGGACGGCGGTCTGCGCAGCTTCGGCCCGATCGGCGCGATCGTCGGCATCCTGGCGATCCTGATCGGCTGCTTCTTCCTGACCCTGAACTTCAAGGAGATCGAGGACGGCATCACCTACGGTGCGCCGCGCCAGGAGTCCTGGCTCGCGGCCTTCGGCCTGACGGTGACGCTGGTCTGGATCTACCTGGAGATGCTGCGTCTGGTGGCCATCTTCAGCGGCGAGGACTAGCCGGCTCCGCCGCCCGGCCTCCGGCCGGGCGGCAGCCGTACGAAGGGCCCGCAGGCACTGCCTGCGGGCCCTTCGGTCGCGTGCGGCACCTGAAGCGCCTAGAGCAGCTTGCGCGCGGCGCGCCTCAGGTCGTACTCGTGGATGATCGCTTTGGCGTGGCCGTAAGCGAGGTTGTGTTCGCCCCGGAGCCAGCTGACCTTCTCCTCGAAATTGAAGAGAGACGGTCCTTCCTCGACGGTGCGGATCCAGTCGGACACGGCACGACCGGTGCACTCGGGGATTCGGGAGAGCAGATTTCGGTGGGTCTCTTCGGAGAAGACTTGGGACATCGGCGCCTCCGGACGCATTGCGCGTGTGCTCTTCACGCCACCGTGCCTGAGCCCGTGCGTATTGGCAACAGTCCCGCGCGGGCGCGTAGGGTCGCGGAGTGCTTGATACGACGGAACTGACCGCTGCGGCGGAGCGCTTCGCGGACCGTCTGCGGGCCGCGCCGCAGAGCCGGCTGCAGAGGGGCGCGGCGGCGGAGGCACTGGCCCTGGCCAGGGAATTGTCCGCCAGGGCGCAGCGGATCGAGGAGCCGGAGCGGGAGCCGAGGACCATGCCGGACGCCGGGGTGTTCACGGTCGCCGACCAGGTGCTGGTGGCTGCGAACGATTTGGCCGAGGCGCTTCGCTCGGTGCCGGCGGCGTCACGCGCCGTTGACGAGGCCGTCGCACTGGTGAGGTCCGCGGAGCAGCGGTCGGGGCTGTAGGACCGCTGCGGTGCCGCTGCGGGGCTCCCGCCGCGTCCCGGCCGGGACGGCCGGAGGTCGGGGTCAGTGGGACGCGATCACGCGGTCCGCGAGGATGTACACGCTCTCCTCGCCGCACGAGAAGGTCAGCGCGTACGCGCCGGACACTCCCGAGCCGCCCAGCAGCACCGGCGCATCACCGGCGCGCAACGAGTCGGCGAGGCGCTCGGCGGTCTCGCGGTGGCCCGGCGTCATGCACAGGGTCGTCCCGTCGGTGAAGACGTACACGTCCAGCGTGCCCAGCGGGCCGGGGCGGACGTCCGCCAGCTCCGTGCCCGTCTCGGCCAGCTCCTCGAGCTTGGACACGGTCCGCTCGTGGTCGGTGACGACCGGGGTCTGGACCGGAACGAAGTCGGGGTGCGAGGGGTGGCGGCGGCGGGCCGCGGCCAGTTCGGGGGAGTCCTCGGCGAACTCGGTCACCTCGGGCAGATCCGCCATGTCGTCCAGCCCGTCGAGCCCCTCGACCGCGTCCAGGTCCATCGACTCCAGGCCCACGAAGTCGGCCTGGCGCGGGACGTAGAACGGCGGGATGTCGTCGCCGATGCCGGACAGGCCGCCGAGCGCGGACGCGGAGCCCTCGCCGGAGTAGCGCGCGGAGGCGTCCGCGGCGTCGCGGGCCTCCTGCGCGGCCCAGAAGGCCCGCGCCTCGGCCAGCTCCCGCTCCCGCTCCTCGGCGAGCGCCTCGGCGACGGCCGCGCGTATCTCGGCGGCGTCGCTGGAGCGGGCCTGTGGCACGGCGGCGGCGGCGCGGGCGGGCCCGGACGCCTCGGCGAGCTCTGTGCGCAGGGCGGTGACCTGCTTACGGAGCCCACGGGCGGCGTGCAGGGCAGCGGCGCCCACGGCCGTGGCGGCGGCCGTGGTCAGCAGCAGGGCAAGAGACATGGCGCTCACTGACGTACTCCCGGTTTCAATCGGATCCCCCCGACTTCTACATCAGCTTGCGATGAACCCGCGCCCCCTGTCAGTGCATTACGTCACGAATTGGACAGGACTTTGTGCCTGGGGTTCATCAGTGGGGCAGCTGTGACCTGCAAAAAGAGGCTCCCCCAGGAGATAGGTCACATCCTGGGGGAGATTCAGTCACGAACTGAGATCCGGCCCCGGTCGCCCGCCGGGACCGGGTCCGGGCTCAGCTCAGCCGCGCTTGTTCTTGGGTCGCGTTCGCTTCGCCACCGCTGCGGGCAGGTGCCGCCCTAGTTCCTCGGGCGGCCCCTACCCTCCGCTACGGCTCAGCTCAGCCGCTCGATGACCATGGCCATGCCCTGGCCGCCGCCCACGCACATCGTCTCCAGGCCGAACTGCTTGTCGTGGAACTGGAGGCTGTTGATCAGCGTGCCGGTGATCCGTGCGCCGGTCATGCCGAAGGGGTGGCCGACCGCGATCGCGCCGCCGTTGACGTTGACCTTGTCCAGGTCGAAGCCGAGGTCGCGGTAGGACGGGATGACCTGCGCGGCGAACGCCTCGTTGATCTCGACCAGGTCGATGTCCGACGTGGTCAGGCCCGCCCGCCGCAGCGCCTGCTTGGACGCCTCGACCGGGCCGAGGCCCATGATCTCGGGGGAGAGACCGGAGACGCCGGTGGAGACGATCCGGGCGAGCGGGGTCAGGCCGAGCTCGCGGGCCTTGGTGTCGCTCATGATGACGAGCGCGGCGGCGCCGTCGTTCAGCGGGCAGCAGTTGGCGGCCGTGACGAGACCGTCGGGGCGGAAGACGGGCTTGAGGCCCTGCACGCCCTCCAGGGTCACGCCGGCGCGCGGGCCGTCGTCCTTGCTGACGACGGTGCCGTCGGGCGTCGTGACCGGGGTGATCTCGCGCTCCCAGAAGCCGTTCTTGATGGCCTCCTCCGCGAGGTTCTGCGACCGGACACCGAACTCGTCCATCTCCTGGCGGGTGATGCCCTTGCTGCGGGCCAGGTTCTCCGCGGTCTGCCCCATGGCGATGTACGCGTCCGGGACGAGACCGTCCTCGCGCGGGTCGTGCCAGGTGGAGCCCTCGGACTCGGCGACGGCGGCAGTACGGGCCTCCGCCTCGGCGAAGAACGGGTTGTGCGTGTCCGGCAGGCTGTCGGAGTTGCCCTTCACGAACCGGGACACCATCTCGACACCCGCGGAGATGAAGACGTCGCCCTCGCCGGCCTTGATGGCGTGCAGCGCCATCCGGGACGTCTGGAGCGACGAGGAGCAGTAGCGGGTGACGGTGCAACCGGGGAGGTGGTCCATCCCCATCTGGACGGCCACGATGCGGCCCAGGTTGTTGCCCTGCTCGCCGCCGGGCAGGCCGCAGCCGAGCATCAGGTCGTCGATGTCGCGCGGGTCGAGCTCGGGCACCTTGGCGAGCGCGGCCCGGACGATCTCGACAGTCAGGTCGTCGGGACGAATGTCCTTGAGCGAGCCCTTGAAGGCCCGGCCGATCGGGGAACGGGCGGCAGAGACGATCACGGCTTCGGGCATCACGGCTCCATGAGGGGAAGACGGAAGGGCTGGTTGGGAAGTTACCCGGACGTACCGCGTTGGTCACTGTGCGGATGGTGTGATGCGGGCCTCTTTTCTAAGCGGGCGCTTGCTTACGTCCGGGGTGCGGGCTTTTTCCCCACCCCGCCCCTTCCCGAAACCGGGCTCCGCCCGGATCCGCCTACCGCCCACGCGCGGTGTCCTCAAACGCCGGACGGGCTGACTGTGTCGGCCCCGCCGGCGTTTGAGGCGCGGGGGCGCGGGCGCGGGGGCAGAGCGCCCGAAAACGCCGCGTGAAGCGGTACGGGCCCTGGGCGTCCCCCCACGCCGCCAGGCATAGGGGGAGGAGCCCGGTTCCCGGAAGGGGCGGGTAGGGGAAGGCCCGGCGCGGCCACGCGCCCGGCACCCTGAGCAGCGGCCACGCGCAACCGGCCCCGAGCCACCCGTTACGTCGGCCCCACCCGGTCCTCCGCCGGCTGCGGAGACGCGGTGGTGGACGGCGGGGCGTCCGCCGTGGCGGGGAGGCGGCGGCGTCGGCGGTGCTTGAGCAGGGCCCACGGGGCGCGCGCACCCGTGACCTCGGTGCCCGCCTCGGACGCGGCCGTCGCGGCCGCCCGGGCCACCGGCAGCATGTCCTCGTGCCGGTCGGCGTCCAGCGCGTCCGTCTCCGGCCAGAGGCCGAGGACCGCGCACAGGGTCGGCAGTACCGCCATCGCCGCGGTCGCGTAGCCCTCCGCCGACGGATGGTAGTTGTCGACGCCGAACATCTCCCGGGGGTTCGCCGCGAACTCGGGGCCGAGCAGGTCGCCCAGGGAGACCGTGCGCCCGCCCTGCTCGACGACCACGATGGTCTGCGCCGCGGCCAGTTGCCGGCTCACGCGGCGTGCCATCCAGCGCAGTGGCTGATAGACCGGTTCGATCGTCCCCAGGTCCGGGCAGGTGCCGACGACGACCTCGGTGCCGGCCGTGCGCAGCCGCCGCACCGCGGAGGCCAGGTACCGCACCGACTGGGTGGGCGGCATCCGGTGGGTGACATCGTTCGCGCCGATCATGATGACGCAGACGTCCGGCGTGCGGCTCCGGTCCGCGAGGAGCTGGGTGACCTGGCGTTCGAGGTCGTCCGACTGCGCCCCCGGGAGCGCGATGTTCCGGACCTCCACGGGGCGCTCCGCCACCGCCGCGAGGCCCGAGGCCAGCAGCGCCCCGGGCGTCTGGCCCGCCCGGCGCACGCCCTGGCCGGCAGCGGTCGAGTCGCCGAGGATGCCGAGGCGCAGCGGGTTCTCCCGGCCGAAGGCCAGGCCGTACAGACCGTCGCCGCGAGGCGGGATCGGGGCCCGGCCCCCGCCGACCGTGCGTTTCGCCAGGTGGACCTCGGCGAGGACCAGGCCCAGTCCCGCCGCTCCGAGCAGCCCGATGCCGCCCCCGCCGTATGCCGCGCCGGCCGCGATGCGCCGCGCCACCCTCGCTCTGGACACAGTCCGAGCCACCTCCTCGCAGCCCGCGGGGCCGCGGCCACCGCTGGGGCCACGGCCCTCGCGGGCCTCGTCGCCGTACAAGAGCTAACTGCCCCGTAGCAACCGTCGCCCAATCCCGCGCCCGCCCGCTTACGCTGGGCGAACCATCACGGAGACCCCGGAGAACATTGTGCGTATCCACAACTCGATGATCAGTCTTGTCGGCGACACCCCGCTGGTGAGGCTGAACAACGTGACCGCAGGCATTTCGGCGACCGTCCTCGCCAAGGTCGAGTACTTCAACCCCGGCGGGTCGGTGAAGGACCGGATCGCGCTGCGGATGATCGAGGCGGCCGAGGAGAGCGGCGCCCTCAAGCCCGGCGGCACGATCGTCGAGCCGACGAGCGGCAACACCGGTGTCGGCCTTGCCATCGTGGCCCAGCAGAAGGGTTACAAGTGCATCTTCGTCTGCCCGGACAAGGTGTCCACCGACAAGATCAATGTGCTGCGCGCCTACGGGGCCGAGGTCGTCGTGTGTCCCACGGCCGTCGACCCGGAGCACCCGGACTCGTACTACAACGTCTCCGACCGGCTGGTGCGGGAGACGCCGGGTGCCTGGAAGCCCGACCAGTACTCCAACCCGAACAACCCGCGCTCGCACTACGAGACCACCGGGCCCGAGCTGTGGGACCAGACGGACGGGCGGATCACGCACTTCGTCGCCGGCGTCGGCACCGGCGGCACGATCTCCGGCACCGGCCGGTATCTGAAGGAGGTCAGTGACGGCAAGGTCAAGATCATCGGCGCGGACCCGGAGGGTTCGGTCTACTCCGGCGGCTCCGGCCGTCCGTACCTCGTCGAGGGCGTCGGTGAGGACTTCTGGCCGTCCGCGTACGACCGGACCGTGACCGACGAGATCGTCGCCGTGTCCGACAAGGACTCCTTCCAGATGACGCGCCGCCTCGCCAAGGAGGAGGGCCTGCTGGTGGGCGGCTCCTGCGGCATGGCGGTCGTCGCGGCGCTGCGCGTCGCGGAGCGGCTCGGCCCCGACGACGTCGTGGTCGTGCTGCTGCCCGACAGCGGCCGCGGCTACCTGAGCAAGATCTTCAATGACGAGTGGATGGCCGACTACGGCTTCCTGGAGGGCGAGGGCGCCGCGAACGTCGGCGACGTCCTGCGCGACAAGGAGCACGGCGGCATCCCCAGCCTGGTGCACATGCACCCGGAGGAGACCGTCGGCCAGGCCATCGAGGTGCTGCGCGAGTACGGCGTCTCCCAGATGCCGATCGTCAAGCCGGGCGCCGGCCACCCGGACGTGATGGCCGCCGAGGTCATCGGTTCCGTCGTCGAGCGGGAGCTGCTGGACGCGCTGTTCACGCAGCGCGCGTCGCTGGGCGACCCGCTGGAGAAGCACATGTCGGCGCCGCTGCCGCAGGTCGGCTCCGGCGAGCCGGTGGGCGACCTGATGTCGGTGCTCGGCGGGGCGGACGCGGCGATCGTGCTCGTCGAGGGCAAGCCGACGGGTGTGGTGAGCCGTCAGGACCTGCTGTCGTTCCTGGCCAAGGGCGCCAAGTAGTCCTGCGCGGACGTCCTTTCGCGCAATCGGTACGGGCGCGACATGTCCGCGCAGCACCCGCTTAACACGTGTCCGGCACAGTGACGGACGTCGGCAGGGGGACCGGGCAGGTGTCCCGGCCGGCACCACTGGCGGCGTCACAGGACTTCCGGAGCGGCTCCCGGACTCCACGGACGCCCCGGACACGCCAGGCCGGTTCTGACCCGGCCCGTGTCCTGCGCGGGGACCGCCGTCGTCCCGCCCTCCGGCTCCCGGGCCGGGGGTGCGGCGGTCCCCGCGTTCAGTCGTCCCGGCCCGGTGGCTGGCCGGCGCGGTCAGTCGTTCCAGTCGGAGCCGGTGCTCCGCGACCCGCGCTGCTGCCAGGGCCAGGCCTGTGCCGTGTGGGCCACGTTCACGCCGACGATGCCTAGCCAGGTGACGACCAGCCCGGGCAGTCCGGCGTTGGCCACGCCGATCGCCGAGAGCGGGATGGCCAGAATCATCGTGACGATGCCGAAACCGAAACGCTCGCCGAAGCTGTCGGCGGACCGCTGCCGCCCGGCGCCGCGGGCCACGGTCATCTGCTGCTCGGCGGCCTGACGCCGCACCCGGCGGTCGACCGTGGCGTCGAGACGTTCCCCGACCTTCTCGAGGAACGACTCGACGAGTGCGGAGTCGTAGTCCTCGCCCAGGTCGCGGCGGGCGCGGAGGGTGGCGTCGAGCTCCTTCTCGAGCTCGGGATCGCGGGCTTCCATACCGTCGAAGCTACGGCCGGCGGACCGCCGCGTCAGTGGGGACAGCCCCCGTGTTTCCCCCGGGGACAGCAGGAGCGGGCCCTGGTCCGCCTTGCCCGCCCTGCATATCCTCATGCAGAGTTCTCTTTGACTGAATAAGCGGGCCGGACGAGGGGGATGGCATGAGCGACAGCCCTGCCGCACGACTGCAGCTGCTGTTCGAGGGGCATCGGCTCACCCCCACCCAGCGCCGCATCGCGCACTGCATGGTGCGCAGGGCCGCGGACGTGCCGTTCCTGTCCAGCGTGGAGCTCGCCGAGCTTGCCGGGGTCAGCCAGCCGTCCGTGACGCGCTTCGCCGTCGCCCTGGGGTTCGACGGCTATCCGGCGCTGCGCCGGCATCTGCGCGAGGTGGTGCCGCAGGAGGCCGAAAGCGGCCGGGACGCCGTCGACGACACGTACAACGAGTACCAGCAGGCCGTGCAGGCCGAGATCGAGAATCTGCGGCACCTGGCCGAGATGCTCGCGCAGCCGGGGCCCGTCGAGCGGGCCGGCCGGCTGCTGGCGGCCTCCCGGCCGCTGCCGGTGCTGGGGCTGCGCGCCGCCTCCTCGCAGGCCCGCGGGTTCGCGTACTTCGCCGCCAAGGTGCATCCGGACGTACGGCTCCTCGACGAGGGCGGCTCGATGCTCTGCGACCGGATCGACACGGCGCGGCGGGCCGGTGCGAGCGCGCTGCTGTGCTTCGCCCTGCCGCGCCACCCCAAGGAGGTCGTGGAAACCCTGGCGTACGCACGGTCGGCCGGCCTCACGGTGGTGACGGTCGCCGACTCGGCGTTCGCCCCGGTGGCCGCCCACAGCGATCTGCTGATCCCGGCGGCCGTCGGCACCGGACTGGCCTTCGACACGGCGTGCGCCCCGATGCTGCTCGGGCGGGTCCTGCTGGAGGCGATGTGCGACGGACTCCCGGACGCGCAGGCCCGCCTGGAGGACTTCGACACGCAGGCAGCGGAGCGCGGCCTCTTCGCGGAGTGACGGCGGAGTGAGAGCAGCCGTCCGCTTCGGCGGAGCTTTTTCTCAGGCGACGTTCAGATACGGCCGCTAACCTCCGCGCCCACAGCATCGATCTCTCGGAGGGAGTACGGACGTGGGGCGCGGGACGCAGTCGCTGGCGCGAGTGGCGGTGGTCGTGAGAGCCGGGGCGGCGCCTCTGTGGTGGACGGGGGTCGTCGCCGCCGGGACCGGGCTGCTGCTGCCGGGGCTCACCGGACGCCGCATCGGCGTCCTGGCTGGGGCCGCGCTGTTCCTGGTCACCGCCGCCGTGGTCGCCCTCGTGAGGCGCCGCCGGTACACGCATCTGGCGGGCTGCGCGACCCGTGCCGGGCGGCACGACGTGCTCCAGGACCGCCGGGTGACGCTGCGGGTGGTGCGGCGGTCGCGCCGCTGGTGGCTGCTGCTCGCCTTCCTGGCCGCCGTGGCGAGCTCGTTCGCGCTGCCGGCCGCGGGCGGAGCGGTGCTCGCGGGCGCCGGGGCGGGCCTGTGGCTCAAGGCGGTGTGGCTGGGCCGTCGCGAGCGCGCGCGGGAGACCCTGCTGTGGATGCGTACCGACTGGCTCGCCGGGGGGCCGGTCGGCAAGCCGGTCAAGGGCTTCCGTACGACAGGGATCGCCGCCGGTGACGCCGCGCCCGGAGGGGCGCGGCGCCGGAGGTGAGGTGAGGGCCGGTCAGACCTCCAGTTCGGCCTCGATCTTCTTCAGCTGGTGGCGGGCCATCGCCAGGTTCGCGCGCTCCTTGTCCAGCGCCAGGTACAGGAACAGGCCGTTTGCGCCGCGGCCCTTCATCAGGCGGATCAGGTGGTACTGCGAGCCGAGGGTGATCAGGATGTCCTCGATCTCGTCCTTCATGCCCAGGTGCTCCATGGTGCGGACCTTGGCGCGGACCACGTCGGTGTTCCCGGCCGCCGCGACGGTCAGGTCGAGGTCCTTGCCGCCGCCGACGGTGCCCAGCGCCATCCCGCTGGTGTAGTCGACGAGGGCGGCGCCGATGGCGCCCTCGATGGTGGTGGCTTCCTTGAGCGCGGTCTCGGTGTTGGCCATGGCAGGCGCACGTTCCTTCCGTCGGTCGGTTGTCGTTCTCGTAGTGGCTTTGGAGCGGGTGGTTCCGGTGCGGTTCCGTGCGGGGGGTTCCGCGGGGGTGGCGGCCATCCGTCAGGCCTCCTGCGGTCGTTCGAGGGCGGCGTCCACCAGGTCCCCGATACGGGTGCCGGCGCGGCGGGCCTCGAGATGGAGCCGGCCCACGTTGATGCGTGGCTCGGCCAGTACGGTCAGCACGGCCGAGGAGCCGGCCGCGTAGGTGGCGACGTAACCCGACTCGCCCCTTACGAGCAGCTCCTTGAAGCCGCCCTGTCCGGTGGCCTCGGTCAGCCGCAGCGCGACTCCGAGGGCGGCGGCCGTGAGCGCGGCGACGCTCTCCGCGTCCGCGGTGTCCGTCGCCAGCACCAGGCCGTCGACGCTCGCGGCGAGCACACCGGTCAGCTGCGGCACGCGGGCGCGCAGCCTGCTGAGTTCACCGAGCACCTCGGTCTCGGCCGTCATGAGCTGTCTCCTTTCGGCACGCAGCCGCAAAGCGCGCCTCATGACGGCGTGCGCAGGGCCCGGTGGGTCGTGCGGTGGGTCACAGTCTTGCCTCCAGAGCGTCACGGAGCCGGCGTAGCAGGGCGATGTCCGGGTCGTCGGGGAACTGGGTGACCCGGTCGGGCAGAAGGGCCGGGGCCGGCGCGGCGGGTGAGGCGGGCGTCTCGACGAGCCCCGCGGCCGCCATCCGCCGTACTTCGACCAGGGTGTTGAAGGCGGGCCGGCCGACGGCCCGGGCGATCGCCGACGGGGTGCGCACACCGTCGGCGAGCTCCAGCAGCGCCCGCTGTCTGCGGGTGGCACAGACGCCGTGGCCGCGGGGACGGCACCGCAGCGGGGCGTTGTCCACCTCGGGGTGCGGCCACACGGAGTCGAGCAGACCGCGCCGCCGGCGTGCTTCCCGTACGACCGCCGCGGCGGGTACGGGGCGCACCGTGCCGATCCAGTGCGCGACGCCGTAGCGGAACCGGGTCGGTCCGCTGCCGGGGGCCAGCGCGAAGTACGCGGCGTCGTGCAGGGCGCCGAGGTGGCAGATCTCCATCGCGCCGTCGGTGACCCGGCCGCTCTCGACGAGGAAGCGCGCCACCTCGCGGCGCGCGCCGGCCCTGGCGACCGCCTCCTGCCACCCTTCGGGTGCCAGGTGGCCGCCGGCGGTCAGCAGGACGTCGAGGCCGGGTGCGGCCGGGCTCTCGGCGTGCACGACCTCGCCGTCGGCGAGGTAGAGCGCGCCGTGGTCACGGACCAGGACACCGGTGGCCCGTTCCTCCGCCAGTCGTACGAGCATGGGGGAGACCGCCTTGGCCGCTGCGGTCATCCGAGGATCAGCCGCTCTGCGAGGTCCGCGAGGCGCAGCCGGGCGAGCGCCAGGTTGCCGGTGTCCCGGTCGAGCCACAGATGCAGGAACACACTGCTGTCGAACGTGGTCTCCACGAACCGCATCACGTGGTAGCCGGTTCGGTTGGTGACGATCAGGTCCTCGACGGGTAACCCCTTGGCGCCGTCGGCCCCCGGGGGCTCGTCCGGCGCGAACGACGGGTACTCGGCGGCCATCCGGGCGAGTTCGGCGGTCTCCGCGGCGGTCGTCTCGTGGTCGCCGCCGGGGGTCTCCCCGACGGTGCCGAGGGCGAGTCCGCTCGTCCAGTCCACGACGGAGGCTCCCCGGGCCCCCGGCACCACCATGGCTTGCAGCAGACACTCGTCGATTCCGGGCACGCGGACTCCCCTCCCCGCCTCGGTGTGCCGCGCACGAACGCGGCAGTGACGGAGAGGTTACGCACTGTGGCGCCTCTGGGGGTGAGTTCTGGCATTTTCCAACGGAACATGCCCGCGCCCGATAAGGTCCGCCCCGTCCTGTCCTGTCCTGCGTCGGTGCCTGCCTCCTGAGGCGGCGACGACCGGGCGAAGGGCGGGTCCGCGGTCAGCCGGCGCGGCGCTCGACAGCGGCGGCGATGTCGTCGAGATCGCCGGCGAGCGCCTGGCGCGCCGTCCTGGCGCCGAGGCGGCCGAAGACCTTGGCGAGCACGCCCGTGACCCCGTCGGCCGGCTCCGCGGCGAAGGTGAGCCGGACCGTCGTCCTCTCCGGCGCGGCCGGCAGCAGCCTGCACTCCGAGACGTAGTGCGTGCCGTGGGAATCGGCCTCCGCCACATAGCGCTCGGGAGGCTCGCAGGCCGTCACGTACAGCTCTTCCGTGGTCTCCTTGCCCAGCATCCGCCGGGTCTCGCGCCAGCGGGTGCCCACGCCGAAGCCGCCGCTGGAGAGCACCTCGATCCTTTCGACGCCGCTGACCGTGCCCTCCCAGCCCCGGATGTCGGTCAGGGCGTGCCACACGGCTTCGGGCGCTGCAAGGATCAGGCGCTCCACGACGACGCTGTTGGTAGCCATGGGGCCATGGAACCACCGGCCCGCGCCCCCCGCGCCCGCTGCGCCGGACGCGTCAGCCGAGCGGCGCGTCAGCCGAGCAGCGCGTCCCGCTGGGCTCCGCCGGACTCCGCGACGATCGCCTCGACGCTCTGGGCCGCCCGTACGGTGGCGAACCGCACCTCGCCGTCGGCCGTGGTGGTGAAGCCGTGCACGGCGGTCCTCGGCAGGCTGTTGTAGCCGTAGTGGCTGGAGAAGTAGTACGCGCCCGTGTCGAGCGCGGCGACGATGTCGCCCGCCTCCAGCAGCGGCAGCGGGCGCCGCTCCGCGAGCAGGTCACCGGCGAAGCAGGCCGGTCCCGCGACGTCCTGCTCGACCGCGGGACCCGTCCTCGGGCGGCCCTTGGCGTCGTACGCGGCGATGCGCAGCGGCCAGGACAGCGGGTCGTAGACGGTGCGGGTGGCGACCTGGACGCCGGCGTGGGTGACGGCGATCGGCCTGGACCCGGCGGACTTGGCGTACTCGACGCGGGCGAGGACCGTGCCGTGCTTGGCGAGCAGCGAGCGGCCGAACTCGGTGACCAGGCCGTACCGGCCGTCGAGCAGTCCGGGGACGCGCTCCTTCAGGAGCGCGGCGTACTCGGTGAAGGCGGGGGTGTGTTCCTCGGAGGCGAAGTTGACCGGCAGGCCGCCGCCGATGTCGACGGTGTCGATCTGCTG
Source organism: Streptomyces peucetius (assembly GCF_025854275.1). Lineage (NCBI taxonomy): Bacteria > Bacillati > Actinomycetota > Actinomycetes > Kitasatosporales > Streptomycetaceae > Streptomyces > Streptomyces peucetius. The sequence goes on along the minus strand of NZ_CP107567.1, from coordinate 3,113,338 downwards.
CCGGCCCGCCGCCGCGTTGATCTCCTCCGCGAGGTCGTACACCGCGAGGATGCCCTGCGTCATCCGGGCCAGCGCCATGCCCTGGGAGCCGGAGTGGGCGTGCAGCCGGGTCAGCCAGGGGCGGTCGAGGAAGGCCCGTACGACCTGGTCCCTGGCGCCCTCGTCGCACAGGGCGACGCCGAACTTGGATGTCGGCGTCGCCGTCGAGAGCGCCCCGATGGAGCCGCCCCCGACCTGCGGGTTCACCCGCAGACCCAGCGGTGAGGCGGACGGTCCCCCGGCGAGCAGGGCGTCGATGCGGGCGAGTTCCTGCCAGTTGTCCGCGTTGACGGCGATGCCGAGGCCGAGGGCCTCCCGCAGTTCGGCGGCGGTCTTGGCGGGGGAGTCGAGCACGATCAGGTCCGGCGGCAGCCCCGCGGCCCGTGCCAGGGCCAGCTCTCCGGGACTCGCGACCTCCGCGCCCATGCCCTCCGCCCGCAGCAGTGCGAGGACGGGCACCAGAGGGGCGGCCTTGACCGCGAAGGCGTGCAGCACCGGAGCGTCGGTGACGGCGGCGAAGGCGGCCCGCAGCTCCGCCGCCGACGAGCGGATACCCGCCACGTCGAGGAGAGCGGTGACGGGCTGTTCCTCGGTGAGAAGTCCCTGTTCCACGGCCGCTCGTACGGCCAGGTCCCGGCGGTCGACAGTCATGCGGGCCAGCCAATCATCCGGCGGGTCGCGCCGCAGCTGTTGACTACTTCTATTCAGGAAGCGAGTATGTGAATGGAAATCGATACATCACGCGAGGAGGCATCGCCATGTCAGGACCCCGCCCCGTACGGTCACCGCGCGGCAGCGAGCTGAGTGCCCTGGGATGGCAGCAGGAAGCCGCCCTCCGGATGCTGCAGAACAACCTCGACCCCGAGGTCGCCGAGCACCCCGACAAGCTCGTGGTCTACGGCGGCACCGGCAAGGCGGCCCGCGACTGGCGCTCCTTCGACGCGATGGTGCGCACGCTGCGGACCCTCAAGCAGGACGAGACGATGCTCGTCCAGTCCGGCCGCCCCGTCGGCGTCATGCAGACCCACGAATGGGCGCCGCGCGTCCTCATCGCCAACTCCAACCTGGTCGGCGACTGGGCGAACTGGGAGGAGTTCCGCCGCCTGGAGGCCCTCGGCCTCACCATGTACGGGCAGATGACCGCCGGGTCCTGGATCTACATCGGCACACAGGGCATCCTCCAGGGCACGTACGAGACGTTCGCGGCCGTCGCCGCCAAGAAGTTCAACGGGACCCTGGCCGGCACGATCACGCTCACCGCCGGGCTCGGCGGCATGGGCGGCGCCCAGCCGCTCGCCGTCACCATGAACGACGGCGTCGTCATCTGCGTCGACTGCGACCCGCGCGCCATCGAGCGGCGCATCGAGCACCGCTACCTGGACGTGCGCGCCGACTCCCTCGAGCAGGCGCTGTCCCTTGCCGTCGAGGCCCGCGACGCCCGCCGCCCGCTCTCCATCGGCCTGCTCGGCAACGCCGCCGAACTGCTGCCCCAGATGCTCGCCGAGGGCGCGCCCATCGACATCGTGACCGACCAGACCTCGGCCCACGACCCGCTGTCCTACCTGCCGGTCGGCGTCGACTTCGACGACATGGCCTCCTACGCGGCGAAGGACCCGGCCGGCTTCACCACCCGCGCCCGTGAATCGATGGCCCGGCACGTGGAGGCCATGGTCGGCTTCATGGACGCGGGCGCCGAGGTTTTCGACTACGGCAACTCGATCCGCGGCGAGGCGCAACTGGCGGGGTACGACCGGGCCTTCGCGTTCCCCGGCTTCGTACCGGCGTACATCCGGCCGCTGTTCTGCGAGGGCAAGGGCCCGTTCCGCTGGGCGGCCCTCTCCGGCGACCCCGCCGACATCGCGAAGACGGACAAGGCGATCCTCGACCTCTTCCCCGAGAACGAGTCGCTGCACCGCTGGATCAAGATGGCCGGCGAGCGGGTCCACTTCCAGGGCCTGCCCGCGCGCATCTGCTGGCTGGGCTACGGAGAGCGCGACCGCGCGGGCGAACGGTTCAACGACATGGTGGCGAGCGGCGAACTGGCCGCCCCGCTGGCGATCGGCCGCGACCACCTCGACTGTGGCTCCGTCGCATCGCCGTACCGCGAGACCGAGTCGATGCTCGACGGCTCCGACGCGATCGCCGACTGGCCGCTGCTCAACGCGATGGTGAACGTCGCGTCCGGCGCCTCATGGGTCTCCCTCCACCACGGCGGCGGCGTCGGCATGGGCCGCTCGATCCACGCCGGCCAGGTGTCGGTCGCGGACGGCACGAAGCTCGCGGGCGAGAAGATCCGCCGGGTGCTGACCAATGACCCCGGGATGGGCGTCATCCGGCACGTCGACGCCGGGTACGAGACCGCTGACGCGGTGGCCGCGGAGCGCGGGGTCCGCATCCCCATGCGAGAGGGTGACGGCGCGTGAATGACCCTTCCGCCACCCCGCCGCTGTCCGGCAGTCCTGCCGGACAGGCGGGGGCCCCGGGCGGAGCTCCGGCTCCGGAAACGTGCGTGACCGGGGAGAACCCCCCGTCCTTCCAGGAGATGTGGGCCGACCTGCGCCCCATGGGCCGCGACAGCGGCAGCGGCGGGTACCGCCGCTACGCGTGGACCGCCGCCGACCGTGACTGCCGGGCCTGGTTCCGGGCGCAGGCCGAGGCGCGTGGTCTCGCGTACGAGCTCGACCGCAACGGAAACCAGTGGGCCTGGCTCGGCGCTGCGACATACAAGGACGTCGCCGCCCAAGACGCCGTCGTCACCGGCTCGCACCTGGACTCCGTCCCCGACGGCGGCGCCTTCGACGGCCCCCTCGGTGTCGTGTCGTCCTTTGCCGCAATCGACGAACTCCGCCGCAGGGGATCGGAGTTCACCCGCCCCGTCGCCGTCACCAACTTCGGCGACGAGGAGGGAGCCCGGTTCGGGCTTGCCTGTGTCGGCTCCCGGCTCGCCACCGGGCAGCTGACGCGCGAGAAGGCGTACGCACTCACGGACGCCGACGGGATCAGCCTGCCGCAGGCCATGGAGGCGGCCGGATACGACCCGGCCGCCGTCGGGCCCGACCCCGAGCGCCTCTCCCGGGTCGGCGCGTTCGTCGAACTGCACATCGAGCAGGGTCGCGCCCTGGATCTGACCGGCGACGCCGTCGGCATCGCGTCCGCGATCTGGCCGCACGGCCGCTGGCGCTTCGACTTCGCCGGTGAGGCCAACCACGCCGGCACCACCCGGCTCGCCGACCGGCGCGACCCGATGCTGACGTACGCGGAGACCGTCCTCGCCGCCCGCCGCGAGGCGGAACTCGCGGGCGCGGTGGCCACGTTCGGCAAGGTCGCCGTCGAGCCGAACGGCGTCAACGCCATTCCGTCCCTGGTCCGCGGCTGGCTCGACTCCCGCGCCCCCGACCAGGCCACCCTCGACACGGTCGTCGCCGCCGTCGAGCAGGCGGCCCGCGAGCGCGCCGCGCGTGACGGCGTGGACCTGGCCGTCGTACGGGAGTCGTTCACGCCCGTGATCGAGTTCGAGCACGCCCTGCGGGACGAGCTCAACAAGATCCTCGGCGGCGCCGTCCCCGTGCTCGGCACGGGCGCGGGACACGACGCCGGAATCCTCTCCACGTCCGTCCCGACCGCCATGCTGTTCGTACGCAACCCCACCGGGGTCTCGCACTCCCCGGCCGAGTCGGCGGCCGAGGACGACTGCGTGGCCGGGGTGCTCGCACTCGCCGACGTACTGGAGGGCCTGGCGTGCAGGTGAGGACGTACTGGCTGGAACACGCCTGGCTCGGCACGCACGTCGAACCGGGCGTGGCCCTCGACGTGTCGGGCGGCCGCATCACCGCCGTACGCGACGGGGCCGAAACCCCGCCGCCCGGCGCGGAGGTGCTGCGCGGCCTCACGCTGCCCGGCCTCGCGAACGCCCACTCCCACGCGTTCCACCGGGCGCTGCGCGGCACGGTGCAGGTCGGCTCGGGCACGTTCTGGACCTGGCGGGAGGTGATGTACGACGTCGCCGCCCGGCTCACCCCGGACAGCTACTTCGCGCTCGCCCGCGCCGTCTACGCCGAGATGGCGCTCGCCGGCATCACCGCCGTCGGCGAGTTCCACTACCTCCACCACGCGCCGGGCGGCGTCCCCTACGCCGATCCCAACGCGATGGGCGAGGCACTGATCGCGGCGGCCGGCGAGGCCGGTGTCCGGATCACACTCCTCGACACGGCGTATCTGTCCGCCGGCTTCGGGCAGCCGCCCGAGCCCCACCAGCTGCGCTTCAGCGACGGCACGGCGGACGCGTGGGCCGAGCGGGCCGACGGGCTGAAGGACGGCGAGCACGTACGGATCGGGGCCGCGATCCACTCCGTACGCGCCGTGCCCGCGGCCCAGCTGCCGACGGTCGCCTCCTGGGCGTCCGCGCGCAGCGCGCCCCTGCACGTCCACCTCTCCGAGCAGACCGCGGAGAACGACGCCTGCCGGGCCGCGCACGGCCGCACCCCCACGGAACTGCTCGCCGACCACGGCGTGCTCGGCCCGCACACCACCGGCGTCCACAACACGCACCTCACGGACGACGACATCGCGCTGCTCGGCGGCACGACGACGGGCACCTGCATGTGCCCGACGACCGAACGCGACCTCGCCGACGGCATCGGCCCGGCCCCCGCCCTCCAGGCCGCCGGCTCGCCCCTGTCCCTCGGCAGCGACAGCCACGCGGTGATCGACCTCTTCGAGGAGGCACGGGCCATGGAACTCGACGAGCGCCTGCGCTCGCGCACCCGCGGCCACTGGACGGCGGCCGCGCTGCTGCGGGCCGCCACGGCGGACGGCCACGCGGCGCTGGGCTGGCACGAGGCCGGCCGCCTCGAGCCCGGTGCGCTCGCGGACTTCACCACCCTCGCGCTGGACACCGTCAGGACAGCGGGGCCGCCACCGCGTCTGGCAGCTGAGACAGCGGTATTCGCCGGGTCGGCAGCGGATGTGCGCCATACGGTCGCGGGCGGCCGCCATGTCGTACGGGACGGGGTCCACGCCGCCGTCCCCGACGCGGCACGAGCCCTGACGGACGCGATCGCCGCACTGCACGGCTGAAGGAGACACCCCGCATCATGAACAGCGGCCACGAGACGACGAACAACGCCCCCGCGACGACGAACAACGCCCCCGCGACGACGAACAGCGCCGTCGCGGCGACGGCCACCGTCATCACCAACATCGCCAGCCTGGTCACGAACGACCCCTCCCTCGGTGACGGAACCCCCCTCGGACTGATCCAGGACGCGGCCGTCGTCATCGACGGCGACCGCATCGCCTGGGTCGGTGAGAAAAGCAAAGCACCCGCCACTGACAACCGGCTCGACGCCGGCGGCCGGGCCGTGATCCCCGGCTTCGTCGACTCCCACTCGCACCTCGTCTTCGCCGGCGACCGCACCGCGGAGTTCAACGCCCGTATGTCCGGGCAGCCGTACGCCGCGGGCGGCATCCGCACCACCGTCGCCGCGACCCGCGCCGCGACCGACGCACAGCTCGACGCCAACGTCGCCCGCTATCTCGCGGAGGCCCTGCGCCAGGGCACCACCGTCATGGAGACCAAGTCCGGTTACGGGCTCACCGTCGAGGACGAGGCCCGCGCCCTGCGGATCGCCGCGCGCCACACGGACGAGGTCACCTTCCTCGGCGCCCACATCGTGTCCCCCGACCACGCCGACGACCCGGCAACCTATGTCGCGCTCGTGACCGGCGACATGCTCGACGCCTGTGCCCCGTACGCCCGCTGGGTGGACGTCTTCTGCGAGAAGGGCGCGTTCGACGGGGACCAGGCCCGGGCGATCCTCACGGCCGGCCGGTCCAGGGGCCTGCTGCCCCGGGTGCACGCCAACCAGCTCACCCACGGTCCCGGCGTGCAGCTCGCCGTCGAGCTGGACGCCGCGTCCGCCGACCACTGCACCCACCTCACCGACGCCGACGTCGACGCGCTCGCGAACAGCGCGACGGTCGCGACACTGCTCCCCGGCGCCGAGTTCTCCACCCGCGCCGAGTGGCCCGACGCCCGCCGGCTCATCGACGCGGGCGCGACGGTCGCCCTGTCGACGGACTGCAACCCGGGCTCGTCGTTCACGTCCTCCGTGCCGTTCTGCATCGCCCTGGCCGTACGGGACATGGGCATGACCCCCGACGAAGCCCTGTGGTCCGCGACGGCCGGCGGCGCGGCGGCCCTGCGGCGCACCGACGTCGGCCGCCTCACCCCCGGTGCCCGCGCCGACCTCGTCCTCCTCGACGCACCGAGCCACGTCCATCTGGCCTACCGCCCGGGCGTCCCCCTGGTGAGCCAGGTCTGGCGGTCCGGCCGCCGCACCGTCTAGGAGCCGCCCGGCAGCAGGTGGCGCCAGCTGCTCGGGTGGGCGGCCAGGAAGTCCCGGAGGTTCTGGGCCGGGTGGCCGGTCAGGCGGGGGACGGCGTCGGAGACGCCTGCCATCTCGCCGACGGCGATCGCCTCGTACGAGGTGACCCAGCCCGTCACCTCCCATTCCTCGGCGCCGTACCCGGCCCGGGAGGCGTACGCCTCCTCGCGGGACTCCAGGTGGTAGGTCACGCTGCGGCCGCTGACCTCGCTCAGGGCCTCGGCGGCCTCCGCGAGGGTGAACGCGGCCGGCCCCGTGATGTCGTAGACCACCCTGTCGTGCGTGCGGGTGCCGTCCAGCAGCACGGCCGCCGCCGCGTCGGCGATGTCGTCGTGGGCGACGGCGGCGACCCGGCCCTGGCCGCCGGGCCCGCGCAGCACGCCGTCGGCGCCGGTCATCGCCGGGATCGCGCCCAGGTACCAGTTGTTCCGCAGGAACGTGTGGCGCACCCCGCACGAGCGGATGTACTGCTCGGTGTGCCAGTGATCGCGGGCGAAGGTGAACGTCGCGTCCGGCGCGGCGCCGGTGAACGACACGTACACGATCCGCTCGACGCCCGCCGCGACCGCCGCGTCCACCGCGGTGCAGTGCTCCTTCACCCGGTCCGGCGACTCGTGCGCGGAGACCAGGAACAAGGTCGCGGCGCCCTCCAGCGCCCGCCGCATCGCCTCCCCGTCGCCGTACTCGGCGGGGTGGGCGGGCACCGCGCCCGGCAGTTCCGGCAGCCGTGTCGGATCGCGGCCGATCAGCCGGGTCGCGGCGTCCGCACCGGAGAGCCGGCGCGCCACCCGGCCGCCGACGCGGCCGCTCGCTCCGGTGACTGCGATGAGTGAGGCCATGGCGGTGTCCTTCCCTGGGGTCCGGCCGGTGTCGGGGCAAGTCTCGTCAATCGCCGCGAGTTCGCGTCGCGCGACATGCGACAGTGGGCCGATGCGAACCATCGGGCTGATCGGCGGCATGAGCTGGGAATCGAGCGCGGAGTACTACCGGCTCCTCAACGAACTCGTAAGGGAGCGGCTCGGCGGACTCCACTCGGCGCGGTGCGTCCTGCACTCCGTCGACTTCGCGGAGATCGAGGAGCTCCAGTCGGCGGGGGAGTGGGAGCACGCGGGCGAGATCCTGGCGGAGGCGGCCAGGGGCCTGGAGGCCGCGGGCGCCGATCTGCTGCTGATCTGCACCAACACGATGCACAAGGTCGCCGGTCAGGTCGAGAGCGCCGTCCGGGTGCCGCTGCTGCACCTCGCCGACGCCACCGCCGGCGCCGTGCGCGCCGGCGGCCTCACCCGCGTCGGCCTGCTGGGCACCGCCTTCACCATGGAGCAGGACTTCTACCGCGAACGCCTCGCCGCGCACGGCATCGAGGTCCTCACACCCGGCACCGAGGGGCGTGCGCTGGTGCACCGGGTGATCTACGAGGAGCTGTGCCTCGGCGTCGTACGGGACGCGTCGCGGGCCGCGTACCGGAGGGTCATCGGAGAGCTGGTCGTCGCCGGGGCGCAGGGAGTCGTCCTCGGCTGCACCGAGATCGAGCTGCTGATCGGGGCGGACGACAGCCCCGTCCCGGTGTTCCCCACGACCCGGCTGCACGCCGAGGCGGCCGTCACGGCGGCACTGGCCTGAGGGGCGCACGGACGGACCGGCACGCGCCAGAAGAAGCGTGACGCTCCCTGTCGTATCGGGATTTCGCCCGGTACCGTCCTCTTCGGGGCAGCTCGTTGAATGCTCAAGGGGGAGACCAGGGGGTCGAGTTGAGCGATGTGCGGATCACCGTCGTGACGCCGGGGGAGCTGGGCGCGAGCCATACGGAGGCGTGGCGGGAGCTGCGGGCCTCGACCGGCGCGCCCGCCAACCCCTTCATGGAACCGGAGTTCAGCCTTGCCGTCGGCCGGGTCCGGGCGCAGGCCAGGGTCGCCGTGCTGTGGGAGGGCGGGGAGGCGGCCGGGTTCTTCCCGTACGAGCGGGGGCCGTTGGGGCAGGGCCGGGCGATCGGACTCGGCGTGTCCGACTGCCAGGGCGCGGTGCTGCGGCCCGGACTCGGCATCGATCCGCGTGAGCTGCTGCGGGCCTGTTCGCTGGCCACCTGGGAGTTCGACAACCTGGAGGCCGGCCAGAAGCTCTTCGAGCCCGACGCGGCCGCGGGATTCGGCTCGCCCGTCATCGAGGTCGGCGCGGGATACGCCTCCTACGAGGAAGGGCTGCGGGCCCGCTCGCCCAAGTTCCTGCGGACCACCCTCGCCAAGGAGCGCCGGCTGGGACGGCAGACGGGCGGCGTGCGGTTCGTCTTCGACGAGCGTGACCCGGCCGCGCTGCGCCGGCTGATGGCCTGGAAATCGGCCCAGTACCGCAGGACCGGCCGCCGGGACCGGTTCGCGCAGCGCTGGATCAGCTCCCTGGTGCGCCGGCTGCACGAGTCGGCCGCGGCCGGCGGCTGCCGGGGGGTGCTGTCCGTGCTGTACGCCGGGAACCGGCCGGTCGCGGCGCACTTCGGGCTGCGCTCGGCGACCGTGCTGGCCTGCTGGTTCCCGGCGTACGACTCGGAGTTCGCCAAGTTCTCGCCGGGGCTGGTCCTGCATCTGCGGATGGCCGAGGCCGCGGCGGGCGAGGGCATCGGGCTGCTGGATCTGGGGCGGGGGGCCGCCGAGTACAAGGACGCCCTGAAGACGGGCGAGCTGCGGGTCCATGAGGGCACGAGCCTGCGGCCGGGCGCACGGGCCGCGCTCCACTGGCTCGGCCGCGAACCGGTGCGCCGCGCCCGTGTCTTCGTGACCGGCCGTCCCCGGCTCGCCGCGCAGGCCCGGCGGGCGCTGAACGGGGCGGCCCGGCTGCGGGGCGGACGCTGAGGGGCCCGGGCGCGGCGTGCGTAGAGGGCGACCGTGCGTACAGGGAGGGGGACACCCATGCGGTTGAGTTCGAAGAGACCGGACCCGGCGCGACCGCGGCCGCCGGCGCCGATGCAGGTGGTCCAGCTGGACCTGGACGGGCCGGACGGGCCGGTCCTCGCCTTCGGCCCGCCCCCGGGCGACGCGGGCGGGCCCGCCGTGGGCGGTGACGTCTTCGCGCTGGTGCGGCTGCGCGGGCGGCCCGTCGACACCGTCGTCTGCCGGGTCCCGCCCGGGCGGAGCGCCGTCGACGCCGTCGCCGCGGCCGCCCGCGCGCGGCTCACCGGCCGGCAGCCGCCCGCCCCGTCGCCGTCCGGCGGCGACCTGCCGCGTACCAGCGTCGTCGTCGCGACCCGCGACGGCGCGGACCGCCTGGCCCGTACGCTCGACTCGCTGCTCGCGCAGGGCCATCCGGACTTCGAGGTCGTCGTCGTCGACAACGCCTCCGCGACGAGGGCCACCCGCGACCTCGTCCGGCACAAGTACAGCGGCCTCGACACCGTCCGCGTCCGGTACGTCCGCGAACCGGTGCCCGGTCTGGCCACCGCCCACAACCGGGGCGTCGCCGTCGCCGACGGCATGGTCCTCGCCTTCACCGACGACGACGTCGTGGCCGACCCGCACTGGCTCACCGCGCTCACCAGGCCCTTCGCCGACGACCCGCGACTGGGCTGTACGACCGGGCTGATCCTGCCCGCCCGGCTGCGCACACCCGCACAGATCCTGCTGGAGAGCCACGGCGGCTTCGCCAAGGGCTTCGCACCGCGTGTCTACGACCCGCGGCGCCCGCCCGCCGACCAGCCGCTGTTCCCGTTCACCGCGGGCAGCTTCGGCTCCGGCGCGAACATGGCGTTCCGGGCCACCGCGCTGCGCCGCGCCGGCGGCTTCGACCCGGCCACGGGCACGGGTACGCCCGCGAGGGGAGGCGACGACCTGTACGCGTTCGTCGCCGTCCTCATGGCGGGCCACCGGCTGCGGTACGCGCCGGAGGCGCTGGTGTGGCACCACCACCGGGAGACCTGGCAGGACCTGGCCGACCAGACGTACGGGTACGGCGTCGGCCTCACCGCGTCCCTGACCGCCCTGCTGGTCCGCCGCCCCGGCCTGCTGCCCGCGCTGCTGCGCAGACTCCCCGCAGGCCTCGCCCACGCCCGTGCCATCACCGCCCGCCGGGAGTCGGGAACCGGCACGGTGCCGGGACCGCACGGGACGCGGGACCACCCGTGGCCGCGCCACCTCTCCCGGCTCGAGCGCCGGGGCATGCTCGCCGGCCCCTTCGGCTACGCCCACGCACGTCTGCGCCTGCGCGCCACGGGGGCGCCTGCGGCGCCGGACGAGGATGCCGGGAGGGGCTGACGACGGTGGGTGTGATTCCCGTTCTTCTCTACCACGCGGTCATGGACGACCCGCCCGCCTGGATCGCCGAATTCACCGTCGGACGGCGGCAGTTCGACGCCCATCTGGATGCCGTGGCCGCGAGCGGCCGCACCCCGGTCACCGTCGGCACGCTCGTCGACGCGCTCACCGGCGGCGGGCCGCTGCCGCCGAGTCCCGTCGTACTCACCTTCGACGACGGCTTCGCCGATCTCCCCGGGCCCACCGGCGAGGCGCTCGCGAGCCGCCGGATGCCGGCGACCGCGTATCTGACCACCGGTGCCATCACCCCCGGGCGGACGAGCCTGCTGCCGCCCGCGCCGATGATGACCCTGGCCCGGGCGCCGCTGCTGGAGCAGTACGGCATCGAGGTGGGCGCGCACACGGACACCCACCCGCAGCTCGACACGCTCCCGGCCCGCGCGCTGGACCGGGAACTGCGCCGGCCCAAGGCGGAGCTCGAGCAGGTGCTGGGCCATGCCGTGGCCCATCTCGCCTATCCGCACGGCTACAACAGCCGCACCGTCCGCCGGGCGGCGGCCGCCGCCGGGTACGCGTCGGCGGCGGCGGTGCGGCACGCGCTGAGCTCACCGGCCGACGAGCCGTACCGCATCGCCCGGCTGATCGTGCGCCGCACGCACACCGTGGCGCATGTCGAGGCGTGGATGGCCGGCGGGGGCGGTGTGCCGGTCGCGCCGTTCCCCGACGCGCCGCCGACGGTCGGCTGGCGGCTGTACCGGCGGGCCCGCGCGCTGGTGCGGGGCCACCGGTTCGCGGGCTGACCGGGCGAAACGGGGCGAGCACCGCGCACAGCACCACCGCCGACAGGGCCGCCACCCAGGGGGCGGCGGCCCGCCGGCCGGGCCCCGGCGTCGTGCGGCGTCATGTGGCGGGCCCGCTGTGCGGCGGGGAGGAGGCGCGGGCGGCCGGGGCCCGGCCGGTGAGCCGAGGGCAGCACGCGGCGAGCGTGGTCACCGCGGCGAGGAGCACGAGCACGCGCAGGCCGCTGAAGGCGCCGGCGGCGAGCAGCGCGGTCGCGCAGACGGCGGCGGCGCTCACGCTCAGGAAGAGGGTCAGTACGAGCTGCTCCAGACGGTCCGAGTCGCGGGCGAAGCCGTCGTCGTCGTCGCCGTTGCCGTCCTCGTGCGCCGCTGCCCGGTACCTGCGCAGGGCGGGTGCGCAGACCCGGACGACGGCCGTGCCGGGACCGGCGAGCAGGAACGCGACGACGAGGAGCGTACGCAGCGGCGACGCGGCCGGCAGCGCGGTGGCGGCCACCGCGCACCAGCCGACGAGCGGCGGCAGCAGCCGGAGGGCGAGCGGAGCACTGGGTCTCATGAGGAGTCTCCTGTCGTGCGCCTGAGTTCGTAGACGACCCCGGCGCTGTTGCCGCCGGTCCGCTCGAACAGCGGGGAGGCGGCGACGGACCGTTCGATGTGCCGCAACTCGTCCGCGCCGAGCATGCCGTTCATCTCGGAGTTCGCGATCTGGCCGCGGGTGAGCAGGAAGTACGCCCGGCCCGGCGGCGCCACGCCGCTCATGTCCCGGGCGAGCGTGCCGGCCGGGTCGTCGAGGACCTCCTCGACATGGCTCTTCGCGTCCTCGAGGAACCAGTAGTGGCCGACGTCCCAGTAGGAGGCGTACGCCAGCGGGTAGTTGCGGTGCGCGGCGACGACGAGGGAGCCGCGGGGCGCGCCGTCGATCACCTGGCGCACGAGCTCGACCTCCTCGGGCGGGAAGTAGCTGAGCCGGTCCTTTCCGGCGTAGGCGGGCACGAACGCGGCGGTGAGGACGGTCAGGGCGGCCCCGGCGGCCACGGTCCGGCGCCGCGCGCCCGGACGGCCGGCCCCGCCAAACCCGCCGGCCCCGCCGAACCCGCCGGACCCGCTTCCGGCATCGGCGGCGCCCGCGACGCCCGCGGAGGCCGGCTCGGCGCGGGCGTCCCGCGGCAGCAGCGCCGCCGCCGCGAAGAAGCACGCCCCCGGCAGCATGAACAGCAGCACCCGGAAGATCATCTCGCTGCCGTAGTCGTTCGCGACGAGCATCAGCAGCGGGGCCCCGGCGAGCAGCATCAGTGGACGCGCCCGGTTCCGCAGGGCCTTGCGACGCAGCACACCGAGCGCGGCGAGCAGCAGAACCGCTCCCGACAGCATGCGGGCCACCCACGACACGGTGACCGGCCCGGTGCCGGTCGGTGTCGAGCCGTAGCCGGTCTCCAGGTTGCCGCGCACGTCGCCGAAGGCGCGGACCATCTCGGGCACCGCCTCCCGCAGGAACGGCAGCGAGACGGTCAGGTTCCACGCCAGGAACACCACCACCAGCGTGACCAGCGGTGCCCACGACCGATGACGGCGGGTCAGGCACAGTGCGGCGAGCCCGGCTCCCAGCATCACCGGAGTGAGCTGGTGGGAGACGACGATCGCCACGATCAGGGGGACGAGGAGAGCCGTAAGCAGCACCCGCCCCTCCCGCCGTGCACCGTGGCGCAGCACGATCGCGATCACGCCCAGGTACAGGGCGAACGCCAGCGACTGTGGTGAGAAGTAGTCCTGGCCGACCCAGTTGGCGACGCAGAAGAGCCAGACGGCGGTCCAGACGATCCTGCGGTCCCGGGTGAAGGTGCGGTAGACCAGCACCAGCGGGGCGAGCAGCAGCAGACCGGAGACCAGGGGCCACCAGGCCATGTACGCGGCCGCGTCCTGAGCGCCGGTGAGGCGTACGAGCGCCGCCTGTGCGGCGAAGAAGCCGGGCCACTGGTCGTAGACGGCCATGTCGCCGAGCCGTTCGCCGGTCGTCTCCAGCCGGCCCTCGGTCAGCAGGTGGTCCACGACGGCATCGTGCTTCCAGGCCCATGCGTACAGCGGTGTCGGGTAGACCAGCGCCTGGGTGGCGCGCTCCATCAGCAGCAGCCCGAGCACGTACGTGAGCGGCCAGCCGCCGCCGCGCCGGGGGGCGCGTACGCAGTGCCAGAAGCCGCCTGTCAGCAGTGCGAGTGCCGCCCAGTACGCGGCCGGGAGGGCGTCGAGCAGCCCGAAGCCGCCGAGTTCGGCCGGTTCGGTGCGCAGGACGGCGTACTGCCACAGGGCGAGCGCGCCGACGAGGGGCAGTGCGGCCCCCAGGGGAACGCGCCGCCGCCCGCGCGGGGGCGGAGCGACGGGCGGGCCGGACGGCTCGGCCGCAGGTTCCGCGTCCGACGTGACGGACTGGTGCACGTTTCTCCCCCAGGTGGCTCGATCAGGTCGTCCGGTACGGCGGCACCGGTTTCGGTGGCCCGGCGCCGACGAGCACCGCCCGCAGCCCCGGCACGCATATCAGGGCCGTCGCCGTCATCGAGAGCAGCACCGCCCAGCCCGCTCCCGCGATCCCGGCCGGGCCCATCAGCAGCGCCGCGCTGCCGAGGACCAGCACGCACATGGCGGCCTGCAGCGCGGCCAGCACGCCCGTACGTCCCTGGACCCGCAGGACGCCGATGTACAGCTCGACGGCCACCCGGGGCAGGGCCGCGGCGGCCAGCAGCCGCAGCACACCGGTGCCGTGGGCGGCGTAGTCCTCGCCGAACGGGGCCAGGATCCACGGGGCGAAGACGATGAGGAACAGCACGAGCGGCACCAGCAGCAGCGCCATCCGGCGCAGCGCGCCGCGCACCCCGGCGGCGAGCGTCCCGGGGCTGTGCGAGGCGTGGGCGGTCAGCGAGGAGGCCATGTTGACGGCCATGAACTCCATCGTGCCGCCGACGGTGTAGGCGATGTAGAAGAAGCCGTTGTGCGCGGCGTCGAAGCTGACGGCGACCATCACCGGCAGCAGGTTGATCATCGCCAGGGAGAAGAGCGCTCCCGCCGAGTCGCCGGCCAGGAAACGCCCGATGTCGCGCAGGGCCGGCGGTTCCCGGTCGTGGTCGGCGGCGGCCTGCCGGGGGATCAGCCGGCAGAAGACCAGCCAGCCGAGCGGCAGGACGGACAGGGCGATCGCGACGGCCCACGACACGAAGATGCCCAGCACGGGCAGGGTGCCCGCGAACACGACGAGCAGCAGCAGTTTCCCGGTCGAGAACACGGTGTTGCCGACGGGGACCCACACGGCTCTGCGCAGCCCGGTCAGCACCCCGTCCTGCAGGGTCAGCAGCGCCCAGCCGACGCAGGAGGCGGTGAAGAGCAGCCCGGCGGCGAGCGTGCCGAGCGGCGCGTACGAGGGGCCCCACAGGTCGAGCGCGAGCAGGAACGCCACCGAGGCGAGGGACACGACGAGCGAACTGAACGCGTACGTCCGCCACACCAGCGGCCCGGTCCCGCGCCCGGCCCGGGGTACGTAGCGGACGACGGCGCCGATCATGGTGGTGGCGGTGAGGGAGGCGAGCAGCCGCATCGCGGCGATGGCGGCGGACCCCTGACCGACGGCTTCCTGCGTGTAGTGGCGGGCCGCCACCAGCCAGAAGCCGAGCCCGAGCGCGGCGGAGACCCCCGTCGAGAGCATGAGCGCGTAGGCGTTCCGGAACAGTGAATTCCGCATTCCGTGACCGGCGTCGCCGCCCGGCCCGCCCGGAGCGGCGCCCACGGCGTCCACGGCGGGCACCGCCGCCGGTGCGGGCGCCGGGATGCGGGGGGTGTCAGCCACCGGGCGCACTCCGGTGCCAAGCGCGGCGGCGCAGGGCGTCGGCCGGGACACGGGCCGGTGCGCGGCCCGGTGCGGACCGCGGCGGCCGGGCCGGGCGCACGCCGGCGCGGTCCAGCACGGCCGCGACCCGCTCCGCCCGCAGCGGGTCCACGGGCAGCGCGTGGCGCGCGAACCAGGCGGCCGCGGCAGGCGCCGGCGACGCGTCGGTGAAACGGTCGCCCGCGTAGACGTCGAGCGGCGGATCGTAGAGGTAGCCCACGGGAATCCGGTGCCGGGCGAGGGCCGCCGTCGCCGCGGCCCGGTCCTCCACCAGCAGCGGCACCCGGAACAGCGGCTGGGCGGGCCCCGGCCGGGGCGCGGCCCACGGGGTGTCCAGGAGCCGCTGTGTGCCGCGCAGATGGGCCGTGAGCCGTTCGTCGAGGCGCGCCAGCAGCCGCTGCGTACGCCGCATCCTGAGCCGGCCGGGCACGAGCCGGTAGCTGTGCATGTCCACCCGCGCCCAGGAGTCGAACGCGTCGAGCGACGGCGACAGGGAGAGGGCGCGCGCCAGTTCGTCCGGCCGCAGCGCCATTCTGATGTCCGTGCGCTCCTCGCGACCGAGCAGCCGCAGTGCCGCCCGCGCCGCGCCGGTCAGCCGCAGGCCGCGCACACCGGCCTCCGCGTACGGGCGCAGGCCGTACGCGAGTTCGGCCGACAGCCGCGCGGGTGCGAGCAGTGCGTCCCTGGCCCGCGCGAGGTGCTCCCGCGCCGCCGGGTCGGCGACGGCGAGGAACCCGCCGGTACCGGCCCCGGTGTGCTTGGAGAGGCTGAAGACGGACGCCTCGCCGAAGCTGCCGACCGGCCGCCCCGCCACCACGGTGCCGATGGCGTGCGCCGCGTCCTCCAGCAGCGGGATGCCCGACCGGTCGCAGCGGGCGCGCAGTTCGGGGGCGGGGTCCGCACTGCCGTACAGATTCGTGGTCAGGACGGCGGACAGGCCGCACCACACGGACTCCGGGACGGCCGCGGTGTCGAGGGTTCCGTCGTCCGCCCGCAGGGGCGCCTGCACGGGCCGCAGGCCGGCCGCGAGCACCACGAAGAAGATCACGTCGTCGTTGACCGGGGACATCAGGATCCGGCCCCCGGGCCGGCACCAGTGGCGCAGCGCGACGTAGAGCCCCAGACGGCACGACGGCACGTACAGGCACTCTCTGCCCAGGCGCTGCCGCATCTGCTCTTCGAGCGGTGCGTACGCCTGCGGGCAGCCCTCCCCAAGAGCCATGTGTTTCCCCCCACTTGCCCCTGGGTCAATGTGGACCAATCAGGACTGCCCCGTCAATAACGGGGAAGGGCCCATTCCTTGACGGAATGGGCCCTTCTGAGGCCGGGCACGGCAGGCGCCTGGAGCGGTTCGCCCGGTCACTCCTCGAGCGTCAGGCCCTTGCGGAGCCTGCCCAGGGTGCGCGACAGCAGCCGGGAGACATGCATCTGCGAGATGCCGAGTTCCTCGCCGATCTCGGACTGTGTCATGTTGGCGACGAACCGGAGGGAGAGGATCTTGCGGTCCCGCGGCGGCAGGCTCGCGATCATCGGCCTGAGCGACTCGACGTACTCAATGCCTTCGAGGCCGTGGTCCTCGTAGCCGATGCGGTGGGCGAGGGCGCCCTCGGAGTCGTCGTCCTCCGGCTGGGCGTCGAGCGAGCTCGCCGTGTACGCGTTGCTCGCCGCCATGCCTTCGACGACCTCGTCCCGGCCGATGTCGAGACGCTGGGCAAGCTCGTCCACGGTGGGCGCGCGGTCGAGCTTCTGGGAGAGCTCGTCGCCGGCCTTGGCGAGGTCCAGCCGCAGCTCCTGAAGGCGGCGCGGCACCCGCACCGACCAACTGGTGTCACGGAAGAAGCGCTTGATCTCGCCGATGATGGTCGGCATCGCGAAGGTGGGGAACTCGACGCCGCGGGTGAGTTCGAAGCGGTCGATCGCCTTGATCAGGCCGATCGTGCCGACCTGGACGATGTCCTCCATCGGTTCGCTGCGGGTACGGAACCGGGAGGCGGCGAACTTGACGAGCGCGAGGTTCAGTTCGACCAGCGTGTTGCGGACGTACGCGTACTCGTGGGTGCCCTCCTCGAGGGAGGCGAGGCGTGCGAAGAGTGTCTTGGACAGTTCTCGCGCGTCCACCGCGCCGACCTCTTCGAACGGCGGGATCTCCGGCAGGCCTTCCAGGCCCAGCGGCTCCGCGGCGGTCTCGTCGGTGGGGGTGGACAGTGTCGACGGCGCGTGGGGGGTACGCGTGGCGTCGAGCCGGGGTGACATGGTCTCCTCCATCGTTCTCGGCATATGGCTGCCGAAGCCGATACATGCTGCTGCGGTGAGCGGCGCCTCCAAAGCCGGCCGTGTTGGTTGTGTCCCTACTAGCCCTACCCGGTCGGACATGACGATCGCAAGTGGCATATCTGTAGGTTGTCCCTATTGTCGGCTAGTTCGGCTACCGGAGTGTGCAGGGAGGGCGTAGGGTTCGACGGACGTCAGCGCTGTCCGTCGACGGTGCCCGGCGTGACGCAGAACACGGTGAACGACGCAGTGAACGACGACGCAGTGAACGACACGGCGAAAAGGGACGGCATGGACCGCGAGACGGTCGGCAGCGTGAATCGGGGCCGGCTTCAGGTCGACGTTCGGACCGAGGGGCGCAGCGAGATTGTGAAACCGGCGGGTGAGCTCGATCACCACACCGCCGACCTGCTGCGTGTGCCCTTGGAGGAGGCGATCGAACAGGGCCGTGTGCGCCTGGTCATCGACTGCTCACAGCTCGAGTTCTGTGACTCCACCGGGCTCAACGTGCTGCTCGGCGCCAGGCTGAAGGCCGAGGCCGGCGGGGGAGGGGTCCATCTGGCCGGAATGCTTCCCGTGGTGGCCCGGGTCTTCGAGATCACGGGAGCCGAGGCGGTCTTCACGGTGCACGACTCCGTCGAGGACGCCCTGCTCAACTGACCGGCCGGTTCCCTGTTGCCTGTGTCACGCGGGCGGAGCCGAACACGTGGGTGTTGTCACGATGCGGTCGGGCAGGAGAACCCCGCAGAGCGTTGAACGCCCAGCACTCTGCGTACAGCAACTGCTACTCGAACCATGGCGAACTGGTGAATCGGTGAATCGGTGAGGTGAAGCGCTGATGAGCACCACCCGGCAGCAGCAGCCGGGCGACCTCGGCCCAGAGCCGGGTGGCGCCGGCGCGGCACCGGCCGTACCCGCCCCGGAGTCCCCGGGTGTGCCCGGCGGTGCCGTGCGCAGGCTTGCCCTGGGTGCGGCCAGCGGGATCGTTCCGCTCGCCCGTGACTTCACGCGACAGGCGCTCCACGACTGGGGATGGCTGCCCGCCGCGACGGCCGACCGGAGGGCCGCCGCCGAGGATGTGCTCCTCGTCGTCTCCGAGCTGGTCACCAACGCCTGCCTGCACGCGGAGGGTCCCGAGGAACTGCGCGTCGGCTGCGACGGCAAGGTGCTGCGCCTCGAGGTCGCCGACCGCGGGACCGGGCACCCGTCGCCGCGCACCCCGCACCGGGCCGGGCGGCCCGGCGGGCACGGCATGTTCATCGTCCAGCGGCTCTGCATGGACTGGGGTGTCGTGAGAACCCCCGGGTCGCCGGGCAAGACGGTGTGGGCGGAGCTCGCCGCCCCCGCGTGAGCGTTGCCTGAATCTCTTGTGGAGCACGCCGGTACGGCGTGCTCTTTGTCTTCCCTCCCCACGGCCTCCGGCGTACCTTGGCGCCCGATCTGATGTGTCGTCAGTTACCGTGCCGCGGCCGAGGGGATCCGACGTGTCGTACCAGAAACGAACAGCTCTCGCGCTGGCAGCGGCGGCGTGCCCGGTGGTGCTGATGACCGCCCCGGCCGCGCATGCCGCCGTCGTGGACGTCGACTACCGGTGCGAGACGCCGATCGGCCCGAAGGGCGCCGTCTCGCCGATCGACATCGAGGCCGTGAAGAGCGGGAGCGCGTACAAGCTCACGATGTCGTTCCAGAAGGGTGTCTCCTCCAGCCCGGTGGAACTGGGCAAGGGCGCCATGAACCCGAGCGCGGTCATCGAGCTCGGCGGCGCGGAGACCGGGAAGGTCCGGGTGTCGGGCCCGCCCAACGCGGCGGCCGTACCGGCCGAGACGCCGATCAGGATCAGCGACCTCTCCGGCACGTACACCCCGAGGAAGAGCGGCAGGGTCACCTTCACGGCGGGCGTGCTGACGATCAAGGCGCTCGGTACGACCACGACCTGTACGCCGAAGAACAGTCCTGGGCCCTCCCTCGAACTGGACGTCACGGCGGCGGGCGGGGGCGGCACCCCGCCGTCCGAGCTCCCGAAGACCGGCCCGCTTGACTCGGCGACGGCACTCGGCACGCTCGGTGGAACGGTTCTGCTGGCCGGGGCGGCCGGTGTGCTGTGGCTGACCCGGCGTGGCGGCGCACCCGGTGACGCACCTGGTGACGTGCAGGCCGGCGTGTCGCAGGCCGGCGTGGCGCACGGTGGCGCGCACGGCGGCCGGACCGCGGGCTGACCCGTGCGGGCCGCCCTCGCGCTCGTACTCGCCCTGGCCGCGCCGCCCACGGCCGGTTGGGAGCCGGGGCGTGAGTACGTGTATCTGGAAGGCGGCCCCGGCACGGTGCTGGAGGACCGCGTCCTGGTCACCAACCCGGGCCCGCGGCGGCTCACCGTGGACCTGCGCGCCTCCCGCGCCCCGACGCCGTGGATCGCCCTCGCGGCCGAGCGGGTGACGATCCCGGCCCGCACCCGGGCGGAGATCCCCTTCACGGTGACCGTCCCCGCGGACACGCCGCCCGGCGAACAGACGGCGACGATCACGGCCTCGGCCGGCGGCCGGTCGGAGCCGATCCGGATCCATCTGCGGGTGAGCGGCCCGAGGGTACCGGCCCTGACCGTCGAGGACGTGTCGTACTCCGGCGGATCCGTGCACTACACCCTGGTCAACCGCGGCAACACACCTCTGTCGTCCCGCGTGTCCCTCCACAGCGACGGCCTCCTCACGGGCCCCACCAGCCACCCGCCCCGCGAACCGGCCGTCCTTCCGCCGGCGAGCCGGGTCTCCCTCTCCGAGCGGTGGGACGCCCCGGCCCTGGACGCCGTCGACCTGCGGCTGCGCGTCACGGCGGCGGGCGGCGTGAGCGCGGAGTCGACGCTGGAGAAGACCTTCGTCCCCCGGACGGCCCTGCTGCTCCTGCTGTTCCTGCTCCTGCCCGTACCTCTGTGGTTCCGCCGCCGCGCCAAGAGAGCAGGAGGCTGACGATGCCGCGCTTCCACCCCGTCGTGGACGTCCCGCCCGCCCGCCGCGCCCTGAGCGCCGTCGTCGCCGTCCTGCTCCTGCTGGCCGCCACCGCACCCGCTGTCACCGCCGCGTCCGCCGCCGTCGCCGCGCCGCCCACGCCCGACGTGAAACTCTCCGCGCCCCAGGCGGGCAGGGGCGGCGACCTCACCGTCAGCGGCACCCACTGGCGGCCCGGCACCCTCCTCATGCTGCTCATCTGCGGCCGGTCCTCTCCCGACAAGGGCGTGATCGGCGGCACGAACTCCTGCGCCAACGCGGACGGCCGCGCCGTCACCACCGACGCGCAGGGCACGTTCAGCAAGAAGGTCCCGGTGGCCGAGCCGCCCGTGCCCTGCCCCTGCGTCGTGCACGTCGCCACCGTGACGGGCGAACAGCAGGTCGTCGACGCCGAGTTCGTCGTGGCAGGGCACCCGACCGCCCCGCTTCCCGAGCAGAGCGGCGGCGGCAGGCTCGCCGTGCTCACCACGACCCGTCTCGAGGGGGAGTCGGGACTCCTCGTGTTCTTCGGCGCCCCGCCGGCCCGGACCTTCGAGTTCACCGTCGGCAACCTCGGCACCGGCCCCGTCGAGGACCCCGTGTTCCAGATCGGCACCGCGCACGGTGTGTTCGCCCCGCAGTGGGAGGAGCAGCAGTGGCGCGGCACGGTCAAGCCGGGCGAGAAGGCCCGGATCGAGCTGCCGGTGCAGCTCTCGGCCGGGGCACACGGCGACTACTCGATCTCGGTGAAGTACGGCGACAAGGTCCTCGCCGAGCAGCCGTGGGGTGTGCCAGTCCCGTGGGGCGTGACCATCTTCTGGGTCCTGCTCGCCCTCGTCGTACCGACCGCCGTGTTCCGCATCGGCATGGCGGTCGTCGACAGGGTCCGGCCCCCGCGCCCGCGCCACGCCCGTCCCGCACCGTCACCCGCCGGGACACCACTGCCGGAGACGGCACCGCAAACCCCTGACTCCGCACCGTCAGAGAACCGACCCACGACGAAGGGACATTCGTGAGTACGCAACGGAGGATGAGCGCGGCCGGGGTCGCGCTGATGCTCGGCGGCGCGGGGACACTGCTGGCCGCGAGCCCCGCCCAGGCCGCAGAGGTCTCGTACGCGACGGAGTGCATCCCGCCGCCCATCTCAGGTCTGCCGCCCGTGCAGGGCACCACCACGGTGCAGATCACCGCACCCGAGGAGGCGAAGGTCGGCGACGAGGTCGAGGTGGTGTGGAAGACCGTCCGGGCCGCGTCCAAGAACCCGGACATCCTGGATCTGCAGAAGGACACGGTCAAACCGACCGGCACGATCACCCTGGGCGGCGCGGCGAGCGGCGAGCTGAAGCTGGAGGGCCCGCGCCGGAACCCGCCGATCCCGAAGAACAGCCCGATGATCCTGCCCGACATGAAAGCCACGCTGAAGCTGGAGAGGGCCGGAGAGGTCACGCTGACACCGGGCGCGTACGCCATCAATGTCTCGAAGCCGATTTCGACGGACACGAAGTGCGCGCCGAAGGAGACGGTCGCGACCGGCGCGACGATCAAGGTGACGGAAGACGGAGGCGGCACGACGTCCGGCGGCACGACCTCGGGCGGTACGACGTCCGGCGGCACGAGCAGCGGCGGCACGACCTCCGGCGGGAGCGACGGCGGGGCCACGACCTCCGGGGGCACCACGACCTCCGGGGGCACCGACGGCGGCGCCACGGGCGGCGGTGACCCCGCACCCACCGACCCCGGCCCGAGCGACTTCCAGGGCAAGGAGGTCGAGGTCGCGTACGCCTGCAAGACGCCCATCGGCGACAAGGACGCCGTCTCCCCGGTCCGTATCGACGCCAGTAAGAACGGCGGGAACTACGACCTGACCGTGAAGTTCTCCAAGTCCGTGATGGACAGCCCCGCCGACATCCCGGCCGACTCGGTCAAGCCCTCCATGGAGGTCGAGCTCGGCGGGGCCGACAAGGGCTTCGTGCACGTCGAGGGGCCGACCAACGAGGAACCCATCAAGTCCGGCGACCCCATCGAGATCCCCGACCTCACGGGCACGTACAAGCCGGGCGCCACCGGCAGGGCGACGCTCAGTCCCGGCGTCCTCACGGTCGAGGCGCTCGGCACCACCACGACCTGCACCCCGCCGGCCGACGTCCCGTTCTCCCTGGAGCTCGACACCTCGGCCCAGCCGGGGGGCGCGTCGGGCGGCACGACGTCCGGTGGCACGACCTCGGGTGGCACGGGCGGCACGGGCGGCAGCTCCGGCGGCCTCGCCCAGACCGGCGCGGAGAACACCGGCGCCCTGCGCGCCCTCGCCCTCGTCGCGGGCACGGTGATCCTGCTCGGCGGCGCGGTGTTCACGTTCACCCCGTGGCAGCGTCTCCGGCGCTGACAACGCCGGAGGGCCGCCGCACCGGAAACGGTGCGGCGGCCCTCCGGCAGAGCGGACCGGTCAGTGCACGCCGCCCATGAGGGGCTGCACCTTCCTGCGGTACATGTAGATCGCGACACCGGCGATCACAGCGAGCGCGCCCTGGCTGGCGAACCACCATGTGGTGTCGGTCGGCGCGCCCAGCAGCTGCAGCAGCGCGATGACCGAGTCACCGGCGGTGACGGCCAGGAACCAGACGCCCATCATCTGCGACGCGTACTTGGCGGGGGCCAGCTTGGTCGTCAGTGACAGGCCGACCGGGGAGAGGGTGAGCTCACCGACGGTCTGGAACAGGTACACCGAGCACAGCCACAGCGGGGTGACCATGACGCCGCCCGCGGACGCGGCCTGGGCCAGCATCATCACGAAGAACGAGCCGCCGACCAGGACCAGGCCCATCGTGAACTTCACCAGCGTGCTCGGCTCCTTGGAGCGGCGGGCCAGCGAGACCCAGAGCCAGGCGAAGACCGGAGCGAGAGCCATCACGTAGAGCGGGTTCAGCGACTGGAAGTAGCTGGCCGGGAACTCCCAGCCGAGCAGCGACAGGTCGGTGTTGTGCTCGGCGAACAGGCTCAGGGTGGAGCCGGTCTGGTCGTAGATGCCCCAGAAGATGGCCGCGGCCACGAAGAACCAGACGTACGCGGACATCCGCGAGCGCTCGACGGGCTCCAGGTCCGGGTCGCGCTTGATGCGGAGCAGGTACCAGGCGGGCAGGACCAGTCCGAGAACGGTCAGCGGCCACAGGACCCAGTCGATGGTGTACGAACCGGAGAGTCCGACGACGGCGTACGCGACAGCCGCGACGGCGAGCCAGGTCAGCACCTTCTTGATGACGCCTGCGCGCTCGGCGTCCGAGAGCGGGGCGGGCACCCGGCTGGACTCCGGGGCCAGCGTGCGGGAGCCGAGGAAGTAGCAGATCAGTCCGAGCGCCATGCCGACACCGGCCAGGGCGAAGCCGTAGTGCCAGTTGACCTTCTGGCCCACGAGCCCGATCGTCAGCGGTGCGGCGAAGGCACCGAGGTTGATGCCCATGTAGAAGATCGTGAAGCCGCCGTCGCGGCGCGGGTCGTTCTTGTCCCGGTAGAGGTGGCCGACCATCGTGGAGATGTTGGCCTTGAGGAGACCGGAACCGGCCGCGATGAGGGCCAGTCCGACGAAGAACGAGACCTCCATCGGCAGGGCCAGCATGAAGTGGCCGATCATGATGATCGTGCCGGAGACGGCGACCGTCTTCCGCGCACCCCACACACGGTCACCGAACCAGCCGCCCGGCAGGGCGAGCAGGTAGACCATGGCGTTGTAGACGGAGTAGATGGCGACGGCTGTCGCCGCGTCGAAACCGAGACCGCCGTCGGCGACCTTGGCCGACAGGTACAGCACGAGCAAGGCGCGCATGCCGTAGAAGCTGTAGCGCTCCCACATCTCGGTCATGAAGAGAATGGCCAGACCGCGTGGGTGGCCGAGGAACGTCTTCTCCGAGCCAGGGGTACTGGCCGAATCCGTCGTCAGGCTGGACGCCATGGTCGATCCTTGCTTGCTCGGGACGCGGCGCTTCGTGAGCGATGCGCGCCCGGTGGGGGGAGGCCGGCACCGGTACGGGGCCGTCCGCCCCCACGTCTGTCAGGGGCCCCTCCGCGAATCGGAGGTCGGGAACGGCCCGCACCGGGATCCACGCCCCGGACGCCGTGTCGCACCCGGAGCCCGGCCAACAGGTCATTCGCTGCGTGAGGCCGGGCTCGAAACGGATGGAACGGTACCGGGCCGACCTTCATGCAGAAAAAGAGACCTTCGGTGCGCAGGGCAGCCAAAGGTCCCCGAGTTGCACTACGGGAGTCTCGCCACCATACGACACGACAGTGCGGCATATGGAAGGACTTGAGACATGAATCACAGGTGAATATGGAACCGCGTGCCCTGAATCGAAGGTGTCAATCAGGATCGCACCCTATAGCCGCAGGGTCCCACGATCACGCCCCGAGGGCCGGTCACCGCGGACTACCATCACCCCATGACCCGTGTACTGCTCGCCGAGGACGACGCGTCCATCTCGGAACCGCTGGCCCGTGCCCTGCGCCGGGAGGGATACGAGGTGGAGGTACGCGAGGACGGCCCGTCGGCCCTCGACGCGGGACTCGCCGGCGGCGCGGATCTCGTGGTGCTCGATCTCGGGCTGCCCGATATGGACGGCCTGGAGGTCGCCCGCCGGCTGCGCGCCGAGGGGCACTCGATCCCGATCCTGGTGCTCACCGCACGCGCCGACGAGGTGGACACCGTCGTGGGCCTCGACGCGGGCGCCGACGACTACGTCACCAAGCCGTTCCGCCTCGCCGAGCTGCTCGCCCGGGTCCGGGCCCTGCTGCGGCGCGGCGCCACGGAGGCCGTACCGGCGCCCGCCACGCACGGTGTCCGGATCGACGTCGAGTCCCACCGCGCCTGGATGGGCGACGAGGAGCTGCAGCTGACGGCGAAGGAGTTCGACCTGCTGCGCGTCCTGGTCAGGGATGCCGGCCGGGTCGTCACCCGCGAGCAGCTGATGCGCGAGGTCTGGGACACCACCTGGTGGTCGTCCACCAAGACCCTCGACATGCACATCTCCTGGCTGCGCAAGAAGCTCGGCGACGACGCGGCGAACCCCCGTTACATCGCTACTGTGCGCGGAGTGGGCTTCCGCTTCGAGAAGTCCTGACCCCCAGGAAGTCCGGGCACCATGCGCCGCCGTCTGATCACCTCCACACTCGCCGTGGTGCTCGTCGTCATCGCCGTCTTCGGCGTCTCCCTGGTGCTCGTCGAGACGCGCACCATCACCAGCAGTGCCCAGGAGAGCGTGGACTCCGACGCTCTGCGCCTCGTCAGCATCGTCGAGAGCCGCCTGGTCGGCGGTGAGCCGGTCAATCCGGACATTCTCGCCGATCAGGGCGACATCACCCGCTACGCCCACATCCGTGTCCCCGGCCGGGAACCCATCGAGATCGGCGAGCCGCCCTCCGGCGGCGTCATCCGTGGCACCGCGCAGGGCGAGCCGGGCATCACGGTCACCGTGGAGGAGTCCCGCTCCTCCGTGAACCGTGAGGTCGGCCGGTCCCTGCTGATCATCGGCGGGGTGGCGCTGCTCGCCGTCGTCGCGGCCGTACTGCTCGCGGTGCGCCAGGCCAACCGGCTCGGCTCACCGCTCACCGACCTCGCGGAGACCGCGGAACGCCTCGGGTCCGGCGACCCGCGGCCCCGCCACCGCCGCTACGGCGTGCCCGAGCTGGACCGGGTCGCCGACGTGCTCGACGCCAGCGCGGAGCGCATCGCCCGGATGCTGACGGCGGAGCGGCGGCTCGCGGCGGACGCCTCCCATCAGCTCCGTACACCGCTGACCGCGCTGTCGATGCGGCTGGAGGAGATCACGGTCACCGACGACCTGGAGACCGTGAAGGAGGAGGCGAGCATCGCCCTCACCCAGGTGGAGCGGCTCACCGACGTGGTCCAGCGGCTGCTGACGAACTCGCGCGACCCGCGCACGGGCTCGGCCGTCGTCTTCGACCTGGACGAGGTGGTCAAGCAGCAGCTGGAGGAGTGGCGCCCGGTCTGCCGCAGCGCCGGCCGGGCCATCGTCTGCTCGGGCCGCCAGGGCATGCGGGCCGTCGGCACGCCCGGCGCGGTGGCCCAGGTCCTCGCGGCGCTGATCGAGAACTCGCTGATGCACGGCGGCGGCACCATCGCCGTGCGCACCAGGGTCACCGGCAACCAGGCGGTGGTGGAGGTGACGGACGAGGGGCCCGGCGTGTCGAGCGATCTCGGGGCGCGGATCTTCGAGCGGACCATCAGCGGCCGCAACTCGACCGGCATCGGGCTGGCGGTCGCGCGGGACCTGGCGGAGGCGGACGGCGGCCGGCTGGAGCTGCTCCAGCAGCACCCGCCCGTGTTCGCGCTCTTCCTGAGCCGGGTGGCGAGAAAGCGCAAGGACGAGAAGCCGACGGTCAGATGAGCCGGCCCGCGGTGCGCGCCGCGCGTCAGCGGCCGACGGGGTCCCGCACCGGCTCGGGTTCCGGCTGCGGCCGGCGCTGCGCGAGGAACGAGTCGGCCTGCTTCACCGGCCCCCGCTGGGGCAGCGCCCGGAACACCCAGGTGCGGTACGACCAGAACCGGAACAGCGTCGCGACACCGATCCCGAGGAACTTGAAGATGTTGCTCTGGAGCGGGGTGTCCCAGCCGAAGCCGTACGTCGCCGTGTACAGGACGCCGTTCTCGATCACCAGGCCCACGGCGCTGAACACCAGGAACAGGGTCAGTTCGCGGGTCCGGCGGGTCTTGTCGCGGTCGCGGTAGGTGAAGTACCGGAAGCCCACGTAGTTGAAGGCGATCGCGACGACCGTCGCCAGGATCGACGCCCGGACGACCGGGATCTCGGTGACCTGCCGTACGAGATTGAAGACCGCGAGGTTGACGAGCAGCCCCGCCCCGCCGACCGCGCCGAACTTGGCCACTTCCCGGGTGAGCTGCTGGAGCTGCCCCCGCAGCCTTCCGCCTCGTCCGCTCGTAGTGCGAGCACTCATAGTGCGAGCCCAGCCTCGTCAGTCGGCATCGTCGTACCTGTCATGCTAACCAGCGGCTCTCCGTGTCGCCTGGGAGCCGTGAGAGCGGTGTGACCTGCGGCACAGTGCTTGTCGGAACATACGGAAGCAAGGGCCCGCCGGCTGGGCGGATACCCTAGGAGCGTGACGTTCCCGGTAGTCGGCATGGTCGGCGGCGGTCAGCTCGCCCGCATGACCCATGAGGCGGGTATCCCCCTCGGCCTGAAGTTCAAGCTCCTCAGTGACACCCCCCAGGACTCAGCGGCCCAGGTGGTGAGCGATGTCGTCGTCGGCGACTATCGCGACCTGGACACGCTCCTCGAGTTCGCGCGCGGCTGTGACGTGATCACCTTCGACCACGAGCATGTGCCGTACGAGCACCTGCGCGCCCTTGAGGCGCAGGGCATCGCGGTACGGCCGGGGCCGGAGGCCCTGGTGCACGCCCAGGACAAGGGTGTGATGCGCGCCAAGCTCATGGAGATCGGCGCCCCCTGCCCGCGCCACCGCATCGTGACCGACCCGGCGGACGTGACGGCGTTCGCCGAGGAGGTCGGGGGCTTCCCCGTCATCCTGAAGACGGTGCAGGGCGGATACGACGGCAAGGGCGTCTGGTTCGTCCGCACCGAGGAGGACGCCGCGGCCCCGTTCAGGGCCGGTGTCGCGGTCCTCGCGGAGGAGAAGGTCGATTTCCGCCGCGAGCTCGCGGCGAACATCGTCCGCTCCCCGCACGGCCAGGCCGTCGCCTACCCGGTCGTCGAGTCGCAGCAGGTCGACGGCGTCTGCGACACGGTGATCGCGCCCGCACCCGACCTCGACCCCGAGCTGGCGGGCCAGGCGCAGGAGCTCGCGCTGCGCATCGCCAAGGAGCTCGACGTCGTCGGTCATCTCGCCGTCGAGCTGTTCGAGACCGTGAATGCCGACGGCACCGGCGGCATCCTCGTCAACGAGCTGGCCATGCGGCCCCACAACTCCGGTCACTGGACCCAGGACGGCGCGGTCACCTCGCAGTTCGCCAACCATGTCCGTGCGGTGCTGGACCTGCCGCTGGGCGACCCGCGTCCCCGCGCCCGGTGGACGGTGATGTGCAATGTCCTCGGCGGAGACTACCCGGACATGTACGCGGCCTATCTGCACTGCATGGCCCGGGACCCGCAGCTCAAGATCCATATGTATGGCAAGGACGTGAAGCCCGGCCGCAAGGTGGGGCACGTCAACACCTACGGCGACGACCTGGCCGACGCGCTCGAACGCGCCCGCCACGCCGCCGGCTACCTGCGAGGAACGATCACCGAGTGAACAGCATGAGCCCTGTCGTTGGCATTGTCATGGGGTCCGACTCCGACTGGCCCGTCATGGAGGCGGCCGCGCAGGCGCTCGACGAGTTCGAGATCGCGTACGAGGTCGACGTCGTCTCCGCGCACCGTATGCCGCGCGAGATGGTCGCGTACGGGGAGGAGGCCGCCGACCGCGGCCTCAAGGCGATCATCGCCGGCGCCGGGGGAGCGGCCCACCTGCCGGGCATGCTCGCCTCCGTCACGCCGCTGCCGGTCATCGGCGTCCCCGTGCCCCTGAAGTACCTCGACGGCATGGACTCCCTGCTGTCCATCGTGCAGATGCCCGCCGGGGTCCCCGTCGCCACCGTCTCGGTCGCCGGGGCGCGCAACGCCGGACTGCTGGCCGCCCGCATCCTGGCCGCGCACGACACGGAACTGCTCGCCCGGATGAAGGACTTCCAGCGGGAGCTGAACGACCAGGCCACCGAGAAGGGCAAGCGGCTGCGCGCCAAGGTCGCGGGCGGCGACTCCTTCGGCTTCGGGAAGTAGGGCGCCGGGAAGTAACAGCCAATGGAAACCCCCACGGATCTCCGCCCGCGGGCCCGCGAGCTGCTCGCCGCCCACCCCGTCGTCGACGGCCACAACGACCTCCCCTGGGCGCTGCGCGAACACGTCCGCTACGACCTCGACCGGATGGACATCGCGGCCGACCAGAAGGGCCGGCTCCACACCGACATCCCGCGGCTGCGCGCCGGCGGGGTCGGAGCCCAGTTCTGGTCCGTCTACGTCCGCAGCGACATGGCCGGCGACACGGCGGTGAGCGCGACCCTGGAGCAGATCGACATCGTCGACCAGCTCCTCGAGCGCTACCCCGCCGACCTGGCGCGCGCCCTGAGCGCAGAGGACATGGAAATCGCCCGCGACGAGGGCAGGATCGCCTCGCTCATGGGCGCCGAGGGCGGCCACTCCATCAACAACTCGCTCGCCACTCTGCGTGCCCTGTACGCGCTCGGGGTGCGCTACATGACCCTCACGCACAACGACAACATCGCCTGGGCGGACTCCGCGACCGATGAGCCCGGTGTCGGAGGCCTCTCCGCCTTCGGCCACGAGGTCGTACGCGAGATGAACCGCATCGGCATGCTCGTCGACCTCTCCCACGTCGCGGAGACGACGATGCGCCACGCGCTCGCCACGTCCGTCGCGCCGGTGATCTTCTCGCACTCCTCGTCGCGGGCCGTCTGCGACCACCCGCGCAACATCCCCGACGAGGTGCTGGCCCTGCTGCCCGCCAACGGGGGCGTGGCGATGGCCACCTTCGTACCGAAGTTCATCCTCCCCGCGGCCGTCGAGTGGACCCGCGCGGCGGACGAGAACATGCGTGCCCAGGGCCTGCACCACCTGGACACCACGGAGCGGGCGATGAAGATCCACGAGGCGTTCGAAGCGGCCAACCCCAGGCCGGTCGCCACTGCCGCCACGGTCGCCGACCACCTCGACCACATGCGCGAGGTCGCCGGCATCGACCACATCGGCATCGGCGGCGACTTCGACGGGACGGCCTTCACCCCGGCCGGCCTCGAGGACGTCGCGGGCTATCCGAACCTGATCGCGGAGCTGCTGCGCCGCGGCTGGTCCGACGCCGACCTGGCCAAGCTGACCTGGCAGAACGCGGTCCGCGCCCTGCGGGCCGCCGAGGACGTGGCCGCCGACCTGCAGACCACTCGCGGCCCGTCGAACGTGACGATCGACGAGCTCGACGCGATCTGAGCCCGGCCCGGGGTACGCGGCTCCCGGCCGCGTACCCCGAACGCTCCACCCGCCGTGACCCCTCACTGCCCCCGTGCCACGGTTGGCGTAACGGCACACGGCGGCGAACCCGGAGCAGCACATGGCAGATCTGCACGACGCCTCGTCCCTCACCACCGTCGACCTGGACGACCTCGACGGCGATCTCGACGCACTCGCGGCCGTGGGGTCCGCGCCTCCCGATCCGGAACCCTCGGCGCCCGACGACCCGGCCGCCGAGGACCCGGCACCGGTGCCCGAGGCGCTTCCTGCCGAGCCCCCCGCCGACCCGCTCACCCGCGCCAGGCAGCTCCTGCGCAGCCATCCGCTGATCGACGGGTACAGCGGTCTCGCACCCGTGCTGCAGAGCATGCACTGGTACGACCTCGAAGCCGGCGAGAGCCTGCTGGAGACCGATGTCCCACGGCTGCGCAGGGGTGGGATCGGCGCGCAGTTCTGGTCACTGACGGAACCGGCCGGCAGCGCCGGAGCCCCTTCCATCGGCGCGACGCTGGAACTGATCGACCTGGTGCGGGCGACGGTGGCCGACTGCCCCGAGGGCCTGCGGCTCGCACTGAGCGCCGACGACGTCGTGGACACCCGCAACTGCGGGAGGATCGCCGTGCTCCTCGGCCCGATGGCGGGCCCGGCGCTCGGCGACTCGCTCGCCGCCCTGCGGGCCATGTACGCACTCGGCGTCCGCAGCGTGACCCTTGCGGGCACTCGCTGGACGAGCGGCGGTCTCACGCCCTTCGGTCAGGAGATGGTCCGCGAGATGAACCGGCTCGGTGTCCTCATCGACCTCTCGGGCTGCGCGCTCGACACCGTACGCCGCGCGCTCACGATCACCAGGGCCCCGGTGCTCCTCTCGCACCAGGCCGAGCCACTGCCCGATGACGTACTGCGCGCACTGCGGGCCAACAACGGCGTGTGCATGGTGATGTGCACCGCCGGGACACTCCCCGAGACCGCCGACCTGCTGGACCGGATCCGCGACGTCGCCGGGGCCGAGTCGCTCGCCCTCAGCGGCGCGTACGACACGGGCCTGGCGCACGCGGCCGGTCTGCAGGACGTCTCCTGTGTGCCACGGCTGATCGCGGAGCTCCTCGAACGGGGCTGGCCCGAGGCGGACGTCACCGGCTTGACCTGGTCGAACGTCGCCCGGGTCCTGCGCGGCACCGAGTTCACCGCCCGCGCCGCCCAGCCGCGCCGGGCGCCCTCACGGGTAGCCATCGGCGCGCTGGACCTCTGACGCGGGTGCCGGCTCAGCAGGCGCAGAGACAGAACGGGTGCCCCGCCGGGTCGGCGTAGACCCGGAACGACCGCTTTCGGTCCTCCGCGTCCAGCACGGTGGCGCCGAGCGCCAGCACCTTGGCCTCCGCGGCGTCCAGGTCCTCGACGGTCACGTCCAGATGGAACTGCTGCGACTTCTCCGCCGAGGGCCAGCCCGGCGCCACGAACCCGGGCGCCGCCTGGAACGCGAGCGCCGCGCCGTCGGACCCCTTGAGGTCCACCCACGTGTCGCCGTCGTCCTCGCCGAGCTCGACATCCCCGCCGACGAGCTCGGCGTAGAAGCGGGCGAGGGCGACGGGATCGGGACAGTCCAGGACGACGGCTCCGACTTTGCCGATGCTCATACTTCCTCCTCGGTAGTTACTGGTAAACGCCTTCAACCGGTAACGCGGTTACCGCATGCTCCCGCATAACAGGTAACGTCGCAACCATGAATGACAGGCCGCCCGCACCAGGGGGGCTCGCGCTCGTCGAAGCACTGGTGAACACGCTGGACGTCGAGACCGGCGCGGACTCCCTCGACACGCCCGCGTCCCGCGAGCGCTTCGGCCTGGCCCCCGCCGAGATCCCCGCCGCCCGCGACCTCCGCGAGGCGCTGCGCGCCGCCTGCCTCGCCCACGCCGGCCACGGCACGGCGACCGCCCTCGACACGCTCCTGACCGACGCCCCGCTGCGCGTGGCGGTCGCCCCCGACGGCTCGGCCGCGGTCCGCGCCGCCGGCCCGCCGACGCTCCTCTCCCGCGTCGCGGAAGCCATCGCCACGGCGACCGCGGACGGCACATGGACACGCCTCAAGGCGTGCGAGGCGGAGGACTGCCACTGGGCGTACTACGACCGCAGCCCCGCCGGGCGCAGCCGCTGGTGCTCCATGTCCGTCTGCGGCGCCCGCACCAAAATGCGCACCTACCGCGCCCGCCGCACCCCCTGACCTCCCACCCCGGTATGCCACCGGGCCGCGGAGGATGCCGCGCCTCGGCGCGCTTCCGCGGGGAGGTGCGCCACCGGGCCGCGCCTGGCACTGCACCCCGGCGTGCCACCGGGCCGCGCCGGACACCGCAACCCCGGCGTGCCACCAGGCCGCGCCTGGCACCGCAAACCCCGGCGTGCCGCCAGGCCGGGCGGGACGCTGCGCCGCGGCGCACTTCCGTGCCGAACCCCGCGCACGCGGCGCGCAGCTGCCGCTGCCTTGGGGCCGGTGGGGCGTCAGCCCCACTGACATCGACCCGTCCGGCCCCGGCAGGGTTTCGGGAAGGGGCGGGGTGGGGGCTTCGCCCCGGCGTGCCCCGCGCGCCTGCGACGCCCGCGGTCGCTCGCCCGCTCTGTGCGGCGCGGGGCCCGCGAGTGCCGGTGAAGCACCCCTGAGGTGCGGCGCGCAGCTGCCGCTGGGCGGCGGGCTGGTGGGCGTCAGCCCCACCGGTATCGGCCCCGTCCGGCCCCGGCAGGGGTTTCGGGAAGGGGCGGGGTGGGGGAGAGCTACGCCCGCGGGCGCCCCATCGCCCGGTACGTCCAGCCCGCCTCACGCCACGCCCCCGCGTCCAGCGCATTGCGCCCGTCCAGGATGATCGGCGCGGCCACGGCCTCCTTCAGCTCCGCCGGGTCCAGCTTGCGGAACTCGCGCCACTCCGTCAGGTGCAGCACCACGTCCGCACCCCGCACCGCCTCCAGTGCCGAGTCCGCGTATCCCAGCGTCGGGAACAGCCGTCGCGCGTTGCTCATGCCCTTGGGGTCGTAGACCGTCACCTGGCCGCCCTGGAGGTGGATCTGCCCGGCGACGTTCAGCGCCGGCGAGTCCCGGATGTCGTCCGAGTCCGGCTTGAACGTCGCGCCCAGCACGGCGACCCGCTTGCCCAGGAACGACGTGCCGCCCACCGCCTCCCGCGCCAGTTCCACCATGTGCCCGCGGCGGCGCATGTTGATCGAGTCGACCTCGCGGAGGAAGGTCAGCGCCTGGTCCGCGCCCAGTTCACCCGCGCGTGCCATGAACGCGCGGATGTCCTTCGGCAGGCAGCCGCCGCCGAAGCCCACTCCCGCCCGCAGGAACTTCTTCCCGATCCGCTCGTCGTGCCCGATGGCTTCCGCCAGCTTCACCACGTCGCCGCCGGCGGCCTCGCACACCTCGGCCATCGCGTTGATGAACGAGATCTTCGTCGCGAGGAAGGAGTTCGCAGCGGTCTTCACCAGTTCCGCCGTCGGGAAGTCCGTCACCACGAACGGCGATCCTTCGCCGATCGGCGTCGCGTACACCTCACGCAGCAGCTTTTCGGCGCCCTCGCTCTCCACACCGACCACGATCCGGTCGGGGTGCAGCGTGTCGTCGACGGCGAAGCCCTCGCGCAGGAACTCCGGGTTCCAGGCCAGCTCGACGTCCTGCCCGGCCGGGGCCGTCTCGGTCAGCAGCCGGGCGAGCCGCTCCGCGGAGCCGACGGGCACGGTCGACTTGCCGACGACGAGCGCCGGGCGCTTCAGGTGCGGGGCCAGCGAGGCGAAGGCGGAGTCGACGTAGCTCATGTCGCACGCGTACTCACCGTGCTTCTGCGGCGTGTTCACACACATGAAGTGGATGTCGCCGAACTCGCCCGCCTCCTCGTACGAGGTGGTGAAGCGCAGCCGGCCGCTGGAACCCTCGATCCCGGCCACGTGCAGCCGCAGCAGCTCTTCCAGACCGGGCTCGTACATGGGGACCTTGCCGGCCGCGAGCATCTCGATCTTCTCCGGGACCACATCGAGTCCCAGGACTTCGAAGCCCAGCTCCGCCATGGCCGCGGCGTGCGTGGCGCCGAGGTATCCGGTGCCGATCACGGTGATCTTGAGGACCATGGGAGCTCCAGTACTGACGCGGGAGAGGTGCGCGCCCGAGCATATCCGGGCCACCCTGGGGAGAGGCCCGCTGCGCGGCCGGGCGGCTGTCGCCAAGCTCACGTATGCCTCTGGCCGAGCGGGCGTCTAAAATTGAAATACTTAACGGTAGTTAACATCTTGGGGAGTGAGAGACGTTGGCGGGAACCGCTGATTTCGACCTGTACCGCCCGGCCGAGGAGCACGACATGCTCCGCGAGACGGTCCGCTCTCTCGCCGAGGCGAAGATCGCGCCGTTCGCCGCCGCGGTGGACGAGGAGGCCCGCTTCCCGCAGGAGGCGCTGGACGCGCTGGTCTCCTCCGACCTGCACGCCGTGCACGTCCCGGAGACGTACGGCGGCGCCGGCGCCGACGCGCTCGCCACGGTCCTCGTGATCGAGGAGGTGGCCCGTGTCTGCGCCTCGTCCTCCCTCATCCCGGCCGTGAACAAGCTCGGCTCGCTCCCGGTGATCCTCTCCGGCTCCGAGGAGCTGAAGAAGAAGTACCTGGGGCCGCTCGCCAAGGGCGACGCGATGTTCTCGTACTGCCTGTCCGAGCCCGACGCGGGCTCCGACGCGGCCGGTATGAAGACGAAGGCCGTCCGCGACGGCGACTTCTACGTCCTCAACGGCGTGAAGCGCTGGATCACCAACGCCGGCGTCTCCGAGTACTACACGGTCATGGCCGTCACCGACCCGGAGAAGCGCTCGAAGGGCATCAGCGCCTTCGTCGTCGAGAAGGGTGACCCGGGTGTCTCCTTCGGCGCCCCGGAGAAGAAGCTCGGCATCAAGGGCTCCCCGACCCGCGAGGTCTACCTCGACAACGTCCGCATCCCCGCCGACCGCATGATCGGCGCGGAGGGCACGGGCTTCGCCACCGCGATGAAGACGCTGGACCACACCCGCATCACCATCGCCGCCCAGGCTCTCGGCATCGCGCAGGGCGCCCTCGACTACGCCAAGGGCTACGTCCAGGAGCGCAAGCAGTTCGGCAAGCCGATCGCCGACTTCCAGGGCGTCCAGTTCATGCTCGCGGACATGGCCATGAAGATCGAGGCCGCCCGCCAGCTCACGTACGCGGCCGCCGCCAAGTCGGAGCGCGGCGATGCCGACCTCACGTTCCAGGGCGCGGCCGCCAAGTGCTTCGCCTCGGACGTCGCGATGGAGGTCACCACGGACGCCGTCCAGCTGCTCGGCGGCTACGGCTACACCCGCGACTACCCCGTGGAGCGCATGATGCGCGACGCGAAGATCACCCAGATCTACGAGGGCACCAACCAGGTCCAGCGGATCGTGATGGCCCGCAACCTCCCGTAGGGCTCGCTCCGAGCCGACGGAAGAACGCCCCTGCCGGGACCGGCAGGGGCGTTCGTTCATTCGTCGCCCGGTTCAGCCCTCGGCGCCAGTGCGGCGCCTGCGCAGGGCGAACAGCAGCCCCGCACCGGCGGCGACCGCTGCCCCCGCACCGCCGGCGGCCAGGGTGACATCGGTACCGGTGGCGGCGAGGGTACGGCTGCCGCCGGTCGTCGTCACGTTCTGGTTGCCGGTCGCAGTGGTCGTCGTGGCGACAGGGCCGGAAGTCCCGGTCCTGCCGGTGTCGTCCGCGGGCTTCGTGTCGGCGTCGTTGTCGTCTCCGGCGTCTCCGGTGCCGGAGTCGTCGTCCTCTTCCGCGGCCTTCTCGTCCAGGGCTCGCGCCTCGTGCTGTCCGGTTTCCAGGAACTCGACGCGGTCCTCGGGCGTGCCCTTCAGCGCGGCCTTTCCGGCTTCCCTCACGTGAGGCCCGCCCTTGCTGATGATGTGCGAGATGAGCACCTGGTTGTCCTCGTCGCGGGCGATGTGCTGCCCGGTCTCGAGGAATTCGGCACGGTCCTGGGGAGTGCCGTCCAGCGCGGCGTCGGCCGCCTTCCGAACGGCGGGGCCGCCGGCCTCGAGGATCCGCGCGACGAGCACCGAGTTGTCCTCGTCGCGGGCGATGTGCTGCCCGGTCTCCAGGAACCTGACGCGGTCCTCGGGCGTGCCCCGCAGGGCGGCCTCGGCCGCCTCTTGCACGCCCGGGCCGCCGAGGCTGTGGATCTGGGCGATGCGGACCCTGTTGTCGACGTCGCGGGCGGTGTGCTGTCCGGTCTCCAGGAACTCGACGCGGTCCTCCGGTGTGCCGTTCAGTGCCTCCCGCCCGGCCTCCACCAACGAGACGCCGCCGACGCTGATGATCTGCACGATCAGGACGCGGTTGTCCTGATCGCGGGCTGTGTGCTGCCCCGTCTCCAGGAACTCGCGCATCGCGGCCGGCCCTGCATCGATGGCGGCGCTGCCCCGCTCGGCGACAGCAGAGCCGGGCTTGGCGGCGCCGATGATCCGCAGGATCTCGGCGCGGTCCTCCTCGGCCTGTGCGTCGTCGTCCGCGGGAGCCTGGTCGGGCGTGGTCGGAGCCGGCGGGTTGGACGCCGGAGCGCCGTCCCCGGAAGTCGCGAAGGCCGGTGACGCGAGCAGTACGGTCGGCGCAATGGCGGCGGCGGCGACCGCCGAGGCGATCCGGGACAGTTTCAAAGAAGGCTCCCACGTTTCACATGATCTTCATAACGGTCGGTCAACTGTAAGTCCCTGCGCGCAGTTGATCCAACGCGTTGCTTCCCCGCTCGCGCCCCGGCCGCCGCTGCCGATGCGGGCGACGGCGGGGACGGGGCCGTCTCCGGTGGATCCCGCAGGGCCCCAACTCGGGCGAGAATGCGTGAAGTGGTGTAGTCCACCGCCAAAGGAGTCATCCGCATGCCATGACGTCCCGGAGGACCAAGGATGGACACGAGACCCGACGTTCCCCGCATGTCCCGGCGCACCCTCGTCACCGCCGTATCTGTGACCACCGTTCGTGCTGGACTGGGCGACGGCGGGCCGGTAGCGACTACGACCTCCAGGTCTCCGACGCCGGCGTGCGGTGGCGTACCGTCGCGAAACGGCGCGGCCGGACCACGGCAGGAGTCCACACCGTGGAACTCCTGCAGGCGGTGACGGCGCGCCACGTCCGCATGCGGGGCCTCAAGCGGCAGAACGGCTACTCCCTTTACCGCTTCGAGGTACGAGCCTGACGGCGCGTCCGGCGGTCGGGCGCCCGAGGCGCCCGACCCCGAGCGCCGCATCCGCGCGGCGAGCGGCAGGCCCGCGCCGGTTGCGGGCCCGGCGGACGCCCCGGGAACCCGGGGTGCCGTCGCCGCGTCCATGTCCACGGCACCAGAAGTCGCCCAGGAGGGGGAAGGGCCGTGGAGCAGCCGAGGACAGCGCTGGCCGAGCGGATCGCCGAGCGGAGAAGAGGCGTCGGCGACCCTCGCGCGCTGGTGGGCGAGATGCGCCGCTCCGTCCTTCTGGTGCCGACGGCCGGTGGAGGTCTCTGGTCGGCCCGTTCGGGCGGGGTGCGATGGGTGTGCGGGTTCACCGACGAGGCCGCGCTGGCCCGGTTCGCGCTGCTTCACTCAGCCGGTGACCGGCCCATGGATTACGCGGCGCTGCTGGGCGCGCGCATCGTCGACGAGGTCGTGCCGTCCCTGGACGAGCCCGCCGGCCTCGCCGTGGACATCGCGACCGAGGACGGGCCGATGTTCTTCCCACCGGTGGTCGGCATCGTTCCGGACGGTGTCGCCGTCGACACCGACAAGGCCGGGGAGGGACGTGGCCATGGGCGGTGACGGTGCGGACCTGAACTTCGACAAGGCGTCTGTCGCGAAGTTCACCAAGGGCGTCGGCGCGACCATCGACCAGCTCGGTGACCTGGGCGGAGCCACCGGTTCGGTGATGGGAAAGGGCTTCTCCGAGCTGTCGATGACCGGGATGGAGGCCGGACACCACGGCCTGTCCGTCGACTTCGAGGACTTCTGCGAGCGCTGGGAGTGGGGTGTGCGGACCCTGGTGCACGACGCCAGCGCGCTCGCCAACCGCCTCGGCCTGGCCGCCGGCACCCAGTGGCAGCACGACCAGTACGTCGAGGGCGCGATCAAGGTGGGCGTCAACTCCGTGATGGGCGGCAACCCGCACGCCACCGAGGAGGAGATCACGAAGCAGGACTGGGGCGACGTGTTCACGCCGGACTACCTGGACCCCGACTGGAGCGCCGAGTCGTGGGACCGGGCAGGTCAGGAGATGGAGCAGACCTGGAAGGACACCGGGCGCACCGTCCTCACCGAGGGCCGGGGCGGCCAGCAGTCGGAGATGCTCAACGACGCGCTCGGCATCTCCGACGACCAGTGGAACCAGGCGCTGGACGACACCTTCGGCCCGTCACCCGAGGAACGCGCTCAGCAGGCACAGCAGGGACAGCAACAGGGCGAGTCCGGGGGGAACTGACCGTGGGCATCGGTGAC
This sequence comes from Streptomyces peucetius, assembly GCF_025854275.1. Taxonomy (NCBI): domain Bacteria; kingdom Bacillati; phylum Actinomycetota; class Actinomycetes; order Kitasatosporales; family Streptomycetaceae; genus Streptomyces; species Streptomyces peucetius. The sequence continues at coordinate 3,074,242 of NZ_CP107567.1, read as the reverse complement.
TTCGTCAGTGACATCACGCCCGACTCGGTGGAGAAAGTCGTCGAGGACGGCGTCGAGTGGGCCGGCAACCGGGTCGAGGACGCCGGGAACTGGACCGCCGACCGGCTGGACTACGTCGGCTGGGAGTCCGGTGCCGACTGGGTGCGCGAGCAGTCCCGTTCGGTCGCCAACCGGATGGGCGCCGAGGTCGACGAGATGGACCTCGGGCAGACCGAGGACAAGACCAAACTGATCTACGGCAGCCCTGACAAGATCCGCTCCACGGCCAAGAAGCTCCGCGGCTTCCAGACGGCGTTCGACAACGCCGGCGAAGGTCTCAAGGGCCTCAACTCCTCCGAGCTCAAGGGCGAGGCGGCCGACGCGCTGCGGACCGCGGTGAGCACCCAGCCGCCCAAGTGGTTCAGCGGTGCCGACGCCTGCGAGAAGGCGGCGGGCGCGATGGAGGCGTTCGCCGGCACGGTCACCTGGGCACAGGGCCGGGCCCAGACGGCGATCGACAAGTGGAAGGAAGGCACGAAAGCCTCCCAGGACGCCGCCGACGCCCACCGCAAGAAGGTCGACGACTACAACAAGGCGGTCGACCACTACAACGCCCAGCCCGCCGACCAGCGCAACCCGTCCACGCTCCCGCCCTGCCCCGCCCCGACGTTCGACGACCCCGGCAAGAAGCTGATGCAAGAGGCGCAGGACATCCTCGCCGAAGCCCGCAAGCAGCGGAACACAGCCGCCGAGACGGCACGCACCGCGGTCCGCGCCGCCCGCGACAAGGCTCCCGAGAAGCCTTCGTACGCCGAGCAGTTGGGCGACGGGCTCCAGGAGCTGCAGATCATGGGCGACCACGTCGGCGGCGGCATCGTCAAGGGCACCGCGGGACTGCTGAACTTCGTCCGCGGGATCAACCCCCTGGACCCGTACAACCTCACGCACCCGGCCGAATACGCGACCAACCTCAACAGCCTGGCCGCAGGGCTGGTGGTCGCCGCCAACGACCCCATCGGCACGGGCAAGCAGATGGTCAGCGACTTCATGAAGGACCCGTACGAGGGCCTCGGCCGTCTGATCCCCGACGCCGCCCTGACCGCGGCCACCGGCGGTGGCGGCGCCGCCGTCAAGGCCGTACGCATCGCCGAGAACGCCGCCGACGTCGCGAACGCGCGCAAGCTGGTCGACGACACCCCGGACGGCACCCACAACACCCCGGACGGCGACCGCAAGGCGGGCGGCGACCCGGTGGACCTCGCCACGGGCCGGATGTTCCTCCCCCAGACCGACGTCGAACTGCCGGGCATCCTGCCGCTCGTCTTCACCCGCCGCACCGAGTCGGGTTGCGCCGTCGGCCGCTTCCTGGGTCCCGCCTGGACGTCCACCGTCGACGAACGGCTGGAGATCGACGCGGTCGGCGTCCTCCACGTCACCGCCGAGGGGCTCCTGGTCGCGTACCCGCACCCCGTGCCCGACGCGCCCACCCGGCCGGAGACAGGCAGAGCCCGTACCGAGCTGGCCCGCGACGCGGACGGCAACTACACGGTCACCGACCCCGACAGCGGCCTGACCTTCCACTTCACCGCCCCGTCCGGCAGCGAACCGGGTGGTGACGGCCGCGCCTGGCTGTCCGGCATCACCGAACGAGGCGGCCACTCCATCACCGTCGACCGCACCGACGACGGTGTGCCGACGGCCCTGGTCCACTCGGCGGGCCACCACATGAAGCTGTCCGTCGCCGACGGCCTGGTCACCGCCCTGTCCCTGGCCGGCGCCGGCGAGGGCGGTGCGGACCTTCTCCTGATGAGCTACGGCTACGAGGACGGGAACCTCACCACCGTCACCAAGCCGTCCGGGGCCACCACCACCTTCGTCTACGACGACCGCCGCCGGGTCACCGCCTGGATCGACTCCAACAACAGCCGCTACGACTACGTCTACGACGACCGCGACCGCGTCGTCGCCGAGGGCGGCGAGGCCGGCCACGTCCAGATCACCCTCGCCTACACCGAACCGGATCCCGAGACGGGCCACCGCACCACCACGCTCACCACCGCCGACGGTCACGTGACCCGCCATCTGTTCGGCGCCCACTGCCGTCTGCTGGCGCTCACCGATCCGCTGGGCCACACCACCCGGTTCACCTACGACCCGCGCGGCAACCTGCTGACCCGCACCGACCCGCTGGGCCTCACCACATCCTTCACCTACGACGAGGACGGCCGGCTCGTCTCGGCCGTCCGCCCCGACGGCAGCGAGCTGCGCACCGTGCGCGGCGCGTTCGGTCTGCCGGTGGAGGTCGTCGGGCCGGACGGGACCCGTGTGCTCCACGAGTACGACGAACGCGGCAACCGCACGGCCGTCACCGATCAGGCCGGTTCCACCACCCGCCACACCTACGACCACGCCGGCCGGCTCACCTCCGTCACCGACGCCCTTGGCGCCACGACCCGGGTGATGTGCGACGCGGCGGGGCTGCCTGTGGAGGTGACCGGCCCGTCCGGCGGCGTCACCCGCACGGAACGCGACGCCCTCGGCCGCCCGGTCCGGACGACCGACCCGGTGGGAGGGGTCACGTGCTTCGAGTGGGACGCCGACGGGCAGCTCGCCCGCCGCACCGGCCCCGACGGCGCGACGGAAGCATGGACCTACGACGGCGAGGGCAACTGCCTCACCCACACCGACGCATCCGGCGGCGTCACCCGCTTCGAGTACACCCACTTCGACCTGCCACTCGCGCGCACCGGGCCCGACGGCGTCCGCCACGAGTTCGAGCACGACGCCGACCTGCGCCTCACCCGTGTCACCAACCCGCAGGGGCTGACCTGGGACTACGAGTACGACGCCGCCGGCAACATCGTCTCCGAGAGCGACTTCGACGGCCGCACCCTCACCTACCGGGTGGACGCCGCGGGCCGGCTCGCCGCGCGCACCGACGCGCTCGGCGGCACCATCGCGTTCGAGCGCGACCCGCTCGGCCAGGTGATCCGCAAGGACGTCGACGGACGGGTGACGACCTACGCCTACGACCGGGCCGGACGCCTGCTGGAGGCAACCGGGCCGGACAGCGAACTCCGGTACCAGTACGACCGCCGGGGCAAGGTCAAGACCGAACTGGTCGACGGCCGTGCCACCGTCTACGCCTACGACGCCCTGGGCCGCCGCAAGCGCCGCACCACACCCACCGGCCATGTCACCTCCTACGCCTACGACGCCGGCGGCCGGCCCGAGCGCCTGACCACCGGCGGTCACCGCGTCGACTTCACCCACGACGCCGCCGGACGGGAACTCGCCCGCGTCCTCGGCGACGCGATCACCATGACCTCCGCCTGGGACGACGCCGGACGGCTGGCCGAGCAGCACATCACCGCCGGGTCGCGCGCCGTCAACAGCCGCGCCTACTCCTACCGCGCCGACGGTCACCTGGCCTCCGTGACGGACCGGCTGTCGGGCACCCGCACCTTCGATCTCGACCGGACGGGCAGGGTCACCGCCGTCCACGCCCAGGGCTGGACGGAGCGGTACGCCTACGACGCCGCCGGCAACCAGACGTCGGCATCCTGGCCGCCCCGGCACCCGGGCAACGAGGCCACCGGAGAACGCGCCTACACCGGCACCACGATCACCCGCGCCGGAGCGGTGCGCTTCGAACACGACGCCCTGGGCCGGATCACCCTGCGGCAGAAGACCCGTCTCTCCCGCAAGCCCGACACCTGGCGCTACGAGTGGGACACCGAGAACCGCCTCACCTCCGTGACCACCCCCGACGGAACGCGGTGGAAGTACCGCTACGACCCCCTGGGCCGCCGCACCGCGAAACTGCGCCTGGCCTCCGACGGCGAGGGCGTGGTCGAGGAGATCCGGTTCACCTGGGACGGCCTCACCCTCTGCGAGCAGACCAGCCACCGGCCCGATCAGCCGAACACGGTCGCCCTCACCTGGGACCACCGCGACGTCGTCCCCCTCACCCAGACCGAGCGCATCCTCGACGCCGGCAGCCGCCAGGAGGAGATCGACCGCCGGTTCTTCGCCATCGCCACGGACCTCATCGGCACGCCCACCGAACTGATCGACGAATCCGGCGACATCGCCTGGCGGTCCCGTTCCACCCTGTGGGGCACCACCGCCTGGGCCCGCGACAGCAGCGCGTACACGCCGCTGCGCTTCCCCGGCCAGTACTACGACCCCGAGACGGGCCTCCACTACAACTACTTCCGCCACTACGACCCCGAAACCGGCCGCTACACCTCCCCGGACCCCCTCGGCCTCGCTCCCGCGCCGAACCCGGTCGCGTACGTCGGCAACCCGTACAGCGGGTGCGACCCGCTGGGGCTGATGCCCAAGTACACGAAGGAGGAGCGGGCCCAGAAGCGGATCAACAAGATCGTGGACGACATCGTCGAGAAAGCACAGGACGGCGGGTTCAAGAAGCGCCACGACTACCACGGGGACACCCGGCACGCCTTCAGCGACGAACGGGTCGTCGAAATCCTCAAGAACCCGGACGCCGTGTACCACTCGACAGGCACGGCCGGGACGTTCACCTTCAGACAGGGTGACGACATCGTGGTGATCGACGGCCCCGGCAGCACCCAGGGCCAGGCCATCACGGCGTACGGATCGTCGGGCATCAAGGGAGAGTCCGGGGCCACGGCGCTCGGCGGTAAACCCACGGACCCCGGCGCTCCGGTGACGCACGAGGACATCGTGAACGGCAGGATTCCCGCCAAGGACGGCCGCTTCCAGCCTCCGGCAGTACAGATCAGATGAGGCAGTGATGACGACGACGAAACTGAAGTTCGATGGCGGCTGGTCCGCGACGGTGACGGGCGAACCGCTCGACCTCGTTCCCCGTCTCCGCGGTACCTTCCTGATCGTTTCCCCCTATGCGGACAGGGTGGAACGGGAGAAGTTCCTCGCGCACACGTTCGGCAGCCAGGACTGGCTGTGGGATCTCCCTGACGTCTTCCGCTTCGCCCCGAGCGGCCGACGGCTGGTCGGGGCTGAATTCCGGATTCCGGAAGAGTCCGCCTCTGTCGAGGACTCGGCCCGCCTTCTCGTCGCGCCCGAAGTACGCCCGGGCGGGCTCCGCGCGGACGAGGTCAAAGACTTCCGGCATGAGATGTGCACGGTGCTGTGCCGCGCTCCCGGCGATGCCGTGCTGACGTGTCTGCGCGACCTCGACGTCCTGAACGAGCCGCTGGAGGCCCGCATCGGCATCGCCCCCGACGTGGCGCTCCTCGTCCAGCACGGCACCGTCGTCGGCTGGAGCCTGACCGACCCGGCGCGGTATCTGACCGCCACGTACGCCGACCCCGACACACCCCCCCCCTCGCCTGCCACGCGTCGGCTGCTCACCGAGTGCCTGGACCTGGTCACCGCGCCGGTGGTCGACGACCTCGTGGACGGTGAGCCAGCCGCCATCGCCCGCCTCCGGGCCGCCGACGAGACCCTGCGCGCCCAGCGCGAGGACCGACGTCGGGCCGACGCCCTGCTCGAACTGATCGCCACCTATGTGGAGGACTACGGGAGCTGATGACGGCCGACGGTGACCGCCACGGGTCTCAGCCGCCGGCCTGGTCCCACCCCGACGATGTCGCCCCGACCAGTGCGGCAGCGCGGCAACTGGCGCTGCTGAACGCGTTCGACGACGGGACCTGCAGCGCCTCCGACTTCGCGCACGGCTGGTGGCAGGCCCGACGCACGTCCCAGACGAACGGCGAAAGAGTTCTGGGGGCGCTCGGCGCTCTCCTCGACCAGGTGTTCATGATTCTCGAGGACTACTCGATCGAGCCCGGCCTCGCAGAACCCGGCGATCTCGACGACGACGAACTCCGAACCGCTGTGCGTGGAGCCTGGGAGGAGTTTCGTCGCTCCGCAACCGACCGAAGCCGGTAGCCATTGCCCGCCACGCACATCCCTCGTACAAGGGCCTTCGGTTCCTGGCGGACAGGCGCGGTGCTGTGCCGCGCCGACGCCCTGCTCGACCTGATCGACACCTATGTGGAGGACCGCGGGAGCAGGTGACGCCCGGCCGGGCCGCACGGCTTGCGCGTCGCCGAGCGGGTCGTCCGCGCGACGGGTGCCTACGCGTATCGGGGGAGGTCGGTGGTGGCGATGGCCCAGTCGCCGATGGTGACGTCCTCGCCGTACACGAACTCCTTGCGGGTGGCGTAGCGAGGACCGGAAGGAGTGCTGTGGATGTCGCTGAGCACGGCCCCGGAGGCGGTACGCGGGTCGAAGAGGGCGTAGACGGGGATGCCGAGGAGTGGGTAGTCCCGCATCTTGCTCACCCAGTCGTTGTCCGGGTTCGAGCTTGAAACGACTTCGATCGCGGCGAACAGGGTGCGGGGATCGAACGGACCCTCGCCCTCCATGTCTGCTTCGGCAATCACCATCACGTCTGGGTGCCGCATGATGCCCTCCGGCACGTACTCGACATCCGGGGTCCCTGTGTGGGCGACCAGGTCGTCCGGCAGGACCCTTTCGAGGCGCTTGCGCAGCCGCAGCACGGTGAGCTCATGCGGTCTGGCGGGCGACATCATGTCGTGGACGATCCCTTCCTTGGTGATCTCGAACTTGCCGGGAAGGGTGTCGTCCATCGACGACACGAACTCGCGCATGACCTGGTACTGGCGGGCGTCGTGCTGTGCGTCGTCCGGGGCGATGGTCATGGGGCTCGCTCCTTGTCGTCCGTACCCGGCGGCAGGGGTCGTCCCCTTCATGCTAGGCGGCCGTCGCGAGGTCGTCGGTTCTGCACTCGCGGCACTCACCCGGGGCCGGGGCGCGGAAGGCGCGGTCGCACTTGTCGCAGTTCTGGAGCGGGGCCCTGGGAGGTGAGGGCGGCGCCTGGGCCGGGAGCGGTGGTGGCAGGAGCGCGGTGAGACGGTGGGCCAGGAGGGCCGCGGGCTGTTTCAGAGGGTCGGGCAGGTTGGCGGTGAGAGCGTGGCGTACGGCGTCGGGGGCGGCGTCGCGCTCCAGCCAGGCGGCGACGGCCGGGGCCAGGCGGTGCACGTCGTGCTCGCCGAGGAGCAGCCGCGGCTCGTCGCGGCGCAGGCCGGCGAGGAGGTCGGTGGCGACGCGGTGGCGTTCGAGGTCGGGGGCCTGCGGCTGGGGGAGCGGCGGACGCGTGGGCGGGGGCGTGGGTGCGGGGGCCGGTTCCGGTACGGGCTCCGGCTCCGGTTCCCGTACGGGAGGCGGGCACGGCGCCGGCGCCGGGGTGGCGGCCGCTGCTTCCGGGTGGTTGTACGAGATCGTGCGCGTCACGAGCTTGCCGCCGGGCAGGCGCTCCATCATGCGCGCCAGGTAGCTGTGCTCCTCCAACTCGCGCAGCGCGGCGGCGATGCGGGCCTCGCTCTCCGGGAAGCGGTCGGCGAGCACCTTGATGCCGACCTTCGCCCCGTCGGGCAGCGACTGGATGTGCACGGCCAGCCCGATCGCCGTCAGCGACAACTGCCCGTGCTGGGCCAGGTGGTTGCCGACGATCGTGAAGCGCGTGGTGTGGATCGAGTTCACATGGATCACACCGAAAGCGGTGGCGCGACCGGGAACGCGGTACGAGGCGCGCGAGGGCGCGCTAATCTGCTGGGTGTCCATCGGGAAGGGCCTAACTTCCTCGGTGGTCAGGCCCTCGACCGGGATGCCAGTCCCGGCCGGGGGCCGTCGCATGTCTGGGGTTGTCGCGGCGAGCATATGCTCGCCAACCCGCCTGAAATCCAGCCCGATTGGGCAATGTCACCCGCGCGAGTGACGGGCGTCATGGACGGGTGGGCGGGTGGTATTGCCCGTTTCTTTCAAGAGTTCTTTAAGGCTTATGCATCGCAGGGGACCGCGTCGCACACACCCGGGTCGCGTACCTCCACGATCCGGTCCCACCAGTCACTACGCGAGATCCAGCTCGGCCCAGACGGTCTTCCGGGGCACCGGCCCGAGCGCCACGCCCCACCGGTCGGCGAGTGCTTCGACGATCAAGAGACCGCGCCCCGACTCGGAGTCGGCGGTGGGGTGGGCGGCGGCGCGCGGCAGGCGGTCACCACGGGTGTCGGTGACCGCGATCCGTAGCCGCTTGCCGCCGTCCTCGACGGCGAGTTCCAGCCGGAAGTCCCTGCCGGGTACGCGGCCGTGGACCGCCGCGTTGGTCGCCAGCTCGGCGACGATCTGCGCGGCCGACTCCGACGGCAGCCCCCAGGAGCCCAGTTGGGCGGCTGTGAGCAGCCGCGCGAGTCTGGCACCCCGGCGCGTGGGGGAGAGCAGCACGGTGAATTGGCGAGCAGGAGCGGAAGGTTCAGTTCGAGTGATTTCCTGATTCACGTCACTCAGCGTGGCCGGTTCACGCTTACGCTGAACAGAGCGACGCATGTACGGACAGTGACTGTCCCTTGCGGTGTACGGACCTGTCCATCCGGTACGACGTCGGCAAGTCGCGGTACAGGTATGGGCGGAAGGGCGGGTTTCGTATGGCGGAGGGCACGGAGGAACCGGACCAGGACATCGACCTGGAGGACGACGACTCGGGCGCGGTCATCGCGGCCGTCGGCAGGCAGGTCCGCCTGTGGCGCGAGGCGGCGGGCATGCGCGCGGCGGAGCTGGGCGCGGCGATCGGCTACGGCGAGAACCAGGTCTACAAGGTCGAGGCGGGCAAGCGCATCCCCAAGCCGGAGTTCCTGGACAGGGCGGACGAAGTGCTGGGCGCGGGCGGCAAGCTGGCCGCGATGAAGAAGGACGTCGCGGAGGCGAGGTACCCGAAGAAGGTCCGTGACCTGGCGAAGCTGGAGCGTGACGCGGTCGAGCTCGGCGCGTACAGCAATCACAACCTGCATGGGCTGTTGCAGACGGAGGAGTACGCCCGCGCGCTGTACGAGATGCGACGGCCGTCGTACAGCGCCGACCAGATCGACCGGCATGTGGCAGGCCGGGTGGGGCGGCAGTAGATCTTCGAGCGGGAGCCGCTCACGATGCTGACGTTCGTCCTGGAAGAGGTGACGGTCACGCGCCCTCTCGGGGGCAGAATGGTTGCGCGCCGCCAGCTCGAACACCTCCTGGAAGTCGGCCGATTGAGGCATGTGGAGATCCAGGTGATGCCGACCGACCGGGAGGACCATGCGGGGATGGGCGGCCAGTTCCAACTGCTGAAGTTCGACGACGGTACGGCGGTGGCACACTGGGAAGGCCAGCTGTCGAATCGCTTGATCTCCGATCCCAAGGAGGTCCGGATCATCGAGCTGCGGTACGGAATCATCCGGGCTCAGGCTCTCACCCCACGGGAGTCTCTGGCCTTCGTCGAAAAGGTGCTGGGAGAGAGATGATCCGCAAGATGTCAGACGGAGACGGTTCCGCGCTGGACTGGTTCAAGAGCAGCTACAGCAGCAACGACGGGCCCGAGTGCGTCGAGGTCGCGGTCGCACCCGGCGCGCTCCACGTGCGCGACTCCAAGAACGTGCCCGGTCCCGAGCTCGGCTTCACCCCCACCGCATGGGCGGACTTCGTGACGTACGCGTCCGGCAGCTGACCTGCGGTACGCGGCCCCGGCCCCCGCGCGTACCGCAGGGGCTGGGGCGCCGGTGTTGCGCCCGGCGGACAGTTTCGGTGTTCGCGCCCCGCGAGTCCCCTCGCGCCTCTGGTTACCGACGTCATGTCGGTATCTACTCGTCCGCATGACCATCCTCACTGAGCGGGAAGCGCCGACCCCCGATCTCCTCGCCCTCCTCAGGCCCGGCGCGCTCTATGTCGTCGACGACATGCTCCCGCAGGTCACATGGCCCGAGGACCACCGCCCGAGGGTCGACGCGTTCCTCGAACGACTGCCCGACGTGCCCAACTGGCATGCCACGCCGATGAACTGGGCCTCCGGGCTGGTGGTGGCCGCACGTATCTGAGGGACTATCGTGCCCCCATGCCGGTTGATCTGATTCGTATCGTCTCCAGAGACTCGCCGATGGCTCTCGCGCAGGTGGAACGTGTCCGCGCCGAGCTGGCCACGCTCCACCCCGGCACGGAGACCACCGTGCTGCCTGTCAAGACGACCGGCGACAAGTGGATGGGCGACCTTTCCCAGGTCGAGGGGAAAGGCGCGTTCACCAAGGAGGTCGACGCCGCCCTCCTCGCCGGAGAGGCCGACCTCGCCGTCCACTGCGTCAAGGACATTCCCGCCGACCGGCCCCTTCCGGCCGGCACGATGTTCGCAGCCTTCCTCAAGCGCGACGACATCCGCGACGCCCTCATCCACCCTGGCGGGCTCACCCTCGACCAGCTGCCTGCCGGTACGCGGATCGGAACCTCGTCCGTACGCCGGATCGCCCAACTCGCGGCCTCGCATCCCCATCTGGAGTGCGTCCCGATCCGGGGCAACGCGAACCGGCGTATGGAGAAGCTGGCGAACGGCGATGCCGACGCGCTGCTTCTTGCCGTCGCCGGGCTGGAGCGCATCGGCCGTACCGACGTCATCACCGAGATCCTTTCGACCGAGACGATGATGCCGCCCATCGGCGCCGGCGTCCTCGCCCTCCAGTGCCGTGAGGGCGACACGGAGCTGATCGACACCGTCAGCCCGCTCGGCGACCCTGACGCGTATCGCGAGACCCAGGCCGAGCGGATGCTCCTCCACGTCCTTCAGGGCCACTGCAACAGCCCCATCGCCGGATTCGCACGCGTCGAGCGTGGCGGGGAACTGTCGCTGAGGGCCTGCGTGTTCTCCGCGGACGGCAAGACCGTGCTCAACGCCCACGAATGGGCGGGTCGCCTCGACCCGGCGACGCTCGGCACATCAGTCGCTGTCGCCCTTCTCCGGCAGGGCGCCCGAGATGTGATCGACAGCATCGCTCACTGACCCACACGCTCGGGCCGGCGCGCTCTGCGACGCAAAAACGTGTCCGGTCCGGGAGCCGAACCGAGTACGCGCGCCCCGCGAACAGTCGGGGCGCGCGTACCGCAGTCGGGCCGTCACTTGTCGGAGACGGTGACCTTCTCGTCGTTCTGAATCTGCTTCACCAACTGCTGCACCTTCGCCTTGTCCCAGACGAGGTTGCCGCCGTTGCTGCCCGAGGTCGGCATGTTCATCGACGTGCCCTCGCCGTCCGTGACGCCCTTCATGGCGAAGAACATCTCGCCCAGGTCGAACAGGGACATGTCCTTGTCGACGATCAGGGTGTCCAGGCCGGCGCCCATCACCGGGTACAGCTTGAACGGGTTGAGGATCGTGCCCGGCGTCGCCGCCTGGCTCGCCATCGCCGACAGGAACTTCTGCTGGTTCTTGGTGCGGGCCAGGTCGGACTCGGCGAAGGCGTAGCGGGTGCGGACGAAGGCCAGCGCCTGCTCGCCGTCGAGGGTCTGCTTGCCGGCCTGGAAGTCGGCGCCGGACTTCTTGTCCTTGAAGCCCTTCTCGATGTTCATCTCGACACCGCCGAGCGCGTCGACGATGCCGGCGAAGCCGGCGAAGCCGATCTCGGCGTAGTGGTCGATGCGCAGGCCCGTGTTGTGCTCGACCGTGCGGACCAGCAGCTCCGGTCCGTCCTCCGCGTACGCGGCGTTGAGCTTGACCCGGCGGCCCTTGCCCGGGAACGTCTTGCCCGACTCGGAGCCGACGAACGTCGGTATCTCGACCTCCGAGTCACGCGGCAGCGACACCATGGTGTTCCCGCTGGAGCAGGCCGCGAGGATCATCATCGAGTCGGTGCGCTTGCCTTCGGCGCTGCCGGTGTGGAGCCGCTTCTTGTCCTCGGCGGTCATGCCCTCGCGGCTGTCCGAGCCGACGATCAGATACGTGGTGCAGTCGCCCTCGGCCGGCCGTTCGATGACCTTGGAGAGGTCGACCTCGCGCCGCACCTTGGAGTCGGCCCAGAAGTACGTGCCGATGGTCGTGCCGAGCACGGCCACGAGCACCACGATGGAGCCGACCTTGAGCCTGCGCCGCCAGTCGGGCGCCGGGCCGGGCTGCCGGTACGGGCCGCCGTGCGGAGGGCCCTGCGGAGGGATGCCACCGCCACCGCCGGGGCGGCCGTAGACCTGACCGGTGTTGTAGCCGCTGTCGTACCCGGGCTCCGCGTACCCACCCTGGTCGTAACCGCGCTGCTGCGGGGGGACGCCGCCGCGCGGGGGCGCCGCCGGTCGCTGGACGTGGCGCATCACGCGCGCGCCCTCCGGCTGTGCACCGGCGCTGCCGCGCCCGTAGCCGCGTACGTCGCCGTTGCCGCCGTCGGCGGTCCGTCCCTCGGGCCAGTCATTCATGCGGAACAGTGTGCAGGGCAGGGCGGCCGCCCAGACAGGGTGGGTGGGGAATCGCACCAGGGCTGTAGCGAAGCTGATGCATTTGTGGCCAGGCATATGGTGGACGGCATGACAGATCAGGCCCCGCGCCCGGAGGATGAAATTCCGGGCAAGCCCACTTCGGCGTCCCGTACCACCCTGAGCCACATCATGACCGGCAGTGACACGAATCTCCTCGGCACCGTGCACGGCGGCGTGATCATGAAACTGGTGGACGACGCCGCCGGAGCGGTCGCCGGCCGGCACTCGGGCGGGCCCGCCGTCACCGCGTCGATGGACGAGATGGTGTTCCTCGAGCCGGTCAGGGTGGGCGACCTGGTCCATGTGAAGGCGCAGGTCAACTGGACGGGCCGGTCGTCGATGGAGGTCGGCGTACGGGTCATGGCCGAGCGCTGGAACGAGTCGACACCGGCGACGCAGGTCGGCAGCGCGTACCTGGTCTTCGCGGCAGTGGACGCGGACGGCAAGCCCCGGGCCGTACCGCCGGTCGAGCCCGAGACGGAGCGGGACCGGCGGCGCTACCAGGAGGCGCAGATCCGGCGTACGCACCGGCTGGCGAGGCGCCGGGCGATCCGGGAGCTGCGCGAGAAGCGCGCCGCCGAGGGCATGGAGGACTGACACCCCGCACGGGGTCACTGAGACCCCGCACCGGCGTCAGGGGCAGACGACCTGGTCCCCCGTCACCGCGCCGAACTCCCCGCGGTGCGGCTTGCGGACCCGTACCGCTGTGACGCCCTTGTAGTCCTCCCCGGCCATCACCTTCAGCGTGGCGCCCTGGCCCTTCACCGGGCGCAGTTCCGCGCCCGGCAGCGCGGCCCGGAGCGACTTCGCCGAGCGGTCCCAGCGTGGGTCGTACGTCACATAGGTGTGCTTCACCTGGCCGCTGCCGCCGTTGCGCGGGACGCGGGTCGTGTCGAAGCCCACGCCGTGCAGCGCTTTGTCGACCTTGTCGCCGAGGCCCGTGATGTGTGTCCCGTTGTAGACCTGCACCCGGATCTGCTTCGGGTCGACGTCGACCTCGGCGGCCGTGGTGGCCTTGGGGCGCTTTGGACGCTGCGGTGTGAGGGGCTTGTCCTCGCGCAGCAGCCGGAAGAGCTTCTTCGACTTGGCGTCGTCCCACTTCACGGTGGAGCCGATGCCTTTGACCTGGAAGTCGACGTCGCCGACCGGCACGGACGTGAACTCGGACGAGGCAGCCGAGAAGCCCCGCATGGCCTTGCCGAGCGCGAGCATCTCCCGGGTGCCGAAGCCCTTGTCGGCGCGGACCGAGCCGAGCACGGTCGATGTGACCTTCCGGAACTTCACCGGGTTGAGCAGCACACCGCCGCTGGTCGCACGGTCGACGAGAGCGGCCAGGAAGCGCTGCTGGCGTTGCATCCGCCCCAGGTCGGCAGCGCCGTCGATATGGCGTGAGCGCACATACTGGAGCGCCTCGCCGCCGCCCAGCTTGTGAGTGCCGACCGGCAGGTCGAGGCCGGTGTACGAGTCCTTCATGGGGCGCGCGGTGCAGACCTCCACGCCGCCAACGACGTCCACCGTCTTCATGAAGCTGGTGAAGTCGACCTCGAGGTAGTGGTGGATCTTCACCTTGGTCATGTTCTCGACCGTCCGCACGGTCAGGGCGGGACCGCCCTCCGCGTAGGCGGCGTTCAGTTTCACCGGGTGCGGTTCATGGCGCTCGCGGGTGGTGCTGTCGACGTGCTCGGGGATCTCCGCGTAACTGTCGCGCGGGAGACTGACGACGCTGGCCCGCTCCCGGTCCTGCGAGACGTGCACCAGCATGATCGTGTCCGTGCAGTTGCAGGGCGCGCCGCCGAGGCGGTACTTCTTCCGCTCCTCCGCAGTGATCTTGTCCCGGCCGTCGGTGCCGACGATCAGGATGTTCGTGCCGCGGCCGCCCTCCGGACGGTTCTTCATGTCGCGGAACGGGTCGACCCGGCTGATGCCCGTGTCGAGGCTGGTCACCACGGCGTGCCCGATGCCGCCGACCCCCAGCACCAGCACCGAGAGGGATGTCACGATTCGCGTGCCCCAGCGCGGCCGCGAGCCGCGCCCGTCCCGGCGCCCCGGCCGCCCGCTCCCGCCCGCCTGCCCTGCCGTCCGACGTGCGGCGGGCCGCCCGGTGGCGCCGCGCTGCGGGGCCGGGCGTGGGCGGGGACGCGGGCGGGGACGTGGGCGGGGCGGTGGGGGCAAGAGGACACCTCCGCGGACGACAGGGGATTCACCGCACCGTAGGCCCATACGATCTGCGACACCGGCCGCCGCGCCTGGGAGGTCCCCCGTTCGCGGTAACGTGGCGGGCGATGAACGCCACGCCCGCTGTCTCCGTGATCATGCCGGTCCTCAACGAGGAGCGGCATCTGCGCAACTCCGTCCGCCACATCCTCGAGCAGGAGTACGACGGAGAGATGGAGGTGGTGATCGCCCTCGGACCGTCCACGGACCGCACCGACGAGATCGCCGCCGAGCTCGTACGGGAGGACCCCCGCGTCCACACCGTGCCGAACCCGACCGGCCGCACCCCCGCCGCGCTGAACGCCGCGATCAAGGCCTCGCGCCACCCCGTCGTGGTGCGGGTCGACGGCCACGGCATGCTCTCGCCGAACTACATCGCGACCGCGGTCCGTCTGCTGGACGAGACCGGCGCGCAGAACGTCGGCGGCATCATGCACGCCGAGGGCGAGAACACCTGGGAGGACGCGGTCGCCGCCGCGATGACCTCGAAGATCGGCGTCGGCAACGCCGCCTTCCACACCGGCGGCCGGGCCGGGCCGGCGGAGACCGTCTACCTCGGGGTGTTCCGCCGCGAGGCGCTGGAGCAGCAGGGCGGCTACAACGAGGAGTTCATCCGCGCCCAGGACTGGGAGCTGAACTTCCGTATCCGTGAGGCCGGCGGACTGATCTGGTTCTCGCCGGAGCTGAAGGTCCAGTACCGCCCCAGGCCGTCCGTGCGGGCGCTCGCCAAGCAGTACAAGGACTACGGCCGCTGGCGCCATGTCGTGGCCCGCTACCACCAGGGCTCGATCAACCTGCGCTACCTGGCCCCGCCGACCGCCGTGTGCGCCATCGCCGCGGGCGTCGTCGCCGGTGTGGCGCTGACCCCGTGGGCGTTCGTCGTCCCCGGCGGCTACCTGGCGGCGATCACCGCCGGCTCGCTCCCGGCGGGCAAGGGCCTCTCGCTGAAGGCGCGGCTGCAGATCCCGGTGGCCCTGGCGACGATGCACATGTCGTGGGGGTACGGCTTCCTGACCAGCCCGCGCTCGCTGGCGAAGAAGGTCATCGCGAGCCGTCGGCCCTCGGTCAAGGCCACTGCCGCCTGACACCGGCAAGGGACATCCGGCAAGGGACATCCGGCAAGGGACATGAGGAAGGGCCCGGTCACGGCGACCGGGCCCTTCCTCATGTCCGTGCGTGCCACGACGCGTTTGTCAGTGCTACGACCAGGTGAAGCCCGGCTGCACCGGCATGCACTCGTCCTCGTTGTCGCCCCGCAGGACGTTCGCGGTCTCCGGGGTCTTGTTGTCGGGCTTGGCTGAGGTCTTCGGGTAGGTGTCGCCCTGCCGCCAGTCCGCTCCGACGATCAGCTGGATACCCGTGGCGTCGGTGGACCTCTTCACCGAACTCACCGGAATCCCGAGGGACTTGGCGACCGCCTGCGCGTCGCCCTCCAGTTCGGCGTTGGAGTACAGCACGACCGTCGTCTGCTGAGGGTCGAGCGTGGTGTCGGCCTTGGCCAGGGCGAAGCCCTTGTCGGCCAGCAGCTCGGTGACGGCCGTCGCACGGCCCTGTTCGGCGTACTGCCCGTCGCCGCCGGTGCCGTTGCGCACCATGACCGCGATCTCCGCGGGGGCGTCCGCGGGATCCTTGGACGCGACGGGCTTGGCCGGAGGCTTCTTCGGCCCCTTGCCGTCCAGCGGGATGTCCTCGCGGACCATGCGGAAGAGCTTCTCGGCATCACCCGGCATGGGCTCCACCTTGCCCTTGTAACCGGGGCGCTCGCTGTAGACGTTCGGCATGGTGGTCATCGTGATGCGGGCGGTCGGGACGCTCTTGAGCTGAGTGCCGAGGTCGAAGAGGCCCTTGACCGTGTCGATGCCCTTGTCGACGGTGAGCGCGTCGATGGCCGCCCCGGCGAGCTTGCGCAGCTTGTTCGGGTCGGTGAGCTTGGTGTTCTTGCGCAGCGTACGGACCATCGAGTTCATGTACATGTGCTGGCCGTGGGCCCGGGCGAGGTCGGTGCCGTCGTCGAAGCCGTAGCGGGTGCGCAGCCACTGCAGGGCCTGCTCGCCCTTGATGTCGGTGGTGCCTGCCTCCAGCTTCAGGCCGGAGCCCTTGCCGTCCCGGGTGCGGGAGTGGATGTTCTCCTCGACGCAGACCGGGACGCCGCCTATCGCGTCGGCCATCGAGACCACACCCGCGAAGTCGATCATCATGAAGTGGTCGATCGTGATGCCGGTGAGTTCGTACCAGGTGGCCACCGTGCATCCCGGCCCGCCGCGGCCGAGCGACTCGTTGGTGAGGGCGATTTCGGAGGCGGGATAGGTCTTCTCGGGCTTGTCCGGGTCGGTGCACTCCGGGATCTTCACGAGCGTGTCCCGGGGCATGCTGATGACCGAGATGTTGCTGCGGTCCGCGGACAGATGCACCAGCATCTGGACGTCGGCGAGCGGTGGTGCGCCGAATGTCTTCTTGGCCCCGCCGAGCTTCTGGTTCTCCTTGGAGTCCCGCGCGTCCGAGCCGATCAGCAGGATGTTCAGCGGCGTCTGACCGGCGGCGTTCGCCTTGTGGTCGGGCATCGCGCTGCCGAGCGTCAAGTCGTCCTTCTTCAGCTTGCTGTTCAGGTACTCGTAGTACAGATAGCCCGCACCCGCGGTGCCGAGCACCAGCACCGACGTCGTGATCGCGATGCCGCGCAGTATCCGGTGTTTGCCGCGCTTCGCACGCCGTCCCGTGCCGCCGCGGCGGTGACCGCCGCCGGCCGCCTCCGGCGCGCTCCGCTCGTCGTCCGGAGCCCTGCGGCTGCGAGGGACGCGAACCGTTGCCTCACTGTGTACTCCGTCGTCGCGCAGTCCGTCGTCCCGGCCGAGACCGCCGGGTTCCGCCGCGTACTCCCGGGTCCCCTCCCCACGCACGCCGTTCCGTCCCACCCCTGGGTCCCCCCTGTGTTCAGGCCCGCGCCGAGAGCCGTCGTCGTGACGTCACTCGGCGCAGATCTTTTTGTCGGCTTCTACTCGCGGTACGTCGTCCGGCAGCTTCGCCGGACCCGTTATGGGCACCCCTGCGCCCTTGAAATCGGGCCCCAACGTCAGCGTCATCGCCTCCAGGCCCTCCGCGTCCTCGGTGCCGGGCTTCAACGCGGCAGCGGGCAGGCCCATCAGGTCCGCGAGCTTGCGGGCCTGGTCGGCCTGGTTGGGCGCGTACTCCAGCGTCGTCCTGGTGACGTCCGCCGTCGCGTTGCCCTTGTTGGCGGACTTCAGCACGCCCTCGGTGTTCTGCAGCCAGTTGAGAGTCTTCTGTGCCGCGCCGTCCGGGCCACCGCCGTTGAGGACGTCGACGCGGACGTCGGCGGCCTCGGCCCTGGTGCCCTTCAGCAGGGCGTTCTGCTTGTTCTTGGCGTCCTTCTTCTTCTCCTCGACCTCGGTGAGGGAGATGTCCTCGCGGACCATCGCGAACAGCTGCTCGGCCTTGGCCTCGTTGAGGACGACCGTTGCCTTCACCTTTTCCGTCGGGTTGTCGACGACCGGCACGGTGGCGAAGGTCAGGTTCTTCATGTCGAACTTGCCCAGCTCCAGACCGAGGTCGCGGAGCTTGAAGACGTCGTCGATCTTGGAGTCGACGGTCAGCGCCTTCGTACCGGCCTCCGCCAGCTTCACCAGCTTCGTGGGGCTGGTGAGGGTGTCGTTCGACTTCAGCTTGCGCATCAGCGAACTGAGGAACTGCTGCTGGAGCTTGATGCGGTCCAGGTCGCCGCCGAAACCGACCGCGTGGCGGGTGCGGACGAACGCGAGGGCCTCCTCGCCCTCGAGCGTGTACTCACCTGCCGGCAGGTTGAGTTTGGACTTCTCGTCCTTTATGTCCTTGGCGAGGCAGATCGGCACGCCGCCGACGGCGGAGCTCAGCGTCTTGACCGCGTTGAAGTCGGCCACCATGAAGTGGTCCGGCTTGATGCCGGTGAGCTCGGTGACCGTACGCATGGTGCAGCTCGGCGTGCGGCCCGACTGGCCGAGGCTGATGTTGAACCGTACGTCCTCCTCGCCCGGGATGGTCTTCGTCGACCCGTCCTCCTGCGTGGTGGGGCAGTCCGGGATGTCGGTGATCAGGTCGCGCGGGATGCTCAACGCCGTCGCGTTGGTCCGGTCCTTGGACACGTGCAGCAGCACGGTCGTGTCCGCGTGACCGGCGCTGTTCTTGTCGCCGTAGCCTTCGTTGCCGTCGCCGGTCCGCTTGTCCGTGCCGATCAGCAGGATGTTGATCGCCCGGTCCTTGCTGAAGCCGCCGGTGCCTGCGCCGTCGTCCGAGACGGACGTGATGTTCGAGTTCAGATGCTCGAGGTAGAGATAGCCGGCGGTCGCGGTGCCGACCATCGCGAGCGCGAGGGTGCCACCCGTCCACAGCAGCACCTTCTTCTTGCGCGACTTGGCCTGCTTGCGCTTGCGCCGGCCCGCCTGCTGCTGGGCGGCACGGCCGCCGGACGCGTCGCCGGCACGGCGGCTGCGCTGGCTGGGGACCTCCGTGGCCGGAGCGGCCGAACGGCGCCGGCTGCCCGAGCCGGCCGTCGCCTGCTGCGTGGCGACGCGACCGCCGTCGGGCCCACCCGCTCTGCGGGCGCCCGCTCCTCCGGACTCCGGACCTCTTGCCGAGGGGACCGACTGCGGTGCGGATTGGTCCAGTCGCAGTTCGTAGTTGCCCGTCTGCGGGTTGAGTACCCACTGGTCGGCGGGGTCGATCTCGTCCGCCCGCCCACGGCTTTGCGCATCCACGGTTGCTTGAGTCCTCCGTCGGTGCCACGCGAGGCGCCTCCCCCGGCAGGCGCTCGGTCTTCGATCCAGCAGTGCGCGACACGGGGTCGGGAGCACCGGGTCGCGTCACACTATCCGCCCAGTTCAGCGTCGAGCGACGCCCGTGACAAATTCCACGCTCCTTATAAGCGGGCAATACGCCCATTCCGTGTGCACTCTCTGCTTCCGTTTGGCCATCGCTTTACTCACACATCCCTTCGGCGGCATTGGTGCCGGGAAATGTGGGTGTCGGACTCGGTCCCGTGGTCCCCTCCGCCTCTGGCTTCCCAGTGGCCTCTTCGTCGGTCGGCACGACGGTCACCGGGGCGTCCTCGCGCAGGCTCTTGAACAACTGGCCGGCTTCGGGCTGGACAAGCTCGTCCCGGTTCGGATTCGAGGAGTGAGGTTGCCGTGGAACGGTGAGGAATTGGACCTTTTCCGTCGGAATGCTGCGAATCGATCGTGTCAGGTCGTAAAGGTCCCGGAGTGAGTCCAGACCCGGATCGGTGGTGATCGACTTGGTCGCCGCGTCGAGCACCGGATAGAGCCGCGTCGGATTGAGCAGTACGCCGTTGCTCTGCACCTTCTTGACGAGCGCTCCCAGGAACCGCTGCTGGCGCTCCATGCGCGCGGTGTCGCTGCCGTTGCCCAGGGTCTTGCGCGCCCGGACGAAGCCGAGAGCCTGTTCGCCATGGAGCGTCTGCGGCCCGGCCGGCAGCTTCAGGCGCGCGTCCTTGTCGTCGATCGGCTCCTTCAGACACACTTCTACGCCGTCGACGGCGTCGACCATGTCCTTGAAACCCCGGAAGTCGATCACCATGTGATGGTCGATGCGGATCCCGGTGAACTTCTCGACAGTACGGATCGTGCAGGCCGCCCCGCCGAACTGGAAGGCCCAGTTGAACTGCGCGACCCGCTCCTTGGTACGGCTGCCGTCACCCTTGCCGCAGCTCGGGATCGTGACCACCAGGTCGCGGGGGATCGACATGGCCGTGGCGCTCTTACGGTCTGCCGCGATGTGCAACAGGATCGTGGTGTCGGAGCGCTGACTGCCGCCGCCGCCCTCGTCACGGCCGTACTTGCTGTTGCCCTCCCCGGCGCGGGTGTCGGAGCCGAGAAGCAGGATGTTCTGCGCGTCGGTGGCGACGGGGACGGGGCGTTCCTTCTCGTACGCCCTGAGTTCGGCGGCGGCGTTGATGTCGGTGGTGATGTTGGAGTCGAGCTTGCGGTAGAACCACCAGCCGGCACCGGCGGCGGCGAGCAGCACGACCGACAGGCCGAGCGCGGCCCACCGCATCCACCGCCGTGGACGCCGTGGGCGCCTGTCGGCGCCGTCACCGGGCCCGCCTGTGCCACCGGGCCCGCCTCTGCCGGGTCCGCCCCAGCGGGGGCCGCCTGTGTCACCGGGGCTGCCCGCTCCGGGGCCCCCGCCGCCGGGTTCGCGCCTGCCGGGGCCGCTGCTGCCGGGGCGGTCTGGGCCGCGTCCGCCACCGGGGACTCGGGCGGTGGGAGCGCCGGCGCCGGCGCTGCCACCGGTGCCTCCGTCGCCGCTGCTGGGTCCTTCGCCGGCGGGGCCGGTTGCGTCGGCTCGGTCGGCGGCGACGCCTCCGCCACTGCCGGTGCCGTCGCTGCCTGTGCCGCCGTCGGATTCGCCGCCCTCGTGCTCGACTGCACGGGCTTCGCGTGCCGAGGGCCCGCCCTTTCCGGAGGCTTCGGCGGCGGGGCTCCCACCGTAGGCTCCGGTGGCTGCGTCGGTGTCGGCGTCGTGCGCGTCGGGTTCGGCGCTCGGGGCGTGGACGCCCCGCTCCGGTCCCGGGCCCGCACTGGTGTCGTCCTTGCCCGGCGGGGGCTTGCCGGTGCGCGCCTTACGGCCCTTGCCGCGGGGGCGGTTGGTGCCGGCCGGTCCGGCGGTCCGGGGGGCGGGCGCTGCGCCCGCAGGCCCCTGCGCGACGGCGTCGGGCGTTCCGTCCTCGCTCTCGTCTGCGGCAGCGGGCCCTGCGGGCCCCTGCGCGACGGGGTCGGCCGTGTCGCCGACCTCGTCCGCGGCAGCGGTGCCCGCGGGCCCCTGCGCGACGGCGTGGGGCGTTCCGTCCTCGCTCTTGTCTGCGGCAGCGGGCCCTGCGGGCCCGGTGGTGGCCGGGCGCTCGAGGTCCGCGTTCTTGTCCGCCGCGGCGGACCCCGCGGACGGCGTGCCGGCCTTGTCCGTCACCTGTGCGTCCATCCTTCATGGCGTCGGCGGCGCGCTGGGCCGCCGATCGCTGGTCTAGACGGCTGAACCCGGCGCTTGGTTGTGCGTTGAAACACGCTTGCCGCCGATCATCCACCGCACGAGGCTGCGGGGCCGGTAGGGCTCGGCCCGCTTGTGGGCCACACGAGTGCAGGTCCGAGGCTTGTCATACCGCCGTGTCGGTGACCCGTTCGCTTTCGACCCGCTTCGCCAGTGCGTCCTCGGACAGCTCGCCCAGGTCTCGGCACAGGACCACCGACCCGCCGGACGCCAGCGGTGCGAACAGCCCGGCGGACAGTCCGTCCCAGGAGTCGTACGGCTTCCCCGACAGCAGCCGCGACCCCGGCCCGAGGCCGAGCCGGTCCGCATCCGCCCGTGCCCGCTCCACCAGTTCGGCACCGGTCAGTTCCACGTCACCGACGACCAGCGCGGGCTCGTCCGGGTCGACCGGCGCGTAGGCGGCGAACCGGTCGCCCTGGCCGGGGACTTCGACCGCGTAGTCGGCGTAGCCGGCCGGCGGGGTGGGGAAACGGCGGCCCAGCGGCGCGAGGGACAGGGCGATCCGTTCGCCGCCGCAGGCGAGCCCCGCGTCGAACTGCCCGGGCCCGGCCACCACGAGGTCCGCGCGTGTCGCGTCACCGCCGACGTCCGCGACGACCCCGACGGAGAAGCAGGCCAGCAGCCACACGGCACTCTGCCAGTGCGCCGGCAGCAGCAGTGCGAGCCGGTCGCCGGGCGCGGCGGAGAGGTCGCCCTGGAGCAGATTCGCCGTCTTCGCCACCCAATTGGCGAAGGTGGCGACGGACAATTCGACCCGTTCACCGGTGGCATCGTCGTAGAAGGTGACCAAGGGGCGCGCGGGGTCCGCGGCGAGCGCGGATCGCAGCAGGTCGGCAGGGGTACGGTCGCTGGCGTTCATCCGCGCAAGCGTACGCCGACGCCCGTCGCCGGAGCGGCCGCTCGGGTGACGGTGTGCTCCGGTCGGGCCGATGGCCCGTCAGTTTCTCGGAGGTTTCCCGCCGAGCGCGGCCCGCCGTCCCCGCCCAGGATCCATCCCATGCGTGGATACCTGGCTTCTTCCGTCGGAGTGGCGTGCGCGACCGTGCTCGTCATCCCGCTCCCGCTCGCTTCCGGCGCGCTCGCCGCGCCCCTGCCGGCCACGGCCGTCGCACAGGCACCGGACGTGCCCGGATCGACCCAGTCCCTGCCACTGGAGCCGCTCCGCCACACGTCGGAACGCTCCCACGGCACCACCGGTCAAGGACTTCGCGAACAGGGTCTCCCAGAACAGGAAGTCGACCCGTTCTCCCTCGTCGGCGTGGTCTGGGAGGACCCGCTCACCGAACTCGAAGGCACCGTCGAGGTGCGTACCCGGGCCATCGGCTCCGGCACGTGGTCGGACTGGCAGCAGGTCGAGACCCACAACTCGGAGCACGCGGCCGACCCGGGCACCGCCGAGAGCGAGGCCCGCACGGTGCGCGGCTCCACCGCCCCGCTGTGGGTGGGCCCGTCGGACGGCGTGGAGGTACGCGTACGCGCGGCCGACGGCACGTCGAGCGGACTCCCCGAGGGGCTGCGCCTCGAACTCGTCGACCCCGGTGACGACCCCGCGGGCACCGGGCAGTCCACCGGCACGACGCAGACCGGGGCCGCGGGCCCCGACCCGGTCAATCAGAACCCGGAGAACCCAGAGAGCCCCGAGAACCCAGAGAGCCCCGAGGACCCCGAAAGCCCCGAGAGCCCTCAAGAACCCGGCATCGAACCCGCCGCAGGCCGCGGTCCGCTCGGCGGCACCCTCATCCCCGCCCTCAACCAGGCCGACACGGAGGCCGAGGCAGCGGCGGCCGGCGATCTGCTCATGGGCGACCTCGCAGCAGGCGCCAAGCCGTACATCGGGCCGAGGCCGGCCATCGTCACCCGCAAGGGGTGGGGAGCCGACGAGTCGTGGCGGGAGAAGAAATTCGTCTACACCGACTCGGTGAAGGCCGCGTTCGTGCATCACAGCGCCACGGGCAACCACTACACCTGCGCTCAGGCCCCCTCCGTTGTCCGCAGTATCTACCGCTACCACACCAAGAGCAGCGGCTGGCGGGACATCGGCTACAACTTCGCCGTCGACAAGTGCGGAAACATCTACGAAGGCCGGGCAGGAGGCGTGGCCAAGCCGGTGCGGGGCGCGCACACCCTGGGTTTCAACACGAACAGCACGGGAATCGCCGTGCTCGGCACGTACAGTTCCTCCAATCCGCCGCAGGCGGCGGTGACAGCCGTGGCCAAGCTGACCGCGTGGAAGCTGGGCCTGCACGGGATCAATCCGAAGGGCAAGGTGACACTCACCTCGGCCGGCAGCGGCAAGTACGCCGAGGGCGTGAAGGTCGAGCTCAACGCCATCTCCGGACACCGCGACGGATTCTTCACGGACTGTCCGGGAAACCGTCTCTACGGGAAGCTCGGATCTGCCAGAACGGCTTCGGCCAAGTTCCAGGGCCGCTGACCGGGGACGGGCCGGGCCCATCGGCGCGACTCGTAAACTGGCCGGTCAAAACCGCGACCGTGCCCGGCCCCAGCAGGAAGCAGAGAACGCATTGAACCTGGCCCCAGAAGCGATTCTCCTGGTCGGAGGCAAGGGCACCCGGCTGCGTCCGCTCACCGTCCGCACCCCGAAGCCGATGGTCCCGGCGGCCGGTGTGCCCTTCCTCACCCACCAGCTCGCACGGGCACGGGCAGCGGGCGTCGAGCACATCGTGCTCGCCACCTCCTACCTCGCCGAGGTCTTCGAACCGTACTTCGGTGACGGCTCCTCCCTGGGGCTGCACCTGGAGTACGTGACGGAGGAGGAGCCGCTCGGCACCGGCGGGGCCATCCGCAACGTGGCCTCCCGGCTGCGGTCCGGCCCCGACGACCCGGTTCTCGTCTTCAACGGGGACATCCTCACGGGACTCGACATCGAGGCCCTCGTCGCCACCCACGGTTCCTCCGGCGCCGACGTCTGTCTCCACCTCACCCGCGTCGACGACCCGCGCGCCTTCGGCCTGGTGCCGACGGACGCGAGCGGGCGCGTCACGGCGTTCCTGGAGAAGCCGCAGACACCCGAGGAGATCGTCACCGACCAGATCAACGCAGGCGCGTACGTGTTCCGGCGCTCCGTCATCGACACGATCCCGGAGGGCCGGCCCGTCTCCGTCGAGCGGGAGACCTTCCCCGAACTGCTGAGCTCCGGAGCGCACCTGCAGGGCATGGTCGACTCCACGTACTGGCTCGACCTCGGCACCCCGCACGCCTTCGTACGCGGCTCCGCCGATCTCGTCCTCGGCCGTGCGCCGTCCCCCGCCGTGCCCGGCAGGCGCGGCGACCGGCTGGTGCTGCCGTCCGCGACGGTGGCGCCCGGCGTGAAGCTGACCGGCGGCACGGTGGTCTGCGAGGGCGCTCGCGTCGGCGAGGACGCGAGGATCGACGGCAGCACAATCCTGGCCGGCGCCGTCGTCGAGGCCGGCGCCGTGATCTCCGACTCACTCGTCGGCGCGGGCGCGCGCATCGGGGCGCGTACGGTGCTGGCCGGCGCGGTCGTCGGGGACGGCGCGGTCGTCGGCGAGGACAACGAACTCAGGGACGGCGCGCGGGTGTGGTGCGACGCGGTGCTCCCGGCGGGCGCGGTCCGGTTCTCCTCCGACCAGTAGCCGGCGACCAGTAGCCTGGCCGCATGGCAGGGCGCTTCCAACCGGGTACGAGCCGCACCACCGTGCGCGGTGGCGCGACGCGCGCGACCCCGGCGACGCCTGCGATACCGCGTCAGGCTGCTCCCGCAGCGGCGCCTCGCACCCGGCGGTGGGTGCCGCCGGGTCCGCTCGACCTCGGCCTGGTCCTCGGCCCGCTGCGGCGAGGCCCGGCCGACCCCACCTTCCGTACGACACCCGACGGCTCGGCCTGGCGGGCCAGCCGCACACCCGCCGGCCCGGGCACGCTCCGGGTCGCGATGCGGGCCGGCGCCGTCGAGGCCGAGGCATGGGGGCCGGGTGCGGAGTGGCTGCTCGACGGGCTGCCCGACCTGCTCGGGGCGGCGGACGATCCCGAGGCGTTCACCCCGCGGCACCGGCTGGTCGCCGCCGCGCAGCACCGCCGGCCCGGACTGCGGCTGTTGCGTACGGGCCTGGTGCTGGAGTCCCTGATCCCCTCGATCCTCGAACAGAAGATCACCACGGACGAGGCGTACCGGGCGTGGTGGCTGCTGGTCCGCACGTACGGCGAACCGGCGCCCGGCCCCGACACCGGCATGTACGTCATGCCGGAGCCGCGCACCTGGGCGCTCGTCCCCTCCTGGGAGTGGCACCGCGCCGGCGTCGACCACAAGCGTGCGTCGACGATCCTGCGCGCGGTGAAGGTGGCCCGCAGGCTGGAGGAAGCGTCGGCGATGGCCCCCGAACAGGCCATGGCCAGGCTGGAGTTGATCCCGGGTATCGGCCCGTGGACGTCGGCGGAGGTCATCCAGCGCAGCAACGGGGCGGCCGACGCGGTCACCGTAGGTGACCTGCACCTGCCGAGGATCGTCGGCTACGCGCTCGCGGGCGAGCGCAACACCGACGACGCGGCCATGCTGGAACTGCTGTCCCCCTACGAGGGCCAACGCCACCGCGCGGCCCGCCTGATCCTCCTCTCGGGCCGCACGCCGCCGCGCCGCGAGCCGAAGATGCGCCGGGTCGACATCGCCCAGTGGTAGCCCCCCGGCGCGGGGCCTGTCCCCTACCGGACCTCGATGAACGCCGACGCCGCCCGTGCCGCCCGCGCCTTCGGCGCGCCCGCCGCGTGGCCGATGGCGACCGCCCCCATCGGGTCCCACGTCTCCGGCAGCGCCAGCACCTCGCGCACCACGTCCCGGCAGAACATCGTCGACGACACCCACGCCGACCCCAGCCGCTCACCCGCCAGCGCCACCAGGAAGTTCTGGACGCCCGCGCCCGCCGCGACGACGAACATCTCGCGTTCGGCGGCGTCACGGCGCTCGTCGCCGTACGTGTGCGAACCGTCCACCACCAGGCACGGCACGGCCAGGTAGGGCGCGTTGCGCAGAACGTCACCGCGGCGGACGCGCCTGGCGACGGACTCCTCCGACTTGCCGTCGCGCCGCAGGTCCGCGATCCACGCGTCGCGCATCGCGTCGAGGAGCCGCAGCCGCGACTCGGCCGATTCGAGCAGGACGAAGCGCCACGGCGTCGTGTGGTGCGGCGCCGGTGCCGTCACCGCGGCCGCGACCGCGCGCCGGACCGCGCCGCCGTCCACCGGTTCGTCGGTGAACTCCCGGACCGTGCGGCGCAGGGTCACCGCCTCCCGTACGGCCTCGGAGGTCCCCAGCCGGAACATGTCGTCGGCCGCGCCGCGGACGAGCGCGCCCGCGCCCCCGGCCGCGTCCTCGACGATGTGCGGCAGGCCGCGGACGACCGCCACCGGCAGCCCGCTGGTCTTGCCCTTCACCAGGTCGCCGGCGGCGGCGAGTTCGTCGGCGGTGGCGACCACGGTCGCGCCGAGCGGATTGCCATGGGTGTCGGTGCCGCCGCGCAGGTCGTCCAGGACCCGCACGCCCGCCGCGCCGATCGCGACGTCGGTGAGCCCGGTCCGCCACGGCCGGCCGAAGGTGTCGGTGACGATCACGCCGACGTCGACGCCGAGCTCGTCGCGCAGCCCTTCGCGGATCGCCAGGGCGGAGGCGTCGGGGTCCTCCGGCAGCAACAGCACTGTCCCGGCAGGGGTGTTGGACGCGTCGACCCCGGCCGCCGCCATCACCAGACCCTGCCGGTTCTCGACGATGCGCAGGGCACCGCGCCGGGCCACCACCCGGACGGTCTCGGCGTCGATCGCGGCCTCACGGTCCGTTGCTTCGACGATCCGGCCCTCCGCCTTGCTGACGATCTTCGACGTGACGAGGAGGACGTCCCCGTCGGCCAGTCCGGGGGACGTGGCGGCGATCAGCTTGGCCAGGTTGTCGCCGGGCCGGACCTCGCCGAGTCCGGGCAGCGCCCAGACCCGGTACGAGGCCGGGCTCACGCCCGTACCTCCTCGGCCAGGGCCAGCGCGGCGCGCGCCATCTCCGCGGCCGCGGCCACGTCGGTCATCATCAGCGGCACGGCCCTGCAGACGATGCCCGCCTCCTCGACGGCCGGGACGGCGGCCTCGTCGACGGTGTCGACGAGCCAGCCGTCGAGCAGTCCGGAGCCGTAGTGCCGGGCGACGGCCGCCGCGGTCGCCTCGACGCCCACCGCCGCGAGGACCTTGTCGGCCATGCCCCGCACCGGTGCGTCGCCGACGATGGGGGAGAGGCCGACGACCGGTACGCCCGCCTCCGCGATGGCCTCGCGGATGCCGGGTACGGCGAGGATCGTGCCGACGCTGACGACGGGGTTGGACGGCGGGAAGAGGATCACGTCGGCGGAGGCGACGGCCTCCAGCACTCCGGGCGCGGGCTTGGCCTGCTCCGCGCCGACCGGTACGACGGCCTCCGCGGCGACGGACGCCCGCAGCCGGACCCAGTACTCCTGGAAGTGGATGACCTTGCGCTCGCCGTCGATCGTCACGGCGACATGGGTCTCCACCCGGTCGTCCGACATCGGCAGCAGCCGTACGCCCGGCTGCCACCGGTCGCACAGCGCCTCGGTGACGGCGCTGAGCGGATAGCCGGCGCTCAGCATCTGTGTACGGACGATGTGGGTGGCGAAGTCGCGATCGCCGAGGCCGAACCAGTCGGGGCCCACGCCGTAGGCCGCGAGTTCACTCTTGACCTGGAAGGTCTCGTCCTGGCGGCCCCAGCCCTGCTCCTCGTTGATGCCACCGCCGAGGGTGTACATCACGGTGTCGAGGTCGGGGCAGACCTTCAGGCCGAAGAGATGGATGTCGTCACCGGTGTTGCCGATCACCGTGACGTCCGCTTCGGGCGCGGCCTGCTGGAGACCGCGGAGGAAACGGGCGCCGCCGATACCGCCGGCCAGAACCACAATGCGCATGCCGCCATCCTCGCAGGTCCCCTGGAGGCGTCAGACGGGCACCGTCTCCGTCGTGCAGTTGGCGGCCGTGTGCATCGGCATCTCGGTCAGGCCCGGGTAGTAGACGTGCAGGCTCACGGCAGGTTCGAGGGCGTCGTTGACGACCTCGTGCGCGTAACCCGGTGCGAAGACCCGCTGGGAGCCCGCCGCCAGCGACCGCTCGCCGCGCTCGGTCCGTTCGGTCAGCTCACCCTGGAGGACGGTGAGCACGCCGGAGGAGGGGCCGTGGTCGTGCAGGCCGCTGCCCTGGCCGGGGACCCAGCTGAGCAGCCACACCTCGTAGCCGGGGCCGGTGCGCAGCCGGTGGTACCAGCGGGAGGTGGCGTCGTACTCGACGAGGTGCTCCCACTGGGCGCGGTCGGCGGCGATGGAGCGGGCGAGACCCGCGAACTCGGCCACGGTGACCGGGTGCTCACGGGCGGGCTGGAGCAGGTGCTGTACGGCGAGGATGTCGCCGGCGATCTGGAGGTCGCTGTCGCTGTTCATGGGTGCGGGGGTTCCTCAGCAGAAGTGCATGGGGTGTCGCAGAACGGAAAGGTGACGCAGGGTGCGAGAAGCCGGAGCTCGAAGGCATCAACAGCTGGAACAGCAACAGCAACAGCGCGTCTGGACAGCGCTGCGGAACCCGCGGTGGCGGGTCGCAAGGGGCGCTGTGGTCGCTGGCATGAGACCAAAGGTGACTGGTCCGCTCGTCCGCTGTCAACCCAATGACCGATTTGGCGGCAATGTTTCACCTTTTCCGGTAACTGGGGACGGAGAAAGGTTTGTGCAGCAGAGGGTCCGGAGACATGCGGCAGCAACTCCGCTTGTAAACGTCACCGTGGCCCGAAGTGATCGGACTGTGATCCGGATCGCTTCGGGGGCTCGATCGAAACAAGATCGATGTCTGCGGCGTCTTCCTCTCCGAGGGGGCGGGGCGCGGAGCAGGCCGCTGGCATGTGTCACCTTTTTGGTGATTTGAACACTTTCCGCATAGCCTTGGTTCCGCAGAGTGAATACCGGGCCCAATAGCAGATCCCGGCTTGACTGGCCCGGAGCTACACACTTGTAATTTCACTCGTGTCGTTCGGCCGAAATCGATCGCGGCAACATCACGGGGACGCAAAAAGACAGACGAGGGGCGCACATGACCGAGCTGTTCGAACAACTGCTGGTCGAGGACGCGGACGAGGAACTCGGCTGGCAGGAGCGCGCGTTGTGCGCACAGACCGATCCCGAGTCCTTCTTCCCCGAGAAGGGCGGCTCCACCCGGGAGGCAAAGAAGGTATGCCTTGCCTGCGAGGTCCGCTCCGAGTGTCTCGAATACGCCCTGAACAACGACGAGAGATTCGGAATCTGGGGCGGACTTTCCGAGCGCGAACGCCGGCGGCTCAAGAAGGCCGCCGTCTGAACCACCGTCCGACCGGCCGCCCGCTCGTCCGGCCAAACGGTACAACCGTGCCAAGTGAGTACGTAACGAACGGTCCGCCGTCTCTGGGTTGTCCACAGGCTGCGGACCGTCGACATGTCAGCCGTTAGTGTGGGGCCCCGTCCGTGACGCACCAGAGCCCCTACGGGGTGACCCCGGCCGGAGGGCCCGTACCTCAATGTCCGCCACCACAGCCGCGTTTGTTCCGGCAGTCGCCCCCGAGTTCCCGCGGCACGTCGTCACCGCCGTGCTCGTCTCCCACGACGGTGCGCGCTGGCTCCCCGACGCCCTCGCCGGACTGACCAGCCAGGAACGCCCCGTGCAGAACGTCGTCGCGGCCGACACCGGCAGCGCCGACGAGTCCGCCGGGCTGCTCACCGACGCCCTCGGCGCCGACCGCGTACTGCATCTCGCCCGCCGCACCGGCTTCGGCACCGCCGTCGAGGAGGCCGTCCGCACCGTCGGCGTACTCACCACCGAGGACCTGCCGTATCTGAAGCGGCCCAGCGGCTGGGACCCGGTCAGCAGGACCTGGCGCGACGACGCGTACGACATGCCGGAGCTTCCGCACGGCGAACCCGTCCAGTGGCTGTGGCTGCTCCACGACGACTGCGCGCCCGAGCCCGACGCCCTCGCCGAACTGCTGCGCGTCGCCGACTCCGACGCATACGCCGCGATCGTCGGCCCCAAACTGCGTGGCTGGTACGACCGCAGACAGCTCCTCGAGACCGGTGTCTCCATCGCCAACAGCGGACGCCGCTGGACCGGCCTCGACCGCCGTGAACAGGACCAGGGCCAGCACGACCAGGTCCGCTCCGTCCTGTCCGTGTCCTCCGCCGGAATGCTCATCCGCCGGGACGTCTTCGAGGAACTGGGCGGCTTCGACCGGCGGCTGCCGCTCATGCGCGACGACGTCGACCTGTGCTGGCGCGCCCACTCGGCCGGTCACCGCGTCCTGATCGCCCCCGACGCCGTGCTGCGGCACGCGGAGGCCGCCGCCCGCGAGCGCCGCACCGTCGACTGCGCCGGCCGGTCCGTCGCCAGCCCGCACCGCGTCGACAAGGCGGGCGCGGTCTACACACTGCTCACCAACACCCGTGGCATCGCACTGCCGTACGTCCTGCTGCGCATCGTCTTCGGCACCCTGCTGCGCACCCTCGCCTATCTGGTCGGCAAGGTGCCCGGTCAGGCCGTCGACGAGGTGATGGGCCTCTTCGGCGTCCTGCTGCGCCCCGAGCGCATCCTGGCCGGGCGCCGCAGACGCTCCGGTCGGTCGGTCGAGTCCGGTGAACTGCGGCCCCTGTTCCCGCCGCCCGGCGCGACGGTCCGTGCCACGATCGAGCAGGTCGTCTCCAACTTCGGGGGCTCGGACGCGGACTCCGGCGGTTCCCGCCACGGCGCCGCGGAGTCCGGACCCGGCGGCGACGACGCCGACTTCCTGGAGATCGAACAGTTCGCCAGGCTGAAGAAGATCGCCCGCAAGCCGGGCCCGCTCCTCTTCGCCGTGCTGCTCGTCGTCTCCCTCGTGGCCTGCCGCGGACTCTTCGCGGGCGGCGCACTGGCCGGCGGCGCACTGCTGCCCGCCCCCGCGGACATCTCCGACCTGTGGGGCCGGTACGCGGACGGCTGGCACCCCATCGGCACCGGCGGCACCCAGACGGCGCCGCCCTACCTCGCCGTCCTCGCGGTGCTCTCCGCGCTGTTCCTCGGCTCCACCGGTCTCGCACTGACCGTGCTGCTCGTCTGCTCGGTCCCGCTCGCCGGCCTCACCGCGTACTTCGCCTCCCGCCCCATCGTCGAGTCCCGGCTGCTGCGGGCCTGGGCGAGCGTCGCCTACGCCTTCCTGCCCGCCGCCACCGGCGCGCTGGCCACCGGACGCCTGGGCACCGCCGTCCTCGCCGTCGTGCTGCCGCTCATCGCCCGGGCGGCCGTCGCCGCCCACGGGCTGCGCCTGCAGGGCGGCGGCCGCGGCAGCTGGCGGGCCACCTGGGCATACGCACTGCTGCTCACCTTCGCCATGGCCTTCACGCCCGTCGTGTGGCCGATCGCCGTGATCCTCGGCATCGCCGTCCTGGTCCTGCGACGCGGTGACATCACCGCCTACGGGCTGCGTTTCGTCGCGGCCGTCGGCACCCCCGTGCTCGTCCTCGCCCCCTGGTCGCTCTCCCTGCTGACCGACCCCACCGCCTTCTTCCGTGAGGCCGGGGTCGACTACGACGGCGGCGCGGCGAGCGCCGTCGACCTCCTCGGCATCAGCCCCGGCGGGCCCGGAACGGTCGGCGGCATCCTGATGATCGGCATCGTCCTCGCCGCGCTGGGCGCCCTGCTGCGCGAGGAGCGGCAGTTCGCCATCCGCAGCGCCTGGGCGGTCGCGCTCGTCGGCCTGGTCCTCGCCGCCCTCGTCAACGGCTCCGGTGACGGCGGCACCGGCTGGGCGGGACCCGCGACCCTTGTCTACGGCATCGCACTGCTCGCGGCCGCCGTGCTCGGCGCCGAGGGTGGCCGCAGCCGCGTCGCCGCCCAGAGCTTCGGCTGGCGGCAACCGGTCGCCGCCCTGGTCGCGCTGGCCGCCGGCCTGGCTCCCGCCATTGCCGCGGTCAACTGGATGGTCAGCGGCGCGGGCGGCCCGCTCGAGCGGCGCGACCCGGTCCAGGTACCCGCGTTCGTCGCCGAGGAGAGCGACACGCAGGACCAGCCGCGCACCCTGGTGCTCGGCGGCACGTCGTCGGCCAAGGTCTCGTACACCCTCGTACGCGGCTCCGGCAGCCGCCTCGGCGACGCGGAACTCACTGAGGCGGCCGACAGCGACAGCCGCCTCGACAAGATCGTCGCCAACCTCGTCGCGGGCTCCGGCGCGGACCAGACCAGCCAGCTCAGCGGCTATGCGATCCGCTACGTACTGGTGCGCGACGGCGCCCCCCGCGAAACCCGTAACGTCCTCGACGCCACGCCCGGTCTGAGCCGGCTCAGCCAGCTCGACGGCAGCGCACTGTGGCGGGTGGACCGACAGGTCGCCCGCGCCACGATCGTGAGCGGCAAGGAGGAACCGCTGCCGGTGGCCTCCGACGCCGTGGAGGCCCGCGCCGAGATCCCCGTGGGCGGCTCCGGCCGCATCCTGCGCATCGCGGACCGCGCGGACGAGGGCTGGCAGGCCACGCTCGACGGGCAGCCGCTCAAGAAGACCACGGTCGACGGCTGGGCCCAGGGCTTCGAGCTGCCCGCAGAGGGCGGCCGCCTCGAGCTGACGCACGAGGCCCCGGCCACTCACACGGCCTGGATCTGGATCCAGGCGTTCCTCGCACTGGTGCTGGTGGTGCTCGCTCTCCCCGGGCGGCGCCGGGAGATCGACGACGATCTCCCGGACGAGCCGGTCGCGGTACCGGACCAGCCGGTGTCGGGCGAGGGCCGCCGGGCGCGCAGGCTGCGGGCCCAGGCGGAGTCCGAGGCCGCCACGGAGGCGGAAGGCCCCGTGAACGAGCCCGTCCAGCCGGAGCCGGTGCCGGGCCCGCAGGAGGCGGAGCAGCCGGCGCCGTATGCGACGACCGTGCCGCAGCAGCAGGGCGAGTGGGACGCGCAGACGTACACCGACGCCGGCTACGGGACCTCGTACGGCCGGCAGGACTGGTACCAGTACGGCGACGGCCAGGGCTACCCCGAGGGACAGCAGTACGCCGACGGACAGCAGTACGCCGACGGACAGCAGTACGGCGACGGCCAGTACCAGCAGCCGTACCAGGCAGGGGCCTACGGCGACGGCCAGTACCAGCAGCAGGACGGCCAGTATCCGCAGGAGGGGCAGTACGACCCCTACTACGGCGACCCGAACGGTGGCCCGTACCCAGAACCCCCGGCGCAAGCCCCCGGCACGACGCGAGGCGAGTCAGAGTGAAGCGCACGACCATCTCCCTGATCGCGGTCACCACGGCCCTTGCCGCGGTCACCGGCTTCGCATCGCTCACGGCCCCCGACGGTGAGGGCGCGCCGGCGGCCGAGGCCCCGGTACGCCTGCCCGTCGAGCGTTCGAGCCTGCTGTGCCCGGCGCCGAGCAACTCGGACCTGGCAGAGACGCAGTACACGTCCTTCACGCCTGCCGCGAAGAGCGGCGCGGGCCAGGGGTCCGTCGACGAAGGCACCGATGAGGACTCGGCCGAACTCCGGCTGTCCGCGGCCGCGCTGGCCGACAAGGACAAGGCCAAGGACGAGAAGGCCAAGGACGAGAAGGGGAAGGACGAGGACGACGCGAAGAAGCCCGCGTCCGACAAGCCCTTCCTGGCGCTCAAGGAGCCCGGCAAGCCCGTTTCGGCCGAGGAGAGCGGCGGGCAGGCCCCGGCGCTCGTCGGCACGGCCACCGGCAGCCTCGCCCCCGGCTGGACGACGCAGCAGACCACGATGGTGTCCGCGGGCAGCGGCCGCGGCCTCCTCGGTGTCAGCTGCACCGCTCCGGACACCGACTTCTGGTTCCCCGGTGCCTCACTGGCCGACAAGCGCCAGGACTACGTGCACCTGACCAACCCGGACGAGGCCACCGCCGTCGTCGACGTCGAGCTCTACGGCAAGGACGGCGTCCTCAAGAGCACCGTGGCCGAGGGCATCCCCGTCCCCGGCGGAGCCGGCCTCCCGGTTCTGCTGTCGACGCTGACGGGGGACCCGGCCGAGGACGTGACCGTGCACGTCACCACTCGGACGGGCCGGGTCGGCGCCGTCGTACGGTCCGTCGAGGAGAACACGGGCAGCGACTGGCTCACGGCCTCGGCCGACCCGTCAGGCACCACCGTCCTCCCGGGCATCCCGGCCGACGCGACCTCGGTCCAGCTCGTGGCCTTCGCCCCCGGGGACGACGACGCGGAGCTGAAGCTTCAGCTGGCGGGCGCCACCGGCACCATCACCCCGGCCGGTCACGAGACGCTGCACGTCAAGTCCGGAATGACGGCGAGTGTCGATCTGAAGGACGTCACCCGGGGCGAGGCGGGGTCGCTGATCCTCAGCCCCGCGGAGGGCGGCACGGCCACTCCCGTGGTGGCCGCCCTGCGCGTGACGCGCGG
Organism: Streptomyces peucetius; assembly: GCF_025854275.1. Classification (NCBI taxonomy): domain Bacteria; kingdom Bacillati; phylum Actinomycetota; class Actinomycetes; order Kitasatosporales; family Streptomycetaceae; genus Streptomyces; species Streptomyces peucetius. The sequence goes on along the minus strand of NZ_CP107567.1, from coordinate 3,039,296 downwards.
CAAGGGCGACGAGAAGGAGATCGCCTTCCTCCCGGCCGCCGCCCCGGTGGGCGAGCGCGCCACGGTCGCCGACAACCGGGCCAAGGGGACCCGGCTGTCACTGACGGCAGCGGGCAAGGACGCGAAGGTGAAGGTGACCGCGTCGGCGGGCACGGAGGGCGGCACCCCGGTCGTCAAGGAGTACACCGTGAAGGCCGGCACGACGACCGCGGTCCCCGCGCCCGTACCGGCCGGCCTCAAGGGCTCGTACGCGCTCACGGTGGAGACGGTGTCGGGCGGGCCCGTCCACGCGTCGCGGATGCTGGAGATCCCGGAGGACGGCATCCCGATGTTCACGGTGCAGACGCTCCCGGACGACCGGGGAACGGTCGCGGTGCCGGAGGCGGAGCAGGACCTCTCGGTGCTGGACGACTGAGGGTCGGCGGGTACGGGACGACGGAGGGCCGACGGGCTCTGGACGGCTGAGACCGACGGGTGCCGGACGACCGGGCCGGCCGGTACCGGACGGCGGGCGGGACGCGTCCGGGGGGTCGGCCAGGGCCGCCACGCGCTGTGCGTCAGTCCTGCCCGTACCGCGGATCGACCGATTCCGGAGCCAGCCCGAGCAGCTCCGCGACCTGCTCGACGACCACTTCGTGAACGAGGAGTGCTCGTTCGTCGCGGCTCTTTGTCCGAATCTCGACGGGCCGGCGATAAATCATGATCCGCGCGGGCCGGTCCTTGGCGGCGGGGACGGCGCTGCCCAGAGGCACCGACTCGTCCGGCGTAACAGGCACCTCCAGCACCATGAAGTCCACGTCCGCCAGCTGTGGCCAGCGCCGCTCCAGCCGCTCCACCGAGTCCTGGACCAGGTCACGGAAGGTCTCGGCGCGGCTGGCCGAGAGCGGTACCTGAGGCGGGGCCACCGGCCCGCGCATACCTCGTCCGTGCCGGTCACGGCGGCGGGGCCTCGGCTCTGCCGGTCGGGGGGGTACAGGACTGTCCATCACTGACGCAGGGTAGCTCTCCGGGGCCGACGGCGATCGACCCGCGGTCGCCGGCCGGAGGTATGTCGCTAATTGAACATTCCGGCCAACGTTGGGCTCGATTCAACGGCTCTCGCGATCGGCGTTCTCGACGCGATTGACCTGATTGACTCCAACTCATGACCGCACGGCGTGTGGCCGTCGCCCGTGTGGTTCTCTTTCCCTGCAGGTCAGGCCAGTTGCTCGAACTGCCGATATGTCCGATGTCACACGACGACACGGGGGAGTGACCGGGTGGAGAGTCGTCGCAGCCCGCTCAAGAGTGCGGTACCGTCCAACGTCGTGAGCCCTGTACGTCGCTGTTCGCGCACCGCGTGCGGCCGCCCTGCCGTCGCGACACTGACGTACGTCTATGCCGACTCGACTGCGGTCCTCGGTCCGCTCGCCACCTACGCCGAGCCCCACTGCTATGACCTGTGTGCCGAACACAGCGAGCGGCTGACGGCGCCGCGCGGCTGGGAGGTCGTACGGCTCACCGACGGCTCGGCCCCCGCCCGCCCCAGCGGCGACGACCTCGAAGCGCTGGCGAACGCGGTGCGCGAGGCGGCACGGCCCCAGGGGCGTACGGCGGAAGCGGGCGGCCCGGGCGGCCGGCGCTCCGCGGACCCGATGGAGGTCGCGCGCCGCGGCCATCTGCGGGTGCTGCGGTCCCCCGACTCCTGAACTGCCGTCCCCCACGCTCCTGACCTCCGTTCACGCTTCTGACCTCCGTTCCCCGGCTCCCGGACACGGTCCACTGGCTCTGCCCTCGGCTCGCTCGGGCGTGGGACGTCACAGGCAGGGTGCCTCCCCCGGGGCGCCGCCGTGCGGGTAGTTTGTGGTGACCACATGGACTTCAGAAGGGTTGGGCCGTGGCTGCTGATCTGTCGCAGATCGTGAAGGCGTACGACGTCCGCGGGGTGGTGCCGGATCAGTGGGACGAGTCGCTCGCGGAACTGTTCGGTGCGGCCTTCGTCGAGGTGACCGCCGCGGACGCGGTCGTGGTCGGCCACGACATGCGGCCGTCCTCGCCCGGCCTGTCGGGCGCGTTCGCTCGTGGCGCCGCGGCACGTGGCGCCGACGTCACCCTCATCGGGCTGTGCTCGACGGACCAGCTGTACTTCGCCTCGGGACACCTCGGGCTGCCGGGGGCCATGTTCACGGCCTCGCACAACCCGGCGCAGTACAACGGCATCAAGATGTGCCGGGCAGGCGCGGCGCCCGTCGGCCAGGACACCGGCCTTGCGGAGATCCGCGAGCTCGTCGAGACCTGGTCCGAGCAGGGCGCGCCCGCCCCGGCGGCGACGCCGGGCAGCGTGACCGAGCGCGACACGCTCACCGACTACGCGGCCCATCTGCTCTCCCTCGTCGACCTGTCCGGCATGCGGCGCCTGAAGGTCGTCGTCGACGCGGGCAACGGTATGGGCGGGCACACGGTCCCCACCGTGTTCGAGTCCCTGCCGCTGACCCTCGTCCCGATGTACTTCGAGCTGGACGGCACCTTCCCCAACCACGAGGCCAACCCGCTCGACCCGGCCAACATCGTCGACCTGCAGGCCCGTGTGCGTGCCGAGGGGGCCGACCTGGGCCTGGCCTTCGACGGCGACGCGGACCGCTGCTTCGTCGTGGACGAGCGGGGCGAAGGCGTCTCCCCCTCGGCGATCACCGCCCTCGTGGCCTCCCGCGAACTCGCCAAGCACTCCGGCGGCACGGTCATCCACAACCTGATCACCTCGTGGTCGGTCCCGGAGGTCGTCCGCGAGAACGGCGGCACCCCGGTGCGCACCCGGGTCGGGCACTCCTTCATCAAGGAGGAGATGGCCCGCACCGGCGCGATCTTCGGCGGTGAGCACTCGGCGCACTACTACTTCCGCGACTTCTGGAACGCCGACACGGGCATGCTCGCCGCCCTCCACGTCCTTGCGGCGCTGGGCTCCCAGGAGGGCACCCTGTCCGACCTGGTCGCGCAGTACGACCGGTACGCGGCCTCCGGCGAGATCAACTCCAAGGTCGCGGACCAGGCGGGCAGCGCGGCGGCGGTGAAGGCCGCGTTCGCCACCCGCGAGGGCGTGGAGGCCGACGAGCTCGACGGGCTGACGGTGACGGCCGCCGACTGGTGGTTCAACCTGCGCGCCTCGAACACGGAGCCGCTGCTGCGACTGAACGTGGAGGCGCGCGACGAGGCCACCATGGCGAAGATCCGCGACGAGGTACTGGCGCTCGTACGGGCCTGAGCCCGACGTACCGGGCGGGGCGGACCACCTCCCCGCCCGTACGCGTGTCCGTGCCCCCGTAACGCGCCCCGCGGTGCTGGGCGGCCCCGTCCGCGCACCGGGCGGGGCTGCCCGGGCCCCGTCCGCGCCGCACCGCGCGCCGTTCGGCGCCGCAGGTCCACGCCGCACCAGAACGAGCCGCATCCCGCCCCCCGGCGGTAGGCTGACGAAGCCTGATCCGCCAGACCGTGACCGTATGTCCGACGCGATCGCCATCGCTCCGTCGGCCTGCGGCATGCCCGAAGGGACACCGCTGTTATGCCGCTCGAAGCCGGCCTCCTGGAGATCCTCGCCTGCCCGGCCTGCCACGCCCCGCTCGACGACCGCACGGCAGCCGACACGCCCGAGCTGATCTGCACCGGCAAGGGCTGCGGCCTCGCCTACCCGGTCAGGGACGGCATCCCCGTCCTGCTCGTCGACGAGGCACGCCGCCCGGCGTGAGGCGGGACGGCGGGAGAGCCGTGCGACGGACGAAGCATCCGGCGCGCGTCTCCCCGGCCGATCGTGACCGGCACGACCGCGTCCCCTGACAACCGCACCACACCCCCGCCCGGGTTCGGCGATCGGAGGCCCACCCCCATGCTCGACGAGTCGCTCCTCGACGCCCCGGACGCCCTGGCCCGTGCCGACCGCCGAGGCCTGTTGCGCGGCGCGGCCGAGGCCGGGGCCCGTGTACGCGCGGCGGCCAGGCACGCCGACGAAGCCGGTATCGCCGGACTCAGCCCCGAGGGACGGCCGCGGGCCGTTCTCGTCGCCGGCCCCGGCACCGCCGCTCTCGGCGTCGCGGACCTGGTCGGCGCCCTCGCCGGCGCCTCCGCGCCCGTCATCCCGCTCCGTCCCACCGGCGTCGCTCACGCGGCCGGAGCCCTGCGCTGGGCCCTGCCCGGCTGGGCAGGCTCGGTCGACCTGCTGCTCCTCGTGACCACCGACGGCAGCGAACCGGGCCTCGCCGTGCTCGCCGAGCAGGCGTACCGGCGCGGTTGCACCGTCGTCGCCGTCGCACCGCGGCGCTCGCCCCTCGCCGAGGCGGTCGACGGCGTCCACGGCCTGGTCGTGCCCATGGCCACCGCGCCGTACGAGGAGGCGTACGAGGAGGCCCAGGCAGCCGCCCCCGGTGCGCTGTGGGCGCTGTTCACCCCGCTGCTGGTGCTCCTCGACCGCGTCGGGCTGCTCGACGCCCCGCCGGAGACACTGGCCAAGGTCGCCGACCGCCTCGACAGCACCGCCGAGCGCTGCGGCCCCGCAGTTGCCACGTACAGCAACCCGGCCAAGACACTGGCCGCGGACCTCGCCGACAGCCTGCCCCTGATCTGGACCGAGGGCGCCGGAGCCGCCCCCGCGGGACGCCGCTTCGCCGCGGTCCTGGCGGAAATCGCCGGCCTGCCCGCGCTCTCCGCCGAACTGCCGGAAGCACTGCCCGCCCACGGCGTTCTCCTCGCCGGCGACTTCGCCGCCGGCGCCGACCCGGACGACTTCTTCCGCGACCGGGTCGACGACCCCCAGGCGCTGCGGGCCCGCGTCGTACTGCTGCGCGACCGCCCGGCCGGCGGTCTCTCGGCGGCCCCCGCCGCCCGCGAGCTGGCACTCAGCCACGACACACCCGTCAGCGAACTCGAACCGGAGGACGGCTCGGAGATCGAGTCGATCGCCGAACTGCTGGCCATCACCGATTTCGCCGCCGTTTACCTGGCCATCGCGGCGTCGGGCGATCATCCCGTCTAGACGCACCCGCCGTCGTACGCACCGACGAAGGACCAAGGAAGATCATGGACCGCCTCGCCAATACCGTGCGCCCCTACGCCTGGGGGTCCACGACCGCCATTCCGGAGCTCCTCGGCGTCGCCCCCACCGGCGAGCCGCAGGCCGAGATGTGGATGGGCGCCCACCCCGTGGCGCCCTCCCGCATCACCCGTGGCGCCGAAGCGGACCGGCCCCTCTCCGAGGTCATCTCCGCCGCGCCCGAACGGGAACTGGGCGAGGCGGCCGTCGCCAAGTTCGGGCCGCGACTGCCCTTCCTCCTCAAGCTCCTCGCGGCAGGCGCACCCCTCTCCCTCCAGGTCCACCCCGACCTCACCCAGGCGAGGGACGGCTACGGAGCCGAGGAGAACGCCGGCGTCCCCCTCGACGCGCCGCACCGCAACTACAAGGACGCCAACCACAAGCCGGAACTGATCTGCGCCCTCACCCCCTTCGACGGGCTGTGCGGCTTCCGTTCCGCCGACGCGGCGGCCGAACTGCTCGCCGGCCTCGACGTCGACTCCCTCAAGCCGTACGTCGACCTCCTGCACGCCCGGCCGGAGGAGGCCGCGCTCCGCGAGGTGCTCACCGCCGTACTGACCGCCGACCCGCAGGACATGGCCGCCACCGTCTCGGAGGCCGCGGCGGCCGCCGAACGGCTTGGCGGCGACTACGCCCCGTACGCGGCGATCGCGCACCACTACCCCGGCGACCCGGGCGTCATCGCGGCCATGCTGCTCAACCACGTACAACTGCAGCCCGGTGAGGCGCTGTTCCTCGGCGCCGGCGTTCCGCACGCCTACCTCGACGGCCTCGGGGTCGAGATCATGGCCAACTCGGACAACGTGCTGCGCTGCGGTCTGACGCCCAAGCATGTGGACGTGCCCGAACTCCTGCGCATCGTGCGGTTCGAGGCGACGGAACCCGGCATCTTGCGCCCTGAGGTGTCACCCTCCGGCGAGGAAATCTACGACACCCCGATCGACGAGTTCCGGCTGTCGCGCTACGTCCTCGCACCCGACGCCGAGCCGCGCGACGTGACGGCGTCCACGCCGCAGATCCTGCTGTGCACGGCGGGCAGCGTCACCGCCGGTGAACTGACCCTGGCACCGGGCGAGTCGGCGTTCGTTCCCGCCGGTGAGAGCGCGCAGATCTCGGACGCGGGCGGCGGCGCCGGTACCGTCTTCCGCGCAACAGTGGTCGCCTGAGTCCGGTGGTCCGAGACGCACCGCACGGGGTGCTGCAACAATGGCGCACCGCAGAGGCCGGGCACAGGACCGGCCGGCGTACGTAGGAAGGGACATCCGGCAAGCATGAGCGCGTCAGGCGGTACCAAGGCGATCGTGGCGGCACTCGCCGCCAACCTCGCAATCGCGGTGGCCAAATTCGTGGCGTTCCTGTTCAGCGGTTCGTCGTCGATGCTTGCGGAGAGCGTCCACTCGCTGGCGGACTCGGGCAACCAGGGCCTGCTCCTCGTGGGCGGCAAGAAGGCCAAGCGCGAGGCGACGCCGCAACACCCCTTCGGATACGGGCGCGAGCGCTACATCTACGCGTTCCTCGTCTCCATCGTGCTCTTCTCCGTCGGTGGCATGTTCGCCATCTACGAGGGCTACGAGAAGATCAAGCACCCGCACGAGATCGAGGCCTGGTACTGGCCCGTCGGCGTCCTCGTCTTCGCGATCATCGCCGAGACCTTCTCGTTCCGTACCGCCATCAAGGAGTCCAACGCGGTCCGCGGCAAGCTGACCTGGACGCAGTTCGTGCGCCGGGCGAAGGCCCCCGAGCTGCCGGTCGTGCTCCTCGAGGACCTCGGCGCGCTGGTCGGTCTGATCCTCGCGCTCGTCGGCGTCAGCCTGGCGCTGGTCACCGGCAACGGCGTCTGGGACGGCATCGGCACCCTCTGCATCGGCGTCCTGCTGATCCTGATCGCGATCGTGCTCGCCGCCGAGACCAAGTCGCTGCTGCTCGGCGAGGCCGCAGGCACGGAGGACATCGAGAAGATCCAGGCAGCCACCGTCGACGGTGAGACGGTCACGCGCATCATCCACATGCGCACGCTCCACCTCGGGCCGGAGGAGCTGCTGGTCGCGGCGAAGATCGCCGTCGAGCGGCACGAGACGGCCGACGAGGTCGCGCAGGCGATCAACGCCGCGGAGGACCGCATCCGCGCGGCCGTGCCGATCGCACGCGTCATCTACCTGGAGCCGGACATCTACAACGAGGCGGAAGTGACGCCCGGGACGGATCCGGCGAAGCCCTCCCCGGGCGGCTCGGGTCACTGAGCGCGCAACGACTGAGGGAAGGCCCCGGACCATGTCGGTCCGGGGCCTTCCTCGTTGCCTACGGAGCCTCTTTCCCGTTACGCCGCCGCGGACCGCCCGGTCAGGGGTACGGAACCGGGGGCGGAACGGGAACGGGAGGCGGAACCGGGCGCCGGCGCCCCGCCAGCCCACCGGCGAGCCAGAGCCCCGCCCCGGTCAGGCCGGCGACGCCCCCCAACGCGGCGGTGAGGCCGAGCACCACCGGCACCGTGACGTCGTCGAGGATCCGGCCGTACACGGACGTCGCGGCCACCGTCCCCCCGCCGTACTCGTCCTGGAAGAAGCGTGAGTCCCGGGAGTTGCCGCGATCGTCCCCGAGCAGGAGCAGCCGGCCCTGCGGCACGGTGATGTCGAACGGCATCCCGCCGACCGCGTCGCCCCGCCGCACGTACGGCTCCGGCAGCGGCTTGCCGTTGAGAAGGAGCGGGCCGCCTTGCGCACTGCCCACCACATGGTCCCCGCCGACACCGATGACGCGCTGCACCACCGGATGCCCGTCGTAACGGCCCGTCATGCGGTAGAGCACGACGTCCCCGCGCCGCACACGGCCGTCGTCGAGCTTCTCGAAGACGATCCTGTCGCCGGCGCCGTAGGCCGGCTGCATAGAGTCGGAGCGCGTCGTCACGCCGCCGTACCCGGACAGGAACATCAGCAGTGCCCCCGCGAACAGCAGGACACCCGGCGGTGTGAGCACCCACCCCGCGATCCGCAGCCCACGCTCCGGTCTGCCTGATCCCATTGCCACCCCTTACGTACCCGGTCCGCACGGGAGGAAGGCCGTGCGGGCGCCGCACACATGCGATGTGCGGCGCCCGCACCCTAAGGGACCGGGGCGGGCGTGGACCGACCGCCCGCCCCTGCCGACCGTCACCGGATGCCGCGCGACGGGCTGCCGCCGGTCCTCGCGGGGCTGCTGCCCAATTTCGCGGGTCCGGCCACCGGTTCTCGCGGGGCTGCTGCCGGTTCTTGCGGATCCGACTACCGGACCTCGCGCAGCACGGAGAGGACCGCGGTCTCGTCCGGCGCCGCCATCAGGCGCTCCCGGAACTCCGTGTCCATGAGCTTGCGCGACAGCATGGCGAGGATCCGCAGGTGCTCGTCGCCCGCGGCCGCCTCCGGCACCGTGATCATGAAGATCAGCCTGGCCCTGGTGCCGTCCGGGGAACCCCACTCCACGCCCTGCGCGGACCGGGCGAAACCGACGACCGGCGACGTGACGGCATCGGACTTGGCATGGGGGACGGCGATCTCCTCGCCGAGTCCCGTGGTGCCCTGCTCCTCGCGCGCGAGCGCGGCCCGCACCAGTGCCTCGGGGTCCGCGACCTTGCCGGTGGTGGCGAGCATCGCCGCCATCTCGCGGATGGCGGCGTCCTTGTCGTCGGCCTCGAGCCGCACCTTCACGGTCTGCGCGGTCAGGTAGCCGGAGAGGACCTCCTCGTCGAGGGTCTCCTCTTCGGTCGGCGCGGTCGGCGCGGTCGGCGCGGCCGGAGCGGTCGGGGCGGCGGGGGCCTGGCCCGCGCCCGCCTCCCGTACGTTTCGGGTGTCTTCCGCGTCGGGTCCTGCTGCTGCCGGTCCTGCTGCCCCCGCTCCCACGAGCACCGGCTCGCGGACAGGCGTGAGCGCGTCGCTGCCCCGCCCCCTGATGCCGATCAGCGCATTGGTGGTGATCGCGGTGACCACGGTGCCGGCGGCGACCGCCAGGAAGAACATGGGCACCCCGCCGACCGCGCCCAGTACCGCCACGACGGGCCCGCCGTGCGGAACCGCGTCCTCGACACCGGCCATGCCCGCGATCGCGCCGGCGACGGCACCGCCGAGCATGTTCGCCGGGATGACCTGTGCGGGCCGGGCGGCCGCGAACGGGATAGCGCCCTCGGAGATGCCGAACATGCCCATGAAGAGCGCGGCCATACCCGTCTCGCGCTCCTGCTCGGAGTACAGCTTGCGGCGCATCAGCGTGGCGAGGCCCTGCCCCAGCGGCATGACCGGGATGGCGGCGGCGCACATGCCCATCACCGTCTGGTTGCCGGTCGCGATGAGACCCGCGCCGAACAGGAACGCCGTCTTGTTGACGGGGCCGCCCATGTCGAAGGCGATCATCAGGCCGAGGAGCGCGCCGAGCAGGATCGCACTCGTGCCCGTCATACCGCTGAGCCAGTCGGTGAGGTGGGTGAACACCCATGAGATCGGCTTGCCGATGACGAGTATGAAGAAGAGTCCGAGCGCCGTCGTGGCCACGATCGGAATGACGATGATCGGCATGATCGGCTGGGCGAACCTGGGGACCTTGACCTTCTTGATCCACAGCACCAGATAACCGGCCAGGAAACCGGTGACGATGGCACCGATGAAGCCGGCACCCGCCTCGGAGCCGTACAACGCGCCGTTGTTGGCGATCCAGCCACCGATCATGCCGGGCACCAGGGCCGGGCGGTCCGCGATCGCGTAGGCGATGTAGCCGGACAGGATCGGGATCATGAGCTGGAAGCCGATCTCGCCGATCTTGAAGACGTCCTCCCAGAACGACCATTCCGGTATGGCGTAGCCCGTGGCCGTCGCCTCCCCGCCCAGTGCCAGCGAGACGGCGATGAGCAGCCCGCCCACGACCACGAAGGGGATCATGTACGAGACGCCGTTCATCAGGGCCTTGTACGTGACGCTGCGTTCCTTGCCGCCGCTTCCGCCGCTGCCTCCGCTCACGCCCTTCGCGCCCCGCGCCGGTCCGGCCGTGCCGTCGCCACTGCCGCCTTCCGCGAGGTGCACCAGTGCGTTCCGCACCCGCTCGATCAGCTGCTCGGGATGGCGGATGCCCTCGGCGACACCGACGGCCAGCACCTTCTTCCCCTCGAAGCGGCTGCGGTCGACGTCCTTGTCGGCGGCGATGATGATGCCGTCAGCGTCGCTGACATCGTTGTCAGAGAGCATGTTCTCGACGCCGATGGATCCTTGGGTCTCCACCTTCATCTCGACACCGAGCGCCTCCGCGGCCTGCGTCAGCTTCTCCGCGGCCATATACGTATGGGCGATGCCTGTCGGACAGGCCGTCACCGCGAGCAACTTCACCTTCCGCTGCCCGCTCTCCGGACTCGTCACGTGGTTCTCCTGACGTTCGTCCCGCAGATCGTGCAGGTGCCCCGACCCCTCGGCAGGATGTCGCAGCATCGTGCCAACAGATTCCGGCCATGTCCAACGCCCGTACCCCCGCCGACCTGCCGCGACGCGCCGTCAGGACGGCCTCGGCAGACTGGCTCGAATGAGAGCCCGGGCGGGCTGGGGTCGGCTGGGCCGATCGGTGTAGATTCGTCACCAGTCAGACGTCGCTGCTGATGGCGGTCGGGCGGTCCCGCGCGGGCCGACCGAGGGAGAGAGGGCCTCCGACGGACTGTCCTGCGGGCTCCCGGGCATTCGTATGCCGTGTTCCGTGCCGCATCGCCTGTGCGGTGCGACGCGGAGGTGTACGTCCAGGCCGCCGCAGAGCCAGCCGTAACCACCTCGACCCGAACCACGAGGAGCAGCTCGCATGCCGACTGTCGCCAATGGCCAGGACTTCAAGGTCGCCGACCTTTCCCTCGCCCCCTTCGGCCGCAAAGAGATCACTCTGGCCGAGCACGAGATGCCCGGCCTGATGTCGATCCGCAAGGAGTACGCCGCCGCGCAGCCCCTCGCCGGCGCGCGCATCACCGGCTCCCTGCACATGACGGTGCAGACCGCCGTCCTCATCGAGACCCTCGTCGCGCTGGGCGCCGAGGTCCGCTGGGCCTCCTGCAACATCTTCTCCACCCAGGACCACGCCGCCGCGGCCATCGCCGTCGGCCCGAACGGCACTCCCGAGAACCCGCAGGGCGTTCCGGTGTTCGCCTGGAAGGGCGAGACGCTGGAGGAGTACTGGTGGTGCACCGAGCAGGCGCTGACCTGGCCGAACACCGCCACCGGCGGCCCCAACATGATCCTGGACGACGGTGGTGACGCCACCCTCCTGGTCCACAAGGGCGTCGAGTTCGAGAAGGCGGGTGCGGCCCCCGACCCCTCGACCGCGGACAGCGAGGAGTACGGCTACATCCTGCAGCTGCTGAACCGCACGCTGACCGAGGACCCGCAGAAGTGGACGCAGCTGTCGTCCGAGATCCGCGGCGTCACGGAGGAGACCACCACCGGTGTCCACCGTCTGTACGAGATGCACCGCGACGGGACGCTGCTGTTCCCGGCGATCAATGTGAACGACGCGGTGACGAAGTCGAAGTTCGACAACAAGTACGGCTGCCGCCACTCGCTGATCGACGGCATCAACCGCGCCACCGACGTCCTGATCGGCGGCAAGACCGCGGTCGTGTGCGGCTACGGCGACGTCGGCAAGGGCTGCGCGGAGTCGCTGCGCGGCCAGGGCGCCCGGGTGATCGTCACGGAGATCGACCCGATCTGCGCGCTGCAGGCGGCGATGGACGGCTACCAGGTCACCACGCTGGACGAGGTGGTGGAGACGGCCGACATCTTCATCACGACGACTGGCAACAAGGACATCATCATGGCCTCGGACATGGCCAGGATGAAGCACCAGGCCATCGTGGGGAACATCGGCCACTTCGACAACGAGATCGACATGGCCGGCCTCGCCCAGATTCCCGGCATCGTCAAGGACGAGGTCAAGCCGCAGGTCCACACCTGGACATTCGCCGACGGCAAGGTCCTGATCGTCCTGTCCGAGGGCCGCCTGCTCAACCTGGGCAACGCCACCGGCCACCCCTCGTTCGTGATGTCCAACTCCTTCGCGGACCAGACCCTGGCCCAGATCGAGCTGTTCACGAAGCCGCAGGAGTACCCCACCGACGTCTACGTGCTCCCCAAGCACCTGGACGAGAAGGTCGCCCGCCTCCACCTCGACGCACTCGGTGTCAAGCTCACCACCCTGCGTCCGGAGCAGGCCTCCTACATCGGTGTCGAGGTCGACGGCCCGTACAAGCCCGACCACTACCGCTACTGATCGCCACGGCCCGGCGTCCGAGCAGGCGCCGGCAGGTCCGAGCCCGAGCAGGCACCGGGCAGTCCAGGGCCTGAGCGGGCTCTGGGCGGTCACACCGAGCAAGGTGTGCACCCGAGCAGTACCAGGCAGGCCCCCGCACCCCCGTGTCGGGGGCCTGCCCCGTACCCTCCTCGAACGGCTTCGGCTGACGCCTCACCGCACAAGGACACCTACGCCCCCATGCCCCGCGGCCGCTATTCGCTCCACGATCCGCACGATCGCACCCCCCTCGGCGAAGAACACTTCCAGTGCGCCCCCGGCCCTTCAGGCTGGCGTTACGTCTCCCGAACCACCACGCCCTCCGGCGTCGACGCCGGCTCCCTCGACCTGGCCCTCGACGAACTGGGCCGCCCCGTCCGGCTCGAACTCCACGCATTCGACTGGCAGATCCGCGGTGCGGCGATCGACGGCGTCACCTGGGTCCGCACCGACCCCACCGGCATCGACGCCCGAGAAGGCAACGCCCCCGCCCACGCCTTCACCGGCACCTCCCCGGCCTTCCTCGTCGCAACTGCCCGTCTGCTGCGCCTCGCACCCGGCGCTCCCGCCACCCGCGTCCGCCTAGTCGCCTTCACCGATCCCGTACTCGCGCCCCTGACCGTCGACCAGTCGTGGGCGCTGATCAACAGTGAAGCGCACACCACTGACAACGGCCTTCTCACAGTGGACGAATACCAGGTCAGCGCCTTGGACACGGGCGAGCAGCATGCCGTTCACATCGCCGGGGACGTGGTCCTCGCGGCTCCCGGCATCGAACTCGAGGACCTCGAGAGCCCACCCTCGACCTTCCGCTGACCCGGCGACCTCGGCACCGCGCGGCCGTGCGCTCCGGACGCCCGCCCAGGCTTCCCAGCGCCTCGGTGCGCCGCCGTTTCGAGGCCTGCATCGCAGGGACATCGCGCAGGGACATCGCGCAGGGACGAGGGCGGAAGCGAAGGGGACGCCGCCGGTGCGGGACCTCCGCGGAAATCCCGGCAGCTACGCAGGAGGGGCGAACCCACCCGGCGATGCCGGCGGTCGAACGTCAGCAGGGCGTTCGACCTGCGGCGGCCGGGCAGCCCCGTGGCCTGTCGCCCCGGTCCCAGCCCCGGGCCCAATCCCCGTCCCGGGCCCCGTCCCCGTCCCCGTCCCCGTCCCGGGCCCGGTCCCAGCGCCGGCCACCGGCCGGTCGACCGGCATGACCGCCTCCGCGACCGACGCGGGCCCGGCCACCGGTCCCGGCGCGGCGGAGACGAAGGCCCGCCGGGCCTCGCGGGCCTGCCGTTCGTTCACGACAGCCGCGAGATACGCCGCCGGAGGAACGCCGACCGGTGCAGGCGTTCCCGTATGTGCGGCGAGGTCACCGGCCAGCCGCTGCGCCATGGACCAGCTCACCGCCGGGTCCAGTTGCCGCATACGCGTCAGGTACTGGCGTATCGCCAGCCACAACGCGTCCGGCACGCCAGACAGGTCGAGGCCGGCGAACTTGCCGACCAGCCACGGCGGCGGAGGGGGAGGCACCATCGGAGCGCGGGCCGCGGGCACCCGCTCGCGCACGACGAGGGTTCCGGCGAAGACATCCCCAATGCGCCGGCCCCGTGCCGACACCAGCGAGGCGATGCACGCGATGACCCCGAACGAGAAGAGGACCTCGACGACTCCCATCGCGCCGCGTACCAGAGCGTGCCGGAACCGGATAGGGCCTCCGTCGTCCCTGACCACCCGCAGCCCGCAGGCGAGCTTTCCGAGCGACCGCCCATGACTGAGGGTCTCCACGGCGATCGGCGCACCGACGAGGACGAGCAGGAACGAAGCGATGGACATCGCCATGACAGCGGCCTCGTCCAGGGAGGCCGTCGCCACGGCCAGCCCGATCGACACGAACAGATAGACCGTCCACACGACGACGAGGTCGATCACGAGGGCAAGGGCCCGGCTCGGCAGTCTTGCCGGCTGCAGCCCCAATACGACCGCATCGCCCGTCACTAGCCCGCTCACTGCTGCCCCCTTCGTGATCTCCGGCCTTCCCTGCCCCCTGATCTCTCAGTCTGCCAAGCTGACCCGCAGCGCGTCGCAGCAGTGCAGCAGAGAAGTAGTACGGACAGTACGCAACGCACCCAGTGCCTGGAGCAGCAGCCGACCATGGACCTCGATGTCTTCGTCACAGCCCACCGCGCCGAGTGGGACCGCCTGGACCATCTTCTTCGTCGTGGTCGCCATCTGACCGGCGCGGAGGCCGACGAGCTCGTCGCCCTCTACCAGCGGACGGCGACGCATCTCTCCCTTGTCCAGTCCAGCGCTCCGGACCCTGCGCTCACGGCCAGGCTGACGCAGTTGGTGGCACGGGCACGCGCTGTCGTCACCGGCACCAGGAGGGCCGGCTGGAGGGATGCCGTCAACTTCCTCACCGCCGGATTTCCCGCAGCGGTGTACCGCTCCCGCCACTGGTGGATACCGACCGCCGTCCTCTCCACTCTCGTCGCCGCTCTCATCGGCTGGTGGATAGGCGCTCACCCGGAGGTCCAGTCGGCGATCGGGGCACCTGAGGAACTCCGCCGCCTGACCCGGCCCGGCGGTGAGTACGAGACCTACTACTCGAGCCACCCCGCCGCCTCCTTCGCGGCGCAGGTCTGGACGAACAACGCCCAGGCAGCGGCCATGTGTCTGACCCTGGGCGCGTTCCTGTGCGTCCCGGTCATCTGGATCCTCTTCCTGAACATGCTGAATCTGGGCGTCGGCATCGGTCTCATGTCCTCGGCGGGACGCCTCGACGTCTTCCTCGGACTGGTGCTGCCGCACGGCCTGCTCGAACTCACGGCTGTCTTCGTTGCTGCCGGCACGGGCCTGCGGCTCGGCTGGACGGTCATCGACCCCGGCCCGCAGACCCGCCGCTCGGCGCTCGCCGAGCGAGGACGGGCGGCGCTCGGCATGGCCATCGGGCTGGCGCTGGTGCTGTTCGTGTCAGGCCTGATCGAGGGCTTCGTGACGCCTTCGGGTCTTCCGACCTGGGCCCGCATCACCATCGGCGTCGTCGCCGAGGCGGCGTTCCTGGCGTACGTCTACATCCTGGGCGGCCGCGCCGCCCGAGCCGGAGACTTGGGCGACGTGGAGGAGCCCGACCGCAGCGCGGAGCTGCCCACAGCGGCGTGATGTGCGGAGCGGCCCCGCGAGCTGCTAGTCTCCTCTTCGCCTCGCCCACCCTGTTGACACAGGGTGTGTAGGGAGGTAGATTTTAACGGTTGCGTCGGACTGGACAAGTCCGAGCGTGAACCTTTAAAGTCTGTCTGGCTTTCGCTGGGAGCGACTTCCGCGAAGCCGATTCCCGATTCATTCAGGACCACCAAGCCGATTAGGTCGGCCGAAATGCTTCTGATAAAGTCGGACCAGTCGAAAGGCAAAGGCCCCCAACGGCCACCAGAGTGAATTCCGAACCGGAAACGGAACGGAAAACGGATCTGGTAGAGTTGGAAACGCAAGACCGAAGGGAAGCGCCCGGAGGAAAGCCTCAGAGGAATCTGGGGTGAGTACAAAGGAAGCGTCCGTTCCTTGAGAACTCAACAGTGTGCCAAAAATCAACGCCAGATATGTTGATACCCCGTCCATCTTCGGATGGTCGAGGTTCCTTTGAAAAAGTCCGTCCCGCTTGCGGGGCGGCAATCACAGCGAGGACGCTGTGAACGACCGGTCCTATTCCGACCGGTTGTTCCGCTCTTCGGATGTGCACCCGATCACGGGTAAACATTCATGGAGAGTTTGATCCTGGCTCAGGACGAACGCTGGCGGCGTGCTTAACACATGCAAGTCGAACGATGAACCTCCTTCGGGAGGGGATTAGTGGCGAACGGGTGAGTAACACGTGGGCAATCTGCCCTTCACTCTGGGACAAGCCCTGGAAACGGGGTCTAATACCGGATAACACTGCGGATCGCATGGTCTGCGGTTGAAAGCTCCGGCGGTGAAGGATGAGCCCGCGGCCTATCAGCTTGTTGGTGGGGTGATGGCCTACCAAGGCGACGACGGGTAGCCGGCCTGAGAGGGCGACCGGCCACACTGGGACTGAGACACGGCCCAGACTCCTACGGGAGGCAGCAGTGGGGAATATTGCACAATGGGCGAAAGCCTGATGCAGCGACGCCGCGTGAGGGATGACGGCCTTCGGGTTGTAAACCTCTTTCAGCAGGGAAGAAGCGAAAGTGACGGTACCTGCAGAAGAAGCGCCGGCTAACTACGTGCCAGCAGCCGCGGTAATACGTAGGGCGCAAGCGTTGTCCGGAATTATTGGGCGTAAAGAGCTCGTAGGCGGCTTGTCGCGTCGGATGTGAAAGCCCGGGGCTTAACCCCGGGTCTGCATTCGATACGGGCAGGCTAGAGTGTGGTAGGGGAGATCGGAATTCCTGGTGTAGCGGTGAAATGCGCAGATATCAGGAGGAACACCGGTGGCGAAGGCGGATCTCTGGGCCATTACTGACGCTGAGGAGCGAAAGCGTGGGGAGCGAACAGGATTAGATACCCTGGTAGTCCACGCCGTAAACGTTGGGAACTAGGTGTTGGCGACATTCCACGTCGTCGGTGCCGCAGCTAACGCATTAAGTTCCCCGCCTGGGGAGTACGGCCGCAAGGCTAAAACTCAAAGGAATTGACGGGGGCCCGCACAAGCAGCGGAGCATGTGGCTTAATTCGACGCAACGCGAAGAACCTTACCAAGGCTTGACATATACCGGAAAGCATCAGAGATGGTGCCCCCCTTGTGGTCGGTATACAGGTGGTGCATGGCTGTCGTCAGCTCGTGTCGTGAGATGTTGGGTTAAGTCCCGCAACGAGCGCAACCCTTGTTCTGTGTTGCCAGCATGCCCTTCGGGGTGATGGGGACTCACAGGAGACTGCCGGGGTCAACTCGGAGGAAGGTGGGGACGACGTCAAGTCATCATGCCCCTTATGTCTTGGGCTGCACACGTGCTACAATGGCCGGTACAAAGAGCTGCGAAGCCGCGAGGCGGAGCGAATCTCAAAAAGCCGGTCTCAGTTCGGATTGGGGTCTGCAACTCGACCCCATGAAGTCGGAGTTGCTAGTAATCGCAGATCAGCATTGCTGCGGTGAATACGTTCCCGGGCCTTGTACACACCGCCCGTCACGTCACGAAAGTCGGTAACACCCGAAGCCGGTGGCCCAACCCCTTGTGGGAGGGAGCTGTCGAAGGTGGGACTGGCGATTGGGACGAAGTCGTAACAAGGTAGCCGTACCGGAAGGTGCGGCTGGATCACCTCCTTTCTAAGGAGCACATGGCCGACTGCGAGCGAATGACTCGCACGGTTGCTCATGGGTGGAACGTTGATTATTCGGCAGGGACTTGCTCGCCTGCTGCTTCCAGTACTGCTCTTCGGAGCGTGGAACGAGGCGGCTGGTGGGAGATTCTGCCGGGCACACTGTTGGGTGTCTGAGGGTGCGAGCGTTGCTCGTCCTTCGGGATGCCGGCCCCAGTGAACTCGTCGCGGTTGCGGCGGGGTGGTGGGTGGCTGGTCGTTGCTTGAGAACTACACAGTGGACGCGAGCATCTGTGGCCAAGTTTTTAAGGGCGCACGGTGGATGCCTTGGCACCAGGAACCGATGAAGGACGTGGGAGGCCACGATAGTCCCCGGGGAGTCGTCAACCAGGCTTTGATCCGGGGGTTTCCGAATGGGGAAACCCGGCAGTCGTCATGGGCTGTCACCCGCTGCTGAACACATAGGCAGTGTGGAGGGAACGAGGGGAAGTGAAACATCTCAGTACCCTCAGGAAGAGAAAACAACCGTGATTCCGGGAGTAGTGGCGAGCGAAACCGGATGAGGCCAAACCGTATGCGTGTGATACCCGGCAGGGGTTGCGCATACGGGGTTGTGGGATCTCTCTTGATCAGTCTGCCGGCTGGTCGACGAGTCAGAAACCGTATGGGTAGGCGAAGGACATGCGAAAGGTCCGGCGTAGAGGGTAAGACCCCCGTAGCTGAAATTCATACGGCTCGTTTGAGAGACACCCAAGTAGCACGGGGCCCGAGAAATCCCGTGTGAATCTGGCGGGACCACCCGTTAAGCCTAAATATTCCCTGGTGACCGATAGCGGATAGTACCGTGAGGGAATGGTGAAAAGTACCGCGGGAGCGGAGTGAAATAGTACCTGAAACCGTGTGCCTACAAGCCGTGGGAGCGTCGCTGGCAGCACTTGTGCTGTCAGTCGTGACTGCGTGCCTTTTGAAGAATGAGCCTGCGAGTTAGCGGTGTGTAGCGAGGTTAACCCGTGTGGGGAAGCCGTAGCGAAAGCGAGTCCGAACAGGGCGTTTGAGTTGCACGCTCTAGACCCGAAGCGGAGTGATCTAGCCATGGGCAGGTTGAAGCGGAGGTAAGACTTCGTGGAGGACCGAACCCACCAGGGTTGAAAACCTGGGGGATGACCTGTGGTTAGGGGTGAAAGGCCAATCAAACTCCGTGATAGCTGGTTCTCCCCGAAATGCATTTAGGTGCAGCGTCGTGTGTTTCTTGCCGGAGGTAGAGCACTGGATAGGCGATGGGCCCTACCGGGTTACTGACCTTAGCCAAACTCCGAATGCCGGTAAGTGAGAGCGCGGCAGTGAGACTGTGGGGGATAAGCTCCATGGTCGAGAGGGAAACAGCCCAGAGCATCGACTAAGGCCCCTAAGCGTACGCTAAGTGGGAAAGGATGTGGAGTCGCAGAGACAACCAGGAGGTTGGCTTAGAAGCAGCCACCCTTGAAAGAGTGCGTAATAGCTCACTGGTCAAGTGATTCCGCGCCGACAATGTAGCGGGGCTCAAGCGTACCGCCGAAGTCGTGTCATTCCAGCATGAGGGCCAACGCCCGCTGGGATGGGTAGGGGAGCGTCGTGTGCCGGGTGAAGCAGCCGCGGAAGCGAGTTGTGGACGGTTCACGAGTGAGAATGCAGGCATGAGTAGCGATACACACGTGAGAAACGTGTGCGCCGATTGACTAAGGGTTCCTGGGTCAAGCTGATCTGCCCAGGGTAAGTCGGGACCTAAGGCGAGGCCGACAGGCGTAGTCGATGGACAACCGGTTGATATTCCGGTACCCGCTTTGAAACGCCCAATATCGAATCAGGCGATGCTAAGTCCGTGAAGCCGCCGGCTGAGTCTTCGGACGAGGTCGGAGTGGTGGAGCCGACGAACCAGACTTGTAGTAGGTAAGCGATGGGGTGACGCAGGAAGGTAGTCCAGCCCGGGCGGTGGTTGTCCCGGGGTAAGGGTGTAGGCCGTGTGATAGGCAAATCCGTCACACATTGAGGCTGAGACCTGATGCCGAGCCGATTGTGGTGAAGTGGATGATCCTATGCTGTCGAGAAAAGCCTCTAGCGAGTTTCATGGCGGCCCGTACCCTAAACCGACTCAGGTGGTCAGGTAGAGAATACCGAGGCGTTCGGGTGAACTATGGTTAAGGAACTCGGCAAAATGCCCCCGTAACTTCGGGAGAAGGGGGGCCATTCCTGGTGATAGCACTTGCTGCTTGAGCTGGGGGTGGCCGCAGAGACCAGCGAGAAGCGACTGTTTACTAAAAACACAGGTCCGTGCGAAGCCGTAAGGCGATGTATACGGACTGACGCCTGCCCGGTGCTGGAACGTTAAGGGGACCGGTTAGCTCCATTTCGGTGGGGCGAAGCTGAGAACTTAAGCGCCAGTAAACGGCGGTGGTAACTATAACCATCCTAAGGTAGCGAAATTCCTTGTCGGGTAAGTTCCGACCTGCACGAATGGCGTAACGACTTCTCGACTGTCTCAACCATAGGCCCGGTGAAATTGCACTACGAGTAAAGATGCTCGTTTCGCGCAGCAGGACGGAAAGACCCCGGGACCTTTACTACAGTTTGATATTGGTGTTCGGTTCGGCTTGTGTAGGATAGGTGGGAGACTGTGAAGCTTGGACGCCAGTTCAGGTGGAGTCGTCGTTGAAATACCACTCTGGTCGTGCTGGATGTCTAACCTGGGTCCGTGATCCGGATCAGGGACAGTGTCTGATGGGTAGTTTAACTGGGGCGGTTGCCTCCCAAAGGGTAACGGAGGCGCCCAAAGGTTCCCTCAGCCTGGTTGGCAATCAGGTGTTGAGTGTAAGTGCACAAGGGAGCTTGACTGTGAGACCGACGGGTCGAGCAGGGACGAAAGTCGGGACTAGTGATCCGGCGGTGGCTTGTGGAAGCGCCGTCGCTCAACGGATAAAAGGTACCCCGGGGATAACAGGCTGATCTTCCCCAAGAGTCCATATCGACGGGATGGTTTGGCACCTCGATGTCGGCTCGTCGCATCCTGGGGCTGGAGTCGGTCCCAAGGGTTGGGCTGTTCGCCCATTAAAGCGGTACGCGAGCTGGGTTTAGAACGTCGTGAGACAGTTCGGTCCCTATCCGCTGTGCGCGTAGGAGTCTTGAGAAGGGCTGTCCCTAGTACGAGAGGACCGGGACGGACGAACCTCTGGTGTGCCAGTTGTCCTGCCAAGGGCATGGCTGGTTGGCTACGTTCGGAAAGGATAACCGCTGAAAGCATCTAAGCGGGAAGCCTGCTTCGAGATGAGGACTCCCACCTCCTTGAGAGGGTAAGGCTCCCAGTAGACGACTGGGTTGATAGGCCGGATATGGAAGCCCTGTAAGGGGTGGAGTTGACCGGTACTAATAGGCCGAGGGCTTGTCCTCAGTTGCTCGCGTCCACTGTGTTAGTTCTGAAGTAACGAACTCGCCCGACCCCTGTTGCGGGGTTGCCGGCTGGTAGTTCGGACATCTTCATAGTGTTTCGGTGGTCATTGCGTTAGGGAAACGCCCGGTTACATTCCGAACCCGGAAGCTAAGCCTTTCAGCGCCGATGGTACTGCAGGGGGGACCCTGTGGGAGAGTAGGACGCCGCCGAACAATCTTTGTGGGGAAGCCCCGCACCCTTGTGGTGCGGGGCTTTTCCGCGTTCAAGGCCCGGCAGGCACCGGGCAGGACAGGACCCGCAGGCCCCAACCGGCCCCGCCGGACTCAGAGACGTCCGGCGGCCTTGAGTGCGAGATAGGCATCGGCAAGGGCAGGGGCGAGCTTCTCCGGTGTCGCGTCCACGACGGTGACACCGTGGCGCTGCAACTGTTCCGCCGCTCGGCGGCGCTGGAGCTGGGCCTGAGTCCCCGCAGCAGCGTCATAGACGCCCTCCGCGGAGCCCCGGCCACCGGTCATGTGCTCGATGTGCGGGTCAGCCACGGACGCCACCAGCACCGTGTGCCGCTGCGTGAGCTGCGGAAGCACGGGGAGCAGGCCCCCTTCGACCGGAGCGGCGTCGAGGCTGGTGAGCAGGACGATCAGGGACCTGCGGGGGGCGTTCTGCAGGGCGGCCGCGCTGAGACCACGGGCGTCGGTCTCGACCAGCTCCGGCTCCAGCGTTGCGAAGGCGTTGACGAGCGCAGGAAGGATGTCTCCGGCGGAACGCCCGAGGACCTGGGCGCGGACGCGGCGATCGTAGGCCAGCAGGCCGACCCGGTCGCCGGCACGGGAAGCGAGTGCGCTGAGGAGCAGTGCGGAGTCCATGGCGGCGTCCAGGCGTGGCACGTCTCCCACACGTCCCGCCGAAGTCCGCCCGGTGTCGAGGACGATGAGGATGTGACGGTCGCGCTCCGGACGCCAGGTGCGGACCGCGACCGTGGTGCGGCGTGCGGTGGCCCGCCAGTCGATGGAGCGTGTGTCGTCCCCGGGCACGTAGTCGCGCAGACTGTCGAACTCCGTTCCTTGCCCGCGGACGAGGACGCTTGTGCGGCCGTCGAGTTCGCGCAGGCGCGCCAGCCGTGCGGGCAGGTGCTTCCGGCTGGTGAACGGCGGGAGGACGCGGACCGTCCACGGGACCCTGTGGTTCCCCTGCCGGGCCGCCAGGCCCAGAGGGCCGTAGGAGCGCACCGTGACGCGTTCGGCCTGGCGGTCGCCGCGTCGTGTGGGCTGCAGGACCGTGGTGAGGCGGCGGCGCTCGCCCGCCGGGATGCGCAGCCTGTGACGGGAGCCGGCTTGCTCCGTGCCCGGTTGCCAGCTGCTGGGCGGCCAGGCATCACGGATCTGCGCCCGCAGAGGGCGTCCGGACGGGTTGGAGACGGTCAGCTCGACCCTGGCAGCGTCACCGAGTCGAACGGATGTGTCACCGCTTCGGGTGAATCGGAGCGTTCGCACTGGCGCGGCGAGGGCGTAGTCGCACAGGATTGCGAGTGAGAGCGGCGCGTTGACAGCGAGCATCCCCGTCCAGCTCGGGGCGAGGATGCCCACGGGGAGAGAGCCGAGAGCGGCGAGGAGCGCTGTTCGTCCAGTGAGGGCCATGGGTCGCCTCAGCGGGGGACGGGGACGTTGGCGAGGATCGCGGTGATGACGGAGTCGGCGGTGACTCCTTCCATCTCCGCCTCGGGCCGGAGCTGGAGCCGGTGCCGGAGGGTGGGCAGGGCCAGGGCTTTTACGTCGTCCGGGATGACGTAGTCGCGTCCGGAGAGCCAGGCCCAGGCACGGGCGGTGGACAGCAGGGCTGTGGCACCTCGAGGCGAGGCGCCCAGCGTGAGCGAGGGGGATTCACGGGTGGCACGGCAGATATCGACGACATAGGCGGCGATCTCGGCAGAGACAGAGGTCTTGGCGACGGCGGCACGCGCCGCTTCCAGGTCGCCAGGGCCGGCGACGGGACGCACCCCCGCCGCATCCAGGTCACGCGGATCGAAACCGTCGGCGTGCCGGGTCAGGACATTGATCTCGTCTTCGCGGGAGGGAAGAGGCACGGTCAGCTTGAGAAGAAACCGGTCCAACTGCGCTTCAGGAAGGGGGTATGTGCCTTCGTACTCGACGGGGTTCTGCGTCGCTGCCACGAGGAAGGGATCGGGCAGGGGGCGCGGTGTGCCGTCGACCGTGACCTGGCGCTCCTCCATCGCTTCCAGGAGCGACGACTGGGTCTTGGGCGGGGTGCGGTTGATCTCGTCCGCGAGCAGGAGGTTGGTGAACACCGGCCCGGGCTGGAAGGAGAACTCGGAGGTGTGCGTGTCGTAGACCAGGGAGCCGGTGACATCGCTGGGCATCAGGTCGGGCGTGAACTGGACGCGCTTCGTGTCGAGCTCGAGAGACGCGGCCAGAGCCCGTACCAGCAGGGTCTTGGCGACGCCGGGTACTCCCTCGAGCAGCACATGGCCGCGGCAGAGCAGGGCCACGACGAGACCGGTGACAGCGGGGTCCTGGCCGACCACGGCCTTGGCGATCTCGGTGCGCAGTGCCTCCAGGGAGGAGCGTGCGCGGTCCGAGTTCTCGGCTGTCTCGGGGGTCGGGGCGCTCATGAGGTGCGTACCTCTCTTTCGAGGGCGTCGAGTTGGTCTGCGAGTCGGACAAGGGCTGCGTCGTCGGCCGGGGGCGCGCCGAAGAGCAGCTCGCGGGCGTCGTGCTCCCCGTCGGGGAGGTGTGCCGAGACTGCGGGGAGCAGAGCTTCGGGGGAGTGGGTGTCGGCCGCGGAGACACCGAGGAGCGGGGCGAGGCGGGTTCTGGTGGCGGCACGGAGCGAGGCGGCGGCACGGTCGCGGGCGTTCACCCTGCGATAGAGGCGGGCGCGTCCTTCGGTGGCTTCCGAGGCGCGGATGGCGACCGGCAGCCGTTCGGTGACCAGAGGGCCGAGCCGGCGCGCACGCCAGACGGCGGCGAGGACGGCGGCCACGGCGAGTTGCAGCGTGCCCCACAGCCAGCCCCCGGGGATCAGGTCGAGGAACGTGTCCTCGCCCTCGCTCTCGGCATCGCGCCTGTTGTTGTCGTCGTCGCTTTCTCCGTCGGCGGGTTCCGCCGCGGAGGGATCGTCGAGCGAAGGGATGTACCAGACCAGCTCGGGCCGGGACCCGAGGAGGTTCAGGGCGAGGGAGGCATTGCCGTGTTCGTCGAGACGATCGTTGAAGAGGATGTCGGGGGACCCCATGAGGACGGTGTCGCCGGCATCCTGGGCGTCGATCCTGACCAGGGAGGGCACTCCCTCGCTCGGGTAGCAGCCGTCGGTACCAGGGGCGTCGGTCGTGTACCGCTCACCGCCGACTTCGGCGGTGCCGGCGCTGCGGGCGGCAGGCAGCCGGCACTGGGGGCTGCGGACGGAGACGTCGGTCGGGAGCTCGAGGCCGACGCCGGGCGCCAGCGTTCCGACGGAGGCAGGACCGGGCGCGATCAGTACCGTACGTCCGCCGGAGGCGGATGTCGCGGACCAAAGAGCCTGCTGTTGGGCATCCGTCAGCATGTCGGGTTCGGTGACGAGGACGGTGGTGTCCGGGCCGGCCGCACCGGTGGCGTCGTCGAGCCTGGTGACGACTCGGGTCGAGACACCGCGGTCCTCGAGCAGCTCGGCGACGGCACGACTGCCGTACGGGTCCGGGGAGCGAGGGTCGAGCAGGCCGTGATGGTCGCCGGAGCGCAGAGCCGCCAGGGCGATGCCGGCCACGATGAGGAGCGCGAGTGCGAGGAGCAGGCCGCGGACCCGGATCCACACCTGGCGTGTCGAGGGCGACATGGAGGTGGGGCTGTCGGTGAGCCCGGTCATTCGGCCGCTCCCTGGGCAGCACCGGCGGTCAGAGGTTTGGTGCGCTCCAGTGCGAGGTCCAGCTTCCGCAGCCGTTCGTACGCACTCCGGTCCGCGGTGCGACCGCCGTATGTGACGTCGTCGAACGCCCGGGCCGCCGCCCGTAGTTCGTCGGCGTGCTCGGGGAGCTGGCGGCCCGCCTCGGCGGCGGCCTCGTCGGCGGTGCGACCCGGCCGTGGGTCGAGGAGGGCACGTTCCTCCAGGGATCGGACGACGGCGCGCATCCGTTCCTGCACCGCCTGGTTCCAGCGGTCCGCGGCGGCGTGCTTCTCTGCCGCTGCGCGGTGCGCGGAGGCGCTGCGCGGACGGTCGTCGAAGAGCGAGTCGGAACTGTCCGCGGTCCGCTGGGGCTTACCGAGCCGCCACCAGAGCGCGGCCACCAGGGCGATGACGACGAGGACGATGACAAGCAGGCCGAGCGTGCCTCCCGGCGTCCCGCCCGATGCGGAGTCGAAGAGGTCGTTGACCCACTCCCAGAAGCGGTTGAGGGCGCGCTGGAGAAGATTCGGGTCGTTCTCGTGGTACATCGGCCCGGACAGCTCCCGCTCCGCCGCCTCGCGGGCGGGGACGCGCGGAACGTCCACCGGTACGTCGTCGCCCGCCAGGATCAGCGGTGCTGCCGTTGTGCCCCCCGTGCCCAACACCGCATCAGCCCCCGGTGGTGTCGGTGCCGGGCGGCGCCGACCCGTAGCCGGGGAGACCGGCTGCGCGGGCGAGTTCGAGGTCGAGAGCTTCCCGGCGGATGCGCTGGTCCACGTAGAGGAGGACCGTCACGCCGGCGGTGATCGGGTAGGTGATCGACGAGGCGATCACGGAGCCGATGCCCGTGATGATCAGGAAGGCCCAGCCGAAGTCCGGAGCGCCCCCGGTGAACAGGTCGCTCACCCCGACCCCGTCCACCGCGAAGGCGATGATCGTGAACGGGATGGCGATGACCATGTTCACGAGGAAGGCGAGCAGCAGGGTCAGCAGCGTGATGCCGAAGATGCGCCACCAGGTGCCCTGGACGAGCTTTGCGGAGCGGCGCAGGGAGGCGATGACACCCTGCCGTTCCAGCACCAGTGCCGGGGACGCCAGGGAGAAGCGGACCACGAGCCAGATGATGACGGTGATCGCGGCAAGCCCGCCGAGTACGGAGAGCAGGACCCCCGCGCCACCGATCAGCGCACCGGGCAGCACGCCCACCGTCATGATCGTGGCGCTGCCCAGCGGCAGGAGCAGGGTGAGACCCAGCAGATGCGGCAGCCGCGGCCGGGCCTCGCGCCACGCCTCGGCGAGGGTCACCGGTCGGCCCAGGACGGAGCGGCTGATCACCACGGTGAGCAGGGCGGTCGTCAGCAGGGTGCCGATCAGCATGATCAGCAGGGCAGGACCCATGGCCAGCAGGCTTGCCTGGAGGGAGTCGACCGACTGCTCCAGAGCTTCCTCGGGCGTCGCGTCGGGATCGACGGCCGGCGCCTCGGGAAGCAGGTAACGCTCCACGAGAATGCTGCAGATCTGGGAGACGACCGAGACCGTGATCGTCACGCCGAGGACGGTGCGCCAGTGCGCGCGCAGCGTCGACACGGCGCCGTCGAGGATCTCACCGACGCCCAGGGGGCGCAGCGGGATGACCCCGGGCTTGGCGGCCGGGGGCCGGCCCCAGCCGCCGTCGTGCCGGCCGCCGCCCCATCCCGGCTGCGGCGGCCCGGGGGGCCTGCCGGCCCCGGTGGGCGCCGACCACTGTCCCGGAGCGGGCTGCTCCTTGGACCATTTCGAGGCGGGGCCGTTTCCGTCGGCGGGCGGGGCGGGGTGCGGCACGCCGGCGTTCTGGCCTTCGGAGGGAGCCGATCCGGGCGATGCCCAGCCCGGAGTGTCGTTCACGGTCGTCCACCTCATGGATTGGTGTCGGGGCCGGCTCGTCGAGCCGGCACGTTCACGGTGCCGCGCCGCCGCTGGGGACAGCTGGTTGGCTGCCATCGTGCCACGCGTGGGCGCTCCGCGGACCGGCGCCCGGGTCACCTTCGTACCTTCATTGTCGGAGCGTCACCGGGCAGACTGGGCGGATGGCTGATCAGCAGGTACAAAACCCGGTGGCTACCGGGCCCTCAAAGCTTCCGGTGCTGCGTTGGGACGAGCCGCCCGAAGGGCCCGTACTGGTGCTTCTCGACCAGACCCGGCTGCCCCTGGAGGAGGTCGAGCTGGTCTGTACCGACGTTCCCGCCCTGGTGCGGGCGATCCAGACGCTCGCGGTGCGCGGGGCGCCTGTTCTCGGTATCGCCGGTGCCTACGGCGTGGCCCTCGCCGCACTGCGGGGCTTCGACGTGGAGGAGGCCGCCGAGCTGCTGGCCGGCGCGCGGCCCACCGCGGTGAACCTCGGGTACGGAGTGCGGCTGGCCGCGTCCGCGCACCGGGCTGCCGTCGACCAGGGCGCGGACGCCGAGCGGGCGGCCAGGGCGGCGCTCACCGCGGCCCGGGAGCTGCACCGTCTTGACGCCGAGGCCAGTGCCCGGATGGCCGCGCACGGACTGGCGCTGCTGGACGAGCTGCTGCCCGGCGGTGGTCACCGGATTCTGACGCACTGCAACACCGGGGCACTGGTGTCGGGCGGCGAGGGCACGGCGTTCGCCGTGGCGCTCTCCGCGCACCGAGCGGGCCGGCTGCAACGGCTGTGGGTGGACGAGACGAGGCCGCTGCTGCAGGGCTCGCGGCTGACCGCCTACGAGGCGGCGCGCAACGGCCTGCCGTACACGCTGCTGACCGACAACGCGGCGGGGTCGCTCTTCGCGGCCGGAGAGGTGGACGCGGTACTGATCGGCGCGGACCGGATCGCCGCGGACGGCTCGGTGGCCAACAAGATCGGCAGTTATCCGCTGGCGGTCCTGGCCAGGTACCACCATGTGCCGTTCGTCGTGGTCGCGCCGACGACGACGGTGGACCTGGCTACGGCGGACGGCGCGGCGATCGAGGTGGAGCAGCGTCCGGGGCGCGAGGTGACGGAGGTAACATCCCCGCAGTCCGCAGTGGCCGGTGCCGGAAGCGGCGGGCAGTCCGTGGCCCCCCTGGGAACCCAGGCGTACAACCCCGCGTTCGATGTCACACCGCCGGAACTGGTGACCGCGATCGTCACCGAGGAAGGGGCGTTGTCGCCTGTCACCGGCGTCGGGATCGCGGAGCTGTGTGCCAGGTCACGCCAGGTAACGATTAGCTAATGGGATGATTGCGTTTATGAAGGGACGAGTCCTTGTCGTCGACGACGACACCGCACTGGCCGAGATGCTCGGCATTGTGCTGCGTGGTGAAGGTTTCGAGCCGTCGTTCGTAGCGGACGGTGACAAGGCGCTTGCCGCTTTCCGGGAGGCCAAACCGGACCTGGTGCTGCTGGACCTCATGCTGCCCGGACGGGACGGCATCGAGGTGTGCCGGCTCATCCGTGCCGAGTCGGGTGTTCCGATCGTGATGCTGACCGCCAAGAGCGACACGGTCGACGTCGTGGTGGGCCTCGAGTCCGGGGCCGACGACTACATCGTCAAGCCGTTCAAGCCGAAGGAGCTGGTCGCCCGGATCCGGGCGAGGCTGCGGCGGTCGGAGGAGCCGGCGCCGGAGCAGCTGACGATCGGCGACCTGGTCATCGACGTGGCCGGCCACTCCGTCAAGCGGGACGGGCAGTCCATAGCGCTGACTCCGCTGGAGTTCGACCTGCTGGTCGCGCTCGCACGCAAGCCCTGGCAGGTGTTCACCCGCGAGGTGCTGCTGGAGCAGGTGTGGGGTTATCGCCACGCCGCCGACACCCGCCTGGTCAATGTGCATGTGCAGCGGCTGCGCTCGAAGGTCGAGAAGGACCCGGAGCGCCCGGAGATCGTGGTGACCGTCCGTGGTGTCGGTTACAAGGCAGGGCCGAGCTGACATGCCCGGCGGCAGCGTTGCTCCGGGGCACGGCGAGCAGGCGCCCCGCAAGGGGCGGGCTGCCGGACCGGGTCGTGGGCCGAGGCGACTCGGCGGCCGTCTGCTGCACGGCGGACGGCTGCTCCAGGAAGGCGCCCCCAATGGGCCGGTGCCGCGGCTCGTCATGCGCTGGGTGAGGCGTCCGCTGCTGCCCGCGGTGCGGCTGTGGCGGCGGAACATCCAGCTCCGGGTGGTCGTGAGCACCCTGCTGATGTCACTCGGCGTGGTGGTGCTGCTGGGATTCGTCGTCATCGGCCAGGTCCGCAACGGCCTGCTCGACGCCAAGAGCAGGGCGTCGCAGAGCCAGGCGGCCGGTGGTTTCGCCGTCGCCCGGGAGAAGGCGAACGCTCCGATCGGTCCCGGCGGGGACGGCAACGCCGACGGCGGAAACGCACGCACGTGGCGTTCCGATCTCGTGGTGCAGCTGTCCAGTGGAGGCCAGGGCGCTTTCAACGTGGTCGCCCTCAGCGCCGAGCAGGGCGCCGGCACCAGCCGCGCGCCGCGTACGTCCGGGGCGGTGGACCCGGCGAGCATCCCCCTGGACCTGAGAGAGTCCGTCAGGCAGGAAACGGGGACGTTCGAGACGTACCTAAGCATCCGGTACACGGACAACGGGCTCGAACCGGAGCCCGGGCTCGTCGTCGGCACGCAGCTGAACGACATCGAGGGCAATCCGTACGAGCTGTACTACGTCTTTCCGCTGGCGCAGGAGGAGCAGTCGCTCAACCTGGTCAGAGGCACCCTGGCGACCGCCGGGCTCTTCGTCGTCGTGCTGCTGGGGGCGATCGCCTGGCTGGTGGTGCGGCAGATCGTCACCCCGGTCCGAATGGCGGCCGGTATCGCGGAGCGGCTCGCGGCGGGCCGGCTCCAGGAGCGGATGAAGGTCACCGGCGAGGACGACATCGCCCGGCTCGGTGAAGCGTTCAACAAGATGGCGCAGAACCTCCAGCTGAAGATCCAGCAGCTGGAGGAGCTCTCCAGGATGCAGCGCCGTTTCGTCTCCGACGTGTCGCACGAGCTGCGTACGCCGCTGACGACCGTGCGGATGGCCGCCGACGTGATCCATGAGGCGCGCAGCGACTTCGATCCGGTGACGGCGCGCTCCGCGGAGCTGCTCGGTGACCAGCTCGACCGCTTCGAGTCCCTGCTGTCCGACCTGCTGGAGATCAGCCGCTTCGACGCGGGAGCGGCTGCCCTCGAGGCCGAGCCGATAGACCTGCGTGAGGTCGTACGCCGCGTCATCGGCGGCGCCGAGCCGCTGGCGGAGCGCAAGGGCAGCCGGATACGGGTCGTCGGTGACGGGCAGCCGGTCGTCGCCGAGGCCGACGCGCGCCGCGTCGAGCGGGTGCTGCGCAATCTGGTGGTCAACGCCGTCGAGCACGGCGACGGCAAGGATGTCGTGGTCCGCATGGCAGCGGCCGGCGGCGCGGTGGCCGTCGCGGTGCGGGACTACGGGGTGGGACTGAAGCCGGGCGAGGCGACCCGCGTCTTCAACCGGTTCTGGCGGGCCGACCCGGCGCGGGCGAGGACCACGGGAGGCACCGGCCTCGGCCTGTCCATCGCGGTCGAGGACGCTCGGCTCCACGGCGGCTGGCTGCAGGCGTGGGGCGAGCCGGGCGGTGGTTCGCAGTTCCGTCTGACCCTGCCGCGCACCGCGGATGAGCCGCTGCGCGGCTCCCCGATACCGCTGGAGCCGGAGGACTCGCGACAGAACCGGGAACGTGCCGGTGCCTCGGGAGAGCCCGAGGCGAACGGGCACCGGCTGACGTCCGTACCCGTCCAGACCGTGTCGGACCGGTCGCCGCTGCCGCCGCGCACGGCACCCCCCGAGGTCGACCCGACGGCGCTGCCGGGCAACGGGTCGCGGGTGGTGGCACGACCGTCAGGAGAGCGGGGCGATTCCCCCGCCGCAAGGAGTTCAGCGGAGTGGGAGGACACGACTCGTGGGCGCTGACCGCCGTCGTAACGGGCCGGGCCTGCGGCGCCCGTCGGCGCTGCTCGGTCTGAGCGGTGTACTGCTGGCCGGGTGCGCCTCGATGCCGGACTCCGGTGATGTCCGTGCCGTGAAGGCGTCGCAGCGGGCCGATTCGCAGGTGCGGGTGTACGCGGTGCCCCCGAGGAAGGACGCGTCCCCCGACGAGATCGTCACGGGCTTCCTGGAGGCGATGACCAGTGACGACACCAATTTCGACACGGCCCGCTCGTATCTGACGCCGGAGGCGTCGAAGAAGTGGCGGCCGGAGGAGAGCACGACGGTACTGGCGGCGGCTCCTGATCCGGGTGTGCCGGTGCCCGGGCGGCGCGACAACCCGGGGATGAGCTATCCGCTGCTTGGCCGGCACATCGCCACGGTCGACGCGCAGCACGCCTATCAGCCGGTGACGCCGAGCGAGTACCGCAGGACGATCCATCTGTCGCAGAAGGCCGGTCCCGACGGCAAGCAGTGGCGTATCGACAGCCTGCCCGCGGGGCTGCTGCTGGGCGCGTCCGACTTCGAGCGCAACTACCGTTCGGTCAACAAGTACTACTTCGCCTCCGGGCGGGACGTCATGGTCGCCGACCCCGTCTTCATACGGCAGCGACAGGATCCGGTGACCCGTATGGACCCGGTGACGCAGGCGGTCAAGGCGCTGCTGGAGGGGCCGACGAACTGGCTGAAGCCGGTCGTCGAGTCCCGGTTCCCGAGCGGCACCGGGATGAAGCTCAAGGACGGCACCACGTCACTGGCCTTCGACGACCGCAACGGGCTGCAGGTCCCCCTCGACGAGAAGGCCTCCCATGTGGGGCGGACGCAGTGCCTGAAGATGGCCGCGCAGATCCTGTTCACGATCAAGGACCTGTCGTCGGCCCGGCTCGAGCACGTGGAGCTGCTGCGCGCGAACGGCTCGCAGCTGTGTGTGATGAGCGCCGGGCAGGCCGAGGGCTACGCGCCGGACCACACCTCCGGCCGGCCCGACCACCAGTACTTCGTCGACAGCGAGCACCGGCTGGCGTTGATCGCGGCCGGCACCGCGGAGGCGGACGAGCCGCAGAACGTGGTGGGACCGTTCGGCGACGGCCGTGTCCGGCTGGGTGCCGTCGGTGTGGCCAGGGACGAACACAGGGCCGCGGCTGTTTCCGAGGACCGCAGCAGACTGTTCGTGGCGTCGATCGTCTCCAACAGCGAACTGGACGCGCCCGTTGTCATCAGTTCCGGCAAGGAGGTCGACAACCGCCTGTCCGCGCCCAGCTGGGACGGCCGTGGCGATCTCTGGGTGGCCGACCGCGATCCGGCCCGGCCGGAGCTCAAGCGCCTCGCGCGCGGCGCGGACACTGCGGAACCGGTCAAGATCGTTCCGGGCCTGGGCGGGGCGCGCATCGAGGCGGTGCGGGTGTCGGCGGACGGCGTACGGATCGCGCTGCTGCTGACGAAGGACGGCAGCACGACGCTGAAGATCGGGCGGGTGGAACGGCACGGAGGCGATGACGACCCCGTGGTGACCGTCACGGAACTGAGGCCCGCCGCGCCGCAGATGGAGACCGTGACTGCTGTTTCGTGGGCGGGTCCGAGCCGGCTCGTGGTCGTCGGCAAGGAAGCCGGTGGCGTGCAGCAGGTGCGCTACATCCAGACGGACGGCTCGACCGTTCCGAAGGGGATCCTGCCGGGCCTCAATCAGGTGAAGGCGGTCGCCGCCTCCGACGACGAGAGCCAGCCGCTGGTGGCGTACTCGCAGGAGGACGGCATCGTACGGCTGCCCGCCGGCGCCAACTGGCAGACGCTGGTCAAGGAGGGGACCTCACCGGTCTACCCGGGGTAGGACCCGGCTCCGACCCGGGGCAGGGCCCGCCCGGACAGGGGCACTCGACGGGTGGGATCTCGCCCGTCCGGTGCCCCCGGCCGCGGTTGTCCACAGGGGTGGCGGGCGGCTCGCCGCCTGGACCACAGTGGCTCCATGAAGGCGTGGTGGCGCGAGATCTCCGGCTTGGTGCTCCCGGCCGTCTGCGGCGGCTGCGGTGCGCCCCGTACACAGCTGTGCGCGGCATGCGCCCACGTGCTGCACGGGCGCACGGCGCGCAGGGCGAGGCCGGTGCCCGAGCCGGCGGGACTTCCCGTGGTGCATGCCGCCGCGGCCTACACGGACTCGGTCCGCGCCGTGATCCTGGCGCACAAGGAACGGGGCGCGCTGGGGCTGGCGCGGCCGCTTGGCGTGGCGCTGGCCGGAGCGGTGCGTGCGGCGGCGGCGTTCTCGGCCGGTCCGCCGGGCGGCCCGCTGTGCCTGGTGCCGGTGCCGTCGGCGCCGAGTGCCGTCAGGGCGCGGGGTCAGGACGCCACGCGGCGGATCGCGCTCGCGGCGGCGGGGGAGCTGAGGCGTACGGGCACGGCCGCGAAGGTCCTGCCGGTGCTGCGGCAGCGGCGCCGCATGGCCGACCAGGCGGGGCTCACGGCCCGCCAGAGGCTCGCCAACGCGGCAGGGGCGCTGGAGGTACGTGCCGGTGGTGCGCGGCTCCTCGCGGGCGGCAGGACGGTGCTCGTGGACGACCTGATGACGACCGGAGCGACGCTGGTGGAGGCGGCGCGGGCACTGAGTGCCGTGACGGAGCCCGGTCCGCAGTGGCACGAGCGGCCGAGCGCCGCGGTCGTCGCAGTTCCACCGCTGTCCTTCGAATTAAACCGGAACTGAAGGGGAACTTGCATCGTTGCAGGTAGTAGGTAGGCAAAAACCCCTGATCGGAGGTACCTCCGGGTAGCGGGTGCCGACACCCGTCCGAGAGAGCTATGTTCGGGTGTGAGGAAAGGCGAGAGCCCGACTCACCGAATGGGCTGCCGGTTTTCCCGGCTGGGAAACGTGCGGCGGCGACTCTCCGGAATTGGGGTGGGTGGAGATCTTGTCGACTGGGGAGGAGGAGGTGAAAGTCGCCAAGTCCGAGGCTCCGGAGACCACCGGAGTCTGGTGCAAGAGGGAGATGCTCCGCAGCCGATGAGCGGGCGGAGCGAATCCGGGAACGGAGTTCTGCGTGGACATCGTCGTCAAGGGCCGCAAGACCGAGGTGCCCGAGCGGTTCCGCAAGCACGTGGCCGAGAAGCTGAAGCTGGACAAGATCCAGAAGCTCGATGCCAAGGTGATCAGCCTCGACGTCGAGGTGTCCAAGGAGCACAACCCGCGGCAGGCCGACCGTTCCGACCGTGTGGAGATCACTCTCCGCTCGCGAGGCCCGGTGATCCGGGCCGAGGCAGCGGCAGCCGACCCGTACGCAGCGCTGGACCTCGCAACCGGCAAGCTGGAGGCACGGCTTCGCAAGCAGCACGACAAGCGCCACAACCGTCGTGGCAACGGCCGTCTGTCCGCGGCCGCAGTGGCCGATTCCGTGCCCGGCGTCGCAGAGTTGAGCGCCACCAACGGCCGACCCCTCGCCGAAGAGGCGACAGAATCCATTCCCACCACCAAGATCGGATCGATCGAGGTGCGGGGCGAAGGGCCACTGGTGGTCCGCGAGAAAATGCACACCGCGGCACCGATGACGCTCGACCAGGCTCTCTACGAGATGGAGCTGGTCGGCCACGACTTCTATCTCTTCGTCGACTCCGAGACGAAGCAGCCCAGTGTCGTCTACCGGCGGCACGCCTACGACTACGGCGTCATCCACCTGGAGACCGATCCCTTGGCCGGGTCGGAGGCAGGCGGCGCCGGAGGTGCGCTCGGCGGCTGACGCCGAAATCCCAGGTCTGTCGATGACGAAACAGGTGCCCCTGGAGCGCGTTGCCGCGCCCCCAGGGGCACCTTGTGCGACCGCGGGGTCAGCACTCCGTCGTCCGGGCATGAAAGCATGACGTCGCAAGCAACCGGTGCGCCCCGTACTGACGTTGGCGGACCACACATGACTTCGGGCCACGGCCTTCAGGGGGAGGAACGATGGCGGACGGATTCGGTCCGGTGCACGGCGGCGCAGGCCACCCCGGTGAGACGCACGCGCAGACGGAAGCGCACTCCGACGACGGGGCCGCAGGCTGCGGAAAGGAGCCGATCCGGGTTCTCGTCGTGGACGACCACGCGCTGTTCCGGCGAGGGCTCGAGATCGTCCTCGCGCACGAGGAGGGCATCGAGGTCGTCGGCGAGGCCGGCGACGGGGCAGAGGCCGTGGACAAGGCCGCGGACCTGTTGCCGGACATCGTGCTGATGGACGTCCGGATGCCCAAGCGCGGCGGCATCGAGGCGTGCACCAGCATCAAGGAGGTGGCCCCCAGTGCGAAGATCATCATGTTGACGATCAGTGACGAGGAGGCCGACCTCTACGACGCGATCAAGGCCGGGGCCACGGGGTACCTCCTCAAGGAGATCTCCACGGACGAGGTCGCGACGGCCATCCGCGCGGTGGCGGACGGACAGTCGCAGATCAGCCCTTCCATGGCGTCCAAGCTGCTCACCGAGTTCAAGTCGATGATCCAGCGCACCGACGAGCGCAGGCTCGTGCCGGCGCCCCGGCTGACCGACCGGGAGCTGGAGGTGCTCAAGCTCGTGGCCACGGGAATGAACAACCGCGACATCGCCAAGGAGTTGTTCATCTCGGAGAACACCGTCAAGAACCATGTGCGCAACATCCTGGAGAAGTTGCAGCTGCACTCCAGGATGGAGGCCGTGGTCTACGCGATGCGGGAGAAGATCCTCGAGATCCGGTAGCCGACGTCCGGGACCGTGGCTCCCCGTACCGGCGTCGGGCGCCGGAGCATCGGGAGCGGGGGCCGGACCGCTCAGTCCAGGGCCTTGACCAGGTCCGCGGTGAGCTCCGGCCGGTCGACCCGTTCGACGCGAACGTAGTCGCAGCCCACCCACTCGGCGGCCTCGCGCAGCGCCCGGGCCATCGGGGCCACGGCCTTCGGTGTGTCCAGCGACACCTGGCGGGCCACCAGCGTCGTACCCTCGCGCGCCGGATCGACGCGGCCCAGCAGCTTGCCGCCCGCGAGCAGCGGCATCGCGAAATAGCCGTGCAAACGCTTGGGCTTGGGCACGTAGGCCTCCAGCCGGTGGGTGAAGCCGAAGATCCGCTCGGTGCGCGCACGCTCCCAGATGAGCGAGTCGAATGGTGAGAGGAGGGTCGTCCGATGGCGACCGCGCGGCGGGGAGGCGAGCGCCGCCGGATCGGCCCAGGCGGGTTTGGCCCAGCCCTCGACCGACACCGGCACCAGTCCCGAGTCCGCGACCACCGCGTCGAACTGCTCGCCCTTGATGCGGTGGTAGTCGGCGATGTCGGCACGGGTGCCGACGCCGAGCGACTGACCTGCCAGCCGGACGAGACGGCGCAGGCACTCGGTGTCGTCCAGGTCGTCGTGGAGGAGGGCGTCGGGGATCGCCCGTTCCGCGAGGTCGTACACCCGCTTCCAGCTGCGCCGCTCGGTGCACACCACCTCGCCGTACATCAGCGCGCGCTCGACGGCGACCTTGGAGGCGGACCAGTCCCACCACTCGCCGCCGTTGTTCGCACCACCCAGACCGGTCGCGGTCAGCGGGCCCTCCGCGCGCAGCTGCTTGATCACCGCGTCGTACGCGCCGTCCGGCAGGTCGTGGTACCAGTGGGGGCGGGAGCGGTACGCGCGGCGCCGGAAGGCGAAGTGCGGCCACTCCTCGACGGGCAGTATGCACGCCGCGTGGGACCAGTACTCGAAGCTGTGTCCCTCCGTCCAGTACGCGTCCTCGACCGTGCGGCGGCCGACGGCGCCGAGCCGCGCGTAGGGAATCAGCTCGTGCGAACGCGCCAGCACCGAGATCGTGTCCAGCTGCACGGCGCCGAGGTGGCGCAGGACACCCCGGACTCCGGCGCGCCGGTCCGGCGCGCCCAGGAATCCCTGGGCGCGCAGCGCGATGCGGCGGGCCTCGTCGGCGGAGAGTTCGAGAGTCGGCGGCGGCGTCGTCATGTCCCGCACGATAGAGGGGGTCACTGACAATGCGGCCAACGCAGCCGTTGCGGCCGGCCCGTCCGGCTCCCCGGCGGCGGGGACACCGCCGGTGCGGTCCGCCGTCGTCAGGAGCGGGCGGGGAGATAGGCGACGTCGCACGGCAGGCCCAGATCGGACGGGAGCAGCCCGCCGATCCACGCGTCACGCAGGGTGTCCTTGTTGAGCAGCGCCGCCCGAAGCTCCCCCTCCATACGGAAACCGGCTTTCTCCGCGACGGCCCGGGAGGCGGTGTTGCCGACCTCCGCCCGCCATTCCATGCGGGTGGCACCCAGCCTGGCGAAGGCCCAGTGGGACACGGCGGTGATGCTCTCCGCCATCACGCCCCGGCCCCGGTGCTCCTTGCCAGTCCAGAAGCCGATCTCCCACGTACCCGAGAAGGTGCGCATGGTCACGGCGACCGAGGCCATCAGCGGGCCGCCCTCGCGCGGCAGCACGGCGAAGGTGCACATGGTGCCGTTGCGCCAGCCGTCCGGGACCATGCGCTCGGTGAACTCGGCCGCGTGCTGCCACCCGTACGGAGAAGGAACCGTGGTCCACCGCTGGATGTCCGGATCCTGGCAGGCCTGGTGGACCGCCTCCGTGTCCTCGGGGGTGAAGGTCCGCAGCAGCAGGCGTCCGGTGGTGAGTGTGATCGGCTCCATACAGGGATTCTGGTCAGCGCGGCAGGCCGATGCGAGTACTTTTGCCGCGTTCCCGGCACCTTCCGCGCCTCCCGCGCGTTCATCTGGTGGCGGACAGCAGGCCTCAGTGGCCATGGACCTCCCGACGCGGCGGGGTCCTCGCTTACGATGGCCGATGCGGTGGGGCCCACCTGCCGTGCCCGCGCCAGTGTCCATCACAGACCCAGTGCCAGGCCCGACCGGCAAGGAGACCAACCTCAGTGTCCGTCTTCAACAAGCTCATGCGTGCAGGCGAAGGCAAGATCCTGCGCAAACTGCACCGCATCGCGGACCAGGTCAACTCCATCGAAGAGGACTTCGTCAACCTCTCCGACGCCGAGTTGCGGGCGCTCACCGACGAGTACAAGCAGCGGTACCGAGACGGTGAGAGCCTGGACGACCTGATGCCCGAGGCGTTCGCGACCGTCCGTGAGGCGGCCAAGCGGGTGCTCGGCCAGCGCCACTACGACGTTCAGCTGATGGGCGGCGCCGCGCTGCACCTCGGCTACGTCGCCGAGATGAAGACCGGTGAGGGCAAGACCCTCGTCGGCACGCTCCCCGCCTATCTCAACGCCCTGTCCGGCAAGGGCGTCCACATCATCACGGTCAACGACTACCTGGCCGAGCGCGACTCCGAGATGATGGGCCGGGTCCACAAGTTCCTGGGCCTCGAGGTCGGCTGCATCCTGGCCAACATGTCGCCGTCCCAGCGCCGTGAGATGTACAACCGCGACATCACGTACGGCACGAACAACGAGTTCGGCTTCGACTACCTGCGCGACAACATGGCGTGGTCCAAGGAAGAGCTCGTCCAGCGCGGCCACAACTACGCCTGTGTCGACGAGGTCGACTCGATCCTCGTCGACGAGGCGCGTACGCCGCTGATCATCTCCGGTCCGGCCGACCAGGCCACCAAGTGGTACGGCGACTTCGCCAAGCTGGTCACCCGCCTGACGAAGGGCGAGGCCGGAAACCAGCTCAAGGGCATCGAGGAGACCGGCGACTACGAGGTCGACGAGAAGAAGCGCACCGTCGCGATCCACGAGGCCGGCGTCGCCAAGGTCGAGGACTGGCTGGGCATCGACAACCTCTACGAGTCGGTGAACACCCCGCTCGTCGGTTATCTGAACAACGCCATCAAGGCCAAGGAACTGTTCAAGAAGGACAAGGACTACGTCGTCATCGACGGCGAAGTCATGATCGTCGACGAGCACACCGGCCGTATCCTCGCGGGCCGCCGCTACAACGAGGGCATGCACCAGGCGATCGAGGCGAAGGAAGGGGTGGACATCAAGGACGAGAACCAGACGCTCGCCACCATCACCCTCCAGAACTTCTTCCGCCTCTACGACAAGCTCTCCGGCATGACCGGTACGGCCATGACCGAGGCCGCCGAGTTCCACCAGATCTACAAGCTCGGCGTCGTCCCGATCCCGACGAACCGGCCCATGGTCCGCCTCGACCAGTCCGACCTGATCTACCGGACCGAGGTCGCCAAGTTCGCCGCCGTCGTCGACGACATCGCCGAGAAGCACGAGAAGGGCCAGCCGATCCTGGTCGGCACCACCTCGGTCGAGAAGTCCGAGTACCTCTCGCAGCAGCTGAACAAGCGCGGTATCCAGCACGAGGTCCTCAACGCCAAGCAGCACGACCGTGAGGCGACGATCGTCGCCCAGGCAGGCCGCAAGGGTGCCGTGACGGTCGCGACCAACATGGCCGGCCGCGGTACGGACATCAAGCTCGGCGGCAACCCCGACGACCTCGCGGAGGCGGAGCTGCGCCAGCGCGGCCTCGACCCCGTCGAGCACGTCGAGGAGTGGGCCGCGGCCCTGCCCGCCGCGCTCGAGCGCGCCGAGGCGGCCGTGAAGGCCGAGCACGACGAGGTCAAGGAGCTCGGCGGCCTCTACGTGCTGGGCACCGAGCGGCACGAGTCCCGCCGTATCGACAACCAGCTGCGCGGCCGCAGCGGCCGTCAGGGTGACCCGGGCGAGTCCCGGTTCTACCTCTCGCTCGGCGACGACCTGATGCGGCTGTTCAAGGCCCAGATGGTCGAGCGCGTCATGTCGATGGCCAACGTGCCCGACGACGTCCCGATCGAGAACAAGATGGTGACGCGCGCGATCGCCTCGGCGCAGTCCCAGGTCGAGCAGCAGAACTTCGAGACCCGTAAGAACGTCCTCAAGTACGACGAGGTGCTCAACCGGCAGCGCGAGGTCATCTACGGCGAGCGCCGCCGCGTCCTGGAGGGCGAGGACCTGCACGAGCAGGTGCGCCACTTCATGGACGACACCATCGACGCCTACATTCAGGCGGAGACCGTCGAGGGCTTCGCCGAGGAGTGGGACCTGGACCGTCTCTGGGGCGCGTTCAAGCAGCTCTACCCCGTGAAGATCACGGTCGAGGAGCTGGAGGAAGCGGCCGGCGACCGTGCCGGGATCACCGCCGAGTTCATCGCCGACTCGATCAAGGACGACATCCACGAGCAGTACGACGAGCGCGAGAAGCAGCTCGGCTCGGACATCATGCGTGAGCTCGAGCGGCGCGTGGTGCTGTCCGTCCTCGACCGCAAGTGGCGCGAGCACCTCTACGAGATGGACTACCTCCAGGAGGGCATCGGCCTGCGCGCGATGGCCCAGAAGGACCCCCTGGTCGAGTACCAGCGCGAGGGCTTCGACATGTTCACCGCCATGATGGAGGGCATCAAGGAGGAGTCCGTCGGTTACCTGTTCAACCTGGAGGTCCAGGTCGAGCAGCAGGTCGAGGAGGTCCCGGTCGAGGCGGCCGAGAAGCCCTCGCTGGCCAAGGAAGAGGCCGTGCCCGCGGGCGCGGGCCGTCCCGAGATCCGCGCGAAGGGGCTCGAGGCACCACAGCGCCCCGACCGCCTGCACTTCTCCGCCCCCACGGTGGACGGCGAGGGCGGCGTCGTCGAAGGAGACTTCGACAACGGCGACGGGCAGGCGCGGTCGCAGTCGGACGGGATGACGCGGGCGGAGCGCCGCAAGGCGCAGAAGACCGCGGGGCGTCGCCGCAAGAAGTAACCGGGTACGTCGTATCCGAGGCCGCCGGGCCGGACACCGTGGGGTGTCCGGCCCGGCGGCGTCTGCGTCGGGTCATGCGTCCCCGGGCCGCGCGGAGCAGGGCCACCGCCGCATGTCCGGGCGCCCTCGGGCCATCGGTCCCGGGGACGACGGGTGCCGCCCGAGGTCCGCCTGGCGGCGCGGGCGTCCCACTGCGCCGCCAGGCGGCCCCGGGCCCGCCTCACCCGCTGCCGTGGTCGTCAGCCGCCCGCTCGGCAGCCGGCGGAGCCCTCGCCGCGCATCCAGGCGGGCGACCGAGCGCCGCCCGGTAGCTCCGTGGTGCCACTCCTCGCAGCGGACGGGGCGACCGTACGCGGACGCACGGTCCGCGTACGGCGAACTCACCACCCAGCGCCGCCTGGCCCGGCTGATCCGTCGCGGGAAAGCGTCCCACCGGGCCGCTGGGCGGCCTCCTGCGGCCCGTCCAGCCGGGTCCGAAGGGCGACCACCCTCGGCTCCCTGCCCGACGGCCCCACCGGGCACCAGGCGGACTCATCGGGGTTCGGGGCGGCTGCGTTCGCCGCCGAGTTCGACCGCCGCGCAGCGCCAGCGGAGGTCCGCGCCCTGTTCCAGGCGGAACGCCATCGCGCTCACGCGGTCCCCGGAGCCGATGCGGGCGAACGCCTCGATCACGCCCGGCCCCGGCTGGAACTCGCCGCAGTGGCGTACGACCGGCATCATCCGGTCCGCCGGGCGCAGCGGCGCGCCCGGTGCGAGGCGGACGAGCTGTTCGTACGCCTCGCCGATCGTGTGCCCGAGCATCCAGTGCACGGGTCGCCGGCCGCTCAGGACCGCGAGCAGGCGGTCGGCGAACCAGTAGTGCGGTTTGTGCTGCCTGCCGCGTGCGCGGGTCAGTGCCGCCGCCGCGTGTGCGGCGGGCCTGCGCTGGTCGTGCCGGCCTGCGGGCCTGGTCCTGTCCATACGGAACGCCCCCGATGCGCTGGTCCCGGCCTCAGTACCGGGAAGTAGCCTCGACGGAGGAACTTCTAGGGGGTCCGGACCTGCACCGCAAAGGGACCCGTGCCCCGGCGGCCCCGCCCGTGAAAGTCACCTATCAGGGTGATGAGGCCGCGCCCGCGCGGGGCACGGACGGCGTCGAGGGGGTACGGGATGGACGGCGGGCACGTCCACGAGGGCACC
Organism: Streptomyces peucetius; assembly: GCF_025854275.1. NCBI lineage: Bacteria > Bacillati > Actinomycetota > Actinomycetes > Kitasatosporales > Streptomycetaceae > Streptomyces > Streptomyces peucetius. The sequence continues at coordinate 2,997,655 of NZ_CP107567.1, read as the reverse complement.
CCGAAGGGGTACGCCGCACGTATCCTGAGGGCGTTCTCCGACTACGAAAGCGGCCTGTCATGCGCGTGTACGTCCCCCTGACCCTCCCCGGTCTCGCAGCGGCGCACAAGGCGGGCGAACTCGGTCCCGGCCCGCTCGCCGCGTACGCCGTCACGCCCGGTCTGCGTGAGTGGTACGTCTCCGACGACATCGAGGAGCTGGAGTACGCCGCGCTGAGCCGCGCCGCCTCGGCGTCCCTGCGCCTGCTGGCCGGCACGCCCGACGCGGCCCGGCGCCGGGTCGTGGTGGCCGTCGACGTGCCCGACCAGGACGCCGTCGCCGATCCCGACCGGGTGCTCGACGCGAACTCGCTCGGCGAGGTGCGGATCGCCGCCGCCGTCCCGATGAGCAAGGCGGCGGCCGTCCATGTGGACGCCGACGACGCGGAGGCCGACGTATCCGCCGCGGTGACGGCGCTCGGCGCGGCGGACCACGGCGACGACGACGCGCAGTTCACCGTCGACGGAGCAGACGACCACGAGCTGCTCTGGTTCGGTGTGCAGGAGATCCCCAACATCGTCGGCTGACCGGCCCCCGCCGCCTCCGGGCCCCCGTCTCGGTGTCGTACCCGGCTGTACGGTTCTCGGCATGGGGAAGCAGGGGACACAGGCACATCTGGTCTGGGACTGGAACGGCACACTGCTCGACGACATCAGCGCGGTCGTCGAGGCGACGAACGCCGCGTTCGCGGAGATCGGCCTGGAGCCGATCACCCTCGCCCGCTACCGCGAGCTGTACTGCATCCCGATCCCGCGCTTCTACGAGCGGCTGATGGGCCGCCTCCCGTCGGACGCCGAGTGGACCGTCATGGACGAGGCGTTCCACCGGCACTATGTCGAGCACCGCGTCGGCTGCGGGCTCACCGAAGGCGTCGAAGAGCTGCTGCGCGAGTGGCAGCTCGCCGGCCGGAGCCAGTCCCTGCTGAGCATGTACGGACACGAGCAGCTGGTCCCCGTGGTCCGCGGGTACGGCATAGAGAGCCGGTTCGTCCGCGTCGACGGGCGGACCGGGCCGTCCGGGGGCACCAAGGCCCTGCACATGGAGCGCCACCTCCGGGCGCTGTCGGCGTCGGTCGTCCCCGAGCGCACCGTGGTCATCGGCGACGCCGTGGACGACGCGCTGGCGGCCGCGCACGTCGGCGCACGGGCGGTGCTGTTCACCGGCGGCTCGCACAGCAGGTCCAGCCTGGAGTCGGTGGGCGTCCCCGTGGTGGACACCCTCGGCGAGGCGGTGGGGGAGGCGCTGCGCCTCGCCTCCTGACGAGGCAAGGCCGGTGGTGCCCGACAAGGCCGGCCCTGCGTGCCTGCGCCCCGCCCCGAGCCACCGCCCCTACGTGGCCGGTGCCGTCGCCCGCAGCACCTTGAGGAACTCACGCATCCACGCCGGATGGTCCGGCCAGGCCCGTGAGGAGACCAGCAGCCCGTCGACGACCGCCTCCACGTCCTGAAACGACGCACCGGCCGCCTGGATGTCCAGCTCCAGCGCCGGGTAGGAGGTGACGCGGCGTCCCGCCAGGCCACCGATCGCCGCCGTCAGCAGCGGTCCGTGGCAGATTTGTGCCACGGGTTTGTCGGAGTCGAAGAACGCCTTGAGAATCTTGCGGAGCTCGAGGTCGTTGCGCAGATACTCGGGTGCGCGACCGCCGGGGATCACAATGGCGGCGTACGCCCCCGGGTCCACCTCCGAGAAGGCCAGGTCGGCCTGCCAGGTGTAGCCCGGCTTCTCGGTGTACGTGTCGAAGCCCGGCTCGAAGTCGTGCACGACGAACTGCAGCTTCTTGCGCGCAGGGGCCGCGATGTGCACCTCGTACCCCTCCTCCAGCAGCCGCTGGTACGGGTAGAGGACTTCCAGGGACTCCGCGGCGTCCCCGGTGACGATGAGAATCTTCGTGGTCATGGCTGCTCCCGGTTGCTTGGTTGCCAAGAGGGCCTGTGTCGCTGTCCAGAGTGTCAAACTTCGGGCCCCGCTTTTGTACACATACGGCTCATGACGGTTCGGGGGTGCGGCGGGATAGCCTGGGGGCGTGATCAGCGCGATATGCCGTGGGGGCAGCGAAGCCCCCGGCCTGCGCCCGGAGCGCCACAGCGTCCGGGCGATCGCTGACCCCTCCCGTCCGGACTGTCTCCGCCAGACAGAATTGGCCGACAACGGCTCGGACGACTCTCATCGCGGCATAACGTCGACTGCGGCCGGACACCCCGGGCCGCGGCGATGCGTCGCACCCTTCACCTACGTCACGCAACGGCGCGCGACAGGAGCCAGAGGACATGCAGACCAAGCTGGACGAAGCCAAGGCCGAGCTGCTCGCACGGGCCGCCCGGGTAGCTGAGAACAGCCCGGCCGGGGGGCACCTTCCGACTGGGACAGAACAGGGGAAGCGCCCTGACCGGGACACCCTGCTCACGTACCTCCAGCGCTACTACCTGCACACAGCTCCGGAGGACCTCGCCGACCGCGACCCGGTCGACGTCTTCGGCGCGGCACTCTCCCACTACCGGCTCGCGGAGAACCGACCGCAGGGCACGGCGAACGTCCGGGTCCACACGCCGACCGTCGAGGAGAACGGCTGGACCTGCAGCCACTCCGTGGTGGAAGTCGTCACCGACGACATGCCCTTCCTCGTCGACTCGGTCACCAACGAGCTCTCCCGCCAGGGCCGCGGCATCCACGTCGTGATCCACCCGCAGGTCGTCGCCCGCCGCGATCTGACCGGCAGGCTCATCGAGGTGCTGCCGGCCCGGGCGAACGCCAAGGACCTGCCGCACGACGCCCTCGTCGAGTCCTGGATCCACGTCGAGATCGACCGCGAGACCGACCGCGCCGACCTCAAGCAGATCACCGCCGATCTGCTGCGCGTCCTGTCCGACGTCCGTGAGGCCGTCGAGGACTGGGAGAAGATGCGCGACGCCGCGCTGCGGATCGCGGAGAACCTGCCGGCCGAGCCCAAGGCCGACGACCTGCCCGAGCAGGAGGTGGAGGAGGCCCGTGAGCTGCTGCGCTGGCTCGCGAGCGACCACTTCACCTTCCTCGGCTACCGGGAGTACGAGCTCACCCCGTCCGACGCCCTGGCCGCGGTGCCCGGCACCGGCCTCGGAATCCTGCGCTCCGACCCGCCGCACGACGAGGACGAGGACCACCCGGTCAGCCCGTCGTTCAGCAGGCTGCCCGCCGACGCCCGCGCCAAGGCGCGCGAGCACCGGCTGCTCGTCCTGACGAAGGCCAACAGCCGCGCCACCGTGCACCGCCCGAGCTACCTGGACTACGTCGGCGTCAAGAAGTTCGACGCCGAGGGCAACGTCGTCGGTGAGCGCCGCTTCCTCGGACTGTTCTCGTCCGCCGCCTACACCGAGTCCGTGCGCCGGGTGCCCGTCGTGCGCCGCAAGGTCGCCGAGGTGCTGCAGGGCGCGGGCTTCTCGCCCAACAGCCACGACGGCCGCGACCTGCTGCAGATCCTCGAGACGTACCCGCGCGACGAACTGTTCCAGACGCCCGCCGACCAGCTGCGCGCGATCGTCACCAGCGTCCTGTACCTGCAGGAGCGCCGCCGGCTGCGGCTGTACCTGCGCCAGGACGAGTACGGGCGCTACTACTCCGCGCTCGTCTACCTGCCGCGCGACCGCTACACCACCGGGGTGCGGCTGCGGCTGATCGACATCCTCAAGGAGGAGCTCGGCGGCACCAGCGTCGACTTCACCGCCTGGAACACCGAGTCGATCCTCTCCCGTATCCACTTCGTGGTGCGCGTCCCGTCCGGCACGGAGCTGCCGCACCTCACCGACGCCGACACCGAGCGGATCGAGGCCCGGCTGGTGGAGGCCGCGCGCTCCTGGGCCGACGGCTTCGGCGAGGCGCTGAACGCCGAGTTCGGCGAGGAGCGCGCCGCGGAGCTGCTCCGCCGCTACGCGGGCGCCTTCCCCGAGGGCTACAAGGCCGACCACTCGCCGCGCTCCGCCGTGGCCGACCTGGTGCGCCTCGAAGAGCTCAGCCACGCCGAGAAGGACTTCGCCCTCTCGCTGTACGAGCCGGTCGGCGCCGGCCCGGGCGAGCGGCGCTTCAAGATCTACCGGAGCGGTGAGCAGGTCTCCCTGTCCGCCGTGCTGCCCGTGCTGCAGCGCCTCGGCTGCGAGGTCGTCGACGAGCGGCCGTACGAGCTCCGCTGCGCCGACCGTACGCATGCCTGGATCTACGACTTCGGGCTGCGCATGCCGAAGAACGGTCCGGGCGGCGACTACCTCGCCGACGACGCCCGCGAACGCTTCCAGGACGCCTTCGCCGCCGTGTGGACCGGCGAGGCAGAGAACGACGGCTTCAACGCGCTGGTCCTCGGCGCCGGTCTCAACTGGCGCGAGGCGATGGTGCTGCGCGCGTACGCGAAGTACCTGCGCCAGGCCGGTTCGACCTTCAGCCAGGACTACATGGAGGACACCCTCCGCAACAACGTCCACACCACCCGGCTGCTGGTCTCCCTCTTCGAGGCCCGGATGTCCCCGGACCGCCAGCGCGCGGGCACCGAGCTGATCGACGGGCTCCTCGAGGAGGTCGACGGCGCCCTCGACCAGGTCGCCAGCCTCGACGAGGACCGCATCCTGCGCGCCTTCCTCACCGTCATCAAGGCCACGCTGCGGACCAATTTCTTCCAGGAGGCCACGGGCGGCGTCCGGCACGGCTATGTGTCGATGAAGTTCGACCCGCAGGCCATCCCGGACCTGCCGGCACCGCGCCCGGCGTTCGAGATCTGGGTGTACTCGCCGCGCGTCGAGGGCGTCCACCTGCGCTTCGGCAAGGTCGCCCGAGGCGGTCTGCGCTGGTCCGACCGGCGTGAGGACTTCCGTACGGAGATCCTCGGCCTGGTCAAGGCGCAGATGGTCAAGAACACGGTGATCGTGCCCGTCGGCGCGAAGGGCGGGTTCGTCGCCAAGCAGCTCCCGGACCCGTCCGCGGACCGCGACGCCTGGCTGGCCGAAGGCATCGCCTGCTACCGGATCTTCATCTCGGCGCTGCTCGACATCACCGACAACATGGTCGCGGGTGAGGTCGTCCCGCCGGCCCAGGTGGTCCGTCACGACGAGGACGACACCTACCTCGTCGTAGCCGCCGACAAGGGCACCGCGTCGTTCTCCGACATCGCCAACGAGGTCGCGGTCTCGTACAACTTCTGGCTCGGCGACGCCTTCGCGTCCGGCGGCTCCGCCGGCTACGACCACAAGGGCATGGGCATCACGGCCCGCGGCGCCTGGGAGTCGGTCAAGCGGCACTTCCGCGAGCTCGGACACGACACGCAGACCGAGGACTTCACGGTCGTCGGCGTCGGCGACATGTCCGGCGACGTGTTCGGCAACGGCATGCTGCTCAGCGAGCACATCCGTCTCGTCGCGGCCTTCGACCACCGGCACATCTTCATCGACCCGAACCCGGACGCGGCCGTCTCGTACGCCGAGCGCCGCAGGCTCTTCGAACTGTCCCGCTCCTCCTGGGCCGACTACAACAAGGCACTGCTGTCCCAGGGCGGCGGCATCCACCCGCGCAGCGCCAAGTCGATCCCCGTCAACGCGGCGGTGCGCGAGGCCCTCGGCATCGAGGCGGGCATCACGAAGATGACCCCGGCCGAGCTGATGCAGACCATCCTCAAGGCACCGGTCGACCTGCTGTGGAACGGTGGCATCGGCACCTACGTCAAGGCGGCCACCGAGTCGAACGCCGACGTCGGCGACAAGGCCAACGACGCCATCCGCGTCAACGGCGCCGATCTGCGGGTCCGCGTCGTGGGCGAGGGCGGCAACCTGGGCTGCACCCAGCTCGGCCGTATCGAGTTCGACCGCAACGGCGGAAAGATCAACACCGACGCCATCGACAACAGCGCCGGCGTCGACACCTCCGACCACGAGGTCAACATCAAGATCCTGCTCAACGGTCTCGTCGCCGACGGCGACATGACCGTCAAGCAGCGCAACCAGCTGCTCGCGCAGATGACCGAGGAGGTCGGCGCGCTGGTCCTGCGCAACAACTACGCGCAGAACACGGCCCTCGCCAACGCGGTCGCCCAGTCGCCCTCCCTGCTCCACGCCCACCAGCGCTTCATGCGGCGCCTCGGACGGGACGGCCACCTGGACCGGGCGCTGGAGTTCCTGCCCAGCGACCGCCAGATCCGGGAACTGCTCGCCACGGGCAAGGGCCTGAGCCAGCCCGAGCTGGCCGTGCTCCTCGCCTACACGAAGATCACGGTGGCGGAGGACCTGATCAGGACGGACCTGCCGGACGACCCGTACCTGCGCCGGCTGCTGCACGCCTACTTCCCCAAGCCCCTGCGGGAGAAGTTCGGCGACGCGATCGACGCGCACGCGCTGCGCCGCGAGATCGTGACCACGGTGCTGGTCAACGACACGGTCAACACCGGTGGTTCGACCTTCCTGCACCGGCTGCGCGAGGAGACCGGGGCGACGATCGAGGAGATCGTCCGGGCGCAGACCGCCGCGCGCGAGATCTTCGGCCTCAGCGCGGTGTGGGACGCCGTCGAGGCGCTCGACAACGAGGTCGCCGCGGACGTCCAGACCCGCGTCCGGCTGCACTCGCGCCGGCTCGTCGAGCGCGGCACGCGCTGGCTGCTGGGCAACCGGCCGCAGCCGCTGGAGCTCGAGGGGACCATCGAGTTCTTCGCCGAGCGTGTCGAGCAGGTGTGGGCGGCGCTGCCGAAGATGCTGCGCGGCGCGGACCTGGAGTGGTACCAGGGCATCCTCGACGAGCTCACCGGGGCGGGTGTCCCGGAGGCACTGGCGCTGCGGGTGGCCGGCTTCTCGTCGGCGTTCCCGACGCTCGACATCGTCGCGATCTCGGACCGCAACGGCCAGGACCCGCTGGCGGTCGCCGACGTGTACTACGACCTGGCGGACCGGCTCTCCATCACGCAGCTGATGGACCGGATCATCGAACTGCCGCGGGCCGACCGCTGGCAGTCGATGGCCCGCGCGTCCATCCGCGAGGACCTGTACGCGGCGCACGCCATGCTCACGGCCGACGTGCTGTCCGTGGGCAACGGGACCTCGACGCCGGAGGAGCGGTTCAAGGCCTGGGAGCAGAAGAACGCGGCGATCCTGGGGCGGGCCCGGTCGACGCTGGAGGAGATCCAGAGCTCGGACACGTTCGACCTGGCGAACCTGTCGGTCGCGATGCGGACGATGCGCCAGCTGCTGCGCACCCACAGCTGACGGCCCCCGCCGGGCCACTGTCCGGCGGGCCATGGACCGGACCAGGAGGACCCGGCCGCGCGCACGCGCGGCCGGGTCCTCCGGCGTGTGGGGCGTGCGGGTCCTCCGGCGTGCGGGTTGCCCGGCGGCCGGAGCCTTCAGCGGCCGGTGACTCCGGCGTGCGGGTGGTCAGGGGCGCCGCTGGGACGGGTGGTCAGGGCGAGCGGCGGAGGCGGGTGAGCCAGCCTGCGGTGCGCGGGTCCTGGGCGCCACCCGAGACCTTCGCCGACGCGCGGGCGGTCTCGGCGACGGCCGACGCGACGCGCTTCGGCAGCCAGGCCGTGAAATCGGGAGTACCGCACAGCTCCGCGACCTCCGCCGCGGTCGGGCGGTCCTCCGGGCGGGCCGCCAGGGTGGCGGCCAGTATCCGGCGGAGGGCCGGCGGATGGGCGGACAGGTCCGGCGGCTCGCGGTCGGTGCCGGCGATACGGGTCGCTACGACGAGACCACCGCCCTCGCCGTACGGATGGTGCCCGGCGGCCGCCTCCGCGGCCACGAGTCCCAGCGTGAACACGTCGGACGCGGGCGTCAGTTGCCGGCCCAGTGCGTGCTCGGGCGACATGTACTTCGGTGTGCCGACCATGCGCCCGACGGTGGTCAGCACCGAGGTGCCGTCCGCGGCGCGGGCGATCCCGAAGTCGAGCAGCCAAGGCCCCTCGGCGGTCAGCAGCAGGTTCCCGGGCTTCACGTCCCGGTGGATCAGTCCGGCGGTGTGCACGGCGTCCAGCGCGCGCGCCGCGCCGGCCGTCAGCATCAGCACGCACGGCAGGGGCAGCGGCCCGTGGCCGCCGAGCGCGTCGCCGAGCGGCAGGCCCGGTACGTAGCGGGTGGCGAGCCACGGCAGTTCCGCGTCGGCGTCGTGGTCGACGACCTGCACCAGGTGGGCGCCGCTCACCCGCCGCGCGGCCTCGACCTCGCGGGCGAACCGCCGGCGGAAGTTCTCGTTCCGCGCGTGCTCGCGGCGGATCAGCTTCAGCGCGACGGGCAGCGCGCCGTCGTGGCTGCGGGTGAGGAAGACGGTTCCCATGCCGCCCTCGCCGATGCGCGCCCGCAGCGTGTACCCGGCGATTTCGCGCGGATCGTCGTCCCGCAGCGGTTCCGGCCCCCGACCGTTCATCCCGACCACCCCCCTCGGCCGCGCGGCAGGGGAGCCTACCGCGCGGTCCGTCCGCCGGTCCCGGCTCCGGTCCCGGCCCTGGTGAACTCCTCGTAGGCCGCGACGACTTCCTTTGCCGGCCCGTCCATCCGTAGTGTGCCCGCCTCCAGCCAGAGTGCGCGGTCGCAGCTCTCCGTGATGGTGGAGTTGCTGTGGCTGACCAGGAAGACGGTGCCGGCCTCCTGCCGCAGCTCGTCGATGCGTTCGCGGCTGCGGCGGCGGAAGCGGGCGTCGCCGGTGGAGAGGGCCTCGTCGATGAGCAGTACGTCATGGCTCTTGGCGGCGGCGATGGAGAACCGCAGCCGGGCCCCCATGCCGGAGGAGTACGTACGCATCGGCAGAGAGATGAAGTCGCCCTTCTCGTTGATGCCGGAGAAGTCGACGATGGCGTCGTAGCGGTCGCGGATCTCCGCGCGGGTCATGCCCATCGCCAGGCCGCCGAGAACGACGTTGCGTTCGCCGGTCAGGTCGGACATCAGGGCCGCGTTGACGCCGAGGAGCGCGGGCTGCCCCTGGGTGTAGATCCGGCCCCGTGCGGTCGGCAGCAGGCCGGCGACGGCCTTGAGCAGGGTGGACTTGCCCGAGCCGTTGGAGCCGATCAGGCCGATCGCCTCGCCCCGGTACGCGGCGAAGCTGACGCCCTTGACGGCGTGCACCTCGCGCACGCCGGGGGCGGCCCTGCGGGAGACGATGCGGCTGAGGGCGGACGTGGCACTGCCCCGGCCGGAGCGCGCGCCGTTGACCTTGTAGGTGATGTGGACGCCGTCGACGACGACGGTCGGAGTCGGTTCCGCGGACGCACGGGTCCTGTTCTCAGCCACGGCCGTACCGCTCCTCCGCCTTCCAGAAGTACAGGAATCCGCCGGCTCCGCAGAGCACGGCCCACGCCAGGGCCGCCGCCCAGACGTGCGGCGGCAGCCGGTCCGCCGTGAACGAGTCGATGAACGCGAAGCGCACCAGGTCGATGTAGAGCACGGCCGGGTTGTACTGGAGCGCGAGAGCCGCCGGTCCAGGCAGCTCCCGGTCGCCGATCACCTTGTCGATGGACCACATCACGCCCGACGCGTACATCCAGGTGCGCAGCAGGAACGGCATCAGCTGCGAGACGTCGGGTGTACGGGCGGCGATACGGGCCATGGCCATCGACAGGCCGGTGTTGAAGACGGCCTGCAGCAGGAGCGCGGGCACCGCGAGCAGCCAGGACGCGGTGGGGAGCTGGCCGAAACCGACGAGGATCACGATCAGCGCGCCGAGCGAGAAGAGCAGGTGCTGGAGCTGCTGCAGGGCGAGGGCGACGGGCAGCGCGGCGCGCGGGAAGTGCAGGGCCCTGACCAGGCCGATGTTGCCGGAGATCGCGCGGGTCCCGGACATGATCGAGTTCGCGGTGAAGGTCCAGATGAACACACCCGTGACCAGGAACGGGACGAAGTCCGGGACATGGTCGGCGGTGCCGAGCAGCACGCCGAAGATCAGGAAGTAGACCGCGGCGTTGAGCAGCGGGGTCATCAGCTGCCACAGCTGGCCCAGGCGGGCCTGGCTGTACTGGGCGGTGAGCTTGGCGGTCGCGAACGCGGTGATGAAGTCGCGGCGCGACCAGAGCTGCCGGAGGTACGCGGGGAGGGTGGGACGCGCGCCGCTGACCGTCAGCCCGTGGCGGGCGGCGAGCGCCGCGAGATCGGTGGGCGGCGGGGACGTGGAGGTGGCTGTGGTCACGCGGGCTCGCTTTCCGGTGGGGCGCGGGGGCAAGGGCCAGGGCGCAAGTGCGACGGAACGGTACCGTTTCGTCGCTACGGGGAGAGTAAGGTCGTGCGACGTCGGAACGCAACCGTTCCGTCGTCGCCGCGTATGCTCCTGTGCATGACGACGGACCCCAGAAGCCCCCGCCGGGCACCCGCAGGAGCCGCCGTGCTCCGGGAGGACGTGACCGACGCCATCCGGGCCGCCGTCTTCGAGGAACTCGCGGCCGTGGGCTTCGCCCGGATGTCGATCGAGGGCATCGCGCGGCGGGCGGGTGTCGGGAAGACGGCCGTCTACCGGCGCTGGAAGTCCAAGCTGTCCCTGGTGCTGGACCTGGTCTCCGCCTTCGCGGCGCAAGGGCTGCCCGCGCCGGCGACGGGATCCCTGTACGGGGACGTCCGGGCGCTGCTGGAGGTCGCCGCGCGTGCGCTGCGCCACCCTGTCGCCTCGCAGGTCATCCCCGACCTGCTGGTCGAGTCGGCGCGCAACCCCGAGATCTCGGACGCAATCAAGGCGGCGCTGCTGGACGGGCAGCGGGGGGTGGCGGCGCTGATCGTGCGCGAGGCGGTGGCGCGGGGCGAACTGCCGGAATCGACGGACCCGGACAGGGCGCTCGACGTGATCGTGGGGCCGCTGTACTGGCGGCTGGTGGTGGTGCGGGGCGGGCTGCCGGAGGGGTACCTGGACGAGGTGGCGAGGGGGGCGGTGGCGGCGCTGCGGGCGTGACGTTCCCCGACCCCGCCCCTTTCCGAAACCGGGCTCCGCCCGGACCCGCCCACCGCGCTCCGCGCGGCGTTCGCGGGGCTCCGCCCCCGGCCCCCGGTACCGTGCTGCGCGTGGTGACCTCAAGCGCCGGCCGGGCTGGAACCTGCCGGTCGCGTCGGGGCTCCGCCCCGAGCCCGTGCCCCAAGGCCGGAGGTGGGGCTGGGCCTTCGGCTCCTGCCGGGGTTGTGCCCGACTTCCCATGCCCGGGGCGCGGCGACCCGCCAGTCCCGTCGGGGCTCCGCCCCCGGCCCCCGTACCGCGCTCCGCGCGGCGTTCCCGGGGCTCCACCCTCGGCCCTCGTACCGCGCTCCGCGCGGTGGCTTCAAGCGCCGGGCCGGCTGAAATCTGCCGGTCCGTCTGGGCCCTGCGCCCCGACCCTCACGCCGGGCCGGCTGAAATGTGCCGGTCCGCGCCCGCCCCCGCACCCCGGGCTCCGCGCGGCTGCCGGGCCGGTCTGCCCCCCACGCCGCCAAGCCGGAAGGGTGTGGGGAGGGCAGGGGGCAGGCGTCACTCGGATGGGGGAATGGGGGTGACCCGAGAGGGGGCAGCGGGTTGTTCTCCGCAGCGACCCGCGCTTGAAGAATGGACGTGGCCACCATGGCGCTTCGGCTCAGCATCGTCGTTCCCGTCCACAACGTGGAGGACTTTCTCGACGCCTGCCTGTGCTCACTCGCCGAGCAGAGCCTGCGCGACCTCGAGGTCGTCATGGTGGACGACGGGTCGACGGACGGAAGCGGCGCGATCGCCCGGCGATTCGCCGAGCGGGACGAGCGGTTCAGGCTCGTCACGCAGGCCAACGCCGGCCTCGGCGCCGCCCGCAACGCCGGGACCCGTGAAGCGTGCGGCGAGTTCCTGGCGTTCGTCGACAGTGACGACGTCGTGCCGCCCGAGGCGTACGAGAAGATGCTGGCGTCGATCGACGCGTCCGGTTCCGACTTCGTCAGCGGGAACGTGAGCCGGCTGCGGGCCGGCGGCAAGGTCCAGCAGTCGCCGATGTTCCGCGAGCCGATGGCCAAGTCCCGTACGGCCACGCACGTGACCCGGCACTGGCCGCTGCTGTACGACCGGATCGCGTGCAACAAGGTGTTCCGCAGGGCGTTCTGGGACCGGCACGGGCTCGCGTTTCCCGAAGGGGTCCTGTTCGAGGACATTCCGGTGATCCTGCCCGCCCACTTCCTCGCCGGCTCCGTGGACGTCCTGCACGACACGGTCTATCTGTGGCGCGACCGCGACGGTTCCATCACCACCCGCAGGGCGCGGCCGAACGCGGTGCGGGACCGTACCGGATCGGTCACCGCCGCCCGGGACTTCCTCGCCGCCCGGCCCGAGTGGGCCGAGGGCAGGCGGCGTTACGAGAGCAGCGTTCTCAGCAGCGACCTCTGGCTTTTCATGGAGGCACTGCCGGACGGCGACGACGCGTACCAGGCGGCCTTCCTGGAGCACGCCGGCGCGTTCGCGGACTCCGTCGGACCGGACGTCCTCGAAGGGCTGGCGCTGCACTTCCGCGTCAAGTGGCACCTCGTTCGCGAGCGTCGGCTGACCGAACTCCTCGACCTGCTCGCCTTCGAGAAGAAGCACGGCCGTGACGCGTTCATTCTGCGGGGCCTCCGGGGACGTCGCGCCGAGTACCCCGCGCTCACCGCACCCCTGCCGCGTGGTGCCGACCGTCCGGCGCCCGCCGACCTGCCGGTGATGTCCGACATCACCGAGGCGGTGTGGCGGGACGGCAAGCTGCACCTCAAGGGCTACGCGTACATCCGCAACTGCCCGGCGGGCGAGCGGCGGCCCCTGACCCTGGGCTGGCTGAGGGCCGGCCGGCGGCGGGTGCTGCCGCTGCGGATGCGGGCCGCCGAGGCGCCGGAGGCGACCGCCGGCTCACGGCAGGGACTGCACAGTTACGACCGGGCCGGTTTCGAGACCGTGGTCGACCCGGCGCGGCTCGGCGGGCCGGGTACCACCTGGAACCTGGAGGTCGGGGTCGTCGGCGGCGGCGCTCTGCGCCGCGGCCCGCTGCGGATGCTCGGCAACCGCACCGCGCCCACCGTGCACGACGTCCGCGACGACCTGCGGGCCGTTCCGGTGCTCGCCGGTGACAAGCTGCGCCTGCGGATGGAGCGCGTCGCCGCGCTGTTCACCGGGCACACGGCCACGCCCGACGGGCTGCTGCGCATCGAGGGCGCCGTGCTGGGCGGTGCCGGCGGGCCGGCACCCGAGGCGCTCTCGCTGGAGAACCGGCGCACCGAGGACCGGCACCGGCTCCCGGTGACGGTGCGGGGCAGCGCCTTCGGCGCGGAGGTGGACGCGGCCCTGCTCGACGGCGCGTCGTGGCGGGTGCGCCTCCTGCGTGCCGACGGCAGCCGCGTGCCCCTCGCCGTACGCGGCGACGCACCCACCGGCGGGCATCCGCATCCGCATCCGCATCCGCTCGACGGCAGCGGAGGTGCCGCCCGCGAGATCGCTGTGACCGCCGACGCGTCCGGCAACCTCGTCCTCACCGACCGGCCCGTGCAGCCTCTGGTGGACACCTTCGCGTGGGCCGACTCGGGCGAGCTCACGATCGAGGGGCGGCTGCCCGGGGAGGCGCTTTGCCGAGCCGAGCTGGTGCTGCGGCACAGCGCCACGCACGAGGAGACCGTCGTCGCCCACGAGACGCACGGCGAGGGCCGCTTCCGCGCCGCGGTCACACCCGCGGCCGTCGAAGGGCCCGGGGGCGAACTGCCGCTCGCCGAAGGCCGCTGGTTCCCGTTCTTCCGCGAACGCGGCGTGAGCGACCCGGAAGCGTACGCGCCCGTCCGGCTGGCGTTCGCCGGGCACGCCTCCGTACCAGCCGTGCGCCGCGCCGGCGGCAGGGACTTCACGCTCGACCGCCGCTACCACGACCAGCTGGTCCTCGAATCCGGCCCGGTGCTGCCGCCGCGCGAACGCGGCGGCTTCAACGAGCGGCTGATGCGCGAGCGGGCCGCCGGCCTGCGCACCGGACCGCGCCGGGACGCCGTGCTGTTCAGCAGCTTCGACGGCCGGCAGTTCTCCGACTCGCCGCGCGCCGTCCACGAGGAACTGCTCCGCCGCGACGTCCCGTTCGAGATGCTGTGGGTGGTCCGCGACCAGCAGGCGCGGCTGCCCGAGGGGGTGCGGCCCGTCGCGTACGGCGGCGCCGAATGGCACGAGGCGCTGGCGACCAGCCGGGCCGTGGTGACCAACACCCAGCTGCCCGACTGGTTCCGGCGCGGCACGGACCAGTTCGTGGTGCAGACCTGGCACGGCACACCCCTCAAGCGCATCGGCCGCGACCTGCTCGGCACCGCACAGGCCAACCGCCCGTACATCGAGTCACTGCCGATGCGCGCCGCCCAGTGGAGCCTGCTGGTCTCGCCCAACCGCTTCTCCACGCCGATCATGCGCCGCGCCTTCGGGTACGAGGGCGAGGTGATCCAGTCGGGCTACCCGCGCAACTCCCTGCTCCACGCGCCGGACCGTGCCAAGGTCGCCGCCGCCGTCCGTGAACACCTCGGCATCCCCGACGGCAGGCAGGTCGTGCTGTACGCGCCGACATGGCGCGAGGACCGTCCCATGGGCGGCGGTCGCTACGCCATGGACCTGCGGCTCGATATCGAGGCCGCCCGGACGCGGCTCGGGGACAGCCATGTCCTGCTGGTCCGCAGGCACTATCTCGTCGGCGACCGGCTACCGGACACCGGCGGCTTCGCGCTGGACGTGTCGCGCTACCCGGACGTGGCCGAGCTGATGCTCGTCGCCGACGCACTCGTCACCGACTATTCGTCGCTGATGTTCGACTTCGCCCAGACCGGCCGCCCGATGCTGTTCCACACGTACGACCTGGAGCACTACCGCGACACCCTGCGCGGCTTCTACTTCGACTTCGAGACGCGGGCCCCCGGGCCGCTGATCCCGGACGGCGCGCTCCTCGTCGAGGCGCTGCGCGACCCGGCCGGCGCCACGGCGCGGTACGCCGAGGCGTACGAGGCGTTCCGCCGGCTGTTCTGCGATCTCGACGACGCGGGAGCGGCGGCCGCGGTCGTCGACCGGATGCTGGAGGCGATCGGCTGACCCGGCCGTACGGGTGATTCCCGCGCCGGGAGGCGCCGAAGTCCGCAGCGCAGTGCAGTGCACCGGCCTAAGTATGTTCATCGGATGCGGGATATTGACGTTTCCGATTGCTACGTTCGCCCGCCATGGACCTGCGAAGGCGAACCGCGACGGGGACGCTCGACGTGCGACGAGCCAGGGTTCTCGTCATCGGCGCCTCCGCGCTCGCTTTCGCCGCCAAAACGATTTTCGCGGTCGTGTCGCGCGGACCGGCGGACGTCCGTTTCTTCGACGCCTTCGCCACTGCGATCGCCCGGGTCGGGCCGGTCCGCGTCTACGAACATCCGATGCCGGGCCTGCCCGTCTACAACCATCCGCCGCTCGCGAGCTGGATGCTGTCCGCGTTCCATGAACTCCAAGCGCTGGGCATTCCGTTCGCCAGCCTGATCCGGCTGCCCGCGTGCGCCGCCGATTTCGTCTCCGCCCTTCTGGTGTTCGAGATCCTCCGCCGCCGCCGTTCGCTCAAGACGGCCATGGCGTGTGCACTCGCCTGCGCTTTCAGTCCGGTCCTTTTCGCCACCTCGGCGTATCACGGGAACACGGACTCGGCGGCCGTCATGTTCGTCTTCCTGGCCGCGTATCTGCTCTCCGACCGCCGTGCGCCGCTCGCCGCCGGCGTCGCGGCCGCGCTCGCGGTGAGCGTCAAACTCGTCCCCGTCGTCGCCGTGCCCGCCCTGCTGGTGGTCGCGGTACGGGCCGGCAGGCCGGCGGCCGTCCGATTCTGCTCGGGCCTGGCAGTCGTGCTGCTGACGCTGTGGGGGCCGGTGCTGGCGACCGTTCCGGTGCCGCTGCGGGAGAAGGTCCTCGAGTACGAGGGCGGACGGTGGCGGCTCTGGGGAGTCGTACGGTTCGCCGACCTGGCCGGCGCGTCCGACTCGTTCGTCGCGAGCCTGCAGGGCGGCTTCCACTTCGTGTTCGTGCTGCTGTGCATGGCCGCCGGCGCCTGGCTCGCGTGGGTGCGGCCGACCGCCCCGGCCTGCGCCGTCGCTCTGTCCCTGACGCTCCTGCTCCTGCTCAGCACCGGTTCCGCGGTCCAGTACCTGGCCTGGCCCGTCGTCGCCCTCTGCGTCCTCGGTGCCCGGGAGGCCATCGGCTACGGCCTCGTCGTCGGCGCCCTCACCGTTGTCGTCTACTCGGGCGCCGCCGCCACCCGCTGGAGCGACTGGGCGCTGCACCTCGGCGAGGCGGGCTGGCTGCTGCTCGCCGCCGCGACCGTGACCGGCGTCCGCAGGGCGCTCGCGGACCGGCCCGGCCCCGCACCGGGCGTGCCCCTGCCGGTGGTGGCCCAGCGCACCGGCCGCCGAGCCGCGCCCGTACCACCCGTCGACCGACCGCACCGATGACCCCACCGACGGAGAGCGGAGAAGACCGAGTGAAGGAAAGCCCCGGCCCGCGGATCGGCATTCTCGTCGTGGCCTACAACGCCGAGTCCACACTGGAGAAGACGCTCGACCGCATCCCGAAGGGCTTCCGGTCCCGCGTCGCCGAGATCATCATCCTCGACGACGCGAGCAGCGACGAGACGTTCACCGCGGGCTGCCGCTGGTCGCAACTGGAGGGCATGCCGCCGACCGTCGTCATGCGCCACACCAAGAACCTCGGCTACGGCGGCAACCAGAAGGCGGGTTACGCACTTGCCGCCGAGCGTGGCCTGGACATCGTGGTGCTGCTGCACGGCGACGGCCAGTACGCCCCCGAGCAGCTGCCCGAGATGGTCGCGCCCATCGAACGAGGCGAGTGCGAAGCAGTGTTCGGCTCCCGGATGATGCAGTCCGGCAGCGCGCTGGGCGGCGGCATGCCGTTCTACAAATGGCTGGGCAACCGCATCCTCACCCGCTTCGAGAACGCGTCACTGGGATCGCAGCTGACCGAGTTCCACTCCGGCTACCGCGCCTACAGCGTCGCCGCGCTGCGCAGGCTCCCCATCGAACGGAACACCGACGCCTTCGACTTCGACACCCAGATCATCGTCCAGCTGCTCGACGCCGGGATGCGCATCAAAGAGATCGCCGTCCCGACCTACTACGGCGACGAGATCTGCTACGTCAACGGCCTGCGCTACGCCAAGGACGTCGTCAAGGACATCCTCGAATACCGGCTCGCACTCAAGGGCTTCGGCACCTGCCCCTGGATCCCCAAACCCGTCGAGTACGCCTTCAAGGAGGGCGACGGTTCCTCGCACTCCGCGATCCTGAAGATCATGCGCACCCTTCCCCCGGGGCGCGTGCTGGACGTCGGCTGCTCCGGCGGCCGGTTCGCCGAGCGCCTCGAGGCGCTCGGGTTCACCGTGACCGGCCTGGATTTCGTCGAGGTTCCCGGCGTACGGGAGCGCTGCTCACGGTTCCTTCTGGCCGACCTGGAGGAGGGCCTTCCGCCGGAGGCCGGCGACGGCTACGACTACGTGGTCGCCGGTGACGTCATCGAGCACCTGTCCCGGCCCGAGCAGGTGCTGCGGGAACTGCGGGACGTGCTGCGTCCCGGCGGCCGGATGCTGATGTCCGTCCCCAACTTCGGCCACTGGTACTCGCGCCTGCGCGTCGCCCTCGGCCTCTTCGGCTACGACCGGCGCGGCATCCTCGACGAGACCCATCTGCGCTTCTTCACCCGCGGCAGCCTGCGCCGCACCGTGCGGGCCGCCGGCTTCGACCAGCTGGAACTCACCTCGACCGGCGCCCCCTTCTGGGCCGTACTCGGCACCGGCGTCACCGCCAAGGCTCTGGCCGGCGTCTCCCGGCTCCTGACCCGTGTGCGGCCGACACTCTTCGGCTACCAGTACGTCGCCGTGCTCACCCCGCACGCGGCGCAGACGATCATCGCGGGGGAGCACGTCGATGTACAGGACATCCTCAGCCGCCAGTACGTCCCGGCGGACCTCGCCGGCCGCGTGGGCGCCGGCACCTGACCCACGGCACCGACCGCCCACCAGGAGGAACACCTTGGCGCTGCCCAGCCTGTTGCTGCTGCTCTTCGCGGTTTTTTCGTCGGCGGCCGGGCAGATCATGCTGAAGCACGGCATGCGCTCCGCGGCCGCCGTCGCGGAGCACAGCGGAGGTTCGCTGCTGGTGCGGGCCGCGACGAGCCCATGGGTCGTCGTCGGCCTCGTCGTCTTCGGCGTCTCCGCGGTGGCCTGGATGTCGACCCTGGCCCAGGTCCCGCTGAACATCGCCTATCCGTTCAACGCGCTGGGCTATCTGCTGATCGTGCTGGCCAGTTCCACGGTGCTGCACGAGCGGACCTCGATGTGGACCTGGGCCGGTTCCCTGATGGTGATCGCCGGTCTGATCACCGTGATGGCCGGCCAGCAGCGCTGAGCGCGTCGCCCTCCGGGGCGTGTGCCTGGCGCGGCACCGCCACCGGGCGGCGCTCCGCGGGCGGTGTCACGGGCAGCAGGCCGGGCTCGCCCAGCAGCACATGGCGTACGACGCGCTCCGCGGCCCGTCCGTCGTCGAAGGCGCAGAAGCGCTCCCGGAAGGCGGCGCGCGACACGCGTGCCGCCTCGCCGTTCCAGGTGCCGTCGGAGAAGACCCGGATCAGTTCGTCCGTCGTACGGGTCACCGCCCCCGGCGTGTCACCGGGCGCACCCGAGAGCAGGTCGAAGCAGACGCCGCGCACGGCCCGGTACGTCTCCCAGTCCGGTGCGTGGATCACGATCGGCCGGTCGAGGTTGGCGTAGTCGAACATCGCGGACGAGTAGTCGGTGACGAGCGCGTCCGCCGCCAGATACAGCTCCTCGGCGCAGGGATGACCTGAGACGTCGACGATGCCGGGGTGCTCGGCGAGACCGCTCTCCTCGTGGAAGTAGTGGGCCCGGACCAGCAGCACGGTGTCCTCGCCCAGCGCCTTCGCCACCCGTTCCAGATCGAGCCGGCAGGTGAAGGTCCGCTCGTAGTCGCGGAACGTCGGCGCGTACAGCAGGGCCCGCTGCCCGGGGCGGATGCCGAGCGACTCCCGGACGGCGCGGATCCGGTCGGGGCCCGCGCCGACGAGGACGTCGTTGCGGGGGTAGCCGGTCTCCAGGTGCCGTACGGCGCCCGGGTAGGCGCTCGCCCAGCTCTCCGTGGAGTGCGGATTGGACGACAGGCTGAAGTCCCAGCGGTCCACCCGGCGCAGCAGGTCGGGGAAGTTCATGCCCTGAGCCGCCGCCGGATAGCGGGCCTGGCCCACGCCCATCACCTTCAGCGGTGTGCCGTGGTGCGTCATCACGTGCACCTGTCCCCGGCGCTTGACCACGTGGTTGGGGAAGTTGACGTTGCTGAAGAAGTACGTGGCACGGGCCATCACCGCCCAGTAGCGCCGTGACCCGGGCACGACGTGGTCGATGCCGGGCGGCAGCCCAGCGGCGGCCTGCCGCGACACCACCCAGACCCCGCGCACCCGGGGGGCCAGCTCCGCCGCCTTGCGGTGCACGGCCGCCGGGTTGCAGCTCACACCGCGGTTCCAGTACGCGCTGTAGACGGCGAGGTCGCGGTCCAGCGGCAGCAGCCGCTGGAGCCGGTAGTACAGCGGCGTGAGCCGTCGCCCCATCCGCTTGCGCACCGCGGGCGCGACGGCGAGCAGCGCGCGGCGGACGGCGAGGGCTCCGTCGAGGGCCCGGAGCCCACCGGACCGGCCGCCGGTCAGCAGCCGCAGGCGCAGCGCCCTCGGGCCATCCGCCGCGCGGTGCCCGGCCGGCCGGTGGTCCCGGTGGAACGCCGCGACCGCCCGGACGTAGGCACGGCGGCGGCGCCGGAGCGTGCCGTACGTCTCCAGCAGCTCCCTGGAGGCCAGGTCGAACAGTGGCCCGTGCACGGCGTCGAACCGCGGTGTGCCCCGCAGAGCGCAGAACAGGTCGCTGAACTGCTCGACGAGCTCGCTCTGCCCGGCCCGTTCACCGGGGGAGCCGGCGTCCTGCGACTCCGCGAGCCCCGGCACATGACGCTGCCGGCGGTGCTCGACGCAGGGCACGGGCAGGGCGGCGACCGTGCCGGCGGCGGCGAGCGTGCCCAGCGCGTACGGCCGGTCGCCGTACTGACCCGGCGCGAACGACATCGGCCCCGACTCGTGGAACTCGCGGCGCACCGCGCGGTTCCAGCACACCGCGGCCACACCCAGCAGCTCCGGGCGGTCCGCGAGCGTACAGACCTCCGTACCGCCCATGTCCTTCAGCAGCGACAAGGACCGGCTGGACTGCGGGACGCCGCGGAACGGCGTACGGAGATGGCCGAACAGCAGCAGGTCCGGATCCGCCGCGTCCGTGAGCCGGTCGGCGATGCGCCGCAGCGCACCGGGCAGCAGCACATGCGTGCCCTCCAGGAACAGCAGATAGTCGCCCTTCGCGTGCTCCGCCCCCGCCGTGCGCCGGCCGTCCGGGCCCGCCGGTTCCGCGAGGTGGACGGCACGTACCCGCGGGTCGGCGCCCGCGATCTCGTCGAGCAGCCGGCCGGAGCCGTCCGGGCAGCCGTCGGCGACCCCGATGATCTCGAAGTCGGTGAACGACTGGGAAAGCACCGACTCCAGGCACTCGCGCAGGCTTCCGCGCACACGACGGACGGGGACGACGACGCTCAGACGGGGCATGAACACTCTTTCTCGCGTTCTTCTGTGACTCAGGCTTCTGTGACTCAGGCGTGCCGGCTGGGCACGAGGCTGCCGGGGTTCTGCCGGGCGGGCAGCCGGCCGGCCGACGGCTGCGGCGGCACCGGCACGGCGTGGGCCACCGGTGCCGGGAAGGGGACGGGCGCGGGCGCCGGGGTGCGCTGCTCCTGCGGGACGACGACCGGCAGGCCGCCGCTCTCGCCCAGGAAGACGCGGCGCACGACGCGTTCGGCCGCGTGCCCGTCGTCGTACGGGCAGAAGCGCTCGCGGAACGCGGCCCGCAGCCGCGCGGCGCGCGAGCCGCGCCAGTGGTCCGTCACGAAGACGTCGACGAGCTCCTCCTCGGTGCGGGCGACCGCTCCCGGCGGGCACTCCCGTACGTCGAAGTACGTGCCGCGGGCAGCCTGGTACGCCTCCCAGTCGCCGGTGTGCAGGACGATCGGCCGGTCCAGGACCGCGTAGTCGAACATCAGCGACGAGTAGTCCGTGACGAGTGCGTCGGACGCCAGGCACAGGGACTCCACCGACGGGTGGCCGGAGACGTCGATGATCCGGTGCGCGGCGGTGCCGCTCAGCGGGGCGTCGCTGAAGTAGTGGGCGCGGGTCAGCAGCACGAACCGGGGACCGAGAGCCGCGGCGAACCGTTCGACGTCGATCGGCGGGGACTGGCTGCGGCGGTAGTCGCGGTGGGTCGGCGCGTACAGGACGGCGACGCGGCCCTCCGGGATGCCGAGCGAGGCCCGCAGCCGGGCCACGTCCTCGGCGCCGGCGCGCTGGTAGACGTCGTTGCGGGGATGGCCGTACTCGAGCACGGTGCACGCCGACGGGTACGCCCGTTCCCACACCAGGGTGGAGTGGCGATTGGCGGAGAGCGAGTAGTCCCACTTGTCGGCATTGGCGAGCAGCTGCGCGAAGTCCATGGAGCGGGCGGCCGCCGGGCGTTCCTGGAGATCGATGCCCATGGTCTTCAGCGGCGTGCCGTGGTGCGTCTGGAGCATGACCTGCCCGGGCCGCTTGACCCACCGGCGGTCGAAATTGACGTTGTTGACGAGGTACTTGGCGCGGGCGAGCGCCGACCAGTGGGCGAACGACCCGGGCCGCAGCCGCCGTGTACCGGCCGGGATCGTGTGGTGGTACGCCTCGTCCGCGATCCACGCCGTGCGGATGTGCGGCGCGAGCTCGCGCACCTTCTCCTCGACGGCGGCCGGATTGCAGGAGTAGCCGCGGTTCCAGTACGCGGCGAAGACCGCCAGGTCGGAGCGGACCGGCAGCCGCAGCTGGATGCGGTAGTGCACCCGCAGGGCCACGGCGCGCAGCACGCGCCGGCCGCGCCCGGCGATGCCGCGGGTGCGTGAACGCAGCCGGTCGCCCGCCCACAGCGCGCGGTAGACCCGGTGGCCGCCACTGCGGATCAGCGCATGGCGCAGCCGGCCGCGCAGGGCGGGCGTCGCCCCGGGGGCGCGGTAGCGGCGGCAGTGCGCGCGGGCCCGGCGGAAGAACTCGGCACGGCTGCCGCGCGGCAGCCGCCCCCGTGCGGTGGCGAGCGTCGAGAAGTGGTCGACCATCCGCCGGTAGATGACCGGCTTCCAGTGCGCGAGCGGCGGCCGGGCGTCGAGGAACGTGAACACCCGGTCGTACTGGTCGAAGATGTCGAAGTGCTTGCGGCTGGTGGTGGCGAGGATGTTGCCGCCCTGGCGGCGCTGGCGGTAGTGCACGCACACCCGGTCCAGCGTGGCGATGGTGGAGGCCGCCAGCAGCGCCGGATAGGTCCAGGGGGTGTCCTCGTAGTAGCCGGGCGGGAAGGTGAAGCCCTCCCGTTCGACGAACTCCCGCTTGTATGCCTTGTTCCAGACCACCATCAGCAGCTTGAGCAGCCCGGGCCGGTCCTGGAGGGCGAACGGCGCCGGACCCTGCTCGCTCAGCAGCGCGGCGAACTTGTTCCGGGCACTCTCACCGGTCCAGTACGTGCGGGCGTAGTCGTACACGAGGACGTCGGGGTCCCCGGTCGCGTCGAGCCGTCCGGCGATGGCCTCCAGCGCGCCGGGGACCAGGCTGTCGTCGCTGTCCAGGAAGAGGATGTACTCGCCGCTCGCGCGGGCCAGTCCGGCGTTGCGCGCCTGGCCGAGACCCGCGTTCCTCGGGAGGTGCACGGCCCGCACGCGCGGGTCGCGCGCGGCGAACTCGTCGATGATCGCACCGCAGGAGTCGGGCGAGCAGTCGTCGACCGCGATGAGTTCGAAGTCGGCGAAGGTCTGTGTCAGCACCGAATCCAGGCATTCCTGGAGATAGGCCTGGACCTTGAACGCGGGCACGATGACGCTGAACCGGGGCACGGCACATCCATGGGTCGCGCGGGCAGGATGGCCCGAGAACGGCCAAAGGGGTGACTTGGTTACGCCGCACGTGGCATACGGGGGACCAACAGGGAATGGCGGCCCGGTTACGCGGGTAACCAGGGCCGCCCTTCCGTACGCCCGTGCGTCCGCACGCCCGTCCTGCCGGCAGGCGCGCGGTCGGTCACTCGACGGCGGTCACTCGACCGTACTCACTTGGTCGTGGTCACTTGACCGCACCCGCCATCACGCCCGAGACGAACTGCCGCTGGAAGGCGAAGAACACGGCCAGCGGAATGATCATCGACACGAACGCGCCGGGCGCGAGCACGTCGATGTTGTTGCCGAACTGCCTGACCTGCCGCTGGAGCGCGACGGTGATCGGCGCGCTGTCGGAGTCGGCGAAGATCAGGGCGACCAGCATGTCGTTCCACACCCACAGGAACTGGAAGATGCCCAGCGAGGCGATCGCCGGACCGCCCAGCGGCAGGACGACCCGGGTGAAGAGCCGGATCTCGCCCGCGCCGTCGAGCCGTGCCGCCTCCAGCAGTTCGCGGGGGATCTCCGCGAAGAAGTTCCGCAGCAGGAAGATCGCGAAGGGCAGACCGAAAGCGACGTGGAAGAGGACCACACCGATCGTCGTCTCGAAGATGCCGACGATGCCGAAGAGTTCGGACACGGGCACGAGCGCGACCTGCACAGGGACCACCAGCAGACCGACGACGACCATGAACCACCAGTCGCGGCCGGGGAACTCCATCCAGGCGAACGCATATCCGGCCAGCGCGCCGATGACCACGACCAGCACGGTGGCCGGGACGGTGATCATCACCGTGGAGAACAGGGAGTCGGTGATCGCCTCGTTCTCCAGCAGCCGTGAGTAGTTCTCCGTGGTGATCTGGGCCGGGGCCGTGAACACCGTCCACCAGCCGCTCGCCGCGATGTCACCGCTGTCGCGCAGTGACGAGAACAGCAGGCCGATGGTGGGCATCAGCCAGAACAGGGCGGCGAGGATGAGGAAGACACGCAGCACGCCGCCGCCGGTGCGGGCTGCGATCCGCGTCGCGAGGGAGTGCTTGGCCTTGACGCCGGCCCCCGTTGTGGCATCGGTCGCGGTCATCGCCGGGTCTCCCTTCGCATCCGCCTGATGTTGCTGTGCCTGCCCGTGGGGCGACCCCCGGACCCCCGGCAGGGGGCGGCCGTGCGGCATCGGGAGCTCATCGCCGGGTCTCCCTTCGCATCCGCCTGATGTTGAAGAACATCACCGGCAGCACCAGCAGAAGCAGCAGCACCGCGATCGCACTGCCGAGGCCGAGGTCCGCGTCCGTGCCGAACGACGATCTGTACAGCTGGAGCGCGAGGACGTTCGCGTCGTCCTGGGACGAGCCCGGCGCGATGATGAAGACCAGGTCGAAGATCTTCAGCACATTGATCATCAGCGTGACCAGGACGACCGCGAGCACCGGCGCCAGCAGCGGCACCGTGATCCGCCGGAAGACCTGCCACTCGTTCGCCCCGTCGACGCGGGCCGCCTCCAGGAGTTCGCGCGGCACGCTCGCCAGTCCGGCCGCGATCAGCACCATCGCGAAGCCCGCCCACATCCACACGTAACTGCCGATGATCGCGGGCGTGACCAGGTTCGGGCCGAGCCAGTTGACGCCGTTGTACGGCTCGCGGAAGTTGTCGGCCGGCAGCCTGAGCAGCGCGCCGTCCGAGGATGCCGGGAGGGTGAACGTGCCGTCGGCCCCGGCCCGGGCCTCGGCCACGACCTTGCCGTCCTTGACCGCCTCCACCTTGATGCCCTTGAGCCCGAGCTCCTCGGAGTCGATGACGTTCGGCTTGCCGCCGCCGCCCCGGGTGAAGTCCAGCCAGGCCGTGCCGTGGATCTTCCCGTCGCCGGGCTCCGCCGCCTTCGCCGGCTCGGCGTCGGACGGCATCTTCGCGGGGGCCACACCGACCAGGGGCACCTGCACCGGAGCCTGGGCGGAGACCGGCTCCTTGGTGACGAACGCACCGCCCCCGGCGGCCTCGAGCGGATGGACGGGCAGCGGGCGGGCCCTGGGGAAACCGGCCGACTCGGCGAACGTGTCGTGCACGCCCACCCAGACCGCGTTGGCCACTCCGCGCTCCGGGTCCTGCTCGTACACGAGACGGAAGATGATGCCCGCCGCGAGCATCGAGATCGCCATCGGCATGAAGACGATCAGCTTGAACGCTGTGCCCCAGCGGACCCGTTCGGTGAGCACCGCGAAGGTCAGACCCAGTGCCGTGGACACGGTCGGCGCGACGACCACCCAGATCGCGTTGTTCTTGACCGCGGTGAGGATCGTGTCGTCGGTGAAGATCTCCACGTAGTTGTCGAGGCCGGCGAAGCCGGTGCCCGGCTGGTCGAAGAAGGACCGGTAGAGGGAGTACCCGATCGGGTAGACCACGAGCGCGCCCAGCAGCACCAGCGCGGGCAGCAGAAAGCCGACCGCGACTATTTTACGTGTGCCTGTCACGCCCTTGCGCTTGTCGCCGGGGGGCACCGGCCGGGCCGGGCCCCCCGCGGTGACGGGCGGCACGGCGTCAGCTCTTGAACGCCTTGGCCGCCTCGGCCTCCAGCTTCTGCTGGGTGCCCGCGACATCCTTCGGGTTCTTCAGGAAGTCCTGGAGAATCTTCCACTCGCCCTTGCCGGGCGTCCCGCCGAACGACTGCGGCATCTGGTCCGACATGTCGAACCGGAAGTCGTCGCCCGCCGCGATCAGTGCTTTCGCGATGTCACGCTGCACGTCGTTCGGGTAGGCGGCCACGTCCAGCGACTTGTTCGGCGAGATGAAACCGCCGGCCGCCGCCTGGATCGCCGCGGCGTCGGGGGTCGCCAGGAACGTCAGCAGCGCCTGCGCGCCCTTGCTGTCCTTCAGGGCCACCGCCGCGTCCCCGCCGGTCACCACCGGCGACTCGGCGCCGACGGCCGGGAACGGGAACACCTTCGCGTCCGTCCCGATCTCGGCGTCGGTCTGGGCGATGTTGACCGTCACGAAGTCGCCCTCGAACACCATCGCGCTCTTGGGGGCGTCACCGCCGGTGAAGGTCTGGGTCACGGACGCGGGGAACTCGGTCTGGAGCGCGCCCTCGGCGCCGCCCGCGATCAGGTTCGGCTTGCCGAACAGCTCGCCGAGCGTGGTCAGGGCGTCCTTCACGGACGGGTCGGTCCACTTGATCTCGTGCTTGGCGAGCTGGTCGTACTTCTCCGGACCCGCCTGTGAGAGGTAGACGTTCTCGAACCAGTCGGTGAGGACCCAGCCGTCGGCCCCCGCGACGGACACCGGGGTGACACCCGACGCGGAGATCGTCTCCGCCGTGGACAGGAAATCCTTCCAGGTCTTCGGCTCGCTCGCTCCCGCGTTCTCGAAGACCGCGTTGTTGTACCAGATCAGGGACTTGTTGGCGGCCTTGTAGTACACGCCGTACTGCGTGCCGTCGACGGCCCCGAGGTCCTGCCAGCCCTTGGCGTAGTTCTTCGCCAGCTGCTCCCTGGCCTCCGGTCCGACGGGCTTGGCCCACTTGCGGGCCACCGCCTGCTGGATCGCGCCGACCTGAGGCAGCATCGCCACGTCGGGCGGGCTGCCGCCGGCGATCTTCGTACCGAGGAAGTTGACGATCGGGTCCTGCGCGGGGACGAAGGTGACCGTGGCGCCGGTGCGCTTCTCGAACTCGTCGAGGACCTTGGTGAAGTTCTCCTGCTCCGGGCCGCTCCAGACCGCGGCGACCTCGATCTTCTCGCCGTTCAGCTTGGGCAGCGTGACCGACGAGTCAGACGCCCCACCCGGCGTCGGACCCGCGTCCCCCGGCTCACCGCCGTCGTCGCCGCCGCATCCGGTGAGGGCGAGGGCGCCGATCGCGGCGAACACCACTGCGGCCCTGCCCGTACGAAGAGTTCTGCGCATCACTGCCCCGTCTCTCCTGTGCGCTGCCTGTTCCTGACCAGTCGAGCCTTGCGACAGGTCTACGCCCGCACTACGGGTGCCGCAATACCGCCCTGGGCGACTAACACTCTTTCGTGATGGCCTCGTGACGTGGTGTCAGGTCAAATGGCGGCGGCGCGCCTCGGCAACGCGGCCCGTCACGGATGTGCCGGCGCCAGCGGAGGGACGGGCGCCGCGTCCACCGACCGCGCCGCCCGCTCCAGCGCACTGGCCAGCAGCGCCAGGTCGGTCGGACCGTTGCCCAGCTCGCGGAGGGGACGGCGGGTGGGCGGATCGCCCATCCGCTCCCACTCGAGCGGGACCACGGTGGGCCGCGACGTCGCCGTACGCGGTATGCGTCCGGTGACCCGGCCGCTCTGGAACGCGGTCACCCGCCCGTCGGAATGCCCCAGCCTGCCCCGGCCGGGGGCCGGGTCGTCCGGACCGGGGGAGACCGGCGGCGCCTCCAGGACGGCCCGCAGCCGCGCACCTTCGGCCAGCTGCGTGTCCGCGGTGCGGTCGGGCCGCGACGACGTGGCCACGAGATGGATGCCGAGCCGCCCGCCGTCCCTGGCCACCGCCTCCAGCGCCCGTACGACCGAACCGGCCGCCGGCCGGCCGGGGCTGCCCAGTGCCGGGGCCACCAGCGCGTCGAAGTCGTCCACCAGCACCACCAGACGCGGCAGCGGATCCGGTTCCCGGCTCCTCGTACGCCCTCCGGGCCGGAGCCTGAGCGTCCCGGAGGAGGGCGAGTCCAGATTGCCGCGCTGCTCGGCGGCGCTCGGCGGGCGCTGGCCCACCATCCGCTCGGCGACCTCCCGCCGGGTGCGCCACTCGGCGAAGTCCGCGACGCCGGCCTCGTCCAGCACGGCCGTACGGCGCTTCAGCTCCGCGCCGAGAGCCTGCGCGAACGCCCGCATCCGCACCGGGTCGCTCGCCACCAGATGCTCGGTCACATGCGGCAGTTCGGTGCAGGCCGTCAGCCCGTCGCCGCGCTCCCCGCCCGCGCCGTCGACGAGCAGCAGCCCGAGCCGGTCCGGACGGCCCGCCGCCGCCAGGGAGGCGGCGACCGAGCGGAGCAGCTCCGTACGGCCGCTGCCCGGCGGGCCGTCGATCAGCAGGTGCGGGCCCTCCTCCGCCAGGTCGACGGCCAGCGGCCCCCGCGGACCGGCGCCGAGGACCATGGTGCCGTCGCAGGCCGACGCCCAGCGTGCCATCAGCGACGCGGGGGTGGCCCGGGCCAGCTCCAGCTCGTCCAGCAGGCGCGCGGACTGCGGGAGCACGGCCGCCCTGCCGGGGTGCACACCGGCGCCCTCCGTACGCAGCGGGGCGAGCGCCCGGGCGAAGCGTTCGGCCCAGGCGGCGGACACCGCGTCCACCACACCGACGGTGCCGTGCCCCGCGGGCTGCCCGCCGGCCACCCGCATCAGGCGCAGTGCGGTTGCCACGTCCCCGGTCAGCAGCGCCACGGCCCCGCATTCACGGAACGGCAGCGACACCGCGCACGCCGACTCGTAGGTCACGGCCACCGGGGAGAGCGGAGAGGCCGCGGCCGTCTCCGCCAGACAGATCAGATGGATACCGGCGGCCCGGCCGGCACCGGCGAGCCGGGCCGTCGTCTCCCGCAGCGCGGCGGAGCCGGGGTCGCCGTCGACGATCACCACGGTGCGCGGGCCGTCGTGCCGGTCGGCCACCTCCATGACCGCCCGGAGGTCGGCGCTCGGCCATCCGGTGCCCAAAGGGCCGTCGTCCAGCCGGCGCGTCAACTCCGCGGCGCGGGCGGTCGCCTGGTCGCGGTCGTACGCGAGCAGCAGCCGGCAGTCCTGGCCGTGCGCCGGGCGCAGATGCGGCAGCCAGCCCAGCCAGGCCCACTCGGCCCTGCGCTCCTCGAGAGTGCGTGCGCGGTCCGCGCTGATCAGGACGACCTCCAGGTCGCCGGGGGAGTGCAGCGCCGCGAGCTGGGCCACCGCGGCCCGGGCGAGGCCCGCGAGGCGGGCGCGCGGGCCGGCGAGCCCGAGCGAACCGGCTTCCTTCAGGGCGACGGTCACGGCCACGGACGGCAGCTCGGCGCGGTCGGCCGTACCGAGCCGCAGCACGAGCGACTCGGGATGGTCCGGGCCCCGCTCCCACAGCCTGGGGCCGGGGCCGAGCGCGGTGAGCAGGACGGCGGCGGGGTCGGGCCAGCTCGCCACGGCGGGCGCGGCGGCGGCCGCGGGCCCGGTCGTGCCGGTCCCCTCCGGTGCGGGTCCGCCCCGCCCTCCGGCGAGCCGCCGCGCCCAGGCGCCTATGCCGCGCCTGCGCCGGCTCGGCGCGTCTGCGTCCGTGTCTGTGCCTGGTTCCGTGTCCGGGCCGGGCGTTCCGCGGCCGGGAGCCTGCGCCGGCACCCGGGCATCCGCGCCGTGCAGGTGATGCGTCTGCTCGGACCGGTCCTGCGTCCGCCCCGTACCGGTCCCGTTGACCCTGCCGGGGGCGAGGCGGCCGGCGGTGCCGGACAGGACGCCGTCCTGTGCGGCGGTGGCCCCGTGCGGCCAGGCGTCACCGCCGGGCGGGGGCGGCTGCGCCCCGCCGTGGGCCTGCGCACCCGTGCCGGGCGCCGGCCCTCCGAGGGTGGCCGCGCGGGCGTCACCGCCGGGGCCGGCCGTTCTGTCGTTTCCGTACCCGGACCCGGCCGCGCCCGTGCTTCCGTAACCGGCCCCGGCCCCGGTCTCGGCCGCGCTCGCGCTTCCGTCCCCCGGTCCCGGTCCCGTCCCGTTCGCGCTCTCGTACCCGGCCCCCGTCCCGGCGGCCGGCCACCGTGCCGTGTCCTGCGCGGCGCCGGCGCCCGTGGCCCCGGCCGGCCGGGGACCGGCGGCGGGATCCGCCCACGTGGGTCCGGGCGGACTGCCGCCGCACGCGCCGGTCATCGGCCGGTACCTGGCGGCATCCGGCAGGCCGCGGCCGTCGGCGGCCGGAGCCGGGTCCGTGGCCGCCGCGCCGCCGGGGACGCGGAGGTGGCCCTCGCCGTCAGGGGTGGTGGGGAGCGCCGGAGGCGGGGACCCGGGGGAGAGCCGGAGAGTCGACTCGCCGACGCGGAGCAGCGCGCCCGCCGGCAGGCGGAACGGGCGGCTGCCCACGGACGCGCCGTCGACCGTCGTGCCGTTCGTGGAGCCGAGGTCGGTGACCGTGACCCGGCCGTCGTCCTCGACGGTGACCGCGCAGTGCAGCCGGGAGACGTCGGGGTCGTCCAGCGGCACATCGGCGTCGGCGGACCGGCCGATGCTGATCCGGCCGCCGTGCAGGAGGTGGACGCCGCCCGCGTCGGGTCCGGCGACGACCTGCAGCTGGGCCGGGACGTCGCTCCCGTGGGGCTCGTCGTCGGCCGGTGTCTGGAGGGCGAGCACGGCGCCGTCGACCAGCGGTGGTTCGCCGAGGGTGCGGCGCTGGAGGTCGAGGCGCTCCTGGCCCGCGTAGAGGACGACGGTACCGGAGACGTCCGGGCCGGAGACGGCGGCGGCGAGGCCGGAGGCCACGGCAGCGAGCGCCGTGCCCGCGGGCGCGGTAACGATCACGTCGCAGGGACGTCCGGCGGGCGCGGACTGTCCGCCGCGCGGCGCGAGAACAGTCAGCCGGATCTGCATCGCCGTCAGCCATCCCTTCTGCGCGGGGTGCCCGACGGCAAAGCCGCCCGGATCGCCCCCACCCGGCAGGTCGGCACGGGCCGGGGTCTCCCTTCCCACGGCTCCGTGCTGGAGGCATCCTCGCATCCGTCGCCGACAACACGCCCGCCGCCCACCCGTAAGTGATCTTGACCGGTCGGCCCGGAGGACGAATACGGACGGAAAAGCACCTGGTGGTATCCCGTAAAGGTCATCGTGGGAACTACGGACGGAAGGGATCGTGATGTTCACTGCACGCGGACCCGGCAACCATCCGTACGATGCCCGCGTCTGTCTCTCGAACAGGGGAGACGGTGAAGAGACCCCCTAAAGTGGGTCGGGCAACCCGGCGGACCGACAATCATCCGGTGGACCCGGGCCATGTGAGGACCACGATCAGCAGGGAGCGCATGACGTGCGGCCGGTAGGCAGCAAGTACCTGCTCGAGGAGCCCCTCGGGCGCGGCGCCACGGGCACCGTCTGGCGAGCCCGCCAGCGGGAGACCGCGGGCGCCGAGGCGGCCGTCGCGGGACAGCCCGGTGAGACCGTCGCGATCAAGGTCCTCAAGGAGGAGCTCGCGAACGACGCGGACGTGGTGATGCGTTTCCTCCGGGAACGCTCCGTCCTGCTCCGTCTCACCCACCCGAACATCGTCCGCACCCGCGACCTCGTCGTCGAGGGCGATCTCCTCGCCCTGGTGATGGACCTGGTCGACGGCCCCGACCTGCACCGCTACCTGCGCGAGAGCGGCCCGCTCAGCCCGGTCGCGGCGTCGCTGATGACCGCCCAGATCGCGGACGCGCTCGCCTCGAGCCACGCCGACGGCGTCGTCCACCGCGACCTGAAGCCGGCGAACGTGCTGCTCAAGACGGATGCCGACGGCCAGATGCACCCGATGCTGACCGACTTCGGCATCGCGCGGCTCGCCGACTCCCCGGGCCTGACCAGGACCCACGAGTTCGTCGGCACCCCCGCGTACGTCGCGCCGGAGTCCGCGGAGGGCCGCCCGCAGACGTCGGCGGTCGACATCTACGGCGCGGGCATCCTGCTGTACGAGCTGGTCACCGGACGCCCCCCGTTCGCGGGCGGCACTGCGCTCGAGGTGCTGCACCGCCACCTCAGCGAGGAGCCCCGGCGGCCCACCACGGTCCCCGAGCCCCTGTGGACCGTCATAGAGCGCTGTCTGCGCAAGGAGCCGTCGGAGCGGCCCAGCGCCGAGAACCTCGCCCGTGGTCTGCGTACGGTCGCCGCCGGCATCGGCGTGCACGCGAACGCCGCCCAGGTCGACGCCGCACTCGGCGTCGGCGCCCTGCTGGCGCCGGACCCGGCGCCGGCGCCGGTGCCCGGCACGCCGGGAGCCTCCGACCCGACGCAGGTCCTGCCGAACACCGGCGGCGGAAGCGGCAGCTCGGCGTACGACCCCGCCGCCGCGACCAGCGTCATGCCGCAGACGGGGCAGCCCGGCGGTACGGCCGACCCGACCGCCGTCATGCCGCCCGTGCCCCAGGGGCAGCCGGGTCCGGAGGAGCCGCACCCCTGGCAGAGCCAGCTCCGCGCCGCGCGGGACCGCAACGAGCAGACGCAGGTCCAGTACCTCGACCCGAGCCAGGACCCGCTGCGCCGCCGCCCGCAGCGCCAGGCACCGCAGCAGCCGCCGCAGAACCGGCAGCAGCAGCGATCGCCGCAGCGCCCCCAGCCGCAGCCGTACGCGCCGGCGCCCCAGCCGCAGCGCCAGCAGTACGCCCCCCAGCAGCAGCAGTACGCGCCTCCGCAGGCGCCGCCGCCCCCGCAGCCGCCCGCGCAGCGGCCGCCGCGGCAGCCGAGGCAGCGCGCGAACCCGATGCGCATCCCGGGGCTGGGCTGCCTCAAGGGCTGCCTGTTCACGGTGCTGCTGTTCGTCGTGGCCGGCTGGCTGATCTGGGAGCTCACCCCGCTCCAGGGCTGGGTCGCGGAGGGCAAGGGCTACTGGGAAGCGATCGGTGACACCGTGTCGACGGTCACGGACTGGATCTCACAGATCGGCGAGGCCAAGGACACCGCCGACCAAGTCGGTAACCAGCAGTAACCCTGTCGTTTTGTCGACTTCTGTGGGCCGACTTATCCCGCAGAAGTGGAGGTTGGCGCCATCCGGGCCACACAGCACCCGGATGCCCGCGTACGTTGTGGGACAACGCCAGCCGCTGAGGGAGCAGTCTTGGCACGGAATATCGGCAGCCGGTACACGGCCCACCAGATCCTGGGGCGGGGCAGCGCCGGCACGGTGTGGCTCGGCGAGGGACCCGAAGGGCCCGTCGCCATCAAGCTTCTTCGCGAGGACCTGGCCTCCGACCAGGAGCTGGTCGGACGCTTCGTCCAGGAGCGCACCGCCCTGCTCGGGCTCGACCACCCCAGGGTCGTCGGCGTCCGCGACCTCGTCGTCGACGGCAACGACCTCGCCCTGGTCATGCAGCTCGTGCGCGGCACCGATCTGCGCACCCGCCTGGAGCGCGAGCGCCGGCTCGCACCGGCGGCCGCGGTCGCGATCATCGCGGACGTCGCCGACGGCCTCGCGGCCGCCCACGCGTCGGGCGTCGTGCACCGGGACGTCAAGCCGGAGAACATCCTGCTCGACATGGAAGGCCCTCTCGGGCCCGCCGGCTCCCACCCCGCCCTCCTCACCGACTTCGGTGTCGCCAAGCTGATCGACACCCCGCGCCGCACCAAGGCGCCGCGCCCCTCCGTTGGCACGGCGCCGAACCCCTCGGGCATCATCGGCACCCCCGACTACATCGCCCCCGAGATCGTCGAGGGCCTGCCGCCCCGCGCGGCCGTCGACATCTACGCCCTCGCCACGGTCCTCTACGAGCTGCTGGCCGGCTTCACCCCCTTCGGCGGCGGGCACCCCGGCGCCGTCCTGCGCCGCCACGTCACCGAGACCGTGGTGCCGCTGCCCGGCATCCCCGACGAGCTCTGGCAGCTCGTCGTCCAGTGCCTGGCGAAGGCGCCCGCCTCGCGGCTGCGCGCCTCCGAGGTGGCGTCCCGGCTGCACGACCTGCTGCCGACGCTCGAGGGCATCCCGCCCCTCGACGTCGACGAGCCCGACGCGGAGCAACCCGCCGAGCCGTACGAGGACGTCGCGCAGCCCGCACCCGGCGAGCAGCGCCGCCGCGGCGCGGTGCCGCTGGTGCCGGGCGCCGCACCGGCCGACTCGAACCGCGACACCCACACCTCGATGCGGGTCCCCGCCCCCGACGAGCTCGCGGGCGGTGCCCACGGCACGGCGCGCGCCCCGCGCACGCCCGGCCAGCGCAGGCCGGGCTCCGCCCGGAACCGGGCCGCCGCGGTGCGCAGGCGCCGCATCACGGTCGGTGTCGTCGCTCTCGCCGTGGCCGCGGCGGTCGGCGTCGGGGGCTGGCTGGCCACCAGCGGCGACGACGGCCAGGCGCCGCCGCAGGACAACCAGCAGTCGGCGCCCTCGGAGCCGTAGGGCCCGCGGCGCCGTCGTAACCGGGCGGGGCGGCCCCTGGAGGCCGCCGCCCGGTGGCGTCCGGACCCCGGGTGCCGGGGGCAGCACTGGTCCGTCCGCTCAGCCGTTACGCTGGACCCGTGGCAGTCGTCGATGTATCCGAAGAGCTGAAGTCCCTTTCCTCGACCATGGGGTCGATCGAGGCCGTTCTGGACCTCGACAGGATGAGGGCAGACATCGCCGTGCTCGAGGAGCAGGCGGCGGCACCGTCCCTGTGGGACGACCCCGACGCGGCGCAGAAGATCACCAGCAAGCTTTCGCATCTGCAGGCCGAGGTGCGCAAGACCGAGGCGCTCCGGGCCCGTATCGACGACCTCGAGGTGCTCTTCGAGCTCGCCGAGGCCGAGGACGACCCGGACACCCGGGTCGAGGCCGAGGCCGAGCTGGAAGCGGTGCGGAAGGCGCTGGACGAGATGGAGGTCCGCACCCTCCTGTCCGGCGAGTACGACGAGCGCGAGGCGCTCGTCAACATCCGCGCCGAGGCCGGCGGCGTCGACGCCGCCGACTTCGCCGAGCAGCTCCAGCGCATGTACCTGCGCTGGGCCGAGCGGCACAACTACGGCACCGAGGTCTACGAGACGTCGTACGCGGAGGAGGCCGGCATCAAGTCGACCACCTTCGTCGTCAAGGCGCCGTACGCGTACGGCACGCTCTCCGTCGAGCAGGGCACGCACCGGCTGGTGCGCATCTCGCCCTTCGACAACCAGGGCCGCCGCCAGACGTCGTTCGCGGGCGTCGAGGTGCTGCCGGTCGTCGAGCAGTCCGACCACGTGGAGATCGACGAGTCCGAGCTGCGCGTCGACGTCTACCGCGCCTCGGGCCCCGGCGGCCAGGGCGTCAACACCACGGACTCCGCCGTCCGCATCACGCACGTCCCGACGGGCATCGTCGTCTCCTGCCAGAACGAGCGCTCCCAGATCCAGAACAAGGCGAGCGCGATGAACGTCCTCCAGGCGAAGCTCCTCGAGCGCCGCCGCCAGGAGGAGCAGGCCAAGATGGACGCCCTCAAGGGCGACGGCGGCAACTCCTGGGGAAACCAGATGCGTTCGTACGTCCTGCACCCGTACCAGATGGTCAAGGACCTGCGCACCGAGTTCGAGGTGGGCAACCCGCAGTCCGTGCTCGACGGTGAGATCGACGGGTTCCTGGAGGCGGGAATTCGCTGGCGCAAGCAGCAGGAGAAGTAGCGAAGCGTTTTGTCGACAAGGGAACTGCCGTCCATGGGGCGGCAGTTCCCTTTTATGTCACAGTTGCATGCCCGCAGGTCAGGCAACTGACGGTATTTCGGACATCGCGTCCGCTAACGACCTTGACGCGCTTTCGAAAACTGGGAAGTGTGGCGCGCGGCATGCGTGTTTCTGGGGCGCGTGTGAACGGGGGCACGGCGTAACGGCTCCTCGTCCGCTGCCCCTGGCGCTGCTCCAATGACGAGAGCTACTGGGGGTAGCAAGTACATGACGAAGAAGACGCGGGTTCGTGTCGCGCGTATCGCCGCCGGCGCAGTGATCGCCGCGGGTGCGTCACTGACGGCCGCCGGCGCGGCTCAGGCCTTCGACCTGACCGGTGGGGCCGAGGTCGCCGGCATCGGTGTCGAGGCCGAGGTCGGCATCAACAACGACGACGATGACTGCGAGGTCATTCCGACGCTCTGCGAGTCCGGTGGTACGAGCACGGGCACGTCGGGCGAGACCAGCACGGGCACCTCGACCGGTACGTCCGGTGAGACCAGCACGGGCACCTCGACCGGTACGTCCGGTGAGACCAGCACGGGCACCTCGACCGGTACGTCCGGTGAGACCAGCACGGGCACCTCGACCGGTACGTCCGGTGAGACCAGCACGGGCACCTCGACCGGTACGTCCGGTGAGACCAGCACGGGCACCTCGACCGGTACGTCCGGTGAGACCAGCACGGGCACCTCGACCGGTACGTCCGGTGAGACCAGCACGGGCACCTCGACCGGTACGTCGGGCGAGACCAGCACGGGCACCTCTGGTGAGCAGACCGGTGGCAACGGCGGCGACGACTCCACTGGCGGCAACGGCAACTCGGGCGGCAACGGCAACTCGGGCGGTAACGGCGACTCGGGCGGCAACGGCGCCGGCGGTAACGACAACGACACCGACGGTGGCGACGACGGCGTGATCGACGGTGACGGTGACGGAACCGACACCGACAACGCCGGCACGCGGCCCGTCGAGCAGGGCCAGGGCAAGGAAGAGCTGGCCGGGACCGGCGACGCCGGTGCGGGCAAGGGCGGTGAGCTGGCCGAGACCGGCGCCGCCGAGACCACGTTCCTGCTGGTCGGTGCCGCCACGATGATCGCCGGTGGCATCGGCTTCCGTATGCTGCCGCGCCTCGTGGGCGGTGGCCGCACCGTCGCCTAGGCGACACGTGCGGTGACGGACTGACACAGGAAGAGCCCGGGGCCCTCGAGGCCCCGGGCTTTTCCACGTTCCCGCGCGCGGGAACGCGCCTGCGGCGCCTAGGCCGCCAGGAGGGCCACCGCGGCCACCAGCGCCACCAGGAGGACCAGCAGCGCCGCCGGGCTCAGGCCGGCCAGCGGGCCCTCCTGCTGAAGCCGCTCACGATTGGCCCGGCAGACCGGGCAGCGGCCCTCGGCGACGGGTGCCGCGCAGCTGGCGCACACCAATCGGTCATAGGTCATGCGCTCTCCTCCTCCCGCGCGCCGGGGCCGCAGAGTACGCGGACCGCAAGCACATTTCTCTCCCGACAACGCCCAGGGAAACGCGACTGTTCCCCTACCACTGTGCCAGCTCGCGCGCTTTTCGGCGCGGGCCGCCGGATTTGCCCATGGTTGGCGAACGGACAAAATGCGCAAGCCAGGACGGGGACTGCGCGGTCGAGGCGCAGTCGCGTAAGGTCACGCTCACCTACTCCCGGCCGACCGTGGTGCACCCGTGATCCGATTCGACAACGTCTCCAAGACCTACCCCAGGCAGAACCGTCCTGCCCTGCGCGACGTCTCCCTCGAGATCGAGAAGGGCGAGTTCGTCTTTCTCGTGGGCTCGTCCGGTTCGGGCAAGTCGACGTTCCTGCGGCTGGTCCTGCGCGAGGAGCGCGCGAGCCAGGGCATGGTCCATGTCCTCGGCAAGGACCTGGCCCGGCTCTCCAACTGGAAGGTGCCGCAGATGCGCCGCCAGCTGGGCACCGTCTTCCAGGACTTCCGCCTCCTGCCCAACAAGACCGTCGCCGAGAACGTGGCGTTCGCCCAGGAGGTCATCGGCAAGCCGCGTGGTGAGATCCGCAAGGCCGTGCCCCAGGTGCTCGACCTCGTCGGCCTCGGAGGCAAGGAGGACCGGATGCCCGGCGAGCTCTCCGGTGGTGAGCAGCAGCGGGTGGCGATCGCCCGGGCCTTCGTCAACCGCCCCATGCTGCTCATCGCGGACGAGCCGACGGGAAATCTCGACCCGCAGACCTCCGTCGGCATCATGAAGCTGCTCGACAGGATCAACCGCACCGGCACCACCGTGATCATGGCGACGCACGACCAGAACATCGTCGACCAGATGCGCAAGCGCGTCATCGAGCTCGAGAAGGGCCGTCTCGTCCGCGACCAGGCCCGCGGCGTCTACGGCTACCAGCACTGAGCCCGGACAGACTGCAAGACTGAAAGGCTGACAGCACGCCATGCGCGCCCAGTTCGTGATGTCGGAGATCGGGGTCGGTCTCCGCCGCAATCTCACGATGACCTTCGCGGTGATCGTCTCCGTAGCCCTGTCGCTCGCCCTGTTCGGTGGTGCGCTGCTCATGCGTGAGCAGGTCAGCACGATGAAGGACTTCTGGTACGACAAGGTCAACGTCTCCATCTTCCTCTGCAACAAGAACGACGCTGAGACCTCGCCCCAGTGTTCCAAGGGGGCCGTCACCACGGCGCAGAAGGAACAGATCGAGGCCGATCTGAAGAAGATGGACGTCGTCGACGTGGTCCACCACGAGACGGCGGAACAGGCGTACAAGCACTACCGCGAGCAGTACGGCGACACCCCCATCGCGTCCACCATCACCCCCGACCAGATGCAGGAGTCGTTCCGGGTGAAGCTGGACGACCCGGAGAAGTACAAGGTCGTGGCGACCGCGTTCGCCGGCCGGGACGGTGTGCAGTCGGTCCAGGACCAGCGCAACATCCTGGAGAACCTGTTCTCACTGATGAACGGCATGAACGTGGCGGCGATCTTCGTCATGGGTCTGATGCTGGTCATCGCGCTGATGCTCATCGTCAACACCGTGCGCGTCTCGGCGTTCAGCCGTCGGCGTGAGACCGGCATCATGCGGCTCGTCGGCGCGTCGAGCTTCTACATCCAGATGCCGTTCATCATGGAAGCCGCATTCGCGGGCCTGTTGGGCGGTGTGGTCGCCTCCGTGATGCTGCTGGTGGGCCGTTACTTCCTGATCGACCACGGCTTGGCGCTCTCCGAGAAGATGCAGCTGGTCAACTTCATCGGCTGGGACGCCGTGATCACCAAGTTGCCCCTGGTGCTGGCGATCGGGCTGCTCATGCCCGCTGTGGCCGCTTTCATCGCATTGCGCAAGTACCTGAAGGTGTGACAAGTGCCCCTGGCGCCGTACGGACAACCTCCGTACGGCGCCTTTTGCTTGTCCTAGACTCATCGCCATGTCGGGTCCCGAGTTCAGTCCCCGGCCCCACGGCATTCGCCGCGGGGCTGCCCTGACTTTGGTCTTCGGATTCGTCCTGGCCACGGCCGCGGCCACCAATTGCCTGCCGCAGGACGACCACTCCGCACCCGGTTCGCTCTCCGCCCGTGCCGCCGCGGCGACGGTGGACCGCGAGGACGTGGCCCGCGCCGCCGCACAGGCCGCGGCGGAGGGCAAGTCCGGTACGGAGGCGGCCGAGGAGGTCGTCAGCCGCAGCGGCGACCGCTGGGGCGCCGTCTACGACAAGCAGGAGTACGAGGAGTTCCGCAAGGCACTCGACGGCGAGTACACCGGCGTCGGCCTGGGCGCGAGACGCGCCGCCGACGGCCGGGTCGAGGTCGCCAGGGTGCAGCGGGACAGCCCCGCCGAACGAGCCGGGATCAGGGCCGGCGACCGGCTCCTCTCGATCGACGGCGGCGACGTCGCCCGGCGGCCGGTCACGGAGGTCGTGGCACTGCTCCGCGGCGGCAGCGGCACGGACGTGGTCCTGGAGTTGGAGCGCGACGGGCGCCGCTGGTCCGAGACGCTCACCCGCGCCCTGCTGACCACCGAGACCGTCACCGTGGAGCGGCTCGCTGACGACGCCGTCGCGATCAGGGTCTCGTCGTTCACCAAAGGCTCCGGCATGCAGGTACGGAAGGCCCTGAGCGACGCCCCCGCGGACGCCGGCGTCCTCCTCGACCTGCGGGGCAATGCGGGCGGCCTGGTGTCGGAGGCGGTCATCACCGCGTCGGCCTTCCTCGACGGCGGCCTCGTCGCCACGTACGACGAGCGCGGCCGGCAGCGGGTCCTCCTTGCGGAACAGGGCGGCGACACCGAGCGGCCCGTCGTCACTCTCGTCGACGCGGGCACCATGAGTGCCGCGGAACTCGTCGCGGGGGCCCTCAAGGACCGTGGTCGTGCCGTCACGGTCGGTACCCGTACCTTCGGCAAGGGCTCGGTGCAGATGCCGAGCAGGCTCCCGGACGGCTCGGTCGCCGAACTCACCGTCGGTCACTACCGGACTCCGTCGGGTGACGCCGTCGACGGCAAGGGCATCACTCCGGACCTGGTGGCGCCCGAGGGCGCCGAAAAACGGGCGCAGACGGTATTGAGTGGCCTCGGGGGAGGGTCGTAGTGCGAAAATGACCGCACTATGGCTAAGGAAACAGGGCGCAAACTGATCGCGCAGAACAAGAAGGCGCGGCACGACTACCACATTCTCGACACCTACGAGTGCGGTCTCGTGCTGATGGGTACCGAGGTGAAGTCGCTGCGCCAGGGACGGGCCTCGCTGGCGGACGGCTTCGTCCAGATCGACGGCAACGAGGCATGGCTGCACAACGTCCACGTGCCGGAGTACAGCCAGGGCACCTGGACCAACCACAGCGCCCGCCGCCGGCGGAAGCTGCTGATGCACCGGGCGGAGATCGACAAGCTCGAGTCGAAGTCTCAGGAGACGGGGCACACGATCGTGCCGCTGGCCCTGTACTTCAAGGACGGCCGGGCGAAGGTCGAGATCGCGCTGGCGAAGGGCAAGAAGGAGTACGACAAACGGCAGACGCTGCGCGAGAAGCAGGACCGCCGTGAGGCGGAGCGCGCGGTGTCGGCGGCCCGGCGGCGGCAGCGCGGCTGACGCCGGGGAATACGCTGGCACCGGGGTGCGTTGGTCACGTACGATGGCACCTGTCCCGCCAGGCGGGGCGCCGCCCCGCACGGGGCTTGAAAAATCAACATGGGGATGATCGGTTTCGACAGCGGATGTCGAAGCAGGGGAAGCGTGTCGAGGAAGCGGCAATGATCTCGTTAACCATATGTCGCAACCAATAATCGCCAACACCAAGCGCGATTCCTTCGCCCTCGCTGCCTAAGTAGCGACTTGCGAAGTGTCAGCCCGGGGCTGTTCCCGACCCGGATCCTGGCATCAGCTAGGGAACTAAACCTCTAAGCCCGGTCACGGGGCGTAGAGGGAAATCAAACAGTGACTGAGCCCGTCGGAGACTTGTTCGCGTGATCTCCGGGGCCGAGAAAATCGCAGCGGACTGCACACGGAGAAGCCCTGGTTCTGCACCGTTGGACGCGGGTTCGATTCCCGCCATCTCCACTCATCCCATGTAAGCCTCCGGCCCGCGGAAACATCCGCGGGCCGGAGGTTTTTCACGTGTACGGCTCTCCCTGATCAGATTCGTCCGTTGTTGTCCGTCATGTGGAGAACTAGCCCGATTTCAGAGGCGGGTGCGGTCGCACCGGCCACTCCAGGAGGCGGTCCTCATGGCAACGAGAGCAGAGACCGGTCGCACGGCCGGACAGCCGGCTTTCGACTCGGAACGCTTGGAGAAACTCCTCGGGCAGGCGGTCACCGACATGGGGGCCGCCATGAAACGGCGTGCTCATCATGATCGGCGTGGAGCTCGGTCTGTGGTCGGCGCTCAAGGACGCCGGACCGCTGACGCCGGCCGATGTCACCGAGCGCACCAAGCGCCGCTTCGGCGAAGGACTTCCCCGGCGACGGCTACGACCTCGTCTGCTTCTTCGACTGTCTGCACGACATGGGCGACCCTGTCGGAGCCCTGCGCCACACACGTGAGACGCTCGCGCCCGACGGGACGGTCATGCTGGTCGAGCCGTTCGCCAACGACGAGCTCGCCGACAACCTCAATCCGGTCGGCCGCATCTACTACGCGGCGTCGACCGTCATCTGCACTCCGTCCTCGCTGTCACAGGAGGTGGCCACCGGACTCGGTGCGCAGGCCGGTGAGAAGAGGCTTCGCGAGGTGGCCGAGGAGGCGGGGTTCACGCGGTTCCGCCGCGCCACCCAGACGCCCTTCAACCTGGTACTCGAAGCCCGTCCCTAGTACTGCGGCGCACCCCGGGCGCCCGGCCCCGGACAGGCGGGGCCCGGTGCTCACATCCGGCCCGGCCGTCGGGTGAGAGCAAGGTTTCGCTCCGGTCACCTGCTGCCACCGGCCCTGAAACGCGCCGTCCATAACGTCGGCTCCACGATCGCAATCAGGTGGAGGCGCGTGATGGCAGGGCGATGGATCGAGCAGTGGGACCCCGAGGACGAGACCTTCTGGCGGACCGAGGGGGAGCGGGTCGCACGGCGCAACCTCGCCTTCTCCGTGCTCAGTGAGCACATCGGCTTCTCCATCTGGAGCCTGTGGTCCGTGATGGTCCTCTTCATGGGGCCCGAGTACGGGATCGATCCGGCGGGCAAGTTCTTCCTGATCGGCACGGCGACCCTCGTCGGCGCCGTGATCCGGGTGCCGTACACCTTCGCCGTCGCGAAGTTCGGCGGCCGTAACTGGACGGTCTTCAGCGCGCTGCTCCTGCTGGTGCCGACCGGCGCGGCGTATCTGGTGATGGAGCCGGGCACCTCGTACACGACGTTCCTCGCGGTCGCCGCGCTCACGGGTGTCGGCGGCGGCAACTTCGCGTCGTCGATGACGAACATCAACGCCTTCTACCCGCTGCGGAAGAAGGGCTGGGCGCTCGGCCTCAACGCGGGCGGAGGCAACATCGGCGTACCGGTGATCCAGCTGGTCTCCCTCCTGATCATCGGCACGGCGGGAGCGGCCCACCCGCGGCTCGTACTGGGCATCTACCTGCCGCTGATCGTGCTCGCCGCGCTGTGCGCCGCGCTGTGGATGGACAACCTGGCACCGGTGAGGAACGACACCGGCGCGGCCGTCGACGCGGCCAAGGAGGGCCACACCTGGATCATGGCCTTCCTCTACGTCGGCACCTTCGGCTCGTTCATCGGCTACAGCTTCGCCTTCGGCCTGGTGCTCCAGACCCAGTTCGGCCGCACACCGCTGCAGGCGGCGTCCCTCACCTTCATCGGCCCACTGCTCGGCTCCCTGATCCGGCCGCTGGGCGGTCTGCTCGCCGACCGCTTCGGCGGGGCGCGCATCACTCTGGGGAATTTCGTGGCCATGGCCGTCGCGACCGGGGTGGTCGTCGCCGCCTCGGTCCAGGAGTCGCTGCCGGTGTTCCTCGTCGGGTTCATCGCCCTGTTCGTGCTCAGCGGCCTCGGGAACGGCTCGACGTACAAGATGATCCCCGGCATCTTCCAGAACAAGGCGCTCGCCAAGGGCATGACCGGTGAGACCGCGGCCGCCTACGGGCGCCGGCTGTCCGGCGCCTCCATGGGGCTCATCGGCGCCGTCGGCGCGGTCGGCGGCCTCGCCATCAACCTCGCCTTCCGCCAGTCCTTCCAGACCGCCGGGACCGGAACCGCCGCCTTCGTCTCCTTCCTCGTCTTCTACGCTGTCTGCTCGGCCGTCACCTGGGCGGTATACCTTCGCCGGCCCGTGGTGGTACCGGTCCGCACCTCGGACGCGCAGGCAGAGCCCGACCGGGTCCACGCACGGGTCTGAGCGAGCGGAGTACGTAACGACGGTGAAATATGAGCGAACCGGGCCTGTCACGCGCCTTTGACAGGCTCGGTCGCCCGTTCACCGTTCAATGGCACCGGCCATCAGGGCACTGCAGTGGGGACGACCGAGATGCACGACCAAGCCCAACCGCACGGCCCCCTCGCGGGCTTCACCGTCGGCGTGACCGCCGCCCGGCGCGCCGACGAGCTCGGCGCGCTGCTCCAGCGGCGGGGCGCGGCCGTACTGCACGCCCCCGCGCTGCGCATCGTTCCGCTCGCCGACGACGC
This sequence comes from Streptomyces peucetius, assembly GCF_025854275.1. Taxonomy (NCBI): domain Bacteria; kingdom Bacillati; phylum Actinomycetota; class Actinomycetes; order Kitasatosporales; family Streptomycetaceae; genus Streptomyces; species Streptomyces peucetius. The sequence continues at coordinate 2,954,293 of NZ_CP107567.1, read as the reverse complement.
GGAGCTGCTCGCCGCGACCAAGGAGCTGATCGACCACACCCCCGACGTCGTCGTCGCCACGACCGCCATCGGCTTCCGAGGCTGGGTGGAGGCCGCCGACGGCTGGGGGCTCGGCGAGCAGCTGCTCGGCCGGCTGCGCGGCGCCGAGCTGCTGGCCCGCGGACCCAAGGTCAAGGGCGCCATCCGCGCGGCGGGGCTCACGGAGGAGTGGTCGCCGCCGTCCGAGTCCATGGCGGAGGTACTGGACCGGCTGCTCGGCGAGGGGGTGGCCGGCCGCCGGGTCGCGCTCCAGCTGCACGGCGAGCCGCTGCCCGGATTCGTCGAGTCGCTGCGGGCGGGGGGCGCGGAGGTCGTCCTCGTACCCGTCTACCGCTGGATGCCGCCCGAGGACATCGCGCCGCTCGACCGGCTGCTGGACGCGACGGTCGCGCGCGGCCTGGACGCCGTCACCTTCACCAGCGCCCCGGCCGCCGCCTCCCTGCTGAACCGGGCGGAGAGCCGCGGCCTCCTCCCCGACCTGCTGGGCGCCCTCGGCCGTGACGTCCTGGCCGCCTGCGTGGGCCCGGTCACCGCGGTTCCGCTGCAGGCCGCCGGCGTCGCCACGGTGCAGCCGGAGCGGTTCAGGCTCGGCCCGCTGGTGCAGCTGCTCGGCTTCGAACTGCCCGCCCGCGCCCGTACGTTTCCGGCCGCGGGCCGCCGCGTCGAGATCCGCGGCCATGCCGTCCTCGTCGACGACGAGCTGCGTCCGGTGCCGCCCGCCGGCATGGCCCTGCTGCGTGCCCTGTCGGAGCGCCCCGGCTGGGTCGTCTCCCGCCCGGACCTGCTGCGGGCACTGCCCGGCGCGGGCAAGGACGAACACGCCGTGGAGACGGCCATGGCCCGGCTGCGTACGGCGCTGGGCACGCCCAAGCTGATCCAGACCGTCGTGAAGCGCGGCTACCGGCTGGCCCTCGACCCCGCGTCCGACGCCAAGTACGCGGAACCCGACACCGACACGGGCCCCGACACGGGCAAGGGCGACGGCGGCGGCACCGGCATGGGCGGCGACTCGGGCGACGGCGGCGGCACCGACGCCTGAGCGCGTCCCGATGAGGTCTTCCGGCCGCACCCGTCGGCGGGCACTCTGGTGGGAACACCCGACGGTGATCCCGAGGCGGTGACAGGCGCATGACAGCGGCGGGTACGGGCGGCTCCCACGCACAGCCCTGGCGGTTCGACTCCGGTCGGATCTGCCTGGACCTGGTGGCGACGGCACAGGAGGCGGACCGACAGCCCGAGGGGCGCGAACCCCTGGCGGAGCCAGGGCGGTTGACCAGCTGGCTCACCGGCGCCGGCCTCGTCCCCGCCGGCACCCGGCTGACCGGCGCCGACAGCGGCTGGGTGGCCGCCTTCGTCGAACTGCGCGACTGCGTCGACCGTCTGGTGCGCAACGGCCCCGGGGAAGGCTGCGCGGAGCACGATCTGGCGGTGCTCAACTCCCGTGCGCAGAGCGCCCCGCCGGGCGTCAGGGCCGTTCGCGACGAGGAGGGCCACCTGGTACGGGCGCTGAGCACCGTCCCCGGGTGCGCCGCGCTCCTCGCCGTCGTCGCCAGGGACGCGATCGACCTCCTCACCGATCCCGTCGCACGCTCACGGCTGCGGCAGTGCGAGGGCGACAACTGCCGCCGGGTGTACCTGGACACGTCGCGCGGCAGGCGTCGGCGCTGGTGCTCCAGCGAGGTGTGCGGGAACCGCGAGCGCGTGGCCCGGCACCGCAGGAGGACCGCCGTGAAAGATCTTGAAGTTTCTTCGGCCGGCGTTGAGTGAACCTCCCGCGGTCCCCGTAGTGAAGAGGGACCAGGACGCGCCGCAGGGGCGCCTGGCGGCCAGCCGACGAAATCAGGTCTCGACCGGGAGGTGCAGGTGCGCAAGGATGCCGCCGTGGCCGATGACCGTCCGCAACGGGCCCGCCATCGCAGTGAGAAGCCGCGTATCGACACCTCTGTGCCCGACGAGGAGTTGATGCGTGCTCTCTACCGTGAACACGCAGGACCGTTGCTCGCCTATGTACTGCGTCTCGTCGCCGGCGACCGCCAGCGCGCCGAGGATGTCGTGCAGGAGACGCTCATCCGTGCCTGGAAGAACGCCGGCCAGCTCAACCGTGCGACCGGCTCTGTCCGACCCTGGCTGGTGACGGTCGCCCGGCGCATCGTCATCGACGGCCACCGCAGCCGGCAGGCCCGGCCGCAGGAGGTCGATCCGTCGCCGCTGGAGGTCATGCCCGCGGAGGACGAGATCGACAAGGCGTTGTGGCTGATGACGCTCTCAGATGCGCTCGACGATTTGACGCCCGCCCACAGGGAAGTTCTTGTCGAGACGTATTTCAAGGGGCGTACGGTCAATGAGGCGGCCGAAACGCTCGGCATACCCAGCGGGACCGTGCGGTCCCGAGTGTTCTATGCGCTCCGTTCCATGAAGCTCGCTCTTGAGGAGAGGGGGGTCTCGGCATGACCATGCACGAGCAGGAATCCGTGCACGACGCCGTCGGCGCATATGTGCTCGGCGTGCTCGACGAAGCGGACGCCTCCGCCTTCGAGGCGCATCTGGCGGGGTGCGACATCTGTGCCGCCCACCTCGAGGAGTTCTCGGGGATGGAGCCGATGCTCGCGATGCTCGCGGAGGCCCCGGCCCCCGCACCGGCGCAGAGCAATGTCTACGGCCTGCCCGGAATGCGCGGCATGGAGGACTTCCCGCCGCCCCGGCCCGTCCCCGTGGTGCCCACGTCCCCGAGTCCCAAGGTGCTCGACGGCCTGCTGAACGAGGTCGCCGTCAAGCGCGCCCACAAGCGCAGGCGCGGCATGTACCTGCTCGCGGCGGCCGCCGCGCTGATCATCGGCGGTCCGGCCGTCGCCGTCGTCGTCACGGCGGACGGCACGGGCAGCAACGTGGCAGGGGCCGACCCGCATCCCACCAGCCCGGCCGAGGACGCCTTCTTCCACCACATGGAGGAAAAGGTGCAGGCCAAGGACCCGACAACCAAGGTCAGCGCCGTCGTCGGCATGGAGGAGAAGGGCTGGGGCACCCACGCCGTCCTGGAGCTGAAAAACGTCAAGGGACCTCTCAAGTGCAACCTCATCGCCGTCTCCAAGACCGGTGAGGAGGAGGTCGTGACCTCCTGGGCCGTCCCGAAGTGGGGCTACGGAATCCCCGACAGCCCGAACAAGGACGCCAAGAACCCGCTGTACGTCCACGGCGGCGCGGCGATGGACCGGAACGACATCGACCACTTCGAGGTCCGCACGTTCGAGGGCGAACGGCTGGTCGAGGTCGACGCGTAGCCGTTGCCGCCGCATCCGGCCGGGAAGCCCTGCGGTCCCCGGCCCCGTTCGCGTGTCCGCGGACGGTGCGCGGGGGCCGGCGTCCGCCGTCCTGTGCGCACACGCCCCGGACCTGCACCCCACCTGCCCCGCCGCGGCCCGGGCAGGTGCAATATCCTCGCCCCTTGCCGTACGGTTGACGGCTGCCCAGTGCTGTTGAGAAGGGGGCCCGGTGGCCGCGCAGGATGCCGCTGTCGAATCCGTGGTCGGCTCCACCGCCGACACGGTGCGAGACCGTGAGATCGGTGTCGAACAGGTACACCTGGACCAGGTGTACCGCCGTCTCGAGGAGAAGATCCACGAGGCCGAGTTCCTGATGAACGACGCCGCCAAACGGGGCCAGGTCGGCACGCCCGGCGCGCTCGCCGAGCGGGACGCCCAGGTCTTCCGGGCCGGCATCCACCTCAACCGGCTGAACAACGAGTTCGAGGACTTCCTCTTCGGCCGGATCGACCTGCTGGCCGGCAAGGACGGCGTCAAGGGCCCCGACGGCGCCTACACCTCCGTCGAGCCCGCGGACGACGCCGTACGGCCGGACAACACCGCCGACATCGGCGAGACCCTGCACATCGGCCGGATCGGCGTACTCGACTCCGACTACACCCCGCTCGTCATCGACTGGCGCGCCCCGGCCGCCGCGCCGTTCTACCGTTCCACCCCGGTCGACCCGGGGCGTGTGGTGCGCCGCCGCGTCATCCGCTCCAAGGGCCGCAAGGTCCTCGGCGTCGAGGACGACCTGATGCGACCGGAGCTGACCGCCGCGCTGAACGGACAGCCCCTCCCCGTCATCGGCGACGGCGCGCTGATGGCGGCGCTCGGGCAGGCCCGCAGCCACACGATGCGGGACATCGTCGCCTCCATCCAGGCCGAGCAGGACCTGGTGATCCGCGCCCCCGCCGCGTCCGTGACGTACGTGGAGGGCGGTCCGGGCACCGGCAAGACGGCCGTCGCCCTGCACCGCGCCGCCTACCTGCTCTACCAGGACCGGCGCCGTTACGCGGGCGGCATCCTCATCGTGTCCCCGACGCCGCTGCTCGTCGCCTACACCGAAGGCGTACTGCCCTCGCTGGGCGAGGAGGGGCAGGTCGCGATCCGCGCCGTCGGCTCGCTGGTCGACGGAGCGGAGGCCACGGTCTACGACGAGCCGGCCGTCGCCCGCGTCAAGGGCTCCTCCCGGATGCTGAAGGTGCTGCGCAAGGCCGCGCGCGGCGCGCTGGAGCTGCCCCCTTCCGCCCCGGACGACGGTCAGCTCGCCTTCGGCGAGGAGCCGGACGCCCCCGGGGCGACGCCCACCCGGCTGCGCGTCGTCGCCTTCGGCCGGCGCCTGGAGCTGGAGGCCGACGAACTCCAGCGCATCCGTCACAACGTGCTGGGCGGAACCGCCCCCGTGAACCTGCTGCGCCCGCGCGCCCGGCGGCTGCTGCTGGACGCCCTGTACGCCAAGTCCGGCGCCGCGGCGCGGCACACCGGCGACCCGGAACTCGCCGCGGAGCTCCGCTCCTCCTTCGACGAGGACGTCACCGGCGAGGACAGCTTCACCGCCTTCCTGGACGCCTGGTGGCCCGAGCTGACTCCGCGCGCCGTGCTCGCCGCCATGGCCGACGAACGGCGCCTCGGCCGCTGGGCCCGCCGCGTGCTCAACCCGGGCGAGGTGCGCCGACTGGCCCGCTCGCTGCGCCGCGACGGCTTGTCCGTGCACGACGTGGCGCTCCTGGACGAGCTGAGCACCCTGCTCGGCACACCCGCACGGCCCCGCCGGCGGCGTGAGCTCGACCCGCTGGACCAGCTGACCGGGCTCGAGGAGCTGATGCCGCAGCGCGAGGAGTCGCAGCGCGAGCGCGCGGAGCGCCTCGCGGCGGAGCGCACCGAGTACGCGCACGTCATCGTCGACGAGGCGCAGGACGTCACGCCCATGCAGTGGCGGATGATCGGCCGCCGCGGCCGGCACGCCACCTGGACGGTCGTCGGCGACCCGGCCCAGTCGTCGTGGTCCTCGCCGGACGAGGCGGCCGAGGCCCGCGACGAGGCGCTCGGCACCCGTCCGCGCCGCCGCTTCGAGCTGACCGTCAACTACCGCAACCCGGCCGAGATCGCCGAGCTGGCCGCCAAGGTGCTCAGGCTGGCCATGCCCGGCATGGAATCCCCGGCCGCCGTCCGCTCCACCGGGGTCCGGCCGCGGTTCGCGGTGGTCCCGGACGGCGCGGACCTCGCCGGGGCCGTACGGGCGGAGGCCGAGCGGCTGCTGGACCGGGTCGACGGCACGGTCGGTGTCGTCGTCGCGATGAACCGGCGTGAGCAGGCGGCGCGCTGGCTGGCGGGCCTGGGGGAGCGGGTCGTCGCGCTGGGCTCGCTGGAGGCGAAGGGGCTGGAGTACGACGCGACCGTCGTCGTCTCGCCCGCCGAGATCGCCGACGAATCGCCCGCCGGCCTGCGGGTCCTGTACGTGGCGCTGACCCGGGCCACCCAGCAGCTCACGGTGGTCTCCGGCCGTCGTGACCAGCCCGACGGGGACGGGGTGCCGGACCTGCTGCGGGACTGAACGGGCCACCCTCCCGAAGTCGGTGCCCCGTACGGGAATCACTTGCCGGGAGGGTGCGTTAGCCTGGTTACGGCACCGGCCCGATCCAAGCCCCCGGGCCCAACCTTCGTCCCTCAGAGGGACCACTTGCCGCGAGGCGAGCATGGCGGGTCGGTGCCACTTGACCGCCGCGGACCACCGCATGATGAGGCCCGCGTCACCTGACAGGTGACGCGGGCCTCTTCAGTTCCCGGCCGGTTTCTCGTATGGTGGAAAACAGTTTCCGAAAACAATATGACCGCATTACCTGCTACTCGCAGGTAGGTGTCACCATCTTCACAGCGCTGCCGGGCCTTCGGCCGTCGGTGCCGCATAGCGAAGAAGCTAGGGAAAGCAGAGGAACCCGGTCATGGCAACGGCGCCCAGCGTCTCGTATTCGATGACGGTCCGGCTGGAGGTGCCCGCGAGCGGAACCGCGGTCTCCCAGCTGACCACGGCCGTGGAGTCCCACGGCGGCTCCGTGACCGGCCTGGACGTGACCGCCTCCGGCCACGAGAAGCTGCGGATCGACGTCACCATCGCGGCCAGCTCCACGGCCCACGCGGACGAGATCGTCGAAGGTCTGCGGAACATCGAGGGCGTCATCCTCGGCAAGGTCTCCGACCGTACGTTCCTGATGCACCTCGGCGGCAAGATCGAGATGGCGTCCAAGCACCCCATCCGCAACCGTGACGACCTGTCGATGATCTACACCCCCGGTGTGGCGCGGGTCTGCATGGCGATCGCGGAGAACCCCGACGACGCCCGCCGGCTGACCATCAAGCGGAACTCCGTCGCAGTGGTGACCGACGGCTCCGCCGTCCTCGGTCTCGGCAACATCGGCCCCAAGGCCGCACTGCCGGTCATGGAGGGCAAGGCGGCCCTCTTCAAGCGCTTCGCCGGCATCGACGCCTGGCCGCTCTGCCTCGACACCCAGGACACCGACGCCATCGTCGAGATCGTCAAGGCGATCGCGCCCGGTTTCGCCGGCATCAACCTCGAGGACATCTCGGCGCCCCGCTGCTTCGAGATCGAGGCCCGGCTGCGTGAGGCCCTCGACATCCCCGTCTTCCACGACGACCAGCACGGCACCGCCATCGTCGTCCTCGCCTCGCTGACCAACGCCCTGCGCGTGGTGGGCAAGAGCATCAGCGACGTACGGGTCGTCATGTCCGGCGCCGGCGCCGCCGGTACGGCCATCCTCAAGCTCCTCATCGCGGCGGGCGTCAAGCACGCCGTCGTCGCCGACATCCACGGCGTCGTGCACGCCGGCCGCGAGGACCTGGTGGCCGCCACCCCGGACTCGCCGCTGCGCTGGATCGCCGACAACACCAACCCCGAGGGCGTCACCGGCACGCTGAAGGAAGCGGTTGCCGGGTCGGACGTCTTCATCGGCGTCTCCGCGCCGAACGTCCTCGGCGCGGAGGATGTCGCGGCCATGGCCGATGGGGCGATCGTGTTCGCGCTCGCGAACCCCGACCCGGAGGTCGACCCGGCAATCGCCCGTCAGACGGCGGCAGTTGTGGCCACCGGCCGTTCGGACTTCCCGAACCAGATCAACAACGTGCTGGTCTTCCCGGGTGTCTTCCGCGGTCTGCTGGACGCCCAGTCCCGTACCGTCAACACGGAGATGATGCTCGCGGCCGCCGCCGCGCTCGCGGACGTCGTCACCGAGGACGAGCTCAACCCGAACTACATCATCCCGTCCGTCTTCAACGACAAGGTCGCCGGAGCCGTCGCGGGAGCGGTACGGGACGCGGCGAAGGCCGTCGGCGCCGCTGTGACGGGTCCCACGTCCCACTGACATACGGCGCGTCGCGGGTCGCGGGCTTGCAAACCCCCCTTTAGGGTGGCGGATCAGGGAGCACGCGGCCCCGGCCGCCGGCTCCGTCGGCTCCGAGGGAGTCGACGGGACGTCACCACGATGAGGCGGTGGTGGATTTCGTGCGGCTCCAGGGTGACACCGGAGGGTGCCGGATTCGCTTTCCCGCCGCTGGTGGGGGCAGGATGCTCCCCCGAGGACCTGCGTCCTGGGGGCAGGCCCCCGCGGGCGCGGAGGGGTCTGACAGCAGACCCGGGTCCGGGGACTGTCCGAGGGCCCTGGCAGCATCGGCTTCGATCCACGCCTCACAGGCAAGAAGAACACGGGAGTAACAAAATGAACCGCAGTGAGCTGGTGGCCGCGCTGGCCGACCGCGCCGAGGTGACCCGCAAGGACGCCGACGCCGTTCTGGCCGCTCTCGCCGAGACCGTCGGCGAGGTCGTCGCCAAGGGCGACGAGAAGGTCACCATCCCCGGCTTCCTGACCTTCGAGCGCACCCACCGTGCCGCTCGCACCGCGCGCAACCCGCAGACCGGCGACCCGATCCAGATCCCGGCCGGCTACAGCGTGAAGGTCTCCGCGGGCTCGAAGCTCAAGGAAGCCGCCAAGGGCAAGTAAGGCCCCGGCACAACAAGAGGGCGGCCACCCGGCACGGGTGGCCGCCCTTCTGCACGCCCGGACCCGCAGGGCCCACCCTGGCCTTCCTGTGGCCCGCCCCGGCGCCGCAGGGCCTGCCCCGCCCATGCCCCGGCCCAGATCCCTCAGGGGCACCGGCTCCCGCCCTGAGGGGCCGCCTCTGGCAATCCCGGGCCCCGGCCCTGCAGGACCACCCCTGACTGTTCCGCGCCCCCGCACCGGCGCCGCCGGCACCTCGACCGGGCGCCGTGGGTGCCCTGCACGTCTCGACGAGGCGCGGTCTGGGAGGCGACTGGAGGCCGTCACGGGCTCCGGGGCCCGCCCCGGGGTCGCGGAAGGGGCAGGAGCCCTCTGCGGGGGCCACTGCCCCGTGCCCCGCACGGCCGCGCCCCTGCGGGGCCGGGCTCTGCCCGCGCGTGCGCCGCAGTCGTAGACGTAGACGAGGCTGGAGGCACACTGCAACGCCCGGCACAGGGGCAGCCTGGTCGCAGAGGGGCGGCGCGGGCGGTCGGAGGGCGTCAGGAGGTCCGAGGGCTCGCCCCCGGTCACGGGAAGGAGCGGGGTGGGGGAAAGGCCCGCGCAGCGGCGTCACCCGGTACGCCGACGGCCCCCGCGGGAGCACCCGCGGGGACCGTCGGTGTACGGCAGGCGTCGTCAGACGATCGGTCCGCCCGGCAGCTCGACCTTCGCGCCGAGCTTCTCCAGCTTCTCCATGAAGTTCTCGTACCCCCGGTTGATCAGGTCGATCCCGTGCACCCGGCTCGTCCCCTGCGCCGCCAGCGCCGCGATCAGGTACGAGAAGCCGCCGCGCAGGTCGGGGATGACCAGGTCCGCGCCCTGGAGCTTCGTCGGGCCGGACACGACCGCGGAGTGCAGGAAGTTGCGCTGGCCGAAGCGGCAGTGGGAGCCGCCCAGGCACTCGCGGTACAGCTGGATGTGCGCACCCATCTGGTTCAGCGCCGACGTGAATCCCAGCCGCGACTCGTACACCGTCTCGTGCACGATGGACAGCCCCGTGGCCTGCGTCAGGGCCACCACCAGCGGCTGCTGCCAGTCCGTCTGGAAGCCGGGGTGCACGTCCGTCTCCAGCGCGATGGACTTGAGCCGCCCGCCGGGGTGCCAGAAGCGTATGCCCTCGTCGTCGATCTCGAACGCGCCACCGACCTTCCGGTACGTGTTGAGGAACGTCATCATCGAGCGCTGCTGGGCGCCGCGTACGTAGATGTTGCCCTCGGTGGCCAGCGCCGCGGACGCCCAGGACGCCGCCTCCAGGCGGTCCGGGAGGGCCCGGTGGGCGTAACCGCCGAGCTTGTCGACACCGGTGATCCGGATCGTCCGGTCGGTGTCCACGGAGATGATCGCGCCCATCTTCTGCAGCACGCAGATGAGGTCCTCGATCTCCGGCTCGACCGCCGCGTTCGTCAGCTCGGTGACGCCTTCCGCGAGCACCGCCGTCAGCAGCACCTGCTCGGTCGAGCCGACCGACGGGTACGGCAGACGGATCTTGGTGCCGCGCAGCCGCTGCGGGGCCTCCAGGTACTGCCCGTCCGCGCGCTTCTCGATCGTCGCGCCGAACTGTCGCAGCACGTCGAAGTGGAAGTCGATGGGCCGGCCGCCGATGTCGCATCCGCCGAGCCCGGGGATGAACGCGTGGCCGAGGCGGTGCAGCAGGGGCCCGCAGAAGAGGATCGGGATGCGCGACGAACCCGCGTGGGCATCGATGTCGGCGACGTTCGCGCTCTCGACGTACGTCGGGTCGAGGACCAGCTCGCCGGGCTCCTCGCCGGGGCGGACCGTCACACCGTGCAGCTGCAGCAGTCCGCGTACGACTCTCACGTCACGGATGTCCGGCACATTGCGCAGCCGGCTCGGTTCGCTGCCCAGCAGGGCGGCGACCATGGCCTTGGGCACGAGGTTCTTCGCGCCGCGGACGCGGATCTCGCCCTCGAGCGGGGTGCCGCCGTGGACAAGCAGTACATCGTCTGTGCCGGTCATGAATCTCGCGTTCCGGAGGTCCCCCAGCGGAGCGAGGGGGAGGGGCGGTCGGGGGACAGAGAAAAGGGTAAGGGGGCGGAGGACCGGTTCTGTATGGCCCGGGACGCTTCTGGTACGTAATGAATTGGGCACAACACGCTGTGTCCCCCGTGCCTCGCGCACCGTCACCGCTGTGGGCGGCGGAGCTCCGCCGCCCGCCCGTCCGTGAGCTGCGCCCATCCTGCGAGGTTCGGACACTGTGCCGCTCGGGCCCCGCGGACGGCCAAGATGCGGGATCATGTCTCGCATGACCGAGGTGTCCTCGCTCACAGGCCGGCTGCTCGTCGCCGCACCCGCCCTGGCGGACCCGAACTTCGACCGGGCGGTGGTGCTGCTGCTCGATCACGACGACGAGGGCTCCCTCGGTGTGATCCTCAACAGACCCACCCCGGTGGTCGTCGAGGACATTCTCGAGTCGTGGGGCGCGCTGGCCGGTGAGCCGGGCGTCGTCTTCCAGGGCGGCCCCGTCTCCCTCGACGCGGCTCTCGGTGTCGCCGTGATACCCGGCGACGAGGGCCCGCTCGGCTGGCGGCGGGTGTACGGCGCGATCGGACTCGTCGATCTCGAGGCCCCGCCGGAACTGCTGGGCGGCGCCCTCGGCTCCCTTCGGATCTTCGCCGGCTACGCGGGCTGGGGTCCGGGGCAGCTGGAGGACGAGCTGCAGGACGGCGCCTGGTACGTCGTGGAGTCGGAGCCGGGGGACGTGTCGTCGCCCCGCCCGGAGAGCCTGTGGCGGTCGGTGCTGCGGCGTCAGCGCAACGAGCTGGCGATGTTCGCCACGTACCCGGACGACCCGAGCCTGAACTGACCGGCGCGTGGCACCGACCGCGCGGCCCGCACGGGCCCGGCCGCCCCGGCCGGGCGGCGGGGAATCCGGCCGTCCGCAGATGCGCGGGGGGCCGCCGGGCAGAGGGGGAGAGGGCCGTCCTGAAACGGCCCGCAGGGCCTTGCTCCCGAAGGCACCGCGTCGTGGGTACCCTTGGAGCCCATGAGCACTCTTGAGCCCGAGCGCGGGACAGGCACGGGAACCCTCGTGGAGCCGACACCGCAGGTGTCGCACGGCGACGGCGACCACGAGCGCTACGCCCATTACGTCCAGAAGGACAAGATCATGGCGAGCGCCCTCGACGGCACTCCCGTGGTGGCACTGTGCGGAAAGGTCTGGGTGCCGGGGCGTGACCCCAAGAAGTACCCGGTCTGCCCCATGTGCAAGGAGATCTACGAGTCCATGGGCGCCGGCGGCGACAAGGACAAGGACAAGGGCAAGAGCGGCAAGGACAAGAAGTAGCCTTCCGCCGCCCAGTCGGCAACGGCCCCCGGGACGCGCTTCGGCGCGTGCCGGGGGCCGTCTGCGTACCGGCGTCCGCGGTGGTCCGTTGCACGGAATGCGCCACCCGGTCACAGAGTGGTTGAGACCTCTCGTCTCCCTCTTGTCCGGCCGTTCGGCCGGGCCTAGCCTCCTGCCTGTTGTGCAGTGCGAAACACCCGTTGCGTATGTTGCAACGCTCAATTGGCAGGGGACCCGCATGAAGCTCATCTCCCGAATCGCCGCCCCGGTCGCGGCACTCGCGCTGGCAGGTCTCACCGCCACCGCCTGCGCGCCCCGGACCTCCGACAACAGCGCACAGCAGGACGACAAGAGCGGAACGCTGCGGGTCTGGCTGTTCCAGGAGGTCAACAACAAGCCCAAGGAGAAGGTCGTCGACGTCGCGGTCGCCGCGTTCGAGAAGGCGCACCAGGGCGCCGAGGTCGAGGTCGAGTACATCCCGGTGGAGACCCGCGCCCAGCGGATCAAGGCGGCGTTCAACGACCCCTCGAGCGCCCCCGACCTGGTCGAGTACGGCAACACCGACACCGCCGGATACGTCAGGGACGGCGGACTCGCCGACATCACGGCCGAGTTCGGCGCCTGGGAGGAGGCCGCGGACACCGACCCGACCGCCGAGCAGTCCGTCACGGTCGACGGGAAGATCTACGGTGCCCCGCTCTTCGTCGGTGTACGGGCCCTCTACTACCGCACCGACGTCTTCGAGGAACTCGGTATCGAGGCCCCCAAGACCCAGGACGAGCTGATCGCGACCGCAAAGAAGATCCACAAGGCGAAGCCCGATCTCTACGGCCTCGCGGTCGGCGGCGCCTACACCTACGGCGCGATGCCCTTCATCTGGTCCCACGGCGGCGAGCTCGCCGAGGAGAGCGGCGGCTCCTACACGTCCGCCATCGACAGCGCCGCCGCTCAGAAGGGCATCAAGGCGTACACGTCCCTCTTCGGCGACGAAAACTGCCCCGCCGCCAAGTGCGCCTCCATGGGCGGCAACGCCACCGTCACCGCCTTCGCCTCCGGCAAGGCCGCCATGGCGATCGGCGGCGACTTCAGCCACCAGGCCGTCGAGGCCGGCACGGTCAAGGGCAAGTACGCCGTCGTACCGCTGCCGGGTGTGAAGGCCGGAGAGATCGCCCCCGCCTTCGCCGGCGGCAACAACCTCGGCGTGCTGAGGAGCAGTTCGCACCGCACTCTGGCGGTGGACCTGATGAAGCGGCTCGCCGGCAAGGAGACGCAGGGCAAGCTGTTCGACGCGATGGGCTTCCTGCCCACGTACACCGACGTGCGCACCGAGGCGGCGAAGAAGCAGCCGTTCGTGAAGCCTTTCATCGAGACGCTCGGCGCCGGCACCAAGTTCGTCCCCGCCTCGCCCGCGTGGGGCCGGATCGACGCGTCACTCGTCCTGCCGACCATGTTCCAGGAGATCGTCAGCGGCAAGAAGGACGTGGCCGCGGCCGCCGGTGACGCCGCGAAGAAGATGGACGCCGCGTTCACCGACGCGGGCTGAACCCATGGCGTACAGGACAGCCGCACCCGAGCCGGTCGCGGTCCCCGCAGGGGCCGCGTCCCGCCCGCCGCGCACGCCCACCCGGCCTGCGAAGCCGCCGCGACGCCGAGGGGCCAAGGCCCCTTGGCTCTACCTCGCACCCGCGCTGGTAATACTCGCCGGACTGCTCGTCTACCCGATCTACCAGCTCGGCCTGATCTCCTTCCTCGAATACACCCAGGCCCAGGTCAGCGGCGGTGAACCGACCACCTTCCAGGGGCTCGGCAACTACCGGACGCTCTTCGCCGACAGCCAGTTCTGGCAGGTGCTCCTGGCGACCCTGCTCTTCGCGGCGGCATGCGTGGTCACCACCCTCGCCGTCGGCTGCGCACTGGCCGTCCTGCTGACCCGGGTACGCGCACTGCCGCGGCTCGCGCTGATGCTCGCCGCGCTCGGCGCCTGGGCGACGCCCGCGATCACCGGCTCCACCGTCTGGGTGTTCCTCTTCGACCCCGACTACGGCCCGGTCAACCGGATCCTGGGACTGGGCGACTTCTCCTGGACGTACGGGCGTCTCAGCGCCTTCGCGCTCGTCCTGTTCGAGGTCGTGTGGTGCTCGTTCCCGTTCGTCATGGTGACCGTGTACGCCGGGATCAGGGCGATCCCCGGGGAGGTGCTGGAGGCCGCCTCGCTGGACGGCGCCTCGCAGTGGCGGATCTGGCGCTCCGTCATGGCTCCGATGCTCCGGCCGATTCTCGTGGTCGTCACCATCCAGTCGATCATCTGGGACTTCAAGGTCTTCACCCAGATCTATGTGATGACGAACGGCGGAGGCATCGCCGGACAGAATCTCGTGCTCAATGTGTACGCCTATCAGAAGGCCTTCGCGTCCTCGCAGTACAGCCTGGGCTCCGCGATCGGCGTGGTCATGCTGCTGATTCTGCTGGCGGTCACCCTCGTGTATCTGCGCCTGCTGCGACGTCAGGGAGAAGAGATATGAGCCTGATGCGCCAACCGATACGGGTGCGGCGGCCCGGGCGGCTGCTGGCGGAGGCAGCGGCGCTGGTCATCGCGGTCGTCGTCGCCTTCCCGCTGTACTGGATGGTGCTCTCCGCCTTCAAACCGGCCGGAGAGATCCAGTCGACGGAAGCGAAGCCGTGGACTCTTTCCCCGTCGCTCGACTCGTTCCGCCGGGTCTTCCAGCAGGAGGAATTCGGAACCTATTTCCTCAACAGCCTGATCGTCGCCGGTACGGTCGTCGTCGCCTCGGCGCTGATCGCCTTCCTCGCCGCCACCGCCGTCACCCGGTTCCGCTTCAAGTTCCGCACGACGCTGCTCATCATGTTCCTCGTGGCGCAGATGGTCCCGGTCGAGGCGCTGACCATTCCGCTGTTCTTCCTGATGCGCGACTTCGGACAGCTGAACACCCTCGGTTCACTCATCCTGCCGCACATCGCCTTCTCGCTGCCGTTCGCGATCTGGATGCTGCGCGGCTTCGTCAAGGCCGTACCGGAAGCGCTGGAGGAGGCGGCGTACATCGACGGCGCGAGCCGCAGCCGCTTCCTGTGGCAGATCCTCTTCCCGCTGGTCTTCCCCGGGCTGGTCGCGACCAGCGTGTTCTCCTTCATCTCCACCTGGAACGACTTCCTGTTCGCCAAGTCGTTCATCATCAGCGACACCTCGCAGTCGACACTGCCGATGGCGCTGCTGGTCTTCTTCAAACCGGACGAGAACGACTGGGGCGGGATCATGGCGGCGTCGACCGTGATGACCGTGCCGGTGCTCGTCTTCTTCGTCCTCGTACAGCGGCGCCTGGTCTCCGGACTCGGCGGCGCCGTGAAGGACTGACCGTGTGGCGCCCGGCGCCCCGCGCACCGGGGGCGTCCGGCCCCCGGCGGGCAGGCGGGCGCGCTGCCGTGCCTGGCGGATCCGACCGACCCGAAAGGCGGACCTGATGGATGTCCTTCCCCTGCCGCGCAGCGCCACGACGCGCAGCGGCGACGCATTCGTCCTCGACGAGTCGACCGTCATCGACGCGGGCCCCGGCACCGAAGGCGCCGAGCGCCGGCTGCGCGCCGATCTGGGCGCCGCGACAGGGCTGCCGCTGCCGCCCGGTGCCGGTGCCGGCGGAGGTGACGGCGGAGGTGACGCCCGAGGGGCGATCCGGCTGCGCGTCGATGCCGCGGACGCCGGGCATCTCGGCCCCGAGGGCTACAAGCTGCATGTGGACGGCGAGGGTGTAACGATCCACGGCGGTGGCGCCGCCGGAGTCTTCTGGGGTGTGCAGACGCTCCGTCAGCTCCTGGGCTCCGACGCGTACCGCAAGGCGCCCGCGGCGCCCGGCAGGCGCTGGGAGGTGCCCGCCATCTTCATCGAGGACGCACCCCGGTTCTCCTGGCGCGGTCTCATGCTCGACGTCGCACGGCACTTCATGCCCAAGGACGGTGTCCTGCGCTACCTCGACCTGCTCGCCGCCCACAAGCTCAGCGTCTTCCACTTCCACCTCACCGACGACCAGGGCTGGCGCATCGAGATCAGGCGTCACCCGGAGCTGACCCGGACCGGCGCGTGGCGGGCACGGACCAAGTACGGGCACCGGGCCTCACCGCTGTGGGACGACAAACCCCACGGCGGCCACTACACGCAGGACGACATCCGCGAGATCGTCGCCTACGCCGCCGAGCGGCACATCACCGTCGTCCCCGAGATCGACATCCCCGGGCACTCGCAGGCGGCGATCGCCGCATATCCGGAACTGGGCAACACCGACGTCATCGACACGACCTCCCTGACCGTCTGGGACAACTGGGGCATCAGTCCCAACGTACTGGCACCCACCGACAACACCCTCCGCTTCTACGAGGGCGTCCTCGAAGAGGTCCTGGAACTCTTCCCGTCGGCGTTCGTCCACATCGGCGGCGACGAGTGCCCCAAGGACCAGTGGAAGGCATCGCCCACCGCCCAGGCCCGCATCAAGGAGCTGGGCCTGGCCGACGAGGACGAACTGCAGTCGTGGTTCATCCGTCACTTCGACCGCTGGCTCACGGAGCGCGGCCGCCGGCTCATCGGCTGGGACGAGATCCTCGAAGGCGGGAACCGGCCCGAGGGAGTACAGGAACCCGGAGGCGATACGACGGCATGGGGCCTCGCACCCGGCGCCGCCGTCTCCTCCTGGCGCGGGTACCGGGGCGGCATCGCCGCCGCGGAAGCCGGACACGACGTCGTCATGTGCCCCGAGCAGCAGGTCTATCTGGACCACCGGCAGGCCGCCGGCGACGACGAACCGATGCCCATCGGCTACGTGCGCACCCTCGAGGACGTCTACCGCTTCGAGCCCGTGCCGCCCGCGCTCACACCGCAGGCCGCCGCCCGTGTGCTGGGCACCCAGGCCAATGTGTGGACCGAGGTGATGCAGGACAGCTCCCGCGTCGACTACCAGGTCTTCCCGCGCCTCGCCGCCTTCGCCGAGGTCGCCTGGTCCGCGCTGCCCGCGCCCGCCGACCGCGACTTCGCGGACTTCGAGCGCCGAATGGCCGCCCACTACGCGCGCCTCGACGCGCTCGGCGTCCACTACCGGCCGCCCGGGGGCCCGTTGCCCTGGCAGCAGCGCCCCGGTGTCGCCGGACGCCCGATCGACAAAACGCCCCCGAACGTGTGAGCCCGGCCCGAGGCCGCCGCCCGGCGGCCCGGGCCCTGAGACCGTGGAGCCGTGCCACCGCGAGGAACAAGGCGTACAACCGCCGCCGAAGCACTGCAATGCCCCCTTGGCGCCACCCGGGTGCGAAACCGGACCATTGTCGCGGTTTCGCAATTGTGGGGTGGATCTGCCCTTCGCGGACCCTCCCGCCGGTCCGCCCGGAAGATGTGCCAGAGTTGCCCCGTCCGGCCTGTGAGCACGTACGGTACGGCAACACAGGCGGGACAGCCCGGACGCCGGGAAGGGGCAGCTTGGTGACCACGCACGCACCGCACACGGCACATTCGGTGACGCTGCCGGCCTCGCTCGACGAGGCCGTCGCGGCGCTCAGCGCCATGCCCGCCGCCGTTCCCGTCGCCGGCGGCACCGACCTCATGGCCGCCGTCAACCGGGGCCAGTTGCGCCCCGCCGGCCTGGTCGGCCTCGGCCGCATCAGCGAGATCCGCGGCTGGCGCTACCAGGACGGACACGCGCTGCTCGGAGCCGGACTCACCCACGCCCGGATGGGCCGCCCCGACTTCGCGGCCCTCATCCCCGCGCTCGCCGCGTCGGCACGCGCGGCCGGCCCGCCCCAGATCCGCAACGCGGGCACACTCGGCGGCAACATCGTCAGCGCCGCGCCCACCAACGACACCCTGCCGGTACTGGCCGCCCTGGAGGCCGATCTCGTCGTCGCGGGCCCCGGCGGCGCCCGCCGCGAGATCCCCGTCTCACACCTGCTGGCCGGCCGGGAGATGCTCGGCCCCGCCGAACTGATCGGCTTCGTACGCGTCCCCCTGCTGCACGCCCCGCAGGTCTTCCTGAAGGCGACCGGCCGCACCGGCCCCGGCCGTGCCACGGCATCCGTGGCCGTCGTGCTCGACCCGGCCCGGCGCAGTGTGCGCTGCGCGGTGGGCGCCATCGCGCCGATGCCGCTGCGGCCGCTGGAGGCGGAGCGGTGGATCGCCTCGCTCATCGACTGGGACGGCGAGCGCGGCCTGGCGGGCGAGGCACTCACCGCGTTCGGCGAGTACGTCGCCGCCGCGTGCATCCCCGACCCGGCGCCGGCCGCGGAGGGCGAGGAACAACCGGTGCCGTCACCGGCCGTACTGCACCTGCGGCGTACCGTCGCCGCGCTGGCCCGACGGGCACTGGGGAGGGCGCTGTCGTGAGCAACGAGAACAACCCGCACGGCCTTCCGCCGGAGTTCCGGCTGCCGGAGGGCTTCGAGTCCGACCACCGTGGCGATCACTACGACGGCCATGAGCAGCAGGACGGCCGTGAGCAGCAGGACGGCCAGGACGGGCAGGACGGGTACGACTGGCACGGCCGGCCGGCCCAGCCTTCCCGGCCGGAGCAGTACGACCCGTACGGGTCCTACGGCGCAGGGGCCGGTCCCGGCACCGGCGGCGCCGGTGCGGGTGACTACGGCTCCCACGATGCGTACGGCGGCCAGGGCGGCGGCTGGCAACCCACGCCGCAGGGCGGCGAGTACGACGGCGAGGCCACGGCGTTCTTCCAGCTGCCCCCCGAGATCACCGGCGACGCCGCCCCGCTGGAGGCCCCCGGACACGGCTACGTACCCCCGATGATCACCCCGTTGACGCCTGCCGCCGATACGGACCCCGCGTCGGCGGGCGGCTGGGCGACGCCCCAGTGGCCGGAGCCCGCGGCGCAGGACTCCTCGCAGGGCTCGGGCGAGCCGATGGAGCAGGGCGTGACGGGCCAGTGGACGTTCCAGGACTTCCAGGAGTCCGAACCCGCCGTGTCGTCCGAGGGCGACTCGGGCGAGTTCCCGCTGCCGCCGCGCGCCGACGAGCCCTGGGCCGCCACGACCCCGCCCGCCACGCTTCCCGGAGGCGCGCCCGCGCCGTGGGCGACGCTGCCGGGCGGAGCCCCGGCACCTTGGGCGGCGGAGCCGAAGCCGGTGGCGGAGCCCGTGGCTGCGGAGGCCGGGGTCGAGCCGGTGGCGTCCGCCGAGCCGGAGGCCGAGGAGATCGCCGGCGAGGCCCACGAAGCCGCCGCGCCGTCCCCCGAGCCGGCCGGCGTGTCCGGGACCGAACCCGAGCCGGAGGCCGAGGCAGCGGCCGTCGAGCCCGAACCAGAACCAGAGCCCGACGCCGACCCTCAATCTGCCCCTGCGGCCGTCGACACCGGCCCCGAGCCCGAGCCCGAGCCCGAGCCCGAACCCGGACCCGAGCCCGCCCCCGACCCCGAGCCCCCCGCCGCACCGGCGGACGTGCTGCCCGTCGGGAGCGAGGAGCACCCGCCGACCTCGTACGTCCTGCGCGTCAACGGCACCGACCGCCCGGTCAGCGACGCCTGGATAGGCGAGTCCCTCCTCTACGTGCTCCGCGAGCGCCTCGGCCTCGCCGGTGCCAAGGACGGCTGCTCCCAAGGCGAATGCGGCGCCTGCAACGTCCAGGTCGACGGCCGCCTCGTCGCCTCCTGCCTCGTCCCGGCGGCGACCACCGCCGGCTCCGAGGTCCGTACGGTCGAGGGCCTGGCCACCGACGGCGAACCCTCCGACGTCCAGCGGGCCCTGGCCGCCTGCGGCGCCGTCCAGTGCGGCTTCTGCATTCCCGGCATGGCCATGACCGTCCACGACCTCCTCGAGGGCAACCACGCCCCCACCGAACTGGAGACCCGTCAGGCCCTGTGCGGCAACCTCTGCCGCTGCTCCGGTTACCGCGGCGTCCTCGACGCCGTGCGCGAGGTGGTCGCCGAACGCGCGGCGAGCGCAGCGGCCGCGGCCGAAGCGGCCGACGCCGAAAAGCCGGACGCCGGTGGCGAAGCCCGCATCCCGCACCAGGCACCCCCCGGCGCAGGTAGTGTGCAGATTCACCCGCACGACGGAGGCATGGCGTGAGCAACGACGCGGCCACCACTGCGATGCCGCAGCAGGCCGACAGCCCTCAGCCGGAGCCTCCTGCCCACGGCCTCGGCGCGTCGCTTCCCGCCGCCGACACCCGCGCGAAGAGCGAGGGCACCTTCCCCTACGCCTCCGACCTGTGGGCGGAGGGCCTGCTGTGGGCCGCGCTGCTGCGCTCGCCGCACCCGCACGCCCGTATCGTCTCCGTCGACACCTCAGCCGCGCTGGAGATGCCCGGCGTGCACGCGGTGATCACCCACGAGGACGTTCCCGGCGACGGCTCGTACGGACGGCGCATCGCCGACCGGCCCGTCTTCGCCTCCGAGATCGTCCGGCACCACGGCGAGGCGATCGCCGCGGTCGCGGCCGACCACCCCGACACGGCCCGCCTCGCGGCGGCGGCGATCGCTGTCGAGTACGAAATCCTCGAACCGGTCACCGACCCCGAGAAGGCCTTCGCCGCCGAACCGCTGCACCCCGACGGCAACCTCGTCCGACACATCCCGCTGCGCTACGGCGACCCCGACGCCACCGGCGAGGTGATCGTCGAGGGCCTGTACCGCATCGGCCGCCAGGACCCCGCCCCCATCGGCGCCGAGGCGGGCCTCGCCGTGCCCCGCCCCGACGGCGGCGTCGAGCTCTACGTCGCCTCCACCGACCCGCACACCGACCGCGACCTGGCGGCCTCCTGCTTCGGCCTGGAACCGGAACGGGTCAAGGTCGTCGTCACCGGCGTCCCCGGCGCGACCGGCGACCGCGAGGACCCCGGCTTCCAACTCCCGCTCGGCCTGCTGGCCCTCCGTACCGGCTGCCCGGTCAAACTCACCGCCACCCGCGAGGAATCCTTCCTCGGCCACGCCCACCGCCATCCCACGCTGCTGCGCTACCGCCACCACGCGGACGCCGAGGGCCACCTGGTCAAGGTCGAGGCCCAGCTGCTGCTCGACGCGGGCGCGTACGCCGACGCCTCCTCCGAGTCGCTGGCGGCCGCGGTCGCCTTCGCCTGCGGCCCGTACGTCGTCCCGCACGCCCACATCGAGGGCTGGGCGGTCCGTACCAACAACCCGCCGTCGGGCCACGTACGCGGTGAGGGAGCGATGCAGGTCTGCGCCGCGTACGAGGCGCAGATGGACAAGCTCGCCGTGAAACTCGGCCTGGACCAGACCGAGATCAGGCTGCGCAACGTCCTGGCCACCGGCGACATCCTGCCCACCGGCCAGACCGTCACCTGTCCGGCCCCCGTCGCCGAACTGCTCCAGGCCGTACGCGACTTCCCCCTCCCGCCCCTCCCCAAGGACTCCCCGGAGGACGACTGGCTCCTCCCCGGCGGCCCCGAGGGCGCCGGGGAACCGGGCGCGGTACGGCGCGGCGTCGGCTACGCCCTGGGCATGGTGCACATGCTCGGCGCGGAAGGCACCGACGAGGTCTCCACCGCCACGGTCAGGGTCCAGGACGGAGTGGCGACGGTCATCTGCGCGGCCGTGGAGACCGGTTCCGGCTTCTCCACACTGGCCCGCCAGATCGTGCAGGAGACGCTGGGCGTGGAGGACGTCCGCGTCGCTGCCGTCGACACCGACCAGCCCCCGGCCGGCCCGGCCGCCCACGGCCGCCACACCTGGGTGTCCGGCGGCGCCGTCGAACGCGCCGCCAAGATGGTCCGCACCCAGCTTCTCCAGCCGCTGGCCCATCAGTTCGGCATGTCCACGGAACTCCTCCAGATCACCGACGGCAAGATCACGTCGTACGACGGCGTGCTGTCGACGACGGTCACCGAGGCGATGGACGGCAAGGAACTCTGGGCGACCGCCCAGTGCCGCCCGCACCCCACCGAGCCCCTGGACGAGTCCGGCCAGGGTGACGCCTTCGTCGGCCTGGCGTTCTGCGCGGTCCGCGCGGTGGTCGACGTCGACATCGAACTGGGCTCCGTACGCGTGGTCGAGATGGCCGTGGCCCAGGACGTCGGCCGCGTCCTCAACCCCTCCCAACTGGCCACCCGCATAGAAGCCGGCGTCACCCAGGGCATCGGCGCGGCCCTAACGGAGAACCTCCGCACGGCCCGCGGCCTGATCCGCCACCCCGACCTCACCGGCTACGCGCTCCCCACATCCCTGGACGCGCCGGACATCCGCATCGTCAAACTCGTCGAGGAACGCGACGTCGTGGCCCCCTTCGGCGCCAAACCCGCGAGCGCGGCCCCGGTCGTCACCTCCCCGGCCGCCGTCGCCTCCGCCGTCCGCGCCGCCACCGGCCGCCCGATCAACCGCCTCCCGATCAGACCGCAGGCGGCGGTGGCTGCCCCGAAGTCCTGACCTCGGCTCGAGCCTGACACGTGGGGCGCCGTCGCCGCGCCCCGTCGGTCGAACACCGGCAGAGCCGACGGTTCCTCACCCGCCGTCACGAAGACGCGGTTGTACGGACCTCGGCGGCCAGGACCTGCGACGACTGCCGGGCGATGGCCGCCGCCACCCGGCCCGGCAGCCAGCCGGGCCCCAGGAGCGAGCCGGCCGAGTCCAGAACCGTCGACGTGGGGGCCGCGGAGGACGGGGGCAGGGCGAGCAGCAGCTCCGACGCCGTCGGCCGGGCCGCCGCGTCGCGGGTCAGACAGCGGGAGACCACGGCACGCAAGGACTCCGGAAGTTCGGCGCTGTCCGGGACCGTGTGGCCGGTGGCGGCGTACGCGAGGACGGCCCCCAGCCCGTGGATGTCGCCCGGCGGGCGGGGACGGCCGCCTGCCGCGGCTTCGGGGGCGAGGCTCCCCGGCTCCAGCCCGGCGAGACCGGTGCGGACCTCACCGTCCGGGGTGGCCGCGCGAGCCGCGCCGAAGCAGGTCAGGCGCGGCCCGTTCCAGGCCAGCAGTACGGCGGCGGGGGAGAGCCCGGCGTGCGTGATGCCGGCGGCGTGCGCGCCCACGAGGGTTTCCGCGAGGGCGGCGCCCAGGGCTCGTACGGTGCGCTCCGGCAGCGGGCCGCCGTGCACGGCCAGCGCCACCGGAAGCGGGATCACCGGAAAATAGGGCGTGGCGTACCACGGGGCCTTCGGCGTCGGCGACAGTTCGGCGACGGGCAGCGTCCACGGGCCGACGAGCCGGCGAGCGGCGTCCGCCTCGACGAGGAACCGCCCGGGATCCGCCCCGTCGAGCGGCGCACTGATCAGCACGGTGCTCTGCCCGTCGGCGCTGCGCGCGACGAACCGCCGCTCGGGGACCGGCGGATGGCCCGGTCCCGTCGGGTCGAGCCGGGTGATGAGCTGATACGGGCCGATCCGGCGCGGCCCGCCCTGCCGTGGGCGTTCCGTATGCGCTCGTTCCATCTTGGCGAGATCCCCCTAGGCATGACAACGCCACAGGAGCCTACCGGCGCGTCGGCCGGGCACAGGTGGACGGTAGCCTTTGGGGGGCTCGCTCCGAATATGGGCCGCGTTCCACCGCCCTTGGAGGAGGCAGTCCCACGTGGCTGGGACTGCCCCCAGGGTGCGAAGCACTGTCCGTACTGCTCGGTAGAGTGGCAGACCGGTTTTCTGTGTGCATGGGGGGCGGCGCGATGGCGGAGCACGACGGTTGGCCGAGCGGCAAGCCGGGTGGCGAGCGCCAACCGGGCGCGGTGGCCTCGCTGTCGTACGACGCCGAGTCGATGGTGGAGTTTAAGAAGCGGGTCGACCAGCTCGTCATCGAACTGGGCGACTCGCCCGCGGCACCGAAGCAGGTGGGCACGGCCTACACCAAACGCAACCACTTTGGCGGAGGCGAAGGCGCCTGGGCCGAAGCGGCGGGACTGAACGCGTCGTACGAGCTCGTGGTCGAACGGCTCAAGGAGCTGTCCCAGTTGATGAGCGACTGCCTGGAAGGCATGGGTATCGCGGTCGTTTCCGCCAAAAGCGGTTACGCCGACGTCGACGACGACATCCGCCGCCGGATGCTGGCCATCCAGGCCCACACACAGCAGCACTACGACGCGGACCGGGACCCGACGGCAGAGCGCCGCCCACCGGCCGACGGCGCACCGGCGGCCGAGCCGGGGGACACGGTCGGCGCCGGCGGGCTCAAGTAGGCGACGTTCGACGGACGACAGGGGGAGACGGACGAGATGGTCAACGACGGTGGCGGAGGCGGCGGAGGACGCCGCACTTCCTTCGAAGACAAGTCCCACGAGGAGATGCTGGCCTGGCTGGACCAGGCCAGCAGCTTCCATGTCCAGGAGGCTGCCGACCGGCTGTCGGCGGCGGCGGGGGAGATCCGGAGCATCGCCCAGTTGCTGAAGTTCCGCCCCGAGCGGGTGAAGTGGGAAGGGGAGGGCTTCGACGCGTTCGTCGAGTGGGGCGCGAGCCTCGCCTCCTCGACGTTCCGACTGGCGGACTACAGCGACGAGGCGGCCAAGTGGCTCGGCCAGTCCTCGGGCGCCATCGCCCGCGCCCAGGCCGCCATCCCGCGCTACACCTCCAAGGATCAGGCCCAGGCCAACCTCGACGCCGCCAAGTCCCACCACAACGATCCCGACGCGTCGACGGTGGCGGCCAAGGCGGAGGCCACCCTGGCCGCGTCCCAGGAGCTGAAACGCCTGGAGGCCGCCGCCGAGATGCGCAAGCTGGCGCAGGCGTACGACCAGTCGGCGTCGCAGATGGACAACTTGGAGGTGCCGACGTTCAGGCCGCCGCCGGCGGAGTTCGTGCCGCCGGACATCGACCACGGTATGGGCACACAGGATGTAGACCGCTCGGGCGGCGGTTCGGCAGCAGAGTACGGGACCGGCGCGGGGTATGCCGCTCCCGCGTCTGTGATGGGCAGTGCACCGGCACCCGCGACCGCGGCCGAACGCGTGCCCGGGCCCGAGGCGCCTCCTGCGGCCGTGGAGCCGAGCATGCCCCCTGCTGCCATGGAAATCGACAGCATCAGCACGCTGCCGCCGACGCAGACGGCTCCTCAAGCCCAGCCCACACCCGGTCCGGTACGCCTCGAGGGGCCGACGAACCCGCCGGTGAACCTGGTACCCCCGGTATCCGGTGGAGGGCCCGTGTCTCCGTCTGCCAAGCAGGACGGGACTGGGCGGATCCCAGGAGCTCCCCGGGGCCCGGTGCTGCCGGGACAGCCGACTGGAGTGCCGGGACCCGGCTCCGGCAGCGCGAGGCCCCCGAGAGACGGCATCGTCGGCGGACGCCCTGTGCCGCCCGCTTCAGGGCGGTCGGCCGGCATCCCGCGTGGAAACGTGATCGGTGCCGAGAGCAGCGGGTTCGCCCGTCCACCCATGGCACATGGTGCCGGAGGCGCGGGTGGCGGCCTGGGATCCGGCCAAAGTCGGACCCCCGGCGGGCGACCCGTGCAGACAGGCATCACAGGCGGGCGTCCGTCCACCCAGAGTGGTTCCGGACCGGCACGCGGTGGAATCGCGGGCACGTCTTCGCGGCCCTCCTCAGCCCGTGAGAATACTGAGGGCGAGCGACCGGACTACCTCACCGAGGACGACGAGACCTGGCAGCAGAACAGCCGCCGAGTCGTGCCTCCGGTCATCGACTGACACCTCACCCGACACCAGCGAAGAGGATGTACATGCCTGCCAGCACCAAACGCCGTGCACGTGCCCGAGCTGCGGCGTCCATGCTCCTGACGACGGTGCTGGCAGGCATTGCGACCACTCCGGCACACGCCGAGTCCATCCGCTCGCAGCAGTGGCATCTCGATGCGATGGGCGCGGACGAGATCTGGAAGATCAGTACAGGCAAGGGCGTGACCGTCGCGGTCATCGACACCGGTGTTGACGCCACCAACGGAGATCTTCGAGGCCGCGTCCTCGAGGGCAAGGACCTGACCCCGGACGAACCGGGCGACGAGCGGACGGATAACGACGGCCACGGCACTGGGATGGCAGGCATCATCGCCGGTACGGGGAGCAGTGGCGGAGGAGATGGTGCATTCGGGCTGGCACCAGGTGCCAAGATTCTCCCAGTTCGGGTGCCAGGGGAAAAGCAGTTGGCGAGCCAGGCTGAGGCGGAAGAACAGTTCAACGTACTCGCGCCGGAGGCGATTCGCTACGCCACTGACGCGGGCGCCAAAGTCATCAACGTCTCCATGGGGGTTGACAGGGGATCGCCGCAACTGGCGGCTGCTGTCCGATACGCCAACGAGAAGGGCTCGCTGATCTTCGCGGCCACAGGCAACGATGGCCTGAATCAGGACGAATACCCGGCCTCGACTCCGGGGGTCGTTGCTGTGGGGTCCCTTGGCAAGGACCTCAAGAAGTCCGACTTCTCTCAGTTCGGACCACAGGTCGACGTTTCCGCGCCTGGCGAGAACATCATCCATGCATGCGGCGGGAAAACCGGACTGTGCAACGGCAAGGGCACCAGTCACGCCACCGCCATCGCCTCCGCCACCGCCGCGTTGATCTGGTCTCAGCACCCGGAGTGGACCAACAACCAGGTCCTGCGAGTCATGCTGAACACCATCAGCGGCCCGACCAGCGGCAACAAGCGCAACGACCACATCGGTTACGGCGCCGTGCGCCCCTTGCGCGCGCTGACAACGCCGGGCGACCCTGGCCCCGCGGACGAGTACCCGCTCCCCGACTTCACCTACGCGGCCGCCAAGTCCCCGTCCCCGGAGCCTTCCAGCCCTGCTAAGGCCTCCGCCCAGCCGACGGCCCCGTCGACCGCGTCCGACGACGACAGTAACTCGCCCACCGTCTGGATTGCTGCCGGCATCGGTACAGCCGCCGTCCTCGGTGCGGCCGTCGTAATCCCGGGGCTCCGAAACCGACGCCGCACCAGGACCACACCGGCACCGGCGGTCACCACGCCGCCGTACCCGCATGAATCGGGTCAGCCGTACTACGCGCAGCAGCCACTGCCACCACACGGTGCACACCACAACCAGAACAGGAAAGACGGGGGTACATGATGGCGTGGGGAGAGTGGGAATGGACGTGGCTTCCGTGGAGCGGTCCGGCTATATCACGTACTCCGTGACGCGGGATCCCCTCATCCTCGCTGGTATCAAGAAGATGGACGACTACTCCGCAGAAGATCCGATCCCTGGTTGGCCGGTTACAGGGGTGGGCCCCCGACACATCGTGGCGAACTGCAACGGAACAGAGACCTATTTCGCAATGGAGCTCGGAGTTCAATACACGGAGACGTTGGAATCGGCTGGCTTCGTCAAGGATCACGTACTGTTTCGGGATTTCGTCGAGTCGGTTGGCAAGCAGTTCGACTGCACTGGAGTCGTGCCCGCGACGTGACTGGTCAGGGAGAGTCTTCGGAGAATCCGGCGTACAGTCCGGGCCGTGAGCGAGTTCGACCCCACCCGGCCCAAGTGGGCGCGGATTGGCAATGGGCTCCAGGAACGGACTGCCGCCGGTGACCCGCCGCCGCGCTCCTTGATCTCCGAGGTGTGGCTGGAGCATGAGGTCGGCGTTGCACGGACGGCGGTCCGGAGGGCGACCGCCGCACTCCGGCAGGGTGGCTTGAGCACGACGACGTCAGGGGTCTGGCAGCCACTCCGTCGAGTCCGGCGATGCCACGCGTTCCTACGTCGCGACCGGTGGCCAGCGCGAGTGCGTCAAGGCTGCCACCCCTTCGTCTCGGGGCGGGGAACACCGATCCGAACCGCTGGGATTTTGACTGGAGATGCACACCACCGCGGGTCCCGTTTCACCCTGCAGGTGGGCAGGAAGGAGCGTCGCGGCGAGCTCGCCGTCCTCCACTGGCAGGGCACGTCGCAGGAGTTCGGCGACATCCAGGTGCGCTAGCCGGTTCCTCCGCGCTGAGCGCTCTCCGCCACCACCAAGGTGTGTGGCGGCACCGTGTGTACATGAAACGCAACCGCTTGAGCTGTCCGTCAGGGGCAGTTCAGCTCACGCTTCGTGAAGGTGACGAGCTGCTGAAGCAGGCCGGGCAGCGCGGCGCGCAGCTTCTTCTTGTCTGGTGAGCGGTCGGTGCTGACGTACAGCTGGATGTATTTCCCGGGGTCGGAGGTGGACGTGGAGGGCTCACAGGCGATGTGAGTGCCGGCGCCGCTCGACCAGATGATGCCCTTCTGCCCCACGTCAATGGGCTTTGGCTCGGCCGCGTCCCAGGAGGACCAGTCGACCTGATGCTCAAAGTCGAGACGGGTTGCATCGACGCCCATTCCGTTTCGGCCGTCAATGTCCAGGTTGCACGTGACGGAGTCCGTTCCCTCATCGTCGAAGACGAAGGGATCCGAGAACATTTCGGCCTTCTTGCCTGTCGGCATGAGAGGCTCGATGTCGTCGGCCGTGAACACACCCCAGCAGATCCGCTCCGGGAGCTCCGGGACTGCCGCGCTCTCACCGTCCGAACAGGCAGCCACCGTAAGTAGGAGGGCGCTCATCAATGCGGTCGCACGTGTGTTGTTTCGGTGCATCTAGCTTCCCTTCGGGGCTGAACTGGCGACCAGGTCGCGGCCGATGGAGTGTGCAGTAGCAGTCTGAGTGGAGGCTGCTCCCCTGTACTCATCGATCTGCTCCTGTGTGAGGCCGGATCCACGGGCGGCAGTCTCTACGGCGGATGCCGCCGCCAGCTTTGCCGCGCCTTCAGCCCTGGTGTAGCCCTCGGCCGACTCACGACGAGACTCTTCGGTGTTGTCCTTTAGCGCGCTGTTCACGGCCGACTCCGTAACCTCCTCCTTCATCCACATCACCGCATCACCCAACACCGGCACCATCTCCACGTACCTGGCCCCCAGCGCATCGATAACGCGATTCGTCCACTTCGCGTTCTCCTCCACGCCCTTGTTGTACTCATCTGCTTCATGGGCCTTGGTGTCGTGGATGGCCTGCGCCCTCGCCTCCGTCAGGATGCCCGCGATCTCGCCGCCCGGGTGGACGGCGTTCTGGATTGCCGCCTCGGTGTCCCCGTGCTCGTCCGGGTTGCGGAAGACGTCCGAAACGAGCGCCGTGGTGTACGCCTGCTGGGCGTTGGTGATCGCGCCGTAGGCCTGGGGGTCCTGGCCGACCGCGCCGAGGAACAGGGCCATCTCGTCCTTGCGGAACTCGGCCATGACCCCGAGCGGTTTGGCTTGATTCGCACCGTTCTCCGCGGTGCCCTGCAAGTCGGGCATGTACTCGGCGGCCATGTTGCCGAACTGCGGGGCCAGGCCACTGAGCGGGCCCGGCATGTCGCCGGGGTTCGCCGCGACCAGCGTCGGGTCCGCGCCGATCTTCGCGACGACCTGTTCCATCACGTTGCTCATGGCTTCGGTGTGGTACACCGGCGGCGCGTCCTCGTCGCCCGGTACGCGCCCCGCGACCGCCGCCTCCAGGGCGTTGCCGAGCGCGGTCTGGCCGGGGGTGGCCTCTCCGCCGACGATCGTGTCGTAGTAGTCGGCCGTCGGCTTCTTGTCGAGCATGTAGTCGACGAGCCCTTGCGCGTCCTTGCCCCCGATCGCGCCGTCCGACAAGGTGACGATGCCGTCCTTGTTGGTGTCCTCCCGGAGCGGTTCGTTGAAGAAGGCCGTTGATGCCTCCGGGTTGTGACTCATCGCTTCCATGAGCCCGGTGAGCGGGTTGAACCCACTGCCGCCCTCATTGTCCAGATTGATGGACATGGCCCGTTCGATGGGCATGCTGTGGTCCCAGATTCCTGGGTTCTTCTTGTCCATGGCCACCATGTCGCGGCCCACCGAGGTGAGGAACTCGGTGTTGTACGTCCCCTCTCGCAGGAGAGCCGCCAAAGCCTGGTAGCCGTACAGCTTGGTG
The DNA here is from genome assembly GCF_025854275.1 of Streptomyces peucetius. Lineage (NCBI taxonomy): Bacteria > Bacillati > Actinomycetota > Actinomycetes > Kitasatosporales > Streptomycetaceae > Streptomyces > Streptomyces peucetius. The sequence continues at coordinate 2,924,826 of NZ_CP107567.1, read as the reverse complement.
CCGAGCCCGGTGGTGCCCGACACGTCGAGTTCCTTGCGGCCCACCTTCATGAGCTGGGTCGTCCACATGGCGCCGAGGTGGTTCGGAGTGGACGCCTGCGTGGCGAGGCCGAGGATCGCGCCCATGTCGTTCTGGATGTTGCGCACCATCCTCACGCGGTCCTGGGCCTCCACGGACGGGCCGAGCGATGTGGCGTTCAGCGACATGTTCGCGTACGCCTCGAGGGTCCCTTCCGCGCCGAGCTTCCGGTAGAAGGAGGCGGAGAACCCGGGGTCGCTGCGGTTGTCGTCCAGAAGGTCTTCGAGTTCCTTGAGAGCGGCCACGTTGCGCGCGGTGCCGTCGTCGCCGGTGACCTTCTTCATGAGTTCCGCCGCCCGGTCGACCTGCTCCGCGTCAAGGCTCTCGTACTTGGGGGCGGTGAAGTTGTGCGCGCCCTTGACGTTCGCGGCGAGGGCGCGCTTCAGGGAGTCGTCGGCGTCCGAGCAGTCCTCGACGATTCTGTCGATCTTCCGCTGCCAGGAGGCCACGGCCTGCTCCTGTTTGCGCAATGCCTCCGCATAGCCGGGGTCATGGCGTGCCGCCGCGTCGGTCTTCAGGTCGTGGCGGGGGCGGACCTTGCCGTTCGCGTCCACGTGGATGCCCGCGGCTGGGCTTTCCTCGTCCCGGATCCTCAACAGCGCGTCCTTGGCGGCCTTGAACGATGCGTGCGCGTCCGCGAGCAGCATTTTGATGCTCCTGGCCTGGGCCTCCGCATCGTCGAACTCCCTGGCCGTCTTGGTGATGAACGGCTTCGTGACACCCGCGTTCAGACCCCGCCAGTCGGCCCTGTCGGATTTGGCCTTCATGCCCCGCCGGGCTTCGACCGCGAGCTTCTCCAGCTTGGTGAGCATCTCCGACCAGTCGTCGGCGGCTTCCTTCAACTTGGTGACGGGTGCGTCGACGACGTCCTCGTACTTCAGCACTGCGCTTCCCCCCGGTGGACTACTTGAAGTATTCGCTGATCTTGGAGACCGCGGTCAGGTTGCCGCCGATGTCGGCGTCGTCCTTTGCATGCGCGGCCTTCGAGTAGTCGAGGTGATTGGAGATCTGCGCGCACGCGTCGAGCAGGGTCCGCAGTTGCGTGTTCCAGCGGTCGTGCATTTTCAGTAGTTCCGCCCCGCTGGCGAAGTTCCCGTTCGTCAACGCGATCGCCGCGTCGAACGTCGAGGCACGGGCGTGGTCGCCGTCCCGCGTGAGCCGCCCGCGGAGGACGTACGCGTCGTGCCCGACCGCGCCGAGCTCGTCGGTGTTCACCTTCAGTTCGGCGGCGCCGTGGCGGGCGCCGGCCTCCGGGTCGGCCATGCCAAGATCCTCCGCTCCCCGTCGCCCCGACCTCTTCGGTGTCGGGGTGTGACGTCACCGTAACGGTGTGTTGCAGGGTGATCGGCGCGTTCCGGCCGCCTCGCGAGCCGCCTGGCGCGCCGCCTTGGCGGCTGGGGAGCGGCAGGGTAACGGTGACGGCCGCCCCTCGTTACCAGGGCCGGCCGTCACCCTTGAGTGGAGGCTGCCAGCCGCCGTTCACGGACGTACGACCAAAGGACCATCCCGGCCCCGACTCGCGACAGGGCCCATCCCATGAATCGCCCCTTACTCTTGGGGCCGTGCCCCCCCTCGAACCGAGTGACGCCGTCGCGCCGCGCCCCGCAGCAGCCCTCGCTCCGGACGACAGACAGAGCGGCGGCGTCCTCGGGCGCGAGCACCGGGCGCTCAGCATCGGCATCGTTGCCGTCGTCTTCCTGATCGCCTTCGAAGCCACGGCAGTTGGCACCGCCATGCCGGTGGCCGCCCGCGAGCTGCATGGCATCCCTCTCTACGCCTTCGCCTTCTCTGCGTACTTCACCACCAGCCTCTTCGGCATGGTCGTCTCCGGCCAGTGGGCGGACCGCAGCGGACCGCTGGGCGCGCTCGCGGGCGGCATGAGCGCGTTCGCCGCGGGGCTGGTGCTCTCGGGGACCGCGGGTGCCATGTGGGTGTTCGTGCTCGGCCGGGCTGTTCAGGGGCTCGGGGGAGGGCTGGTCATCGTCGCGCTGTACGTCGTCGTCAGCCGCGCGTACCCGCAGCGGCTGCAACCCGCGATCATGGCTGCGTTCGCGGCGAGTTGGGTGATCCCCTCCGTCGTCGGGCCGCTCGCCGCGGGCACGGTCACCGAGCAGCTCGGCTGGCGCTGGGTGTTCCTCGGTATCCCGGCGCTGGTCGCGCTGCCGCTGGGGCTGGCGCTGCCGGCGATACGGCGTACGGCCTCCGGGCCCGCTGACCCCGCCGGGCCCGTGCCGCCCTTCGACCGGCGTCGTATCCGGCTGGCCCTCGGTATCTCTCTGGGCGCCGCTCTCCTTCAGTACGCGGGCCAGGATCTACGCCGGCTCTCGCTCCTGCCCGCGGCGGCCGGTGCGGCGCTGCTCGTGCCGTCCGCGCTCGGCCTGCTGCCGCGCGGGACGTACCGGGCGGCGCGCGGACTGCCGTCAGTGGTCCTGCTGCGCGGCATCGCCGCCGGGTCCTTCATCGCGGCCGAGTCGTTCGTGCCGCTGATGCTGGTCACCCAGCGCGGGCTCTCCCCGACCCTGGCCGGGCTCTCACTCGCGGCCGGCGGGGCGACGTGGGCACTGGGCTCGTACGTCCAGTCCCGGCCGCGCGTGGAGCCGTACCGCCAAGGGCTGGTCGTGTTCGGCATGCTGCTGGTCGCGGCGGCGATCGTGACCGCGCCGAGCGTGCTGATCGAGGCGATGCCGGTCTGGATCGTCGCCGTCGCCTGGGCCTTCGGCTGCTTCGGTATGGGCCTGGTGATCGGCTCGACGAGCGTGCTGTTGTTGAAGCTCTCCGCGCCCGAGGAGGCGGGCGCCAACTCGGCCGCGCTGCAGATCTCGGACGCGCTGTCGAACGTGCTGCTGCTCGCGGCGGGCGGCGCGGCGTTCGCCGCCCTGGGCGGCGGCGCGGTGGGCGCGGCCCACGCCGTGACCGGCGGCGCGTCCGCCGCGCATCCGGTCGCCTTCGCCGCGGTGTTCCTGCCGATGGCCGGGGTGGCGCTGGTGGGGGCGTGGGTGGCGACGCGGCTGCGGGCGGCAATCACGTAGTACCTGATGGTACCGCTTGGTACCATCAGGTACATGGCCGGATTGAATTTGAGGTTCACCGAGGAAGAGCTGAACGCTCTGCGCGAGCGTGCCGAGGCGGAAGGCCGAAGCATGCAGTCCTTTGCGCACGACGCCGTGATCACCGCCATCAATGAGCACTCACGCCTCTTCAACGAGGCGGCGGATCACGTTCTGAAGGCGAGTGAGGAGCTCAACCGGAGGCTCGCCTGATGAACTACCTCACGCTTCCCGAGCTGCTCAAGCTTGCGGAACGCCTCGGGGCTGAGGAGGTGCGCGACTACGGGCTGTTGGACTCCGCCCTGGCCCGACCGCAGTCGAGCGTATTCGGGCAGGACGCCTATCCGGACATCTGGCAGAAGGCCGCGGCGCTCATGGAATCGCTGGCCCGCAATCATGCGCTGGTCGACGGCAACAAGCGCATCGCCTGGTATGCGACATGGGTCTTCCTGCACATGAACGGGCATCGGCTGAGTCCGGGGTTCGACGTGGATGAGGCCGAGCAGTTCGTACTGAACGTGTGCCAGGGATTGCTGGACGTGCCGAAGACCGCCGAGCAGTTGCCGCGGTTCGCCCAGTGACCCGGATGTGAGGCGCCTCCCACTCCCCGCGGCGGGGAGCGTCCCGCCACGTACGACAACCGGGCCCCCGGTAGGGTGGCCCGGTTGTCGTACGTAACGACCCCGTACATGACGACCCGCCCGCGTCCCGCACCCGAGAGCCAGCGAACCGGAGACCGTGACTACTACCGCCTCCCACCATCTCTCACCCGCCTTCCCCGGCCGCGCCCCCTGGGGCACTGCCAACAAGCTGCGTGCCTGGCAGCAGGGCGCGATGGACAAGTACGTCCAGGAGCAGCCGCGTGACTTTCTCGCCGTCGCCACGCCCGGCGCCGGCAAGACGACCTTCGCGCTGACCCTCGCCTCCTGGCTGCTGCACCACCATGTCGTGCAGCAGGTGACCGTCGTCGCGCCGACCGAGCACCTGAAGAAGCAGTGGGCGGCCGCGGCGGCGCGGATAGGGATCAAACTGGACCCGGAGTACAGCGCGGGACCGCTGAGCAAGGAGTACCACGGGGTCGCGGTCACGTACGCGGGTGTCGGCGTACGCCCGATGCTGCACCGCAACCGCTGCGAGCAGCGCAAGACCCTCGTGATCCTCGACGAGATCCACCACGCCGGTGACTCCAAGTCGTGGGGCGAGGCGTGTCTCGAGGCATTCGAGCCGGCGACCCGGCGGCTCGCGCTCACCGGTACGCCGTTCCGGTCCGACACCAATCCCATCCCCTTCGTCACGTACGAGGAAGGCAACGACGGGATCCGGCGCTCCGCCGCCGACTACACGTACGGCTACGGCAACGCGCTGGGCGACGGCGTCGTCCGGCCCGTGATCTTCCTGTCCTACAGTGGCAACATGCGCTGGCGCACCAAGGCCGGCGACGAGGTCGCAGCACGGCTCGGCGAGCCGATGACCAAGGACGCGATCTCCCAGGCCTGGCGCACTGCGCTCGACCCCCGCGGCGACTGGATGCCGAACGTGCTGCGCGCCGCCGACCAGCGGCTCACCGAGGTGCGCAAGGGCATCCCGGACGCGGGCGGACTCGTCATCGCCTCCGACCAGGACTCCGCCCGCGCCTACGCCAAGCTCATCCGCGAGATCACCGGCAACAAGGCCACCGTCGTCCTCTCCGACGAGGCGGCCGCGTCCAAGCGCATCGAGGAGTTCAGCGAGGACGGCTCCCGCTGGATGGTCGCGGTCCGCATGGTGTCCGAAGGCGTCGACGTACCGCGCCTCGCCGTCGGCGTGTACGCGACGACGATTTCGACGCCCCTGTTCTTCGCCCAGGCCGTGGGCCGTTTCGTACGGTCCCGCCGGCGCGGCGAGACGGCGTCCGTGTTCCTGCCGACCATCCCGGGCCTGCTCGGTTTCGCCTCCGAGATGGAGGTCGAGCGCGACCACGCCCTCGACAAGCCGAAGAAGGAGGGCGAGGAGGACCCGTACGCCGAGTCCGAGAAGGAGATGGCGGAGGCCGAGAAGCAGCAGGACGAGGACACCGGCGAACAGGACATGCTGCCCTTCGAGGCACTGGAGTCCGACGCCGTCTTCGACCGCGTGCTGTACGACGGCGCCGAGTTCGGCATGCAGGCCCACCCGGGCAGCGAGGAGGAGCAGGACTACCTCGGCATCCCGGGACTGCTCGAACCGGACCAGGTGCAGCTGCTGCTCCAGAAGCGGCAGGCGCGCCAGATCGCGCACAGCCGCAAGAAGCCCGACGAGGAGGCCGACCTCCTGGAACTCCCGGCCGAGCGGCGACCGGTCGTCTCCCACAAGGAGCTGCTGGAACTGCGCAAGCAGCTGAACACCATGGTCGGCGCCTACGTCCACCAGAGCGGCAAACCGCACGGCGTCATCCACACCGAGCTGCGCAGGGTGTGCGGCGGACCGCCGAGCGCGGAGGCGACGGCGGGTCAGATCCGGGAGCGGATCAAGAAGGTTCAGGAGTGGGCCACGCGCATGCGCTGACGCGCCGAGTCGCCGTAGCGGCTCGTGAGGGGTGACGAACAGGGAGCAACAACCCCAACGTCGGCGGCCCGGCGCCCGGATTCTGGACGAGGGCTTCCGCTGAGCGGTGCCGGTCGCTACTGTCCCCGCAATACAAACGCCCCGTGGCAGCGCCGCCGCGGAGCGCAGTCGGTGTGCCATGGCCTGCCGGCGGCCTCTGGGTGCGTCGCCGATGGGACCGGTGCCGCAGGTTCCCTTCGGAGGGCCGCCGTCACTCACTCCGAAGGAGAGGGCGTCGTGACCGCGGAAACCTCCCAGACGCTCGACAGGGGACTACGTGTCCTCAAGCTGCTCGCCGATACCGACCACGGGCTGACCGTCACCGAGTTGTCCAACAAACTCGGCGTCAACCGCACCGTCGTCTACCGTCTGCTCGCCACCCTCGAGCAGCACGCCCTCGTCCGCCGCGACCTCGGCGGGCGGGCCAGGGTCGGCCTCGGCGTGCTGCGCCTCGGCCGCCAGGTCCACCCGCTGGTGCGGGAGGCGGCGATGCCCGCGTTGCGCTCCCTCGCCGAGGACATAGGCGCCACCGCGCACCTCACGCTCGTCGACGGGGCAGAGGCTCTCGCCGTCGCCGTCGTCGAGCCCACGTGGACCGACTACCACGTCGCCTACCGGGCAGGTTTCCGGCACCCGCTGGACCGGGGCGCGGCAGGCAAGGCCATCCTCGCCGCCCGCCGGACGAAGACCACCGAGCCCGGATACACCCTCACCCACGGCGAACTGGAAGCGGGCGCGAGCGGCGCGGCCGCGGCGCTGGTGGGGGTGACGGGCATAGAGGGCAGCGTCGGCGTGGTGATGCTCGCGGACTCCGTTCCGGAACGGGTCGGCCCCCGCGTGGTCGACGCGGCGCGCGAGGTCGCGGACGCGCTCCGCTGACGGGCCCTCGGGCGGGCGGCGTACCGGGTTCACGTTTCCGGGCGTGGCCGGGTGCGGGTACTTCTCGGGCGTGGCCTGAGGTGCTTCTCGGGCTCGGCCCGGTCCGTGTGGTGTGGCGTCCGGGTGCGTCTCGGGCTCGGCCCGGTCTGTGTTGCGCGGCGTCCGGGTGCCGCTCCGGGGGCATGTCCGGGACTGCTTTCCCGTACTTGCCTCGCCCAAGACTTACGACGCCTTACGTCCCGAACACGCCCCCTGCGCGTCCCCCTGCCCCGGGCCGACGCCGTCGCTCCTACCGGTGGGCAGGTGCTGGGTAGGGAAAAGTCCCCCCGTCCCCCCGCCCCTTCCCGAAACCGGGGCTCCGCCCCGGACCCGGGCCGTGGGACCCGCCTCCTGTCCCGAAGGGGCTCCGCCCCCGGACCCGGGACCGGAATCGGCCCTCGCGCACGGGGGCCCTGCCCGGGTTGGCTCCGGCCCATCTCAATGTGACGGGGAGCGGTCCCGTGCATCGGAAGGCGCTCCGGCCCGGCCCGGGATGGGAAGCGGCCCCGCGCGACGCAGGCCCTGCCGGGCCGGTGGCCCCCCGGCGGGACGGGGGCCACCGGCCCGGGCGGCGACCACCGGTCGGGACGGGTGCCAGGGGCGGGAGGGGGGCGGGGTCGGAGGAGTGGGGTGCCCGGACGTAAGGCGTCGTTGGTTGGGGCGGGGCAGGTACGGGAAAGCAGTCCGGGTGCCGCGCTCCGGAGGCCCCGGCCCCCGTAACCACCCACCGGCGCAGCCCGCCCCGGTCCCGAGCACGCAAGCGCCCGAGCACGCAAGCGCGCAAGCGTCGCGCCCGGTCGGCCCGGTTACATTGGGCGCGTGCTCTCCAGTCTCACGCGCCCCCGCGCCCTCGCCGTCTGTGCCCTGCCCGTTCTCGCGTTGTTCACCGTCGCCGGGCTCGCGCCGCTGCCGTTCGTCGTCGCCCAGCCCGGGATGACCGCGGACGTGCTCGGCGAGCACCAGGGGACGCCGGTGATCACGATCTCCGGTGCGCCGACCCGCCCCACCGAGGGGGCGTTGCGGATGACGACGATCGTGGCGACCGGTCCCGCCGCCGACGTGGACCTGGGTGACGTGGCCGACGGCTGGTTCCGTACCGACCGTGCCGTGCTGCCGCGGGACGCGGTCTATCCGCCGGGCAAGTCGGAGAAGGAGGTCCAGCGGCACAACGCCAGGGACATGGAGGAGTCGCAGGACGTCGCCACCCGGGCCGCCCTCTCGTACCTCGGCGAGGATCCGGCCGAGGTGAAGGTCTCGCTGCACCTGGCCGATGTGGGCGGACCCAGCGCCGGGCTGCTGTTCTCGCTGGGCATCATCGACAAGCTGGAGGGCGACGGCGCCGGCGGCGACCTCACCGGCGGCCGCAGCATCGCGGGTACGGGGACGATCACCGCCGACGGGAAGGTCGGCGCGGTCGGCGGGGTGTCGCTGAAGACGCAGGCGGCGGCCCGCGACGGGGCGACCGTCTTCCTCGTGCCGGAGGACGAGTGCTCCGACGCGCAGGCCGAGCTGCCCGAGGGGATGCGCCTGATCCCCGTGACGACGCTCAAGGGCGCGGTGGAGTCCCTGCGGTCGCTGGAGAAGGGCGGGAAGGTCCCGAGCTGCTGACCTCGAGGCCGTCGTCCGGGCCGTCGTCCGGGCCCTCGTCCGGCTCCTTCTCCGGGCGGCCCTCCTGCGGGACGCCTCCCGCGTCCATCTCCCGCCAGCGCGGGAACACGGCCGGGGCCAGCGTCGTCAGGAAGTACAGCCCGCCCATGGTGAGCAGCGCCGTCGCCAGGCCCGCCTGTTCGATGAGGTAGCCGGCCGCCAGGCCGCCGAGCGGTGTGGTCATCAGCACCCCGGCCGTGGTGGTGCTCGCTACGCGGCTGCGCAGCCGCTCCGGTACCCGCTCGTACATGACCGTGGTCAGGATCGGGTTGAGCATCCCGGCGGCCAGCCCACCCGCCGCCATGGTGACGGCCAGCGGCACGGTGCCGTCGACCAGCGCCGCCACGGCGAACCGCGGCAGTCCGCAGATCAGGAACGCGACGGTGAAGAGCACCCGCCGCCGGAAGCGGTGCCCGACGGCCGCGTAGAGCAGTGCCCCGAGCAGGGCGCAGCCGCCGAAGACGGCGGCCAGCAGGCCCAGGTCCCGCGCGCCGCCCAGGTTGTCCTTGGCGTGTACGGGCATCAGGACCGAACTCCAGCCCTGGTCGAGGCCGTTGGTGACCATCACCATCAGCACGACGCCCAGCAGCAGGCGTGTGCGCAGCAGAAAGGCGTAGCCCTCGCGCAGTTGGTCCCGGTAGGCGGCGAAGGACACCGGTGTTGAGTTCCGCTGCGGTTCGGCCGCGCCGACCCGCCGCAGGCCGAGGCGGATCAGCAGGGCGGAGCCGCAGAACGTGGCCGCGTCGATGAGCAGGACCGCCTCCGCGCCGATGAGCGCGATGAGGACGCCGGCGAGGGCCGCGCCGGCCATCCGGGCGCCGCGCGAGACGGCGTCGAAGAGGCTTGCGGCACGGGACAGCCGTGTCCCCGCCAGCTCGGCGAGGTCGGGCACGAGCACGTAGCGGGCGGTCTCGCCGGGTGCGTGGAAGAGGCCGGTGACGGCCATGAGCGCGCACAGCATCCAGAACCGGAGCGCTCCCGCGTAGTGGAGCAGCGGGATCGCGGCGAGCGCGACGGCGCAGACGACGTCGGTGATGATGCTGACCCGGCGTCGGCCGATCCGGTCGATGACGGGTCCGCCGATGATGGCGGAGACGACGACCGGCAGCGTGGCGCAGAAGGCGACCAGGCCGGCCTTGCCGGGGCTGCCCGTGGTCTGGAGCGCGAACCACGGGACGCCGATGAGGGTGAGTGAATTGCCGGTGATGGAGACGGCGTTGGCCGCCAGTACGGTGGCGAGCGGCCCCCTCCGCGTCGCCTTCGGTCCCCCCTGCCCGCTCATGCGAGGCGGGTCGTGCACAGGGCGGGCGCGGGTGGCTGCCGCAGCAGTCGCAGCCCCAACCCGACTAAGGCCAGGCCCAGTCGGGCGCGCAGTGCCTCACGCGGCACCTGGCCGGCGGCCGCCGTGCGCAGGTCCCCGGCGCGCAGTGCGTGCAGCATCAGATGTATGTCGGAGTGCATGACTCTCGGGTCTCCTCAGCCGGTGGAGCGCGGGAATGCGTGGAGGTGCAGCCGGACCTGGGCGGCGCCTTCGGTACCGGGCGCCCGTTCGTGGTCGCGGTAGCTCTCGATGAGCGTGTGGATCTTCTCGCTGAGCTCGTGGGCCTGCGCCGCGGTCAGGCGCAGGGTGAAGTCGCTGAGGTCGGAGACGCGCTGCCACTCCTCGGGCCAGTCCCTCAGGGTGCCCAGCCAGGTGGCGACCTCCTGCGTGTGCATGGTCGCGTGCTCGTGGAGATACAGGTCGGCGGCTCCGCGCACCGTCGGATCGGGGTCGGTGTAAAGGGCGTGGTCGAAGAGCATGCCGTCGATGGAGGCCTTCCACCATCGCTCCCGGCCCTTGCCGCGCTCCGGGTCGTCCTCGACGAAGCCGTGGGCCGCGAGCTGGCGCAGGTGGTAGCTGGTGGCACCGCTGGACTCGCCGAGTTTCTCGGCGAGCCGGGAGGCGGTCGCGGGGCCGTCCTGGCGCAGCGTCTGGAACAGGCGCATCCGCAGAGGGTGGGCGAGCCCGCGCAGGGAGCGCGGATCCAGCGCACGGACCTTGCGCGCCCCGGCCTCGCCCTCGGCGGGCTCTCTCGGTTCCTCTTTCTCGCTCATGCATGCAAAGGTAGCGTTGCAAAGAGACCTTTGCAACGCTTTTTTGCAACCACTCCTTTGCAAGTGGCCTCAGGTGCCCCGCGAGTCCTCCGCCGCCTGCTCCACCAGCGGGATGATCCGCAGCGGCACCGGGTTCTCCATCACGATCGCCGTCGACGCCCGTACGATCCCCTCGAAGCCGACCACCCGGTCGATCACCCGCTGGAGGTCGGCGTTGGAGCGGGCGACCAGCCGGCAGAGCATGTCCCCGTGTCCGGTGGTGGTGTGCAGTTCGAGCACCTCGGGCACGGTCGCCAGATGTGCGCGCACGTCCGCGCCCTGCCCCTGTTTGATCTCCAGCGTCGCGAAGGCGGTCACCGGATATCCGAGCGCCGCCGGGTCGACGTCCGGCCCGAAACCCCGGATGACCCCCTGTGCCTGCAACCGGTCCATGCGCGCCTGTACCGTCCCGCGTGCCACGCCGAGCCGCCGTGACGCCTCCAGTACACCGATCCTCGGCTCACGTGCCAGCAGCACGATGAGCCGCCCGTCCAGATGATCGATCGCCATGGCGCCCTCCCGATGGTCATCCTGTACACAACGTCCGGCGATTGTGGACCTCAGCTGGGCAGATTGCCCAGCCAGAACACAAACTATTGCGCACCTTGTGGATCGGCGGGAGCCTTCCCCTATGACTGAGACCATCGATCACACCCCCGACACCACGCGGCAGGCCGACCCCTTCCCGGTGAAGGGAATGGACGCGGTCGTCTTCGCCGTCGGCAACGCCAAGCAGGCCGCGCACTACTACTCCACGGCCTTCGGCATGAAGCTCGTCGCCTACTCCGGACCGGAGAACGGCAGCCGCGAGACCGCGAGTTACGTCCTCACCAACGGCGCCGCCCGCTTCGTCCTCACCTCCGTGATCAAGGCGTCCACCGACTGGGGCCACTTCCTCGCCGACCACGTCGCCGCTCACGGTGACGGGGTCGTCGACCTGGCCATCGAGGTGCCGGACGCCCGCAAGGCGTACGCGTACGCGGTCGAGCACGGCGCCACCGGCATCACCGAGCCGTACGAGGTCAAGGACGAGCACGGCACCGTCGTGATGGCCGCCATCGCCACCTACGGCAAGACCCGCCACACCCTCGTCGAGCGCAGCGGCTACGACGGCCCGTACCTGCCCGGCTTCGCCGCCGCCGCCCCGATCGTCGAGCCGCCGGCCAAGCGGACCTTCCAGGCCATCGACCACTGCGTCGGCAACGTCGAACTCGGCCGGATGAACGAGTGGGTCGGCTTCTACAACAAGGTCATGGGCTTCACCAACATGAAGGAGTTCGTGGGCGACGACATCGCCACCGAGTACTCCGCCCTGATGTCGAAGGTCGTCGCCGACGGCACCCTCAAGGTGAAGTTCCCGATCAACGAGCCGGCGATCGCGAAGAAGAAGTCGCAGATCGACGAGTACCTCGAGTTCTACGGCGGCGCCGGCGTCCAGCACATCGCGCTCGCCACGAACGACATCGTCTCCACCGTGCGTTCCATGCGCGCCGCGGGCGTCCAGTTCCTCGACACCCCCGACTCGTACTACGACACGCTCGGCGAGTGGGCCGGCGAGACCCGGGTGCCGGTCGAGACGCTGCGCGAGCTGAAGATCCTGGTCGACCGCGACGAGGACGGCTACCTGCTGCAGATCTTCACCAAGCCGGTCCAGGACCGCCCCACGGTCTTCTTCGAGATGATCGAGCGACACGGTTCGATGGGCTTCGGCAAGGGCAACTTCAAGGCGCTCTTCGAGGCGATCGAGCGCGAGCAGGAGAAGCGCGGAAACCTGTAGTCCCTCGCCCCCGGCACCGCCGCGGCCCCCCGGACCCTGACCCGTGGGGCCGCGGCCGTTCCACCGGCCCGCCTACGATCGTCGGTGTGTGCGCAAACGTCATGGTGGCCGAAGACGACGGCAAACAGGCCGAACTGATACGCCGGTACCTGGAACACGAGGGTCATGCGGTCACCCTCGTACGCGACGGCAGAGCGGCCATCGACGCCGTCCGCGGACGCGAACCCGACCTGCTGCTGCTCGATGTGATGATGCCCCGCGCCGACGGGCTGGACGTGCTGCGCGTGCTGCGCGCCGAGGCCCGCGAACTGCCGGTGCTGATGCTCACCGCCCGCACCACCGAGGACGACCTGCTGCTCGGCCTCGACCTCGGGGCCGACGACTACATGACCAAGCCCTACAGCCCGCGGGAACTGATGGCCCGGGTCCGCACACTGCTCCGCCGCACCCGGCCCGTGGCCGCCGCCCGGCCGTCGGCGGCGCTGGCCGTCGGCGCGCTGCACGTCGACCCCGACCGGCACGAAGTCACCGTCCACGGCGAGCCGGTGGAGTGCACACCCGGCGAGTTCCGCATCCTCGCCGCCATGGCGGCCGAGCCCGACCGGGTCTTCACCAGACAGCTGCTGCTCGCCGAACTCCACGGCTACGACCGGTACATCAGCGACCGCACCGTCGACGTCCACGTCATGAACCTGCGCAAGAAGATCGAATCCGCCCCGCGCCGCCCCGTACGTCTGCTCACGGTCTTCGGCGTCGGCTACAAACTGACGGACCCGGACAAGGGCGCCTCCCGTGCCGCGGGCTGAGCGGGAACGCACGAGCCCGGGGCGGCTGCCGCTCCGCAAGAGCCTGCTGGGCCGGCTGCTGGCCGTCTCCGCCCTCGTCGCCGCCTGCTCCGTGGCCGCCACCGCCTGGCTCGCCGTGCAGACCACCTCCGGTGCGATCAAGCAGGAACAGGGCCAGAACCTCGCCGACGACGCCCGGATCTACAACACCCTCCTCGGCTACGCCGCCACCCACCCCGAATGGGACGGCGTCGACGCCACGCTGCGGAAACTGGCCGCGCAGACCGGCCGTCGGATCGCCCTGACCACCCAGCAGCGCACGCCCCTCGCCGACTCCGCCGACTCCGCCGACTCCGCCGACTCGGCGGGCCCGGTCCCCGCCCTGCCACCCACGGCCTCGGCCGTCGTCGACCCGCTCTCCCCGGACACGGCGCTCGCGCCGGCCGGCGGCGCCCAGCCGGGCACCGCCGACCGCATCGACCCCCGCGCGGTGGGCCCCTTCGAACTGACCGCGAGCGAACGCACCCGCCTGCACGACGCCGCACGTCGCGCCGCCGACTGCCTGACCGGATACGGGATCGCCGTGGACGTCGTCGAAGAGCCGAGCGGCCGGCCCCGCATCCAGACCGTCGGCAACGATCCCGACCGTGCCCGGGGCGCCCGGTGCCCGACGGACGCCCTCGACACCCCCACGGCCACCGAGGCGAAGGCGCTCGCCGCCCTCGACGACCTCGCCAACGCCTGCCTCGTCCGCCAGGGTTTCGACGAGGTGCGGCTGAACCCGGACCTTTCCTGGAGTTTGCCCCCGCAGCCGATGCCCGCCCCGCGCGAGGCCGACGACGAGCAGGACCGGGTCGTCGCCTCCTGTGTCGGCACCGCCCGGCGCGAACAGCTCAGCGCATACGTCGCCTCGCCCGCGCTGCTGTTCATCGGCGATGCCGACACGGCGAACGTGCCCGGCTTCGACCTGTCGCCGGCGAACACGGCCCGTATCGCGGGCGCGGCGGCCCTCGTCCTGGCTCTCACCTTCGGGGCCTCCCTGCTCGCCGCCACCCGCCTGGTACGGCCGCTGCAGGCGCTCACAGGCGCGGCCCAGCGGATGAAGGACGGCCACCCGGAGCCGGTGCCCGTCAGCGCCGACAACGAGATCGGTCGCCTGGCCGCGGCCTTCAACGACATGGCCGCCCACCGTGCCCGGCTCGAGGGGCAGCGCAAGGCGATGGTCAGCGACGTCGCCCACGAACTGCGCACACCCCTGAGCAACATCCGCGGTTGGCTGGAAGCGGCACAGGACGGGCTCGCGGAACCCGACCCGGCTCTCGTCTCCTCCCTCCTGGAGGAGGCCGTGCAGCTCCAGCACATCATCGACGACCTCCGGGACCTGTCGGAGGCCGACGCCGGCGCCCTGCGCCTGCACCCGGAGCCCCTGCGCGTCGGCGAACTGCTCGGCCAGGCCACCGCGGCGCACCAAGGTCTCGCGGAGGCCGCCGGAGTCACGCTGAAGACCGTCGTCGGCGCGGCCGTACCCGTCCTGACGGCCGACCCGGTACGGCTGCGCCAGGCCCTGGGCAACCTCCTCTCCAACGCGGTACGCCACACCCCGGCAGGCGGCAGCGTCACCCTGAGGGCGTACGAGGCGGAGGCCGGCACCGTCGCCGTGGAGGTGGCCGACACGGGCAGCGGCATCCCGGCGGACGCCCTGCCGTACGTCTTCGACCGCTTCTGGAGGGCGGAGAAGTCCCGCAACCGGCGCACCGGGGGCAGCGGACTCGGTCTGGCGATCGTGCGCCAACTGGCCGAGGCGCACGGCGGCACCGTCGAAGTGAGCGGCGGCGAGGGGCGGGGCGCCGTGTTCACGCTGCGGCTCCCGGCGGCGGGACCTGACGGGATGACCACAGCGGTCTGACAGCTTCCTCACAACTCCCCGACAGCCTGTGGCCGAGCCCGTGGTCTTGCGGATCCGGGTGATTCGAAAGCCAGTCGGAATGGAGCCATCCCCCATGACCCACCGTCCCACCCTGCGCACCGTCGCGGTCGCCGCGCTCGTGGCCGGCGCCGCGTTCCTGCCGTCCGCACCGGCGTTCGCCGCCGACGGCGCCCCCGTCCCGAGCGCCGACCGCACCCCCGCCCCGAGCGCCGACGGCACCACCCCCGTACCCGCCCCCGCCCGCGGCGACGACGCGCCCCGGCCGTCGCAGGACCGCGGCCCGTCGGCGGCGCCGCGCGGCGGCGTTGCGGCAGGCGACAAGCCGGCGCCGGCGCCCGCCGAGCGACGGGACGCGGCCCCCGCGCCGGCGGCCCCGCGGGGCGGCGTGGACGCGGGTGAACGCCCCGCCGCCGGGGCAACCACCGGCACGGCGCTCGCCGGTTCCGCGGCGGGGATCGCCCTGCTCGCGGGAGCTGGCACGCTCGTGCTCCGCCGCCGCAAGGGCGCCCAAGGCGTCTGAATCACCCACCGGCCCGCCGTACGCCCCCGTGCGCACCTGCGCGGACGCGGCGGACTCTTCCGTCCCGGCCTCTTCGGTCACGGCGCACGCCGTGACCGAAGAGGCCGGCCCTCACGTCGACCCCGCCCGGAGTCCTCCATGTCCCGACCCCGCCACCGGACCGCCCGGCCGGCCCGCGCGCTCACGGCCGCCGTGTGCCTGGTGCTCGCCGCAGTCGCCGGATGCTCGGCACCGCAGCGGACGGCCGCCCCCGACCCCGCGCCACCGGCGTCCACCGCATCGGCACCCGCCCCGGCGTCCCCCGACAGGCGCCGGACGGCCGCCGAACCCGTACAGGTCGCGATCCCCTCGATCGGCGTGCGCAGCGCACTCATGCGGCTCGGCCTGCAGCCGGACGGCACGGTCGAGGTACCGCCCGCGGAGAAGGGCATGACGGCCGGCTGGTACACCGGCGCGGCCGTCCCGGGCGAGCTCGGCGCCGCCGTGATCATCGGCCACAACGAGACGCGGTTCGGCCGGGCCGTCTTCCACGACCTGAGGGACATCCGTCGGGGCGCGGACATCACCGTCCGCGACGCCGCCGGGACGGCGCACCGCTTCACCGTCACCGCCACCGAGACCGTCAGCAAGAAGGCGTTCCCGACCGAGCGGGTCTACGGGGCGACCGACGACCGGGTCTTGCGTCTCATCACCTGCGACGGGGCCTTCGACGACGAGGGCCATCCGGTGGACAACCTCATCGTCCACGCCGCCCTGCGCCCGTAGCGGGCGGGGCGGTCAGCCGGTCGTGGCCACCGCCGAGTCGGCGGTCGCCGAGCGCTGCACCGGCCGCAGCTCCGGAGCGGGCCGTGCTGCGGCCGGCGCCTGCGACGCCGCCGCACCGTCCGGCACCGAGCCCGCCGAAGAAGCCGAAGAGGCCGAAGACGCCGAGGGAGACGAAGGAGCCGAAGTGGCCGAAGGCTCCGAAGGGGCCGCCGGGGCCTTTGAAGAGGAGTCCGACGGCGACGGAGCCGCCGGAGCCGACGCGGACGGCGATTGAGGCGGTGCCGGCGACTCGAGCGGCGACGGCCCGTCACCCGTCATATCCGTCGGCCCGCCCGCCTCCGGCTCGCCGAGCGCGTCCCGTGCCTCACGCGCCAGCGGCGCCAGCAGCGGGGAGAAGTGCGGATTCGTCCGCAGCGCCTCGTCGAGGTGACGCCGCGCCGGACCGTAGTCGCCGAGCGCGCGCTCGATCTCGCCCAGGTGGTACGAGAACAGGGCGCTGCGCAGCCCCTGGTCGGTCGCGAGCCGCGCGAACGGCAGCGCGTCGTCGGCCCGGCCCGCCTTGTACAGCGCCCACCCCATGGCGTCCGCGACGTACACGCTGCGGTGGCCGCGCCGCCATTCGCCCTGCAGCCGGCGCACCGCGGCGGCCGGGTCCCCGTGGTCGGCCTCGTAGCGGGCCAGCACCAGGTCCCCGTTCACGCCGTGCTCACCGGCACGGGTGACCTGCTGCCGCATGAGCTCGTACTGGGTGGCCGCGTCACCGCTCAGGCCCAGCGACTCGTACAGCTCACCGGACTCGAGCGCGTACTCGGGCAGCGGCACCTTCGCCAGTGCCGACCGGTAGTCCTCCAGCGCCTCGTCCGTGCGTCCCAGTGCCGCCAGCGCGCGGGCCCGGCCGGCCAGTGACCGGTGGCCGCCCGGCACGGCCTTCAGCGCCTTCGTGTAGTGCTCCACCGCGTCCGCGGCCTCGCCGCGCTCCCAGGCCAGCTCGCCCTCACGGTGCAGCGCGACGGCCTTCTCGGCGGGGGTACGGGAGTTCGCGGTCGCGCCGTACGCCAGAGCCGCCGCGTCCTCGCGCCAGCCCTTGTTCCAGTAGACCCGCGCCTCCATCCCCTGCACCTGCGGTCCGCTCTGCAGCTCCAGCAGCTTGTCCATGGCCTTTCCGGCGGCCGCGTACTTGCCGAGCCCGTGGTACGCCTCGATCAGCGCCGGATACACCGACCAGCGTTCCGGCTGCTGCTTCCTGGCCCGCTCGGCGTGACCGCGCGCGCCCGCGAAGTCGTGCCGGGCGTTCGCCAGCTCCGCCAGCCCCACGAGCGCGTCGACGTTGCCCTTGGCGGCGGGCACCGCGCCCAGTGACCGCTTCAGCGCGCGCTCCGCCTTCGGGTAGTCCGCCGTGTCTCCGAACCGGGTGCCGCGTTCCACGTACGCGGAGCCCAGCGCCGCCCACGACCGCCGGTCACCCGGATGGCTGCGGACGAAGCGCTCCCGGTTGCGGATCAGCGCGTCGAGATCGGTGAGCGAGGCGGGCGCTCCGGTGTCCGCCGCGGCCATCGCCCTGGCCACGGGACCGGGGGCGGGCGGCGGCGCGTCCTTCCCCCAACCGGGCGCGAGCACGATCACCCCGGTGACCAGTGTCGCGCCGACCAGCGTGCTGACAGCGGCGTTCTTCAGGGTTTCGCTCTTCATGGCGCTCACTGTGCGGCAGCGCACAGCCGATACGAAGAACACACTCTGACCCATGGAGTGGAACGCAGACGGGTTCACACCGATGGCCCCCGGTGCGAGGCTTGGGATCATGGACGATCTCCTCGAGCGGCTGCGCGACGGTCTGCCCGCCGAAGCCCTTCTCACCGACCCGGACGTCACCGCGTCGTACGGCAACGACATGGCGAGCTTCTGCGCGGCGGGCACCCCAGCCGTCGTGGTCCTGCCGCGCACCGTCGAACAGGTGCAGCACGTGATGCGCACCGCCACGGACCTGCGGGTGCCGGTCGTGCCGCAGGGGGCCCGTACGGGCCTGTCGGGCGCGGCCAACGCGTCGGACGGCTGCATCGTGCTGTCGCTGACGAAGATGGACCGGATCCTGGAGATCAGCCCGGTCGACCGGATCGCCGTCGTCGAACCGGGCGTCGTCAACGCCGTGCTCTCACGGGCCGTGGGCGAGCACGGGCTGTACTACCCGCCCGACCCTTCGAGCTGGGAGATGTGCACGATCGGCGGCAACATCGGCACCGCGTCCGGCGGCCTGTGCTGCGTCAAGTACGGGGTGACGGCCGAGTACGTCCTCGGGCTGAAGGTCGTCCTCGCCGACGGACGGCTGCTGGACACCGGCCGGCGCACCGCGAAGGGGGTCGCCGGATACGACCTGACCCGGCTCTTCGTCGGCTCCGAGGGCAGCCTCGGCATCGTCGTGGAAGCGGTCCTGGCGCTGCGGCCCCAGCCGCCGGCCCAGCTGGTGCTCGCCGCGGAGTTCCCCTCGGCGGCCACCGCCTGCGACGCCGTCTGCGCGATCATGGAACGCGGCCACACCCCGTCCCTCCTCGAGATCATGGACCGCACCACGGTCCGCGCGGTCAACGAACTGGCCAACATGGGGCTGCCGGAGACGACGGAGGCCCTGCTCCTCGCGGCCTTCGACACGCCCGATCCCGCGGCCGACCTCGCCGCCGTCGGCGCGCTGTGCGAGGCCGCGGGGGCGAGCGAGGTGGTGCCCGCGGACACCGTCGCCGAGTCCGAACTGCTGCTCCAGGCCCGCCGGATGTCGCTGACGGCCCTGGAGACCGTCAAGTCGGCGACGATGATCGACGACGTGTGCGTACCGCGGTCGAAGCTCGGCGCGATGATCGACGGCACGGCCGCGATCGCACAGAAGTACGACCTGACCATCGGCGTCTGCGCCCACGCCGGTGACGGCAACACCCATCCCGTCGTCTGCTTCGACCACCTCGACCCCGACGAGTCGCGGCGCGCCCGCGAGTCCTTCGACGAGATCATAGCGCTCGGTCTGGAACTGGGCGGCACCATCACCGGCGAACACGGCGTCGGGGTGCTCAAGAAGGAATGGCTGGCCCGCGAACTCGGCCCCGTGAGCCTCGAGTTGCAGCGCGGCATCAAGCAGACCTTCGACCCGCTGGGCATCCTCAACCCGGGCAAGCTCTTCTGACCCGTCCCGGGCGGACGCCGCCGGTCCACACCCCTCAGGCATCGCCGTCCTGCGGGTCACCGGAGGAGCCGTGCGCCCGCATCTCGTCCGCCCCGGCCGGAGCGAGCAGCTCCGCCAGGGCCTCGTCGAGGCCGAGCGCCGCCGGCTCCGAACCCGGCGGCACGACCCGCAGCGTCCGCTCCAGCCAGGCCGACACCCCTGTGGACGGCGCCTCCAGCAACGCCTCCCCATCGGGTGAACTCAGCGCCATGAGGATGACGCCACGCCCTTGGCTCTTCGACGGCCAGACCCGCACGTCCCCCGTGCCGCACGGCCGGGACACCCCTTCGATCAGCAACTCGCGGGCGAACGTCCAGTTGACGGGATGCTCGGAGCCGACGTGGAAGACGATGTGCACGGCATAGGGGTCGTCCGCACGGTAACTCAGCCGGGCCGGTACGGGGACGTTGCGCTCCGGCGACAGCACCAGCTTCAGTTCGAGCTCGCGTTCCACCACGTTCTGCATGGGTCTCTTCCTTCCTTCTGCGCCTGCTGCGGCGGCCCGGTGAGTGGGCCTCAGGGGAGGAGAGCGCCCTGCCCCGCGGTCATGACGCGACTTTCCGTAGTAACTTTCCGTGACTGTCCCGTGACTGGAAAGGGGTCGTTACGGCAGGACCGGCCCAGCGGTGCGCGCGGGTCTGATAGATGTGGTGCCTTGAATTGAGGCCTCGAAGAGATACGGGACCACGGTGATGAGCGCCCCAACCCCGGCGACCGGTGACGGCAGCCCCACGCCCGGCTACTACCCGGACCCGTCCATTCCCGGATATGTCCGGTACTGGAACGGAGCGGCATGGGTGCCCGGCACGAGCAGGCCCGCCCCCAAGGCGGACGAGCCGATGCCCGCCCCGCCACGGTCGGCGGCCTCCTCCGCGCCGGCCGCGTCGGCCGCCGCCCCGCCCGCTCCCTCGGTCGAGGAGACGGGCCCGGTGTTCCTCGACGAGGAGCCGTCGGACGAACCCTCCCGCCCCGAGCCCGCCACCGCCTGGCAGGCCGACACCTCGCGTCAGGCCGGTTTCGGCGGCGACCTCGACAACCGGGTCTCGTGGGGCGGCGACCCCCGTACCGCCGACCGGCCTGCGGCGTCCGGCGCACCGGCCGACCCGCGCCGCCCGGCCGAACCCGCCCGGCCCGCCGATCCGACCGGCGGCCGGCTTCCCGGCGTACGGTCCGTGGGCCCGCAGGCCGGGCCGGCAGCCGACGAGGTCCCCGGCGGCGTCCGTCCCGTGAGCACGTCATCCTCCGGTGAGCCGCCGGCGGACGGCACCGTCACCATCCGCGCCGTCCGTCCCGGCCAGGGGCCGGGCGCCAGTACGGGGCAGCCGGCAGGGGAGGGGACGTCAGCCCGCCGCACGCCGGGCCCGCACCAGCCGGCGGAGAACACCGTCACCATCCGGGCCCAGCGCCCGGGGCAGGCCGACGGCGCGGCGCCGCCGCGCCCGGGCGGCGGCGAAGCCGGGGCGGCTCCCGGCCGGCCGGGCCCGGCGCAGCACGGCCCGCAGTCCGCCGCCGCACCGCAAACGCCCGCCGCTGCCCGGACCCCGGCGGCCCAGGCGCAGCCGGCCCCGGCCGCCCAGCAGGCCCGGTCGGCTCCCCACGCCCAGCAGGCTCCCCACGCCCAGCCGGCCCCGCACGCCCAGGCCGCGCAGCAGGCCCCGGCCCAGCCCCAGGTGCCCGCACAGTCCCAGCCGCCGGTGACCAGCAGCGCCGGTGGCGGCGCCGCCTCGTGGGCGCAGCAGGTGCACCAGCTCGCGCAGTCGCCGGGCACCGCCGAGGGCGAGCCGGTCCTGCCCTGGAAGCCCCCGGTCAACGACCCGTTTCTCGCCGCCGCGCAGGCACAGGCGGCCGCCCGGCCCGCGGGTCTCGGCAAGCGGCTGGCCGCCCGGTTGATCGACACGGTGCTGCTCGGCGCGCTCGTCGGCGCGGTCGCCGTCCCGGTCCTCGCGCAGACGCGCGCCCACATCGACGACAAGATCGAGGCGGCGAAGCTGTCCGGCGAGACGGTCACTGTCTGGCTGCTCGACGGCACCACCGCCGGCCATCTGGGCATCGTCCTCGGTGCCCTGCTAATCCTCGGCGTGCTGTACGAGTCGCTGCCCACCGCCAAGTGGGGGCGGACGCTCGGCAAGAAGCTCTGCGGTCTGAAGGTCGTGGACATCGAGACCCACGAGCCGCCCGGTTTCGGCGGTGCACTGCGCCGCTGGCTCCTCTACGGCGTGCTCGGCGTCCTTGTCGTCGGTGTGCTCAATGTGCTCTGGTGCCTCTTCGACCGGCCGTGGCGGCAGTGCTGGCACGACAAGGCGGCGCACACGTTCGTGACCGGCTGACGCCGTCGTCGTAAGGCTCGTGCGGCGGTTCCCCCGAACGCCCGTGAGCCGTTGCGGGGCTCATGGGGCCGGGGTGCACTGCCCCCATGAGCAACGATCAGCCGCCGACCGGACCGCCGCCCGACGAAGACCCGCTCCGCAAGAGGCCGCAGGAGCCGAAGGAGCCCGGCGGGCCGACGCCGCCCCCCGGGAACGGCCCCGCCGCAGGCGGCAGTTCACCGTACGACTCGCCCTACGGAGGAACCGGCGGGGCGTACGGTGCCGGCGGCGGCGGGCAGCCCCCCGGGTACGACGCGGGCGCCTACGGCGGCCCGTACGGCGGCGCCGATCCACTCGCGGGGATGCCGCCGCTCGCCCCGTTCGGCAAACGGGTGCTGGCCAGGCTGATCGACATGATCATCGTCTTTGTGCCGCTGGTACTCATCTCCCTGTTCTTCGGCGGCATCGAAGGGACCTACGGCGGCGACGACTGGGACGAGGTCGCGGACCGGGTGAACTCCGGCGAGCAGTGGCTGTGGTCGCTGATCACCCTCGTCGCCTACATCGGCTACGACACGATCATGACGGCGAAGAACAACGGGCAGACCCTCGGCAAGAAGATCATGAAGCTGCGGACGGCGATGCTCAACGACGGCCGGGTGCCGGACGTCGGATCCTCGTTCCTGCGGGCGGCGGTGCTCTGGGTGCCCGCGCTGGTGTGCTGCTACTGCATCTGGTGGATCGTCATCGTCATCACCGTGCTCACCGACAAGCCGTACCGGCAGGGCCTGCACGACAAGGCGGGCAAGACCGTCGTGGTGTCAGCGGCGCAGTGAGTGTTCGCCGGTCCTGGCCTCGGCCCCGGTGTGCGCACGCGCCGCGGGGACCCGGGCGGTGAGTCCGTCAGGGGCGGCGGCCGGGACCGCTGCCGCGGCGGCGGCCCTGGCCGGCCCGGTCCTGCGGCGCACGGGCAGCGTCACCGCGACCAGGAGTCCGAGCGCCAGTGAGGCGATGCCGATCGCAGCGACCGCGACGCCGTTGGTGGTGCGGGTCAGCAGCAGGAGGGCGACGGTCGAGAAGACGACGGTGGCCGAACCGTAGGCGAGCTGTGCGGCAGTCGGACGCGGCATGACGGTATCCGTCCTCGGGACAGGGGCAGGTCGAAGTCTGGACAGTTCGCACTGACTTGAGACTCTACGATGCTGGATGCCCCTGCGGAACCGGCAGTAAGCGTGACCTAACACACGGTGCCGGTGCATGGGGGGCGCACTGGTTCATTCGTTCGGCCAAGTGGCCGAAAATGTGCGCCTCTTGTCCTGATTCGCCTTCGTCCGGATAACGGATCCGTGCTTCTGCATAGTGCAGTTGGCCTGTCCAAGTCAAGGTCTGTCTTTTCTCCCTCAACTCCGGTCGAATGTCGTCACTTGAGACGCGATACCGTGCGCGCGGACGACCCCACATTCCGGTCCGCAGCAGCGACGGGACGCGGGGGAGGACACCATCAAGTGACCAGTAAGCGACGGACGTTCAGAGCATCCGCGGTGCTCGTGGCCCTTGCCGCGACCACTGCGACCGCCTCGGCGTTCACCAGCGCGCAGGCCGACGGCCAGAAGTCGGCGGACCCTGCGGGCATCGAGCGGCACGACCCGGCACCGCACAAGGGCCATGTCGAGCACGACCTCGAAGGACCCTTCAGCAAGCAGGAGGAGGCACAGCGCCAGGCGGCCCTGGAGCAGGTCATATCCGGCAAGGCCGATGTGCGGACGCGTGGCGGCTCCAAGGTCGTCAAGCTCGACGACAAGAAGTACGTCGAGCTCGCCCGGGAGAAGACCGACAAGATCTTCACCATCCTCGTGGAGTTCGGCGACAAGGTCGACGACACGACGATGTTCGACCCGGACGGCCCCGACGGCCCCAAGCCGCCGGTCAAGAAGTACGGCGGCACGCCCGGGCCGCTGCACAACGAGATCGCCGAGCCCGACCGGTCGAAGGACAACTCGACCGCCTGGCAGGCGGACTACGACCGGGAGCACTTCCAGGACCTGTACTTCGGCACCGGCAAGGACGAGAACGGGCAGCCGAAGCACTCCCTGAAGACCTACTACGAGAAGACCTCCTCCGGCCGTTACTCGGTCGACGGCACGGTCTCCGACTGGGTCAAGGTCGAGTACAACGAGGCCCGTTACGGCTCCAACTACTGCGGCCAGTCCACCTGCGCCAGCGCCTGGGACGCCGTCCGTGACGGCGTCAACGCCTGGGTCGCCGACCAGAAGGCCAAGGGGCAGACCGACGCCGAGATCAAGGCGACGCTTGCCGAGTACGACAAGTGGGACCGCTACGACTTCGACGGCGACGGCAACTTCAACGAGGCCGACGGCTACATCGACCACTTCCAGTTCGTCCACGCGGGCGAGGACGAGTCGGCCGGCGGCGGCGCCCAGGGCCCCGACGCCCTGTGGGCACACCGCTGGTACGCCTACGGCACCGACGCCGGCAGGTCCGGCCCGGCGGACAACAAGGCCGGCGGCACCCAGATCGGCGACACCGGCATCTGGGTCGGCGACTACACCGTGCAGCCCGAGAACGGCGGCCTCGGCGTCTTCGCCCACGAGTACGGCCACGACCTCGGCCTGCCGGACCACTACGACACCTCCGGCGGCGGCGAGAACTCGACCGGCTTCTGGACCCTGATGTCGGCCGGCTCCTGGCTCGGCGCGGGCAAGGACTCCATCGGCGACCTGCCCGGCGACATGACCGCCTGGGACAAGCTGCAGCTCGGCTGGCTCAACTACGAGACGGCCAAGGCGGCGACGAAGTCCACCCACACCCTGGGTGTGTCGGCGTACAACACCAAGAAGCCGCAGGCGCTCGTCGTCGAGCTGCCGAAGAAGGCCGTCACCACGACTGTCGTGAAGCCCGCCCAGGGCTCCAAGCAGTGGTGGAGCGACATGGGTGACGACCTCAAGAACACCCTGTCCCGCACGGTCGACCTCACCGGCACGTCGACGGCTTCGCTGGAGCTCGACGGCTGGTGGGACATCGAGGCCGACTACGACTACCTCTACACCGAGGTCTCGACGGACGGCGGCGCCAACTGGACGCCGGTGGACGGCACGGCCGACGGCAAGGCCATCACCCGTGACTCGAGCGACAGGCCGGCGCTGACCGGCCCCTCCGAGGGCCACCAGAAGCTCGTCTACTCGCTGGACGCCTACGCGGGCCAGAAGGTCGACGTCCGCTTCCGCTACCAGACGGACGGCGGCGTCGCCGGCAAGGGCTTCGCGGCCGACGCCATCACCGTCACGGCCGACGGCGCGCCGGTCTTCTCCGACGACGCCGAGGGCGAGGTCGAGGGCTGGACCGCGGAGGGCTTCAGCCGCATCGGCGAGTCCTTCACGAACGAGTACGAGCAGTACTACATCGCCGAGAACCGCCAGTACGTGTCGTACGACAAGACCCTCGAGGTCGGCCCGTACAACTTCGGCTTCACCGGCGACCGGGCGAGCTGGGTCGAGCACTACCCCTACCAGAGCGGTCTGCTGATCTGGCAGTGGGACACCTCGCAGAAGGACAACAACACCAGCGCCCACCCGGGCCAGGGTCTCGTCCTTCCGATCGACGCCCACGCAAAGCCGATGAAGTGGTCGGACGGCAAGCTGCTCCGCAACAAGATCCAGACGTTCGACTCGACGTTCAGCCGGTACCGCACGGACAGCTTCTGGCTGCACAACGCGGACAAGCCGCACTGGATCGCCTCGCAGCGCGGCAACCCGGTCTTCGACGACCGCAAGGGCACCTACTGGTATGCCGAGAACCCGACGGGCAGCGTTCAGGTAACTGACACCAACACCAAGATCTCGATCGTCAAGGAGCCGCGCAGCGGCCAGACGATCACGGTCAAGGTCGGTCCGTCGACCAAGTAATTCGTAACACCGCAGGTCAAAGCATGATCGGCCGTCGCCCTCTAGCGGGCGGCGGCCGATCGTGTTTAGGTGCGTCTGACCGAGGTTCTTATTGACAGTGACTCACGGGGGAGTGGTTCCGCATGCCCGGCGGAGGTTTCTGCAAGCTGCCGAACGGCAGTGTCGTCGTCGCGCTCAGCCTGCCCAGCCCGGCCGACGGCGGAGGAACGGTTCGCTTCCTGGTCCACGCGGCGAACCGCGCGCGAGCGCTTACGCGGCTGCGGAATCTCGGCTTCAGGGCGGTGTATCTGCGGGGGAACGCGGAGCCGCCGACGCCGGACGAGATCACGGCGGTGCTGCACCACCCGGAGGGCCTGCTGTGGCGCGCCGACGAGGGCGCCGCCTCCCCCCTCTGGCACCCGGCCCGCGCCCTCCTCCGCCGCCCAGCCGCCTGACCCCTCCCCGGGGCTCTGCCCCGGGGACTGCGCCTCAATCGCCGGCGGGGCTGAACGTGCCCCCGGCGGCCGAACGTGCCTTCGGTGGGGCTGGAGATGCCCGTGGCGGGACCGGATGTGCCGCCAGGGGCTGGTGTGTGCCGCGGAGCGGCAATTCCAGCCTGGCCGGGGTACTCCCCCGGCCAGGCCAGGCGGTAGGGGGAGTTTGAGGCCACCGCGCGGAGCGCCGTCCCTGGGCACGGGGCCGGGGCCCGGCCCCGTGCCCAGAAACGGCCCGGGCCACGGCCACGCTGCGCGGCGCGGCAGGGCTTCCGCCCCGTCCTCGTGCTCGCGTCAATGTCTCCCCATGTCCGGCGGTTCAGAGCCGGGGCCTGCCCCGCAGCGCGGCGGAGCCCCGCTGCGGGGGAGCGGGCTACGCCGCGCGCACACAGGTGTCGGGTCCGGGGCGGAGCCCCGGTTTCGGGAAGGGCGGGGAGGGGACAAGCCCCGCGCAGCGGCCCCGGCCACCGGCAGGCCGGACGTCACCCGGCCCGACCCCGTCCGGGCGCGGGACGCCCCAATGGTGCGCGCCAGGCAGACGACCGGCTCGGCGCGGGACGCCCCCCTGGCGCGTGCCCAGGCCCCGCCGCCCGGTCAGACGACCGGCTTGCCGCTCAGCTCGACGCCCGCCCCCCGCAGCTCCTCCAGCGCCCGCCCGGTCGTCTCCGGCGACACCCCGGCCGTCAGGTCGAGCAGCACCTGCGTCGTGAAGCCCTCACGGGCCGCGTCCAGCGCCGTCGCCCGCACGCAGTGGTCGGTCGCGATGCCGACCACGTCGACCTCGGTGACGTCACGCGCCCGCAGCCACTGCGCGAGCGTCGTCCCGTTCTCGTCCGTACCTTCGAAGCCGCTGTAGGCCGCCGCGTACGCGCCCTTGTCGAAGACCGCGGAGATCGCGCCGGAGGCGACGGCGGGGGCGAAGTTCGGGTGGAAGCCGACACCCTCCGTGCCGGCCACGCAGTGCGGTGGCCAGGAGACGGCGAAGTCGGGGTTGTCGGAGAAGTGGTCGCCCGGCTCGATGTGGTGGTCGCGGGTGGCGACCACGTAGCGGTAGCCCGGCTGGGCGTTGCCGATCAGCTCCGTGATGGCGGCCGCGACGTCGGCTCCTCCCGCCACCGCGAGACTGCCGCCTTCGCAGAAGTCGTTCTGAACGTCCACGACGATCAAGGCGCGGTGCATGGCGGGCTTCCTTCGGTGGCTTCGGCGGGGACGGTCGGAACGGCGGACGGGCGGGACGGGCACGAACTACCGAGCGTAGACACTCGCCACGCCGTGCGGGAGGGTGCTGCGGCCCGCAGTCATGGCCCGCGGCGTACACGTGCCCGATCGCGGGCGCTTCATGCACCCCGCAGGCGCCGCGGGCGCCGCAGGCACCGCGGGCCTCACGCGTATTCGGTCGGGATCACCGGTTCACCCCGGGACAGCTGGATCGCCGACATCGGCAGCCCGGCGCGCGCCGCGATGTGCCGGTCACGGGCCGCGTCCAGCGGCTCGCGGGCGACGACCTCGCCGCCCTTGACCAGCTCCACCAGCAGCTGCCGCTCGGCGAGCTCCGCGGGCACCTCGCCGACGCCGACGACCTCGGCCTCCGCGATGCCGTCGGCGTCCCGGCGGCGGGCCGCCCACTTGCGGCCGCCGATGGACAGCTTGCCGCCCAGGGACTTCTTGGCCACCGGCTGCAGCGGCGCCGACGGGTCGGCGGACTGGGCGCGCGCCACGAGCTTGTAGACCATCGAACAGGTGGGGTGGCCGCTGCCGGTGACGAGCTGCGTGCCGACCCCGTACGCGTCGACGGGGGCCGCGGCCAGCGAGGCGATCGCGTACTCGTCGAGGTCGGAGGTTACGACGATCTTGGTGTCGGCGGCGCCCAGCTCGTCCAGCTGCTGGCGCACCCGGTGCGCGACGAGCAGCAGGTCGCCGGAGTCGATGCGTACGGCCCCGAGCTCCGGGCCGGCGATGTCGACGGCCGTACGGACGGCCTCCGCCACGTCATAGGTGTCGACCAGCAGGGTCGTGCCCCGCCCGAGCGAGTCGACCTGGGCCTGGAAGGCGCCGCGCTCGCTGTCGTGCAGCAGGGTGAAGGCGTGCGCGCTGGTGCCGACGGTGGGGATGGCGTAGCGGAAGCCGGCGGCCAGGTCGGAAGTGGAGTCGAAGCCGCCGACGTACGCGGCACGGGCCGCGGCGACGGCGGACAGCTCGTGGGTGCGGCGCGCGCCCATCTCGATGAGCCTGCGTCCGCCCGCGGCGGCCGACATCCGCGACGCTGCCGCGGCGATCGCGGAGTCGTGGTTGAGGATGGAGAGGATCACGGTCTCCAGCAGCACGCATTCGGCGAACGAGCCCTCGACCCGGACGATCGGCGAACCGGGGAAGTACACCTCGCCCTCCGGGTAGCCCCAGATGTCGCCGCGGAAGCGGTAGCCGGCGAGCCACTCGAGCGTGGGCTCGTCGACGATGTGCTGCTGCCGCAGGAAGCCGAGGACGCCGGCGTCGAAGCGGAAGTTCTCGACGGCGTCCAGCACGCGGCCGGTTCCGGCCACCACGCCGTAGCGGCGGCCCTCGGGCAGGCGCCGGGTGAAGACCTCGAAGACGGAACGCCGGTCGGCCGTGCCGGCCTTCAGCGCCGCCTGCAGCATCGTGAACTCGTACTGATCGGTGAAGAGCGCGGTCGACGGCACGTCCACCGGCAGCCCAAGGTCTGCAGCGTTCATGGCGGCGATGCTAGCGCACATTTCGTCACTCTGACGAGATCCCGTTTCCGACGGGTCGTCATGATGCGGCGGGGCCGTTTGTGCGATGCGGCCCCTCGGGTGGCAGCATGGGTGGAGTGACGATGCCCGTAGAGATCGAACGACCGGAGTCGGCGGAGGAGACGCACGTCGTCCCCGAGCCCGATGTGCCCTGGGTGACGCTGGTGCACAACGACCCGGTCAATCTGATGAGCTATGTCACCTATGTCTTCCAGGCTTACTTCGGCTATTCGAAGGACAAGGCGCACAAGTTGATGCTCGACGTCCATCACAAGGGGCGCGCCGTCGTCTCCAGCGGCAGCCGCGAGGAGATGGAGCGTGACGTGCAGGCGATGCACGGTTACGGACTGTGGGCCACGCTCACCCAGGACCGCGGCTGATGAGCTCTCACTTCGAGCCGCTCCAGGGCGGCGGCGCGTCCGTACGCCTTGACGAGGTCGAGGTCGCGATCCTGCGCTCCCT
Organism: Streptomyces peucetius; assembly: GCF_025854275.1. NCBI lineage: Bacteria > Bacillati > Actinomycetota > Actinomycetes > Kitasatosporales > Streptomycetaceae > Streptomyces > Streptomyces peucetius. The sequence continues at coordinate 2,895,548 of NZ_CP107567.1, read as the reverse complement.
CGCGGTCCAGCTTCTCGAACTGATCGGGCCGGGTGACGAGCCCGCCGAGGGCGAGGACCCGCTGGCCGCCCTCTTCGCCGAGGGGCCGAGCGAGCCGCCCTCCGATCCGGCCCTCGCCCGCCTCTTCCCGGAGGCCTACGCCGACCCGGAGGCGGGGACACCGGACGAGGAGCTGCGGGCCGCGTCCTCCGAGTTCAGGCGCTTCACCGAGAAGGACCTGCGCACCCGTAAGCGCGATGACGCCCTCGCGGTCGTGAAGACCCTCGATTCCCTCGGCACCGTCGGGGACGACGGCGCCGTGCTGGAGCTGGGCTCGGACGACTGTCTCCACTGGCTCGGTGCTCTCAATGATCTGCGGCTGACCATCGGCACCCGGCTCGACGTCGGCGAGGAAGACGAGAACGCCGCCCTGTACCGCCTCCCCGACTCCGATCCGCGCAAACCCATGGTCATGGCGTACCTGTGGCTCGGTGCGCTCCAGGAGACGCTCGTCGAGACGCTGATGCCCTGAGATCGGTGCATGGTGCACCTACACGACCCGCCGGATCGGTGCATATTGCACCTGATGGGTCCGTTCGCTCAGCGGAGGCTCAAATCCGCATAACGATCCCGTCACCGCTCCTGGGATTCTCCTGCCCACAAGCCCTTGACGGCATGATGTGTGATCTGCGTCACTAACCCCCGGGCGAAGTGCGTGGTAGAACTTCGCAACTCGTCCCGCGAACGTGTCCCCTCGAATCCGCGGGCAGTGGCCGGTTTCCGCCGGCGTAAGAACTGAAGCGCCGGTGTCCGATGTCCGCGGACGCCTGCCGGTGCCCCAGTCGCCGATCGGACAACGGCGTTCGCTCACATCCGCACCGTAAGGCCGGTCGCTGCGCCCTGCGCGCGGCGGCACCCCCTCCCCCCGAGGTAGTCAGATGTCACTTGACAGCATCGCCCAGAACATCGATGAGGCCGTCAGCGGTTTCTTCGATCCGGTCTCGACCTTCCTGATGGATGTGGTCTTCTACACCGTTCCTGTCTTCGGAACGGAATTTCCGTTGATCGTCGGCTGGCTGGTCGTGGCTGGGGCGTTCTTCTCCGCCTACTTCGGGCTCGCGCAACTGCGCCACATCAAGACCGCGCTCAAACTCGTCCGCGGCAAGTACGACCAGAAGAACGCGCCCGGCGAGGTCAACCACTTCCAGGCGCTGACCTCCGCGGTGTCCGGCACCGTCGGCCTCGGCAACATCGCCGGTGTCGCCATCGCCATCTCCATCGGTGGTCCGGGCGCCACGTTCTGGATGATCCTCTGCGGCCTCCTCGGCATGGCCACCAAGTTCGTCGAGTGCACCCTGGGCGTGAAGTACCGGGAGATCGACGCGAACGGCAAGGTCTCCGGCGGGCCGATGCTCTACCTGCGGAAGGGTCTGGCGGAGCTCGGCAAGCCGGCTCTCGGCAAGGTGCTCGCCACCCTGTCCGCCATCATGATCCTCTTCTTCACCTTCTTCGGCGGAAACCTCTTCCAGGTCAACCAGTCGCTGGCGCAGCTGACGAAGGTCACGGGCGAGGAGGACAGCTTCTTCGCCGGTTCGGGCGGTGCGCTCTTCTACGGCCTGCTGATCGCCGCTCTCGTCGCCCTCGTGCTCATCGGCGGCATGCGCTCCATCGGACAGGTCACCAGCCGCCTCGTGCCGTCCATGGCGATCATGTACGTCATCGCCTGTCTCCTCGTCATCAGCTTCAACGTGACCGCGGTTCCCGACGCGATCGGCACGATCTTCACCAGCGCCTTCGACCCGAGCGGCGTCGCCGGTGGTCTGATCGGCGCCCTGATCGTGGGCTTCCAGCGCGCGGCGTTCTCCAACGAGGCCGGTATCGGTTCGGCTCCCATCGCCCACTCCGCGGTGAAGACCAAGCGCCCCGCCACCGAGGGTCTGGTGGCCATGCTGGAGCCCTTCATCGACACCGTGGTCATCTGCACCATGACCGCCCTCACGATCGTCATCGCGGGCGGCCCCGCGTACCTCGACGCCCGTGAGAAGGTCGCCAACGGCACCGGCGAGGTGGGCGGCACCGGCATGGGCATCGAGATCACCTCGGACGCCTTCGGGACGGCGCTGCCGTGGTTCCCGTACCTGCTCACCGTCGCCGTGATCCTCTTCGCCTTCTCGACGGTCATCACCTGGGGCTACTACGGCCAGAAGTGCTGGACGCACCTCTTCGGCGCCAGCAAGGCCTCCGAGATCACCTACAAGATCGTCTTCTCGGTCATGGTCGTGGCGGGTGCGCTGCTGTCGCTGGGCACCCTGGTGGACATGTCGGACGCCTTCCTCTTCATGGCGGCCCTGTTCAACATCACCGGCCTGTACTTCCTGGCCCCTGTGGTCAAGAAGGAGCTCGTCAAGGTTCTCGACTACGTCCGCCGCAGGGACGCCGGAGAGAGCGACGAGGAGATCGAGGCCTCCGAGCTCGCCGAGGAAGCCGCCCGCGCGCAGGTGCCCGCCAACTGACGCGAAGCGCTTCTCCCGCTCCTCCACCCCGGGCCCCGTCCGCACCGTCATCGGTGCGGACGGGGCCCGGGGCCGTTCCGCGTCCCCCGCCGTTCCCTCAACGGACACTCAAAACCGGATAACGATCCTCCCAAGGCGGATCGACCTCTTTGCCGACGACTGCGGCATTCAGCCCTCTATGGCCGTGACATGCGCCACTCGGCAGCCGTCCGGCCGTCCTCCGGCCCGTGATAGATCTTCACGATCGCTCGGGGACGCCACCCCTGTTCCCGAGTGCGCTCGAGCCGGCGGACCGCCGCTCGTACTCCATCCATATCCGGGGGGATCAGGACCGGATCCGTTGCCGCACCACGCGGCGGCGCGGATCGGTATGGAGAAAGGCGCACCACCATGACCTCGTCGCAGGTCGAACAGAAGCAAACGGGCGAAGAGGACGCGAACGAGGGTTACCAGCGGGGGCTGGGCGCCCGGCAGATCCAGATGATCGCGATCGGCGGCGCCATCGGCACCGGTCTCTTCCTGGGCGCCGGCAAGGCCATCTCCAAGGCCGGCCCCAGTCTCGTCCTGGCGTATGCCGTCGCCGGCCTGGTGATCTTCTTCATCATGCGGGCGCTGGGCGAACTGCTCATGTACCGCCCGGTGTCGGGGTCCTTCTCCGAGTACGCCCGTGAGTTCATCGGCCCGTTCGCCGGCTTCGTCACCGGCTGGACGTACTGGCTGTTCTGGGTCGTCACCGGGATGACCGAAGTCACCGCGGCCGCCCAGTACATGACGTACTGGTTCGACCTTCCGCAGTGGTTCTCCGCACTGGTCTTCACGGTCGTCCTGTACGGCGCGAACCTCATCTCGGTGAAGCTTTTCGGCGAACTCGAGTTCTGGTTCTCGATGGTCAAGGTCACCGCCATCATCGGCATGATCCTCATCTGCCTCGGCATCCTCACCCTCGGCTTCTCAGACGCCGGCGACACCGCCTCCGTCACACACCTGTGGGCCGACGGCGGCTTCTTCCCGAAGGGCATCGGCGGCACGCTGATGACCCTGCAGATCGTGATGTTCGCGTTCCTCGCGGTGGAACTGGTCGGCGTCACCGCGGGCGAGTCCAAGGACCCCGAGAAGACGCTGCCCAAGGCCATCAACACCGTGCCCTGGCGCATCGCCGTCTTCTACGTCGGCGCGCTGATCATGATCCTCTCGGTGGTCTCCTGGACCAGCTTCCAGCCGGGCGTCTCACCGTTCGTCGCCGCCTTCGACAAGATGGGCCTCGCCGTCGGCGCGGGCATCGTCAACTTCGTCGTGCTCACCGCGGCTCTGTCGTCCTGCAACTCGGGCATGTACTCCACCGGCCGGATGCTGCGCGACCTCGCCCTCAACCACCAGGGCCCCCGGGCGTTCACCCGCCTCACCAGGAGCGGCACCCCGCTGATCGGCACCACCTTCTCCGCGCTGCTGATGCTGATCGGCGTCTGGATCAACTACCAGTGGCCGGGCGAGGCGTTCGAGATGGTCGTCTCCTTCGCGACCATCTCCGGCATGTGGGCCTGGATCATGATCCTGGTCAGCCAGATCCGCTACCGGGCCATGGCGGACCGCGGCGAACTGCCCCAGTCGGCGTTCAAGGCGCCCGGCGCCCCATTCACCAGCTGGTTCGCCCTCGCGTTCATCGGCATGGTGATCGTGATGATGGGCATCGACAAGGACGCACGGATCTCGCTGTACTGCGCACCGGTGTGGGGACTGCTCCTCGGCGTCGCCTACCTGGTGCTCAAGAGCCGGAACCCGCACGGCGTCGCCTTCGCCAAGAAGACCTGACGGGAGTCCTGGCAGGAAGTCCCGACAGGCGTTCCGGCAGGAGGTCCGGATCCGTGCCTGACCGCCGCCCCGGCGCCGCGTTCCGACCCTGCCGTCCAGCATCCGGGCAGCGCCGTACCGCCCATCGGTACGGCGCTGCCCGTCTGCTTATCCTGACCCCATGCTGACCATCACCCAGGCCCTCTTCGACCAGATCGTCGCCCACGCCCGCGAGGACCACCCCGACGAGGCCTGCGGCGTCGTCGCCGGACCGGAGGGGTCCGGGCGTCCCGAGCGCTTCATCCCGATGCTGAACGCGGCCCGGTCGCCCACGTTCTACGAGTTCGACTCCGGGGACCTCCTCAAGCTCTACCGCGAACTGGACGACCGCGACGAGGAGCCGGTGATCATCTACCACTCGCACACGGCGACCGAGGCGTACCCGTCCCGCACCGACGTCAGCTACGCCAACGAGCCCGGCGCCCACTACGTGCTGGTCTCCACCGCCGACACCGACGACGCGGGACCGTTCCAGTTCCGCTCGTTCCGCATCGTGGAGGGCGTGATCACGGAAGAGGACGTCAAGGTCGTCGAGGCGTACTGAAAGGTGCCCCGGGGGTGCTCGCGGGCGCTCGCGGTGGTCGGGCCACACCGGGCCCCGACCGCTCGACGACTCCCGACCGGGGCGGCATCGCACCTCCGGGCCCACATGCTGAGCAGCGAAAGTCCATCATGCGAGATCACACTCCGGGATGCGGACCGGGAATCGATACGATGACCGCATGGTTCTCCCTGACGTGAGCGACAAGACGCCGAGCACGCTGCTGCTCGTGGCGCGGCTGCACGTCGACCTGTGCCGCCTCGCGAGTGCGATGTGTACGGACCGCGCCCTTCCGCGTCCGTAACCACCTGACGTACGAGCGCACCACCAGCCAGCACGAGCCCCCGCGCGGGGGCAACAGCCGCGCGCCCCTACGCCACCACGACAACAGGAGCCCCTGTCATGGCCATCGAGGTCCGCATCCCGACCATCCTCCGCACCTACACCGACGGCGCCAAGGCGGTCGAGGGCAACGGGGACACCCTTGCCGAGCTCTTCGCCGACCTCGAGAGCCGCCACAACGGCATCGAGGAGCGCATCGTCGACAAGGCGAACGGCGACCAGCTGCGCCGCTTCGTGAACGTCTACCTCAACGACGAGGACGTCCGCTTCCTCGACGGCATCTCCACCAAGCTCTCCGACGGCGACAGCGTCACCATCCTCCCGGCCGTCGCCGGCGGGATGGTCTGATCCCCGATGCGCTACGACTCCCCGCTGGCGGCCGTGGGCAACACACCCCTGGTCCGGCTCCCGCGCCTGTCCCCGTCCGGTGACGTCCGGATCTGGGCCAAGCTCGAGGACCGCAACCCCACCGGCTCGATCAAGGACCGCCCCGCCCTCCACATGGTCGAGCAGGCGGAGAAGGACGGCCGCCTCACCCCCGGCTGCACCATCCTCGAGCCCACCAGCGGCAACACCGGCATCTCGCTGGCGATGGCGGCCAAGCTCAAGGGCTACCGCATCGTCTGCGTCATGCCGGAGAACACCTCGCAGGAGCGCCGGGACCTGCTCAAGATGTGGGGCGCCGAGATCATCCCGTCCCCCGCGGCAGGCGGCTCCAACACCGCCGTGCGCGTCGCCAAGGAACTGGCCGAGCAGAACCCGTCCTGGGTGATGCTCTACCAGTACGGAAACCCGGACAACGCCGGCGCGCACTACGCCACCACCGGCCCGGAGATCCTCGCCGACCTGCCGTCCGTCACCCACTTCGTGGCCGGCCTCGGCACCACGGGCACGCTCATGGGCGTCGGACGCTACCTGCGCGAGCACAAGCCCGACGTGAAGATCGTGGCCGCGGAACCGCGCTACGACGACCTCGTCTACGGCCTGCGCAATCTCGACGAGGGCTTCGTCCCCGAGCTGTACGACGCCTCCGTCCTGACCACCCGCTTCTCGGTCGGTTCCGCGGACGCCGTCACCCGCACCCGTGAACTCCTCCAGCAGGAGGGGATCTTCGCCGGCGTCTCCACCGGCGCGGCGCTCCACGCCGCGATCGGTGTCGGCAGGAAGGCGGTCAAGGCGGGGGAAACGGCGGACATCGTCTTCGTCGTCGCCGACGGTGGCTGGAAGTACCTGTCGACGGGCGTCTACACGGCCGAAACCACCGAAGCGGCGATCGACACCCTGCAGGGCCAGCTCTGGGCCTGACCGGACCTGCCCCGCGCCGGTGCTCACGCCGGCACCCGCGCCGGTCACAACTTCATACGAACTGTGCGATGTCACCCCTCGTCCCACCCCCGGGACGGGGGGTGACATCGCACACAACACGGGGCGGCTGAGGAGCGACCGGCCCTTTCGCGCCTTACGCTCGACGGACCGCACGACCTTTCCCCAGCCCTCCCCGTCCACGGAGGTTCCAGCTCCATGAAGCTCACCGTCGTCGGCTGCTCCGGGTCGTTCCCGTCCGCGGAATCGGCCTGCTCGAGCTACCTCGTAGAGGCCGACGGCTTCCGGCTGCTCCTCGACATGGGCAACGGCGCCCTCGGCGAGCTGCAGCGCCACTGCGGTCTCTACGACCTCGACGCCATCTTCCTCAGCCACCTTCACGCGGATCACTGCATCGACATGTGCGGCTACTTCGTCGCGCGCTACTACCGCCACGACGGCGGCCGCTGCCCCGCCATCCCGGTCCACGGCCCCGAGGGCACCGAACAGCGCCTGACCACGGCGTACGCCGACACGCCGTCCGCCTCGTCCATGAGCGAGGTCTTCGACTTCCACACCCTGAAGCCGGGGCACTTCGAGATCGGCCCGTTCTCCGTGCGCACCGAGAGACTGGCCCACCCCGTCGAGGCGTACGGCATCCGGCTGGAGCACGGCGGCAGAACACTCACGTACTCCGGTGACACCGGTGTCTGCGACGGCCTGGACGACCTCGCCGCGGGCGCGGACCTCTTCCTGTGCGAGGCGTCCTTCACGCACGGCAAGGAGGACATCCCCGACCTCCACCTCAACGGCCGCGAGGCGGGCGCGTACGCGCAGCGCGCGAACGCCGGCCGGCTGGTCCTCACCCACATCCCCCCGTGGACGGACCCCCAGCAGACCCTGCGCGACGCCACGGCCGTCTACACCGGCCCGACGGACGTCGCCCACCCGGGCGCGGTGTACGAGATCTGACGCGTCTGACCTCTGACGGACAACGGCCGAAGCCCCCGCCCTGGAACAGGCAGGGGCTTCGGCGTCTGCCTGGGCCGTGCGGCCTACTTCGCCTCGGCCTTCTGCAGCTCGGCGAGCTCCTCGTCGGACTCGCGGCCCGGCGTCGGAAGGTTGAACTTGGTGATCGCGAAGCGGAACACCGCGTAGTAGACCGCCGCGAAGCACAGACCGACCAGGGCCAGACCCCACGGGTTGGACGCGATGCCCAGGTTGAGCAGGAAGTCGATGGCGCCGGCCGAGAAGCCGAAACCGTCCTTCATGCCGAGCGCCCAGGTCAGCGCCATCGAGACACCGGTCAGCACCGCGTGGATCGCGTACAGGACCGGCGCGATGAACATGAAGGTGAACTCGATCGGCTCGGTCACACCGGTGACGAACGAGGTCAGCGCGAGGGAGAACATCATGCCGCCGACGACCTTGCGGCGCTCGGGACGGGCGCAGTGCACGATCGCGAGACAGGCAGCGGGGAGGGCGAACATCATGATCGGGAAGAAGCCGGTCATGAACTGTCCGGCGGTGGGGTCGCCGGCGAGGAAGCGGGCGATGTCGCCGCTCTTGCCCTCGTAGGACCCGGCCTGCAGCCACGGGAAGGAGTTCAGCAGGTGGTGCATGCCGACCGGGATCAGCGCGCGGTTGGCGACACCGAAGATGCCCGCGCCCACCGCGCCGGAGCCGACCAGCCACTCGCCGAGGTTGTGCAGACCGGTGCCGAGGACCGGCCAGATGTAACCGAAGACGACACCGAGGATCAGACCGGCGAACGCCGAGAGGATCGGAACGAGGCGGCGGCCGCCGAAGAAGCCGGCCCAGTCGGGCAGCTTGGTCCGGTAGAAGCGCTGGTAGAGCAGGGCGACGACGATGCCCATGACGACGCCGCCGAGGACGCCCGCGTCGACGGCCTTGTCGACCATGACGATCTTGCCGTCGGCGACGGTCGCTTCCTGGGGAAGGTTGCCGTCGGTGAACGTGCCGAGCACGGCCTTGAAGACCAGGTAACCGGTGACGGCCGCCAGCGCGGTGGAGCCGTCGGACTTCTTGGCGAACCCGATGGCGATACCGACGGCGAAGAGCAGGGCCATGTTGCCGAGAATGGCGTTGCCACCCGCGTACATGAATCCGGCGATCTTGTTGATGAAGTCCGGGAAGGACTCCTTGCCGAGCATGTCGCTGTTGCCGAGCCGGATGAGGAGCGCGGCGGCGGGCAGCACGGCGACGGGCAGCATCAGGCTGCGGCCGATGCGCTGCAGGACAGCCATCGCACCCGCGCCCGGCTTCTTCTTGTCCGCCTCAGGGGCGGCGCTGGCCGTGGACATCAACTTCCTCCAGTGGGCAAGGCGCCGCCGGAGGACATGACTACGGGGGAGGGCGGCGTCTCAGGGGAGAGCGGCCTATGGTCTGGACCGCATGGTCTACACCATTAAGTGGTGTAGACCTGTTGTAGCACGGTGAGGGTTGGATAAGAAACCTGCGAATTTTCCGGACCGGGTAACGATCCGGACAACGCACGCGAAGACCCCCGGACCGTCGCGGTCCAGGGGCCCTTCGAACGGCGGGTGCGGGCAGCGCCGGCGGCTACTTCGTGGCCTCACGCTCCATCTCCTCCTGGAGCTCCTCCGGCTCCCGTCCCGGTGTAGGAATGTTGAACAAAGTGATCGCCAGCCGGAAGACGACGTAATAGATCACCGCGAAACACGCGCCGATCGGCAGGATCAGCCATGGCTTCGTGCCCAGGTGCCAGTTCACGATGTAGTCGATCAGGCCCGCCGAGAAACTGAACCCCGCATGCGCACCCAGCGCCCAGGTGATCGCCATCGAAGCGCCGGTCAGCAAGGCGTGCAGCCCGTACAGCAAGGGCGCCACGAACATGAACGAGAACTCGATCGGCTCCGTCACCCCGGTCACGAAGGACGTCAGGGCGACCGAGAACATCAGGCCGCCCACCCGCTTGCGGTGTTCCGGGCGCGCGCAGTGGGTGATGGCCAGGGCGGCCGCGGGAAGGCCGAACATCATGATGGGGAAGAAGCCGGACATGAACAGGCCGGCGTCTGGGTCGCCCGCGAAGAAGCGGGTCAGGTCTCCCTGGACCACCTTGCCGTCCGCCGCCTGGTACTCGCCCGCCTGGAACCAGAAGAAGGTGTTCAGGAACTGGTGCATGCCGATCGGGATCAGCAGCCGGTTCGCGACACCGAAGATGCCCGCACCCCACGCGCCCAGGTCGATCAGCTGCCGCGAGAAGGCGGTGAGCGCGTCGCCGACCGGATCCCACAGCAGCCCGAACAGCACCCCCAGCACACAGCACAGGAACGCCATGATGATCGGAACGAGCCGGCGGCCGTTGAAGAAGCCGAGCCAGTCGACCAGCCGGGTGCGGTGGTAGCGCTGCCAGACGACGGCCGTCAGCAGGCCGATCAGGATGCCGCCGAGGACGCCCGGGTTCTGCGGGGTGCCCTCCGGCATCTGCGCGGTCACCGAGCCGTCGACCGGGAACGCCTTGAGCACGCTGTAGTAGACGAGGAAGCCCGCGACCGCCGCCAGCGCGGTCGAACCGTCGGACTTCTTCGCGAAACCGATCGCGACCCCGATGCAGAACAACAGGGGCAGCCCCAAACTGCCGTCGAGGATGCCGCCCCCGCCTCCGATCAGGACCTGCGACGTCTTGTCCCAGAACGGGCCGTCGAGATACGCCTCGAACAGGCGCCCCAGGCTCACCAGCAGACCGGCCGCGGGCAGCACGGCGACCGGGAGCTGAAGGCTGCGGCCGACCTTCTGGAGTCCCTGGAAGAGGCTGTTCCACCACTTCTTCCGCGGCGCGGCCGCGCTCTCGGAGCTCATCGGGGTCCTCCCGGAAACACGCCTCGTTTGGCAGGTGTTGCAGACTGGTGTAGACCAGTCGCGGTACGGTCCCGGAGCCCGGTCGCACGACAGGGCGCCGGCGATCGTCATCTTTCGGTACAAGACGGTTACTCGCCCGTGAAGATGGGCCAACCGTGCGTTACCGTGACAAACCCGGCCTACGGTGGGCCGGGGAGGCAGCCCGAGGCGGTGAGCCGGGAACAGCGCTCAACGCTCCGAACGCAGGGAGAAAGACATGGCCAGCAAGGCTGAGAAGATCGTCGCCGGGCTCGGCGGAATCGACAACATCGAGGAGATCGAGGGCTGCATCACCCGCCTGCGCACCGAAGTCGCCGACCCCGCGCTCGTCGACGAGGCCGCGCTCAAGGCCGCCGGCGCCCACGGCGTCGTCAAGATGGGCACCGCCATCCAGGTCGTCATCGGAACCGACGCCGACCCGATCGCCGCCGACATCGAAGACATGATGTGAGCTGACGCCTCACCCACCCCGCACCACGAGGGGCCTGATTCCGACCGACCGGAACGGGCCCCTCACCCGTCTGCCGATAGGCTCGGCAGCATGTCTCGAATCGACGGCCGCACCCCCGAACAGCTCCGCCCGGTCACCATCGAACGCGGATGGAGCAAGCACGCCGAGGGCTCCGTCCTCATCTCCTTCGGAGACACCAAGGTCTTCTGCACCGCATCCTTCACCGAAGGCGTCCCCCGCTGGCGCAAGGGCAGCGGCGAAGGCTGGGTCACCTCCGAGTACTCGATGCTGCCCCGCTCCACCAACACCCGCGGCGACCGCGAATCCGTCCGCGGCAAGATCGGCGGCCGCACCCACGAGATCAGCCGGCTCATCGGCCGCTCCCTGCGCGCCGTCATCGACTACAAGGCCCTCGGCGAGAACACCGTCGTCCTCGACTGCGACGTCCTCCAGGCCGACGGAGGCACCCGCACCGCCGCCATCACCGGCGCCTACGTCGCCCTCGCCGACGCCGTCGCCTGGGCGCAGACCAAGAAACTCGTCAAGGCCGGCCGCAAGCCCCTCATCGGCACCGTCGCCGCCGTCAGCGTCGGCATCGTCGACGGCACCCCCCTCCTCGACCTCTGCTACGAGGAGGACGTCCGCGCCGAGACCGACATGAACGTCGTCTGCACCGGAGACGGCCGCTTCGTCGAGGTCCAGGGCACGGCCGAGGCCGAGCCCTTCGACCGCAAGGAGCTCAACGCCCTCCTCGACCTCGCCACCGGCGGCTGCGCCGACCTCGCCGCCCTCCAGGTCGAGGCCCTCGGCCGCTCCGCAGAGTAAAGAAGCAACCAAGAACGCCCCCACGGGCGTCGTTGTACACACGGGCGCACGGGCCGAACCGTGCGCCCGTCCGTTGACCGGGGAGGACCCTTCCGAATGTCTGCGCGCCGCCGCACCGCACTCACCATCGCCGCCGCTGCCCTCATCCTGCCCGCCGCCGTCGGCTGCGGCGCCCTCGACAAGGCACTCGACTGCGTCGAGACCGCCGACGCCATAGCCACCAGCGTCAACAAGCTCCAGGAGGCCGTCTCCACCGCCACCGAGGACCCCACGAAGGCCCGCGAAGCGCTCGACGACATCGACCGCGAACTCGACAGCCTCGGCGACAAGTCCGACAACGCCGACCTCGGCAAGGCCGTCGACGACCTCGGCGCCGGCGTAGACAACGTCCGCAAGTCCATCGAGAGCGGCGACGCCACCCCCGACATCAGCCCCGTCACGGACGCGGCCACCGAGATCGGCAAGGTCTGCACCCCCGGATAATCGAGCCATGACCCGACTGATCCTCGCCACCCGCAACACCGGAAAGATCACCGAACTCAGGGCCATCCTCGCCGACGCCGGTCTCACCCACGACCTCGTCGGCGCGGACGCCTACCCGGAGGTCCCCGACGTCAAGGAAACCGGCGTCACCTTCGCCGAGAACGCCCTCCTCAAGGCCCACGCCCTCGCCAGGGCCACCGGCCTGCCCGCCGTCGCCGACGACTCCGGCCTCTGCGTCGACGTCCTCGGCGGCGCGCCCGGCATCTTCTCGGCCCGGTGGGCCGGCCGCCACGGCGACGACCGGGCCAACCTCGGACTGCTGCTCGCCCAGCTCGCCGACATCGACACCCCCCACCGCGGCGCCCACTTCGCCTGCGCGGCCGCCCTCGCTCTCCCGGACGGCACGGAACGCGTCGTGGAAGGCCGCCTGACCGGCACCCTCCGCCGCTCCCCCGAGGGCACGAACGGCTTCGGCTACGACCCGATCCTCCAGCCCGACGGCGAGTCGCGTACCTGCGCGGAACTGACCCCGGCGGAGAAGAACGCGATCAGCCACCGCGGCAAGGCCTTCCGGGCACTCGTCCCGGTGGTCAAGGAACTGCTGGGCTGAGGGGCTGCGGAAAGGGCGAAGGGGCCGCTCGACTTTGTGAGCGGCCCCTCTCTGGTGCGGCCGGTGGGACTCGAACCCACATGGGAATACTCCCAGGTGCCCCTAAAACACCCGCTTATGCCAATTCAGCAACGGCCGCGAGCCGCAGCCATCGTAGCGGGCGCCTGCCGTTCATGGCGCGGACGCCGGCACATGCTTGCGTGCCTTGCCGCCCCGGCACCACGTCGTCGTGACCGCGTGGCAGTTGGGACACAACAACCGGAGGTTCTCACGACGGTCGTCCCGGCAATCGCCGTTGATGTGATCGACCTCGAGCGTCATTGGCCGACCGAACCATGCAGGGCCGGTCCCGCATCCGTCACACAACTCGGGGACGCCGCTCTCGCTCAGGGCGCGACGCAGCAGCGCTGTCTTCGTGCGGTGTCCGGCGTGGCGCCTGACCAGGATCTCCGCCGCTGGCTTTGCCGCCGTGCCGGGCTTTCCCTTCTGATGTGCCTGCCCGAGAAAGTGCGATGTGTCGATTCCGTACTCGGCGACCAGCTGACGGAACTGCGCTCGCAGCCTGGTGTTGTCGGGGCGTTGAAGGACACGCAGCGCACCCGCCACGGAAGTCGACTGCGACACTGCGGCCCGCACCTCGTCGGGCCCGGGAGGGAGCTTGGCCCCGTGAGGCCCGCGGCGTGGTCGTGGGAAGTGCGACACATCGATGCCGTAGTGCTCGAAACGCCTGAGCAGGTGGCGCTGCAGCTTCTCGTACGGCTGTGTGCCGAGGAAGGCGATCACCTCGTCGATGTCGGCGCAGGCTTCAGCTGCTGCGGCGAGTAGCTCGCGCGTGTACCGGCGGGCTCCGGTCACGTGCCCACGCCCGTTTCTCCTGCTTCTCGCCGGGCCGTCTTCGGCCGAGACTTCGCTCTGCCCCGATACGTGTCGGTCGCCGAGTGGCAGTTCGGGCACAGAAGGCGCAGGTTCTCCAGCCTGTTGTTCCGCCAGTCCCCGTCCACATGGTCCACCTCCAGCGGCAGAGGGCGGCCCTGCCACAGCGGCTCGGTGCCGCAGAGCGCGCAGCGCTCAGGCACTCCGAGTGTGGCCATGGCGCCGTGCAGCCGCTCGCTCGGAATGCGTCGGGCACTGCCCGGGTGCTGTATCGACAGCAGCGATTGCGGTGTCCGGCGTGATCTGGCTTCGCCGGCGCGGGCGGGCGGTACGAAGTGCGACGTGTCGAGGCCGAGAGCTTTGACGCGACGGCTGATATGGGTGTGGTTGCCACCCACTACATCGAGTCCGAGCCGCCTCAGCACGTCGCACATGCTCGTGGACGCGGCGACAACGGGCGCGAGAACCTCCTGCGTCCACCGGACGCCCTCCCGCTCGAAGTGCGACGTGTCCGTCCCCATCCGTCGCATGCGCCTGAGGACGTAGCGGCGCGTAGAACTCTTCGGGTCCACCCCCAGCTTCACCAGTGCCTCACTCAGCGTCCGTGATGATCCCGCCGCCTCGGCCAGACGCTCTCGCGTGTACGGACTCGCCGGCATCGTCCCCTCCGTCCCGGCCGCGTGATCGCCTGTTCGCGGCCTCGTACGGAGTAACGAACCGACTATCGGACGGTCACGTCCGCAAAACGGAATGCCCCGTTCCGCTTGCTGTGGGGCGGGCCGGTCCGAGGGGGTTTCAGAACTTGGGGTCCGGGGCCTGGGCCAGGACCATTTCGGCGGCCTCTTCCTTGGAGGACACCGACGGCGGGGAGCCGTCCAGGGGCTTCTGGGCGGTCTCCTTCATGCAGGCGACCGCGATCACCCCGACCAGGGCCGCCGCCATCGAGTAGTACGCGGGCATCATGTTGCTGCCGGTGAGGCTGATCAGGGCCGTGATGACGAGCGGCGTCGTGCCGCCGAACAGCGAGGCGGAGAGGTTGTAGCCGACCGACAGTGACCCGTACCGGACATGGGTCGGGAACATGGCCGGGAGGGCCGCGGACATCGTGCCCAGCAGGCAGACCAGCGACAGGCCGAGCATCAGCATCCCCGCGCTGATCGCCGGGATGCCCCCCTGGCCGATCAGGAGCGCGGGGGCCGAGAGGAACAGGAAGCCGAGCATGCCGGCCATCAGCAGCGGCTTGCGGCCGAAGTGGTCGTTGAGGCGGCCCACCTGGTTGATGAGCAGCATCAGGACGGCCATGACGCTGATGAGGATGATCAGCCCGTGGGTCTCGCTGTAGCCGAGCTCGTCGGACAAATACGTCGGCATGTACGACAGCAGCATGTAGTCGGTGATGTTGTACGCGCCGACGAGGGCGATGCACAGGATCAGCGTCGGCCAGTACGTGCGGAAGATGTCGGCGAGGTCGCCCGTGGCCGTCGTCTCGAGGTGGACGGCGGTGTTCTCGGGGGCGCGGGCGGACTCCGCTTCGAGCTTCTGGAAGGCGGGGGTCTCGTCGAGTTTGAGCCGCAGGTAGACGCCGACGAGGCCCAGGGGCGCGGCGACGAGGAAGGGCACCCGCCAGCCCCAGGCCTCCATGGTGTCGCTGCCGAGCCATGCGGTGAGGACGGTCACCAGGCCGGCCGCGCCGACGTAGCCGGCGAGGGTGCCGAGTTCGAGGAAGCTGCCGAAGAAGCCGCGTCGTCTGTCGGGGGCGTACTCGGCGATGAAGGTGGACGCGCCGCCGCCGTATTCGCCGCCCGTGGAGAAGCCCTGGACGAGGCGGAACAGGATCAGCAGGGCCGGGGCCCAGAAGCCGATGCTGGCGTACGAAGGGATCAGGCCGATGGCGCCGGTGCCGATCGCCATGAGGATCATGGTCGCGGCGAGCACCTTCTTGCGGCCGATCTTGTCACCCAGAGGGCCGAACACCATTCCGCCGAGCGGGCGAACGAGGAAGGCGACGGCGAAGGTCGCGAAGGACGAGAGGAGTTGGACGGTGTCGTTTCCCGGAGGGAAGAAGACGTGGCCGATGGTGACGGCCAGGTAGCTGTAGATCCCGAAGTCGAACCACTCCATGGCATTGCCGAGCGAGGCGGCCTTGACGGCCCGTTTGACCGTTGCTTCGTCGGTGACGGTGATGTCCGTGCGCCGTAGCCTGGGGTTTCTCCGCTGTTCGATGGTGCGGAAGAGTACGGGGTGGCGTTTGACCGCCGCGGGATCGGCCGGGTGCTCCTGGCCGTTATCGGCCATGGCCAAGTTTCCTTTCCTGGACTCCTGTTCCAAGAAAATCGTCCGCTCGATCGGGACAACCGCAAACCGAAGTCCCGGGCCGACGGGACTTCGGTCACCACATGTGCGGGGCGGCGAAAGGCCGGTGGTCGGTCAGATGCCGAGATCCTTGATGATCTTGGCGACGTGACCGGTCGCCTTGACGTTGTACAGGGCTCGCTCGACCTTGCCGTCCTCGTCGACGACGACAGTGGAACGGATCACACCGGTCACCGTCTTGCCGTAGAGCTTCTTCTCGCCGAAGGCGCCGTACGCGGTCAGGACCTCCTTGGAGGGGTCGCCGACGAGCGTGACCTTGAGGTCCTCCTTCTCGCGGAACTTGGCGAGCTTCTCCGGCTTGTCCGGCGACACGCCGATGACGTCGTAGCCGGCGCCGGCCAGCAGCTCGAGGTTGTCGGTGAAGTCGCAGGCCTGCTTGGTGCAGCCGGGGGTGAGGGCGGCGGGGTAGAAGTACACGATCACCTTGCGGCCCTTGTGGTCGGCGAGCGAGACCTCGTTGCCGTCGGCGTCGGGCAGGGTGAAGGCGGGGGCGGTGTCGCCGGGCTGGAGTCGCTCGCTCATGGTTCTCCTCGGTGGACTGCGGTGCACTCGGTGGTATCGCTGGTGTCGGGGTGTACGGCGTCGAGGGTAATGGGGGTGCCGCCGGGTGCGGTCGCGGCCGAGCTGACAGACTGTCGACGAAGGACTACCGGACACGACCACGGAGGCAGCGCGGTGTCGGATGCCAGGACCCCTGCGCAGATCGAGGCGGACATCGTCCGCAGGCGCGAGCGGCTCGCGGAGACGCTCGACGAGATCGGTGTGCGTGTGCACCCGAAGACGGTCATCGGTGACGCGAAGGCCAAGGTCGCCGGGACGGTGGACCGGACGGCCGGGCGGGCGTTCGTCGCGGTGAACCGGACCGTCTCGGACGTGAAGGAGAAGTTCGTGTCCGAGGACGGGTCGCCGAGGCTGGAGCGGGTGGTGCCGGTGGCGCTGGTGGCGGTCGGTCTCGTGGGCCTGCTCGCGATGTCGGCGCGCAGGCGCCGTTCGTGACCCTGCGGCGTACGGGAGGCGCTCGGGCAGGTAGGTTCGTCGTGTGAGCGCCAACAGCCATGAGCACAGCCCCCAGCACGGCCCCCAGCACGACAAGCTGCCCATCCGGATGCTGCACGACCGGGTCCTGGTGAGGACCGATATTCCGGAGGGCGAGCGGCGTTCCAGCGGGGGCATCGTGATCCCGGCGACCGCGGCGGTGGGCCGGCGTCTGGCCTGGGCCGAGGTGGTCGCGGTCGGGCAGAGCGTGCGGACGGTGGAGCCGGGGGACCGGGTGCTGTACGACCCGGAGGACCGGGCCGAGGTCGAGGTGCGGGGCGTGGCGTACGTGCTGATGCGGGAGCGGGATCTGCACGCGGTGGCGGCGGACCGTTTCCAGGAGTCGGAGGACTCCACGGGGCTGTATCTGTAGCAGTGGCGGAAGGGCTGGTGGCCGAGGTCACCGGCCCTTTGTGCTGCCCGGTGGGCGGGTGGCTTGCTACGTTGGCAGGACCCCGACGAGACGCGCCGTACCGGGCAGGAAAAGACGACGCCCCCGTAGTCGTTCGCGTTGTTCCGCGTGTCGGAGGTGCCGTCATGGCCTGGGTCCTGCTGGTTGTCGCCGGTCTGCTCGAGGTGGGCTGGTCGATCGGGATGAAGTTCACCGAGGGGTTCACCCGGCTGTGGCCGAGCGTGTTCACGGGTGCCGGGATCGTCGCGAGCATGCTGCTGCTGTCGTACGCGGCGAAGTCCCTGCCGATCGGTACGGCGTACGGGGTGTGGGTCGGTATCGGGGCGGCGGGTGCGGCCGTGGTCGGCATGCTGGTGCTGAACGAGCCGGTGACCGCCGCCCGGATCTTCTTCGTGTGTCTGTTGCTGGTCGCGGTGGTCGGTCTGAAGGCGACGTCGGGTCACTGAGTCCGGCCGGCCGGCCTGGCGGGCTCCGCCGGTGCGGATGGTGCCGCCGGCGGGAGTGCGGCCGTGGGCAGGGCCCCGCCGGTGCCGGGTCCGGCCGGTGTGCCGTCGCCGGCCGGCCGTCCGGGGGATGTCCCGGGAGCGCCGGGGGGCCGGCTGGTGCCGGGCAGTCCGCCGCCGGAGCCGTACGGGCCGCTGTCGCGGCCTTCGCCGGCCTGCTCGTCCGGGTTGCGGGGCCGGAAGACGTCCTCGGGGTCGCCCGAGTCGCCCCGGTCGTCGGGGTCGCGCCGCTCGGGCGGCGGGTCGTCCGCGCCGGGCGCGAGCTGCAGTTCGAAGTCCCGGACCTCGGAGCCTTCGAGGGCGGCGGCGGTGTACTGCCCCCAGATCTCGGCGGGTGCGCCGCCGCCGTTGATGCGTGGCATGCCGAGCGCCCCGTACAGCGATGTCTGGGTGCCGGTCTTCGGGTTCTGTCCCATGACGGCGACGACGGTGGCGAGTGACGGGGTGTAGCCGGCGAACCAGGCGGCCCGGTCCTCCTCCGCGGTGCCGGTCTTGCCTGCGGCGGGCCGGCCGGCGGACTGGGCGGCGGAGCCGGTGCCGCCGTCGACGACGCCGCGCAGGATGTAGGTGGTGGTGTCGGCGGCCTCGCGGCTGACGGCCTGCACGGTGCGGCGCTCGGGGAGCGCGATGTCGACGCCGTTCTTGCTGATCTCCTCGACGAGTGTGTACGGGGTGTGCTTGCCGTGGTTGGCGAGGCTGGCGTACGCGCCGGTCATGTCGAGGACGCTGGCGGTGGCCGGGCCGAGTGCGATGGACGGGGAGGGGCTCAGGTCGGGGGTGGTGCTGGGCAGGCCGAGGGCGATGGCGGTGTGCATGACGCGGGCGGGGCCGACGTCGACGGCCATCTGTGCGAAGACGGCGTTGACGGAGTTGTCGGCGGCCTCGCGGACGGTGATGGGGCCGTACGAGACGTCGTCCTCGTTCTCGGGGGCGTAGCGGGGGCCGTCCCAGCCCTGGACGGGGCGTTTGCTGTCGCCGACGTAGATGGCGTTGGGGGAGATGGGCCGCCGTTCCTGGGTGAGGGAGTGGTTCTCGACGGCGGAGGCGAAGACGAACGGCTTGAAGGTGGAGCCGACCTGGTAGTCGCGCCGGGTGGCGTTGTTGACGTACTGCTTGGTGTAGTCGATGCCGCCGTACATGGCGACGACCTTGCCGGTGTCCGGTTCGATGGAGACGCCGCCGACGCGGACGTCGCGGTCGGCCTCGCGTTCGCTGTCGAGCTTGGACATCACCCGGTCGTCGACGGCGGCGACGAGCGCGTCCTGTCTGGGGCGCTGGAGTGTGGTGGTGATGCGGTGGCCGCCGGTGGCGAGGGTCTGCTCGTCGAGGATGCCGCGGGCGTCGAGGTGGTCCTTGACGGCCTGCACGATGTAGCCGCCCTGCCCGGACAGGCCGCTGGAGGGCTTCGCCTGACGGGGCATGGGGAATGTCAGGGCGTCCCGCTCCTCGCGGCTGAGCCAGTTCTCCTTCACCATGCCGCCGAGCACGTAGTTCCAGCGGGCGAGCGCCGCCCTTTTCTTCTCGGGGTGGGTGGCGACGTCGTAGGCGTTGGGCGCGTTGAGGAGTCCGGCGAGGTAGGCCCCTTCGGCGACGTCGAGGTCCTCGACGTCCTTGCCGTAGTAGGCGTGGGCGGCGGCCTGGATGCCGTAGGCGTTGCGGCCGAAGTAGCTGGTGTTGAGGTAGCCCTCGAGGATTTCGCTCTTGCTCTGGTTGCGGCCGAGCTTGATGGCGATGAAGAACTCCTTCACCTTGCGGGTGACGGTCTGTTCCTGGCCGAGGTAGTAGTTCTTGACGTACTGCTGGGTGATGGTGGAGCCGGACTGCTTGCCCTTGCCGGTGACGGTGTTCCAGGCGGCGCGGACCATCGCCTGGGGATCGATGGCGGGTTCGCTGTAGAAGTCGCGGTCCTCCGCGGCGAGTACGGCATGCTGGACGGTGAGCGGGATCTTGTCGAGGGAGACGTTCTCGCGGTTGATGTCGCCGTCGCGGGCGATGTGGGTGCCGTCCGCGTAGAGGTAGACGTTGGTCTGGGCGGTGGCGGCGGCGTTGGCGGGCGGGATGTCGACGAGCAGGTAGCCGGTGACGAGCCCGCCGATGACGAGCAGCGATGCGACGAGCAGGCTGCCGAGCGTGACACGCCAGGTGGGGACGGCGCGGCGCCAGCCGGTGCGCCGGGGGCGGCGGGTGCGGGTCTTCCTCGCGACGGCCGTGGTCCCGACGGACCCGACGGTGCCTTCGGCGGCGCCGGGGCCGTCTGAGGAGTCGTCGGGGTCGTCGGGGTCGGGGCTGTCGGCGGCGTCGGCGTCCGTGCCGGGGTCCGCGTTCGTGCCGGGGTCCTGGTCGGCGTCGGGGTCCGTGCCGGCCTCGGGTTCCTGGCCCCCCTTGCCTGCGCCCATGTCGGCGTCCATGACGGCGCCCGGGTTTGCGCCCGGGGCCGTGCCTGTGTCCGTATCAGGGGCCTTGCCCTTGTCTCTCTTCCTGTCCTTCTTCTTCTCGTCCTTGTCGGACGGGCCGGCTGCCGTCGCGTCCCGGGGTGTCCAGCCCTGCTGCTGCGGCTCGTCGCTCATGAACACATACTGCACTTTTCATCCCGTTATCCCCCGTATTCGGGCGCTTCCGGCACCGGAAATCCCCTCGCGGTGGCCAGTCGCGGTGGGCTAGGGTCGTGCGCTTTGGTGCCGGGAACGGTCGCGGGGAGGGGAGTTGTCGTGCGGCTCTATGCGGTCGTCGCGGCGGGTGGGTTCCGGCGCTACGCGACGTACCGGGTGGCGACGGCGGCGGGGGTGTTCACCAACACCGTCTTCGGCTTCATCCTGGCGTACACCTATATCGCACTGTGGGACGAACGTCCGCAGCTCGGCGGATACGACCAGTCCCAGGCGCTCACCTATGTGTGGCTGGGCCAGGCACTGCTCATGACCTGCGCCATGATGGGCGGCGGTTTCGAGGACGAGCTGATCGAGCGCATCCGCACCGGTGACATCGCCATCGACCTCTACCGCCCGGCCGACCTCCAACTGTGGTGGCTGGCGGGCGACCTGGGCCGGGCCGCCTTCCACCTGCTGGGGCGGGGCATCGTGCCCATGGTGCTCGGCGCGATGGCCTTCGATCTGGCGCTGCCCGCCTCGCCGTTGACGTGGCTGGCCTTCCTGATGGCGGTGGCACTGGGCGTGGTGGTGAGCTTCGCGGTGCGGTTCCTGGTGGCGCTGTCGGCGTTCTGGCTGATGGACGGCGCCGGGGTGATGCAGATGTGCTGGCTGGCCGGCATGTTCTTCTCGGGGCTGCTGCTGCCGCTGAATCTCTTCCCCGGGCTGCTCGGCGAGGTGGCGAGGGCCCTGCCGTGGTCGTCGCTGCTGCAGGTCCCCGCCGATGTGTTCCTCGGCACGTACACGGGCTGGGGCCTGGTCAAGGCGTACGCCTTCCAGGGCGGCTGGGCGCTGGCGCTGCTGGCCGCCGGGCGGATGCTGCAGTCGGTGGCGACCCGCAGGGTGGTGGTCCAGGGTGGCTGACGCGCTGCGGGCGTACGGGCTGATCGTCGCGATGTGGGTGCGTTCCACGATGGCGTACCGGGCGTCGTTCGCGATGACGACCTTCGGGAACTTCGCCGCCACCGGTTTCGACTTCGTCGCGATCCTGCTGATGTTCTCGCACGTCGATGCGCTGGGCGGCTACACGCTGCCCGAGATCGCGTTCCTGTACGGGACCACCAGTACCGCCTTCGGCCTCGCCGACCTGGTGATGGGATCGATGGACCGGCTGGGGCGCCGCATACGGGACGGGACGCTCGACACCCTCCTCGTACGGCCGGTGCCGGTGCTCGCGCAGGTCGCCGCGGACCGGTTCGCGCTGCGCCGCCTCGGGCGGATCACACAGGGCCTGCTGGTGCTCACGTACGCGCTGGTGACCCTCGACATCGAATGGACGGCGGGGAAGGTGGCGATGATGCCGCTGATGCTGCTCTGCGGCGGTGCGATCTTCGCGTCGGTGTTCGTGGCGGGCGCGGCGTTCCAGTTCTTCGCACAGGACGCCGCCGAGGTGCAGAGCTCCTTCACGTACGGCGGGAACACCCTGCTCCAGTACCCGCCGTCGATTTTCGCCAAGGACCTGGTCCGCGGCGTGACGTTCGTCGTGCCGCTGGCCTTCGTCAACTGGGTGCCGTCGCTGTACGTGCTCGGCCGCGAGAACCCCATCGGCCTGCCCGGCTGGTTCGCGCTGCTGCCGCCCGTCGTCGCCGCCGGCTGTCTCGGGCTCGCCGCACTGGCCTGGCGGACCGGTCTCCGTTCGTACCGCAGCACCGGAAACTGAGGCAGAGGACACAGTGGATTTCATCGAACTCGACGGCGTGGAGAAGGTCTTCGACGTACGGCGCAAGGTGGGCCGGCTGCGCAGGGAGAAGCACCAGGTGCGGGCCGTGGACGGGATCAGCTTCACCGTCCCCCGCGGCCAGATGGTCGGCTACATCGGCCCGAACGGCGCCGGCAAGTCCACCACCATCAAGATGCTCACCGGCATCCTCACTCCCAGCGGCGGCTGGCTCCGGGTCGCGGGCATCGACCCGTCGAAGGAGCGGACACGGCTCGCACAGCGCATCGGCGTCGTCTTCGGGCAGCGCACCACACTCTGGTGGGACCTGCCGCTGCGCGACTCGTACCGGCTGATGCACCGCATGTACCGCATCCCCGATGCGGTGTTCCGGCAGAACATGGACCGCTGCGTCGAACTGCTCGACCTGGCGGCGCTGTTGGACGTGCCGGTGCGTCAGCTGTCCCTGGGGCAGCGGATGCGGGGCGACATCGCGGCCGCCCTCCTCCACAATCCCGAAGTGCTGTACCTCGACGAGCCCACCATCGGGCTCGACGTGATCTCCAAGGCTAAGGTCCGGGAGTTCCTGCGCGACCTGAACGCCGAGCGCGGCACGACGGTCCTGCTGACCACGCACGACCTGACCGACATCGAGCAGTTGTGCGAACGCGTGATGGTCATCGACCACGGACGGCTCATGTACGACGGGGCGCTCGCCGGGCTGCACGAGGTCGGCGAGAGCGAGCGCACCCTGGTGGTGGACCTGGAGCGGGAGCTGCCGCCCATCGAGCTCGAATCGGCGCGGACGCTGAAGGTGGAGGGCCCGCGGCAGTGGCTGGCGTTCCCCGCCTCGGCGTCGGCTGCGCCGCTGGTCGCGGCGCTGGCGGAACGGTATCCGCTGGTGGACCTGTCGGTGCGGGAGCCGGACATCGAAGCCGTGATTGCGAAGATGTACGCGGAGCGCCCGGTCTGACCGGCTCGTCCGACGAAATTCCGGGCCGGTTTGACTAGGCTGACTGTATGACGAGCGAACTCCCTGAGATGCGTGCCTCCGATGCCGAACGGGAGCGGGTCGCCGAACGGCTGCGCGACGCCGTCGCCGAGGGGCGGCTCGACATGGAGGAGTTCGACCAGCGCCTGGACGCGGCCTACCGGGCGCGCACGCATGGTGACTTGGAGCCGCTGGTACGGGACCTGCCTGCCCCGGCCGGCCCCGGCGCCACTGTCGCTCCCGTTTCCGGAGCGGCGCTGGACCGCGCCTCCTGGTCCGGGCGGATCGGCGCCCCGGCCACGTCGAGGGGCGCGTTCTCGTGCTGTGGCGGCTTCGGACGCCTCGGGAGCTGGACCATCGGCCGGAGGTTCACCGCGTTCACGCTGATGGGCGGCGGCGAGCTGGACCTGCGCGAGGCCCGCTTCGAGGACCGCGAGACCGTGATCGACTGCGTCGCGATCATGGGCGGCATCCAGGTCACCGTGCCGCCCGGCCTGAACGTGGAGGTCAGGGGCATCGGCCTGATGGGCGGCTTCGACGAACACGGCCGCGTCGACGCCGCCCCGGACCCCGCAGCGCCCCGCGTGATCATCAGGGGCGTGGCCCTGATGGGCGGGGTCGGTGTGGAGCGCAAGCTCACGCGGGCGGAGAAGCAGCGGCTGAAGGCGGAGCGCGAGCGGGAGCGGAAGCTCGCGAAGGGCGACGAGCGCAAGAAGCTGGGCGGCGCGTAGTCCCTCCCCGCACCGGGGGCTCCGCCCCCGGGCCCCTGGGCCACGATCTCCCCTCGGCCCGGCGGCCGTGGGAGGTACCCCCAGCAGGGCTGAGCGTGCCGGTCTACTCGGGGTTCCGCCCCGAGCCCCGCGCCTCAATGGCGGCGAGACTGGATGTGCCGCGCAGCGGCATTCCCAGCCCGGCCGGCGTTTGAGGCCACCGCGCGCAGCGCGGTACGCCGCCCGCAGGGCACGGCACCGGGCGTCCGGGGCGGAGCCGCGAACGCCGCCCGGAGGCGGACCGGCCGCGGGGCGGAGCCGCTAACGCCGCCTGCAGGGCACGGCACCGGGCGTCCGGGGCGGAGCCGCGAACGCCGCCCGGAGGCGGACCGGCCGCGGGGCGGAGCCGCTAACGCCGCCTGCAGGGCCCGGGCCCGGGGTCCGGGGCGGAGCCGCCGAACACCGCCCGCAGGCGGACCGGGGCCCTTGGGGCGGAGCCGCGAACGCCGCCCGCAGGGGGTCCGGCACCGGGCGTCCGGGGCGCAGCGCGGTACGCCGTCTGCAGGGGCACGGGCCTGGGGCGGAGCCCCGAGCACCGCCCGCTGGGCGGCCCCGGGGTCCCGGGGCGCGGCCCCGAACACCGCGTGAAGCGCGGTACGGGGCCCGCAGGCGGCGCAGCGCGGTACGCCGCCTGCAGGGCCCGCACCGGGGTCCTGGGGCGCAGCACGGTACGCCGTCCGCAGGGCGGGCACCGGGGTCGTGCCCCGAGCGCCGCGTGAAGCGCGGTACGGGCCCGCTGGGCGGCACCGGGGCCCGGGGGCGGAGCCCCGAAACACCGCCCCGGAGGGCGGACCCGGGGTCCGGGGCGGAGCCCCGGTTTCGGGAAGGGGCGGGGAGGGGAAGAGGCCCCGCGCAGCGGCCCCGCCCCCCGGCTACAGCGCCCCCACGTCCACCGCCTGCCCCATCCGCACAAACCCCGCATCGCTCGGATGCAGATGATCCCCCGAGTCGTACACCGGCTTCAGCCGCCCCGGCGCATACGGATCCCGCAGCGCCGCGTCGAAGTCGACGACCGCGTCGAAGATGTCCCCCGAGCGGATCGCCCTGTTGATCTTCAGACGTTCCGCCTCCGCGCCCGCCGTGCACCGCGGGTATCCGCCGCACGGTGCCAGGGTGGAGCCGATCACGCGCCAGCCGCGTGCGTGCGCGCGGTCGGCGAGTTCGGTGAGGCCCGCGGTCACGTTGTCCGCCGTGGGCGCGTGGGGCGCGCGCAGCACGTCGTTGATGCCGATGGCGACGATCACGGTCCGGGCGCCGGCCCGGGCCAGGACGTCGCGGTCGAAGCGCTCCAGGGTGCTGGGGCCGCGCCCGTACTCCAGCAGCCGGTTGCCGCTGACGCCCTGGTTGAGCACCCCGTAGCGGCCGCCGAGCCGGTCGGCGAGCACGTCGGGCCACCGCTGGTTGGAGCCGGGGGTCGAGGAGACCCCGTCGGTGATCGAGTCACCGATGGCGACGATCGCGCCGCGCGCCTGCGAGGTCAGCACGTCGACGGCGGTGATGTGGTGCCAGGAACTGGTCAGAGCCGCGTACGCGGCGCCCGTCTCGTCCTGCGCGGCGTCGCCGTCCGCCAGGTAGGACGTCTGGGCCGCCGACGGGTGGGTGGTGACCGGCCCGCCGGGCGCCGGGGTGTGGACGGAGATCAGCAGGTCGTCGTCGTACGGGATGCGCAGCACGACCGGGTCGCTGATCATCCGCCCGCCGGGGTCGACGGTCACCTCGTACGCCCCGCCGAAGGTGATCCGGCGCAGGCTGCCCGCGACGGCGCCGGGGCCGGCGCCCGCGCGTACGGCAAGGGACGCGCCGCTGATCCGCAGGGGCTCGGTGCCGTACAGGTTGGAGAAGGTGACGCGGGCGGCCGTGCCCCCGATGCTGGTGTGCACCACGTTCCGTACGGAGCGCCCTCCGCGCCCGGTGGGTGAGCCGACCGCGGACGTGACCGATGCGGCGTCGACGGGGCTCGCGGACCAGGTGCCGATCCACTTGGGCACGGCGGCGGGGGGTGTGCGGACCTCGGGCTTCTTCTTGACGGCACCGACACCGAGGTAGATTCCCCCGCATATGAGGGCAACTGTAGCCATGAGGGCAGCGACGTTCACATACCCCTGACGCTTATTCATGCACACATCATCCGGCATGGGCCGGGAACTCGACGTGCCGCCCGGGAGTACCTGATGTAGGGACGAGTGGCAGGGGCATCACGGATGGACGCGGGTGTGGACGGGTGGAGCGGATGGAACAAACAGAACCGGACAAGCCGGACGACGGCGACCGGTCCGTCGACCACGCCGCCGACCGGTCCGTCGACCGGTCCGTCCACCCCGCCACCGGCCGGTCCGTCGACCCCGGCGGCGTCCAGACCGTGAGCACGGACAGTGACCGTTTCGCCGGCCCCGGCGGCGCCCGGGCCGTGAGCACCGGCGGCCCCGCCGGCGGCGGGAGCGCCCCGCCCGCCCCCTCGACCGCGCTGCCGCCGTTCGCGTACACCGAGGCCGACGAGGAGAAGCGGCGCGGCGTGCGTCGTATGAAGACGACGGCGACCGGCCTCCTCCTGCTCGTCGCGCTCGTCTTCGTCCTCGCCACCTGGGCGAAGAACGCGGGCCTGGGCGGCTGGGCCGGTTACGTGGCGGCTGCCGCGGAGGCCGGCATGGTAGGTGCCCTCGCCGACTGGTTCGCGGTCACCGCCCTCTTCCGCCACCCCCTCGGCATCCCCATCCCGCACACCGCGATCATCCCGAACAAGAAGGACCAGCTGGGTGCCTCCCTCGGCTCGTTCGTCGGCGAGAACTTCCTCTCCTCGGACGTCGTACGGGTCCGGTTGCGCGCCGTCGGCATCGGCAGCCGGCTGGGCGCCTGGCTCGCGGAGCCCGCGCACGCCGACCGGGTCACCGCCGAGCTGTCCACCGCCCTGCGCGGTGCACTGACCGTGCTGCGCGACTCCGACGTCCAGGCGGTCGTCGGCGAGGCGATCACCCGCCGCGCGGAGTCCGCCGAGATCGCGCCCGGCATCGGCAAGACGCTCCAGAAGGTCGTCGCGGACGGTGCCCACCGCCGTGCCGTCGACCTGATCTGCACCCGTGCGCACGACTGGCTGGTCCTGCACTCGGACTCCGTGATGGACGCGGTCGAGGGCGGGGCACCCGGCTGGACCCCGCGCTTCGTGGACCGGAAGGTCGGCGAACGCGTCTACAAGGAGCTGCTGCGCTTCATCACCGAGATGCGCGACATGCCCGGCCACCCGGCGCGCGGGGCGATCGACCGGTTCCTCGGCGACTTCGCCGCCGACCTCCAGTCCGACACGGACACCCGCGCCCGCGTGGAGCGCATGAAGTCGGAGCTGCTGTCGCGCTCCGAGGTGCAGGACGTGATCGCGTCGGCCTGGGCCTCCGTACGCGCCATGATCATCTCGGCGGCCGAGGACGACCGCAGCGAGCTGCGTCTGCGGGCCCGTGCCTCGCTGCTGTCGCTCGGGGCACGCCTCGCGACGGACAGCCGGCTCCAGGCGAAGGTGGACGGCTGGGTGGAGGATGCGGCGGTGTACGTGGTGACGACGTACCGCGGCGAGATCACCTCGCTCATCTCGGACACCGTCGCGAGCTGGGACGCGGAGCACACCTCCCGCAAGATCGAGGCGCACATCGGCCGCGACCTGCAGTTCATCCGGATCAACGGCACGGTGGTCGGCGCACTGGCCGGCCTGGTCATCTACACCGTCGCGCATGCGCTGGGCGCGTGACCGGTCCCTGCCCGACGGTCACGCGCCCAGCGCCTCTAGGGGGAGGTGCAGATGAATACGTACCGGGTGCCGGAAGTGTTCATCCCGACCCCGGCGGATTCCGGTCGGAGTGCTTCCGGCAGGCGTGATCCCGGTCGGAGCGACCCCGGCCCGAGGTGTTCCGGTCGGAGGGATCTCCATCCGAAGGCCCCCTGTCCAAAGGCTGCCCGGCCCCTCGCTCAGTGACCGCGACGCCGGGTGACCGTCCACGAGGCCAGCGCCACGCCGGCGGCCACCGTGAACACCGCCGGCCACGCGCCGACCTTCTTGGCCAGCGGATGCGACCCGGCGAACGCGGCCACGTACGCGGCGCTCAGCCCGGCCGCCGCCTTGGGCCCGGCGTCCCGGTGCCACTGCCGGGCGGCCACGGCCCCGGCCGCGGCGAGGGCGACGCCGCCGAGGGGGCGCTGCCTGGTCCATCGGGCCACCCCGTACCCGCCGACGAGCCCGCCCGCCGCCACCGCCGCCGCTGGAACCCTGGGCCTCGCCATCGCTGCCGCCTTTCGCTTTGTCGCTGTCACCGATCGTCCCGGGCGTAGACCGCCGTCGTCATCGCCCTCGTCGTCACCGCTCTGGTCGTCACCGCCCTCGTCGTCACCGCTCTGGTCGTGGTCACCACCCCGGTGGTCACCGCGCTAGTGGAAGAGCTGGCCGCGGACCGCACCGTCCGGGAACTCCTCGGTGTGGATGTTGGAGTAGAAGGCCCACGGGTTCTCGCGGATCTCCTTCACCACCCCGGCGTGCTGGTCGTTCAGCCGCCCCGAGACGGCGAACAGCCCCTCGGGCACCGGCTTGTCGAAGAAGCCCAGCACCACGTCGCCGTTCTTGCCGAAGTCGCCCTTGTGGACGTGCGCGGCGCTGGGCGCCTTGATGTCGACCCAGGCCAGCGAGAAGTCGACGGTCCTGTGCTCGGGATGCGGATGCAGGAACGTCACTGCCTTCCCGTCCCGGTCGTTGACCTTCGTCGCGTCGTTGTCGGCGACCTCCTGCGCCCCGTTGGCGAGGGCCCGCAGTTTGCCGCCCTTGATGATGTGCAGCGGGTTGATGTTCTTGTGCAGCTGCTTCAGCTGCCCCCGCACGGCCCCACCGGGGAACTCCTCGCTGTGCAGGTTCATGTAGAACCCGGAGGGATGCTCGACGATGCTCTTCGCGAGCGCGGCGTCGGTGAAGGTGGTGTGCCCGGCGGCCGAGTGCAGCGACTCGGGCATAGGGGTGCCGAACAGCGGAACCTTGACGTCGCCGTTCTGCCCCGCGGCGCCCTGGTGGATGTGGCCCTGGCTCGGTACGAACCCCTCCCACTGCATCGCGAAGACCACGCGGTCGCCCTTCACCTGCATCAGGGCCACCGCCTTCCCGTCGGGGTCGTTCACGGCGGCCCCGGTCGCGTCGGGCACCTCGTGCGCGCCGGTGAGGACGACGGCGAAGGTGACGGCCTCGCCGTGGCTGGGTTTCGTGAACGTCGCCGCGGACGGGGCCGTACTTCGCCCCCCTCCGTGACTGTCGTGCGCGACGGCTGGGACGACACCGGTCACGGCCAGCACGAGAGCGGCGGCCGGTACGGCGAGAGTGGGCTTGCGCATTGCGGATGAACCTCTCCTGGGGGAGGCCGACCCGGTCCGGTCGGTCGGGGTCTTGTACGCGACGCCCGCGTGGGCCGTTCAAGCGGGGAACCGATGAATCCGATTGAACGGCCGCCCGGTTGACGTCGTACCTCCCGCCGTACGCACTGCCCGCCCACCGCACCGGAAGCCGAGGGACCACACCATGCGCAGCACCCGGAACAGTGCCCGCACCAAAGCCTTGATCGCGGCCCCGATGATGACGCTGGTGCTGCTGACCGCGACCGCGTGCGAGGACTCCGGCGGGTCGGGCCCGTCGTACGGCGCCGGTGCCGCAGGGCAGCCGGCGGACGAGAAGGCCCCGGCCGAGCCGTCGGCGGACGCGCCCGCCGACGCCGCCCCGTCCAGCGGCGGCGACCGGCCGCAGCAGCAGCCGGCGCCGTCCGTCTCGGTCCGTACGGCCGAGTCGGAACTCGGCACGATCCTCGTCGACGACCAGGGCCGCACGCTCTACGGATTCACCAAGGACAAACCCGGCCAGGCCAACTGTGACGCCGACTGCATCGCGGTCTGGCCCGCGCTGATCTCGGCCAAGGACGTGACGGCGGAGGGCGGCGCCGACGCGTCACTCCTCAAGGAGGTCAAGCTGGGCGCGGGCGCCGAGCAGGCGGTCTACGGCGACTGGCCGCTCTACTACTACGTGGGCGACGTGACGGCCGGCGACGTCAACGGCCAGGGCCTGGACGGCGAGTGGTTCGCGATCGCGGCCGACGGCAGACTGATCAAGTCCGAGGCGTGACCGACAAGGGCCGGGCCGATCAGGTCCGGGGCGACGGCCCCGTGCGTATCCGTACCGGCCCGGCCCCGACCGGCGACAGGCCGGACGCGGCGATGAAGGCCGGCACCCCCGGACGACTGCCGTTGACGCCGCCCCCACCGTTCGGCCCCGCCGCGTCACTCGCAGCCGACGCCGTCCCCGTCACGGTCCAGGTGCCGCCCGTACCCGGGGTCCCCGGCGCGGACCGGGGCGGCTCCCGCGGCGCGGGCGGCGGAGCAGTTGGCGTAGTACGTGCTGCCGGACCCGCCGCCGCTCGTACCGCCGCCGCCGCTTCCGCCGGTGGTGCCTCCGCTGCCGTTGTACGCCTCGCAGCCGACGCCGTCACGGTCGCGGTCCAGGTGCGGTCCGTAGCCCGGGTCCCCCTCGTGCACGGGTGCCGCGCCGGCGGCCCGTGCGGCGTCGCAGTTGTCATACACGACGGCGGGCTTCGGCTTGGGCTTGGGCTTCGGCTTGGGTGTGGGCGTCGGGGTCGGCTTCGTGACCGTGATCCGTACGACGGCGGTCGCCGAGACCGCCTCGACGCCTGCCGCGCCCTCCACCTCGACGCGATAGGTGAACTCGTCCGCACCGCCGTAGCCGTCCGTGGGCGTGTACGTGATGCCGGTTCCGTCGACCTCGGCGGTCCCGTGGGCGGGCGGAGTGTCGACGGTGAGCGTGTGGGCCGGGCTGTCCCAGGCGTCCTCGAGCGGCTCGTACGGCCCCCCGGCGAGGGCGACCGTGTCGTTGCGCAAAACCTCGAGCACGATCTCGGCACCGGCGTCGGCGCTCTCCACGTCGTCCTCGAGCTGCAGGGCCGCCTGAGGCGACGGGGTTTCGCTCGGCTCCGGGCTCGGCGACGCCTCGCTCGACGTCGCGGCGGCCGGTTCGGCGCCGCCGCCCCCGTCTCCGCCACATCCGACGAGCGCCGTGGCCATGGCGACGACACAGACGACCGGCACGAACCGTGCACGTATTCGGCTGACTCTCATGTGCCCCCCAAGGCTGCTTGAACCGTGAACGAACTATGAGGGTGGCACTTCCGCAGTCGGAATGTGGGCGTCCTGTCGAAGTTGTGATGAAAGTGTGTGAGCAAGGGCAGGGGAGGCCAGGACATGCGCTGCGCACCGATCCACAGCCTGGCGGCAACTCCGGCGGCCTTGCGACCTGGGCCCAGCTGTCAGGCCTGGGCTGCGCCCCCTCGACACTTTCGAACCGCTGCCGCCCGAACGGCCCTTGGCGCCGTGTGCTGCCGCGCGTGATCCTGCTCCGGACCGGCCGCCCGAGCCCCCGTCGGCGATTACGCGCCGCGGCCCTCCACTCGGGCGCGCGCGGGCACCGGCTCGCCCGACCGTTGCATGTCATCCGGACCGGCGGCGCCGGCCAACCGGGCGAGGAAGCGACCGCGCAGCAGCTCGTACTCCTCGGCGCGACGCGGGGGCCGGCCCGCGGGCCTGGCGACGGTGCGGCCCGCGGTGACCGTCTGGCCCAGCCGGAACTGGTCGCGGGTGAGGTCGATCTCGGTGCCGCCGGGCAGCCGGTTCCACCAGTGGAAGCCGTGCTGCTCACCGTCCATGTGCACTTCGCCGACGACCAGATCACCGCCGAGCAGGTCGTGCACGACCAGGGCGGTGATGTCGCAGTGCCCCCAGGCCGGGTTGCCGGGGCTCCATCCGGCGCGCTCGACGTCGTCGGGGGAGCAGGTGTCGGCGGCCCAGCAGGCGCGCAGCGCATGCTCGATGTCGGTCAGCGTGTACGTCGTGTCGGTCACGCACGGCAGGATGCCGCACCCCACTGACAACGCGCCGTGCGCCGGCCGAGCCACCGAGCCACGTCAGGAGGCGCCGCCGCCGTCAGGCGTTTTTGGCCCGCCCGCCCACCTGGATCAGGGCGTGCGTGCCGCTGGTGCGCCACGCCTGCCCGGTTGCCTCCAGCACGTCCACGGTGTCCTGTTCGAGGCCGGTGATCACGTCCGACTTCAGGGTGCGCAGCGCCGCGACCCGGCCCGGGAAGTACGCGGTCCGTTCATTGAACGACGTGGTCGGATCCCAGAGCCGGTCGCCGACGAGGCGCCGGTAGTTCAGGTCGCCCTTGACGACGGTCACAGTGGCGCCCGCGAACTCCTCCCGCAGGTCGGCGGGCATCGCGTCGTACGGGAACGGCGCACAGAAGAACTCGTGCGCGCGGACCGCGAGTCGCCCGTCGGCCATCGCGCCCCACAGGCGCCGCCCGATCTGTGCGGCGCGGCCCGGAGGACGTGCCTGCGCGAGCCGCCGCATGCTGTCGATGACGTCCGCCATGGTCGCGTCGGAGACGTAGTACGGGTACGGCTTCACATGAAGCACCACATCCGCGGCGCGCCCCGCGTGGAGCAGGTGGTCGATGAGCACCAGGTCGGGGATGAGCTCCCGGCCGGCGTTGTCGGCGACGAGGTGCACGGTGGCGGCCGCGCCGCCGGGCGGCAGCAGGGACCACAGCTCGGCGCTGTCGTCGGCGACGACCGGCGAGTCGGCCTCGGCGCCCGTCGACAGTTGCGCGCCGCCGGAGTCGAGACGGAAGCCGAGGTCGGCGCGGTTGCCCCACAGCGCCGCGGCGAGAAGAGTGGGCCCCTGGACGTCGGCGGGCCGCCCGGCCAGGTCGTCGAGCGCGGCGAGCTCGTCGTCGACCGTGGCGCTGCGCAACTCGGCCGCCTTGAACGACCCGAAGGGATCGACCCCCTGCCACGGGCCGGGCTCGAAGTAGCCGAACGCGCCGAGCAGCCGGCGGTAGAAGTAGCTCTCGGCCCACAGGAACGGCACGTCGAACCACGACCGCCCGAAGTGCCCCTGCCCCCACGCCGCCCACCGTTCGCGGTCGTGCGCATCGGCGGCGAGCGGCTGGATCACGCCGTGCGTCGTCTCCTCCAGGAGCGCGTCGAGCGCGGCGTGCTGCGCGGGCCCGCAGGGGAACGCCTCGCGGACCTGCTCGATGAGCGCCGGGTGACGCTTGGCCAGCACCCCCCAGGCGAACGACCCGGGCTCGTTGCTCAGGATCACGGGGGCGTCTTCGCTCGCGGGCATGGCGTCACGTACTCCTCGTTCGTTCCGGCCCCGACCGCGGCCTGTCCGCCGCGTCGGCTCGCCCCCATGATGACGACCGGCGAGCCGGGTTCGATGCCCGCGGGATCGTCGGCCTGTGTCAGAAGAGGTCGGCGACCAGGACCACGGCCGGGGGCAGCGCCTGCCCGAGGGATCCGCGCCACAGCTTGGGGTCGGAGACGAAGAGCATGATGCCGCCGCCGATCATGAAGAACGAGATGTAGACGATCAGCGTGCGTCCGACGGTCCCGTGCCCCAGGTGCAGGGCGACGAACCCGGCGATCAGGCCCAGGGCGAGAAACAGGTTGTAGAAGCCGACGTTGAACCGCCACAGCCGTACCTCGGGCGCGTCCGAGGTGCTCCCGGTGAGGAACACACGGACCTGCGGCCGCCCGTAGAGGAAGCTCTCCAGCGGCCACACGACGAGGTGGACCACGGCGGCGACCAGAGCGAAGACCTGACTGACGACATTCATGCGGCTCATGGTCGACGGCGCATCCGCTGCCGCGAAGCCGACACTCTGCGGGGTCACCCCGGGGAGGGGCGAGGGCTTGCCCGGCCTGGAGCCGGACGCGGTCACGGCGTCCGGTTCTCGCCGTCGGGCAGGCCCTCCCACACGGTCCGGTTCAGGTCGAGGAAGTACGCCCGGGCCGCTTCGTGCACGGGCAGCGGAAACTGGATGCGGACGAGCCGCTCCGCGACCCACAGCCTGTTCATCACGTCCTGGGTCGTGAGGTACCAGGCGTGGCTACTGCGGGCAGCGGTGGACCCGCCTCCGGCAGAAGCCATAGACCCACTTGTCGCCGTCGCCGGTAGCTGCTGGCGCGGGCAGTCCGTCGCGAGTGAACTCAGGTACCCCTGCGATCAACGCTGCGATAAGGCGCTTTCCGAAAGCATCGCTTTTACCTTCCGGATCAACGGCCCCGGACCGTACGTGATCACGGACCTTGTCCTCCGGCTCGAGGCGCACGGATGCGACCCGGATGAGGAGCTCGACCGGGCACAGAAGCACTTCGAGGCTGAGGTGGCCTGCTGAGTATCAAGTGGCACAACGGTCCCGGGGCCGCGGTGTCATGCAGGCCGCGGGCCCGGTGTCCGACCTGCCGGCAGGCCTCAGCGAGCCAGGATGTCCGAGAAGTACCCCAGGTGAGGATCCTCCGGGGTGCCGACGAGCAGAGCACGGTCCAGCAGGATGTTGTTGTGCTCGCAGCTCGTCTCCGGAAGCATCACACAGGCGTGGCAGGCGGCAAGATTGGTGCCGCCGATGCCGGATGTCTCTGATTCGATGCAGAGAGGGTCGGCGGAGCACCATGCGGCGCGGCGCACAGAGGAACGGATCGTCTGCTCCAGGCGTTCCGGTTCACCCTGCGCGACGAGTCCGCCAAGGCTTCCGGCGGAGTCGCTGGTCGCGGTGTACACAAGCGCACCGGCCATGTCTTCGTTGGCGTAGAGGCGTTCGCGGAGGGAGGCGGCAGGATAGCCGGCGTCGAGGCTCCACTCGTTGATCAGTACGTGGGCCAGCGTGTGGAGCAGCACCATGCGGGGGGTGGCCGGGGAGGGCGGTACGCGCGTCGGGTCGGAGGCGCGCTGTTCCATGATCCGCTGGTGCGCGGTGCGGATCCGCTCTACGCGTGCGGCCACGGTCGGGAGGTTCTCCCAGGTCGTCAGACGCTCCTCGTCGAGACGCAGGAAAACGCCTTCGCCGTGCACCTCCATGGCGGGGAGCCAGGTCAGCGGATTCGCGGAGAGGGCGGCCTCGTCGGCTTCCCCGGTCGTGTCGGGATCTGCGAGCCGGGTGAACGCCTTGAGGGCGCGGACCTCGCGAAGTTTCTTCACCAGCATGGGGCCGGCGACGCCGAGCGGGCGGAGGACGGCGGGGTCACCGAGAGGCCTCTCACAGATGAACTGCTCGGCGCGGGAGCGTTCGCGTTCGACGTTGCCGGCACGGAGGCGCTCGTACTCCTTGTTGCGCAGGGCGTGATAGCGGTGGTCGAAGGTGGATTCCTGGTCACCGGTGGGGTCCTCCTCCCGCTCGGCGGCCAGGAGTTCCATCACCTCGTCGGCAGGCACCGGACTCTCACCCTTGAACGCGAACTTGAGACACATTTCGACCTCGTCGCGGCTGCTCAGCTTGCGCAGTTCGTCCCAGTGCTCGGCGAGCGGGTCGGCGCGTCCGTCGCTCCACGGCGGGATGGAGAGCGCCGACTTCAGTACCGGTTGCCACACGGCGGAGGAGCCTCGCTGGAGAGTGCGCGGGGTGAGGCCACAGGATTCGGCGGGAACCGAGGTGCCGAGCCAGGGTCGTGTACCACGGCACCGGAGGCCGAGGTCCTTGAGTGCTCTTCTGCGGAACGAGCCCTCCATCGACACCTCGGGTACCCCGCAGGAGCAGGAGATGATGATCGAGCGAAGGGACGAACTGCGCCCGGAGGAACGCAGCTTGAGGATGCCCGAGCAGGGGCCCGCACTGGTCGTGCCGCGGCCCGACGAGCGATGCACCCACTCGCAGTAGGGAAACTCGTCGAGGTGCCCTGCCTCGCAAGCGATCACGAACCGCGAGGGGACCAGGTCGGCCTCGCAGGTTCCGCAGATGCTCTTGCCGGCCGGAGGATTGAACTCGCGGTGCCGTCGGAGTTCATTGCAGTCGGGGCACGAGTGGGTCAACGGGAAGCGACGGACCCGCATGCCGTCCTTGCTGGTGTCGCCCGAGGCCGGTGGCAGCCGGAAGTGCTGCACGTCGAGAAGGCGGGCGAGCCGTCGTTCGTGGATCCGCGGGGATTCGTCCGCGTCCCAGTGCTGGTCTGCACTGTCAAGGCCGGAGACGACGAAGGACTCGTGGTCCACGGCGATCAGCGAGCCGACCCCGTACGTGGTGATGGCCTGTGAGCGGCGGACGGCGCCGCGCCGGGGCAGGTTGTGGGCGGGTGCCGGACTGCCCGTGCCGTTGCGGCGACGGCGCGCGGGGGGCGGGGTCATCGGGATGCCTCCATGAAAAGGGCGGACTCGGCGTCGACGTCGCGCAGGCTCCACAGAGTGGGCCATGCCTCCGCGTCCTCGCTCTCGTCGTCGTACGACTTCAGGACCGACGGGGAGCGGTTGGCTCCCCTTCGGGCTTCGAAGAGCAGGCCCCCGTGAATGTCGGCCTCGTCGCACCACCAGTCGACGAATTCGTCGAAGGCCCGCGAGACGGCGTCGGCCTCCTCGGGGGTGACGGTGAGGGCGCGGTCGATGAGCACCGACTTGATCTCCGTACGAAGCCGGTCCTCGTAGGAGGCGACCAGGCCGGCTCCTTCGTTGGGCCCGGCCTCCGGGATCAGGATGCGCGCCAGGGCGACGATCACCGCGTGCAGACCGCGATCGCGGGCACGTGCGGAGAACGGCGTGACGGACGTCGATTCGACCTCGCGGTACAGGGCGGAATGGAAGTGGAGGAAGTTCTCGTAGTGGGAGCGGTCGCGGGAGCGTGCCGCGTTGAGCATGACGGCGACCAGGCCGGGGTGGGCGCGACCGACGCGGCTGGTGGCCTGGATGTACTCGGCGGTGGTCTGCGGTTGGCCCATCACCGCCATCAGACCGAGCCGGTCCACGTCGACGCCCACCGCGATCATGTTGGTGGCCAGGAGGACGTCCACCACGTCCTCCTGGGGGAGCTTCCGCTCGATGCCCTTGAGGCGGGCCGGGATCTCGCTCGCGTCGATCCGGCTCGTCAACTCCGAGTAGTTGGCGGTCGAGCGGACCGAGACGCCCTCGCGCTCGGCGAGCAGTTCCAGGTAGGCCACTACGTCGTCGTGGACCTGGAGTTCGGCTGCGGACAGCAGACGGAGGCTGTTGAAGTAGCCGACCAGGCTCCAGTACGCGTCGCGCACCTCGGCCTCGG
The DNA here is from genome assembly GCF_025854275.1 of Streptomyces peucetius. Lineage (NCBI taxonomy): Bacteria > Bacillati > Actinomycetota > Actinomycetes > Kitasatosporales > Streptomycetaceae > Streptomyces > Streptomyces peucetius. Next base: position 2,858,414 of record NZ_CP107567.1, on the reverse strand, counting down.
TCTGCGCGTGCTGCGCCCGATGCAGCAGGGTGGCGTACGTACGGATGAGGAGCGTGGACTGGCTGGTACCGGGGGCGAAGAGGCCGACATAGCGGCGGCTCGCCTTCTCCTCGCGGGGGGTCTCGACGGCGAACCAGGAGTCACGGGAGTCGAGCCCGGCCGGCGGGAACTGCCGCACCTGCCGATCGAAGAGGCTACGCCCCTGGTCGGCGGCGCGTCGGATGGTCGCGGTGGAGGCAATCACCTTCGGGTGGTCGGCGAGGGCATCCACGGCGGTCTCATAGAGGCCTGTCAGGGTGCCCAACGGGCCAGAGATCAGATGGAGTTCGTCCTGGACGACCAGCTCCGGGGGCGGCGTGGAATCACTCGGGTCGTCGCGGTTGAACAGCGCGGCGGTGGCCGGACGCCACGGCATCGAGGCGAACTTGTCGACGGTGGCGATGACCAGAGTCGGACGGGCGGCGTACACCGCCTCGTCGACGAGATGGACGGGCAGCCCGTCGGCGAAGTCGCAGTCGTTGCCGGGACAGCGGACGTGCATCCGTACGGCGTCCTGGTCCACCTCGTAGGCGCGGGCGTCGAGGCGGGTGCCGCACCAGGGACAGGCGTGCAATTGGACGGGATTCTCGGTCGCGAGACGCTTGTCCAGGTCGCGGCGGAGATCGGCGAGCTTGTCATTGGCCACCTCCAGGGTGTTGGGAGTGGCCGACCTGCCGACCCACATTCCGATCGAAAACTCCTCCAACCCCAGCTCTGGCGGAGCGTTGCGACGCATCAGCTCCATCGCGCAGAGCAGGATCGAGGCACGCTCGAACTGCTGGAGCGTGAGCAGCCGCAGGGTGTAGCGCATGAGGACGGTGACGCCGCCACCCTCCGCACCCCGCCTGATCCGGCGGAGGAAGGAGGTGAGGGCGATCAGGCCGAGGTACGCCTCGGTCTTGCCGCCGCCGGTGGGGAACCACAGCAAATCGGAGATCTTGCGGTCGGGATGGCCGGGGTCGTCGACTCCGGCCATGCAGAGCAGGACGAACGCGATCTGGAACGGGCGCCAGTGACCGGCTGCCGGGTCGGGGGAGCCTTTCCGACCGTTCTTCACCCAGGCGCTGCGGGCGCGCTGGTCGGCCATTGCTCGATTGGCGAGCCGGAAGGCCTGCATCAGGTCCGGCTTGTCGGCCAGGAGGGAGATGCCCTTGCGGATCCGGCCCAGCGCCTCACGGCAGGCCTCGACCTGGTCACGGGCAGGCTTCTCGTACGGAGTACCAGCCAGGGCACCCGCCTCGGCCTCCTTGTGATCGATCCACCGCTCGTAACCGGTGGCGAGATTTTGCAGAGCGGCGAGTACCTCGGAATTGGGGTTCTCGGCCAGGCCCAGCATGGACAGGGCGGTGTTGTCGATGTCCGGGTTGGAGTCGGTGAGCAGCACCTCGACCGTGGGCACGAACTCGCTCCGCACCTCCGTGACGGCGGCCCGAACGGTATCGGTCATCCCGATCGGCGGCGGTGTCCAGTCCCATTCGGCCGCACAGCCGTGACCGACGGCGAAGGTCGGCGCGTGTCGGTGCAGCAGCCGGCTGGTGGCCACCTCGGGATCGTGGGCGGCGGCAGGGGCGGGTCGCTCCACGAAGGCGCTCGACCCGTCGACCGCGCGAACCACGAGACCGCACTGGAAGAGGGAGTACGCGTCCTGGAGCTCCCGCTCGCCGATCCGATGGGTATTGACCAGCGTGACCGTGACCGTGACCGTGCCGGTGGTCGGGTCGGGCCGTCGGGCGTTGACGCGCAGTGCCACACCCTCCGCGAGGTCGACCCTCAGGTTCGGGACGGGCTCGGTGATGTCGATCGTGGTCGCGGGCAGCGTCAGTTCCTTGCGCCGCCAGTGTTCCTGCTGGTCGGAGGTGGTACGGGCCTCGGCGCGGCGGGCAGGGACCGGATTGCCGTCCGTGTCGGTTGGCTCGTAGACGGCGGCATGCGCATGGACCGCGATCGCGGAGCTTATGGCCGGGTCGATCGCGAAGGTGAGGCCCATCGAGGACGGGCGGCGGGAGCCGGCCGCGCCGAGGTCCTGTGTGGTGCCGGACTCATCGATGTTGTCGTGGGAGCGCAGAGGAGCGTCGTCCAGGCCTTCCTGTTCCGACTCGTCCTCGCGAAGCCGCTGTTCCCCGGCCGGGTCCGCGGGCCTCGGATAGAGGACTCCGGTGAGATAGCGATCGATCGGCGCATCCTGGGTGAGCACCTCACCCCGGTCGTCGGGCGCCGCATCGTGGGCCGGGCCGAGGAGTTCGCGGCGGAGCCCCAGCAGGATCTCCTCGTCGCGGACCCGGTAGTGCTCGGCGTGCCGGCCTTCCATGTGCGTCATGCGCGCTGCTCCTCGTTGTCCGTTGCCCGTCGAAACCTGCCGATGCCCGTGATCCGAGGCGCGATCCACACTCCTCGGTCGCCGAGGCCGGCGTTGGCGCCGGCGGCGACGCTGCCCGCCACGGTCTCCAGCGTGTCCACCCGAAGCCCGTGGATCTCGTCGGGCCACCAGGGGTCCCACGTGCGGGTCACTTTCTGGACCTGGAACAGCGCCTCCCGCAAGTGCTCCGACGCCTCACCGATCTCCCGCCCCTCGTGCAGCAGGACGTACGGCGGGCTCTGCCACTGACCGAGCGGCAGGTCGTGGTGCCTGCGCAGCACCACGTCGTGACCGGGACCGACCCGGTGCAGGAGGTACTCCTGGGTCGCGACCGCGTCGGCGTCGTGGCCCGGCGGGTTGTCCCGGCAGACGTCCGCGGCCTCCGCCACGATGCCGAAACGGTCGTACGACCGCCAACCGCCGATGTACCGACGGCCGTTGCTCCTGCCGCCGGACCTCCTGACGATGGGCAGCTCGGGGGAGTCCGCGAAGTACAGGTCCTGCCGGGCCCGGGTCATCGCCACGTACAGGGCGCGGGTCTCCGCGGGCAGGTCCAGCTCGTCCTTGTGCTGCTTGCGCAGCTCGGCGACGGACGGGGGAGCAAGAACGACCACCCGGTCGAACTCCAGGCCCTTCGCCCGGTGCACGGTGGTCACCGTGACACGTTCCGTCTCGGGGTCGGCGAGTTCGTCCGGGAACCGGCCGTCGGCCACCAGCCGCCGCAGCCGGTTTAGGTCGACGACGGCGCGCCCGGCTCCGCGGGCGGCGCGCCGCAGCACGGACCACAGGACGTCGGGATCCGGCTCGTAGGGCAGGGGTGTCGCCTCGAGGAGGGACCGGAATCGTTCCTCGACGAGGGTGGTGGCTTCGGTGCGTCGCAGCAACTCGGCCACCCAGTACGGGACAGGGCGTTCCTCCAGGGGGCGACGCAGTCGGTGCTCGACACCGTGCTCGTGGAGCAGTTCGGAGACGACCAGGGCCTGCCGGTTGTCGCGGGTGAGGATCGCGCAGGTGTCGGGGAACGTACGCAGTCCCTCCAGGACGAACGGGTCGGTGAGTGCGCCCAGACCGTTTGTCGGATCGAGGAGCAGGTCGCCCAATTCTTCGTAGAGCGGCGCGGCCTCGTCGGCCTCGGTGACCTGCTGTAGGAGTGGGCCGTGCGCCAGGGCGATCCGGGCCTCCCGGGTGGTGGCCCGGAAGTTCTGGGTGAGGCGCAGCTCCACCAGATCGTCCGGGAACGAGGCACGCAGCCAGTCGAAGAACCGGTTGGTCTCGTCCGCACGCTCGGCCAGGTCCTCGATCTGGAAGCCGTAGACGGACTGGGCGGCGTCACCGACCACGGTGAAACCACAGCTCTCCTGGTAGCGGTCGAGCAGCGTCTCCACCAGTTCCCGCCGGTCGCCGACCAGGTCCTGCACCTCGTCGATCACCACGTGCGCGGGCGGCACGGCGTCGCCTGCCTCCAGAGCTCCCCTCTCGACGGCGCCGGCCGCGGATCGGATCCGCTCGTCGAATCCGGTCGCGCCCCAGTCGTTGTCGGGGTATGCCTGGACGAGAACGCCGTACGCCCAGGAGTCGAAGGTCTGCGCCCGGACCCGGCGGGCCCGCTCCCCGTGCCGGGCGATCCGCTCGCGCAGCTCGCGGGCGGCCGCACGGGAGAAGGTGAGCACCAGGATCTCGGCGGCCTCCAGGGCCTCCTCGGGATCCTCGTGCCCGCACAGCGCGTCGAGCCGACGGACCAGCGTGTGTGTCTTGCCGGCACCCGCACCGGCGGTGACCAGGACGCGCGCGTCCCAGGGCTGTTCGACCACGGCGCACTGCTCTTCGGTGAGCGGAGGGCTGTCGAGATAGGTGTCGGTCACCGACGGCCCCAGAGGTGTTCGAACTGGGTGAAGGCGAGCTTGGTGTCGAAGTTCGCGATGTTGTCGCTGACGTTGAGGATCAGGCAGGTGTCCTTGCCGCCGTTGCGCGGACCGCGCAAGCCACGGCCGATCATCTGCTGGTAGACGTTGGTGCTGTAGACGGGGCGGGCGACCACCACGGCACGGGTGGCGGGGGCGTCGAATCCCTGGGTGAGGACGCCGTAGTTGGTGAGGACCCGGATGCGTCCGGTGCGGAAGTCCGCGATCCGGCGGCGGCGGTCCTCGGTGCTCGTGGTCGAGTCCACGCCGGCGGCCCGAATCTTCCGGTCGTTGAGCATCGCCGCCAGGTACTTGGCGTGGTCGACCGAGGTGGCGAACACCAGGGTGGGACAGTTCTCCGGAAGGCCGACGATCTCCTCCACGATCCGTCGACTGCGCGCGTGGTCGTCGGCGAGCCGCTGCTCGGCGGCGCGGGAGAGCACGGCCATCCGCTCTGCGTGTACCTTCTCGTCGCGAGTCAGCTCGATCTCACCACCCTCCAGGGTGCGGTGCTCGACCTGGGCGAGCATGCCCCAGTCCTGGAGATCCCGGTACGGGTCGCCGGACGGGAACACGCCCTCGTCGAGCCGGCGGTTGCCGAATCGGTTGATCAGTCGGCGGGTCTCGTCCTCGTTGGTGTTGCGGAACGGAGTCGCGGTCAGGCCGAGCAGGTGACGCCCGGTCTCGTACTGGGTGAGGCCCAGATCGCTCAGGATCCCGGTGTATCGCTTGGAGACGGCGGTGTGCGCCTCGTCCACGATCACCAGCGCGGCCCTGCGAAGCCATGCGTACTGCTCGGTGCCCAGGCAACGCTCCAACTTGGCATCGGTCGCGACCACCAACTGCGGCTGGTCAACGACCTCGCCCACCTCGTTGCTGCTCCACAGCCGACCGATGGACAGAGCGCGGTCCGCACCCACCTTGCCCCAAACGAACTTCCAACTCTGGACCGCCTGTTCGCAAAGTTCCTCGGTCTGGGCGATCCACAGGATCGGACCCTGGAGATCGCCGACCCGCTTGACCCAACGGATCACCGCTTCGGAGGTGATCCGGGTCTTTCCCGCCCCGGTGGGCAGCGAAAGCATGCCGCGCTGCGGGGCCAGCCGGTCGAGCAGCGTGGAGATGTTCCGAACCAGGTCCTCCTGGTAGTCGTGGAGGCTCGGAAAGTCCTTCGGTCCCTCCACGTTCTCGGACGAGGGCGGCGACGGGGTCCGGGAGCCGGCGAACGCCACCGGAAGCCGCAGGTCCGAGACGAACGAGACCGCCGCGGACGAACCTGTGTATCCGACAGGCGCAGTGGGGAACCTCGACTGGATGTCCCGGGCGTGCTGGTGCAGAACCCCGTCACCGTGAGCGTTGAAGGCCATCTGTGCGATGCGGTGGCCCGACGGCTCAGTGCCGTCGTTCGCGTCCAACTCTGCGTCCATCAACCCTTCGGGCAGACCGGCCCGAAGGGCCTCCGCCCCGATCAGCAGCTCGATCTTGGCGACCACGTCGTCAGTCTCCCGGACGGCCTTGATCGCTGCCTGCAGGGCGCTGTCACGCTCCATGCGATCCTGATGATCGAGCACCGCCCGGCAGCCGGTCGGGCCGAGGCGCAACGCGAGTTCGCGGTCGATCAGGCGCAGCATCGGTTCACGGTCGAGCGGGACTCGCACCTTGATCGTGGAGCCCTGCCGTACGGCGTCCAGTGGGGCGGCCTTCGTCCCGTTGGGAGTGCGGGTGACCTCCTCCAGTTCGCTGCACCGCTGAACCAGCGCATTTCGGGTGGAGCTGTCCAGGCGCTGCCGCAGCGAGGGGTACAACTCCACCAGTGGCACCGGTTCGCCGTCCGGCACCTCTCGGGTCTCCTTGCTGATCACGTCGGCGTAGCGGAGCATGCCCCACTTCTCGACCATCAGCTCGGCGTCCGCGGCCGTCGGCACGAGAAGCGCCGGCAACTGCTCGGCGCGCAGCGCCCTGTATTCGGCGGCGCCGACGGCAAGCGTGATCTCCTCGTCGGGGCGGGTGCCCCAGGAGTCCCCGATCCGGCAACGGGTCAGGGAGTCCTCGGGGAAGTCGGCCTCGAAGCGGGTCAACATCACATAGGTGGCGCCGACGAAGGAGTCGTCCTCGCTGCGGGACACGTCGGCCAGCAACGCCTCCCAACGGTCGCCGGGCACATCGGCGACGGTCGTGGGGAGGCCGAGCTTCCGGGCCTTCTCCGCGGAGAGGGAATCGGCCACGGGCAGCACGTCACGGTAGGAGGCGAGCTGCGGCCCGACAGCCTCCTTCAGAGGCCTGATGCCCTGGGACGTGACGACCGTTCCGTACTTCCGGAGCATCCAGCGGATCGGGGAGACCACGGACTGACGAGAGTTGACCCGGGAGCCGTAGTGCCGGGTCCAGTGGTCCACGACCGCCGCGTCGGGCAGGGTCTTCAGGAAAGCCGCGCGGGATTCTTCGGACAGCGCGCGGAAGAGGTGGAGCGGTCCGCCGATCGGTGATCCTTCCGCCTTCATGGTCTTCAGGCCGGGACGTGGTGCGCGCTCGTCCAACCTCCGCAGGTATGCCGAGTGGATGGCTTCACGGTATTCGTCGAACCACTCCTCGCCCTCCTGCGGCCGCACACCGGTCACCGGACGCTCCCGCAGACCCACCAGCGAGAAGAAGGTGGTGTCGTCGGAGTGGAACGTAATGTCGACTGCGACGGACGGGTCACGGTCGCCGGTCACCACCGGGCCGGGCAGGATGCAGTCACGGATCGGTCGCCACTTGCCGTCGGCGGTCCGCACCCGCAGTGTCTCGCGCGGCGTGCGGACCCGCTCCACCACCCTGTCGCCCAACCGGCTCTGACCGGCCTGGCGGAACAGTTCCCAGAACCGCTGCCACTCGGACTCCCTGTAGCCCTCGAAGCCCTGGTCGAGCACGCTGACGAAGCGGCCCTCGACGTCGGCCTCCCGGATGCCGAGCAGGTTCAGCGCATGCCCGAGCGAAAGGTCCTCGGCAAGCTCGTCCACCACGTACACCAGGGACTCGCGCAGCCCGCCCTGCTCGGCGCGGCGGAACACCTGGCCGGGCACCGCAGCGACCAGACCGTGCTCCTCGGTGAGCACGATCCGCGCCTTGCGCGCCTCGTCGGCGTACGGGGACCGCACCTCGACCATCTCGGCGACGATACGGATCGCCACTGCGGACGCCTCGGCGGTACCGCACTCGACCAGCGCTTCCAACCACTCCCGTACGTCGGCGCGTTCGACCTTGGCCGCCTCTCGGATGTGCTCGACCTTGCCGGAGCGGAGGGAGTCGGCCTCGACGCTCGGATGCAGCCAGTCCGAGGGGCGGCCGGGGCATTCGTGCCACATACGGAGCCAGCCGTCGAGGCGTCGCAGGTCCTTGTCGAGGCGGGGATGCAGCCGCAAGTCGGAGGGGATGCGGAGCACACCGTCCTGGTCGGGCAGCGAGGGGCGGACCGCCGTGCGGGTCCAGATCTCACGGATCAGGAAGTCGTCGGCCCAGCTGATCGACTCCTTGGTGCGGCCGGGCAGCAGAGGGAGGTACGCGCCAGGGTCCTCGGGCGGGGCGAGTTGCGGCAGGGAGTCGACGACCAGCGCCGCCGACACCTTGATCATCTCCTGGTTGAAGGGGGACGAGTCCAGGAGGTTCTGGCGGTCCTCGTTCGTCTTCCACGCTCCGTTGAGGATTCCACTCAGGGACATTTCGTACTTGGTGGGGAAGAAGGACCAGAATCGGCCTCGACCGCGTATCCGAGGGCTGCCGTACAGCCCGTGCTTGGGATCCTTCTCCAAAACGGGAACAGCCCAGGAGACGTCGAGGGTGACACGGTCGTGCAGCTCACCGGCGTCCGCACGGGCGGCCGGCCCGGGAGCGTGGGTGACAGTGAAGACCCTCCAGTCCTCGGAGGTCGCCGCCTTCCCGGTCCGTGCTTCCCACACGGTGCGGATGTCACCGACCTGGCGTGTCGTCAGGGTCCGGCGGGCCATCGGGCGCGGCCGACGGTCCTCCAGGACGACCTCGGCGACATGGGGCGAGAAGAGCTGGAACCCGGGCGGGAACTCCTCGCGGTCCGACGAGCCTGCTCCGTGCATGTCCTTCCCCAACCGGCCGTCCGCTCCCTTGAGCAGCGGGAGTCGCACAACGGTCGTTGCCCAGCCCAGCAGTTCGTCGAGGACGGGGTCCGCAGAGCGCTCGGCTGCCTCGTCCAAAGGACGGGCTGTCCGCAGCACCGGCGCATCGAAGCTTGAGCCGTACTGGTCAGTCACCCCGGGGACGGCCTTGATCTGCTCGTAAGACCATGCCCGGTCGAATCCGAAGCTGCCGCTCCGGCTGAAGAATTCCGGTGCGTCGGTCACCACGAGAACCGATTTCACACCCACGCCGAAGCGTCCGATCTGCCCACCACGCTTCTTGGACATGCTCATTCGAAGAATTGTCTCCGCGCCTTCCGGAGTCACGGGGCTTCCCTCGTTGGCGCAGTAGAGGTTGGCGTCGGTGAGGACGACCTGAATTCTTCCGCCGGGGTGGTCGGCAATTTCGTCGGCTGCGTTCTGGACGAGTTCGAAGAGCTGCCGGTCGCCGTATCCGCCCTGGGTGATGCGGCGCTCACCGTTGGCGTGTTCGGCGACGAGACCGGGGTCCACCGCGTAGGTCTGCAGTACTCGCGACGACTGGTCGAGGACGGTCCGGATGACCGGGCGGACGGGCTGTGGCATGGCTTCGGACTCCTGAGTGAACGAGAGCGGACTGAAGATGCGATGCGTCGACGCTCCCTCTGGTGGCCGGCTTTTGGGACAGCCGGCCACCAGGGGAAAGGCGACACGATCTCGCCACGCGCCATTGCCGTCGCAGGGCGCCGACATGTGCTCGAGCGAGTGGTGGGGGGAGAGTGGAGCGGGTGGTTCACCGTGCCGAGGTGACGGCACCGTGGTTCGGTTCACGTGCAGAGGGCGGACCTTCGTCGAGGGAGTCCTCGACGGTGGTCCCGTGTCCGTGGGGGACATCGCCCTGCGAGGCGGCAGTCGCGGCCACCTGCTGATTCAGGAAGTCGGCGTTCAACTCACGCATCGACTTCAGGTCGTGATTGCTCCAGCTCTCTTCTATCGCATTCTCCGTTCGATGGGCGAAAACCGAGGGAAGGTCGCTTTTGGATACAGCTCACCCCCGGTCGCCCGGTGTTCCTTTCGGAATGGGCCGAGCGAGACGTGGAGTCCGTCACTATCGAGGTTAGTAGGCAGTCCGTGGATCCTGCAACCCCCTTGTCCGTCCGGGTAGTTGGGAAATTTTTCCCCCATCCGGCGAGCGGAGCTCAGGGCTCCAGTTGTGAATCGGGCGCAAGGGGCATGCCGGTTAAACCGGACGAAGTGTGTGAGGTGATGATGCCGTCGAGGGGGATCGACCCTTGTTAACTGTCAGTTGACGGTTACCGATCCGTCAAATTAGCCTGTGCCTGTCAGGCACGCAAGAGACTCGCGAAGCTCGGGAAGCGCAGGTTGCACGTGGATGCAGGCGAGGAGTTCGGGCCCTGGCTGGCCCGTCAACTTAGGCTCACCGGAAGGACGCAGGCGGAACTTGCCGAGGAACTGAAGCTGACCCGCGCCGCGGTCTCCGCGTGGATCACGGGACGCTCGGTGCCCCGTCCCACGGTCATGCAGGAGATCGCCAAGGCGCTCGGCACCGACGTGGGCACGGTGCACACCAGAACCACCGACACTCAGGTCGGCCTCCCTGTCACCTGGTACCACCGGCCCGGTTACCGCGACGGTGGGCGCGACGGCGGAAACGCGGCCGCCTTCGCCTTCGACGCGGACGTGCAGGTGCTCGCTCGTGAGACCTGCCAGAACAGCCTCGATGAGCGGTTGACGCACAACGGTCGCCCGGTCCGCGTGCGGTACACCCTCCACGAGCTCACCGGCGAGTCCTTGGACGCCTTCCGCAAGGCCATCCTCTGGGACGAACTACAACCTCACTACCTCGCGGTCTCGGAGTCGGCGTCCCAGCAGAAGGTCGGACGGGTCGTCGACGCCGGCGTGCGCGACATGTTCGAGAAGGGCCGACTGGTACTCCTGCGGATCGACGACTACAACGCCTCCGGACTCACCGGTGACGACTACGACGACGGCAAGTTCGCAGCCGTCGTGCGCCGCCAGCTGGAGAGCCTCAAGTCGGGTCGAGACGCGGGGGGTTCCTACGGTCTCGGCAAAGCGACGCTCTGGGCGACCAGCGCACTCGGCATGGTCCTGATCAACTCCACGCTGTCCGTCCCTCACGAGGGACGGACAGAACGCCGTGTCATCGGACGTCTTGAGCTGCCGTGGCGTTCCGTCGACGGCCGCCCGTACGCGGGTCCCGCCTGGCTCGGACGCCCCGACCCGGACACCCCGGGTGCTGAAGTGGCTCGTTCCTGGTGGGCCGACGAGGAGACGGTCGAGCGCCTCCACCTCACTCGTGACAGTGACGAGCCGGGCACGTCCTTCCTCATCGTCGGCGCACACGACGTGGCGAGTCTCGATCAGGGCACGCTCGACGTCGATGTCGACGACGAAGGAGATGGAGAAGACGGGACCCACGACATCCGAGCCATGCACCGACGGCTGAAGGCGGCGCTGGGACGAGACTTCTGGGCGGCGATGACAGGCGGTGGCAGCCGACTGCCCCTCCTGGAGACAACGGTCCGCACGCTGCGCAACAACGAGGTCGTCATCGAGGAGGAGAAGGTCGACCCGAGCGCGGCCCAGCCCTCTCGAACCCGAGCGTTGCGCGCCCTCTATGAAGGGACGACCGTGGACCGGCTCACCGAGGCCGGTCAGGTCGCCCTTCGCACGGTCCCGCTCCGGCTGCCCCTCTCCGGCGGGCGCCGCGGCACGCTCGGCATTCACCCGGCGGTGCTGCTGGTCACGGATGCCGAGGACGCGGACGGCATCTCGAACCAGGTCCATTCGCTTCGCGGTAATCGGATGACCATCAAGAAGTCCGGTGTTGCCGGGCTGCCGCTGGGCGTCAACGCTTTCCAGGCCGTGCTGCTCGCGGGACACGCGGCTGGAGACTCTGCTCCCTTCGCCGAGGAGGCCGAGGAGTTTCTGCGTGCGGCCGAGCCCCCCGAGCACGACCGCTGGGGCCAGACCGAGGAATTGACCCTTCGCTGGTCGCACACCGCGCACCAGCGCATCGCCCGGCTCACCACGGAGGTCAACGCCGCTGTGAAGGAGTTGGTCGCCCGGCCGAAGCGTTCCGGCGGAGAGGGCGGCGCCAAGTTGCGGAAGGCACTCACCGTCCCACGAAAGACTGTGCCCAGGCGTGGTTCCGGGCAGGCTCTGCCGGAACTGGACGGACTCGACGCGGAGATCGGCGCGAACGGAGAGTGGCGGATCACCGCTGAGGTGAAGCTGCCGCGCGCCGACGAACTGCCCACCATGACACCGGTGGTACTGCTCGACGTGCGATCGGGAGGTCGCCCCCGACTCGACTGGGCCGAGCTCGTCGCCGAGGACGGATGTGTCGTCGAGGACGGTCTACTCCGCTTCATGCCCGGTTCTCGGCGAGCCATCTTCCGGGGCGCCACGGACATCGCCAGTCATCCGGTCCGTACCACGCTCACGCGGCTCGTTCTCGAACTCCGTGCCGGCAAGGGGGAGTGAGGCATGAAGTTCTACCCGTACAAGCGGCTCAACCGCCCGATCACGCTTCGGGTGACCTCCGTCTCTCTCAGGTTGCCCGACGGCTCTCGGGACCACCTGGACACGTCGGCCTACTCCATTCAGCAGCGGACCGTGGCCCTGGGCGTGGCGCAGCACGAGAGCTGGGTGTCGGCCAGGGTCGGTCTGTCCGCCACTCTGCCGCCCGGCGCCAACGCTTCTGACGCCCCGTGGAGCCAACTGCGTGTCCTGGCCGTGCTCACCGACGGTGAGACCAATGTGCGCACCGCCGTGGATCTCCGCCAGGACGCCCCGGAAAGCAAGGAGTGGTCCGGTGACATCGAGGTCTTCCGCGACGATCACGTGGGTCGCGCGGCGCTTGCCGCACATGCCGTCGCCACGGTCGGCGACGTGCGCGGCCGGGCGATCGCCGAGAGCGACGAGGACTGGACCGTCGATGTGTCCGCCGAGGAGCCGCTCGGTGGTCTTCGCCTCGACGTGAAGCAGACGAGCTTCTCCAAGAGTGCACGCGAGTGGTTGCACACCTACGCGGACGTGCCCTGGATCGTGGATGCCTCCGGGCGGCTGCCCACGGTACTGGTCAATACCGACATCGAGGGGTTCTCCGACCTTCTCGGCGGCGAGAGCGGAGGCATCGAGAGCAAAATCCACGAGATGCTCGTCTCCCAGATGGCCACCGACGTGTGGACCGCGGTGTTCCACAGCTCCGTGGGCGACCTGGAGGTCGAACCCGACGGCTCGCCGGTCTTCCCCACCGACTGGCAGGGCGAGGTGCTGCGGGAGATGCTTCCCGACGTGGTGCCGGGCGTCCATGTGGAGGAGGCGCTCCGCCAGGTCCACCGCCGGCGCACCGGCGACGCGGGGTGGGTGGAGCTCCAGACCCGTATTCACTACGCGGCCGTACGTCGCGCCGGGGCGAGCAAGGCGCTCGCCAACTCCCTGCGAGCACTGCAGCAGATGAACCGAGGGGACAGAGCATGATCGAGAAGCCGCACCATCTTCCCCAGCGGCTCGGCCTGCTGTCCGCGACGGCGGCCGACCCCTTCCTCACGGAGGACCTGCTCAAGGGGACCCGAGGCCACGGAGGCGTCGATCTCGCCAAGGTCGTCGAACCGATGCCGGAGGAAGATCCCCGGTGGGAGGTCGAACCTCTCAGGGAACTCGTGGAGGACGCGATGCACGAGTTCCAGGACAACCGGACCCGGGCCGACGGCTGGCTCGCGCCCCGACTGCATGCGGCCCTGCGCCTCACCCGGCGGGAGGCCGCGGACCGCAGGCTCTGGAACCATTTCGCGATGGCCGTAGCTCCGGACTACGTGGCTTGGCGGCATCCTCCGGCGCCCGCGCAGGGTCGGAGTGAGCCGCGTATCAACGTGGAGCGGTTCAAGGGTGCGCCGGACCGGCAGTGCTTCTCGCGCCTGTGGTGGGCGGCGGAAATGTTCCGCAACGGCAAGGACTACTCCCCAGTCGAGGTGGCCTGCGCCAATCAGGACCTGATTCACAACGCCCTCCGTCGGGATCTGATTGACCACCGCCCGACTGCCCAGGCCCTCGTACGCATCCTGGAACGTGGGGTCGCCGGCACTGGGCGGGACATAGAGGGTCTGATGACGGCGATCAACGCCGCCGGTGCGACCCTGATCTACGACGCGCTGGCCGAAGACGAGCCGCGCGACCCCGAGGTGCTGCGCCAGTGGATCGCGGAGGCCGCGTCCGCGCCCCCGGTGCCGCGGCACTCCCTGCCGGACGGGCCCGACGAGGATCCGGTAGCGGAGAAGTCGGTGGTTGCACTCACCGACTACTTCGCCGACCTCTTTGAGACGGCCCCGGTCAGGGGACGGAAGCCCCAGGGCTGAGGCGGAGGGTCACCTGCCCGTGAGCGGGTGGCCCTTCAGCTCGCGGTGGCCACCGGGTTGCACCGGCGGGCCGGGCTTCCACCTCTCCAGCTTCTCGGCATCCTGCTCCAATCGAGCCTTGGCCTCCTTGCCGCTCAACTCGGGCCCCAGTACGTGCCGCAGCACGTGCAGGGCGAGCCTGGGCGGCACGGCGTTGCCGATCTGCTGCGACACGTCGTTACCGTCCCAGGGGTAGGCGACGGGAAACGTCTGCAGCACACCAGCCTCGGCAAAGCTGAAGCGGTCGAGGTTCTCGTCGGTGCCCTTCCGGACCAAGCGGTTTCGTGACACTTTTCCGGTGATCGTGGCGGAAGGCGCGTCGTGGTCGCGTCGGCCGCGCGCCTCGGGATCGCCACCGGTCCCGTAGTTCGAGATGACGGTGAAGGCCGGACGAGCGGGCAGCTCCAGCTCCGGCTCCAGCCTCTCCGCGATCTTCCTTGCGCTTCCCAGGGACCTCTCCATGGAGACCCACGGGTCCTTCGTAGGCTCATCGGCGCTCTCCCCCGAGGTCTCCAAGGGGAGAGTGTCGGCTGCGTTCCCTGCCTTCGATCGCGGTGCGGGACGTGACCCCGGCTGGTAGCGCTGGTGCCTTTCGGGCACCTCAGGGAAGTCGCCGGGGCGAAGCTCGACACGGTTCAGGTGGGCGGTCCTGTCGAGGCGGGCCATGAGCACCGCACGCCGTCGGGTCTGGGGAACGCCGAAGGCCTCTGTGTGCATCAACTGCGTCCCTGTGTGATACCCGAGGGAGGCGAGCACCTTGATGTACTCCCTCCACACCGGCATCACGGCGGGTACCTGTTCCAGGATGACGGCTTCGTAGGGTTCCGAGCCGGGGCGCCTGCTCCTCTCGATCACCCACCACAGAGGTTGCAGGACCAAGCCTGTCCGCTCGTCCCCCAACTCCTCGAGCCTGTCCCTCAGCTTGTCGAGCTGGTCGTTGAGGCCGCTGAACTCCTCCAGCGTGTCCTTGAGTTCGCTGTCTCGGAACTCGAGGCTCTGCGGAGCCTTCAGTTTCTTCAGGAAGCTCTTGATCTCGTCCTGGGAGTTACCGAGCTCCTCCAGCCTGCTCTTCATGGCCTTGCGCTTTACGGCTCTGCGGTCCTCGAGCGTGCGCTTCTCGGCTTTGACCTCCCTGGCCTCGAGTTCCCTCAGCCTGAGTTCCTCGGAGATCTTTCGCCAGGTTCGGAAGATCTGATTCCAGTCCTGGTTGCTCTGGGGACGCACGGCGTGGTGCAAGCGCCTGATGTACTGGACCACCTCGTCCAGCGCCCTGCGCCCTGCCCCGTGTCCAGCCACGGTGAAGGTCTGGCAGGGGGGACCGCCGGTCAGAACCTGGGCGTGCGGGAAAAAGGCTGCGCGGTACTGCCGCACATCACCATGGAACGTGTCCATGCCCGCCGCGCTGCGCGTGGCACAGGCTCCTTTGTCCCATTCGATGCCGGTGACCCGGTGCCCCAGGACGTCCGCCGCCACATCCAGCCCGCCCGGGCCTGCGAACAGGTCCAGGATGCGGAAACCCGCAGGTCGGGCGTCTTCCTCTTTGATGTGGCTCATGGGCGAGAAGTTTAGCCGGCGCTGCGAGTGCGTGCGGCACGTCTTGCCTATGGGCGGACGGAGGAGCGCAGAGCCGTCGCGATGGCGGCCCCGAGCGCCCTGCCCACCGGCGGTGGAGTGGCATGACCGATCTGCCGGTACCGAGCCGTCTTCCGTCCCGTTATGCGCCACTCCGGGGGGAACGACTGCAGGAGGGCAGCCTGGTCCACAGTGATCTTCAGCATCTGTGACGGGTCGTCCGCGTGCGGCCATACATACTCCGCCCCCGGCACCTCGTCGGCCAACGCGCCTGCGTTCACCCCCATTCGCGCCCAGGCCCGCTTGGTGCCGGACGGGCCGAGATCCGCACCGCCGCGGTTGTCGGAGCCTCCGACCAGAGTGGGCGCCACGGCCAACGCCTGGGCTGCCCACACGTCGGCGTCGCGCCAGCCCCGGGACCCCATCGACCGGCGCAGGGCCCGGCCGACCGGGACATGCTCGGCCGCCGTCGGCTCGGGCGGGGCGAAGGCGTGGAACCACTGTTTCTTGAGAGCCACGAGAATGCCCTGCCTGCGCTCCTGCGGAACACCGAAGTCCGCCGCGTTCAGTACGAACCAGCAGAATCCGTAGCCGAGATGGGCCAGTTCGGCCTCGACGAAACTGCGTATGTCGACATACGCAGGCGATTCGGCGAGGGCGGGCAGGTTCTCCAGCAACAGGGCCCGTGGCTGGATCGAGTGGACCAGACAGATCGTGGCAGTGAGAAGTCGCAGTTCCTGGTCACTGTCCGCACGCCCCACTGCGGCCGAGGCTTTCACTCGCGGCAGGCCGGCCGACAGGAGGTCGACGTCCAGGGCCTCCGGGTACTCGTCCGGGAGGAAATCGAGAAGGTCCTCACAGACCACGTTCCACTGCGGTCGGTTGGCCAGCAGGGTGTCGCATGCCTGGCGTTTGTTGTCGAGCAGGAGCATGGGCGAGAAGCCCGCACTCTCCAGCCCCGATGCCAACCCGCCCGCCCCGGAACAGACGTCCACGAACCCGAGTCGATCAGTCATCCGCTCCCCCTGAAATCTTCCTCGGGCCTGGCGCTCGGGCCCTCTACTTCTGCCGGTCCCGGTCCCGCTTCTCCCGGTCCACAGCCGCATGTACCGTCGCCGCGACCTCTTCCGCCGGTACGTGCTCCCAGAACCGAAGGACCGTCCAGCCTGCCTCCGTGAGGTGGCCGGTCGTCTCGATGTCCCGTGCCGTGTTCTTGTCGAGCTTGGTCCGCCACCACTCCGCATTGGCCTTGGGGTGGGTCGCGTGCTGGGGGCAGCCATGCCAGAAGCAGCCGTCCAGGAAGATCGCGATCTTGACCCTGGGGAAGACGATGTCGATCGTTCGGCGGGGCATGCCGGGCACCGGGACGTTCACGCGGTAGCGCAGGCCGGAGGCGTGCAGCAGCCTGCGAACCGCCAGCTCCTGAGCCGTGTCGCGTGAGCCCTGGCGGCTCATGCGGGCGGAGACTGCGGCGGAGGACGGGATGGCATCGGGCACGTGTGCATTGTGCCGGCGCACCGGCGGCGTCGTGTGTCCGATCCGGTGCCCGGCGTGCGGTGCGCAGCTGCGGAGGTGCGCGCTGCGGCCGCTCGGTGGCATGAGGCCGGCCCCGGGGCTCAGCCCTACGCCCCGTGGCACTCCCGGTACGCCGTCCCCGACCCGCACCAGCACGGCGCGCCCTTCGCCGGGGGCCAGGCTGCCGCGCGGCCGCGGGCCGCGAGGGTGGTGGCGTACTGGGGGAGGAGGTCCGTGTTCGCGGGGGAGGACTGCTCGGAGGCGGCGAAGGCCTCGTAGGAGGGGACCGTCGCCGTCACGATGCCCAGGTTCTCCGTGCCCGTCGCCGACAGGTCGCGCAGCGAGGCCTCGATGTCCGCCAGGTGCGCCGCGTGGGTCGGGTACTCGGAGGTGAGCCGGGGGTACGCCTCGAGCAGCTCCGTGAATTCCGCATCCGGCCAGTGGAGGACCGCGACCGGGAAGGGGCGGGACAGGGCCGAGCGGTAGGAGCCCAGTTCGGAGCGGAGACGGGCGATCTCGGCCTTCAGCTCGGCCGGGTTGTCGGAGCCGAGCGCCCACAGGCGGTTCGGGTCGTGGAGTTCGTCGAGGGTGACGTCCGGGGTGTGGGCGGCGTGGACCCGGTCGGCCGTGGAGTCCCAGTCGTCGTGGGGCAGGCCCAGCAGGCGGCGGACGCGGTGGCGGCCCGAGAGGAGGGACCGGGTGGCGTACGGGACGTCCTCGTCGCTCTGGGTGTGGAGGATCGACAGCGCCGTGGAGAAGCAGTCGTGGGACGCCTCGAGCTCGTCGTGGTTCTCCAGCGTCTCCGCGATGATCTCCCACGGCGCGGCCTGTGCCGGCGCGGCGGTGCGGATGCCGTTGATCAGGGCGCGGGCCTCGGCCTCGTGGCCGTACTCCCAGAGGTTGGCGGCCTGCAGCGCTTTGACGAGCTGCGGCTGCTCGGGCTGCTCGGACGCCAGGAGGCGGTCGTAGAGGGTGGAGGCTCGGCCGCGTTCGCCGGCGAGTTCCAGGTGGGCTGCGGCCTGGAGGAGCAGCGGTTCGGCGTCCTCCGGATACTGCTCGGCGGTACGCAGCAGGCGCTCGGCTTCGGCGATGTGGTCAGCAGGCGTGTCGGGGCGCATGCAGCACACCGTACTGCCGTACGGGGGACGGCCGGCAGGCCGACCCGGTCCTGGTGCCGGCCCTGGCGGGTGTCCGGCCGATGCTGCCGCACGGTGCGGAGCGGGTCGTGACGCTGGTGAGTTGAGAACGGCGGCTCTACCCTGCGCGCGTGCGGAGGCGGTGGGAGCGGCAGCGGGTGCGGGCCCGGGCGCGCGGGCGCGTGTGGCTCGCGCGCGGACTGTGGACGGCGGCGGAGGTCGCCGTCACGCTCGGCGTCGTCGTGCTGCTCCTCGTCGTCCACCAGCTGTGGTGGACCAACCGGCAGGCCAGGGAGGGCGCGGAGCGGCAGGTGCATGCCCTGGAGCAGCAGTGGGAGCGAGGGCCATCGGAAAGGGCGGGCGTACGGGAGACCACCCCCGCGCCGGACCCGGACCCGGACGCCGACGCGGACCCGGACCCGGACCCCGCGCCGGAGCGCGAGCCGCCGGACGAGCCCCGTTGGGACCAGGCGTACGCCGTCCTCCGCATTCCCCGCCTCGACGTCGTCGCCCCTGTCGCCGAGGGGATCGGCAAGCGAGGCGTCCTCGACAAGGGGTACGTCGGGCACTACCCGGACACCGCGCAGCCCGGCCGGGCCGGGAACTTCGCCGTCGCCGGGCACCGCAACACCCACGGCGAACCGTTCCGTCACATCAACCGCCTCCGCCCCGGTGACACCGTGGAGGTGGAGACGCGCCAGGGGGTGTACGTGTACGCCGTCGACAGGACGCTCGCGCGGACCCTGCCCGGTGACACGGGTGTGATCGACCCCGTCCCACGCAGCTCGGTGCGGCCCGCCGCCGGATACGACGCGGCGGGCCACTACCTGACGATGACGACGTGCACGCCCGAGTTCAGCTCCCGGTACCGGCTGGTGGTGTGGGCGCTGCTGGCCGCGGTACGGCCACGCTGAGCGCGCCCGGTACGGGCGTAGCCGCGCCGCCGCCCGGGGCTACGACGTGAGCCCGATGTCCTCGCACGCCTTGCGGACCTCGGGGACACAGATCTGGTCCACCGTGTAGACGCCGTCCTTGACGACGGTCTCCTTGATGTTCTCCTTCGTCAGCGCGATGACCGGGATGCGCACGGTCGGGACGGACTCCTCGGTCGGGGTGTCGATGTCCGTGTGCGCGGCCGCCCCGAGCGACATGTGCCTCGCCAGCAGGATGGCCATCTCGGCGGCGGCCGCCGCCTCCGGGGCGTACTGCTTGTAGACGGTCATGTACTGTTCACCGGCGACGATGCGCTGCACCGCGGCCAGTTCGGCGTCCTGGCCGGTGACGGGCGGGAGGTCGGTGACGCCTGCGGACTTGAGGGCATCGATGATGCCGCCCGCCATGCCGTCGTTGGCGGAGTAGACGCCGGCGATGGCGTCCTTGCCGAGGGAGGCGATCGCGGCCTCCATGTTGGCCTTGGCGTTCTCCGGCTTCCAGTCCTCGGTGTCGTACTCGAGGCCGATCTCGACCTTGCCGTCGAGCTCGGTGTGGGCGCCCTTCTTGAACATGGCGGCGTTCGGATCGGTCAGGGCGCCGTTCATCATCACGATCTTGCCGGGCGCGGAGCCCGAACCGGAGTCCGAACCGGAACCGGCCCCGGAGTCCGAGCCGCCCTCGGACTTGAGGGCCTCCAGCAGGGCCTTGCCCTGGATGTGGCCGACCTGTTCATTGTCGAAGGAGACGTAACCGTCGATCGGGCCCTCGGCGAGGCGGTCGAAGGCGACGACGGGGATGGCGGCCTCGTCGGCCTCCTCGATCGCGCCGGCGATGGCCTTCGAGTCCACCGCGTCCACGATCAGTACGTCGACGCCGTCCTCGATCATGGATTCCAGCTGCTGCGTCTGCAGATCGGCGTCGTGCTTGGCGTTGGCGTAGACGACCTTGCCCTTGCTGTTGGTGAGCCGGGCTATGCGTTCCTCGATGACCGGTTTGTCGAACTGCTCGTAGCGAGCGGCCTGGTTCTCCGGCAGGAGCAGCCCGACGACGATGTCGTCGCTCAGCCTGACACCCGGCTCCGCCTCGGACCCGCAACCGGACAGCGGTATGAGCACGACGGTGGCCGCGGCTGCGACGGCCGTACGACGCAGAAATGCGTTCATTGGTTGAATCGAACCTCCCTGACAGGCTGCATCATTTACAGCCAAGGTGGCCGAAAGCCAACTCTGCGGGGACGAAGGCGTCAAGAGGCGGACGGCTAACGTGATCGCAACGTGATTCTCCGTAATCAAGCGTTCAAACAGTCGAGATCGAGGGCCAATCGGAGGCGAGGCGTCCGCATCCCGGGGGCGCCGGTACGGAAGCCGGAAACCCCCGGGCGGGGGCCGCTCGTATACTCGGTGTCCGACGGACTCGATGTGCAGGTCGCCGACGAGGGAGACGGGGGAGGGGCGCATGGCCGGTCGTACGGCACGGCTGCTCCGGCCCGCGGCGCTGCTGTTCTTCCTTCTGCTCGAGATCCTCCTCGTCGACGGCAGCAGCCTCACCGCCGCCGTCGCGCTCGCCGCGACCGCCGCGACCGCCACGGCCGCCGCCGGGTCCGCGCTCGTCGTCTGCGCCGTCATCAGCGCCCGCTGCGCGCCCGCCGTTCCCCGCACCCGCGTCCGAACGGCTCTGCGCGACCGTGAGAAACGCACCGCCTTCCTGCCGCAGCGCGACCCCGATGCCCGGGGCCGCAGGCGGCCCCGAGCGCCCGGCCGTCCCTTCCTGACGGCCCCGTAGGCGCACCGCCCTCTTACGAGCAGCCCCTCGTGGGTCGTCATGCCGTCATGTCTTCTTCTCCCGGCACGACGAGACCCCCGGAGGGCTCACCCATGTCCGTTTTCGCCACCCTGGTCGAGCAACTCGCCGATCTGCTCCGGCCGCTGTTCGCCGCGTCCGCCACCGCCGCCGCGATCGTCGCCTTCACCGCGCTCGTGCGGCTCGCGGTGCATCCCCTCTCCCGCGCCGCCGCCCGTGGCCAGAAGGCCCGGACCCGCCTCGCGCCGCAGCTCGCCGCCCTGCGCACCAAGCACGCCAAGAACCCGGAGCGGCTGCGGAAGGCGACGCTGGAGCTCTACGCCAAGGAGGAGGTGTCGCCGCTGGCCGGCTGTCTGCCGAGCCTGCTGCAAGTGCCCGCGTTCTTCCTGATGTACCACCTTTTCTCCAACGCCGAGATCGGCGGCGAGCCCAACGGGCTCCTCGGTCACTCCCTTCTCGACGCGCCCCTCGGCGACCGCTGGACCGACGCCCTCGCGCACGGCGGGGTGCTGGGCGGCGCGGGACTCGTCTACCTGGCCCTCTTCGTCATCGTCGCCGCCGTGGCGACGTTCAACTACGTACGCACCAAGCGGCAGATGGCCGACGCGCCGGCGGCCGGCGAGCAACTGCCGGGCATGGGGGCGATGACGAAGGTGATGCCGCTGATGTCGTTCCTCACGCTCGCCACCGTCGCCGTCGTGCCGCTGGCCGCCGCGCTGTACGTCGTGACCTCCACGACCTGGGCCGCGGCCGAGCGGGTCTTCCTCTACCGGGACGCGCCGGCGCCGTCGGTGGCACAGATGTGAACGCCGCGTCGGGTTCGGGCCGGATCCGTCGTCGGCGGTGTTTCAGTGGCCGCGGGGCGCGTACATGATCACTGCCATTCCGGCGAGGCAGATCAGCGCGCCGGCGATGTCGTAACGGTCCGGCCGGTAGCCGTCGGCGACCACGCCCCAGACGATCGACCCGGCGACGAAGACGCCGCCGTACGCGGCGAGGACCCGCCCGAAGTTCGCGTCGCTCTGGAACGTGGCGACCACGCCGTACAGCCCGAGCGCGATCACGCCCGCGCCGATCCACACCCAGCCGCGGTGCTCGCGCAGTCCCTGCCAGACCAGCCATGCGCCGCCGATCTCGAAGAGTGCGGCGACCAGGAAGAGGGCGACGGAGCGTGCGACGGACATGGCAGGGACCTTACGCGGGCGCCGGCCGAGCGCTCCGGAGGGCGTCGGCTACCGGCCCGTAAAGGTCCAGGTTGTGAACAGGGTCTTGCAGAGTGGTCGGTCACCTCGGAGGATCAGCCAATCCTCCGATCTCCGATGGCCGCACCTGTCGGGTCGGGCCGGGCTCGCACTCGACCAGAGGAGAGAAGACCATGAAGCTGCTGCGTGTCGGAACGGCAGGCGCCGAACGCCCCGCACTGCTCGACCAGGACGGGACGACGCTGCGCGACCTGTCCGGCCTCGTCACGGACATCGACGGAGCACTGCTCGCGGATGCCGCCGCCCTCGGCCGGATCAGGGCCGCGGCCGACGCAGGTGAACTGCCCGTGCTGGACGCGACCGGACTCCGTGTCGGGCCGCCGGTCGGCCGGATCGGAAAGGTCGTGTGCATCGGGCTGAACTACCACGACCACGCCGCGGAGACCGGCGCGGAGCCCCCGGCCGAGCCCGTCGTCTTCCTCAAGGCCGCCGACACCGTGGTCGGGCCTGACGACACCGTGCTCGTGCCGCGCGGCAGCCGCAAGACCGACTGGGAGGTCGAGCTCGCGGTGGTCGTCGGACGCACGGCGCGCTACATCGAGGCGGACGAGGACCCGCTCTCGTACGTCGCCGGGTACGCGGTCGCCCACGACGTCTCGGAGCGCGAGTTCCAGATCGAGCGCGGCGGCACCTGGGACAAGGGCAAGAACTGCGAGACGTTCAACCCGCTGGGGCCGTGGCTCGTGACCGCCGACGAGGTACCGGACCCGCAGGCCCTCGGGCTGCGGCTCTGGGTCAACGGCGAGTTGAAGCAGGACGGCACGACCGCCGACCAGATCTTCCCTGTCGCCGACGTCGTCCGTTACGTCAGCCGGTTCATGACCCTCCACCCGGGCGATGTCATCAACACCGGTACGCCGGCGGGTGTCGCCATGGGGCAGCCCGAGCCGAAGCCGTTCCTGCGCGCCGGTGACGTGGTCGAGCTGGAGGTCGACGGGCTCGGCCGCCAGCGCCAGGAGCTCAAGGACGCGTAGCGCGCGAGGGCGCGGGGAGTCGTGTCCGGTCCGGGGGCGCCCCCGCCCGAGTGCGCCGCCCGGCTTTGCCGCGTGACCGCTCCCGGCCGTCCCGGCCCGGGGCGCCGCCCGGGCCGGACCGGGCAAGCACGGGGGCGTGCGGTACGGCGACGGCGGCGAGCCCGCGCGCCGTACCGCACGGACCCGACAGCCGCGGCGCGCCCGGCAGCCGCGGCGCGCCCGAACCGGCTCACGCCCGCTGCCGCACGGCCCCGCGAACGCCGCAGCGCCCCCCCGTCGCCCCGCGTCGGCTCACGTGGCGATGAAGCGTTCCAGTGCCTCGACCACCATCGCGTGGTCCTCGGCCTGCGGCAGGCCCGAGACCGTGACCGAGCCGACCACGCCCGCTCCGGCGACCGTGATGGGGAACGAGCCGCCGTGGGCCGCGTACCGGTCCGGGTCCAGGCGGGAGGACTCCTCGAACGTGGTGCCCTTGGCGCGGTGGCGCGCCCCGACCAGGTAGGAACTCTCGCCGTACCGCTCGACGACCCGGCGCTTGCGGTCGATCCACGCGTCGTTGTCGGCGCTGGAGCCGGGCAGCGCGGCGTGGAACAGCTGCTGGGCGCCGCGGCGGATGTCGATAGCCACCGGCGCCTCCCGCAGATGCGCCATCTCCACCAGCATGCTGCCGAGCGCCCATGCGTCGGAGTGCGTGAACCGGCGCAGTGTGAGCCGTCGCTCCTGCTCGACTATCTCGTCGACACTCAAGTGGGGGACCGGCTTCATCGTGTCCATGGTGTTCATGCGGTGACCTCCACGGTGACGGTGATCCCTTCGCGGGCGGAGCGGCGGGCGGCCTCCAGCACGTCCAGTGCCGCGGCCGCCTCCTCCGCGGTGACCGGCGGGGCGGTCTTCTCGCGCACCGCAGCGGCGACCGCCGCGTAGTACGCGGGGTAGTCGCCCGGCACGGTCTCCACGGGAACGCCTCCGCCGGTCAGCGGTGACTCTCCCGCACCTGCCCGGCCCCACATGGACTCCGGCTCCACGCCCCACGGCTCGCCGTCCTGCGGGCGGCGGCCGG
The DNA here is from genome assembly GCF_025854275.1 of Streptomyces peucetius. NCBI lineage: Bacteria > Bacillati > Actinomycetota > Actinomycetes > Kitasatosporales > Streptomycetaceae > Streptomyces > Streptomyces peucetius. The sequence goes on along the minus strand of NZ_CP107567.1, from coordinate 2,834,319 downwards.
CGCGCAGCGCGTCCTCCTGCGGGTCCAGGCCGTACTTCACGTACCCGCCCGTGGAGCCCAGAACCCGGAAACGCGGGCCGAGCTGTGCGGTCGTGGCGCTGACGTACAGATGCGAGCGGACACCGCCGGTGTGGGTGATCGCGATGAACGTGTCGTCGTCGGCCTGCGCGCCGGGGCGGCGTACGTCCGACTCGGCGTACACGCGAGCCGCCGGGCCGAAGAGGGTCAGTGCCTGGTCGACGACATGGCTCCCCAGGTCGTACAGCAGGCCGCCGATCTCCGCCGGGTCGCCGGACTCGCGCCAGCCGCCCTTGAGGCGCGGGCGCCAGCGTTCGAAGCGGGACTCGAAGCGCTGCACGTCACCGAGGTCGCCGGACGCGATCAGCTTCCGCAGGGTGAGGAAGTCGTTGTCCCAGCGGCGGTTCTGGAAGACGGAGAGCACGAGCGAGCGTTCGGCGGCGAGAGCGGCGAGCGCGCGCGCCTCCGCCGCGGTGCCGGCGATCGGCTTGTCGACGACGACCGCGAGACCCGCCTCGAGCGCGGCGCGGGCGAGCGGGACGTGCGTCTTGTTCGGCGAGGCGACGACGACCAGGTCGAGCTCGTTCGCGCGGGCCCACAGACGGTCGGGGGACGCCGCGATGCGGACGTCGGGGAACTCGGCGCGCGCCTGCTCCTGCCGCTCGGGGCTCGAGGTGACGACCGTGTCGAGGACGAGACCGTCGGTGGCGGCGATCAGCGGGGCGTGGAAGACGGAGCCCGCCAGGCCGTATCCGACGAGGGCGACGCGGAGGGGAGAGCCGGTACCAGTCATACCACCACTTAAGCAACGGTGTTGCGAAAGTGCAAGCGGGGGTGAGAATGGGAGTGTGAACAGGAGCATGGCGGGAGTGGGAGCCAATCTGCCCGCGCTGCGCAGCCACAATGCGGCGCTCGTCCTCGACCTGCTGCGGACCGCGGGAGAGGGCGGCATAAGCCGGCTCGAGCTCGCCGAGGCGGCCGGCCTCACGCCGCAGGCCGTCAGCAAGATTGTCGCCCGGGTCAGGGAGGAAGGGCTCGTCGAGGAGGCGGGCCGCCGGGCGTCGACCGGGGGCAAACCGCGTACGGTGCTGCGGCTGGTGCCCTCGGCGGGCCACGCCATCGGCCTCCATCTGGACCGCGACGAGCTGACGGTGGTCCTCCTCGACCTCGCCGCCACCCGTGTCGACACCCGGACCGTCCCCCTCGACCTGGGCGCCGGCGCGGAGGCGGTCGTGGCGACGGCGGCGACGGAGGTCGAGAGCCTGCTGACCGGCCCGGCCGCGGAGGCCCTCGGCGGCGGGCTGCGCGTGCTCGGGCTCGGTGTCGCCATGCCGGGACCGCTCGACCACTTCAACGGGGTGACGCAGCGGGTCACCGGCTTCCCCGAGTGGGACGGCTTCCCGCTGCGGGAGGCGTTCTCCGCGCGCCTCGGGCTGCCCGCCGTCCTCGACAAGGACACCAACGCCGCCGCCCTCGGCCTGGCCCTCCACAGCCCCGGGCCCTCCTTCGCCTACCTCCACCTCGGTACGGGACTCGGCGCCGGCCTCGTCCTGGGCGGCGTGCTCTACCGGGGCGAGCGCACCGGCGCCGGGGAGTTCGGTCACCAGGTCGTCCAGCTCGACGGCCCCGAGTGCACCTGCGGCAAGCGCGGCTGCATCGAGGCGCTCTGCCTGGGGGCCGTCGCCCGGGGCGATCTGCCGGAGGCCGCCCGGGTCCTCGGCGTGGGCGCCACCAACCTCGTCGAACTGCTCGACATCGACCGGGTGCTCCTCGGCGGCCGCGTCATCGCCGCCGCGGAGGACGAGTTCGTACGAGGAGTGGGCGCGGTGCTCGCCGCACGCAACGAGGTCCCGGTGGCCGCCGCGCCGGGCGGCGAGCACACCGTCGCCGACGGCGCCGCGCAACTCGTGCTCGCCCCGGTGTTCGGCCGGTCGCAAGCCGTGGCGACCCCGGCCACCGCCCTGCTCGGAAGCGACGGGCCGCCCCAGGGGGACGGCGGGGCCCTCGACGAGGACCGAGTGGGCGCCAGGCCCTCGGTGGGCGACGGCGTGTCCTACGCCGGCCTCGCGGGCGGCCCTGCGGCCGACCAGGGGGAGGCGGAAATACGCTGACAGGAGGACGTTGCGCCGCTGATCGGCCGTACCGGGCCGTGCGCGGCCCGGGTTCGCGGGCACACATGGGAAGCGCCCCGGGCATGCTCCGGGGCGATCCCGGCAGTACGCGAGCAAGCAAAGGCCCCTTATGCGAACGCGCAATGCCCTCGCCCTCACAGCCGCCACGACACTGATCGCGCCCGCGGTCATCAGCGGTTCGGCGGCCGAGGCCGCCGCGACCGGCTTCCCGGCCCGGCACTCCGACGCCCGCCACGCGCGGGCCGCGGCGCCCGCGCAGCCTGCGGTGTCCGAGCGGCCCGTGGCGCCCGCCGAGGATCCGGCGGCCGACCGGCCCGGCGACCTCCCGGCCGACCGCGCGCCCACCTGCGGCAGGGCGAGCGACCCCGACTTCCCGATCACGACCCGTATCCACGGCGGCCCCGCCACCGTCCGGGCCGGCTCCGGCTTCCACTCCTGGTCGGTGGAGCTGACCAACGACACTCGGGAGAACTGCGACCGGATCCACCCGGTGCTCGTCCTCACCGCCAAGGACCGGACGCTCACCGCGGACAGCCTCACGGTGGAGTTCCACGACCGGCAGGCGGACCGCTGGCGCCCGGTCACCCTCGAGCGGACCACCCAGGACGAGTTCGTCGGCGTCTTCGACGACGGCTTCCAGGGCTTCGCCGTACCGGCCGGCGGCACGGTCACAGTACGGACCCGGCTCTCGGTCGCCGCCGGTGCGGCCGCGGACGAGGTCACCGTCAACGCCGCGATCGTGCAGCGCAAGGGGGACGACGGCGACTGGGTCGGCGAATCGGGCGACTACCGCTTCGCCGTCGTCGAGAGCGACGGAGAAGGGGAGGACCGGGACGGCGAGCACGACGGCGGACGGTCCGCGGATCCCACCCCCGCCCGGTCCGCCGAAGAACCGCCGCCCGCGCCTGCCAGCGCACCCGCCCCCGTGCCCGCCGGCAAGACGCCGCCCAGCACCGGCGGCCAGATCGCCACCACCGGCTCCGGCTCGCTGACCAGGGTCGGCGTCGGCGGCGTCGTGATCCTGCTCAGCGCCGCACTCCTGGCGTTCGTCGCCCGCCGTCTGCGCCCGGGAGCCGGCCGTCGCTGAACGTTCACCCGGGTCTGCGAACGTCCCCGGGTGGACCACCCGAACGACCAGGCGCCCGGCGCACCCGTCCGCTCCGGCATCCCGGAGCGCGGCCGCATCCCCAAGTACTACGCCGTCAAGGCCCGGCTGTCGCAGCTGATCGACGAGCCCGGCGAAGGCGGACAGCTGCCCCCCGAACGTGACCTCGCACCCCGCTTCGATCGTCCTCCACCTCCAAGTTCGCCCCCGAGGTGGACAAGGGCGAACTTCTGGTCGCGAACGGCGACGTCCAGATGAACTTCGCGCACCGAGGCGGCAACTGGTACTGGGTGATCGACGGGGTCCGGATCCGGGCTTCCTGATTAGGGTGGGGGCGTCGCCACAGCGCAGTCGCGGCGCCCCAGCACGCATGACCCGTACGGCAGGAGTCCGTCTGATGGCAGAGCGCAAGCCGATCGAATCCTGGCTCACCGACATGGACGGTGTCCTCATTCACGAGGGCGTCCCGATTCCCGGCGCCGACGCGTTCATCAAGAAACTGCGGGAGACCGGGAGGCCGTTCCTGGTGCTCACCAACAACTCCATCTACACGGCCCGCGACCTGCACGCCCGCCTCGCCCGGATGGGGCTGGACGTGCCCGTGGAGAACATCTGGACCTCGGCGCTCGCCACCGCGCAGTTCCTCGACGACCAGCGGCCCGGCGGCACCGCGTACGTCATCGGCGAGGCCGGGCTGACCACCGCGCTGCACGACATCGGCTACGTCCTCACCGACCACGACCCGGACTACGTGGTCCTCGGGGAGACCCGTACGTACAGCTTCGAGGCGCTGACCAAGGCGATCCGGCTGATCAACGGCGGCGCCCGGTTCATCTGCACCAACCCGGACGAGACCGGTCCCTCCGCGGAGGGACCGCTGCCCGCGACCGGCTCGGTGGCCGCGCTGATCACCAAGGCCACCGGCAAGGCCCCGTACTTCGCGGGCAAGCCGAACCCGCTGATGATGCGGACCGGGCTGAACGCGATCGGGGCGCACTCGGAGACCAGCGCCATGATCGGCGACCGGATGGACACCGACGTACTGGCCGGTCTGGAGGCCGGGATGGAGACCTTCCTCGTCCTGACCGGGCTGACCACACCCCGTGACGTCGACCGGTATCCGTTCCGGCCGTCGACCGTGGTCGACTCGATTGCGGATCTCGTCGACCGTATCTGAGCAGGTCAGCGGCGGCGCCGGGAATCGGCGGCCGGCTCTGCGGATGCGGAAACGGGCCAGGCGCGTGACTCTTGCGGTATCAGGAGGTTCACGATGCGTACTGGTTCCATAGCTTTCCGTGCGGCAGGGGTGGCCGCCGTACTCGTCATGACGCCCGCCACCGCCGCGTTCGCCGGCAGCTCCGTGAAAGCCACGGTGAGCCCGGCCGCGATCGCGCCCGGCGGCGTCGTCGAGATCCGCGTCGTGGGCTGCCGGGACAGATCCGGCGGCGCCTGGTCCGACGCCTTCGCCAAGGAGGCCGCCCTGGTGGCGAAGGGTGAGGACGGCTGGCTGGTCGGCAAGGCGAAGGTCAGCCCCGACGCGAAACCGGGTTCGTACGGCATCACGGTGCGGTGCGACATGCGCGAGCACCGCGGAGCGGGCAGCGTCGACGTCACCCGCCACCACTCGAGGCCCCACCAGCCGGATCCGGCACCCACGAAGACCTCCCGGCACGACGAGCCGGGCGCGCCGCATCCGCCGGAGCCGCACCCGTCAGCGCCGCAGACCCACGCGTCACCCGTGGCCCCCGTACAGGCGGGCGGCGGCGGTACCGCCGTGCTGGCGGCGCCGGTCTCCACCGTCGACGCCGACGAGACCGGGCCGAGCACCTCGCAGACCGTCACCGGCCTGGTCCTCGCCGGTGTGGCCGCGATCGCCGTGGCCGTACGCAGCTCCCGCCGCCGGCGCCGTACGGGCACCGACTGACATGCCCGGCGCCGACGCCCCCGCCGCCCCCGCTCCGGGCCCCGGCAATGGCCGGCTGCTGACCGGAACGGTCTGGGCGGTGCTGGTCCTGATGCTGTGGCTGTGGGGGAACGAGGCGCCCGGCGCCCACGGCGGCAGTTCCTCCGCGCCGACCACCGGCGACATCGCCGCGGTGGGCCGGCCGCCCGGTATCCCGCTGCCGCCCGCGCACCGGCCGCTGGACGCCGCCGCGGAGCCGCGCAGCGTGTCCGTTCCCGCCCTCGGCATCGCCGCGCCCGTCGTCCCGCGCGGCCTGGACGCGGCCGGAGCGGTGGACCCGCCCCCGCTGGAGAAGCCGGGGACCGTCGGCTGGTACGGCCACGGCACCGAGCCCGGGGAGCCCGGCGCCGCGCTGCTCGTCGGGCACGTCGACACCGAGGCGGAACCGGCGGTGTTCTACGGGCTGAGCGCCGCACGGCCGGGCGAGCGCATCGACGTGGGCCGGGCGGACGGCTCGGTCGCCGAGTTCACCGTCGACGACGTCCGGGTCTTCGCCCGGGACCGGTTCGACGCGCAGGAGGTCTACGGCCCCCGCCAGGCGGGCCGCGCCGAACTGCGGCTCATCACCTGCGGCGGCACCTTCGACCGGGCGAGCGGCACGTACACGGCGAACGTCGTCGTCTACGCGTATCTGACGGGCGTCTCGGCGGCCTGACCGCCGGCTGCGGGCCGCTGGTGAGCCGGCAGCCCGACGCGGGGTCCGGGCGTCCGTGAGCTTTGCCCGCTGCGGATCTACTCCGGCTTCGCCTGGTGCCCGCCGGGCCGGGCCAGCTCGGCGATCAGGTGCTCCAGCGCGGGCGGATCGTCCGTGACACCGGCAGGCTCCCGGCGCAGCTGGGCTGGTATCTGCTCGCCATCGGTGTGCCGCTCCAGATCCTCTATCCCGTGTCCGGCGCGCCAGGGCTGATCGCACTCGGGGTTCTGGCCCTGATCGTGACCTGGCGGGACAGTGCGGGAGGAGGGCCGTCGGGCACCCTCTCTGCGCGAGAAGGGCGGGACGCGGAACGCCGAGCTGATCAGGAAGATCGCGAGCAGTCCGCCGGCGTGGCCGAGAGCGATCGGCCCGCCACGGCCGCGTCCGAGGCGTGACCGCGGAGCGAACGACCGAGGCCCCCTCACCTGTGGTGAGGGGGCCTCGGCTGCGCGTGCGCCGCCAGGGACTCGAACCCCGGACCCGCTGATTAAGAGTCAGCTGCTCTAACCAACTGAGCTAGCGGCGCCTGCTGACCCGGAGAACTCTACCGGACGGCCGGGAGTGCTCGTGCACCGTGCTGCCGCGCCGGTCCGTGGCCGGGCCGTGCCGGTCCGTGGCTGCGCCGTCGCCGGTGACGCGCCACAGTCGGTCGGATCATCGTTTTTACCCTTTGATCCGTCAAAATGCGTTATGTCCACCCCGCTGGAACACTGGCGCCCGTGAAACATCGTCAGAAGATCTTGCTGAGTGCGGAGGAGTCGCGCATGGCTGCCGTACCGGTCTTCGAGGAGTTCGAGCCCGCCCCCGACTGCGGCTGCGCCGGCTGTGCACACCGGCGCCGCGCGCTCGCCGCCGGAGAGCACCCCGCCGCCCACGGCTGCCGCAAGGCACTGGCCGTGGTCACCGCCGCCGGTGTGGCCCTCGGGGCCACGGTGACGAGTGCCGCCGCCGTGGGCGCCGCTCCCGCCTCCCCCCGGACCGGCGGCACGGCAGTGGAGCCGGGGCCGCCGCCCACCGAGCAGGGCGGCACCGCACCCCTGCACGGATCCGCCGACATGCCCGCCACCGCCGAGGCGCCGCTGCGCGCCGTCACCCGGGCGGAGATCATCAACCGGGCCAAGAGGTGGGTGAACGCCAAGGTGCCGTACAGCATGACGAAGTACTGGTCCGACGGTTACCGCCAGGACTGCTCGGGCTATGTGTCGATGGCCTGGAATCTGGCGAAGAACGAGTGGACCGGAAGCCTCGCGCAGTTCGGCGACCGGATCATGCGCGAGGACCTGCAGGCCGGCGACATCCTGCTCTTCCACAACCCCGCCGACCCGACGGGCGGCTCGCACGTCACCATCTTCGGCGGCTGGACCGACTACACGCACACCTATTACACGGCCTACGAGCAGACCAAGCCCCACACCCGCAGGCAGGCCACGCCCATGGCCTACTGGAACCACTCCGCCTCCTACGTCGCCTACCGCTACAAGGGCCTCGTCACCGGCAACGGCACCGGCACCGGCGGCCGCACCGGCACCGGCGGCGGTGAGAGCGAGGCCGTCCCGTTCCCGGGGACGGCCGACTTCGGCCCGGGGACGAACAACGCATCCGCGACCCGCCTCCGCGAGATGCTGGTGGCGCGCGGCGGTAAACGCTTCTACCGGCAGGGCCCCGGCCCGCAGTGGACCGACGCCGACCGCCGTGCCACCGAGGCCTTCCAGCGGGCCCAGGGCTGGCGCGGCAAGGAGGCGGACGGCCTGCCCGGACCCCACACCTGGCGGCTGCTGGTGAACAAGCAGGGCAGGAACATCCCCGCCGCGCAGCCCCTGGCCCCGCAGGCGCCCAGCACCCGGGCGCCCGCCTTCCCCGGACGCGAGCACTTCCGGCCCGGGCGGTCGAACGCGTACGTCACCCAGCTCGGCGAGCGGCTGGTCGAGCGCGGTTACGGCAAGCACTACACGCAGGGGCCGGGCCCGCTCTGGCGCGAGGCGGACCGGCTGGGCGTCCAGGCGTTCCAGCGCGCCCAGGGCTGGCGGGGTGCGGCGGCCGACGGCTATCCGGGGCCGGAGACCTGGAGGCGCCTCTTCTCCTAGGCAGGTCCCGGGCAGGCCGCGGGCTCCGAGAGCCGCGGGGGCCGCCCGGTGGACCCCCGCGGTCCGGCCCTGGGGACCGGACCCGAACACGCACGACGACAGAACAGAGCGACCAGCTAAGGCGGCAGGCATGAACACCACGACGTCGGAGCCGGAGGGCACGGTGCCGTCCGAGAGCCCGCGGCGCAACTTCGTCATCGCCAGCGAGACGACGACCGAGATCCCGGTCCACCTGCTGTTCCGGGACGACAACGGCCCGCACGCCCTGCGGCCCGCCGTCGTGGCCCGGCGCCAGGGCACGGGGGAGCAGCCGAAGGTGCGGGAGCCCGAACCGCCCGCCACCGGGAAGCCGCACCCCGGCAGACCCGCTCCCCAGGACCCCGACGGCACCGGCGCCGGGCAGCCGGCCGCCCGGACCCGCCCGGCGTCGCCCGACCCCGAGCTCACCGAGCGCCCCGCGCCCGTACTGCCCGGCTGGACCGCGCTCGTCGCGGGCGGCTGCTCGCTCGCCGGGATCGGCGCGGTGATCTGGGGGACCGGGGCGGTGCCCGACGCGTTCGCGGGGATGTTCGGGCTGACTCCGCCGCCGTACCACGGCATCGGGATCTGGCTGTGGTGCCTGCTCACCCTCGGGGTGATCCTCGCCCTGTTCTCGCTCGGCGGGCTCGGCCGTGGTCTGACCGGCCGGGCATGGGTGCTCACGCTATGCGGCGACTACCGCGGCAGCGTCCGGCGTACGGGGCTGGTGTGGGTGAGCCCGCTGGTGCTGCGCCGGCGGATCGACGTACGGGTGCGGCACTGGCGCAGCGGGCCGATGGCCGTGGTCGACGCCGAGGGCACGCCGCTGCGCGCGGTGGTGCTGGTGGTGTGGCGGGTCAAGGACACGGTGCGCGCGGCGCTCGGCGTCGCGGACCACGAGGCGTACCTGGGTGAGCAGGTGGAGGCGGCCACCGCGCGTGTCCTCTCGCAGCTGCCTGCCGACGCCTTCCTTCCGGACGCGCCGACCCTGCGCGACGCGGAGGCGGTCGGGGACCGGCTGACGCGGCTGCTGGCGGCCGAGTGCGCCGCCGTCGGCATCGAGGTCTTCTCCGCGCAGCCGGTGGGGATCGAGTACGCGCCCGAGGTGGCGGCCGCCATGCAGCGCCGGCGGGTCGCGGCGATCGACGCCAAGCACCGGGAGATCGTGCTGACGTCGGTGGTGGACGCGGTCGACGACACGGTCGGCAGGCTGACCGAGCGCGGCCTGGTCGAGCTGGACGACTACGAGCGCAAGGCGCTGGTGAAGGACCTGACCGTTGCCTTCTACACGGGTCGGGCGGGTGCCGTTGAGGCTCCGTGATTGGTCTGGACAACGTCAACCGGCGTCAATACATTGGAACTTGGTCTAGACCGGAACAGTCAGTACCGCACGCGTGCAGCAAGTGCCTCGGAACTCCCCCACGTTCTACCAGGAGCCAAGCATGCGAAAGAAGATAGGCGCGGCCGTGGTCGGCCTCGCCGTGACAGGTGCGACCCTGCTCGCCACCGGCAGCGCGAGCAGCCACGGCTACACGGACTCACCGATCAGCCGCCAGAAGCTCTGCGCCAACAAGACGGTGAGCAACTGCGGTCAGATCCAGTGGGAGCCGCAGAGTGTCGAGGGCCCGAAGGGCTTCCCGGCTGCCGGCCCCGCCGACGGCCAGATCTGCTCCGGCGGCAACGGCCAGTTCGCACAGCTCGACAACCCGCGTGGTGGGGCATGGCCCGCGACCAAGGTCGGCTCGGGCCAGAACTACACCTTCCGGTGGCAGTTCACGGCCAGGCACCGCACCACCGACTTCAAGTACTTCATCACCAAGCCCGGCTGGAACCCCAGCGAACCGCTGACCAGGGCGGCACTGGAGTCGCAGCCCTTCCTCACCGTCCCGTACGGCGGTCAGCAGCCGCCGGCCACGCTGTCCCACTCCGGCAACCTTCCCCAGCGGTCGGGCCGCCATCTGATCCTGGCGGTGTGGACGGTGCACGACACGGCGAACGCGTTCTACGCCTGCTCCGACGTTCAGTTCTGACAGTTGCCTGTCATGGACGTGGCGACCCCCTCCGCCGGGGGCCGTCGCGTCCGAACCATGCCCAAAAACCTCGTGGGCTCTCCGGTCGACCGGAGAGCCCACGAGGTGAGGTGTGCGCCGCCAGGGACTCGAACCCCGGACCCGCTGATTAAGAGTCAGCTGCTCTAACCAACTGAGCTAGCGGCGCCTCTTTCGTCTGCCGCTCGGCGGCCGACGCATCAATAGTACCGGGTCCGGACGGGTGCTCCGGACCAGGTGCGGGCGGGCAGGGGCCGGCCCCTAGATCGCCAGCGAGAGCACCACCGGAGCCGCGCGGCGGTTCAGGGCGTCGGCGGCCGAGCGCAGCCGGTGCGCATGCTCGATCGGGAGCGACAGTGCCAGGCAGCCCACCGCGGAGCCGGCCGTCAGCGGCACGGCGGCGCAGACCGTGCCCACCGCGTACTCCTGGAGATCCAGGACGGGGACCGTGGGCGGCTGGCTGTCCAGCTTGGAGAAGAGCAGTCGCTCACTGGTGATCGTGCGTGACGTCAGGCGGGCGATCCGGTGACGGGAGAGGTGGTCGCGGCGCCCGTTGACGTCGAGCTGGGTCAGCAGGCACTTGCCGACCGCGCTCGCGTGGGCCGCGGAGCGGAAGTCGACCCACTCGTTGACCTTGGGCGTGCGCGGGCCGTCGGCGAACTGGGTGATCTTGACCTCGCCGTCGATGTAACGGCTGATGTAGACGGCGGCGCCGACGGAGTCGCGCAACTCGGTCAGGGTCTCCTGGAGCTTGGCCGCCAGCGCCTCCTTGCGGGTGGCGCCCGAGCCGAGCAGGACCAGTGAGTCACCGATCACATAGGCGCCGTCGGCGACCTGCTCCACATATCCCTCGCGGCGGAGCATGGCCAGCATGGGGGCGAGATGGCCGGTCGGCAGACCGGTCTCCCGGGCGATCTGGGCATCGGTGACTCCGCCACCGTGCTTGGAGATCGTCTCGAGGACACGCAAGACGTATTGCACCGAATGGAACGGCGCGGTCGGCTCGGGCTTCAGCGCCACGGTTTCCCCCCAGCAGGTTGTTACCGCAAGCTTCCGTACCACGATAGCGGCCAAGGGCCGCTTGAGGGGCGGCTGTTGGCGCAAATGATGAGGCGCCCCAGCGCCATATGCTGGGGCGCTTCACATTGGCATATGCCAGGGGAATTCTTTGCCGAGGGAGCGAGAGGTCAGAGCACCGCGCCGAGGAACTCGCGAGTACGCTCGTGCTCCGGATCGGAGAAGATTTTCTCCGGCGGACCGGACTCGATGACCTTCCCGGCGTCGAACATGAGCACGTCGTCCGAGATGTCCCGGGCGAAATTCATCTCATGGGTCACACAGAGCATGGTGATGTCCGTGGTGCGGGCGATGTCACGCAGCAGATCCAGCACCCCGGCGACCAGCTCGGGGTCGAGCGCCGAGGTCACCTCGTCCAGCAGCAGCACCTGCGGCCGCATGGCCAGCGCCCGGGCGATCGCCACCCGCTGCTGCTGACCACCGGAGAGCTGCGTGGGCTTCGCATCGACCCGGTCGGCCAGCCCCACCATCTCCAGAAGATCCTTGGCGCGCGCCTCCGCCTCGTCCTTGGACATGCCGAGCACCCGGACCGGAGCCTCGGTGAGGTTGCGCAGCACGGTCATGTTGGGGAAGAGGTTGAACTGCTGGAAGACCATGCCGATCTGCTTGCGCGCCTCGCGGCGCTCCTTCTCGTCGGCCGGGAACAGCTTGTTCCCGTTCACCGTGATCGTGCCCTCGTCGGGGCGCTCCAGCGTCATCAGCAGGCGCAGGATCGTGGTCTTGCCCGAACCGGACGGGCCGATCAGGGTGACGTGCTTGCCCGGGCGGACCGAGAAGCACAGATTGTCCAGGACCGTGTTGTCGCCGAATCTCTTGGTGACGTTGTCGAACCGGATCAGTGCATCGGAAGTGGTGTCAGCGGACAAGACGGCGCTCCAGGGCTCGTACGAGAAGGGAAGCCGGGTAGGCGATGAGGATGAAGGCGACACCGACCACGGTCAGCGGCTCGGTGTACTGGAAGGTCTGCGCGCCGAACTGGCGTGCTTCGTTGAGCATCTCCAGCACGCCGATGGCGAGCAGGATCGGCGTGTCCTTCAGCATCGCGATGACGTAGTTGCCGAGAGCCGGCATCACCCGGCGGAAGGCCTGCGGCAGGATCACCGCGATCCAGGTGCGGTGCGTGGGCAGGCTCAGCGCCGTCGCCGCCTCCCACTGGCCCTTCGGTACGGCTTCGATGCCGGCCCGGTAGACCTGCGCCGTGTACGTCGAGTAGTGGAGCCCGATGGCGATCGTGCCCGTGGTCAGCGCGGAGAACTGGACGCCCCACTCCGGCAGCACGAAGAAGAAGAAGAACAGCTGCACCAGCAGCGGGGTGGTGCGGATGAATTCGGTGAAGACGTTCACCGGCCACCGTACGAACCGGGTCGGCGCCCGGAAGAGGAGCGCCCACACCAGGCCCAGGGTGAAGGAGAGCAGCGAGCCGAGCACCAGCACCTGGAGCGTGACCAGGAGGCCGGCCCAGAAGTCCGGCATGAAGTCCGCCACTGCGGACCAGTCCCAGGTCTTCATCAGGACGCACCTCCCGGCATGGTGGTGCCGGCGACCTTGTCCTGGGCGCGCCCGTTCAGGATTCCGCCGAAGAAGCCGGGCCCCGGTTCGCTGCCGATGTTCTGTTTCGTCTTCCGCTCCAGAGCCTTCATCGACCGCGTCAGTACCAAGGCGATGACGAAGTAGATCAGCAGGCTGATCGTGTAGATCTGGGCGCTCTCCTGCGTCGCCAGCCGTACGAGGTTCGCGGCGAAGGAGACGTCACCCACACCGAGCAGCGACACCAGGGCGGTGCCCTTGAGCAGCTCGATCAGCAGGTTGCAGAAGGACGGCATCATCTCCGGCACGGCCTGCGGCAGCAGGATCAGCCGCATCCGCTGCGCCGGGGAGAAGCTGAGCGCGATGCCCGCCTCGCGCTGCGCGGGGGACACCGAGTTCAGCGCGCCACGCACGATCTCGGCGCCGTACGCGCCGTAGGAGAGGCCGAGCGCGAGAACGGCCGCGTACATGGGAACCAGCTGCCAGCCCAGAAGCAGCGGCAGTACGAAGAACAGCCAGAACATCAGCACCAGAGCGGAGGTGCCGCGGAAGATCTCGGTGTAGAAGGCGGCCAGGAAACGGACGACCCGCGAGTGGTGGGTACGTGCCATGCCGACCGCGAAGGCGACGACGGCCGCGAGGGCGCTGCTGTAGACCAGCAGTTGAATGGTGATCCAGATGCCGGGCAGTACCCAGTTCTGCCAGAGTCCGGCTGTCATCGGCACAGCTCCTCGGCAGTAAGGGTGGTCATCTCGCTCTTCGTGAAGCCGAACGGCTTCAGGATGCGGAAGAGCTCACCGCTCTTCTTCATCTTGTGGATCTCGACGTTGAACGCGTCGCGCAACTCGGTGTCGGTGGGGCGGAAGGCGAAGCCGCCGCCGTCGATCTGCTTCTCACCGTCGACGATTGCCGCGAACGGCTCGGTCGCCTCGGCCCTCGTGCTCTTCTTCACCACCTCGCGGGTGGTCAGCGCGGTACCGGCGAAGACGTCGACGCGCCCGGACTCGACGGCGTTCAGCCCGGCCACCTGGTCCCTGAGGATCACGATGTCGTCCTCCGGAATGCCGGCGGCAATCGCATAGCCGATCTCCGCGTAGCCCGTTCCGGTGGAGAACCTCGCCTTCGCCTTGACGACGTCCTCGTAGCTGTGCAGATTCTTCGGGTTCCCCTTGCGCACGATGAACGAGTCGAGCATCTGGTACTCGGGGTCCGCGAAGATGACCTGCTGGCACCGTTCCTTGTTGATGTACATCCCGGCCGAGACCACGTCGAACTGCTGTGAGTTCAGCCCCGGAATGAGGGAGGCGAAGTCGGTCGCGACCGGCTGGACGCTGTCGACACCGAGCCGCTTGAAGATGACCCGGGCCAGCTCAGGGGCCTCGCCCGTGAACTCGCCCTGCTCGTCCACATAGCCGTACGGCACCTCACCCGCGATGCCGAGGCGCACGGTGCCCTGTGACTTCAGCCGGGCCAGCGCGTCACCCGACGGCACGCGACTGCACCCCGCCGCACCGGCGACGGTCAGCGCGCCTGCGGCCGCCGTGCCGAGCAGCAGGGCGCGTCTGCTCATCGATCCTGGTTGTCTTGTACGAGCCATGGGCGCGCGGCTACCCGGGCTCTTACGGGGTATGCATGGCAGATGGCCGACCGATACCTGACCGTTGCCTTGAGCAAGCGCGGCGTGGAGTGCACCGCCCGCCTGCTCTTCGACAAAGCCCCGCTGACCTGCGCCGCTGTCTGGGACGCGCTGCCGCTCGCCGGAGATGTCTACCATGCGAAGTATGCCCGCAATGAGATCTACGCCCTGCTGCCGACCTTCGCCGAGCAGGAGCCACCACTGGAAAACCCCACGGTAACGCCCATTCCGGGTGATCTGTGCTATTTCACCTTCACGGATGTGCAGTTGGGCACGGCCTCCTATGGCTACGAGACCGGGGCCGCGCACCGGGGCCGCGCCACCGTCGTCGACCTCGCGCTGTTCTACGAACGCAACAACCTGCTGATCAACGGGGACACCGGGTGGGTGCCGGGCATCGTGTGGGGCGAGGTCGTGGAGGGGCTCGGGGAGATGGCCGACGCGTGCCAGGACCTGTGGCGGACGGGGGCGGCGGGGGAGACGCTGTCGTTCCGCCGGGCGTAGTGGGCGGGTGCGGGTGCGTGGCGCCTGCGGCGGGCTTGTTCCCGGCGGGGCTGCGCGCAGCCCCGCCCGGCGTTTGAGAGCACGGCCGAAGGCCGTACGGGGTCCGGGGCTTGCCCCGGTTTCGGGAAGGGGCGGGGTGGGGGAACGGCCCCGCGCAGCGGCCCCGCCCGCCCCGCCCGCTACCCTGTCGCCACCCCCGCCTCGTACAGCGCCTCCGCCCCCCGCAGCACCACCCCGTCCGCGTGCCGCGCTCCCACCAGCTGCACGCCGATCGGCAGGCCCGCCCCGTCCACACCGCACGGCACGGTCGCCGCCGGCTGCTGCGTCAGATTGAAGGGGTAGGTGAACGGGGTCCACCCGGTCCAGCGGTGGTGCGGCGAACGCGGCGGGACCTCGGTGCCCGCCTCGAACGCGGTGATCGGCAGCGTCGGCGTGACCAGCAGGTCGTACGACGTGTGGAAGCGTCCCATCCGCCGGCCCAGCGCCATCCGCGTGTCCACCGCCGCCAGATAGTCCAGCGCGCTGTACCGCGCCCCCGCCTCGACGATCTCCCGCAGCCCGGGATCGAGCAGCTCGCGCTGGTCCGCGCCGAGGTGCTCGACCACCCGGGCGGCGCCGCTGAACCACAGGGTGTGGAAGGCCTCGACCGGGTCGCTGAAGTCGGGGTCGGCCTCCTCGATGTACGCCCCGGCCTCCGCCAGAGCGCCGACCGCCCGCCGGACCGCCGTGGCGACCGCCGGTGCCACCGCGACCTGGCCACCGAGCGTGGGCGAGTACGCGATCCGCAGGCCCTTCACGCCTTCGGCCAGGCCGGCCCGGACAACCTGCGCGGGACCGAGGTGCGACCAGTCCCGCCAGTCGTCGCCGCTGATCACGTCGAGCATCAGCGCCGCGTCCGCCGCGTCCCGTGTCATCGGCCCGACGTGCGCCAGCGTCCCGAACGGGCTCGACGGGTACATCGGCACCCGCCCGTACGTCGGCTTCATGCCGAAGATCCCGCAGAAGGAGGCGGGGATGCGCACCGAGCCCCCGCCGTCCGTCCCGAGCGACAGCGCGCCCGCGCCCAGGGCGACGGCCACCGCACTCCCGCCGCTGGAGCCGCCCGCCGTGCGCGACGGGTCGTGAGGGTTGCGGGTCACGCCGTGCCGTGGCGAGTCGGTGACGCCCTTCCAGCCGAATTCGGGTGTAGTCGTCTTGCCGAGGAACACCGCGTTGTGCGCCCGCAGCCGGGCCACCGACGGGGCGTCCTCCTCCCAGGGGCCGTCCTCCCGGATCGTCCTGGAGCCCCGCAGGGTCGGGCCGCCCCGCTGGAGCAGCAGGTCCTTCACCGTGACGGGCACCCCGTCGAGCAGCCCCTCCGGTTCACCCCTGTGCCATCGCCGCGCCGACGCCTCCGCCTGGGCCAGGGCCTGCTCCGCGTCGACCCGGACGAAGGCGTTGACCTGTGGTTCGACGGCCTCGATCCGTTCCAGCGCCGCGCGGGTCGCCTCGACGGGGGAGAAGTCGGCCCTCTCGTAGCCGGCCAGAAGTTGACGTGCGGTGAGGTCAGTCAGGCGAGTCGTCATGCATGGGGACGTACCCACGTTTCTTGTCCACCACGTTCGGCAGGGGCTTTCCGGCCGACCACAGTTCGTACATCTCGACGAACTGCTCACCCAGCCGGTCGCGCCAGCCGACGGTGTCGCCGCTCATGTGCGGCGAGACGATCAGGCCGGGCACGTCCCACAGCGGACTGTCGGGGGCGAGCGGCTCGTGCTCGAACACGTCGAGGGCCGCGCCGGCGATCCACCGCTTGTCGAGTGCGGCGGCCAGGTCCTTCTCGACGACGAGCGGGCCGCGGCCGACGTTGACGAAGCGCGCGGAGGGCTGCATCAGGTCGAAGCGCCGCGCGTCGAACATGCCCCGTGTGTCGTCGGTGAGCGGCGCCGCGCAGACCACCCAGTCGGCGCGCGCCAGCAGCGGATCGAGGTCGCGTGTGCCGTGGATGCCGTCGCGCGGTGTCCGGCCGACGACCGCGGTCCGCACCCCCAGTGCCCTGAGCGTGCGGGCGACCGTACGGCCGATGGGCCCGGCGCCGACCACCACGGCCCGTGTCCCGGCGACCGCCAGTCCTTCCCGGTGGCGCCAGCGCCGCTGGCGCTGCAGCTCGAGGGTGCCGGGCAGATCCTTGGCCATGGCCAGGACCAGCGCCGCCACGTACTCGGCGATCGGCGCCTCGAAGATGCCGCGGGCGTTGGTCA
Organism: Streptomyces peucetius; assembly: GCF_025854275.1. Classification (NCBI taxonomy): domain Bacteria; kingdom Bacillati; phylum Actinomycetota; class Actinomycetes; order Kitasatosporales; family Streptomycetaceae; genus Streptomyces; species Streptomyces peucetius. Next base: position 2,817,273 of record NZ_CP107567.1, on the reverse strand, counting down.
CGACGGTGTCGGATTCGGCCAGTTCCGGACAGAGCAACCGGTCCACGCCGGCACTCGGGGTGTGCACCCAGCGCGGCCGCGAGCCCTCGCCCGGCCAGGCGCGGCGGACCGCGTCCGAGGTGAAGTCCCACACCAACAGGGCGTCCGCGGACGGCAGTTGGTCGGCGAGCGTGTCCTCGTCCGCGTAAGCCACACGGACCTGTCCGGCCAGCCGGCCGAGCCGCGGAGGGGGGTCCGCGGTCAGTACGAGAAGTGTCGGTTCGGACATCGGTCGGAAATCGCTTCCTGACGTCTGACATGTACGGATTGACCACGCTCGCACCCCAACCTACCGTCGTCAACAAGACACCAAGGGGGCCAGCATGGACGTCTCCTTTCTCGGTGGACCACAGCCGCAGCATGGCGTCGGTGTGGTGGCCCCGTTCGACTTCGCCCTGGACCGCGAGCTGTGGCGCTGGGTGCCCGACGACGTCTCGCTGCGGCTCACCCGAACCCCTTTTGTGCCGGTCGGGGTCTCCCTCGACCTGGCCCGTCTGGTGAGCGAGCACGAGACGCTGCGCGAGGCCGTACGCGCGCTGGGGGCGTCAGAGCCCGAGGTCATCGCCTATGCCTGCGCCTCGGGCAGTTTTGTCGGCGGCATCGCCGGGGAACGCGCCATGTGCGAGGTGATGAACACCGCGGGTGAAGTGCCCTCCCTCACCACCTCGGGGGCGCTGCTCCAGGCGCTGGAGGAGCTGGGTGCCGGCCGCATCGCCCTGCTCACGCCCTATACGGAGTCGGTCACCAGCTCACTGGAGGAGTATCTGGGAGAAGCTGGGGTGACGGTGACGGGCCGCGCCTTTCTGGGACTGACCCGGCACATCTGGAAAGTCCCTTACCGGGCGGTGGTCGACATGGCGCGACAGGCGGTGGTCGGCGCGGCCGACGCGCTGTTCATCAGCTGTACCAACCTGCCGACGTACGACGCGATCCCGCAGCTGGAGGCGGAACTGAGGATGCCGGTGCTGTCCGCCAACCAGGTGACGATGTGGGCCGCGCTGCGCACCCTCGGCGTCCGCGCCATCGGTCCGTACCAGGCACTCCTGATGGAGCCGGAGGCGCTGGCGGGCACGCTGCCCGGACCGCAGCCGGAGGCCCTGGCGGCGACGCTGCCCGAAGCACAGCCGGAGACGCTCGCGGGGACGCTGCCCGAAGCGCAGCCGGAGACACGGCCCGAAGAACAGGAAGGCTGGACATGACGACGGTCGGACTTCTCTACCCGGGACACTCCGCGGAGGACGACTACCCACGACTCGAAGTACTGCTCGACAGCGACATCCGGCTGGCCGTCATCCACACCGACATCGGCGAGGACGCGCACCGCGTCGACGCGCTGCTGAAGATCGGTTCGCCCGAGCGGCTGGCCGCCGGTGTCGAGGCGCTGCGCCTGGAGGGTGCCGAGTCGGTCGTGTGGGCGTGCACCAGCGGAAGCTTCGTCTTCGGGTGGGAAGGCGCCCACGAGCAGGTCCGCGAACTCGCCAGGGTGGCGGGGATGCCGGCGTCCAGCACCTCGATCGGCTTCGTGCACGCCGTGCGGCACCTCGGTACGCCGAAGGTCGCGATCGCCGCGACCTATCCCGCCGACGTCACCGAGCACTTCGCCGCCTTCCTCGAGAAGTCCGGCGCCGTGGTCGTCTCCGGCCGGGACGCCGGCATCCTGACCGCGGAGGAGGTCGGCACCTGGGGCCGCGAGGAGGTTCTCGAACTGGCGCGCTCTGCCGACCATCCGAACGCCGACGTGGTGCTGATGCCGGACACCGCCCTGCACACCGCGGCGCACCTGGCCGATCTGGAGTCCGCGCTGGGCAAGCCGGTCGTCACCGCCAACCAGGTGACCGTGTGGGAAGGTCTGCGGCTCGCCGACCGCCGCGCCTGGGGGGACAAACTGGGCGCGCTCTTCGCCCGTCCGGAGTACGAGGAATAACCGGAGAGTCCCTCCTGTTGTCCGGCGAGCGAGTCGTGCGACTGACGCGACGCGCACGACTCGCACGCTCCGGATACGAACAGCAGACGCAGGAGGCCCCGCGGTGAACGCAGACGCACAGGACGCAGTGGACGAGATCCGGGGTGCGGCGGCCGGGACCGCCCCCGTACCACTTTCCGTGCTCGACCTCGTCACCGTCGGCAGCGGACGCACCGCCACCGACGCACTGCGCACCAGCGTCGACATCGCCCGCCTCGCGGAACGCCGCGGCTACCACCGGCACTGGGTCGCCGAGCACCACTCCATGCCCGGTGTCGCCTCCTCGTCGCCCGCGGTGATCCTCGCCCACCTCGCCGCCCACACCGAGCGCATCCGCCTCGGCTCGGGCGGCGTGATGCTGCCCAACCACGCGCCGCTCGTCATCGCCGAGCAGTTCGGCACGCTGGAGGCGCTCGCCCCGGGGCGCGTCGACCTCGGCCTCGGCCGGGCGCCCGGCACCGACGGAGCGACGGCGGCGGCACTCCGGCGCACCGACAAACTCAACGAGGGCGCCGACGACTTCCCGCAGCAGCTCGCCGAACTCACTCGCTTCCTCGACGACGACTTCCCGGACGGGCACCCCTACGCCCGGATCCACGCCGTCCCCGGCCCGGTGCAGGCCACCTCGCCCGGCGGCGTCCAGTCCCCGGCGCGCCCGCCGGTCTGGCTGCTCGGCTCCTCCGGCTTCAGCGCGCGGCTCGCGGGCACGCTCGGCCTGCCGTTCGCCTTCGCGCACCACTTCTCGGCGCAGAACACGATCCCGGCGCTGGACCTCTACCGCGAGTCCTTCCGGCCGTCCGCGGTGCTCGACGCCCCGTACGCCCTGATCGGCGTCGCCGCCCTCGCGGCCGACGAGGAGCGCGAGGCCCGGCGTCAGGTCCTCACCGGCGCCCTGTCCATGCTCCGGCTGCGCACCGGCCGGCCCGGGCTCGTCCCGACGCCGGAGGAGGCGGAGGCGTACGACTTCAGCCCGATGGAACGCGAGTTCGTCGACAGCTGGCTGGCGAACATCGTGCACGGGACACCGGGGACGGTCCGGGCCGGCCTGGACGACCTCCAGAAGCGCACGGGTGCGGACGAGCTGATGATCACGGCGAACGCGCACGGCGGGGAGGCGAGGCTGCGCAGCTACGAGCTGATCGCCGACGCGTACGGGTTGCCGGGCTGACCGGGCTCGGGGCGCGTGTCGCCTGCGGCGGGCCTGCCCTCTCCGCGCCCCTTCCCGCTGAGGCCAATGTGCGGCTCCGCCGCGTGGCGGGGCAAGCCCCGGGCCCCGTACCGCGCTTCGCGCGGTGGCCTCAAGCGCCGGCCGGGCTGCACTGCAGCCTCGCCGGCGTTTGAGGCGCGGGGGCCGGGGGCGGAGCCCCCGAAACCACCGCGTCGGAGCGCGGTACCGGGTCCGGGCGGAGCCCGGTTTCGGGAAGGGGCGGGTCGGGGGATGCGCAGCGGTCACGTACCCGCGGCCCTCCGTCAGCCCGACGCACCCGCGCGCGCCCCGCGCCCCGTGCCGAGCATTTCCGCGATCCGGTCGGGGCCCACCGCGCGGGAGTACAGCCAGCCCTGCCCCGTGTCGCAGCCGATCCGCCGCAGCCGCGTCGCCTGGCCGGAGGTCTCCACGCACTCCGCGGTGACCGTGAGGCCCAGCCGGTGGGCCAGTTCCACCAGTGCCTGGACGATCGTCTCGTCGGCCGCGTTGGCCGGGGCCTCGTCCTGGAAGCCGCGGACAAACGTTCCGTCGAGCTTGAGTACGGATACCGGCAGCCGGCTCAGGTACGCCAGATTCGAGTAGCCCGTCCCGAAGTCGTCGATGGCGATGTGCACGCCCATGTCGCTGAGCGCCTGCAGCGCCTGCAGCGGGCGTCCGGCGGAGCCCATCACCGCCGACTCGGTCAGTTCCAGTTGCAGCAGATGCGGGGCCAGGCCCGTCTCGGCCAGGATGTCGGCGACGTCCGCGACCAGGTCGGAGTCCCAGACCTGCCGCACGGCGACGTTGACGCTGACGAACAGCGGCGGGACGCCGGGGTGGTCGAGCTGCCACTGCCTCGCCTGGCGGCACGCCGTACGCAGCACCCACCGCCCGAGCTGCACGATGGAGCCGTCCTCCTCGGCGATGGCGACGAACTGATTCGGCGTGAGCGTGCCGAACTGCGGGTGGTTCCAGCGCACCAGCGCCTCCACGCCCCGCGTCAGCCCGTCCGCCATACCCACCAGGGGCTGGTACTCGAGCGTGAACTCGCCGCGTTCCACGGCGGGCCTCAGCATCGAGGAAAGCGCCTGCCGGGTCATGCGGTGCGCGTTGCGCTCCGGGTCGAAGAGGGTCCAGCGGGACTTGCCGTCCTCCTTCGCCCAGTACAGCGTCGTGTCCGCGGCCTGCATCAGCCCGGTGGCGCTCGTGCCGGTCACGGCGCGCTCGACCACACCGATCGACGCGGAGACGGAGAGCCGCTGACCCGCCAGGTCGAAGGGCTCCTGGAGCGCGGCCAGCACGGACCGGGCGAGGTCGGCGACCTGCTCGGTGCCGGTGGAGTCCTCGACGAGGATCGCGAACTCGTCGCCCCCGAGCCTGGCGACCAGGTGGCCGCCGCTCGCGTCCGCGCACTCGGCCAGCCGGGTGGCGACGGCGGCCAGCAGCCGGTCGCCGACCCGGTGTCCGAGAGTGTCGTTGACGGCCTTGAACCCGTCGAGATCCAGGTAGCACAGGCCGATCCGGCCGGTGGAGCCCTGGTCGTACGGGGACGACTCGAGCGCGGCGGTCAGCCGCTCGAAGAACAGCGTCCGGTTGGGCAGCCGGGTCACCGGGTCGTGCATCTGGAGGTGCCGCAGCCGGGCCCGCAGTTCGCGGCGGTCGCTGATGTCCGCGACCGACAGGAGCACGGTGCCGCTGTCGGGCACCGGCGCGACGGTGACCTCGGCCCACAGGGCGCGCCCGTCCGGGTGCTTGAGCCGGCGTGTGCAGCGGAACCGTGAGCGGCGGCCGCGCAGCGCCTCGCGGTAGGCGTGCCAGGTGCGGGCGTCGGAGGCGAGGTCGATGAGGTCGGCCGCGTGCTGCTCGCGCAGTTCGTCGCTGCGGGTGCCGAGCAGCGAGGCGAGCGCTTCGTTGGCGCTGATCACCACACCCTCGGGGTCGACGACGGCCATGGCCAGCTCTGCCGCGTTGAAGGCGGCACGGTAGTCGCGCAGTTCGGTGGAGTTCCGGCCGAAGGTGTGACGCTCAGTGACCGTGGGTCGGATGCTTCCGGGGACTGCGACGCCCGCGGGCCCTTGTCCTTCGGAGGTTCCGCTCACCGCTCACTCCCGCAGTGCAGTTGTGTCGTACAGGGTCGTACAAATGTGGTCGGGGGATGGCCCGCCCAGGCATTCGACGAAGAAATCCAGCAAGAACTCGGGGAAAGTGTGCCGATCATAGAGCCAGCGGAGCCGGCCGTTCCAGCGTGACCATCATGCGACAGAGCCTCCAGAGGGAGCAGTCGATCGTTTCTGCGCGGGTCGGGAGCGGGGTCTGCCGACCGCTGACCACTTGTGACTTTCCGTGAGCCATCGGAGTGTCGTCGTGTCTCGGCACGGCCTCGGGTCGGTGTCAGGTCGGTCACCCGAGTGGGGCACCGGAACAGGGCGTACCACCAGAAAACATCACAGGGTGGGTGACGCATCCCGTATTCCGCCGCCGGAGGTCCACGTGGAGGGTCAGCAGTCGCCCGAGGGAACACCCGGGAGAGTGGAAAGAGTGCGTCTGCGCAATGCCGCGGCCGCGCTCACTTCTCTCATGGCCTTCACGGCGACCTCCCTCGTGACGGGCCCCGCGGTGGCCGACACGATGGGCGGCCCGTGCGCGCTGCCCCGGACGGTCGCGCACCACTCACTCGGCCTCGACACCTGGAACGCGGCATACACCCGGCCCGTCACCGACCTCGACGCGGTCATGATCTTCCTGTCGTTCCCGGACTTCGTACCGCTGAACCGGCCCCAGGAGCTCGCGGCCGACCACTTCCCCGCCACCAGCGACTTCTTCCGGCGTGCGTCCTACGGCACCTTCGCCCTCCACGCCCACCCGCTGGCCGAATGGCTGCCGATGCCGAAGCCCTCCGTCGCCTACGGGATACAGCGCGACTGGGAGCCGGAGCAGCGGGCCGCGTACCTGCGGGACGCGATCGCCGTGGCCGACGTCCGGGTCGACTTCTCCGAGTACGACATCGTCTACCTGGTCGCGGACCCCGACGCGCCGGGCGTCGACTCCGACGCGACCAAGGTCGTCAACTTCGACCGGCCGCTGCGCGCCGACGGCACCGACATCCGGCGGGTCGTCACCGTCTTCGAACGCCACCCGCCGGACCGCAACGTCCTCGCCCACGAGACCGGCCATGTCTTCGACCTGCCGGACCTCTACCACCGGCCGGTGGACGGCCACGGCGACTGGGACACCCATGTGGGGGACTGGGACGTCATGGGCAGCCAGTTCGGTCTCGCCCCGGACCTGTTCGGCTGGCACAAGTGGAAGCTGGGCTGGCTGGGCCGGCCCGAGGTGCGGTGCGTCAACTCCCGGCCCGGCGGCGACCCGGTGACCCTCGAGCCCGTCGCCGCCGCGCCCGTGCGCGGCGGCAGCGTCGGCACCCGGCTGGCGGTGGTACGGACCGGGCCGCACAGCGCGCTCGCGATCGAGGCCCGCGGCGCCACCGGCAACGACGCCTACACCTGCACCGAGGGCGTCCTGCTCTACCGCGTGGAGGGCGAGACGGCGTCCGGCGGCGGTCCCATCGAGGTCGTCGACACGCACCCGGAGACGGAAGCCTGCCTGGAGGACTCGGTCTACCCGCCGCTCGCGGACGCGCCGCTGCGGGCCGGTGAGACCTTCACCATGCCGGGGCCGCCGGGAGGGCGGGTGCGTGTGGAGGTCGCGGAGCGCACGCAGACCGGGTCGTGGACGGTGAAGATCACGACGGTCTAGACGGCGCCCGGCCGGACACGAAGAAGGCCCCCCGCTTGCGCGAGGGGCCTTCTTCCGTCTGTGCGCCGCCAGGGACTCGAACCCCGGACCCGCTGATTAAGAGTCAGCTGCTCTAACCAACTGAGCTAGCGGCGCCTGCTGACGTCGTAGACATTAGCACCCTGATCGGCGGGAGGAAAAATCGATAAGCGCGCCTCCCCGGCGGCCTTCGCGCGCACCGCCCGCACACACGCCCACAGCAGGACCTCGGGGCCCGGGAGCCACGGCCGGCGGGTGTCGGGAGCGACCAGCCAGCGCGGCTCGGAGGAGTCGTCCGTGGAGGTCAGGGGCGGTACGGTCACCGCGTCGCCCGTGCCGTGGCAGAGCAGCGGCGGCACGGCGTCGCCCCACTCCTCCCAGTCGAGCAGCGACGGCAGCCGCTGGGCCGTGCCGGGCACGGCGAACAGCATCATCCGGCCCCGGTGCATCGAGACGGGCCCCGAACCGGGGCCCTCGGCCCACAGTCGGTCGAGCATCCGCCGACCGAAGATCGCGGGCACGTTCACCACGTCGAACGCGGAGCCGCACGGCAGCACGGCAGGGGCGGTCGCGCGCTTCTCCCACTGCGCGAGCGCCGAGCGCGGATACGCCTCCGCGGAGGCGAGCCAGCCGGCGCCGGGGGGCGTCACCCGGGCCGCCACGTGGTCCTGGCCGTCGGGGACGGCGTACGTCAGGAGGGACGGATCTCGCAGCCATGCGGTCATGCATCCATGCTTACCGCGGGTGACACTGCAATTTCACTCGGTTCGCGGAAACGGGGACAGGGCGGGGTGGAGAGGGGTATCTTTCGCCCGCCATCTTCGAATGGCATATGACCTCGGCGTGCCCGCCTCCCGGCCGCGACGGCCGGCCCCGGGCGCCCGCAGCGGTCAGTGGACCCCGCGCAGCAGGTCCCTGCCGAAGTCGATCATCTTGCGGGCGTAGTCCTCGGTCCAACCCGCCCGGTCCCCGATGTCCGCCGGCGTCAGACGGTCGAAGCGGCGGGGATCGGCGAGCTGGGCCGCGGCGACGGCCTGGAACTCGACCGCGCGGTCCGTCGCGGCCCGGAAGGCCAGCGCCAGTTCCGTAGCCCGGTCCAGCAGCTCGCGGGGGTCCTCCATGGACTCCAGGTCGAAGAAGTGCTCGGGGTCGGCGGCGGCCTCCGACGGCTCGAAGAGCAGCGGGGCAGGCCGCACCCTGCGCTCGGTCGTCCGCTCCGGTTCCGCCATGTCCGTACTCCTCCTCGCGTCACGGTCCGTGGGCCGGACCGCCCTCCATTGTCCTGCCCCGCGCAAGACCGCCTCAGGCCGTCCCTGGCTCAGGCCGTCCCTGCCTCAGGCCGTCCCCGGCTCGTAGCGGACGCGGTGCTCGCCCAGGTGTGCGAGTACCGCGTGGTTCGCCTCCCAGCCGTCGGGAAATTTCACGGTCACGCCCAGCTGCACCGGCTCCGTGGACGGGTGCTCGTCCAGCAGGTCCTCCACGCCTTCCCGGCACACCACGATGCACGCGTGCCGGTGGCGGGAGGCGAGGACGCACAGGCGGCCGGTCTCCAGGTGGAACGCCGTCGCGTCCGGCCGCCCCGACAGCGGGTGGAGCACGACGGTCACGTCGTACTCCCGGCCCTGGAGGCGGTTGGCCGTGTCGACCGTGACCCCGGCGACCCCCAGCTCCGCCAGCGCGGCGCGCACCGCCGCCGCCTGGTCGCGGTGGGCCGTGCCGACGGCGATCCGGCCGGCGGTGAGCGGCACCGGCTCCGCGGACCGCTCGGACATCGCGGCGCCCCCGCGGTCCAGCAGCCGCCGCACGACCGTCGCCACGGCCCGCACCGCCTCCGGGTCGGTACGCGGAGTGTGACGCGCGGGCAGCTCCAGCAGCCCCCAACCCGACTCGGCGGCCTCGTCGAGGACCCGGTCCGGCCCCGACCCGTCCGACGGCACACCGAAGGCCAGCCGCCGGTCGCCGGCCTCCGTGCCGCTCCGGAAGGGCGTGTACGGGTAGAACGCGTCGGACACCAGCGGCGCCGCCGAGGCCGGCAGCCGCCAGGACACGGGCAGCCGGTGCTGCGGCAGGTCCGGGTTGTGCGCCAGCAGGGTGGAGACCGCGCTGGCCGACGGGTCGTAGGACAGCCCCGCCCACTGCTCGGAGCCGACGATCGAGAACGGGTCGAGCTGCCCCGGGTCGCCGACGAACAGGGCTCGTTCGAACAGCCCGGCGACGGCGAGCAGCGCGTCGGAGCGCATCTGGTACGCCTCGTCGACAATGGCGTGCCGCCAGGGCTCGACGCCCTGCACATGCGCCCACTTGGCGGCCGTGGAGATGACGACGTCCAGACCGGCGAGGTCGGCGGCCTTCGCCGACTTGCGGACGTTGTCCAGGGCGTCGAGGGCCTTGTCGTACGGGTCGGAGTCGTTCGAGTGCAGGCGGCCGACGGGGAGCTCGGGCTCCTTCTCCGCGAGCCGGAGCACGAGGTCGTCGACCTGGGCGTTGGTCTGCGCGACGACCATCAACGGGCGTCCGGCGGCGGCCAGTTCGAGCGCGGCCCGCACGACGAGGGTGGACTTCCCCGCGCCCGGCGGCGAGTCGACGACGACGCCCCTGGCGGTGCCGTGGAGCGTGTCGTGCAGGATGTCGGCGGTCGCGGTGGCGGCCTGGGCACCGGGGTCGGACGTCACAGCAGGTCCTCCGGGGTGACGAGGTCGGGGATCTCGGCGGTGTCGGACCGCGGGGGCCCGCCGTGCGTCCACGGTGTCTCCTCCGGGTCCGGCAGCTTCGGCCCGCCCCGCTGGTCGTGCTCGAACAGGGTCCAGGCGATCCGGTCGCCCTTGACCGGCACGGAGCCCTCCGCCGGGACCTTGGCGCGACCCATCCGGTCGGTGACCCGCAGCACCAGCGTCCCGTCCTCCTCGTACCGTACGAACTCGGCCGTCTGCGGCTTGCCGTCCAGCGAGCGGTACACCTTGACCCTCTCACCCTCACCGAAGTGCGGCCGGTCGTCCGTGCGCACGGTCAGCAGCGGGCGGGGGCTCGGCCGCTTCGACTCGGACCAGGCCATCTCCACGTCGATCACCTCGGACACGAACGCCTCGCCCGCCAGGCGGCGGCCCGCCAGCACCAGCGGATCGTCCAGTGCCTCCTGCGCCTCCAGCTGCGCCTGCGCGGTCTCCCGGGCGGCGAGCTTCTGCGCCGACGTCACGGCGTCGTCGCGCCGCGGCTGCGGCGGTTCGCCGGCGCGGACCCGGTCCCGGTGGGCGGTGAACGACCAGCGGTCGCGGGTCCAGCGGTCCTCGACACGGGAGCCCTCCGGAAGCTCCCGTACGAGATCGAGGGCCCGCCACACCGCGTGCCAGGTGGGCCGCATCTGGTCCGCGACCAGCCGTCGGACCTCCCGTTCCGCACGGTGCAGTTCGCCCAGCCGCTCGTCGGCGCTCTCCCCGTCCTCGGCCGCCGCCAGCAGCTGCCGGGCCCGGTCGTAGCGCTCCATCGCGGGCGCGAGCCGCCGGTTGTCGAAGACGGGATCGGTCGCGGGTCCCGCCGGCGGGCAGAGCAGCAGGCCTTCCCGGTCGCGGCCCAGCTCGGCCCGCAGCGCCGCCTCGGCACCGGTCCCGCCCTCGGGTACGTCGATCCAGGCGAGCAGCGCGCCCAGATGCTGGTCCTCCAGCGAGGACTGGCCGGTCGCCCAGTGGCGGTTCAGCAGGTCTGTCGCGGCGAGCAGCAGCGAGGCGCCGGGAACGCGGGCGCGCTCGCCGTAGTGGGTCAGCCAGCGGCCCAGCAGCGGAACCCGCGGCGGCGCCGGATACGGGGTGTCAGGGTCCTGCTCGGCCGTGCGCCTGAACCGCATCGAGCGGCCCAGCAGCCGGACGAACTCCACGCCCGCGCGGCTCGGCACGACCAGCTGCGGAGCGTCCGCGCACAGTTCGGCCTCGACGGTGACCTTCTTCCCGGTCTCCGCGTCGGTCTCCTTGCGCTCGACGAGCTCGACGTCGTCCCCGAACGCGTCCAGATACGGCAGGACCACGTCGGCCAGCTCGGCGAGGAACGCCGAACGCAGGTCACGGTCGCGCGGCTGCGCCACGACCAGCAGCCGCGGCTCCCGGGAGTCCGTCCCCACCAGTGCCCCGAGCGGCGCTCCGGCCTCGCCCGCGGTGGTCAGCGGCACGAACACCATCGGGCGCTCGGACACGCGCCGGTGGCGGACCGTCGCCAGCGGCTGGGCGCGGCCCGTCTCGACGGCCTCCAGCCGGGCGAGCGTGGCGATCAGCGACATACGCCCGCCTCCTGCGCCCCGGCCCTGGCCGCCGGCGCCTCCGCGAGCGCCTCCGCCCGCAGCGCCGCGGCCCGCCGGAGCGCGGCCACCGCCGGATCGGCCGGGTCGCCCGCCTCGCCGCGCGCGGCCGCCAGCACGCCGCCCACCGTCGTCAGCCCGCCCAGCTCCCCGCGGACCGACCGGCCCAGCGTTTCCACCGCACCGGCCTGCCGGGCCCGGTCGCGGCAGTGGAACGCCAGCTCGCAGGCGGCCAGGCACTCGGGTGCGTACGCGTGCGGGACCGACTCGACCGCGGCCGTCAGCTCGTCGGCCGAGCACGCCTCGAGGTCGAAGGTGACCCCCTCGGGCAGCGCGGCCGCGATGTCCTCGACGCGGGTCAGCCTGGCCAGCTGACGGCGGGTCACGGAGAGCTGCTTGCGCACGTCCACGACGGACGCGGTCGGCAGGTTGGAGAAGTCCTTGGGGCAGACCAGCAGGATGCTGTGCGCGACCCGCGCGTCGTCCGTGACGGCGGCGACCCGCTCCAGGGCCAGGACGTACACCGCGGCCTGGCGGGCGGCGGCGCCGACCTTCGACGCGTCCGCCGACGCGTCGATCATCGGGAACGACTTGATCTCCACGACCGTCCACCGGCCGTCGGGGCCCACGACCACCGCGTCCGGCTCCAGATACGCGGGGGAGCCCGCCACGTCCAGGGCTAGCAGCGGATGGTCGAGCAGCGTCCACGCCCCGGCCGCCGTCGCTTCGCGCAGCGCCAGCGTCGTACGCGCCGCGCGGCCCTCGGGCCCGGCGGCCGCCAGGTCCGGCACCAGTGCACCGGCCGGGTCGTCCAGGCCGAGCAGACGCAGCAGTTCCTTGCCGCCGTCCGCCTTGACCTTCGCCTCGAAGGCGTTGCCCCGCACGAACGCGAACTGCGACTGCCCGAACGTCCCCGGCGAACCGAGCGCCGAGGCCAGCGCCGCCTTGTCCACCCCGGCGCCGTCCAGCAGCGCGCGGCGCTCGCACCCCGGGTTGGCGGCGAGTGCCGCCAGGGCGCGGGCATCGAGCGGATGGGGCTGCGCGGCAGGACCGCGCAGCTCAGCGAGCCGCTGCCGGAGTGCTGTCGTCGGCGCCTGCGGAGGGGGTCCGCTGCCCAGGGATTCGCTCACCCGCGGAAGTCTCGCATCCGCCACCGACAACGGTGGATGCCGAGGCGGTCACGGCGAACCCGAACCGGCCGCGCACCAGGTCGGCGAGCCGCGTCGCGGGCCCGGTCAGCAGCGCGCCGGCACCCATGACGGCCGCGCCGGCGACCGCGTCGAGGAAGTAGTGGTTCGCGGTACCCATGACCACGACCGTGGTGAGTAGCGGGTAGGCGACGGCGAGCGCCCGCAGCAGCGGTGTACGGCCGTGCCGCCACAGCATCACACCGCACCACAGGGCCCAGCCGACGTGCAGGCTCGGCATCGCCGCGTACTGGTTCGTCATCCCGCCGAGGCCGCGCGGCGCGCTCGCCTCCGTGCCCCACCAGCCGTACGAGCTGTACTGCGCCATCGTGTCGACGAAGCCGTGACCGGCGTCCAGGAGCCGTGGCGGACAGGTCGGCATCAGCGTGAAGCCCACCAGTCCGAGGAGAGTGGAGACCATCAGCCAGGTGCGGGCCGCGCGGTAGTGGACCGGGCGGCGGCGGAAGAGCCACACCAGCACGGCCGGGGTGACCAGGTAGTGCAGGGAGGCGTAGACGAAGTCGGCCGGTATGCCGAGGGCGGGGACATCGGTGAAGAGACGGTTCAGCGGATGTTCCGCGTTGAGCAGGAGTGCCTTCTCGGCCCGGAGTATCGCGAGGCCGTGGCCGACCGCCGTCGAGACGTCGCCGCGCGCGAGGAGCCGGCCGCCCGAGTACGCGGCGTAGACGACGGCGATCAGCAGCAGCTCGGTCCACCAGCGGGGCCGGTGGCGAGGTGCGGTCTGCGGCATCCGTCGGTCTCCGTCTCGGTCCGGGGCTCGGTCCGCGTCCGGCTCGTCGGCGGCGGCGACGACCTGCGGGCGCGATCACGCGTACCTGAAAGGGGACGCCGCGATCGTCCCGGAGGTTGCCTGTGATTCACGTGCGGGATGATGGAACGACATCCGATCGTGAACTTCAGGAGAGCCACCCATGGCACCGCGGATCCTGCTCGCCCGGCACGGCCAGACCGAATGGTCACTGCTCGGCAAACACACCGGCAGGACGGACATCCCCCTGCTCGAAGAGGGCCGGCGCGGCGCGAAGCTGCTGGGTGAGCGGCTGCACCGCGCGCCGTGGTCGGGGCTCGACGGCGTCGAGGTCCGCACCAGCCCGCTGGTCCGGGCGAGCGAGACCTGCGAGCTCGCCGGCTTCGGGGAACGGGCGCGGCCCTGGGACGCGCTGATGGAATGGGACTACGGGGCGTACGAGGGCATGACCCCGACCGAGATCCATGCGATCCGGCCCGGCTGGCTGCTGTGGCGCGACGGCGTGCCCGGGGGCGAGAGCCTCGCGGACGTCTCGGCCCGCGTGGACGAGGTCGTCGAGTGGGCCCGCTCCGCCGACCGCGACGTGCTCGTCTTCGCCCACGGCCACATCCTGCGCTCGCTCGGCGCGCGCTGGCTGGGCGAGGACGTCTCCTTCGGGGCGCGCATCCGGCTCGATCCGACGAGCCTGTCGGTGCTGGGGTGGGCGTACGGGGAGCCGGCGATCGAGCGCTGGAACGACACGGGGCATCAGGAGGGGTGACGCCGGCGCGGGCGCGGTGCGGGTGCGTGGCGCCTGCGGCGGGCAGTTCCCCTACCCGCCCCTTGCCGAACCGGGCTCCTCCCCCTACGCCTGGCGGCGTGGGGGGACCTCCAGGACCTGTACCGCGCTTCGCGCGGTGCCGGTTCGGGGGCGTGACGCGTCACGCGGGGTGGGGCGTCGTGCGGCGGTGGAGGAAGGACGCCACCGCAGGCGTCCGGCTGTGCGGCAGCAGGACCTTCGCCGTGTCCGCCAGCATCGACTCGATCCGTGACGACCGGACCTCGCCCAGCAGGTCGAGCACCTGCTCGCCCGCCACCGCCGCCTCGTCGGGCGCGCCGGCCCGTGCCAGGTCCGCGGCCAGTTCGGCCCGGTAGAGCGCGAGGTTGCGTGTGAAACGCCGGTCCTGGAGCGTCGCCGCGCGTTCCGCGTGGCGGGCCGCGCGGGACCACTCGCCCAGTGCCGACCAGCACTGGGCCTGGAGGGCCTCCAGTTCGGGTTCGGCGAAGAACGACATCCACTCCGGGTCCGCCCCCGACGCGCCCCGCGCGAAGTACGCGTGCGCCCGTGCCAGCGACTGCTCGCAGCTCGCCCGGTCGCCGAGCCCCGCCCAGCCGCCCGCCTCCCGGAGCGCGAGCAGGGACAGCAGGCGCGGCGAGGCCACCTGCCGGGCCGCCCGCTGGCCGGCCTGCGCGGTGCGTACGGCCTCCCTTGGCCGGCCCGCGTCCCTGGCCAGGAACGACGTGTTGCAGAACGCATGGGCCTCCAGGCCCGGGTCGCCGGCCACGCGCGCGGTCGCCAGCGCCTCGGCGTAGTGGGAGCGGGCGTCCTCGAACCGGCCGGAGTCGTGGGCGAGCCAGCCCACCGAGATGGCGAGTTCGCCGGCGCCCGTGTGCAGCCGTTCCTCCGTCGATCTGCGGGCCGTGGTGCCCGCGTCGAGCAGCGCGTAGGCGGCCCGCAGCGGCTTCGCCGCCTGCCGGTAGAGACCGTCGGCGCCGTGCCGGTCGTCGAGGAGCCGGATACGGCGCACGGCCTCCTCGACGGCACGGACCTCGCTCTCGCCGACCCGTGGCCGGCCGGGCACGGACCCGGGACCGAGTCCCAGGGACGCGGCCGCCACCGTGGCGGAGCCGCTCGTCATGAATGCGCGACGCAGCACGTCGCTCTCCTCGTCGCTGTCTGCGCCGCTGCCCATGGGGAAGGGGCAGCAGGGATGGTGGTTCGGGCCGGCCGGGTCTCCCGGTCCGCCCGTCGGCCGGTCGGGTCCGGAGCCCGCCCGGTTCCGCGCCCCCCGCCCGCGCACCTGTTCCCGGGCCGTGAAGCCCAGGTCCGTCAGCGCGAGGCCGGGGAACATGTGCAGGAACACCCGCTCGTACGCGTAGTTCGGGCAGCGGATCTCGCCGGACTCGACCCGGCCGATGTAGCGGGCGTCGCAGGACACCTGCTCACCGATCTCGCGGGCGGCCCGGCGTACGGCCGTCGCGAACTCGCCGGGCGAGCGGTGCCCCCGCAGCCGGCGGAAAGCCAGGTTGGGTACGGGGGGAACGCCTGCCCGTGATGCCTTCGACGACGACGCCATGGCCGAGCCCTCTCTTGGTGCGGCCGGATTCCGGCGGGCAAGAACGTACCTGCTGTGAGAGCTCGCTCACACCGGCTTTGACAACAAATAGGACATCTCGCCGACGATCTGCCATGAACTGCCATCCATTGCGGCGGCGTGCCGCCGTAGCCGTTGACGCGCACGGGCGTTGAACCGTACGGAGGCGCGTCACGTGTCTCCACTCGAGCGAGGAGGGGATCCCCTTGTTGGAGGTCGGCATGGAGACCAGTGCGACGCCCTCGACCACGGCCGGGCACCTGCCCAGCCCGGACAGCAGCGCACCGCCCGCTCCCGGCGTGGTGGGGAGGGCGGGCCCCGCAGGGGCCGCGGGGCCCTGCGACCTGGTGACCGTCCCCGCCCGGCAGGGGCTCGAGGCGGTCGACATCCTGCGCCGTGCCGCTGCCCCCGCCGTCGGCCCGGTGCTCCACGACGGGGCGTGCGACACCCTCGGCTTCCTCGTTCCGCCGGGCACCGCCGACGCCTGGGACATGCCCGGCAGCGCGTGCACACAGACGTCGGGCCGCGGCCTGCGCATTCCGCCGGAGTCGCCGGTCACCGGCTCCGGCTGGCTGCTGCCGCCCGGTGACGACGCCGGTGCGGTCACCGACCCGGCGGTCCTGCGCGAGGCGCTCGGCGAGGCGGCCCGCCTGATCGAGGCGGCGGACAACTGCCGCTGACGCAGCCGTGACGGCCGTGCTCCCGACCGCGCGGACGCGGGGCCCCGGGAGCAGGGCGATAATGGACGCGTGGCGAAGAACAGGCGGCGTGGGGGCGGTGGCACCGAGGCCGTCGTCGCGGCCGTGGACGGCGGGCTCGCGGAGCTGATACCCGACCGGGAACGCCCGCGCGGATGGACGCTGCTCATCGACGGCGCCCCGCAGTCGCACGTGGATCTCGACGACCCGGCCCACCTGTCCTTCGAGTACCAGCGCAGGCTCGGCCACGCGGTGGATCTGGCCGCCCCCGCGGGACGGCCGCTGCACGTCGTGCACCTCGGCGGCGGTGCCTTCACTCTCGCCCGGTACGTCGCCGCCACCCGCCCCCGCTCCACCCAGCAGGTCGTCGAACTCGACGCGGCCCTCGTCCAACTCGTACGGGAACGGCTCCCCCTGGACCCCGGCGCGCGGATACGGGTGCGGTCGCTCGACGCGCGGGCCGGACTGGCGAAGGTGCCGGACGGCTGGGCGGACCTGGTGATCGCGGACGTGTTCAGCGGTGCGCGCACCCCGGCGCATCTGACCAGCACCGAGTTCCTCGCAGAGGTGCGCAGGGCGATGAAGCCCGGCGGCTGCTACGCCGCCAACATCGCCGACGGGCCGCCGCTCACGCATCTGCGGGCCCAGATCGCCACGGTCGCCGCCGTCTTCCCGGAGCTCGCGCTCGCCGCCGACCCGACCGTGCTGCGCGGCCGCCGCTTCGGCAACGCCGTGCTGCTGGCGTCGGACACCGCGCTCCCGGTCGCCGAGTTCACCCGCCGGGTCGCCGGCGACCCGTTCGCCGGCCGCGTCGAACACGGGCGGGCGCTGGCCGACTTCACGGGCGGGGCGGGGCCCGTCTCGGACGCGAGCGCCAAGCCGTCGCCGGTACCGCCGCCGGCCGTCTTCCGCTGACACGGCGGCGCTTGGGCACCCGACCGCTTCAGCGCTCGTCGAACTGGACCATCGGCGGATGCCCGTTCCACGTGCAGAACACCGACACCTCGTGCCCGTCCTGCGTGAACGTGACCCGGATCCACGTCGGCTGCTTCCACACCTGCATCTGCCAGTCCGCCGCGGGAGTCGCGGAGACCAGCTCCGCCGAGCTGTCGCCGATGTCGAAGACCACCCGGCCGCCCTTGACGTTGTAGCCCTTCACGTTCCCGGACTCCGGCGGAGACGGCGCCGCGGGGGATTCCCCGGGAGGAGCGGTCTTCGTGGGTGAGGCCGGCGGTGTGTTCGCAGGGCGGCTGCTCGGCGACGGGGACGGGGACTGGGACCGGGCCGGCGGACGGGCCGTCGAGGACGCCTGCGGCTCCACGGCCCGGTCCGTCGAGGTCTGAGCGGTGATGGGCAGTGCGCGCGGCCGGTCGTACGCGGTTCCGGCCATGACCGTGTGGACGCCCCACCACGACAGCGTCACCGCCGCGCCGGTGGACAGCGACCACGCCAGGGCATGTACGAGTCCTCGATGCATCCGGGCCATAGTGCACCACCCGCCCCCGCGTTGTCCCGGACGGGAGGGGCGGACCCGCGTCCCCCGGATGGCGTACGGTGCCGCCCATGGCAAGTGTGCTCGTGGTCGAGGACGACCAGTTCGTGCGCTCCGCCCTCATCAGGCACTTGACCGAGGCCTCCCACACGGTACGGAGCGTCGGCACGGCCCTCGAGGCGCTGCGCGAGGTGGCCCACATCCGGTTCGACGTGGTCGTTCTGGACCTCGGACTGCCCGATCTGGACGGCGCGGAGGCCCTGAAGATGCTCCGCGGCATCACCGACGTGCCCGTGATCATCGCGACCGCGCGGGACGACGAGGCGGAGATCGTACGGCTCCTCAACGACGGCGCCGACGACTATCTGACCAAGCCGTTCTCCGTCGAGCACCTGTCGGCCAGGATGGCGGCCGTGCTGCGCCGCTCCCGGGCGGCGGGCGAGGCGCCGCCCTCCCGCGTGATCCAGGTCGGCGGACTGTCCATCGACCCGCTGCGCCGCCAGGCCGAGCTGGACGGGGACCGACTGGATCTCACGCGCCGGGAGTTCGACCTGCTGGCCTTCCTCGCCGGCCGGCCCGGAGTCGTCGTACCCCGCAAGGAACTGCTGGCCGAGGTCTGGCAGCAGAGCTACGGCGACGACCAGACCATCGACGTCCATCTGAGCTGGCTGCGCCGCAAGCTCGGCGAGACGGCGGCACGGCCGCGCTACCTGCACACGCTCCGGGGAGTCGGAGTGAAGCTCGAGCCGCCGACCGGACACCGGCCGTGAGAGAAGGACACCGGCCATGAGATGGGCGCTCGTCAAGGTCTCCCTGGCCGTCACGGTGATGGTCGTACTCGCCTTCGCGCTGCCGCTGGGGATCGTCATCAAGGAGATGGCCCGCGACCGCGCCTTCTCCAACGCCGAACGGCAGGCGGCGACCATCGGCCCCACCCTGACCGTGACCACCGAACGCCGCCCGCTGGAGCGGGCCGTGGAGTCCACACCCGCCGGTGCGGTCGGCCGCATGGCCGTCCACATCCCGGCGTCCGGCGAACCGGGCAGCCTGCCGCTGGAGATCGGCAAGCGGCGGGCGGCGAAGAAGGACCTGGCGACCGTCGAACGGATCGGCCGCGCCTCGATCGCCGAGGTGTCCGGCGGCTCCGTCCTGCTCCAGCCGACGGCGATCGGCACCGGCCAGATCGCCGTCGTCGAGATCTACGTACCGGAGGACGAGGTCTCCAACGGCGTCGACACCGCCTGGCTCGTCCTCGCGGGCGTCGGCGTCGCGCTGATCGTCGGCTCCGTCGCGGTCGCCGACCGGCTGGGCGTACGGATGGTGCAGCCGGCGCAGCGGCTCGCGGGCGCCGCGCACGACCTGGGGGAGGGCAGGCTCGGGGCGCGCGTCCCGGAGGAGGGCCCGCCCGAACTGCGCTCCGCGGCCGTCGCGTTCAACTCGATGGCGGACCAGGTGGTCCAGCTCCTCGCCAACGAGCGCGAGTTGGCCGCCGACCTCTCGCACCGGCTGCGCACCCCGCTGACCGTGCTGCGGCTGAACGCGGCGTCACTGGGGGAGAGTGCCGCCGCCGAACAGACCCGGGAGGCCGTCGCCCAGCTGGAGCGCGAGGTCGACACCATCATCCGCACCGCCCGCGAGGCCAAGCCGCAGACCGCGGCGGCCGGGCCCGGCGCGGGCTGCGACGTCTCCGAGGTGGTCCGCGAACGGATGGGATTCTGGTCGGCGCTCGCGGAGGACGAGGGCCGCAAGGTCCGGCTCGCCGGAGTGGACCGGCCCGTACGCATCCCCGTCGCCCGCCCCGAACTGGCCGCCGCGCTCGACGCGCTGCTCGGCAACGTCTTCCGGCACACCCCCGAGGGCACGGCGTTCTCCGTGGACGTGCACAACGGCGACGACGCGGTCATCGTCCTGGTCTCGGACGCGGGCCCCGGCATCGCCGACCCGGCCGCCGCGATGGCCCGCGGCAACAGCGGTGCCAGGGAGGGCTCGACGGGACTCGGCCTGGACATCGTGCGCCGGGTCGCGGAGTCCACGGGCGGCGACGTACGGATCGGCAGCTCGGTGCTCGGCGGCACCGAGGTGCGGATCTGGATCGGGCTCGACCCGCGCGAAGCGGCCGCCGGTGACCGGCGGGGGCGGCGGCGAGGACGGGTGCAGCGCCGCCGGAAGGCAGCGCTCCGGTAGCCGTCCGGGTCGTCCGGGCCGGTCCGGCCTGTCTCGCCGTCGAGCATTAATCGCTTCCGATGCCTCCCTTAAGCGCGCCCTAAGAAGCCCGACTCCGGTCCCTGATCGGTCATTTGTCCGGTTCGGGATCGCTAGCGTGCAGCGCACCACCCCCCGACTCCGTAACGCAGAGGCAGGCACGCGATGGGCAGCAGCACGCACCGGCGCAGGGCGAGCGTCAGGACCAAGGCGGTCGGCGCGGTCGTCGTGACCGCGGTGATCGGCGGAGCCGCGATCTTCCTCACCGGCACCGCCCAGGCCGCGGCGGTCGGCGCCGCCTACACCAGGACCAGCAGCTGGGACGGCGGTTACACCGGCCAGTACGTCATCACCAACGAGACCGACCGGGCCCGGTCCGACTGGACCCTCGAGTTCGACCTGCCCGCCGGAACGGAGATCAGCTCGCTGTGGAACGGCGAGCACACCGTCGACGGCCGGCACGTCACCGTCAAGCCCGCGAGCTGGAACAAGAGCCTCGCGCCCGGCGCTTCGGTCACCGTCGGCTTCGTCACCTCGGCGAGCGGCAAGGCCGGCGACCCGGCCTCCTGCCTCATCGACGACATCAAGTGCTCGGTCGACGACGGCGCGACGCCGCAGCCGAGCGGACGGCCGACGGAGCAGCCGACACCGACACCCACGCCCACGCCCTCGGACACGCCTCCCGGTACGTCCGGGCCCACGGCGACTACGACGCCCCCGCCGACCGGCGAGCCCACGCCCGGCGCGGCCGCGCGCTACGCGCCGTACATCGACACCTCGCTGTACCCCGCGTACGACATGCTGGACACCGCCGCGAAGACCGGCGTCAAGGAGTTCAACCTCGCCTTCATCACCTCCGGCGGCAGCTGCGCCCCGCTGTGGGGCGGCGTCACGGACCTCGCCAATGACAAGGTCGCGTCCCAGATCGGCGCCCTGCGCGACGGGGGCGGCGACGTCCGCGTCTCCTTCGGCGGCGCGGCCGGCCACGAACTGGCCCTGAACTGCTCCTCCGCAGACGACCTGGCGGCGGCCTACGGCAAGGTCGTCGACACCTACAAGCTGACCAAGGTCGACTTCGACATCGAGGGCGCGGCACTGCCCGACGCCGCCGCCAACACGCGGCGCTCGCAGGCGATCGCGCAGCTCCAGAAGTCCCACCCGGACCTCGACGTCTCCTTCACCCTGCCCGTCATGCCCGAGGGGCTCACCCAGCCCGGCGTCGACCTGATCGCCGACGCCAAGAAGAACGGTGTCCAGATCGACGCGGTCAACATCATGGCGATGGACTACGGCCCGGCGTACAGCGGCGACATGGGTGAGTACGCGATCTCGGCGGCCACCGCCACCCAGGCGCAGCTCAAGGGCGTGCTCGGCCTCTCCGACGCGGCAGCGTGGCAGACGGTCGCGGTCACGCCGATGATCGGCGTCAACGACGTCGTCACGGAGATCTTCACGGTGGAGGACGCCAGGCAGCTGGTGACGTTCGCCGAGTCGAAGAACCTGGCGTGGCTGTCGATGTGGTCCTCGACGCGGGACAAGCAGTGCGCGGGCGGGGAGAAGCCGGCGGCGGACGCGACGTGCAGCTCGATCCTGCAGGAGCCGTTGGCCTTCACGAAGGCGTTCGCGGCGTACCGGTAATCCACGGCCCCCCTCCGCCCCCCACGGCGCGCCCCCCCCCCGGCCCCCCCCCCCCCGGGGGGGCCCCGCGCCTCGCCCGAAGCGCCTGCGGCGGGCCTGTCCCCTCCCCGCGCAGCGGCCACGCCCCCGCGCCGCCACCCCCGTCACCCCTTCACCGCCCCCTGCGTGATCCCGCCCACGATCTGCCTGCCGAACAGCAGGAACGCGATCAGCAGCGGCAGCGCCCCAGCAGCGCCCCCGCCCGCCTCTTCGAGGCCGAAGGCCCCGAAGACTCCGACGGTGGGGGTGGTCCTCGCCCTGCCGTCGCCGTCCGCACCGTGGCCGTCGTCGGCGCAGCCGGTGAGCAGCCCGGCGCCGAGCGCGGTGACGACCGCGAGGATCGCCGCCCTGCGCATCGCGTCCTCCTCGCGGGGTGGGGCCGTCACACGCTGCTGTTGCTGCCGTCCACGGCCGTTCTTGTTCGGGACCGTACTTCCAGCACGCCGACGGCGGCCGTGGCAGGGCGGTGACCTGCGGATTCCGTGTGATGCGCGACATCACGGGCTGGGAGCGCTCCCGTGCGCGGTTCCGGCGGTCAGTCGTCACGGAAGGCGGGTGTCAAGGGCCTCGGACGCGTTATGTTCTCCGCCTGGGCAGCCTGGGGAGGCGGACACGATGTCTCGGACCATCCGCGCGGAAAACAACGGGGGGCGGGCCACCGGCCTGCCCACGCTGGAGCAGGTCGCCGCCCGTGCGGGCGTCGGACGCGGCACGGTCTCCCGTGTGATCAACGGTTCGCCGCGGGTCAGCGAGGAGACCCGCGCCCTGGTCGAGGCGGCCGTCGCGGAGCTGGGCTACATACCCAACCGCGCGGCCCGTGCGCTCGCCGGGAACCGTACGGACGCGATCGCGCTCGTCGTTCCGGAGCCTGAGGACCGCTTCTTCGCGGAGCCGTACTTCTCCGAGATGGTGCGCGGCGTCGGGGCGGCGCTCGCCGACACCGAGATGCAGCTGCTGCTGACGCTCGCCGGCAACGACCGGGAACGCAAGACGCTCGCCCAGTACCTGGCCGCGCACCGGGTCGACGGTGTGCTGCTGGTCTCGATGCACGCGGGCGACCCGCTGCCGGACCTGTTGGAGCAGCTGTCGATCCCCGTGGTGATCAGCGGCCGCCGGTCGGCCGGCGAGACGCTGGCCGCGGTCGATTCCGACAACTTCGAGGGCGCGCGGAAGGCCGTCGCCCATCTGGCGGCCCGGGGCCGCCGCACCGTCGCGACGATCGCCGGCCCGCTGGACGTGTACGGCGCGGAACGCCGGCTGGACGGCTACCGTTCCGCCGTCGCGGGGGCGGGCCTGGACGCCGACCCCCGGCTGACGGCCGTGGCCGACTTCACCGAGCAGGGCGGCCGGCTCGCGATGCGCAGACTGCTCGAGGACCGGCCCGACCTCGACGCCGTCTTCGCCGCCTCCGACGTCATGGCCTCCGGCGCCCGGCACGTGCTGCGCGAGTCGGGCCGCCGCATACCGGACGACGTGGCCCTGATCGGCTTCGACGACTCGGCGGTGGCCCGCCACATGGACCCGGCGCTCACCAGCGTGCGCCAGCCGACGGAGGAGATGGGCCGCACCATGGCCGGCGTCCTGCTCCAGGAGATTGCGCAGCCGTCCCCGGAGCGGCCCCAGATCGTGCTGCCCACGGAGCTGGTGGTGCGGGACTCGTCCTGACGGCGCCAGGCGCCGGTCCCGGCGTGCGGCGAGGGGGCGACCGTCGAGGGTGGTGGGCGTGGACGACGAGCAGCGGCTCCTGACGGCTCCGGGGCGTGCTACCCCGGTGACTGACCGCCGACATCGTTCGCGGGCTGCTCATGCGGGACGGTGTACTCGTGACCGCACTTGCCGCAGACGTATCGCTTCACGCCGTGCTCGGTGTCTCCCATGTTGGTGATGTCGTGCTGGATCCCGGTCCTGTGATCACAGTTGTCTTCGAGTGCCATGGGTTCACCTCCTGATCCCAGTGTCCCGGAGTTCCGGGGTGGCCGCCGATGCGGCCGCACAGGGAACGCAAAGAGGCCGCCTTCCTGCTCGGCGCAGGTCGACGGCCTCTTTCAAGAGGGTGAGTAACGGGACTCGAACCCGCGACATCCTGGACCACAACCAGGTGCTCTACCAGCTGAGCTATACCCACCACGACCGGTCGCTTTCCCGACCGGCCGAGAAAAAGTGTACAGGGTCCGAGAGGGTGCTCGCGCCCGCGTTTTCCGGCGGGCACCGAGCCGGGGTGCTACTGCGCGGGCAGCACGTATTTCGCCGCGATGCCCTTCGCCGTCTCGGAGTCCGGTCCGGGCTGCGGGACGAAGACCGCCTCGCGGTAGTAGCGGAGTTCCGCGATGGACTCGCGGATGTCGGCCAGTGCCCGGTGGTTGCCGCTCTTCTGCGGGCTGTTGAAGTACGCCCGCGGGTACCAGCGGCGGGCCAGCTCCTTGACCGAGGAGACGTCGACGATCCGGTAGTGGAGGTAGCCCTCCAGCGTGGGCATGTCGCGCAGCAGGAAGCCGCGGTCGGTGCCGACCGAGTTGCCGCACAGCGGGGCCTTGCCGGGCTCCTTGACGTGCTCGCGGACGTAGGCGAGGACCTGCTCCTCGGCGTCCGCGAGGGTCGTGCCGCCCGCCAGGACGTCGAGGAGGCCGGAGGCGGTGTGCATCTGGCGCACCACTTCGGGCATCGTCTCGAGCGCCGCGTCCGGCGGGCGGATCACGATGTCCACGCCTTCGCCGAGTACGTTCAGTTCCGAGTCGGTGACCAGCGCGGCCACCTCGATGAGTGCGTCGTCCGTCAGCGAGAGCCCGGTCATCTCGCAGTCGATCCACACCATGCGATCGTTCATGCGCCCTACCTTACGGGGGTGTCGGTGCCGCGTTTCCTGCCTCGGGCTGCCCCGGCCGTGAAGGCCCCCGGCCCGGCCGGGACGCCGCCGCTGTGCGGGACGTCCCGGCCGGGCCGGGGTGGTGCTGCGTGACGGCGCGGTCTACGGTGCGCTGCGCGGTCCGGGCAGGCTCGGGCGGCCGTGTCCTGCGGCATACGCCTCAGGGACCGGTTTGCCCAGCTCGGCGGCGGCCGCGGCGATCGCGGCGGCCCCGGCCGGCGCCCGTCTGACTCCCGGGCCCGACTGCGCGGGCACCACGGCCTCCACCAGCGCCGTCCGGTCCGGATCGCCCTGCGGGCGGCGGGCCCGGTACGCGGCCCGGTAGGCGGCCGGGGAAGACCCCAGCTGCCGCCGGAAATGGCCGCGCAGTGCCACGGGGGAGCGGAAGCCGCATCGGCCGGCGACCTCGTCGACCGAGTAGTCGGAGGTCTCGAGCAGCCGCTGTGCCTGCAGCACCCGCTGGGTGATCAGCCACTGCAGCGGGGCCGAGCCGGTCAGCGAACGGAACCGCCGGTCGAAGGTGCGCCTGCTCATGTACGCACGCGCGGCCAGCGTCTCCACGTCGAACTGCTCGTGGAGGTGTTCCAGTGCCCAGGACACGACCTCGGCCAGCGGGTCCGAGCCGATTTCCTCCGGTAAAGACCTGTCCAGATAGCGCTCCTGACCGCCGCTGCGCCTGGGCGGGACGACGAGCCTGCGGGCGAGCGCCCCGGCTGCCTCCGTGCCGTGGTCGGTGCGCACGATGTGCAGGCAGAGGTCGATTCCGGCCGCCGTGCCCGCGGATGTGAGCACATCCCCGTCGTCGACGAACAGCTCCCGCGGATCCACGTGCACCGACGGATAGCGCTTCGCCAGGGTCGGGGCGTACATCCAGTGGGTCGTGGCGGGGCGGCCGTCGAGCAGGCCGGCCGCGGCCAGGACGAACGCCCCGGTGCACAGGCCGACGATACGGGCCCCTTCCTCGTGTGCCCGGCGCAGCGCATCGAGCGCCTCGGGCGGTGGCGGCGAGGTGATCGAGCGCCAGGCGGGCACCACGACGGTGCCGGCCCTGCTGATCGCCTCGAGGCCGTACGGTGTGGTCAGTTCCAGACCGCCGGTGGTCCGCAGCGGTCCGTCCTCGCCCCCGCACACCAGCAGGCGGTAGCGGGGAACTCCGGCGTCCTGACGGTCAATTCCGAACACCGAGAGCGGGATGGAACTTTCGAATATAGGGCCGCCGCTGAACAGCAGCACGGCGACGACTTCCCGTCGCCGGCGCCCGGACAGCTTCCGTGCCGTCTCCGATGCGGCGGAGTCCTGACTCATGACGCTAAACCCCCCTCGAAGTGCGCGTCTCCCCGTTCGTTTCGGGCCTTTCGCTCCTGCACGTTTCCCCTCGGTTCTGCACGAGTCCCCCGGCCTTCGATACTCATGATCGAATCTACTGCGTCCCGTGGCGCCGGTGTGACACGTTCGGGATGCCCTGCTATGTCGACATGGCAACTTGGCGCGATGCATTCGATCACGAAGCGTTTCACTCAGGGGGGCCCGCAGGGAAGTGCGCCTCACGGGCATGGCCCGTCCCCGTAGGGTGCGGACGCCGCCCTCGGCCCTTTCCTCCCTGGTGGCAAGGGGGTTCGCAGGCCATTTCGGCAAGGTTTGGGCTGTGCGGTGAAGTTGGCTGAAAACATGCGATGGCCCGCGCGCGAAAACCGTTCAGCCGCCCGGAGTGCGCCTCGATCCGTGCCGTGCGCCGCGGCGCGCCCTCGGGACGGTACCGGAGTCACGGCTTCCGGTGGGTGGCGTGTCCACCGCGGCGCGGCACCGCGCCGCGGTCCGCTCGGAGTGCCGCAGCAGGACCCGGCAGGCCGCGGTCACCGCCGCGAGGCCGAGGGCGGCGGCGGCCGCGCCGCCGACGGACGTCCCGTACACGACGAGCACGACGGGGACCAGCAGACAGCTGAATGCTCCCCAGCGGACGATCTCGCCCGTCGGGTCGGACGGCCGGCACGAGGGCGGCCGCGAGGGACCCCGTCGCGAGGAGGGCGGCCGCGAGGGTGAGGGGCCGGTGGCGCGGCGGGGAGAGCGGGCGGGTCCGGACGGTCGTGCGGGCACGTGGGTCTCCTGGTGGCGGCGGGTGGCCCGTGGCCAACGAGGGCCGCGGTCATCCGGTCACCGCACGGCGCGCAGACGGCTGTAGTGGCCAAGCGGCATTGCGATCCCGGGCCCGCTCGGGCATGCTCCCTGGAACGTCGCGCATGGGGGCCGCAGGCCCTGGGCAGGAGAGGAGTGTCGCCGTACCCTTGGGGTATGGGGTTGGGAAGATGATTCCCGGACACGGCTCCGCCGCCCCAGCCGACGCAGCTCCCTCAGTCGATCCCTCCGAAGAGGACCTCCTTCGCCGAGACACCGATGGCCGGTCACGAAATTCCCGAACCCGCGGACCGCAAGCAGGTAGCCGATCCCCTGTCGGACCTGCGGGCGGCGGAAGAAGCACGCCATTCCTGCGATCCCGCCTTCCGGCACGGAGTCGTCGTGGGTTTCGACGGATCCACCTCCAGTGAGCGGGCGCTCGCCTACGCCATCGGAATGGCGCGGCGGACCGGGTCCGGGCTGATCATCGTCCATGTCGCCAACCGGCTGCCCACCACCGTCTGGGCCGGCTGCGAGCCGCCCGTCTTCGTGGATGTGCCGGACCACCGCACCGAGGTCCTCGGCCTGGAGCTGGCCTGCGCGGACTACCTCACCGAGGTGCCCTGGATCCTGGTCGAGCGCGGCGGCGACATCTGTCATGAACTGGAAGAGGTCGGCCGTGAGTACTCGGCCGACGCGATCGTGGTCGGCTCCACGCACGGAATCGTCGGCCGGCTTTTCGGCTCGGTTGCGGGGCGGCTCGCTAAGCGCGCGCAGCGCCCGGTGGTCGTCATCCCGTAGTCCCGTACCCGGGCTGCCGCTGAGGCGGCGTCAATGTCCCCCTTCCTGTTCGGACTTCTCCGGCACCGCAGAAGCTACCCATCCGTAGCAGGTGGATTGTGCGCTTGTGAAGGGTACATAACGGTCCTGGGAACAGCGGCACTTGCAGCACAACTGCACAGGACAGGAAGGGAGCCCGCCGTGGACAACAACGTCTCTGCGGGAAGCGCTGGTTCTACTTCGACTCTCGGCCATCTCGCCCTCGGTCTGACCCTGTTGGCGTTCGGCGTCGGCAACACCGGCGTGATCGACAACGTGACGGCGGCGGACACGGCCGCGCTCGCCACCTGGGTCGGCGGAGTGGCGCTCTTCGTCGTCGGCCTGCTCGAGTTCCGTGCCGGCAACGGCGGTTCGGGCACGGCGTTCGCCGGACTCGGCGCGTTCTGGTTCACCTGGGGCACCGCCGTCGGCGCGGAGACCTCGGCCGAGGCGGCAGGGCTCTTCATGCTGCTGTGGGCGCTGCTCGCGCTGACCCTGACCGCCGCGGCCTCCGGCAGCGGCGTGCTGGGCCAGGGC
Source organism: Streptomyces peucetius (assembly GCF_025854275.1). Taxonomy (NCBI): domain Bacteria; kingdom Bacillati; phylum Actinomycetota; class Actinomycetes; order Kitasatosporales; family Streptomycetaceae; genus Streptomyces; species Streptomyces peucetius. Next base: position 2,789,319 of record NZ_CP107567.1, on the reverse strand, counting down.
GTGTACGGGCTGCTGACCCTCGCGCTGCTGCTGGGCGGCATCGCCGCTTTCGCGGGCAACGAGGGGCTCGCCAAGGCCGGCGGCTGGGTCGGCGCGGTGGCGGGCCTGGTGGCCTGGTACGGCGCGACGGCGGCGCTCGCCAAGTGGCCCACGTTCACCGGACGCGCTGCCGGCCGCCGGGGAGTGACGGCCACCGGCTGAGGTCGCGGGCCTCACGGCAGCAGAAGGGCCGGTGCTCCGGGCGGCACCGGCCGGGAAAGGGGAGCGCCCTCCGTCGCGCCGGTGGCGCGCACGGAGGGCGCTCTCCTTCTGCTTGAGGCTCGGTTCGCCTCCAGGGCGCTCTCTGCGTCTGTCGACGGTCGATCGTGCTCGGTCCTCCCCCAGACTTCGTCCGGGAGGTGCCCCCACGTTCCTCGGGACCTCCGCGCTCCCCCCGCCGTCGGCGGGAGGTGCCCCCACTCCCTTTCGACAGCCGCGCGCCCCTTCGGCTCACTCGCCACAGGGCGGGTGCGGCAGTGCTACTCGACGGTGACCGACTTCGCGAGGTTGCGCGGCTTGTCGATGTCCCGGCCGAGCGACAGCGCGGTGTGGTAGGCGAGCAGCTGGAGCGGGATGCCCATCAGGATCGGGTCCAGCTCGTCCTCGTTCTTCGGCACCACGATGGTGTGGTCCGCCTTCTCCTGCTCGCGGTGGGCGACCGCGAGGATCCGGCCGCTGCGTGCCTTGATCTCCTCCAGCGCCGCCCGGTTCTTCTCCAGCAGCTCGTCGTCCGGCACGATCGCGACGGTCGGCAGCGCGGGCTCGATCAGTGCGAGCGGGCCGTGCTTGAGCTCGGAGGCCGGATAGGCCTCCGCGTGGATGTAGGAGATCTCCTTGAGCTTCAGGGACGCCTCGAGGGCCACCGGATAGCCGCGCACCCGGCCGATGAACATCATCGACTTGGCGTCCGCGTACTGCTCGGCGAGCTTCTTGATCTCGCCCTCCGACTCGAGGATCTCGCTGATCTGGGCCGGCAGCCTGCGCAGACCGTCGATGATCCGCCGGCCCTCGGAGACCGACAGGTCGCGGATGCGGCCCAGGTGCAGGGCGATCAGCGCGAAGGCGACCACCGTGTTGGTGAAGCACTTGGTGGAGACGACGCAGACCTCCGGGCCGGCGTGGACGTACGTGCCGCCGTCCGCCTCACGGGCGATCGCCGAGCCGACGACGTTCACGACGCCGAGCACCCGGCCGCCCTTGCGCTTCAGCTCCTGGACGGCCGCGAGCACGTCGTACGTCTCGCCGGACTGGGAGACGGCGATGTAGAGGGTGTCGGGGTCCACGACCGGGTTGCGGTAGCGGAACTCGGAGGCCGGCTCCGCGTCGGCGGGGATACGGGCGAGGGACTCGATGAGCCCGGCGCCGATCAGGCCCGCGTGGTACGAGGTGCCGCAGCCGAGGATCTTCACACGGCGGATGGAGCGGGCCTCGCGCGCGTCCAGGTTCAGGCCGCCCAGGTGCACGGTGTTGAACCGGTCGTCGATCCGGCCGCGCAGCACGCGGTCGACCGCGTCGGGCTGCTCGGAGATCTCCTTGTGCATGTACGTGTCGTGGCCGCCCATGTCGTACGACTCGGCCTCCCACTCCACGGTGGTCGGGGTGGCCGTCGTCGTCGAGCCCTCGGTGGTGTACGTACGGAAGTCGTCGGCCTTCAGGGTGGCCATCTCGCCGTCGTCGAGGGTGACGACCTGGCGGGTGTGGGCGACGAGGGCGGCGACGTCGGAGGCGACGAACATCTCCTTCTCGCCGATGCCGAGGACGACCGGGGAGCCGTTGCGGGCCACCACGATGCGGTCGGGGAAGGCGGCGTGCATGACGGCGATGCCGTACGTGCCGTCGATCAGCTTCAGCGCCTGGCGGACCTTCTCCTCGAGGGTCTCGGCCTGGGCACGCGCGATCAGGTGGGTGAGCACCTCGGTGTCGGTCTCGGAGGCGAAGACGACCCCGTCGGCCTCGAGCTTGGCGCGCAGCTCGGCGGCGTTGTCGATGATGCCGTTGTGGACGACGGCGACCTGGTTGTCGGGCGACAGGTGGGGGTGGGCGTTCTCGTCGCTCGGGACGCCGTGGGTGGCCCAGCGGGTGTGCGCGATGCCGGTGGTGCCGGCGAAGCGCTTGGGGACGCGGGCCTCGAGGTCGCGGACGCGGCCCTTGGCCTTGACCATTTTCAGCCCGGCCGACCTGGGGCTGTTGATCACCACACCCGCGGAGTCGTAACCCCGGTACTCCAGCCGCTGCAGGCCCTCCAGCAGCAGCGGAGCCACATCACGCCTGCCGATGTATCCGACGATTCCGCACATACGGTTTCTGCCCCTCCATAGATCAGATGTGTGCCCGGCCCTGACGGGCTGCTCAGCCGTAGACGATGCGGCGCAGCTGGCGGAGCGAGAGCTCCGGCGGCGCCACGGCGCGGTGCGGGAGTTCGGCCGCGATCCGCTCGAAGATCGCGGAGTTCACGGCGCCGCCGGACTGCAGTTCGCGGTGGCGGCGGCGGACGAACTCCTCGGTCGTCTCGTCGAAGTACGCCAGTACGTCGAGGATCACCCGGGCGGCTTCACCGCGCTGGAGCGCGGTGCTGCGCACCAGGTGGTCGATGAGGTCGTCGTGCGACGTGCGCACTGACTGGCGAGGTTCGAGCACCCGTAGATATTGGAGGGTGGACGCTCCCGTCTGCAAGAATCCTGCCCGATTCCGGGCAGGAGATAGCTCACATTCGTTTGAGGACGGCCTGTTTCGCGGTGCTGAACTCGTCCTCGGTCAGTATCCCGGCCTGATGAAGCTCGCCCAGTTCGCGCAGCCTGCGCAGCAGCACGTCGTGATCGTCCGCCCCGGTCGAGCCGTCCGGCCCGGCAGTCCCACGCGTCTGTGCCGACGGCGCCGGTGCGGACTGCGCCGTACCGGCCGCGTAAGGGTGCGGCAGGCGTGCGACGACCGCCGCCGCGAGCAGGGCCATGAGGGGGTCCTTGCGGAAGCCCCACAGCTCCACCGCGTGCGGATCGTGCTTGGGCGGGGTCCTGACCGGTTCCGGTGTCGTCCGGAACCGCAGATAGCCGTTCTCCAGTCCGGCGGCGGGCAGCCACTCCACCGCGCGCACGTCGTCGAGCGCCAGCGTGCGCGGGCCGCCCGCCTGCTTCGACTCCTCCGTCTTCCAGTTCCACTCCAGGCGGATCCGCTCGCCGTCGAACGTGGCCGTCCCGTCCCCGGCGCCGACCGTGATCGGCAGCGGCGGCCCCGGCAGTACGTAGCCGTCCAGCGGGCCCGACTCCACCTGCTCCAGCAGCAGCGCGTGGCGCACCTCGTCGACGAAGTACTCGGCGACACCGGTGCGCCCCGGCTCCACGCTCAGCCGGTACGGGTCCCAGGCGTCCTCCAGCCTGCCGGCGGTGATCTGGAGCAGCGGGTCCGCGCCGTCACGCAGCCGCAGTCGCAGACGGCCCGCCTTCTTGCCGGGTTCGAACGAGATGCCGGCCAACGCCCCGAGCGGTACCGCGACTTCCCCCAGGGTCCGGCGCAGCGGGCTCACGCTCTTGTCACTGCCCGGGACGATGCGCACCGTGTCCCCGTCGAACGTCCAGGTCCCGTCCTTCTGGATGATTTCCACCATGAGGGGATTCTTTCACCGGAGGAACGAGCAAGTGGTCTACACCTTGACCGCAGTTGAGGCGCACGGTACGCATGGTGACAGTCTGGTTGCTCTGCGCACAGACGACATCCGTCGAAGGGACCCAGCCTGTGAGTCAGCCCCGACCGATTCCCCGACTGCTCGGTTCACTCCTGCTCGTCACGGCGGCCGCCCTCTCCGGCTCCGTCCCGGCGGCCGCCGCCTCCGGCGCGGAACACGCCCCCACCGTCCGGCCGCTCGGCCAGGTCGTCCCCGCACCCGCCTCCGTCAGCCCCGCCGGCGCGCCCTTCACCCTGACCGCCGGGGCCCGCATCCGGACCGACGCCTCGCCCGAGGCGCGGGCCGTCGGTGAGCGCCTCGCGGAGGTGCTGCGCCCGTCGACCGGCTACGCCCTGCCGGTCACCACACAGCCCGCGGCCCGTTCCGTCCGGCTCCGGCTTGCGGCGGACGAGAGCGCCCTGGGCGAGGAGGGCTACCGCCTGCGGTCCGCGCCCGAGGGCGTCACCATCACCGCCCACCGTCCGGCCGGGCTCTTCCGCGGTGTGCAGACACTGCGTCAGCTGCTGCCCGCCGCCGTCGAGTCGGACACCCGGCAGAGCGGTCCCTGGCAGGTCGCGGGCGGCACCATCACGGACAGCCCGCGCTACGCCCACCGCGGCGCGATGCTGGACGTCTCACGGCACTTCCTCACCGTCGACCAGGTCAAGCGCTACATCGACCACGTGGCGCTCTACAAGATCAACAAACTGCATCTCCATCTCTCCGACGACCAGGGCTGGCGCATCGCCGTCGACTCGTGGCCGCGGCTGGCCACGTACGGCGGCTCCACCCAGGTGGGCGGCGGCCCCGGCGGCCACTACACCAAGGCCGACTACAAGGAGATCGTCCGCTACGCCTCCTCCCGCCACCTGGAGGTCGTGCCGGAGATCGACATGCCCGGCCACACCAACGCCGCCCTCGCCTCGTACGCCGAGCTCAACTGCGACGGCGTCGCCCCGCCCCTGTACACCGGCACGGCCGTCGGCTTCAGCTCGCTGTGCGTGCGGAAGGAGATCACGTACGACTTCGTGGACGACGTGATCCGCGAGCTGGCGGCGCTCACACCCGGCCGGTACATCCACATCGGCGGCGACGAGGCGCACTCCACCAGCCACGCGGACTACGTGGCGTTCATGAACAAGGTGCAGCCGATCGTCGCCAAGTACGGCAAGACCGTCATCGGCTGGCACCAGTTGACCGGGGCGAGCCCGCAGCAGGGCGCACTGGCCCAGTACTGGGGCCTCGACGGCACCGGCCAGGCGGAGAAGGAGCAGGTGGCGGAGGCGGCCAGGAACGGCACCGGGCTGATCCTCTCGCCGGCCGACCGGGTCTACCTCGACATGAAGTACAACAAGGAGACCAAGCTGGGCCTCTCCTGGGCCGGTTACGTCGAGGTGCGGCGGTCCTACGACTGGGACCCGGGGACCTATCTGCCGGGCGCGCCCGCGAGCGCCGTCAAGGGCGTCGAGGCGCCGCTGTGGACGGAGACCATCTCGAGCGACGCGCACATCGACCAGATGGCGTTCCCGCGGCTGCCCGGTGTCGCCGAGCTCGGGTGGTCGCCGGCGTCCACGCACGACTGGGACACCTACAAGGTGCGGCTCGCTGCACAGGGGCCGCGGCTGTCGGCGCTCGGGATCGACTACTACCGCTCGCCGCAGGTGCCGTGGCCGGCGCAGTGACCCAGGAACCGGTGCCCGGCGGGAGGGACCGTATCCCGCCGGGCACCGGCCGTTCCGGGCGGCGAGCCGCGCGATCGGGTGCCGCACGGTGCTGATCGCAACCACCCGCCGGCCGGGGCGGTTCGGGCGGACGTACTACTGCTCGGTCTCCTCCGGCGGCGCCTCGCGCAGGCCGTCCTCGCTCAGGCCGCGCTTCCAGTAGCCGACGAACGTGACCCGCCGGCGGTCGAACCCGCGGTCGTTCACCAGATGGCGCCGCAGCGCCTTGACGCTCCCCGACTCCCCAGCGATCCACGCGTACGGGACGCCCCCGGGCAGTTCGGCGGCGGCGACGGCTTCCACGGCCGGCGGAGCGTTCTCCTCGCGGACGAGCCAGGTGACGTCGGCGTCCGCGTCGGTCTTCAGCGGCAGCCGGTCACCGGCGTGCGGCACCTCGATCCAGACCCTGGCCTTCCGGCCGGCCGGCAGCCACTCCAGGATCGCCGCCGCGGCGGGCAGTGCCGTCTCGTCCGACCAGATCAGCACCCAGTCGGTGTCCTCGGGCGGGCGGCAGCGCACGCCGGTGTTGTCGGCGACGGCCGGTCCGAGCACCGTCACGCGGTGCCCCGGCTCCGCGGACAGCGCCCAGCGGCAGGCCGGGCCGCCGTCGTCGTGGAGGCGAAGTCGATGTCCACCTCGCCCGCGTCGGCGCGGTGTTCGCGCACCGTGTACGAGCGCATCACCGCCCGCTCGTCCTCGGGGAGCGCCCGGTGGGCGCCGAGCACCGCGTGGAGATCACCCGCGTCGACGGGGACGACGGGCGCGTCCTGGCCCGGGTGCGGCAGGAACAGGGAGAGAGACTGGTCGCGGCCGCCGGCCGTGAAGTCCCGCAGGCCGTCGCCGTCCTCGGTGGCTGTGGCGGTGAAGGTGACCCGGACGAGCGACGGGCCGAGCCGCCTCGTCCGCGCCACCTGGAGGCCGAAGAAGCGGAACGGGGCGAGCTCGGCCGCGGTCGTCATCGTTCAGGAGACCTTCTTCGCGCTCTCGAGGGCCTTGGCGAGGTCCTCGAGGATCGGCGCGCACTTGCCGTACGAGTAGATCGGCTCGGTGACGCGCGGGACGACCTGGCCGGCCTTCACGGCGGGCAGTTGGGCCCACGTGGGCTTGGCCTTGAGGGTGTCGGGCTGGAGGGTGCCGGTGCGGTTGTCGAGGATGATGACGTCCGCATCGTACTTGGCGGCGTTCTCCCAGCTGAGCTCCTCGAAGAAGCCCTGGGCGTTCGGCTCGGGCTCGACGAACTTCACGCCGAGTTCCTGGAAGTACAGCGTGTCCGCCGACATCTTCGGGACGGAGACGTAGAAGAGGTCCTGGCTGCCGGAGCCGATGAGGACCTTCAGGTTCGGCTTGGTCTTGGCCACCTGGCGCAGCCGCTCCGCGGCCTTCTCGAACCGCGCCTTGGCGTCCGTGACCTTCTTGGCCTTCATGTCGGCGCCCAGGGACTCGGCGAGGTCCGCCCGGCGCTGGAGAGCGCCCGGCATGTTGATCCGGGCGGCCCACAGGGCGACGCTCGGGGCCAGCTTCAGGATCTTGTCCCTGGACTGGTCCGGCACGTACCAGAGGGCGTCCTTCTCCCACATGTCCGTCACCAGCAGCTCCGGCGCGAGCGCCGCGTACTTCTCGATGCTGAACTCGCCCCAGACGTTGCCCAGGATCTCGAGCTCGGTGACGTCCATGTCGCCGGCCTGGACGTCGGCCTTGCCGTCGGCGGTTCTGGTCGGGCCGAACACGCCGGTGACCTGGATGCCGTAGTCGAACAGCGCGGCGGCGGTGCCGGTGAAGGCGACGATGTTCTTCGGGGTGGACTTCGCCTCGGCCGTCAGACCGCGGTCGTCCTTGAAGGACCAGGGGCCGGACTTGGGAGCCGCCTTGCCGGAGGTGCCCCTGGTGTCGTCCTTGCTCTCCTGGCCGCACGCGGCGAGTGCCACGCCGAGCCCGAGGGCGCCGCCTGCGGAGAGCAGGCCGCGTCGGGTGAGGTGAGATGCTCGGGCGTTGGGCATGGTGGTGTCCGCTTTCATGCGTGCCGCATAGGCCACTGGCAGGTTGAAGGTAGGTTAGCCTAACCTCATAAGGTGTCCAGAGGGGGTGCCGGTCGAACGGCCGGACGCCGCGTCACCCCGCGCACGCGACGGCGCGCGGCCCCCGTGCCGGGATGCCGCGCGCCGCTCGGTGCCTGATCAGCCGGTGAGTCCCAACTCCCGTGCGATCAGCATCCGCTGGACCTCGCTCGTGCCCTCGCCGATCTCCAGGATCTTGGAGTCGCGCCACATGCGGGCCACCGGGTACTCGTTCATGAAGCCGTAGCCGCCGTGGATCTGGGTCGCTTCACGGGCGTTGTCCACCGCGACGGTCGACGAGTACAGCTTGGCGACGGCCGCCTCCTTCTTGAACGGCTCGCCACGCACCAGCCGCGACGCCGCGTCACGCCAGCCGACGCGCGCCATGTGCGCCTTCATCTCCATGTCCGCGATCTTGAACTGGATCGCCTGGTTCGCCCCGATCGGCCTGCCGAACGCATGCCGCTCCCCGGCGTACTTCACGGACTCGTCCACACAGCCCTGTGCCAGACCCGTCGCCAGCGCCGATATGGCGATGCGGCCCTCGTCCAGGATCCGCAGGAACTGCGCGTACCCCCGGCCCTCCTCGCCCAGCAGGTTGGCGGCCGGGACGCGGACGTCGGCGAACGACAGCTCACGCGTGTCGGAGGCGTTCCACCCGACCTTGGAGTAGGGGGCGGCGACCGTGAAACCCGGCGTGCCCGAGGGGACGATGATGGCGGAGATCTCCGGCCGTCCGTCCGCCTTGCGGCCCGTGACCGCGGTGACCGTCACCAGACCGGTGATGTCGGTGCCCGAGTTGGTGATGAAGCACTTGGAGCCGTTGATGACCCACTCGTCGCCGTCCCGCACGGCGGTCGTCTTCGTGCCGCCCGCGTCGGAGCCGCAGTCGGGCTCGGTCAGGCCGAAGGCGCCGAGGAGCTCGCCCGAGCAGAGCCGGGGCAGCCACTGCTGCTTCTGCTCCTCGGTGCCGAACAGATGGATCGGCATCGCGCCGAGCGAGACGCCCGCCTCCAGGGTGATGGCCACGGACGAGTCGACCCGGGCCAGTTCCTCCAGGGCGATGCCGAGGGCGAGGTAGTCGCCGCCCATGCCGCCGTACTCCTCGGGGAACGGCAGGCCGAACAGACCCATCCTGCCCATCTCGCGGACGATCTCGTAAGGGAACTCGTGCCGCTCGTAAAAGTCGCCGATCTTCGGGGCGACCACGTCGTGCGCGAACTGCTCGACCGTACGGCGGAGTTCCTCGTGTTCGGCGGAGAGCCGGTGGTCAAGGGACATCAGGAGTCACTCCTTGTGGGAGAGGGCACGGACGGTACGGGAGGGGCTGGGGCGGCCCAGTTGTTCGGCCATCCACACGCTTGTGGCGGTGAGCCGGCCGAGATCGACCCCGGTTTCGACGCCGAGGCCGTGAAGCATCCACACGAGGTCCTCGGTGGCCAGGTTTCCGGTCGCGCTCTTCGCGTACGGGCAGCCGCCGAGGCCGCCCGCCGAGGCGTCGACGACACTCACGCCGTGCTGGAGCGCGGCGAGCGTGTTGGCGAGGGCCTGGCCGTAGGTGTCGTGGAAGTGCACGGCGAGCCGGTCGCTCGGCACCCCGGCCTCGTTCAGTGCGGTGAGCAGGGCGGCCACATGGCCGGGGGTGGCGACGCCGATCGTGTCGCCCAGACTCAGTTCGTCGCACCCGAGGTCGGCGAGGCGCCGGGTCACCCGGACCACCTGCTCGACGGGGACCGGCCCCTCCCACGGGTCGCCGAAGCACATGCTGAGGTAGCCGCGCACCCGCAGGCCGTGTTCGACGGCCCGGGTCACCACCGGCTCGAACATGGCGAGCGCCTCGTCGACCGTGCGGTTGAGGTTGGCCCTGGCGAACGACTCCGTGGCGCTGGCGAACACGGCCACCTCGCGGGCACCGAGGCCCAGCGCCCGGTCCAGACCCCGGTCGTTGGGGACCAGGACGGGCAGCCGTACGCCGGCCAGGCCGCTGACGAGAGGGAACAGCTTCTCGGCGTCGGCCAGCTGCGGCACCCACTTGGGGTGGACGAAGCTGGTCGCCTCGACGGTGGTCAGCCCGGCGCCGGCGAGGCGCCGGATGAAATCGGCCTTGACCTCGGTGGGCACCGTCGACTTCTCGTTCTGCAGGCCGTCGCGGGGGCCGACCTCGTGGATGCGCACACGGGCGGGCAGGCCCGCGGCGCGGACGGCCATGGGCAGTTCTTCCGTGCCGGTCATCCCCGGGCCTCCTCGTCGGTCCCGCCGGGAGTGCCGGCCGTGCCGGTCGCACCGGTTTCGCCGGGCCCTCCGGTCTCGTCGGGGGCGACCACGGCGAGCACCTGATCCATGGCGACGGTCGAGCCGGCGGTGACGTCGAGCTCGGTGACCGTCCCGGCGTGCGGTGCGGAGATGACGTGCTCCATCTTCATCGCCTCGACCACGAGCAGACTCTGCCCGGCCGCCACCACGTCGCCGACGGCGACCTTGACGACCGTGACAGTGCCGGGCATCGGAGCGGCCAGGGTGTCCACGCCGGAGCGCGCGGCCCCGCTGAGCGACGCCTCGACCGGGTCGTGGTCCATCACGTGCCAGGAGTCGCCGTCCCGGCCGAGCCAGTCACCCGCGCGGTGGAAGGCGTGGGTGACGCCGTGCATCTCCACCAGGACCGTGTGCTCCTCGACGCGAGGAGCCGCCTGCCGGCCGACGGAGTGGATGACGGGTTCGGCTCCCGGCACGCGCAACGGGAAGGCGAGCGGTGCCGGCTGTCCGCCCATCCGCCAGCCGCTGGGCACCGAGAACGGGTCGGTCCAGCCGTCCGCGCCGGGCGCGAGGGCCTGGGCCCGGACCGCGGCCGCCGCCTCGTACACCTCCTCCGGGACGCCGTCCGGCACGAGGGTGTCGGCCTCTCGCTCCACCAGGCCGGTGTCCATCTCGCCGGACACCACGGCCGGATGGGCAAGCAGACGGCGCAGGAAGCCGGCGTTCGTCGGGACGCCGAGCGTGACCGTGCCCGCGAGGGCGGCGCGCAGTTTGCGCAGGGCGGTCGGGCGGTCGGGACCGTACGCGATGACCTTCGAGAGCATCGGGTCGTACAGGCTGCCGACCTCCGAGCCCTCGGTGAGACCGGAGTCGGTGCGCACGCCGTCGCCCTGCGGCTCCTGGAGCCGCAGCACCGTACCGCCCGAGGGCAGGAAACCGCGGGAGGGGTCCTCGGCGCAGACACGGGCCTCGACCGCGTGCCCCGTGAGGGTGATGTCGTCCTGGGTGAAGGCCAGCGGCTCACCGGCCGCGACCCGCAGCTGCCACTCCACCAGGTCGAGGCCCGTGACGAGCTCGGTCACCGGGTGCTCGACCTGGAGACGGGTGTTCATCTCCATGAAGTAGTACTGCGAGGGGTCGGTGCCCGGAACGATGAACTCCACCGTGCCCGCGCCCCGGTAGCCGCAGGAGCGGGCCGCCTGCACGGCCGCCTCGCCCATCGCGGCGCGCGTCGCCTCGTCGAGCAGGACGGACGGCGCCTCCTCGATGATCTTCTGGTGGCGGCGCTGGAGCGAGCACTCGCGCTCGCCGAGGTGGACCACATTGCCGTGGCCGTCGGCCAGCACCTGGATCTCGATGTGCCGGGGGCGGTCGATCCAGCGCTCGACCAGCAGCGTGTCGTCGCCGAAGGACGCGCGGGCCTCGCGGCGGGCGGCCGCGATCTCGTCCATCAGCGCGGACTCGACACGGGTGAGACGCATGCCCTTGCCGCCGCCGCCCGCCGAGGGCTTGAGCAGCACCGGCATACCGATCTCCCGGGCCGCGGCGGCCAGTTCGTCGTCGCTCAGACCGCTGCCGGAGGAGCCCGGCACGACCGGCACACCGGCAGCCTTGACGGTCTCCTTGGCGCGGATCTTGTCGCCCATGAGGGAGATCGCGGAGGCGGGCGGGCCGATGAAGACCAGGCCGGCCTCCGTGCAGGTCTGCGCGAAGCCCGCGTTCTCCGCGAGGAAGCCGTAGCCCGGGTGGACGGCCTGGGCGCCGGTGCGGGTCGCGGCGTCCAGCAGCCGGTCGATCGAGAGATAGCTCTCGGCGGCCGGTGCCGGGCCGATACGGACGGCCGTGTCCGCCTCGCGCACATGGCGGGCGTCGGCGTCCGCGTCGCTGAAGACGGCCACGGAGCGGACGCCGAGCGACCGCAGGGTGCGGATGACCCGTACGGCGATCTCGCCCCTGTTGGCCACCAGAACGGTGTCGAACATCGTCATCGTCTTGAGGTCCCTCACATCCGGAAGACGCCGAAGCCGGCGTCCCCCAACGGGGCGTTGGCACACGCGGTCAGAGCGAGCCCCAGCACCTGCCGGGTCTCCATTGGGTCGATCACGCCGTCGTCCCACAGGCGGGCCGTCGCGTAGTAGGCGTTGCCCTGCTGTTCGTACTGGGCGCGGATCGGGTCCTTGAAGGACTCCTCCTCCTCGGCGGACCACTGCTCGCCGCGGCCCTCCAGCTGGTCCCGCTTGACGGTGGCCAGCACGGAGGCCGCCTGCTCGCCGCCCATGACCGAGATCTTGGCGTTGGGCCACATCCACAGGAAGCGGGGGCCGTACGCCCGGCCGCACATCGAGTAGTTGCCCGCGCCGTACGAACCGCCGACGACCACCGTCAGCTTGGGCACACGCGTGCAGGCCACCGCGGTGACCATCTTCGCGCCGTGCTTGGCGATGCCGCCCGCCTCGTAGTCCTTGCCGACCATGAAGCCCGAGATGTTCTGCAGGAAGAGCAGCGGGATGCCGCGCTGGTCGCACAGCTCGATGAAGTGCGCGCCCTTCTGGGCGGACTCGGCGAACAGGATGCCGTTGTTGGCGACGATGCCGACCGGGTGGCCGTGGATGCGGGCGAAGCCGGTGACCAGCGTCTGCCCGTACTCGGACTTGAACTCCTGGAAGCGGGAGCCGTCCGCGATCCGGGCGATGACCTCCCGGACGTCGTACGGCGTGCGGGAGTCGACGGGCACCGCGCCGTACAGCCCGGCCGGGTCGACCTTGGGCTCCTCGGCGGGCTCGACCGTCCAGGGCAGCGGTCCGCGCCCGGGGAGCGTCGCGACGATGTTCCGCACGATACGGAGGGCGTGCGCGTCGTCCTCCGCGAGGTGGTCCGTGACGCCCGACACGCGGGAGTGGACCTCGCCGCCGCCGAGCTCCTCCGCGGTGACGACCTCGCCCGTCGCGGCCTTCACCAGCGGCGGGCCGCCGAGGAAGATCGTGCCCTGGTTGCGCACGATCACGGCCTCGTCGCTCATCGCCGGGACGTACGCCCCGCCCGCCGTGCACGAGCCGAGGACCGCCGCGATCTGCGGGATGCCCGCGCCGGACATCCGGGCCTGGTTGTAGAAGATCCGCCCGAAGTGGTCGCGGTCGGGGAAGACCTCGTCCTGCATCGGCAGGAACGCGCCGCCCGAGTCGACCAGATAGACGCACGGCAGCCGGTTCTCCAGCGCCACCTCCTGCGCCCGCAGGTGCTTCTTCACCGTCATCGGGTAGTACGTGCCGCCCTTGACGGTCGCGTCGTTCGCCACGACCACGACCTCTCGGCCGCTGACCCGCCCGATTCCGGCGATGACCCCGGCGGCCGGGGCCTGGCCCCCGTACATCCCCTCGGCCGCGAGGGGTGCCAGCTCCAGGAAGGGTGAGCCGGGGTCGAGCAGGGTGTCCACCCTGTCCCTCGGCAGGAGCTTCCCGCGCGCCGTGTGCCGGGCCCGTGCCTTGTCGCCGCCGCCGAGTCGCGCCGCCGCGAGGCGGGAGCGCAGGCCGTCGGCCAGCTCCTGGTGCGCCGCCTCATTGGCCTGCCAGGCCTCGGACGCCGGGTCCGCGGCGCTCGTCAGCACTGGTGCCTGCTGCATCGATCGAGCTCCCTTGCTCGGTTAATGAGCGTTAACGTGTTGCGTCCAGGTTAACGACCGCTAACCGCCTTGTCTAGAATGAATGTTCATGAGCACCAGGACCGCGGCCCCGACCCGTCGCGAGCAGATCCTCAAGGAGGCCGCCCGCCTCTTCGCAGAGCGCGGCTTCCACGGCGTGGGGGTCGACGAGATAGGAGCCGCGGTCGGCATCAGCGGCCCTGGCCTGTACCGCCATTTCCCGGGCAAGGACGCGATGCTGGCGGAGCTGCTGGTCGGCATCAGTGAGCGCCTCCTCGACGGCGGGCGGCTGCGGGTCGAGGAGGCTGGAGCCGGGGCCGAGGCCCTGCTCTCGTCGCTCATCGACGGCCATATCGACTTCGCACTCGACGACCGCCCCCTGATCACCCTGCACGACCGTGAGCTGGACCGCCTCCGGGACAGCGACCGCAAGCGGGTGCGCCGGCTCCAGCGCCAGTACGTGGAGCTCTGGGTGACCGTGGTCAGGGAGCTGCACCCGGACGTCGCCGAGTCCGAGGCGCGGGCGGCCGTGCACGCGGTCTTCGGCCTGCTGAACTCGACCCCGCACCTCCAGGCCGACGGAGGCGGCCCCCTCGGCCGCGCCGCGACGGAGGCCCTGCTCAGGCGCCTGGCACACGGCGCGTTCGCTTCACTGACGACCCGGTAGGCACCGCGGTCGCGCCCGGCTCCCCGGCCCCTCCGGCCCGCCTGGCGGGCGGGGGACTGGGGAGTGCCGGCGGAGCGGTCGTCGAGGCCGCGCTCCGCCGGTCGGGAGGCAGGAAACGGGGCTGGGGCTTCCGTTCCGCTCCACCGCCGCGGCCGCGGCCCACGCGTCCCAGCGGGCAATACGGTCGACACCCTCCGCGCACCCCACGGCACAATGGGTCCATGCCGATACCCAGCCGTGCCGCTCTCGTCGACCACCTCGTCCGCTCACGTATCGCCGGAGACGTCGCCACACCACGCGACAACAACCTCTCCCACTACCGCAAGCTGGCCAACGGCGACCGGCACTACTGGCTCGGGCTGGAGCTCGGTGACCGCTGGAGCGACGAGCAGGACGTGCTCGCGGTCATGGCCGAGCGGTGCGGCGTGAGCGACGACCCGGGGCACCGGCAGGGGCAGGACACCATCGACCCCGAGCTCACCGTCGATGCGCTCGAGCGCATGGCCGCGCGGCTGCGCAAGGCGGCCGACGCCAAGGAGCGCGTGCTCTTCGCGACCGGGCACCCCGGCGGGCTGCTCGACGTGCACCGGCAGACCGCGGCGGCGCTGCGGGCGGCCGGATGCGAGATCGTACGGATCCCGGGCGGGCTGTTCGCCGACGAGGGCATGGTCTTCCAGTTCGCCGACGTCGCCATGCTGGAGCGCGGCGCGACCCTGTGGCACACCCACTCACCGGCGCCGATGGCCGCGATCCTCGACGGCCTCGCGCGGGAGAACAGGCCGCTTCCCGACCTGGTCGTCGCCGACCACGGCTGGGCCGGCTGCGCGGGCCAGCGCGGGCTGGACTCCATCGGATACGCGGACTGCAACGACCCGGCGCTGTTCATCGGCGAGGCCGAGGGCACGCTCCAGGTGACCGTCCCCCTGGACGACCACGTCACCGACCCGCGCTTCTACGACCCGATGACGGAGTACCTGCTGGACGCGGCGGGGCTCACGCCCGCGTAACGGCGAAGGGGTCCTGCGTCCGCGCAGGACCCCGTGGGCGGACCGCCCGGACTCAGTCGTCTCAGGGACAGGCCGCGGCCGGGCTCAGTCGCGCCAGCGGCCGCGTACCACGCAGTACGTGCCCGCCAGCAGCGTCAGGGAGAGCGTGCCGCGCAGGGCGAGACCGATCGCTTAGCGCGGGCCGGTGCCGAGCTCGATCACCCGCTCGTGCAGGGCGAAGAACGCCACCACCGCCACGACGATCAGC
Source organism: Streptomyces peucetius (assembly GCF_025854275.1). NCBI lineage: Bacteria > Bacillati > Actinomycetota > Actinomycetes > Kitasatosporales > Streptomycetaceae > Streptomyces > Streptomyces peucetius. The sequence continues at coordinate 2,774,036 of NZ_CP107567.1, read as the reverse complement.
ACGGCACCGCCTGTGGTCCACGCCGCCCGGGCGTGGGGGGACGCCTTCGCCCATCCGGCGGTCCCGGCCGCGTCGCGCGCCGGCTCAGCGGCGTGCGACGGTTCCTCCTCGGCCGGGGTGTCCGCACTCATCGGTTCCCTTCCGGGACGGGGCCCGGCGGCCCGGGCGGCGTGGCGGTCCCGGAGGGTGGTCCAGCCTCCGGGGATCCGGGCGGGCGCTTGTGGCGTCCTAGGATCTGCATCCAGGCTCGCAGCCGCAGGCGCCGCATCGCTCAGACCACAGGACGACCTTTGCTCTACGACTCGAGGCCGCCGGTGCGTGTGCTCCTCGTCGACGACGAGGAACTCGTACGCACCGCGCTGCACCGCATCCTCGACGCCGCCGGCGCCGTGACCGTCGTCGCCGCCTGCGACGGACCGGACGCCGTCGCGACCGCCCGGCGGCTCGCCCCCGACGTGGTGCTGCTCGACATCGACATGCCCGGGGCCGGCGGCCTCGATGTCCTGCGGGAGTTGCGTGCGCTGCCCGATCCGCCCGTGGTGGCGATGCTCACCGCCCTGGACCGGGCCGATCACGTGGAGCGGGCGCTGCGCGACGGGGCCGCCGGCTTCCTGCTCAAGACCACGGATCCGCGCCTGTTCGTCGATGCCGTGCGGCTGCTCGCCGCCGGCGGAGTGATCTGCACGCCGCCCGGCAGCGCCGCGGTCCTCGGCCGCTGGGCGCGCTCCGGCCCGGCAGCCGCTCCCGCCGGGCCGGACGACCTCAGCGGCCTCACGGACCGGGAGCGCGACGTCCTCGCCCTGATCGCCGCCGGGCTCGCCAACGCCGACATCGCCACGCACCTCGGCATGGGCGTGACCACGGTCAAGACGCACATCGGCGCGCTGAAACGGAAGCTGGCCGTCACCAGCCGGGTGGGCCTGGCGGCGGTCGTCCACCGGACCACGGGCGGACGGGACCAGGGATGACCCGCCGAACCTGGGCGGTCGAAGCGCTCGTCGTCGCCCTCGCCGTCGCCGAGGTCCTGGCCACCCGCGCCTGGCTGAAGCCCTGGATGACCGCGGGCGCGCTCGCCGTCGCCGGTGCCCTCGTCCTGCGCAAGCGCTTCCCCCGCACGGTGCTCGCCCTCGCGCTGCCCACCCTCGCGACGGGCGTGCTGTGGCTGCCGTCGCTGTGCGCCCTGCACGCGCTCGCCGCGTCCGAGCGCCGTCGCGGCGAAGTGGTCGCCGGATCCGCGGCCGTCGCGGTCGTGGCGTTCGTACCGTGGCGGGACCTCGGCGGATACGTCTGGTCGCTGCCGGACACGGTCCTCGGCATCATGCTGGCCGGGCTGCTGGCCGTCGCCCCGGCCGCCCTCGGTCTGCTCGGCCGTGCCCGCGCCGAACTCGCCGCCCGCCTCGCCGAGCTGGCCCTTTCCCGGGAGCGGGAGCGCCGTTACGCCGCCGAACAGGCCGCACTGCGGGAACGGGAACGGCTCGCCCGCGACGTGCACGACACGGCCGCCCACCATCTGAGCCTGATCAGCCTGCGCTGCGGCGCGCTCGCCGCGACGGCCGAGTCCGCCCCGTACCGGGAGGAGGCCGCGGCCTTGGGCGAACTGGGCCGCCGGGCCGCGGCCGACCTGCGCCGGGCCATCCGCCACGACGGCCCGGGCCTGGACCGGCTGCCGGAACTCCTCGACGCGGCGGGCGACATCGTGGACGCGGCCCACCTCGATGCGGGCGACTGCCCACCGGCCGTCCAGCACACCGCGTACCGCATCGTCCAGGAGGCGCTGACGAACATCCGCCGCCACGCCCCGGGCGCGTCGGCGGACGTCTCGGTCCGCCGCACCGGCGGCCTTCTGCGCATCACGGTCCGCAACACCCCGCCGCCGGCCCCCTGCCCGCCCCCGGACGAGGGCGGCCACGGCATCCCCGGCCTCCGCACCCGCGCGGCAGCCCTCGGCGGCACCCTGATCGCGGCCCCGACGGCGGACGGAGGCTTCACGGTGGACGCGGCCCTGCCGGTGCCGACGGCAACCGGCTGAGCAGCGGCCCGTCAACCCGGCAAGGTCGTGTGCACGAAGGGAGTATGTACCCGCTCAACGCCCCTGTATATATTCGACGGTATATACATTCGCGCATATGGTTGATCTGTTGGTCATCGAGATCGAGCCGGAGGTCCGGCTGTGGCTGACGAACCTGTCCGGCGCCGACTTCGAGCGGGTCGAGCACGCGGCGGAGCGCCCGTCGGCGGACGCCGCGACCCTCGGAGAGCCGCACTCGCGTCATCTGGGTGACGGCGTCCGGGAATTGCGCTCCAGGACGTGCCGCCGCGGGTGGGCCGAGCACGGTCCCGCACGTGAGGAGTACACCCGCGTCATTGAGGAAAGGGAGACCCATGACCAGCCATGCACGGTGGAAGCTTGCGCGGGAGAGGGAAATCGCCGAGGGGAGCGCCGAGAGTCCCGAGACCGCTCGGAGGCGCGAAGAGATCAGGCTGGCCTTCGATCTCGGCCAGGCCGTGTACGACAGGCGTACCGAGCTCGGGATCTCGCAGACCGAGCTGGCCAAACGCGCCGAGATGACCCAGCCGCAGATCTCCAAGCTGGAGCTTGGCGGCACCATGCCGACGCTGCCCCTGCTGGCCCGGCTGGCGCGGGCGCTCGACGCCGCGCTCAGCCTGGAACTGGACGGCGACACCTCGCGCGTGGCGTTCAACGCCCACACGCCCGCTGCCTGAGCAGCGGGCGTGTGGCGGGGGCGTGCGCGGGCGTACGGTCGTTCAGTCGCGCGGTACCCGGACCACGCCCTCCTGGATGACCGTGATCGCCAGTTGCCCGTCCTGGGTCCAGATGCGGGCCTGACCCAGACCGCGTCCGCCGGACGCGGACGGCGACTCCTGGTCGTACAGCAGCCATTCGTCCGCGCGGAACGGCCGGTGGAACCACATCGCGTGGTCCAGCGACGCGCCGACCACGTCCCCGACCGCCCAGCCGCCGCGCCCGTGGGCGAGGAGCACCGAGTCGAGCAGCGTCATGTCGGAGACGTACGTCGCCAGGCAGACGTGCAGCAGGGAGTCGTCGGCGAGCTTCCCGTTCGCACGGAACCACACCTGGGAGCGCGGCTCGCGCGGCCGGCCCGCCGTGGCGTACGGCGGCTCGTCCACGTACCGCAGGTCGACCGCCGCCCGCGCCTCGAGCAGCCGGTCCACCACACGGGGGTCGATGAACCGGTCCGCGTGGCGCGGCAGCATCTCGGCCGCCGTGGGCAGCGTCTCCGGGCCCGGCGCGGCCGGCATCTCCGCCTGGTGCTCCAGCCCTTCCTCGTACGTCTGGAACGACGCGGAGAGGTGGAAGATCGGCTGCCCGTGCTGGACCGCGACCACGCGGCGGGTCGTGAACGACCGGCCGTCGCGGATGCGGTCGACCGTGTAGACGATCGGCGCTCCCGGGTCACCCATGCGCAGGAAGTACGAGTGCAGGGAGTGGGCCGTGCGGTCCGCCGGGACCGTACGGCCCGCGGCGACCAGCGCCTGGGCCGCGACCTGCCCGCCGAAGACCCGGGGGACGACGGCGGACCGGGAGCTGCCGCGGAAGATGTTCTGCTCGATCTGCTCCAGGTCGAGCAGATCGAGCAGCTCGTCGAGTGCTGAACTCATGGGAGGAACGTACTGGTGGGCGTGGTGTGCCTACAGGCCCATGTCCTTGGCGATGATCATCTTCATGACCTCGCTCGTGCCGCCGTAGATGCGGTTGACGCGGTTGTCGGCGTACAGCCGGGCGATCGGGTACTCGTTCATGAACCCGTAGCCGCCGTGCAGCTGGAGGCAGCGGTCGATGACGCGGTGCGCGACCTCCGTGCAGAACAGCTTCGCGGACGCGGCCTCGGCAGCGCTGAGCTCCCCGGCGTCGAGGGCCTCCGTGGCGCGGTCGACGACGGCCTCCGCGGCGTCCACCTCGGCCTTGCAGGCAGCGAGCTCGAACTTGGTGTTCTGGAAGGAGGCGACGGTCTTGCCGAAGACCGTGCGGTCCTGCACGTACTCCTGGGCGAACCGGACGGCGGCCTTGGCCTGGGCGTACGCGCCGAACGCGATGCCCCAGCGCTCGGACGGCAGATTCTGGCCGAGGTAGTAGAAGCCCTTGTTCTCCTCGCCCATCAGGTCCTCCACCGGGACCTTGACGTCGACGAAGGCCAGCTCGGCGGTGTCGGAGGTCTTGAGGCCGAGCTTGTCCAGCTTGCGGCCGACCGAGTAGCCCTCGGACTTGGTGTCCACGGCGAAGAGCGAGATGCCGTGGCGGCGGTCCTCGGCGGTCGGCGCGGCCGTGCGGGCGCACACGATCACACGGTCGGCGTGCACACCGCCGGTGATGAAGGTCTTGGCGCCGTTGAGGACGTAGTGCGTGCCGTCCTCGGAGAGCTTGGCGGTGCTCTTCATGCCCGCGAGGTCGGAGCCGGTGCCGGGCTCGGTCATCGCCAGCGCCCACATCTCCTCGCCGGAGACGAACTTCGGCAGGTAGCGCTTCTTCTGCTCGTCGGTGGCGAGCGCCTTGATGTAGGGCAGGGCGAGCAGCACGTGCACACCGGAGCCGCCGAAGTTCACGCCCGCGCGTGCGGTCTCCTCGTAGAGCACGGCCTCGAACTTGTGCGTGTCCAGGCCCGCGCCGCCGAACTCCTCGGGGACGTTGATGCCGAAGACGCCCAGCTCGCCGAGCTTGTAGTAGAAGTCGCGCGGCGCCTGGCCCGCAGCGAACCACTCGTCGTAGACCGGAACGACCTCGGCCTCGATGAAGGCGCGGATGGTGTCCCGGAACGCCTCGTGGTCCTCGTTGAAAACGGTACGGCGCACGGACGCCTCCTCGTGACTGGGTCATGACTGGGTGGATACGCTGCGATGTCTAAGCGCTTGCTCAGTCCAAGTTACCCGGCGGTTGTTGAAAGTGTCCATAGTGATGCTGCGCACGCCCGGGCGTGAACGAGGGCCCCGTCACATGACGGGGCCCCCGTTCATCCAGGTGGGCGGCGCTGCGGGCGCCCTCGGCAGGCGTCCCCTGAGTGGGTGATCCCTCAGCAGGCGATTCCCTGAGAGCGCAGCCACTCGCACTGCGTCTCACCTGACGTCCTGCCGCCGTCGTAGGCGCGGGGGTCCTTGTATCCGGGGCCCACCGGCTCGTTCTGCTCGAAGACGCCGTCGCCGTCCAGATCCCCGCCGTTGGGGTCGATCGTTCCCCCGGGGTTGCGGCAGTTCTGGCGGTCGGCGGGATCTGTAGTGCACAGGCCCCCGTTGCCGGCAAAGAGGGCGGCGGTCCGGAGGGCGCCGCTCTCCGCGGCGGAATCCTCGGCCGCCGTGTTCTGGGCCGCGGCCTGGACCGTGAGGGCCTTTTCGAGTGAGGCGGCCCCGGCCTGCGAGGAGATCCGCGGAGGGTGGTCGCCCGCGGGCTCGGACGCGGAACTCTGCGCCCCGCATGCGGTGAGTGTCGAGAGCAGGAATGCCGCCAGTACGACGGTGCCGGCGAATATGCCGCTGCGGTGATCTGCGCGCAAAGTACCCATAGTCCGACCAATGCAGGATTGTCCGTTGGTGTGACGCACGTTACGGCGGCTCTGCCCGGCCGGTCAACGTTTCCCGGAAGGTCGCGGCACGGCAACGAACGCGACAATGCGCACCGGGGCGCGGAACGCCGTGCGCCACCATGGCCTGCATGAAGCCTGCCGCGCGGTCGCCGCGCACCCTGATGCCCCTGACCGCCGTGCTGTCCGTCGCCCTCGTCGGCTGCGGCACGGAGACGGCAACCGGCGGTGGCGGAGCCGACCGGTCGGAACTCGAGGCACGCGCGCGTGCGGCCCAGGTGGCGATCGAGAACGTCTACGTCACCGAGGTGCCGGGATACGAGATCGCCGAGCAGTCCGTGGGCGTCCTCGGCGCCGACGGGTTCTCGGCGACGTACGTGGAGCAGGGCGGCGGCGCGCAGATACGCGTCGGTGTCGACCGGGGCACCATGGACGCGGCGAGCTGCCCGAAGATCCCGGTCGGGGTCGGCACCGGCGGCACGGGTGGCGACGCGGTCGAGTGCGTGAAGGACGGCAGGAGCTGGTACCGCACCAGCGGCGCGCAGCACGAGTACGCGACCGAGGTGGACGGGCGTCTGGTACGGGTCGAGGCCGACACCGCGACCGTCGGACGTGACACCCTGCGCGAGGCGGCCGAGGCCGCGCACGCCGCGAGCGACGCGGAACTCGACGACGTACTGCCTCCCGCGCGGGAGGACGCCGGGCAACCGGTCGAGCGCGGCGATCTGCCTCCGGCCGGCGACGGGGCGCCGAACAACGACGTGGGCGTGGGTGGTTGAGCGGCGGCGCTACCGCTCGTGGTGCGGCAGGTCCGTGACGCACGCGGACCACGCGAACTGCGTTGCACCGCGGCACGTTTGGCGGAGGCTCTGCGCGATGTGCACGGCATCGCTCGCAGCCGGGGGTGGCGGGCTGCCCGTCGCTCAGCCCGACAGGGCGGGCGGCGGGGCCGGTCGGGTGTCTTCGCCGTCGTAGGCGGAGAGGGCGGTCTGGCGGTGGTCGAGGAGTTCGGCGAGGTCCTCGGGGGTCCAGGCGGTCGCCCGCCAGTTTCACCGTGGCGCGGCCCTCCACGGCCGCCCATGCCTGGCGGGCGCGCTTGTTGGCGCGGCAGCGGGTGTCCCCGCGGAGGAAGCCCGCGCCGGCCGCGAAACCGGCCGAGGCCAGGGCGATCAGCGCGGCCGGGATGCGGGCGTCGGCCGATGCCAGGCCCGCCGCACCGGCCGTGCCGGCGAGCAGCGCGGCGGGGAAGCCGAGGAGGATGTTCGCCTTGTTCCAGCGTTCGGCCCGGCGGTCGGCGAGCCTCTTCTGATGTGTTGCCTCGTCCCGTAAGCGCTCGATCTCCGCGCGCAGGCGGCGCGCGGGCCCGTCCGGGTCCGCAAGCATGATTCCGTCGGCGGGAGTCACCATGACGGAATTTCAACACAGCTGAGCGAAAAAGGAAGTTGGTGTGTGGTGACAGCCTTCGGGCGCGGCAGTCGTGGGTTTGCCACGGAACCGTGGACGTCCCACGAACCTCATCCGTGCCGCAGCGCGAACCACAGCTCCATCCGGACGCTCCCTGGAGGGCACCTTCCTCGGCGGCTGCCTCTTCTCGGGCCGCGTTGAGGGGAGGGCGGCGGCGAGCGCGACGGGGTGACGCGGACCGGTCCGCGCCCGGGCGCAGCCGATGTGACAGCGGACCCGTCACACCGGACAGGGCCACGGCACCACCTGTTCGGGCCCGTGACGAGGCGCTGTCCCCGGTGACGACTAGGCTGGCCGCCGGAGAGGGGCCGGCATGCTGCTGAGATTCCGCACGGCCAACGTGCGGTCACTGCGCGACGAGCAGGAGCTGACGTTCGTCGTACCCGGGGACGAGCCGAGCACCGCCGCGCGGCGCGTCGAGCTGGCCGGGGGAGCGGTCGGCGTCCTCCCCTTGGCGGGCATCTTCGGCGCGAACGCCTCGGGCAAGTCCAACGTCCTCGCCGCGATGACCGACATGAGCCGTGCGGTGCAGGACTCCTACGCACGCTGGGCCTCGTACGACGGCACCGACCGCATCCCTTTCGCACTGGACGGCAAGGGCGGTGAGGAGCCGAGTTTCTACGAGGTGGACCTGGTCCTCGACGGCGTGCGCTGGACCTACGGCTTCGAGCTCGGCCCCGAGCGGGTCGAGGCCGAGTGGCTGCACAGCTATCCGCGCGGCCACCGCCAGGTGTGGCTCGACCGGGACGCCTCGCGCGCCAAGGTCTACGACTGGCCGGGCGCCCGGGTCAAGGACCGCTCAGGTCTGGAACGGCGCACCCGGCCGAACGCCCTGGTCCTCTCCACGGCGGGCACCGACAACCACCCCCAGCTCACCCCTCTCTTCCACTGGTTCCGCCGCAACCTCTGGCTGATCAACCCCGAGGAGGAGCGGCCGGAGCGGGAGGCGTTCACCACCCGCGAGCTGGCGGGCAGGCGCGCCCGGCGCATCAACGAGCTGCTGCGCGTCGCGGACCTCGGCATCACCGGCGCGGAAACCGTCAAGGGGGCACACGGCAGACCGGAGGTCCGGCTCACCCACCGGTCCGGCACGGGCGACACGCCGCTCGAATGGCGGTACGAGTCCTACGGCACCCGCTCCTGGTTCGCCCTGCTCGGCCCCCTGCTCCTGGCACTGGACGAGGGCGCGGTCCTACTCGTCGACGAGCTGGACGCCAGCCTCCACCCGCGCTTCGCGGCCGAGGTCATCCGGCTCTTCCACGACCCCGAGGCCAACGCCAGGGGGGCACAGCTCGTCTTCACCTCGCACGACCCCTCCGTCCTCACCACACCGAGCGGCGGCCGTCTGCTGGAGCCGGCCCAGGTGTGGCTCACCGAGAAGGACGAGGCCGGGGCCACCGAGCTCTTTCCGCTGACCGCCGCCTCCCCGGGGGAGGACGAGGACCTGATGAAGGCCTACCTGGCCGGCGCCTTCGGCGCCGTCCCCGCACTGCTGGAGGGCCAGATCGCCCGGCGGCTGCTGGCGGCGACCGAGGGGGAGCGGGAGCACGAGGCGGAGCGGAGCGGGAGCTGATGGGGCGCACGAGGGGGAAGGACGCGCTGGGGCCCGCGAAGAAGGGGCAGCGGCGTTACAAGGTCGTCCACGTCTTCACCGAGGGCCGGGTGACCGAGCCGCAGTACATCGAGATCGTGCGCGGCAAGCCCGCGGAGACCGGTGTCGAGGTCCGCATCGCGAACGCGTCCGCGCCAGGATCGCAGCGCAAGCCGATCACGCTGGTCGAGGCCGCGGCGCGGCTGATGCGCGAGGAGACGCGGGCGGCGAAGAAGGCAAAGCTGGACGAGAAGCTGTGGCCCGAGGTGTGGTGCCTCTTCGACCGGGACCAGCACCTGCAGATTCCGGACGCCCTGAAGCGGGCGAAGGAGGCGGGGGTGGAGGTCGCCTTCTCGCACCCGTGTTTCGAGCTCTGGCGGCTGCTCCACCACAAGCCGGTCAACGGCCAGTTCGGCGGCGTCTGCGGTGAGGCGGTGCGGCAGCTTCCCTTCACCGGCAGCCCTGAGCAGCTCAAGCACATGCGGCCGGACGAACTCCCCGAGGGCAGTTTCGCCCAGGCGAAGAAGTGGGCGCAGAAGATCAACGCCCAGCATCCCGCCCATGTGGCGAAGGACCAGCGCGACCCGTACACGGACGTCTTCGAATTCGTCGAGAAGGGCCTCAGGATCACCGGGTACTGACGCGAAGTGGCCATTCACGCTCGCGGTTAGGACCTGTGCCCCGTCTCGCCGTAGGGTTCCCTGGTCGTATCGGGTCGTAGGGAAGACGGTGACGTGGCCAAGCTCACGCTCGCGCAGCTGGAACGGCATCTGTTCGCTGCCGCGGACATCCTCCGGGGCACGATGGACGCCTCCGAGTACAAGGACTACATCTTCGGCCTGCTGTTCCTGAAGCGCGCCAACGACGAGTTCGAGGCGGCGCGGGAGCGGATCAGGGAGCACGCCGAGAAGGCCCTCGGCCTGACCGGTGAGCAGTTGGAAGGGTGGCTGGAGAGCCCGACCCCCTACAGCGACAAGGGAGTCCTCTTCGTCCCGGAGGAAGCGCGCTGGGCGCGGATCTCCTCCGCCACCCAGAACGTCAACGAGGAGCGCTTGCGCCCCGCGCTCCAGGCCCTCGAAGGACAGAACGCCAAGCTGCAAGGCCTCTTCGACCAGCTCGACTTCAACCGGATCGGCGGCTCGGGCGCCACGGCCGGTGCGGCGAAGCTCGCCGACCAGCGGCTGAAGCTGCTGATTGCCCACTTCGGGCGGGTGCGGCTGCGGACGGCCGACTTCGAGTTCCCGGACCTGATCGGCGCCGCGTACGAGTATCTGATCAAGGAGTTCGCCGACAGCGCCGGCCGCAAGGGCGGTGAGTTCTACACCCCGCGTGCAGTGGTCCGCATGATGGTCGAGCTGCTCGACCCCAAGGACGGCACCCGCATCTACGACCCCTGCGTCGGCTCGGGCGGCATGCTCATCCACGCCAAGGAGTACGTGGAGGAGCACGGCGGGGACACCGAGAACATGTTCTTCGCGGGCCAGGACGCCAACAGCGGCTCCTGGATCATGTCCACGATGAACATGGTGCTCCACGGTGTCAGCACCCGCTTCGACCTGCGCACCGGCGATACCCTGTCGGAACCGGCGCACGTCCCGAGGTCCGACGCGGACCGGTTCGACGGGGTACTGAGCAACCCGCCGTTCTCCATGGACTACGCGTACGAGAACTACCCGCACAAGGCGGACCGGGCGAAGTACGGCGCGACGAGCGAGCGCGGCAAGGCCGACCTGATGTTCCTCCAGCACATGCTCTGGATGACCAAGCAGGAGGGGCACGGCGGCATGGTCATCACGGTCATGCCGCACGGCGTGCTCTTCCGGGGCGGCGGCGAGCGTGACATCCGCGCCGAGCTCATCGAGAAGGACGCGATCGAGGCCGTCATCGGTCTCGCCCCGAACCTCTTCTACGGCACGGGCATCCCCGCGTGCATCCTGGTGCTCCGCCCGCCCGGCAAGAAGCACCGTGACCGGGAGGGCAAGGTCCTCTTCGTCAACGCCGACCGCGAGTACCACGCGGAGCGAGCGCAGAACGTGCTGCTTCCCGAACACGCGGAGAAGATCGTCACCACCTTCCGCGCGCAGGACGACGTGCCCGGCTTCGCCCGGTGGGTCGACCGCGAGGAGCTGCGGGAGAACGACTACAACCTCAACATCCGCCGCTACGTGGACAACACGCCTCCACCGGAGCCGCAGGACGTGCGGGCGCATCTGACGGGCGGGATGCCGCGCGCGGAGATCCAGGCGAAGCAGGAGCTGCTCGACGCGTACGGGGTGCGCCTGGAGGACCTGTTCGTCGAGCGGGACCCGGTGGACCCGGCGTATGTGGACTTCCTCCCGGAGGGCGAGCGCCCGGACGCGGCACGGCTGGCGGAACTTGCGCGGCCCCGTGAGGAGGAGCTACGGAGGGTCTTCGCCAAGTGGTGGGAGGAGGAGACCCGTCACTTGGAGGCGGTGGCCGCCACGGACGAGCGCCTGGCGGACCTGACGGCCTCGGAGCGCAAGGCGGCGCTGATGGCGGTGCGGGGTTCGCTGATCGAGTCGTTCGTGAAGCGGCTCGGTGGGATCGGGCTCCTCGACCGGTACGCGCTCGCGGGCGCGGTGGCCGGCTGGTGGTACGAGGCCAAGTACGACCTGCTGGCCCTGTCCGAGAACGGCTTCGCCGGGGTGCTGGACGGCTGGGTCGAGAACGTCGAGACGCTGCTCGCGCCGGAACAGGACCCGAAGACGCGGAAGGTGCGTAAGCGCACGGCGGCGGAACGCCGTCAGGCGTACGACCACAAGGTGGTCGCGGCGATCGTTCCCGAGTTCCTGACGGAGTTGGCGGAGGCGGACGCACGTAAGACGGAGCTGGACACGCGCTGGAAGGAGCTCAACGCGGAGCCCTCTGAGCCGGGGGAGGACGGCGAGACCGAGGGTGACGAAGACGCTGTCACACGGGAACAGGTCGAACTGAGCGTGGAGCAGCTGGCGGAGTTGGCGAGTGTGAAGCGGGAGCGCACGAAGGCGGCGGCGCGGATCAAGAAGCTGGAGGCGGAGTTCTGGTTCCCCTGGCCGGACCCAGCGAAGCTGGCGGAGGACCCGCCGAGGCTGAAGGCGGCGCAGAAGCGGTATGCGAAGGACCCGGAGGGAGAGCGCCGGGTGGTGCTCGATCTGCTGCGGGACGACCTGGCGGGGAAACTGGAGGGCCATGTGGTGCGGCGTCGGCGGGAGTTGGTCGACGCGTACGGGGTGTGGACGGAGAAGTACGCGGTCTCGCTGGCGGAGATCCGCGCGGAGCGGGAGCGAGCGGCGGCGACGCTGGACGGGTTTCTGAAGGAGCTGGGCTATGTCGACTGACGCCGAGATCCGGTGGGTTCCCGTACGGGAGGTCGGCGAGGTCCGCATGGGCAAGCAGCTCTCGCCGAGCAGCCGAGAGGCGGCGGGGCAACACCCTTATCTGAGAGTCGCGAACGTCTACGAGGGACGGATCGACCTGTCCGACGTCAAGACGATGGGCTTTTCATCGGGGGAGCGCGAGGTATACGGGCTACGTTCGGGGGACATTCTTCTCAACGAAGGCCAAGAGAACCTTCGGATGGTGGGAAGGAGCGCCATCTATACGGGCGAGCCGGGGGCGTTCTGTTTTCAGAACACGCTCATCAGGTTCCGCCCGGGGAGTGAGGTTCTTCCGAAGTATGCGCAAGCAGTGTTCGTGCGATGGCGGGCGCAAGGGGTTTTCGCCAGCATCGCGGAAAAGACGAGCATCTCGCACCTCGGTGGAAACCGGTTCGGGTCCCTGCTTTTTCCTCTGATTCCTTTGTCTGAGCAGCGGCGGATCATCGAGGTGATCGACGCGGTGGCGGCGCAGGAGCGTGCCCTTCAAGCTACGGTCGCGAAGCTTCGTGGTGTGCGTCAGGGGGCGCTGCTGTCAGCCATGTTCCCTTTGCAGCGAGGAGAACGCACGAAAGGGTGGGTTCGGGTGCCACTCAAAGAAGTGGTTCCTTTGGCAGAGTACGGCGTTTCCGAGGCTCTGGATGGTGATGTGCGAGGGATTCCCGTTCTTCGGATGAACAATCTCGAAGGTGGGCGGCTTGAGTTGTCAGACCTGAGGTACAGCCCCATACCTGTGCCTACCAAACTTGAACTTAAGTTCGGCGACGTGTTGTTCAACCGGACCAACAGTATTGACCACATTGGAAAGTCGGCAATGTGGCAAGAGGAGCTGCCAAGAGCTTCCTTCGCGTCCTATCTTGTAAGAATTAACCCAGATGCATCGCAACTTTCTGCGGAGTATCTTGTCGAGTGGCTCATGCATCCCGTGATCCGTCAAAGAGTCAGGGCCATTTCGACTGTCGCCGTCCAGCAGGTCAACGTCAACCCCTCGAAGCTTCGAGAGTTGGAGATCGATTTCCCGTCCAACCTTAGCGAACAGAAGCAGTTGATCGATTTGCTGCACTCGTGTGATCGGCTGATTGATGTCGAAGTGTCAGAGCTGAGTAAGCTTAGAGGGCTTACTATCGGTGCGATCGGCAATCTTCTATCTGGAGCCGTGTGCGGCACTCCAGCGATGCCGTGATTTCTAGAAAATCAGGAGGGTAAGTGCATGAAAGACCTTCACGTCCGACAGCTTGAATCGGAACTTGACGCCCAGTTCCCGCCCTTCATCGATTTGACTGACCTCGCCGATCGACCGAAGCATATTCAGCGCTCCTCATTCCTCAGCCGCGCATTGGCGGCTCTTTCTGTGCATGTTCTTACAGGAATGAGTCCAGAGCAAAGTGCGAAGTGTGTAATTGACAGTTTTGACGATTGGGGTATTGATGCGATTGCCGTCGATGCCGATAGTGAAGTTCCTCAAGTTTGGATCGTTCAAGCAAAGTGGAGCAAGGAGGGAAATGCAACCTTTGACGGGAATGCCCTAAGGGCGCTAGAAGACGGGCTGCGAAAGCTCGTCAGGGGAGAGTACAATCGCTTTAATCAAAGAATTGACCCACTCGTTCCGGATCTTGATTCTGCGCTGAACAATCCACGGGTCAAGATTGTCTTGGTTCCCGCGCTTGCAGGCGACCAACCCATTTCCCCAAACGTGCAAATCGGCTTGACGGAGCTGCGCGATGAATTTGATCCAGAAGTGATGCGGGTCGAGCCGCTCCTGCTTTCGGATTTCATTTCTGCGATCCGTGCAGGTATTCATGATCCAAGGGTTAACCTCAGGGCTAAAATGACGGACCTGAGATTCCTTGAGGAGCCCTACCTTGCTTACTTCGGAAATATCTCTGCCGATCAAATTGCGGATTGGTATTCTGGGGAGAGGCATCGTCTCTTTGGGAGAAATATTCGCCACCCTCTTGGTCTAACCAAGGTGAACTCTGGGATTGTGGACACCTTGCTTTCTGAGCCGGAAAAATTCTGGTATTTCCATAACGGGATTACGATCCTTTGTGATCGGATGGAAGCCGGCCTCCGGGGCGACTTGGAGCTTCTTGGTGCGAGTGTTGTAAACGGCGCTCAGACTGTTGCATCAATCCATGAGGCGTATGAACGTAACCCCACCTCCGTGGCTAAGGCTCGCATTTCAGTGAGGGTTATTCCGCTTCAGGGGACACCGCAAAACTTTGATCGCAGAGTGACAGTTGCTACGAACACTCAGAATGGTGTAGCTCAACAGGACTTCCGAGCCCTTGACAAGATTCAGGCTAGGTTGCGCTACGAATTCGACGTGGTGCTGGATCTGAAGTATGCGAACAAGCGTGGCGAGTCAGTTCCGGATGCGTCGCAGGGGTGCGGGATCCTTGAGGCAGCGGTTGCACTGGCGTGCTCCCACTCGAACTCTGAGATGTCGTTTCGCTCTAACTCAGAGGAGCGGCGCATTTGGAGTGACGATACTTACTTTGAGATTTTTCGCCACCCGGACGCCCGTAAGACTTGGCGTGCGGTTCAAGTAGTTCGAGAAGTGGGAACATTTCTTCAGGATACTCAATCCGACAGGGAAGGGAAAGCGGCATCTCTGGCCGATCAAGGTCGGAACATTATTTCGCATCTCTTTTTCCAGAAGAACCCTGAATGGGCTAGCGTTCCAGATGGTGAATGGGGAGTTCTTCTTGGTAGTGTTTCTGCACAGGTGGACGAGATCCTTCGCTGGGTGATGGAGGCTATTGATTCCGGTGCAGCTGAGACTTTGCAGGTATGGAGTATTTTCCGGACCGCGCGCAGATATGTGGCAATTGTTGAATCTGTCAAGCAAGGTTGGATCTCCGGACGGCCGACACCCGAGCTCGCTCCTGACTATAAGGCGGAGGAGCGAGAACGCCGAGCCCGGCAAGCGAACGCAGTCACCGTGATCGTTGATGCTGGTGCGATTGAGGAAGGGGTGCATCTTGAATTCCGGCCTAATACTAAGCCGGAAAGGAGGGCTCTATCTGCTTGGGTGTCCGAAGATCCCCGTAGATCGCGGGCGACCTGGGTGGATGATAAAGCAAATCCACTGCTCTGGGAGTGGGATGGCGGCAGATATTCGCCAAGTCGCCTTGTGCAGGTCATGTTTGAACTAGCAGGTAAGAACGTTCCTAAGGCGGTCCAAGGAACGCGCAGATGGTTTGTTCCGGATCGGGGATCTCTGGTTGATATTGCCGACTCAATTAGGAACGAACCAGAGAGTGAACGCTTCTCATCCTGTGGTTCGCGGGTGATGACGGCTGGCGGTCGGGGGCCGTAACGCGGCAGGGCTCCTGGTCGTTTCGGCTGGTGATCTCACTCGCCAACGTCTCGACACAGGAGCCCTGTTGGTCCCGCATCGTGCCATGCTCGACGTCCCGCACGAGGTCGTGGAGCACGTTTCCTGGCTCATCTACGCCCGAAGGTGTGAGCTGAACTCCCGCTGGCGCAGGCTGGGCTGCTTCCGGCAGGCCCTGCTTGTCCTGGTGCACCTGCGCAAGAACGAGACCCTGGCCCAGGTCGCAGCCGGGTTCGGCGTCTCCACCGCGACCGCCGGCCGCTACGTGAGCGAAACGGTCGACATCCTCGCCGAGCGCGCCCCGAGCCTGCACGAGGCCCTGCGCGAGTTGCCGCCGGAGGGGTTCGTCATCCTCGACGGCACCCTGATCGCCACCGACCGCATCGCGGCGGACGAGCCGTACTACTCGATGAAGCACCGCCGTCACGGGATGAACGTGCAGGTCGTGGCCGCGCCGGACGGGACACCGCTGTGGTTCTCGCGAGCGTTGCCCGGCCGCACGCACGACCTGACCGCAGCCCGCGCACACGGTGTGATCCAAGCCTGTCTGTCCCGTCAGCTCCTCGTCCTTGCCGACCGGGCCTACCGCGGAGCCGGAGCCACCGTCCGCACCCCCTACTACGGCCGAGACCTTCCCGAGAAGTACGCCCAGTTCAACCGGGACCACGCCCGGCTGCGGGCGCCGGGCGAACGTGCCTTTGCGCGCCTCAAGCAATGGCGGATCCTCCGCAAAGCCCGCTGCAGCACCAACCGCATCGGCCGCACGGTCGCCGCCGTTCACGCCATCGAGATCGCCTGGAGCTCAGGATGAGAAGCGTTCAGTTAGGTGAGATTGTGAGCCTAAGCGTTGTCCCGTAACTGCTGGTCACGGGTGAGATGATCTTGTCGTGGCTGGTGTCATCACGGCGTCGGAGCCGTCTTGGATAGCCCCGTTCACCGGGCTGAGCTCGCGTCAGTTCGGCAAGCTGATCACCGCGTTGCGGCGTGAGGGTGCGGATCCAGTACGCAAGGGCCGGCCGTGGAGCCTGCCGCTGGAGGACCGGGTCCTGCTGGTCGCCGCGTACTGGCGGACGAACCTGACACTGCGCCAACTGGCGCCGCTGTTTGGGGTGTCGAAGTCCGCGGCCGACAGGATCGTCGACCACCTTGGCCCGGCGCTGGCCCTGCAGCCTCGCAAACGGTTCCGCAAGGACACCGTGCTGATCGTGGACGGCACCTTGGTCCCCACCCGCGACCATCAGGTCGCCGAGCAGTCGAAGAACTATCGGTACTCGACCAATCACCAGGTGGTCATCGACGCCGACACGCGGCTGGTCGTCGCGGTCGGCCGGCCGCTGCCGGGCAACCGCAACGACTGCAAGGCATGGGAGCTGTCGGGAGCGAAGGCCGCCGTCGGCCGCACGACGGTGATCGCCGACGGCGGCTACCGGGGTACCGGCCTGGTCATCCCGCATCGCCGCGAACGCGGCCAGGCGGAACTGCCGGCCTGGAAGGAGGAACACAATCGCTCGCACCGCAAGGTCCGCGCCCGCGTCGAGCATGCCTTCGCCCGTATGAAGACCTGGAAGATCCTCCGCGACTGCCGTCTCAAGGGCGAGGGCGTCCACCACGCCATGCTCGGCATCGCCCGCCTGCACAACCTCACCCTCGCCGGATGACGAAGCAAAAAAGCCAGGTCAGCAGGCATGCCCGAAGCCATTTACGGGACAACGCTTAGGTGCCTGCAGGCCGCATAGCGGCGATAAATGCTGTCCAGCTGGCCTTCGAGAATATCAAGGCTTCGGTGTAGGGGGTCTTCGAGTCGCGGACGGGGATCCCAAATGGGTAGCCGTCCAAGACCTCGACGCAGCTACCGCCCTCCGGACCGCTGTATGACGACTTCCGCCAGCCTTGGAGGGCAGAACTGTCAGGGATGCTGTGGTTAGTCACGATCTTCATAATCCTTTGCCGTTGCCCTCAGTAGGGCGAGAGATTCCCGTAGCGGAAGCGCGTCGCTCAGTGCGAGATCGTAGGCACCTTGGAGTCGGGTGACCAGTACGGGGGAGTCATGGACGGTGCCCACGCTGTTCCCTTCCGAGTATGCGAGAGGTGGCTGGTCCTCGAACCACATCAGGCTCAGCATGCCCTGGAGCAGTTGGTAGGCGCCGACGCCGAACGGCAGCACGTGTACCCGTACGCGCCTCGACTCCACCAGGCCGACCATGTGCGTGATCTGCTCCGCCATGATCTCCCTGCTGCCTACGACCCGCCGTAGCACCGCCTCGTCGATCAGCGCCCACACCACGGGGGCCACGGGGTCCACCAGCACTTTCGCGCGCTGGAGGCGTGTGACGACGAGCCTGTCACATTCCGCTTCACCCACAGGAGGGTACGACGTGCTTAGAACCGCACGCGCGTACCTCTCCGTCTGGAGGATGCCCGGAACGAACGACAACGCGAACTCGCGGATCACCGTCGCCTGTTGTTCGAGTGCCAGCGCCGACTCGAAGTAGTCCGCGACCGCCACGTCCTGCTTCGGCAGGAAGCTCTGCAGCACATCGCCCGTGCTCAGCGCCCTGTCTAGCCGCCGCGCGTCCTCCTGTGACGGAATCCGGCGGCCCGCCTCGATGTGGGCGATGTGGGAGCGCGTCATGATCGCCACGTCGGCCAGCTCCTGCTGGGTGAGGCCGGCGGTCTCCCGTTGCGCCTTCAGCCACTCCCCGTAGACGTTGCTCATCGTCAACCCCTTTGCGACAAACGCTCTGTCACCTCGAACCCCCTGTTCAGGGTAGCCATGCCGGTCTCACGCTGTGAGGGAATCACTACAGAGCGAAGCCCCTGGGGGACACCCGGTGGGCCGAGCACGCGAGACCCCTGCGACCGACGCGAACGGACCAGGGGCCTGGCCCTCAACGCACGGAGACGAAGACGTGTTGCACCGCATCGCCCAGTTGCTGGAACCGCTCCTGCGGCTCCTGTGGCCACCGCCGCCCGGACGCCACCGCCCGCCGTGCGCCCGCTGCCCCCTCGTACAGCACCCGCACGAGCCTGAGACCGAGCCCACCCCGACCCCCGCCCCCGAACCGTACTTCCGGGGAGAGGACAGCCCGCTCGTGCGCCCCTACCTCCTCGCCCACGAGCGCCGCCAGACCCAGGCCGACGCCCGCTGGCAGCGCAGCCGCCGCCGTGCCCTCTGGCTCGCCGTGCACGGCGTCGACGTCGGCCCCCGCGTCATCCACGGACGGGAGGTCGCGGCATGAACCCGCACACGACGGAAGCCACCCGTCTGCTCCCCTGGAGCGGACCCGAGGGCAAGCCCTGCTTTCTCGTCACAGACGGCGAGGGCTACGTCTCCCGCGTCGCCGACAACATCGAGAGCGTGCAGCTCGGCATGGCCACCGACCTTCTCGGCCACGTCGAGGACCTGCTGCGCGACCCCTCCGCGACGCCCGAGCAGCTCCGATACGTCGTCGCCCGCCTCGCGGAGTCCCTGCGCGAGGTGCACCGCATCGCGCGAAGCAGGGGCGCGCGGCTGAAGCCCGCCCCCGCAGGCACCGGTCACCCCCAATAGCCCCAGCAGGCAACCGGCTTGAACTCTCGCCCGTTCCCGGCCCATCACGCAGAATGGATCACCTGCACGGGTGCGGTGAGCGGGCGAGGGGCGTGGGGACATGGCGACGATGCAGTCCGAGCGGGACGAGGTGGAGCGGCCGACCGTCGCGCAGCTCAAGGCCATGGGCTGGAAGCACGTCCCCGGCACGGACATCGGCACGCTCGACGCCGACGCCCCGTTCCTTGCCGATCAGCTCACCAGGGCCCTGCGACGGATCAACCTCCGCGCCGCCGACGGCCTGCCGTGGATGGACGAGAAGGACGACGTCAGACGCGCGGTCAGCGCCCTGGCGTCCGTCTCCCTCGGCGAGGGCGTCGAGAAGGCCAACCTCGCCTCTACCGACCTCCTCCTCAGCGGCCTGCTGCTACCCGGCCCGTCCGCCGCGCACGGCGGCCCCTCCGCCACCGTGCAGTACGTCGAGTGGCACGAGGAGCGCGCCGACCGCAACGAGTTCACCGTCGTCGACCAGCTCCGCGTCCGGAACCGGTCCGGTGAGGAGTCGGTCCTCGACATCGTCCTCTTCGTGAACGGTATTCCGCTCGTCGCCTTCGAGTGCAAGCGGCCCGACCTCGTCGACCCGATCCACGACGCCGTCGTCGACCTGCGGCACTACGCCGGCTCTCCCCTCCCCGACGACGGTGAACGGGACGGCGACGGGTCGCCGCTGCCCGCCGGCGTCCCGGAGCTCTTCCGCACCGTGCAGCTCCTCGTCGCCGCCACCGCGGAGACCGCTCACCTCGGCACGATCACCTCCACCCCGGACCACTTCCACCCCTGGCGCAGCGTCGAACCCGAGGACCCGGCCACGCTTGCCGCCGAACTCCCCGACGGGACCAGCAAACTCAACGAGCGCCACAAGCTGGTCGGTGTCGCGCTGCGCCCGGACGCGCTTCTCAGAGTCGTCCGGCACTACATCGTGCCGATGACCGTGCCGACCGAGGCGGGCGGCGCGCGGACGGTCAAGGCCGTCGCTCGGCACCAGCAGTACCGGGCCGCCGAGAAGGCGGTCCGCAAGCTGCTCACCGGCAAGGCACGTGGCGGGTCGGTCCTCGACGACGAGCGCGGAGGTGTCATCTGGCACACCCAGGGCTCCGGCAAGAGCCTCACCATGACGTTCCTCGTCCGCCGGATGCATCTGCACCACCGGCTCAGCGAGTTCATGGTGGTCGTGGTCACCGACCGGACCCAGCTGCAGCGGCAGCTCGCGGAGACCCTGCGTTTGAGCGAGTCCGAGGTGGAGACCGCGAAGAACGCCGCCCAGATGGAAGGCCTGCTGCGGGACGGCGGCAGGCGGGTGGTGTTCGCGATGATTCAGAAGTACGGGGCCGGTGGCTTCACCTTCGCCGCCGAGCCGGAGGAGGACGGCGACGAGAGGGACTTCGCCGCCGAGTACGAGGAGGCCGAGAAGAACCGGCGGGAGCGGCGCGCGGCGAAGCTGCCGCCGGTGCCGAACTTCCCCGAGTGCAACACCTCGCCCGACATCCTCGTCCTCGTCGACGAGGCGCACCGCTCGCACACCAGCCTGCTGCATGCGGCCCTGCGCAAGGCGATCCCCAACGCGGCGAAGATCGGTTTCACCGGCACGCCGATCATGACCGGGAAGGCCGAGGACACCCGCCGGATCTTCCATGGCGGTACCGGTCAGAAGTTCCTGGACGAGTACCGGATGGCGGACGCCGAGAACGACGGGGTGGTCGTCCGCATCCGCTACGAGGGCCGCACCGGCGAAGGGGCGGTGCTCGACCAGGAGGGCCTGGACCGTCGCTTCGAGGACCTCATCCGCGACCGCAGCGACGAGGAGAAGCGCACACTCCTGAACCGGTGGCCCAGCGAGCGGGACGTCGCCGAGTCCAAGCCGATGATCCGCGCCAAGGCCGAGGACATGCTGGAGCACTGGGTGACCACCGTGCTGGCCAGCGGCGGCTTCAAGGCCCAGGTCGCGGCCGTCAGCCGGAAGGCGGCGGTCGAGTACCACCACGCGCTGCGGGCCGCGCGCGACGCGCTGCTGGCGGAGTTGGCGGAGTTCCGTCCGGAGTCGGTCAGCGGGACACCGGTCGAGGACATGGACCGGCGGACCCGGTACCTCTTCCAGGCGCACCGGTTCCGTTCGCTGCTGCGCCGGATCGACTTCGTGCCGGTCGTCTCGCCCGGCACGGAGCGCAAGCGGCGCGAGTGGCTCCACTGGACGGACCCGGTGAGGCAGGCCGCGTACATCGAGCGCTTCCACCAGGCGTTCCCGGCGTTCCCTCCGGAGCCCGACTGGGTCCTCACCACACCCTTCCACACTCCGGTGAACGAGCCCAAGGCTCCGGCGGCCGCCGGGGGCAATCCCTGGTCCTCGGAGAGCGTGGACCAGCAGGACCGGCCCGGCGCCGAGCCTGATCCCGTGCACCCCGACAGCCCGATCGCCTTCCTCATCGTCAAATCCATGCTGCTCACCGGCTTCGACGCCCCGCGCGAGCAGTCGCTCTACCTGGACCGTCCGATCCGGGACGCGGAACTGCTCCAGGCCGTCGCCCGGGTGAACCGTCCGATGCGCGGCAAGGAGATCGGCTACGTCGTCGACTACTACGGTGTCTTCCAGCACCTGGACGATGCACTCGCCGAGTACAAGAAGGCCGACGTCGACGACACCATGCTCAGCATGTCCGCGGAGGTCGACAGCCTGGAACCGGCGGCGGACGACGTACGCCGGTATCTTCGCGACCACGCGGGCGTTATCGATGCGGACCTTGTCGACTTCGCCGCCGTACGCAACGCGGCCCTGGCCTTCGACGACGAGACCGTGCGCGCGGGCTTCGACAGCGTGCTGCACGAGTTCCTGAACACGCTGGAGCGGGTGCTTCCGCACGAGCGCGGCCTGGACTATGTGGCCGAGGCCCGTCGCTGGGGTCTGTTGCAGAAGCGCATCCGCACCCTCCACCGGGACACGGCGGGCGGTGGCTTCACGATGCGCAGGATCGGCCGCAAGGTCCGCTCGCTGATCGCCGAGCACTTGGAGGGCCCGGAGATCGACCAGGTGATCGCACCTGTCTCCCTGGCGTCGCCCCTCTTCGACGAGCGTGTGCGGGCCATGCCCGCCCGCGAGGCCGCCGCCGAGATGGGGCACGCCCTGCGCTTCCACCTGGAGGAGCGAGTCAAGCGGGAGGACCCGGAGAAGTACACCCGGCTCTCGGAGCGGCTGGAGGAGATCCTTCGGGAGATGCCCGGCCGCTTCGACGATCAGATCCGGGAGTTCGGTCCGCTCTTCGAGGAAGCGCGCCGCCAGAGCGAGGAGGATCCGAGGTTCGCAGGGCTCACCCCTCTGGAACAGGTCGTGTACCGCCTCCTGGAGCGGGACACGGTCGACAACCCCGGCGTGGATACGACCGAGGCCGATCTGCGGGCCGTCGTCGGAGCGGTGTGCGACACGGCGGCCGAGACCATGACGAAAACCTCCTACCAGCGCCAGGAGCAGGACGTCACCCGTCTCGCCGGCAGGATCGAGATGGTGCTGCTCCAAGGACGGGTCCGGCCCGCCGGTTCGGACTGGGGGGCGCTGAGGGCGCTCGCCCAGGGGCTCGCGGCCCACGCCAACGCCAACCCTGGGCCGTTCCGGGCGAGGAGGAGGGGAGAATAGGCGGAATGACCACCTCCACCGTCGACTCCGCTTCGCCGGTCGCCCTCACAGAAGGCGACCGGCTCGCCGTCGACGGTCTGGTGCTGGACGTGCGTGTCAGCTCCCGGCGCAAGCGGTTCGCGCTCACGGTCGAGCTGGACTCCGAGATCACGCTGCACACACCTCAGGGGCGCCCCGCCTCCGACGCGGCGGACTTCGTCCGGGCGCACCGGGCGTGGGTGACGGACAAACTCGCCGTCCGCGAACGGACCCGTCCGCTCACCCCACCCAAGCGCCTCGTGGAGGGCGAGATCTTCCGATACCTCGGACGCACGTACCGGCTCACCGTCGACGAGGAACGCGCGGAGGACGCCCCTGTGCGGCTGGTCGCCGGACGGCTCGTGCTGGGCGCGGCGCAGGCTGCCGATCCCGCGCTCGGCCGGGCGGCGCTCGTCGCCTGGTACTGCCGGGCCGGCCGACGGTGGGCCGGCGGGCGCCTCCAGCCGTGGGCGGCTCGCATGGGGGTGTCCGAACCCGCCCTGGACGTGTCCGATCTCGGAGGACGGTGGGGCAGCTACCGGCCAGGCCCGCACAGCCGGGAGAAGGGACGGATGAGTCTCGGATGGCCGCTGTTCCAGCTCCCCATGCACCTGGTGGACTACGTCGTCGCCCATGAGCTCGCCCACGTGAGGATCCATGGCCACGGGCCGGACTTCTGGGCGCTGCTCGGGCGGGCCCTTCCCGAATTCGAGGAGCGCAGGACGGAACTCGACGAGCTGGGGCGGCGCATGTGGATGGGGGGCATTGCGTAGCCGCCGACGGTGCTGCGACCAGATCCAGCAGGGGCCAGATGAAGGCGCGGGTGGGCCCGCACGGTGAAATGCCCCGCGCTGACCCGGGCGTAGACCGACGAACCTCGCAGGCGCGACGTCCGATGTCCTCCAGACGATCACGGTCGAGGACGGACGGAACACCGAGGCGTGCCCCTTTTGCTGGGACACCCCGGCCCTCGCCTCCGCCTGTGCCGCTGAGCCGCGGCGGGCCGGGCGCAGGGCCGCCTCACTCCTGCCGCAGCGCGAACCACAGCTCCATCCGGACGTCCACGTCGTCCAGGTCCGCGTCCAGCAGTGCCGCGCAGCGGCCGATGCGCTGGCGGACGGTGTTGCGGTGGACGTCCAGCGCGTTGGCGGTGCGGTCCCAGCTGCCGTGCAGGGAGAGCCAGGTACGCAGTGTCTCGACGAGCGCGGGGGAGTCCGCGAGCGGCGCCAGGCGCCGGCGGGCGGCGTCCAGGGACAGGGGGTCGGCGGCCCGGTGGTGGACGAGGTCCTTGCGGGTGGCGACCGCGTGGCGGAGGGCTCTGGCCGCCTGGAGGTCGGCGGTGGCGAGCTCGTCGGGGCCGGCGGGGGCGCTGACGCCGAGCGTCCAGCCGGGCTGGGCCGTCGCCTCCCGGTCGGCCGGCAGGAGGACCCGTACGGAGCCGTCCGCGTCCGGGTCGACGAGCGCGCTGCCGAGGGCCGCGCCGAGCGCGGCCGCCGCGAAGGGCGAGCGGTCGCCGCGGGCGTGGACCACGGTCCATGGGCCCGGCCCCAGCAGCGGGGCCGTCTCGCCGGGTGCCGCGCCGAGGAGCAGCCGCACCAGCGCCGCGCTCCGGCCGGAGGCGTCCGTGCCCTGCTGTGCGGCGGTGAGCAGGGAGAGGAGTACCACGGCGACGCCGGCGACCGTGTGGTCGCCGGGTTCGCGGGCGGGCGTGGCGAGCCCGAGGACGAGGCCCTGGCTGCCGCCGAGGGCGTACGCGGCGAGGTGCCCCGCGGCCCCGCGGTCCGTCGCGGAGGCCGGGGTGGGCCGCGGCGATGCGCCGGGGTTCGTTGCGGTCGCGGAGGCCGGGGCGGGGCGCGGCGACGTGCCTGGGCTGACCACGCGCGTCAGCCGGGTCAGGTCCGTCACCACGTCGGCCGCAGGTTCGCGGCCCGCCGCGTAGAGCTGCGTCCCGTCCGGGCCGAGCAGTGCCGCCCAGCCCTCGAGCCGTACCGCGAGCTGGTGCAGCACCGCCGGTACCGGGTCCGGGCGGGCCGCCGCCGCGGCCAGGCCCTGCTGGGCCCGGGTCACCCGGCGCAGCTCACGGTGGCGGGCCTCCGCCATCAGCCGCCACACCGCTCGCGCGACGGCGGTGAAGGTCGTCGAGGGCGGCACCTCCAGCAGCGCCAGCCCGTGCCGTTCGCACGCCGCGACCAGCTCCGCGGGAACCGTGTCGTATACGGGCGTCACGCCGAAGCCGAGCGCCACCGCGCCGGCCTGGACGATGCGGGAGACGTAGCGGTCGGCGTCGTTCAGCAGCACGCCCGCGCTGAGCAGCAGCTCGCCGCCGAGCAGATAGGGATACGGGTCGGCCATCTCCGAGGTGTGGACCATGTGGACGACCGCGCCCTCGGCGGCGGGCGGGCCCGCGAGCTGGCGCAGTCCGAGCTCCTGGTCGGCGAGGAGTGCGGCCAGCGGGACCGGTGGGGTGGGTGGGGCCGATGCGGGCTCCGGCATGGACGTTCCATCCATCGACGGCGAGAAGAATGGATAAAACGTACACTTCAGCGACGCTTTCCGGCCACCTACCGTCGACTCTCGTCAGCGCGACCAAGGACTGTTCCGGGGGACGAGACGGAAGGAAAGCCGATGGCTGTCGACTACGCAGTGATCGTCGTCTATCTGGCCGGCATGCTCGGCATGGGCTGGTGGGGCATGCGCCGCGCCAAGTCCAAGAGCGAGTTCCTGGTCGCGGGCCGCCGCCTCGGCCCCTGGATGTACTCCGGGACCATGGCCGCGATCGTCCTCGGCGGCGCGTCGACGATCGGCGGTGTGGGCCTCGGCTACAAGTACGGACTGTCGGGCGCCTGGATGGTCTTCACCATCGGTCTCGGGCTCCTGGCGCTGTCGGTCTTCTTCTCCGCGCGCATCGCCCGCCTGAAGGTCTACACCGTCTCCGAGATGCTGGACCTGCGCTACGGCGGCAGGGCCGGCGTCATCTCCGGCGTCGTGATGTGGGCGTACACCCTGATGCTCGCGGTCACCTCGACCATCGCGTACGCCACGATCTTCGACGTCCTCCTCGACCTGAACCGCACCCTCTCGATCATCCTCGGCGGCGCCATCGTCGTCGCGTACTCGACGCTCGGCGGCATGTGGTCGATCACCCTCACCGACATGGTGCAGTTCGTCGTCAAGACGATCGGCGTGCTGCTGCTCCTGCTTCCGATCGCGGTCGTCAAGGCCGGAGGGTTCAGCGAGATGAAGGCCGCGCTGCCCACCGAGTACTTCGCCCCGCTCGGCATCGGCGGTGAGACGATCTTCACCTATGTGCTGATCTACACCTTCGGCATGCTGATCGGACAGGACATCTGGCAGCGGGTGTTCACCGCCCGCAGCGACAAGGTCGCCCGCTACGGCGGCACCGTCGCCGGTACGTACTGCCTCGTCTACGCCATCGCCGGCGCGGTCATCGGCACCGCGGCGAAGGTCCTCTACCCGAACCTCGCCAACGCCGACGACGCCTTCGCCACCATCGTCAAGGACGAACTCCCCATGGGCGTGCGCGGCCTGGTGCTCGCCGCCGCCCTCGCCGCCGTGATGTCCACGTCGTCCGGCGCGCTGATCGCCTGCGCCACCGTCGCCAACAACGACATCTGGTCGCGGCTGCGCGGCCTCGCGCACAAGGGCCCCGAGCAGGACGAGGTGAAGGGCAACCGCGCGTTCATCCTGATCATGGGCATCGGCGTCATCTGCATCGCCATCGCGCTCAACAACGTCGTCGAGGCCCTGACGGTCGCGTACAACCTGCTCGTCGGCGGTCTTCTCGTGCCGATCCTCGGCGGGCTGCTGTGGAAGCGCGGCACCGTGCACGGCGCGCTGGCCGCCGTCGCCGTCGGCGGCTGCGCGGTCATCGGCCTGATGGCCGGGTACGGGATCCTGGCCAATGAGCCCGTCTACTACGGCCTGCTGTCCTCCCTCGCGGCCTACGTGATCGTCTCGCTGGCCACTCCACCGACCGACGCGGCGGTGCTCGCCAACTGGCGCGAGCGGCTCGCCGGCCGGGGCGGCGACCAGGAGGCGCAGCCGGAGCCCCCGGCGGCCGAACCTGCTGCCGCACACAGCTAAAATCGTACAACCGCACTGAAGCGCAATGAAGCGCCACGAAGCGCAGGAAAGAAGGCATTTCACATGAGCAGCAACGAGCAGCCGCGCGGCCCTGTCGACTCCTCCCGCATCCCGCGGTACGCCGGACCCGCGACGTTCGCCCGGCTGCCCAGGCTCGACGAGGTCGGCCGCGCCGACGTCGCCGTGGTCGGCGTGCCCTTCGACTCCGGGGTCTCCTACCGGCCCGGAGCGCGCTTCGGCGGAAACGCCATCCGAGAGGCGTCGAGGCTCCTGCGCCCCTACAACCCGGCGCAGGACGCCTCCCCCTTCGCACTCGCCCAGGTCGCGGACGCGGGCGACATCGCGGCCAACCCGTTCAACATCAACGAGGCCGTCGAGACCATCGAGGCCGCCGCCGACGACCTGCTCGGCACCGGCGCCCGGATGATGACGCTCGGCGGCGACCACACCATCGCGCTGCCGCTGCTGCGCTCGGTCGCCAAGAAGCACGGCCCCGTGGCGCTGCTGCACTTCGACGCGCACCTCGACACCTGGGACACCTACTTCGGCGCGGAGTACACCCACGGCACGCCGTTCCGCCGGGCCGTCGAGGAGGGCATCCTCGACACCGAGGCGCTCTCCCACGTCGGCACCCGCGGCCCGCTGTACGGCAAGCAGGACCTCACCGACGACGAGAAGATGGGCTTCGGCATCGTCACCTCCTCGGACGTCTACCGCCGCGGCGCCGACGAGGTCGCCGACCAGCTGCGCCAGCGCATCGGCGACCGCCCGCTGTACATCTCCATCGACATCGACTGCCTCGACCCGGCGCACGCCCCCGGCACCGGCACCCCCGAGGCCGGCGGCATGACCTCCCGCGAGCTGCTGGAGATCCTGCGCGGTCTCGCGTCCTGCAACCTGGTCTCCGCCGACGTCGTCGAGGTCGCCCCGGCCTACGACCACGCCGAGATCACGTCGGTCGCCGCCTCTCACACGGCATACGAGCTGACCACGATCATGTCCCGCCAGATCGCGGACGCGAGGACGTCGCAGTGACCCACGACCACGATCCGGTGCTGCGCCCCACCGCGGCGCAGACCGAGGCCGCGCTGAACCCGCCGGCCGGCCGCAACGGCGGGGACCTCGTCGTCGAAACCCTCTCCGGACTCGGCGCGACGACCGTCTTCGGCCTGCCCGGCCAGCACGCGCTGGGCATGTTCGACGCACTGCGCCGCTCGCCCCTCACCTATGTCGGCCTGCGCGTGGAGAACAACGCCGGCTTCGCGGCCGACGCGTACGGCCGGATCACCGGCGAAGCGGCACCGCTGCTGCTGTCGACCGGGCCCGGCGCGCTGATGTCCCTGGCCGCGCTCCAGGAGGCGGCAGCGGCATCGGCGCCCGTGCTCGCGATCGGCAGCCAGGTGCCCACGGCCGGCCTCGGCGGCGGCCGGCACGGCTACCTGCACGAGCTGCGCGACCAGCAGGCGTCGTTCCGCGACATCGTGAAGTCCGTGCACGTCGTGCGTACCGCCTCCCAGATCCCGTCCGCGATCGCGGCGGCCTGGGAGTCGGCGCTGACCGCCCCGCACGGGCCGGTGTGGGTGGAGATCCCGCAGGACGTCCTCCTCGCCGAGACCGCCCTGCCGGTCGTCACCGCCATGGACGCCACGCCCGAGGACGTCGTGCCGCGTCCCGAACTGACCGCCGTCGCCGCCGACCTGCTGTCGAACGCCACCCGGCCGGCGATCATCGCCGGCGGTGGAGTCGTACGGTCGGACGCGTCCGGCAAGCTGCTCGCGCTCGCCGAGAAGCTCGACGCGCCGGTCGTCACCACCTTCGGCGGCAAGGGCGCCTTCCCGTGGGAGCACCCGCTCTCCCTCCAGTCCTGGCTGGAGGACCGACACACCACCGACTTCCTGGAGTCGGCCGACGTGCTGCTCGTCGTCGGCTCCGGGCTCGGTGAACTCTCCTCGAACTACCACACGTTCGCCCCGCGCGGCCGGGTCGTCCAGATCGAGGCGGACCTCGGCAAGCTGGAGTCCAACCACCCGGCGCTCGGCATCCACGCGGACGCGCGGCTCGCGCTGTCCGCGCTGCTGGAGACGGTGTCGGAGCGCGAGGACCCGTCGGCCGCCGCGTCGGTACGGGACGTGCTCGGCGCGGTGCGGGTTCGGATCGATGCCCAGGAACTGACCCTGGAGCAGCAGATCCTCGCCTCGGTGCGCGAAGCGCTGCCGGACGACTCGCCCAGCTTCTGGGACATGACGATCCTGGCGTACTGGGCCTGGTCGGCGTTCGACGCCCGCCGGCCCGGCACCATGCACTCGGCTCAGGGCGCGGGCGGCCTCGGTTACGGCTTTCCGGCGGCGCTGGGCGCGGCGGTCGCCGACCGTACCCGTCCGGTGCTCGCCGTCTCCGGCGACGGCGGCGCGATGTACTCGATCGCGGAGCTCGCCACCGCCCGCCAGTACGACCTGCCGGTGACCTGGCTGATCGTCGACGACGGGGGCTACGGCATCCTGCGCGAGTACATGACGGACTCGTTCGGCGAGGCCACAGCGACCGAGCTGGCCCGCCCGGACTTCGTCGCCCTCGCCGAGTCCTTCGGCGTCCCGGCGGTCCGTACGAGCGCGGAGTCGCTGTCGGCGGACCTGGCGAAGGCCTTCGCCCACCCGGGCCCTTCCGTGGTCGTCCTCCCGGCGCTGCTGCGGATGTTCGCCCCGACGCACCTCTGACGGACCACCGACCCCCTTCCCGCCCGCCCGCGGGGCCGCGCTGTCGGGCGGGCGGGGGCCGTTCGGTCGAGGCCGGTCGGGCGTGGCCTGGTCGGTCAGGGCCGGTCACGCGGGGGCGACGAAGCCCGACTCGTACGCGGCGATGACCGCCTGAGTGCGGTCCCTCGCCCCCAGCTTGGCCAGCACCGCGCTCACATGGGTCTTGACCGTCTCCGTACCGACGAACAACTGCGCCGCGATCTCCGCGTTGGACAGCCCCCGCGCCATCAACCGCAGTACCGCGGCCTCCCGCTCGGTCAGCGCCGCCCGCTCCATGGCCGTGCGCGCCGCCGAGTTGCCGTACTCCGCGGCCAGTGACCGTACCGCAGCCGGGAACAGCAGCGACTCGCCCTCTGCGACCAGCCGCACCGCGTGCACGATCTCCGCCGGCCGGGCCCGCTTGAGCAGAAAGCCGTCGGCGCCCGCGCGCAGCGCCTCGTACACGTACTCGTCGTTCTCGAAGGTCGTGACCACCAGGATCTTCGGCGGGGCCTCGACCGTGCGCAGCACGGCTCGGGTGGCCTCGATGCCGTCCATCAGCGGCATCCGCACATCCATTGCCACGACGTCCGGACGCAGTTGCCGCACCATCGGAATCACCGCCGCACCGTCGGCGGCCTCGCCGGCCACCTCGATGTCCGGCTGCGCCTCCAGTACGGCACGCAGCCCGGCCCGAACGAGAGGTTCGTCGTCGACAAGCAGCACGGTGATCGGCACTCACTCAGCCTATGCCGTCGAGCGGCAGCCCCACCTCCACCCTCCAACTGCCCTGATGCGGGCCGCTCGTGGCCTTCCCGCCGAGCAGTGCCGCACGCTCCCGTATGCCGCGCAGTCCGCTGCCACGGGCCGTGGGAGTGACCGGGGCGGTCAGCGCGTTGACGACCTCCAGGTCGAGCCGGCCGTCCGCGACGGCGATCCGCACCCGCGTGGGCACGGGGCCGGCGTGCCGCAGCACATTCGTCAGCGCCTCCTGGACGATGCGGTACCCCTCCCGGGACACCGGCCCCGGTACGAGGGCCACCGGGCCTGTCAGCTCGGCCTCCACCTCGGCTCCGGACGCCCTGGCCGACTCAAGCAGCCGGTCGGCGTCGGCGAGCGTGGGGCGGCTGCCGACCGGCTGCCCGGATTCTCGGAGCACGTCCAGCACACGTTCGAGGTCGTCCAGGGCTGCGCGGCCCGTCTCCTCGATGGCGCTCAGCGCCCGCTCGGTGAACTCCTTGTCCCCTGCGGCCCGCGCCGCGCCGGCCTGCACGACCGCCACGGTCAGCGCGTGCCCGATCGAGTCGTGCAGCTCGCGGGCGATGCGGTTGCGCTCCAGCAGTTGCTCCGTGCGCTCTTCCAGGGCGGTGAGCCGTTCCGCCGCGGAGGTGCCGAGCAGACGCAGGGCGATCGCCGTGATCAGCTCCCCGAGCCCGACGACTGCGCCGAGCAGAAGTGCCAGCGGCAGCGGCACCAGCAGCGCGTACCCCCAGTGGCCGTCGCCGGCGGGCAGCGGAACGAGCGAGCCCGAACCTGGCTGCCGGCCGCCCGCGAGCAGGGCCAGGTCGACCGACGCGCCGAGCAGGTTCACCGTCAGTATCCCGGTGAACAGGCCGAGGCCGAGGCGTATCTCCATCCACAGGGCCGTTCGCCAGCGGTCGGCCCAGGTGGAGGAGGACGAGACGGCGATGCCGGAGGTGTCGTCCTTGTATCCGTACGGCGACAGCAGGAGCCGGGCCTGAAGCCCCTCGACGAGCCGCATCGCGGGGACGAACCCGAGCAGACCGACCGCCAGCACCGGCACGTAAAGCTTTGTCGTGTCGATGAACAGCCACACGCCCATGGCGACGGTGCCGATGAACAGGTGCAGCCAGCGGGTGTAGGTGACCCGGCGGGCGAGCCGCCGGGTCAGTGGATGCAGAAAGCGGAGCATGTGGAGCATTCCGTCATCGTGCCAGCGGCACCGGCCATGACGGCTCCCCCTCGTGGGGGAGAGAATCTCCTCCGGCGGGGGAGGTCGCCGCAACCGCCCGGCGGCGAGGCTGATGCCATGACCAGCATCGAAGTCACTGAACTCACGAAGGACTACGGCGGCAGGCGCGCGGTGGACGGGCTCACGTTCAGCGTCCGCCCAGGCAAGGTCACCGGCTTCCTCGGTCCGAACGGCGCGGGCAAGTCGACGACCATGCGCCTCGTCCTCGGCCTGGACCGGCCCACGTCCGGCACGGCCACCATTGGCGGCCGCCCGTACGCGGCGATCGACGAACCGTCGCGCCACGTGGGGGCTCTGCTCGACGCGCAGGCAGCCATGAGTTCCCGCACGGGCCGGGACCATCTGCGCATCCTCGCCGCGGCGGCGCGGATACCGGCGCGGCGCGTCGACGAGGTGCTGGAACAGGCGGGGATCGCGAGCGCCGCGGACCGGCGGATCAGGACGTACTCGCTCGGCATGCGCCAACGGCTCGGCATAGCGGCGGCCCTGCTCGGCGATCCGGCGGTGCTGATGTTCGACGAGCCGTCGAACGGGCTGGATCCCGAGGGCATCATCTGGATCCGCCGGCTCGTGCGGGAGCTGGCCGACGGCGGCAGGGCCGTCCTCGTCTCCAGCCATCTGATGAGCGAGACGGCCTCCTTCGCCGACCACCTGGTGGTACTCGGCAGGGGCCGGCTGCTTGCCGACACCGGTATGAGGGAGTTCATCGACGCGTGGACGACGCCCCGGGTCCGCCTGCGCACCACCGAGGATGCCCGGCTCCGGACTGCCCTCGCGAACCGCGGCCTGCACCCCGTGGCGGCTGACGACGGTCGGTGGACCGTCGAAGGCGCCCGGGTCGAGGACATTGGGCCGCTCGCCGCCGAGGAGGGCATTCCCATCCTCGAACTGGCCGGTGAGGAGCCCTCGCTGGAGCACGCGTACCTCGCTCTCACGGCCGACGAGGCCGAGTACACGACCGCCCGGCCCGCATCGGCCGTTCAGGAGGCCTGACCATGTCGTCCATCGTCCCTGTGCTGCACTCCGAGTGGCTGAAGATCCGCTCCGTGCGCTCCCAGTGCGTCACGCTTGCCGCAGTCTTCGCGGCCACAGTTGGGTTCTCCGTCCTGATGTGCGCGACGCTCGGCGCCGAAGAAGGTGCCGAAGCGGGCTTCGACCCCGTCCGCGCCTCCTTCTTCGGCCTCAACTTCGGACAGATAGCAGCGATCTGCTTCGGTGCGATCGCCGTCGCCGGCGAGTACCGGGCCGGTGCCATTCGCGTCTCGCTGGCTGCCGTCCCGCGCCGGGGCGTGTTCTACGCGGCCAAGCTCGCCGTCATCGGCCTGCTGACGCTCGCCGTCGGTCTGGTCACGAGCACGACCTGTTTCGTCCTCGGCCAGGCGGCCCTGGGCGACCGGGGCGTGGGCATAGGCGCACCGGGAGCACTGCGTTCAGTGGTGGGATGCGGGCTCTACCTGGCGCTGATCACCCTGTTCGCCGCCGGTCTCGCGGCAGTGCTGCGCAGCGCCCCCGCGGTCATGGGCATCCTGATCCCGTTCCTGTTGATGCTGTCGTTCGTGCTCGGGGACGTTTCCGAGGGCGGCGGCTGGGTCGATTTCCTCCCCGACCGCGCGGGCCAGCAGATACTGCTCCAGCACCCCGACGGACCGCTGAACCCCTGGACGGGGACGGGCGTCCTGGTGCTGTGGGTCGGCGCGGCCCTGTGGGCCGGAAACCGGCGGCTGTCACGACGCGACGCATGAGGGCCGACGGGGCGCGGCGGCGTGCCCCGTCGCTCTGCCGAGCCATCGGCGGCGCGGCCGAGGCGATCAGCCGACGGCCGCAGGCCGCGCTCCCCGGGACCGGTTCGCCGCCCGACGTTCGAAGGCGGACACCTGAGCGACGACGGCGGCGTAGAACCGGTCGACAGCATCGTCGACGCTGCGGATGAAGCCTGATTCGGCGTTCCCCCGAGTGGCGCCCATGCCCTTGAACAGGGACAGCCGGAAGCCGGTGATACGTGATCCGTCCTTGGGAAGGAGGTCGCCCGGTTCGGGACGCAGGCGTTCCAGGGTTCCGCGCGGGCCCTTGCCGTCCTCGACCAGGGTTTCCACGTGGAGGTCCGCCGGTGCCTCGGACAGAGCACGAACGAGGCGCTTGGCCGATGTGAGGGGGTAGTTGCCCTCCGGCGGCTGAACATCGACGGACGTGCGCAGCTTGCCGGTCCTGAGATCGGCGACGATGGCCAGTACGCCGGGTGTGTCCTCGATCCGCAACTCCGCTGTCAGGCGGCCGTCATCGCACAGCTGGTCCGCCAGTGCGAGCCGTCGGCCATGTGGGTCGGCACCGCGCCTCGCGGGCTGTACGGGAAAAGCCTTGCGGCCGAGCTCGCCGCCCAGGCGCAGACAGACCTGGCGCACAAGCTGCTCCCAGCTCTCCACGACGGCGAGGGCCCGCTGGTCTCCCTGGCAGAGGGTCTCCGCATCGATGCCGTTCCGTACGGGCACCCACGCCGGTCCCATGTTCTGGAAGCCGTGGCAGCCGGAGTTCTCATGTTGCAGGTAGTGGAGCAGTTCCTGGAGGAGCCATGCGTGCGTGGCGCTGCCCACTCCTTCGTGGCGGATGAGCATCTGGGCCTGGTGGGCCACCTCGGCCCAGGACAGATGCCAGAGGGCGACCTTGTGCTTGCGCCGCCCGTCGGTTTTCACCTCGACGAGCGGCCGGCCCTCCAGAGCCACGTCGTTGGACAACGTGATCACAGCCTCGTATCCACGCCGTGCCGCGATGTCCATGTAGTTCTGGACCTGCTCGGACTTGAGGGCGTTCCCGTTCGTCTTGGTCTCGATCAGCGCAGTCCAGAGCTTGCCGGCGCGTTCCACGCGAACCACGCCGTCCGGGCGCTTCGGGGTGTCACCGTGCGGCAGGGAGACTTCCGTGAACGTCTGCATGCGCCCGGCCGGCGCACCGAACGCGGCGGTGAGCCGGCGGCCGAGCTCCGGAACCTCGGCCATGACCGACAGCAGAACGGAGGTGGCGCGTGTCTCGCGTTCCCTGTCGCTCTTCAGTGACGACGCGGGGAACAACCGGGCGGACTTCCACGAGTCGTTCTCGGCGAGCGAGGGCTTGACCGTCTTGGGCAGTGTGATCTTCTTCTTGCTCGTACGAGGTCCGCGGGCACGCGTCGGCGTGCCCGACTGCGCGTCGGCCGGATGAGCAGCGGGACCGGACTGTTCCGGGAGAACCGCTGTCGGCCGTGCCTGTTGCGGCGTTGCTGATCGGGGTGCCGGCAGGGGTTCGGAGACGGCCGAAGGTTCCTCGGTGGTGTCCTCCTCGTCGGCCTCCTCGTCCACGGTGATGCCGAAATCCGTGGCGAGGCCGGCCAGTCCCGTCTCGTATCCCTGTCCCACCGCACGGAACTTCCAGTCCTCGGCCCGCCGGTAGAGCTCGCCGAAGATGAATGCGCTCTCCACACTCGCGTCAGTGATGGAGAAGCCGAGCAACGGTTCGCCTGCTCGATCGGAGACAGTCACCCTCAGGTCGTTCAGCTCCCCGAAGGTCGAGCCACCGTACTGACTCGCGGCCACGACGATTCGGTCGACATCGGAAGGCACAGCGGTCAGGTCCAGGCTGATCCGGTCCTCGCTGCCGTCGTCGGTCGGTTTCTTCCCCAGCAGTTGCACGCTGCCGTCCTGTGCAGCCGGGTTGTTGTAGAAGAAGAAGTCCCCGTCACTGCGTACCTTGCCGTTGCAGTCGAGGAGCAGTACCGAGACGTCGGCGTCCCCGTCCCCGGTCGCACTGTTCCAGCGCAGACTTACGACAACCGAATCGATGTCTTCACTCA
Organism: Streptomyces peucetius; assembly: GCF_025854275.1. NCBI lineage: Bacteria > Bacillati > Actinomycetota > Actinomycetes > Kitasatosporales > Streptomycetaceae > Streptomyces > Streptomyces peucetius. Next base: position 2,738,837 of record NZ_CP107567.1, on the reverse strand, counting down.
GGGCCGCCAGGCCGACGTTGGATCCCTTTGCCATCTCCTGCATGGAGCCCCCAGGCATAGCCGCATCCGGGCACGCCGGAGCGGCCACCATGCGTCGATCTGTGACGTCGTTCGCACTCTCCGTGCGCACGATGTGAACCGTAGCGCTCCCAAGGTGCTTGTGTGGAGGTGAAGTGAAGACTTAATTCGGGCGATCGATCCTTGCGTCTGTGCCGCGCCCGTCGCGTGCCGAGTCCTAGGTCCCGGGACCGGTCTTTGCGGGGAAGGGATGAAATCGGGTGCCGGCCGCGTTGGTGCATTCCGGAAGATCAGGTCCAAGGGGCCGAAGGCAGAACAGCGGGGAGGCATCACGTGGCGGCGGAGCCAGCAGCGCAGGGATGGGCACGGCGGCTGTCCGGGTACGCATGGCGGTACCGGCGCAACGTCGTGCTCGCGCTCGGTTCGTCGCTGGGCGGCATGGCTGTCATGGCGATCGTGCCGCTGATCATCAAGGTCGTCATCGACGATGTGATCACCGCCGGGACACGGTCGCTGAGCACCTGGACCGGGCTGCTGGTCGCCGCCGCGGTGGCCGTGTACGTCATGACGTACATCCGCCGCTACTACGGTGGGCGCCTCGCCCTCGACGTGCAGCACGACCTGCGCACCGACATGTACGGCACGATCAGCCGGCTCGACGGCCGGCGGCAGGACGAGCTGTCCACCGGCCAGGTCGTCGGCCGCGCCACCAGCGACCTGCAGCTGATCCAGAGCCTGCTCTTCATGCTTCCGATGACCATCGGGAACTTCCTTCTGTTCGCCATCTCCCTCGCCGTCATGGCGTGGCTGTCCCTGCCCCTGACCCTGATCGCGCTCGCCGTCGCACCGGCCCTGTGGATCATCGCCAAGCGCAGCCGTGTCCGGCTGCACCCCGCCACCTGGTACGCGCAGGGGCAGGCCGCGGCCGTCGCCGGGGTCGTCGACGGGGCCGTCAGCGGTGTGCGTGTCGTGAAGGGCTTCGGGCAGGAGGAGCAGGAGACCGGGAAGCTTCGCGAGGTCAGCAGGAAGCTCTTCGCCGCCAGGCTCCGGACGATCAAGCTGAACGCCACGTACACGCCCGCACTGCAGGCGGTGCCGGCCCTGGGCCAGGTCGCCATGCTGGCGGTGGGCGGCTGGCTGGCCACGAAGGGCGAGATCACGCTCGGCACCTTCGTCGCCTTCTCGGCCTATCTCGCCCAGCTCGTCGGCCCGGTCCGGATGCTCGCGATGGTGCTGACCGTCGGGCAGCAGGCCAGGGCCGGTGTGGAGCGGGTCCTGGAGCTGATCGACACCGAGCCGAGCATCAAGGAGGGGACGAAGGAGCTGCCGGCGGACGCGCCGGCCACCGTCGAGTTCGACGACGTGAGCTTCGAGTACACGGACGGCAAGCCGGTACTGAACGGCTTCTCGCTGGAGATCGCCGCCGGTGAGACCGTCGCCGTCGTCGGCGCGTCCGGCAGCGGCAAGTCGACCGTGTCGCTGCTGCTGCCCCGCCTCTACGACGCCACCCGCGGCGCCGTCCTGGTGGGCGGTCACGATGTGCGGGAGCTGACGTTCGACTCGCTGCGGGGTGCCATCGGTCTCGTCCCGGAGGACAGCTTCCTCTTCTCCGACACGGTCCGGGCGAACATCGCCTACGGAGTCCCCGAGGCCACCCAGGAGGAGATCGAGAAGGCGGCCCGCGCCGCACAGGCCGACCGTTTCATCGCCGAGCTTCCCGAGGGCTACGACACCGAGGTCGGCGAGCACGGGCTCACGCTCTCCGGCGGCCAGCGCCAGCGCATCGCCCTCGCCCGCGCGATCCTCACCGACCCGCGGCTGCTGCTTCTCGACGACGCCACCTCCGCCGTCGACGCCCGGGTCGAGCACGAGATCCACGAAGCGCTGGGGCGCGTCATGGCGGGGCGCACGACGCTGCTCATCGCGCACCGCCGCTCGACGCTCAACCTCGCCGACCGGATCGCCGTCCTCGACGCCGGCCGGCTCGCCGACATCGGTACGCACGAGGAGCTGGAGCGGCGTTCCGCGCTGTACCGGCGGCTGCTGACCGACCCGGACGAACTGGGCGGCGTCTCACCGGGGCACATCCTTCCGCAGGCCGGCCGTGAGCCGGACGAGGACCGGACCGTACGGGACGAGCTGGACGCCGAGTTCGATGTGGAACGCGGCATCACACCCCGGCTGTGGGCACGGGACGAGCGCGCCGAGGAGGCCAAGGAGGACCCGGGCGCCACCCCCGAACTGCTGGCACAGATCGAGGCGCTGCCGCCGGCCACCGACACCCCCGACATCGACGAGGCACAGGCCACCCGCCCCGAACCGGCGGGCGCGCCGTCCGGGGAGGGCGGCCGGCTGCGGGCGGTGCTGCGCGGCTTCGGAGTGCCGTTGCTGATCAGCCTCGGTCTGGTGGCCGTCGACGCGGGCATGGGGCTGCTGCTTCCCGTGCTTATCCGGCACGGCATCGACGAGGGCGTCGAGCAACTCGCCCTCGGCGCGGTGTGGGTGGCCTCCGCCCTCGCGCTGGTCACCGTCGTCGTCCAGTGGGCCGGTCAGATCGGTGCGATGCGGATGACCGGCCGCACCGGCGAGCGCGTGCTGTACTCCCTGCGCCTGAAGATCTTCGCGCAGCTCCAGCGGCTCGGCCTCGACTACTACGAGCGTGAACTCACCGGCCGGATCATGACCCGGATGACCACGGACGTGGACGCGCTGTCGACGTTCCTTCAGACCGGGCTGGTCACCGCATTCGTCTCGGCCGTCACCTTCTTCGGCATCATGGTCGCTCTCGTCGTCATCGACGTGGAGCTCGCTCTCGTGGTCTTCGCGACCATGCCCGTACTGATCGTCGGCACGTACTTCTTCCGCAAGCAGAGCGTCAAGGCGTACGAGCTGGCGCGCGAACGCATCAGCGTCGTCAACGCCGACCTCCAGGAGTCCGTCGCGGGACTGCGAATCGTGCAGGCGTTCCGCAGGGAACGTGCCGGGCGGGAGAGCTTCGCGGCCCGCAGCGACAGCTACCGCCAGGCCCGGGTCCGGGGCCAGTGGCTGATCTCGGTCTACTTCCCGTTCGTGCAACTGCTCGCGGCGGTCGCCACGGCCGCCGTGCTGATCGTGGGCGCGGGCCGGATCGAGGCGGGGACACTGACCACCGGCGCGCTCGTCGCCTACCTGCTCTACATCGAGCTGTTCTTCGCACCGGTCCAGCAGCTCTCCCAGGTCTTCGACGGCTATCAGCAGGCGGCGGTGTCGCTGCGCCGCGTGCAGGAGCTGCTGCGGGAGCCGACCTCGACGGTCGTGCCGCACGAGCCGCACGAGGTGCGGGCGCTGCGCGGCGACCTCGCCTTCGAGGAGGTGTCGTTCGCCTACGGCGACGACGAGGAGGCCCTGACCGGCGTCGACCTGCGCATCCCCGCCGGTCAGACCGTCGCGTTCGTCGGCGAGACCGGCGCGGGCAAGTCGACCGTCGTCAAGCTGGTGGCACGCTTCTACGATCCGACCGCCGGCCGGGTCACTGTGGACGGCAAGGACCTGCGGGAGCTGGACCTGACCGCGTACCGCCACCGGCTCGGCGTCGTCCCCCAGGAGGCGTACCTCTTCGCCGGAACCGTCCGTGACGCCATCGCCTACGGCCGCCCCGGCGCGAGTGACGCCGAGGTGGAGGCCGCCGCACGGGCCGTCGGCGCGCACGACATGATCGCCACGCTCGACGGCGGCTATCTCCACGAGGTCGCCGAGCGCGGCCGGAACCTCTCGGCCGGCCAGCGGCAGCTGATCGCCCTGGCCCGTGCCGAGCTCGTCGACCCCGACGTGCTGCTGCTCGACGAGGCGACGGCCGCCCTGGACCTGGCCACCGAGGCACAGGTCAACCAGGCGACGGACCGGCTGACCGGCCGGCGTACGACCCTTGTCGTCGCGCACCGGCTCACCACGGCCGCCCGCGCCGACCGGGTGGTCGTGATGGACCACGGCCGGGTCGCGGAGGACGGCACCCACGACGAACTGCTCGCCCTGGACGGCAAGTACGCCGCATTGTGGCGCACCTTCATCGGAGAGGGCATAGAGGGCATAGGGGAGGACGAACCGGCCGCGGTGTGAGGGCGAGGGGCTGACGCCCCGACGCCCCTCTCGCCTCATGCCCGTCGCGGTGCGCCGGCCGCGCGGTGCGCCACGCCACCGCCGGGCCCGAAGACGGGAGCCAGCGGGCGGGGGCCGGCCCAGAAGGCGGGAGCGGGCGCGGCCGGGTCGCAACCAAGCGGGGCCATTGTGCGTCGTACGCATGTACGGATCGGTGACGGCTGGGGGCAAGAGTGTTCGGTGGGGCGGGGAGCAGGACCACAGGACGGTCCGGGCGTGTGGGGCGGGTGCTGGCGCTAATCACGGCGGTCGCGGCGCTGACCGTGGCCGCCCCGGCCGTACCGCACGCGGAAGCCGCCACGCCCTGCCCGGGCCGGCTGGCGAAGACGGTCTCCTTCTCGACCGGTGAGCTGCGCGTCTACGAGCGCGGTGACTACGCCTGTGCCGTCACGTTCGCCAAACGCCCCGGTGCCAGGCGGTCCATGTCCGTGTCCCTCCAGCCCCGTGGCGGACGCGCCGCCAACGACAGCGGCAGGTTCACCCGGCAGGCCGGTCCGGTCACCGTGCACGCCCTCAACCGCTGTGTCCGTGCCACCGGTTCGGTCTCCGGCGTCTCCCGTTCCACCGGCTGGATCCTGTGTTGATGTGCCGCTGAGGCCCAACTTGCTCTGGCGGCACCCGCGTTGGCACCGCTAGGTTCACCGCGTCCACTTTTGACCAAAGGGGAGGGTGAATGCGCAAGGTGCTCAGATGGCTGTTGTCGCTCGTGGTGCTCATAGGCACCGTGAGCGCCGCCGGCGCCACGGCGAACGCGGCCACCGCCGCCGCGCCGGCGTCCGGCACGGACATCAAGGACCGGATTCTGTCGATCCCGGGCATGAGCCTCATCGAGGAGAAGCCGTACCCGGGTTATCGATTCTTCGTCCTCAACTACACACAGCCGGTCGACCACCGGCATCCGTGGCGCGGCACGTTCCAGCAGCGGATCACCCTGCTGCACAAGGACACCAGCCGCCCCACCGTCTTCTTCACCTCCGGCTACCACGTGTCCACCACGCCGCGCCGCAGTGAGCCCACGGCCATCGTCGACGGCAACCAGGTCTCCCTGGAGTACCGCTACTTCACGCCGTCCCGCCCCGCGCCCGCCGACTGGTCCAAGCTGGACATCTGGCAGGCCGCGAGCGACCAGCACCGGGTCTTCAAGGCCCTGAAGAAGATCTACGACAGGAACTGGATCTCCACCGGCGGCTCCAAGGGCGGCATGACCGCCACGTACTACGAGCGCCACTACCCGCGCGACATGGACGGCGTCGTCGCGTACGTCGCACCGAACGACGTCGTCAACAACGAGGACAAGGCCTACGACCGGTTCCTGGCGAACGTCGGGACCGAGGAGTGCCGCGACAAGCTGAACGCCCTGCAGCGCGAGGCACTGATCCGCCGCGAGCCGCTCGAGGCCCTCTACGAGAAGTACGCCGCGGACGCCGGGTACACGTTCGACACCGTCGGCAGCCTGGACAGGGCGTACGAGGCCGTCGTGCTCGACTTCGTCTGGGCGTTCTGGCAGTACAGCCACGAATCCGACTGCGAGACGATCCCGGCCGCGGCCACCGCCTCCGACCAGGAAATCTTCGAGACGGTCGACGCGATCGCCGGCTTCTCTGCCTACGCCGACCAAGGGCTCGCCAACTACACGCCGTACTACTACCAGGCGGGCACCGAACTCGGGTCGCCCGACATCGCGCAGCCCCACCTGGACGGCCTGAGCCGCTACGGCTACCAGCCGCCGCGGAACTTCGTCCCCCGCGACATCCCGATGCGCTTCAAGCCGTGGGTGATGAAGGACGTCGACAACTGGGTGCGGCACAACGCCGACCGGATGATGTTCGTCTACGGCGAGAACGACCCGTGGGGCGCCGAGCCGTTCCGGGTCGGCAAGTACACCCGCGACAGCCATGTCTACACCGCGCCGGGCGCCAACCACGGTGCCGACGTGGCCGATCTGGTCGCGGAGGAGAAGGCGGAGGCCACCGCCGCCATCCTGCGCTGGGCGGGCGTCGCCCCGGCCGCCGTCCAGGAGGACCCGGCGAAGGCCAGGCCGCTGGCGAAGCACGACGCGAAGCTCGACAAACGTGATCTGGAGCGGGAGCCGCTGCTGCGGCCGTGAGGAGCCGGCCGGCAACCGAACGAAGAACCGTGCCCCGCCGCTCGTGACGAGCGGCGGGGCACGGCCCTGTCAGGCGGCTCCCTATCGGTACGACAGCCCGTGGCCGACCGGGAACAGCACCTGTGACGGATCGTCCGCCCGCTGCACCGGCACCGGCAGGCGTCCCTCCGGCTCCGCGCTGCCCGCGATCACCCGTGCGGCGGCGCGCAGCTCGACATCGGTCCACGCGTAGGCCGCCAGCGCCGCCGCGACCGGGCCGAGCCGTGCGATGTCGTACGGATTGCGAATGGCGAGCGCCACCACCGGCACGCCCGTCGCGACCAGCCGGGCCACCAGCGTGCGCTGAGAGCTCGTCGCGGAGACGTTGTACGTGCCGACGACGACCACGTCCTTGCCCTGCGCGGCGGCCACCGCCTCCGCGATCTTCGCGCTGCTCGGCGCGGTCCCGGTCGACAGGGCGGTCGCCCGGAAACCCAGTTCGCCCAGGGCGTTCGCCAGTACGGTCGTCGGCGGCCCGGTCGTGCCGCTGGGCGACGAGAGATCGGGGCCGACGACGAGGACGTCGCCGTGGCTGCGGCGGCTCAGCGGCAGCAGCCCGTCCGGGTTGGTCAGCAACGTGGTCGTGCGCTCGGCGATGCGGTCGGCGGCGGCGAGGTGCGCGGGGGTGCCGACCGTGCGGTCCACTTCCCGTCCGGAGACGAACGGTTCGCGGAACAGGCCCAGTTTCTCCTTGAGCAGCAGGATGCGCAGGATCGATTCGTCCAGACGGGCCTCGGTGATCTCACCGCTCCTGACCGCGTCCATCACACCGTTCCAGGCGACCGCCAGGTCCGGTGGGTTGAGCAGCTGGTCCACGCCCGCGAGCAGCGCGAGCACCGGCACGCGGTGGTCCCCGTACTTCTCCCGCACACCCTCCATGTTGAGCGCGTCCGTGACCACCACGCCGTCGTAGCCCAGTTCCTCGCGCAGGATGCCGGTGAGGATGGGGTGGGACAGCGTCGCCGGGTCGTTGCTGGGGTCAAGGGCGGGGAACTGGATGTGCGCCGTCATGATCGAGTCGATCCCGGCGGCGATCGCGGCCCTGAAAGGTGGCGCGTCGATCTCCTCCCACTCCTGGCGGGTGTGCGAGATGACCGGGATGCCGGTGTGGCTGTCGACGGTGGTGTCGCCGTGCCCGGGGAAGTGCTTGGACGTGGCCGCGATGCCCGCACTCTGGTAGCCCTTGACCTGTGCGGCGACCATCCGGGCCACCGCGGCCGGTTCCGCGCCGAAGGACCGTACGCCGATGACCGGGTTGGCCGGGTTGACGTTCACGTCGGCGACCGGCGCGTAGTTCTGGACGATGCCCATCGCGGCGAGCTCGGCACCCGCGATCTGCGCGGCCTTGCGGGCGGACGAGGCCGACCCGCTCGCTCCGAGCGCCATCGCGCCCGGCATCAGGGTCGCCGGCTTGCCGACACGGGCCACGATGCCATGCTCCTGATCGGTGGAGATCAGCAGCGGCAGCGGGGTGGACTGGGCGAGCCCGGCCCGTTGGATGCCGTTGGAGAGGTCCGCGATCTGGTGCGGAGCACGGGTGTTGTGCGCCCAGGCGAAGTAGATGATGCCGCCGACGTGGTACTCGGCGATGAGCTCTGCGGCGTTGCGCACGCCCATCTCTTCGAGGTTGAGGTCGACGTCGGCCTGGTCCGGGTCGGTGGCGGAGTGGCCGTAGACCCTCATCACGAAGAGCTGGCCGACCTTCTCCCCGAGGCTCATCCTCGAGACGATCCGCTCGAGCCGGTGTCGGGTGTCACGGGATGCGGCGGCGGGCGCCGCGACCGCCGCTGAACTGGACGCTGCCGTGGCGATCGCGCCTGCGGCGACAGCGGTCGCGGTGAGAAGGGTGCGTCTGGAGAGGTTCCGGTCGTGCACTGGTGCTCCTTCCGGCCTTGCTCGACATGCTCGACAGGGGCGTTGCACAAGGGAGTTGAAGGAAACTTCCAAGGTGACACGGATATCCGGAAAGTAACTGCCAGGTCAAGGCCCCGCGCACAACCATCACCGGACCGGCGGGCCGGAGCCGCTTTCCGAACCGGCACCGGCCGGGCGCGGCCCCACGCTCACGGGCCCGATGGGGCAGCGTGGCGGCCCGGGTTCAGGGCCGGCGTAACCGGCGCGGCGGCCCGGGTTGACGGGCCGGTGCGGGCAGCGTGGCGGCCCCCGGGAGCGGGCCGGTGTAGGCGGCGCGGCGGCCCCCGGGGTTCACGGCCCGGCGTAACCGGCGTGGCCCCCAGGGTTCACGGCCGGCGTAAGGGCTCACCGCCCCACGCCCGTGGGCTGCGCAACGGCGGGTGCGGCCGCGCGCACGGCCCTGTGCCGGCGGCGAGGCGGCACGCTCGCCGGGCCGGGAGCCGCAGGGGCGGCACGCGGCCCGGTTCACGTGCCGGTGGCGACCTCCGGCCAGAGCTTCTGCAGCGTCCGCACCGTCTCCGTGATCGCAGGCCGCCTCGCGGCCCCTGTACGCCACAGGGCGTGCAGCCGGCGCGTCGGCACGGGCGCCAGCTGTACGGCCACCACCTGCGGCGGCAGCTCCCCGCGCCCCAGCCGGGGGACCAGCGCCACGCCCAGGCCGGCGGCCACGAGGGCGACCTGGGTGTGGTTCTCCTCCGCCTGATGCGCGATCAGCGGCTCGCAGCCGGCCGCGCGCAGGGTCCGCAGCAGCCAGTCGTGGCAGACCGTGCCGGGCGGCTGGGTGATCCAGCGCTCGTCCTTCAGGTCCTCGCGTCGCACCGCGTCGGCGTCGGCCAGCGCGTGGCCCGCAGGGACCAGCACATCGCACATGTCGTCACCGATGACGGCCTGTTCGACACCCGGCGGGGCCGGCAGCGGCGCGATGTCCCAGTCGTGCGCCACCGCCAGGTCGATCGCGCCGCGTGCGACGAGGTCGACGGACAGGTGCGGGTCGACCTCATGGAGACGGGCGTCCAGCTCGGGGTGGCGACGGGCGAGATCGGCGAGCACGTACGGCATCAGCCCGCGGGAGGCGCTGGCGAAACAGGCGATGGAGAGCCGCCCGGTCGGCTCGCCGCGCCGCTCCTCGAGACGTACCTCCGCCTCTTCGACCAGGGACAGCAGCTGCTGTGCGGTGGCCGCCAGCTGTGTCGCCTCGTCGGTCAGCCGGACCCCGCGGCCCTCTCGTTCCAGGAGCGTGGTGCGGGTCTCGCGCTCGAGCTTGGCGATCTGCTGCGAGACCGCGGACGGCGTGTAACCGAGCGCCGCGGCCGCGGCGCCGACCGTGCCGTGGACGGAGACGGCATGCAGTGCGCGCAGCCGGCCGAGGTCGAGCATGGTTGCTCCCCTTTCGCCATCACCAGCATTTCATTAGCAGTACTTCATCCAACCATGAACGTATCCGCGCTGGTGCTACACGGTCTGCTCGCGTGATGCTTCCTGCCATGCGCCCGACCCACATCGCTCTCGCCGCCCTGGTCGCAGCCGTCTGGGGGATCAACTTCGTCGTCATCGAGATCGGCCTCGACCACTTTCCGCCGCTGCTCTTCTCCGCCCTGCGCTTCCTCGCCGCCGCCCTGCCCGCGGTGTTCTTCGTCGGCCGGCCGAAGGTCGCCTGGAAATGGATCGTCGGCGTCGGACTGGTGCTGGGCGTGGCCAAGTTCGGTCTGCTCTTCACCGGGATGGACCAGGGCGCCCCCGCGGGGCTGTCGTCGCTGATCCTTCAGGTCCAGGCGGTCTTCACGGCCCTGTTCGCCTTCGCCGTCCTCGGCGAACGACCGGGCAGGGTGAGGACGGCGGGGATGGCCGTGGCCCTGGCCGGTATCGCGGTCGCCGCCGTCGACGAGGGCGCCTCCGGGCCGCTCCTCGGCTTCGTTCTGGTCATCGCCGCGGCGGCCTGCTGGGGAGTCTCCAACGTCCTGACCCGCCAGGCGTCGCCGCCGGACGCCCTGAACTTCATGGTGTGGGTCAGCACCGTCCCGGTCCTCCCGCTGCTCGGCCTCTCCCTCCTCGTGGAGGGCGCGGACCGCGACCTGGCGGCACTGCGCTCCCTGGACCGGACGGGTGTCGGCGTCGTCCTCTACGTCGCCTGGGTCACCACGATTTTCGGCTTCGGGGTCTGGGGTTGGCTGCTCAGACGGCACCCGGCTTCCTCGGTCGCCCCGTTCTCGCTCCTCGTGCCGGTCTTCGGCATGTCGTCGGCGTTCCTGGTCCTCGACGAGCCGGTGAGTCCGCTGCGGTGGTGTGCGGCGGCGCTGCTGGTCGGCGGAGTCGCCCTGACGACCCTGCGAGGCCGGCGGAAGCCGCGGCCGGCCGTGCGGCAGCAGGAGCCGCTGACCGCCGGCCGGGTGTGACGGCACCGGCCGGTCCGGTATCAGCACCGCCCCTGCGTCCCGGTGCTCAGGTCACCGCGAGCAGATGTTCCCGGCCCGCCGCCAGCAGGCCCGGCAGTTCCGGCGCCGTCGGGTACCAGCGCTTCTCGTACTCCCAGCACACCCAGCCGTCCGGGTCCGCGAGCGCGAGGCACTCGTCCAGCGGCAGCACACCCCGGCCCAGCGGCAGCGGGGTGAGGTCGTCGCGCGAGGCCACGTCCTTCACCTGGATGTAGCCGAGGAACGGGCTCAGCGCCGCGTGCGTCGTCTCGGGGGCCTCACCGCCGAGCCAGGTGTGCATCACGTCCCACAACGCGCCCGCGTTCTTGTGGCCGACCAGACCGAGGACGCGCATGACGTCGGCACCGGTGCGGTGCGAGTCGTGCGTCTCCAGCAGGATCCGTACGCCGAGATCGGCCGCGGTCTCCGCGGCGGCGCCGAGCCTGCGCGCCGCGATCGCGTCGGCCTCGGCCGGATCCAGGTCGCCGCCGCCGGGGAAGACCCGGACGAACGACGCGCCGAGATCCTTGGCCAGCCGGCAGAGGCCGTCCATCTCCTTGATCACGGAGCCGTCGTCGCCGGGCGCCGCGATCCGCGCATACCCGGCGACGGTCAGGATCTCGACGCCCGCGCGCTCGAACTCCCGGATCGCCTCCGCCCGTTCCGTCGTGCCGATGCCCGGATGCACCGGTTCCTCCGGATGGGCGCGCAGTTCGACGCCCTGGTATCCGCTGTCGGCGGCGAGACGGGCCACCTCCCTCAGCGGCCTGCCGGGCACGCCGAGGGTCGAGAAGGCGAACTTCATCGATCCGTTCCTTCCTGCAGCTCCAGCCGCCAGTCCTGACCGACCAGATCCGCCCCGTACGAGCGGTGCGGCTCCTCGGCGACGAGGGTGAATCCGGCCCGCTCGTAGATCCGGCGGGCGGCGGTCAGCACATCGTTGGTCCACAACACCATGTCCCGGTACCCAGCCTCGCGCGCGAAATCCACGGCCGTGCGCACCAGCCGGTCGCCGAGTCCGTGTCCCCGCGCCTCGGGTTCGACGAGCAGCAGCCGCAGCCGGGCCGTGGCCGGGGCCTCGTCCCGTACGCACATCACCGAGCCCACCGGACGTCCGTCCAGCTCAGCTATCCACACCCGCTCCAGGTGCGGATCGTGGTCCTGCGCGAAATCCGCGACGATGCGGGCGACCAGGCCCTCGAAGCCGGCGTCCCACCCGTACTCCGCGGCGTACAGCGCGCCGTGCCGCTGGACGATCCACCCCAGGTCGCCGGGGCCGGGGCCGCGCAGGACCGGCTCCGGCGGCGCGGCGTGGCCACGGGCCCCCGACAGGAGCTCCCGGACGGTGCGCAGCGCCCCGGAGAGCCGCTCCCGGTCCTGCGCCGGCACCGCGTCGAGCAGCGCGCCCACCGCTTGCCGCGACCGCTCGTCGAGCAGCGCGGCGGCCTCCCGGCCCCGCTCGGTGAGCGTGATCCGCTGCCGTCGCGGGTCACGCTCGGACGGCGCCCGCTCCACGAGCCCGTCCCGCTCGAACCCGGCGAGCAGCCGGCTGAGGTACCCGGCGTCGAGTGAGAGCTCCCCGCGGAGGTCGGCGGCGTCGGTGCGGGGACTGTGCGCGAGCTCGTACAGGACCCGGGACTCGGTGAGCGTGTACGGCGTGTACAGATGCCTGCCGTAGTCGAGGGCGCCGATGACATTGGTGTAGAAGCGGTTGAAGGCACGGATCTCGTGGATCGGCGTGGGCGGTGTGACCGGCATGATCGGCTCCGAGTATCATCTTTGACTGAGTCAACGCTACGCCGGGGCGCCGCTGCCCACAAGACCCTTCTCCGGGCCCGGCGTGCCGCGAATTTGCATCTCCGGCCGTCCGGTGACGATCAGCCAGGCGGGCAGGGTCGCCACGCACAGCATCGGCAGCAATTGAATGTCGCCGACGAGGACGGCGGCCATGAACAGACTCAGCCAGCCCTGCCGTGTGACGGCGACCAGCATCCCGAGCACGGCGGCGGCAGTCGCCAGGGCCATCGGCACCGCGCCCACGAGGGCGTGGGCGAACATGCCCAGCGCCACCCCGACGAAGACCGCGGGGAAGATCCGGCCGCCCTGGAAGCCGCAGGAGGCGGCGACGACGAGCGCCGCAAGTTTCACCAGGGCGAGCAGCAGCAGGTTCGCCGCACCGTGCTCCTCCGGATGGGCCGTCAGCTCCTTCATTTCCTCCAGGCCCTTGAAGAGGGTCAGTGGTCCGCCGAGCACCCCCAGCCCGCCGAGCACCAGACCGCCCGAGGTCAGCATGAGGACCGGGTGCCCCAGCCGGTGGAAGATCCGGTGCACGAGCGGGAAGGCGTACACCGCGGCCAGGCCGACGACCGCGGCGACCGAGGCGACGGCCGTGGCGGACACGGCGTCGACCAACCGCGGCCCCGTGTACGGGGTGACGCGCACCGTCAGCAGCGGACCGGCGAGCAGCACGGTCGTCAGGGCGCCGGCGCCCGCCGCGATCAGCGGCGCGAACAGCCGGTCCCACAAGGGCCGTGGATCCGGCCCGCCCGAGATCTCGGAGAGGATGAGGGCGGCCGCGACCGGCGTGCCGAACAGTGCCCCGATGGTGCCGGCGGCCGCGAGCGAGATCCAGACGGAGGCAGGGGCGCGGGGCATGGCCTTGATGCCCAGCGCGCAGGCGAGCGCGACGTTGACGGAGGTGATCGGGTTCTCTGGGCCCAGGCTCACTCCGCCGGCCAGGGTCACGACGACGGCGATGACGACGCCCGGCAGGACCCGGACCGGCAGCGGCGGATCGACCAGGCCTCGGGTGGCGGGGTCCGGCCCGGTGCGGCCGGGGAACTTCCATACGACCAGACCCGCGGCGAGCCCGGCCGCGGTGAGGACCGACAGGATCCAGAGCGCAGAGGTGCCGGAGACGCCCAGGCCGTGGGGCAGCGTCTTCCAGAGCACGTGCTGGACCCGCTCGGCGAGCCTGCTGACGCCGAGGAGCACGAGACTCGATCCGACGCCGACGAGCAGCGCGGGCAGCACCAGCGGGAAGAGGGCGCGGGCCTGCGGCGGCCAGAGGCCCGGCCGGTGGGACCCGGCGGCGGACGGGCCGGGCGCCGCCTCGCGCGTCATGGCTTCCTCTGGGGGCGGCGGGCGGGGGCGGCCCGGCCCTCCGACGCGGGCGACTCCGCGCTCCGGCTCGCCCGGGGCGCGCGGTGGCGCGGCCGTGGCGCGTCGCCCCGGCCGCGCGGTCCATCGCCCGAGCGGCGCCGGCTCAGGGCGCGGACGTACGGCCGCGATCGGTGCACAGTGCCCAGATGACGAACACGCCGATCGCGATGGACACGACCGCCCAGATCGGCTGGTACGGCAGCCACATGAACTGGAAGACGACAGCCAGGGCGGCCAGCCCCACGCCGAGTCCGCGTGCCCAGGCGGCGCCCTGGAGGATGCCCCAGCCGGTGACGGCCAGCAGGACACCCAGGATCAGGTGGATCCAGCCCCAGGCGGTGAGGTGGAACTCGAAGACGTAGTCGCCGACCACGGTGTACACGTCGTCGCCCGCGATGGCTGCGATCCCGGCGAGGATGCCCAGGATGCCTTCCACCAGCAGCAGCACACCGGCGAACACCGTGCCGCCGGACGCCCAGGCGCGTCCGGCGCTCCCGCTGTGCGGCGCGGGCCCGGAGCCTCGGGTTGCGTTGGCCATGTCCGTTCTCCGTCTCTCTTCCGGCTCCGTCCCTGCGGAGCAAGGGCTCCAGCCTGCCTTCTGGCCGGGGGGACGGCGAGCGGGTCTGAGCCGGTGGGGTGACGTCCGGTGGTCCTCCCGACCCGCGGGCGCGGTGGTGCGGTGCGCCGCGGGCCGGGTGGGGCTCCGTGCGGGTCGTGAGCCGCCCGGGTGAGGTTGCGTTCGCCGGCCGGCCGTTCCGCCGGTTCCCGCCGACGTGGTGGTGCGGTGCAGGAGCCGGGAGCCGGATCGGGCGCTTCCTGTCGGCGGGAGGTGCCGGCGCGACCGTGAGCCGGGCGAGGCGCAGGCCGCGGTGGTCACTGCGTGGGCGCCGTACTCGCCGGCGTCCTGCGGTCCCTGCCGGGCCGCAACCGCGCCCGCAGGGTGCGAGGCCACGGCCTGGCCGCAGGGCTGGCGGTCAACCGCTTGAGTGCTGCCCGACATCCCGGGCCGCGTCCGTCCCCGTGGGGCGCGCGAGGCCACGGGCCTCGCCCCGGGCCGTGGCCGCCCCCGCAGGGGTGCCCGGGGTCGCCGGGGCGCCGCCCCGCCGCAGGGGCCCGCTGCCGCCGCTCCGGGCGCCGACGCGTGTACCCGTCGCATCTGTCGTACCGGTAGTACGGCTCGTCACCGCTCGCGCGGCGGCGCCGTCGAGTCCCGGGCCATCAGTTCCGCCGCGATCGTCGCGATACCGCCCGGCGGGGGCGTCTCGTTGTCCATGGCCAGGCGGCCTGCCCTGGCGCCCGCCTCGAAGAGGGGGAGGCGGACCGTCGTGAGCGCCGGGACCGCGTCCACGGAGAAGGGCAGGTCGTCGAAGCCCGCGACGGAGATGTCCTGGGGTATCCGCAGGCCCTGGTCCCGCAGCGCGGCGCACGCGCCCAGTGCGACGGTGTCGTTCGCGGCGACGATCGCCGTCAGCCCCGGTTCTCTGCGCAGCAGTTCGAGCGTGGCGTCGTATCCGGACCGGCGGTCGTACGGCCCGTGCACCGTGAGCCGTTCCTCCTCGGCGGGGTTCCCGCCGAGACCCGCCGCCGCCATCGCCGCCCGGTGGCCTTCCAGCCGGTGGCGGGTCGTGGTGCGTTCCGCGGGGCCGGCGACGTAGCCGATGCGCCGGTGGCCGAGCGCGAGCAGGTGCTCGGTGAGCCGCCGCCCGCCGCCGCGGTTGTCGAAGGCGAGCGAGGCGACGATCGCGTCGCTGCCGGGCAGCGGCGGGCGTCCGCACAGCACGATCCGCGTCCCGGCGTCGGCAAGCCTGCCGAGTTTCACAGTCATGGCCTCGATGTGGCCAGGGTCCTCCAGCGCACCGCCGGTGAGGATGACGGCCGCGGCGCGCTGACGCTGCAGGAGGGTGAGATAGGTGAGCTCACGTTCGGGTGAACCACCGGTGTTGCAGACGACGGCAAGTTTCTCGCCGCCTGCCCGGCCCGTGCCCTCCTGCCCGCCGATCTCGGTCTGCGCCGCTCCGGCCATGATCCCGAAGAAGGGGTCGGCGATGTCGTTGACGAGGATGCCGACGAGGTCGGACGTCGCGGCGGCGAGCGAGCTCGCCGGGCCGTTGAGGACGTAGTCGAGCTCGTCCACCGCGCGCAGTACCCGCTCCCGCGTGGACGCGGCGACCGGGTAGTTGCCGTTCAACACGCGAGAGACGGTCGCCGGGGACACCCGGGCGCGGGCCGCCACATCCGCCAGGGTGACTGTCATCGCTTTCCTCCGCGTGAGATGGAGCGGCCCCCTTGTCCGGGCCGCTGTCGGCAGGCTAGCTTCATACCGCGTAGAAAGCGCTTGCTACGCTCATATCGAGGGAACTCGGGAGAACCGAGATGAAACATGGAGGCACTTCGTGACACGCAGGACAGTGCGGATCGCCATGAACGGCGTCACCGGGCGGATGGGCCACCGCCAGCACCTGGTGCGCTCCGTCCTCGCGATCCGTGAGCAGGGCGGTCTCGACCTCGGCGGCGGCGAAGTGCTCTGGCCGGAGCCGGTGCTCGTCGGACGGCGCGAGCACGCGCTGCGCGAGATCGCCGAACAGCACGGACTGACCGAGATCTCGACCGACCTCGACGCCGTCCTCGCCGACGAGAGCATCGACATCTACTTCGACGCGCAGGTCACCTCCGCCCGCGTCGAGGCCCTGAAGAAGGCCATCGCGGCCGGCAAGCACATCTACACCGAGAAGCCGACCGCCACCGATCTCGCCGGCGCCCTCGAGCTGGCCCGCCTCGCCGGGAGCAGGGGCATCAAGCACGGCGTCGTCCAGGACAAGATCTTCCTGCCGGGCCTGCTGAAGCTGAAGCGCCTCATCGACGGCGGCTTCTTCGGCCGGATCCTCTCCGTGCGCGGCGAGTTCGGCTACTGGGTCTTCGAGGGCGACTGGCAGGAGGCGCAGCGGCCGAGCTGGAACTACCGGGCCGAGGACGGCGGCGGCATCACCGTCGACATGTTCCCGCACTGGGAGTACGTGCTGCACGAGCTGTTCGGCCGGGTCACCTCGGTCAACGCGCACATCGCCACGCACGTCCCGCAGCGCTGGGACGAGCAGGGCAAGCCGTACGAGGCGACCGCCGACGACGCCGCGTACGGCATCTTCCAGCTGGAGGGCGGCGCGGTCGCCCAGATCAACTCCTCCTGGACGGTACGGGTCAACCGCGACGAGCTCGTCGAGTTCCAGGTCGACGGCACACACGGCTCGGCGGTCGCCGGCCTGCGCAACTGCCGCGTCCAGCACCGCTCCACCACGCCCAAGCCGGTCTGGAACCCGGATCTGCCCGTCACCGAGTCGTTCCGCGACCAGTGGCAGGAGGTGCCGGACAACGCCGAGTTCGACAACGGCTTCAAGGCCCAGTGGGAGCTGTTCCTGCGCCATGTCGCGCTCGACGAGCCGTACCACTGGGACCTGCTGGCGGGCGCGCGCGGCGTGCAGCTCGCCGAACTCGGCCTGCGCAGCTCCGCCGAGGGCCGGCGCTTCGACGTACCGGAGCTGACACTGTGACGATCCGCCTCCCGCGCGCCGACGGCTCCCTGGCCGCGTACGAGCCGCGTGCCGAGCCCCTCGGCTTCACCTCCATCGCCCCGCTCACCTCCCGTACGGTCTTCTCCGCCGCCCATGTGGTGGCCGACCCGTACGCCGACACCGGCCCCGACTCTCCCGCCGCCGTCGACTGGGACGCCACGCTCGCCTTCCGCCGCCACCTGTGGTCGCACGGGCTCGGCGTGGCGGAGGCCATGGACACGGCGCAGCGCGGAATGGGCCTGGACTGGGCGTGCGCGGCCGAGCTGATCCGGCGCTCGGCGGCGGAGGCGAAGGCCGTCGGCGGCGCCATCGCCTGTGGCGTGGGCACCGACCAGCTGACCGGCCCGGCATCCGTCGACGACGTGCGCGACGCCTACGAGGAACAGCTCGCCCTGGTCGAGTCCACCGGCGCGCAGGCGATCCTCATGGCCTCACGGGCACTGGCCGCCGCCGCGGCATCCACCGACGACTACCTGGACGTCTACGGCCACCTGCTGCGCCAGGCGTCGGAACCCGTGATCCTGCACTGGCTCGGCCCGATGTTCGACCCGGCGCTCGACGGCTACTGGGGCTCGCCCGACCTGGACACGGCCACGGAGACCTTCCTGGAGGTCATCGCGGCCCACCCGGACAAAGTCGACGGCATCAAGGTTTCGCTCCTGGACGCGCGCAGAGAGGTCGAGCTGCGCCGCCGCCTGCCCCAGGGAGTGCGCTGCTACACCGGCGACGACTTCAACTATCCGGAGCTGATCGCGGGTGACGACCACGGGTTCAGCCACGCCCTGCTCGGCATCTTCGACCCGCTGGGCCCCCTGGCGGCGGACGCCGTACGCGTCCTGGACACGGGCGACACGGCGGGCTTCCGCAAGCTCCTCGACCCGACCGTCGAACTGTCCCGCCATCTCTTCCAGGCGCCGACACGCTTCTACAAGACGGGCGTCGTGTTCCTCGCCTGGCTGTCCGGCCACCAGTCCCACTTCACGATGGTCGGCGGACTCCAGTCGGCGCGCTCCCTGCCGCACCTGGCGCGCGCGTACGAACTCGCCGACGGGCTCGGCCTGTTCCCGGACCCGGCGCTGGCCGAGTCCCGTATGAAGTCCCTGCTCGACGTGTACGGAGTCCCGAAGTGAGCCCTGACCTGACGCGCTTCAGCATCAACCAGATGACGGTCAAACAGCTGTCGCTGCCCGAACTGGCCGAGGCGTGCGTCCGGCTCGGCGTCCCCGCCGTGGGCCTGTGGCGCGAACCGGTCGCCGCGTACGGGCTCGACGCCACGGCCAAGCTCGTACGGGACGCGGGGCTGGAGGTCACCTCCCTGTGCCGCGGCGGCTTCCTCACCGCGATCGACGAGACCGACCGGGCCCGCGCCCTGGACGACAACCGCGCCGCGATCGACGAGGCGGCGACCCTGGGCACGGACACGCTGGTGCTGGTCTCCGGCGGTCTCCCGCCCGGCAGCAGGGACCTGGCAGCGGCCCGCGAGCGCATCGCGGACGCGCTCGCCGCACTCGCGCCCTACGCGGCCGAACGCGGGGTCCGCCTCGCCGTCGAGCCCCTGCATCCGATGTTCGCCTCGGACCGCTGCGTCGTCTCCACCCTCGACCAGGCCCTGGACCTCGCGGAACGCTTCCCCGCGGACCAGGTGGGCGTGGTCGTCGACACCTACCACATCTGGTGGGACGACCGGGCCCCGGAAGCGGTCGACCGGGCGGGCGCGTCCGGACGCATCCTCTCCTTCCAACTGGCCGACTGGACGACCCCGTTGCCCGCCGGCGTCCTCAACGGCCGCGGCCAGCTCGGCGACGGCGCGATCGACATGCGCGGGTGGCGGCAGCGGGTGGAGGCGGCGGGTTGGACGGGCTTCATCGAGGTGGAGCTGTTCAACGACGAGCTGTGGGCGCGGGACGGGGTGGAGGTGCTGGAGGAGACGGCAAGGAGGTTCGTGCGGGAGGTGTTCTGAACCGGCTTCCAGCCGGACTGCCGCCTGTGTCCTGAGCCGAGTCACCGGCTCGACGGCGTGCGAGTGCCCTCTTCCGTTTGGATGCTCCGGTCTGTCGGTGGGTTCATGGTTCGAGGTACTCGGATTGAGGGGCGCTTCGCCCCGCCCGCCCGTGGCCACGGTCCCCGCCCTCCGCGCTTCCCGCGCTGGCGGGCGGGGCTGCGCGCACCCTGATCGGCCGCGTGGCGGGCCGGAAGCTGTTCGCGCGAATCACGGTGCGTCGTCCCTTGGCTCCCGGCCGGCCGAACACGTCTGTTCCGGCTCACGAATCAGTGAGGGGGATGTCTCAATACCCCAATGGAAAGAGTAGGTCCGGTCGCTGTTGAATTCCGCCTTGACTCCTGTCTCGGATAGGCGAAGTTCCTACCTGATCCATCCTCTATCGCCAGAGACGCCACTTCGGGTCTGTGGTCTGCCAGTGGGAATCGAAAAGAGTGAATCGCGATAACTACTCCATCGAGATGTGCGTCTCTAGTTTTAGCGGCGTGCAGAGACGCCCCGAAAGAAAGCCAAGCCAGATCCTTTCAGTAGATTCCGGTTCGAGGTGGTGCGAGCCAGATTTTTTGTGGCGAGAGAAATTCTACGTCCAAGTGGGCAGCCAATCCGAGTGCCTTGATAGGCGCGCGCGTGCCCGCCGCGTAGGGGATGGTGGGTGGCCGGCCGGGAGGCTTCCGTCTCCGGCCCCGCGCAGGGTCGGTCGTGACGCGGCCGGTCGAATCCGTGCCGAAGCGGCGGACGCTGGCGAATGCGCCATGTTCCTGGCCGATGAGCCGAACATCCGCGAGCCGATCGCCTTCCCACTCAACTGCAACGCGCAGGGCCTGCTGATGGGGCCCCGACGGAGCTGGAAGAGGCCGCCTGCGCGAACTGAACACCCAGCTGCGCAAACGGGTGGAAAAGGCCCTGGAGAAGCCGACCGACGGCCGCCCGATCATGGAGGCAGTCGACCTGGACCTCACCGGCGTATCGCCCGCCCGCGCGAACGGGCGGTGGGCCATGGATCAGCGGCAGTAACAGCTCAGTCCCCGTGCGGGTCCTCTTGCACGGCGGTGAGCTCGCCCAGGGTCCGCATGATCGCGTCGAGGTCAGTCAAGGCCTGTGCGCAGAAACCCTGATCCCGGGTCGCCGCCTCAACGCGTTCGTCGAAGGCCGGTGAGGCTGCTGGGTTCGCACCGTCCCCTAGAAGGCGTGCCGGTGCGAGAAGCCAATTCCGCCGGGAGGTGTCCACATCCCAGTCCACCTGAGTCGGGGTCGTTCGGACGGCGTCTTCGATGGTCCGGAGCTTCTCGTCGCTCGGCTCAGCGAACCGCCAGCCGATGTAGGGAACTTGAAGGTGACCGTGGTCCGGGTGAGACCCCGCGCTGAGCTTGAGCCACTCCAAGGCCCCCAGACGTCTGAGGGTCTCGCCCGCCACACGGAAACGTGTCGACATGGATCCGATGCCTTTCTTTTCGTCACCAAAGGGGGCCGTCGTAGCCTCCGCTGCCAACGATCAATTTCTTATCGGGGTTATTCAGTCGAATCGCACGTTCATAGTCCCCGAAGGGAATGGGATCGCTGCTCATTGCCGGGTCGTATACGTACTTTCCGTCCGTATATACATCATGATACCGGTACTCAGTCACCTGTGAGCCCATGTTCTCGGGGATATTGATTTCGCCGCTTTCCCGGAGAGTAAAATTGATGATCTTCCCGTTGCCGCTAGAGCCCTCGAGTATTCGCTCCGCGATTTCCGAACAGTCGATGTTTCCGCCGCGCGGGGCCGACCTCATGGCGTCTACGGCGGCCGGGTCGGGCGGAAAATCAGGGTTGGGCTGCCGGAAGTCGTATTTTCCGCGCTCTTCCGGGCACGGTGAAAGCCCGAGCGGGTCGCTCCACCTATGCGGGTTGTGGACGTATGTTGCCGGATTCGGAGCCGGGGCGAGGCCCAGCGGGTCCGGGCTGAGGTAGCGGGACGATTCCGGGTCGTAGTAGCGGAAGTAGTTGTAGTGGAGACCCGACTCCGGGTCGAAGTACTGGCCCGGAAAGCGGAGCGGGGTGTATGCCGTGGCGTCGCGGGTCCATGTGGTCGTGCCCCAGAGGGTGGTGCGGGTCCGCCAGGCAAGCTCGCCCGACTCGTCGACAAGTTCCGTCGGGGTGCCGATCAGGTCCGTCACGATGGCGAAGAAGCGGTCGTCGGTGGTGTCGGCCCGGCGTTCCGTCTGGGTCAGGGGGCGTAGGCCCGCGTGGTCCCAGGTGAGGGTGATCTCGCCCGCCGTCTGTTCGCAGAGGGTCGTGCCGTCCCAGGTGAAGTGGACGGTTTCCAGCGGGGATTTCTTCGATATTCGGCGACCCAGGGGGTCGTACAGGTACCGCCAGACCGTGCCATCCGGGGTGGTGACGGAGCTCAGGCGGTCCTCGACGTCCCATGTGTAGCGCCAGGTGTCCGGCTTCCGAGAGAGGCGAGTTCGTTGGCGGAGTGTGACGCGGCCCTGGGCATCGTGTTCGTAGCGGACCGCGCCCGCGTGGGTGATGCGGGTGCCCTGGTACGTCCGCGAACCCGTTGCATCGTGGGACGGATGGGTCGACGGCCAGGACGCCTCCGTCTGGTTTCCCGCCTCGTCGTACGCGTACTGCTCGCTCCAGCCGTTTGCATGGACAGCAGAGACGCGGCCCGCCGCATCCAGGTCGAAGCGCCGGGGGCCGGAGAGTTCGTCCGTGAGGGAGACGAGGTTGCCGTCGGGGCGGTAGGCATAGGCACGGTGCTGGAGGTGGTGGCCCCGGCCGCCGGTGACCTCCTGGGTGGTAAGACGGCCCATCACATCGAACATCGAGATCAGGGACGCGAAGTCGCCGACCGTACGAGACGTTTCGCGACCCGTTGCGTCGTATCCGAAGGCGAGTGTGCGGCCTGAAGTGGTGAGTTCCGTTCTTCGGCCCGACACGTCGTACGACCATGAGCTCACTGCCCCGCCCGGAGTGGTCCGCCCCGTTCGGCGACCCGCCTTGTCATGGGTCAGGGAGAGCCTGCGGCCGTTCACTGTCTCCGACTTCAGGCGGCCGAAGCGGTCCCGGAGACGGACAAGGGTCGCGTCCGGGCCGGTCGCCGCCGCCAGTTGGTCGAAGATGTCGTACTCGTAGGTGCTGACCGCCCCCGCGGCGTCCTTGCGGACGATCCGACCGAGGGTGTCGCGGTCGAGCCTGATCGTCTGCCCGAGGCCGTTCGCCCGGGAGACCAGACGGCCCGCCGCGTCGTAGTCGTAGCTCAGCGCCCGGCCGTCGAAGTCCGTCTCCGTGACCAGTCGGCCTGCCGCGTCGTAGGCGTAGTCCCACGTCAGGCCCTGTGGGTTGGTCACCCGCGTCAGCCGCAGGTTGGTGTCGTGGGAAAACTTGTGGCGGACTCCGTCCGGGCCTGTGCGTGCCGTCAGCAGGTCGAAGTCCGTGTATGTGAAGCGGGTGGTGCCGCCCATCGCGTCCGTGTGGCTGAGGCAGTTGCCCTCGCCGTCGTACGTCCAGGACTCCACCGTGCCGTCGGGTGCAGTGCGCCGGGACAGCCGGCCCTCGACCGTCCACTCCAGTCTCGTCTCTGCGCCGAGGGGGTCGGTGATCCGCACCGTACGGCCGAAGGCATCGTGTTCGTAGCGGGTCGTGGCACCCAACGGATCGGTGACCTCGAAGGGAAGACCCCGACGGTCCAGGATGAGACGGGTGGTGGCGCCGAGCGGGTCCGTCACCGCGGTGAGCCGGCTGGCCTCGTCGTACTCGAACTCCGTCGTCGCGCCCGAGGGATCGGTCACAGAGGTGCGGTTGCCGCGCTCGTCGAAGGTCTGGCGTGTGACGTTCCCATCGGTGCCGACGAGGCGTATCGGCATCCCGTTGTCGTCGTACTCGGCCCGCGCCTGCCGTCCGTCCGGACGCTCCAGCACCGTGATGCGGCCGTGCTCTCCATAGGAGAAGCGGCTGATGTGGCCCAGCGGATTCGTCCGCGCCAGCAGTCGGTTGTAGCGGTCGTACTCGAAGCGGGTGATCGCCCCCAACGCGTCAATTTCGGCAACGACTTGGGAACGCTTGTTGATCACGTAGCGCTTGGTGTGGTCGAGGCCGTCGGTGATGGACGTCATCCGCAGGCCGGTTTCTGGGTCGGTGTCGTCCCAGGAGAAGCGGGATTCGACGTGACCGTTGGTGCCGCTCTGGTATACGCAGCGGTCCTGGTCGTCGTAGACGTAGTCGTAGTGGCTGCCGTTGGTGTCGGTCCACGAGGTGATGCGGCCGTGTTCGTCGCAGCCGAAGCGCAGCGGCCGACCAGAGGAGTTGGTCACTTCGGTGAGATGTCCGTCGGAATAGTCGTATCGGAGGATCTCTTGGTCGGAGCCGTCCCTCGCCGCGCCCACGAGGTGAAGGGCCGTGATTCGGCCGTTGCTCGTGGTCAGCTTCAGGTGGTAGCCGCCGTGGTGGACGATCGAGGTCGGGGCGCCGGTCTCATCGTGTTCGAAGGTGATCCAGCGGCCGTTGCGGTCGTCGATCTGGGCGAGGAGCGCGAGTTCCGGGGTGTGGTCGGTGAAGTGCCAGACCTGTCCGGTGTCGGGGTCGGTGATCGTGTAGCCGCCGTCGACGCGGTCCAGCGGCCAGCGCCGTCCGTGGGTGGGCATGACCGGCACCCCGGGGGCCGGGTGCGGGTAGGCGAGCAGGCTGCCTTCGGCGCAGCTGAACACGATTCCCTCGGAGTCGATGTCCAGTCTCTGGTCGACGGTGGACGACCAGGTGGGGCCGAACCAGCGGCCGGAGCGGTGCGAGGAGTCATGCGTGCGCCGGAAAAGCAGGGGCAGGGAGCCGGGAAGGGCGATGTCGGTCTGGGGCAGGAGCATCCGGCCGGTCGCAACGTCGACCGGGTCTCCGTCGCACTTGGTGTCCGTGCACTTCTTGCCACCGCTGTCGGGATCCCGGTCGTGATCTCCTCGGGCGCCTCCGGGCTTGTGGCCGTCGGGGAGGTGCTTGCCCGCGGTCACCAGGCCCTTGGCTGCGCCTGCGCCTTTGGTTCCGAGGAGTTCGGGGATGAGGCGGCCGATGAATTCGGACGGGTCGCCCTTGGCGGCGTCCCAGGCGTTTTTCAAGGCCCGGTCGGGGTTGGCGGCGGTGGAGGCGATGCCGGCGAGCGTCATGTTGACGCCCTTGTAGTACTCGGCCGGGTGGGTCAGGTTGTACGGGTCGATCGGGGCGATGGAGCGGACGAAGTTCACGATGCCCGCTGCGCCCTTGACCACGCCGCCGGCCAGGTGCATGACCTCCACACTCTGAGCCAGTTGGTGATCCAGGAACTCGAGTTTGAGCTTCTCCCGCCCGGTGGGCTCCTGCGGGGCATGCGCCATGGCCGCCGTGACCGCACTCTTCGCGGTTTCCCCCGCCTCGTTACGTGCCTTGCGCGCATCGGCGAGGATCTCCCGGGCTCGGGCGCGCTTGGCCTTGCCCGGGTCGGAGAACTGACCGGGGTGCGGGAGCGGACTGTCCCCGTTGCGGGCGGCGTTGTAGGCGTCGACCTTCTTGTTGTACGCGTCGACCGCCGTCTTGGAGTCGGCCTCGCCCTCCTTGTAGAGGGCGATCGCCTCCTTGGCCTTGCTCTGCGCGCCGGTGACCGCCTTCGAGTAGGTCTCCAGTGCCTTGGCCGCGTCCTCGAACGCGTCCGCCGCGCGCAGCCAGTCCGTGGGCAGAGTGGAAAACTTCTCCCTAAAGGTGTCGGCGGCCTCACCCTTCCAGCGGCCGGAGTCCAGCTTCTTCATCCCCCCGCCGACCAGATCGAACGCCTTCTGGAAATCGCGCAGGTTCTTCACCGTCGCAGCGATCTTCTCCGGCCGGCCGTGGATCAGCTCATCGGCCTCCTCACTCTGGCCGAGCTGCTGCTCACCCACCTCCGCGCCCATTGAGGACGCGGTCTCATCACCCCAGTCCTCGACCGCGTCCGCCCAGTCGTCCGCGCCGACCTTCTCCAGACCCGCGCCAACCTTGTCCGTCGTCCAGTCGACACCTTCGCCGACCAGTTCCTTGCCCTTGTCGATCCCCTTGTCGAAACCGTCGACCAGTTTGTCGGTCAGATCCCCCAGACCACCCATCAGCGACTCTCCCCCCACCGCGGCTGCTCAGCCTGGTCGACCGTGGCCTGATCCGGATCGAGATCCTGCCTGATCTGTTCGTCCATCCGCTCCCGCACGACCGGATCGATGATCCCCGCACGCTCCAGGGCATCGTTCTGCGCGTCCATCACGTCATATGTGGTGTTGGCCCAGGTCTGCTTGACCTCGCCGTGTGCCTGCGCCATCGACTCCAGGCTGTAGTCCGCGTTGTCGATCGGGGACTGGGTGCTGATCGTGTCCCAACTCATCTGCTTGACCTCGTCCTCGGACAGATGCGGGTTGCCGTTCAGCGAGTTCACACCGATCTTGATGGAGTCCTTGACGTACTGCTCCTGCTCGGCGAACGAGCCCGCGGACAACCCCACCTCCTAATGATGTTGTCAAGCCGGGACTGTGACCGGGAGTTCGCGTTGGAAACACCGTCCGTCACGGATCAGGGCCCACAGGACGTTGACCCGTCGGCGGGCCAGGGCGAGGACCGCCTGCGTATGCCGCTTGCCTTCGGAGCGTTTGCGTTCGTAGAAGCGGCGGGACGCGTCGCAGTTGCGGATGCTGATCAGCGCGGAGGTGTAGAAGACGCGCTGCAGGCCGCGGTGGTAACGCCGGGGGCGATGCAGGTTGCCGCTGACGTTGCCGGAGTCCCGGGGCACCGGAGCCACGCCTCCGAAGCTGGCCAGGCGGTCGGAGCTGCCGAAGCGGCTCATGTCGCCCGCGGTGGCGGCAAGGAACTCGGCGCCCAGGAGGGGGCCGATGCCGGGCATGCTGGAGATCACTTCGGCGAGCTCGTGTTCGCGAAACCGGGCCGCAATGAGCTTGTCGATCTCGGCGATCTGCTCGTTGAGGCTCATCACCTCCTTCGCCAGGGTGTGGATCACCTGGGCGGTGATCTTCTCCCCGGGGACGGCGGTGTGCTGGCGCCCGGCAGCTTCGAGGGCGGCCTCGGCGAGGGCTTCGGCGCTGCGGACCTTGCGGTTCCTGAGCCAGGTCTCCAGTCGGCTGCGGCCGGTTCGGCGCAGGGCGGCCGGGGTCTGGTAGCCGGTCAGGAGGATCAGCGGGCCGACGTTGCCGAGATCCAGTACGCGTTCCAACGCCGGGAAAATGCTGGTGAGTTGGCCACGAAGGCGGTTGATCCGGCGGGTGCGGTCCGCGTTGAGGTCGGCGCGGCGGTCCGTGAGGATCCGCAGTTCGACGGCCCGTTCGTCGTCCGGCCGCAGGATCGTCAGGTCCCGTCGCATCCGGGCCTGGTCGGCGATGACGGTCGCGTCCTTGGCGTCAGTCTTGCCCACGCCCCGGTAGCCGGCGGATGCCCGGTTGACCGCCAGGCCGGGTATGTAGACGAGCTGCTGCCCGTGGTTGAGCAACACGTTGATCAGCAGAGTGGCCATGCCGTCGGCGACGTCGACCGCCCACACCACGTCCTCGTCGATCGCCAGCACATCGGCGAGCAGAGCCAGCAGCTCCGGCTCGTCGTTCAGCACCCGCCGCGACAGCAGCCGCTTGCCCTCGGCGTCAAGGACCACGCAGTGATGGTGCGTCTTGCCGATGTCCGTACCCGCCCAGATCTGGGCCACCTGTTCCTCCGGTCGTTCGATATGCGTTGTCCTCCCGGACGACCTCGCCAGCGTGGTCCTACTCAGCGATGCACCCGCAGGGGCTCGCAGCTCCTAATCAGCGGCCGAGTCGTCGTGAGACACCGGGCGGCCAGGTGGCGGGAACCATCGAGGGCAACCCCCTGAAAGCCACACCCGGTGTCTCTGGGCCTCTGGACCTTACGACGGCCCGTCCAACCCACGAACAACGTAGGACCCCCTGAGCGAACGCGTTTCCCTTCAGGGTCAGGGCCCGAACTCCCCACTCCCACCGGTTGCAGAACGTCTCGAACTGGGCCGTCAGCCCGCCGTGACCCAACTCCAGGCCCGACAACGCAAGGTCCGAAAACCCGCGGCCGACCGACGCCTGACCGATCATCCCGAGCTCCTTCAGCTCGGCATGCGCCAGATTGATACCTTTCGCGATCTCCGCCAAAGCCGACGGCGGCGCCACCAGATCAGCGTTCTCCCCACTCACCGCGTCCCCCCGAGATCCACCGCAACCTCATCCGGCACGATCCCCGCCACCGGCGGGAACAACATGCCCTCCTCACTGCCCGCATCCAACGCGACCCCCGCCGGCCCCGGCAGCATCGGCACCATCACATCCAGCAGCCGCGCACCCAGGATCGTGCGGTACTCCCACTCACGCCCCGCGCCCCCCTGGGCCCGGGCGAACCGGGACAGCGCCTCCTCGTCGGAGAACGCGCAGATCCACCGCACCCCGTTGAAATCCGCCGTCCACAAAGTCCCGTGCGCATCGAACGGCACCAGCACCGCCGTACGCCGGAATTCACCCAGCAACCGCGCGAACCGACGCCGCGCAGCAGCCGCCTCGTCCACGACCGACGCGCTCGCGAGCGATGCCGGTTGCTCAGGCAGCTCCGCTGATGCCGCGGAAGCACCCGGGCCGGCAGGGTCGGCAGGTTCGGCGGGCTCGGTCCACTCCGGAAGGTCGGCCAACTCCGAAAGTCTGGAGAGCCGAGAAGGCTCCGGTATTTCGTCCCCGTTGTCACGCACGCACAAATGCTGTCACGAGGAACTTCTCGCGAGCAACGAAGTACCTCGGGCGCGATGGCGTAAAGGCGCCGCCGTGTCCGGGCCGCTCACGCGGCCAGGTCGCCGCTCCGGATCGCCGTCACGAACGCCGACCAGCCGCCCGCCGAGAACACCACGGCGGGGCCGGTCGCGCGCTTGCTGTCCCGTACGGGGACGTCGGCGTGGCCGTGCGCGACTTCGAGGCACTCGCCCTGGCCACCGCCGCTGTAGCTCGACTTGAACCATCCGCCGAGCGTGGACGCGTCGCGGACGGTGGGCTCACTGCTGACCATGTTCGTGTTCCTCTGCTGCCGCCCTCACCAGGGCCAGGGACTCCTGCTGCGACAAGGCGTCGCTCAGCGCAAGAGCGTAGGCGGTCTGACTGGCGCTCACCAGGGCCGGTTCGTCCATCAGGCGGCCGGTGAACAGGCCTTCCACATAGGCGATCGGGGCCGAGTCCTCGAAGTCCATGAGGGTCAGCAGGCTCTCCATCAGCGCGTGCGCGCCTGAGCCGAAGGGGAGGACATGCAGGCGCAGCCGTCCCGCCTCCGCCATGTCCGCGATCTTGTGCAACTGATCTGCCATGGTTCGAGGGCCGCCCACCTGCCGGCGCAGCACCGCCTCGTCGAGCAGCGTCCACATGACGGGTTTCGAGAGTCCCTCCAGGATTCGGGCACGCTCTGTTCGGATGACGACCGCTCGGTCAAGTTCCTCCGGCCGGTGGTTCGGGCGGTAGGAACGGAAGATCGCCCGGGCGTAGTCGTCGGTCTGGAGCAGTCCGGGCACGATCGAGAGAGCGAACTGCTGGATCAGGCAGGCCTGTTGTTCGAGCTCCGCGACCGCCGCGAAATGGTCCGCGTACTTCGTCTCCAGGTCCTCCAGCCAGCGGGCGAAGAACCCGTCCGTCCCCAGCGCCCGGTCGATCCGCCGGGCGTCGTCCGGGCTCGGCAGCCGCCGGCCTGCCTCGTAGTGGCTGATCAGCGTCGGCGAGCACACGACCTGCTCGCCCAGGGCCTCCTGGGTCAGTTCGGCGGCGGTCCGCCTCAGTCTCAGCTCCTCCCCGTACTTCTCGCGCGGAGTGCGCGGGATGCGCGAGGGGCGCGGTGTCCGCTGCCTGCGACCGTGTTCCATAGGACCAACTCCCCAACCTGACGGGCGCGCTGTCAAGCGTCCGGTACTGGCAGCCTAGCCAGTGGCGACCTCACTCTGTGAGCGGTTGGCCACAGAGAGCTGTGGCCCTGTGGACCGGAGAGCAGAGCTCATGACACGACTTCTCGGATGGTTGGTGGCGTCGTTGCCGCCGCGACGCGACGGCGGCGGTGAACACCCGCCGCCCACCCCGTACTCGTGCCGCTACGTCGCGGGCCTCACCGCCCGCCGCGTCGGCGAGCGCCCCCTGTGTGGCGAGGACAGCGCACTGGTCCGCCCGTATCTCGTGGAGCACGAGAGACGGCAGCGGGCGCGGCGGCGCACCGTGTGGTTCGCCGTGCGCGGGGTGGACATCGGGCATCGGTGGAACCGCACGGGGGAGTGGGGCGGATGAACGGGTCGCCGCCGGACCGGGTGAGGCTGCTGCCCTGGACCGGGCCGGAGGGCAAGCCCTGCTACGTCATCGGTGACGGGACCGGCCCGGTTTCGCGCGTCGCGGACGCCGTGGAGAGCGTCCAGCTCGGCATGGCGGGCGACTTGCTCGACCATGCGGCGGAGATGCTGGCGGACCGCCGGGTGACATACGGCGAACTGCACTTTCTGGCTGCCCGGCTGAGTGAGTCGTTGCGGGACGTGAGACGGGTGGCCGAGAGCCGCCGCGAGGGCGGTGGTCCTGACCGGCCGTGGTGAGGTGCTCCTGTGCCGGGGCTTGTGGCAGGTCCGGAAAGAAATTCTCCGCCGACGACATAGAAGCGAGGGCCGCCCGTCGTCTGAGACGTGAAGGCAAGTCCCGATCAGCGGAGGACACATGAAGACCAAGAGGCTCGTCATGGCAGGGGCCGTGGCGATGGCTCTCGCGGGTGGTGCCGGCACGGCGCTCGCCCTCGGCGGCTCGGCCCAGCAGGCGCAGGCCGTGGCCGGGGCCCCCGAGGCCGCGGCCGGAAGCACTGAATCCCTGCGGGCGGCGGGCGCCGATGCCGCGGAAGCGCCCGGGCCGCGCGTCGTGCAGCCCTACGAGCCCGTGGAGATAGGCCAGGGCGCCAGGATGGGGCTGCTGCCGCAGGGCAGGCAGAACTATGTGGTGGTCTGGGGGGACGACTTCGCGGAGTCGGTCGCACAGGCCAAGGGGTACGTGGGCGACAGCATCCGGCCGAACAGCCTCAGCGGCGGGCTGCACACCGACGGGGACGACGCGCTGTTCACCGGCGCCTTCCGGACCGACACGGTGCCCGCGCGCATCACCGTCCGCGTCGGCACCGGCCCCGAGCGGGACGCCGGTGTGCTCATGCTGCCGGGCGATCCCGGGTGGGGCACGTACTACCTCGACGCCGCCGGGGCCGGTGCCCCGAAGGACACCACCGAGGTCACCGCGTACGGCGCCGACGGCGCGGTGCTCGCGACCCTGTCGTTCAAGCCCTTCCTCGCCGGCCGCTGACGACAGAGCCGCCCGTGGTGCGTTCGTGCCACGCTGTCGTGCCGATGACGAGGGAGCGGCACGACAGCGTGGCGTGCGCCGCATGCGGACGGCGGACTCGAGGACTCGATTGAAGAGCAGTACGGAGGCGGACTTCCGGGCTTTCGTGGTCAGCCGCTGGCCTCGCATGCTGCGGACCGCCCATCTCCTGACCGGGCATCACCACGACGCGGAGGACCTGGTGCAGGCCGCGCTCGCCAAGGCCTATGTGAAGTGGGAGCGCATACAGGGCGCCGACGACCCGGACTCCTATGTGTGGCGCATCATGATCAATACAAACGTGGACCGTCTGCGGCGCATGCGGCTCCGTGAGTGGCTCACCCATCGCTTCCCGGAGTCATCCGTGCCGGACCGCGCCGACTCCGTCGCCGAACGCAGCGCCGTTCTTGACGCGCTGGCCCGGCTGCCGGCGAAGCAGCGGGCGGTGGTCGTGCTCCGTTATCTGGAGGACCGCAGCGAGAGCGAGGTGGCCCGGCTGCTGGGCACCGGCGTGGGAACCGTGCGCAGCCATGCGGCGCGGGCACTGAAGAAACTGCGTGAGCAGCCGGACCTGGTACCGGTGGGGCAATGAGGGAGCGGCGGCCGTGAACGAGGACGACATGCGCCTGCGGGAGGCACTGCGCCGCGAGGCGGACACGGTGCCGCACGGTCCCGCGCCGGTCGAGGAAGTGCTGTGCCGTGGACGCACGGCGCGCCGCCGGCGCACGGCCGGGCTCGCCGGAACGGCCACGGCGGCGGCCGCGCTGCTGGCCTTCGCCGCCGTCGGCGGCCCGTCTCCGGCCCGGGAACCGGCGCCCCCGGCCACGGCGCCCCCGGCCACGGTGCTGCCGGCGCCCGACCCGCCGGCGGTCAGCACGGTCCGGCCGTACCGGCCGGTGCCCCTCGGCCACGGGCACAGCATGGCGCTGCTGCCGGACGGCAGGCAGAACTACGTCGTGGGGACGGGCGACATCCGGGCGTCCGTGGAGCAGGCGAGGCAGTACGCGGGCGACAGCATCCGTCCGAACAGTCTCAGCTCGGGCCTGTCCACCGGAGCCGGACACCCTCTCTTCCAGGGCGCGTTCCGCGCGGACTCGGTCCCGGCCAGGATGGAGGTCCGCCTCGACTCGGGCGAGCGGCTCCCGGCCCCCGTCCTGCGTCTGCCCGGTCCCGTGGACTGGGGCGCGTACTACGCCTTCGGCGACGCGAGCCATGGAATCGAGGGGTGGACGGTGACCGCGTACGCGGCGGACGGCTCGGTGCTGCTGGAGCAGCGTTTCGGACGCTTCGGGCGGTGACGCCGGCGCGGCGGGCGGGGAGTCCGAAGCCGGGCCGTGACGCCGGCCGGAACCGAGCGGTGAACATGGCGGAAACTACTCCCCGCGTTCGTGCAACCATCTCTGCGTGACCGGAGTCGTATGTGTCGTCAGGTTCACGGGGGTGCGCATCCGGGGGGACGGCGCCGAGCCTTGACGTGATGGGGGGAGCGTGAGGGGCCCGGTCGTCGATCGGGCCCCCTTGGCTTTCCGCGGCCGGTTGTCCACAGGCCGACCGCCGTGTCCGACCGGGGCGATAACGTCGGGTCATGTCCAATCCGGCCGTCTTCCAACCCGCCGTGCTCGAGGGCGTCCTCGAGCGGATCACGTATGCCAACGAGGACAACGGCTACACGGTCGCGCGAGTCGACACCGGTCGCGGCGGTGACCTGCTCACCGTCGTCGGCTCGCTGCTCGGCGCGCAGGTCGGCGAGTCGCTGCGGATGGAGGGCCGTTGGGGCTCCCACCCGCAGTACGGCAAGCAGTTCACCGTGGAGAACTACACGACGGTCCTGCCGGCCACCGTCCAGGGCATACGCCGGTATCTGGGCTCCGGTCTGATCAAGGGCATCGGGCCGAAGATCGCCGAGCGGATCGTCGACCACTTCGGCACAGAGACCCTCGACGTCATCGAGCAGGAGCCGAAGCGGCTCATCGAGGTGCCCGGACTGGGGCCGAAGCGGACGAAGCTGATCGGCGCCGCGTGGGAGGAGCAGAAGGCCATCAAGGAGGTCATGGTCTTCCTCCAGGGCGTGGGCGTGTCGACGTCCATCGCGGTGCGGATCTACAAGAAGTACGAGGACGCCTCGATCTCGGTCGTGAAGAACCAGCCGTACCGACTCGCGGCCGACGTGTGGGGCATCGGCTTCCTGACCGCCGACCGGATCGCCCAGGCGGTCGGCATACCCCACGACAGTCCGGAGCGGGTCAAGGCCGGCCTGCAGTACGCCCTGTCCCAGTCCACCGACCAGGGGCACTGCTTCCTGCCCGAGGAACAGCTGATCTCGGACGCGGTGAAGCTGCTCGCCGTCGACACCGGCCTGGTCATCGACTGCCTCGCCGAGCTCGCGGCCGACGAGGAGGGCGTCGTACGGGAACGGGTGCCAGGGCGGGACGGGGGCGAGCCCGTGACGGCCGTGTACCTGGTCCCCTTCCACCGTGCGGAGCTGTCCCTCGCGGGGCAGCTGCGGCGGCTGCTGACGGCCGAGGATGACCGGATGGCGGCCTTCCGGGACGTGGCCTGGGACAAGGCGCTGGCCTGGCTCGCCGAGCGCACGGGGGCCGAGCTCGCGCCCGAGCAGGAGGCCGCGGTCAAGCTGGCGCTGACCAGCAAGGTGGCCGTGCTGACGGGCGGACCGGGCTGCGGCAAGTCCTTCACCGTCCGCTCCGTCGTCGAGCTGGCCCGGGCGAAGAAGGCGAAGGTGGTCCTCGCGGCTCCCACCGGCCGCGCCGCCAAGCGGCTCGCCGAGCTGACCGGGGCTGAGGCCTCGACCGTGCACCGGCTGCTGGAGCTGAAGCCGGGCGGCGACGCGGCGTACGACCGGGACCGGCCGCTGGACGCCGACCTGGTCGTCGTCGACGAGGCGTCGATGCTCGACCTGCTGCTGGCGAACAAGCTGGTAAAGGCCGTGGCTCCGGGCGCGCACCTGCTGATGGTGGGGGACGTCGACCAGCTGCCGAGCGTCGGTGCCGGTGAGGTCCTGCGCGACCTGCTCGCCGACGGCGGCCCCGTCCCGAACGTGCGTCTCACGCGGATCTTCCGGCAGGCCCAGCAGTCCGGCGTCGTCACCAACGCCCACCGGATCAACTCCGGACAGCAGCCGCTCACCACGGGGCTCGAGGACTTCTTCCTGTTCGTGGAGGAGGAGACCGAGGACGCCGGCCGGTTGACGGTCGATGTGGCGGCGCGCCGCATTCCCGCGAAATTCGGTCTCGATCCGCGCCGTGACGTGCAGGTGCTGGCGCCGATGCACCGCGGGCCGGCCGGCGCAGGGACGCTCAACGGGCTGCTTCAGCAGGCGATCACACCGGCGCGGCCGGAGCTCCCGGAGAAGCGGTTCGGCGGCCGGGTCTTCCGCGTCGGCGACAAGGTCACCCAGATCCGCAACAACTACGACAAAGGGCGTAACGGTGTCTTCAACGGCACGGTGGGCGTGGTCACCTCGCTGAACACGGACGACCAGCGGCTCACCGTGCTGACCGACGAGGACGAAGAGATCGCGTACGACTTCGACGAGTTGGACGAGCTGGCGCATGCGTACGCGGTGACGATCCACCGCTCGCAGGGCAGCGAGTACCCGGCGGTGGTGATCCCGGTCACCACCGGAGCCTGGATGATGCTCCAGCGGAATCTGCTCTACACGGCCGTCACCCGGGCGAAGCGGCTCGTCGTCCTCGTCGGGTCCCGCAAGGCGATAGGTCAGGCCGTCCGGACCGTTTCCGCAGGCAGGCGCTGCACCGCTCTCGCGCACCGGCTCGCCGTGTGACCCCGTACCGGCCGGCCCCGCCCGGCCGGACGACGGTTCGGGCATCCTCGGAGGTGGGAAACACCACCTCGACCCCCCTCGGCTTCCGGAACCCGGGCGAAGGGGGCAAGATGAGCAGGTTGGCGGCACTGAGTGCCGCCGATAGGCCCAATGGTCGACCCCGAGTGCACTCTCCTGAGCCAAATGGGGGATGGTAGAGACAGTCAGGGCACCTCGAAGAAGAGGCACTACGTCGGTGAGGGATGACGTGAGCGACAACTCTGTAGTACTGCGGTACGCGGACGGTGAATACACCTACCCGGTGGTCGAGAGCACCGTCGGCGACAAGGGCTTCGACATCGGGAAGCTCCGAGCCCAGACCGGTCTGGTCACCCTGGACAGCGGATACGGCAACACGGCCGCCTATAAATCCGCCATCACCTACCTCGACGGCGAGCAGGGCATTCTGCGCTACCGCGGTTACCCGATCGAGCAGCTGGCCGAGCGCTCCACCTTCCTCGAGGTGGCGTCCCTGCTGATCAACGGCGAGCTGCCGACAGTGGACGAGCTGGCGTCCTTCAAGGGTGAGATCACGCAGCACACGCTGCTGCACGAGGACGTCAAGCGCTTCTTCCAGGGGTTCCCGCGCGACGCCCATCCGATGGCCATGCTGTCCTCCGTGGTCAGCGCGCTGTCGACGTTCTATCAGGACAGCCACAACCCGTTCGACGAGAAGCAGCGCCACCTGTCGACGATCCGGCTGCTCGCCAAGCTGCCGACGATCGCGGCGTACGCGTACAAGAAGTCGATCGGCCACCCCTTCGTCTACCCGCGCAACGACCTCGGGTACGTGGAGAACTTCCTGCGCATGACCTTCTCGGTCCCGGCGCAGGAGTACGAGCTCGACCCGGTCGTCGTCTCGGCGCTCGACAAGCTGCTGATCCTGCACGCGGACCACGAGCAGAACTGCTCCACCTCCACCGTCCGCCTGGTCGGCTCCTCGCAGGCGAACATGTTCGCCTCGATCTCCGCCGGCATCAGCGCCCTGTGGGGTCCGCTGCACGGTGGCGCCAACCAGTCGGTGCTGGAGATGCTCGAGGGCATCCAGGCCAACGGCGGCGATGTCGACTCCTTCATCCGCAAGGTGAAGAACAAGGAGGACGGCGTCCGCCTGATGGGCTTCGGCCACCGGGTCTACAAGAGCTTCGACCCGCGCGCGAAGATCATCAAGGCGGCGGCGCACGATGTCCTCTCCGCCCTCGGCAAGTCCGACGAGCTGCTCGACATCGCGCTGAAGCTCGAGGAGCACGCGCTCTCCGACGAATACTTCGTCTCGCGCAACCTCTACCCGAACGTGGACTTCTACACCGGTCTCATCTACCGCGCGATGGGCTTCCCGACCGAGATGTTCACCGTGCTGTTCGCCCTGGGCCGGCTGCCCGGCTGGATCGCCCAGTGGCACGAGATGATCAAGGAGCCGGGTTCCCGCATCGGCCGCCCGCGCCAGATCTACACCGGCGAGGTCCTGCGCGACTTCGTCACGGTGGAGGCCCGCTGAGCCTCGCACCGTCCGGGCGGGCCGTCTCCGGCCTCGTCCTGTTCGTTCCGGGGCCGGTGCGGCCCCGGAAACCCCGAACAGCGGAAAGCGCCCCGCTGCCGATCCCCCCACGGGTCGGCGGGCGGGGCGCTTCCCATATCCCCGACAACGGATTCCCCCCACGGGATCCGGCCGGGCGTCTGTGGACCGCGCAGAAGCTCCTCACGCGGTATGCCGGGGTACGTACGGGAGGGCCGCTCAAAGCTCCCCGGTGCACGTGCCCCGGCCAACGCTTGCCTGGGACGTCCCCCAAGACATCCCATGAACGTCCCCCAAGACGTTCTCGGCATCGCCCATTCAGACTCGCGGCGAGCCTGAATGGTTACCCCCAAATATCTGTGATCTAGGTCTCGTTGTGAAGGTCTTGTGACCTGTTTGTAGTCGCGAGAAGGAGTGCGGGCCTGGGGTGCCGACCATCGCAAACACGGACGAAAGGGCTGCGGTGAATCCGGCGGTCATGGGCCTGAGCAGGCCGGATGCCGTCAGAGTGGGTGCGGCGGCGTGGCGGCCAAAGGCTGGGTAAAGATTGCCTTCGACGGTGGCCGAAGTCCGCCTTGCGAGACGGATGGCCACGGCCACGACGCATGGGCCGGCCGTACGGGCTGAAGGCCCCCGCCTCGATCGCCACACCCATACCGGTGTCATCACCGGCACCCTCGTCGGGGCCGCACGTGCAGCCGGGCCGGGCCGTACCCCACCGGTGTCCTTACGGTCGGGTGCGGCCCGGCCCGGGCACGGTCCGGGGCGCCTGCCCCGGGTGTCCTCAGGCCCTGCCCGCGAGTTCGTAGCCGGCCTCGTCGACGGCCGCGCGCACCGCGTCGTCGTCCAGCGGTGCCTCGGAGACCACGGTCACCAGACCGGTGGCGGCGACGGCGGTCACGGAGGTGACGCCGGCGATCTCGGAGATCTCGCTGCCGACGGCGCCCTCGCAGTGGCCACAGGTCATTCCGGTGACCTGGTAGACGGTGGTCACGCCGCCCTGAGGGGCAGCGGACGTGTCGTGGCAGGAGCCGGTGGGCGAGCAGCAGGAGCCCGCGGCCTTGGTGTCCTCGATCTCGATGGTGGTGTTCGTCTCGGCGGTCATGGCGTTCTCCTCTTCGAGGGCTTGGACGCGTGCATGGTGCGGACACGGTGCGCCAGGGGCTGCGGACGACGCATCCTCCTGCCGTGCGGAAACCACTATACCCCTAGGGGGTATGAATTCCAGTGTCCGCCCCGTCGAGAGGCCGCGCGGCGTCGTTGCGGCGGCCGCCGAGCGGGACGGGGGTCGAGGTCTGGCGGGACGGCGTCCCCGCGACGAGCGGGCGGCCCCGGCACCGTGGTCGGTGCGGAGCCGCCCGCTCTCAGGGCGTGCTGTGCCTCACTCTCTACGACCCCTGTTACCGGGCCGGTTGGCCACCCAGACGCGGATGGTCTCCGGGTACCAGTACGGCTTGCCGGACTCCACGTGGTCGGGGGACGGCAGTAGGCCGTGCTTGCGGTAGGAGCGGACGGTGTCCGGCTGCACCTTGATGTGCGCGGCGATGTCCTTGTAGGACCAGAGTCTTCCGTCCGTCATGTGTGGCACCTCCCTGCGTGCGCGACAGGGGCGGTCGGTATGCCGTCGGGGGGAACTGCCGCGCGGACGCTGGTGTTCACTGAGTCTTTGCCCGTTGAACGACTCGGAGTGCCCGTAGGGAGGTGCCTGTTGAACGCCTGTGACGGAACGCCCGCGTAATGAAGACATGTGTGATGCACCGGCGACAACCGTGACAGATGTGATGCAGTGCGTCAGACGCCGCAGGAGCGCAGGAATCCGCGCGTGCGTTCGGCGATCGGAAAAGGTTTGTCCGGCGGACACGGATACATGTCCTGCTCGACGATGGCGAACAGATCGACGCCCAGCGACTGGGCGGCGGTCAGCACGGGTTCGAGCGCGGGCACCCCGGCCGGCGGCTCGCACATCACACCCCGGCCCACCGCGGGCCCGAACGGCACCTCGTCGGCCACGACATGGGCGAGCACCTCCGGATCGACCTGCTTGAGATGGAGGTAACCGATCCGCTCCCCGTAGGTCTCGATGAGCTTGACGCTGTCACCGCCGCAGTAGGCGTAGTGGCCGGTGTCCAGACAGAGCGAGACGCGGTCGGGGTCGGTGGCGTCGAGGAAGCGGGTGACGTTCTCCTCGGTGTCGATGTGGGTGTCGGCGTGCGGGTGCACGACGATCTCCAGGCCGTAGCGCTCGCGCACCTCATGGCCGAGCCGCTCGGTCTGCTCCGTCAGATCCCGCCACTGCTCCTGGGTCAGCGTGCGGTCCTCGAGCACCCGGCCCGTCTTGTCGTCGCGCCAGAACGAGGGGATCACCACCAGATGCGAGGCGCCCATCGCCCGGGTCAGCGCCGCGATGTCGGAGACATGCGCCCATGTCTCCTCCCACACCGCGGGGCCGTGGTGCAGTCCGGTGAAGACGGTCCCGGCCGAGACCTTGAGGCCGCGCCGCGCGGTCTCGTCCGCCAGGCGGGCCGGGTCGGTCGGCAGGTAGCCGTAAGGCCCGAGTTCGATCCACTCGTAACCGGCGTGTGCGACCTCGTCGAGAAAGCGCTGCCAGGGGACCTGGCGGGGATCGTCGGGGAACCACACCCCCCAGGAGTCGGGGGCCGAGCCGACCCGGATGCGGTTCAGGGCGGGGACGGATGAGGTCATGCCGGTCAGCTTTCCGGCCGCCGAAGAAAGGTGTCAAGGCTTGGTCCGAATGTAAGGACAAAATGTTGACAGGGTTCGCCGGAGAGGGCTAGACCTGGTGTCAGCCGGCACCGGCGGGTTCGAACCGAAGGGACGCGCATGCCTCAGCCGTATGACGTGATCACGATGGGCCGGATCGGGGTCGACCTCTATCCGCTGCGTGCCGGGGTCCCGTTGGCACAGGTCGACACGTTCGGGAAGTTCCTCGGCGGTTCGGCGGCGAACGTCGCCGTCGCCGCGGCCAGGCTGGGCCGGCGGACCGCGGTGATCACCCGGACGGGACGCGACGCCTTCGGCGACTATCTGCACCAGGCGCTGGGCGAGTTCGGTGTCGACGACCGCTGGGTCACCCCCGTGGACGCGTACCCCACGCCGGTCACCTTCTGCGAGATCTTCCCGCCGGACGACTTCCCCCTCTACTTCTACCGGCTGCCGAAGGCGCCCGATCTCGAGATCCGGGAAGACGAGTTGGACCTGGACGCCATTCGTGACGCCCGGGTCTTCTGGACGACCGGTACGGGTCTGTGCGCGGAACCGAGCCGGTCGGCGACGCTTGCGGCGCTGGCGCACCGGGCCCGGTCGGGGATCACCGTGTTCGACCTCGACTGGCGGCCGATGTTCTGGCCGGACCCGCGGGAGGCGAGGGCGTACTACGCCCGGGCCCTGACCCGTGCCACCGTCGCGGTGGGCAACCTGGAGGAGTGCGAGGTCGCCACGGGCGAGCGGGAACCGCACGCCGCCGCCCGCGCGCTGCTGGCCGCCGGGGTCGAACTCGCCGTCGTCAAACAGGGCCCCAAAGGCGTGCTCGCCGTGCACCGGGACGGCACGCAGGCATCGGTGCCGCCCGTGCCGGTCGACGTCGTCAACGGCCTGGGAGCCGGCGACGCGTTCGGCGGCGCGCTGTGCGACGGGCTGCTCGCCGGGCGGGAGTTGGAAGAGACCATGCGGTACGCCAACGCGGCGGGGGCGATCGTGGCGTCGCGGCTCGCCTGCTCGACGGCGATGCCGTACGCAAAGGAGGTCGAGAGCGTCCTCGCGGGTGGCCCGCCCCCACCGGACCCGAGCGCACCCGGCGCGGCCGTCCGCAACCCCGCCGCCCCCGGCCTCGACCCCCGCCCCGGGCGTGGGGAGCCCTCGTGAGCCGGGTCGCACTCTCCGAGCTCGTCGGGATCCGTGCACGCCATCCGGAAGCGGTCGCCGAGGCGGCCCTCCGCCGGCGCCGGCGTCCCCGGCTCGTCGGCGACAGCGGCCGGCTGATGGTCATCGCCGCCGACCACCCCGCGCGCGGGGCCCTCGCCGTCGGTGACCGCCGCCTCGCCATGGCCAACCGCCTCGACCTGCTGGAGCGGTTGTGCCTCGCACTGTCCCGCCCCGGCGTCGACGGGGTACTCGCCACCGCCGACATCCTCGACGACCTGCTCCTCCTCGGAGCCCTCGACGACAAGGTCGTGATGGGTTCCATGAACCGCGGCGGACTCGCCGGGGCCGCCTTCGAACTCGACGACCGGTTCACCGGTCACCGCGCCCGCGACCTGGAGCGGCTGGGGTTCGACGCGGGCAAACTGCTCCTGCGCATCGACTACGGCGACCCGTCCTCCCTCGACACCCTGACTGCCGCGGCACGCGTCGTCGGCGAGATGGCCGAGCGCCGGCTTCCCGTCTTCGTGGAGCCGTTCATCTGTCACC
Source organism: Streptomyces peucetius (assembly GCF_025854275.1). Taxonomy (NCBI): domain Bacteria; kingdom Bacillati; phylum Actinomycetota; class Actinomycetes; order Kitasatosporales; family Streptomycetaceae; genus Streptomyces; species Streptomyces peucetius. Next base: position 2,698,369 of record NZ_CP107567.1, on the reverse strand, counting down.
GCACCGACGGCCGGCTCCGCAACGATCTCAGTGCCGAAGCCGTCACCCGCTCCATCGCCATCGCCTCCGGACTGGCCGGCACATCCGCGTACACCTGGCTGAAGGTGCCCGTCACCGACGACCCCGACGACATGCGGACGGTGATGGAGACCTCCACCCTCCCGGCGGTGCTGCTCGGCGGTGACATAGGGGACGACCAGGACCGTGCGTACGAGAAATGGCGCGGTGCCCTGCAACTGCCGACGGTCCAGGGCCTGGTGGTGGGCCGCTCGCTGCTCTATCCGGTCGACGGCGACGTCGCGGGCGCGGTCGACACGGCCGTCGGACTGCTTCAGGGGTAGGGAGAAGGCATGGAAGACAACCACGAGCCGCGAGACCTCCACCTTCCCGCAGGCTGCACCGCGAGCCCGCCGTACGCCGTGAGCATCGGTCCCGAGCAGGCCGGCTGGGACTACTCCGCCCTGCGCGTGCTCGAGCTGGATCCGGGAGGCTCGCATCTGCTGGCCGCAGGAGACAGCGAGTGGATCGTGCTGCCGCTCACCGGTGGTTGCACCGTGCGGACGCAAGGCGAGATCTTTGAACTGCAGGGGCGGAAGAGCGTGTTCGGCGGAGTGAGTGACTTCGCCTATGTGCCGCGCGACGCCCGTGCCCAGATCGCCTCCGGCGCGGGAGGCCGCTTCGCCCTGGCAGGAGCGAGGTGCGAGCGCCGACTCCCCGCTCGCTACGGCCCCGCGCCGGAGGTACTTGTCGAGGCCCGCGGCAGCGGCAGCCAGGCCCGCGAGGTCCACAACTTCGCCGCCGCGGGCGCCTTCGCCTGCGACCGGCTGATCGCCGTCGAAGTGCTCACGCCCGGCGGCAACTGGTCCTCCTACCCGCCGCACAAACACGACGAGCACCGACCGGGTGAGGAGAGCGAACTCGAGGAGATCTACTACTTCGAGATCGAGGACGGCGGCCTCGGCTACCAGCGCGTCTCCCCGTCGAGGCCCGGCGGCGCCGAACTGCTCACCGAGGTCCGCACGGGCGACGCCGTCCTCGTGCCCGACGGCTGGCACGGCCCGTCCATGGCGGAGCCGGGCCACACCATGTACTACCTGAATGTGATGGCGGGCGCCGAGCGTGAGTGGCTGATCCGCTTCCACCCCGACCACACGGAGGGTTACCGGTGACCACCTCGCGCCCGGCCGGCCCGCCGCCGACGACCCGGCGGCTGACCACGGCCCAGGCCCTCGTCGCCTTCCTCGCCCGCCAGTACACCGAACGCGACGGCAGGCGCCACCGTCTGATCGGCGCGACCTGGGGCATCTTCGGCCACGGCAACGTGGCGGGTGTCGGGCAGGCACTCCTGGAATCCGCTCAGGACATGCCCTACCTCCAGGGCCGCAACGAACAGGCCATGGTCCACGCCGCCGTCGGACACGCCCGCCAGTCCCGTCGGCTCGCCGCCCACGCCGTCACCACGTCCATCGGCCCCGGCGCCACCAACCTGGTCACCGGCGCGGCGCTGGCCACCGTCAATCATCTTCCCGTCCTGCTGCTGCCCGGCGACACGTTCGCCACCCGTCCGGCCGACCCGGTCCTCCAGCAGCTCGAAGTGCCGTACGCGGGGGACGTGTCGGTGAACGACTGCCTGCGTCCCGTCTCCCGCTGGTTCGACCGGATCGTCCGCCCGGAGGCGCTGGTGCCGGCCGCGCTCCAGGCCGTGCGGGTCCTGACCGACCCCGCGCAGACCGGCGCGGTCACGCTCGCGCTTCCGCAGGACGTGCAGGCGGAGGCGTACGACTGGCCCGAGAAGTTCTTCGCCGAGCGGACTTGGCGGATCCCCCGGCCGCGTCCCGACGCCGAGGCACTGGCGGAGGCGGCGACGGCTCTGCGCTCCGCCCGCCGGCCGTTGCTCGTCGCGGGCGGCGGCGTGCACCACTCGGAGGCGGAGGACGCGCTGCGGGTCTTCACCGAGGCGACCGGCGTCCCGGTCGCCTCCACGCAGGCCGGCAAGGGGTCGCTGCCGTACGACCACCCGTGCGACGTCGGCGGCATCGGCCACACCGGCACAGCCACGGCCGACGACCTGGCACGCACCGCGGACCTGGTGATCGGCGTCGGCACCCGCTGGTCCGACTTCACCACCGCATCCTCGACCCTGTTCCAGGACGAGCAGGTCCGCTTCCTCAACATCAACATCACCGCCTTCGACGCCCACAAGATGTCGGGCCTCTCCCTCGTCGCCGACGCCCGCGCCGCCCTCCAGGAGCTCACCGCCGCCGTCGGGGGCCACCGCGTCGACGCCGCGTACGAAGCCGGATACGGCCGGGCCAAGGCGGCCTGGGAACAGCGGGTGACCGCGGCCTTCACCGCCCCCGACCCCGACCTGCCGCCCACCCAGGCGCAGGTCCTCGGCGCGCTCGACTCGCTGGTCACGCAGGACGACATCGTCATCAACGCCGCCGGCTCCCTCCCCGGCGACCTGCACAAACTGTGGCGCGCCCGCTCCGCCGACCAGTACCACGTCGAGTACGGCTACTCCTGCATGGGCTACGAGATCCCGGCAGCGATCGGCGTCGCCATGGCCGCCCCCGGCCGCCCGGTGTGGGCCCTCGTCGGCGACGGTACGTACCTCATGAATCCCACCGAGATCGTCACCGCCGTCCAGGAAGGAGTGCCGGTCAAGATGGTGATCCTGCAGAACCACGGCTACGCCTCAATCGGCGGACTCTCCGAGACGGTGGGCTCCGAGCGCTACGGCACCGCCTACCGGCACCGCGCCGACGACCGGACCTTCACCGGCGCCCCGCTGCCCGTCGACCTCGCGGCCAACGCCGCATCGCTCGGCATGCGGGTGATCCGCGCCCGCAGCGTGCGTGACCTGCGGGAAGCACTGGCCGAGGCCCGCGCCGCCGACGTGCCCACATGTGTCTACGTCGAGACCGAAACGGCAGACACTGTGTCGGGCCCGCCCGCAGCACAGGCGTGGTGGGATGTTCCTGTGGCCGAGACCGCGACCCGCCCGTCGGCGGTGAAGGCCCGTGAGGAGTACGACCGGCAGGCCGCCGCCCGACGCCGCCATCTCTGAAGGAGCTTTTCGTCATGACGAAGACCGTCAACCACTGGATCGGTGGCAAGACCGTCGAAGGTGCGTCGGGGAACTGGGGCCCGGTCACCGACCCGGCGACGGGAGCCGTCACCACGCGTGTCGCCCTCGCCTCCGCCGACGAGGTCGCCGCGGCCGTGGCGGCGGCGCGCGAGGCGTACGCGACCTGGTCCACGTCCTCGCTCGCGCAGCGCACCGCGGTCCTCTTCCGCTACCGCGCTCTGCTGGACGCGCACCGCGACGACATCGCGGACCTGATCACCGCCGAACACGGCAAGGTGCACTCCGACGCCCTCGGCGAGGTGGCCCGCGGTCTCGAGATCGTCGAGCTCGCCTGCGGCATCACGACCCAGCTCAAGGGGGAGCTGTCCACCCAGGTCTCCAGCCGGGTGGACGTCGCCGCGATCCGGCAGCCGCTGGGCGTCGTCGCCGGCATCACCCCGTTCAACTTCCCGGCGATGGTGCCGATGTGGATGTTCCCGCTGGCCGTCGCCTGCGGAAACACCTTCGTCCTCAAGCCGAGCGAGAAGGACCCGTCCGCCGCCAACCTCCTCGCCGAGCTGGCCTCCCAGGCCGGTCTGCCCGACGGCGTGCTCAACGTCGTCCACGGCGACAAGGTCGCCGTCGACGCGCTGCTCGAGCACCCCGACGTGGCCGCGGTCTCGTTCGTCGGCTCCACCCCGATCGCCCGCTACATCCACACCACCGCCTCCGCCAACGGCAAGCGGGTCCAGGCTCTCGGCGGCGCGAAGAACCACATGCTGGTGCTGCCCGACGCCGACCTCGACGCGGCCGCCGACGCGGCGGTCTCCGCGGCGTACGGCTCGGCGGGCGAGCGGTGCATGGCGATCTCGGCGGTCGTCGCGGTCGGCGCGATCGCCGACGAACTGGTGGACAAGATCCGCGAGCGCGCCGAGAAGATCAAGATCGGTCCGGGCAACGACCCCACGTCCGAGATGGGCCCGCTGATCACCGCCGCCCACCGCGACAAGGTCGCCTCGTACGTCAAGGGCGCCGCCGCCCAGGGCGCGGACGTCGTCCTCGACGGCACCGGGTACACGGTCGACGGCTTCGAGGACGGCCACTGGATCGGGCTGTCGCTCCTGGACAAGGTCTCCACCGACTCCGACGCCTACCGCGACGAGATCTTCGGTCCGGTGCTGTGCGTGCTGCGCGCGGCGACGTACGAGGACGGTGTGGCGCTGATCAACGGCTCCCCGTACGGCAACGGCACGGCGATCTTCACGCGTGACGGCGGCGCGGCGCGCCGCTTCCAGCTGGAGATCGAGGCCGGGATGGTCGGTGTGAACGTGCCGATCCCGGTGCCGGTGGGATACCACTCCTTCGGTGGCTGGAAGGACTCCCTCTTCGGCGACCACCACATCTACGGCAACGACGGCGTGCACTTCTACACCCGTGGCAAGGTCGTCACCACCCGCTGGCCCGACCCGGCCGACGCCCCGGCCGGTGTGGACCTGGGCTTCCCCCGCAACCACTGAGGCGACGCCCGCCGGCACGGCGATGCGGTGGGTCAGAACAGCGAGTACAGCAGCTTGTTCGGGGAACCGGTCATCGGGCTCTGGACCTTGCCCGACGTCGCGCCCGCCACCAGGGCGTCCCGGACCTGCGCCGGGGTGGCCGTCGGATGCGACGAGAGGTAGAGCGCGGCCACGCCCGCGGTGTGCGGGCTCGCCATCGAGGTGCCCGAGATGGTGCTGGTGGCGGTGTCGTTGTCCTTCCAGGCGGAGGTGATGCCCACGCCCGGCGCGAACAGGTCCAGGCAGGTTCCGTAGTTGGAGAACGATGCCCGGCGGTCCGCGCTGTCCGTCGCCCCGACCGTGATCGCCTCGGGGACGCGGGCGGGTGAGTAGTTGCACGCGTTCGCGGGGATGCCCAGGATCGGGAGCCCGTTGCCCGCCGCGACGGAGTAGCTGACGCCGGAAGCGATGGACTTCTTCACGGCGTTGTCCAGCGCGGTGCTCGCACTGCCGCCGAGGCTCATGTTCGCCACGGCGGGCTTCTGTGCGTTGGCGGTGACCCAGTCGACGCCCGCGATGACCCCGGCGGTGGTGCCGGAGCCGTTGCAGTCGAGGACCCGTACGGCGATGAGGTTGACGCTCTTGGCGACGCCGTAGTTCTTGCCGCCGACGGTACCCGCGACATGGGTGCCGTGGCCCTGGCAGTCCTGGCCGTTCTGCCCGCCGCCCACCGTGTCCGTGCCGACGCTCGCGCGTCCGCCGAACTCTGCGTGGGAGGTGCGGATCCCGGTGTCGATGATGTAGGCGTTCACGTTCGACGCCGACGTGTTGTAGGTGTACGTCTTCGACAGCGGCAGGTCGCGCTGGTCGATGCGGTCGATGCCCCAGGTGGCGTTCGCCTGGGTGTCGTTCAGCCGGACCGTGGAGTCCTGCTCGACGTAGGCGACCCGCGGATCGGCCGCGAGCTCCTTCGCCTTGGAGGGCGACATCGCGGCGGAGAAGCCGGAGAGGACGCTGCTGTAGGTGTGCTTCGGTGCGACGCCGAGGTCGGCGGCTCGGGTCGTGCCGTCCTTGAGGACGACGATCCAGCTGCCCGGGACGGCAGTTGCAGTGGGGGCGAGACGAAGATCGCCGATGGACGCGCTGTGCGCGGTGGGGGAGACGGCGAACTGGAGACCGGTCGCGGCGGCGACTGCTGATATCAGCGCCCCGGCGCGACGGGCAGTGGCTCTCATCTCGTGCACCTGACCTTTCGTTGACCGGTTGTTACGGGCAAGTACGGGCGTGCATGGTGCCAGGACGTGCGGCTATGAGAACCAGAGTGCTGTGATGTGACCTGCGCCACAAGAGGGCGGCTGGTGGGTAACTGGCCGGAAAAGTACCCCTCCTGAAGGGGGTTCACCAGGTGTGGATCTTGTGTGCCCCGTCGTCACGGTCCGGAATGTCCGTTGTCGGGAGCGCCCCTGTCACCGTCTCAGAAACCTCTGCGGATACCGCACCTGGTGTACGGCTGCGGTGCCGCGTACTACCCGAGGAGGCGTACAGGTTCCGCCCGGCGGCAGCCGACGTCCGGTCGGCGTGCGCTTAGGGTTTCAACCATGCAGATCCGACTTCCCCGGGCGCGGGACCGCTGGCTCGCGGGTGCCGCCGCCCTCGCCGTCCTCGCCGGCGCCGGCACGTGGACCGCCGTCGCCGACGACACCGCGCCCGCCGTGCACCGCGAGGACCGGGTGCACAGCATGCCCGGGGCGAAGATCGACACTTCGTACTTCACGAGCGGCGGCGACGGCCGCCGACCTGCCGTCCTCCTCGGCCACGGCTTCGGCGGCAGCAAGGACGACGTCCGCGCGCAGGCCGAGCGGCTGGCCCGCGACGGGTACGCCGTGCTCACGTGGTCGGCCCGCGGCTTCGGCCGGTCCACCGGGCAGATCGGGATGAACGATCCGGACCACGAGGTCAAGGACGTCTCCCGGCTGATCGACTGGCTGGCGAAGCGCCCGGAGGTCGAGCTCGACGCGGACGGCGACCCGCGGGTCGGCATGAGCGGCTCCTCCTACGGGGGCGCCGTCTCGCTGCTGGGCGCGGCGTACGACCCGCGGGTCGACGCGATCGCGCCACAGATCACCTACTGGAATCTCGCCGACGCGCTCTTTCCCGACGGCGTCTTCAAGAAGCTCTGGGCCGGCATCTTCTTCACCACCGGCTCGACGGCCGCGGCGGACGGCACGGCCCCGGGAGGCCGCCCGCCCGCCGACCCCGGCGAGCCGGCCGAACCGCCCGCGGGCGAAGCCCCGGCCGGCCAGGACCGCGCTGCCGGCCAGGATGCCGCCGGCAGCGGCACACGGACCACCACGGCCTCCGGCCGCACCGCCGTGCCGGTGAACCCCGACGGATGCGGCCGCTTCCAGCCCGTGCTGTGCGCCATGTACGAGCGCGTCGCCGTCGCCGGGAAGGCCGACGCCCTGGCGCGAAAGCTCCTCGAAAGCCGCAGTCCCTCCGCCGTCGGCGACCGGATCAAGGTGCCCGCGCTCATCGTGCAGGGCCAGTCCGACTCGCTCTTCCCCCTCACACACGCCGACGCCATGGCCAAGACGATCAAGGCCAACGGCGCGCCCGTCGCCGTCGACTGGATCGCCGGCGGCCACGACGGCGGCGACCGGGAGACCGACCGCGTCGAGGCCCGTATCGCCGACTGGTTCGACCGGTACCTGAAGGAGGACAAGGGCGCGGACACCGGGCCCGCCTTCCGCGTCAGCCGCACCGGCGGCGTCGACTCCACCGACGGCCAGGCGCTGCTGCGGGGCGCGACCGCCCCCGCCTACCCCGGTCTCACCGACAGCGCCCGGCAGTTCACGCTCACCGGCCGCGAGCAGCGCTTCTCCAACCCGGCCGGCGGCACACCGCCCGCCATCTCGGCGGTCCCGGGCCTCACCGGCGGCGCGGGTGCGCTGTCCTCGCTCGGCGTCGGTCTGTCCCTCGACTTCCCCGGCCAGTTCGCGAGCTTCGAGTCGGCGCCGCTCGGCGCCTCCACGCGCATCACCGGCTCGCCGTCGATCAGGGTGAAGGTGGCCTCCGACAGCGGCGAGGCCGTCCTGTTCGGCAAGGTCTACGACGTCGGCCCGGACGGCCGGCAGCAGGTGCTGCCCGCCCAACTCGTCGCCCCGGTCCTGGTCGAGGACGCGAAGGCCGGCAAGGAGGTCGAGCTGACCCTCCCGGCCGTGGACCACGAGGTCGACGCCGGGCACCGGCTGCGTCTCGCCTTGTCGGCGACCGACCTCGGCTACGCCTCACCGGCCGCCCCGGCCACCTACACCGTCTCCCTCGCGGGGCGGCTCTCCGTGCCCACCGCGCCCGCCGTGCGGACCGAGGCGGCCGGTCTGCCGTGGTGGGTCTGGGGGCTGCCCGCCGCGGGCGCCCTCGTGGCCGTGGCGCTGCTGCTGACCGCTCACCGCCGCACCGTCGCACCGGCCCCCGACCCGGAGCGTGCCGACGTGCCGCTGGAGATCACCGGCCTGACCAAGCGGTACGCGAAGTCCGCCGACCGGTACGCGGTACAGGACCTGTCCTTCCGCGTCGAGAAGGGCCAGGTGCTCGGCCTCCTTGGTCCCAACGGCGCCGGCAAGACGACCACACTGCGCATGCTGATGGGTCTCATCCGGCCCGACGACGGCGAGATCCGCGTCTTCGGCCACGCGATCAGGCCCGGCGCGCCCGTGCTCTCCCGGGTCGGCGCGTTCGTCGAGGGCGCGGGATTCCTGCCCCACCTGTCGGGGCGCGACAACCTGGAGCTGTACTGGCGGGCGACCGGCCGCCCCGCGGCCGACGCGCACATCGAGGAGGCGCTCGAGATCGCCGGCCTCGGGGACGCGCTCGCCCGCGCCGTGCGCACCTACTCGCAGGGCATGCGGCAGCGGCTCGCCATCGCCCAGGCCATGCTCGGCATGCCGGACCTGCTGATCCTCGACGAGCCGACCAACGGGCTCGACCCGCCGCAGATCCGTGAGATGCGGGACGTGATGATCCGTTACGCCGCGGGCGGCCGGACCGTCATCGTCTCCAGCCACCTCCTCTCGGAGGTCGAGCAGTCCTGCACCCACCTGGTGGTCATGGACCGTGGCCGGCTCGTGCAGGCCGGGCCGGTCGCCGAGATCACCGGCGGGAGCGACACCCTGCTCGTCACCACCGCCGGCGATGTGCCGGACGCGGTCGTCGAGAAGATCGCGGCGCTGCCCGGGATCGGCTCGGCGGCGCGTACGGACGACGGACTGCTCGTACGGCTCGACGGAGCCACCGCCACGGCCATGATCACCGAACTGGTGCGGCTGGACGTGCCCCTGACGGGCGTGGGCCCGCACCGCCGCCTGGAGGACGCGTTCCTCACCCTGATCGGAGGTTCCGCATGAGCGCGCCCGTGAAGACCGGCACGCCGAGCGCGGTGCTCGTCGACTCCGCCCCCGGCTACCGGGCCCGGCACACCCTGCCGCTCCGGGTCGAGGCGGTGCGGCAGCTGAAACGACGCCGGACCCTGGTGATGGCCGGGGTGCTGGGCGTGCTGCCGCTGATCCTGATCGCGGCGTTCGCCATCGGCGGTACTCCGGGCGGCCGGGAAGGCGGCCGGATCACCCTGATGGACACCGCCACCGCCTCCGGCGCGAACTTCGCGGCGACCTGCCTGTTCGTGTCCGCCGGTTTTCTCCTGGTGGTGCCGGTGGCGCTGTTCCACGGTGACACGGTCGCCTCCGAGGCCAACTGGTCCTCACTGCGCTATCTGCTGGCCGCCCCCGTGCCGCGTACCAGGCTGCTGTGGTCGAAGCTCGCCGTGGCGCTGGGCTTCAGCGCGGCGGCGATGCTGCTGCTGCCGCTGGTCGGGCTCGTCTCGGGAACGATCGCCTACGGCTGGGGGCCGCTGAAGCTTCCGACCGGCGGCTCACTGGCGGCGGGCGACACGCTGGCCCGTATCGGGCTCGTCGTGGCGTTCGTGTTCGTCTCCCAACTGGTCACCGCAGGCCTGGCCTTCTGGCTGTCCACCAAGACCGACGCCCCGCTGGGCGCGGTCGGCGGCGCCGTCGGCCTGACCATCATCGGCAATGTGCTGGACGCGGTGACCGCACTGGGCGGCTGGCGCGAAGTACTGCCGGCGCACTGGCAGTTCGCCTGGATCGACGCGCTGCAGCCGCAGCTGGAGTGGACGGGCATGCTCAAGGGGGCGGCGGTCTCCGTCACGTACGCACTGGTCCTGTTCGCGCTCGCGTTCCGGAACTTCGCCCGCAAGGACATCGTGTCGTAGGACATCATGCGCATAGCGGGCGAACCATGCGCCCTGTTGCCGCATCGAGACCCTTCCGCAACGCCACCGACTGCTCCGTCCGGCCGACTGGGACGTCACATTCACAAGTGCCGACGACCCGAGGGGGAGACCGGATGATGTTCCGTGCAGGGGTGGGTTCGAGGATGGGCAGGACGGTTGCGGCGGCCGTCCTGGCCGGTGGAGTACTGCTGACCGCAGGCTGCGGGTCCGGTTCAGGGAACCGGGCCACCGACGCGAGTTACGACGGCGGGCGGCCCGACGGCGCGCCCGCGCCCGTCCTGCCGGACGGCGGCAAGGGCGGGCCGAACCGGGAGGGCGACGAGAGCGCGGAGGGTAAGCGGGACTTCGCGCCGCCCGCCGACTATCTGTCCACCTTCGCCCTCGACGTGGACACCGCCTCCTACGACTACACGCGCCGCCTTCTCAAAGAGGGCGGGACGCCCACGCCGGGGCAGGTCCGGCCCGAGGAGTTCATCAACAGCTTCCGTCAGGACTACCCGCGGCCCAAGGACAACGGCTTCTCCGTGACCGTCGACGGAGCACGGCCGAACGGCGGCGCCGACGGCGAGATCAAGGCCTCCCGACCCGACTCCGCGGAGTACGAGGGCGAGGACTGGGCCCTCGTACGGGTCGGGCTCTCCACCCGGCCCACCGACCCCGAGGCCGACCGGCCTCCCGCCGCCCTCACCTTCGTGATCGACATCTCCGGTTCCATGGCGGAGCGCGGTCGGCTCGACCTCGTCAAGAGGTCCCTCGGGACCCTCACCGACCAGCTCCGCGGCAGCGACTCGGTCGCCGTCGTCACCTTCAGCGGCGAGGCGGAGACCCGGCTGCCGATGACGCGCCTCGACGGCAATCGCGACCGCATCCACTCGGTCATCGACGAGTTGGAGCCCACCGACTCCACCAACGTGGAGGCGGGCGTCACCACCGGCTACGACGAGGCGGTCGAGGGCCGCAGGACCGGGGCGACCAACCGAGTGGTGCTGCTGTCCGACGCCCTCGCCAACACCGGTGAGACGGAGGCCGAGGCCATCCTCGAACGGATCGAGGACGCCCGCCGGGACCACGGCATCACGCTGTTCGGCGTCGGTGTCGGCAGCTCCTTCGGCGACGAGCTGATGGAACGCCTCGCCGACAAGGGCGACGGGCACACCACCTATGTGTCCACCGACGAGAAGGCCCGCAAGGTGTTCGTCGACCAGCTGCCCCGCCATGTGGAACTGCGGGCGCGGGACGCCAAGGCACAGGTCGCGTTCGACCCGCAGACGGTCAAGCAGTTCCGGCTCATAGGCTACGAGAACCGCGAGGTCGCGGACGAGGACTTCCGCGACGACCGCGTCGACGGCGGCGAGGTGGGCCCCGGCCACACCGTCACCGCGCTGTACGCGGTGCGTCTGCGGGACGGCGCCAGTGGCCATGTCGCGACCGCGACGGTGCGCTGGCTCGACCCGAAGACCCGGGCACCGCACGAGGAGAGCGGCTCGATCGAGACCGACGCCGTCGAGGGTGCCCTGTGGGGCGCGCCGTCCGAGCGGCTCCAGATCACCGCGGTGGCCGCGTACTTCGCCGAGTCGCTGCGTGGCGGCTCGATGCCGGGCGCGCCGGGACTGGCCGCGCTGGAGGACCGGGCGCGGGCGCTGGCCGAGGTGACCGAGGACAGCGCGGTCGGTGAACTGGCGGACGCGATCGACCAGGCGCAGCGGCGCTCGCGCGACTGAGCGCTGCGGACAAGGAGGCGGGGTCTGTTGAGGTAGGGCTGGGCGGGGTCGGACGGGGCCGGTCGGGAGTCGGGCGGCGACCGGACCCCGACAACCCCGTGTGTGAAAAGACGGCGCATCGGCCTCCGCGTCACGCCATCATGAACGGCATGGCCGCCCTGCTGCTCGCTCTCGCCGTCGTCACCACAGGTCTGTACGCGGGTTTCTTCGTCATCTTCCTCACCGGCGTGATGCCGGCGCTCGCGCGCCTGTCCGACGACCAGTTCGTGACCGCCATGCGACGCCTCAACGAGAAGGTGCCGCGCGCCACGTTCATGCTGGTCTTCCTGGGCAGCGTCGGCTTCCCGGCGGCAGCCCTCTTCGTCCCCGTCGACGGCCGCACAGCGACGGACCGGTGGCTGGTCGTCGCCGCGCTGGTCTGCGCGGTCGCCGGCCACCTGGTCACCTCCGCCGGCAACGTCCCGTTGAACAACGCCCTGGCGGCGTCGGAGAGCTCCGCACGGTCCGTACCCGCCCGGGAGGCGCGAGCGGCCTTCGAGTCCAGGTGGAACGCCTTGCACCTGGTCCGTACTCTTCTCGCCCTCGCCGCGTTCGTCCTCCTGGTCTGCGCCGCGACGCCGTGACGCCGCGACGGGACCGGGCCGGGTCAGAAGCTCCCCGGCGCCGCCTCCAGGCGCAGGAACGGGATGGACTCGCCCACCCGCCGGTAGTCCGCCTCGCTGCCGTCGACCTCGTACCCCATGAACCGGCAGAGCTGCCGGGCGGCGAAGGGGTGGCGGGGCGCGTAGCGGGCCATGAGGCGACCGCCTTCCTCCGCCGTGACCGGGTGGGCGGTCACGGGGTAGTAGCGGCGGCCGACCTGGATGGTGGCCTGCGGCGTGTGGAGGAGGTTGCGGTACCACTGGGCCCCGGGCCCGAAGCCGGACGCCACCGTCCACGCCCCGCCGACCCGGTCGTGCTCCACGACCTCTATGACCGTCTTGCGGGTCAGGCCGGACGTACGGCCGGTGTGGATCAGCAGAAGCAGACGCCGCCCGAACAGGGGTCCGAGACCGATCCGGTACAGATGGATCGGAAGGCGGGCCGCGAAGCGCTTCCAGCCGCGGGGGAGCGGAGGGCGGCGCTGCGGCGCGGGGTGCGGATGAGTCACGAACCTGCCTCTCGTCAGCGGCGGTGCGGGGGTGGCATGGACATTTGGCGGGCGGGGCAGAGAACCTCGGCCGGGAGTTCTGTGAGAGCGGCTTCGATTCGGTAACGGGGGCGGAACAGGGCGATTCGACTGTGCAACCTTTGCATAGTCTAAAGGTGGTGGCCAGGTCAGCCAGGGGTGGTGGAGCCGCCGCTCCCCGCCCGCTCGACCGGCCGCTCGGTTGCGCCGCAGGCCAGGGCCGTCCCCGCCACCTCCACCGCCACCCGTCACTTCCCCTGTGCCCGCCACCGTCCGCTCCCGTATCCGCCACCGTCACCGTCCGACCAAACGCCCGGAGTCCGCCTTGGCCGACGAGAAGCAGTCGCGGTTCCGACTGTTGTCCGCCCTGCCCTTCCTGGTGATGGGCATCGTGGCCGTGGTCGACGTGACAGCCGGATCGAGCGTGGGATACCTGGCGCTCGTCTCTCTCGGTCCCGCCTTCGCCGGCCTGGTGGGCGGCTGGCGGCGCACGGCCCTGATCGGCCTTCTGTCACTGGTGTTCTGCCTCGGCCTCGGCATCTACGACGACGTGATCGGCGAACGCCGTTGGTACTCCGCCATGGCCTCCGTCGCCGGCGTGACCGGCGCGGGCATCGCGGCGGCGGTGATGCGGCAGCGGCGGGAGGCCGAACTCGCCAGCATGCGCTCCATCGCGGAGGTCGCGCAGCGCGTACTGCTGCGGCCCGTGCCGCGCACGGCGGGCCATCTGCGGGTGGCCGTCTCGTACACCTCGGCGCTCGCGGAGGCCCGGATCGGCGGCGACCTGTACGAGGTGGTCACCTCACCCGGCGGTGTCCGGGTCATCGTCGGTGACGTCCAGGGCAAGGGGCTCGAAGCGGTCGAGACGGCGGCCGTCGTCCTCGGAGCGTTCCGTGAGGCCGCGCACGAGGAGGACGAGCTCGAAGGGGTCGGCGAACGGCTGGAGAGGGCACTCGAACGCGAGCTGCAGGGCGGGGAGAAGTTCGTCACGGCGGTCCTGGCGGAACTCGCGGCGGACAAAGGGGTGGTCCTTCTCAACTACGGGCACCCCGCGCCGCTGGTCGTGCGCGCCGACGGCACGGTGACCTTCGCGGAGCCGCCCCGGCGCGCGCTGCCGCTCGGGCTGGGCCTGCACGGTACGGCCGGTCCGGAGCCGTTCGCGACGGAGTTCGCGCCGGGGGACCAGATGTTCCTCTACACGGACGGCGTCACGGAGACCCGCGACCCGGCCGGCCGGTTCTACCCGCTCGGCGAACGCGGCCATCTGCTCAAGACCGACGACCCGGAAGCGGCGCTCGGGGCGCTGCGCGCGGACATGGAGGAGTACGCGCAGGCACCGCCGCACGACGACGCCGCGATGCTGCTGATCCGCTACCGCCGCGTGTGAGTCCGGCGGGTGCCGGGGCGTGGCGGGAGCCCCGGGCGGTGCGCCTGCTGCGAGGCCGGCACGCGGTACGGGGCCGGCGCACGGTACAAAGAAGAAATGACGGAACCAGCGCACTCCTCGTACTCCTCACGAGGGATGGACGATGTCGACGCCGTGACCCGGGCGGTGTTGACCGCCTCCCGGCTGCTCGTCGCCGTCTCCGCCCGCTCGCTCGCCGCGGTCGAGGACAAGGTGACGCTGCCGCAGTTCCGGCTGCTGGTCGTGCTCTCACTGGAGGGGCCGGCGAAACTGGTCGCACTCGCCGACCGGCTCGGGGTGAACCCGTCGACCGCCATGCGGATGATGGACCGGCTGATCGCCGCGGGCCTCGCGGACCGTCAGGTCAACCCCGACAACCGGCGCGAGACGGTGCTGCGGCTGACGGCGGAGGGCCGGCGCATCGTGGAGGACGTCACCGCGCAGCGCCGCAAGGAGATCGCGGCCATCGTCGAACGGCTCGGCCCGGCACAGCGGGCCGCGCTCGTCGACGCACTTGCTGCTTTCACGGAGGCCGGCGGTGAACCGGCGGTTCCGGACGAGGACGGCGGGCTGTATCCGCTCGGCTGGTCGGACCTGGGCCCGCCGCGTCCCACGCGCTGACGAGGCCGCCGCCGGCGACGCCGGCGGCGGCATGAGGAGCGGTCTGGGCTGAACGGGGAGGACCCGGTCGACATCGCCGGCATGCGGTGGTCGAGCTGCGTCACCGTGCCAGTGCCGCTCCCGGGCAGAGGCCGGCGGGCCGCCGGGTCCTCCACCACGAGAAGCATTGCACAGTGCAAGGGATTTTTCGTCCCCCTGGCCGCGCCGTGTCCACGGCCAGGGGGTCCGGTGCGCCGCGGCGCGGTGGGCGCGGACTACTTCGGCTCGACCGCGGCCTCGACCTCGGCGAACGTCGCGGCATCGACGAGCCCCGTGTCCTCCAGGACCTCGAGGTGGTCCAGCACCGTCTGGTTGGCCTGACGGGCGTGACGGCGGATCAGATCGTTCTGCGTGGCGGCCCTGACCTCACCGATCGTGGCGAAGATCTTGCCGTGCGACGAACGGAGCAGGTTGGCGAAGAGCCGGTCGAACTCCTCGCCCCGGGCGTTCTCCATCTGCCGCACGAAGCCCTGCTGCTCCTCGGTGGCCTCGTTCGGCAGTTCGACACCGAGGATCTCGGCGTCCTCGCGCACGAGCTGGTCGAGCTTGCTGTGACCGTCGATCAGATGCAGTCCGGCACGCTTCACGGCCTCGCTGGAGGCATGCGTCTGAGCCAGCCGCCCGGCGGGTATCTCCCACAGCCCGGCCTGCCGCACCTTCACGAGAAACGTCCGGTCCACATCGGTCACCTTCTGCGGCCCCTGGGCCTCCGCGGCCGTCGCACCGGAGAATCCGGCCCCCGCGTGACCGGCTCCGTGCTGTGCGGACCCGCCCGCCGCCGTGGTGCCGGCGGTGGCCTCTCCGCTGCCCGTCTGGACCAGGACGACCACCAGGGCGATCGCGGCCACAGCGGCGGTGACCACTGCGACGACCCGCATGGAGACCCCGGAACGTGCTGCGCGTCGGTTCGAATGCATAGATGCCTCCCGGCTCGGCATGTGAGGAAACAGTTGCGTGATGGCACTCGGGGAGCCGCTGTGGTGACTGGCACGGCACACAGGGGTGAGTACGGGCGCGAGGACCGGGGCGTTCAACGCGCGCCGTACGGAGACCGTGCGGATGGCTGTTCACTTGACTGATCGCGTGGCTGTACGCGTCGTGAGCGGGTGGTGAGCGGCAGTGGGCAGTGGGCAGGCAGCAATGCGAAAGGCCCTGCGCACGGTTGTACGCAGGGCCTTGTACCGACTGCCACGGCGGGCGCCGCGTGGTCCCGGCAGGCGGGGCCGACGGGACCGGGGCGGTCGCCGGCACCGGCAGGTCGTGCGCCTCCGGACCGTACGTCGTCCAGGAGCCTGAGGATTCCCGCTCGTCGACGACGGGCACCCCCTCGGTGACGGCCCGGCGTGCCTTCGCCGAACCGGACGATCCGAGCTGCCCGAGCGTCGCAGCGTCCTGGAGCGTTGTACGCGCCCGTTGCCCCTCTCTTGTCATTCACTGTGCTGTGCCGTCGAGGGCCACTTGCCGTCGGTGAAATACCTTCCCCAGTAGTAGGGGCTGACCTGCTCGAGGGTGCGCGACTCCCAGCGGGTCGGATCGTCCTCCTGCGGGACGGCGACCTCGACGGCCGGTCCCCAGAGCGCCAGCCGCTCCTGGCAGATGCCGCAGGGCGGCAGGATCAGGACCCTGTCGTGGTCCAGGTCCCGGCAGACGCAGACGGATGCCGTGACGGCCCGGTCCTGGGTGTACGCCTGGATGAAGGCCCCCGTCTCGTGGCAGAGCGTCACGGCTCCGTTCATGTTGTCCAGTCCGATGCTGCTCAGAATTCCCCCGTCGGCCAGCCGCACGGCGGCCGCCCCGCCGGGCTCCTCCGCGGGCCAGCGCCGGTTCAGCAGCGCCATGGCCGCGTCCACGAGTTCCTGGTCGAGTCCCATGCGCGGGAGTCTGTCACAGCGGCTTGTCCGGGCCGCCGGCCATGGCCCGCGGGGCCGTACGCTGCTGAACTCCACCCCTTCCAGCCGCACATCGGGAGTCCCCGCGTGACCGAGCAGCCAGAGCAGCCCGTACCGCCGAAGAAACCCTTCCTCTACGTCGTCGTCTGCGCCTCCCAAATCGCCGGCGAGGTCGGCAAGCTGATCACCGCCGCACAGGAGCAGCGCTGGGAGGTGGGCGTCGTCGCCACCCCGCAGGGCCTGCGCTTCATCGACGACAAAGCGGTCGAGGTACAGACCGGCTACCCGATCCGCTCGGCCTGGCGCCTGCCGGGCGAACCGCGCCCGCTGCCTCCGGCCGACGCCATCGCGGTCGCCCCGGCCACCTTCAACACGATCAACAAGTGGGCGGCCGGGGTCTCCGACACCCTCGCGCTCGGCATCCTGTGCGAGGCCTACGGCTCCGGCATCCCGACCGCCGCCCTCCCGTACCTGAACGCGGCCCAGGCCGCCCACCCCGCGTACCCGCGCAGCCTGGAACGCCTCCGGGAGATGGGCGTCCTGATCGGCTCACACCGCCCTCGCGGCACGGAGTCCGACGACGAGCCGGACTTCCACTGGGAGGAGGCCCTGGAACTCCTCGCCCCGGCGCCCGGGACCTGACCCCCGGGCTCCCGGGGAGGCCGCCCCGCCCTCTGGCTGATCACTGCGTCCCCGGTTCAGCCTGTCCTCACGTGAGCGATAGCGAGGAGCCCCACTCCGATGACGGCGACGGTCGGAGACCAGAATGTGCCGCCCACCAGCAGCAAGGCACCGGCGCCCCACACCCTTGGTCGCCTGACGTGCCGCGGCAGCCAACTGCCCGGCATTCGTCCGAGTAGCAGCCCATGAATGCCGAGCACGGTCCCCGCGAACGCGAGTGTGATCACCAGGATCAGTACAACCAGCGCCATCGCCCCGAAAGCCGCTCCCACGCCTACCCCCTTGAAGCCGCTCTTCGGCGGCTGGGCGCCAGTGTGGCAGGGGAGGCGACCGGAGCCGCCGCACGAGGGGTGGTGAAGGGAGCGGCCTTGAGCGAGTGACCGGATGCCGCGCGCGGCGAGTGGAAAGGGGCCGCCTCGATCGGTCCGGCGCTTACGTGTCCGCTACGCCCGACCCGCTACCGTGCCCCTGACCAGCGAAAAGGCCCTCCGGGTCGGAGGGCCTCGCAGTGGTGCGCTGGGAGCGCCCCCGGCAGGACTCGAACCTGCGGCCAAGCGCTTAGAAGGCGCCTGCTCTATCCACTGAGCTACGGGGGCCGGTGGCCTGGAGCCCCGGTCGGGTGGTCCGTGACCTTGCCGGGCACAAGGATAGGGCTCCGATCCCCTTGGCCCGGTTGCTTCACCTGCGTGGCACGATGTGGAGGTTCGGTGAAGCGGAACGATAATCGCAGGCAGGTGCGATTCATGCATCGCTTTTGACGTCTCACGTCGCGGGTGTTGTGCACTCGTTATGCCTGCGTCCCACTCGTCCCGTGTGTCCCGTCTGTCGGATCGGCGCGCAGAGATCGTCATACGCTTCAAAAAGCCGCCAAAATTGGGCATTCTTCGCTTGTGGTGACCTTGGATGCACGGCCTCAGCTCATCGACGCACTTTCCGCCCTGCGCGACCGTGTCGCCGCCGTGCGTCTACCGCTCCCCCTCGCAGGGGCGCCACGGGCGCGGCAGACGCGGGCCGAACTGCTCGCTCAGCTCGACGACTATCTGGTGCCCCGCCTCAAAGAACCCGAAGCGCCTCTGCTCGCCGTCATCGGCGGATCCACGGGGGCCGGGAAGTCCACGCTCGTCAACTCCCTTGTGGGGCGGCGGGTCAGTGAGGCGGGGGTTCTGCGGCCCACCACCCGGACGCCGGTGCTGGTGTGCCATCCCGACGATCACCACTGGTTCGCAGGGATGCGGGTGCTGCCCCAGCTCCCCCGCGTCTGGCTGCCGCCGCAGGACGAGGTGGAGGAGGAGCACCCGCCCCGCAGGACGGGCGGCCGGCCTGCCGTCGACGAGAAGGCGCTGCGGATCGAGACCGCGTCGTCCCTGCCGCGCGGGCTCGCGCTGCTCGACGCGCCGGACATCGACTCCCTCGTCGTGGAGAACCGACTGCTCGCGGGGGAGTTGCTCTGCGCCGCCGACGTGTGGGTGATGGTGACGACGGCCTCCCGCTACGCGGACGCCGTGCCGTGGCATCTGCTGCGTACGGCGAAGGAGTACAACGCCACGCTGGTCACCGTGCTCGACCGGGTGCCGCACCAGGTGATCGAGGAGGTGTCGCGGCAGTACGCGGCGTTGCTGACGAAGGCCGGGCTCGGCGAGGTGCCGAGGTTCACGATCCCGGAGCTGCCGGAGTCGGCCGGGGGCGCGAACGGGCTGCTGCCCAACACGGCCGTCGCGGGGCTGTTCTCCTGGCTCGCGCACCGGGCGCAGGACCCGGCGGCGCGTCAGCAGGCCCTGGGACGTACGGCCGGTGGCGTGATCGATTCACTCAATGTGCGGATGCCGGAGCTCGCGAGCGCCGTCGCCGCCCAGTACGCGGCGGCCGTACGGCTCACGGGCGCGGTGGAGGAGGCGTACGAGTCGCAGCGCGGACGGGTGCGCAAGCAGGTGCGGGCCGGTGCCGTGCTGGCGGGTGACGCGCGGACGCGCTGGCGCGGCTATCCACGCGACAGTTCGGCCGGCGAGCTGCTGGACTCCCTCGTCGCGAGCCTGTCCGCCCTGCTGCAGTGCGCCGTCGCCGCCGCCGACGAACAGGTCGAGAACGCCTGGCGGCGTGAGCCCGCGGCCGCCGCCGTCACGGTGAACCGCCGGCGCGACCTGGAGGTGGGGGAGCGGATCGGCATGGCCGTACGGCGCTGGCGCCGGGTCCTCGAGGAGCTCGCGGAGGAAGAGGTGCGGGGCATGGAACGCAACGCCGCTCCCGACCCCGAGACGGTCGCCGCACTGCTCGCGGCAGCGCTCCTGGGCGGTCGCCGGGCGCGCAGCGCGGGCGAGCGGCTCGCCGAGCGGATCGGCGCCCAGAGCGCGCTGCGGCTGCGCGACAAGGGCGGCGAGCTGGTGACGACGTACGTCGACGACGTGCTGAACAGCGAGCGGGAGCGCCGCCTCGCGCCCCTCGACGGGCTCGAGGTGAGCCCGGAACCACAGGCCGAGCTGATTGCAGCGCTGTCTCTACTGCAGAAGGAGAGGTGACCGCGGGTGACCGCCATCACCGACGACCAGAACGAGACCGGTGACCGCTGGGACGACGGTCTGATCGCCCGCCGGGCCGGTCAGCCGCCGGAGGCGGGCGAGGGAGAGGGCATGACCGCGGCCCGGGGCGGCGAGGGTCTCGACGGAAGTCACCAGGCGGGCGACGACCACCTGCCCATCGGCGGCACGTACGGCGGCCCGCTGCGGGAGCGGCTCAACGCCCTGCGCGAGCTGCTCGGCCTGTCGCAGACCCGGCTGGACGGGAAGACCCTCGCGGAGGCGGGACGCGTGCTCGACGAGGCCGCCGCGCGGCAGCGGCTCTCGTCCCGCCACACCGTCGTGGCCATCGCCGGTGCGACGGGGAGCGGCAAGTCGGCGCTGTTCAACGCGCTCGCCGGGGTGCGCATCGCCGAGACCGGGCTGCGCCGGCCGACCACGTCCGCGCCGATCGCCTGCACCTGGTCGGAGGGGGCGGCGGGGCTGCTCGACCGGCTCGCGATCCCCGGCCGGCTGCGGCGCAAGCCGCTCGCCGGCGGTGACGGCGACGAACAGCTGCACGGGCTCGTACTGGTCGACCTGCCGGACCACGACTCGGCCGTCGTGCGGCACCGGGAGCAGGTGGACCGGGTGCTGGCCCTGGTCGACGCGGTGATCTGGGTGGTCGACCCGGAGAAGTACGCCGACGCGGCCCTGCACGAACGCTATCTGCGGCCCCTCGCCGGACACGCCGAGATCACCTTCGTCGTGCTCAACCAGATCGACCGGCTGCCCGGCGAGGCCGCCGACCAGGTCCTCGACGACCTGCGCAGGCTGCTCGACGAGGACGGCATGGCGCTGGGGGAGCACGGCGATCCGGGCGCCACCGTCCTGGCGGTGTCGGCGCTCACCGGGGAGGGAGTGGGGGAACTGCGCGAGATGGTCGGTGCGTTCGTCCAGGAGCGGAGCGCGGCGGCGCGCAGGCTGTCCGCCGATGTGGACGCGGCGGCGGCGAAGCTGCGGCCCGTGTACGTCGCCGACGGCCGGACCGGTCTGGACGAGCGGGCCCGCGAGGACTTCTCGGCGCGCCTCGCGGAGGCGATCGGCGCGACGGCGGTCGGTGAGGCGGCGGAGCGCGAGTGGCGCAGGAACGCCGGCCGGGCGTGCGGCACTCCGTGGCTGAGGCTGTGGCGCTGGTACGAGCGCAAGCGCACCCCGGGGGCCGCGTCGTCCGAGCCCCCGGTGCCCACGGAGGAGGAGCCGACTGCACGCCAGCGGGTCGAGCAGGCGGTCCGCGCCGTTGCCGACGAGGCCGCGCACGGTCTGCCGACGCCATGGGGGCAGGCGGTACGGGAAGCGGCCGCGCGGGGGGCCGAAGGGTTGCCGGAGGCGCTCGACGAACTGGCGGCGCGTGAGGCGGCGGAGACCAAGGGACGGCCGCTGCGTCCCGCATGGTGGCCGGCCGCGGTGCTCGCGCAGGCGGCGATGACGCTGCTGCAGATCTTCGGCGGCCTGTGGCTGGTGGGCCAGATCGTCGGCGTACTGGAGCCGGGGCTCATTCCGCCGGTGCTGGTGATGCTCGGCGGAATCCTGGGCGGCCCGCTGGTGGAATGGGCGTGCGCGGCGGCGACCAAGGGGCCCGCACGGCGGTACGGGCAGGAGGCCCGGCGCCGGCTGCACCAGGCGGCGGCGGGGTGCGGGCGGGCCAAGGTGCTCGATCCGATCGCGGCGGAGCTCATGCGGTACCGGGAGGTGCGGGAGCAGTACGCGGCGGTCTCCGGTTCGGCGAAACCGGGGCCCGGAACCCTGCCGGGAAGGGTGCGTAGCCGTATCGGGTGACGGGGTTGTCCACAGAGGCGTGCTCGTCCACAGGCCCCTGCGGGATCCTTCCGTCCGGTCCAGCATGGAGTCCGGTCGACGGCAATCGGGTCGTCAACGACCGGGAACACGCAGCCGGACGGGGAGGTGACCGTCATGAACGACACCATGGTGACGGTGGTGGGGAATGTCGCCACGAATGTGGAGTACCGGGAAACGGCCACGGGAGGGATGGCGCGATTCCGTTTCGCGGTGCCGTCGCGACGCTGGGACCGCCGGAGCGGTAACTGGACCGACGGGCCGACGAGCTTCTACACGGTCTTCGCCTGGCGTTCGCTCGCGCAGAATCTCACCGGTTCCGTCTCAGTGGGGGAACCACTTCTCGTGCACGGCCGGTTGAAGGTGCGTGAGGAGGAAACGGACGGCAGACGGCGGACGTTCGTGGACATCGACGCACTAGCGGTGGGACACGACCTCACGCGCGGGACCTCGGCGTTCCGGCGGGTGGCCAGGAACCGGCCGAACGCGCCGGAGCGGGGTTCACCGGCCGACGGCGATGGGGTGGGGGCGCCTCGTGAGCCCGTAGGGGCCGCCCATTGAGGGGAGTTGGGCAGAGCCGGGTGATTCCGCCGCCGGCCGGGAACGGGTGTGAAAGCGGCGATCGGGGGTGAACCGACCGGTCGGGATAACGATTCTGAGTCGGAATGGTTATCTGACGGCATGACCGGGGATCGGGGTGCGCGCCGTCCATAGGATTCCCGAGTACTCACGGGGCACTTGAGTCTGCTGGCGAGGCACTTCCCCCACGCGTCACACGCGAAAGGTCTCGCCCGGAGGGGAATTCTGCTGTGTTTGCTGTGTTCTCTGCGTCTGCCGTACGCCGGCGGCGCACCGCACGACGTCTCACCGCGGTGGCGGTGGCATCCGGTCTGATGGCCGCCGGCGCCGTAGCCGGTGCCGGTGCGGCCGTCGCCGACGATGCCGTCCAGCACCAGGGCGGTGCGCTTGCCACGCTCGACGGGTTGCAGACGTATGACCAGGCGGTACTGCACACCAACGGCAAGGACCAGGAGATCCTCGCGGGTCTCTTCGAAATGACGGTCGACGGTGGCGGTCAGCTGCAGACCTACTGCATCGACATCCACAACCCGACCCAGGACCAGGCCAAGTATGTGGAGACGTCCTGGGACCAGACGTCACTGAACAAGAACCAGGACGCGGGCAAGATCCGCTGGATCCTGCAGAACTCCTACCCTCAGGTCAACGATCTCGCGGCCCTGGCCGAGAGCGCGGACCTCGACGGACCGCTGACGGACAAGACCGCGGCCGCGGGAACGCAGGTGGCGATCTGGCGCTTCTCCGACAAGGCGGACGTGACCGCGTCCGACCCGGCGGCGGAGCAGCTCGCCGACTGGCTCGAGAAGTCCGCCAAGGACCTCGGCGAGCCCAAGGCGTCGCTGAGCCTCGAGCCGAACGCCGTCTCCGGCAAGCCGGGCAGCCGGCTGGGCCCGGTGACCGTCCGCACCGACGCCGGTCAGGTCACGGTGACCCCGCCGGCCGACGCGGCGGCGAGCGGCGTCAAGGTCACGGACAAGGCCGGGAAGCCGGTCGCCTCCGCGGCCGACGGCACCGAGCTGTACTTCGACGTCCCTGAGGACGCCGCGGACGGGACGGCCGAACTCAGCGTCCAGGCGACCATGTCCGTGCCGGTGGGACGGGCCTTCGCCAGCGCCACCAAGAGCCAGACGCAGATCCTCGCCGGATCCAGCGAGTCCACGGTCTCCGCGAAGGCCACGGCGACCTGGGCGAAGGCGGGAGCCATCCCGTCCCTGTCGGCGAAGAAGAACTGCGCCAAGGGCGGCGTGGACATCACGGCAGGCAACAAGGGCGACGAGCCGTTCACCTTCTCGCTGGCCGGTTACGAGCACACCATCGAGGCCGGGGAGTCCCGGACCGTGACGGTGCCGGTCGCCGAGGACCAGGCCTACGACTTCACGATCACCGGGCCGGGCGGCTTCAAGAAGAACTTCAAGGGTGTACTCGACTGCAAGACGGCGAGCGCGCCCGCGCAGCCGGGCACCGAGACCCCCTCTTCGCAGCCGAGCCCCGCTTCGGCGGGCGGCACCTCCGCGGGCCTCGAGGGCGACCTCGCCGAGACGGGCGGCTCCAGCGCCACCCCGATGATCGCGGGCATCGCGATAGCGCTGGTGCTGGCGGGCGGCGGCGCGGTCTTCTTCCTCCGTAAGAAGAAGGCGACCGCCGGCGAGTGACAGCCCTGCTGCGCACAGTGACAGCAGTATGAGGAGAGGGCCCGGCACGGGGACGTGCCGGGCTCTTTTCCGTGCCCGGGGAGGGACCACGGGCGTCCACGCGTCCCGCAGCCGGGGCCGTACCGGAGGCGGGCACCGACGGGCAGCGGGCGCGGTTTCCGTCCGGGGGGCGGCGTACGGCAAGATGGGTGTATCTGCCCACCCACTTCCTGCCGGACGGTTTCTCTTGGCTGAGTACATCTACACGATGCGCAAGACGCGCAAGGCGCACGGCGACAAGGTCATCCTCGATGACGTGACGCTGAGCTTCCTGCCCGGTGCGAAGATCGGTGTGGTCGGCCCCAACGGCGCCGGTAAGTCCACCGTGCTGAAGATCATGGCCGGACTGGAGCAGCCCTCCAACGGCGACGCGTTCCTGACGCCCGGCTTCAGCGTCGGCATCCTCATGCAGGAGCCGAAGCTGGACGAGTCGAAGACCGTGCTGGAGAACGTCCAGGACGGCGCCGCCGAAATCATGGGCAAGCTCAAGCGCTTCAACGAGGTCGCGGAGCTCATGGCGACCGACTACTCGGACGCGCTCATGGAAGAGATGGGCAAGCTCCAGGAGGACCTGGACCACGCGGGCGCGTGGGACCTCGACGCCCAGCTCGAGCAGGCCATGGACGCCCTGGGCTGCCCGCCCGGCGACTGGCCGGTCGTCAACCTCTCCGGTGGCGAGAAGCGCCGCGTCGCGCTCTGCAAGCTGCTGATCGAGGCCCCCGACCTGCTCCTCCTCGACGAGCCCACCAACCACCTCGACGCCGAGTCGGTGAACTGGCTGGAGCAGCACCTGTCGAAGTATGCGGGCGCCGTCGTCGCCGTCACTCACGACCGGTACTTCCTGAACAACGTCGCCGAGTGGATCCTCGAGCTGGACCGCGGCCGCGCGCTCCCCTACGAGGGCAACTACTCCACGTACCTCGACAAGAAGGCCGCCCGCCTCAAGGTCGAGGGCCGCAAGGACGAGAAGCGCGCCAAGCGCCTCAAGGAAGAGCTGGAGTGGGTCCGCTCCAACGCCAAGGGCCGCCAGTCCAAGTCCAAGGCGCGTCTCGCCCGGTACGAGGAGATGGCCGCCGAGGCGGACAAGATGCGGAAGCTGGACTTCGAGGAGATCCAGATCCCGCCGGGCCCGCGTCTGGGCTCGGTCGTCGTCGAGGTCGAGAACCTGAGCAAGGCCTTCGGCGACAAGGTCCTCGTCGACGACCTGTCCTTCACGCTGCCCCGCAACGGCATCGTCGGCATCATCGGCCCGAACGGCGCGGGCAAGACCACGCTGTTCAAGATGATCCAGGGCCTGGAGGAGCCGGACTCCGGCAAGATCAAGATCGGTGACACGGTCAAGATCTCCTACGTCGACCAGAGCCGCGCCAACATCGACCCCAAGAAGACGCTCTGGGCCGTCGTGTCGGACGAGCTGGACTACATCAACGTCGGCCAGGTCGAGATGCCGTCCCGCGCCTACGTCTCCGCGTTCGGCTTCAAGGGCCCGGACCAGCAGAAGCCGGCCGGTGTCCTCTCCGGCGGTGAGCGCAACCGCCTCAACCTCGCCCTGACGCTCAAGGAGGGCGGCAACCTGCTGCTCCTCGACGAGCCCACCAACGACCTCGACGTCGAGACGCTGTCCTCGCTGGAGAACGCGCTGCTCGAGTTCCCCGGCGCGGCCGTGGTCATCTCCCACGACCGCTGGTTCCTCGACCGGGTCGCCACGCACATCCTGGCGTACGAGGGCGACTCCAAGTGGTACTGGTTCGAGGGCAACTTCGAGTCGTACGAGAAGAACAAGGTCGACCGTCTCGGCCCGGACGCGGCCCGCCCGCACCGCGCCACGTACAAGAAGCTCACCCGGGGCTGATGCCGCGCATGGCCCGTCACATCTACCACTGCCCGCTCCGCTGGTCGGACATGGACGCCTTCGGGCACGTCAACAACGTCGTCTTCCTGCGTTATCTGGAAGAGGCGCGGATCGACTTCATGTTCCGGCTGGCGCCGGGGGACGGCTCGCCGTCGTTCTCCGGCGGCTCCGTGGTCGCCCGGCACGAGATCGACTACGTGCGGCCGCTGGTCCACCGGCACGAGCCGGTGATCATCGAGTCGTGGGTGACGAAGATCAACGCCGCGTCCCTGACCATCGCGTACGAGGTCAAGGAAGCGGACGATCCCACGAAGGTGTACGTGCGGGCCTCGACCGTCGTCGTGCCGTTCGACCTCGAGGCGCAGCGTCCCCGGCGGATCACCGCCGAGGAGAAGTCCTTCCTCGAGAAGTACCTCGACGACGCGGGCAAGGCCGCCGAGGGCGCCCTCGTCGCATGAGCGCACCCATGTCCGTACCCGTGCAGAGTCTGCGGCTCGCCGACGAGAGGGAGGCGGAGGACCTCTCCGCCTTCCTCGCCCGGCTGATCCACTACGACCGCGCCGCCGCGGTCAGGCTGCAGGCGGGCGGAGGTGCGCTCGCGGTCTTCGGGCGGCCGCCGTCGTTCGAGGTGCTCGCCATCCGCACGGCACGGCTCGCGGAGCCGGTCCACCTCGACGTGACCGTCTCCGCCGGCGAACTGCTGGAGTCGCTCGGCGGTGCGGAGTTCGCCGTACCGGCTGCCGTCACCGGCCCGCCGTGGGCGGGCGTCCTGCCGCCGCGCGGCGGCTGGCGGGAACTGCCCGGGCTGCCGGACGTGGCCACGATGCGGGGCGCGCTCGCGGCGGCCGTCGCCGAGTTCCGCGGGCGGGACGAGGCGCTCCCCGCGGAGCGGCGCACACGTGCCGAACGCGACCGGATCGGCCGCGAGATCTGGTCGCGCACGGTCGCCGGGACGGGCCTGCCGTTGCGTGCCGTGCACGCGGCGCAGTCGCTCGGGTTCCTCCGGCCGGGTGTGCCGGTGGAGCTGCTGTCGACGGGCGCGTGGCTGAGACTGCGCACGCCTTTCGGGTCGGTCGCGGTCCGTACGGGCGGGATCGGCGGCCTTCCCCTCACCCCGACGGGGCCCTTGGGCGGGCGGCACACCGGGTAACGCGTCGCGGGCGTGGCCCGGTTCCGTTTCGGGGGCGTCCGCCGGGCTCGGCCCGGTCCGTTTGCCCGGCGGCCGAGGCCGCTCCGGGGCGTCTCCGGGACCGGCCGTCCTCACCGCGCTTCGCGCGAGGTGCGACGCTTACGCCCTGGACACCCCCTGCGCGTCCCCCTGCCCAGTGGCGGCCGTTTCGCTCCCGCCGGCGGGCCCGGGGGCGTTTCAGTCGTCAGGTCCGTCGTCCGGCCGGACGACGATGTGGTCCTGTTCGAGCTCCAGCATCACGCGGTGTTCCATGCCCAGCGCCGCCGTGTAGTCGGCGGGCAGCTGGAGTCGCCCGGCCCGGTCCAGCATCGCGTACTCGCGGGCCACCACCGACTCCTGGCCCTCGGCGTCGACCTCGGTGCGCCGCAGTACCTCGGAGGAGGTGCGGCCGTCGCGGATGGCGACCGTGCGGCGGACCTCGCCGGCGACCGCCTGGTCGTGGGTGACGATCACGATGGTCGTGCCGAGTTCCTCGTTGGCGCGGCGGAAGGCGGCGAAGACCTGCTCGCCGGTCGCCGAGTCCAGTTCACCCGTCGGCTCGTCGGCGAGCAGTACCGCCGGGGAGTTGGCGAGGGCGACGGCGATGGCGGTGCGCTGCTGCTGGCCGCCGGACATCTGGTGGGGGCGCCGGCCCTCGCAGTCGGCGACGCCGAGCATGGAGAGCAGCTCCTGCACGCGCTCGGCCTTGCGCCTGCGGCTGACGCCGCCGCGCAACTGCATGGGCAGCGCGACGTTCTGTGCGGCTGTCAGGTACGGCAGCAGGTTGCGGGCGGTCTGCTGCCAGACGAAGCCGACGACCTCGCGGCGGTAACGCAGCCGCGCCTTGGCGTCCATGGCGAGCAGGTCGCACCCGGCGACCCTGGCGGCGCCCGCCGAGGGGACGTCCAGGCCGGCCAGGATGTTCATCAGGGTCGACTTGCCGCTGCCGGACGCGCCGACGAGGGCCATCAGTTCGCCGTCCTTGACGAGGAGGTCGAGGCCCTGCAGGGCCTGCACCTCGACCCCGTCGGAGGCGAAGATCCGCACGAGACGGTCGCAGGTGATCAGCGCGTCGTGCCCGTAGGAGGGCCGGTCGCGGTGGGCAGCGGCGCGTTTCTCCAGTTGCTCCAGGGTGGTGTCGGTCATCGCGTGTCTCCTGCCCTGAGTTCGGTGATCGATCCGCGGCGCCCCGCCCACCAGGCCTGTACGGCGACGACGGCTCCCGCGAGCAGCACCACGGCGGCCGCGGGGACCGCCAGGGACCACGGGTCGGCCCGCAGCGACGCGCTGTCCACGGGCGCGAGGTCGGGAGCGGCCGCCAGCGCGAGGCGCACCAGGTCCACTCCGGGTGCGAGGAGCTGGATCGTGGCCCAGCCGACGAACACGCCGCCCCCCGCGGCGAGCAGCGCCTGCGGGAGCGCTTCGAGGCCGAG
Organism: Streptomyces peucetius; assembly: GCF_025854275.1. Classification (NCBI taxonomy): domain Bacteria; kingdom Bacillati; phylum Actinomycetota; class Actinomycetes; order Kitasatosporales; family Streptomycetaceae; genus Streptomyces; species Streptomyces peucetius. The sequence goes on along the minus strand of NZ_CP107567.1, from coordinate 2,669,902 downwards.
CAGCTGCCCGCCCTGCCGCGTGGTGAGGCCCATGGTGCGCAGTCGGGCCAGGAGGGTGGCGCGTTCCGGGGCGGCCTGCATGAGCGACAGCAGCAGGGCGAGTACGGCGTAGCCCGCACCGGCGGCGATGGCGGCCACGTAGATCCGCTCGGCGCCGGACTGCAGCGGCGAGTCGGTGAAGGCCGCCCGCGCCTCGTCGCGCAGCCGTACGGTGAGGTCGTCGTCCATGCCGTGGACGGCCGCACGCAGGGCCTTGCCGTCGATGCCGGAGCCCGTGGCCAGCAGCGCGGTCGGTGCCCGGTGGGTGAGCCGTGAGCCGTCGACGACGAGGAACTCACGGGACGACACGGCCGGGGTCCGGGACCGTACGGCGGCGACCCTCACGGTGAAGGCACCGGCGATCGAGTCGATCCGGTGGGTCTTTTTGCCGAGCTGTTCCGCGACACCGGGTGAGGCGACGGCGTGCAGAACGGGCCCGCTCCCGGAATCGTCGCCCGGTGCGGTTCTGAGCGCGTCCGCCGGGAAGCCCCCGAGCCCCGAGTCACGAGCCAGCCGGGCGTATGCGCCGGGGTCGGCGCCGACGAGGGAGACGGCGAGCGGGTCGGACCGGTCCGCCTGGTCCCGGGCGGGCAGCGTCAGCGCGTGCTCGATCTGCACGGCCGTCACGTCCCGTACGCCGGGCACGCCGGCCACGGCCCGTTCCGCGCCCTCCGGCAGCGCCACCGCGTCGCCGGGGCCGAAGACTCGGGCGTCGGCGCCCGTCGCCAGCAGCGCCGCCCGGTCCCGCGCGTCGGCGACGCCCGCCAGGACCGAACCGCCGAACGCGGCGGTGGTGAGCGCGACCAGCAGGGCCAGCAGTGGCAGGGCGCCGGCGGCGGACGCGCGCCCGGTGCGGGCGAGTGAGAGGAATCCGACCGCGCCGCGCAGCCGGCCGACCGGCCGCGCGGCCCAGCGCAGCGGCAGCGGATAGAGCCGTACGAGGACGAGTGCGGCGATCAGGCCCACCAGCACGGGCGCGGCGCTGACGAGATGGTCGGCGCCGTCGGAGGTGCCGCGCCGCCGCAGTGCCACGACCGCGCCGACTGCCAGCACCAGCAGCGTGAGTTCGGCGACCGTGCGGCGCCTGGACGGCCGGGCGAGCACGACGTCGTCGCGGTCTCCGGGCACATGGGGGCTGCGGTGCTGCGTCACCGCGCGCACCGGCAGCGTGGCACAGGCCATGACCGCGACGGCGCCCGCTCCGGCCACGGCGGGCCAGAGTCTCGCGTCGTCGTCGACGACGAGGACCGCGAGAAGCAGCCCGGTCGCCGCGGCGGGCAGGGCGACGACGGCGGTCTCGGCGAGCAGCCGGCCGCCGATGCCGCGCAACGAGCCGCCGCGGGAGCGCAGCAGGGCCAGCTCTGCCCGGCGCCGGGCAGCGAACAGCCCGCCCGTCATCGCCATCACGACGGCGGCGACGGTGCCGATCCCGAAGGCGGCGACGGCGACGACCGGCGTGATGGCGTCGCGCATCGTCGTGTAGGAGGCGAGGATGCCGTCCAAGTCGGTGGCGAGCGAGGCGTTCTCGTCGACGGCGCCCTTGATCCCGAGCAGCCCCGGGCCGCCTTCGAGGGACGCGATCCGGTCGGTGAGCGCGGGCACGTCGTGGGTGGTGAGGTGACCGGCGACCGGGGCGAAGCGCCAGTACGGCTGGGGTTCGCCGAGGGTGCCGAGCAGCGCAGGAGCGGCCTCGGGGGCGATCAGCAGGGACGCGTTCCAGTAGACCACCGGAGGGCTGATCCCGGGGGCCACGAGAAGCCTCGGGGTACGCAGCCCCGGCTCGGCGGACCAGTAACTAGCCTGCGGATCGGACGGTTCCACGATGCCGGTGATCCGAACGGACAGCACCGGGGCCTGCCCGAGACGCAGTACGGAGCCTCTCTTGATGCCCAGAGTCTTCGCGGTCTCCGCGGTGACCGCGGCCTCCAGTTCCTTGGTGGCGGAGGTGACACGGCCGTCCGTCTTCGGCAGCCGGCCCTCCCGCACGGCGGAGTGGGTCGCCAGGTCGCTCTGCGCCACGAGTGAGAACTCCGGCGAGGCGCCCTGTGGGCGCGGCAGCCAGGGGTCCAGCCCTTCCAGGGGCTTGGCGGTCTCCACGCCGTACGCGGACTGCGCGGCGTCCACGCGCAGCGGCTCCGGCAGCAGTCCGGTGACGACTCGGTGGACGTTGGCGAGGCGCTTGGGGCGAAGCGACTTTTCCCGCGCGGGCTCCGGCATTTGGAGCGGTGGCTGCGGTGTGGTCACCTCCAGCACGCTGCGGGACGGCGAGGCGTCGGTCAGGTCGTATCGCAGGCCGTGGTTCTCGTACGCGTCGACGGCGCGGGGGAACCCGGCCGCGAGGAAGGCGGTGAGCAGGACGAGCACACCGAACGCGACGGCGGCCGCGGGCGCCGTGCGCAGCCGGGTCCTGACCCACGGGGCCACCGTGCGGGCGTGCCTGTCGGTGCGGCTGGAGCGCGGATTCATGTCAGTTTTCCCCCCGGTGGCGCAGAGTCACCGCGGGGTCCGCGCGACGCAGGGCGATGACGGCGACGATCAGAAGCGGCAGCGCGGCGACACCCGCGAGAAGCAGACCCACCTGGTCCACGGGCAGTTCGATCAGCACATGCGGTACGGGCCGGGTGGCCTGCCCGGTGAGGACGATCAGCGGCACCACGGCCCGGGTCAGTACGGCGCCCAGGGCGATGCCCACCATCAGCGCGATGGCGATCAGCAGACTCTGCTCCGCCGCGACCAGCCGGGCGAGCTGGCGGCGCGGTGCTCCCAGGGCGCGCAGTACGGCGAGTTCGGCGGACCGTTCCCGCAGCGAAGCGGCCGCGCTGACGGCGAAGCCGACCGCGGCGAGCGCCGCCGCGGCCAGCGCCACCGCCATCAGCGCGGAGCGGGGCCCCGCGCCGAGCGGATCGCCGAGCAGTTCGTCCGCGGCCTCGTCGCGCACGAGGACCTGACCCGGGTCGGCGTCGGGGCGCCCGCGCAGGGCCTGCGCGACCTCTTCGGCCCGGCCCGGGTCGGTGCTCAGCCACCATTCCGTGGGCCTGAGCGACGAACCTCCCCGGGCGGCGATCACGGTGTTGACCGTGGGCAGGTCCAGGAGGAGCGCGCCGCCGTCGGCGTTCTGCCGGTCGGTTGCGGCTCCTTCGCCGTCCGCGGGCACTGCCGCGGCGGTGGCACCCGGCCCGGTCGTCGGCAGGGCTCGCGCGGTCCCGACGATCTCGACCCTCAGCGTCTCGCCCGTCAGCGTCACATCGATGACGTCGCCGCGCTTCGCTCCCGACGCGCGCAGGAACTCGTCCGTGGCGACGGCCGGGATCTGCCGGGGCGGGGCGGGGCGGGCTGCGGTGACGACGACGCTGAAGTCCGAGCGGACGTAATCGCCCCACGCGTTGACCGCCATGGGGTCCGGGCCGATGCCGTAACGGAGGTCCAGCGGCCGGGAGCCGGAGGCGGCGGGGCGGAGCGGCTCCGGAGTCTGCGGTTCACCGGCCCTGAGCTCGGTGTAGCCGGCCTGCCAGCGCGGGGGACCCGGTGCCGGGACGGTACGGGCGGTCCCGTCGGCGCCGGTGGTGCGCAGCCGCTCGATGGTCAGGCGGTGCGTCGCGGCGGGGCCGTCCGGGATCTCGCCGTCGAGACGCAGTCCGGTCAGGGACCGCGGGCCGGCGGGTGCGGTGTGTCCTGTGGAGGAGGACTCGTCGAGGGTGACGGTCACCGGATGGACGCGGCCGTCGGCGGCCACCTTCCCGGCGGACATCCGGTACGCCAGGCCGTAGCGGTCCTCGACGATGACGGTGACCTGCGGTGCGAGCCCGGAGGGGGCCTTCTCGTCGGCGATCCGCAGGTCGAGGGTGAGGCGGCGGGCGTCGTCGGGCAGCAGCACACCGGGGCGGGCCTTCTTCACGGCGGTGTCCGTGCCGAGCAGCGAGCCGGGCGGCTCGTCCGTGAGGTCGTCCCTCAGCAGGAGTTGCTCGTCGGCGCGTGCGGTGTCGAGCGCGAGCACGGTCGCGGTCCGGTTGCCGGAGAGCCCCAGGTCGGCGCGGTGGGCGGGGGCGGCTTGCCGTACGCCGGGGACGGACGCGTACAGGCCGGTGTCTCCTGGCCGGCCGGCACCGCTGTCCGTGACCCGCACCGACGCGCCGGCCCTGAAGTCGGCCTGGTCGCTCTGCGACCGGTCCCAGGAGGCGCTCTGCCCGATCGCGAGCATGCCCATGGCCACCGCGAGCACCAGCAGCAGCACCGGGCCGGCGCCGCGCAGCGGCCGGCGGCTGAACTGCCAGCCCGCGAGGGCGGCGGGCAGCCCCCGGCCGCCGGCGGCGCGGCGTTCGGCGAGCCGGGCGGCGGGCGGCAGCAGACGCAGCGTCAGGACCGTGCCGGCCAGCAGCGCCAGGGCGGGCGCGGCGACCAGCAGCGGGTCGATGCCCAGGTCGCCCTCGCGGTCGCCGCTGATGGCCCCGCCGCCGGCGGCACCGGTCTGCCGGTCCAACTGCCAGTAGGCGACGGCGGCGACGGCGAGCAGCCCCACGTCGGCACCGGCACGTACCGACGCGGGCAGCGTGCCGCCACGGCCGCGCCGCAGCCGCAGCGCGCCCGACGTCGCGGCCAGCGCCGGGGCCACGACGGCTGCCGCGCAGCACACCGCGACCCCCGCGGCCACCAGCCACACCTGCGCCGTCGGCGCCTCACCCAGCCGCAGACCGCTCCTGGCGAGCGTCGAGTGCTCGGCGAGCAGACGGGTCAACGGCCCCGACAGCAGAGGCGCGCAGAGCGCCGCCGGGAGGGCGAGCAGCAGCGCCTCGACGGCGGCGAGGGAGACGATGCGCCGGCGTGACGCGCCGCGGGCGCGCAGCAGGTCCGTCTCGCCGGCCCGTTCCGTACTGAGGAGCCGCGCCACCAGCAGCAGCGCGTACGCGGCGAGCAGCACCAGCTGCACGGCGACGATCAGCAGGGTGGACCGGGCGACCAGCAGCGCCCGCTCGCTCTGGGCGAGCACAGTGGGCAGCGAGGTGTGCACGGTCACGCCGCCGGCGAAGGCCGGGTCCTTGCCGAGGGCCTTCGGGCCGCCGGCCGCCGAGGCGCGCAGGGCGCCGACACGGTCGGTGGTGACGGTGCCGAAGTCGGCGGTGGCCAGCCACGCCGAGCTGCCGGCGGCCACCCGGCCGGAGGCGAGGACCGAGGGGTGGGCGAGGAGCGGGCCGTACGTGGTGAAGACGACCGTCCGCACGCCACGACCGCCGAGGCTGTCGAGCTGCCAGTACGGATGGGTGGTGTCCACGGGCCGGTAGAGGCCGGTCAGACGGACGGTGATCGGCTTGTCGGAGAGCCGGTCGGTGAGGGTGAGACGGGCGCCGGGCTCCAGGCCCAGCTGCTGTGCGGCGCTCTCCGGCAGCGCGACCGGCACCGCACCGGCGGTGGCAGGGCCCGGCCGGGTACCGGACACCATCGCGATCCGGGTCTCGTCGAGAGCGGCGAAGTGGGTGAGGTCGGGCTTGCCCTTGCGGGCCTCCGGGTCCTGCAGGGTGCGCGGCAGGGCGTACGGCCCTGAGCGTTCGAGGCTGCGGACCGTCACGGGCAGCCCGCCGAAGGACCGTTCGGCTCCTCGGACGACGGCGTCCTCCGCCGCGTCGCGGCGCTCCTCCGGGACCTGGGCGGTGACCGTGAGCGCGGCGGCGGCCGCGTCCCGGCCGTTCAGGGTGTGCCGCAGCGCGGCGTCCCCGACGGAACCGGAGAACGCGGCGAGCGAGGCGAGCACGCACGTGGTGAGGAGCACGGCGAGAAGGGCCGCGGCGAGCAGCAGCCGGTGCGCTCTGACGCGCAGTAGTACGAACCCCGTCACCCGTCCCCCACCCGGACCCCGGGCGTCCCCCGACGCCCCACTGTCCCCGGATGCTTTCAGAGCACACCCGTTCGTGGAAACCGCTTGCGGCTCGACCTTGACCCGATCGTGACCGTTATCCGGCGACGGATTCCCGCATTCCGCGGCGTTTGCCGCGCCGATGGGGGCTGAGGCGTGTCAGTCGGGTGTTGTCAGTCCGGTGTGTTCACCATCGAGGCGGCGGCATACGTGAGGTAGTCCCACAGCTGCCGCTCGTGCTCCTCGGCGAGACCCAGCTCGTCCAGTGCCGTGCGCATGTGCCGCAGCCAGGCGTCGTGGGCGGCACGGTCGACGGTGAAGGGACCGTGGCGCATCCGGAGCCGGGGGTGCCCACGGCGGTCGCTGTAGGTGCGCGGACCGCCCCAGTACTGCATCAGGAAGAGCACGAGCCGCTCCTCGGCCGGGCCCAGGTCCTCCTCCGGGTACATCGGCCGCAGCAGCGGGTCCTCCGCGACGCCCTCGTAGAAGCGGTGGACGAGGCGCCGGAAGGTCTCCTCGCCGCCGACCTGCTCGTAGAAGGTCTGCTCCTGAAGCGTCCCGCGCGGAATCTCATTCACGCCCCCATGCTCTCAGACACACCGGCCGAGGACGGAGGGCCTAGGACTCCCCGTCCGGCACGGCACGGTGGCTCGCTTCCGGGACGACCGGGCGGGAAAGTGGACATATGGGCCAGGTCGTGGATCGCTTCGCCGAGCCGGCCGCCGAGGCGCGGCGGTCGATGGTGCGCGAGATCGTGGCCGGGGGAGGGCTGACCGATCCGGCCTGGCGGGCGGCGTTCGAGGAGGTGCCGCGGCATCTGTTCGTGCCGTACTACTTCACCGTCCGGGCCGGCGCGTACGAGCGCCTGTGGTGCGAGGACCCCGACCCCGGGCGCCGTGCCCGCTGGCTGCGCGGTGCGTACTCGGACGAGCCGCTGGCCACACGGCTGCGCGACGGCGATCTCGTCTCCTCCAGCAGTCAGCCCTCCCTCATGGCCCTGATGCTGGACGCGCTCGAGGTCACCGGCGGGGACCGTGTCCTCGAGATCGGCGCGGGCACCGGCTACAACGCGGCGCTGCTGGCGCACCGGCTCGGCGACGAGGCCGTCACCACCGTCGATCTGGACCCCGACATCACCGAGTCCGCCCGTGTGCACCTGGCGGCCGCCGGCCACCACCCCGCCGTGGTCACCGGCGACGGGGCGCGCGGCTGCCTGGAGCGCGCCCCCTTCGACTGCGTCATCGCGACGTGCACCCTGACGTCGGTGCCGTCCGCGTGGCCCGCCCAGTGCGACGACGGCGCGCGGATCGTCGCGCCCCTGTCCACCGGGATCATCGTCCTGCGGGTCGGCCACGGCGCGGGCGGCCGCGTCGCCGAGGGACGCTTCCTGCGGACGTCGGCGTACTTCGTGCCGCTGCGCGGCGCGGCTCCGCCCGAGCAGGCGAGGACCGGGGGCCTGCCCCGGCGCGCGATCGAGAACGACCTCTTCCGCTTCCTTCTGAGCCTGACCGCGGGCTCACTCGACCCGCGCGAGGCGCTCGCCCTGTGGGAGCGGGAACACCGCCCCGAGCGCGACCGCTTCGGGGTCACGGTGAGCGGTGAACACCAGTGGGCATGGCTGGACGATCCCGAGGGGCCCTACGTCTGGCCCCTCGGGTCGTCCGGCGGCTGAACGCGCGCGCCGCGCGCCGCGTATCCATGGTTGTCGGCAGCAGGATGGCCGCCGCCGCGGCCGGCAGTCAGCCGCGGCGGACGGTGATCGTCGTCCAGGCGCCGACGTGCACCCGGTCGCCGTCGTTCAACGGGACGGGGACATACGGCTGGATCGGCTCCTCGGCGCCGTTGAGCGTGGTGCCGTTGGTCGAGTTCTGGTCGACGACGGCCCATGATCCGTCGGGCTGCTGCACGAGCACCGCGTGCTGGTGCGAGACACCCGGGTCCTCCGGAGGCACCGACAGGTCGATGTCGGGGGACTGGCCCGTCGACTGGCGGCGGCGTCCGATGGTGATCTGTCCCCCGGTGAGCGGCAGATGCTGCTCGGGAGAGTAGGCGGGCAGGTTCAGCCCGGTGGCCTCGGGGCCGCTGCGCTGCATCATCGCCATGAAGTACTCGCGGTCCGGCCCGATCACGGCCGACCAGCCCGCCGGCGCGGCGCCGGGCCGGGGTGCCGGCGGCTGACCGGGGTGCGTGCCCTGCGTGCCCGCGCCCTGCTGCTGCGGGAACGGCGGCGGGCCCTGGTTTCCCTGCGGTCCCTGATGGCCCTGCGGCCCCGGCGGGGGTGGGGGCGACTGGGGACGGGAGGGAGGGGGCAGCATCCAGTCGTCGCCGCCACCTGTCTGCTGGGGCCGCGACGGCGCGGGCGGCGCGGGCGGCTGGAACGCCGGCGGGGCCGGAGGTCCGGGCTGCTGCTGGAACGGGGACGGTGGAGGCGGCGGGCCGCCCTGCGGCTGGAACGCCCCGGGCTGCTGCTGGTGGTGATCGCCCGGCCGGTCCTGTCCCAGCGGCTCCGCGGGCCGGTTCATCTGCGAGGGCCGCGAGCCCTGGTAGTCGAAAGGATCACGCTGCTGCTGCTGCTGCTGCTGCTGCTGCTGCGGAGGCGGCGGGGGGCCCTGCTGCGCCGGCGGAGCGGGCGGACCCGGCTGCGACTGGAAGCCCGGCGGGAGGTTAAGCCCGCCCTGCGGCTGGGGCGGCGCCACCGGCGTGTACGACGTCGCGGTGTGCGTGAGGAAGTTGTACCGGCACTCCTCGCAGAACGGGGCCATGGCCTCGCGCGGCGTGCGGCACTGCGGGCAGAGCTCCGTCTGGGCCGTCGGTCCCGGATCGGCCGGGCCGGGATAGCCGTACCCGGGCGGCGGTGGCGGGGGCGGCGGTACGGCACCCGAGGGAGCGCCGGGAGGAGCCATGCGGTGGCCGCAGACCTCGCACCAGTCGTCGGAACCCGACTGGTGTCCGTTCGGGCAGGTCGGCATGTCGGCGCTTCCCCCTCTCCTCGTCCGGCCCGAGGGCCGCTCACTACGTGTTCGTGCGTGGTTATTTCTTGACGCGAACGGTCTTGGTGGAGCGCGTTTCGAGAGTCATCTTGTCCGCGTCCGCGACCTTCGCCTTCAGTCGCACAGTACCCGTCGCCGCATCGACGACGTCCACCACCTTCGAAAGCAGTTTCGCAGTGTCCTCGTTTCCGGAACGCGCCGCCAGCTGCACCGCGCGGCCCAGTTTCGCGGTCGCCCCGCCGAGATCACCGGACTTCCGGGCCTCGAGACCCTGCTGGATCATCCGGGCCAGCTCCGCCTGGCCCGTGTAGTGCGCCACCTGCGGATTGATCGAGGTCGAGGCGGCCGCGTCGTTCGTCCACACCGCCCGTACGAGCCCCTGCGACAGGACCTCGGGAGCGCCGCCGTCAGCGGCGGGGACGATCAGCGAGACCCTCGCCGCCAGCATCTCCTGACCGATTCCGGCCTGCGGCACGTGCACACATATGTGGTAGTCCCGGGACTCGTCGCCCCAGGAGCCGGTCGGATAGTCGCCGGCGCGCGGGCCGGCCTCCGTGCGCCGCCCAGTCAGGTCCTCGACGGTCGGCGCCACCTGCTTGACGAAGGCGATGTCCACACCGACCGGTGTCCACAGCCGCAGCGAGACATCCGCGACCTCCTTGCCCATCGCGTTCTCCATCATCCGCGTGAAGTCGGCGGAGAGGCCGCCCGGATCGGCGACGATGTCGGCCGTGCCGAGGAGCGCCGAGGCGATGCCTGTGACTTCTTTCACCTCCCAGTCGGTGCCGACCCCGCGCGCGTCACAGGTGAAACGGCCCGCGCACGCGTCGAGGGCGGCCCGCAGTTCCTCGGGCGACTCGTGCTCGTTGCGCCCGTCGGTGAGCAGGATGCCGTGCCGGATCGCCAGGTCGGCGGAGGACAGCAGCCGGTCGGCCAGGCGCAGCCAGGTGCCGATCGCGGTGCCGCCGCCGGCCGTGAGCGACCGCAGCGCTTCCTTGGCGCCGGCACGGGTGGCGGGGTCCGCGACGGCGAGCCGGCCGCCGCCCGGGTACACCTCGAGCGCCTTGTGCGTGCCGGCGACCACGGCGAAGGCGACCCCGTCCCGCAGGGTGTCGACCGCCGCGGCTGTCGCCTCCCGGGCGTTGCGCAGCTTCGTCGGCGGGTAGTCCATCGAGCCGGAGCAGTCGACCATGATCACCACGCCGGCGGACGGTCCCCGGTCCGGCGCGGTGGCGTGCGGCGCCGGCGCTTCCCGCAGCGGCACCCCGCCGGTCGTGCCGCCGCCGGTCGAGGTGACCGTGACGATCGCGTTGACCTCGCGGCCGCCCTCCGGGAGGTATTCGTTCTGGTACACCTCGACCGAAAACTGCGGTACCTGGGACTTGGAGAAAACGGCCATCCGATCGGCTCCTTGTGACTCCGCCCGGGCAGCGGGAGACGGCTGCGCGGGCGGGGCTGGCAGGGTGGGCGGGGCTGGCAGGGTTGGCGGAGTGGGCGGGGCGGGTGCTGGACGAGGCGGCCGGGCCGGACGGAGCGGCCGACGGCCGGCGGAGCAGCCGGGTCAGGCCATGTCGTAGGCCGATCCTGCCCCTTGCGGCGCCACGGCGAACGGCAGCACCGCCACTGTCACGTTGTCGTGGCCGCCACCGTCGAGGGCGTGACCGACCAGCATCTGCGCGCTGTGCAAGGGCCGTTCGGACGCGTCCGCCGGGATGGCCCGAGCCATCTCCTCCGCCGCCTCCGCGTAGTTCCACAGCCCGTCCGTGCAGACCACGACCACGCCGGAGCGGTCCGGCTTGAACGCGGCGGTGTGCGGTTCCAGTTCGTACGCGTCGGCACCGAGCCAGCCCGTGATCGCGTGGGCCCGCTCGTCCGCGTACGCCTCGGCCTCGTTCATCAGGCCGGCCGCGACCATCTGCGCCGCCCACGAGTCGTCCTCGGTCAGCCGCGCCGGCGGGCCGGAACGGTCGTCGGGGACCCAGTAGGCGCGGCTGTCGCCGACCCAGCCGACGATCAGCAGCCCGCCGGCCGCCACCGCACCGACGATCGTGCAGGCGGGCGCGTTCTGGTGCCGGTGGGGTTCGTCGCCGGGGCCGTGTTCCGGCTCCTCCGCCAGGGCGTTGACCGCCTCGGAGGCGGCGACGATCGCCTCGTGCATGGCCTGCTGCGGGTGCGTGCCGCGGGGCAGCACCTCCAGCAGCAGCTCGTTGGCGGCGCTCGCCGCGGCGGCCGACGCCTCGTCGGGGCGGGTCGCCGACGACACTCCGTCGCAGACCACGGCGACAACGGCGGGTGAGCCGTCCGGCAGGGCGGTGGACGAGACGGCGAACGCGTCCTCGTTGCGGTGGTGGCGCAGGCCCCGGTCGCTGACCGCGGCGACCGGACCGAGCTCCTCCTCCATGTGGTCGCGTTCACGGGGCTGGGCGTGGCCGCAGTTCTCGCAGTAGCCGTCGGTGTCGACCCGGCCGGCCCGGCAGGCCACGCAGAGCTTGGCCGCGGTCGGCGCGGCGGCGGGCCCGGTGGCAGCCGCCGTACGCGGGTCGGCGGGAGCCGAGGCGGGGGCCGGGGCAGGAGCGGGAGCGGCGGTGGGGGCGGGCGCGGGAGCGGCGAGCTCGAAGTCACCGGAGGGCAGGGTGTCGAACCGTACGGCCGAGGCGGGCGGGTGGCCCCCGCCGGGGCTGTCGGGAGCGGCCGCGCCGTCGCCCGCGGTCATGCTCTCGTCGGCACGCTCATGGCCGCCGTGGCCCACCGGGCCCGGGGCCTGTCCCTGCGCCGGGATCGGTTCGGCGTCGCTTCCGCCGGGGCGGGGGCGCTCGTGACCGGCGTGACCGGCGGAGGCCGTCCCGGCGAGTGGCCCGGTGGGCGGGAGCAGGTCTTCGCCGTCGGAATCCGTGCCGGGCACGTCGGCGGCGCGCTGCGTCGGGGTGGGGGTGCCCATCGTGTCGGTGCCGGTGGCCGTCGGCCATTCGACCGGGGTGCCGATGGCCACGGTGGGGCGGTCCAGCGCCGCGGCGGGCACGGCCGACAGGTCGTACCCGCACGCCCCGCAGAACCGGTCACCGGGCTCCAGAGGTTCGTCGCAGCCGGGGCAGGTCGATCCGGCAGCCGGCTGGTGCTGTTGCGCCATCAATCACACCCACGTCCGGGGGCGGTAGCGGTTGGCCCGCTCCACCAGCTCTATGCGCTCCTCGCCGCGCTGGGCGAGCCGGGCGAGCACCCGGAAGGAGCGTTCCAGCCCGAAGCGCAGACCGCGTTCGTCCAGCGCGCTCCCGAGCAGTGTGCTCGGGGCGGGCGGAACGGACGGCCCGCTTCCGGGACTTCCGGAGAGTACCCAGTCCAGCGCGGTGCCGAGTACCTCTGTGGACAACTGCTCACGCCGCACCGCGTCGAGACCGAGCTCCTGCAGGGCGGCCACCTGCGCGGCAGCCGCCGTCAGGTCCTCCAGCAGCGGCTCGTCCGCGGCGCGTCGCCGCAGTCTCGCCCTCACGGCGGCCACCCGTGCGGCCGTGTAATGGATCGAGGACTCCGGCACCGACTCCAAAGTCCGTACGGCTCCGGTGCGGTCGCCCGCCGCGAGCTGGACCCGGGCGAGACCGAACGCCGCGCTCACATGGCTCGGGTCGGTCGTCCACACCAGGCGGTAGTAGTCCGCCGCGTTGTCCAGCTGGCCGAGCACCTCCGCGCACAGGCCCAGGGCCAGCTTGGGCACGGGCTCGCCGGGAAACGCGTCGTAGACCGCGTCGAAGGACAGGGCCGCCGCCGCGTGGTCGCCGGTCACCAGAGAGGTGACGCCCCGGTACCAGACCACCCGCCAGTCGTCGGGCTGCTGTGTCTCCATGGTGGCCAGCGCGGTCGTCGCGGCCAGCAGGTCGCCGGTCTCCAGACGGGCGCGCAGTTCGCTCAGCCGGATCTCCGGGGAGCTCGCGGCCGCCGTGTGGAGTGCGCTGATCAGTTCGGCGGGTGCCGCGGCCATCAGCCCGGCCAGAAAGCCCGCGTTCGGGTCGTTCGGGTCGACGCGGGGGAGGGGCAGCGCCAGCGCGCCCGCCCGCGTGTCGAGCACGGCGAGGTACGGGGCGGGCGCGGGGACCGCCGGCGGCGCGACGGGCGCGGACGGCATGACGAGCGCGGACAGCGCGGACGAGGCGGGCGGTGCGACCGGCGCGGACGGTGCGACAGGCGCGGACGGTGTGGGGGCCGGGGACGAACGGGGCGCGGGAACCGACGCGTACGGCGCGGCGGCCGGCGATGTCCCCGGAGCGGCGGCGGACGCACCCCGGGAGGAGCGCCTGCCACTCGCCGCGCTCGCCCGCGTACCGAGCCGGGAGACCTCTCCCGCCTGCTCGGCGAACAGCTCGGTGTCCGTCACTCGCAGCTCCGGTCCGAACAGCGTCGACACGGCCGGGCGCGGGCGGCCCGTATGCATGGCGACGACTTCCCTGAGCACGCCCGTCAGCTGCTCCGCCATCTCCTGCGCGGAGGCGAACCGCCGTCCCGGGTCGGGGTCGGTGGCCCGCACCAGGAACCGGTAGAACGACTCGTACGTCCGCAGCACCTCGATGTTCTCGGGGTCCGGCAGGCAGTCCACGAACACGTTCGTGTAGCCCTGGAAGTCGAACGTCAGCACGGCGAGGGTCCGCGCCACCGTGTAGAGGTCGGAGGCCACGGAGGGACCGGTCTCGGCGACCTCCGGTGCCTGATAGCCGACCGTGCCGTAGATGGCGGACTCGTCGTCGTCCATCCTGCGGACCGCACCCATGTCGATCAGCTTGAGCTGGTCCTGCTGCTGGATGGCGTTGTCGACCTTGAAGTCGCAGTACAGCAGGTTTCTGCTGTGCAGATGCCCGAGCGCCTCCAGTGCCTCGATGCCGTACGCGCAGGCCTGCTCGACGGGGAGCGGGTCGCGGCGCCCGTCCGGGCCGCGCCGCTCGTTGGCGATCTCCTTGAGCGACTTGCCGCCCACGTACTCCATGACGATGTACCCGTCGAGGGAGCCGGTGCGCTGGTCGAGATGCTCGACGAAGTTGTAGATCCGGACGATGTTGGAGTGCTCGATCTCGGCGAGGAACCGCCGCTCGGAGATCGCGGCCGCCATCGCGTCCTGGTCGCCCGTGTCCAGCAGGCCCTTGAGCACCACCCACCGGTCGGAGACCGCCCGGTCCACGGCCAGGTACACCCAGCCCAGACCGCCGTGGGCCAGACAGCCCACCACCTCGTACTGGCCGTGGACGATGTCGCCGCCGTTCAGCTTCGGCACGAACGAGTAGGGGTGGCCGCACTTGGTGCAGAAACCCTCCGTGCGTCCGGGCCGGTCGCCGCGCGCCCGCCCCACGGGAGCCCCGCAGTCCGAGCGCGAGCAGAACCGCTTGCGCTCGGGGACCTCCGGGTTTGCCATGACGGCGGAGCGCGGGTCGGGCCGCGGGACGTCCGGCACGGTCACCAGCCCGGCGCCCAGCCGGTTGCGCGCCGACGACCCCGTCGACGAGCCGGAGCTGCGGACCGAGACCGACCGCGCGGACGTGCTGCTGCCGGTCAGCGACCGCGACAACCGCCCCGACACCGACCGGCGCGACGACGACGAACGTGCGGAGGCCCGGGAGGAGCCTGAACTGCTGCGTGCGGACGAGGAGTCCCGGCCGCCGCCGCCGGCGATGCCGGTGGGCGGTGAGGAGACCATGCCGGTGGGCGACACCACCGGGGCGAGGCCGCAGATGCCGCAGTACAGCTCGCCGCCGCCCATGTCCTCGTACGAGCCCTCACAACCGGGGCGCTGGCAGTTTCTGTTCTCGCTCATGAACCCTCTCCGCGGTCGGTGGGCCCCGGCTCCGGTGCGGCCCGCCCCGGCACCAGGACTTCCGCCGCGGCGTGCTGGTAGCGCAGGACGGCCTGCTCGGCGGCGCGCAGATCGCACGGCGCGCTCCACAGCATCCGGCGCGCCGCGTCGTACCGTTCGATGAGCAGGGGGTCCTCCGCCATGCCGTGCCGTGCGACCTTTGCCTTGTAGGCGTCCAGCCGGCCGCGCAGCTCGGCGCGGACCGCGAGGGGTGCGGTGACGGCCGTCAACGATTCGCGGGCGCGCCGGAGTTCGTCCTCGGCCTCCTCCTCCAGGGACTCGAGCAGCGGCGAGAGCCGGTGCCACTGGGCGTGCCTGCGGTACTCGGCGGCCGTGGCGAGACGCTCGTGCAGCGCGGTCGGCGGGCCGCTGACGGCGGGCACCTCCGACGCGGCGATCTTCGCGAGTACCTCGCCGCGTGCCGTGCGGGCCTCCGTGAGCGTCCGGTCGGCACGGGAGAGCAGGTCGCGCAGCCGTATCAGCCGCTTCTCCGAGTCCTGCCGCACCTGGAGCACCGCCTCGATCTCGCGGCGTACGTCCTCCAGGGCGCGCGCCGCCCGGTCGTAGCGGTCCGTGTCCGGCCGGCCGCCGCCGGGCGCGGAACTCCCCGGCCCCGGCCGCCAGAACGCGAGCGGGTCCGAGATCACCTGCTCGCGCAGCGTGGACAGCTCGTGGGTGATGGACTCCAGCTCGTCGCCGGAGGGGTGCTCCCCGGGCCGCACGCCCACGGAGTGCGCGAGCGAGCGGGTGCGCCGCAGTTCGGCGGAGAGCAGGTCGATGCGGGCGGGAAGCGCCGACCACACCGCGTCGGCGGCCACCACCATGTCGAGGGACGACGCGTAAAGATCGTTCATCCGGGCGACGAGTTCCTCGAGGGTGAACTCCTCTGCCAGCTTTGCCGGTCCGGCGGTCCGCGACGCGGGGTCGGCGGCCGGGCTCGCCACGGTGACGCTGCGGCCGCGCAGCCGCTCGGTCAGCTCGGCCAGGTCCTCGCGGCTGGACCAGCGCCTACGGGCGCGGAGCTCGCGGATCCCGGTCAACGCGGCGGTGTAGGCGTCGAAGTAGAACCAAAGCAGGGTGATCTGCTGGTCCGCGGTGGCCCAGCGGTCCTTGGTCACACCGGTCAGCTCGGCGCCCTCGAGCAGCCTGCGGCCCGCGTGGTCCTGGAGCGCCAGCAGCGAGGTCTCCACCGCTTCGTGCTCGGCGCCGAGCCGTGCCAGCGCACGGTCCACCTCGTCCCGGTCCATCACCGGCCCGTGCGGTCTCCCCGCCGAGCCGGGGAAGGGTCCCGCGACGCCCATCGATCACCTCTCCGTTCCACTCGTTCTGCATGTCATCCGGTCGGTACGGTGCCTGGCTGCCTAATGGGTCCGGTACTTGGGCTGCGGAGGCCCGGTTATGCCCGGCAGATCCGCGGCGAGCCACGTGTCGTACGCCTTCTTCCAGGGGCCCTTGCGGTAGTCCACCAGAACCTGGTTGATCCGGCGCACCAGGTCGTCGTTGCCGAGTTTGGTGGCCACGCCGTAGTACTCGGTGGTGAAGGGCTTGTCGCCCTTGAGCTCCACCGCCGGGTCCTGGGCGGCCTGTCCGGCGGCCAGGGCGTTGTCGGTGACGATCGCGTCGACCAGTCCCTGCTGGAGCCTGACCAGGCAGTCCAGCTGGTTGGGCACCGTGTACAGGTCCTCGTCCTCGGGCCGGCCGTCGTGCTTGTCCCTGAACGTCGCGCCGAAGCTGTTCTTCTCCAGCGCCTCGTACGCCGTCGAGCCCTCCGCCGAGCAGATCCGCCTGCCCGTGAGCGACTTGTCGTACCCGGTGATCGGCGAGCTCTTCGGGGCCAGCACCTGCTGGCCCGCCTGGAAGTACGCCGTGGAGTAGGCGACCTGCTCGATACGGCTGCAGCTGATCGTCATCGTGCGCACCACGATGTCGACCGTGCCGTTCTCCAGGGCGGGGATGCGCTGGTTGGTGGGTATGGCACGGAAGATGACGGCGTCCCGGCTGCCGACGATCTCCTCGGCGATGGCACGGGCGAGATCGATGTCGAAGCCCTCGAGGCCCCCGCTGACCGGGTCGCGGTAGCCCCAGCGGTAGCTGTTCTGGTCGACACCGACGATCAGCTTGCCCCGCTCCTTGATGGCGTCGATGGTGGGCCCGTCGGCGCCCGACGGGGTGAGCGACGCCTCGGGGTCCTCGCAGCTGTCGGCCTTGGCGGACACGGCCGAGGTGACGGCCTGGCCGGGGCTGCCCTCGGTCAGGGCGTTCGCGCCGCCGTGGGACAGCGGCAACAGTGTCACGGCGGCGGTCAGCGCACAGGCGGCGGCCATTCCGGCGACGCCGCCCCAGCCGCGCAGGCCGCGCGGAGCGCGCAGGCCGAGCCGGGTGCGCCTGTCGCTCGGAGGTGCCTTCGTGTCCGTCATCGTTCCCCCTCTCACCGGTACTCCGACAGCCTGCGGTTGATCCCCAGCACGGCGCCCGCCGCGCCGAGCACGCCCAGTACGACGGCCCCGACCGGCAGCCCGGTCAGCGCCCCGCGGCCGTCCTTCGCCGCCGCGGTGAACTCTCGCTGCTCGTGCGCCAGCGCCTTCTTCAGAGCGGCGTCGACCTTGTCGAAGGACTCGCCGGTGGATCCCTCGGCGCCGATGACCTTGCGGACCACGCCGTCGTAGTCGCCGGCCCGGTCGGTCCTGGCGACGTCCTTGTGCCGCTCCTGCCACTCGGCGACGGCCGCGATCGCGGCCTTGACCGGCTCGCGGCCCTCGCCGTCGTCGGCGAGCAACTCCGCCCGGTGCAGTTGCTCACCGAGCTGCTTCATGCCCGTGGTGTAGTCCGTCTCGTACTTGTCGCTCTTGCCGTCGTTGGTGAGAACCGCGCCGCGGGCCACCACGGTCAGGTTCTCGTTGGCCCGGGCCTTGAGGGAGTTGATCCGGGCGTCACCCAGGACCTTGAGGGACTGCTGGCCGTGCAGATCGGCGTCGTTCAACTGGGCGCGGGCCACCGTGTGCCCCACCGCGAGCCAGAGCAGCAGGACCGTGGAGGCCGCGGTGGCCGCCACCAGGCCGGGATTGAGGACGCGGTTCGTGCTGCGGTAGTTGCGCCGCTGCGCCCACACCAGGGCTCCGATCGCCACCACGCCGGCGGCCAACGAGAGGACGGGCCAGAACCGGGCGTCGTCGTCGTCCTGCTCGAGCCGCGCCGTCTCCGCGTCGTACAGCTTCTGGGCGGCGGGCAGCAGCTCCCTGGACATCTGGTCGTTGGCGAACCGGAGATAGGCGCCGCCCAGCGGCCGGCCGAGCCGGTTGTTGGCCCTGGCGGTCTCGATCAGTCCCGTGTAGTACGGCAGGGCCTCGTTCAGCAGGGCTATCTGTCGGCCGGAATCACTCGAACCGTCGGTGTTCGTCGCCGCCTTGACGAGCAGTCGGGACGCCAGGGCGATGTCGCCGTCGTACCTCTGTGCCACACCGGGCGGCTCCTCGATGCCGGCCAGAAAGCCACTGGACGCCGCCGTGTCCGCGTCGGCGAGCGAGCGGTAGATGGAGGCGGCGTCGGCGCTCAGCGGCTGACTGCGGCTCACCACGTCGTCCGCGGCGTCCGCGCGGGCGGAGATCTCGAAGGCCGTCACCGCGCCGAGCGCCACCACCAGCGCCGCGAGGACGGCACCGATGATCCGCAGCCGCCCGGGCTCCGTCGTCGCCGCGGCGAGCAGCCGCCGACGGCCCTCGGCCCAGGCGCCACGCGCCGCGGGCGGCTGGGCCGGCGGCTGCGCGGGCGGCGCCGGCTGAGGCGCTGTGCGCACATTCGTCGGGTGTGTCACGTGACCTCCCCCTTGGTCGCTGACGTCGGCCCGCCCCCGGCGGGTCCTGGTACTGCTCCCGGCCAGAAGTATGGCCGCAGGGGACTGTCTCACACCACAATTGACGCGATCTTGCTACTGGTCCGCGAACGCCGGACGTCGCCCTCTTCGCAACTTCCCCACTGTGTCCCCACCATGAATACGCTTCCCGGCCTTGATCGGTTCCCTCCCACCACGCCGGGGTGACGCCCGCACGCCACGTACACGGGCCACGACCGGGCAACGGCACGGCGCCGCCCGCGCCCGGGAGGGCACAGGCGGGCGCCGTCCCGCAGCGCGCACCCTCACGCGTAGTGCTCCCGCAGCGCCGCCCCCGCCTCCGACGGAGCCCCGATACGGTCCAATCCCAGCAGCGCCGCCCCCAGCACCGGCGCTGCCGTCACCACCTCGACGACCGCCTTCGGCGCCCGGAGGGCAAGCAGTTCGCGGATGCGCCCGTCCAACTGGCGATGGCGGGCGGCCAGCACACTGCCTCCGAGCAGCACCGGCACCTCCTCGTCGAGGAGTCCGAGGCGCTCGAGCGCGACGGTCGCCATCGCCACGACCTCCTCCGCCTGCCGGTGCACCAGCGACCGGGCCACCGGGTCGCCCGCCGCGCTCGTCGCGAAGAGCACCGGCGCCAGCTCGTGCCGCCGTGCCGCCGCGATGCGACCGAGGTGCAGTGCCTCGATCAGCGCGTACATCGAGTCGAGACCGAAGTGTCCGGGCAGGGCGGCGGCCAGTGCCGTCGGTTCCCCGCGACCGTCCTCGGCCCGTGCCGCATGCCACAGGGCCTCGTCCGCGAGGCCCCCGCCGCCGCCCCAGTCCCCGGAGATCCTGCCGAGTGCGGGGAAGCGGGCGGTGCGGCCGTCGGGCAGCATGCCGACGCAGTTGATGCCCGCCCCGCACACGACGGCCACGCCCCGGGGCTCGTCCACCCCGGCCCGCAGTATCGCGAAGGTGTCGTTGCGCACCTGGGTGGTGCGTCCCCAGCCCAGTTCGTGCAGGGCGGCGGTCAACTGCCGCTCCTCCACGGGCAGGTCGGCGTTGGCGAGACACGCGGAGACGTGCTCGACCACACCGGTGATCCCGCCTTTGGTCCTGGCCTCCTCGACCGTGGCGGCGAGGGTGTCGACCGCCGCCGTGACACCGGTCTTCGGCGGCTGGAAGCCGGGCCCCCGGCTCGAGGCGAGCACGGAGCCGTCGGCGCCGACGAAGGCCACGTCGGTCTTGCTGTTCCCCGCATCGATGGCGAGCACGGCCGCACGGGCCCCCGCGCGGTCTACCCCGGAGGACTCGGTCACGCCCACGCGAGGTGCTCCCGGTTGTGCGCGATCAGCCGGTCGGTGAGCTTCTCGGCGTACTCGTACTGCCCGACCAGCGGATGTGACAGCAGCGCCCGGAAGACCCGTTCGCGCCCGCCGCGCAGTGCGGCCTCCAGTGCCAGGTCCTCGTAGGCCGTCACGTTCGCGATCAGCCCCGCGTACAGCGGGTCGGGTCCGCCCACCGGCAGGGGTGCCGTTCCCTTGGTGCCGACGGCGGCCTGCACCTCGATGACGGCGTCGTCCGGCAGGAAGGAGAGCGTGCCGTTGTTGTACGTGTTCACCACCTGGTACGGGGAGCCGGCACCGCTCAGCATCGAGGCGGCGAGGTCCACGGCCGCCTCCGAGTAGAAGGCGCCTCCCCGTTTGGCGAGCAGCTCCGGCTTCTCGTCGAGCTGCGGGTCGCCGTACATCTCCAGCAGCCGCTTCTCCATCTCCGCGACCTCGGCGGCCCGGGACGGCTTGGTCCGCAGTTCCCGTACGACCTCGTCGTGGCCGTAGAAGTACCGCAGGTAGTACGAGGGGACGACGCCGAGACGCTCGATCAGCTCCCGCGGCATGCGCAGATCGCCGGCGACGGCGTCACCGTGCTCGGCGAGCAGCCGCGGCAGGACGTCCTCGCCCTCCGGGCCGCCGAGCCGGACGGCGGTCTCCCAGGTGAGGTGGTTGAGCCCGACATGGTCCAGATGGACCTCGGACGGCACCACGTCCAGCAGACGGGCGAACTTCCGCTGGAAGCCGATGGCGACGTTGCACAGCCCGACGGCCTTGTACCCGGCCTGCAGCAGCGCACGGGTGACGATGCCCACCGGGTTGGTGAAGTCGATGATCCACGCGTCCGGGTTGGTGCGGCGTACCCGCTCCGCGATGTCGAGGACGACCGGCACGGTTCGCAGCGCCTTGGCGAGACCGCCCGCCCCGGTGGTCTCCTGGCCGACGCAGCCGCACTCCAGCGGCCAGGTCTCGTCCTGCTCTCGGGCGGCCTGCCCGCCCACGCGCAGCTGCAGCAGGACGGCGTCGGCCCCCGCGACGCCGGAGTCGACGTCCGACGTGGTGACGATCTTCCCCGGGTGGCCCTGCTTGGCGAAGATCCGCCGGGCGAGGCCGCCGACCAGCTCCAGCCGGCCGGCCGCGGGGTCGACGAGGACGAGTTCCTCGATCGGCAGGGTGTCGCGCATCCGCGCGAAACCATCGATGAGTTCGGGGGTGTAGGTGGAACCGCCCCCCACGACAGCGAGCTTCATGAACTGGCCTTTCTAGCCCTTCACTCCGGTCAGTGTGACGCCTTCGATGAAGGCCTTTTGCGCGAAGAAGAAGACCACGATCACCGGAGCCATGATCATCACCGTGGCGGCCATGGTCAGGTTCCAGTCGGTCTGATGCGCGCCCTTGAAGGACTCCAGGCCGTAGCTCAGCGTCCAGGCGGCCGGGTTCTCCGAGGCGTAGATCTGTGGGCCGAAGTAGTCGTTCCAGCAGTAGAAGAAGTGGAAGAGGGCCACGGCCGCGATGGCCGGCCTGGCCATCGGCAGCACGATCCGCACCATCGTGCGGAACTCTCCGCAGCCGTCGATCCTTGCCGCCTCCGTGTACTCCTTGGGGACGGTCAGCAGGAACTGGCGCAGCAGGAAGATCGTGAACGCGTTGCCGAAGGCGAACGGGATGATCAGCGGCCACAGCGTGCCCGCGAGATCCAGCTGCTTCGCCCAGAAGAGGTACATCGGTACGATGACGACCTGCGGCGGCAGCATCATCGTCGCGATGACGAGCATCATCGCCAGATTCCGGCCGCGGAAGCGGAACTTGGCCAGCGCGTACGCCACCGGGATGCTGGAGCCGACGGCGAGGACGGTGCCCAGCCCCGCGTAGAGCAGGGTGTTGCGCCACCAGGTCAGGAACCCGGGTGTGTTCCACACGGTGGCGAAGTTGCCCCATTCCCAGGTGTGCGGCCACAGGTCCCGCGTGAGGGCCTGGTCGTCGCTCATCACCGCCGTCAGGAACACGAAGACGAACGGCAGCAGGAAGAACAGCGCGGCGGCGATCGCCAGCGAGTGGACCGCGATCCACTCCAGGGCAGCACGCCGCCGTGCCGCCCGCCGCGCTCCGGTGCTCCGGCCGGAGGCGGCCGCCGTGCGGGCGGCGGCCGGGGCCGGGGTCGGTGTCATGGTGCTCATCGTTCAGTCCTCCGTGGACATGAAGCCGGAGCGCCGCCGCATCAGGAACGCCGTGAACGCCATGGCCAGTGCGAACAGCACCAGGGCCACCACACAGGCCGCGCCGGTGTCGAAGCGCTGGAAGCCGAGGTTGTAGACGGTCTGCGGGACGGTGAGCGTCGTCCTGTCCGGGTAACCGGGCTCGAACTGCTGCCCCGAGCCGCCGATCACCCCGCTCGCGACCTTCGCCGCCACCAGTGGCTCCGTGTAGTACTGCATCGTCGCGATCACCCCTGTGACCACTGCGAAGAGCACGATGGGCGAGATGTTCGGCAGCGTGACGTAACGGAAGCGCTGCCACGCCCGGGCGCCGTCCAGCTCCGCCGCCTCGTACTGCTCCTTCGGTACGTCCAGCAGCGCGGCCATGAAGATCACCATCAGGTCGCCGATGCCCCACAGGGCCAGGATCGTCAGGGACGGCTTGGACCAGGCCGGGTCGGTGAACCAGCCGGGGGCCGGCAGTCCGATCCCCTCCAGGATCGTGTTCGCCGGTCCCGTACCGGGGTTGAGCAGGAAGACGAACGACATGGTGGCGGCGACGGGCGGGGCCAGGTACGGCAGGTAGAACAGCGTCCGGAAGACCCCGGCCCCCGTCTTGACCTTCGTGATCAGCAGCCCGATGCCGAGGCCGAACAGGACCCGCAGCGACACCATGACGGCGACCAGCCACAGGGTGTTGCGCAGCGCCGGCCAGAAGAAGGGGTAGTCGCCCAAGACGTACGACCAGTTCTTCAGGCCCACCCACGTCGGCGGGGCGAACCCGTCGTACTTCATGAAGGAGAAGTAGACGGTCGAGACGAGCGGGTAGACGAAGAAGACCGCGAAGCCGATCAGCCAGGGGGAGAGGAAGCCGAGCGTCCGCAGCGCCGACCTGCGGTGCTTGGACCGCAGCGCGCGGCCGGCCGGGTGGAGGGCGGTGGCGGCCATCAGCGGGCCTGCTCGTTGTCCTTGTCGACCTGGGCGTCGGTCTTCCGCAGGCCGGCGTCGAGGTCCTTCTCACGGCCTGCCTCGTAGCGCACGCCGAGGTCCTGCGCGGTCAGCAGGAACGCCCCGCCGTTGACCGACGACGGGGCGTGGGCGCTCTTCGGGTGCTGCGCGATGTCCACGAACGTGCGGTACAGCGGGTCGTCGTTCAGCTTCGGCGACTTCAGCGCCGCCACGGTGGACGGGACGTTGTGGATGGCGTTGGCGAACGAGACGACCGCGTCGGTGTCGGTGGAGAGGTACTTCACCAGCTCCCAGGCCGCGTTCTGCTTCTTGCTGACGCCCGCGATACCGAGGATCGTGCCGGACAGGTAGCCCTTGCCGTAGTCGGCGGCCTGGTCGTCGGGGACCGGGAACGGCGCCGCACCGATCTCGAAGTCCAGGCCGGCGTCCTTGGCCATCTTGCCGCGCCACTCGCCGTCGAGCTGCATGGCGACCTGGCCGGTGTGGAAGGGGTGCTTGGGGCCCCACTCGTCGCCGAGGCCGGTGCGGAACTTCTCCAGCTTCTCGTAGCCGCCGAGCTTGTCGGCCAGGTTCTTCTGCCAGGTGAACAGGGCCTTCGCGGCGGGGTCCTTCGCCAGGGCGGACCTGCCCCGGTCGTCGAAGTACCGGACGCCGAACTGCGCGGCGTAGTGTTCGAAGGTCGTCTCGTAGCCCCGGAAGTTGGGCATGAAGCCGAGCTGTTCGTAGCTGCCGCCCTTGGCCTCGGTGAGTTTCTCGGCGACCTTGTCGAACTCGGACAGCGTCTTCGGCGGCGCGGTGATCCCGGCCTCCTCGAAGGCCTTCTTGTTGTAGTAGAGGCCGTACGCGTCGCCCAGCAGCGGCACCGCGCACCGCTTGCCTTCGTGCTCGGTGTACTCGGCCATCCGCGGCAGGAAGGTCTTGGCCGGGTCGATCCCCGACTTCGCCAGGAACGGCTTCAGGTCGGCGAGCGCGCCCGTGGTGCAGAACCGGCCCACGTTGTCGGTGGAGAAGGAGGAGACCACGTCCGGCGCGTTCGAACCGCCGGCCCGCAGCGCCTGGTTGAGCTTGTCGTCCGTGATGCCCTTGACGACCTTGACCTTGATGTTCGGGTGCTTCTTCTCGAACGACGCGATGTTCGTCTCGATCGCCTCGACCTCGCCGGGCGCGGACCAGCCGTGCCAGAAGGTGAGCGTGGTCCGCGCGTTCGGATCGTCCGTGGCGCCGCTGTCGGCGGCTCCCGTGCAGGCCGTGGCAAGAAGCGATATCGCGGTGGTCGCGGCCAGCGCGACACCCGCGGTCCGGTTGTTCCTGGGCATGACGATGTCTCCCTGTGACAAGGACGGGTCGGGGGAAGGGGAGAAACAGGGTGCGTTGCGGGGGAGGTGGGATGCGGTGCGGCGGCCGGGTGGGGAGCCGGTGCGCCGGCACATCGAGCGGGTGGCGGTGTGCCAGCGAGCGGTGGCGGTGTGCCGGCACGCCGAGCGGTGGCGGTGTGCCGGTGAGGCCGTCGGTTCAGCGGGAGGTGTCGAAGACCTCGTCGCGGGTGGTGGCCAGTGCGTTCTCCAGCGCGCCGCGCAGCACCGGCTGCCGGCGTACGGACCCGAGCACGAGGCGCGGCCGGGGCGCGGCCAGCTCGGCCAGCTCCGACTGGACGCGCGCCCGCAGCGGCTCGCCGCCCGCGGCGATGGCCTCGCCGGACAGCACGACCAGTTCCGGGTCGAGCACGGCGACCATGGAGGCCAGACCGGTCGCGAGCCCGGTCGCGTACACGTCGAGCAGCTGCCCGTACGCCCCGGAGTCGGTCTCCGCGGCCCTGGCCACCAGCGCGGTCGCGACCTCGGCGTGGGCGCCGCTGCCCATGTCCTCGGGGGCGAGGCCGAGGTCGCGGGCGAGCCGGGGCAGTGCCTGGGCGCCTGCCAGTTCCTGGAAGCCGCCGCTGTTCGCCTTGGTCACCTGGCGCACCAGCGGGGCACCGGGTACGGGCAGGAAGCCGACCTCACCGGCACCGCCGGTGAAACCGCGGTGGAGCCTGCCGTTGATGACGACAGCGGCGCCGAGCCCTTCCTCGTTCCACAGCAGGACGAAGTTCTCGTGGCCCTGAGCGGCTCCGAGACGCTGCTCGGCGACGGCGGCGAGGTTGACGTCGTTCTCGTACTCGACGGGCATCGGCAGGGCGGCCGCCAGTTCGTCGAGCAGGGTGGGGGAGTGCCAGCCGGGCAGATGGGACGCGTACCGCAGACGTCCGGTGGACGGGTCGAAGGCGCCCGGAGTGCCGATGACGAGACGGTGGACGTCCGCGCGGGTCAGACCCGCGGCCTTGACCACCCCGTCGAGCGCGTCGGTCACCTGCCGTACGACGCTGTCGGCGCGCCGCCCCGGGGTGGGCAGCTCGAACTCTCCGACGGTCGCGCCGGCGATGTCGGCGACGGCGGCGCGGATGCGCTCGGGGGTGACGTCCAGGCCCGCGGCGTGGGCCACGCTGCCGTTGACCGCGTACAGCTGGGCGCTGGGGCCCGGCCGGCCTTCCGTGGTGCCCGTCACGACGACGAGACCCGCCGCCTCCAGCCTGGCCAGCAGCTGGGAGGCGGTCGGTTTGGACAGGCCGGTCAGCTTGCCGATCCTGGTCCGGGAGAGCGGGCCGTGCTCCAGCAGCAGATCGAGCGCGGCACGGTCGTTCATGGCGCGCAGTACGCGCGGGGTACCGGGCGTGGTTCCGGCCACGACGGTTGCACCTGCCTCTCGGATCGGCCACTCGAACTGCACTGTTAGGAAAGTTTCCTATTCTCCCGGAACGAAAGTAAGCCGCACGCCGGGCGCCCGTCAATGGCAGGAATGACAAACGCCCCCTCGGGCAACCAAAGCGTTACCCGAGGGGGCGGGGTGGGTCAGCGTCCTGATCCTGCAACCGGCAGCGACGGCAACGGCCCGCGAAGGCGCATGGGCCCGCGAAGGCGAGCGGCGGGCGAGGGCGGCCGGCCGGTGAGGCCGCCGCGCCGGCGACGGCCCGGGCTCACTTCGAGAGGTTGGCGGGCGGAGTTATCGGCGAGGCGGCGATCGACTGCGGCGACCGCTCCGACGCGAAGACGGACGGCGCCGCCATGCCGGCGGTCGGGTCCGCCGCGGACTCCTCGGCCTGCTGCGGCAGCCCGCCGACGATACGGATTCCCGCCGCGTCGAACGCGCGCTTGATCCGCCAGCGGACCTCCCGCTCCACGCCGAGCGCCTTGCCCGGCATCGTCTTCGCGGAGACACGGAACGTCATGGACTCGAGCAGCACCTCGGTCAGGCCCAGCGTCTCCAGGGGGCCCCACATCTGCTCGTTCCACGGCTCGTCCTTCGCCAGGCCGTCCGCGACGTCGGCGATGACCGACTTGACGTGGTCGAGGTCCTCCGTGGGGCGGACCGTGATGTCGACGGCCGCCGTCGCCCAGCCCTGGCTCAGGTTGCCGATCCGCTTGATCTCACCGTTGCGCACGTACCAGATCTCGCCGTTGTCGCCCCGCAGCTTCGTGACCCGCAGACCCACCTCGATCACCTCTCCCGAGGCGACACCGGCGTCGATCGAGTCCCCGACCCCGTACTGGTCCTCCATGATCATGAAGACGCCGGAGAGGAAGTCGGTGACCAGGTTGCGCGCGCCGAAACCGATCGCGACACCCGCCACACCCGCGGAGGCGAGCAGCGGCGCCAGATCGATCTGGAAGGCGCCGAGAATCATCAGAGCCGCGGTGCCGAGGATCAGGAACGAAGCGGTCGAACGGAGCACGGACCCGATGGCCTCGGAACGCTGACGCCGCCGCTCCGCGTTGACCAGCAGGCCCCCCAGCCCGGTGCCCTGTGCGGTCTGCGCGGAGCGGTTCATCCGCGCTATCAGCTTCGTCAGCGCCCGGCGCACCAGCATCCGCAGCACCAGGGCCACGACGAGGATCAGCGCGATGCGCAGTCCGGTGTTCAGCCACGTGGACCAGTTCTCCTCCACCCAGCCGGCCGCGCTCTCCGCGCGCTTCGCCGCCTCGTCCAGCGTGACGGGGCTCGGCGAGGGGTCGGTCTCCAGCAGAGCGGACGACCAGGAGGACCAGAAGGCGGACACGGGAGGAACCTCCAGCTTGCGGTGACAGACCAATAACATTAACCGGGCATCCGGGCTCCTCCGGCGTCTTCCGGACCGGAGAGACGCGGCTCACCACCGCCTGTCGAGGCGACGCGCCGCCCCTGTGGCGGAAAACACCTCGAGCCCGTTACGCATACGTGGTGGCGCAGAAAGCGGCGATGAGTAGAAACTGATGGCAGATCGTCCCGGCGCGAGCCACGCGCCGCCGGCGTACAAGGAGGCATCCACCGTGCCGCACGTCCTGGTCCTCAACGCGTCGTACGAGCCCCTCGGCGTCGTACCGCTCCGCCGCGCGCTCGTCCTCGTCCTGGAGAACAAGGCTCTCTGCCTCGAGGAGTCCGGCGCCTTCATGCATAGCGCGACCCGCGTCATCGCTGCGCCCAGCGTCGTGCGACTCAAACGTTTCGTGCGGGTCCCCTACCGGGGGCCCGTTCCTCTTACCCGCAAAGCGCTCTTCGCCCGCGACGGCGGGCGTTGCATGTACTGCGGTGGCATCGCAACCAGCGTCGACCACGTCGTACCGCGCAGCCGCGGAGGGCAGCACGCCTGGGACAACGTGGTGGCCGCGTGCCGCCGCTGCAACCATGTCAAGGCCGACCGTCACCTGCGGGAACTCGGCTGGCGGCTGCGCCACCAGCCGGCTCCGCCGAGCGGACTCGCGTGGCGCATCATCGGGACGGGGCACCGGGACCCGCGGTGGCTGCCGTATCTGCAGCCGTACGGGGCGGACGACGCGATCACCCGCATCGACGGCATCTCCGCGTGACGGTGGTGGGGGCGCGTGGCGACTGCGGCGGGCGTGTTCCCCATCCCGCCCCTTCCCGGACCGGGGGCTCCTCCCCCTAGGTCTGGCGGCCTGGGGGGAGCCCCACCGGACCCCCGCGCCTCAGTCGCCGGGCGGGCCTGATGTCGCGCAGCGAAAATCAGCCCGCCCGGCGTACGAAGGCCGTACCGGGCCCGGGCGCAGCCCGTTTCGGGAAGGGGCGGGCAGGGGAAGCGCGCCGCGCAGCGGTCAGGCCGGCGGTGTCACCGCGTACGCCTCCACCGAGAACAGCGAGTACCCGAACTCCGTCGCCCGCTCGTCCCCCTGCACCCGGATGAACCGCGTGTCCTTCGCGTCCATGCCGACCGACTCGCGCCCGCCCCTGCCGTCCGTGATCGTCGCCGCGGTGCGCCAGACCTTGCCGTCGGCCGAGACCTGTATGCGGTACCGCGTCGCGTACGCCTCCTGCCAGTGCAGTGTGACCTGACCCACCCGGGCCGGGCGGGGAAGTTCCACCTGCCACCAGGCGCTCGGGCCGGCCGGTGACGACCAGCGGCTCCCGGCGTCGCCGTCGATCGCGTCGGCGGCGGGGAAGTCGGGCGTCTCGTCACCGGACGAGGACGCCTTCGCGCCCGCCTGGCGCGCCAGGTCGTCGCCCGAGGTCGGCGGGAAGGCGCGCACGGTCAGCGTGCGCTCCTGTCCGGCGAAGGAGACCGGCACCCGGTACTCGCCCGCGGGCGTGTCCTTGGGCACGGTGACCTCGACGGGCACCGTGGTGCGCTGCCCCCGCGGCACCGTGGTCCGCCCGGGAACCGTCACCTTGATGCCCGCCGGCGCCTCCGCGGTGAGCTCGCCGCGCACCTCGGCCGGGCGCTGCGCCGTCAGCCGGACCTCCGCGCGCTGCGGCTTGCCGCCGATCTCGGCGCTGGTCGTGTCGCGGACCAGGTCGAGTCCGGCCGCCGGTTCGTCGGCGAACCAGGGCACCAGGGAGCGCACGGCCGGCTGCTCGCCGCCGCCCGCCGCGACGCGTACGGCGTCCACCCGCAGCCCCTTGGCGTCGGCCTGCGTCCAGCCGCCCGCCGACAGTGGACCGAGCGAACGCCATCCCTCGCCGGGGACGTGCACCTCCAGCCGGCCGGCCGACTCGGCGGACCGGGACGAGCCGCTGACGGGCGCGGTCATCGCGGTGACGGCGGTGAGCGGCCGGGGCCGTTCCAGGCGCACGACGTGCTCGCCGGGCTTGCCGGCCGCTGCCTGGCCGGCGCCCGTCCAGGCCTGCGACTCCTTCACCGCCCGGTCCAGGAAGGGCGCCAGCACGCCCTTGCCGACCGTGGCCCGGCCGGCCGCCGCTTCCGCGCGCAGCGGCTCCAGAGCCAGCGAGGCGCGCCAGGCGGCCTCGCCGTCGCCCCGGCTCTGCGCCTGGAGCATGTCGACCGCCAGTTCACCGGACCGCCCGTAGCGGGCCAACTGGTTGAGCCACGGCCGTACTTCCGCCGCCAGCCGGCCGTCCGCCGTGTCCGCCAGCCGGTCCGGCGCCTGACGCATCACGGTGAAGGCCGCACGCAGGGCGGCCGCGGCACGGTCCCTCGCCCCGGGGTCGGCCGCGGCGCGGGACCGCCAGAACTCGTCCAGCAGCGGCCGCAGGTACGCCGACTCGTCGTCAGGGTTCAGAATCGACGACGCGTCGTTGCCCGCGAGGGCGTGCAGCGCCTCCCGGGCCTTCGCGTCGCCGGCGGACAGGTCGTCCAGCGCGGCCTGCCAGGACTGGTCCGGCCGGTAACCCTTCGGGTTCCAGGCGTAGTCGGCGGCAGTGAACAGCGGGATACGGGAGGCCGCGGCCTGTTCCATCGCGTTGGCGAGCAGCCCGGCGGAACCGGTGGCCACTGCGGGCTCGCGGCCGGTGTAGGGGCCGAGGAATACCCGGTCCTGCGCGTAGTCGTTGACCGGGTAGTTGTCCATGGTGACCAGCGGGTGCCCGAAAACGTCCCGCGCGCCCGCCAGTTCACGGCCGGTGATGGTGCGCGGCACGACACCGACCCCGGTCCACGCCACGCTGACGGCGCCGTCCAACTGCCCGGCGAGTGCGCGCCGGTAGTCGGTGGCGCCCTCCTGGTAGAACTCCGTCGGCATCACGGACAGCGGCTCCGCCTCCGGGTGGCGCTCCGCCAGGTGCCGTGCCACCTGTCCCGCGACCCGCGCGTGCGCCCTGGCCGCCGCCTGCGGGCCGGAGCCGAAGGTCTCCGCGTCCTTGGAGCAGTGCCACTCGCTGTAGCTGACGTCCTGGAACTGCAGCTGGAAGGCGCGGACGCCGAGCGCCCACATGGCGTCGATCTTGCGGTTGAGCGCCTTCACGTCGGCCTCGTCGGCCAGGCACATCGACTGCGCGGGCGCGACGGCCCAGGCGAGGGTGACATGGTTACGACGCGCCCGGTCGGCCAGTTCACGGAAGTGCGCCCGCTGGGCCGCCGGGTACGGGTCGCGCCAGCGGACCTGCCGGAACGGGTCGTCGCCGGGGGCGTAGAGGTAGCGGTTCTGCTTGGTGCGCCCCATGAAGTCGAGCTGCGCCAGCCGCTGCTCATGGTCCCAGGGCTGCCCGTAGAAACCCTCCGTGGTGCCGCGCACGGCGGTTCCCGGCCAGTCGCGCACCACCACTCCCGCGACGGTTCCGCCGTCGATGAGCTGGCGCAGGGTCTGCACGCCGTGGAAGAGACCGTCGTCCCCGACGCCGTCGAGGGCGACGGTGTCACGGCCCGCGACGCGGCCGACGGCGAGGCGGTAGCCGCCGGAGGGGAGGTCGGCGCGCTCGGGCGCGCGCAGGGCACGCAGCGCCGACGCGGCTTCGACGCCGCCGAGATGCACCACGGGGCCGCGTCCCGGCAGCGCGGTGTGCACGGTCCGCACGCCTGCGGCGAGCAGCAGTTCCTTCACCAGCGCGACCGCGTGCGGGTCGGCGGAGGGACCGGCGGCGACGGTCACCTCGTCGCCGAGCCGTACCGCCTCTCCCTGGGCGCGCAGCGACTGCGGGCGCGGCCACACGGTCGGGGGTGCGGCGGTGTCCTGGGGGTCCTGCGCGGTGCCGGCGGGGGAACCGGGCTCCTGCGGCTGGAGGGTCGCGCCGTGTGCCGCTCCCGCCCCGCCGAGCAGCCCGCCGATGACCGCGACAGCGACGGCTGCCGCTGTACGTCTCCTGGCCCCGAGCCGCACGGCTTTCTCCCTTCGCTCGTCCCCGCCGTTCCGGTCGGTTTCGAGCCCACCACCACCACCGTCGGAGTGTCAATGTGCGTGGCCGTTGTGCGTCTTTTGCCTGTTGTGGTGAATGATCGGAGACAACTGCCGGACGAGGAGCGGATTGTGACACGGAACACGTCGACCGATTGTGTACGTCTGCGGTTCCGCCCGCTGGGTAGGGCTGCTGTGACCCCTCATGACCGCTTGGAGTGATCACCGTGGCCGCATCCGCGCACCTGCTGCTCTCCGCCCTGTCCAAACAGGTTCCGGGACAGGTTCCTGGCCCGTCGAAACCGGCACCGAGCGCCTGCCCGCTCGCCCACGAGGTGCCGCTCACCAGCGAGCCCCCGCTCGCCTATGACGTCCCTCTCACGAGCGAGCCGCCGCTCGCTCACGCCGCCCCCCTCACCAGCGAGCCCCCGCTCGCCGACATCGCGCCCCTCACGAGCGAGCCGACCGCCCACGGCACGGCAGGCGGTGCGGAGTCGCCAGGGGCCTGAAGGAGTCCGCATGGGCCTTGCCCGGCTTGCCGAGCTGCACGGAGTCGCCACCGCGTTCTCGCCCGCCAGGGGCGTCACCGTCGCAGTTCCGGATGCCACCGTCGTGGCTGTCCTCGCCGCGCTCGGCATCGACGCGTCCACACCCGAGGCGGTGCGCGCCGCGCTGGAGCGCGCCGAGCGGGCCGCCGCGGAGCGGCTGCTGCCGCCGACGGTGGTCGTGTGGCGGGGCGCCGACGGCGGACGGCCAGGGATCCCACCGGCACTGACCGGCCTCCCGGCCGGCACGCAGCTCCGTCTGGCCCTGGAGTCGGGCCAGGAGCTCGACTGGACCGCCCCCCCGGCTTCCATGACCTCCGTGACCCCCACGGCCGCCGAGGTCTCCGCGCCCCCGGCCCCACCGGGCGCCGCCCGGACGGCCGCCGCACCCGCGCGAGGGGCCGGCTCCGCCGGGCCCGCCGACGGCCCGGACCCCGCGAGGTGGCCGCAACTGCCCCTCGGCGTACACCGGTTGCACGCCCGGGCTCCCGACGGGCGCGAAGACCGCGCCACCCTCGTCGTCGCCCCGGACCACGCGCCGGGACCGGGCGCGCGCTCCCACGGCTTCCTGGTGCAGCTCTACTCGCTCCTCTCCGCCCGTTCCTGGGGCATGGGCGATCTCGGTGATCTCGCCGAGCTGGCCGCCTGGTCGGGGCGCTCCCTCGGTGCGTCGTTCGTCCAGGTGAATCCGTTGCACGCGGGCGTGCCGGGCGCCCCCACCGACCCGTCCCCCTACCGCCCCTCCTCCCGGCGCTTCCCCGACCCCGTCCATCTGCGCATCGAGGACGTGCCCGAGTACGCGTACGCCGACCCGGCGGCCCGGCGGCGCCTGGAGGCACTGCGCGACAAGGCGGCCGAGCTGCGCGAGTCGGTGCTCGCCAAGGGCGCGTTGATCGACCGGGACGCCGTCTGGGAGCTCAAGCGCGAGGCGCTGGAGATCCTGCACCGCGTCCCCCTCGGCCCCGGGCGCCATGCCGCCTACTGCGCCTTCCTCGCCGAACAGGGCCAGGCACTGGAGGACCACGCCACCTGGTGCGCGCTCGCCGAGGTGCACGGCTCCGAGTGGCACGCGTGGCCGGCTGCGCTGCGCGACCCCCGTTCACCGCTCACCGCGGCGGCCAGG
Organism: Streptomyces peucetius; assembly: GCF_025854275.1. Taxonomy (NCBI): domain Bacteria; kingdom Bacillati; phylum Actinomycetota; class Actinomycetes; order Kitasatosporales; family Streptomycetaceae; genus Streptomyces; species Streptomyces peucetius. The sequence goes on along the minus strand of NZ_CP107567.1, from coordinate 2,637,128 downwards.
ACGGAGCTGACCGACCGGATCGACTTCCACAGCCGGCTGGTCTGGCTGACGGACGAGCAGCTGGCCGCCGCCGGCCGTGCGGCGCGGCAGGCCGGCATGGAGGTCGGGATCGTGCACGACCTCGCCGTCGGAGTACACCCCGGCGGTGCCGACGCCTGGGCGCAGCAGGACGCGTTCGCCGCGGGGATGTCGGTCGGCGCCCCGCCCGACGCGTTCAACGCGCACGGCCAGGACTGGGGGCTGCCGCCCTGGCGGCCGGATGCGTTGGCCGTGTCGGGCTACGCCCCGTACCGGGGCCTGCTGCGCGGCATCCTGCGCAACGCCGGCGCACTGCGCATCGACCATGTGATGGGCCTGTTCCGGCTCTGGTGGGTGCCGGCCGGCAGCCCGCCCACCGAGGGCGCCTACGTCCGGTACGACGCCGAGGCGATGCTCGCGGTCCTCGTCCTCGAAGCGCACCGCGCGGGCGCCGTCGTTGTCGGGGAGGACCTCGGCACCGTCGAGCCCGGCGTGCGGGAGGCGCTTTCCCGGCGGGGCGTGCTCGGCACGTCCGTGCTCTGGTTCGAACGGGACTGGGACGGCGACGGGCGCCCGCTGGCGCCCGCCGAGTGGCGAGAAGGCTGCGTCGCCACCGCCACCACCCACGATCTGCCGTCCACGGCGGCCCGGCTGACCGGCGGCCATGTGGAGCTGCGTCACCGGCTAGGTCTGCTGGCCCGCCCGCTGGAGGAGGAGCGCACCGAGGACACGGCCGACGTCGCCGAGTGGCTCGGCCTGCTCGGCGCTCTCGGTCTGCTGCCGGAGGGCGCGGACGACGAGGAGGGCGGAATCCGGGCCGTCTACCGGTATCTGCTGCGCACACCGGCCCGGATGGTCGGCATCTGGCTGCCCGACGCCGTGGGCGACCGCCGCCCGCAGAACCTGCCGGGCACCTGGGACCAGTACCCGAACTGGCGGCTTCCCGTCTCCGACGCGGAGGGGCGTCCGACGAGCCTGGAGGAGCTGGCCGCCTCGCCCCGGCTGCACCGTCTGCTGGACGTCTTCCCGGCCCGTACGGCACCCCCGGGCGCGCGGCCGTCATAGCGGTTCGCTACGTTGTTCAGCGTGGACAAGAAGAACGCCTTGCGCGCCGGCGCTGTCGCGGCCGGTACGACGCTGATGATGCTGCTCATGTCGTCCCCGGCGCTTGCGCTCACCCCGGACGACGGCGACGACCCGGGTCCCGGCCTGAGCGTGGCCGAGACCCTCGGCCTGTACGTGGCGGCGCCGATCGTCCTCTTCGTGGTGATCGCCGGCCTGGTGATGGTGCTCGACAAGTCCAGGAAGCAGAGCTGACACAGGGCTGATCCCGCCCTGAGGGCGCCCGGGGTGCACGACGCACCCGGGGCGCCTTTGTCATGCCCGGTCCTCCGGGAATCAGCCCGTTCCGTGTCGCCTCCCAACCATTCAGTTCTCCTTCAAAGATCTGTCGAAAACATTCGATGGACCTGATGAGCCCTGTCGTGTGACGGTTTGATCCGACCACCGGCGAGGCCCACTGAGGGCGGAGGAGACACAGAATGGCCCTGGCGGCGAAGGCGCACGGCGCGGACCGGGCCGAAGAACGGGGGCAGCGGCGGGGGAGGGCCTGGGCACGCGGGGCGGTGGGCCCCGGGCTGCTGCTCGCCGCCGTCGCGACCGTCGTCTGGTCGGGGAGCTTCGTCACCTCCCGCGCGCTGCACGACTCCGTACCGCCCGTGCAGGCGGCGTTCTGGCGCTGGATCGTCGCGATCGCCGCCGTCGCCCCCTTCGCCCTGCGGCAGGCCTGGCGGCAGCGGGCACTGATCCGCCGCCACCTCGGGTTCCTGGCCGCCGCGTCCCTCCTCGGCGTCACCGTCTACAACACCCTCGTCAACCAGGCCGGTCTCACCACCTCCGCCGGCAACATGGGCATGATCATGGCTGCCTCACCCGTCGTGATGGCACTGTACGCGCGGCTGGGCGGCACCCGGCTGGGGATGCGCCGCACCTTCGGCACCGCCGTCGCCTGCTGCGGTGTCCTGCTTCTCGTCGGCGACGGGTCCCCGACGTTCGACTTCGGCCCCGGCGACCTGTGGATGTTCGCCGCGGCCTTCAGCTTCGCCTCGTACAGCGCGCTGCTGCGCCGCCGTCCCGCCGGTCTCGAGGGGCCGGTCCTGCTGCTCACCACGTTCCTGCTCGGGGCGCTGATGCTGCTGCCCGCGCATCTGGTCAGCGTGGCGGTGCAGGGCGGTTTCCGGCCGACGGCCGGCACCGTGGGACCGCTGGTGTACGTCGGCGTGTTCTCCTCGGCGCTCGCGTTCTTCGCCTGGAACAGGGCGATCGCCCTGATCGGCGCGGCGAGGGCCGGGATCGTGTACTACCTGCAGCCCGTGTGCGTCGCGCTGCTCTCCTACGCGCTGCTGGGCGAGACGATGGGCGTGGCCCAGGTCGTGTGCATGACGCTGATCCTGGGCGGGGTGGCTCTGGCATCCGTCCCGCGGACCGGCCGTGACGGGCCCTCGGCGTCGACCGGGAGGTCCGCCGGATAGCGTGCGGCCCATGACCGACTGGGACATCAAGAAGCTCCGGGTCCTCCGTGCTCTCGCCGAGCACGGGACCGTGACGGCCGCGGGCGAGGCGCTGCTGATGACCCCGTCGGCCGTCTCCCAGCAGCTGTCGAATCTTGCCGGGCAGCTCGGCGTGCCGCTGCTGGAGGCCCATGGCCGGCGGGTGCGGCTCACGGACGCGGCCCATCTGGTGCTGCGGCACGCGGAGGCCGTGTTCGCCCAACTGGAGCGCGCGGAGGCGGAGCTGACGCAGTACGTACGGGGAGAGGTGGGCCTCGTGCGGGTCGGGGCGTTCTCGACGGCCGTCCCCGCGCTCGTCGTACCGGCCCTGCGGCGCCTGCGGTCCGGCCACCCGGGCCTCGAGGTCCGCGTCCGGGAGGCGGAGGCGGCACAGGCGTACGAACTGCTGTCGTCGGGGCAGGTGCACCTGGCCCTGTCCCTCGCGGCGCACGCCCCGACGGCCTGCGACCCGCGGTTCGCCCTGGTGCCGCTGCTGGCCGACCCGTTGGACGTGGCGCTGCCGGCCGGCCACCGGCTGGCCGGGTCCCAGGACCTGCGGCTGGCGGAGCTGTCCGGCGAGCCGTGGATCTTCGGCGGCAGCGGGCCGTGGTCCGAGATCACCCTCGCGGCCTGCGAGGCGGCCGGCTTCGTACCCGAGCAGGCGCACTCCGCCGCGGGCTGGACGGCGATCCTGGCGATGGTGGAGGCCGGGATGGGAGTGGCACTGGTGCCCCGCATGGCGGCCGAGCGGCGGTCCGGGGTGGTGATGCGGGCCCTGGGGGCCGACCGGCCCCGCCGCCATGTGGTGGCGGCGGTCCGGCGCGGCTCGGAGTCGGCGCCCGGAGTCTCCCGGGTGCTGGCCGCCTTGCGGGAGGCGGCGGCGGAACGGGAGGGGTGAGAAGGCTGCCCGGTCAGGGCTCCCGGGGGAGGACCGTCATGGGCATCCGGTCCGGATGGGCCACCGCGGAGGCGACCTCCTTCGGCGTGTGGCCGGGGACGGGACGGAGCTGCCAGCGGGCCAGGACCGTCGCGAGGGCGATGGTCGCCTCCGTCCACACGAAGGCGTCGCCGATGCACTTCCGGTTGCCCGCCCCGAAGGGGATGTACGCCTGGCGCGTGATGTCGCCACGGCGTTCCGGCAGCCAGCGGCCGGGATCGAAACGGTCGGGGTCGGCGTACAGTGCCGGGTCCCGGTGCATCGCGTAGAGGCTGAAGCCGACCTCCGTGCCCACGGGCAGCAGGTGGCCGCCCAGTTCGACGGGCGCCGTGGTGCGGCGCATCAGCATGGTGACACCGTGCAGGCGGATCACCTCGTCGAGGACGCGGCGCACCGCCTCCAGCTTCGGCACGTCCTCGACGGTGACCGGACGGTCGCCGACGACGTCCTTGATCTCGGCCACCAGCTCGGCCTCGGCGTGCGGGTGCTCGGCGAGTTGGTGGAAGGTCCAGGAGAGCGTGGATGCCGTGGTCTCCGCACCGGCGAAGAGTATGGTGCTCAGCTCGTCCCGCACCTCCCGGTCGGAGAGGGACTCGCCCGTCTCCGAGTCCCTGGCGTCGAGCAGGACGGAGAGCAGGTCGTTGTGCTCACCCGTACCCGCGCTGCGGGTGGTCGCGACGACCTCGTCGATCACCGAGCGCAGCCTGGCGGCCGCGGCGTCGAACTCGCGATTGGGGCGGATCGGGAAGCGGTCCAGGAACCTCGGGGACGCCGCCCGTACCAGCAGGTTCTGCAGGACGACGGGCAGGTTCTCACGGATCGCGACCACCGCGGGCTGCCCGATGTCCGTGGAGAACAGCGTCGTCGCCAGCGTCTCGATGGCGAACTGCGCCATCGCGTGTTCCATCTCGATCTCCTGGCCCGCCGTCCAGGAGTCCGCGAGAGCACGCGCGTTGGAACTCATCGCCTCCGCGTACACGCTGATCCGCCGAGGATGGAACATCGGCTGGATGAGCCGGCGGTGCCTGCGGTGCAGCTCGCCGTTGGCGGTGGCGAGGCCGTCACCCGCGAGCGGACGCAGCCGGTCGAAGAAGCGGCCCTTCTCGAAGCTGCGGGCCTGGCGGACGGTGACCTCGTGGATCAGTTCCGCCGAGGTGGCGACGTACATCGGCATCGTGCCCAGGTTCACCCGGACCAGGTCGCCGCTCTCCCGCAGGGACTTGAGGAAGCCGAGCGGGTCACGCCACAGCTTCAGGGCGTGGCCGAGGAGCGGTACCGCACCGGGGGCGACGGGCACCGACTGCGGCGCGGCTGGCTGCGTACCGACTGACACCGGACCATCCTTTGCTCGGGGCAGGTCTACGCGGTCTGCTCGACCCGACGGCGGGTGGTGGTTTGCCCGGCGGGAGCCGGAACGAGCTCCCACCACCAGGCCACGGCCGGGATGTCGAGCGGTTCGTGCCGGTCGTCCGTGGGGGTGTCGCAGAAGACCGGGGGCAGGTTCGCGGGGTCGTCCGGCGTGGTGTAGCGGACGGAGCTGATGCCCCAGTCCTGCGCGCCGCGGATGAAGCTCGAGAGACTGTTCAGGTACTGCCGGAGCTGCGGACTGCCCTCGGCGGACAACTGCTCGGTCAGGCGTGTGTAGAGGCACATCACCCGGTCGCGCTGGGCTATCGCCACGTCCAGCGCCTCCTGGGGCGACAACCCGCCCTGCTCCAGCACCCGCAGGGCGTTGAGGTAGTAGCCCGGGGACCTGCGCTCCTTGTGGTGGGAGAAGATGTCGTTGTCCCAGGTGATGATGAACGACGCCATCTCGGCGGCGGCGCGCACCGCCGTACGGTCGCGCTCATGGGGCTGCAGTTCGTAGCCGTACCCCATCTCCAGCATCGGCAGGACCACGGATGTGGCGCCGTCGTAGAGGCGCATCAGGGTGTAGTCGTTGAGGTCGGGGACCGTGCCCGCACGCCGGTGCGCGGCCTCCCACACGACGGAGAAGAAGTACTCGCGCAGGGCGTCGACCCAGCGGGCCCGTTGCCCGGCGGTGCCGTAGCGGTCGATCCTCAGCCGCAGGTCACGCAGACCGGCGGCCAGTGGGTCGTCCTGCATCATCGGTGCCTCGGGGTTCTGCGCGACGCGGATCAGGCGGTGCAGCAGTCCTGCCAGATCACCCGGTCTGTGTCCGAGCTCTCCCTCCTCGCAGTGCCCGTCGTCGACGCCGAAGAGCCACAGGACGAAGTCCGCGAGCAGCGAGACCACTTCCGCCCGCCCTTCGGGCAGGATCCGTGCGGAGAAGGTGCCGATCTCCTGGGTGACGAGTTTGCCGCGCAGTTCGTCCGAACCGATACGAAACGTTTCGGCCCAGGCCGCCGTCTGGACATCGATGTCGGCGTGGTGAGGATGGATCGCCGGCGGGATCGGAGAGAAGATCGGCGGAACGGACAGCTCGGGCTCCACTGAGGCCTGCCTCTCGATGTCGGTGCCGTGTGACAACACCTGTGTCACACGCGCCACTTGCACCCCGGATTGATCAACTATCGCGCATCGTACTCAGCCGCGATGGCTGATCCAATAGGATGATCTCCCTGCAAATCAGCCACATCGGGGCCTGTGCGGTCGGTTCAGCACCGGAACAGTGACTTCCACCACGGCGCACGCCCCGTGGCCCCCCGGACGCGCCTCGGCCCCGCAATGCCGACGCGGCGCGTCCGGCGACGCCGTGCCGTGCCGTGCCGGGCCGGCCCGTCACGGGCCCGGGGCCGAGCCCGGGTCCGCGGAGCCGGCCGGGCCGGGGATGGTCAGGGGGCGGTCATGACGCCTCCTGCGTCGTGGCGAGGGTCTGGAGATAGCGCATCAGCGTCATCAGGACGTCCCGGCTGGAGGCACGCTGCCGCGCGTCGCACAGCACGAGCGGCACCGACGCCGGCAGATCCAGCGCCCCGCGCAGCTCCTCCAGGGAGTGCTGGGGCGCGTCGGGGAAGGTGTTGACGGCGACCACGAACGGTACGCCGCGCTCCTCGAGCCGCCCGATCACGTCGAAGCTGACCTCGAGCCGGCGGGTGTCGACGAGCACCACGGCCCCCAGCGCGCCCTCGAACAGGCCGCGCCACAGGAACCAGAAACGCTCCTGCCCCGGGGTGCCGAACAGGTACAGCACCAGCTCCTCGTTGATGCTGATGCGGCCGAAGTCCATCGCGACGGTCGTGGAGGTCTTGCGCTCCACGCCCTGGGTGTCGTCGACGCCGACCCCGGCCTGGGTCATCGTCTCCTCGGTGGTCAGCGGCCTGATCTCGCTCACCGAGCCGACCAGTGTCGTCTTGCCGACGCCGAAACCACCCACGACGACCACCTTGACGGCGGCCGTGGCGGTTCCGGGCAGCACGTCCTCGCTCCGCGGCCCGACGGGCCGCTCAGAGCTTTTGAAGTCCATCGATCACTGCCTCAATCAAAGCGCGGTCGGGGAGACGGGCGGCCTGGACCGGTGCGCGTGCCAGCACCTTGTCCTCGGCCAGAAGGTCGCTGAGCAGCACGGTCACGACGCTCACCGGGAGGCCCAGATAGGCGGAGATCTCGGCCACCGACAGCGGGGCCCGGCAGATACGGATGATCGCCGCGTGCTCCGGCTGCATGCCGGGCGCGGGACCCGACCTGGCCACGATCAGCGTGACCAGGTCGAGCGTGGCGGGCGCGGACGAGCCGCTGCGGCCGCCAGTGATGACGTAGAGCCGCTCGGGACTGCTCTCCTCCCAGTCCCCGCCCGCGTCGTTCACGCGGTCTGCCCCTCGTGCCGCGGCGGCGTGCTCAGGTGCTCGCCGATCCGCAGCACGAGGTCGCGCATCCGCTGGCCCATCAGCCCGGCGTCGACTCCCTCGTCGGCCAGCACGGCCAGGTACGCGCCCTCGCCCGCCGCCATCAGATAGAAGAATCCGCCGTCCATCTCGATCACGACCAGGCGCATCCGGCCGTCGCCGTGCGGGAGTTCGGAGGCCACCGCGGCCGCCAGGCTCTGCAGCCCCGCGCAGGCGGCGGCCAGCCGGTCGGCGGTGTCGGTGTCCGCGCCGTACTGGGCCATGCGCAGACCGTCGGCGGACAGGACGACGACGTTACGGGTCTGCGGAACGCCCTCCGCCAGGTCCTTGAGCATCCAGTCCATGTTGGTCTGGTTGGACTGCCGCTGAATCATGGCTGCTTGTTCCCCTTGCTTGGCTGGGTGGTGTCACCGGACAGGCCGCTCTGGAACGCGGCCAGCCACATCCCGGGCTGCACCGCAGGTGCGGACGCCGTCCCGGCGGCGGTCGCGGAGTCCGTCGCGGAGGCCGCCTCGCCGGTGCCGGACACGGCCTGCGTGGTCAAAGTGGCGGGCGCGGCCGGCGCGGCGGGCGCGGTCACGCGGGACTTGCGGCGCCGCTGCGGCAGGCCGGTCGGGGTCCGCTCGGTCACCACCGGCACGTCGTCGGCCGGGGCGGGCGCCGGGGCCGCCGTGGCAGCCGCCGGGACCGAGGCCGTCGGACCGGTGACCGGCCTCGGCAGCCGCTCGTGGGTGTCCGAACCGGCCGCGCGGGGACCGGAAGCGGTACCGATGCCGTGCGCGAGACCGGTCGCGGAGGACGCCGTGGTGATCAGGTCCTGCGGTACGACGAGCACCGCCCGCACACCGCCGTACGCCGACGAGCGCAGCGAGACCTGGAAGCCGTACGCCTGCGACAGCCGGCCGACCACCGCGAGGCCCAGCCGGGGGGTCTCGCCCAGGTCGTTGACATCGATGCCCTGCTGCGCCTGGCGGAGCATGCGCTCGGCCCGCAGACGAGCCTCCTCGCTCATGCTGACGCCGCCGTCCTCGATCTCGATCGCGATCCCCGACTGCACGTCGACCGCGGTCAGATGGACCTTGGTCTGCGGCGGGGAATAGCGGGTGGCGTTGTCGAGCAGTTCGGACAGCGCGTGGATCAGCGGCTCGACGGCCGTGCCGACGACGGCGACCTCGGAGACCGAGTGCAGCTCCACCCGCTGGTAGTCCAGGATCCGGGACATGGCGCCGCGCATCACGCTGTACAGCGGTACCGCCCGGCTCCACTGGCGTCCCGGGCGGGCGCCGCCGAGCACGGCGATCGAGTCCGCGAGACGGCCGATCAGCGCGGTGCCGTGGTCGATCCGCAGCAGATCGCCGAAGACGCTGGGGGTCTGGCCGTGCCGGTCCTCCATCTCGCGCAGCTCCTGCGCCTGCTGGTGGACGATGGCCTGCACGCGGCGGGCGATGTTCACGAACGCCCGCTGGGCGGACTCGCGCAGATCCTCCTCCGCGCTGACCGCCTCGACGACCGAGCGGAGCACCGCCTGGTGCTCGGCCGGGGCGTCGATCGAAGCGAGGACGTCCTCCGGGAACTCGCCCTTGCGGAGCTGCTCCACCACCTGCGGCAGCAGCTCGCCGGCGAGACGGGTGGTCTCGGCCGCCTGCCGAGCGAGGGCCGCGTCCTGTTCCGCGACGGTGCGGCGCAGCCGGGTCACCACTCTGCCGCGCCGCATGACCTCGGCGCAGGCGGCGGCGACCGCGACGACCGCGACCACACCGATCACGGCCACGGGGGTGCGGGCCGAGGCGGGGGCCAGGACCACTGCCGCGACCGAGGCCGCGAAAGTCGCGGCCACCGGCAGCTGCCAGATGCGGCCGGCCGGGGGCCGCGGACTTCCGGTCGACGTTTCCTGTCGAACCATCGGCATCCTCAGAATCGAACGGGGAAGATCATAAGACGACGGGCGGGAGCATATCCCGGCGCTGCCAACGAGTTTGACGGAGGGTCATGAAGATGCCGTGATGTATGCGGCGCACTTGGCAAACCGGCGCGCCGCGTTCACCGGAAGAACGTTGACGTACCGCTCGATGCCGCCTTCCGGGGCTCCGGTGCCATTTCCCCCACTCCGCCCCTTCCCGAACCCTGACGGGACCTTGCGCCCGCGGGCGCCTTCGGCCACGGCCACCGGCGCGGAACCGTGGCCGGTGTACGGGGTTTCAGCGGGGCGTTGCCCCGCGCCCGCGACCGGCCCGTGCGCTGTGCCCGGCGCATGCCGGCAGGCCGGCTGTGGGGTGTGCCCATGGCCGGACGACCAGGGGCTCGCCCCCGTGGGTGGCGCGCGTGCGCCTGCGCTACGGGTCCGCCGACGCCTGGCAACGGACGGGACGCACAGCGGCTGGCCCGTACCGCGCGACCCGCGGCGGGTTGCCCGGGCGTGGCCCGCACAGACCGGTCGGGCTGCAGAACGGCGGCAGACGGTGCCGGGCCACCCCGCCCGAGGGCGGGTGGCCCGGGACGCGGGGTTCAGCTGCCGGGGGGCCGCCTCGGCCAAGCCCCGGGGCGAGGCGGCCGGGACGAGGCGGCTCCGGGGGCCGGTCCCCGGCGAGGCAGCCCGGGCCCGGCCCGCCCGGGCAACCCGAATGGGTCGGCCCCGGGTGGACCCGGGCCCCCGTCAGCCCGCGGCAGCGTCCGCCGCTTGGGCCTTCAGGGCGCGCTCGACGCCCGCGCGGGACTCGGAGACGAGGCGGCGCAGGGCCGCGTTCGGGTCCGCGGAGGCGAGCCATGCGTCCGTCGCGTCCAGCGTCTCCTGGGAGACGAGCAGCGCCGGGTACAGGCCGATCGCCACCTGCTGTGCCATCTCGTGGCTGCGCGACTCCCAGACGCCCTTCACGGCGGCGAAGTACTTCTCCGCGTACGGCGCGAGCAGCTCGCGCTGGTCGGTCTGGACGAAGCCCGCGATCACCGATTCCTGCACGGCGTTCGGGAGCTTGTCGCTCTCGACGACGGAGGCCCACGCGTCGGCCTTCGCCTCCGCCGTCGGGCGCGCGGCGCGCGCGGTCGCCGCGTGGCGCTCGCCGGCCGCCGTCCTGTCGCGCTCGTACTCGCCCGCGATGTCGTCCTCGTCGAGGACGCCCGTCGCGGCGAGCCGCTCGACGAACGCCCAGCGCAGCTCGGTGTCGACGGCCAGGCCCTCGATCGCCTGGGTACCGTCCAGCAGCGCCTGCAGCAGGTCGAGCTGCTGCGGGGTGCGCGCGGTCGCGGCGAACGCGCGCGCCCAGGCCAGCTGGTGGTCGCTGCCCGGCTCGGCCGCCCGCAGGTGCGCCAGCGTCGCGTCCGTCCACTGGGTGAGGCCCGCCTCGCGCCAGGCCGGCGCCGCGTACAGGTCGAGGGCGAGCTTGACCTGGCGGTGCAGCGACTGGACCACACCGATGTCGGACTCCTTGCCGATCCCGGACAGGACCAGCGCCAGGTAGTCGCGGGTGGCGAGCTCGCCGTCGCGGGTCATGTCCCAGGCGGAGGCCCAGCACAGCGCGCGCGGCAGGGACTCGGTGAAGTCGCCCAGGTGCTGGGTGACGTTCCGCAGCGAGACCTCGTCGAGGCGGACCTTCGCGTACGACAGGTCGTCGTCGTTGAGCAGGACGACCGCCGGCCGCGCCGTGCCCACCAGCTGCGGGACGTCCGTCAGCTCTCCCTCGACGTCCAGCTCGACCCGCTCGCGGCGCACCAGCTTGCCGGACTCGTCCAGGTCGTACAGGCCGATCGCGATCCGGTGCGGGCGGAGCACCGGCTCGCCCTTGGCGCCCGCGGGAAGCGCCGGCGCCTCCTGCCGCACCGCGAAGGCGGTGACGGCACCGGAGTCGTCCGTGGTGATCTCGGGCCGGAGGATGTTGATGCCGGCAGTTTCCAGCCACGCCTTGGACCAGGTCTTCAGATCCCGTCCGCTCGTCTCCTCCAGTGCGCCGAGGAGGTCGGACAGCCGGGTGTTCCCGAAGGCGTGCGCCTTGAAGTACGCCTGCACACCGCGGAAGAACTCGTCCATGCCGACATAGGCGACGAGCTGCTTGAGGACCGACGCGCCCTTGGCGTACGTGATGCCGTCGAAGTTCACGAGAACATCGTCGAGGTCACGGATCTCGGCCATGATCGGGTGCGTCGACGGCAGCTGGTCCTGCCGGTACGCCCAGGTCTTCATCGAGTTGGCGAACGTGGTCCACGAGTGCGGCCACTTCGAGCCCGGCGCGTACGCTTGGCAGGCGATCGACGTGTAGGTGGCGAACGACTCGTTCAGCCACAGGTCGTTCCACCACTCCATGGTGACGAGGTCGCCGAACCACATGTGCGCGAGCTCGTGCAGGATCGTCTCGGCCCGCACCTCGTAGGCCGCGTCCGTCACCTTCGAACGGAAGACGTACTGGTCGCGAATGGTGACGGCGCCGGCGTTCTCCATCGCGCCCGCGTTGAACTCCGGCACGAAGAGCTGGTCGTACTTGGCGAACGGGTACGCGTAGTCGAACTTCTCCTGGAACCAGTCGAAGCCCTGCCGGGTGACGTCGAAGATCGCGTCCGCGTCCAGGAACTCCGCCAGCGACGGGCGGCAGTAGATGCCGAGCGGGACGGTCTGCCCGTCCTTCTCGTACGAGCTGTGGACGCTGTGGTACGGACCCACGATCAGTGCCGTGACGTACGTGGACATCCGGGGCGTCGGCTCGAAGCGCCAGACGTTGTCCTCCGGCTCCGGCGTCGGGGAGTTGGAGACGACCGTCCAGCCCTCCGGGGCCTTCACGGTGAAGGTGAACGCCGCCTTCAGGTCGGGCTGCTCGAAGCTGGCGAAGACCCGCCGCGCGTCCGGCACCTCGAACTGCGTGTACAGATAGGCCTGCTCGTCCACCGGGTCCACGAAGCGGTGCAGGCCCTCACCGGTGTTGGTGTACGAGCAGTCGGCGACGACCTTCAGCTCGTTGCCCCCCTCGCGCAGATGCTTGAGCGCGATCCGCGAGTCCCTGAAGACCGCGGCGACGTCCAGCGGCTTGCCGTTCAGCACGACCTCGTGCACGGCCGGTGCGACGAGGTCGATGAACGTCTCCGCGTTCGCCTCGGCGGACGCGAAACGCACGGTGGTCTCGGACCGGTAGGTCCCGCCCTCCTGCGCCCCGGAGAGATCGAGATCGATCTCGTACGAGTCAACGGTGAGCAGGCGCGCACGCTGCTGCGCCTCTTCACGGGTCAGGTTTGTGCCAGGCACCCGGTCATCTCCTCGGTATGTGATGTTTGCGGGACATCCTTCCACGCGGGATGTGCCGCCCGCCCGGGAGAATCGTGCGTCCCGGCCCCGCCCACGGGCATCGCCGGGACACGCCGAAGGCGGGTGCCGCACCGGCACCCGCCCCCAGGGATCCCGCTCAGCCGCGGGGATCGCGCTCAGCCGCGCAGCTCCTCCGCGACGAGCTCCGCGATCTGCACCGCGTTCAGCGCCGCGCCCTTGCGCAGGTTGTCGTTGGAGACGAACAGCGCCAGGCCGTTGTCCACGGTCTCGTCCACGCGGATGCGGCCCACGTACGAGGCGTCCTTGCCGGCCGCCTGCAGCGGGGTCGGGATCTCGGAGAGCTCCACGCCCGGGGCGTCCTTCAGCAGCTCGTAGGCGCGCTCCACCGCGAGCGGGTTCGCGAAGCGGGCGTTGACCTGGAGCGAGTGGCCGGAGAAGACCGGGACGCGGACACAGGTGCCGGAGACCTTGAGCTCGGGGATCTCGAGGATCTTGCGGGACTCGTTGCGGAGCTTCTGCTCCTCGTCGGTCTCGTGGGAGCCGTCGTCGACGAGGTTGCCCGCGAGCGGGAGCACGTTGAACGCGATGGTGCGCTGGTAGACACCGGGCTCGGGGAAGGCCACGGCCTCACCGTCGTGGGTGAGCTCCTTGGCACGCTCCGCCACCGCCTTGACCTGGCCGTCCAGCTCGGCGACGCCCGCGAGGCCCGAGCCGGAGACGGCCTGGTACGTGGTGGCGACCAGCGAGAGGAGACCCGCCTCCTGGTGCAGCGGCTTCAGGACCGGCATGGCGGCCATCGTGGTGCAGTTCGGGTTGGCGATGATCCCCTTGGGGCGGTCCTTGACCGCGTGCGGGTTGACCTCGGAGACCACGAGCGGCACCTCGGGGTCACGGCGCCAGGCGGACGAGTTGTCGATCACGACGACGCCCTGCGAGGCGACCTTCTCGGCGAGCGCCCGGGAGGTCGCGCCGCCGGCGGAGAAGAGCGCGATGTCCAGGCCGGTGTAGTCGGCGGTGGAGGCGTCCTCGACCGTGATCTCCCGGCCCTCCCACTCGATGGTGGAACCCGCGGACCGGGCCGAGGCGAACAGCCGCAGCTCGTCCACCGGGAACTTCCGCTCGGCAAGGATCTTGCGCATGACCGTGCCGACCTGCCCGGTGGCTCCGACGATTCCGACCTTCACGGGGACTCCTCCGTACGTACTTGCGGCCCTGGTGCCGCTCCATGATGCGTATGTCCCCACTCGGCTTGTCCAATCGGTTGTCCGAGGGGCGGGACGTGTGAGACGCGCCATGCGACCCGGCCGGTTGCGGTCCTGCCCGGACCCGGGCGGCCCCAGCAGGTCCCGCAGCCGTCCCGGTGACAGCCCGGTGTGGGCGCGCAGCACATGGGTCATGTGTGCCTGGTCGAAGAAACCGAGGTCCGAGGCGAGTGCGGCGAGATCGCGCTCACCCGCCTCGAGCCGGTCCAGGGCGCGTGCGGTCCGCAGCCGGCCCCGGTAGCCGCTGAGCGTCCCGCCGGTGACCGCCCGGAAGACCCGGCTGACATGGTACGGCGAGCAGTGCAGCAGCCGGGCCAGCTCGGCGAGGCCGAGCCCGAGACCCCCGTCCGCCGCCAGGGCCTCCCGGGCGTCGTTGGCCAGCCGGATCCGGGCGCTCCCGCCCCGCCGGGCCCCGGTCGCGGCCGCGCTCGCGGCACGGGCCGGGGCGAGCCCCGCCAGCACATCGCCGGTGAACGTGACGGCGCGCTCCGCGAGCCGGAACGCGTCGGGCCGGTGCCGTGCGTCCGCGAGGAGTATCCGGTGGGCGAGCGCCGGCCGCGGGCCGACCGGGACGAAGCCCTCCGGTACGGCCGGGTCGCCCCCCAGCAGCGCCGCGGTCAGCGGTTCCGAGACGACGATCTCGGTGTGGACGTCGGCGCCCAGCGGATGGGAGAACCGCTGCTCGATACCGGGCCGCTCCACGAACACCGTCGTCGGGTCCATGAGCTGCCCGACGCCGTTCACCCGGGCCCGTACGAGCCCTCTGCGGACCATGACCAGCCCGAACACCTCGGCGGGACGCCGCGGCCGACTGGGCTCCCGTGCCCGGGCACCTTCCGGAACTGCCGGCGCGGGCGGGGATCGGCGCCGGTGACGTGGACACCGTGGTCCTGACACATCTGCACGAGGACCACAACGGCTGGAGGGTCACCGCGGACGGAGCGCCGGTGTTCCCCGACGCGGACCATCTGGTGCAGCGCCGGGAGACGGACGCCCTGGGCGAGGAGGACACGGCGACGACCCATGTGGTCCGGCCGCTGCGTGAGGCGGGGCTGCTGCGGCAGATCGACGGGCGGCGGCGGATCCCATACGGGCGGGCGGGGAGCCTGACACTCGTGCCGACCCCCGGCCACACCCCGGGCCACCAGTCCGTGCTGGCAGAATCCGGCACCCGGGACGTCGTGATCACCGGTGACGTCCTGGTCCACGCCGTACAGCTGGCCGATCCCGCGGTCGCCTACCACTACGAGGCCGACCCCGCGACGGCCGCCCGCAGCCGCCGCCGGCTGCTGGAGGAGGCGGGGGAGCGGGGTGCCCTGCTGGCGACGGCCCACCTGCGACGGGCGTTCGTGGACGCGCGGGAGGGCCTTCCGGCGCCCGTCGGCGCCGGAAGGCGCATGAGAAGGGGCGGGGACCCGTCACCGGATCCCCGCCCCGCTCGGTACCGCCCTGCTGCTACTCGATGACCTTGCCGATCACCACGCTGCCCGCGCCCGCGACCGTGCCGCGGCTGTTCAGCAGCTGCACCTCACCGAAGAACTGACGTCCCTCGGGAGCCGCGCCGCTCACCACGACCTCGGCGCCGACCAGCGCCGACGCGCCGTTGGCGAGCTTGACCGCCTTGCCGTCGTCGACGTTCACCGTGCCGAGCGACGAGGAGAAGAACACGTCGCGGTAGTCGTACTCGGTGGTCCCGGCCGGGACCGAGTAGCCGTCGACCACGATCGTGTAGGTGCCGGCGGCCGGCTTGATCAGGCTCACCGCCTCCTCGGAGTCGCCGTCCGCGGCCTGGCCCACGACCGCGCCGTCCTTGAGGACCACCAGGTCCAGGTCGGCGCCGTTGTCGGAGGTCGAGCCGATCGCCACGTCGAGGCGCTCCACGCCCTCGCCGATGGTGACCGTGGACCGCTGCGACTCACCGTCCGCGATCGTCGGACGGGCGACCTTCGCCGAGCCCAGCGAACCGCCGGCCAGCTTGCCGTCGATGGCGCCGAAGCCGTTGGTGACGTTCCACTCGACGGCCGCCGGCGTGCCGATCTTCGCCTCGGGGAGCGTCTTGACGGCCGGATCGAAGTCGGCGCCCAGTACCGTCACGTCCAGCTGGTACGGGTTGTCCAGCAGCGGGGACGTACGGCGCGACTCGACCTCGATCTCCCAGACGCCCGGTGCCGGCTCCTCGTAGGAGCGGAGGTCCGGGCGGCAGGTGTTCGCCGGGTTGTCGTAGTTCGGGTAGCAGTTGATCGTCGACGTCGGGTCGACCGGCAGACCGTACGGGTGGATGCCGATGAACCGGGTCTGGCTGCCCTCGTCGAGTCCGCCGAGCGCGACCTCGAGGTTCTTGGCGCCCTCGGGGACGGTGACGAAGTACGAGGTGTGGCTGTTGCGCTGCACCGAGCCCGACTTCGAGACGGTGTACCCGGGTTTCGCGAGCTCGTCGGCGGCGACCACGGTGGCCAGGATCTGCTTGTCCGTGCCGACGGTGCGGCGGTCGTCCGCCTCGAGGATCGCGCTGTGCACGCCGGCCGTCTTCGGCCGGGCCTGGACGGTGACGGTGACCGGCTGGTTCAGCGGGAGCCGGACCTTGGAGCCGCCGAGCAGACGGAAGGTGCCGTCGTTGTTCTTCCAGCGCAGCTTGTGCTCAACCGCCCTCTTCGGGCCGGTCGTGCGGGTGACGGTGATGTCGTACGTCCGGCTCTTGCCGGCCTTCAGCCCGCCCTCACGGTCGTAGAGGCCGGTGCCGAAGCCCGGGGTCTTCAGCGCGAAGTCGATCGCGGTGTCGACCGGTGCCTTGACCGTGTACTCGTGGGCGGCGACGCCGCGCCGGATCTGCTTCCAGGCGTCCACCACGTTGATCAGGCCCGCGCCCTGCTCGTGCGCCAGCACACCGCTGATGCGGTCGGCGGTGCTCGTGAGGGCGGTGCGCAGCTGCGCCGGGGTCAGCTCGATGTCGCGCTGCTTCGCCGCGGAGAGCAGCAGCGCGGCCGCGCCGGCGGCCTGCGGCGAGGACATCGAGGTGCCCTGCAGCATCGAGTAGCCGGGCGGCAGCTGGTAACCGGCCTCCTTGACCGGGCCGCCGGCCGCCCACGTCTGGGTGGTGTTGATCGACGCACCGGGCGCGGTGAGCGTCGGCGTGAAGCCGCCGTCCTCACGCGGGCCGCGCGAGGAGAAGGGCAGCATCGCGTACGTCTTCTCGACGCCGGAGCCGTAGTTGGCGGCCCAGGTCTCCTTGGAGATGGACGCGCCGACGGAGATCACCTTGTCGGCGACGGCCGGGTCACCGAGGGTGTTGGTGCCCGGACCAGAGTTGCCGGCGGAGATCACCAGCTGGACGCCGTAGGTGTCGATGAGCCGGTTGTAGAGCTCGGCGCGCGCGTTGTTGCCGTCGTTCAGCGCGGGCAGACCGCCGATGGACATGTTGACGATGTCCACGCCGCGGTTGATGACCAGGTCGGCCATGCCCTCGGTGAGCGCGATGTTGGTGCAGCCGCCGCTCCATGTGCAGGCGCGGGAGGACACTATCTTCGCGCCGGGCGCGGCACCGTTCATCCGGCCGCCGAAGAGGCTGTTGGCGGCGGTGATACCGGCGACGTGGGTGCCGTGCGAGCCCTCGATGACGCCGATGTTGACGTAGTCGGCCGTGGCGCCCGCGCTGTTGTAGACGACGTCAGTACGGACCTCGATGACGAACGGGATGCGCTCGGCGATCGCGGTCTTCGGGTCGTCCTGGCCGAAGTAACCCACCTGGAAGCCGTTCTTGTACGGCTTCATCAGGGTGTCATTGGTGAAGTCGGCGTCGTTGTCCAGGTCGACGCGCGCCGTACGGGTGCCCTCGTCGTAGAGGACCGCCCAGACGTCGGTGGTGTCGCCGTCCCGGTTCAGGTCGCCGGCCATGTCGCCGCCCTTGGTGGCGGCCTCGGCGAACAGGTTGAAGCGGTGGGCGCCGGCGGGGGCGGTGTAGGTGCGGCCGTTCACGGCGAACGTCGGGCCGGAGACGGCCGTGTTCATCCGCAGCCAGGTTCGGTCGCCGTCGGAGACCGGGTCCGTCGCCGTGACCCAGTCGACGATCTTGCGCTCGCCGGTGGTGGTCTTCTGCAGCGCCGGGTGGCCGAGGTCGACACCCGAGTCCAGGATGCCGATGGTCACGCCGCGGCCGTCGGCCTTCGGGTGCTTCTTGACGAAGTCCACCGCACCGGTCTCGAAAGACGGGTTGTACGGGTTCTTGGCCGGCGTCCCCTCCCCGGGCGCCGGGTACTGCTCGACCTGCGCCTCGGCGGTTCCGGCGGACGTGACGGTGTCCGCGGCCGGGGTCGGGTCGTCCAGCTCGATCTCGTGCTTGAGGTCGATGCCGTGCACGCTGGACAGCTTGGCGGCCGACTTGAGGGCCTCCTTCGCCTTGTCCGTCGGCAGCGTGACACTGACGTAGCCGAGCTCGTCGAAGGTCCGTCCCACGACGGCGCCCTTCACGTCGTCGAGCTGGCCGGTGACCTGCTCGGTCCTGCCGGGCTCGGTGGCCACCATGACGGTGACGTTCTTCTCGCCCTTGGCCTCGGCCTCTGCGAGGAGTTCCTCGTCGGCCGTACCGATCTTGTCCGAGGAGGACTTGGCGGCCTTGACCTGCTTGGTGCCGACCGGGTCGTCGGCGGGCGCGGAGGCGACGGCCGGTGCGACGCCGGCGGCGACGAGCGCGGCCACCATCGAGGCCGCGGCCGCGACGCGTGCCACGCGTCTGTGACCGGGCGCGGAACGCCCTGTCGTGGAGCTCTCGGGTTCGGGGGTCATCAGCATCCCTGTTCGTGAAAGAGAGGGTCCGGAATACGGTGCCGGATGACCGCTCAGCCTTTCGCAAATGACAGGGGTTTGTGGAGGGTTGATCGAGGCAGATATGCGCATGGCGTACATCCGCCATCGCGAAGTCTGCGCCATGAGGAACGAATCGGTGCGTACCGCCCTCGGTTGCCGGGCGCGCCGGTAATCTCAGCGGATGAACAAGGAGTTGAGGGTGGCGGCGTACGCCGTGTGCGTACGGGACGAACAGATCCTCCTGGCCCGCTGGGTCGCGCGCGACGGAACGAGGAAGTGGACGCTGCCCGGCGGCGGCATGGACCACGGCGAGGACCCTCTCGACACCGTCGTGCGGGAGGTCACGGAGGAGACCGGATACCGCTCCGAGATGACGGCCCTGCTCGGCCTCGACTCGGTACGCCGCCGCTACCCGCGCAGACTCGGCGCGTTCGCCGACTTCCAGGGCCTGCGGATCGTGTACGAGGGCCGGATCACCGGCGGCGAACTGCGCAACGAGGTCGACGGATCGACAGACCTGGCCGCCTGGCATCCCCTGACGGCGGTGCCGGGCCTCGAACGCGTGGAACTCGTCGACGTCGGCCTGGAGCTGTGGCACTCCAGACCCGCACTCGGCCGGGCCGCTCAGCGGGGCAGCACGACCACATAGGCGGGGGGCTCGCGGTCCGCGGCGGCCATCAGCGCCGTACGCACCACGGTCGCCTGCTGCTCAGGAGAGTCGCGCAGCTTGCGCGGCGTCAGATGCACGACGGTGATGCCGAGGCGCTCCAAGTGCTCCCGCTTGCGGGCGCAGCGCGACCACTCCGCGTCCTCGTCCCCCTCGTCCCGGTGGGGCCCGCCGCGCCCGAGGGCGGAGTGCCGGGGGAGAGTGTCCAGTTCCACGGCGACGGCCTGCTCGGGCCAGTACGCGTCGACCCCGCCGAGATGCGGTCCACCGGGGAGGCGGAGGTCCACGTTCCACAGGGGATCGGGCAGGTCGCCGTCGCGCACGAGCCGGTACAGCCGCCCCTCGGCCAGCGCACGGCGCTCCGCGAGCAGGTCGTCGACGGCACTGACGACGTGCGGCCGGTCCAGCAGCCGGGCGTCGTTCAACTCCCTGACCAGCGCGCCGGGGTCGCAGTGCCCGCCACGAAGGGCCTCGGCCAGCAGCCGGCCGATCAGCTGTGCGTCGTCGTACCGGGCGACGGTGTCGGCGACCGCGCGGGCCGCGGGAGCGACCGGCAGGCCGGTGATCTCCTCTGCCGGCGGCAAGGTGTGCCCCCGCACCAGCCGGGCCCAGCCCGTCGACCGCAGCCGCCGCGTCCGCGGCACCAGCACGTCGATCACCTCGAGCGCGGTCAGCGACGGCGCGACGGAGAACCCGTGCAGAGCGAGTGCGGCGAGCCCGGTGACCATGGCCTCGCCGTACGGCGCCGAATCCTGCCGCTGGGCCGGCAGAACGGGCCGGCCGGCGTACAGCAGTACGGCGTGCAGCCGCTCGATGCCGGTGGGTGGCCCCGGATGCAGCAGATACACCCCCGGCAGCAGCATCTGCCACGCCCCACCGGGGCGGCACTGCTCCGCGACCCGCGACGGTGGAACGCCGTGCGTCCGCAACTGCGTGCCGGACATGACGCGGAGGGCGGTGGAGGGGAGGGGAGAGAGGGAAACGTCGGGCTGGCTCATGCCGATGAGATGCCCGCGTCGCCGGACCGGCCTAACCGCTGTTACAAGTTCGTCGACATTTCGGGACGACCCTGCCCTAAAGTACGCCCGTTCGACTGCCGACCACCCACACCCCCGCTGCGCCGCAGCCTCCGCCCCCACACCCCCGCGCCTCCCCCTGCGGGGCTGGAACTTGCCGGTCTTGTCGGGGCTCCGCCCCGAGCCCGGCGCCTCAAACGCCGGCGGGGCTGGCCACGCCGCCGGTGCTGGATTGCCGCGAAGCGGCAATTCCAGCCCGGCCGGCGATTGAGGCCACCGCGCGAAGCGCGGTACCGGGGTCCGGGGCGGAGCCCCGAACACCGCCCGGAGGGCGGACCGGGGTCCGGGGCGGAGCCCCCGGTTTCGGGAAGGGGCGGGGAGGGGACAAGCCCCGCGGCCCCGCCCGCCTCAGCTCGCGTCCCGCTCCTGCACCTTCAGCGCCCGCGCCAAGTCGTCCCGCGCCTCCGACACCAGCCGCCGCAGCGCCGGCGCCGCCGCCGTATGCGCGGCGAGCCACTCGTCCGTCGCGGCGAGCGTCGCGGGGGAGTCCTGCAGCGCCGGGTACAGGCCCCGCACCACGTCCATCCCGATCTGGATCGACCGCTCCGCCCACACCCGCTCGATCGCCTCGAAGTACTTCGAGGCGTACGGCGCGACGAGCGCCCGCTGCGACGGCTGGACGAAGCCCGAGATCGTCGCCTCGACGAGCGCGTTGGACAGGGTGTCGGACTCGACGACCGCCGCCCACGCCTGGTCCTTGACCGCCGCCGACGGCCGGGACGCCAGGCAGCGCACCTCGTGCCGCTTGCCCGACGCAGTGTCGTCGCGCGCCAGTTCCGCGGCGATCGCGGACTCGTCGGCGGCGCCGTGCGCGGCCAGCGGCTCCAGGAACGACCAGCGCAGCTCCTGGTCGACGTCCAGTCCGTCGATCTTCGCGGTGCCGTCCAGCAGACCGCCCAGCAGTTGCAGGTCCTCGTCGGACGCGGCGACCGACGCGAAGAACCGCGCCCAGGTCAGCTGGTGCTGGCTGCCCGGCTCCGCGGCCCGCAGCTCCCGCAGCGCGCCCTCCGCGGTCAGCCGGCCGCCCTCCTCGCGCCAGCCCGGTGCCACGTAGTGGACGAGGGCCGACCGGGTCCACGCGTGCAGCATCTGCAGCACACCGATGTCGGTCTCGCGGCCGGCGAACCTCAGCACCAGGCCCACGAAGTCCCGGGCCGGCATCAGCGCGTCGCGCGTCAGGTTCCACAGCGCCGACCAGCACAGCGCCCGCGCCAGCGGGTCGGTGATGTCGCCGAGGGACGCCCGCAGCGTCTCCAGCGACCCTTCGTCGAAGCGGACCTTGCAGTAGGTCAGGTCCTCGTCGTTGACGAGCACCAGGCCCGGTGCTTCCTGGCCCGCGAGTTCGGGGACGAGGGTCCGCGCCCCGGCGACGTCCACGCCGGCCTGCGCGTACCGCACCAGTTCCCCGCCCTCGACCCGGTACAGGCCGACCGCCACCCGGTGCGGCCGCAGCGTCTCGCCGTCCTGGGCGATCGCCAGCTCCGTGATCCGGCCGTCCTCGCCGCGGACGAGCTCGGGGGTCAGCGAGTTGACGCCGGACGTCTCCAGCCAGGACCGCGACCACGTCTTCATGTCGCGGCCGGAGGTCTCCTCCAGCACGGAGAGCAGGTCGCCGAGCCGGGTGTTCCCGTACGCGTGACGTTTGAAGTAGCGCCGCGCGCCTTCGAGGAACGCGTCCCGCCCGACGTAGGCCACGAGCTGCTTGAGCACGGACGCGCCCTTGGCGTACGTGATGCCGTCGAAGTTGAGCTTGGCGTCCTCGAGGTCACGGATGTCGGCCGTGATCGGGTGGGTCGACGGCAGCTGGTCGGCCCGGTAGGCCCACGCCTTGCGGTTGTTGGCGAAGGTGACCCAGCCGTTGGTGAAGCGGGTCGCCTCGACCATCGAGAACGAGCCCATGAAGTCCGCGAAGGACTCCTTGAGCCACAGGTCGTCCCACCACTGCATGGTGACCAGGTCGCCGAACCACATGTGCGCCATCTCGTGCAGGATGACGTTGGCCCGGCGCTCGTACGACGCCTGTGTCACCTTGCCGCGGAAGACGAACTCCTCGCGGAAGGTGACACAGCCCGGGTTCTCCATGGCGCCGATGTTGTACTCGGGCACGAACGCCTGGTCGTACTTCCCGAAGGGGTACGGGTAGTCGAAGTGCTCGTGGAAGAAGTCGAGGCCCTGCTTGGTGACGAGGAAGATGTCGTCGGCGTCGAAGTGCCGGGCGAGCCCCTTGCGGCACATCGCGCCCAGCGGGATCCGCAGCACCGTGCCGTCGGGCAGCTCGCGCTCGTACACATCGGTCTCGTAGTGGTACGGCCCGGCGACGATCGCGGTGATGTACGTCGAGATCGGCGCGGTCTCGGCGAACCGCCACGTGCCGTCCTCTGCGCGCGCACCCTCGCGATTGCTCCACACCGTCCAGCCCTCGGGGGCCGTCACCTCGAAGCGGAACGGAGCCTTGAGGTCCGGCTGCTCGAAGTTGGCGAAGACCCGGCGCGCGTCGGCCGGCTCGTACTGGGTGTAGAGGTAGACCTCGCCGTCCTCGGGGTCGACGAAGCGGTGCAGGCCCTCGCCGGTGCGGCTGTAGGCGCACTGGGCGTCGACGACCAGTACGTTCTCCGCGGCCAGGCCGTCGAGTGTGATCCGCGAGCCGTCGAAGACGGCGGCGGGGTCCAGGTCCTCTCCATTGAGGGTGACGGCCGTAACGGCGGGGGCCACCAGGTCCACGAACGTCGAGGCGCCCGGCTCCCCGGCGCGGAAACGGATCGTGGTCACCGACCGGTACGTGCGCGGCCCGGCGGAGTTCTCGGGCTCCCCGACCGCGGAACGCACGTCGAGGGCCACCTCGTACCCGTCGACGGACAGCAGTCCGGCCCGGGACCGGGCCTCGTCGCGGGACAGATTCTCACCGGGCACAAGCACTCCTTCGTGTCTCGTTCGAACAGAAGTGATCCTCCCACGGGAATCCGCGCGGCCCTCGGCGGCGTTGCCCGAGGAGGCGCGCAGGGCGCCGGCCCTTTTCGAGGAGTGATATGTCGCACAACGGCAGGACGCCCGTGGACTTCTGGTTCGACCCGCTGTGCCCGTGGGCCTGGATGACCTCACGCTGGATGCTCGAGGTCGAGAAGGTCCGTGACGTGGAGGTGCGTTGGCATGTGATGAGCCTCGCCGTGCTCAACGAGGACAGGCTCGACGAGCTCCCCGAGGAGTACCGGGACATGCTGGAGAACAAGGCGTGGGGCCCGGTGCGGGTCGTCGTCGCAGCCCAGCAGGAGCACGGCGACGAGGTGGTCGGCAAGCTCTACACCGCCCTCGGCACCCGCTTCCACAACGAGGGCCGGGGTCCCGTGCGGGAGGCCGTCGTCGCGGCGCTCGAGGAGGTCGGTCTGCCGGCCTCCCTCGCCGACTTCGCGGACAAGGACACGTACGACGCCCAGCTTCGCGCCTCCCACAAGGAGGGCATCGAGAAGGTCGGCCAGGACGTCGGCACACCGGTCATCGCGGTCCCGGGGGCCGACGGCGAGCAGATCGCCTTCTTCGGTCCGGTCGTCACCCCCGCGCCCAAGGGCGAGGAGGCGGCCAAGCTCTGGGACGGCACGCTGATGGTCGCCTCGATCCCGGGCTTCTACGAGATCAAGCGGACCCGCACCCAGGGCCCGATCTTCGACTGAACGGTTCCCCGCACGGCGAAAGGCCCCCGCGAGACTCCTGTCGTCGCGGGGGCCTTTCGTTCTGCCGCCTGCCCGGTGAAGGCTGAGAAGACGATCACGAGCAGGACGTCCGGGGCTGCCGGGTCAGGGGGCGATCAGGGGCGTGCGGTCCTTCGCGCCGGCGTAGCGCTTCGCCACGTCCTGCCAGTTCACGACCTGCCACATGGCCTCGATGAAGTCGGCCTTCTGGTTCTTGTACTGCAGATAGAAGGCGTGCTCCCAGGCGTCGAAGACCAGGATCGGCACGGTGCCCTGGCCGACATTGCCCTGGTGGTCGTAGACCTGCTCGACGATCAGCCGGCCGCTGACCGGCTCGTACGCCAGCACGCCCCAGCCCGAGCCCTGGGTGGTCGCGGACGCCTTGGACAGCTGGGACTTGAATTTGGCGAAGGAGCCGAACGATTCCGCGATGGCGTCGGCCAGCTCGCCGACACCGTCCTTCTCCAGCGGCTCACCGCCGCCGTCGCCCGTCATATTGTGCCAGTAGATGCTGTGGAGGATGTGCCCCGAGAGGTGGAACGCGAGGTTCTTCTCCAGGCCGTTGATCGCTGCCCAGGCCTCCTTGTCGCGGGCCTCCTCCAGCTGCTCGAGCGTGTCGTTGGCGCCCTTCACGTACGCGGCGTGGTGCTTGTCGTGGTGCAGCTCGACGATCTGCGGGTGGATGACGGGCTCGAGGGCCGCGTAGTCGTACGGAAGTTCAGGAAGCGTGTAGATGGCCATGGTCCGATGGTCCCTCCGACTGCCAACGACTTATTGCACATTCTATGCAACTACATGCTACCAGCAAGAGAGTGGGAAGTTGATCAGGTCCGGGTCACGGCCGATGTCCGGTCCGCGAGGTGGCGACGGCGGTCGCACCCCATGACAGAGGGACCCCCGGCCCTCCCGGCCGGGGGTCCCTCTGGCGTCGTACGGTGCAGGTCAGTCGATGGGGGCGCGGGAGCCGCGCACCCGCTGGATCACATAGCCGACCGCCGCCAGGATCACCGTCAGCCCGCCCGTCCACAGCAGCTGGACCCGGGTGCCCTCCTCACGGGCCATCAGCACGAACACGGCCGCCATGCCCACCAGTGACATCCAGGTCAGGGCCGGGAACAGCCACATCTTCACGACCAGCTTCTCGGGGGCCTCACGCTCGGTGCGGCGTCGCAGGATCAACTGGGAGACGGCGATGAAGAACCAGACGACCAGGATGATCGCGCCGATCGTGTTCAGCAGCCACATGAAGACGTCGTTCGGCCGCCAGTAGGACAGCAGCACGCACAGGAAGCCGAAGGCCGAGGAGACGGTGACGGCGACGCGCGGCACGCCGCCGAAGATCCGGCCCAGCACCTTCGGGCCCTGCTCGCGGGCGACCAGCGAGCAGGCCATCCGGGACGCGCCGTAGATGTTGGCGTTCATCGCCGACAGCAGGGCGACCAGCACGACGACGTTCATGATCTGGCCCGCGGCGGGGATGCCCAGGTGGTCCAGGGTCGCGACGTACGGGCCCTTGTCCACGACCGCCTCGTCGTGCCACGGCACCAGCGTGACGATGACTGCCATGGAACCGATGTAGAACACGGCGATCCGCCACATCGCGGTGCGCACGGCCTTCGCGACGCCCTGCACCGGGTGCTCGGACTCGGCGGCGGCGATGGTGACCGTCTCCAGGCCGCCGTAGGCGAAGACGGAGGCGAGCAGGCCCACGATCAGACCTTCGGTGCCGTTGGGCATGAAGCCGCCGTCGCCGGTGAGATTGGCGGTGCCCGGGGCCTGGGCATCCGGCAGGACGCCGACGATGGCGAGCACACCGATGCCGAGGAAGAGCACGATCGCGCCGACCTTGAGTGCGGCGAACCAGAACTCGAACTCGCCGAAGTTCTTCACCGCCGCCAGGTTGGTGCCGCAGAACACCACCATGAACAGCGCCACCCAGGCCCATTCGGGCGTGCCCGGGAACCAGTCCGTCATGATGCCGGCGGCGCCGATCGCCTCCAGGCCGACGGCCACGCACAGCAGGAACCAGAACGCCCAGCCGGCGGTGAATCCCGCCCACGGTCCGATCGCGCGCTCGGCGTGCACCGAGAAGGAGCCGGAGGCGGGGTTCGCGGCCGACATCTCGCCCAGCATGCGCATCACCAGCATGACGAGCAGACCGGAGAGCGAATAGGCCACGACGATCGACGGTCCGGCCGCGGCGATTCCGGCCCCGGAACCGACGAAGAGCCCCGCGCCGATGACACCGCCGAGGGCGATCATCGACAGATGGCGTTGTTTGAGGCCGTGCGTGAGCGCGACGTCCGCCGTGGCGTCGGCCTTCTGGTCGACCTGCGCGGGCGCGGTGGTCCGAGACATGGGCGTGCCCTGTTCATAGCTGAGACGGGGGAGCGGCCCAGTCTGGTCATGAGCACCGCTCACAAGGAACTGATGTCCGCTATACGGGCACGATGCTCACACATGGTCAAGGTCCGCGCACAGGAACTCCACGTTCCGGTGACGCAGGTCACGCACCTCTCCCGCGACCGCAACCGGCCGGACACCTGCGGTCGCGCCGCCCGGCCGCAGGCCGTGCGTTGCTCTTGGCTCACTCGGTGCGAGTTATGGAGTCCCTACAGTCTTGCCGAGTCCGCGCCACCTGCGCAAAACGCCCCCCGTGCCTCCGGACCTCAGTGACGAGCGTCACGTCATCACATGCATGGCCGAGCTTCTTTGTGTGAACCCCACCAAGCGGTCAACCACGGCTTTGTGGGCGGCTGCTCGTGATCGAGCGATTCCTGTGGGCTACGGTCGGCCTGTCCCGAACTGCCCTCACCACGCGGAGTCCCGATGAGCACTGCTGCCGCCCCCGTCCGACCGGGGCTCGTCCTCGCCGACCTGCTGCCCGCTTCCCGCGTACGGGACATCACCCTGGTCGTCGGCGGCGCCGCCCTCACGGGCATCGCGGCACAGATCGCCGTCCCGGTCCCGGGCTCCCCGGTGCCCGTCTCCGGCCAGACGTTCGCAGCCCTCCTCGTGGGCACCGCGCTCGGCGCCCGCCGGGGCATGCTGTCCCTCGTCCTCTACGCGGTTGCCGGCATGGCCGGGATGCCGTGGTTCGCCCAGGGCGCCTCCGGCTATGCGATGCCGTCCTTCGGCTACATCCTCGGGATGCTGCTCGCCGCGACCGTCGTCGGCCACCTCGCCCGCCGCGGCGGCGACCGTTCGGTGCTGCGCATGGCGGGCACGATGGCGGCCGGCTCCGCGATCATCTACGCGGTCGGCGTGCCCTACCTGGCGCTGGCCACCGGCATGTCCCTCGGCCAGGCGGTCGCAGCGGGCCTGGTGCCGTTCCTGATCGGTGACGCGCTGAAGGCCGCCCTGGCGATGGGCGCGCTGCCCACCGCCTGGAAGCTCCTCGGCCGCCGCGGCTGACACCCGGCTCCCATCGTGGAAGAGGCTCGCCGGGACAGCCGCGTCACCGGCACCGGGCCGACGCTCATGGCCGTCACCCCTGCGGCGGTTTCACGCGGCCCCGCGCCGGACCGTCCCCGTCCCGCATGCCACACTCGGACCATGCGCGTGTACCTCGGCTCCGACCATGCCGGCTTCGAACTCAAGAACCACCTCGTCGAGTGGCTCAAGGCCCATGGCCACGAGCCCGTGGACTGCGGTCCCCACATCTACGACGCCCAGGACGACTACCCGCCGTTCTGCCTGCGTGCCGCCGAGCGGACGGCCGCGGACGAGAGCAGCCTCGGCATCGTGATCGGCGGCTCCGGCAACGGCGAGCAGATCGCCGCCAACAAGGTCAAGGGCGTACGGGCGGCGCTCGCCTGGAGCGAGCAGACCGCGGCCCTCGGCCGCGAGCACAACAACGCCAACGTCGTGGCGATCGGCGGCCGGATGCACTCCCTGGAGGAGTCGACGAAGTTCGTCGAGATCTTCCTGAACACGCCGTACTCCGGTGAAGAGCGTCACACCCGCCGCATCGACATGCTCTCCGCGTACGAGACCACCGGCGAGCTCCCCCCGATCCCCGCGCACCACCCGCAGCAGGGCTGATGCCCGAGGGGCACACGATCCACCGACTGGCCGCCGACCACTTCGAGAGGTTCGGCGGCCGGTCCGTGCGTGCGACGAGCCCGCAGGGAAAGTTCTCCGACAGCGCGGCGCTGATCGACGGCCAGGTGCTCGAGCACGCCGAAGCGCACGGCAAGCACCTCTTCCTCGGGTTCGGGCCGCTCGGCTGGGTCCACATCCACCTCGGCCTGTTCGGCAAGGTCGACTTCGGTGACGCGCCGGCGCCGCCGCCCACCGACACGGTGCGGCTGCGCCTGGCCGACGCGTCGTCCTACGTCGACCTGCGCGGCCCCACGGCCTGCGCGCTGCTCACCGACGCCGAGAAGCAGGCGATACACGACCGGCTCGGCCCCGACCCGCTCAGACCGTCCGACGACCCGGACCGGGCCTGGGCGAGGATCTCCCGTTCCCGCACGACGATCGCCGCGCTGCTGATGGACCAGAAGATCATCGCGGGCGTCGGCAACGTCTACCGCGCCGAGGTCCTCTTCCGGCACGGCATCGACCCGTACCGGACCGGCCGGGACCTCACGCGGCGCCAATGGGACGCGATCTGGGACGACTTGGCCGGTCTGATGCGCGAGGGCGTGCGCAACAACCGCATCGACACCGTCCGCCCGGAGCACATGCCGGAGGCGATGGGCCGCCCGCCGCGCGTCGACGACCACGGCGGCGAGGTCTACGTCTACCGCCGGGCGAACCTGCCCTGCCACGTCTGCGACGCCGAGATCCGCACGGTGGCGCTTGCCGCGCGCAACCTCTTCTGGTGCCCGACCTGCCAGCCCTCCACCGCCTGACACTTGCCCTCTTGTCGGGGCTGGAGGTGCCGTCGGGGCCGGTGTGCCGCGCAGCGGCATATCCAGCCCGGCCGGCGATTGAGGCCACCGCGCGGAGCGCGGTACGGGGCCCGGGGCGGAGCCCCGGTTTCGGGAAGGGGCGGGTGTGGGAACGGCCCGCCGCAGGCGCCACGCACCCGCAGCCCCCCAACCACCCCCTCCGCTAGAACCCGTGCGGCAACCACGGCGCCACATCCGACGCGAACGCGACCGACGCCTCCCCCAGCGCCCCCGTTCGCAACTCCCGTATCCGCCCCGCCCCGGCGAGGGACGACAGCGACACGCCTCCCAGGTACGCCGCCCCCAACTCCCGTACCGTCAGTTCCAGTTCCGCCGCGTCGCGCGTCCGTACGCACGTCGCGCCCTTCGCGTCCCCGGTCAGGCGCCAGCGCCCCGTGTTCCAGGGGCAGAACGCGTCGTCGACGTCGAACACCACGTCCACCGGCGCCGCGTACCGCCGGGCCTCCAGCGCCGCACCCACGTCGACCAGCCGTACGTGCAGCGAGTCCCGTACCCGCACCTCGCAACGGCGGATGTCGCTGACGAGGTGCAGCAGCGGGTCGTCGACCGGACGGTTGCGGGACCGTACGGCAGACGTCAGGTCGATCTCGCACAGGAACCGCCACAGCACCGCGTACGCCACCGGGTCCAGCGCGTCGACGTGGCGTACCGAGATCGAGCCTTCGGGACCGGCCGCGGTCCAGTCGGGTTTGTTGTGGAAGCGGGCGTAGCCCACGACCTGCCCGTCCCGTTCGGCGAGCACGCACTGCATGGGGGACCCGCCCTGTCGCTCGCTCGGAGGGTCGAGCAGCGGCAGCCGCTCCCAGCCCGGCCGGCGCGCGAGCATCCCCGGCCGCGCCCCGATCGTGCGCCGGTACACCTCCTCGCACGCCTCTGCGCCTTCGGCGACCGGCACGAACCGCAGCCGGACGTTCTCGCCGCCCGGCGGCACGGCGATGCGCACCCGCGAGGAGTCGATCGCGACGGACAACTGGTGGGTGGCGATGCCGTAGCCGAACCGGCCGTAGATCTCGGGCTCGGAGGCCGTCAGCACGGCGAGCGGCTCGCCCCAGGATCGGACGTCGTCGAGCTGACGGCGCATCATCGATGTCAGGATTCCGCGCCGCCGGTGGGTGGCCGCGACGCTGACCATGGTCACTCCGGCCGCCGGTACGAACGTGCCGCCCGGCGCGGACACGGAGAAGGTGAACGCCCCCGCGGTGCCGACGCAGTCGTCGCCGTCCCAGACGCCGATCGAGCGCTCGGTCTCCGTCAGCGCCGCCCACAGCTCGCGCTCCGGGCCGGTCTCCGCGACACCACCGAAGGCGCGTTCCAGACTTCCGTACCACCGGTCCCATTCGGACTGCCGCAGCACCCTCAGATCTGTCGTCATATGCCATCCCTACCAGCCGCTCACGGCCCCTAGCGAGCCGTTTTCGAACACAATGTCGTGGGGTCCCCCTGCACGCCGAGGCGGCGGGTGGATAGGGTCCCGGCAATGGCCCACGGCTCTGCAGCAGACTCGTTCACGGCCCGGACGCGCAAAGCCGTGCACCGGGCCCGCACGACGCTGCGCCGATCCGCCGTCGACTACTTTCGCGGCGACGGATCCGACCGGCTCGCCCTGGCCGGGCTGCTGCTGACCGTCCCCGCGATCACCCTGGGGACGACCGCGGCGCCGGTGTGGTGCTCACCGGTGGCGCTGGTCCTGCCGATCGTGGCGGGCGGGCTGCTGTTGCGGCCGGCGAGCCTGCTCGGTCTCTACGCGGCCGCCGCGGCTGCCCTGATCGTCGAGTCCATCGTCCTCGGCCCGTATCTGGAGGGCCCTGCCAGAGTCACCCCCGGCACGGTCCTCGTCGTCGCGGCGTGCGGTCTCTTCGGTCTGCTCATCGCCCAGTTCAGGGCGAGGGTCGGCGTGCCCTGGCGGCGCGGCGGCACCATGCTCTTCGACCTGCGTGAACGCATCCGGGTGCAGAGCGCCCTGCCCCGGCTGCCGCAGGGCTGGCACCAGGAGATGGCGCTCCGCCCGGCCGGCGGCCAGTCCTTCTCCGGCGACTTCACGGTCGCCGCCCGTACCAACGGCGGGCGCACCCTGGAGGTCGTCCTCACGGACGTCTCCGGCAAGGGGATGGACGCGGCGTCGCGGGCACTGCTGCTGTCCGGGGCGTTCGGCGGGCTGCTGGGCTCGCTGCCGCCGCACGGCTTCCTGCCCGCGGCCAACGGCTATCTGCTGCGGCAGGACTGGGACGAGGGCTTCGCCACGTCCATCCATCTCGTGCTCGACCTCGACTCGGGCGACTACGAGCTGTTCTCCGCAGGGCATCTGCCCGCACTCCAGCTTCACGCGGGCAGCGGGCGCTGGGAGGAGAAGGGCGCGGAGGGCCCGCTCCTCGGCGTCTACGACCAGGCACAGTTCGACCCGGTCAAGGGCTCCCTGCGCCCCGGCGACGTGCTGATGCTCTTCACCGACGGCCTGGTCGAGGCGTCCGGCCGTGACATCAGCGAGGGCATCGACCGGCTCTCCGGCGAGGCCGACCGTTATGTGGCCTCGGGGTTCGAGGGCGCGGCCTGGCATCTGATCGAGGCGGTCGCCAAGGACGTCAACGACGACCGCGCGCTGCTGCTGCTGTGCCGCCAGGTGTGAGACAGCCGCGACCGAGCGCGCAGGACGCGTAGAGTCGTCCCATGCCGGAGCAGATGCTGACCCTGGCCGAGGTCGAGGCGATCGCCCGCGAGGCGCACGCGGCGCAGCGGGACAAGGCGGGCCGCCCGTACGCGGAGCACATCGCGGCCGTCGCCGAGGGCGTGCGCGCCCGGGGCGGGAGCGACGAGCAGATCGCCGCGGGCTGGCTGCACGACACGGTCGAGGACGGTGTGCTCAGCCGTGCGTGGCTCGAAGGCGCCGCACTGCCGCAGTCCGTGAAGGACATGGTCCTCGCCCTCACCAAAGGGGAGGACGAGGACCTCGAGGCGTACACGCGGCGCATCCTGGACACGCCCGGCGCGCTGCTGGTCAAGCAGGCCGACCTGGCCCACAACGCCGACCCCGCGCGCCTCGCCCTGCTCGACGGGGCGACGCGCGGCAGGCTGGCCGCCAAGTACGCCAGGACCCGCGAACTGCTGGGCCTGACCGCCGACTAGAGCGGGCTCCTGCGCCCGTAAGACCACCGGCCGGAGCGGACCTGCCGACCCGGCCGCCGGCCGGAGCGGACTCGCCGACCCGACCGTCGGCCGGAGCGGGTCCGGGCGGGTGCTCAGCGGCGCGGGCCCCGTTCGGCGGGGTCCTGGCGGAACGCCCACTTCATATCGGGCTCCGTGACGAACCGCAGGGCACGGCGCACCGGTGGCGTACACATCAGGGTCACCATGCCGGCCGTGGCCAGTGTCAGCACCACCAGGCCCGCCGGACCGCCGAGCCACTCCTGACTCTCGAACAGGCCCGAGTAGTCACCGGCCCTGACGGCGAAGCCGTGCAGCAGGTAGCCGCAGATGGTCCCGGCGCCCAGCATCGTGAACCAGGCCCGGCGGGCCGGCACCAGCGCGAGGAACGCGGCGCTCAGCACCAGCGCGCACGCGAGGAGCACGAGGACCACGACCAGCCCCGACCACCACGGCCAGCCGCGCTCCTGCACGCTGCGGGAGCGGTAGAACCAGCTCAGGTTGACGCGGGGCGCCGCCCAGTACGCGAAGAGCAGCGCCCCGGCGATGACGGGCACGGCGAGCAGCCGTACTTCGCGCCGCCGCAGCATCTGGAAGTGCTCCGGCTTCAGACACAGGCCCAGCACGAAGAACGGCAGGAACTGCAGTACCCGCGCGAGGTTGAAGTCCGCCCCGATGTCCGGGGTGAGCGACGCCAGCACACAGATGGCGAGCGCGATGGACATCGGCCACCGCACGGTCTGCCACAGCGGCGTGGTCAGCCGCCAGACGAACAACGCGGCCAGGAACCAGGTCAGATAGAACGGGTCGAGCAGGCTGATCGGCTTCGACGGATCATCGGCGTACCGGGCGAACAGCGAGTAGGCCACCTCGAAGACGACGTACGGCAGAGCGATGCCGGTGAGCAGTCTTCTCAGCTGATGGGGCTTGCCCCGGTAACTCCGGGAGAAGTATCCGGAGATGATGATGAAGGCCGGCATGTGGAAGGTGTAGATCACCATGTACAGGGCACGCGTTGCCCTGCTGCCCTCCATGACCGGCTCCCAGGCGTGCGCCACCGCCACCAGCACGATGGCCAGATACTTCGCGTTGTCGAAGTAGGCGTCCCGGCCGGTGGCCTTCCCAGCCGCCCGAGCGGCGGACTTCAGGTCACTCGTGGCCGGGGCGACAGCGGTCGCCACCCGGTTCTCGGGGGTGGTCCCGGGCTCCTTGACCTCAGGTCCGGAAGCCCTCTCGTATCCATGCGCAGCGTGGAACATTCAAGGCACCCTAGCCGCACCTATTCGATGCGCAAAAAGCGCTGTACAGCTGGCCCATTCGAATCCAACGCCCTCGCCGAGGAGGAAGTATGACCCGATAGATCCCCCTTGAACAGGGCAAATCGTCCTCGCTCTGCGGCGGCGTGAATTACCTCACGGAACAACTTCGAATTTCTCGTGCGTGAAGTGTGGGGACAGTGAAACGATCACAGGGAATTCCTTCTCGTGTTTCACCCGGTCGGCTCCGCCGGTGTGCCGCCGTCCTCGTGCTCCCGCATCCGGGGTGGCGTGATCTTGTCCACGACGATTCGCCACGGGGCAGCAGGGGCAAGGGGGTTGATGGCACGATGGTGCGGGGCGGGAGTGTGCTGGGCCGCGCGCTCCCGGGCCGGCAAGGCGGACCGACCGAGGGTGTGATCAGTTGTGGCCATTTCACTGTCAGTGGTGCTTCTGTTGGCGATCGTCCTCGTGGTGCTGATCCGCGGCGGCTCCATCAAGGCGGGACCCGCCATCGTGGCGGCCCTCTTCGGCTTCTTCCTCGCCTCGACGGGCATGGCTCCGTCGATCGAGAGATTCATGAACTCGATAGCCGAGACGATCAACCAGATCAGCTTCTGAGGGCGGTCGCGACGCCGGCGACCCGCCCGGCGCCGATCGCCCCGCGGACGACCCGCAGACGCTCCGCGGCGTCGCGACGATCGCGACGATCAGGAGACGGCTCGCGCGCAACGCATCAGGGCCAGGTCGGAGGATGAACCTCCCACCTGGCCCTGAGCCGTGTGGAGCGGGCGACGGGAATCGAACCCGCGTAGCTAGTTTGGAAGACTAGGGCTCTACCATTGAGCTACGCCCGCAAGCTCGCACCGCAGGTCACGTGGGCCGCGGCACGAGAAGCATCGTAGCGGGTCCGGGGCGCTCGACGCACACCCCGTTCGTCACGCCGTAAAAGGCGCGGTGCCCGCCCGCCGGGCATGTACCCTACGGTTCGCACCGACGGGGTGTGGCGCAGCTTGGTAGCGCGTCCGCTTTGGGAGCGGAAGGTCGTCGGTTCGAATCCGGCCACCCCGACCACCAGCAAGATCGCGTTGTGAGGCGCCTCCCGCTTGCCGTTACTATGCAAGCTGCGTGCCCGTGTGTCTGATGTGCCGGGCCCGATCCGCTGAATCGCCGAGTCCGGCGCCAGCAGTACCCAAGATGTCAGCCACCAAGGAGACCGAACCGTGAAGAGCGCCGTGGAGACCCTGAACCCGACCCGGGTTCGGCTCACTGTCGAGGTGCCCTTCGAGGAGCTCAAGGACAGCCTCGACGCGGCGTACAAGAAGATCAACCAGCAGGTCACGGTCAAGGGCTTCCGTAAGGGCAAGATCCCTGCCCGAGTGATCGACCAGCGGTTCGGCCGGGGTGCGGTGCTGGAGGAGGCGGTCAACGACGCGCTTCCCAAGCTCTACACCGAGGCGGTCAACGAGGCCGAGCTGAACCCGCTCGGCCAGCCCGAGGTGGACATCACCGAGCTGAAGGACGGCGAGACGCTGGCCTTCACCGCCGAGGTGGACGTCCGCCCCGAGATCACGATCCCGGACTACTCCGGCATCGAGGTCACGGTCGACGCCGTCGAGGTCACCGACGAGGACGTCGACAAGTCGGTGGAGCAGCTGCGTGAGCGCTTCTCCTCCACCAACCCGGTCGAGCGCGCCGCCGCCGACGGTGACGTCGTCACGATCGACCTCGAGGCCAAGGTCGACGGCGAGGTCCTGCCCGACGGTGTCGCCGAGGGTGTCTCGTACACGATCGGTTCCGGCGAGCTCCTCGACGGCATCGACGAGGCCGTCACCGGCCTGGAGGCCGGCGGCGAGGCCACCTTCACCTCGCAGCTGAAGGGCGGCTCCGCCGAGGGCAAGGACGCCGAGGTCACCGTCAAGGTCACCGCCGTGGCGGCCAAGGAGCTCCCCGAGCTGGACGACGACTTCGCCCAGATGGCGAGCGAGTTCGACACCCTCGAGGAGCTGAAGGCCGACAGCCGCAAGCGCCTCGCGAACATGAAGCAGTACGACCAGGCCACGCAGGCCCAGGAGCGCGTCCTGGAGAAGCTGCTCGAGCTGGTCGACGTCCCCGTCCCCGAGAAGCTGCTCGAGGACGAGGTCAACACGCGCAAGCACAACCTGGTCAACCACCAGCTGGGCCAGATGGGCCTCGACCTCGCCAAGTACCTGGAGATCCAGGGCAAGACCGAGGAAGAGTTCGATGCCGAGACCAAGGAGCAGGCGGTCAAGGGCATCAAGACCCAGTTCGTCCTGGACGAGCTGGTCAACAAGGAGAAGCTGAACGTCAACCAGGAGGAGCTCACCGAGCACCTCATGCGGCGTGCGCAGTCCTCCGGCATGAGCCCGGACCAGTTCGCCCAGGCCGTCGTCGAGGGCGGCCAGGTGCCGATGCTCGTCGGCGAGGTCGCCCGCGGCAAGGCGCTGGCCGTGGTCGTCGAGGCCGCCAAGGTCGTCGACACCAACGGTGAGGCCGTCGACCTCGAGGACGAAGAGGACGAGACCGAGACCGCCGCCGAGACGGTCGAGGCCGCCGTCGAGGGTGACGGCGAGGAGAAGACCGAGGCCTGAGCCTCGCGCTGACCCTGCTACGGGCTCCGGACGCCACCGTGCGCCCGGAGCCCGTACGCGTACTCCCGCCCTCTGCCAGGCCCGTCCCGGGCCCGCCGGCGCGGCCCGTCGGCGTGGGACGCCCCGGCGCGGGGCGGGCCGGGAGGCGGCGTGGACCTTGCGCTCCGAGCGAACAGTTCGGGAAGCGGGATGGCTCTGTCCGACCTGCGCGTTAGGGTCCATGAATACGAGGGCAGGGGAGTCCCCGCCCCCGGTACGAAGACGCTGAGACGGCCGAAGCCGTCAGAGACGAGCAGGTGGATACGTGACGAATCTGATGCCTACAGCCGCCGGCGAGCCCTCCATCGGTGGTGGCCTCGGCGACCAGGTCTACAGCCGGCTGCTCGGCGAACGCATCATCTTCCTGGGCCAGCAGGTCGACGACGACATCGCCAACAAGATCACCGCGCAGATGCTGCTCCTTGCCGCGGACCCGGACAAGGACATCTACCTCTACATCAACAGCCCCGGTGGTTCGGTGACGGCCGGCATGGCGGTCTACGACACCATGCAGTACATCCCGAACGACGTGGTGACGATCGGCATGGGCATGGCCGCCTCCATGGGCCAGTTCCTGCTGACCGGCGGTGCCCCCGGCAAGCGGTTCGCGCTGCCGAACACCGACATCCTCATGCACCAGGGTTCGGCCGGCCTCGGCGGCACCGCCTCGGACATCAAGATCCAGGCCGAGTACCTGCTCCGTACGAAGAAGCGCATGGCGGAGATCACCGCCCAGCACTCCGGCCAGACCGTCGAGACGATCATCCGCGACGGCGACCGCGACCGCTGGTTCACCGCCGACGAGGCCAAGGAATACGGCCTCATCGACGAGATCATCTCCGCCGCCTCGGGCGTCCCGGGCGGTGGCGGCACCGGCGCCTGAGCCGCACCGCACCGAGCCCCCGCCCGAGCCCGCAGAACGCCACCAGGATGGTGAACACCCACATGAGCAACTTCTCCGCGAGCGGTCTCTACACCGGCCCCCAGCCGGACAGCCGCTACGTCGTCCCGCGTTTCGTCGAGCGCACCTCCCAGGGCGTGCGTGAGTACGACCCGTACGCGAAGCTCTTCGAGGAGCGCGTGATCTTCCTCGGCGTGCAGATCGACGACGCCTCCGCCAACGACGTGATGGCGCAGCTGCTGTGCCTGGAGTCGATGGACCCGGACCGTGACATCTCGATCTACATCAACAGCCCCGGTGGCTCCTTCACCGCGCTGACCGCGATCTACGACACCATGCAGTTCGTGAAGCCGGACATCCAGACGGTCTGCATGGGGCAGGCGGCCTCCGCCGCGGCCGTGCTGCTCGCCGCCGGCACCCCCGGCAAGCGGATGGCCCTGCCGCACGCGCGCGTCCTGATCCACCAGCCGTCGTCGCAGACCGGCCGCGAGCAGCTCTCCGACCTGGAGATCGCGGCCAACGAGATCCTGCGCATGCGTGAGCAACTGGAGGAGATGCTGGCCAAGCACTCCACCACGCCGCTGGAGAAGATCCGGGACGACATCGAGCGGGACAAGATCCTCACCGCCGACGGCGCGCTCGAGTACGGCCTGGTGGACCAGATCGTCTCCACCCGTAAGAGCACGGCCGGAGCGGCCGCCTGACCGGTACGACGGCCCTTGGCGCGGTACACGACAATGTGTGAACCGCGCCAAGGGGGGCCCGAACGGAGGGCTCGGCAAGGTACCGTCGAATATGAGGCACCAGGAGCCGGCTGAACCAAGCCGCTCCCAGGCGATTGGGGAAGCACCTCGTGGCACGCATCGGTGATGGCGGCGACCTGCTCAAGTGCTCGTTCTGCGGAAAGAGCCAGAAGCAGGTGAAGAAGCTCATCGCAGGCCCCGGGGTGTACATCTGCGACGAGTGCATCGACCTCTGCAACGAGATCATCGAGGAGGAGCTCGCCGAGACCTCCGAGGTGCGGTGGGAGGAGCTCCCCAAGCCGCGCGAGATCTACGAGTTCCTCGAGGGGTACGTCGTCGGGCAGGAGCCCGCGAAGAAGGCCCTCTCGGTCGCGGTGTACAACCACTACAAGCGCGTCCAGGCCGGCGAGAACGGCGGAGCGCAGGGCCGGGACGACGCGATCGAGCTCGCCAAGTCCAACATCCTTCTGCTGGGCCCCACGGGCTCCGGCAAGACACTCCTCGCGCAGACTCTCGCCCGCATGCTGAACGTCCCGTTCGCCATCGCCGACGCGACGGCGCTCACGGAGGCCGGCTACGTCGGCGAGGACGTCGAGAACATCCTGCTCAAGCTGATCCAGGCGGCCGACTACGACGTCAAGAAGGCCGAGACCGGGATCATCTACATCGACGAGATCGACAAGGTCGCCCGTAAGAGCGAAAATCCGTCGATCACCCGGGACGTCTCCGGCGAAGGCGTGCAGCAGGCTCTCCTCAAGATCCTTGAGGGAACCACCGCTTCGGTCCCCCCGCAGGGCGGTCGCAAGCACCCGCACCAGGAGTTCATCCAGATCGACACGACGAACGTGCTCTTCATCGTGGGCGGCGCCTTCGCCGGCCTCGAGAAGATCATCGAGTCGCGCGCGGGGGCGAAGGGCATCGGCTTCGGCGCGACGATTCGCTCCAAGCGTGAGATCGAGGCGAGCGACCAGTTCCAGGAGGTCATGCCGGAGGACCTGGTCAAGTTCGGCATGATCCCCGAGTTCATCGGCCGCCTCCCCGTCATCACCTCGGTCCACAACCTGGACCGCGAGGCCCTTCTCAAGATCCTCGTCGAGCCGCGCAACGCGCTGGTCAAGCAGTACCAGCGCCTGTTCGAACTCGACGGCGTCGAGCTGGACTTCGACCTCCCGGCCCTGGAAGCCATCGCCGACCAGGCGATCCTCCGCGGCACCGGTGCGCGCGGCCTGCGCGCGATCATGGAAGAGGTCCTGATGTCGGTGATGTACGAGGTCCCGTCCCGCAAGGACGTGGCCCGCGTGGTCATCACCGAGGACGTCGTCCACAACAACGTCAACCCGACGCTGGTCCCGAGGATCGTCAAGGACGAGGGCAACGGCCGCCACGAGAAGTCGGCGTAGCGCTCGCCGCGTGAACGCGGAAGGGGTGCCCGGTCACTGACCGGGCACCCCTTCGCTGTGGTCGGCCGTCAGGCCTTGACGCGGACCTCGTTGCGGACTTTCGCCGCGATCGACGCCGTCTCGTCGATCCCCTTGCCGACGCCCTTGTCCTTGGCCAGGACCACCGCGATGGTGCTGTAGTCCGCCCAGACGCACATCGCCTGAGAGACCTTCTCCTTCGTTTCGGCGTTGGTGCCTTCGACCATCTGGCACTTCATCAGCGCCCCGTCGAGGCCGTCGGGCTCGACGGATTCGGGGGAACCGACGAAGGCGGACGGGGAACCGTCCTTGTCGGCCTCGGCCTTCAACGCCGCGAAGAACGTGTCCAGGGCCCTCTCCGGGTCGGAGATCTTGCCGTAGAGGCCGTTGTAGGAAAGTGCCTTCGCCTGCTGCATCTTGGCGAAGGAGTCCGGATCGCTCGAATCCAGCTTGCCGGGGTCGAGGACCGCGTAGCCGGTGCCGACCGACATCGCGTCGGTCACCCCCGCGACCGCGAGCTGCTTGGCCAGGTCGTCGTCCGCCTTCGCGGGCTTCTGATCCTCACCCATGCGGTTGTAGTCCTTGAGGACCGTCGCTGGCGTCGTCAGCTTGTGCGGGCCGTCGTCCTCCAGGCCGCCACCGCCGCCCAGGAGGAAGTAACCGCCGCCGGCGAGCACGGCGACCGCCACGACCGCGGCGCCGATGATGAGGCCGGTCTTCTTGCCGCCGCCACCCTGGGCCGGCGGCGGGGGCGGGTAGCCGCCCGGCTGCTGCGCGCCGTACTGCGGCTGCTGACCGTAGGGGCCGGGCTGGCCGGGCTGCTGGGGGTAGCCGTACGGCTGCTGCTGCGGGACGCCCTGCGGCGCCTGCTGCGGGTACCCGTAACCGGGCTGCGGGGCCTGCGGCTGCTGGCCGTAAGGGCCCGGCTGGCCCTGCGGCTGCTGGCCGTAGGGCCCCGGCTGGCCGTACGGTCCGGGCTGCTGCGGCTGCTGCCCGCCGTACGGGCCCGGCTGGTTGTAGCTCATTACGGGTGTTCCCCTCGTGATGTTTATGTGTTGCGGACATCCTGGCCCAAGCCCGCGTCCCCGGGGGCGGCGGGGGCCACACCGTTACCGAAGAATCGGGTTTCAGTACGGCGCTGTGACACCTCTAAACTGGCCCGGTGACCGAGAACACTCAGCAGCAGACAGCGCCCCCTTCCGAACTGCCGACCCAGTACGCGCCGGCCGAGGTAGAGGGGCCGCTGTACGAGCGCTGGGTAGAACGGGGTTACTTCGAGGCGGACGCGAAGAGCGACAAGCCTCCGTTCACGGTCGTCATTCCGCCGCCGAACGTCACGGGCAGCCTCCACCTGGGCCACGCCTTCGAGCACACGCTGATCGACGCCCTCACCCGCCGCAAGCGGATGCAGGGTCACGAGACGCTGTGGCAGCCGGGCATGGACCACGCCGGTATCGCCACCCAGAACGTCGTCGAGCGCGAGCTCGGCAAGGAGGGCAAGTCCCGCCACGATCTGGGCCGTGAGGCGTTCATCGAGCGGGTCTGGCGGTGGAAGGGCGAGTCGGGCGGACAGATCTCCGGCCAGATGCGCCGCCTCGGCGACGGCGTCGCCTGGTCGCGTGAGCGCTTCACCATGGACGAGGGTCTGTCGCAGGCCGTCCAGACCATCTTCAAGAAGCTCTACGACGACGAGCTGATCTACCGCGCCGAGCGCATCATCAACTGGTGCCCCCGCTGTCTGACCGCCATCTCGGACATCGAGGTGGAGTACCAGGACGACGACGGTGAGCTCGTCTCCATGCGGTACGGCGAGGGCGACGAGACCATCGTCGTCGCCACGACCCGTGCCGAGACGATGCTCGGTGACACCGCCGTCGCCGTCCACCCCGACGACGAGCGCTACCGGCACCTGGTCGGCAAGCGGATCAAGCTGCCGCTGACCGACCGTACGATCCCCGTCGTCGCGGACACGCATGTCGACCCGGAGTTCGGCACCGGAGCCGTCAAGGTGACGCCCGCCCACGACCCGAACGACTTCGAGATCGGGCAGCGGCACGACCTGCCGTCGATCGCCGTCATGGACGAGCGGGCCGTCATCACGGCTCACGGCCCGTTCGAGGGCCTGGACCGGCTGGAGGCGCGCAGCGCCATCGTCGGCGCCCTGCGCGCCGAGGGCCGGATCGTCGCCGAGAAGCGCCCGTACGTCCACTCCGTCGGCCACTGCTCGCGCTGCAAGACCACCATCGAGCCGCGTCTGTCCCTGCAGTGGTGGGTCAAGGTCGGCCCGCTGGCGAAGGCAGCGGGGGACGCCGTCCGCGACGGCCGGGTCAAGATCCACCCGCAGGAGATGGAGAAGCGGTACTTCGACTGGGTCGACAACCTCCACGACTGGTGCATCTCGCGGCAGCTGTGGTGGGGTCACCGCATCCCGGTCTGGTACGGACCGAACGGCGAGATCGTCTGCGTCGGCCCCGACGAGCAGCCGCCCACGGGCGAGGGCTGGCACCAGGAGACCGATGTCCTCGACACCTGGTTCTCCTCCGGCCTGTGGCCGTTCTCCACGCTCGGCTGGCCCGAGCAGACCGAGAGCCTCGCGAAGTTCTATCCGAACTCCGTCCTGGTCACCGGCTACGACATCCTCTTCTTCTGGGTCGCCCGGATGATGATGTTCGGGCTGTACGCGATGGACGGCACGCCGCCGTTCCACACCATCGCCCTGCACGGCATGGTCCGCGACCAGTTCGGCAAGAAGATGTCCAAGTCCTTCGGCAACGCGGTCAACCCGCTGGACTGGATGGACAAGTACGGCTCAGACGCCCTGCGCTTCACCCTGGCGCGCGGCGCCAACCCGGGTGTCGACGTCCCGATCGGCGAGGACTGGGTCCAGGGCTCGCGGAACTTCGCGAACAAGATCTGGAACGCCACCCGCTTCGCGCTGATGAACGGCGCCACCGTCGAGGGCCCGCTGCCCTCGCCCGAGGAGATGTCCTCCACCGACCGCTGGATCCTGTCGCGGCTGAACAAGACGGTCGCGGAGGTGGACGCGAACTACGAGGACTTCCAGTTCGCCAAGCTGTCCGAGGCGCTGTTCCACTTCGCCTGGGACGAGGTCTTCGACTGGTACGTCGAGCTGTCCAAGACGACGTTCTTCGCGGGCGGCGAGCAGGCGAAGGTGTCCGGCCGGGTCCTCGGCGAGGTCCTGGACGTGATGCTGCGACTGCTGCACCCGGTCGTCCCGTTCGTCACCGACACGCTGTGGACGACGCTGACCGGCGGGGAGTCGCTGGTCATCGCCGACTGGCCGACCGACAGCGGGTTCCGCGACGAGGCCGCGGAGCGCGAGATCGAGCTGGTCCAGCGGGTCGTCACCGAGGTCCGCCGCTTCCGCAGCGACCAGGGGCTCCAGCCCGGCCAGAAGGTCCCGGCCCGGCTCACCCTGGACGGCACGGCGCTCGCCCCGCACGAGCCCGCGATCCGTCAGCTGCTGCGCCTCCAGCCGGAGGGCGAGGGCTTCCACGCCACCGCCTCCCTGCCGGTCGCCGGCGCGACCGTCGCGCTCGACCTGTCCGGCACGATCGACGTCGAGGCGGAGCGCAAGCGTCTGACGAAGGACCTGGGCGCGGCGCAGAAGGAGGTCGCGCAGGCGACCGCCAAGCTCGGCAACGAGGCGTTCCTCGCCAAGGCACCGGACCAGGTGGTCGACAAGATCCGGACCCGGCTCGCCAAGGCCGAGGAGGACATCGCGCGGATCAACAGCCAGCTCGGCAATCTGCCCGCGAGCTGATCCGCCCGCGAGCCGGTCCGTTCGGGAGCCGATCGGACCGGGAGCCGACGAGCAGCAGCGGACGAGGCCCCGGGGGAGCCCCCGGGGCCTCGGCCGTCTCCGTCGGTGGCCGTCCGTAGACTGGACCCGTGAGCGAGCACCCCGATCCCTTCGACGAGTCCGACCCCTACGACGCGTCCGACGAGTCCGACACCTTCGACAAGATCGTCGACGCGGAGACCGACCGCGATCCCGACCTGGCGGTGATCGAGGCCGGCAGCCGCACGCTGCGTACGCAGGCCGGGACGCCGCAGGCCGATCATGTGCCGGCCCGGCCCGCGGACCCGGAGGTGGACAAGGCGCTGCGCGAGGTCGAGGCCGATCTGGCGACGCGCTGGGGCGAGACGAAGCTGGAGCCCTCCGTCGCCCGGATCGAGGCGCTGATGGACGTGCTGGGCGAGCCCCAGCGCGCGTACCCGTCGATCCACATCACGGGGACGAACGGCAAGACGTCCACGGCCCGGATGATCGAGGCCCTGCTCTCCGCGTTCGACCTGCGCACCGGCCGGTACACCTCGCCGCACGTGCAGTCGGTCACCGAGCGGATCAGCCTGGACGGCGCGCCCATCGGGGCGGAGCGGTTCATCGAGACCTACCGCGACATCAAGCCGTACGTCGAGATGGTCGACGCGAGCCAGGACTACCGGCTCTCCTTCTTCGAGGTGCTCACCGGCATGGCGTACGCCGCCTTCGCCGACGCGCCGGTGGACGTGGCGGTCGTCGAGGTCGGCATGGGCGGCAGCTGGGACGCGACGAACGTGATCGACGGCTCGGTCGCCGTGGTCACCCCCATCGACCTCGACCACACCGACCGGCTGGGCTCCACACCCGCCGAGATCGCGGTGGAGAAGGCCGGGATCATCAAGCAGGGCGCGACGGTCGTGCTGGCGCAGCAGCCGGTCGACGCCGCGCAGGTGATGCTGAAGAAGGCCGTCGAGCTCGACGCGACCGTCGCCCGCGAGGGCATGGAGTTCGGTGTGGCCTCGCGCGAGGTCGCGGTCGGCGGGCAGTTGCTGACGCTGCGCGGCCTGGGCGGCGAGTACGACCAGATCTTCCTCCCGCTCTACGGCGCGCACCAGGCGCACAATGCCGCGGTGGCGCTCGCCGCGGTGGAGGCGTTCTTCGGCGTGGGCGCGGCGGAGTCCCGCACCCTGGACGTGGACACGATTCGTACGGCGTTCGCCGCCGTGTCCTCGCCCGGCCGTCTGGAGGTCGTGCGCCGCAGTCCCACCGTCGTGCTGGACGCCGCGCACAATCCGGCCGGCGCGCGGGCGGCGGCGGCCGCCGTCACGGAGTCGTTCGGCTTCTCGCGCCTCATCGGCGTGGTGGGAGCCAGCGGTGACAAGGACGTCCGCGGCTTCCTCGAGGCGTTCGAGCCGATCTTCGCGGAGATCGTGGTGACGCAGAACTCCAGCCACCGCGCGATGGACGCGGACGAGCTCGCCGCCGTCGCCGTGGAGGTCTTCGGCGACGAGCGCGTGGTTGTCGAGCCGAGGCTGGACGACGCGCTGGAGGCGGCGATCACGCTCGCCGAGGAGGAGTCCGAGTTCGC
The DNA here is from genome assembly GCF_025854275.1 of Streptomyces peucetius. Taxonomy (NCBI): domain Bacteria; kingdom Bacillati; phylum Actinomycetota; class Actinomycetes; order Kitasatosporales; family Streptomycetaceae; genus Streptomyces; species Streptomyces peucetius. The sequence continues at coordinate 2,592,684 of NZ_CP107567.1, read as the reverse complement.
CGGCGCGGGTGTGCTGGTGACCGGTTCGGTGATCACGGTCGGCGAGGCCCGGCTGCTGCTGGGGAAGGGCTGACATCGACGTGCGTACGCTCTGTGCATCGACCCTGATCGGCGAGTTCTTCGTGATCGGCTTCGCCGGTCTGGTCGCGATGAAGTCGGACGACGTGTCCATGGCGGCGGTCTGGACGGTCTGCGGCGTCCTGATGCTGCTGTCGCTGCTGCTGTGCGGCATGATCACCCGGCCCGGTGGTGTGCAGCTCGGCTGGGCGCTGCAGATCGCGCTGATCGCCAGCGGTTTCGTGGTGCCGGCGATGTTCTTCCTGGGAGTGCTCTTCGCCGGTCTGTGGTGGGCGTCGGTCCACTTCGGCCGCAAGGTCGACGAGGCGAAGGCGAAGTGGGCGGCGCAGGCCGAGGCGGGCTCCGGGACGCCATAGGCGGGGCGGGCGGTCGCCGGGCCCCGGGGCGGGTGACCGCCCGGGCGTCACACCCGGTAACCTCGCCCCAACCGCTTACTTCCTGGCCTGCAAGGAGCCGCACACCATGACTCAGCGCACCCTCGTCCTGCTCAAGCCGGACACTGTCCGTCGCGGACTCGTGGGCGAGGTCATCGGCCGCATCGAACGCAAGGCCGACTGGAAGATCGCCGCGCTGGAGCTGCGGCAGCTCGACCGCGCCACCCTGGAGCAGCACTACGCCGAGCACGTCGGCCGGCCGTTCTACGAGCCGCTGGTGGAGTTCATGCTGTCCGGTCCGGTCGTCGTGATGGTCGTCGACGGTGAGCGTGTCATCGAGGGTGTACGCCAACTGGCGGGTCCGACGGACCCGATCGCGGCCGCCCCCGGGTCCATTCGGGGCGACTTCGGCACAATCGTCCGGGAGAATCTGATCCACGCCTCGGACTCCGAGGAGTCCGCCATTCGGGAACTGAAGATTTTCTTCCCCGGCCTTTCCTGACTGGGCATCAGTCATACGGCCCCCAAGGCCTTCCGGGCGTTCCTTTCCGGCCTCGGGCTTTCGCCGCCTTCGTCCGGACGGCTCCCGGTCACGGTGTCTCTCCCCGCAGCCCTCGGGCATGCGGCAGGGGAGACTACGCCGGCGGACGGATCCTCACAGATAGCCCGTACAGGGCCTTGCCCTGGGGCGACCGATGGAATTTCGGTCGCCCTTCGGCATACGCACGGGCATTGCGGGAACGCATCGCCTCAACGCATCGTCACCATAAACAAGAGGTGGACCACCGCGCGGTGTCGCTGCAGGCGGCACTACGATGTAAGCCTCCACGCCACACGCACCCACCTCGCCATCCTGAAAAGCCATCAACGCTCGATTTGGGAAGGCCAGACGCATCCTCATGGGGAACAACATGTCGTTCATCGGCCGTGACATGGCTGTCGACCTCGGGACCGCCAACACGCTGGTGTACGTCAGAGGCCGGGGGATCGTTCTCAACGAGCCGTCCGTCGTCGCCATCAACACCAACACGGGCGGCATTCTCGCGGTCGGCGCCGAGGCGAAGAAGATGATCGGCCGGACTCCGGGCAACATCGTTGCCGTCCGGCCGCTGAAGGACGGCGTGATCGCCGACTTCGAGATCACCGAGCGGATGCTCCGCTACTTCATCCTGAAGATCCACAAGCGCCGGTACCTCGCCCGGCCCCGTGTCGTGGTCTGCGTGCCCTCCGGCATCACCGGGGTCGAGCGCCGCGCCGTCATCGAGGCGTCGACGCAGGCGGGTGCGCGGCAGGTGCACATCATCGAAGAGCCCATGGCCGCCGCCATCGGCTCCGGACTCCCCGTCCACGAGGCCACCGGCAACATGGTCGTCGACATCGGCGGCGGCACCACCGAGGTCGCCGTGATCTCCCTCGGAGGAATCGTCACGGCACAGTCCATCCGTGTCGCCGGCGACGAACTGGACAACGCGATCATCCAGCACATCAAGAAGGAGTACTCGCTCCTCCTCGGTGAGCGGACCGCCGAGAGCATCAAGATCACCATCGGCTCCGCGTACGAGATGGACAAGGAGGAGCACACCGAGATCCGCGGCCGCGACCTCGTGTCCGGTCTGCCCAAGACCGTGGTCATCTCGGCCGCCGAGGTCCGCAAGGCCATCGAGGAACCGGTGAACGCGATCGTCGACGCCGTGAAGACCACGCTCGACAAGTGCCCCCCCGAGCTGTCCGGCGATGTCATGGACCGGGGCATCGTCCTCACCGGCGGCGGCGCGCTGCTGCGCGGCCTGGACGAGCGGCTGCGCCGCGAGACGGGCATGCCGATCCACATCGCGGAGGACCCGCTGGACTCGGTGGCGCTGGGATCCGGCAAGTGCGTCGAGGAATTCGAGGCGCTCCAGCAGGTGCTGGACGCCCAGCCGCGTCGTTAGCAGGCCGGACCGGTCGGCAGACGGTCGGACCATGCGCCGTACGGGGGTCGGCAGCCCCCACATGGGGTCCTCCCCGCCCCGTTAGAGGCGGAAGGATCGTTGCTCCACACGACACGACCATTCCTACGAGGAAGGCACGGCCGCCGCACGTGAGGGACACAAAGGAGAGCCGGCTGCTCCTGGTGCTGTTGATCGCCATCGCGTTCGCCTTGATCACGGTGGACATCCGCGGCGGTGAGGAGTCACCGGTCGACGGTGCCCGACAGGCCGCGGCGTCGGTCTTCGGCCCCGTCGAGAACGGTGTCGCGGCGGCCGTCGATCCGATCGGCAACGCGATCGGGGCGGTCCGGGGCTCCGGTGACCGTCACGACCGCATCAAGCAGCTCGAGCTCGAGAACGCGCAGCTGAAGCAGCGGCTCGGCAGCGACGAGCGCAGGGAGAGCAGACTGCGCCAGCTGGACGGCCTGATCAGAACGGCCGCCGCCGGGCAGTACGGCATCAAGGGTGCGGAGGTCATCGCCATAGGAGCCGCCCAGGGCTTCTCGTGGACGGTGACCATCGACATCGGTTCCGACGACGGCGTCCAGCGGGACATGACCGTCATCAACAACGACGGGCTCGTCGGCCGGGTGACCACTGTCGGCCCGAACACCTCGACCGTGCTGCTCGCCAACGACCCGGACTTCACCGTCGGCACGCGCATGGAGAAGACCGACGAACTGGGCTTCGCGACCGGCCAGGGCGACCGGCCGCTGCTGGTCCAGCTCCTCAACGGCAAGTCGAAGGTCAAGAACGGCGACCGGCTCGTCACCTTCGGGTCGCAGGGCAACAAGCCGTTCGTGCCGGGTGTCCCGGTCGGCGAGGTCGTCCGGGTGGACCCCGCCCGTGGTGACCTCACCCGTAACGTCTACGTGCGCCCTTACGTCGGCTTCAGCAAGCTCGACATCGTCGGTGTCGTCGTCCAGGCCCCGCGTGCCGATCCGCGCGACACCGTCCTCCCGCCGAAGCCGGCCGCACCGCGGCCCACGCCCACGGTCACGGTGACGGTCACCCCGGGGGCGACCCCGCCCGAGGGCGACGGTCAGGCGCAGGACAACGGCCAGGCGCAGGACGGGCAGCCGCAGGACGGCGGCCTTGATCCCGGCGCGGGCGACGGCGGCGACGCCACAGGCCAGAACGACGACGAGTAGGAGCTGATCCGTCATGCGTTTCAACCGGATGCTGCTCTCCACGGCACTGGTCGTGGTCGCCCTCGTCCTCCAGGTCTCCGTCCTCTCCCGGCTCCAACTCCCCGGTGCCGTGCCCGACCTGATGCTCCTCACGGTGCTCGGACTGGCGATGGTGTACGGGCATGTGGCCGGCGCGTTCATCGGGTTCGGCGCCGGGCTGCTCGCCGACCTCGCCCCGCCCGCCGACCACGCCGCCGGCCGCTACGCCCTCGTGCTGTGCGTCATCGGCTATCTCGCCGGCCTGGTCCGCCCGGAGAACGGCAAGCCGCTGCGGTCGGCCACGGGACCGATGGCCGTGGTCGTCGCGGCGGCCATCGGCTCCACCCTGCTGTACGCGCTGGTCGGCGCCCTCGTGGGCGACACCGCCGCCCGTCACGTGGGCCTGACCGGCCTGTTGTTCACGGCCGTGGTCTACGACCTGATCCTCGCGCCGTTCACGGTCCCGCTGATCATGTGGCTCGCCAGACGCAGCGACAACGATCCGCTCGCCGAGAGTCCCGGTTCCGGTGGCACGGACGTGGCCGCCGGCTGGCTCGTCTCGGGCACCGGACTGCGCATCGGCAGTCAGCGCGGCGGCCTGCGGCTCAAGGCGGCGAAGACCCGCGCCGCACGGGCCGGCCGCATCAAGGGAGTGAAGCGACTGTGACCGAGGGGGCAGCGGCGTGAGCAACATTCCGGAGACCGGGCGGACCCCCCGGGTCCAGATCCGGCTCGTCATCATCCAGGTACTCGTCTTCTCTCTCCTCTTCACCCTCGGTGGCCGTCTCTGGTACCTCCAGATCCGCAACGGTGAGGAGTACACCGACGAGGCGAAGAGCAACCATGTGCAGCGGGTCGTCCAGCCCGCCGTCCGCGGCTCGATCCTCGACGCCCGCGGTGTGCCGCTCGCCGACAACGAGACCCGCCTCGTGGTTTCCGCCTCCCGCACCGAGCTGATGAAGATGAAGGACGACGGCAAGGCCGTCCTCACCCGGCTCGCAGGCGTCCTCGGCATGAAGCCGAAGGACGTCATGGACAAGGTGCGGCTCTGCGACTCGCAGACACCCCAGCCCTGCTGGAACGGCTCCCCGTACCAGCCGATCCCGGTCACCGACGAGGCCACCACCCAGCAGGCGCTGAAGATCCGCGAACAGGCGGAGGACTTCCCCGGCATCACCGCGGAGCCCACCGCCGTCCGCCGCTACCCGGCGCCCGGCAAGGCACGGACCGCGCAGGTACTCGGCTATCTGTCCCCCGTCACCGACGAGGAGATCCAGAAGGCCAAGGACAGTGCCTCGCCCTATCTGCGCTCCGACCAGGTCGGCCGTTCGGGCCTGGAGCGCAGCTACGACAAGGCACTGCGCGGCAAGGCGGGGGTCACCTCGTACGAGGTGGACAAGCTCGGCCGGGTCATGGGCCAGAGCGAGGCGGACCCGGGCGTGCCCGGCTCCCACCTCGTGACCAGCATCGACGCCCGCGTCCAGGCCGTCGCCGAGTACGAGCTCCACCAGGCGATGAAGACCGCACGCAAAGAGACCGACAAGGTCACCGGCCGCCCGTACGAGGCCGACGCCGGCGCCGTCGTCGTCATGGAGTCCAAGACCGGCAGGGTCGTCGCCATGGCTTCCCAGCCGGACTACGACCCCAACGCCTGGGTCGGCGGCATCTCCGGCAAGGACTACGCCAAGCTGACCGGCAAGGACTCCAACTTCCCGTTGCTCAACCGGGCGATCCAGGGGCAGGCCGCCCCCGGCTCCATCTTCAAGGTGGTGTCGGCGAGCGCGGCGGTCCGGGGCGGCCACCCCTTCGACGACCGCTACAACTGCAGCAGCTCCTACAGCATCGGCAGCCGCAGCTTCGCCAACTTCGAGTCCCAGGGACACGGCCCCATCACCCTCGGCGAGGCGCTCAAGTACTCCTGCAACACCGTCTTCTACCGCCTGGGCCACGAGGAGTGGAAGCGGGACGGCGGCATCACGCCCAAGAAGGACACCAAGGACTGGTTCTACCGGACCGCCCACGACTTCGGACTCGGTTCGAGGACCGGCATCGACCTGCCGAACGAGGTCACCGGCCGGATCCCCGACCGGGAGTGGAAGCAGGAGTTCTGGGAGGCCAACAAGGACGCCTGGTGCAAGCAGGGCAAGAAGGGCGGCTCGTACGTCGAGCAGATCGCCTACGAGAGCTGCCTCGAAGGCAACAAGCTCCACGCCTACGACAGCATCAACTTCGCCATCGGCCAGGGAGACGTCCTCGTCACCCCCATCCAGATGGCGACCGCGTACGCGGCCATCAGCAACGGCGGCACCCTCTACGACCCGATCGTCGGCAAGGCCGTCATCAGCCCCGACGGCAAGCGGATCGAGGAGATCGAGCCCAAGTCCCACGGCAAGCTGCCCATAAAGGCAGAGACCATCAAGGACCTCGACAAGGGCCTGCGCTCCGTCGTCGGGCCCGGCGGCACCGCCTCCTGGCGGTTCGGCGGCTGGCCGCAGGACAAGATCCCGATGCGGGCCAAGACCGGCACCGCGCAGGTCTACGGCAAGCAGACCACCTCGTGGTTCGCCACCTACACCGACGACTACACGATCGTCATGACGATCTCCCAGGGTGGTACCGGCTCCGGTGCCTCCGGTCCCGCCGTGCGCAACATCTACGAAGCGATGTACGGGCTCGACGAGGAGGGCAACCAGGACCTGAAGCGGGCCCTGCTCCCCGAGCCGCAGAAGAGGCTGCCCAAGATCCTTCCGGACGGCTCGATCGAGACCCCGGAGATCAAGCCCTACGTGCCTCCGAAGCCGAAGGACACCGAACAAGTGCTTGCGGGCCCGCCCGCGCGGAGGGACTGAGCCATGACCACCGGCGGCTTCTCCGTCTCCGGGTACGGACCCGAACGCGGCGGGTTGTGGAGCAGGCTCACCGCCCGTGACTCGGTGGTGCGCAGACTCGACTGGCCGATTCTGTTCTCCTCGATCGCGCTGTCCCTGCTCGGCGCCCTGCTGGTGTGGTCCGCGACCCGCGGGCGCACCGAGCTCAACCAGGGCGACCCGTACTACTTCCTCGTCCGCCACCTGCTCAACACCGGCATCGGCGTCGTGCTGATGATCGGCACGATCTGGCTCGGACACCGCACCCTGCGGGGCGCGGTCCCGGTGTTGTACGGGCTGTCCGTGGTGCTCGTGCTGCTCGTCCTCACCCCGCTGGGCGCCACCATCAACGGCGCGCACGCATGGATCCAGCTCGGTGGCGGATTCTCCCTGCAGCCCTCCGAGTTCGTGAAGATCACGATCATCATCGGGATGGCGATGCTGCTCGCGGCCCGGGTCGACGCCGGCGACCAGGTGCATCCCGACCACCGCACCGTCGCCAAGGCCCTGGTGCTCGCCGTCGTGCCGATGGTCATCGTCATGATGATGCCGGACCTGGGCTCGGTCATGGTCATGGTGGTGATCGTCCTCGGCGTGCTGCTCGCCTCCGGCGCGTCCAACCGCTGGGTGTTCGGACTCATCGGCGCCGGCGCGCTGGGCGCGGCGGCGGTCGCCGCGCTCGGACTGCTCGACGAGTACCAGCTCAACCGCTTCGCCGCCTTCGCCAACCCCGAACTCGACCCCTCCGGCGTCGGTTACAACACCAACCAGGCGCGGATCGCGATCGGCTCCGGCGGGCTGTATGGCGAGGGTCTGTTCAACGGCCACCAGACCACGGGCCAGTTCGTGCCCGAACAGCAGACCGACTTCATCTTCACCGTCGCCGGCGAGGAGCTCGGTTTCCTGGGGGCGGGGCTGATCATCGCCCTGCTGGGTGTGGTGCTGTGGCGCGCGTGCCGGATCGCACGCGAGACGACGGAGCTGTACGGCACGATCGTGGCCGCCGGGATAATCGCCTGGTTCGCCTTCCAGTCGTTCGAGAACATCGGCATGACCCTCGGCATCATGCCGGTCGCGGGCCTGCCGCTGCCGTTCGTGTCGTACGGAGGCACGTCGATGTTCGCGGTGTGGATCGCGATCGGGCTGCTGCAGTCCATCCGGGTCCAGCGGCCGGTCAGCGCATAGCCCTCAGGCGGGCGGCGTTCCCGGCCCGGGCCGTCGCCCTTTCGGAGCGCGCCGCCCGGTCGCCGCGCGCGCCGGACCGCCAGCGTTCGGCGGACTGCCGCCCGCGGGGCCGGCGGGCTAGATTCGAAGACATGGCGGACACCAAGCGCGAGATCGAGCGTAAGTACGAAGCCACCCCCGACTCCCCGATGCCCGACCTGAGAGAAGTGCCCGGTGTGGCCGACGTCGTGGGGAAGGGGGTCGCCGAGCTGGACGCCGTGTACTACGACACGCCCGGCCTGCGGCTGGCCGCCGCGTCCATCACACTGCGCCGCAGGACCGGCGGCGCGGACGCCGGGTGGCATCTGAAGCTTCCGGTGTCGCCCGGGGTACGGGACGAGATCACCGCACCGCTGTCCGACGAGGTGCCGGCCGGCCTGGCCGCCCTGGTGCGGGCGTACACCCGCAACGAGGACCTCGCCCCCGTCGTGCGGCTGCTGTCCTCCCGGGACGTGCACCATCTCGTCGACGCCGACAGCACGCTCCTCGCCGAGCTCAGCCGGGACGCCGTGGTCGCCGAGCGGCTCGACGGCGGCGAGGGCACCGCACAGTGGGACGAGATCGAGGTGGAGCTGGCGGACGGCGGCGACCCCGCCTTCCTCGACGCCGTCGACAAGCGGCTCCGCAAGGCCGGGGTGCGCGCGGCAGCCGCGCCGTCGAAGCTCGCCAGGGCGCTGACCGAGACCGGCGCCGGCCCGGCGCGCCCGCCGGAGCCGTCCGGGTCCCGTACGGCGGGCGACCAAGTGCTCGCCTACGTGAGCGAGCAGACGGCCGCGATTGTCGCGTACGACGCAGGCGTGCGCCGCGACCTGCCCGACACCGTGCACCAGATGCGGGTCGCCACCCGGCGGCTGCGCAGTGCACTGCGGACGTACCGCAAGGTCCTCGACCGCGAAGCCACACAGCCGGTGATCGACGAGCTCAAGTGGCTCGCGGGGGAGCTGGGCGTCGCCCGTGACCAGGAGGTGCTCGCCGAGCGGCTGCGCGGCCGGGTCGACGCCGTACCGGGGACGCTGCTGCTCGGCCCGGTCGCCGCCCGGCTGCGGCAGTGGTCCGTCGCCGGAGCGGCGGGGGCGCGAAGCACCGCGGTCGCCGCGCTCGACAGCGACCGCTACCTGGCGCTGCTCGACTCGCTGGACGCGCTGCGCGCCGAACCGCCGTTGCTGAAGGCCGCCGGCCGGGCGCCCGGTGCCGTGCTCGCCAAGGCGGTGCTCAAGGAGTACGACCGGCTGGCCGCCCGGATGGACAAGGCCCTGTCGCTGCCCGCCGGTGAGGAGCGGGACCTCGCCATGCACGACGCCCGCAAGGCCGCCAAACGCGCCCGGTACGCGGCCGAGGTGGCGCGGCCCGCGCTCGGCGGGGCGGCGAAGCGCTTCGGGAAGCGCATGAAGGCGGTGCAGAAGGTCCTCGGCGACCACCAGGACAGCGTCGTCGCACGGGAAGCCCTGCGGGAGCTCGCGGTCCGGGCCCACGCGGCGGGCGAGAGCGCCTTCGTCTGGGGGTTGCTGTTCGGCAGGGAGGAGGCCCGCGCGGCGCAACGCGAGGCGGAGCTGCCGGCGGTGTGGGACGAGGCCTCGGCCCCCGGGATCAGGGCGGCGCTGGACGGCTGAGCGGGCGGGTACGCTTGAGAGTCGCCCCCTTGTCAGCCCAGATAGGTTTCCATGTCTGCCGAGTCGGTCTTCCCACAGCTCGAAGCGCTGCTTCCGCATGTGCAGAAGCCCATCCAGTACGTCGGCGGTGAGCTGAACTCCACCGTCAAGCCCTGGGAGTCCTGCGACGTGCGCTGGGCCCTCATGTACCCGGACGCCTACGAGGTCGGTCTGCCCAACCAGGGCGTCATGATCCTCTACGAGGTGCTGAACGAACGCGAGGGCGTGCTCGCGGAGCGCACCTACAGCGTGTGGCCGGACCTCGAGGAACTGATGCGCGAGCACAAGGTGCCGCAGTTCACCGTGGACAGCCACCGGCCCGTCGGCGCGTTCGACGTGTTCGGGCTCAGCTTCTCCACCGAGCTCGGCTACACCAACATGCTCACGGCGCTGGACCTCGCGGGCATCCCGCTGGAGTCCAGGGACCGCACGGTCGATCATCCGATCGTGCTGGCCGGCGGTCACGCCGCGTTCAACCCCGAGCCGATCGCGGACTTCATCGACTGCGCGGTCATCGGCGACGGCGAGCAGGCCGTTCTCGACATGACCGAGATCATCCGCGCCTGGAAGGCGGAGGGCCGCCCGGGCGGGCGCGAGGAGGTCCTGTTCCGTCTCGCGAAGACCGGCAACGTGTACGTGCCGCGCTTCTACGACGTGGAGTACCTGCCCGACGGCCGCATCGGCCGCGTCGTGCCCAACAAGTCGGGTGTGCCGTGGCGAGTGTCCAAGCACACCGTCATGGACCTCGACGAGTGGCCCTACCCGAAGCAGCCGCTGGTCCCGCTCGCGGAGACCGTCCACGAGCGGATGTCCGTCGAGATCTTCCGCGGCTGCACCCGCGGCTGCCGTTTCTGCCAGGCCGGCATGATCACGCGCCCCGTGCGGGAGCGAAGCATCACCGGCATCGGCGACATGGTCGACAAGGGTCTCAAGGCGACCGGCTTCGAGGAGGTCGGCCTGCTGTCGCTGTCCTCCGCGGACCACAGCGAGATCGGCGACATCGCGAAGGGCCTGGCCGACCGGTACGAGGAGGACAAGATCGGTCTCTCCCTGCCGTCGACGCGGGTCGACGCGTTCAACGTCGATCTCGCCAACGAGCTCACCAGGAACGGCCGCCGCTCCGGCCTGACCTTCGCCCCCGAGGGCGGCTCCGAGCGCATGCGCAAGGTCATCAACAAGATGGTCTCGGAGGAGGACCTGATCCGTACGGTCTCCACCGCGTACGGCAACGGCTGGCGGCAGGTGAAGCTGTACTTCATGTGCGGTCTGCCGACGGAGACCGACGAGGACGTCCTCCAGATCGGCGACATGGCCGTCAAGGTCATCGCCGAGGGCCGCAAGGTCTCCGGACAGAACGACATCCGCTGCACGGTGTCCATCGGCGGGTTCGTGCCCAAGCCGCACACCCCGTTCCAGTGGGCGCCGCAGCTGAGCGCCGAGGAGACCGACGCGCGCCTGGAGAAGCTGCGCGACAAGATCCGCGGCGACAAGAAGTACGGCCGCTCGATCGGCTTCCGCTACCACGACGGCAAGCCCGGCATCGTCGAGGGCCTGCTCTCGCGCGGCGACCGCCGTGTCGGCGCGGTCATCCGCGCCGTGTACGAGGACGGCGGCCGCTTCGACGGCTGGCGCGAGCACTTCTCGTACGACCGCTGGATGGCGTGCGCCGAGAAGACGCTGCCGGACTTCGGCGTCGACGTCGACTGGTACACGACCCGTGAGCGCACGTACGAGGAGGTCCTGCCCTGGGACCACCTGGACTCCGGTCTCGACAAGGACTGGCTCTGGGAGGACTGGCAGGACGCCCTCGACGAGACCGAGGTCGAGGACTGCCGCTGGACGCCGTGCTTCGACTGCGGCGTGTGCCCGCAGATGGACACCCACATCCAGGTCGGCCCGACGGGCAAGAAGCTGCTCCCGCTGACCGTCGTGAAGTAGCGCCGCCGGGACAACCGGAAAGGGCCCGGCCGTGGGGAAACCTGCGGCCGGGCCCTTTCCCGTGCTCACCGCACCAGCGCGGGCCGCTTGCTGTCGAACTCCCAGCCGGGCACCAGGTGACGCATGGCGGTCGCGTCGTCCCGGGACCCGAGCCCCAGGCTGCGGTAGAGCTCGTGGGCCGCCTCCACCTGCTCCATGTCGAGAGTGACGCCCAGACCCGGGCATACGGGCACATCGAGCATGCCGTCTCTGATCTCGAAGGGTTCGGTGGTGAGCCGCTGGCCGTCCTGCCAGATCCAGTGGGTGTCGATGGCCGTGATCTCACCGGGGGCCGCGGCGGCGACATGGGTGAACATGGCCAGCGACACGTCGAAGTGGTTGTTGGAGTGCGAGCCCCAGGTCAGCCCCCACGCCTCGCAGAGCTGGGCGACCCGTACGGAGCCCTGCATGGTCCAGAAGTGGGGGTCGGCCAGCGGGATGTCGACCGCGTCGGCGCGAACGGCGTGGCTGAGCTGCCGCCAGTCGGTGGCGATCATGTTGGTGGCGGTCCGCAGCCCGGTGGCGCGCCGGAACTCGGCCATCGTCTCGCGGCCGGAGTAGCCGCCCTCCGGGCCGCACGGGTCCTCCGCGTAGGCGAGGACGCCGGCCAGCTCGCGGCCCAGCGCGACGGCTTCCTCCACCGGCCAGGCGCCGTTGGGGTCCAGCGTGATCCGGGCCCCGGGGAAGCGCTCGGCGAGGGCCCGGACCGCCTCGGCCTCCTGCCGGCCCTCCAGGACACCACCCTTGAGCTTGAAGTCCTGGAACCCGTAACGCCGCTGGGCAGCCTCCGCGAGGGCGACGACAGCGGCGGGGGTGAGCGCCTCCTCGTTCCGCAGTCGCAGCCAGTCGTCCTGGGCGTCCGGCTCGCTGCGGTAGGGCAGGTCGGTGCGCCCGCGGTCGCCGATGTAGAAGAGGTAGCCGAGCACAGGCACGCGGTCCCGCTGCCGCCCCTCACCCAGCAGCGCGCTCACGGGCACACCCAGATGCTGTCCGAGAAGGTCGAGCAGGGCGGACTCCAGGGCGGTGACGGCATGCACCGTGATCCGCAGGTCGAAGGTCTGCGAGCCCCGCCCGCCGGTGTCCCGGTCCCCGAAGCGCTCGCGGACCGCGCGCAGGACCGCGTGGTACTGGCCGAGGGGCTGCCCGGCCACCAGGTCCTCGGCCTCCTGCAGCGTGGAGCGGATCTTCTCGCCACCAGGGACCTCGCCCACCCCGGTGCGCCCCTCGGAGTCGGTCAGGACGACGAGATTACGGGTGAAGTAGGGGGCGTGGGCGCCGCTGAGGTTCAGCAGCATGCTGTCCTGGCCCGCGACGGGGATGACGCGCATCGAAGTGACGACTGGCTGGGGGGTGCCGAGGGGCGCGGCGCTCATGGGAGTCCTTGGGTCGGAGGTACGGGGCGGGGGAGGAGCGACGGCGTGGCCGGTCCCGGGACGGGAGGCGGGTGCGGTGTCTCGGGGCCAGGGCCGTCAGGTCGCCGGACGGGGGGCGGGGGGTAGATGCCGCAGAAGACCAGCACCTGGGGGTTGAGCAGGAGCTTCCAGCGGGACGTGGTTCCCGCCCCGGCGCCGGCCTCGCGGCGCCTGGCCTCGTCCTCGCGTTCCACGCTGTCGGTCAGAGCCCGCTGTTCGGCACCGCTCAGCCAGCGGGCGTCCTTGATCTTCGAGTCGAGCAGGCGGTAGGCGACGCAGCCCACGACGACGGACAGCATGCCCTCGATGCCGAACAGCCACTGCCAGCCCGTGATCCCGCCCGCTCCGTCGAGTGAGAGCAGAGGCCCGGAGACCGGGCCGGAGATCGCGGCGGCGATGGAGGATCCGGCGACGAACATGGCGGTGGCGCGGCCCCGGTGCGACCCGGGCAGCCAGCGGGAGAAATAGAAGATGCTGGCGGGGAAGAAGCCCGCTTCCGCCACCCCGAGCAGGAAGCGCAGCACGTAGAACATGACGGGGCCGTTGACGAACGCCATCGCTGCGGACACCAGGCCCCAGCTGACCATGATGCGGGTCAGCCAGACCTTGGGGCCGTAGCGCTCCATCAGTACGTTGCTGGGGAGTTCGAAGATGGCGTACGCGACGAAGAACGGGCCGGCGCCGAATCCGTAGGCGGCGGCGCCGATGCCGACGTCCGCCTCCAGATGGACCTGGGCGTATCCGATGTTGGAGCGGTTCAGCTGATTGCAGACCAGCATGACGATGAAGAGGGGTACCACACGGCGGAAGACTTTGGTGACGGCACTGTCCAGGGGGGAGGCAGTGGGGGTGTCACGAGCGGAGGGCATGGAGCGCCCCTTCTCCTCAGGCACCTGCGGGTGCGGCTCAACCCGGTCCTCGACGGACCAGGGCAAGAGGTGAATGTTGTCGCCGGAAGGAGCACCTGCCCCTGGTGAGGCTCCGGCGGACTCTCGCTACAGAGGAAGCTGGGAGACGCACGGATACAGGTCCAACACTTGTTTCGTATCCTGTGATGCCGAAAAGGAATCGGACGGCGAGGCCTCCTATGGGCCTCACAGATGTTCGAGGAGAGCGCTCAGGGCGGGGTTGTGGTTGTTGGTCCGCCACGCGAGCGTGAGCTCGACGGGGGCCGGGGCGCTCAGCCGTACGGGTCGGAAGACGACGCCGGCGTAGCGCAGCAGGGCAGCGGTCTCGGGCACCAGCGCCACTCCCCAGCCGCCGTTGACCAGTGCCAGGATGCTGTGGACCTGGCTGAGGTACTGGGAGAAGACCGGGGTGATCCGGGCCGCGCGGAAGACGCTGATCAGGAGTTCGTGGAAGTAGCGCGCCTCCACCGGCGAGCCACCGCCGTGGAACTCGCCCGGCAGGCCGAGAACGACGGCGCCGACGCGATCCTCCTGCTGCCTCCCTATCTGACGGAGGCGTCGCAGGAGGGACTTGCCGCGCATGTGAAGGCCGTGTGCCGGGCGACCCGTCTCGGCGTCATCGTCTACAGCCGGGCCGATGCCGTCTACGACGACAGCACGGTCGCGGAGCTCGCCGACTCCTGCCCCAACCTCATCGGCTTCAAGGACGGCGTCGGCGACCTGGAGCTGATGACGCGGATCCACGCCCGGCTCGGCGACCGTCTCGTCTACGTCGGCGGACTGCCCACCGCCGAGATGTTCGCGGTGCCCTATCTGGAGCTCGGCGTCAGCACCTACTCGTCCGCCGTCTTCAACTTCCTGCCGCAGTTCGCCCTCGACTTCTACGAAGCGGTGCGCGCGCACGACAGCGCCGGGGTCCGCCGGCGCCTGAACGACTTCGTCCTGCCGTACTGCGCGCTCCGCAGCCGCCGCCCCGGCTACGCGGTCAGCATCGTCAAGGCCGGCATGAGGGTCGTAGGCCACCCCGCGGGGCCGGTCCGCACGCCGCTGACCGACCTCACCGAAACCGAGACCGCGGAACTGGCCGACCTCGTCAGGAAGGCGGTCTGACGCCATGGGAACCGCATCCGCCGCACGGCAGACCGCCGTCCCCGACCCGACCGGGCTCACCGGGGCGCAGCTCATCGGCGTCGACGACGTGACGGGCTCCGGCCCCGCTTTCCGGGCCACCGACCCCCGCACGGGCGCTCCGACGGGCCCCTCTTCACCGCCGCCACCCGCGACGAGGCCGAACTCGCCGTGCGCCTGGCCCAACAGGCGTTCCACGGCTACCGCCACACGTCCCTGGAAGCGAGGGCCGCCTTCCTCGAGAGCATCGCGCGGCACATCGAGGACCTCGGCCCCACGCTGCTGGAGCGCGTACGCGACGAGACCGGGTTGCCCGCCGCACGCGTCGAGAGCGAACGCGACCGCACGACCGGCCGACTGCGCATGTTCGCGGCCGTCGTCCGCGAGGGCGGCTGGCTGGACGCGCACATCGACCCCGCTCTGCCCGGGCGGACCCCCGTGCCGCGCCCCGACCTGCGCCGCCGCCGCATCCCGCTCGGCCCCGTCGTGGTCTTCACCGCGAGCAACTTCCCGCTCGCCTTCTCCGTCGCCGGCGGCGACACCGCCTCCGCCCTGGCCGCCGGCGCTCCCGTGGTCGTCAAGGCGCACCCCTCCCACCCGGGCACCAGCGAACTCGTCGGCCGCGCCGTCCGGGCGGCGGTTCGCGAACACGGCCTGCCGGAAGGCACCTTCTCGCTGCTCCACGGCCCCGGCCCCGGCCCCGGCCCCGACCTCGGTCGTGCGCTGGTCACCGATCCGCCTATCAAGGCCGTGGGATTCACGGGATCCCGCCGGGGCGGACTCGCGCTCTGTGAGACCGCCTCACGCAGGCCCGAGCCGATACCCGTGTTCGCCGAGATGTCCAGCGTCGACCCGGTCTTCCTGCTGCCAAACGCCCTGCGCCGGGACCCGGACGGCCTCGGCCGCGCCTTCATCGCCTCCATGACCAGCTCGACGGGGCAGATGTGCACCAGCCCGGGGCTCGTCTTCGCCCACGAGGGCGAAGACCTGGAGCGCTTCGTACGGGCCGCGGCAGCCGCGGTCCGTCACTACACGGCAACACCCATGCTTTCGCCCGGCATCCACGGCAACTGCACACAGGGACTGGCCGGTCTCGAGGCCGTCGAAGGGGTCACGGTCCGTGCCCGCGGCGGGGAGAACGACGAGGTGGCCACCCCCGGCCGGGCGGCCGTCCTCGTCACGGACGCCGAGACCTTCCTCGCCACTCCCGCACTGCGGGCAGAGGTCTTCGGCCCGGCCTCCCTCGTCGTAGGGGTGCCCGCGGCCACCGGCATGGAGAACCTCGCCGCGGCCCTCGAAGGCCAGCTCACCGCGACCGTCCACGCCACGGACGCCGACCTCCCCACCGCCTCCCGTCTCCTCGACACCCTGGAACTCCTGGCCGGCGCGTCGTCTTCAACGGCTGGCCCACCGGCGTGGAGGTCGGTCACGCCGTGATCCATGGAGGTCCCTGCCCCGCCACCTCCGCCCCGGCGACCACCTCGGTCGGCACCGGTGCCCTCGAACGCTTCCTGCGGCCCGTCAGTTACCAGAGTTCCGGCGGCGCTGTTGCCGCCGGAGCTGCGCGACGACAACCCGCTGCACGTCCCGCGCCGTGTCGACGGAGCCACCCGCCCCGCGTGAGCGGGAAAAACCGCTGGTAATGGATCCGAACAGGTCTCCGCCGCGTCATCTCTGTCATGGACTTGGAGAAGCCGTCGCAGGGGACCGCCCCGCAGCGCCACGGCGCGCACATGGCCCCGAAGGACTACGAGCCGGGCGACGGCTGCCTTGCTCAGGTCGTCCGGATCCCGGTGCGCGTCGTGGTGCTGCTCGTCGTCGTCCCCGTGCGGATGGTGTGGGACGTCCTCGTCCTGTGCGGCCGGGCCGTGGATCGGGTGCTGCTGAGACCGCTCGGGCGGGCGCTGGCCTGGGTCTTCGAGAAGGTGATCAACCCTGTGGCGCGTGCCGTGGGGTGGGTGGCCACCGTGATTGCCAAGGCGTTGTTCTACTGGCCGTGGGTGGCGCTGTGGCGGTATGTGGTGGTGCCGGTGGTGACGTGCGGGCTGGTGGTGCCCGTGGTGTGGGTGTACCGCCAGTTGCTGACCCCGCTCGGCCACGGCATCGCCTGGCTCGTGGAGCACTTGCTTCTCGCGCCGGCGCGGTGGATCGGTCGCACGCTCCTCACCCCGCTCGGCCACGGGCTCGCGGCCGTGCTGACCTGGCTCGGCAAGGCGTTGTTCTACTGGCCGTGGGTGGCGCTGTGGCGGTATGTGGTGGTGCCGGTGGTGACGTACGTACTGGTGGTGCCCGTGGTGTGGGTGTACCGGCAGCTGCTGACCCCGCTCGGCCACGGCATCGCCTGGCTCCTGCACGCCCTCGGCCGGGGCTTCGTATGGCTCGTGCGGACGCTGCTGGTGGTCCCCGTGGTGTGGCTGTACCGGTACGTCCTCGCCCCCGTCGGCCGTGAGATCGCGGCGGCGCTCGCCGTGGCCTGGCGGATCGCCGGCTACATCTCGCGTGCGGTCGGCCGCGGCCTGAAGTGGCTCGCGTGGAACCTGGTGGGCCGCCCGGCGCGCTGGTTCCACCGCAGTGTGTGCACGCCCGTCGGGCACTTCGTGCGCGACGCCGTGTGGCGGCCGGTCGCCGAGGCCGCCGTGCAGGCCGGCCGTGCTACCCGGGCGGCGCTCGCGTCGGCCCGGGAAACAGTGCGCCGGGCACGGCGCGACGCCTGGCGGGCGCTGATCGGCACGCCCCGCGAGCCGCAGCCCGTGGTGGGTACGGCCGGTCAGGCGCGTAACCTGGGTGGCAGACAACAAACACAGACCGTTCCCGGCGCGGCGGCCGAGCCCGAGATCTCCCTGCACAAGCAGGGGTGAACCGGTCGGCCCCCGGGGAGCACCCCACACGTTGAGGGCGGCGCGCCACCCGCGCCCGCTCCACACCGAGGAGAAGAACCACTGGGCAAGCGACAGCCCGAAGGCCCGCCGCCCGCACCTGCGGTGCAGCGCATCCGACTGCGCTACACCAAGCGCGGCCGCCTCCGGTTCACCAGCCACCGTGACTTCCAGCGCGCCTTCGAGCGGGCGCTGCGGCGCGCCGAGGTGCCCATGGCGTACTCGGCGGGCTTCACCCCGCACCCCAAGGTGTCGTACGCCAATGCCGCCCCCACCGGCACGGGCAGCGAGGCCGAATACCTGGAGATCGCCCTCACCGACCGGCGCGACCCGGACAAGCTGCGCGAGCTGCTCGACGAGTCGCTGCCGGCCGGTCTCGACATCACCGACGCCGTCGAGGCCCGGACCTCCGGGCTCGCCGACCGGCTCACCGCCTCCGTGTGGGAGCTGCGTCTGGAGGGTGTCGAGCCCCGGGACGCCGAGAGTGCCGTGGCCGCCTTCCTCGCCGCGGAGACCGTCGAGGTCCAGCGGAAGACGAAGAACGGCATGCGCACGTTCGACGCACGCGGCGCCGTGGCCGGCCTCGAGGCCGGCCACGCGGCGTCCGATAGGAGCGGGGACGGGCCCTGTGCGATACTGCGCCTGGTTGTTCGGCACGTGACACCTGCCGTGCGACCCGACGACGTCCTGTCCGGTCTCCGAGCTGTGGCCGACCTGGCGCCGCCGGTCCCCGCAGCGGTGACCAGGCTGGCGCAGGGGCTCTTCGACGAGGAGTCCGGCACGGTGACCGACCCGCTCGCGCCCGACCGCGAGGCAGCCCCGGCCGTTCCATCCACGGCCGCCGGGACCGCTTCTGCGACGGCGCCGGAAGGTCCCGCCGCGTAAGGACGGTCGTCGTAGCGCGGCTCTTGCACTCGGGAGCCACCAGGGTCGGGCCGCGCGATGACACAGGAGACTTTCGCCAGGCCGTGCGTACATCGCGTACGGAACCGGCGAGCCAGACATCAGCTCCCGTGCGGCGCCCGCGCCCCGGACGGCGGCACCGCGCACATCACGCGGGCCGCGGCCGGACCGGACCAGGCGCGGCGCCCGGGAGCGTGACGGGAGAACCGCCCGCATGCTCGAGCCGAACGAAACCGGCACCGCCGGTAACAACAACGAAGACAACAACAACAGCCCCAGCGACACGCTGCCGCCGCGCCGCAGGCGCCGCGCCGCGTCGCGTCCGGCGGGCGCGCCGCAGACGGCCGAGGCCGCGGAGAGCGCAGACCAGGTGCAGGCCGCCGAGGCCGTGATCCCGGCCGTCGCCGCAGTGGGCGCCGTGGTGGAGGGCTCCGGCGACGCTGCCGACGAGGCATCCGCCGAGCCCGATGCCGCAGAGGCGGCCCAGGTGGCGCAGGCCGTGACCGAAGCGCCGCGTGCCCGTCGTCGTGCGACGCGGAAGGCGACGGCTCCGGCCGGTTCGCCGCAGGTGGCGGAGGCCGCCGAGGCGGAGGCTGCTGAGGCCGGTGAGCCGGTTGCCGCTGAGGCTGCCGCGCCGCGCCGTCGTCGCCGGGCGTCCGCTCCTGCGGGTGCGCCGGCTGCCGCCGGGACCGTGGAGTCGGCGGCGTCCGAGGCGGTTGCGGAGGAGGCTGCCGAAGAGGTGCCTGCGCCGCGTGCCCGTCGTCGTGCGACGCGGAAGGCGACGGCTCCGGCCGGTTCGCCGCAGGTCGCGGAAGCCGCCGAGGCCGAGGCCGGCGAAGTCGCCGCGCCCGCCGAAGAGACCCCCGCAGCCGCCACGACGGAGACTGCAGCCACCCGCCGCACCCGTCGCCGCGCGTCCGCCCCGGCCGGTGCGCCGAAGGCCGTCGCGCCCGAGGTCACCGAGCCGGTCATCGAGGCCGAGGTCACCGAGGCCGACGAGGAGGAGGCCGCAGTGGCCGCTGTCAGCGAAGAGCCCGAAGCCGCGGCCGCCGAGGAGGCGCCCGCGCGCCGCCGCACGCGCCGACGTGCTTCCGCGCCCGCCGGTGCCCCCAGGACCGGCGCCGACGAGGTCCAGCCCGCCGAGGCCGAGGCCGTCGCCGCCGAGCCTGCCGAGGCCGAAGAGGAGGAGGCGCCCGCCCCGCGCACCCGCCGCCGGGCCGCCCGTAAGGCCACCGCCGCCGCAGGCGCGCCCAAGGCGGCCGACGAGGACGCGGCAGACGCGGGCGAGAGCCTGCCCGAGAGCGCCGTCGCCCAGATCGCCGCCGAAGGGACAGAGGTCGCCGCCGCGGAGAAGGCCGCGACCCGTGGCCGTACGCGCCGCCGCGCGGCCTCGCCGCAGTTCACCGCGCAGCCCGCCGAGGAGGCCGAGGAGACGTCCGCCCGTGGCGGTCGCGCCGCACGGCCGGCCGTGCCCACCTTCCAGGCGCCCGTCTTCACCGAGCCGATGTTCCAGACTCCGGAGACGGCCGCCGCCGCGGCTGCCGCCGCTGCGGGCGAGCCGGAGCCGCAGGAGGAAGAGGAGCACGTCGAGGCGGCCGCGCCCGAGCCGGCAGGCCGTCGTCGTCGCCGCCGTCGCGGCGAGCCCGCGGAGCCCGTCGAGGCGCCCGCCGCAGAGGCCGCCCCGGCCGAGGAAGAGGCGGAGCCCGAGCAGGCGGAGGCCGCGGAGGGCGAGGAGCAGGACGAGTACGAGGACCGTCCGTCGCGCCGTCGCCGTCGCGGAGGCCGTCGCCGCCGCCGTGGTGAGACCGCCGAGGCGGACGAGACCGCGGAGGAGCGCGCCGAGGAGACCGGCGCCGAGACCGAGGCCGCCCACGAAGAGGGCGAGGAAGAGGACGAGGACGAGACCGAGACCCCGTCGGCCGCCGGCACCAGCAGCAGCCGTCGCCGTCGTCGTCGCCGCCGTCGCAGCGGTGACGGCGCCGGCACGGAGGCCGAGACGGGCACCGACGACCCCGAGCGCACGGTCGTCAAGGTCCGCGAGCCCCGTAAGAAGGAAGAGGCCGGTTCAGGCGCGGACGAGGTCCAGTCCATCAAGGGCTCGACCCGCCTGGAGGCGAAGAAGCAGCGCCGCCGCGAAGGCCGCGAGCAGGGCCGCCGCCGGGTGCCGATCATCACGGAGGCCGAGTTCCTGGCGCGCCGTGAGGCCGTCGAGCGGGTGATGGTCGTCCGCCAGAGCGGTGAGCGCACCCAGATCGGCGTCCTCGAGGACAACGTGCTCGTCGAGCACTACGTCAACAAGGAGCAGGCCACCAGCTACGTCGGCAACGTCTACCTGGGCAAGGTCCAGAACGTCCTGCCGTCCATGGAGGCCGCGTTCGTCGACATCGGCAAGGGCCGCAACGCGGTCCTGTACGCCGGTGAGGTGAACTTCGAGGCCCTGGGCATGGCGGGTGGTCCGCGCCGTATCGAGGCCGCCCTCAAGTCCGGCCAGTCGGTCCTCGTCCAGGTGACCAAGGACCCGATCGGCCACAAGGGCGCCCGCCTCACCAGCCAGGTGTCCCTGCCCGGCCGCTACCTGGTCTACGTGCCCGAGGGCTCGATGACCGGCATCAGCCGCAAGCTGCCCGACACCGAGCGCGCCCGGCTGAAGACCATCCTCAAGAAGATCGTTCCCGAGGACGCGGGCGTCATCGTGCGCACCGCCGCCGAGGGAGCGAGCGAGGACGAGCTGCGCCGCGACGTCGAGCGTCTGCAGGCCCAGTGGGAGGACATCCAGAAGAAGGCGAAGAACGGCAACGCGCCGACGCTGCTCTACGGCGAGCCGGACATGACCGTCCGGGTCGTCCGCGACATCTTCAACGAGGACTTCTCCAAGGTCGTCGTCAGCGGTGACGAGGCGTGGGAGACCATCCACGGCTACGTGTCGCACGTGGCGCCCGACCTCGCCGACCGGCTGCAGCGCTGGACCAGCGAGACCGACGTCTTCGCGGTCCACCGGATCGACGAACAGCTGATGAAGGCGCTGGACCGCAAGGTCTGGCTGCCGAGCGGCGGCTCGCTGGTGATCGACAAGACCGAGGCCATGATCGTGGTCGACGTCAACACCGGGAAGTTCACCGGTCAGGGCGGCAACCTCGAGGAGACCGTCACCAGGAACAACCTGGAGGCGGCCGAGGAGATCGTGCGACAGCTGCGGCTGCGCGACCTGGGCGGCATCGTCGTCGTCGACTTCATCGACATGGTGCTGGAGTCCAACCGGGACCTGGTCATGCGGCGGCTCCTGGAGTGCCTGGGCCGCGACCGCACCAAGCACCAGGTCGCCGAGGTGACGTCGTTGGGTCTGGTCCAGATGACCCGTAAGCGGGTCGGCCAGGGCCTGCTGGAGTCCTTCTCCGAGACCTGTGTCCACTGCAACGGGCGCGGCGTGATCGTGCACATGGAGCAGCCGACGTCCGTCGGCGGCGGTGGCGGCGGCAAGCGCTCGAAGAAGCGCGGCCGTGGCGGCGCGCAGGAGCAGGCGGAGCCGCAGCCGGAGATCACGGGCACGGAGACCGAGACCGAGGCCGAGGTCGCCGCCGAGGTGGCGGCGCCGGTGGCGCTCGCCGAGCCGGAGTTCGTTCCGGACGAGGAGCTGTACAGCAGCGCGGCGGAGGCCGAGGCGGCAGCGACCCTCCCCCGTGGCCCCAAGGGCACGGGAGGTACGCCCATCCGTGGCCGCCGCCGGGCCACCCGCAAGGTGTCGGCCCCGGCCGGCGCGCCGAAGGCCGCGGAGCCGCAGGCCGTCGAGGTGCCGGCCGCGACTCCCGCGCCCGTCGAGCCGGTGGCCGAGCCTGAGCCGGCCGCGCCGGCTCAGGAGGCGGCCCCCGCGGGCCGTACCCGCCGCAGGGCGACGCGGAAGGTGTCCGCTCCGGCGGGCCCGCCCGTGACGTCCGAGCCGACCGTCGTGGAGACGACCGTCACCGCGCCGGCCGAGCCGCAGCCCGAGCCGGTGGCGGCCCCCGCCGCCGAGGAGGCGCCGGTCGCGGCCCCGCCGCGTGCGCGCCGCCGGGTGACCCGCAAGGTGACGGCTCCCGCCGGTTCGCCGTCGGGCGCCGAGGAGGCCGCGGTCGTCGTGGTCGCCACCGAGCCGAAGGCTGCCGAGCCCAAGGCGGCGGAGCCTGAGGCGGAGGCCTCGAAGGCCGAGGAGACCGAGGCTCCGGCCCCGGCGGCCAAGAAGGCGGCCCGCAAGACCGCCAAGAAGGCCACTGCGAAGAAGGCGGCGGCGAAGAAGACCGCGGCCAAGAAGACGACTGCGAAGAAGACGACTGCGAAGAAGACGACGGCGAAGAAGGCCTCCAAGAAGGCCGTCGCCGCCGAGCAGACGTCGGCTCCGGGCATCTCGTCGAGTACGTCGGAGGCGTAGGACCAGCAGCACCACCGGCGGTGAGCCCCTGAGGGAGGGGCCCACCGCCGGTGGCGTTTCAGTCGCGGAGGTGCTCCATCGGGTCGGCGAGGGCGAGGTGCTGAGCCTCGAACCCGAGGCCGACGGCGTCCGCCGGTGGTTCCCGGTGGGTGCACTCGACATCCGGCTCGAGCCGGTCGGCGAGGGGGCGGCCTGCGGCCCGCGCGGTGGCGGACCGCGATCCCCTGCGGGACCAAGGGCGGACAGGAACCCCGAGTGCTGACGATGTGGACGATCGGTGACCGTCGGGGTGGATCCCACGACGCGCGCTGACGGGGTCCGGGGGCCGGGTGTGACCGGGCCTCCTGCGGTGCGGGCAGGGCCGGTTTGACCCGCCGGGGCGCGGTCCGTAACCTTGTCCCTCGGCGTGTTTCCTTATATGCGCCCACCTCTGAGCACCTCCCTCCCGGCCCGCCGGGAGAGGCCGCTCGTCCATTCGGATCACACGGGCCCCGGCCCGTTGGAGCGGCTGGCATCAGGGGTTTCGTTCCGAGCGAGAGAGAGATCCGCGTGTACGCCATCGTGCGCAGCGGTGGTCGCCAGCACAAGGTTGCTGTCGGCGACATCGTTGAGGTTGACAAGATTTCCACTGCCCAGGTTGGCGACACGGTCGAGCTCTCGACCCTGCTCGTTGTCGACGGCGACGCCGTGACCAGTGACCCGTGGGTGCTGGCCGGTATCAAGGTCACGGCCGAGGTCGTGGACCACCACAAGGGCGCGAAGATCGACATCCTTCGCTACAAGAACAAGACCGGCTACCGCCGCCGCCAGGGTCACCGTCAGCAGTACACGGCGATCAAGGTCACCGGCATCCCCACGGCTGCGAAGTAAGGGACTGAGGAGAGATGGCACACAAGAAGGGCGCATCGTCCACCCGGAACGGTCGCGACTCCAATGCCCAGCGGCTCGGCGTGAAGCGCTTCGGCGGTCAGGTCGTCCTCGCGGGTGAGATCCTGGTCCGCCAGCGCGGCACCCACTTCCACCCCGGCACCGGCGTCGGCCGCGGCGGCGACGACACGCTGTTCGCGCTCCAGCCGGGTGCGGTGGAGTTCGGTTCCCACCGTGGCCGCAAGGTCGTGAACATCGTTCCGGTCGCCTGACCGGAAACGCATCCGAGGGGCGGACCTCACTTCCCGTACGGGAAGCGGGTCCGCCTTTCGTGTGTTGAGAGACAGACATTTACGTACGTACGACCCCCGTCATCACTGGAGGCACTTCCATGACCACCTTCGTGGACCGCGTCGAGCTGCACGTCGCCGCGGGTAACGGAGGGCACGGCTGTGCCTCCGTGCACCGAGAGAAGTTCAAGCCGCTCGGCGGCCCCGACGGCGGCAACGGCGGCCGCGGCGGCGATGTGATCCTGGTCGTCGACCAGTCGGTCACCACGCTTCTGGACTACCACCACAGCCCGCACCGCAAGGCCACCAACGGCAAGCCCGGCGAGGGCGGCAACCGCTCCGGCAAGGACGGCCAGGACCTGGTCCTGCCGGTCCCCGACGGCACCGTCGTCCTCGACAACCAGGGCAACGTCCTCGCCGACATGGTCGGCCAGGGCACCACCTATGTGGCGGCGGAGGGCGGCCGCGGCGGCCTCGGCAACGCGGCGCTCGCGTCCGCGCGCCGCAAGGCCCCCGGATTCGCGCTGCTCGGCGTGCCCGGGCAGGCCGGGGACGTGGTGCTGGAGCTCAAGACCGTCGCCGACGTCGCGCTCGTCGGCTACCCGAGCGCCGGCAAGTCGTCGCTGATCTCCGTGCTCAGCGCCGCCAAGCCGAAGATCGCGGACTACCCCTTCACCACGCTCGTGCCGAACCTCGGCGTCGTCACAGCGGGCTCGACCGTGTACACCGTCGCGGACGTCCCCGGGCTGATCCCCGGCGCCAGCCAGGGCCGCGGGCTGGGTCTGGAGTTCCTGCGCCACGTCGAGCGCTGCTCGGTGCTGGTGCACGTCCTGGACACCGCGACGCTGGAGTCCGACCGGGACCCGGTCTCCGACCTCGACGTCATCGAGGAGGAGCTGCGGCAGTACGGCGGCCTGGAGGACCGGCCGCGCATCGTCGTGCTCAACAAGGTCGACATCCCGGACGGCCAGGACCTCGCGGACATGATCCGCCCGGACCTCGAAGCGCGCGGCTACCGCGTGTTCGAGGTGTCGGCGGTGGCGCACAAGGGCCTCAAGGAGCTGTCCTTCGCGCTCGCCGAGATCGTCGCGGAGGCGAGGGCGGCCAGGCCGGTGGAGGAGGCGACCCGGATCGTCATCCGCCCCAAGGCGGTCGACGACGCCGGCTTCACGGTCCGGCAGGAGGAGGAGGGCCTCTTCCGCGTGCGCGGCGAGAAGCCGGAGCGCTGGGTGCGCCAGACGGACTTCAACAACGACGAGGCCGTCGGCTACCTCGCCGACCGGCTGGCCCGCCTCGGTGTCGAGGAGGAGCTGATGAAGGCCGGTGCCCGCGCGGGCGACGGCGTGGCCATCGGCCCCGAGGACAACGCGGTCGTCTTCGACTGGGAGCCGACGGTCATGGCGGGTGCGGAGATGCTGGGCCGCCGCGGCGAGGACCACCGCTTCGAGGCGCCGCGTCCGGCGGCACAGCGACGGCGGGACCGCGACGCGGAGCGCGACGAGGCCCTGAAGGAGTACGAGGGCTTCGACCCCTTCTAGCCTTCCGTACGGGACCATGGCCGGATTCATACGGTCGTTCCCCTGAAATCGGCCCGGAGACCGTCTCCGGGCCGATTTCGTACGCAACCCTCTGCGTCGCTTCTCCGTCTCCCCGGGTGAAGGCGGGCCGAAAGGGCATCAATGGTGAAAATCAAGACCGGAAGGGCAAAATCGATGTGATGCACGTCCCCTTCGTCCCGGAGGGGAACCGAACGGAGCGCAGATGAAGATCTCTTTCCTCATCCACACCATTTACGGCATCGGCGGCACCATCCGCACGACGCTGAATCTGGCCGAGGAGCTGGCGAACCGCCACGAGGTCGAGATCGTGTCCGTCTTCCGCCACCGCGACGAGGCGGCCTTCGCCATCGACCCGCGCATCACCGTCGTACCGCTGCTCGACATCCGCAAGGACTCCCCGGCGAGCGACCGCGGGGACCCCCGTTTCAGCGAGCCCGCCACGGTCTTCCCCCGCGCCGAGGCGCGCTACAAGGAGTACAGCAGGCTCACCGACGAACGGGTCCGCGAGCACTACGCCGTCTGCGACGCGGACGTCGTCATCGGAACCCGGCCCGGTCTCACCGCGTACGTCGCCCGGTTCGCCGCTCCCACCGCCGTACGGATCGGGCAGGAGCACATGACGCACCATCACCACAGTGCGGCGCTGCGCGAGGAGATGTACGAACACCTCGACGCCGTCGACGCGTTCGTCACCGTCTCCGAGGGCGACGCGGCGGTGTGGCGGGAGAAGACGCCGCTGCCGACCACCAGGGTCCTCGCCATCCCGAACAGCGTCCCGGAGCCGCCCGTCGCCCCGTCCGACACGGCGGGCAGGACGATCGTCGCCGCCGGCCGGCTGGCCGCGGGGAAGCAGTACCACGTGCTCCTCGATGCGTTCGCGAAGGTCGTCGCCGTCCACCCCGACTGGGTGCTGCGCATCTACGGCTCCGGTGACCAGCGGGAGAGGCTGCGGGCGCGGATCGACGCACTCGGCCTCTACAACAGCGCCTATCTCATGGGTCCGCGTTCGCCGATCGAGCCGGAGTGGGTCAAGGGTGCCGTCGCGGCGTCCACTTCACGCCACGAGTCCTTCGGTATGACCGTGGTGGAGGCGATGCGCTGCGGCGTGCCCATGGTCAGCACGGACTGCGACTACGGGCCGCGCGAGATCATCCGCGACGGCGAGGACGGAATCCTGGTGCCGGTGGGCGACACGGACGCCGTCGCCGCCGCACTGCTGCGGCTGATCGAGGACGAGGACCTGCGCAGACGGATGGGCGCGGCAGCCGTGCGCAACGCCCGCCGGTTCGATCCCGCGGTCGTCACCAAGCAGTACGAGACGCTCTTCGGCGAACTCGCCGCGCAGGCCGCACGACGGACGGAGCTCCCCGGGATCAACCCCGCCGCGGACTGCGTGGTCGAGCCGGACGGCTCCCTCAGCCTCACGCTCGCCGCCCCGCTGCCGAAGGGGGCCCGGGGCGGTGTGCGCCTGGTTTGCACGCGCACCGACGACGCCGACGGTGCGCGGACCTTCGACTTCGACGCCGCCGGGGGCGTGAAGGTCCCGGCCGACGCGGCGTTCGCGGAGGGGCTGTGGAACGCCTATGTGGAGCTGGTGGACTCCGGTGTGCGCGGACGTGTCACCGCACGGACCGTCGACCAGCGCGGCGCTGTCGGCGTCGCCGGACGGCTCGCGCCCGACGAGACCGTCCGCAACCTGATCCCGTACAAGGACACCGCCAAGGGCGGAGCCCTGATGCTGCGGGCCTGGTCGCGGCCGGTCCACGCGGAGGCCGACGTCGTCGAGGTGGACGGCACGCGGGTGACCCTGGCCGGCACCCTTCACGGCCGGGCCGCTGCCTCCGGTGCGCCGGTGCTCGTGCTGCGCCGCCGCGGCAGGCCGAAGGACGAGATCACCTTCACCGGTGAGCGGCGGGGCACCAGGGGTTTCCGTTTCACCTTCTCCTCGTCCGTGCCCGCCGCCTCGCAGACCACCCCGCACGACGTGTGGGACGCCTATGTGCGTTACGCGCCGGATGAGAAGCCGGTGAAAATGGGCCGGGTGCTGGACGATGTGGTGCAGAAGAAGGACGTCTTCGTCTATCCGCAGAGCGTCATCGCCAAGAGGCGGACGGAGAGTCTCGCGCGGGCCATGGCCAAGCGGCTCCTGCGCAGACCGCGGCCCAAGGTGCGGGTGCGGGTCTACTACACCCTCACCAACGACCTGGCGCTGAACGTTGTCGACCTCCCATGACCCGCTCAGGGTGATTCATGCCACTCAGATGTGTGGTGTCGATCACGTCGGGGTTGCCGTCGGGTCGGGTCAATTCCCCTGATCACCGGTGAACAGGAGGTTTATCGGAGCGGTTGCACGGGCGTCACCCGCCTTGCGGTTCGGTAACGGAGGGTGCAACCATCAGTTTTGTTCCCCAGCCCTCGCAAGGTAGGTCGTCTGTGTCTGTGCAGCACATAGCCAAACCCCGAACCACAGCAGTCGTGCTCGCCGGTGGAACCGGTCAGCGCGTGGGTCTGTCCATCCCCAAGCAGCTGCTGAAGATCGCAGGCAAGGCTGTCATCGAGCACACACTGTCGATCTTCGAGCGGGCCGACTCGATCGACGACGTCATGGTGCTGATGGCCCCCGGGTACGTGCCGGACGTCGAGAAGATCGTCGCCAAGGCCGGGCTGACCAAGGTCGTCAAGGTCATCGAGGGCGGCTCGACGCGCAACGAGACCACCGAGCGGGCCATCGCGGCACTGGGTGAGGGCCTGGCCGAGGGCGAGGACCGCAACGTCCTGTTCCACGACGCCGTGCGCCCGCTGCTCTCCGAACGGGTCATCAAGGACTGCGTCGACGCGCTCGACCGCTACCAGGCCGTCGACGTCGCCATCCCCTCCGCGGACACGATCATCGTGACCCGGACGCACGGCGAGGACGGCGAGTTCATCACCGACGTCCCGGACCGCTCCCGGCTGCGCCGCGGCCAGACGCCCCAGGCGTTCAAGCTGTCCACGATCCGCAGGGCGTACGAGGTCGCCGCCGGCGACCCGAACTTCCAGGCCACCGACGACTGCTCGGTCGTGCTGAAGTACCTGCCCGACGTGCCGATCTACGTCGTCGCGGGCGACGAGTACAACATGAAGGTCACCCAGCCGGTCGACGTCTTCATCGCGGACAAGCTCTTCCAGCTGGCCTCCACCGCGGCTCCGCGCCAGGCCGACGCGGCCGCCTACCGCGAACTGCTCGCCGGCAAGACCCTCGTCGTCTTCGGCGGCTCCTACGGGATCGGCGCCGACATCGCGAAGCTCGCCGAGTCCTACGGCGCCAAGGTGTACGCGCTGGGCCGTTCCACCACGGGCACGCACGTCGAGAACCCGGAGCACGTCGACGAGGCCCTCTCCACGGCGTACGCCGAGAGCGGCCGCATCGACTACGTGATCAACACCGCGGGCGTGCTGCGCATCGGAAAGCTCGCGGAGACGGACAACGCGGCCATCCAGGAAGCGCTGAACGTCAATTACCTGGCGCCCGTTCAGATCGCCCGGGCGTCGCACAAGTACCTCGCGGAGACCCAGGGGCAGCTGCTGCTCTACACCTCCAGCAGCTACACCCGCGGCCGCGCCGAGTACAGCCTGTACTCCTCCACGAAGGCCGCGATGGTGAATCTCACCCAGGCACTGTCGGACGAGTGGGCCGCCGACGGCATCCGGGTGAACTGCGTGAACCCGGAGCGCACCGCGACTCCCATGCGCACCAAGGCGTTCGGCGACGAGCCGGCCGGTTCCCTGCTGTCGTCGGAGGCTGTCGCGCGGACCTCGCTCGACGTGCTGCTCTCCGAGCTGACCGGGCACGTCATCGACGTCCGCCAGCAGGATCCCACCCGTGGGGCTTCCGAGGCGTCCGGCTTCGAGCAGGCCCTGGCCTCCGTGCTGGACCGCCAGGAAGATGTGTAATAATTCCTGACAATCAATTCTCTGGGCCTCTGTAGTTGCCGCCTTTCGCGCACTGCGGAGGCCCGAGTTCGTGAAGCCTCGCCTTCACATCTTCTTTGCAAGGCAAAACCGTCGGTACCCCCAGGAGCAGGTGCTTCGTGATTTCGAAAGCCATTCGCTTGGCTCGCGTGGGTAGCGGATCCGAGCTGGCAGCCGCACTTCTTCTGGTGCTGGGATTCCCATGCGTCATGCTCGCCGCGATAATTCCCAACCTCTGGTTCTTCGCGGTGGCCGTGGCAGTGACCTACCTGTCCGACCGGTTTCTGCACCAGCGCTCCAGCTATCTGGTCAATCGTCTCGCCAAGGTGCGCGCGGGTCTGTCGATCAGGTTCCTGGTGCGCCAGCTGCTGCTCGTTCTGCTGATGGCCCGGACGGGGCTCGCGGACCAGATGGTCTTCTATGTGACCGTCGCCTGTCTGCTGGCCTTCTACGGCCTCCAGGCGCCGCACGGTGCGATGGTCATGCTGCTCCGGCTGCGTCGCAAGCTGCCGGTCGTCACCCGCAACATCGATCTCTCGGGGTACGTACGCATCCCCGACGCGCCTCCGCGGCGGCTGCTCGACCGGCCCGCGGAGAAGATGCTCCACCTGGACGTGTTCGCCCTGCTGGGTGTGCTGGCCGCGATCGAGGCCGACACCCCCTGGTTCGCCTACGCGGGTCTGGGGCTCACCCTCGCCCTCGCCGTCGGGTATGTGTTCCTGCTGATGCCGCATCTGCGGCCCAGCAAGCTGGTGCCGCCGCCGGAAAAGGTCCTCGAGGGCATCGACGCATGGCTGACCGACTACAAGCCGACCGTGATGATGTACTTCTCCGGTTCGGCCGACTCCGCCTACCAGGTCAACATGTGGCTGGAGACGATGTCCCAGCTCGAGGGCCGGCCGGTCATCTTCCTGCGTGAACGCAACATCGTGCCCCAGCTCGGCCCGACGTCGGTGCCGGTGGTGTGCGTGCCGGGCAGTGTGCATCTGATGAACCTGGACCTGTCCTCCGTGCGGGTCGCGCTGTACGCCGCCAACGTCGGCAAGAACATCCACATGCTCCGTGTGCCGACCATGAAGCACGTCTTCATCGGCCACGGCGACAGCGACAAGCTCGCCAGCGTCAACCCGTTCAGCAAGGCCTACGACGAGGTGTGGACCGCCGGCCGCGCGGGACGCGACCGGTACGCGCTGGCCGACGTCGGTGTGCGCAGCGAGGACATCGTCGAGGTGGGCCGCCCCCAGCTCGCCCCCATCAAGACGGGCAACTCGAGGACCGGGAACCCCATCCCGACCGTGCTCTACGCGCCCACCTGGGAGGGCTGGGACGACAACCCCGGCAACACCTCCCTGCTGCTGGCGGGCGAGAACATCGTCAGGAAGCTCCTCGAGGCACCGGAGCCGGTGCGGGTCGTCTACAAGCCCCACCCCTTCACCGGCACCCGGAGCGTCAAGGCCAAGGCCGCCCACGACCGGATCGTCGCGATGATCGAGAAGGCCGCGGCAGCGCGCGCCGCCGAACCCCGCTGGGCGAAGGAAGCCTCCTCGCACCTCGCGGAGCAGACGGAGGCGGCTGCCGAGCTGCAGCGCATCGAGGCCCGGCTGGCGGAGCTGTCCGGCGGCGCCGGAGAAGGCCGGGACGAGGCGGAGGTCTCCCGTGACTCGCTGCCGGACCCGGCGCGCGAGGCGGAGACGGCCCGGCTGCGGGACGAGTGGAACACGGCGTACTGGCGTTCCTTCGGCTGGTGGGAGCACAAGGTCATCACCGGGCCGGCTCCGCGGCTGTACGACTGCTTCAACGAGTCGGACGCCATGGTCTCCGACATCTCCAGTGTCGTGTCGGACTTCATCGCCAGCGGCAAGCCGTACGCGGTCACCGACTCGGCCGGCCTCGGCGAGGACGAGTTCAAGCGGCAGAACACGGCGGTACGGGCCGCGGTGATCCTCTCCAACAGCGCGGAGGAGCTCGACGAGCTGCTCGCCGCCGTCGCCGACCCCGCCGCGGACGCCCTCGCCGAGGAGCGCCGCGTGCTCAAGGAGTACCTGCTCGGGCCGGACGAGCCGACGTCGATGGAGCAGTTCGACGCCGCTGTGCAGAGCCTGGCCGCGAAGTCGCAGGCCCGCAACGTGGGTGTCGAGAAGCGGATGGCCGAGACGGAGCAGACGCCCGGCCGCAACGACACGCCCGTGGGCGGCTGACCGCAGAATCGTCCGACCCGGCGGGGGGCGCCCCCGGGGGGGGGGGGGGGCGGGCGGCGGGGGGGGGGGGGGGGGGCCGGGGGGGCGGGGGGGGGGGGGGGGGGCGGCCGCCGGGTCGAACTGCATGTGCGAACAGATCCATACGGGTTGTGTCGTTCCGGGCAACCTGGGCACGACTCCGGTTGTCTTGGAGTCGATGAACGACAAACCTTTCGTGCCCGACGTCACCGTCGTGGTCGGCGCTTACGAAGCCATGCCCTATCTCATCCGTTGCCTGGAGTCGGTGGAGAGCCAGACCCTGGGCGCCGACCGGATCGAGATCGTCGCCGTCGACGACGGCTCGACCGACGGAACCGGTGAGTACCTGGACGAGTTCGCCGCCCGTTCGAAAGTGCCGACCCGGGTGATCCACCAGGCCAACTCGGGCGGTCCCAGCGGCCCCCGCAACGTAGGTCTTCGGCTGGCCCGGGGCCGGTTCGTCTTCTTCCTCGACGCCGACGACTTCTTCGGCGACGAGGCGCTGGAACGCCTGGTCGCGATGGCGGACCGGGCCGGCACCGACGTGGTCCTCGGCCGCCTCAAGGGGGTCGGCCGCAAGGTCGGGACCTCGATGTTCGCGCGTACCGAGGAGCGGGTGGACGTGTACTCCTCGCGCGTCATCTTCGCGCTGAGCGCGCAGAAGCTGTTCCGGCGCGAGCTGCTGTCCCGGCTGGGTCTCGAATTCGACGAGACGCTCCCCACCGGCGAGGACGCGCTGTTCACCATGGAGGCGTATCTGCAGGGGAACGGTGTCTCGGTCGTGGCGGACTACGACTGCTACCACCTCGTCGCCAGGGACGACGGAAAGCACGCGACCCGCAGGGGCAGTTATCCGCCCCGCTTCGCGGCCATCACGGCACTGACGGAGCTGATCGTCCGGCTCGAACCGGCCGGACCGAAGCGGGACCAGCTGCTTCTGCGGCCGTTCACCGTCGGGCTGCTGCAGCAGTTCGGCCCCGTGCTGCTCAAGGAGACGGAGGAAGTGCGGCGGCACAAACTGGAGTTGGCGGCCCCCGTCATCAAGTACTGGTCCAAGAGCGTCGCGGACCGGATCAAGGTCGGGGAGCGGCTGGTGCTCGCCTGTGTGGCGGCGGGCCGCCTCGACGTCCTGGTGGACGTGCTCGAATTCGTCCGGACCAAGCAGGTCCCGAGGGTGGTGACCGAGGGGCGCGGGCGCAGGCTGTACCTCGCGTATCCGCACTTCGGGAACAAACAGAGCGGCATCCCCCGGTCCGCCTACGAGATCACTGTGCCGGACTGGTCGGGCAGTGTGCGTGTGCTGCCGCCGAACACTGTTCCTTCACTTGTCCGGCGAACCGTGCGCTGGTCGCGCAGACGCCTGCGGAAGCTGCGCGCCGAACGGCACCCGCGGTCGGCGGGGCAAGCTTGACATTGGGTAAAATCGAGCGGCCGGAGCGATAGCCGCTCGGGAAACAAACCCCCAATCGAGGACAGAAATCGTGAAGGCACTCGTACTCTCCGGTGGAGCGGGCACACGTCTGCGCCCCATCACGCACACCTCGGCCAAGCAGCTGGTGCCCGTCGCAAACAAGCCGGTGCTGTTCTACGGCCTGGAGGCGATCGCCGAGGCCGGGATCACCGAGGTCGGCGTGATCGTGGGCGACACCGCCGAAGAGATCCGCGAAGCCGTCGGCGACGGTTCCCAGTTCGGGATCAAGGTCACGTACATCCCGCAGGACCAGCCGCTCGGTCTCGCGCACGCCGTGCTGATCGCCCAGGACTTCCTCGGCGACGACGACTTCGTGATGTACCTCGGCGACAACTTCATCGTCGGCGGCATCAGCGGTCTGGTCGACGAGTTCCGCGCCGAGCGCCCGGACGCCCAGATCCTTCTCACCAAGGTCCCCAACCCGACCTCTTTCGGTGTCGCCGAGCTGGACGGCACCGGGCGCGTCGTAGGGCTCGAGGAGAAGCCGAAGCAGCCCAAGAGCGACCTCGCCCTGGTCGGCGTCTACCTGTTCACGCCAGCCATTCACGAAGCGGTGCGCTCCATCGAGCCGTCCTGGCGCGGTGAGCTGGAGATCACGCACGCCATCCAGTGGCTCATCGATCAGCAGCGCGACGTCCGCTCCACGACGATCGCGGGCTACTGGAAGGACACCGGCAACGTCACCGACATGCTGGAGGTCAACCGCTCGGTGCTGGAGGGCGTCGAGCCCGTCGCCGAGGGTACGGTCGACGAGAGCAGCGAGATCATCGGCCGGGTGCGGATCGAGGCGGGTGCCAAGGTCAGCGGCAGCCGGATCGTCGGCCCTGCGATCATCGGTGCCGGCACCGTGATCAGCGACGCCTACGTCGGCCCGTTCACCTCGGTCTCCGAGGGCTGCCGGATCGAGGACAGCGAGATCGAGTACTCGATCGTGCTGCGCGGCGCCTCGATCACCGGCGTGCGCCGTGTGGAGGCGTCCCTCATCGGCCGTGACGTCCAAGTCACGCCCGCTCCCCGTAACCCGTCCGCCCACCGGCTCGTGCTCGGTGACCACAGCAAGGTGCAGATCTCCTCATGACCACGAAGATCCTGGTGACCGGCGGCGCCGGCTTCATCGGCTCCCACTACGTCCGTACCGTCCTCGGCCCCGAGGGCCCCGGTGACATCGCCGTCACCGTGCTGGACAAGCTGACGTACGCGGGCAACCCGGCCAACCTCGACGAGGTCCGCGACCACCCCGGCTTCTCCTTCGTGCAGGGCGACATCTGCGACCCCGAGCTCGTCGGCAAGCTCATGGCCGAGCACGACCAGGTGGTGCACTTCGCGGCCGAGTCGCACGTGGACCGGTCCATCGACGGCGGCGCCGAGTTCGTCCGTACCAACGTGGTGGGCACCCACACGCTGATCGACGCCGCGCACCGCGCGGGCGTCAAGACCTTCGTGCACATCTCCACCGACGAGGTCTACGGCTCGATCGACGAGGGTTCCTGGCCTGAGACGCACCCGCTGGAGCCCAACTCCCCGTACTCCTCCGCCAAGGCGTCCAGCGACCTGATCGCCCTGTCGTACCACCGCACCCACGGGCTGGACGTGCGGGTGACCCGGTGCTCCAACAACTACGGGCACCACCACTTCCCCGAGAAGGTCATCCCGCTGTTCATCACGAACCTGCTGGACGGCAAGAAGGTCCCGCTGTACGGCGACGGCGGCAACGTGCGCGACTGGCTGCACATCGACGACCACGTCCAGGGCATCGAGCTGGTCCGCACCAAGGGCCGCGCGGGCGAGGTCTACAACATCGGCGGCGGCACCGAGCTCTCCAACAAGGAGCTCACCGGGCTGCTGCTCGAGGCGTGCGGGGCCGACTGGGACACCAGCGTCGAGTACGTCACCGACCGCAAGGGCCACGACCGCCGTTACTCGGTCGACTGCGCCAAGATCCGTGAGGAGCTCGGCTACGAGCCCCGCAAGGACTTCGCCAAGGGCCTCGCGGAGACGGTCCAGTGGTACCGCGACAACCGCGCCTGGTGGGAGCCCCTGAAGGAGCGTGCGGCGCTGTGAGCGTATGGCTCGTGACCGGTGCCGGCGGCATGCTGGCCCCTGACGTCCTGGAGCGGCTGGCGGCCGACGGCATCGAGGCCGTCGGCGCCGGCCGGGCCGACCTGGACATCACCGACCCGGAGTCGGTCCGCGCGGCCATGGCCGCGCACCGGCCGGTCGCCGTCGTCAACTGCGCCGCTTGGACGGATGTCGACGGCGCGGAGAGCCAGGAGGAAGCGGCCCTCGCGGTCAACGGCACCGGCCCCCGGGTGCTCGCCGAGGCCTGCAAGGAGGCAGGGGCGGTACTGCTCCACGTCTCCACGGACTACGTCTTCGCCGGCGACGGGACCGAGCCCTACGCCGAGGAGGCCCCCACCGGCCCGCGCAGCGCCTACGGGCGCACCAAGCTGGCGGGCGAGCAGGCCGTGCTGGACGTGCTCCCGGACACGGGCCACGTGGTCCGCACGGCGTGGCTGTACGGCGCGGGCGGTGGCAACTTCGTCCGCACCATGATCAAGCTGGAAGCCGTCAAGGACACCCTCGACGTCGTTGACGACCAGCGGGGCCAGCCCACCTGGACCGCCGATCTCGCCGACCGGCTGGTCCGGCTCGGCCGGGGCGCGCTGGCGGGCACCGTCAAGGCGGGCGTCCACCACGGCACCAGCAGTGGTGAGACGACCTGGTTCGGGTTCACCCGGGAGATCTTCCGGCTGCTGGGCGCGGACCCCGAGCGGGTGCGCCCGACGACCAGCGCGGCCTTCGTCCGGCCCGCACCCCGGCCCTCGTACAGCGTGCTGGGCCACGAGGGATGGCGGGACACGGGCATCGAACCCATCCGCGACTGGCGCGAGGCGCTCGCAGAGGCGTTCCCCTCACTGGTCGCGGCGGAGCGCGGGGGCGACACGCCCGACATTACCCGCTAGTAGATGTTTACCGGCAGGCCACGTACCGGCTAACTTCGCTGGGAATCAATCAAGTTGATTCCCAGCGAAGGGCAACCCCGAAGTGGACCGCCACGGTTTTCTGCGTCAGCTGCACCGCGTCTACAAGCCCCGGAACTACCTGGAGATCGGGGTCAACGACGGACGCAGCCTGACCCTCTCCCGAGTTCCCTCCGTCGCGGTCGACCCGGCATTCCGGGTCGTCACGGAACTCAGCTGTGACGTTCACCTCGTCAGGGCCACGAGTGACGACTTCTTCGCGCGCCGGGATCCCCTGCTGCACCTGCGCAACGGCCGCAATCCGTTCCGCGCGCTCGCCCGCAAGGATCCGTTCAACCTGATGGGCGCCGATCCCAAGCTCGAGCTGGCGTTCATCGACGGCATGCATCTTTTCGAGTTCGCGCTGCGCGATTTCATGAACGTCGAGGAGTATTCCCGCTGGTCGAGCGTGATCGTTCTCGACGACATGCTGCCTCGCAACGTCGACGAGGCAGCCCGTGACCGGCACACCGGTGCCTGGACCGGTGACGTCTACAAGGTCGCGACGGTGCTGCGCCGGTACCGCCCCGACCTCGTGGTGGTCGAGGTGGACACCCAGCCCACCGGTGTCGTCGTGATCTTCGGCGCGGACCCGGAGAACACCGTGCTCAAGCGGTCGTACGACGACATCATCAAGGAGTACGTCGTCCCCGACCCCCAGGACGTCCCCGAGGAGGTCCTGGTCCGCAAGAAGGCGGTGCAGCCCGAGGCGTTCCTCGAGGCGTCCTTCTGGTCCGACCTGGTGCGTGCCCGGAATCTCCGCCGGCCCAGGTCCGCCTTGTCCGGGCTGCGCGCCCGGATCCCCGGCTCGGCCTCTTAGCCGATCTAGCCGCTCTCCAGGCAGCCGCCGCGGTCCGGCGGCTGCCTGCGCCCATAGAGAACGGGTCTTCGCGGGGCAGGTAGTCTGTCCCATTCATGCTCCCGCAAAGCAGGATGCCGGAGCTTTGTGAGGTCATTGGGAGCTTCTGCATGTCGGTCAAGGTCAGTGTGGTCATTCCCGTCTACAACCCCGGCGAGTACATAGAGGACTGCATAGCATCGCTGCTGCGGCAGAGCCTGCCGGACGACGAGTACGAAGCCATCTTCGTCAACGACGGCTCGACCGACGGAACCCCTGAGCGGCTCGACCGGCTCGCGGCCGAGCACCCGCACATGCACGTGATCCACCAGGAGGGATCCGGCTGGTCCGGCAAGCCTCGCAATGTCGGCATCGAGGCCGCACGCGGCGAGTACGTGATGTTCGTCGACAACGACGACTGGCTCGGGGACGAAGCCCTGGAGCGCATGTACGAGTACGGCGTCGTCAACAAGGCCGACGTCGTGATCGGCAAGATGGCCGGCAAGGGCCGCCCCGTGCCGCTGGAGCTGTTCCGTGTGAACCGGCCGCGGGCCTCCGTCGAGAACGCCCCGCTGATCGACAGCCTGACCCCGCACAAGATGGTCCGCAAGGACTTCCTCGACAGCAGCAAGCTTCGCTTCATGGAGGGCCGCCGCCGTCTCGAGGACCACGTCTTCGTCGCCGAGGCGTACCTGCGGGCGTCCAACGTCGCCGTCCTCAGCGACTACCTGTGCTACTACCACGTCAAGCGTGAGGACGCGTCCAACGCCGGCTTCCAGCGCTTCGACCCGGTCGGCTACTTCAAGAACCTCCGCGAGGCCCTCGACGTCGTCGAGCGCCACACCGAGCCCGGTCCGCTGCGCGACAAGCTGTTCCGCCGGTGGCTGCGCAACGAAATGGTGGAGCGGCTGCGCGGCAAGCGTCTGCTGGCCCTGCCGGAGGACTACCGCAAGGAGCTGTTCGCCGAGATCCACTCGGTGGTCACGGAGCGCTTCGGCCCGGGTGTCGCGGCGGGAATGCAGCCGATTCAGCAGCTGGTCGCCGCGCTCATCGCCGCCGACCGCCTCGCCGAGGTCGAGGAGCTCGCCCGCTGGGAGGCGGGGATCAAGCCGACCGGTCTGCTGGAGAGCCTGGCCTGGGAGGACGGAGAGCTCCAGGTCGCCTTCACCGCCGAGTACGAGGTCGACGGCCGGCCGATGACCTTCCGTACGGTGAACGGCAAGGACATGCTGAACCTGCCGCTGTCGGACAGCACCCTGGCGACGGTCAAGGAGACGGGCGTCGAGCCCCTGGCCACCCTCGACCGGGCGAAGGTCGACCTCGTGGTGCGCGAGCGCGCCACCGCGGCCGAGTTCTTCCAGCCCGTCGAGTTCACCCGTGAGCGGCTGCCGGACACGGACGGCACCTTCCGCTCGGTGCTGATGGCGAAGTCGTCGGTCGACATCGAGGGCGCCGCCAACGGCGCCCCGCTCGGGGCCGGGATCTGGGACGTGCTCATACGGATCACCTCCTGCGGTTGGACGAAGGAGACGCGCCTCGGGGCGCTGCGCGCGGACGACGTGGAGGACGGGCGCGAGGGCGCCCTCAGCGGTTCGCCGCGGCGCCTGGTCCTGCCGTACTGGACCGAGCCCCACAGCAACCTCTCTCTCGACGTCGACCACGCCACGAGCAAGTTCGACCGGGACGTCGCCCCGATCACCGCCAAGGACGCCGTGCTGTCCGACGGCCGGATCGAACTGCCGCTGCGGCTGGCGGTGACCGGCGAGGAGCAGGCGTCGCTCCGCTACAAGGCATCGGGCGGCGCCGCTGCCTTCGAGACCGCGGCGACCCTGTCGGCCGGCCCGGACGGAACCGTCCTCTCCGCACTCCTGCCGCCCGAGCTGACCGCTGGCGCCCAGCAGCGCATCGAACTCGGTCTGCCGTCCGCCAAGCGGGGTGTGCCCCGCTGGACCGCTCTTCCTCTTGTGCTCGGCGTCGACTCCGACGGGGCTCCCCGGGTCCGGCACGCGGCCGAGGCCGCCGCCGAGATCAAGGCGGCCAAGGCCGCGGCAGCGAAGGCCGCGGCGGCGAAGGCCTCCAACCGGTCCCTGCTGCGCCGCGTGGCCGGGCGCGTCCGCCGCGCCCTGTCGAAGTAACCAACGCGAGCAAGAACGGAAAGCGACAAACATGCGACCTCTGTCCATCGAAGGCGCCTGGGTGCACGAGCCGAAGGTGTTCCCCGACGATCGGGGCAGCTTCCACGAGTGGTTCCGGGGCAACGACTTCCGCGAGGCCACCGGCCAGGACCTCAGCCTCGTCCAGGCCAACTGCTCCGTCTCCCGGCGCGGCACCCTGCGCGGCATCCACTTCGCCGACGTGCCGCCGAGCCAGGCCAAGTACGTGAAGTGCGTACGCGGCGCCGTGCTGGACGTCATCGTCGACATCCGCACCGGCTCCCCCACCTACAAGCAGTGGGAGATCGTCCGGCTGGACGACGAGAAGCACCACGCCGTCTATCTGTCCGAGGGCCTCGGCCACGCTTTCCTGGCTCTCACCGACGATGCCACCGTCGTCTACCTGTGCTCAGAGGGCTACGCACCCGAACGCGAGCACGGGATCCACCCGCTCGATCCGGATCTCGGCATCGCCTGGCCGGCCGACGT
The DNA here is from genome assembly GCF_025854275.1 of Streptomyces peucetius. NCBI lineage: Bacteria > Bacillati > Actinomycetota > Actinomycetes > Kitasatosporales > Streptomycetaceae > Streptomyces > Streptomyces peucetius. Next base: position 2,552,893 of record NZ_CP107567.1, on the reverse strand, counting down.
CCAGCCGCTGCTCTCGCCGAAGGACGAGCAGGCTCCGTCACTGGCGGAGGCCGAGCGGCAGGGCCTGCTGCCCTCCTATGCGGACTGCGTCTCCTTCCGCGAGCAGCTGCGCACCCGCTGATCAGCGGACCGGCGAAGCGGGCGCCTCAGCCGAGGACACGTGACGCCAGCCGGCGCAGCTTCTTGCGCCCGGCGGGCGGCAGGCGCCGGACGACCGGGCCCACGACGGCGCGTACGGCACGCCGCAGCCTTGCTCTGCGGCGTGCCGAGGCGAGCTTGCGCATCAGCTGGTGGTCCGGCACGGGGAGTTCGTCGTCCAGTCGGACACGGCCGGTGTCGTCCACGTCGGCAGTGCACAGCTGCAGTGCGCGGGCCTTGTCACCGTCGAGCCGCACCCCGAGCTGCCAGGTGCCCGCAGGAGCGCCCTCCATCCGTGCCGGCACCTCCAGATGCGCACGGCTCTGCGCGGGGCGCAGGGTGCTCGCGCACGAGTGCACCACCGACGTCTCGGCGACCTCCTCCGGATCAGTGGCCTCGGACAACTTGCTCAGGACGAGCTCCACCGCGGCCGGACCGGTGGCGGTGGTGGTGACCAGATCCAGCCGCAGCTGGGGTTTCCGTCCCGGCATGCGCAGTACGGGACGCCCTTCGAGGTGCGGGCCGACCTTCTTCCCGCGGCGAGCGACATCGAGGGTGAGATTGCTGTGCGGGTTGGTGAAGTAGGGGATCACCGGGCGGGGCGGTGAGGACACCAGCGCGGGCAGCATCATGCCGTCGACGTGCTCCGCCCGGTCGTGGCCCAGCCGCACCTTTCGCACGAGGCCGAGGCCGCGGACCGAGACCCAGGCGTCCCAGAAGCCACGCGGGAGGCCGCTGTAGCCCTTGCCTCCGCTCTCGGGTACCAGCCGGCCCGTGCCACGGAGCACGAGCTCGCATGTCTCGCCCTCCTCGTCCAGCTCCTCGACCCGCGTCTCGAGTCGCGTCGGGCAGGACCACTCGACCGCCTTCTCACGGTCGCGCAACGCCAGTTCGGCCCTGAACCCTTCGAGGTCGTCGGTGATCTCGACGAGCGCACCTGCGGGCACGAAGCCGACGGTGACGTCCGGGTGCAGGTACAGCCGTCCGTCGCGCCGCAGCAGCTTGAGCGGAACTCGCTGTTCGCCGTGCACGAACCGCGCGGCGAGACGGACCTCGATCCGGTCGCCCCCGGCCTCCCACGCCAGGTCCTCCAGCCGGACGGCTCCCTTGATGGAGGAGGCGAGGCGCGCGAGGCGGACGAGGCCTTCCCCGTCGCCGTCGCGGAGCAGGGTCGACCGCATGCGCAGCAGCGGACCCATCCCGTCGTGCACGGAGTCGCCCATGAACTCCAGGGCGAGGGGCCGCACGGCGTCCACCATCTCGCGCAGGTAGTCGGCGTCGTACTTCAGCACCGCCGGTTCACTGAGGCGTCCCAGCATCTCCACGCGGTAGAAGCGGCGCAGCACCCGGTCCCGGAAGGGGCCCGGCTCGGTGTTGGCGACCACGACGTCGAGAACCTCGCGGAGGTTCGCGTAGTAGCCCGCGGGGACGAGCTTGGCCGACCCCGCGTTCTTCCCGTCGTCACGCTTCGAGTAGTGGTAGCAGGTGTACGTGCCGAGGATCGAGACGACCTCGGCGGGGAAGTACGCCTTCATCATGTACAGCTGGTCCTCGAGCCGGCGCTTGCCCTCGGGATAGGCGATGCCGTGCTCGCGCAGGAACTCGGTGCGGAACATCTTGTGCGGCGTGAGGCTGTCGTACAGCGGAGCGTTGCGCAGCGTGCACTTCTCGCGGTTCGTACGGAAGACTCCGTGGGGCACGCCGCGGAAGTTGCTGGCCACCTTGCCGATGACGATGTCCGAGCCGTTGCGGTGCCCCATGGCGTAGAGGCGGCGCAGTGCGTCCGTGCCGAGGTGGTCGTCCTGGTCGAGGAACTGGACGTACTCGCCCCGCGCCTCGGCGACCCCGATGTTCCGTGGCTTGCCGGGCCAGCCGGAGTTCGGGATGTGGATCACCCGGAAGTGTGGGTGACGTGCGGCCAGTGCGTCGAGGCGCTCCGGCGTGTCGTCGGTGGACCCGTCGTCGACGAACAGCACCTCGAAGTCCTGTGCGGGAAGGGTCTGGCCGAGCAAGGAGTCGATGCAGGGGTCGATGTATTTCCCGGGGTTGTAAACCGGGATGACGACGCTCACTTTGACCGACACAGCTGTGCCCCGTCTCGTGTGGGAACTCGTGTGGGAACCGGACTCGCAGGCGGGGGCCGACGCGTGCACGGGCCGCTGCGGGGCCGGGGCCACCGCCCATCCAGCACAGTAGCGGCTGTCCGGTTCGAGTGGATTGCAAGCTGGTCCGGTGGGTCGCGTCCGCTGTCCAGCGAACGGAACAGGCGCGCATGCGGTGAGGGTGCTGGCATACATTCGGCCTTGTGACAGAGGCGAGGCAGAGCGTGGCAGGACAGGCTGCGGAGCAGCGGACGGCGGAGCACCCGGCAGGGCACCCGGTCCCGCGGGGTCCGGGCAACCCGCGGCCGGCAACAGGAGCGCCGGCCGTGGCGAGGGAGCAGGTCACCAAGGCCTGCAGGATCGTCGTCAAGGTCGGCTCGTCGTCCCTGACCACCGCCGCCGGCGGGCTCGACGCGGACCGGGTGGACGCCCTCGTCGACGTCCTCGCCAAGATCCGCAGCGGCGGCGAGAAGGAGATAGTGCTCGTCTCCTCGGGCGCCATCGCCGCCGGACTGGCACCGCTGGGCCTGGCCCGCCGCCCCAAGGACCTGGCGCGCCAGCAGGCCGCCGCCAGCGTCGGCCAGGGGCTGCTCGTCGCCCGTTACACGGCCTCCTTCGCCCGCTACGGCGTCCGCGTCGGTCAGGTGCTGCTCACCGGCGACGACACCAGCCGCCGCGCCCACTACCGCAACGCCTACCGGACCCTGGACCAGCTGCTCGCCATGGGCGCGGTCCCGGTCGTCAACGAGAACGACACCGTCGCCACCGACGAGATCCGCTTCGGCGACAACGACCGGCTCGCCGCCCTCGTCGCCCACCTCGTACGGGCCGACCTGCTGGTCCTGCTCTCGGACGTCGACGGCCTCTACGACGGGGACCCGTCCGTGCCCGGCAGCTCCCGCATCGACGAGGTGCACGGCCCCGAGGACATCGCCCATGTGCAGATCGGCAGCGCGGGCAAGGCGGGCGTCGGCACAGGCGGCATGGTCACCAAGGTCGAGGCGGCCAGGATCGCCGCCGCCGCCGGTGTGCCCGTGGTCCTCACCTCGGCGAGCCGTGCGGCCGACGCCCTCTCCGGCCGCGCGACGGGCACGTACTTCCACGCCACCGGCCGTCGGTCGGCCGACCGTCTCCTGTGGCTGGCGCACGCCTCGGCCCCGCAGGGCTCCCTGACGCTCGACGACGGAGCCGTACGGGCCGTGGTGGTGGGCAGGAAGTCGCTGCTGCCCGCCGGCATCGCCGCCGTGGACGGCGAGTTCAGCGCCGGCGACCCGGTGGAGCTGCGTGACCTCGCCGGCCGGGCGGTGGCCCGCGGACTGGTCAACTTCGACGCCAAGGAGATCCCGCAACTGCTCGGGCGCTCCACCAAGGAGCTGGCGAAGGACCTCGGTCCCGAGTACGAGCGGGAAGTCGTACACAGGGACGATCTCGTCGTCCTCCAGTCCTGAAAAGGCGGAAAGTCCCGCCCTCCGGCACAGACCTTTACCAAAACCGCCCCACGGCCCGCCGTGGGCTGGTCAACTTTGTTGCGGGGGACGGAGACCGGCTCGACGACCAAGCACCACGAAGCATGACGCAGCAACAGGGAGGCCGCCGGTGAGACGAGCGCGCCCAGGGGATGCGCCCCGAGGGAACGGGAGGCTGCCCCACGCCCGCCGGGCGGTGGGCGAGGAGCGGGCCCTGACCAGCGTCGGGGCGGGCGCCGACTTCGGAGAGGGACCCGGCGACGGAGGCTGCGACGGGCTCGGCGAGCGCACCGCGGAAGAACGCGCCGCCGGGGCCGCTGACGGACCGGCCGACGCGGTCGGCGCCGTGCGCCGCGAGGCCCCCGGCGAGTCCGGCGGTGGTACGGCCGGGGCCGGGGGCCGCGGCCCGGCCGCCGGGCCGCGGCCGGCGGGCGGCGACGAGGAGCGGGTGCTTTCCCGCCTGTGGCACGTCACGCTCAGCGTCTCCGGCCCCGAGGCCCCGCTGACGGACGTCCGCCGGGGCCTCGAGCAACTGGCCCACGACCATCCCTTCCTCCTCACCAGCCGGTACGCGGGCGACCATGCCGAGATCCGCTACTGGGAGGAGGCGCGCGACCTGCACGACGCGGCCGCCGTCGCGCTCAGGCTGTGGGGCGAGCACCGGTCCACGGCCAAGCTGCCGCCGTGGGAGATCGTCGGTCTGGAGGTCATCGACCGGCAGACCTATCACCAGCGCGTCGCCGAGGGCTACGGCCCGCCGCCCGCCGCCCGCGTGGGGGTGCACCCCTTCTGACCGGCCCGGGGGCCGGCCGCGGGCCGGTCCCGGCCGTCTCGTACTGCGGGATACGTGCCGGATGCCCGCCAACGGCGCATTACGCTGCACATATGACGTCGCTCTCTTCGGTCTCGCCGTACGACAACATGTCCCCGGTCGCCCAGGCGGCCTACCGGGCCCGCGCCGCCGCCGCCGACCTCGCGCCACTGCCGAGGTCGGCCAAGGACGACGCGCTGCTGGCGATGGCGGACGCCCTCGAGGTCCGCACGAGCGAGATCGTCGAGGCCAACGCCGAGGACGTCGCCCGCGCCCGCGAGGCGGGGACCAGCGAGGCCATCATCGACCGGCTCACGCTCACCCCCGAACGGGTGCGGGTTATCGCGGCCGATGTGCGTGACGTCGCCGCGCTGCCGGACCCGGTCGGCGAGGTCGTGCGCGGCGGGACCCTGCCCAACGGCATCGACCTGCGGCAGGTGCGCGTTCCGCTCGGTGTCGTCGGCATCATCTACGAGGCCCGGCCGAACGTCACCGTGGACGCCGCCGCACTGTGCCTGAAGTCGGGCAACGCGGTGCTGCTGCGCGGCTCGTCCTCCGCGTACTCCTCCAACACCGCCCTGGTGCGGGTGCTGCGGGACGCGGTCGGCGGCTCCGGTCTGCCCGCCGACGCCGTGCAGCTGGTGCCCGGCGAGAGCCGGGACTCTGTACGGGAGCTGATGCGGGCCCGCGGCATGGTCGACGTACTGATCCCGCGGGGCGGCGCCTCCCTGATCCGCACGGTCGTCGAGGAGTCCACCGTGCCCGTCATCGAGACGGGCACCGGGAACTGCCACGTCTACGTGGACGCGGAGACCGACATCGACATGGCCGTGGAGATCCTGCTCAACTCCAAGGCCCAGCGTCCGAGCGTCTGCAACGCCGCGGAGACGCTGCTCGTCCACAAGGACATCGCGGCCGCCTTCCTGCCCCGCGCCCTGGACGCCCTCGCCGACGCGGGGGTGACCGTGCACGGCGACGAGCGTGTCGTCGAGTACGCGGACGCCACCAAGGCGACGATCGTGCCCGCCACCGCAGAGGACTGGGAGACGGAGTACCTCTCGTACGACATCGCGGCAGCCGTCGTCGAGTCGCTGGAGTCGGCCGTCGCCCACATCCGGCTCTGGTCCTCGGGGCACACCGAGGCGATCGTCACGACCTCGCAGGCCGCGGCCCGGCGCTTCACCCAGCTGGTGGACTCCACTACGGTCGCCGTGAACGCGTCCACGCGTTTCACCGACGGTGGGCAGTTCGGTTTCGGCGCCGAGATCGGGATCTCGACGCAGAAGCTGCACGCGCGCGGCCCGATGGGGCTGCCGGAGCTGACTTCCACGAAGTACATCGTGACGGGCGACGGCCACACACGGTGACCGTCAGCGGGGCTCTGCCCCGTGTCACCCGGGCGGGGAGAGTTTGCGCTCTCCCTGCCCAAACCGGTCCCCCCGGTCTACCCTGAAGGCGTGCCGGACGACGTGGGGGGCAAGCCGTTCCAGGACGGCGGGGACCCCGAGGACTCTGTCGACCGCGGAGGCGCGGACGAGGACTTCGCCACCGTGGTGTTCGATGAGGACTTCGTACGGGCCGCCAAGATCCACGAACCGACCGCGGTGGAGCGTCTGCTCGCTGCGGCCGAGGCGCGCGCGGAGGCCGACGCGGCCCGCTCGGGCCTGCGGGGACACGCGGCCGACGACGACCTTCACACCACTGGGCACCGCCGCCGCGGTCACGACCACGACGAAGAGTACGAGGACGACGACAGCGGCCCCGACGGCGACTGGGCCGGACCCTACGGACCGCACGGCGGCGCCCTGCGTCCCTACCGGGGCAGCACGCGCTGGCACCGGCCCGTGGCCTGGATCCTGGCCCTGCTGATGGGCATCGGGATGGTCGCCCTCGCCTTCACGGCCGTCTACCGCGGTGCCTCCGACAACAACCGCCGGGACCCGGTGCCGCAGCCCGCGCGGACGGGTGTCGACGCGCCCCCGACGGGCGCCACCGTCAGCGGACACGGCAGCGGCCCCGCAACCCCCTTCGAGCGCTCTCCCTCACGGGTCTCCACGGCCCCGCCCGCCCGCTGAGCGGCGGCCGCGCGAACCCGCTCGTAACCCCGGAGCGGCGGGCGCGCAACTTGGTGAGAACTCGTCGAAGTTGTCGTGTACCAGGGCGTTTATGGTTCATCCGCCGGACCTACCCTGAAAGTATGGCTGGGCGTGGAGACCCGCCCGAGGGGACTCCCGAGGGGCTCCCCGGCGGTGGAGAGGACGAGTACGGATCGGTCGTCTTCGACGAGTCCTTCGTCCGCGCTGCCCGCGTCCAGGAGTTCTCCGCCGCGGAGCGGATGGGCGAGCACGCGCCCGCCGTACGGTCCCTGCCCGCCTGGAACACCAAGCGGGCACCCGCACAGATCCTGGTGCTCGTCCTCCTGGTCGTCATCGCCTTCGGCACCGCGGTCTTCCTCGGCGTACGGCACCCCTATCAGCCCGCTCCCGACAGGAAGGCGGAGCGGCTGCGCATCACGGTGGTCCCGCTCGCGCCGCCGGGCCCCGTGCCGGGCGGAACCCCCGCCGAGCTGTACGCGCGCAGCCCGGCGGAACAGTTCCGCGCCGGCGCCGCCGGGATCACCATGCCCCCGGTCCGCCGGACCCAGCACTTCACCGAGGGACAGGTGATGACGGCGCTGACGACGGTCAAGGACTACCTGGTGGCGTCCTCGCTCGACCCGGACGTCCTCACCGGGGACACCGCGCAGCCCGTGCGCCTGCTGCTGCACCCGGACCAGATGGCGCAATTCGACCGGAGCGTCACCTCACCGGCCGCCGACGGCCGTCACGCGGCGATCGGCTGGCTGGTGCGCTTCGACCCGGCGAAGGTCGCGCTGGCCGACCCCGAGGTGCGGGTACGGGGCACGCTGGAGGTGCTGGAGCCAACGCCGGGCACGCTCGAGATCACCTCCGTCCACACCTTCGTCTACGCGCTGCGGCGGGCCGACGGCGTCGGGCGGCCGGCCTCCGGCGAGGCCTCGCTCTTCACCGTCCGCCGCGAGCTGCTGTTCCGCGTCGACCGGGAGGACGTGTCGCACCACCGCCTGGAGGTGCGGTCCAGCCATGTGCAGGCCGGGCCCCAGTCCTGCTCCGCCGAAGCGTCGGGCGTCCTGCGTCCGCTGCTGGCCGGGCAGCGGCCGGACTCCGGCGGCCCGGCCGCGACCGACCCGTACGCGACGGGCCGGCCCAACGCGGCGCTGTGCGGATCGCTCGCCCCTGGTGCTCAGCCCTCGCCCTGAGCACCGCCCGCAGAGCCACCGTCAGCAGTGCCTCCCGCTGCCGCGCCCGTGCCGTTGCCCGCGCCGCCGTTGCCCATGAACTTGTCCCGCAGCTTGCCGCCGAGGTCTCCGGCGCCGCCCGCTATGTCGCCGACCAGCTTCATCAGCGGATCCTTGCTGGTACGCACCGAGTCGGCGTAATGCGAGGCGGACTCACGGAAGGAGTCGCTCACCGAGGTGTCCTTGTCCTCGTCACGGCGCGGGTAGTGGCCGTCCATGATCCGCTGGTGGTCGCGGCTCTCCGCCCACAGCTTCAGCTCGGCGGCGCGCACCGTGGTGAACGGGTGGGAGCGGGGAAGCACGTTCAGAATCTTCAGCACCGAGTCGCGCAGGTCGCCACCGGCCTCGTACTCCTCCGCCTGCTTGAGGAACGCGTCCACGTTCATCTCGTGCAGGTGGTTGCCGCCGGCGATCTTCATCAGCCCGCGCATCGACGCCTGCAGGTCCTGGCCCACCAGCAGCCCCGCCCGGTCGGCGGACAGCTCCGACTTGCGGAACCACTCGCGCAGCGCCGTGACGATCGCCATGATCGCCACATTGCCCAGCGGGATCCAGGCCACCTTCAACGCCAGGCTGGTGAGGAAGAGCAGAACCGTGCGGTAGACGGAGTGGCCCGAGAGGGCGTGGCCCACCTCGTGGCCCACGACCGCGCGCATCTCCTCCTCGTCGAGGAGCTCCACGAGCCCGGTGGTGAGGACGATGATCGGCTCGTCCAGGCCGATGCACATGGCGTTGGGACGGGGATCCTGCGTCACATACATCGCGGGGACCTTTTCCAGGTCCAGGATGTAGCAGGCGTCGCGCAGCATGTCGTTGAGGTGTGCGAACTGGGCGTCGCTCACCCGGACCGAGTCGGAGAGGAACAGCAGTCGCAAGCTCCGCTCCGGAAGCAGCGCGCTGAGCGTCTTGAAGACGGTGTCGAAGCCGCTGAGCCTGCGCAGCGCGACGAGCGCCGAGCGGTCCGCGGGGTGTTCGTACGCGCGTGAGGAGATCCCCGGGAAGCGCCTGCGCTGCCTGCTCGGAACCTGCTCGTGGCTGTTGGTCATCGTGCCCCCTGTGTCGTGCGAGTCCTCGCTCGTCCCCCTGACGGACACCAGCGTAGGTGCTGGGGCCGCGGCACGGTGGGGCCTGTGGACAACTCCGGATACCCCTGTGACGGCGTCTGCGGATGCACAACGACTGAGTCGGCGTGAGCGTGCCCGGACGGCCCGCATACGATGTGCGCGAAGTCTCCGCTCCCGTTCCCGATCGATAGGTTCTGTTGAAGATGAGCCTCACCGGCACCGCCGCCAACCTGGTCACTCTCGCCGAAGGCGCCGAGCACGGCGGCAACCACGCAAGCCTCAACCCGTACGTCACTGGCATCGGCGCCTTCGTCGCGCTGATGCTGCTGCTGTGGATCACCACCCGCTTCAACCGCGACCGCTGAGCCGTGGCCGGCGCCCGGTGCCAGTAGGCTCTGCACGCATGGGAGAGCAGATAGCGGCCGCGGGCTCCGGCACCGGCTCCGGTGCGGGCAAGCGCCGACTCGGCGTGATGGGCGGGACATTCGACCCGATCCACCACGGACACCTGGTGGCCGCCAGCGAGGTGGCCGCCCTCTTCCACCTCGACGAGGTGGTGTTCGTACCGACCGGGCAGCCGTGGCAGAAGAGCCACAAGAACGTGTCCCCGGCCGAGGACCGCTATCTGATGACGGTCATCGCCACGGCGTCGAACCCGCAGTTCTCGGTGAGCCGGATCGACATCGACCGCGGCGGCCCGACGTACACGATCGACACGCTGCGGGACCTGCATGCCCTCAACGAGGACTCGGACCTGTACTTCATCACGGGGGCCGACGCGCTTTCCCAGATCCTCGGCTGGCGGAACGCCGAGGAACTGTTCTCACTCGCCCACTTCATCGGGGTGACCCGGCCGGGCCATGACCTGACGGACGACGGGCTGCCCGAGGGCGGGGTCTCCCTGGTGGAGGTGCCGGCTCTGGCGATCTCGTCGACCGACTGCCGGAAGCGGGTCGCCCAGGGGGACCCGGTCTGGTACCTGGTGCCGGACGGTGTGGTGCGCTACATCGACAAGCGCCAGCTGTACCGCGGCGACTGAGCCGCGGAGAGGGGCACCGTTGAACGACCAGCAGAATCCGTACGACCCGTACTACCAGCCGCAGATCGTCGGCTACGACGAGTACGGGCAGCCGGTCTATCAGCAGCCCCAGCAGTACGACCCCTACGCACAGCAGCAGGACGGCCACACTCAGCAGCACGGCGGCCAGGCCCCGCAGGGCCACGACCTCGGGCAGGGGCATGCCGCCGACCAGGGCTACGGCGGGGAACAGGGCTACGTCGGGGAACAGGGATACGGCGCGCAGCCGGGATACGGCCGGCCGGACGGGTACGGCTACGACCAGTACGCGCCCCAGCAGCCGGCCGGGCAGTACGACCCGTACGGCAGCCAGGCCGGTTACGGCTACGACACCGGGACCCAGCCCGCCGTCGACACCACCGGGCAGTGGAACATCCCGCAGCAGCAGTCCGCGCAGCCCCCGCAGCAGCACCACCAGGAGCAGCAGCCCCCGCAGGCTCCGCGGCGTCCCGCCCCGGCGGCGGCTGCCGAGCCGACCGCGGTGCCGGGGCAGCGCCGGCCGGAGAGCGGCACGGAACGCCCCTACCGGACCGAGCAGTTCTCGTTCATCGAGGAGCCCGACGAGGACTCTGAAGACGTCATCGACTGGCTGAAGTTCACCGAGAGCCGCTCGGAGCGGCGCGAGGAGGCCAAACGCCGCGGTCGTCACCGCGTCGTCGCCCTCCTGGTCACGCTCGCGCTCGTGCTCGTCGGCGGCGTCGGTTACCTCTGGTACGCCGGCAAGCTGCCCGGTCTGTCCAGCTCCGACACCAAGAGCGGCACGGCGGCCGGACCGCAGAAGCGCGACGTCATCGTGGTGCATCTGCACAACACCAAGAAGGAGGGCACCTCCACCGCCCTTCTCGTCGACAACGCCACCACCGGGCAGGGCACCACGGTCCTGCTCCCCAACACCCTCTCCGTCGCCAACGACGACGGCACGGCCACCACCCTCGGGAAGTCCGTCGAGGACGACGGATCCACCGGTACGCGGGAGGCCATCGGCACCCTGTTCGGTGCGAAGATCTCCGGCACCTGGCGGCTCGACACGCCCTTCCTGGAGAACCTCGTCGAGCTGGTGGGAACGATCGACCTGACCACCGACACCGAGGTGCCCGGCGAGAAGAAGGGCGACCCGCCGCTGGTGAAGAAGGGGGAGAACCAGACCCTCAACGGGCGGGCGGCCGTCGCCTACGCCACCCACCTCGGGCCCGACGAGGCCGGGGAGAAGCAGTTGATGCGCTTCGGTCAGGTCATGCAGGGCGTGCTCAAGAAGCTCCCTGACGACCCGAAGTCGGCGACGGTCGTCGTCGAGACACTCGGGCAGATCCTCGACCCCTCGCTGAAGGAACGGGACCTCGGCGCCTCCCTCGCCAAGCTCGCCGAGCGTGCCAAAGGCGGCGACTACCGGACCGCGGTACTGCCCGTCCAGCAGGACGGCACGCTCAGTGACCAGGCCGTGAACAGTGTGGTCAAGGACGTCCTGGGCGGCTCCGTCAGCGCGCCCGAGCCCGGCGACACGCTCCGCGTGGGCATCAGGAACGGCAGCGGGGACGAGGACGCCCTGGAGAAGGCCCGGGTCACCCTGATCAACGGCGGCTACAGCGTCGTGAGCGGCGGCACGGCCGATTCCGTCGACGCCTCGCAGATCATCTACAGCGACGACGCGCAGAAGGCGAAGGCGCAGGAGGTCGCCAAGACGCTCGGACTGCCGGCCGGTGCGGTGCAGAAGGGCAAGGCCGCCAGCAACGCCGACATCTCGGTCGTACTCGGACCCGATTTCAAGACCGAGGACCCGCAGTGACCGGGCGGTGGCAGCGCCACGAGTAAAGGCTGCGTGGAGTGTCGGCGGTCCGTGAGACCCTTGAAGAGTTCTTGACCGCCGACGAAAGCCTGCTTGTGACCGCCACGGATCGCTCCATCGAGCTCGTCAACGCCGCCGCTCAGGCGGCCGCCGACCGGCTCGCGCACGACATCATCGCGTACGACGTCAGTGATGTGCTCTCCATCACCGATGCCTTCCTGCTCGCCTCCGCGCCCAACGACCGCCAGGTCAAGTCGATCGTCGACGAGATCGAGGAGCGGCTGAACAAGCAGCTCGGCGCCAAGCCGGTGCGCCGCGAGGGGGACCGCGACGCCCGCTGGATCCTGCTCGACTACGTGGACATCGTGGTGCACGTGCAGCACAGCGAGGAGCGTGTCTTCTACGCCCTCGAGCGGCTCTGGAAGGACTGCCCCGAGCTCACGCTCCCGGAGGACGCGCAGAAGACCCGCGGCAAGGCGGAGGAGCACGCGAAGCTCACCGGCGGTGACACGGAAGGGGAGCAGCGCTGAACGGCATCGCCACCGGCGCCGGGACGGGCAGGCGGCCGGCCCGTGGCCGGCGCATCGTCCTGTGGCGCCACGGCCAGACCGCGTGGAATCTGGAGCGCCGCTTCCAGGGCTCCACGGACATCGAGCTGACCGAGGCCGGTCGCGCCCAGGCGCGCCGTGCCGCCCGGCTGCTCGCCTCGCTGAACCCGGACGCGATCGTCGCGTCCGACCTGAAGCGCGCGGCGGCGACGGCGGGCGAGCTGGCCGCCGTCACCGGCATCGACGTCTCGTACGACGCCGCCCTGCGCGAGACCTACGCGGGCGCCTGGCAGGGGCTGACCCACGAGGAGATCGTCGAGCGGTACGGCGAGCAGTACGCGGCCTGGAAGCGCGGTGAGCCGGTCCGGCGCGGCGGCGGGGAGCTCGAGACCGAGGTCGCCGACCGGGCCGCTCCCGTGGTGCTGCACCACGCCGAGAAGCTGCCGGACGACGGCACGCTCGTCGTCGTCAGCCACGGTGGCACCATCCGCACCACCATCGGCCGGCTGCTGGGTCTCGAGGCGCACCACTGGGAGAGCCTCGGCGGCCTCACCAACTGCTGCTGGTCGGTCGTGGGCGAAGGGGCGCGGGGCTGGCGCCTGCTCGAGCACAACGCCGGAACCCTCCCGGAGCCGGTCCTCGGCGACGACACCTGAGCCGAGCCGGGCCGGGTCTGTGGCGACGCCTGACCCGAGCCGGGGCTTCGCGGCGACGACGCCTGAGCCGAGCCGGGTCTGTGGCGCCGGCACCCTCCCGGACGGAGCCGGTCCCCGGCGACGGCACGCCGGCGGAGCGCGTCCCCGGGGACACGAGGGCGGAGCCGGCGGGAAGGGGCCCCGGACCCGGATTTCACTTTCCGGCAGGTCGCAGGCTAGAGTTCTTCTTGTTCGCAGCGCGGAGCGCGAAGAACACGCGGGGCTATAGCTCAGTTGGTAGAGCGCCTGCATGGCATGCAGGAGGTCAGGAGTTCAATTCTCCTTAGCTCCACAAACCGGATCCCGTCCCCTTCGAGGGGGCGGGATTCTTCGTACTCCCCCGGGACGGCCCGCCCCCGCGGTGCCGTGGCCGATCTCGTGCGCGAACGCCGCTGACCGCTGTGCGCGGTCATGGCAGAATCGGACGGCCGGAGGGGACACCGGCGGTACGGGAGGGAGCGCACGATGTCCGCCAGCGGCGAGGAAGCCGGGGAGGCTGCCGATGACCTGCTTGCCACGGCGGAGGCCGGTGCGCGCCTCAGCTGTCCTTCCTGCGGTTCTGCCCATGTCGCCCAGGTCCTCGGGGACAACGGCGGCGTTTCCTACGTGTGCACGGCCTGCGGCCACAGCTGGAGCTGAGTGATGGGTGCCCACAGGCGGAAATGCGACTGGTGCGGCAGCGGTACGCCGATCGTCCGGGACATGGACCCGGTCAATCCCGAGTTCCAGTACTGGTGCGAGGAGTGCGCGCGGGCGCTGATCATAAAAGGCGACCCGATCGAGACGTACCGCGAGCTCGAGGGGGAGCCGATCTACGGCCGGCTTCTCGACGAGCACTGCACACTCAAACGTTTCTACTCGTTCGCAACCGCCTGACGGCCCGTCCGGCGACCGGCGCCGCCCGGCCGGCGAAGGGGTCCTGCGAGGCGGTGCGTGGGGGCGGGGAAACGATTTGGAGATGCGGCGGCGGGCGCGTTAATGTTCTCTACGTCGCCGCGGGGGAGACCCGGAAACGGGGCGGCACACAACAAGGGGCTATAGCTCAGTTGGTAGAGCGCCTGCATGGCATGCAGGAGGTCAGGAGTTCAATTCTCCTTAGCTCCACAGAAGACAGTGAAGCGGGCCACCCGGATCGGGTGGCCCGCTTCACTTTTGGCGTGCCTGACGTCAACCGCGGCCGCTGCCCAGGGCCTTGCGGCTGCTGCCCGGCAGCGCGGGGCGCGCCGGCGGCGGCGTCGGGCCCGGCGAGGCGACCTGCTCGATCCGCATCGCGAGCGCGGGGCAGCGGCGCACGGCCCGCTGCGCGCGTCCCTGCATGTGCACGGGAACCATCGCGTCGGCCACCGACGGGTAGCCGTCGGGGTTGAGCCGAATGAGTTCCGGGATGATGTCCGCGCACAGCCCGTGGCCCTGACAGAGCGTCCAGTCGACGAAGATCTTCTCGCCGCTCGGGATCGACTCCTCGGCCTCCTCGTAACCGGGCAGCGGCAGCGGCAGTACACCCGTCGTGTCGCGCCCGCAGCCGCCGTGCAGAACATGCGCGGCGAGGTCGTCGGTGAACGCGGACAGCGTCGACGCGAAGAAGCGGGCGGAGCCGTCCGGGTGCTTGCACGCGCCACGGCCCTTGACCGCCTGGGTGACCTCGCGCAGCGCCTCAAGAGCCGCGGGCCCGCCGCCGTTCATCACATCGGCCAGTCCGCCGGCCGCGGCGGGCAGACCGAGCTTGCAGGGGCCGCACTGGCCGGCGGTCTCCGCGGCCAGCCAGTTCGCCACTCGCAGCGCCTCGCCCAGCGGACAGGTCTCCGGACCGATCGGCAGGATCGCACCGGCTCCCAGCGCACCGCCCACGGAGGCCAGGGACTCCTTGGACACCACCGCTTCGTGGACGGCGGCCGCGTCGATCCAGTTGCCGTGGTAGCCGCCCGTCAGCACGCCCTGCGGCTCGGGCGGCGCGCCCGCCAACTGGAGCACGTACCGCAGCGGTACGCCGGTCGGGACCTCGACGACCATCGGGCGGGCGACCGCCCCGGAGATCGTCAGCATGACCGTGCCCGGCTCGGAGTCGAGGCCCGTGTGGCTGTAGCGGCGGGCGCCGATCCGGGCGGCGACGGCGAGCTGGGCGAACGTCTCCGCGTTGGACAGCAGCGTCGGAGCTCCGCCGACCCCGGTCTCAGCGGCGCGCACCCGGCGGCCGGGCGGCAGGGCCGGACCGCCGTTGACGGCCCGGATGACCGAGGACGCCTCGCCGGAGACCATGCGCTCCGGGGTGCGGACCACCCTGGCCCGCATGGCCTGGCCGCGACGGTCTGAGAGACCGCGCTCGGCGAGCGCGGCACGCATGGAGATCTCGGTGGAGTTGCGGGTGACCGCGACCACGAGCGTCCGTGCGCCGAGCGCCTCCGCGGCGAGCAGCGCGCCGTCGAGGATCAGATGCGGTGCGCGGTTGAGCAGCACCGTGTCCTTGCGGCAGGCGGGTTCACCCTCGCTGCCGTTGACGACGACCACCGGCCGTATGCCGCGCCCGATGGCGGACTTGGCGACGGCCCGCAGCTTCTTGCCGAAGGGGAAACCCGCGCCGCCTCGGCCGGTGAGGGATATGTCCTCCGCGAGCTGTGCCAGCCGTTCGCCGCTCACGGGTTCCAGCGGTCCGTGCACCTTCAGGTGCATGGGGAGGTCGAGGCGTTCGACCAGGTCGAAACCCTGCGTCAGCTGGGGAAGGCCGACGACGCGGACCTCGGGGACGTCGGGGAGGGGCGCGTTCACGGTCGTTCTCCTGCTGGTGCGTGCCAGGGCTCTCCGGCCGGGGGCTGGAAGAGCGGGCCGGGCAGTGGTGCTGTCTCTTCGTACGCGGGGACGGCGCCCGTGCCGTACGGGGACCGGTCGTCGTAAGGGGCCAGGGGGTCGGTCGGTGAGGTGTCGTAGGCGGTGTCGTAGGCCGTGGAGGGACCGGGGGCGCCTGGGGCGCCGGCGGCGTCGTATACGGAGCTGTCGTACGCGGGGACGCCTCCCGTGTCGTACGCGGAGACGCCGCCGGTGTCGTACGGAGGGACCGTGCCGGTGTCGTAGTCGTAGGGGGAGGGCGGCGCGGTGTACGGCTCCGCAGGCGTGTCGTACGAGGGGGCGGCGTCGAAGAGCGGCGGGGGAGGGGTGCCGTAGAGCGGCGCCGCCGGGTCGGGCCGTACGGACTGCGCCGGCGGTGGAGGCGAAGGCGTCGGCCAGCTGCCCGCCCGCGGTCCCGTCTCCGGCACCACGGGTATCTCCTCGGTCATCGGCACGCGCTCGGCGAGCGGGGGCGTCGACTCGCCGGCCAGCTTGACGGCGCGGTAGGCGGCGGCCATGCCGGTGCCTCGGCCGCCGGTGGCGGCGCCGCTGTCCGGCACGACGGCCGGCTCGTCCTCCTGCGGCCGGGGTGCCTCGTAGAGCTGCGGGGAAGGGGCGGTGAGCCTCGGGGGCTGGGCGCGGGCCCGGCCGAGGGGCGTCGGGAAGTCCTGCTCGTACGGGCGCTGCGACGGGACGCCGTTCGCGCCGCCGGTCATGCGCTCCATACGGTCCATGCGGTCCATGCCTGCGGGTACGGCCGGGCGGCCCGTCCCGTTCATCGCACTGGTGCCCGGGAGCGGTGCGGTGGTGAGGTCACGCCTGGCCTGCTCGTCCGCGGCCGCGGGCCCGTCGGCTCCGTCACCGCCGGTCAGCTGCATGATCCGTGCTGCGATCCGTCGCTGCACCGGGCGTGGCATCAGGCGGACGGAGAGCGCGGCGGCGACTCCAGCGAGGGCCAGGCAGTACATGGTCACGACCCAGGTCGCGGCCGGCCGACCGGTGTAGAGGCCGTGGACCAGGGCGAAGCACCAGGCCGGGTACGCCAGCATGTGGAGCGGCCGCCAGCGGCCGGCGACCTTGATGTTGCCGGCCAGGGCACTGCGGAGGGCACCGGTCGTGCCGGCGACCACCATCAGGAACCCGGCCAGTGAGCCGAAGCCGATCAGCGCCTCCGTGCCGGTGACGCCCAGTCCGAAGGGGATCAGTGCTCCGAGCAGCGACACGTGCCCGAGTGACACCTTCACCGTGGCATGCAGGAGGAGGAAGCCGAGGGAGGCGATGGCGGTCGCCCGGTGGATGGCCTGGGCGAGCAGACGGTGGCGCGGGAAGAGCAGCAGTCGGTCGGTGGCGATGAGGCCCCACGCGACGGACGCGGTGAGTGACACCAGGGAGAGGACCCCGGTGGTGAAGTCGAGCGTGGCGCGGAAACTGTCGCTTCCTCCGACGGCGATCAGGGGTATGAGCACCAACGCGGCCATGGAAACGCCGCCTTGCACCTGGCGGCTGACTCCGCGGTCCGGACCGGACGGCAAACGCATCTTGAGACGAGGGTTCATGGGGCGACTCCGAATGGTGCGGGAAGGCTGTCCCGTTGACGCACTCTAGGTCGACCCATACCAAGCAGTACGGGCTTTCGAGGTTTATAGC
The DNA here is from genome assembly GCF_025854275.1 of Streptomyces peucetius. Taxonomy (NCBI): domain Bacteria; kingdom Bacillati; phylum Actinomycetota; class Actinomycetes; order Kitasatosporales; family Streptomycetaceae; genus Streptomyces; species Streptomyces peucetius. The sequence goes on along the minus strand of NZ_CP107567.1, from coordinate 2,535,425 downwards.
GGTGAAGTGAGCGCAACTGACTCAGGGGTTGCCCTGGAAGGGGTCGATACGCGGAGTAACCCGTAAGGCTTGATCACCCGAGGCGGCCGAATCACGTCACCACGGCGCCGGTGATCGGCCCGGAGCCGTCCAAGGCAGTCGCAAAGCGGTCCCGCGGGGACACTCATGCGGTCTGTTCCTCCGCTGCGGTACCCTGACGCCATGCGTGCCGTACGCCTTCTGCTTAGCGAGCCGCGCTGATCAGTCCCGACGGATGAGAAATCCGGTCGGAATCGGCGCGGCGTCCCCTCCTGTGCGAGGGGATTTTTCATTTCCCCTGGTACGTGAATCGGCTGGCAGTCGGCGAAGACGATCGATGGAGCTTTAAGGATCATGAGCGAGATGAACTCGGCTGCCGAGGCAGCAGCCCCGCATCGTTACACGGCCGCCATGGCGGCCGACATCGAGGCACGCTGGCAGGACTTCTGGGACGCGGAGGGCACCTATGAGGCGCCCAACCCGAGCGGGGACCTGGCGGGGGACCCCGCCCAGGTCGCGAAGCCCAAGAAGTTCATCATGGACATGTTCCCGTACCCCTCGGGTGCGGGACTGCACGTCGGTCACCCCCTGGGGTACATCGCGACCGACGTCTTCGCCCGTCACCAGCGCATGAGCGGGCACAACGTCCTGCACACCCTGGGCTTCGACGCCTTCGGCCTGCCGGCCGAGCAGTACGCCGTGCAGACCGGCACGCACCCGCGTGTGTCGACCGAGGCGAACATCGGGAACATGAAGGCGCAGCTGCGCCGGCTGGGCCTGGGCCACGACAACCGCAGGTCGTTCGCGACGATCGACCCGGACTACTACAAGTGGACCCAGTGGATCTTCCTGCAGATCTTCAACTCCTGGTACGACGACGAGGCCAGGAAGGCCCGCCCGATCGACGAGCTGGTCGCACAGTTCGAGAGCGGGTCCCGCGAGGTGCCCGGCGACCGCGCCTGGAGCGAGCTGAACGCCGTCGAGCGCGCCGGCGTCCTGGGCGAGTACCGCCTGGCGTACGCCTCCGACGCGCCCGTCAACTGGTGCCCCGGCCTGGGCACCGTCCTGGCCAATGAGGAGGTGACCTCCGACGGCCGCTCCGAGCGGGGCAACTTCCCCGTCTTCAAGGCCAAGCTGCGCCAGTGGAACATGCGCATCACCGCCTACGCCGACCGGCTGCTGGACGACCTGGACGCGCTGGACTGGCCCGAGGCCATCAAGCTGCAGCAGCGCAACTGGATCGGCCGCTCCGAGGGCGCCCGCGTCGACTTCTCGGTCGACGGTCACGACGGCGCGCGGATCACCGTCTTCACCACCCGGCCCGACACCCTGTTCGGCGCCACGTACATGGTGCTGGCGCCCGAGCACGGCCTGATCGACTCCATCGTCCCGGCCGAGTGGCCCGAGGGCGTCAAGGAGGCATGGACCGGCGGCGCCGCGACCCCCGCGGAGGCTGTCGCCGCCTACCGCAAGCAGGCCCAGACGAAGAGCGACGTCGAGCGGCAGACCGAGCACAAGGACAAGACCGGGGTCTTCACCGGCTCGTACGCCCTGAACCCGGTCACCGGCGAGCGGATCCCGGTCTTCGTCGCCGACTACGTCCTGATGGGCTACGGCACCGGCGCCATCATGGCCGTCCCCGGACAGGACGAGCGTGACTGGGAGTTCGCGGAGGCCTTCGAACTGCCCATCGTCCGCACCGTGCAGCCGCCGGAGGGCTGGGAGGGCGAGGCGTTCACCGGTCAGGGCCCCGCCATCAACTCCGCCAACGACGAGATCTCCCTGAACGGGCTGGACGTCGACGAGGCCAAGGCCAGGATCACCGCCTGGCTGACGGACAGGGGCATCGGCGAGGGCACGGTCAACTTCCGGCTGCGCGACTGGCTGTTCAGCCGCCAGCGCTACTGGGGCGAGCCCTTCCCGATCGTCTACGACGAGGACGGCGTCGCGCACGCGCTGCCCGAGTCGATGCTGCCGCTGGAGCTGCCGGAGGTCGACGACTACTCGCCGCGCACCTTCGACCCCGACGACGCGGACACCCAGCCCGAGACGCCGCTGTCCCGCAACGAGGACTGGGTCAACGTCGAGCTGGACCTGGGCGACGGCCCGAAGCGCTACCGCCGCGAGACCAACACCATGCCCAACTGGGCCGGTTCGTGCTGGTACGAGCTGCGCTACCTGGACCCGCACAACAACGAGCAGCTGGTCGCCCCGGACATCGAGCAGTACTGGATGGGGCCGCGCGAGGGACAGCCGCACGGCGGCGTCGACCTGTACGTCGGCGGCGCCGAGCACGCCGTGCTGCACCTGCTGTACGCCCGCTTCTGGTCCAAGGTGCTGTTCGACCTGGGGCACGTCTCCTCCGTGGAGCCGTTCCACAAGCTGTACAACCAGGGCATGATCCAGGCGTACGTCTACCGGGACGAGCGCGGCTTCCCGGTCGCCGCCGCCGAGGTGGAGGAGCGTGACGGGAAGTTCTTCTTCGAGGGCGAGCAGGTCAGGCGCGAGCTGGGCAAGATGGGCAAGTCCCTGAAGAACGCCGTCACCCCGGACGAGATCTGCGCCGAGTACGGGGCGGACACCCTGCGTCTGTACGAGATGGCGATGGGCCCCCTGGACGTCTCCCGGCCGTGGGACACCCGCGCCGTCGTCGGCCAGTACCGGCTGCTGCAGCGGCTGTGGCGCAACGTCGTCGACGAGGCGACCGGCGAGGTCACGGTCGTCGACACCGAGCCGGACGAGGCCACGCTGCGCGCTCTGCACAAGGCGATCGACGGCGTCTCCCAGGACATGGCGGCGATGCGCTTCAACACCGCCATCGCCAAGATCACCGAGCTGAACAACCACCTGACGAAGACGGGCGGCCCGGTGCCGCGGCCCGTGGCCGAGCGCCTGGTGCTGCTTGTGGCGCCGCTGGCCCCGCACATCGCCGAGGAGCTGTGGCGCAGGCTGGGCCACACCGAGTCGGTCGTCCACCAGGACTTCCCGGTCGCCGACCCGGCGTACGTGGTGGACGAGAGCGTCACCTGCGTCGTGCAGATCAAGGGCAAGGTCAAGGCCCGCCTGGAGGTCGCCCCGTCCATCACGGACGAGGAGCTGGAGGCGCTGGCGCTGGGGGCCGAGGCCGTTGTCGCAGCTCTGGGCGGCGCGGGGATCCGCAAGGTGATCGTGCGGGCTCCGAAACTGGTCAACATCGTGCCCGCGTAACAAAGAAAGCGGCCGGAGGGTTTTCCCCTACGGGCAGGTTGGGGGTTCCATCGGAACCTACGGCCTGCCCGTTCCGTTTACGGTGGAAGGACACAGACGACGCCGGAGGGCGCACATGGAAGCCGTGGAAGCCGTGGTCACGATTCTCGCGGTGCTGTTCTTCGCGTTCGTGGCGCTGGGGGTGTACGTGGGTGTGAAGGCCGTGCGAGCCGCGAAGCGCGGGGTCGAGCGCACCGTCACCCAGGCGCGGCGCACGGTCGAGGAGACCGCACTGCGCGCCAAGAGCTACGGGCAGACAGGCGTCGCCGGCGAGCTCGCCCAGCTGCGGCTGAAGCTGCGTACGTCGATGCGGGCGACCCAGGACACGCTGAACGCCGGGGTGGCGGAGGATGCCTCGCTCTCCGAGTCGCTGGCCCTCTTCCAGCGGCTCAGCGCCCACGGCCGCGAGCTGGACGACGAGCTCAGGCGTCTTGAGCGCGAGCCGGACCGGGCCATGCTCTCCTCGCTGATGCCCGGTCTGCGCGAGCGTACGGAACGGATCACGCACTCCGCGGAGTCGCTGCGCTGGGCGGCACGGGACAGGGCGCAGAAGTTCGCCGAGGGCGACCTGGACGCGCTGAGCGCCCAGATCGACATGGAGGCGGGGGCGCTGCGGCACTGGTCGAACACGGACAGCTCGACCGACGTGGGCGATGCGGCGCATACGAGCGACGCGACCGACGCGACCGACAGGGGCAATGCGGGTACCGGTACCGCGTCATGGCCGACGGCGTCGGCGCCGGACTCGGAGGCGGGGGCACCGGGGCGGCAGCAGGCGATCACCGCTCGGGACCCGCGGCAGCCGACGGCCTACCCGTGGCAGAAGGCCGCCCGGCCGGAAACCACGAACTGACGCGGCGCGGGCCGGCGGAGTCTTTGCACAGCACGGGGCGGCATGGACAGCGCGCGGGCGGTAGGGCCTGCCCTGCGCCGCATCGCGTGGGGGCGGCGTCCGGCTGCGCTGCGCGGCTTCCTGTGGATGCAAGGTCGGGCTGCTGTACGGAGATCGTGTGGGGGCAGGGCCGGGCTGCCGTACGGCGTCGCCTGCGGGTAACCTCCCGCTCATGTCCCGCCATGTCGCGATCGTCACCGATTCAACGGCCTACTTGCCGCCACCGGCGATGGAGCGACACTCCATCACCGCCGTGCCGCTCACCGTCGTGCTCGGTGACCAGGCGCTGGAGGAGGGCACCGAGATCTCGGCCCGCTCGCTCGCGACCGCCCTGCAGAAGCGGCACTCGGTGACCACGTCCCGGCCCGGCCCGGAAATGTTCAGCCGGGCCTACCGCGCCGCCGCCGACGCCGGAGCCACGGGAATCGTCTCGCTGCACCTCTCCGCCGAACTGTCGGGAACCTACGACGCGGCCGTGCTGGCCGCCAAGGACGCCCCCGTGCCGGTGCGCGTCGTCGACACCGGAATGATCGCCATGGCCCTGGGGTTCTGCGCGCTCGCGGCCGCGGAGGTGTCGGAGACGGGCGGCTCGCTGGACGAGGCGGTGGCCGCGGCGGAGAAGCGGGCGGAGGGCACGTCCGCGTACTTCTACGTCGACACACTCGACTACCTGCGCCGCGGGGGCCGCATCGGTGCCGCACAGGCGCTGCTCGGCTCCGCGCTCGCCGTGAAGCCCCTGCTCCAACTGGCCGAGGGCCGCATCGACATGCTGGAACGCGTGCGTACGGCGTCGCGAGCCATCGCCCGGCTCGAGGAGATCGCCGCCGAACGCGCCGGCACGGCTCCGGTCGACATCGCGGTCCACCACCTGGCGGCTCCGGAGCGGGCAGCGGCACTTGCGGACCGGCTGCGCGCACGGGTGACGGGACTGGCCGACCTGCACGTCAGCGAGGTCGGCGCGGTGATCGGGGCGCACACCGGCCCGGGGCTGCTGGGGGTCGTGGTATCCGCGCGCTGAGGAGAGCGGCGCTGTGCCCACTCACCCGTCAGGGTGGCCGAGTTGTCCACAACGGGGCGGTTCTCCACTGGAATCGGGCGCCCTCGGCAGGTTCTGGCACTTGTGCCTACCGTCCTGTGTCATGGCTCTTCGATCACGTTCCGCAACCAGTGGCCCGGGCCGCGCCCCGGCCTCCGACAGCCGTGTTCGCCACGGACACGGGCACGCCCGTGTCCGCCGGCAGGGACCCGTGTACGGACCCGTGTACGGACCCGCGTACGGGTCCCTGCACGGGCCGGGGCGTGGGGCGGGTCAAGGACCGGCTCACGGGCCGCCGCACGGGCCGCCGCATGGGGTGGTGCAAGGCGTCGGTGAAGGGGGCCGTCCCGGTCGCGGTGCCGGTGTGGACGCGCCTCGCTCGCGGCCCCTGCGTCTGCGCGGCGGACGCGCACAGGCGGCGGAGACAGCCGCCTCGCGCCGACGGGCGGACGCCCTGTTCGGGGCCTTGCCCCGGGCCGCGAGCGAGGAGGCAGCGGGTGCGCCGCCCGGACCGCCTGCGCCGTTCCCACCGCCACCCGCATCTGTTCCTGTACCTGTACCACCGTCCGGGCCGCGCCCGGGTCCGCTTCCGACGCCTGGCCCCGCCCCGCTCGGGCCACCGGGCACGGACTCCGGCGCACGAGGGGCGGGTGCGGGCACCGGCCCGGGGCGAGGCAGCCCCGGCGGCCGGGTACGGGCGGCCGGATCGGGCCGGCCACCGGGAACGGCCGGCGGGACAGCGCCACCGCTCATGCCCGGCGGCGACAACGGGCGCAGGGCAGGAGCCACCCGGCCCGGCAGCGACACGGAGACCCCAGAGGACAGGACGCCGCCGCGTCTACGGCTCGCTCTGCGTGACCGGCTGCCGGTGTGGGTCCAGCTCAGATGCGGGCTCGAACCGAAGACGCTCGCCGCCCTCGCCGTGGTCCTCGTGGCGGCGGCTGTCTTCGCCGCGCAGCACTTCTGGGTGGGCAGGCCGCAGCCCTTACGCGCCCCGGCGCTGGTACAGCACGGCTCCGCCCAGCCGCGGTCCGGGCCCGCCGCGGAACCGTCCCCCTCGCCGGGATCCACTGTCGCCGGCCCGGGGCAGGCCGCCCCGATCGTCGTCGACGTGAGCGGCAAGGTACGGCGGCCCGGAGTCCTCGAACTGCCCGCCGGATCGAGGGTGGCCGACGCTCTCGCGGCGGCGGGAGGCGCCGAGAAAGGTACCGACCTGACAGGGCTCAATCGCGCGCGGGTGCTGACGGACGGCGAACAGGTCGTCGTGGGCGGCCCCGCCCCGCCGGTACCGGGCGGTGCCGGCACAGGCCCGGCCGGTGCCGGCACCCAGGCAGGGCCGATCAGCCTCAACTCGGCCACGGCGGAGCAGTTGGAGACACTGCCCGGCGTGGGTCCCGTGCTCGCGCAGCACATCCTCGACCACCGCCTGCAGAACGGGGGCTTCCGGTCGGTCGACGAACTGCGCGACGTCAACGGGATCGGCGACCGCCGGTTCGAGGACCTGCGCGATCTGGTGCGGCCGTGACCAGGGTCGCCGTCCACGCCCCGGCGGGACACCGGCCGGACGCGGCCGACCCGCACCAGGAAAGCGGCCCCACCGATCTGAGGCTCGTCCCGCCCCTGCTGGCCACCTGGGCGGCGTCGGCTCTCGCCCTTGGGGCGCCGGGCCGTTGGACGGCGGCCGGTGCGGCAGCCTGCCTCGCCGCCGCGGCACTGCTGCCGCTGTGGGCGGCTGCCCGACGGCGCCGGGCCGGCCGGGACCCCGTGGCGGCAGCCGGCTCTCATACGACGGCGCGTGCCCCGGCGGGGCGCCCGCGGCGGTGGCTTCCGGGTGCCACGGCCCTCGCCGCTGCGTTGGTGTGCGCGGCTGCCGGTGCCGTATCCGCCGGGCTGCACGGGGCGGATCTGCGCCGCGGGCCGCTGCCCGGACTGGCCGACCGGCACGCGCGTGTCACCGTCGAACTGACGGTGACTTCCGACCCGAGGCCGACCAGCCCCAAGGTCGTGGGCGACCGGACGGCCCCCGCGGCCCTCGTCCTGAACGCGGAGGCGACGCGCGTCACCGCGCCCGGCGGCCCCGTCACCGCCACCCGCACGCCCGTCCTTCTCCTCGTGTCCCCCGGGGAGGAGGACAGCACCTGGGAGCGACTGCTGCCCTCCACACGGCTGAGGGTGGGCGGACGCCTCGCCCCGCCGCTGCGCAGCGACGACCCGTTCGCGGCCGTGCTGCGGGCCGACAACGGCCCTCCGCGGACCATCGGCCGGCCGACCGCCCTGCAGCGCACAGCCGGTGACCTGCGCGCCGGCCTGCGTGAGGCGACGGACGAGCTGGCCCCCGACGCCCGCGCACTCCTGCCGGGTCTGGTGGTCGGGGACACCACACGCATCCCAGCCGACCTGCAGGACGCGTTCGAGGCGACGGACCTGACCCACCTTCTCGCCGTGAGCGGCAGCAACCTCACAGTCGTCCTCATCCTGCTGATCGGGCCGCCCGGCACGGCGCTGCTCGCCGAACGGCGCGGCCTGGCACCCCGGCTGGGCATCACCCTGCGCGGAACGGCGCTTCTGGGCGGCGCGCTCACGCTCGCCTTCGTGCTCGTCTGCCGACCCGAGCCGAGCGTGCTGCGGGCGGCGGCCTGCGGACTGATCACCCTGCTGGCCATCGGCACCGGCCGGCGCAGATCACTCGTCCCGGCGCTGGCCGCCGCCGCCCTGCTGCTCCTGTTGTACGACCCCTGGCTGGCTCGGAGTTACGGCTTCCTGCTTTCCGTCCTGGCCACCGGAGCCCTGCTCACCATCGGCCCGCGGTGGAGCGCGGCGCTCCAGCGGCGCCGGGTGCCTCCCAGGCTCGCCGAGGCACTGGCCGCGGCCGCCGCCGCGCAGGCTGTCTGCGCCCCGGTGGTGGCCGCGTTCGCCGCCAGGGTCAGCCTGGTCGCGATCCCCTGCAACCTGGCCGCCGAACTGGCAGTGGCCCCGGCGACGCTCCTCGGATTCGCGGCGTTGGCCGCGGCGCCCTTCGCCATGCCGGTCGCCGAACTGCTCGCCCGCTGTGCCGGCTGGCCGGCCGGCTGGATCGCATCCGTGGCACGCGCCGGGGCGGCCCTGCCGGGCGCCCAGATCGACTGGCCGGGCGGCTGGCGCGGCGGACTGCTGCTCGCGGCACTCACCGCGGCGGTACTCCTCGTCGTCCGCCGGCTGACGCGGCATCCGTGGGCGGCGGCGCTCTGCGCGCTCCTGCTCGTGCTCGCCGTGGTGCGCCCGGCCCCGCTCACCGCGAGGCTCACCGGCTGGCCGCCTCCCGACTGGGCACTCGTGATGTGCGACGTGGGACAGGGAGATGCCATGGTGCTCGCGGCCGGTGACGGCGCGGCCGTGGTCGTCGACGCAGGGCCCGACCCTCACCTCACCGACCGGTGCCTGAGCGAACTGGGTGTCACAAAGGTGCCGTTGCTGCTCGTCACCCACTTCCACGCCGACCATGTCGCCGGTCTCGCCGGGGCGCTGCGCGGCCGGGCGGTCGGCGCGATCCAGACGACCACCTTCGAAGAGCCGCGATGGCAGGCCGAGTTCGTACGGCGTACCGCGGCCGTGGTCGGGGTGCCGGTGATCCATGCGATACCGGGGGAACGGCGCAGGGCAGGGAGACTCAGCTGGCAGGTCCTGTGGCCCGACCTCTCGCGGGGCACCGCCCCGGAAGGCCCGAACGACGCCAGCGTCGCACTGCTGGTGCGGGCGGCGGGCGGCCTGTCGATGCTGCTCCTCGGAGACCTCGAACCACCGTCCCAGCGGCGGCTGATACGGTCCCACCCCGCGCTGCCGTCGGTAGACGTGCTCAAGGTCGCCCACCACGGATCGGCCTACCAGGACCCCGGCCTGCTGGCCGGGGCCAGGCCCCGGCTGGCACTGATCTCCTGCGGCAGGGACAACCCGTACGGACATCCGGCACCCCGCACGGTCGGCGCGCTGCGCGCACAGGGTGCACTCGTGCTGCGCACGGATCGAGACGGCGCGATCGCGGTCACGGGAGCCGGCACCGGCCTCCGGGCCGTGGCACGCGGCGCCGGCTGACCGGAAGCACCGAGCCACCGAGCCGCCGATCCGCTGAGGGCCACTGCTCCCGCGTTTGCAGGTCAGTCCAGCCAGCGGCCGTCCACCATGATCAACCGGTCCTTGAGCTCGTTCTCCTCACGCCACACCTTGACGACACGGGGGGTGATGCGCAGATACACCCAGGGTCGCCGGTCCCGGGGATCCCAGTTCAGCTTCGCGGCGAAGGCATCCGCGGTCTCCGCGGCCAGGGCCGACCCCTCGACGACCTCGGCCCGGCCCTCGACATGCACGACGTCCCGGGTGTGGCCAAGGGTCACCACGGCCTCGCCCCGTGGTGTCACACGCGCCGTGGGATTGGTGCGCCGGGTGCACATCAGAAGAGAAGCGCCGTCCCAGACGAACGACAGAGGCATCAGACACGGGGTTCCGTCGGCGGACGCTGTGGCGACCCAGGCGTCGTTGTCCGCTGCGAGCCGGTCGAGGGTGTGCCGACGCCGTTCTTCCCGGCTGCGCGCAGCTCTCTGAGTTGTCATGGGCGGCACGCTATTCGGCCGTGGGGTGGGGCCGCTTCGGGCGCAGGGCGGAGAGGCCTCCGCCCTCAGGACCAGGACCAGCGACGTCTGGCGGGGCGGCGAAGCGAGTGGGCAGACTGCATGTATGAGCACGCCTCCGCCGACCCGCTCCCAGCCGGACTCCTCACGGCCGGGCCCCTCCACACCGGCGCCGCCGGTGCCGTCGCGGCAGGCCGTCGACGCGTACCTCGCGCGCATCGGCGCCGGACGGCCCGAGCGCGCCGACGCCGCGGCGCTTCGGGAGCTGCAACTGCGGCACCTGCTGTCCGTGCCCTTCGAGAATCTGTCGGTCCATCTCGGCGAGCCCGTCGTACTGGCGGACGGCCCGCTGATCGAAAAGGTCGTCGGCGGCCGCCGAGGCGGATTCTGCTACGAACTCAACGGGGCCTTCGCCGCGTTGCTGCGCGGTCTCGGCTTCGGAGTGACGCTGCTCCAGGCCAGGGTGTTCGGCGACGGCGGGCGGCTGGGCATCCCGTACGACCATCTGGCGCTGCGCGTGGAGACCCAGGACGGTACGGGGCCCTGGCTGGCCGACGTCGGGTTTGGTGACCACAGCCACCATCCCCTCCTCTTCGGCGAGCGAGGCGACCAGGCCGATCCGGCGGGGACCTTCCGTGTCGTCGAGGCGGGTGACGGGGACCTCGACGTGCTCCGGGACGGCAAGCCGCAGTTCCGCCTGGACACCAGGCCGCGTGAGCTCGCCGACTTCGAGGCGGGTGCCTGGTGGCACCGCACCTCGCCCGCCTCCCACTTCACCAAGTCGCTGGTGTGCTCCCTGCTCACCGCGGACGGGAGGATCACCCTGACCGGCCGCAAGCTCGTCACCACGGTCGACGGGGAGCGCCAGGAGCGGCCGCTGGAGACCGACGACGAGGTGCTCGCCGCCTACCGGAAGCACTTCGGCCTCGATCTCGACCGGGTGCCGGAGGTGCGTCAGGCCTCGGCCTGAGGTCCGGAGTCCCAGGGGGCACGGCGGCGCGGCTGACCGCACCGGCACAATATGGCCGTGAGCGATGTGAGACATGTGCTGGTGCTGCCCGACCGCGATGCCGCCGAGGAGGTGGCGGAGACGATCCGCGACCGGTTCACGGTGCCGGAGGAGCCCCAGCTGGTACGGGACGCGCTGGCCGGTGAGGACGATGCCGAGGACGCGCAGTGGCTGGTGGTCGTCGAGGACCCGGACGGCCAGCTGGACGCCGCCGAGCTCGACGGGTTCGTCGCCGCCTGGGACGGCTGGCGCGAGGCGCACTGACCGTCCGCTGACCGTCCGCCGGTGACGCGGTGACGCGGTGACGCGGTGACGCGGTGGCGCGGTGACGCGGTGACGGGACGGAGAGCTGCGGGGACCGACAGGACTGTCGGTGGCGCGTGGGATGCTGGAGCGCGATGGCCACCAAGAATTCGACCGACGATCCGCTCGCTCCCGTCACGCTCGCCGTGGGCCAGGAGGATCTGCTTCTCGACCGCGCCGTCCAGCAGGTCGTGGCGGCGGCGCGGGCCGCCGACGCGGACACGGACGTACGGGACCTCACCGCCGACCAGCTGCAGCCCGGCACCCTCGCCGAGCTGACCAGCCCTTCGCTCTTCGCCGAGCGCAAGGTGGTGATCGTGCGCAATGCGCAGGACCTCTCCGCCGACACGATCAAGGACGTCAAGGCGTATCTCGTCGCCCCCGTCGAGGAGATCACCCTCGTCCTGCTGCACCCCGGTGGCGCCAAGGGCAAGGGCCTGCTGGACGCGGCCCGCAAGGCGGGGGCGCGCGAGGTCGCCTGTCCCAAGACGACCAAGCCCGCGGAACGGCTGACCTTCGTGCGGTCCGAGTTCCGGGCATCGGGCAGGTCCGCCACTCCGGAGGCGTGCCAGGCCCTGGTCGACGCCATCGGCAGCGATCTGCGGGAGCTGGCCTCCGCGGTGTCGCAGCTGACCGCGGACGTTGAGGGCACGATCGACGAGGCGATCGTCGGTCGCTACTACACGGGCCGTGCGGAGGCGTCGAGTTTCAACGTCGCCGACCGGGCGGTCGAGGGCCGGGCGGCGGAGGCGCTGGAGGCGCTGCGCTGGTCCCTGTCGACCGGTGTCGCGCCCGTGCTGATCACCAGCGCGCTCGCGCAGGGCGTGCGCGCGATCGGCAAGCTGTCCTCCGCGCGCGGCGGCCGGCCTGCCGATCTGGCCCGGGAGCTGGGCATGCCGCCGTGGAAGATCGACCGGGTCCGCCAGCAGATGCGCGGCTGGACCCCCGACGGTGTGGCGGTGGCCCTGCGGGCCGTGGCGGAGGCCGATGCGGGCGTCAAGGGCGGCGGCGACGACGCGGAGTACGCGTTGGAGAAGGCGGTCGTGACGATCGCGATGGCGGCCCGCTCCCGCCGCTGAGCCCTCCGGGCCCGGCAGCCCGTCCCCGCCCGGCACACCCCCGCCGGGCGGTTCCGGTCCGGCGGCCACTGCCGGGTCGCGCCACGGGACCGGGGCCGCCGCCCCTGCCAACGCCGTCCACGCCCCGGCCCCGTCGCTCCCGCGGCCCCGCCGTGGGCGTCCCGTCGGCGCGAGCGAGCCTGCGTCGGGAAGTTGTGCGCGTACGACGAAGGCCCCGGCCGGCCGCCCTGGGGAAGGGCGGTGGCTCGGGGCCTTCGTGTGAAGCTCGGTGCGCCGCACCCGCGTGGCGAACGCAGGCCGCGTGCGGCGCTTGGGGTGCCGGTCAGGAGCGGATGAGAGGGCCCGCTGGATCCCTTCCGGCTATCACATCAGTGTGCTCAGCCCTGGAGGGTGGCAACCTTGGAAGCCAGCGCCGACTTCTTGTTGGCGGCGGCGTTCTTGTGGATGACGCCCTTGGAGACGGCCTTGTCCAGCTGACGGGAGGCGGCACGGGCCGCCACGGTCGCCTGCTCGACGTCGCCGGTGGCGACAGCCTCACGGGCCTTGCGGATCGCGGTCTTGAGCGAGGACTTGACGGCCTTGTTGCGCAGGCGCGCCTTCTCGTTCGTCTTGTTCCGCTTGATCTGGGACTTGATGTTCGCCACGAAAGAGCCTTTTCAGGATCGATGATCTTCGAGTTCGTGTCCCTTCCCCACGGCCCTTCGGGCGCGTGAGGAGTGCCCAGAGAGGGAGGGCACGAGACACAGCTGCTCAGGCTACCAGTCGCCCCTCGGGCGGCCCAAACCGGGCACAGTCCCGTGCGCGTGGGACCATGGAGCCTACGTATCGATCCGACAGCGACCCGAGCCGCGCCCGAGTCGAGCTCACCGACCCGGCGTCTGCCAAAGAATCAGGACCCTGCGTGCCCGCGACTCCTACCAACGTGCCCGAGCCGAGCCGTACCGACCCGGCTCTGATCCGCAACTTCTGCATCATCGCGCACATCGACCACGGCAAGTCGACGCTTGCCGACCGGATGCTCCAGCTGACGGGTGTGGTCGAACAGCGGCAGATGCGCGCCCAGTACCTCGACCGGATGGACATCGAGCGCGAGCGTGGCATCACGATCAAGTCCCAGGCGGTCCGTCTGCCCTGGGCCCCCACCGAGGGCGAGGACGAGGGCAGGACCCACATCCTCAACATGATCGACACCCCGGGGCACGTCGACTTCACCTATGAGGTGTCCCGGTCCCTGGCGGCGTGCGAGGGCACGGTCCTGCTGGTCGACGCGGCCCAGGGCATCGAGGCGCAGACCCTCGCCAACCTCTATCTGGCGATGGAGAACGACCTCGCGATCGTCCCGGTCCTCAACAAGATCGACCTGCCGGCCGCCCAGCCGGAGAAGTTCGCCGAGGAGCTCGCAAACCTGGTCGGCTGCGACCCGGACGACGTGCTCAGGGTCTCCGCCAAGACCGGTCTCGGCGTCGAGGCGCTGCTCGACCGCGTCGTCCGTGAGGTCCCGGCCCCGGTCGGCGTGGCCGACGCGCCCGCCCGCGCGATGATCTTCGACTCGGTCTACGACTCGTACCGCGGTGTCGTGACGTACGTACGAGTGATCGACGGACAGCTCAACAAGCGCGAGCGCATCCGGATGATGTCCACCAACGCCACCCACGAGCTGCTGGAGATCGGCACCAACTCGCCGGAGATGCTGCCGGCCGACGGTCTCGGCGTCGGCGAGGTGGGCTACCTCATCACCGGCGTGAAGGACGTCCGCCAGTCCAAGGTCGGTGACACCATCACCACCCTGCACAAGGGCGCCACCGAAGCGCTCGGCGGCTACAAGGACCCGAAGCCGATGGTCTTCTCGGGTCTGTATCCGCTGGACGGTTCCGACTACCCCGAGCTGCGTGACGCCCTCGACAAGCTCCAGCTCAACGACGCCGCCCTGGTGTACGAGCCGGAGACCTCGGCGGCGCTGGGCTTCGGTTTCCGCGTGGGCTTCCTCGGCCTGCTGCACCTGGACGTGATCCGCGAGCGTCTCGAGCGCGAGTTCGGTCTGGACCTGATTGCCACCGCTCCGAACGTGGTCTACCGCGTGACGATGGAGGACGGCACCGAGCACACGGTGACCAACCCGAGCGAGTTCCCCGAGGGCAAGATCGCCGATGTCCACGAGCCGGTCGTGCGGGCCACGATCCTCGCGCCCAGCGAGTTCATCGGCTCGATCATGGAGCTCTGCCAGACCCGCCGCGGCACGCTCCTGGGGATGGACTACCTCTCCGAGGACCGGGTCGAGATCCGCTACACCCTGCCCCTCGCGGAGATCGTCTTCGACTTCTTCGACCAGCTGAAGTCCAAGACGCGCGGTTACGCGTCCCTCGACTACGAGCCCACCGGCGAGCAGGCGTCCAGCCTCGTCAAGGTCGACATCCTGCTGCACGGCGACAAGGTCGACGCCTTCTCCGCCATCACCCACAAGGACGCCGCCTACGCCTACGGTGTGCGGCTCGTCGCCAAGCTGCGCGAGCTCATCCCGCGGCAGGCGTTCGAGGTGCCGATCCAGGCCGCGATCGGCTCCCGGGTCATCGCCCGTGAAACCATCCGCGCCATCCGCAAGGACGTCCTCGCCAAGTGCTACGGCGGTGACATCTCCCGTAAGCGGAAGCTGCTGGAGAAGCAGAAGGAAGGCAAGAAGCGGATGAAGATGGTCGGTTCCGTGGAGGTGCCGCAGGAGGCCTTCATCGCGGTGCTGTCCAGCGACGAGGGCGGCAAGAGCAAGAAGTAGCCACCACGTCCGCGTGCTGCGAGAAAGGCGTCCGTCCCGTACCGGGAGGGGCGCCTTTCGGCCTTCCGGAACCTTCGTCCCGAATGCATGCTTGTTACATCGATCAGTTGCGCCAACCGGTGGATCCGCGTTCCGTTCGTTATCAAGCGGCAGCCCTCGAGCTCTTACGCGCCGGTCGAACGGGCTCTACTCTGAGCACGGCTCGATGGTTACTCGCCAGTTAAACAACCAGCCAGTCGTGCAGTGCTGCCGCCGGCCCGGAGGACGTCGTGAGCGAAACCCAGACCCTGATCGAGAACCGGCCGCCCTCGGTGGCCACCCTCTTCACCGAGCGCGTGGCAGCCACGCCGGACGGCGAGGCCTACCGTTATCCGGTGCCGTCCGCCACCGGCTCGGGGCCCGACGACTGGAAGTCCCTGAGCTGGGGCCAGGCCGCCGAGCGGGTGTACGCCATCGCGGCCGGACTGATCGACCTCGGGGTGAACCCCGAGGAGCGGGTCGCGCTCGCCTCCTCCACCCGGGTCGAGTGGATCCTCGCCGACCTCGGCGTGATGTGCGCCGGAGGCGCCACGACCACGGTCTACCCGTCCACCAACGCCGAGGAGTCGGCGTACATCCTCTCCGACTCCGAGAGCCGGGTGCTGATCGCGGAGGACGCCTCCCAGCTGGCCAAGGCGCGTGAGAAGCGTGCCGAACTGACCGAGCTGAGGCACGTGGTAGTCATCGACTCCGCGGGCGTGGAGCCGGACGCCGAGGACCCGGAGGGCTGGCTCCTCACCCTGGCCGACCTCGAGGCGCGCGGCGCCAAGCACCTCGCCAAGAACCCGGACGCCGTCAAGGAGCGGGTCGCGGCGATCACCGCCGACCAGCTGGCGACGCTCATCTACACCTCGGGCACCACCGGGCGCCCCAAGGGCGTACGGCTGCCGCACGACAACTGGTCCTACATGGCCAAGGCCATCGCCGCGACCGGCCTCGTCACCAAGGACGACGTGCAGTACCTCTGGCTGCCGCTCGCCCACGTCTTCGGCAAGGTGCTGACCTCAGGACAGATCGAGGTCGGCCACGTCACCGCCGTCGACGGTCGCGTCGACAAGATCATCGAGAATCTGCCGGTCGTCCAGCCGACCTACATGGCGGCCGTGCCCCGCATCTTCGAGAAGGTCTACAACGGGGTCGCGGCCAAGGCCCGGGCAGGTGGCGGCGCCAAGTACAAGATCTTCCAGTGGGCGGCCGGCGTCGCCCGCGAGTACGCCAAGGTCACGCAGGACAACTTCCGCCGCACCGGCAACGCCACCGCGCCCTTCGGCCTGAGCGCCAAGCGCAAGGTCGCCGACACGCTCGTCTACTCCAAGCTCCGCGAGGCGTTCGGCGGCCGGCTGCGCGCCGCGGTCTCCGGCTCCGCCGCGCTCGCACCCGACATCGGCTACTTCTTCGCCGGTGCCGGCATCCACATCCTGGAGGGTTACGGCCTCACCGAGTCGAGCGCGGCCTCCTTCGTCAACCCGGGCGAGGCCTACCGCACCGGCACGGTCGGCAAGCCGCTGCCCGGCTGCGAGGTGCGCATCGCCGACGACGGCGAGATCCTGCTGCGCGGCCCCGGCATCATGGAGGGCTACCACAAGCTGCCCGAGAAGACGGCCGAGGTCCTCGAGTCCGACGGCTGGTTCCACACCGGCGACATCGGAGAGCTGTCCGCCGACGGCTATCTGCGGATCACCGACCGCAAGAAGGACCTGATCAAGACCTCCGGCGGCAAGTACATCGCGCCGGCCGAGGTCGAGGGCCAGTTCAAGGCGGTGTGCCCGTTCGTCTCGAACATCCTCGTGCACGGCGCGGACCGTAACTTCTGCACGGCGCTGATCGCCCTGGACGAGCCGACGATCCTCGGCTGGGCCCAGGAGAACGGCCTGGGCGGCAAGAGCTACGCCGAGGTCGTCGCCTCCCCGCAGGTCGAGCAGCTCATCGAGGGCTATGTGCAGCGCCTCAACGAGGGCCTGCAGCGCTGGCAGACCATCAAGAAGTTCCGGCTGCTGCCGCGCGACCTGGACATCGAGCACGGCGAGCTGACGCCCAGCCTCAAGCTGAAGCGCCCCGTCGTGGAGCGCGAGTACAAGAACCTGATCGACGATATGTACGCGGGTTCCCGCGAGGCGTAGTCCTGGCGACGTCGCGGAGAGCGGCGGGCGCGGGGCACGCACGGAAGCGGCCCGACGGACCGGACCACGTCCGGCCCGTCGGGCCGCTCGTCATGGCCGGATCCGTCGGGCACTTACGCCCTCCGGGCCGTTTCGTTCCCCCCACTTCCGTGACTCGGCGCTTATGGGCGCCCTCGGTCTGTCACTCTGTCGGTGTCATAAGCGGCGCACGCCAGCACCGATCAGGAGCCGCAGGTGGGGTCCATTCCGATGCAGCGCGAAACCGGCAACGAATCGCTTCCCGTGTGGCCGGCACGGTCCGACGCCGGGCTGGTCGCGCGAACCAGCCTGCCCGGCAACCTCCTCGCCCCGGCCGCAGGGCGCCGCTTCGTGCGCGACGCCCTCGCCGAGTGGACCGGCCTGGGGTTCCTGGCGGGCGGCCGCTGCGCGGACCGGCTCGCCGACGACGCGGCCGTCGTCGTCAGCGAGCTCGTCACCAACGCCGTCGTGCACGCCGGTACCGTGGCGGAACTGCTCTGCCGCTTCGAGGAACCGGCGCAGGGGGAACCGGCCGCCCTGGTGGTCGAGGTCTCCGACCACCACCCCGCCAGCGGCGTGACCGGAGGTACGCACAGCGCCGACCAGTCGGGCACCCCCGAGTACGGCCGCGGACTCCACCTCGTCGCCTCCCTCGCGGAACGCTGGGGTGTCACCTTCCACGCCGCGCTGAAGACGGTGTGGGCCCGTCTGCCGCTCGACGGCCGTGACATCCGCCCGCCCGTCGCCGCGCCACCGATCCCGTCCGCACGCCGGGGCAGGGACGGCGCGGAGCCGTCCACGCGGACGCGCGCCGGGCGGGACGACCTGGAGTGGGCCGGCCGCGGCGCTCCGGCCTTCCTCGCCGAGGCGTCCGACCTGCTCGCAGGCCAGCTCGACGAGGACATGGTGGCGGCGCTGGCCGGTCAGCTGCTGGTGCCGCGGCTCGCCGACCGGTGCGCGATCTGGCTGGACGGCGAGAGCAAGGGCCACGGCGGCGGGAGCGGCCGGGGCGGAGCCGCGTCGCGGCTCGTGGGCGTGTGGCACAGCGACGAGTCGCGAGTGGGGCCGCTGCGCGAGGCGCTGGGTGAGGGACCGCCGACGTTCCCGGACGCGCCGACGGGTGCCGGTCCGGTGCGGGTGGTGTGGCCGGACCGTACGTCGGCGGACGCGTCCGCCGACGCGTCGTCCGCTGACGGGACCGGCCCGGCCGGCGCAGCCGTCCGCGTCGAGCGCCCCGTCCGGCACGGCCTGCGGACAGTGGAGGGCGGTGTGTCCGCCGTAGGCGGCAACGCGCCGCGCGCCCGGGCGTCCGCCGCGGACGCCGCCCGCGAGCGGGGCGCGCTCCCCGACACCGGGGAGCCGGCCGCGGACGCCGAGCGGGGTCCGTTCCTCCCCGGCGCCGGGGAGCCGGCGTGCCCGTCCGAACAGGGCGCGGACGCCGCCACCGCCCTGGCGTACCCGCTGAGCGCCGGAGGCCGCCGGTTCGGGGTGCTGCTCGTCGCCCAGAACGGCCGCGAACACGTGGCCGCCGACGTCGCCGCCCTCGTCGAGGACTTCGCCCGCAGAGTCGCCCTGGCCGTCGGCGCCGCGCGCCGGTACGCCCGCCAGGCCACCATCAGCCGGGTCCTGCAGCGCGGCCTGCTCCCCAGCCGGGTGGGGCAGATCCCCGGCGTCGACACGTACCTGGTCTACGAGCCCAGCGACGACGGGGTCGCCGGCGGTGACTTCTACGACGTCTTCCCCGCCGGGTCCGGGGGCCGCTGGTGCTTCATGCTCGGCGACGTCCAGGGCAGCGGGCCCGAGGCCGCCGTCGTCACCGGTCTCGCCAGGCCCTGGCTGCGACTGCTCGCCCGCGAGGGCTACGAGGTCGGCCAGGTCCTCGACCGGCTCAACGGCCTGCTGCTCGACGACGCGATGGAGGCGGCGGAGGCGACGGCCCTGCTCGTCACGGGCGGTCACGGACCCGTCCCGCCGGAAGGCCAGCACTCCCGTTTCCTCTCGCTGCTGTACGGCGAGGTGGTCCCCTCGCCGGGCGGCGACGGCGGTGCCCGCTGCACCCTGGCCAGCGCCGGGCATCCGCTGCCCCTGCTGCTCCGCCCCGACGGCACCGTCCGCGTCCACGCCGAGCCGCAGGTGCTGCTCGGCGTCGTCGACGACGTCGCGTACCGGAGCCACACCTTCGACCTCGAGCCCGGTGACACGCTGCTGTGCGTCACCGACGGGGTGACCGAGCGGCGCTCCGGCTCCCGGATGTTCGACGACGAGGACGGCCTGGCGGCGGCCCTGTCCGAGTGCGCCGGCCTCACGGCGCAGGGCGTCGCCGAGCGGATCAGGGCGGCGGTGCACGCGTTCGGGCCGCCGCCGGGGGACGATCTGGCGCTGCTGGTGCTCCAGGCGGGGTGGCCTTGTGAGTGACGGACAATGGGGGCATGCCTTCCGTACTGCCTGACGGCGAGCCCATGCCCGAGGACGGCGCGCTGCCCGCGTCCGCCCTGCTCGGGGCCGAAGCCCGGCCGCTGGCCTTCTATCTGCACGTGCCGTACTGCGCGACGCGCTGCGGGTACTGCGACTTCAACACCTACACGGCCACCGAGCTGCGGGGCTCCGGCGGAGTGCTCGCCTCCCGCGACAACTACGCCCAGACCCTCGCGGACGAGGTCCGCCTCGCCCGCAAGGTCCTCGGCGACGACCCGCGGCCGGTGAGCACGGTGTTCGTCGGCGGCGGCACGCCGACGCTGCTGGCGGCGGACGATCTCGTACGGATGCTGGACGTGGTCCGGCAGGAGTTCGGTCTGGCCGACGACGCGGAGATCACGACGGAGGCGAACCCGGAGTCCGTCGACCCGGCGTATCTGGCGGCGCTGCGCGAGGGCGGCTTCAACCGGGTCTCGTTCGGTATGCAGAGCGCCCGGCAGCACGTGCTGAAGGTGCTCGACCGCACCCACACCCCGGGTCGGCCGGAGGCATGCGTCGGCGAGGCGCGGGCGGCGGGCTTCGACCATGTGAACCTCGACCTGATCTACGGCACGCCCGGCGAGAGCGACGACGACTGGCGGGCCTCGCTGGAGGCGGCGGTCGGCGCCGGACCGGACCATGTGTCGGCGTACGCGCTGATCGTGGAGGAGGGCACACAGCTCGCGCGCCGCATCCGGCGCGGCGAGGTCCCCATGACCGACGACGACGTCCACGCCGACCGCTATCTGATCGCCGACGAGGTGCTCGGCGCGGCGGGCTTCGACTGGTACGAGGTCTCCAACTGGGCCACCTCGCCCGAAGGCCGCTGCCTGCACAACGAGCTGTACTGGCGCGGCGCGGACTGGTGGGGCGCGGGCCCCGGGGCGCACAGCCATGTGGGCGGCGTGCGCTGGTGGAACGTGAAGCACCCCGGCGCGTACGCGGCGGCACTGGCGCAGGGCCGCTCGCCGGGCGCGGGCCGCGAGCTCCTCGCGGACGAGGACCGCCGCGTCGAGCGGATCCTGTTGGAGCTGCGGCTGCGCGAGGGCGTGCCCCTGTCCCTGCTGGGCGAGGCCGGCCTGGCAGCGGCCGGCCGCGCGCTCGCCGACGGCCTGCTGGAGCCCGCGCCGTACGAGGAGGGCCGCGCGGTCCTGACGCTGCGGGGGCGGCTGCTGGCGGACGGGGTGGTGCGGGACCTGGTGGACTGATCCCGGACGCCCCGGCTAGCCGGGCACCGTCACGAAGTCGATCAGCTCCTCCACCCGCCCCAGCAGCGCGGGCTCCAGGTCCTTGTAGCTCGTCACCTTCGACAGGATGTGCTGCCAGGCGGCGCCCGTGTTGTCCGGCCAGCCCAGGGCCCGGCACACGCCCGTCTTCCAGTCCTGGCCCCGCGGGACCGTGGGCCAGGCGCGGATGCCCACGGACGACGGCTTCACCGCCTCCCACACGTCGATGTAGGGATGGCCCACCACCAGCACGTGCGGATCGGTCACCGACGCCGCGATACGGGACTCCTTGGAGCCCTCGACCAGGTGGTCCACCAGCACGCCGAGGCGGGCGTCCGGGCCGGGGGCGAAGTCGGCGACGATCGCCGGCAGGTCGTCGACGCCCTCCAGGTACTCGACCACCACGCCCTCGATCCTCAGGTCGTCGCCCCACACCCGCTCCACGAGTTCCGCGTCGTGCCGGCCCTCCACATAGATCCGGCCGGCCCGGGCGACCCTCGCCCGTGCGCCGGGCACGGCGAGAGAGCCGGAGGCCGTGCGGGACGGCCGGGACGGGGCTGCCGGGGCGGGGCGGACCAGGGTGACGACCCTGCCCTCCAGCAGGAAGCCGCGCGGCTCCAGCGGGAAGACGCGGTGCTTGCCGAAGCGGTCCTCCAGGGTCACCGTCCCGGCCTCGCAGCGGATCACCGCACCGCAGAAGCCGGTCGACACCTCCTCGACCACCAGATCCGGCTCCGCCGGCACCTCGGGGACGGGCTTCGACCGCTTCCACGGCGGTGTGAAATCAGGGCTGTAGCTGCGCATTCGCACGACGATACGGCCGCCCGCCGCTACGACACACCGAAACGCGCCGCCAGCTCGCCGCGCTGGGCCCGCACGAACGCCGCGTCCACGGCCGCGCCGTGTCCCGGGACGTACAGTGCGTCCTCGCCGCCGAGCTCCAGCAGCCGGTCGAGCGCGGCGGGCCACCGGGAGGTGATGGCGTCCGGGCCGGCCTGCGGCTCGCCGGACTCCTCCACCAGGTCGCCGCAGAACACCACCTCCGGCTCGCCCGGCACCAGCAGCGCCAAGTCGTGGCCCGAGTGGCCCGGTCCCACATTGGCCAGCAGGACCTGGCGGCCGCCGAGATCGAGCGTCCACTCGCCGCACACCGGGTGGTGCGGGGCCACCAGCAGGTCCGCCGCCTCGGCCGCCTCGTCGGCCGCGACCCCGAGCCGGACCGCGGAGGCCCGGATCTCGTCCCGTTCGCGGTGGAACAGGGCGTCCAGGCCCACCGCCCCGTAGACCTCCGCACCGGCGAAGGCGGCCGTGCCCAGCACATGGTCGAAGTGGGGATGGCTCAGTGCGATGTGCGTCACCCTGCGCCCGCCCAGCAGCGCCTGCGCCTGGGCCCGTAGCTCCGCGCCCTCGCGGAGCGTCGAGCCGGTGTCGTACAGGAGCGCGGCGTCCGCGCCGACCACCAGGCCGACGGTCGCGTCCCAGACCGGCAGACGGCGGCGGCCGACACCTTCGGCAAGTCGCTCCCAGCCGAAGTCTTCCCAACTGACGTCCATACGGCGACGCTATCCGCATCACCTCCGCACCGACATGTGCGGGCCGCGCCCGGCAGCGCGTCCGACCGCATGGTCTGCCACCCTTGCTACCCGTGTACCCCGCAGCCGTACACTGGCCCGGGGAATGCTGGCACTCGGACACGCAGAGTGCCAGACCACACACCGAGGAACCACAGCTGGAGGTGCGCGAATGCTCAGCGAACGCAGGCTCGAGGTGCTGCGCGCCATCGTCCAGGACTACGTCGGCACCGAGGAGCCCGTCGGCTCCAAGGCCCTCACCGAGCGGCACAAGCTCGGCGTCTCCCCGGCCACCGTCCGCAACGACATGGCCGTGCTGGAGGAGGAGGGGTTCATCGCCCAGCCCCACACGAGCGCCGGGCGGATCCCCACCGACAAGGGGTACCGGCTGTTCGTCGACCGGCTGGCCGGCGTCAAGCCGCTGTCGTCGCCCGAGCGCCGCGCCATCCAGAACTTCCTGGACGGGGCGGTCGACCTCGACGACGTGGTGGGACGCACGGTCCGGCTGCTGGCGCAGCTGACACGGCAGGTCGCCGTCGTCCAGTACCCCTCGCTGACCCGGTCCACGGTCCGGCACGTGGAACTCCTCTCCCTCGCTCCCGCCCGTCTGATGCTCGTGCTGATCACGGACACCGGCCGGGTGGAGCAGCGCATGATCGACTGCCCCGCGCCGTTCGGTGACACCTCGCTCGCGGACCTGCGGGCCCGGCTCAACAGCCGGGTCGTGGGACGCCGCTTCGCGGATGTGCCGAAGCTGGTGCAGGACCTTCCCGAATCCTTCGAGCACGAGGACCGAGGTACCGTTTCCACGGTGCTGTCCACCCTGCTCGAGACCCTGGTCGAGGAGACCGAGGAGCGGCTCGTGATCGGCGGCACCGCCAATCTGACCCGCTTCGGGCACGACTTCCCGCTGACCATCCGGCCGGTGCTGGAGGCGCTCGAGGAGCATGTGGTGCTGCTCAAGCTGCTCGGGGAGGCGAACGAGTCGGGCGGCATGGGCATGACCGTACGAATCGGTCATGAGAACGCCCACGAAGGACTCAACTCCACGTCCGTGGTCTCGGTCGGCTACGGTTCGGGCGACGAGGCAGTCGCCAAACTCGGCGTGGTCGGACCGACCCGCATGGACTACCCCGGAACGATGGGAGCGGTACGCGCAGTGGCACGTTACGTCGGACAGATCCTGGCGGAGTCGTAAGTGGCCACGGACTACTACGCCGTACTCGGCGTGCGCCGCGACGCATCGCAGGACGAGATCAAGAAGGCCTTCCGCCGCCTCGCGCGCGAACTCCACCCGGACGTGAATCCGGACCCGAAGACGCAGGAGCGCTTCAAGGAGATCAACGCCGCGTACGAGGTGCTCTCCGACCCGCAGAAGAAGCAGGTCTACGACCTCGGCGGAGACCCGCTCTCGCAGGCCGGAGGCGGCGGCGCGGGCGGCTTCGGCGCGGGCGGTTTCGGCAACTTCTCGGACATCATGGACGCGTTCTTCGGCACGGCGTCGCAGCGCGGACCGCGCTCGCGTACGCGCCGCGGCCAGGACGCGATGATCCGGCTGGAGATCGAGCTGGCCGAGGCCGCCTTCGGCACCACGAAGGACATCCAGGTCGACACGGCCGTCGTGTGCACCACCTGCTCCGGCGAGGGCGCGGCGCCCGGCACGTCGGCGCAGACGTGTGACATGTGCCGCGGTCGCGGTGAGGTCTCGCAGGTGACGCGGTCCTTCCTGGGCCAGGTCATGACCTCGCGGCCCTGTCCGCAGTGCCAGGGCTTCGGCACGGTCGTGCCGACGCCGTGCCCCGAGTGCGCCGGCGACGGCCGGGTGCGCTCGCGGCGCACCCTGACCGTGAAGATCCCGGCCGGTGTCGACAACGGCACCCGGATCCAGCTCGCGGGCGAGGGCGAGGTCGGCCCGGGCGGCGGCCCCGCCGGTGACCTGTACGTCGAGATCCACGAGGTCGCCCACCCGGTCTTCCAGCGGCGCGGCGACGACCTGCACTGCACGGTGACCATCCCCATGACGGCGGCGGCCCTGGGCACGAAGTGCCCGCTCGAGACGCTCGACGGCATGGAGGAGGTCGACATCCGGCCCGGCACGCAGTCCGGCCAGTCGATCCCGCTGCACGGGCGCGGCGTCACGCACCTGCGCGGCGGCGGCCGGGGCGACCTGATCGTCCACGTCGAGGTGACGACCCCGACGAAGCTGGACGTGGAGCAGGAGCGGCTGCTGAGGGACCTGGCGAAGCTGCGGGGCGAGGAGCGGCCGACGGGGCAGTTCCAGCCGGGTCAGCAGGGGCTGTTCTCGCGCCTGAAGGACGCGTTCAACGGGCGGTAGCCCGTGTGGGGGTGCGTGGCGCCTGCGGCGGGCGTGTTCCCCTTCCCGAAACCGGGGGCTCCGCCCCCGGACCCCGTTCGGGGCTGCGCCTCCGGAACCCGGGCCCGCCCCTCGGGACCCCGTTCGGGCCTGCGCCCCGGGACCCCTGCCGCGCCCCGGACCCCAGGCCCGCCCCTCGGGACCCCGTTCGGGGCTCCGCCCCGGGACCCGGTACCGCGCTTCGCGCGGTGGCCTCAGTCTCTCCCTACGGCCTGGCGGCCGTGGGTGGGGTGTCTCCCCCACGCCGCCAGGCCGTAGGGGAGTGCCCCCCAAGCCGGGCTGGATGTGCCGCTGCGCGGCGAACCGGCCCGCCGGGCACACCCAGCCCGCTGGGAGCATCTCCCACGGCGCCAGGCCGTAGGGAGAGTTTGAGGCGCGGGGTTCGGGGCGGAGCCCCGACGAGACGGGCAAGTTCCAGCCCCGCTGGGGGTACCTCCCGCGGCCGCCGGGCCGTAGGGAGAGTTTGAGGCGCGGGGGTCCGGGGGCGGAGCACCCGGTTCCGGGAAGGGGCGGGAAGGAGGAACGGCCCCGCGCAGCGGCCCGTGCGCGGGGCGGAACGGGGGATTCGGCAGCGTCGCGGGGACGTGGCACGATGCCTGCATGTCCTCCGCGCTGACCGATCTCTGCCGTCACCCAATCGTGCAGGCCCCCATGGCCGGCGGCGCTTCCTGTCCGCAGCTCGCGGCGGCCGTGTCCGAGACCGGCGGGCTGGGGTTCCTGGCCGCCGGGTACAAGACGGCGGACGGGATGTACCAGGAGGTCCAGCAGGTCCGGGGGCTCACCGCCCGCCCCTTCGGCGTCAACCTGTTCATGCCGCAGCCCGGCACCGCCGACCCCGCCGCCGTGGGCGTCTACCGGCATCAGCTGGCCGGTGAGTCCGCCTGGTACGAGACGCCGCTCGGCGACCCGGACAGCGGGCGGGACGACGGCTACGAGGCGAAGCTCGCGATACTGCTCGACGACCCGGTCCCCGTGGTCTCGTTCACCTTCGGCTGCCCCACGCGCAATGTGCTGGAGTCCTTCTCCAGGGCTGGCACGTACACGATCGTGACCGTCACCACCCCGGAGGAGGCGCAGGCGGCCCAGTGGGCGGGGGCCGACGCCGTGTGCGTGCAGGGCGTCGAGGCGGGCGGCCACCAGGGCACCCATCGCGACGACCCCGCGTCCGACGGCTCCGGCTACGGGCTGCTGACGCTTCTCCAACTGGTGAAGGAGACCGTGGAGTTGCCCCTCATCGCCACCGGCGGCCTGATGCGCGGCGGTCAGATCGCCGCCGTCCTGGCGGCGGGCGCGAGCGCCGCGCAGCTCGGTACGGCCTTCCTGGTGTGCCCGGAGTCGGGCGCGCACGCGCTGCACAAGCAGGCGATGACCAACCCGCTGTTCGTCCGCACCGAGTTGACCCGGGCGTTCTCCGGGCGGCCCGCGCGGGGCCTGGTCAACCGGTTCATGAGGGAGCACGGGCCGTACGCGCCCGCCGCCTACCCCGATGTGCACCACCTGACGAGCGGTCTGCGCAAGGCCGCGGCGAAGGCCGGTGACGCGCAGGGCATGGCGCTGTGGGCCGGCCAGGGGCACCGGCTGGCGCGCGAGATGCCCGCCGCCCAGCTGGTGGGGGTGCTCGCAGCGGAGACGGACACGGCACGCGCCGCGTTCGCGCACGGAGGTGGTATGTGATGACCGCTCCTGTCTTTCTCGTCGAGTCGCTCGAAGGGGTCGCGCCGGGCGCGTCCGTCACCCTCGACGGACCCGAGGGCCGGCACGCGGTCTCCGTGCGCAGGCTGGCGCCGGGTGAGGAGATCGTCCTCACGGACGGCCACGGACGCGGGGCCGCCGGCTCCGTCGTCTCCACCGAGGGCAAGGACCGCCTGGTCGTCGAGGTGCGCGAGTGCCCCGAGGAGCCGGAGCCGGCGCCCCGTATCACGGTCGTGCAGGCCCTCCCGAAGGGTGACCGCGGTGAACTGGCCGTGGAGACCATGACGGAGACCGGCGTGGACGCGGTCGTGCCGTGGGCCGCGGCGCGCTGCATCACCCAGTGGAGGGGCGAGCGCGGGGCCAAGTCGCTGGCGAAGTGGCGGGCGACGGCCCGTGAGGCCGGCAAACAGTCACGCCGGCTGCGCTTCCCCGAGGTCGCGGAAGGCGCAACCACCAAGCAGATCGCGGCACTTCTGGCGGCGGCGGACTTCGCGGCCGTGCTCCACGAGGAGGGCGCGGAACCGCTGGCGACGGCGGAACTCCCCACTACGGGCTCGATCGTGCTGGTCGTCGGCCCCGAGGGCGGCGTGTCCCCGGAGGAGCTGGCGCTGTTCGCACAGGCGGGCGCGAAACCGTACCGGCTGGGCCGCACCGTCCTGCGCACCTCCACGGCCGGTACGGCGGCGACAGCCCTCCTGCTGGGCCGCACCGGCCGCTGGTCCTGACACAGGCGCCACGGGAGGCTTCAGCGTCCCGTGCCGCCCGGGCCTTTGGCGGCCGCCGCGTCGAGCAGCGGCCATCCGTCGACCTCCGTGGTCCCCGCCCGGGACGGCAGCAGCCCGGCGGCCGCCGCCGTGTCCAACAGCCGCCTCGCCGCGCCCGGTTCGTGCAGATTCAGCCATGCGTCGCCGGCGGCCACGGTGCCGGACTGCCACCAGCCGCCGGAGACGACGCGCCCCGGCCCCTGCCGGAAGACGATCGCCAGCCGCCGCTGCGTGCCCTCGCGCCGGAAGGACAGCGTCGTACGGCAGTCGCCGACGCCCTCCGGCCCACGGGTGTGCCTGTGCCGTACGGACCAGACCCAGGCGGTCTCCGCGTCGACCACCAGGCGGCGCACTCGGTGGGGCTTCCTGGTCATGGCACGACCGTACGGGGCCTCACATGGCCGCAACCACTCTTTTCCGCGCGTACCCACGATGGCACTCTGGCGTCATGCCCGCCCGGAACCCCCGGAACCCCCGGAACCCCCGGACAAGAGCGCGGCGCGTCATTGCCGCAACCGCCGCAGCAGCAGCGGCAGTCGGCGCCCTGGCCGCCTGCGAACCGACCGCCGGCGGGCTGAACTCCGCCGCCGTGGCCGTCACCACGGACCGGACCGCGACCAGCACCCTCGAGCGTCTGACGTTCGACGTGGCCTGGCTCAGCTGCACCGCGCAGGCCGACCGGGGGACGGCGACCGCGAGCGGTGCCGCGTCCCCGTCCCCGGAACCGCCCCCGTCCCCGTCTCCGCCGGGCCGGGCCACCGTGGACTGCCGGGGGGAGACCCGTTCCGGTCAGGACATCACCGTCAACGGCACGGTGACGGAGGAGCGTTCGGGCAGGTGTGTCCACGGAGATCTGACCGCCCGGGTCGAGAAGAAGATCGTGTTCCGGGCGACGATGCTCGGGGACTGCACCACGGCCCCGAGCAGCACCTCCGCGCCGGGCGGCACTCCCGCCGTTCCCGGGCCGCCGCGGCCCACGGTCACCGTGACCGTGACGGAAACCGTGACCTCTGTTCCGGCCAAGTGATCGAAAACCCTGCCCCTGGGGCTGCCACCTGCCTAGGGTGACGGTGTGACGCACCCTGCCTACCTCCGGTATCCGCATCTGCACGGTGAGCTGATCGCCTTCACCGCCGAGGACGACGTCTGGGTCGCGCCGCTCGACGGCGGCCGGGCGTGGCGCGTGAGCGCAGACAACATGCCCGTGAACCATCCGAGGATCTCGCCCGACGGCACCCGTATCGCCTGGACCTCGTACCGCGACGGTCTGCCCGAGGTGCATGTCGCCCCCGTCGACGGCGGCCCGTCGGAGCGGCTCACCCACTGGGGGAGCTACCGGACCTCCGTACGGGGCTGGACACCGGACGGCCGCGTGCTGGCGCTCACCACCCACGGCCAGGCGTCCCTGCGCCGCAGCTGGGCGCACGCGGTGCCGCTCGACGGCGGCCTGGCCACCCGGCTCCCCTACGGGCCGGTCGGCGGTGTCGCGTACGGTCCGCGCACGCTGCTGCTGTCGGCCACCATGGGGCGCGAGGCGGCTGCCTGGAAGCGCTACCGCGGCGGCACGGCGGGCAAGTTGTGGCTCGACCGCGACGACGACGGGGAGTTCGTACGCCTCCACGAGGACATCGACGGGAATATCGAGTACCCGCTCTGGGTGGGGGGCCGCATCGCCTTCCTCTCCGACCACGAGGGCGTCGGCGCCCTGTACTCGTCGCTGCCCGACGGCTCCGACCTGCGCCGCCACACCGGCCTCGACGGCTTCTACGCCCGCCACGCCGCGACCGACGGCACCCGCGTCGCCTATGCGAGCGCCGGTGAACTGTGGCTCCTCGACGACCTGGACGGTGCCGAACCGCGTCGTCTGGATCTCCGGCTCGGCGGACAGCGCACCGATCTCCAGCCACGGCCCGTCGATGCCGCCGACCACCTCGGCGGCGCCGCCCCCGACCACACCGGGCGCGGCAGCGCCGTCGAGATCCGCGGCGGCATCCACTGGGTCACCCACCGCGAGGGGCCGGCTCGTTCGCTGGCCGTCGAGCCCGGTGTACGGGCCCGGATGCCGCGCACGTTCCGCGTCGACGGCGAGCAGTACGTCGTCTGGGTGACCGACGCGGAGGGCGACGACGCGCTCGAGTTCGCGCCCGCCACCGGTACCGCCGCCGGCGCCACGCCGCGCAGGCTCGCCGCCGGTCGGCTCGGCCGCGTACTGAGCCTGGCCGTCGCTCCCGACGGGAGCCGAGCCGCCGTCGCCTCGCACGACGGCCGGGTGCTGCTCGTCGAGCGCGAGACCGGCGAGGTGCGCGAGGTCGACCGCAGCGAACACGGCGACGCCGACGGCCTGGTCTTCTCGCCCGACTCGGCCTGGATCGCCTGGTCGCACCCCGGCCCCAGCCCACTGCGGCAGATCAAACTTGCCAACACGGGTGACCTGACCGTCTCCGAGGCGACGCCGCTGCGCTTCGCCGACTTCCAGCCTGCCTTCACCCTCGACGGCAAGCACCTCGCGTTCCTCTCCGAGCGCGCCTTCGACCCGGTCTACGACGCCCACGTCTTCGACCTGGCCTTCGTCGGCGGATGCCGGCCGCACCTGATCACACTGGCGGCGACCACCCCGTCGCCGTTCGGGCCTCAGCGGCACGGCCGGCCCTTCGAGTCGGACAAGGACGGCTCTTTGGACCAGGACGAGAGCGCGGAGCCCGTCACCCGTATCGACCTCGACGGACTCGCCGACCGCATAGTGCCGTTCCCCGTGGAGGCCGCCAGCTACTCCACGCTGCGCGCCGCCAAGGACGGGCTGCTGTGGCTGCGCCACCCGCTGCGCGGCGTCCTCGGCGCCACCCGCGCCACGCCCGAGGACCCGGAGCCGAGGACGACCCTCGAGCGGTACGACACCGGCAAGCAGCGCGTCGAGGAACTCTCCTCCGACGCCTCCTACTTCCGCGTCAGCGGCGACGGCAAGCGGGTCCTGCTGTACACCGGCGACAAGCTCAAGGTCGTCCCCAGCGACCGCGAGGCCTCCCACGACGACGACGCCAACGACAACGCCGCGAGCGTCACCGTCGACTTGTCCCGGGTGCGCCGCACCGTCGAACCGGGCGCCGAATGGCGGCAGATGTACGACGAGGCCGGGCGCCTCATGCGCGACCACTTCTGGCGTCCCGACCTCGGCGGGGTCGACTGGGACGGTGTGCTCGACCGATACCGGCCCGTCCTCGACCGGGTCGCGACCCACGACGACCTCGTCGACCTGCTGTGGGAGGTCCAAGGGGAGCTGGGCACCTCGCACGCGTACGTCATGCCGCACGGCGGCCACGGCGACGCGTCCACCCGGCAGGGCCTGCTGGGCGCGGACATCTCCCGTACGGACGACGGCACCTGGCGCATCGACCGCATCCTGCCGTCCGAGATTTCCGACCCCCATGCGCACTCCCCGCTCGCCGCACCCGGTGTGGCCCTGCGCGCCGGCGACACCCTGCTCGCCGTGGACGGCCGGCCCGTCGACCCGGTCAGGGGCCCGGGGCCGCTGCTCGTCGGTGCGGCGGGCAAGCCCGTCGAACTGACCGTCTCCCCGGCCGGCGGCGGTGACCCGCGGCACGCCGTCGTCGTCCCACTGGCCGACGAGGAGCCGCTGCGCTACCACGCGTGGGTCGCCGACCGGCGTGCCTACGTCCACGAGAAGTCCGGCGGCCGCCTCGGATATCTGCACGTTCCCGACATGCAGGCGCCCGGCTGGGCCCAGATCCACCGCGACCTGCGGGTCGAGGTGGCGAAGGACGGCCTGGTCGTGGACGTGCGGGAGAACCGGGGCGGTCACACGTCGCAGCTCGTCGTCGAGAAGCTGGCCCGCCGTATCGTCGGCTGGGACCTGCCGCGCGGCATGCAGCCGTCCAGCTATCCGCTGGACGCGCCACGCGGTCCGGTCGTCGCCGTCGCCAACGAGTTCTCCGGCTCCGACGGCGACATCGTCAACGCGGCGATCAAGGCGCTCGGCATCGGGCCCGTCGTCGGCACGCGCACCTGGGGCGGCGTCGTCGGCATCGACAGCCGCTACTCCCTCGTGGACGGCACGCTGGTCACCCAGCCGAAGTACGCCTTCTGGCTGGAGGGTTACGGCTGGGACGTGGAGAACCGGGGCGTCGACCCGGACGTCGAGGTCGTCGCCACGCCTCAGGACCAGGCGGCGGGGCGTGACCCGCAACTGGACGAGGCGATCCGCCTGGCCCTGTCCTCCCTCGCGGAGATCCCGCCGAAGCAACCGCCGTCGCTCCCGTAGCCCGGGGCCGCTCCTCACGACCCGGTGGCCGTGGGGAGCAGCCGCCCCGGAACCAGGGCCTGGGCTTCTGGCCCGGTGCCGTGGGAGCCCCCCGCTCGCCCGGAAGCCGGGGCCCCGGGTCTCCTGGCCCCGTGCCGTGGGGCGCCCCCGGCCCGCAGGCACGTACAGCCGGGGCCCGGGTGCAGCAGAACGGCCCGCTCCCAGCTGCCGCTGGCATGCCCTGCCGGCCTCCGGTCACGGCGCCAACCACGGGCCCGGCACCGGCCGATACGATGCTCCTGCAAGTCGTCGGAGCGTCAGGAGGGACCGCGGCATGGCCGGAGAACCGCAGGCGGACTGTCTGTTCTGCAAGATCGTCGCCGGGGAGGTGCCCGCCACGGTCGTGCGTGAGACGGAGACCACCGTCGCCTTCCGTGACATAAACCCCCAGGCCCCGACCCACGTCCTCGTGATCCCCAAGGCGCACTACGCGGACGCCGCCGCGCTCGCCGCGGGAGCTCCGCAGCTCGCCGCGGACGTGCTGCGTGAGGCAGGACAGGTCGCCGCCGACGAGAAGGCGGAGGAGAGCGGCTACCGCGTCGTCTTCAACACCGGTTCCGGCGCCGGCCAGACCGTCTTCCACGCCCACGCGCACGTGCTCGCAGGCCGCGGCCTCGAGTGGCCGCCCGGGTAGACGGAAGCGACACACCTTGTCCGTACGTGAACTCGTGGTGCTGGGCACGGCCAGCCAGGTCCCGACCCGGCACCGCAACCACAACGGCTACCTGCTGCGCTGGGACGGTGAGGGGCTGCTCTTCGACCCGGGGGAGGGCACACAGCGCCAGATGCTGCGCGCCGGTGTGTCGGCGCACGACATCAACCGGATCTGCGTCACGCACTTCCACGGCGACCATTCCCTCGGCGTCGCCGGGGTGATCCAGCGGATCAATCTGGACCAGGTCCCGCACCCGGTGTCCGCGCACTACCCGAAGAGCGGGCAGCGGTTCTTCGACCGGCTGCGGTACGCGACGGCGTACCGCGAGACGGTGAAGCTCAAAGAGGCCCCGGTCTCGGCCGACGGAGTCGTCGCGAGCACGGCGGGCTACACCCTGCACGCGCACAAGCTGTCGCACCCCGTCGAGTCCTACGGCTACCGGCTCGTCGAGCCGGACGGCCGCCGGATGCTGCCGGAGAGGCTGGCGGCGCACGGCATCAAGGGCCCGGACGTGGGCCGGATCCAGCGTGAGGGTGTGCTCGACGGGGTCACCCTCGACGAGGTGAGCGAGGTCCGCCGGGGGCAGCGGTTCGCGTTCGTGATGGACACCCGGCTCTGCGACGGCGTGCAGGCGCTCGCGGAGGGCTGCGACATGCTCGTGATCGAGTCGACGTTCCTCGACGAGGACGAACAACTCGCCGCCGACCATGGCCACCTGACGGCTGGCCAGGCGGGTCGGGTGGCGCAGGAGGCGGGCGTCCGCCACCTGGTATTGACGCACTTCTCGCAGCGGTACACGGACGCCGCCGCCGAGTTCGAGCGGCAGGCCAGGGCGGCCGCCGGCTTCGACGGCGAGGTGACCGTCGCCAGGGACCTCTGGCGCGTCCCCGTGCCGAAGCGGGCCTGAGCTCCCCGCTCCGGGCCGGCTGCGCGCGCCCCCGCGCCCGTGCCCCGTGGTCCCGAGGTGGCACCGCCTAGGATGTGATCATGCCCCTCCCCAAGGCCGAACTCCACCTTCACATCGAAGGAACCCTGGAACCCGAACTCGCCTTCGCGCTCGCGGCGCGCAACGGCGTCGAGCTGCCCTTCGCGGACGCCGAAGCGCTGCGCCACGCCTATCTGTTCAAGGATCTGCAGTCCTTCCTCGACCTCTACTACGGGCTGATGGCGGTGTTGCGCACCGAGGAGGACTTCGCGGATCTGGCCGATGCCTACCTGGAGCGTGCCGCCGCGCAGGGCGTGCGGCACGCGGAGATCTTCTTCGACCCGCAGGCGCACACCGCTCGCGGCGTCCCTATCGGCACGGTCGTGGAGGGTCTGGCGCGCTCCCTCGACCGGGCCGAGGAGCGCCACGGCGTCTCCACCCGCCTGATCATGTGCTTTCTTCGGGACGAGCCGGCCGAGTCGGCGCTCGCGACCCTGGAGGCGGCGAAGCCGTATCTGCACCGGATCACCGGCGTGGGCCTCGACTCCGCGGAGACCGGCCACCCGCCGTCGAAGTTCCGCGCGGTGTACGAGGCGGCCGCGGCGCTCGGTCTGCGCAGGGTCGCGCACGCGGGCGAGGAGGGACCACCGGCGTACATCCGGGAGGCCCTGGACGTTCTCGGCGTCGAGCGGATCGACCACGGGCTGCGCTGCATGGAGGACGCGGAGCTGGTGACACGGCTGGCGGGCGAGCGGATCCCGCTGACGCTCTGTCCGCTGTCGAACGTACGCCTGCGCGCCGTCGACGTGCTGGAGGACCATCCGCTGGCGCGGATGATGGAGGCCGGCCTGATGTGCACGGTCAACTCCGACGACCCGGCGTACTTCGGCGGCTACGTCGGCGACACCTTCCACGCCGTGCACGAGGCGCTGGGTCTGGAGGACGAGCAGCTGCGGGAGCTGGCCCGCAACTCGTTCCTGGCGTCGTTCCTGGACGACGACGAGGAGCGCCGCGCCCGGTATCTGGCCGAGGTGGAGGCGTACGAGTTCGAGCACGCCGGCTAGGCGCAGCGCAGGGCAGAGCAGCAGAGCAGGGCAGGCCGGGCCCGGCGCGGCGCGCGCGTCCGGCCTGCCCGGCGGCTCAGTCCCCCGCGGGGCCGGTCCAGCCGGCCGGTACGTGCGCGATGCGCACCCGCTGCGGGTGGTCGCCGACGGCGACGGTGGCGACCTTCCTGCCGGTGGCGAAGTCGATCGCGGTGACCGCGTCGGCGCCGCTCTCGGAGATGACGCAGGATTTGCCGTCGCCGCTGACGGTGGCCCAGTAGGGCTTGGCGGCGGGCACCAGCGGGCCCTCCTGCAGGGTGTCCCGGTCGACGACGGTGGCGTAGTCGTCCATGGTGCCGGCGACGCAGAGCTTGTCGCCCCTCGGGTTCATGGACATGCCGTGATGACGGGAGTCGTTGACCCAGGTGGTGCGGTCCTCGCTGGTCGCCGGGTTCTTCGGGAGCGTCTTCACCCGCGTGATGCTGTCCGTCGCGACGTCGTACTCGACGAACCCGTTGAAGAACGACACCTGGAAGTAGAGCTTGGACTCGTCAGGGGTGAAGGCGACGGGCCGGATGGAGTCGGAGAGGTCCTTGCGGCCGAAGGCGTCGAGCCGTTCGCGCATGTCGATGACCTTCACCTGCTGAAAGGTCCGCGTGTCGACGACGGTGATACGGCGGTCTCCCTTGGTCCAGTCGAGCCAGGGCGCGTCGAGCGCGGTGTTCACCTCGCCGATGGACATGTTCCACAGGTAGCGGCCGTCGTCGGTGAAGACGTTCTCGTGCGGCTTGTCGCCGGTCGTGAACGAACCGGCCTGTTCGCCGGTCTCGATGTCGAGGACGTGCACGGTGTTCGACGTGGAGGCGGAGACGGCGACGCGCTTGCCGTCGGGGGAGACGGCCATGTGGTCGGAGCGGAAACCGGAGACGGGGAAACGCCAGTTGATCTTCCCGGTGGCGAGGTCGATCGAGACGACGTCGGCGAAGCTGGGGCGGGAGACGACCATGGCGGACCCGTCGGGGGTCGCGTACATGTCGTCGACGAACTGGTCGTGGCCTTCGCCGGGGCCCTGGCGGATGCCGAGGAAGAAGGCCAGTTTCACCGGGTTGAGGTAGATCTCCCTCAGCCGCTCGTTCTTGTCGGGGATGACGTCGATCCGGCCGATCCTCGCGAAGTCGCCGCGGGCCTCGATGACATCGGCGGTGCCGTCCCAGTTGTTGCCGACGAACATCGCCTCCCGAAGGGCCCCCGCGTCCGGGGCCGCGGGGGCCGCGGCGTTCGCGGTCACCGAAGCGGTGGCGGTCAGAGCCAGGGCGGCGACGGCCGCGCCGACGGCCCGCCTGGTGCTGGACAGAGACATCGTCGTTCCTTCCACGGAGGCGGCCCCAGTGGTCCGGGCGCAGTCTGAAAACGGAACCGTTCAGATTGAGCTACTGGAAAGTAACGAGCAATGCGGGGCTTCACAAGACTTCGGACACGCCGAACACCAAAATGAGTCCGCGAACGACGAGGGAGGTGCCCGTGGCAGGCAGGGTCCGGCCGGCGACCGGCCGATACGGAGGCAGGTCGGCCGAGGAGCGCCGGGCGGACCGCCGCCGGCGGTTCCTCGACGCGGGCCTCGAGCTGTTCGGTGACGCGCCGGGCTACCGCGCGACCACCGTCGCGGCGCTGAGCGAGGCGGCCGGGCTCTCGACCCGGCAGTTCTACGAGGAGTTCCGCACCCTCGAGGACGTGCTCGCCGCCCTGCACCTCCAGGTCAACGACTGGGCCGAGGAGGCGGCGCTCGCGGCCCTCGCCCGGGCCGTGGAACTGCCGGTGGCGGAGCGGGCGACGGAGGTCTTCCGCGCCTACGCGGCGAACGTGACGGGCGATCCGCGGCGTATCCGGATCACTTTCCTCGAGATCGTCGGGGTCAGTCCGCAGATGGAGCGGCAGCGGCTGGCGCGCCGGGCCCGCTGGGTGGACTTTATCTGCGCCGAGGCGGCGCGCGCCGTCGAGCGCGGGGAGGCCGAGCCGCGTGACTACCGGGTCGCCGCGGCGGCTTTCATCGGCAGCGTCAACGGACTGCTCCACGACTGGGCGGTCGGATGGGTGGACGCGACGCTGGACGAACTCGTCGACGAACTGGTCCGGATGCTGCTCGGCATCCTGCGTCCGGTGGCCCTGTAGGCCCTTGCCGACCGGCCGGAGGGACCGGCCGGCGTCCTCGGGGAAGACCCGGCCGCCGATCGCGCAGCCGCGTCTCCGCGCCCGTCTTCCGGCCCGGTGTCGGTGGCGTCGGGCAGACTGGCTGAAACTGCACCATGTACGGGAGTGCCCACGGTGACGACTCGTAACGGAAAGCAATTGTCGCGGCCGGCCGGCCCCGGCCCCCTCGCGGCCGCCCGACCCGCGGCCTCCGCGGCCGCGTGCTTCGACCCCCTCGCGGCACTGCGGACGCCGGGCGATCCCGACTGCGACGTGTATCTGACCGGCAATGTCTTCCTCGACATCATCTTCACCGGCCTCGACTCCGCCCCTGTGCGCGGCACCGAGTCATGGGCCCGCGGGATGGGGTCCAGCCCCGGCGGCGTCGCCAACATGGCCACCGCCCTGGCCCGTCTCGGGCTGCGCACGTCCCTCGCCGCCGCCTTCGGGGACGACCACTACGGCGAGTACTGCTGGGACGCCCTCGAGGAGGGCGAGGGCATCGACCTGACCCTGTCCCGGACCGTCCCCGGCTGGCACTCCCCGGTCACCGTCTCCATGGCGTACGAGGGCGAGCGCACCATGGTCTCCCACGGCCACGAGGCCCCGCCGCCCGAACCCGCCCCCGACTGCCCGCCGCCCGCCCGTGCCGCGGTCGCCTCCCTCACCCCGGGCATCCGGGCGGACTGGATCGCCCAGGCCGCCCGCAAGGGCACCCGGGTCTTCGCCGACGTCGGCTGGGACGAGTCGGGACGCTGGAACCCGGACGACCTGGCCGACCTGGAGCACTGCGAGGCCTTCCTGCCGAACGCGGCCGAGGCGATGCGCTACACCCGCACCGACTGCCCGCGCGCCGCCGCCAGGGCCCTGACCGAGCGGGTGCCGCTCGCCGTCGTCACGCTCGGCGCGGAAGGCGCCTATGCCGTGGACGGCTCCACCGGCGAGAGCGCGGAGGTCCCCGCCATCCAGGTCGAGGCGCTGGACCCGACGGGCGCCGGGGACGTGTTCGTGGCGGGATTCGTCACCGGCACGCTGGCGGGCTGGCCGCTCGCCGACCGGCTCGCCTTCGCCGGGCTGACCGCGGCCCTGTCGGTGCAGGAGTTCGGCGGGTCGCTGTCCGCTCCCGGCTGGTCGGAGGTCGCGGCCTGGTGGGGGTCCGTCCGGGCCCTGCGGGACCAGGACCCGGCAGCCCTGCGCCGGTACGGTTTCCTCGAGCGGCTGCTGCCGGCTCCTGCCAGGCCGGGGCCGCTGCGCCGTGCGGTCCCCACGATCGGCTTCGGCCGCTCTGCCTGAGGCGGCGCCGACCGGCTCGGTAAAAGCCTTCGGCCTTGTCAGTGGCACGTCGTACTCTGGATGTTCCAGAGGTTGTCGAGCAGCGAGAACCCTGCAACGGGAGGTATGTGCAGGCCACAGAGCCGGCCCATGACTCAGACACCCACAGACCAGACCCCAGCGCCGGGCCAGGCGCGAGCCCACTTCACGGTCCCGGCCAAGCACCCGATGGTGACGGTTCTCGGCTCGGGTGACGCCCTGCTGCGCGTGATCGAGAAGGCCTTCCCGGCGGCCGACATCCATGTCCGGGGCAATCAGGTGAGCGCGGTCGGGGACGCTCGGGAAGTAGCCCTGATCCAGCGCCTGTTCGACGAGATGATGCTCGTGCTCCGCACCGGGCAGCCGATGACGGAGGACGCAGTGGAACGCTCGATCGCCATGCTTAGGGCGGCCGACGACGGCTCCGGCGAGGCCGTGGCCGAGACCCCGGCCGAGGTCCTCACCCAGAACATCCTCTCCAGCCGTGGCCGCACCATCCGCCCCAAGACGCTCAACCAGAAGCGGTACGTCGACGCGATCGACAAGCACACGGTCGTCTTCGGCATCGGCCCGGCGGGCACCGGCAAGACGTACCTCGCCATGGCCAAAGCCGTGCAGGCACTGCAGTCCAAGCAGGTCAACCGCATCATCCTGACCCGCCCCGCGGTCGAGGCCGGTGAGCGCCTCGGCTTCCTGCCCGGCACGCTGTACGAGAAGATCGACCCGTATCTGCGGCCGCTGTACGACGCGCTGCACGACATGCTCGACCCCGACTCCATCCCGCGCCTGATGGCGGCGGGCACGATCGAGGTCGCGCCCCTGGCGTACATGCGCGGGCGCGCGCAGCCGGTCTTCACCAAGGTTCTGACGCCGGACGGATTCCGTCCCATTGGGGACCTTCAAGTCGGAGACCTGGTCATCGGGTCCAGCGGTGAGCCGACCCCCGTCCTCGGCGTCTACCCGCAAGGTGAGAAGGACATCTACCGCCTCACGGCGCAGGATGGTTCCTCGACTCTCTGCTGCGCTGATCACCTCTGGACGGTTCGGACCGCTTCCGACCGTCGCCGGGACAAGCCCTGGCGGGTCCTCGAGACGAAGGAGATGATCGGCAACCTCCGCGCGGCACACGCCAGGCGGTACGAATTGCCGCTCCTGACGGCTCCGGTGTGCCTCCCAGAGCGTGAGGTCCCGATGGACCCCTACGCTCTCGGCCTGCTGCTCGGCGACGGCTGCCTGACGGGCAGCACCACTCCTTCCTTCGCCACGGACGACCCGGAGCTCGCCGAGGCGCTCGACGCGGCACTGCCCGGCGTCGTGGTCCGTCGCAAGTCCCACGTGGACTACGTCCTGAACAGGGTGAGAGCACAGGGCGACGTGATCACCCTGGAGAACCCTGTGACCGGCGTGCTGCGCGCGCTGGACCTGCTCGGCACCCGCTCGCACTCGAAGTTCGTTCCGGAGCTCTACCTTCAGAACTCGGCAGAGGTCAGGCTGGCGCTGCTCCAGGGCCTGCTGGACGCGGACGGCGGTCCCGTGGCTCAGGACGGGCAGAGCTGTCGCGTGCAGTACTCGACCACCTCGATCCTCCTGCAGGACGACGTGGTCAGGCTCGTCCAGTCGCTGGGCGGTGTCGCCTACACCCGTAGGCGTCCGGCCGAGGGCCGTGCACCCGGTAGGGCGAAGGGGCGTGACGTCCCGTACCGCTACGACGCACATGTCGTCGACATCCGGCTTCCCGAGAACATCGAGCCGTTCCGCCTGGCTCGCAAACGTGCCACGTACCACGCGGCCGGCGGCGGTGGACGCCCGATGCGCTTCATCGACAGCATCGAGCCCGCCGGCCGTGAAGAAGCCGTGTGCATCCAGGTGGCAGCTGAGGACTCGCTGTACGTCACGGAGGACCATCTGCTGACTCACAACACGCTCAACGACGCGTTCATCATCCTCGACGAGGCGCAGAACACGAACCCCGAGCAGATGAAGATGTTCCTCACCCGGCTGGGCTTCGACTCGAAGATCGTGATCACCGGTGACGTGACTCAGGTCGACCTGCCGGGCGGCACCAAGAGCGGTCTGCGCCAGGTCCGGGACATCCTGGACGGCGTCGACGACGTGCACTTCTCCCTGCTCACCTCGCAGGATGTCGTACGGCACAAGCTCGTCGGCCGTATCGTCGACGCGTACGAGCAGTACGACAGCCGCAACGGGAAGTAGAACAGCCGCACCATGTCGATCGACGTCAACAACGAGTCCGGAACCGAGGTCGACGAGCAGGCGATCCTCGACATCGCCCGCTACGCCCTCGCGCGGATGCGTATCCACCCGCTCTCCGAGCTCTCGGTGATCGTCGTGGACGCCGAGGCCATGGAGCAGCTGCACATCCAGTGGATGGACCTGCCGGGACCGACCGATGTCATGTCCTTCCCGATGGACGAGCTCCGTCCGCCGGGCAAGGACGACGAGGAGCCTCCGCAGGGGCTCCTCGGTGACATCGTGCTCTGCCCCGAGGTCGCGAAGAAGCAGGGCGAGGACGCGCCCACGCAGCACTCCATGGACGAGGAGCTCCAGCTCCTGACCGTCCACGGGGTGCTGCACCTGCTCGGCTACGACCACGAGGAGCCGGACGAGAAGGCCGAGATGTTCGGTCTGCAGGCCGCGATCGTCGACGGCTGGCGGTCGGAGAAGGGTCTCACCGGGCCCTCCCCGGCGCCGACCGTCTCATGACCGGCCAACTACTCGCCGGTGCCGTCGCGCTCGTCGTCGTCGCCTGGCTCGCCGCCTGCGCAGAGGCCGGCATCGCCCGCGTCTCCAGCTTCCGCGCCGCGGAGGCCGTACGGTCCGGGCGGCGCGGCGCCGAGAAGCTGGAGCAGGTCGCCGCCGACCCGACCCGCTATCTCAACGTCGCCCTGCTGGTGCGGGTGGCCTGCGAGATGGCCGCCGGAGTGCTCGTCACCTACGTCTGCCTCGAGGAGTTCGCGGAGACGTGGTCGGCGCTGCTCGTCGCCATCGCCGTGATGGTGCTGGTGAGTTACGTCGCCGTCGGCGTCTCCCCGCGCACCATCGGCCGTCAGCACCCGCTCAACACCGCCACCGCCTCCGCGTACGTGCTGCTGCCGCTGGCCCGCGTCATGGGCCCCGTCCCGCAGCTCCTGATCCTCATCGGCAACGCCCTGACCCCCGGGAAGGGGTTCCGCAAGGGGCCGTTCGCCTCCGAGGCCGAGCTGCGGGCGATGGTCGACCTGGCGGAGCAGGAGTCGCTGATCGAGGACGAGGAGCGCCGCATGGTGCACTCCGTCTTCGAACTCGGCGACACCCTGGTCCGCGAGGTGATGGTGCCGCGCACCGACCTCGTCTCCATCGAGCGTTACAAGACCGTCCGGCAGGCGCTGACGCTGGCACTGCGCTCCGGCTTCTCCCGTATCCCGGTCACCGGCGAGAACGAGGACGACATCGTCGGAGTCGTCTACCTCAAGGACCTGGTCCGCAAGACGCACATCAACCGCGACGCGGAGGCGGACCTGGTCTCCACCGCGATGCGGCCGGCCGTCTTCGTACCCGACACGAAGAACGCGGGAGACCTGCTGCGGGAGATGCAGCAGAAGCGCAACCACGTCGCCGTCGTCATCGACGAGTACGGCGGCACGGCGGGCATCGTCACCATCGAGGACATCCTCGAGGAGATCGTCGGCGAGATCACCGACGAGTACGACCGCGAACTGCCGCCCGTCGAGGAACTGGGCGGCGGCCGTTTCCGGGTCACGGCCCGGCTCGACATCGGCGACCTCGGCGAGCTGTACGGCCTCGGGGCGGACGAGCTCGACGACGAGGACGTGGAAACCGTCGGCGGCCTGCTGGCCAAGGCGCTCGGCCGGGTCCCGATCGCGGGCGCGGAGGCGGTCGTGGACCTCCCGGACGGCCGGGCGCTCCGGCTGACCGCGGAGTCCCCGGCGGGCCGGCGCAACAAGATCGTGACGGTGCTCTCCGAGCCGGTGGAGCAGCCTGCGGCGGAAGGGGCGGTGGGGTGACACCGGAGGAACTGCGGGCGTTCTGCCTGGAATTCAACGCCGCGGTGGAGGAATTCCCCTTCGGCCCCGAGACCTCGGTCTTCAAGGTCCTCGGCAAGATGTTCGCCCTCAGCGCGCTGGACGCCACCCCGCTGACGGCCAACCTCAAGTGCGAGCCGGACCTCGCGGTCCGCCTGCGCGCGGACCACCCGGGCGTGATCGTCCCCGGCTGGCACATGAACAAGCGCCACTGGAACACGGTGACGGTGGCGGCGCTGCCGGACCGGATGGTCAGGGAGCTGGTGGAGGACTCCTACGACCTCGTGGTGGCGGGGCTCCCCCGAGCGGACCGCCTCCGCCTGAACCGCCCCTGACGCCCCCGCCCCCGGCCGCGGCGCCTCAATCGCCGGCGGGGCTGCAAAGCAGCCCGGCCGGCGATTGAGGCCACCCGCGCGAAGCGCGGTACCGGGGTCCGGGCGGAGCCCGGTTTCGGGAAGGGGCGGGGTGGAGGAACGGCCCCGCGCAGCGGCCCCACCCGCAGCGGCCCCCACCCCCGCCCCCCCGCTCAGCGACCCCGTCGCCCCCGCAGCCCCACCCCAACCGTCGCCGCCGCCGCAAGCACGATCGCCGCGTCCGCGGCCAGCACCACCCGTACCCCGTCGAAGAGGGACGGCCCCGTCGTCGCCAGCACCCCCAGCAGGGGGATGCCCACGGTGATGCCCACCTGCTGCGTCGTCGTGACCAGGCCCGTCGCCAGGCCCTGTTCCCCGTCCGGCACGCCCGACGTCACCGTCAGGCCGTACGAGATGATCGCCCCGAGGTGGCACACGCTCGCCAGCGAGACCCCGGCCGTGGCGAGCAGCGCGCCGGACTCGGCGCCGAGGCCCAGCAGCGCGGCGGTGAACAGGCCCTGGCCGGCGAGGCAGGACGCCAGCACGCGGCGTGCCCCGAAACGGCCGATGACCTTCGGGGCGAGGACGCCGGCGATCACGGAGAGGACGCCCTGCACGCCGAAGACCAGGCCGGTGCGGAACGCCGACAGGCGCAGCGTCTCCTGGAGGTACAGCGTGAGGACGAACACGACCGTGCTCATCATCGCGAACGTGACGAGCCCGCCCAGGTTGCCGAGGGCCACCGTCCGCCGCCGCAGCATCGGCAGCGAGACCAGTGGCGCGGGGCTGCGCGTCTCGACGACGGCGAAGACGATCAGCAGGGCGACGCCCCCGACGAGCGTCACGACCACATCGGCGCCGCCGAAGCCGCGTTCGGCCGCCGTGGACAGTGCGTAGATCACGGCGAGGAGCCCGCCGGTGACGGTGACCGCGCCCGGCACGTCGAGCCGTGGCCGCAGCGGGGTGCGGGACTCGGGCAGCAGCCCGGGTGCGAGCGGCAGGACGATCAGGGTGAAGAGCGCCAGCAGACCCATCGTCGAGCGCCAGCCCAGGGTGTCCGTCACGACCCCGCCCAGCACCATGCCGATCGTGAAGCCCAGCGAGAGCAGTGTGCCGCTGATGCCCAGCGCCCGGTCGCGCTGCGGCCCCTCGGGGAAGGTGGTGGTGAGCAGCGACATGCCGGTGGGCACGATGACGGCCGCGCCGACGCCCTGGAGCGCCCGGCCGGTGAGGAACGACGCGGGGTCCCAGGCGAACGTCGCGAGGAGCGAGGCCGCGCCGAAGACGGCCAGGCCGCTGAGGAACAGCCGGCGCCGCCCGTAGAGGTCGGCGATCCGGCCGAACAGCAGCAGAAAGCCGCCGGACGGCAGGGCGAAGGCGGTGACCGCCCACTGCAGGGACGACGGGTTCATCCCGAGGTCCCGGCCGAGGACGGGAAGCGCCACGTTCAGTACGGAGAAGTCGAGCGCGACCATGAACTGGGCGGCGCACAGCACGAACAGGACCAGCCGGGAGCGTCCGTCGAGCCGGGGCGGCGCGCCCGTACCGGCGGTGGGCGGGGAGATGTCGGTAGCCATTCGCATCACACTCCGGCGGCCGGAGCGTCCGTGGGGAGCGGCAACTTATCCTGTTGGCCGGACCACCACGCAGACGAACGGGCATACGAGCAGGGGGAGTACGTGGCCACGTCGGTCGAGCAGGGCACGGCGGACGCCATGAAGGCGCACCGTCTGGGGGAGTTGCGCGAGTTCCTGATGAGCCGGCGCGCCCGGATCACCCCGGCGGAGGCGGGTCTCCCGGACGGCGGCGCCCGGCGTCGTACGCCGGGGTTGCGCCGGGAGGAGGTCGCGGTCCTCGCGGGCGTCGGTGTCTCCTGGTACCAGTGGCTGGAGCAGGGCCGCGACATCACCGTCTCGCCGCAGGTACTGGACTCGGTCGGC
Source organism: Streptomyces peucetius (assembly GCF_025854275.1). NCBI lineage: Bacteria > Bacillati > Actinomycetota > Actinomycetes > Kitasatosporales > Streptomycetaceae > Streptomyces > Streptomyces peucetius. The sequence continues at coordinate 2,491,444 of NZ_CP107567.1, read as the reverse complement.
CGGGTGCTCAGGCTCAGCAGCGCGGAGCGCCGCCATCTGTACGTCCTCGCGGGCCTCAACCCGCCGGCGCCGGAGGTGGATCCGGACGACCGGGACATGTGCGCCGGGCTGCGGCGGCTGATCGACGCGTGGATGCCGTACCCGGCGCACATCATGGACGGGTACTGGAACATCGTCATGTACAACGACGCGGCGGCGGCGGTCCTCGGGATGCGTCCCGACATCGTGCAGAACTGCCTGATCGCGTACTTCACGGACCCGATCTACCGTGCCCGCAGCTCCGGTTGGGACACGATCGCGCCGCAGGTCGTCGCGCAGTTCCGGGCCGCCTGCTCGGAATGCCCGGACGACGAGGGCTTCCGGGCGGTGGTCGCGGAGGCGAAGGCGGCCAGTGCCGAGTTCACCGAGCTGTGGGAGCGTCGTGACATCGCGCCCGGCGGGCAGATCCGCAAGGAACTGGAGCATCCGCTGACGGGCCGGCTGGTCCTGGAGTCGACGCAGCTGAGGGTGCCGGCCCGCCCCGACCTGGTCATCGTGATGCACACGCCGGTGCCCGACGGGACGACGGACACGGCGGCGAAGCTGGCCTGGCTGGCGGGCCCCGAGGGCCGGCGCGGCTCGGTGTATCCCGTGGCGGGCTGACCGGGGCGCCGATCTATGCTCGGGGCATGACGCAGAGTTCCGACCTCGGCCCCGAGGACCGCAAGATCATCACGCTGGCGCGCAGCGCCCGGGCCCGCAACGGTGTGCCCGAGGGCGCGGCCGTGCGCGACGAGACCGGCCGTACCTATGTCGCCGGGACCGTGGCCCTGGACTCGCTGAAGCTCAGCGCGCTGCAGACCGCCGTCGCCATGGCGGTCGCCAGCGGTGCGCAGTCCCTGGAGGCGGCGGCTGTCGTCTCGGAGGCCGGCGCCCCGGCCGACGAGGACCGGGCCGCCGTGCGCGACCTCGGCGGTCCGGACACCCCGGTCCTGCTCGCCGCCCCGGACGGCTCCCTCACGTCGTCCACGCCCGCGGGCGCCTGACACACCGGCGGGCGCCTGACGCACGGACGCGCCGGTGCGCACGGACGCACCGGCGCGCCTGAGGCACCGGGCGCCTGAAGCGCGACCCACCAGTGCGCGATCCCGCGGAAACCGGCCCCAAATGCCGCTGACATGCGGCTCGTTATCTGCGACCACATCGCCCTCGGCCTTCAGGAGGCCGACGGAAATCCGATGGCGCTGGACGCGTTCGGTATGGAGCGCGGGGCGACCACCTATCACGACTGGCCCGGAAACGGCGCCTTTGTACAAGAAATTCCAGGCGTATCTCGCGGAGGGTTCCACCACGCGCATGTCGTTCGATCTGGACGGCTTCACCGACCCGGTGGCCTCGGCGAAGGCCGGTAGGACGGTCGACTCGAGCGGATTCGAAGGACTGACGAACTGGGAGCTCTATCAGATCAGTCAGTCGTCGCACGCCTGGGATAGGATCACCTGGTACCGAGGAGGTGTGGTGGTTGACAACCCCTTCAAGTGACGCCCCCGGCGCGCGGGTCCTGTTCCGCTCGGACCGTGTTTTCAAGGTCTGGCGTTATGGGGTGGGCCATTCCCAGCTGCTTCTCCGGTCCGTTCCGGACGACACGGAGAACAGGTGCCTCGATATTCTCTTCGAGGGCGTGAGCGCCATGCAGCTCGTCACCCGGTACGCATCGGTCGAGCTGATGTCCGCGATTGCGGAGGAAGCGGACCGGATTCTGGAATTCTCCGGGCTGGATCCGAAATGGGAGGACCGCTTTCTCGTCGTTTCCCTCCGCTCGGAAAGCGGTTCGGGAACGGTGTTGTGCAGAAAGGTGAGCGCGCTGCGCGGCGGTGAGGACCCGTTCGGGTCCGAAGGCGCCTTCGAGGACGGTGACGTCCTGTGGAGCACCGGCGGATGAGTGAGCCGCCCGGTTCGGCTCCCCGTCCCTGAACAGGACGCCGGCCGGCGCCCCGCGCACCGGGGGACGCCGGCCGGCTTTGTTCCGGGGAGAGGGGGCGGTGGCCCGGCCGGAGGCGCCGGAGGCGGGCGCGCGTGACCGGGGGCCCGTGACATCAGGGACAATGGGCGCCATGAGCGCTCGTACCCAGTCTTCCGAAGCCCCCCATCGGGCCGGCTTCGCCTGCTTCGTCGGCCGCCCCAACGCGGGCAAGTCCACCCTCACGAACGCTCTGGTCGGCCAGAAGGTGGCGATCACCTCGAGCCGGCCGCAGACCACCCGGCACACGGTGCGCGGCATCGTGCACCGTCCGGACGCGCAGCTGATCCTGGTCGACACCCCGGGGCTGCACAAGCCGCGGACCCTGCTCGGGGAGCGCCTCAACGACGTGGTGCGCACCACGTGGGCCGAGGTGGACGCGATCGGCTTCTGTCTGCCCGCCGACCAGAAGATCGGCCCCGGCGACCGCTTCATCGCCAAGGAACTCGCCGGGATCAAGAAGACCCCCAAGGTCGCGATCGTCACCAAGACCGACCTCGTCGACTCCAAGACGCTCGCCGAGCAGCTTCTCGCGATCGACATGCTCGGCAAGGAGCTCGGTCTCGAGTGGGCCGAGATCGTGCCGGTCTCCGCCGTGGGCGACAAGCAGGTGCAGCTGGTCGCCGACCTGCTGATCCCGCTGCTCCCGGAGAGCCCGCCGCTCTACCCGGAGGGCGACCTCACGGACGAGCCCGAGCAGGTGATGGTCGCCGAGCTGATCCGCGAGGCCGCGCTGGAGGGCGTGCGGGACGAGCTTCCGCACTCGATCGCGGTGGTCGTCGAGGAGATGCTGCCGCGTGAGGACCGCCCCGCGGACCGTCCGCTGCTGGACATCCACGCCAACGTCTACATCGAGCGACCCAGCCAGAAGGGCATCATCATCGGCCCGAAGGGCAAGCGCCTGAAGGAGGTCGGCATGAAGTCCCGCAAGCACATCGAGGCGCTGCTGGGCACGCCCGTCTTCCTGGACCTGCATGTGAAGGTCGCCAAGGACTGGCAGCGCGATCCGAAGCAGCTGCGGAAGCTGGGCTTCTGAGCGAGGGGCGGGGCCGGGGCCCCAGGGCGAGGGTCAGGACCCTTCCTTGAGCACCAGCGAGATCAGCTGCCGCTGTGCGTCGGTCAGCCGGGGATCGGAGCAGTAGACCGTGCGCCCGTCAACCGTGAGCTGGTAGCTGAATCCGTCGGGGACCCCGATGGGCGGGGTGTCCCGGCCGTCCGCCACCGCCTGTTCCGCCAGGGCGTGCACCTCGCCCGCGTCGTCCCGCTCCGAGGTGTCGACCTCGGCGTGACGCTCGATGCCGGCGAAGCCGCCCGTACGCCTTACCTGGATACGCATGGTTCCCGTTCTAGTACACAGCGGGGCCGGGCGACAGCCGGGCCGCCCGGCCCGGGTGGTCATTCGGACGTCTTCACGCCGACCTGCGACCATGCCTTGAGCACGGCCTCCAGTTCCTCGCCGTCGCCGTAGCGCGCCTTCGCGGCGGCCGTCGTCAGCCGGGCGAAGCTCCCGAAGTCGGCGTCCACCGGCAGTTCGCCCCCGGTGAGCACGTCGAACCAGATCTGCCCCGCCCGCTCCCAGGCCCGCCCGCCGAGCCGGGTGGCGAGCAGGTAGAAGGCGTGGTTGGGGATGCCGGAGTTGATGTGGACACCGCCGTTGTCGCGGCCCGTCCGGACGTAGTCCTCCATCGTGGCGGGCTGCGGGTCCTTGCCGAGCACGTCGTCGTCGTACGCGGTCCCCGGCGCCTTCATCGAACGCAGTGCGACGCCCTCGACCCGGGGCGCGAGCAGCCCCGCGCCGATCAGCCAGTCGGCCTCGTCGGCGCTCTGGCCCAGGGTCCGCTGCTTGACGAGTGAGCCCAGCACGTCGGACACCGACTCGTTGAGAGCGCCGGGCTGGCCGAAGTAGCTCAGATTCGCCGTGTACTGGGTCAGGCCGTGGGCCAGCTCGTGCGCGATGACGTCGACCGCGACGGTGAAGTCGAGGAACACCTCGCCGTCACCGTCACCGAACACCATCTGCTCACCGTTCCAGAAGGCGTTCGAGTACTGCTCGTCGTAGTGGACGGTCGCGTCCAGCGGCAGGCCGGCCCCGTCGACGGAGCTGCGTCCGTAGGCGGTCAGCAGCTCGAAGGTCGCGCCGAGGCCCGCGTACGCACGGTTGACGGTGGCGTCCTTGACCACCTCTTCGCCCTCGCCGCGCACCCGGGTGCCCGGCAGCGCGGTGCCGTTCCGCGCGTCGTACACGGTGCGTCGCGGCCCGTCGGCCGGTGCGGCGACGGCGCGTGCGGCGGCACCGATCACGGTGGTCAGCCGGCGCCCGGTGCGGTGCGCGGCGTCGGCCTGGAGGGTGCGCCGGGCGGGTCCGGAGACGGCCGGGTCGTCGGCGCGGGCGAGCTTGTCGAGGATGTGCGGCGGCACGATGCCGCAGAAGACCGGGGTGCGAATGTCCATGAAGCGAATGTGGCAGTACGTGATGGGTCTGTCGCGGAAAGCGAGAGTGGTTAATGAAATGGAGTGATAGGCAACATTTGACCGTTACTGGCCGGTCGTCCCGCATACTGAAACAGACCCCACGCTCACGCTGAGGCTCGGCTAGTCTTCTTCGCATCATGCGTTTCGGGCTGCTTCTCCTTAGCTGCCGCGGCGAGGGCTTGTAGTCGTAGGCCGACCCCCTCCCCGCGGAGTCTGGTGCTGCTTCGACCCAGTCGGCCCCCTTCCCGCAGGATCAGAGGAGCCCCACGTCATGTCCCAGTCGCAGTGGATCGGCCGTCCCACCCCGATCACCAACACGACGCACATGCAGAAGCCGTCCGGGATGCCGATCCACAAGTACGGCCGGTACGAGGCCGTCGAGATCCCGGACCGCACCTGGCCCGAGCAGCGGATCACCAAGGCCCCGCGCTGGCTGTCCACCGACCTGCGGGACGGCAACCAGGCGCTGATCGACCCCATGAGCCCCGCGCGCAAGCGCGAGATGTTCGACCTGCTGGTACGCATGGGCTACAAGGAGATCGAGGTCGGTTTCCCCTCCTCCGGCGAGACCGACTTCAACTTCGTGCGCTCCATCATCGAAGAGGGCGCGATCCCCGACGACGTCACCATCTCGGTGCTGACGCAGGCCCGTGAGGACCTGATCGAGCGGACCGTCGAGTCCCTGGTCGGCGCCAGGCGCGCCACGGTCCACCTGTACAACGCCACCGCTCCCACCTTCCGCCGCGTGGTGTTCCGCGGCTCGAAGGACGACATCAAGCAGATCGCGGTCGACGGCACCCGGCTGGTGATGGAGTACGCGGAGAAGCTGCTGGGCGACGAGACCGCCTTCGGCTACCAGTACAGCCCCGAGATCTTCACCGACACCGAGCTGGACTTCGCCCTGGAGGTCTGCGAGGCGGTCTGCGACGTGTGGCAGCCCGGCCCCGGCCGCGAGATCATCCTGAACCTGCCCGCCACCGTGGAGCGTTCCACGCCCTCCACGCACGCCGACCGCTTCGAGTGGATGTCGCGGCACCTGACCCGCCGCGAGCACGTCTGCCTGTCCGTCCACCCGCACAACGACCGCGGCACCGCCGTCGCCGCCGCCGAACTGGCGATCATGGCGGGCGCGGACCGTATCGAGGGCTGCCTGTTCGGGCAGGGCGAGCGCACCGGCAACGTCGACCTGGTCACCCTGGGCATGAACCTGTTCTCCCAGGGCGTCGACCCGCAGATCGACTTCTCGCAGATCGACGAGATCCGCCGCACCAGCGAGTACTGCAACCAGATGGAGATCCACCCGCGCCACCCCTACGCGGGCGATCTGGTCTACACCGCCTTCTCCGGCTCCCACCAGGACGCCATCAAGAAGGGCTTCGACGCCATGGAGGCCGACGCGGCCGCCGCCGGCAGGAGCGTGGACGACATCGAGTGGGCCGTGCCGTACCTGCCCATCGACCCCAAGGACGTCGGCCGCTCCTACGAGGCCGTCATCCGCGTCAACTCGCAGTCCGGCAAGGGCGGTATCGCCTACGTCCTGAAGAACGACCACAAGCTGGACCTGCCGCGCCGGATGCAGATCGAGTTCTCGAAGATCATCCAGGCCAAGACCGACACCGAGGGCGGCGAGGTCACCCCGTCCGCGATCTGGTCCGTCTTCCAGGACGAGTACCTGCCGAACCCCGAGAACCCGTGGGGGCGCATCCAGATCCGTTCCGGTCAGACCACCACCGACACGGACGGCGTCGACACGCTGACCGTCGAGGCGGTCGTCGACGGTGCGGACACCGTGCTGACCGGCTCCGGCAACGGCCCGATCTCCGCGTTCTTCGAGGCGCTGAACGGCATCGGCGTCGACGTACGCCTGCTGGACTACCAGGAGCACACGATGAGCGAGGGCGCGTCCGCGCAGGCAGCCTCCTACATCGAGTGCGCGATCGACGGCCAGGTGCTGTGGGGCATCGGCATCGACGCCAACACCACGCGCGCCTCGCTGAAGGCGGTCGTCTCGGCCGTCAACCGCGCGGCGCGCTGACACACCCGCACTTCGGTCCCGGACGCCGGGCCTGCTCGATCGTGAGCAGGTCCGGCGTTTTGCGCTGCTGTGCACGCAGTTGTGCCGGGGAGCGGAATCAGCCATGTCGATTCACACCTCCTCCGGGGTGCTGACGCGACATCGTTCATGTGGCTAACATCACGTCAACGCGGCAGCGCTGCCGCAGCGTGATGGAGGTGCGAGGTGCTGCCAGCCCGGGGAATGTCCGTCCGAAAACTGCGGGTATGCGGCATTCACACGTCCTGGAACACCGTCGGCGACGGCGAGTTCTTCTGTCCCGACTGCGGAGGCGACCGCAACTACCGCCGCCGCACCGGCCGCCGCCGCTTCGCGGTCCTCGGCGTTCCGCTGCTGCCGCGCGGCCTCGCCGGACCCGTCGTCGAATGCGCCGCCTGCCACGGCCACTTCAGTACGGACGCCCTCGACCACCCCACCACCAGCCGCTTCTCGGCGATGCTCAGGGACGCGGTGCACACCGTCGCCCTCGCCGTGCTCGCCTCCGGCGGCACCTCCTCCCGCAGCGTCCGCGAGACCGCGGTCCACACCGTGCGCGCCGCCGGGCTCGACGACTGCACCGAGGACCAGCTCACCTCCCTGATCGAGGCGCTCGCCGCCGACACCGGCCGGTACATCGCGGATGCCGGCCCCTACGGCGCGGCGCTCGCCATCGAACTCCACGAGGCGCTCGAACCGCTCGCCCCGCACCTGGCCCCCGCCGGACGCGAGTCGATCCTGCTCCAGGGCGCACGGATCGCCCTCGCCGACGGGCCCTACACCCAGGCCGAGCGCGAGGTCCTCACCACCGTGGGCGCGGCGCTGCAACTGGACGAGGACGACACGGTGCGCCTGATGGAGACGGCCCGCGCCCCCTTCTGACCCGACCGGTCCGCCCCCTGAACGGCCGCGTACTCCACGGGGAGTACGGCCGCCGGCATGCCGCCCCGCGGAGTACGGGCCATCTCGCCCTCGCGCGCGACGAATCCGCCTCCCCGCGACGGGACGCTGGTGACGCATCCAGTCACCGGACGCCCGTACGAAGGGGAGACGCCCATGGGGCCCGTACTGACCGCACGCGAGACACCACCGGCGAAGCCACCCGCCCGCCCGGGCGGTCGGCGTGCCGTGCCGTGGGCCGTGGTGGCACTGTGGGCCGCGGTCATCGCGCTCGCCCTGCCCTTCGCCGGCCAACTCGCCGACGCCCAGCGGGACAACGTCGTCGACTACCTGCCGGCGAGTGCCGACTCCACACAGGTCGCCAGGATCGAACAGGCCCTCCCCGGCGGGGAGTCGACGGAACTGGTCGTCGTCTACCACCGGGACGGCGGCCTCACCGCCGCCGACCGCTCCCACGCGCAGGAGCAGATCGACCTGATCACCGGCGCCCACGCGTTCGACGGCCCCCCGCCGCAGGGCATCCCGTCCGAGGACGGCACCACCCTGATGTACCCGATGTCGACCACCGAGCCCGGCACCGACAACGACGCGCGCATCGCCCTCGTCGACGACGTGCGGGAACGGCTGGACGCCGCACCCGTCGAAGGGCTCGACGCCGCCCTCGGCGGGCCCGGCGCCCTGATGACCGACATGGAGAAGGTCTTCGAGACCATCGACGGCACGCTCATGCTGGCGACCGTCCTCGTCGTCGCCGTGCTGCTGATCCTCACCTACCGCAGCCCCTTCCTGTGGCTCGTGCCCCTCACCGTCGTCGGCGCCGCCGCCGTCGCCTCGCAGGCACTCGTCTACGGGCTCATCCAGGGCTTCGACCTGACCGTCACCAGTCAGAGCGCCGCCGTCATGACCGTCCTGGTCTTCGGCGCGGGCACCGACTACGCCCTGCTGCTCGTCGCCCGCTACCGCGAGGAACTGCGGCGCATCGAGCGGCCGTACGACGCCATGCTCGCCGCCCTGCGCGGCTGCGGCCCCGCCGTCCTCGCCTCGTCGGGCACGGTCGCGGCGGGCCTGCTGTGCCTGCTCGCCGCCGACCTGAACAGCGCCAGCGGCCTCGGACCGGTCGGCGCCGTCGGCGTCGTGTGCGCCCTGGCCGCCATGCTGACCCTGCTGCCCGCCGTGCTCGTGCTGCTCGGGCGCCGCGTCTTCTGGCCGCTGGTGCCCGCGTACGGTTCCGAGCCCAAGCAGCGCCGCTCGGTCTTCGCCGCCATGGGCAGCTCCGCCGGCCGCCGTCCGGCCGCCGTCCTCGTCTCCGGTGTGCTGCTGCTCGGCGCGCTCGCCCTCGGCGCGTTCAACCTGCCCGGCAACCTCGCACAGGAGGACAGCTTCACGCAGCAGCCCGAGTCCGTGGCCGCGATGAAGGTCCTCACCGAGGCCTACCCGGGACAGGGCACCCAGCCCATCACCGTCGTCACACCCACCGGCCGCGCCGCCGAGGCCCTGGCCGAGGCACAGGGCACCGAAGGCGTGGCTTCGGCGCGAGCCGGCCGCTCCGGCGGCGGCTGGACCGAGATCACCGTCTTCGCGAAGGACGCGCCGGAGACGGCGGGCGAGAGCGCCACCATCAAGGCACTGCGCGCCGGCCTCGAAGGCAGCCACGTCGGCGGGCCGAGCGCCCAGCAAATGGATCTGGCCGACACCAACGCCCGTGATCAGAAGATCGTGATCCCGCTCGTGCTCGCCGCGGTGCTGCTGATCCTCATGGTCCTGCTGCGCAGCATCGTCGCACCGCTGATGCTCACCGCCGCCGTGGTGGCCGTGTGGGGAGCCGTCATGGGGCTCGGCGGACTCCTCTTCGAACCGGTCTTCGGCTTCGAAGGGCTCGACCCGAGCATGCCGCTGCTCTCCTTCGTCTTCCTCGTCGCCCTCGGCGTCGACTACGGCATCTTCCTGATGCATCGGATGCGCGAGGAGGCCCTGGCGGGCGCGGAGCCCGCGGCGGCGGCGCTCACCGCGCTGCGCACGACCGGCGGCGTGATCGCCTCGGCGGGCATCGTGCTCGCCGCCACGTTCACCGTCCTGATGAACCTGCCGCTGGTGCCGCTCTTCGAGATGGGCTTCCTGGTGGCGGTGGGCGTGCTGCTGGACACCTTCCTGGTGCGTACGTACCTGGTGACGTCGGCGAGTCTGCTGCTGGGACGACGCGTGTGGTGGCCCGGCCGGCTCAGCCGCCGCCCGTAGCCCGCGGGGCCCCGCCCCCGACCCCGCCCTTCCCACAGCGGGGAAGGGCGGGGTGGGGGAAATGCAACTACTGGCTCAGGATGGACCCGTGCCGCACACACTCGCCCCCACCCGCCCCCGCTTCGGCGAGCGCGTGATCGACGCGATCAGCCGCGACCCCCTCACCGTCCCCCACCGCACCCGCAACGACGCCTTCATCGCCGCGGCCTTCGGCGCCCTCTCCCTCGCGCTCGCGCTTCTCGTCGACCACGGCCGCAGGCCGGACGCCCTGGGGTGGGTGCTCCTCGCGGGAAGCGTCGTGCCCCTGGTGTGGCGGCGGGCGTACCCCGGGCCCGTACTCCTCGCCGTGGTGGCCTGCGTCGGGCCGTACCACGCGCTGGACAACACCCACGCCGCGCCCGTACCGGCGTCCCTGCTCGCCCTCTACACCGTGGCGGTCACCGCACGCCCCCTGTACACGTTCTTCGTCGGCTGTCTCGTCATCGGCGTCACCCTGACGATCATGTTCAACGTCGGCACCCACGAGGGCCTGGAGTCGCTGCGCACCTCCGGCTGGATCCTCGCCGTACTGGTCTGCGGCGTCGACGTACGCACCTACCGCCGCTACATCGCCTCCGTGGTGGGCCGTGCCGAGCGGGCCGAGCGCACCCGTGAGGAGGAGGCAGCCCGCCGTGTCGCCGAGGAACGGCTGCGGATCGCCCGCGATCTGCACGACCTCCTCGCGCACTCCATCACCCTCATCGGCGTCCAGACCTCCGTCGCCTCCCACGTCCTGAGCGTCGACCCCGACCGCCTCGACCGGGCCGCGATCGCCAAGGCACTGGACGACATCGCGGAGACCTGCCGTACCGCGCGCGGCGAACTGCGCACGACGCTCGAGGTGCTGCGCGCCGACGGCCCGGACTGCGACGGCCCGCTGCCGGACCTCGCGGCGCTTCCGCAACTGGTACGGACGGCGGGCGCGGAGCTGAACCTGCGCACCGGGGACGCGCCGCTGACGCCCGCCGTGGCGGCGGCCGCGTACCGGATCGTGCAGGAGTCGCTGACGAACGCGGTGCGGCACGGCGGGTCGGGGGTACGTATCACGGTGACGGTGGTCCGCGACGGGGACGCCCTGCGGGTCGAGGTCACCGACGACGGGAACGCCCCGGCGCCGGTCCACGGCTCCGGCTTCGGCATCCTCGGGATGCGGGAGCGGGCGCGCAGCGTGGGCGGCACGCTGGCGGCCGGCCCGCGCGGGGACGTACCCGGTTTCGAAGTCGCCGCGACCTTGCCCCTGCAGCCGTCGGAGGCCGCCGTATGAACGCCGTGAACCCGATCCGCGTCCTGCTCGCCGACGACCAGACCCTGGTACGGGCGGCGTTCGCGATGCTGGTGGAATCCGCCCGTGACATGGAGGTCGTCGGCCAGGCCGGCACGGGCGCGGAGGCCGTCGAACTCGCCCGCAGTGAACGGGCCGACCTGGTGGTCATGGACATCCGCATGCCCGAACTCGACGGCATCGCGGCCACCCGCCTCATCGCCGCGGACGACGACCTCGCGGGCGTCAAGGTCCTCGTCCTGACCACGTACGACACCGACGAGCACATCATGGAGGCGCTGCGGGCCGGCGCGTCGGGGTTCCTGGTGAAGGACACCAAGCCGGCCGACCTGCTGGCGGCGATCCGCACGGTCGCGGCCGGCGAGGCCCTTCTCTCGCCGGGTCCGACGTCCCGACTGATCGCGCGCGTCCTCTCCGCTCCTCAACTCCCCAGGTCCGGCGGCCCGGACGGCCTCACGGACCGCGAACGCCAGGTCCTCGCGCTGGTCGCCCGCGGCATGAACAACACCGAGATCGCCGAGTCGCTGGGGCTGAGCCCGCTGACGGCCAAGACGCACGTCAGCCGCATCATGAGCAAGCTGGCCGCCCGCGACCGGGCCCAACTGGTCATCATCGCCTACGAATCGGGGCTGGTGACGCCCGGGGAGGGCTGAGCGGGCGCGCCGGCCGGTTCGGCGCGCACCACGAACACACGAGAGGGCCCCGGCGGTCACGGCCGCCGGGCCCCTCTCGTATCGGCTTTACGCGCCGCTCGCCTCGAGCATGTCCTCGCGCTCGACGATCTTCACGCGCTCGCGGCCCTGAGGCTCGCCCAGCGCCTTCTCGGCGGCGTCGAGCTTGTACCAGCCCTCCCAGGACGTCCAGCGGACGTTCCGCTCCGTGAGGAAGGCTTCCACCGCCTCCGGCTCGGGCGAGGCCGGGGTCTGGAGGCGGCCGTTCGCGTGGTCGGCGAGCAGGTTGGACACCGTCTCGTTCGCGTCACCCTTGGTGTGGCCGATGAGACCGACCGGGCCGCGCCGGATCCAGCCGGTGACGTACGTCGAGTCCAGGTGCTCGCCGGACTCCTCCAGCACACGGCCGCCCTCGTCGGGGACCGTGCCCGTCGCGACGTCCCAGGGGAGCTTCGGCAGCTCGTCGGAGAGGTAGCCCACGGCGCGGTAGACGGCCTGGACGTCCCAGTCCTTGAACTCGCCAGTGCCCTTCACGTTGCCCGTGCCGTCGAGCGCGGTGCGCTCGGTGCGCAGGCCCACGACCCGGCCGTCCTCGCCGAGGATCTCGGACGGGGACTCGAAGAAGTGCAGGAACAGCTTGTGCGGCCGCGTCCCGACGTCGCGGATCGCCCAGTTCTCCAGGGTCTTTGCGACCATGTCGGCCTGCTTGTTCCCGCGGCGGGTCTCGATCGAGCCGGCGTCGTAGTCGATGTCCTCGGGGTCGACGATGACCTCGATGTTGGGGGAGTGGTCCAGCTCGCGGAGCTCCATCGGGCTGAACTTCGCCTGCGCGGGGCCGCGACGCCCGAAGACGTGGATCTCCTTGGCCCTGTTCGCCTTCAGGCCGTCGTGGACGTTCGGCGGGATCTCGGTCGGCAGCAGCTCGTCCGCCGTCTTCGCGAGGATGCGCGCCACGTCGAGCGCGACGTTGCCGACGCCGAGCACGGCGACCTTCTCCGCCTCCAGCGACCAGGTGCGGGGCCAGTCCGGGTGCCCGTCGTACCAGGAAACGAAGTCGGCCGCGCCGTACGAGCCGTCCAGCTCGATCCCGGGTATGTCGAGCGCCCGGTCGGCGGTCGCGCCGGTCGAGAAGATTACCGCGTCGTAGAAGGTGCGGAGATCGTCCAGGCTGAGGTCGTTGCCGTAGTCGACATTGCCGAAGAGGCGGATCTGCGGCTTGTCGAGCACCTGGTGCAGGGCCGTGATGATGCCCTTGATCCGCGGGTGGTCGGGGGCGACGCCGTAACGGATCAGGCCGAAGGGAGCGGGCATACGCTCGAAGAGATCGATGGACACGCCGGGGTCGGCAGCAGCCACCTCGGACTTCAGCAGCGCATCAGCGGCGTAGATCCCGGCGGGGCCGGCTCCGACGATGGCTACCCGCAGGGGGCGGGGCATGACAGGTTCCCTTCGAGCGGCGACAACTGGCTCGCCGGTAACCCTAAACAAAGGCAAGCCTAAGTCAGTACTCGGCCCAGCCCTATGACCTCATAAGGCGGACTTATGCCCTCTTAAAGGTCTGCTTGATGAAGGCGTCCCAGGCGGCGGCGGTGACGAGGAGAACGGGCCCGGCGGGGACCTTGCTGTCCCGCACGGGCACGACGCCGGGGATGTCGTCGACGATCTCGAGGCAGTTGCCGCCGTCCCCGTCGCTGTACGAGCTCTTGCGCCACCGGGCCCTGCTCAGGTCGTACTCGCGCATCGTCTGAAGTCCTCCGCCGCCGATTCGATCAGGGTCAGGGACGCCTCCGGCGACAGAGCGGCGGCCCTGAGCAGATCGTAAGTTGCCTGTGCACGCTTCACCAGGGCCGGATCGTCCAGCAGGTTCCCCGAATACACGGCTTCTGTATAGGCAGTTGGCGGTGCGTCGTCGAACTCCATCAGCTTGAGCGTCTTGCCCATCTGGGCGTAGGCGCCCGCTGAGTACGGCAGCACCTGGATGAGTGCCTTCCGGTCGCGGCTGAGCGCCGCCACATGGTCCAGTTGGCGGGCCATGGTGATCGGGCCGCCCACCGGCACACGCAGCACCGTCTCGTGCAGGATTCCCCAGTACGTGGGCCGCTCAGCGGCCTCGATGATCTGTGCGCGGTCGAGCCGCGCCTTGACTGTCGCCTCGATGAAGTCTGCGGGTGCGAGCGAGTTGCTCGCCAGGGTCACCGCGGTGGCGTATTCGCCAGTCTGCAAGAGCCCTGGGACCACAGACGGCTCGAACTCGCAGATGTGCATCGCCAGCGCCTCCAGCTCCGCCGCGGCGGCGAAGTACTCGGCGTACCGCGAGTCATTGACGAGCTTGCGGCACATGCGCTCGAAAATACCGTCGGTTTGCAGTATCTCGTCGATCCTCTGTGCCACATCCGACTGCGGCTTCCTAATCGCCTGTTCGAACTGGCCGATGTATCCGCCCGATACGAACACCCGCGCGCCCAGTTCCTCCTGGGTGAGTTCCGCGACCTCCCGCCGCCGTTTGAGTTCGGCGCCGAAGAATTCCCAAGCCGCCTGACGTGGAGCTTTGGCCATGGATCAACCCCCTTGCTCAGCTGCCCAGTTGTAGCGGGCAAACCCTTGATCAGGGTACTCGCGGAGCGTCACCGTCGTAATGCGATTCGTAAAGCGGACCATGGAAGGGAAATCATGTCGAGCAACGAAAAGGCGCCGCGTCACCCCGTGGCGTGCATGTCGGAGGCGGAGGAAGCCGTGAACACATTGCGCGTTGCTCTGAAACGGTCCGGGATCACTCTCCCGTCCCTGCGTATCGACCCCGCTTCGTACGCCCGGGACGTTCCCTGCCCGCTTGTCGAATTGGGCCGCTGCAACGTCGACACGGTCCGCCTGATCGCCGCCGCCCTGCCCAGGGGTCTGGACGAGGCCCCATGACGCAGATCCCGCCGATCGGCTCGTACGTCGTCGACACCCGTACTGGTCGCGTGGGCCGGCTCATGGGCGAGGCGGGGCCGTTCCTGTCGCTCAGACCCGTCGGCGGCGGCCGGGAGTGGGAGTGCGCCCCGGACAGCGTGCGCCCGGCCACCGCCGCCGAGCGGATCAGCGCGACGACGGCGTACGTGAACGCCCGCAGCCGGGGCGAACTGCCCTGACGGTCAGTTCCGGAGATCGATCATGCGGGTCGGCTGTCCTGTGGTGCGGGCGATGGTCTCGAAGTCCCGGTCGTAGTGGAGCAGTGTGAGGCCCGCCTCCTCGGCGACTGCGGCCACGAGAAGATCGACCGGGCCCGCGCTGCGATGCTCGCCCTTCGCGGTGAGCAGCTCCTGGACGACGCGGGCCCGCCGGTAGACGCCGTCCGGGAGCGGGCACCAGGCGTAGTAGGTGTCGAGGTTGCGCTTCAGCCGCTCGCGATCTGCGGTCGACTTGGCCGAGAACAGAGCCTCCAGCTCGGTGAAGTCACAGATCGCGACGAGACCGGCGCCGATCCTGCCGTCCCACTCGGTGGCGACTTGACCGAGCATGACACGGGCCAGTGCCGAGGTGTCGATGAGGTAGTCGGCGACGTTCACTCACGCGCTCTTTCGTGACTCGGTGGGCTCGTCGTCCCGGGCGCCGCCCCGGTACTTGCGCTTGTCCAGGAGGATGTCGATGTCCACGCCACCGTCGGCGACGTGCTTGCGGGAATCCTCCAGCGCACGCAGTCGCCGGTACCGTGCGGTCACCTCGCGAAGCGCGGTGTTGATGGTGTCGCGCTTGGTGGTGGTGCCGAGCTCCATGGCAGCGGCAGCGAGGGCTTCGTCGTCAAGGTCGATCACGGTGCGGCTCACTGGGTAACCTCCTGTGTATATGGCAACGTGTATCAGTATATCGCTTCGCATGTATATTCTCTGGTTTCCGCGCAACCCGTGACCGGACGCCGCCGCTCGTACGGGAGAATGGGGCCATGAGCCTGTTCCGTGACGACGGTGTCGTCCTGCGCACCCAGAAGCTGGGTGAGGCGGACCGCGTCATCACCCTGCTCACGCGCGGTCACGGCCGCGTACGCGCCGTGGCGCGCGGGGTGCGGCGGACCAAGTCGAAGTTCGGGGCCAGGCTTGAGCCGTTCTCCCACGTCGACGTGCAGTTCTTCGCACGCGGCAGCGAGCTGGTGGGGCGCGGGCTGCCGCTGTGCACCCAGTCGGAGACCATTGCTCCGTACGGCGGCGGCATCGTCACCGATTACGCCCGCTACACGGCCGGCACCGCCATGCTGGAGACCGCCGAGCGGTTCACCGACCACGAGGGCGAGCCGGCCGTGCAGCAGTATCTGCTGCTCGTCGGTGGGCTGCGCACCCTCTCGCGGGGCGAGCACGCGCCGAACCTGGTGCTCGACGCCTTCCTGCTGCGCTCCCTCGCCGTCAACGGCTACGCCCCCAGCTTCGACGACTGCGCCCGCTGCGGGCTTCCCGGGCCCAACCGGTTCTTCTCCGTCGCCGCGGGCGGCGTCATATGCGGCGACTGCCGGGTGCCCGGCAGCGTCGTACCCTCTGCGGAGGCCATCGGGCTGCTCAGCGCGCTGCTGACCGGCGACTGGCCGACGGCGGACGCGTGCGAGGCGCGCCATGTCAGGGAGGGCAGCGGACTGGTGTCCGCCTATCTGCACTGGCACCTGGAGCGCGGCCTGCGCTCCCTGAGGTACGTAGAGAAGTAGCGAAATAGGAGATGTGAACCGCATGGCACGACGCGGAATCCTGGGCCGGTCCCGCCGCGAGTACAAGGTCCCCGAGCCGCACCCCTCCGGCGCTCGTCCGCCCAGGATCCCGGCCGAGCTGGTGCCGAACCACGTGGCGTGCGTCATGGACGGCAACGGCCGCTGGGCCAAGGAGCGGGGCCTGCCCCGCACCGAGGGCCACAAGGTCGGCGAGGGTGTCGTGCTGGACGTGCTCAAGGGCTGCCTGGAGATGGGCGTCAAGAACCTGTCCCTCTACGCCTTCTCCACCGAGAACTGGAAGCGGTCGCCCGACGAGGTGCGCTTCCTGATGAACTTCAACCGGGACGTCATCCGCCGCCGCCGTGACGAGATGAACGAGCTCGGCATCCGGATCCGCTGGGTCGGCCGCATGCCGAAGATGTGGAAGTCGGTCGTCCAGGAGCTCCAGGTCGCCCAGGAGCAGACGGTCGACAACGATGCGATGACCCTGTACTTCTGCGTCAACTACGGCGGCCGGGCCGAGGTCGCGGACGCGGCGCAGGCCATCGCGCGCGATGTGGCGGCGGGCAGGCTGGACCCGTCGAAGGTCAACGAGAAGACGTTCCAGAAGTACCTCTACTACCCGGACATGCCGGACGTCGACCTGTTCCTGCGCCCCAGCGGTGAGCAGCGCATCTCGAACTACCTGATCTGGCAGTCCAGTTACGCTGAGATGGTGTTCCAGGACGTGCTGTGGCCGGACTTCGACCGCCGTGACCTGTGGCGCGCCTGCCTCGAGTACGCGCAGCGCGACCGCCGCTTCGGTGGTGCGATCCCGAACGAGGAGCTCGAGGCGATGCGCGGCCGCCCCGAGGGCCCGGCGGTCTGACCCGGCCTTCCCCCGGCCCGGCCCGCGGTGTGCGCGGCCGTCCGGCCCGGACGTCGTCTTCGGTCGCTACGATCACGGCTCATCACCGCCACTGGGAGGGGCCATGACACAAGAGGGGCGGCCACAGCAGGACAGCGGGGCGGTGGTGCTCGTCTACGAGCCCACCGTCCGTGACATGGCGTCCGCCCTGAGCGCCCGCATGCGTGCCACCCCCGCCGGACGCCGCACCCGACGCCTGCTGCACATCGCCGGCGGGCTGGGCATCTCCTGCTTCGCGCTGCTCGTGCTGGTGGACGCGATGACCTGGCGGCTGTGGTTCCTGCTGGGCCTCGGGCTCGTCGCCTTCGGCTGCCTGTATCTGCTGCCGCAGATCCAGGCGCGTCAGCTGCACCAGATGGCGGCCCGGCAGGGCGAGTTCCGTGCCGTGGTCGACGACGGCGGCATCCGGCTGACGTCCCGGGACGGCGACGCCACCAGCAAGTGGGGGATGTACTCGCGCTACGCCGAGACCGACGACGTGTTCGTCCTCCTCACCGGCGACAAGCACGGCGTCGGTCTGATGGTCCTGCCCAAGCGCGGTGCGGCGGACACGGCCGCTGTCGAACGGCTGCGGACCCTGCTCACGACGCATCTGGGGAAGGCCTGAACGCACGCGGTCCGATGTCTGAGGCCGCTGCACAGGCCGCGCACGGCTGTGGCCCGCACCCCGGACGGACCGGGGTGCGGGCCACAGCCGTACCGAGTACCGGTCAGCCGGCCTTCGCCGCGCACTCCGCGCAGGTGCCGAAGATCTCGACCGTGTGCGCCACGTTCACATAGCCGTGCTGTGCCGCGATCGTCTCCGCCCACTGCTCCACCGCGGGGCCCTCGACCTCGACCGCCTTGCCGCACATCCGGCACACCAGATGGTGGTGGTGGTCGTCGGTGGAGCAACGCCGGTACACCGACTCGCCCTCGCTGGTGCGCAGCACGTCGACCTCGCCCGCGTCGGCGAGCGACTGCAGCGTGCGGTAGACCGTCGTCAGGCCCACCGAGTCGCCGCGGTGCTTGAGCATGTCGTGCAGCTCCTGTGCGCTGCGGAACTCGTCGACCTCGTCGAGCGCCGCCGCCACCGCGGCCCGTTGCCGGGTCGACCGGCCTCGCACCGGGGCGGTGTTCCCGCCGGTTGGCGCCGTGGTCACAGGTGCCTCCTCGCTTCGCCCGCACATACGTCGGGCCATTGTGCCAGGCCCGCGCGCGGGCCCGTTCCGGCAGGGGCGCGCCCCTGCCGGGCTCAGACCTTGACGTCGTCGCCCGGGCTTCGCGTACCCGGAACGTCGACGGTGCACTCGGCTCCGACCGCGCCGCCGGCGCCGCTCGCCTCCATCGCCTTCGCCCGCCGCCGTGCCAGGGGCGCGGCCAGCGTGGTCAACACGACGAACACGGCGATGGCGAGCATCACGATGGTCGCGCCCGGCGGCACGTCCTGGTAGTAGGAGGTGGTGGTTCCGGCCAGGGCGACCGTCACTCCGATGGTGACAGCCAAGGCGTACGTCGCCTTGAAGGAGCGCGAGATCTGCTGGGCGGCGGCCACCGGGACCACCATCAGGGCGCTCACCAGCAGCAGGCCGACCACCCGCATGGCGACGCTGACCGTGACCGCCGCGGTGACGGCGACCAGCAGGTTCAGCGCCCGCACCGGTAGCCCCGTGACCCGGGCGAACTCCTCGTCCTGGCTGACGGCGAACAGCTGCCGCCGCAGGCCCAGCGAGACCAGTACGACGAAGGCCGCGAGCAGCATGATCGCGACGACGTCCTGGTCGGAGACGGTCGAGAGGGAGCCGAACAAATACGTGGTGAGGTTGGCCGCAGACCCGGTGTCCGAGAGTTCGATCAGCAGGACACCGCCCGCCATGCCTCCGTAGAACAGCATCGCCAGCGCGATGTCGCCACGGGTGCGGCCGTAGATGCGGATGAGTTCCATCAGCACCGCGCCGACGACCGCGACGAGCGTCGCCATCCAGATGGGGTTGGTCGACATCAGGAATCCGAGGCCCACACCCGTCATCGCGACATGGCCGATTCCGTCGCCCATCAGGGCCTGTCGGCGCTGCACCAGGTAGATGCCGACGGCCGGGGCGGTGATGCCGACCAGCAGGGCCGCGAGCAGTGCGCGCTGCATGAACGCGGATTCGAGCATTTCCATGATCATGTGAGCAGTCCCGTGCGGAGCGGCTCGTCGGCCGCGTGCGGATGTACGTGGTCGTGGCCGGGCAGGGCGTGCTGGCCGACGGCCTCCGGGGGCGGCCCGTCGTGGACGACGCAGCCGTCGCGCAGGACCACGGCGCGGTCGATCAGCGGCTCCAGCGGGCCCAGCTCGTGCAGCACCAGGAGCACCGTCGTACCGGCGGCGACCTGCCGGCGCAGCGTCCCGGCCAGCACCTCCTGGCTGGCCAGGTCCACACCGGCCATCGGCTCGTCCATGATCAGCAGCTCGGGTTCGGCGGCGAGCGCCCGCGCGATCAGCACGCGCTGGTGCTGGCCGCCGGACAGGGCGCTCACGGAGTCCCGGGCGCGGTCGCCCAGGCCCACCAGCTCGATGGCGCGCTGCACGGCCGCCTTGTCACCGCGCGAGGGGAGGCCGAAGCGGGACCGCGAGAGCCTGCCGGCGGCGACGACCTCGCGGATGGTCGCGGGCACACCGCTCGCGGCGGTCGTGCGCTGTGGGACGTAACCGACCCGCGCCCACTGCCGGAAACGGCGCAGCTCCGTGCCGAACAGGTCGATCCGGCCGTCGGTGAGCGGCACCTGGCCGATCACGGAACGCACGGCGGTGGACTTGCCGGAGCCGTTGGCGCCGAGCAGGGCGACGACCTCACCGCGATCGACGGTGAGGTCGATGCCGCGCAGGACGGGGCGCGAGCCGAGCGTCGCCCGGGCTCCGCGGACGGAAATGACCGGCTCGGTGCTCATGGGGGGCCGCCTCTCCTGGTGGTACTGCGTCACTTCGCGCCGAGGGCCTTCTGCAGGGCGGCCAAGTTGGCGCGCATGACCTCGATGTAGTCATCGCCCTTCGACCGGTCGGTGATTCCCTCGAGCGGGTCGAGGACGTCGGTCTTCAGGCCGGTGTCCTTGGCGAGGGTCTTCGCGGTCTTGTCGCTGGCCAGCGTCTCGAAGAAGACGGTCGTGACCTTGTCTTCCTTCGCGATCGTCTGGAGCTCCTTGATACGGGCCGGGCTGGGCTCGGACTCGGGGTCGACGCCCGAGATGCCCTCCTGCTCCAAGCCGTAGCGCTCGGCGAGGTAGCCGAACGCGGAGTGGGTGGTGATGAACGTCTTCGTGGCCGAGTTCTTGAGGCCCTGCTCGAAGTCGGTGTGGAGGGCTGTGAGCTTCGCGACCAGCGCGTCGGTGTTCTTCTTGTAGTCCGCGGCGTGGTCCGGGTCGGCCTTCTCCATCTGGGCGCCGACGCCCTTGGCGACCTCGGCGTACTTCACCGGGTCGAGCCAGATGTGCGGGTCGGCGCCGGCCTCGGCCTCGTGCTCCTCGTGCCCGGCCTCCTCGTGCCCGGCTTCCTCGTGACCGTGGTCGTGGCCGCCGGAGGTGTCGAAGTTCTCGAGCTGTGTGAGTGTGGTGGCGTCCACCTTGTACTTCACGCTCGTCTGGGCGATGGCCTTGTCGACGGCGGGCTGGACGCCCTTGAGGTAGAGGATCAGACCGGCGTCGTTCAGCTCGGCGGTCTGGCGGGGCTTGAGCTCCAGGTCGTGCGGCTCGACGCCCGGCTTGGTGAGCGTGGTGACGGAGACGTTGTCGCCACCGATCTGCTCCGCGAGATACTGCATGGGGTAGAACGATGCGGCGACCTTCAGCTTGCCGTCGCTGTTTCCGTCGCCGGCGGCGTCGGAGGTGGAGCAGGCGGAGACGGCCAGGAGGCCGAGCGCGACTGCTCCGGCGGTGGCGGCGGTGGGTATGAGGCGTCGTACGTTCATGACACTCATTTTCAACAAAAACGGAAACGATTGTCAATAAACCTCCGGCCCTCACCTCCGTACGATCCGATTTGATCCGGGGGGTGCCGCCGCCGGTAACCTGAGTCATTCTCCGTTCGTCGTCGTAATGAAGAGAGCACCGTGGCCGCCGACAAGATCGATACGATCGTCAACCTGAGCAAGCGCCGTGGCTTTGTCTACCCCTGCAGCGAGATCTACGGCGGACAGCGCGCCGCCTGGGACTACGGACCGCTGGGTGTCGAGCTCAAGGAGAACATCAAGCGCCAGTGGTGGCGCTACATGGTCACCTCGCGCGAGGACGTCGTCGGTATCGACTCGTCGGTGATCCTTGCGACCGAGGTCTGGGAGGCCTCCGGTCACGTCGCGACCTTCACGGACCCCCTCACCGAGTGCACCTCCTGCCACAAGCGCTTCCGCGCCGACCACCTGGAGGAGGCGTACGAGGAGAAGCACGGCCGTCTCCCGGAGAACGGCCTCGCCGACCTGAACTGCCCGAACTGCGGGAACAAGGGCACCTTCACCGAGCCCAAGCAGTTCTCCGGCCTGCTCGCCACGCACCTCGGCCCCACCCAGGACTCCGGCTCGGTCGCCTACCTGCGCCCCGAGACCGCCCAGGGCATCTTCACCAACTTCGGCCAGGTGCAGCAGACCTCGCGCAAGAAGCCGCCGTTCGGCATCGCGCAGATGGGCAAGTCCTTCCGGAACGAGATCACTCCGGGCAACTTCATCTTCCGCACCCGTGAGTTCGAGCAGATGGAGATGGAGTTCTTCGTCAAGCCGGGCGAGGACGAGGAGTGGCAGCAGTACTGGATGGACCAGCGCTGGAACTGGTACCGCGACCTGGGTCTCCGTGAGGAGAACATGCGCTGGTACGAGCACCCCCAGGAGAAGCTCTCCCACTACTCGAAGCGCACCGCCGACATCGAGTACCGCTTCCAGTTCGGCGGCAGCGAGTGGGGCGAGCTCGAGGGCGTCGCCAACCGCACCGACTACGACCTCTCCGCGCACTCCAAGGCGTCCGGCACCGACCTGTCGTACTTCGACCAGGAGGCCGGCGAGCGCTGGACGCCGTACGTCATCGAGCCGGCGGCCGGTGTCGGCCGCGCCATGCTCGCCTTCCTCCTCGACGCGTACAACGAGGACGAGGCCCCGAACGCCAAGGGCGTCATGGAGAAGCGCACCGTGATGCGGCTCGACCCGCGCCTCGCGCCGGTGAAGGTCGCCGTCCTGCCGCTGAGCCGCAACCCGCAGCTCTCGCCGAAGGCCAAGGGTCTCGCCGCGGACCTGCGCAAGAACTGGAACATCGAGTTCGACGACGCGGGCGCCATCGGCCGCCGCTACCGCCGCCAGGACGAGATCGGCACCCCGTTCTGTGTGACCGTCGACTTCGACACCCTCGACGACAACGCGGTGACCGTGCGTGAGCGCGACACGATGAAGCAGGAGCGTGTCTCCCTCGACCAGATCCAGGGCTACTTGGGCAGCCGTCTGCTGGGCTGCTGACGCCTGGCGCCCGACGCGTTCGAAGCCCCCGGTTCCGGGTACGGAACCGGGGGCTTCGTGCACACTGGTGCCCGCGCGCATCCCCACAGGCAGTCAGCCACAGGAGGCACAGATGCCGTCCATGACGACCAGCAAGGTCCGCAGATGGGACCAGCACGGACGGGAGCACGTGGTACGGGTGGAGAAGTCGGGGATCCAGCGGCAGTTGAGCTGCGGAACCTGCGACTGGCGCAAGAGCGCGCAGTTCCTGCCGTGGCTCAAGGCCGAGGAGCACCTGGCACAGGAGCACCAGGCGACCGTGGACCCCACGGCCGGGGAAGGCTGAGCTTCCGCACGGCCCTGCGGGCCGTGGGGTCGTGTGCCTCGGGGCCCGTGCGGACCCTCGCCTCCGCCGGCGGTTACCTTCGGTCGGCGGGCGCCTTCAGCCCGCGGACTCGTCGGCCGGCCGGGCCGTGAGCCCGCGCAGACAGAGATCCGCGACCGCCGCGAACTCGGCGTCGATCCCGGGCTTCGACCACTCGGGCGCATAGGCCGGATCGTGGAAGCGGGTCGTCGCGTCGAACACCGCCCGCGCCGCTCCCTGGGGCTCCACCGGCACGAACTCGTGTGCCTGCACGCCCTCTTCGACGATCTCGCTCAACTGCCCGACGAGCTCGGCGATGTGCTCCTCGACCACGGTGCTGTTCCCGCCGATCAGTACACCGAAGGTCTCGAACAGCTCGGGATCGGCACCGGCCTTGCGCCGCTTCGCCTCGAAGAGCGCCGACAGCCACTGGCGCAGCTTCTCCGGCGCGGGCCGCTGCGATCCTCCGGTGATCTCCGCCAGCTCGTCCACCGTCCGCTGCAGCCAGCGCTCGGTGACCGCCTCCCGCAGCGCGGCCTTGGTGCGGAAGTGCCGGTAGACACTGCCGTGGCTCACGCCCAGCGCCCGCGCCACGTCCACGACCGTGGCCTTCGCCGGGCCGTACCGGCGCAGCACGTCCTCGGTGGCTTCGAGGATGCGCTCGGGGGTCAGTGCTTCGGGCGTCATGGCGTCTGGCTGCCTTTCGCTGAACAGGGGGCACCGAGACGGTACCGCGCGGTTCAGTTCTCGCTGTCCAGGTGGGCCATCTGTGCTGCCGGGTAACGCTCGCCGGCCGCCGCGTCGGCGGGAACGGCGTCCTCGATCGCTGCCAGGTCGGCGTCGGTCAGTGTCACCTCCAGGGCGCCGAGCGCCTCGTCGAGACGAGTGCGGCTGCGGGCGCCGATCAGCGGCACGATGTCCTCACCACGCGAGAGCACCCAGGCGATCGCGGTCTGCGCGACGCTGATCCCCTTGTCGTCGGCCACGGCGCGCAGCCGGTCGACCAGATCCAGGTTGTGGTGGAGATTGTCGCCCTGGAAGCGGGGGCTCATACCGCGGAAGTCACCGGGACCGAGCTCTCGGTCGCGGGAGAAGTGGCCGCTGATCAGACCGCGCGACAGCACCCCGTACGCGGTGATGCCTATGCCGAGCTCGCGGACGGTGGGCAGGATCTCCTTCTCGATGCCGCGCGATATCAGGGAGTACTCGATCTGGAGGTCGGCGATCGGGGCGACGGACGCCGCGCGGCGGATCGTCTCCGCGCCGACCTCCGACAGGCCGATGTGACGGACATGGCCCGCCTCGATCAGCTCGGCGATGGCGCCCACCGTCTCCTCGATGGGGACGTCGGGGTCTAGGCGGGCGAGCCGATAGACATCGATGTGGTCCGTGCCGAGCCGCTGGAGGCTGTAGGCGGCGAAGTTCTTGACCGCGGCGGGCCGGCCGTCGATCCCGGTGAAGCCGCCCTCGACGGTGCGCAGCGCACCGAACTTCACGCTGACCAGGGCCCGGTCGCGAGCGGCCGCGGGTGCGGTGCGCAGCGCCTCGTTGATCAACAGCTCGTTGTGTCCCATGCCGTAGAAGTCGCCCGTGTCGAGCAGCGTGACGCCCGCGTCGAGCGCGGCGTGGACGGTCGCGACGGATTCGGCGCGGTCGGCGCTGCCGTACAGAGCGGACATGCCCATGCAGCCGAGGCCGAGCGGGAAGACCCTCGGGCCGGTGGAGCCGAGGGCGCGGAAAGCGGGTGCGGTGGTGGTCATCGGGATCTCCCAGATTGTGGTTGTCGGGTGACACTGACGACTATGGCATGACGGATGACAGATTGCAATATCTGTCATCCGTCAAAGTTTTCGAGTGGGTGAGCCGGTGAGTGGATGAGTGAGTGAGGACGGGGCGCCCGCAGCCGAAAACCGGATGCCGACCGCGTCGCCGAGGCGATACCGTCACGGCCATGTCTTCGTTCTTCCAGATCTACGAGTGAGAGGGCGGCGGTCACCCGCCCCCGTCAGACGTTTCCCGAGTCACTTCTCACCCACGATGGGAGAACCCCATGGCCAAGAGCCGGAACAACCTCCTCGGTGTCGGCGGACAGCGCAAGAAGCCGTCCCGCGCCGAACAGCAGGCGGGCGGCCTCACCCGCGACGCCGACCGCAAGGCGGCGGCCGACCAGAAGCAGGAACTGCTCCGCAAGATGCGTGAGCGCGCCGGGTCCACGTCGGAGACCGAGCCGCAGACCGAGGACGCGGTGGGGCCGCAGGAGAGCCAGGGCAAGGCCTGATCCGTACGCAGGGGCCCGGACCGCACCACGCGGTCCGGGCCCCTGCTCGCGCCCGGACCGGCTTCCCGCGCCCGGACCGGCGTCCCGCGCCCGGACCGGCGCACCGGGTTCGTGCCGCTCGCCCCGTCCGTGCCGCGCCCCGTGTCCATGCGCGAACCCCTGCGCGAACTGCGTACGGACCGGAGGTCCGGCGTCCCGGTCGGCTGCTCCGGCAGTGCGCGACAATGGGCGAATGACCACGCTCGCCCCCGCCTCCACGAACACGCTCCGGATCGGCCCGCACACCGTGCAGCCGCCGGTGGTCCTCGCGCCCATGGCCGGCATCACCAACGCGCCCTTCCGCACCCTGTGCAGGGAGTTCTCGGGCGGCAAGGGCCTGTTCGTCAGCGAGATGATCACCACCCGGGCGCTAGTCGAGCGCAACGAGAAGACCATGCAGCTCATCCACTTCGACGAGACCGAGACTCCGCGCTCGATCCAGCTCTACGGGGTGGACCCGGTCACCGTCGGCAAGGCGGTGCGCATGATCGTGGACGAGGGCCTGGCCGACCACATCGACCTGAACTTCGGCTGCCCGGTCCCCAAGGTCACCCGCAAGGGCGGCGGCTCCGCCCTCCCGTACAAGCGGCCGCTGCTGCGGGCGATCCTCAGCGAAGCGGTGACGAACGCCGGTGACCTGCCAGTCACCATGAAGATGCGCAAGGGCATCGACGACGACCACATCACCTACCTCGACGCGGGCCGCATCGCCGTCGAGGAGGGTGTCACGGCCATCGCCCTGCACGGACGCACCGCGGCCCAGCACTACGGCGGCACGGCGGACTGGGACGCCATCGCCCGCCTCAAGGAGCACGTCCCGGAGATCCCCGTGCTGGGCAACGGCGACATCTGGTCGGCGGACGACGCCGTGCGGATGATGCGCGAGACGGGCTGTGACGGTGTGGTCGTGGGCCGCGGCTGTCTGGGGCGGCCGTGGCTCTTCGGCGACTTGGTGGCGGCCTTCGAGGGGCGTCCGGGCGACTACGGGCGGCCGACGCTGCGCGAGGTCGCGGACGTGATGCTGCGGCACGCGACGCTGCTGGGGGAGTGGATCGGCGACGAGTCGCGCGGGGTCATCGACTTCCGCAAGCACGTGGCCTGGTACCTGAAGGGCTTCGCGGTCGGTTCGGAGATGCGCAAGAAGCTGGCGGTCACCTCGTCGCTGGACGAGCTGGGCGCTCAGTTGAGCGCGCTGGATCTGGACCAGTCGTGGCCGGTGGGCGCGGACGGCCCGCGCGGGCGGACCTCGGGGAACAACCGGGTCGTTCTCCCCGACGGCTGGCTCAAGGACCCGTACGACTGCGCCGGCGTGAGTGCGGACGCCGAGCTGGACACGTCCGGCGGCTGACCCCGGGCGAGTGACCAGGGGTCAGCGGGCATCGCACACCGGAACCGGAGGGTGGCGGATCTTCTCGCGGAGCGTGTCGCGCGCCGTCCGGATGACGGGATTCGGGCGCTCGAAGGAGCGTGATTCTCGCCACCCCTGATAGGGGTCCCGCTCAGATGAGCGAAATGCGGACGACTGCATCTCTCAAAGGGTGGCACTCAGTGCCACTCTTTTGGCCTTCGAGGCATGGGGTGACATGTGACCCTCTGTGTAAGGGCCGTGCGATCTTGGCTGCACTGCGCGATCATCTCTTCAAGAGTTGAACTTAGTGGTCTATGCCTCCGGATCCGTGCAGCACTTTAGATCTGGTGGCGGACGAGTGGTTAAGGCCGTATGACGCGCAAGTGGACGTACCCAGACGCCTTCGATCTGGGTATGTTCCTCGCCGTCAGGGCAGCCACCGAGTCCTCGAGGAGTCGAGACCCGTGTCGGAAAACAAAGATCAGAAGTTCGTCTACGACTTCACCGAGGGCAACAAAGAGCTCAAGGACCTGCTCGGCGGGAAGGGTGCGAACCTCGCCGAGATGACCAACCTCGGTCTGCCGGTCCCTCCCGGCTTCACCATCACGACCGAGGCGTGCAAGGTCTACCTCGAGAGCGGCGCCGAGCCGCTCGCGCTGCGCGACGAGGTGAGTGCGCACCTCGACGCCCTCGAGAAGACGATGGGCAAGAAGCTGGGTCAGGCCGACAGTCCGCTTCTGGTCTCCGTCCGCTCCGGTGCCAAGTTCTCCATGCCGGGCATGATGGACACCGTCCTCAACATCGGACTCTCCGACAAGTCCGTCGAGGGCCTGGCCCAGCAGGCCGGTGACGAGCGCTTCGCCTGGGACTCCTACCGCCGCCTCATCCAGATGTTCGGCAAGACCGTGCTGGGCGTCGACGGCGAGCTCTTCGAGGAAGCCCTCGAGGAGGCCAAGACGGCCAAGAAGGTCACCGTCGACACCGACCTCGACGCCGCGGACCTCAAGAAGCTGGTCAAGCAGTTCAAGAAGATCGTCAAGGCCGAGGCCGGCCGCGACTTCCCGCAGGACCCGCGCGAGCAGATGGACCTCGCGATCTGCTCGGTTTTCGAGTCCTGGAACACCGACCGCGCCAAGCTCTACCGCCGTCAGGAGCGCATCCCCGGCGACCTCGGCACGGCCGTCAACATCTGCTCCATGGTCTTCGGCAACCTCGGCCCCGACTCCGGCACCGGTGTCGCCTTCACCCGCGACCCCGCCTCCGGCCACCAGGGCGTCTACGGCGACTACCTGCAGAACGCGCAGGGCGAGGACGTCGTCGCCGGCATCCGCAACACCGTGCCGCTGGCCGACCTCGAGTCCATCGACAAGAAGTCGTACGACCAGCTGATGCAGATCATGGAGACGCTGGAGAACCACTACAAGGATCTCTGCGACATCGAGTTCACCATCGAGCGCGGCCAGCTGTGGATGCTGCAGACCCGCGTCGGCAAGCGCACCGCCGGTGCCGCCTTCCGCATCGCCACCCAGCTCGTGGACCAGGGCCTGATCGACGAGGCCGAGGCGCTCCAGCGCGTCAACGGCGCCCAGCTCGCCCAGCTGATGTTCCCGCGCTTCGACGAGAAGGCGAAGACCGAACTGCTGGGGCGCGGTATCGCCGCCTCCCCGGGTGCGGCCGTCGGCAAGGCCGTCTTCGACTCCTACACCGCGGTCAAGTGGTCGCGTTCCGGCGAGAAGGTCATCCTGATCCGCCGTGAGACCAACCCGGACGATCTGGACGGCATGATCGCCGCCGAGGGCATCCTGACCTCCCGCGGCGGCAAGACCTCACACGCCGCCGTCGTCGCCCGCGGCATGGGCAAGACCTGCGTATGCGGCGCCGAGGAGCTCGAGGTCGACACCAAGCGCCGCCGTCTGACGGTGGGCGGGACGGTCATCGAGGAGGGCGACGTCGTCTCCATCGACGGCTCCACCGGCAAGGTGTACCTCGGTGAGGTCCCCGTCGTGCCGTCGCCGGTGGTCGAGTACTTCGAGGGCCGCATGCACGCCGGCGCCGACGACGCCGACGAGCTCGTCCAGGCCGTCCACCGGATCATGGCCTACGCGGACCGGGTGCGCCGCCTGCGAGTACGGGCCAACGCCGACAACGCCGAGGACGCGCTGCGCGCCCGCCGCTTCGGTGCCCAGGGCATCGGCCTGTGCCGTACCGAGCACATGTTCCTCGGCGAGCGCCGCGAGATGGTCGAGAAGCTGATCCTCGCGGACACCGACGACGAGCGCGAAGAGGCGCTGAAGGCGCTGCTTCCGCAGCAGAAGCAGGATTTTGTCGAGCTGTTCGAGGCGATGGACGGACTGCCGGTGACGGTGCGTCTGCTCGACCCGCCGCTGCACGAGTTCCTGCCCGACATCACCGAGCTCTCGGTGCGCGTCGCCCTCGCCGAGGCCCGCAAGGACCACAACGAGAACGACCTGCGCCTGCTTCAGGCCGTGCACCGGCTGCACGAGCAGAACCCGATGCTGGGTCTGCGCGGTGTGCGCCTCGGGCTCGTCATCCCCGGCCTGTTCACCATGCAGGTACGGGCGATCGCCGAGGCCGCCGCGCAGCGCATCGAGGCCAAGGGCGACCCGCGGGCCGAGATCATGATCCCGCTGGTCGGCACCGTGCAGGAGCTGGAGATCGTCCGCGAGGAGGCCGAGCAGGTCATCGCGGAGGTGCAGCAGCGGACCGGCGTCGAGCTGAAGCTGGCCCTCGGCACGATGATCGAGCTGCCGCGTGCCGCGCTGACCGCCGGTCAGATCGCGGAGGCCGCGGAGTTCTTCTCCTTCGGCACCAACGACCTCACCCAGACCGTGTGGGGCTTCTCCCGCGACGACGTGGAGGCCAGCTTCTTCACCGCGTACCTGGAGAAGGGCATCTTCGGGGTCTCGCCGTTCGAGACGATCGACAAGGACGGCGTCGGCTCCCTCGTCCGGAGCGCGGTGGAGGCCGGCCGGGCCACGCGGCCCGACCTCAAGCTCGGCGTCTGCGGCGAGCACGGCGGTGACCCGGAGTCCGTGCACTTCTTCCACGAGGTGGGCCTGGACTACGTCTCCTGCTCGCCGTTCCGTATCCCGGTGGCGCGGCTGGAAGCGGGCCGCGCGGCGGCCCAGTCGACCGGCAGCGACTCCCGGTAGGACCGAAGACCCCGGAGCTGTCACCGGGTCCGGGGCACGAAACCCGGAGCCCGGTACCCCGACCCTCACCGGCCACCCGGTGGCGGCTCCGGTTCACCCGGGAAGGGGCGGGCGCCTGTGCGGGGCGCCCGCCCCTTCCGCATGCCTGGGCGGCGGGGGCGGCGCAGCGCACCTGTGCCGCCTGCCCGCCGCCGCTGGGCCCCGCCTGTGCCGCGCGCCTGCCGCGCCCCCCGAGGCGGCCCCCGCCGTCGGCGGCAAGTCTCCGGCCCACGAGCGCGCCGGAGACCATCCCCCGGCCCCCCGGCGCATCGCGCCTCTGTCCGCCCGTATCGCCCCGATCCGACCGGTCCGCGTCGCTGTCCGCCGTGCCGGCTCGCCCGGAATTCGCAGGGTTCCTGTTGAATGCCGAGTCAGTTGAATTCCGGATCAATTCGCGGTTCGGGCGGCTTAACAATGGTCGAATTCCTGCCGCTCGTCACGCCGTACAAGGGACGGAGCGCGGCCTGCGGATCCCCACCCGCCGACCGCGCTCCATTTCCCGTGCCGGACACGGAGCCGCAACCTTCGTCACCGCCGCCGGACGCGCAAAGCCCCCCACGGTCCTCGCTGCGTCACTTCGGTGAAGTAGGTTTCATGCCCGACGTCGTACAGCTTTTCGGTTCGCCCCCACGGCCCGCGAGGCGTTTCAACTGTGGCTGAAACACCGTGGTAACAACCTGTGATTGCATGCATACTCAGTGGTGGGGGCGATAGCGGGTGCAACAGTGGGGGTTCGGTGCTTCGTATTCATTTCAACGCGGACGACCTGGCGCGTGTGAGGATGGCGGCCAGGCCCGACGCGTTGTGGGAATCCATTCTCAGTTTTCATCGATTGCGCGACCGAAGGGGTGCTCTGGTCTTCGGCGAATGGCGATCCGAAGCGCGAACGCGGTTGAAAAGTGAAACACGACTGCTCTCCGCCCTGGTCCCCCAGCGCGGCTATTTCCCGGACTTTCTCACGCCGCCGGAGGCTTCCGACGGACTCGACGCGGGCCTCGAGGCGCTCCGGGCCACGACCCCGGCGCGCCTGCACACCGAGGTCGCCCTCGCCGCCGCCCATCGCTCGCCCCTGCGCTCGCTGCCCGGCCGGCTGCTCTCCCTCGCCGAGGGCAGGGCCGAGTCGGTGGCCCGGCTCGTGGAGGCTCTGCGCGCCTACTACCGCGCGGCCATCGAGCCGTACTGGGCCCATGTGCAGGGCCGGGTGGAGGCGGACCGCGCCGTGCGCGGCCGGGCGCTGCTGGACGGCGGTGCCGGGGAACTGCTCGCCTCCCTGCCGCCGGTGCTGCGCTGGCGCGCCCCGGTGCTGGAAGCCGACTATCCCGTCGAGCGCGAACTGCACCTGAACGGGCGCGGCCTGCTGCTCCAGCCGTCGTTCTTCTGCCGAGGCACCCCGGTGGTCTACCGCGACACGTCGCTGCCCCCGGTGCTGGTCTACCCGGTCTCGCACCCCAGCGAGCAGCCCGCCGGCGACGGCGGGGGCGTCTCGCTGGGCCGCCTGGTGGGCCATACGCGCTCCGCGGTGCTCCAGGCCATCCGCGGCGGCTGCACGACGAGCGAACTGGCCCGCAGGGCAGGGGTGTCCCTGGCCTCCGCGAGCCAGCACGCCGCCGTGCTGCGC
Organism: Streptomyces peucetius; assembly: GCF_025854275.1. NCBI lineage: Bacteria > Bacillati > Actinomycetota > Actinomycetes > Kitasatosporales > Streptomycetaceae > Streptomyces > Streptomyces peucetius. The sequence continues at coordinate 2,459,932 of NZ_CP107567.1, read as the reverse complement.
GAGGCGGGTCTGGTGGTGACCCTCCGTCACGGCAACGCGGTGCTGCACTCACTCACCCCGCTGGGCGCCGCCCTGCTGCGCGGCGGCGCCACCCCGGAGCCCGAACTCGCTATGCCCGGAACGGGCCGGTCACTTCGTAGGTGATGCCGCCCGACGAGCTGCCGCTCGTGCCGCGCTGGCTGGAGAAGTACAGCCGGCTGCCGTCGGGGGAGAAGGCGGGGCCGCAGATCTCCGACGACGACTGGCCGGAGATGCGCAGGAACGGCGCGACGACGTCGTCCGGGGTGATCACGCAGATCTCCATGTTGCCGCCGTCCTCCGCCACGAACAGGTCGCCGGAGGCGGCGCCGGTCACGTTGTCGACACCGGTCAGCGGTGCGCCGCCGCCGGCGACGAGGGAGTCGTCGTAGGCCAGTTCGTACGTGCTGCTCCCCAGGTTCAGCTGCCACAGGCGGTTGTCGCCCTTGGTGGTGAACCACACGGTGTCGTTGGCGTAGTGGCAGCCCTCGCCGCCGTTGAACAGCTTGGCGCCGGACACCTGGTCGCGGGTGGGGGTCGGGGAACCGTCGGGGTCCGGCACGGTCGCCCAGGTGAAGGAGCCGGAGGTGGCCGTGCCAGCCTTGAGCACCTGGAGGGTGCCGGAGGACAGGTCGCCCCAGATGGTGGGCACGAACCGGTAGAGGCAGCCGTCCGACGCGTCCTCGGTCAGGTAGATCGCCTTGCGCACCGGGTCGGCCGCGGCGGCCTCGTGGTTGAAGCGCCCCATGGCGGACCGGCGTACGGCGGCCTTCACACCCCACGGGTCCGTCTCGTAGACGTAGCCGGTGCTGACCTCCTCGCAGGAGAGCCAGGTGTTCCACGGGGTGGCGCCGCCGGCGCAGTTGCGGTTGGTGCCGGACAGGATGCGGTAGGCGCCGGTGATCGCGCCGGTCGAGGAGAACTTCACGGCGCTCGCGCCGCCGGTGGAGGAGATCTCCGAGTTGGAGACGTAGATCCAGCCGCTGCCGTCCGCGAAGGAGGCGCCGCCGTCCGGGGCGTTGTGCCACGTGTACGAGGTGGAGCCGACTTTCTGGCCCGACCGGGCGATGACCCGGCTGGTGAAGCCCGCCGGCAGCAGGATGCCGTTCGCGTCCGCCGGGCGGAGCGCCCCGTAGGGGCCGGAGCCGGGCTGGGCGGGCGCCGCGGAGGCGGCGCCCTGCCACAGGGTGAAGCCGAAGGCGGCGGCCGAGGTGCCGACGACCGCTCCGCGCAGGAAGCTGCGACGTTCCACTTGTCACTCCAGGGTGGGATGACCGCCCCGCGGCGCCGGTCGGTGCCGCGGGGTCGCGCGCTCCCGGAACCTAGAAGCGGTGAGTTGCGCCCACTTCAACGGAGGGTGACCCGCAGAGGTCGTGGTTTGTGAAGAATTTCGCGGCCACCGATGAGTCCGGGGCAGGCCGTACGTCTACCCCTTCGAACACACCGCACACGGCACCGCACACGCATCGCACACACACCGCGGCGCCCCTCAGGAGAGAGACCACCATGGCTCAGATGATCTTCGTCAACCTGCCCGTCAAGGACCTGGAGACCAGCAAGGCGTTCTGGTCCAAGCTCGGATACTCCTTCAACCCGCAGTTCACCGACGAGAACGCGGCGTGCCTCGTCTTCAGCGACACGATCTTCGCCATGCTGCTGACCGAGGCGCGCTTCAAGGACTTCACCAAGAAGGACATCGCGGACGCCGCCACCACCACGGAGACCATCCTCGCCCTGAGCGCGGAGAGTCGGGAGAAGGTCGACGAACTGGTGGACGCCGCCCTCGCCGCCGGTGGTTCGCCCGCCAACGACCCGATGGACTACGGGTTCATGTACAACCGTTCGTTCCAGGACCCCGACCACCACATGTGGGAGGTCGCGTGGATGGACGTCGAGGCCATGCAGCAGGCGATGGCCGAGGGCGAGTGAGCCCGCGGGCACAGAACGGGCCCGCCGGCCTCGGGGGTGCCGCTCACGCGTCGCGAAGGGTCAGGGCAGTGACAGACGACGCGTGAGCGGAGCATTCCCCGGCGGGTACGGCGGGTACGGCGGGTACGGCGGGTCAGCGCAGCCGTACGTCGTACGCGGTCACCGACACCGCGTCGTCGTCCAGGCAGCGCCCGCTCCCGAGGTCGAACCGCTGCTTCAGCAGCGGCGAGGCGACGAACGGCCGGCCGGCCGCCGAGCCGACCAGGCCGCGCGCCAGAACCTGCGCGCCGCTGAACGGGTCGCGGTTGTCGATGGCGTAGGGCCGGCCCTCACGGTCGAGGAACACCGCGGCCTGACGGCCGTCGGGCAGCAGGGCGGCCACGCCCCGTCCCGGAGTCAGCCGGGACAGCGGGCACAGCGCGACCCAGTCCTCACCCAGCCTCAGCTGGATCTGGACGTCCGTCGTGGCGGGGGCGAGGGTCGTCGCGGTCATCGGGCGGCACCTTCCAGGGTCTGGTGATACGAACGGATGGACAGCAGGGGCAGATCGGGCTTGACCTGGTCGCGCTCGGGCACGAACTTCACCGTCGGGTCCGGGACGTCGGGCGCGTTGACGAAGGACACGAACCGCAGCAGCCGCTCGGGGTCGTTCAGCGTCTCGGCCCACTCGTCGCGGTAGCCGGCCACATGGTCGGCCATCAGCGACTCCAGCTCCGCGCAGATGCCGAGCGAGTCGTTCACGACGACGTCCCGTACGTGCTCCAGGCCGCCCTCGATGCGCTCCAGCCAGGTCGAGGTCCGCTCCAGCCGGTCGGCGGTGCGGATGTAGAACATCAGGAACCGGTCGATGAGGCGGACCAGTTCGGCGTCGGAGAGGTCCTGGGCCAGCAGGTCCGCGTGGCGCGGGGTCGCGCCGCCGTTGCCGCCGACGTACAGGTTCCAGCCGTTCGCCGTCGCGATCACGCCGAAGTCCTTGGACTGGGCCTCCGCGCATTCCCGCTGGCAGCCGGAGACCGCCGACTTCAGTTTGTGCGGCGAGCGCAGGCCGCGGTAGCGCAGCTCCAGATCGATGGCCATGCGGACCGAGTCCTGCACCCCGTAGCGGCACCAGGTCTGCCCCACGCAGGACTTGACGGTGCGCAGCGCCTTTCCGTACGCGTGCCCGGACTCGAAGCCGGCGTCCACCAGGCGTGCCCAGATCTGTGGCAGCTGGTCGACGCGGGCGCCGAACATGTCGATCCGCTGACCTCCGGTGATCTTCGTGTAGAGGCCGAAGTCGCGGGCCACCTCACCGATGACGATCAGTTTCTCCGGAGTGATCTCCCCGCCGGGGATGCGCGGCACGATCGAGTACGAGCCGTTCTTCTGCATATTGGCGAGGAAGTGGTCGTTGGTGTCCTGCAGCGCCGCCTGCTCGCCCTCCAGCACATAGCCCGGGGCGCCGATCGTGGGAGCCAGCGAGGCGATGATGGAACCGACGGCCGGCTTGCAGATTTCGCAGCCGTCCCCGCCGCGCGCCGCCTCCCGGCCGTGCGCGTCGAGCAGCTGCCGGTACGACGTGATGCGCAGGGCGCGCACGATCTCGTACAGCTCCTGGCGGGTCTGTCCGAAGCAGCCGCAGAGGCCCTTGTCGACCTCGACGCCCGACGCCTCCAGCTCGGCATTGACCAGCTGGCCGAGGACCTTGACGCAGCTGCCGCAGCCGGTACCGGCCTTGGTGCACTTCTTGACCTCGGGGACTGTCGTGCACTGATGGTCGGTGACCGCGCCGCGGATGGTGCCCTTGGTGACGTTGTGGCAGGAGCAGATCACCGCCTCGTCGGGCAGCGCCGCGGGACCGAGCGCGACCGGCGCACCGGCGCCGGCCGGCAGCACCAGCTGTTCGGGGGCCATCGGCGGCACAGTGCCGGTGAAGGCCCGCAGCGTGCCGTACGACTCGGCGTCGCCGACGAGGATGCCGCCCAGCAGCTCGCCCCCGGCGCCGACGACCAGCTTCTTGTAGACCCCGGCGCGGGAGTCGGAGTACACGACGTCGAGGCAGCCGTCGGCCGCGCCGTGCGCGTCGCCGAACGAGGCCACGTCCACACCGAGGAGCTTCAGCTTGGTCGAGGTGTCCGCGCCGGTGAAGGTCTGTGCCTGGCCGTCCAGGGCCGCGGCCGCCGCCTCCGCCATCTCGTAACCGGGCGCCACCAGCCCGTACACGCGGCCGTCCGACGCCAGCGCGCACTCGCCGATCGCGAAGACCGCCGGGTCCGACGTGCGGCACTGCTCGTCCACGACGATGCCGCCGCGCTCGCCTACCGCGAGGCCCGCGTCCCGGGCGAGCTGGTCCCGGGGCCGTACCCCCGCCGAGAAGACCACGAGGTCCGCCTCGAGCACCGAACCGTCGGACAGCGCCATGCCGTTGACGGTGCCGTCCTGGCGAGCGGTGACCTCCTGGGTGCCGACACCGGTGTGGACGCTCAGCCCCATGCCCTCGATGGTGCGCAGCAGTGCCGCGCCGCCGCCCTCGTCGACCTGCACGGGCATCAGCCGCGGCGCGAACTCCACGATGTGGGTCTCCAGCCCCAGGCCCTTCAGCGCACCCGCCGCCTCCAGACCGAGCAGCCCGCCGCCGACGACCGCGCCGACACGGGCCGTCTTCGCGTACTCCTCGATCGCGAGCAGGTCCTCGATGGTGCGGTAGACGAAACAGCCCTCGGCGTCCTTGCCCGGCACCGGCGGCACGAACGGATACGAGCCCGTGGCCAGCACCAGCGTGTCGTACGCGAGAGTCAGTCCGGCGCGCGAGGTGACCGTGCGCGCGGCGGTGTCGATGCGCTCCGCCGGGTCGTCCAGATGCAGCTCGATGCCGTGCCGCTCCATGAAGCCGTCCTCGACCATCGACAGGTCGTCGGGCGTGTTCCCGGAGAAGTACGAGGTCAGACGCACCCGGTCGTACGCGGGACGGGGTTCCTCGCACAGCACGACGATCCGCGCCCGCTCGGTGACGCCACGCTCGGCGAGGGCCTCCAGGAACCGCTGGCCGACCATTCCGTGGCCGACGACCACGATCGTGGGAGTGGTCGCCGAAGGGGACATCGCAGCCATGTCAGAGGCCTCCATCATTGGTGAGCAGGTGGAGCAGGGGGAGGGAGTCCGGCAGGGCCTCGTCGCCCTCCCAGGCCCGGGCGAGCGCGCCGACCGACGCGAGATCCCCGAGCAGTACGCCGCCGACGAGCCGGTCCCCCCGGACGACGACCTTGCGGTACGCGCCCCGGGTGGCGTCGGCGAGCTGGACGACGTCGTCCCCCGGGCGGGGGGTCGGATCGCCGAACGCGGCCAGGTCCAGCGGGCTCGTCGCTGAGGCCAGGGTGAGCCGGGTCAGCGCGCGGGTGCCCGAGTAGCGGGCGCCGTCGCCGTTCAGCACGGACGCGAGCACGTCCGCCTGTTCCAGCGCCGGGCCCGCCAGGCCCTGCACGACACCGTCGTGCTCCGCGCAGTCGCCGATGGCGTGGATGTACGGGTCGGAGGTGCGCAGCTCGTCGTCGACGACGACACCGCGGCGCACCTCGAGCCCCGCGTCGACCGCCAGGCCCACACGGGGCCGCACGCCGCAGGCCAGCACCACGATCTCCGCGTCCAGCGCGAAGCCGTCCGCGAGGACCACGGCACAGACCGCCCCCTCCGGGGTGGTCCGCAGGCCACGGACACGGCACTCGGTGTGCACCTCGACGCCGAGCAGCTCCAGATGCGCGCGGAGCAGCCCGGACGCGGAGACGTCCAGCTGGCGCTCCATGAGGTGCTCGCCCTGCTGGGCCAGCACCACTTTCGCGCCGCGGACCGCCAGTGCGCGGGCCGCCGACACACCGAGCAGCCCGCCGCCGACGACCACCGCGCGTGTGCCGGGGCGGACGGCGTCCGACAGGGCCGCGCAGTCGTCCAGCGTGCGGAAGGGGTGGACGCCGTCCGGGAGCCCGGGGCCGATGCCGCGGAGCGGCGGCAGCACCGGGTTGGAGCCGGTCGCGAGCACGAGGCGGTCGTAGCCGACGGTCGTGCCGTCCGCGCAGTGCACGAGCCGCCGGTCGCGGTCGACCGACGTCGCCCGCACCCCGCGCCGGACCGGGACGTCCGGCAGTGCGATCACCTCCGGCCCGTACCGGCCCGCGAGCACCTCCGCGAGCAGCACCCGGTTGTACGGCGCGTGCGTCTCCTCGCCGAGGACCGTGACGCGGGCGTCCGCGCCGAGCTGACGCGCAAGCCGCACGCCTGCCGTCCCGCCGCCGATCACCACGATCTCCGAAGTCATGCATGCAGCGTGCGTCGTGGGTGTTACCCGGCAGGTTCCCTTCTGTTTCCCGCGGGGAACCTTGCGCTCAGCGGCGGGGGGCGGGGGGTGTGAGGCGGCGGTATCCCGTGCGGGTGCGTGGCGCCTGCGGCGGGCTGTCCCCCTCCCCGCCCCTTCCCGAAACCGGGGGCTCCGCCCCCGGCCCCCGGTTCGGGGCTTCGCCCTGGGCCCCGTTCGGGGCTTCGCCCTGGGCCCCGTTCGGGGCTCTGCCCCGCGCGCCCCCGGTTCGGGGCTCTGCCCTGCGTGCCCCCGGTTCGGGGCTTCGCCCCGCGCCCCCGCCCCCGGTTCGGGGCTTCGCCCCGCGCCCCCGCCCCGGGTTCCGCCCCCGCGCCCCCGCCCCGGGCTCCGTCCCCGCGCCCCCGCCCCGGGCTCCGTCCCCGCGCCCCCGCCCCGGGCTCCGCCCGCGTGCCCCCGGTTCGGGGCTCCGCCCGGCCGTACCGCCCTGCGGGCGGTTCCGGGCTCCGGTACCGCGCTTCGCGCGGTGGCCTCAAACTGCCCCTACGGCCTGGCGGCCGTGGGAGGTGCCTCCGGCCGGGCTGCATTGCAGCCCCGCCGGCGTTTGAGGCGCGGGGGTACGGGGGCGGAGCCCCCGAAACACCGCGCGGAGCGCGGTGCGGGTCCGGGCGGAGCCCGGTTCGGGAAGGGGCGGGGAGGGGACACGCTCCGCGCAGCGGCCCGCCACGCCACCGCCCAACCTCAGGTCAGCCTCAAGACTTCCGCGATCGTTGGACGGCACACGCACCCCCTCCATAGGCTCACGCCGTGCCCGACATATCCCTCACCACCATCGTCTTCCTCTGCCTCGCCGCCGCCGCGGCCGGCTGGATCGACGCCGTCGTCGGCGGCGGCGGGCTGCTGTTGCTGCCCGCGCTGCTGCTCGGGATGCCGCAGGTCCCGGCCGCCCACATCCTCGGTACGAACAAGGCGGTCGCCATCGTCGGCACGTCGGGCGCGGCGATCACCTATGTGCGCAAGGCCCCGGTGCAGGTGAAGACCGCCGTGCGCATCGGACTCGCCGCGCTCGCCGGCTCGATGGGCGGCGCGTTCTTCGCGGCGGGCATCAGCAGCGAGCTGCTGCGCCCGGTGATCATGGTCGTGCTGCTCGGCGTCGCCGCCTTCGTGATGCTGCGCCCTTCGTTCGGCACGGCCACCGCCGATGCCGGCGGGCGCCGTGTCACCCGAACCCGTACCGTCCTCGCGATCGTGCTCGTCGGCGGCGGCATCGGCTTCTACGACGGTCTGTTCGGGCCGGGCACCGGCACGTTCCTCGTACTGGCGCTCACCGCGGTGCTGCATCTGGATCTGGTGACGGCCTCCGCCACCGCCAAGATCGTGAACGTGTGCACCAACGCCGGCGCGCTGGCGATGTTCGCCTACCAGGGCACGGTGCTCTGGCAGCTGGCCGCGCTGATGGCGGTCTTCAACCTGGCCGGCGCCATGCTCGGGGCGCGCATGGCACTGCGGAAGGGCAGCGAGTTCGTCAGAGGGGTGCTGCTCGTCGTCGTCTTCTCGCTCGTCGCGAAGCTGGGCTTCGACCAGTGGACGGCGTGACGGCGGTCAGTACCGGTCGGCGGTCTCCGCGTACGCGGCGTCCGCCCGCGCGATGACCTCGGTCAGCACGCGGCCCGCGACGGCCAGGTCCTCCGCCGGGATCCCGCCGTAGACCCGCGGGCCGAACTCCGCGGCGACCGCGGCCAGCCGGCTCTGCTCGGTGCGGCCGGCGTCGGTCAGGCCGACACGCGGCTCCTGGCCCGGCAGTGCTTCCAGCGACTCGAACAGTTCTGTGGCCAGCAGCTCGGACACGGTGTCCCGGGCCGTCGCCTCGTCGATCTTCAGTGCGGAGGTCACCGCCTCCACGATCCGGCCGGTCTGGGCGGTGCCTCCCTCGGCGGCGGCCGCGTTCAGCGCCATGGACTGGTGGAAGGTGGTGCCGGTGCGGCGCAGCTCGCGGTCGAGCAGGGCACGGGCCGCGTAGTGGGCCCGGCCGATGATCTGGCTGTTGAGCAGGATCGGCGTGGTGGCGGACATGGTTACTCCTCGGGTGCGGGTTGCGTGGACGTGTCCTCGAAGGTGTCGCTGGGTGCGTCAAGAGGTGTGTCGAGCAGCAGCCGCAGCTCACGCGTGAGCGCCTGTGTGCGTGGCGCGCCGAGCCCGCCGAGCGGCGTCAGCAGCCGGTCGAGCAGCGTGTGGACCGCCGCGATGGCGTGGCGGGCCTTCTCCTGCCCCTCCGGGGTGAGCGAGAGCTGTACGGCCCTGGTGTCGGCGGGGTCGGGCGTGCGCCGCACGAGCCCCGACGACTCGAGGCTGCGGGCGAGCTTCGAGACGTAGAGCGGCTCCAGGCCCGTGTGGTCGGCGAGTTGCCGCTGGCTGGGGTGGTGGCCGCCCCGCCAGATGCCGTGCAGCGAGGCGATCACTGTGTACTGCGCGTGCGTCAGTCCGAGGGGGGCGAGCGCGCGATCGACCGCGACGCGCCACTTCGTCGACAGACGCCAGACCAGGTAGCCGGGCGTGGGGCCCTCGGGTGCTGAACTCATGGGAGATACGGTACATGGATACTATGTCCATGGCTATTGTTTCGCTCGCCGCTGCCCCGTACCCCGATCAGGTGCGCGTACGCAACGACGTTGCCCCGGTAGCCGGTCTTCTCCGAGAAGCCGCCGCCGCAGGTGATGACCCGGAGTTCGGCCCGCTCGCCGGCGCCGTACACCTTCTTGTCGGGGAAGTCGTCGGCCTCGTAGACCTCGATCGCGTCGATCGTGAAGACGGCGGTCCTGCCGTCCGCGCGGAGCACCTCGATCCGGTGACCCTTCTCCAGGGCGCCGAGAGCGTAGAAGACGGACGGGCCCTGCGCGTTGTCGACATGACCGGCGACGATCGCGGTGCCCTCGGCGCCCGGGGTGGTGCCGTCCTCGTACCAGCCGGCCAGATTGCGTTCGGCGGCCGGCGGGACCTCGAGACTGCCCTCGTCGTCCAGTCCGAGGCCCATGACGGGGGCGTCGACGTCGATCCGGGGGATGCGCAGCCGTACCGGTTCGGAGGGCGGCAGCGGCTCGGCCGCCGCGTCCGTGTGCTGGTCGGGACCGGCCGCGAAGGCCTGGGCGGCGGACGGGACCGGCGGGGTGACGTCACGGGTGCCGTTCTGGACCAGCCACAGCCCGACGCAGACGGCGACGGCTATGCCCCACCCCTTGGCCCTGCGCCGGGTGGTGTCCGGGGCGGTCATCGGTCCTCCAGGGTCGCGTCGAAGGTCGCGTCGAGGGCCGCGTCGTTCGTGGCCGTCCGCGGGCCCGGCGCCCGGCCGGGGGCGCTCGGCCGTGCACGGGCGGGCCGGCCGGAAACGTCGCCCCGCCCCCGTCGGCTCGGGGCCTGACGGGAGCGGGGGATCCGGCGGGACGAGGAACGGTCGGGACACCGGTCCGTTCATTCAGCCTGTCTGGCCGCCGCTCGCCCGGCGGCGCAGGAGGAGAGTCCCGCCCACAGCGGCCGCGGTCAGTACCGCCGCGCCCGCCGCGATCTGGGTGGTGTCGGGGCCCACGCTGCCGCCGACCCCGGTTCTGACGTGCCCGCTCGGCTGCTTGTGGTGCACCTCGAGGTCACCGGCGGCCTCCTTGCCGTTCTTGCAGCGCACCTCGATGCCGTACGTTCCCGGCTTGGTGTCCTCGGGGACCGTGAAGTGTCCCACGACGACCTCCTTGTGCGTGCCCGGCCACAGCTTGAACTCACCGGCGCCGAGCGACCGGGCGTCGCCGACGCCGTGGCCGTCCTTGCCGCAGGCCGTGGTGTTCACCGTGATCTTCGTGCCGGGGGTGGCGGGCGACGGGTGCAGCTCGAGTTCTCCGAAGTCCCCGGCGTACGCGCCGTGGGCACCGAGCCCTATCGTGGCGAGCGCCATCGCGGTGCCGGTCAGCAGGCGGGCGGTGGTGCGCATGGGGTCCTCCGGAAGCACGCGATGCGGTGTCTCGTCTTCTTCGAGGTAAGAGCCCCGCCGCCCGGCACGCCTCCTGATGGGCCCTCAGGTTCCCTCGTCCGGAGTGGTGTGTCGCACTGGACAGATCGCGTTCCCGCAGGTCAAACCGGATGACGCTGACTCAGGCGCGGTCGCCGGGCGTGCCGGTGCCGAATGGGTGATGCGGCACGGGCGCCGACCCGCGTCGCCCCGTCCGGCGGGCAGCCCGTACGGCGCTGCTCGGTGTCCAGGAGGTGGAGGCGGTGCTCGTGGGCACCGCGGTCAAGCGGCCCGGGGGCGCCGGTCCCGGTCATGCCTCGGGCGACTGCTCCGCGTGCCGGGGCGCGAACTCCGTCGTGTCCAGGTCGAAGTCGAACGGAGCCGGCACATGCAGGGGCTTGCCGAAGGGGACGGTGGTGCGGGACCGGTACCCCTTGGGCGACGGGTCCCAGAAGGCGGTGATTTCCTCGCTCTGCATGTCGAGGACCAGGTACACGGGGACCTGGCGGCCATAGACCTCGAGCTTGTCCTGCCAGTCGGCGTCCTTCGTGGAGACGGACGTCAGCTCGGCGACGAGGGACAGGGCTCCACCGTCGGCGTGTCGGCCGTCGGCTTCGAAGGCCGCTTCGTCGGCGACATGCAAGTCCGGTCCGTAAGCACGGTCGGAGTCGGCGAAGCGGAAGAGGAAGGGGGCGACATCGGCGTCGTGCCCCTCCGGCGCATGCGCTCCGAGCTGCTGCCGCAGCAACTTCATGGGCTTCTTGAAGCGAAGCTTCGACCACGGTGACACGACGATCTTCCCCCGGATGAGCTCGGCCTTGTAGCCGTCAGGTGTGTCCAGCTCCTCCACGATTCCGAGCAGGCTGTCGAAGTCCTCGGACGCCGGAGCGTCCGCCGACGCCGGTCGTTCGATCATGATCGTCACCGTGTCCTCCGCCCGCCCCCGGCTGTGCTGGTTCGTTCACCGTAGTGGGCATGCCCCGGGCCGGGCCTGGTTGTCGAAGCGGTTCGCTCGTTCGTATGAAGGCTAATCCTTCGTATGAAGGCCGATCCTTCCGGCATCGACTTGACCTCAATCAAACTTGAGGTATCAAGCTCCTCTGCATGGACATCAACACGCCTGACCACACGTCCCCTTTGAAGCTCGCTGTCATCATCGGCAGCAACCGAGACGGCCGCTTCGGGCCCACCGTCGCCCGCTGGTTCCTCTCCCGGGCCGCGGCGCGCGAGGACTTCGACGTCGAGGTCGTCGACCTGGCCCACGCCGATCTGCCCACCGCGCTCTCCTTCAACCCCTCGCCCGACGTGCGCACGGAGCTCGGCAAGGTCACCCCGAAGCTGGCCGGCGCCGACGCCTTCGTGGTCATCACCCCCGAGTACAACCACTCCTTCCCAGCCGCCCTCAAGAACCTCGTCGACTGGCACTTCGCCGAATGGCAGGCCAAGCCCGTCGGCTTCGTCTCCTACGGCGGGATCTCCGGCGGGCTGCGTGCGGTCGAGCAGCTGCGGCAGGTCTTCGCCGAGCTGCACGCCGTCACCGTCCGCGACACGGTCTCCTTCCACAACGCGGGCGCTCACTTCGACGACGAGGGCAACCACCGCGACCCCGCCGGTCCGGACGCCGCCGCCAAGACCATGCTCGACCAGCTCGCCTGGTGGGCCGAGGCACTCAGGTCCGCCAAGTCCGTCAGCCCGTACGCCGGCTGAGGCCTGCCGTGCTGCTGAGACTGCTCCTCGCCCTTCTGGGCCCCTACCGGCGGACGATCGCGCTGGTCGTCGTCCTCCAGCTGACCCAGTCCCTCGCCACCCTCTGCCTGCCCACGCTGAACGCCGACATCATCAACAACGGTGTGCTCCGCGGCGACACCGGCCATGTCCTGTCCGCCGGCGGCCTGATGATGGCGGTCACCGTCCTCCAGGTCGCCGCCGCCGGGGCCGCGGTCGTCTGCGCCGCCCGGATCGCCATGGGCATCGGACGCGATCTGCGCTCCGCCGTCTTCCGCCACGTACAGGACCTGTCCGTGCGCGACGTGGGACGCTTCGGCGCCTCGTCCCTGATCACCCGCACCACCAACGACGTCCAGCAGGTGCAGACGTTCGCCCTGCTCGTCCTGACCATGCTGGTCGCGGCGCCCCTGATGTGCCTCGGCGGCATCGCGATGGCGCTGTCCCAGGACGTGCCGCTGGCCATGCTCCTGCTGCTGTTCGTCCCCGTCCTCGCGCTGTCCGTCGGGGTCGTCGTGCGCCGCCTGCCGCCCGTCTTCCGCGGCATGCAGGAGCGGATCGACCGGGTCAACCGGGTGATGCGCGAGCAGATCACCGGCATCCGAGTCATCCGCGCCTTCGTCCGCGACCGCCACGAGCAGCGCCGCTTCGGCGAGGCCAACGACGCGCTGCTCGCCGCCGGGCTGCGCGCCGGGCGGCTGCAGACCCTGATGTTCCCGACCGTGCTGATCGTCTGGGAGATCGCCACCGTCGCCGTCATCTGGGCCGGCGGGCACCGGCTCGACTCCGGGTCCCTCCAGGCCGGTTCGATCGTGGCCTTCCTCGGCTATCTGACGCAGATCCTGATGGCCGTGATGATGTGCCTGTTCCTGATGATGCACCTGCCGCGTGCCGAGGTCAGCGCCGAACGCATCCGGGAGGTGCTCGGCACCGAGCCGGGCGTCACCCCGCCCGTCGCCCCCGTGCACCGGCTGCACGAACCGGGCGTGCTGCGGCTGCGGGACGTCGGCTTCAGCTACCCGGGCGCGGAGGAGCCCGTCCTCAAGGGCGTGGACCTCACCGCGCGCCCCGGCGGCGTCACCGCCGTCATCGGCTCCACCGGCAGCGGCAAGACCACCCTGTTGAGCCTGGCGGCACGGCTGTTCGACACCACCGGCGGTGAGGTCACCGTCGGGGGGACGGACGTCAGGGACCTGGACCCGGCGGTCCTCGCGCGCACGGTCGTACTCGTCGCCCAGAAGCCGTACCTCTTCTCCGGAACCGTCGCTTCCAACCTCCGGTACGGAAGGCCGGAGGCGACCGACGAAGAGCTCTGGCACGCCCTCGAGGTTGCCCAGGCGGCCGACTTCGTACGCGGGCTCGACGCCGGTCTCGAGGCGCCCGTCTCCCAGGGCGGGGCCAACCTCTCCGGCGGTCAGCGCCAGCGCCTCGCCATCGCCCGCGTGCTGGTGGCCCGGCCCGACGTGTACCTCTTCGACGACTCCTTCTCCGCCCTCGACCACGCCACCGACGCGGCGCTGCGCCGGGCCCTGGCCGCCGAGACCGCCGACGCGACCGTCGTCATCGTCGCCCAGCGCGTCTCCACCATCCGCGGCGCCGACCGGATCGTCGTCCTCGACGAGGGCCGTGTCGTCGGCACCGGGACCCACGACGAACTCATGCGGGACAGCACCACCTACCGGGAGATCGTCCTCTCCCAGCTCACCGAGGAGGAAGCCGCATGAGCGCCACCGCACCCCAGCGCCGCGGGCCGGGCGCGCAACAGCGCGGCCCCGGCGGAATCGGCTCGCCCTCGCTGGAACGCTCCCTGCACTTCCGCGCCTCCGGTCTGCGGCTGCTGCGCATGACCGCCCCCGAACGCCCACTGCTCGTGGGCGTCCTGGTCGCCGGCGCGGCCGCCGTCGCCCTCGCCGTGCTCGCCCCCAAGCTCCTCGGCCACGCCACCGACCTCGTCGTCGACGGCGCGGCCGGCCCCGACGGTGTCGACTTCCGCGCCGTCGCCGAGGTCCTGGCGCTGGTCCTCGGCCTGGTCGCCGTCTCCTCCGGGCTGACGCTGATCCAGATGCGGCTGGCCATGACCATCGTCCAGCGGATCGGCCACCGGCTGCGGGAGCAGGCGGAGACGAAGCTGTCGCGGCTGCCGTTGACGTACTTCGACAAGCAGCCGCGCGGCGAGGTGCTCAGCCGCGCCACCAACGACATCGACAACATCACGCAGACCATGCAGCAGGCCTTCAGCCAGATGGTGCGGGCCCTGCTCACCATCGCCGGGGTCCTGGTGATGATGTTCTGGATCTCGCCGCTGCTGGCCCTGGTCGCGCTCGCGACCGTGCCGCTGTCCGTGTACGTGGCGGCTCTCATCGGCAGGCGGGCCCAGCCGCAGTTCGTCCGGCAGTGGTCCGTGACGGGCAAGCTGGGCGCCCACGTGGAGGAGATGATCACCGGCCACACGGAGGTCCGCGCCTTCGGACGCCGTGATCAGGCCGTGGCGGCCTTCGACGAACTCGGCGAGCAGTTGTACGCGTCGAGCCTGCGCGCCCAGGTCATGTCGGGCTTCATCCAGCCAGCCCTCGGCTTCGTCGGCAACCTCAACTACGTGCTGATCGCGGTCGTCGGCGGACTGCGGGTGGCCTCGGGTTCGTTGTCGATCGGCGACATCCAGGCCTTCGTGCAGTACTCGTACGAGTTCAACGGCCCGATCAACCAGGTCGCCGCCATGGCCAACCTCCTCCAGTCGGGCGTGGCCTCCGCCGAGCGGGTCTTCGACCTGCTGGACGCCGAGGAAGAGCCCGCGGCACCCGCAGGGCCGCCGCGCCCGCTGCCGAAGGACGGCCGGACCGCCGGGCACGTGACGTTCGAGAAGGCGGCCTTCCGCTACGACCCAGCCCGGCCGCTGATCGAGGACCTGTCGCTCGACGTCGAGCCCGGCCGGACCGTCGCGATCGTCGGCCCGACCGGCGCCGGCAAGACCACGCTCGTCAATCTGCTGATGCGCTTCTACGACGTCACCGGCGGACGCATCCTGCTCGACGGCACCGACATCGCCACCATGTCCCGCGAGGAACTGCGCTCCGGGATCGGGATGGTGCTCCAGGACACCTGGCTGTTCGGCGGCACGATCGCGGAGAACATCGCCTACGGCGTCGCCGGGGACGTGTCGAGGGAACAAGTCGTCGCCGCGGCGATCGCCACCCACGCCGACCGGTTCATCCGCACCCTGCCCGACGGCTACGACACGGTCGTCGACGAGGAGGGCGCGGGTTTGAGCGCCGGCGAGAAGCAGCTCCTCACCATCGCGCGCGCCTTCCTCACCGAACCCTCGATCCTCCTGCTCGACGAGGCCACCAGCTCCGTCGACACCCGCACCGAGGTCCTCATCCAGCGCGCCATGTCCTCCCTGCGCCGGGGACGCACCAGCTTCGTCATCGCCCACCGGCTCTCCACGATCCGGGACGCCGACGTGATCCTGGTGATGGAGGCCGGGCGGATCGTGGAGCAGGGCACGCACGACGAACTGCTGGCCCTGGGCGGCGCGTACGCCCGCCTCCACACGGCGCAGTTCGCGACGGCGGCGGCCGAGGTGTAGTCCGCGGTGCGTGCGGTGGCCGAGGCGTGGTCACCGGTGCGTACGGTGGCCGGGTGGGGCGCACCAGGCCCCGCCCGTGCGCCCCTCGACAGCCGACGACCGACAAGGAGCCCGTGCCGTGGAACAGACCCCCGCCGCGCCGCCGCTGCTCGCCGTGATGACCACGACCGACAGCGCGGAGAAGGCACAGCAACTGGCGCAGGGCGCCGTCGAGGCCCGGCTCGCGGCCTGCGCACAGATCTCCGCGCCGGTGACCTCGGTCTACCACTGGCAGAACGCCGTCGAGACCGCCGAGGAGTGGCAGGTGCTCTTCAAGACCACACCGGCCTGCTACGACGCCCTCGAGGCCCACCTGACCGCCGCCCACGACTACGACACCCCGGAGATCATCGCCATTCCGGTGGTGCGCGCCGGCGCGGCCTACGCCGGCTGGGTACGGGCCGAGACCGAGGCACGATGAACGGGCGGCAGCGGCTTCCGTTCTTCGTCTACGGCACCCTGCGCCCCGGGGAACGCAATCACGACCTGTTCCTCCGCGGCCGCACGACGAGTGAGCGGCCCGCCGTGCTCTGCAGCGCACGGCTCTACCAGGGCCCCGGCTATCCGTACGCCGTCGACGACCCCGGCGGGCCGTGCACGGTCACCGGCGAGGCGGTGTGGGCGGCACCCGAGGAGTACGGGCGGCTGCTCGGCGTCCTCGACCGGCTGGAGGAGTACACCGGCATGCCGGGCCGTCCGGAGAATCTGTACGAGCGGACCGCCCGCAAGGTCCTCCTCGACGACGGCACGGCCGTCACCGCCTGGGTGTACGTCGCCGCCGAGCGCGTGGCCCGCGAACTGAAGGCCGGCGGCACACCCGTCGACAGCGGCGACTGGCGCAGGGCGGTCAGGCTCCGGCACCCGGGCCGGCCGGCTCCAGCCGTACCGCGCACACCTTGAACTCGGGCATCCGCGAGGTCGGGTCGAGCGCCGGGTTCGTGACCGTGTTGACCCGGCCCTCGCCCGGCCAGTGGAAGGGCATGAAGACCGTGTCCGGCCGGATCCCGGTGGTGATCCGCGCGGGCCCGGTCGCCCGTCCCCGCCGGGACACCACGGCCAGCGGCTCGCCCTCTCCGACACCGAGCCGCTCCGCCAGCTGCGGATGCAGCTCGACGAACGGGCCGGGCGCGGCGGCGTTCAGCTCGTCGACCCGCCTCGTCTGCGCCCCCGACTGGTACTGGGCCACCACCCGCCCGGTCGTCAGCAGCACCGGGTATTCGGCGTCGGGCTCCTCCGCGGCCGGCCGGTGCCCCACGGGAACGAACCGGGCCAGCCCGTCGGCTGTGGCGAACCGGTCGAGGAACAGCCGCGGCGTCCCCGGATGCGGGTCCGCGTCCTGTTCGTCCCCTTCCGGGCAGGGCCAGAAGACGCCGTCCTCCTCCGCGATCCTGCGGTACGTGATGCCCGAGTAGTCGGCGAGGCCGCCCGCCGACGCGCGCCGCAGCTCCTCGAACACCTCCTCCGGATCGGCGGGGAAGCCTTTCTCGTGCCCGAGCAGCCCGGCCAGCGCACCCAGTACCTCCAGGTCGCTGCGGACCCCGGCCGGGGCGTCGACCGCCTTGCGCCGCAGCAGCACCCGGCCCTCCAGGTTGGTCGTCGTGCCCGACTCCTCCGCCCACTGCGTCACCGGCAGCACCACGTCCGCGAGCGCCGCCGTCTCCGAGAGCACCACGTCCGCGACGGCCAGGAAGTCCAGCGACCTGATCCGCTCCTCGACGTGCGCCGCGCGCGGCGCGGACACCACCGGGTTCGAGCCCATCAGCAGCAGCGACTTCACGTCCCCGCCCAGCGCGTCCAGCAGCTCGTAGGCGCTGCGGCCCGGCCCGGGCAGCGACTCGGGGGCGACACCCCACACCCGGGCGACATGCTCCCGCGCCGCCGGGTCGTCCAGTTTGCGGTAGCCGGGCAGCTGGTCGGCCTTCTGGCCGTGCTCACGGCCGCCCTGCCCGTTGCCCTGCCCGGTCAGACAGCCGTAGCCGGACAACGGCCGGCCGGCCCGGCCAGTCGCCAGGCACAGATTGATCCAGGCGCTCACCGTGTCCGTCCCCTTGGACTGCTGCTCGGGCCCGCGTGCCGTGAGCACCATCGCGGACGGCGCGTCGCAGAACAGCCGCACCGCCTCGCGCAGCGCGGGCACCCCCACGCCCGTGATCCGCTCGACCAGCTCCGGCCAGTGCGCCATGGCCGCGGCCCGGGCGTCCGCCCAGCCGCTCGTACGGGCGGCGATGAACTCCTCGTCGGTGCGTCCCTGCGCCACCACCTCGTGCAGCAGGCCCAGGGCGAGCGCCAGATCGGTGCCGGGCCGGGGCGCCAGATGCAGGTCGGCCTGTTCGGCCGTCTTCGTCCGCCGGGGGTCGACGACGATCAGCTTCCCGCCGTTCTCCTTCAGCTCCATCAGATAGCGCAGCGCGGGCGGCATGGTCTCCGCGAGGTTCGAGCCGACGAGGATCACGCATCCGGTCCTCGGGACGTCCTCGAGCGGGAACGGCAGCCCGCGGTCCAGACCGAACGCCTTCGTGTGGGCGGCCGCCGCCGACGACATGCAGAAGCGGCCGTTGTAGTCGATCTGAGAGGTGCCGAGCACGACCCGGGCGAACTTGCCGAGGGTGTACGCCTTCTCGTTGGTCAGCCCGCCGCCGCCGAAGACGCCCACCGCGTCCGCGCCGTGCGTCTCGCGCGTACGCCGCAGCCGGTCGGCGATCGTACGCAGTGCCTCCTCCCAGGTGGCCGGCTCGAGCCGGCCTGTGGCGTGGCTTCTGACGAGCGGCCCGGTCAGGCGCACCCGGGAGGAGAGAAGGGAGGGCGACGTACGGCCCTTGCCGCACAGGGCGCCCCGGTTGACGGGGAAGTCGGGACGCTCCACCACCTCGACGGCCGTCCCGGCGTCCGCGTCCGGCTGCGGGACGCCGCGCAGATTCATGCCGCACTGCAGGGCGCAGTAGGGACAGTGGGTCGGGATGGTCGTCTCGTGCATGACGCCCAGCGTGGAACATCCGTGTTACACGGGCTGACGTGGCGCATTACAGGCGAGGTACGCCTGGCTCCGCCGCCACCGCACGGCGGCGTGAGGAGACGGCCCGCGTACGGGCCCCGGCTCAGGCGCGGCGGCCCAGCATCGCCAGCAGCCGGGTCTGCGGGTCGTCGCCCGGCGGCGGCTCGATCGGCGGGGCGAACAGTCCGGACTTCGACAGCTCCGACGCGTAGGGCGCGACCTCGTCCAGGGTGAAGGCCACCAGCGCGTCCGGCAGCCGCTCCTCGGCGCCGATCGCCCGCGACAGGTCCCAGGTGTGCACCACCGCGTCACTGATCATCTGCGAGCAGTACGCGGTGGTCGGCGTCTCCCCGTACGACAGCTGGACCGTTCCCTCCAGCGCCCCCTCGTCGGAGAACGCCTTGCGGGCGGCGTGCGCGGCCGAGTCCCAGGCATGGCGCGGACGCTCGCCGAGGACGTCACCGTCGTACGCGTCGCCGACGTCCTCGATCGTCGCCCCGTCGGTCACCAGGTCCGGGACCCACAGCTGCTCGGCGGTGAGATGGTTGACGAGGTCGCGCACGGACCACTCGGTGCACGGCGTCGGGTCGTCCCACTGGCCGTCGCGTACGGCGTGCACCCGGTCGGTGAACAGGGCGAGCGCCTCGGTGTGCCGGCTCAGCAGGGTTGCCACGTCTTTGTTCATGCGTCCCACTGTTCCCTGCCGGCGGCCCGGACGCGAGCTTGCCGGACCGCGTGCCGGGCCGGTCAGCGACCGGTGTCCGCGAGGGCCTCGTGGACACCGGGCTCCTGTGCGCCAAGGAAGCGGGGATCCGGCCGGAACACGGCGTCCAGCGATGCCTTCCCCGCCGCGAACATCTCGCGCACCCCGCCGTAGTACCAGGTCGCGTCATGGGGCTCCGCGACCCCGACGCCGTACGCGTCGACGCCGGCCGACCGGCACAGCGCGACGGCCCGGCGGATGTGGAAGCCCTGGCTCACCAGCAGCGCGCGCTCCACCCCGAAGATCTTCTTGGCGCGTACGCACGAGTCCCAGGTGTCGAACCCGGCGTAGTCGCTGACGATCCGGTCGTCCGGCACACCGCGCCCGGTCAGATACGTCCGCATGGCGTCCGGCTCGTCGTACTCCGACCGGCTGTTGTCCCCGGTGACCAGCACCACCTTGGCCCTGCCCGTCCGGTAGAGCTCCGCGGCGGCGTCCAGCCGGTGCGCCAGATACGGGGAGGGCCGGCCCTCCCACAGCCCGGCCCCGAAGACGACGGCGACATTCCGCGGCGGGGCGTCCGCGACCGTACCGACCCGGCTGTCGGCGACGGCGTGCATCCAGGTCGCGGGCACGAGCCCGAGCACACACCCCAGCATGACCGTCTGCACGACCCGCCGCCGTCTTCTCGTCGCTCTCACGCACTGTCAGACGCCCGGCGTGCAAAAACGGTTCGCCCGGCGCCGAGCCGTTGCGTCAGGATCCCGGCGTGATCGACGACAGGGCGAGTACGGCCGCCCGTAACAACGCCGAATGGTGCGAGGCCGTGTGCCGCGCACACGGGCTTCCCGGTGACTTCGGTCCCCGCGCCTGGACCAATCCGCGCCGCACACCGCTGCTGTACCCCGACGCGGTGACGCTGAGCGCGGACGCGACGGAGGACGACGTGCTGGCCGCGATCGACACCGCGACCGACACCGCGGGCGGTGGCTGCTCGGTCAAGGACAGCTTCGCGTCGCTGGACCTGTCCGGGGCGGGGTTCGACGTCCTCTTCGAAGCGCGGTGGCTGCACCGGCCGGCGGGCACGCCCGCGCCCGTCGCGCCGCCCGGTGTGGCATGGGCCCCGCTCACCACACCCGCCGACCTGGCCGAATGGGCCACGGCCTGGGACGCGGGCCAGGGCCTGGCGGCCCTGTTCCGCCCGGAACTCCTGGCCGACCCGGCCGTCACCTTCCTCGCCGGCCGGGACCCGGACGGCCGCGTGGCGGCGGGCGCGGTGGTGAGCCTGGGCGGGGGAGCGGCGGGCCTCTCGAACGTGTTCGCCACGGACGGCGACACCGACGGCGCGTGGGCGGGCTGCCTGTCCGCCATGGGCAGGCAGTGGCCGGGCACACCGGTCGTCGGCTACGAGCACGGCGACGACCTGGCGGCGGCGGTGCGGTACGGGTGCGGGGTGGTGGGGCCGCTGCGGGTGTGGCTGGCGCCCTGACGCAGCGCTCCGTGCGGTGGCCTCAACCGCCGGCCGGGCTGCTTTGCAGCCCCGCCGGCGTCCGAGGCGCGGGGGTACCGGGGGCGGAGCCCCTGAAACACCGCGCGGAGCGCGGTGGTCGGGTCCGGGCGGAGGCCGGTTCGGGAAGGGGCGGGGAGGGGACGGCCCCGCGCAGCGGCCCGCCCCCACCCGTGAGGCCCGCGCAAACACCCGTCACCCTCACGCAACAACCCCGCAACCTGCGCCCGCCACCATCGATCCATGACGGAGCCGGAACACCTTCGCGAGTCCCCGCCCCCGCCCCTCCCGAGCGTCGTCGACACCGCAGTCGGCCCCGCCGCGCAGTTCGACACCACCGCCGACCTGCTCACGCGTATCACCGCTCAGCTCGGCACCCAGCTGAGTCACGTCCGACTGAACGGAACCCGCCCCGCATGGTCTCCACCGCCGCCACCCGACCCGCCCTCGTCGCCGTCGCCCACGGCAGCCGTGACCCGCGCGCCGTGCGTACCGTCACCGCGCTCCTCGACCGGGTCCGTGAACTGCGGCCGGGTCTCGACATCCGTCTCGGCCACATCGAGCTGAACGAGCCGCTGCTGGGCGACACGCTCGCCGCCCTGCCCGACGGCACGTCCGCCGTACTCGTGCCGCTGCTGCTCAGCCGCGGCTACCACGTCGCGCACGACCTTCCGCGGGCCGCCGCGGCGCTGCCGAACACCGACATCCGTATCGCGCGCCCGCTCGGCCCGCACCCCCTCCTCGGCGAGGCGCTCGCGGACCGCCTCGCCGAGGCGGGCTGGCGGCCCGAGGACGGCACGAGCGGCAGCGCCGGTGTCGTCCTCGCCTCCGCCGGCTCGCGCGATCCCCGGTCCGCCGAGGACACCCGGCGGATGGCCCGCATGCTCGCGGAGCGGCTCGGCGGAGTGCCGGTGGTCCCCGCGTACGCCTCGGCTCTCGCGCCCACCGTCCCCGCGGCCGTCGAGGCGCTGGAGGCGCGTGGCCGCCACCGCATCGCGGTCGCCTCGTACTTCGCCGCGCCCGGCCTGTTCGCGACCCGCAGCGCCGCCGCCGCGCCCGGCATCGCGGCGGAACCGCTCGGCACCCACCCCGCTCTGGCCCGGCTGCTGCTGCACCGCTACGACGAGGCGCGTTCCGTCCCGAGCACCGCGCGGGCGGCCCGGCGGCTGGAGCTCTCCGCCGCGTAATCGTCCGCGTAATCACCCGCACAATCGCCGCTCGCGGCCGCACTGTCGGCCGCTCCGGTTACCTTCGGTGCATGGACGGCACCACCAGCACCTACGGCAACGGCAACGGCACCGGCACCAGCAGCGGTTCCGACGGCTACGACGACTCCGCCGCCGAGCGCTGGGCGGCCGAGCCCGACAAGCGCCCCGGCCGCACCGCCTTCCAGCGCGACCGTGCCCGGGTGCTGCACTCCTCGGCGCTGCGCCGCCTTGCGGGCAAGACGCAGGTCGTCACCCCCGGCACCCGCAGCCACGCCTGGGACGCCAGCCCCCGCACCCGGCTGACGCACTCGCTGGAGTGCGCGCAGGTGGGGCGGGAGCTGGGCGCGGCGCTGGGCTGCGACCCCGATCTCGTCGAGGCGGCGTGCCTCGCGCACGACATGGGGCACCCGCCGTTCGGCCACAACGGCGAGCAGGCGCTGAACGAGTTCGCGCGCGACTGCGGCGGTTTCGAGGGCAACGCCCAGTCGCTGCGGCTGCTCACCCGGATCGAGCCGAAGCGTTTCGTGCACGCGCCGGAGACGGGCGAGCCCGTCAGCGTCGGTCTCAACCTGACCCGGGCCACCCTCGACGCCGCGACCAAGTACCCCTGGCCGCGCGGCGGCCACCCCACCGAGCCGGGCTCGGGCAAGTTCGGGGTGTACGAGGACGACCTGCCGGTCTTCGAGTGGGCCCGTCTCGGTGCGCCCGCGTACCGCAAGTGCCTCGAGGCGCAGGTGATGGACTGGTCCGACGACGTCGCGTATTCGGTGCACGACTTCGAGGACGGTCTGCACGCCGGCCACGTCGACCCCAACTGCCTCCTCTCCGAGACCGAGCGCGCGGGCATCTGGTCCGTGGCGATCGGCCGGTACGTACCGCACGACACCGATCCCGAGGAGCTCTCCGACGCGCTCGACCGGCTCGTCGACCAGGCGTGGTGGCCCCACCACTACGACGGATCGGCGGTGGCCCAGGCCCGCCTGAAGGACGCCACCAGCCAGCTCATCGGCCGGTTCGCGCTGGCCGCCGAGGCCGCCACCCGCCAGGCGTACGGGGAAGGCAGACTCACGCGTTACGCGGCGGAGCTCGTCGTCCCCCGCGCCACGCGCAACGAGTGCGCGGTGCTCAAGGCCGTCGCCGACCGCTATGTGATGCAACGCGCCGAGCAGGAGGCGCTCCGCGCGGACCAGCGCATTGTGCTGGCGGAACTGGCTCAGGCGCTCACCGCCCGCGCTCCCGAGGCGCTCGAACCGCAGTTCCGTGCCATGTTCGAGGCCGCGGCCGACGACCGGGCCCGCAAGCGGGTGATCGTCGATCAGATCGCGAACCTCACGGACGCATCGGCCCGCACCCTGCACGCCCGGCTCACAAGACGCCGCTGAACATCGCGCACCCATCCCGGAGTGGGCGGTTCGTCCCTTTTTGACACGCCCGGGGGTCACTCCCTCTTCCGCCATAACGCTCCGTGCGGGACGCTCGCTGAAGGCTGCGCTGCGTAGAAGCAACGAGGAGGCATCACGTGGTCGACGCACATCGGACATTCGTCATCGTCGGCGGTGGGCTGGCGGGGGCCAAGGCCGCCGAGACCCTCCGTGCCGAAGGATTCACCGGGCGAGTGATCCTCATCGGCGACGAACGCGAGCACCCCTACGAACGTCCGCCACTGTCCAAGGCGTATCTGACCGGCAAGGACGAACGCGACAGCGTCTTCGTCCATGAACCCGGCTGGTACGCCCAGGCCGACATCGAACTGCACCTCGGGCAGACGGTCGTGTCCATCGACCGCGAGACCCGCTCGGTGCGCCTCGGTGACGGCACCGTCCTCCACTACGACAAGCTGCTGCTCGCCACCGGCGCGGAGCCCCGCCGGCTGGACATCCCGGGCACCGGCCTGGCCGGCGTGCACCATCTGCGCCGCCTCGCCCACGCCGACCGGCTGCGCCACGTGCTGGCCGCCCTCGGCCGCGACAACGGCCACCTGGTCATCGCCGGCGCCGGCTGGATCGGCCTCGAAGTCGCGGCCGCGGCCCGCGGTTACGGCGCGGAGGTGACCGTCGTCGAGGCCGAGGCCACCCCGCTCCACCAGGCCATCGGGCCGGAGCTCGGCCAGTTCTTCGCCGAGCTGCACCGCGACCACGGCGTCCGCTTCCACTTCGGCGCGCGTCTCACCGAGATCACCGGCCAGGACGGCATGGTGCTGGCCGCCCGTACCGACGACGGCGAGGAGCACCCCGCCCACCGGGTCCTGGCCGCGATCGGCGCGGCCCCGCGCACCGCCCTGGCCGACGCGGCGGGCCTGGACCTCGCCGGCCGGGAGTACGGCGGCGGCATCGCCGTGGACGAGAGCCTGCGCACCTGCGACCCCGACATCCACGCCGCGGGCGACGTCGCCTCCGTACGGCACCCGCTGCTCGGTGTCCCGGTGCGGGTGGAGCACTGGGCGAACGCGTTGAACGGCGGCCCGGCCGCCGCCCGCGCCATGCTCGGCCAGGACGTCACCTACGACCGCGTCCCCTACTTCTTCTCCGACCAGTACGACCTGGGCATGGAGTACTCGGGCTGGGCCCCGCCCGGTTCGTACGACCAGGTGGTGCTCCGCGGCGACGTGGGCAAGCGGGAGTTCATCGCCTTCTGGCTGAAGGACCGCCGGGTGCTGGCCGGGATGAACGTCAATGTGTGGGACGTCACCGCGCCGGTCCAGCAGCTGATCCGGTCCCGGACGGAGGTGGATCCGCAGACCCTCGGCGATCCGACCGTGGCGCTCACCGACCTCACCGGGGCCGGGGAGATCGCCGGCTGACCGGAGTGTCGCAGCGCCCCCGTAGAATTCACGCGTGGCAGGCAGGATCAACGATGACGACGTGAAGGCGGTCCGGGACGCGGTCCCGATCGACGCCGTCGTTTCCGAGTACCTCCAGCTGCGCAACGCCGGCGGCGGGAACCTCAAGGGCCTGTGCCCGTTCCACGACGAGAAGTCCCCTTCCTTCCAGGTCAGCCCCAGCAGAGGGCTCTTCCACTGCTTCGGCTGCCAGGAAGGCGGCGACACGATCTCCTTCGTGATGAAAATCGACCACCTCTCGTTCTCCGAGACGGTCGAGCGCCTCGCCGCGCAGGCGGGCATCACCCTGCGCTACGAGGAGGGCGGGTACAACCCCGCCCATCAGCGCGGCGAGCGGATCAGGCTGGTCGAGGCACACAAGATCGCCGCACAGTTCTACGCGGAGCAGCTCGACGGCCCCGAGGCGGAGATCGGCCGGAAGTTCCTGGCGGAGCGCGGATTCGACCAGGCCGCCGCCCAGCACTTCGGCGTCGGGTACAGCCCGGCCGGCTGGGACCACCTCACCCGTTATCTGCGCGGCAAGGGCTTCAGCGACAAGGAGCTGACCCTGTCCGGCCTGTCGCAGGAGGGCCGCCGCGGCCCCATCGACCGCTTCCGGGGCCGGCTGATGTGGCCCATCCGGGACATCACCGGGGAGGTCGTCGGCTTCGGCGCACGCAAACTCCGCGACGACGACAACGGCCCGAAGTACCTGAACACGCCCGAGACGGCGATCTACAAGAAGTCGCAGGTGCTGTACGGGATCGACCTCGCCAAGAAGGAGATCGCCCGCACCACCACGGCGGTCGTCGTCGAGGGCTACACCGACGTCATGGCCTGCCACCTCGCGGGCGTCACCACCGCCATCGCCACCTGCGGCACGGCGTTCGGCGGCGACCACATCAAGATCCTCCGGCGGCTGCTGATGGACAACGCCACCGCCGAGGTGATCTTCACCTTCGACGGCGACGCGGCCGGCCAGAAAGCGGCGCTGCGCGCCTTCGAGGACGACCAGAAGTTCGCCGCCGAGACCTCGATCGCGATCACCCCGGGTGGCATGGACCCGTGCGACCTGCGGCTCGCCGAGGGCGACGAGTCGGTCAAGAAGCTCGTCGAGTCGCGCACCCCGCTCTTCGAGTTCGCGATCCGTCAGATGGTCTCCCGGCATAACCTGGAGACCCCGGCCGGGCGTGCCGCCGCTCTCGACGAGGCGGCCCCGATCGTCGCCGGCATCAAGAACGTCGCCATCCAGCACGAGTCGGCCGTGCAGCTCGCCGGGATCCTCGGCATCCTCGACACCCAGTTCGTCGTCAAGCGGGTCGCCCAGCTCGCCCGGTGGGCCCGTGACCGCGGCTCCGACCGCGGAGGCCGCGGCGGCGGCCCCGCGAGGGCACCGCAGCCGGCGCCGGCCGCGTCCGCGCCGACCGGACCGTCGGGCCCGGCGCTCAATCTGCGCAGCCCCGCCCACCGCACCGAGCGCGAACTGCTCAAGCTGGCCCTCCAACACCCCGGGCTGGTCTCACCGGCCTTCGACGCGTACGGCGTCGACGAGTTCACCGCCCCGCCGTACGCAGCGGTGCGCCGCACCATCGACGAGGCGGGCGGCGCCGAGCAGGGCACCCAGGACACCTCCGGCTATCTGGCCCGCGTCCGCGACGCCGCCCCCGACGACACGGTGCGCGCGCTGGTCACCGAGCTCGCCGTGGAAGCGGTGCACGCCCGCACGGTCGACGAGGTGTACGCGGGCGTCCAGCTCGTCCAGGTCCGCCTGCGCGCCGTCGACCGCCGCATCCGCGAGGTCCAGGGCACCATGGCCCGCCTGGGCGGCACCGCGGACCCGGAGCGGTACGCGGCGGTGGCGAACGAACTGTGGGTGCTCCAGCAGTACGCGCAGTCCCTGCGCAACCAGGGCGCGGCGGCGCTCTAGACCCGCGTCAGCGGGCGAGCGCCGGCTCCGGCGCGGCCGGGCAGCCGGCATGCGTGGAGCTGCTCCTCGTCGGCGAACTGCGGGTGGTCAGCGGCGAAGTGCTTCCCCTCCAACTGCCCGGCCGCCTGCTCGAGTTCTGCGACGCCGACCTCCGGCGCGCTGCGCGCACGGCCACTCGCCGGACAGCCGGAACACCGCGTGCAGCAGCTGGTGCACCGTCGGCAGGGCGGGTTCCGGGCCGGCCCGTCGTCGCAACGCACGGTCACATGGATCTCGTACTGGCAGCTCTCGCGCACCGGCAGGTTCTCCGAGACACATGTACGACAGGCACACGGGTAACCGGCCGGTCACGCACGGGTCTCAAAAAGTCGTCGCACGCCCCTCGTGGCAGCGATGTGTCGTACCCCACACTGGGGTGCGGTGCGTAGGGCCCCCCGACCGGCAGCGATCACCCTGGAGGTCGCCCCCGTGCAGACCCAGACCCTGACCGAGACCCATACCGACGCCGTCGCCGCCGTCCTCGCGACCGCCGTCGAGCAGGTGCCCGCGCAGGTCCTGCCCGCGGGGCATCCCGAAGCCCTGCCGGGGAACGCGGTCGCGGAAGTGATGGAGCCGGAGCCTCCCGAGCCGCCGCGGCCCAAGGGGCGGAACACCGAAAGCGGCCCGTCCTCCGATCTCTTCCGCCAGTATCTGCGGGAGATCGGGCGCATCCCCCTGCTCTCCGCCGCGGAGGAGGTGGAACTCGCCCGCCGGGTCGAGGCGGGGCTCTTCGCGGAGGAGAAGCTCGCGAACACCACCGACCCCGACTCGCAGCTCGCCGTCGACCTCGACCGGCTGGTCGTCATGGGCCGGATGGCCAAGCGGCGCCTGATCGAGGCGAACCTGCGGCTCGTCGTGTCCGTGGCCAAGCGGTACGTCGGCCGGGGACTGACCATGCTCGACCTGGTCCAGGAGGGAAACCTCGGCCTGATCAGAGCGGTCGAGAAGTTCGACTACGCCCGGGGCTACAAGTTCTCGACGTACGCGACCTGGTGGATCCGCCAGGCCATGTCCCGCGCCCTCGCGGACCAGGCCCGCACCATCCGGGTGCCCGTGCACGTCGTCGAACTGATCAACCGGGTGGTCCGGGTCCAGCGCCGCATGCTCCAGGAGCGCGGCTACGAACCCACGCCCGAGGAGGTCGCGGCCCACCTCGAACTGACCTCGGAGCGGGTCAGCGAGGTGCTGCGACTGGCGCAGGAGCCGGTGTCCCTGCACGCGCCGGTGGGCGAGGAGGACGACGTCGCCCTCGGCGACCTCATCGAGGACGGCGACGCCGCGTCACCCGTCGAGTCCGCGGCGTTCCTGCTGCTGCGCGAGCACCTGGACGCGGTGCTGTCCACGCTCGGCGAGCGTGAACGCAAGGTCGTCCAGCTGCGTTACGGCCTCGACGACGGCCGGCCGCGCACGCTGGAGGAGATCGGCCGGCTCTTCGGTGTGACGCGCGAACGCATCCGCCAGATCGAGTCGAAGACGCTGAACAAACTCCGCGATCACGCGTTCGCGGACCAACTCCGCGGCTACCTGGACTGACCGCTGCCTCCGCCTGCGGCGGGCTCGTCCCCCACCCCGCCCCTTCCCGAACCGGGCTCCGCCCGGACCGCCGCACCGCGCTCCGCACGGCGTTGTCGGGGGCTCCGCCCCCGTACCCCGGCGCCTCAATCGCCGGCGGGGCTGGAACTTGGCCGTCTTGTCGGGGCTCCGCCCCGAGCCTCAATCGCCGGCGAGGCTGGATGTGACCGGCGGGCTGGTTGCCGCGCAGCGCGGCATGTCCAGCCGGCTGGGGGTACCCTCCCACCCACGGTCGCCAGGTCGTAGGGGGAGAGTGAGGCCACCGCGCGCAGCGCGGTACCGGAGCCGGGGCGGAGCCCCGAACGGGCCCCGTTCGGGCCCCGTTCGGGCCCCGGGCGGAGCGGGGTTCGGGGGCGGAGCCCCCGGTTTCGGGAAGGGGCGGGGAGGGGAAACGCTCCCGCCGGGGCCGGGCCGGCAAGGGCGTTACTCGACTTCGACCACCGCCTGCGCGAACTGCGCCGAGTACAGCCGCGCATACGACCCCTCCGCCGCCAACAGCTCGTCGTGCGTTCCCTGTTCGACGATCGAACCGTTCTCCATCACCAGGATCACGTCCGCGTCCCGGATCGTGGAGAGCCGGTGCGCGATCACGAAGCTCGTGCGGCCGTGCGAGAGCCGGGCCATCGCCTTCTGGATCAGCACCTCCGTACGGGTGTCGACCGAGCTCGTCGCCTCGTCCAGCACCAGGATCACCGGGTCGGACAGGAACGCCCGCGCGATCGTGATCAGCTGCTTCTCGCCCGCGCTGACGCCCGAGCCCTCGTCGTCGATGACGGTGTCGTAGCCGTCGGGCAGCGTGCGGATGAAGCGGTCCGCGTGCGCGGCCCGCGCCGCCTCCTCGATCTCCTCGCGCGCGACCTCGCGGGACGCGCCGTACGCGATGTTCTCCGCGATCGTGCCGCCGAACAGCCAGGTGTCCTGAAGGACCATGCCGATGCCGGAGCGCAGGTCCTCGCGGGACATCTTCGCGACGTCGACCCCGTCGAGCGCGATCCGTCCGCCGGTCACCTCGTAGAACCGCATCAGCAGATTGACCAGCGTGGTCTTGCCCGCGCCGGTCGGGCCGACGATGGCGACCGTGTGGCCGGGCTCCACGGTCAGCGACAGGTCCTCGATGAGCGGCTTGTCCGGCTCGTAGCGGAAGGAGACCCGCTCCAGGGACACCCGCCCCCGCGGCCGTTCGAGCCGCTCCGCGGACGGCGCGTCCGCCTCCTGCTCCTCCGCGTCGAGGAGTTCGAAGATCCGCTCGGCGGAGGCGACACCCGACTGGACCAGGTTCGCCATCGAGGCGACCTGGGTCAGGGGCATCGAGAACTGCCGGGAGTACTGGATGAAGGCCTGCACGTCACCGATGGACAGCGAACCGGACGCCACCCGCAGACCGCCGACGACCGCCACCAGCACATAGTTCAGGTTCGAGACGAAGAACATCAGCGGCTGCATCATGCCGCTGTTGAACTGTGCCTTGAACCCGGCCTCGTACAGCGCCTCGTTCTGTTCCGCGAACGCCTTCGCGGACTCCTCCTGGCGGCCGAAGACCTTCACCAGCGAGTGCCCGGTGTACATCTCCTCGATGTGCGCGTTGAGCGTGCCTGTCGACTTCCACTGGGCCACGAACTGAGGCTGCGACCGCTTGCCGACCCTGGCCGCCACGAACACCGACACCGGCACCGTCACCAGCGCGACCAGCGCCAGCAGGGGCGAGATCCAGAACATCATCGCCAGCACGCCGACGATGGTCAGCAGCGAGTTGATCATCTGCCCCATCGTCTGCTGCAGGGTCTGCGAGATGTTGTCGATGTCGTTCGTGGCCCGGCTCAGCACCTCGCCGCGCTTCGACGTGTCGAAGTACGACAGCGGGAGCCGCGACAGCTTCGCCTGCACGTCCTCGCGCATCCGGTACACGGTCCGGTTGATCACCTTGATCGACAGGCGTGTCGCCACCAGCATCGTCAGCCCGGCCGCCACGTACACGGCCAGCGCCAGCAGCAGCACGTCGCCCACGGCGCCGAAGTCGATGCCGTGGCCGGGGACGAAGTCCACCCCGGACAGCATGTCGGCGAGGCCGCCGTCGCCGTCCTGCCGCAGGCCCTCCACGGCCTGCTCCTTGGTGGTGCCCTCCGGCATCTCCCGGCCGACGACCCCCGCGAAGATCAGGTCGGTCGCCCGGCCGAGGATCTTCGGGCCGACCACCGCGAAGGCCACGCTCAGCACACCGGCGGCGAGCATCACCCACAGCGTCGCCCGCTCCGGCGCGAGCTGCCGCAGCAGCCGCTTGCCCGAGCCCTTGAAGTCCATCGACCGTTCGACGGGCCCCGTCATCATGCGTCCACCCGGCCCGCTCATGCGGCCTCAGCCTCCGTCAGCTGCGAGAGCACGATCTCCCGGTACGTCTCATTGCTCAGCATCAGTTCCTGGTGGCTGCCCGCCCCCACGATCCTTCCCTCGTCGAGGACCACGATCCGGTCCGCGTCACGGATGGTCGACACCCGCTGGGCGACGATGACCACGGTCGCCTCGGCGGTCTCGCGGGCCAGCGCCTCGCGCAGTGCCGCGTCCGTGGCGTAGTCGAGCGCGGAGAAGGAGTCGTCGAACAGATAGATCTCCGGCCGCCGCACCAGGGTCCTCGCGATGGCGAGCCGCTGGCGCTGCCCGCCGGAGACGTTGGTGCCGCCCTGGGCGATCGGGGCGTTCAGGCCGCCCTCCAGCCCGCGTACGAAGTCGGCCGCCTGCGCCACTTCGAGCGCCTGCCACAGCTCGTCCTCGTCGGCGTCGGGTTTCCCGTAGCGCAGATTGGTCGCCACGGTCCCGGAGAAGAGGTACGGCTTCTGCGGCACGAGGCTCACGGTCCGCGCCATCAGCGCCGGGTCCAGGTCCCGCACATCGACCCCGTCGACGAGGACCTCGCCGCTCGTCACGTCGAACAGCCGGGGCACCAGGCCGAGCAGCGTCGACTTGCCGCTGCCCGTCGAGCCGATGATCGCGGTCGTCTCACCCGGGCGCGCCACCAGGTCGATGCCGTGCAGCACCGGCTCCTCCGCACCGGGGTAGCGGAAGTCGACCCCCCGCACCTCCAGCTGCCCTCGGCTGCGCAGCTCCGTCACGGGCGCGAGCGGCGGGACCACGCTCGAGTCGGTGTCCAGCACCTCCTGGATGCGCTCGGCGCACACCTCGGCGCGCGGCACCATCATGAACATGAAGGTGGCCATCATCACCGCCATCACGATCTGCATCAGATACGCGAGGAAGGCGGTGAGCGCACCGATCTGTATGGCGCCGCTGTCGATGCGGTGGGCACCGAACCAGACGACGGCAACGGAGGAGACGTTCACGACCGTCATCACGGTCGGGAACATCAGCGCCATCAGCCGGCCGGTGGACAGCGAAACGTCGGTCAGCTCTTCGTTCGCCCCGCGGAAGCGCTGCTTCTCGTATCCGTCCCGTACGAAGGCGCGGATCACGCGGTTGCCGGTGATCTGCTCGCGCAGTACGCGGTTCACCGTGTCGAGCCGCTCCTGCATGGTGCGGAACAGCGGCCGCATCCTCCGCACGATCAGCGAGACGCTGATACCGAGCACCGGCACGACCGCCAGCAGCACCGCCGACAGCGGCACGTCCTGGCCGAGTGCCATGACGATGCCGCCGACGCACATGATCGGCGCCGACACCATCAGCGTGAACGCCATCAGCACCAGCATCTGGACCTGCTGAACGTCGTTGGTGGTGCGGGTGATGAGCGACGGCGCCCCGAACTGGCCGACCTCGCGGGCGGAGAAGCTCTGCACCCGTCCGAAGACGTCGGCCCGGACGTCGCGGCCGAGCGCGGCCGCCGTCCGAGCGCCGTAGAACACCGCTCCGATGTTGCACAGCACCTGGACGACGCTGACGCCGATCATCAGGGCGCCGAGAGCCAGGATGTAGCCCGTGTCGCCCTTCACGACACCGTTGTCGATGATGTCCGCGTTGAGGGTGGGCAGATAAAGGGTGGCGCTGGTCTGCAGCAGTTGCAGCGCCACCAGGAAGCCAATGGGTTTCTTGTACGGACTGAGATAGGTCCGCAGCAGTCGTATCAGCACGCGCTGTCTCTCGGGCTCGGCAAGATCGGGGGTCACCCCATCTTCCGACACCCGGTCGGCAAAACCCGAAGGGTTTTCCCCAAGCACCGGTCAAGAACAGCTTGTACGACTGTCGGACCTCACGGTCCGGCCGTGAACGCTCCCGGATGGATCTGGTCCCGCGTCGCGCCGTACTGCTGACGCACCGCCTGACCGACCGCCAGTTCCTCACCCGGTTCGAACACCTGCGCCGACGCTTCCTGCCAGGCCGGCGGCGCCTGCGGCGAGAGCGTGCCCTGCGCGGCGCCCAGCGCCCAAGCGGCCTGCCGGGCCGCGCCGAGGGCCGCGTAGTCCGCCGACTGCGGCACGATCACCTGCGCCCCGAAGATCGCCGGCGCCAGCGCCTGCACCGCCGACAGGTCGGCGGCCGCCCCGAGCAGGAACACCCGGCGCACCTCCACACCGCGCCCGCGCAGCACATCCATCGCGTCCGCGAGCGAGCAGAGCATGCCCTCGAACGAGGCCCGCGCCAGGTGCTCCGGCTTCATCGACTCGCGCCGCAGGCCGGTCAGCGTTCCCGCCGTGTGCGGCAGCTGCGGGGTCCGCTCGCCCTCGAGGTACGGCAGCAGCACCAGTCCGGACGAGCCGGGCGTCGACTTCATCGCCAGCGCCGAGAGCTCCTGGAGGCCGGCGGCACCCAGCAGCTCGGCGCTGCCGCGCAGTGCCCGTACGGCGTTGAGCGTGTGCACCACCGGCAGGTGCATGCCGGTCGCGTCGGCGAACGACGTGATCATCCCGCTCGGGTCGGCCAGCGCCTCGTGGTGCACCGCCGTCACGGAACCCGACGCCCCCAGGGACACCACCGCGTCTCCGACGGCCACGCCGAGGCCGAAGGCGGCCGCCATGGTCTCGCCGGTACCCGCGGAGATCAGCAGCCCTTCAGGTGTGGTGCCCGCCGCCTCCGCCGGGCCGAGCACGTCGGGCAGAGTGCACTGCTGCCCCAGCGCCAGCTCCACGAGGTCCGGGCGGTACGCCCCCGTGCCCGCCGACCAGTAGCCCGTACCCGACGCGCCGCCGCGGTCCGTGGTCTTGCGGGCGGGCCGGCCCAGCAGCTGCCACACCAGCCAGTCGTGCGGCTGCAGCACCGCGGCGACCTGCCGGGCCGCTTCCGGCTCGGCGCGGGCGAGCCAGCGGAGCTTCGCCACCGGCTGCCCGGACTGCGGCACGGATCCGACCGCCTCCGCCCAGGCCTGACGGCCGCCGAGCGCATCGATCAGGTCGGCGGCGGCCACCTGCGCGCGCTTGTCGTTGCCGAGCAGCGCCGGCCGTACCAGAGCGTCCTGGGCGTCCAGCGTGATCAGGCCGTGCTGCTGCGCGGACACGCCGATGGCCTGCACGCCCTCCAGCAGACCGCCGGTGGCCGCCTCCCCGAGGGAGAGCAGCCACGCCTGCGGATCGATCTCGGTCGTCCTGGGCTCGACGGGGTGCGGCGCGTACCCCTGGCGCAGTACCGCGCCCGTGTCCGCGTCGCAGACGACGATGCGTGTGAACCCAGACGAACTGTCCAACCCGGCGACTATCCCCATGTCCGGAATTCTGCCGTACGCGGGCGGTGGGTGATGTCACGCCTGCCGAGTCGGGACCGGCGCCTCAGGTGTTACTGGTTCCCCAGTCGTCCTCCGCTCCCGTGCCGCGCTCCCGGAGCGCCCGCACCCGGCCCGCCACGGACTCGGGCACCCGGTCGCCGACCTTGTCGCTGACGGCGTGGTAGGCCTTGCCCGCCGCCTCGCGGCTGCCCTGAGCGGCGGATTCGGCCGCGTTGCGGACAGCGGGGTTCTGGGAGATCTGACGCGCGGACTTCTTGAGCTGTTCGTAGCGCTCGCGCCCGGCCCGTGTCCCGAGCACGAAGCCGATGGCCAGTCCGGCGACGAACGTGAGCTTGTACCGCATGGGTGACACCCTTCCGTTGCGTCGGTGCTGCCCGCCTACCCGTCGGGAGCTGTGATCACCCGGCGCGGAACCGATTGGCGGAGCACCCCCCTGCTTGCGCTAATGTATGTGTCGCAGCGAGCGCACGCCCCCCGGGATGCCCCGGGCAGGTACGTTCGGTGCACATGCAGCAATCCCCTGTAGCTCAATTGGCAGAGCAGCCGGCTGTTAACCGGCAGGTTACTGGTTCGAGTCCAGTCGGGGGAGCGCGGTCCCCTGTAGCTCAATTGGCAGAGCATTCGGCTGTTAACCGGAGGGTTGCTGGTTCGAGTCCAGCCGGGGGAGCAGAGCGGAAGAGGGCCCTTCGGGGCCCTTTTTCTGTATGCGGTTCGTGTGACTTTCATGTGTTCTGCGCTACACCCGGAACCGCGCGCGCGGCAGCGCAGTCCTCATGGTCAGGCGTTGCCGACCATGCGGAGCAAGAGATCGTATGACCGGCTATGCTGCGGCAGACGGCGCGCACAAATGTGCGCGACGCGCCGTTAGGGGCGGTAGCTCAGCCGGTTAGAGCAGCGGACTCATAATCCGTCGGCCGTGGGTTCGAGTCCCACCCGCCCCACAAAAAGCAGGCCAAGAAACGTTCTGACCTGCCGAAACGTTTTTTCAAACCCTCGTGGTCGGGACTCTGGCCCAACGGATCGACTCCGTTCGTCGTTACTTCGGTAAACGCATGGGTCTGTGTTGTCCTTCGGGTTGTGACCTGCGGTGATGCAGTGACTGGAGGTGTGGCGGCCCGGGGCCGAGTCGCGTCCAGGGGGCACTCAGGGGACACGAGGTTCCGGAACTGCGATGCGAGGGCCTGCGCGTCGGGTCGGCGACGGTGACCGCGTTGATGCGGTCACTGTGGACGGTGAGCGACGGCACCAGGTCCGTCCGAAGCCGCCGGTGCCCATGAGAAGGGTGCTGAGACCGCCGTTCGGGACGAGACACCGGCACCCCTGTGTTCGTGGTGGCGACGTAGTCGATGGTGGCCGCGCTGTCGTATGCGGTCGCGCACGTGTGGATGGCAGGGGGCCGTCGGGCCTCCGACAGCTGCCGATCCGCGGTTGAATGTCCGGTGTGGCACGGAAAGTTGTGGGGTTCGGCGAGGACGATCTGAGGGCGCTGGCCGGGGCTCGGTCCTACGAGCGGGGGCTGGGGTACCTGGACGCGGTGAGCGGTCTGGAGGTGGGGGAGGGCTCGGTCACCGCCGTGGTGCACGGTACGGATGTCTATGAGGTGGAGCTCACCCTTGGCGGGGGCGACGGGATCACGGGGTGGTGTGACTGCCCGTACGGGCAGGAGGGCAACTTCTGCAAGCACTGTGTGGCGGTCGGGCTCAGCGTGCTGCGGCGGGCGAAGTCGATCCCGCATCAGCGGGCCGCCGCACGGGCACGAGCCTCCGGCCTGGAAGCGTGGCTCACGGCGCTGTCTCGGGACGAACTCCTGGCGCTGGTGCGGGAGCAGCTTGCCGAGGACCGCCGGCTGCGCCGACGCCTGGAGCTGCGGGCCGCAGCCGCTCGCTCCGACCTCGGTACGGTCCGGGACCGGATCCTGGCGCTGATCGATCCGCGGCCTTTCGCCCGGTACGGGTACGTCGAGTACGCCGATGCCCCCGGCTATGCACAGCAGGTGGCAGAGGCGGCGGACGCGCTTCGCGCACTGACCGCCGACGGTCGGGCGGCGCAGGCGGTCGGTCTGGCCGAGGAGGCGATCCGGGTGCTGGGGGAGGCGTACGGGGAGATCGACGACTCCGACGGTGTGGTGGGGCAGGCCGCCGCCGCGGTGGCCGAGGTCCATCTGGAAGCGTGCGGAGTCGCGCGCACCGATCCCGAGCACCTGGCCGAGTGGCTGGTCGGCCAGGTGCTCGGTGACAGCAACGACGTGACGGACCTGGACCTGCTCGACTACGCCGAGGTGCTGGGGCCGAGTGGGCTGGCCCGCATGCGGCAGCTGGCGGCCGAGGCGTGGCGGCGCAGGCCGTCCGGGTGGGCGGAGCGGTATCTGATGGAGCGCCTGGTCAAGGCGGAGGGCGACGTCGACGCGCTGGTCGCCCTGTACGCGCAGGACCTCGACCCGTCCGGTGCCACCCATCTGCGTATCGCCGAGGAGCTGGAATCGGCGGGTCGCGCGGACGAGGCGCTCGCCTGGGCGGAGCGCGGACTGCGGGATTGCGCCGCCGAGATGCACATCGATGGCCGCATGGTCGACTACGTGTGTGCCGGTTACGCGAAGGCGGGGCGTGCGGCCGACGCGGTCGCGGTGCGGCGGGACCGGTTCCGTGTCGAGCGGTCCCTGGCCGCCTACCGGCAGCTGCGCTCTGCCGCTGAGGCGGCGGAGTGCTGGGAGGCTGAGCGCGTAGCCGCGCTGGTCGCTCTGAGGGAGGACGCCCGCCGTGAGCGCGGCGGCTGGTATGGCGGGCCCGTGCTAATCGACGCGCTGCTTGATGACGGCGATGTGGACGCGGCCTGGCGCGAGGCCGCCGGCCTCGCCGACGACCGGCAGTGGGAACGCCTCGCCGACCTGTCACGCGAGACGCACCCGACCGAGGCGCTCACGGTCTACCTGCGGCTGGTCGAGCGGCTGAAGGAGCCGACCGGCGACCGTGCCTACGAGCACTTGGCGCGACTGCTGCTGGGTGCCCGTGACTGCCATCGTGCGCTGGGGACGCAGGAGGCGTTCACCGACTGTCTCGCTGGCCTGCGGGCGGAACTGAAACGCCGGCGCAAGCTGATGAGCATCCTCGACCGGTATGGGCTGTGAGGGGGTGCGGGCCCGGTGCCCGCTGACTGCGTGCCGGGCGGCGCTTCTCAGTTCCTGAGGTCGATCATGCGTACTGGCTGCCCGGTCGCACGGGCGATCGACTCGAAGTCGCGGTCGTAGTGCAGCAGCGTCAGCCCTGCCTCTTCCGCGGCAGCGGCGACGAGCAGGTCGACGGGGCCGGCACTGCGATGCTCGCCCTTGGCGGTGAACAGTTCCTGGACGACGCGTGCGCGCCGGTAGATGCCGTCGGGCATAGGGCACCAGGTGTAGTGGGCGTTCAACGTGCGCTTGACGCGCTCCCGGTCCGCAGCCGAGCGTGCTGAGTAAAGGACTTCCAGTTCGGTGATGTCGCACAGGGCGACGAGTCCCGCACCGATCCTGTCGTCCCACTCGGCCGTGGTCCGGCCGAGGAGGACGCGCGCGAGGGCGGAGGTGTCGATCAGGTAGTCGGCGACGGTCACTCATCCGCTCCTGCGTCGCGGACACCGTCCGGCCCGCCGGTGGGCCGGTACTTGCTCTTGTCGAGAAGGATGTCGATATCCAGGGCGCCTTCGGCGACCAGCTCGCGGGCTTCTCCGAGAGCGCGCAGTCGCCGGTAGCGGGCGGTGACCTCCCGCAGGGCGGTGTTGATGGTGTCGCGCTTGGTCGTGGTGCCGAGCTCCTTGGCGGCGGCCTCCAGCGCCTCGTCGTCGAGATCGATCACAGTGCGGCTCATGACACCCCTTTGTATATACGGCCTCATGTGTCAATATATATGATCCGGTATGCCTGGGGGCGGGTGGGTATCACTCGTTCCGAGTTGCCTGCGCCTAGCAGCCCAGCGAAGGACGTGGCCGGGATTGCCGCTGGAGGGGCCTCATCGGGAAGAATGTCAGGACGATGACGTCACGCCCTGCCCAACCGGTCGGCCCCGCCGAGGCCGCCACATCCGCGGACTCCTCCACGGAGACCCCGTACGCCCCCTTCGCCCACCTCACCGCACCCAACGCCGCCCTCTACCGCCAGGTGATGCGCGTGTTCCTGACGGCCAAGGAACGGTTCGCGGTGCATCTGCGGCCCGAGGACGTGCACGCCGCGCTGCCGCCGGAGCACCGCCCCGCCGGCCCGGACGCCGTCGTCAAGGCGCTGGACAGCCTCGTCGGGTGGGGCAATCTGCGGGCGGATCCGGACACCTCCCGGGTCACCGCGGTCGAGGACTTCTACCGCAAACGCTTCATCTACCAGCTCACCCGGGCCGGCGAAGCCACCGAGCAGGCGCTGTCCGTGTACGACGAGGCGCTGGGGCGGCGCGGAGCACTTCAGGCGGTGGCCCTGCACGACATCGTCACGCACCTGCGGGCGCTGCTCGTGATCGCCGCCGAGGACGAACCGGACGCGGCCAAGGCACACCTCGCGCTGTCCGCGCTGACGAGCCGGTTCGAGGCGCTGGCGGAGAACGCGCGGGCGTTCATGGGGTCGCTGCAGCGCACCATCGACCTGCACGGCGTCGAGGTGGAGGTGTTCCTCGCCTACAAGGACCGGCTGATCCAGTACCTGGAGCGGTTCATCCAGGACCTGATCACTCTCGGCGGGCGGATCGCTCTGCTCATCGGGGAACTTCAGGACCAGGGCCGGGTGGGCCTGCTGCTGCGGCTGGCAGCCGCGCGGGAGGCGGCCGATGCCGCTCCGGACGAGGCCGACACCGCCGAGACGCAGGCGTACGAGCGGTGGGCGGGGCGCTGGGCCGGACTCGCCGCCTGGTTCGTGTCCGCGGACGGCCGCGAGTCCCAGGCCCGCCTGCTGCGCGGACGCGCACTCGGCGCGATCCCGCAACTTCTTGCAGTGGTACGGCAGTTGAACGAGCGGCGGGCCGGGCGCTCGGACCGGTCGGCGGACTTCCGCACCCTGGCCCGCTGGTTCGCCGAAGCCCCCGACGACGGTGCGCGGCACCGGCTGTGGCGCGCCGCCTTCGGCCTCTACCCCGCCCGTCATCTCACCGTCGACGCCGACACCCTCGCCGAACGCGCGGCGCGTCCGGTGGCCCCTTCCACCCCCTGGGCTGAGGCTGAACCACTGCGGATCAGCCCGCAGCTGCGCCGTACCGGAAGCTACGAGCGGCGCGGCAAGCCCCGCAGAGTGCAGGGCCGGTCCGAGCAGCGGCGGCAACTGGCCGAGCTCGCCGCGAAACAGGCGGAGGAGATCGCGGCCGCCCGCGCCCGGCTGGCGACGGACGGCACCACCCGCCTGTCCGCGCTCGGCGAGCTGGACCCGGCGGCCTTCGGGCTGTTCCTCCGGCTGCTCGGCGACGCCCTGGCCACCTGGCGGCCCGGCACGACCACCACCGTGGCGACCAGCAACGACGGCACGATGGAGATCCGCCTCACCGCCCTCGGCCACGGTACGACGGCCGAGATCCGTACGCCGGGCGGGGTGTTCCGGGGGCCTGACCACACCGTCGAGATCACCGACCTCACGCGGAACACGGCGGCGCAGGAGGCGCGATGAGCACATCCCTGGGTGAGGTGCTGGACAACCGGCGCACCGCCGAGTTCCACAAGGCCGCCCGTGCCCTGCTGAAGGAGCCGCTGCTGCTCGCCCGCGGCCCGAGCGCCGACGCCTACCGCCTGGTCCGCCGGTACGCCGCCGAACTACGCGACTGGTTCGACCGCAACACCGGCTGGTCGCTGCGGGTGGACGCGGAGTCCGCCCGGCTGCGCAGGACGCCCGGCACCCTGGCCGACGCGACCCACCCGGCGCGCGAGGTGTCCCGCGCCGGTGTGCCGTTCACCCGCCGCCGCTATGTGCTGCTGTGCCTGGCGCTGGCCGCGCTGGAACGCGGGGAGGCCCAGATCGCGCTCGGCCGCCTCGCCGAACAGGTCGTGCTCGATGCCGCCGACCCACAACTGGAGGCTGCTGGCGTGGGGTTCACACTCGAGCGGCGCGAGGAGCGCCTGGACCTCGCCGCCGTGGTACGGCTGCTGCTGCGGTACGGGGTCCTGCGCCGGGTGGCCGGCGACGAGGACGCCTACGTCAGCGGCGCGGGCGACGTCCTCTACGACGTGGAGCGCCGCGTCCTGGCCGGACTGCTGGCCGCCCGCCACGGCCCGTCACTGATCGACGCGGACGGCTTCGAGGAGCGGCTGGACGCACTCACCGCGGAGAGCGCCCTGGACAGCGACGAGCTGCGGTTCCGCGCGATCCGTCAGAAGCTGACCCGCCGTCTCCTCGACGACCCGGTGCTGTACTACGCCGAGCTGACCGACGAGGAGCTGGCCTACCTGACCCGCCAGCGCGCCTTCCTCACCGCCCGCGTCAATGAGCTGACCGGCCTGGTGGCGGAGGTGCGGGCCGAGGGCGTCGCCATGGTCGATCCCCACGACGACCTCACCGACGTACGCATGCCCGAACAGGGCACCCACGGGCACATCACCCTGCTGCTCGCCGAGCACCTCGCCGCCGCGGACGGCGAGGTCAGCCGGGGTGCATTGGAGCACCGGGTGCGGGAACTGGCCGCCGTCCACGGCGCGTTCTGGTCCAAGAGCGCCAAGCAGCCGGGCACGGAGGGGGAACTGGTCGAGCAGGCGCTGGCCAGACTGACCGCGCTCGGCCTGGTGAAGCGCACACCCGCCGGTGTGGCCGCGCTGCCCGCGCTCGCCCGGTACGCGGTCGGCGAGACCGTTGTCGTGGAACCCGCACACCGCACTTCCCAGCGAAAGGCACAGCAACCGTGACGGCCCTGCCCCGCCCCGTGCCCGGCCGGTGGCGGCCGCTGCGCATCGGCCTGGTCGACCTCTTCTACTACGACACCGAGGAGTTCTGGTTCCGCGACGGCCGCCTGCTGCTGCGCGGCAACAACGGCACCGGCAAGTCCAAGGTCCTCGCCCTCACGCTCCCGTTCCTGCTGGACGGCGACCTGTCGGCCCGCCGGGTGGAGCCGGACGCCGACCCGGGCAAGCGCATGGAGTGGAACCTGCTGCTCGGCGGTGAGCACCCCTACCCCGAGCGGCTCGGCTACGCCTGGATCGAGTTCGGCCGCGTCGAGGAGGACACCGGACAGAGCCACTTCCGCACCCTCGCCTGCGGGCTGAAGGCGGTGGCGGGCCGCGGCATCGCCCGTCACTGGTACGTGGTCACCGACCAGCGCATCGGCCGGGACCTGAGCCTGCTCGACGCGACCGGCACCGCCCTGTCGCGAGACCGGCTCGCCGAGGCCGTCGCCGGGCACGGCATGGTGTACGACACGGCCACGGCGTACCGCCGCGCGGTCGACGAGGTGCTGTTCGGCCTCGGCGAGCGACGCTACGCCGCCCTGGTCGACCTGCTCATCCAGCTGCGCCAGCCGCAGCTGTCGAAACGGCCCAACGAGGCCGCCCTGTCCCGCGCCCTGACCGAGGCGCTGCCGCCCATGGACCAGGCCGTGATCGCCGACGTGGCCGAGGCGTTCCGCTCCCTGGACGAGGAGAAGGAGGAACTGCGGGCGGCGAGCGAGGCCGAGCGGGCCGCCTCCGCCTTCCTGGACCACTACCGGCGCTACGCCCGTGCCGCCGCCCGCCGCCGCGCCCGGCTGCCCCGCAGCGAGCACGCCCGCTACGAGCAGCTGCACCGCGACCTGGCCCAGGCCCGGGCCGAGCGGGAGCAGGCCGAGGCGGACCGGGAGGCGGCGGCCGGGCGGATCGCGGAACTGGAGGAGACCGCCACGCGGCTGAAGGCACAGCAGGCCGCGCTGCGCGAGGGTCCCGAGATGCGCAGTGCCCGGGAGCTTGAGCAGGCGGCGGCCGAGGCGCGCCGTACCGCCGAGGAACTGAGGCGAGCCGAGTCCGACCGTCAGGACGCGGCCCAGGCGCACACCCGGGCCCTGGGGCGCCTCGGCACGGCCGAGCGGCGCCTCGCGGCGGCCGAGGCGAGCGTCGCCGACATGGTCCGGCGCGCCCGGGACACGGCCACGGCGGCCCGCCTCGACGGCACGCCGCGCACCGACGGGGTGCCGGAGGCCGAACTGCGGCGTGTCGCCGAGGAGTCGGTGGACCGCAGGCGGCGCACCATCGACCACGTGGAGGAGCTGGCGGACCGCGCCGACCGGGCCGCCGCCGAGCGGCGCGCCGCCGCCCGCCGGCTAGACGAGGCCGAGACCGAGGCCGGTCACACCGCCCGGCGGCAGGCCGAGGCGGAGGAAGCCGCCGAGGCGGCGGGCGCGGACCTCGTCGCCCGCGTCCGCGCCCACCTGGACGCCTGCGACGAACTCGCCGTCCCGGACCCCGCCGGGCTGCTCGACGCACTGCAGGACTGGGTGACCCACTGCCAAGGCTCATACCCGGCACGGGAGGCAGCCGGTCAGGCCCATCGCGCACGGGCGGCGCACCTGGCCGACCAGGCAGCCGTCCTCGGGCAGGAACTGGCCGGTCTGCAGGCCCGGCGCACCGAGGCCGAGCGGGAGCTGGCCGAGCTGGAGGCGGGTGGCCAGCGCGGGCCGGCGGCGCCGCACACCCGTACCCCCGGGCTGCGCGAGCAGGTCTCGGGCGCGCCCCTGTGGCGGCTGGTGGAGTTCCGGGACCATGTCACTGCCAGTGAACGGGCCGGTCTGGAGGCCGCGCTGGAGGCGTCCGGGCTCCTGGACGCCTGGGTGCGCCCGGACGGTACCGCCCTGCGCGCAGACGGGCACGACGTATTGCTGTCTCCCGCCGGCCCGCTCGCAGGGAACACGCTCGCCGACGTGCTCC
Organism: Streptomyces peucetius; assembly: GCF_025854275.1. Classification (NCBI taxonomy): domain Bacteria; kingdom Bacillati; phylum Actinomycetota; class Actinomycetes; order Kitasatosporales; family Streptomycetaceae; genus Streptomyces; species Streptomyces peucetius. The sequence goes on along the minus strand of NZ_CP107567.1, from coordinate 2,417,114 downwards.
GCCCGGCCGTGGACCACGGCGATCCCCAGGCCGCGGCGGTGGGCGAGCAGACCGTCGCCCACCTCCTCTCCGGAGTGGGCCTCGGCTCGGGCGGTGACACCTGGGTGAGCGCGGACGGCCGCTTCCGCGTCGGCGCGTTGACCGGCACCTGGACGAAGCAGGTCGCCGTGTACGTCGGCGAGGGCGCCCGCGAGGAGGCCCGCCGCGCCCGGATCACCGCCCTGCACGGTGAACTCGCCGCATCAGCCGCGGACATGGCACGCCTTGACGCCGAACGCGCCACGGTCGCCCGGCGGCGCGGCACCCTGGACGCCGAACTGACCGGCGTCCCCGACGACGCCGCCCTGCGCCACGCGCACGCCCTCGCCGCCGCGGCCTCGGACGCCGCCCACCGGGCCCGGGCCCGCCGCGATGAACGCGCCGCCGAACTCACTGAGTCGTCCCGGCAGGAGGCCGAGGCCGCCACCGAACTCGCCGACACCGCCGCTGCGGTGAACCTGCCCGCGAGCCGGGCAGACCTCGCCGCCGTCCGCCAGGCCCTGGCCGACCACACCGCCGTTCTGGCCGGCCTGTGGCCCGCGCTGCGTGAGCGCACCGAGGCGGCACGGGCCCTGGCCGACGAGCGCACGGAAGCCGAGCGGGCCGGGGAAAGGGTGGCGGAGCTGGCCCAGCGGGCCGAGGAGACGTCCCGTTGTGCGGCAGCTGCCGACGAGCGCCACGCCACCCTGCGCTCCACCGTGGGCGCCGCGGTGGCAGAACTGGAGCGGCGCCTGGCCGACACCGCTGACGCGCTCACCGCTTGCGACCGCGAGCAGCGCCGGGCACGCGAGGACCACACGGCCGCAGACCGGCGCGCCCACCTGGCACTCGGTCACATCGAACGCCTGGAAGTGGACGTCCGCGAGGCCACCGCGGCCCGCGCCGAGGCCATCGCCGCACTCCAGCGGTTCGCGGCCACCGGGCTGCTCGCCGTCGCCCTGCCCGAGGTGACCCTGCCCGACATGGCCGCCGGGCCCTGGGCCGCCACCCCGGCCATCGCGCTCGCCCGCGCGATCGAGAGCGACCTGTCCGGCACCGACGACTCCGACGGCGCCTGGGAGCGCGTGCAGAAGCGGCTCAGCGAGGAGTACAAGAAGCTCCAGGACGCGCTCTCCCGGGGCGGCCACAGCGCCTCGGCCCGGATGACCGAGGACGCCATGGTCGTCGAGATCGTCTACCAGGGCCGTACGCGTGCCGTCCCCGACCTCGCCGAGGCCCTCGCCGCGGAAGTCGCCGAGCTGACCCGCATCCTGTCCGCGCACGAGCGGGAGATCCTCGAGACCCACCTGCTGACCGAGGCCGCCGGCACCCTGCAGGAGCTGATCGGCGCCGCCGAGCGCCAGGTGCGGGCCATGAACGCCGAACTGCGGGAGCGGCCCACCTCCACCGGCATGAGACTGCGGCTCCTGTGGCGCCCCTCGCGCAAGGCGCCGACCGGGCTTGCGCAGGCCCGCGAGCGGCTGCGCCAGTCCGCCGACGCCTGGACGGCCGAGGACCGGGCCGCGGTCGGCGAGTTCCTGCAGGCCGAGATCGCCCGCCGTCAGGCCGACGACACCGCGGGCAGCTGGCTGGAGGTGCTCACCGCGGCCCTCGACTACCGGGCCTGGCACGAGTTCGGCATCGAACGCCACCAGCACGGCAAATGGGTTCCCGCCACCGGGCCGGCCTCCGGCGGCGAGCGCGTCCTGGCCGTGAGCGTGCCGCTGTTCGCCGCGGCCTCCTCCCACTACGCCACGGCCGCGCCCAACGCCCCGCGGCTGGTCACCCTGGATGAGGCGTTCGCCGGGGTCGACGACGACTCCCGCGCCAAGTGCCTTGGCCTGCTGCACGCCTTCGATCTGGACGTGGTGATGACCTCCGAACGCGAATGGGCCTGCTACCCACAGGTCCCCGGCATCGCCATCGCCCAGCTCTCCCGCGTCGACGAGATCCCGGCCGTCCTGGTGACCCGCTGGGAGTGGGACGGCACCGCACGGGTCAGGGGCAGGGAACCGAGTCGCCTGACGGGAGGCATCCCCGCGCAGACCGGCTCGCGGTCCGACAGGCAGACCGGCCCGCAGACAGCGCAGGCCGCGGCTGACGCACAGGACGGCCTGTGGCCATGAGCGAGAGGGCCTGAGCGAGGGCGACATGAGTGAGCACACCGGCACCCACCGACAGCCCGCGGCCCCCGTCGATCGCGACCGCCTGACCCGGCTGCTCGGCGGCCCCGACCTCGCCTGGCTGGTGGATCGCGTCCGCCGACGTATGGCGCGGGACGAACCCCTCACCGGCCCGGTCACCCTGGGTGCCCCCACCTCCGGGCAACGGGCCGCCGTCGAAGGGCTGCTGGGCCGCGCCCCCGGCGCCGGACGCGCGCTGAACGTCCGTCTCGACGCCGTGGACGCCGTCCTGCGCCGCTCCGGCGTCAGCCCCGACGGTCTGGCAGCGGCCGTCACCGCCCTCACCGGCCCCGTCGCCCGGCTGGCCGACGTACGCGAGCGGGAGGAGCGCGCCTGGCGGGACGCGTTCGACCCGCTCGACGAGCTCATCCCCACCCACAGGCCCGAACTGGCCGACTGGGCCGAGCGGCTGCGCGGGGACGGCCTCGCCCGCCGGCTCGCCCGCACCCCGCAGGCGGCGAAGAGCCTGCTGGGCGACACGGCCGAGGCCCTGCGCCGGCTGCCGGCCGAGCCCGCCGTGTCCCTGCCCGCCTTCGCCGCCAGCACCTTCGGCGACGCGCACGCCCTCGACGACGGCACCCCGCTCGCCACCCTCGTCCTGTCCGGCGTCCGCGCGCTGACCGGCTTCCCGGACGGCAGCGGAGCCGAGTGGCGCCGCGAGGCATGGGCGTCGGCGGGGCTCCTCAAGGACGCCCTGTCCGCCACGGTCCTGACCCTGTGCCTGCGCGGCTCCCCCGCCCTCGACTGGTCGGCGGACGAGGGCGAACCGGCGGTCCTGACGCTACGGCAGCTCACCCGGCACCCGCCGCGCACGGCGCCCGCCGTCGTCCGCGTCTGCGAGAACCCGGCCGTCCTGGCCACCGCGGCCGACACCCTGGGCGCCGCCTGCCCGCCGCTGGTCTGCCTCCAGGGTCAGCCCTCGGCCGCCGCCCTCACCCTGCTGCGCCACCTGCACGCCCACGGAACCACACTGCGCTATCACGGCGACTTCGACTGGGGCGGCCTGCGTATCGCCTCCGCCCTGCTGCGCCACGTCCCCTGGCACCCCTGGCGCTACCGTGCCACTGACTACCGCACCGCGGTCACCGCCACCCCACTGGCCTCGCCCCTGACCGGCACGTCGACCACCGCCGGGTGGGACCCGGACCTGCCCGCGGCCCTCACCGAACTCGGCGTGCGCATCGAGGAGGAGACGGTACTCGACGACCTGCTGGCAGACCTCGGCCAGTGAGCGGGGGCGGCTACGGCGCCGTAGCCGTCCCACCGTGTGTCCCAGGCTCCTCCCACGGGAAGGCTCGCGGACCTTCAGGGGACACGCAGGGGACGGAAGGACCCGGAAGGATCAGGAAGACCGGCACAGAGCCAGAACAACCAAGTCCCCCTGACCTGTGGTTATAGGAAGATCGAGGTAAGAGCGGGGACGGATCGGAAGATCCGAAAAGGACTCATAATCCGTCGGCCGTGGGTTCGAGTCCCACCCGCCCCACAGTGACACGCCGCAGGTTCACCCATATGACCTGCAACAACAGGCGGGCCCCGTGTCGGCGGGGGCCTTTTTGCTTTCCTCATGATCGTTAGCTCGCCCGATGCTCGCCCGAAGTGCCAGCGGCGTCCTCGCCGGGTGCGGGAGGTCTCGTTCGCACTGACGCTCACCCCGGGCGTCTTGAGCTACAGCAGGCACAGGTCCAGGAGCGGCGGCAGGTGGACACAGGCAGTGCCGCCGTCATCCGGCTTCTGAGGGGGGCGTCGGCTCCTGCTTCGTGGGGGTCGGCGCGGGAGCCGTCGGCGGCTTGCTCGGGGCCGGGGCTCCGGGGGTCGAAGAGCCGGGGGCGGGAGCACTGCCCTCCTCCGGAGAGGTGCCGTTGCCAGGTTCCTGGTCGCCCTCGCCGTCGTCGGAGGACGCCGAGCTGCTGGTGCTGGGCGCCGGCGACGCCTTGGCGGATTCCTCTTCGGGGCGAGAGCCGAGCGGGTGGCCGGTGGCACCGGCCGTCCCTGCGCCGATGAGGGGCCCTTCGTCGGCCGGGTCGTAGGCCGGACCCTCGTCCTTGCCCACGTTGTCGTCCTAACCCCCTCCGGGCCCCTGTCGGCCTGGGGCACGTCCGGCGGTGGTGGAGGGGACGGTGGTCGGGGCTGCGCCCTGACCAGACGTCAGGGCGAAGGCGCCGACGACAGCGACGGAGGCCGCGGCTGTCATGGTGACGGTGGCCGTGCGGTGCTTTCGGACGGCGTGGCGTCCTCGTCCGCCGAGCGAGGCGAGGAAGGCGGCGATACCACCGCCCATATATAGGGCGAGGTGCCGCTCAGGGCGGATCGGCTCCGGATCTTCTTCCTCCGATGCTTGCCGGGCATGGAGGCAGGGCCTCCTGCACAGCTCGTGGGTGTCGAAGTCCATGAGCAGCAGGAGGCCCTGGTGCAGCAGTCTTCCGTGTCGTTGCTTGCTGCGTCCAACTCGCCCGCCCGGCCGTGTGATTGCCTCGCGCACGTGTACGGCAACGCGGCCGACCGTGCCGAGCGTGTGCGACGCTACCTTGAACAGGCCCGGCCGGTCCTCGACCAGCCAGCCCCGCGCGACCAGCCGCTTTGCCTTGACCCGCACACCCTCGACCTTCGCCGGCACCAGCTCCAGGCCCAACCGGGCAGCCAGGTCCTTCGCCCGCAGCCCCGCCCCGGCGCTGCCGGCCTCCAGCACGGCCAGCAGCCTCCGGTACTCGGGAGCAAGCACCTGAGCCGTGACACCCTCGCGTCGCTCGGGTACCACCGAACCGGCCACGGGCTCCTTCACCTGGGCCGGAACCGGTGCCGGCCGGACCGGCTCCTGCGGCACAGCACCCGCGGCCAGAGCCTCGGCCAGTTCCCTGAGCGCGACGACCCGCCGTTCCAGCACCGCTTCCGCCTCTGCCAGCTCGGCCCGAACCCGGTCCGCCTCAGCGCGCAGTTCCTCCACCCGCACCCGGGCAGCCGACTCCCGAGCCTCCAACATCCCCATCACCGACGGCACCTGCATACCTCCCCGACGAAACAACACGACGTGTCGTCCCTGCCGCAGAACCGTCGGCATCATGCCTGAGCAGCGAAAACGCAGCGATCACATTCGGAAAGACAACGGCTTCTCAGGGGGTCCTACGTTGTTCGTGGGTTGGACGGGCCGTCGTAAGGTCCAGAGGCCCAGAGACACCGGGTGTGGCTTTCAGGGGGTTGCCCTCGATGGTTCCCGCCACCTGGCCGCCCGGTGTCTCACGACGACTCGGCCGCTGATTAGGAGCTGCGAGCCCCTGCGGGTGCATCGCTGAGTAGGACCACGCTGGCGAGGTCGTCCGGGAGGACAACGCATATCGAACGACCGGAGGAACAGGTGGCCCAGATCTGGGCGGGTACGGACATCGGCAAGACGCACCATCACTGCGTGGTCCTTGACGCCGAGGGCAAGCGGCTGCTGTCGCGGCGGGTGCTGAACGACGAGCCGGAGCTGCTGGCTCTGCTCGCCGATGTGCTGGCGATCGACGAGGACGTGGTGTGGGCGGTCGACGTCGCCGACGGCATGGCCACTCTGCTGATCAACGTGTTGCTCAACCACGGGCAGCAGCTCGTCTACATACCCGGCCTGGCGGTCAACCGGGCATCCGCCGGCTACCGGGGCGTGGGCAAGACTGACGCCAAGGACGCGACCGTCATCGCCGACCAGGCCCGGATGCGACGGGACCTGACGATCCTGCGGCCGGACGACGAACGGGCCGTCGAACTGCGGATCCTCACGGACCGCCGCGCCGACCTCAACGCGGACCGCACCCGCCGGATCAACCGCCTTCGTGGCCAACTCACCAGCATTTTCCCGGCGTTGGAACGCGTACTGGATCTCGGCAACGTCGGCCCGCTGATCCTCCTGACCGGCTACCAGACCCCGGCCGCCCTGCGCCGAACCGGCCGCAGCCGACTGGAGACCTGGCTCAGGAACCGCAAGGTCCGCAGCGCCGAAGCCCTCGCCGAGGCCGCCCTCGAAGCTGCCGGGCGCCAGCACACCGCCGTCCCCGGGGAGAAGATCACCGCCCAGGTGATCCACACCCTGGCGAAGGAGGTGATGAGCCTCAACGAGCAGATCGCCGAGATCGACAAGCTCATTGCGGCCCGGTTTCGCGAACACGAGCTCGCCGAAGTGATCTCCAGCATGCCCGGCATCGGCCCCCTCCTGGGCGCCGAGTTCCTTGCCGCCACCGCGGGCGACATGAGCCGCTTCGGCAGCTCCGACCGCCTGGCCAGCTTCGGAGGCGTGGCTCCGGTGCCCCGGGACTCCGGCAACGTCAGCGGCAACCTGCATCGCCCCCGGCGTTACCACCGCGGCCTGCAGCGCGTCTTCTACACCTCCGCGCTGATCAGCATCCGCAACTGCGACGCGTCCCGCCGCTTCTACGAACGCAAACGCTCCGAAGGCAAGCGGCATACGCAGGCGGTCCTCGCCCTGGCCCGCCGACGGGTCAACGTCCTGTGGGCCCTGATCCGTGACGGACGGTGTTTCCAACGCGAACTCCCGGTCACAGTCCCGGCTTGACAACATCATTAGCCTGCGCGTTTCACTTGCCGCCGTGTCCGGATCTTGACCGGAAACGCGAAAGTGCCCTCTGAGCTGGGAAGATGAGGCTTGTCGAAGGTCTCTGTCATCCCAGCAGGAAGGCACTTTCTGCGTGCACACTACCGGGTCGCGCCCCAAGCTCGTCGTCTCGGCCGACGGCCACGGGGTGGTCGCCCATGCCGGTTCCCGTCTGCTGGCCGATCTCGCTGACGCCACCGGCCTGACCGACGCGTTCACCGACGCGCTGCGCCGCCTGCGGCCACGCGGCACCGGACACAACCCGGGCAGGATCGCGGTAGACGTGGCGGTGATGCTCGCGGACGGCGGCGAAGCCATCGCCGACTTGGCCCTACTGCGTGACCAGGCCGAGGTGTTCGGCCCGGTGGCCTCTACCCCGACCGCCTGGCGCCTCCTGGCCGGCATCGACCACACGGCACTGGCAGCGCTGCGCACGGCCCGAGCTGCAGCGCGCGAGGTCGCCTGGCTGCAGGCCGCCGAGACAGACAGCGGCATACCCGCGGCCCAGGCCGGCGGGCGGGACCTGCCCGGGCTGGTCATTGATATGGATGCCACCCTGGTCACCTGCCACTCCGAGAAAGAGCAGGCCGCAGCCACCTACAAGCGGGGCTTCGGCTACCACCCGCTGTTGTGCTTCCTGGACAACACCGGCGAAGCCCTGGCCGGACTGCTGCGGCCAGGAAACGCCGGCGCCAACACCGCCGCCGACCACATCACCGTCCTCGATGCGGCGCTCGCCCAGATCCCCGACGACCGCCGCCACGGCACCCCCATCCTCGTCCGCACCGACAGCGCCGGAGGAGCCAAAGCGTTCCTGGCCCACCTGCGGGCCCTGCGCGCCCGAGGCGTCCACACATCCTTCTCGGTCGGACATCCCGTCACCGAACCGGTCCGCCGCGCGATCCGCGCCCTGCCCGATGAGGTCTGGCACCCCGCGCTGGAGCAAGACGGCACCCTGCGCACCGGCGCCGAGGTCGCCGAGCTGACCGGCATGGTCGACCTGGACGGCTACCCCGATGGCACCCGGATCATCGTCCGCCGCGAGCGCCCGCACCCCGGCGCCCAACTGTCCGTGTTCGACCTCGACGAGGGCATGCGCCACCAGGTCTTCCTGACCGACACCCCCTACGGCGAAGGCTCGCTGCAACACCTGGAGGTCCGCCACCGAGCGCACGCACGCGTCGAGGACCGCATCCGCTGCGGAAAGACCACCGGCTTCGGCCGCTTTCCCTCCCGCCACTTCACCCTCAACCAAGCGTGGCTGGAGCTGTCACTGGCCGCCACCGACCTGCTCGCCTGGGCCCAGACCCTGCTGCTGGAAGGAGAGTTGGCCACCGCCGAGCCGAAGAAGCTGCGCTACCGGCTGCTGCACGCAGCCGCCCGCATCACTCGCGGCGGCCGCCGCCTTCGCCTGCGGATCGCCGCGGCCTGGCCCTGGCGGCACGAACTCATCAACGCCTTCGCGCGCCTCACGGCACTACCGCGACCAGCCACCTGACCTGCTGCACTGTCCCTGCCCGCCCACCACCAAGGAACCCGTTGGAGAGCCCGGCCCGAGCGTCGGGCCCAAGCCATGCCCACTCACCGACCAGGGCCCGACAGCACCAGTCCTCCGCCATCACCCCAGCTCAACCACTCGAAGCGAAAGGGGGAGGCTAGGAGGTGGCAGCCAATCCGGGTTGACCGCTTGGGCGTCTGACCATCGGAAGGGGCACGCCATAGGGACTGGGCCGGGGCCGCAGCCGTCACGCCGCTTGGGTGATCTTCGACCGCGACACGGGCCACCTCGTGGTCATCAATTGAACGGGCCCGGATAGTCACATTGTCCGTCCCTATGGGGGGCGTGACACGCATGCGAGTCCACGCACTCACAGTGCAGGTGTAATGCGATGTGCTCGCTCCAAGCCCCGTGAGGAAAGGTCTTCTGGTGAGTCGTAAAACCATCCGTACCTCTCGTGTAAGAGCCGCCACTTGTGTTTCAGCGGGCACGATTGCTGTTGTGCTTAATGTGGTCCCGACCACGGCCGCTTTTGCGGACGCGGTCCAAAGGTCTGGTACCGAGCACACGCTGGGCCTCCCCGGCCCCAACGGCGTCACGACCGCTGACAGCGATCGTGACAAGGACAAGCACCGCGGGCCGAAGGGAGACCGAGGCAAGAGGGGTCCGCAGGGCCCGCAAGGTCCTGCAGGACCCGAGGGTCCTGCAGGACCTGAAGGACCTGAAGGACCCGAGGGCCCTGAGGGCCCGGCAGGACCTCAGGGCGCCGATGGTGTCCAGGGTGCTACGGGTGCCCAGGGTCCGCAGGGTGTCCAGGGTGCTACGGGTGCCCAGGGTGCCCAGGGTCCGCAGGGTGCCCAGGGTGCCCAGGGCCCGCAGGGTGTCCAGGGTGCTACGGGTGCCCAGGGTGCCCAGGGTCCGCAGGGTGCCCAGGGTGTCCAGGGAGGTTTCTCGTCTGTCATCGTCGTCTATGGTGATCAGGCAACAGGGACTTCTATCGCCTCTTGCCCGGCCACCCACCCCGTTGCCACTGGCGGAGGCTTCGTCACCGTCGCGGACCAAGACATCGACGAGAGCGGGCCGGCCCTAGGTGGTGCACCGGCGCCTGACGGCACCCTCAACCCGGACGGCTGGTACGCGACATCCGGACCCGCCAACGAGGTCCAGGCACGGGCTACATGTGCTACAAACTAACAAGCCATCTCATTTGGCGAGTCGGCGGTAGCAGATGAGGGTGCAGCCGATGCTGTGAAGGCGAGGAAGTGCTCGGCTTTGCGTTCGTAGCGTCGGTGGCGGCGTCGGCAGCCGGCGAGCCAGGCCATGGTGCGTTCGATGGTCCAGCGGTGGCGGATTTCGACAGACAGGGGCAGACCGGTCCGCTCGGTGATCAAGTGGATCTTCGAGCCGTACTTGCCCCGATCGACAGCCCGTCAGGTCCCCTTTTTCAGGGCCCGCATGTTCACCGAGTCGATCGCGCAGCGGGACCAGTCCAACTCGCCGCGGGATCCAAGCTCGTGGAGGACCAGACGGTGGAGCTTGCCCCACACTCTGGCTTTCGTCCACTCGGAAAAGCGCCGATGGGCCGTCGCCCCCGAGGGTCCGAACGACGCGGACGGCAACTGCTGCCATGCGCAGCCTGACATGGCCACGAACACGATCGCGGCCAGCACCTCCCGGTCACCATGCCGACGCCGGCCGCCACCCTGAGGCCGCGAGGGAGCCTCCGGCACCACCCGCTGAAACAGCTCCCACAACTCATCCGGCACCAGCCGCTCAACGATCCCCACCACGACCAACAGCCGACCGAGCCAGCCAAATGAGATGACCTCTAAGTCGTTGACGGCCCCCAGCTCCCCACCCCCCAAGAGGCAGCAACGAGGCGGCCACAGGCCCGCCCACACCCCGCCTGTGATCGGATCAGGTGGCATCTCCAACGTCGGGGAGGGCACTCAGGGTGCCTGTATCATCCCGCTCCGTGGTCGGCTGTCCTGAGCGGCGGCGCAGTCGACCGATGCGCCGGTAGTGCAACAGCAGCACACCCACCTTCCGGGTGGGAGGTCTTGGTTCAAATCCAGGCTGGCGCTCCACCTCGAAGCCCCCGATCGGCCCCGGCCGCTCGGGGGCTTTTTGCCGTACCGCCCTGGCCTGCGCCGATGCCCAGAGGTGACCTGGTCGGGTCGGCTACCATCGCCGCCCGTTTCAGCGGGAACCGTCACAGGAGCGGCCCATGTTCCACGGCTCGATTCCCGCGCCCCTCCGGTCGATCATCTACGAGCACGCCGGCGCCTGGCCCGAGACCGACATCTACGTCGGCTGCTCCGGGAACTTCACCATCGAGCGGGTACTGCACTCGCGGTGCGGGAACTCCCGGCCGGTCCACGGCAACGACATCCAGGCGTACTCGTGCGCCCTGGGCTGGTATCTGGCCGGTGACCCGCTGCCGTTCACCCTGCGCGAGGACCACGAAGAGGAACTGGGCTGGCTGGCCCCGTACCTCGAAGACCGCTCCGACCTGCTGGCCACGCTCATGCTCGGCACCCGCTTCCTTCAGTACGTCGGCAAGGAAGGCGTGGACTACCGGCGGATGACGGCCGCCACCCGCGACCAGTGGCCGAGGATGCACGAGAAGACGGCCACGAAGCTCAAGGCCCTGGAGACCCGCCTCGGCTCGTTCTTCGCCGGCGACGTCCGGGACTACCTCGACCAGGTCCCGCCCGAGGCCCCCGTCGTGATGTCCCCCCGTTCTACGCGGTGGACTATCAGGCGCAGTTCGCGAGCATCGACGCCGCGTTCGACTGGCCGCCGCCGAGCTTCGACGAGCTGACCGAGGACGGCAAGGAACGGATCACCGAGCAGGTCCAGGACCGGCCCAACTGGGTGCTCGGGCGCCCGCTGCCGGCACTCCTTCGGCGCATCCACACCGAGGTCGGCGACGGCGGCTTCGGGCCCGATGGCGGTCTGGCCTCGCTCCCCGACGGTCGGCGCGCGCCGGGGGACCTGATCGACTGGCCCTGTTCGGTCATCGAGCACGAACGCGACCGTGCGGCGGGGCTGCCCGCATCATGGCTGTACCTGACGTCGGGCGGCTGCTCGATGCAGTGGCATCTCTCGCTACTCGCAGTCGACAACCCCGTCCTGCTCTATGACGCGGACGGCTGGGTGCCGAGCTGGGGCGAGGACCCCCATGACGGCCTGCGCCACGCGACCGCGTCACTGCGGCAATGGCTGTGGACCTGGGCCGACGGCGGCAGCGTCTGGGCTGAAGCACTCAGCCTCCCGTAACTGATACGCAGAACCGCCCTCGTTCCCTTCAGCAACATCGTCATTCTGAAACGATCAGTAAGTCATGGCCGGCCATGTTGGCTATGGTCGTGGCGGTATAGGCACTCTTTCCAGCGAGGTAGTCATGTCTTCCCCCACCTCAGAACACTCTGACAAGTTGGTGCAGCACTTCGGCCGCGAGGGACTTCGTCGGCTGGATGGGGGCAGCCTCATGGGAGCCCGCCTGCCGGCAGTAGCTCGGGGACTGCTCACAGAGGTCGGCGTGCCACGCGTGGTTCCGCCCTACTTTCAGGCCCCTGCCGCCGACGACCCGGTGCCCCTGGTCGTTGTCGCAGCAAGGTCGTCGAATGTCCGTGTGCCGGATGCCATGGCGTCGTGGCCGCGCATCGGCTTCGACGGTCTTGCGCCCTGATGGCGCTGTCCAGGCCGTGGTACTGGGGCACGTGGCGGATGACATGTTCGTCAACACGGACATCTCGGCACTCAATGCATCACTGCTTGCCCTGGACCGTGCCCAGCCCAGCGTTGCGTCGTCCACCAGTTTGGCGGAGGCCGCCGCCGTTTTCCGCGACTTGAATGCGGAGCTGCGGCGCATCGACGCAGCGGCCTTTGAGGAGCTGGAGTCGTGGTGGCCGCGGGTGCTCGACGATATTCGGCACACGCTGGACTTTCCGTTCTCGGCCGCGTTTGAGTATGTGGATGCATCTGGTGCCAAGCAGGTGGTGACTGAAGCGACGGGGCCTGGGCAGCTGCATCCCGAGGAGATCATCTGGCGGCGACTGTCCGCTGACGGCGTGGAGGCGAGCCAGGTAAGGCGTGTTTACTGCGAGCTTGAGCCTTGTGTCATGCCGGGGCACTACTGTGCGGTGTGGATGCAGGCCGCGTTTCCTCAGGCGGAGTTCACTCATAGCTTCGGCTACGGAGAGAGTGCGGAGTCCCGTGAAGAAGGGCTTGAGGGTCTGATTACGCATGCCGCGGAGCAGGCGAGGCGCGGCTGATGCGGTGGGATCGACCCGCTGCGGGCCGTGAGCCTGCGGCTGCCGCTTTGTTGGGCTGGCTGGCCGATTTGCATGCGCCTGGTCTATGCCTGGTTATCGGGGCGTCGGGGTGCGGGAAGTCTGCTCTGCTTGCGTGGTTGGTTCACCACGGGACGATGGGTGGCAATCCCGTGGAGCGTGCTGTTCACGCCGTCGTTCCGTTCGCGGGACAGAGTCTGCATGGCAACGTGTGGTCTTTGGCGGACCAGCTCGGGGTGGTGGCGCGTTCTGCGGACGAGCTGATCGAGGCGCTGGGGAGCAATGCCCGCCGGACGGTGATTGTCCTGCCGGACGTTCACTCGGGATCCGTCGTTGACCTGGTGCTTGACTTGGTTCGGCTGCCGCATCTTCGGCTGATCGTGGAGTCCCGTACGGCGAGTCCTGCTCATCAGGTCCTCGGCCGCGTTGAGTGTGCGGAACTGGATCTGGACCACGATCAGTGGAGAGACCAGCAGCGATACGAGCAGTGGCTGGCATCCACACCTGAACCTGTCCTGGCAGCGGCGCCCCGTTTCGCGGATTAGTGGGTGGATCTGTCCGACCCGCTCGCTGTGTGCGAAGCAGATCCGTGGCTGGTCACTCTCGGCTATGAGCGGGACGATCGGGACCATGGTGGCTTGCGCTCCGCGTGGTTGTAGGCGGGACAGGCACTGTGCCAAGAGCAGTCACCTGCGTCACGGGCGCTGATACTCTCGGCCGTTCTGGGGGACAGCGCCGACCCACGCATTGCCCCGGCACTGGCCGATCTGGCGTCGGAGGCGCCATGGCGTCATGAATGGAGTCGTGTTCGCGGGGATGTGACGCCCCCTGGCCCGGCCCGGGCCACGTGCTGGCCGCAGGAGCAGGACCACTGGCCGGCAGCCTGCTCGTGGCCGGCCAGCAGGACGCAGTGCGGGTCGTGAGCGTCAGCAATGCGACGCCCCAGGGGCGTCTCTCCACACAGGCCGGGCCGCCCAGGGCGCTGTCCGTGATGCAGGACGGCACGCTGTTGCTTCTCGACCAAGGCGGCCACCTCCACGCGGATATGACGTGGGCTGCTCGACCGGCGACGTCCGGCATCGAGAGCCTGCTCGATCAGGGACCGACTGACGTGGAGCGCCTCCTCGCAGCCTTGAAGCGCCGCACTGCCACCGCTCTCGCAACCGTCTCGGGTCCGGTCGCTGGATCGGTGGTGCTGGGTGATGCTGCGGGCAGGGTGGCGGTGTACGGGCACATGACGGCAGATGCTGTCCTACACAAAGGGACGGTGACCGCTGTCGCCGGGCTGGGCCTGTCGCGTGAGGGCGGTGAGGCGGTGCCTGTCCTCTACAGCGGCGGAGCGGACGGGACGGTGCGCGCCTGGGCCCCCGGGCACTCCCCGATGCCCGAGCCTGTGGTCAAGCGACGCTGCCCCGTGGTGTCCCTCGGAGCCGCGGTCACAGTGAACGGGCCGATTGTCGCGGTGGCTTGGGCAGACGGTGCGGTGGACTGGATCCACGGTGACACAGGAGCGCAGCGGACCTTCCGCCCCGGTCCGCCCGTCCGCTCGGTCGCTCTCACCGCAGATGGCCGTGTCCTGATCGGGATGGGCGAGGCTCTGACCTGCGTCACGCCCCAAGAGATCGCCCCCTGACTCGGCCTCACGCGGAGGCGAGGGCCAGATCTGATCGGTTTCACAGCCGCCTCACATTTACGAAGTTGACGGCCCATCACCAAGGTTGGAGAGTAGGTCAGTTCGGGCATCAACGGGAGTAACGCATGGGGAAGCAGCTGCCCGACGACCTGGTCGAAGTCCTGGACTTGGTCGGCATCGACTGGCCGCAGATCGACGAGGACGAGGTCAAGTCCTCGGCCACGGACTATCGGAACCTGGCCGAAGGCATCCGCGACGCGGTGAAAGAGGGCAATAGTGCCTGCTCACACATCGTCGCGGGGAAGAGCAAGGGCGCGACCGTCACGGCCATCGACCGCCGCTGGGGCAAGCTGACCACCAGAGACCTGGCCACGTTCGCCAAGAGGTGTGACGACTTGGCCGACGCGCTCGACGAGTGCGCCGGTCTCATCCTCACCTGCAAAGTCGCCATCATCACCAAGCTGACCGCCACCGCCGCCACCGCCACCGCCGGAGTCGTCGGCATGTTCTTCACCGCCGGCCTCAGCGGTCTGCTGTCGGCAGCAGCCATCGGCGCGGCACGAATAATCATCCAGGAAGCCATCGACTACGCCATCGATCAGATCACCTCGATCGTCACCGACAAGATCGAGGCGAAGGTTCTCGCCGAGATCGAGAAGCTGTTCTCCGATCACCTCGGCGGGGGCAGCACATACGACGTCATGGCCTCGGGAAGCGCGCACATGGCGCAGGACCTGGTCATCGAGTTCGACGAGTTTGAACGCGCTGCGGGTGACTACCGCAAGACGGCTACCAACTTCGACAAGAAGAAAGGTTCCTTCAAGGGTGGTGGCCTCCAGCGCAAGTCGTCCGTGAAGAAGGACAGTCGGTTCTACAAACTCGCTGCCGTCATGGACAAGGCTGAGGACGCGGTCGACAAGAAGGCCGACGAAATGGTCAAGACCCTTGAAGGTCACGGCGGCAAGATCGACAAGAGCAAGAAGGATCATAAAGCCGGAGACAAACACCAGAAGGAGGAAATTGATAAGTGCAAGGTCGACACCGACGATGACGACGTCCGAACCTATCTGCTCTAGGATGTTGAACGTGAACTTCTCTGTATCTCCAGTCCAGTTGACGCAGGCCTACGGTCTGGACAACGTCGTGTACTTCCCGCAGAGCGGGACTGTTGAGTTCGAACCGCGTTCGGCGAACTTCTTGAGCTCTGTAGGGCTTCCCCATTCCGAGGTGTTCACCTCCCGGGAAGACGTTGAGGATCCCTACCCCGCCGATCTGGACGCGATCAGCCTCGGAAGCCGTTTCGATCACTACGGCATGCCCTGCCCGGCGGAGAGTCGGTCATGGTGGATGCTCGGTTACTTGTTCACCTCCCTGGTGGCCATCGACCCGAAGTCCGGAAAGGTGTACGCCTTCCCGGAAGGATCCGCCGGCTACATCGAACTCCACCGAGATGCCGAATCCCTGGTGTACGCGCTCATCGAGTTCCGCAAACTCGAGGTCGATCACGACAACGATGTTGACCCGGAGGAACTGTCAGCGCGTTTCAAGCGAGTGGTCGGCGCCTTCGACCCAACTCCTTTCGTCGACGAGGACTCACAGTGGAATCTGTCACTGGAGGAACTGGAACACGGAATGTGGTGAGACAAAATCCCCGCAACTGTGGGTCGGACCGCCGCCTCGTCGAGCTCGCAGACGGAATGTAGAGTCCTTATCCGTCTATCGGTGCGTTTTGCGGAAAGCTTTTCTTCTTCCTTTATGCCCGTTTCGGCCGCCCTCCGACGCCGGCAGGGGAAGCATTTTATCAAGCGCGCAAGTTTCTCTGGACTCACTTTCACCCTCCCGGCCCCTCACCTCGCTACGAGGAGGAGCGGAGTCCCTCTCCACCGGGGTGGCGGACATGGAGGCCGTCCTCGCCTCGGGCATCGACGCGGGAGGGCGCAGCTCATTCCTGCGCTCCGTCAACGAGTCCCTCGTCGGGACCTTCTCCCTCGTGGAATCGTGGCCTCTGCTGCGACCGGGCGGGTCCTCATCACCCTGCCGGAACCCGTCGACGAGGCGCACCGTGTGCCGGGAATCAAGGGGAGGCGCGTGATCGTCACTCCGGGCGGCGAGGCGCTCACCGCATCAGCACGCTCATCGACGCCGGGGTCGTCCTGTGGAAGTCCAGGACGTCCTGCCCCTGCACAAGGCGGCCGAAGCGCACCGGACCAGCAAGACCGGCAAGGTACGCGGCAGACTCGGGCCCGCCCTGTGACGGAGATGTCCCGCACGAGTTGGACAGTGGTCGCCGACGCGCCGGGAGCGGGTTCTCAAGGCGTACGAAGGGCGGCCGGGGGTGTGTATCCGGAGGACCGATCTGTCGATGCCGGGCCAGCTGTCGCCGGATGGTGTCATCGCCCGGGACTTGACTGCCACCCGAGTACCACCCGCATCGCCGCCGAGGCCGGGGCCCTGGCGGGGAGCCTCCGTTTGGTGTGCCGAGAGATCGATTGGGCGGATTTGTTCAGCACGTTCCTCCCTTACGCGTCGGCGGGCTTGCCTCTAGTCTGAGCTTGCTTGCAAGTTACCTGCCAGTTAACAATTCGTTGATGGGCGCACCGGGCCCGGAGGTTGATGTGAGTTCCGCGCAGTCCCTTCTTGAAAGCCGCCCGGTTTCCGTGGCGCACCTCTTTCTCTCAAGAGTCGGGGCCACCCCCGACCGGGAGGCCTACCGCTACCCCGCGCCGGCCGACGACGGCGCTTCTGGCATTGAGCAGTGGCGCTCGCTGACATGGGCGCAGACCGCCGAGCGCGTCAAGGCGATCGCGGCCGGCCTGCTCGCCCTCGGTGTGCGGCCTGAGGAGCGGGTGGCGATCTCCTCCTCCACGAGGGTGGAGTGGATCCTGGCCGACCTCGGCGCGATGTGCGCGGGCGCCGCCGCCACCGCCGTCTACCCCAGTACCAATGCCGATGAGACGGTGTACATACTCTCCGACTCCGGCAGCCGGGCGATCTTCGTCGAGAACGCCGCCCAACTGGCCAAGGTCGTCGCCCACGCCGAACGTCTGCCCGAGCTCCGCCACGCGATCCTCTTCGACCCTCAGGCGGACCTTCCTCAGGCGACGGGGCTGGAGGTACTCTCCCTTGCTGAGCTTGAGAAACAGGGGACGGCGTATCTGGAAGAGCACCCGGACGCGATCGAGGACACGGTCCGGACAATCGAGCGGGAGCAACTCGCCACCCTGATCTACACCTCCGGCACGACCGGCCGACCCAAGGGCGTGCGCCTGGTGCACGACTGCTGGTCGTACCAGGCCGTGGCGCAGGAGGCCGGAGGTTTGCTGCGCTCCGACGATGTCCAGTTTCTGTGGCTGCCGCTGTCCCACGTCTTCGGCAAGGCCCTGATCTCCGGTCAGATCAAGACCGGCCATGTCATGGCGGTGGATGGACGGGTCGACCGCATCATCACCAACCTGCCCGCCGTCCGGCCCACGCTGATGGCGTCCGCGCCGCGGATCTTCGAGAAGGTCTACAACGGCATCGCGGGCAGAGCGAGAGCCGAGGGTGGCGCGAAATACAAGATCTTCCTCTGGGCGGCGAAGGTCGCCCGCGACTACGCAAGGGCCGGGCAGGAGAGCATGGCGGCAACCGGAAGACGTCAGGTGCCCCTGCCGCTCCTCGTGCAGCACGCCGTCGCAGACAGGCTGGTGTACGGCAAGATCCGCGCAGCCTTCGGAGGCAATCTGCGCGCCAGCGTTTCCGGCAGCGCCGCCCTCGCCCCCGACATCGGCTACTTCTTCTCCGGCGCCGGCGTGCACGTCATCGAGGGCTACGGCCTGACCGAGACCAGCGCCGGCTGCATCGTCAACCCCGCCGACGACTACCGGGTCGGCACGGTCGGCAAACCACTCCCCGGCACCGAGGTCCGCATCGCCGAGGACGGAGAGATCCTCTTGAGAGGCCCCGGCGTCATGCGCGGCTACCACAACCTCCCCGACAAGACCGCGGAGGTACTGGAGAGCGACGGCTGGTTCCACACCGGCGACATCGGCGAGATGAACAAGGACGGCTTCGTCCGGATCACCGACCGCAAGAAGGACGTGTTCAAGACCTCCGGCGGCAAGTACGTGGCGCCCACCGAGATCGAAGGCCGCTTCAAGGCCATCTGCCCGTTCGTCAGCAACATCCTCGTCATCGGCAACGGCCGTAACTTCTGCACCGCCCTGATCACCCTGGACGAGACCGTGATCATGCCCTGGGCGGCGTCTCACGACCTCGGCGGCCGCAGCTACGCCGAGGTCGTCTCCTCGCCGCAGGTCCACGAACTGATCGACGGCTTCGTCCAGCGGGTCAACGGCGACCTGCAACGGTGGCAGACAATCAAGAAGTTCTCGGTGCTGTCGCGGGACCTCGACATCGAGCACGGTGAACTCACCCCGAGCCTCAAGGTCAAGCGGCCTGTCGTGGAGCGCGAGTACGCCGAGGTCATCGAGGGAATGTACGAGGGTTCCCGCGAGGCCTGATCTCCATCTGCCCGGTACGGCACCTTCCCACAGCCGTGCCGGGCATTGGGCTCACCTGTCAGAGGAGGGTATTCGGCTCGCCGGACACCAAGGCGGTCGTCCGGTAGGCAGCGGCGGCCATGGCCGGCAGGCCTGCACAGCCGGAGAGTTGCCCCGGCCAGGCGACGCGGAGGACCAACAGCACCCGCGGCACCGCACAGCTGTCGATGGCGGGGGCCCGCCGAGATCTGCTGTACCACGTTGCTCCTTGCGCGCTGCGCGGCACACGTTCCTCGGTGTCCTGACGGACATCGCTGCGTACCCCTTGCCGTCCTCGACGTCTTGCTGACGTTGGTCGGACCCCTGAGCCCTCAGGCGTTCGACGTCGGCGAGACGAAAGCGACGGACCCAGCCGGGTGTTCGAGCCCGCGCCGCAGGCTCCCGTATCGCCCCCGGCACGCCACTGCCCACTCCCGGCCGCCATGGAGAACGCACCGGCGACCAGGCTGGTGAGGCCGGTGAACCGGACGGCCTTCGGTGACGCGCTCGCTCCCATGAGCCCGAGCAGCGGACACAGGTGGATGGCCGGCCCATCGTTCCGCCGAGCACCGCGGCTCGGGTGCCGCCCTGGCCCCGCCGACGGTTGCACCGCGCCGGATGGTACCCAGCAGCGTCCGCCGGCTGCCGAGCGGCGTCGGCGCTGGAGGTCTCCTACGGCGTGATCTTGTCCGTCCGACCGAGACAGGAATAGGCTGCATCTAGTCAGTGTTCTTGACTATCAAGTTCCTGACGAAGCTGCCGGGCGGTTGACCGCCCCTGACCATGGAGAAACCCCGTGAGTGAGAACCTCCCCGGAAGCAGCCGCTTCCACACGCCGCTGACCGGCGAGAACGCCGCCCTGCTGCTGGTCGACCACCAGATCGGCCTGTTCACCGGAGTGCGTGACATCGAAGTCGCCACGCTGAAGCACAACGTGTCCGCCCTGGCGAAGGCCGCTCAGGTGCTCGAAATCCCCACCGTGGTGACCACCACCATGGCGGACGGCATGTGGGGCCCGCTCGTACCGGAGCTCGCCGAGGTGCTCCCCGCAGGCCTCGAGGTGATCGACCGCAGCACGGTCAACGCCTGGGACGACGACCGCGTGCGCCGGGCCGTGGAGGCCACCGGCCGCAAGAAGCTCATCATCGCGGGTGTCTCCATCGAGGTCTGCCTCGCCTTCCCGGCGATCTCCGCCACGGCCGCCGGCTATGACGCGTACGCGGCCATTGATGCCTCCGGCACCTTCAGCGAGACCAAGCGCACGGCGGGGCTTCTGCGGATGCAGCAGGCAGGCGTCATCGTCACCGACTACGCCACCACGATGGTCGAGATCCTCGCCGACAACTCCCACCCCAAGGGCTACGAGGTCTACTCGGCCCTGGACATGCCGTTCGCGACGCTGGTCGGTCAGCTGTCCACCGCTTACGCAAAGAACGGCTGACCCGCCCAGCCGCCGAGCCGCTTCCGCGGAGCACCACCCCGTGACCGCACCGCGAGAGCTCTCCGGGTGTCGGGGGCGGCCCCCCCCGCCCCCCCCCCCCCCCCCCCCCCCCCCCCCCCGCGCGCCCCCCCCCCCCCCCCCCCCCCCCCCCCCCCCCCCCCCCCGCCCCCCCCCCCCCCCCCCCCCCACCCCCGGCCCCAACCCTCACCCAGGGCGCTCCCCCCCCCGGCTCAGGAGCAGTCGCAGTCATGGCCTTGTGGGACGTCACCGTGCCCACCCTGCGCACCGTGGGCAACGAGGAAGTGCGCGGCACCCGGACGTGGGTCGCCCAGGCGCGGCGCAACGTCGACGCGGTGCGGCAAGTGGTTCCCCGTTGCCGCCGGTGACGACGCCGTCCGGCACCGCCGGGGTGCCGTCATCGATCCCTCGGCATTCACCGCCACCTGCGGGACGAGGCCGAACGAGCGGCTGGGCCCACAAGTCCCCTTGGTCCGTTTCGGGCGCGATCTCGATGCCGTGGAGGCAGTCTTCCCGTCCCTGTACGGAGACGGGCTCGAGGGGTCGTTGGACCAGCAGGTATGTTCCGAATCTTGACGGTCAAGAATCTTACTAATAGGCTGGGTCGGCCGCCCCCGGAGTACCAGAAGGAGTCGTCATGCCGAAGCCGGCGACAGTCGCCGTCATGCGGAAGCCGCCTCCGTTCCCATACCCCGCCGTGCCGGGGTATGGGGGTGCCGGGGGCCGGACCCAGGGCTCGACCGAAGCCGTATACGGCAGGGATCGCGACTGCCGAACTCATGGCCTAAGTCGCTGTGGCCGGGATCAGTGGCCAGTGCCCTTCTGTGGCTCCCGCCTGCTGGCCGCGGCCTCGTCGAACTGCGCCAGCTGCTGGGCGGCGATCTCCCGGAAGGCGCCCTTGAAGGTCGCGTACTTCCGCGCGCCGATCGCCTCGGCGTGCCGCTGCTCGATGTCGGCCATGATCGCGTCCGACTTCTCCATCTGGTCCCGGCCCCGGCTGGTGGGGACGATCAGCTTGGCTCGCCGGTCGCTCGGGTCGGGCCGGCGCTCGACGTACTGCAGTTTCTCCAGCTCGTCGATCAGGTTGCCGATGACCTGCTTGTGGGTGCCCGACTGGCGTGACAAGTCGGTTGCGCGGCTGCCTTCCTCGTCGAGGAAGCCCAGCACGGCGCCGTGCTGGGGCCGGAGTTCGGGGTGTCCCTGCTCCGCCAACGTGTCGAAGAGCTCCTTCTGAATCGAGAAGAGCAACCGCGTGGAGAGGGTTCCGAGGTCCGGATCTCTTTGCTTCCGTTCGCTGCGACGCACGAACACTCTCCTCGTCCAGATTACTGACTGTCACCTTTCGTCATAATAGTGGGCGCGGTGACGTGGTCAGGGCTGTGCTGCCATGAGGCCTGTCCGGTACGGGCCCCACGGCGTCACTGGTTGCGGGTCGCACCCGGATCCAGCGTCTGTACGCGGTGAGTGATCTTCCATTTGCCGTCGATCTTCTGAAGCCGGTCAGTGTAGGTGCCGGTGGCGTAGACGGCGGGTGTCTGCTCGGTCTCGGCGACCCAGTACCAGGACCGGGCGGTCGCGAGGGTGCCGTTGACATCGATCACGACCGGGCCCGTCATATGGCGCTTGCCGGCCGTGAACCCCTGGTCGCGCAGGTCGATGAACATCTGCCTGATCTGCGCGCGCCCCGTCGCCGATGTGAAGGGACTCTCGTAGTGGCCGTCCTCGGCGTAGAGGTCGGCATAGCCGTCGGCCTCCCGCAGGTCGATGTAGACCTGGTGGCGGTTGAGCACTTCGGTGATCTGGATGATGTCGTCGGTCGTGTCCATGGCGCAGCACTTTCGTCTCATGGTCGATAGTCAAGATTACTGACTTTATGTTTCCCGGGTGTCTGTGCGGTCCTTGGATCACTGTGCGGCGATGGCGCGTATTCCGCCACCAGGGTCGGAGTGTGTACACCGAGGTGCCGGTCGGTCCGGTGCCGGAAATGGAGGCGTAGTGGCGGATTGCGGCAGGCGGCTGGAGTTCGGGTACTCCACCGAGCCCGGGCGGTACGGTGAGGTATTGGAGTCGGTCCTGCTGGCCGAGCGGCTGGGACTTGACCTGGTGGGCATCCAGGACCATCCCTATCAGGGGAGTTCCTGGACACATGGACGTTGCTGAGTGCTCCGGTGGCCC
This sequence comes from Streptomyces peucetius, assembly GCF_025854275.1. NCBI lineage: Bacteria > Bacillati > Actinomycetota > Actinomycetes > Kitasatosporales > Streptomycetaceae > Streptomyces > Streptomyces peucetius. The sequence goes on along the minus strand of NZ_CP107567.1, from coordinate 2,394,748 downwards.
GCACGGAGCGGATCCGCTTCTTCCCCGACGTATACAACCTGCCTCTGCGGCACCCTCCACTGATCGCCAAATCGGCCGCGACCCTCGACGTCATCAGCGGCGGCCGGTTCGATCTGGGGCTCGGTGCGGGCGGCGCCTGAGAGGCGGTCGAGGCGTACGGCGGTGAGCGGCGTACGGCGGGCGAGGCGGTGAGCGCGCTCGAGGAGGCGATCGCGGTCATCCGGCTGCTCTGGAGCGAGCGGCGATCGGTGCGGTGGGACGGCCGGTTCTACTCGCTGCGGGGTGCACACCCCGGTCCGCTGCCCGCCCATGACATGGGTATCTGGCTCGGTGCCCTCGGGCCGCGCTCGCTCGAACTGACCGGACGGCTGGGTTCCCTCGTCGCCGTTTCTCCCGCCGCTTCGGCTGCCGGAGGCTCACGCACGCATCGATGACGCCGCCGAGGCGGCGGCCCGGCGGCCGCAGGACATCCGGCGCCTGTACAACGTCAACGGTCTGATCGCCGACGGTCCCGGGCAGGGCTTTCTCGTCGGGCCGGTCGAGCGGTGGGTGGAGGAGCTGACCGGCCTCGTCATCGACGGCGGCATGGACACCTTCGTGTTCTTGCCCACGGGCCCCGTCGACCGTCAGCTGTCGCTGTTCGCCGAAGAGGTGGTACCCGCCGCCGAGAGCGCGTCGCTCGTGAACGGGGCGCCCGTCCCGCAGCTTCGCCCTGACCGACGCCTTCGGCTCCTTGGGTGCTGGACGTCTCTCCCCGGAGGGGAATACTATCAAGCTAGTCAAAGTTGTGACTGTCAAAGAAATGACCAATGTTTAGGAGTCGACATGAAGGCCGTCCGGAGAATCGCCGCCCCTGTCACAGCCGTCCTGACCGGTGTCGTGGCCGCCGCTGTATTCACGGGCGGGCACGCCACCGCCACCCAGAGCGACCGCCCCAACGACCGCTTCGCGATCCGTGAGGTGATCGACCGTCACCAGATGTACATCGATCTCAGGGACGCCGACAGCTACGCGAACCTGTACACCGAGGACGGCCGTTACCGGAGCCCGTTCGGCTCCGCCGACGGCCGGGACGAGATCAAGGCCATGTTCGTCGACCTGGCCGAGAAGGGCTTCACCAAGGGCAAGCGGCACATGACCGGGCCCGCCGTGATCGAGGTCAACGGCGCCACCGCCACCGCCCGTTCCTGGTACTGGGTCGCGGAGACCGAGAAGGAGCATGCCGTCTACGCCACCGGCACCTACACCGACAAGCTCCGCAAGGCGGACGGCAAGTGGGAGATCGTCCAGCGCGTGCAGACACTGGACGAACTCGCCTCAGAGAGCCAGTAACTCGGCCCGTCATTCAGGCAGCTCTGCAACCCCTCCCTCTCGCGGAGCCGTATGCCGTCACCGCGCCGCGCTCTCCTCGGCGCGGTGACGGTTCTGCCGGTCGCGCGTCCCCACCAGAGGTCGTCATGCCCCAGGAAGACCGAATCACCGCACTGTCCACCGTCTCGCCCGCGGGCCGCCACCCGGACAACGGCCCGCCCGCCGGCTGTGTGGTCGCCGCTCTCTCGGTCGCGGTGCTGGCCTACGGGCTGCTGCAGACCCTGGTCGCTCCGGCCCTGCCGACCTTCAAGCGTCACTTCCAGGTGAGCGGCGACTGGGCCGCGTGGATATTCACCCTCTATCTGCTGTCCGGCGCCGTACTGACGCCCGTGCTCGCCCGCCTCGGGGACCGGCGCGGCAAGCGCCGCGTCCTGCTCGCCTCCCTCGCGGTCTTCGGAGCAGGGACCGTGCTGGCCGCCCTCGCCTGGAGCTTCCCCGTCCTGCTGCTGGCGCGCGCGGCGCAGGGGGCCGGTGCGGCCGCGCTTCCCCTGTCCTTCGGCCTCGTCAGCGCCCTGCTTCCCCCGCGGCGGATCGGCCATGGCCTCGGGATCGTGTCCTCGATGATCGGCGCGGGGACCGGCCTGGGCTTCGTCGTCGGCGGCCTCCTGGTGGACCACGCGTCATGGAGGTGGATGTTCGCCGTACTCGCCGGCGTCATCGCGGTGGCCTTTCTGCTGGTGGCCCGGTGGATTCCCAGCGACACGGGGCGCCGGTACGAACCCCAGGACGCACTGGGCACCATCCTGCTCTCGCTCGGCCTGGTGGCCCTGCTCATCGCGATCACCCAGGGCTCACAGGCGGGGTGGCTGTCCGCCCCCGTGCTCGGCCTCTTCATCACCGCTGCCGCGTTCCTGACCGCCCTGGCGGTGGCCGAGAAGCGCACGCCGCACCCGCTGCTCGAACCGCGCGTCTTCCTCGACCGGCCGATGCTGCTGACCCACTGCGCCGCGGCGCTCTTCTACGCCGCGGCCCTGATCTTCTTCCTCCTTGTGCCGACGCTCGCCCAACTGCCGACGAACGGGCCGGAAGGCGCCGCACAGGGATTCGGCTTCACCGTGACCGGCGCCGGCCTTCTCATGCTCCCCTCGGCGCTGCTGCAGGTTCTGGTGGCGCCGCTCGTACCGGCGCTCGAGCGGACACTCGGCCACCGCGCCCCCTTGCTCGGAGGGCTGTCACTGGTGCTTGCGGGCAGCCTGGCGCTGGCACTCTGGCACGCTACGCCGGTGCAGGTGCTCGCCGACTCCCTGCTGTTGGGAACGGGCGCCGCCCTCAGCTTTGCGGCACTGCCGTCGCTCGTGGTCCGCTTCGCCCCTGGACATGCAGTAGCCACCGCCAACGGCCTCAACACCGTCGTCCGTACGGTCGGCGGTGTCATCGGGACCCAGGTCGCCATCGCGATCCTCAGCGCCCACTCGGTTACCGGCTCGGCACTGCCGGGCGGGCGCGCCTTCACTGTCGTGTTCGTGCTCGGCTCCCTGTTCGCGGCGGTCGGTGTCGTGGTGGTCCTGCTCCTGCCTCGAGCCGCCGCCCGCCGGTGAAAGCACTGGCCGAACCGGCTGGGTCCCGCCTCTCGTACGGGGGCTGCGCCGGCTCGGCAGGCTCACCGGCCGACGGGCTGCCGCGCGTCGAGGAGTTGCTCGGCGAGCTGGGGCGGCCGGCGTGCCGCCGGGTGTGCCGCCCAGGACGCCGACCTCGGCCGGCTGCTCAACGAGGCCGATGCGGCGGACAGGCGGTGCGATCAGCTACTCCGTGCGGGGCCCGGTCCGAGCTCCGCGATCAAGCCGGCGAGCTCGTCGAGCGACCAGGCGTCGGCGGCACCGGGGCAGCGCGAGAGATAGAGCGCCACGGCGGCGGCGTCCCGGACTCCGTCCGTGAGCAGTCCTCGGGCCAGATACAGCAGGTACGGGCCCGAAGGCCTGGTCAAGGGCACCTCCGTCAGATGCCACGGCGCGGTGAACGTGAGCACCGGCACGTCGTCGAGATGTCCGAGGAGCACCAGGGTCTCGTAGCGGCCCGGGCCGAGCACCGACCTGCCGTCGGCGAGTACCTCGGTGAAGTCGAGGTCCGCTCCCGGGGCTTCGTACATCTCCTGGGTGGCGATGTCGGAGAACTGCCCGGCAGTGATGAGGTGGGCCCGTCCCCAGACGCTGCCGTCGGCGGCCCAGTCGTAGAAGGCCCGGCCGCCGCGCCAGACGGGCGACTCGGTGGCGAAGTACAAACGGCCCGGGAACTCGATCGCCTCCGAGCGCAGCGGCGGGCGCCGGTCGCGGCAGCCGGGGTAGGTCCGCGCGGCGCCGGGCGGTCTGCCGCCGCGCAGGTAGTACCGCAGGCGGGCGGCGTCCATGTTCGAGCCGTACGACGCGTACCAGATCCGGTCCGGGGGGAGCAGGTGCCCGGGCGGTGGGTGGGTGAGGCGGTGGACGGTGGCCACGGGGACGGCTCCGCTGCGTTCGTTCGGGGACGGGGAGGGACGGTCGGGGACGGTGGGGGCAAGCGACGGCGAGGGGCGCGGCGGCATGGCCGGGGCGTACACCCATGAGTACCACCGCGGGAGGGACCGCGGGACCGTCCCGCCGAGGGCCGCCGTCGCGGGGCGGCCCGGAAGACGGCGCAGGAGCCGGCGGCCGGTCAGCGGGCGGCGTTCGTGGTCGGGGCGGGGCATGCCGCACGGCCCGGCTCTCGAGAGCACGCCGGGGCGGGCGGCCCACGGAAATCGCAGGCCGTGCGGGACAAGGAGACAGGGAGGTCGTCGCGCCCACCGGGGCGAGGCGGCGGGGCGGGCGGCCGTGTCGCCGGGACGGAAGGCGTGGTCGGCGACGCCGGTGACAGGTCTCCTGGGCGGTGGGCGGGAAATTCGCCAATCGGTTCTCCCGAATGGCCGGGTCGGAAATCGTGGCGCATTCGTGTGAATGCCGCCGGGCGGGGTGACCGAGTCGTGAAGGAGGCCGCCGGCCGGGCGTGCGCGGGGCGGTCCCGGCCGACGGGCGGCCGGCTCAGGGCTGGGTCTCGCTGATGTTGACCATCCAGGAGACACCGAACCGGTCCACGCACATGCCGAACGTGTCGCCCCACATCTGCTTCTCCAGCGGGACGTCCACCGTGCCGTCGGCCGAGAGCTTCTCCCAGTAGCCGCGGAGCTCGGCGGCGTCCTCGCCGCTGAGGCTGACGGCGAAGTTGTTGCCGGGCTTGTACTCCATGCCGGGCGGGGTGTCGGCTCCCATCAGGGTGAAGCCGCGGTCGGTCTCGAGCATGCTGTGCATGATCTTGTCCGCCTCGCCGGGCTCCTGCCCGCCGAATTCGCCGAAGGTGTTCAGTGAACGCTTCTCATCCTGAGCTCCAGGCGATCTCGATGGCGTGAACGGCGGCGACCGTGCGGCCGATGCGGTTGGTGCTGCAGCGGGCTTTGCGGAGGATCCGCCATTGCTTGAGGCGCGCAAAGGCACGTTCGCCCGGCGCCCGCAGCCGGGCGTGGTCCCGGTTGAACTGGGCGTACTTCTCGGGAAGGTCTCGGCCGTAGTAGGGGGTGCGGACGGTGGCTCCGGCTCCGCGGTAGGCCCGGTCGGCAAGGACGAGGAGCTGACGGGACAGACAGGCTTGGATCACACCGTGTGCGCGGGCTGCGGTCAGGTCGTGCGTGCGGCCGGGCAACGCTCGCGAGAACCACAGCGGTGTCCCGTCCGGCGCGGCCACGACCTGCACGTTCATCCCGTGACGGCGGTGCTTCATCGAGTAGTACGGCTCGTCCGCCGCGATGCGGTCGGTGGCGATCAGGGTGCCGTCGAGGATGACGAACCCCTCCGGCGGCAACTCGCGCAGGGCCTCGTGCAGGCTCGGGGCGCGCTCGGCGAGGATGTCGACCGTTTCGCTCACGTAGCGGCCGGCGGTCGCGGTGGAGACGCCGAACCCCGCTGCGACCTGGGCCAGAGTCTCGTTCTTGCGCAGGTGCACCAGGACAAGCAGGGCCTGCCGGAAGCAGCCCAGCCTGCGCCAGCGGGAGTTCAGCTCACACCTTCGGGCGTAGATGAGCCAGGAAACGTGCTCCACGACCTCGTGCGGGACGTCGAGCATGGCACGATGCGGGACCAACAGGGCTCCTGTGTCGAGACGTTGGCGAGTGAGATCACCAGCCGAAACGACCAGGAGCCCTGCCGCGTTACGGCCCCCGACCGCCAGCCGTCATCACCCGCGAACCACAGGATGAGAAGCGTTCAGTCGCAGGCTGCCGCCGAGGACGCTCTTGTAGAACTCCATGGCCTCCCGGGCATTGCCGTCGAAGCTGATGTAGGGGTTGAGGCGAGATGGCATGTTCTGATCCTTTTGTTCGGGGACCGGTTCCCGCAGCGTAAATGCCCGGGGCTTGCTCGCCGGTGCCCCACACGCAGCCGTGGTCGGACGTGTGCGGCGGCTTCGTCAACCAGGGGCGTCACAATGCTTCTGCATTGTTGTACTTACTCAAGTTCCAGAAAGCGGTGTCCCCGCCCGGAAGATGTCTTGACCGGTGCGTCGGCGAATGGTCGGAGTTCCGGAACTCTTGTTACTGGCAGGCGAGTTGTGCAAGGGTAAGCCCCCACTCGACCGAACAGGCACTGCCCGGATCAACCGTTCGAATTCTTCTGCGGTGGTCAACTCCAAAAGAGCGTCGAACCGCTTGCTCGAAGGTATGTACCAACCCTGGCGCACTCCTTTCGACCGCACACCGCAACCCCCCACCGCTTTGCCATGGATGGAAAGACGTCGATGCAACATCCGCGCACGCCAGGATCCTCCCCCTCCCCCTCCCCCTCCTCCCGGCCCGGCCGCGCCGCCGGTGTGTCCGACGGGGACCTCGCCGCCGCTGTGCAGGCCGGTGGCGGGGCCCAGGAAGTCCAGCCTGTGGCCACGCTGCTCGCCCGGCACTGGCAGTCCGTGTTCGACTATGCCGCGATATGCGCGGCCTCGAACAAAACTGCTTCCATGATGACCACCGCCGCTTTCGCGCAACTGCTCGAGAATCTGGCGCGCAACGGCGCCGTCGGCGCCCTGCGGCCCCTTCTCCTGGTGACCGTCCGTCATATCGCCAAGGCGTGGACGGGAGACCAGCGGGTCGCGGCCGTGGTGACCGGTCTCGTCAATCCGGAAGGGCCTCAGGAGAATAGGCAGTTGGTGTCGCGTGCTTTTCACGCAATGCCGATGACCGCCCAGGTTCTGCTCTGGCATGCCGAGGTCGAGGCCGAAGGTATATCCATACCGTCTGGTTTGCTGGGTATTGATCCCCTTACCGCCTCCGGCCAACTCGATCAGGCGCGCGAACAGTTCCGGCAGACCTGCGTACGCGTCCACCGGGAGTACGCCCCGACCGCGGAGTGCCGGCACTACAACCGCCTCCTCGACATCTCGCTGCGCCGCGGCGGAGCGCTGATCCCGGACATCCAGGTGCATCTCTCCGAGTGCGCGTACTGCCGGTACACCGCCGACCAGCTCCGGCAGACCGACGGGCGGCTCGCCGTGCTGCTCGCGGAGGCGCTGCTCGGCGGTGCGGCCGAGCAGTACCTCGGCTCGCGCCCGGGGCGGCGGCGCAAGGCCCGCGCCCAGGGCGGGGCCGCGGCCCCGGCGGGGGCAGGGAGCGGGGCCGTGAGCCTCCGCGGCGGCGGCCGACATTCACGCGGCACCGGACCCCGCACTCTGCGCGGCCTCGCCCTGCGGGGCAGGCGGATGGCGGCGGTCGGCGTCGCACCCGGAGCCCTCGCCGTCGGCGCCGCGGTGGCCGTGACCGGACTTCTCGTCATCACCCTCGCGTCGGCCCTCTGGCCCGAGGACGACGACCACGCAGGCCGGGTCGTGCCCAGCGGCGCCGTCACGGGCACCGCGCCTCCCGCCTCCGGCGCCGGGACACCCGCACCCTCGCCGTCCGCGCCCGCCCCGTCCGCCACCTCGGCCAACGTCCCGGCCGGGCCGCTGACCACCCGGCTCCGCAACGTCGAGGCCGGCCTCTGTCTCGACCTTGCCGACCCCGAGCCGGCGGCCGGCTCCGAAGTGACCCTGGCGGCCTGCTCGTCGGCGCCCGGCCAGCAGTGGGTGTACGAGACCGACGGGCGGCTCCGCAGCTCCGCCGCGCCCACCCTCTGCCTGAACTCCCACGAGCTCGACGGCATCGTTGTCCTGGACGGCTGCACGATCCGCAGCGCTCCCGACGCCGTGGACGTCCGCTACGACCTGACCATCCAGGGGCAGGTGATCCCGCGCTGGGACGACCGGCTCGCCCTGGTGCCGGTGTCGCCCGGGCCGGGCACCTCCGTGGTGGTCAAGATCCGCGACGAATCACCCGCCCAGGTCTGGCAGACGGACACCGCACCCAGGGGTCCGCAGCAGCAGTCGGGCGCCCACGGCACAGAGCCCTACGCGGAAGAGGTCAACGTCCCGCCCGCGGGGGCGGACGACTGTGTTCCGGAGACCTGCCCCGAGCGGCCGGACGCCCCCGGCGCCGGCGGCCGGGACTTTCCCGGCGCCACACGGGACGCGAGGCCGGATGCGAGGCCGGACGCGACACCGGACGCGGTCGAGGCCAGTCCGCGCCGGGCCGACGACACGCCACCCGGCCCCGGCCCCGGCGCCCAGCACAGCCGTCCGCCCGTGGTGACCGCCGTCGTGAGCCGGACCCTGGTCGGCGCGCCCGAAAAGCCCGCCGCCCAGGAGCACCGTCCGGTTCCGGTGGGGCCGGCAGGGCCGGTCAGGTGAACTCGGGCGGCTCACCGACGGTCGTGGCGGGGTCGATGACGGAGAACGCGGCGCCCTGCGGGTCCACGACCGACGCGTACCGCCCGAAGGGGCTGTCCAGCGGACCCCGTCGCACGGTGCCGCCCAGCCTGGTGACCGTGGCGATCGCCGCGTCGCAGTCCTCGACACCGAAGTAGAGATTCACGTACGGATGGACGTCGGGCGGGAAGTCCTCCGTCATGCGCAGCCGGCCCGCGACCGGCTCGCCGCCGAGCTGCCACAGGCTGAAGTCCGCCGACTCGTTCCGCATCCGCTTCGTCTCGTAACCGAAGACCGCCGGGAAGAAGTGGTCGGCCCTCTCCACATCCCGGGTGGTGACCTCCGCCCAGCAGTACGCACCGGGCCCGCCGGTCGTGCCGAAACCGGCGTGACTGCCGGGCTGCCACACACTGAAGAACACCCCGCTGGGGTCCTCCGCCGTGACCATGGTGCCGAAGGAGCCGACCGGCATCGGATCCATCAGCAGGGCGCCGCCGTTGTCCTGGATCCGCCCGGCGGTGGCCGCGACGTCGGCGGAGGCGAGGTACAGGTTCCAGGCCGGCGGCCCGCCGGTCTCCGGCATCCGCGGCACGAGCGCCGCCACGGCCCGGTCGCCGGAGAACGCCTGCGTGTAGCCGCCGAACTCCGGCGACCCCTCGTCGAACGTCCAGCCGAGCAGCTCGCCGTAGAACCGCTTCGCGGCCTCCACGTCAGGGAACATCGCATCGGCCCAGCAGGGCGTGCCTTCGGGGTGCGCTGCCATCGTCTCCCAGCCTCCTTGCCCGTCGGTCTCTCCTTGGCACGCTAGGCGTCCCGGCACCCCGCCGCACGCCAGGCGTCCCGGCACCCCGCCGCACGCCAGGCGCGGCGGCCGGGCGCTTCCCGGCAGTGGGCGGGCCACCGGCGGTTGGCCGCCATGGCACCTACCCGCCAGGCAACTCCGGTGCCCAAGCGGCCCGGTCGCCCCGAGACTCGTCGCAGCGTCCGGAGCCACCCTTCCACCGGGCGCCCCGAGGAGAGGCATCCATGACCAGAGCACCCGTGAGACGCAGGTCCGGCTGGCGGCCGCCGGGCTGTCGCTCGTACTGCTCCCGGCCGGACAGGCCGTCGCCGTCGGCGCGGACCGCGATCCGGCGCCCGCCGCGGCGGGCACCACCGCCGCCCGCACCGCTCGGGCCGCGCACACCATCACCCTCGTCACCGGCGACAAGGTGACCGTCACCCGTGCGAGGAGAACGAGCCGGTCACGAAGACGGTGGCCTTGACCTCGCGCAGTCCGCGCCCGTCGAGGGTGATCTCGCGGTCCCGGTCGAGCGTGATCTCCGGGTCGGTGAGGAAGCCGAGACCGAGGAACTCCTCGCCGTGGCTGCCGCGTACGAGTACATCGAGGCCGCGGCGGACACCGGCCGGATCGGCGGCGGGACGCTGGAGGTCTCGTTCGACGACGGCGCGACGTGGACGGCCGTGGCGCTTGACGGTGTGCGCGGGAAGTCCGCCGCCTGGGAGGGCACGGTACGTGTCCCCGCCGACGCGCGGTACCTCTCGGCCCGGGCCTCCGCGAAGGACGACAAGAGCGGTTCGGTCACGCAGAAAATCATCCGTGCGGTGGGTGTGAAGTAGCCCGCCGGCAAAGGGGAGGCCCGGTACGGCGCGCGCCGAACCGGGCCTCGTCCGTGTCCTAGCCGGCGGCTTCGACGATGCCGCGTACGACGCCCAGCTCCACCAGGTCCTGCGGGCGCAGCCGCAACTGGTCGGCGGTGTGCGGCACCTGGTCGGGAGAGCGCTTGAGGATCGCGGCGGCGAGCTCGGGCGCGATGACGGAGAAGTAGCTGTCCGGCGTGGCCCAGGTGTTGCCGGGCGCGGCCAGCGCGAGCGCGCCTCCCGAGCCGCCCTCGCCGATGAGCAGGCTGGTCAGCGGCGTCCGTGCGGCGGCGACGGCCCCGAAGAGCTCCGCGATGGCGGCGCCCGCGCCGTGGCGCTCGGCGTCCGCGCCGTTCGCGGCGCCTGGCGTGTCGACGAGCGTCAGCACGGGCAGCCCCAGCCGGTCTGCGAGGCGGACCACGCGGGCCGCCGTACGGTATCCGGCGGGCGTCGTCGCCGTCCCGCACTGCGCGGCGTACACCACGGGCCGGCCCTCCCTGAGGCCGACGCCGCACAGCATCCCCGGGTCGTGGCCGCCGCACCGGTCACCGCGCAGCGGCTGACGCCGTGTGAAGTAGTCGTCGAGGTACGCCCGGGCCCGCGGCCGCTCTGCCGCGCGCGCCTGCCATACGGCATCCCAACCGCACTGCGGCCAGGCCCCGCCCGCACCGAGCGCCCGCGGCGGCGCCACCGCATGTGGCAGGCTTCCGCCCGGCCCGGAGCCCTCGGCAGCGCCGGAGCCCGCGGCCCCGCCCAGGGCGGTCACCCAGAACGCCAGCGTGTCGCGCAGCGCCTCCGGCGGGACGATCGCGTCGATCTGCCCGGCGGCCAGCTGGCCCTCGGCCGTGTACGCCGCCGGGTCCGCGTCCGCCGGGCGCACGCGGGACCCGGCGAAGCCGACCTGGGCGCCGGGCAGGGCCAGGATGACGTCCGCGCCCGCGCCGAGGGTGGCCCATCCGCCGCCCGTGGTCGGGTCCCGCAGCACCGCTATGTGCCCGACCCGTGCCTCGCGCAGCAGCGCGGACGCGCGCGCCACCCGTTGCAGCTGGGACAGCGCGACCATGCCCTCCTGCATCCGGCTGCCGCCCGTCGCGATCAGTGAGACCAGCGGCAGCCGGCGCTCCCGGGCCAGCGTGTACGCGGCCTCCAGCCGGTCCCCGGCGCGTTCGCTCAGGGAGCCGCCGAGGAAGCCGAACTCGAAGGAGATCAGCACGCACGCGGTGCCGCCGACCGTGGCCGTGCCGTGGACGACGGACTCCGCGGAGCCCGTGCGGCGCGACGCGCGGGTCCGCTGCGCGCCGTAGCCCTCCCAGCCGAGCGGCCCGTCGCCCGTGTCGGGCAGCTCGGCCGGTTCCTGTTCGGTGAAGACGTCGCAGACCAGCGCGATCGCCTCGCGGGCGGACACACGCTCAGCCATGGAGCGCCCGCTTCATGACCTTGCCCATGTCGTTGCGCGGCAGGGCGTCCAGGAACCGGACCGTCCGCGGCCGTTTGTGCGGGGCGAGCTGGGCCGCGACATGGCCGGCCAGTTCCTCCGGGGACGGCGGCACCTGCGGGTCCGCGGCGACGATCCAGGCGACCACGCGCTCACCCAGGTCCGCGTCGGGCTCGCCCGTCACCGCGGCCTCCCGGACGGCCGGGTGGTCGAGGAGCACGTTCTCGATCTCACCCGCCCCGATCTTGTAGCCGCCGCTCTTGATCAGGTCGGTGGCCTTCCTGCCGACGATGCGCACGTATCCGTCCGGCTCGCGCACAGCCATGTCGCCGGTGCGGAACCAGTCCCCGTCGAAGGCCGCCGCCGTCGCGTCAGGACGGTTCAGATACTCCGTGAACAGATTGTCGCCGCGTACCTGGATCTCGCCGATCGTCTCGCCGTCCCAGGCCGTGATCTCCGTGCCGTCCTCCTCGACGAGCCGCAGCGAGACGCCCGGCAGCGGCACGCCGACGGTGCCCGCACGGGCCTCGCCGTCGACGCGGACACTGGTGTTCATCAGGGTCTCGGTCATCCCGTACCGCTCGACGACCCGGCGCCCGGTCGCCGCGGCGATGCGCTCGTGGTCGGGCAGCGGCAGGGCCGCCGAGCCGGACACCAGCAGCCGTGCCCCGGCCAGCGCCTTCGTCAACTCGGCGTCGCCGTCGAGCGCTTCGGCCAGCCGGTGGTACATCGTGGGCACCCCGAAAAGCATGGTGCCGCCGGAGGTCAGCTCCCGTCCCACGCCCTGTGGGGTGAAGCGGCCCAGATGGCGCACTTCGCCGCCACGGCGCAGCGGGCCGAGGACGCCGAGGATCAGCCCGTGCACATGGAACAGCGGCAGGGCGTGCACCAGGACGTCGTCTCCGCTCCACCGCCAGGCGTCCCGCAGCGCGTCGAGCGTGGTGGCGACCGCTCGGCGCGGCAGCACCGCTCCCTTGGGCGGGCCGGTGGTGCCCGAGGTGTAGACGATCAGCGCGGGGGCGTCGGCCGCCGCCTCCGGCGGCAGTTCACCGGCGGAGCCCGTGGTGGTGACGTCGACGCGCTCCAACGTGCCCAATGCGTCCGGCAGTTCGTCACCCGGCCCGGCCAGCACCACGTCCGCTGCGCTGTCGGCGACGATGTGCGCCAGCTCGCGCTCACCGGTCCGCGGGTTCAGCGGCACCACCGGTACGCCGGCCAGCAGGGCCGCCACCGTGCCCACCGCCGTCTCCAGCGTGGGCGTCGCCCACAGCGCCACCCGCCCCGCCCCGCCGATCCGCAGCGCCAGTGCACCGGCCGCGCCGCGCAGCTGCCCGTAGGTCAGGGACCGTTCCCCGAAACGGAGGGCGACCCTGTCGGCGCCGCCGGCCGGGGCCGTCAGCGCTGGGAAGAGGGAACTCACTCGTGACCTCCTGGTGGTCTCGCGTGCCGCGCTCGGCATGGTCTCCCGCGGCCGTCATTGTCTCCCCCGTGCGACGGAGCCGCAGCGGGCGGCTCCTCCCGGTGAACGATGCGCCGGATCCGGCGGGCGCGGCAAGATCGGGTCCACGGGGGAGAACGGGGAACGGGGGGACGGGGGACGGGGGCAGAGCCGCGGTCCGGTCGGTCGTCCACGGGGGAGGGCGACCAGGCCGTTGGGACCCGCGCCACCGTCCGGCGACCCGGTGACGCTGTTGCCCCGACGGGCGCGGCGGGCCCGCGGCGGACGTCTAGGGCAGTGGCAGCGCGACCTTCACCGCGTACACGGCGACGAGTCCGTAGCCGACACGGAATGTCCACGCGCGTGCCGTGTCCGAGATGCGGGCCCCGGCGAAACCGCCGGCCGCCACCAGCAACTGCTGCCACACGAACGAGGCGACGAACACACCGGCGACGAAAACGGTCCCGGCCGCGCCGCCGCTGAGCGCGGCCCCCTGGGCGGTGGTGAGGGCGGCGAAGTACAGGGCTGTGGTCGGGTTGATGAGGGTGAGCGCGGCGAACCGCGTGAACACCCGCACGGCCCCGCCGTCCGCCGCCGCGCCGGCGGACGCGGTCCCCGGCTGCGCGCCGGGCAGGGCCCTCGTACGCGAGGAGAGCAGCCCGTGCGCCGCGATGCCCGCGAGGACGGCCGCGGAGGCGAGCCGCACCCACGCCTCCACACCGGAGAGCGCGGACGCGACCAGAGGACCGAGGGCCGTTGCCACCGCCGCGTACGCCATGTCGACGACCGCCACCGCGGTCGCCGCGGCCACAGCCCCGCGGCGGTCGCGCATGCTCTGCTGGACCAGCAGCACGCCGATCGCTCCGACGGGCACCGCCACACCCAGTCCGGCGACCGCACCGGCGGTCGCCGTCGTCCACAGTTCGCTCATGGCGCACCACTGTCGGCGGCGGTCCGCCCGCCGCGCGACCTATTTACGCGCCGGCGTCACGCGCGGCGTCGGGCCCCGCCCCCGCACGGGTCCGAGCACCGGCGTCACGCGCCGGGCGCTCCCAATGCGTGGTACCAGGTCATCGTGGTGCCCTGCTCGCCGTCGTCGGACACGCCGTGGTCCGTGACCGTGAGCCGTACGCCCTACCGTCCGTCCGGCAGCCGCAGAGTCGTGTCGATGTCCACGTCGATCGACGAGACGTCGCCGTGGCGGTGCATCGGGCTCGGCCCGAAGCGGCTGCGGACGGGGTGGTCATCCGGGGGTCGGTCGCCGAGTCCTCGATGAACGCCGACTCCCCGCCGAGGAGTTGGACGAGCACCGGGGAGCCGGACCGGACGGTGGTGCCGACGATGTCCCCGGGGGCGTCCAGTGTGGAGGCCGCGACGATCTCCATGCCGCCCTCCGCGGTCGGCTGGAGCACCACACCTGCCGAGGCGTCGGCGAGGATCCGGGCCTGTTCTGCCACGGTCATCAGCGCGTCGTCGGCGCTCCGGCCGGAGAGCAGCGCGGTGGTGACCGCCGCCGCGCCCTCGATCCAGCGTTCGCGCTGCCTGGCGGTCTCGTACAGCCGGGCGTTGCCGACGGCGATGCCGGCCTGCGCGGCGAGCACCCGCAGCAGTGCCCGGTCCTCCTCGGTGAAGCGCCTGCCCTGTGGCGCGGTATCAGCCGCAGCTCGCCGAAGACCTCGGTGTCCACCGTGATCGGGATGCGCAGCGGTTCGGCGGCCGACGCGGGTGTGTCCGCCGGTGCCGCCGGTGCCGCCGCTGTCGCCGGGCCTGCGGACAGGGCGCCGGGCCGCTGTTGCCCGGCCGCGTCCGCCGTTGCCGTGAACTCTTTCGTGACGCGGCCGCGTTCGGGGTCGATCACGCCGAGCGCGGTGTACCGGACGCCGGTCAGTTCGGTGGCGGTGTCCACGAGCCGCTGCGGGATGGTCCGCAGATCGAGGTCGGTGCCGATGACGATCGCCGCCTCCAGCAGTGACGCGAGCCGGGGAGAACCGGTCCCGGGGCCGTCGGGGCGACCGGCGCGGTCCGGTGCGCCACGGCGTCCGCTGGTTCTCGGCCGCCGGTGGTTCACGGCCTGTGGTGCGTCCACGGCGTCAGTCGCGGCCGGTGTGTCCGCGGCGGGCTCGTCGGGGTCGCCCGGGGGGCCGTGAACCACCGTCAGTCGGCCTCTGCCAGCGGGTCGAGCACCAGGGGCTGGATCCGGCCCTCGAGCATCGCGCCCAGGCCCTGCACCGTGCAGGTGTCGGGCCGTTCGGCGATATTGACCGTCATCCCGGTCGCCTTGTGCAGCATCTCGTCGAGGCCCGGCAGCAGCGCGCTGCCGCCGACCATCATGATGCCGCGGTCGACGAGGTCGGCGACCAGGTCCGGCGGGCAGTCACGGAGCACCTTGCCGATCCCGTCGAGCACCGACGTGAGCGGGGTGTGGATCGCCTCGCGCACGGCCGCCGTGTCGACGCGGACGGAGCGGGCCAGGCCGGTGGCGACGTCACGGCCGTGGACCTCGGTCGACGACGGGCCCTGCTGGGTCAGACCGTTGCCGTGCAGGGCGACTTGGAGCGGGCGCACGGACTGGCTGGGCAGCATCAGCTCGTGCCGGTGGCGCAGATGCTGGATCACCGCGTGGTCGATGGCGTTGCCGCCGATGGGGATACGGGTCGCGGTGACGATCGCGCCGAGGGACAGGACGGCGATCTGCGTGGTCGCCGCCCCGCAAACCATGATCATGGTGGCGCTGGGCTGTTCCACGGGAAGGCCGCAGCCGACGGCCGCCGCGATGAGGGTGTCCACCAGCTCGACCCGGCGGGCGCCCAGTCCGACCAGCGTCTCCACGGTGGCCCGCTGGGCGAGCGGGTCGCTGTCGTGCGGGGTGCTGGCGGCCGCACGGAGCCGGGGCTTGCGGCGCAGCTGGCGGCGGAGCTTCTCGCCCAGCAGGTGACGCAGCATCCGCTGGGCCATGTCGATGTCGACGACGGTGCCGCCGGAGACGGGCCGGGCGACCCGGATGTAGCCGGGGGTGCGGCCGGTCATCTTCTCGGCGAGCGTCCCGACCGCGATCAGCGCTCCGGTCCGGGTGTTCACGGCGGCCACGCTCGGTTCGTCGACGACGAGGCCGACGCCCTTCACGAAGACGCGGGTTCTGGCGGCGCCCAGATCGACGGCCACATGGCAGCGTCGCAACTGTTCAAGGCTGACGGTCACGGCAGGTCCTCCCGAGTGCGGTACGTGTTCGCATCGTGCGATCGCCGCGGGCCGGGCGCGCGCTGGGCTGCGCCGGTCGGGGGTACGGAGCTGACGGGCCGACAGATCAGTCCGTGAGCCGTTGCAGCAGGCCCCAGGTGAACTCCGCGATCCGCACCTCGCCGCCGGACAGGGTGAACGCGAGCCGCCATCTGGTCGGTGCGGAGCCCTCCATGGGGCGGGCCGGCGGGAAGGCCTTCGCCACCTCCTCCACGGTGCACGACCAGGGCACCAGATCGTCCACCGTGCGCAGCTCGGGGCCGGCCGCCCCGGGGGCGCGGACCAGCCACTCGTTCCACACGGCGCCGCCGTCGGTGGCGAGTACCTCGAAGCGAAGGTCCGGCCAGAGCGGTACGGGCCACAGCAGGGCGTCGCACTCCATGTCGCCGATGCGCCGGCGCCGGACGGACTCCGGCTCGCCGAGGACCGAGCGGTAGCGCGAGAGCGCCCCGCGCGAGCGCGGGGCGCGTACCTTCGCCTGCCAGCGCCGATTGGCCTCCCGCATCTGCGCGACCGAGACACCGAGCCGATGCCGCGCGTCCTCGACGCGACCGGGCTGGAAGTCGGCCATACGGCGCAGCAGCACCAGTTGGAAATCGAGCGGTCCGAACGGGACGTCATGGCTCATGGCCGACATCCTGCCCGGTCGGCGGTGCGGGCGGTGGTGAGTCGACTCGCCGTGGAAGTGAGAATTCCACACAGGATCTGCACAGGTAGAGCCACCTCAGGTGCGCGGGGGCCGAATAGCCTGCGGGCGCCATGGATTATTGCCACCCGTGCGGACGGCATCTCAACGGCGCCCTGGCCTGTGCCGGGTGCGGCACACCCGTCGAGGAGCTCCGTCACCACAGCCCCACCGCCGCCGAGCCGGATCATGTCCACGAACTGGTCGTGACGCCCGAGCCGGCGGACAGTCATGGGTCGCGGCGTTCGCCCCGGCAGGCCGCGCCGCGGCGCCGGTCCGCGGGGCGTCGCGCCCGCAAGCGGCGCGGGCGCACGGTGCTGCTCGGGACGCTCGGGCTGGTGCTGGCGGCGGGGGCGCTGAGTCTGGCGGAGCTCGCCGTCGAGAGCGCGGGCGACGACGGCGCGGCGACGACGGTCCGGGAGAGGCGGGTCGCGGAGACGACGGAGCCGGAGCCGACGGCCTCCGACGAGTCGCCGGAGGCCCCGGACGGGGTGAGTGAAACCGCCGTCACGAAGTCCGGCTCGCCGCGACCGGGGTCGTCCCGCACGGCTGGCGGGGACGGCGAAAGCGGTGAGGGTCCGGAGGGCGGCGAGGCCACGGACGGTGAGGGCGACGGTGCGGAGCCGTCGGCGTCCGCGTCCGCGGGTGACGGCTCCCCGTCGCCGTCGTCCTCGGACGACCCCGCGGCCTCGGGGGAACCCGGCGGCCCTGACGAGTCCCCGGGGGAGTCGGGCGGCGCCGAGCCGCCCGACCAGCAGGACCCGCCACCGCCTCCGGAGCCGGAGCCGGAGCCGACGGAAACATGTGAGCGCTGGCTCTTCTGGTGCATCTAGCGCGGCGCCGGTGAGCCCGGCGCCGTGCCGGTGCGGCCGGCCCGCATCGCCCGGCGCCGCACGGCCGCCTCCGCCGTTGCGTGGACGGGCCGGACGCCCTGGCGTCGAAGGGGCGGAGTGGTGGTCGCGACACCGCCATTGTGTTGGTATGTCACCTTGTGAAGGGGTCCGAATCCGCTCACAGGGCCCCCGCGCCCGCTCGGGCGGAACGCAGCGGGCACGCCGTGTGGCTGGAGCTGTTCTTCGACCTGGTGTTCGTGCTCTGGCCGCCCTGCTCGCGCACTCGCTGCACGGCGCCGGCTGACTTCGCAGTCTTCCTGGCCCTGCACTTCCCCTCGGCCCACCTGCTCTGGGCGCGTGGGCGACCCCACGACGGCTCGCGGTGCGAGCGGCGTAACGGCGGCGCGGACGACGGGGCGCGGCCCCGAGTCCGCCGGGAGATGCCGTTGGCTAATCCGGGGCCGGGCGTGACGTCGGCCTTCAAAACCTGGTTGTGGTCTTGAAGGCCGACGTTGTCGTTTGGGGAGGGTGTCGATGTCGATGCAGCCGGAGGAGCCGGGGGATGTTCCGGCGGAGACGGTGCGGGTGGCTCGGGCGGCATTCCCGAAGGGGAGTCTGGCGATCCGGCTCCGGGACGAGCTGGGGGTGCTGTTCACCGATGAGCAGTTCGCCGGTCTGTTCCCGGCCCGGGGGAAGCCCGCGGTGTCGCCGGGCCGGCTGGCGCTGGTGTCGGTGCTCCAGTTCGCCGAGGGCCTGCCCGACCGGCAGGCGGCCTTGGCGGTGCGGGCCCGGATCGATTGGAAGTACGCCCTGGGCCTGGAACTGACCGATGCGGGGTTCGACTACTCCGTGCTGTGCGAGTTCCGTGCCCGGCTGGTCGAGGCCGAGGCCGGGCAAATGGTCTTCGACCGGGTCCTGGACGCCGCCCGGCAGGCGGGTGTGCTGAAGCCGCCGGGGCGAGCGCGGACGGACTCCACGCATGTGCTGGCCGCGATCCGGTCGCTGAACCGGCTGGAGTTCGTCATCGAGACACTGCGGGCGGCGCTCAACGCGGTCGCGGCAGCCGCCCCTGAGTGGCTGACCGGCCATGCCGATCCGGCATGGTTCGACCGGTATGCCGCCCGGCCGGAGGACTACTGGCTGCCCTCGGGCCGCGGCAGGCGCACTGAGCTGGCGGAACAGACCGGCCGGGACGGAATGCGCCTGCTCACCAACGTGCACGCCGCTCACGCGCCCTGCTGGCTGCGCGAGCTGCCCGCCGTCCAGATTCTGCGTCGCGCGTGGGTGCAGCAGTACGCGGTCGACATGGAGGGCGAGGTGAGGTGGCGGGACCCAAAAGAGTGCCCGCCGGGCGCTTTGCGCCTGGTCAGTCCCTATGACACCGAGGCCCGCGCGAGCGTGAAGCGCGACATCAAATGGGACGGGTTCAAAGTCCATCTCACCGAGACCTGCGACCCGGACACTGTTCACCTGATCACGAACGTGCTGACCAGCGACGCCACCGTCCCCGACATCAAGGCCACCGACACCGTCCACGACAGTCTCGCCGACAAAGACCTGTTGCCCGGCGAACACCTGCTGGACGCGGGCTACCTCGACGGTCCCCGCATCGTCACCGCCCAGACCCGGCACGACGTCACCCTGACCGGCCCCATCGCAGGCAACACCACCGCCCAGGCCGCCGGACCCTACGGGCAGGATGCGTTCACCGTGGACTGGGACAACAAGACCGTGACCTGCCCGAACGGCATGACCACCAGCCAGTGGCGTGACGCGCTCTCGCACCGCGGCACCCCTGTCATCCGGATCCAGTTCTCACCCAAGGACTGCCGCTCCTGCCCCTCCCGGCCCCAGTGCATCAACTCAACCACCCGGCCCCACCGGGAGATCACGCTCCGGCCCCGCGCCGAACACGAAGCAATCCGGCAGGCCCGCGCCGCAGAGGGAACCCCCGAGTGGCGGGAACGCTACGCGGCCCGCAACGGCATCGAGGGCACCATCTCCCACGCCGTCCGAGTCACCGGCCTGCGCCAATGCCGCTACCACGGGCTCGCCAAGACCCGGCTCCAGCACCAACTCACCGCGACCGCGATCAACCTCGCACGCATGGACGCCTGGAGCACCAACAGGCCCCGAGCCCGAACCCGCACCTCCCACCTGACAGCACTTCGCCCCGCCGAGCACAAGCTCAACGGGGCGAATTAGCCAACGGCATCTCCGCCGGGATCAGGGGCCGGGTGAAGGCTCGGCCGGGTCCTCGCCGAGCATCCGTCTGAGGAGGTCCCGCAGCACCGTGCGCTCGACCTCCGTGAGCTGGGCCAGCGGCTCGCGCGCGAACTCCAGGGACTCGCGCAGCCGGCGTGCCGTGCTGCGGCCCTCCTGTGTGGCCGCGGCCAGCTTGACCCTGCGGTCGGCCGGGTCCGGCCGGCGCTCCACCAGGCCGCGGGCTTCCAGGCGGTCCACGATCCCGGTGACGTTCGACGGCTCGCACCTGAGCTTCTGCGCTATGCGCCGCATCGGGGTGGGCTCCATGGACAGCAGCCCCAGCACCCGCGCCTGGGCCCCGGTGAGGGCGTGCTCGGCGGCTGCCTGCTCGTACTCGGCGTGGTAGCGGGCCACGACGGTGCCGATGAGCTCGACGACCTCGAGGGTCAGGGGGTCTGTGCGCTGGGCGGCCATACGCATCAGGATACCCCGATACTTGACATCATGAAATATTCAGGCGCATGGTTGTTTCAGGTAATGAAGCTTTTCTAGGAGGCAGCAGTATGTCCGCACTCCCCACGTCCGGCCGTGAATGGCACCTGGTCGCCCGTCCGCACGGCTGGCCCGAGGCCGAGGACTTCGCGCTGCGGGAGGCGCCCGTCGCCGAGCCGGCGCAAGGCCGCGTCCTCGTGCGCACCCTGTACTTCTCCGTCGACCCGTACATGCGGGGCAGGATGAACGACGTGAAGTCGTACGTTCCGCCCTTCCAGCTCGACCGCCCCATGGACGGCGGCGCGGTCGGCGAGGTGATCGCGTCGAACGCGGAGGGCTTCGCCGTCGGCGACCACGTACTGCACGGCCTCGGCTGGCGGGAGTACGCGGAGGTGCCCGCCGAGCACGCGACCAGGGTCGACGCGTCCCTCGCCCCGCTCTCCGCCTATCTCGGTGTCCTCGGCATGACCGGCCTCACGGCCTACGCGGGCCTGTTCGAGGTCGCCTCCTTCAAGGAGGGCGACGCCGTGTTCGTCTCCGGCGCCGCGGGTGCCGTCGGCAGCCAGGTCGGTCAGATGGCGCGGATCAAGGGCGCCTCGCGGGTGATCGGCTCTGCCGGTTCCGACGAGAAGGTCAAGCTCCTCGTCGAGGAGTACGGCTTCGACGCGGCGTTCAACTACAAGGACGGCCCGGTCGCGGAGCAGCTGAACCAGGCCGCGCCCGACGGTATCGACGTCTACTTCGACAACGTCGGCGGCGATCACCTCGAGGCCGCGATCTCCTCGTTCAACGTCGGCGGCCGCGCCACCATCTGCGGAATGATCGCTCAGTACAACGCGACCGAGCCCACTCCCGCCCCGCGCAACCTGGCACTCGTCATCGGCAAGCGGCTGCGCCTGCAGGGCATGCTGGTCAACGACCACCGCGCGCTCCAGTCGCAGTTCGTCCAGGACGTGGCGGGCTGGATCGCCTCCGGGGAGCTCAAGTACGACGAGACGGTCGTCGAGGGCATCGAGCACGGGTACGACGCGTTCACCGGACTTCTCCGGGGCGAGAACACCGGCAAGATGATCGTTTCACTCGGCTGACGGTTCACCCGTTAGGCTCTTCCCCAGCCGTCGCGATCGTGGGCGCGAGTCGCGGCGAACCAGCAGGAGGAAGACTTCATGTCGATCCAGCAGTCCGAGGTGCTCTACACCGCTGTCGCCACCGCGGAGAACGGCCGTGACGGCCGCGTCGCCACGGATGACGGCACCCTCGACTTCGTGGTGACGCCGCCCAAGTCGATGGGTGGCAGTGGCGCCGGTACCAACCCGGAGCAGCTGTTCGCCGCCGGTTACAGCGCCTGCTTCCAGCAGGCCCTCGTCGTCGTCTCCCGCCAGGAGAAGGCCGACATCTCCGGCTCGACGGTCACCGCGGAGGTCGGTCTCGGCAAGAACGACGACGGCTTCGGCCTCATCGTCAAGATCTCCGCGCGCATCCCGAACGTGGACGCCGCGACCGCCAGGGACCTGATCGAGAAGGCCCACCAGGTCTGCCCGTACTCGAAGGCGACCCGTGGCAACATCACGGTCGACCTGGCGGTCTGACGACGGCCGGCCTCGCGGTCCCGGCGTCCGGCACGACCGAGGGCCGCATCCGCACGGCAGAGGGCCGCACCCCCACGGGTGCGGCCCTCCGCGTGTCTCAGCGGGTCAGCAGCGCCCTGCCGATCTGCGCGAAGACGCCCTTCGGGTGCGCCCGGAACAGCGGCTCGGTGCCGAACAGCGCCACCGGCGCACCGGCCCGCGACGTGCCGGAGACCACCGAGGCGTGGCCCGCGGCGTCGCCCGGCCCCCCGGTGCCCTTCTCCGTGGCCCTCCAGTGGCCCGAGACCAGCGGGTTGCCCGTGCCGTACGACTGGTCCACCTGCACCCCGTCACCGAGGGCGGTGAACCACAGCGGCGAGTACACGAAGGTGTGCGCCGGGGCGCCGCCCGTGATGGCGCTGCCCTTGTTGGTCACCCGCACCACACCGTTGGCGTCGTCGTTGCCCGCCACCGCCGTGACGTCGAGCAGGCCGGCCGCCTGGTTGAACGCGGCGCCCTGATCGCCGAGCCCGACCACCCCGACGCCGCTCCGGTCGAACGCGGCGCGGGCGGCAGGAGTCAGCTTCGCGTGGTCCAGCCCGCTCGACACGTACAGCACGTCGGCCTGCGACCAGTCGAAGCCCGCGTTCAGCACGGCCGTCGACACCGGCACCACGTCGAAGCCCATCTCCCGCAGCGCGAACAGCTCGCCCGCCGAGACGGCCGCCGCCACCCGGGTCGGGCGCATCGCGGACCTGCCCTTCTCGTCCGTGGCGCGGAAGGCGACCCCCAGCCGGTCGGCGAGGACGGCGGCACGGTCCCGTGCGGAGCCCGGGACGATCGCCGAGCCGTCCTGCGCGCGCCTGACCTCGACACCCTGCTTCAGCAGGGAGTTGAGTGCCGCGAGCTCCTTCGGGTCGTCCAGACGCAGCCGCAGGTCACCGTCCGGGGCGACGTGTCCGGTCGGCGCGGCGGCGTGCACGGTCCGGGTACGGACCCGGAGCTCGCCCGAGGTGACGGCGTCCACGTCCGCGCCCCACAGCAGACCGAGGCTCCAGCCGGAGATGTCGTACATCGTCCCGACGTCCGCGCTGATGTCCCGGCCGTCCGCCAGGATCACGTTGGCGACACCGCGCTTGGGCTGGTGCATGTCGACCAGGTACGACCCGGCGCGGTACGAGCGGCCCGCGAGCCGGAACGAGGTCACCGCCCGTTCCACCCGGACGTCGTTGGCGACCAGGTGGTCGACCAGCCGGGCCGCCGCGGTGGCCGACCGCTGGGACCGCCCCGCGGGGATGACATACGCCCGGGGGAACGTCGTGGTGTAGACGTCCTCGGGGCCGATGCCCGGCACACCCGGAACGGTCTCCTCCGAGACCGGCCGCTGGGCCTCGCCGGCGGCGCCCCGCCGGAAGGTCTCGATCTGGTCGGCCATGACCGACGTGCGGTGCCGGAGCGTGTAGTCGAGCGTCGCGCGCATCGCCGCGCCCGCGATGTCGGTGTTGATCGCCGCCCGGCGGCGCAGCTCCTCGACCGGCAGCGTGTTGTACGCGTTGTTGTTGACGACCATCGGGAACTCGATGGTGTGCGACGCGACGGCGCCCTGGAAGGGCATGTACTGCGGGGTGAAGACGGGCGGCCAGTCGTCCCAGCCCTCCTTCTGGTCCCGGAACGGGATCACGGCGGGCCGGACCCCGTCCTTCTCGGCGGTGTAGCCGAGTCCGTTGACCGCCTTCTCCATGCCGAGCGCGTTCGCGTACGCGTTCTTGAGGAACAGGTCGTACTCGTAGTTCTCGCCGTGCGGCGGGGTCGTCGGCTCGATCAGCGTGCCGTTGACATAACCGTGCAGGTCGAGCATGACCGCGGGCTGCTTGTCGATGGCGATCTGCCGGATCGCGCGCGTCTCCGGCTGGGTGGCGGTGATGAAGTCCCGGTTGAGGTCGAAGCCGCCGGCGTTGGCACGGGTGCCCGCGATCCGGCCGTCGGGGTTGGCCGTGACATTGAGATGGATGCGGGTCTTCGCCAGCAGGTCCGCCGTCTTCGCGTCCGCGGCCCGGGCCAGCTCCTCGATGAGTTTCAGGGCGGCGTCCGTGCCCTCCCACTCGTTGCCGTGGATGTTGTTGTTGATGAACACGGGCGTCTTGTACGCCGCCTTGATGCGCCGGTCCTCGGCCGCCGCGGCCGGGTGGTTCTCGATCCGCTCCCGCATCCGCTCCTGCTCGCGCGCCTCGCCCGCGGTCTCGGGCGCGGTGACGGTGACCAGATACAGCTCGTGCCCGCCGGCCGAGTGACCGGCGACCTCGACGCTGACCCGGTCGCTCAGCTCCTGGAGGTCGTTGAGGCGCGGAGCGAGCGAGTGGTACGGCGCGAGACCCAGCTTTATCGACTTGTCGGCCGGGTTCACCGGTGGTGGTTCGAGTTCGGTCCTGCGGGGATAGCCGGCCGTCCGGCCGAGGTCCGGGGTGCGGGAGCCGAGCGCCTTCGCGGTGGTGGAGAAGGGCGCCGTGGCGGCCGCGGACGCCTCCCGGGAAGCGTCCCTCTCCCTCACCGGATGCGGCCGGTCCGCCGCCGGAGCCGCCGCGGCACCGGGCAGCGGGGCGAGCAGAACGCCGGCGAGCGCGGCGGAAAGAGTTGCGGTGATCAGTACGGATCGGGATGAGCCCATGCGGTTACGAGCCTCCGTTGTCGGAAGAAATCGTCACGGCGATCGCCACGACGCCCGCCGTGACGATCAGTACGCCGGGTCTACCGGTTCGGCCGCCGAACGACAAGAGGCACCCCGATAGGGTGTGCGCATGCGTGATCTCGGCGTCGGCTTCGGCTACTTGATGAAGGGCCAGCGCTGGGTCGCCGGCCACGGCCGGTGGTTCGGTTTCGGCCTGCTGCCCGGCCTGGTGACCCTGGTGCTGTACGCGGCGGCGATCGCCGGCCTCGTGTTCGTCGCGGACGACGTGACGGCCTGGGCGACGCCGTTCGCCGACGACTGGTCCTCGCCGTGGCTCGGCATCTTCCGCGGCACGCTGACGGCTCTGCTGTTCGCCTTCGGGCTGTTCCTCGCGGTCATCACCTTCACCGCCGTGACGCTCCTGGTCGGCCAGCCCTTCTACGAGAACCTCTCCGAGCAGGTGGAACGCTCCGAGGGCGGCGAGGTGCCGCACTCGGATCTGCCGCTCTGGCGCGAACTGTGGATCTCCGCCAGGGATTCGCTGCGGGTCGTGCTGCGCGTCGTCTTCTACGGTGTGCTGCTCTTCGCCTGCGGTTTCATCCCGGTCGTCGGCCAGACGGTGGTCCCGGTGGTCGCCTTCTGCGTCTCCGGATTCTTCCTCGCGGAGGAGCTGACCGCCGTGGCCCTCCAGCGGCGCGGGGTCCAACTGAAGGAACGTCTCGCCCTGCTGAAGGGCCGTCGGCTGCGCACCCTGGGTTTCGGCGTACCGCTGACGCTGGCGTTCCTGGTGCCGTTCGTCGCGGTCTTCCTGATGCCGGGCGCGGTCGCCGGTGCGACGCTCATGGCCCGCGACCTGGTCCCGGACGCGGAGCACGCGAAGCCGTCCGCCGGGTCCGCCCGGCCGGGCCCGCACAGCCTGCGCAAGCCCGACTAGCCGGCCCGGCGGCGGCATCCGCGCGGTGGCGTCGGCGCGGCGGCACTGTGCGGCCCCCGGCGGTCGACGCCCGAACCGCCCGGGCCCACGGGCCGCGCGGCCGCTACGACAGCGCGTCGGCGACCACGGACGCGGCCTGCGCGATCAGCTTGTTGTCGTGGTCGGCGTCCTCCTCGGACCGGTTCGACATGATCGCCATGACGATGGGGGCGCCGTCGGGCGGCCACACCACGGCGATGTCGTTGCGGGCGCCGTAGCTGCTGCCGGTGCCGGTCTTGTCGCCGACGACCCAGCCCTTGGGGACTCCGGCCCTGATGAGCTCGTCGCCGGTGGTGTTGGTCCGCAGCCACTGCGTGAGCTGTGCCCGTTCGGGCTTGCCGAGGACGTCACCGAGGACGAACGCGCGCAGATCGGTGGCCAGCGCCCGCGGCGTGGAGGTGTCCCGTGTGTCGCCCGGTGACCACTGGCCCAGCTCGGGCTCGCGCCGCTCCATGCGGGTGACGTCGTCACCCAGTTCCCCGAGGACGGCGTCCAGTCCCTTCGGTCCGCCGAGGGTGTCGAACAGCAGGTTGGCCGCGGTGTTGTCGCTGTAGCGGACGGCGGCCTCGCACAGGTCGCGCAGGCTCATCCCGGTCTCGACGTGCTTCTCGGTCACGGGTGAGTACGCGATCAGATCCTCCCTGGAGTACGTGATCACCTTGTCCGTCCCGCTCAGCGAGTACTGGCGCAGCACCGCACCGGCGGCCAGCGCCTTGAACGTGGAGGCGTAGGGGAACCGCTCGCGGTCGTTGTGGACGATCTCGCGTCCGGTGCCGGTGTCGACGGCGTAGACGCCCAGTCGCGCGTCGAACTTGCGCTCGAGCTCCTTGAAGTCCCGGGTGACCGGCTTCGCGGCGGCATCAGCCGTCGCGCCCGCTTCCGCACCCGGCCTCGTCGCCGTGGCGGAAGGAGACGACGACACCGGGGACCCGCCCTGGCCGCAGGCCGCGAGCGGGACGAGGACGAGCGTGGCGAGCGCACCGAGAACAGTGCGCCGGGCCTGGGTGTGCTGCATGGTCGAGAACCTCCGGGGCGCCCCTCATGGCGCATCTGGGAATGAAGCGACACGGCGGCCCCGGTGCGTCGTCATGAGCACCGGGACGGCATCGATCATGCCCTGACGCCGGCTCCGGGGCCGGTACGGCACGCGCCGGGTCCGCTGCCGGTCTCGACCCGCGCCACCGCGAGGCCCGGCGCGGCCGTGCCGGCGGTGGCCAGCAGGGCGCCGTTTGGACCCCAGACCGCGCTGCCGCCCCGGCAGTCGCCGACACCGCACGGACCGACCGCGTTGGCGAGCACCACCGGCAGGCCGTTGTCGCGCGCCCGGACCGGATAGACCGCCTCGAACGAGTCGTTGCCCTCCTCGAGCACAGAACTCGCCAAGTACACCCGGCAGCCGTCGGCCGCCGCCCGCTCCGCGACCTCCGGGAACCGGTTGTCGTAGCAGACCGCCACCGCGAACCGGACCCCGTCGAGGGTGAAGCGGCCGTCCTCGGCACCGGCGGTGAAGACGTCCCGCTCCCCGCCGTACAGATGCGTCTTGTCGTAGCGGGCGAGCAGCTTGCCGTCCGGGCCGATCACCAGGGCGGAGAGGGCCGGGCGGCTGGCCGGCGTACGCACGGCGCAGCCCACCAGCGCCGCGGTCGACGTCGTACGGCACGCCTCCCGCAGCGGCTCCAGCCGTGCGTCGTCCTCGGCCAGCCACAGCCCCGGGTCCCTGGCGAGTGCCCCGAGGTCGTAACCGGTGGCCGCCAGTTCGCAGAAGGCGACCAGCCGGGCGCCCTGTCCGGCCGCCTCCCGTACGAGTGCCTGCATGCTGTGGACATTCGCCCCGATGTCGCCCGGTACGGACGTGAACTGCGCTGCCGCGATCCTCATGCGGCCATCATCGTGTCCCGCCGTTCCCCGCGGCCACCCGGATGATCTCCCGTGTCTGGTCGATGATGTCCAGCCGGTTGCGTACGAACTCGGGGTCGGTGATCTCCGTCGTGTTGCCCGCCGCGAACTGCAGCACCGGGGTGTGCACATGGCCGCCGGGGACGTCCAGGCCGAGGCGGTCGCGCAGAAGCGTGGCGCGGTAGGCGATCTCGTTGGACAGATAGTCGCCGCCGCCCCCGGCGCGTGCGGTGGAACCCGGCGTCGGGCCGCCGGGCCGGACCACCGGGGCGCTCCCACCGGCCGGGATCTCGGTCACGGACGTGTTGTCGTACACCGGGAAGCGGCCCGTGTCCGCGGCCGTGATCGCCTCGTACGGCAGCGAGGTGACGGTCCACTGCGGCTGGGAGGCGGGGTCGGGCACCGGCACCGTCTCCGTACGGGAGACGTTGTCGTTGTCGGGGAAGCCACCGCGCCAGGCGCCGTTGAAGCGCTCGATGTCGACGCGGCCCACGCGGCCCTGGCTGACCGTGGTGAACAGGTCCGCCTTCGGCAGCTGCCGCTCGAGGGTCCGTTCGACCGTGCCGTCCGCGAAGTCCTGCCAGCGCACGGGGAACACCGCCGTCTCGATCCTGGCGGGGCCGTCCGCGGTGCGGATCCACGTGCCGTCGAGGGCGAGCGCCGCGGCGCCGGACGGATTGCTGATGCGGATGTCCCGGTCCAGCGTGAACGGATCGAAACCGGTCATCACAATGCGCTTGACGCCCTTGCCGGGCGGCAGGTCCATCGAGTCCTGGCCGCGCGAGGAACGCTCCAGACGGTCCATCAGCCGCGCCCGCTGCGCCGCTGTCACGTCGAACGCGGGCTGCCACTGCCGCAGACCGGCGGTCATGCCGAGCCGCGCCCAGTACAGCGGCCGGTCGTCGTCCCGGCTCAGATCGCCCCGCAGCGCGCCCCTGCCCTGGGCCCGGTCCACGGCCCGCTCCCACAGTGCCGTCCCGTGACGTGCCACGGCACGTTCCGCCTGCCGGTACGACGTCGCGCTCTCCAGCGTCCGTACGAAGTCCGGCGCCACCGGGTCGAAGCCGCTGCGCCGCAGGATCTCCTGGGGCACGGCCCGTTCGAGCCGCTGCTCCTCCACGGTGAGCGGGGCGTCGGAGACGGCGGGCGCCGCCGACGCGAGCGGGGACGCGGTGACGGTGAGGGCGTCGGAGACGGCGGGCGCCGCCGACGCGAGCGGGGACGCGGTGACGGTGAGGGCGGCGGAGGCGAGCAGGGCGACAGCGAGCACGCTCACACGGGGACGTATCCGGGGCACGGGATTCCTTTCGTCGGCCGGCTCGCAGTATCGCGGCGACGCGGCGGCGGACGGAAGGCCGCGCCGGTACCCGGACGGGACGGGGCCGGCACCCGGACCGGACGGGCCGGCGCCGGGGTCAGGTCATGGGGCCTGCGCCGCCGTGACATTGCGGTACGCGATCTCCGCGATCCGCCGCTGGCCGTCCCTGCCCGGGTGGAACCAGTCCCAGCGGCTCAACTGCGCCTGGGTGAAGCGGTAGTCGAAGACGGCCCCGCCGTCGTACCGGCAGCGGTCGTCCTTCCCGCAGACATCCTCCAGCACGCCGTTGTACGCCACTACCCGCTCCTGGACGGTGTCGCGGCGCTGCTGGGCCTGGACGCTCACGTCCTGCGCGCCGCCGAGCATCGTCGCGCAGATGCCCAGTTCCCATATCCGGCTGCCCAGTGCGTCGCCGCGGCCCACCGACCACAGCCGCTTCAGGTCCGGCACGCTGGAGACGTAGACCTGCGCCTTCGGCGCGCCCTTCCGCAGGCGGGCCAGTGCGGCCTCGAACGACGCGCGGAAGTCCTCGACGGGAGTCATACGGTCCACGGTGTCCGCGCACGCGTCGTTCGCGCCGATCATCACCGTCACCAGCTCCGGCCGGTGGGCCGCCGCCCGGGCCATCTGCTCCGGCAGGTCCGACGCGTCGGCGCCGGAACGGGCGACGTTCCAGCTGCGCTTCGCCGCCCCCGAGGGCCCCAGCAGACGCAGGGCGAGACTGTTCACCCCGGGGTCCGTGCCGGTCGCCCACGAGACCTCCGGACAGTCCGACAGCACCGTGCACGCGTCGAACCCGCGGGTGATGGAGTCGCCGACCGCCGCGAGCGACCGCGGACTGCGGTCCCACTCAGGGGTCGGGCTCGGGCTGGGGGACGGGCGCGCGGACGTGGCGGACGGCCGGCCGGCGGTAGCCCCTGACGAGAAGTCACATGCGGCCAGCCCTCCGGCCGCCAGGGCCGCGACCGCGAGTGCGGCGGCGACCTTGGTGCGTGCGCGGAGTGTCCGGCGGCGCTGGCGCAAGGTCACTTCCCCCTCCACAAACCCGGCATCCGACCTCCTGCCGAGTGAAAGCTTGGTGCGTACGGGCCCCAGGACCGACATTACGTCACCCCTCGGCGCGTTCCGCACGGTAACTTTTGCCTCGTCGACCCAGAGGCCCACCTCGCCCATCGGCGCCGGTAAATTACATCACGTCACATGCCGTCCCTTTTGCGGAGACTTGTTCCCGATGCTGTTTACTGAGGCCGCTGGGAAGGCGAACCTCGTCCCACACTGGAGGTCCCGGTGACGACACGTGGCGTTCTGTACGTTCACTCCGCACCGCGCGCGCTGTGCCCGCATGTCGAATGGGCGGTCGCGGGTGTGCTCGGCGTCCGGGTCCAGCTGGACTGGATCCGGCAGCCCGCATCGCCCGGCACGTGGAGAGCGGAGTTCTCCTGGAAGGGCGAGGCGGGAACGGCGTCCAAGCTGGCGTCCGCGCTGCGGGGTTGGCACCTCCTGCGCTTCGAGGTGACCGCGGAGCCGTCCGCCGCGGCAGAGGGCGAGCGCTACAGCGCCACGCCCGACCTCGGCATCTTCCACGCCGTGACCGGCATCCACGGCGACATCCTCGTCCCCGAGGACCGGCTGCGGGCGGCGCTGGCGCGGTCCGTGCAGGGCGAGACGGACCTCGAGGCGGAGATCGCGAAGCTGCTCGGGAAGCCGTGGGACGACGAGCTGGAGCCGTTCCGGTACGCGGGGGAGGGAGCGCCGGTGCGGTGGCTCCACCAGGTGGTGTGACGCGGCTTTGCGGCGGGCGCGGGTGGCGCCTGCGGCGGGCTGTTCCCCTCCCCGCTCCTTCCCGCTGCACCGATGTGCGGCTCCGCCGCGTGGCGGGGCAAGCCCCGGACCCGGTACCGCGCTTCGCGCGGTGTCCTCAATCTCCCCCTACGGCCTGGCGGCCGTGGGTGGGGGTCCCTCCCACGCCGCCAGGCGTAGCGGGCGTACCCCAGCCGGGCTGCACAGCAGCCCCGCCGGCGATTGAGGCGCGGGGGTACGGGGCAGAGCCCCCGGTTTCGGGAAGGGGCGGGGAGGGGAACAAGCAACGGCCCGCACCCCCCGGAGGGGGCGCGGGCCGTGCCGGGCGGGCCGGTGGGTCAGACCGTGCGGAACGCCAGCACCACGTTGTGGCCGCCGAAGCCGAACGAGTTGTTGATCGCTGCGATCGTGCCTTCCGGCAGCGTCCGCGGCTCGCCGCGGACGATGTCCGCGTCGACCGTCTCGTCGAGGTCGTCGACGTTGATCGTCGGCGGGGCCGTGCGGTGGTGCAGCGCCAGCACCGTCGCCACCGTCTCGATGCCGCCCGCGCCGCCCAGCAGGTGACCCGTCATCGACTTGGTCGCGGAGACCGCGACATGGTCCAGGTCCTCGCCGAGCACGGCGCGCAGCGCCTTGATCTCGGCGACGTCACCCTGCGGCGTCGACGTCGCGTGCGCGTTGAGGTGCACGACCTCGGCCGGCTTGAGGTCCGTGGTCTCCAGCAGGTGCCGCAGCGCCGCCGCGATACCGCGGCCCGTGGGCTCCGGCTGTGCGATGTGGTGGCTGTCCGCGGACAGACCCTGACCCAGCACCTCGCAGTAGACCTTCGCGCCACGCGCGGCGGCGTGCTCGGCCGACTCCAGGATCACGACACCCGCGCCCTCGCCGAGGACGAAGCCGTCGCGGGCGGTGTCGTAGGGGCGCGAGGCCTTCTCGGGCTCGTCGTTGTTCTTGGACATCGCCATCATGTTGGCGAAGGCCGCGATCGGCAGCGGGTGGATCGCCGCCTCGGTGCCGCCGGCGACGACCACGTCGGCACGGCCGGTGCGGATCATCTCGACGGCGTAGCCGATCGCCTCGGCGCCGGACGCGCACGCGGAGACCGGAGTGTGCACGCCCGCCTGGGCGTTCACCTCGAGTCCGACGTTGGCGGAGGGGCCGTTGGGCATCAGCATGGGCACGGTGTGCGGGGAGACGCGGCGTACGCCCTTCTCCTTGAGCACGTCGTACTGGTCGAGCAGAGTGGTCACGCCGCCGATGCCGGAGGCGATGACGGTGCCCAGCCGGGCGGGGGCGACGGCCTCGTCCTCACCGGCGGGTGCGGTGTAGCCGGCGTCGGCCCACGCCTCACGGGCCGCGATCACGGCGAACTGCGCCGAGCGGTCCAGCTTGCGGGCCAGCGGGCGCGGCAGGACCTCGCCCGGGTCGACCGCGGCGGGCGCCGCGATCCTCACCGGAAGGTCGGCGAAGCGCTCGCCCTCGAGCAGCTTCACACCGGAGCGTCCGGCGATGAGACCTTCCCAGGTCGATGCGCTGTCGCCACCCAACGGTGTGGTTGCGCCGATACCGGTGACGACCACGGTGCGATTGGTCGAGTTCACAGGAATTCTTTCTCCACGATTAGAGGGTGCTGAATTTTCACGGCGCCACCGGAGGGTGGCGACAAACGCGACTGAAGACTCAGGCCTGGTGCTTGAGGATGTAGTCCGCGGCGTCGCCGACGGTCTTCAGGTTCTTGACGTCCTCGTCCGGGATCTTGACGTCGAAGCGCTCTTCGGCGGCGACGACGACCTCGACCATGGACAGCGAGTCGACGTCCAGGTCGTCCGTGAAGGACTTGTCCAGCTGGACGTCCTCGGTCGGGATACCGGCGATCTCGTTGACGATCTCGGCGAGACCTTCGACGATCTCTTCCTGCGTGGCGGCCATGGTGGCGCTCCTTCGGTGGTTATCAGAGGGTGTGGCAGTAGCCGTCCGGAAGATCCGTACGGTGCCTAGGGGAGGGTAACGACCGTCGCGGCGTAGACGAGACCCGCCCCGAAGCCGATGACGAGCGCGGTGTCGCCGCTCTTCGCCTGTCCGGTCGCCAGGAGCCGCTCCATCGCGAGCGGGATCGAGGCGGCCGAGGTGTTGCCGGTGGTCTCGACGTCACGGGCGACCGTGACGTGCTCCGGCAGCTTCAGCGTCTTCACCATCGAGTCGATGATCCGCATGTTGGCCTGGTGCGGGATGAAGACGTCCAGGTCGGCCGCGGTGATTCCGGCGGCGTCGAGCGCCTGCTGGGCGACCTTCGCCATCTCGAAGACGGCCCAGCGGAACACCGCCTGGCCCTCCTGCGTGATGGCGGGGAACTTGACCTCGCCGCGCTCGTTGAGCGGCAGCTTCGAGACATCGCCGAGGTGGAAGTCGTTCCACGGCACGGTCTGCTTGATCGTCTCGGACTTGTCGCCCTCCGAACCCCAGACCGTGGGACCGATGTGCGGTTCCTCGGAGGGGCCGACGACGACCGCGCCGGCGCCGTCGCCGAACAGGAAGGCCGTCGCACGGTCCTCCAGGTCGGTCAGGTCGCTCAGCCGCTCGACGCCGATGACGAGGACGTACTCGGCCGAGCCCTCGACGACCATGCCCTTGGCGAGGGTCAGCCCGTAGCCGAAGCCCGCGCACCCGGCGGAGATGTCGAACGCGGCCGGCTTGCCGGCACCGACCTTGTCGGCGATCTCGGTGGCCACGGCCGGGGTCTGCTTGAAGTGGGACACGGTGGAGACGACGACGGCGTCGATCTGCTCCGCGGTGATCCCGGCCTCGGCGATCGCCTTCCCGGAGGCCTCGACCGACATCGCGGTCACGGTCTCCTCGGGCGAGGCCCAGTGGCGGGTCGCGATGCCGGAGCGGGAGCGGATCCACTCGTCGGAGGAGTCGATCTTCTCGAGGATCACCTCGTTGGGCACGACCCGGGTGGGACGGTAGCCGCCGACCCCCAGGATCCGTGCGTACGGGGCGCCCTTGCTGGGCTTGATCTTCGACATGCTCTACGGCTCCTTGTCAGGCTGCTGAAAGCTCGGCGACGAGCGTGCGGGCCGCATCGAGGTCGTCGGGAGTCTTCAGCGCCAGCGTCCGCACACCCGGAAGCGCGCGCTTGGCCAGGCCGGTGAGCGTGCCGCCGGGGCAGACCTCGATGAGGGCGGTGACGCCCCGCTCCTTGAAGGTCTCCATGCACAGGTCCCAGCGGACCGGGTTGGCGACCTGACCGACCAGACGGGAGATGACGTCGGCGCCGTCGGCGACGATCTGCCCGTCCTTGTTCGAAACGTACGGGACGGCCGGGTCCGAGGCGTCGAGGGCCTTCGCGGCCTCCTCGAGCTTCGCGACGGCGGGCGCCATGTGGTGCGTGTGGAACGCGCCGGCGACCTGCAGCGGCATGACCCGCCGGACGCCTTCCGGCTTGTCCTCCGCGAGCGCGGCGAGCTGCTCCGCGGTACCGGCGGCGACGATCTGACCGGCGCCGTTCACGTTCGCCGGGGTCAGGCCGAGCTTCTCGAGATGGGCGACGACCGTGTCGGCCTCGCCGCCGAGGACGGCCGCCATGCCGGTCTCGGTGACCGCGGCGGCCTCGGCCATCGCCAGCCCCCGCGCCCGTACGAGCTTCAGCGCGGCAGTGTCGTCGACGACACCGGCGAACGCGGCGGCCGTGATCTCGCCGACGCTGTGGCCGGCGACCGCGCCGGGAGCCACCTCACCGAGCGCCGACGCGGACAGCAGTCCGGCGGCGACGAGCAGCGGCTGGGCGACGGCCGTGTCGCGGATCTCGTCCGCGTCGGCCTTGGTGCCGTAGTGGGCAAGGTCGAGCCCGATGGCGTCGGACCAGGCCGCGATGCGGTCGGCGGCGCCGGGGAGGTCGAGCCAGGGAGTCAGGAAGCCGGGCGTCTGAGCGCCTTGGCCGGGAGCGACGAGTACGAGCACCCTCACACTCTCTCTTGTGGACGGCCCGGCACGCCCGTGAGGACAGGGACGAAGAACCGTCGGGGGAATTGTTGGTGTCCCACAAAAGTCTAGGGCTGTGCATCCCCGTCGGCCAGGCGCCCGAGGATCAGGGCGATTCGCAGCGTGAAGGCGGAGCGTACATCGGAAGGTGACCATCCGGTGACGTCTGTCACACGTCGCAGCCGGTAGCGCACGGTGTTGGGGTGAACGAAGAGCATTCGCGCCGCGCCTTCCAGGCTGCTCGCCTGCTCCAGATAGACACTCAGAGTTTCCAGAAGAGCCGAGCCCGCCTCCTCCAGTGGTCTGTAGATCTCCTCCACCAACTGTTCACGCGCCGCAGGGTCGGAGGCGATGGCGCGCTCCGGCAGCAGATCGTCCGCCAGCACCGGCCGCGGCGCGTCCTGCCACGCCGAACACGCCTTCAGCCCCGCCGCGGCGGCCTGCGCGGACCGTGTCGCGGCCAGCAGGTCGGGCACGATCGGTCCGGCTACGACCGGCCCCGCCGCGTACGGGCCGATGAGGGCCTTGGCGACCTGGAGCGGATTGTCGCTGCCGCCGGCGATGACGACGAGACGGTTGCCGAGCACCCCCGTCAGCACCTGCAGCTTGGCGTGCCGGGCGGCGCGGCGGATCGCCTCGACGGTCAGCTCGCTGTCGCCGTCCGGCGCTGTGCCGAGAATCACGCACACATGCTCCGGCGAGTTCCAGCCGAGCGCGGCGGCCCGCGACACCGCGCCCTCGTCGGCCTCGCCCGACAGCACCGCGTTCACGACGAGCGACTCGAGGCGGGCGTCCCACGCGCCGCGTGCCTCGGCGGCCTGCGCGTACACCTGGGCGGTGGCGAAGGCGATCTCCCGGGCGTAGACGAGCAGCGCCTCGCGCAGCACGGACTCGTCGCCGGGTGCGGCGACCTCCTCGATCGCCGTCTCCATGACCTCGATGGTGGTGCGCACCATCTCGACGGTCTGCCGCAGGGTGATCGCCCGGGTCAGCTCGCGCGGGGCGGTGCCGAAGACGTCGGTCGAGATCGCCTGCGGGGTCTCCGGGTGCCGGAACCACTCGGTGAACGCGGCGATACCGGCCTGGGCGACCAGCCCGATCCACGACCGGTTCTCCGGTGGCATCGCCCGGTACCAGGGCAGTGACTCGTCCATGCGGGCGATGGCGTTCGCCGCGAGCCGGCCGGACGACTGCTCGAGGCGGCGCAGGGTCGCGGAGTGCGGGTGGGAGGAGTTCGCTGCAGGTTCGGGCACGGGACAAGAGTGCCTTATCGGGACGGGCGGTCCGTATCCCGGGGTTCTTGTTCACCGCGACGGGACGTGCTCCCTCCCCGCTAACGTGGAGGCGTGATATCCGTTCGGCGCGCCGGCGAGCGCTACAGCGGCGGCGACCTCGCGGCCGGCATCGAGTCCCTGCACGCGTTCTCCTTCGGGCGGCACTACGACCCGGACAACCTGCGCTTCGGCGCGATACTCGCCTGCAACGAGGAGCGGCTCGCGCCCGGCGCCGGGTTCGACGAGCATCCGCACAGCCACACCGAGATCGTCACCTGGGTCGTCGAGGGCGAACTCACCCACCGCGACTCGGCCGGCCACGCCACCGTCGTCCGCCCCGGCGACGTCCAGCGCCTCAGCTCGGCGGGCGGGGTGCGGCACGTGGAACGCAACGACGCGGACGTCCCCCTGGTCTTCGTACAGATGTGGCTCGCCCCGCTGGAGCCGGGCGGGGAGCCGTCGTACGAGATCGTGCGCGGCATCGCCGACTCGACGCCGTACGCCCTCCCGGAGGCGGCCGCGATGCTGCACGCGCGACGTCTCGCGGCGGGCGAGCGGACGGCGGTGCCGGACGCGCCGTTCGTGTACGTGCACGTGGTGAGGGGTGAGGTGGCTCTGCCCGACGACGAGTTGGGGCCGGGGGACGCGGCGCGGATCACGGACGCGCAGGGGCTGGAGCTGCGAGCACGGGGGACGGCGGAAGTGCTGCTGTGGGAGATGGCCGCCGGGTAGGCCCTGTCGCCGGTGGGGACGGGTGAGCATGCCACTCGTAGACGTCGGAGGTAGTGATCGCGGCCCCCGGGCTTTACGACGAGACGAGCGGCGACTGCACGTCGCACTTCTGCGACAGCCAGGGCAACGTGACCGTCAGCAGCCTGGTCACCAGTGCTGGTTCTCGACCCGGAAGACCAGCACGCCGTCGTCGGTCACCAACCGGTCGGGAGACAGCAGTCGATCCTGCCGGTTCGTCGGTTCATGGCGCCCCACCCGCTCGTAGAGCCTCGCCAGGGCGCCCGGAAGCCGCAGGCCGAGACGCTGCTCGGCCGCAGCGATCTCCTCCGGCCCGAACTCGTCACCCCGGGCCGGCGGACGGGTCCATCGCGTCGTGAACCACGTGACGAACCGCATGGCCCCGTCGGCGTCGCCGACCGCCGCGACCGCGTCCCTGAGGGTGTGCGCGTGTGTCATGCGGCGACCCTAGGGCCGGTCCGCCGGCTCGCGCGGGGCCGGGGGAGTGGTGGCCGGCCGGCTGCCGAGGGTGTCAGTCCTGCCGGTGGAAGAGTAACGTCCGTACGCCCCAGCGGGCTGCGGGCCGTCTGCCGACAGGACCAACCGCATTCCGTCGACGAACACCGGCCGCCGGCGCCGCGGCGACTGGTCAGGGGTGGTCGTCGCGGACGCCCGCGTGGGCGAGGGCGCCGGGGGTGAGGCGGCCGACGATCGCCGGGGCCTCCTGGACGAGGGCGTCGTCGGTGAGCGCCTCCACCATGAACAGTGCGAAGTCCACGCGGCGCGTCAGGTTGCCGGCCAGTACCGGGTCGCCCACGTGCCGGCTCCACACGGGCAGGCCCTGGCTCTCGCCCTCCTCCAGGCTGCTTCCGCGCACCACGGTCCACCGGGTGTCACTGGCGAACACCCGGCGGCACGCCTCCACCTGGTCGTCGATCTCGACGGCGCGGACGAGCTTGCCCAGCCACGCGGCGACCCGGACGGCGGCCCTGAACGTCCACGAGTAGGTGTCCTTGCCGTCGCGTGTGATGTGCCAGCCGCAGGAGAAGACCAGGCGCGCGCCGGGCCGTGCGTGGTCGAGCACCGCCTGCGCCGTGCCCGACGCGTACTGCCGCACACCCCAGGGCACCAGTACGGTCAGCACTCCGTGGCACCCCTCGACGGCCCGCCGGATCACTTCCGGGTCGTTCGTGTCCCCGGGGACGACGGTCATCCGGCCCTCGAACCCGGCCAGCTTCTGCACGCTGCGCTCCCGGCACACGCCGACCACCTCGTAGCCGCGGTCCAGCGCGTGCCGGACCATGTACTGCCCGAGCTTCCCCGAAGCTCCGACGATGCAGACCTTCTTCACGCGATCCGTGCCCATGGCGCAGCCCTTCGCCGGAATGTCGACCTTATGTTGTAAGGTACGCTAGCCTTATGCTGTAAGGCAGTCAAGGGGTGGAAAGGAGGGGCGAATGCGCGAGGGAGGCAAGGGCCGGCGCAGGGCGTCGGCGCGTACCCCGCTCAGTCGCGAGCGCGTGATCCGCGCGGCGGTGGCGGTGGCGGACGAGAAGGGCTCGGCCGCGCTCACGATGCGGGCCGTCGCCGAACCGCTGGGTGTCGAGGCGATGTCGCTCTACCACCACGTCGCGGGCAGGGAGGACATCCTCGACGGCATGGTGGACGCGGTGTTCGGCGAGATCGACCTGCCGCCGCTCGACAGGGACTGGAAGAGCGCCATGCGCCACCGCGCGGAATCCGCCCGCGCCGCGCTCCGGCGCCATCCGTGGGCCGTCGCCCTGATGGACTCCCGCTCACGGCCGGGCCCGGCGACCCTGCGCCACCACGACGCCGTCCTCGGCGCGTTGCGCGGCGGGGGGTTCTCCGTCCCGATGGCCGCGCACGCCTTCTCGCTGATCGACAGCTACCTGTACGGCTTCGTGATGCAGGAACTGAGCCTGCCGTTCAGCGGCCAGGCGGAGCTGGACGAGGTCGCGGGCGCCATCATGCGCGAGATGCCCGCCGACGCCTACCCCCACCTCGCAGAACTCGTCACCGAACACGCCCTCAAGCCCGGCTACGACTACGCCGACGAGTTCACCTTCGGCCTCACCCTCATCCTCGACGCCCTCCGCCCGGACGAGGGCGGGGGCGGTCGGTGAAGCGCGTGGAGACAGACCGCGTCCTCCGGTGAGCCGGATGAACTGCACGTGGTCCATGGCGCGGACGGTGGACTCGGCGGCCGGGCCCGGCCGCGCTACCGGGGTGTCAGCACGCAGAACTCGTTGCCGTCGGGGTCGGCCATCGTCATCCGGCCGGCCCCGCCCCGGCCGGTGTCGACTCGGTTCGCCCCCAGGGAGAGCAGACGGTCGACCTCTGCCTGCCGGTCACCGTGGACCGGTGGAGCGACCTCGAAACTCAGCCGGTCCTTGCCTGTCCTCGGCATCAGCGGTGGACCGCCCCAGGTGATCTTCGGACCACCGAGCGGCGAGCGGATCGCGGTCTCCTGGTCCTGGTCCCACACCAGCGGCCAACCCAGCGCTTCGCTCCAGAAGTAACCGACCTCCTGCGAACCGTCGCAGGCCAGTGCTCCGATGAAGCCACAGTCGGCGAGGAACTTGTTGCCGGGCTCGATGACACAGAACTCGTTGCCTTCGGGGTCGGCGAGCACCACATGGCCCTCTTCCGGGCGTTGGCCGATGTCGATGTGCCGCGCGCCGAGATCCAGCGCCCTGTCCACCGTCTGCTGCTGGTCCTCCAGGGAGGTACTCGTCAGATCGAAGTGCATCCGGTTCTGACCGGCCTTCTGCTCCTGGGCCGGAAGGAAACGGATCCGGAACCCGGTGTCATCACTGGGCAGGAGCGTGACGCCGTCGTGCGGGTCGTCGGCCGTCTCCCACCCCAGGAACCCGGACCAGAACCCCGCGAGATCCAGCGGCCGGCTCGCATCGAAGCACACCGCGAACAGTTGTGACGTCATTACCTGTACATTTCCGATCCGCCGAGTGACCGCTGTCCCCACGAACTGCCGGGCGTCGTGTCGCGGTCGATTGCGGCCATCGTGGCCGCGGCCGGGCTCTCGGGCGAGTCGATTACGGACGTGGCCTCCGTCTGCTCGCCCCTGGAGTTCAGTCCTGCCAGTAGACCACCCGGCCGTGACGCGCGTACGTCATTCGGCGGCCGGGGGAACGGTGCCGCCATGGGGGAGGGACGGTTCGTCATGCCGCGATACGTGCTCACCGTGAACGCCGCTCTGGTGGCTGCTGCCCGCTGCCCCTGTTCCCGCGCCGGATCAGAGGGCTGATCCGCGCGTTTCGCCACCGCCTCTCGGGGCGGTTCCCCTGCCTGCCCTCGCCCGTTTACAAAGGATGATCCTTTGCGTCTCAGACCGGGGTTGTTCAACCCCAGATCCCGCATATCCGCGACGTTCACCTCTGCCGTCACATCCGTCACCGCCTTGGCTGTGCTCGGTGGCCTGGCTGTTCAGCCCGGCCAGTCCGGCGGGGACGCCGAACCGCGCATGGCCACCGTGGGTGATTCGTACGACGGCTATGACGCCAAAGCGGCTGAACGGCTGCGCGAGGACCAGTGCCTGGCCGGGGAAGCCCTGCGTACGGGCGGACCCAGCATGTTCGCCCTCGCGCAGGAAGCCATCGCGCTGCCGCCAGACCAGCTTCACAAGAAGCTCGAACGGGACATCTTCAGCGACAAGACCCCGTTGCATACGGCCTACAGGGCGGACAGCGCGCGTACGGACCAGTGGGTCGACAAGGTCCAGAAGCAGGGGTACGCGTGGTCGAGTGCCACAAGTGGCCTGGAGTCCTACCCCGGCGAACCGCGTGACGCGAACAAGATCTACGACCGGATCGGGCTGTTGCCGTGGCTGTGGCAGTCGTACTTCAATGCGGTGGAGGGGGTCCTCAACCCGTTCTGGGACCCGTCGCCCACGGCTGACGACAAGACGAAGGCCGCCGCGCTCGCGATCGGTGACCCGCTGTACACCACCGGAGGGACGCCGAAGGAACAGGAGGCGTGGAAGCTGTGGAAGAAGAACTCCGGGAAGGTCGAGCCCAATCAGTTTTTCGTTCCCCGGGTGTTCGCCGATGACGCGCGGATCTTCCTCGCCTCGGGTGGCTTCCCGCGGACGGCACCGGCCCCGGGCACGCCGGAGTTCCGCATCGCGGTCGAGGACCTGAAGTCCCGCTTCGCGTCGTGTGCGTGGCACGATCCGATCGACCCGAACCGGGGCCTCGGCAAGGAGGTGGCGCAGGCGTCCGCCGAGTGGCAGCAGGAGATCGCCGCGCAGGCAACGCAGCGCCAGCAGATCCTCGCTTCCAGTGCCACCGCCACGAAGGCCTTGCAGGACGGCACGTACACCCTGGGGCAGATCGTCGGCCAGTCGTGGCTCGCGGACTACCACACCCGCTGGCAGGACTACTGGTCACCCGGCGGTGTGGGCTGGATCGGCGACAGCTACGTGACGATCCAGGTGCCTGGCGCGAAGGGCAGCTGCCTCGATGTCGCGGGTGGCGGCAAGGTCAACGGTACGCCGGTCCAGATCTACACGTGCAACAACAGTGCTGCGCAGCAGTGGACGCTCGAGGGCAGCGAGGACGACCTTCACCTGCGCAACGTCGGCTCGCAGAAGTGCCTGGACGTGGCGGGGAACGCGTCGGCGAACGGCACGAAGATCCAGATCTCGGACTGCTACAAGTCCAAGGGCCAGTCGTGGAAGGGCGACGTCCGCGCGACCTCGCCCCTGAAGAGCGTCTCCACGGGCAAGTGCCTGGATCTGCGCGCCTTCACCAAGAGCACGGACGCGCGGCTGTGGGACTGCACGGACGCGAGTGCGCAGAAGTTCCTGATCAAGCCGTCCGGCCACAAGGGCACCGACAGCCTTTCGTACCCGGAGAAGGCGCAGTTCGACCGGGCGAAGAAGAGCATCACCGCCGCCCAGGCGGCGGCGAAGAAGCACCTGGCCGTGCTCAAGACCCAGCTGGAGAGCGCCAAGAAGTCGGCCGGCACGTCGGACGCCGCCGAGCAGGCCGCGTACGGGATCGTGGATGCCGCTGGTGCGCCGCGGGGCCGTGGTCTTCTGGTCGGTCAGCAGAAGGCGCAGGTCACCAAGGGCTCGGTGGCCGCGCTGACGGCGATGGTGAAGGCAGGCGCGACCGCCGAGGCCGCCACCCGTGCCGCCGCCGGTGACAGCAAGACCATCGCGCAGCGTGCGCTGGCTCAGGCCGCGCAGGTCAACGCCGAGTTCCGCAAGGAGGCCGCGCACAAGGCCGAGTTGCAGGCGAAGGCAGCAGCGGACGCGGCCAAGCTGCACCGGGACAACGCCAAGAAGGACAAGGAGACGGCGGAGGCGAAGCTCGCCGTCACGCTGAAGGCGGAAGCCGACGCGAAGGCGGCTGCCGCCAAGGCGCATGCCAAGCGGCTCGCGGCCGAAGCCGAGGAGAAGACGGCCAAGGCGGAGAAGGCGACCGCGGCGGCCAAGCAGGCCGAGGCAGCGCAGCACCGCAGGACCGCCGAGGCCGAGGCGTCGAAGGCGCAGTCGGCCAAGGAGAAGGCGGAGTCGGCCGAAGGTACGGCCGTCGCGAAGAAGAACGCGGCGGAGAAGGCGCGTGACAAGGCGCGCGACCTGCGGGACGACGCGTGGGACGCCGAGCAGAAGGCTAACGCCGCGCGCGCGAAGGCCGCGGCCAAGGAGGCGTTCGCACAGGCCCACGAGTCCGACGCGAACGCCAAGGAGTCCCGGGCGGCGGCCGACGCGGCCGCGGCACACGCGGACGACGCCGAGGCGGCCGCCGGGCGGGCTCGTACGGCCGCGAACGCCGCGACCCAGGCGGCGGCCGACGCGGACGCCGCGGCCACCCGCGCGGAGGCGGCAGCCAAGCGGGCCCGTTCCGACGCGGATGCGGCGCAGGCGGCGAAGCTGAAGGCGGACGCCGCGGTGCGGACCGCGACCAGCGCGGCCGCGGACGCCATCGACGCTTCAGAGCACGCCTCCGCGGAAGCCGCGGCGGCGGTCAAGCTGGCCGACGAGGCGGAGAAGGAGGCGAAGGCCGCCAAGGCCCACGCCGATACGGCGAACAAGGAGGCCGGCAAGGCACTGGCGGCAGCGGCGAAGGCCGCGGGCTTCGCCCACGTCACAGCCCAGGCCGCCGTCGACGCCGGGAACGCGGCCGCGCAGGTCGCCAAGCCCGCCAACGACGCCATCCAGCTCGGCTCCCCGTACGTCACCACCGACTCGGCCGCGAGCCTGGTCGTGCTGACCGGACAGGCGTCGAAGTCGATCGCCGAGCAGCAGAAGGCCGTCGCCGACGCCCACGCCAAGAACGCCCAGGCCGAAGCAGCCGCAGCCAAGGACCTCGCCGCCCAGGCTCAGGGTGACGTGAAGATCGCCTACCAGCACGCCGCGAACGCCGCCGGCCACGCGGCCCGTGCCCGTACCTACTCCAAGGAGGCCCTCGGCCACGCTGCCGGCGCCGCCACAGCGGCGTCCAAGGCCGCGGCGTCACTGGCCCGCACCATCGAGTACGACCGCAAGGCCACCGCGGACGCCGCTGCCGCCGACCAGGCAGCCGGCCGCGCCGAGGGCTACGCCGCCGACGCCCGCGCATCTGCCGACGCGGCCGCGCTCGACGCCCAGGCCGCCCGCGAGGCCGCGGCCACGGCCGAACAGGCCGCCAAGGACGCCCGCGCCGCGGCCACCCGCGCCGACGCCGCCGCCACCGCGGCCGAACGAGCGGCGAAGGACGCTCAGAAGTACGCCGAATCCGCCCAGCAAGCAGCGGAATCAGCCGAGCGCAAGGCGGCCAACCAGCAGATCTCGACCGGAGCCGGCACCGGCATCGGCGGCACCTGGTACGTCGTCGACGAGGACAGCGTCAAGGTCACCGGCGCCAAGCAACTGAACGACTGCGTCATCGAGATCGGCTTCGAGGGCTGCACCGTCACCTTCGACGTGACGTTCAGCGCCACGGTCGAGTTCTTCCTGTGCACCGACTCGGACGTGCCGGCCACGGCGTCCGGCTGCCCGTCGGAAGCCACGCTGCTTCTGGACACCCAGCACCTCACGGGCCTGAAGAAGGAGGCCACCCGGTACTTCACCAAGCTGGAACTCATCCAGCAGACCGTCGTGTACCAGCTGTTGAAGGCGGTCCTGGTCCAGGACTTCGTCGACTGCTGGCACGGCAGCGCCAGCGGCTGCGCCTGGGCCGCGTCCAACTTCATCCCCGGCAAGGCCTTCGCCAAGATCGCCGAAGGAATCCGGGCCCTGGACGCCGCCATGAAGACCGGCGTCGGCGTCACCGACGCGTTCAAGGCCCTGAAGGCCCTGGACGTGGACCCGGCGACGCTGGCCAAGCTCGGGGACACGGTCAACGCCTACGAGGACGTGGTCTCCTCGTGCAGGATCAACAGCTTCCCTGGCAATACACAGGTCCTCATGGCGGACAGGTCGCACAGAGCGATCCGCGACGTGCGCGAGGGTGACCTTGTCATGGCTGCCGATCCCGAGACCGGGCAAGTGCGGGCGGAGAAGGTGACGGACACCTTCCGTCACAACGCTGAACGCCTTGTGGACATCAACGTGGCCGGCGGAGTGCTGAGCAGTACGACCGGCCACCGGTTCTTCGTCGTCGACCGCGGTTGGATCACGGTCTCCGACCTGCGCGCGGGAGACCGAATGCGTGTGAAGTGACGATCACCGAGGCCCGGCGCGCACGCTACAAGGCCATCGGCGAACAGCTCGGTTACAGCGACGACCACATCGACGACCGGTTGCCCGCCCTCCCGTCGTGATCCGACCACGCCGGGCCTGGTGCATGCGAGCCGCGATCGCCGCCGAATGCGCGCACGAGGAGGTGAGACGGAGGTCCTCCACGGGGCTTGTCCGCAGACAGCACCGCCCGCGCGTGCTCCTCCCGCCTTCGCCTCCATCTCCGCGTACGGCCGGAACCAGTTGGGTAGTTGGCTTCGCAGGACCAGGCCCACCAGGCGTGAGAAGACGCCGTCCGTGCCGAGCGCCGACGCCGCCGAGCCGGCGCTGACCGAGCTGGTCGCGAACGTCGTGGGGCATGTGCCCGGCCGCCACTGCCGCACGCTGATCGAGTTCCGGCCCGCAGGTGTACGGGTGGAGGTGTCGGACGGCCACCCGGTCCTTCCGCGAATGCCTGACCGCGACGAACTGGCCGACGGCGGTCGTGGGTTGCTGCTAATGGACGCGGTCACCGACGCGTGGTGTGGGGAGGCGCGCCCCGGCGGACAGGGCAAGACCGTGTGGTTCGAGTGCCGGTCCAAGACCGAGGACGGCTCGTGACGCTCGGTTGCTACAACCAAACGGGCCTTGTCATGGTCCTTCTGCCGGGTGCGCCGGGAGAAGGCGCGCACAACTCGGGAGAAAGGCGTACAGATGTCCGTGTCACGGAGGTTGTTCCTGGGAGGGTTCACCGCGGGGGCGGTGACCGTGGCGGCGGGCGCCGCCGCGACGCCGGCGGCGGCCGCGGAGGGCCCGACCACGACGTTCGACGGGCCGGTGGTGGCGGAGAGCTTCAGGACGGAGTCCACCGTCAATTCCGCCTTCTTCAAGACGACGTCGACGACCGA
Source organism: Streptomyces peucetius (assembly GCF_025854275.1). NCBI lineage: Bacteria > Bacillati > Actinomycetota > Actinomycetes > Kitasatosporales > Streptomycetaceae > Streptomyces > Streptomyces peucetius. Next base: position 2,349,883 of record NZ_CP107567.1, on the reverse strand, counting down.
GCACGCGGTGACGGCCTACCAGGCGGCGACGTCCGGCAGCGGTGTGGCCCTGAACGTCACATCGAAGAACCCGGGTGACTCGGCCATGTATCTGAGTGGCACGGAGAAGGCGCACGGCACGCTGAAGATCTCGCACACGGGGCACGCGGACGGCTCGGACGCAAAGGCGTCCGCTCTCTCGATCGACCTGCTGACGGCGGGGACGGCCGCCCAGGGCATCTTCCTGAAGGCGGGCAACGGCCCCACCACCGGCAACCTCATCTGCCTGCGCAACAACGCGCGTGACGACTTCGTCGTCAAAGGCAGCGGGCGGGTCGGCATCGGCATGGGCGTGGGGAGCAACCCCTGGTCGCAGCTCCACGTCGTCCAGCAGCCGGGCACCGACTCCGCGTTGATGGTCGAGGGACTGGTACGGGTCGTGGACGTGGCGTCCGCGCCCGTGGGCGTCGACTCGCGCGGCGGCGGCGTGCTGTACGCCGAGAACGGTGCCCTGAAGTGGCGCGGCTCCGACAACACGGTCACCACCATCGCTCCCGCCTGAGCCGCAGGCACACACGCACGCATGCCCCGAGAGGACGCACCCCCATGGAGTTGACCCCCGAGGAACTGGTCGCGGAGTTCCGCGACGCGGTCACGGAGCTGTACTTCGCGCGTAAGCGCATCGCGATCCTGGAGGCGGAGAACGCCGTGTTGCGTGCCCGCCTGACGGAACAGGCGGAGGAACCGGCGGACGCCACGGTCTGAGCAGGCGGACCGCGCCTTCCGGCGCGGCCCGCACCTCCGGCGTCAGCGCAGCGCGCTCTTGGCCTGCCAGTCCGCCCACGGGACGTTCCACGCTCCGAAGCCGTTGCCCGGCGCGACGACGCCCTTGGTGTCCTTGCCCTTGATCTCGAACGGGTCGCCGGGACGCACCTGGTCGTAGAACCAGGCGGCGTTCGCGTCGCTCATGCCGATGCAGCCGGAGCTCATGTTGGCCCTGCCGAACCACTTGTCGTTCCACGGCGCGGCGTGCGCGTACATCCCCGACCAGGTCAGCCGCATCGACTTGTCGACCATCTTGTCGTAGGCGTCGCCGAGGCCGACGGTCTCGGAGTTCATGTTGATCGTGCCCTCCTTGGCCATCAGCACCGCCGTGCCGCGCCAGGAGCGCTTGTCGCCGCCGGGGGTGCCGCCGGAGACCGGGATCGTACGGACCGCCCGCCCGTCACGTTCCAGGGTGAGCTGCTTGCGGTCGAGGTCGACCTCGACGACCTGAGCCGTGCCGACCGTGAACGTGGTCGAGTAGTCGCGGACGAACCAGCCCCCGTCGCCCGAGTCGGTGCCGTTCAGCTCGGCGTCGAGGGTGACCTTCGTGCCGGGCTTCCAGTACTCCTTGGGCCGCCAGTCGATCCTGTCGCGGCCGGAATAGTCCTCCAGCCAGGCCCACGCCCCCTCGGTGCCGTTCGAGGTGGTGAGCTTCAACTGCCGCTCGACGGCGGCCTTGTCGGTGACCGGGTGGTCGAAGACCAGGGAGACGGGCTGGGCGATGCCGACGACCGAGTTCGCGCCGGGCCGCCAGTCGACCTTGTTGACCTTGTCGGCCTCGGCGGTGGTGAACGCGGAACTCGTGGTGCTGTTGGTGCCGGCCTTCGTGGTCGTCAGCGCCGTGACCGTGTACGAGGTGCCGGGGACCGCCCTGCGCTCCGAGACCCAACTCGTCCCGCCGGCAGCGACCTTGCCCGCGAGGGTGCGGCCATCGGCGTCCGTGACGGTGACCGAGGTGATCGTGCCGCCGGTCGCGGTGACCTTGACCGGTTCGCCGGCCCGTACGCCCTTGCCCTTCGGCGACACGGTCACGGTCGCGGGGCGGTCCTCCGCCGCACGCGTCCCCGCGTCCGCCTCCGGCGCCCGGCCTCCGGCGCCGGTTCCGGACGAACAGGCGGCGAGCGGCGCCAGCAGCACCGCGACCGCCGCGATGCGCACACGTATGTGGCTCAACGGATTCCCCCGTCACGAGTAGTGGTTGTGCAGGCGACTGTAGAACCGGGAAAACGCAGGTGAGCGGCGCTGCGGCGATGTGACAGCGACTGAAGGGGAACGGTCATCGTCCGGTCACATTCGCCGCGCGCAGCGGTCACGGGCGGCTGTGAGCATCCTCGGCGTTCCCCAGAGAGAGGCTCCCCCGTGTCTGCGCTGCTCGCGACGGCCGACCGCGGCCAGGAAAGACCGCCGGCGGTCATCACCGCTGCCGCCTACCGCCGGTTCCTCGAGTCCGGCGACGGTGCGGCACTCGGTGCCGGATTCCTGCAGTGTCCGTCCTGGGCGCAGGTCAAGGACGGCTGGCGCGGCCGGCTCGTCGGCTGGGGGCCGGACCCGGAGGCCGGAAGACTGTCGGGTGTCGCGCTGGTGCTGCTGCGGCAACTGCCGGGAACACGCAAGTACTTCGCCTACCTGCCGGAAGGGCCGGTCGCCGACTGGGCAGACCCGGCCATCGACGGCTGGCTCGGCCCGCTGCTGCGTCATCTGCGCGCGGCCGGGGCGTTCGCCGTACGGATCGGGCCCTCGCCCGCGTACCGCCGCTGGAGCGCGGCCCGGCTCAAGTCGGCGGCCGGGCCGGGGCGGCGGCTGGCGGACGTCCTCGCGAGCGAGGTGGACCCGCTGGGCACGGCCGTCGCCGAACGGCTGCGGGCCCGCGGCTGGCAGCGGTGCGGCGGCGAGGAGGACGGGGACGCGCAGCCGCGGCACGTCTTCCAGGTCCCGCTCACCGGCCGCACCCCGGACGACCTGTGGTCCGGGCTCAACCAGGAGTGGCGGCGCAATGTGCGGCGCGCGAAGAAGTCCGGGGTCGAGGTGGTGGTCGGCAGCGCGGCGGAACTGCCCGAGTTCTACCGGCTGCTGAGGATCACGGAGGAGCGCGACGGTTTCCGGCTGGGCCGGTCGCTGGAGTACTACGAGCGTCAGTACGCGGCGCTCAACGCCGAGGAACACGGCCGGATGAAGCTCTACCTCGCCCGCCACGGCGGCGAGGTCCTCGCCGCCCACACCATGATCCACGTGGGCCGCCGCGTCTGGTACCAGACGGGCGCCTCCGCCGACCACCGCCGCGAGGTCCGCCCCTCGAACCTGCTGCAGTGGCGCATGCTGCTCGACGCCCACGCGCTCGGCGCCGACGTCTACGACATGAGGGGAGTACCCTCCACCCTCGACCCCGACGACCGCCCGTACGGGCTGCTGCGCTGGAAGCTCGGCACCGGAGGCGAGGTCGTCGAGACGCTGGGGGAATGGGAGAGACCTTTGGACGGCACGGCCAACCACGCGCTGTACCGCGCGTTCCAGACGTATCTGGCACGCCGGTGACGCCGGGACCCACCACGACGGTCACACCCTCCGGCGAGACGTCACCGCCGCGGGGACCGTCCGTGCTGCGCAGCGGGGCCGTCATGGCCGCCGGGTCCGTCGTGTCGCGGGCGACGGGGTTCGTGCGGTCCGCAGTCGTCGCCGCCGCGATCGGGGTCGGCGCGGTTGCCGACGGGTACGCCGTCGGCAACTCCGTACCCACCATCGTCTACATGCTGCTGCTCGGCGGCGCGCTCAACGCCGTCTTCGTGCCCGAGCTCGTCAAGGCCGCCAAGGAGCACCGGGACGGCGGCGCCGCGTACACCGACCGGCTGCTCACCGTCTGCGTCCTCGCCCTGCTCGTGCTCACCGCCGGCGCGGTCTGGGCGGCGCCCGCGATCATCGACGCGTACACCGACTACCCGCCCGGGCAGACCGCCATGACGGTCGCGTTCGCCCGCTACTGCCTGCCGCAGATCTTCTTCCTCGGGCTGTTCACGCTGCTCGGCCAGGTACTCAACGCCCGGGGCCGGTTCGGCGCGATGATGTGGACTCCCGTCCTCAACAACGTCGTCGTCGTCGCCGTGTTCGGCCTCTACCTCGCCACCGGCGACGGCGGCTCGCTCACCGCCGCCGAGACCGCGCTGCTCGGCTGGGGCACCTCCGCCGGCATCGCCGTCCAGGCCCTCGCTCTGCTGCCCTCGCTGCGCGCGGCCCGCTTCCGCTACCACCCCCGCTTCGACTGGCGCGGCAGCGGCCTCACCCGCCCGCTGCGGAACGCCGGATGGCTGGTGCTGCTGGTGCTCACCAACCAGGCGGCGTACTGGGTGACGACCCGGCTCGCCACGGCGGCGGGCCTGCACGCCGAGGCGGACGGCGTCGACGGCGGCGCCGGCTTCAGCGCGTACAACAACGCCTATCTGCTGTGGGCCGTTCCGCACGGCATCATCACCGTGTCGCTGATGACCGCCCTGATGCCCCGGATGAGCGAGGCGGCCGCCGACGCCGACACCGCCGGGATACGGCACGACGTGTCGTACGCGCTGCGCAACAGCGCGGCGGCCGTCGTCCCGGCGGCGTGCGTGCTGTTCGCCCTCGCACAGCCGGTGATGGCGCTCGTCTTCCAGTACGGCGAGACGGACGCGGAACACGTCGCCGTCATGGCGGGCACGCTGATGGCCTTCGCGCCCGGACTGATCGCCTTCAGCGGGCAGTACGTCCTCTCCCGCACCTTCTACGCGCTGTCCGACACCCGCACCCCCTTCCTTCTCAACCTGGTGATCGCGGGCCTCAACGCGGGCCTGTCCGTCACCGCGTACGTGCTGCTGCCTGCGCGCTGGGCGGTGACGGGTATCGCCGGCGCGTACTCGCTGGCGCTCTTCGCGGGCTGGGCCGTCACCGCGCTCGTGCTGAACCGCCGCCTCGCGGCGCGGAACGCACGAGCACCCGGAGTGTGGCGTTCCGCCACGGCCGCCGCGCAGGCCCGGCTGCTGCTCGCCGCCGTCCCGGCGACGCTGATCGGGTACGCCGCCGCACGCTGGGCCGCGCCCGGCGGGGCCGCCGCGGCGGCCGCGGCCGGGGCACTGGTGATCGCCGCCGTCTTCGTGCTCCTCGCCCGGCCCCTGCGGCTCACCGAGGTGCAGGCCCTCGTCGGCGGCGCGACCGCTCGATTGCGCCGCCGTTCCTGACCCGGCCGACCATCCGCCTCAGACCTCCAGGGGATACTGCGCACATGCCTCGCGTGCTCCTCATCGAAGACGACCCCTCCGTGCGCGAGGGCGTCGAACTCGGCCTGCGCCGCCGCGGCCACGAAGTGCGGACCGCCGCCACCGGTGAGGCCGGACTCGCCGCGCTGAGCGAGTTCCGTCCCGATCTGCTGCTGCTCGACCTGATGCTGCCCGGCATGAACGGCGTGCAGGTGTGCCACCGGGTACGCGAGAACAGCCAGCTGCCGATCATCATGCTCACCGCACGCGGCGACGACTTCGACGTCGTCATCGGCCTCGAGGCGGGTGCCGACGACTACATCGTCAAACCGGCCCGTACCGAGGTCATCGAGGCGCGCATCCGCGCCGTACTGCGCAGGATCGAGGAGCCCGGGAGCGGCCGGCCCGCCGTCGAGTTCCACGGCGAACTCGCCGTCGACCGGGCCGGGCTCACCGTCGCCAAGAACGGCGAACGCCTCGCCCTCGCGCCCTCCGAGATGAAACTCCTTCTGCACCTGACCGCCGCACCGGAGCAGGTCTTCAGCCGGCAGCAGCTGCTGGAGCACGTGTGGGAGCACAGCTACCACGGCGACGCACGGCTCGTCGACGCGTGCGTACGGCGGCTGCGCAACAAGATCGAGGACACTCCGGGCAGTCCGCGCTACATACAGACCCTGCGGGGCTTCGGTTACCGCTTCGGACCGCTGTGAGGCTCCGCGGGGCCGCCGGCGAGCGGCGCCGCCGTCCCTTCGGGCTGCGCACCCGGCTCGTCCTCGCGTTCCTGCTGGTGGCCGCCGTCAGTGCCGGCACGACCGCCGCGCTCACGTTCCGCGAGGCCCGCAACGCGGTCCTCGGCACTGCGCAGGACACCGCTGTCGCCTCGTTCCGTGAGCAGGTGCAGCAGCTCGGGCTCGTCCTGCCCGTGGATCCGGCCCAACTGCCGGAGGCGCTGCGCGGCATCGCCCGCAAGGGCAAACCGCACCCGTGGTACGTCTACGCCGAGTACGGCTCGGTTCGCGTCTCCTCCGCGGACCAGCCCACCTCCACCGTGATCACGCCCGAACTGCGCCGCCGGGCCAAGTCGAATCCGCACGGCAGTTTCGAGCGGGTCGTCAAGGGCGGAGTGCCGTACCTGACCATCGGTATGCCCGTCGTGTTCAAGGTCGGTGCGAACGGAGTCCTGCCGACCGGGCTCGTCCTGTTCGCGGTGATGCCGATGTCAGAGGAGCGGGCGAACGTCGAGGCGCTGGTCGCCGCCGCCAGGGACGGCGCCCTGCCCGGCCTCGCCGTCGCGCTGGTGCCGGCCCTGATCGCCGCGCGCAGCGTGCTGCGTCCGGTCCGCGAGCTGCGCAAGGCCGCCCGCTCCATGGGCAGCGGCCGGCTCGACGCCCGTATCCAGGTCAGAGGAAGTGACGAACTCGCCGACCTCGCCCGTACGTTCAACGAGTCGGCCGGCGAGCTCGAGCGTTCCGTGGACGAGCTCCGGCAGGCGGAGGCGCGCGCCCGCCGCTTCGCGTCCGACGTCTCGCACGAACTGCGCACCCCGCTCGCCGGGATGCTCGCCGTCACGGAGGTCCTCGACGAGGACGCGGACCGCCTCGACGCCGACACCGCGCGTGCGGTCCGGCTGATCAGCGCGGAGACCGGCAAGCTCGCGGTGCTCGTGGAGGACCTGATGGAGATCTCCCGCTTCGACGCACGTGCCGCCGAACTCAACACCGACGAGGTCGACACGGCGGAGACCATACGCAAGACGCTGGAGCACCGGCGCTGGACCGACCTGGTCGGCGCCGACCTGCCGGACGGCATCCGGGCCCGCCTCGACCCGCGCCGCTTCGACATCGTCGTCGCCAACCTGGTGGGCAACGCGCTGCGGCACGGCGACGCGCCCGTCACCGTACGGCTGCGCACCGCCGCCGCGCCGGACGGGACGGCCCTGCTGGTGACCGAGGTCGCCGACCGCGGGCCCGGCATCCGGCCCGACGTGCTCCCGCACATCTTCGACCGCTTCTACAAGGCCGACGCGGCCCGCACCCGATCGGCCGGCAGCGGCCTGGGGCTGGCCATCACCCTGGAGAACGTCCGGCTGCACGGCGGCACCCTCCGCGCCGCGAACGGCCCCGACGGCGCCGGCACGGTCTTCACCGTCGAGATGCCCCTGCGCGGGTTGGAGGCGACGGCATGAGACGACACCCGGTGGCGGTCCTCGCGGGCCTCGCCGCGCTGCTGCTCGGCGGCTGCGGCGTCCCGGAGACGGACGTCATCGCAGCGGGCGGGCCCGCCACCGTCCAGGTGTTCCCGGTGAGCTCGAACGGGCTGGTGCTCTTCTTCCGCTCGCCGGACGGGGAACTGATGCCCGTGATCCGCTTCCTGGACAGCGGGTTCGAGTCGCCCGAGTCGCCGGAGTCGCCCGGCGCGTCGACCCCCGAAACCGTCACGGCGCTGTTCGCCGGGCCCGTCGAGAACGAGCGCACGGCCGGACTCACCGACGGCCTGCCCGAACTGCCCCGAGGCGGCCTCGTCCGGGTCGTGCCGGACCCGCAGGGCGGCGTGGAGGTGACGCTGCCGATCGTCCTCGGCGACCTCGACCACCTGGCGGTGCGGCAGCTGGTCTGCACGGTCGCGTTCACCGAGGACACCGAGGGCCGCACGCCGGTACGCCTGCGGGGCACCGACACGGTGCTCGAGCAGGCGGTCTGCGACGCCGACATCGACCTCGGCCGCCTGCCGCGCCCGACCACCGTGCCGGCCGCGAGCAGCCCGGCGGGCGGCAACGGACCGTCCGCCGGATCCGGACCGCAGCCCGCCGACGAGAGCCCCTAGCCGCGCAGCTCCGCCAGCACCGCGTCCGTGAACCGCGGCCACGCCTCGATCGCCCACGGGCCGAAGTCCCGGTCGGTGAGCGCCACGCACGCGGCACGGGCGTCCGGGTCGATCCACAGGAAGGTGCCCGACTGGCCGAAGTGGCCGAACGTGCGGGGTGAGGACGAAGCACCCGTCCAGTGCGGCGACTTGGAGTCGCGGATCTCGAAGCCGAGGCCCCAGTCGTTGGGCTTCTGGTTGCCGTAGCCCGGCAGTATCCCGGACAGGCCCGGGTGCACGACGGACATCGCGTCGAGGACCGTACGCCCGTCCAGCAGCCGCGGCGCCTGCACCTCGGCGGCGAAGCGGACCAGATCGGCGACCGTCGAGACGCCGTCCTTGGCGGGGGAGCCGTCGAGCGTCGTCGCGGTCATGCCGAGCGGCTCCAGCACGGCCTGGTGGAGATATTCGGCGAACGGGATGTCGGTCGCCTTGGCGATGTGGTCGCCGAGCACCTCGAAGCCCGCGTTCGAGTACAGCCGGCGGGTGCCCGGCGCCGCCGTGGCGCGGTGCTCGTCGAAGGCCAGACCGGAGGTGTGGGCGAGCAGGTGCCGCACCGTGGAGCCCTCCGGCCCCGCCGGTTCGTCCAGCTCGACGGCCCCCTCCTCGTACGCGACGAGCGCCGCGTAGGCGGCGAGCGGCTTGGTGACGGAGGCCAGGGGGAAGCGGTGATCCGCCGGGCCGTACGAACCGGCGACCGTGCCGTCCGCTCGTACGACGGCGGCCGCCGCGGTCGGTACCGGCCAGTTCTCGATCAACGCCAGGCTCTGCATGGCTACGAGCCTAAACGGTGCTAGAGGCGCAGCCGCATCGCCGGGTCGGGGGTGCGGACGAAGCCCAGGGACGTGTACAGCGGCTCGCCCTCCGGGGAGGCCCGCAGATCGATCCTGCGGACGCCACGCTCACGGAACCAGCCGAGCAGTCCCTCCAGGCACGCGCGCGAGTGGCCTTGGCGGCGCATGTCCTCGTCCGTGGCGACGCTGAACACATAGCCGCAGGTGCCCTCCGGGTTCCCCGGGCTGCCGAGCCGGTACTCGATGGTGCCGACCGCACACGCGGCGAGCCCGGCGGGCCCGGCGCCGGGCCCTGCGGCCGGCCGGTCGACCACGTACGCCGTCAGACTGCCGGCCGGGTCCCCGAGACGGTCGCGCAAGGTCGCCACCGCGGCGGGCTGCCAGCTGAGGTCGGGGTTCGGCCCGGCGACGGAATCCGCCATGACCTTGCGCAGGCGGACCAGTTCTTCGGCGTCGGCGGGGGTGGCGCGGCGGGAGATGCTCATGATCGGTCAGGCTAATTCCGGGCTCTGCGGAAAAGCCAGCCGATAGAGCTTGCTTGGAGTGCACTCCAACGTTTTAGCGTGGAACGCATGACGGTGATCGAGAGCAGTTCGGCCAGGACCGATCTCTGCAAGGCCGCTCCCCGCGCCCACCCGCGCCCCGAAGGACAGGACCGCTACACGATCAGCGAGGTCGCCGCCTTCACCGGGCTCAGCGCCCACACCCTGCGCTGGTACGAGCGGATCGGTCTGATGCCGCACGTCGACCGGTCGCACACCGGCCAGCGGCGGTTCAGCAACCGCGACCTCGACTGGCTCGGCTTCGTCGGCAAACTGCGGCTGACCGGGATGCCCGTCGCCGACATGGTCAGATACGCCGAGCTGGTCCGCGAGGGCGAGCACACCTTCGAGGCGCGCGCCGAACTGCTGCAGCGCACCCGGCGCGACGTGCTCGACCGGATCGCCGAACTCCAGGACACCCTCGCGGTGCTGGACCACAAGATCGAATTCTATGCGGACGCCCGCCGGGCGCCGGAGAGGGCCTGAAACCCTGATGAGCAACAGCAAGATCGCACAGGTGCGCCTCGGCACGGAAGGCCCGCTCGTCGGGGTACAGGGCCTCGGCTGCATGGGCATGAGCGAGTTCTACGGCGACACCGACGAGGCCGCGGCACGCGAGACGCTGGAGGTCGCGCTCGCGGAGGGCGTCACCCTCTTCGACACCGCCGACGTGTACGGGCGGGGCGCCAACGAGGAGTTCCTCGCGCCGTTCGTCCGAGCGCACCGGGACGAGATCACACTCGCCACCAAGTTCGCCATCGAGCGGACCGACGACCCGCACTACCGGGGTGTGCGCAACGACCCCGCGTACATCCGCCGGGCAGTGGAGGGCAGCCTGCGTCGGCTCGGCGTCGACGTCGTCGACCTCTACTACATGCACCGCCGCGACCCGGCCGTGCCCCTCGCCGAGTCCGTCGGCGCGATGGCGGAACTCGTCGAGCGAGGACTCGTCAAGCACCTGGGTCTGAGCGAGGTGACGGGCGCGGAACTGCGCGAGGCGCATGCCGTGCACCCCATCGCGGCCCTGCAGTCGGAGTGGTCCCTCTTCAGCCGCGACGTGGAACGCAGCGCGGTCGGCGCGGCGGTGGAACTAGGCGTCGCGCTGGTGCCGTACTCGCCGCTCGGCCGCGGCTTTTTGACGGGCGCGTTCACCGACGCGGCCAAGGACCTGTCCGAGAGCGACTTCCGCCGGTACCAGCCCCGCTTCACGGGCGAGAACGCCCGGGCGAACGCGGCGCTCCTGGAGCCCGTCCACAAGATCGCGGCAGCGCACGGCGCGACGGCGGCGCAGGTTGCCCTGGCGTGGGTCCAGCAGCGGGCCGGCGTCCACGGGCTGACGGTCGTCCCGATCCCGGGCACGCGGAAGGTGACGCGGCTGCGGGAGAATCTGGCGGCGACACGGGTCGTCCTGACGGACGGTGAGCTGGCGACGCTGGAGCCGATCGCGGGGCGGGTCGCGGGCGACCGCTACCCGGACATGTCGTCGACGTCGACGGTCCGCGAGTAGCTCCCACCCGTGGGACGCGTTTCCCCACCCCACCCCGCCCCTTCCCGAACCGGGGGCTCCTCCCCCTGGGCCTGGCGGCCCTGGGGGACCCCCACCGAACCCCGCGCCGCAAACTCCCCCTGCGCCTGGCGGCGTGGGAGTACCTCCCACGCCGCCAGGCGCAGGGGGAGTACCCCCAGCGAGGCTGATTTCGCGGAGCGAAATCCAGCCCGTCCGGCGATTGAGGACACCGCGCGCAGCGCGGTACGGGTCCGGGCAGAGCCCGGTTCGGGAAGGGCGGGGTGGGGAACAGGCTCCGCGCAGCGGCCCGCTCGCCCGCCCCCGCCCGACGCTCACGCCAAGCCGAACGCGTACACCGCGAACCCCACCGCCAGCACCCCCGCCACCACCCGCGCCCCCGCCCTCCGTGGCCACGGCTCCTCGAACCCCCGCACACGCCGCGCGATCAGCATCAGCAGTCCCGCGAACACCGGCAACCACGCCACCCTCGCCGCGACCCAGCCCAGCGAGTCCGGTGCTGTCGTCAGTCCGGGGACCTCACCCAGAAGGCCCGCGGGCACGGCGGCCGTGAGCATCGCCGTCTGGTGCCAGCACAGGATCGTCATCGCCGACAGGTTGATCACGACGACCGGCGCCCACACCGCGGGCCGCCGCGTCAGCAGCCGGCCGAGCCGTTCCCGGAGCAGGATCGCCGCGCCGCTCTGCGCGGCGGCGAGCGCCAGGACCAGCAGGGACGGCGGATGGGAGTTGGTGCGGGCCTCGCCGGGGACACCGACCATCGACGCCGGGTAGCCGAAGAGGAGCAGCAGCGCCGCGAACAGCGCGCCCCCGCCCACCAGCAGCACCCACGCCGGCCGGCGGCCGACGCGCCCCTCGCCCCAGCTCACGCCGAGCTGATAGGCGAACAGCCACCCGGGCAGGATGTTGACGACGCCGACCCACGCCGGCACGACGTCGGCGTACGGGCCGTAGCGCAGCAGGTCGACCACTGCCACCGCGCCGAGCAGCGGCGCGGCCGCCCACGCGCCCAGCCGGCGCGCGGCCCGGACGCAGTACGGGGTCAGGACGGTGACCAGCGTGTAGACGCCCACGAACCACAGCGGCTGCACCACCAGCGTCGAACCGGTGCGCAGCGTGTCGTCGGGAACGCCGAGCCACCACAGCACCGGGATCAGCACCGCCCAGACGGCCGTCACGCCGAGCACGGGCCGGCCGAGACGGGTGACGCGCTGCCGGAGCCAGGCGCCGGTGGTGCCCGTACGGCGGTGGTACGAGAGCACGGAGGCGTACCCGCCGACCAGGAAGAAGATCCCCAGCATCTGGAGCACCCAGCTGACCGGCGCGAAGAAGCCGAACGCCGACAGCGGGCTGGCGTTGTGCAGCGCGCCGTCCGCGTCGAGGGTGAACCCGCCGAGCAGCCAGTGCCCCGTGGGCACGGCGAGCAGCGCGACCGCCCGCAGCCCGTCGACGGCCCGGTCGCGGTGGGCCGGGGTGCGTGCCTCGATCAGCTCCGCGAGTCTCATCGGACGTGTCCTTCCGCGATGGCGGCGAAGGCGCGCAGCGAGTCCGTACCGGGCGCGAAGTAGCCGGTGTGGCCCTCGGCGAGCTCCGCGGGGACGCGGCGCGCGCCGAAGGACGGGTCGGCCGGGTCGGCGCCGTGCCCGAGGCCCGCGAAGCGCACATGGGGGACCTTGGAGATCCAGTCCGAGGGGTTCTTCGCGGCCCACACCCGCGCGTCCGTGCCCAGGTCGCGCACGTTCTCCGCGCGCATGCCCGGCGAGGCGAGGACGACGATGTCGCGGGCGTCGACGCTGTCGGCGGCGAGACCGCACACGACGGAGCCGTAGCTGTGGCAGAACAGCGCGGGCTTCGCCGTGCCGGTGGCGGCGAGCCCCTCGGTGAACCGGGTCAGCCGGTCCGCGCCCGCCTCCGCGAGGTCGCCTGTAGCGGCGTCGAGGCCGACACCGACCGGGGTGGTGTAACCGGCCCAGGCGACGACGGCCGTGCCGGTGCCGGTCGCGGCCCGCAGGGACTTCGCCATGCCGGCCGGGGTGCCGTACGGGTCGTTCGCCCGGTCGAAGGTCGCGGCGTCGATGTCGGAGCCGGGGACGACGACGGACACCTCCCGGGCCCGCTCCAGGTCTCCGTACACCTCCGCGACCTGCCCGCGGCCGCGCGGGTCGAAGGCCAGGATCTGCCGGCCGACCAGATGCTCGTACGGAGTGCCGTGCAGGGCAAGGGCGTTGGCCCGGTACCGCAGGGCCACCGGGGCGCCGTCGAGATTGCCGACGACGAGCGGGTGGCGGCGGACGAGATCTCGCCGCTCGCGGTCGCTCAACGAGCCGAAGAAGGCCGCGACTTCGGCGGGCGTCGCGACGGCCGAGTCGGGAAGCGCCCGCCCCAGCGAGGTGTCCGCCACCCAGGCGGCGCTGCCCGGCGGGGGGCCGGTCACCGGGCGCTGGGTGTTCCCCGAGGCCCAGCCGGTGGTCCCCGCGGCCACGGTCGTCGCGAGCGCGACGGCGACCAGGGTCCTCTTGAAGCGGCGCATCCGCCCGCCTCCCTCTCTCTCACTCCGTTGCTGTGGCGGAGAGGAAGGTAGGAAGAGGACGGGTGACGGCACGTCACACCGGGGGGCCAACTCCGGTGTCGTACCGGGGTATCACCGGGACGAGTCCCCGGGGGTCAGCTCGCGGCGTCCCCGGGGCGCACGAGGCCCGACTCGTACGCGAAGATCACGGCCTGTGCCCGGTCACGCAGGTCGAGTTTGGCCAGCACACGGCCGATGTGCGTCTTGACCGTCTGCTCCGCCAGCACCAGGTGCCCGGCGATCTCCTGGTTGGACAGGCCGCGGGCGATCAGTTCCAGGACCTCGGTCTCGCGCGGGGTGAGCCCACTGCGCCGCAGCGACGGATCCTTGCGCGGGGCGGGCCGCTGCGCGGCGAAGTCCGCGATCAGCCGGCGGGTCACCGACGGCGCGAGCAGCGCCTCGCCGGCGGCGACGATGCGTACGGCGGCGATCAGGTCCGCGGGCGGCGCGTCCTTGAGCAGGAAGCCGGACGCACCGGCGCGCAGCGCCTCGTACACGTAGTCGTCCACGTCGAACGTGGTCAGCATCAGCACCTTGGGCCGGTGCACGATACCCACCGGAGGGTTCAGCAGCTCGCGCGCCGCCGCGAGGCCGTCCATCTCCGGCATCCGTACGTCCATCAGCACCACGTCCGGGTGCGCGGCGCGGCTCACCTCGACGCCCCTGCGGCCGTCCGGTGCCTCGCCCACCACGTCGATGTCGCTCTGCGCCGCGAGCAGCGCGGCGAACCCGGCGCGCACCATGGCCTGGTCGTCGACGATGATCACGCGAATGGTCAACTCGGGTCCTCGGCACTCTCGGTGGGCTGTGTCGTCAGGGGAAGGCGGGCCGCGACACGGAAGCCGCCGTCGGGCAGCGGCCCGGTGTCGAGCGTGCCGCCGGTCAACCGTACGCGTTCCCGCATGCCGACCAGGCCGTGTCCGGTACCGGTGGTCTCCAGCGGTGATGTGCGTTCCCCGGCGGGGCCGTTGACGACCAGCACGGTCAGATGGCCGTCGTCGGACGTCACGGAGACCCGGGTGGCCGCGCCGGGCGCGTGCCGTACGACGTTCGCCAGGGCCTCCTGCACGATCCGGTACGCGGAAAGGTCCACGGTCTGCGGCACCTCGCCGAGATCGGCGGCGAGCGACACCTCGGCCGGCACACCGGCCCGTACCGTCGCCTCCACCAGCTGCTGCACCCGGTCCAGCCCCGGCTGCGGGGCCCGCTCGCCCTCCGTGCCGTCGCTCCGCAGCACCGAGAGCAGCCGCCGCATCTCGGTCAGCGACTCGCGCGCGCTCGCCGCGATCGAGCCGAACTCGTCGCGGGCGGCGTCGGGCAGTCCCTCGATCCGGTACGGAGCCGAGTCCGCCTGCACGGTGATCACCGACATGTGGTGCGCCACGACGTCGTGCAGTTCACGGGCGATCCGGGCGCGTTCCTCGAGCAGGGTGCGCTGGGCACGCTCCGCCTCGCTGATGGTCTCCTGCACGACCAGCCGCCGCTGGGCGTCGCCCCGTTCGCGCAGTGCGCCGGTGACGACCAGTACGACGCCGCTCAGCACGAACAGCAGCAGATGCACGCCGTCGCCGCGGTCTCGCGGGACCAGCTCGAACAGCAGCCCCGCCGCGCCGGTCGTCAACCACACGGCGACGAGCTTGCGGCGCGGTTCGCGCAGGCCGAGACACGCCATGAGCAGCAGGTAACCGACGACGACCATCGGGGTCCACGGCCAGCTCCGGCCGGCCGTGCCCGCCGCGCCCATCAGCGCGAGGGCGCCCGCGAAGTCGGCGGTGAACACGATCCACCAGGCCTGCAGCGGCCGCGTCACGGCGAGCAGCAGCGGCGCGGTCTGCGCGGTCGCCAGCGCACCGGCGAGGGCGCCGCCGAGCCGGTAGTCCTGAATCAGCACGGTGGCCGTGACCGGCAGCAGCGTCGCGACGAAGCCGAACACGATGGTGTACGGCAGCATGCGCAGCCACCGCTTTCCGGCGCGGCCGAGGAGGGGGGCGGTGGACCGGGACGGCGTCCTGAGTTCGTCGGCGATCAGCCGGGCACCGCGCTTGGCGGCGGTGGCGAGGGGGTGGTGGGGGGCGGGGGTTCGAGGCATGACGGGGTCAGCGTAGGTGGGGTGGGCGGTCGTGCGCGTCATACCGGGGGCGGGGGTGGTGGGTCGTACCGTGGTGCGACGGGTGCGCGGCGCCGGCGGGGCTGACACAGTCAGCCCGGCCGGCGATTGAGGCCACCGCGCGAAGCGCGGTACCGGGGGTCCGTGGGGGTCCCCCAGGCCGCCAGGCCTAGGGGGAGGAGCCCCCGGTTTCGGCGAGGGGCGGGTAGGGGAACGGCCC
The DNA here is from genome assembly GCF_025854275.1 of Streptomyces peucetius. Classification (NCBI taxonomy): domain Bacteria; kingdom Bacillati; phylum Actinomycetota; class Actinomycetes; order Kitasatosporales; family Streptomycetaceae; genus Streptomyces; species Streptomyces peucetius. The sequence continues at coordinate 2,334,243 of NZ_CP107567.1, read as the reverse complement.
CGCGCAGCGGGTACGCGCCCGCGCCGCGAGGCCGTCACAGCTCCGCCAGGAGCTCCGCCTTCTTGCGCGTGAATTCCTCGTCCGTCACGAGCCCCGCCAGATGCAGGTCCCCCAGGTGCCGTATCCGGTCCGCGATGTCCGCCGGGTCGCGGCGGGTCGCGGGGGCCGTCAGGGCCGGGGCCGGGGTCTGCGTGCGGATCGACTCGAGGACCGCCGCCGCGAACGGCAGGGACTCGTGCACCGGCCCGTACCCGAGCCCGAAGACGACCGCCGCCGGGTCCTGGTCCGCCTGCGCCGCGGCCACCGCGGCAGCAGCCGCCGCCGGGCCGGTGGGATCCGCGTCGCCGCGCCGCAGCAGCCTCAGATAGCCGTCGAAGACCTCCGGCGAACGCCATTCGACGCCGCTCAGCTCCGACACGGCGAAGGTCTGATCGCCGGCCTTCCACTTGGCGGACGACGCACCGGTCCAGAACCACCGGAACGCCACGCTCGAGCCGTCGAAGGACGCCTTGCCGTCGTACGCCTTGAAGCCGATCGGCGCCTGGGGCGCGGAGACGAGATAGCGCTCCGCGGGCCGCCCGGCGTCCGGGCCGAGCGCGGCGCGCAGCTCGTCGGCGTAGTACTCGGCGAGCGTCTCCCGCTCCGCCGGCAGTACCAGCCGGTACGGATCGCACCCTTCCTTGAGCTGCCCGGCGGCCGCCTCCATCAGCGGATCCGCGCCGGGTCTGGGAACAGCATGCAGCACCACCGTGCCGCGCTTGCCCGGGGTGAGCGTCACCGATGCCAACGCCTCGTGCGGAACGCGTCGTTCGCGCAGCGAGGAGAGAAGCTTCGGCGTGCGGATCCCCCGTTCGAAGCGGATGAGCACGGAGTCGGTCTCGAACTCCCAGGTGGCTTGAATTCCGGCCAGCACATCACCCATGTGCCTCATCGTATGCGGCTCGGGCCCGCGCGTCGCCCCTCGGCGGCCGTCCCTTTTGACCGGGCTCTACGCGCGTCAGCCCGCTCAGGCACCGGAAATACCACTTCGGCAGGTGTCGGTACCGGCTGCGCAGCTCACGTTGGCATATGCGCCGACGCCTATGTCGGCGAAGTTGTGGACGCTCTCGGTTTCCGGCTCGAAATAGCCGGTATGGCCGACGGCGCCCTTCGCCGAGAGCAGTCGCGCACCGAACTCCGGTATCACCGGGTCCTCGCCGTGGCCGAGTCCGCCGACCTCCAGGTGGGGGACGTCCTCGATCCAGTCGTCGGCGTCGCGCATGGCCCAGACGCGCGCGGTCGTGTGCAGTCCGGCGACGCTCTCGGCGCGCATGCCGGGGCTGCCGGCGACGGCCACGTCACGGACCCGTGAGGGAAGTTGCCGCGCGGCGACCCCGCACACCACGGAGCCGTAGCTGTGGCAGAACAGCGAGACGGGTGAGCGGCCGGGCAGCGCCCGGGTGAGCGCGACCAGCCGTACCGCGCCGTTCTCCGCGAGCCGCCCGATGGCGGACTCCATGCCGATGCCGACGGGGGAGGTGTAGTCGGCCCAGGCGATGACCGCCGTACGGAGCCGGGGTGCGGCCGCCCGCTGCGCCGCGTACAGGGACTGGGCCATCCCGACCGGGGCCGTGTACTTGCGGGCGGTGCGCTGGAAAGTGAGCAGGTTGGTGTCGACGCCGGGCACGATCACCGAGACGCGCTGGGCCCGGTCCAGGTCGCCGAAGACCTCGGCCACCCGGCCGGAGCCGGACGGGTCGAAGGCGAGGATCTGCCGGTCGGGGTTCATCAGCGACTGGAACCGGTGCATCCGGCGCACGGCCTGGTGGTGACCGGCGGCGGTCAGACCGGGTCCGGCGACCCTTTGGCGCTCACGCACCAGGGAGGCGGCCAGCGCCACGCGGTTGGCCTGATAACGGAGCGTGACGGGTGCGCCGTTGAGGTTGCCCACGATGTGCGGGTACTTCTCGGCGAGCCGGGCGCTGCGTGCGCTGCCGAGCCACTCGAAGAACGCGGCCAGTTCATGCGGTGGAGTGTTCAGACCGGGCAGCTCCCGGGCCCCGACCCGCGCCTTGTTCCAGCCGGCCAGTTCGGCCTCGAGCACGTCGCGTGGCCCGCGCTGATGCCGTACGGCGGTCCAGCCGGTGGTCGCCAGCATCACGAACACCACCGCGAGGGCCAGCACGGCGCGCCACGCGGTCGAGGTGGGGGAGGTGTCGAAGGAAGTCACTGCGGGACACCCTAGGAGAAGGGCGCGGGTGCAGACGATCAGCGTGAGGCAGATCACGTGTCGGACGGCGGATCGCGGGGGAGGAGGGTGACGTTCCGTGCGCGTCGCGTACGTCCGCCGGTGTCATGCCGGCGCATTTCCGGTGCGTACGGGCCCTGTTGGACGTCTGTCCTGTCACCCGCGTCTCATGGTCCGGCCGGGGTGCGCCAGTTCTGTGCGAGCGCGGGGCCGAGCTGGTCGAGGAACGTCTCCGTGAGCGAGCGGATCGCCTCCAAACTGGGGTCCTGTCCCTGGCCCCACAGCCGCCCCGTGGCCCGCATCACGCCGCTGAACGCGGCCACCGCGACCCGTGGCCGGGCGTCGGCGTTCACGTCGAGCCCCTCCCGTTCGGCGACGAGCCGGGCGAGGGCCTCCTCCATCACGGTGGAGCGTCGCAGGTGCGCGGCGAGCAGTGCCGGGGTGGACTCGATCATCTGGAAGCTGCGCATGTGGAGGTCGAGGGGGACGATCTCCTCGACGGCTTCTCCGATGGTGTCCCATGCCTCGAACACGGCGTTGCGGAGCGCTTCGAGCGGGCCTTCCTCCGCGGGCCGCCCGCGCAGGGCCGCTACATAGTGCGACTCCACGATCTCCTGGACGGCGAAGGCGACTTCTTCCTTGGAGGCGAAATACCGGAAGAAGGTGCGCTGGGACACCTCGACCGCGTCCGCGATCTCGTCGACGGTGGTCCGTTCGTACCCCCGGGTGGTGAACAGCTCGAGGGCGACGCGCACCAGGGCGTCACGGGTGCGCTGTTTCTTGCGGGCGCGCAGCCCGGTCGGCTCTGCCGTCGTCACTTCATCGTCCTCTTTTCGGCGCTTTGCCTGCTCAGGCTATCGCCGAGTCACGTGACACTTACCGACTAGTGAACTCGTTTGTCAACTGTCAGTGGCTGACATTAACCTCCTCGTATGACTAGTCAGACCACCGTCGAAAAGGCGCCGAGGGATCCCCGGGATTCCGCTCCGGCACCGGTCAAGGGGCTTCGCGGCCACCCCTGGCTGACCCTGTTCTCCGTGGCCATCGGCGTGATGATGGTCGCGCTGGACGGCACGATCGTCGCGATCGCCAACCCCGCGATCCAGAAGGACCTCGGCGCCTCGCTCGCCGACGTGCAGTGGATCACCAACGGTTATCTGCTCGCCCTGGCCGTCGCACTGATCACGGCGGGCAAGCTCGGTGACCGCTTCGGCCACCGCCAGACCTTCCTGATCGGCATCGCGGGCTTCGGCGCTGCCTCCGCGGCCATCGGCCTGTCCGACTCGATCGCCCTGGTGATCGTCTTCCGCGTGCTGCAGGGCCTCTTCGGCGCCCTGCTGATGCCGGCTGCGCTGGGCCTCCTGCGCGCCACCTTCCCCGCCGAGAAGCTGAACATGGCGATCGGCATCTGGGGCATGGTCATCGGAGCGTCCACGGCCGGCGGCCCCATCCTCGGTGGTGTGCTCGTCGAGCACGTCAGCTGGCAGTCGGTGTTCTTCATCAACGTGCCCGTCGGCATCCTCGCCCTGGTCCTCGGACTGGTCATCCTGAAGGACCACCGGGCCGAGAACGCGCCGAAGTCGTTCGACATCCTCGGCATCGTGCTGCTGTCGGGCGCGATGTTCAGCACCGTCTGGCCGCTGATCAAGGCCGGTGAGTGGGGCTGGGGCTCCGCGAGCACCGTCGGCTGGCTGGTCGCGGCAGTGGTCCTCTTCCTGCTGTTCGCCGTCTGGGAGACCAAGGTCGCCGAGCCGCTGGTCCCGCTCGCGATGTTCCGCTCCGTCCCGCTCAGCGCGGGCACCGTCCTGATGGTCCTGATGGCCTTCGCGTTCATGGGCGGCCTGTTCTTCGTGACGTTCTTCCTCCAGGGCGTCCAGGAGATGAGCCCCGTCGACAGTGGCCTGCGGCTGCTGCCGCTGACGGGCATGATGATCGTCTCCTCGCCGCTGGCCGGTGTGCTGATCACCAAGTTCGGGCCGCGTGTCCCGCTCGTTGGCGGCATGGTCTGCACCGCCACCGCCATGTTCGGCATGACCACGCTCACCGAGGACACCGGCACCCTCGCGATGTCCCTGTGGTTCGCCCTGCTCGGCCTCGGCCTCGCGCCGGTCATGGTCGGCGCCACCGAGGTCATCGTGGGCAACGCCCCGCTGGAGCTCTCCGGCGTCGCGGGCGGTCTCCAGCAGGCCGCGATGCAGGTCGGCGGCGCGCTCGGCACGGCCGTCCTCGGCGCGGTGATGACCTCCAAGGTCAACGCCGACTTCGCGGGCAACTGGCAGGACGCCGGCATCCCGGTCCCGCCGGACCCCCGGCTGGAGCAGGCCGCCGAGTTCGGCGCCGTGCCCGGCGAGCTGGCCCAGGCACCCGGTATGACGCCCGATCTCGTCACCAGGATCGGTGACGTCATCCACGACACGTTCATGTCCGGCATGGGCATGGCGTTCACCGTCGCCGGGATCGTGGCGGTCGTCGCCGCGCTGGTCGCCCTGCTCACCAAGCGCGGCGAGAACGCGGAGGCCGGTGCGGGCGCGGCCCACATCTGACGTCAACCACCCGCACCGACAGCCCCGCCGGGCACCCCGCGACGGGGCTGTCGCCTATCCGGATGATTCGCCCCGCCGCCCCTTCCGCGACCGGGACACCGCAGGTCAGGCTGCGGTCGACCGCTTCGTACGACCCACGGGGACCATTCATGCGCAGGACCACCGCCGCGACCCTGACCGCCGCCGCCGTACTGCTGCCGATGCTGCTGCAGCCGCTCCCGACCGCCACCGCGTCCGCCGCGGCGCCACCGCGCCTCGGGGAGTGCGCGGCCGGCGAGCTGTGCCTGTGGGCCGGGACCGACTTCAGCGGCGCACGCCAGACCCATGAGCTCGCCGGGACCGACATCGAGAGCTGTGTGCCGCTGCCCTCCGGCACCTCGGCGCAGGCCCTGGCCAACCGCACCGGCAGGCCGGTCACGACCTACCAGTCGCGGGAGTGCGCGGAGACCGGCGAGTTCGAGACCTACCCGGGCGGCGGTACGTGGGTGCCCAGGTCGCCCTACCGGGCGAGGGCGTTCAAGATCTGGGAGAACTAGGACCCGGCCCGTGCCACGGGCACGGGCCCGCCCTGCCCGGGGCGGGTCAGGCGTTCGCAGCGGTGCCCGCCGCTGTGGCCGGTGGGCGCACCATGAAGACGTCGACCGGGTCCTGGGCCTCCACGACGAATCCGTGGCGCTCGTAGAGCCGGCGGGCGGCACTGCCCTGCAGGACGTTCAGACCCACGGTCGTCCCCTGCGTCGGTCCGCCGCAGCACCGTGCGCAGGACGGCTGATCCCAGCCCGCGGCCCTGATGACGCGGATCGAGGTAGAAGTGCTCCAGCCACTGCCTGCCTTCGCAGGGCCGGACCGTGACGCATCCCGCGAGTTCGCGGTCGATCATGATGACCGAGGTGTGCCGTGCGGAGAAGGAGTCGCGCAGCCGCTGCCGCACCCGGTGCTCGTCGTAGCGCCCGAGGCGCTCCAGGTCCGCGCGCATGACCCTGGCCCGCAACTCCGCGATCGGCTCGATGTCCGCCGCCACCGCGGAACGCAGCGTCCATCCCGCGCCGTGCGCCGACGTCGTTCGCGCCGGCCCCGCCAGGTCCGGGCCCGTCCCGTTCCCCATGAGCCACACCTTTCCTCCGGGCGGTCACCCGCCCGCCCCTCACGCTCCGGGCGGTCACCGCCCGCCCTTCACACCCTCGGCGCGGGCGCCTCGGGCACGGCGGCGGTGCCCTGCGTGTCCGACAGCCGGGCCACCTCCGCCCGCAGCTCCCGCACCTCGGCCGTCAGCGCCTCCAGCAGCGCCGTCTGCCGCCGTTCCGCCGCGTCGTCCCGCTCGAAGCGGGAGATGAACCAGGCCGCGATGTTGGCGGTCACGACACCGAGGAGCGCGATGCCGGAGATCATCAGCCCGACCGCGAGCACCCGGCCCAGTCCCGTCGTCGGCGAGAGGTCGCCGTACCCGACCGTCGTCATCGTCGTGAACGACCACCACACCGCGTCGCCGAGCGTCTTGATGTTCCCGCCGGGAGCGTCCCGCTCCACCTGGAGCACCGCCAGCGAACCGAACATCATCAGCCCGACGACCGCGCCGCCGACATAGGTGGTCAGCGTGATCTGCGGCGCCATCCGGGCCCGCCGGCCGACCAGCAGCAGCGTGGACACCAGCCGCAGCAGTCGCAGCGGCTGCACCAGCGGCAGCAGCACCGCGACCAGATCGAGCGGGTGGCTGCGCACGAACAGCCACTTCCCGGGTGCCAGCGCCAGCCGTACGACGTAGTCGACGGCGAACGCGCCCCAGACGACCCACTCGGCCACCTGGCACGTCTTGTGCACCCAGTCCGGCGCGCCCGGGGTGACGATCTGCACCGCGTAGGCGACCGCGAAGACGAGGGAGAGCGACAGCAGAGGCGTCTGCAGGCGCTGCTCCCAGCGGACCTGGGCGGTTTGCTGCTTCATGGCATGCATCGTAAGGAAACGGCGAGGGCGGCGGACCCGTCGGGTCCGCCGCCCTTTACCGGGCCGTAGCCGTGACTCGGCCGGCCGAGGCCGTCACGCGTCGCCGCCGGCCGCCCCCGGGTCGGCCGCCGCCACGTCCAGCAGCTGGTAGCGGTCCACCGCCTGCTTCAGGGCGCTGCGGTCGACCTTGCCCTCGCGGGCCAGCTCGGTCAGCACCCCCAGCACGATCGACTGGGCGTCGATGTGGAAGAAGCGACGGGCCGCGCCACGCGTGTCCGCGAAGCCGAAGCCGTCGGCGCCCAGCGACTGGTAGGTGCCGGGCACCCAGCGGGCGATCTGGTCGGGCACCCCTCGCATCCAGTCGGACACCGCGACGAACGGGCCCTCGGAGCCGGACAGCTTGCGCGTCACGTACGGGACGCGCTGCTCCTCCTCGGGGTGCAGCAGATTGTGCCGCTCCACCTCGACCGCCTCGCGGCGCAGCTCGTTCCACGACGTCGCCGACCACACGTCGGCGCGTACGTTCCACTCCTCGGCGAGGATGCGCTGCGCCTCGACGGCCCACGGCACGGCCACGCCGGACGCCATGATCTGCGCGGGGATGGAGCCCTGCTCGCCCTGCTTGAAGCGGTGGATGCCCTTGAGGATGCCCTCGACGTCCACGTCGGCGGGCTCCGCCGGGTGCTGGATGGGCTCGTTGTAGACGGTGAGGTAGTAGAAGACGTCCTCGGCGTCGGGGCCGTACATCCGGCGCAGACCGTCCTGGACGATGTGCGCGATCTCGAAGCCGAACGCCGGGTCGTAGGCGACACACGCCGGGTTCGTCGAGGCGAGCAGCTGCGAGTGGCCGTCCGCGTGCTGGAGGCCCTCGCCGGTCAGCGTCGTCCGCCCGGCGGTGGCGCCGAGCACGAAGCCGCGTGCCAGCTGGTCGGCCATCTGCCAGAACTGGTCGCCGGTGCGCTGGAAGCCGAACATCGAGTAGAAGACGTACACCGGGATCAGCGGCTCGCCGTGCGTGGCGTACGCCGAACCGGCGGCGATCAGCGAGGCGGTGCAGCCGGCCTCCGAGATGCCGTCGTGCAGCATCTGACCGGTCGGCGACTCCTTGTACGCGAGCAGCAGCTCACGGTCCACGGCCTCGTACTGCTGGCCCAGCGGGTTGTAGATCTTCGCACTCGGGAAGAACGAGTCCATGCCGAAGGTGCGGTACTCGTCGGGCGCGATCAGCACGAACCGCTTGCCGATCTCCTTGTCCCGCATGAGGTCCTTCAGCAGTCGGACGAACGCCATGGTGGTGGCGATCGACTGCTGACCGGAGCCCTTCTTCACCGCTGCGTACGTCTTGTCCTCGGGCAGCGCCAGCGGCTTCGCCCGCACCACCCGGGTCGGCACGTATCCGCCGCAGGACTTGCGGTGGTCGTGCATGTACTGGATCTCTTCGGAGTCCCGCCCGGGGTGGTAGTACGGCGGCGGGCCGCTCTCGAGCTGCTGGTCGGTGATCGGCAGGTGGAGCCGGTCCCGGAAGCGCTTCAGGTCGTCGACCGTCAGCTTCTTCATCTGGTGCGTGGCGTTGCGGCCCTCGAAGTTCGGCCCCAGCGTCCAGCCCTTGATGGTCTGGGCGAGGATCACCGTCGGCTGGCCCTTGTGCGCCTTGGCCGCCGTGTACGCGGCGAAGACCTTGCGGTGGTCGTGTCCGCCGCGGCCCAGGTGCAGGATCTGGTCGTCGGTCATGTTCTCGACCATCTTGCGCAGCCGCTGGTCGCCGCCGAAGAAGTGCTCGCGGATGTACGCGCCGGTCTCCGTGGCGTACGTCTGGAACTGGCCGTCGGGGGTGGTGTTCAGCTTGTTCACCAGCACGCCGTCGCGGTCCTGGGCGAGCAGCGGGTCCCAGGAGCGGTCCCAGACCAGCTTGATCACGTTCCAGCCGGCGCCGCGGAACTGCGACTCCAGCTCCTGGATGATCTTGCCGTTGCCGCGGACCGGGCCGTCGAGGCGCTGGAGGTTGCAGTTGACCACGAAGGTCAGATTGTCCAGGCCCTCACGCGCGGCGATGGACAGCTGGCCCAGCGACTCGGGCTCGTCCATCTCGCCGTCGCCGAGGAACGCCCACACGTGCGAGTCGGAGGTGTCCGCGATACCGCGCGCCTCCATGTAGCGGTTCATGCGCGCCTGGTAGATGGCGCCGAGCGGGCCGAGGCCCATGGAGACCGTCGGGAACTCCCAGAAGTCCGGCATGGACCGGGGGTGCGGGTAGCTGGAGAGCCCGTACGGCTCCTTAGACTTCTCCTGGCGGAAGCCGTCGAGCTGCTGCTCGCTGAGCCGGTCGAGCAGGAAGGCGCGGGCGTAGATACCGGGGGAGGCGTGCCCCTGGAAGAAGATCTGGTCGCCGCCCCTGCCGTCGTCCTTGCCGCGGAAGAAGTGGTTGAAGCCCACGTCGTACAGGGAGGCGGAGGAGGCGAAGGTGGCGATGTGCCCGCCGACGCCGATGCCGGGGCGCTGCGCGCGCGAGACCATGACCGCGGCGTTCCACCTGGTCGCGTTGAGGATCTTGCGCTCGATCTCCTCGTTGCCGGGGAAGAACGGCTCGTCCTTGGTGGCGATGGTGTTGACGTAGTCCGTGCTGCGCATCTCGGGCACGGCGACGCGCTTCTCGCGCGCCCGCTCGATCAGGCGGAGCATCAGGTAGCGGGCCCGCTCCCGGCCCCGCTCGTCGACGGCGGCGTCGAGGGAGTCCAGCCACTCCTGGGTCTCTTCAGGATCGAAGTCCGGGACCTGGCTGGGAAGGCCGCCAATGATGATCGGGTTGCGATCTGATCCGGAAGCCACGCTGTTCCTTCGCTGTTCGGGGGCACTCGGTCGGCAGAGCTGTCGCACCGCCTCCCATCGTGTACCGCGGGGAGGCTGACGTCATCTCTACCCGGAGGTAACCCTTGTGTCTGAGCGACATCCGGCGCGTACCCGGCGTACGGACCGCACCGAATCGCAACCTTACGCCCGAGCCGTCCATGCGTTTCGTTCGGTCGTTCGGTTCCGATGAGGATGTGAAAGGGTAGGAATGCCGCGTAGGCGGCCGAAGGGTGTGGCCACCGTTGTGGCGGGGACCCGTCGCTTGCCTGGAGTTGCGTCGAGACAGCCGCAAACGTCACCGTTTCGGCGGTCTGTACGGCCGGGTACTTGCGCGATCCGCCCCGCCCGTGTGGACTACGGCCAATGCCGCGCGTACGCGCGCGGCCGAAGCATTTGTCGAAAACGATCAGGAGGCAAGCCGTGAGCGCGACCGCGGACCACGCGGAGGAGCGGACCAACCCGGCGGCAAGGCTGGGGTTCGAGCCCGGACAAGTGGTCCAGGAGATCGGCTACGACGACGACGTCGAGCAGGAACTCCGTGAGGGCATCGAGGCCGTCACCGGCCAGGAACTCGTCGACGAGGACTACGACGACGTCGCAGACGTCGTCGTGCTGTGGTTCCGCGACGAGGACGGGGACCTCACCGACGCACTGGTGGACGCCATCGGTCTGATCGACGAGGGCGGGGTCGTCTGGCTGATGACTCCCAAGACCGGCCGTGACGGCTATGTCGAGCCCAGCGACATCAATGAGGCCGCCCAGACAGCGGGTCTCTCCCAGACCAAGAGCATCACCGCCGGCAAGGACTGGAGTGGCAGCCGGCTGGTCACCCCCAAGGGGGCCAAGTCGGGGAAGCGCTGAGCCGCCGAGCCGCGAAGAGCAGGCACCAGGCCCCCACCGGCGCGAGCCGGCGGGGGCCTTCTGCGTAGGCTGTTCCCGCACCGCAACGGCTCACAGGGCTGCAGACTCACAGGGCTACAGAAGGGAAACGCTCTCCATGGCGATCGAGGTCGGCGACAAGGCGCCGGAGTTCGAGCTCAAGGACAACCACGGACGCACCGTCTCGCTCGCGGACTACCGCGGCGAGAAGAACGTCGTGCTCCTCTTCTACCCCTTCGCCTTCACCGGCGTGTGCACCGGCGAGCTGTGCGCGCTGCGCGACGAGCTGCCGAAGTTCGTCAACGACGACACCCAGCTGCTGGCCGTCTCCAGCGACTCGATCCACACCCTGCGCGTCTTCGGGGAGCAGGAGCGCCTCGAGTACCCGCTGCTCTCCGACTTCTGGCCGCACGGCGAGACCTCGCGCGCCTACGGCGTCTTCGACGAGGAGAAGGGCTGCGCGGTGCGCGGCACCTTCATCATCGACAAGGAGGGCGTCGTGCGCTGGACCGTCGTCAACGGTCTGCCCGACGCCCGCGACCTGAACGACTACGTCAAGGCGCTGGACTCCCTCTGATCCCCCACGTGGGGTTTCAGCGGTTGTCCCCCGGAAATGACACGGCGAGCGGGAACCGGTCACTAGGATCCGTTCGTTGATCCGAATAACCACGCACTACGGGGGCGCTGCCCCTTGAAACCAATGGAGGGACTCGTGGGAGTCAGCCTCAGCAAGGGCGGCAACGTCTCGCTGACCAAGGCCGCGCCGAACCTGACCGCGGTGACCGTGGGCCTGGGCTGGGACGTCCGGACCACCACAGGTACCGACTTCGACCTCGACGCCAGCGCCCTGCTGGCGAACACCGAGGGCAAGGTCACCAACGACGGAAACTTCGTCTTCTTCAACAACCTCAAGAGCCCTGACGGCTCCGTCGAGCACACCGGTGACAACCTCACCGGCGAGGGCGAGGGCGACGACGAGCAGATCAAGGTCAACCTGGCCTCGGTCCCGGCCGACGTCGACAAGATCGTCTTCCCGGTCTCGATCTACGAGGCCGAGAGCCGCCAGCAGTCCTTCGGCCAGGTGCGCAACGCCTTCATCCGCGTCGTCAACCAGGCCGACAACAGCGAACTTGCCCGCTACGACCTGAGCGAGGACGCCTCCACGGAGACCGCCATGGTCTTCGGCGAGCTGTACCGCAACGGCGCGGAGTGGAAGTTCCGTGCCGTCGGCCAGGGTTACGCCTCGGGCCTGCGTGGCATCGCGCAGGACTTCGGCGTGAACGTCTGACCATGAACGTCTGACACAGGCAGCAGTCTCCGCGTCCGGCGCCGCACTCTCCGTGCGGCGCCGGACGCGCCTGGGCCCCTACCGGGCCCTCGGCACAAAGCCACCAGGGGAGGACTCACCAACATGGGCGTCACGCTCGCCAAGGGAGGCAATGTCTCCCTCTCCAAGGCCGCACCCAATCTCACTCAGGTGCTCGTAGGGCTCGGCTGGGACGCGCGCTCCACCACCGGCGCACCCTTCGACCTCGACGCCAGCGCGCTGCTCTGCCAGAACGGGCGGGTGCTCGGCGACGAGTGGTTCATCTTCTACAACCAGCTCAAGAGCCCTGACGGCTCCGTCGAGCACACCGGTGACAACCTCACCGGCGAGGGTGACGGCGACGACGAGTCCCTGCTCGTGGATCTCGCCAAGGTGCCCGCCCATGTGGACAAGATCGTCTTTCCCGTCTCCATCCATGAGGCTGACAACCGCGGCCAGACTTTCGGCCAGGTCAGCAACGCTTTCATCCGTGTGGTCAACCAGGCGGACGGCCAGGAACTCGCCCGTTACGACCTGAGCGAGGACGCGTCCACGGAGACCGCGATGATCTTCGGTGAGCTCTACCGCTACGGCGGCGAGTGGAAGTTCCGCGCCGTGGGGCAGGGGTACGCGTCGGGGCTGCGGGGCATCGCTCTAGACTTCGGAGTCAACGTTTCGTAAAGCCGCGTGCGGTGCGGGGGAGGTTCCCCCAGGCATCACCCGGGGGACAATTACACGATTGGGTAGCCAGTGGTTCTGAAAACCTTCGGCTGGTCGTTCGCCGTCACGGCGGCCGGCCTAGCATTCGCCGCCTGGCAATGGGGCTGGGAGGCGTTCGGGATCGTACTGATCCTGTCGATCCTCGAGATCTCGCTGTCGTTCGACAACGCGGTCGTCAACGCCGGAATCCTCAAGAAGATGAACGCCTTCTGGCAGAAGATCTTCCTGACGATCGGCATTCTGATCGCTGTCTTCGGCATGAGGCTGGTCTTCCCCGTCGTCATCGTCGCCATCAGCGCCAAGGTCGGGCCCATCGAGGCCGTCGAGCTGGCCATGGACCAGCCGGAGCAGTACGAGGCCCTGGTCACCGACGCGCATCCCGCGATCGCGGCGTTCGGCGGCATGTTCCTGTTGATGATCTTCCTGGACTTCATCTTCGAGGAGCGCGAGCACAAGTGGCTCGCCTGGCTGGAGCGGCCGCTGGCCAAGCTCGGCAAGATCGACATGCTGTCGGTCTGCACCGCACTGATCGTCCTGCTCGTCACCGCGATCACCTTCGCCACCAACGCGCACACCAGCACCGGCCACGCCGACAAGTCGGCCACCGTTCTGCTCTCCGGCGTCGCGGGTCTGATCACGTATCTCGTCGTCGGCGGTCTCTCCGGCTACTTCGAGGACAAGCTCGAGGAAGAGGAGGAGCGCGAGCACGAGGAGGAGGAGCAGGCCAAGAAGGAGGGCAAGCCCGTCTCCGCGGTCGGCCTCGCCGGCAAGGCGGCGTTCTTCCTCTTCCTGTACCTCGAGGTGCTCGACGCGTCGTTCTCGTTCGACGGCGTCATCGGCGCGTTCGCCATCACCAACCACATCTTCTGGATGGCGCTCGGCCTCGGTATCGGCGCCATGTACGTCCGGTCCCTCACGGTCTACCTGGTCCGCCAGGGCACTCTGGACGACTACGTCTACCTGGAGCACGGCGCCCACTACGCGATCGGTGCGCTGGCCGTCATCCTGCTCATCACCATCCAGCACGAGATCAGCGAGATCATCACCGGACTCGTCGGTGTGTTCCTGATCGCCGCGTCCTTCCTGGCCTCGGTCCGCCGCAACAAGGCGATCGAAGCAGAGGGAAAAGCGGGGGGCGGCCCTGAGGAGAAGGCAGGGGTCTCCTCCGGGGTGTGACGCCCCCACCATTGAGGAACGCTTCTGACGGGGCGGCCGGGTGCTCCCGGCCGCCCCGTGGCGTGTGCACGGAGCACAACGGACGACTAGGGGTGGGGCATGGCCTTCTGGGACAACCTGTGGCGGGGCAGTGCGGCGCAGTTCGACTCGGGCAGTGCCGCGACCAATTCCATCGCGCTGACCAGGCGGAACCCGTCCGTCTCGCTCACCAAACAGGGCGCGGCCACCGGCAACCTGCGCGTCAACCTGTCCTGGCGGATGCGCACCTCCGACATCGAGGGCCGCTCGCGCCAGAGCGGCCGGCTGCTGCGCAACCCGATGAAGCTCTTCCAGCCGGACGTGGTCCAGGCCCACACGCAGGGTGTGGTCAACGTCGATCTGGACCTCGGCTGTCTGTACGAGCTGACCGACGGCAGCAAGGGCGTGGTACAGCCGCTGGGCAGCTTCTTCGGCGACCTGAACGGCCCGCCGTTCGTGAAGCTCAGCGGTGACGACCGCTTCGGCGCACCGTCCGGCGAGACGATCTTCGTCAACCTCGACCACCGCGAGTCGATCAAGCGCCTGCTGTTCTTCGTCTACATCTACGACCAGACCCCGGCCTTCGACCGCACCCACGCACACGTCACGCTCTATCCGAGCAACGGCCCCCGCGTGGAGATAGAACTCGACGAACGGGCACCGCAGGCCCGCTCCTGCGCGGTGTTCTCGGTCGACAACGTCAAGGGAGACCTGATCGTGCGCCGTGAGGTGAAGTTCGTCTACGGCTTCCAGGCGGAACTGGACCGGCTGTACGGCTGGGGCCTCCAGTGGGGCCGCGGCTACAAGTCCCAGTCCCGCGCATAGCCCCGGGCGGCTGCCATCGGGGCGCCGTCGGGTTTCCGGGTGCGGCCCGGCGGGGGACGGGGGCTGCTACGGCCGCTGGAACTGTGGGCCCATCGGGGGGAGCCGGAAGGCGGGATCGGGGGCGTACGCCGCAGCCGCGGCCGGCTGCGGGTAGCCGTAGGCCGGCGGCGCCGCCGGGGCGTACGACGGCGCGGGCGCGGGCTGTGTCACGTCCGAGGGCGGGTAGCCGTACGCCGGTGCGGGCTGCGCGTCCGGTGCGGGCTGCGCGTCCGGGGCCGCGGGCGCCTCGGGCGCTCCCGCTTCCTCGACCGAGATGCCGAACGCCGTCGCCAGCCCCACCAGCCCCGTCGGGTAGCCCTGCGCCACGGCACGGAACTTCCAGCCGTCACCGCGCCGGTACAGCTCGCCGCAGATGATGGCCGTCTCCTCGCCGGTCTCCGGCTTCACGTCGAAGACGGCCAGCGGCTCGCCGTCCGCCGCACCGGTGTCGTGCAGCAGTATCCGCAGGTCGTGCACGTGCTCGAAGGTGCCGCCGTCCGAGGACGCCGCGATCACCACCTGGTCGACCGACGCGTCCAGCGTCGCCAGGTCGGCCTCGACGGTGTCGGTCAGATGCTCGGCGACGCGCTTCTTAGGGAGCCGCCGCACCAGCCCGGAGGGGTGGCGCGGCTGGTTGTAGAAGACGAAGTCCTCGTCGGAGCGCACGCGGCCGTCGCTGCCGAGCAGCAGGGCGGAGGCGTCGACATCCGGCACTCCCGCGCCCGGCGTCCAGCGCAGCACGGCCCGTACCGCCGTGGCATCAAGAGGGACGTTCGAGCCCTTCAGCATCGCGTGCGTCATGCCCGTCATCCTGCCTGTACGAGGGGCGCCGGGACAACGTGGGGCCCAGTTCCGGGCCGTGGCGTCCCTCGCCCGGCCACGTCGGGGGCACGGGCGAGAAGCGGACGAGTTACCTCGATTTCATGCAGTTGGGGAACTCTTGACACCTGTGCTTACGTACTATTACCGGCCACATGTTGTCAGGCCCTAACCGGCAGTACAGGGGATTCTTATGCGTCATTTCGGGCACATCCCGCCCGCTGACCGGGCGAGGCTGTTCCACCAGGAGCCGTGCGACTTCGGTGCCGACTCGGCTGCCAGGACGCTGGCCGCCGCCCTGGGAGCCACCCTCTACAGCCCGGCCACCCGGCCCCGGCTGGCCGACGACGTGCTCAAGCAGGCTGCCCGCGGGGTCGTCTCCATGGTGCTGTGCCTGGAGGATTCCATCGACGACGCCGAGGTGGTCGACGCCGAGGAGAACCTCGTCCGGCAGTTCGTCGAGCTCGACGCGCGTGGCGTGGAAGCACCGCTGCTCTTCATCAGGGTCCGCACCCCCGAGCAGATTCCGGATCTCGTGAGGCGCCTGGGACCGTCGGGACGCCTGCTGTCCGGATTCGTACTGCCGAAGTTCACCGAGGAGCGCGGCGTGCCCTTCCTCGAGGCGGCGGCCACGGCGGAGGCCGCCGGCGGGAGGCGGCTGTTCGCCATGCCCGTCCTCGAGTCGCCCGAGCTGCTGCACCTGGAGACCAGGACCGAGGCGCTCACCGGCATCGCCCGCACCGTCGACAAGTACCGTGACCGGGTCCTCGCCCTGCGCCTCGGCGTCACCGACTTCTGCTCCGCGTACGGGCTGCGCCGCTCGCCCGACATGACGGCCTACGACGTACGGATCGTGACGTCCGTCATCGCCGACGTGGTGAATGTGCTCGGCCGCTCCGACGGTACGGGCTTCACGATCACCGGACCGGTGTGGGAGTACTTCAGGTCCCAGGAGCGCATGTTCAAACCGCAGCTGCGCCGCAGCCCCTTCCTGGAGGGCCGGGCGGAGGAACTGCGCACCGCGCTGATCGCGCACGACCTGGACGGTCTGCTCCGCGAGATCGAGCTGGACCGGGCCAACGGCCTGATGGGCAAGACCTGCATCCACCCCTCCCACGTGCTGCCGGTGCACGCACTGTCCGTCGTCAGCCACGAGGAGTTCAGCGACGCACAGGACATCCTGCGGCCGGAGCGCGACGGCGGCGGAGTGCTGCGCTCGTCGTACACGAACAAGATGAACGAGGTGAAGCCGCACCGCGCCTGGGCGGAGCGGACACTGCTGCGGGCCGACGTCTTCGGCGTGGCCAAGGAGGATGTCGGTTTCGTGGAACTGCTCGCGGCCGGGCTGACCGACTGATGACGGCCAACCGGCGGCGGACCGATGACGGCGGACGACCGGTGACGGCGGACGACCGATGACGACAAGGGGCGAAGAGAACGTGGTGTGGTCGGGAAGCTGGGTCGCGGAGCGGCTCGGAGTCGCACTCGTCGGCGACGAGGGGCTCCGGGAGCTGCTGGGCCTGGCCCTGCGCCGCAACCCCAAGCGGGCGCATCTGCTGGTGTCGAACGTCCTGGGCAAGCATGTCCCGCAGCGGCCGGCGGTCGTCCGGCAGGCCGGCTACGACCTCGGCGCACGCGTTCGTGACCTGCTCGGCGCGGACGAGTGCCGGCGCGCGGTCGTCCTCGGGTACGCCGAGACCGCGACCGGACTCGGCCACTCGGTGGCGGACGGCATCGGGCTCGCGCCCTATCTGCACTCCACGCGCCGCCCGGTCGACGGCGTGACCCCCGCGGGCGGCTTCGAGGAGTCCCACTCGCACGCCACCTCCCATCTCCTGCTTCCCGAGGACCCGGCACTGCTGTCCGGGACGGGCCCGCTGGTGCTCGTCGACGACGAGTTCTCCACGGGCAACACGGTCCTCAACACCATCCGGGACCTGCACGAGCGCTACCCGCGCGACCGTTATGTGGTGGTGGCCCTGGTCGACATGCGCTCCGCGGCCGACCTCGGCCGGCTGGACGCCTTCGCCAAGGAGATCGGCGCCCGCGTCGACCTGGTGGCCCTGGCGTCCGGCACGGTCAGCCTGCCGGACGGTGTCCTGGAGAAGGGCCGGGCACTGGTCGCACACCACGAGCAGGCGGCCTGGGACACGCCCTCGGCCGCTGAACCCCGCCATGTCCGGGTCGGCCTCGACTGGCCCGCGGGCGTCCCCGACGGCGGGCGGCACGGCTTCGGCCCGGCCCACCGCGCCGCCCTGGAGGCCGCGCTGCCCGGCATGGCCGCCCAGGTCGCCGACGCCGTGGGCGAGGCCCGCCGGGTGCTCGTCCTCGGCTGCGAGGAGCTGATGTACGCGCCCCTGCGCCTCGCCCTCGCCATGGAGGAGGCCGGCGCCGTTCCGGAGGTGTACTACTCCACCACCACCCGCTCGCCCGTCCTCGCCGTCGACGACCCCGGCTACGCGATACGCACCCGGCTGGTGTTCCCCGCCCACGACGACCCGGCAGACGGCCCCGGCGAGCGCTACGCCTACAACGTGGCGGGCGCCGGTTTCGACGCCGTCGTCGCCGTCGTCGACTCGGCCGCGGACACCCCGGAACTGCACGCGCCCGACGGCCTGCTGGCGAGGCTCGCCGCCCACACCGGCCGCGTCGTGCTCGCCGTCGTCCCCAGCTACGTACCGGCACTCCCCGGCCACGCGCCGGAAAACCACGCGCCCGAAGGACCTGAAAGGCCCTCCATGCTGCCCCAGCCGCTCCGCGGACCCGACTTCTCCTCCTACGCGCCGGAGGAGGTCGGCTGGCTGCTCCAGGATTTCTCGGAGGTGGAGCTCGAGGCACCCACGGAGGAGCGCGAGGAAGCCATCCAGAGCGGCGGCGCGCACTACGCGGAGTCGCTGCCCGTCGAGTACCAGCCGAGCGAGCAGTACCAGCAGCTCTTCGAGACCGCGCTCACGGCGTCGGCCGCCCGTATCGCCCGCGCCGTCGGAACCGTCACCGACACCGTCCTCGCCGAACGGACACCGCGCCCCGTGCTCGTCTCGCTGGCCCGGGCCGGCACGCCCGTCGGCGTGCTGATGCGCCGCTGGGCCCGGCACCGGCACGGCCTGGACCTGTCCCACTACGCCGTCTCCATCGTGCGCGGCCGCGGCATCGACGCCAACGCTTTGCGCTGGCTCGCCGAGAACCACGACCCGGCCGACGTCGTCTTCGTCGACGGCTGGACCGGCAAGGGCGCCATCACCCGCGAACTCGCCGAGGCGCTGCGGGACTTCCCCGGCTTCGACCCGGAGATCGCCGTCCTCGCCGACCCCGGCGGCTGCGTGCGCACCTACGGCACCCGCGAGGACTTCCTCATCCCCTCCGCCTGCCTCAACTCCACGGTCTCCGGCCTGATATCCCGTACCGTCCTGCGCGCCGACCTGGTCGGCCCCGACGACTTCCACGGCGCGAAGTTCTACCGCGAACTCGCCGGCTCCGACGTGTCCCGCCACTTCCTCGACACCGTCGCCGCCCGCTTCGACGAGGTCACCTCGGCCGTCGACGCCGACGTCAAGGAACTGCTGTCCGCCGACCGCACCCCCACCTGGGAGGGCTGGGGCGCGGTGGAGCGGATCAGCGAGGACTACGGCATCCACGACGTCAACCTCGTCAAGCCCGGCGTCGGCGAGACGACCCGCGTCCTGCTGCGCCGCGTCCCGTGGAAGATCCTCGCGAGCCGCGGCGCCGGAGCCGACCTCGACCACGTGAGGCTGCTGGCCGAGCAGCGCGGCGTGCCGGTCGAGGAGGTCGACGAACTCCCCTACAGCTGCGTCGGGTTGATCCACCCCAAGTACACCCGCGGCGCCACCGGCGCCGACGGCAGGGCGGTGTCCCAGTGACCGTTCTCGTCGCCAGCGACCTCGACCGCACGCTCATCTACTCGAACGCGGCGCTCGGTCTCGGCATGCCCGACGCCGTCGCCCCCCGGCTGCTGTGCGTCGAGGTGCACGAGCACAAACCCCTGTCGTACATGACCGAGCGCGCCGCCGGACTGCTCACCAAGCTCGCCCAGGACACGGTCTTCGTCCCGACGACGACCCGCACCCGCAAGCAGTACCAGCGCATCAGCCTGCCCGGCCTGCCGCCCAAGTACGCGATCTGCGCCAACGGCGGGCATCTGCTCGTCGACGGCGTCAGCGATGGCGACTGGCGCGAAGCCGTCGCGCACCGGCTCGCCGCCGAGTGCGCGCCCCTCGGTGAGGTCCGCGCCCATCTCAACAGGACCGCCGACCCGGCCTGGCTGCGCAAGGAACGGGTCGCGGAGGACCTCTTCGCGTACCTCGTCGTCGAGCGTTCGCTGCTGCCGGACGACTGGGTCAAGGAACTCGCCGGATGGGCGGAGCCCCGGGGCTGGACCGTCTCGCTCCAGGGCCGCAAGATCTACGCGGTGCCGAAGCCGCTGACGAAGAGCGCCGCCGTACGGGAGGTCGCCCGCCGCACCGGCGCCGCGCTGACCCTGGCGGCGGGCGACTCGCTCCTCGACGCCGACCTGCTGCTCGACGCCGACCGTGCCTGGCGGCCCGGCCACGGCGAGCTCGCCGAGGCCGCCTGGCAGGCGCCGCACGTCGTCGCGCTGCCGCAGATGGGTGTGGCGGCGGGCGAGGAGATCCTGCGGCTGCTGCGGCAGGAGGCGCGCCGGTTCCGCCGTGAGCGGCAGGGCATCAGTTCGGTCGTGATCCCGCCCCTGGCGTGAGGCGGCAGCGGGGCGGGGGCAGTGGGGCGCGGGCAGCGGCAGCGGAGCCGTGGGGCAGCGGGCCGACAGGTCCCTCGGCCGCCCGTCGCCGTCGCCCGGCGTGCGCTGCCGGGCCCGTGGGCGCGTCAGCCCCGTCGTGATCCCGCCCCCGGCCTGAGCAGCCGGGCGGCGGCGAACACCAACACCGCGATCACCGCAGCCACCAGCACCGCCTTCGAGTACGCCGAGACGTAGCCGGTCACGTCCTCCCACCGCTCGCCCAGCGTGTGACCGGCGAGGACGAAGGCCGTGTTCCAGATCGCACTGCCGAGTGTGGTGAGCGTCAGGAACAGGGGCAGCGGCATCCGCTCCACACCGGCCGGGACGGAGATCAGCGACCGGAAGACCGGGATCATCCGCCCGAAGAACACCGCCTTCGCCCCGTGCCGGGCGAACCATGCCTCCGTGCGCTCGATGTCCGCGACCTTCAGCAGCGGCAGCCGGGCCGCGATCGCCACCGTACGGTCGCGGCCGAGCACCGCCCCGATCCCGTAGAGCGCCAGCGCGCCGGCCACCGAACCGGCCGTCGTCCACAGCAGCACCGCGAGCAGGCCCAACTGCCCGGTACTCGCGGCGAAGCCGGCCAGCGGAAGGATGACCTCGCTCGGCAGCGGCGGAAAGAGGTTCTCCAGGGCGATGGCGACACCGGCACCCGGTGCGCCGAAGGTCTCCATGAGGCTGTTGACCCAGCCCGGGGCGCTGCTTTCAATCGCGGAATTCATGGCCCCATGCTGGACAACCGCAGCTGAAGCCACCCTGAGGGCAGCCGCACACCTTCCTGCGGTTTTCCGCAGTGTGCCGGGCGGACGTCAGCGGCTAGCGTGGCGGATCATGAAGGGGATCGCGGCGCAGGGCGCCCGTTACGCGGTGGGTCTCGTGCTCGGGACCGTGACCGCCGTGGCAGGGCTGCTCTTCACGCTGCTCGGCGGGCTGGCTCTGCTGCCGGTGCTCGGCTGGCCACGGGGCCGGCGCGCCGTGCAGGGGCCGCTGGGCGCTGTCGCCGCTCGCCTTGCGGGCCTCGAGCGGCGCAGGCTCGGCCGCTTCCTCGGAACGCGCGTCTCCGCCGCGTCCTCCTCGTCCTCCTCGTCCTCCTCGTCCTCCCCGCACTCCTCGTCCTCCTCGTCCGCGTCGTCCGCGTCGTCCGCGTCGTACGGCTCGTACGGCTCGTACGGCTCGTACGGGAACGAGCGTGCCGCACGGTACGTCGCGGCCCGCTGGCCGCTGGGGCTGCTCGGCGGGCTCGTGATCTTCTGCGTGCTCGTCGGCCTGCTGTACGTCGGATACGCCGCGCTCGGCTGGACCGTCCACGAGATCGAGTACCCCTGGGCAGTCGCCGGGACCGGTCTCCTCGGCCTGTTCCTGGTCTTCCTCGCGGGCCAGAGTGTCTTCGGGATCGCCCTGCTCGAAGGGCACGTGGCCCGCCGGCTCCTCGGCCCCGGTCACCACGAGGACCTCGAGCGGCGCATCGCCCAGCTCGCCACCACCCGCGCCGGAATGATGGACGCCGTCGACGGCGAACGCCGCCGTATCGAACGCGACCTCCACGACGGCGTGCAGCAGCGACTCGTCGCCCTCGGCATGCTCCTCGGCCGCGCCCGCCGCAGCCGGGACGCGGACCGGGCCGGCCGGCTCCTGCTCCAGGCCCACGAGGAGAGCCGCCGCGCCCTCGCCGAACTGCGGGAGGTCGCCTGGCGCATCTACCCGACCGTCCTCGACGAGGCCGGGCTGTGCGCCGCCCTCGAGACCGTCGCCGAGCGCACGCCGCTGCCCGTGCACCTCGCCTTCACCGTGGACGGGCCGCCCGCTTCCCGGCAGGTCGGGACGGTCGCGTACTTCGTCGTCTCCGAGGCCGTCACCAATGTCGTGAAGCACTCGGGCGCCACCCGTATCAACGTCGCCGTACGCCGCGACGGCCCGACGCTCGTCGTACGCGTCGAGGACGACGGGGCGGGCGGCGCCGACCCGGCAGGCGGCGGACTGACCGGACTGGCGAGCCGGGTCGCCGCTCTCGACGGCCGCTTCCGGGTGGACAGCCCGGCCGGCGGTCCGACCGTCGTCACCGCGGAGCTGCCGTGCGCCTGATCATCGCCGAGGACTCGACCCTGCTGCGGGAGGGCCTCGTACGGCTCCTCGCGGAGGAGGGCCATGAAGTGCTCGCCGCCGTCGGCGACGCCGCCGCGCTGCTGGCCGCCGTGGACGCGTCGCCGCCCGACGTCGTCGTCGCGGACGTGCGCATGCCGCCCACGCACACCGACGAAGGACTGCGCGCCGCCGTCGAGATCCGGCGGGACCGGCCGGAGGTGGGCGTACTGGTGCTGTCCCAGTACGTCGAGAAGCGGTACGCGACCGAACTGCTCACCGCCGACAGCGGGGGCGTGGGCTATCTGCTCAAGGACCGTGTCGTACAGGTCGACGAGTTCCTCGACGCGCTGGAACGCGTCGGACGGGGGCAGGCCGCGTTCGACCCGGAGGTCGTACGACAACTCCTGGCCCGCAGCACGCGCACCGACCCGCTGGCGCGGCTGACGCCACGGGAACGCGACGTACTGGCGGAGATGGCGGAGGGCCACACGAACGCGGCCGTCGCCGGCCGTCTCCATGTCTCGCTGAGCGCGGTCGAGAAACACATCAACGCGATCTTCGACAAACTGGAGCTCACGGGGACGGCCGGTTACTCGCGGCGGGTGCTGGCGGTGCTGCGCTACCTGGGTACGTGAGGCGGGCCGACCGGGGGCGCCCGGTCCGGGGTGGGGCCGCGGCCAGGGCCCGGTCGGGTCAGCCGCAGCAGCCGCCTCCGCAGCAGCCCCCGCCGCCACCGCCACCGCTCGGTGCGGGCGCGGCGGACGCCGTGCCGCCGACGGCGACGGCGGAGAGCAGCTTGACGGTGTCGCCGTGGCCCTCGGGACAGTTCGCGGGGGCGGAGGACTCGGCCATCGGGCGGTTCACTTCGAAGGTGTCGCCGCAGGTCCGGCAGCGGAATTCGTAACGAGGCATGCCGGTAAGGCTAGCGGCGTGCGCGCGGCTTGCGGGAGAGCAGCCGTCGGCCGGTCCTCCGGCTCGTACCGGCGGGGGGTCCGGCGGCGGGTTCGGCGGCGGTGTGGCCCGCGGGTCCGGCCGCGGCCTCCGGGGAGCGCCGGGCCGTGGTTGCGGAGGACGGCGGCCGGGCGAGCGGCTGGCCTGCCGCGAGGTCCGCGCGGCGCCTGCTCGCGCGCTGCTCCCGCTCGGCCTCCTCGGGGTGGCGGGCCTTCCAGTACGGGTTGTCGTGCGGCAGGGTCGCGCTGACCCGCCCGTACATACCGAAGAACATCAGCATCACGCCCACCACGAAGCTGAACATCACGTTCTGGATGCGGAACGCGAGCGGGTTGAAGCTGCGGTCGAGCAGGGCCAGGTTCACGAAGCCGCTGAGGATGAACAGGATGCCGAGCACCATGTTCACCGTCGAGGCGAAGTTGCCGCCGATCACCATGCCGACGAAGAGCAGCAGACCGACGGCGATGGACAGCACGCTCAGCGCGCCGTTGGTGTTCAGCCCTGCGACGGTGTCGCCGCGGGTGTCGAAGAAGCCGATCCGGTCGATGAGCCCGAGGATTCCGAACGCGACCAGGACCAGCCCCATCAGCCCGGCGCCGACGCGGTAGAAGCGGCTGAGCCGGTGGTCGACGGGCAGGTGCTCGTCCAGCCTGATACGGCGCCGGGCCGGGCCATGACGTCGGCCGTGCCCTTCGCCGCCCCGGTCCGTTCTCCTCGAGTGCAGTACGTGTGCGGCCATCGCCGGCCTCCTTCGTACGTGCGCGTACACCCCGGAGATCTCAGGATCCGCCCGACGCCGCGGCGGTACAACCGGCGCGCGGACGGACGGCGTCCGCGGGGGTGCCGGGTGCACCCGAGTCGCCGGTCGGCCGGGGCACACCTGTCGCCGACTTGCCGAGTCGCGCGCGGGTGCCCGGGCGCGGTGGACAGCGGCTCGCCCGGTCAGCCGCCGCCGGCGGCGCCCCGGTCCTCGCGGATCTGCTCGACCACGCCCGCCACCGTCCGCCGCACACCCTCGGTCTCGGTGAGGAAATGCCAGTAGTCGGGGTGCCTGCCCTCGAGTCCGGCGACGGCACGGTCCAGCCGGGCCACCGAGTCGTCCAGAGGGCGGGCGTGACGCGGGTCCGGGGTGTTGCGGCCGGCCATCGCGAGGCGCTGGGCGTCGCGGATGGCGAACCGGGTCCGCTCGATCTCCTGCTGCGGGTCCTTGGCGACGGCGTTGAGGCGCCGTAGCCGGTCACCGGCCGCGGAGACCGCCTCGTCCGTCGAGTTCAGCAGCGCGCGTACCGTGCTCAGCAGCGCCGTCGCGTCCGGCCAGCGCTGCTCCTCGCGGGCCTTGCCTGCCTCCGCCAGTTTCTCCTCGGCCTGGCGGACGGCGAGCGCCGCCTGCTCGGGGACGGGCTGGAGGTCCTGCCAGCAGGCGGCGGTGAACCGGCGACGCAGTTCGCTGAGCACCGGCTCGACCTGCGCGGACCGGTTGGTGAGCGCCTGCGCGCGGGTACGGAGCGACACCAGGCGCTTGTCGATCTCGGCGGCGCGTTCGGGCAGCCGTTCCGCCTCCGCCCGTACGGCTTCGGCGTCGCGCAGCACGCGGTCGGCGCGCTGGAGGGTCTCGGGGACGCCGTGCCGGCCGGCGCCTTCGTTGAGCTTGGTCAGCTCGGGGCCGAGGGCGGCGAGGCGGGCGGCGAGATCGTCCGCTCTCAAGCCGGAACCCCGGACCGAATCGAGAGCATTGCTCGCGGAAAGGAGCGCCTGTCGCGCCCGTTCCACCGCCGGCGCCAGCCTGGCCAGCTGCGTCTCCGCCTTGTCGAGCAGCGGCCCCAGCCCCTGCTCGAACCGGTCAAGATCCCCCTTGACCCGCACCAGGTCGTCCCTGGCCCGGGTCAACTGCGTACGCGCCTGAGCCGCGACCGATGCTTCCAGGTCGTCCCGGTCCAGGTCATGCGCGTCGACGGCGGAGATGTAGGCGTGGCTCACCTCGTCGATCCGCCGCCCCAGAGCGGCGAAATCCTCAACGGCGCGGCGCGCCCCCGGCGAACTGTCCACGGCCGTGATCGTCTCGATGGAGATCCGCAGATCCCGCTGCGCCGTGTCCAGCTCGTAGAACGCCGCCGCGGCGGCGTCCTTGGCGGCCTGCGCGTCCGCCCGCTGGCTCTCGCCCCGTCCGCCGAACCAGCGTCGCGTCCCTCCACCTCCGGCGAACGCGGCCGGCAGCAGCGCCGCTGCGGCGACGAACACCGGCACCGGGACGAGCATCAGCGCCACAACGGCCCGCAGGTCGCGGCGAACACCCCCGGCAACGCTCCTCGCGCGCCTGGCACGCCTCGTCGCATCCCAGGGGCCCCTGGGCACAGTCAGGGAAACACCCCGGACGGCGATCGCTCGTGCCTCATGGCGCGGCCGTGCGTCTCTCGCCGTCACATCCCTCTCCCGTGCTGTGTCCGCCCTGCCCGGTCCCGGTGCGGTTAATTCTCCCACCAGGTAAGGACGAACACACGGGTCCGTTAGTTCGCGCTGCGCACGACGACTTCGCCGTTGTCGCTGACGGCCTTGACGACGTGGTCGCTGGCGGCGTCGGTCGGCACGGCGACATCCACGTCCCCGTTGTCGCTCCTGGCGTCCACCGCGTACGGCGCCCCGGCGGCGGGCAGCCGGATCTCGACCCGGTCGTTGTCACTCACCGTGTCCACCAGATCCGGCACCCCGGCCAGTTCGAGCCGCACCGACCCGTTGTCCGACTTGGCCACGACACTCTTCCCGGTCACCCGCTCCGCGACGATGCTGCCGTTCTCGCTGTCCAGCTCGAGCGCCCCGCTGGAGTCGGTGACCTTCACGCTGCCGTTGTCCGACCGCAGCTTCAGCGGGGTGCCGAACCCGCTCGCCCGCACGCTCCCGTTGTCGTCGTCCACGGTCACAGCGGTACCCCGCGGCACCTTCACGATGTGTTGCGCCACGCAGTCACTGGCGATGGCGTCGCACTTCACCTTCAGCGTGAGCGTCCCGTCCTTCATCCTCCACGTGGCGTCCGGCCCGTTCCCGAGGAACACCCACCCGTCGACCTGCCGGGTCACCTCCACCTCCTCGACATCGGCCGGCACCAGCTCGATGTCCGAGTTGTCGGAGTCGATGGTCAGGGCCTTGCCACTGAGCGGGAAGGACTTCTTCTCCACGGGTGCCTCGCTCGCGTCCGCACTCCCGCACCCGGCGAGACCCACCCCGAGCAGCAGAACCCCGGACGCGGCGAGCCCGCCCCGTACGGCACGGCGGTGATGGCGACGGAGTCTGCTGGTCATGGCGATCGTTCCCCCAGGTAGCTCTCTGTGATGTCCCTTCACACTACGAGCGCACCCGGCCCCGATCGATCCGGCCGCCCACCGTCTCCCGGCTGGGGCTATCCCCCGTACACCGCCACGAGGGCCGCCGACGGCAACGGCACCGGCGGAACGGTTTGGAGCTGCACGCTGTACGCCATGTACGCTGTTGCCTCATCCACGGGTGCGTAGCTCAGGGGTAGAGCGCTGCTCTTACAAAGCAGATGTCGGCGGTTCGAAACCGTCCGCGCCCACCAGTGCAAAGGCCCCCAGCCGATCATGGCTGGGGGCCTTTGACATCTACTTCTGACATCAACGGTGGCGTTCACTCACGGCCGGGCCGCCTCTTGAGCATCCGGTCCATGTGGCTGACAGCCTCGCGCTGCGTGTCCTGGACGACGTGCGTGTAGACGTTCATCGTCACCGCGATCTGGCTGTGCCCGAGGATCTCCATCACGACGCGGGGAGCGACCCCGGCCGCGGTCAGCAGGGTCGCGCAGCCGTGCCGGGCATCGTGCAGCCGGATGACGCGGATGCCGGCCGAATCGGCGACGCGGGTGAAGGAGCGGTACAGGTTCCGCGGCTCGATCGGCTGCCCGGTCCGTGTGGTGAAGACGTAACCGGTCTCCTGCCAGTCGGCACCGGCGCGCTCCCGTTGAGCAGCCTGCCGCAGACGCTGCCAGCGCAGGGGAGCAACACAGATGGCGGGGAGGGGCAGAGTCTGCTTCCGCCGGCGTCCCTTGGGATCGTCCTCGTACACCTCCCCGCGGACCCTCTGACGCTGGGTGCGTACGCGGATCTCCCGATTGTCGAGGTCGAGGTTCTCCCAGCGAAGACCGACGATCTCGCCACGCCGGAATCCGAGCGCGATGGCGAGCACGAAAGCCGCATAAAGCGGGTCGGTACGAGCAGCGGCCAGGAAGCCCAACGTCTCGTCCAACGACCACGGCGACAAGTCGCGGGCGTCGACCGAGGGCGGCTCGACGAGCGTCGCCACGTTCCTCGTCACCAGTTCCTCGCGGCAGGCAGCCGTCAGGGCGGTCCGCAGCACGCGGTGCGACTCCTTGGCGGTCGCGGCGGTGGTCTTCTTCTCCAGCTGGACGAGGAAGCGTCGGACGTCGGCGACGCTCAGCGATTCGAGCCGCTTGGAGCCGAGCATCGGGACCAGGTACAGCCGCACGTGTACTTCGTACTTGGCAAACGTCGTGCGCTTCCTGCGCGGCTTGATGATGTTGTCCAGCCAGTACGGCAGCCACTCGGAGAGCTTGGCCGACTTGGTGGGCACGGGCACGCCCTGGGCGACCTTGTCGAGGAGTTCGCGGCGCTTGGCGTCGCACTCGGCCCAGGTCTTGCCGTAGGCGAACTTGCGGGCGCGGGTGCCGTCCGGCTGGAGGACGTAGACGGCAGCCTGATAGCGGCCGTCCTTGCGCTTGGTGATGGTGCCCGCGCCGTTGGGGTTGCGCTTGCGCTGGGAGGCCATCAGGCAGCCTCCTCGATCTCGCGGGTGATGAAGTCCCGTACAGCGTCGGCCGGTACGCGCCGTGCTCGTCCGATGGTGATGGAGGTCAAGCGGCGCGATCGGATGAGGTCGTAGACCGTGGAGCGTCCTAGCTTGAGCCGCGCCATGACCTCGGGCACGGTCAGCAGTTCGGCGGGGGCGGTGGTCATGCTGCGGCTCCTTCCAGGGCGAGTTGGTCTTGCAGTGCTTCGCGGGCGGTTTCGCGGTTGAGTTGGATGTCTCGGGCGATCGAGGCGGCGAGGGCGGACTCACCGGGGGTGTGGCCGTGCCCCGCGTACTCCCAGGAGGCGAGAACCAGCACCGTGTCCGGGTCGCCGAGGGCGTCGTGGTTTTGGGCGGCGCGGTAGTCGGCGCGGATCTGGCGCAAGGCGCCGAGGGTGGTGGAGTAGCGGCGGGACTTGGTGGAGAAGTGGCCGCGGAAGCCGAGCATGTGCGCCCAGGCGCCCAGCTTCCGGTCGGGGTAGAGGGGTGCGAGGTCGAGGCAGGCCTCGATGAGGCGGCGGGGGTGGTCGGGCACGTCCAGGAGGTCGAGCACTTCTCGGTTCCCGATCCGGCGGTCGAGGCTGCCTGTCGACTCGGCCGCCTTGGTCGCGTACTTGGCCACGTAGGAGGCCACCGCCTTCTCGGTGATGTCGGAGCCGTCACCGAAGGCTTTGACCGGGCGGATGTCGAGCTGGCGGCCCCAGCGGAAAGGCCGGCAGGGCTGGTCTCCGGCGGCCGGGACCGTGATCGTCGTGTACGAGTGGGCGACCGCGGCGCGAATAGCGTCCTCGAGCAGCTGCACGCTCGCCCAGGACGGCGGGGCCGTATCGGGGCCGTCTGGCCCGTCGAGGCGGATCACGGCATGGAAGTGGATCGCGCCCCGCTTCTGAAACTCGGCGACCTTCCCGTACGAGAGGCGCAGCACGCCTTTCAGCTCGCGCTGGGTGAGTCCGGCGCGGGCGGCGATCTCTCGGCGGAGCCGGGTGGTGAAGCGCTGCCAGAGCTGTCCGGCGTGGTTGTTGAACAGGACCGTCCCGGCGTAGTCGTAGGTGGTCGGGTCGAGGGCGGTGCCCAGGGCGGGGTCGTCCTCGGGGTGGCGGGCGCCGCAGCGGCAGACGCCACGGTCGGGCCGGTTGTGGACCGGGCCGAACGAGGGCGCGGTGAGGGTGGCGAAGACGCGGGGGTGGTCGCGGACGGTGGTGGGGATGTCTTTGGACTCGTCGCCTGCCAGGCCCGCGCGGATGAGGTGGTAGGTGTCGCCTGCGTAGGTGTAGGCGCAGGTGGGGCAGCGGGAGGCGCGGCGGTTGCCGCAGGCGACGCGGAGCCGTCCGTCCGGTTCGGTGTCGGTGGAGTAGCGGCGCAGCGTCTCGCCGGTGGTCTTGTCCTTGGCGAGAGTCCAGCCGGTCAGGTGGATCGGGTCGGAGCAGCCGCCGGTGCGGTGCACCTGGTCTTTCCAGCGGTCGAAGCCGGGGGACCCGGCCACCCGGAGGACATCGTCCAGGGTGGCCGGGTCCAGGCCCGCCGCAGTGGCGGTGTCGGTCACGCGCTCTCCTCGTCGAGGTTCGGCAGGGCGTCGAGTTCGCGGGCGGCCTGGTCGGCTGCGGCGGAGATGGCGCGCAGGATGTCGGCGGTGCCGGCGGGGGCGATGAGCGCGATGTCGACGGGGCCGCCGCCGATCCGGAGGCTCACGAATTCGTGGTCCGCGAAGACGACGACGCGCGTGCGGGTGTCGGTGGTCAGGTGCGCGGTGACGGTGATGTCGTTCATGCCCGGCCCCCGACCAGCTGGGCGGTGCGGACGGGGCGGGTGCCGGTGCCGTGGCAGGCGGGGCAGTGGACGGTGATGGTGCGCAGGTTTCCGTGTCGGTCGCGGCCGCCGAGGGTGACGCGGACGGTGGGGAAGCCGTCGCAGTTCGAGCAGACCCGCGCGGGGGCGGTGATGCGGTCGGTCATGATGGGTGTTCCTTCCTGTCCTTCGGGATGGGTTGGGTGCGGCTCCGGGGCGGCGGTGACTTGGCGGTTGACGACCGCCCCGGAGCTGGTCAGAAGCGCTTGCGCGGGTTGTTGAGCAGTGAGCGGACGACGAGCGCGCAGACCGCGACCGAGGCCGCAGTGACGGCGACCGCCAGGAGCATCGAGACCAGGACCGCGCCGACGACGAGCACGACTCCGGCACCACCGGCGATCAGGGCGAGGAGGGTGCCCGGAGTCATCTGGACGGCGGGCCGAGCCGGGACGGGCGCAGGCACGTGAGCAGCGGGCGGGGTGTGCTGGCAGGTGCAGGCCGGAGCGGAATGCTGCTGCTCGATGCGGGTCGGTTGGACGGCGAGCGGTGTGACGATGCCGGTCGGGGTCGGCATGGTGGGGATGCGCGGGCGGAGCATGACGGTCTCCCTTCGCTTACTTCTGGGTTTCGTTGACGACGTCGACGCCCGTGCGGGTGCCGGACTCGATGGCGGGTGCCAGGAAGGTGTCGGCGAGGAGGAAGCCGCCGAGGAGTAACACGACGATCAGCCAGGTCGGCGGGCGGAAGAGCCGGATGCCGAAGTAGCCGAAGACGGCGATGACGAGGATCAGCGGGAGTTCGACGTTCATCGGTTGGTCTCCTGTCAGGCGATGCGGCAGCGGTGGGTGCGCGCGGCGAGGGTGGCGGCCGAGCGGCTGGTGTAGTCCGAGGACCAGCCGCAGCGGTCGGCGGTGCAGACGGCGGCGTGCTTGGTGCGGCCGTGCCGGTCGCGGTGGGTGCCGACCTGTACCGGGCCGATCCGCATCACGGAGTGGAAGAAGTCGCGGGCAGACATGACGGGTTGTCCTTTCTGATCAGGCAAGTTGGGCGGCGATGGCGTCGGCCATGGGGGCCGGGACGCCGAGGCGGGCTCGCAGGGTGTCGATGTCGATCGGTGTGCCAGTACGGGCGTGGTGGTCGTCGGCGACCTTGCGGGCGTGGTCGACTAGCGCGGCCGGGACCGGCGGAGCCGGAGCGGCAGCAGGCTCAGCGGCGGGCAGGGCCGGAGCAGGGTCCGAAGGTTCGACCGGCTCGGGCTCAGAGGCGGGGGCGGGTTCGGCCGGCACAACCTCGACCGGCTCAGGCTCCGGCTCCGACTCATGGGCGGGGTCGGTCGCGGCGGGTGAGTGGGCGAGGAGTGTGCCGCCGAGGAAAGCGAGTGCGGGCCATCCGGCGATGCCGAAGCGCAGCCAGGCGGGCGGGTGCTGGAGGTCGAGGAATCCGGCGGTGGCGACGTTCGCGCCGAGCGAGGCCACCAGGGCGATCAGGAACCAGCACCAGGCGAGCCTGGACGGGCCGTCGTTGCGCAGCCGACGCCAGGCGGCGACCAGGAGCAGGTCGACCGAGACGGGATAGGCCCATGCCTTCCATCCGGTCTGTCCGGCAGCGGCGGCGAGGTCGTGCAGGTGGGCGAAGGACAGGGCCCCGGCGATCACGGCTTGCACCAGGACGGCGTCGACGCGCAGCTTGCGGGTCATGTCTTCACCTCCTTTGCAGGGCGTTTGGGCATGGCAGGGGTAGGGAGCTGGCACGAGGCGGTCGCGCCGACCGGGATGCGGGGGCGGGTCAGACGGAGGCGGGTGCCTCTGCCTGGGCCGGCACTTTGGCGAGCGAGACCGTGGGGGGCAGCGGCCGGAACGGAGCCAGCTCCGGCAGGTCCGGCGTGCGGTGTGCGTTGGCGTTGCAGACGTTCACGGCCTGGCGCAGCGAGGTGAACGGGGTGCGGATGCGGACCCAGCCGCCGGTCGAGTCACCGGCGACGGCGGTGCCGGGGCGGTTCGCGGGGATCTGGGTGGCGGCGAATACTGCATCGGGGGAGATGTCGCCGAACGCCATCTTGGCGGAGGCTTCATCGTTGACCCGGTGTGCCGTACGGCCGGTGAGCTGGGCGCGGAGCATGGTGATTCCGTCGCCGAGTTCGGAGCCGAAGCGCTGGCCGCAGATTTCGACGTAGATGCCGGCAGCGCGGCCGAGCTGGACGAGCCGGACCAGTGCAGTGACGATCCGTTCGCGGCGCTTCTTCTCTGCCGCGTTGGCGAACAGCGACAGTTCGGCGACCTCGTCGACCAGGAGCACGATAGGGACGGGACGAAGGTGGTCGGGCAGGCCCCAGATGTCGGCGGTGATCTCTGCGTCCGGGACGTCCGAGCTGATGCGCTGCTCGCGACGGACGATCCGGTACGTCGCAGCCATCCTCTCCACGAGGACGTCGAGCAGGTCGGCAGCATCGTCGGCATTGTCGGCAAGCGCCGAGAAGCGTCGGGCGAGCGGGTAGAGCTCTACTCCTTCCTTGCAGTCGATGCCGACCAGGGCGACGTCGAGTGCAGCGAGTTCCTTGACCAACTGCCGCTGGTAGACGGACTTTCCGGACTCGGTGGCACCGACGTTGAGGGCGTGCGGGACCTGGCGGTAGTCGCGGTAGTGAACCTCCCCGTCCTCCCGCAGGGCGACGGGGATGCGTAGGCCCTCACGCTCGACCCTCGCGGGCATCTGCACCCGCTTGAGCACGTCGTATCCGGTCATCCGCAGCTCGACGACACCCGACTTGATCTCGCGGGAGGTGACACCCTGCATGGTGAGCGAGTGCCGCAGCCGGTCGGTGGAGGCGGCGAAGTCGAAGGCGTCCTGACCGGGCCGGAGACCCAGCCGCAGCACCAATCCGGTGCGGGTCGGGCGCATGGCCAGGATGCGCGGCGGCCGGGGGGCCGGGATGGGCCGGTGGGCGATGCGGGCCCAGGCCAACCGCAGCCGGGACGGCGGGACCGTGAGCCCGCAGGCGTCCATGACCGAGGAGTACCGGATCAGGACCCGAACGGCAGCGAGGGCGATGCCGAAGGCGAGCCAGTACCAGGCGGGGCGGCGCCACTTGAGCAGCAGCGCCAGCCCGACGACGGCCAGCAGGCCGATCGCTGTCCCGGTCACGATCAGGCCGCCTTCGGCTTGCCGGCGTCCGCGGCCAGGGAGGTGACGGCGATCGCGCGGAAGCTGATGCCGTGGCGCTTCTGGCCGTTGAACTCGTTCTCCCATGGCCGGGCCACCACGCCAGTGAGGCCGACCGGGGTGCCGGTGGTCAGCTCGCCGGTGAACCCGGTCTCCGGAACGGTCAGGCTCAGGATTTCGGCGTTGCCGTTCATGACGAACATGACGTCGACCGTCATCAGCGGTGCACCGGTGTCCCGGTCAGTGGCGACCTCTCCGGTCTGACGGTTGGCAATCTTCGGCTGCGGGGGCTGGGCCACCATCACGACGGCGCCGGTGGTGTCGACGGGAATCTGACGCATCGTCTTGTCTCCTGTGGTTGAGGGTGATTCGGGCCGCCGTATCGGGCGGTGAGATCAGGAGACCGCAGGAAGGGATGGACACATCACGGCCCGTATGGACGTTTGGGGACGTCTGAGCTATCGTCAAAACGTCCCTAGCGTCCCCCAGGTGAGGGCGGTACCGAGATGGCGAACGAGCGTCTGCGCGCGACGATTTCGGCGAAGGGCGAGACCGTTCAGTCGGTCGCGCAGCACGTCGGAGTGGACCCCAAGAGCGTCGAGCGTTGGATCACGACGGACCGCACGCCACACCGAGGTCACCGATGGAAGGCGTCCAGCTTCCTCGGCGTGGACGAGGTCTACCTCTGGCCCGCGGTGACGAAGCAGGCGGAGACGGCCAGCACTTCGGAACTGGTGACGTACTACCCGCATCGCGGAGCAGTGCCGGCCACCCTCTGGTCATCGCTGATCGAGCAGGCGTCCAGCCACGTCGAGATCCTCGTGTACGCGGGCCTGTTCCTCTTCGACAGCCACCCCGACCTGCCGGACCAGCTCACGGACAAGGCCAAGGCAGGAGCCCAGGTCCGGGTACTCCTTGGTGACCCCGAGTCGGACATGGTCCGCCAGCGTGGCGAGGAAGAGGGCATCGGTAGCGACCTTGCCGCCCGAGCACGGATCACCCGCCGCTACCTCGAACCAGCAACCAGGACACCGGGCGTCGAGGTCCGGCTCCACGACACGATCCTCTACAACTCCATCTACCGGTTCGACGACGACGTCCTGGTGAACCCACACGTTCTCGGCGCACCGGCCGGACAGAACCCGGTGCTGCACTTCCGGTACATCCCCGGGGCCCGGACGTTCCGCCACTACATGAAGAGCTTCGACTATGCGTGGGAGCAGGGCACCCCGTCGTAACCGCAGTCGGCGACGGGCATGCGACGCTGGAGTCATGGCCCGCATCGACTACTTCAACGATCCGAACGCTCCGAAGGCGAACAGCATCGTCCCGTCCGTCACCGCCGTTGCCCGCAATGAGGCTGGCGAAGTGCTACTGATCCACAAGACCGACAACGATCTGTGGGCCCTGCCCGGCGGCGGCGTCGATGTCGGCGAGTCTGCCGCAGACGCCGCGGTACGTGAGACGAAGGAAGAGACCGGGTTCGAGGTCGAGGTGATCGGTCTGGTCGGCCTGTACACCAACCCGGCGCACGTCATGGCGTACGACGACGGCGAGGTACGGCAACAGTTCTCGATCTGCTTCACAGCGAAGATCACCGGCGGAGAATTGCGCACCAGCAGCGAGAGCAAGGAAGTCGCCTTCGTCCGGCCGGACCGGCTCGACGAGCTGAATATCCATCCGTCGATGCGGATGCGGATCGATCGCGGACTCTCCGGCGAAACGACGCCCTACATCGGCTGATCGCCGAGCCGCGCGAGAGTCCGCTCGACAGCGCCCCCGAGGTAGGGCCGAGCCTTGCTGATCGCGTTGTGCACTTCGCTGCCGGGCTCGTAGCGCACCAGGATCTCGTCGATGCGCTTATCGAAGTCGAAGCGCTGCCCGGCGGGGCCGGTGGTCATGTCGGCGAAGATCAGCGCGTCCAGGACCGGGGAGTCTTCCCGCTCGTACACGGCCAGCTCAGCCGAGAGCCCACGTTGCTCTGCTTCGTACACAGCACCGGAGTGATGGGCAACGAGCCGAACCAGACGATCAGGCGCACCGAGCGAGGCCAGATGCCGGGCACCGTCAAGCGGGTGGAATCCGGTGTCACGCAGCTCGGGTGCATACCCGATGTCATGGAGCCAGGCCGCCGCGACGAGGAGGTCCCGTTCGTTCTCGGGCAGAGCCTGCGAGGCTTCGACAGCCCGAGCTGCGACCGCCTGAGTGTGCAGCCAACGGTTCCCGAGCGGTGGCAACAACGACTCGGCCAGCTCGGCCGCTCCCTGGGGCGTATCCAGCGCAGAAGGCATGACCAGCACCGTAACGCAGCAGACGGACAGGCCGACAGACCGACCGCAGGCCATGGGAGCAGCGCGGTAAGAGTTTCTCTACTCGATCAAGGCGGCTCGCTCCGCTCGCCGCGCGCGGCCCCGGCTCCAGCGCCGGGCCCCGACGCTCCTGTCTCCGCCCCGCTCCGGGCCCCGGCTCCGCCGGCCGCGCGGCTAGAGCGAGACGTCTTGCCCGAGGTGAGAACGAGGCCGGTACGGGGCTGGGGCGGTCGGCTCCACGGCTTTAGGCAGCCACCATGGGGCGAGCCTCGAAGATCGGGGCCCACATCGGGCCATTACCGGGCAGGTCCACAGACTGCCCGATTTCGCTGACCAGCGTACGGGCCCCGATCTCTCGCCCCATGGCAGCTCCCGCCCAAAGCCGCTCCCGCCGACCTAGAGGATCTCTCTTCCGCGTGGAAGGGATCTAGGAGGATGGCTTCGCGACTTCCATGGCGTGCTGCCGAAGTTCCCCGGAAAGGTTGGCGCCAAATTCCTTAGTCGTGGTCCAAATTGTCTTCTTCTTAGGTTTACCCCGAATCCCCCTCTTTATCTGAACGACGACGGCCGAGCAGTTCAGAAGTCTCTTGTTAAAAGCTGCACCTAGCGGTGACGCCCCATCCATCGGATCGGACTCCAGAATCACCGTATTCGCCGACTTCGGTTCGAGGGAAACATACGAAGACTCGGAGATGCGGTGACAATTGCCCTTCCCGTCAATCATTTTTGTGGCCCGTAGCGGCAGTGGCTCCAACGCAAATGTTGCGCCACTCGTTTTGAGGGCCCCGTAGGGGCTCAACAGCGCGGTGTGCGCCCCCTTATTTACAACAATCATGGATATCCTGTAGGGGCCAGATTCAAGGGCATCCCCTAGCTTCGTAACTAGTGTGTCCGCCCTGGCCTGGTCGGCCCTGATCCCCTGAATGGCAAATTCTAGGCACTCACGCAGCGCATCGCGATCGAAGAACCTCATCGCCTCAACCAGCGGCCTAATCCTCTGTAGGTCCACGTCACCTATCGGCGAGTCGTACGATATGGGGTGATAGAAATTCGGTAGCTCCAGATACATGATGCTGCGATCACTCATCTCCTTCTCATGCAAGTCGAAGAGCGGCTCCCGCTCTCGCGCCTGTCCCGGCGAGGGTGAAAGTGCGCGACGGCGGAGGCCTGACCGAATCTCCATATAGATGAGGGAGCTTGGCGGACTGAGCAATTCCTCAATGAATTCAACCTTTTCCTCCTTATTGTGGCAATTGCGAAGTCTTCTCTTGAATTCCTTCGCCAGCTCAATTTGAGATGAGGCCCCGTCTCGAAGTTGCTCAGACTGGTTACGTGTCTCTGTAACGTCGGAACAGGGTGATATATTTTGGAGACTCGGGCCTACGAGAAAAGAATCCGATATTTCCTTGGTTCGAGGGCTGATCTCTATTTGATCATCCGGGTCTCGATCCTTTGCGATCGATACAAGGGTGAGGTCTAGTCGCGGGCGATTCCACCACGTTGTCAGCCAGAATGCTGCTGTACCACCGAGGAGGGCAGCGATGATGGGGACAGCTATCTCAACCATGCGGATCGCCTCGTCCCGTGTATTGCGAATGAAGAGAGATCTCTGCGCGGTCGCCTGTTACTCATGGTGGGCGCCTGACTCTACTGTTCACCAACTCGGTTACTCCATTCGGGTGAATCTCACCTGCGGCCATCCACCAGCGGAGATCTGCGCTACCTGAGGTAGAGGGCGCGGTGGTCAGCAGACGTGTTGTACATCAGCGGAGTACAGCAACCACGCCGACCGTAGTAGACCTTCAGGGCACCTGAGGCGCTGGCCGTGCAGCCTCGCAGACCTCAGAGAAGAGACCGCCCCGCCGATAGTTCGCATCGAGGGGGCGCCTGACATCCATAGCTGACATCAACGGCAGTGGACAGCAGCAACATCGAGCGGCTATCAGCAGCGCCGTTGCCTGTGACTCGCCCAGGTGCGACGGCGGCCCGGGCGAACTTACAAAGCAGATGTCGGCGGTTCGAAACCGTCCGCGCCCACCAGCCGAAACGCCCCCGCAGCGAGCCGCTGCGGGGGCGTTGACGGTAGGTCTTGACGGCAGTCCCTCAGACTCGGTGATAGCAGCTGGCTGTGTCTAGTCCCACGTGATGTTTGACGTTCGGGTCTCAGCTGATGCTTGACGGTGGGCCTAGGGTCTGTTGCGAAAGTGGATCTTGTTCGTTGATGATCACGCTCTGTGGGACGTGGTGATCTGACGAATGGCCAGTGGGCCCGGCTGGAGCCGTTGTTGCCGCAGGGCATCAAGCCGGGCCGTCCGCCGGTGTGGACGCGGCGGCAGCTGATAGACGGCATACGGTGGCGGACCCGGACAGGTGCTCCCTGGCGCGATGTGCCGGAACGCTACGGGCCCTGGGACCGGGTCTATGACCTGTTCCGCCGCTGGCAGCGGGATGGCACCTGGGCCAGGATCGTCACCCTCCTCCAGGCCGAGGCGGATGCGAAGGGCCTGATCACCTGGGACGTGAACGTCGACTCCACCGTCTGCCGGGCCCACCAGCACGCGGCCGGGGCGGCGAAAAGGGGGACCTGCAAAAGGAGCCGCCCGGCGGCATTGCCGTCGAGCCGGCCGACCACGGCCTCGGACGCTCCCGAGGCGGTCTGACGACCAAGATCCACCTTGCCGTCGAGCAGGGGGCAGAAGCCTCTGTCGGTGCTGATCGCGGCCGGGCAGCGAGGCGACTCTCCGCAGTTCGAGTCCGTCCTGGACGCGATCCGGGTGCCGCGGATCGGTCCTGGTCGACCCCGTAAGCGACCGGACCGTGTGCGGGCCGACAAGGCGTACGACTCCCGCCGCAACCGGGCCTACCTGCGAAGACGCGGTATCAAGGCGACCATCCCGGTCCCGGCGGACCGAGTTCGCAACCGCCAGAAACTCGGCTCCCGAGGCGGTCGGCCGCCGAAGTTCGACAAGACCGACTACCGCGAGCGCCACGCGGTCGAACGCGGGATCAACCGCCTCAAGCGCCACCGGGCCGTGGCCACGAGATACGACAAGCTTGCCGTCCGTTACGAGGCGACCGTGCTGGTGGCAGTCCTCCTCAACGAGTGGCTGTGACCAGTGGGTTTTGCCGTCGACCTCAGTCTGTCGGTGTCGGCACGGCGCAGGCATCGGCGATAGCCCGCGTGTCCCAGTAGAACGGACGGACCTCGGTGATCCGCCCGTCCTTGACCGTGATCGCTTGCAGAATGGGGAAGCTGAGTTCACGGCCGGTCGCGCGAGCGCGAGCACGGACCTTTGTGAGCACGACCGCAGTCTCACCGGTGGCCAGGAACTCCTGTTCCACCATCTCGAACGACTCCCACACCTCTCCCATCATGAGGAAGAACTGCGTCATGCCGTTGTGCCCACGCCAAGTGCCTCCGTAGGGCAGGGCATCTGCTTGATGCAGCTCGACATCCGGCGCAAAGAAGGGGGCGAGGAGGTCGAACGAAGCCTCGCCAGGGCCTCCCGCCGCCAGGTACTCCGCCTCAGCCGCATACATGCCGGTGAGAACTGTTGCTGACTCCGTAGTGGATGACATCGTCATGCCGCCAGCATGAGGACCACAGCAGGACCTTGCTGGCGGTAATCAGACATCGTTGTGCTGCACGGTCGGCACTTCCGCAACACGCCCTAGACCACATCGGAAACCTTGTAGGGCTTGTTCGCTTTCACGTGGCGGACGGGAATGTCGGTGGTGCGCCGGATGACGCGGACCTGGCCGTCCAGCTCGACGCTGATCGTCGTGTCCGAGACGTGCACTGTCACCGTTTGACCTGCGTAGGGGCGCCTGAGGGACACGACCTGACGGCAGACCATGACCGTGCCCACCGCACTGACCCGCCGCTGCACCCGCACCGGCTCGACGCCCGGCCGCGGCGGCGGGCCAGCCGGACGCAGGCCCCGCAGCCGACTGACTTCCTCGCTGGTCAGCGGGTTGGGCCGCACCCTCAGCAGCTTCCGCGACGACGGATCGAAGAACGACAGCGTCTCGTCGTCGATCCGGATACTCACCGCACGACCGCCCAGGATCTTCGCCGCCAGCACCTGATGCCCGCCCAGGCCCACCAGGCCGCTGTTGTTCACCACCCGGTCCACCTCGAACGCGGCTCCGTCCCCGGCAGGCAGCGGCGGCGGCCCGGCAGCACGTCCACCGCGGGCGGCCAGCTGTCCCAGGTCCGCCACGGACAGGTGCGAACGCACGCTCTTGATCCGCGTTCCGGCGATCAGCAGATGAATCACAGAAGTGTCGGCCCAGAACGTCACCGTCAGGCCTGAGCGGGCCGGACCGAGCCAGAACTGCTTGCCCGCGACCTGCAGATTCCCACTCGCAGGCACCACCCGCTCGAACTCCACCGGCCCGCCCTCGTCCACCTGCACCGCCTCGGGAAGAGGGACAGGAGCCGACGTCGCTTCGGCCGGATCCGGCGCCGCAGGGGAAGCCCGCTGCTGCGGCACCAGCGCGAGCACCCCCGGCACCCTCAGCCCCAGAACATCCCGCTCCTCCTCGGGAACCGGCGTGAACCGATCGCCCGGCGACTGCATGTCCAGCGCCTGGTGCGGCCGCACGGAGTTGTACTCCTCCACCCAACGATCCAGCGCCGCCTGAGCCGCCTCGATGCTCTCGAACGCACCGCAGTCGTCGAGGAGTTCGCGCCTCAGCGTCTGATGGAACCGCTCGACCTTGCCCATCGTGGTCGGCGACGCCGGCTGGGTGAGCCGGTGAGCGACCCCGTTCTCCCGGCAGATCCGGTCGAACAGCACCTCACCACCGTGCCCGAACCGGTCGGTGAACTGCTTGCCGTTGTCCGTCAGCACCTCCTCCGGCACCCCGAACGCCTGCAAGGCCCGGGCGAAGGCTGCGCAGACCGCCCGCCCGGTCGCCCGCTCAACCACCGACGCGATCACGCAGTACCGGGAATGATCGTCCACACCGGTCACAATCTTTGCCTCGGACAACTCACCCGTTACCGGGTTGACCAGCATCACGCCGCCGACGATGTCCATCTGCCACAGCTGCATCGCACGGTCCCGCTGCCAGCGCTTGTACTCCGACCGCTTCCGGCGCCGGACCCCAGGTTCCGCCAGCCCATGGCGGACCAGGATCCGATACACGGTCATCCGCGACGGCACCGGCGTGACTGCCCCGGACCGCTCCAGCACATGAGCGATCCGCCGCGGACCCCACCGAGGATGCTGACGTCGAAGCTCGCACACGGCCGCCTCCACCTCGGCAGAGGCCTGATACGGACACGACGCCGGCCGACGCGACCGGTCCGCCAGACCCGCCAGGCCCGAGGCCGCATACCGGGACTTCCACCCGCTGACCGTCTGCCGCGACACCCCCAGCGAAGCGGCGACCTCCGTCACCGTCGCACCCGCCAGCACGGCCAGGACAGCCCGGTATCTCTGCTCGACAACCGACAACTCCACCAGCGCCAATCCCGGCCTCCCGCCACACGCCGCAACGACGTGCACAGAAAAGCCGAACACGGCCACTGTCAACCATCAGCTGGGACCGAAGTGTCAAGCATCTCCCGGGATCGGACAGCAGGCCGTGGGATCAGCGCGGTAAGAGTTTCTCTACGGGTTCAAGGCGGCTCGCTCCGCTCGCCGCGCGCGGCCCCGGCTCCAGCGCCGGGCCCCGACGCTCCTGTCTCCGCCCCGCTCCGGGCCCCGGCTCCGCCGGCCGCGCGGCTGGAGCGAGCACACCTGATGCGGTGGACGGTAGCCCGCTGTGGCTGGGGCCGGTCGGCTCCACGGCTTTAGGCAGCCGCCATGGGGCGAGCCTCGAAGATCATGGCCCCAACGTCGTGCTTTACCGGGCAGGTCCACAGACTGCCCGATAGCTGACCAGCGTACGGGCCATGATCTCTCGCCCCATGGCAGCTCCCGCCCAAAGCCGCTCCGTAAGTTGTTCGGCGGTCCGGGAGAGTCGGGTGTGGCTCTAAAACCGCTTGCCGCAGATGGCTCCGGTGGAGTGGCCGCCCGGCTCTCCGGGACGCCCTGGCCGCTGATTGAGATGTGCGCATTAGTCGCTGTTTACGGAGCTGACGGCGGGTGTTCCTCGGACCGAACGGCATGCTGCCTGAACCGAGGAGACGCACATGGCCGAGCATTTGACCCAGCTCTGGGTCGGGATCGATGCAGGTAAGGCCCATCACTGGCTGGTCGCGGGCGACGACAGCGGGGCGACGGCATGGAGCCGGAAGGTTCACAACGACGAGAGCGCGATTCTGACCGCGCTCGGCGAGATCCTCGCCCTTGCGGACGAGGTGCACTGGGCCGTGGATATTGCCGGCACCGCGTCCGCGCTGCTGCTGGCCCTACTCGCCGCCCATGGCCAACAGGCCGTCTACGTTCCCGGTCGCACGGTCAACCGCATGTCCGGCGCCTACCGTGGTGAAGCCAAGACCGACGCTCGCGACGCCTACGTGATCGCCGACACCGCGCGCCTGCGGCGAGACTTCACCTCCATCGAGGTGCCCGCCCAGCTCGCCGCCGACCTGGCCCTGCTGACCGCCCACAGATCTGACCTGATCGCCGACCGGGTCCGCATGCTCAACCGCCTCCGCGACGTGCTCACCGGCATCTTTCCCGCGCTGGAACGCGCCTTCGACTACGCCGACCACAAAGGCGCATTGATCCTGCTGACCGGCTACCAAACCCCGGCAGCCATACGCCGCCGCGGCCAGACCCGCCTCGCCGCCTGGCTCTCAGGCCGGAACGTGCGCAACGCCGACGCGGTCGCCACCACCGCAATGCAAGCCGCTAAGGCTCAGC
This sequence comes from Streptomyces peucetius, assembly GCF_025854275.1. Lineage (NCBI taxonomy): Bacteria > Bacillati > Actinomycetota > Actinomycetes > Kitasatosporales > Streptomycetaceae > Streptomyces > Streptomyces peucetius. The sequence goes on along the minus strand of NZ_CP107567.1, from coordinate 2,292,213 downwards.
ACACCGAGCTGCCTGGCCAGGACCTCGCCGCCAAAATCGTCGCGGACATCGCCGAGCAAATCCTGGCCCTGGACGATCGGCTCAAGCACATCGACCAGCAGATACGGCAGACCTTCCGCACTCACCCTCACGCCGAGATCATCGAGTCCCTGCCGGGCATGGGCCCCATCCTCGGCGCCGAGTTCATCGTCGCCGCGGGCGACCTGGCCGCCTACCCCGACGCCGGCCACCTCGCCTCTGCCGCCGGCCTCGTCCCCGTTCCCAGGGACTCCGGTCGACGAAGCGGCAACCTCCACCGCCCAAAGCGCTACAGCCGACGCCTGCGCCGGGTCTTCTACCTGTCCGCCCAGACCAGCATCATCCGCGAAGGCCCCAACCGCGACTACTACTTGAAGAAGCGAGCCGAGGGCTGCAAACACGTCCAAGCCGTGATCGCCCTCGCCCGCCGACGCGTCAACGTTCGCTGGGCCCTACTCCGGGACGGACGGCCCTTCTCCATGCAGCCACCATCCGTCCGCCCGGCCTGACAAGGGGCCTCAGTAAGCTGCGGTCGACCCAGGAGGCCAAAGCCAGTGACCGTCGGACCAGAACGATCAGCCCGCATCGCAGCCACGGTCGAATCGGCCCGATCAGTCTGGGAGGCAACGCACGACGCCGACTCGCTGCAGCAGTGGCTGAAGGACCACAACTGCCACGGGGCCGATGCCGTGCTCGTCACCATGGGTCTCTTGCACTGCGGACTTGCCGAGGCAGGACGCATGTTCTTCACCGCCCCCTGCCGCCAGGCCGAGCGCGACTTCCACAACCAGGTCATGGAGGGCCTGGGGGCCGCTAGCGAAGACCTCTGACAGCATCGGGGCCGTCCTCAGCCCCCTTGACTCGGTCATTAAGACTCCACCGCCCTCGACGCCGTGGGTGGCAACGAGGACGAGGAAGCAGAGGCGACCGAAGGCGTGTGACATCAGCGGCTCGGCGGCATGTCGTTTCAGGCAGTGGCGCTGGGAGCAGCGGGTGCACAAGCGGGTGCCGCGGAGTTGAGCGGTGTCGGCCGGCCGAGTGACCAGAGTGCGGGGCCACTTGGGTGGCGGGGGTGGGCAGGCCTTCGAACGCCGTCTACTGCTCACGGTCGTGCGTCGTAAGGGCCTGGAGGGCCCGGAAGGAAACGTTCGGGGAAGGGTCACAGCGACCGCATCGCGAACGCATTCGAATCCCATCTTCGATCAGATTTCCAGTAATTGCCGCCGTCCAGGCGATCTCCGGCTTGCTGCTGGGGTTATCTCGTAGTTACCTCAAGGCGAAGAGTGAACAATCCCCCTCCGGCTACCAGCGACGATGCGCACGTGAGTTTAGTGTGCTCATGGCATGCGCGCGCTTGCGGTGTGGTCACTCGAGGTTCCATGAGGAAAGGTTCTCCAGTGAACGCTTCTCATCCTGAGCTCCAGGCGATCTCGATGGCGTGAACGGCGGCGACCGTGCGGCCGATGCGGTTGGTGCTGCAGCGGGCTTTGCGGAGGATCCGCCATTGCTTGAGGCGCGCAAAGGCACGTTCGCCCGGCGCCCGCAGCCGGGCGTGGTCCCGGTTGAACTGGGCGTACTTCTCGGGAAGGTCTCGGCCGTAGTAGGGGGTGCGGACGGTGGCTCCGGCTCCGCGGTAGGCCCGGTCGGCAAGGACGAGGAGCTGACGGGACAGACAGGCTTGGATCACACCGTGTGCGCGGGCTGCGGTCAGGTCGTGCGTGCGGCCGGGCAACGCTCGCGAGAACCACAGCGGTGTCCCGTCCGGCGCGGCCACGACCTGCACGTTCATCCCGTGACGGCGGTGCTTCATCGAGTAGTACGGCTCGTCCGCCGCGATGCGGTCGGTGGCGATCAGGGTGCCGTCGAGGATGACGAACCCCTCCGGCGGCAACTCGCGCAGGGCCTCGTGCAGGCTCGGGGCGCGCTCGGCGAGGATGTCGACCGTTTCGCTCACGTAGCGGCCGGCGGTCGCGGTGGAGACGCCGAACCCCGCTGCGACCTGGGCCAGAGTCTCGTTCTTGCGCAGGTGCACCAGGACAAGCAGGGCCTGCCGGAAGCAGCCCAGCCTGCGCCAGCGGGAGTTCAGCTCACACCTTCGGGCGTAGATGAGCCAGGAAACGTGCTCCACGACCTCGTGCGGGACGTCGAGCATGGCACGATGCGGGACCAACAGGGCTCCTGTGTCGAGACGTTGGCGAGTGAGATCACCAGCCGAAACGACCAGGAGCCCTGCCGCGTTACGGCCCCCGACCGCCAGCCGTCATCACCCGCGAACCACAGGATGAGAAGCGTTCAGTGAGCAATAAAACCATCCGTAGGTACGGCGTGAAAGCGGCCACGCTCGTTTCGGTGGGCACGCTCGCGGTAGTGCTCAACGTCGTCTCGAGCACTACGGCCATCGCCGACGCGATCCACCGGTCCGGCAGCGACCACACCCTGGGACTGCCGGGTCCGAACGGCGCCGTGAGTGCCGACCGCGACAAGGACAGGGACCGTGACAAGCGCGGCCCGCAGGGCAAGCGGGGCCCCCAGGGTGCTGAAGGTCCCCAGGGTCCTCAGGGTGCTGAAGGTCCCCAGGGTCCCCAGGGTCCTCAGGGCGCTGAAGGCCCCCAGGGTCCTCAGGGGGCTCAGGGTGCTGAAGGCCCCCAGGGTCCTCAGGGGGCTCAGGGTGCTCAGGGTGCTCAGGGGGCTCAGGGTGCGACCGGCGTTCTCACCACCGTCCAGGTGGAGGGAACGGTCGTAGTAGCTGAGGGCGGCGGCGGCACGGCGACATCCACCGCGACGTGTCCCGCCGGAAGTGTCGTCACAGGCGGCGGGTTCGTCGTCGTTAACGAGCCGGGGACCGATGTCGCATACCAGCTCATTGAGACCCAGAGGGGCCCTGGCGACTCGTGGCAAGTGACCATCGAAGGCGAAGATGACGCCGCCTTCTTCGCCGTCGCGGAGTGCGCCACATTGAGCTGATGCTGCCGGCAGGCAGGTGCTGGAAGAGAACAACGGCGGTCATGGAGGCAGCAGGACAAACGGAGGGTCGTTCGAAAGCGCCTGCCTGCCGTTCTTCACCTACGGCATCTGCCATCGAGATGTCGTGACCATCGACGACCAGCACATGGTCAGCATCGTGGTCACGAAGTCGGGCTCGTGACCACCCCTCAATTTGATCAGCTTCACGAGCGGCTACACGGTGTCGCCTTGGGCCTGGCCCACGAATGGCTGCAGGGCACCTATCTCGCCGTCGACCTCCCGCCCGGAACAGACCCGGATCCTCTGACCGAAACTCAAGGATCCGCGGAGGCAAGGCGCTCTCTTCTGGGAGGTCGACTCGTAGACCAGCCGATCATTCTGTTAGAGGTTCCAAGGCGTGCCAAGTACTCCGACGATGGCAGTGACCATGGCAGCTGTGGCGGCACCCATGCACGCGGACCTAACGGCTAGCTACCGTCGCTGGCTCCGAAACTCTTCGGCAGCCCTGTTCACCGTCCTGCCTGACATCCACCCCTGACATCAACGACGGCGGACAGCAGCGGCAACGAGCAGTCGACAACGACCCAGTCTCATGTACATCCATGTGTCGCCAAGCCCGGCTGATCGAACTCACAAAGCAGATGTCGGCGGTTCGAAACCGTCCGCGCCCACCAGCCGAAGGGGCCCGACCGACACGACGCTGACTCTGTCGGGGATCTTGGCGGTCTGCTCAGTTTCTGGCGGACCGCCAAGACCTCGGCCGGGTGATTCCGTGCTGGTCCAGGTAGTTCTGGAAGGCGGTCGGTGGCCGGGACGAAGGTGCTTCTCTGGTCGGCGGCCGTCGGCTGAGGCGCTCGATGTTCGCGGCGATGGCTGTGAACACGTGCTGTAGGTGGGTTTTGTGCTGTCCCCGGTAGCGGCAGCGGCGCATGCCGTGTCCGTGGGCGAGTTCGTTGATGGTGCCTTCCACTCCGGAGCGGACCGCGGAGCGGGCCTGCCATTCGGGTGTCTGTTGCTCGGCGCGGACTCGGAGTTGCAGGTCACGGAGTTCTCGCGGGGGAAAGCCCACGGTTCGGGCGCTGTCGGTGGTGGTCGTGCAGCGGGTGCGGGCCGGGCAGGGAAGGCACTGGCTCTTGGTGAACCGTGCCACGATCAGAGGTGCCGCGGTGGGTGAGGAGGTCGGATAGGGGCCGTGCCATCCCGCGCTGGTCTCGCCCTGCGGGCAGGTGACCTGCCGGCGGTCGAAGTCGATGTGGAAGTCGTCGCGGCCGAAGCCGTCGTTCCTGCGGTGCTGGCGGGTGGAGTTGACCGGCAGCGGTCCGGTGATCGTGACCTGGTGTTCGCGGGCTGCCTGTTCCAGATGGGCCAGGGAGGTGTAGCCGCCGTCGACCAGCTGCTCGGTAGGCAGCAGCCCGCGGCGCTTGAGCCGGGTGTGGATGCCGGGCAGCGCCTTCGCGTCGTAGCCGGTGGCGTCGGTGGTGGCCACATCGGTGATCACGTTGACGCCGTCAGGATCACAGGTCTCGGTGAGATGTGCGACGAACCCTGTCCAACGGGTGACATGTCGGCGGCGCGCGTAGCGGGCCGTCGTGTCGTAGGGCGAGACGACTGTGACGGCCGAAGGCGGCAGCCCGCCGTCCTCGGTGGTGCGCCAGCGCAGGCGGCCGGCCCCGTCGCGGTAGTGGTTCTGCACCATGATCCGCCGCAGGGCCTGGACCCGGAGACCGGACAGGCGATCCGCCCCGTGCTCCCCGACGTGCTCCAGCAGCCGGACGGCGTCGCCGCCTGTGGCAAGGATCCTGGTCTTGGGGCGGGTGGGGTTCTTGCCCAGACGGACCGGACGGCCGTAGCGGCGCCCCCACTCCTCGTCGACCAGAGCGGCCAGCAGATGCGGAGCTGTGCCGGCCAGCTCTTCCAGCGCGGCGCGGACGGCCTCGGTGACCAGTACCAGCCGGGTCAGTTCGCGCACCGCGGCCAGGACGTGGGTGGAGTCCGTGCGCTGGGTGGTGCGCTCGCCAACGAGACCGGCGTCCTTCAGGCGCGCGAGCGCGAGGTCGAGGAGGCGGTCGGCTCGGCCGCCCTCGGTGAGACGCTCGCGGAAGTCGGCCGGCACGCTGTGGTGGAAGCCGGGATCGTCCAGTTCCATGGCCGGCGCGTACTTGAAATCGATGCGGCAGCGGACCGCCTCGGCCGCCTGCCGGTCCGACAGACCGAGCAGGAACTGCAGCACGCAGACGGTGGCAAGCTGGGCGGGCGAGAGCCCCGGACGACCACCGCGCGGATACCAGTCGGCGAAGTCCTCGTCCCGCCACAGCCCGCCCAGGCGGTCTCTCACCCACATCGCCGTCGTACCGCCCGGGTTGCTCGCTCGTGCATCCGCACGGTCAGAGAAGGGACTTGCTCACCAGAACGGGCACGGAGCGACAACGGGCACCTCGACAACTGCATCGGTCCTTGAACAGAGCCGAGCATGCCCGTTGATCACGCTGCCCCGCCGGGGATCCTCAAGATCCCCGACAGAGTCAGCGTCAGACACGGTCGGCCCCTTCGCGTGCCATTTCCATGTCACAAGGCATCGGTGGCGCTGCGGCAGGAAAGCCCCTTGCGGCTTCTGAGCTCGCCAGGCATGCGAAGTTCGATCTCGATGAGTACCCCGCCGACATCTGCCGGTGCAGGTGTATCGGGGTAGGCGTGATGGGGAGTGGCCGCCGGCGGCGGGGCAGTGAGGTTCAAGGCGGCTCGCTCCGCTCGCCGCGCGCGGCCCCGGCTCCAGCGCCGGGCCCCGACGCCCCTGTCTCCGCCCTGCTCCCGGCCCCGGCTCCGCCGGCCGCGCGGCTGGAGCGAGCACACCCGATGCAGTGGACGGTAGCCCGCTGTGGCTGGGCCCGGTCGGCTCCACGGCTTTAGCCGGTTTTAGGCAGGCTTTAAGACTCCACCGACCTCAGTGCGCCAGCTCAGGCGGTCACGCCTCAGGACACAACGAGCCGACGTAAGCGGATGGGGCTGGGATGAGCTGGGCAGCAGTGGGGTTCGATCTAGTCGTAGGGGCGGCACTGCTGGCGGTGGCCTGCAACGTCCGGGACTCCGCGTGGCGCGTGCATGGGTTCTTCGCCAACACTGTCGGAGTGAGTCGCATGTTCACTCCGATCACTGTCCAGCTCACATGCGGCGTACTCAGCGCCGTGATGGTTGGCCAAGTCGCCTTTGCCTTGATGTAACTCTCGTGCCCGAGGCGTGCCCGATCGGCCGGTTGACGGGCGGGGAAGTGCAGGGTCACCGACACACACGCCCAGGTCGGCTCATCCGCATGGCTTTGTTCACGAGTATCGACAGCAGTTGTTCACCGTCTCGGGAGGCACCCAGATGCGCCCTGAGGCGATGTTCATGAGAACGGGAGGCACCGGAAAGTCCGGCCTCGTTGAGCCACCGTGATTGACCCTTCGCTCCGGGGTCACGGCCCTTCCGCCAGCCGCCGGATTGTCCGCCAGCGTGGTGCCTCGTCATCCGGGACGTCCGGGGAGGCGAAGTGAAACGGCACATCAAGATGGTCGGCCAGCGCCCGGCCTGCCTTGGCGACGGCAACGCCAGGCGGAGAGCCGTCAGGGTGGTGGTAGACGGTCGCCAGGTGGCTCTCCCCGTCTGGGGAGTCCAGGACCGCGACCAGGAGCACGAACCAGTCGTGCACGGTATCGCCGTCCCAAAACGCCTCCACCGCCACCACACGGCCCGGGAGGGCTGCGGCGCGCGCTGCGAGTGACGCAAGGTCGAGCGGATCGGGCGGTGTGCGCTGCACTCGGTCGCCGAGGGCCTCGTATCGCGCGTGAACCACCCGCTCGGCCTCGTGCAGGCCTACCCCCAGCGGACGCAATGCCTCCCAGACGCACTTGACCGCCGACAGTCGACGATCCCGCAGCACGTCGGCGTCGACCTCCCGACAGGTCCGTTCCTCCAGGTAGGCCCACCAGCTGCTCACTGGGCCACCAGCCGGGATTTCAGGGTGCGTCATAGGCCCGAACGTACGTCAGGGCCCGGAGCGCCGACCCAACCGCCCCTTGGTGCTGTCGAATCTCGTGAACATTGCGCTCCGGTCTCATGGGCTTGCTGCCTCCAGAATCGGTGTCAATGCGCTGTCCAACCTCGTGGACAAAGCCATCCGCAGCTCAGCCGCCATCCGCATACGGCGTCTTCCAAACTAGGGCTCCAAGTCCGTTGTGCCGACACTTGGACGTGACCATGAGGCGTCGCCTGCCGTGGCTAGCGCGCACTTGTGAGAACAGGGCGCCCGCCGTGACGATGAGCGCGTCGGCCCATCGATGAAGAGGGCATACGCGCGGCTGATGTCGTCTGTGTCAGGAAAAATCGACCGGTGCTGACCGCCGACGACACTTCAGTCTGCTCATGGGGCCAGCCTGAGGAACTCGTTCATGCCGTACGGGTACAGCCATGGGCTGAGGCCACCGGCTTGGAGTCGGTCCACCGCGATCAGCGCGTCGGCCGCGGTCTTGCAGCGCGGATGCCGCGTGGCAAAGGTGGCGATGCGGGCTCGCTGGGTGGGCAGCCAGGCGGCGATCACCTGGGGGTCGCCGCCATACCACCACGTGAACTGGAGTTCCTCCCAGAGAAGGTCGGTTGCCCAGTCGAGGGCGAGGCGGACGAGCCCGGCGTCCGCCTCGGGGCCGGCAAGCCCACCAATGTGCTCCAGCCACGGCTCCATACCACCCGTTGCGTGGGCGATTCCTTCCAAAAGGTCGGTGATATCAGAAGGGGGCCGACCGTCAACCAGAGCGATCGCCAGCAGGGCTCGGAAGGCTTGTTCTACAACGGCACGTTCGGGTGCAGGCCGGTCCACGAACTTGGCCCCGTGCTGGTCGAGATGACTGAGTTCCCCAGACGGATCGGCGCCATGGCCCTCCGGCCCCCAGTAGCGCAGCGCACGGGGCATGAGACGACGCCACAGGACGGGGTACTGGTCCGCTTCCCAGTGGCTGACGACCTCACGCATGAAATGCCCCAGGAGATCGTCTGGTACGGCAGCGGGATCGCCACCAAGAATGCGCAGCTCCGACTCCGGGGTGCAGTAAGTGCAGCCGTCCACCGGGCGGTCAATCTCGGGAGGTACGCGAAGACCCGATCAGCCTCGGCCAGCGCGTGCCGCCACATCGTGTACGGATCGGGGTCAAGGAGATCGGACATGGTACGACCTGCCGAGGGGACTCCGCACAGGGGAACTGGCGAAGAGCGGGACTTTACCACTTGGCGATATCCGAGGCTCCAGCCTCGCCCTGACATCCAGGCTTGACATCAACGACGCCAGTCGCCAGCAGCCAAGAGCGACCCCCGACGACCGTGCGTCCCGCGTCCCTGAGTGCCGTTACGCCCCTCTGATCGAACTTACTCCGAACTGCTGTTGGTCTTGGGCTTGTCGAGGTCGGCCACGAGCAGCCCGGCGGGCCGGTGGCGATGCCGACGTTGAACGCGCCCGTGGGCCGTGCGGCGCGGATGCGGTCGGGGTCGGTGGTGGCGCGCTGCTCCCGTTTCACGTGCCCGCCGGCGCACTGGCCGGTGCGAGTGCAGGCGGGCTCTCCGTGCAGTGTGGGGCGCTTGCCGCCGAGCCGCAGGGGCAGGACGGGCACCGGCTGCGGCGCGGACGCGGTCGTGTGGGCCGGGTGTGGGTGAGGGTCCGAATCCTCCCGGGCAGGGTGACGAGTCGGACGCCGGGTGGCAGTTCGTGCGGCAGCATCTCCTCCTGCGCTGTGGTCGGCGTCTGGGGGACGGTGGTGATCTCGTACGGGGGCTGGGAGTGGACAACGGGGTCCCTTCAACGACGGCGGGCAGCACCGGGTGCTGCCCGGTGCCCTGCTTGTCGTGTCGCTCCCCGTCTGCCTTGTCGTGCGGCAGACCCCTTGTCTTGTCGCTGGTCGCCTTTCAGGTCACAAGCCGGCCGGCCCTCATTGGGCCACCCAGGGCCGCCCTGCTTGTGGCCGACGCCACAAGCGACAGACGGTCAGGCCGCAGGGCTTGTCGGTGGCTCGGCTACTGTGCGAAACGCTCGGCCGGACGGAGATCGGTAGGGACTCGCGGCCATGGGGGGTGGGTAGGAATGTCCCCGGCATCCAGCTCGGGACTGGAATGGGGATCCATGGCCCCACCCCCCACTTCCGCATGCTCTCCATGGGTCTTCCACGGCGGAGAACTACGGGTTGAGTTCGGTGGCGGTGAGGTTGGGACCTACGCCTACGGCCCTGATGCAAAAGCTCTGTACCGGGTGATGGAGTCGCTCCCGTGTTGCTGATCAAGCCCCACTCCGCACGCGTGGAGCCGCCCGCCACGCCCCGGACCGGGGCCGCGGGGCGCTACGTGACCGACGTGGTCGTGCCCGGGGCGAAGGAGGGAGTCGAGCGTCCGGTTTGACCTACCCGTGGTCAGCGAAGCCTGCCCGTCCGCTAGGGTGTTCGAGCTATCGACGGTCATATTGAAAAATCACAAATCGGCTGAAAATAATGACATCCACACTGACGCGAGGGTCTTCGCGGCAAGACGGCAGCCCTCGGTCGGCTGCATGGCGGCAACCACGCGTCATGCTGTGGGTCGCGGTGAGTGCGGTGGGCCTCGCATTCCTCGTCGCACTGGAGATCGCCGCGCGTCGGTACGGCGAGCGCGGGCCGATCACCGACCAGGCGCGAGAGCTGATATTCGCCCCCATGTCGGGGACCGTGCTGTACGTCAGCATGGCCCTGATGATGGTGGTGCTCACCTGGCGGCAGCGGATCATCGCGCTCGGCGCCGCGCTCGGCATCGACGGCGTGTTCTGGCTTGTGCGGTGGGCTGTCGGCGCCGAGATGATGATGGGCAACGGCGCGTTGTGGGTGACGCTGGCCTGTGCCGTCATCGCCGTCACACGGCGCACCGGGCGTGAGCGCGTCCTGCTGCTGAAAGGCGTCGGACTGGCCCTGCTGCTGGTGGCCGGCCGCAAGACCGGCTACACCTGGCTTCTGATCACGTCGGAGACGCGCCCGACGGTGCTCGACCAGTACGTGGCAACCGCCGATCACGCGTTGGGCGACCCGTCGTGGGTGGTGGGCCGGATCGTCGAGGCCACCGGGTCGGTCGGCGCCCACGTCCTCGACTGGGTCTACATCCAGCTCGCGGTGGGCGCGGTCGTCGTCGCGCTGTACCAGTTGCGGAACGTGGCGGTCGAGCGCCGCTTCCCGGGCCATCATCTGGTGCGCACGTTTCTGGTCATCGGCCTGCTCGGGCCGGGCATCTACATGATCTTCCCGGTGGTCGGACCGATCTACGCCTACGGTGCCGACGGGGGCCAGTGGGCGCTGGCCGACCTGTGGCCGAACACGCCGCCGCCGGTCGGCACCCCGCTCCCGATGCCCTTCGACGGGATCACCCCACGCAATTGCATGCCCAGTCTCCACACGGCGTGGGCCACCGCGATCTTCATCCACTCCCTCAAGGGCCCGTGGGCTCTGCGCTTCCTGGGCACGTTCTGGCTGACCGCCACGCTCGGCGCAACGCTGGGCTTCGGCTACCACTACGGCGCGGACATCATCGCCGGTGTGGTCTTCACGCTCACGATCGAGACGGCGCTGCGCGCGATGGACCGCGGCTGGGACCGGTCGGGTGTCCGCTTGGTGGTCCACGGCACCGCGGTGTTCATCGCACTCCTGGTGTCGTACCGCTATCTGCCGGTGGAGATGGCCGGACAGCCGTGGGTGTTCGGGCCGCTGCTCGTCCTGGCGACCGCCTCAGTGGTCTACGGCTACGTACGGACCACCAAGCGGTGGGAACGGGAGGGCGCGTCGGTGCATCTGCCGGGACCGCGACGCGAACCGCAGCCCGAACCGGTCGAGTCGAGCGGGGCCGGTACAGTCACCGCCGACCGAGTCGGCTAGGGCGCGACCATCTGGTGGCGGCTGCAAGTCGCTGCCGTGCGCGACTCGGGGCGCGGTCCGCACGCCATGGAGGGGGACGGTCGGCACGGCGCCGGCCTGCTCTAGAGTCGCCCGCGTGACTGAGCCCTCCTACCTCGCCGCGGTCCGGGAGTCGTACGACACCGTTGCCGCCGACTACGCGGAACTGGTCAAGAACCCGGGAGAGCTGGACCCTGTGTCCCGGGCGATGCTGGCCGCGTTCGCCGAGGTCGTGCAGGTGTCCGGACGCGGGCCGGTCGCGGACCTGGGGTGCGGGCCGGGCAAGATCACGGCGCATCTGGCGGAGCTGGGGGTGTCCGCCTTCGGCATCGACCTGTCCCCGAAGATGATCGAGCTGGCCCGGAAGGCGTATCCGGGCCTGAGCTTCGCAGTGGGGTCGATGACCGGGCTGGAGATCCGGGACAACGAGCTCGGCGGCATCCTGGCCTACTACTCCGCCCACCACACGCCGCCGGAGCTGTTGCCGGTCGTGTTCGCCGAATTCCGTCGCACGCTCGCCCCCGGCGGCCATCTGATGCTGGCCGGCCATGTGGGGGACGACGAGCATCTCCGCCCGACCCGGGCGTACGGCGGCCACCCGGTGTCCTACGAGTCCCACTTGCTGTCGCCGGATCGGATCGCCGAGCTGTTGGAACGCGCCGGACTCGTCGTCACCGCGCGACTCGTGCAGGCGCCCGACGAGGGAAGCAGGAGGACTGCCGCCACCTTTCTGGCGCGCAGACCTGAAGAGCCGTGAGCTCAGCCGTAGCGTTCGGCGGGTACGACCAGCCCTGACCGCAGAGACGTCAGGCAGGCGTCGTCGTTAGCGTCGTGACTCCCGGCCCGTCGAGTTCGTTCAGCGCGACCCGTCGTCCGGATACGGCCAGGAGCAGCGAGAGCGCGGTTCCGCTCACCTCCGGACCGGCTCCGACCGACAGGTCGACGTCCGTTGCCGTCAGCCGTACGCGGGTCATCAGCTCCTTGGCCCCGCCGAACGACGCCGGCGTGCGAGTCTGCAGGCGGAGCGCTCTGGCCACGGCCTCCTGCCGGTAGGAGCGGGTGAGACCCAAGGGCCGACGGATGTCCTCACCGTGCACGACCTCCTCGACGAGTCGGCTGTCGAGGGGCGCCGGAGGCGTCGACCGCCGGGAGGCCACCCGACGAAGCCGCTCCAACGTCTCCTGCGGTGAGGCGCAGCGCTCCCGCTCCACACCGCGTGTGTTCTGACGGTGGAAGTCGAACCCCGCCCGGACGAGGCCGGCCGCGAAACCGAGGCGCGTCGTCTTCGCCGTGTCGATCAGATGGGCGACCACGCAGTGCACGGTCCACCCCTCACACAGTGACGGCTTCTCCCACTGCTCGTCATCGAGGTGGGCGAGGTCGTCGATCAGCGCCGCGCGCTCCGCGTGCACCATCGACCAGACATCGTCCTTCACGGCTCCTCCTTCGCCCGACGGCACGGTCCGCAAGGCGAGACTCGCGGCACGGTCCGAACTCATCGCTACTGTGAGCCGGACAGCGCTCGCTCGCGCGACCGGGCCGGGCACGGACTGCGCTGCGCCGGCGGCGGAGTCCATGGGCCGCCGGCTGCCGTGGGCGGCATTCGGCCCGGTTGAGCGTCCCGGAGCCCGGCGTAGCCTGAGAGACGGGGCGTTACGGGGGGCGTGAGGAGGCTGCAGCATGGGCACGCCGACCGTCGCCGCGCGTGACATTCCCCGGACCTCCGCCGCGCGGGCGCGCGAGGTCAACGAGGCGGAGATCCGCGCCTCGCTCGCGATCATGGGGTCGCTGGGCGCCGACGCGTGGTCCAAGCCCACCGCGTGTACGGGCTGGACCGTGCGCGACATGGTCGCCCACGAGGTCGGGCAGTACGAGGAGTTGCCCAAGCCGTGGCTGATGGTCAGCCGTGTCCGGCATGCCCGGCGGACGCATCCGGGGCTCGGGGCGCTCGACGGGCACAACGAGACCCAGGTCGAGGAACGGGGCTGGACGTCCGGCCCCGAGCTGGTCCAGGAGTTCGCGCGGCTGGCCCCCCGGGGCGCCCGGTCGCTGCGGCGGATGCCCGCTCCGATGCGGCGGCGGATGAGGCTCAGCATGATCTTTCCCGAAGGGAAGGAGCTGCCGGAAGACTCCATGGAGTACTTGAACAGTGTCCTCGTCGCCCGCGACACCTGGATGCACCGGGTGGACATCAGCGACGCCACCGGCGTCGAGCTGGTGCTCGACGAGCACGACCGCGAGATCATGAACCAGGTCGTGCTGGACCTGGCGCTCGACTGGACCGGCCCGCCCTGCCTGCTGGAGCTGTCGGGTCCGGCCGGGGGACGCCACCGGCTCGGGAGCGGCCCGCCGGTCGCCACCCTGCGCGCGGACGCGGTGGACTTCGCCCGGCACCTGTCCGGGCGGCAGCCGCGCGGCGAGTTGCGGTACGAGGGCGACGAGGACGGGGTGGCGGCGCTCGTCACGGCACGCGTCCTGTTCTGAGCGGTGTTCCGCGTTCCGCGAGGGCCGCCCGCGGTCAGTGGACGAAGCTGTAGCTGAGCCAGGGGCCCGCTCCGGGGGCCGGGACGTCGGACGTCCCCGACGGTACGTAGATCGACTCGTCGCCGGAGCAGTCGTCCGTCGGGTAGACGAGGGCGTCGGCCTCCGTGCTGTTCTCGACCGCGACCGCGCCGGGGGACTCGAAATGGTGGCAGCCCGTGATCCGGGGGCTCGTCACCGTCGTGTGGTGCCCGTGCTCGCCCTCGTAGACGATCGTCCCCACGGCGGTCCGGTCGAGGCCCGAACAGCCCGCGGCGGTGAGGGCGAGGAGCACGGTCCCCGCGGCGACGGCGGCATGCCGGTAGGGGGTCACGGACATGGGGTGCTCCTCGTCCGGTCGGTAAGGGTCCTGGCGAAGGCCACCTTGCCGCTTCGTCCGGGCCAGGGCATCCGGGGAGCGGCCGGGCGGGGTAACGCCGGCCCCATGGGACGCCGTGAGCCCGGCAGCCGGAACGGGGGGCCATGGTGGCCCACTTGTGGCGGACTCGGCTATACAGTGTGAAAATCTTGCAACTTCAACGGGTGGGGGCCTTCGTGGCACTTTTCGGGAACGCGCACACGATCGATCCGGGGCAGGCGCAGCAGGAGTACGCGCGACTCCTGGGGCAGGGCGAGCGCGTGCAGGCCGCGTACATGCTCATACGCGACACGATCCTGTTCACCGACCGCCGGCTGATCCTCGTGGACAAGCAGGGAATCACCGGCCGGAAGGTCGAGTACCACTCGGTCCCGTACCGCAGCATCACGCACTTCGCCGTCGAGACCGCCGGTACGTTCGACCTCGACGCGGAACTTAAGATCTGGATCTCCGGCAACTCGGTGCCCATCGAGAAGACGTTCACCAAGGGCGTCGACATCTACGAGGTGCAGGCCATCCTGACGCAGTTCGTGGCACGTTAGCCGCCCGTACGCGTCCACCGGACGCCCCGGCCGGCTACCCGGTGGCCGGGGCGTCGTCGCGGCGGAACAGGGCCGTCCACAGGAAGGGCTCGCCGAAGTACTCGGAGCCGGGCGCCTCGTCGCGCATACGGCGCAGTTCGACCTCCGTCAGGCCGGAGAAGATCCGGCGCAGCGACTCCGGCGTGTAGGCGAGGCCGCCGTGGAGGCCGGGGCGGCCGCCGCGGTAAAAGTCCGCGTCGGGGAGCTCGCTGCCCATCGCGCCGGACGCGAAGCAGGTGAGCGAGAAGTGGCCGCCGGGTGCGAGGACCCGGTCGAGCAGGGCGAGGTAGCTGACCCGGCGGTGGGGCGGCAGATGGTGGAAGCACCCCGAGTCGTGGATCAGGTCGTACGGGCCGCCGAGTTCCGCGGCGGTGAGCTCGAAGGCGTCGCCGCAGTGGAAACGGACGTCCGCCCCTGCCTCACGGGCGCGTTCCTCGGCCCAGCCGAGGGCCGTCGGTGAGAGGTCGACGGCGTCCACGTCGAAACCGGCCGCCGCCAGGTGCACGGCGTTGCGCCCGGGACCGCACCCCAGGTCGAGCGCCCGGCCGGGCCTGATCAGGCCCCGTTCGAGGTTCGCGGCCAGGCTCTCGTCCGCCTTGTCCACGAAGAACGGCACCGGCTTGGTGCGGTCGGTGTAGAAGTCGTCCCACCAGGTGGATCCCCCGGCCGTCCAGCGGTCGGCCTCAGGCGCGAACAACTCGTCCATGAGCTTCAGTACGTCGTCGACCGTGCGTATGTTCCGGTGCATCCGGGCCCCTTCCGCGTCACCGCAACGATACGGTCGGAAAGGGTGAAAGCCCAGCTCAGAGCAGGTGCGGCGAGGGTGCAGGCGCCCGATGGCGAGGCTCTGACGGCAGCGGGCGGGGTCTCACCCCACGCGTCGCGCGCACTACGCCGCAAGGCGGCGCCGAGGGCCGTCGCGGAAGCTTTCCGGGCGGCGCCGGGACCGGTTTCCGTGCTGGTTTCCGTACGGCCCCGCAGCCCGCCGACCGGGCTCCGCACGCCCGCCGACCGGGGGCCGTCGGCCCGAACCGGCCCGGGGGCGAGCGCCGTTGTCGCCCGGACCGCCCCCGGACCGTTGTCCCGCCCACGCCTACGGCTTGCGGCCCACCGCTCCGTACGCGTCCACCGCGGGCGCCTCGGCCGCCGACGGGTCGTCAGTCTCCGGGCGCCACCGGGTGACCTGGACGACGCCCGGCTCCACCAGGTCCAGGCCGTCGAAGAACCCGGCGATCTCGTCGACGCCGCGCACGTAGTACGGCACCGCGCCACTGGAGTTGTACGCGGCGGAGGCGGCGATCATGCCCTCGCTGGTCGCGGTGCTGTCGCTGATCACCAGGTAACTGCCCGACGGCAGGCCCGCCATGAGCCGGCCCACGAGCTCCTTGGCCCGGTCGTACTCGGCGACGTGGCCGAGGGTGTTGAGGATCATCAGCGCGACGGGCTGCGACAGATCCAGCGTCCCCCCGGCGGCCTTGATGATGCTCTCCGGGTCGTACAGATCGGCGTCCAGGTACGCCGTCCTGCCCGCGGGGGTGCTGGTGAGCAGGGCCCGCGCGTGGGTGAGTACGAGCGGGTCGCTGTCGACGTAGACGATGCGCGCGTCCGGGGCGACGCGCTGCGCCACCTCGTGGGTGTTGTCGGCGGTGGGCAGGCCGGTGCCCACGTCGAGGAACTGGCGGATGCCCTGCTCGCCGGCCAGGTGCCGGACGGCACGGCCGAGGAACTGGCGGCTCGTGCGCGCGACGTCGACCAGACCGGGGAAGATCGCCTTGATGTGGTCGCCGGTCTCACGGTCGATCTCGTAATGGTCCTTGCCGCCCACGAAGTAGTTCCAGAAGCGGGCGGAGTGCGGCTTGGTCGTGTCGATCCGGGCGCGTATGTCCTCGGTGGCGGCGAGTTGGTGGGCGTGTTCAGACACGAGAGGGCCTCCTGGGCACGAACGATTCCTCGACCTGGCTCCCAACCTAGACCAAGCAGGCTCGGCGAGGCTTGTGCCGCGGCGGTTCAACTCGTGTGCCGGCCAGTGGTTTTGCCCCGTCTCACCCCAGGGACGCCAGGAGCTCGTTGCACGCCTGCTCACAGCTCCGGCACGCCTCGGCGCAGACGCGGCAGTGCTCGTGCATGTCGGCGTGGCTCTCGCACTCGTCGGCGCACGCCTTGCAGGTGGTGGCGCACGCCTGCACGATCGCGCGGGTGATGTTGGCGTCGTAGCCGGTGTGGCGGGAGAGGACGGCGGCGGTGGCGGCGCAGATGTCGGCGCAGTCCATGTCGGTGCGGATGCACTTCGTCAGATCGCCCACCATGCCCTCCGACAGACAGGCGTCCGCGCAGGCGGTGCACGCCTGGGCGCAGGCGACGCACTCCTCGATGCACCGGGCGAGGGCCTCCCGGTCGACGCCGCCGAGGTCGGCGGGGTAGGTGTTCAGCATGTCCTTCACGGACGTGGTCATGGCCATGGTGACCTCCTGGTTCGTGCTCGTCGGACGGCGCGCCGGGGCAACGGCGCGCGGGACGGGTAGCACGGTGCGGGCGTCTCCAAACAGGACAGGAGGGCGTCGGCCCGGCTTCACGCCGCGGCGCCGGCCCGGAGCAGGTCGTTCATCTCCTGTGCGGACATCTCGGCCCCGTACAGGCGCGACCCCGGCTGATGGCTGCGGCCACCGTGGCCGATGTCGCCGGCGTCCACCGGGTCGAAGCCGATGTCCCGGATGAGTCCCGCGACCACGGCCTTGGCCTCCGTGTCGGTCCCGGAGACGGGAATGGCCAGCCGGCCCGGTTCGCCCTTGCCGCGGCCCCGGTCGCGAAGGTTCTGCCAGTGGATCGCGTTGAACGCCTTCACGAGGTCGGCGTCCGTGTGGGCCCTGATCTTCTCGCTGGAGGTGGTGCTGTCGTCGTCCAGGTCGGGGTCGTGCCCGTCGCGCTCGGGAGAGTAGTTGCAGGTGTCGATCAGGACCTTGTCCTTGAGGGCGTCCGCCGGCAGCTCCTTGTAACGCCCGTACGGAATGCTCACCACGACGACCTGGCCGAACCCGGCCGCCTCCCGCACGGTGACCGCACGCAGCCCGCCGCCGATCTCCTCCACGAGCCCGGCCAGCGTGTCCGGCCCCCTGGAGTTGCTGATGACCACGCCATGGCCGATGCGCACGAAGTGGCGGGCCAGGGTGGAGCCGATGTGACCTGCGCCGATGATGCCGATCTTCATGAGGGTCTCCTTCTCGCAACGCTCCTGAGCCGTCGTCCCGACCGGGGCCGCGCAGCGACGAGTGCCCGGGCCGCCGACGCGGAAACGACGGTGTGGCCGGGTCGGCCGGGCACCGGGGGAGGGCCGAGTTGCGAGGGGCCGTGGGGGGCGGATGGTGGAGG
The DNA here is from genome assembly GCF_025854275.1 of Streptomyces peucetius. Taxonomy (NCBI): domain Bacteria; kingdom Bacillati; phylum Actinomycetota; class Actinomycetes; order Kitasatosporales; family Streptomycetaceae; genus Streptomyces; species Streptomyces peucetius. The sequence goes on along the minus strand of NZ_CP107567.1, from coordinate 2,274,463 downwards.
TGGTGCCGGTTGCCGGTGCGGGCCGGTGCGGGCCGGCGCCGGGGAGTGGAAGGGAGCCGGGGCATGGCCGAACGCCGCAGGAATGTACGGGGCGTGGTCGCCGTCGTGGTGCTGCTGGTCGTGGCGCTGACCGCCTGGCAGGGCGGGGCGACTGCGGGCGTCCGGCAGCCGACGCCGTCCGTACCGCCGATCACGCTCAGCGGTACCGGGCAGGAGGTGACCGAGGAGTTCGCGCTGACCGGCGGGCTGGCCGTCGTACGGTCGGAGTGCGCCTCGTGCACGGAGAACTTCATCGTCGAGCTTCTCGACGACCAACGCCAGGTCAAGGACCTCGTCGTCAACCGGGTCGGGTCGTACGAGGGCACCAAGGGTGTCGGGGTGAGCGCGGGGGACCATGTGCTCCAGGTGAACGCGAACGCTCCCTGGACCGTCGAGATCACGCAGCCGGGGAACCAGCCGTCGGCCGCCCGGCTGCCGCAGACCTGGTCGGGGAACGGGGACCGCCTCGAAGGGCCCTTCGCCGCGGACCAGGTGGTCACCGTGACGGCGAACCACACCGGGGACAGCAACTTCGTCGTCGCGGTCATCGACGCGCGGGGCAGGGCCCAGGACCTGGTCTTCAACGAGATCCGGGACTTCGAGGGATCGGCCGTCGCCAGGATGCCGGGAGAGGGTCCGTACTACGTCAACGTGACCTCGGAAGGCGACTGGACTCTGACCCTGACCGAGCCGTAGGGGCCGCGGGGCGGCCGGTGCGCTGTGGCATGATCTGCTGACTTCGGTCCGCGGCGGACCGCCGGCAGCACAGCAGGGGTGGCGATGAACGTGTACGTGGGAATCCCGGTCGGCGTTCTCGCCCTGGTCGTGGCCGCCCTGGGAGTCGTCGCCGTACGCACCGGGTGGCTGCTGCCGGCGCAGCGGAAGCACGTCGTGCGCCCGCGGCTGTTCGGCTGGGCGCAGCTGCTCGTCGCCGCCGGGCTCGCGTTGCAGGTGGCCGCCGTGGTCCTGGTCACGGACCCGGCGGCCCAGGGGTACGTACGGTTCGCGGGCCTCGCCGTGATGCTGGTGGCGCCCGGCATGATCTGGGCCGCGCAGCGGCCGGCCCGCGCCGCCGCCCGCTGACGCGGCCCGCCCGGCCCGCTACGCCTCGTCGTCCTCCAGGGCGCCCTCGGTCTCGAGGAAGACCTGCCGCAGCTGCTCCAGCACCGCCGCGTCCGGCTTCGCCCACATGCCCCGGGACTCCGCCTCCAGCAGCCTCTCCGCGATGCCGTGCAGCGCCCACGGGTTGGCCTGCTGGAGGAACGCGCGGTTCTCCGGGTCCAGGACGTACGTCTCGGTGAGCTTGTCGTACATCCAGTCCGCGACGACGCCCGTCGTCGCGTCGTACCCGAAGAGGTAGTCGACCGTGGCCGCCAGCTCGAAGGCGCCCTTGTAGCCGTGGCGGCGCATCGCCTCGATCCAGCGCGGGTTGACCACTCGGGCGCGGAAGACGCGGGAGGTCTCCTCGACCAGCGTGCGGGTGCGGACCGTCTGCGGGCGGGTGGAGTCGCCGATGTACGCCTCGGGGGCCGTGCCGCGCAGCGCGCGGACGGTGGCGACCATGCCGCCGTGGTACTGGAAGTAGTCGTCGGAGTCGGCGATGTCGTGCTCGCGGGTGTCCGTGTTCTTCGCGGCGACGGCGATCCGCTTGTACGCGCTCTCCATCTCGGCGCGCGCCGGGCGGCCCTCCAGACCGCGGCCGTACGCGTACCCGCCCCACACCGTGTAGACCTCGGCCAGGTCCGCGTCCGTGCGCCAGTCGCGGCTGTCGATCAGCTGGAGCAGGCCCGCGCCGTACGTACCCGGCCGGGAGCCGAAGATTCGGGTCGTGGCCCGGCGCTCGTCGCCGTGCTCCGCCAGGTCGGCCTGCGCGTGGGCGCGGACGAGGTTGTCGGCCGCCGGCTCGTCGAGCGAGGCCGCGAGGCGGACCGCGTCGTCCAGGAGACCGATCGTGTGCGGGAACGCGTCACGGAAGAAGCCCGAGATGCGCAGGGTGACGTCGATCCGGGGGCGGCCCAGCTCCGCGAGCGGTACGGGCTCCAGGCCGGTCACCCGGCGGGAGGCGTCGTCCCACACGGGGCGGACACCGAGCAGTGCCAGCGCCTCGGCGACGTCGTCGCCGGCCGTGCGCATGGCGCTGGTGCCCCACAGGGACAGGCCGACGGAGGTCGGCCAGGCGCCGTTGTCGGCGCGGTAGCGCTCGAGGAGCGAGTCCGCGAGGGCCTGGCCGGTCTCCCAGGCGAGCCGCGAGGGGACGGCCTTCGGGTCGACGGAGTAGAAGTTGCGGCCCGTCGGCAGGACGTTGACCAGCCCGCGCAGCGGAGAGCCCGACGGACCGGCGGGGACGAAACCGCCGTTCAGGGCGTGCACCGCGTGGTCGATCTCGTCGGTGGTGCGGGCCAGCCGCGGCACGACCTCCGTCGCCGCGAAACGCAGGATCGCCGCGACGTCCCGGCCGTGCGAGTGCGGCACCGCGTCCGGGTCCCAGTCCGCCGCCTCCATCGCCTCGACGAGCGCACGGGCCGTGGCCTCCGCCTCGTCGGCGCTCGTACGGGTCGCCGCGGACTCGTCGAGGCCCAGCGCCTCACGCAGGCCGGGCAGGGACTGCGAGCCGCCCCAGATCTGCCGGGCGCGCAGGATGGACAGCACCAGGTTGACCCGCTCGGGGCCGGTCGGCGCGCCGCCCAGCACATGCAGTCCGTCACGGATCTGCGCGTCCTTGACCTCGCACAACCAGCCGTCGACGTGCAGCAGGAAGTCGTCGAAGCCGTCGTCGTCGGGGCGGTCGTCCAGGCCCAGGTCGTGGTCGAGCCGCGCGGCCTGGATCAGGGTCCAGATCTGGGCGCGGATCGCGGGCAGCTTGGACGGGTCCATGGACGAGATCTGCGCGTACTCGTCCAGCAGCTGCTCCAGGCGCGCGATGTCGCCGTACGACTCGGCGCGCGCCATCGGCGGCACCAGGTGGTCGACGAGCGTCGCGTGCGCGCGGCGCTTGGCCTGGGTGCCCTCGCCCGGGTCGTTGACGAGGAACGGGTAGATCAGCGGCAGGTCGCCGAGCGCGGCGTCGGGCCCGCAGGCCGCGGACAGGCCGGCGTTCTTGCCGGGCAGCCACTCCAGGTTGCCGTGCTTGCCCAGGTGGATCATCGCGTCGGCGCCGAAACCGCCGTCGTCCGCCGACGCGGCGATCCAGCGGTAGGCGGCCAGGTAGTGGTGCGAGGGCGGCAGATCGGGGTCGTGGTAGATCGCGATCGGGTTCTCGCCGAAGCCGCGCGGCGGCTGGATCAGGATCAGCAGGTTCCCGCGCCGCAGCGCGGCGAGCACGATGTCGCCCTCGGGATTGCGGGAACGGTCGAGGAACATCTCGCCGGGCGGCGGGCCCCAGTGCCGCTCGACGCCCGAGCGCAGCTCCTCGGGGAGCGTCGCGTACCAGCGCCTGTAGTCGGCGGCCGGGATACGGACCGGGTTGCGGGCGAGCTGCTCCTCCGTCAGCCACTCCTGGTCGTGGCCGCCGGCCTCGATGAGCGCGTAGATCAGCTCGTCGCCGTCACCGGACTCGAGTCCGGGGACCGGCTCGTGCCCGAAGTCGTAGCCCTCCTCGCGCAGGCGGCGCAGCAGCGACACCGCGGAGGCGGGGGTGTCCAGGCCGACCGCGTTGCCGATGCGGGAGTGCTTGGTCGGGTACGCCGACAGCACCAGCGCGAGGCGCTTGTCGCTGTTCGGGATGTGGCGCAGCCGGGCGTGGCGGACCGCGGTCCCGGCGACGCGGGCGGCGCGCTCGGCATCGGCGACGTACGACGGGAGGCCGTCCTCGTCGATCTCCTTGAAGGAGAACGGGACGGTGATGAGCCGGCCGTCGAACTCGGGCACGGCCACCTGGCTCGCCGCGTCCAGCGGGGACAGGCCCTCGTCGTTCTCCTCCCACGCCGCACGCGACCCGGTCAGGCACAGCGCCTGCAGGACGGGTACGTCGAGGGCGGCGAGCGCGCCCGCGTCCCACGACTCGTCGTCGCCGCCGGCGCTCGCGTCCGCCGGGCGGGTGCCGCCCGCGGCGAGCACCGTGGTCACCAGGGCGTCGGCCTCCCGCAGCTGCTCCAGCAGCTCCGGCTCGGGGGCGCGCAGGGACGCCACGTACAGCGGCAGTGCGCGGCCGCCGGCGTCCTCGATCGCGCCGCACAGGGCGTCCACGAAGGCGGTGTTGCCGCTCATGTGGTGGGCCCGGTAGTAGAGCACCGCGATCAGCGGGCCGCCGGGGTTCTCGGAGCGGGGCGTGCGGGGGAGCCGGCCCCAGGTGGGGGCGGCGGCCGGTGGCTCGAAGCCGTGACCGGTGAGCAGCACGGTGTCCGACAGGAAGCGGGCCAGCTGCTCCAGGTTCGCCGGGCCGCCGTGCGCGAGGTAGGCGTGGGCCTCCGCGGCGATGCCGATCGGGACCGTGGAGGCCTCCATCAGCTGGGCGTCGGGGGCCTGTTCGCCGGTGAGGACGACGACGGGGCGGTCCTGCGCGAGCAGCAGGTCGATGCCGTCCTGCCAGGCGCGCAGTCCGCCGAGGAGGCGGACGACGACGAGGTCCGTGCCCTCCAGCAGGGCCGGCAGATCCTCGAGCGCCAGGCGGGTGGGGTTCGCGAAGCGGTACGGGACCGGGCCGGTCGCGGCGCGTGCGCTCAGCAGATCGGTGTCGGACGTCGACAGGAGCAGGACGCTGGGGCTGGGCTGTGCGGGGCGTCCCTCGGACGGGTGCGACATGCGGCGTCTGGCCTTCCTCGGGGTTTCCGCGCCCCGGGCTGGTGGAGGACGGCGGGAGTTCCTGACTCACCCGACAGGTGCCGGGCTCACAGTGGCGGGACCGCGCCGGAATCTCACCGGGCTTCCTCCCCTGACGCCGTCTTCGGCGGTGGTGGGCCGTTCGACCCGTCGAGCAGCATAGTAGGGGCGGTCACCTGCCGGGTAGGGCGCCCGAGCAGGCCGGGGCCGAGGGCGGCCTGTGTGATGGTCGGTATGCTCGCCGCCATGCCTCCGGCCCCCTCGAACCGCCCGGACACGGACGAAACGCCCGTAACTCCCGTCCGGGACCGCAGTGATGCCTGCCCCGGCGCACTGCGTCTGCATACCGCGGACGACGGTGCGCTGGCGCGCGTCCGCATCCCGGCGGGCGTCCTGAGCGCGGCGCAGGCGTATGTGCTCGCCGACGCCGCCGAGCGCCTGGGCGACGGCGCACTCGACATCACCTCCCGGGGCAACCTTCAGCTGCGGGGCCTCGAAGCGGGCTGCGGAGGGGAGTTGGCGCGGCTGCTGGACGCCTGCGGCCTGCTGCCCGCACCCCGCCACGAACGGGTGCGCAATGTCGTCGCCTCCCCGCTGTCCGGTCTCGACGGCCGGGGCCACCCGGACGTGCAGCCGCTCGTGCGGGAACTGGACGCGCTGCTGTGCGCGAGCGAGCGTGCGCCGGAGCTCTCGGGCCGCTTCCTGTTCGCCCTGGACGACGGCCGGGGGGACATGGCCGAGTTCGCGGCCGATGTGATGTTGCTCGCAGAACCGGACGGTGCGTGGGTGCGGGTCGACGCCGGCGACGCGGCGGTACGTGTCCGGGCCGGCGACGGCCCCCGCGCCATGCTGCTTGCGGCCGACGCCTTCCTCGACGCGGCGGCCGCGAGTGCCACGCGTGCGTGGCGGGTCCGCGAACTCCCGGCGGCGCACGCGCTGTCGACCGCGGACCTGGTCGGCCGGATCGCGTCGGCCGGTATCGAGACGTTTCCCGCCGGGGCGCTGCCAGGGGCGGACCGGGCCGGTGGCGGAGAGCGCCCGCCCGCACCCGGGGCAGGCACCGGCTGGGTCTACGCGGTCGCACCTCTCGGACGGCTGACCGCCGCCCAGTGGCGGCTCGTCGCCGCCACCGCGGACGCGCACGGCACCGGGGAGTTGCGCGTCACGCCCTGGCGCGGCGTCGTCGTGGCCGGCGCGGGCCGGCAGCAGGCGGCCGCGCTCGCCGACGCGGGGCTCGTCACCGGTCCTGACTCGCCGTGGCTCGGCGTCGGCGCCTGCACCGGGCGCCCCGGCTGCGCCAAGTCCCTCGCGGACGTACGCGCCGACGCCACCGCCCTCCTCACCGCCGGCGCCGGCGGCCTGCCCGTCCACTGGTCCGGCTGCGAACGCCGCTGCGGCCACCCCCGCGGCGACTGGGCCGACGTCGTCGCGACCGGCGACGGCCACTACGAGGTGTCCGCGCCCGGCGCGCCGCCCCGTACCGTCCCCCTCCCCGAACTCGCCGGCGCCCTCGCGGCGGCGCGCACCACCACCCCGACGAAGACCACCACGAAGACCCCGACGAAGTGAGCGAGAGCACCGTGTTCGAGTACGAGAAGGACGGCGCGGCCATCTACCGCCAGTCCTTTGCCACGATCCGCGCGGAGGCGGACCTCGCCGGGCTCCCGGCCGAGGTCTCGCAGGTCGCGGTCCGCATGATCCACGCCTGCGGAATGGTCGATCTCGTCCGCGACCTCGCCCACAGCCCGGACGTCGTCCTCCGCGCCCGCGCCGCCCTGCGCTCCGGCGCGCCGATCCTGTGCGACGCGCAGATGGTCGCCAGCGGCGTCACCCGCAAGCGGCTGCCCGCAGACAACGATGTGATCTGCACGCTGTCCGACCCGTCCGTGCCGGACCTGGCGGCGAAGCTGGGCACCACCCGGTCCGCCGCCGCCCTCGAACTGTGGCGCGACCGTCTCGAAGGCTCCGTGGTCGCCGTCGGCAACGCGCCCACCGCGCTGTTCCGGCTGCTGGAGATGATCGAGGAGGGCGCACCGCGCCCGGCGGCGGTCATCGGAGTGCCCGTCGGCTTCATCGGCGCCGCCGAGTCCAAGGAGGCGCTCGCCGCGCACCCGTCCGGCCTCGAGCACCTGGTGGTGCGCGGACGCCGCGGCGGCAGCGCGATGGCCGCCGCCGCAGTCAACGCGATCGCGAGCGAGGCGGAATGAGCGAGCAGAAGACAGGCCGGCTGTACGGCGTCGGGCTCGGCCCCGGCGACCCGGAGCTGATGACCCTGCGCGCGGCACGCGTCATCGCGGAGGCCGACGTGATCGCGTACCACTGCGCCCGCCACGGCCGGTCCATCGCCCGGTCGATCGCCGCCCCGCATCTGCGCCCCGAGCACATCGAGGAGCGCCTGATGTACCCGATCACGGTCGAGACCACCGACCACCCCGGCGGGTACCGAGGCGCGCTCGACGACTTCTACGAGCAGGCCGCCGCCCGGCTGGCGGCACACCTCGACGCCGGCCGTACGGTCGCCGTCCTCGCCGAGGGAGACCCGTTCTTCTACGGCTCGTACCAGCACATGCACAAGCGGCTCGCACACCGCTACCCGACCGAGGTCGTCCCCGGCGTCACCTCCGTGAGCGCCGCGGCGGCCCGGCTCGGTACGCCGCTGTGCGAGGCGGAGGAGGTGCTGACGATCATCCCCGGCACCCTGCCGGAGGAGGAGCTGACCGCTCGCCTCGCCGCGACCGACTCGGCGGTGGTGATGAAACTCGGCCGCACCTTCCCCGCCGTCCGCCGGGCGATGGAGACGTCCGGACGCCTCGAAGAGGCCCGTTACGTCGAACGCGCCACCATGAGCGGCGAGCGCACCGGGCAACTCGCGGACATCGACCCGGAGTCGGTTCCCTACTTCTCCGTGGCCGTCGTGCCCAGCCGTATCGCCAACCCCCGCCCGGCCGCCGGCCGCGGCGAGGTCGTGGTCGTCGGCACCGGGCCCGCGGGCCCCCTGTGGCTCACCCCCGAGACCCGGCGCGCGCTCGCCGACGCGGACGAACTCGTCGGCTACACCACCTACGTGGACCGGGTGCCGCAGCGGCCCGGACAGATCCGGCACGGCTCCGACAACAAGGTCGAGTCCGAGCGTGCCGAGTTCGCGCTCGACCTCGCCAGGCGCGGGAGGCGCGTCGCGGTCGTCTCCGGCGGCGACCCGGGCGTCTTCGCCATGGCCACCGCCGTGCTGGAAGTGGCGTCCCAGGACGCGTACAAGGACGTGCCCGTACGGGTGCTCCCCGGCGTCACCGCCGCCAACGCCGCCGCCGCGAAGGCCGGTGCGCCGCTCGGCCACGACTACGCGGTCGTCTCCCTGTCCGACCGGCTCAAGCCGTGGGAGGTCATCGCGGAACGGCTGGCCGCCGCGGCCGCCGCCGATCTGGTCCTCGCCCTCTACAATCCCGGCTCCCGCAGCCGCACCTGGCAGGTCGGCAAGGCCCGCGAACTGCTCCTCGGGCACCGGGCGCCCGACACTCCCGTCGTGCTCGGCCGGGACATCGGCGGGCCGGAGGAGAGCGTACGGATCGTACGGCTCGGCGAACTCGATCCGGCGCAGGTCGACATGCGCACGATCCTGCTGATCGGATCCTCGCAGACGCAGGTGGTGCGCAGGGGTGACGGCGAGGAGATCGTCTGGACGCCGCGGCGCTACCCGGAGTAGGCCGCCAGCCAGGCGGCGGCCTCCTCGGGGCCGGCCGCGACCGGCACCCCGTCCGGGACCGGCGGGCGGCGCACGATCACCACGGGCACGCCCGCCTCCCGCGCGGCCGTCAGCTTCGGCGCGGTCGCCGCGCCGCCGCTGTCCTTGGTGACGAGCACGTCGATCCGGTGGCGGCGCAGCAGGTCCCGCTCGCCGTCGAGGGTGAACGGCCCCCGGTCCAGCAGCACCTCCAGCCGCGGCGGGCACGGGCCGTCGGGGGCGTCGACGGACCTCACCAGGAACCAGACGTCGTCGATGTGCGCGAAGGAGGCGAGGCCCATGCGGCCGGTGGTCAGGAACACCCTGCGGCCGAGCGTGCGGGCCGCCTCCGCGGCCTCCTCCAGGGAGCCGGCCGGGTGCCAGTCGTCCCCGTCGGCCGGGACCCAGCCGGGGCGGCGCAGCGCCAGCAGGGGAACATGGGCGTCGGCCGCGGCCCGGGCCGCGTTGAAACTGATCGTTCCGGCGAAAGGATGGGTGGCGTCGATGACCGCGCCGACCTCGTGCTCGCACAGCCATCGCGCCAGGCCCCCGGCCCCGCCGAAGCCGCCCACCCGGACCTCGCCGGGAGGCATCCTGGGAGTGGCGACCCGGCCGGCGAGGCTGCTCGTGACGCGTACGCCGGAGGTGGCGTGCAGCGACTCCGCGAGACGCCGGGCCTCGGTCGTACCGCCGAGGATCAGTACGTGCATCGGAGTCCGTCCATGAGCTCGGGAACAGGTGGCGGGCGTGACGCCCAACTCAAGCACACCGGTCTGCGGCCCGGCTGGACCACCGGTGCCTGCGCGACGGCGGCGACGACCGCGGCGTACACGGCGCTGCTGACCGGCGACTTCCCCGACCCGGTGACGATCACCCTGCCCAAGGGGCAGACCCCGGCCTTCGCGCTGGCCGCCGAGTCCCTGACCGGCGGCTCCGCCATGGCCGGCGTCGTCAAGGACGCCGGCGACGACCCGGACGTCACCCACGGCGCGCTGGTCCGCGCGACGGTACGGCCGCTGCCGGCCGGGTCCGGCGTCGTCTTCCGCGCGGGGCCGGGGGTCGGCACGGTCACCCGGCCCGGGCTGCCCCTCGACGTCGGCGAGCCCGCGATCAACCCCGTACCGCGGCAGATGATGCGTGACCACGTGGCCGCCGTCGCCGCGCGGCACGGCGGTGGCTCGGACGTCGAGATCACCGTCTCCGTCGACCACGGCGAGGAGATCGCCCGCTCCACGTGGAACCCCCGGCTCGGCATCCTGGGCGGGCTCTCCGTCCTCGGCACGACCGGGATCGTCGTCCCCTACTCGTGCTCGGCCTGGATCGACTCCATCCGGCGCGGCGTGGACGTCGCCCGCGCGGCGGGCCGCACCCATCTCGCCGGCTGCACCGGCTCCACGTCCGAGAAGACCGTCGTGGCCCTGTACGGGCTGCCGGAGGACGCGCTGCTCGACATGGGCGACTTCGCGGGCGCGGTGCTCAAGTACGTACGCCGCCACCCTGTGGAACGCCTCACCGTCTGTGGCGGATTCGCCAAGCTCTCCAAGCTCGCCGCCGGCCATCTGGACCTGCACTCCGGCCGCTCCCAGGTCGACAAGTCGTTCCTGGCCGAGCTGGCCCGGCAGGGTGGCGCGGACGAGGCGCTGGCGGCGGAGGTGGCGGTCGCCAACACGGGGCTGGCGGCGCTGCAGATGTGCCGTGCGGCCGGCGTCCCGCTCGGCGACCTGGTGGCGGCGGCCGCGCGCGACCAGGCGCTGGCGGTGCTGCGGGGTGCGCCGGTGGCGGTGGACGTGGTGTGCATCGACCGCGGCGGGACGGTGGTGGGGCAGGCGGAGCCGCGGGGAGCGTGAGCCGACGGCAGGCCAGGAGATGCCGAACAGAGGGCCGGTGAGCGTCAGGCCCAGTTCGTGACCCGTGTACGAGAAGAAGGCGAGCAGCATCAACGCCGCACCGGACAGGGCGAGATCCTTCATGAAGTGGAGCATCTCCGCCTCCTGGCGTCGCCTCCTCCCTCCAGAACGCGTGCATGACGAACGGCGTCGGCAGTAGGAACACCGCGAGCAGCAGCGCCCCGAGGTCGGCCCAGATGCCGAGCAGCACGCTCAGCGCGCCGGCCAGCAGCAGCAGGCCGGTGGCGAGCGTGAGCGGGGCGGCCGGCGTGGCGGGGACGCCGCGGCTTTCGGCGTAGCCGGCCGTCTGTTTCGTGTGCGTGAGGTGGTTGAGGGCCGAGCCGAGGAAGAGAACCACGAAGAGGATGCGTCCGATCAGGACCAGGACGTCCATGAGCGACGTCCGGCCGGGGGTTGACACCGCATGGCCTCTTTCAGGCTACTGCGCGGGACCGGGCCCGCCCCTCCGGCGGGTCCGGTCCCGGTCTCAGGCGCACTCGTGGCGGTCGCGTTCCGGGGAGTAGAGGTGGCTGTCGCGGAAGCCGGTCGCCGCCAGGACGCGGCCGACGAGGATGACCGCGGTGCGGGTGATGCCCGCCGACTTCACCTGGGCCGCGATGTCCTCGAGGGTTCCGCGCAGGACGAGCTCGTCCGGGCGGCTGGCCATCGCCACCACGGCGGCCGGGCAGTCGGCGCCGTAGTGGGGGACGAGCTCGGACACGATCCGGTCGACGTAGCGCGCGCCGAGGTGGAGGACGAGGAGCGCGCCGCTGCGGCCGAGGGTGGCCAGGTCCTCGCCGTCCGGCATGGGCGTGGCCTGCTGGGCGATGCGGGTGAGGATCACGGTCTGGCCGACGGTCGGGACCGTGAGCTCCCGCTTGAGCGCCGCTGCCGCCGCCGCGAAGGCCGGGACGCCCGGCACGATCTCGTACGGCACGCCCGCCGCGTCCAGGCGCCGCATCTGCTCGGCGACGGCGCTGAAGACCGACGGGTCGCCCGAGTGCAGCCGGGCCACGTCGTGGCCCTCCTCGTGGGCGCGGACGACCTCCGCGGTGATGGCGTCCAGGTCGAGCCGGGCGGTGTCGACCAGGCGGGCGTCCGGCGGGCACTCGGCGAGGAGTTCGCGCGGGACGAGGGAGCCGGCGTAGAGGCAGACGCCGCACGACGCGAGGGTGCGCGCCCCGCGGACGGTGATCAGGTCGGCGGCGCCGGGGCCCGCCCCGATGAAGTACACGGTCATGTGGGCTCTCCTGCTTTGGTGACGGACCATTGGGTGACGGGCATGGCCTGGCGCCAGCCGGTGAAGCCGCCGACGGGCACGGCGTGCGAGACGGCCAGGCGGACGAGTTCGCCGCCGTGGCGTGCGTACCGGCGGGCCAGCAGCGCCTCGGACTCGAGGGTGACCGTGTTGGCGACGAGACGGCCCCCGGCCGGCAGCGCGTCCCAGCAGGCGTCCAGCAGCCCCGGTGCGGTGAGCCCACCGCCGATGAACACCGCGTCGGGCGTGGGCAGGCCGGTCAGCGCGTTTGGCGCCGCGCCGGTGACGACACGCAGCGCGGGGACGCCCAGGGTGTCGGCGTTGCGGGCGATGCGCGCGGCCCTCGCCGGGTCGCGTTCGACGGTGACGGCCCGGCAGGAGGGGTGGGTGCGCATCCACTCGACGGCGACGGAGCCGGAGCCGCCGCCGATGTCCCACAGCAGTTCGCCGGGGGCAGGGGCGAGCGCGGCGAGCGTCGCGGCCCGGACGTGACGCTTGGTGAGCTGCCCGTCGTGCTCGTACGCCTCGTCGGGCAGTCCGGGTACGCCGGACAGCCGCAACGCGCCTTCGTCGCGGCGGCATTCGAGGGCGATGACGTTCAGCGGGTCGCCGGGCGGCGCGGTCCATGTCGCCGCGTGGCCGTCCACGGCGCGTTCGGCGGGCGCGCCGAGTTGTTCGAGGACGCGCATCCGGGTCGGGCCGAAGCCGCGGTCCCGCAGCAGTGCCGCCACCTCGGCGGGCGTGTCCGCGCCGGCGCTGAGCACCAGCAGCCGGCGGCCGTCGTGCAGCGCGGCGGTCAACTGCCCGGCGGGGCGGCCGACGAGCGTGACCGTCGCGGTGTCCTCGACGGGCCAGCCGAGCCGGGCGCAGGCGTACGAGACGGAGGAAGGGTGCGGGAGGACGCGGAGGGAGTCCGGGCCGAGTTCCTCGGCCAGCGCCCGGCCGATGCCGTAGAACATCGGGTCGCCGCTGGCCAGTACCGCGAGCCTGCGGCCCTCGTGCGCGGCGAGCAGGCCGGCGACGGCGGGGCGCAGCGGGCTGGGCCAGGTCACGCGCTCGGCGGGGCAGCCGGCGGGCAGCAGCTCCAACTGCCGGGCGGCGCCGATGACGGCGTCCGCGTCCCGCAGCGCGTCCTGCGCGCCGGGAGACAGTCCGGGCCAGCCGTCCGCGCCGATCCCGACGACGGTTACTGCTGGTGAGCGTGGTGCGCGGGTCACTGAGCGGTACCTCGTCGACGGAACGGCAGGGGACGGAGCCGCACTCTACTGGCCGCCCGGCGCGGCCCTTCCGGGCCCCCGGGTTACCGGCGGTGCCGCACGCTGCCGGGTGGCTGCCGCGTGGTTGTCGCTCGCCGCCCGTCGGTGCCGGACCGTCCGTGTGTCAGTGGCGCGCGGCACACTGGAGGCATGTGCCGCAGCATCAAGACTCTCCGTCCACCCGTCCTTCCCGAAGAGGCCACGGAGGAGGACGTCCGGGCCGCCGCCCTGCAGTACGTGCGCAAGGTCTCGGGCTTCCGCGCCCCCGCCGCGCACAACCGCGAGGTCTTCGAGCAGGCCGTCGACGAGATCGCGGAGGCGACCCGCAGACTCCTCGACGGACTCGAGGTGCGCGGCTCGGGCGGGCGCTCCGGGCAGGCCGCCCGCCCCGGCGAGGCGCGGCAGGCCGCCGCCCCGGACGCCGTCAAGCGGCCGGCTCGGGAGCCGGTGCATCGGCCGGACGCCGCATGACATAGGCGGCGAGGGACCCCGCACCGAACAGCGCGAGCACGGAGACGGCCGCGCCCGTCCAGCTCGCGCCGAGCCACTGCCCGCCGAACCAGCCGAGCCCGACGGCGTATCCGGCCCAGGCGACACCGGCCAGGGCCGACCACGGCAGAAAGTCCTTCACCTTGCGGTGCGCGGCGCCCGCGCCCAGGGAGACGACGGAACGGCCGGCCGGCGCGAAGCGTGCGATGACGACCAGGGCGCCGCCGCCGCGGCTGAGGGCGGCGCCGAGACGTTCCTGCGCCCGGGTCAGCCGGCGTGAGCGGGCGATGGCGCGGTCGAGCCGGTCCCCACCCCGCCAGGCGAGCCGGTAGGCGACGAGATCGCCGAGCACGGAGGCGGTCGCCGCGCACAGCACCAGGACGAGCAGCGAGGGGACCTCGCGCGGCACCTGGCCGGCCGCACCCGCGACCGCGGCGGTGCCTGCCGCCTCGGCGGTCGATCCGGCGGCGGCCGCCGTGGCGGCGGTGATCACCAGCACTCCGCTGGGCAGTACCGGCAGGAAGACGTCGAGGAGCACGGACAACGCCACGACGGCGTAGATCCATGGGCTGCCGGTCAGCGACCCAATACTCTCGAGCACCTTCACTCTCCCCGTTCGTCGCAGGGCCACGGCTCTCGCGGAGAGCGGCTGGGCTGCCGGACAGCTGTACAGCGTACGCCCGGACGCCGGGGGAGATCGGCAGAGGGCGTTCACCGGCCCCTCACCGGGCCGAAACCGCTCGTACGGACGGACCGTGGCGTGACACGCCGACGCCCGGCCCCTTGCGGAAAGACGACGGGGCCGGGCGTCAGGGCGTGTCCACGGATCAGGCGGCGGCGGTCGCCCGCTCCTCGGACTGCTCGGCCGGGCGGCCCGCGCCGCGCGGCGTCAGCAGCCGGTCCAGCGCCAGGGCGCCGGGGCCGGTGAAGACCAGCAGCAGGAACGCCCAGCAGAACATCGCCGACGCCTCGCCGCCGTTCTGGAGCGGGAACAGCGACTCGGGCTGGTGCACCTTGAAGTACGCGTACGCCATCGAACCCGAGGCGACGAACGCCGCGCTGCGGGTGCCGAGGCCGAGCATCACCAGGGCGCCGGCGACCAGCTGGATCACCGCGGCGTACCAGCCGGGCCACGTGCCGGCCGGTACGGTGCCGCCGCCCATGGCGCCGCCGAGGACGCCGAACAGGGACGCGGCTCCGTGGCAGAGGAACAGCAGGCCGACGACGGCACGGAACAGGCCGAGCGCATACGGCTGGGCCTGGTTCAGGCGGGTCGGAAGGGTGGGGGTGGCCACGTCGTGGCTCCTTCGGTTTCGGGGACAGAACCGATGAGGGGAGCTACAGGTTAGGCAGACCTTATCATTACTTGCAAGTTCAACATCTCCTGGTCGGCTGATTCCGGCCGCGGCTTCTCCTTTTCGTCATCTCGTGTTCCGGCCGTACCGGCGGGCCGGGCCCGGCACGGCACGGCCCACGACGTGGGGTGATCCGGTGTTCTCCGGGTTTCGTGACCTCGGCCCACGGAATATCGGGCACGTCGCCCAGGGGGCCGCCTTGGCCAAGGGCACCGTGTTTTGGCGGGAAACCGGCGCTTACGTGTGAGGCCGGCCGCCCGCCCGGCCGGTTCGCCGGGGGCTGGGAGGCGCGGTCCGTACGGGCGGCGCGGGACGTCAGGAGCCGTCCGTCGGCCGGTCTGTCGTCTGGGTGCCGTCCGTCTCCGTCAGCGGGCGTTCGAAGAGAGTCGTCAGCCGGCCGCGGCTGCCGTCCCCGCGCTCCGCGCGTGCCTGCTCCAGACGCAGTGACGCCGAACGCCCGCGCAGCGTCAGCGTCATCAGCTGGTTGCCGAACCACGGCCCGCCCGTACGGCGCCAGCGCACGAGAGGCATGCCGGTGCGCCCGTGCCGGGCGAAGACGCGCCCGAGGCGCCGCCCCACACCGCTCCAGCCGAACCGGAAGCCGAGCCTCACCGGGCGGGGGATGGAGTTGTGCACGGGCGAGCACGTCAGCTGGAGCACTCGCGCGTCCGGCCGGGCCACGGAATCGGGGCGATCGGGCCCGTGCACCCAGTCCGGCTCCGCCACGTACGCGTGATGGACGTCGCCCGACAGCACGCACACCGTCGCCGGCGCGTCGGGGCCGCTGCCCACCTTCGTGATCAGCCGCGTCAGTCTCTCGAAGGAGGACGGGAACGCCGACCAGTGCTCCAGATCCGCATGGCGGCGCAGCTGCTCGCCGAAGCGCGCCCACCGCTCGCCCCTCGCGCCGCGGCACAGGGCCGCGTTCCAGGCCTCCGCATGGTGCACCAGGGGCGGCAGCAGCCAGGGCAGCGAGGTGCCGATGAGGAGATGGTCGAACGAGCCCGGTGCGTCCAGCGCCTGTTCTCGCAGCCACTGGGCCTCGCCCGGGTCGAGCATCGACCTGCTCTGCTCGTCCAGCACCCGGGCGGCCCTGGTGTCGATCATCAGCAGCCGGGTGCGGCCGAAGTCACGGCGGTAGCTCCAGCGCACGGAGGTCGCGTCACGGTCGGCCTTCTCCGCGAAGGCCCGCAGGATCGCGGTGCCGTCCGGCACCGACCGCACCGCCTCGTACAGCGGGTCGGCCGCGAGCTCGGTCGGGGAGAGGTTGCCCAGGTGCTGATACACCCAGTACGACATCAGCGCGCTGACGATCCGTTCCTGCCACCAAGGAGTCGCCCGCATGTCGGCGAGCCACGCCGTGCTGGTGTTCCAGTCGTCGATGACGTCGTGGTCGTCGAAGATCATGCAGCTGGGCACGGTGGAGAGCAGCCAGCGGACGTCCGGGTCGCGCCAGGACTCGTCGTACAGCCAGGTGTACTCCTCGTAGTCGGCCACCCCGCTGCCCGGCGGCACGTCGAGGTCGCGCCGGGCGGCCAGCCGGGCGCCGGTCGCGTCGGACGTCTCGTCCGCGTACACCTGGTCGCCGAGCAGGAGCAGCACGTCCGGGCGCTCGCCCTCCGGCGCGGCGGCGAGACGTACCGCGAGCGTGTCGAGGGCGTCCGGTCCCACCGGGTCGTGCCCGCGGGCGGGGCGTGCCGCCCAGCGGCAGGAGCCGAAGGTGACGCGCACGGTGTCAGCGTCCGGGGCCGGGGCCGGGGTGCGGATCGTGCTCGGCGGGAGCGCGGAGTCCTCCGGCGGCCAGACGCGCTCGCCGTCGAGCAGCACCTCGTACGCGGTCGAGGAGCCCGGTGTCAGGCCCGTCACCGGGACCAGGGCGTAGTGGTGCCCGGCGATCAGGAACGTGCGCGCCGAGCCCGATCCGCCCTGGTCGCAGCGGACCTCGGCGGTGCAGGCGCGGTCGGCCTCGACCCAGACGGTCGCGGCGGTCCCCGTCTCCCAGTCGACGTGCCGCAGCAGTGGTCCCAGGCGCAGCCGGGTCATGTCGTGCCCCTTCCTGTCGCCCCGTACGGTACGGAACGAGCCAGGGGGGTGGAGGGGTTCCGCGGGATGCGCGTGTCCTTGCGGGTGGGGGTGGGCGGCGCGGGTGCGGGTGCGTGGCGCCTGCGGCGGGCTTGTCCCCCACCCTGCCCCTCCCCGCTGTACCGATGTGCGCCTCCGCCGCGTGGCGGGGCAAGCCCCTGACCCCGGTACCGCGCTCCGCGTGCGGTGCTGGGGCTCCGCCCCGGACTCCGGTACGCGCTCGGGTGCGGGGCTGGCGGCTCCGCCCCGGGCCCCGGTACGCGCTCCGCGTGCGCGCTGGCGCCTCCGCCGCGTGGCGGGGCAAGCCCCGGACCCCGGCACCGCGCTCCGCGTGCGGTGCTGGGGCTCCGCCCCGGACTCCGGTACGCGCTCGGGTGCGGTGCTGGGGCTCCGCCCCGATCCGCCCTCGGGGCGGTGTTCGGCGCTCCGCCCGCGGGCCCGTGCCGCGCGCCGCCCCGGACCCCGGGGCGGCGCTTCGCGCGGTGGCCCCAATCGAGGCGCGGGGGCCCGGGGGCGGCGCCCCGGGCGGGGTCAGCAGCCGTTCAGGACCGACTGCAGCGCACTCTTCTCCGCCGAGTCGACCTTCAGCTTCCAGTAGTACTTCGTGTGCACCCACATCCGCGCGTAGAAGCAGTGGTACGAGCTCCGCGGCGGCATCCACTCCGCCGGGTCCTGGTCGCCCTTGGACTGGTTGACGTTGTCCGTGACGGCGATGAGCTGAGGGCGGGTCAGGTCGTTGGCGAACTGCTGGCGCTTGGACGTGGTCCAGCTGCTCGCGCCGGAGCGCCAGGCCTCCGCCAGCGGGACGATGTGGTCGATGTCGACGTCGGAGGCCGCGTACCAGGTGGCGCCGTCGTAGGGGGAGTACCAACGGCCGCTGGTCGCCGCGCAGGTGGAGCTCTGGACGACGTTCGTGCCGTCGCGCTCGAGGACGACCTCGCGGGTGTTGCAGGAGCCCGACTGGGTGATCCAGTGCGGGAAGAGGTCACGGCTGTAGCCGGAGGAGGAGCCCTCCGCCGACACGGTCAGCTGGCTGAGGTAGCTGCGGGCGGTGGAGGCACTGACGGGGGTGGGCGGTGCGGCCTGCGCGGTGGGGGCGGTGGCCAGCAGGCCGGTCGTGGCGAGGGCCGAGGCGGCGGCGAGCACGCCTATTCGGCGGGCGGCGGAACCGGAACCGGCACCGGCGCCGCGGCTTCGACGCGCGTAGACACCTGACATGTGAACTCCTCTGAGGTGGGGGGAGCTTGGCCGTGCGGGCATGGCCATGCTGGCGGCGCAGGGTTGCCTGGGGATGGGCGCCAGGTAACAGAGTGGCGACATGAACACGTCACATCAAGGGTTCTGACGCACCAGCACGGCACGTGCGGCGTCGTAGGGTTGCCGCGTGCTCCTGCCGGTCAACCTCACCCTCGGGGCCGTACTGGCCGTCCTGCTGGCCGCCGCGGCGACCGTGGCGGCTCTTGCCCACCTCGGGCGTTCGCGCGAGATCGTCGTCGCGGGCGTGCGCGCCGCGGTCCAACTCGCCGCCGTCTCCGCGGTGATCGGCTGGGTCGTCCGCTCCGTACCGCTGCTGCTCGCCTTCCTCGTCCTCATGTACGCGGTCGCCGTCCGGACCGCCGGCCGGCGCATCACCGCCAACGGCACCTGGTGGTGGGCCGGACTGCCGATCGCCGCGGGCGTGCTGCCCGTCGTGACCGCGTTGCTGCTCACCGGACTCGTACCGGTGAAGGGCATCACGCTCATCCCCGTGACCGGCATCCTCATCGGCGGGGCCCTGACCGTGACGGCGGTCGGCGGCCGGCGGGCGCTGGACGAGCTGGAGCAGCGCCGCGGCGAGGTGGAGGCGGGCCTGGCCCTCGGACTCGCCGACCGCGACGCCCGCCTGGAGGTCGCCCGGAAGCCCGCCTCCGACGCGATGCTCCCCGGCCTCGACCAGACCAGGACCGTGGGCCTCGTCACTCTTCCGGGCGCGTTCGTCGGCATGCTCCTGGGCGGCGCGTCACCGGTGGAGGCGGGCGCCGTCCAGCTGTTCGTGCTGGTCGCGCTGATGGCGGTGCAGGCGGTCGCCGTGTCGCTGGTCCTGGAGCTGGTGGCGAGGGGACGTCTGCACCGTTCGTCCCGGGACCAAGGGCCCTGACGGCCGTACGGGGGCATCGCGTAGGCTGTGTGGTGCAGAAGGGGAGTAGCTCTTCGCCGGACCGTCGACACACTGCTGGGCCTCGTGCCCGGCCGGCGCCCGGAGGCCGCCTCGATCGGAGGACGGCCAGCGAGACCTTCGGCCGCAGTGCCCATGCATGGACGTATTCATGGTGCTGCCGTGCCGAAGCGACCCCTGAAACGCTCAGGACTCTCGGCAGGGCCGCGCCCGACCGATTGAGGTTCACCCCGTGATCAGCTTCACCGTCATGGCGATCACCTTCGGCGTCTTGTTCCTCGCCGAACTGCCCGACAAGACCGCGCTCGCCGGTCTGATGCTGGGCACCCGCTACCGCGCCTCCTACGTCTTCGCCGGCGTCGCGGCCGCGTTCGCCGTCCATGTCGCGCTCGCCATCGCCGCGGGCAGCGTGCTGACCCTGCTGCCGCACCGCCTGGTGCAGGCCGTGGTGGGTCTCCTCTTCCTGGCGGGCGCACTGATGCTGCTGCTGAAGAAGGACGACGATGACGAGGAGACCATCAAGGCCCCGGCCGACCAGTCCTTCTGGAAGGTCTCCGGAGCGGGCTTCATGCTGATCCTCGTCGCGGAGTTCGGCGACCTCACCCAGATCATGACCGCCAATCTCGCCGCCCGTTACGACAACCCCGTCTCGGTCGGCATCGGCGCGGTACTGGCGCTCTGGGCGGTCGCGGGCATCGGAATCGTGGGCGGCCGCACGCTGATGAAGTACGTACCGCTGAAGCTGATCACCAGGGTCGGGGCGTGCCTGATGCTGGCGCTGGCGGGCTTCAGCCTCTTCGAGGCGATCGCCGGCTAGTGCCGCGACGGCGGACGGGGCCGGGCCGCGACGGCCCGGCCGGCGCGTCTCAGGCGGTGGCGCTCAGTGTGATCGTGCCGTCCGCGTGCGCGGTCACGGCGAGGTGTGTGAGGTCCGGTACGTGGAGGTCCGGTGCCATCGCCAGCGCGCGGGGCCCCACACCGACCACGCGCATGCCCGCAGCGCGGGCGGCCGTGATGCCGGCCTCCGAGTCCTCGAACGCCACACAGTCCGCAGGAGAGAAGCCCAGTTCGGCCGCGCCCTTGAGGAAGCCCTCGGGATCCGGCTTGCTCGCACCGACGCACTCGGCCGTCACGCGCACCTGCGGCATCGGCAGCCCGGCCGCGTTCATGCGGGCCGTGGCCAGCGCGAGGTCGGCCGAGGTGACCAGGGCGTGCGGCAGGCGGGCGACGGCGGCCATGAAGGCGGGGGCGCCGGCGACGGGGATCACACCGTCGGTGTCGGACGTCTCCTGGGCGAGCAGTACGAGGTTGTCGGCGCGGTTCTGCTCCATGGGGCGGTCCGGGAGCAGCGCCGCCATCGTGGCCCAGCCCTGCCGGCCGTGGACGACCTTGAGCGCCTCGTCGGCGTCCAGCCCGTGCTCGGTCGCCCAGTTCCGCCAGACACGCTCCACCACGGCGTCCGAGTTGACGAGGGTGCCGTCCATGTCCAGCAGGAGGGCGCGAGCGGTCAGGGCGGTCGTCATACGGGCTCCAGAGCGCGACGAAAGGGAACAAGTGGCTCCGCCCGCCGGTCAGGGAGTACGGGCGGAACCACTTTGTTCCTTCACGATACAAAAACAGGGGCCGAGACGCCAACCCCGGCTCACGGTTCGCGCGTCTCGGCCTCCAGCGCGCGGCGGGTAGGGGGGTCGTACACGCCGTCCGGGTTGTTCTGGCCCTTCCACCACTGGAAGCGCCGCACGGCTTCCTCGACGTCGCCGTCGTACCGGCCGTCCGCGTCCTCCTCCCGAAAGAGCCCCACCTGGGCGAGTCGCAACTGAAGCTCCGTGACGGCTGGTCCGCTGTCGCCCCGGCGCAGCGTGCCCACGTCGTCCGGCCTGCTCCTCGGTGACTCGGACACCGTGCCGTTCTCCCGCGCCGTGGACGTCGGCATGGAGGGCGGCGGCGGGGCCGCGGAAGCCGTCGTGGGCGAAGCCGTCGGCGTCGGCGTGGCGCTCGCCGAGGCGGAGGTCGACGGGGACGCCGAAACCGACGGGGACGCCGAGGGCGACGCGGACGCCGACGCGCTGGGGGAGACCGACTCGGACGGCGCGTCCGGCTCGGCGCTGCCGCTCGGGGCGCTGCTGCGGGTGTCCGGCGGCAGGGCGCGGTCCCGTTCGTCGTCGCCGGAGAACAGCCCGCCGGCGAACGCCGCCGTCCCCACCACGGCGACGGCCGCCGCCCCGACGACGATCCCCGCGAGCGCGCGGCGTCGCCGGGGAGGCGGCTGCGCGGCGGAGCCGGCGACGTAGAGGTCCAGCGGCTCCGTGGTGTCCCCCACGGCCTCGGGCATCGGCCCCGGGCCGACGACCCGCAGCACCGCGGTGTCGTCATCGGCGCGCCGAGACGCGCCGTCCGGGTGCCCGGCCCCGGGCACGGCGCCCGCCCCGGCCCGGTCGTGCCCATGGGCGCCGGCCGCCGCCCCGGCCGCCGGCCTCGCGTCCGTGCCGGACCCGGACACCGCGCCGGCCGCCGTCCCGGCGTCCGCATGCGGCCCCCGACCGCCCGGATGCGCCGTCGGCGGAGGCGCCACCGTCTCGGCGCCCGGCCCGTGCCCCGCCACGGGCCCCGCCCCGTACCCGTCCGGTGCGCCTGCCGGCTGCGCCGGACGCGGCGCGCCGTCGGCGGTCGGCGCGTATCCCTCCGCTCCCGTGACCGGCGCGCCCGGCGCCGGACCGTCCCCCATGCCCTGCGCCCCCGCGGCCGGTGGCGGGTCCGCCTGGAGGCTCTCCAGTGTCACGTACGGCCTGATCCGCAGCGGGTCGAAGTCCTCCGCCGCCGCGATCTCCGCCTCCCGCTCCGCACGGAGCGCCGCCCCCGCGCGCTCGGAGCAGTCGCAGCCGGGCCCGGCGCTGCCGTCCGGGTTCCGCGGTCTGGCGCACTTCGGGCATCTGTTTCCGGTCATTGCCGGTTCCCCTCCCCTTCGAATGCCGCCGATTATGCAGCCGTCCCATGCGGCACCCAACGCCCCACCGGCCTCCGCGCGCCTCTCGGCGGGCCATAAGCGGGCAGACCCACCACGATGGGGAGGGAACGCAGCGTCACCGGACCGAGGAGAACGGCATGGCCCAGGAAGTGAGCACCGCTCAGGTGGGGCCCGCCCCCGAGGGGCAGGCACGGCGGACGGTCCTCGTCGCCATCGGCGCGCTGCTGCTGGGAATGCTGCTTGCCGCCCTCGACCAGACGATCGTCGCCACCGCGCTGCCGACGATCGTCAGCGAACTCGGCGGCATGGACCATCTCTCATGGGTGGTCACGGCCTACATGCTCGCCGCGACCGCCGCCACTCCGCTGTGGGGAAAGCTCGGCGACCAGTACGGCCGCAAGAAGCTGTTCCAGACGGCCATCGTCATCTTCCTGATCGGCTCCGCCCTGTGCGGCATCGCCCAGGACATGCCCCAGCTGATCGTCTTCCGCGCGGTCCAGGGCCTTGGCGGCGGCGGGCTGATGGTGTTGTCGATGGCCATCGTCGGGGACCTCGTACCGCCCCGTGAACGCGGCAAGTACCAGGGGCTGTTCGGCGCGGTCTTCGGGGCCACGAGCGTCCTCGGGCCACTCCTCGGCGGCTTCTTCACCGAACACCTCACCTGGCGCTGGGTCTTCTACATCAATCTGCCCATCGGCGTCGTCGCCCTGCTCGTCATCGCCGCCATGCTGCACATCCCGGTACGGAAGACCCGTCACACCATCGACTACCTCGGCACCTTCCTCATCGCCTCCGCCGCCACCTGCCTCGTCCTCGTCGCCTCCCTCGGCGGCACGACCTGGGCCTGGGGCTCGGCGCAGATCATCGCTCTCGCCGTCCTCGGAGCCGTGCTCCTCGCCGTGTTCGTCGCCGTCGAACGCAACGCGGCCGAACCGGTCCTGCCGCTGAAGCTGTTCCGGATCAGGACCTTCACGCTCGTCGCCGTCATCAGCTTCGTGATCGGCTTCGCGATGTTCGGCGCGATGACGTACCTGCCGACGTTCCTCCAAGTCGTCCAGGGCATCTCACCGACCATGTCCGGCGTGCACATGCTGCCGATGGTGTTCGGCCTGCTGATCACCTCGACCGCGTCCGGGCAGATCGTCAGCCGTACCGGCCGCTGGAAGGTCTTCCCCATCCTGGGCACGGCGGTCACGGCCCTCGGACTGCTGCTGCTCCACCAGCTCCGGGAGTCCAGCTCCACCTGGCAGACGAGCCTGTTCTTCTTCGTCTTCGGCGCCGGACTCGGCCTCGTCATGCAGGTCCTCGTCCTCGTCGTGCAGAACGCCGTCGGTTACGAGGACCTCGGCGTCGCCACGTCCGGTGCGACGTTCTTCCGTTCCATCGGTGCCTCGTTCGGCGTCGCGATCTTCGGCACGATCTTCACCAACCGGCTGGAGCACAAGCTCACCGACGCCCTCGCTGGCCGCCCGGTCCCGCCCGGCGCCGGGCCCGCTGAGCTGGCCGCCGACCCGCGTGCCATCGCGGAGCTGCCGGCCGACCTGCGTCCGTCGGTGCTGCACGCGTACTCCACGTCCATCACCGACGTCTTCCTGTACGCCGTGCCGGTCGTCGTGCTCGCCTTCCTCATCGCCTGGTTCCTCAAGGAGGACAAGCTGCGCGCCTCGGTGACCGCACCCGACCCGACGGAGACGCTGGCCTCCAACCCCGTCGAGCGCTCCTCCCACGACGAGGTCGCGCGGGCCCTGTCGCTGCTCGGCTCCCGCGAGGGCCGGCGGCACATCTACGAGAAGATCACCGAACGGGCCGGTTACGACCTGCTGCCCGCCTCGAGCTGGCTGCTGCTGCGCATGAAGCGCCACGGCGTCGTCGAACCGGCCCTGCTCGCCGAGGCCACGCCGGTGCCGCTGCGGGCCATCACGGAGGCCGCCCGCCAGGTCGAGGGGAGTGGCCTCGCCCGCCGCGAGGGCCTCGAGCTGATGCTCACCGACCGGGGAGCGGAGGCGGCCGTGCGCCTGGCGCAGGCGCGTGAGGACTCGCTCGCCGAACTGCTCGGCGACTGGTGGGGCCCGGACCGGCCGACCGACCTCGTACAGCTGGTCCACGAGCTGAACTTGGAACTGTGCGGCTCCGACGACGAGCGGCCGCACAGCCCCGAGCCGCGCCGCGACCACGAGGCCCCGCACCGAGGCCACCCGGTCGTCTGACCTCTCGGCCCACGCTCGGCTCGCACCCGGCCCGCACCCCGCTCGTACCGGGCTCAGAGATCCTTGAGCTCCTTGCCGTACCAGATTTCCATGTACGGGCCGGTGCAGTACGCCGGTATCTCCGCGTAGCCGTGCCGGACGTACAGCGCGCGGGCCTCGACCAGATCCAGGCGGGTGTTGAGCACCATCCGGCGGGCGCCGAGCACGCGGGCCTCGTGCTCGAGCCTCTCCATCAGCAGACCGGCGCCGCCCCGGCCGCGGAAGTCGTGCCGCAGGAACACCCGCGTGAGTTCGGCGCGTTCGTCGTCCAGCATCAGCACCCCGCCGCAGGCCGCCGCCTCGCCGCCGTACCGGCCGACGACGAACCGGCCCGTGGGCGGTGTCAGCTGCTCGGCGCCGTCGCCCGTGAGCCCGTCGTCGACCTCTTCGGTGGTCGCGGGCCGGCCCCAGTATCGGCTCGCCACATCGTGGTAGTACGCGCGCCGCAGCGCGGTGGCGTCGGGGGAGTCGAACGGCTCGGCGGCCAGGGTCCAGAGGGTCATGCGACTTCTGTATCCCGGGCGGTCGTTGTTTGGCCAACCATTTCCCGGTTACTCGCAGCTATGCACGCTCGCGAACAGCGAGCGTCCGCCCAAGGGTCAGACCCGGAAGGTGACTCATGTCAACACTGACCTCAGTTCTGATCGTCGTCGCGGTGGTCGCCGTTCTCCTGATCATCGCCGGTGCGCTCTACGCACGCCGCCGCAGTGCACACGGCGGCGGCCGCCGGGCGCTGCACCGGCGCTTCGGACCCGAGTACGACCGGGTCCTCGCCCGCCACGACGGCGACGCCAAGGCGACGGACCGCGAACTGCAGGACCGCGTACGGCGCCACGGAGACCTCACGCCCCGGCCGCTCGCGCCCGGAGTGCGGGAACAGTACGACGCCGAATGGGCCGCCGTGCAGGAACGCTTCGTCGACTCCCCGCGCAGGGCCGTCGCCGACGCCGACCAGCTCCTCGGCCGCCTCGCCGCCGACCGCGGCTTCCCGGACGCCGGCCGCTACGAGGACCAACTCGCCGCGCTCTCCGTCCACCACCCCCGCCACATCGAGGGCTACCGCGAAGTGCACCGTGCCGCACGCGCCGACTCCGGCGCGAGCACGGAGGGGCTGCGCGAGGCGATGGTGGACGCGCGTGAACTCTTCGACGACCTGGTCGCGGACCGTGCCGTGGACCACGGCCGCCACCGGCCCGGCCACGGGCAGAGCCAGGGCCGCGGCCACGGGCGAGGGCACCTGCTGCGGCCGAGGGGGAGTGGCGCGTGATGCGACACCAGCACCGCGAGGACCTGCCTCCGACTGCCGTTCCGCCCGGCCCCCTCGGCGACGCGGGTGAAACCCACGTCCCCGCCGCGCCGAGCGGGCGGGACGGCAGGCAGTCCGCAGACCGCAGCGAACGCACCGCGTCCCACACGGCCCGGCCCGGCCCCGTGGACGAGCCGCTGAAGCCCGTCCTCGAACCGGGCGGGGACACCCCGGCCACCGCCCCCGGCCCGGGGCTGCTGCCCACGGACGAGCGCGACCGGATCGAACAGCGCCTTCACCACGCGCAGGCCGGCTTCGTCGACGATCCGCGTCGCGCCGTCGCCGAGGCGGCCGACATCCTCGACGACACCGGCGACCGGCTCACCGAGTCCCTCGCGGAACGCCGGCGGGCGCTGCGGGCGTCCACGGCCGCGGAGGACACGGAGGAGCTGCGGATCGCGCTGCGCAGGTATCGCGAGGTGACCGAGCGGCTGCTGCGGACCTGACGGGCAGCCGGCCGGTCATGCCTTCACGCCTTGGGCGCGGCCTGCTGCACGACCTCGAACGACCACACGGTGGACCCGGTGGCGGCGGGCTTGGGACGCTCGCCGCCACCGCCCTGCGCGCCGCCGCCCTGGTGGGCGGCCTTCATCGGCCCCTCCATCCACGCCTGGAACGAGGCCTCGTCGCGCCAGCGCGTGTAGACCAGGTACTGGTCGGTCCCCTCGACGGGCCGCAGCAGCTCGAACCACTCGAACCCGTCGGAACTCTCGACGGCGCCGGCGCGGGAGGCGAAACGCTTCTCGAGGACGTCACGCTGTTCGTCGGGGACGGTCAGGACGTTGATCTTCACGATGCTCATGCGCCCATCTTCCCGCAAGCAGCCCTCCCTCCTGCCTCGCCCCTCCCCGGGATGCCGTTGGCTAATTCGCCCCGTTGAGCTTGTGCTCGGCGGGGCGAAGTGCTGTCAGGTGGGAGGTGCGGGTTCGGGCTCGGGGCCTGTTGGTGCTCCAGGCGTCCATGCGTGCGAGGTTGATCGCGGTCGCGGTGAGTTGGTGCTGGAGCCGGGTCTTGGCGAGCCCGTGGTAGCGGCATTGGCGCAGGCCGGTGACTCGGACGGCGTGGGAGATGGTGCCCTCGATGCCGTTGCGGGCCGCGTAGCGTTCCCGCCACTCGGGGGTTCCCTCTGCGGCGCGGGCCTGCCGGATTGCTTCGTGTTCGGCGCGGGGCCGGAGCGTGATCTCCCGGTGGGGCCGGGTGGTTGAGTTGATGCACTGGGGCCGGGAGGGGCAGGAGCGGCAGTCCTTGGGTGAGAACTGGATCCGGATGACAGGGGTGCCGCGGTGCGAGAGCGCGTCACGCCACTGGCTGGTGGTCATGCCGTTCGGGCAGGTCACGGTCTTGTTGTCCCAGTCCACGGTGAACGCATCCTGCCCGTAGGGTCCGGCGGCCTGGGCGGTGGTGTTGCCTGCGATGGGGCCGGTCAGGGTGACGTCGTGCCGGGTCTGGGCGGTGACGATGCGGGGACCGTCGAGGTAGCCCGCGTCCAGCAGGTGTTCGCCGGGCAACAGGTCTTTGTCGGCGAGACTGTCGTGGACGGTGTCGGTGGCCTTGATGTCGGGGACGGTGGCGTCGCTGGTCAGCACGTTCGTGATCAGGTGAACAGTGTCCGGGTCGCAGGTCTCGGTGAGATGGACTTTGAACCCGTCCCATTTGATGTCGCGCTTCACGCTCGCGCGGGCCTCGGTGTCATAGGGACTGACCAGGCGCAAAGCGCCCGGCGGGCACTCTTTTGGGTCCCGCCACCTCACCTCGCCCTCCATGTCGACCGCGTACTGCTGCACCCACGCGCGACGCAGAATCTGGACGGCGGGCAGCTCGCGCAGCCAGCAGGGCGCGTGAGCGGCGTGCACGTTGGTGAGCAGGCGCATTCCGTCCCGGCCGGTCTGTTCCGCCAGCTCAGTGCGCCTGCCGCGGCCCGAGGGCAGCCAGTAGTCCTCCGGCCGGGCGGCATACCGGTCGAACCATGCCGGATCGGCATGGCCGGTCAGCCACTCAGGGGCGGCTGCCGCGACCGCGTTGAGCGCCGCCCGCAGTGTCTCGATGACGAACTCCAGCCGGTTCAGCGACCGGATCGCGGCCAGCACATGCGTGGAGTCCGTCCGCGCTCGCCCCGGCGGCTTCAGCACACCCGCCTGCCGGGCGGCGTCCAGGACCCGGTCGAAGACCATTTGCCCGGCCTCGGCCTCGACCAGCCGGGCACGGAACTCGCACAGCACGGAGTAGTCGAACCCCGCATCGGTCAGTTCCAGGCCCAGGGCGTACTTCCAATCGATCCGGGCCCGCACCGCCAAGGCCGCCTGCCGGTCGGGCAGGCCCTCGGCGAACTGGAGCACCGACACCAGCGCCAGCCGGCCCGGCGACACCGCGGGCTTCCCCCGGGCCGGGAACAGACCGGCGAACTGCTCATCGGTGAACAGCACCCCCAGCTCGTCCCGGAGCCGGATCGCCAGACTCCCCTTCGGGAATGCCGCCCGAGCCACCCGCACCGTCTCCGCCGGAACATCCCCCGGCTCCTCCGGCTGCATCGACATCGACACCCTCCCCAAACGACAACGTCGGCCTTCAAGACCACAACCAGGTTTTGAAGGCCGACGTCACGCCCGGCCCCGGATTAGCCAACGGCATCCCTCCCCGGACGGGGGCCGCGCGTGTCCTTGGTGCGTCGGACCCCGCCCCGAACCCCGTTCCCGGCCCGGTGCCTTGTGCCACGAGGACCGTTCGGATCCGTGCCGTCCCGGACCACGGGTCCTCCCTGCCCCGGGCCACGCCCGAGTCCTGTGCCACCCGGCGCTCCCGAGCCCCGGCGTGGCGTCGCCCTGTGCCACCCGGACGCCGGGCCGCGCTCCGCGCGGCGCTCGATCGTCGGCGTGGCCTGATCGGTTTCCGACGGTCGGGCGGGCGGGATTGCCGTGCAGCGGCACGCGCACGGCAGCCAGGCCGAACGGGTCACGGTGCCGCGCCCTGGGGGCCGGGCCATCGGCCCACCGGCCGGGGTCCGCGGCGGAGCCTCCGTTCGGGAAGGGGCGGGGGGTGGGGGGACAGAGACCGCCGCAGGCGTCCAGGCCCAGGCCCCGCCCCCGCGCCCGTCACGCGATGACCCGCGCCACCAGCAACCCGTCGTACCCCTTCACCCCCACCGTCTGCACCGCCGTCGCGTCCAGCCTCGGCTCACGCGCCACGAGTTCGAACATCTCCCGCGTCCCGACGATCGACGGGTCCTCGCTGGAGCCGTCGACGACGGCCCCGCCGCGCACCACGTTGTCGACGATGATCAGACTGCCGGGGCTGGTCAGGCGCAGCGCCCACTCCACGTAACGCGGGTTGTTGCGTTTGTCCGCGTCGATGAAGACGAGGTCGAAGGGGCCGGCGCCGGGTTCCGCGGCGATGCGGGGCAGGGTGTCGAGGGCCGCGCCGGTGCGGACCTCGGCGACCTTGTCCAGGCCGGCCCGCGCGATGTTCGCGCGGGCGACGTCCGCGTGGGCCGGGTCGTACTCGAGCGAGATCAGCCGCCCGTCGGCCGGCAGCGCCCGCGCCAGCCAGATCGTGCTGTAGCCGCCCAGCG
Organism: Streptomyces peucetius; assembly: GCF_025854275.1. Taxonomy (NCBI): domain Bacteria; kingdom Bacillati; phylum Actinomycetota; class Actinomycetes; order Kitasatosporales; family Streptomycetaceae; genus Streptomyces; species Streptomyces peucetius. The sequence continues at coordinate 2,245,385 of NZ_CP107567.1, read as the reverse complement.
TGCCGATCTCCAGCGCCGTGCGCGCGCCTTGCGTACGGGCCAGCAGATGCAGCAGCTTGCCCTGGTTGGGCGCCACACTGATCGCGGGCAGCCCCGCCGCGTCGCTCGCGGCGAGGGCTTCGGTCAGGGCCTCGTCCTGGGGAACGAGGAGATCGCTGATGTAGCCGTCGACGGCCTGCCATTGATCGTTGGTCATACCGTGCAACCTACGTTCACGGCGCGGCCACCGGTACCTGCCCGAGTCGTCTCACCCGTTCGCATCACACCGGCAGAGCCACGACGACCACCTCCGGCGCTCCCCATGCACCGGCACGGGCCGGGCCGACCGGTGAACCGATCCGGAGCATCAGCGCCGTCGGCGCCGCCGTGACCAGCCGCGCGCGTGACCCGAATTCTTGTATGTTCCCCCGCATACCTTCTGTGACGGCACCGTGAACAGCAGCGGTCCCGGCCCGGACGGAGCCGTTCCCCACACGACCGGCACGGCACATTTCGGCCGTTGCGCGTGGACGGAGGGGGTGACAGTCAGGCGAACAGAGGGTTGCGTGGGTCTTCCCCATGGGGCGGTGCGACGCTCTGCGGACGCCCTGTGGACACCGGAACCGCACACAACAGGACGAATGGAACTGTGGGGAGGCTCGGCGCGACGTGGCGAACGCGGAACACAACCCGCGAAGCGGTGCGGCGGCGACAGCGACGGCGGACGCGCGGATCGGCACGGCCAGGGCCGCGCTGTGGCTCTTCGCGGCGGTCCTCGCCGTACGGCAGACGGCAGCCGTGCTGACCCTGCCGCCGGGTGAGCGGCTCATCGACCTGGGGACGTGGACCGGGGAGCACGGCGTCCTGCACGTCCCCGGCTCCCTCTACGACGAGGGCAGGTTCACCGGCACCCCGTTCACCGGGCTCGTCCTCAGACCCCTCGCCAACTCCGCCGAGCAGGGTCTCGGCGTCGCGTGGACCTTCGGAACGCTGCTGCTCGTGGTGCTGGTCGGACTGGTCGCCGCCCGCGCGCTGCCGATCCCCGTGTCCCGTCGCAGCACCCTGCTGGCCGCGCCGGTGGCGATCAGCCTGCTGATGCTGTCGCTGCCCGTCCGCAACAGTTTCCACCTGGGTCAGACCAGCGTCATCCCGGTCCTGCTGGTCCTCCTCGGCTGCCTCGCCGTGCGCGGCCAGAGACCCGCGGGGCTGCTCCTCGGTATCGGCGCCGCCCTCCAGCCGACCGTGCTGCTGTTCGCGCCGCTGCTGTGGTTCACCGGCCGCCGCCGGGCCGCCGTCACCTCCGCCGGCGCCTTCGCCGCCCTGTCGGCGCTCGGCTGGGCGGCGATGCCCGGCGACTCGTGGGCGTACTGGGTGCACCACGTCGCGGGCGCCGGGCTCGGCGAGAGCCCCGACAGCCTCGGCAACCAGTCCCTGCACGGCGCGCTCCTGCGCTTCGGGCTGCACGGCGCCGTCGAGATCGCCGTCTATCTGCTCCTCGCCTCCGTCGTCGTCTTCTTCGGTCTGCGCCGTGCCGTCCGCTACGCCCACGACGGGCAGCTGCTGCTCGCGGTCGCCGTCACCGGCTGCGTCGCCGTCGCCGTCTCACCGACCGCCTGGCAGCACCAGCTCCTGTGGGTACTGCTCGCCGTCGTCGGCCGCGTCGGCAGACGCGCCTCCGACCGGATGCTGTGGCCGGTGCTCGTCGTCCTCGCGATCACGCTGCCGGGCAGGATGCTGCTGCCCAACATCACGGTCCTGCACCCGGTGCGGGACAACGTCCTCCTCGTCGCCGCCCTCGCGGCGGCCTGCGCGGTGCCCTTCCTGCCGCTCGCCTCACCGCACTTCCGCCGCCCCGTCCCGACCGGCCACTTCGCACCCGTGCCGGCCCGCTGGGGCCGCGTACCGCTGCTGCCGTTCTGGCGGCGCGTCCTCAGCCGCCCGAACCTGCTCCTGGAACTGCTGGTCATACGGGTCGGCTACTCCGTCTACTCCCACATCCGCGTCGCCGCGACCGGCAGCGTGGGCGCGGCGGAGGAACACGGCCGGCAGATCCACTCCCTCGAGGGCGCACTCGGCATCGACATCGAGCACTGGGTCAACCAGGCGGTGGTGAAGGCGGAGTGGGCACAGGCCTTCTTCGACTTCTACTACACGTCGTTCCACTTCGTGGTCCCGCTGGCCGTCCTCGGCGTCCTGTACGTGCGCCGGCCGTCCGACTACCGCTGGGCGCGCACGTCGCTCGCCTTCGCGACGCTGCTCGCGCTCCTCGGGTTCTGGCTCTATCCGCTGGCACCGCCGCGCCTGATGCCCGGCATGGGCTTCGTCGACACGGTCCACGGTCCGCAGGACCTCGCCAACCCCGACTACGGGGCGATGACGGCCGTCACCAACCAGTACGCGGCCATGCCGTCCCTGCACTTCGGCTGGTCGCTGTGGTGCGGACTGGTGGTGCTGCTGCTCGCGCCGAAGCTCTGGATGAAGCTGGTGGGGCTGCTGCACCCGCTGTTCACGGTCTGCGCGATCGTCGCCACCGCGAACCACTGGGTCCTCGACGCGGTGGGCGGCGCGGCGGTCGTCGGCGCGGGCTTCGGCCTCACCCACCTGCTGGCAGGGCGCAGGCAACTGCTCGTCCCGGCGAAGTCGGTGCCGGCGGCGAGGTCACACACGGACGCGCCGAACAAGGAAGTGGCGGACACCCGCACATGAGCCCCAGTGGGTGCGGGCGTCTGCGCCCGCGCCCACCGGGGTGGATCGTCGCGTTCATTCATGGTCCGTCAGGTCCGGTGGTCCCGCCATTCGGGCGACCTCGAACCAGACCGTCTTGCCCGGCGCGTCGCCGTCGCCGAGGTCCACGCCCCACTTGTCGACGACGGCGTCCAGCAGGGCCAGCCCCCGCCCGGACTCGTCGCGGGGGCCCGCCTGTTGCGGTACGGGCAGGTCGGCGGACCCGTCCGACACCTCTACGCGCACGCCCTGCGGATGCCGCAGGATCAGCAACCCGCAACGCCCGCCCGGTACATGACGCACGACGTTGGCCAGTAGCTCGGTGACCGCCAGCTCGACGGCGTCGGTCAGCTCCCGCAGTTTCCAGAGGATCAGACAGCAGCGGACGATCCGCCGGACGTGCCGCGCGGAGTGGGCGCCTGCGGTGAAGCGCATACCGTACTGGGGAATGTCTTCGTTCACGCCACGAGCGTGACGTGCGGCGACTACGCTCGGCCACCGAACGTACGCAACGTGCTGTGGAGTTTCCGGAGTTGAACGAGAGGCTCCCTCCATGGCCGACATCAGACACATCAACGCACTGGACCCGAGCGCTTCACCGCTCGACTACTACGGTTACGAGCTGCGCCGGTACCGCGAGACGGCCGGCCTGACGCAGAAACAGCTCGGCGCGATCGTCAACTACACGGGCTCGCTGGTGGGCCAGGTCGAGACGGCGCGCAAGCTGCCGACGGCGGAGTTCAGCGAGCGCGTGGACGCGGCGCTGGGGACGGGCGGGATGCTGTCACGGCTGCTGGGGCTGGTGCTCAGGAGCCAACTCCCGGCGTGGTTCCAGCAGGTCGCGGAGCTGGAGGCGCGGGCGACGGAGATCTCGACGTTCCAGACGCACATGGTGCACGGGCTGTTGCAGACCGCGGGCTACGCCCGAGCGGTGCTCGGCACACTGGACCCCGCCGGTCTCGACGACCGCACGGCGGTGCGCCTCGCTCGCCAGCGCATCCTGGAGAAGGAGGAGCCGCCGGTGCTGTGGGCCATCCTGGGAGAGGCGGCGCTGCGCCAGGAGGTCGGCGGGCCGGGCGTGATGCGCGCTCAACTGGAGCGCCTGTTGGCCTACGAGGAGGACCCCCGGGTGAACGTCCAGGTACTCCCGTACCGGGCCGGCGCACATGCGGGGCTGACTGGCTCCTTCAACCTCTACCGCTTTGCGAGCGACCCGACGATCCTCTACACCGAGGGCTACGGGACGGGGCATCCGACGGCCAACCCGGCCACGGTCAAGGACTGTTCGCTCCGTTACGATCACCTGCAGGCCGCAGCCCTCTCGATCAAGGACTCGGCGCAGCTGATCCGAGACGTCCTGGAGGAGCGCTATGGAGAGCAGCACGACACAGTGGCGTAAGTCGAGCTACAGCAGTGATCAGGGTGGCGACTGCGTCGAGTGCGCCCCGCTCGGCGGCGCCGCCTGGCGGAAGTCCAGCTACAGCGGTGACCAGGGCGGCGACTGCGTCGAGTGCGCCGAGGTGACCCACGCGGTCGCCGTCCGCGACTCCAAGGAAACCACCCGCCCCGCCCTCCACGTCTCCCGCCCGGCCTTCGCCGTCTTCGTCGACTCGCTGCGGTGATACGCGGCCTTTTTCGGACGGGGGCGAAGGCGCCGCGCAGCCGAACCGTTCGAGCAGGTGTGGGGCGGCCCCACGCCAAGCGAAACAACCGGGCAGGCGGAGGAGCGTCGGCGCCGCACCAACGGCCCCGGCCTGCCCCCGCCCCTCCCGGCTGTCGGGTTCAAGCCCTCCTGACCCGGAGTTCCTTGATGCCGTTCAGCCAGGCCGAGCGCAGGCGGCGTGGTTCGCCGGTGAGGCGGAGGTCGGGGAGGGCGTCTGCCATGGCGTCGAAGATCAGGTTGATCTCCATGACCGCCAGGGACTTGCCGAGGCAGAAGTGCGGGCCGCCGCCACCGAAGCCGAGGTGGGGGTTGGGGTCGCGGGTGATGTCGAAGCGCTCGGGGTGGTCGAAGACCGTGGGGTCGTTGTTGGCGGAGGAGTAGAAGAGGCCGACCCGGTCGCCCTTCTTGATGCGGGCGCCGCCCAGGACCACGTCCTGGGTCGCGGTGCGCTGGAAGGAGACGACCGGGGTGGCCCAGCGCACGATCTCTTCGGCCGTCGTCTGGGGTCGCAGCCGCTTGTAGAGCTCCCACTGATCGGGGTGGGTGAGGAACGCGTGCATGCCGTGGCTGATCGCGTTGCGGGTGGTCTCGTTGCCGGCGACCGCGAGCAGGATGACGAAGAAGCCGAACTCGTCAAAGGACAGGTTCCCTTCGCCCTCGGCCGCGACCAGCTGGCTGACGATGTCCGCGGCCGGGCACTGCTTGCGCGCCGCCGCGAGGTTCATCGCGTACGAGACGATCTCCATCGCCGCCTCGGTGCCGACCTCCTCCGTGATGGCGTACTCGGGGTCGTCGTACGCGGCCATCTTGTTGGACCAGTCGAAGATCTTGGACCGGTCCTCCTGGGGGACGCCGATGAGTTCGGCGATGGCCTGGAGGGGGAGTTCGACCGCGATCTCGGTGACGAAGTCGAAGCTGCCGTCGGGCTCCGCGCCGGCCACGGCCGTCTCGACGATCGAGCGTGCGCGGCGGCGCAGCGCGGCCTCCAGGGAGCGCACCGCACGCGGAGTGAAACCGCGTTGGACGATCTGGCGGACCCGGGTGTGCTCGGGCGGGTCCATGTTGAGCATGATGAGTTTTTGGACCTCGATCTGGTCACGGCTGATCGACTCGTTGAAGCGGATGACGGCGGTGTTGGTGTTGGACGAGAAGAGCTCGGGGTGAGTGGAGACGTGCCGTACGTCCGCGTGCCGGGTGACGGCCCAGTAGCCCTCGTCGTCGAAGCCGGAGATGCCGGCGGGCTGTTCGCACCACCACACGGGCGCGGTGCGCCGCATCTCGGCGAACTCGGGGTGGGGGACGCGGGCCTGGAGGAGGTCGGGGTCGGTGAAGTCGAACCCTTGGGGGAGATGGGGGCAGGACATCGGCAGCTCCCGCTTCAGCTTCGGTCGCGGACGGGTGTGGGATTCCGGTGCGGGGGTTTCGGTGCGGGTCGGAGTGTTGCCCCGATGACCTGACGAGTCATCAGTAAGTGGCCGAAAGGTAGTAACGGGTTCTACAAGTGGCAAGGCCCACAGCGGGAACTGTTGCCTGTGGAGGTCCCAGTAAGAGGCGTGCAAGACCCTTGCGTACCGGCGGTAGCACTCATAAGACTTCTGGCAGAACTAGAACGCGTACTAGTTCGAGTGTCTCCAGAGTTCGGCCCGTAAGGGCGCCGGGACGCCCGTACGGCCCGCCAGAGAGGACGAGCTCATGGCCGCGGAACCCGTCATCGTCGAAGCCGTACGCACCCCCATCGGGAGGCGGGGAGGGCTGCTCGCCAACCTCCACCCCGCCTATCTGCTGGGCGAGACCTATCGTGAACTCCTCGGCCGGACCGGCCTCCACGCCGACTGCGTCGAACAGATCGTCGGCGGCACCGTCACCCACGCCGGCGAGCAGTCCATGAACCCCGCACGCACCGCCTGGCTGACGGTGGGCCTGCCGTACGAGACGGCCGCGACGACCGTGGACTGCCAGTGCGGCTCCTCGCAGCAGGCGAGCCACATGGTCGCCAACATGATCTCGGCCGGGGTCATCGACATCGGCATCAGCTGCGGCGTCGAGGCCATGTCGCGGGTGCCGCTCGGCAGCGGGTCCAAGCACGGGCCGGGCAAGCCGTTCCCCGAGGAGTGGAACGTCGACCTGCCCAACCAGTTCGAGGCCGCGGAGCGCATCGCGCGCCGCCGCGGGCTGACGCGCGAGGACGCGGACCGGCTCGGGCTGCTGTCCCAGCAGCGGGCGCAGACCGCGTGGAGCGAGGAGCGCTTCAAACGGGAGACGTACGCCGTGCAGGTGCCGACGACGGAGGAGGAGCAGGCCGCGGGGCAGGGGATGTGGCGGCTCGTCGACCGGGACGAAGGGCTCCGCGACACCTCCGCGGAGGCGCTCGCGGGACTGAAACCGGTCATGCCGACGGCGATCCACACCGCCGGCAACTCGTCGCAGATCTCGGACGGCGCGGCTGCCGTCATGTGGGCGTCCAAGCGCATGGCGCGGGCCCTCAAGCTCAAGCCGCGCGCCCGGATCGTCGCCCAGGCGCTCGTCGGCGCGGACCCGCACTACCACCTGGACGGCCCGATCGACGCGACCCGGGCGGTGCTCGGCAGGGCGGGCATGTCGGTCAAGGACATCGACCTGGTGGAGATCAATGAGGCGTTCGCGTCCGTGGTGCTGAGCTGGGCGCAGGTCTTCGACCAGGATCTGGAGAAGGTCAACGTCAACGGCGGCGGGATAGCGCTCGGCCACCCGGTCGGAGCGACGGGCGCCCGGCTCATCACGACGGCGCTCCACGAGCTGGAGCGCCGGGACAAGGAGTTCGCGCTGATCGCCATGTGCGCGGGGGGCGCGCAGGCGACCGGCACGATCATTCAGCGGATCTGAGACCGGGGGAGGCGGTGCGGGGGAAGCTTCGTTGCGCCGGATCGCGGACATCCGTACCGGCAGGTTCCGGCGCGACGACCCCTCCTTCACCCCCGCCGCTGCCACATCGGCGGTGGGCGAAGCGGTGAAGGAAGCGGCTGACGGCGATCCGGACCTCGGATTCCGGCTGTTGCTCCGTGGACTGACGCACGCAGGGTTCGTTCGTCCTCATGGAGTTTGTGCCTGGTCCCGATTGCCCTCGAAGGCGACCGGTGCGTCGAAGGCCGCCCGCCGCGTCGCCCGCCGCAGTGCCTTCAGGAGCGTCGCCCCCAGGGTGAGCGTCAGCACCACGGTCAGCACCGCACGGCCGAGGTCCCAGCCGAGGGAGGTCGCCGCGCAGTACGCGACGAAGCGCACCAAGTTCTCGTGGAGCGCGTCCCCGGGGTGGAACGAGATCCCCGACGACATGCCCGTGATGAGCGTCCAGCCGTGCAGGTTCATCACCGTGCCGTAGGCGAACGCCGCGAAAGCCCCGTACGCGGCGAGCATCAGCAGCTCGGCCCGTCCGCGGATCCGGTCGGGCCCGGGCAGCAGGCCCGCGCCCATCGTGAACCAGCCCATCGAGAGCATCTGGAACGGCATCCACGGTCCGACGCCGCCCGTGAGCAGCGCGGACGCGAACATGGTCACCGCCCCGAGCACGAACCCGAAGCCCGGGCCGAGGACCCGCCCGCTGAGCACCATGAGGAAGAACATGGGCTCCAGCCCGGCCGTGCCCGCGCCCAGCGGCCGCAGTGCCGCCCCGACCGCGGCCAGCACGCCCAGCATGGCCACGGCCTTCGCGTCCATCCCGGTGTCGGCGATCGTCGCGACGACGACCGCCACGAGGAGCGGGAGCAGGGCACCGAACAGCCACGGCGCGTCACCGGCGTGCGCGGCCAGCCCCGACTGCGCGTCGGCGAGCAGCGGCCAGCCGAAGAAGACGGCACCGATCCCGCTGATCAGAACGAGCGCGGCGACGGAACGGGGCCCCAGGCGGACCGGGCGGTCGGTGCCGGTCGGCTTCCTCATCGCCCGGCCCCCAGGGCCGCCTCGACCTGGGAGACGGTCAGCCACTGCTGCGGCGCGAGGACCTTGGCGACCTGCGGGGCGAACGCGGGGGAGGAGACCACGACCTCGGCCGTCGGGCCGTCGGCGACGACCTCGCCGTCGGCGAGGATCACCACCCGGTGCGCCAGCTCGGCCGCGAGTTCCACGTCGTGGGTGGCCATGACGATCGCGTGCCCGTTGCGGGCGAGGCCCCGCAGGATCGCCACGAGCCGGGCCTTCGCCGCGTAGTCCAGGCCACGGGTCGGCTCGTCGAGGAGCAGCAGCGGCGGCCGGCCGGTGAGCACGATCGCCAGCGCGAGAGCCAGCCGCTGGCCTTCGGACAGATCACGGGGATGGGTGCCGTCCGGCACGCCGGGGAGCAGGTCGCCGACGAGCGCGCGGCAGGTGCCGGGCGCCGCCTGCGCGTCGCTGTCCGCCGCAGCGCACTCGGCGGCGACCGTGTCCGCGTAGAGCAGGTCGCGCGGCTCCTGGGGGACGAGACCGACGTGGCGGATCAGGTCGCGGGGGTCGGTGCGGTGGGGGGCGCGGCCGCTGATCTGCACCGTGCCGCTCGTGGGCTCGACCATGCCGACCAAGGTGGAGAGCAGGGTCGACTTGCCGGCGCCGTTACGGCCCATCAGGGCGACGGTCTCGCCCGGGGCGACGGTCAGGCCCACCCCCCGGAGCGCTTCGACACGGGCGCGGCGGACGGTGAGGCGGGTGGTGGTGGCAACGGTGCCGGTGGCGTCTGCGGGCGCCGGGGCGTGTGCGGTGGCGGGGGCGCTGCGGCGGAGGCGGGCGAGCAGGCGGCGGGCGGGGCCGTGGCCGCTGTGCGGGGGTGCTCCATCCCGAGACCGGGGCGTCGCCCCAGACCCCGATTCAGGGGCGCCGACCCCCGCCTCCCGCGCCCCGAGCGCCGACGGGGCCCGGTGAGGGCCGGGTGGCTCGGGTGCCGACGACGTCCGGGGCGGCGTCCCGGTTTCGGTGCCGGGCGGGATGGGGGAAAGGCCCTCCAGCCGTTCACGCAACGCACCCGCGCGCCGACGGGCGTCCCGTACGGACAGCGGCAGCGGCGCCGCCCAGCCGGCCGCCCGTGCCAGCGCCACCACCGGCGGATGGACCGGGGAACCGGCCATGACCGTCGCCGGATCACCGACGACCGGACGCGCGCCGCGCGCCGGCAGGAGAACGACCCGGTCCGCGTACTGCACGACCCGTTCCAGGCGGTGCTCCGCCATCAGGACCGTCGTCCCGAGGTCGTGGACGAGCCGTTGCAGCACCGCCAGCACCTCCTCGGCCGCCGCCGGGTCCAGCGCGGACGTCGGCTCGTCGAGGACCAGCACCTTCGGGTGCGGGGTGAGCACCGAGCCGATCGCGACCCGCTGCTGCTGGCCGCCCGACAGCGTCGCGATCGGCCGGTCCCGCAGTTCCGCCAGGCCCAGCAGGTCGAGCGTCTCCTCGACCCGGCGGCGCATCACGTCCGGGGCGAGGCCGAGCGACTCCATGCCGTACGCCAGCTCGTCCTCGACGGTGTCGGTGACGAAGTGGGCGAGCGGGTCCTGGCCCACCGTGCCGACCAGGTCGGCCAGTTCACGCGGCTTGTGCGTCCGCGTGTCACGGCCGTCGACCGTGACACGGCCGCGCAGCGTGCCGCCCGTGAAGTGCGGCACGAGCCCGGACACCGCACCCAGCAGTGTCGACTTGCCGACCCCGGACGGGCCGACGAGCAGCACCAGTTCGCCCTCGGGGACGGTGAGGTCCACGTTCTCCAGCGTGGGCGCGGTGGCGTCGCCGTCGCCGTCGCCGTCGCCGTACGTCACGGAGACGTTCTCGAAGCGGATCACCGGGTCGACTCCTTGGCTCCTACGGGGACCGGCGCGACGAACGCCGGAAGCAGGCCGATCAGCACGGACAGCGCGGGCCACAGCGGCAGGGTGGGCGCCGTCAGCGGTACGACCCCGGGGTGCAGCGCCTCACCCCCGTACACGGCGGCCCGGATCATCAGCCCGGCGACCGCCACGCCGGAACCGGCCACCAGCCAGGCCCGGCCGCCCCAGCGGTCGGGACGGTAACGGGTGCGGACGGAACGCCGGCCGCCCAACCACAGCCCACCGGCCGCCGCGACGAGGCCCGCGCCCAGCAGCGGCAGGCCGTACTCGGCGCCCTGGGCGGCGAGCAGCCCGTACGACCCCGCGCACACGCCCAGCAGGCCGCCGAGGGTGAGCACGTTCGTGGTGCGGCGCACGGCGGGCGGGACCTGGGCGGTGCGCCCGTAACCGCGGGCGTCCATGGACGCGGCGACCGCGACCGACCGCTCCAACGCGCCCTCCAGCACCGGCAGTCCGATCTGCGCGACGGCCCGCACGCCGCCGGTCGGGCGGCCGCGCAGCCGGCGGGCCGTGCGCAGCCGGAGGACGTCCGCGACCATGTTCGGCGCGAAGGTCATCGCGACGACGACGGCCACGCCCGCCTCGTACAGCGCGCCGGGCAGCGACTTGAGGAGCCGCGCCGGGTTCGCGAGCGCGTTGGCGGCGCCGACGCAGATGAGGAGCGTCGCGAGTTTCGCGCCGTCGTACAGGGCGAAGACGACCTGCTCGGCGAACACCCGCCCGCCGATCCGTATCCCGTCCGCCCAGCCGGGCATCGGCACTTCGGGCAGCGCGAACAGGACGTGCGTCCCGGCGATGGAGGAGCCGAGAGCGACGGAGAAGACGACGCGTACGGCGATGACGAGAAGCCCGAGCTTCACGAACGCGCCGTAGGAGCGGGCCCAGGGCGCGTCGGTGCGGCGGGCGGCGACGACGTAACCGGCGACACCGACGAGCAGGCCGAGGAGGAGAGGGTTGGTGGTGCGGGAAGCGGCGACCGCGAGACCGAGGGCCCAGAGCCACCAGGCGGCGGCGGGGAGGGCGTTGCTGCGGGTGGCGGGGGGTGGGTGGAGGGCGCGCAGGCGTGGGGTGGGGGCGGCCGGGGTGGGGGCGGGGCCGCTGCGCGGAGCTGTTCCCCTCCCCGCCCCTTCCCGAAACCGGGGCTCCGCCCCGGGCCCCGTTCTACGGGGCTCCGCCCCGGTACCCCGCGCCTCAAACGCCGGCGGGGCTGGAGTCGCCTCCGCCGGCTGCGTCGCGTCGTCGTGGGTCATCGCTTGCGGCGGCGGGACTGCCAGAGCGTTGCCGCGGCCAGGGTCAGGATCGCCGCGACGCCCGCGTAGACGCCCAGGGACGGGCCGTCGTCGTCCGTCCTCGCCTCGGCGGGGTCCGGCTTCGCCGCCGGGCCGGAGAGCTGTTCGCCGCAGCCCGACTTCGGGTAGCCCGAGATCGCGCACAGCAGGGCCTGGCTGTTGTAGCGCAGCGGCTTCGCCACCTGCGCCAGGGCTTCCGCCGTCGTCGCCGTCCCGGCGACCTGCGCGCATGCGGTGCGCAGGGCCGGCGGGGTCTCGCCCTGGGGGGCGTCCTTCACCGTACCGGGATCGATGACGAGGGCGACCCGCTTCGTGCCGTCCTTCGCGGGCGTCTTCGCGCATATCGCCGCGAAGTCGGGTGCCCTGCGCGGCTTCGCGGCGTCCCCGCTGTTCTCGCTCACCGAGAAGCGGAAGCCGTGCACGGACCCGTCGGCGGGGCGTGCGGTGGCCGGGCCCTCGGTGGCGTACGTCCACCGGCCGTCGCCGCTCTGCCAGAACGACCAGTAGCGGTAGCCCGCCGCCTGGGCGGGAACCGCGACCAGCACGGTGAGCAGGGTGCCGAGGCCGAGGAGGACGAGGAAGCGGGTGCGCCGCATCAGCTCTGGTTCTTCCTGCGGCCGCTGAGCAGGAAGCCCGCGCCCATGGCGGCGACGAAGAACACGGCCACGATCCACCAGGTGCTGAAGGAGGACGAGTCGTCCGCCTTCTTCTCGTCCTCCGCGGCCCGGGACGCGGTCGCCGCCGCCTGCGGCGCCGGGCCGGTCGCGGACAGCGCCGTGACCAGGTCCGTGCCGCCGAAGTCCTTCGGGTCGGCGCCGGCGGCCCGCGCGGCGAAGATCAGCTGGGCGTAGGCGGCGGGGCCGTTCTCCTTCGCCCAGGCGGCCGAGTTCTTCCGCAGCCACTCCAGCGGCTTCTTTGCCTGCTCGGTGAGGCCCTGCACGGACAGTGCCACGACGGCGTCGGCGGTGTTGCCGAAGTCGGGCTTGGGAGAGGTGTCGTCGGCGCCGGGCATCGGCGGGGTGTCGAAGTGGCCGGTCTTCGCCAGGCCGTTCGCCAGGTGGGCGGCGCCGTTGTGGGCCGCGCCCTCGAGGCTCGTGGTCTTCTCGCAGGCCGTTCCCTTGGCGTCCGTGGCATCGTCGCCGGTCGCCGCCAGTCCCTTGCCGTGGGCGGCGAGCACGGCGGCGGCCGTGGAGTCGGCGACGATGCCGGGAGTCCCGACCTGGTAGACGAACGCGCCGCCGTCCTTGCCGCCGCACGGCTTCGCGAACGTCAACAGTGCGTCGTACGGGGTCCTGCCCGCCTCGGACTTCGCGTCGGCGGGGCGCCCGCCGGCCGCGGCGAGCGCGCCGATGACGACGGACGTGGAGTTCGCGTCGCTCGCGCCGCCGGGGTTGTAGCCCCAGCCGCCGTCCTTGTTCTGGACGGACTTCAGCCAGTCGACGGTCTTCTTCACGACGGCGTCCTGCCCGCCGAGCGCGGCGAGCGCCTGCACGGCGGCGGCACTGGCGTTGGTGTCCAGCGGCAGCTCGGCGTCGCAGTCCTTCGCCGTGTCGGCGCGGTACGACGGGAAGCCTCCGCTCGCGCACTGCTGCCCCGTCAGGAAGCCGACGGCCGACTTCGCGGGCCGCACATCGGCCGTGTCCTGGGCGAGCAGCGCGAGGGACTGCCGCCAGACGCCGTCGTACGTCGGGTCACCGGTGCCGTACAGACCGGTGGGCAGGTCGGCGGACGGCGACGGGGAGGGGGCCGCGAGGGCGGCGGGTGCGGCGGTGAGGCCGAGCACGGCCGAGGCGACGAGCGCGGCTGCGCAGCGGCGAACGGTGGTCATGGCGGGCGGTGCCTCTCCTGCGGTACTCCCGGCGGGAACCGGGCACGGGCACGCTCTGGCACCTGGGCTCCGGCTCCGTATGCCTCGACGGTGCCGGTCACCGGCGGGCTGCCGGTGACACGAGCCGGTCACGACCGCGTACGGGGCATTCCGACTCACCGCCCTCGACGGGCGGCTCACGGTTGCGGGATCAGTGCCGGATTCGCACCGGCTTCCCCCCGTACGGGTAATGATGACGACGGCGCCACTCTACCGGCCGGTCGCAGACGTGAACGTGGGGCGCTGGTCACACGGCGACGTACCGGGTGGGCTCCCCGCCGGCCGCGGGCTCCGCCCGGCCCAGCTTCACCAGCCGCCGCAGATGCGACTCCGCCTCCGAGACCGCGATGTTGCGCGAGCCGTACGGAATCTGCTCCCAGGGCCTGTTCCACTCCATGCGCTCCGCCACCTGCCACGGGGTGAGCGGCTCGGCCAGCAGCGCCAGCAGTCCGGTGAGGCGCTGCTCGTGGTGGGCGAGCAGTTCCCGTACCCGGCCGGCGGCGCCGGTGAAGGCGTGCTGGTGGGCGGGGAGCACCTCGGCGGGGGCGAGACGGCCGACGCGTTCCAGGGAGTCGAGGTAGTCGCCGAGGGGGTCGGTGACGGTGGCGTCGTCGGGGTCCTCGTAGAGGCCGATGTGCGGGGTGATGCCGGGCAGCAGGTGGTCGCCGGAGAAGAGGCGGCCGTTGCCGGGGCGGCCCGCCGGGTGGGTCTCTTCCAGATGGAGGCAGACGTGGCCGGGGGTGTGGCCGGGTGTCCACACGGCGCGCAGCAGGCGGCCCGCCAGGTCGAGCAGTTCGCCGGGGACGATGTCCCGGTCGGGGAGGGCGGGGCGCAGTCCGGGCAGTCCGCCGGTGCTGCCCGCGGCGCGTGCGGCGCACAGCGGGGCGATGTGTGCCTCGGGTGCCCCGGCGCGCTGGAGTTTGCCGGCGAGGTAGTCGAGCCACAGGCCCGGTTCTGCGTCGCGGGTGCGGCGTACGACGCCGGCGTCGGCGGCGTGCATCGCGATCCACGCGCCGGACGCCTCGCGGACCCGGCCGGACAGGCCGTGGTGGTCCGGATGGTGGTGGGTGACGACGACGCCGTGGATCTCGGCGGGCGAGGTGCCGCAGGCGGCCAGGCCCGCGGTGAGCGCCTCCCAGGCGGTGGGGTCGTCCCAGCCGGTGTCGACGAGGACCGGCCCGCGGTCGGTGTCGAGCAGATGGACCAGGGTGTGGCCGAGCGGGTTGTCCGGGATCGGGACGCGCAGGGAGTGGACACCGCCGCCGTGGTCGTGGGCGAGCGGGACCGAGGCCTCGTCTGTCGTCGGCGTCATGCCCATTGCCCCCTATAACTAGAACTGGTATCAGTTCTGAAACTGTGTCAGACAGTACGCCCCGGCGGGAGGCAGCAGTCATGACCGAGCTCGTGGAACACGGAGAACTGTTCATCGGGGGCGAGTTGACAGCTCCGCTGGGCACGGACGTGATCGAGGTGATCTCCCCGCACAGCGAGCAGGTCGTCGGCCGGGTCCCGCACGCCTCACCGGCGGACGTCGACCGCGCCGTGGCCGCCGCGCGCCGGGCCTTCGACGAAGGCCCCTGGCCGCGTATGACGCTCGACGAACGGATCGCGGTCGTCACCCGGATCAAGGACGCGATCGCCGTCCGGCACGAGGAGATCGCCCGCACCATCAGCGCGCAGAACGGCTCCCCGTACTCGTGGAGCGTCCTCGCGCAGGCGCTCGGCGCGATGATGGTGTGGGACTCGGCCATCGCCGTCGCCCGTGACTTCACGTACGAGGAGCGGCGCGACGGCGTCCTCGGCCCGATCCTCGTGCGGCGCGAGCCGGTGGGTGTCGTCGCGGCCGTCGTGCCGTGGAACGTCCCCCAGTTCACCGCCGCCGCCAAGCTCGGACCCGCGCTGCTCGCGGGCTGCGCGGTGATCCTCAAACCGTCGCCGGAGACGCCCCTCGACGCGTACCTCCTCGGCGAGATGGCGCGCGAGGCGGGGCTGCCGGAGGGGGTGCTGTCGATCCTGCCCGCGGGCCGGGAGGTCAGCGAATACCTGGTCGGGCACCCCGGCGTCGACAAGGTCTCCTTCACCGGCTCGGTCGCGGCGGGCCGCCGGGTCATGGAGGTCGCGTCCCGCCATCTCACCCGCGTGACGCTGGAACTGGGCGGCAAGTCGGCGGCCGTGATCCTCCCGGACGCCGACCTGGAGACCGCCGTCGCCGGGATCGTTCCCGCCGCCTGGATGAACAACGGCCAGGCGTGCGTGGCTCAGACGCGGGTCCTCGCGCCGCGCGGTCGCTACGAGGAGGTCGCCGAGGCCCTCGCCGCCGCGGCCTCCGCGCTCGTCGTCGGCGATCCGCTCGACGCGGCCACCCAGGTCGGTCCCCTCGTCGCGGAGCGCCAGCAGCGGCGCTCGCTCGACTACATCCGCATCGGCCAGGAGGAGGGCGCCAAGGTCCTGTGCGGCGGAGGCCGCCCGGCCGCCCAGGAGCACGGCTGGTACGTCGAACCGACCCTCTTCGGCGGTGTCGACAACGTGATGCGGATCGCCCGTGAGGAGATCTTCGGCCCGGTCGTCTGCCTGCTGCCGTACGGCGACGAGGCCGAGGCCGCCGCGATCGCGAACGATTCCGACTACGGCCTCAGCGGAAGCGTCTGGACCGCCGACGTCGAGCACGGCATCGACTTCGCCCGCCGCGTGCGGACCGGCACCTACAACGTGAACACCTTCAGCCTCGACATGCTCGGCCCCTTCGGCGGCTACAAGAACAGCGGCATGGGCCGGGAGTTCGGCCCCGAGGGCTACGGCGAGTACTTCGAGCACAAGATGATCCACCTGCCCGCCGGCCACGGGAGCAACTGATGGGAGACCGCTGGCACATCGAGGTCGACCGCAGCATCTGCATCGGCTCCGGCATGTGCGTGGGCCACGCCCCCGACGGCTTCGACCTCGACTCCGCCCGCCAGTCGCACGCGCGGGCCACGACGGCCGACGCGAACGAGAAGCTGCTCGCGGCGGCGGAGAACTGCCCGGTCGAGGCGATCACGCTGAGGCTGGCGGACAGCGGCGAGACGGTCTTTCCCCCGGAGGACTAGTGCGGTTTCCTCCCTCGGAGGACCAGCCGCGGATCAGCCTGGACCAGCCGCGGATCAGCCTGGACCGGCCGAAGGACCAGCCTGGACCGGCCGAAGGGCCGGCCGGGGACGAGCCGTTGCGAACGCCGTCGACAGGTCACGTGCGAGGCGTCTTGGTCGATCGCGCAGGTGTCACGCCCGCGTCCGGCCGCGTCCCTTCCCGCGCGCGGCCGGACGCGGCGCGGCGTCCGCGGCGCCCGGCTCCGGGGTCGGGGCAGCGTCCGTGGCGTCCGCGGCCGTCAGGTCGATCAGGCGGCAGACCGTCTCGATGTCGATCTTCACCTGTGCGATCGACGCCCGCCCCGACAGCCAGGTGATCAGCGCCGAGTGCCAGGTGTGCTCGATCACTCGGACCGCCGACAGCTGTTCCGGCGTCGGGCGCTCGATGCCCATCGCGTCCAGGATGATCGCCGTCGTCTGCCGTGAGACCGTGTCCACCTCCGGGCTCACGCTGCGGTCCGCGAACGTCAGCGCCCGCACCATCGCGTCCGCCAGATGCGGCTCGCGCTGCAATGCGCGGAAGGCCCGCATCAGTGTCTCCGCGACCCGCTCCCCGGCGCTGTCGCCGCCCGGCGGGCGTTTGCGCAGCGTCGCGTGCATGTGCTGGAGCTGGTCCTGCATGGTGGCGACCAGCAGATGGATCTTGGAGGGGAAGTAGCGGTACAGCGTCCCGAGCGCGACGCTCGACGACTCGGCGACCTCGCGCATCTGTACCGCGTCGAATCCGCCCCGGCTCGCGAGGCGTGCGCTCGCGTGGAGGATGCGCCGGCGGCGCGCCTCCTGCCGCTCCGTGAGGGGCGGCGTCGGGGGGATCGCCGGCCCGGCTTCCGCTGTCATCAGTCCCGTAGTCCGTTCCTTCACGTGCCCGCCGTGGCGGGAATCACCTGATCCGCCGGTCACAGTTGCGCTACCGCCCGGTAGATTCGAAGCTCCTTGAACGATCAAGTCTGAAACTTGTTCTAGATTAGCGCGACCGATTACGCTCCGCCGAAACGCAGTGAGAAGGGGGCCCCGGGTGACCGCAGAGGCCATAGAGGCCGGCCCCCGTGCGGGCACGTCCGGCACGTCCGGCGGCGGTGGTGACGCTCCGCTGCGGATCGCTCTCCTGACGTACAAAGGGAACCCGTTCTGCGGCGGCCAGGGTGTCTACGTACGCCATCTGTCACGCGAACTCGCCCGCCTCGGCCACCACGTCGAGGTGATCGGCGCCCAGCCCTACCCGGTCCTCGACGAGGGCGTGCCGCTGACCGAACTGGCCAGCCTCGACCTGTACCGCAGCCCCGACCCGTTCCGCACGCCGAAGCGCGACGAGTACCGCGACTGGGTCGACGCGCTCGAGGTCGCCACCATGTGGACCGGCGGCTTTCCCGAGCCGCTGACGTTCTCGCTGCGCGCGCGTCGCCACCTGCGGGCCCGGCGCGGCGAGTTCGACGTCGTCCACGACAACCAGACCCTCGGCTACGGCCTCCTCGGCGACATCGGCGCGCCGCTGGTCACCACCATCCACCACCCCATCACCGTCGACCGGCAGCTCGACCTCGACGCCGCCGGCGACTGGAAGCGCCGCGCGTCCGTACGCCGCTGGTACGGCTTCACCCGCATGCAGAAGCGCGTCGCCCGCCGGCTGCCGTCCGTGCTCACCGTCTCCGGCTCCTCGCAGCAGGAGATCGTCGACCACCTCGGCGTACGGCGCGACCGGGTCCACGTCGTCCACATCGGCGCCGACACCGACCTCTTCTCGCCCGACCCGTCGGTCGCCGAGGTCCCCGGCCGGATCGTCACCACCTCCAGCGCGGACGTCCCTCTCAAGGGCCTCGTCCACCTCGTCGAAGCGCTCGCCAAGCTCCGCACCGAGAACCCGGACGCCCACCTCGTCGTCGTCGGCAAGCGCGCCGAGGACGGCCCGGTGGCGCAGCTGATCGAGCGCTACGGACTCCGGGACGCGGTCGAGTTCGTCAAGGGCATCACCGACGCCGAACTCGTCGACCTCGTGCGCAGCGCCCAGATCGCCTGCGTGCCCTCGCTGTACGAAGGCTTCTCGCTGCCCGCCGCCGAGGCCATGGCCACCGGCACCCCGCTGGTCGCCACCACCGGGGGCGCGATCCCCGAAGTCGCGGGCCCCGACGGCGAGACCTGCCTGGCCGTGCCGCCCGGCGACGCGGAGGCGCTGGCCGCCGCACTGCGCCGGCTCTTCGGCGACGCCGGCCTGCGGGCCCGCCTCGGCGACGCGGGCCGTGCCCGGGTGCTGGCGCGCTTCACCTGGAAGCAGGCCGCCATCGGCACCGCCGAGCGCTACCGCGAGGCGATCGCGGCGTCCCGCGCCTCGGTACGTACCTCCTGAAACCCCTCTTCGCCCCGCCCCCCAGGAAGGCAGACCCCCGTGCTGACCGTCGACTTCTCCCGCTTCCCGCTCGCCCCGGGCGACCGCGTGCTCGATCTGGGCTGCGGCGCAGGCCGGCACGCGTTCGAGTGCTACCGGCGCGGCGCCCAGGTCGTGGCCCTGGACCAGAACGGTGAGGAGATCCGCGAGGTCGCCAAGTGGTTCGCCGCGATGAAGGAGGCCGGCGAGGCCCCGGCGGGCGCGACGGCCACCGCGATGGAGGGCGACGCTCTCAACCTGCCCTTCCCCGACGAGTCGTTCGACGTCGTCATCATCTCCGAGGTGATGGAGCACATCCCCGACGACAAGGGTGTGCTCGCCGAGATGGTGCGCGTGCTGCGGCCCGGCGGCCGTATCGCCGTCACCGTCCCGCGCTACGGCCCCGAGAAGATCTGCTGGGCCCTCAGCGACGCGTACCACGAAGTCGAGGGCGGCCACATCCGCATCTACCGGGCCGACGAACTGCTCGCCAAGATGAAGCAGGCGGGCCTGCGGCCCTACGGCACTCACCACGCGCACGCACTGCACTCGCCGTACTGGTGGCTCAAGTGCGCCTTCGGGGTCGACAACGACAAGGCCCTGCCGGTCAAGGCGTACCACAAGCTCCTGGTCTGGGACATCATGAAGAAGCCGTTGGCCACCCGGGTCGCCGAGCAGGCGCTCAACCCGCTGATCGGCAAGAGCTTCGTGGCGTACGCGACCAAGCCGCACCTGCCCTCCGACGCCGTGGACGCAGCCAAGTGACGTTGCCGGGACGTACAGAGCACCTTGTCCTGCCCGGGGTCCTGAGCGCCGAGCAGGCCGCGGAGACCGTCGCCGGGATCCTCGCCGCGCAGCGCGCCGACGGCGCGATCCCCTGGTTCCGGGGTCACCACCTCGACCCATGGGACCACACGGAAGCCGCGATGGCCCTCGACGCCGCCGGCGAACACGACGCCGCGGCCCGGGCCTACGAGTGGCTGGCCCGGCACCAGAACGGAGACGGCTCCTGGTACGCCGCCTACCACGACGGCGACGCGGACGCCGTGACCGACCACGGCCGGGAGACCAACTTCTGCGCCTACGTCGCGGTCGGCGTGTGGCACCACTACCTCGCCACCGGGGACGAGATCTTCCTCGACCGGATGTGGCCCGTGGTGTACGCGGCGATCGAGTTCGTCCTCGCGCTGCAGCAGCCCGGCGGGCAGATCGGCTGGAAGCGCGAGCCGGACGGGACGGCGGTGAACGACGCGCTGCTGACCGGGAGTTCCTCCATCCACCACGCCTTGCGCTGCGCGCTGGCCGTCGCGGAGGAACGCGAGGAGCCCCAGCCGGACTGGGAACTCGCCGCGGGCGCACTGGCGCACGCCGTCCGCCACCACCCGGAGCGCTTCCTCGACAAGGACCGCTACTCCATGGACTGGTACTACCCGGTCCTGGGCGGCGCGGTGACCGGCGTGGACGCCAAGGCGCGTATCGAGTCCCGCTGGGACGAGTTCGTGGTGCCGGGGCTGGGAGTGCGGTGCGTGCTGCCCAACCCGTGGGTCACGGGCGGCGAGAGCTGCGAGCTGGCGCTCGCGCTCTGGGCGACGGGCGAGTCGGACCGCGCCCTGGAGATCCTGCAGTCCGTCCAGCACCTGCGCGCCGACGGCGGGCTGTACTGGACCGGCTACGTCTTCGAGGGCGAGCGGGCGGTGTGGCCCGAGGAACTGACGACCTGGACGGCGGGCTCACTGCTGCTGGCGGTGGCGGCGCTGGGCGGCGAGGAGGCGACGGTGGCGGTCTTCGGGGGAGAGCGGCTGCCGAGGGGCTTGGCCCCGGACTGCTGCGGCACCCACTGACGCGGGCCGTTCCCCCACCCCGCCCCTCCCCGAAACCGGGGCCCCGCCCCGGACCCCGGCCCGCCCTCCGGGCAGTGTTCGGGGCTCCGCCCCGGGCCCCGGGTACCGGGCTCGGCCTCGGGCCCCGTTTGGGGCTGCGCCCTGGGCCGGCGGTCCGCCCTCCGGGCGGTGTTCGGGGCTCCGCCCCGGGCCCCGGTACCGCGCTTCGCGCGGTGGCCTCAATCGGCGGCCGGGCTGGTGTGCCGCTGCGCGGCACACCAGCCCTTGGCGGCCACATCCAGCCTCGCCGGCGTTTGAGGCGCGGGGGTACGGGGGCGGAGCCCCCGGAAACGGGTCCGGGCGGAGCCCGGTTTCGGGAAGGGGCGGGGTGGGCTCCGCGCAGCGGACCCGCCGCACGCGTCAGCGGCGCCGCAGCGCGCCCGCCGCCGCATGCCCCGCGAAGAGGTAGACGACCGCCGCCAGACCGTAGCCGGACACGACCCTCGCCCACTCCTCCTCGAACGTGAACAAGTCGTGCGACCAGCCCGCCAGCCACCGTGCCGACTCGCGGACGAACTCCACGAGTTCGTTCGCGCGGTTGGCCTCCAGCAGGTACATCAGGATCCACAGGCCGATGACGAAGGCGATGACGTCCGCGACGACGGCGATGATCCTCGCCGCGGTGGTGGTGTTGCTCGCGCGTGTTGTCATGTACGGCGTCTTGCCGCTTGTGCACGTGTGAAACCCTGCGATGCCCCGCCGCGTTATGCGTTCAGCTCCGCCAGCACCCGCAGCGTACGCATGTCGGGCGCGGTGACCAGCAGGTCCGTCACCGGTCCGGTGCGCCACAGTTCCAGCCGTTCCGCGATGCGTTCGGGCGGTCCGACGAGCGAGATCTCGTCCGCGAAGTCGTCCGGCACGGCACGTACGGCCTCTTCCCGGCGGCCCGCCAGGAACAGATTCTGGATCCGGCGGGCCTCGGCCTCGAAGCCCATCCGGGCCATCAGTTCGGCGTGGAAGTTGCGGACCGCGCGGCCCATGCCGCCGATGTAGAAGCCGAGCATCGCCTTCACCGGCAGCAGCCCCTCCGCGATGTCGTCGCAGACCTGCGCGCGGGCCATCGGGGCGACCATGAAGCCCTCCCGGAGGTCCGCGAGGGACGCCTCGTACACGTCCGTCCGCAGCGGCGACCAGTACAGCGGGAGCCAGCCGTCGGCGATACGGGTCGTCTGCGCGATGTTCTTCGGCCCCTCCGCGCCGAGGAGGAGCGGGAGGTCCGCCCGGAGCGGGTGAGTGATCGGCTTGAGGGGCTTGCCGGTGCCGGTGCCGTCGCCGCCCGCGTACGGGTGGGAGTGGAAGCGGCCCGCCAGTTCCACCGGCCCCTTGCGGGCCATGACCTGCCGGACGACGTCGACGTACTCGCGCGTCGCGGTGAGCGGGCTCCCGGGGAAGGGGCGGCCGTACCATCCCTCCACCACCTGCGGCCCGGACAGGCCGAGGCCCAGCATCATCCGGCCGCCGGAGAGATGGTCCAGCGTGAGGGCGTGCATCGCCGTCGCCGTCGGCGTGCGCGCGGCCATCTGCGCCACCGCCGTGCCCAGCCGGATGCGGGAGGTGTGCGCCGCGATCCAGGTGAGCGGGGTGAACGCGTCCGACCCCCACGCCTCCGCCGTCCACACCGAGTCGTAGCCGAGCCGTTCGGCCTCGCGGGCCAGTTCCAGGTGGCCGGGGTCGGGGCCGCGGCCCCAGTAGCCGAGGGCGAGTCCGAGCCGCATGCCTGCCTCCCGGTTGTCTGACGGGGCGTCAGGGTACGCCAACGGCCCCCCGCCAGGAAGGGGATGCCGTTGGCTAATCCGGGGCCGGGCGTGACGTCGGCCTTCAAAACCTGGTTGTGGTCTTGAAGGCCGACGTTGTCGTTTGGGGAGGGTGTCGATGTCGATGCAGCCGGAGGAGCCGGGGGATGTTCCGGCGGAGACGGTGCGGGTGGCTCGGGCGGCATTCCCGAAGGGGAGTCTGGCGATCCGGCTCCGGGACGAGCTGGGGGTGCTGTTCACCGATGAGCAGTTCGCCGGTCTGTTCCCGGCCCGGGGGAAGCCCGCGGTGTCGCCGGGCCGGCTGGCGCTGGTGTCGGTGCTCCAGTTCGCCGAGGGCCTGCCCGACCGGCAGGCGGCCTTGGCGGTGCGGGCCCGGATCGATTGGAAGTACGCCCTGGGCCTGGAACTGACCGATGCGGGGTTCGACTACTCCGTGCTGTGCGAGTTCCGTGCCCGGCTGGTCGAGGCCGAGGCCGGGCAAATGGTCTTCGACCGGGTCCTGGACGCCGCCCGGCAGGCGGGTGTGCTGAAGCCGCCGGGGCGAGCGCGGACGGACTCCACGCATGTGCTGGCCGCGATCCGGTCGCTGAACCGGCTGGAGTTCGTCATCGAGACACTGCGGGCGGCGCTCAACGCGGTCGCGGCAGCCGCCCCTGAGTGGCTGACCGGCCATGCCGATCCGGCATGGTTCGACCGGTATGCCGCCCGGCCGGAGGACTACTGGCTGCCCTCGGGCCGCGGCAGGCGCACTGAGCTGGCGGAACAGACCGGCCGGGACGGAATGCGCCTGCTCACCAACGTGCACGCCGCTCACGCGCCCTGCTGGCTGCGCGAGCTGCCCGCCGTCCAGATTCTGCGTCGCGCGTGGGTGCAGCAGTACGCGGTCGACATGGAGGGCGAGGTGAGGTGGCGGGACCCAAAAGAGTGCCCGCCGGGCGCTTTGCGCCTGGTCAGTCCCTATGACACCGAGGCCCGCGCGAGCGTGAAGCGCGACATCAAATGGGACGGGTTCAAAGTCCATCTCACCGAGACCTGCGACCCGGACACTGTTCACCTGATCACGAACGTGCTGACCAGCGACGCCACCGTCCCCGACATCAAGGCCACCGACACCGTCCACGACAGTCTCGCCGACAAAGACCTGTTGCCCGGCGAACACCTGCTGGACGCGGGCTACCTCGACGGTCCCCGCATCGTCACCGCCCAGACCCGGCACGACGTCACCCTGACCGGCCCCATCGCAGGCAACACCACCGCCCAGGCCGCCGGACCCTACGGGCAGGATGCGTTCACCGTGGACTGGGACAACAAGACCGTGACCTGCCCGAACGGCATGACCACCAGCCAGTGGCGTGACGCGCTCTCGCACCGCGGCACCCCTGTCATCCGGATCCAGTTCTCACCCAAGGACTGCCGCTCCTGCCCCTCCCGGCCCCAGTGCATCAACTCAACCACCCGGCCCCACCGGGAGATCACGCTCCGGCCCCGCGCCGAACACGAAGCAATCCGGCAGGCCCGCGCCGCAGAGGGAACCCCCGAGTGGCGGGAACGCTACGCGGCCCGCAACGGCATCGAGGGCACCATCTCCCACGCCGTCCGAGTCACCGGCCTGCGCCAATGCCGCTACCACGGGCTCGCCAAGACCCGGCTCCAGCACCAACTCACCGCGACCGCGATCAACCTCGCACGCATGGACGCCTGGAGCACCAACAGGCCCCGAGCCCGAACCCGCACCTCCCACCTGACAGCACTTCGCCCCGCCGAGCACAAGCTCAACGGGGCGAATTAGCCAACGGCATCCCAGGAAGGGCGAGGGGCCGTGCGGTGCGCTGTGCGCTGTGCGGAGAGGTCAGCCGCGCTGGATGCCCGTGGTGTCCTGCAGGACACCACGACGCCCGTCCTGCGTCTGCGCCACCAGACCCGGACCGCGCTGCTCGACCGCCAGGTACCAGGTGCCGGGCGCCAGTTCGGCGATCGGCGTCGGCGAACCGTCCTCGCCGTACAGCGGACGGGCCACCGGCACGGCGAACCAGAACGGGGCGAAGTCCGACGCCGCGCCGCCCTGCGAGGCGTCGGCCGGAGCCGCGGCCGCGGCCGGCTGGCCGGCATCCTGCGGCTGCGGCACACCCTGCTGGGCGCCGTAGGGCTGGGGCTGACCCGGCTGGCCACCGTACGACGGCTGCTGGGCGCCGGCGCCCGGGTAGCCGTAACCACCCTGCGGCTGGGGCTGCATGCCGTACGGCTGACCGACGGCCGGGGCCGGCCTGGGGGCGCCGACGAGCGGGGCCTTGAGTGCCGGGACCAGTGGCGTGGCGATGGCGCCGCCGGCCAGGGCGATGGTGCCCAGGAGACCGAGGATGGCGCCGGCGCCCGCGCTGTTCATGTCGATGATCGTCCAGAACATCGTCCAGAGGGCGAAGATCGTGAGGGCCACACCGAACTGGCCGAGCTCGAGACCGACGACCTTGCGGCCCGGCATGGAGCGGCTGAGGACCAGCAGCCCCGCGCCGATGATCCCGGCGACGTAGATGGACATCACCGTGGAAAGTGAGTCCCAGGCGTTGTAGGTGCTGCACTCGACGCCGCTGGGGCAGTCGGTGCTCACGAAGTTGAGGAACGAGGCGATGAACAGCACCACCGCTGCTCCGATCACCACGCCGTCGCCTCGAGTGAGGGAGCGGATGTTCACGTAAAAATCCTTCGTCGTCGTCTCATCATCGGGGCGGTCTTCGCCGCCGCCTGTTCGGCGGTGTGCGCTGACGCGGAGCTCGGGGGTGACTCCCCATCGTAGAGGTGAATCTATCGTCTGCCGGTTCCGGACGTCCGCCCGGTATCGCACTCACCGCTGGAGGTAGCTGCTGATGCCGTCCGCCATTCCCTGGGCTGCCTTCTGCCGCCAGCTCGCGCTGGTGAGCAGAGCGACGTCCTCAGGATCCCGCATATTGCCGCATTCGATGAAGACTTTGGGCACGGTCGAAAGGTTGAGCCCGCCCAGATCGCTGCGAACGTCCAGTCCGGTGCCGTCGCCCACGTAATTGGAGGGGGAGCTTCCGGTGGCGCGCAGGAACTTGCCGGCGATGCGCTCGCCGAGCTCGCGCGAAGGGCCCACGATCTCCGAGGTGTCGGCGGCGCCCGCCTTTACCCGACCGGGGAGGATCACATGGAACCCGCGGTTGCCGACCGCGGAGCCGTCCGCGTGGATCGAGATGACCGCGTCGGCATTCGCTTCGTTGCCGAACCGTGCCCGTTCGTCGATGCACGGACCGAACGGGCGATCGGCGTCCTGGGTGAATTCGACCTGTGCGCCCTGCTTTTCGAGCAGTGTGCGAAGACGTCGTGAAACATCGAGGGTGAAATCGGCTTCCCGGTAGCCGGCGTCGGTCGCCGTACCCGTCGTGTCGCATTCCTTGCGCTTGGTGCCGATGTCCACCTGCCGGTTGATCTCGCGGGTGTGCGAGAAGTTCCCCGGGTTGTGCCCCGGGTCCACGACGACGACCTTGCCTGTCAGTGGTCCTGACTTCTTGGAGGGGGTCGTCGCCGGGGGCTTCGACGTGGCGGGCGGAGAGGCGGCCGCCGACGGGGTGGGAGTGGGGGAGTCACCCGGCTTGCCCGCCGTCGTGGCGCTGCCGGCGGGGGTGCCGCCGTCGGAACCGTCCGCCTGCCAGGCCAGCCACCCGCCCGCTCCCCCCACGACCAGTGCCGCGGCCGTGACGGCGGCGACAAGGCCGCGACGGGAGCGGTGCGGCCGGGGATCGTGGTGCTGGTTCTCGTCGTACGACACGGTCGCGATGCTAGCGCCCGCGGGCGGTCGGCCCGGGGATCAGATGCCGGGACCCGTGCGGCGCAGTACGCGGAGGGAGTCCGTGGCCGAGACCTCGGTGAACGCGCCGGACGCCAGCGCTCGCAGATAGATGCGGTACGGGGCCTGGCCGGTCCACTCGTCGAGCGGGTCCGGGAAGACGTCGTGGATCACGAGCAGGCCGCCCTCGGCGACGTGCGGGGCCCAGCCCTCGTAGTCGTTGGTCGCGTGCTCGTCGGTGTGGCCCCCGTCGATGAACACCAGGCCGGCCGGCCCGCCCCACACCTTCGCCACCTGCGGTGACCGTCCCACGACCGCGATGACGTGGTCCTCCAGGCCCGCCTTGTGCAGGGTGCGGCGGAAGGAGGGCAGCGTGTCCATCAGGCCGACCTCGGGATCCACCGTCTGAGGGTCGTGGTAGTCCCAGCCGGGCTGCTGCTCCTCGCTGCCCCGGTGGTGGTCCACGGTCACGGCGACCGTGCCGGCCTCGCGCGCCGCGTCGGCCAGCAGGATCGTCGAGCGCCCGCAGTACGTCCCCACCTCCAGCAGCGGCAGCCCGAGCGCGCCCGCCTCGACAGCGGCCGCGTAGAGGGCGAGACCCTCGTTCACGGGCATGAAGCCTTTGGCGGCCTCGAAGGCTGCGAGGGTCTCCGGCTCGGGGGCGGTGGCGGCCATGGGCGGGTCCTCCTGGGCGGACGTGCTGGTGGGGGCCATCGTGCCCTACGCGCGAGCGGCTTCCCTCGGCCGAGGCCGATTGCGTGATCCACCTCACCGGAACGCGGCGGGCTGATCACGGCGGGCTGGGAGATGTTCGCGAACGGGGCGGTCGCCTTGTCCGGCGACCGGCTCCGACCCCACCCCGCCGAACCTGCGAGTTCGGCACGTAGCATCGGTGCGTTTGCTCTGACTTGGCGAGTTCGCAAGGGGGAAAGTCATGGCCGGCGGAGGGCGGAAACGCCTCGGTGTGGTCGGTGGGTTGCTGGCGGGGGCGGTGTTCGCGACCGGTATCGGGCTGTACGCCACGGACAGTCCGCCGTTCCGCGACAGCTACTGCTGGGGAGCGTGGCAGGAGAACAGCGGCCCGTCCTTCCTCGGTGAGGAAGCACTCGGGAAGTCCGGTTCCGTCCGCAGCGGAACCGAGTCCAAGCCGCCGTCGGCCGAACGGCCGCAGGCGACCTGCACGGTCGCGGTGTCCTCGACGGTCGAGGACAGCGACTCCGACGAGCCGCTGACCTTCGACGAGCGGGTCGTCGTCGACTACGGTCCGGTGCCCGAGGCCGCGAAGGAACGCCGCGCGTGGCTGGCCCACTACCTCCACGGTTCCGCCGCCCCCCTGCCCGACGGTCTCGACGGACTGGTCGCGGGCGACCGGGCGATGCTCGTGCTGCCGAAGGCGTGCGACGTGGACGGCCGGCCGTCCGTGGTGACGCTCCGCAGCGAGGGCTGGGGCGACGGCCACCTGGGCAAGCTGGCCATGCCGTTCACCATCGCCACGTACTCGGGTGTCACCCGGATGCTGCTGGAGGTGGCCAACATGGGCATGGAGAAGGCGGGGTGCGCCCCGGACGAGCCGCTGCGCACCACGTCGCCGCTCGTCACCGTCGCCGAGGCCCAGGAGAGCGCCGGCGACCCGCTCTGCCGGATACCCGGCGTGCGCTTCGCCTTCGGCGACGGCGCCCGTTACGAGCAGCAGGTGGGCGCCGTGACGCCACGACTGCAGACCTGCTCGGTGGTGTGGAAGTCCCGCGGGGAGCCGGACGAGCCGGCCGCGCAGTACGTGATGGCCGGTGAGCCGCGTACGGTCGCGCTGTTCGCAGGGCTGCCCGAGGGGGCCGGCCAGGGCCTGTCCCGCGCCGTGTGCGACGGCCGGCCGACCGTGTTCTACGGGCACGTCCGGGGCGGACTCGCTGCCGACAAGGCCGCTGCCGAGCGGTCGTTCAAGAACTTCGTCGCGTCCGTGGGCAACCGCATCGGGTGCGGGACAGGGGGCAGGGCATGACCACGGACAACGAAGGAAGGCCCGGGGAGTTCGGTCCGCCGGTGCCGCCCGGCACGACACGTGACACCTCGCCCGGTCCCGCGAGGCCGTCGCCGCTGCGCCGTCTCCTCCGTAACCGCACCGTCCTCGCCGCGACCGCCGCAGGGCTCGTCGGCGTGCTGCTCGGGGCGGGGACGGTGGCCTGGCGGACGGACACGCTCCCGCTGCTGAAGCCCGACCCCTGCTGGGACTCGCTGCGCGACTCCAGCGTCTCCGCGCTGTTCGGCGACCGCCGGCTCGAGGTCGACGAGCAGGCGCTGCGACGCGACCCGAGCACCGCGTCCCTCTCGTACGGGCAGTGCCGGATCACCAGCTTCAAGGGCGAGGAGGCGCGCCGGCAGGCGGTCGTGCGGGTGCACTCCCTGGACGGTCTGTACGGCAACGACGGCCGGCGTTGGCCGGCCGAGTTCCTCTCCAGCCGCATGGTCGCGCTGGGCGACGGGCTGCCCGGCATGGTGTCCGCCTCCCGCGCGTGGCTCGCCCTGCCGCAGAGCTGCGTGGGTCGCCCCGGCCTGTCGGAGGGCGCCACCGTCGTCGATGTGGCCCTGGGCGAGCACGACTTCGACACGCAGAGCGAATACGACGGGGAAAACCGTGACGCCATGACCCGCGTGGTCGTCGACGCGGCCAACGGTGTGATCCGCGAGCTGGGCTGCACCGGCACCTACCGGGCGCCGGAGGAACTGCCGGCTCTTCCCGAGTGGGAGAAGGTGCGGCCGGACGCCTTCTGCGGGGTGAAGGGCCTCGAACTCCCCGCCGCGTACCGCAAGAGCCTGGAGCTGAACCGCCTCGGCGGCGAGGGCGGGGCGGCCCGGACGTGCGACTCGGGCCGTGACGGCTACCGGGGGATACGGATGTCGACGGTCGTCGATCCCGCGGTGGCCGAGGTCTACTCACTGGAGCTGCGCAAGGGCGGCGCCCGCGTCAAGGGGACGAAGGGGGGCGGGATGATCGGTCCGACCCGCGCCGTGTACCGGCTCTCGTGCCAGACGGGGCCGGTGGTCATGGTGGTGGAGGACATCGATCTGCTGCGCAGCGACGTGAACTTCGTCCGGGACCTGCTGCCCGCCTATGTCGAGGCGGAGTCCGAGCGCATCGGCTGCGGCCCGGTGAAGGTGACACCGGCGGCTTCCTGACCGGACCGTGCCTCCTGACCTTCCGTCAGAATGGAACGTGTTCTACTCTGGCACGCGCTTCCTCGGCCCTGCCCGCGAGACGGAAGGAGTGCCAGAGATGAAGGCGTACATCGTCGGCGTCGGCACCACCAAGTTCGAGAAGCCCGGGACCCGCGAGTGGCAGTACTGGGACATGGCCCGGGAGGCCGGCGCCGCCGCGCTCGACGACGCGGGTGTCGCGTACGAGCAGGTCGAGCAGGTGCCCGTCGGGTACTGCTTTCAGGCGTCCACCGCCGGGCAGCGGGCCGCGTACGAGCTCGGGCTCACCGGTGTGCCCGTCTACAACGTCAGCAACAACTGCGCCACCGGTGCGACCGCGCTGATGCTGGCCCGGCAGTTCGTCGAGGGCGGCGCCGGCGACTGCGTACTGGCGCTGGGCTTCGAGAAGATGACCCGTGGCGCGCTCGGCGGCGACGCCGGGCAGGGCGACTTCGCCGCCTCGCCCGTCGCCCGCCACTACGGGGTCATGGCCGCCCGGCACGGCTTCGCCGAGACCCCGCCGACCGCGCAGATCTTCGGCAACGCGGCCCGCGAGCACATGGAGCGGTACGGCACGACGGCGGCGCAGCTCGCCGCCGTCGCCGCCAAGAACCACCGGCACTCGGCGGACAACCCCGACGCCCAGTTCCAGGACCTGTACTCCGTCGACGAGATCCTCGCCGCCAAACCGGTCCACCCGCCGCTGACCAGGCTCCAGTGCTCGCCGACGTCCGACGGCGCGGCCGCCGCGCTCGTCGTCTCCGAACGCTTCGTCGTCCGGCACGGACTGCACGGCAAGGCGGTCGAGATCGCCGCCCAGGCGATGACCACCGACACCGAGGAGTCGTTCGCCTCCGGCTCGTGCGTCGACGCCGTCGGAAAGCCGATGTCCCGCGCCGCCGCGCTCGCCGTGTACCAGAAGTCCGGGCTCGGCATCGAGGACGTGGACGTAGTCGAACTGCACGACTGCTTCTCCGTCAACGAGCTGCTGACGTACGAGGCGCTGGGCATGTGCCCGGACGGGGAATCCGGCAAGCTCGTCGAGAGCGGCGCGACGACGTACGGCGGGCGGTGGGTGGTCAACCCGTCCGGCGGCCTGATCTCCAAGGGGCACCCACTGGGCGCCACCGGGCTCGCGCAGGCGGCCGAGCTGGTGCGGCAGCTGCGCGGCGAGGCCGGGCCCCGCCAGGTCGACGGCGCCCGCACCGGCCTCGCGCACAACATCGGGCTGGGCGGTGCGGCGGTGGTGACGCTGCTGCGGAGGTCCTAGGACCCGCGGTCCCGGCGGGCTACGTCGAAATCAGCATGTACGGACCGCCCCCGGCCTGCGACCATGACGCCCATGGTCCGTCCCGCATCGAAGACACAAGAGCCCGTCCGGCCCGCTTCCGCCATGCCGTCCCCGCGCACCTGGGCGGTGATCGCCGCCGCGTGCGCCGGGCAGTTCCTCGTCGTGCTCGACGTGTCCGTCGTCAATGTAGCGCTGCCGTCGATGCGTGCGGACCTGGCGCTGTCGCCGACCGGGCTGCAGTGGGTGCTGAACGCGTACTCGATCGCGTTCGCCGGATTCATGCTCCTCGGCGGCCGGGCGGCCGACATGTTCGGCCGCAAGCGGATGTTCCTGGTCGGGCTGAGCCTGTTCACCGCCGCGTCCGTCGCGGGCGGACTGGCGCAGGAGGGCTGGCAGTTGCTGGCGGCCCGCGGTGCGCAGGGGCTCGGCGCGGCCGTGCTGGCGCCCGCCACGCTGACCATCATCACCGCGGCCGTGCCGCCGGGCCCCGCCCGTACCCGGGCGATCGCCACCTGGGCGGCCGTCGGCGCGGCGGGAGGCGCGGCCGGCGGGCTCGTCGGCGGTGTGCTGACCGACCTGCTGTCCTGGCGCTGGGTGCTCCTGATCAACGTCCCCGTGGGCGTGCTGGTGCTGGCGGCCGCCGTCGTGTGGCTGACCGAGAGCCGTACCGGCAAGAGCCGCAGGCTCGACCTGCCCGGCGCGGTCCTCGCGACCGGCGGTCTGGCTGCTGTCGCGTACGGCATCGTGCAGACGGAGGAGTCGGGGTGGGGCGAGGCCGTGACCCTGCTGCCGCTGCTCGGCGGGCTCGCGCTGCTCGGTGCGTTCCTGGCGGTGGAGGCCCGGGCGAAGGCTCCGCTCATGCCGCTCAAGGTGTTCCGCTCGCGGGCGGTCTCCGCCGCCAACGTGGCCATGCTGGTGACCGGTTCCGCCGCGTTCGCCATGTGGTTCTTCATGACCGTCTACGCCCAGAACGTCCTCGGCTACACGCCGCTCGAGGCCGGGCTCGCCCTGATCCCCAGCTCGGTGAGCGTCATCGTCGGCTCCAAGCTCGCGCCGCCGCTGATGGCCAGGGGCGGCGCCCGTAACGTCGCCGTCCTCGGTGCGCTGATCGCCGCCACCGGCTTCGGCTGGCAGTCGGCGATGGACGCCAACGGCGAGTACCTGACGGCGATCGCCGGCCCCGGCGTACTGATGATGGCCGGCATCGGCCTGGTCGCCACCCCGCTCGCCTCGCTCGCGACCTCCGGTGCTGCGCCCGACGACGCGGGCCTGGTGTCCGGCCTGATCAACACCTCGCGGACGATGGGCGGTGCGCTGGGCCTGGCGATCCTCTCCACGGTCGCGGCCTCCCGCTCCGGCGGCGCCACCGACCCCGAGTCGCTGACGGCCGGTTACGCGCTGGCGTTCCGTACCGGCACGGGGGTGCTGCTCGCCGCCGCGGTGCTGATGCTGCTGTGGCTGCCGCGTCCCGCGGCGGACCGGGCGTAGGGCCGCTCTCCGCGGACCGGGCTACAGCCAGCCCTGCCGGCGGGCCACCCGCATCGCCTCCATGCGGTTGCGGGTGCCGGTCTTGCCGATCGCCGACGACAGATAGTTCCGTACGGTCGACTCCGACAGACGCAGCGCCGCCGCGATGTCGGCGACCGTCGCCCCGTCCACCGACGCGTTCAGGACGTCCCGTTCCCTGGCGGTGAGCGGGTCCGGGCCGGCGCCGAGCGCCGCGGCCGCGAGCGCCGGATCGATGACCGTCTCGCCCGTCAGCACCCGCCGGATCGCCTGCGCCAGTTCCTCCACCGGCCCGTCCTTGACGAGGAAGCCGGCCGCCCCCGCCTCCATGGCCCGCCGCAGATAGCCGGGCCGGCCGAAGGTGGTGAGGATCAGCACCCGGCAGTCCGGGACCTCCCGCGCCAGGTCGGCGGCGGCGTCCAGGCCGCTGCGGCCCGGCAGCTCGATGTCCAGCAGGGCCACGTCCGGCCGGGACGTGAGCGCCGCCTCCACGATCGTGTCGCCGCGCCCCACCTGCGCGACGACGTCGATGTCCGGCTCCATCCCCAGCAGCAGCGCGAGCGCGCCGCGCATCATGCCCTGGTCCTCAGCGAGCAGCACCCGTACCGACGCGGCGGGTCTGTGCTCGCGGGGCATCTCGTCCATGGGCTCAGGTTACGACCGGACCGGCAGTTCGGCCGTCACCCGGAACCCGCCCTGCGGGCACGGGCCCGACGCGAGCGTGCCGCCCGCCGCGGCCAGCCGTTCCGCGAGGCCCCGCAGACCGCTGCCGGGCACGTCGGAGGGGCCGGGACCGCGCCCGTCGTCCGTGACAGTGAGACGGACGTGTTCGGTGGTGCCGGTCAGGGCGATCTCGCAGTGCGACGCCCCGGCGTGGCGTACGACGTTGGTCACCGACTCCCGCACCACCCACGTGAGCAGCGCTTCCGCCTCCGGTTCCAGCAGCGGACCGGACAGGCGCACCACCGGTTCGACCCCGGTCGTCGTCAGGGTGTCGCGGGCCCGGCCGAGCTCGGCGGTCAGACTGCCCTCGCGGTAGCCGGTGACGGCCTCGCGGATCTCGGTGAGGGCATGGCGGCCCACCGCCTCGATGTCACGGATCTGGGTCAGCGCCTCCGTCATGTCGCGCCCGCCGAGCCGGCGGGCGGCCTCCGCCTTGACCACGATCACCGACAGGGTGTGGCCCAGCAGGTCGTGCAGGTCGCGGGAGAAGCGCAGCCGTTCCTGCTCGACGGCGCTGCGCGCCAGCTCCGCGCGGGTGGCGCGCAGTTCCCTGACCGTGTCGGAGAGCGCCAGTACGGCGGCGGTGACCATCGACGAGATGAACGTGCCGTACACGACGCCGATCGCGTCCCAGCCGTCCCGCCAGGCGGCGACGGCCCCCGCGGCGAGGCACAGCGGGACCACCACCCACCCGAGCAGCGGGCCGCGCAGGGCCGCGCCGACGGCCAGGCCGAGGAGGGGGAAGAAGAGCAGCCAGTTGCCGCCGTAGCCGGCGGCGAGGGCGAAGGTGATCGCCGCGAGCGCCGCCAGGGCCCAGCGGGTCGGGGCCGCGTCGCGTCTGGTGTCGTCGAAGGCGCGGAAGACGACGGCGATGTAGAGGGAGTTGAAGACCAGCACCCCGAGTCCGCCGACCCAGGGGTTGGGCGTCTCTCCCTTGAGCAGGTTGGCGACGGCGCCCAGGCCCATCAGCAGCCACGGCAGCATCGTGAACCCGGTCGGCGGGCCGGCCGCCATGGGCCGGCCGCTCTGGGGCGTCCTGGAAAGCGTCCTGGAGCTGTTCATGGCCCGACGCTACGGACCGGGCAGGGGCACCCGGCAGATCCGTCCGTACGGACCTGCCGGTGACAAATGTCCCGGGCGGAGCCCGCGCGGCGGCCCGGGGGCGCTGCCTGACATACCGTCAGCCGTCTTCACAACTGCCGGGGGCCGCGCTATACAGGAGCCCATCGGCCTAGAACGCGTTCTAGAACGGGCTCGCCCGGCCGGTCCCGTACGACCTCGGTGCGGCCGACGGTGCGGACGACCGCGCCGAGGTCTTCCACTCCTCGAGGAGCAGCAGCCCCATGCCCATCGATGCCGCAAGGGCCGTCGCCGCGGAGCCCCGCTCCACCACCATCACCTGGGACCACAAGGACATCCAGCTCTACCACCTCGGCGTCGGCGCCGGGCGTCCCGCCACCGACCCCGACGAACTGCGCTACACCCTCGAATCCCGGCTGCACGTGCTGCCGAGCTTCGCCACCGTCGCCGGAGCGGGCACGGGCGTGGTGGGCGCCCTCTCCGTGCCCGGCCTCGACTTCGACCTCGCCGCCGTCCTCCACGGCAGCCAGCGGGTCGAGCTGCACCGCCCGATCCCCGTCAAGGGCACGGCCACCTCCACCACGCGCGTCGCCGCCGTGTACGACAAGGGCAAGGCCGCGATCCTCGTCCTGCGCACCGAGGCGGCCGACGACGACGGGCCGCTGTGGACCAACGACTCCCAGATCTTCGTACGCGGCGAAGGCGGCTTCGGCGGCGAACGCGGCCCCTCCACGCGGACGGCGCCCCCGGAGCGGACACCGGACCGGACCGTCGAGCGCGCCGTCCGCGAGGACGCGGCCCTCCTCTACCGGCTCTCCGGCGACTGGAACCCGCTGCACGCCGACCCCGAGTCCGCGAAACTCGCCGGCTTCGACCGCCCGATCCTGCACGGCCTGTGCACCTACGGCATGACCCTCAAGGCGGTCGTCGACACGCTCCTCGACGGAGACGTCACCCGTGTCCGCTCGTACACCGCACGCTTCGCGGGCGTGGTCCTACCCGGCGAGACCCTCCGCATCCGCATGTGGCGGGGCGACGACGGCCGCGTGCGGGTGACGGTGGCCGCCGTCGAACGGGACGACGCCCCGGTCCTCGCCGACACCCTCGTAGAGACCCTGTGACAGCCTGCTGAAGGGACGTGTCATGCGCGCAGCCGTAGTGCACGAGATCGGCCAGGGCAAGCTCGAAGTCCACGACGACGTCGAGGCGGTGGGCTTCGGCCCGGGCAAGGTGCGGATACGGATCCGGGCCACCGGACTGTGCCACTCCGACCTCTCCGCGATGAACGGCGTACTTCCCCAGCCCGCGCCCTTCGTCCCCGGCCACGAGGGCGCCGGCGAGATCCTCGAGGCCGGCGACGGCGTCACCGGCCTCGCCCCCGGCGACCGGGTGCTGATGTGCTGGCTGCCCGCGTGCGGCGGC
Source organism: Streptomyces peucetius (assembly GCF_025854275.1). Lineage (NCBI taxonomy): Bacteria > Bacillati > Actinomycetota > Actinomycetes > Kitasatosporales > Streptomycetaceae > Streptomyces > Streptomyces peucetius. The sequence goes on along the minus strand of NZ_CP107567.1, from coordinate 2,209,913 downwards.
TGCCCCGCCTGCCGGCGCGGCCAGAGCCATCTGTGCCTCGCCGGCTTCATGAACGCCGGCACCCCCAACTTCCGCAGGCAGGGCGGCGACGTCTTCGGCTTCGCCGGAACCGGCACCTTCACCGAGGAGGTCGTCGTCGACGCCGGCTGCGCCGTGCCCATACCCGACGACGTGCCCTTCGACATCGCCGCCCTCATCGGCTGCGGCGTGACCACCGGCCTCGGCGCGGCGATCAACACCGCCGAGGTCGAGACCGGTTCGTCGGTCGCCGTCATCGGCTGCGGCGGCGTCGGCATCTCCGCGATCCAGGGCGCGAAGGTCCGGGGTGCGGCGCAGATCGTCGCCGTCGACCCGGTCGAGTCCAGGCGGGAGGCGGCACTGCGGTTCGGCGCGACGGAGGCGGTGTCTCCGGACGGGCTCGCCGACACGAAGCAGCGGATCACCGCGGGGGAGGGCTTCGACTACGTCTTCGAGGTCGTCGGCAGGTCGGCGACGGCCCGCACCGCCTACGAGACGACCCGGCGCGGCGGGACACTGTGCGTCGTCGGCGCCGGAGCCATGGACGACCACCTGCAACTCAACATGTTCGAGCTGTTCTTCGACGAGAAGCGCATCCTGCCGTCCATGTACGGCGGCGGGGACGTGCTGCGCTCCTACGAGCGCGCCACAGCCCTGTGGCGGGCCGGCCGCATCGACCTGGCCGGCCTCATCACCCACCGCGTACCGCTCGCCGGCATCAACGACGCGGTCGCCCAGATGCGCAGCGGCGAGGCCCTGCGTACCTGCGTCGAGCTGTGAGGAGCCCCGCCATGTCCCTTCCCCTCGCCGGCCTGAGCGCGATCGTCACGGGCGCGGGTCGCGGTCTCGGCCGGGCCGAGGCCCTGGAACTCGCCCGGCTCGGCGCGGCCGTCGTCGTCAACGACTACGGGCAGCCTGGGCGCGACGGCACGGGCGGGTCATCCGCCGCACCCGCCGAGTCCGTCGCCGAGGAGATCCGCGCGGTGGGCGGCCGCGCGACCGCCCACCTCGGCGACGTCGCCGACTTCGAGACGGCCCGCGCCCTGGTCGACCTGGCGGTACGCGAGTACGGCAAGCTGGACGTCCTCGTCAACAACGCGGGCATCCTGCGCGACCGGATGGTCTTCTCGATGAGCGAGGACGAGTGGGACGCGGTGATCCGGGTCCACCTCAAAGGCCACTTCAACACCACCCGCTTCGCCGCGGAGCACTGGCGCATGCGCGCCAAGGCGTCGGGCGCCGGGCCGGTGTACGGCCGGATCGTCAACACCTCCTCCGAGGCGTTCCTCGCGGGCTCGGCCGGCCAGCCGAACTACGCGGCGGCCAAAGGCGGGATCGTCGGCCTGACGACGTCCACGGCGTCGGCCCTGGCCAAGTACGGCGTGACGGCGAACGTCATCTGCCCACGGGCGCGGACCAGGATGACGGAGGACGTCTTCCAGGGCGCCCCACCGCCGCAGGACGGCACCGTCGACCCGCTCTCCCCGGAACACGTGGCCCCCCTCGTCGGCTACCTCGCCTCCCCGGCGGCGGCCGGCGTCAACGGCCGCCTGCTGGTCGTCCACGGCGGCATGGTGGCGGTGATGGAACGCCCGCGGGTGGCGGCGAAGTACGACACGGCGAAGGACGCCTTCACGTACGCCGAACTGGACGAGACGCTGACCCCGTACTTCGCGGGCCGCCCGCGGGGCGAGACGTTCGCATCACCGGAGATCCTGACACTGCGCCGGGGCTAGCCAGCCCTGCGGGACCGTTCCCCCCCACCCCACCCCGCCCCTTCCCAACCGGGGGCTCCTCCCCCGGACCCCCGCGCCTCAATCGTCGGCGGGGCTGCTGTGCAGTCCGTCCGGCGATTGAGGACACCGCGCGAAGCGCGGTACCGGGTCCGGGCGGAGCCCGGTTTCGGGAAGGGGCGGGGTGGGGAAACGGCCCCGCGCAGCGGACCCGCCCCACCCCGCCCGGCTCACGCGTCGCCCAGCTCCGCCACCTCCAGCTCCGCCAGCCGCTCCCGCTCCGCGATGACCTCGATGCCGGTGATCGATCCATCGGCGGCGACGGCGAAGGTCAGCGCCACCGACAGCCGGCCCTGCGGCGCCATCACGAGGCCGACCGTGCCGTCCACCAGCGCGACGCCCGTGTACCGGGCACGCCCCATCGCGGCCATCGCGCCCTTGGCGACCGGCCGGGCGCCGTGGACGACGATCGGTTCGGGGCTGGGGACGACCGCCTTGTCGGCGCGCAGCACCACGTCGGGGTGGAGCAGGGAGAGCAGCGCGGTGAAGTCCCCGCCCCGTGTCGCCGTCAGGAACGCTTCGACGACCCGGCGCCGCCGCGCCAGATCGGCGTCCGGCGCCGGGGCGGCCGCGCCGCCCTTGACCCGGCGGCGGGCGCGGCTCGCGAGTTGTCGCGCCGCGGTCGGCGAACGCTCGATCATCGGGCCGATCTCGTCGAACGGCACGGCGAACAGGTCGTGCAGGACGAACGCGAGCCGTTCGGCCGGCGCCAGCGTGTCCAGCACGACCAGCAGCGCCACGCCGACCGAGTCGGCCAGCAGCGCCTCCTGCTCGGGGTCGCTCCCGTCCTCGGGACCGGTGGCCGGCTGCGGCGCCCGTACCTCGAGCGGTTCCTCACGCCGTGACTCGCGCTTGCGCAGCATGTTCAGGCAGATCCGGGACACCACCGTGGTCAGCCAGCCGCTGAGGTTCTCGACACTGCCGGTGTCGGCGCGACTGACGCGCAGCCAGGTCTCCTGCACCGCGTCCTCGGCCTCGCTGACCGAGCCGAGCATCCGGTAGGCCACGGCCCGCAGCCGACCCCGGTCCTCCTCGAAGCGGTCGATCAGCGCTGCGTTCTCGTCCATCGGTCCCACTCCTCGCTCGCGGGGTGTCACAGAAGGCAGGCCGTGCAGTACTCCCGAAAATTTAGTGGTGCGTGACCGCGAATCGCGAACCCGGCCACCGACCGCGCCCCGCGCAACGGAAGAGGGGCGGACGGAGCCCGTTCCGGCTCTGACCGCCCCTCTCGGACGTGCTCCGCCGCTCGACTGCGGCGGCAGGGTCGTTACGACCCGTCGGAACCCGACGGGCGACGGTGCCGGCCGTGCGGCTGCGTCGCCGCGTCCTCCGTCGCCGCACCGCCCCGGTGCTTTCCGGCACCACCGCCGTCGCCCCGCCCGGCGGCCGCAGGCTGCGGGCGCTCGTGGGTCGTGTCGGTTCGGGCTTCAGACATGTGGGAAGTCACCCCGTGTGATCGCTGCGTACGTGTGTAGCAGGGTGCCCGGCCGCACCTGTGGAACCCGTGGCCCGGTCACCCCGGCCCGTGAGTCTAACCACGGGCGTCGCGGCCGGTGAGCGGTGCCTGCTGCAAGGGAACCGGCCTGCACACAACAGGACTGACGGAACCTTCGCACGGTTCCCCACCTGCGGCTTCCGGTTGTGCCGGTTCTGTGGCCGACCCAGGGGGATAGGTTTCTGCAGAGGGAACGGCAAGGGGCGGCGCCTGGGTCCGCACCACTTGGCAGGGCATCGACCCAGTGGCGCAGGGAAGTTGCAGCACGCCGTCCCGGCTCCATGTCCCGGACCCGGTCAACCACCCTCGCGGCGAAGCCATGTGATGCAGCGTCCGTTCGTCGGGGCGCCATACGCCCAGCCAGCTGCCCGCCGCGCCGTCGATCCGCAGGGCCACCGCACAGCTCTCCGGCATCAGAACCTGCCCCGGCTGTACGGCGAACGGCGTCACCAGCGCGTCCGGCAGGCGCAGGCTCCGCGGGAACCGCACCGGACGCGCACTGCCCAGCACGCCCCAGCCGAGCAGGTCCTGGCCGGGACACGGCGCGTTCGAACGGACCAGCAGCAGACCGCTGTCGGCGTCCGCGAGCAGCAGCCGGTCGTCGCTGTCCTCGGTGATCTGCAGCAGCGGCGTCACCTCGCCGCCCCGCGCCAGATCGACCGCGACGGTCTTCACCGGCCCGCCGTCCGGCTGCCTGCGGTCGAGTGCGAGCAGTCGGCCCGTACGGTCCAGCCACGCGCCGCCCGAGCAGTGCCCGGTCACGTCCGCGATGTGCTCGGGACCGCCCGCGCCGCCCGCCACCAGCCAGATGCAGGACGAACGCTCGCCGGGCGCCAGGGCGTAGGCACGGATGCCGTCCGGCGACGGCGGCAGCAGCGTCAACTCCTCGGCGGTGACGGCCCCGAGGGCCACCTCGCCCGTCGCGGGACCGGTCGGGTAGAGCAGTGAGAGGGTGTGCCGCTCCGCGACGCGACGGCAAATCAGGACCCGGCCGTCGGCGAGCGGCAGCACCTGCGCCTCAGGCTCCTCCGGCTGGTCGAGCGGCAGCGGAACGGCGTACGGCTCGGGCCCGTCGAGCGTCCAGCGCTCGGGGAACAGCGCGTCGCCCGTCCCGGCGAGGCGTGCTCCGTACGTGCCGTCCGCGGTGATCGTGATGCCCGGTCGTCCGGCTCCCGCCGGGGGCTCCGCGCCCTCCGCGTCCTTTGGACCGTCGGCGCCGTCCGTACCGTCGTTGTCCGCCACAGCCTTGTCCCGTGCGGCGGTCTCGATGGCCAGGGCTGTCATCGATGCCTCACCTCCGGCAACCGAAGCTAGGTATCGCACTTCCTGCCGAACAACACGACCCACGCCTCTTCACACATAAGGGTGGCCATGTACCGATTTGCCTGAGAACGAGGGGGCGGTTGTGCTGCCCACCCGGGCCGTGCTTAAGGTAAGGGCCACCTAAGTTCGCAGATCAGGAGCACGACATGTCCCTACGCCGCCGCGGTGCAGCCGCCGCAGTCGCCTTCGCCGCCGCACTCTCACTCACCGCCTGCGGCACCGGCGGCGACGCCGGTGAGGACACCGGGGCGAAGGCGGACGACGGCGGCAAGAAGGCCGTGGCCCAGGGCGGCAAGGACTTCGGTGACGCGGCCGAGAAGACCGCCGCGATGGGCACGGACGCCGAGCCCGGCGAGTTCCCGCGCACCATCACCCACGCGCTCGGCACCACGGAGATCAAGGCCGAGCCCAAGCGGGTCGTCGTCCTCGACGTCGGCGAGCTGGACAACGTCGCCTCCCTCGGCGTCGAGCCGGTCGGCTACGCGCCGACCGAGGGCGACGACGGCATCCCCGAGTACCTGAAGAAGACCGCGGGCACCCCCAAGAGCGTCGGCACCATCAACAGCCTCAACCTGGAGGCCATCGCCGCCCTCGAGCCCGACCTGATCCTCGGCAGCCAGCTGCGGGCGAGCGACAAGTACAAGGAGCTGTCCCGGATCGCTCCGACCGTCTTCTCCATCCGCCCCGGTTTCACCTGGAAGGAGAACTACCTCCTCAACGCCGCCGCGCTCGACAGGACGGCGGAGGCGGAGGCGAAGCTCGCCGCGTACGAGAAGAAGGCGAAGCAGCTCGGCACGGACCTCGGCGAGAAGAAGCCGACCGTCACCATGCTCCGCTACATGCCGGGCAAGATCCGCCTCTACGCGCAGGCCTCCTTCATCGGCACGATCCTGAAGGACGCCGGCGTCCCGCGCCCGCAGAACCAGCAGATCAACGACCTCGCCGCCGAGATCAGCCCGGAGAAGATGGACGAGGCCGACGCCGACTGGATCTTCACGGGCGTCTACGGCGATCCATCGAAGACCAAGCGCGACACCGCCGAGTCCAACCCGCTGTGGAAGGACCTGAAGGCCGTCAAGGCGGGGCAGGCCAAGGACGTTCCCGACGAGACCTGGTACCTCGGGCTCGGTGTCACCGCCGCCGACGAGGTCCTCGACGACCTCCGCGGCTTCCTCGTGAAGTAGGCGCGGTCTCTCATGAGGCGGGCGCGGTGAAGTAGGCGCACACCGCGCGGACGGGCGGGGCAGGTAGCCTTTGCTGCGTGCCCCGTCTGTCTGAAGTCATCGCCGAGCTCGACGCCCTGTGGCCCCCCGAGCGGGCCGAACAGTGGGACGCCGTCGGCACGGTCTGCGGAGACCCCGACGCCCCGGTCACCCGCGTGCTGTTCGCCGTCGACCCCGTCCGGGAGGTCGTCGAGGAAGCGGTGAAGCTCGGCGCCGACCTGCTCGTCACCCACCACCCGCTCTATCTGCGCGGTACGACGACGGTCGCGGCCGGTCACTTCAAGGGCCGGGTCGTGCACACGCTGATCAAGAACGACATCGCCCTGCAGGTCGCGCACACCAACGCCGACACCGCCGACCCCGGTGTCTCCGACGCCCTCGCGGGCGCGCTCGACCTGCGCGTGGTCCGCCCCCTGGTGCCCGACGCCACCGACCCGAACGGGCGTCGCGGCCTCGGCCGGGTGTGCGAACTCGACCGCCCCGAGACGCTGCGCGAGTTCGCGGCGCGCGCCGCGAAGCGCCTGCCCGCCACCGCGCAGGGCATCCGCCTCGCCGGCGACCCGGACGCCCTCGTCCGCACCGTCGCGGTCAGCGGCGGCTCCGGCGACAGCCTCTTCGACCAGGTACGGGCAGCCGGTGTCGACGCCTTCCTCACGGCCGACCTGCGCCACCACCCGGCCTCGGAGGCCACTCAGCACTCGCCGCTCGGCCTGGTCGACGCCGCGCACTGGGCCACCGAATGGCCCTGGTGCGAACAGGCCGCGGCACAGCTCGACGAGATTTCCGACCGGCACGGCTGGGACCTGCGGGTCCACGTCTCGAAGACGGTCACCGACCCCTGGTCCGCCCATCACGATTCACCTTCTGGAGCCCCCAACTGAACGCAGCGCCCGCCGACCAGATCCGACTCCTCGACGTCCAGGCCCTCGACCGGCGACTGGCGCAGCTCGCGCACAAGCGCAAGTCGTTGCCCGAGCACGCCGAGATCGAGTCGCTGACCAAGGACCTCACCCAGCTGCGCGACCTGCTCGTCGCCGCTCAGACGGAGGAGAGCGACACCGCTCGCGAGCAGACCAAGGCCGAGCAGGACGTCGACCAGGTGCGCCAGCGCGCCACCCGAGACCAGCAGCGTCTTGACTCCGGAGCGATCACCTCGCCGAAGGACCTGGAGAACCTGCAGCGCGAGATCGTCTCCCTCGCCAAGCGCCAGGGCGACCTCGAGGACATCGTCCTCGAGGTCATGGAACGCCGTGAGTCCGTGCAGGAGCGCGTCGCCGAGCTGACCGAGCGGGTCTCCTCCGTGCAGGGCAAGGTCGACGCCGCCACCGCCCGCCGGGACGCCGCGCAGGAGGAGATCGACGGCGAGGCAGCGTCCGTCACCAAGGAGCGCGAGGTCGTCGCCGGATCCGTCCCGGCCGACCTGCTGAAGCTGTACGAGAAGCTGCGCGTCCAGCAGGGCGGCGTCGGAGCGGCCCGGCTGTTCCAGCGGCGCTGCGAGGGCTGCCAGCTGGAGCTGAACATCACCGAGCTGAACGAGGTCCGCGCCGCCGCGCCCGACACGGTGCTGCGCTGCGAGAACTGCCGCCGCATCCTCGTCCGTACGTCCGAGTCGGGACTCTGATGCGGGAGTTCGTCGTCGAGGCCGACGGCGGCTCCCGGGGAAACCCCGGCCCGGCCGGTTACGGCGCGGTCGTCCTCGACCCGGCCTCCGGGGCGGCCCTCGCCGAGGCCGCCGAGTACATCGGCGTGGCGACGAACAACGTCGCCGAGTACAAGGGTCTGGTCGCCGGGCTCAGGGCCGCCCACGCACTCGACCCGGAGGCGACCGTCCGCGTACGGATGGACTCCAAGCTGGTCGTCGAGCAGATGTCCGGCCGCTGGAAGATCAAGCACCCCGACATGAAGCCGCTCGCCGCCGAGGCCGCGCGGGTCTTCCCGCCCGGCCAGGTCACGTACGAGTGGATCCCGCGCGAGCGCAACAAACACGCGGACCGGCTCGCCAACGAGGCGATGGACGCGGGCAGGCAGGGCAAGCAGTGGGAGCCGTCGCGCTCCATGGCGGCGCTCGACGCGCGTGACGCGGAGGCGGCACGGGTGGTGGGCGACGCTGCGGCCGGCGCGGCGAAGGCGCGGGCGGCGATGGGGCGGGCGGCGGTCGTGGAGCCCGCTCCCGCGGCCCCCGCCCCTGCCGCCCCCGGCACGCAGGCGGCCACGGCCCTGGCGGATCCGGCCCCCGCGGCCGCCCCCGTGCCGGGGTGGGGCCCGCCCGACCTGGGGCTGCCCGCCACGTTCGTGCTGCTCCGGCACGGGGAGACGGTCCTGACCCCCGAGAAGCGCTTCTCCGGCAGCGGCGGGAGCGACCCGGTGCTGTCGGCAGTGGGCCGCCGCCAGGCCGACGCCGTCGCCGCGGCGCTCGCCGAGCGCGGCACGATCCAGGAGATCGTCAGCTCCCCGCTGCGGCGCTGCCGCGAGACGGCGGACGCGGTCGCCGCGAGGCTCGGCCTCGACGTGACCCTCGAAGAGGGCCTGCGCGAGACCGACTTCGGCGCGTGGGAGGGCATGACGTACGCGGAGGTACGGGAGCGGTACCCCGACGACCTCGACGCGTGGCTCGCCTCCCCGAAGGCGGTGCCGACGGGCGGCGGCGAGAGCTTCGCGACGGTGGCGCGACGGGTCGCCGCGGCGCGTGACAAACTCCTCGCACGCTGCCAGGGCCGCACGGTCCTGCTGGTCACCCACGTGACCCCGGTCAAGACTCTGGTCCGCCTGGCACTGGGGGCGCCGCCCGAGTCCTTGTTCCGCATGGAGCTGTCGGCGGCGTCGCTGTCGGCGGTGGCGTACTACGCGGACGCCAACGCGTCGCTGCGGCTGCTGAACGACACGTCGCACTTGCGCTGACCCCGCGGTGCGGCCGCGGTCGCGGGCCCGCCTACGGCGGGCCTGCCCCCACCCCGCCCCTTCCCGAAACCGGGGGGTGCGCCCCCGGGCCCCGGCACCGCGCTTGGCGCGGTGGCCTCAAGCGCCGGCCGGGCTGGAATTGCCGCTTCGCGGCAAACCAGCCCAGCCGGGCACACCCAGCCTTGCCGGCGATTGAGGCGCGGGGCTCGGGGCGGAGCCCCGACGGGGCCGGCAAGTGGGCGCGGCGCTACGTGCCCGCGGGCCGTGCGCCCAGGCCCGCCGCCTCGCGGGCCAAGGCGGCGACCCGGGCCCAGTCCCCGGCCCGTACCGCGTCCGTCGGCAGCATCCACGTGCCGCCCACGCACGCCACGTTCGGCAGCGCCAGATACGCCGGTGCGGACGCGAGCGACACACCGCCCGTGGGGCAGAAGCGCGCCTGGGGGAGGGGGCCGGCGAGGGACGTGAGGTAGGGCGTGCCGCCGGCCGCCTCCGCGGGGAAGAACTTCATCTCGCGCACGCCGCGCTCCAGCAGTGCCACGACCTCGGACGTCGTCGAGACGCCCGGCAGGAACGGCACCCCGGACGCCCGCATGGCGTCCAGCAGCGTGTCCGTCCACCCGGGGCTGACAAGGAAACGTGCCCCGGCCGCCATCGCCGAGGAGACGTGCTCCGCGGAGATCACCGTCCCGGCGCCGACGACCGCGTCAGGGACCTCGGCCGCGATCGCGCGGATCGCGTCGAGCGCGGCCGGGGTCCTGAGCGTCACCTCGATCGCGGGCAGTCCGCCGGAGACGAGGGCGCGTGCCAGCGGCACGGCGTCGGCGGCGTCGTCGATGACGACGACAGGGATCACGGGGGCGAGGTCGAGCACGGAGGACATGGCGTCATCCTGCCCGCGCCGAGCACACTCCGCAACGACCGTTGCAGAGAATGCAACGAAAAAGCTTTCAGTGGATCTCGGACACGATCACGTCCAGACCCCACGGCTTGCCGCCCCGTGCCGGAAGCTCCGCCTCCACCGCGTATCCGAGGTCCCGCAGCGCCTCCACCAGCGCCGCCGGGGACTTCGGCGCCGCGCCCGCCTCGAGCAGGCTCCGTACGATCCGGCCCTTCGTCGCCTTGTTGAAGTGGCTGACCACCGAGCGCTTCTCCACCCCGTCGACCATCTGGGAGTGCAGCACCCGCACCGTTGCCGTACGGCCCGCCACCTCACCCTTCGGCTTCCATGCCGCCGCGTACGCCGACGAGCGCAGATCGAGCACCAGCCCGCCGCCGGCCGCCTCGGGCAGCACGGACTCCATCGGGCCCCGCCAGTGGGCGCCCAGCGCGCCGAGCCCCGGCAGCTTCACCCCCATCGAACAGCGGTACGACGGGATACGGTCGCCGACCCGCACCGCGCCCCACAGCCCGGAGAACACCAGCAGCGACTGCCGCGCCCGCCTCCGGGCGGCCGCGTCGAGCGTGGCCAGGCCCAGCGCGTCGTACAGCACGCCCGTGTAGATCTCACCGGCCGGCCGCGTGCCCGCCGTCCGCAGCTCCGCGTTCTTCGCGATCTCGCCGCGCAGGCCCTCGCTCAGCCCGAGCACCTGCTGCGCCTTCGCCTCGTCGGCGGCACAGAGTTCGACGAGTTCGTCCAGCACGGCGGCCCGCGCCTCCGCGAGCCCCGGCAGCGACAGCGACTCCGGCTTCAGCGGAGCCCCGCGGCCGGAAGCGGCCTTGCCCTCCGACGGCGGCAACAGGACAAGCACGGCAGGTCTCCTTCGTACGAACACGGGCGGGGGTGCGGCCCCGCGCCAGACTACAAAGGGCCCGGGCCACCGAAATGCCACCACCCCCGCCCCGGCCTACGCTCGGTCCATGCCCCGCCGCCAGATGAACGTGACCGGCGCAGCCGAGGCTCCGCTGCGCGCCGCCCTGCGTGAGCTGCGCACGACGCTCGACGTGCCGGGCGACTTCCCGGCGGCGGCCCTCGCGGAGGCCGAGGCGGCGGCGCGGGAGCCGCGGCTGCCCGAGGAGGACGCCACGGACCTCCCCTTCTTCACCATCGACCCGCCCGGGTCCGTCGACCTCGACCAGGCGATGCACCTCGCCCGCCGCGACGGCGGAGGCTTCCGCGTCCACTACGCGATCGCCGACGTCGCCGCCTTCGTGACACCCGGCGGCGCGCTGGACACGGAGGCCCACCGCAGGGTGCAGACCCTGTACTTCCCCGACGAGAAGGTGCCCCTCCATCCGCCCGCCCTCTCGGAGGGCGCCGCGAGTCTGCTCCCCGGCCGGACCACCCCCACGCTGCTGTGGCGGATCGACCTCGACGGCGAGGGGCGCACGGTCACCGCCCATGTCCGCCGCGCGCTCGTCCGCAGCCGCGTCAGGCTCGACTACGAAGAAGCGCAGCGGCAGATCGACACCGGCACCGCCGAGGAACCGCTCGCACTGCTGAGGGACATCGGCAAGCGGCGCGAGGCGCTCGAGATCGAGCGCGGAGGCATCTCCCTCAACGTGCCCGAGCAGGAGATCGACGAAAGCGGCGGCACCTACGTCCTCGCCTACCGCGCCCCGCGCCCCGCCGAGGGCTGGAACGCCCAGATCTCCCTGCTCACGGGCATGGCGGCCGCCGACCTGATGACCGCGTACGGCACCGGCATCCTGCGGACCCTGCCGACCGCACCCGACGGAGCCGTGGCGCGCCTGCGCCGCTGCGCGAAGGCCCTGCACGTCCAGTGGCCGCACCACGTCTCGTACGCGGAGCTCGTCCGCTCCCTCGATCCGGCCGAGCCGCGCAACGCCGCCTTCCTGCAGGAGTGCACGACGCTGCTGCGCGGCGCCGGGTACACGGCGTTCACGGGCGGCGTGCTGCCGGTACCCGCGGTTCACGCGGCGGTCGCGGCCGAGTACACCCACTGCACGGCCCCGCTGCGCCGGCTCGTCGACCGGTACGCGGGCGAGCTGTGCGTCGCCGCCGTGGCGGGCCGGGAGCCGCCGGAGTGGGTGAGCGCGGCGCTCGACGCGCTCCCGAAGGAGATGGCGGAAGGCTCCCGGCGCGGCAACACCGTCGAACGTGAATGCCTCGACATCGTCGAGGCCGTGGTGCTGCGGGACCGGATCGGTGAACTGTTCGACGCGGTCGTCGTGGACGTGAAGGAGAACGACCCGTCGGCCGGCACCGTCCACCTCGAGGACCCGGCGGTGGTGGCGCGCGTCGACGGCGACGGCGCTCCGCTGCCCCTGGGGGAGCGGCTGCGGGTCCGGCTCACCGAGGCGGACCCGCAGCGGGCGAAGGTGCGGTTCACGCCGGCGTGACCGGCTCCGCCTCCGGGCGTCGGGCGCTCACCGCCCCCCGCAGCGCCTTCGCGAGGGCCCTCGCGTCGTCGGCGTGGAAGCGGACCGTGCGGACGGACCTCTCCCGTCCCAGCGGGCCGACGTGGGTGACCGGCTCGGAGAGCTCCAGCGTCACCGAGGTCTGCGCGGCCACCATCAGATCGAGCACGCCGTCCCGCCCCTTGTGCGTGAAGAGCGGCTCGTACCGGACGTCCGCGATCCGCTCCAGCGGTATCCGCAGGTTTACGTGGCCGCCCTGACGCAGCCGCAGCGTGTCCGACGACAGAACGTGGGGACGGGTCACGGCAGCCGCCTGCAGCCCCAGCATGAACAGCACCGTGTAGATGTCGACGACGAGCAGCACGGCGTGCACCCTCGGATAGTCCCTCAGCAGAAACGACACACCCACCGTCTCCACGACGCACACGAACGTGAAGCCGTACATCATCGCGGCCTGGTCCCGCGCGTGCCCGAAGGGCAGATCGCCGGGCCCCACCCCGTCGCGGCGACGCCCCGCCCACAGGAACAGGCTGCGCATCAGCCGCAGCTCGTGGCCCACCAGCCGCAGCACTGGTACGGGCACCAGCTCCGCCACCGCCTCCCGCCCGGTCAGGCCGCGTCTGCGCAGCGCCACGTACGCGAACGCCTCGGCGGCGAGCAGCAGCACGACGGCGGCCTCCGCGGCGGCGAGGACGGGCAGCGGGACCGCCACACCGCCCACCAGGCAGACAGTGAGCAGCACCTCGGCGGGCAGCACCGCGTACGCGACGGTCCGCAGCGCCCGCGGCAGCCGGCTCACCGGGCACGCTCCACCAGCAGCTCCAGCGCACGGGTCACGACCGCCGTCTGGGCGGGCGGCAATTCGGCGAAGAAGGCGTCCATGAACCCGTCGTCCGGCACGGTGTTCGCCCCCAGGTTCGCCACGATGTCGTCGGGCAGGATCGCCGCGAGGGACCGGGCCGTGGCCTCCACCCGGGGATCGGCCGGATCCGCGTCGGCGAGTGCGTCCATCTCCTCGTACAGGGCGTACGCCCGCTCCATCGCCTCCGGCGCCTCGGTCATCCGGCGCATCGCCCCCATCAGCCTCTCCTGTTCCGGTTCGGGCGCCACGGTGTCCAGCAGCGCCAGCAGTTCACGGTCCTTCGCCGCCATCGCGGGCTCCGGACCGGGCAGCCCGGCGGACGCGCGGGCCATGTCCCCGAACACCTCCGCCAGCCGCGGCGACACCGGCCCCTCCGTGGTCAGCTCGCCGCTCCGGGCCTGCGCGAGCAGCACGGCAAGCCGTGCCCGCCGCCCGTGGATCAGCGCCTCCTGCCGGGCCAGGTCCTCGTCCAGTTCCTCCAGCACCTCGACGAGATCCCGTCCGGCGTCGTCCGCGAGCACGTCCCGCACCTCGTCGAGCCCCAGCCCCAGCTCCGTCAGCCGCCGGATCCGCGCGAGCAGTACGGCGTCGCGGACGCTGTACTCCCGGTACCCGTTGGGGCGGCGGACGGGTTCGGGCAGCAGCCCGAGGTGGTGGTAGTGCCTGACGGTGCGGGGCGTCACCCCGACGAGGGCGGCGATCTCTCCGATTCGCATGCGACCAGTAGAAACGTTGACGCTGCGACAAGGTCAAGCGAGCCGGGAGACCGCACGGAATGCCGCCGCGTTTCCTTGGCCGTGTGCCCCGGCCGAGGTGAAGCCCCCGATCACGCGGACGGCGGGCGGCTGAGCCCTCCGAAACGGCAGGTAGCATGGTCCTCACGGCAGACGAGCCGGGCGGACGGCCGCGTGAGGTCCCGACAGGGGGCTCCCGAGGAACGTCCGGGCTCCACAGGGCAGGGTGGTGGCTAACGGCCACCCGGGGTGACCCGCGGGACAGTGCCACAGAAAGCAGACCGCCGGGGGCCTCGGTCCTCGGTAAGGGTGAAACGGTGGTGTAAGAGACCACCAGCGCCTGAGGTGACTCAGGCGGCTAGGTAAACCCCACCCGGAGCAAGGTCAAGAGGGACCGCCGCAAGGTGGTCCTGCGCGGACGCATGAGGGCTGCCCGCCCGAGTCCGCGGGTAGACCGCACGAGGCCGGTGGCAACGCCGGTCCTAGATGGATGGCCGTCGCCCCGACGACCGCGAGGTCCCGGGTGCACAGAACCCGGCGTACAGCCCGACTCGTCTGCCGCCCAACGCTCAACGCCCGCCTGCCCGTCTGCCTGCCTGTGCCGGCCCCGGCCGTGAGGCCGGAGCCGGCGGGTGCGCCGTGCCGATTCGGTCGTGCGCTACCAGGCGACGGGCAGGCGTTCGGGAATGCGTTTCATGAATCCGGTGCGCCACACGAGCTGGTCGACGGGGACCGCCAGGTGCAGGCCGGGCATCCTCTCGAGGAGTACCTCGATCGCGATCTCCGCGTGCTTCTTCCCGAGGGCCGTGGCCGGGCAGTAGTGCGCGCCTCCGCCGAACGACAGGTGCGTGCTCGCCTCGGGCCGGTCGATGTCGACGAGGTGCGGGTCGGGGAACGCGCCCGGGTCCGTGTTCGCGGCCTCGACCAGGACGAGGACGAGTTCGCCGCGCCTCACCAGGGTGCCGCCGAGTACGACGTCCTCGAGGGCCAGCCGGGGCAGACCGTCGGCGATGGACAGGTTGACGCGCAGCAGTTCGTCCACGGCGGCCGGGATCTTCTCCGGGTTCCTCCGGAGCTGCTCCCACACCTGAGGGTGCTGCATGAGGGAGAAGATCCCCATGGTCAGGAAGCCCATGGTGGAGATGACGCCCGCGCCGAACATGGTGACGCCCACGGTGGCGAGCATCTCGTCGGTGAGGTGCGCGTACTCGGGCAGGCCCCGAAGGGCGGCGAGTTCGGCCATCAGTCCGGTGGTCTCGGGATCGTCGAGCCGGGCGACCATGTAGCCGATGTCGCGGTCCCAGTTCAGGCGTGCTCCCGTGACGGGACACGCCGAGTTCATGAACGCGATGTCGAGACTGGCGGCGAGGCGCGGCGCGTCGGCCTCCGGTATGCCGAGGATGCGGCAGTGCAGATGCTCGGCGTAGGGGTTGGTGAACCGGCCGCGGAGGTCGACCGGCGGGCCCTGATCGATGAGCTCGTCGACCAGGGCCTCGGCGTGGCCGCGCATCCAGTCCGTGAGTCCTCCGGTCCTGGGGTTGATGGCCTTCAGCACCGCCTTGCGCAGCCCGGCCCCGGTGATGTTGCCCATGTTGTTGACCACTTCCGGCGGAATGGTCAGCGCGTACTGCCTGGGCACGCCGGGGGCGGAGGTGTCCTTGAGGCTGAACCGCAAGTCCTCGAGGACCTGCTTGCACAGGGCGTACGAGGAGACGAGCCATGCCTCGTCGCCGGCGATGGTGCGCACGCGCTTGACCGGTTCGGCGCGCAGGTCCTCGATCTGCGGCGGGAGACGGTCGCCGCGTGCGGAGAACGGGAAGTCGAGCAGGGTGTCAGTGCTGGTCACGCTGGTCTCCTTCGGCGGGAGTGACGATGGCGTGTCCCTGGTTGCGGGATGCGCGGAGGCCGGAGCCGCGGGCGTACAGCAGATCGGCCAGGGGGAGCGCCTGGTGGTAGCAGTTCAGGGAGGACGAGACGCCGAGGATGGCCGGGGTGTCGAGGAACAAGGGGGCTTCGGCGGCGATGTACTGGAGGCAGACCTCGCGCTGGCGGGCCGTGCTCTGCGCACCGCCCAGGACCTTCGACGAGAGGAACGTGTCGACCAGCGCGTCGCAGGTCGTGCGGAACTCGGCGTCGGTCGCGAGCAGGTTGCCCAAGTGGTCGTGGAGTTCGCGGTAGGCCGGGTGCGACGCGAGCTCCGACACGGGCCGGGCGTTCACGCGGCCGCCCGCGGGGTCGGCGTCCCGGGCGGCGTTGGTGACCTTGGCCCGTACGCCCCGGAGGTTCTTCACGGCCTTGCGGCGCGCGTCGTCGGGCGGGTAGCCGAGCGCTTCGTACATGTCGGCGACGTGCAGGTCGGTGTAGACGAGGTCGACCCGGCGGAAGTGGCGGGCGCCCCAGTGGGCCAGATCCGTGACGCGACGGGCGGAGAAGTACGAGTTCCCCGGCGATATGCCGATGACGGCGTGCTCGCCCTCGTCATGGATGACCCGGCAGTGCGGTGTGTAGGGCCGGACGGTGAAGAGTTCAACTGCAGTGGTCAACAGAGGTCTTGGTCCTTCACGCCGTCGCTAGTCCCTTCGGGGCCCTGTGCCCCTGGTGTGGCGACGGCGTCACGGACAGTACTCAATGAAGATTCCGAGATCCACACCGACCGGGCAGTAACTCACCTGTCGGACAAGGCGGTTGAACGATCACCTTTTCGCCTGCGGTGCGGAGGCCGATGGAGCGGCCCCCGGCTCGCTGCTCATACCCACTGCCGCGCGTTCCGCCGCCACAGGGCGAGCAGGGCCGGAGTGTCGGGCGGGGCCGAGCGCGCCGGACAGACGTCGGCGTGCCCCACGCGGCAGAGACCGGTCGGCGCGGCGGTGCGGGGGTCGGCCGCGGTGTGCCGGCGGCGGCCCGGCGGCACGGATTCGGCGGGGTGCGTGCCCGGCTCCATCAGCATCCAGCGGCCGTCGGCCGTACGGTGCCACTCGGCGGTGGCGCCGCAGTACCGGCAGGACGTGCGGCGGGGGCCGCAGCGCTCCCTCAGGGCGGCGAACGCGGGGTCGCCCCCCGCGGCGGTCAGGACGTCGCCCAGCCGGACGGGCTCACGGCCGGCCGTACGGCCGGTGTGCTCGCACGGTGGGCACAGAGCGGTGCGCCGGCCGGCGTCCCAGCGGGCGCCCGGGCCGTCGCACGCGGCGCATCGAAAGCCCAACTCCGGCCCCCCACTGGTCCGTTGCGGCGTGCGCTTTCCTTCCCCACGGAAAGTCTTCCGAGTGGGACGGACTTGAAACCACACGCACGACCTGCGACGCGTGGCCGGTCAGTCACCCAGGGAGCGGTTCACCACATGGTCCAGACGGGAGGTGAAGGTCCCCGCCGCGTCCGGGGTGAGCGTGCGCAGCGCCACCATGGCCGTGATGATCACGTCGCACAGCTCGGACTCCACGTCCTGCCAGCTGTGCGTGGTGCCCTTGCGAGGGTTCTGCCCCTTCGCGCCGATGACCGCCTGGGCGACCTCGCCGACCTCCTCGGAGAGCTTCAGCACCCGCAGCAGCACCTCCTGCTCCGGCGGGTACGTGTTGCTCTCCCGCAGCCAGGCGTGCAGGCGCTCCACGCTCTCCCAGCTCTGATCCGTGCGCTCCATGCGCGCCAGCCTGTCACGGACTGGCCCGCGTGCGGTCCAATTCCCGGCGCCCGCCGCACGGATGGGGCACGGAGCCGGCGTACGGCCGCTCGCTGCACGGGTGACGGCGGAACCGGACGCCGTCCCGGGTGCGAGCCGGCCGGCGGGGAGCGGTCAGCCGCGCCCG
Source organism: Streptomyces peucetius (assembly GCF_025854275.1). Classification (NCBI taxonomy): domain Bacteria; kingdom Bacillati; phylum Actinomycetota; class Actinomycetes; order Kitasatosporales; family Streptomycetaceae; genus Streptomyces; species Streptomyces peucetius. The sequence goes on along the minus strand of NZ_CP107567.1, from coordinate 2,192,449 downwards.
ATGAACGGCATGTTCGTCGCCAGTACCGTCGCGAACTGCACGTTCGCCTCCAGCGGCAGTTCCGCCATGTGGCGCACGGTCCGCGCCACGTCGCTCACGTCCATCACCGGCTCCGGGGACAGTTCACCGTTCGCCTGGAGGACGCCCGACTGCATGGCGCTCGTCATGTCGGTGGCCGCGTTGCCGATGTCGATCTGGCCGCAGGCGATCGAGTAGGGCCGGCCGTCCAGTGACAGGGACTTGGTCAGCCCGGTGAGCGCGTGCTTGGTGGCGGTGTACGGCGCGGAGTTCGGGCGCGGCGTGTGCGCCGAGATCGAGCCGTTGTTGATGATCCGGCCGCCCTGCGGTGTCTGCTCCTTCATCAGGCGGAACGCTGCCTGTGCGCACAGGAACGCGCCGTTCAGGTTCGTGTCGACGACCTTGCGCCAGGCGGAGTACTCCAGGTCCTCGAAGCGCACACCGCCGGGGCCGAACGTGCCCGCGTTGTTGAACAGCAGATCCAGCCGGCCGTAGCGCTCGTGGACGGCGGAGAAGAGCGCGGCGACCGCCTCGGGATCCGTCACGTCCGTCGGGACGCACAGCAGCTCGGCGTCCGGCCGGGCGGCGCGGATCAGCGCCGCGGTCTCCTCGAGCGTCTCGTTGTGCCGACCGGCGAGGGCCACTGACCACTTCGGGCCGACCCTCGAACCGGCGGCCGCGCCCTGTCCTGTTTGTACCAGTTCGAGCGCGACGCTCCGGCCGATGCCGGAGCCCGCGCCTGTCACCACCGCGATCCTCGCCACTGACTTCATGGCCCGCAGCGTACGCGCATGCGTCGCACACGGATCTCATCCGACCGACATGCGGATGTTGTGTCCGCGACAACGCGGATTCGTCGGCTCCGGCTCCAATGCGGCTGACAACAGCCGTCAGGGGAGGGCCACATGACACCCGCGCACACCGCCCATTCGGCCGAGCTCAGAGCTGCGGCAGCCCGGCATCTCGGCCGGCGCACCATCCTCACCGCCACGGCCGCCGCCGCGACGCTGGCCTTCTCGGTCAACCTGCCCGGCACCGCGCACGCCAGGACTGTCAACGGCCGGAAGATCACCGAGGACCCCTTCACCCTGGGCGTCGCCTCCGGCGACCCCCGGCCCGATTCCGTCGTCCTGTGGACGCGCCTCGCGCCGAAACCGTACGAACCGGGCAGCGGCCTGCCGCAGGCGAGCGTCCAGGTCCAGTGGGAGGTCGCGTACGACGCCGCCTTCGCCCGGATCGCCAAGCGGGGGTCCGTCACCGCCCACCCCGAGTTCAACCACAGCGTCCACGTCAAGGCCGTCGGCCTGGAGGCGGACCGCGTCTACTACTACCGCTTCCGCACCGGCACCTGGATCAGCCCCGCCGGGCGCACCCGCACCGCGCCCGCGCCCGGTGCCGCCCTCGGCGGACTGAAGCTCGCCGCCGTGTCCTGCCAGGCGTACCACGACGGCTACTTCACCGCCTACCGGCACCTCGCCGCCGAGGACGTCGACGTCGTCTTCCATCTCGGCGACTACCTCTACGAGTACGCCGTGAACTCCGCGGGCGGCGCCCGCAATTACACCGACCGCGTCCTGCCGGCCCACTTCAACCGCGAGACGGTCACCCTGGAGGACTACCGGCTGCGCTACGGCCTCTACAAGTCGGACCCCGACCTCCGGGCCGCCCACGCCGCCCACCCCTTCGTCGTCACCTGGGACGATCACGAGACGGAGAACAACTACGCCGACGGGACGCCCGAGAACGGCGTACCGCCGGAGGAGTTCCTGCTCCGCCGGGCCTCCGCGTACCGCGCGTACTGGGAGAACATGCCGCTGCGCGCGCCCCAGCAGCCCGTCGGCCCCGACATGCAGCTGTACCGCCGGCTGCACTACGGGCAGCTCGCCCAGTTCGACGTGCTCGACACCCGCCAGTACCGCTCCGACCAGGCGTACGGCGACCGGGCACACGTCTCGGGGCCCGAGTCGGAGGACCCGTCGCGCACCATGACCGGCGCCCAGCAGGAGCGCTGGCTCATCGACGGCTGGCGGGCCTCCGCCGCCACCTGGAACGTCGTGCCGCAGCAGGTCAACTTCTCCCGGCGCGCGCTGGACCTGGGCGACGACCCCCGGCTCAGCATGGACGCCTGGGACGGCTACCCCGCCTCCCGCGACCGCGTCCTCGACGGCGCCCGGTCCGCCGGCGTCGAGAACCTGATGGTCCTCACCGGTGACGTGCACGTCGCCTACGCGTACGACATCAAGCGCGACTACGAGACGCCCGGGGCGGAGGTCGTCGGCACCGAGATCGTCGCCACCTCGATCTCCAGCGGCAAGGACGGCGCCGACAAGCCGGCCACCTGGGACACCTACACCCGGGCCAACCCGCACATGCGGTTCTACAACGGCCGACGCGGCTATGTGACGGTCACTCTCGACCGGCAGCAGGCGCGCGCCGACTTCCGCACGGTCGCCGCGGTGACCACACCGGACGCGCCGGTCACCACGACGGCCTCGTTCGTGACCGAGGCCGGCAATCCCGGCCTGCAAGCCGTCTAGGGTGAGTATTTGGTTGCGATCACGGGGTGTGGATCATCCGGCCCTGACGGCGGCCGTCATTGTCGGACCCGGGCGTTAGCGTCTGCGCCGTGAACCCAATCGATCTCTTCACCGCGCTCACGGACCTCAAAGCGGAGCAGGAACGCCTCTTCGTCGGCGTGCAGCGGCTCCAGCGAGACCACTTTGAGCAGTTCAGCGAGGACGCGGTCAGCGTGGAACGCGCTCTCGTCCTGAAACCCGTCGGCGGCGAGACCCCCGCAGACCCTTGGGACGCCGAGGACCCCGCGGCGGCCAGCTTGCCGCCGGGCATACAGGTGCGCCTGAGTAACTACCTTGAGGGCACGACCGTCCAACGGACCGTGGATGAGTTCGGCATCGACGCCCGTCTGACGGCCACCGAGGAGAGCTTCATCGTCTCGACTCTGGTGTGGGCCCGGCTGGACCTGGACCGGAAGGGCCTGTCCGCCGGGTACCACGTACTACGCGAGACCACCCGGAACGCGACGACCCTGGGCGGGGCCTTCACGGCCCTGCGCGCCGAGATCGACGACCTCCTCGCCGTGGACAACCCGTTCGAGGCGGTTGGCCCGTCGGTCTCCGAGTCCGATCTGTACGCCGACTGATGCGACCGGGAACGGTTGCCGGGTTGGGCGGTCAGGCCGAGGCTGCTGGTACACCTCCTGCGGAGTTCTGTTAACCCGCTGGAAAGACGCAGATCAGTGCCCTTAGCGGTCCGTGCCCCAGCGCCAGAGGAGCTCCCCGCCCTCGGGGACCGCGGCCCAGCGGGCGGCGGCAGTGTCCAGCCGCGGCCCCGTCCTCGCAAGCGCCTCCGCGTCGAGTGGCGCCGGGCCGACACCGCGGCCCTCTGCGGGCAGCCCGCGCCACACCCGATGGGCCCAGTTCACGGAGAGCTCGGCGGCCATCACGGCGTCGCCACCGCGCCGCAGCACCTTCATCCCCGAGCGGCGGTGCCGCCCCGGCGAGATGAGAACGAACCCCTGGAAGGTGGCACCGCGCGCCATCGCACCCCAGAAGCCGTCGTCGATACCGAGGGCGGTCTCCACGACGGCGTGGACGAGGTCGTGCGGCATGCTCGGGCCGACGGGCTGGGCAGGCAGTCTGATGTCCGGCCCCTTGCGGGCGCGGACCAGGATCTCGTGCTGGTTGTCCGGCAGCTTCCGGAAGGACATCTCCATCAAGGGCGACCATAAGGGCGGGCCCGGCCGCCGCCCACCGGTTTTTCCCCCCGCGTACCCGTACACTGGCCTCTTTTCGGGAGGTGACGACAGCATGGCCGTGCGGGTGCTGACCTGTGACGCCGGGATCTTCTACGACGCCGTCGACATGTTCGAGTGCGCTGCGGACGGCACGCCGTGGACGGACCGTTGGTACGTCGGCGGGCACGACGACGTGGCCGTGGGCGACCTCGCGTACGTGATCACCGAGGACGGGGACCGCGGATCCGTACTGGCCCGCGGCGTCGTGGTGGAGGCGGACGCGGCCGACCGGGTGGCCCTTGTGGACGTCCGGGGGGCGGCTGGGCCCGGCGTACTGCCGGAACCTCCACGGGCTGCCGGAGGACGCCGACGGAACGCCGCTGTTCGTTCGGTTCGACGTCGAGTCGGTGGTCGACATGGACCACCAGCTGGGCCTGGCGTCGATCCCCTGGCCCACGGGCACCGGGCCGGACACCGTGCGCGCGCTGACGTCCGGCGCGATGCTCCCCAGCCCCGCCGCAGTCGCCCTGGCCACCGCCTGGGATCGGCACGTGGCCGCGCTCCTCGACGACGAGCTGGCACTGCGCCTGCCCGTGGGCGGATCGGTGACGTCGGCCTGACGTGGCGGCGACGCCGGCTCAGGACGCAGTGCCACGCGGGGCGATCCGCAGGCGCGTGGCGCCGGTGTGGCGGGATTCCCCGGGGGCCATGTCGGCTAGGGAGCGTATTGCGTCGTGATCAATCTGCGAGGTTTACCTTCGCGGCAGGGCCTGGACTGCTAAACCCTCTTGGGTGACGCGAGTGCAACTGACGGATGCAGAGTGGGAGTCATCGGGCCGTACTTGCCGATCGGCGAGTACGGCCCGTATCCCGAGCGGCTGCGGCAACAGTTCGAGGGCGTGATCTGGCGGTTCAAGACGGGCGGGCAGTGGCGGGAGGTGCCGGCGGAGTTCGGCGCCTGGTCGACGGTCCACACGGCGTCCTGCTGGGGCGCGGGCCAGGACGGCGATGGCCTGGGCGAGTTCGCTGTCGTCGGGCAGCGGTCGGTGGGTGGCCCGGTCGGTGCGCAGGATGTTCGCCAGCACCATGGCGTCGAGGTGGTCGGACTTCTTGCGGGCGACCGCGTGCCGGTCGCGGTAGCGGGCCGCTGCCATCGGATTGATCGCGTAGATGGGGCGGTTGGTGGCTCGCAGGCAGGCCACGAGCAGGCCGCGGGAGGTTTCGATCGCCACGGGAATCGGGGCATCCTCGCTGTCGCCGTGGGTGGAGAGAAGGTCCAGGAGCTGTTGCAGGCCTGCGGCGTCGTCGGTGATCCGGGCTCGGGCCAGAAGGGCTCCCTCGTGGTCGACCAGGGCGACGTCGTGGTGGTCGCTGGCCCAGTCGATCCCGCAGGTGACGGTCATCGTGTCGTTTTCGTCCTCTCGGTCAGGGGGCTGTTGCTGCTGGTCGCAGCCGTGCGGGGGCACGCGTCTCCCTAATGGAAGGGCTCGATGGCCCAGGATCCGATTAGCCGTTCGTGACCCCAGCGACCCGCGGGGCCCTCGGTCTGCTCGTGAGCTCGGCAGCTCCAGGCTTGATGAGAGGTGATCCCCGCAGGCGGCTCGGACCACGGACTTCAACGATCCGATCGTCGGACTGGATGCGGTAGTTGCGTCCGGTCTCGTGGTGGTGAACGGTGCCGGGGGCCGGTGCTTGTCCAACGGCTCAAGGGCCCGGGCGTACTCTGCGGCTTTCCCGGTACCGATCACCACCACGATGTACGGCGCTTGCTGAAGCGGGGCCCGCAGTCTCTTTCAGGGCCTCAACGGGCCGGGGTGGGCCTGGCGGTGCCCCGCTTCACTGCCCATTAGGCGTACTCGTCTCGCGGCAACCGCGGCCACCTGCGCAAACGCCGTATCAAGGCGGTCATCCCGGAGAAGAAGGACCAGGCTGCCAACCGGAGGAAGAAGGGCTCCAGGGGCGGCCGGCCCGTCAGCCACGACGCTGATCTCTACAAGGAGCGCAACACCGTCGAGCGGCTGATCAACAAGCTGAAGGCCTGGCGAGGCATCGCTACACGGTACGACAAGACACCTGCGAGCTACCTCGCCGGCCTCTACCTCCGCGCCTCGATGATCTGGCTCAAGGACCTCACCGGGACCATCTGTTGATCACAACCGAAATACGCTCCCTAGCGGACGTTCTCGCTCACCGCGCTGGTCTTGCTCGTCTCGCCCGGGAAGCGGACGCCGATGCGGTCACGGACCGCGTCGAGCGTCCGCATCACGGCGAGCGTGCCGTCGAGCGGGACGAGAGGGGACTCCTTCTCGCCCGCCCGCACGGCCCGCATCACCTCGGCCGCCTCGTGCTCCAGCGAGTCCCGGCGGCCGTCGAAGAGGAACTCCTCCGGCTCCTCGCCGTCGCGGTGCAGGACGAAACGCTCGGGGAAGAAGAAGCCGTCGGGCACGTCGATCCGGCCGGCCGTGCCGGTCACCGACGCCGTGACCGGGGTGGCCGCCGTGATCGAGCAGGACAGCAGTGCCGTCGCGCCGCTGTCCGACCAGCCCAGCAGCATCCCCGTGTTGAGGTCCACACCCTCGGGGGACAGCAGTGCGTCGGCCTGCACCCGGTCCGGCTCGCCCAGCAGCAGCTGGGCGAAGGAGACCGGATAGACGCCGAGATCGAGCAGCGCGCCGCCGCCGAGCGCAGGGTCCCGCAGCCGGTGGTCCGGGGCGAACGGTCCCGCCAGCCCGAAGTCCGCCTGCACGGTCCGCACCTCACCGATCGCCCCCTCGCGCACCAGCTCGGCGATACGGCGGACGGCCGGATGGCAGTACATCCACATGGCCTCCATGAGGAACGTGCCGCGGGCCCGGGCCAGTTCGACGAGCTCCGTCGCCTCGGCCGCGTTCAGGGTGAAGGGCTTCTCGCACAGCACCGGCTTTCCGGCCTCCAGGCACAGCGCGGCCGCGGCCCGGTGCGCGGAGTGCGGTGTTGCGACATACACCACATCGACGTCCTCGTCGGCCGCGAGGGCGGCCTGGTCCCCGTACGCCCGGGGTATCCGGAACCGGTCGGCGAAAGCCTTGGCGGACGCCTCCGTACGGGACGCCACCGCCACGACCTCGGCGTCCGGCATCCCCAACAGATCCTCGACGAACCGGACGGCCATGCCGCCGGTCGCCAGTACGCCCCACCGCACGGTGTCGCTCATCCTTCGCCCACCCCTGCCCATGCCGAATGTTCACGCAGAAAAGGTCTTGATCAGTCCGGACGAGCTGAGAGCATAGATGTTGAAAATAGGAATAGGAGCTGTAGATGCCGGAGAGCGGCCAGAGCAAACAAGGACAGATCACCCAAATCGGACCGGCATCCGCCCCTTCAGCCCCACCGGTGGCGCTCGTTTCCACCGGCGTCGCCGCGGCCCGCCGGGCCGGACTGGTCGTCACACTCGTCCTCGGCGGCCTCACCGCTCTGCCGCCGCTGTCCATGGACATGTACCTCCCGGCGCTGCCCGCCGTCACCGACTCGCTGCACGCACCTGCCGCGACCGTCCAGCTCACCCTCACCGCGTGCCTTGCCGGCATGGCCCTCGGCCAGCTCGTCGTCGGCCCGATGAGCGACAAGTGGGGACGCCGCCGCCCGCTGCTCGCCGGCATGCTCGTGTACGTCGTCGCCACGGCCATCTGCGCGCTCGCCCCGACCGCCGAACTCCTCATCGCCTTCCGGCTGTTGCAGGGCCTCGCGGGCGCGGCCGGCATCGTCATCGCCCGCGCGGTGGTGCGCGACCTGTACGACGGCGTGGAGATGGCCAGGTTCTTCTCCACCCTGATGCTGATATCCGGCGTCGCGCCGATCATCGCCCCGCTCATCGGCGGCCAGGTGTTGCGGGTCACCGACTGGCGCGGCATCTTCGTCGTCCTCACCGCCGTCGGCATCCTGCTCACGCTCGTCGTCGTCAAATGGCTCCACGAGACCCTGCCGGCACACAAGCGGCACAGCGGCGGAGTCGGCGAGGCCCTGCGCACCATGCGCGGCCTGCTCGCCGACCGCGTCTTCGCCGGCTACATGCTCACCGGCGGACTCGCCTTCGCCGCGCTGTTCGCGTACATCTCGGCGTCGCCGTTCGTGGTGCAGGAGATCTACGGCGCCTCGCCGCAGACGTTCAGTCTGCTCTTCGGCGTCAACTCGATCGGCCTGATCACCGTCGGCCAGATCAACGGCAGACTCCTCGTCGGCCGGGTCAGCCTGGACAAGGCACTGGGCTTCGGCCTGTCCGTCATCACCCTGGCGGCGACCGCGCTGCTGCTCATGACGGCGGGCGTCTTCGGCGAGGTCGGCCTCTTCCCGATCGCGGCGGGGCTGTTCGTGCTGATGTCCGCAATGGGTCTCGCGATGCCGAACACGAACGCGCTCGCCCTGCTGCGCACGCCGCACGCGGCCGGCTCGGCGTCGGCGCTGATCGGCACGGCGTCGTTCCTGATCGGCGCGATCGCGTCGCCGCTGGTCGGTATCGCCGGGGAGGGGACGGCGGTACCGATGGCCGTGGTGCAGGTGGTGTGCGGCGTGGGCTCGGTGGCGTGCTTCATCGGCCTGTGCCGTCCGTGGCAACGGAGGCCGGAGGCGGTCTGAGGGGACGGGGCGTCCGTCCCCTACTGGACCGGGGGCTCCTCCCCGGTGCCCCGTACGGGGCACCGCCCCGGCCCCCGGTACGGCGCTTTGCGCGGCGGCCTCCACTCCCCCTACGGCCTGGCGGCCGTTGGGCGGGGGTACCTCCGGCCTACGGCCGCCGCCAGGCCGGAGGTAGGCGGGATTACCCAGCCGGGCACACCCAGCCCCGCCGGCGTTCGAAGCGCGGGGTCCGGGGCCGGAGCACCCGGTTTCGAGGCAAGGTGGGGGAGGGACCCGCGCAGCGGCCGGCGCCGTGTTCCGCAGGCCCGCGTAGACTCTCTCGGTGACCGTCACCGCCCCCACCGCCGACACCCTCCGTGCCGCCCTCGCGCGGCTGCTGGACGGGCTGCCGCCCACGCAGGCCGCGCAGGCCGTCGAGCGGCTGATCGCCAACTACCGTGGGGACACGCCCACCGCCGCGCCCATCCTGCGGGACCGCAGCGACGTCGTCGCTTACGCCGCGTACCGGATGCCGGCGACCTACGAGGCGGTGCGGTCCGCGCTCGGTGCGCTGCGGGCGGCGGTGCCGGGCTGGTCGCCCGTGACGCACACCGACATCGGCGGCGGCACCGGTGCCGCGAGCTGGGCGGTCGCCGACGCGTGGGACGAGGCGGCGCCGAGGACGACGGTGCTGGACTGGGCCGAGCCCGCGCTCGCGCTCGGCCGTGAGCTGGCCGCCGCCTCCCGGGTGCCTTCCCTGCGTGACGTGCAGTGGCAGCGCTCCCGGATCAGTTCGACGCTCCGTATCGAGAGCACCGATCTCGTCACCGTCTCCTACGTGCTCAACGAACTCACCGCCGCCGACCGCGCCGCCGTGGTCGCGGAGGCCGCGCGCGCGGCCCGGGCCGTCGTCGTCGTGGAACCCGGCACCCCCGACGGTTACGCACGGATCATCGAGGCCCGCGACGCGCTCGTCGCCGCCGGACTGCGCATCGCCGCGCCCTGCCCGCACAGCGCCGCCTGCCCCATAGAACCGGGCTCCGACTGGTGCCACTTCGCCGCCCGGGTCTCCCGTTCCTCCCTGCACCGGCAGATCAAGGGCGGTTCACTGCCGTACGAGGACGAGAAGTTCAGCTACGTCGCCGCCACCCGTCCCCCCGTGGGGCCCGAGCCGGCCGCCGCGCGGGTCGTCCGCAAGCCGCAGATCCGCAAGGGCCTGGTGCTGCTCGACCTCTGCACCCGGGACGATGGGCTGCGCCGCGACACGGTGACCAAGCGTCGCGGCGCGCGCTACAAGGACGCCAGGGACGCGGAGTGGGGCGACGCCTGGCCGCCCCGCGACGCCGCGGCCGACGACGGCAGCTGAGACGAGACGTCTCGGCTCACCCGTTGTAGGTTTGACCGCATGACCGAGCAGCCGAAGGCACCCGACTCCTCGCGCCGCAGCGAGCGCTCCCGTCGCGCGATCTACGACGCCGCCCTCGCCCTCGTCGGCGAGGTCGGCTACACGAAGACCACCGTCGAAGGCATCGCCTCCCGCGCCGGGGTCGGCAAGCAGACGATCTACCGCTGGTGGCCCTCCAAGGCGGCCGTTCTCCTCGAGGCGTTCCTCGATCTTGCCGAACAGGCGTCGGACGCGGCCGGTCCCGACGGCTACGAGATCCCCGACACCGGCGACCTCGAGGCCGATCTCCGCCTGGTCCTGCGCGCCACCGTCGACGAGATGAACACCCCCGTCTACGACGCCCCGGCCCGTGCCCTCGCCGCGGAGGGCGTGGTCGATGCGACGGTCGGTGCCCAGTTCGTCGAGAAGCTGCTCGAGCCGCAGCTCCGGCTGTACGTCACACGGCTGCGCGCCGCGCAGGAGGCCGGGCAGGTCCGGGCCGGGATCGACCTGCGTATCGCCCTCGAGCTGTTCGTCGGACCGCTCGCGCACCGCTGGCTGCTGCGCACCCTGCCGCTCACGCACGAGTACGCCGACCTGGTCGTGGACTACGCCGTGAACGGCCTCGCGCCCCGCGACTGAGCCCCGGCCGCCGCAAGAGCGACCGCCGCCCGCCCCCCGACCGGCCCGCCGCGACCCGCTGATTCCGGCCGCCCCCGGGGTGATCCGTGTGCCCCCGCGCATGCCCCCGCGCGCCCCTGGACGGCGGGCGTGCCACCTCCCGGCGGGCGACGTGCCCCACCCCGGTTGAGGACTGTGGCCACCCGGGGAGCAGGATGGTGGGAGCATGGCAGTGTCCGCGTGGGGCGAGCGTGAGGTGTGAGGGGATAGATGGGCGACGGTATCGGCCGCTACCGCGGCACGGCGAGTGGGCCTTCCCGGGAGAACAGGCTGGCGCAGTGGCTGCGCCGCCGGAGCGGGAACGCCGAGGCGGACGACTCGCGTCGCGAGGAGCTGCTGCTGGCCGCCGCCGCCGCGGGACTGCCGCTCGCTCCTGCCGCGCACCCCGTCGGCTATCGCTGTTCCTGTGAGCGCATCGGGTGTCCGACCCCGGCCACGCATCCGCTCTCGTTCGCCTGGCAGACCCAGTCCACGACCGACAGGGAACAGATCCAGCGCTGGGCGCAGGGCCAGCCCGAGGCGAACTTCATCACCGCCACCGGCATGGTGCACGACGTGCTCGACGTGCCCCTCGAAGCCGGTCGCGGCGCGCTCGCCCGGCTGTTCGAGCGGGGGATCGACGTCGGACCGGTCGCCGAGGTGGGGACGGACCGGATGCTCTTCTTCACCGCCACCCGCGGTACCCCGGAGGACGAGGACGAGTGGTGGCCCTGCGCCCTGGACTGCCACCCGGAGACCATGGACGAGCACCCGGGCCTGCGCTGGCACTGCCGCGGCAGCTACGTCCTCGTGCCCCCGGCCCGGCTCCCCGGCGACGGTGACCTGGGCGTCGCCTGGGTGCGCGGCCCGGAGCATCCGCTGCCGGACCCACTGACGCTGCTGGAGACCCTCACGGACGCCTGCGCGAAGTACGCCGGCGAGAACACGGACGTGGACCACCACGCGACAGCCTGGCCGCTCGGCCGCTGACACGCCCCGCCCGCCTTCGCCGACCCCCGCCCGAGCCGTCGAAGCCACCAGGGGCGTGAAGCCGCGAGGACGCCGCCTCCGTGTTACGAGCCCTTCGCCGAGGTCAGTCCCGTCAGCCGGCCCCGCACGTCCACCACCTGGCCGGGTTCGCGCCCGTTGCCGGGCGGCACGACCGCCACCAGGTTCGAGACCCGCTCCTTGGTGAGCGAGGACTTCACCTCGCCGGTCATCAGTGCCTTGACGTCCGGTACGACCTTCAGCCGCACGCCCTTCGCGGCCGTCTGGCGTTCGAAGTTGCGCGCCGAGAAGAACACGAAGCCGCCGCCGTCCTGGGTGACCAGGCCCAGCGGCGCGAAGTCGCCCGAGTCCAGGGGCTGATCGATGTACTGGGTGCTCGTCCCGGGCACGTTCGCCGTCTTCGCACGGGCCTCGCGCCACGCGGAGGTGTGCGGGCCGGCCTTGAAGTGGTCCGGCTTCCCCTCCTTCAGGTACGAGGCGTACTCCTCGCTCAGATTGCGCGGGGCGACCGCGAGCGCCGTGCTGTCCGGCGCGACGGGCTCGGCGTGCCCGTCCTTGTCCGTCCTGAAGGCCGGGATCTGCTGGGGGGACAGGATCGTCAGATAGGCGGCCTCCCACCCCGCGTCGGGGCCCGTCCGCACGAAGACGAGCACCCAGCGGCTGTCCTTCGCGCCGCCGTCCTCGTCGAGGTTGGAGTCGGTGTCCGCCACGAACCAGCGGGGCCAGCCCGCCTTCTTCGGGATGAGGAACTTCGTGTCGGTCAGCTCCAGCGGCGTGTGGTTCGGGTTGCCGTTCGGGAAGTTGACCTGGCGGGCCTTGAGACCGGCCTGGTTGATCGCCCCCAGCGGACCGGTGACATGGGCCGCGTCGAGAGCGGGGTCGTAGGCCTTGTCGGCCTTGTTGTACGCCTCGGTGAACGCGGCGAGTGCCTGCGCCGCCTCATCGTTCGTCGCCGACGGGACCACCGCCCGTTCGCCGTGCACCGTCACACACGCGCTCGCTGTCAGGGACAGTACCGCCGTCACCGCGAGCCCCGTCGCCGCCCGACCCAGCCTTCTCATCGGTTGCCTTCTGCTCCTCGACCCCCATGGACCGTCCGAACCCTACCGGGGCGAGGAAAAGGCCGAGCGCCGGGACCAGATACAGCGCCCACACCGTGACCTGGAGGACGGTCGGGCTCGGCCCGAAGGCGAACACGCCCTCCAGCAGCGCCCCGTACCAGCTGTCCGGCGGGACGGCGGAGCCGATGTCGAACGCCCGGTCCGCCGCCCCGCCGAGGAACCGGGCGTCCTGCAGATCCTGGACGCCGTACGCGAGCACTCCGGCCGCGACCACGACGAGCATGCCGCCGGTCCAGGGGAGGAACTTCGCCGGACCGAGCCGCAGCGCGCCCCGGTGGATCAGCCCGGCGAGCACGACGGCGGTGGCGATCCCGAGCAGCACACCCACCAGCGGGGCGCCGTTGCCGCCGCCGCTCCCGGTCGCGGCACGCACCGCCGCCCACACGAACAGCTCCGTCTCCAGGCCCACCCGCCCCACCACCAGGAACCCGGTGGCGACGAGCGCCGCCGCCGGACGCCGGGCCGGGTGCCGCAGGTGGAGGATCCACCACGTCAGCAGGCAGACGGCCACGGCCGACAGCACCGCGGCGAGCAGCCGGCGCGCCTGGAACGTGAGCGGCTGGGGGCCGTGTTCGAGTACGAAGCCGAAGCCCAGGAAGACGACGGCCGCGGCCGCGACCCCGGTGAGGACCGGGCGCACGGCGTCCCGCCCGCCTTCCTTCACCAGACAGGCGAGGAGGAGGGCGAGGGCCACCCCTGCCGCGAGCCCCTCGCGCATGCCGATCAGAAAGCTGTCGAACACGTCGGTCCTTTCCGCTCCTTCAAGCGAGCAGGCGAACAGGCGAACAGGCCAGAAGTGAACCTACGTGCCGGACGCCTCGTGCCGGTCATGAGGTGCGTCCGCCGCCGGGAAGCCGCCCGCTCCTGACCCGGGATGCTTGAATGCCTGCGTGAACGAACTCGACCCGCCCGGCGCGAGCGGCGAACTCGACGTCCTGCGCGTCTTCTGCGACGGCGACGGAAGGCACGGCAACGCCCTCGGCGTCGTACGCGACCCCGCTCGCCACCCGGACCGCGCGTCCCGGCAGGCACTCGCCGCGGAACTGGGCTTCAGCGAGACGGTGTTCGTCGACGACCCCGAGCGCGGGGTCGTCGACATCTACACGCCGACGCTGCGCCTGCCGTTCGCGGGTCGCCCGCTCGTCGGCACCGCCTGGCTGCTCGACCTGGAGGCCGTCAACCCGCCCGCGGGCGAGGTCTGGGCGCGCCACGACGGTGAGTTCACCTGGATCACCGCCCGCGCCGCATGGGCGTCGCCGTGGCGGTTCGAGCAGTACGCGTCACCGGCGGAGGTCGACGCGATGCCCGCCCCGCCGCCCGGCGAGGGCCGGCTCTGCACGTGGGCGTGGGAGGACGAGGCGGGGGGCCGCGTACGGGCCCGCGCGTTTCCCCGGAACGGGGACGGCATCGTCGAGGACGAGGCGACCGGCGCGGCGGCGCTGCTGCTGACCGACCGGCTCGGCCGCGCGCTGAACATCACGCAGGGCCGCGGGTCGCAGATCCTGACCGCCCCCGGCCCGGACGGCATCGTCGAGATCGGCGGCCGTGTGCGCCTCGCGACGCCCGCGGCCGCCCCTGCCCCCGGCTGGGCGCCCGCCTCCGTCCGGATGAGCCTCCCGGGCGGCGGGCGGACCCGGCTGCCGCACGCGGTGACGGCGCCGGGCCCCACGTCCTGACGGCTACGCGCTGAGCGGGAACTCCCGCTCCAGCTCCCGCAGGACGGCCACGTTGTGATCGAAGGCCGAGCGGCACTCGTCGACCATGCGCTGCTTCTCCAGGTCGTCGGCGTCCACCGCGTCCAGCAGTTCGCGGTATCCGCGCTTGAACGCCGCCGGGTTCGGGATCTGCTCGAAGACGTAGAAGCGGACGCCGTCGCCCTTGCGGTCGAAGCCCCAGGTCTTCTCCGCCATGTCCCGCAGCACTTGGCCGCCGGAGAGATCGCCGAGATAGCGGGTGTAGTGGTGCGCAACGTACCCGGCGGGCCAGGTCCGCGCGCACTCCTCGATCCGGGCGGCGTACGCGGCCGTGGCCGGCAGCGGTACGAGCTCCTCGGGCCGGACGTCCGCGCCCCGCAGATGCCCGAGGTCACGCTCGAGCTCCGCGGTGCGCATCAGCTCCGGCCGGATGAACGGGCCGGCGACCGGGTCGTCCCGCAGCGCGTGCGCCGCGCCCTCGAGCGCCCGGTAGACGAACCACAGCTCCTCGGTGTACCGCGCGTACGCCTCGACGCCGAGCCGCCCGGCGAGCAGGCGGTCCATGAAGTCGGACGTCTGCACCGTGGTGTGCCGCTCGTGCGAGGCGAGACGGATCTGTGTGGAGAAGGGGGTGGCGGTGGCGTCCAAGGCGGGCCTCCAGAGACCGATGGGACGGGAACGCACGGCGGCGGCTGTCGCCACCACCGATCCTTCTGCTCAGGCTTGCCTAAGTCAATGTGTTCCCGACGTCCTGTCGGTAAAACGCTACCCGCCCCGTGGGTCAGGGCAACGTAAGGATTTCGGCCCCCGTGCCCGTCACCACCAGCGTGTGCTCGAACTGCGCCGTGCGCTTGCGGTCCTTCGTGACCACCGTCCAGCCGTCGTCCCACATGTCGTACTCGTACGTCCCGAGGGTGAGCATCGGCTCGATGGTGAAGGTCATCCCGGGCTGGATGACGGTCGTGGCGTGCGCCGCGTCGTAGTGCGGGATGATCAGCCCGGAGTGAAACGACGAATTGATCCCGTGGCCCGTGAAGTCGCGGACGACTCCGTAACCGAACCGCTTGGCGTACGACTCGATGACCCGGCCGATGACATTGACCTGGCGGCCCGGCTTGACCGCCTTGATCGCACGGTTCAGCGACTCCCGGGTGCGCTCGACGAGCAGCCGCGACTCCTCGTCGACGTCACCGCAGAGGTAGGTGGCGTTGTTGTCGCCGTGCACACCGTTGATGTACGCCGTGACGTCGAGGTTCACGATGTCGCCGTCCCGCAGCACGGTCGAGTCCGGGATGCCGTGGCAGATGACCTCGTTGATCGAGGCGCACAGCGACTTCGGAAAACCGCGGTAGCCGAGCGTCGACGGGTAGGCGCCGTGGTCGCACATGAACTCGTGCGCCACACGGTCCAGTTCGTCCGTCGTCACACCGGGCGCGATGTGCTTGGCGGCCTCCTCCATCGCCTGCGCGGCGATGCGTCCCGCAATGCGCATCCGCTCGATGGTCTCCGCGTCCTGGACCTCCGGCCCCGTGTACGGGGTCGGCGCGGGCCTCCCGACATACTCGGGACGCCGGATGTTGCCGGGGACGGAACGGGTGGGAGAGAGCTCCCCTGGTACGAGCAGCGACTGGCCAGACATGCCAGCGAGTCTAACCAGCCCCGCTGGGGCAGCATGGCCTGAGAGGAAGGAGCCGACGATGGCCCTGTTCAAGAAGCGCACGGTGGGCAAGCCGGGCGAGTGGTACTACTGCCTGCAGCACAAGAAGGTCGAGGAAGGCCCGGAGTGCCCTGCGAAGGACCGCTTCGGGCCGTACGCGTCCCGGACGGAGGCGACGCAGGCGATGGAGACGGCGCGGGAGCGGAATCTGGAGTGGGAGACGGATCCCCGCTGGCACGATGCGCCGTCGCCGCCGACGGAGGACTGAACGCGGGCGGGCGCGTGCAGGGCCGCTGCGCGGAGCCTTTCCCCGCCCCGCCCCTTCCCGAAACCGGGGGCGGAGTCCCCGGTTTCGGGAAGGGGCGGGGCGGGGAAGACGCCCGCCGCAGGCGTCACGCGTCCGCCGCCTCCCGCGCGGCCCGCCGCGCCACCGCGTCCTCGTCCGTGTCCGCGTCGTACGTGACCAGCCTCGGCAGCACCGCCGCCAGCACCCCCACCGCCGCCACGCACGCCACGCCCCCTCCCCAGATCGCCGGCCGCGTCCCCGTCCAGCCCGCCATCGCGCCGGCCCGCACCTGGCCCAGCTGCGGGCCGACGCTGTACGAGAGGACCTCGATACCGGCCAGGCGGCCGCGCAGGCCGTCGGGGATGGTCTGGTTCCAGATCGTCGAGCGGCCCAGCCCGCTCAGCATGTCGCCGGCGCCCGCGAACGCCAGGCACACCAGCACCAGCCATACGTCCGTGAACCAGCCGGCCGCCGCCACGGCGAGGCCCCACCCCGCCGCGCCGAAGATTACGAGCAGGCCGTGCCGGCGTATCCGGGAGGTCCAGCCGCTGGTCAGGCTCAGCAGTACGGACCCGGCCGAGCCCGCCGCGTACATCAGGCCGAGGGACCACTCGGCGTCCAGGTCGTCCGCCAGGAACGGGAAGATCGTGTGGGGGAAGGCGAGGATCATCGCCGCCAGGTCGATCGCGTACGTCCCCAGCAGCACCGGGCGCGACCACGCGTACCGGGCGCCCTCCGCGATGCCGCGCAGGGACGGCTTCTCGGCGTCGTGGGCCGCCGGCGCAGGGTCCAGACGCAGGCACAGCAGCACCGAGACGGCGAAGCCGGCGACCGTGAGCCCGTACGCCGTCGCGTGCCCGGCGTAGGCCACCACGACGCCGGCGACCGCCGGGCCGGCGATCGCGCCGAGCTGCCAGCGGATGGAGTTCAGCGCGGCGGCCGCCGTGAGCTGGTCGTGGGGCACGATCCGGGCCAGCAGGGAGTCGAGCGCCGGGCGCTGCAGCCCCGCGCACGCGGAGACCCCGGCCGCGACCACGTACAGCGGCCACAGCATCGGTTCGGGCAGTGCCGCGTTGACGAGCAGGATGCCCGCCAGCAGACCGAGCGCGGCCTCGGTGCCGAGGATCACCTTGCGGCGGTCCACGGCGTCCGCGAGCGCGCCGCCGTAGAGACCGAAGACGATCAGCGGGACCAGCTCCACCGCGCCCATCGCGCCCACCGCGAGCGGGGAGCCGGTCAGGTCCTTGATCTGCAGCGGCAGGGCGATCATCGCCATCGAGCTCGCGAAGTACGTGACAAGGCCCTGGGTCCACAGCAGCCGGAAACCGCGGGACGACCGCCACGGCGAAAGATCGGGCAGGACGGCGGAGAGCTTGAAGGTCACAGACGGCCATGCTCCGGGCTGCTCGTCGCCCCCGGCAACCGAATTAGCGCCCGGCGTCCCGCGCTACCAGCGCGCCGGCGGCGGTGACGTCAGCTGGTCCGCCAGCCACGACAGCCGGTCCCTCAGGCGCGAGCGGCCGCGCGGCGCCGGCA
This sequence comes from Streptomyces peucetius, assembly GCF_025854275.1. Classification (NCBI taxonomy): domain Bacteria; kingdom Bacillati; phylum Actinomycetota; class Actinomycetes; order Kitasatosporales; family Streptomycetaceae; genus Streptomyces; species Streptomyces peucetius. The sequence goes on along the minus strand of NZ_CP107567.1, from coordinate 2,174,741 downwards.
GGCAGTTCTCGCCCGCCGCCGCGCTCACCAGGTGCTGCACCGTGTCGATGTCGATCTCCGCCGCACCCGCCGCGTGGTCGGCGCCCGGCACCGTCAGGGCCTCGTGCGCCAGGCCGTGCACCTCGGGGTCGCCGTCGTCGAGGGCCAGGACCGTCGCCCCGGCCCGTCGTGCGTCGTGGACGCGCTCCAGCAGGCCCTCGTCCGGCGGCGCGGGCGCGACCACCAGCAGGGTCTCGCCGCGCCTGGCCGCCTCGAGCCTGCCCAGCCCGACGGCCAGGTGCGCCGGATCCGTGGCCCGCACCCGGTGCCGTACGAGCGTCGGCGTCAGCTCGGGCTGCCCCGACCACGCCGCCTCGTCGACGAGATGCGCGGCCATGTGCCACGGCTCGTACTCCGCCGTGCCGACGAGCAGCAGCCCGCCGCCGCGGGGCACCACGGAGGACCGCAGCGCCTGGGCGAACCGCCGGGTCGCCGCGGGCCACTGGGTTCCGGCGAGGACTTCGCGCAGCAGCGCGACGTGTACGGCATCCATGCCGCGCATCCTGCACCGGACCCGGACCGGGCGGGGCCGGGTCGGCTCCGTCTCACCCGATCGGGAGGCCGGGGCGCGCGAAGTAGAGTCGGCCCATGACTACTACTGGTACCGACAGTTCAGGCACCGCGCCCAAGGCCCCGGCGAAGGACCCCCGGGACCTTCCCGATGTCTCCGACCTCGTCGTCGGTGTCCTCGGCGGCACCGGCGACCAGGGCCGCGGACTCGCCTACCGGCTGGCCGGGGCCGGCCAGAAGGTGATCATCGGGTCCCGTTCCGTGGAGCGCGCGGAGGCCGCCGCGGAGGAACTGGGTCTCGGCATCGAGGGCGCCGACAACGCCGAGTGCGCGCGGCGCAGCGACGTGGTGATCGTGGCGGTGCCGTGGGACGGGCACGCCAAGACGCTGGAGACGCTGCAGAAGGAGCTCGTCGGCAAGCTCGTCGTCGACTGCGTCAATCCGCTCGGCTTCGACAAGAAGGGCGCGTACGCGCTCAAGCCCGAGGAGGGCAGCGCCGCCGAGCAGGCCGCCGCCCTGCTGCCCGACTCGCGGGTCACGGCGGCCTTCCACCATCTGTCCGCCGTGCTGCTCCAGGACGAGACGATCGAGGAGATCGACACCGATGTGATGGTGCTCGGCGAGACCCGTGCCGACACCGACATCGTCCAGGCTCTGGCCGCCCGGATCCCGGGCATGCGGGGCGTCTTCGCCGGACGGCTGCGCAACGCGCACCAGGTGGAGTCGCTGGTGGCGAACCTGATCTCGGTCAACCGCCGCTACAAGGCACACGCGGGGCTGCGCGTCACCGACGTCTGAGCGGACGTGCCGGCCGTCGCGGGCGCCGGGCACGGTCGCGGGGCGGGCATGGGGGACACTGGAGAGGCCGTACCTCCCGCCGCGCCGCGGCGGGCGGAGGCGCCCCGTCCGCAGGAACCGACAGGAGCTCCACCCCATGCCCCGCCTCGCTCTCTACTCCCTCGCCGTCTGCGTCCTCGCCGTCGTCGCGGCGGTGATCTCCTTCGTGCAGGGCCTGTGGCTCGGCATCGTGTGGGTGCTGCTCGCGGGGCTCGCCTCGAACATGGCCTGGTACTACCGGCGTCGGGCGAAGGCAGAGCGTGCCGCGGCAGGCGCCGGGGGCGGGGCGGCCTGACCGGCCCGCAGGACCGGACCGGGCCTGCGCGCCGGACCACGCCTGTGCGTCAGGTCGGGCCCGTGCGTCAGGCCGAGGACGCGCAGAACTCGTGTCGCCCGTTCCAGAACTCGAACAGGTCCCGGCCGCAGTAGATCCCGAACTCGTTCACGCCGAGAGCCTCCATGACCCCGTAGACGGCGTCGAAGAACACCACGTTGACCTCGGGGATGAAAAGGATCACAAAGACGATGATCAGTCCGAACGGCGCGATCGGCTCCACCTGCCGGCGCACCTTGTACGAGAGCCAGGGCTCGATCACGCCGTAGCCGTCCAGACCCGGGACCGGCAGGAAGTTCAAGATCGCGGCGGTGACCTGGAGCATCGCGAGGAACGCGAGCGCGAAACGGAACTCGACCGGCACGCCGTCCAGCGCGTCCAGCCAGAACGGCGCGGTGCACACGGCGGCGAACAGCACGTTCGTCAGCGGACCCGCCGCCGAGATCATGCTGTGCTTCCAGCGGCCCCTGATGCGGTTCCGCTCGATGAAGACCGCGCCGCCCGGCAGACCGATGCCGCCCATGATCACGAAGATGACCGGCAGCACGATGCTCAGCAGGGCGTGCGTGTACTTCAGCGGGTTCAGCGTCAGATAGCCCTTGGCGCCGATGGAGATGTCGCCGCCGTGCAGCGCGGTGCGGGCGTGCGCGTACTCGTGCAGGCAGAGGGAGACGATCCACGCGGAGACGACGAAGAGGAAGACGGCGAGCCCGGTGTTGGTCGAGAAGCCCGTCCACACCGCCCAGCCGGTGACCCCCATCACCGCGGCGATCCCCAGGAAGACGGGACTGACGGCGCGGTCGCTGTGACGCCTGGCGGCGGTGGTCATGGACGCGGCTCCTGAATGCGGCGGGCGTGCGGGACGGCACGGCGGGTGGTGTGCGGAGTAGACCGTACCGGTGGTGCGGGGTGAAACGTCCGGCAGGTCGCTCCCGGTTCCTGCGCCTGCCCGGCCGGAGGGGCGTCGACACCGGCGCGGTGGCCGCCGCAGGGACAATGGGGCGGTGCGCTATCTCCTGCTCGGCACCACACAGGCCGTCCACGACGACGGCACGCCCGTCGTGCTCGGCGGGGCCCGGCTGCGCGCCCTGCTGGCGGCACTCGCGCTGCGGGCCGGACGCACGGTCCCCGTGGACGTCCTGATCGACGAGGTGTGGGACGGGGACCCGCCTGCCGACGCGACCGGGGCCGTGCAGGCGCTCGTCGGCCGGCTGCGGCGGGCCCTGGGGCACGCCGCCGTCGCCTCCGCCGACGGCGGCTACCGGATCCGCGCCGACCCCGACGACGTGGACCTCCACCGCTTCGACCGGCTCACCGGGGAAGGGGCGCGGGCACTGGAGGACGGCGACGCGGTCAAGGCCACGGCCCTCCTCGACGACGCGCTCGCACTGTGGCGGGGGCCGGTACTGGCCGACCTGCCGGACCGTGCGGCGGCGGAGGTCCGGTGGGAGGCCCGGCGGCTGGACGCCCGCCGGACGCGCCTCGCGGCGGCGGTCGCCCTCGACGGCGCGCAGGACGCACTGCCGGAGCTCGCCGCGCTCTGCGAGGCGCATCCGCTCGACGAGCCGCTCCAGGCCCTGCGCGTACGGGCCCTGCGGGACACCGGCCGGGCGGCGCAGGCGCTGGCCGCGTACGAGGAGGTGCGCCGGGAACTGGCCGACCGGCTCGGCACCGATCCCGGCCCCGAACTGACCGCCCTGCACGCCGAGTTGCTGAACCCGCCGGCGCCGGCCGCCCCCACCGGCAATCTGCGCGCCAGGCTCACCAGCTTCGTCGGCCGCGAGCCCGAGCTCCGCGAGATCCGCGACGACCTGGCGCGTACCCGGCTCGTGACCCTGCTCGGGCCGGGCGGCGCGGGCAAGACGCGACTCTCCCAGGAGGCCGCGGAGCGGGCCGCCGCCCACCCCGGCGACCCCTGGCCGGACGGCGTCTGGATCGCCGAACTCGCGCCGGTGGACGACCCGTCGGCGGTACCGGAGGCGGTGCTCACCGCGGTCGGCGGGCGTGAGACGGTGCTGCGCGGCGCCGGCGCGGAGGAGCTGCGTGCGGCCGACCCGCACGGCGACGACCCGCTCGTCCGTCTCACCGAGCACTGCGCCCGGCGCCGCATGCTCGTGCTCCTCGACAACTGCGAACACGTCGTCGAGGCGGCGGCGACGCTGGCGGAGCGCCTGCTGGAGACCTGCCCCGGCGTGACGGTCCTGGCCACCAGCCGTGAGCCGCTCGGCGTCCCCGGTGAACTTCTCCGCCCGGTCGACCCGCTGCCGGACCCGATGGCGCTGCGGCTGCTGGCGGAACGGGGCGCGTCCGCGCGGCCGGGGTTCCGTGTCGACGCGGACGAGGAGACGGCCACCGCGGCCGCCGAGATCTGCCGCCGGCTGGACGGCCTGCCGCTCGCCATCGAACTGGCCGCGGCGCGGCTGCGGATGCTCACCCCGCGGCAGATCGCGGACCGGCTGGACGACCGGTTCCGTCTGCTGACCAGCGGCGCCCGTACGGTCCTGCCGCGTCAGCAGACGCTCCGTGCGGTCGTCGACTGGTCCTGGGACCTCCTGACCGAGCCGGAACGGGCCGTACTCCGCCGCCTCTCGGTCTTCGCCGGCGGCTGCGACCTCGCCGCGGCCGAGACGGTCTGCCCGACCCCGGCCGGCGACTCCGCCGACGCCGACGGCGTGAGCGACGTGGGTGACGTCGCCGGCGCGGTCGGCGCGCTTGTCGACAAGTCGCTCGTCGTCGCCGAGCCGGCCGCCGACGGGCAGATGCGGTACCGGCTGCTCGAGACCGTCGCCGAGTACGCCGCCGAGCGGCTCGACGAGGCCGGGGAGCGGACCGGGGCCGAGCGGCGGCACCTGGTGCACTACCGGGAGCTCGCCCGCACCACCGACCCCCTGCTCCGCGGCCACGGCCAGCAGGCCGCCCTCGCCCTGCTGCGGCGCGAGTACGAGAACCTGCGCACCGCCCTGCGGCAGGCGGTCGAGGCCCGCGACGAGCACGAGGCCCTGTGTCTCGTCCTCTCCCTGTCCTGGTACTGGCACATGCAGGACCTGCGCACCGACGCCCGCCAGTGGACCGAGGCCGTGTCCGCCCTCCACTGCGACCCCTTCGCCCCGCCCGTGCACCCGGCGCCGCCGCTCACCGAGCGCTGCACCGACGCGCCCCCGCCGATGCGGCCCGAACTGCTCGCAGAGGCCCGGCGGCAGGCCGCGCTGGTCCGGATGGTCAGCATGGACCACGGCGTCGAGGAGTGGACCACCCCCGAGAAGCTCGCCTGGCTGCGCCGCGTCGTCGGCGTCTACGACGCGGGCCCGCCGCAGGTGTGCCGCTTCCCCGCCTCGCTCTGGTTCTACGCCGTACTGATCACCGGCGACGGCGACCGGGTGCGCCACGTACTCGACCTGACCGTGCGGACCGCGGAGGAGCACGGCCCGGAGTGGGAGCTGGCCAACGCCCTCCAGTGGCGGGCCAACATCCTCGCCAACCGCGGCATGTGGGCCGGTGACGCCCACCGCGACGCCGACCGCAGCCTGCGGATCTTCGAGCGGCTGGGTGACGCCTGGGGCGTGGCCGAGGCGCTCGCGTCCCGCGGCGAGGCCCAAGCGCGGCGGGGCGCGTTCGAGGAGGCCGCCGCCGATTACGGCGCGGCCGTCGAGCGCGCCGCCACGCTCGGCGCCCGGGGCCAGGCGTCCCTGCTGCGCGGCCGTCTCGCGAACGCCCTGCTGGAGAGCGGCCACGGGGCCGAGGCCGAGGTGATTCTGCGCGAGGTGCTCTCCGCGGGACACGACGCCGGGTACGAGGCCAGGGCACTGGCCCGGACGGTGCTCGCGATGCGGCTCGGCCGCTCGGGACGCAGCGACGAGGCACGCGCGGAGCTGGCGACACTGCGCGCAGACCTCACGGGCGACACTCTCGCCGTCTTCGAGGGCATGGTCGTCGGTTTCCTGGCGTGGCTGGACACGGTCGACGGCCGCCACGCCGAGGCGTGCGACGGAGCCCGTAAGGCGCTCGCGTACGCCCTGGAGCCGCTGTCCATGATGATCGCGCCGCAGATGCCGGCCGCGCACATCCTGACGGCGGCCCGCGCGCTCGCGGGGGCCGGTGACGCGCTGCTCGCGGCGCGGCTGCTCGGCGCGTACGAAGGGCTGCTTCCACAGGGCCAGTTCATGACCTCGCTGGATCGGGAGAACCGCGATCTCGCCGAGGACGTCGCCCGCGCCGCCCTCGGGGACGCCGCCTTCGAGGACGCGTACGCGGAGGGCGGCGGCCTCACCCTGGAGGAGGCCGCCGCCCTGTTGCGCGCCACGCGCTGAGTGCCATGGGCTGAGCGCGACGGGCTGAGCGTCACGGACCGGACGTCACGTCTTCCTGCGGAACTTGGCGACGGCCAGCGGCGCCGTGACCACGGTGATCGCCGCCGTCCAGCCCAGCGTCATCCACACCGACTCGGCGACCGGCCCGCCGTTGATGAGCGCGCGGGCCGCGTCGGCGAGGTTGGAGAGCGGGTTGTAGTCGGTGAACGTCTTCAGCCAGCCCGGCATGGTCGACGGCGGCGAGAAGATCGACGACCCGAACTGCAGCGGCACCAGTACCAGCATGGCCATCCCCTGGACGGCCTGCGCCGTCTTCATGGTCAGCCCCAGCAGGATGAAGATCCACGTCAGCGAGGCGCCGAAGAGAAGCGAGAGACCGACGGCCGCCAGGAGGCCGAGCACGGAGGTCTTGATCTCCAGCCCCAGCAGGAAGCCCATGCCGAGCAGGATCGCGGTGGCGATCACCATCCGGCCGACCTCGACCACGATCTTGGCGATGAGCACCGAGGACCGGGCGATGGGCATCGTCCGGAACCGGTCCATCACACCCTTCCTGAAGTCGTCGTTGATGCCCGTACCGACGGCCATGGCGATGTTCAGGCCCATCATCGCCATCAGGCCGGGCACCACGTAGTTGACGTACACGTCCTGATTGCCCTTGCCCGAGATCGCGCCGCCGAAGACGTACACGAACAGCAGCGTGAACATGATCGGCATCAGCAGGACGTCGAACATCGACTCCGGGTCCTGCTTGATCTGCATGGCGTTGCGGCGCACCAGGGCGCCGATGTGCCGCAGATTGGCCCGCAGGCCGATCCGTCCGTCTGCCCGGTCGGCGGCGACGGGGGCGGTGAGTGCTGCCGCGCTCATGCCGCGACCTCCTCGGGGATCATGTCGGTGTCTTCGACGGCGGCGGACGAGCTCTTCTCGCCGGTGATGGCCAGGAACACCTCGTCCAGGCTGGGCAGATGCGTGCCGATGTGCGCGATCGGAAAGCCCCGGCCGGCCAGGAGCGCGACGACCGCGGTGAGCTGGGCGTCGCTCAGGATCGGCACGTACAGCTGCCCTTCGTCCGGCACGGCCGACACCCCTCCGACGCCGTCGAGGCCCGCTTCGGCCACCGCCCCCGCCATGGCGGCGAGTTGTGCCGGGTCGCTGGGCCGGATCTGCAGCGTGCGTCCGCCGACCTTGGCCTTCAGCTGCTCCACGGCGCCGCCGGCGATGACCCGGCCCCGGTCGATGACGGTCAGCTCGCTCGCGAGCTGCTCCGCCTCCTCCATGTACTGCGTGGTCAGCAGCACGGTCGCGCCCTCCGCGACCATGCGCCGCACCTCGTCCCAGACCTCGTTGCGGGTACGGGGGTCGAGACCGGTCGTCGGCTCGTCGAGGTAGAGCACGGCCGGGCGGCCGATCATCGAGGCGGCGAGGTCGAGGCGCCGGCGCATGCCGCCCGAGTACTGCGCGGCGGGCCGCTTGGCGGCCTCGGTGAGCGAGAAGCGTTCCAGCAGCTCGTCCGCCCGGAGGCGGGCGTCCCTGCGGGACAGGTCCAGCAGCCGCCCGATCATGTACAGGTTCTCCCAGCCGGAGAGCTTCTCATCGACCGAGGCGTACTGGCCGGTGAGCCCGATGGTGCGGCGCAGCTGCCGGGGCTGCTTCACCGCGTCGTAGCCGGCGACGGTGGCACGGCCCGAGTCGGGGACGATCAGGGTGGAGAGGCAGCGCACGAGGGTGGTCTTGCCCGCGCCGTTGGGACCGAGGACCCCGAGGACCGTTCCTTCACGGACGTCGAGGTCCACCCCGTCGAGCGCCTTCGTCTCGCCGTAGTGCTTCACGAGGCCCCGTACCTCGACGGCGTTCTTGTCGGTTCGCGTCATGGGGAACACGGTGTCCGACCGCGCCGACAGACCACCGACAGACCACCGACACCCGGCCGACAGGCCGCCGACGCGGACCCGGCGGGCCCTCGCCGACGCGCGCCTACGGGCAGGTGCCGGTCACGGCCATGTTGTCGACCGACGCGAGCGGGATCTCGACCGGACCCGCCCGCCCGGCCACGGACAGACGCACCGTGCCGCCGTCCGCCGACAACAGGGCGCCGCAGGTGGTCCCCGTACCGTGGGTGACCTTCAGGAACGCGGGCCTGGCCGCGGGCGCCCACCAGGTGAGCGCCGTGCCGGCGAACAGCAGTACGAGGGCCACCGCCACGGCACGGCGGGCACGGGTGAGCCGCCGGGCCGCCGATATCGCCGTCGCCACCTCGAAACCGTCCACCGATCCGTGATCACGGTGGATGCCGGCCAGGGTCACCGCCAGTGGCCGGTTCCCCGCCTGCGCCGCCAGAGCGTGCCACAGGCCCACCACGGCCAGGGCCAGTCCGCCGCCGACGAGCACGGTGACGGCCACCCGCCAGCCGAAGGGCAGCTCGGCGGTGGTGCCCCGGCCCTTGATCACGATCGCCGCGCCGATCAGGGTGATGAAGGCCGCGAGACCGTTGCGCCACGCCTCCGCGCTCGCCCGCACCGCCGGCAGCGACTCGCGCACCAGTTCCCTGAACCGGTCCCGCTCCGCCAGGTCGGCCGCACTGGGCGGACCGGTCGGCCTGCGGGGCCGCAGGTTCACACGATGTCCAGTTCGAGGCGGAAGCTGGCGCCGCATCCCGTCAGGCCCTCCGGGGCGTCCACGTGGGTACTGCCGCAGCCGCAGGAGACGTCCAGCACCACGGTCTCCACCGGGTCGGTGTCCGCGGAACGGCCGACCCCGCCGGTGCCGGTGAGCGCGACCGAGACCTGACGGTCGACGATGTGGTGGTCGCAGCGGGGACACGGACCGGCCACGACGAAGCCGTACACGCCGCCCGAACCGTGCGGCGACACCGTGAGCTGCCCGGCCTCGAGCAAGTCGTAGGCACGGCCGGTCAGTTCACGGTCGGTGGTGGCGAGATAGGCCGGGGCCGCTGCGTCGGACATGGCCACACTGTAATGAGCGCCGGTTTACCTTGAGTGCTGTTCGCACCACTCAGGGCCAGGGGGGCTCATGGCGGTCGGCAGCGATGGGGGCGGAGCGGGGGACGACGGTGCGGGAGAGGACCGCGGACGGCAACTGCTCCTTCGGGGAGTGGAGTTGGACCGCCACGGTCGTACCGAGGAGGCGGAGAGGCTCTTCCGGGAGGCGGCCGGGGGGTACGCCGACTTCAACGGGATGTACAACCTGGCTCTGGTGGCGGAGCGCACCGGCCGGATCCGCATGGCCCGCCTCTGGTACACCGAAGCGTTCCGCCACGGGCATCCGGAGGCCGCCAACAACCTGGGAGCACTGCTGCACAACCAGGAGGACCCCGACGCGGTCCACTGGTTCCGGATCGCCGCATCGAGGGGCCATCCCCAGGCCGTCGCCAACCTACGGCGACTGGAGGCCGCCGACCCCCCTCCTCCGGTGGACCCGGAGATGGTGCCGGTGGCGAAGTACCTGAATGCGGAGGCGGCGTTCAAGCGGTTCGAGGCGACGGGCGACGACGCGTCCCTCGTGGCAGCCGTCAACATCACCCGGGACGGGGTGCGCCTGGCACCCGAAGGGCATCCGGCACGGGCGGTCCTGCTGGGCGCACTGCGTGGAGTCCTGCGCTACCGCTACGACTTGCGGGGCCACACCGCCGACCTGCGGGAGGCGGCCCTTGTCGCGCTGGAGGAACTGTCGGCCCGCGCCCCGGACGATCCGGTGCGTACGGAGGCCGCAGAGGCCGCCGTCGGGATTCTGCGTGACCTGTCCCAGGTCACCGGTGACGCGGAGCCGGTGCATCGCGCCGTGGACATCGGCAGGCAGGTGCTGACGCGGCCGGGCGGCGACGAGGAGGCACGGGCCCACCTCGAGGCGAGTCTCTGCAGCGCCCTGACGTCGCTGGCCGTCCAGCACACGGACACCGGCGCCGGACCGGCGGCGGGCGACGGCGCTGCCGCCGCAGCGGATGCCGAGGCCCCGATCGACGGATACCTGGACGAGGCGGTCGCGCTGGGGCGCGCGGCCGTCGAGAGCCTGCCACCGGACGACACGGTGTCCCGCACCAATCTCGGGGCGGCGCTGCACGTGCGGGGCTCGCGCAGAGGTTCACCGGACGATCTGGACGAGGCCGTCGTCCTGTTGCGGGCGGCGGCACGGACCGCGGACAACCCGAGGCACCGGGTCGATGCCGCCACCAACCTCGCGTCGGTGCTGCGCAGCCGGGCCTCCCTCATCCGCCGGTCGCAGGACCGGCGCGAGGCCGACGCGGTGGCGGACGAGGCGCGGACCGTGCTGCGGGAGTCACCCGCGGACCATCCGCGGACGCTGATGTACTCCCTGTTCGCGGCCGGCGGCTCCGCCACCTCCGAGGACGCCCGCCGTGCGCTGGCGGCCGTGCCCCGCTCACACGCCCTGCGACCGAAGCTGCTGGTCCTGCTGGCCACGGCACTGGAGGAGGAGGGTGACCGGGACGGCGCGGTGGCCGCGGCCCGGGAGGCCGCGGCCACCGCGGTGAGCGAGGAGAGCACGTTCGAGTCGCGGTGGCTCCTCGGCTCTCTGCTGCTGCGTTCGCACGACGACGGTGGGCCGGACCGCGCCGAGGTGGAAGAGGCCGTGGCGGCCTTCACGGCGGCGGTCGCGGCATGTGAGGCGACGGACGTGGACCGCGCCGAAGTGCTGATCGGTCTGGCGGTGGCGCTGGTGAACCGCCTTCGGTTCGCACCTGACGGCCCCGACCGCGAGGCGGCGCTGACGGCGCTCAGGGACGCGGCCCACGCGGTCGGCTCCTCGCCCGAGAGCCGCCTGTCCGCCACCCGGATGTGGGCGGGTCTGGCCCACGAGGCAGGCGACACCGCCGACGCGCTGGTGGGGGCGCGCGTCGCGGTCTCCCTGCTGCGGGACATCGGCTGGACCGGGCTCGAACGCCCCGACCAGGAGCAGGCCCTGCGCAGCGGTGCCGCGATGCCGAGGGATGCGGCTGCCCTGGCGATCACCGAGGGCCGGCCCGAACTGGCCGTGGAACTCCTGGAGCAGGGTCGGTCGGTGCTGTGGCGTTCCACGCTGCACCTGCGCGGCGACCTCGCCTCCCTCGCGGCGCGGGAGCCCTCCCTCGCGGCGGAGCTGGAGAGTGTCCGCTCCGCGCTGGACGGCGACGACCGGGCCGACCCGGAGACCCGGCTGCGGCTGGCCCGCCGCTGGACACAACTGTGCGACCGGGTCAGGAGCCTGCCCGGCTTCGAACGCTTCCTTGCCCCGCCCGAGTTCGGTGAACTCGCTACCGCGGCGGCCGAGGGTCCCGTGGTCGTCGTCAACATCAGCACCCTGCGCTGCGACGCGATCCTGGTGCTTCCGGGCGGACGGGTCGACGTCGTACCGCTGCCCGACGTCGACTTCCGCAGCGCCGACAGCGTCTGCAACACCTACCTGGAGCACCTGGGGGACGCGCTGGCACCCGGTGCCACGGGCCGGATCCGGCAACGCGCGCAGCACACTGTCCACGACACCCTGGAATGGCTGTGGAAGAAGATCGCCCGGCCGGTGCTGGACCGGCTGGCCCTGCCGTACCGGTCCGAGGCGCCCCCGCGGATCTGGTGGTGCCCCACGGCCTCCTTGGTGTCGTTGCCGCTGCATGCGGCGGGGCGTTACCCCCGCACCCGCGCCGACCGGACCGAGCCGGTCGGACTGCCCTACGCGGTGGTGTCGTCCTGCACCACGACCCTCGCCGCACTCGTCGACGCCAGGCGGCGGCCGGCGGCGGGCGATCCCCGGCTGCTGGCCGTGGCACTGTCCGACACCGGGCGGGGCCACACGCCCCTGCCGGGAGTTCCGGAGGAGCTCCGGGGACTGCGCGACGCGCTCGGCCGCGAGCGGCTGAGCACACTGGCCGACGACGCGGCCACCGTGGCGGCGGTGCGGGAGCGACTGCCCGGGCACCCGTGGGCGCACTTCGCCTGCCACGGCAGACTGGACATGAGCGCACCGGCGACTTCGGGCCTGTGCCTGCGCGACGGCGACATGAACGTGCTCGACTTCGCGGAGCTCCGACTGACCGGTGCGGACCTGGCGTTCCTCTCCGCCTGCCATACGCGGCTGGGCGGTGGGCAGTTGCCGGACGAGGCCATCCACACCGCGGCCGCGCTGCGCATGGCGGGCTTCCGCCATGTGGTGTCCACCCTGTGGTCCGTCCAGGACCGGGTCGCGCCCGCCGTAGCCGCCGCGTTCTACCGGAACCTCGGAGCCCCGGGCGCGCTGCGTTCGGCCGGTGCCGCCGTGGCCCTGCACCGCGCCGTCGCGGAACTGCGCGACGCGGACCCCACGAACCCGATGCTCTGGGCCCCCTTCGCCCACGACGGCCCGTAGCGGAGGCATCCTGCGCGGGGCAGGCCGCCGACGAGAAGCCGGCGGCCGTTGTCCGTGCCGGTCAGGACTTGGCGTATTCGCCGAAGCCGACCCAGTCGATCACCACGCACGGCTCGTCGCCGACGACCCAGGCGTCATGGCCGGGTGCGATGGAGATGAAGTCACCGGGGCCGGCCTCGCCGGTCTCGCCGTCGTCCATGACGACCTTCATCCGGCCGCTCACCGTGTAGCCCACATGGGCGGCCTGGCAGCTGTCCGTGCCCGCGATCGGCTTGATGTGGGTGGACCAGCGCCAGCCCGGTTCGAACACGGCCCGGCCGACCGGCCCGTGCTCCGTGTTGATGACGTCCAGCTTTCCCTTCCCGTCCTCGAACGCACGGGTCTCGTCAGCCGAGTCGAAGTTCCTGCTCACGAGTGCGGCCATGATGTCCCGCCTCCTGGCGATGTACGTGCGGTCCCCGAGGCCACTTCTCACGTTACGCCGACTGGCACGTTACGGCCGACTGGCACGTCACGCCGACAGCCCGCCGACGGGGGACGGTCGGCGGGCTGTCGTCTGTGCCGGGAGTGGCTCGATGCGGTGGTGCGCGTGACTCAGTGGAACGTGTGCTCCTCGGCGGGGAACGCGCCGCCCGCGACGTCGTCCGCGAACGCCTTCGCCGCGTCGCCGAGGGTCCGGCGGAGGTCAGCGTACTGCTTGGTGAAGCGCGGCACCTTGCCGCCCGTCAGGCCCGCCATGTCGGTCCACACCAGGACCTGCGCGTCCGTGTCGGGGCCGGCGCCGATGCCGATGGTGGGGATGTGCAGGGAGCGGGTGACCTCGGCGGCGAGCTCGGCGGGGACCAGTTCGAGGACCACCGCGAACGCGCCCGCGTCCTGAGCGGCCTTGGCGTCGTGGATCAGCCGGTGCGCGGCCTCGTCGCTGCGGCCCTGCACGCGGTAGCCCATGGTGTTCACGGACTGGGGGGTCAGACCGAGGTGCGACATGACCGGGATGCCGGACCGCACGATCAGCTCGGTCTGGGCCAGCGAACGCTCGCCGCCCTCCAGCTTGACCGCGCCGACACCCGCTTCCTTGACCAGCCGGGTGGCGTTGCGCAGGGCCTGGACCGGGCCCTCCTGGTACGCGCCGAAGGGCAGGTCGCCGACGACGAGGGCGCGCTTGGTGCCCCGTACGACGGCCGCCGACAGCAGGGTCATCTCGTCCATGGTGACGGGCACGGTGGTTTCGTAACCGAGGTGGCAGTTGCCCATCGAGTCGCCGACGAGCACCACGGGGATGCCTGCCTCGTCGAACACGGACGCGGTCATCGCGTCGTAGGCGGTGAGCATGGGCCACTTCTCGCCGCGCTCCTTGGCAGCGGCGATGTCGTGCACGGTGATGCGGCGCTGCTGCTTGCCTCCGTACAGCGCCTTGCTGCTGTCGGTGGCCTTCTGGGCAGGCTGAAGCGTCATGAGTATTCGGCTCCTTCGTCATCTCGAGGCGCCCTGACGGCGTCCCCGGACCGCCTCCATGGTGGCACTTCATGCCGCCCCGCGAAAAGAGGACCCCGTCACACGGCGCGCGCCGCCGCGCCCGGGCGCGGAAGTGTGCCCGTTCTGTCACAGCGTCGGCGGCGGGCCGTACGCCAGGAACCCGTGGTGGCGCCCCGTCGTCATCGAGGAAGTACGGCCGTCCCGGGACGGCGGAGTGACCACCGGCCATCGCCTAGGGTCCTTGGGACGGCGGCGAGGCAGGCGTGACGGCAAGACAGTGCAAGGCAGTGAGGACAGCATTCATGGCGCAGGCGTACACGGCGGAAACGGGGAACGGCGCAGCCGGGACGCACACCGGCTCCTTCGCCGGGAGACTCGGGGGTCTCCTGCCCGCGCGGTGGCGCGAGGACCGGGGCATCTGGCGGCGCGGCGTCGTCCTCGCTCTCTTCGCCGTGCTGATCGCCCTGCTGATGGCGCTGCACTCGCGGATTCCGAACCGGATCGGCAACCTCGGCAGCCTGACGGAGACGTTCCTGCCGTGGCTCGGGATCTTCGTCCCGCTGATCGCGGTACTGCTGCCGCTGGTCGTGTGGCTCGACCTCTTCGGCGGGCTGCTGACCGGCAAGTCCGCCGCCGCGGCTCACGACCGGGGCGACCTGACCGTCGCCACGCACAACGTGAACGCGGACAACCCGGACCCGGCGGGCACCGCGAAGGACGTCGCCGCCTCGGGGGCGGACGTCCTGGCGCTCCAGGAGCTGCCGGCCGGGCAGGTCGCGGCGTACGAGGAGGCGCTGTCCGGTGCGTACCGCCATCACGCGGTGGAGGGCACGGTCGGCGTGTGGAGCAAGTACCCGCTGACCGGCACGGCCCCCGTCGACATCGGGATGGGCTGGGTCCGGGCCATGCGGACGACGGTGGAGGTGCCCGGGGGAGACGTCGCCGTGTACGTGGCGCACATGCCGTCCGTGCGTGTGAAGCTCAACGCCGGTTTCACCGCCAACCAGCGCGACGACAGCGCCGACGCGCTGGGCGAGGCTATCGCGCGCGAGCGGGAGGACCGGATCGTGCTGCTGGGTGACCTCAACGGCACGATGAACGACCGCTCCCTGAACGCCGTGACGTCCCAGATGCGTTCCACGCAGGGAGCGGCGGGCGACGGGTTCGGCTTCAGCTGGCCGGCGGCGTTCCCGATGGCGCGGATCGACCAGATCATGGTGCGGGGCGTGGAGCCGGTGTCGTCGTGGACGCTGCCGCGCACGCCGAGCGACCATCTGCCGATCGCCGCGAGCGTCACCCTGTGACCTTCCCCGCCCCGCCCCTCCTCTCCCCCCTGGCACAGGCGGAAGGCGGGGCGGGAGAACGTCGCGGCAACCCGCCGTTCACCGCTGGGAACAAAACGTCTGAGAGCATTTGTTCCGAGAACGAACTTACTCGGAAAGGCTCCCCCATGCCCTTGGCGCTCCTCGCCCTCGCCGTGTCCGCCTTCGGCATCGGAACCACCGAATTCGTGATGATGGGCCTGCTGCCCAACGTCGCCGACGATCTCGGTACCTCCGTCCCCAGCGCCGGCCACCTCGTCTCCGCCTACGCCATCGGCGTCGTCATCGGCGCCCCTCTGCTCACCGCCCTCGGCTCCCGCGTCCCGCGCAAGCGGATGCTGCTGCTCCTGATGGCGCTGTTCACCGTCGGCAACCTGGCCTCCGCCCTCGCCCCCGGCTTCGGCACCCTGCTCGCGGGACGCGTCCTCGCCGGGCTGCCGCACGGTGCGTTCTTCGGTGTCGGCGCCGTCGTCGCGGCACGCCTCGTACGGGAGCACCGGCAGGCCCGGGCCGTCGCCACCATGTTCCTCGGGCTCACCGTGGCCAACATCGTCGGCGTCCCCGCCGCGACCGCGCTCGGCCAGCAGCTCGGCTGGCGGGCGACGTTCCTCGTCGTGACCGTCATCGGCCTCGTCGCCATGGCGGCCCTCGCCCGCCTCGTGCCGCACATGCCGCTCGACGCCCACCAGAGCGTCGGCCGCGAGCTGCGCGCCCTCGGCGACCGGCAGGTGGTGCTCGGCCTGCTGACCGCGGTCTTCGGCTTCGCGGGAGTCTTCGCCGTGTACTCCTACCTCGCCTCGATGACGACCGAGGCGATCGGACTCGGCGAGCCGTCCGTCACCCTCGTCCTCGCCCTGTTCGGCATCGGCATGACCCTGGGAGCCCTGGCCGCCGGCCCGCTCACCGACCGCGCACTGCGGCCGACGCTCTACGGCTCCCTCACCGCGCTCGCACTCGTGCTGGCCGCCTTCCCGTTCACCGTCGGCACGCCCTGGCTCGCCCTGACCGCCGTCGTCGTCCTCGGCGCGGTCGGCTTCCTGACCACCACGCCGCTGCAGATGCTGGTGATGCGCAAGGCGAAGGACGCCCCGACCCTGGCCTCCGCCTCCAACCACTCCGCCTTCAACCTCGCCAACGCCGGCGGCGCCTGGCTCGGCGGCGCGGCCATCGCGGCGGGCTGGGGCTGGACGTCGCCGGCCCTCGTCGGCGCGGTCCTCGCCGTCGTGGGTCTCGCGATCGCCGTGACGGCCGGACTGCTGGACCGCGACCGGGGGCCGGGCCGTACGGCGAAGGGGGCCTCCCGCGTCGTCGCGGGAAGCCCCCTCAGGCAGCAGACGGTCAGCTCCGCCGGCTCGTCGTCTCGCGCCAGCGGTTCGTGATCGGCAGCCGCCGGTCCTTGCCGAAGCCCTTCGCCGAGATCTTGGTGCCCGGCGGGTACTGGCGCCGCTTGTACTCGGCCGTGTCCACCAGCCGCAGCGTCTTCGTCACCAGCTCCTCGTCGAACCCGGCCGCGACGATCGCGTCCTTGCCCTGGTCCCGGTCGACGTACAGCTCCAGGATCCGGTCCAGCACGTCGTAGTCCGGCAGCGAGTCGGTGTCGACCTGGCCGGGGCGCAGTTCGGCGCTCGGCGGCTTGGTGATCGACGCCTCCGGGATCGGCGGCGTCTGGCCGCGCTCCTCGGCGGCGCGGTTGCGCCACTTCGCGAGCCGGAACACGGTCGTCTTGTACACGTCCTTGATCGGCCCGTAGGCGCCGACCGAGTCGCCGTACAGCGTCGAGTACCCCACGGCCAGCTCGGACTTGTTGCCCGGCGCGAGCACGATGTGCCCCTCCTGGTTGGAGATCGCCATCAGCATCGTGCCGCGCAGCCGCGACTGCAGGTTCTCCTCCGCGAGACCGGTGAGCCCCAGCGACCCCATGTACGCGTCGAACATCGGCTCGATCGGCACGGTACGGAAGTTGAGCCCGGTCCGGCGGGCCAGCTCCGCGGCATCGTCCTTGGAGTGGTCGGAGCTGTACTTGGACGGCATCGAGACGCCGTACACGTTCTGCGCACCGAGCGCGTCGCAGGCGACGGCGGCGACGAGAGCGGAGTCGATACCGCCGGACAGACCGATGAGCACCGAACGGAAACCGTTCTTCGCGGCGTACGCGCGCAGGCCGACGACCAGCGCCGAGTACACCTCCTCGTCGTCGTCGAGCCGGTCGGCGTACCCGCCCGTGAGCTCCGCCTCGTACGCGGGCAGCGGCTCCTCGGACAGCACGACGCGGTCGATCCGCAGGCCGTCGTCGACCACGCCGTCCGGGGCGTCGGCCGCGGCGGCGGGCAGCTCCAGGTCGAGCACGACGCAGCCCTCGGAGAACTGCGGGGCGCGGGCGACGACGTCGCCGTCCGCGCCGACGACGATCGAGTCGCCGTCGAAGACCAGCTCGTCCTGCCCGCCGATCATCGCCACGTAGGCGGTGGTGCAGCCGGCCTCCTGCGCACGCTTGCGCACCAGCTCGAGGCGGGTGTCGTCCTTCTCACGCTCGTACGGCGAGGCGTTGATCGAGACCAGCAGCCCCGCCTTCGCGCTGCGCGCCGCCGGGACGCGGCCGCCGTCCTGCCACAGGTCCTCGCAGATCGCGAGCGCCACGTCGACGCCACGGACGCGGATCACGGGCATGGTGTCGCCCGGCATGAAGTAGCGGAACTCGTCGAAGACCCCGTAGTTGGGGAGATGGTGCTTGGCGAAGCTCAGCACCACCGCGCCGCGGTGCAGCACGGCGGCGGCGTTGTGCGGGGCGCCGGCGGGCTGCCCGTACTTGGGCCGGCCCGTCTCCGAACGGTCCAGGTACCCGACGATCACCGGCAGTTCGCCGAACCCCTCCGCGTCGAGCCGCACCGCGAGGGCCTGCAGCGCGGAACGGGACGCTTCGACGAAGGACGACCGCAGGGCGAGGTCCTCGACGGGATAACCGGTCAACACCATCTCGGGGAACGCGACGAGATGCGCCCCCTGCTCGGCGGCGTGCCGGGTCCAGTGCACGATCGCCTCGGCGTTGCCGGTGAGGTCGCCGACGGTCGAGTCGATCTGATTCAGAGCGAGGCGTAGTTGAGGCACGGGGCCAGTGTAATCGTCTTTCTGACGCGATGCCCTTCCGGGTGACGCGGCCCACACGGCGCCGGGCCGCCTGCGCGGGGCTCCCCCCAGGCAGGGCGGCCTCACCTGTGCCCGAGCGCCAGTCCTGGGTACCAACAGGTGAACTGCGGCCGGGCGACCGCTCGCGGTCCTCCGAGGGCGCACTGGTGACGGTCACCGCCGTCAGCCGTCACTCGGGACGCCAGGACACGTACGACCTCGACGTCAGCGGTATCGACAGCTACTACGTCCGGGTCGGCACGGAGGACGTCCTCGCCCACAACTGCACCGACCTGGCCCGTGCCGAACGCATGTTCTTGGATGTCGCGCACACATTGGACGAGCACGTCAACGTGACCCGGCAGCAGATGACGGACTCACCGGCACCCACGGCACCGGCTCGCTGGGCGACAGTGTCGACCGTCTCGGCGGCAATTACAGTGCGACGACGAGCAACCGCTTCACCGTGACCCTGGCAGTCGAGAAGGGCCACAAACCCGGCGGCTTCTACGTTCTGACCGCCTACCCGCTGTAAGGAGCCGCACCATGCACGATCCGGCAGCACAGCGGGACGAGACCGTCTTCGACTTCGGCATCACCGCGCTCGGCGCCTCTTTCCACGGGGACTGGTGCCTCGACACCGAAGACGAACTGACCACGTCCTCACCTACCTGGGCCCGGAAGGCGACCCCGCGGGCCTCAGCCTGCTCATCGAGGACATCCTGCGGCTGCGGGGCTCCGCCCTCGACGGCGGCGAGCTGGGCCTGCTCTGGCACGCCACCGACCCGCCGCACGGCGGTGCGCCGGAGACCCAGGGAGCGGAGCGCGCCTGGCTGGACCGGCTGCTGAGCGCGGTGGTCGCGCTCGCGAGGGCACGGGGTGCGTCGGAGGCGGTCTGCACGAGCTGTCCCGGTTGTGTTCCGGACGGCACGAGCGCAGCGGCGGTCCAGCACCGGCGGCTGGCCGGGGAGGTGGTGGAACTGGTCGGCCTGATCGACCAGCGGGCCGAGGGGCACATGCCGCTGCCCGCGACCCGTGAGGCGCTGGTGCGCTGCGCGGAAACGGTCTGCTCGGAACTGGCGTTCCGCTTCCTGCTGCATGCCGCCAACCAGTACTGGTCACGTATGTCGCCCGAGACGTACGGCCGACTCGAACGTCTCAGTGCGGCGTTCGGTCACGGCCGCATGTCGTCGACGCGGTCCGGTACCTCGTCGACTGACCGGCCGGCCTGGCGTCCGCAGGAGCGTGCACGGGGGCTTCCGGCCCTCGTAACCCGAGACCGGTGGGCGCCCCGCCCGGGGGCGGTGCACACCGCCGTCGACGCCACCCCGGGAGGCAGGGCGCCCACCCCGGGGGTGCCCCACCGGGGGAGGGGCACCCCCGGGACGCGCCGCGTCGGCTCAGGTCATGGCGCCCGCGTCCGTCAACCGCTCCGTCCCGCTCTCCGCGTAGACCCGTTCCGCCCACCCCGCCAGCTGGTCCTCACTCAGGTGCTGCGCCAGATCCGCTTCGCTGATCATGCCGACCAGCCGCTTGTTCTCGATCACCGGCAGCCGCCGGATCTGGTGCCCCTGCATCTCCCGCAGCACCGCTTCGACGTCCGCGCCCGCGTCGATCCAGCGCGGCGTGCCCTTCGCCATGTCGCCTGCGGTGACCCTGGACGGGTCGTGGCCCATGGCGACGCAGCCGACGACGATGTCGCGGTCGGTGAGGATGCCGCACAGGCGCTCGTCGGTGTCGGCGATGGGAAGCGCGCCGACGTCCAGTTCGCGCATCAGCTGTGCCGCGCGGTCGAGGGTCTCGTGTTGGGGGATCCACCGGGCCCCCGGGTGCATGATGTCCTTCGCCGTGGTCATGGGTCGTGCCTCCTGGATGCCGTACGGCCCCGAGCCACCCCATTGTCATTGCGCCGTCCGTGGCACGCGACCGCAGTCGCCGCGTGCCACGGACGGCGCCGCGCGCGTCAGGTGCGCGGCTGTGCGCCGCGCTTGCGCAGCATGTTCACCATCAGCTCGACCTCGGACGCCTGCGCGTCCACCATCCCCTGCGCCAGATCCCGCTCGACGCGGACCTCGCACCGGTCGACGCAGCCCTTGGCCATGGCGATGCCACCGTTGTGGTGGATGATCATCAGCTGCAGGTAGAGGATCTCGGCCTGCTTGCCGCTGAGCCGGGACAGCTGCTCCACTTCCGCCTTGGTCGCCATGCCGGGCATCAGCGGCCCGTCCCCGTCCCCGTCCCCGGCCTCGTGCCCGCCTCCGTGCCCGGAGTGCCCGGAGGCGCCGTCGGCGCCCGCGCTCATCCAGTCCATCGGCTCGGCGTCCGCGTCGAGCTTGGGCAGCCCCCACAGGTCGAGCCAGCCCAGCATCATCCCGCGCTGGTTCGCCTGCGTGTTGGCGATGTCGTACGCGAGCCTGCGCACCTCGTCGTTCTCGGTGCGCTCGCGGACGACGAACGACATCTCCACCGCCTGCTGGTGGTGCACCGACATGTCGCGGGCGAATCCGGCGTCCGCGGACGCCCCCGTCGGCGTGCGGTCCGCGGCCGTGGTGCCGTCGCCGGCGGAGGCCACCGTGGCGGCCCCCGCGAACAGCAGCGCCAGGACGACCGCCGTGACGGCGGCCCAGTGCGTACGCGTCATGCCCTTCACTTGCCGCTCAGTCCGCCCGTGCAGGCCGCGCCCGGCTCGGGGGTCTGCGGGCCCTGCACATACTTGGTGAAGAACTGGCTGACCCGCTTGTCGTCGGCCGAGTCGACGGCGACCTGCTTGCCCCAGGCGCTCAGCATGATCGCGGCGTCCTGGTCCTTGTACGGGCTCATCAGCGAGTACGGCGTCTTCTTGACCTTCTCGGCGAGCTTGTCGACATCGCCCTTGGCGGCCTTGTCGGTGTAGGTCACCCACACCGCGCCGTGCTCGAGCGAGTGGACGGCGTTGGCGTCGGGGATCGGCTCCTTGTAGACGTCGCCGTTGCAGTTCATCCACACCGGGTTGTGGTCGCCGCCGACCGGCGGCTGCATCTCGTACGTGACGGGCGTGTCCACGTGGTTGCGGCCGAGCTTCTTCGCGTCCCAGCTCTGCTCGTCCTTGACGGGAGCCTTCGCCTCGGCGACGCGCTGCTCCTTCTCCTCGGACTCCTTGTTGAGCACGAAGACCCCGAAGCCGACGAGGCCGGCGACGACGACGCCGCTGATGCCGATGGTGAGGATGCGGTTGCGGCGCTCGCGGGACTGCTCCGCGCGGCGCATCTGCTCTATGCGGGCCCGGCGGTCGTTGGTGGTGTTACGGGAAGCCATGGTGGCGGTGTCCTTCGTGAAGTCTGCGGAATGGGGGTACAGCGATGCGTGCAAGGCCGTGCGGACCCGGTTCTTAAGTCCGCAGTACCTGAAGGACGTGCAGGTCCGGGGCGCGTGCCTGCGCTCCGGAACGGTGGTGCGGGCCGGCCTCGGTGTCCGGACCGGGATACGGGGGTGTGGCGCCCGCCGTCGGTGGGGCGTCGAGGGGCGGCGCGGTCAGCACCGCGGGGCTCAGCACCGGGAGCAGCCCGCAGCGGCCCTCGTCGTGCGGGCAGCTGTACGCGGTCGCCACGAGCGGCCCGTACGCCGGGGGAGCGGTCGTGTCGTGGTGCGGACCGGCCGGGACGAGGCAGATGAAGAGCGCACCGAGGAGCGTCGCGACGGCGCTCAGCAGAGCCGTGGGACGCGTGGTGCGTGAGAGGCGGTAGGACCGCGAACCCCCCATGGCCGCAGATCGTAGTGGGCGCGCGCGTCCGGCACCGCAGTCGGGCGGCAGATCGGCCGGCTCAGCTCGTGGGGCAGGCCACCCGCCGGGGGCCGTGGCCCGGAAAAGCGAGCGAGAGGGGCCTCAGGGTCGTTTCCGGGTTGCCCCTGACCCACAATGGGCTCAGCCGCGTACGCAATCTCCCCGAAACCCGCGGATGGGATGCTCCAGGGAGCAGGCACGCGCCGTGACCGGCAAGGATGGGTAGGAACGCAGACATGGACAAGCAGCAGGAATTCGTGCTCCGTACGCTCGAGGAGCGCGACATCCGCTTCGTACGCCTGTGGTTCACCGATGTGCTCGGCTTCCTGAAGTCGGTCGCCGTGGCACCCGCCGAACTTGAACAGGCGTTCGACGAAGGTATCGGCTTCGACGGCTCCGCGATCGAGGGCTTCGCCCGCGTCTACGAGTCGGACATGATCGCCAAGCCGGACCCCGCCACCTTCCAGATCCTCCCGTGGCGCGCCGAGGCCCCCGGCACGGCCCGGATGTTCTGCGACATCCTGATGCCCGACGGCTCGCCGTCGTTCGCGGACCCGCGCTTCGTGCTGAAGCGCATCCTGGCCAAGACCTCGGACCTGGGCTTCACCTTCTACACCCACCCCGAGATCGAGTTCTTCCTGCTCAAGGACAAGCCCGTGGACGGCAGCCGCCCCACGCCCGCCGACAGCTCCGGCTACTTCGACCACACCCCGCAGAACGTCGGCATGGACTTCCGCCGCCAGGCGATCACCATGCTCGAGTCGATGGGCATCTCGGTCGAGTTCAGCCACCACGAGGGCGCGCCCGGCCAGCAGGAGATCGACCTGCGGTACGCGGACGCACTGTCCACGGCCGACAACATCATGACGTTCCGCCTGGTCATGAAGCAGGTCGCGCTCGAGCAGGGCGTCCAGGCCACGTTCATGCCGAAGCCGTTCTCCGAGTATCCCGGCTCCGGCATGCACACCCACCTGTCCCTCTTCGAGGGTGACCGCAACGCCTTCTACGAGTCCGGTGCCGAGTACCAGCTCTCCAAGGTCGGCCGCTCCTTCATCGCCGGCCTGCTGCGGCACGCCGCCGAGATCTCGGCCGTCACCAACCAGTGGGTCAACTCCTACAAGCGCATCTGGGGCGGTTCCACCCGCAGTGCCGGCGCCGGCGGCGAGGCCCCCTCGTACATCTGCTGGGGCCACAACAACCGCTCCGCCCTGATCCGCGTCCCGATGTACAAGCCGGGCAAGACCGGCTCCGCCCGCATCGAGGTCCGCTCCCTCGACTCCGGCGCCAACCCGTACCTGTCGTACGCCGTGCTGCTCGCTGCGGGCCTCAAGGGCATCGAGGAGGGCTACGAGCTCCCGGCCGGCGCGGACGACGACGTCTGGGCCCTCTCCGACGCGGAACGCCGCGCGATGGGCATCACCCCGCTGCCGCAGAACCTGGGCGAGGCGATCGACCTGATGGAGCGCAGCGAACTGGTGGCCCAGACGCTGGGCGAGCACGTCTTCGACTTCTTCCTGCGCAACAAGAAGCAGGAGTGGGAGGAGTACCGCAGCGAGGTCACGGCCTTCGAGCTGCGGAAGTCGCTGCCGGTGCTGTAGGCGAGCGCGTACGGGGCGCGGCGGAGGTGGTGGCCGCCGCGCAACGGGGAAAAAGGGGGGCCGTGATGCGGCAGCGGAGATGCAAGTGGTGCCACCGTGAGCTGCCGCGCCGGCGCTGGTGGCGCGCGAAGCGCCACTGCGGGCGCCGCCACCAGGCGTACCACCGGGTGAGGACGGCGGTCGAGGCCGTGCTGGACGCCATGGGCGGCTGAGCAACACGCCTGCGTCCGGGGCGGGTTGACAGCTCGAACGGGCACGCGACAGCATCCCGCCGGTGGAGATCACCGACCTGACACCGGCGGAGCGGCGCGTCCTTCAGGCGTTCCCCAAGGGAGAGGCCGTCGACCTCCGCGAGGACCCCGACGACGATCCCGCACTCGGCGCGTCCTGGGGCCCGGAGCGGACCGTACGGGCAGAGGTCCTGCGCGCGATGCTCGTGGACGTGCCGAGCCGGGACGGCGAGATCGCGGGCCTGAAACTGTGGGGCGCACGCATCACCGGCGTACTGGACCTCAAGTACGGCACGGTCGAGTGCCCCGTACGACTGCGCGCGTGCCACTTCGAGAAGACCCCGGACCTCTACGGCGCGCAGATCCGCGCCCTGGTACTGACCGACTCGGTGCTTCCGGGCCTCACCGCCGGCACCCTGCGCGTCGACATCGTCCTGCGGCTGACCTGCTGCCGCGTCACCGGACCCGTACGACTTGCCGGGGCGCAGGTCGGCGGCGCGATCTTCCTCAACCGGGCGCACCTCGGCCCGGGCGACGGCGGACCGGACCTCGACGAGCCGGCCCTGTCCCTCAACCACGCCACCGTCGGCACCGACGTCTGGGCGCCAAGCCTCGTCGTCCACGGCGAGACCCGGCTGAACGGCACCACCGTCGGCGGCCAGGTCAACCTCGACGACGCCACGCTGCACAGACCCGGCGGCACCGCCCTCCACGCGGAGAACATCGTCGTCGCCACCGACCTGCGCGCCATGCGGCTGCGGGCCGAAGGCCGGATCAACCTCACCGGCGCGGCAGTCCCCGGTCAGCTCAATCTGGCCTACGCCCGACTGTCCAACCCGGAAGGGCTCGCGCTGCGCGCCAGCAGCTGCGTCGTCGGCGAACTGTGGCTGCGCAGCGCGGCCCCCATCGAGGGGACCGTCAACCTGCGCCGGGCCCAGCTGGATCTGCTGCACATATCCCCGGAGGTGTGGCCCGAGCGGGTCCTCGTCGACGGCCTCACCTACGGCCGGCTCGACCCCCACCTTCCGGCCGAGCAGCGGCTGCCGCTGCTGGAACGCGAGACGGGGGGCTATCTGCCCTTCGGATACGAGCAGCTGACCTGCGCCTACCGCGCGGCCGGCGACGAGGCCGCCGCCCGAACCGTCCAGTTCGCCAAGCTCCGCCGCCACCGCCGCACCCTGCCCTGGTACGCCAGGGCCTGGGGCCACCTCCAGGACGTGACCGTCGGCTACGGCTTCCGCCCGATGCGCGCCGCGGGATGGCTGGCGGCCCTGCTGCTCACGGGCGCCCTGGCCTTCGCCATCAAGCATCCGCCCGCGCTGAAACCGGGCGAGGCGCCCGAGTTCAACCCGCTCTTCTACACCCTCGACCTGCTGCTGCCGATCATCGGCTTCGGCCAGGAGACCGCATACGCCCCGCAGGGTGCGTACCAGTGGCTCGCGTATCTCCTGATCATCGGCGGCTGGGTGCTGGCGACCACGATCGCGGCGGGCGTCAGCCGGTCCTTGAGTCGCCAGTAGGGACCCGATAGCCCACTGGGCCGGGATCTGTCCGCTTCGGCGGGCTGTGCGGATGCGAAACGCGCCCGGTGCGGTGACCCTGGAGGGACGGGGGACCCTGCGTCGAGGAGGAAAACCCCATGTCCATGATGGACAAGCTCAAGAACATGCTCAAAGGCCACCCTGACCAGACGAACCAGGGCATCGACAGGGCCGGCGACTCCGTGGACGACAAGACCCAGGGCAAGCACCGCCGCCACGTGGACACGGCCCAGGACAAGATGAGGGACCAGTACGGAGGTGGCGGCACCGGCGGGACGGAGCGCCGCGACGAGCCGCCGCAGCAGTGACACCACCCGCGTGAACGACCCGGCCCGGACCGGTGGGCACAGCTCCCGGCCCGGGCGGCCGCGCGTCTACGCCCGGTCCGGCTTACGAGCGATCAGATGGGCCTGCGGGGTCTTCTCGTCCGGGGCCGCCTCGCGGACCATGGTCGCCAGTGGTGCGAAGCCTGCCTCCCGCAGCTGCTCCGTGACGCGGTCCGGCCGCATGCGGTGGAAGTCGAGCGACAGGCGGTGGCCGAAGGCTTCGGTACGGCGCGACACGTCCTCACCGACCTGGAAGGCCAGCGCCAGGTGCCCTCCGGGCGCCAGGATGCGGTGGAACTCCGCGAGTACGCCGGGAACCTCTGCGGGCGGCAGGTGGATCAGCGAGTACCAGGCGACGATGCCGCGCAGCGACCCGTCCGCGAAGCCGCCGAGCTCCGTCATGGAGCCTTCGTCGAACCGGAGTTCCGGAAACGTCCGCCGCGCCAGCGCGACCATCGCGGGCGACAGGTCGACGCCCCTGACGTCCGTCCCGAGCCGGTCGAGATACGCCGTCACCCGCCCCGGCCCGGACCCGAACTCCACGACGGGCCCGCCCCCGTCGTCGGCGACGGTCCGGGCGAAGGCGGTGAGCATGGCGAGGGTCAGGGGCTTGACCTCCGGCTCGCCCTTGAACATCTCCGCGTAGTCGACGGCGATCGCGTCGTACGAGGCGCGGGTGTCATGCAGGAACGACGGTTCTTCCCGAAGTGTGGTCATGCGGCATCGAACCACGGCTTGCCGGCTGCCCAGTGCGCGACCCATCCTGCGAATCCGGGCTGCGACGTGGTGTGACCGAATTCCGCCCCGAAGGGTCCGGCACCCTCCCCGGAGATGTTCCATATGTGGCCGCGCTGGGGGCCGGTGACGACAAGGTGCCAGTACATGCCGCACCCGTCGGTTCCCAGCACGACGGAGCCGTGGTCGAACACCGCGTCGAGAAGCGCCTCCCGCTCCTCCTCCGACCGGTCGTCGTCCTCCTCGTCCTCCTCCCAGAGCCATGCCGAGGTCAGCGGGAACGGCCGGCTCAGGTCCCGCACCGGCCGGTCGTCGCCCCAGTCGTCCGGCATCTCGGCGAGCGGCATCAGACCGTAGTCCGGCGGGCCCTGGTACGAGCCGTCGGTCACCTCCGCGACGAAGCTGCGGTACGGCTCCGGCAGCACGACGCCGTGCTCCGCCTCGAAGGCACGGACGGCGTCCCAGCCGAGTGCCGACTCGCCGCCGTCGTCCACGCCGAACGCCGAGCGGAGGGCGGCCAGGTCGGCTGGAGACACGTGATCGGTATCCATGCGCCCATGGATACCAGCCGCCTCTGACAGTGACGCCGTTCGGTCGCCGTCGCTCGGCGCCGACGCGGCGGCCACGCGCGCGTACCCGGCAGGGACGGACTGCCGCGCTGCCCGGGGCCGTCACCGCCCGGACGGCTGACGGACCGACCCCGGCGGCGCCGTCGCGGTCCTCAGCGCTCCGACAGCGGAGCCGGGGCCTCCTGGACGCACCAGCTGTTGCCGTCCGGGTCCTTGAAGAACATGAACGAGTTCCACTCCTCGCCCGTGCCCTCCTCCCAGCCCGTCGCGCCGACGTGCTGGATCGACGTCACCGGGACCCCGCGCGACATCAGCTCGGAATGGGCCTTGGCGATGTCCGTGACGCACAGCTGGAGACCGTGGAGGCTGCCCGGTGACATCGTGGGCTGCTCGGGGTGCGGGGGCAGGCCGCTCATCAGGGCGACGGAGCAGCGCGAACCCGGCGGAGTCAGCTGGATGATCCGCATACCGGGCGCGACCTCGGAGTCGAGGTCGACCTTGAAACCGCAGGCTTCCGCGTAGAAGGTCTTCGAGCGGTCCAGGTCCGTGACCGGGACGGGGACGACTTCAAGGGTCAGTTCCACAGGGGGTTTCCTATCGTCGGGTCGAGGCTCACGTCGAGGTTCACTGCGTGAAGCGCCAGCGGGTCTGGCCGAACGGGTCGCCCTTCGCGAAGCCGAAGACCGTCCGCGGCGCCACCCGGAATACCAGTGCTTCGCCGGCTTCGTGCACGAACACGCCGTCGCCGACCGTGAACGTCCAGTCCGGACCGTACTTGCGTACATACGCGTCCGCCAGGACGCCCAGCGCCGCCGGGTCGGTCACGCGCACCGCCTCGCCCTCGACGACCACGTCGTGGCCCTCGCTCAGCGACGGGGCGCCGGTGGTGAGGACGACCTCCCGGTTCTCCCGGAGATTCTTCGCCTTGCGCTCCCCGGGGCCGGTGCAGAAGTGCAGGGCGTCGTCCTGCCAGACGGCGATCAGCGGCGTGACGTGCGGGCGGCCGTCCGGCCGTACGGTCGTCAGCCAGAACACCTCGGCGTCGCGGAGCTGAGCGGCCGCCGCCGACCAGTCGGCCGCCGACGCCTTCGGATCGCTGAAGCGGACATCGAGCTCCGCGGTGGGTGTGACGTGTGGCATCACGTGGTCCTCTCTCGTCGAAGCCGGAAGGGCCGTCGCACTGGTAGACCGTGCCCGGCGTCCGGACTCATCGGCCCCCGCGCACGGGCCGGCCGGCCCCCCGCGCGGCGCGGCACCGCGTGGTGCGCCGGGCAGCACGCCGTGGCCTGCGGCTACGCTCGAGCGCACACGGCGGCAGGGCGACACGGCAGGACGGGAGACCGGGATGACGGTTCCGGGGCGCAGGAGCAGTACGTTCACCCGGTTGTTGAGGCACGGCTTCACCGACCCGTCCGCCGCCTCACGGCTCCTCGACCTGCCCGACATGGCGCCCGTGCGCAGCGACCCGGTCCTCCTCGACGCCCTCGGCGCCACCGCCGACCCCGACCTCGCCCTGCGCTCTCTCGTCCGCCTCGTCGAGGCCCACGAGGCGGACGAGAGGCGCCGGTTCCTCGACAACGTGATCACCGCGAAGCCACTGCGCGACCGGCTGCTCGGGGTCCTCGGCGCGTCCGAGGCGCTCGGCGACCACCTGGTGCGCCACCCCCGCGACTGGCACGCCCTCGCCACCTACGAGTCGGCCGACCTGCACCCGGGCGTCGCCGACTTCGAACGCGGACTCTGCGACGCGACCGACTCCGTCTCCCTGCGCGTCTCCTACCGGCGCTGCCTGCTGGCCATCGCCGCCCGCGACGTGTGCGGCACCACCGACGTGGCGGAGGCCGCCGCCGAACTGGCCGACCTCGCCACCGCCACCCTGCGGGCGGCCCTCACCATCGCAGGCGCCGCGGCCCCCGAGGACGCGGCGGCCTGCCGGCTCGCCGTCATCGCCATGGGCAAGTGCGGCGGCAACGAGCTCAACTACGTCTCCGACGTCGACGTCATCTTCGTCGCCGAGCCCACGAACGGCACCGAGGAGGCCAAGGCACTGCAGGCCGCGACCCGGCTCGCCTCCCACCTGATGCGCATCTGCTCGGAGACGACCGTCGAGGGCACCATCTGGCCCGTCGACGCCAACCTGCGGCCCGAAGGACGCAACGGGCCCCTGGTGCGCACCCTCTCCAGCCATCTCGCGTACTACCAGCGCTGGGCCAAGACCTGGGAGTTCCAGGCGCTCCTCAAGGCCCGGCCCGTCGCCGGCGACACCGCTCTCGGCCAGGCCTACGCGGAAGCGGTCGCGCCGCTGGTCTGGCAGGCGGCGGAACGCGAGAACTTCGTCGCCGACGTGCAGAAGATGCGCCGCCGCGTCGTCGACAACATCCCCGTCGCCGAGATAGAGCGCGAACTCAAGCTCGGCCCCGGCGGCCTGCGCGACGTCGAGTTCGCCGTGCAGCTGCTGCAACTCGTCCACGGCCGCAGCGACGCCACCCTGCACAGCGGCACCACCCTCGAAGCCCTCCAGGCCCTCGCCGCCGGCGGCTACGTCGGCCGGGCGGACGCGGCGCAGCTGGACGAGGCGTACCGCTTCCTGCGGGCCATGGAGCACCGCATCCAGCTGTACAAGCTGCGCCGCACCCACCTCGTGCCCGAGGACGAGGCCGACCTGCGCCGTCTCGCGCGCTCCCTCGGACTGCGCACCGACCCCGTCACCACCCTGAGCCGCGAGTGGAAACGGCACGCCTCCGTGGTGCGCCGCCTGCACGAGAAGATCTTCTACCGGCCGCTGCTCGACGCCGTGGCGCAGCTCGCCCCCGGCGAGACCCGGCTCAGCCCCAAGGCCGCGGGCCAGCGCCTGGAGGCCCTCGGATACGCCGACCCCGCCGCCGCGCTGCGCCACCTGGAGGCGCTCGCCTCCGGGGTCAGCCGCAAGGCCGCCATCCAGCGCACCCTGCTGCCCGTCCTCCTCGGCTGGTTCGCCGACTCGGCCGACCCCGACGCGGGCCTCCTCGGCTTCCGCAAGGTTTCCGACGCGCTCGGCAAGACGCCCTGGTACCTGCGGCTGCTGCGCGACGAGGGCGCCGCCGCGGAGAACCTGGCGCGGGTGCTGTCCGCCGGGCGGCTCGCGCCCGACCTGCTCCTGCGTGCGCCCGAGGCCGTCGCGATCCTCGGCGATCCCGGCGGACTGCGGCCACGCGGCCGCGACCACCTCGAACAGGAGGTCCTCGCCGCCGTCGGCCGCGCCGACACCGCGGAGGCGGCGGTCGCCGCGGCCCGCGGGGTGCGGCGCCGGGAGCTGTTCCGCACCGCCGCCGCCGACCTCATCGGCTCGTACGGCACCGAGGACAACCCGGCCGAGGGCGACCCCGGCGCCCTGGTGGACCGCGTCGGCGACGCCGTCACCGAACTGACGGCGGCCACGATCGCGGGCGCGCTGCGCGCCGCCGTACGCGAACAGTGGGGCGACACCCTCCCCACCCGCTTCGCGGTCATCGGCGTCGGCCGCTTCGGCGGGCACGAGCTCGGCTACGGCTCCGACGCGGACGTCCTGTTCGTCCACGAGCCGCGCGAAGGCGTCGACGAGCAGGAAGCGGCACGGGCCGCGAACAGCGTCGTCGCCGAGATGCGGCGGCTGCTCCAGCTGCCGACCGCCGACCCGCCGCTCCTCATCGACGCCGACCTGCGGCCCGAGGGCCGCAACGGACCGCTGGTGCGCACGCTCGCCTCGTACGAGGCGTACTACCGCCGGTGGTCCCTGACCTGGGAGAGCCAGGCACTGCTGCGTGCCAGGCCGATGGCGGGCGACGCCGCGCTCGGCGCAGCGTTCGTCGAGCTGATCGACCCGCTGCGGTACCCGCGGCAGGGGCTCGGGGACGAGGCGCTGCGCGACATCCGACGCCTCAAGGCGCGCATGGAGTCCGAACGGATGCCGCGGGGTGCCGACCCGACCCTGCACACCAAGCTCGGCAGGGGCGGCCTGAGCGACGTCGAATGGACCATCCAGCTGCTGCAGATGCGCCACGGGGCGTCGGAGCCGGGGCTGCGCACCACCCGCACCCGCGAGGCCCTCGCGGCGGCGCGGGCGGCGGACCTCCTCTCCGAGGACGACGCCCGCACCCTCGACGACGCCTGGGTCCTCGCGACCCGCGTGCGCAACGGCGTGATGCTGGTCCGCGGCCGGGCGGGCGACACGTTCCCCTCCGACGCGCGGGAACTGGCGGCGGTGGGGCGCTACCTGGGGTACGGGCCGGGGCACGTGGGGGACATGCTGGACGACTACCGGAGGGTGACGCGGAGGGCGCGCGGGGTGATGGAAGCGGTGTTCTACGGGGCGTAGTCGGCGGGCTGGGCGGGGCCGCTGCGCGGGGCCTTGTCCCCTACCCGCCCCTTCCCGAAACCGGGCTCTTCCCCTACGCCTGGCGGCGTGGGGGGACCCCCAGGACCCGTACCGCGCTTCGCGCGGTGCCCTCAATCGCCGGGCGGGCTGCACTGCAGCCCCGTCGGCGATTGAGGCGCGGGGGTCCGGGGGCTGAGCCCCCGCAGGTGCCCGGTGGTGTCAGGTGCGGGCCGCGGGGAGGAAGCGGCGCAGGCCGCTGCCGCCCGGCCCCCCGCCGCGGGGGACTTCGGCCACCAGCTGCGGAAGCTGCTGCGGCAGCGCCCGGTACCACGCGTACGAGACGCCGAAGCCGAACGCCAGGCAGACGATGCCGCCCACCGCGTCCAGCCAGAAGTGGTTCGCCGTGGCGACGATCACGACCAGCGTCAGGGTCGGGTACAGCAGGCCGAGGATCTTCGCCCACGGCGCCGCCGCCAGCGCGAAGATGATCACACCGCACCATACCGACCAGCCGATGTGCATGGACGGCATCGCCGCGTACTGGTTCGACATGTTCTTGAGGTCGCCGGAGGCCATCGAGCCCCAGGTGTCATGGACCAGGACCGTGTCGATGAAGTTCTGGCCGTTCATCAACCGGGGCGGCGCGAGCGGGTACAGGTAGTAACCGACCAGAGCCACACCGGTCGTGGCGAAAAGGACGAGCCGGGCCGCGGCGTAACGGCCCGGATGCACACGGTAGAGCCAGACCAGCACACTGATCGTCACGATGAAGTGCAGGGTGGCGTAGTAGTAATTCATCGACACGATGAGCCATGTCACCGAGTTCACCGCGTGGTTGACGGACGCCTCCACCGCTATGCCGAGGGTCTGCTCCGCCTGCCAGATCCAGTCGGCGTTGCGCAGGGCCTGGTTCTTCTGCTCGGGCACGGCGTTGCGGATGAGCGAGTACGTCCAGTAACTCACCGCGATCAGCATGACTTCGAACCAGATGCTGGGGCGGGCGGGCGTCCGTGGGAGTCGCGTCCGGAGGCGCGGACGGCCGGGCGAGGCCGCGGCCTCGTCCTCCACCATGGGTGACGGGGTCGCCGTCCGCCCTTCAAGAGTCTTCACGGTCGCTTCACCCATGAGAGAGGAGTTTGCCAGATGAACGGCTCCCTCCGATCATCCCTCCGTCGGGTTCGTACCGCACACTCTCCCCCTCACGGAGGAGAGGGGACTGCGGGGTCGTGTCCGGGGTCGCCCCCGGGGTCACGTCCAGGGGCGCGTCCGGGGCCGCGTCCCGGTCCCGAAGCCGTCGAACCGCGGACCACCAGCTCCGGCATGAAGACGAATTCGCCGTGCACGGGAGTCCGGGGCCGGTCCGGTACGGGCGCCGAGTGGCTGTCTCCCGTCTCCTCCAGGAGCGCACGCACCGACGCCTGACCCATCGCCTGCACCGGTTTGCGGACGGTGGTCAGCGGGGGGTCGGTGAACGCGATCAGCGGTGAATCGTCGAATCCCACGACGGAGACGTCGTCCGGCACTTCGAGGCCCCGCCGACGGGCGGCGCGTATCGCCCCCAGAGCCATCATGTCGCTGGCGCAGACGACGGCCGTGCACCCCCGGTCCATCAGCGCGGAGGCCGCTGCCTGGCCGCCTTCGAGGGTGTAGAGGGAGTGCTGGACCAACTCGCCGGAAGCCTCCGGCGCGATGCCGAGCTGCTCCTGCACGGCGAGCCGAAACCCCTCGATCTTGCGCTGTACCGGCACGAACCGCCTCGGGCCGAGCGCGAGGCCGATCCGGGTGTGCCCGAGCGAGGCGAGGTGGGTGACGGCGAGCCGCATCGCGCCGCGGTCGTCCGTCGAGATGAACGGCGCGCACACACCGGGCGC
Organism: Streptomyces peucetius; assembly: GCF_025854275.1. Taxonomy (NCBI): domain Bacteria; kingdom Bacillati; phylum Actinomycetota; class Actinomycetes; order Kitasatosporales; family Streptomycetaceae; genus Streptomyces; species Streptomyces peucetius. The sequence continues at coordinate 2,141,476 of NZ_CP107567.1, read as the reverse complement.
GTATCCGTCGACGAGGACGAAGGGGACGCCCTCGGCGCGGAGCCGGTCGTAACGGTCCAGGCCGGCGGTGGTGTCGGCGTGCAGCCCGGAGACGAAGATGATGCCGGAGACGCCGCGGTCGACCAGCATCTCGGTGAGTTCGTCCTCCGTCGACCCGCCGGGTGTCTGGGTGACCAGCACCGGGGTGTATCCCTGCCGGGTCAGGGCCTGGCCGACGACCTGGGCGAGGGCCGGGAAGATCGGGTTGTCGAGACCGGGAGTGATCAGCCCCACCAGGCCCGCGCTGCGCCGGCGCAGCCGGAGGGGGCGTTCGTAGCCGAGCACGTCGAGGGCGGCGAGCACCGACTGGCGGGTGGTCGCGGCGACGCCCGGCCTTCCGTTGAGGACCCGGCTCACCGTCGCTTCGCTGACCCCCGCCTGGGTCGCGATGTCGGCCAGCCGGGCGGGTGCGGTCACGGACCGGACTGTACCCGTCACGTCGGCGGCTGCCCACCGGGCGTCATGGGTGGGGGAGTTGGGGTGCTCGCGCTGCGAGCGAGGCGCTTCTCCAGCAGCAGCACCCCGTAACTGCTGCCGTCCGCCGCCACCTTGGCGGGCTCCTCGCCCACCACCCGGTAGCCGGCGGCCTCGTAGTAGGCGCGCAGCCGCGGATTGCGGCTCAGGCAGTCCAGCCGGGCCAGTTCCCGTCCGGCTGCGGCGATACGCCGCTCGGCGTGGGCGAGCAGCACGCGGCCGGCGCCGGGCGGCGCGTCCGCGCCGCGCGCGGTCATGAGGCGGTGCACGTAGCCGGCGACCGGCGGCTGCACGCCCCAGGCCGGCACGTCGTCCCACCACATCTCGTACGCCCCGGCCGTCCGCCCGCCCAGCTGCAGCAGCCACACCTCGCCCTCGGTCATCCGGTGCCGGAAGTGGGCGGCGTCCTTGTCGCCGGGTTTCCACTGGTCGATGCGGTGGCGCAGCATCCAGCGGGCGGCGCCGTCGTAGAGGGAGACGAGGGTCTCCACGTCGGAGTCGGAGGCGGTGGCGGGACGGATGGCGGAGTCGGCGATCATGGGCCAATGATGGCGCGGGCTCCGCCGGGTGCCCGCCCCCGACGACCGGAGAGTTCCCATGCCGCAGATCACCGTCGACTACTCGCAGACCGTGGACCCCTCCTTCGACCGCCACGGCTTCGCCCGTGAGCTGCACGCGCTGGTCGTGCGGACGGTCGACACCCGGCTGGACGCCTGCAAGACCAGGTTCCGCCGGATCGAGGACACGGTGGTCGGCGCGGGCGGTGCCGAGGACGCCGTCGTGCACGTCGGGATCGCGCTGCTTCCCGGCCGGGCTCCCGAGCTGAAGGCCGAGCTGTCCGAGGCGGTGCTCGACCTGCTGGCCGGTCATCTGGAGACCGCCGGCGGCCCGATGCCGGTCCTGTCGGCCGAGGTGCGGGACCTTGAAGCGTCCTACCGGAGGCGCTGAGCGGGCACCTTCGTGATCGCCGGCGCCAGCTGCGTGAGCCGGGCCACGAGTTCGCCGAACGGACCGTCCATCGGCTCCTCCGCGAGGATGCGGACGAGCAGGCCGGCCATCTCCTCGTCGTAGGCGGCGCTCACCGCGGCCAGCGCCGCGAAGTCGTGCACCAGCTGCAACTCCAGCTCGGCGCGCGGGATGCGGCGTCCGTCGAGCCAGAGCAGCGCCGTCGATTCGGCGAGCGACACCCAGGAGCGCACGACCAGTGCGAGGCGCGGCGACGGGTCGTCGACGTCCAGGTGCGTCAGGATCTGGTCGTACGCGGCCTGCCGCACGCCGTCGATCATCGCGGTGGTCGTGGACGATCCGACCGCGGGGCCGCCCCGCATCAACGCGGAGAAACCCGGGCCGTGTTCGTCGACGAAGTCGAAGAACCGCCCCATGACCCGCAGCAGTCGCGCGCCGAGCGGGCCCTCCCGCGGTTCGAGGAAGCGGGCGGCGAGTTCGTCGGCGGCCCGCCGCAACGCCGCTTCGTACAGGCTCTGTTTGCCGGGGAAGTAGTGGTAGACCAACGGACGGGAGATGCCCGCGGCAGCCGCGATCTCGTCGATCGAGACGTCGTCGGGGGAGCGGTGGCTGAACAGATCCAGCGCCACACCGATCAGCTGCTGTCTGCGCTCTTCGACGCCCATCCTGCGCCGCACCCCGGTCGTCATGCGGACACCCTACCCACCGTCCTCGCCGTGCTCCGCGAGGAGACACGAGGAGCGTGCCGCCGGCGGGCCCCGGGGACCGGCAGCAGCGGGGAGCGGGCCGGCGGAAGGCTCGGTGATCCTGCGCTCGAGCCGCCCCTGCGCCGACTCCGGGACCGGATTCACCGGTGGGCGACGGAAACACGCGCCCGTGCCGACTGCGGACTGCCGTCTGCCGTCTGCCGTCTGCCGTCTGCGGACCTCGGACTGCCGACTGCCGCATTTCGGCGCGGCGACGGCGGTGGAAGCATTTCGGAATGCCTTTGAGTAATTCCGAAAGGTTGGCCGGAAATCGATGCAACCCTCTGCCGGGCCGATGTCTCTTCTCTCACCGGTGACATGTGGTCAGAATGCCTGTCGGGCCCGGGTGCTAGTCTGGCGCGATCTTGAAGCACGGCTCGCGGGGGGGTGTGGCGTGTATCACCATGTGCTCTTCGTGAGGGCTGAACTACCGTCCAGCTTCGCCGATTGACGTGACGTCACATGACGTTCTGTCCGGTGGATGTGCCGACTGCGTTTTTCACGAAGGAGTCATTTCTGTGATATCGACCGCTCGTAAGTGGCTCGTTGCCGCCACCGTCGGAACCGCTGTGGCCGTTGGCGGAGCTTCCACTTTCGCCGTGGCTTCCGCCGCTGCCGCCGAAGGCACCACCGCCCAGGTCGCCGCCGAAGGGGACATTCCCCCGGTCGCCGTCGAGGAATTCAATTACCCCGACGCCGACAAGATCCTGGCCGAGAAGGGCATCAAGCTGCTCAAGGGCGACGGCCACCTGCTTCTCGCCGACTGCGACTCGTCCGTCAACCAGATCCAGGTGTGGACGCGGCAGACAGCCGACGGCATGTACTGCTTCCGCGCCACCGGCTCGAGCGGCTACCTGACGCTGGAGATCCCCGACGTGTTCGCGATCCAGACCTCGGACCGCCCGGTGAGCGCCGACCTCACCGCGGAGGGCAAGACCCAGACCGTGGACGTGCCGAAGGACGACTTCAAGGGTGTCGGCGAAGGAGTCGGCGGAGCCCCCACCGTGCTCGTCGAGCTCCGCGTCACCGGCTGATCCTGGCCAGACCCATGGACTCCCCACACAGCCAAGGAAGCACTGTGCCAAGAAATCGATCACGAAGAACCACCGCCGTCGGGCTGATGACCGCGGCGCTCACCACGGGTGCCCTGTTCGCCACGCCCGCTCAGGCGGTCGTGGGTGACGCGGCGCCGGACGGGCAGTACGCGTTCACCGCGAAGGTGGACATAGGTGCCGGTAAGAGATCTTGTTCGGGTGCGCTGGTCGCGCCGCAGTGGATCGTGACCGCCGCGAGCTGTTTCGCCGCCGATCCGCAGCAGCCCGGTACCGTCGCGGCGGGGAAGCCGTCCGAGCGGACCGTTGCCACGATCGGGCGTACGGATCTGACCGCCACGGGCGGGCATGTCAGTGACGTCGTGGAGCTCGTGCCGCGGGCCGGGCGCGATGTCGTCATGGCGCGCCTGGCGAAGCCCGCGTCCGGTATCGCGCCTGTCGCGTTCGCGCAGACCCCGGTCGCCGTCGGCGAGACCTTGAAGGTCGCCGGTTACGGCCGTACCGCCACCGAGTGGGTGCCGGACAAGCTGCACACCGCCCGGTTCACCGTCGACTCCGTGGCCGGCGAGACGGTCGGCATCAGCGGTGCGACCGCGTCCGACGCCATCTGCATGGGCGACACCGGCGGTCCCGCCTTCCGCGAGAAGGACGGCAAGGTCGAGCTCGTCGCCGTCAGCAGCCGCTCCTGGCAGGGCGGATGCCTCGGCACGGACGAGACCCGCACCGGCGCCCTCTCCGCACGGGCCGACGACCTGAAGAGCTGGGCGGACACACTCGCGGCCGCGGCCCCCGTGACCGACTTCAACTGCGACGGCATCCGCGACATCGCCGTCGGCGACCCCGCCGCGACCGTCGGCGGCGACGCCAAGGCCGGACTGGTCAGGATCGTCTACGGCGGCGGCAAGGGCACCGCGGAGATCACCCAGGACCTCGACGCCGTACCCGGCGGCTCCGAGGCCAGTGACTGGTACGGCGAGACCCTCGCGGTCTTCGACCACAACCTCGACGGCTGCACCGATCTCGCCGTGGGCATTCCGGCCGAGGACCTCGGCGGCGAGGTCGACGCCGGCATGGTGCAGGTGCTCTACGGCGACCGTGCCGGACTCACCAAGGGCAAGGGCTCCCTGAACCTGGAGCAGGGCACCGGCACCGACGCCATCAAGGCGTCCGCCTCCGAGGCGGGCGACCGGATGGGCCACGCCCTGGCCGCCGGCCACACCGCCACCGGTGAGCCCTACCTCGCGATCGGACTTCCCGGCGAGGACCTGGGCACTCTGAAGGACGCGGGCAGCACCTTCTACGTGCGGGGCACCTCGAGTGTCACGCTGCACCAGGACAAGCCGGGTGTCGGCGCGGCCGTCGAGGCGGGCGACCGGTTCGGCTCCTCGCTCGCGGGCTCGCCGCAGCGTCTCGTCATCGGTGCTCCGGGCGAGGCCATCGGCAGCGCGGCCGACTCCGGACTCGTCCATGTGATGAGCCACGTGCCGAACTCCGACGGCATTCCCACTCCTCAGGTGACCTTCAGCCAGGACAGCACCGCCGTCAACGGAGCAGCGGAGGCCGGTGACCAGTTCGGCGCCGCGCTTGCGGTGGTCGACCACCGTTCCGCCGGTGCACCGGCAGCCACCGAGTCGATCGTCGGCGTCGGATCACCCGGCGAGGACCTTGAGGCCGTGCAGGACGCCGGGCGTGCCGTCACCATCCGCGTCACCGCAGCAGGAGCGATCAGCCAGCTCGCGGACATCCAGCAGGCCCGCGAGGACGTGTCGGGCGGTGAAGAGGCCGGAGACCAGTTCGGTTCGCGCCTCACCGCGGTGAATCGCAGGCCGGGTGCCGTCAGCACCGTTTCCGACCTGGTGCTGGCCGTCGGCGTCCCCGGCGAGGACATCGGCAGCGTCAAGGACGCCGGAGCCATCCAGGCGTTCTCCCTGCTCGGTTCTCCCGGTACCACCGACCGCTGGCTGGAGGCCGGACGGGCCGGCATTCCGGGTCCTGCGGGCACCTCGCACCGCCTTGGCAGCAGCATGACGGCCATCGGCACCCACCTCTACGTGGGCATGCCCTACGGGCCCGTCGCCACCGGCGCCGTCCACGCCCTGCCGTGGGCGAACGTGCTCGACGGCGGAGCCGAGCCGGTGACCACGTACCAGCCCGGCAAGGACGGTCTGCCCTCCGAGGGCGCCGACTTCGGCAGGGCGATTCAGTAGCACCCGTGCGGACACGGGCCGGGGGCGGTTCCACCACGAGAGCCCCCGGCCCCTGTCCCCGCGCGACCGGCCCGCCCCGGTGCCACACACCGGCGCGGGCCGGCGCACAGGACCGCAGTCCGCCGAGACGGGACGCATCCGATCAGGGCCGCGCCCCGGCACACATCGAAGGAACATGACCTTGTCGAGGACATCACCACGCGCAGCAACGATCGCCATGGTCGCCGCTGCGCTCACCGCGAGCACGCTGCTTGCCACGCCCGCTCAGGCGGTCGTGGGTGACGCGGCGCCGGACGGGCAGTACGCGTTCACCGCGAAGGTGGACATAGGTGCCGGTAAGAGATCTTGTTCGGGTGCGCTGGTCGCGCCGCAGTGGATCGTGACCGCCGCGAGCTGTTTCGCCGCCGATCCGCAGCAGCCCGGTACCGTCGCGGCGGGGAAGCCGTCCGAGCGGACGGTCGCCACGATCGGGCGTACGGATCTGACCGCCACGGGCGGGCATGTCAGTGACGTCGTGGAGCTCGTGCCGCGGGCCGGGCGCGATGTCGTCATGGCGCGCCTGGCGAAGCCCGCGTCCGGTATCGCGCCTGTCGCGTTCGCGCAGACCCCGGTCGCCGTCGGCGAGACCTTGAAGGTCGCCGGTTACGGCCGTACCGCCACCGAGTGGGTGCCGGACAAGCTGCACACCGCCCGGTTCACCGTCGACTCCGTGGCCGGCGAGACGGTCGGCATCAGCGGTGCGACCGCGTCCGACGCCATCTGCATGGGCGACACCGGCGGTCCCGCCTTCCGCGAGAAGGACGGCAAGGTCGAGCTCGTCGCCGTCAGCAGCCGCTCCTGGCAGGGCGGATGCCTCGGCACGGACGAGACCCGCACCGGCGCCCTCTCCGCCCGCGTGGACAACATCGCCATCGGCTCGCGCCTGCCGGCAGGCAAGGTGATGACCGCGGGCGACACGCTCACCTCCAACTCGGCCAAGGTCTCCATGCTGGCCGACGGCAACCTGGTCGTCACCTCCAACGCCGGCAAGACCCTGTGGTCCACCGGCACCGCGGGGAACGCCGGCGCCACCGCCCGCCTCGACGCCACCGGCAACCTCGTGGTGCTCGCCGCGGACGGCACGACGAAGCTGTGGGAGTCGAAGACCACCGCCGCGGGCGGCTCGGTGGTCCTCCAGGACCGCGGCAACTTCGTCGTGTACGACGCCCAGGGCGTGTCCCGGTGGAGCAGCGGCACCGCCATCCGGCACGACTACGACGCCGACGGCCGCAGCGACATGGCCGACTGGTACGACTACGGCGACGGCAGCGACAAGCTGCACACCTTCGCCACCGAGACCGACGGCGGGTTCAAGGCGCCCATCCACGCCTGGAGCCGTGCGGCCGGCGGCTGGTGGGCGGAGAACATGAAGCGCACCACCGGCGACTACAACGGCGACGGCATCTCGGACGTGGCCGCCGCCTATGGCTACGACGACGGCCGGGTGACCCTGTTCACCTGGCTCGGCAAGGGTGACGGCAACTTCGCCGAGCCGTTCGCGTCGTGGAAGGTCGCCGCGGGCAACTGGAACTTCGAGAACTTCGACATCTACAGCGGTGACTTCGACGGCGACGGCCGTGACGACGTGGCCGCCTGGTACGACTACGACGCGGGCAACGACCGGCTCTTCACCTTCAAGTCCAGGGCGGACGGCGGCTTCAACGCGCCCGTCGCCTCCTGGGAGACCCCGGCCGGCAACTGGTGGTACGCGCACGTCAAGCCCGCCGTCGGTGACTTCAACGGTGACGGCCGCGACGACCTCGCCGCCTTCTACGGCTACGACAGCGGCGAGATGAAGCTGTGGACGTTCACCACCGACGCCAACGGCGGCTTCAACTCGCCGGTCAGCTCCTACACCAGCGCCACGTGGGGCAGCCGCGACCGCACCACCATTCACGCCGGTGACTTCGACGGCGACGGCCGTGACGACGTGGCCGCCTGGTACGACTACGCCGACGGTCACGACGCGATCCACGTGTGGGCCGCCGACGCCAAGGGCACCTTCCCGACACGCATCGAGGCATGGTCCACCCCGGACGGCAACATCTGGCGCGACAACGTCGAACTCGTCACCGGTGACTACAACGGTGACGGGCGCGACGACTTCGGCGGGATGTACGGCTACGACGACGGCCGCGTGAAGATGTTCACCTGGACCGCCGCAGGCGCGGGCAAGCTGAACGGGCACGTCGGCAGCTGGAGTGCCCCGACGGGCAACTGGACCTTCGACCGGGCCCACTTCATCGAGCGGTACAACCAGAACTGACCGCCCAGCGGTCCGGCGGCGCCGTCCTGTGCCAGCGCACGGGGCGGCGCCGCTGCCGTTGGCCCCCCTCGAAGGCCGGCCGCGAGGCCGCCGGTCAGCGCAGAGAGCCCACCGGAGTGCCGTCGGCGAGACGGCCGTTCAGCTCGGGCCGGGCACCCGCGTGGGCGCGGACCGCGATGGTGTTGCCCGCCGCCCCGCCCTCCACCCCGTCGCCGAGGACGCTGACCGAGGCGAGCCGCCGGCTGCCGGCCGCCAGCACGTACCACTGGCCCGCTCGCGACTGCCACAGCACCCCCGCGAGCACCAGGGGCTCGCGCACCCCGCACGCCGGGGAGGCCTCCGCCCGCGCCACCACCGTGCCCGGAGCACCAGGACGGGCGGGCGCCTGGAAGTGGGCCAGGACCCTGCTGTCCGTACCCCGCCAGGTCTCCGCGCGCGTGCAGACCCAGGCGGCCGTGCCGTTGGCCTCCGGCAGCCGCTGCCGGGCGTACCGCCACGAGTTGACGCTGCGCACGCCGTGCGCCCGCACCCCCGGCAGCAGACAGGCCGTACGCGCCCAGGCCGCGCGCGCCGCGGCGCCCGCGACCTCGGCGGGGGCGCCGGGCGGGCCGTAGGTCAGGTGCGCGGGTGTCAGCTCGCCGAGGTCCGTCACCAGCGCCGTCGTCCTGCCGTCCGTCAGTTCCAGCGCTTGCCACGACCGGCACTCCCGCCTCTGGGCGGGGCTCGGCAGCCGTTCGGTGAGTCCGCTCGCGTCCCGCCGGAGCGGCCGCGGCCCGCCGTCCGGATCGAGGAGGTCCCGCACCGAGACGCCGCGCACCCAGGGTGCCGTCAGATAGCGGACGTACGCCTGCGAACGCCCGGCCACGAGCGCGCCGGACCCGGCGGCGTCCGCACCGTCCGTGCGGGCGAAGTCGAGGGCCACGCCGTTCGGCGCGGCCCCCGGCCTGGCCGGCTCCGCGTAACGGACGACGCGCAGCCCGTCGTACAGCACGACCACACGGGCGCGGCCCACGTCGCCCGCGTACAGCAGGTGCGGCGGGCCCGGCGGGGGTCCCGACGGTGTCCCGGGCGTCGCGCTGACCCGGACCGCGTCATCCGGATCCGCCCAGGCGGCGAGCGCCCGCCGCAGCAGGGGCCGGTCCCGGGTGAGCGGCCCCCGGGCCGGCCACACCGAGAAGTCCCTGCGGACGGACTCCTGCCACGCCGTGGCCGGGATCCGCACCAGCCTGTCCGGGTCGAGCGCCGCCTGCACAGCGGCGTCACCGGTGTACGGCCCGCTCCGCACGTCGCCCTCCCCGCCGCCCGGCAGCAGGAGCAGCGTCCCGCACACCGCGAGCGCCGCGGCGGCGACCACGGCCGCCCTGGCGTGCCGACGGCGGCGCAGCAGATCGGTGGGCCGCACCTGGAGTGAACAGGCGTCGAACTCGGAGGAGCCGAGCAGGTCCGCGCCGCCCCGTTCGTCCCGTACCCCGTCGGCCTCCGCCAGCGCCCCCTCGGGGTCCGCCGCCCCCGCCCGCTCCAATACCTCACGCACCTCACGGTCGGACAGCTTCTCCAGGGCGCGCAGCACGTACGCGGCCCTGGCCGGCCCGGACAGGGCCGACAGGCGCTGGTCCAGGGCGAGTTCGCCCGCACCGCCGGACCGTGGGAAGACCCGCACGCCCCACATGTGCGGCAGCAGCGGCGGGAACTGCGCCCGCCGGGGCCGTGCCAAGCGCCGCAGCGGCAGCGACGCGTCCAGCGCCTGGCGCACCACCCGGTCCCGCAGATACGCGTAGCCGGGGTCGCGGGCCCCCTCGGGGCGGCGGGCGCGAGGAACGGCCGGTGCGCCCGCGCCGGCCGCGGTGTCGCCACGGGGCAGCGACCGCTGCACGAGGGCATGGGCGGTCAGTACGCGCCGGCCCTGGCCGAGGGACGAGGGCAGCACCAGGTAGGCGATCCGCACAAGACGCGGGTAGTGCTCGACGAGCACCGCCTCCGCCTGTCCCACCCCGGCCTCCGCACCGGCCCCTGCCTCGGTGCCGGACACCGGGCCGAAGGCGTCCGTCGTGGAGGCGCCGGTCGTGGAGGGGCCGGCGAACGGGTCCGGGGAATCGTGTGGGCGCACGTTCAGCAGAACGAGCGAATCGTCCTATGGTCACCCGGCGCGGCAGGGGGTACGGGACGAGTCAGTCCTCCACGACGAGCCGCTCGCGGATGCGCCTCAGGGCGGCGGACGTGATGCCGAGGCCCTCACGGACGTACTTCTCCATGGAGCCGTACCGGGCGTCGACCTCGTCCAGGGCTGCCGCCAGATAATCGGGCACCACACCGATGATCGACAGGGCCGTCTCCGGCTGCCCGCCCTGCAGCGTGAACCCCTCGACCAGCGGAGCGAACGCCTCGCGCACCGCCGCATTGACCGACATGTACTCGGCCTCGACGGTCGCCGGCGTCGCACCGAGCAGAGTGAGCACGATGGTCGCCGCCCATCCCGTGCGGTCCTTCCCGGCCGTGCAGTGGAACAGCAGCGGGCCCGCGTCGGGATCCGCGACCTCGTTCAGGAACGCCCGGTACGACGAGCGCGCCGACTCGGTCGTCACGAACGCCCGGTAGATGCCGGCGAACATCTCCAGCCCCCGGTCGCCGCCGAGCTCCTGCTCCGCGACGGCCGGATCGGCCAGCAGCCGCCGCAGCCGGGCGGCCGCCGGCATCCGGCCGGAGGCGACCTGGTCGGCCAGCACGTCCGCGAGCAGCAGCCGTCCGCCTTCCGGGAGCCGGTCGGGGCGGGCGTCGCGTTCCGCCCGGGTGCGGAAGTCGACGACGGTGCGGAGACCGAGGGCGGCGACGGCCGGGTCGGACGCGGCGTCCATCCGGTCGAGCTGTCCGGAACGGAACAGCAGACCGCTGCGCACCGACCGGCCGCCGGGCAGGGGCGTACCGCCGAGGTCGCGAAGGTTCGCGACGGTGGTGGAAGGGATCGCGTTCATGAGCGGACCCTAGGCCCCGCCGGGGGCCGCCGGGCGGCCGCGACACCACCCGGGCACTACCCGGCCACGTCGCCGGGGCTTTGAGCCGCGCGCCGACAACAGGGGGCTGAGGCGCGCACATTACCTATGGTTCGGCCGCGCGGGGAGGGGCCGGAGGGGCACCATGGCGGGATGCGGACGAGTACGAGCACGAGTACGACGACGGTTACGAGCACGACGACGAGCACCGGCGGACGGCGGGCGGCCCGGACGGCACTGGCAGTGGTGGTCCTGGTTCTGACGGCCGCCTGCGGAGCCGGCGACGACGGTGACGAGGGCGACGGGCGTGGCGGAGCGGAACAGCGCGGGGCGCAGGCGCCGAGCACGGCGACCGGAAGCCTGGAGGAACTCGCACGCCGGGCCGACTGCGAGCCGAACATCCAGACGGACGCGGAGGAACTGCGTCAGGCCAACTGCAGGACGGCCGACGGCAAGTACGTCCTCGCGACCTTCAGCACCGACCGCGGCCAGCGCGAGTGGATCAACGAGGCGAACGACTACGGCGGCACGTACCTGGTCGGGCGCCGATGGGTCGCGGTCGGCGACGAGCAGGTCGTCGCGGCCCTCCGCGGGCGGCTCGGCGGCGAGGTAGAGACCGGTGCGCAGCACGGCTCGAGCGGCGGCGAGAACGGCGGCGAGGACGGCGGCCATGAAGGGCACGGAACGCACGGAGCGCACGGCAGGAACTGACCTACCGCACTGACACACACGCACGCCACCACCGGGCCGGTCCGGGTGCTCCCGCACCGGCCCGGGAAAGGCGGCGCCGTCCGTCGTCCGTCCGCAGACGGGAAGAGGCCGGGCCGGCCCGGGAGAACCCCCGGCCGGCCCGGCCTCTCGCGCTCAGCGGATCACTGGCAACGACGGCCGTCGTTGATGCAGTCCACCATCTCGTCCATCAGGTCCTCGTTGAAGACGTTGATGAAGTCACCGTGGTCGGTGATCGGCTTGTGCAGCTGCTCGGGGAACGAGTCGACCGCGAAGACCGAGGCGTTCTGGCCGTCGAAGACCGGCGGCGGCACGTCGTAGACGATCCGCTGCACCAGCTGCGGGATGGCCCGGAAGCCGTCGGGGCAGCTGCCGTCCTCCTCTGCGAAGGCCACATGGGTGCGGTGGTTCGCGCTGTCGGTGTTCTGGCCGTCCCAGCAGCTCTGGAACTTGAAGCTCCGCACGACCTGGCTGCCTTCGGGACAGATCGGATACTTGTCCTTCAGCTGACGGTCCTCGAATCCGGTGCAGCTCCAGGAGGCATTGGCATTCGCGTCGCCGTTGGTGAAGGACTTGGCGTCACCGGTGATGATGCGCAGGAATTTCGGCATCGCGGTGACCTTGCTGCGCGGATTGCCCTCGAAAGTCAGCGTGACGTCCGACGGTGTCTGGATCTCACCGACGTTCTGGTCGTTGCCGCCACCGTCCTCACCGGCGTCGAACTCGTTCTGGCCGTTCTGCAGCCGCAGCACGGGCCAGTAGTACGTCGACTTGTCGCCCTGGTTGTTGCAGGTGGTGTCCCCGTTCGCGAAATCGTCGTCGCTGGCGAAGGCGTCATTGGCCTGGTTGCCGACGTAGTCGTGCATATGGTGCGCGCCGTTGCTGACACCCGGGGCGGCGATGACGTTGTCGGAATTGAACTTGCCGTTCTCGTTCACGCCGCATTCGGTGGTGAAGGTGCCCCGGGAGGCGCCCCGGAACTTGCGCGGGTTCTCGACGTTCGGCTCGACGGACTCGATCTCGACGAAGTCGTCGGCCACGGGGCCGTTGCCTGCCTGGCCGCCGTTGTCCTCGTTCCCGCCGTTGTCGCCGTCCCCGTTGTCCTCGTTCCCGCCGTCCCCGTTGTCGTTGCCGTTGTCCTGGTCGCCGCCGTCCTGGCCCTGGTCCTGGCCTCCCTGCTCCTGGTCGCCGTCGTTGTCCTGACCGTCGTTCTGGTCGTTGTTCTGGTCCTCGTCGCCGCGCAGTGTGCACGGTGCCGTCGCCTCCAGGCCCTGAGGGCGTTCGGCCGAGCGGTCGATCAGTGCGACGATCCGCTGGATGATCACCAGCCGTTCGTTCCTCAGTGGCGCCAGAATCTGGTTCTCCGCGAAGGTGCGGTCGCTCTGCACCCGCTCCTTGTTGTCGGCGAACCGCTGGTAGTACGTGGTGATCTGGTTGTCCAGGGTGGCCAGTTCGCGGTCGACGGCGAACCGCTGGTCGTCGGGTATCTCCTCGATGGAATTGACGACTTCCGGGCAGTCGATGGTGGAGACCGACCCACCCGCACTCTGGGTTCTCGGCCCGTTCCGGTCGCCGCCCCAGCTTTCATGGGCGGAAGCGTAGAAATTGGCCGCGACCAGCCCACCCCCGCCCAGAAGGAGGGCAGCCGAAGCAGCGATCGCCCGGTTCGCCAGCGTTGAGCGTTTTCTCGATGTGCGTCCCATGGAACTCCAATCCCGGGGGAGGGAAGTAGCGCGTCGTTCCATACGGGCACCGTCGGCGGGGCGTTCAGCGGTGTGCGGAAATTGTAGAAGTCGCCGGTGTCAAAACCGTTTGGACTCTGCCGAAAACGGGCACCTCGCCGCTCAGCCCTGCACCGTCCGCCCGTGGTCGAGATAGGCGAGCACGGCGAGTACCCGGCGGTTGTCGTCGTCGGACACCGGCAGGTTCAGCTTGGCGAAGATGTTCGACGTGTGCTTGGCCACCGCCCGTTCGGTCACCACCAGCCGTTCCGCGATCGCCGCGTTCGAACGGCCCTGCGCCAACAGATCCATGACCTCCAGCTCACGTGGTGTCAGGCCGCCCATGGGCTTGTCGTGCGAGCGCCGCGACAGCAACTGCGAGATCACCTGCGGATCCATCGCCGTCCCGCCGGCCGCGACCCTGCGCACCGCGTCGACGAACTGCTCCGCGTCGAAGACGCGGTCCTTCAGCAGATAGCCGACGCCGCCGGTCCCGTCCGCCAGCAGCTCCCGCGCGTACAGCTGCTCCACATGCTGCGACAGCACCAGCACCGGCAGCCCCGGTCTCGCCCGCCGTGCCGCCAGCGCGCACTGCAGGCCCTCGTCCGTGTGGGACGGCGGGAGCCGGACGTCGACGACGGCGACGTCCGGCTCCGACTCGGCGAGTGCCCTGCTCAGTTCCGGTCCGCTCTCCACGGCGGCCAGGATCTCGAAGCCGAACGCCTCGAGCATGCGGACCAGGCCGTCCCGCAGCAGGAACAGGTCCTCGGCTAGAACAACTCGCAAGGTATCTCCATGGTGACCATGGTGGGACCGCCCGCGGGACTGCTGACGGCCAGGACTCCGTCGAATGTACCGAGCCGCCGTTCGACACCGCTCAGCCCGGAGCCCGCCCCGGTCACCGCCCCGCCCTTGCCGTTGTCGGTCACCGAGATGCGCAGCGCGCCGTCGCTGCGGCTGATGTCCACCCAGATGCGGTCGGCGCCCGAGTGCTTCACGGCGTTGGTGAGTGCCTCGCTCACCGCGAAGTACGCGGCCGACTCGACCGGCGCGTCCGCACGAACCGGCAGGTCCACGTCCACCTCGGCCGGCACCGGCAGCCGCAGCGCCAGCGCCTTCACCGCGTCACCGAGGCCGCGTTCGGCGAGCACCGGCGGATGGATGCCGCGTACCAGGTCCCGCAGCTCCGTCAGCGCCTCGGCCGACGATTCACGTGCCTTGGAGATCAGCGCCTTCGCCTGGGCCGGATCCTTCTCGATCAGCGCCTCGATCGTGCCCAGGTTCATCCCCATGGCGACCAGCCGGGCCTGCGCCCCGTCGTGCAGATCCCGTTCGATACGGCGCAGTTCGGCGGCCGAGGAGTCCACGGCGTCGTGACGGGTCTCGGTCAGCCGGTCGATGCGCTGCTCGAGCTCCTTTGCACGGCTGGGGGTGAGCACCGCGCCGGCGAGCCGGAAGTGGGCGCGTACGAGAAGGGGATTGATGTGCAGCGCGAGAATTATCCAGGCGAGGCCCAACGGGGCGGCGAGGTGCGCCGTACCGTCCCTGACCGGCAGGAACGTGTACCAGTAGGTGCCCTGTGCCGTGACGATCGGCTCCCACAGCCCCGCCGCGAGCAGCAGCCCGAAGACGCCCTCCAGGATCAGTGCCGGCGCGAGGATCGCGCCGCCCGTCATGTCGGCCAGCAGCCACCGCATGTCCCGCCACGTCGCCGGGTCCTTCAGCATCTGCGCACAGCGCTCGACCCGGCCGACGAGGCCCTTGTGGGGGCGTCTCGGGAAGGGCCGGTAGTGGACCGGGATGCGGACCTTGGACCACTGCGCCGCCAGCAGCCGCCTGCGGGCCACATGGGTCCGCACCAGGCTCAGCAGCCCAGGGGTGGTGAACAGCCCCACCCCGATCGGGATCAGCGCGATCGACACCGTCGTCAGGGTGAAGAGCAGAACCGAGCCGATCAGCGCCGTCAGTGCGAGTGCCAGCCCTCGCGCACCGGCCACCACCGCGCCGCGTATCTTCGCCATCATTTCGGTTCCCCCTGGCCGTCCGGTCCCGGGCTCCAGTCTGGCGGGCCCCGTCCGGCGTTCGCACGGGTGCCGGCCACCGGACGCGGGGTGTATCCAGGTACACCGTCGACGGGTCGCACGCGGCGTCGCGCCGCCCTCGCACCCTGACGGCCGCCCCTCGCACCCCCGTCAGCGCCGCCCCTCACATCCCCTTCAGCAGCCGCTCCTCCACCTCCGGCGCCAGCCCCACCCGCGCGCGGTCGGGCCGTTGCGGCGCCGCGCCGCCCAGCGACACAAACCATTCCCAGGTGTCGCGGACGGTGTCGGCGACCGGGCGGCACCGCAGGCCCGCCGCCAGTGCCCGCTCCACGCCCACACCGTGCAGGGCGCCGTACCCCTCCTGCGTCGGCGGGATCCAGATCGGCAGATCGGTCCACGGCTCCACACCCGCCGCCAGCACCGTCTCCGCCGGCGTCCACCGCAGCCGCGCCGACGAGCCCGTCACCTCGGCACAGGTGTCGAGGAGTTCGCCCATCGTCGTGTGACCGGGCGCGCTCACCAGGTTGTACGGCCCGCTGCGTCCGGCCTCGGCCGCGTCGAGCGTCCACTCGGCCAGATCGCGGACGTCGACGTACTGCAGCGGCGTCTCCCGCGGCCCCGGGGCCAGCACGTCACCGCCGCGCGCGATCCGCCCCAGCCACCACGGCAGCCGGCCGATGTTCTCCCACGGGCCGAGGATCAGCCCCGAGCGCACCAGCAGTGAGCGCGTGTCCCCGAAGGCGGCCGACACCGCCAGCTCGCCGCCCCGTTTGGCCTCGGCGTACGGCACGTCCCCGGCGTCGGGCGAGCTGGGCACCGTGGCCGTGCTCTCGTCGTACCCGGCCGCCGGAGGCCAGACGTACACCGAGCAGCTGGAGATGTAGACGTACCGGCCGGCCCGTCCCGCGAGGAGCCGTGCCGTGTCCCGTACCGCCGACGGTGCGCCCGACCAGGTGTCGACGACGACGTCCCAGGTGCCCTCGGCGAGCGCCGCCAGGCCGCCTTCCGCGGTCCGGTCGCCGATCCGTACGGCGGCGCCTTCCGGCGCCGCGTGCCGGCCGCGGTGGAAGACCGTGACGTCCCACCCTCGGGCGAGCGCCGCAGCGGCCACCGCGCGTCCCGCGAACTGTGTTCCGCCCAGAATCAGAAGCCTCATGATTCCGACTCTGCCTCGCCGGACGGCGCGAAGGACAGCGGTTCTGCCGGCGGAATAAGGCCCGTACCCACGGTCACTCTCCCGGACGCGCCTCCCGGCTGGCAGCATGTGGCGACGATGACGGATGCCCGGTCGCCGATGCGCGTCCTGCGGGCCGCGCTCTTCGCGGCGGTGGCGGTCACCCTTGCCGCGACGGGGCATTCGTCCCTGTCACCGCACCACATACCGCCGGCCGCGCTGATCGCCGCGCTCGGTGCGACCGCCGCCGCCGGATGGCTCGCGGCCGGCCGCCGTCGCGGCGCCCGGTCCATCGGAGCCGGGCTGCTCACCGTGCAGGGGGCGCTGCATCTGATCTTCGCGGGCGGCGCACCCGCCGCCCCGCACCGGCACGGACACCAGCCGGCCACGGACGTCGTCGGCGACACCGGCATGCTCGCCGTGCACCTCGCCGCCGCCGCGGGCTGCGCACTGTGGCTGGCCCATGGCGAGGCTGCGTTCTTCCGCCTCACGCGCACCGCCTTCGCGTTCGCCTTCACGCCGCTGCGGCTGCTGCTCACCGTCGTACGCCTGCCGGAAGCAGGCTCCGCACCCCGCCCGGCCCCGCGACCGCGCCGCCGTCCCCACGGCTTTCTCCTCGACCACACCCTCGTGCGCCGCGGCCCGCCCGCACCGGCCGTTCCCCGTGCCACGGCCCCCGGAGCCGCTGCTGTCTGACCCGGGGGCCGCCTTCCCCATGTCGACACCGACTCCTAGGACCACCATGTCCATTGATGCCCCCGACCAGGGCACCACGCAGAATGCCGCCGGCACCGCCCCGGCCGCACCCACCCCCACCGGACCGGCCACCACATGGAGCGCGCTGCGCCCGCTCGTGCTCCGGCTCCACTTCTACGCGGGGCTGCTGATCGCCCCGCTGATCCTCGTCGCCGCCGTCAGCGGTCTGCTGTACTCGCTGTCGTTCCAGGCGGAGAAGTTCCTCTACCGCCATGAGCTCACGGCACCCGTCACCGGCCCGTCGCTCCCGCTGGAGACCCAGGTCGACGCCGCACGCGAGGCCGTGCCCGACGCCACCGTCACCGCCGTCTGGCCGTCGTACGAAGAGGGCGCGACCACCCGTGTCCTGATGAGCGCCCCCGGCGTGGCCGAGGACAGGTCGCTCGCCGTCTTCGTCGATCCGTACACCGCCGGGATACGGGGTGAACTCGTCTCGTACGGCAGCTCCGGCGCGCTCCCGCTGCGCACGTGGCTCGACGAACTCCACCGCGATCTGCATCTCGGTGACGTCGGCCGCCACTACAGCGAACTCGCCGCCGGCTGGCTGTGGGTCGTCGCACTCGGCGGGCTGCTGCTCTGGACCGGACGGCGCCGCCGCAGCAAGCGGGCCCTGCTCCTGCCCGAGCGCGGCGCCGAGGGCCGCCGCAGGATCCTGTCCTGGCACGGCTCAGTCGGCCTGTGGGCGGTCACCGGGCTGGTCCTGCTCTCCGCCACCGGCCTCACCTGGTCCCGTTACGCGGGTGAGAACATCGGCGCGGTCAAGGACCAGCTCGGCGGGGCCACCCCCGCCGTCTCCGCCGCGCTGGAGCCGGGCGCCGGCGGCGACGGCGGGCACGAGGGCCACGGCAGCGGCCACGGAACGGCGCACCAGGGTGCGGACGTCGGCATCGACAGGGCGGTGGCCGCCGCCCGGGCCTCCGGCGTCGACGGCAGGATCGCCGTGACCCTGCCCGCAGACGGCAAGGGCTATGTGGTCAAGGAGACCGACACCCAGTACCCGGTCCACCTCGACTCGGTCGCCGTCGACCCCGCCGACGGCCGCGTCGTCGACGAACTGCGCTTCGACGACTACCCGTTGCTCGCGAAGCTGACCCGCTTCGGCATCGACGCTCACATGGGCGTGCTCTTCGGTCTGCCGAACCAGCTCGCACTGGCCGCACTCATGGTCGCTCTGATCCTGCTCGTCGTGTGGGGCTACCGCATGTGGTGGCTGCGCAGGCCGACGAAGGAACGCAGGCTGAGCGCCGGCCGCCCGATGCCGCGCGGCGCATGGCGGAAGGCGCCCGTGACCGTACTGCTGCCGCTCGCCGCGGCGACGGCGCTGGTGGGCTGGTTCCTGCCGCTGCTCGGTATCAGCCTGCTGGTGTTCCTGGCCTGCGACATCGCACTCGGCGCCCTGTCGAAGGCCAGGACGCGCTCGATGACGTAAGGGACGTCGTGCAGCCAGAGGAGGGCGCCCGCCGTGACCGGCGGACGCCCTCCTCATCGGGCTCTCGTCGGGCCCTCATCGGGTCGCGGCTGCTCAGACCTGGCCGGCCTTCTCCAGCGCGGAGCAGCAGGTGTCCACCAGCAGGCGGGTCACCGTGTACGGGTCGACGTTGGCGTTCGGACGACGGTCTTCGATGTAGCCCTTGCCGTCCTGCTCGACCTGCCACGGGATACGGACAGAGGCGCCGCGGTCGGAGACGCCGTAGCTGTACTCGTTCCACGGGGCCGTCTCGTGCAGGCCGGTCAGACGGTCGTCGATGCCCGCGCCGTAGTTCTTGACGTGGTCGAGCGGCTTCGAACCCTCGCCGAGCGACTCGCACGCGGTGATGATCGCGGCATAGCCCTCGCGCATCGCCTTCGTCGAGAAGTTGGTGTGCGCACCCGCGCCGTTCCAGTCGCCCTTCACCGGCTTCGGGTCCAGCGTCGCGGAGACCTCGAAGTCCTCCGCGGTGCGGTAGAGCAGCCAGCGGGCCACCCACAGCTGGTCCGCGACCTCGAGCGGCGCGAGCGGGCCGACCTGGAACTCCCACTGGCCGGGCATGACCTCGGCGTTGATGCCGGAGATCCCGAGGCCCGCGGCGAGGCAGTTCTCGAGGTGCGCCTCGACGACGTCACGGCCGAAGATCTCGTCGGCGCCGACTCCGCAGTAGTAGCCGCCCTGCGCGGCCGGGAAGCCGCCCTCGGGGAAGCCGAGCGGACGGGAACCCTTGAAGAAGGTGTACTCCTGTTCGATGCCGAAGATCGGCTCCTGCGCGGCGAACCGCTCGTACACCTCGGCCAGCGCGGCACGCGTGTTGGACTCGTGCGGGGTCATGTCCGTGTTGAGGACCTCGCACAGCACCAGGATGTCGTCGCCGCCGCGGATCGGGTCCGGGCAGGTGAAGACCGGCTTGAGCACACGGTCCGACGCGTGGCCCTTCGCCTGGTTGGTGCTGGACCCGTCGAAGCCCCAGACGGGAAGCTCGGCGAGGCCCGCCGGGGAACCCGTCATGATCTTCGTCTTCGAGCGAAGCTTGGCGGTCGGCTCGGTGCCGTCGATCCAGATGTACTCAGCCTTGAAGGTCACGGGGTCTCATCCTTTGCGGGTGCAGCGGTATGCCGCGCAGCTTGGCAATGCGCGATTTCCCGGCCGTTGCCCGTTTGTGAACCCCGCGTTACGTGCGACATTCCCCGTTCACGACCGGCGGGCGCGGCGGGCTCTGCGGGCTGTTGGGGGGGTTGTGCGGACCTTCCCGCAGGTGCTCGGCAGCGCGCCGGAAACGGGATCGCCGACGGCGCCGGGGCCGCGTCACGGGCACGAGGAGACAGCTGTCCCGGGCACGAGGAGGCGCACGTCACACGTGCGGGGAGACGCACGTCACGGATGCGCCCGACCTCCGGCTTCGGGCGGGATCGGCCTTCGGGGGCCGGAACGCGCACCGGCCCGCGGCGCAGGCGGCGCAAACCCGTCACCGTGCGCCACCGCCCGCTTCGGCGTTCCCCGCCGCCGTGCACACTGGTGCGCATGACGAAGCAGACGCAGCAACCGCGTATCGGTCTCCTCGGCGCCGGGCCGTGGGCACGGATGACGCAGGCACCGGCGCTGGCCGGGCACCCGGGCGCCCTGTTCAGCGGGGTGTGGGGGAGGCGGCCCGACGCCGCGGCGGAGCTCGCCGACGCGCACGGCACGGCGGCGTTCACGGGCGACGAGGGCATCGACGCCCTCTTCGCGGTCAGCGACGCCATCGCCTTCGCCGTGCCGCCGGACGTGCAGGCCCCGCTCGCCGCCAGGGCCGCGGCGGCGGGATGCCATCTGCTGCTGGACAAGCCGGTCGCGACGAACGTCGCCGCGGCGCGGGCCGCTGCCCGCGCGGCCGAGGAGGCACAGGTGGCGTCGGTGGTGTTCTGCACGCTGCGGTTCGCCGCCGACACGGCTCCCTGGCTGGCCGAACAGGCGGCCGCCGACGGGTGGTTCACGGCGCACGCCCAGTGGCTCGGGTCGCTGTACTCGGACGGTTCGGACAGTCCGTTCGCGGCGTCGCCGTGGCGCCGCGAGAAGGGCGGGCTGTGGGACGTCGGCCCCCATGCCCTCTCCGCGCTGATCCCGGTCCTCGGCGACGTGACAACGCTGTCGGCGGGCCGGGGCCCCGCCGACACCGTGCACCTGGTGCTGCGGCACACCTCCGGCGCGTCCAGCACCGTGACGCTGGGCCTGAGCGCACCGGGGAAGGCGGCGGGTACGAGCCTGGTGCTGCTGGGCGAGCAGGGGAGGGCCGAGCTGCCCGAGGGCTGGGGCGACCCGGTCGCCTCGTTCCGCACGGCGGTGGACGCGCTTCTCGAGTCCGTACGCGCCGGGCAGGCGCACCCGTGCGACATCCGCTTCGGGGTGCGGCTCACGGAGATCCTGGCGGAGGCGGAGGAACTGCTGGTCCAGGCGACGCCGTAAGCGGCGGGCGGATAGGCCGCAGCCGCAGGACCGGTGGGGGCGTTACCGGGGGCCTGCGGCTACGGCGGCACGGCGGCCGCCGGGTCAGGACGGTGCCGTGGCGCAGCCGGGTGTGCGGCCCGGCGGCTGCTCCTCCTGGGACAGCGGAAGGGGAGCGGGCACGGCGTACGTCCCGGTGCCGGCGGCCGGTCCGGTCAGCCGACGCGCTCGATGCGCGCGTTGCGGATCAGGAACTTGCCCGCCTCGCGGACCTGTTCGAAGGCCGCGTTGTTCAGCAGGGCGCAACTGCCGGAGACCGAGGTGACCTCGACGGTCGTGGACCTGTCGTTGTCCAGGTTGGTCACCCTGAGCCGGGTGCCGACGGGGAACTCGCTGCTGGAGGCGGCCGGTGCGCCGCCCTCGCCGGAGAGCGTCACGGTGGAGCCGGCGCAGACGACCTCGCCCGCGGCGCCGCCCGCGTTGCCACCGGCCTCTTCGCCGCCGTTGCCGCCGCCCTGCTCGTCGCCGGGCGGTTCTTCCGCCGTCGGCGGCTGCTCGGCGGCCGGTGGCGCGGCCGCCTCGTCACCGCCCCCGCCACCGCCGTCGCCGGTGGCGCAGCCGGCCGCTTCCTGCTGGACCCCGATCTGCGCGATCACCGCCTCCCGGTTGGCGATGCGCGCGGCCGACTGGGCGTCCGGGGTGGCGCGTTGCCCGGCGATGAAGTTCTCGTTGTTGCGGATGGCCTGGGCGAGCCCGTCGCACGCCACGGAGGCATTGCTTGTCCCGGTCATGACAATCGCAGTGCCGCCGGCCATGGCCGCGGCGCCGACGAGGAGGGCGAGCTTCTTCTTGCCGCTGAGGGTCTTCTTGCGTGACACGTAAGAGCTCCTGTCCCCGGCCGCGGGGGCGGCCGGATGGTTCCTTGTGCCCTTACGTACGAGTAGCCGCCGCCGGCTGCTCACCGGCCCCACGGCCCTCTTCCTTAACGTTCCTTAAGGCTGCCGCGCGGCGGGCGCGGTTCCGGTCCCTGCCGGTTTCAGCCGCGCCCCATCGCGTCCCGTACCGCCTCCTCCGTACGTCCCACCACCGCGGAGCCGTCGTCCGCCGTGATGATGGGGCGCTGGATGAGCTTCGGGTGCCGGGAGAGCGCCGCGATCCACCGGTCGCGGGAACCGGCGTCCCTGGCCCAGTCCTTGACGCCCACCTCCTTCGCGACCGCTTCTCCCGTGCGGGTGATGTCCCACGGCTCGAGACCGAGGCGCTCGAGGACGGCGCGGATCTCGTCCTCGGTCGGTACGTCATCCAGATAGCGGCGCACGGTGTATTCGGCGCCCTCGGCGTCGAGCAGATCGATGGCGCTGCGGCACTTGGAACAGGCGGGGTTGATCCAGATCTCCATGGGCTCCACGGTACCGGTCCAGGGCTGCTCAAACGCCGTCTGGCCAGGGGAAATTGTCAGTGCCCGCCGGTA
The DNA here is from genome assembly GCF_025854275.1 of Streptomyces peucetius. Classification (NCBI taxonomy): domain Bacteria; kingdom Bacillati; phylum Actinomycetota; class Actinomycetes; order Kitasatosporales; family Streptomycetaceae; genus Streptomyces; species Streptomyces peucetius. The sequence goes on along the minus strand of NZ_CP107567.1, from coordinate 2,118,915 downwards.
GAATGAACAGTAGTTCGGGATGGTCCCGCCACCGCGCCAGGAGGTTGCCGATGGCCGTTGCCACACTCACGACGAAGCCCCTGACCCCGCCCCAGAAGAAGCCGCTCCCGGCCGGACAGCCGCGCGAGTGGTACGTGTCCCACAACCGCCGCCTCAAGGCGATGCGCCTCGCGATCGCCCTGCTCGACTCCGGCGTCTACCACCCGGCGACCGCCGACAACCGCCGTATACGGGCCACGGCGGAGCACATCGGGGTCCACGCCCCGTCCGACACGACATGCCGGATGGTCAGGGCCCTGATCCGGTACGGCCGCTGATCCGTCACGGCCGTCCGAACCGCCGGACACCGATCCGTCACGGCCGCTGAACCGGCCGGCTCACGAGGCGGGGCGCCGGGGATCCGGCGCCCCGTTCTCGTACCACTCGGCCAGCACCTCGTCGCCGACGGCCAGCGTGCCCCCGCGCACCACGGCCGCCTTCGCACCGAAGCTGACCTTGTTGTCGTACAGGGGCTCCCGGCGGTACGTGGCCAGGGTGCGCACCGGTTCGGGGCCGGCCCGCAGCCCCGTGCGCTGGTCCACCATCGGCACGGCGCAGCGCATCGCCCGTACGGAGTGGGCGAGTTCGACCGCCCGGACCTCGCCCGCGCCCCGGAACTCCAGTCGCCGCATCCGGTCCTCGTCGTGGGGCTCGGCGCAGCCGTCGAGCACGATGTTGGCCCGGAAGCGGTCCATCGGCACCGGCTCCCCGCCCGCGGCCACGATCCGTGCGTTCAGCCCGTCCAGCGAGGCCCGGGACACCACGAGCACGGCGTGCGCGTCCGCGAAGGCGACCTTCCCCGGCGTATCGCCCCAGCCGTCCCGGTCGAAGCCCTCCGGCACCCGCACCAGCCGCAACTTCTCCCCGAGCACCTCGGAGAACCACTCGGCGGCTGCGTCCCCCTGGTCCGCGACGTGCCCGACCGGCTTGTCGAACAGGCTCACCGGCCGCGGCTCGCCCTCCGGGTCGACGGCCACGACGAGGCTCTCGGTGCCGTCCGCGCTCAGTCGCAGCGCCCGCCCGCCGTCGACGACCTCGGGCCGGACCGCGGCCATGGCCGGCAGCCCCCGCTGACTCCGGAACGCCCCGTCGACGGCGTCGACGACCATGAACGTCCGGTCGTGCTCCAGCCCCGTGTCACCGACCCGGACCGACTCGACGCCGGTCCCGGCGCAGCCCTTGACCGGGTAGTACGTCAGCGCCTGCACAGTGATCCCCATGCGGCCCGATCGTACTGCCTGCCCGTATCCCGCCACCTCGTCCCGCCTGGGCGCGGTGGACGCCACTGCCCTGCGTGGTCTGTTCAGGGGAGCACTGCTCCCGGCACCTCGCGGAAACAACTGTGGCGTGGGCACGCACCGGCACCGGTACGCACCCACGCCACGGGGCAGATGACCGCCGTCAGAAGGAGGAGAGCCTGAGCAGACGCTCCTTGGTGCCGTCGCCGTCCTGGGAGGGCCAGGTCCAGTCGAGGCTGCCGGCGTCCTGCAAAGCGGTCTTGACGCTCTGCGGCAGTGCACCGGGGTGGGTGGCCCGGTACAACGCTGCGCCGCCTGCGACGTGGGGCGCGGCCATCGAGGTGCCGGACAGCGTGGTGTAACCGCCGGTGTTCGAGGTGGAGCGGATGCACACGCCAGGCGCGATCAGGTCGACGTCGGAGCCGTAGTTGGAGAAGTCGGCGAAGGTGTCGTCCTGGTCGTTGAGGCACGTCGGCCGGCCGAGACCCCCCGGCTTGCCGTCGAAGTCGGCCAGGGCGCTGACCGTGATCACTTCGTCGTACGCGGCGGGGATCATGTTCTTGGCGTCGGCGTGGTTGTTGCCGGCCGCCACGGTGTAGGTGACGCCCTGGGCGACGGAATTGCAGATCGCCCGGTGCATCGCGTCGTTGTTGGTCCTGCCGCAGTTGCCGTCGTCGGTGCCCGCGCCGCCCAGGCTCATGTTGGCGACCTCGATCTCATCGGCGTGCTGGGTGACGTAGTCGATGCCGCAGATGACCGCCGAGGTGGTGCCACTGCCCAAGGGGTCGAGCACCTGCACCGGCCAGAGCCGGGCGCCCGGCGCCGTACCGACCACCCCGGTGTCGTTGTCAAGGGCGCCGATGGTTCCGGCGACATGCGTACCGTGACCGTGCCAGTCGGTGGGGGGCAGGATGGGCAACCAGCAGTTCTTGCCGCCGGCCTGGTACACGTTGAGGTCGGGGTGGTTCGGGTTGATCCCGGTGTCGATGACGGCGACATCGGCGTTCACCCGGGTGTCGACACCGTCGATGGCCGCTGTGGGGCTCTTGTCGGCCTCTACCCGGTCCACACCGGTCGGGACCGACTGGGCGGTGGCCTGTACCCGCCGGTCGGGCTCCACCGAACTCACCTGGGGGTCGTCGGCGAGCGTGGCTGCGACGCTCGGGCTCATGGACGCGGCGTAGCCCTGGAGGGCGTAGCGGTACACGTGCTGCACATCGGCACCCAGGGTGGCGGCCTCCTCGACGGCCGCGTTCACAGCCGCCTCCACGCCGGCAGCGTCGGCAGCGGCTGTGTCCTTGAGGGTCACGATGTAACGGCCGGGGACCTGGTCGGACTGCGGAGGCGCCTTGGCCACCGCCGGGGTCAATGGTGCGGCGGCAAGAACGAGCGCGAGGAGGGCCACAGGGAAGATTTTGGGCATCCCAGACCTTTCTTGAGGCATTTGAGACCGGAGAGCAACGCCGTGTTTCCGGAGAACTTTGCGTAGCTGTACGTATTCAGCTACCGCGATCACAGCTAGCAGCTTCCCGGCGGTGGCGGCCGGCCGACATCCGGCGTTCACCGGATTCGCTGACCCTCTGTCAACCATGTGGTCCTGTCCCGCCCTCGCTGCCGGTCGCAGCCCGCGCTCCGGGTCTTCGGCGTCTCGGCCGAAGACTGCGGCAACCTCCCCCGCTCCTGGGCCGGTGCCCAACCCTCTCGGCCCAGGAGCCGGCAAGCACCGCAAGCCCCGAGCGCCGCGATCTGGCAGGCGCCGACTCTGAGGGCCGCCTGGTTCGTCCGCTCCCCTGTGGCGGACGGCCGGGGCTCCTCCTGGAGAAGATCCGGCCGGCCCGACCACAGAGGTCCGTCTCGCGGACGACCCGTAGCCCCGGCAGAGGTTCGGGCGCCCGACAGAAAAGGCCGTCGGCCGTGCCTTCCGGTGGGGGAAGAACACGGCCGACGGCCCACAGACGGCGCAGGCGAGCGGGAAGCCCTCTGACCTGCGGCGGTTTTAGATGTCGAAGTACAGCTCGAACTCGTGCGGGTGCGGGCGCAGCTGGATCGGGGCGATCTCGTTGGTGCGCTTGTAGTCGATCCACGTCTCGATCAGGTCGGACGTGAAGACGCCGCCCGCCTGCAGGTACTCGTTGTCCGCCTCGAGGGCGTCGAGGACCGCCGGCAGGGAGGTCGGGACCTGCGGGACGCCCGCGTGCTCCTCGGGGGCGAGCTCGTAGAGGTCCTTGTCGATCGGCTCGGCCGGCTCGATCTTGTTCTTGACGCCGTCGAGACCCGCGAGGAGCAGCGCCGAGAAGGCCAGGTACGGGTTGGACGACGGGTCCGGGGCGCGGAACTCGACGCGCTTGGCCTTCGGGTTCGAGCCGGTGATCGGGATACGCATCGCGGCGGAGCGGTTGCGCTGCGAGTAGACCAGGTTGACCGGGGCCTCGAAGCCGGGGACCAGGCGGTGGTACGAGTTCACCGTCGGGTTGGTGAAGGCCAGCAGCGACGGGGCGTGCTTGAGGATGCCGCCGATGTAGTACCGGGCGGTGTCGGAGAGGCCCGCGTAGCCCTGCTCGTCGTAGAACAGCGGGTCGCCGCCCTGCCACAGGGACTGGTGGACGTGCATGCCCGAGCCGTTGTCGCCGAAGATCGGCTTCGGCATGAACGTCGCGGTCTTGCCGTTGCGCCAGGCGACGTTCTTCACGATGTACTTGAAGAGCATCAGGTCGTCGGCCGCGGCGAGCAGCGTGTTGAACTTGTAGTTGATCTCGGCCTGGCCGGCGGTGCCGACCTCGTGGTGCTGGCGCTCGACCTGGAGGCCGTTCTTGTCCAGCTCCAGGGAGATCTCCGCGCGCAGGTCGGCGAAGTGGTCGACCGGCGGGGCCGGGAAGTAGCCGCCCTTGTAGCGGACCTTGTAGCCGCGGTTGTTCTCGATGGCGCCGGTGTTCCAGGCGCCGGCCTCGGAGTCGATGTGGTAGAAGGACTCGTTCGCCGAGGTCTGGAAGCGCACGTTGTCGAACACGTAGAACTCGGCCTCGGGGCCGAAGTACGCGGTGTCGGCGATGCCGGTGGAGGCCAGGTACGCCTCGGCCTTCTTGGCCACGTTCCGCGGGTCACGGCTGTACTGCTCGCCGGTGATCGGGTCGTGGATGAAGAAGTTGATGTTGACCGTCTTGTCACGGCGGAACGGGTCGACACGGGCCGTCGACAGGTCGGCACGGAGCGCCATGTCGGACTCGTGGATGGCCTGGAAGCCGCGGATCGACGAGCCGTCGAAGGCCAGCTCCTCGGTCGGGTCGAACGCCGCTGCCGGGATCGTGAAGTGCTGCATCACGCCAGGCAGGTCGCAGAACCGGACATCGATGAACTTGACGTCCTCGTCCGCGATGAACTTCTTGGCGTCATCGGCGTTCTGGAACATCCAACTCCTCCTACTCCCACCCGGGAGGGGCGGGGTTGCAGCTCGTCCGTGCGGCCAGTGCGGTGGCACACGCTGGTATCGACCCTAGGCGGACGGCATTTCTCCAGCATGACCCATTTGTTTCGACGAAGTTAACCGGGCGAGGGTCACAGCGCGGGAGCGGCCCCGGGCGCAGGCGGGTGAAAGGGGGCGCAGTACCGTGGACGGGTGGACAACAGGCAAGCAATCGGATCGTGGCTCTCCGGGCCCCGCGCGGCCGCGGAGGACATGGGTGTCGACTTCGGGTACCGCGGTCAGCGGCTGGGTCTGCCGGAGCGGGGACCGGGCTCCGTCGCCCCCCTCGGGCGCCGCTTCGGAGCGCTCTTCGTCGACTGGGGGACATGTTTCCTGATTGCATACGGACTGTTCGCCGCGAGTAGTCAGCAGGCGACGTCCAACCGGGCTCTCGTGATCTTCTTCGTGCTGAGCGTGCTCACCGTGGGCACCGTCGGTTCCACCCCGGGCAAGCGGATCTTCGGGCTGCGCGTCGTCTCGGAGAGCGGCGACCGTCTCGGCTTCGGCCGGGCCGTGGTCCGCGGTCTGCTGCTCTGCCTCGCCATCCCCGCGCTGGTCTGGGACCGGGACGGGCGCGGGCTGCACGACCGCCTCGCCCGCGCGGTCCAGGTACGCATCTGACGCGTCTGATCGCCGTCGCAGCCCTGCGGGCAGCGGGCACTCGGCGCACAGCGCGAGGCACATGAGGCCGCGAGGCGCACGGGGCCGCGAGACACATGGGGCGGGGGCCCGGCCCCGGGCCCGGCCCCCGCCCCATGTGTCGTCGTCGGGCGCGTCAGCGCATCTTGCCGCCGCGTGGCATCCGCATGCCCTTGGGCATCGGGCCCTTCGGCAGCGGCATGTTGCTCATCAGGTCGCCCATGGCGCGCAGCCGGTCGTTGGCCGCCGTCACCTGGGGGCCGCTGAGCACCCGCGGGAGCTTGAGCATCGTGGTGCGCACCCTCTTCAGCGGCACCTGCCCCTCGTCGTCGCCGACGATGATGTCGTGCACGGGGACGTCCACGACGATGCGGTTCATCTTCTTCTTCTCGGCCGCGAGCAGAGACCTCAGCCGGTTCGGGTTGCCCTCGGCCACCAGCACGATGCCGGCCTTGCCGACCGCCCGGTGCACGACGTCCTGGTTGCGGTTCATCGCCACCGCCGGGGTTGTGGTCCAGCCGCGCCCGACGTTCTGCAGCACGGCGGCCGCCGCGCCGGGCTGGCCCTCCATCTGCCCGAAGGCCGCCCGCTCCGCCCGCCGCCCGAAGATGATCGCCATCGCCAGGAAAGCCAGCACGAAGCCGAGGATGCCCAGGTAGATGGGGTGATCGATCAGGAAGCCGATCCCGAGGAAGACACCGAAGGTGACGATTCCCACACCCGCGACGACAAGCCCGACCTTCGGGTCGGCCTTCCGGGTCATCTTGTACGTCAGGGCGATCTGCTTCAGTCGCCCCGGTTCCGCAGCAGCGTCAGCGCTGTCTGAATTTGCCTTCCTCGCCATACCGGAAGTTTACGTGGCCTGCGAAGTGCGGGTCGCCGCGGCCTCCAGTACGTGCTGAGCCTCCACCCGGTCCTTGGCCCGGCGGCGGTCCTCGAGGACCGCCGCCCATGCGTTGCGGCGGGCGGTGCGCTGGCCGCCGCTCAGCAGGAGGGACTCCATGGCGCGCAACGCGCCGGTGACGGACGGGATCGGGTTGGCCCTGACGTGGCGTACCGGCGCGGCCTGCATGGTGGCGGTTCCCCCTCGGGGTGAGCGGTGATGAGCGGGAGCTGTGCGTGAGTTCAGCGTCACTGATTGGTGTTACCAGGGGGTGACCGGCCGGTCAAACGCTGATGAAGGACGATCTCACGGGTCGCGGGCCCACCGGAACGAGGACGCGGCCCGTACCCCGCCCCCGACCTGCGGGGAGGGCACGGACCGCGGACAACCGGCCATTACCGACCAGTAGTTGCTTGTGCCTGAATTCACAGAGCCTGGGTGGCCCCCGCCTGCGCGGCACGGGCCTCCATCGCCTGCTGGAAGAGCCGGCCGGCCCGGTACGAAGAACGCACCAGCGGGCCCGACATGACTCCGGAGTAGCCGATCTCGTCGGCCTCCTCCTTCAGCTCCACGAACTCCTGCGGCTTCACCCAGCGCTCCACCGGGTGGTGGCGCACGGACGGACGCAGATACTGCGTGATGGTGATCAGCTCGCAGCCGGCGTCGTACAGGTGCTGCAGGGCCTCGCTGACCTCCTCGCGGGTCTCGCCCATGCCGAGGATCAGGTTCGACTTCGTCACCAGACCGGCCTCGCGGGCGCGCGTGATGACCTCCAGAGAACGCTCGTAACGGAAACCGGGGCGGATCCTCTTGAAGATCCGCGGCACCGTCTCGACGTTGTGCGCGAGCACCTCCGGACGGGAGGAGAAGACCTCGGCCAGCTGCTCGGGCACCGCGTTGAAGTCCGGGATCAGCAGCTCGACCTTGGTACGGCCCGCCTCGCGGTCCGCCGTCTGCCCGTGGATCTGGCGCACGGTCTCCGCGTACAGCCAGGCACCGCCGTCCTCCAGGTCGTCGCGGGCGACGCCGGTGATCGTGGCGTAGTTCAGGTCCATCGTGACGACCGACTCACCGACGCGGCGCGGCTCGTCGCGGTCGAGGGCCTGCGGCTTGCCGGTGTCGATCTGACAGAAGTCACAGCGACGGGTGCACTGGTCGCCGCCGATGAGGAAGGTCGCCTCGCGGTCCTCCCAGCACTCGAAGATGTTCGGACAGCCGGCCTCCTGGCAGACCGTGTGCAGACCCTCGCTCTTGACCAGTTTCTGCAGCTGGTTGTACTCGGGACCCATCTTCGCCCGGGTCTTGATCCACTCGGGCTTGCGCTCGATGGGGGTCTGGCTGTTACGGACCTCCAGGCGCAGCATCTTGCGTCCGTCGGGTGCGACTGCGGACACGACCGGCTCCCTACAGCTTCGATTCTTCGGCGGACACCAGGGTACGCCCGTTAAAAGTGCGGCCTTACGTACGGCCAACCTGTGGCCCGGGGTCGGCATTCCTCCCGGGCCCGACGGCGTCAGACGGGCGCCTTCTCGGCCTCGGTCATTGCGGTGTCCGCCGCCTCGGGCTCTGTCTTGTCGATCTCGCGGGGCAGCAGCACCGCGTTCTCCATCACCAGGCGCAGATGCTTCTCCACCACCGGGAGCACCTCCTCGATCGTGATGTCCCGGCCCAGCTCGCCCGCGAGCGAGGCCACGCCCGCGTCGCGGATGCCGCACGGCACGATCCTGTCGAACCAGGTGTTGTCCGGGTTCACGTTCAGCGAGAAGCCGTGCATCGAGACGCCCTTGGCGATCCGGATGCCGATCGCCGCGAGCTTGCGGTCCTCGCGGCGCTGGCCGGCGTTGGACGGGGCGTACTCCGGGCCGTTCAGCCGCGGGTCGAACTCGTCGTCCTGCAGCCGGGGGTCGAAGTCCAGCGACAGTCCGCCGAGCGACGGCCGCTCGTGCACCGGGTCGCCGAGGACCCACACACCGCTGCGCCCCTCGACGCGGCTCGTCTCCACGCCGAACTCGGCGCAGGTGGCGATCAGGGCGTCCTCGAGACGGCGTACGTGCGCGATGACGTCCACCGGACGCGGCAGCTTCAGGATCGGGTAGCCCACCAGCTGGCCGGGGCCGTGCCAGGTGATCTTCCCGCCGCGGTCCACGTCGATGACCGGCGTCCCGTCCAGGGGGCGCTCACTGTCCTCGGTGCGCCGCCCCGCCGTGTAGACCGGCGGGTGTTCCAGCAGCAGACAGGTGTCAGGGATCTCGTCCGCGAAGCGGGCGGCGTGGACCTCGCGCTGCTTCTGCCATGCCTCCTGGTACTCGACGGCGTTCTCGCCGAACCCCAGTCGGACGAACCGCAGCTCACTCACGGCTGTGCCTCCCTCGAACCTCTGACCGGTGGTGACCGGACCCCAGCCACTGTACGGCGGGTCAGAACGTGACGGCCGGGCAGGGCGTTCCCGTCAGTGCCGCGGCCAGTAGCGCCCTCAATCCTCACACGATCGGATGAATGTGGGGCGAAGGTGGCGGAACAGTCGGGGATGGCCGCTAAATTCGCGCCGTTCCTCCCCAGGACTTCTCCCCCAGAGCTACGCCTGGGGGACCCCCAGGAGGTACTCCCATGGGCTGCTCCCGGCCCGGAAGGCAGGAGACGCCACAACCGATGACGGAACGGACCACCCAGCGCACCCCCAACCGGCAGCTCGCCGCGCTCATCGCCGAGGCCGGTTTCTCCCATGCCGGTCTCGCCCGCAGAGTGGATCAGCTGGGTCTCGAACACGGCCTGGACCTCCGGTACGACAAGACCTCCGTGACCCGCTGGCTCCGCGGCCAGCAGCCGCGCGGCACGACGCCCGCGCTGATCGCCGAGGTGTTCACCCGCAGACTCGGCCGCCGGCTCTCGGCCCAGGACTTGGGGCTCGACGCCTGCGCCCCCGTGTACGCGGGACTCGAGTTCGCCGCCACCCCGGAGGAGGCAGTGGACATCGTCAGCGGGCTGTGGCGCAAGGACTCCGGCAGCCATGCCGAGCTCCGCAAGATCGCGTTCACCCCGGCCGGACTGGTCGTGCCGAGCCGGGACTGGCTGATCGGCCGTGCGGACGAGCGGGTGGGCCGCGTCGACACGGGGGCGCCCACCGGTTCGGGCCGGGTCCTGCAGCAGGGCACCAGGTCGGCCGTGCCGCGGCAGCGCGGCGTCACCGACCGTGGCGCCGGCCAGAAGGTCTCCGGCGGCGACATCGCCGCCCTGCGGTCGGTGGGCGAACTGTTCCGCGCCCTCGACCACGCGTACGGCGGAGGACACGCCCGGCAGGCGCTCGTGCGCTACCTCGAGCACGAGGCGGAGCCGATGCTGCGCGGCATGTACGGCGAGACGACCGGGAGGCGGCTGTTCGCCGCGGCGGCCGACCTGACCAGGCTCGCCGGCTGGACCTCTTACGACATCGCGGCGCACGGGCTCGCGCAGCGGTACTTCGTCCAGGCGCTGCGGCTCTCCCAGGCGGCGGGGGACCGGGCCTACGGCTCCTACGTGCTGGTCACCATGAGCCGGCAGGCCGTCTACCTCGGCCACGGCCGGGAAGCCGTGCAGCTCACACGGGTCGCCCAGCAGGGTGTGGGCCCCTCGGCGCCACCGCTGGTGCAGGCGCTGCTGCACTGCGCCGAGGCCCGCGGGCACGGGGTGCTGGGCGACGCACGGTCCTGCACGGCCGCGCTCGTACGGGCCGAGCGCGCTCTCGAGGCGGCCCGGCCCGGGGACGACGTGCCGCACTGGGCGCGCTTCTTCGACGAGGCACAGATGGCGGACGAGTTCGGCCACTGCCACCGGGACCTGCGGCAGTACCGGAGCGCCGCCCAGCACGCGGAACGCTCCCTGCAGCTGCGCGCCCCCGCCTTCGCCCGCAGTCGGCTCTTCTGCCGGATCGTGCTGGCCTCGGCCCGGCTCGGCCTGGGGGAGCTGGAGCAGGCGTGCGCGCTGGGCGCGGAGGCGGCACTCCAGGCGTCGGAGATGCGGTCGGTGCGGGCGACGGAGTACGTGCGCGAGTTCGAACGCCGTCTGGAGCCGTACCGGGACGCGGCGCCGGTCCACACGTACCGCGACCGTGTGTCGGCCCTGAGCTGACCCTGCGCGCCGCCCCGGCAGGCCCCCGATCCCGGTGGGGGTCCGGGGCCACCGGTTCGCCCGGCAGGGCTCAGGCGGCTGCCGTCAGGGACGCCGCCGCGGTGCCCGGGCGGATGCCGAAGTCGTTCAGGATCGCGTGCGCGGCCCTGCGGCCGGAGAAGAGCGCGCCCTGCACCGTTCCCGTGTCGCGGTGGTCGCCGCAGACGTACAGGCCGGACAGCACCCGCACCGGCCGGCGCAGGTCGTGCGGCGCGGGCATCGCGGGCACCGCCTCCGGGTCGTAGTGGACGGCGAGCAGCTCCCAGTCGTCCGTCGGCCTGCCGTACAGCGTCGCCAGCTGCCGCCGCACCCGGCGGTCGAGATCCTCCGGCGGCTCGCCGAGGACCGTCGACGAGATCAGGACCCGGCCGTCCGACGCCCGGGACGGATCGACCTCGCTCATCACCGCCGTGTGCGACACCGGCCCGCTCCGGTCGGCGTCCAGCACCAGCGACGGATCCCTGAGCGGCGATTCGGGCGCCGTGTGGTGCAGCACCGTCACCGGGTGGTACGACGGCACACGCAGCCCCGGCAGCAGCTCCGCCGCCGCCCGCGCCCCGGTGGCCAGCAGCACCGAACGGCAGTGGACCTGCCCGTACTCCTCCGTGGTCACGGACGTCGTGGAGACGTCGGTGACCTTGACCCCCGTCCGTACGGACCCCGCCGGGAGCCCGGCCGCCAGCAGTTCGGGCAGGGTGGCCGCACCACCGGCCGGCACGCACAGGCGGCCGCGCGCGTAGCCGCGCAGGGCCAGGTCGGCGCACCGGCTCGAGGTGCTGGTCAGCTCCGGGTCGCCCAGCAGCGCGGACAGCAGCGGGCGCAGAAAGCCGTGCACCGTACGCGGGGGCAGCCCGCGCCCGTACAGCGCCTCTGCGGCGGAACGTTCCGGCCGGGCCAGGACGCGGTCCACCGGCGTCGCGGCGAGACGGGCCAGCGAGGCTCCGAGGCGGGCCTGGTCCAGCTGCCGAGGACGAGGAGCACTCGCGAGAGCACGCGCCACGCTGAAGGCGACCCCCGACCCCGACCCCTGGCCGCCGGGCGGCGCTCCCCGTCCCGCGCTGCGGCGGCCGTGGACCGAGCCCCACCGCGCGCCGCCGACCTCACCGGTCCGCTGCAGCCGGCCCCCGCTGTGGACCAGTACCCCGGGGGAGAACATCCGCAGATCGGCGTCCCGCAGCGCCGCCGTACGGCGCAGCTCCGGGTACGAGGTGCAGAGCAGCCGGCCCGTCCTGTCGAGCCGGAACCCGTCGAGCTGCACGGTGGCCGTTCTGCCGACGACGGGGGCGGCCTCCAGAACGCTGACGGTGACCCCCGCACCGGTCAGCCGGTGGGCCGCCGAGAGTCCGGCGATCCCGCCCCCGACGATGACGACGTCCGCATCATGAGCGGTGCTGAGCACGTGCCCCTCCCCGAGGTCGGCGCGGCTGGTGGGAAGCTCATGCCCCCAACAGGCCCGAGGAATACCCGAGTTCCGTTCGAGACTAAAGAGGGGTGCGGCCCGGGGAGGTAGCGCACATCGCGGAGCACCGGAGCGCGGGGGCGCACGCCGTCCGTCGCACGCCCCAACGCAGCGGTCCGGCCGCCCCGGAACCGCAGCTCCCGCCGGACCGGTGCCCCTGAACCCCCCGCTCCCGCCGGACCGGTGCCCCTGAACCCCCGCCCGTCCCCGCCGGACCAGCGCCTTCGAACGCCCCCGCCCCCGGCTAGTCGAGTGCCGCGCGGACCGCGTCGTCGATCCGGGGGAAGGCGAACGAGAAGCCCGACCCCAGCAGCGCCGCCGGCAGCACCCGCCCGCTGCTCAGTACGTCGTCAGCCAGCCCGCCGAGCACCACCCGCAGCGCCGGGGCCGGCACCGCGAACGGCGCAGGGCGGCGCAGCACCCGGCCCATCGCCGCGGTCGCCTCCCGGTTGGTCACCGGCTCGGGCGCCGTGAGGTTGACGGGCCCGGACAGCGACTCCGTGTCCAGGATGTGCCGCAGCGCCGCCACGGTGTCGTGCAGGGAGATGAAGCTCCAGTACTGCCGGCCGCTGCCCAGCCGGCCCCCGAGCCCCGCCTTGAACAGGGGGAACATCCGCCCCCACGCGCCCCCTTGCCGCGCCACCACGAGTCCCGTGCGCACCACGGCCGTTCGCACCCCCGCCTCCTGCGCGGCGGCCGTGGCCTCCTCCCACTCCACGCACACGTCGGACAGGAAGCCGTCCCCGGGCGGCGCGCTCTCGTCGACGGCCCGGCCGCCGGTGTCGCCGTAGTAACTGACGCCGCTTCCGCTCACCAGCACCCGCGGCGGCACGTCCAGGGAGGCGACGGCTTCCGCGATCGCGGCCGTGCCGAGGACACGGCTGTCGCGGATCTCCTTGCGGTACGCCTCCGTCCAGCGGTGGTCGCCCACCCCCGCGCCCGCCAGGTGCACCACCGCGTCACAGCCGGCCAGACCCGCCACGTCGACGTACTGCCGCGCGGGATCCCACCGGACCTCGTCCGCGGCCCTGGGGGCACGCCGCACCAGGCGCACCACCTCGTGACCGTCCGCGCGCAGGGAGCGCACCAGAGTCCCGCCGATGAGCCCGGAGGCGCCCGTGACGGCGATTCGAGATCGTTGCATGACCCCATCCTGCCCGCGGCCTCCGTCGTGGCACAGTGACGCCATGCCCGAATCGCACATACGTCCCGCGCGCCGGTCCGACGAGGCGGAGCTCGGCGAACTCGACCGCGCCACCTGGTCGCCGCTGCACGCCGTGACGCCCCGGCCCCAGCCGCCGTACGACCCGTTCTTCGACCGGAACCACCACCCCGAGCAGTTCCTCGTCGCCGAGGACGCCGCCGGGGCGGTCGTGGGCTACATCCGGCTGGTCCCGCCGACCCCGCTGGCCTGCAACCGGCACGTGCGCCAGATCCAGGGCCTGGCCGTGGCCGACCGGGCCCGCGGCCGCGGCGTCGGCCGGGCCCTGCTGCGGGCGGCGTGCGACGAGGCGCGGCGCCAGGGCGCCCTGCGCATCACCCTGCGCGTGCTCGCCCACAACGCCCCGGCACGGGCGCTCTACGAGGCGGAGGGATTCGCCGTCGAGGGGGTCCTGCCGGGCGAGTTCCACCTCGACGGGCGGTACGTGGACGACGTGCTGATGGGCCGGTCCCTCACGAGCGCGGTGTAGCACCGGTGCCGGCGGTCGTCGGCCCCTCGCCCTCGGTGTCCACGTGCGGCAGCAGCCGGTCCAGCCACCGGGGGGTCCACCACGCCGCTCTGCCCAGCAGGGTCATCGCGGCGGGCACGAGCAGCAGCCGGACGACCGTCGCGTCGATGAGCACACTGGCGGCCAGACCGAGCCCCAGCATCTTCACCACGATGTTGTCGCTGATGATGAACGCCGCGAACACACTGACCATGATCAGAGCGGCGCAGGTGATGACCCGGGCGGTGATCTCCAGCGCGTGCGCGACGCTCGCGTGCGGGTCGCCGGTGCGCAGCCACGCCTCGTGGACACGGGAGAGCAGAAAGATCTCGTAGTCCATGCTGAGGCCGAAGACGATGGCGAACATCATCATCGGCACATAGCTTTCGATCGGCACCTCGCCCGAGACCCCGAGCGCCGGTCCGCCCCATCCCCACTGGAAGACCGCCACCAGTACGCCGTACGAGGCGGCGATGGACAGCACGTTGAGCACGGCAGCCTTCACCGCCACCAGGACCCCCCGGAACACGACGAGGATCACGATGAACGCCAGCCCGACGACCACCGCGATGATCAGCGGCAGCCGGCTGGAGACGATGTCGAGGAAGTCGACCTGGGCCGCCGTCGTACCGGTGACATAGGTCCGGGCGTCGGTGCCCTTCACCGCCTGCGGCAGCACGTCGTCGACCAGGTGGTTGACCAGCTGCGTGGTCCGCTCGTCCTGCGGGGAGGCGACGGAGTACGCGGTGGAGATCAGGACGTCGCCGTCGGAGGTGGCCTTCAGAGGGGTGATCGTGGCGGCGTCGGGTACGTTCGTGAGCGCGTTCTGCGCCTGTGTGGCGAGGGCGGAGCGGTCCGGATCCGGCACGTCGGACTGGTCGACGACCAGCGTCAGCGGTCCGTTGGAGCCGGGCCCGAAGGCGCTCGACATCAGGTCGAACGCCCGCCGGTCGGTGAACGACTTCGGGTCGGCGCCGTCGCCGATGTGCCCGAGCTGGATGGAGAACAGCGGCACCGCGAGGACCGCCAGCACGACCGTCCCGCCGGCCAGGAACCACCATGGCCGCCGCTCCACCCGCTGCGCGTACCGGTGCCAGGGGCCGTGGGCCTCCTCGCCCGGTTGCGCCTCGGTCTCGGCCACGGTCCGACGTACGCGGAGCCGGTCGATCCACCGGCCGGTCAGCCCGAGCACGGCGGGGACCAGCGTGAGCGCGCCGAGCACCGCCGTGACGACGGTGACGGCCGCCGCCAGGCCGAGCTTGCCGATGAAACCGATGCCGGACACCCACAGACCGGACAGCGCGATGACGACCGTGCAGCCGGAGACCAGCACGGCTCTGCCGCTGGTGGACGTGGCGTGGCCGGCGGCGGACACCGGGTCCCGGCCGTCCACAAGGTTCTGGCGGTGGCGGGTGATGAGGAACAGCGCGTAGTCGATCCCGACCCCGAGTCCGATCATGGTGGCCAGCGTCGGCGAGACGGTGGCGAAGGTGAACGCGGCGGCCAGCAGACCCAGCAGGGCGAGTCCACTGACGACCGCGATCAGGGCGGTCACCAGAGGCAGTACGGCCGCGAGCACACTGCCGAAGCCGATCAGCAGCACCAGGATCGCCACCGAGAAACCGATCGCCTCACTGGTGTGGTCGTCCGGTTCCGGCCGGGCCAGCTCCCCGAGTGTGCCGCCGTACTCCACGTCCACGCCGGCGGCTCGCAGCGGCTGCACCGCCGAGTCCACACCGTCCAAGTAGGAGTCCTCGAGGGTGGAGGGCTGGACGTCGAACCGGACAGTGATGTACGCCGTCTTCCGATCGGTGGAGAGCGGCCCGACGTTCGGGGTGCCGGCGGGCGGCGTCGGCGGCTCTGCGCCCGGCGCGGGCAGCGGGTTCTGCGCCGAGAGCACATGCGGCAGTTTCCCGAGGTCGGTCACCGCCGTGGACATCTGGCTGCTCACATCGGTGAGCGGCTTCGCCGAGTCGTGGAGCACGATCTGCGCGCTGTAACCGCCGGCGGACGGCTCATGGGCCTTGAGCACGTCCAGGCCGTCCTGCGACTGTGTACCCGGCAGAGAGAAGTCGTCGGAGTAGTCGCCGCCGTACGCCCGGTCCAGGACCTGCAGACCGACCACGGCCGCCAGCCACAGGACGAGGACCGTCACGAAGTGGCGGGCGCACCACTCTCCGGTGCGCCGCAGCAGTCCCTTGCCGCGGCGTGGGGCGGTCCGGTCGGGGGAATACCGCGGTGTCGACATGGGCTCATTGAAATCCGGCGCCGTGGCCTCGGCCCGCTGTCCGGGGGAAACGGGTGATGGCACAGGCTGGACCGACGGGCCGTCAGAGACCGCCGAAGCGTTCCCACAGCTTCGGGAACCGTGCCGCCAGCGCCATGTCGTCGTCGAAGTCGAACGGCGTGCCGGCCGGCTCGGCGGACTGCACGGGGATGCCCAGATCGGGAGCGTCGGCGCCGGTCAGCTGCTCGTACGCCTCGTCCGCCGCGTAACCGAGCTCCTCGCCGTCGCCGTCGATGTCCTCGTCGAACTCGTCCAGCAGCTCGGCCAGCGTGTCCGGCTCGTGCACCCCGCTCTCGAAGATCTCCCGGCCCTGCCCGATCAGCCAGCAGCGGAAGTAGTCGAACGCGTCGTCGCTCGCCCCGCCCAGCAGGACCGCTGCGGCGCCCCACAGGTCCCAGGTGTAGGCGCGGTTGTAGCGGGCCTCGAAGTGGCGCGCGAAGTCGAGCACGGAGTCGGGGTCGAGCTGCAGCAGCCGCTCCACGAGCAGTTCCGCGTGGTCCTCGGGGTCGCCCTCGGCGGCCTCGCGGGTGCTGTCGATGATCTCCCAGAACTCCGTCTCGTCCATCACGGGTCAAGCATCGTGGCTGGCACCGGCCCGCGCACGCGGAGGAGCCGAAAAGCGGCTGTTTCGCAATCCGGGACCTCGGCCGAGCAAGCCGGACAGTAGATGTCCGGTATCCGTGCGACGGTCGGTCCATGACGACGAACAAGCCGCTCGACGGCAGAATCGCACTGGTCGCCGGAGCCACGCGGGGCGCGGGCCGGGCCATCGCCGTCCAACTCGGCGCCGCAGGCGCGACGGTGTACGTGACCGGGCGGACCACTCGCGGACACGTCAGCGAGGTCGGCCGGCCCACGGAAACCATCGAGGAGACCGCCGACCTGGTCACCGCGGCGGGCGGAAAGGGGATCGCGGTCCCCACCGACCACCTCAAGACGGAACAGGTACGGGCCCTGGTCGAGCGCATCGACCGCGAGCAGGGCCGGCTCGACATCCTCGTCAACGACATCTGGGGAGGGAACTTCCTGCTCGACTTCGACACAAGGATGTGGGACGTCGATCTGGAGCGCGGGCTGCGGATGCTCGATCTCGGCGTGAAGAGCCACATCATCACCAGCAGCGTCGCGCTGCCCCTGCTGGTCCGTGAACCGGGCGGTCTGGTCGTCGAGGTCACCGACGGCACGGCCGAGACGAACAAGAGCTTCCGTGAGAACTTCTACTACGACCTCGCCAAGAACGGCCCGATCCGCATGGCGTTCGTCCTCGGCGAGGAGCTGAAGAGCGTCGGCTGCACGGCCGTCGCCGTCACACCCGGCTTCCTCCGCTCCGAGGAGATGCTCGACATCTTCGGTCTCACCGAGGAGAACTGGCGCGACGGCGTGGCCAAGCAGAAGCACTGGGATCTCTCCGAGTCGCCCGTGTACGTGGGCCGGGGCGTCGCGGCACTCGCCGCCGACCCCGAACGGGCCCGCTGGAACGGGCAGTCCCTCGACAGCGGCCGGCTGGCGAGGGAGTACGGCGTCACGGACGCGGACGGCAGCAGGCCCGACGTGTGGGGGTACATGCTGGCCGAGCGGGCGGGCGGGACGCCGCGGCCGGAGGACTACCGCTGACCTGCCCACACTCGGCGAACAGTTGGTCTATTTTTGGCCACCTGTTCCCTGCGTCCCGCGGTGAACGTGCCGAATACCGGCGGTTGTTGCCCGGTTTCCGTTGCGACAATGCGGAGGCAACATCGATTTGATCTTGCCCGGCCCGCGCTCGTCGCCGCCCGGGCGACGGGCGCACCCGCATGCGGGAGCACCGACGCCCCGCCCCGGGGCGGGCCGAGCCCCTCATGTGAGGACAGCACTCTTGCCCGGTACAACGCCCCCCGTCAGACGCACCCGCGGCGCGCTCGTCGCCGGAATCGTGTCCGCCGTCGCCGCCGGCCTGCTCACCGCGTCGCCGGCCGCCCACGCCGTGAGCGGCGAGCCCGCCGCGGACGGAGCCCACGCCTTCACCGCCCAGCTCCGCATCGGCGAGGGCACCGCCATGCGTGGCTGTTCCGCCGCCCTGGTCCACCAGCAGTGGCTGCTCACCGCGACGAGCTGCTTCGCCGCGACCCCCGGCGCGGAGGTCGCGCCGGGCGTCCCGCGCTGAAGACCACGGCCACTCTGGGCACCTAGGCCAGGTCGTCGAGGTCGTCCCGCGCGCCGACCGCGACGTCGTCATGGCCCGTCTCGCGCGGCCCGTGGCCGGCATCACGCCGGTCGCCCTGGCCACCACCGCCCCCGTCGCGGGCGAGACCCTCACCGGCGCAGGGTTCGGCCGCACCGGCACCACCCGGGTGCCGGACCGGCTCCACACCGGCGGCTTCCGGGTGGACTCCACGGACGCCACCACCGTCGCCCTGACCGGGCAGAACGGCGTCTCCGTCTGCCAGGGCGACACCGGCGGCCCGGCGCTGCGGCTCAGCGAGGACGGCACGGCCGAGCTCGCTGCGCTGCACAGCCGTTCCTGCAGGGCGGCTGCTTCGGTACGGACGCCGCCGAGGTCCGCACCGGCGCGGTCGACAGCCGCGTCGACGACCTGGCCGGCTGGGTCAAGGCGATCCGCAACCGTGACCGGATCACCCCCGCCGACATGGACGGTGACGGCAAGGACGACCTCTTCGTCCACGAGTCCGGGAACGGCAACGTCTCCGTCCTCAAGAACATGGGCAACTACTTCGACGGCGGCACCCTGATGCTCACCCTGTGACGCCTCACGCCGGGTCCGGTCCCAGGCCGGGCCCGGCGTACACCTCACCCATCCGGGCCGCCGTCCGCGCGAAGCGCTCCCGCAGTTCGGCGGGGGCCAGAACCTCCACCTCCGGCCCCAGCACGAGCAGTTGGGCGTACGCCACGTCCAGCGACTCCACCGGCAGCGTGCACGTCACGTGCCCCGCGCCGTCGCGCGGGCCCGCCGCCGCGAGCGCCTCCTCCGCGGCCGCCCGGTCCGTGACGTGTGCCAACCGCCGCGCCCCCTCCGCGGTCAGGCGGACCACGACCTCGGCACGGAGCAGGGAACGCGCGAACTGCGCGGCCCGCTCCTCCCAGAAGGCCGGAAGGTCGAATTCCGGGTCCCGCTCGAAGGGTTCGCCGTCCGCGGACACGGACGTGAACCGGTCGATCCGGTACACCCGGAAGCTGCCCTCCGCCCGCGCGCAGAGGTACCAGACACCCGCCTTGAGCACGAGCCCGTACGGCTCCAGCTCCCGCTCCACCTCGGTGTCCCGGCGGCGGTACGACGCCCGGACGCGACAGTCCTCCCACACCGCCTCGGCGATCACCGGCAGCAGCGCCGGCGTCTCCGGTTCCTGGTACCAGCCCGGCGCGTCCAGATGGAAGCGCCCGGCCGCGGATTCCGGAGCGTTCCGCAGCGAGGGGAGCAGCGCCGCGGACACCTTCAGACGTGCCGCGGACGCCGCGTCCTCGAGCCCCATGTCGCGCAGCGCCTGCGGAAGCCCGGAGAGGAACAGCGCCTCGGCCTCGCTGCGGGCCAGTCCGGTGAGCCGCGTCCGGTACCCGCCGACGAGCCGGTAGCCGCCGGCCCGCCCTCGGTCCGCGTAGACCGGGACACCCGCCTCCGACAGCGCGAGCGCGTCCCGGCTGACCGTCCGCTCGGACACCTCGAGCTCCCGGGCCAGTTCCGCCCCGGTCATCGAGGGCCGGGTCTGCAGCAGGAGCACCATCTTGATCAGCCGGGCAGCGCGCATGCCCTCATCATGGCGCAGCTCAGGCCAGCGGTACCTGGAGCTCCGTCACCCACTTCTCCTTGTCCGCAGGGCACTCCAGGTAGACCTCACGGGCATAGCCGGCGGAGCTGTGACCGCCCGCGTCGATCCAGCGGGCCAGCGTCTGCTCCGTGGGCATGACCGAGTCCATCGGACCGCGGTGCACGATCGTCGCCGCCCGTTCGACGGCGGGCAGCTCCACGATCTCGAAGTCCTCGCCCGGGACCCGACCGGGCTCCTGGTCTGCGGGGACCGTGCAGCCGGCGTGCACCAGGACCGCGCCGGTGCCGTCCGGGGCGTCCTCGTAGCAGGCGATGCCCGGACCGGCCGGGGTGATTCCCGCGGCCTGCAGCCGGGTGAACAGCTGGTCGTACAGCGGACCGATCACCGGCCCGATGTGCTCGGGGGCGTAACTGGCCGCGACGGCGGACAGCACGGCGACCCGTACGGCCGGAACGCTCTTGATCATGATGTCCTGGGTGGGCATGTAACCCTCGCTCTCGATCGACCGGAGCCTCGCCTCGACCTGCGCCAGCCTGGCGGCCGCCGCGGCCATCGACTCCTCGAGCTCCGCCTGCCGCAGCTTGAGCATGCCGCGCAGTTCCTCCGTACTCACCCGCTCCTCGAGGATCTGCCGCACCTGCAGCAGGGTGAAGCCGAGATCCTTGAGGGCGACGACACGGTTGAGCGTGGCGAGCTGGGCCGCGGAGTAGTGGCGGTAGCCGGTGAAAGGGTCGGTGTGCTCCGGCCGCAGCAGCCCGATCGCGTCGTAGTGACGCAGCATCCGGGCGGACACACGGCCGTGCCGGGCGAAGTCTCCGATGGTGAACATGACGTCTCCCAGTGCACGGCTTCACACGGTGTCAGGGTCAAGCATCACCCGTGAGGGCCCTTCCGACGCGTCGCCGGGACGTGCTGCGCGGGCTACCGTGCCAAGAGGTCAGTTTCGGTCAATTCTGGAGCACGCCCCCATCAGAAGACCCGAGGAACGCATATGACGCAGCAGCCACGTGAACAGTGGGCCACGCGTGCCGGGTTCCTGATGGCCGCCATCGGTTCGGCCATCGGACTCGGCAACATCTGGCGCTTTCCCGCCATTGCCTACGAGAACGGCGGCGGGGCCTTCTTGCTGCCGTACCTGATCGCCCTCCTCACCGCCGGCATCCCGTTGCTCATCATGGAGTACACGGTCGGCCGCAAGTACCGGATGTCCCCGCCGGCCGCTCTGCGCCGGATGTCGAGGCCCGCGGAGGTGATCGGCTGGTGGCAGGTCGTCATCTCCTTCGTGATCGCCACCTACTACGCCGTCATCATCGCGTGGGCGATCCGCTACGTCGGCTTCTCCGTCGGCCGGCAGTGGGGCGACGACCCCGAGACCTTCCTCTTCGGCGACTTCCTCAGGACCGCGGAGACCCCCGGCGTCATCTCCAGCTATGTTCCCGGGGTGCTGTGGCCGCTGATCGCCGTGTGGGTGGTCGTACTGGCCATCCTGGCCTTCGGCATCCGGCGCGGCATCGAACGCGCCAACAAGATCTTCATCCCGCTGCTCGTCGTCTTCTTCGTGGCACTGGTGATCCGGGCGCTCACCCTGGACGGCGCGGCGAGCGGTCTGGACGCCCTCTTCTCACCCGATTGGTCGGAACTGACCAACGGAAGTGTCTGGGTCGCCGCGTACGGCCAGATCTTCTTCTCGCTGTCGATCGGCTTCGGCATCATGATCACGTACGCGTCGTACCTGGGCCGGCGTGCGGACCTCACCGGCTCCGCCATGGTGGCGGGCTTCGCCAACAGCTCCTTCGAGATCCTGGCGGGCATCGGGGTCTTCGCGACGCTCGGCTATCTGGCCACCGCCGCCGGGGTACCCGTCGGCGAGGTCGCGACCGCCGGCATCGGCCTGGCGTTCGTCGCGTTCCCGGCCGTCATCTCCGAGATGCCGCTCGGCGGCCTCTTCGGAGTGCTCTTCTTCAGCTCCCTGGTGATCGCGGGACTCTCCTCGCTGATCTCCATCGTGCAGGTGGTCGTCTCCGCCGTGCAGGACCGCACCGGCATGCGCCGGATGCCCGCGGTGCTCGGCATCGGCGGCCTGGTGGCCCTGGTGTCCATCCTGCTGTTCCCCACCGACGACGGACTGTTCCTGCTGGACGCCTCCGACCACTTCATCAACCAGTACGGCATCGCGCTCGCGGCTCTGGTGTCGCTGGTCGTCATCGCCTGGCTGCTGCGGAAGCTGCCGACGCTGCAGCAGAACGCGGACGCCACGTCCGCCGTCCGCCTCGGACACTGGTGGCGCATCTGTCTCGGCGTCATCACCCCGCTCGTACTGGGCTGGATGATGGTGGACAGCCTCCGCACCGAATTCGACGAGAACTACGAGGGCTACTCGACCGGCTTCCTGCTCACCGCCGGGTGGGGTGTCGCCATCGGCGCGCTCGTCATCGGCATCATCCTCACGCTGCTGCCGTGGAAGGCCGGCGGTGAGGACGTCGACCTCGACATGGAGTCACCCGCCGACAGGAAGGAGCACTGATGTCGACCGGCGCCATCATCATGATGATCATCGCCATCGCCGTCGTGTGGGGCGGCCTCGTCGCCGCCATCGTCAGGCTGCGGAGCCACGCACCGGAACCCGAGGAGCCGCCGCCGGGAGCCCGTCCCGCCGAGTGAGGCCCCGGCCCGGCGCACAGGCGAAACGGGCGTGGCCCCTGCCGTTCGTACGGCAGGGGCCACGCCATGTCTCGACCGGCCGTCTCTACAGGCCGTAGCGCTCGCGCGCCTCCTTCACGGCCGAGGCCGGGACCTCGCCGCGGCGGGCGAGCTGGGCCAGCGCCGCGACCGTGATCGACTGGGCGTCGACACCGAAGTGGCGGCGGGCCGCGTCACGCGTGTCCGAGAGGCCGAAGCCGTCCGTGCCGAGCGAGGACCAGTCCTGCTCCACCCACTGGCTGATCTGGTCCGGCACCTGGCGCATCCAGTCGGAGACCGCCAGCACCGGGCCCGGCGCGCCCTCCAGCGCCCGGGTGACGTACGGAGTGCGCTGCTCACCGCGGAGCAGGGCCTCGTCCGCCTCCAGGGCGTCGCGGCGCAGCTCGCCCCACGAGGTCGCGGACCACACGTCGGCGGCCACGTTCCAGTCGGCGGCCAGCAGCCGCTGGGCCTCGAGCGCCCAGTGGATGGCCGTACCGGAGGCGAGGAGCTGCAGACGCGGCGCGTCCGCGCCCGCCGAGCCCTCGTTGAAGCGGTAGAGGCCCTTGACGATGCCCTCCTCGACGCCTTCCGGCATCGCGGGCTGCACCTTCGGCTCGTTGTAGACCGTGAGGTAGTAGAAGACGTCCTCGGCGTCCGGGCCGTACATCCTGCGCAGACCGTCCTTGACGATCACCGCGATCTCGTACGCGAACGCCGGGTCGTAGTTCAGCGACGCCGGGTTCGTGGCCGCGATCAGATGCGAGTGGCCGTCCGCGTGCTGGAGGCCCTCACCGGTCAGCGTCGTACGGCCGGCCGTGGCGCCGACGATGAAGCCCTTGCCGAGCTGGTCGGCGAGCTGCCACATCTGGTCGCCGGTCCGCTGCCAGCCGAACATCGAGTAGAAGATGTAGAACGGGATCATCGTCTCGCCGTGCGTCGCGTACGACGTCGCGGCGGCGATGAAGTCGGCCATGGCACCGGCCTCGGTGATCCCCTCGTTGAGGATCTGGCCGTCCTTGGCCTCCTTGTAGTACATCAGCTGGTCGCGGTCGACCGGCTCGTACGTCTGGCCCAGCGGCGAGTAGATGCCCGCCGACGGGAACAGCGACTCCATACCGAAGGTACGGGCCTCGTCGGGAACGATCGGCACCCAGCGCCTGCCGGTCTGCTTGTCCCGCATCAGGTCCTTGACCAGGCGGACGAACGCCATGGTCGTGGCCATCTCCTGCTTGCCCGACCCCTTGTACAGGGCCTTGAACGCGCGCTCCTCCGGCTCCGGCAGAGGCGCGGAGGCGTGCATCCGGCGGGCCGGGGCAGGGCCGCCGAGGGCGGCGCGGCGCTCCTGGAGGTAGCGCACCTCCGGCGAGTCGGCACCCGGGTGGCCGTACGGCACGACGCCGTCTTCGAAGGCGCTGTCGGCGATCGGGAGCCCGAGCAGGTCACGCATGCCCTTGAACTCGTCGATCGTCAGCTTCTTCATCTGGTGGTTGGCGTTCTTGGACTCGAAGCCCTTGCCGAGCGTGTAGCCCTTCACCGTCTGCGCGAGGATCACGGTCGGTGCGCCCTTGTGGGCGAGCGCCGCGCGGTACGCCGCGTACACCTTGCGGGCCTCGTGGCCGCCGCGGGAGGTGTAGAAGCACTCGGCGATCTTCGCGTCGGAGAGCAGCTTGGCCAGCTCGGCCAGCGCCGGCTCGGCGCCGAAGAAGTGCTCACGGATGTAGGCCACGTCGCGGGTCGCGTACGTCTGGAACTGCGCGTCCGGTACCTGGCGCAGCCGCCGCACCAGCGCGCCCGTGGTGTCGAGCTGGAACAGCTCGTCCCAGGCCGAGCCCCACAGGGACTTGACGACGTTCCAGCCGGCGCCGCGGAACTGGGCCTCCAGCTCCTGCACGATCTTGAAGTTGGCGCGGACCGGGCCGTCGAGGCGCTGCAGATTGCAGTTGATCACGAAGGTCAGGTTGTCGAGCTGCTCGCGGGAGGCGAGGGCGAGTGCCGCCGTCGACTCGGGCTCGTCCATCTCGCCGTCGCCGAGGAACGCCCAGACGTGCGAGTTGGCGGTGTCCTTGATCCCGCGGTTGTGCAGATAGCGGTTGAAGCGCGCCTGGTAGATCGCGGAGAGCGGGCCCAGACCCATGGAGACCGTGGGGAACTCCCACAGCCAGGGCAGCCGGCGCGGGTGCGGGTACGACGGGAGGCCGTTGCCGCCGGCCTCCTGGCGGAAGTTGTCCAGGTGCGCCTCGGTGAGGCGGCCGTCGAGGAACGCGCGGGCGTAGATGCCGGGCGAGGCGTGGCCCTGGATGTAGAGCTGGTCGCCGGAGCCGTCCCCCTCCTTGCCGCGGAAGAAGTGGTTGAAGCCGGTCTCGTACAGCCAGGCCGCCGAGGCGAACGTGGCGATGTGGCCGCCGACGCCGTGCTTCGAGCCGCGGGTCACCATGGCGGCCGCGTTCCAGCGGTTCCACGCGGTGATCCGGGCCTCCATCGCCTCGTCGCCGTCGAAGGCGGGCTCGGCGGAGCTCGGGATGGTGTTGACGTAGTCCGTCTCCAGCAGGCGGGGCAGGGCCACACCGGCCTTCTCGGCGTGCTGGAGCGTGCGGCGCATCAGATACGCGGCGCGGTGCGGGCCTGCGTGCTCCGCGACGGCGTCGAGGGACGCCGCCCATTCGGCGGTTTCCTCGGCGTCACGGTCCGGGAGCTGGTCGAGCTCACTCGGAAGCTTGCCTACGGGGTCGGTCATGATCGCCGCCTTCCGGACAGGAGGGGGGTGGAGAAGGGGGGTGCCGTGTCTGGCAGGACAGGGCGAAGGGCGGGGTACGCCCTTGGTCGAACTGTAAGTCTCTGATCGATGATCGATCAAAGCCTGGGGAGAAATTGGCATCCGGTGCCGCAAAAGTGGGCACGCGGTGCCGGTACGAATGCGCCTTTTCCGGGCGCGCGGCACCCGGCCCCGGCGCCTCTGGCGGGGCCGGGCCGGGCGGGCTGCGCCGGTGGGTGGTTGCGGGGGCGGGGCCTCCGGAGCGGTACCCGGACGCCACACAACACGGACCGGGCCACGCCCGGAGGCGTGAACCCGGTATGCCGCGCGCTCAAGCGCTGCGTGGCGCGCAGCCCAGGACGTGGGCCTTCACCAGGGCGCCGATGGACGGGTCGCGCCGCCGGAACGCCTCCACGAGGTCCTGGTGCTCCTCCGCGTACGACTTCTGCACCGTACCCAGCCAGCGGATCGACAGCGCCGTGAAGACCTCGATGCCCAGGCCCTCCCAGGTGTGCAGGAGGACGCCGTTGCCGGCCGCGCGGACCAACTCGCGGTGGAAGGCCACGGTGTGGCGGACCTGGCCCGCGGAGTCCCCGGACGCGTCCGCCTCGTAGAGCGCCGCCACGTGCGGTTCGAGGGCCGAGCAGTCCGCCGCCAGGCGGCCCGCCGCGAGTTCCGCCGCGATCTGCTCCAGGCCGGCCCGGACCGGGTAGCTCTCCTCCAGGTCCGCGGCCGTCAGATTCCGTACCCGTACGCCCTTGTTGGGCGCCGACTCGATCAGCCGCAGCGACTCCAGCTCGCGCAGCGCCTCGCGCACCGGGGTCTGGGAGACCTCGAGTTCGGTGGCGATACGGCGCTCGACGATGCGTTCCCCGGGCTTCCAGCGACCGCTGACGATCCCCTCCACGATGTGCTCGCGGATCTGATCGCGCAGCGAGTGGACGACGGGGATGGTCATGGAGCGCTCCTTAAAGCCGCGTCGACCTGTGGCCCTTAGACAATACGGCTGCGCCCCCGCCGGGATGTACTCCCGAGCGGGGGCGCAGCAGGTGAGGCTGGTTACAGCCGCGTGGTTCAGAGGCCGAGCTCGACCTCGAACTCGCCCGCCTCCAAGATCGCCTTGACCGTCGTCAGGTAGCGGGCGGCGTCCGCGCCGTCCACCAGACGGTGGTCGTAGGAGAGCGCGACGTACGTCATGTCGCGGATCGCGATCGTCTCGCCGAGGTCCGGGTGGTTGACGACCACCGGGCGGCGGACCGTGGCACCGATGCCCAGGATGGCGACCTGGTTCGGCGGCACGATGATCGTGTCGAACAGCGCACCGCGCGAGCCGGTGTTGCTGATGGTGAAGGTCGCACCGGCGAGGTCGTCCGGCGTGATCTTGCTGGCGCGCACGGCGCCGGCGAGCTCGGCGGTCTTCTTGGCGATGCCGGCGAGGTTCAGGTCGCCCGCGCCCTTGATGACCGGCGTCATCAGACCCTTCTCGGAGTCCACGGCGATGCCGATGTTCTCCGAGTCGAAGTACGTGATGGTGCCTTCGGCCTCGTTGATCCGGGCGTTGACGACCGGGTGGGCCTTCAGCGCCTGGGCGGCGGCCTTGACGAAGAACGGCATCGGGGAGAGCTTGACGCCCTCACGGGCCGCGAACGCGTCCTTCGCACGGGCGCGCAGCTTCATCAGCTTGGTGATGTCGACCTCGACGACCGAGGTCAGCTGCGCCTGGCCGTGCAGCGCCTTCATCATGTTGTCGCCGATGACCTTGCGCATGCGGGTCATCTTGACCGTCTGACCGCGCAGCGGGGACACCTCAAGCTTCGGTGCCTGCGCGGCGGCCGGGGCGGCAGCGGCGGCGGGAGCCGGAGCGGCGGCCTTGGCGGCCTCCGCGGCGGCGATGACGTCCTGCTTGCGGATACGGCCACCGACGCCGGTGCCCTTGACCGACCCGAGGTCGACGCCGTTCTCGGCGGCGAGCTTGCGGACCAGCGGGGTCACGTACGCGTCGCTCGCCTCGACCGGGGCCGGGGCGGCGGGCGCGGCGGGAGCCGACGGGGCCGGAGCGGGGGCCGGTGCGGCAGCCGGAGCCGGAGCCGGTGCCTGGGCGGCGGGCGCCGGGGCCGGAGCCGCCGGAGCGGGGGCCGGTGCGGCAGCCGGAGCCGGAGCCGGGGCGGGCGCCGGTGCCTGGGCGGCGGGCGCCGGAGCGGCGGCCGGGGCAGGCACGGCCGGGGCGGGGGCAGCGGCCGGGGCCGCACCCTTCGCACCGATGACGGCCAGCTTCGCGCCGACCTCCGCCGTCTCGTCCTCGCCGACCACGATCTCCAGCAGCACGCCGGCGGCGGGGGCGGGGATCTCGGTGTCGACCTTGTCCGTGGAGACCTCGAGCAGGGGCTCGTCCTCCGCGACCTCCTCGCCGACCTCCTTCAGCCAGCGGGTGACGGTGCCCTCGGTGACGCTCTCGCCGAGCGCCGGAAGGACGACGTCGGTACCCTCTGCGGAGCCACCGCCGGAGGCGGCCTCCGCGGTCGGGGCCGGAGCCGGGGCAGCGGCCTCGGTGGACGGCGCGGCCTGCGGCGCCTCCTGGGCCGGTGCGGCCGGAGCCGGGGCGGGGGCCTCGGCGGGAGCCTCGGCGGCGGCCGGCGCCGGAGCCGAGGCCGGGGTGCCGGAGCCGTCGTCGATGACGGCCAGCTCGGCGCCGACCTCCACGGTCTCGTCCTCGGCGACCTTGATGGAGGCCAGCACGCCGGCTGCGGGGGCGGGGATCTCGGTGTCGACCTTGTCGGTCGACACCTCGAGCAGCGGCTCGTCGGCCTCGACGCGCTCTCCCTCGGCCTTCAGCCAGCGGGTGACAGTGCCCTCGGTGACGCTCTCGCCGAGCGCCGGAAGGGTTACGGAAACCGCCATGGTTTCAGTTGCTCCTTAACGATGTGCGGAAGTGGTCTGTCGCGCCCGTGACTGACTAGTCGTGGGAGTGCAGCGGCTTCCCGGCCAGCGCCAGGTGCGCCTCGCCGAGAGCCTCGTTCTGCGTCGGGTGCGCGTGGATGAGCTGCGCGACCTCGGCCGGCAGAGCCTCCCAGTTGTAGATCAGCTGAGCTTCGCCGACCTGCTCGCCCATACGGTCACCGACCATGTGGACACCGACCACGGCGCCGTCCTTGACCTGGACGAGCTTGATCTCGCCCGCGGTCTTCAGGATCTTGCTCTTGCCGTTGCCCGCGAGGTTGTACTTCAGGGCGACGACCTTGTCCGCACCGTAGATCTCCTTGGCCTTGGCCTCGGTGATGCCGACGGAGGCGACCTCGGGGTGGCAGTACGTCACCTTCGGCACACCGTCGTAGTCGATCGGGACGGTCTTCAGACCGGCCAGCCGCTCCGCCACCAGGATGCCCTCGGCGAAGCCGACGTGCGCGAGCTGGAGGGTCGGGACCAGGTCACCGACGGCGGAGACGGTGGGCACGTTGGTCTGCATGTACTCGTCGACCAGGACGTAGCCGCGGTCCATCGCGACGCCCTGCTCCTCGTAGCCGAGGCCCTGGGAGACCGGGCCGCGGCCGATGGCGACCAGGAGGACCTCGGCCTCGAAGGTCTTGCCGTCGGCGAGGGTGACGCGCACGCCGTCCTGGGTGTACTCCGCCTTTTCGAAGAAGGTGCCCAGGTTGAACTTGATGCCGCGCTTGCGGAACGCGCGCTCGAGCAGCTTCGAGCTGTTCTCGTCCTCGACCGGGACGAGGTGCTTGAGGCCCTCGACGATGGTGACCTCGGTGCCGAAGGACTTCCACGCGGAGGCGAACTCGACGCCGATGACGCCGCCGCCCAGGATGATCGCCGACTGCGGGACGCGGTCCAGCGTCAGAGCGTGGTCCGAGGAGATGATGCGGTTGCCGTCGATCTCCAGGCCCGGCAGCGACTTCGGTACGGAACCGGTCGCCAGGAGGACGTGGCGGCCCTGCACGCGCCGGCCGTTCACGTCGACGGAGGTCGGGGAGGACAGCCGGCCCTCACCCTCGATGTAGGTCACCTTGCGGGAGGCGACCAGACCCTGCAGACCCTTGTAGAGGCCCGAGACGACCTCGTCCTTGTACTTGTGGACGCCCGCGATGTCGATGCCCTCGAAGGAGGTCTTGACACCGAACTGGTCGGCCTCACGAGCCTGGTCCGCGATTTCGCCGGCGTGCAGCAGAGCCTTCGTGGGGATGCAACCGTTGTGCAGGCAGGTGCCGCCCAGCTTGTTCTTCTCGATCAGTGCGACGTCCAGGCCCAGCTGAGCTCCGCGCAGCGCCGCAGCGTAACCGCCGCTACCACCGCCGAGGATCACTAGGTCGAAAACGGTGCTGGCGTCGTTCGCCACGTCACGTCCTCCATGCATGTGCGCCGTTCGCCGGACCCCCCGTCTCGGGAGCTGACCGGCCGGTCGGCTGGTGTTCGGCCGCTGATTCTTCGGCCCTGTGGTGGGGGCCCTGTCCTGCCGGGAACCCATCTTCGCACTTGTTGACGGGAGGCGGGACGCGGGGCCGTAGCTTGAGATGGTGACCTTGAGCGCGTTTTGCGGTTACCGGGGGGTACGGAGGCCGCTGCGCGCCTCAATCGCCGGCGGGGTTCCAAGGAGCCCGTCCGGCGATTGAGGACACCGCGCGAAGCGCGGAAAGGGGCGGGGTGGAGAACCGCCCGCCGCAGGTGCTAGCCCAGGTCGCCGGCGGCCGTCCGCTCCGCCAGCTTCACCAGCGTGCGGATCGACGCGCCCGTGCCGCCCTTCGGCGTGTAGCCGAACGGCGCACCCTCGTGGAACGCGGGGCCGGCGATGTCGAGGTGCGCCCAGGTGATGCCCTCGCCGACGAACTCCTTCAGGAACAGGCCGGCCACCAGGCCGCCGCCCATCCGCTCACCCATGTTCGCGATGTCGGCGGTCGGCGACTCCATGCCCTTGCGCAGATCTGCGGGGAGCGGCATCGGCCAGGAGGCCTCGCCGACCTCCTCGGCGATCTCGTGGATCGAGGCACGGAAGGCGTCGTCGTTCGCCATGATGCCGAACGTACGGTTGCCGAGCGCCAGCACCATCGCGCCGGTGAGCGTCGCCACGTCGACGATCGCGTCCGGGTTGTCCTCCGACGCCTTCGTCAGCGCGTCCGCGAGCACGAGGCGGCCCTCGGCGTCCGTGTTGAGCACCTCGACCGTCTTGCCGCTGTACATGCGCAGCACGTCACCCGGGCGGGTGGCCGTGCCGGACGGCATGTTCTCGGCGAGCGCCAGCCAGCCGGTGACGTTGACCGCGAGGCCGAGACGGGCGGCGGCGACGACGGCGGCGAACACGGCGGCAGCACCGCTCATGTCGCACTTCATCGTCTCGTTGTGGCCGGCCGGCTTCAGGGAGATGCCGCCGGAGTCGTACGTGATGCCCTTGCCGACCAGTGCGAGGGTCTTGGCGCCCTTGGAGTGGGTGTAGGAGAGCTTCACCAGACGCGGCGGGTTGTTCGAGCCCTGGCCGACGCCGAGGATGCCGCCGAAGCCGCCCTTGGCGAGCGCCTTCTCGTCGAGCACCTGCACCTTGACACCGTGCTCCTTGCCGGCGGCGGTGGCCACGGCGGCGAAGGCCTCGGGGGTGAGGTCGTTCGGCGGGGTGTTGACCAGGTCGCGCGCGCGGTTGATCTCCTCGGCGAGCGCGACGGCGCGCTCCGCGCCGGCCTTGAACGCCTTGTCCCGGGGCTTGGCGCCGAGCAGGGCGACCTCGCCCAGCGGCTTCTTGGAGCCGTTGCCGTTCTCCTGGTACGCGGTGAAGGCGTACGCGCCGAGCAGCGCGCCCTCGGCGATGGCCTCCGCGTCCTCGACGGACTCTATGGGCAGCGCGAAGGCGGCCTTCTTCGATCCGGCCAGCGCGCGCGCCGCGGCACCGGCCGCACGGCGCAGCGCCTCGGTGCCGTACGACTCGTCGTCGCCGGGCGCGGAGCCGAGACCGACGGCGAGAACGACTGCGGCCTTGATGCCCGAGGGCGCCGGGAGCTTGGTGATCTCGCCCTCGCCACCGCCGGCGCCGAGGGTCTCCAGAACGGAGGCGAGCTTGCCGTCGAACGCCTTGTCCACGGCCTCGGCGCCCGGCGCGACGACCGGGCCCTTGGCGCCCTTCGCCACGCCGACGACGAGGGCGTCGGCGCGCAGCGTCGCAGCGCCTGCAGTGCTGAGAGTGAGAGCAGTCACGGTGGTGAAATCTCGCTTCCGTTGAGTTCTGAAGGTCCGGCGAGGCGGATCGACACCTCACACGGGACAAGAGCCTACGCGCGGCCCTGGGTGAGACTCACGGCGGCGGTGATTCGCCCGTGCGCGGCTCACACCGGCGGGGTCAACGGGAGAGGACGTAGCAAGTGAGCGAAGCCCCGGGCAGCCCCCAGTCCTCCTCGCCCGCATACAGGGCCCAGAGCCCGTCGTCCACGGCGTCGTCGGTCCACCGGTCCGGAGCCGCGAGGTATGCCTGTTCGCACCGGTCGGAGGCCATGTCGTCGGAGTCCGCCTCGGGCGCGTAGGCGAGATTGCCGATGGGTTCGCGGGCGTAGACCCGCGCGTCGTGCGGGTGCTCGCAGTCGACCCGTACGACCAGACCGGTCATGTGGGCACCGGCGTCGAAGTCGACGCAGCCCCCGGGGGCGACACCGGTGGAGTGGAGGCTGACGACGTCTTCGGCCGGGTTCAGCACAGTCTCCGAGGGGCCGGGCATGGCGGGTTCCGAGAAGCCATGTCCGGTGAGGGCGAGCCGGACCCGCAGTCCGGTCAGTCCGGAGAACGCCTCTTCCTTGCGGCCGACCAGGGCCGACAGGTCGGCGTCGGCGCCGGTGATCCGGCCCCGCGCGTCAACCGTCAGCGTCATCCGGACGGGTGTGGTCCCGGCGTCGGACGCCGGCCAGGCCTGCGTCATCTCGGCCCTGACGCCGGCGGGGAACAGGTGCCAGGCGTCGGACAGGGCGGCCTCGGTCCGGTAGCTCCGGCCGCCCTCGGGAGTGTGCCGCTGGGCGGTGGCACGCGCGCCGCCCGTGACCTCCAGCAGAGTGCCGCCGATCGCCGCCGCCCGGCCGCGGAGGGAGAGGATCTCGTCGGCTCCGTCCAGCGGATCGCCGGGGTTCCCCCCGTAGCGAAGCCAGTAGCGCGCCGTCCCGGGCCGGTAGTGGACGTACTGTGCGTCGACCGCGAGCCCCGCTTCGATGCGTGCCGGTCCGTGCAGCGGGGCGGGGCCGAGCAGGACGTCCTTCACCCTGGCCGGCGTCCCCTTGGGCACCCGCCAACTCCGCTGCGCCGTCCCGCGTTTGTTCGTGAAGTCGAGACGTCCGGTCGTCGTCTGGACGACGTCGCCCCGTTCACTGCCGTACGTCATGGTCTGCGTGAAGCTCACGCTGCCCTCGTCCCGGGTCACTTGCGCGGCCGCTCGGGGCTGACCGGCGAGCGGCTCGGCGAACACCGGATGGGGGCCGTCGGCGGAGCAGGCGGTGAGCGGGAGCAGCGTTGCCGCCACCGCGGCGAGAACAGGAAGGCGAAGGCGTATGAGCACGGGGGTTGGACCGTCCGGTGCGTGTCATGGTTGCCCGCCCGAAGATCACGGAACGGGAACGTCGGGGACGTCAGCCCAGCACCAGCGCCACCAGCGTCACCGTCGCGGCCGTCTCCGCGAGCGCCCCGAACACGTCGCCCGTCACCCCGCCGAAGCGCCGCACGCAGTGGCGGAGCAGGAGGTGGGCGGCCGACAGGCCGGCCACCGCCGCGAGGGCGTGGTGGAGTGCGGCGTACGGCCCGAAGGGCGTGCCCGCGGCCGCCGCGCAGGCGATGACCAGGGCGGTCACGGCCAGTCCGGTGCCTACGGGGACGGCTCCGGCGACCGCCGCGCCGAGGCCCTCGGGGCGGGCCGCCGGGACGGCGGGGCGGCAGGCGAGAGTGAGCGCGAGCCGGGCGGTGACGGCGGAGAGCGCCGCGGCCGCCGCGCCGAGCGCCCAGCCCTGCGCGTACAGCTCCGCGAGGGCCGCCACCTGGCCGAGCAGGACGAACAGCAGCGTGATGACGCCGAACGGCCCGATGTCGGACTGCTTCATGATCCGCAGCGCGTCGTCGGCGGGTCTGCCGCTGCCGAGGCCGTCGGCGGTGTCGGCGAGCCCGTCCAGGTGCAGGCCCCTGGTCAGGACGGCCGGCACGGCGGCCGTGGCCGTGGCGGCGAGCAGCGGTCCCGCGCCCAGCAGGGTCAGCAGCCCCCCGGACGCGGCCGCGAACAGCCCGACGACCAGCCCCGCGAGCGGCGCGCAGACCATCCCGGCACGAGCGGCACCGCGGTCCCAGCGGGTGACCCGGACGGGGAGGACGGTCAGGGTCCCGAAGGCGAAACGCATGCCCTGCGCGAAGGCCGGGTCCGTGGTCGGAGGAGTCATCGCGCGAAGGGTAGCCCGGAGCCCCCGACGGTAAATTGCGCATGACGGGCAGAGAGGGTCATAACGGAAGCGGATGGCATGGGTCACTGGTTCTACCGCAACATCCTGGAGCCGGGAAAGCTCCCGGTGCTGCTCGCGCTGGCCTCGTTCGTGCTCACCTTTCTGCTCACGCGCACCGTCACCCGGCTGATCAGGGCGGGGCGGGGGCCGTTCAGGAACGTCACGCCCGGCGGAATGCACATCCACCATGTGGTGCCGGGCGTCGTGCTGACCGTCGTGGGCGGCTTCGGTGCCGTCGGGAGCGGCCGGCACGGTGTCGGCGCCGCCGTGTGCGCGGTGATCTTCGGGATGGGGGCGGGGCTGCTCCTCGACGAGTTCGCCCTGATCGTCCACCTCGACGACGTCTACTGGACCGAGCAGGGCCGCCAGAGCGTCGAGGTCGTCGTGCTGGCCGCCGCCCTCGCACTGCTGGTCCTCAGCGGCCTGTCACCGCTCGGCGTCGACGAACTGACCCCGGACGAACGCCAGAACCGCGCCACGGTGATCGTCACCGTGGTGGGCAATCTGCTCTTCGCCCTGATCGCCCTCCTCAAGGGCAAGACGAGGATGGGCCTGCTCGGAGTGCTCGTGCCGGTGCTGGCGCTCGTCGGCGCGCTGCGCCTGGCCCGCCCGGGGTCGTACTGGGCCCGCAGGTTCTACCGGCGCCGCCCGAAGGCCCGTGCGAGGGCGCGGCTGCGGTCGATCCGCCACGACCGGCGCTGGGCGGGGCCGCGCCGGGCGTTTCAGGACCTGATCGGCGGGGCGCCGGACCGGGTGCCGCCCCGCGAACCGTGACCGCGGCAGCGCCCTCGGACCTCCACCACCGCGCGGATCACCAGCACGACCGCGATCGAGGCGAGATGCTCCTTGCCCGCGAGATTGTTCTTCACGATCACCTCGGCCACCATCGCCGCGACGACCAGCCCCGCCGTCAGCCACGCCCGGTAGAGGTGGCAGACCCACACCGCGAGCCCCACCACGGCGGCCGACGGGCCGGTGTCGACGACCTGCGCGTCGGAGGAGGGCAGCCCGAGGAACCCGTCGGGACCGACGGCGACACCGATCCGGGCGTACGCCGTCCCCGCCAGCGTGGACACGTAGGCGACGGCGAGGGTCCGCAGCCGGCCGAGGGTGATCTCCGCGATGCCGAACACGATCAGGATCTGTGCCAGCGCGCCCCACACCGGCAGGTCGAGCGCCGGTACGAACAGCGACAGCGGCGTTCTCAGCAGCGCGAGCCACCAGGGGTCCGCCGCCCGCACGAAGCCGACGGCCTCGACCGGCCCGAGTCCCCACGGCTGGTTCTGCACCAGGTGCAGCAGTGCGGTCAGCACGACGGCGGCCAGGGTCATGGGCACGGCCCGCCACCGCCGTTCGGCGAGCGCCCGGCGGACCGCGGCGTACAGCGGTCCCCATTCGCGCCGCGCGAACGCCGACGCGGTGTTCAACGCCGGCTCTCCAGATGCCGTCGGTGCATCCAGCGGGGCAGACCGGGGGCCTCCAGGAAACCTTCGGCCCGGCCGGCGGCGAGGCCGATCCTCAGCAGATCGGCGCTCTTCTCGAAGAGCATGAATCGTGGCTCCCAGATCGGTCGGTACTTCGCGTTGGCGCGGTACAGCGACTCGATCTGCCACCAGCGGGAGAAGAAGCCGAGCAGTGAGCGCCACAGCCGCAGTACCGGTCCCGCGCCGAGCTTCGAGCCACGTTCGAAGACCGATCTGAACATCGCGAAGTTCAGCGATACCTGAGTGATACGGATCTCCTTCGCGCGCTGCAGGAGCTCGATGACCATGAACTCGGTCAGCCCGTTGTCGGCGTCCCGGTCACGCCGCATCAGGTCCAGGGAGAGCCCCTTGGGCCCCCACGGCACGAAGCTGAGCAGCGCGCGCAACTCGCCCTCGCCGTCCGTGCACTCGAGCATCACGCAGCGGCCGTCCGCCGGGTCGCCGAGCCGTCCGAGGGCCATGGAGAAGCCGCGTTCCGTCTCGCCGTCCCGCCACTCGTCGGCGTGCCGCAGCAGCTCCCGCATCTCGTCGGCCGGGATCTCCTCGTGGCGGCGGATGCGCACCTCGTAACCGGCGCGCCTGACCCGGTTGTACGCCTGGCGCACGCTCCGCATCGCCCGCCCCTCCAGGGTGAACTCCGCGGTCTCCACGATCGCCTCGTCGCCCAGTTCCAGGGCGTCCATGCCGTGCCGCGCGTACACGGTCCCCGCCTCCTCGCCGGCTCCCATGACCGCCGGGGTCCAGCCGTGCTCACGGGCCTCGGCCAGCCACGGCTCGATCGCGCCCGGCCAGGCCTCCGGGTCGCCGATCGGGTCGCCGGACGCGAGCGAGACGCCGCCGACCACGCGGTAGGCCACGGCCGCCTTGCCCGTCGGGGACCACACGACGCTCTTCTCGCGGCGCAGCGCGAAGTAACCGAGCGAGTCCCGCTCGCCGTGCTTGTCCAGCAGGGCCCGCAGTCTTGCCTCGTCGTCCTCGGTGATCGGGTCGACGGCCCGCCGCGAGCGGAACGCCGCGTACAGCACGCCGAGCAGCAGCAGCGTCGCCATGATGTTGATCACGACGTCCACCCAGCCGGGGGTCGTGATGGTGGGGAAGCGGTCGTCGTCGACGGCGACGGAGACCAGCCGCATCGCGGCGTAGCGCCAGCGCTCGAGGAACGTGGAGCTCTGGGGCGAGGTGTTGGTGAGGGTGACGAACCACGTCGCGAGCAGCGAGGTGGCGAGCAGTCCGCCGACGGCGACACCGGTCGCCAGCTTCGGGTTGGACCGGTCGCCCTTGGCGTAGAACTCGCGTCTGCCCAGCAGCAGGGCGGCCATGAAGGCCGCCGTCAGCACGAAGGAGACCCAGTTCTGTGCGTGCTGCCGGATCTCGGGGAGGACCAGGGCGAACGCGAAGAGCAGCAGGAACAGCCCGCAGAGCACCGCGTTCAGAATCCACGCCGCACGCTTGCGGCGGCGCATGGTGACGGCGAGGAAGAGCGTGAAGAGGCCCGACGCGAAACCGGCGGTGAGGAGGTAAGGCGTGAAGTAGTTGTCCTGGTTGTGGCGTCGCAGGTCCTGCCCGAGCGTGACCCAGACGGCGCTCAGGAAGTTGATGAAGGTCACGATCCGCAGGTACCAGATCGCGCATGCCGCGCCGCGCCGTGAGAGGTCGGTGCTGCGGCGCGTGACGGCGCCCTCGCCGGACGTACGGACTTCTCCCATGAAAAGGGATCATATGGGGCATCCGGTGCGGGTGGCGGGGCGCGGCGGCCCCGCCGGGCGTCACCGCGCCTCGGGCCCCGCACCCCCGGGGGGCATCTCGGGCTCCGCCTTCGCCGGTGTCCCCTCGGGTTCCCTCTCGGGTTCCGCCTCCGCCGGCGCGGGTCGCTCCGGCAGCTCCGCCGCCAGGGCCGCCGCCGCCTGCACCAGCGGCAGCGCCAACAGGGCGCCTACGCCCTCGCCGACCGTCACACCATGATCGAGCACCGGGTGGAGCGCCATCCGGTCCAGCGCCTTCGCCTGCGCCGGCTCACCGCTCATGTGCCCCGCGATCCACCAGTCCGGCGACCGGAACGCCGCCCGCTGCCCGACCAGCGCGCACGCCGCCGACACCACGCCGTCCAGGATCACCGGCATCCGGCGCACCGCGCTCTGCAGCAGGAACCCGGTCATCGCCGCCAGATCCGCACCGCCCACCGTCGCCAGCAGCTCAAGCTGGTCACCCAGCACCGGCCGGGCCCGCCGCAGCGCGTCCCTGATCGCCGCGCACTTGCGCATCCAGGCCAGGTCGTCGATGCCGGCGCCGCCGCGCCCGGTCACCACAGAGGCATCCGTGCCGCACAGCGCCGCGATCAGCGTCGCCGCCGGAGTCGTACCAC
This sequence comes from Streptomyces peucetius, assembly GCF_025854275.1. Classification (NCBI taxonomy): domain Bacteria; kingdom Bacillati; phylum Actinomycetota; class Actinomycetes; order Kitasatosporales; family Streptomycetaceae; genus Streptomyces; species Streptomyces peucetius. The sequence goes on along the minus strand of NZ_CP107567.1, from coordinate 2,081,570 downwards.
CGACGCTGAGATCGCCGAGAACGACGAGGTCGGTCCCCGAGTCGGCCTCCTCGTCGGCGATCGCCATGCCGAGGCGTACGGCCTGCTCCGCCTCCGCGGCGGTGAGCGCGTCCTCGATGTCGATACGGCCGCTGCCGCGCCGCACCCGGTGCCGCGACACCTCCTCGGGCAGCAGCGCCGGGTCGCAGTCCAGGCCGGCGTCGACGACGCGGACCGGCACGCCCGCCCTGCGGGCCAGGACGGCCACCGGGCTGACGCCCTCCAGCACGTCGCGCACCAGCCGGTGGGCGCTGCCCGACTCCCGTGCGGACACGCCCAGTCGGGCAGCGCCGTGGTCACCGGCGAACAGCAGCACGCGTGGCTGCTCGACCGCCTTGACCGGCACCGTCGCCTGCGCGGCGGCGAGCCACTCGCCCAGCTCGTCGAGACGGCCCAGCGCCCCCGGCGGCACGGCCAGCCGCTCCCGGCGTTCCTCGGCGTCGCGCCGCGTGCCGCTGTCCGGGCGCTCGATCAGATCGGAGAAGTCGTCGAGATTCAGCCTGCTCATTCGCCGAACAGTACCGGTACGGGGCGAGGTCCGGCCGTGCGGTACCGGCCCCGCCGGTGGCTCAGCCGCGCAGTACGAGGGCCTGGCCCGCGACCACCAGCAGCACGTGCTCGCACTCTGCGGCGAACGCCGAGTTCAGCCGGCCCAGCTCGTCTCGGAAGCGCCGCCCGGAGGCGGTGGCCGGGACCACCCCGGAGCCCACCTCGTTCGTCACCGCCACGACCGTGCGGGGCGTCGCCCGTACCGCCGCGAGAAGCGCGCCGACCCGCTCGCGCAGCACCCGCTCGCCCTCGGCGGCCCACCGCTCGTCGTCCCAGGCGCCCGCCTTGTCCATCGCGTCCGTCAGCCACAGCGACAGACAGTCGATGAGGACCGGAGGCCCGTCCTCCGCCAGCACCGGCACCAGATCGCACGTCTCCGCCGTACGCCACGACCCGGGCCGGCGCTCACGGTGCGCCGCGACCCTGGCGGCCCACTCGGGGTCGCCGTTCCGGCCGCCGCCCGTCGCGACGTACAGCACGTCCTGGAACGCGTCCAGCCGCCGCTCCGCCTCCAGCGACTTGCCCGAACGTGCCCCGCCCGTCACCAGGGTCCGCCGGGGCACGTCCGGCACCGCGTGGTACTCGCCGACGATCAGCGTCGTCCCGTCCGGCACGGCGCGGGCGCCCGCCGCCGCCAGACGGCGGGTCAGCTCGGGGCCGCCGGGGGCGTCGTGGTCGAGATGCACGGCGATCACGTCCGTCGTCGCCCCGATCGCGCCAGACGCCCGCAGCCGGGCGATCGCGTCCGGTCGGCCGACGACGTCCGCCACGACCATCTCGTACGCGGCCAGCCCCTCCGCGAGCCCGGCCGGGGCCGCGCCCGGCGGCAGATACAGCAGCCGGTCGCCGTCCGGGGACGTCACCTCGTACCCCGTGCCCGGATGGTCCATCGGCAGGGCCCGCACCCGGTGCCCGCTGATCAGCGTCAACTCCCGCCCGTCCGGCACCCTCCCCGCCGTCGGCAGCCCGGCCGGCAGGTCCAGGGGCGGCCCGTCGTGAGGATGCGTCAGCAGCACCTGCCGTACGCCCACGAGCGAATGCCCCGCGCGAGCCGCAGCCAGCGCGGCACCCGGAGTCAGATCGAGGAGCAGCGCGCCGTCCACGAGCAACGCGGTCGCGGCACGCGCCTCGGGCCCGCGTGCGGTGGCGCACACGGCGCAGGGGCAGTCGGGCCGGGGGAGACCGGCGGGGGCGCCGGTGCCGAGCAGAGTCAGTTCCACGCCTCTGATCCTGCCGTCTCGCCCGGGGCGGTGCGCGCCCGGCTACGCTGCGGGCAGCAACTGATCAGCTTGCCCTAGGGACGTGGGAGGCGCACATGGCGTGGACGTGGCGGTTCGAGAAGTCCGACGGTACGGAGGTGCCGCCGGCGGTGGAGCCGGAGGAGTTCACGACGCAGGGCGACGCGGAGTCCTGGATCGGCGAGCACTGGAGGGAGCTCCAGGAAGGCGGCGCCGACCAGGTCGTCCTCTCCGAGGACGGCACCAAGATCTACGGCCCGATGAGCCTCCACGAGTCCTGACACGGGCCACGCGGGTGGTGGGCGGGCGCGGACGGCGCGAAGCCGTTCCCCTGCCCGCCCCTTGCGCATTGTGCCGTGGGATCCCTCCACCTTCCCCGAACCGGGTTTCCGCCCGAACCCGCCGCACCACCGGCTCCGCCCGAACCGCCGGACCTGCCGGGCACCGCGCGGACCCGGTGCGCTCTGCCCGGACCCACCGGGACCCGCTGGACCGCCGGCTCCGCCCGAACGCAGGACCTGGCGGTCCGGGCATGGCCCGGACCGCCGGGCTCGGCCGGACCCACCCGGTCCCGCTGAGCTCCGCCCCAACCTGCTGGACCACTGGACCGCCGGCTCCGCCCGAACGCAGGACCTGCCGGGCACCGCGCGGACCCGGTGCGCTCTGCCCGGACCCACCGGGACCCGCTGGACCGCCGGCTCCGCCCGAACGCAGGACCTGCCGGGCATGGCCCGGACCGCCGGGCTCGGCCGGACCCACCCGGTCCCGCTGAGCTCCGCCCCAACCTGCCGGACCGCCGGCTTTACCGGGAACCGCCCGATCCGCCGGGCTCCGCCCGGACCCGGTGTGTTCCGCATGGAGCCGCGAGGCGGCTGGACCCGCCGGGCCGCGCCCGGAGGCGGGCCGGTGCCGTGCCCCCCAAGAGGGTGGGCCGCGCCCCCGCAGGCGTGGACCGCCCGGTGTGCCGCCCGCTCAAGGGCCCGTCAGATCTCGCCTAGCGTGACCTGCACCGTCCGTTCCGTTCCCGCCCGTTCGATCGTCACGGGTACCTTCTCGCCCGGTCGTCTCGACGCCAGTGCCTCCGCCAGGGACGTGATCGTGGTGATCTCCGTGTCGCCGACCCGCGTGATGATGTCGCCCGCCCGCAGGCCCGCCTTCTCCGCGGCCCCGCCTCTCACCACGGAGACCACCGCCACACCGGACGGGCGGTAGTTGTCGTCGAGCACGGTCCGGCCCGTGATGCCCAGGGCGGCCCGGCCCGAGTCGCGCACCTCGCCGTACTTGATGATCTGGTCGGCCACCGTCCGCACCATCGATGCGGGGATCGCGAAGCCGATGCCCGGCGCGGGGCTGCCCTCGAGACCGGGATCGGACGCGGCGAGCGTCGGGATGCCGATGATCTCGCTGTTCAGATTGACGAGCGCGCCCCCGCTGTTGCCGGGATTGATCGCCGCCGAGGTCTGCACCATGTTGCCGAGGGTCGCGCCGGTGCCGCCGCCGTCGCTGCTCTCGCTGACCGTGCGTCCGACGGCGGAGACGATGCCCTGGGTGACGCTGCTGGAGAGGCCGAGCGGCGAGCCCATGGCGAGGACGATCTGGCCGACCGCGACCTCCGAGGAGTCGCCGAAGCGTGCCGCCTTGAGACCCGGGGGGACCGAGTCGAGCCTGACTACGGCGAGGTCCTGCTCGGGGAAGGTGGAGACCAGCGTCGCGGTCAGCGGCTGCTCGCCCGTGGCGACGGTGACCTTGAACCGTCTGCCGTCGCCCACGACGTGCGCGTTGGTGACGATGTGTCCCTTGTCGTCGTAGACGATGCCGGAGCCCAGACTCTGGCCGGCCTCGATCTGGACGACGGAGGGCAGGACGTTCTCGATGACCTCCTGGTAGTCGTCCTCGAGTTCGCTCGCCGCGGCCGGGGCCGCGGCGCGGGCCGCGGCCTGGGCGGAAGGGGCGGACACCGGTACGGAGCCCGGAGAGCAGCCGCCCGCCAGGGCGAGCACGCACAGCCCGGCGGTCGTGGGCAGGAGCAGCCGGAGCGCCCGCAGGCCAGGGCGGGGGGATACGTCCATGCCCGGAGTATCCCTTTTGCCGTCCGGCCGGTGCCTGAGATGCGCCGCCGATCAGGGGGAGTCGCGCGGCGGGCCCTGCGGCGGCGGCCCGCCACCGGCGGTCAGATCCGCCGCACTCCGCACAGATGCAGCAATGCGGCCACGCCGCGGTACGGGTCCGTGCGGCCGGCACGTTCCTCCAGCGCCAGGACCTGCTGCAGCTCGTCGGCGGCGGGGAGCTCGACATCGTTGCCGACGTGGTCCGTGAAGATCCGTACCCCGTACCAGGCGTGCAGCGGCGCGGCGATCCCCGCGAGGGTCGCCGTCAGCGCCTCGAGCCGGTCGGCCCGCACCCGCAGCCCGAGCCGGTTGGTGTAGGTCTCCGTGTCGAAGGCGCTCAGCGCCGACTTCCAGTCCCCGGCGGCCGCGGGCCGCATGGCCAGCGCGTCCCCGTTGCGTACGAGCAGCGACAGCAGCCCGCCGGGCGCGAGCATCCTCGCCAGGCCGGCGAGCAGGGCGTCCGGCTCCTCGACATACATGAGCACGCCGTGGCAGAGCACCACGTCGAAGCTGCCCGGCAGGAAGTGCACACCGGTGTCCCGGCCGTCGCCCTCCACCAGCCGGACCCGCTCGCGGATACCGGCCGGCTCACCCGCCAGTGCCTCACGTGCGGCCTTCAGCATCACGGCGTCGGACTCCAGGCCGGTGACCGTGTGCCCGGCGCGCGCCAGCCGCAGGGCCTGCGTGCCCTGGCCCATGCCGACGTCGAGCACCCGCAGCCGCTGCCCGACGGGGTAGCGCGAGGTGATCTGCTCCTCGAGCTGACGGGCGACGAGTTCCTGACGGACGGTGTTGCGCAGTCCGCCCGCACCGGCGAGCCAGTTCGCGGACGCCTCCGGAGTGAAGCCGCCAGGCTGCGAAGAGTCGGCGCTCAGGACCGCTCTCCGCGTTTGACCTGCGGCTTCGGCAGCCGCAGCCGACGCATCTGCAGCGTGCGCATCAGGCCGTAGGCCACGGCGCCGCGCTTCGGCTCGTTCGGGAAGCGCTCGCGCAGCTGCTTCTTCAGGCGGATCGCGAGACCGACCGAGTCGATGACGATCATCACGATCACACCGAGCCAGAGCAGGAGCGCGATGTTCTGCAGCTGGGCGACCCGGATCATGCTCAGAACCAGGATCACCACCGCCAGCGGCAGGAAGAACTCGGCGACGCAGAAGCGCGAGTCGACGAAGTCACGGACGAAACGCCGCACCGGACCCTTGTCACGGGCCGGCAGGTAGCGCTCGTCGCCGCTGGCGAGGGCCTCGCGCTGCCTGGCCAGGTCCGCACGGCGGGCCTCGCGCTGGCGCTTCATCGCCTCCTTGCGGTCCAGCGGCGCGCCGCTGGACGCACGGCGACGCTGGCCCTGGGCCTCACTGCGCTTCGGCGTCGGGCGGCCCTTGGGGGCCTCGGGGTCGCGGGGCTGCTTGGAGAGGTCCGCCGTCACCTTCGCGGTGGGGGCCTTCTCTTCCTTGGAACGGCTACGGAACACAAAACCCAAGGGTACGGGTTGCCGGGCATGCACCCCACCCCGGTGGGGAACGATCCCGCAACGGCGTGTGTCCGGTACCGGACAGAACGGACGGCAGGCACAGTTTCCCTGACGGCCACCTACTCCTTGCGCCGGATCGGAGCCGCCCGCAGTCGTCCTTGGGGATGAGCGCATCCGCGCCCGAACAGTGCGGTAATGGATGCAGGGCCCGTACGCTGGGTTCTAGTTGGAGAGCTGAAGCCGTAGTCCGTCAGAAGGGGGCGCGCGAAGCCCATGAGCGGTGTCATGAAGCGTATGGGGATGATCTTCCGCGCGAAGGCGAACAAGGCCCTCGACCGGGCCGAGGATCCGCGCGAGACCCTCGATTACTCCTACCAGAAGCAGCTGGAACTGCTGCAGAAGGTCCGCCGGGGAGTCGCCGACGTGGCGACCTCCCGCAAGCGCCTCGAGCTGCAGCTGAACCAGCTCCAGGGACAGTCCTCGAAGCTCGAGGACCAGGGCCGCAAGGCGCTGGCGCTCGGCCGCGAGGACCTGGCTCGCGAGGCACTCTCCCGCCGTGCCGCGCTGCAGCAGCAGGTCACCGACCTCGAGACCCAGCACCAGACCCTCCAGGGCGAGGAGGAGAAGCTGACGCTCGCCGCGCAGCGGCTGCAGGCCAAGGTCGACGCCTTCCGTACCAAGAAGGAGACCATCAAGGCCACCTACACCGCGGCGCAGGCGCAGACCCGGATCGCCGAGTCGTTCTCCGGCATCTCGGAGGAGATGAGCGACGTCGGCGTCGCGATCCAGCGCGCCGAGGACAAGACCGCGCAGCTCCAGGCACGGGCCGGCGCGATCGACGAACTCCTGGCCTCCGGCGCGCTCGACGACCAGTCCGGGCTCGCCAAGGACGACATCCAGGCGGAACTGGACCGGCTCTCCGGTGGCACGGACGTCGAGCTGGAGCTCCAGCGCATGAAGGCGGAGCTGGCCGGAGGGCCGGCGTCGCAGCAGGCGATCGAGGGCGGCACCGGCGGTTCGACGGACGCCACGCAGCAGCAGGGCAGCCCGCACAAGTTCGACAAGCAGTGACGGACACGACGGACTGTACGGAGAGTACGGACGCAGAGTAAGGACTCGTCATGATCGTACGGATCATGGGGGAGGGTCAGCTGGAGGTGGCGGAAAGCCACCTCCCCGAGCTGAACACGCTCGACGACGAACTGCTCGCGGAGATGGAGAGCGGCGACGGGACCGGCTTCCGCCGGACCCTGCACGCGCTGCTGGAGAAGGTCCGCGATCTGGGGGAGCCGCTGCCGGACGATTCGCTGGAACCGTCCGAGCTCATCCTCCCGGCAGCGGAGGCGACGCTCGAGGAGGTCCGTGAGCTCCTCGGCGACAACGGCCTGATCCCGGCCCCGGACGCACCGCTCCCCGACTGACGCGGCACTCATGCCTGCGGGGCTGGAAATGCCGCTGCGCGGCATTTCCAGCCCGTCCGGCGTTCGAGGACACCGCGCGAAGCGCGGTACCGGGGTCCGGGGCTTGCCCCGGTTTCGGCAAGAGGCGGGGCGGGGGACGGCTCCGCGCAGCGGCCGCACGCCCCCGCGCCCACGGCGCGCCCCGCGTCGGCGACGCCCCGCCCCGCCGCGCGTAACGTTGCCCCGTGACCCCACTCGCCGCCCGGTACGACCGCACCCGCCGCTGGCTGCGCGCGCACCCGCTGGCCTTCGACGGCGCCCTGGCGCTCGCCGCGCTCATCTGCATGGTCGCCGGTTCGTTCGCCGACCCGCACGGGCCGCACGGGCCCACCTTCGGCACCCGGACCCCCGACCCGCGCAGCGCGGTGCTGATGGTTCTCGCCGCGGCCGCGCTGGTCTTCCGCAGGCGGGAGCCGATGGGCGTGCTGCTGGTCACCGGCGCGGTGTCCGTCGTCGAGCTGGTGGCGGGCGATCCGGCGGCCCCCGTCGCGATGGCCGCGGTGATCGCCCTCTACACCGTCGCCGCCCACACCGACCGCCCGACGACCTGGCGGGTCGGCCTGGTGACGATGGCGGTGCTGACCGGCTCCGCGATGTTCTTCGGCTCGAGCCCCTGGTACACGCAGGAGAACCTGGGCATCTTCGCCTGGACCGGCATGGCCGCCGCCGCCGGTGACGCCGTGCGCAGCCGCCGGGCCTTCGTCGACGCCATGCGGGAGCGGGCCGAGCGTGCCGAGCGGACCCGTGAGGAGGAGGCGGGGCGCCGGGTCGCGGAGGAGCGGCTGCGGATCGCCCGCGATCTGCACGACGTCGTCGCGCACCACATCGCCCTGGTCAACGTGCAGGCCGGTGTCGCCGCCCACGTCATGGACAAGCGCCCGGACCAGGCCAAGGAGGCGCTCGCGCACGTGAGGGAGGCTAGCCGCTCCGCGCTGAACGAGCTGCGGGCCACCGTGGGGCTGCTGCGCCAGTCGGGAGACCCGGAGGCGCCCACCGAGCCGGCGCCGGGTCTCGCGGTCCTCGACGAGCTGGTCACCCGTTTCCGTCAGGCGGGCCTGCCGGTCGAGGTCGCCCGCGCCGACGACGGCGAGACGCCGCCGGCGGCCGTCGACCTCGCCGCGTACCGGATCGTCCAGGAGGCGCTGACCAATGTGCAGAAGCACGCGGGGCCGGACGCCAAGGCGGAGGTGAGCGTCGTCCGGGTCGGCTCGCGGCTGGAGGTCACCGTCATCGACAACGGGCCCGCGGAGGCCGGGGGCCCGTCCGACGGCGGCGGGCACGGCCTGCTGGGCATGCGTGAACGCGTCACCGCCCTCGGCGGCACCCTGACCGCGGGGCCCCGCTACGGAGGCGGCTTCCGTGTGCAGGCGATACTGCCGCTGAAGCCACGGTCGGACCGCGCGGGGGAGAACACATGACCATCAGGGTGCTGCTCGCCGACGACCAGACACTGCTGCGCAGCGCGTTCAGGGTCCTGGTGGACTCCGAGCCGGACATGGAGGTCGTCGGGGAGGCGGCCGACGGGGCGCAGGCCGTCGCGCTGGCCCGGTCCGAGCGGGCCGACGTGGTCCTGATGGACATCCGGATGCCCGGCACGGACGGCCTCGCCGCCACCCGGCTGATCAGCGCGGACCCGGACCTGTCGCACGTACGGATCGTCATGCTGACCACGTTCGAGGTGGACGAGTACGTGGTGCAGTCGCTGCGGGCCGGGGCCTCCGGCTTCCTGGGCAAGGGCGCGGAGCCGGACGAACTGCTGAACGCGATCCGGATCGCCGCCGCGGGCGAGGCGCTGCTGTCACCGGCCGCGACGAAGGGGCTCATCGCCACGTTCCTCGCGCAGGGCGGCACCGCGGAGGCAGACGGCCGTGACGCGGGGGAGCGTTCGCAGCGGCTGTCGGCACTCACCGTCCGCGAGCGCGAGGTGCTGGTGCTGGTGGCGGGCGGTCACTCCAACGACCAGATCGCCGAACGGCTCCGGGTCAGCCCGCTGACGGTGAAGACCCATGTGAACCGTGCCATGGCCAAGCTGGGCGCCCGTGACCGGGCCCAGCTGGTGGTCACGGCGTACGAGTCGGGACTGGTACGGCCGAGGGCGGAGTGAGCCCGGGGCCCATGCCCTGAGCGTGCACGAAGGGGCGCCCCGCCGTCCGGCGGGGCGCCCCTTCGTACGCGTACGGGCAGCGGCTACGGCAGTGCCAGCATCCGCTCCAGGGCGAGCTTCGCGAAGGTCTCCGTCTCCTTGTCGACCTCGATGCGGTTGACCAGGTTCCCCTCGGCGAGCGACTCCAGCGCCCACACCAGGTGCGGCAGGTCGATGCGGTTCATCGTCGAGCAGAAGCAGACCGTCTTGTCGAGGAAGACGATCTCCTTGCCCTGGTCGGCGAAGCGGTTCGCCAAACGGCGGACCAGGTTCAGTTCCGTGCCGATCGCCCACTTCGAGCCGGCCGGGGCCGCCTCGAGCGTGTTGATGATGTACTCGGTCGAGCCGACGTAGTCCGCGGCGGCCACGACCTCGTGCTTGCACTCCGGGTGCACCAGCACGTTCACGCCCGGGATGCGTTCGCGCACGTCGTTGACCGAGTCCAGCGAGAAGCGGCCGTGCACCGAGCAGTGACCGCGCCACAGGATCATCTTGGCGCCGCGCAGCTCCTCGGCGGTCAGGCCGCCGTTCGGCTTGTGCGGGTTGTAGAGCACGCAGTCGTCGAGGGACATGCCCATGTCGCGAACGGCGGTGTTGCGGCCCAGGTGCTGGTCCGGCAGGAAGAGGACCTTCTCGCCCTGCTCGAAGGCCCAGTCCAGTGCGCGCCTGGCGTTCGACGACGTACAGATCGTGCCGCCGTGCTTGCCGGTGAAGGCCTTGATGTCCGCGGAGGAGTTCATGTACGAGACGGGCACGACCTGCTCGGCGACGCCGGCCTCCGTCAGCACGTCCCAGCACTCGGCGACCTGCTCGGCGGTGGCCATGTCGGCCATCGAGCAGCCGGCCGCCAGGTCGGGCAGCACGACCTTCTGGTCGTCGGAGGTCAGGATGTCCGCCGACTCGGCCATGAAGTGCACACCGCAGAAGACGATGTACTCGGCCTCCGGCCGGGCCGCGGCGTCCTTCGCCAGCTTGAAGGAGTCGCCGGTGACGTCGGCGAACTGGATGACCTCGTCACGCTGGTAGTGGTGGCCGAGGACGAAGACCTTCTCCCCGAGCTTCTCCTTGGCCGCGCGGGCGCGCTCCACCAGATCCGGGTCGGACGGCGAGGGCAGGTCGCCGGGGCACTCCACGCCGCGCTCGCTCCGTGGGTCCGCCTCCCGGCCGAGCAGCAGGAGGGCGAGCGGAGTCGGCGATACGTCGAGCTCGGGGCGGGTTGGGGCGGTGGTCACGACACGCACCCTTTCTTCGTCTGGCTGAGCACTTCTCGTCTATTTGACGCTATCTATCATAACCGCTTCACGTCACTTTGACGATGGCCATAGCGTCGATGTGACGCACCCCCTGTCCACAGGCCGGTGCCGCACTTGAGCCCGGTGTGCGAGCATGAAGAGACACGAAGCGCGAAACGGGCCGGCCCGGAATGAATCCGCGGCCATGCCGGTTGCACCGTCGGCAAGCAGTCCGCACAACCCGGGAGAGAAGCAGATGTCCGTATCGGACGAGACCACCACCGTGAGCGACGGCATCCTCCTGTCCGACGCCGCCGCGGCCAAGGTCAAGGCCCTGCTGGACCAGGAAGGCCGGGACGACCTGGCGCTGCGCGTCGCGGTTCAGCCGGGCGGCTGCTCCGGCCTGCGTTACCAGCTGTTCTTCGACGAGCGCTCGCTCGACGGCGACGTCGTGAAGGACTTCGACGGCGTCAAGGTCGTCACCGACCGGATGAGCGCCCCATACCTGGGCGGCGCCTCCATCGACTTCGTCGACACCATCGAGAAGCAGGGCTTCACCATCGACAACCCGAACGCCACGGGCTCCTGCGCCTGCGGCGACTCCTTCAGCTAGGAGTCCGGGCTGCTCACGCCGAAGGCGGCGGACCCGGCACCGGGTCCGCCGCCTTCGGCGTGAGCACATGAGGCCGGAGCCCCTACCCCTTGCGCGGCAGCGGCTTGCCGTTCGCGTCGACGACCTGCCGGCCGTCCAGCGGCTCGTCCAGGGTCACGGACTCCGTGAGCTTCTTGGCCAGCATGATGCAGACCCGCTTCGGGTCCGGGTTCGTCTCCACGATCCGCACCTTCACCCGGTCGTCCGTCTCGGTCGCCTTCGCCTCGTAGGTGCTGCACACGCTGCCCCAGAACGTGACCGTCAGGGTCCGTCCGTCGATGCTGTACGAGATCTGGGCGGGGCCCTCCTGCCCGGCCGGGTCCTTCGACGGCGGGGGCGGCGTGAGTTCCTTCGCCGGCGGCTCGGTGCTCCTCAGGAACCGCTCCTCCACCGCCGTGTGCGTCACCGTGAACGGCCGGCCCCCGTCCTTCGCCGTCACCTCGAACAGCCACGAGGGCACCAGTGCCTGACGCCCGTCCACGTACTGCGCGGCGAGCCCGAACACGGCCTTGGCGATCGTCAGCCGCTCCGGCCCCGCGGGGGAGCCCTTGGGCTCGCACGGGGTCTCGGGCCGCAGGTCGTCCTTGTGCGGCACCGGGGTGGCGCACCCGCCGATCCCGACGCGCCCGCTGTCCTTGCCGGCCTCGTTCAGCCGCTCGACCGCCTGCTCGGCGGAGACCACGGGATACAGGTCGTCCTTCACGGGCTTCTTGAGCTGGCCGCTGCCGCCGACGACGGTGCCGTCCGCACCCACCTGGACCCCGGTCGACCAGCCGTACGTGGGCAGGCCGCTCACCACCGGGTTCGCGTTCACCACGCGCACCGCGCCCATCAGCTGACCCGCGTCCAGAGCGGCGTCGCCCTGGCCGACCGCCTCGAGCACGGGGGCCGCGGCCTTCCTGGCCTCCGCCTCGCTCACAACGGGACCGGGCTCGTCGGCTCCGCCGGACGGGCAGGCCTTGCCCTTCAGGCAGTTGTCACCGCCCGGCGCCGGGACGTACCTGGCGAACGTCCAGGTCCCCGGAGCGTCCTTGTTCACCTGGAGCGTCGGACCCTGCCCGTCCTTCGACGGGCCGACCTTCCAGGCCGGGCCCTCGAGCCGCGGCGCGTCCGACAGGCCCAGCGCCTTCGCCAGCCGGGTCACCTCGGCAGCGGTGACCGAACCCGTCGCCCGGTGCACGGCCGCACGGTCGGGGCCCTCCGGCAGGTCCCCCTCCGCCACGTACACGACGCCGCCGTTCGGGTCGGGCTCACCCGGGGCGATGCCGCCGTCCGTCCCCGGCCCGCCGGTGTCCAGCGCGAGCAGCGGCGGGTTCTTCCCCTCGCCCGGACCGCCCTTGGCGTCCGCGGCCCCGACACCCTCACCGCTGTCACCGCCGTCGAAGCCGGAGGTCGCGAAGTACGCGCCGCCCCCTCCGGCCACCAGCACCGCGGCCGCCACAGAGGCGACGACCAGCGGGGAACGCCGACGGCGGGGAGTCTCCTGCGTGTTCTCCGTGCTGCTCACCGCATCGCTCCTTGTCTCCTGCCTCCTGCTGCGGAGGACACGGGTGGGACGGAGCGGGGGAGTGCCTGGTTCCCTTCGTCTCTCCCCGAGCGGCGGTATCCGGCGTCAGTAGCCGTAGTCGGACATCGCGTCCACCAGCCGCGCGGAGGCGGGCGGCACCACGACACCGTGGATGAGGGACGGGGGCACGGGCACGGCCGCCGCGACCGCCGGTACCACCCAGTGTGGAGCCATTCGGGCGCAGTCGCCGCGAAGCTGGGCCAGACTGATCTCGGACTCCCGGGGGTCGGGCCGCAGACGCGGCTCGAGCGCGGCGCTGTACTCGGTCATAGCCGCACCGTATGCACCGGGGAGTCCACGAAAAAAGCCCTACTATCGGGTAGTTTCCGTACATGGCGGAGGCGCTTGGACCCGGTAGCGTGAACTGTCACTGCCAAACCGCCTCAGGAGCGCCTCACCGTGCGTATCGCAGTCACCGGCTCCATCGCCACCGACCATCTCATGACCTTCCCAGGCCGCTTCGCCGACCAGTTGGTCGCGGACCAGCTGCACACGGTCTCCCTCTCCTTCCTCGTCGACACGCTCGATGTGCGTCGCGGCGGGGTCGGGGCGAACATCTGCTTCGGCATGGGCCAGCTGGGCACCGGCCCGATCCTGGTCGGCGCGGCGGGCGCCGACTTCGACGAGTACCGCGCATGGCTCGACCGCCACGGCGTGGACACGGCGTCCGTCCGCATCTCGGAGGTCCTGCACACCGCCCGCTTCGTGTGCACCACGGACTCCGACCACAACCAGATCGGCTCCTTCTACACGGGCGCCATGAGCGAGGCCCGCCAGATCGAGCTCAAGGCGGTGGCGGACCGTGTCGGCGGCCTCGACCTCGTCCTGATCGGGGCCGACGACCCGGAGGCGATGCTGCGCCACACCGAGGAGTGCCGCTCGCGGGGCATCCCGTTCGCCGCGGACTTCTCGCAGCAGATCGCCCGTATGAGCGGCGACGAGATCCGGATACTGCTTGACAACGCGGCGTACCTGTTCTCCAACGAGTACGAGAAGGGGCTCATCGAGTCCAAGACCGGCTGGAGCGACGAGGAGATCCTCGGCAGGGTCGGCCACCGCGTCACCACCCTCGGCGCGCGCGGCGTGCGGATCGAGTCCGCCGGTGCGGACCCGATCGAGGTCGGCTGCCCCGACGAGGAGGCCAAGGTCGACCCGACCGGCGTCGGCGACGCGTTCCGCGCGGGCTTCCTCTCCGGCCTGTCGTGGGGTGTCGGTCTGGAGCGGGCGGCCCAGGTGGGCTGCATGCTGGCCACGCTCGTGATCGAGACGCTGGGCACGCAGGAGTACACGCTGCGGCGCGCGCACTTCATGGAGCGCTTCACGAAGGCGTACGGCGACGACGCGGCGACAGAGGTGCACAAGCACCTGCCGTGACGCGGGGCTGAGGTTTGCCCGGCCGGGCCGGTTGCCGCGCGGCGGCATGTCCAGCCCGGCCGGCGCTCGAGGCCACCGCGCGAAGCGGGGTCCGGGGCCTGCCCCGCCGCGCGGCGGAGCCGCACATCGGCGGGCGGGAGGTGGGGGACAAGCCCGTGGCAGGCGCTACCCCACCCGCCGCACCACGTACGCCGCGCCCCGCTCCGCCTCCTCTTCCCCCACGTACTCCTGCCCCCGCATCGCGCACCACGCCGGGATGTCCAGCCGCGCCGCCTCGTCGTCGGACAGGACCCTCACCGTGCCGCCGACCGGTACGTCGTCGATGACCTTCGCCAGTTCGATCACCGGGATCGGGCAGCGCCGGCCGAGCGCGTCCACCACCAGGGGCTCCGACGCCGACGGCGAAGAGGCCGACGCCGCCGCCGACGGGGACGCGGCCGGGGACGCCGGCGCCCCGAACCGTTCCCGTACCCCCGCCACCAGCCCCGGCAGCACCTCCAGGAACCGGTCCACGTCCTCTTCCGTCGTGCCGGACGGCGGCAGCGACACCCGTACGTTGCCCTCCGACAGCACGCCCATCGCCCGCAGCACATGGCTCGGGATCAGCGTGCTGCTCGTGCACGACGAGCCGGAGGAGACGGAGAAGCCGGCCCGGTCCAGCTCGTGCAGCAGTGTCTCCCCGTCGACATAGAGACACGAGAACGTCACCACGTGCGGCAGCCGTCGCACCGGGTCGCCCACCACCTCCACGTCGGGAACCAGTTCCGGCACCCGCGCCCGGATCCGCTCCACCAGGGCCCGCAGCCGCACCGCCTCGTCCGCCGCCTGCGCGCGTACGGCGCGCAGGGAGGCCGCCGCCGCCACGATCGCCGGGATGTTCTCGAAGCCGGCGGACAGGCCCGACTCCCGCTCACCGGCCGGGCCTTGCGGGGCGAACCGGACACCCTTGCGTACGGCGAGGAGCCCGACGCCCGCGGGACCGCCCCACTTGTGCGCGCTCGCGGTGAGCAGCGACCAGTCCCCGTCGACCGGCCCCCAGGCCAGGGACTGGGCGGCGTCCACCAGCAGCGGCACGCCCACCGCGCCGCACGCCTCGGCCACCTCCCGCACCGGCTGTTCGGTGCCGACCTCGTGGTTGGCCGACTGCAGGCAGGCCAGTGCGGTGGTGTCGTCGAGTTCCGCGGCGTACATGTCGGGGGACACCGCCCCGTGCCGGTCCACGCCGACCTCGGTCACCGAGCCGCCGGCCGCCTCCCACGCGGCCGCCGCGTGGAGAACCGCGGAGTGTTCGACGGAGGAGACGACGAGACGGCGGCCGACACGCCGGCGCCCGGCCAGCGCTCCGGAGATTCCCGTGTGGACGGCCTGGGTCCCCGAAGGAGTGAAGACCAGCTCGTCCGGGCGGCACCCCACGGCCTCCGCCGCGGCCTCCCTGGCCGCGTCGAGCAGCAGCCGGGCGCGGCGGCCCTCGCGGTAGAGCCTGGCGGGGTCGGCCCAGCCCTCGTCGAGGGAGGCCTGCAGGGCCTGGCGGGCGACGGGGTGCAGGGGAGCTGCCGAGGCGGCGTCGAAGTAGGGCACGTCGTCACGCTAACCCCCGCCAGGAGAGAGGGCGTCAGTTGTTATCCGGAAGCGGGCATTCCGGGGCGCTCCGTACCTCGTCGGAGGGGGTCGGCCACCCCTTCGGAGTGTCGGACGGCGCGTTGGGCACCCTCCCCGCGCGACCCCAAATAGCGTCCAGTAGGGTTTGGTCCGCATAAACATCCAAACCCCTGCCCGCGTCAGGGCCGGCGACCGACCAGCGTGACGGCCGCGGCCGGCCGCGCGGGCCGAGACTCTCGGGAAGGCGCTACGTGAGTCCCAACGGCTCCGACCTCCCCCACCGCCTGAAGGGCGGGGGCGGTACCCCCATGTCTCGGCGCCCGATGCGGCGGAAGCTGCCGCAGGTGCTGACTGCGGGCCTGATCCTGGCTACCGCCTCCGGTTGTTCGTACAACTGGGAGGATTTCCCCCGCCTCGGAATGCCCACCCCTGTCACGGAGGAGGCACCGCGGATCCTCTCCCTCTGGCAGGGCTCGTGGGCGGCCGCGCTCGCCACGGGCGTCCTGGTGTGGGGCCTGATCCTGTGGAGCGTTTTCTTCCACCGGCGCACCCGCACCAAGGTCGAGATTCCTCCGCAGACCCGGTACAACATGCCCATCGAGGCGCTGTACACCGTGGTCCCGATCATCATCGTCTCGGTGTTCTTCTACTTCACCGCGCGCGATGAGTCGAAGCTCCTCGAGCTCTCCGACAAGCCCACCCACACCATCAACGTGGTCGGCTACCAGTGGAGCTGGGGCTTCAACTACCTCGAGGACGTGGACGGGAACCCGGCCACCGGGGACGCGGCCGCGAACAAGGAACTGAACGCGATCCCGGACAAGTACGGCAACGACTTCCCGGAGGGTGCGGAGGGCGTCTACGACGCAGGTATCCCCGGCACCCGGAACCCGCAGAACGGCAACCCGGGCCCCACGCTCTGGCTGCCCAAGGGGGAGAAGGTCCGGTTCATCCTGACCTCGCGTGACGTCATCCACTCCTTCTGGGTGGTCCCCTTCCTGTTCAAGCAGGACGTCATCCCCGGCCACACCAACGTCTTCGAGGTGACCCCCACGCGGGAGGGCACCTTCATGGGCAAGTGCGCCGAGCTCTGCGGCGTCGACCACTCCCGGATGCTCTTCAATGTCAAGGTCGTCTCCCCGGAGCGCTACCAGCAGCACCTGAAGGAGCTTGCCGAGAAGGGGCAGACCGGCTTCATCCCGTCGGGCATTGAGCAGACGGACCCGGCCAGGAATGCGGAGAAGAACCAACTGTGAGCATCCTCAACGAACCCCAGGGTGCCGCCGCGGCAGATGAAGACTCGTACGAGAACGAGCTGCCCCTGCGGCGCAAGCAGCCCGGCAGCGTCGTGGTGAAGTGGCTGACGACCACCGACCACAAGACGATCGGCACGCTCTACCTCGTCACCTCGTTCGTCTTCTTCTGCATCGGTGGCCTGATGGCGCTCTTCATGCGCGCCGAACTGGCCCGGCCGGGTACGCAGATCATGTCGAACGAGCAGTTCAACCAGGCGTTCACGATGCACGGCACGATCATGCTGCTGATGTTCGCGACGCCGCTGTTCGCCGGGTTCGCGAACTGGATCATGCCGCTGCAGATCGGCGCGCCGGACGTGGCGTTCCCGCGGCTGAACATGTTCGCGTACTGGCTGTACCTCTTCGGCTCGCTGATCGCGGTGGCCGGCTTCCTCACCCCGCAGGGTGCGGCCGACTTCGGCTGGTTCGCCTACTCCCCGCTGTCGGACGCGGTCCGCTCGCCGGGTGTCGGCGCCGACATGTGGATCATGGGTCTGGCCTTTTCCGGCTTCGGCACGATCCTCGGTTCGGTCAACTTCATCACCACGATCATCTGCATGCGCGCCCCCGGCATGACGATGTTCCGGATGCCGATCTTCACCTGGAACGTCCTGCTGACCGGTGTGCTGGTCCTGCTGGCCTTCCCGGTGCTCGCGGCGGCGCTGTTCGCCCTGGAGGCGGACCGCAAGTTCGGGTCGCACATCTTCGACGCGTCCAATGGCGGCGCGCTGCTGTGGCAGCACCTCTTCTGGTTCTTCGGCCATCCAGAGGTGTACATCATCGCCCTGCCGTTCTTCGGCATCGTCTCGGAGATCATCCCGGTCTTCTCCCGCAAGCCGATGTTCGGTTACATCGGCCTGATCGGCGCGACGATCGCGATCGCCGGTCTGTCCGTGACCGTGTGGGCGCACCACATGTACGTCACCGGCGGAGTGCTGCTGCCGTTCTTCTCCTTCATGACGTTCCTCATCGCCGTACCGACCGGTGTGAAGTTCTTCAACTGGATCGGCACGATGTGGAAGGGCTCCTTGTCCTTCGAGACACCGATGCTCTGGACGATCGGCTTCCTGGTCACCTTCACCTTCGGTGGTCTGACCGGCGTCATCCTGGCCTCGCCGCCGCTGGACTTCCACGTCTCCGACTCGTACTTCGTCGTCGCGCACTTCCACTACGTCGTCTTCGGCACCGTGGTCTTCGCGATGTTCGCCGGGTTCCACTACTGGTGGCCGAAGTTCACCGGCAAGATGCTGGACGAGCGGCTCGGCAAGATCACCTTCTGGACGCTGTTCATCGGCTTCCACGGCACCTTCCTGGTGCAGCACTGGCTGGGCGCCGAGGGCATGCCGCGGCGTTACGCGGACTACCTCCACGCCGACGGCTTCACCGCGCTGAACACGATCTCCACGATCGCCTCGTTCCTGCTCGGCATGTCGATCCTCCCCTTCATGTACAACGTCTGGAAGACGGCGAAGTACGGCAAGAAGATCGAGGTCGACGACCCGTGGGGTTACGGCCGTTCGCTCGAGTGGGCCACGTCCTGCCCGCCGCCGCGGCACAACTTCCTCACCCTGCCGCGCATCCGCAGTGAATCGCCGGCGTTCGACCTGCACCACCCGGAGATCGCGGCTCTCGACCAGCTCGAGCACGGCGGCCACGGCGGCCACGGCGCCAGTGTGCTGGCCGGTGGCAAGGAGGAGAGCAAGTGAAGATCCAGGGCAAGATGTTCCTCTGGCTGAGCGTCTTCATCCTGGCCGTCGCCATCCTGTACGGCGTCTGGTCGAAGGAGCCGGCCGGTACCACCGCGCTCTTCCTGGCCTTCGGTCTGAGCGTCATGATCGGCTACTACCTGGCCTTCACGGCCCGGCGAGTGGACGCCATGGCCCAGGACAACAAGGAAGCCGACGTGGCCGACGAGGCCGGCGAGGTGGGGTTCTTCTCCCCGCACAGCTGGCAGCCGCTCTCGCTGGGCATCGGCGGTGCGCTCGCCTTCCTCGGCGTGGCGATCGGCTGGTGGCTGCTGTACTTCTCGCTGCCGCTGATCCTGGTCGGCCTCTTCGGCTGGGTGTTCGAGTACTACCGCGGTGAGAACCAGAACCAGTAGCAGTACCGGTACCGCCTGAGCGGAACAGCAGAACAGAACGACGGGCCCGGATCGCCTCACTCCAGTGAGGTGATCCGGGCCCACTCGTTCGGAGTCATCCCGCGCGCCGCGGCTGACGAATCTTCATACCGTGTGCTCATGAACCACACGCCTCGTATCCGTGCCGTCAGCTGCATCGCGCTGTTCGTCTCCCTCAGTGTGGTCGCGACCGCGTGCGGCGAACCGGACCGGCACCCCCTGTCGGCCGCGCCGTACGACGCGGCGCGGCAGGTCAGCCTCAACGCCGAGTCCGGAGCCACGAAGGTGGACCCCGACAAGCCCCTGGAGGTCACCTCCAAGGGCGACGGGGGCCGGATCACCGACGTCACCGTCACGGACGGCGCCGGCCACTACCTCGCGGGCGAACTGGCCGCCGACGGCGTCCGCTGGCGCTCCACGGCGCCGCTGGCGGCCGGCGTCAAGTACACCGTCAGGGTCTCCACGGAGGACGACGACGGCGCTCCGGGGGTGCGTACGCTCTTCTTCGAGACGGCACCCGCCAAGAGGTTCCTGACCGCGGAGTTCGGCCCGAAGGCGGGCACCTACGGCGTCGGGCAGCCCATCACGGCCGAGCTCAGCCTCGCGGTGGCCGAGGGCAGGGGCAGGCAGGTGGTCGAACGCGCCCTGAAGGTCAGCTCGAAGCCCGCGGTGAAGGGCTCCTGGCACTGGGTCGACGACAAGACCCTGCACTACCGGCCCGAGGAGTACTGGCCCGTCGGGGCCACGGTGAACGTCACCAGCAACCTCCAGGGCGTCAAGGTCGCGGGCAAGCTCTACGGAGGCCGCTCCAAGCCGCTGAAGATCACCATCGGCGACCGTCTGGAGGCCGTCGCCGACGCCGCGTCGCACACCATGACGGTCAAGCGCAACGGCGAGGTGATCAAGACCCTGCCGGTGACCACCGGCAAGCCCGGCTTCGAGACGCGCAACGGCATCAAGGTGGTGCTGGCCAAGGAGTACTTCGTACGGATGCGCAGCACCAGCATCGGCATCGCCGCGGGCAGCTCCGAGTCGTACGACCTGCCGGTCTACTACGCGACCCGGGTCACCTGGAGCGGTGAGTACGTCCACGCCGCGCCCTGGTCCGTCGGCTCGCAGGGCGCGGCCAACGTCAGCCACGGGTGCATAGGGCTGTCCACGTCCAACGCCAAGTGGTTCTTCGAAACCGTCCGTGAGGGTGACATCGTCGAGGTCGTCAACAGCTACGGCAACATGATGGACACGTTCGGCAACGGCTTCGGCGACTGGAACCTGAGCTGGGACAAGTGGCGCGAGGGCAGCGCCCTGGTCCCCGGCTCGGAGGCGTCGAACGGCAACGTCACCGCCGTGTCCGCCCGGCTGCGGCCCGTATTTTGAGGGCTCGGTTCTCCTCCGGGGCGCCTAAGACGGTATCGACGGTCGATCGTGCTCGATCTCCCCCAGACTCCGTCCGGGGGTACCCCCACGTTCCTCGCGATCTCCGCGCGTTCTCCCTTTCGACACCGCCGCGCCCCTTCGGCTCACGCGCCACGGGCTCGGCCCCCAGGAAGAGGCAGCGCGGTCACGCGTCGATGGAGAGCCTGTCGCGCAGCAGCGCCGCCAGGGACGCCGCGAAATCCACCGGGTCCACCGGCAGCGTCACCGCCGCCTCCGCGCGGCTCCAGGTGGCCAGCCAGGCGTCCTGCGGGCGGCCGATCAGCAGCAGCACCGGCGGGCAGTCGAAGATCTCGTCCTTGATCTGCCGGCACACGCCCATCCCGCCCGCGGGAACCGTCTCGCCGTCCAGTACGCAGACGTCGATGCCGCCCTCGTCGAGGGCCTTCAGGACCGCGGGCAGGGTCGCGCACTCCACGAACCGCACCGGCGGAACGTCGGCCGCGGGCCTGCGACCGGTCGCCAGCCTGACCTGCTCGCGGGTGTTCGCGTCGTCGCTGTAGACCAGGACCGTGGCGCTCGACTGCATGGTTCCTCCGCACTCGTGTCATCAGGCTCTTGCGCCGGATGCTACTCCGTCCCACCGCCTGTCAACACTGGTTCGGACACGGCTTCGATGGGCCGTCCGGCCCCGCCGCAGGGTCCCGTTGAGGGTGGGAACACTCCGAACGGCACCCCCGGGAGTGAGGGCGGGATAAGCGACCGACATAATGTCGGTCGTGGCGACAGCAACGACAGTAGAAACCGGGCACGCGCACCCGTCGGTCAGTCGGCCGAACCTCACCAGCGTCGGAACCATCATCTGGCTGAGTTCCGAGCTGATGTTCTTCGCGGCCCTCTTCGCGATGTACTTCACCCTGCGATCGGTGACGGGTGCCGAGTTCTGGGCAGAGAAAGCCGATGCGCTGAACTTCCCGTTCTCGGCGACGAACACCACGATCCTGGTGCTCTCCTCCCTCACATGCCAGCTCGGCGTCTTCGCCGCCGAGCGGGGCGATGTGAAGAAGCTGCGCACCTGGTTCATCATCACGTTCGTGATGGGTGCCATCTTCATCGGCGGTCAGGTCTTCGAGTACACCGAGCTGGTCAAGCACGAGGGGCTGTCCCTCTCGTCCGACCCGTACGGCTCGGTGTTCTACCTGACCACCGGTTTCCACGGCCTGCACGTGACGGGCGGACTCATCGCCTTCCTGCTGGTCCTGGCAAGGACCTACGCGGCCCGGAGATTCACCCACGAGCAGGCAACCGCCGCCATCGTCGTGTCCTACTACTGGCACTTCGTCGATGTCGTCTGGATCGGCCTCTTCGCCACGATCTACATGATCAAGTAATCGGCGCGGGCGGCTCGCCCCGAGCGGGCGCCGCCTGAAGCAGACATAGTCCAGAAGCACCGACGCAGAAGATCCTGACACCGGGGTAATCCGTGAAAAAGCTCTCCGCACGACGACGCCATCCGCTGGCGGCGGTCGTCGTCCTACTCCTCGCGCTGGCGGCCACTGGGGGGCTGTACGCCGCGTTCGCACCCGCGGACAAGGCGCAGGCCGACACGACCGCCCAGTCCCTTGCCATCAAGGAGGGGCAGAAGCTCTACACCGTCGGCTGCGCAAGCTGCCACGGAACCGGCGGTCAGGGCACCTCAGACGGCCCGTCCCTGGTCGGTGTCGGCTCCGCCGCCGTCGACTTCCAGGTCGGCACGGGGCGCATGCCCGCCCAGCAGCCCGGCGCGCAGGTGCCCGAAAAGCCGGTCGTGTACTCGCAGGCCGAGATCGACCAGCTCGCGGCGTACGTCGCCTCCCTCGGCGCCGGCCCGATCACGCCGACCGAGAAGCAGTACAGCCCCGAGGGCGCGGACATCGCCAAGGGTGGCGAGCTGTTCCGCAACAACTGCGCCCAGTGCCACAACTTCACCGGCGAGGGCGGCGCGCTGACCGAGGGCAAGTACGCCCCGAGCCTGGAGGGCGTCAGCCCGAAGCACCTCTACGAGGCCATGCAGACCGGCCCGCAGAACATGCCCTCCTTCCCCGACACCACGATGCCCGAGCAGCAGAAGCGGGACATCATCGCGTACGTCAAGACCGTGAACGGCGAGGAGACGCCGACCCCCGGCGGCTTCGCGCTGGGCGGCCTGGGCCCCGTCAGTGAGGGTCTGTTCGGCTGGATCTTCGGTCTCGGTTCGCTGATCGCTGTTGCCATCTGGGTCGCGGCCCACACCGCTAAGGCCAAGAAGTCATGAGTAGCCAAGACATTCCAGAAGAGAACCTGCCCGCAGAGCAGGGAGCCGCGCACGACGCGGCCCACGGTGGCACCACCGCCGTCGCGGAGCGCGGCGACGACCCGTTCGCCGACCCGGGACTGCCGGCCCACAAGCCGCGCATCCAGGACATCGACGAGCGTGCCGCCAAGCGCTCCGAGCGTGCCGTCGCCTTCCTGTTCACGCTGTCGATGCTCGCGACGATCGGCTTCATCGCCGCGTTCGTGATCTTCCCTGTCGACAAGATCGTGTACATCTGGCCGTTCGGCCACATCAGTGCGCTCAACTTCTCGCTGGGCGTGACACTGGGCCTCGCGCTCTTCTGCATCGGCGCGGGTGCCGTCCACTGGGCGCGCACCCTGATGTCCGACGTGGAGGTCGCCGACGACCGGCACGCGATCGAGGCCGCGCCCGAGGTCAAGGCCAAGGTCATGGCCGACTTCGCGGACGGTGCCCGGGAGTCCGCGATCGGACGGCGCAAGCTGATCCGCAACACCATGTTCGGCGCGCTGGCCATGGTGCCGCTCTCCGGTGTGGTGCTGCTGCGCGAGCTCGGGCCACTGCCCGAGAACAAGCTCCGCGAGACCCTGTGGGCCAAGGGCAAGCAGCTCATCAACATGAACACCAATGAGCCGCTGCGTCCCGAGGACGTCGCTGTGGGTTCGCTGACCTTCGTCATGCCCGAGGGCCTGAGGGAGGACGACCACAACTTCAACACCGAGATCGCCAAGGCAGCCGTGATGATCGTCCGGCTCCAGCCGGAGGACATCAAGGACCAGCGCGAGCTCGAGTGGTCCCACGAGGGCATCGTGGCCTACTCCAAGATCTGCACCCACGTCGGCTGCCCGATCAGCCTGTACGAGCAGCAGACGCACCACGTCCTCTGCCCGTGCCACCAGTCCACCTTCGACCTCTCCGACGGCGCCCGCGTCATCTTCGGTCCGGCCGGTCACCCGCTTCCGCAGCTGCGGATCGGTGTGAACGCCGAGGGCAACCTCGAGGCGCTCGGCGACTTCGAAGAGCCCGTCGGTCCTGCTTTCTGGGAGCGCGGATGAGTACACAGACGGATACACGGAAGAAGGCGCCCGCCGGCGAGCGGGTGGCCGACTGGGCGGACGGCCGGCTCGGGATCTACTCCCTGGCCAAGGCCAACATGCGGAAGATCTTCCCGGACCACTGGTCCTTCATGCTGGGTGAGATCGCGCTCTACAGCTTCATCATCATCATCCTCACGGGTGTGTATCTGACGCTGTTCTTCCACCCGAGCATGAACGAGATCGAGTACCACGGCTCGTACGTGCCGATGCAGGGCATCCGCATGACCGAGGCGTACGCCTCGACGCTGGACATCAGCTTCGACGTCCGCGGTGGTCTGCTCATCCGGCAGATCCACCACTGGGCCGCGCTGATCTTCCTCGCCGCGATGTTCGTGCACATGATGCGCGTGTTCTTCACCGGCGCGTTCCGCAAGCCGCGTGAGATCAACTGGCTGTTCGGCTTCCTGCTGTTCGTCCTGGGCATGTTCACCGGCTTCACCGGTTACTCGCTCCCGGACGACCTGCTCTCCGGCACCGGTGTCCGCTTCACGCAGGGCGCGATCCTGTCGATGCCGATCGTCGGCACCTACATCTCGATGTTCCTGTTCGGCGGCGAGTTCCCCGGCCACGACATGGTGGCGCGGTTCTACTCGATCCACATCCTGCTGCTGCCGGGCATCATGCTCGGCCTCGTGGTGGCCCACCTGATCCTGGTCTTCTACCACAAGCACACGCAGTTCGCGGGCCCCGGCCGTACGAACAAGAACGTCGTCGGCATGCCGCTGCTGCCGGTCTACATGGCCAAGGCCGGAGGCTTCTTCTTCCTGGTCTTCGGTGTCATCGCGCTGATCGCCGGCATGTTCACGATCAACCCGGTCTGGGCGCTCGGCCCGTACCGGCCGGACATGGTCTCCACCGGTGCCCAGCCCGACTGGTACATGGGGTTCGCCGAGGGTCTCGTCCGAGTGATGCCCGGCTGGGAGATCAACCTCTGGGGCCACACCCTGGTCCTGGGTGTGTTCATCCCGCTGGTCCTCTTCGGTGTCGTCCTCGCGGCGCTCGCGGTGTACCCGTTCATCGAGTCGTGGATCACCGGCGACAAGCGCGAGCACCACATCCTGGACCGCCCGCGCAACGCTCCGACGCGTACCGCGCTGGGTGTCGCCTGGGTCACCGGCTACGTGATCATGCTGCTCGGTGGCGGAAACGACATCTTCGCCACGCACTTCCACCTGTCGATCAATGCGATCACCTGGTTCGTCCGCATCACGTACTTCGTCGGACCGGTCCTCGCGTTCATCATCACCAAGCGGATCTGCCTGGGTCTGCAGCGGCGCGACAAGGACAAGGTGCTGCACGGACGCGAGTCCGGCATCATCAAGCGTCTGCCGCACGGTGAGTTCGTCGAGGTGCACGAGCCGCTGGCGCAGGGCGACCTGCACAAGCTGACCGCGCACGAGCAGTACAAGCCCGCCGAGATCGGCCCGGAGGTCGACGAGAACGGCGTGCGCCGCAAGGTCAAGCGCACCGAGAAGCTGCGTGCCAAGCTCAGCAAGGGTTACTACGGCGAGGAGAACCAGATTCCCAAGCCGACGACCGAGGAGTACAAGGAGATCACCAGCGGCCACGGCCACCACTGATCCCTGACCGACACGTCGCCACAGCGAAGGGCCCCGTCCACTCGATGGACGGGGCCCTTCGCCGTGCCGGAGGCTGGATAGGGTGGACCCATCCCGCCCCCTGCGGCCCGGCGGCCGCGGGGGACCCCCAGCAGTGGACCCCAGGAGCGGACCATGAACGTTGTGACCCCGGTCGGCGGCGACAGCGTGGCGGCCTACTCCTGGCCCGGCGTGCTGAACGCCCTCCTCGACAACCGCGACCAGAGCGCCGACGCCACCGCGTGGGCCATGGACCGCATCCTCAGCGGCGAGGCGACCAACGCCCAGATCGCCGGCTTCGTGACCGCGCTGCGCGCCAAGGGCGAGACGGTCGAGGAGATCGCCGGCCTGGTGCGGACGATGTACGAGCACGCCAACCTGATCGAGGTGCCGGGACCGAGCGTCGACATCGTCGGCACCGGCGGCGACGGGGCGAAGACCGTCAACATCTCCACCATGTCCTCGATCGTCGTCGCGGGCACCGGAGCCAAGGTCGTCAAGCACGGCAACCGCGCCGCCTCCTCGGCGAGCGGCGCGTCCGACGTCCTGGAGAAGCTGGGCGTCAATCTGGAGCTGACCCCGCAGCGGGTGGTCGAGGTCGCCGCCGAGGCGGGGATCACCTTCTGCTTCGCGGTCAAGTTCCACCCCGCGCTGCGGCACGTCGCCGTGGCCCGCAAGGAACTGGGCATCCGGACGGTCTTCAACTTCCTGGGACCGCTCACCAACCCGGCGAAGGTCAGGGCGCAGGCGACCGGTGTGGCCGACGCCCGGATGGCGCCGATCGTGGCCGGAGTGCTCGCGGAGCGCGGCTCCTCCGCCCTGGTCTTCCGCGGCGACGACGGCCTGGACGAACTCACCACGACGGCCACGTCCCGGGTGTGGGTGGTCCGCGACGGTGCCGTGCGCGAGGAGGCCTTCGACCCGCGGGACATCGGCATCGACCTCGTACCCGTGGAGGCGCTGCGCGGCGCCGACGCCTCGTACAACGCGGATGTGGCGCGCCGGCTGCTGGCCGGCGAGACCGGGCCCGTACGGGACGCGGTGCTGCTGAACTCGGCGGCGGCGCTGGTCGCGCTGGAGCCGACGGACGGCACGCTGAACGAGCAGCTGGCGGCCGGCATGGCCCGGGCGGCCCGGTCGATCGACTCCGGCGCGGCCAGGGCGGCCCTGGAGCGCTGGGTGGCGGCCAGCAACGCATAGCCGTGACGAAGGGAGCGGTCCGCATGGCGGACCGCTCCCTTGCGCCGTGCGCGACGTATGGCAGGATGCTTCCCAAGGTCATGAGTGACAGCGATTACGGCCCCGGCCCGCTGTCCGGCAACCCTCCGTCCGTGGCGGGGTGCCCCGGGTGAAGACCAGGCCGCAGGCAGCGAGGTCTGTGGCAAGCGCGGACCCCCGCGGCATCGTCGAATGCCGCGTCCCTGGGGTCCTGGTCCTCAAGGGAGCAGTCTCGTGAGCAAGCGAATGCGATAGGGCGTCTGCGCCCCTTCTCCGGTCACCTTTTTCTTTCCGGTGCTCCGCACTGTGCTGCGCCGACGCGCCGTTTCGCCTGCCCTGTACGGGAGTTCGCCATGTCTGTCACCACCGTTTCCGCCGACCCCTCGCTCTGTTCCCCGCTGCCGGTCCTCGGCCGGGACGTCACCGTCCCCCTCGTCACCGGCGGCGAAGTCACCTACGCGGCCCTCGACTACGCGGCCAGCGCCCCGGCGCTCCAGCGGGTCTGGGACGACGTGGCCGCGTACGCCCCGTACTACGGCAGCGTCCACCGCGGCGCCGGGTACCTCTCGCAACTCTCCACGGACCTGTTCGAGACCAGCCGGACCGTGGTGCACGAGTTCCTGCACTGCCGGGAGGACGACCAGGTCGTCTTCACCCGCTCCACGACCGACTCGCTCAACCTGCTCGCCGCCGCGCTTCCGGCCGGGTGCGAGGTGTTCGTCTTCGAGACCGAGCACCACGCCTCCCTGCTGCCGTGGAGGGACGCGAGGGTGACGTACCTGAACGCGCCGCGCACGCACGGCGACGCCGTCCGCACCCTGGAGCGGGCGCTGGCCGACCGCGACCCCTACGGGCCCGCCCTGGTCTGCGTCACCGGCGCCTCGAACGTCACCGGCGAACTGTGGCCGGTGAAGGAACTCGCGGCCGCGGCCCACGCCCACGGGGCCCGCATCGTGCTCGACGCCGCCCAGCTGGCGCCGCACCACCCGGTGTCCGTCGAGGAGCTCGACGTCGACTGGGTCGCCTTCTCCGGGCACAAGCTGTACGCGCCGTTCGGTTCCGGCGTGCTCGCGGGCCGGTCGGACTGGCTGCGGGAGGCGGAGCCGTATCTCGCGGGCGGCGGGGCCTCGCGGACGGTGGCGCGGCGCGCCGACGGCGGTGTGGACGTCGAGTGGCACACCAGCGCCGCACGGCACGAGGCCGGCTCCCCGAACGTGATCGGCGTCTACTCGATCGCCTCCGCCTGCAAGGCACTCACCGAGGCCGGTTTCGACGCCCTGGTCGCCCGGGAGCAGCACCTGATCACAAAGGTCCGGGAAGGGCTCGCCGAGGTGCCCGAGGTCAGGGTGCTGTCGCTGTTCGGCGACGACTCGCCGAGGGTCGGCGTGCTCTCCTTCGTCGTGGACGGCTGGAACAGCTCGCACTTCGCCGCCGCGCTGTCCGCCGAGTACGGCATCGGTGTACGGGACGGACTGTTCTGCGCCCACCCGCTGGTGCGGACCCTGCTGGGCAGCGACCCGCAGGACGTCGGCGAGTGCGGCGCGCCCGAGGCCGGCCTGGGCGAGAGGTCCCTCAACGCCATCCGCGTCAGCTTCGGCGCGGGTACGCCGGACGAGCACGTGGAACGGTTCGTACGCGCCGTGAAGGAACTGGTCCGCGACGGCGCGCAGTGGAAGTACCGCACCGAGGACGGCCGTTGCGTACCCGACCGGGGCTGAGTCAGGCGGCGAGACGGGTGCCCACCAGCACCATCCGCAGCGCCCGCTCGGCGGCGTCCGCGAGGAACTCGCCGGCCCGGTCCAGCGCTTCGGGCAGCGGCACGGGCGCCGGCACGATCGAGCCGTAGGCGTCCACGCCCGCGGCGGTGATCTCGTGGACGCCCTGGCCGAGCGTGCCGGCGAGCGCCAGCACCGGCCTCCCGGCGGCGCGCGCCCGGTGCGCCACCTCGGCCGGGATCTTCCCGCGCACGGTCTGCTGGTCCAGCGCGCCCTCCGCGGTGATCACCAGGTCGGCGCGGGCGAGCCGGGCGTCCAGGTCGACGTGGTCCAGCAGCACGTCGAAACGGGGCCGCAGCCGGGCGCCGAGCGCGGCGAGCCCGGCGCCGAGACCGCCCGAGGCGCCGGTGCCCGGGGCGCGGCGCAGATCCACCGGGACCGGCAGGGCGGCGGCGAGGTGGGCCGCCCAGTGCTCGAGGCCCGCCGACAACTCCTCGACCTGGTCCGGGCTCGCCCCCTTCTGCGGGCCGAAGACCCGGGCGACGCCGTGCTCGCCGCACAGCACGTTGTACGGGTTGCAGGCCACGAGGATCTCGGCGGCGGCTACCCGCGGCTCGAGACCGGCGGTGTCCGTCAGCGCCAGGCGCAGCAACTCACGTCCCCCGGGCGGCAACTCGGCCCCCTCGGCGTCCAGCAGCCGGACGCCGAGGGCCTGCAGCGCGCCCGCCCCGCCGTCACAGGTGCCGGAGTCGCCGCAGCCGACGAGGATCCTGCGCGCACCGGCGTCCAGCGCGCCCCGGATCAGCTCGCCCACGCCGTACGTCGTGGTGGCGCCCGGGTCGCGGCGGTCCGGCGGCACCAGGGCGAGCCCGGCGACGGCGGCCATCTCGACGACCGCGGTGCCGTCGCCCAGCAGCGCGAAGTGGGTGCGCACCGGGCTGCCGAGCGGCCCGGTGGCGACGCGCGGCACGAGACGGCCGCCGGTCGCGGCCGCCAGCGCCTCCGCCGTGCCCTCACCGCCGTCCACCAGGGGGATGAGGTCGATGTCGGCGTCGGGCGCGACCCTGCGCAGGCCCTCCGCGATGGACTCGGCGGCCTCGCGGGCGGTCAGCGACTCCTTGAAACCGCTGGGCGCGACGGCGATGCGGTAGGGGGCACGGGTCATGGCTGGGTCTCCATAAGGACGGGCACGCCGAGCAGCGGCCAGACGGCGAGGGCGAACAGCAGCACCACGGCGGCGCTGAGCGGCGCGAGCAGGGCGGACAGCCGCAGCAGATCGCGCGAGGTGAACGTGGGCACATCGTCGGGCGGGTCGAAGAAGAGCGTGACCGGCTTGGCGGAGGCGGGCAGCGTGTGGCAGAAACCGGCCGCGGCGGTGGACGCGAGCGCCGCCGCGACCGGATTGACGCCGGCGCCGACGGCGGCGGCCACCACCAGCGGGACGAGTACGGAGGAGCGGGCTGAACGCGACTGCAGGACCAGATGCGCGGCCGTGCTGACGAGCACGATCACGGCGAGGAACAACCACGCCGGCAGGCCGTCCGGCAGCCGGCCCACCAGCCACCCGGCGGCACCCGAGTCGGCCAGCGCCACCCCCATCGCGGTCGTCGCGGCCATGAAGAGCAGCAGGGGCCACGGCACGGTCCGCAGTCCGTCCTTCAGCCGTACGGTCCCCAGGGCCGGCGACGACGTCACGACCGCGCCGATCAGCGCGACCACGGCCGGCGGCACGCCGTGCAGCGGTTCGCTGCACCACAGGGTCACCACCGTGCCCAGCAGCATCACGCACCGGCTCTCCGCGGTGGTCAGCGGACCGGTCACCGGAGTGGGGGAGTGCTCCTGGAGCAGCTCGGGTGTGATCTTCACCGGCCCGCGCCGCTCCGCCCGCGAGGTCGTCGTCAACAGGACCGTCTCCGCGGCCAGATGGGACGAGACGACCGCCAACGGCAGCCCCAGCAGCAGCCACTCGACGAATCCGAGCCGCTCCCCGGTCTGCTCCCACAGCACGCTGACGGTGATCAGATGCGCACCCGCGCCGATGAGGGTCGCGACGGCGGAGAGCAGGACGACCGTCGGGAAGAGCAGCGCCAGCATCACCACCAGGCGCCGTCGGTCGGCGAGCACCTTGGCGAGCGCCAGGAACACCGGCATGGCCAGCGCCGCACGCCCCGAGGTGGCCGGCACGGCGAACGCGGTGACCACCAGCGCGGCGGTCGTCAGATGCACCAGCTGCCGCACCGTGCGCGCCCCGCTGACCAGGAAGGCCGCCGCACGGCCGGCGAGTCCGGTCCTCGCCACCGCGGCGGCGAGGACGAACGCGCAGATCAGCAGCCAGATCGTTGCGTCGCCCAGGGTGGCGAAGAGGGTGTCGGCACTGATCACCCCCGTCGCGGTGAGTGCGAGCCCCGCCCCGAGCGCCGTGTAGGTGTCGTCGACGGGAGCGGCGATCCAGGCGCAGGTGGCGAGGGCGAACACGGCGAGCGTGAGCCGGGCTTCACCGTTCATGGACGGGAGGACGGTGGGGACGGCGAGCAGCGCGCAGACGCTGAGCGCCGCGCACAGCCACGCCGCCTGGCGGAGGGAGAGGGTCACGACGATCAGTCTGTGAGCGGGCCGTGAGCCGCCGATGAGCCCCGGATGAAGGAAAGTTCATCCGTCTTCGCGACCTTCGCTGCTCTTTACGGCATTCGGTAGCCCATGCCCCGTACGGTCTCCAGCCGTTCGGCGCCCAGCTTCTTGCGCAGGGCCCGCACATAGACATCCACGATGTTGGAGCCGGGATCGAAGTCGTAGCCCCAGACGTGGGAGAGGATCTGCTCCCGGGACAGGACCTGGCCGGGGTGGCGCAGGAACAGCTCCAGCAGCACGAACTCACGGGCCGTCAGGTCCACGGTCCGCTCCGACGCCCGCGCCCGGCGGGTCCGCAGATCCAGGCTGAGGTCGCCGCTGCGCAGCACGGTGACCTCCGGGGCCCGGGCCGCGGTGCGCAGCCGCAGCCGTACCCGGGCCAGCAGCTCCTCGAAACGGAACGGCTTGGTCATCCAGTCGTCGGCACCGCCTTCCAGGCCGGCCACCGTGTCCCGTACCGAGTCGCGGGCCGTCAGCACGACGACGGGCAGCGTCACCCTCGCCTCGCGCAGCTCCCGCAGCACGGTGAAGCCGTCGCGTCCGGGCAGGCCGATGTCCAGCAGCATCAGGTCGAAGCCGCCGGTGACGGCGTAGTTCAGGGCCGTGTCGCCGTCGGCGGCGACCGTGGTGGTGAAGCCGTTCGAGCGCAGGCCCTTCTCGACGAAGGATGCGATCCGCTCCTCGTCCTCGGCGATCAGAATGCGGTTCACGGCGCTTCCTCCATGACGAGTACGAATGTCGCTCCGCCGCCTTCGGTGCGGCGCAGTTCGACGCGGCCGCCGCGGTGCCCCTCCGCGATGGCCCGGACGATGGACAGACCGAGCCCCGCGCCGCTGGTGCGGGCCCCGCGGCGGGCGGTGCCGCGCCGGAAACGTTCGAAGATCACCTCGGTGTCCTGGTCCTGGACGCCCGGCCCGCTGTCGGCGACGTACAGCTCGACGCGGCCGTCGAGGTCGCGTGAGCCGATCCGTATCCGGGCACCGGGGACGGTGTGCTGGACCGCGTTCTGTGCCAGCTGCACCATCGCCTGGGTGATGCGCTGCGGATCGAGCACGGCCTCGCGGTCGGCGACCCGGTCCAGGGACCAGTCCCGTTCGCCCAGCGCCCGGGCCTTCACGAACACGTCGGCGGTCAGTTCGCCCAGCTGCACCGGCTCCGGCCGGATGAAGTCGGGCCGCTCCGCCTTGGCGAGCAGCAGCAGGTCCTCGACGATCCGGCTCATCCGGTCGAGTTCGTCGGTGACCAGGCGGATCGTCTCGCGCTGCTCGGCCGGGTCGTCGCCCATGACCTCCAGATGGCCGCGGACGATGGTGATGGGCGTGCGCAGCTCGTGCCCGGCGTCGTCGACGAACTGGCGCTGGCCGGCGAAGGCCCGCTCCAGCCGGTCCAGCATGGCGTTGAAGGTCTCGGCGAGCGCCGCGATGTCGTCACGGCCCTGGACCGGGATCCGCTGGGTCAGATCCTGCTCGGTCAACTGCTCGGCGGTCGCCCGGACCACTCGTACGGGGGCCAGGATGCGGCCGGCGACCGCCCAGCCGATCCCGGTCGTCAGCAGCAGAGCCACCCCGGAGATGACGAGCAGCGTGCGGAAGGCGTCGTCGGCGATGGACCGCTCGCGGTCGGCGTGGAACGCGACGACGAAGGCCGCCGGGTATCCCTTTCCGGCGGCGTCGATCGGCACCTTCGCCCAGCGCACCTCGCCCGCCGGCCGCCGCAGCACACCGGAGGCGTCCTTCGAGTCGAGGATCGCGGACAGGGAGGCCCGGTCCGGGTGGAGGGCGACGGAGGCCCGGATCTCGCGCGACTGCCGTATGACGTGGAGGTCCCGCCCGGCAGGGCGGGTCAGTCCGAGCAACTCCTCGTCGGGATCGGAGTACTGCCGCTGCAGGAAGACGCGCAGCAGTTTGTCCGGGTCGGTGAAGGTGCGGCCGGTGTCCGGATCGACGCCCTGGGGCACGAAGTTCCCGAACTCCTGGGTCTCCTGGGTGAGCAGCTGGTTGATCCGGTGATCGATGTCGCGCAGCAGGAGCGAGCGGGTGGTCGTCGCGACGGCGGCGAGGGCCACCGTCATCATCAGCAGCAGCCAGAGCAGGATGCGGACCCGCGCGGAGATCCGGCGGTCAGTTCTCTTCACCGATGTCGTCGTCGTCATCGTCGTCGGTGGCCGCGGGGCCGGGCACCACCGCGTCCGTGGCCGGGGCGGGGGCCGTCGGGGTGCCGGTCACAGTGGCCGGCGGGCTGCCGGCCGGCGGTGAGGCCGGCCGCGGGGTGGCGTCCAGCTCGACGGCGGGCGGCACCTGGGGCGTCTCGGGGGCGTCGGTCAGGGCGTAGCTGGTCGCGGCGATGCCGAGCGGGATGGCGACGACGGCGGCGAGCGTCACCATGCGATGGGTGAAAGCCATGCGTCTCATCCTCGCGACGGGACAGGAGACCCTGATGAAGCCCTGATGAGGATTCCTTCATCTTGGCGCTCCCTGCGGGGCGTGTTCTCCGGCGAGCGGGGACGGCGCGGTGCGCGCCGCGAGCCGGCGACCGGTCCGGCCGCTCCCCGCCCGGCCCTACGCGCGCCGGTCCGCCGCCTTCGGGGAGGCTACGCGTCCAGCCCGATGGCGAAGGCGGCCTCGAGGTCGTGCTGGGAGTACGTGCGGAAGGCGACATGCGTGTCGGTGCCCTCGACGCCGGGGATCTTGCTGATCCGGCCCGGGATCACGTCCGCCAGGTCGTCGTGCCTGGCCACGCGCACCATGGCGATCAGATCGTAGGTGCCGGTGACGGAGAAGACCTCGCTGACGCTGTCCAGCGCCGCGATCGACTCGGCGATCTCGGGGATGCGGTCCACGCTGGTCTTGATGAGCACGATCGCGGTGATCATGGCTGGCTTTCTCCCTCGGTCGCTGAAGATGCGTTCACTCTAGTCCCACGCCCGTAGCGGCCCCACGCGTAGACGAAGCCCACTCCGAACCCCACCAGGTGCGCCAGGTAGGCGACGCCCGGCCCGCTGCCCGCGCCCCTGGCCGCCAGCCACTGCAGCACGAACCAGAAGATCAGCACCGCCCAGGCGGGGAAGCGCAGCGGCAGGAAGAAGAGGAAGGGGAACAGACTCGTGACCCGGGCCTTCGGCAAGAGGAAGAGGAACGCTCCGAGTACGGCGGAGATCGCCCCGGACGCCCCCACCAGCGTCTGCTCGGAGTCGGCGTTGACCGCCGCGTAGACGAGCAGCGCGAGATAGCCGGCGCCGGTGTAGAACAGCGCGAAGTGGACCTGCCCCATCCGCTCTTCGGCCATCGCGCCGAAGACGAAGAGGAAGAGCATGTTCCCCAGCAGGTGCAGCCAACTGCCGTGCACGAACAGAGCGGTGAGCGGGGTGAGCAGGGCGCCCGGGGACCCGCCCATCAGCTCCGCGGGGATCACGCCCCAGCGTTCGAAGTACGCCGCCTGCGCCACCAGCAGCCGGTCGCCGAGGCCGTACGAGGGGTTCAGACCCGAGACCGGGCTGATGACGAAGATCGCGCAGCACACCGCGATCAGGCCGTACGTCACCGCAGGTCCCGTCGCCGCGTTCCTGACCGCATCCCTGGCCGCGCCCCACCGACTGATCATGGACAGAGCATGGCGTAGCAGGGCCGAACGGTACAGAGTGCCTCGCCGCGACATCGGGTACCCGCGAGGCCGTAGGGTTACAGGCAGTACATCCGCAGTTCGACGGCGCACCGCGGTATCCGCTCCCGCATGAGACAAGAGGACGGCACGATGACGACGGTTCCCTCGCCGACCGCTGACACCAGGTGGCGCTGCACGCTCTGCGGCAATCTGACCCGCTTCGACGTCACACGCTCGTCCAAGGTCGTCGAGTACGTCCATCTGGACCTGGCGGGCGAGCCGAACGTGGAGGAGCGCGAGGTGGTCAGTGAGACCATCGAGTCGGTCCGCTGCCGGTGGTGCAACGCGGTGGACCAGATCGAGCTGGTGGACAGGCCGGGCGCCGGTTCCTGAACGGAGCGGCCCGCACGGGTGGTAGGGGTGAACGGATCGTGGAGCAGCCTGACAACGGCGCGGAGCCGGCCGGTGCGGCCGGCGACGCCGCCGAGGCGCTCGACCGCCCGCTGCCGGAAGGTGTACGGCGGCGGGTCGTCGCCCTCGTCTCCGACGCGTTCGGCGGCCTGACCGTCGCCGAACTCCCCGCCCAGCTGCGCCAGTATGCCCGCTTCACCCCGACCCGGCGCGCGAAGTTCGCCGGAAACGCCATGGCCGCCGCGCTGGAGGGCGACGCCGTCTTCCGCCAGCGCATCGGCGAACGGCTCGGCAAGGCGCAGCCCGAGCTGGCCAGGGCCCTGGAGTCCGGGTCGCCGCCCGCCGCCGCGGACCCCGTGGACGTCGCGGCGGCCGCCTATGTGCTGCGCCCCGCCGGCTGGGTCAAGATGGTCGCCGCCGCCGGGGAGGAGGTCCAGCGGGCCGACGCCGAGCGGGCCGACGAGGCCGGCCGGCGCGAGCTGGACCGGCTGCGCGAGGAACTGGACGAGGCCCGCGGCCAGATCAAGTCCGAGACCGAGCGGCTGCGGGCCGAGCTGGACGGTGCCCGCAAGGACGGCGAGGCGCTCCACCGCAAGCTCCGCAGTGCCCAGGCCGACGTCAAGCGCGGCGAGGCCGCCCTGCGCCGCAAGGACGCGGAGCTCGACAGCGTCCGCGCCCAGGCCGCGGCCCAGGTGTCGGCCGCGGAGAGCGAGACGCGGCGGCTCAAGGCACGGCTGGCGGAGGCCGAGGCGGCGGTCGAGGCGGGCCGCCGGGCCGCCCGCGAGGGCCGTTCCGTCGAGGACATGCGGCTGCGGCTCCTCCTGGACACGGTGCTCGACGCCGCCCAGGGGCTGCGCCGTGAGCTGGCCCTGCCACCGGCGGGCATGCATCCGGCCGACACGGTGGACGCCGTGGAGCCGGGTCGGATGTCGCCGAAGGACATCGCGGCGCGGGCGCTCTCCGAGACGGACCCGGCCCTGCTCGACCAGCTGCTGGCGCTGCCGCAGGCGCATCTGGTCGTCGACGGCTACAACGTCACCAAGACCGGCTATCCCACGATGCCGCTGGAGAAGCAGCGGCTGCGGCTGCTGGGCGGCCTGTCGATGCTCGCCGCCCGCACGGGGGCCGAGATCACCTGTGTGTTCGACGGGGCCGAGCTGGCCGCGCCGGTGCTGCTGGCGCCGCCGCGCGGCGTGCGGGTGCTCTTCTCCAAGCCCGGTGTGACCGCGGACGAACTGATCCGCCAGCTGGTGCGGGCGGAGCCGCCGGGCCGGCCCGTGGTGGTGGCCTCCACCGACCGGGAGGTGGCCGACGGCGTCGCGAAGGCGGGCGCCAGACCGGTCGCGTCCGCTTTGCTGCTGAAGCGGCTTTCGCGCGTCTCGTAGCCCTGTCGCAACTCTGGCGGCATATGCCCGATTTGGCGTCACTCCAGGCGGGACGTTGTGTCAAGTGGCCATCACTACGCGTGTGATGAGAGTAAAGAATGGTGTTCGCGGGTAAGATTTTCCCTGTGGGGATTTGAACTGATCACAAGAAGGTCACTAGGGTCAGGCCTCGAACCTTCGCGCGGTTGATCACCCATCCGGGGTGACAGCGAAGGAACCGCCGAGTTCGTGCAGTTCGCCCCTATTTCCCCCAGGGATCCGACGTACGGACGCCGGGGACCGACCATCCCCCACTGCCCGGTAGGCGGCTCGAGGAAGAAGGAGCTCGCCTTCGTGGCGTCCCACCGTCGTCCCAAGCAGCCGAGCCGCACCCGCGTGACCGTGCTCACCGCGACCGCCGCTGCGGCCGTTGCCCTGACCGCCCAGACCGCCCAGGCCGACCCGAAGCCGAGCAAGAGCGAGGTCAAGGAGAAGGTCGACAAGCTCTACGAAGAGGCGGAGAAGGCCACCGAGAAGTACAACGGGGCCAAGGAGCAGCAGGAGAAGCTCGACGAGCAGATCGACGCGCTCCAGGACAAGGTCGCCCGCGGACAGGACGAGCTCAACACGCTGCGGGACAGCCTGGGTTCGGTCGCCAGCGCCCAGTACCGCACCGGAGGCATCGACCCCTCCGTCCAGCTGTTCCTCTCCGGTGACCCGGACACCTACCTCGACAAGGCCTCCGCGCTGGACCAGCTCGGCGCCAAGCAGACCGAGGCCATCCAGGAGATCCAGGCCAAGCAGCGCACCCTCGCGCAGCAGCGCCAGGAGGCCCAGAGCAAGCTCGGCGACCTCGCCGAGACGCGCAAGACCCTCGGTGAGAAGAAGAAGGAGGTCCAGGGCAAGCTCGCGGAGGCGCGGCAGCTCCTGAACTCCCTCACCGCCGCGGAGCGCGCCGCGCTCGCCGCCGACGAGAGCCGCGCCAACCGTGCCAGCGCCCGGGTGGACCTCGGCCCGGCCGTGCCCGCCTCGCAGCGCGCCTCCGCCGCGTTCGCCGCCGCGCAGTCGCAGATCGGCAAGCCGTACGTCTTCGGCGCCTCCGGCCCGAACTCCTACGACTGCTCCGGCCTCACCTCCTGGGCGTTCGCCCAGGCCGGCGTCTCCATACCGCGCACCTCGCAGGCGCAGGCCAGCGCCGGCACCCGAATCTACTCGCAGAGCCAGCTCAAGCAGGGCGACCTGGTCATCTTCTACGGAGACCTGCACCACGTCGGCTTCTACGCCGGCAACGGCCAGGTGCTGCACGCCCCGCGCAGCGGCACCAACGTGCGCTACGAGTCGATCAACAACATGCCCTTCCAGTTCGGTGTGCGTATCTGACGCACCCGCAACGCGAAAGACCGGGCGGATCGTTCGGCGGGACTTCACACTCGCCCGAACGGGGGAATTCGCCCCTTACGAACTGACGCGACGCCCCGCCGGTGACCTGTGGTCTCCGGCGGGGCGTCACTTTGTATGCCCGGTGGGGTCTTTGGTCACCGGGCGTTCACCCGGCTACTCTCTGCCGCGCACCGAACCCCGGTTTCCCGGAAGTCCTGCGGAAGGGAGCGCGGCACGTGGTTTCCCACCGCCGATCCTCACAGCCCGGCCTCACCCGAGGCGCCCGGGGCACCGTCCTGTCCGCCGCGGCGGCCACGGCCGCCGCCGCCCTCGGAGCCGGTGCCGCACCGGCCGGCGCCGAGCCGGGGACCGGACCGGAGGCCACCCGCGCCATGGTCGACCGGCTCTACGAGGAGGCCGAGCGCGCCACGGAGCGGTTCAACAAGGCCGGTGAGCGCGTCGAGCACCTCAAGGACGAGGTGGCCCACGCCCAGGACCGGGTCGCCCGCAGCCAGGAACGCATCAACCGGATGCGTGAGGCGCTCGGATCCGTGGCCGGCGCCCAGTACCGCTCCGGCGGCATCGACCCGGCCCTCGCCCTGCTGCTCTCCGAGGACCCCGACGGCTACCTCGAGGCGGCGGCCACGCTCGACCGCATCAGCGAACGCCACTCCGCCGCGCTGGACGACCTCCACCGCGAGCAGCGGCACCTCGGCCAGGAACGCGCCGAGGCCTCACGAGACCTCGCCGAACTGGAGCGCAGCCGGCAGGCGGTGGCCGACAACAAGCGCACCGTCGAGCGCAAGCTCGGCGAGGCCCGCCGGCTGCTGAACACCCTGCCGGCCGGGGAACGCGACCCGCACGACCGCTCCTCGCGCTCCGGCCGCGACGCCTTCCCCGACCTGTCCGGCCTCTCGGCCGGTTCCCCGCACGCGGCGGCCGCGACGATGGCGGCGCGCAGCGTCGTCGGCCGCCCCTACGTCTGGGGCGCCAACGGTCCCTCCGGCTTCGACTGCTCCGGCCTCGTCCAGTGGTCCTACGCCCAGGCGGGCGTCGGTCTCCCCCGCACCTCCCAGGCCCAGGCGAACGCGGGCCGCCGCGTACCGCTGTCACAGGCACGGCCGGGGGACATCGTGACGTACCGGGGCGACGCCAGCCACGTGGGCATGTACGTGGGCAACGGGCAGGTGGTGCACGCGCCGTACCCGGGGGCGTCCGTGCGGTACGACCCGGTGGGGATGATGCCGGTGCACGCGGTGACGCGGGTGTAACGGGCGTGCGGGCGGGGCCGCTGCGCGGGGGCCCGCACGCCCGGTACGTTACGTACCATCGCAGGATGGCAGGCCACCCGCACAAGCCGCGCCCCCCGCGCACAGCCGCCGCCACCGCCGCCGCACTCGTGCTGCTCGCGGGGTGTGCTGTCGCCGGCCCGCCCGCCGACCCCGCCGTCGAGGAGATCCGGCGGACGCTGGACGCCCGCGCCGCCGCGCTGCTCGGGCACGACCGCGCCGCCTACCTCGCGTCGCTCGAGCCCGGCGCCGCCGCGCTGCGGGAGGCGCAGGGCGAGGAGTTCGACAATCTCGCCGACGTGCCGCTGGGCTCCTGGGAGTACCTGGTCAAGGACGTGCGCCACCACGGTGCGACGGCCGTCGCCGACGCCGAGGTGCGCTACCGCATCGCCGGCTACGACACCGCGCCCATGACCGTCTCGCGCACCCTGGAGCTGGCCGAGCGCGACGGCCGCTGGTACGTGACCGCCGACCGCGCGGGAACCGGCACCGGCACCCCGCGGCAGCAGCTGTGGCAGCAGGGCGACGTGGACGTCGCCCGGGGCAGCCACAGCATCGTCCTCGGCGTCGGCCAGGACCAGGAGCGGCTGCGTGATCTCGCGGCGGCGGCCGACCGGGCCGTGCCCGCGGTGTCGGACGCCTGGCCGTCGAAGTGGGCGGGCCGCGTCGTCGTGCTCGTGCCGGCGTCGGTGGAGGGGATGGGCGGGCTGCTAGGCGCGCCGGCCGCCGGGTACCGGGGCATAGCCGCCGTGACCACGGGCGAGACGAACCGCGAGGTCGAGTCCCCGGCGGACCGGGTGGTCGTGAACCCGGAGGCGTACGCGCTGCTCGGCGACTTCGGGCAGGGGGTGGTGCTCACCCACGAGGCCACCCATGTGGCGACCCGCGCGCACACCTCCGCCGTGACGCCGATGTGGTTGTCGGAGGGCTTCGCGGACTGGGTCGCGTACCGCGGCACGGGCCGTACCGCCGCCGAGGCCGCCCCCGAGATGCAGGAGGCAGTGCGGGCCGGGGACGTGCCGGCCGGGCTGCCCGACGACCGGGACTTCTCGTTCGACGGGGACGCCGGCGCGCTCGCACGCGCCTACGAGGGCGGACGGCTGGCCTGCGCGATGATCGCGGAGCGCTGGGGCGAGGAGAAGCTCACCGCGTTCTACCGGACCGTCGGCGAGGGACAGTACCGGGACGGTGCGGTGGAGCGTGCGCTGAGCGAGGAACTGGGCACCACGGCAGCCGAACTCACCGCGATGTGGCGGGACTACCTGACCGGGGTTCTGGACTGAGCGCCGCGGTCGGCCCCGGCCCCGGCCCCGGACCCGGCCGCGGCCGTGCCGCCTCCGTGACGGTCCGCCGCCACAGCCGTCGGCACGCGTCGACCGTCGCTGCAACCAGCAGCCCGTTGCGCACCACGAGCAGCGTGATCCCCAGCGGGTCGCTCGCCACGACGTGCGAGAACCACAACGGGAACTCCAGGAGCGTCACACCGGTCGCGGCCAGGACCAGCACGGCCGGCCTCAGCATCCGGCTGGAGCGGTGCACCAGGCACACGGCGGCCAGGCCGACCAGCCACACCAGGTACTGGGGGCTGATCACCCGGCTCGTGGTGGTGAACAGCAGAACGGCGGCGAAGGCCGCGTCGCACGGTGTGGCGGCCGTGAACTGCCGGGCCCGAACCCGCCACACCACCAGCCAGCCGAGCGCGGCGACGGACAGGGCGAGGGCCAGAGTGCTGACGAGCGGGACGTACGGGCCGAGGAACTCGACGGAGCCGTAGTTGAGCAGCACCTGGCCCTGCCACCCGAAGTGGCGCCAGACGTGGAAGACGAGGGCGCCCAGCGACTCGATCTCGGTGCCCCGGTCACGCTGGGAGGCGAGGAAGGCCAGCGCCCCCGGCACCGCGGCGGCCAGCGCCAGGGTCACAGCCGTCACCGCGACCGCCGCGGCCGACCAGGACCGGCGGGTCGCCCGGCCGCGCGGCGTGCCGAGGAGCACCAGCAGCGGCCACACCTTCAGCAGCGCGCCCAGACCGGCGAGCAGGCCCATCACCCGGGGCCGGCGCACGCCCGCGAGCAGGGCGCCGACGGCCGCGGCGGTCACCATCAGGTCGTACCGGGCGTAGACGGTCGGTCCGAGCAGCGGCACCCCCGCCACCCACACCCAGGTGCCGCGACGTGCTGCTCCGCCGCTTTCCGTACGCAACAGCAGGACCAGGACCAGCAGGTCGCACACCAGCGTCAGGAGGAAGAACGCGGGGGCGTAGCCGAGGCCCGGCAGCAGGCCGGGAGCGAGGATCGCGAGCGCGGCACCCGGTGGGTACTGCCAGGTGACGTCGTCCAGCGGATAGGTGCCGGTCCGCAGGATCTCGTGCCAGCCCTGGTAGATCACCGAGACATCGGTCGTGACGTCGGGGCCGGGGAAGGTGACGGCCCCCGACAGGCAGAGCAGCAGCACCGCCCTCGTCACGACCCACACCGGGACGGGATGCCGGGCGACGCTCGCCACCACCATGCCGTTGTGCCCCTTTCGTCCGGTTACGGGCACCTTCATGATGCCGGGCACGCCGGTGCCCGGACATGAGGCGGGGCCGTGCCGGAACCAGTGCCGGGGCGGTTCGGTACTGTCGGCGGCGATGCACAAGACCCTGATCGTGACCAACGACTTCCCGCCCAGGCCCGGCGGCATCCAGGCGTTCCTGCACAACATGGCGCTACGGCTGGACCCCGGGCAGCTCGTCGTCTACGCGTCCACGTGGAAGCGGAGCCGGGAGGGCGTGGAGGCGACCGCGGCCTTCGACGCCGAACAGCCCTTCACCGTCGTCCGGGACCGTACGACGATGCTGCTGCCCACCCCGCGCGTGACGCGCAGGGCCACGCAGCTGCTGCGCGAACACGGCTGCGAGTCCGTGTGGTTCGGGGCCGC
Source organism: Streptomyces peucetius (assembly GCF_025854275.1). Lineage (NCBI taxonomy): Bacteria > Bacillati > Actinomycetota > Actinomycetes > Kitasatosporales > Streptomycetaceae > Streptomyces > Streptomyces peucetius. The sequence continues at coordinate 2,039,820 of NZ_CP107567.1, read as the reverse complement.
CGCTCCGCTCGGGCTGATGGCCCCGGCGCTGCGTAGGGCGGGCGCACGGCGGCTGGTGGCCACCACGCACGGCCACGAGGCGGGATGGGCACAGCTGCCCGCGGCCCGGCAGTTGCTGCGCCGGATCGGCGAGGGCACGGACACGATCACCTATCTCGGTGAGTACACGCGTTCGCGTATCGCCGCGGCGCTCACGCCCGAGGCGGCGGCGCGGATGGTGCAGCTGCCGCCGGGCGTGGACGAGAAGACCTTCCACCCCGGCTCCGGCGGGGACGCGGTCCGCGCCCGCCTCGGACTGAGCGACCGGCCGGTCGTCGTGTGCGTCTCGCGTCTCGTCCCGCGCAAGGGCCAGGACACGCTGATCCGGGCCATGCCCGCGATCCTGGCGCAGGTGCCGGACGCGGTGCTGCTGATCGTCGGCGGAGGGCCGTACGAGAACGAGCTGCGCGGTCTCGCGGCCGCGACGGGCGTCGAGGGATCGGTCCGCTTCACGGGCTCCGTCCCGTGGTCGGAGCTCCCGGCGCACTACGGCGCGGGCGACGTCTTCGCCATGCCGTGCCGTACCCGCCGGGGCGGACTGGACGTCGAGGGCCTCGGCATCGTCTACCTGGAGGCGTCGGCGACCGGACTCCCGGTCGTGGCCGGCGACTCGGGCGGCGCGCCGGACGCGGTGCTCGACGGCGAGACGGGCTGGGTCGTACGCGGCGGCTCGGCGGAGGAGTCCGCCGACCGCATCGTCACGCTCCTGAAGGACCCGGACCTGCGCCGGCGGATGGGCGAGCGGGGGCGGGCGTGGGTCGAGGAACGCTGGCGGTGGGACCTGTTGGCGGAGCGGTTGGTCGCGCTGCTGTGAGCGCTCGGCGGGCGGGGGCGCGTCCGTTGCGCGGGCCGTTCCCCCACCCCGCCCCTTCCCGAAACCGGGCTCTGCCCGGGCCCGGTACCGCGCTTCGCGCGGTGGCCTCAATCGCCGGCCGGGCTGGATTTCGCTCCGCGAAATCCAGCCCGGCCGGCGATTGAGGCGCGGGGTCCGGTGGGGGTCCCCCCCCAGGCCGCCAGGCCTAGGGGGAGGAGCCCCCGGTTTGGGGAAGGGGCGGGGAGGGGGCCGGCCCGCCAAGCAGGCCCACCCGCCCCACCCGTAAGCCGCGCTACGCGCGGTAGATCGCTTCGATCTCGTCCGCGAAGTCCTTCGCCACCACGTTCCGCTTCAGCTTCAGCGACGGCGTGATGTGCCCCGCCTCTTCCGTGAACTGCGACGGCAGGATGCGGAACTTGCGGACCGACTCCGCCTTGGAGACCGCGCCGTTGCCGTCGTCCACCGCCTTCTGGACCTCGGCCTGCAGGTCCGCGTCGTCGCGCAGCGATGCCGCCGTCGAGCCGGCCGGCTTGCCGTGGTCCGCCGCCCAGCGGGCGAGGAACTCCTCGTCGATGGTGACGAGCGCGCCGACGAACGGACGGCCGTCGCCGACGACCATGCACTCGGCGACCAGGGCGTGCCCGCGGATGCGGTCCTCGAGCACCGCGGGGGCGACGTTCTTGCCGCCGGCGGTGACGATGATCTCCTTCTTGCGGCCGGTGATCGCGAGGTAGCCGTCCTCGTCGAGGGTGCCGATGTCGCCGGTGTGGAACCAGCCGTCGGCCAGCGCCTCCGCCGTCGCGGACTCGTTGTTCCAGTAGCCGGCGAAGACGTGTTCGCCGTGCAGCAGCACTTCGCCGTCGTCGGCGATGCGGACGACCGAGCCGGGCAGCGGCTGGCCGACCGTGCCGATCTTCTGCCGGTCCCACGGGTTGAACGCGGTCGCCGCGCACGACTCGGTCAGGCCGTAGCCCTCGAGGACCGTGAAGCCGATGCCGCGGAAGAAGTGGCCGAGGCGCTCGCCGAGCGGCGCGCCGCCGGAGACCGCGTACTCGCCGCGGCCGCCCAGCACCGCGCGGAGCTTGCTGTAGACGAGCTTGTCGAAGACCTTGTGCTTGATCTTGAGACCGAGCGGCGCGCCCTGCGGGCTGCCGATGGCGCGGCTGTAGGCGATGGCCGTGTTCGCGGCCTTGTCGAAGATCTTGCCCTTGCCGTCCGCCTGGGCCTTGGCCCGCGCCGAGTTGTAGACCTTCTCGAAGACCCGCGGCACGCCGAGGATCAGCGTCGGCCGGAAGGAGGCCAGCTCGTCGGTGAGGTTCTTGATGTCCGGCACGCAGCCGAGCCGGATGGGCGCCATCACGGCAGCGATCTCGACCATGCGGCCGAAGACGTGCGCGGCGGGCAGGAACAGCAGCACCGAGCTCTCGCCCGTACGGAACAGCGGCTTCAGGCGCTCGACCAGGTTGCCGCACTCCGCGAAGAAGGCGCGGTGGGTGAGCACACAACCCTTGGGGCGGCCGGTGGTGCCGGAGGTGTAGACGATCGTCGCCACGTCGTCGGCCTTGGCGCTCGCGCTGCGCTCGTCGACGGTGGCGTCGGAGATCTCCGCGCCCGCGGCGGTCAGTTCGTCCACCGCGCCCTTCTCGAACTGCCAGACGTGGCGCAGGTCCGGCAGCGATTCGCGTACGGACTCCACCGCGGCGGCGTGCGTGTCGTTCTCGACGATCACGGCGGTGGCGCCGGAGTCGCCGAGGATCCACTGCACCTGCTCGGCGGAGCTGGTCTCGTAGACCGGCACGGTGACCGCACCGGCGCTCCAGATCGCGAAGTCGAGCTGGACCCACTCGTACCGGGTGCGCGACATGAGGGCGACCCGGTCGCCGGGCCGGATGCCGGACGCGATGAGGCCCTTGGCGGCGGCCTGCACCTCGGCCAGGAACCGGGTGGCGGTCACGTCGGCCCACGCGCCGGCGACCTTACGGCCCATCACCGCCACATCCGGGTGCTGCGCGGCATTGCGGCGGATGAGATCCGTCAGGTTGCCGTCCGTCGGGACCTCGTACAGGGCCGGAAGGCTGAACTCGCGCAAGACTGCTGCTCCTCATCGGGCGCCGGCGCCACGGCTCTGTGTGATGCACCGGCTGCGGTCCAAGATCGGGCAGGTGCTCGGTGGGGGTGAGCACGACTGGACTGCCCGGACGTTACCCACCAGTACTCGGTTCCCGATAGGGGTTCCAGGCCAATGTTCTGTGCGTCACACGTTGATGGCTGTACTTCGCGCAGCGTATTCCACTCCTGCCGCAGAGCCCAAGTAACCGCAGGTAGGCCCCCTCTACCCAGTTCTGACGACTGCGCTCTAGGGTGATCGTCATGCGAGGCATGCGAGTCAACGTGGTCAGTGACGTGCACGGCAATGCAAAGGATCTCGCCATCGCCGGCGATGGCGCCGACGCCCTGATCTGCCTCGGTGACCTGGTGCTCTTCCTCGACTACGCCGACCACTCGCGCGGCATCTTCCCCGACCTGTTCGGGGTCGCGAACGCCGACCTGATCGTGGAACTGCGCACCGCCCGGCGCTTCGAGGAGGCCCGCGACCTCGGCCGCCGCCTCTGGGCGGAGCTCGGCACGGACCGGGAGTCCGCCATCGAGTCGGCCGTGCGCCGCCAGTACGCCGAGATGTTCGCGGCCTTCCCCACTCCGACGTACGCGACCTACGGAAACGTCGACATCCCGGCCCTGTGGCACGAGTACGCCCGCCCCGGCACCACCGTCCTCGACGGCGAGCGCGTCGAGATCGGCGGCCGGGTCTTCGGCTTCGTCGGCGGCGGACTGCGCACCCCGATGCGCACGCCCTACGAGATCTCCGACGAGGAGTACGCCGCCAAGGTCGAGGCGATCGGCGAGGTCGACGTGCTCTGCTCGCACATCCCGCCCGACGTCCCCGAGCTGACGTACGACACCGTGGCCCGCCGCTTCGAGCGCGGCAGCCGTGCGCTGCTGGACGCCGTCCGCCGCACCCGGCCCCGGTACGCCCTCTTCGGCCATGTCCACCAGCCGCTCGTGAGCCGGATGCGGATCGGCGCCACCGAGTGCGTGAACGTCGGGCACTTCGCGGCCGGCGGGCGCCCCTTCTCGCTGGCCTGGTGACGTCGCGTCGCCCCGGGCCACGCGCCGGCGTGCGGCCCGGTCGCGATAGCCTGCACCCCGTACACCAGCCCGGTCCGTACCGCACTGTGAGGGAGCCGCAGAGATGGCGGAACACACCAGCTCGAGCATCACGATCGATGCGGCGCCGGCCGAGGTCATGGGCGTCATCTCCGACTTCGCCCGCTACCCCGAGTGGACCGGCGAGGTGAAGCAGGCGGAGGTGCTCGCCACCGACGACCAGGGCCGGGCCGAGCAGGTCCGCCTGGTGCTGGACGCCGGCGCCATCAAGGACGACCACACGCTCGCCTACACCTGGCACGGCGCCGACGAGGTCAGCTGGACCCTGGTGAAGTCCCAGATGCTGCGCGCCATCGACGGCTCGTACCGCCTCGCACCGGTCGGCGGTGGCGACCGTACCGAGGTGACGTACCAGCTCACCGTCGACGTCAAGATCCCGATGCTCGGCATGATCAAGCGCAAGGCCGAGAAGGTCATCATCGACCGTGCCCTGGCCGGTCTGAAGAAGCGCGTCGAGAGCGGCGCCGGCGCCTGATGCGCAAGGTCCTCGTCACCGGCCTCGGCGGCGCGGGCCGCACCACCGTCGCCGCCGCCACGGCGCTCGCCTCGGCCGGCGACGGCCGCCGCACCCTGTTCCTGTCGGCCGACCCGGGCGACGTCCTCGGCACCCCGCTCCCCGCCGGCCACGAGGAACCGGCCCCTGTCCACGCCGGCCTGTGGGCCGCCCGCATCGACGCCGGCGCGGACTTCCGCGCAGAGTTCCTCGACCTCCAGGAACGCGCCTCGGCGGCACTCGACCTGCTGGGCGCCGCGCGGCTCGAGGACGCCGAGCTGACACGGCTGCCCGGCAGCGACCAGTTCGCGCTGCTGCGCGCGCTCGTCGTCGCCTCGCGCGGCGACTGGGAAGTGGTCGTCGTCGACATGCCGCCGTTGCGCGAGACGATCGCGCTGCTCGCCCTGCCGGAGGAACTGCGCCGCTATCTGCGCCGTCTGCTGCCGCCCGAACGCCAGGCCGCCCGCGCGCTGCGCCCGATGCTCGCCCAGCTCGCGGGCGTGCCGATGCCCGCGCAGTGGCTGTACGCGACAGCCGAGCGCTGGGACACGGAGCTCGCAGGTGTGCAGTGGGTCGTGGAGTCCCCGGACACCACGCTCCGGATCGTCGCCGAGCCCGGTCCCAAGGCCGCCGCGGCCCTCACCGAGGCCCGTACGGGGATCGCCCTGCACGGGCTGCGCGTCGACATGCTCGTACCGAACCGGACGCTGCCGAAGGAGTCCGCGGACCCCTGGATCGCGGGTCTCGCCGCGCAGCAGGAGAAGTGCCTGCACGAGTGGTACGGCACCTGGCCGGCGGGCACCGCCCTGTGCGAGGTGCCCCACCTCGGCCGCGACCCCCAGGGCCTCGACGACCTCGCTCTGCTCCACGCCCGGGCGGTGCGCAGCGGCGCGGTCAGCAGCGGCGACGGCGGCGGCGACAGTGGCCACGGTGGCGGCGACGGACTCGCCGCCGGGCCGGACCGGGGCGGGCCGGAGCGCGACGGGCGGAACACCGCCGGCGACCTCGGCCGGGTCACGGGACCGTCGGCGGCCGGCCACCCTCCGCGGGCCGGGGACGCCCTCTTCATGTGGGAGCTGGATCTGCCCGGCTCCGTCAAGGAGACGCTCTCCCTCGTCCGCCGCGGGGATGAACTCCTGGTGGGCGCGGGGCCGTTCCGCAGGAACCTGCCGCTGCCCTCGGCGCTGCGCCGCTGCACCGTCGCCGGCGCCGGGCTCACGGACGGCGTGCTCACGGTCCGTTTCGCGCCCGACCCCGGTCTGTGGCCGCGGACACCGTGAACGCCGTACCACCGTTCCGGTACCGTCGAAGGCACACAACCCCTCGACGCGGCACACCCAGGAGTACGTCATGAGCGATGCGACCGAGCGCCCCGACGCCGACGCCTGGGCCGCCGCCTGCGAGGAGGACCTCCGGAACGAGCAGGCCCGACGGCACGCCGAGTACGGCCGGCCGCCCGGTTCGGCCGCGGAGGAGCTGCGCAAACTCCTCGACGCCGTCGCCGAGAAGGTGACGTCCTTCCAGTCGTCCCTGCCGGGGATGGCCGCGCAGGGCGCCGTCCAGCAGTTCGTCGACCAGGCGAAGGCCGCTGTCGAGCCGGTGATCGAACGAAACCCGCAGGTCTTCGACCATCTCGCGGCCGCGGGCGGCGAGCTGCTCGCCGCGTACCGGTCCGCCGTCGAGGGCCAGGAGCGGCGCTGGACCCGGGGCCCCGACCCCTCCGATGACGCCGGGAAGACCGACGATCCGCGCGACGAAGGCCCCGAAGGCAGCGAGCACATCGACCTGGACTGACCAGGGCATGCCCGCCCTCGGGTACGGTTGGCCATAGCGGGGCTCGACCGAATACTGAGGGACACATGGGACTCACCATCGGCGTCGACATCGGCGGCACGAAGATCGCGGCGGGAGTGGTCGACGAAGAGGGCGCCATTCTCGAGACGCACACCGTGCCGACCCCGTCGACTCCCGAAGGCATCGTCGACGCGATCTGCTCGGCCGTCGCGGGCGCCGGCTCCGGGCACGACATCGAGGCCGTCGGTATCGGAGCCGCCGGTTACGTCGACGACAAGCGCGCCACGGTCCTCTTCGCGCCGAACATCGACTGGCGTCACGAGCCGCTCAAGGACAAGGTCGAACAGCGCGTCGGCCTGCCCGTCGTCGTCGAGAACGACGCCAACGCCGCCGCGTGGGGCGAATACCGCTTCGGCGCCGGCCAGGGCCACGAGGACGTCATCTGCATCACCCTCGGCACCGGCCTCGGCGGCGGCATCATCATCGGCAACAAACTGCGCCGCGGACGGTTCGGCGTCGCCGCCGAGTTCGGCCACATCCGGGTCGTGCCCGACGGGCTCCTCTGCGGCTGCGGCAGCCAGGGCTGCTGGGAGCAGTACGCCTCCGGCCGCGCCCTCGTCCGCTACGCGAGGCAGCGCGCCAACGCCACGCCGGAGAACGCGACGATCCTGCTCGGCCTCGGCGACGGCACGATCGACGGCATCCAGGGCAAGCACATCAGCGAGGCCGCGCGGCAGGGCTGCCCGGTCGCCGTCGACTCCTTCCGTGAGCTGGCGCGCTGGGCAGGGGCCGGTCTCGCCGACCTGGCGTCCCTGTTCGACCCGTCCGCGTTCATCGTGGGCGGCGGCGTCTCCGACGAGGGCGACCTCGTCCTCGACCCGATCCGCAAGTCCTTCCGGCGCTGGCTGATCGGCGGCCAGTGGCGCCCGCACGCCCAAGTGCTCGCCGCGCAACTCGGCGGCAGAGCGGGGCTCGTCGGCGCGGCGGACCTCGCACGCCAGGGCTGAGCCGCCCCACTGCGCGACATCGGCGCCCGCCACGCCTCCTGAATGGCCCCAGCCTTCAGGAAGCGTGGCGGGCACCGTCGTATCTTGCTCCCATGGCGACCGACCCGATCTTCGCGCTGCCCAAATCCCGGTCCGACCCGGACGGTTCGGCCGTGATCCGGGTCCTGAGCTACAACGTCCGCTCCTTGCGCGACGACGAGGCGGCGCTGACCCGGGTGATCCGCGCCTGCGAGCCCGACCTGGTGTTCGTGCAGGAGGCGCCGCGCTTCTTCCGCTGGCGCAAACACGCGGCACGGCTCGCGGCCGCCACCGATCTCGTGATGCTCTCCGGCGGCGCGACGGCGGCCGGGCCGCTGCTGCTGTGCTCACTGCGGGCGACGGTCGAGTGGACCGAGGACCTGCTGCTGCCACTGCGCTCCGGCCTCCACCGGCGCGGCTTCGCCACGGCGGTCGTCCGCTTCGCGGGCGCGCGGCTCGGGGTCGTGAGCTGCCATCTCAGCCTGCAGAGCGACGAGCGTCACGCGCAGGCGGGGATGCTGCTCGACCGCGTGAAGGCGATGGACGTGCCGCACGCGGTCGTCGCCGGCGACATCAACGAGCGCCCCGGCGGCCGGAGCTTCCGCCGCCTGGCGGGGGAACTCCAGGACTGCTGGGCGGTGGCCCCGTGGGGCGGGGAGCACACGTCGACGGCGCGCGATCCGCACCAGCGGATCGACGCGGTGTTCGCGACGGAGGGGGTGGAGGTGCTGGGCTGCGGGGTCCCGCGGGACCTGCCCGGCGTCTCGACGGCGGACCTGCGGGCGGCGTCGGACCACTTGCCGGTGCTGGGGGCGCTGAGGGTTCCGGCGACGGGGTAGGGGGCGGGCGGTTGGCGCCTGCGGTGGGCTGTTCCCCTACTCGCTCCTTCCCGAAACCGGGCTCCGCCCGGACCCGTACCGCACTTCGCGCGGTAACCCCAAACGCCGGCCGGGCTGCACTGCAGCCCCGCCGGCGATTGAGGCGCGGGGGTCCGGTGGGGGTCCCCCAGGCCGCCAGGCCTAGGGGGAGGAGCCCCCGGTTCGGGAAGGGCGGGGTGGGGGAACAAGCCCCCGCAGCGGCCACGCACGGCCGTCACACCACCGCGCCCCGCCCCGGATCGTCCGACTCGTCGTCGTCGTGCGACATCCGCGCCACCAGCGTCGCGAAACCACCCAGGAAGCCGCCGATGCACAGCGTGGTCAGCCACCACGTCATGTCCCACCGCAGGATCACCGCGATCAGCATCAGCACCGGCCCGCCGATCACCGCCAGCCAGGCGAACTTGGCCGTCACGTCGGCCTCCGGCAGCGGCGGCGGCTCCGGCGGGACGAAGTGGCCCTCGTCGGTGTCGTCGAAGTCGTCGTCCGACGGCTGTGCGACCTGGTAGTCGCGCGGTCCGCCGACGCCCGGCGCGAAGGTGACCGAGCTCCCGAGCGCGGGCTTGTCCTCTTCGGGCGGCGGTCCGGCCGGCCGCCCCGGTGTCTCGTTGACGTCTCCCTCGAGCAGCGCCAGGTCCTCCACCGATTTGAACGGCTTCGCGCCCGGCGGGTCGGCCGGCTCGTCGCCGTACCCGGCGACGATCGCCGCCCACGCGGCGTCCTCGTCGATCGGCTGCGGCTCGCGGTCCGCGTCGTGCTGGTCAGCCACCGGTCGTGCTCCCTCCCAAGGCTTCCGGCGCGGGCGACCCCGTGGTCCCCGCACCCGGAGCGAGCCGGTCGATGAACGCGTGACTCTCCTCGAAGATCCGCTCCGCATCGTGGTCCAACGTCGCCACGTGGTAGCTCTGTTCCAGCAGAACCTCGGTGACGTCCACCGAGGAGACGCGGCTGAGGATCCGGGCCGAGTCGGCGGCCGGCACCACATGGTCGTCGGGGCTGTGCAGCAGCAGCAACGGCTGCGTGACCTGCGGCAGCTCCCCGTCGACCAGCCGGAAGAACTGCCGCAACGAGTGCGCGGCGTGCAGCGGCACCCGGTCGTACCCCAGCTCCTCGACGCCCTCCTTGGCGATGTCGCTGGTCAGCCCCTTCGTGGACGGCACAAGGTGGCGGACGACGGGCAGCAGGGACGCCATCGCGCCGTGCACCTTGTTCGCCGGGTTGACCACGACGACGCCCCGTACCGCGTCACCGTGCCTGGCGGCGAGCCGCAGCGCGAGCGCGCCGCCCATGGAGAGCCCGAAGACGAACACCACCCGGCAGCGCTCCTGGAGCGTCCGCAGTTCGCGGTCCACCTCCGCGTACCAGTCCTGCCAGCCGGTGACCTGCATGTCCTGCCAGCGGGTGCCGTGACCGGGCAGCAGCGGCAGGGAGACCGTGAGCCCCCGCTCCGCCAGGTATTCGGCCCAGGGGCGCAGCGACTGCGGGCAGCCGGTGAATCCATGACAGAGAAGAACGCCGACCTGGCCGCCTTCGTGGCGGTAGGGCTCGGCTCCGGGAAGGACCGGCACCGGGGTCTCCTGTTCGTGAGGTGTACGGGTGTACGGGTGTACGACATGTACGGGATGTGCGAGGTGTGCGGGAGGGTCGAACGGTGCACTTCACGGTACGCGACCGGACCGACACCGACCAGGGCCGTATCCACACGGCGGGGCGGTTGTGACGTGACCCGGCGCGGAGGGACGGGGGCGGGCGTCGGGTTAAGGTCTGTTCGACGGCAACAGGAGGCATTCGAGTTGATCTACGGCGCCATGAAGTTCTCCATCGGAGGCTCGCTGAAGCTTGCCTTCAGGCCCTGGGTGGAGGGTCTGGAGAACGTTCCCGCAGAGGGCCCCGCGATCCTCGCGAGCAATCATCTGTCGTTCTCCGACTCGTTCTTCCTGCCCGCGGTGCTGGACCGCAAGGTCACGTTCATCGCGAAGGCCGAGTACTTCACCTCGCCCGGTGTGAAGGGCCGGATGACGGCCGCGTTCTTCAAGGGCGTCGGTCAGCTCCCCGTGGACCGCTCGGGCGCGCGCGGCGCCGGCGAGGCGGCGATCAAGGCCGGTATCGACGTCATCGAGTCCGGTGGACTGTTCGGTATCTACCCGGAGGGCACTCGTTCCCCGGACGGCCGCCTCTACCGGGGCAAGCCGGGCGGTCTCGCACGTGTGGCGCTCGCCACGGGCGCGCCGGTGATCCCCGTCGCGATGATCGACACCGAGAAGATCCAGCCGCCCGGCAAGGTGATCCCCAAGCTGATGCGTCCGGGTATCCGGATCGGGAAGCCGCTGGACTTCAGCCGCTACCACGGCATGGAGGGCGACCGCTTCATTCTGCGTTCGGTGACCGATGAGGTCATGTACGAGATCATGAAGCTGTCCGGTCAGGAGTACGTCGACATCTACGCGACGGCCGCGAAGCGCCGGATCGCCGACGCGGAGAAGGCCGAGAAGGCCGCCCGTGCCGAGGCCGAGAAGGCCGAGAAGGCGAAGAAGTCGCAGCGGCCGGCCGCCTGAGCCGCCGCGGCACCGGTACGGGGTGGGGGACATGGCCAGGCGCGAGAGAGTCGTGCGGATGTCGGTCGAGCTGCCGCTGTGGCGCGCGCTGACCGCCTACCGCGTACTGACCATGGTCTACGCGGTGCTGCTGTTCGTCTTCACCCGGCAGAACTTCGAGCGCCCCATGGTCGCGGTCTGCTTCCTCGCGGTGCTGGTCGTGTGGACCCTCGCCACCCTGCCCAAGGTGGCCAACGCGGCGCGCTGCACCAAAGCCTTCCTGGTGGCGGACCTGACCGTCGCACTGACCGGCATCATGCTCACCCCGCTGGCCGATGCCCACGCCCAGACCCAGGACGGCCCGACCCTCCCGTCGATCTGGACGGCGGGCTCGGTGCTCGCCTTCGCCATCAAGGGCGGCTGGCGCTGGGCCGGTTTCGCGTCCTCGTTCGTCGCCGTCGCCAACATCGTCGAGCGGGGCGAGCCCAGCCGGGACACGTTCCACAACGTGCTGCTGGTGTGGGTGGCCTCCATAGCGATCGGCTACGTCGTCGAGGTGGCCCGGGCCTCCGAGCGCACCCTCGCCCGCGCGCTGGAGATCGAGGCCGCGACCCGCGAGCGGGAGCGCCTGGCGCGCGACATCCACGACAGCGTCCTGCAGGTGCTGGCGATGGTGCAGCGGCGCGGCACGGCGCTGGGCGGCGAGGCCGAGGAGCTCGGCCGGATGGCCGGCGAGCAGGAGGTCGCGTTGCGGAACCTGGTCGCCGGCGGCCTGGTCCCCGCCTCCCGGGTGTCCGAGGACGAGTCGCAGGGCGCGGTCGTGCGGATCGTGGACGTACCGGACGACGACGGACCGGCGCAGCCGGCCGACCTGCGGACGCTTCTCTCCCCGCACGCCGGATCGCGGGTGACGCTGTCGGAGCCGGGCGCCCCCGTGCTGATGGACCGGGCGGCGGCCCGTGAACTCGCGGCCGCTGTCGGCGCCGCCCTGGACAATGTGCGCAAGCACGCGGGGGAGGCCGCCCGGGCGTGGATCCTGGTCGAGGACTGGCCCGACGAGGTGATCGTGACGGTCAGGGACGACGGACCGGGCATCGCGGAGGGCCGGCTCGCGCAGGCGGCGGGGGAGGGGCGGCTCGGAGTCGCCCAGTCCATCCGGGGGCGGCTGCGGGATCTCGGCGGGACGGCCGAGCTGGTCTCGGTCCCCGGCCAGGGCACGGAAGTAGAACTGAGGATCCCACGGGGGAAGGCAGGAAGATGACCGAGCAGCAGACGATCAGGGTGATGGTGGTCGACGACCATCCGATGTGGCTGGACGCGGTCGCCCGCGACCTGGCCGCGGCCGGGTTCGAGGTCGTCGCCACCGCGGGAGACGGCGCGCAGGCCGTCCGCCGGGCCAGGGCCGTCACGCCCGATGTGCTCGTACTGGACCTCAACCTGCCCAAGATGCCGGGCGTGCAGGTGTGCAAGGAGCTCGTCTCCGCCCTGCCCGGACTGCGGGTGCTGGTGCTGTCCGCCAGCGGTGAGCACGCCGACGTCCTGGAGGCGGTCAAGTCGGGCGCCACCGGCTATCTGCTGAAGTCGGCCAGCACCGAGGAGCTGACGGACGCCGTGCGCCGCACGGCGGCGGGCGACCCGGTGTTCACGCCGGGCCTCGCGGGTCTGGTCCTGGGGGAGTACCGGCGCCTCGCCTCCGAGCCGGCACCGGCGGCGGGCGGCGACGAGCCGAAGGCGCCGCAGCTGACCGAGCGCGAGACCGAGGTGCTGCGCCTGGTGGCCAAGGGTCTGTCGTACAAGCAGATCGCGGAGCGGCTGGTCATCTCGCACCGCACCGTGCAGAACCATGTGCAGAACACCCTGGGCAAGCTGCAGCTGCACAACCGCGTCGAGCTGGTGCGGTACGCGATCGAGCGCGGTCTGGACGACGCCTGACGGTGCTTGTGAACGCCCGGCACTGGTACCCGTACGAGTGAATGGTGTTCGGTCAACGCCGCTTCATTCCACAGGAATTGACCGTTCGGCCCATCCCTGAGTGACCTGCGTCACCATTAGCGTGACGGTCATAGGGCTCACCAGGCGAAGGGAAGTTTTCCATGCGCGTCGGAGTACTGACCGGGGGCGGCGACTGCCCCGGCCTCAACGCGGTCATCCGCGGCCTCGTCCGCAAGGGTGTGCAGGAGTACGGCTACGAGTTCACCGGCTACCGCGACGGCTGGCGCGGACCGCTCGAAGGCGACACCGTCCCGCTCGACATCCCGACCGTCCGCGGCATCCTGCCCCGCGGCGGCACGATCCTCGGCTCCTCCCGCACCAACCCGCTGAAGGAAGCGGACGGCATCCGCCGGATCAAGGAGAACATCGCCAAGCAGGAGGTGGACGCGCTCGTCGCGATCGGCGGCGAGGACACCCTCGGTGTCGCGGCACGGCTGTACGACGAGTACGGCGTCCCGTGCGTCGGCGTGCCCAAGACCATCGACAACGACCTGTCCGCCACCGACTACACCTTCGGCTTCGACACCGCCGTCGGCATCGCCACCGAGGCGATCGACCGCCTGCACACCACCGCCGAGTCCCATATGCGCGTCCTCGTCGTCGAGGTGATGGGGCGTCACGCGGGCTGGATCGCCCTTCATTCGGGCCTCGCGGGCGGTGCCAACGTCATCCTCATCCCCGAGCAGCGCTTCGACGTCGACCAGGTCTGTGCCTGGGTCACCTCCCGGTTCAAGGCGAGCTACGCCCCGATCGTGGTCGTCGCGGAGGGTGCCGTGCCCAAGGACGGCGAGGCGGTCCTCAAGGACGGCACGCTGGACTCGTTCGGCCATGTCCGGCTCTCCGGCGTGGGCGAGTGGCTGGCCAAGCAGATCGAGAGCCGTACGGGCAAGGAGGCCCGCACCACCGTCCTCGGCCACGTTCAGCGCGGCGGCACCCCGAGCGCCTTCGACCGCTGGCTGGCCACCCGTTTCGGGCTGCACGCCATCGATGCCGTCCGGGACGGCGACTTCGGCAAGATGGTCGCGCTCCAGGGCACCGACATCGTGCGGGTCCCGATCGCCGAGGCGACGGCCAGGCTCAAGACGGTCGACCCGAAGCTCTACGAGGAGGTCGGCGTCTTCTTCGGCTGACGCGACCGGGACGACCCGGCGCGGCGGACGCGATGTGCCTCCGCTGACGCGACGGACTGTGGGCCGTATATTCGCGATATCCGGCCCACAGCTCGTAAACCGGGAGAATCCGTGGAAATCCTCGCCTTCGGCGTCCAGCCCGACGAGAAGCCGCTGATCGAGAAGGCGTTCGCGGGGACCCACACGGTCCGCTGCCTGGACGTGTTCCTGGGCGTGGACACCGCCGCCATCGCCGCAGGCCACGAGGTGATCTCCACCAGCGTCAACGCCCAGCTGGACGCGGAGGTGCTGCAGAGGCTCGCCGCCGGCGGCACGGCGATGATCGCCCAGCGCTCCACCGGCTTCAACAACATCGACCTCGACGTGGCCGCGCGGCTCGGCCTGACCGTCGCGCGGGTGTCGTACTACTCGCCGTACTCCGTCGCCGAGTTCGCCTGGACGCTGGCCATGGCCGTCAACCGCCGTATCGTGCGCGCCTCGATGCGCACCCGCGACTTCGACTTCCGGCTGGACGGGCTGATGGGCCGCGACATGCGCGGCCGCACCGTCGGTGTGCTCGGTACGGGCAAGATCGGTGAGGCGTTCACCCGGATCGCCCACGGCTACGGCATGGAGCTGCTCGGCTGGGACCTGGCGCCCAACCCGGCCTGCGTCGAACTGGGCATGAAGTACGTCGACAAGGACCAACTCCTCACCGCCGCCGACCTGGTCAGCCTGCACGTACCGCTGATGCCCGCCACCAGGCATCTGATCGGCGCGGGTGAACTGCGGGCCATGAAGGACGACGCGATCCTGGTCAACTCCAGCCGCGGGGGCCTGATCGACAGCGACGCCCTCGTCGGTGAACTGCGCAAGGGCCGCTTCGCCGGGGTGGGGCTCGACGTGTACGAGGCGGAGGCGGGCCTGTTCTTCCTCGACAGGTCCATGGAAGCGGTCGACGACGACACCCTGGCCCGGCTGGTGACCTTCCCGAACGTGCTGGTCACCTCGCACCAGGCGTACTACACCGCGGAAGCCGTCGCCCAGATCGTGGACACCACGGCGCGCAACATCGACGACTATCTGGCGGGCCGGCGCAGCGAGAACGTCCTCGTCCCCGCCGCGCCCACCCCCTGACGGCCCCGGGGCTCCGCTATCCGACCAGCACCCCGGCGAGCAGCGACGCCGTCAGCGCCGCGCCGTTCATGGTGAGCACCGACTCGGGGTGGAACTGCACCCCGGCGAAGCCGCCGCCGCGCAGCGCGTGCACCTCCCCAGTGGCCTCGTCCCGGCTCAGCTCGATCCGGTGCATGGCGAGCTCGGCCGCGGCGGCCTCGTCGCAGCGGGCCGTAAAGCTGTTGTAGAAGCCGACCGTCTCCGGGCGGCCGAAGAAGTCGATTCGCTCCTGCGCCCCCTGGTACGGCTCGTCCTTGCGGACGATCTCCAGCCCCAGCTCCGCGGCCAGCAGCTCGTGTCCCAGGCACACGCCCAGCAGCCCGTGACGGTGTCCCTTCAGCAGATCGGCCGCGAGCGCCCGCAGGAACTGCATCTTCGGATCGGTGGTGTCGACCGGGTCGCCCGGGCCCGGGCCGAGCACCACAGGTCCCCGGTGAGTGAGCGCCCGCTCCCGCAGCCCCGGCTCGTCGAACCGCAGGACCGTCACGTCGAGCCCGGTCGAGCGCAGCAGATGCGCCAGCATCGCGGTGAAGGTGTCCTCGCCGTCGACGACCAGGGCGTGCCCCGACAACGGCGCGGACGCTCCCCGAGCGCCGTGGGCGCAGGACATCCCGTCCTGCATCCGCAGCCAGAACGGCGCCAGATCGGCCCGCCGTGAGTCGAGCGCGGCCCGCACCCGCGGATCCTCGGCCAGCTGCGGGACCGCCTCGTGCGTACGGGTCGGACCGGGCCGCACGCCCAGCGCGGCCAGCACGCCGGCCGCCTTGGCGTGGGTCTCCGCGACCTCGCCCGCCGGGTCCGAGTGCCGCACCAGCGTCGCCCCGACGGGCACCCGCAGCGTCCCGGCGGCGTCGATGTCGGCGGTGCGGATCAGGATCGGCGAGTCCAGCGTCTGCGCGCCGCCCGCGTCCTGCCCGATCAGCGCCAGGGCACCCGCGTAGTAGCCGCGCCCGCCCACCTCGTGGCGCCCGATGACCCGGCAGGCGTTCTGCACCGGCGAGCCGGTGACCGTGGCCGCGAACATGGTCTCCTTCAGCACCTCGCGCACATCGAGGGAGGACCGCCCCCGCAACTCGTACTCGGTGTGCGCGAGATGGGACATCTCCTTGAGCCGGGGGCCGACGACGACACCACCCATGTCGCCGACCGCGCACATCATCTTCAGCTCCTCGTCGACCACCATGGAGAGCTCCTCGCGCTCCTTGCGGTCGTCGAGGAAGCCGAGCAGCGCCTCGGCCGTGGGCCCCTCGGGCGGATAGCGGAAGGTGCCGCTGATCGGATTCATGACGACCGTGCCCCCGCTCATGCGCACATGCACCTCGGGGCTCGCGCCGACCAGGGTCCGCTCGCCGGTGTGCACGACGAAGGTCCAGTACGCGCCCCGCTCGCCGGTCAGCAGCCGGCGGAACAGCGCGAGCGCGTCGGCGTGGCCGAAGCCGGGGATCCGCCCGGTGAACGTGCGGCGGATGACGAAGTTCGCCCCCTCGCCGCGGCCGATCTCGTCCTCGATGACGCGACGGACGATGCCGGCGTACTCCTCGTCGTCGACGTCGAACTCCCCGTTCTCGACGCGCACGGCACGGCGGGGGAGCGCGGACAGCGCCTCCGCGAGCGGAAGCCGGTGGCACTCGTCGGCGACCAGCACCGACAGTGGTGTCCCGTCGTCGGTGACGTCGAAGCCGCGCTCCGCGATCTGGCGGAACGGGACGAGGGCGAGCGAGGGCCCCTCGCCCACCGGCACGGCCGCGAGCCGCTCCACCTCCCGCACCTCGCCGATCAGCACCTCGACGACGTCGTGGTCATGGCCGGGAGTGCGCCGGCGCAGCAGCGCGAAGGGCGGGCAGTCGTCCTCGAGCAGTCTGCTGATGATCATCGGTCGGTTCCTTCCGGGTGGGAGGAACGGCCGGTCCCCGCTGGCCGCGGGAAAGACTGAAGGCCGCCCCTCGGGCGGCCTTCGCGATCGGATGTTGCGCGCGATGTATCAGTGGGCCGCCGAATGTGCGGTCCACCACCAGCTCTGTGCCTGCTGCGCCAACATGCCGCCGACCATAACGCATCCCTGCCCGGCGCCGCAGCGACGTCCGGGCCCTGGCGGGCCCCGGACGCGCGCGATGCGGCGGGGGTGCCCGCGCAGTGGCCGTCTCACTTACTGAGCGGCGGCGTGGACGCTCTCCGGGACCCCGTAATGTTGACAGGGTGACCGTGAACGCTAAGACCACCCTCGTTGGTGGCAACACCTGGCGAAACCTGCCCGCGGCGCAGCAGCCCGAGTACCCCGATGCCGAGGCTCTGCGCGAAGTAGTCGCGGACCTCGAGTCGTATCCGCCGCTCGTCTTCGCGGGCGAGTGCGACCAGCTGCGCGCCCGGATGGGAGCCGTCGCCAAGGGCGAGGCGTTCCTGCTCCAGGGCGGCGACTGCGCCGAATCGTTCGACGCGGTGTCCGCCGATCAGATCCGGGCCAAGCTCAAGACCCTGCTCCAGATGGGCGCGGTCCTCACCTACGCCGCCTCCGTGCCCGTGGTGAAGGTCGGCCGGATCGCCGGCCAGTACTCGAAGCCGCGCTCCAAGCCGACCGAGACCCGCGACGGTGTGACCCTGCCGACCTACCGCGGCGACTCCGTCAACGGCTTCGACTTCACCGAGGCGGCCCGTGTCCCGGACCCCGAGCGCCTGAAGCGGATGTACAACGCCTCCGCCTCGACGCTCAACCTGGTCCGCGCCTTCACCACCGGCGGCTACGCCGACCTGCGCCAGGTGCACGCCTGGAACCAGGACTTCGTGAAGTCCTCCCCGTCCGGTCAGCGCTACGAGCAGCTCGCCCGTGAGATCGACAACGCGCTGAACTTCATGAAGGCGTGCGGCACCGACCCTGCGGAGTTCCGCACGGTCGAGTTCTACGCCTCCCACGAGGCCCTGCTGCTGGACTACGAGTCGGCCCTGACGCGTACCGACTCCCGCACGGGACGGCTGTACAACACCTCGGGCCACATGGTCTGGATCGGTGAGCGCACCCGCCAGCTGGACGGCGCGCACATCGAGTTCGCCTCCAGGATCCGCAACCCGATCGGCATCAAGCTGGGGCCGACGACGACGGTGGACGAGGCGCTGACCTACGTCGACCGTCTCGACCCCGACCGGGAGCCCGGTCGGCTGACCTTCATCGTCCGCATGGGCGCCGACAAGGTCCGCGACAAGCTCCCCGAGCTGGTCGAGAAGGTCACGGCCTCGGGCGCGACCGTCGCCTGGGTGACCGACCCGATGCACGGCAACACCTTCGAGGCGGCGTCCGGGCACAAGACGCGCCGCTTCGACGACGTGCTCGACGAGGTCAAGGGCTTCTTCGAGGTCCACAAGGCGCTCGGCACCCACCCGGGCGGCATCCATGTCGAGCTCACCGGTGACGACGTCACCGAATGCGTGGGCGGCGGCGACGAGATCTTCGTCGACGATCTGCACCAGCGCTACGAGACGGCCTGCGATCCCCGGCTCAACCGCAGCCAGTCACTGGACCTGGCCTTCCTGGTGGCGGAGATGTACCGCAACCAGTAGTGATCAATGACAGTGGGGCGTGGATCGATGTGATCCACGCCCTACTGTCATATGCGGGACTTTTGCGGTCCGGGGACGGCGGGTAAGGTTAGGTTAGCCTCACCGATCAATCGGGACGGCGAACCGAATCGATCCCGCCGGGGAGGTGAACCGCGTGTACGTCTGCTCGTGCTTCGGCATCACGGAGAAGCAGGTCAAGGAGCACGCGGAGGCCGGAGCCTGCACTCCCCGCCAGATAGCGTCGGTCTCCAAGGCGGGCACCGACTGCGGTTCCTGCGTGCGACGCATACAGGGGATTCTCGGCCGCGGTGCGTGCCCCCGCCGTGAGCTGCTGGAGCAGGGCAAGGGCGCGTCCGTGCTGGCCGTCGACCCCGACGGCACCCCTCCGGCCCTGGACGAGGCGGCCTAGCCTGCCGGACGTCGGCCTCCGGGCCCGCCGCCTTGCCTTGCCGCCGTGTCCTCCGGCTCCTCGCCCGCCCTCCGGCTGTCCGCCTAGCCCTCCGGCTGTTCGATCACCTGGGCGATGTACAGCGCCTCACCGAGCTTGTCGACCAGCTCCAGCTGGGTGTCGAGGTAGTCGATGTGGTGCTCCTCGTCGGCGAGGATCGACTCGAAGATGTTCGCCGAGGTGACGTCCCCCTTCGTCCGCATGACGTCGATACCGCGCTTCAGGCGGTCGATCGCCTCGACCTCGATCTGCCGGTCGGCCTGGAACATCTCGGTGACCGTCTGTCCGACGCGTACATGGAACAGCCGCTGGTAGTTCGGCAGACCGTCCAGGAAGAGAATCCGGTCGGTGAGCACCTCCGCGTGCTTCATCTCGTCGAAGGACTCGGCACGGGTGTATTTGGCGAGCTTCGTCCAGCCGAAGTTCTCCTGCATCTTCGCGTGCAGGAAGTACTGGTTGATCGCGGTCAACTCGGCAGTCAGCTGCTCATTGAGGAACTCGATGACCTCGGGGTCGCCCTGCATCGCAGAGGCTCCTTCCACGCGTGTACTGGGCAGGTCCGCGCATCCTCGCACCGTGACCACGGAGCGTCCAGTAAGTGCATGCTTAGTAGGAGTTGCCCGAATCGGCCCAGACCTGGTCATGACCACCCCTCCCGGTCTGTCACCATTGAGGGCATGGGTCAGCCGGAGAGCCGGGAATACCGCGCACCAGAGGAGTCCGAGCTTCCGCCGGGGCAGCGACTGCAGCGAGGCTGGCCTGTCACCCATTACGGGCCCGTGCCCAAGTTCAAGCCTGAGCGCTGGGAGTTCAGGGTCTTCGGCGCCACCGCCGACGGTGAGAAGCACTGCTGGAGCCACGAGGAGTTCTCGGCGCTGCCCTTCTCGACCGTCGAGGGCGATCTGCACTGCGTGACGAAGTTCAGCATGCTGGGGGCCGAATGGGGTGGTGTGCCCGCCCGCGCGATCGTCGAGCTCGCGCCGCCCGCGCCCGCCGTCAGCCATGTGATGGTCTGGGCGGAGTACGGCTTCAGCGCCAATCTGCGTCTCTCGGACTTCGTGGCGGACCGCACGATCTTCGCCACCCACAAGGACGGCGAACTGCTCACCGCCGAGCACGGATTTCCGCTGCGCCTGGTGGTGCCGCATCTGTACGCCTGGAAAGGGCCCAAATGGGTCCGCGGCGTGGAGTACATGACGGCCGACCGCCGCGGCTTCTGGGAAGAGCGGGGCTATCACAACCTCGGCGACCCCTGGCGGGAGCAACGCTACTCCTACCAGGAGGAACCGGGGGACGGCCCGGAGCTCTGAGCCCCGGGCCGGCGGTCCCGCGGCCGCTGGTGGTGCGGATCAGTGGTGGTACTGGTGGACCACCGCGTGCCCCTTGCCGCGGCCGATCATCCACTTGTTCACCGGCGTGGTGACGAGGAAGGCGACGAGGAACGCGAAGGCCAGCGCGCCCCAGAACAGCCCGTCGGCCAGATGGGCGTCCATGGCTCCCGGGACCATGAGCAGTACGCCGTTGTCCACGATTTCCATGACGGTGATGGAGAGGGTGTCGGCGGCGAGGGCGACGTTGATCGCGGCCTTCAGGCTCACGCCGGCCCGTACGACGGCCCAGAGGGTCAGCGAGTAACCGAAGAAGAAGGCCAGGACGATGGCGAGGGCCATTGTGGGGGCGTTGCCCCAGCCCAGCGCCGTACCGATGATCATGCCGAGCACCTCGCCGATGGCGCAGCCGGTGAGGCAGTGCAGGGTCGCCTTGGCCGCCATGCCCCAGCTGACCTTGCCCCCGCCGTGGTGGGTGTGGCCCCCGTGCCCCTCGTGCCCGTGGTGGACGTCGTGGGTGTGCTCGGTGTGTCCCATGTGCCCGGCGTGCGTTTCGTGCTGCATGGCGATGCCCCCAACGTCAGGTAGCGGTTCCTGTCGACAACAGGAACCGTATACCCCCTGGGGGTATTCCGGAAGGGCTCAGCGAAGTTTCTTCAACCGCTCCACGTCCGCTGCGTGCCCCTCCTTGCCGCCGGGAGTCTCGATGACCAGCGGCACGCCTTCGGTGGCGGGATGCGACATGAGCGCGCGGAACGGCTCCTCGCCGATGTGTCCCGCGCCGATGTTCTCGTGACGGTCCTTGTGCGCCCCGACGACGTCCTTCGAGTCGTTCGCGTGGATCAGCTTCAGCCGGCCCGCACCCACGGTCCCCACCAGCAGGTCCAGCGTCTCGGCCACCCCGCCGGGAGCCGCCAGATCGTGCCCGGCCGCGAAGATGTGGCAGGTGTCCAGGCAGACGCCCAGCCTGGGATGCGCGTCGAGCGCCTCGAAGTACGGTCCGAAGTCCCAGGTCCGGGAGCAGAGCGAGGAGCCCTGCCCGGCCGTGGACTCCAGGAGCAGAAACGGGTCGTCGTCGTGCGTCAGCTCGTCCAGCAGCGGCAGCAGCCGCTCCCGCACCTGCGCCAGCGCCACCTCGCGGGGGCGGCCGCCCGTCGCGGAACCGGTGTGCACCACCACGCCCAGCGCGCCGATCTCCCGGGCCCTGCGCAGCGAGTGCCGAAGCGAGAGGACGGACTGCTCGGCCGTGGCCTCCGTGTGAGAGCCGAAGTTGATCAGATACGGGGCGTGCACCCAGGCCGAGATGGACTCGGCGGCACACTCGGCCCGGAACTTCTCGTCCTGGGCCGGGTTGCCCCTGGGCGTGGCCCAGCCTCGCGGATTGGCGACGAAGACCTGCACGGTCTCCGCCCCCAGCTCCCGTGCGTAGCCGAGTCCGGTCGTGGCGAGGCCGCCGGCCACGGGCACGTGGCCGCCGACAGGGTTGCGCATCAGAACTAGAGCCCCTTGATCTTGATGGTGATGGTGCTGCCCTCGGGCGCACGGCCGCCGCCCTCGACGGACTGGCTCTCGACCTCGTCGCCGAGGAACGGGAAGTTCTTCTCGGCCTTCACCACGAAGCCGGCCTCCTCCAGCTCGGCCGTGGCGTCGTCCACCTTGTCGCCGACCACATCCGGGACCTCGATCATCCGCGGGCCCTTGGAGACCGTGAGCGTGACCGTGTCACCGCCCGCCAGCCGGGTGCCCTCGGCCGCCGACTGACGGGCGACCGAACCGGCTTCCTCGGCCGAATGGATCCGCTCGTCCGCGACCTCGACCTTCAGGCCCGCCTCCTCGAGCTCGGCGGTCGCCTCGTCGACGGTGTCGCCCGTGACATCAGGGACGGAGATCGGCGCGCCCTTGCTGACCACGATCGACACCGCCGTGTCGGGGCTGCGGCTGCTGCCCGCCGCCGGGTCGGTGGCGATCACCGAGCCCTGCGCGACGCTCTCGTCGAACTCCCTGGTCACCACGCCCGGCGCGAGCCCGGCCGCGCGGAGTTCGCGCTCGGCCTGTGCCAAGGGCTTGTTCTCCACGTCCGGGACCTTCACGATCTTCGGGCCGCGGGAGACGACGATCGTCACGGAGCCGTTGTCCCGTATCCGTTCGTTCGTACCCGGATCGCTCTTGATGACGGTGCCGCGAGCGACGGTCTCGCTGAAGTCGTGCCGGACGGACTTCACCTCGAGCCCGGCCTTGTCGAGGGCCTGACGGGCTTCCGTCTCGCTCTTGCCGATCAGGGCCGGCACGCGGGTGAACTGGCCCGAGTTGATGTACCAGACGCCCGTGCCGACACCGAGCACCGCGATCACCGCGATCAGCAGCGTGAGCAGACCGCGGCCGGACATCGGTACGCCGCGGCCCGCCGAGCGCACCGGTTCCGGCTCCGGACGCTCCGGAGGCGGCAGGACCAGCCGGGCCGTGTGGTGCACACCGGGCTCCTCGCCGGGGAGGGCCCGCGGGATGACGTCCGTGCGGTCCTCGTCGGAGGGCGCGCCCGCGGCCGGGGCGTCCCCGTCGTCCTCCGGCCGGGCCTGTGGCGGCTGTGCGTCCAGCTGCTCGGCGCCGAGCGCCGCCCGCGCCTCGCGCGTCCGGGCGAGCAGCTCCACCGCGTCGTGCGGGCGTACCTCCGGGTTGCGGGCGGTCGCGCTCGCCACCAGCTCGTCCAGTTCGACGGCGAGCCCGGGGAAGAGCGCGGACGGCGCCGGCACGTCGGCGTTCAGATGCTGGAAGAGCACCTGGGCCGGGGTGTCGCCCCCGTGCGGCTTCGCGCCGGTCAGCATCTCGTAGAGGACCACTCCGCACGCGTACACATCGGCGCGGGTGTCGGCGGTGCCGTACTCGATCTGCTCCGGCGCGAGGTACGAAACGGTGCCGAGGACCGTGCCGGAGGTGTTGGTCACGGAGCCGACCGCCCGTACGAGACCGAAGTCGGCGACCTTGACCCGGCCGTCGTCCCCTATCAGCACGTTCTCCGGCTTCATGTCCCGGTGCACGAAACCGGCCCGGTGCGCGGCGCCCAGCGCCGCCAGCACGGGCTCCAGGATGTCGAGCGCGGCCCGCGGCTGCAGCGCGCCGCGCTCGCGCAGCACGTCACGCAGGGTGCAGCCCTCGACGTACTCCATCGCCAGATAGACGTACGCACCCTGCGCGCCCTGGTCGAACACGCCCACGACATTGGGGTGCGCCAGCCGCGCCACGGACTTCGCCTCGCGGATGAAACGCTCCACGAACGTGGCGTCCGTGGCGAGATCCGGATGCATCACCTTGAGGGCGAGCTCCCGGTCGAGACGGGTGTCGACGGCCCGGTAGACCGTGGCCATGCCGCCGACGGCGATGCGCTCATCGACTCGGTAGCGGCCGTCGAGCACCTGCCCGACGAGGGGGTCCTGGAGGGTCGTATCCACGCGCCGATTCTACGAGCAGGGGCGAACAGGTCCGACGGGCTTGCGAGCGCGGACCGGTACTGCAGCCGACCTGTGACGCGCGGGGCCGGTTGTTCTAGGGCCTGGCGGCCGTGGGAGGTAGCCCCGGCCTCGCCGGCGTTTGAGGCGCGGGGGTCCGCGGGCAGAGCCCCCGGTTACGGGAAGGGGCGGGGAGGGGGCAAGCCCCGGGCAGCGGCCCCGCCCCGCCCGCGCGCCCCCGCCCCGTCAGGGCCGTCAGAACGCCGGCCGCTCCGGATCCAGCGTCGCGCGCCCCTCGACCGGAGACGACGCCTCGGCGAAGTGCCGCCGGGGGATGCGGCCCGCCCGGTACGCCAGCCGCCCCGCCTCCACTGCGTGCCGCATCGCCTCCGCCATCAGGACCGGCTCCTGCGCCCGCGTCACCGCCGACGCCAGCATCACCGCCGCGCAGCCCAGCTCCATCGCCAGCGCCGCGTCCGACGCCGTGCCGGCGCCCGCGTCCAGGATCACCGGCACGCCCGCCTGCTCGGTGATCAGCTGGAAGTTGTGGGGGTTGCGGATGCCGAGCCCGGAGCCGATGGGGGAGCCGAGCGGCATGATCGCGGCGCAACCCACGTCCTCCAGCTTCCTCGCGAGCACCGGGTCGTCGTTCGTGTACGGAAGGACCGTGAAGCCGTCGTCGACCAGCGTCTCGGCCGCGTCCAGCAGCTCCACCGCGTCGGGCAGCAGGGTCCGCTCGTCCGCGACGACCTCGAGCTTGATCCAGTCGGTTCCCAGCGCCTCCCGTGCCAGGCGCGCGGTGAGGACGGCCTCACCGGCGGTGAAGCAGCCCGCGGTGTTGGGCAGGACCCGGATCCCGAGCCGGTTCAGCACGGAGAGCACCGACCCCTGGACGGTCGGGTCGAGGCGGCGCATCGCGACGGTGGTGAGTTCCGTGCCGCTCGCGACCAGGGAGCGTTCGAGGACGTCGAGGCTGGGCGCCCCGCCCGTACCCATGATCAGCCGGGAGTCGAACGTCGTCCCGCCGATGGTGAAACGGTCGTCTGCCATGGCTGGTCAGCCTCCCTGCACTGCGGTGAGAATCTCGACGCGGTCACCGTCGCCGAGACGGGTGCCGGGCCACTGGCTGCGCGGGACGACCGCCTCGTTGACGGCCGCAGCCACACCCGAGGGCGCCGCGGTGAGCTCCGCGACGACGATGTCCAGCGTGGTTCCTGGGGCGAGATCGCGTGCCTCGCCGTTGACGGAGACGGAGACGGTCATGCGGACTGCTCCTGAAGAACTGTGTCCCGGCGGACAGCGGCCTCCCGCGAGGCCGGACGCTCGCCCGGGCGCCCGCCCGTGAAGCGACGCGGCGAGAAGGGCCGTGCCACCTCCGGCAGTTCGCCGCTCACCAGCGCGCCCGCCAGCACGTCGCCGGTGACGGGGGTGAGCAGGACGCCGTTGCGGTAGTGCCCGGTGGCCAGCAGAAGCCCCGGCAGGTCGGTGAAGCCCAGCAGCGGCGCGTTGTCGGGCGAGCCCGGCCGCAGCCCGGCGCGGGTCTCCACGAGAGGCAGCTCGGTGATGCCCGGTACCAGCTCGTGCGCGTCGCGCAGCAGCTCGTACACCCCGCCCGCGGTGACCGTCGTGTCCCAGCCGAGTTCCTCGCTGGTCGCGCCGACGACGAGCTCGCCGTCCTCGCGCGGCACGAGGTACACATGGCTGCCGCGCACCACGGCGCGCACCGTGCGCGAGAGGAACGGCGCGTACGGACGCGGCACGGTCAGCCGCAGGACCTGGCCCTTCACCGGCCGTACGGGAGGAAGCACGTCCGCCGGTACGCCGTTCAGCCGTCCGCTCAGGCTGCCGCCCGCCAGGACCACCTGCCCGGCGCGAAGCTCGCCGCCGTCGGCGAGGACCGCCCCCACCGCCCGGTCGCTCTCGACGACCAGCCGCTCCGCCCAGGTGCGGCGGAGCTCGACCCCGGCCCGTTCGCAGGCCGTGACCAGCGCCGCCGCCAGCCGTCGCGGGTCGACCTGGTGGTCGCCGTCCACCCGCAGCCCGCCGCGTACGCCGGGCGCGAGCATCGGCTCGAGGCGGCGGCACTCGCGGCCGGAGAGCCATGCGGACTCGAGCCCCGAGCGGATCTGCAGGGCGTGCAGTTCGCGCAGATGCGCGCGGTCGTCGGCGTCGAGGGCGACGGCGAGCGTGCCGCAGGAGCGGTGGCCCACCTGCTGCCCGCTCGCCTCCTCCAGTTCGGCGACGAAGGCCGGGTAGCGGCGGGCAGACTCGAGGTTGAGGCCGAGCAGCGTCTGCTCGCCGTAGTGGAGTTCGGTGACGGCGGCCAGCATGCCGGCCGCGACCTGCGCGGCGCCGCCGCCCGGCTGCGGGTCGGCGACGGCGACCCGCAGGCCCTGCTGCGCTGCTCGCCAGGCCGTGACCAGGCCGATGATTCCGCCGCCCACGACAAGGACGTCGGGGGAACACGGTGTACGAGACGACATGGGCGTCCAGCCCCTCCCTTCGCCGGCATGACCCGGATCAGGTTCGTACGGTCGGAGGCCGGCCAGCCTCCCTCTCAGCCCGGTGCGTCCGGGCTCCCGCGAGTGCCTTACGGTGGCCACCCTAACCTCCCGCCCCGACGCTCTGTAAGGGAGCCGCAGCGCGGCGAAGAGCCTCGACGGACTCGCCGGCCGAAGGCTCCGCGGGAGGGCGGCGGGACGAGCGTGGTGGCGGAGCCGCCTTCCTGACCCGTCGTCAGGTACGTAAGGTGTGCGGGTGGACGAACGGCAGCAACAGACAGCGGCGCGGCGTCGCGTGGTGATCGTCGGTGCGGGCATGGCCGGTGTGCAGACGGCGGTCGCCCTCCGCGAGCGGGGATTCACCGGCCCGGTCGCCGTGATCGGCGCAGAGCCGCACCAGCCGTACGACCGGCCCCCGCTGTCCAAGGCCGTCCTGCTCGGCACGGCGGAGGGCTCGGCCTTCGACATCGACTTCGAGGTCCTCGACGTCGAACTGCGCCTCGGCGTCGAGGTGACCGGAGTGCGGACGGACGCCCACGAGGTGGACACCGCGGCCGGTCCCGTCCCGTACGACGTGCTGGTGCTGGCCACCGGCGCGGAGCCGGTCACCCTCCCGGGCGCGGTCGGCGTCCCTGGTGTCCATCTGCTGCGCACCCTGGACGACGCGGCGCGGCTGCGGCCCCTGCTCGCCGAGAAGCACGACGTCGTCGTGGTGGGCGCCGGGTGGATCGGCGCGGAGTTCGCGACGGCCGCCCGGCAGGCCGGCTGTGCGGTGACCGTCGTCGAGGCCGCCGACCGTCCGCTCGCCGGCACCATGCCCGCCGAGGTCGCGGCCCCGATGGCCGCCTGGTACGCGCAGTACGGGGCCGAGCTGGTCACCGGTGCCCGGGTCGCCGCGGTCGAGCCCGGCGCCGTCGTCCTGGCCGACGGCCGCCGGATCGCGGCCGGTGCCGTCGTCGTGGGCATCGGCGCCCGGCCCGCCACGGGTCTGCTCGCCGGCTCCGGTATCGAGCTGGGCCCCGACGGCGCGGTCGTCGCGGACCGGTATCTGCGCGCCCGTGCCCCCGATGTGTACGCCGTGGGGGACTGTGCCTCGTATCCGTCCGGCCGCTACGCGGAGCGGCTGCTCGTCCACCACTGGGACAACGCGCTCCAGGGGCCGCGCACGGTCGCCGCGAACATCACCGGCGGCGGCGCGGACCTCGAGCCGTACGACCCGGTGCCGTACTTCTGGTCCGAGCAGTTCGGCCGTTACGTCCAGTACGCCGGCCACCACGGCGCCGCCGACACTCTGCTGTGGCGCGGCGACCCGACGGAAGAGACCTGGTCGGTGCTGTGGCTGCGCGGTGGCGCCCTGGTGGCCCTGCTGGCCGTGGGCAGGCCGCGTGACCTGGCGCAGGGACGCAAGCTGATCGAGTCCGGGGCGGCGCTGGACCGGGAGCGGGCCGCCGACCCCTCGGTCCCTCTGAAGGCGGCGGCCCTGTCGACCTGAAGGCGGCGGCCTTGCCCCTCGAACGCGGCGGCCTTGTCACCCTGAAGGCCGCTCCTTGGCCCCTGAAGGCGGCGGCACGGCAGGTCCCGGCTACCGACTGTCGGTCCTGGATGGCAGGCTTGTTCCCGTGACCGAGATTGACGCAAAGATCGATGCTCTCGTCCCCGCCTGGCTTCACCTGCCGGACATCGCGGAAATGCTCGATGTGGAGGTGACGCGTGTGCGGCAGCTGGTCAAGGAAGGCCAGCTGATCGCCGTGCGCCGCGGTGAGAACCGGACGCTCCAGGTGCCCGCCGCCTTCATCGACGGCGACAAGGTGGTCAAGGGCCTCTCGGGGACCCTGACCCTCCTGAGGGACGACGGCTTCACCGACGAAGAGATGCTGGAATGGCTCTTCACCCCTGACCCGAGCCTGCCGGGCACGCCCGCGCAGGCGCTCAGCGAGAATCGCGGTACGGAGGTGAAGCGCCGGGCACAGGCGCTCGCCGTCTGACACATCGGAAAACATCATCGCGGCCGGATGCACGGGCCGGGCCGCCCGGCCCGTGCATCCGGCCGCCCGACGGGGGGATTCACCTCATGGCCACGGCTCGCGCGCTGCTGTCCGACGCCCGGCTCTATCTGTGCACGGACGCCCGCAAGCGGCAGGGTGACCTTCCCGAGTTCCTCGACGCCGTGCTGACGTCCGGGGTCGACATCGTGCAACTGCGCGAAAAGGGCATGGAAGCCGGTGAGGAGCTGGAACACCTCCAGGTCTTCGCCGACGCCTGCCGCAGGCACGGCAAGCTGCTCGCGGTGAACGACCGCGCCGACGTGGCGCACGCCATCGGCGCCGGCGTGCTGCACCTGGGGCAGGGCGACCTGCCGGTGCCCGCCGCGCGGGCGATCCTCGGCGACGGCGTGCTGATCGGCCGTTCGACGCACTCCGAGTCCGAGGCGGCGGCCGCCTCGGTCGAGCCGGGCGTGGACTACTACTGCACCGGTCCCTGCTGGCCCACCCCCACCAAGCCCGGCCGCCACGCTCCCGGCCTCGGTCTGGTGCGGTACGCGGCAGGCCTGGGTGCTGAGCGGCCCTGGTTCGCCATCGGCGGTATCGACGCGGGCAATCTGGACGAGGTGCTGGACGCCGGTGCACGCAGGGTCGTCGTCGTACGGGCGATCACCGAGGCGGACGACCCGGCGTCGGCCTCGGCCGGCCTGGCGAAGCGGATCAGGGGCAGGCTCTGACGTCCCCCTGAAGCCGGCGGCGGCCCCGGGTGTCCCGTGGTCCCGGGTGTCGCGTGGCCCCGGAGGTCCGGTGGTGGCGGTGGTGATCATGCCGTGCTGATCGTCCGTTTTCTGTCCAAGGCATGGACAAGAGATGGACAAAGGCGACATTTTTCCCCGATCTGGTTGGGGGACCCCCTCCATCTGGCTAACCTGCCCGTATGGCCCTCGGTACTGCTTCCACCAGAACGGATCGCGCACGGACGGTGCGCGACCTGCTTGCGACGGGCAAGACGTCGTACTCGTTCGAGTTCTGGGCGCCCAAGACCGAAAAGGGCGAGCGGAACCTGTGGAACGCGCTGCGCAGGGTCGAAGCGGTCGCTCCCAACTTCGTCTCCGTGACCTATGGCGCCGGTGGCTCCACCCGCGCCGGCACCGTCAAGGCGACCCAGCAGATCGCCGCGGACACCACCCTCACACCCGTCGCCCACCTCACCGCGGTGAACCACTCCGTCGCCGAGCTGCGCAACATGATCGGCCAGTACGCGGACGCGGGCATCCGTAACATCCTCGCCGTCCGGGGCGACCCGCCCGGCGACCCGATGGGCGAGTGGGTCGAGCACCCCGAGGGAGTGCGGTACGCGGCCGACCTCGTCCGGCTCATCAAGGAGTCCGGCGACTTCTGTGTGGGTGTGGCGGCGTTCCCCGAGATGCACCCGCGCTCGACGGAGTGGGACGAGGACATCCGGCACTTCGTGGACAAGTGCCGCGCCGGCGCCGACTACGCGATCACGCAGATGTTCTTCCGGCCCGAGGACTATCTGCGCCTTCGCGACCGGGTCGGTGCAGCGGGTTGCGAAACCCCGATCATCCCCGAGATCATGCCCGTCACCAGCGTCAGACAGATCGAACGGTTCGCCACTCTCAGCAACGCGCACTTCCCGGCCGAGCTGAAACAGCGGATCCTCGCGGTCAAGGACGACCCCGCCGCTGTACGCTCCATTGGCATCGAGTTCGCGACGGAGTTCTGCGCGAGGCTGCTTGCCGAGGGTGTTCCAGGGCTGCACTTCATCACGCTCAACAACTCCACCGCGACGCTCGAAATCTACGAGAATCTCGGACTGCACGAGCAGTCGTGACCGGTCGTACCGCCCCGCCCCGGGGCCGGCGGCCGCAGGATAGGGGCGGACATGGGCTGGACGGTCCTCTACATCGCGTTCGGCATCGTCGCGCTGTGGCTGCTCGGTGAGGTGCTGCTGCAGTACAAGGCACGCCTGCGCTGGCGGGTGCTCGCCTTCTGCGGCTTCCTCGGCGTCGTCATAGGCGTGCTGCTGCCCTCCGTGCCGGTGATCGCCGTCGGCGCCATGGCGTTCGCCGTCGGCCAGACTTATGTGACGCTCTCCTTCCGGCGCGGCTTCTCCACCGGCTGGGCACTGGGCGGCAGCCCCGGCGTGAGCAGGCGGCGCCGGTCCGGCGCCGCCCCGGAGGCGAACCAGGAGCCCACGCTCGAGGTCACCGACATCTCCTACGACACGCCCGAACAGGTTCCGGCGCCCCCCGCAGCGGCCCCCGACGTCTACGAGCCCCAGCCGATGCCGGACGACACCGGCCAGTACGGCGTCTACACCCCGGCGGCCTACGCCGCCCACCAGGACGAGCCGCAGCACGACACGCCCGAGGGGCAGGACACCGGCCACATGCCGTACGCCGCGGGTTACGACGCCTACGACGCGTACGCCGACCACTCCCCCGAGCAGCCCGCGGAGCAGCCGACCTACGCCGGCCAGTACGACTACGGCAGCACCCAGCAGTACGCCACCTACTCCGATCCGTACGTGGGCGGTCAGCAGTACAGCACCTACGACCCCTACGGCGCCGGCTACGGCGACCAGCAGCAACAGCAGCAGTACGCCGCCGCGTACGGGCAGCAGGACGGCTACAGCGAGACCCCGCCCGGCGGAGTATGGGTGCCGCAGCAGCGTGAGAGCGACCAGGAACAGCCCTCCGCCTACTACGACTCCGGCTACAACGAGCAGCAGCAGTACCGCTACTAGCGGCAGCGGTACCGCTGTTGGGCGGCGCGGCCGCCCGAGGCGGCCGCGTGCCGCTCAACGGGAGCCGCGGAAGTCCGCACCCTCCACGATCAGTCCGGCCACCAGCGCCCCGGACATGCCCGCGTGCGCCAGCCCGCCGCCGGGGTGCGCCCAGCCGCCGGCGAAGTACAGACCGGACAGCGGCCCGGTGCTGGGCACCGGAAGGAACGCGCCCGACCCCCCGGCGAGAGCCGGGGCGGGGACCGCCGCGCAGGCGGTGTCCCGGCGGATGTCGTCAGGAGTGCGCACCTCACGCCACAGGATTCGCTCGCGCAGGCCCGGCACCGCGGCCTGTGCCGCCTCCACCATCCGGTCCGCCGCCGCTCCGGCCGCCTCTGCCCAGGTCCGTCCGCCGCTCAGAGCGGCCGGCACGGTGGCCGTCAGCGTGACGGTCTCGTGGTCGTCGTCGGGCCGCAACAGCGGGTCGTCGGGCCGCATGACGACCACGGTCGGGCGCGGGCCGGTCGTGCCGGCGTCGATCGCGTCCCACTCGGCCGCCGGGTCCGGGGCGTGCACCACGGTGCGGTGCACGGCGTCGGCCGGCCGGCCGCCGCGCAGCGCCAGATGGACCGTCAGCCGTGCCGTCCGCCCGCCCGTCCGGCGGCGCGGCCACTCGGCGGGCCGGTCCCCTGAGACGACACGGTTCTCGAACAGGGAAGGCACCGGGGCACCGGACACCACGATGTCCGCCTCCACCGGCCCGCCGCGGTCCAGTTCCAGGCCCACCGCGCGGCCGTCCTTCTCCAGCACACGCGTCACGGCGGTGCCGAGGACGAACTCCACCTTCCTGGCCAGGCACCGCTCGTGCACCGCGTCGGCGAGGGCGCGCAGACCGCCCTTCACGTACCAGGAGCCGAAGGTCTGCTCCATGTAGGGCAGCACCGCGGCGGCGGCGGGCGCCGTGCGCGGGTCCAGCCCGTACGCCGTGGCATGGCTGCCGAGCAGTGCGGCGAGGCGCGGGTCGCGCAGTTCGCGGGTGCCGATCTCGCCGAGTGTGCGGGCCGGCCGCCGCAACAGGCCCTGCCGGAGCGCCGGATAGGGGTCCTTCGAGAAAGGGGAGGTGTCCGCGGGCAGCGGCTCCTCGAGCAGCGGGCGGCGCGAACGTTCCCAGGCGTCCCGGGCGCGGCCGAGGAAACTGCCCCAGCGTTCGCCCGATCCGGGCCCGAGCGCCGCCTCCAGGGACGAAAGGATGCCGGCCCGCGACACGTTGGGCAGCCGGACGTCCGTCCCGTCGGCGAAGACGTGCCGGCTCGCCGGATCCACCTGCGTCAGCTCGACGCACCGCTCCAGGGGCTCCTTGCCGGTCTTGACGAACAGGTCGCGCCAGACCGCCGGGAGATGCAGCAGACCGGGGCCGGTGTCGAAGGCGAAGCCGTCCCGCTCGAAGCGGCCCACCGAGCCGCCGTGCGTGGACGCACGCTCGTACACCGTCACCCGGTGGCCTGCCACGGCCAGCCGGGCGGCAGTCGCCATGGCGCCCATCCCGGCGCCGATCACCGCAATCCGTGCCATGTCCGTGACTTTATTACCCGGGCCCGGCGGGCCACGGCCCGGGGCGGTGGGCCCGTGGCCGGGGCGGACTCGTCATGCCGCCCTCGCCAGGCGCCTCTCCTCCCGGCGCCGCGCCCTGCGCCGCAGAAAGCGCCGGATCCTGGCGGCGAGGAAGACCACCGTGACGATGCCCAGCACGAGCAGCGAGCCCGCGATCACCGCGGCGGCCACCGGGTTGAAGACCGCGAAGGAGATGATCCCGGCGACGCCCAGGTCCTCCGCCAGGCTCACGCCGATGTTGCTGAACGGCTCGGGCGAGGTGTTGACGGCCATGCGGGTGCCCGCCTTGACCAGATGACTGAGCAGCGCGGTGGAGCCGCCCACGGCGCCGGCCGCGATCTCGGGCAGGGACCCGCTCTGCCCCGCCAGCAGCGCGGCGACCGCGGCGCCGGCCACGGGCCGGATCACCGTGTGGACCGAGTCCCATATCGAGTCGACGTACGGGATCTTGTCCGCCACCGCCTCGCACAGGAAGAGCACACCGGCCACGATCAGGACATCGGTGCGCTGCAGCGACTCGGGCACTTGGTCGGACACGCCGGTCGCGCCGAAGACACCGAACAGCAGGATCACCGCATAGGCGTTGATCCCGCTGGCCCAGCCGCTGGTGAAGACGAGAGGGAGTACGGACACGGACGTGATCGTAACCAGTCCCGTGCCCCGGCGGGTGAGGATCAGCACGGAGAGCTGAGTATCCGTACCTAGGCGCCGAGATGAGTACGCGCGCGGATGGGGTCCGGCCCGTCCGGACGGAAGAGTGGGGACCACGGAAGGGGCGCGGCGCCGGCACCGCCGGCACGGGGCGGCGGAACGGCGCGGCTCCCCTGACGGAACGGGGGTTGCGGTACGGAGGGCCCATGACCACGGGGGACAACGGGGGACCGGGCTCTTCGCACCACGGGGGTACGGGGAACGGGGAACGGGAGACGCCGGGCGGGCTGGAGATCCAGCCCGTCCGGCGTTCCGTGCACCCGGCCCCGGCGGGGAAGGGACGTCAGTCCCGGCGGCCGCTGACCCGGCCGTGCAGCAGCAGCGACAGCGCCCCGTGCACGTCGTCCAGCGACCGCTCCCGCTGGAACGCCTGCCAGTCCAGCGCCGCCACCAGCACCATCCCGACGAGCGCGGCGGCCGTGAGCGGGATGTCGATGTCCTCGCTCAGCTCACCCGCCTCCACACCCTCCCGCAACACCGTCTCCACGACGGCCACCGCCTCCTGGCGCACCACGAGAAGCGTGGACTGCCAGGCGCGGTTGGTGCGCCACAGCTCGGCGACGTACAGCTGGGTGAAGGCCGGGTAGCGGTCGATGAAGACCAGACCGGCCCTGATCATCTCGTCCAGCGCCTCGACCTTGGTGCCGCCGCGGCCCGCCGTACGGTCGGCGGCCTCCTGCAGCGAGGCGGTGAGGAGACCGACGCCGAAGCGCAGCAGCTCCTCGAAGAGCTCGGTCTTGCTCTTGAAGTTGTAGTACACCGTGCCCTTGGCGACCCCGGCACGCTCGGCGATCTCGTCGACCGTCGTGGCCGAGAACCCCTGCTCCGCGATGAGCGTGACGGCCGCCTCGTAGAGCTTGGCGCGGGTCGCCCGGCGTCTGGTGCTGCTGCTGTCCATGCCGTCGATTCTCACAGGTCCGGCGGCCTTCACAGACTCAGCTCCGGGTGGAGCCGGTCGAGCGTCCACACCTGCTTGCGCCGTGCGGACAGCGCGGTCAGGGCCAGGGCTCCCGCGGTGAAGGCGAGCAGCACCGCACACGCCTGCCACACGGGGCCGAGGCCGCCGCCCGTGATGAGCCTGCGCAACGCCTCGACGACGTACGTCATCGGCAGGAACGGGTGGACGGCGTTGAAGAAGCCCGGGCTCGTCTGGACCGGGTAGGTGCCGCCCGCCGACGTCAGCTGAAGCATCAGGACGGCGAGGACGAGGATCCGGCCGGCTGCGCCGAAGCGGGCGTTGAGCCACTGGATGATCGCCGCGAAGCAGCAGGTGACGAGTGCGAGGAAGCCGACGGTGCCGGCCGCGTTCGCCAGCTGGAGCCCCGGACCCCAGTGCAGTACGGACATCAGGGCGGCGACCTGGAGCAGGCCGAGCGACGCCACGGGCAGCAGGCCTGCCAGCGCGATCCGCCACGCGGACGCTCCGGTGGCCAGCGCCCGGCGGTTCAGCGGCTGGATGATCATGTACGCCACCATGGAGCCCACCCAGAGGGAGAGCGGGATGAAGTACGGGGCGAAGCCGGTGCCGTAGTTGGGTGCCGAGTGCAGCGACCGGCTCGCCAGCTGCACCGGGTCGGCCATCACCTCGGTGCGGCGGTCACGCTCCTTCTCGTCGTAGTCGGGGATCTTGTGGACGCCGTCGCCCAGCCCGGCCGCCAGCTCGGTCGACCCGTCGGCCAGCCGGAACAGCCCGCCGTCCAGCTCACCGGCGCCCTTCTTGAGCTTGCCGACACCGGTGTCCAGGTCGGTGGAGCCGGTCTTGGCGGTGGTGAGGCCGGTGTGCAGCCGGTCCGCGCCCCTGGCGACCTTGTGGGCACCGGCGTTGAGCTCGTTGATCTTGCCGATCGCGTACTCCAGGTCCTCGTCCAGCTTCGGGGCGCGCTGCGCGAGGGCGTCGGCCTTCTTCTCGAGGTCGACGAGTTGCTTCTGCAGCTTCTTCAGGTCGCCGTCGCTGCCTGCCACCAGCACGTTGAGGTCGTCCGCGATCGTGGCGACGTCGGCCGCGGTCACCTTGGCCCGCTTCAGCTCCGGGCAGGCCCGGGGGTCGGGGATCAGGGCGTCCTCGCACTGGGTGCGGTGGATCTCGCTCAGCGCGTCGGCGGACCTGTGGGCCAGGACGGCGGCGGCGGGGGCCCGTTCGACCAGGCGGTCCAGGTTGTGCCGGACGGCACGGGAGGTGTCGGCCACCAGCCGGGCCGAGTCCCCGATCGACTTGCCGTTGTCCTTGAGGTACGGGCGCGCGCGGTCGGCGGCTCCGTTCACCCTGTCGGTCAACTCCTGCGTGCCTTCGGCCACCTGACGGGACCCGGTCTCCAGCTCACCGGCGCCCTTGTGCAGCGTCTTGATGCCCCCGGCGAGCTTGTCACTGCCCCTCTCGGCGTCCTTCAGGCCGTTCGCGAGGTTCTCGGAGCCCTTCTTGGCCTCACCGACACCGTTCTTGAGCTTGTCGGCCCCCTTCGCCGCCTTCTCCGTCGCGTCGTGGATGTCGGAGAACGAGATGAAGATCCGGTCGAGGAACGACCGGGAGGCATTGGTCGACGCGGCCGTGCGCACCTCGGAGAAGACCGTGCGGGAGATCTGCCCGACGATGTAGTTGTTCGCGTCGTTCGTGCGGACCTGGAGCGCCCCGGTCTCGGGGGAGTCGCCGGAGCTGGAGGCGATGCGCCGGCTGAAGTCCGCCGGCACGGTCAGCGAGAGGTAGTACGTGCCGTTCTCGACGCCGTCTCGGGCCTCGGCGCCGGTGACCTCGTGCCACTCGAAGACCTTGCTGCCCCGCAGGCGTTCGGTGATCTCGTCCCCCGCGGAGATCTTCCGGCCTGCCGCGGTGGCGCCCTTGTCGTCGTTGACGAGGGCGACAGGAAGCTTGTCGAGCCTGCCGTACGGGTCCCAGAACGACCACAGGTACAGGGCGCCGTAGAGCAGCGGCAGCAGCAGCACGGCGACGATCGCGGCGGCCGGCAGCTTGCCCCGGCCGAAGCGCTTCAGCTCAAGCGCGGCCAGTTTCGGTGCTCGCATCGACCGGTCCCTCCTCGTCGGTGTCGGTGTCGGTGTCGGTGGTGGTTCCGGTGTCGGTGCTCGTGCTGGTCCCGGTCGTGGCGGGGGCGGCGTCCGGGACGGCAGTGTCGGTGTCGGCATCGGCTCCGGGCGTCGTGGCCGTACCGGTGGGCACCACGAGGGCCTGCTCCGGGGCCTGGCTGCACACGGCGAGCACGGTCGTGCCGCTGTCGGCGACCGAACGCAGCAGGGCCCAGGCCGTGGCCCGTTCCGCGTCGGAAAGTTTGAGGTCCGCGTCGTCGACCGCGAGCAGCCGGGGGCGGCCGATCAGCGCGAGGGCCACGGAGAGCCGCAGTTCCTCCAGCCGCCCGAGGTCGCGCACAGCGGTGCGTTCCTGCTTGG
Source organism: Streptomyces peucetius (assembly GCF_025854275.1). Taxonomy (NCBI): domain Bacteria; kingdom Bacillati; phylum Actinomycetota; class Actinomycetes; order Kitasatosporales; family Streptomycetaceae; genus Streptomyces; species Streptomyces peucetius. The sequence goes on along the minus strand of NZ_CP107567.1, from coordinate 2,003,023 downwards.
GCAGCGTCGCGACGTCGAGCCCGGCGGCGGCGAGGGCCTGCCCGACCCGCTCCCGTGCCGCGGCGGCCCGCTCCGCGCGCGGACGCAGCAGAGCGCGCAGCGAACCGTCGAAGCGCCGCTGCAGCAGCGCCCGCTCGCGCAGGTGCTCGGCCACGGTCAGCGCCGGATCGAGATCGCTGACGCCCGCCACCGGACCGAGCGCGCTGATCCGGCGCACCGCGGACATTCTGCGGGGCAGCGGCAGGCCCGCGACCTCGACGCTGCCCTCGGTGGCACGCATGCGTCCGGTGAGCGTCAGCAGCAGGCAGGTGCGCCCGGAGCCGGACGGGCCCTCGATCGCGACGAGTGCGCCCGGCTCCGCATCGATGTCCACCGAGCGGAACGCCCAGCCGCGCGGGCCCTTGAGCCCCAGTCCCGAGGCGCACACCGCCGCGCCGTAGGGGCCGTCCACGTCTCCCACCCCGATTCCCATCCCCGAATCCCTCCGTCAGTTTTGAACTGACCAGTCAGTTCAAAAACTATCCTCGAACCCCCGATCGATGCAAAGTGCCAGGTCAGCGGCGATTGTCAGTGGGTGCCTCGACCATGGACACATACGGCCACAGCGCCGTCACACGACGACAGGAGGCTCGTCATGGCCAGCTACTCAGCAGCCGCCGCACACCGGCGTCGCGCCACCGGCCCTGCCCCCTCATCGACCGGCCCGGCGCACGACGTCCATCCCGTCCTGCGCCGTGCCACCGCGCCGCCCGCCGCCCTCGACCTGCTCGCCCAGGCCCGCACGGGGCTCGACGAGGCGGCTGCTTTCGACCAGCCCAACGAGCGCTATGCCACGGCACATCTGGCCGCCCTGCGCACGGCCGCCGCGGTGCTCGCCGCCCGCGGACGCCCCGAGACCAGCCCGCGGCGCAGACAGCGGATCCGCAGTGCCTGGGAAGTCCTGCCGGAGATCGCGCCGGAGCTGTCCGAGTGGAGTCTGCTGTTCGCCTCGGGGGCCGAGCGCCGCGCTCGCGCCGAGGCGGGCATACAGGGCGCGGCCAGTCACCGCGAGGCCGACGATCTGCTCCGGGACGCCGCGATGTTCCTGCGGCTGGTGGAACGGCTGCTGGTCCTGCAGCCGGTGCTGCCGCAGCCCAGGGGCCGGCAGCCGGAGCAGGTGGCGCCGCCGGAGGGGCGGGGGGACGCCGCCATGTGACCGGGTGGCGCCGGCGTGTGAACGGGGAGGCGGGCGCCGGCATCGCGGACCGCCCGCGCAGCGGCTCCTGCGCGGGAGTCGGGGCGGCACCGGCCGGGACATCGCGGCGGCACGGGGCGGGAGGACCCCCGGCGGGGGCGTCGAGGGCGGGAGCCGTGGCACGGGTGCCGGGCCGGGGCGGACCCGGGCGGCACGCGAATCGGGGGAGGGCGCGTGACGCCGCAGGACGAGACGGAGCGTCGGCCGGGACGGCGGAGGCAATAGGGTGGGCGCAGGCCAGCCAGCAACATCGCCCGAGGAGCCAACTGCCGTGTCGGAACCGTCCCCCACCGGTGGGGAGACCCCACCGCGCCCCTCTCGCGCCTCTGTCCGCACCGCCGTGGTCTGGGAGGTCCTCAAGGACGCCCTCGACCGCCGGGTCAAGGCGACCGGGACGGACCACCTGGACATCCTCGACACCGGCGGCGGCACCGGTAAGTTCGCGGTGCCCGCCGCCCGGCTCGGCCACCGCGTCACCGTCGTCGACCCCAGCCCGAACGCCCTGTTCGCCCTCGAGCGCCGGGCAGCGGAGGCCGGGGTCGCCGACCTGGTGCGCGGCGTCCAGGGAGACATTCACGGCCTCTTCGACGTGGTCGAGCGCGGCGGGTACGACGCCGTCCTGTGCCACGGCGTCCTGGAGTACGTCGACGACCCCGACGAGGGCGTGCGCAACGCCGTCGAGGCGCTGCGCCCCGGCGGAGCGCTCAGCCTGCTCGCCGCCGGGCTCGGCGGTGCCGTCATCGCCCGCGCCCTCGCCGGTCACTTCAACGACGCCCGGCAGGCGCTGAGCGACCCCGACGGCCGCTGGGGCACGGGCGATCCGGTGCCCCGCCGCTTCACGGCCGAGCAGCTCACCGACGCCGTCACGCGGGCCGGTGTGGAGGTGGGCGCGGTGCACGGTGTGCGGGTCTTCGCCGACCTCGTCCCCGGCGTTCTGGTGGACACCGAGCCCGGTGCTCTGGAGGCCTTGCTGAAGCTGGAGGCGGCGGCCGCCGAGCTGCCCGCCTTCCATTCGGTCGCGACCCAGCTGCACGTCCTGGGCGAGAAGCGCGGCTGATCAGGGGCGCAGCCGCAGATGGAGTACGCCACAGACCCTCCGCCGGCGGGATTCGCACCGTATGATCGGGGGACACCATCCGGCATGACGGATCGGAGGTTGGGGAATCAACGCCTCAGCACCCGATCGGGCATGGCGGCCCGGAATGGCGTTTGCGAGAGGGCGGGTTTCACGGGGGCGAATCCCTGCCTATCCTGAAAGGGCCGCTACCGGTCGTCCCCGCGACCGACGACGAGGAGGACTCCGTGCCGCTCTCGGAGCACGAGCAGCGAATGCTCGAGCAGATGGAGCGAGCGCTGTACGCCGAAGATCCCAAGTTCGCGACAGCGCTTGAGGGAAGCGGGCTGCGTACGTACACCCGGCGACGGGTCTACCAGGCAGTCGCAGGCTTCCTGGTGGGTATCGCGCTCCTCATGGCCGGAATGGTCGCCCAGCAGATCTGGATCAGTGTGGTGGGCTTCCTCGTGATGCTCGGCTGTGCGGTTCTCGCGATCACGGGCTGGCGCAAAGCGCCGAAGCCGGGCGAACAGCAGGCCTCCGGTGAGCAGGGGCGTCGAAGGTCTCACCAGCACAGATCGATGATGAGCCGGATCGAGGAGCGGTGGCAGCGCCGCCGCGACGAACAGGGTGGACAAGGCGGCCACTGAGGTCCGCGAGGCCACAGACCTGTACAGGATCCGACCGGAACACATGTGAGGGGCGACGCTCGTGGAGCGTCGCCCCTCACACATGTCCTCACGAGCTGCGCATGTGCCTGCTCCGCACACGCGCCCGGGAGCGACTGCGCACACACTCCTGTGCACTCCGTGCGGGGGCCGTCGCGCGGGGGAGCGCCGCCGAGTGGATGCCGGGCCGCTCCGGTGCCGGACCCTTGCCGCTCCCGTACCGGACCCGCGAGCCCGGTACGGGAGCGACCCCGGCGTCTCAGCCCCGCTGCCGCGACGGGCGCCGCAGCGTCTGTGCCCACCGGTTCAGCCGCAGCTGCCGCACGCGCCACCGGTCCGTCACGGCCGACCAGCGTTCCGAGAGCGCCCATACGACGCGGACGGAGGAGCGGGGCAGCAGAAGGGCTCGCATCCGGGTCCGGAAGCCCACGGCTTTGATCAGTCCCGCCTGGATCCGCCGGGCGTCTTCCGCGAGACCCGTACCGGGCTTCGGTACGGGCGCGTAGAGGACCTGCTCCACGGAGCGGGCCATCCGGTGCACGGCGGCAGCGGGCTCGTCCTCCAGCTTGCCCAGCCTGACGATGCGTGCCGCCGCCTTGCGGGGCGTCAGTGAATCGTCGGGGAGGACGCCCACGTCCCACGCGGAGTCCGTGACCTCCTGCCATATCGCCAGCGTCCGGGCGGGATCGGCCACGGCCGTACGTCCGGCCACCGCACCGCCCCGCGCGTCGAGAGACACGGAGCCCTCCCCGGAGGGGCCGGGGTCCGAACCGCGTGCGCGTGGCTCGTCCTTCGCCGCCCGGCCCGGGGAGCCGGCCAGCCTCCTGGACCGCGTCACGATCCGCCACAGCAGCGGCACCGACAGCAGCAGCAGTCCGGCCCCGACACCCAAGGCGGTCAGCAGCACCGTGCCCAGCGACGAGTCGTCGGCCTGCGGGGGCTGCACGTCACGCGGATCGGCGGCGCCGCACTCGCCCAGCTGCCGTTCGTGCCGGGGACAGGCGTCGTCCGGCCGGTCCGACTGCTCGGGGGCGGCCGAAGTGCCCTGCTCCGGGCGCGCCGGATCCGAGGGACCCCCGACGGGCGTCTGCTCCTGGGTGTACTCGGGCCTGGATCCACGGCTCGGCGTCGGTTCGAAACGGGTCCACCCCACACCCTCGAAGTACAGCTCCGGCCAGGCGTGGGCATCGCGCAGACCGACCGACACCGTGCCGTCCGACTGAGTGGTGCCCGGCTGGAAGCCCACGGCGACACGGGCGGGGATGCCCAGAGTGCGGGCCATCGCGGCCATCGAGAAGGAGAAGTGGACGCAGAAGCCTTCCTTCTGCTTCAGGAAGCGGCTGATCGCGGTGACGCCCGTACCCGACCGGACGTCGGTGTCGTAGGTGAAGCCGCCGTCGACCGAGAACCAGTCCTCGAGCTTCTCCGCCCGCTCGTAGTCGTTGGCCGCGCCCCTGGTCACCGTGCGCGCCGCCTGCCGGACGTCGTCCGGGAGCACGTCGGGGACCCGGGTGTACTCCTGGAGCAGCGCGGCGGGCGCCGCGGGCGCGGCGGCCAGCTGCTCCTGGGTCGGCTGCACGATCAGGCTGTTGACCGAGTACTGCGCACCGGCCGTGGTCTGGTCGCGGTCGCCCACGAGGGTCCGTCCGGTGGGCTCGTAGCGCCAGCGCCCCTCGATGGCCACCGTCGTCGCCGGGAAGGGCATCGGCAGCCAGTTCTGCTTGTACGAACCGGCCGCGGAGAGATTCGTCCGGACCTCGGTGACCTGGACCGACGGGCTCAGGCCGGCCGGCTCGGGCAACCGCTCCGGCACACCGGTGACCTTGCGCTCGGAGGAGCGCCACGACGTGCCGTCGAACCGGTCGAGGGCAAGGATCCGCAGATACATGTCCTGGTCGGCGGGCGCGTTGCTGCGGTACCGCAGCACCTCACGGTTCTGCGGCTGGTTCAGGTTGTCCTGCAGCGAGACCAGGGGGTTGACGGCCGAGATCGTGCCGCCGCCTCCTCCGACCCCGCCACCGGGGCCGTTGCCCACGCCGCCGATCAGCCCGCCGTCCAGCGCGGGCAGCGCCGCCGGCACCACGAGCGCGATGCCGAGCGCGAGCACGCCGATCCGGCGGCCGGCGCGGACCGGTGCCTGCGGCCGGTCCTCCGCCTGGTCGAGGCCGCCCGTGGAACGGTTCTTGGCCGTCGTGGCGCCGCCGAACACGCGCCCCCACTGGGACAGCCGGTCCCGGCCCTCCGCGAGCAGCAGCACCAGATAGCCGGAGGCCGCCAGGAGGAACCACAGCCAGCCGGCGCCGCCGCCGGACAGCCCGGCGGCCACCGAGTAGAGCGCCAGCAGCGGCAGACCGGCCGGGGCCGCGCTGCGGAACGTCACCGCCAGTGCGTCGACCGCGAGGCCGATCAGCAGGACACCGCCGATCACCATGAGCCTGATGCCGTCGGTCGCCGGGGCCGGGATCGCGTATCGGCCCACGTCGTCGGCGCCGGCCCGCAGCAGCTCGCCGAAGTGGGCGAAGGCGTCGGGTCCCGGCAGCACACCGAGGAAGCTCTGGTCACGTGCGAAGACGAGGGTGAGCACCAGCAGGGTGACCAGCGCCTGCACGGCCACGGTCAGCGGCCTGGCCAGCGGCCCCCGCCGGGCGAGCGCGCCGACCCCGGTCTGGACCGCCAGCAGGAACGCCGCCTGGAACATCCAGTTGGGCGGGTCCACCAGTGGCAGCAGGGCCCCCGCCGCCATCAGCGTGGCGGCGAAGGCGCACACCGCGAGCCTTCCGCGACCGCTCATGACCAACCTCCCGACGAACCGTACGCACCGGTGCCGGACGGCTCGGCGCGCTCCCGTGCCGCCTGCTGCCACAGATCCGCGAGCCGCGCGCCGGGCGGCACGGCGAGCGCCGTCCACCCCGCCTCCCGCAGCTGCCGCAGCCGCTTCTCGACCGGGCCGGGCACCGCGCCGCCGGTCAGCCACGTACCGCTGTCGAGCACGAACGCCACCGCGGAGCCGCTGCGCCGGCGCATCCGGGCGGCCAGCGCGGTCTGCTCGTCGTCGAGGTCGCCGAAGAAGGCGATCAGCAGCCCTTCGTTCGTGCCGCGCAGCACGTCGCACGAGCGGGACAGGCCGGCCCCGTCGGAGTGGTCCACGACGGAGAGCGTGTCCATCATCGTCCCGGCGGCGTCCGCGGACTCCTGCGACGAACCGGCGAACCCGTCGGCGCCCTGACCGGGCACCGCACTCCCGGTGTCCGTCAGCAGCCGCACGGCGAAGCCGCGTTCCAGCAGGTGCATCAGGGCGGAGGCCGTGCCGGACACCGCCCACTCGAACGCCGAGTCCGGCCCGGCACCCTGATACGCCACCTGCCGGGTGTCCAGCAGCACGGTGCACCGGGCCCGCTGCGGCTGCTCCTCGCGCCGGACCATCAGCTCCCCGTACCGCGCGGTGGAGCGCCAGTGCACCCGGCGCAGGTCGTCGCCGTAGCGGTAGGTGCGCGGGATGATGTCGTCGTCGCCGGCGAGGGCCAGCGAGCGCTGGGAGCCGTCGCCGTACCCGGAGGCCTCACCGGCGAGCCGGACGGCGGGCAGCGCCTCGGTGCGCGGGACGACCGTGAGGGTGTCGAACGCGCTGAACGACCGGGCGAGTTCGCACATGCCGAACGGATCGGTCAGCCGCAGCTGGAGCGGACCCAGCGGGTAACGGCCCCGCAGGTCCGAGCGGACCCGGTAGGAGACCTCGCGGCGCCCGCCCGCCTCGACCCGGTCGAGCACGAACCGGGGCCGCGGACCCAGCACGTACGGCACGTGGTCCTGGAGCATCAGCAGACCGGTCGGCATCCGGGAGACGTTGTCCATGCGCAGATGGACCCGCGCCTCCGAACCCGCGGGCACCCGGCCGGGCGACAGCCGCCGGCTGGTCGCGACCCGGTAGCGGGTCCGGTACAGCACGGCCACGCAGATCAGCGGCAGCCCGGCGAGCAGCAGCCCGACACGCAGAAGGTCGCCCTGACCGAGGACGTAGGCGCAGGCGGCGGCCGCCACACCGGCCGCGAGGAACGAGCGGCCGCGGGTGGTGAGCCCGCCGAGCGCCGCCCGTACCCCGCCGGTGTTCCTGCCTTCCGGGACCGGCGGGGCATCGGGCCCTGCAGCCGTCATCACAGCCGCCGGGCGCCGGACTGCTGGCCGTAGAACGCCGGCCGGTCCGGGCCGCCGCCGACGTACGAGCCCTCGGCGTTGCCGGTCGTGGGCACCGGGGTGCGCTGGACGATGTCGAGCACGACCTGCTCGGCGGTCCGGCGGTTCAGCTGTGCCTGCGCCGTCGGCAGCAGCCGGTGCGCGAGCACCTGCACGGCGAGCGCCTGCACATCGTCCGGCAGGGCGTACTCGCGGCCGCTGAGGGCGGCGGACGCCTTCGCGGCGCGCAGCAGGTGCAGCGTGGCGCGCGGGGAAGCGCCGAGCCTGAGGTCGGGGTGGCTGCGCGTCGCCGAGACGAGCTCCACCGCGTACCGGCGGACGGACTCGGCGACGTGCACGGCGCGCACGGCCTCGATCAGCTTCACGATGTCGTGGGCGTGCGCCACGGGCTGCAGATCGTCCAGCGGGGAGACCCCGCCGTGCACGTCGAGCATCTGGAGTTCCGCGGCGGCGCTGGGGTAGCCGATCGAGACGCGCGCCATGAAGCGGTCGCGCTGCGCCTCGGGCAGCGGATAGGTGCCCTCCATCTCCACCGGGTTCTGCGTGGCCACCACCATGAAGGGGTTGGGCAGTTCGTAACTGTGCCCGTCGATGGTGACCTGGCGTTCCTCCATCGACTCCAGCAGCGCCGACTGCGTCTTGGGCGACGCGCGGTTGATCTCGTCGCCGATCACGATCTGGGCGAAGATCGCGCCCGGTTTGAATTCGAACTCACGGTGCTGCTGGTCGAAGATCGACACACCGGTGACGTCGGACGGCAGCAGGTCCGGCGTGAACTGGATGCGCCGTACGGAACAGTCGATGGATCGCGCCAGCGTCTTGGCCAGCATCGTCTTGCCCACACCGGGGACATCTTCGATGAGCAGATGTCCTTCCGCGAGCAACACGGTCAGCGAAAGCCGTACGACCTCCGGCTTGCCCTCGATCACGCTCTCGACCGACCTGCGGACGCGATCCGCTGTGGTGGTCAGATCCGTGAGGCTCGCTCGATCGTCATAGGTCGTCACCCGGCCCTCCTCGGCCCGTTCATAGGGCCGGTGCCTTCAGACGGCACGGCCCACCCCGAAACACGGACACCGCTTCCGGAGGGTCCGGAAGCACGTCCCACAGGCATTCTTGTTTGCGTTCCCGTGTTGTGTCACTTGCCTGTGGACAAGTGGGCGGGATATGTCAGGGTTGAGCCGTTTCGTCAGGTGCCCGGCTGCTCACTCAGCGGGGTCGATCTCCCTCAGCAGCCCTGTCGTGACGTCGAAGACGAAGCCGCGGATGTCGTCGGAGTGCAGCAGGAACGGCGAGGTGCGCACCCGCTGCATCGACTGGCGGACGTCCTGGTCGACGTCGCGGAACGCCTCGACCGCCCACGCGGGCCGCTGCCCGACCTCCTCCTCCAGCTCCATACGGAATTCCTCGGTGATCGTCTCAAGACCGCAGCCGGTGTGGTGCACGAGGATCACGCTGCGGGTGCCCAGGGCGCGCTGGCTGATGGTCAGGGAGCGGATCACGTCGTCCGTGACCACGCCGCCGGCGTTGCGGATCGTGTGACAGTCGCCGAGATCGAGCCCGAGCGCGGCGTGCAGGTCCAGCCGGGCGTCCATGCACGCGACCACGGCGACCTTGAGCACCGGGCGGGCGTCCATGCCCGGGTCCTGGAACTGGGCGGCGTACTTCCGGTTCGCTTCGACAAGACGATCGGTGACGGTTCCGCCGGTACGCACGGCGTCGGTGGCGGGCTGGTGCGCAGAAGTCGACATGCAATGAAGGTAACCGGTCACCGCCGCCGACGGCCCGGTGTGAGAGCGGACAAAAGAACGTCAACGACCCGGCCTGTGAGGTAACCCACAAGCCTGACACGGCGGTCCGTGCGACGCGCTGGCCGGTTGATTGACCGGCCGGACCAGTGCACTAAAGTGACGCGAAGTTCACGGACACCAACCGCACAACCGGTGGTTTCCCGCACAATTCCCCGCGTGCGCGGCGTACGCACGGCCCGGCCATGACCCGCCCGCGCCGGATCTGAGAGGGCGCATGAGCCAGACCCGACACGTCCCGGTGATGCTCCAGCGGTGCCTGGACATGCTGGCCCCCGCGCTTCAGGAGCCGGGCGGTGTCGTCGTCGACTGCACCCTCGGCCTCGGCGGCCACAGCCAGGCCCTGCTCGAGCGTTTCCCCGGGACGCGGCTCGTCGCGCTCGACCGGGACAAGGAGGCGCTGCGCCTCTCGGGCGAACGGCTCGCCCCGTTCGGCGAGCGCGCGACGCTGGTGCACGCCGTCTACGACGAGCTGCCCGAGGTCCTCGCCCGTCTCGGCATCCCCAAGGTGCAGGGCGTGCTGTTCGACCTCGGCGTCTCCTCCATGCAGCTCGACGAGGCCGACCGGGGCTTCGCCTACGCCCAGGACGCCCCGCTCGACATGCGCATGGACCAGACCACCGGCCTCAGCGCCGCCGAGGTCCTCAACACCTACCCGCCCGGCGAACTGGTACGGATCCTGCGTGCCTACGGCGAGGAGAAGCAGGCCAAGCGGATCGTGTCCGCCATCGTGCGGGAGCGCGAGAAGGAGCCCTTCACCAACAGCGCCCGGCTCGTCGAACTCATCCGCGACGCACTGCCCCAGGCCGCCAAGCGCACCGGCGGCAACCCGGCCAAGCGCACCTTCCAGGCCCTGCGCATCGAGGTCAACGGCGAGCTGTCCGTCCTCGAGCGGGCCATCCCCGCCGCGGTCTCCTCGCTCGCCGTCGGCGGCCGGATCGCCGTCCTCTCGTACCACTCCCTCGAGGACCGGCTGGTCAAGCAGGTCTTCGCGGCCGGCGCCGCGAACACCGCCCCGCCCGGACTGCCCGTCGTCCCCGAGCGGTACCAGCCCAGGCTGAAACTGCTGACCCGCGGAGCGGAGCTGCCCACCGAGGAAGAGGTCACGCAGAACCGCCGCGCGGCCCCGGCGCGTCTGAGGGGGGCAGAGCGCATCCGGGAGGACGTCGCGTGAACGCGGCTAACCGGGAAACGCGCACGGCCGACGGAGCCCCGAAGGGGAGGACACCTTGAGCACACCGGCCAAGCAGCTGAAGGGATCGGCCGCGCGACTCGCGCGGCTGATGCCGGCGGGGCCGAGCACCGCGGCCCGCGCACCCTTCGTCCTGCTGGTCGTGCTCATCCTGTCCGGCGGGCTGATCACCCTCCTGCTGCTGAACTCGTCGCTCAGCCAGGGATCGTTCGAGCTGAGCGAGCTCAAGAAGAAGACAGACGAACTCACCGACGAGCAGCAGGCGCTGCAACGGGACGTCGACCGCCGGTCGGCCCCCGACGCCCTCGAGCGCCGGGCCCGCGAGCTCGGCATGGTGCCCGGCGGCGGCCCCGCCTTCCTCGGCCCGGACGGCAAGGTCCTCGGCGTACCGCAGAAGGCCACCGCGGAGCCCCTGCCGCCCTCACCGCAGCCGTCCGACACCGTCGCCGGCGACCCGTCCGCCGCGCCCTCCGCGCAGGGCGCCGCGCCGTCCGGCACCCCGGCGCAGCCGGACACCGCCGTGTCCCCGCAGACCCAAGGGCTGTCCGGGCCGCCCGCCGGACCCGGCGACACCGGCCCGGCCCCATCCTCCCGTACGTCCCCGCAGCCGAACCCGACGACCTCCGGCAGGTGACGCAGTGCCCTCCAAGGAACCACCGCGGCGCCGGGTGCCAGGCCCGGCACGGCGGCCCTCCGCCCAGAGCTCGAGGCAGCGGCCACGGCGGCCCCCCGCAGGGGCCGGCCGGCCGCGCACCGGACAGCGCCCGGCTCCCCGGCGCGTCCGGCTCGGCAACCCGCGCCCCAGGCTGAGGCTGGTCAGCCTCGGTCTCACTCTGGTCATGCTCGCGTTCGTGGTCAGGCTGCTGCAGGTGCAGGCCGTAGACGCGAGCGCCTACGCGGCCAAGGCGGAGAAGAACCGCTACCTCAGCCACAAGCTCGCCGCCGAACGCGGCGAGATCACCGACCGTGCCGGGATCGCGCTCGCCACCAGTGTCGACGCGCACGACATCACGGCCGACCCGAAGATGTTCACGCCCGAGGACAGCAACTCGCCCAACGCGCCCGAGCAGGCGGCGCAGCTCCTCGCCCCCATCCTCGGCAAGGACCCCGCCGACCTCGCCGAGAAGCTGAAGAAGCCCGGCTCCCGCTACGCCGTGCTGGCCCGCCGCCAGACCCCGCAGGTGTGGAACCAGATCAAGGACCTCAAGGGCGTCTACGCGGAGAAGGCCGCCGCCGACAAACGCAGGGGCGGCCCCGGGGCCAATGTGCTCGCGGGCGTCTTCCAGGAGCCCAGCAGCAAGCGCGTCTACCCCAACGGCGATCTCGCCGCCGGGATACTGGGCTTCGTCAACGCCGCGAACCGGGGCGGCGGCGGCATCGAGTCCATGCTCGACGAGACGCTCGCGGGCAAGGACGGCACCATCACCTACGCCCAGTCCGGCGGCCGCCGCGTGCCCACCGCCACGTCGAGCGAGGTGCCCGCCGTCCCCGGCAGTGACGTCGAGCTCACCATCGACCGAGACATCCAGTGGGCCGCCCAGCAGGCCATGGAGGAGCAGGTCGAGAAGTCGCAGGCCGACCGCGGCTACGTCATCGTGCAGAACACCCGCACCGGCGAGGTCCTCGCCATGGCCAACGCTCCCGGCTACGACCCGAACGACCTCGCCACCATCACCCCGGGAACACTCGGCAACGCCGCCCTCCAGGACGCGTTCGAACCGGGCTCCACCGCCAAGGTGATGTCCATGGCCGCGGTGCTCGAGGAGAAGAAGGCCAGCCCGGGCACTCATGTCGTCGTCCCCAACCGGCTGCACCGCGGCGACCGCCTCTTCAAGGACGACATCGACCATCCCACCTGGTATCTCACCCTCAACGGCGTCCTCGCCAAGTCCAGCAACATCGGCACGATCCTGGCCACCGGGCAACTCGGGGAGACCCAGCCGGAGGCCAACAAGGTGCTCCACTCCTACCTGCGCAAGTTCGGCATCGGCAGCTCGACCGGGCTCGGCTACCCGGGCGAGACCCCGGGCATCCTCGCCGCACCCGAGGACTGGTCCACCTCGCAGCAGTACACGATCCCCTTCGGACAGGGCCTGTCCGTCAACGCCATGCAGGCCGCCTCCGTGTACTCGACCATCGCCAACGGCGGCGTACGCGTCGAACCCACCCTGATCCGCGGCACCAGAGGCCCGGACGGGCGGTTCACACCGGCCGAGGAGCCCGAGAAGACGCGGGTCGTCAGCGAGAAGACCGCCAAGACCCTGGCCGCCATGCTCGAGTCCGTCGTCGATGACGAGGAAGGCACCGGAACCAAGGCCCGCATCCCCGGCTACCGTGTCGCGGGCAAGACCGGAACGGCCAACCGCGTCGACCCCGAACTGGGCGTCTACAAGGGCTACACCGCCTCGTTCGCCGGCTTCGCACCGGCCGACGACCCGCAGATCACCGTCTACTGCGCCATCCAGAACCCCACCAGGGGCAGCTACTTCGGCGGCCAGATCTGCGGACCCATCTACCAAAAGGTCATGGCGTTCGCGCTCAAGACCCTGCGGGTCGCCCCGACCGGCAAGGGACCCGCGAACCTGCCCGTGACCTTCGAACCCGGTGAGTGACCGGAGGTAATCACCAGTGACGACGATCACCCCCGATTCCGGGAACCGACCAGAGGACCGCACCTCATTTTCGCCCGCGCCCGGTGCGCCCGGTACGCTCACCGCCGTGCCACACGCTGATCAGTACCGAACGACCCAGCAGGACGCCGCCCCGAAACACCCGGGAGCGCCCCGTCCTGACCGGCCCCGCCCGACGAAGCTCACGGAGCTCGCGGCCCGGCTGGGGGTGCAGACCCAGGGCGCCGCGGAGATCACCGGCATCACCCACGACTCACGGGCGGTACGCCCCGGCGACCTGTACGCCGCCCTGCCGGGTGCCCGCCTCCACGGCGCCGACTTCGTGGCCCAGGCAGCCGACCTCGGAGCCGCTGCCGTCCTCACCGACAAGACCGGCGCCGAGCGCGCCGCCGCCACCGGCCTTCCGGTGCTCGTCACCGAGGACCCGCGCGGCCGGATGGGCGAACTCGCCGCGGAGATCTACGGCCACCCCGGCAACGACCTGCTGCAGATCGGCATCACCGGCACGTCGGGCAAGACCACGACCGCGTATCTCGTCGAGGGCGGTCTCAAGGCGGCCGGCCGCTCCACGGGCCTCATCGGCACGGTCGAGATGCGCATCGGCGACGAGCGCATCAAGTCGGAGCGCACCACCCCCGAAGCCACCGACCTGCAGGCGCTGTTCGCGGTCATGCGCGAACGCGGCGCCGACTCGGTCGCCATGGAGGTCTCCAGCCACGCCCTGGTGCTCGGCCGGGTCGACGGCTGCGTCTTCGACGTCGCGGTCTTCAACAACCTGAGCCCCGAGCACATGGAATTCCACTCCGACATGGAGGACTACTTCCAGGCGAAGGCGCAGCTGTTCACCCCGCGCCGCAGCCGGAAGGCGGTCGTCAACCTCGACGACGAGTACGGCCGCAGGCTCGTCGACGAGGCCACGGTGCCCGTCACCACGTTCTCCGCCGAGGGCCATCCGGACGCCGACTGGCGCGCCGAGGACGTCGAGGTCGGAACCCGCGGCTCCACCTTCACCGCGGTGGGCCCGGCGGGCGAGCGGGTACGTGCCGAGGCGCCGCTGCCCGGCCCGTTCAACGTCGCCAACACCCTGGCCGCCGTCGTCACCCTCGCCGTCGCCGGGCTCGACCCGCAGACCGCCGCCGACGGAATCGCCGCCGTACCCGGCGTGCCGGGCCGGCTGGAGCGCGTCGACGCCGGCCAGCCGTACCTGGCGGTCGTGGACTACGCGCACAAGACCGACGCCGTCGAATCGGTCCTGCGCTCGCTGCGCAAGGTGACGGAGGGCAGGATCCACATCGTGCTCGGCTGCGGCGGCGACCGCGACCGCACCAAGCGCGGCCCCATGGGCGCCGCGGCCGCGCGACTGGCCGACACCGCCGTACTCACCTCCGACAACCCGCGGGGTGAGGACCCCCTCGCGATCCTCGCCACGATGCTCGCGGGCGCGGCGGAGGTGCCGATCCACGAACGCGGCGACGTGATGGTCCACGAGGACCGGGCCGCCGCCATCGCCGCGGCCGTCGCCCGCGCGGAGGCGGGCGACACCGTGCTCGTCGCGGGCAAGGGCCACGAACAGGGCCAGGACATCGCGGGAGTGATCCGCCCGTTCGACGACCGCCAGGTGCTGCGCGCAGCCATCGAACGCTCGCTCAGCGGCGCAGCCGTCAAGAACAGTCAGGGATGACCCAGTGATCGCCCTCTCCCTCGCCGAGATCGCCGACATCACCGGCGGGCAGTCGCACGACATATCGGATCCGGCCACGCCCGTCACCGGCCCCGTCGTCATCGACTCCCGCGCCGTGGAGCCCGGCAGCCTCTTCGCCGCCTTCCGGGGCGAGAACGTCGACGGCCACGACTACGCGGAGCGCGCGGTGGCCCAGGGCGCGGTGGCCGTGCTGGCCACCCGCCCCCTCGGTGTGCCGGCCATCGTCGTCGACGACGTGCAGAACGCCTTGGGGCGCCTGGCCCGCGCCGTGGTCGGACGCCTCGGCACCCAGGTCGTCGCGCTCACCGGCTCGGCCGGGAAGACCAGCACCAAGGACCTGATCGCCCAGGTGCTCCAGCGCAAGGGCCCCACCGTCTGGACACCCGGCTCCCTCAACAACGAGATCGGTCTGCCCCTCACCGCACTGCGCGCCACCGAGGACACCGAGCATCTGGTGCTGGAGATGGGGGCGCGCGGAATCGGCCATATTCGCTACCTCACCGAGCTGACCCCGCCCACGATCGGCCTCGTCCTGAACGTCGGCACCGCCCACATCGGCGAGTTCGGCGGCCGCGAGCAGATCGCGCAGGCCAAGGGCGAGATGGTGGAGTCGCTGCCGAAGAACGGCGTCGCCGTGCTCAACGCCGACGACCCGCTGGTCCGCGCCATGGCATCCCGCACCGAAGCCCGGGTACTGCTGTTCGGAGAGGCCGACGACGCCGCCGTACGCGCCGAGAATGTCCGGCTCACGGAACACGGGCAACCCACCTTCACGCTCCACACACCCACCGGGTGCAGTGACGTGACCATGCGGCTGTACGGTGAGCACCACGTGTCGAACGCGCTCGCCGCGGCCGCCGTCGCCCATGAGCTGGACATGCCCGTCGACGAGATCGCCCTGGCGCTCTCCGAGGCCGGCACCCTCTCCCGCTGGCGCATGGAGGTCACCGAGCGTCCGGACGGCGTGACGGTCGTCAACGACGCCTACAACGCGAACCCCGAGTCCATGCGTGCCGCGCTGCGTGCGCTGGCCGCCATGGGCGAGGCCGCACGAGCCAAAGGGGGGCGCACGTGGGCGGTGCTCGGCCAGATGGCCGAGCTCGGTGACGAGGCACTCGTCGAGCACGACGCGGTCGGACGGCTCGCCGTCCGGCTCAACGTCGGCAAGCTCGTCGCGGTCGGGGGCAGGGAGGCGTCCTGGATGCAACTGGGCGCATACAACGAGGGTTCGTGGGGTGAGGAGTCGGTGCACGTGTCCGACGCGCAGGCGGCGGTCGACCTGTTGCGCACAGAGTTGCGCCCGGGAGACGTCGTGCTGGTGAAGGCTTCCAGGTCGGTCGGTCTGGAGCGGATCGCACAGGCGCTGCTCGAGGGTCTCGAGGGTGAGGGTGCCGTCCGATGAGGCAGATCCTCTTCGCGGGAGCCATCGGTCTCTTCCTGACGCTGATCGGTACCCCGCTGCTGATCAAGCTGCTGGCCCGCAAGGGATACGGGCAGTTCATCCGTGACGACGGCCCGCGCACCCACGGCAGCAAGAAGGGCACGCCCACCATGGGCGGCATCTCCTTCATCCTGGCCACGCTCATCGCCTACGCGCTCGCCAAGGTGATCACCGGTGAGGATCCGACCTTCTCGGGTGTCCTGGTGCTCTTCCTGATGGCCGGCATGGGCCTGGTCGGCTTCCTCGACGACTACATCAAGATCGTCAAGCAGCGCTCGCTGGGCCTGCGGGCCAAGGCGAAGATGGCCGGCCAGCTGATCGTCGGCATCGCCTTCGCCGTACTGTCACTGCAGTTCGCCGACCAGCGCGGCAACACCCCGGCCTCGACCAAGCTGTCGTTCATCACCGACTTCGGCTGGTCCATCGGCCCAGTGCTGTTCGTCGTCTGGGCGCTGTTCATGATCCTCGCGATGTCGAACGGCGTGAACCTGACGGACGGTCTGGACGGCCTCGCCACCGGCGCGTCGGTGATGGTCTTCGGCGCGTACACCTTCATCGGGCTGTGGCAGTTCCAGGAGTCCTGCGCCAACGCGGTGACCCTGACCAATCCCAACGCCTGCTTCGAGGTACGGGATCCGCTCGACCTCGCGGTCGTCGCCTCGGCCCTGATGGGCTCCTGCTTCGGCTTCCTGTGGTGGAACACCTCACCCGCCAAGATCTTCATGGGCGACACCGGTTCGCTCGCACTCGGCGGCGCGCTCGCGGGCCTCGCGATCTGCTCCCGCACGGAGTTCCTGCTCGCCCTCCTCGGCGGACTGTTCGTCCTCATCACCATGTCCGTGGTGATCCAGGTCGGTTCGTTCAAGATGACCGGCAAGCGGGTCTTCCGGATGGCGCCGCTCCAGCACCACTTCGAACTCAAGGGGTGGTCCGAAGTCCTTGTGGTGGTCCGGTTCTGGATCATTCAGGGCATGTGCGTCATCGTGGGCCTCGGTCTCTTCTACGCGGGATGGGCAGCCGACAAGTGAGCGACTGGCAGGGCAGGAACATCACCGTCGCCGGCCTCGGCGTGAGCGGCATCAGCGCCGCCCGCGCCCTGGCCGGCCTCGGCGCGAAGGTCACCGTCGTGGACGGAGGATCCGGCGAGGCGCACGAGGCGCGCGCGGCCGGGATGGCCGAACTGGGCATCGCCGTGCGCCTCGGTGACGCCGAGACCCTGCCCGCCGGCACCGACCTCGTCGTCACCTCGCCCGGCTGGAAGCCGACCAGCCCGCTCTTCGCCGCGGCGGCGGCCGCCGGTGTCGACGTCGTCGGCGACGTCGAGATCGCCTGGCGGCTGCGCGGCCCCGACGCGGCACCATGGCTGGCGGTCACCGGCACCAACGGCAAGACGACGACCACCCGGATGCTCGCCTCGATCCTGACGGCGGCGGGCCTGCGGACCGCCGCGATCGGCAACATCGGCACGCCGATCGTCGACGTCGTCCTCGGCGACGAGCCGTACGACGTGCTCGCCGTGGAGCTCTCCAGCTACCAGCTGCACTGGGCGCCCTCGCTGCGCGCCCACTCGGCGGCCGTGCTCAACCTCGCGCCCGACCACCTCGACTGGCACGGCTCCATGGAGGCGTACGCCGCCGACAAGGGCCGTATCTACGGGGGCAACACGGTCGCCTGCGTCTACAACGCCGCCGACCCGGCGACCGAGGACCTGGTCCGCGCCGCGGACGTCGAGGAGGGCTGCCGGGCCATCGGCTTCACCCTGGGCACGCCGGGGCCCTCCCAACTCGGCGTCGTGGAAGGCCTCTTGGTCGACCGGGCGTTCGTGGCCGACCGGCAGAAGCAGGCCCAGGAGCTGGCGGAGGTCGCCGACGTCGATCCGCCGGCGCCGCACAACATCGCCAACGCCCTCGCGGCGGCCGCGCTGGCCCGCGCCTTCGGTGTCGAGCCCGCCGCGGTACGGGACGGACTGCGCGCCTTCCGGCCCGACGCACACCGCATCCAGCACATCGCGGACGTGGCGGAGGTCGCCTACGTCGACGACTCCAAGGCCACCAACACGCATGCGGCCCAGGCGTCTCTGGCCGCGTACGAGCCGATCGTGTGGATCGCCGGGGGACTTGCCAAGGGCGCCACCTTCGACGAGCTCGTCACGGCATCGGCGAAGCGGCTGCGGGGTGTCGTCCTCATCGGGGCCGACCGTGCCCTGATCCGGGAAGCCCTCGCGCGACACGCGCCCGAGGTCCCGGTCGTCGACCTCGAGCGGACCGACACTGGGGCGATGTCCGAGGCGGTACGGGAGGCGGCCTCGCTCGCCCGGCCGGGAGACACGGTCCTGCTGGCGCCGGCCTGCGCCTCGATGGACATGTTCACCAACTACAACGAGCGGGGCGAGGCCTTCGCGGAAGCGGTCCGGGCCCTCGCCGACGAGCACGCCTGACAGCCGCGAGGTCCGGCCGGCGCCGGGCACGACTGGAGGGGACAGCGACCATGCCGCCCACCGACGGGCCACTGGCCCCGGGAGATGCCCTCACGTCCTCCACCGCGGGAGCCGTTCCCCCTCCGTCACCACGACGACGTCCGGCCCCGGAGCACGCACCAGCCGTCGCTCCCGTACCGCAGGGGCATGCCCCTGCGCCCTCGCACCCAGCCGCCGACCGTCCGGCTTCGACGCCCTCGGCCCCCCCGGGCCCGCCACACACCGTCCGGCCTGTGCCCACGCCGGCCGCCGACGGCTGCCCCCTGCCCGGGGGCGTCGCCTCGGCGAGGCATGCGGGCCGGATCCCCGCGGCCGCTGCCGCGCCTGCGGCGACGCCGGGCCCCGATGGTGTTGCTCCTGTTTCCGGCGGGCCTGCGGTGGTGCCGGGCGGGCCGCGTGCCGTGGCGGGGACGACGACGCCGGGCCTCGACGGTGTGGCCGCCCCCGTGTCCGGCGGGCCTGTGGCGGTGCCGGGTGTGCCTGAGGTCGTGGCTGGGACGGCGACGCCGGCCCCAGGCGGCTGCACACCGCCCGCCGGCGTTGCCCCGGCGAAGCAGGGCCGGGGCCCCGCGGACGGGCCGCAGAGGGCGGGACGGGGGGACGGGCGCGGCCGCCGCGTCGGTCCGGCGCGAGCAGCCGCCGCCGTCGCCCGTGGCGCGGCGCACGCCGCAGGGGCGTGGATCGCCGGGCTCGTGCCCGCAGGGCCGGTGCCCGCGCTCGCCGGCGCGGCCGGCACCGTACGTCCGCCCGCCGGCGAAGCCGGCCTCGCGCTGCGGAGCCGGGTCGGCGGCGAGACGCGCCGCGCGCCCGGCGTGCGGGGCGGTGGCGGGCCACGGATCCCACGGAAGCCCGGCGCCGCCGGTCCCCGGGGGCCGCGCCGGCTGTACGAGCAGGCGCGCAGGGCCTGGGACCGGCCGCTCACCGCGTACTACCTGATCCTCGGCAGCAGCCTGCTGATCACGGTCCTCGGCCTCGTCATGGTGTACTCCGCGTCGATGATCCAGGCGCTGGAGTACTCGCTCCCCGCCTCCTACTTCTTCCAGAAGCAGTTCGTCGCCGCCGTCATCGGCACCGCACTCCTGCTCATCGCCTCGCGGATGCCGGCCAAACTGCACCGGGCCCTGTCCTATCCGCTGCTGGTGATCACCGTCTTCCTGATGGTGCTGGTCCAGGTCCCCGGGATAGGGCATGCGGTCAACGGCAACCAGAACTGGATCTACCTCGGCGGCCCCTTCCAGCTCCAGCCCAGTGAGTTCGGAAAGCTCGCCCTGATCCTGTGGGGTGCCGACCTGCTGGCCCGCAAGCAGGACCGGCGGCTGCTGACCCAGTGGAAGCACCTGCTGGTGCCGCTGGTGCCCGTCGCCTTCCTCCTCCTCGGGCTGATCATGCTCGGCGGCGACATGGGCACGGCGATCATCCTGACCGCCATCCTGTTCGGCCTGCTGTGGCTCGCGGGGGCGCCCACCCGGCTCTTCGCCGGTGTTCTGTGCGTCGCCGGCTTCGTCGGGCTGATGCTGATCAGGACCAACGAGAACCGCATGTCCCGGCTCGAGTGCATCGGCGCGATCGACCTCGGCCCGGAAGGCGAGTGCTGGCAGGCGGTGCACGGCATCTATGCTCTTGCCTCTGGCGGATGGTTCGGTTCCGGCCTCGGTGCAAGTGTGGAAAAATGGGGCCAACTGCCCGAACCGCATACCGACTTCATCTTCGCCGTCGCCGGGGAGGAACTGGGCCTGGCGGGGACGCTGTCGGTGCTCGCTCTGTTCGCGGCTCTAGGCTATGCGGGTATCCGCGTCGCCGGACGCACGGAGGACCCCTTCGTGAGGTATGCGGCGGGAGGCGTCACCACGTGGATCACGGCCCAGGCCGTGGTCAACATCGGTGCGGTGCTCGGTCTGCTGCCGATCGCCGGAGTCCCGCTGCCGCTGTTCTCCTACGGAGGGTCCGCCCTGCTGCCGACGATGTTCGCCGTCGGACTGCTGATCGCCTTCGCGCGAGAGGAACCCGCGGCGAAGGCGGCCCTGGCCGTGCGGAGGCCCGGGGTGAGATGGAAGACGATGAGACGGCGCGTCAAGAAGCGTCCGTCCGGAGAGCGGTGAATTTCGGTGCATGTCGTACTCGCCGGTGGGGGGACCGCCGGCCACATCGAGCCCGCGCTCGCCCTCGCGGACGCCCTGCGGAGGCAGGACCCGGCCGTGGGCATCACAGCCCTCGGCACGGAACGCGGTCTCGAGACCAGGCTCGTGCCGGAACGCGGCTACGAACTGGCGCTCATCCCCGCCGTTCCGCTGCCGCGCAAACCCACCCCTGAGCTGATCACCGTCCCAGGGCGGCTGCGCGGCACCATCAAGGCCGCGGAGCAGATCATCGAACGCACGAAGGCCGACTGCGTCGTCGGTTTCGGCGGCTACGTCGCGCTGCCCGGCTACCTCGCCGCCAAGCGCCTCGGCGTGCCGATCGTGATCCACGAGGCCAACGCGCGCCCCGGCCTCGCCAACAAGATCGGCTCCCGCTACGCCGCCGGGGTGGCCGTCGCCACGCCCGACAGCAAGCTGCGCAACTCCCGCTACATCGGCATCCCGCTGCGCCACACCATCGCGACGCTCGACCGCGCCAGGGTCCGCCCCGAGGCGCGTGCGGCCTTCGGCCTCGACCCCAACCTGCCCACGCTGCTGGTCTCCGGCGGTTCGCAGGGTGCCCGCCGGCTCAATGAGGTGGTCCAGCAGATCGCCCCGGTGCTCCAGCGCTCCGGGATCCAGATCCTGCACGCGGTCGGGCCGAAGAACGAATTGCCGCACGTCGACAACATGCCCGGCATGCCGCCCTATGTGCCGGTACCGTACGTGGACCGGATGGATCTCGCGTACGCCGCGGCCGACATGATGCTCTGCCGCGCGGGTGCGATGACCGTCGCGGAACTCTCCGCCGTGGGTCTGCCCGCCGCGTACGTCCCGCTGCCGATCGGCAACGGCGAACAGCGGCTCAACGCCCAGCCGGTGGTGAAGGCGGGCGGCGGACTGCTGGTCGACGACGCCGAGCTGACCCCCGAGTGGGTCCAGGGCAACGTCCTTCCGGTGCTCGCCGATCCGCACCGGCTGTACGAGATGTCGCGTGCGGCCGCCGAGTTCGGCCGCAGGGACGCCGACGACCTGCTCGTCGGCATGGTGTACGAGGCGATTGCGGCACGCCGCCAGGCGTGAGAAGGCAGGGAGCGTGGCCGGACCGACCACCGCGAAACGCAGTGCGCTGGGCCCCTCTGACGGATCGAACGGGCCGGACGGCAAGGGCCGTCCGCCCCGCGAGGAGACTGCCGCCGGACGCTTCCGGCGGCCCGGCCCCCGCTTCCTGCTGATCGCCACCGGCGCGCTCCTCCTCGTGGCCGGCGTCCTCTGGCTGCTCTACGGCTCCTCGTGGCTGCGCGCCGAACATGTGGAGACCACCGGCACCGACGTACTCACCCCGGCCCAGGTGGAGGCCGCGGCGCGGGTGCCGATCGGCGCGCCCCTCGTCTCGGTCGACACGGACGCCGTCGAGGCCCGGCTGCTGCGGGCTCTGCCCCGTATCGACTCCGTGGAGGTCGGACGCTCATGGCCGCACGGGATCGAACTGGTCGTGACCGAACGAAAGCCGGTCCTTCTGCTCGAAAAGGGTACGGAGTTTGTCGAAGTGGACGCAGACGGCGTCCGGTTCGCCACAGTCGCCGAAGCGCCGAAGGGTGTTCCCCTGCTGCGCCTGGAAGTTGACCGGTCGCCGAGTCTGAAGCGATTCGGCGCGGACCGCCTGGTGGCCGAGGCGGTCCGGGTCCGAGGTGGACTTCCCGCGAAAGCCGCCGCCGATCTGAAAAGTGTGAAAGTAGTCTCGTACGACTACATCTCCCTGGAGTTGAGCGGCAATCGGACCGTGGTGTGGGGCAGCTCCGAAGGCGGCGGGGCGAAGGCGCGTGCGCTCGAAGCGCTCATGAAAGCAGCTCCGAAAGCCGAGTACTTCGATGTGAGCGCGCCCAGCGCCCCTGCCGCGTCGGGGAGTTGACGGGCATCTGCGCTGGCCAGCACCCTGGTTGGTCATGGCTGTGCGTGATCACATAGGGTGAAAAGAAAAACGGGAGGTTCGGCGTGTTCGTTGAACGGGCGCCACTTGTCGACTTAGTGTCCTGTTCGGAAGAGTCCAGGGAACAGACACACTGGTAACCCTAAACTTCAGCGTTAGGGTTCGGGTCGGCAGTCGGCTTGTCGGGCCGTCCCCATTCGACATCAGTCGTCGCACCGCGGTCCCGCGAGGTGGCGACACGTAACTCGAGGCGAGAGGCCTTCGACGTGGCAGCACCGCAGAACTACCTCGCAGTCATCAAGGTCATCGGTGTCGGCGGCGGTGGTGTCAATGCCATCAACCGAATGATCGAGGTCGGTCTCAAGGGCGTCGAGTTCATCGCTATCAACACGGACGCTCAGGCGCTGTTGATGAGCGACGCCGACGTCAAACTCGACGTCGGCCGCGAACTCACCCGGGGCCTCGGAGCCGGAGCGAATCCGGCAGTCGGTCGCAAGGCGGCAGAGGACCACCGCGAGGAGATCGAGGAGGTCCTCAAGGGGGCCGACATGGTCTTCGTCACCGCCGGTGAAGGCGGCGGCACCGGCACCGGCGGCGCTCCCGTCGTCGCCAACATCGCCCGCTCGCTGGGCGCCCTGACGATCGGTGTGGTCACCCGCCCGTTCACCTTCGAGGGCCGCCGGCGCGCGAACCAGGCGGAGGACGGCATCGCCGAGCTCCGCGAAGAGGTCGACACCCTCATCGTCATCCCCAACGACCGGCTGCTGTCCATCTCGGACCGCCAGGTCAGCGTCCTGGACGCCTTCAAGTCCGCGGACCAGGTGCTGCTGTCGGGTGTCCAGGGCATCACCGACCTCATCACCACCCCCGGTCTGATCAACCTGGACTTCGCCGACGTCAAGTCCGTGATGTCCGAGGCCGGCTCCGCCCTCATGGGCATCGGCTCCGCCCGTGGCGACGACCGCGCGGTGGCAGCGGCCGAGATGGCGATCTCCTCGCCGCTGCTCGAGGCGTCCATCGACGGCGCCCGCGGTGTGCTGCTGTCCATCTCCGGCGGCAGCGACCTCGGCCTGTTCGAGATCAACGAGGCCGCCCAGCTCGTCAGCGAGGCCGCCCACCCCGAGGCGAACATCATCTTCGGCGCCGTCATCGACGACGCACTCGGCGACGAGGTCCGGGTCACCGTCATCGCCGCCGGCTTCGACGGCGGCCAGCCGCCCGCCCGCCGGGAGAACGTGATCGGTTCCACGTCGGCCAAGCGCGACGAGCAGCCCTCCGCCCCGGCCCGGCCCGCCGACAGCCCCCGCCCCGCCGGCGGCCTCGGCACCGTGCCCGTGCGCGAGGAGCCTGCCGCCCCCGTCGAGCCGGCCCCGGTAGCGAGCGACCTCGGTTCGTCCTCCGGTCCGGCACAGGTCCCGCCGGCCCGTCCGTACCCGGACAGCCAGGCGGAAGAGCTGGATGTCCCGGACTTCCTGAAGTGACAGTGCAGCACGACGCGATACACGAGAGCGGCGCGCACTTCGCCTTCACCGACAGGTGGGGCGGGGTGAGCGCCGTTCCGTACGAGGAGCTCAACCTGGGCGGCGCCGTCGGCGACGACCCGGACGCCGTGCTCGCCAACCGGGCGATCGCCGCCAAGTCCCTCGGACTCGACCCGGCCCGGGTCGTCTGGATGAATCAGGTCCACGGCAAGGACGTCGCCCGGGTGGACGGCGGATGGGGGGACGGTGCGGTCCCCGAGGTCGACGCCCTGGTCACCACGCGGCGCGGTCTCGCCCTCGCCGTGCTCACCGCCGACTGCACCCCGGTCCTGCTCGCCGACCCGGTCGCCTCGGTGGTCGGGGCGGCACACGCCGGCCGTCCCGGCATGGTCGCGGGTGTGGTGCCTGCCGTCGTCGAGGCGATGAGAGAGCTGGGCGCGGAACCGGAACGCATCATCGCCCGTACGGGACCGGCCGTTTGCGGTCGCTGTTACGAAGTCCCCGAGCGCATGCGGTCCGAAGTGGCCGCGGTGGAGCCCGCCGCCTGGTCTGAGACCGGTTGGGGCACCCCGGCGGTCGACGTCACGGCAGGTGTGCACGCCCAGCTCGAGGCACTCGGGGTGCGTGACCGGCGGAAGTCGGCGGTCTGCACCCTTGAATCGCGTGACCACTACTCGTACCGCCGTGACCGCACGACCGGGCGGCTCGCCGGATATGTCTGGCTGGAGGACCGGGAAACCCCATGACCGACCGCAGAACCGAACTCGCCCGGAATCTGGCGGCGGTGGAGGAACGTATCGCCTCCGCCTGCGCCGCAGCGGGCCGCGCGCGGGAGGAGGTGACCCTCATCGTGGTCACCAAGACCTACCCGGCGAGCGATGTGCGGATCCTCCATGAACTCGGTGTGGGTCATGTGGCGGAGAACCGCGATCAGGACGCGGCTCCCAAGGCCGCCGCATGTACGGATCTGAATCTTCACTGGCATTTCGTCGGTCAGTTGCAGACCAACAAGGTCCGTTCTGTCGCGAGTTATGCCGATGTGGTGCAGTCAGTCGACCGGATGAAGCTCGTTTCCGCACTGTCCGCCGCCGCGGTGCGGGAGGAGCGGGAACTCGGCTGCCTGATCCAGGTCGCCCTCGATGCCGAGTCCGGACAGCAGGGGTCCCGCGGCGGCGTGGCGCCGGACGGGATCGAGGAGTTGGCCGCGGCCGTGGCCGGCTCGCCGGGGCTGCGGCTCGACGGGCTGATGACCGTCGCTCCGCTCTCCGGACCGTACGCGGGACGGCAACAGGCGGCGTTCGAGCGGCTGATGGAATTGTCATCCGGCCTGCGCGCGGCCCATCCGGCTGCGAACATGGTGTCAGCAGGGATGAGCGCGGACCTCGAGCAGGCCGTCGCGGCCGGAGCGACACATGTGCGCGTCGGTACGGCGGTACTCGGAGTCCGACCCCGGCTCGGGTAACGTCGCGAAGCAAGTCGGACCACAGCAGAAAATATGGTCATTCCCGCTCATTGCGGGCAGACCGAGTGGATCGCGGGCACTTGGTGACGAATGCCGATCCACCACAGAGCGGAGGACTCAGAGAATGGCCGGCGCGATGCGCAAGATGGCGGTCTACCTCGGCCTCGTGGAGGACGATGGGTACGACGGCCGGGGCTTCGACCCCGATGACGACTTCGAACCCGAGCCGGAGCCCGAGCGGGAGCACCGGCGGCATCAGCCTCCTCGCCAGGTGGAGCGTGAGGAGCCGGTGCGGGTGGCGGCGCCGCCCGCGCAGCGCGAGCCCGCCCCCCTCCCGATCGACAGTGGACGTCCGGCGCGAATCGCCCCCGTGGCATCCATCACACCTGAACGCCCGAGCATGGAGAAGAACGCACCGGTGATCATGCCCAAGGTCGTGTCCGAGCGGGAGCCCTACCGCATCACCACACTGCATCCGCGGACCTACAACGAGGCCCGTACCATCGGGGAACACTTCCGCGAAGGCACCCCCGTGATCATGAATCTGACGGAGATGGACGACACGGATGCGAAGCGACTTGTCGACTTTGCCGCGGGACTCGTCTTCGGTCTGCATGGCAGCATTGAGCGAGTGACACAGAAGGTGTTCCTGTTGTCGCCTGCTAACGTCGATGTCACGGCGGAAGACAAGGCCCGCATCGCAGAGGGCGGGTTCTTCAACCAGAGCTGAGAAAGACACCGGGGAACGACCCGGCCGCAGGGCCGGCTGAGATGGGATCCAGGGGAGAGGGAAGCGCGGGATGAGCGTCGCACTACAGGTGGTTTACATCGCGCTGATGTGCTTCCTTGTCGTCCTGATCTTCCGGCTCGTCATGGACTACGTCTTCCAGTTCGCGCGTTCATGGCAACCCGGTAAGGCGATGGTGGTCGTTCTGGAGGCCACCTACACTGTCACCGATCCACCGCTCAAGCTTCTGCGGCGATTCATCCCGCCGTTGCGTCTCGGGGGCGTGGCACTCGACCTGTCCTTCTTCGTTCTGATGATCATCGTCTACATCCTGATCTCCATCGTTCGTGGAGTGGGGAACTCGATGTGAGCGATACGGTCCTGCCGACTGCCGACGACTACGTAGAGGTGAAGAAGAGATGCCGCTGACTCCCGAGGACGTGCGGAACAAGCAGTTCACGACCGTCCGCCTCCGAGAAGGCTATGACGAGGACGAGGTCGATGCCTTCCTCGACGAGGTCGAGTCCGAGCTGACCCGTCTGCTCCGTGAGAACGAGGACCTGCGCGCGAAGCTGGCCGCGGCGACCCGTGCGGCCGCACAGAATCAGCAACAGCAGCAGCAGGGCATGCGTAAACCTCCGGAGCCACAGGACGGCCGCGGTCCGGGAGGACCCGGCGCCCCGGTGCCCGCCGCCATATCCGGACCCCCGGTCCAGCAGCAGCCCCCGCAGATGGGTCCCCCCCAGCTGCCCGGTGGTGCTCCTCAGCTGCCGGCCGGTCCCAGCCACGGTGGCCAGCAGGGTCACGGTGGCCAGCAGGGTCATGGCGGCCAGCAGGGCCCCGGCGGCCCGATGGGCCACGGCCCGATGCAGGGCGGACCCATGGGTGGCCCGATGGGCGGCCCCATGGGCGGTCACGGCGGCCCGCAGGGTCCTGGCCCGATGGGTCAGGGACCCGGCGGTGACAGCGCCGCGCGCGTCCTGTCGCTTGCCCAGCAGACCGCGGACCAGGCGATCGCGGAGGCCCGTTCCGAGGCCAACAAGATCGTCGGCGAGGCGCGTTCGCGCGCCGAGGGCCTGGAGCGGGACGCCCGCGCCAAGGCCGACGCGCTCGAGCGGGACGCCCAGGAGAAGCACCGCGTCGCGATGGGCTCCCTCGAGTCCGCGCGCGCCACGCTGGAGCGCAAGGTCGAGGACCTGCGGGGCTTCGAGCGCGAGTACCGGACCCGGCTGAAGTCCTACCTGGAGAGCCAGCTGCGTCAGCTGGAGACCCAGGCGGACGACTCCCTGGCCCCGCCGCGCCAGCCCGCAGCCGCGTCGCTGCCGCCGTCCCCGGCGCCTTCCATGGCACCGGCCGGCGCGAGCGCCCCGTCCTACGGCGGCGGTCAGACGATGGGCGGCCACGGCGGCCCCTCGCAGTCCGGCCCGTCCTACGGCGGGCAGCAGCAGATGACGCCGGCGATGACCCAGCCGATGGCACCGGTGCGGCCGCAGGCGCCGCAGCCGATGCAGCAGGCGCCGTCGCCGATGCGGGGCTTCCTGATCGACGAGGACGACAACTGACGGGGTTGCGCGCGCAGCGCGCGTAGCCGTCGGCAGACAGCGGGGCCGGGCCCGGGGCGTGTTCACACGCTCCGGGCCCGGCCTTTTTGCGTGCGCGGGTGCGGGGCCGCCTGTGGGGGGCTTGCCCCGCCTCTCTCGGCAGGCTCCGCCCGGACCCGTTCACCGCCCTCCGGGCAGAGTTCGGGGCTCCACCCGGGCCCCGTCCCGCGCGTCGCGCGGTGTCCTCGATCTCCCCCTACGGCCTGGCGGCCGTGGGAGGCGCCCCCGGCCGGGCTGGATTTCGCTGCGCGAAACCAGCCTCGCCGGCGTTTGAGGCGCGGGGGTGGAGACTCCGGTGAGGGGGAGAGGCGTGTGGGGGAAAGCCGACCGGCCCGGCCAACAGCGTGGCCGGGCCCGTGGCGCGCGTGGCGCGTGTCGCTACGCCTTGCGCAGGCGGAACGTCAGCGACAGCCCCTCGTCCGTGAACGGCTCGCCGTACGACGCGTCCGCGTCCCCGTCCGCGAAGTCCGCCGCCAGGACCTCGTCCGCGATCAGGGAGGCGTGGTCCGCGAGGGCCGACGACACCTCCGGGTCCGTCGAGGACCAGCGGAGCGCGATACGGTCCGCGACGTCCAGGCCGCTGTTCTTGCGCGCCTCCTGGATCAGGCGGATCGCGTCACGCGCCAGACCCGCCCGCCGCAGTTCCGGCGTGATCTCCAGGTCGAGGGCGACCGTCGCGCCCGAGTCGGAGGCGACCGACCAGCCCTCCCGCGGGGTCTCCGTGATGATGACCTCCTCCGGGGAGAGCGTCACGGTCTCGCCGTTGACCTCCACCGACGCCTCGCCGGAGCGCAGTGCCAGGGACAGCGCGGCTGCGTCCGCGGCGGCGACCGCCTTGGCGACGTCCTGGACGCCCTTGCCGAAGCGCTTGCCGAGCGCCCGGAAGTTGGCCTTGGCCGTGGTGTCGACCAGCGAGCCGCCGACCTCCGACAGGGACGCCAGCGAGGAGACGTTCAGCTCCTCGGTGATCTGCGCCCGGAGTTCCTCGGAGAGCGAGGAGAAGCCGTTCGCCGCGACCAGCGCCCGGGAGAGCGGCTGCCGGGTCTTCACACCGGACTCGGCACGTGTGGCGCGGCCCAGCTCGACCAGGCGGCGCACCAGCGTCATCTGGGACGACAGCGTCGGGTCGATCGCGTCCAGGTCGGCGACCGGCCACGACGACAGGTGCACCGACTCCGGCGCGTCCGGAGTCACGGGCACGACCATGTCCTGCCAGACCCGCTCGGTGATGAACGGCGTCATCGGAGCCATCAGCCGCGTGACCGTCTCCACCACGTCGTGCAGGGTGCGCAGCGCCGCGGCGTCACCCTGCCAGAACCGGCGGCGCGAGCGGCGCACGTACCAGTTCGACAGGTCGTCGACGAAGGCGGAGAGGAGCTTGCCCGCGCGCTGGGTGTCGTACGCCTCCATGGCCTGCGTGACCTGGTCCACCAGCGCGTGCAGCTCGGAGAGCAGCCAGCGGTCCAGGACGGTGCGCTCGGCCGGCGCCGGGTCGGCGGCGGAGGGGGACCAGCCCGACGTACGGGCGTACAGGGCCTGGAAGGCCACCGTGTTCCAGTACGTGAGGAGCGTCTTGCGCACGACCTCCTGGATCGTGCCGTGCCCCACGCGCCGCGCCGCCCACGGAGAGCCGCCGGCCGCCATGAACCAGCGGACCGCGTCCGCGCCGTGCTGATCCATCAGCGGGATCGGCTGCAGGATGTTGCCCAGGTGCTTGGACATCTTGCGGCCGTCCTCGGCGAGGATGTGGCCGAGGCAGACGACGTTCTCGTACGACGACTTGTCGAAGACCAGCGTGCCGACGGCCATCAGCGTGTAGAACCAGCCGCGGGTCTGGTCGATCGCCTCCGAGATGAACTGCGCCGGGTAGCGCTTCTCGAAGATCTCCTTGTTCTTGTACGGGTAGCCCCACTGTGCGAACGGCATCGAACCCGAGTCGTACCAGGCGTCGATGACCTCCGGCACGCGCGTCGCGGCACCGGAGCACTGGGGGCAGGCGAAGGTGACCTCGTCGATGAACGGACGGTGCGGGTCGAGGCCCGACTGGTCCGTCCCCGTGAGCTCCGACAGCTCGGCGAGCGATCCGACACAGGTGAGATGGTCGTCCTCGCAGCGCCAGATCGGCAGCGGCGTGCCCCAGTAGCGGTTGCGGGACAGGGCCCAGTCGATGTTGTTGTTCAGCCAGTCGCCGTACCGTCCCTGCTTGACCGAGTCGGGGAACCAGTTGGTCGCCTCGTTCTCCGCGAGCAGCCGGTCCTTGACGGCGGTGGTGCGGATGTACCACGACGGCTGCGCGTAGTAGAGCAGCGCGGTGTGGCAGCGCCAGCAGTGCGGGTAGCTGTGCTCGTACGGGATGTGCCGGAAGAGCAGACCGCGGGTCTGGAGGTCGGCCGTCAGCGCCTCGTCGGCCTTCTTGAAGAAGACGCCGCCGACCAGCGGCACGTCCTCCTCGAAGGTGCCGTCCGGGCGGACCGGGTTCACGACCGGCAAGCCGTAGGAGCGGCAGACCTTGAGGTCGTCCTCACCGAACGCGGGGGACTGGTGGACCAGACCCGTACCGTCCTCGGTGGTCACGTAGTCGGCGTTGACCACGTAGTGCGCCTCGGCCGGGAACTCCACCAGCTCGAACGGGCGCTGGTACGTCCAGCGCTCCATCTCCGCGCCGGTGAACGTCTGCCCGGTGGCCTCCCAGCCCTGGCCGAGCGCCTTCTCCAGCAGCGGCTCGGCGACGACCAGCTTCTCCTCGCCGTTCGTCGCGACGACGTAGGTGACGTCGGGGTGCGCGGCGACCGCCGTGTTGGAGACGAGGGTCCACGGGGTCGTCGTCCACACCAGCAGCGCCGCCTCGCCGGCGAGAGGGCCGCCGGTCAGCGGGAAGCGTACGAAGACGGACGGGTCGACGACCGTCTCGTAGCCCTGTGCCAGCTCGTGGTCCGACAGGCCGGTGCCGCAGCGCGGACACCAGGGGGCGACGCGGTGGTCCTGGACCAGCAGCCCCTTGTTGAAGATCTCCTTCAGCGACCACCACACCGACTGGACGTAGTCCGGGTCCATGGTGCGGTAGGCGTCGTCGAGGTCGACCCAGTAGCCCATGCGGGTCGTCAGCTCGGCGAACGCGTCCGTGTGCCGGGTCACCGACTCACGGCACTTGGCGTTGAACTCGGCGATGCCGTACGCCTCGATGTCCTTCTTGCCGGAGAAGCCGAGCTCCTTCTCGACGGCGAGCTCGACCGGCAGGCCGTGGCAGTCCCAGCCGGCCTTGCGACCCACGTGGTAGCCGCGCATGGTGCGGAAGCGGGGGAAGACGTCCTTGAAGACGCGGGCCTCGATGTGGTGCGCACCGGGCATGCCGTTCGCCGTGGGCGGGCCCTCGTAGAACACCCACTCGGGGCGGCCCTCGGACTGCTCGAGGCTCTTGCTGAAGATCTTGCTCTCGCGCCAGAAGTCGAGCACGGCGTGCTCGAGCGCGGGCAGGTCGACCTGGGCCGGCACCTGACGGTACTGGGGGGGTGTCATGTACGAACTCCTCCGGCGGACAACTTCTCTTCCGTCGGAGGGACGAGCGCCGGTGCTGTGCGGCCGGCTCCCGCGGTACCACCCTCCTTGGCGGTGCACAGGTCACCGCCCCCTCATTGGGGTCGCGAAGCCGGTTCTACCGGCCGCGGGGGACCCCCGCGACTTTCTTCCGGCGGCTCCGGGGTGATGCTTCACGCCGCGCTGGCCCCCGGGCTCTCACCGTCCCCGGGTCGCTCATGGCTGCGTACGACGCTACTCGTCCCCATCCACGCCTTTCGCTGCGCCCAGTGTACGGGCCCGTGCGGGGCCCGGCCGACCGCTTTTCCGCGGCGGCGCGGTTGACCCGAATGGCCACAGGGCTCCCGGCGGGGCACGGCACGCCGCGCCGGACGGATTACCGGGCGGGGAGCTGGGCACAACGGATGCAGGCTTGGCTTCTCGCGGCCCGGGACGGGCGGAATCGGCGGCGTGCCCCGTTGCCGCGGGGCTGGTGTCGATTTATCGTCCCAGCACGATTCGCGAGCAAGATCACAATATGTGAAGGGGCCGCGGCCATGGTGGCGAAGAAGTCCGCCGACAAGACGGCGTCCGCGCGTTCCGCCGCCGCGGCGGCGGAATCCAAGGTGCCCGCGTCCCAGCCCTCGGGGAAGACGGCTCGGCCCCGGAAGTCCACGTCCAGTAAGGCCACCGCCTCGGCGGCGACAGGCGGCCCGGGGACAGCGAAGAAGACATCGGGAGGCGCAGGCGCTGCCAAGAAGACGGCGGCGGCCGCCAAGAAGGCGGCGGCGAAGGATGCCGCGGCCAAGGAGCAGGCTCGCGGCGAATCCGCCGCCGAGCGGCCGGTGCCCGGGAAGACGGCGGCAGGGAAACAGGCGGCCGCCAAGAAGACCGCAGCCAAAGAGACGGCGTCCGAGGAGGGGCCGGTCAAAAAGGCGGTAGCCAAGAGGGTGCCGGACATGAAGACGGCGCCCGAGGAAGCGCCGGCCAAGAAGGCCCAGGTCAAGAAGGCCGCAGCCAAGAAGACCGCGGCCAAGAAGACCGCGGCCGGGAAGGTCGCCGGGACGCGGAAGGCGAGCCGTACGGCCGGGGAGCAGGCCGGTGGTGCGGGTGGGACGAACACGGTCCGCAGGGCCGGGAAGAAGGCCGGTGCGGATGCCGATGTGGCGCCCGGGCCGGTCACCAAGGAGGTCGTCGACAAGATGACCGCCGACAAAGAGGCCGCGCCCGCGGCCGCGAAGCAGACAGGAGCCAGGACGGTGGCAGCGAAGAAGACCGCGGGTAGGGCATCAGGCGCAGGCGGGAGCGCGGTGGCGATGCCGACGGCCCGTTCGGTGGCCACGACGCCGCCGGGTGAGCTGGCGGTACGGCCCGGCGAGGACCCGTGGACCCAGGAGGAGGTCGACGAGGCGCGGGCCGGGCTCGAGGGCGAGGCGGCCCGGCTGAACGCGGAGATCACCGCCTCAGAGGCGGCCCTCGCAGGGCTGATGCGGGACTCCGGCGACGGCGCCGGGGACGACGAGGCCGACACCGGCGCCAAGAACATCACGCGCGAGCACGAGATGGCGCTCGCGGCCAACGGTCGCGAAATGCTGGAGCAGACCGAGCGGGCGCTGCAGCGTCTCGACGCCGGGACGTACGGCCTCTGCGAGAGCTGCGGCAAACCGATCGGAAAGGCCCGGATGCAGGCGTTCCCCCGTGCCACCCTCTGCGTCGAGTGCAAGCAGAAGCAGGAACGCAGGGGCTGACCCGGCGCAGGCGTGCCGTACCCTCGTCCTCAGTCAGGTACCTAGGTCGAGGGACTCACGTGGCAGAGGCGGAGCGCATCATCGGTACGCCAGATGTTGACGACGAGGCTGCGGCGCCCGCCGAGCCGCCGAAGGGCAAGCGCAAGATCGCCGTGCTGTTCGCGGTGGCGCTCGTCGCCTATCTGCTCGACCTCGGCAGCAAGCTGCTCGTGGTGGCCAAGCTGGAGCACCACGAGCCGATCGAGATCATCGGTGACTGGCTGAAGTTCGAGGCGGTACGGAACCCGGGCGCCGCGTTCGGCATGGGTGAGGCCTTCACCATCATCTTCACCTTCATCGCGGCGACCGTGATCGTCGTGATCGTGCGGCTGGCGCGCAAGCTCTACAGCGGGCCCTGGGCGATCGCCCTCGGTCTGCTGCTGGGCGGGGCGCTCGGCAATCTGACCGACCGGATCTTCCGGTCGCCCGGCGTCTTCGAGGGCGCGGTCGTGGACTTCATCGCGCCCGCGCACTTCGCCGTGTTCAACCTGGCCGACTCCGCGATCGTGTGCGGCGGCGTCCTCATCGTGCTGCTCTCCTTCAAGGGGCTGGACCCCGACGGGACAGTCCACAAGGACTGACAAGGCATACTCGACGGGTGAGTACGATTCCCGAGATCCGCACCCTGCCCGTACCCGACGGCCTGGAGGGTGAGCGTGTGGACGCCGCCATCTCCCGGATGTTCGGGTTCTCCCGTACGAAGGCCGCGGAGTTGGCCGCTGCCGGGAAGGTGCTGGTCGACGGCTCGGTCGTCGGCAAGTCCGAGCGGGTGCACGGCGGTGCCTGGCTCGAGGTGGAGATGCCGCAGGCCCCCGCGCCGGTGCAGATCGTGGCGGAGCCGGTCGAGGGCATGGAGATCGTGCACGACGACGACGACATCGTCGTGATCGCCAAGCCGGTCGGTGTGGCCGCGCATCCGAGCCCGGGCTGGACCGGCACCACCGTCATCGGCGGGCTCGCCGCCGCCGGGTACCGCATCTCCACGTCCGGTGCCTCCGAGCGCCAGGGCATCGTGCACCGCCTCGACGTCGGCACGTCCGGTCTGATGGTCGTCGCGAAGTCGGAGCGTGCGTACACCCTGCTCAAGCAGCAGTTCCGTGACAGGGTCGTCGACAAGCGCTACCACGCCCTGGTGCAGGGCCACCCCGACCCGATGAGCGGCACCATCGACGCGCCCATCGGCCGGCACCCCAGCCTCGACTACAAGTGGGCGGTCACGGCGGAGGGCAAGCCGTCGGTGACGCACTACGACCTGATCGAGGCGTTCCGCGCGGCGTCGCTGCTCGACATCAAGCTGGAGACGGGCCGCACCCACCAGATCCGGGTGCACATGTCGGCGCACCGCCACCCCTGTGTGGGGGACCTCACCTACGGCGCGGACCCGACGATCGCGAAGCGGCTCGGCCTGACCCGGCAGTGGCTGCACGCGGTGCGTCTCGGTTTCGAGCACCCGTCGGACGGCCGGTGGGTGGAGTTCGAGAGCAGCTACCCGGACGACCTCCAGCAGGCGCTGGACAAGATCGCGGCGGAGAGCGCATGACGGTGGAGTACAGCGTGCGGGTCGCCGCCGGAGACGCCGACCGTGAGATGTGCTTCGCGGTCCGCAAGGACGTCTTCGTCGCCGAACAGCAGGTCCCGGAGGACATCGAGTACGACGCCTTCGACGCTCAGGACGCCGACACGATCCATGTTCTCGCGGTGGGTGCCGACGGTGTCGCGCTCGGCACCGGCCGGCTGCTGCACGGGGCGTCGGCGCTCGGGAAGACCGGCGGTGACCTCACGGTCGGCTCGCTCGGCCGGCTGGCGGTGAGAGGGGCGGCGCGCGGCCTCGGCGTGGGCGCGGCGCTGGTCCGGGCGCTGGAGGACGCGGCGCGCCGGCGGGGTCTCGCGGCGGTCGACCTGCACGCCCAGACCCATGCGCGGGGCTTCTACGAGCGGCTCGGCTACGAGGCGTACGGGACGGAGTTCCTGGACGCGGGCATGCCGCATCTGGCGATGCGCCGGGTCCTCACGGCTTCCTGACATCCGGGCCCGTCCCGCCGGTGCGGGTCCTGCTGCTGTCAGCCGCGTCCGGTGCGCGGTGTGTTGTCCGCGTCGGGCACGTAGTCGCCCGCGTTGTTGCTGTGGATCTCCTCCGCCCGCGGCGGCCGCGCCTGCTTCGGCCACTGCCCCGCGGGCGGCAGCGAGGCGGCCGCCGTCGAGATCCGCGGCAGCGCGTACGGGTGCTTCTCGCACAGCCAGGCGACCATCTGCTCGCGGACCGCGCACCGCGCCGTCCAGATGTCGTTGGCGTCCTTCGCGGTCATGACCGCCCGTACCTCGATCGTGCTGGGCGTGGTGTCCGTGACGGCGAGGCTCCAGTCCCTGCCGTCCCAGGCCTTGCAGCCGTGGAGGATCTCCTGGAGCTTCTCGCGCATGAGCGCGACCGGCGCCGAGTGGTCCAGCTGGAAGTAGACCGTCCCGGTCATCTGGACGCCGCCGCGCGACCAGTTCTCGAACGGTTTGCTGGTGAAGTACGACACAGGCATGGTGATACGGCGCTCGTCCCAGGTCCGTACGGCGAGGAAGGTGAGCGTGACCTCCTCGATCACACCCCATTCGCCGTCCACGACCACGGTGTCGCCGATCCGCACCATGTCGCCGAAGGCGATCTGGAAGCCGGCGAAGAGATTGCCGAGGGTGGACTGGGCCGCGACACCGGCGACGATGCCGACGATTCCCGCGGAGGCCAGCATCGAGGCGCCGAACTTCTCCATGGCGGGGAAGGTCAGCAGCATCGCCGCGACCGCCACGACCGCGACGATCGCCGTGACGATGCGCATGATCAGCGTGATCTGGGTCCGCACCCGGCGGACCCGCGCGGCGTCCCGGGTGGAGGCCGCGTAACGGGTGTAGGAGGACTCGACGACGGCGGAGACGATCCGTGTCACCAGCCACGCGCTGGCGCCGATCAGGACCAGCGACAGCACATGGCCGATGCCCGCTTCGTGCCGCTCGACCAGCGACCAGTGGGTCTCGCCGTACGCCCCGCGGAGCAGTGCCCCGAGCAGCACGAGCTGGAACGGCAGTCGGCACCTGCGCAGCATGTCCCAGAGCGGCGTCTCGGGGTGGCGGTTGTCGATGCGGCGCAGCAGCCGGTCGACGGCCCAGCCGAGCGCCAGCGCCAGCACGACGGCTCCGCCGATGACGGCGAGCGGGCGCAGTACGTTCTCCATGTCTCCCTGACTCCTGGTGGCGAAGGCGGCTGGCAGGATATCCGGATGGACATCATCCTTTTCCATTCGGCCTTCGGTCTGCGTCCGGCGGTGCACGCGGCCGCGGACCGGCTCCGTGCCGCCGGGCACGAGGTTCGCGTGCCCGACCTGTTCGAAGGACAAACCGCCGAGACCGTGGAGGAAGGCCGGGAGCTCGCGGAGAGGATCGGTACGGAGGAGCTGCTGCGGCGGGCGATCCACGCCGCCGCGCCGTACTCCGACCAGGGGCTGGTGTACGCGGGGTTCTCGCTCGGAGGGGCGCTCGCGCAGAATCTGGCGCTCGGCGACGAGAAGGCACGCGGCCTGCTGCTTCTGCACGGCACCTCCGACATCGCGGAGGGGGCGAGCGTGGACGACCTGCCGGTGCAGCTGCATGTCGCCAGTCCCGATCCGTTCGAGACCGAGGACTGGCTGAACACCTGGTACCTGCGGATGCAGCGGGCGGGCGCCGATGTGGAGGTCCACCGCTATCCGGGGGCCGGGCATCTGTTCACCGACCCGGATCTGCCGGACTACGACGAGCCGTCGGCCGAGCAGACCTGGCGTGCGGCTCTCGGGTTCCTCGTGACGCTCTGAGGAGGCCGGGGCCGGACGCGGCGGTTCCGCCCGGCGCACGCGGGGCGCGACGGGCGGCACCGGTCGGGGCGGGTCAGGCGCGGTAGGCGGACCAGTGGTCCTTCATCCGCTGCACCTGGCCGGAGGTGAACTGGTACATGCAGGAGTCGTACGTGTAGTCCATGAAGTTGTGGATCGGGTCCACACCGGCGTCCCGCTTGCAGCTGTCGCTGCCGGTCGGGCAGGCGTAGGCCGGGCTCTTCTCGGCCGGGGTGTCGGAGACGTAGTCGCCCTTGCCGTTACAGCCGCCCTGGAAGGTGTGGTAGAGCCCCATCCAGTGGCCGACCTCGTGGGTGGCGGTGTCGCCCTCGTCGTAGTTGGTGGCGGAGCCGCCGGGCAGCGAGGCGTCGAGGACGACCACGCCGTCCATGGACGGGTCGGACTGGTACCAGGACGGGAAGGTCGCCCAGCCGAGCAGCCCGCCGCCGAGGTTGGCGGTGTAGAAGTTGAGCGCGCCGGCGCCGCCCTGGCGGAGGGTGGACTTCATCTCCTTCTCGGCGGTGGAGCCGGAGCTGAGGTTGTACCAGGCGGCGTTGTCCGTGTAGTCGGTGCCGGCCAGGGTGAACTGGAAGCCGGAGTCGGTGTTGCCGCTGCCCTGGCCGGCGTAGGCGGCGTTCAGGACGTCGAGCTGGCTGTTGATCTGGCTGCTGGTCAGCTTGCCGGTCTCGCCGTCGTGGATGACGTGGAAGTAGACCGGGATCGTGGTCGTGGCGGCGGCGAGACTGCTGCCGCTCGTACGCGCGGCGTCCAATCTCTTCTTGAGGTCCGCGTCCATGGCCTTGGCCTTGGCCTCGGAGATCTCGTTGGGCTCGTGGGCGTGGTCCGCGCCGGGGCGGGACTCACGTGCCGTGGCGCCGGCGTGCTCGTCCTCGGCGCACTCCTCGGCGGACGCGGCGGCGGACACGGGTGCCTTGGGGGAGGCGACGCTGCCAGGGGCGGAGAGCGGAGCGAGGGCCAGGGTTCCGGCCATGATCGCCGTACCGACCGCACGGTGGCGCAGTCGGGGGGATATACGGGCAAGAGCGCGCATTACGTCTCCTCGCGGGGGGTTGTCTGGAGGCCTTTCTTGGCCACCGCGGGGAGATTACGGGTGCATGTCAGATGTTGATGAGGATCGTTCAAGCCCAATCAATCCACGGGTGATTGTGGACATCGGGGAGAAAAGTTTCGGTCATGTCCGGGAGTTGAGATCTGCACGTAACGAGTGCAGTGACGACGACGGGTGGTGTGTCCGCATTCATGGTGCGGGACACGCCACCCGCCGTAGCGATGTGATCTTCTGTTAATGCATCGGCGTATGGCCGAAAATCGCCCCTAGTGCACGGGCTGGTTCACCCGCTCGACCTTCTGCGTTCCACTGAGGGTGCGGTAGGACCGCGACCACGACGACGAAGCGTCCTGCTTCGTCCGGTCGGAGATCGTGTAGTAGTCCATCTGGGAGCGCTCGGCGGTCACATCCAGGACGCCGTAGCCGTGTGCGTCCATGTCGACCCACTTCACATGCCGGTTGGCGGCCCGCACCGCGGCCGACGCGACCAGGGAGACGGTGCCCGGGGCGACATGAAGGAGGTCGTCCAGGTTGTCCGAGCTCACCGAGGTCACCACGAACTCCGTCGCCGCCGCAGGCGAGAGCGGATACGTCGCCGCCTTGACCGGGACGTCGTTCGCCCACGCCATGTGGATGTCGCCGGTGAGGAAGACGGTGTTCTCGATACCGCGCTGCGCCAGATGCGTCAGCAGCTCCTTGCGGTCGTCCGTGTAGCCGTCCCACTGGTCGACGTTGACCGCCAGGCCCTCCTTGGGCAGCCCCATCAGCTCGGCGATCGGCTCCAGCAGATACGCGGGAAGGGAACCGAAGGCGACCGGCGAGATCATCACCGAGGTCCCCACCAGCTGCCACGAGGCGTCGGAGGCCGCGAGGCCCGCCTTCAGCCAGTCCAGCTGCGCCCGGCCGGTGAGCGTGCGGTCCGGGTCGTCCACGTCGCCGTTGCCGATGCTCGACTGCTGCGAGCGGAACGAGCGCAGGTCCAGCAGATGCAGATCCGCCAGCTTGCCGAAGCGCAGCCGGCGGTAGACCGTGCCTTCCGTGGACGCGCGGACCGGCATCCATTCGAAGTAGGCCTGCTTGGCGGCCGCGACGCGGGCCGCCCACTCGCCCTCGGCGCCGGGCGTGTGGTTCTCGGCGCCGCCGGCCCACGCGTCGTTGGCCAGCTCGTGGTCGTCCCATATCGCGATCAGCGGGTGCGCGGCGTGCAGGGCCCGGAGATCCGGGTCGGTCTTGTAGGTGGCATGCCGCAGGCGGTAGTCGGCGAGCGTCACGATCTCGTGTCTCGGCTCGTGCTGCCGTACGCCGTACTCCTCCGCCGGGTAGCCGCCGGTCGCGTACTCGTAGATGTAGTCGCCGAGGTGCAGGACCGCGTCGAGGTCGCCGCGCGCGGCCAGGTGACGGTAGGCGGAGAACCAGCCCGACTCCCAGTTGGCGCAGGAGACCACACCGAAACGCACACCGGGTGCGGCCGCGTCCGCGGCGGGCGCGGTGCGGGTGCGCCCGGCCGGCGAGACGGTGGAGCCCGCGGTGAAGCGGTACCAATAGGAGGTTGCCGGGCGCAGGCCGCGCACATCGGCCTTCACGGTGTGGTCGGCGGCGGCCGTCGAGGTGATGGTGCCACGGGCGACGGTCAGGGCGAAGTCCTTGTCCTCCGCGACCTCCCAGACCACCTCCGTCCCGGCTCCGAGGCCGGAGCCGGGCAGTGCGTCGGG
Source organism: Streptomyces peucetius (assembly GCF_025854275.1). Lineage (NCBI taxonomy): Bacteria > Bacillati > Actinomycetota > Actinomycetes > Kitasatosporales > Streptomycetaceae > Streptomyces > Streptomyces peucetius. The sequence goes on along the minus strand of NZ_CP107567.1, from coordinate 1,963,380 downwards.
GCTCGGAGTGACACGGGTCCACAGCAGGACGCCGTCGGGCAGCGGGTCACCGGACGCGATGCCGTGGAGGAAGGCCGGGGTCTGCTCCGCCGCTGTGGCGGGGGAGGCGGCCGCCGCGAGGACGGGTGCGGCGACGGCGGTGGCGGCAGCGGCCTTGACGACCGTGCGGCGACTGGGAGTTGAGAAAGATCGACTGGTCACGGCCGATCAGACTACTGATCAGTACGTCGAAAGGGCGGGCGAACGGAGAAAGTTCGCCCGCCCATCCGGAGCGGTAAACCTGAGTGTTGCCTCGGACTCCCTGCCGGCGGACCTGTCGGCGACGGTCCGGAGCGCGCCGGTCAGTGACCGCCCGTCAGAGGACCATCAGCCCTTCAGCGCCTTGTCGACCGCGGTGGTGAACTCCTGGACCGTCATGGGCGCGTTCTCGCTGCCCTCGGCCGTCACGTTCCTGCCGTCCATCCTGAGGGTCGGGGTGCCCTTGACCCCGCTCTTGTCGAACTTCTCCGACATCTTCATCGCCCAGGCGTCGAACGTCCCGTCCTCGACGTTCTTCCTGAACTCCTCGTTGCCCTTGAGCGCGGGCACCGAATCGGCGATCTCCACGAGGTAGGAGTCCTTGGCGAACTTGTCGTCGTTCTCCTCCGGGTGGAACTCCGCCGAGTACAGCGCCGACTTGTACGCGAGGAAGGCGTCGGGGCTCACGTTCAGCGCGGCGCCCAGCGCGCTCAGCGCGTTCTTGGAGCCCTCGCCGTTGGTGGCGTTGTCGATGAAGGTGGCACCGATGTACTGGATCTTGTACTTGCCGGCGTCGACGTCCTTCTCGACCGTTTCGCCGACCGCCTGCTCGAAGGTCGCGCAGACCGGGCAGCGGGAGTCCTCGTACAGCTCCAGCGTCTTCTTCGCGCTGTCCTTGCCGATGACGACGGTCGTGCCGTTCTCACCGGAGGTGTTCTTCGGCGCGGTGACGTCCGACTGCTCGGCCACCGACTCCCAGTGGCCCGGCTTGTTGGCCTGCATGACGCCGTAGCCGATGCCGCCGGCGATCGCCAGCACGACGACGGACGATCCCGCGACCGTCAGTTGCCGGCGGACCTTGTCCTTCTTGGCCTGGCGCTCGCGCTCCTGGCGCAGCCGCTCGCGGGCCGCCGCCTTGTTGGCCTGGCTGTTGCGCTTGCTCATGATCATTCACTCCGTGTGGGGACGCACATAAGGGACGTACGAAAGAGGGGGATCTCCGGTTCAGGCGCAGAGCGCGACCGAACGCGGCGGTCCCCTCCGTCCCACGGAGTGCACCAGCAGACGGGTGCGCGAGGGCCGGGGCGCGTACGGCTCCGGGCGCGGCGCCCGGCGCCCGGGGCCGGGGGCGTGGACGGCGGCGACGGCCAGCAGCAGCGGCCGGAAGGCGAACGCGCCCACCGTCCGCAGCAGCCCGGCCACCGCGGACTCGCCGCGCCGCAGCCAGGCCGCGGCGAGCAGGCCGACACCCACATGCGCGGCGAGCAGCAGCCACGGCTGGGCCGGGTCGGCGGTGCGCAGCACCGCCGCGAGACCCGTGCCGTCCACGGGCAGCGCCGTGCCCGGCAGCGCCGCGCCGACCTCACCGCCGCCGCACAGCACGTCGAAGCCGACCGCGCGCAACGAACCGGAGACCGGGCCGCCGGCAGGGCCGTAGCAGACGTGCTGTCCCGTGGTGAAGACCGTGTCCGCGGCCAGCTCCAGCGGGATCAGCAGCCCGGCGATGCGCCAGAACCCACGCTCCTTGCCCGACAGTGCGAAGGCCACGGCGAACACGGCGGCGGCGAGGGCGGCGACGGTGGTCAGCGGCAGCGGGGCCCGGGACAGCAGCACGTGGGAGGCGGCGGACAGCGTCACGACCAGTGCCGTGAAGACCGCTGCCCGCAGCCCCCTGAGCTGCATCCCTGAGATGTCCATCGCAGCCGAGTGTGCCATGCGCTTCTTAAGAGTCTCTTAAAAGGTGTTCCGCCCGGGTCCGGGGCCTACATGCCCGGGATCCGGCCGTTGCGGAACAGGTCCACGAAGATCTGGTGGTCGGCCCGCGCCCTGGCCCCGTAACCGTGCGCGAAGTCCACGAGATGCTCGCCGAAGCCCTCCTCGTCGGCGGAGATCGCCGCGTCGATGGCCCGCTCGGTGGAGAACGGCACCAGCAGGTGGCCGCTCTCGTCGTCGGCCGCGGCGTGCATGGTCGCCGTGGCCCGGCCCAGGTCGGCGACGACGGCCGCGATCTCCTCCACGTCGTCGATGTCGGACCAGTCCAGATCCACCGCGTACGGGGAGACCTCCGCGACCAGCTGGCCGGAGCCGTCCAGCTCGGTCCAGCCGAGCCACGGGTCGGCGTGGTCCTGGAGGGCGCGCTGCGAGATCACCGTGCGGTGGCCCTCGTGCTGGAAGTAGCCGCGCACCTGCGGGTCGGTGATGTGCCGGGAGACCGCGGGAGTCTGCGCCTGCTTCATGTAGATCACGACATCGTTCTCGAGGGCGTCGCTGTTGCCCTCCAGCAGGATGTTGTACGACGGCAGTCCGGCAGAGCCGATGCCGATGCCGCGCCGGCCCACGACGTCCTTGACCCGGTAGGAGTCCGGGCGGGCCAGGCTGGACTCGGGCAGCGTCTCCAGATAGCCGTCGAAGGCGGCCAGCACCTTGTACCGGGTGGCGGCGTCCAGCTCGATCGCGCCCGCGCCGGAGGCGAACCGGCGCTCGAAGTCACGGATCTCCGTCATGGAGTCCAGCAGCGAGAACCGGGTCAGCGAGCGCGCCACGCGCAGCGCCCCGAGCAGCGGCCCGTCCGCCGTGTCCAGGGTGAACTGCGGCACGTCGTCGTCCTTGGCACCGGTCGCGAGGACATGGATGCGCTCCCGGTAGGCGGCCGCGCAGATCCGCACCAGCTCGGTGATCCGGTCGTCGCTGAGCGCCTTGGTGTAGCCGATCAGCGCGAGCGAGGCGGCCAGCCGCTTGAGGTCCCAGGTGAACGGGCCCACATAGGCCTCGTCGAAGTCGTTGACGTTGAAGACCAGCCGGCCGCCTGCGTCCATGTACGTGCCGAAGTTCTCCGCGTGGAGATCGCCGTGGATCCACACCCGGCCCGTCCGCTCGTCCAGGTAGGGGCCGGCGTGCTGCTCCCGCTCCAGGTCGTTGTAGAAAAGGCAGGCCGTGCCCCGGTAGAAGGCGAACGCCGAGGCCGCCATCTTGCGGAACTTGACCCGGAAGGCGGCCGGGTCGGCGGCCAGGAGCTCGCCGAAGGCGGTGTCGAAGACGGCGAGGATCTCCTCGCCGCGCTGCTCGGCGATGGGCTGCGGGACCGGCATCTCTGGGTGCCTCCTGGTGCATGGCGTACGGGACAGCTTTTCCGCCCCGTGCAACGTACGAAGGTACGCGGGAGTGCCCACCCGTCACTCGGCCGACGGCCCCTCGCCGGGGGGCGCCGTGCGGCGGTTTTTGACCGGAGTGTCAGTGGCGGGACGTAGACTTCCAGGCTGTCCCCCGGGACTGACCGCAGCCTGTCGCCCACTGTTCTTCGGAGGCCCGTCGCCGTGACCAAGCCGCCCTTCACGCACCTGCACGTCCACACCCAGTACTCGCTGCTGGACGGTGCTGCGCGGCTCAAGGACATGTTCGAGGCGTGCAACGAGATGGGCATGACCCATATCGCCATGTCCGACCACGGCAACCTCCACGGGGCGTACGACTTCTTCCACTCCGCGCAGAAGGCCGGGGTCACGCCGATCATCGGCATCGAGGCGTACGTCGCGCCCGAGTCGCGGCGCAACAAGCGCAAGATCCAGTGGGGCCAGCCGCACCAGAAGCGGGACGACGTCTCCGGCTCCGGTGGCTACACCCACAAGACCATCTGGGCCGCGAACGCGACGGGCCTGCACAACCTCTTCCGCCTCTCCTCCGACGCGTACGCGGAGGGCTGGCTGCAGAAGTGGCCCCGGATGGACAAGGAGACCATCTCCCAGTGGTCGGAGGGTCTGATCGCCTCCACCGGCTGCCCCTCCGGCGAGCTGCAGACGCGGCTGCGTCTCGGCCAGTTCGACGAAGCCCTGAAATCCGCCTCCGAGTACCAGGACATCTTCGGCAAGGACCGGTACTTCCTGGAGCTGATGGACCACGGCATCGAGATCGAGCGCCGCGTCCGCGACGGACTGCTGGAGATCGGCAAGAAGCTCGGCATCCCGCCGCTGGTCACCAACGATTCCCACTACACGTACGCGCACGAGGCGACCGCGCACGACGCGCTGCTGTGCATCCAGACCGGCAAGAACCTCTCCGACCCGGACCGCTTCCGGTTCGACGGCACGGGCTACTACCTCAAGTCGACGGACGAGATGTACGCCATCGACTCGTCCGACGCCTGGCAGGAGGGCTGCCGCAACACCCTCCTGGTCGCCGAGCAGATCGACACCACCGGGATGTTCGAGAAGCGCGACCTCATGCCGAAGTTCGAGATCCCCGAGGGCCACACCGAGGTCACCTGGTTCAAGGAGGAGGTCCGGCGCGGCATGGAGCGCCGCTTCCCCGGCGGCATCCCCGAGGACCGCCAGAAGCAGGCCGAGTACGAGATGGACGTCATCATCCAGATGGGGTTCCCGGGGTACTTCCTCGTCGTCGCCGACTTCATCATGTGGGCCAAGAACAACGGCATCGCGGTGGGCCCCGGCCGTGGCTCCGCGGCCGGCTCGATCGTCGCCTACGCCATGGGCATCACCGACCTCGACCCGATCCCGCACGGTCTGATCTTCGAGCGGTTCCTCAACCCCGAGCGCGTCTCCATGCCCGACGTCGACATCGACTTCGACGAGCGCAGGCGCGTCGAGGTGATCAGGTACGTGACGGAGAAGTACGGCGCCGACAAGGTCGCCATGATCGGCACGTACGGCAAGATCAAGGCGAAGAACGCGATCAAGGACTCCGCCCGCGTGCTGGGCTACCCGTACGCGATGGGCGACCGGCTCACCAAGGCCATGCCCGCCGACGTCCTCGGCAAGGGCATCGATCTCAACGGCATCACCGACCCCTCCCACCCGCGCTACAGCGAGGCCGGCGAGATCCGTGCGATGTACGAGAACGAGCCGGACGTGAAGAAGGTCATCGACACCGCGCGCGGCGTGGAGGGCCTGGTCCGGCAGATGGGCGTGCACGCGGCCGGTGTGATCATGTCCAGCGAGCCGATCGTCGACCACGCCCCGATCTGGGTGCGGCACACCGACGGTGTGACCATCACCCAGTGGGACTACCCGCAGTGCGAGTCGCTCGGCCTGCTGAAGATGGACTTCCTGGGCCTGCGCAACCTCACGATCATGGACGACGCCATCAAGATGGTGAAGTCCAACAAGGGCATCGACCTGGAGATGCTCTCCCTCCCGCTCGACGACCCCAAGACCTTCGAGCTGCTCCAGCGCGGTGACACCCTCGGCGTCTTCCAGTTCGACGGCGGGCCCATGCGCTCCCTGCTGCGGCTGATGAAGCCCGACAACTTCGAAGACATCTCCGCCGTGTCCGCGCTCTACCGCCCGGGCCCGATGGGCATGAACTCGCACACGAACTACGCGCTGCGCAAGAACAAGCAGCAGGAGATCACGCCGATCCACAAGGAGCTGGAGGAGCCGCTCCGGGAGGTCCTGGACGTCACCTACGGCCTGATCGTCTACCAGGAGCAGGTCCAGAAGGCCGCCCAGATCATCGCCGGTTACTCGCTCGGCGAGGCCGACATCCTCCGCCGCGTGATGGGCAAGAAGAAGCCCGACGAGCTGGCGAAGAACTTCGTCCTCTTCCAGAAGGGCGCCCGGGAGAAGGGCTACAGCGACGAGGCCATCCAGGCTCTGTGGGACGTGCTGGTCCCCTTCGCCGGATACGCCTTCAACAAGGCCCACTCCGCCGCGTACGGCCTCGTCTCCTACTGGACGGCGTACCTCAAGGCCAACCACCCCGCGGAGTACATGGCGGCGCTGCTCACCTCGGTCAAGGACGACAAGGACAAGTCGGCCGTCTATCTGAACGAGTGCCGGCGCATGGGCATCAGGGTCCTCCCGCCGAACGTCAACGAGTCCATGTCGAACTTTGCCGCGCAAGGCGACGACGTGATCCTGTTCGGCCTCACCGCCGTGCGCAACGTCGGGCAGAACGTGGTCGAGTCGATCATCAGGACCCGCAAGGCGAAGGGGAAGTACAGCTCCTTCCCCGACTTCCTCGACAAGGTCGAGGCCGTCGTCTGCAACAAGCGCACCGTCGAGTCCCTCATCAAGGCCGGTGCCTTCGACGAGATGGGCCACACCCGCAAGGGCCTCGTCGCCCACCACGAGCCGATGATCGACAACGTGGTCGCGGTCAAGCGCAAGGAGGCCGAAGGGCAGTTCGATCTCTTCGGCGGCATGAGTGACGAGGCGAGCGAGGAGCCGGGCTTCGGGCTCGACGTCGAGTTCTCCGACGTCGAGTGGGAGAAGTCGTACCTGCTCGCGCAGGAGCGCGAGATGCTCGGCCTGTACGTCTCCGACCACCCGCTCTTCGGGATCGAGCACGTCCTCTCCGACAAGACGGACGCCGCGATCTCCCAGCTCACCGGCGGCGAGCACGCGGACGGCGCGGTCGTCACCATCGGCGGCATCATCTCCGGCCTGCAGCGCAAGATGACCAAGCAGGGCAACGCCTGGGCGATCGCCACCGTCGAGGACCTGGCCGGCTCCATCGAGTGCATGTTCTTCCCGGCGACCTACCAGCTCGTCTCCACCCAGCTCGTCGAGGACACCGTGGTGTTCGTCAAGGGCCGGCTCGACAAGCGCGAGGACATCCCGCGGCTCGTCGCGATGGAGCTGATGGTCCCCGACCTGTCCTCCGCGGGTACCAACGCGCCCGTGGTGGTGACCATCCCGACGGTCAAGGTCACCCCGCCCATGGTCAGCCGCCTCGGCGAGATCCTCAGCCACCACAAGGGCAACACGGAGGTGCGCATCAAGCTCCAGGGCCCCCGCAAGACCACCGTCCTGCGGCTCGACCGGCACCGGGTGCAGCCCGACCCGGCACTCTTCGGCGACCTCAAGGTGCTGCTCGGCCCGTCCTGCCTGGCCGGCTGACCGGACCCGCGTCCCGTACGGACAGCAGAACACGCAGAAGGGGCGCTCCCGTCGTCACGGGAGCGCCCCTTCTGGCGTTACGCATTACGCGTCATGCAGGCCGGCAAGCCGGTCAGTTGTGGCCGAAGCGCTTCTGCCGGCCCTTGTGGGCCACATCGGACGGAGTGACCGACTGCGCCCGCTGCTCGGCCTGCGCCTCCATCGAGGAGCTGCGAGCCTGCTGGGTGCCGCGCTCCGCTGCAGAGGACTTGTTCTGGGTGCGTTCCTGCTTCTTGTTCTTGGCCATGGGGTGCCTCCTGTGGGGGTTTAGGGGCCAGGGCCGCGACCAGACTCACATAAGCCTATAACCGTCGCATTTTGGATCATTGCGGTCCGTAATCACCCCTTGGTACGGAGGGACTGGCCCGATCCGCCACGCCGATGATCGAGTTCCGGCCGTTAAGCCTCCCGTGGTCGGGCAGACTCGAAGGAAAGCCGGAACAATCCCCGATCCCAAGCACCGTTGAGCTCGCGAAAGAGGGTGGTACGCGTGGACCGCTGCGTCGTCCTGGTGGACGCCGGCTATCTGCTGGGCGCTGCCGCCAGCCTGCTCGCCGGAGAGCCCGCCCGATCGCGGATCACCGTCGACCATGCGGCCCTCATCCACGGCCTGCGCGAACTCGCGGAAGCCGACACCCAGCAGCCGCTGCTCCGCATCTACTGGTTCGACGGCGCACCCGACCGCGTTCCCCAGCCCGAGCACCGGCGGCTGCGCGTGATGCCCCGGGTGACCGTCCGGCTCGGCGCTCTGACCCGCAGCGACGGCCGCTGGGCACAGAAGGGCGTCGACGCGGCGATGCACGCGGAACTCACCGAACTGGCCAGGAACCGCGCCTGCTCCGACGTGGTGCTGGTCACCGGCGACGGCGACCTGCTGCCCGGTCTGATGTCCGCCAAGGAACACGGCGTCGCGGTCCACCTCTGGGCCGTGCAGGCCGCGGACGGCGACTACAACCAGTCCGAGGACCTCGTCGCGGAGGCCGACGAACGCCGGGTGCTCGACCGGGTGTGGATCACCCGGGCCGTACGGGCCAAGGAACTCACCGGCGTCTGCGCGCCCCCGCCGGTTCCCCGGCCCGAGATCGCGGCCATCCTGTCGGCCCCCCTTCCCGAGTCCGCGCTCGCCGCGGCCGCCGAGCGCGCCGAGGACGCCGTACGCGGCGGCACCCGCACACCTCCCGCGGAGAACGGCGCGGAGCCCGCGCCCGCCCCCGCCAAGGGCGTGCCCACTCCCAAGGACCTCGCCGGCCTGCGCGCCCCCGGGCAGCAGCCCGCCCCGCCCGCCGCCGCCCACCCGCCGAACGCGACCCTGCGCTGGTCCTCCGACAAGGGCTGGATCGAACGGCCCGGCAGTGCGACGCTCGGCGAGCCGCCGGAGTCCGCCTCGCTGCCGACCCTGGCCCAGCTCACCAGTGCCGAACAGCGCTGGGCCGACCGCGAGGAGGACATCACCACCGTCGGCGGCGACCCGTTCGAGGTCGGCCAGGTCTTCGCACGGCGCTGGATGGAGCGGCTGCCCGAGAACGGGCACGTGCAGAAGCTGTCCACCCTGTACCCGCGCATCCCGCACCGCATCGACGGCGAACTGCTGCGCTACGCCGCACGCTTCGGACTCCTGGCCCACAAGGACGACCAGATCGACGAGCACGACCGGTATGCGATCCGGGCGGGATTCTGGCGCGAGATCGACGTACGGACGGCCGCCGAGCACGGCCCGACGGGAGAGCACTCGGGGCCCGAGGGCATCCGGGGCGGACGGACCCCGTAGTCTCGTACCTCGTGAGTACGGTGTGCGTGGTGCGGGATCTGGTCAAGACGTACCCCGCCGCGCGCGGCAGACGGGGCACGCCCGGGACACCCGAGGTGCGTGCCACCGACGGGATCAGCCTCGAGGTGCGGCGCGGCGAGATCTTCGGCCTGCTCGGACCCAACGGGGCGGGCAAATCGACCCTGGTGCGACAACTCACCGGACTGATGCGCCCCGACTCCGGCAGCGTCCGTGTCCTCGGCCACGACCTCGTACGCCACCCCGAGCGCGCCTCCCGGCTCATCGGCTACCTCGGCCAGGAGTCCACCGCACTCGACGAACTGACCGTCGCGCTGGCCGCCGAGACCACCGGGCGGCTGCGCGGACTGGCCGCACGCGAGGCGCGCGCCGCGCGGGACGCCGTCCTCGAGGAGCTCGGCCTCACCGGCCTCGCGGGCCGCCCCCTGAAGAAGCTGTCCGGCGGCCAGCGGCGGCTCGCCTGCTTCGCCGCGACCCTCGTGGGGGAGCGGCCGGTGCTGGTGCTCGACGAACCCACCACCGGGATGGACCCCGTCGCACGGCGTGCCGTCTGGGCGGCGGTCGACCGGCGCCGCGCCGAGCACGGCGCGACCGTACTGCTCGTCACCCACAACGTCATCGAGGCCGAAACCGTCCTCGACCGCGTCGCCGTCCTCGACCGCGGCCGGGTCATCGCCTGCGACAGCCCGTCCGGGCTGAAGGAACGCGTCGCCGGTGAGGTACGGGTCGAGCTCGTGTGGCGCGACCGCGCCCCGCTCGACGTCCCCGAGGTCGCCGCCCTCCGCGGCTCCGCACAGGAGTCCGGGCGGCGCTGGGTCCTGCGGCTCGCGCCCGAGGAGGCACGGGCGGCGGTCGCCGCGGTGACCGGGGGAGCGGCGTTCGCGGCGCTCGACGACTTCACTCTCGCCACGCCGAGCCTGGAGGACGTGTACTTGGCACTCGGAGGGAACACGACGAAAGGGCTGGTCAAGGCGTGAGCATCGTGTCCGCGGAATCCGCCGGGGCGGTGGCCGCCGCGCGATCGGCACCGGCGGCGGAGGAAGCCCCCGCGGAGCTCGCTCCGCGCGCCCGGCTGCTGCCGGCGCTGGCCGCCGTGTACCGGGCGCAGCTGTCGCGGGCGCGGGTCGCCCGTATCCCGCTGCTGTTCGTGGCGACCTTCCAGTCCGTCGGGATCATGGTGCTGATGCGGGGCGTCGTCGACGGCGGGACGGAGGCGCGCGCGGTCGTCGCGGGAGCGAGTGTGCTCGTCGTCGCGTTCGTCGCGCTCAATCTGCTCGCCCAGTACTTCGGGCAGCTGCGCGCCGGCGGCGGCCTCGACCACTATGCGACGCTCCCCGTGCCGCCCGCGGCCGTGGTACTCGGCGCGGCGGCCGCCTACGCCTCCTTCACCGTGCCGGGCACGGTGGTGACGGCGATCGCGGGCAGCATGCTCTTCCAGCTGCCGCTCACGCATCTGTGGGTGCTGGTCGCGGTGATCCCGCTGGCCGGCGCGGCCCTCGCCGGTCTCGGCGCGGCCCTCGGACTGCTGGCACCGCGCCAGGAGCTGGCCACGCTGCTCGGGCAGCTCGGCATGTCCGCGGCGCTGCTGCTCGGCGTGCTCCCGGCCGACCGGCTGCCCGGGCCGGTTCCGTACCTGCGTGACCTGCTGCCGTCCACGTACGGGGTCGAGGCCCTCGCCAGGACCTTCGACACCCACCCGGACTGGGCCGCCGTCGGCCTCGATCTCGCGGTTTGCGCGGTGGTCGGGGTCGTGTCCCTGGCAGTCGCGACGTGGGCTTACCGGCGGGCAGCGGTCCGATGAGGCGCCGCCGTGGCGGGCCTGGCACGATGGCGGGGTGACCGCACCTCTGACGCCGCCGCACCAGCCCCACGAGCCCTCCTCGGAGAACAACCCCTGGCAGGTGCCGCCCGCCGGGCCGGGGCCGTCGTCGATGTATGCGCAACGGACGGCGAAGGACGAGGCCGCGGCGGCCGCGGAGCGTCGGAAGGACCTGCGGGACTCGGCGCTGATCCTGGTGGCCGTGACGCTCGCGGGCGTCGCCCTGGGCCTGCTGTGGCTGTGGCTGGCACCGCGAGTGCCGCTGATCTCCAACTCCGAGGGCGTCTTCCTCAAGGACACGGAGGGCGAGGAGGCGATCGGGGCGGACGGCACGTTCCTGCTGCTGGCCGTCGGTCTCGGCGCGCTGAGCGCGGCGGCGGTCTTCCTCTTCCGCAGGAGCGGCGGCATCGCGCTGGTCGTCGCCCTGGCGGTGGGCGGCCTGCTCGCCTCGCTGCTGGGCTGGGGCATCGGCGTGTGGTTCGGCCCGCAGCGGGACGTGGTGGCGCATGCGCGCGAGGTGGGCGAAGGGGTCACCTTCGACGCGTACCTGGATCTCGGGGCGAAGGGTGTGCTGCTGGCGTGGCCGGTGGCGGCGATGCTGGTGCATCTGGGGCTGACGGCGCTGTTCGGGCCGCGCGACCCGGAGCCGGACTGGCCGGAGGCGCCGCCGGCGCCTCCGCAGTGACGTTTCCCCCTACGGCCGACCCGCTGCGCGGGGCTTGTTCCCCACCCCGCCCCTTCCCGTAACCGGGGGCTCCGCCCCGGACCCCCGCGCCTCAATCTCCCCCTACGGCCTGGCGGCGTGGGTGGGGGCACCTCCCACGCCGCCAGGCCGTAGGGGGAGTGCCCCCGGCCGGGCTGCTGTGCAGCCCGGCCGGCGATTGAGGCCACCGCGCGAAGCGCGGTACCGGGGTCCGGGGCGGAGCCCCGGTTACAGGAAGGGGCGGGTAGGGGACAAGCCCGCGCAGCGCCCCCCCGCAGGGGCTATGCGCGGGCGATCGGGGAGACCGTGGCCGACGTCAGGGCCACCAGGTCCGTGGGGGACAGCTCGACCTCCAGGCCCCGGCGCCCCGCCGACACGCACACCGTCTCGTGCGCCGACGCCGACGCGTCCACCACCGTCGGCAGCCGCTTCCGCTGCCCCAGCGGGGAGATACCGCCGCGGACGTAACCCGTCGTGCGTTCTGCCGCCGCCGGGTCCGCCATCGCCGCCCGTTTGCCGCCGACCGCCGACGCAAGGGCCTTCAGGTCCAGCTGGCCCGCGACGGGGACGACCGCCACCGTCAGGGTGCCGTCCACGTCCGCCACGAGGGTCTTGAAGACGCGGTCGGGGGAGACCCCGAGGGCCTCCGCCGCCTCCTCGCCGTAGGAGGGCGACGACGGGTCGTGCTCGTAGGCGTGCAGGGTGAACGGCGTCCCCGCGGCCGTCAGCGCGACCGTCGCCGGTGTGCCGCCCGGTTGCTTCTTCGCCTTCTTCGTCGCGTTCTTCGCCAAGGCAGGGACTCCTCGCGTCAGTTGGGGCTCGTCGGCCGCCATGTCAGGTCCACGGCCGGCAGTGACGGCAGATGCCGCAGCACGGCCGTCTCCGCCCGCAGCAGCGTCAGTTCCTCGCGCAGCCGTGTCGCCGTGTCCGGCGCCTGGAGCAGGCGCTGCTTGGCGGGGGTGTCGAGGACCGCCGCCGCTGCGACGAGGTACGAGACGACCGACGGGTCGTCGGGCAGCTCCGTGCCCGTCGACAGCGACCGCTCCCGCGCTCCCGCCAGCCGCTTCTGGTAGCTGCGGAAGGCCCGCAGCACGCCTTCCGCCAGCATCCCCGCGCCCTCGCCCTGTTCCTCGGGGATCTCCTCGAGTTCGGCCGTCAGGAACGGGCCGCTCGCGTCGACGGACAGCAGCTTGACGCGGGTCGTGCCGGTGGCGAGCACCTCGAAGCTGCCGTCGCCGCGTTCACGGATGGTCGCCGCGTCGGCGATGCAGCCCACCCGGTGGAACGCCTGCGCCGGGTCCGGGCCGAAGCCGGCGGCGGGGCCGCGCTCCATGACCGCGGTCTGGTCGGGCATGCCGGGCGCGGCGGGCGCGACCTCGCGCCCGTCCCGGATGGCGACCACGGCGAAGCGCCGCGGCTCCTCCTCGTCCGTCTTCCGCAGCTCGCGCATCATGGCGCGATAACGCTCCTCGAAGATGTTCAGCGGCAGCACAAGGCCCGGGAACAGTACCGAGTTCAGCGGGAAGAGCGGCAGGCGAGCGGTGGTCACAGCGGTCAAGAGTAATGGTCGGGCGACCGGGCCGTTCCCGCCCCCTGCGTCCCGGCGGCCATGGGCGGTCCCTGCGTCCCGGCGTCCCCGCGGCCCGTGGCCGGAAGCCCGCGCCCACGGCCCCTACCGCCCGGCCGCCGTGGCCGGTCCTCTCTCCCTGCGGTCCTGCCGCCGCGCGTAGTGCGCCCGACCCGGCCACGCGGGCAGCGGCGTCGCCGAGGCGACCTCGATCCGGGCGCTGTCGCGCGTCCTGAGGAACCGGTCCAGCGGGTCCTCGGTCACCGACGACCACGGGAAGGACGTCGCGTACGGGCCGATCAGCCGGAACTGGGTCAGCGCCTCCTCCCAGCGTCCCCGCGCCATCAGTACGTAGGCGAGCAGGTTGCGCATCTCGGCGGGCCACGGGTCGCCGGGGCCGTACTCGTGGGAGAGCGTGACCGCGAGGTCCGCCGCCGCGTCGATCCGGTCGTCCTGCACGGACGTCCTCGGCGCCCCGCCGAGCAGTTGCACGCACGCCGCGCGCACCGGCAGCGCCTGCACCAGCGAGCCGGGCAGGGCGTCCTCGGCGGCCTTCTCGGCGAAGTCGAAGCACTCGCGGTGCGAGCCGTACCACTGGGCGGAGAGGTACTTGAGCGCCGCCACATGGCAGCCGTAGTGGTGCGAGGAGCGGCGTACGGCCTGCTCCCACAGCGACTCGAAGGCCGTGTGCGTGGCATGCGTGCCGCGCGCGTGGTCGAGGGCGATCCGCCAGGGCACGGGGTCGCCCGGCTCGGCCTCCGCCGCCGCGTCGATCAGCGGGGCCAGCTCGCGCAGCAGTTCCGGGCGGGCGGGTGACTCCCAGGCCCTGCGGACCGCGAGCTCGGCCTTGACGACGAGGGCGTCCGTGTCGCGCGGTGACGCGGCGAGCCAGTTGCCGAGCCATTCGTCCCGGTTGCGGGCGAAGGCCGCGAGCCGCACGACGTAGCGGTCGCGGTTCTCCCATTCGGCCGATTCCCGTGTGGCCGCCAGCAGCTCCGCGGCCGGTCCGTACTCCCCGGCGGCGGCCGCGACCAGCACGGGGGCGAGCCGCTCGTCGGGGGCGTCGAGCAGTACCGACTCCGCGGGGGTGAGGCCCGCGGCGAGCCGTGGCGTATGACGCATCATGCGCGCGGTACGGATCAGGACACGAAGCAGTGACATGGTGCGGACCATTGAAAAGGCGCAGGTGAACGCCGCGCCAGGGGGCGCCTGTGAAGCTTTGGTGGCAACCGGATGGTTGCCCCGGCCGAAGTCAAGAGACGGTAAAGATTGCGGCTCAGCCGCGACGCAGCAGCCGTGTCGCACCAGCCGCCACCGTGGTCGCCAGAATCCACCCCAGCAGCACCAGAACGGCGGCGGCCCACTGCCATCCGCCCTGGAGTCGCCAGTGTCCGTCCTGGCCGAGATTGATCACCGGCACCAGCAGATCGAGAGCGTACAGCGCCGGGTTCCACTCCGGATGCTCGCCCGGCTTGATGGGAGGCGGAGTGACCTGGGCGAAGGCGAACGCGCCGGCCGCCCACAGCACCGCCATCCACAGCGCCGCACGGCCCGGCCGGTAGCCATACGCCACCGTCAGGTCCTGCAGATGTCCCCACAGCTTCCCGGCCAGCGGCAGCGTCTCCCGGCGGCGGCGGTGCTTGGCCAGCAGGACCTCCCGGGCATCCGCGTCCTCCCCGCTGTTGCGCAGCACGGTCGCGAGCCGTTCGTACGGCTCGGGGGAGTACTCCGGCGTCGCGGAGGCCACCCACTCCAGCCGCCGCGACAGCGGGAACTCCTCGTACGGCACCAGGTTCTCGTAGACGAAGCCGCCCATCGCGAGGCCGCCGGGGCCGGGCCAGCTCGCCGCCAGGTCGATCAGCGTCACGACCTTGGCGCCGTTGAGGACGACCCGTCCCTCCTCGGGGCGCTCCGCGTTGAACCGCAGTTCCGGTGTCGAGATCCGGCGCAGCGACAGCTCCTCGCGCGGACTCAGCACGAACCGCGCCCGCTGGAGGTCGACGGCGTCGCCGAACCGTCCGTCGTCGAGGCGGACGCCACCGTGGCATTCGAAGGGCTGAAGCCGGGAGCCGCGTTCCGCCGAGCCGTACGGCGTGGTGGTGCCGAAGGGGGGCGTGGCGCCCTGGTTGCCGGTGGCCACGCTCACCCAGGCGCCCGTCATGTAGAGGGTGCGCTCGACGCTCAGCTGGGGCGCGTTCAGCGCGCGGCGCTCCGCGGCGGCCCGCAGCCGGCTGCCGCGGAGACTGAGCGACACGCCGACCTTCGCACCGCGCAGGCTGAACTCGCCGTAAGTCTCGATCAGATCGGCCTGCAGATCCTGGGCGACCGACAGGCCGTCGGCGGTGATGGCCCGGCCCCGGCGGTCCGGTCGCACATGGATCTGGTTGATCAGCAGGTCCGTGCCGATCTGGGCGTCCGTGAGCCGGATGCCGTGGTCGATGCGGCAGCGCGGCAGATGCAGGTCGCCCTCCGTGCGCAGCCTGGCCGCCTCGATCCGAGGTATCGCGCAGCCGACCATGCGCACGGTGGTGAAGTGCGCCTCCGGCATCAGCAGCTCGTTCTCGAAGCGGCAGCCGTGCAGCTCCACGTACGGGGCGATGCTGCCGCCGGCCAGCTTGAGTGTTCCGGTGATCTGTGCCCCGCGCAGCTTGAGCGCGGCGACCCGGCCGGGCCGGGCGGCCGGGCCGTTCAGCAGCAGCCGCGCCATGATCGACGCGCGGACACTGCGCTCCGGGCCCCAGGGGAGGGGCGAGAAGGGATCATTCAGCAGGGGATCGGTGTCGCTGAGGTCGTGCGTGCTTCCGTTTCTGAAGGCGTTCCACATCTGCAGCTCGGTCGGGCTCACCCCGTCCGGAGGCCCGTCGTCCAGCGGCTCGGTCACTGCCGCCCCTCCGCTTCGTTGGCTCGTACAGCTGTTCTTCCCGCTGAGTGACGGCCTGAACGCTAGTGGTGATGGTCATCCAGTGGGGCACGTATCAGCCACTGATACGGGAAACAAGCGTTGGATCCGGTCTGAGAGAATTGGTTCCGTGCTGCGATCTAATCTTCTGGCTCGAATCGATCTGCGCGGCGACGCCCTCCCCGAGGGTGGCGCTCT
Organism: Streptomyces peucetius; assembly: GCF_025854275.1. Taxonomy (NCBI): domain Bacteria; kingdom Bacillati; phylum Actinomycetota; class Actinomycetes; order Kitasatosporales; family Streptomycetaceae; genus Streptomyces; species Streptomyces peucetius. The sequence goes on along the minus strand of NZ_CP107567.1, from coordinate 1,947,278 downwards.
GCGCGACCTGCTGCCCCGTGCCGAATTCGACGTGGAAGCCGCCCTGGAGAAGGTGCGGCCGATCTGCGAGGACGTGCATCATCGCGGCGACGCGGCGCTGATCGAGTACGCGGAGAAATTCGACGGCGTGAAGCTGGACCAGGTGCGGGTGCCCGCCGCCGCGCTGGCCCGGGCGCTCGACCAGCTCGACCCCGAGGTCAGGGCCGCGCTCGAGGAGTCCATCCGCCGGGCGAGGATCGTGCACCGTGCCCAGCGCCGCAGCGAGCACACCACCCAGGTCGTCCCCGGTGGCACCGTCACCGAGAAGTGGGTGCCGGTCGAGCGGGTCGGTCTCTACGCGCCCGGCGGCCGGTCCGTCTACCCCTCGTCCGTGATCATGAACGTGGTCCCGGCCCAGGAGGCGGGCGTCGAGTCCATCGCGCTGGCCTCCCCGGCCCAGAAGGCCCCTCTTGACAGTGATTGGGGCGCGGGCCTTCCGCACCCGACGATCCTCGCGGCCTGCGCGCTGCTCGGCGTCGACGAGGTGTACGCCGCCGGCGGCGCCACCGCGGTCGCGATGTTCGCGTACGGCACCGAGTCCTGCCCGCCCGCCAACATGGTCACCGGCCCCGGCAACATCTGGGTCGCCGCCGCCAAGCGCTACTTCACCGGCCGGATCGGCATCGACGCCGAGGCCGGCCCGACCGAGATCGCCGTCCTGGCCGACGCCACCGCCGACCCCGCCCACGTCGCCGCGGACCTGATCAGCCAGGCCGAGCACGACCCGCTGGCCGCGGCGGTGCTGGTCACCGACTCCGAGGAGCTGGCCGCCGCCGTCGAGCGGGAGCTCGAGCCGCAGGTCGCCGCGACCAAGCACGTCGAGGACCGGATCAAGCCCGCGCTCAGCGGCCGGCAGTCCGCGATCGTGCTCGTCTCCGACATCGAGGACGGCCTGAAGGTCGTCAACGCCTACGGCGCCGAGCACCTGGAGATCCAGACCGCCGACGCCGCCGCCCTCGCCGCCCGGGTCCGCAACGCGGGCGCGGTCTTCGTCGGCCCGTGGGCGCCCGTCTCCCTGGGCGACTACGCGGCCGGGTCCAACCACGTCCTGCCGACCGGCGGCTGCGCCTGCCACTCCTCCGGCCTGTCGGTGCAGTCGTTCCTGCGCGGCATCCACATCGTGGACTACACGCGCGACGCGCTCGCCGACGTCACCCACCACGTGGTGACGCTCGCCGAGGCCGAGGACCTGCCCGCACACGGCGCGGCCCTCAAGGCGAGGTTCGACTGGAAGGTGCCCGGGCAGTGAACGACCTCGGCATCGACGATCTCCCCATCCGCGACGAACTGCGCGGCAAGTCCCCGTACGGGGCGCCGCAGCTCGACGTGCCCGTCCGGCTGAACACCAACGAGAACCCGTACCCGCTGCCCGAGCCGCTGGTCGAGCGGATCGCGGAGCGGGTGCGCGACGCGGCCCGCGAGCTCAACCGCTACCCCGACCGGGACGCGGTCGAGCTGCGCACCGAGCTGGCCCGCTATCTCACCCGTACCGGCGGCCACCCGGTCGCCCGCGAGAACGTGTGGGCCGCCAACGGCTCCAACGAGGTCATCCAGCAACTGCTGCAGACCTTCGCCGGACCCGGCCGCATCGCGATGGGCTTCGAGCCGTCGTACTCGATGCACGGCCTGATCTCGCGCGGCACCGGCACCGGCTGGATCTCCGGCCCGCGCGGCGACGACTTCACCCTCGACGCCGCCGCGGCCAGGGCCGCCATCGCCGAGCACCGGCCGGACGTGGTGTTCATCACCTCGCCGAACAACCCGACCGGCACCGCCGTCGACGCCGGCACGGTCCTCGCCCTGTACGAGGCCGCGCAGGCGGCGAAGCCGTCGCTGGTCGTCGTCGACGAGGCGTACGTGGAATTCAGCCACCGCCCCTCCTTGTTGCCCCTGATCGAGGGGCGCCCCAACCTGGTGATCTCCCGGACCATGTCCAAGGCGTTCGGCGCCGCCGGACTGCGCCTCGGCTACCTGGCCGCACACCCCGCCGTGGTCGACGCCGTCCAGCTGGTGCGCCTGCCGTACCACCTGTCCGCCGTCACCCAGGCCACCGCGCTGGCGGCCCTGGAGCACACCGATACGCTGCTCGGGTACGTCGAGCAGCTGAAGAGCGAGCGGGACCGGCTGGTCGCGGAGCTGCGCGCCATCGGCTACGAGGTCACGGAGTCCGACGCCAACTTCGTGCAGTTCGGCCGGTTCGCCGACGCCCACGCGGTGTGGCAGCAGATCCTCGACCGCGGCGTCCTCGTCCGGGACAACGGCGTACCGGGATGGCTGCGGGTCACCGCGGGCACGCCCGAAGAGAACGACGCGTTCCTCGATGCGGTTCGCGCACTGAAGAAGGAGCACAGTTCATGAGCGGCCGCGTAGGACGGGTCGAGCGCACCACCAAGGAGACCTCGGTCGTCGTCGAGATCAACCTCGACGGCACCGGTCAGGTCGACGTCGCCACCGGCGTCGGCTTCTACGACCACATGCTCGACCAGCTCGGCCGCCACGGCCTCTTCGACCTCACCGTCAAGACGGACGGCGACCTGCACATCGACACGCACCACACCATCGAGGACACCGCCCTCGCGCTGGGCGCCGCCTTCAAGCAGGCCCTCGGCGACAAGGTCGGCATCTACCGCTTCGGCAACTGCACCGTGCCGCTGGACGAGTCCCTCGCCCAGGTCACCGTCGACCTGTCGGGCCGCCCGTACCTGGTGCACACCGAGCCGGAGAACATGGCGCCGATGATCGGCACCTACGACACGACGATGACCCGCCACATCTTCGAGTCCTTCGTGGCCCAGGCCCAGATCGCGCTGCACATCCACGTCCCGTACGGGCGCAACGCCCACCACATCGTGGAGTGCCAGTTCAAGGCGCTCGCCCGGGCCCTGCGGTACGCCGCGGAGCGCGACCCGCGCGCCGCCGGGATTCTCCCGTCCACGAAGGGTGCGTTGTGAGCGACGCACGCGCGGCCACCGGGCTGCTGACGGACACGATGCCCGCGCCTCCGCGCCGCGCGGGCGGAGAAGCGATGGAGGAGACACGGTGACCGGCCTGTCGACCATTCTCATCGTCGTCGGGCTGTTCCTCGCCGGCGGTGTGTACTCCTTCAAGAAGCAGAAGATGCCCAAGGGGCCCGTCGTGCTGCTCGCCGGAGCGTCCGCGATGTGCCTGGTCGCCGGCGTCATGCGGATTCAGGGGATCTGGGGATGACCACCACCACACCGCAGAAGAAGGTCGTCGTCTTCGACTACGGGTTCGGCAACGTGCGCTCCGCCGAGCGCGCGCTCGCCCGGGTCGGCGCCGACGTCGAGATCACCCGCGACTACGACAAGGCGATGAACGCCGACGGGCTCCTGGTCCCCGGCGTCGGCGCCTTCTCCGCCTGCATGGACGGACTCAAGAAGGCCCGCGGCGAATGGGTCATCGACCGGCGGCTGTCCGGGGGACGCCCCGTCATGGGCATCTGCGTCGGCATGCAGATCCTCTTCGCCCGCGGCATCGAGCACGGAGTGGAGACGGAGGGCCTCGACGAGTGGCCCGGCACCGTCGGCCCGCTGCAGGCGCCCGTCGTGCCGCACATGGGCTGGAACACCGTCGACGCCCCCGACGACAGCGCGCTCTTCGCCGGCCTCGACGACGACGCCCGGTTCTACTTCGTGCACTCCTACGCCGTGCACGACTGGGGCCTGGAGGTCACCAACCCGGCCATGCGCGCACCCCGGGTGACCTGGGCCGAACACGGCGAGCGGTTCGTCGCCGCCGTCGAGAACGGCGCCCTGTGGGCCACCCAGTTCCACCCCGAGAAGTCCGGCGACGCCGGTGCCCAGCTGCTGACCAATTGGATCGAGACGCTCTGATGCCGAAGCTTGAACTCCTTCCCGCAGTCGACGTCCGCGACGGCCAGGCCGTCCGCCTCGTCCATGGCGAGTCCGGTACCGAGACGTCCTACGGCTCCCCGGTCGAAGCGGCGCTCGCCTGGCAGCGCGCCGGCGCCGAGTGGCTGCACCTTGTCGACCTGGACGCCGCCTTCGGCACCGGTGACAACCGCGAGCTGATCGCGGAGGTCGCCGGAGCCATGGACATCAAGGTCGAGCTGTCCGGCGGCATCCGCGACGACGCCTCCCTCGAGGCCGCGCTCGCCACCGGCTGCCGCCGCGTCAACCTGGGCACCGCCGCGCTGGAGACCCCGGAGTGGGTCGCCAAGGTCATCGCGGAGCACGGCGACAAGATCGCCGTCGGCCTCGACGTACGCGGCACGACCCTGCGCGGCCGCGGCTGGACCCGCGACGGCGGCGACCTCTACGAGACGCTCGCCCGTCTCGACTCCGAGGGCTGCGCCCGCTACGTCGTCACCGACATCGCCAAGGACGGCACCCTCCAGGGCCCGAACCTCGAACTCCTGAAGAACGTCTGCGCGGCGACCGACAAGCCGGTCGTCGCCTCGGGCGGCGTCTCCTCGCTGGACGACCTGCGGGCGCTCGCGTCCCTGGTCCCCGAGGGCGTCGAGGGCGCCATCGTCGGCAAGGCCCTGTACGCCAAGGCGTTCACGCTCGAGGAGGCCCTCGCGGCGGTGTCGGCATGACCGGTTCCGTGCGCCGGGTGAGGTCCGGCGGCCCTTGGGAGGAGGCCTTCGGGTACTCCCGGGCCGTCGAGCTTCCAGGCGGCCTGGTCCTGGTCTCCGGCTGTACGTCGATCGTCGGCGGCGAGATCGCCGCGGGCAGCCCGTACGAGCAGACGGTCACCGCGTTCGGCGTGGCGATCGACGCGCTGAAGCAGCTCGGGCTCGGCGCCGAGGACGTCGTACGCACCCGGATGTACATCACGCACGCCCGCGACGTGGACGACGTCGGGCGCGCACACAAGGAGATCTTCGGCGCCGTCCGGCCGGCCGCGTCGATGCTCGTGGTCTCCGGCTTCGTCGACCCCTCGCTGGTCGTCGAGGTCGAGGTCGAGGCGTACCGGCCGGCCGGAACCGATGGAGGTGCCGCATGACCCTCGCGGTACGGGTGATCCCCTGCCTGGACGTCGACAACGGACGGGTGGTCAAGGGAGTCAACTTCCAGAACCTGCGCGACGCGGGCGACCCCGTCGAGATGGCCAAGCTGTACGACGCGGAGGGCGCCGACGAGCTGACGTTCCTCGACATCACCGCCTCGTCCGGCAACCGGGAAACCACCTACGACGTGGTGCGCCGCACCGCCGAGCAGGTGTTCATCCCGCTCACCGTCGGCGGTGGCGTGCGCAGCGCCGAGGACGTCGACAAGCTGCTGCGGGCCGGGGCCGACAAGGTGGGCGTCAACACCGCGGCGATCGCACGGCCGGAGCTGATCCGGGAGATCGCCGAGCGGTTCGGCCGCCAGGTGCTGGTGCTCTCCGTCGACGCCCGGCGCACCCCCGAGGGCTCCTTCGAGGTGACGACGCACGGCGGCCGCAAGGGCACCGGCATCGACGCCGTCGAATGGGCGCACCGGGCCGCCGAGTTGGGGGCCGGTGAGATCCTGCTGAACTCCATGGACGCCGACGGCACCAAGGACGGCTACGACACGGAGATGATCGCCGCCGTCCGCAAGCACGTCACGGTCCCGGTGATCGCCTCCGGCGGCGCCGGCCGGCTCTCCGACTTCCCACCGGCCATCGGAGCGGGCGCGGACGCGGTGCTCGCGGCGTCGGTGTTCCACTTCGGCGACCTGCGGATCTCGCAGGTCAAGGACACGCTGCGGGAGGCGGGCCACCCGGTCCGCTGAGGAGTTTCTCCCAGGTGACCCGGCCGCCGCGGCGGCCGGGTCACCTGTTGCGGGTGGCCGGGTGGCCTTCCGTGGGTGGCCGGGGCTGTGTGGCGGCCGCCGGGTCGTCCGCCGCCGGGTGGCCGGGTCGCCACGACCGGTGAACTTGCCGATGTGCGCCGACCGGGTGCGCCCCGACGGTGGTACCGCCATCAACACGGCGGCTCCACCCGGCGCACCTCCCCCTGGCCTCGGCGACGACGGCCTGTCCGCTCCGGTGTGGCTCCGCCACGACCGGAAGGACCACCCTCGTGCAGCACCCCCACTCCCGGAGCCGCACCCGGAAGCTCCGCACCGCGCTGGCCGCCACCGCTGTGGCCGTCGGCCTGTGCACGGCGCTGATCCCCGGCGCGCAGGCCGCCGACAGCGCGAGAGCGGGCACCCTGGCCGCCGACAACCCCTACGAGCGGGGCCCCGCCCCCACCGTGTCGAGCATCGAGGCGCCCAGGGGCCCGTACGCCGTCTCGGACACGTCCGTCTCGTCGCTGCTCGTCAGCGGATTCGGCGGCGGCACCATCTACTACCCGACGTCCACGGCCGACGGCACGTTCGGCGCCGTGGCCATCTCGCCCGGTTTCACGGCCCGGCAGTCCAGCATCGCCTGGCTCGGGCCGCGGCTGGCCTCCCAGGGGTTCGTGGTCTTCACCATCGACACCAACTCGGTCTACGACCAGCCCGACAGCCGGGGCCGTCAACTCCTCGCCGCGCTCGACTACCTGACGGAGCGCAGCTCCGTCCGCGGCCGGATCGACAGCTCCCGGCTCGGCGTCATGGGCCATTCCATGGGCGGCGGCGGCTCGCTGGAGGCGGCCAAGAGCCGGCCCTCCCTGCAGGCGGCGATCCCGCTGACCGGGTGGAACACCGACAAGACCTGGCCCGAACTGCGCACGCCCACACTGGTGGTGGGCGCCGACGGCGACTCGGTCGCCCCCGTCTCCTCGCACTCGGAACCGTTCTACGAGTCGCTGCCCGGTTCGCTCGACAAGGCGTACCTGGAGCTGAACAACGCGACCCACTTCACGCCGAACAGCTCCGACACGACCATCGCGAAGTACAGCATCTCGTGGCTCAAGCGCTTCATCGACAATGACACCCGCTACGAGCAGTTCCTCTGCCCGCTGCCGCGGCCGAGCCTGACCATCGAGGAATACCGGGGCAACTGCCCGCACACCTCCTAGCGGTACGGAACCGACGGGGGCCGCCGGTGGCGGGCGACCGCCACCGGCAGGGTGCCCGGTGACGCGGAACGGCTGCGCGCTGTGCGCCCGCACAGCGCGCAGCCGTTCCCGCTGGGGGCCCGCCCAGCCCGCCGGACGCGGCCCTTCCGGACCGTGGTTACGCGGCAGTAAGTTGCTGGATGTGACCCCAGCGACGACCGTCCACAGTCCCCACCGGCTGTACGGCCGGAACGGCGAACTCGTTCTACTGGACCGGATGTTGTCCCGGCTGAGGCAGGGCCGCGGCAGCACCCTCGTCCTCACCGCACCACCGGGCCTCGGCCGTAGCGCGCTCGCACGCCACGCCGTCGAGGGCCGTCGCGAAGGAGCGGTCCTGCACACCCGGGCCGCCCCCGCCGAGGCCACGCTGGCCTGCAGCGGACTGCACGCCCTGCTCTGCTCCGCGATCGGGCCCCTGCCGCCGGAGGCCGACGACGCGACCCGCGCCGGGACCGCGCCCACCGCGCTGCTCGGACTGCTGCGGGCCCTCGGGGCCCGCGGTCCGCTGCTGGTCTGCGTCGACGACGCGCACGCCTGGGACCGCGACTCCCGCGTCGCGCTCGGCTTCGCGGCCCGCCGCCTCGCCCCCGGCGACCGGGTCGCCGTCCTGCTCACCGCCGGCGACGAACCGGGCGGCCGGGACGCCTTCACCGGACTGCCGCGGCTACGGCTCGGACCGCTCGACGACACGGCCGCCGGAGCGCTGCTCGACCACCTGACGGACGGCCGGACGGACCCCGTCGTACGGGACGCGCTGCGCCGCGAGGCCGGGGGCAACCCGCGGCTGCTGACCGCGCTCACCGGACGCCTCACCCCCGACCAGCTCGCCGGCCACGCGCCACTGCCGCACCCCCTGCCCGGTGCCGAAGCCGTCCTGGACGCGTACGCCGCACGGACCCGGGCGCTGCCCGCCGACACCCGCCTCCTGCTGCTGATCGCCGCGGCGGCGGAGGAGCACGAACCGGAAGGGGCCGGCGCCGACGCCGCGCTGCTCCTGCGCGCCGCCCGCCCGGCCGGCCTCGACCTCGGCCGGCTTCAGCCCGCCGAACGGGCGGGCGTTCTCCGCGGCGACGGCACGCGCCTCCACTTCGCCCATCCACTGCTGCGGACCGCCGTCCTGCGCGGCGCGCCGCTGCCCAGCAGGCGCGCCGCGCACCGGCTGCTGGCCGCCGCGCTCGACGGACCGCACCCGGCACGGGCGAGACTGGTCCAACTCGCCTGCGCGACGGGCGGTCACGACCCGGCGCTCGCCGATGCCCTGGCCGGGGCGGCGGCCGCACCCGGGCCGCACACCGACCGTGCCACGGCCCTCGAGCGGGCCGCCGAGCTCACCGCCGACGACACCCTGCGCGGCGTGCGCTTCGCGGTGGCCGCCGAGCACGCCTGGCTGGGCGGCGACCCGGGCCGCGCCCGCGCACTGCTGACCCGTGTCCGGACCGCACCCGCCCTGGGTCACGCGCCCTACGTGCGCGGCCTGCTCGCCCTCTGCGACGGACCTGTCGCCGATGCCCACGCGTTCCTGCTCGCCGCCGCCGCGCTCCTGGCCGACTACGACACCGCCCGCACGACCGCCGCCCTCCTCGCGGCGGCGGAAGCCGCCTGGGCCATGGGCGACGCCCCCGCCTACGCGGCCGCCCTGGCCCGCGTCCCGACGACGTCCGCGGCGAAACCGGCCCCGGGCCCGCCGCAGCCGCCCGGCGTGCCCGTACCCCTGACGCCGCGGGGCGTGCCCGGCTGCCCTTCGGGGCCGTCGTCGGCCGCCGACGCCCCGCCGTCGCGCCCTGCCTCCGGCCCACCGCTCCGGAGGCAGGGCGGAGGGACGATCACCGGGGGCGGCGCACGGGACGGGGCCGAGAGCAGCCCGGCCGCCGGGGCGGGGGCGGGTCCGGGCGGCGGGGGCACGCTCGGGCTGTACGTCGCCGGGATGCGGGACGTGTTCGGGGGGCGGACCGCGGACGGGCACGGGTTGCTGAGGAGGTGCGTCGAGGCGGGGGAGCGCGGCGACGATCCGGACGGGCTGCTGCGGTCCGCGGCCGCAGCCCTCGTCGTCGGTGACGTGGACACGGCGTGCCCGGCAGGCGCCCGCGCACTGGCCGCCGTGCGGGTCCACGGGCCGCAGGTGCTGCTGCCCCAGGCGCTGGAGCACCTCGCGTACGGGGAGCTGCGCGCCGGCCGGCACGCCCGCGCCCGGGTGCACGCCGAAGAGGGACTGCGGGCCGCCGGGCGGCTGGGCCGGCGCAACGCCGCCGCCCACCTCCATGCCGTGCTCGCCCTGATCGCGTCCGTCGAGGGCGACGCCCGGGCGTGCGCCGAGCACGCGGACGCCGCGGCCGCCGTCGCCGCGGCACACGGCCTCGCACAGGCCGGCGGCCTCGCCGTGTGGGCCGTGGGCCGTGCCGGTCTGGCGGCGGGCAGGTGCGCGGAGGCCGCCGCCCGGCTGGGCCCGCTCGTCGGCCCCGGGCCGCGCCGCGGCCACTTCGCGGTGCGGATGCTCGCCGTACCGTGCTTCGTCGAGGCCGCCGTGCTCGCGGGCCGGGCGGCCGGCGCGGCCGTGGCGGTGGAGGAGTTCCGGGCGTGGGCGGCGAGCACCGCGGACCCCCTCGCGCCCGCCCAGCTGGCCCGCTGCCGCGCCCTCCTCGCGCCCCCGGAGGAGGCCGCCGCCCGCTACGAGGAGGCGCTCGCCCACCACGACCGGGCGGGCGGCGACTTCGAAAGGGGTCGCACTCTGCTGCTGTACGGGCAGTGGCTGCGTCGGCGCCGCCGGACCAGTCGGGCGCGCGGTCCGCTGCGGGACGCGCTCGTCGCGTTCGAACGCTGCGGGGCCCGCGTCTGGGCCGAACGCGCGCAGGGCGAACTCCGGGCGGCCGGAGAGGCGGTGGCCGGTGACACCGGTGGCGGCCCGCTGGCCCGGCTCACCCCGCAGCAGCGGCGCATCGCCCACCACGTGGCGGAGGGCGCCACCAACCGGGAGGTAGCACTGCGCCTGTCGGTGAGTACCCGGACCGTCGACCACCATCTGCGGAACGTGTTCGCGCTGCTGCAGGTGCGCTCCCGGACCGAGCTGGCCCGCCTCCTGGACCGTTCCGGTTCCTGACCCCGCGCGCTCGCGTTGCTGGACCGTGATGAGAACAATGCCGCAAACACCTGGGTACCGACCGGGCGGTATGCCATTCTGCGAGCGTCAGGTAGATCCGGCGTGCCCGTGCCCGAGTGGACGAGGCGCGCCGGAGCGAGCCGACTTCTGGTGGAGGCCGCCCATGTCGAATCTCGTACGTTCGCGCGTCAGGGCGGTCCCCGCCCCGCACGTGGCTCCGCACCGCACCCGCTCCCTGCTGGACGCGGAGGCGATCGCCGTACTGCACCGTGCCGCACAGGTGCTGCTGGACGACGTCGTCGGCCTGACCACGACGCTGATCGGCGAGCTGCGCGAGCAGGAGCCCGCGTACCGGGCGGCGATCGAGGCGGACGCGTCCGAGGTGTGGCAGGAGGTGCACCAGTCGCTCCGGCACAACGTCGCCTCCCTGATCCGCCCCCGGGAGTGCCGGGACATCGCCCGGCGTACCTCACGGGCGATCGGCGCCTCCCGGGCCGAGCGGGGCATACCGCTCGACGCGGTGCTGCACGCGTTCCGGATCGGCGGCGCGATGGTCTGGCAGGGCCTGGTGGACGAGACCGCCAGACGCCACCCGGAGGACGTACGGCTGCTCGTCCATGTCGCGGCGGACGTCTGGAACTTCGTCGACGAGCATTGCGCCGTCGTCGCCGACGCCTACCGCGAGGCAGAACGCCGGATGGCATGGCGCCGTGAGAACCGCCTGCGGCTGACGACCGCGGCGCTGCTCGACGGCACGGCCCGTATCACCGACCTGCCCGACGCGTCGGCGCTGCTCGGTGTCCCGCAGGACGGCCGCTTCGTGGTGATCGCGGCCACCGACCCCCATCCGCACCCGCCCGGCCCGCCGGTCGTGCTGCCTCCGGGCACCCCGGTGGTGTGGCACTCCACCCCGGAGGCGGAACTGGGCATCGTCCATCTGGCGGACCCCCGGCCCGCGGCCGACGACCCGGCCGGGACCCGGGAGGGCGAGGCCGCCGCACCCGCGGGACCCGTGGACCCCGCGGCGCTCGCCGCGGGACTTTGTGCCGGTCCCGGCGTCCGGGTCGGCATCGGCTCGGCCGTCGCCGGGCTCGCCGCGATCGGGGAGGGCCGCAGACTCGCCGGCACCGCACTGCGGGCCTGCCCCCGCACCGGCGGTGTCGTGCTCCTCGACGACCACCTCCCCGCCGCCGTCGTCGTCTCGTCCCCGGACCTCGGCCGGGCGCTCGCCGAGCGCGTACTGGGGCCGCTGTACGGGATCGACCCCGCCGACCGGGACCTCCTCGTCGACACGCTCACCGTCTGGCTGGAGGCCGAGGGCTCCGCGCAGCGCGCGGCCACGCGGCTCTACTGCCACCGCAACACGGTCCTCAACCGGCTCCGCCGCTTCGAGCAGCTCACCGGCCGCTCGCTGTCCCGGCCGTCCGACGTCGTCGAGGTCTCCCTCGCGCTCACGGCCCGCCGACTCCTGGAGAACCAGGGGTAGTTCGGGATGTGGCACCGCACACCCCGGACCGCCCCCGCCTGTGCACGGGCACCGAAGCCGGACCGGACGCTGTACGCACTGCCGGCCGCACTGGTGACGTACCCGGCATGTCGTCCCATGTGCACCTCGCCGGACCCGTCGCGCAGGGCTCCGGGTTCGAGGGCCGCTCCCTGGCCCTCGTCGTCTTCCTCGCGTTCGTCACCGTCTCGCTCCTGCTCTGTGGCCTGGCCGCCGCGGACCAGGACGACCCGGAGCACTTCTACGCGGGCGGCGCCGCGCTCGGCCCGGCCGGCGGGGGGCTCGCCGTCGCCGGGGACTACGTCTCGGCCGCCACGCTGCTCAGCACCACCGGCTCCGTCGCCCTCGCCGGGGCGGACGGCATCCTCTTCGCCCTGGCCACCGTCGTCTCACTGGTCCTGGTGATGCTGGTGCTGGCGAGGCCCCTGCGCGGCAGCGGCATCTACACGCTCGGCGACTTCATCGCCGACCGGCTCGCCGACCGCTCCGTACGCAGACCCCTCGGGATCGCGTCGCTGGTCGTCCTGTTCCCGCTGCTCGTGGTCCAGCTCTCGACCGCCGGAAAGATCATGACGGCCATGTTCGACCTCCCGCCCGGCGCGCTCACCGGATGTACCGTCGCCAGCGGCGCCCTGATGGTCTGTTACTCCGCCTTCGGCGGGATGCGCGGCACCGGCTACATCCAGATCCTCAAGACGTTCGTCGTGGTCGCCGTCGTCGTGCTGCTCGCCGGTCTCGTCCTCGACCGCTTCGGCTGGTCACCCGTCTCGCTCTTCGACGCCGCCCGGCAGGGCAGCGGCCGGGGCGGCTCGTACGCCCTGCCGGGCCTGCAGTTCGGGCACGGCGTCGCCGGGTGGCTGGATCTGACCGGCTTCCTGCTCACACTCGTCATCGGCGCCGCCTGCATGCCCCACATCACCATGCGGCTGCACCCCATGCGCGGGGCCCGCACCGTGCGCCGTGCGGCCGGCTGGGCCGTCGCGCCCGTCGCCCTGCTGTGCGCCGGTGTCGTCGTCATCGGGCTGGGCGCGGCCGCCCTCGTCGGCCACAAGCATCTCCAGGCCGCCGACCCGGGCGGCAACACGGCGCTGCTCATGGTCACCACCGCGCTCGACCCCGGGGCCGGCGGCCCTGGGCACAGCCTGCTGTTCGCCGTGGTCGCCTGCGCCGTGTTCGCCACCACCCTGTCCACGGTCGCGGGGATCACCCTCGCCGCCGCGTCGTCCTTCGCCCGCGACCTCGCCGGACCGTCGGGCGGCGGCAGCCGGGGACACCGCTCGACGGCCGGCGAGGTGCGCCTGGCGCGCTGGGCGGTCGCCACCGTCGGAGCCGCCGCCGTGTTCGTCTCGACGCAGACGTACGGACGCAACCCGCAGGTGCTGCTCGCGTTCGCGTTCGCCGCCGCCGCGTCCGTGCTGCCGCCGGTCCTGCTGTACGCGATCTTCCGCCGGCACTTCACGGCCGCCGGCGTGCGCTGGGCGGTGTACGGGACGCTGCCGCTCGTCACCGTGCTGATGGCCTGCTCACCGGCGGCGTCGGGCACGCCGATCTCGCTCTTCCCCGACCGCGACTTCCACTGGTTCCCGCTCCAGACGCCCGGGCTGGTCACCGTCCCGGCCGGCTTCCTGCTGGCCCTGGCCGGCTCGGGACTCCTCCGACGGCGCCCCGTACCCCCGGCCGTGCCCCATGAGCAGAAGAAGGCACACGCCGAGTGGGCACAGGGCCGCTGACGGTCCGGGAACCCGCAGCAGCGGGCCGGCCGGCTAGAACCCGAGTTTCGCCTCGCGCAGCCGGGTGATCGCTTCCTCGTCGCCGTCCAGTTCGACCTGCGCGGCGTCCTGCCGGCCGAACGCGAAGAGCGTCAGTTCGCCCGCCTCGCCCGTCACCGTCACCACCGGAGTGCCCTTGTGCGCCACCACCGTCTGGCCATTCGACCTGCGCAGCACCAGACCGACGGGGGACTTCCGGCCGAGCAGCCTGGCCGCCTTCTCCAGCCGCGACCACAAGGCGTTCTCGAAGACACGGTCCAAGGGGCGCGGCGTCCATTCCGGCTGCGCCCGCCGTACGTCCTCCGTGTGCACGTAGAACTCCACCGTGTTCGCGGCCTCGTCGATCTGCTTGATCCCGTACAGGGACATCCGCGGCGGTCCGGTACGGATGAGGTGGACCAGTTCGTCGTACGGCTTCGCGGCGAACTCGGCCTGGATCCGCTCCGCCCGGTCCTTCAGCGCGTCGAGCAGTATCCCGCCCGCGGCGTCGGGCCGCCGCTCGCGCATCACCACATGCGCGGCCAGATCCCGGGCCTGCCAGCCGTCGCACAGGGTCGGGGCGTCCGGTCCGACCGCCTCCAACAGGTCAGCGAAGAGGAGCCGTTCACGCTTGGCATGGGTCGACATGGCCGCCAGCGTACGGCTGGGGCACCGGGTCCGCCCAGTGGACGCACCGCCGGCCACCGACTTCGGCACGGCACAATGGCGGGTATGACCAGCAGTGTCCCCGCCAGCAGCCTCGACCCGGCCGTCGCCGCCCGCCTCAAGCGGAGTGCCGACGGGCTGATCCCCGCCATCGCCCAGCAGTACGACACCGGAGAGGTGCTGATGCTCGGCTGGATGGACGACGAGGCGCTGCATCGCACCCTGACCACCGGCCGCTGTACGTACTGGTCCCGCAGCCGCCAGGAGTACTGGGTGAAGGGCGACACGTCCGGGCACGTCCAGCACGTCAAATCCGTGGCGCTCGACTGCGACGCCGACACCGTGCTCGTCAAGGTCGACCAGGTCGGCGCCGCCTGCCACACAGGGGCCCGTACCTGCTTCGACACCGACGTACTGCTCGACAAGTAGGGTCTGGCGCCATGGATCTCGAGACGTTCCGCAAGCTCGCCGCCGACCGCCGCGTCATCCCCGTCAGCCGCCGGCTGCTCGCGGACGGCGACACCCCCGTCGGGTTGTACCGCAAGCTCGCCGCGGAGCGCACCGGCACGTTCCTCCTCGAATCGGCGGAGAACGGCCGCTCATGGTCGCGCTACTCCTTCATCGGCGTACGCTCCGACGCCACGCTGACCGTCCGCGACGAGCAGGCGCACTGGCTGGGCACCCCCCCGGTCGGCGTCCCCACGGACGGCGATCCGCTGCACGCGCTGCGCGAGACCGTCGAGACCCTGCACACCCCGCGCGACCTCGCCTCCGGGATGCCGCCCTTCACCGGCGGCATGGTCGGCTACCTCGGCTACGACATCGTGCGGCGGCTGGAGAAGATCGGCCCGGGCGAGCGCGACGACCTGCGGCTCCCCGAGCTGACCATGCTGCTCACCTCCGACCTCGCGGTCCTCGACCACTGGGACGGCACGGTCCTCCTGATCGCGAACGCGATCAACCACAACGACCTCGACACCGGTGTCGACGAGGCGTACGCCGACGCGGTCGCCCGTCTCGACGCCATGGAGGCCGACCTCGCCCGGCCGGTCGCCTCCCCGCCCGCCGCGCTGCCCGCCTCCGAGCTGCCGGAGTTCTCCGCGCTGTGGGGCGGCACCGACTACCAGGCGGCCGTCGACGACATCAAGGAGCGCATCCGGGCCGGCGAGGCCTTCCAGGTCGTGCCCTCGCAGCGGTTCGAGACCCCGTGCACGGCGAGCCCGCTGGACGTCTACCGGGTGCTGCGGGCCACCAACCCGTCGCCGTACATGTACCTCTTCCGCTTCGACGGCTTCGACGTCGTCGGCTCCAGCCCGGAGGCGCTGGTCAAGGTCGAGGACGGGCACGCCATGGTCCACCCCATCGCCGGCACCCGGCCGCGCGGCGCCACACCGCAGGAGGACAACGACCTGGCCGACGAGCTGCTCGCGGACCCCAAGGAGCGTGCCGAGCACCTGATGCTCGTCGACCTCGGCCGCAACGACCTGGGCCGGGTCTGCGAACCCGGCAGCGTCGAGGTCGTCGACTTCATGTCGATCGAGCGGTACTCCCACGTGATGCACATCGTCTCCACCGTCACCGGCAAGGTGGCGGACGGCCGCAGCGCCTTCGACGTGCTCACCGCCTGCTTTCCCGCCGGCACCCTCTCCGGTGCGCCCAAGCCGCGCGCCATGCAGATCATCGACGAGCTCGAACCGTCGCGCCGCGGGCTCTACGGCGGCTGCGTCGGCTACCTGGACTTCGCGGGCGACTCGGACACCGCCATCGCCATCCGCACCGCCCTGCTGCGCGACGGCACCGCGTACGTGCAGGCCGGAGCCGGTGTCGTGGCCGACTCGGACCCGGTCGCCGAGGACACGGAGTGCCGGAACAAGGCAGCCGCGGTCCTGCGCGCCGTCCACACCGCCAACCGCCTGAGTGATCGAGCCGCCGGTAAGGGATAGTGGGGGTCGTGAGTGCTGTACCCGTACCCCAGCCCCGAGCCGCAGCCGCGACGGCCGCCACGAGCAGCCGCCGCAGCCTGGCCGCCGCCCTGTTCCTCGGCGCCGCCGGTTCGACCGTCGTCCTGCTCGCCGCCGGCCGGATCTGGGCGGAGGGCACCGCGTCGGTCGGCGGCGGAACCGTCTCCCTCGAGGCCAGCGGCTCCGACGTCACCGGCGTTCCCACGGCGCTCGCGATCGTCGGCCTCGCCGCCCTGGTCGCCGTCTTCGCGGTGCGCCGCGCGGGCCGTCTCCTCGTGGCCGTGCTGCTGTCCCTGAGCGGCGCCGGTGCCGCCACGGCCGCGCTCCTCGGCGCGACCGGCTCCGGCGCGCTCGACGAGGAGGCCGCCCGCATCACCGGTGACGTGGCCGCCGGCGTCGACGCCCTCTCCCACACCGTCTGGCCCTACGTCACGGCGGCAGGCGGTGTGCTGATCCTGCTCGCCGGGCTCCTCGCCCTCCGGTACGGCCGCGACTGGCCGTCCATGTCGGGTCGCTACGAACGCGACGGCAGCCCCCGCGCCCGCAAGGAGCGCCCGGTCGACCCCGACCGTCCCGAGGACCTGTGGAAGGCCCTGGACCGCGGCGAGGACCCGACACACGACGGATGACACCGGCTCGGACCCGTCCCGGACCGGAGCCCGGCCCGAGCCGACCCCAGATCGGCTCACGTCCCGGCGTACGGAACAATGAGAACGAGCGGGTCCGGCGCAGCACGAGCACCGGCTCACGACATCGCACTGGAAACGAGGAGCAACTCATGGCGGGCAGCAGCCACGGACACACCCCGGCCGCCTGGACCGGCAGCATCATCGCCTTCATCGGCTTCTGCGTCGCAGGCGTCTTCATGGTGGCGAACAGCCCGGCCGGCTTCTGGGCAGGCTGTGCGCTCATCCTGCTCGGCGCGGTCGTCGGCGGCGCCATGAAGATGGCCGGCCTCGGCACCCCGAAGGAGCCGGACGAGGTGGTGGAGGCCCGCAACCGCGCGGCTGCCCGCGAGAAGGCGACGGCCTGAGCACCGCGGAGCGGATGTCGCACGACGGCGCAGCCCGGCACGGCCGGGCTGCGCCGCTGCCGTTGAACGTGGACAATCACCGCGTGGATGCCACGCCTTCTTCCCCAGCCCCTCCGCGCCCCGCCGCCGCGCCGGCCCCGGCCCACCCGGCGGAGACCACGGCGCCGGCCGACGCCCGGGACCCGGCGGCCGGCCGCGCCGTGGACCCACCCCGGCAGGACGAACCCGCGGCTGCAGTGCCCCAGTCCTTGCCCCCGTCCGTGCCCCCGTCCGGCCCGGCGGCACCCTGGGCCGGATGGGGCCCGGGCACCGGTCCCTCCGCCCTCCACGCGTCGCTCCCGGAGCCTCCGCCGCACCCGCCCCACGCGTCGCTCGCCCGACGCCTCGCCGCACCGCTGGCCGCGATCGCGGGCGTCGCCGCCGCCTTCGCCTACGTCGGGACCGTCGACCCGAACGAACCCGGCCACTACCCCGCCTGTCCGCTGCTGCGCTTCACCGGCATCTACTGCCCCGGGTGCGGCGGACTGCGCAGTGCCCACGCGTTCGTCAACGGCGACCTGGCCACCGCGTTCGGCGCCAACGCCGTCGCCACTCTCGGCTACGCCGTCTTCGCCGTCGTCTGGGTGGTGTGGCTGATTCGCGCCGCACAGAACCGCCGCGTGAGGATCGGCATCCCGAACGGATGGTGGTGGGTCCTGGGCGGTGCGCTGGTGATCTTCAGCGTGGTGCGGAACCTGCCGTTCGGCTCCGCGCTCGTGCCATGAAGTCCCAGGTAGTGGGACAGGCCGCGACCGGATGCGGGCCCTGGGCCCCGCTGCGGATACCATCGACATGGCTGATCCTGATCCATCAACACCGTCCCGGAAGGGGGCCGCTCGCGTGAGTGTGCTCGACGAGATCATCGAAGGTGTGCGCGCCGACCTGGCAGAGCGGCAGGCGCGTGTCAGCCTCGACGAGCTCAAGGAGCGCGCCGCCAAGGCCCCGGCGGCCAGGGACGGCCTGGCCGCGCTGCGCGGCGAGGGCGTCAAGGTGATCTGCGAGGTCAAGCGTTCCAGCCCGTCCAAGGGCGCACTCGCCGCGATCGCCGACCCGGCCGGACTCGCCGCCGACTACGAGGCGGGCGGCGCGGCCGTCATCTCCGTACTGACCGAGGAACGCCGCTTCGGCGGATCGCTGGCCGACCTCGAGGCCGTGCGCGCCAAGGTCGACATCCCGGTGCTGCGCAAGGACTTCATCGTCACCGCGTACCAGCTGTGGGAAGCGCGGGCCTACGGCGCCGACGTCGTCCTGCTGATCGTCGCCGCGCTCGACCAGGAGGCCCTGGTCTCGCTGATCGAGCGCGCCGAGTCGATCGGTCTGACCCCGCTGGTCGAGGTGCACGACGAGGACGAGGCCGAGCGGGCCGTCGAGGCCGGGGCGAAGATCATCGGCGTCAACGCGCGTGACCTCAAGACCCTCAAGGTCGACCGCTCCACCTTCGAGCGGGTCGCCCCCGAGATCCCGGCCCACATCGTCAAGATCGCCGAGTCGGGTGTGCGTGGCCCGCACGACCTGATCGCCTACGCCAACGCCGGCGCCGACGCCGTGCTCGTCGGCGAGTCCCTGGTGACCGGCCGCGACCCCAAGTCGGCGGTCGCGGACCTGGTGGCCGCGGGGGCGCACCCGGCGCTGCGGCACGGCCGGAGCTGAACCGGACATGATCATCGCTCGTCGCCGTTCCGGTCCGAACCCGGGCTCCCGCCCGGGGCGGCCGGCGGTGCCGTGCCCGGCGGGCGACGGCACCGCCGTCGCCGGTACGCCGGCGTACGCCGGAGCGGCCTCCGGAGCACCCCGCGACCCGTACGCGCGCCTCGCCCGCGGCTGCCGCCCACGCGGCTGCCGTGCGCCGGCGCGGCGGGTGCACGGGCGGCGCGTGCGGTACGTCATCGGGGACGAGCCCGGCCAGGTCAACGGGATGCGATGGCGCGGCGCGCCTGCGCGCACGGGCCGCTAGGCCTTCAGGCGGGTCTGCGTTTTCCTCCCGCCCTCCCCCTACGGCCTGGCGGCCGTGGGAGGTTCCCCCTTCCCGAACCGGGCTCCGCCCGGACCCCGCTCCCGGCCCCCCGCGCCAAAAGCGTCGGCGGTGCTTGGGCTTGCCGGTTCTGCCGGGGCTCTGTCCGGACTCCGGCGGCTCAAGGGCTGGTGGGGCTCGGGTTTGCCGGTTCTGCCGGGGTTCCGTCTGGACTCCGGCGCCCCAGGGCCGGCGGTGCTCGAGCTTTCCGGTTCTGCCGGGTTCCGTCCGGTTCCCGGCGGCTCAAGGGCCGGTGGGTCGGGGTTCCGCCCCGAAGCCCGCGCCGCGCCTCGAACGCCGGCGAGGGCTCCGAAGGAGCCCGGCCGGCGATCGAGGCCACCGCGCAAGCGCGGTGGCGGCCCGGGCGGAGCCCGGCCCGCCGTCCGGCGGTCACGGGGCCCGGGGCTTGCCCCGGTTTCGGGAAAGGGGCGGGGAGGGGACCGGCCACGCGCAGCGGCCCCACCCACCCCGCACACGCTTCGCTTCCGCACACCCGACACGTCCCGGGCCCCCGGGCCCGACAAGGAGCTGCGTCGCCATGTCCAGCGACTACTTCATCCCCGACCCGGAGGGTCAGGTTCCCGACCCCCAGGGCTACTTCGGCGCCTTCGGCGGAAAGTTCATCCCCGAGGCCCTCGTCGCCGCCGTCGACGAGGTCGCCGTCGAGTACGACAAGGCCAAGTCCGACCCGGCCTTCGCCGCCGAGCTCGACGCGCTCATGGTCGACTACACCGGTCGGCCGAGCGCCCTCACCGAGGTGCCCCGCTTCGCGGAGCACGCCGGCGGGGCGCGGGTCTTCCTCAAGCGCGAGGACCTGAACCACACCGGCTCGCACAAGATCAACAACGTGCTGGGTCAGGCTCTGCTCACCAAGCGGATGGGCAAGACCCGCGTCATCGCGGAGACCGGTGCCGGCCAGCACGGCGTCGCGACCGCCACCGCCTGCGCCCTCTTCGGTCTCGAGTGCACCATCTACATGGGCGAGATCGACACGCAGCGACAGGCACTGAACGTCGCGCGGATGCGGATGCTCGGCGCCGAGGTCGTCGCCGTCAAGTCCGGCAGCCGCACCCTCAAGGACGCCATCAACGAGGCCTTCCGCGACTGGGTCGCCAACGTGGACCGTACCCACTACCTCTTCGGCACGGTCGCGGGCCCGCACCCCTTCCCGGCCATGGTCCGCGACTTCCACCGCGTCATCGGTGTGGAGGCCAGGCGCCAGATCCTGGAGAGGGCGGGCCGCCTTCCCGACGCGGCCGTAGCCTGCGTCGGCGGCGGCTCGAACGCCATCGGCCTGTTCCACGCGTTCATCCCCGACACTGCCGTCCGGCTGGTCGGCTGTGAGCCCGCCGGTCACGGCGTCGAGACCGGGGAGCACGCCGCGACCCTGACGGCCGGCGAGCCGGGCATCCTGCACGGCTCCCGCTCCTACGTTCTCCAGGACGACGAGGGCCAGATCACCGAGCCGTACTCGATCTCGGCCGGTCTGGACTACCCGGGCATCGGCCCCGAGCACTCGTACCTGAAGGACTCGGGCCGCGGCGAGTACCGCGCGGTCACGGACGACGCCGCCATGCAGGCCCTGCGGCTGCTGTCCCGCACCGAGGGCATCATCCCGGCCATCGAGTCGGCACACGCGCTGGCCGGCGCGCTCGACCTCGGCCGCGAGCTCGGCAAGGACGGGCTGATCCTGGTCAACCTCTCCGGCCGGGGCGACAAGGACATGGACACCGCCGCCCGCTACTTCGGGCTGTACGACACCGACGCCCGGGTCGAGGCCGACGCCTCGGCCGACAACGGCGCCGCCGAGATCCAGGGGGACGCGGAATGAGCGGCAACATCCGGCTGCTGAGCGACACGCTCGCGGCGGCGAAGAACGAGAACCGGGCGGCGCTCATCGCCTACCTGCCCGCCGGCTTCCCAACCGTCGACGTCGGCATCGAGGCGGTCAAGGCCGCGTTCGACGGCGGCGCCGACGTCGTCGAGGTAGGGCTGCCGCACAGCGACCCGGTCCTCGACGGGCCGGTCATCCAGACCGCCGACGACATCGCCCTGCGCGGCGGAGTCCGGATCGCCGACGTGATGCGCACGGTCCGCGAGGCCCATGCGGCCACCGGCAAGCCGGTCCTCGTGATGACGTACTGGAACCCGATCGACCGCTACGGCGTCGAGCGGTTCACCGCCGAGCTCGCGGAGGCGGGCGGCGCCGGGTGCATCCTGCCCGACCTGCCGGTCGAGGAGGCGGGCCTGTGGAGGGAGCACGCCGAGAAGCACGGCCTCGCCACCGTCTTCGTCGTCGCGCCCAGCAGCAAGGACGCCCGCCTCGCCAGGATCACGGCGGCGGGATCCGGCTTCGTCTACGCGGCGTCGCTCATGGGCGTCACCGGTACCCGGGAGTCGGTCGGCGAGCAGGCCCAGGACCTGGTGCGCCGCACCCGAGCCACGACCGACCTGCCGGTCTGCGTGGGCCTCGGCGTGTCGAACCCGGCGCAGGCCGCCGAGGTCGCGGCCTTCGCCGACGGTGTGATCGTCGGCTCGGCGTTCGTCAAGCGGATGCTCGACGCGTCCGGAGACGGTGCGGCCGTCGCCGCCGTACGGGAACTGGCGGGCGAACTCGCACGGGGTGTGCGCGGCGGCTCGTAGCTCGTACGAGTGGATCAGCGACCGGGGAGGCGCGCATGCGCCTCCCCGGTTCGTTGGCCGGGTGTGAGCGAGAACCAAGAGCGAAAGCGGGTCGCCCGCGAGCGACTCCAGCAGGAACAGGCGCGGGAGAAGGCACGTGAGAAGCGCCGCAGGACCGTGATCGTGGCGTCGGCCGTCGTGGCCGTGCTCGGCCTGGCCGCGGTGGTCGGTCTGGTCGCCGCCAATGCCGGCAAGGAGGACGACGGCGCCACCGAGGCCGGGCCGCTGCTCGCGCCGAGCGGGGCGCAGGGCGAGGAGCAGCTCGCGATCCCGGTCGGCGCGACCGACGCCCCGTCCACCCTCACGATCTGGGAGGACTTCCGCTGCCCGGCCTGCGCCCAGTTCGAGAACGCTCTGCGGGACACGATCCACGAACTGGAGGAGGCCGGCCAGATCAAGATCGAGTACCACCTCGCCACCATCATCGACGGGAACATGGGCGGCAGCGGGTCCCTGCGCGCGGCGAACGCGGCGGCGTGCGCGCAGGACGCCGGGAAGTTCGTCGAGTACCACGACGTGCTGTACATGAACCAGCCGCCCGAGCCGGACGACGCCTTCGCGGACAACGGCAGGCTGATCGAGCTCGCGGGCAAGGTCGAAGGGCTCGACACCCCCGGGTTCCGCAGCTGTGTGGAGGAGGGCAAGCACGACGCCTGGGTCAACAAGTCGAACGCGGCCTTCCAGGCGGGCGGCTTCCGCGGCACGCCGACCGTGCTGCTCAACGGCGAGTCGGTCTTCCCGACGAAGGGCAATGAGCAGATCTCCGTCGCCAACTTCAAGAAGTGGGTCAAGGAGGCCAACAAGAACAAGCCGCCGGGCAGCCGGCGTCCGGCGGAGCCGGGAGCGGAGGGGAGCGCGAGTCCTCAGACCCCGGCCTCCTGACGTACGGCGGGGCGGCGGGACCTGCCCCGTCGCCCCGCGGCCGGGAGCGGGCTCGTTACCCAGAAGTTGCCGGGCGGGTTGCCGTCGGTCCCGCCCGGCAAGGTAGCGTCGGACCTGCCATGGACATCGCCTACATTCCCAGTCCGTCGACCGGAGTGATCCATCTCGGACCGCTTCCGCTGCGCGGCTACGCGTTCTGCATCATCATCGGCGTCTTCGTAGCCGTCTGGTACGGCAACCGGCGCTGGGTCGCCCGGGGCGGCAAGGCCGGGACGGTCGCCGACATCGCTGTCTGGGCCGTGCCCTTCGGCCTGGTCGGCGGGCGGCTCTACCACGTGATCACCGACTACCAGCTGTACTTCAGCGAGGGTGAGAACTGGGTCGACGCCTTCAAGATCTGGGAGGGCGGCCTCGGTATCTGGGGCGCGATCGCGCTGGGCGCGGTCGGTGCCTGGATCGGCTGCCGCCGTCGCGGCATCCCGCTGCCCGCGTGGGCCGACGCCCTCGCACCCGGTATCGCCTTCGCGCAGGCGATCGGCCGCTGGGGCAACTGGTTCAACCAGGAGCTGTACGGCCGCGAGACCGATGTGCCGTGGGCGCTGAAGATCAGCGAGGGCCCGAACCGCGAGGCCGGCCTCTACCACCCGACGTTCCTGTACGAGTCCCTGTGGTGCATCGGCGTCGCACTGCTGGTCATCTGGGCCGACCGGCGCTTCAAGCTCGGCCACGGCAGGGCGTTCGCGCTGTATGTCGCCTCTTACTGCGCCGGCCGCGGCTGGATCGAGTACATGCGCGTCGACGACGCCCACCACATCCTCGGCCTGCGGCTCAACGTCTGGACGTCGATCCTTGTCTTCCTCCTGGCGGTCACGTACATCGTGATCTCGTCGCGGCTGCGGCCGGGACGCGAGGACGTGGTGGAACCGGCGGCGGTGGACCTGTCCAAGCCGAAGGGTGACGGCGAGGCGGAGACCGAAGCCGAGGCTGCTCAGGACGATGCGCAGGAGTCGGCCGCCGAGGACGACGCGCAGGAAACGGCCTCGGAGGACGAGGGCCGCACGGCGGATTCCTCCGCCGATGCGCCCGCGGACGCGGCGGAGTCCCCGCGCAAGGCGTAACAACCGCAGCGCAGGCCTTCCCCCACCTCACCCCCACGGCCCGGCGGCCGTGGGGGTGCTCCGTCTGCCGCCCACCGTGGACAGGAACGGCACGGGTGCGCACACGGGCTACGCGGCCCTGGTTTCTCTGCGCGCAGTGCCGTCAGCCTGTCGGTTCCCGCTCCGCCAGCGCCAGTGTCCTCCGCGCCGCCGCCACCACCGCGGCGTCCACGAAGCGCCCGTCCGGCAATGCCAGTGCCCCCGCATCGATCGCGGCCGCCTTCACGATGTCCTCCGCCGCCTCGATCTCCTCCTGAGTCGGCCGGAAGGCCCGTTCGATGACGGGCAGCTGACGCGGGTGGATGGCCGCGCGGCCCAGGAAGCCGAGGGACCTGCCGTGCGAGCAGGAGGCGTAGAGGCCGTCGAGGTCGAGGATGTCGGGGAAGACGGACTGGGACGGCGGCCCGAGACCGGCGGCCCTGGCGGCCATCACCGTACGGGTGCGCGCCCAGTCGAGACCGGCGTCGCCGCGCAGTCCGAGGTCCGCGCGGAGGTCGGACTCGCCCAGCGCGATGCCGGCGATGGCGTCGTGCGCGGTGGCGATTGCGTAGGCGTGTTCCACCGCGAGCGCCGACTCGATGAGCGCGTACAGCGGGACGCCCGGTGCGCCGGCCGCGATCCGCTGGATGTCAGCGGCGTATGCGACCTTGGGGATACGCAGTGCACCGAGGCCCGGCAGCTCCGCGAGGGCCTCGACGTCATGGGGGGAGTTGATGCGGACATGGACGGGGAGAGGCTGCGGGTCCGACAGCAGTTCGGCCGTGGCGTCCAGGGCGTAGGGCTTGCGCCCCTGGGCCACGGCGTCCTCCAGGTCGACGATGACGATGTCGGCGTCGGAGGCGATCGCCTTGCGGACCACCTCCGGGCGGTCACCGGGGGCGTAGAGCCAGGTGAGAGGGATGGTCACAGCGCTCCCTGGGTGCGTAGTGCGGCGATGTCCGCCGGGGTCAGACCGAGTTCGGCCAGGACCTCTTCGGTGTCGGCGCCGTGCGGCCGGCCCGCCCAGCGGATACCACCGGGCGTCTCCGACAGCCGGAAGAGCACGTTCTGCATACGCAGCGGGCCGAGCTCCGGGTCGGGGACTTCGGTGATGGTGCCGAGCGCCTGGTACTGGGGATCGTCCATGACGTCGCGGATGTCGTAGACGGGAGCGATCGCGGCCTCCGCCTTCTCGAAGGCGGAGGCCACCTCGTCGCGGGTGCGGCGGGCGATCCAGCCGCCGACGGCCTCGTCGAGTTCGTCGGCGTGGTCGGCGCGGCCGGTGCCGGTGGCGAACCAGGGTTCGTCGACGAGCTCGGGCCGCCCGACCAGATGCATGACACGTTCGGCGACGGACTGCGCGGAGGTCGAGACGGCGAGCCAACTGCCGTCGGCGGTGCGGTAGATGTTGCGCGGGGCGTTGTTGCGTGAGCGGTTCCCGGTGCGCGGCTGTACGTAGCCGAGCTGGTCGTACCAGAGCGCCTGCGGCCCGAGCATCGCCAGAATCGGTTCGATGATCGCCATGTCGACGACCTGGCCGCGGCCGGTGGTGGCGCGGGCGGCGAGCGCGGTCATGACGGCGTAGGCGGAGGCGAGGGCGGCGACGGAGTCGGCGAGCCCGAACGGCGGCAGTGTCGGCGGGCCGTCGGGTTCGCCGGTGGCGGCGGCGAAGCCGCTCATCGCCTCCGCGAGCGTGCCGAAGCCGGGGCGGTGGGAGTACGGGCCGAACTGCCCGAAGCCCGTGATCCGGGTGAGGACCAGCCGCGGGTTGGCCTCGCTCAGTTCGTCCCAGCCGAGCCCCCATCTCTCCAGGGTGCCGGGGCGGAAGTTCTCGACGACCACGTCCGCCGTCGCCGCGAGACGCAGCAAGGTGTCGCGCCCGGCGGGGGCCGACAGATCAAGGGTGACGTTCCGCTTGTTGCGGCCGAGGACCTTCCACCACAGGCCGACCCCGTCCTTGGCGGGGCCGTGCCCGCGTGAGGGATCGGGCCGGGTGGGGTGCTCCACCTTGATGACCTCGGCGCCGAAGTCACCGAGCATCGTGGCGCACAGCGGACCGGCGAAGAGGGTGGCGAGGTCGAGGACGCGCAGTCCCCGCAGCGGCAGCGGAGCGGAGGCGGAAGCGCTCATGAGGCGGCGTCGATCTCGGAGCGGTACGGCATGGAGGTGGACGCTCCCGGACGCTGGACGGACAGGGCAGCGGCCGCGCATGCCCAGGCCAGGCATTGCGCCACCGGTTTCTTGTCGCCGAGCGCCACGGCCAGGGCACCGACGAAGGTGTCACCGGCCGCGGTGGTGTCCACGGCGGTCACGGAAGGAGCGGGGACGGTGACCGGCTCGGTGTCGCGGGCGGCGTACAGGCAGCCCGCCGGGCCGAGGGTGATCACCACCTCGGGGACCTGCCGCAGCAGTTCCTGTGCCGCGGAGCGCGGGTCGGCGATGCCGGTGAGGGTGGCCGCCTCGTGCTCGTTGGGGACGAGCAGATCGGTGGCGGCCAGGAGTTCGGGAGGCAGCGGCTGCGCGGGGGAGGGGGTCAGGACGGTCCGTACCCCGTGGCGGCGGGCCGCCTCGGCGCCGTCGAGCACGGCGCTGAGCGGAAGTTCGAGCTGGAGGAGCAGTGTGTCGCCGCCGGCGATGAGGGCCTCCTCCCCCGGGGCGAGGGAGGTGATGGTGCCGTTGGCACCGGGGACGACGACGATCGCGTTGCCGCCTTCGTCGTCGACGACGATGTGCGCCGTGCCCGACGGGCCCTCCGCGGTCCTGAGCAGGTCGGTGTCGACGCCGCTGGACTCGAGCGTGTGCCGCAGCTGCGCGCCGAAGGCGTCGGAGCCGACCGCCCCGATCATGGCGACCTCACCCCCGGCACGGGCGGCGGCGACGGCCTGGTTGGCGCCCTTGCCGCCGGGGATCGTACGGAACTCGCGTCCGGTGACGGTCTCCCCGCGTTTCGGCGCGTGCGCGACGAAGGCGACGAGGTCCATGTTGGTGCTGCCGAGCACCACGATGCCGGTCATGGGCGGAGAGCCTCCTTGAGCGTGAGGTGGGCGAGGGTGTCGAAACCGACGCCGTCGAAACCGGTGACGGAGGTCGCGAGCCGGTTCTTCAGCGGGGCGGTCCAGCGGTCGGGCAGGGCCTCGGGGTGTCCGGCCAGCAGTCCCGTGAGCGAACCTGCCGTCGCGCCGTTGGAGTCGGTGTCGAGCCCGCCGGAGACGGCGCGGCAGACGGAGCCGGTGAAGTCTCCGTCGGCGTGGGTGAGGGCGGCGGCGAGCAGCGCGGCGTTGGGCAGGACGTGCACCCAGTGGTAGGCGCCGTACGCGCGGTGCACGCTGTCGACGGCGTCGGCGAAGTCGGCGTGCGCGCGGGCCGCTTCGACGCCGAAGCGCACGGCCGCGGTGAAGCGAGAGCGGGGCGGGACGACGGTCAGGCCCGTGGCGATCGCCCCGTGGACGTCGACGGTGCCGGAGGCCGCGGCGGCGAGGGCCGCCGCGGTGAACATGGCGCCGTACACACCGTTCGCGGTGTGGGTGAGCGCCGCGTCCCGGTACGCCTGGGCGGCGGCTGCCGCGGGGGCGCCGGGGTTGGTCCAGCCGTGGACGTCGGCACGGATGGCGGCGCCGATCCACTCACGGAACGGATTGCGGTGACCGGCGGTGAGCGGAGGCTCGATGCCGCTGAGGAGGTTGCGGTAGGCGACGCGCTCCGCGGTGAACGTCCGCCCGGCGGGCAGCTCGTCCAGCCAGAGCCGTGCGACATCGGCAGTGGTGAAGTCCCGGCCGTGGCGCCGGAGCAGCAGAAGATTGAGGAGGGGGTAGTTGAGGTCGTCGTCCTCCGGCATGCCGGCGATGTTCTCGGCGAGCGAGTTCGGGGCGCTGCGCCGGTTCCAGGGGTGCGCGGCGGCCAGGTCCTCGGGCAGACCCCTGGCGGTGAACCAGGTGGTGAGCGGCCAGTTCCCGGTGGCGCGGGCGATGTCACGGATCGCGTGCAGCGGCAGTTTCTCGACGGGTCTGCCCAGCAGGCAACCGACGGCACGTCCGAGCCAGGCGGCGTGCAGCGCGTCGCCGAGCGTCCCGGCGTGCGCCGGGCCCGGCCTGTCGTCCCGCGGTCCGCCGGCCGGGGTCGCCCCGGCGTGGGGCCCGTCGTCCCGCGGTCGGTCGGCCGCCGCTTTGGCCTGCGCCGCGTTGTGCCGGGGGCCGCCGGCCGGTGCCGTGATGGGGTGTGCCGCCTGGATCAGAGGGAGGGGAGTCGGCTCGTCCGCGGTCAGCGGGGAGGGCAGGCCCGCCAGTTCGTCCAGCAGCTCCTCGGCCAGCGCCCGCAGAGCGGGCGAGACCTTCCCAGAGGACGCGCCCGCCCGTTCGGGAGCGGGTGCGCCGCCCGACGCAAGCCACCGGTCACGGACGGCAGTCGCGTCCCTGCCGTCCTCCTGTGCCTGACGCAGTTCGTGGCCGATCAGGTCCTCCGGCTGCACCCAGGTCAGACGCAGCGTCCTCGTCATCGCGCGGTGACCGTCAGGGACGCGAACGCCTGCTCGTGGGCCCGGCGGCGTTCGGTGTCGCGGGCGTAGATCTCCCTTGTCACCGCCGCCAGTTCGGCCGCCGGAGCGTGCAGGTCGACGCGGCTCGCCCCGGCGACCCGCTCCGCCCACTCGGCCGGTACGGCCGCCGTGCCGTTCAGGGCACCCGCGATCGCCCCCGCCATCGTGGCGATGGAGTCGCAGTCCCGGCCGTAGTTGACGGACGACAGGACCGTACGCCGGTAGTCGCCGTCGCCCACGAGCAGCATGCCCAGCGCGATGGGGAGTTCTTCGATGGAGTGCAGGCGGGAGGGGCGGCGGGCGCCCAGCGACGGTGCGCGGTAGTCCGGGCCGACGGTGTCGAAGGGCGCGACCGCCGCCCGCAGCGGCATCAGCGCCGACTCGAAGTCGCTGTACCGGGCGGCCGCTTCCGCGACCGCTTCGATCGCCGCCTGGGTGCCGTCCTTCGCCAGCGCCACCGCCGCCTCGACGACCGACAGAGGCGTGGCGCCCGGCAGGCACGCCGCGGCGACGGCCGCCGCGAAGACCCCGGCCGCCTCCCGCCCGTACGACGACTGGTGCGCACCCGCGATGTCGACGGCCTCGGCGTACGCGGCCGCCGGGTTGGCCGCGTTCACCAGGCCCACCGGCGCCATGTACATCGCCGCGCCACAGTTGACGATGTTGCCCGTGCCCGCCTCGCGCGGGTCGTGGTGCCCGTAGTGCAGCCGCGCGACGAGCCACTTCTCGGCGAGGAACAGCCGCTGCAGCGGGATGGCCTCGGCCTCGAGCTCCGGGATCCAGCGCGGGTTGGTGATGAGATCGGGGACGAGATGATCGGCCACGGCGTACGCGTCGAGGTGGTCGCGGACCGTGGTGTACACCCCGATCAGCGCGTGCGTCATCAAGGTGTCGTCGGTGATGTGCCCGTCGCCCTTGTGGTACGGGGCGATGGGGCGGGCGGTGCGCCAGTCGTCGCCGTGCCAGGGGCCGACGATGCCGGTGATCCGCCCGCCGTGGCGCTCCATGATCTGCTCGGGCGTGTAGCCCTCGACGGGGCCGCCGAGGGCGTCGCCGACAGCCGCGCCGACCAGGCTGCCGGTGATCCGGTCGTCGAGGGGGAGAGTCGGGGAGGCCGCCGCTTCCGGTGCCGTGTCGGTCGCCGCCGTAGTCGTCGTCATGCCCGAATTGTCCACCTGGGGCGGCCGTGTTCGGCGGACCGCGCGCCGGGTTTCGGCTAACCGGTGCCGGGCGGCGGACCGGTCGGCCACCCTGTCGCGGGACACCGCAGCGCGGACTCGAGCCGTGCCGCGAGTTCGACGAGATCCGTCCCGGCGAGGCGGGGCAGTGCGCAGCCCGCGAGCGTCCGGCAGGCGTCCCGCCAGGTCGCGGGCAGCGACGCGCCGCCGCCGAGCGCCCCGGTCAGGGCGCCCGCGAGGGCGGGGGCTGAGTCCGCGACACGCGAGAGGCACACGGCCGCCGGCACCGCCTCCGCGACCCGGCCGCGCGCGGCGGTGGCGACGGCGAGCGCGACCGGCACGGTTTCCGCGGCGGCGATGCCGTAGCTGTAGACGTGGTCGACGATCTGGTGCTCGAGCAGCGGTACGAGTTCGAAGGCGCCCGACGCATGGCGGGCCAGCTTGACCGCGTGGTGAGCGTTGCGGCCGATCTCGGTGTCCTCCGGGAGTTCGGCGAGCGCGGCGTCGACGGCGTGGTCCACGTCCGCCCCGCCGAGCGCGGCGGCGACGGCGGCGGCCATGGCACGGGCGCCGTGCACCCCGTCGCCGTCCTGCGTGTACCGCGCGTCGAACTCGGCGAGCACGGCGGCGGCGAGCGGGTCGCCCGGGTGGGCGGCGGCGAGCACGACGGCCCGCACACAGGCGGCGTCGTCGAAATAGTGCGGGTTGTCGTGGCCGGTCGCCGGGGGTCGCAGCCCGGTCGCCAGATTGCCGAGCCCGGCGTGCACGGAGATCCGGGCACGCAGCGGCAGCACGGCGGACTCGACCTCGGGAGCCCGTTCGGCCGCGGCGGCGACCTGCCCGGCGAGGGAGTTCCACGCGAGGTCGATCGCGGCCCGCAAGCGGCGGGCCGGCTCCAGGTGGTGGAACGGCTCCCCGGCGGCGGTGAGCACGGTCCCGGCCGCGAACGCCGCCCATTCGGCGTCGTCGGAGGGACCGAGCCGCAGGGGCTCCGGCGGCTGGTTGAGCGCGATGGGGACCGGCAGCGTCGTCGTGGCGTTCTGCTCGGCGAAGGTGTCCAGCTCACGGGTGAGGCGCCGGGTCCACTCGGGCATGCGCGCGGCACGGTGCCGGGCGGCCGGCCACCCGGCGGCGTCACCGGCGGCCAGCCCGAGGAGAAGCCCCTCGATACGGCGCGCCCCGTCTCCGGGCGCGGTCGTTTCTGCGGGTACGGCGTGGGCCGGAGCCGGAGCCGGAGCCGGAGCCGGAGCGGGAGCGGGAGCCGCGTGCCGCAGCCCGAGTCGGCCGGCGCCCGGCGATGGTGCGCCGTCCACCAGCATGCGCCGGGCCGGGGCCGTGCTGCCGGGCCCACCGGCCACCACCATGCCCCGGGCGGTGCCCCTGGGCGCGCTCGCGTGACCGGCCGGTGCCGCTCCCGTCCCGCCCGGCGCGGCACGGTCGGGGGCCGCTGCCTGCGCCGCCTCGACTCCGCCGATCAGGCCGGCCGCGACCACCACCCCGGCCGAGGCCCTCCCCGCCGCCGGCCCCACACCTGTCCCCGACACTGATCCCCCTCCCGGCCCAGGTCCGGACGCCGGTGCCGGCCCTGTATCCGTCCCCACTCCCACTCCCGCACCCGGTCCCGGCGCCGCTCCCGGTTCCCGTTCCGGTGCCGCCCCCGGCTCCCGCCCCGCCCCCGCTCCCGCTCCCGCTCCCGGCCCTGGCTCGGTTCCCGGTTCCGGCGCTGGTCCCGTTCCGGGCGCGGCTCCGGGCGCCGGTGGCGGGCCCCCGTCCGTCCGCGCTCCCTGCCCTGGCTCGGCCCCCGGTTGCGGCGCGGCACCCGGGTCTCGCCCTGGCCCCGCTCCCTGCCCAGCCCCCGCCCCCGCCCCCGCACCCGGCCCTCGCCCCGCCCCGGCCCCCGCGTCGCCGCGGGCCCCGGGGTCGCGGGGCGGGGCCGGGTGGGCGGCCGACGGCGTCGGGGTGCGTCCCGGGGCCGGGTCGGCCGAGGTCACGGTGCGCCGCCGAGGTCCTCGTCAGGGGTCAGAAGGTCCGCGATGTCCAGGACGTGGTAGCCGCGCATCGACGGAAGGCAGCTGCCGCGGACCGGGGTGATCGCCGATGCCCATGCCTCGGGGATAGCCGCCGCGCCGGCGGCCGAGCCGGCCAGCGCGCCGGCGACCGCCGCGGTGGTGTCGGCGTCACGGCCCATGTTGACCGCCGTCAGCACCGACGTACGGAAGTCGCCCCGCGCCGCCGCGAACGCGCCGAACGCGAGGCCGACCGCCTCCGGCGCCAGGTCCGTCCACGGGTAGCCGCCGACGACGACCGCGGAGCGGACGGCCCGTTCCATGGAGAGGGTGTCGGGGTACGTCCGCCCGGCGGCGACGATCGCGCGGCGCATCGAACGGGCGGTCCAGGAGTCCATCGGGACGACGGACAGTGCCGCCCCGATCATCCCCGCCGGTCCCGCCCCGCCCATCGCGGCCGCCACGCCCGCCGCCACGGCGCGGCCGCCGTAGATGCCCTCGCCGTCGTGGCTGACGCTGCCGTCGATCGTCACGAGCCGTGCCGCTTCCGAGGGCCGGCCCGCCGCGAACACGCCGAACGGGGCCGCCCGCATCGCGAGACCGTCGCTCCAGGCGTGCCGGTGCTGGGCGGAGATCGGGGCGGCGAGGCCCCTTCTGAGGTTCTCGAGGGTGCCGCGCTCGCTGAAGCCCGCGCCTCGGAACGGCCCTTCGTCCAGGTCCGCGATCCATTGGTGCCACGCCGCCTCGACGTGGGCCACGGTGAGCGCGGAGCCGTGTCTGGCGAGCAGCAGGCCGGAGAAGATCGCGTACTCGGTGTCGTCGGTGCCTGCGGGGTCGTCGCTCACGAAGTCCTCGATGCGGCCCCAGCGGCGGCGGATCTCCGAGGGCCGCATGTTCTCCGCGGGCGCGCCGAGCGCGTCGCCGACGGCGAGGCCGAGGAGCGCGCCGCGGGCCCGGTCGAGCAGGGTGGCGACGGGACCGGAGCCGGACGCTGTCAGCACTTCCATGAAGGTCCCCTTCGCGCGCGCGAGCCTTGTTCCGGGATCTTTGCCACGAGCTGCCCGCCATGAGTCGCAGAAACGTTTCTGTCACCCGCTTCGCCCAT
This sequence comes from Streptomyces peucetius, assembly GCF_025854275.1. Classification (NCBI taxonomy): domain Bacteria; kingdom Bacillati; phylum Actinomycetota; class Actinomycetes; order Kitasatosporales; family Streptomycetaceae; genus Streptomyces; species Streptomyces peucetius. Next base: position 1,914,666 of record NZ_CP107567.1, on the reverse strand, counting down.
GCTCCGCACCCAAGTAAGTAAAGCCTGCCTTGCTGGTACGCCCCTTACGTCCGGCGTATCTTCGGGAGCGTCGAGGGGGAGCGGGGCCGACCGGGCAGCCGCCGGAGAAGGGGAGAATTGTGTCCATCATCGAAACCGAAGCCGCACTTCACGAGGCGCACCGTGACAACCACACGCACCGTGACGTCAACGGCGGCTGGCTGCGGCCGGCGGTGTTCGGGGCGATGGACGGGCTGGTCTCCAACCTCGCTCTGATGACCGGTGTCGCGGGCGGTGCCGTCTCCCAGCAGACGATCGTCATCACGGGTCTCGCCGGTCTCGCGGCGGGCGCGTTCTCGATGGCGGCCGGCGAATACACCTCGGTCGCCTCCCAGCGCGAGCTGGTCGAGGCCGAACTGGCGGTGGAACGCCGCGAGTTGCGTAAGCATCCGGTCGACGAGATGGAGGAGCTGGCGGCGCTGTACACCGCCCGGGGCGTGGAGCCCGCACTCGCCCGTGAGGTGGCGATGCAGCTGTCGAGGGATCCGGAGCAGGCGCTGGAGATCCACGCCCGCGAGGAGCTCGGGATCGACCCCGACGACCTGCCGTCGCCGCTCGTCGCCGCCTTCTCCTCCTTCGGGGCGTTCGCGCTCGGCGCGCTGCTGCCGGTGCTGCCGTACCTGCTCGGCGCGAGCGCGCTGTGGCCCGCGGTGCTGCTGGCGCTGGCCGGGCTGTTCGGCTGCGGCGCCCTGGTGGCGAAGGTCACGGCCCGCAGCTGGTGGTTCAGTGGTCTGCGTCAGCTGGCCCTCGGTGGTACGGCCGCCGCGGTCACCTACGGCCTGGGTACGCTCATCGGCGCCGCCGTGTGAGCCACCGCGTTCTGCGGTACCGCCCCGCACCGGCTCGCCGTGAGCCGGTGCGCTCGCGTTTTCGGGCTCCGTCGCGGACGCTGTGATGTACGTCCTGCCGCGAAGGTGCCCCAGAGTGAGACCCTATGCAAGGCGCAACATAATTAGCCGTTACTCGGTGGTTTCGATTCCGCAATCCCGGGGCATCAGCCGTAAGCGCTGCGGGCAATGAGGCCTGCTCTGCAAAGGTCCTCCGGACGTCGATCTGTCCGTTGCGGCCCACCTTCACCGCCTGGAGCGGTGTCCGCATGCTGGAATGAGCTATCCGCTTTCCGAGAAGCACTCCATCATGTAACCTGCACGAAATTTCGCGGAGGGCCAACGTCGTCCCTCGGCACTGAACATGCCACGACGACGACGGGAGAGCCGATGCGTTCCGACGCCTGGTCGCCCATGGACGGTCGCCCCGCCCCCCAGGGGATGTACGACCCCCGTAACGAACACGACGCCTGCGGTGTCGGGTTCGTGGCCACCCTCACCGGTGTTGCCGGCCATGAGCTGGTCGAGCAGGCGCTGACCGTACTGCGGAACCTCGAGCACCGCGGCGCCACCGGCTCCGAGCCCGACTCCGGCGACGGCGCGGGCATCCTGCTCCAGGTCCCGGACGCCTTCCTGCGCGAGGTCACCGACTTCGAGCTGCCCGAGGCCGGCTCCTACGCCGTCGGTATCGCCTTCCTCCCGTCCGGCGCCGAGGACAACGAGACCGCCGTCTCGAAGATCGGGTCGATCGCCGACGAAGAGGGCCTGACCGTCCTCGGCTGGCGCGACGTTCCCGTCACCCCCGACCTGCTCGGCAACGGCGCCCGCGCCACCATGCCCGCCTTCCGCCAGCTGTTCGTCGCCGACGGCGCCAGCGAGGGCATCGCGCTGGACCGCAAGGCGTTCGTCCTGCGCAAGCGCGCCGAGCGCGAGGCCGGTGTCTACTTCCCGTCGCTCTCCGCGCGCACCATCGTCTACAAGGGCATGCTGACCACCGGCCAGCTCGAGCCCTTCTTCCCCGACCTCTCGGACCGGCGCTTCGCCACCGCCGTGGCGCTCGTCCACTCGCGGTTCTCCACGAACACCTTCCCGAGCTGGCCGCTGGCCCATCCGTACCGCTTCGTCGCGCACAACGGTGAGATCAACACGGTCAAGGGCAACCGCAACTGGATGCGGGCCCGTGAGTCGCAGCTCGCCTCCAAGCTGTTCAACTCCGGCGCCGGCAAGATCGACCGGATCTTCCCGGTCTGCACGCCCGACGCCTCCGACTCCGCCTCCTTCGACGAGGTCCTGGAGCTGCTGCACCTCGGCGGCCGTTCGCTGCCGCACTCCGTGCTGATGATGGTTCCCGAGGCGTGGGAGAACCACGACTCGATGGACCCCGCCCGGCGAGCGTTCTACCAGTACCACTCCACGATGATGGAGCCCTGGGACGGCCCGGCCTGTGTCACCTTCACCGACGGCGTCCAGGTCGGCGCGGTCCTCGACCGCAACGGCCTGCGCCCCGGCCGCTACTGGGTCACCGACGACGGCCTGGTCGTCCTCTCCTCCGAGGTCGGCGTCCTCGACATCGACCCCGCCAAGGTCGTCCGCAAGGGCCGGCTGCAGCCCGGCAGGATGTTCCTCGTCGACACCGCCGAGCACCGCATCATCGAGGACGACGAGATCAAGTCCGCCCTCGCCGCCGAGCACCCCTACCAGGAGTGGCTGGAGGCCGGTGAGATCGAACTCGAGGACCTCCCCGAGCGCGAGCACATCGTCCACACCCACGCCTCCGTCACCCGCCGCCAGCAGACCTTCGGCTACACCGAGGAAGAGCTGCGCGTCATCCTCGCTCCGATGGCCCGCACCGGCGGCGAGCCGCTCGGCTCCATGGGCACCGACTCGCCGATCGCGGCCCTCTCCGAGCGCCCCCGGCTGCTGTTCGACTACTTCACCCAGCTGTTCGCGCAGGTCACCAACCCGCCGCTGGACGCCATCCGCGAGGAGCTCGTCACCTCGCTGCACTCCTCGCTCGGCCCCCAGGGCAACCTGTTGGAGCCGACCGCCGCGTCCTGCCGCAGTGTCACGCTGCCCTTCCCGGTGATCGACAACGACGAGCTGGCCAAGCTCATCCACATCAACGCCGACGGCGACATGCCCGGCATGAAGGCCGCCACCCTGTCCGGCCTCTACCGGGTCTCCGGCGGCGGCGACGCCCTGGCCGCCCGTATCGAGGCGATCTGCGGCGAGGTCGACACCGCCATCGAGGGCGGCGCCCGGCTGATCGTCCTCTCCGACCGCCACTCGGACGCCGAGCACGCGCCGATCCCGTCGCTGCTGCTCACCTCCGCCGTGCACCACCACCTCATCCGCACCAAGCAGCGCACCCAGGTGGGCCTGCTGGTCGAGGCCGGCGACGTCCGCGAGGTCCACCACGTCGCGCTGCTCATCGGCTACGGCGCGGCCGCGGTCAACCCGTACCTGGCGATGGAGTCGGTCGAGGACCTGGTCCGCGCCGGCACCTTCATCGAGGGCCTCGAGCCCGAAAAGGCCATCCGCAACCTGATCTACGCCCTCGGCAAGGGCGTCCTGAAGGTCATGTCCAAGATGGGCATCTCCACGGTCGCCTCCTACCGCGGCGCGCAGGTCTTCGAAGCCGTCGGCCTCGACGACGCGTTCGTCGACAAGTACTTCAACGGCACCGCCACCAAGATCGGCGGCGCGGGTCTCGACGTCGTCGCCAAGGAGGTCGCCGCCCGCCACGCCAAGGCGTACCCGGCCTCCGGCATCGCCGCCACGCACCGCGCGCTGGAGATCGGCGGCGAGTACCAGTGGCGCCGCGAGGGCGAGCCGCACCTGTTCGACCCGGAGACCGTCTTCCGTCTGCAGCACGCCACGCGCAACAAGCGGTACGACATCTTCAAGAAGTACACGGACCGGGTGAACGAGCAGTCCGAGCGGCTGATGACGCTGCGCGGCCTGTTCGGCTTCAAGTCGGACCGCGAGCCGATCTCCATCGACGAGGTCGAGCCCGTCTCCGAGATCGTCAAGCGCTTCTCCACCGGCGCCATGTCGTACGGCTCCATCTCCAAGGAGGCGCACGAGACGCTCGCCATCGCCATGAACCAGCTGGGCGGCAAGTCCAACACCGGTGAAGGCGGCGAGGACCCGGAGCGCCTGTACGACCCGGCGCGGCGTTCGTCCATCAAGCAGGTCGCCTCCGGCCGCTTCGGCGTCACCAGCGAGTACCTGGTCAACGCGGACGACATCCAGATCAAGATGGCCCAGGGCGCCAAGCCCGGCGAGGGCGGCCAGCTGCCCGGCCACAAGGTGTACCCGTGGGTCGCCAAGACCCGGCACTCCACCCCGGGTGTCGGCCTGATCTCCCCGCCGCCGCACCACGACATCTACTCCATCGAGGATCTGGCCCAGCTGATCCACGACCTCAAGAACGCCAACCCGGCCGCCCGCATCCACGTGAAGCTGGTGTCCGAGGTCGGCGTCGGCACGGTCGCCGCCGGCGTCTCGAAGGCCCACGCGGACGTCGTCCTCATCTCAGGCCACGACGGCGGTACGGGCGCCTCTCCGCTCACGTCGCTCAAGCACGCGGGCGGACCCTGGGAGCTCGGTCTCGCCGAGACCCAGCAGACCCTGCTGCTCAACGGCCTGCGCGACCGGATCGTCGTCCAGACCGACGGCCAGCTGAAGACCGGCCGCGACGTCGTCATCGCCGCGCTGCTCGGCGCCGAGGAGTTCGGTTTCGCGACCGCGCCGCTCGTCGTCTCCGGCTGCGTCATGATGCGCGTCTGCCACCTGGACACCTGCCCGGTCGGCATCGCCACCCAGAACCCGGTGCTGCGTGAGCGGTTCTCCGGCCAGGCCGAGTTCGTCGTCAACTTCTTCCGGTTCGTCGCCGAAGAGGTCCGCGAGATCCTCGCCGAACTGGGCTTCCGCAGCGTCGAGGAGGCCGTCGGCCACGCCGAACTCCTCGACACCGGGCGGGCCGTCGACCACTGGAAGGCCCAGGGCCTCGACCTCGAGCCCCTCTTCCACGTGCCCGAGCTGCCCGACGGCGCGGTGCGCCACCAGGTCGCCGAGCAGGACCACGGCCTGGAGAAGGCCCTCGACAACGAGCTGATCGAGCTCGCCGCGGAGGCGCTGAACGCCGCCACCGCCGAGGACGCCCAGCCCGTGCGCGGCCAGGTCGCCATCCGGAACATCAACCGGACCGTCGGCACCATGCTCGGGCACGAGGTGACGAAGAAGTTCGGCGGCGCGGGCCTGCCCGACGACACCATCGACATCACCTTCACCGGCTCCGCCGGCCAGTCCTTCGGCGCGTTCGTGCCGCGCGGCATCACGCTGCGCCTCGAGGGCGACGCCAACGACTACGTCGGCAAGGGCCTCTCCGGCGGCCGGGTCGTCGTCCGCCCCGACCGGGGCGCCGACCACCTGGCCGAGTACTCGACCATCGCGGGCAACACCATCGCCTACGGCGCCACCGGCGGCGAACTGTTCCTGCGCGGCCGCACCGGCGAACGCTTCTGCGTCCGCAACTCCGGTGCGCTCGTCGTCTCCGAGGGCGTCGGCGACCACGGCTGCGAGTACATGACCGGCGGTCACGCGGTCGTCCTCGGCGAGACCGGCCGCAACTTCGCGGCAGGCATGTCCGGCGGCATCGCCTATGTGATCGACCTCGACAAGGACAACGTCAACCCCGGCAACCTGGAAGCCGTCGAGGCCCTGTCGGACACCGACAAGCAGTGGCTGCACGACGTCGTGCGCCGCCACTTCGAGGAGACCGGCTCGACCGTCGCAGAGAAGCTGCTGGCCGACTGGGACGCGAACGCGGACCGGTTCAGCAAGATCATCCCGACCACGTACAAGGCAGTGCTCGCCGCCAAGGACGCCGCTGAGCTCGCCGGTCTCTCAGAGCAGGAGACCACCGAGAAGATGATGGAGGCGGCGACCAATGGCTGACCCCAAGGGCTTCCTGACCACCGGGCGCGAGGTCGCCGAGACCCGCCCCGTCGAAGAGCGCGTCAAGGACTGGAACGAGGTCTACGTTCCCGGCTCCCTGCTGCCGATCATCAGCAAGCAGGCCGGCCGCTGCATGGACTGCGGCATCCCGTTCTGCCACGACGGCTGCCCGCTCGGGAACCTGATCCCCGAGTGGAACGACTACGCCTACCGTGAGGACTGGGCCGCCGCCTCCGAGCGGCTGCACGCCACGAACAACTTCCCGGAGTTCACCGGCCGTCTGTGCCCCGCTCCGTGCGAGGCCGCGTGCGTGCTCGGCATCAACCAGCCGGCCGTCACCATCAAGAACGTCGAAGTCTCCATCATCGACAAGGCGTGGGACACCGGCGACGTCACCCCGCAGCCGCCGGAGCGCCTCTCCGGCAAGACCGTCGCCGTCATCGGCTCCGGCCCGGCCGGTCTCGCCGCCGCCCAGCAGCTCACCCGGGCCGGTCACACCGTCGTCGTGTACGAGCGCGCCGACCGCATCGGCGGACTGCTCCGGTACGGCATCCCCGAGTTCAAGATGGAGAAGGTGCACATCAACCGGCGCATCGAGCAGATGCGCGCGGAAGGCACCAAGTTCCGCACCGAGGTCGAGATCGGCCGCGACATGCCGGCCGACGCACTGCGTCGCCGTTACGACGCGGTCGTCGTCGCCGCCGGCGCCACGGTCTCCCGCGACCTGCCCGTCCCGGGCCGCGAGCTGAACGGCATCCACTTCGCCATGGAGTACCTGCCGCTCGCCAACAAGGTGCAGGAAGGCGACTTCGTCGCCCCGCCGATCACCGCCGCGGGCAAGCACGTCGTCGTCATCGGCGGCGGCGACACCGGCGCGGACTGCGTCGGCACCGCGCACCGGCAGGGCGCGGCGTCCGTCACCCAGCTCGAGATCATGCCGCGGCCGGGTGAGGAGCGGAACGCCAACCAGCCGTGGCCGACGTTCCCCATGCTGTACAAGGTCACCTCCGCGCACGAGGAGGGTGGCGAGCGGGTCTACTCCGTCTCCACCACCCACTTCGAGGGCGACGAGGACGGCAACGTCCAGGCCCTGCACCTGGTCGAGGTCGCCTTCGAGGACGGCAAGCTGGTCCAGAAGCCGGGCACGGAGCGGCGTATTCCGGCGCAGCTGGTCACCCTGGCGATGGGCTTCACCGGTATCGACCGCTCCAACGGCCTGGTCGAGCAGTTCGGCCTCGACCTCGACGAGCGGGGCAACGTCGCGCGTGACGCGGACTTCGCGACGAACGTCGACGGCGTCTTCGTCGCCGGTGACGCGGGCCGCGGCCAGTCGCTGATCGTGTGGGCGATCGCCGAGGGCCGCTCGGCGGCGCGGGGCGTCGACCGCTACCTGACGGGCGCGAGCGCCCTGCCGGCACCGATCCGGCCGACGGACCGGGCGCTGACGGTCTGACCGTTCACCGCCCCTATTGAACGTCCCGTACAACGGCGTGCGGAACTGAACACGGCGCCTGCCATGTCCCCGACCGGACCGGCAGGCGCCGTGGCGTGCGCGGGGGTGCGGGCGGCCGGCGGGCGCGTGGCGCCTGCGGCGGGCTTGTTCTGCTCCCCGCCGCCCCTTCCCGAACCGGGCCCCTCCCCCTACGCCTGCGGCGTGGGGGGACCCGTACGACCCGTACCGCGCTTCGCGCGGGTGGCCTCAATCTCCCCCTACGGCTTGGCGGCCGTGGGTGGGGGTGCCTCCCACGCCGCCAGGCCGTAGGGGGAGTATTTCCAGCCGGGCTGATTTCGCTCCGGGGAAAGCCAGCCTCGCCGGCGTTTGAGGCGCTGGGTTCGGGGCGGAGCCCCGACGGGGTCCGGAAGGGGCGGGACGGGGAACGGGCGCCGGGTGGCGGGGCGTTGGGGCGGCACGGCGGGATATCGTCGGACCTGTCGCACGGTCCGACGAACGGAGCCCCGCATGCCCGTCAGCCTCGAGAAGCTCGAGCAGAGCGCCCCCGCGCTCGTCAGCCTCTACAAGACCGCCGGCATCTCGCTCCAGAAGCACGGACTGCACGGGCAACGCGCCGCTGTCTATCTCGTGGTCGACTACTCCGGGTCGATGAAGGAGTACTACAAGGACGGCAACGTCCAGGCCCTCGCCGACCGTGTCCTCGGACTCTCGGCCAACCTCGACGACGACGGCACCGTGCCCGTCGTGTTCTTCTCGACCGACGTCGACGCCGTCACCGACATCGCGCTGGAGAACCACCACGGCCGGATCGACGAGATCGTCTCCGGCCTCGGGCACATGGGGAAGACCAGCTACCACCTCGCGATGGACGCCGTCATCGACCACTACCTGGACAGCGGCGCCACCGCGCCCGCGCTCGTCGTCTTCCAGACCGACGGCGGGCCGATCAACAAGCTTGCCGCGGAGCGTTACCTCTGCAAGGCGGCCAGGCTCCCGCTCTTCTGGCAGTTCGTCGGCTTCGGCAACAAGCGCAGCTCGCAGTTCGACTTCCTGCGCAGACTCGACGACCTCCCCGTCCCCGCCAAGCGCCCCGTCGACAACACGGGCTACTTCCACGCCGGCCTCGACCCGCGGCAGGTCCCGGACGCGGAACTGTACGACCGGCTGGTCGGCGAGTTCCCGCAGTGGCTGGCGGCGGCCCGCGCCCAGGGCATCGTCACCTGAGACCGGGGCCGCCGCAGCGGGCTACCGCGACGGGAAGCCGTACCGGTGCACCGGCATGATCTCGGGGTGCGGACGTCGCCGTGAGTCCCATGCGTTCCGCGACGGGCATCATCACCGTGGCGAACTTGTTCATCGCCTCCTCGGACTCCCACAGGTCGCAGATCTCCAGACCCGAGTCCTTCGGGACGCACACATGGACCGGACACCCGGCGAACGTGTCGCCCGGTTCCGCGCGCAGCTTCGCGTTGAGTTCCTCGTACTGCTCGATCGTCACGTCGGGAAGTGTGGCCACATGAAGACGGCCATCGTCGTTCTCCTCGGTGCGAGGGTCCCCGTGCCTCCCCGTCGCCCGGCCGGCGGCCTGTACCCCTCCAGCACATCACGTCCCGACCCCACCGGCACGCCGCACCAGGACTCGACAGAAGGTGTCCGGATTCCGCGGTTCCATGGAGCCATGACGACTTCCACATGGGCCGCCTTCCGGGCGGCCGAGCCCGCGTTCGCCGAATCCGTCCAGAGCCGCTTCGAGCGGTACCGGCATCACGTCCTGGCCACCCTCCGCAAGGACGGTTCTCCGCGTCTGACCGGACTGGAGGTGAACTTCAGCGCCGGTGAGCTGTGGCTCGGCATGATGCCGGGGTCGTTCAAGGCCAGGGACCTCGTGCGCGACCCGCGGTTCGCCCTGCACACGAACCCGGGCGCCGACGACTCGATGGACGGCGGGGACGTACGGATCTCCGGCCGGGCGTACGAGGTCGCCGAGCCGGCGGAGAAGGCCCGCTTCGTCGAGGATGCGCAGCCGCCGGAGCCGTTCCATCTGTTCCGCGTCGAGCTCGACGAGGTCGTCAGGACATCGGTCGAGGGCGACGAGTTGGTCGTACGGTCCTGGAACCCGGAAGGCCCGGTCCGTACCCGGCGGCGCCGGTGAGCTGCCGCCCGCCCGGCTCCGGTGCGGCCCGCCAGGAGAATGCGTCGATCATCCGGCGTGTCAGAATCGCGCTTCTCGGGCCCCGGCGTGCTACGGTGATGTCGTTGCAGTTTTGGTACCCATGAACTTTGTGTGCGCCTGACGGGAATGCTTCCTCAGGCGCACATTATTGTTTCCGGCTTCTCCGGATGGGGGTCAAGGCGCGACGGGGAATTCACGAGGTGTGGATTTCCGGCTTGCCCCTGTTTTAGGAGAATGACATGGCTACTGGAACCGTGAAGTGGTTCAACTCGGAAAAGGGCTTCGGCTTCATCGAGCAGGACGGCGGCGGCGCCGACGTCTTCGCCCACTACTCCAACATTGCCACCTCGGGCTTCCGCGAGCTCCAGGAAGGCCAGAAGGTGACGTTCGACGTCACGCAGGGCCAGAAGGGCCCGCAGGCGGAGAACATCCTCCCGGCCTGATTGCCGGGCGCGTATCTCGCAGCTCCTGCAGCCGGGGCCCGCACCTTCGTCGGTGCGGGCCCCGGCTCTTGCTGTCCACAGGCCCCAGGAAGGCACATTGAGCATGAACCGCTCCGAACGACCGGACCGATCCGCCGCCAGAAGCCGCAACAGCGGTGGTAATCGGCCCGGTGCCGGAAACCGACACGGCTCGGGCAGGAAATCCGGCTCCGGAAAGGCGGGCACCCGCAGCGTGGCGGCCCCGCAGGAATTCACCCTGCCGGAGACCGTCACCCCCGCGCTGCCCGCCGTCGCGGCGTTCGACGAGCTGGACATGCCCGCCGCCCTGCTGAAGACCCTCGCGGCCCAGGGCGTCACCGAGCCCTTCCCCATCCAGGCCGCCACCCTCCCCAACTCCCTCGCCGGCCGGGACATCCTCGGCCGCGGCCGCACCGGCTCGGGCAAGACGCTCGCCTTCGGGCTCGCGCTCCTCGCCCGTACCGCCGGACGCCGGGCCGCCGCGCGGACGCCCCTGGCGCTCGTGCTCGTACCGACCCGGGAACTCGCGCAGCAGGTCACCGACGCCCTCGCCCCCTACGCGACGTCGCTGCAGCTGCGGCTCGCGACCGTCGTCGGCGGCATGTCGATCACCAAGCAGGCCGGTACGCTGCGGCGCGGGGCCGAGGTGCTCGTGGCCACGCCCGGACGGCTCAAGGACCTCATAGAGCGCGGCGACTGCGCCCTCGACGCCGTCGCGATCACGGTGCTGGACGAGGCCGACCAGATGGCCGACATGGGCTTCATGCCGCAGGTCACCGCGCTGCTGAAGCAGGTCGAGCCGGACGGGCAGCGGATGCTCTTCTCCGCCACCCTCGACGCGAACATCGACCGGCTGGTGCGGATGTTCCTCACGGACCCGGTCGTGCACTCGGTCGACCCGTCCGCGGGCGCCGTCACCACGATGGAGCACCACGTGCTGCACGTGCTGGACGAGACCGACAAGAAGGCCGTCGCCACGCGCATCGCCGCCCGTGACGGCCGGGTGATCCTCTTCGTGGACACCAAGCGCACCGCCGACCGGTTCGCGAAGCGGCTGCTGGCAAGCGGTGTACGGGCGGCCGCCCTGCACGGCGGCCGGTCGCAGCCGCAGCGGAACCGGACTCTGGACCAGTTCAAGAACGGGCAGGTCACCGCGCTGGTCGCGACGAACGTCGCGGCGCGCGGCATCCACGTCGACGACCTGGACCTGGTCGTCAACGTCGACCCGCCCGTCGACCACAAGGACTACCTGCACCGCGGCGGCCGCACCGCGCGCGCGGGCGAGTCCGGCAGCGTCGTGACGCTGGTCCTGCCCGAGCAGCGCCGCGAGATGACGCGTCTCATGTCGAACGCCGGCATCAGCCCGCGCACGGCGCGCGTCAAGTCCGGCGACGAGGAACTCAGCCGGCTGACCGGCGCGCGTGAGCCGTCGGGCGTGGCGGTGACGATAGAGGTCCCGCAGCCGGCCGTCGCGCCCGCCGCGAAGAGCGGCGCGTCGCCGTCACGGCGCCGCAGGCCGGCCCGCCGGCGGACCGAGGGCACGGCGGAGGCGCCGTCCCGCTCCTCGGCGCGAGGCGCGTCGGGGGACGCTCAGTCCCGGCCCTCGCGCCGAACCGCCGCGCAGGGCGAGACGGCGGGTGGTGGTGTGCGCCGTGGCCGCGGCGGCGGCCGGAGCCGCGGGGCCGGGCGGGGCGCGTCGAACTGACGCGGTGGCCTCAAACGCCGGCCGGGCTGAAATGCCGCGCAGCGGCATTTCAATCCTCGCCGGCGATTGAGGCGCGCGGTCCGGTGGGGGTCCCCCCAGGCCGCCAGGCCTTGGGGGAGGAGCACCCGGTTCGGGAAGGGGCGGGGAGGGAAAAGGCCCCGCGCAGCGGACCACCCGGCCCCGCCGCCCCTGTCAGGGCCGCCGCGGAAGCGTGCCGTCGAGCCGCCTCCGCAGCCGTTCGTCCCTGAGGTGCCGTACCGCGTTCGCCGCCGTGTCGTGCGCGTAGCCCTCCGGGTCCTCGTCGGCGAGCAGCCGCGCGAGGACCTGTTCCGCGCGCGGGTCCTGCCGCATCGCCAGGCCCCTGGCGGCCTCCGCCACCGTCTCCGCATCGTGGTCGCTCACACGCGCCGCGAGCGCCTCCCGGATCTCGGGGGTGTCGGCGTCCACCCCGGCCAGTGCCGTGGTCGCCCAGTCCCGGACCGCGGGTTCGCTGTCCCGGGTCAGCGCGATCAGGGTCCGGACCCCTTCCGTGTGGTCGCCGGGCACCAGCCCGCACAGGGCCAGCGCCACCCGGTGGCGCACTCCGGCGTCCGGATGACCGGCGTGCCGCAGGATCTCGGGGAGCGCGGCCGGATCGCCGTGGTGTCCGAGGCCGAGGACGGCCGCCTGGAGCAGTTCGGGGTCCGTGGCCTCCCGGGACAGCTCCCGCAGCAGCGGCAGTGCCCGCGCGGCGAACGGCTGGACGACCTGCCCACGGGTCTTGGCCGTGAAGCCGAGGCGGCCCAGGACGTCCACGGCGAAGGCCTGGCGCAGGGGCTCGCCGCTCGCGCATCCGGCGGCCGCCGCCTGGAAGGTCTCCTCGTCACCCCGCCGCCACAGCGCGGTCACCGCCTCGATCCACTCGTCACGTTCCGGTCTGCCGTGGCTCAGGGCGCGCTCCTCGAGGCTCCGGTAGGGCGTGCGGATACCGAGCCGCTCCTCGAGGATCGTGGCGACGGCGCCGTGGCCGGTCTGCCGTTCGTTGCCGGCCGCCGGGACGCCGTCGCGCAGGACCTCGACGACGATGGTCGTCCCGCCGTCCTCCTCGACGTGCCGCGACACCGTCTCGGCCCCCGGGTCGAAGGCGATCAGCCCCGCACGCAGCTCCTCCTCCAGGTCGAGCGTCATCCATCTGCGGGCCTCCTCCAGCGCCTGTTCCAGCGTCTCGGCCCGTGAACCGCAGGGCCCGTACCGTCGACGGCGAGCCGCGGCGAGTGGCGAGCACCAGCGGCGGCTCACCGCCCGGGCCGGGCAGGTCGGGGTCGGCGCCGTACTCCAGCAGCGCCTCGACCGTCTCCGTACGCCCCTGACCCACCGCCCAGGTCATCGCGGTGAAGCCGAGCAGCTCGCGCCGGTCGGGCGTGGCGCCCGCCGCGAGCAGCGCCCGCACGGTCCGTGTGTGGCCCCAGACCGCGGCGCCGCACAGCGGCAGGTCGTCGCTCCCGGGGCCGCAGGCCCGGTCGGGGTCGGCGCCGGCAGCGAGCAGGAGCCGTACGATTCCCGCCTCGTCGCCGACGGCGGCCACGTACAGAGCGGTCCGCCCCTCCTCGTCGGTGCCCTCCGCGCGGACGCCCGCGCGCAGCAGCCGTACGACGGCGTCGTCGTCACCGTCGTGCACGGCCTCGAACAGCTCCTGCGTCCGTGCTGCCGGTTCGTCCGCCGCCGGTCGGTTCGTCATGGTCCGACCCTACGGAAACGGGGTCAGGTGTCGCATTCGAGAATGGTGCGGCACAGACCGCAGCGGACCCGTACCCGTCCCCGCACGGGCACCCGGATGCGCTGGTGGCAGGTGGTGCAGGGGAAGGAGACCCGCAGCCCGCCGGGCCCCTGCTCGAAGGCGTACGCGAACGGTCCCGCACTCCGGTCGTCCTGGTGCTCCCGGGCGCGGCGGCGGTCCTTGGCGTACCGGAGGCGGCCCAGCCGGCCGGCGGTGGTCAGCGGGGGCTGCTGCGCGTCGAACAGCGCCCGGGCGCGGCCCCTGGTGTACGCCTGGTACGCCTGCGGGCTGGTGAACCAGGTCCGCGGGTCCTCGTCGAAGGCCAGTGCCCGCCCGGCGAGGACGTAGCCGAACTCCTCCGGGGTCAGATAGCCGAGCTTCTGGCTGGAGACGGCGTCCTCCCGGAAGGCGTCCAGCAGCAGCCAGCCCGCGCCCAGGTACGTGGTCACGGTGTCGGTGAGGATCTCGTTGTCGCGGGTGCCGGGGAACGACAGACCGAGCCGGTGCAGCAGCACATGCGTGATCTCGTGCGCGAGCGCGGCGCCGATGTCCCGCCGATGGGCGCGGAACCGGTCGTTCAGTTCGATGAAGTACTCGGGCCCCGCGGTGAGTTCGACGCTCGCCGCGTGCTCCATCTCGCGGAAACTGACGATCACCCGCGCCTCCGGCAGCCGCAGATGGTGCACGAGGGCGTGGGCCACCCGCTGCGCGCCCAGATGAAGATCGTCGTCGTCCCCGAAGGCGACGTCGGCGGGGAGCACGCTCGGCGCGTACGAGAGCACGCCCTCGGGGGAGAGCCGCCGGTACAGCGCGGTGATCGCCGACCGCACGGTGTCCAGATGCGGGAAGCCGTGCACGACCTCGCTGCGGTTCGCCATGTCCCGTACCCCCATGCACGCCCGGCGGTTGCTGCGCCTGCTCGGCCCGAACGGCCCTCTCGGCCCGAACGGACGTGAACTCCACGGCTCGGCAACTCTACGGCCGGGACGGGGCGGGGAGGCGTCCGCGGCACCGGGGGATTGGCCGAAAGGTGCTTCTTGTGGTGTCCGCTAATCGGGTCCCATACTCCGGACAGCGCCTTGTCGGGCACATGTCATGCGTGCGTGCCATGCCGGCCGGTGTCTGCCGGGCGTCCCCCTCAACCCCCCACGAGAGGCACTCCGTTGAAGCTTCTGAGCACGCTCAAACGATGTCTCGCCGCCGGCGTCGTCATCCTCGCCGCCGTCAGCCTCCAGCCCACCACCGCCTCCGCCGCCACCCCGCCCGTCGTCGGCGGCACCCGAGCCGCGCAGGGCGAGTTCCCGTTCATGGTCCGGCTCTCCATGGGCTGCGGCGGCTCCCTCTACGCCAAGGACATCGTGCTCACCGCCGCCCACTGCGTCAGCGGCTCCGGCAACAACACCGGCATCACCGCCACCGCCGGCGTCGTCGACCTCCGCAGCTCCAGCGCCATCAAGGTCCGCTCCACCAAGGTCCTGCAGGCGCCCGGCTACAACGGCACCGGCAAGGACTGGGCCCTGATCAAGCTCGAACGGCCCATCGACCTGCCCACCCTGAACATCGCCGACACCACGGCCTACAACAACGGCACCTTCACCGTCGCCGGCTGGGGCGCGGCCCGCGAGGGCGGCGCACAGCAGCGCTACCTCCTCAAGGCCCAGGTCCCGTTCGTCTCCGACGCCACCTGCGGGCAGGCGTACGACGATCTCGTCGCCGGCGAGGAGATCTGCGCCGGCTACAACGAGGGCGGCGTCGACACCTGCCAGGGCGACTCCGGCGGCCCCATGTTCCGCAGGGACAACGCCGGCGCCTGGATCCAGGTCGGCATCGTCAGCTGGGGCTACGGCTGCGCCCGGGCCGGCTACCCCGGCGTCTACACCGAGGTGTCCACCTTCGCCTCCGCGATCAGGTCCGCCGCCGCGAACCTGTAGCGCCACGCAGCTGTAGCGCCGCGAACCCGCGGTGCCGCCAGCCCGCAGCGCCACGGACACAGGGGAGGGGCAGGCCCGGCGGCCTGCCCCTCCCCACGGTCACTGCGGCCCCGTCACCGCAACCGCACCGCGCACCCCGCAGCGGCACCCTCCAGCTCCAGCACCCACACCTCGTTGCCGCCCGCCCGCAGCACCGGCCCCGGCACATACAGCGGCCGGACCGGCCCGGCCGACCAGTAGCGGCCCAGATTGAAGCCGTTCACCCACACGAACCCCCGCGTCCAGCCCGGCAGCTCCAGCCCCGCGTCGGCCGGGGCCGCCACCTCGAACGCCCCCCGGTACAGACCCGCCGCCCCCGGCAGCGGAGCGCGCCACTCCATCCCCGCCAGCGCCCCCGGCTCCTCGAACGCCTCCAGCCGCAGGCCCCGCGCCCGCACCCGGTGCAGGAACTGCCGCTCATGCAGCACCCCGCCCGTGATGCCCTTCCGCTCACCCGTCCGCGGCCCGTAGTTGACCCGCCCCAGCGACTCCACCCACAGCTCCACCGACGCCGGCCCCGCGACCGGCACGTCCAGCGCCGACGTACCGCCCTCCAGCACCCCCGCCCGCACCCCGTCGACCGCCACCACCGCCCGGTCGTGCAGCCCGGTCACCGTCAGCGGATAGGGCACGCGGGGCCCGGGAACCTCCACCCGGTAGCGGACCAGACCCCGCTCGACACCCAGCTCCTCGAACGTCGACGGCATCGGAGCCTCGCACTCCTTGCCGCCGAGCAGCTCCAGCACCGCCTGCGGCGGCGCCCACTCGCCGAGCTCCACCTCCACCGGCGCCGACAGCACCGCCGGCTCCGGCGGCGGCTCCGGCAGCGGCCCCTCCTGATACTCGGCCAGCACCTCACGGAACCGCCAGAACTTCTCCGTCGGCCGGCCCCACTCGTCCACCGGCGCGTCGTAGTCGTACGACGTCACCGTCGGCTCCAGCACACCGTCGTGCAGCACGCCCCCACGGTTCGCGCCGGCCCAGCCGCCGAAACTCGTCCCCCCGTGCGCCATGTACACATTCACCGACGCCCCCGCCTCGAGGATCTCCCGCAGCGCCTCCGCCGCCTCCCCGGCGTCGCGCCGCGTCGGCTCCGCACCCCAGTGCTCGAACCAGCCGCACCAGAACTCCATACACATCAGCGGCCCCGACGGCCGGTGACGGCGCAGCACGTCGAACGCCTCCCGCGCGCCCGAGCCGAAGTTCACCGTGGCCAGCACATCCGGCACCGAACCACCGGTCAGCATGTGGTCCTCCGGCCCGTCGGAGGTGAACAGCGGCACACCCACACCGCAGCCCCTCAGCAGCTCCACCAACTGCCGCAGATACTCGCCGTCACAGCCGTAGCTGCCGTACTCGTTCTCCACCTGCACCATCACCACCGGACCGCCGCGGGTGATCTCACGCTCCACGACCTGCGGCAGCAACCTGGTGAACCAGCGCTCCACATGCCCCAGATACTCCGGATCCTCCGTCCGGACCCGCCGCCCGGCCCGGTGGGTCAGCCAGTACGGAAGCCCGCCGTTCTCCCACTCGGCGCAGATGTACGGACCCGGCCGCACGAGGGCCCACATCCCCGCCGCGTGCACCGCGTCCAGGAACCGCCCCAGCGCCGCGTCGTCCACATACCGGCCCGGCTCCGGCTCGTGGAGATTCCACGGGACGTACGTCTCCACACAGTTGAGCCCCATCGCCCGCAGCATCGCCAGCCGGTGCCCCCACTGCCCCTCGTGCACCCGGAAATAGTGCAAAGCACCCGACAGGAGTCGCACCGGACGCCCGTCCAGCAGAAAATCGTTCTCACCCACGGTGAAGTCAGCCACCGGCCCGTCCCTCTCTCGCTCACCCGCCACCACCACCTCACCCCCTGGCGCGCCGCCGGTCCATGGACAAAGATCAGCTCTCCTTGGACTGACCGGGGAACCCGGAAGGGAGCGACAGAACGGCATGTACCACACCTGGATGCGCTATTTCACCCCGAGCCCCGTGCACCACCGGCTCGGCCTGGTGTGCCTCGGCGTCGGCCTCCAGCACGGCACCCTCCCCACCGTCGGACCCCGCACCCTCGACCACCACGTCGCCGTCGTCATCAGCGCCGGCAGCGGCTGGTACCGCGCCGCCGACGGGCGGCGCACCACCGTCACCGCACCCGCCCTGATCCGGCTCACCCCCGGCGTCCCCCACCACTACGGACCCGACCCCGCCACGGGCTGGGACGAAAGCTTCGTCGACTTCACCGGCCCCGCCACCACCACCTACACCGAACTCGGCTACCTCGAACCCGACCGGCCCGTCGTCCCCCTCTCCGACGCCACCGGCGCCCGCGCCGCCATCAGCCGCATCGCCCGCGCAGCCCGCCGCGACAACCCCCTCCTCGAGGTCGAGACCGGCGCCGCCGTCCACGAACTCCTCGTCGCACTGCGCCGCGCCCGCGCCGACCTCGGACCCGACGGAGACCCCGTCCTCACCGCACTGGCCCGCGACGCCTTCCAGCCGCTGTCCGTCGCCGAACACGCCGCCCGGCACGGCATGACACCCGCGGAACTGCGCACCGCCGTACGCCGCGCCGCCGCCTGCAGCCCCAAGGACTACCTCCTCGGCATCCGCCTGGGCCGGGCCAAGGAACTGCTCGCCGGCAGCGACCTGCCCGTCGCCGCCGTCGCACGCCGCGTCGGATACGAGGACCCCGCGTACTTCTCCCGCCTGTTCACCCGCCGCGTCGGCCTCGCCCCCATCCGCTTCAGAGAACAGCAGAGCAGGACCGTCCCCGGCGGCTGGAGCACCCGCGTCCCGGACCCTGAACACCCCCCGACCCTCCGCCCCACCTCGACGTAAGCTCCCTGACCATGACCACGAGGGACATCGACGACAACGTCCGCGCCGAGCTCGACCGCCTGCGCGAGAGCATCGACAACATCGACGCGGCCGTCGTCCACATGCTCGCCGAGCGTTTCAAGTGCACCCAGCAGGTCGGCCACCTCAAGGCGGAACACCAGCTGCCGCCCGCCGACCCCGCCCGCGAAGCCCGCCAGATCGCACGGCTGCGGCACCTCGCGGAGAGCGCGAAACTCGACCCGGCGTTCGCGGAGAAACTGCTGAACTTCATCATCGCCGAGGTGATCCGCCACCACGAGCAGATCGCCGACCAGCCCACCCCCGGTGATCCGCGCCGCCCCGGCGATCCCGCTGTGCGCTGACAGCGCAATCACCACCCCGTGTGCCGGACCGGGCCCATCAGGCAGCATGGGCCCATGTCCGTACTGACGCGCGACGAAGCGCAGACCCGAGCCCGGCAACTCGACGTACACCGGTACACGATCGACCTCGATCTCACCACCGGCGACGAGAACTTCGACTCACGAACCGTCATCCACTTCACCGCGAAAGCGGCCGGTGACACCTTCGTCGAGATCAAGCCCGCCGAACTGCGCTTCGTCACGCTCGACGGACAGCCCCTCGACCCCGCCGGCCTCCACGAGAACCGCCTCCCGCTCACCGCACTGACCGCCGGCGAACACGAACTGCGCGTCGACGCCCGGATGAGCTACTCCCGCACCGGCGAAGGCATGCACCGCTTCACCGACCCCAGCGACGGCGAGACATACGTCTACACCCAGCTCTTCATGGAAGACGTCCAACGCGTCTTCGCCGCCTTCGACCAGCCCGACCTCAAGGCCGTCTTCGACCTCACCGTCACCGCACCCGGCAACTGGACCGTCCTCGGCAACGGCATCGCCACCCACCACGGCGAAGGCCGCTGGACCTGCGCACCCACCCCGCTGCTCTCCACCTACCTCGTCGCCGTCGCCGCCGGCCCCTGGCACTCCGTACGCACCGAACACGCCGGACTGCCCTTCGGCATCCACTGCCGCCGTTCGCTGGCGCCCCACCTCGACGCCGACGCCGACGAACTCCTCGACATCACCCGGCAGTGCTACGACCGGTACCACGAGAAGTTCGAGGAGCCCTACCCCTTCGACTCCTACGACCAGGCCTTCGTCCCCGAGTTCAACGCCGGCGCCATGGAGAACCCCGGCCTCGTCACCTTCCGCGACGAATTCGTCTACCGCTCCGCCGTCACCGACACCCAGCGCCAGACCCGCGCCATGGTCATCGCCCACGAAATGGCCCACATGTGGTTCGGCGACCTCGTCACCCTCAAATGGTGGGACGACATCTGGCTGAACGAATCGTTCGCCGAGTACATGGGCTACCAGACCCTCACCGAAGCCACCCGCTTCACCGACACCTGGACCGACTTCGCCATCGCCCGCAAGGCCTGGGGCTACGACGCCGACCAGCGGCCCTCCACCCACCCCGTCGCCCCCGACCCCGACGCCGTCCCCGACACCGCCTCCGCGATGCTCAACTTCGACGGCATCTCCTACGCCAAGGGCGCCTCCGCCCTGCGCCAGCTCGTCACCTGGCTCGGCGAGAAGGACTTCCTCGCCGGCATCAACACCCACTTCGCCCGGCACAAGTTCTCCAACGCCACCCTCGCCGACTTCATCGACTCCCTCGCCGGCGCCACCGACCGGGACGTCCACGCCTGGGCCGAATCATGGCTGCGCACCACCGGCGTCGACACCCTCACCCCCACCGTCACCGACACACCCGGCGGCTGGACACTCGACATCGCACGCGACGGCAGCCGCCCCCACCGCATCGCCGTCGGCGTGTACGACACCGACCCCATCGACCCCGGCACGCTCGTACTGCGCAACCGCTTCGAGACCGACGTACCGAACGACGACGAGACGACGCCTCACCCCGGGCGCCGCCCCGCGCTCGTCGTCCTCAACGACGGCGACACCACCTACGCAAAGGTCCGCCTCGACGACACCTCCTGGCGCACCGCCCTCACCAGCCTCGCCGGCATCCCCGACGCCCTCACCCGCGCCGTCGTCTGGAACGCCGCACGCGACATGGTCCGCGACGGCGAACTCGGCCCCACCGCCTACCTCGACGCCGCCCGCGACCACCTGCCGCACGAGAACGACCTCGCCGTCGTCCAAGGCGTCCTCGCCTTCGCAGCAGGCCAGATCGCCGACTGCTACCTGCCTGCGCAGCAGCGCCCCGCCGCGCTCGCCACCCTCACCCGCATCTGCCGCGACCTGCTGCGCCGCACCGAGGACGGCAGCGACCCCGGACTGCGCCTGACCGCCGTACGCCACTACATCGACGCCGCCTGCCAGCCCGAACCGATCCAGGAATGGCTCACCGAAGGCAGCGTGCCCGGCGGCCCCGAACTCGACCCCGAACTGCGCTGGCGCATCCTGACGCGCCTCGCCGTCCTCGGTGCCACCGACGAGGCCACCATCGCCGCCGAACTGGAACGCGACCCGAGCGCCACCGGCCAGGAAGGCGCCGCCCGCTGTCGCGCCGCCCTCCCCACCCCCGAGGCCAAGGCCGCGGCCTGGGCCCGGCTCTTCACCGGCGACGACCTGTCCAACTACCTGTTCGCCGCGACCGCGCAAGGCTTCTGGCAGCCCGAACAGGCCGACCTCGTAGGCGAGTACGTGCCCCGCTTCTACCCCGACGCGGTCGCCCTCGCCGCCCGCCGCGGCACGGCCATCGCCGAAGCCTGCGGCCGCTACGCCTTCCCCGTCCACGCGGTCGACGCGGAGGCGCTGCGCCTGGGCGAGGCGTCCCTCACCCAGCCGGACATCCTCCCGGCCCTGCGCCGCAAACTCACCGACCAGATCGACGACCTCCGCAGGGCGCTCCGCGTCCGCCGGCCCTGACCTTCCCCCACCCCACCCCACCCCTTCCCGAAGCGGGGCAAGCCACGGGCCCCGACGTCCGGTCCGCCCTCCGCGCCGGGGCCGGGGCTCCGCCCCGGCCCCGGTACCGCGCTGCGCGCGGTGGCCTCAAACGCCGGCCGGGCTGGATTTCGCTCCGCGAAACCCAGCCCGCCTCTCCACCCCCGGGGGCACACCCCGTCCTGTCGGGTACACCCGGTCCTGTCAGGGGCGCACCCAGCCCGCCGGGATACGCCCAGCCCCGCTGGGGGTACTCCCCCTACTACTGGCGGCGTGGGAGGTACCCCCACCCGGCCGCCAGGCCGTAGGGGGAGTTCGAGGCGCGGGGGCCCGGTGGGGGTCCCCCCAGGCCGCCAGGCCTAGGCGGAGGAGCCCCCGTAAAGCGGGGTCCGGGGCGGAGCTCCGGTTTCCGGAAGGGGCGGGGTGGGGGAGTGGCCCCGCGCAGCGGCCCGGTCAGCGGACCCGCTTGCGCACCGGCCCGGCCCCGGCCCGGCGGCCCGTACCGCGCGGACCCCGCCCCCGCAGCACCCACCCGCCGCCGCCCCTTTACCGCACCCACCCCCCACAACCACCCCACCCCGCAAGCCAATACCACTTTCGGGTCCCGATCGTTGAGATCTGCGGGCGCCCCACCGGGCCCCTCGTCACCGTTGACCGACATCCCGTGTGACACCCGCGCCTCGCCCAAGGACCCGCCTCATGCCGCACACCCCGCCCCTCGCGGGAGGAATCACCGGCCCCGACGCCCTGCGCCCCCTCCTCGCCCTCGTCCTCGACGCCCTCGGCGAGGGCGCCGTCGCACGCGGCGGCCCGGTGCCGGCCGGCGGGCCGGACGCCGTCGCCGCGCGGGTACGGCACGCCGCCGGCGACGTACTGCCCGAGCACGGCGACGGCGCCACCCACGCCCTGCGCACCCTCGTCCGCGCCGTCGCCCACGGCGCCGCCGACCCCGCCGACCCCCTCTGCGCGGCGCACCTCCACACCCCGCCGCTCGCGCTCGCCGTCGCCGCCGACCTCGCCGCCTCCGCGCTCAACCCGTCCATGGACTCCTGGGACCAGGCTCCCGCCGCCTCCGAACTCGAGGCACAGGTCACCCGGGCCCTCGCCCGCGAGGTGTACCCGGGCGGCACCGCCCCCGACGCCCTCGTCACCACCGGCGGCACCGAGTCCAACCAGCTCGCCCTGCTGCTCGCCAGAGAACACCACGGACCCGTCCAGACCGTCTGCGGCGACACCGCCCACCACTCGGTACGCCGCGCCGCCTGGCTTCTCGGCCTCCCCGAACCGGTCACCGCACCCGTTCACGACCCCGCCGCGCTCGACGCCGCGCTCGCCGCCCACCACGGCCGCCCGCTCCTCGTCGTCGCCACCGCCGGCACCACCGACACCGGCCGGATCGACCCCCTCCCCGCGATCGCCGACACCGCGGCACGGCACCGTGCCGAACTCCACGTCGACGCCTCCTACGGCGGCCCACTGCTCTTCAGCGCCGACCGCCGCCACCTCCTCGCCGGCCTGGAACGCGCCCACTCCGTAAGCCTCGACCTGCACAAACTCGGCTGGCAGCCGGTCGCCGCCGGACTGCTCGCCGTACCCGACACGGCCCGCCTCGCACCGCTGGACCACAACGCCGAGTACCTCAACGCCGAGGACGACACCCACGCCGGCCTGCCCGACCTCCTCGGCCGCTCCCTGCGCACCACCCGCCGCCCCGACATCCTCAAGGTCGCCGTCACCCTCAGAGCCCTCGGCCGCACCGGACTCGGCGCCCTCGTCGACCGCACCTGCGCCGCCGCCCACGACCTCGCCGACCTCGTCGAGAAACACCCACGGCTGGAACTGTACGAGCGGCCCACCCTCTCCACCGTCCTGTTCCGCCCCGCCGGCGCCACCGACGACGAGACCACCCGGATCCGCCGCACCCTCCTCACCCAGGGCCGCGCCGTCCTCGGCCGCGCCCGCGCCGACGGCCGGCTCTGGCTCAAGGCGACCCTGCTCAACCCCCACACCACCACCGAGGCCCTCGAAACCCTGACCCGACTCGTGGAAGGCAGCACACCCCGATGACCGGCACGCCCCCGAACGAACAACTCGACCGGCCCCACGACCTCGTGGGCATCGGCATCGGCCCGTTCAACCTCTCCCTCGCCGCACTCGCCCACGGCGTCCCCGGCGGCCTCGCCACCACCTTCTACGAACAGCGGCCCGCCTTCCGATGGCACCCCGGCCTCCTCATCGAGGGCACCACCCTCCAGGTTCCCTTCCTCGCCGACCTCGTCACACTCGCCGACCCCGCCAGCCCCTGGACGTTCCTCAACCACCTGCGCTCCCGCGACCGGCTCTTCCCCTTCTACTTCGCCGAGCGGTTCCACATCCAGCGAGCCGACTACGACACCTACTGCCGCTGGGTCGCCGACAACCTCCCCGGCCTCCACTTCGGCCACCAGGTCGACGCCGTCCGATGGAACGCCGAACGCGGCCTGTTCGAAGTCGACTACACCCAGCTCGACGCAGACGGCGAAGCAGAAGCCCTCGGCCGCTCCTACACCCGCAACATCGCCCTCGGCGTCGGCACAGAGCCCTACGTCCCCGAACCGCTGCGCCCCCTCGCCGACGCCCCCGCCGTGCCCGTCATCCACTCCGCCGACTACCTCGAGCACCGCGACCGGCTCCTCGCCGCCGAACACGTCACCGTCATCGGCTCGGGCCAGTCCGGCGCCGAAGTCTTCCTCGACCTGCTGCGCACCCGGCCCGCCGGAGCCGAGAAACTCCACTGGCTGGCCCGCACCGAAGCCTTCGCCCCCATGGAGTACTCCAAGCTCGGCCTCGAGCACTTCACCCCCGACTACACCCACTACTTCCACGCCCTGCCCGAACGGGTCCGCGACGACCTCGTCCCCCGACAATGGCAGCTCCACAAAGGCATCGACACCGACACCATCACCGCCATCCACGACGAGCTCTACCGCCGCAGCCTCCACGGCGGCTGGCCCGACGCCGTCCTCACCCCCTGCGTCACCGTCCGCACCGCCGGCCGGGTCGCCACCACCAAGGTCGAACTCCACCTCGAACACACCCAGCAGGGCACCCGCTCCCGGCTCACCACCGACGCCGTCGTCCTCGCCACCGGCTACCGCGAACGCCCGCTCGGCCCCCTCCTCGCCGGCCTCGACCCGTACATGCGCCACGACAACAGCGGACGACACCTCATCGACGCCGAGTTCCGGCTGAAACTCGACCCGGCCGTCACCGGATCCGTGTACGTGCAGAACGCCGAACGACACACCCACGGCGTCGGCACCCCCGACCTCGGACTCGCCGCATGGCGCAGCGCGAGCATCCTCAACTCGCTCACCGGCAAAGAGCCCTACCCGCTGCCGCGCCGCACCGCCTTCACCAGCTTCGGCCTCGAACGGCGCGAGGCGCCCGGCATTCCCTGCCAGGCGCCCGCACTCGTCCCCCTCGAATCGGAACGCTGACCGGTCCCAGCAAACGCCGACCGGTCAGGGAGCGCCGACCGGTCAGGGAGCGCCGACCGGTCACCGAACCCCGGCCGGCCCTCAGAAAACAGGCACACCGTCCCGCGTCAGCTTCCACCCCGCCGACGCGAACTCCGCCGGATCCACCGCCCCCTCCGCCTGCACCCAGGCGATGATCGTGTTCCGGATCTCCTCCGAATTCGCCCACAACTGCTGGGCCGCGGCCACATGCGGAAAGTTCCCGCCCCCGCTTGCCCGGTAGTTGTTGACGGCCAGCACGAACCGCGCCGCCGGATCGACCGGCGCACCCTCGAACGACAGATTCACGATCCGCGAACCCACCGGCTTCGCGATGTCGATGTCATACGTCACCCCGGACACCGCGTCGTAGTTGTAGTCCGGCGTCCCGTCCGCGTTCGTCAGCTTCGACGTGTCGACCGGGCCGCCGGCCGGAGTCCGCACGTAATACCGTGCCGAGAACTCCAGGTACTCCCTCAGCTGCGCACCCGTCATCAGCCGCGCCTCAAGAGTGTTCTCGAACGGATACAGCCCCGCAGCATCCTTGATCGTCACCTCACCCGCCGGGATCACCGCCGAACGCGAGAAGCACGACGCCTGCGACAGCACCGGCAGCGCCGCGTACTCACCGCCCGCCAGCGCCGCCCTCACCGTCTCCACCTGCACATGGTTGATCAGGTCGATGATCGGCTCGTCCTTCCACGGCGCCTCGGCCGTCGACATCGCCACGGCCGACGTACCGATGACCTCATTGACGTACGCGACGACCTTCCGGTGCTCGTCACCCAGCAGACCCGTGATCCGCGGATCCTCCGCCACCGTGTTCGAATTCAGGACCTTCGCCCCGACCCTCTCGACCGTCCAGCGGCCCTTCTCCCACACCAGAGAGAAGTCGAACAGCGTCAACCGCTGCCCCCACTTCAGCGGCTCCGACAGCACCACCTGCTTGCCGGTCTCCTTGTTCGTGACGAAGTGCTCCGGGATCTCGGTGTGTGCATGGCCCACCAGAATCGCGTCGATACCCGGCACCTGCTCCGCCACCAGACCCGCCGCGTTCTCCACGTACGGAAGCTGGTCACCGTACGACGACGTACCGCTGGACCCCGAATGCGCCGACACGATCACCACATCTGCGCCCATCGACCGCAGCTTCGGCACCCACTTCGCCGCCTGCTCCTCCAGCCCCGGGAACACCATCTTCCCGCTGACATTCAGCTTGTCCCAGATCGCGATCCCCGGATTCGTCAGACCCAGGACCGCCACCCGCACATCCCGCCCGTGCGGCGTCCGCAGCCGGTGCATGCTGTACGGCGCGAACGCCGGACGCAGCGTCTTCGCGTCCAGCGCGTTCGCACCCAGCAGCGGGAAGTCGCACTGCTCCTCGAACTTCCGCAGCACCGGAATGCCGTAGTTGAACTCATGGTTGCCCAGCGCCGCGGCGTCATAGCCGATCGCGTTCATCGCCTGCGCCATCGGATGCACCGGCCCGCTCACCGCCGTGATCGGATCGACCTTGGCGTAGTAGTACGACAACTGGGTGCCCTGGATCGTGTCACCGGCATCGATCAGCAGCGTGTTGCCCCGGCCCTTCTCCTGGCGCACCTGGTTCACCAGCGTCGATATCTTCGCCAGACCCACGTCGTTGTGCGCCTTGTCGTCGAACTCCCGGTCGGTGAAATAGTCCCAGTTGAAGACATTCCCGTGCAGATCGGTCGTCCCCAGAACCGTGAACGAGTACCGCTTCCGCGAACGCCCCGGCCCATGGTCCTCGCCCCGCTCCCCGGCCACCGCCGGCCCGGCACCAGCACCCGCGACAGCGACACCGGCACCGGCGGCGGCCGTCCGCTCCAGGAACGTCCTACGGTTCAACGCCATTTCGTCTCCCTCGATCACATGCACAACGCGCGTAGATTCTGGCCCACGCGCCACCCCCGCAACACCCCGGGCAGGTTTCGATCCGATGACCGACCCCACTGTCACCCCCGGATGCAAGAGTGGACCGACCAGCCGGCACACAAGGGAGCCACCCATGCCCGACACCGACACCGACGCCGCACCACCCACCCCCACCACCCCGTACGCCACCCCCGAACAACCACGCGTCGCCGTACGCGGCGAGGCACGCATCGAATTCGACCCCGAAATCGCCCGCATCGGCATCACCATCAGCGCCCGCGGCAAAGACCGCCGCACCGCCCTCGAAGACCTCACCCGCCGCAACTCCGCCGCCCTCGACCTCGTCAAGTCCTACGGCCAGGCAGTCGAAAAACTCGAAACCGGCGCCTTCTCCGTCACACCCCAACTGACCCAGCACGGCCGCGGCGAACGCATCCACGCCTACCACGGCCGCGTCCACATCACCGCCGTACTCGGCGACTTCACCGCCCTCGGCGAACTCACCACCCGCCTCGCCGACCTCGAACTCACCCACGTCACCGGCCCCTGGTGGTCACTGCGCCCCGACTCACCCGCCCACGGCGAAGCCCGCCGCCAAGCCGTACGCGAAGCCGTCCAACGCGCCCGCGAATACGCCGACGCCATCGGCGGACGACTCTCCGCCCTCATCGAACTCGCCGACATCGGAGCAGAAGCACCCACCCCCGCCTACCCGATGCCGGCCCAACCCGGCGCCATGCGCGGCTTCGGCGCCGCCGCCACCGAAACGGCCCCCGCCCTCGACCTCGAACCACAACGCCAGACCGTCTACGCCCAGGTCAACGCCCGCTTCACCATGACCCCACCGAAACTCTGACCCCGACCCGTCACATGCTCATCGGAGCACCCCCGCGCACAATTCAACACTTGTCAATAGCCCTTCACGCAAAGGTTGTTGAGTAGTCACGCCCGACTAATTCTCTACCGGCCGGTAAGACATAGGCTCGAAACATGCGCCGAGCGAAAATCGTCTGCACCCTGGGCCCCGCCACCGACACATACGACCAGATCAAGGCACTCGTCGAAGCCGGAATGGACATCGCCCGCTTCAACCTCAGCCACGGCACCTACGCCGACCACGAGGAGCGCTACCGGCACGTCCGCAAAGCCTCGGACGAAACAGGCCGCAGCGTCGGCATCCTCGCCGACCTTCAGGGCCCGAAGATCCGCCTCGGCCGCTTCCGCGAAGGGCCCGTACTCCTTGAACGCGGCGACACCTTCACCATCACCACCGAGAACACCCAGGGCGACCGCCACACTTGCGGCACCACCTACCAGGGCCTCGCCGCCGACGTCACACGAGGAGAGCGCATCCTCGTCGACGACGGCAAAGTCGCCCTCGAAGTCAACGCCGTCGACGGACCCCGCGTCCACACCACCGTCGTCGAAGGCGGCATGATCTCCGACCACAAGGGACTCAACCTCCCCGGCGTCTCCGTCTCCGTCCCCGCCCTCTCCGACAAGGACATCGAAGACCTCCGCTGGGCCCTCGGCCTCGGCGCCGACATCATCGCCCTCTCCTTCGTCCGAAGCGGCCGCGACATTGACGACGTCCACCGCGTCATGGACGAAGAAGGCCGCCGCCTGCCCGTGATCGCCAAAGTCGAAAAACCCCAGGCCGTCGACAACATCGACGACATCGTCGCCGCATTCGACGGAATCATGGTCGCCCGCGGCGACCTCGGCGTCGAAATGCCCCTCGAACAGGTCCCCATTGTCCAGAAGCGCGCCATCAAACTCGCCAAGCGCAACGCCAAACCGGTCATCGTCGCCACCCAGATGCTCGACTCGATGATCGACAACTCCCGCCCCACCCGCGCAGAGGCATCCGACGTCGCCAACGCCGTCATCGACGGCACCGACGCCGTCATGCTCTCCGGCGAGACCAGCGTCGGCAAATACCCGGTCGAAACCGTCCGCACCATGGCCCGCATCGTCACCGCCGCCGAAGAAGACGTCCTGGCCAAGGGCCTCCCCCCGCTCACCGAACGCAACAAGCCCCGCACCCAGGGCGGCGCCGTCGCCCGCGCCGCCGCCGAGATCGGCGACTTCCTCGGCGCGAAGTTCCTCGTCGCCTTCACCCAGTCCGGCGACACCGTCAAACGCCTCTCGCGCTACCGCTCCCCGATCCCCCTCCTCGCCTTCACCCCCGACCCCGCCACCCGCTCCCAGCTCAACCTCACCTGGGGCGTCGAGACCTTCCTCGGCCCGCACGTCGAGTCGACGGACGCGATGGTCGCCCAGGTCGACGAGGAACTCCTCCGGATCGGCCGCTGCCGCCGCGGCGACATCGTGATCATCACCGCCGGCTCACCCCCGGGCGTCCCCGGCTCGACCAACCTGGTCCGCGTCCACCACATCGGCGAAAGCCTGAAGTAGCGGACGCCCTTCAGTACTTCGGCCCGACGTGCGCGTCCATCAACGCGACGGACGCGCGGCGGGCGACGGAGATGTTGGCGCCGCCGCCTGGGCGGCTGGTGGTTTTCCACTCACGCCCACGAGGTCGAGCGCACTGGTGAACAGACCAGTGATGTCGAGGGACACATTGGTGAAGAAGTACCGGGGGTACTCGTAACGCTTCTGGACACCGCCGACCAGCCGTGTTGTCCAGTTGGTGATCCGGCAGCCGTCGGAGTGGATCAGCCCGCGGACAAAGTCCCATGGCTGGGAGTCCACGATTGCCTGTTGCCAGGGCTCCAGAGCGATCTTGCGTTCGTGCTTTCTGCCCGTCCCGTGTTGAGGGAACAGACAGGGCCAGTGCTTGCTGGCTGCTGTCACGTACTGGCAGCCTCCGCTGCGGACGCGGAACACCTTGTTGTGGGGTCTGACGATTCGCATCGCCTCGGCGCAGGCCTCGATAAGCCCCGGCCAGTTGTCGGCGCAGGCGACGCGCAGGACGTAGACGCCGCGGCGCGAGGGGCTGATGCAGCCGTCGCCCAGGTAGAGGCTGAGGAGGTAGCTGTACGCAGCGGGGCCGTCCGGTAGACGTGGGGCGGCCTCGCAGCGTGGGCAAGGAGTGCTTCTGCTCAGGGGCTCCAGTCGTGATTGCCAGGAGCGTATTGCTGCTCGAGAGACGCCGGTCTCCCGGCTCACTGAGTTCAGGCTGCGACCTTGGCCGACGAGTGCCAGGACACGCTTGCGCGTGTGGATGTCGTACACGCGGCCGACAATGCCTTGGGATGGGTCACCAGGGGCGGTTTCTATGGTAGATCCCGCGATCGAGTGAAGAAACAGGCGACCTTGCAATCTAAGGAAATGTGCCCCAGGTGGGATTCGAACCCACACTGTCCGCTGTTTGAGAGCGGCCTCTCTAACCAGTTGGAGTACTGGGGCCTTGGAAAGGTTGGGGATGGCGAATCCCGCTGGCCATCACCTTACCGCAGCTAGGTAGGCTCGTGGGGAGCAGTACCTGTCTGGAACAAGGAGCACCGTGACCGCCCCCGAGTCGCCCCAGCCCATCGCCGATGACGACGACCAGTCGCATGTTCCGCCGCTGACGACGCGTGTCGTCATCGCCGAGGACGAGGCCCTGATCAGGCTCGATCTCAAAGAGATGCTCGAGGAGGAGGGCTACTCCGTCGTCGGTGAGGCGGGCGACGGGCAGCGGGCGGTCGAGCTGGCGCGGGAGCACCGGCCGGACCTCGTCATTCTGGATGTGAAGATGCCCGTGCTCGACGGCATCTCCGCGGCGGAGAAGATCGCCGAGGAGTCGATCGCGCCGGTCCTGATGCTCACCGCCTTCTCGCAGCGCGATCTCGTGGAGCGGGCGCGGGACGCCGGGGCGATGGCGTATCTGGTGAAGCCGTTCAGCAAGAGCGATGTCGTGCCGGCGATCGAGATGGCCGTGTCGCGGTTCACGGAGCTGAAGGCGCTGGAGAAGGAGGTCGCTGATCTTTCGCAGCGGCTGGAGACGCGCAAGCTGGTGGACCGGGCGAAGAGCATTCTGCAGACGCAGTACGGGCTGACGGAGCCGGCGGCGTTCCGGTGGATCCAGAAGACGTCGATGGACCGGCGGCTGTCGATGCAGCAGGTCGCGGAGGCGGTCATCGAGGACGCCGAGGAGAAGAAGGCGGCCAAGGGACAGTCGGGGCAGTAGGCGGCGCGTGGTGTGGGGGCCCTCGGTCACATGGTGACCGGGGGCCTTGTGATGTTCCGGGGGATGTTGTGAAGGTCGTTTTCGATTCGGCCGCGCGGCGGGGGGTGCGCGCTACGGTGTCGCGTCCCGGCAGGGGAAGGCTTGTCCGGTGAGACGGTGGTGCTGTTCCGGATGTGTGGGGCGGGGTGGGCGTGGGCATGCTCCGGCCGGTTCGTGCGGGCGGTGGGGATGGGAGAGTGCCTGTTCAGGGGCTTGGTGGCGGGTGGAGGTATGTGGTCGGGAAGATCACGCCGGGGTATGTCGGGAAGTTCTGGATCATTGCTGAGATGTCCGGTCGCCGGTAAGGAGTGTTCTGTTTCCGGCGCATGACTCAGGTCACAGGGCGATCACACATCGTTCGGTCACCTATCCGTGTGCCCGAACGCGCGATTACATTCCCCGCACACCGCACCGATTGGCGGTGTCCTGCGCGAGGACGTCAACTTCCTCCGCAGACAAGATCGTTCGGGCGGCTCCAAGGGGTTCGTAGTGCTGAACAAGAACATCGTCAGGCTGGCCATACCGCTGGCAGTGGGTGCTCTGGCGCTCACGGGGTGCGCCAGTGACTCCGGCAGTAGCGGCGACACGCTGAAGATTGCGTTCCAGGGTCCGCTCTCCGGTGACAACGTCGCGCTGGGCCAGAACATGGAGCGCGGCATCCAGCTCGCGATCGACCAGGCCAACGCCAAGGGTGACCTCCCGGTCAAGCTGGAGTACTTCCCGGTCGACGACCAGGGTCTGCCGGAGAAGGCGACGGGTGCGGCGCAGCTGGCGATCGACGACCCGGATGTCATCGCGCTGGTGGGTCCGGCGTTCTCCGGTCCCACGAACTCGGCGGCTCCGCTGCTGGGTGACGCGGGTCTGACCGCCATTTCCCCGTCGGCGACCAACCCGGGTCTGACCGAGCAGGGTTTCAAGACGTTCCTGCGCGGTGTGCCGAATGACAGCGCTCAGGGCGCCGGCATGGCGGACTACTACGCGAAGAAGCTGAAGGCCAAGAAGGTCTACCTGGTCGATGACAAGTCGGACTACGGCGTGGGTCTGGCCAAGGTGGCGAACGAGAAGCTGACGGCGGCCGGTATCGAGGTCGTCAAGAAGTCCGTTCCGGCCAAGACTCCGGACTACAGTGCCGCGGCCAAGGATGTCGTCAACTCCAAGGCCGACGCGCTGATTTACGCGGGCTACTACCAGGATGCTGCTCCGTTCGCGGTGAAGCTGGCCGAGGCCGGCTACAAGGGCGCGGCGATCTCCGGTGACGGTACGAACGACATGAAGTTCGTCGAGCTGGCCGGCGACGCGGCGAACAACTGGTTCCTCACCTGCCCGTGCACGGATGCCACGGTCGAGGCGAGCACCAAGCAGTTCAGCGCGGACTACAAGAAGAAGTTCAAGGTCGACCCGGGTACGTACTCGGCCGAGTCGTACGACCTGACGAACTACGTCATCCAGGAGCTGAAGAAGCTGGGTGACAAGGCGGACCGCGCGAGTGTCTACGACGCGCTGTCGAAGGGTTCGTACAAGGGTCTGACGAAGGAGTTCTCCTTCGACGACAAGGGCGAGCTGAAGATCTCGAACATCTACCTGTACCAGGTCAAGAGCGGCAAGATCGAGTACCAGGGGTCGATCCAGGAGCTGGCCGGTAGCTGATCCGGGTGCCGGGCCGCGTCCAGTCTCCGTAGGACGCGGCCCGGTGCCGTCCCCGCACACATGGCGCGGGTCCCAGTCGTGTGCCGATCGCACCGCCGGCCCGCCCGCACAGCTCCCACAAGGAAGTACGTTCGATGTCCCTTGTTGAATTCTGGGACTATCTGGTCCTAGGGGTGGTGCTCGGCTCCATCTATGCCGTCATCGCCATTGGTTACACCCTCGTCTACGGTGTGCTCCAGCTGATCAACTTCGCGCACAGCGAGGTGTTCATGCTGGGTGCCTACGGCGGTCTCATCGCTCTCACCGTGGTGGCGCCGGGGGATTCTCCCTCGGGTCTCGCCTCGGCCGGATTCGTGGTGCTCGGTCTGGTGGCCGGCGCGGCGTTCGGTGCTCTTACGGCGTACGGCCTGGAGAAGGTCGCCTATCGGCCGTTGCGCCGCAGAGGTGCTCCACGGCTCATCTTCCTGATCACCGCGATCGGTGCCTCGTTCTTCCTCTACAACCTCGCGGGCAAGCTGTTCGGCCGTGATCCGCTGCCGATGCCCTCGGCGTACGAGAACAAGAAGGTTCTCTCGGTCTTCGGCGCCGATCTGAATGTGACGCAGCTGCTGCTGCTGGCGTCGGCCGTGGTCATGATGGTCGGTCTCGACATGGTGGTGAACCGCACCAAGCTCGGTTCGGGTATCCGGGCGGTGTCGCAGGATGCCGAGGTCGCCGGTCTGATGGGTGTGGACATCGACAAGGTCGTCTCGCGTACGTTCGTCATCGGCGGTCTGCTCGGTGGCGCGGCGGGTTTCCTGTACGGCACGTTCACGCAGGTCAAGTTCGACATGGGCTTCATTCCCGGCATCACCGCGTTCGCGGCGGCGGTTGTCGGCGGTATCGGCAACATCCGCGGTGCCATGCTCGGTGGTCTGATGCTGGGCGTCGTGGAGACTCTGACGGTGCCGATCTTCGGCGGTGAATGGCGCCATGTCGGTGCGTTCGTCGTGCTGATCGCCGTTCTGATGTTCCGGCCGACCGGCATCCTCGGTGAGCGTGTGGGGAGGACGGCATGAGTGCGAACACGTCGGTGAAGTCGCCGTCCGCGGCGGCGAAGCTGCGCAGGACCGCGTGGTATCAGCAGCCTCGTTTCAAGCGGCTGGGTGCCCTGGTGGCGCTGGCCGTGCTGGTCACGATAGTGATCGGCGAGCAGGGCAATACGCGTGATCTGTTCTACTCCGTGAGGACCAGTTTCACTGGGGTGAAACTGTGGGTCTGCCTGGGTCTCGCTGTGGTGGTCTGGCTGGTACGGGAGTTCGGTTCCCAACACGTGTCGAAGGCAGTGGAGGGTGCCAGGTCGACGACGAAGTGGGCTCCGCTGCTTCAGGCGCGGGACGCGATGCGTGTCCAGCCGAAGGTCAAGTGGGCGGTGATGACCGCGCTGCTGCTGGCGGTGGTGTTCGTTCCCGGTCAGCTGACCGGCTTCTGGCAGACGGTGCTGATCGACCAGATCGCCACTTACGCGCTCCTGGCGATCGGTCTGAACGTGGTGATCGGCTGGGCCGGCCTGCTGGACCTGGGGTTTGTGGCCTTCTTCGCGGTCGGCGCGTACAGCGCGGCGTTCTGGACGGGCAGTCTTCCGGTGGAGCCGCCGGTGGTGCTGAACAACTTCCTGATCATTCCGGTGGCGGTGGTCACCTGTCTGATCGCGGGTGTGCTGCTTGGGGCGCCGACTCTGCGGCTGCGCGGTGACTATCTGGCGATCGTGACGCTGGGCTTCCACGAGATCGTGTATCTGGTCGCGAAGAACGCCGACGGGATCACGAACGGTCCGGCCGGTGCGCGGCAGGTGCCGAAGTTCTCCGCTTTCGGGTATGAGTGGTCGCTGGAACGGATGCCGTACTGGTATCTGCTGGTTGCCATCATCGTGGTTCTGATCATCTTGTTCGCGCGGCTGGAGCACTCCCGGGTGGGCCGTGCCTGGACGGCGATCCGTGAGGACGAGGTGGCCGCGGCGGCGAACGGTGTCGACACGGTGCGCTTCAAGCTGATGGCGTTCGCGATCGGTGCGTCGACCTCGGGCATCGCCGGTGTCTTCTACGCGAGCAAGGTCGGGTACTTCAACCCGGAGAACTTCATCATCCTCAACTCCATCCTGGTGCTGGCCTATGTCATCTTCGGTGGCATGGGGTCGATCCCCGGTGTGCTGCTGGGTGCGGCGATCCTGGTGTGGCTGCCGGAGGTACTCCGCGAGTGGGTGGAGCCGGCCGACCGCTATATGTACCTGGGTGCGCTGCTGGTGATCATGATGATCTACCGGCCGCAGGGTGTGTGGCCTTCCCGTCGGCGGCAACGCGAGTTCAAGTTGGCGCAGGAAGGTGTCGGTGATGCCGATGCGATGACGGAGCCGGCGGGAGGTGCGGTCCGATGACGACGGATGTCACAAAGGGGGCGGTCGCTCCGGCCGGTGGTTCGGGGGCCGGTGTGGACAATGTTCTCGAGGCGTCCGGTGTGACGCTGCGGTTTGGTGGTCTGACCTCCTTGGACAGTGTCGATCTGGGGATGCGCCGTGGTGAGGTGCTCGCCGTGATCGGCCCGAACGGTGCGGGTAAGACCTCGCTGTTCAACTCGTTGACGGGTGTGTACAAGCCGCAGGAGGGACGGATCACGTTCCTTCCCAAGGACGGCGACAACAAGGAGCTGCTGGGCGCCAAGCCGCACATCGTGAACCGGCTGGGGCTGGCGCGTACGTTCCAGAACATCCGGTTGTTCTCGGCGCTGACGGCGCTGGAGAACGTGAAGATCGCGGCGGAGACCCGGCTGAAGGCCGGACCGGTGTCGATCATGCTGGGTCTGCCGAATGCCCGCAGAGCGGAGCGGGAGAGCGACGAGCGGGCGCACCGGCTGCTGAAGTTCGTCGGCTTGGAGAGCAAGCTCAACGAGATCGCGGGCAGCCTTTCCTACGGTGACCAGCGCAGCCTGGAGATCGCGAGGGCGCTTGCGACGGATCCGCAGGTGCTGCTGCTCGACGAACCGGCGGCCGGCACGAACCCGACGGAGAAGCTGGAGCTCGAGCAGCTGATCCGTCGGATCAACTCGGAGCTGGGCGTCAGTGTGCTGCTGATCGAGCACGACATGCGTCTGGTGATGTCGGTGGCGGACCGGGTCATGGTCCTCAACTTCGGCCGGAAGATCGCCGAAGGGACGCCGAGCGAGGTGCAGCAGCATCCGGCGGTGATCGAGGCGTACCTGGGTGCGTCGGCTCCGGAGGAGGAGGTGGCGGCGGGAGCGGGTCAGGTCGTGATCGCCGAGCAGCCTGGCCCGGTGGACGAGTCCGGAGCGAATGACGGCGATTCCGGTGCGAACGAGGCGTCGTCGGACGGTGAGTCGTCGGACGAGGCGTCGTCGGACGGTGAGTCGTCGGACGAGACGGCGCCGGATGGTTCCGCGCCGGACGAGGAGAGCGGCAAGTGAGCACGACGACCGAACTCGAGAAGGGCGCCGGCGGTGCCGGTGCTTCGCAGGACACGCTGCTCGAACTCCGCGGCGTCCGGGTGTTCTACGGCGCCGTCGAGGCGATCAAGGGCATCGACCTGACGGTCCGCAAGGGTGAGATCGTCGCCCTGCTCGGCGGCAACGGCGCCGGGAAGACGACGACGCTGCGCACGATCTCCGGCATGCTCCAGCCTCGCCACGGCGAGGTGCGGCTGCACGACGAGCGCATCGACGGCATCAAGTCGCACGAGCTGGTGCGGTTCGGCATCAACCATGTGCCGGAGGGTCGCCGGGTCTTCTCGCGGATGACGGTGCGAGAGAACCTGGAGATGGGCGCCTACCGCTTCAGGTCGCCCGACGCGGCCGAGATGGACCGGGTGTTCACTCTCTTCCCGCGTCTGGCCGAACGGCGCTCCCAGCTCGCCGGCACCTTGTCGGGCGGTGAACAGCAGATGCTGGCGATCGGCCGTGCCCTGATGGGCAAGCCGGAGCTGCTGCTGCTGGACGAGCCGTCGATGGGTCTGGCGCCGTTGATCGTGCAGCAAATCTTCGACATCGTCGAGGAGATCAACAAGCAGGGCACGACGGTGCTGCTCGTCGAGCAGAACGCCACTCAGGCTCTGGCGCTGGCGAACCGCGGCTATGTCCTGGAGACGGGGGCGGTCGCCATGTCGGGTCCGTCGGCGGAGCTGCTGGCGGACTCCAGGATCCGGGAGGCGTACCTCGGTGAGGGTGCGGCCTGACGGTCCATGAGCCGGGCGGGGCCGGGAAGCCTTCGGGCTTCCCGGCCCTGTGTCGTTGTACCGGGTGGTTCAGTCCTGGGGGACGTCGCGCAGCAGGCAGGTGAGGCGTGCCGAGCAGACCCGCTTGTCGTGCTCGTCGGTGATCACGATCTCGTAGGTCGCCGTGGAGCGGCCGCGGTGGACGGGTGTGGCGACGCCGGTGACGAGGCCGGAGCGGACGCCGCGGTGGTGGGTGCAGTTGAGGTCCACTCCGACGGCGATCTTGGAGGGGCCGCCGTGCAGCATGGAGCCGATGGAGCCGAGGGTCTCGGCGAGGACGGCGGATGCGCCGCCGTGCAGCAGGCCGTACGGCTGGGTGTTGCCCTCGACGGGCATGGTGCCGACGACGCGGTCCGCGGAGGCCTCGACGATCTGTACGCCCATGCGGGCGCCGAGGTGGCCCGCGGAGAACAGTGCGGGAAGGTCCACGCCGAGCTCGGCGTACTCGTCGATGACTCCTTGCGGGAACTTCACGGTGGTCTGCTCGCCCATGGGGCCGGCTCCGATCGTCGTACCGTCTGGTCCTGGTGTTGGTCTGCTCGTCCTACTGCCTGAGCGAACGCTTAGACGGTCGGTGATTGTTCCAGACGTACGATCACGGACTTGCTGGCGGGGGTGTTGCTGGTGTCCGCCGTGGAGTCCAGCGGCACCAGCACATTGGTCTCCGGGTAGTAGGCGGCGGCGCAGCCGCGGGCCGTGGGGTAGTGGACGACGCGGAAGCCGGGGGCGCGGCGCTCGACGCCGTCCTTCCACTCGCCGACGAGGTCGGCGTAGGAGCCGTCGGCGAGGCCGAGCGCACGGGCGTCCTCGGGGTTGACGAGGACGACCCTGCGGCCGCCCTTGATGCCGCGGTAGCGGTCGTCGAGGCCGTAGATCGTGGTGTTGTACTGGTCGTGCGAGCGGAGTGTCTGCAGCAGCAGCCGGCCCTCGGGGATCTCGGGGTACTCGACGGGTGCGGCGGTGAAGTTGGCCTTGCCGGTGGCGGTGGGGAAGCGGCGCTCGTCGCGCGGGGCGTGCGGCAGGGTGAACCCGCCGGGGCGGGCGATCTTCGCGTTGAAGTCCTCGAAGCCGGGCACCACGCGCGCGATGCGGTCGCGGATCGTGCCGTAGTCCTGCTCGAAGTCCTCCCAGGGTGTGGTGGAGGCGGGGCCGAGCACGGCGCGGGCCATCCGCGCGACGATGGCGGGCTCCGACAGCAGATGGGGGCTCGCGGGCGGGAGGTTGCCACGGGAGGCGTGGACCATGCCCATGGAGTCCTCGACGGTCACCACCTGCCGGCCGCCGGCCTGGATGTCCTTGTCGGTGCGGCCGAGGGTGGGCAGGATGAGCGCCCGCCGGCCGGTGACGGTGTGCGAGCGGTTCAGTTTGGTGGACACGTGCACGGTCAGCCGGGCGCGGCGCATCGCGGCCTCGGTGACGGCGGTGTCGGGGCTCGCCGACACGAAGTTGCCGCCCATCGCGAAGAACACCTTCGCCTTCCCGTCACGCAGTGCCTCGATGGACCGGACGACGTCCAGGCCGTGGTGGCGGGGCGGGGCGAAGCCGAACTCCTTCTCCAGGGCGTCGAGGAAGGCGGGGGAGGGCCGCTCGAAGATGCCCATGGTGCGGTCGCCCTGGACGTTGGAGTGGCCGCGTACGGGGCAGACCCCGGAGCCGGGGCGGCCGATGTCGCCGCGGAGCAGGAGGAAGTTGACCACCTCGCAGATGGTGGCGACGGAGTGCTTGTGCTGGGTGAGGCCCATTGCCCAGCAGACGATGGTGCGGCGCGAGGCCAGCACCATCCGCAGGGCCTGCTCGATCTCGTCCTGGCCGAGGCCGGTCGCCGCGAGGGTGGTGTCCCAGTCGGCGGCCCGTGCGGCTGCGGCGAAGTCCTCGAAGCCGTGGGTGTGTTCGCGGACGAACTCCTCGTCGACGGCGCCTTCGGTCTCGAGGATCAGCTTGCCCAGGAGCCGGAAGAGTGCCTGGTCGCCGCCGATGCGGATCTGGAGGAACAGGTCGTTCAGCGCGGCGCCCTTGAGCATGCCGCGGGCGGTCTGCGGGTTCTTGAACCGCTCCATGCCCGCCTCGGGCAGCGGGTTCACCGAGATGATCCGTGCGCCGGCGGCCTTGGCCTTCTCCAGGGCGTTGAGCATGCGGGGGTGGTTGGTGCCCGGGTTCTGTCCGGCGACGATGATCAGGTCCGCCTGGTGCAGGTCCTCCAGCGAGACGCTGCCCTTGCCGATGCCGATGGTCTCGGTGAGCGCGGAGCCGGAGGACTCGTGGCACATGTTGGAGCAATCGGGCAGATTGTTCGTACCGAATTCGCGGGCGAAGAGCTGGAGCAGGAACGCCGCTTCGTTGCTGGTGCGGCCGGAGGTGTAGAACAGGGCCTCGTCGGGGGAGCCGAGCGCGCCCAGTTCCTCGGCGATGATCGCGAAGGCGCGCTCCCAGCTCACCGGCTCGTACCGGTCGGAGCCCTCCGGGAGATACATGGGCCGGGTGATCCGGCCCTGCTGGCCCAGCCAGTAGCCGCTGCGGTTCGCGAGGTCGGGCAGCGGGTGCGCCGCGAAGAACTCGGGGGTGACGCGGCGCAGCGTCGCCTCCTCGGCGACGGCCTTCGCGCCGTTCTCGCAGAACTCGGCGACGTGGCGCTCCTCGCCCTCCGGCCATGCGCAGCCCGGGCAGTCGAAGCCGTCCTTCTGGTTCACTTTCAGCAGGGTGCGCGCGGTGCGGCCCACGCCCATCTGCTGCTGTGCGACCCGCAGCGTGTGGCCGACGGCGGGCAGGCCGGCCGCCGCGTGCTGCGGGGCTGTGACCTGCGGGGCGTCCTGGACCGGGTCCCCTGCGGGCGGCTTGCTGGCCATCGCGCTCTCCTTTGAGCCGTGCCTGTGCTGGTGCGTTCCATGCTGTGCTTCCGATCCTGTCACGCCCCTGTGACAGCCGTCGTCGCCAGGTCGGGGCGGTAAGGAATGTCAGTGGTGCATGGCAGGATCGGGGGCGTGGCTGAGACAGCATCGAAGAAGACGGCAGACAACCGACCGCGCCTGCTCCTCATGGACGGGCACTCCCTGGCGTACCGGGCGTTCTTCGCGCTGCCCGCGGAGAATTTCACGACCGCGAGCGGCCAGACGACCAATGCCGTCTACGGCTTCGCGTCGATGCTGGCGAACACCCTGCGTGACGAGGCGCCCACGCATTTCGCGGTGGCCTTCGACGTCTCCCGCAAGACCTGGCGTTCGGCCGATTTCCCGGAGTACAAGGCGAACCGCTCCAAGACCCCGGACGAGTTCAAGGGGCAGGTCGAGCTGATCGGCGAGCTGCTCGACACGATGAACGCGCACCGGTTCGCCGTCGAGGGCTTCGAGGCGGACGACGTCATCGCCACCCTCGCCACCCAGGCGGAGGCCGCCGGGTTCGAGGTGCTGATCGTCACCGGCGACCGGGACTCCTTCCAGCTGGTCAGCGAGCACACGACCGTGCTGTACCCGACGAAGGGCGTCTCCGAACTCACCCGCTTCACCCCGGCGAAGGTCGAGGAGAAGTACGGGCTCACTCCTCAGCAGTATCCGGACTTCGCCGCGCTGCGCGGCGACCCGTCGGACAACCTGCCCGGCATTCCCGGTGTGGGTGAGAAGACGGCGACGAAGTGGATCAACCAGTTCGGTTCGTTCGCGGAGCTCGTCGAGCGCGCGGAGGAGGTCAAGGGCAAGGTCGGGCAGGCGCTGCGCGACCATCTTGAGTCCGTCAAGCTCAACCGTCACCTGACCGAGCTGGTGCGTGACGTGGAGCTGCCCAGGGCCGTCGCCGACCTGGAGCGCGCGCCGTACGACAGGACGGCGCTGAAGGGCTTCCTGGAGGTCCTCGAGATCCGGAACCCGAGCCTGCGTGAGCGGCTGCTCTCGGTCGACCCCGGCGCGGCCAAGGAGGAGCCCGCG
This sequence comes from Streptomyces peucetius, assembly GCF_025854275.1. Lineage (NCBI taxonomy): Bacteria > Bacillati > Actinomycetota > Actinomycetes > Kitasatosporales > Streptomycetaceae > Streptomyces > Streptomyces peucetius. Next base: position 1,874,171 of record NZ_CP107567.1, on the reverse strand, counting down.
GCCCCCGAGGCCGGTGTGGAGCTGGACGGCAGCGTGCTGGGTGCCGGCGAGGTGGCCTACTGGCTGGAGCAGCACGGCAGGCAGCCGCTCGGTGTGGCCACCGTCTCGGCGTGGGCGCTGGGCGTGGGCAGCGTCAGCGAGGTCGCGCTGGCGGCCGCCGACGGCCAGGCGGCCTGGTTCGACACGACACAGCTCGACGAGTCCGACGAGCGGGCCTTCGCGGCCTGGATCTCCGACCCGTCGCGGCCGAAGGTCATGCACAACGCCAAGGACGCGCTGCGGGTCTTCCCCGAGCACGGCTGGGAGATCGCCGGCGTCACCATGGACACGGCCCTCGCGGCCTATCTGGTGAAGCCCGGGCGCCGTTCCTTCGCGCTGGACGCGCTGTCGGTGGAGTATTTGCACCGTGAGCTGGCCCCGGCGGCCGCGGACGGGCAGCTGGCGTTCGGCGCCGACGAGCAGGCCGAGGCCGATGCGCTGATGGCCCAGGCCCGTGCGGTGCTCGACCTGGGCGAGGCGTTCGGCGAGAAGCTGAAGGAGGTCGGCGCGGCCGAGCTGCTGCACGACGTGGAGCTGCCCACCTCCCTGGTGTTGGCCCGGATGGAGCGCAACGGCATCGCCGCCGACCGCGCCCACCTCGAGGCGATGGAGCAGCAGTTCGCGGGCGCCGTGCAGCAGGCGGTGAAGGAGGCGCACGCGGCAGTGGGCCACGAGTTCAACCTCGGGTCGCCCAAGCAGCTGCAGGAGGTCTTCTTCGGCGAGCTGAACCTGCCGAAGACCAAGAAGACCAAGACCGGCTACACCACCGACGCGGACGCGCTCGCGTGGCTGGCCGCGCAGACCGAGCACGAGCTGCCGGTCATCATGCTGCGCCACCGGGAGCAGGCCCGGCTGCGTTCGACGGTCGAGGGCCTGATCAAGACGATCGCCGCCGACGGCCGGATCCACACCACCTTCAGTCAGACCGTCGCCGCGACGGGCCGTCTGTCGTCCACCGACCCGAACCTGCAGAACGTGCCGGTCCGCACCGACGAGGGCCGCGCCATCCGCCGGGGGTTCGTCGTCGGCGAGGGCTTCGAGTCCCTGATGACCGCGGACTACAGCCAGATCGAACTGCGGGTGATGGCCCATCTGTCGGAGGACGAGGGTCTGATCGAGGCGTTCACCTCCGGTGAGGACCTGCACACGACCGTCGCCTCCCAGGTCTTCTCCGTGGAGCGGTCCGCCGTCGACGCGGAGATGCGGCGCAAGATCAAGGCCATGTCGTACGGACTGGCGTACGGGCTCTCCGCGTTCGGTCTCTCCCAGCAGCTGAACATCGAACCGGCCGAGGCGCGGGTCCTGATGGACACGTACTTCGAGCGGTTCGGCGGGGTGCGGGACTATCTGAGGCGGGTCGTGGACGAGGCGCGGGCGACGGGGTACACGGCGACCATGCTCGGCCGCCGGCGTTATCTGCCCGACCTCAACAGCGACAACCGGCAGCGGCGGGAGGCCGCGGAGCGGATGGCGCTCAACGCCCCGATCCAGGGCACGGCGGCGGACATCGTGAAGGTCGCGATGCTGAACGTGGACCGGGCGCTGACGGAGGCGAAGCTGTCGTCCCGGCTGCTGCTGCAGGTTCACGACGAAATCGTGCTCGAGGTGTGGCCGGGGGAGCGCGAGGAGGTCGAGGCGCTGGTGCGCCGGGAGATGGCGTCGGCCGTGTCGCTGCGGGCGCCGCTGGACGTGTCGGTGGGCGCGGGGCCGGACTGGGAGTCTGCGGCGCACTGACCCGGACCTGTGTGCCCGGGCCGGCGGGGCCGGCCCGGGCACACAAGGGTGCCGACGTCCCACGGCCCGGTCGCGTCACCGCCGGGGCGTGCGTATGAGCGGGCGAGTGGGCGCCTGCCTACCTGACGCCCGCGTGGTCCGGGTCGGCGGTCTTCGGCAGGTCCGCGCCGCCCGGCGGGCGGCTGCGGCCACGCAGGCGTACCGCCGTCGCGTACAGCACCAGGCCCACCGCCAGCCCGGCACCGGCGCCGAAGCACGCCGTCGGGATGATGTCCAGCGGCGTCTCGATCCGGCCCCAGTACTGGTACCAGCGCACACAGCGGTGCACGATGCCCGCCGCCATGCAGGCGGCGAGCAGCCAGGCGGCCAGCAGACGGGCCCGGCGGCCGAGCGGCGGGACGGGCGGTGCGGGAGAGGCCGGCGCACGGCGCAGCGCCGTGGCCATGAACCACACCAGCGCGACCAGTGCCACCGCCGAACTGCCGTACTGCGTGTACGTGTAGAGCGGGAAGCCGGCGACGGGCTCCGCGAGCACCGGCACGATCCGCACACCCCACCGGTCGAAGTGGGTGAACGCGTCCCACACCACATGTGTTCCGGCCCCGATCACCGCCGAGACGTAGAACCACAGCGCGGTCACCAGCGGCGGCCGGGCGGCCGAGGGCCGGCCCCGGAGCAGCGCGTACACGCGCCCCTGCCACGCCGCCGGCAGCAGAGCCACGAGCGGGTCGCGCATCAGCAGCCAGAGCGTCACGAGCACGGTGGTGATGGCGACGTCGACCGTCAGCACGCCGTGAAGCCCGTGTGTCACGGATCCGAACTCCATCGCACCGGGAAGGACGCTGGCCGCGAAGTACGTCATGTCCGGTGCGAACGAACCCAGGACGAGGGCCGAGGCGAACAGTGGTCCGCGGGCGGTTCCGTCCCTGCGGATGCCCGGCAGCACCGCGGCGGCGTGGCTGAGCGTGAACGGCATGACGATGCCCCCTGTGACCGTTGTTGATCAGTGCCGATCAGTATGCGTGATGTGTGTGCGGGAATACGGGTCCGGAAACCGGGACGCGCAGGTGGCGAAGTGGTGAAAACCGGTCAGCTCCTGGTGTTCGCGAGCCTCACCGTGCATTAGGGTCACGTGAGTCCGCGCTGGGGAGCGCGAGCAGCCGCTGACGGGGAGGGAACGACGTATGGCAGCGCAATTCGGCCGCCGACTGCGCAGGGGAGCGACGACGACGGCCGTGGCCGCCGCGGCGGTGGCCGCGCTCTCCGCGTCACAGGCGCCCGGCGTCACGTCCGCCGCTTCGGGCACGGGGCAGGAGGCGTCGGACGTCACCCCGCCGCCCGGCACCCCGGTCACCGGCAACTCCCCGTACTACACGGACCTCCCACCGCTCAACACACCCGACAAGCCCGGCGCTTCGGGCGATCTGCCGGAACTCGGCCCGGGCGAGGCCGGTATACCCGCGTCCGTTCTCGCCGCGTACAAGCAGGCCGAGCAGACCATCGCCGCGTCCGACCCGGCCTGCCGGCTCCCCTGGCAGCTGCTGGCCGCGATCGGCAAGGTCGAGTCGGGCCAGGCCCGCGGCGGGCGGGTGGACGCCAACGGCACGACCCTCTCCCCGATCCTCGGCCCCGTCCTCAACGGCGTCGGCTTCGCCAACATCTCGGACACCGACGACGGCGCCTACGACGACGACCCGGTCTACGACCGTGCCGTCGGGCCGATGCAGTTCATTCCGCAGACCTGGCAGACCTGGGGCCAGGACGCCAACGCCGACGGCCGCAAGGACCCCAACAACATCTACGACGCGGCGCTCGCCGCGGGACGCTATCTCTGCGCCGGCGGCCGGGACCTCGGCAACAAGGACGACCTCGACAGGGCGATCCTCGGATACAACCACTCGCGGGAGTACCTGCGGACGGTGCTGTCGTGGTTCGAGTACTACAAGCGCGGCACGCACGAGGTCCCCGACGGCACGGGCAAGCTGCCGGTGGGCGACGGCCCCGACAGCGCGGGCCCGCTCCCGACGCCCACGCCGACGCCGCGTCCGTCCAAGCCCACGACGCCGAAGCCGACCCCGAGCCCGGACACGGCGCCGGGTCCGTCCGAGCCGGCGTCGCCTCCCACCACCCCGACCCCCACCCCCACTCCGACCCCGCCTCCGACGACGACACCGCCCCCGGCGCCCGCGCCCGTGACGCGGATCGAGAACGCCGGCACGGGTCCGCTGACGGCCGTGGTCGGCCGCGAGTTCGCCGAGCGTGCCACGGTCCGCGCGGAGAACGCCGAGGGGCAGCCCGTCGCCAAGGTCGCCGTCCGGTTCATGGTCGTCGGGGAGACAGACGCCCGGTTCACCGGTGGTCGGACGAGTGTCGTGGCGGCCACCGGTGCCGACGGCACGGTCAGCGCCCCGGCGCTGATCGCCGGCGAGCGGACCGGTGACTTCACGGTGCGGGCCACGGTCGTCGAGCGGTCCCTGCCCGGCGTCGAGTTCACGGCCACCGTCACCGAGCGGGAAGCGGACAGCATCGTCCGGACCGACACCAAGACCCTCGAGGCCACCACCGGCGGCGACTTCGCCGACGTCATCCGCGTCAAGGCCGCCTGTGACGGCGTGGCCGCCTCCGGTGTCTCCGTCACCGCCACGATGATCGTCTCCAAGGACGACCCGGCCGAGAACGGCAGGGGGCCGTACTTCAAGGCCGACGACGGGACGGTCGTCCGTACTCTGACCGGACTGAGGACCGGCGCCGACGGTGTCCTCGAGCTTCCCAAGGTCTTCGCGGACGACACGGCGGGCACGTTCGTGCTCCGGCTCACCGCCCCGGGCGGCGGAAGCCTGGACATCGAACTGAAGGTCACGGAGCCGGCGAGCGAAACCCCGGCACCCGACCCGTCCCCCGCTCCGTCGCCGTCCTCGTCACCTTCCCCCTCTCCTTCACCGACCGCCTGATCGAGCCGGTCCCGTACCGCCCCGCCCCGCCCCCGGACGCCGGAGGCGGGGCGGGGCCGCGTGGTCTCTTCTCCTTCTCTTCTCCCGGCCCGGTTGCTACGGTGCCCCAGACCTGACGCCCTATCAGTTCTGTGTCTCCGGGAGGCCGAGCATGCGCGCTCTCGTCGCCGCCGCTGTCGGACTGGCCGCCGCCCTCGCCCTCGTGCTCACCGTCACGGCGATCGGCGCGCCCGCCGGCGAGACCTCGCCCGAGCCGCTGCTGACCACCGTGCCCGGCCCGAAGAGGTGAGGGGGAAACCGTGCGCCGCAGAGCAGGCCTCGTGCTCGTCGCCCTCGCCGTCTTCTTCGCCGCCCTCGCACCCCTGCTCCGCTGGTACGCCTTCCCACGGCTCGCCAAGGTCCCGGCAGACCAGTACCAGGAGATGGTGCTCGAGGCGAAACCCGCCACCCTCCTCGACTACGGCACCCTCGAGTCCAAGGAGGTCGAGAAGGTCACCATCGTGCAGACCCTCAAGGGCAATGTCGTGGAGTCGGAAAGGATCGAGGAGACCGCCGGACGCGACGTCGTCGTCTGGGACTCCCTCTCCTACGTCCAAGGGCCCGACGGCAAAATGGTCTCCCAGATCCCCGAGCGCTACATCTTCGACGCGCATACCCAGGAGCCCGTGCACGCGACCGGCGAGTCCGTCGACGGCGACCCGGTCCGGCGCGGGGGCATCGAGTTCAAGTGGCCGTTCCTCACCGAGAAGCGGGACTACGTGTACTTCGACGCGCAGGCCCGCACATCCGCCCCCATCCACTACAAGGGCACCCGGCAGTTCCGCGGTCTGGAGGTCTACTACTTCGAGCAGACCATCCCCTGGACCAAGGTGCCCTACCCGAAGAAGATGCCCGTCCCCGGCATCGACGCGGCCACACTGGAGAAGCAGACCGGCACCACCCGCTGGTACACGACCACGCGGATGTTCTGGGTCGAACCCGTCACCGGAGCCCCCGTCAACGGCGAGGAGATCCACAAGGAGGAGCTGCGCGGCGGCTCCCTGCTCGGCGGCCGCGACAAGGTCACCGCGTTCGCCGGGCACGTGAAGATGCGGCCCGACTACGTCGACTCCACGGTCGAGCTGGTCACCTCCCAACGTCGTCTGGTGCTGCTGCTGACGTCGTACCTGCCATGGGGATTCCTGGCCCTCGGCGGCGTTCTCCTCGGGCTCGCCCTGTGGCTCGAGGCCCGCGCCCGCCGCCGGGACACTCCGGCACGAGAACCCGTCCCCGAGCCGGCCGGTGCCTGAACGCCGAGCCGTGAGCCGGTCAGTGGCCGAGCGCCGTAAGCCCGAGCCGCCGGTCACGCCCGGGCGTAGGGGCCCGAGCCGGTCAGCGTCTGAGCCGGGCGTTCGTGAACCGGGTCGGCTCCGCCGTGGCGGGGTCCTCGGGCCACGGGTGCTTCGGGTAGCGCCCCCGCAGCTCCGCCCGCACCGACCGGTAGCCCTCCTGCCAGAACGACGCCAGGTCCGCGGTGACCGCCGCGGGCCGCCCGGCGGGGGAGAGCAGATGCACCACCACCGGAACACCGGCCACCTCGGGTGTCTCGCGCAGCCCGAACAGCTCCTGCAGCTTCACCGCGAGCACCGGCTGTTCACCGCTGTAGTCGACCCGTATCCGGGAGCCGCTCGGCACCTCGATCCGCTCCGGCGCGAGCTCGTCCAGCCGTGCCGCGTCGCCGGTCGCCCACGGCATGAGCCGTCGCAGCGCCTGACCCGCCTGGATACGGCCCAGATCCGCTCGCCGGCGGGCCCGGGTGAGCTCCGGCTCCAGCCAGTCGTCCGCCGCCTCGAGCAGCTCCGCGTCCGACATCCCCGGCCACGGCGGGCCGGCCACCCGGTGCAGGAACCCCAGCCGCTCGCGCAGACCGCGCGCCTCCGGTGTCCAGCGCAGCAGTCCGAGCCCCTCCCGCCGCAGGCCCTCCAGCAGCGCCTGGCGCACGAGCGCCGCATCGGGGTCCCTCAGCGGTTGTACGGCGAGGTCGACGGCGCCGAGCCGCTCCACGCGCCGCGCGGCGACGTCTCCGTCCTCCCAGTGGACCTCCTCGCCACCCGTCAGCAGATGCGAGGCGGCCTCGCGGGCGCCGTCCTCGTCGAGGACGGCGGCCAGCCGTATGTGCGCGGACGCGGCGGTGGCGGGGCGGTCCGCGACGGCGACTGCGAGCCAGGGCGCCTCACGCAGCCGCGAGCCGGTGGCGAGCTCGCCGCCAGTGCCGGAGGCCATCAGGTACGCCCCGTCGCCGCGCCGTCGGGCCACCCGCTCGGGGAACGCGAGGGCGGTGACCAGCCCGGCGACGGCATCGTCCCCGGACGGTCCCTGGTTCCCGGACGGTCCCTGGTTCCCGGGCGGTTCCTGGTTCCCGGACGGTGCCCGCCCACGTCCCGAGCCGCCGAGTGATGCCTCCAGTCGGCGCACCTCCGCCCGCCATCGCGCGCCGTACGCGTCGCCGCCCCGCCGGGCCGCGCGCCAGGCGCCGGCCAGGTCGTCCCCGTACTCCCGCGGCGGCTCCTCGCTCAGCAGCGCGACCACCTCGGCCGCCCGCCGCCCGCCCACCTGCCGGGCGCCGTCCAGCAGCGCGCGGGCCAGCCGGGGATGCAGGCCGAGGCGCGACATCCGGGCGCCCCGTTCGGTGGCCCGCCCAGCTCCGTCGACCGCCCCGATCGCGGCCAGCACGGAGCGCGCGGCGGCCATCGCGCCCGGCGGGGGAGCGTCCAGCAGCGCGAGACCGCTGGCCGCCGGGTCGCCCCAGCACGCGGCATGCAGTGCGAACGACGTCAGGTCCGCGACCTTGATCTCCGGTGCCGGGAAACGCGGCAGCCGGGTGTCCTCGGCCTCCGTCCAGCAGCGGTACACCGCCCCCGGCCCCTCACGCCCGGCTCGGCCGGCCCGCTGCCGGCCCGAGGCCTGCGAGGCCCGCACGGTCGTCAGCGCACTCAGACCGCGCGTGTGGTCGGTACGCGGCTCGCGCGCCAGCCCCGAGTCGACGACCACCCGCACGCCCGGCACGGTCAGGGACGACTCCGCGACCGAGGTCGCCAGGATCACCCGTCGGGTCTCCCCGCCGGCGAGCACGGCGTCCTGGACCGCCGCGGGCGCCCGGCCGTGCACCTGGAGAACCTCAGCCTCCACCCCCGACAACCGGCTCGCGACGCGGCCGATCTCGCCGACGCCCGGCAGGAAGCAGAGCACGTCACCCTCGCGCTCCGCGAGCGCCCTGCGTATCACCGACACCACATGGGTGAGCAGCTCCGGATCGACCCGCATCCCGTGCGGCGGCCGTACCGGGCGGGCCGGTGGTGCCCAGACCACCTCGACCGGGTGGGCGACGCCTGCGGCCCGCACCACCGGCGCGTCGCCGAGCAGCCGCGCCCAGCCCTCGGCGTCCGTCGTGGCCGAGGCCGCCAGAAGCCGCAGATCCGGCCGCAGGGCGGACCGTACGTCCAGCAGGAAAGCGGCAACCGTGTCGGCGTCCAGATGCCGCTCATGACACTCGTCGAGCATCACCACGTCGACACCGGCCAGCTCCTGATCGCGCTGCAGCCGTTGCAGCAGCACACCCGTGGTGACGACCTCCACGACGGTCTCGCGCCCCACCACGCGCTCGCCGCGGACGGTGAAGCCGACGCGGCCTCCTACCTTCTCGCCCAGGAGCCACGCCATGCGCCGCGCTGCCGCGCGCGCCGCTATCCGCCGTGGCTCCGCGACCACGACCCGGGCGCCGGCCTCGGCCAGCACCAGCGGCACCAGTGTGGTCTTGCCGGTGCCCGGCGGCGCGCACAGCACTGCCGTGCCGTGCGCGTCGAGCGCGGCGAACAGGTCGTCGACGGCATGACGGACGGGGAGACGGTCGATTGCGTCGTTTCGGATCACGGGCTCAGTCTCGTACGTCCCGGCGGACGGCGGGTCAGGCTGTCCACAGCCCCGGTGGGTTTGTATGACCATCACGCTCGAGGCGTCCCCACCACCCGGCCGTACCCACTCCGCTCCGTCTCCGCCCCACCGGCCGGAACCCTCTCGACCGGTTTCCACCACCCCGGCCGTTCCCGTTCCCTCCCGGCCGGTCGGTCACGCGCGGCTGTTCCGGCTCCCGGTCGGTCCGTCATCGCCCGGCCGTTCCCGCTCCCGGCCCGGACCGGCCCCGTCGGTGCTCTTCCCGCGCCTTCGGCCGGAGCGACCCCCCGGTCCGGCTCGTCTCAGTCCCGCTCGCAGACGAAGATCGCCGTGCCCGGGATCAGGTTGCCGCGCAGCGGGGACCAGCCGCCCCACTCCTGACTGTTCCAGGCGGGCCACTCCGGTTCGACCAGGTCGATCAGCCGGAAGCCGCCGGCCACCACGTCCCGTACGCGGTCGCCGAGCGTCCTGTGGTGCTCCACGTAGACGGCGTGGCCCTCCTCGTCCTGCTCCACGTACGGAGTGCGGTCGAAGTACGAGGCGGCCACCGACAGGCCCTCGGGCCCGGGCTCGTCGGGGAAGGCCCAGCGGATCGGGTGCGTGACGGAGAAGACCCACCGTCCGCCCGGTCGCAGCACCCGCCTGATCTCCCGGAACACCCGGACCGGGTCCGCGACGAAGGGGACCGCTCCGTATGCCGAGCACGCGAGGTCGAAGGATCCGTCCCGGAACGGCAGCACGCCCGCGTCCGCCTCCACCAGCGGTACGCCCCCGCCGATCCGCAGCGCGTGCTGGAGCTGCCGGTGCGAGAGATCGAGGGCCACGGGCCGGGCGCCCTGGGCGGCGAGCCAGCGTGAACACTGGGCTGCGCCCGCGCCGATCTCGAGCACGTCCAGGCCCTTCAGCGACCCGGCCGGGCCGAGCAGCGCGGCATCCGCCTCGTCCAGCCCCTCCGGCCCCCAGACGAAGCGGTCGTCGCCGAGGAAGGCACCGTGCTCGCTCTGGTACTCGTCGGCGTTCCCGTCCCACCAGCTGCGGCTGGCCCGGCTGCTCTCCGCGTCACCTGTGTCACGGCGGGTCGCTTCCGGTTCGAAATCTTGGCTCATCGTCACCGTCGTTGTAGTTTGCGTTCCAGCGCGCCGACGCCAGGCCCCCGAAAGAGGCCATCGTGGCCTCGGCGAACAAGAGTTGTGCCGGAAATGCGGTCTTCCGTCCCGGGTGTGCGCCTTCGCGCATTGACCGTGTCCGGCTGCCCCCGTATGCTACAAGTTGCGCTGCGGGCCTGCGTGCCTCGGACCGAGCAGGCCGCGCTCGCATCTGTATGTGTCCCTCGGTTCACGAGGCACCTCCAGGATCCTCCGGATCCATCGATAGGTGCTTCCAAGGCTGTCCGGCTTCTGCAGCTGCGATACAAGGCTCTCGGCGTAGCAGTACCTACGACTTCAATGTCCGCACCGGAGCCCTTTCCCACATGACGAGCAGCACCGAGACCACCGCCACCACCCCGCAGGTTGCGGTCAACGACATCGGTAACGAGGAAGCCTTCCTCGCCGCGATCGACGAGACGATCAAGTACTTCAACGACGGCGACATCGTCGACGGCGTCATCGTGAAGGTCGACCGGGACGAGGTCCTGCTCGACATCGGTTACAAGACCGAAGGTGTCATCCCGAGCCGCGAGCTCTCGATCAAGCACGACGTCGACCCGAACGAGGTCGTCAAGGTCGGCGACGAGATCGAGGCCCTTGTCCTTCAGAAGGAGGACAAGGAAGGCCGCCTGATCCTCTCGAAGAAGCGCGCCCAGTACGAGCGGGCCTGGGGCACCATCGAGAAGATCAAGGAAGAGGACGGCATCGTCACCGGCACCGTCATCGAGGTCGTCAAGGGTGGTCTCATCCTCGACATCGGCCTCCGTGGCTTCCTGCCGGCCTCCCTCGTCGAGATGCGCCGTGTCCGCGACCTCCAGCCCTACGTGGGCAAGGAGCTCGAGGCGAAGATCATCGAGCTGGACAAGAACCGCAACAACGTGGTCCTGTCCCGCCGCGCCTGGCTCGAGCAGACCCAGTCCGAGGTGCGTCAGACGTTCCTCACCACCCTGCAGAAGGGCCAGGTCCGCTCCGGCGTCGTTTCCTCGATCGTCAACTTCGGTGCGTTCGTGGACCTGGGTGGCGTCGACGGTCTCGTGCACGTGTCCGAGCTGTCCTGGAAGCACATCGACCACCCGTCCGAGGTTGTCGAGGTCGGCCAGGAGGTCACCGTCGAGGTTCTCGACGTCGACATGGACCGCGAGCGTGTCTCCCTGTCGCTGAAGGCGACGCAGGAGGACCCGTGGCAGCAGTTCGCCCGGACCCACCAGATCGGGCAGGTCGTCCCGGGTAAGGTCACCAAGCTCGTTCCCTTCGGTGCGTTCGTGCGCGTCGACGAGGGCATCGAGGGCCTGGTCCACATCTCCGAGCTGGCCGAGCGCCACGTGGAGATCCCGGAGCAGGTCGTCCAGGTCAACGACGAGATCTTCGTCAAGGTCATCGACATCGACCTCGAGCGCCGTCGCATCAGCCTCTCGCTGAAGCAGGCCAACGAGTCCTTCGGTGCCGACCCGGCCTCGGTCGAGTTCGACCCGACCCTGTACGGCATGGCCGCGTCCTACGACGACCAGGGCAACTACATCTACCCCGAGGGCTTCGACCCGGAGACCAACGACTGGCTGCCGGGCTTCGAGTCCCAGCGCGAGGCGTGGGAGACCCAGTACGCCGAGGCGCAGTCGCGCTTCGAGCAGCACCAGGCTCAGGTCATCAAGTCCCGCGAGGCCGACGAGGCCGCCGCTGCCGAGGGTGGCGCCGCTGCCCCGGCCGGTGCCCCCGCGGGTGCTTCCGGTGGCTCCTACTCCTCGGAGTCGGACGACAACTCCGGCGCCCTGGCGTCGGACGAGGCGCTTGCCGCCCTGCGCGAGAAGCTGGCCGGCGGCCAGAGCTGACGCTCTGCCCCTGACAGCCAACAGCTGAAGTAAGGCCCGCTCCCCTCCGGGGGGCGGGCCTTACCGCGTTCAGGGACCACGGCCGCCCCCGGATGTTCGACACCGGCCACACCGGAACACAAGAGAGAACGGGAATGCACACACCCCACCGCACGTTCTTGTCTTCGAACACGAGGAGGAGCGGTAATCGTGCTTGATCCGCAGGATTTGTACGAGTGGGAGCCGAAGGGCCTGGCGGTCGTCGACATGGCGCTCGCGCAGGAGTCCGCCGGCCTGGTCATGCTGTACCACTTCGACGGCTACATCGACGCGGGGGAGACCGGCGAGCAGATCGTCGACAATCTGCTGCAGACGCTGCCCCACCAGGTGGTGGCGCGTTTCGACCACGACCGGCTCGTGGACTACCGCGCCCGTCGGCCGCTGCTCACCTTCCGGCGCGACCGCTGGGCGGGATACGACACCCCCTCGCTGGAGGTGCGGCTCGTCCAGGACGCCACCGGCGCACCCTTCCTGCTGCTTTCCGGGCCCGAGCCGGACGTCGAGTGGGAGCGCTTCGCCGCCGCGGTCGGACAGATCGTCGAGCGGCTCGGAGTGCGCCTCGCGGTGAACTTCCACGGCATCCCCATGGGTGTTCCGCACACCCGGCCCGTCGGCATCACGCCGCACGGCAACCGCACGGACCTCACACCGGGCCATCAAAGCCCCTTCGACGAGGCCCAGGTCCCCGGCAGCGCCGAGGCACTCGTCGAGTACCGCCTGATGCAGGCCGGTCATGACGTGCTCGGCGTGGCCGCCCACGTACCGCACTACGTGGCCCGCTCCTCCTATCCGGACGCGGCGCTGACCGTGCTGGAGACCATCACGGCCGCCACGGGACTGGTGCTGCCGGCAGTGGCGCATTCGCTCCGCACGGAGGCGCACCGCACCCAGACCGAGATCGAGCGGCAGATCGGCGAGGGCGACGAAGAGCTGGTCGCCCTGGTGCAGGGCCTTGAGCACCAGTACGACGCGATGACCGGGGCGGAGAGCCGCGGCAGTCTCGTCGCCGAGGCCGTCGAGCTGCCGTCGGCGGACGAGCTCGGGCTGGAGTTCGAGCGCTTCCTCGCGGAACGCGAGGGCGATGCCTAGGACCCGGCCGACAGGGCGGGGCCGGTGAGTGCTCGCGTAGGCTGCGGCGCATGCTGACAGTGGGCCTGACCGGCGGTATCGGTGCCGGCAAGAGCGAAGTGTCCCGGCGGCTCGTCTCGTACGGGGCGGTCCTGGTCGATGCCGACAGGATCGCCCGTGAGGTGGTCGAGCCCGGGACGCCGGGCCTCGCGGCCGTCGTCGACGCCTTCGGCCCGGAAGTCCTGGGTGCCGACGGCTCCCTGGACCGTCCCAAGCTCGGTTCGATCGTGTTCACCGATCCCGAGCGCCTCGCCGTTCTGAACGGCATCGTCCATCCCCTGGTCGGCGCCCGGTCCCGTGAACTCGAACAGGCCGCGGGCCCTGACGACGTGGTCGTCCACGACGTACCGCTGCTCACGGAGAACAACCTCCAGTCGCTCTACGACCTGGTGATCGTCGTGGACGCGTCGCCGGAGACCCAGCTCGAACGGCTCGTGGAACTGCGCGGGATGACCGAGAGCGAGGCCCGCTCCCGCATGGCCGCCCAGGCCACGCGTGAGCAGCGGCTGGCCGTCGCCGACATCGTCATCGACAACGACGGACCGTTGGAGAAGCTGGAGCCGCAGGTCCGTGAAGTCTGGAACGAGCTGACCCGGCGCGCCTCGCGGGCGCGGTGACCTGACGGAATAGCGCCACGGCGTCCCGTGTTGGCAACGGCACAGCCAGGGGAAGGATGCGAACGTGTCGAACAGCAACCCGGAGACCCACGTCATCGACTACCGCGCCGCCGAGCAGTTGCTGGCCGCGCGGGACCCGCGCGGGGCCGTCAAGCTGCTGGACTCGGTGATCGCTGCCCACCCCGAGAACACGGCGGCCCGGCTGCTGCGCGCACGCGCGTTCTTCGCCGCCGCGCAACTGCGTCCGGCAGAGCTCGAGTTCGAGCTGGTCCTCGAGCGTGAGCCCGACAACGCGTTCGCGCACTTCGCCCTCGCCCGCACCTTCGAACGGGCAGGCAGGCCGGAGCAGGCCAAGCGCCACTTCCGCCTGGCGGCGGCCCTGGACCCGAACCCGGAGTATCTCCAGGCCGCCCGTTTCGACACAGAGTGACACCGGCGCCGCGGGCCCGGACGACGACCGGCGTCCGGGCTCCGAGCGGCGTCCGGACGGGGCCGTTCGGCCGGCGCCGCAGCTCAGTCGCGGCCGGGCGGTTCGTACGGTGGGACGTCCCGGCCGGGCTGAAAGTGCGGGCCCTGGCGGATGTGGCGCACGACCAGGAACAGGTCCACGGCCACGACGAGGAAGAGAATCCCGCATACCACGGCCCAGCCGGGACGCTCGGTGAGCGCGAAGGCGACCGTGCCTACCGCCGTCCAGATCAGGCCCCACACGCCCAGCCAGAAGCGCATCCGCAGGGGACTGCGTGCGGTGACGGGTTCACTCCCAGTACGCATGGCATCGCATCTCCTTCTCCAGGATGCACCTCCTACGGGCAGCTGCCCAAATCTCCGGGGGCGCCGCGGATTTGTCGGCCCGGACCGATGATTTCCGCGGCAAGCGGCGGTCCGACTGTGTGAAAGCGCCATGGAACTGTCCGACAGCGCCATGGAAATGAAAGTGCCTTCGCATCTCTCACCGCTCACGTCCGAGGAGACACCCATGTCCGCCACCGCTTCCTCCGCTTCGTCCACCGCTGCCGTCCCGACGCTCGCCGCCGGACCGACCCGCCGCACCCACCTCGTCGTCCGCGCGCTGCAGATCGTCCTCGCTCTGTTCTTCGCCGTCGCCAGCGCTGCGCCGAAACTCGTGGCGCACTCCTCCGCGACGGAGGGCTTCGACGCAATCGGCTACGGCGACTGGTACATGTACTTGGTGGGCGGCCTGGAGCTGGCCGGTGCGATCGCCCTGGTGATCCCGCTGCTGTCCGGGGTCGCCGCGATGGCACTCATGGGACTGATGATCGGTGCCTTCGCCACGCAGCTGACCGTGTTCGACGGGCAGAACGCGCTCACCCCGGTCATCTTCTTCGCCCTGCTGACGGTCGTCGCCGTGGTCCGCCGGCATCACACCTCACAGCTCGTCGCCCTGGTGCGAAACCACGGCTGACACCGCGGTGAGGGGTGCCGGTCACCAGGTGAAAGACCAGGTCACAGCCGTGTGTGCCGTCGCTGTCATACCCCGCCCGTAAGGTCGTTCATGCGCGGTGCCACTCCGGGCACCCCACGCATTCACATGTCCCTGCACACACTGGCGGGAGAGGAGATGACGCCATGGTCCCGGAGCCGGACACGACAGCCGTCCGTGCCGCAGCCGCCGTCTTCCTGCCCGCCGCACTGCCGCGCGACGGCCGGATCGCCTTCTGGTCCCCGGACGGGCATCCGCTCCCCGGCGCGAGCGGTGAGATCACCGTCGTCCGCCCGCACGGGCAGGCGGACACGCCGTCCGTCCGCAGCGTCACCGTTCCCGCTGTCGTCATGCCGGTGGTGGACGCCGCGCCGCTGCTGATCAGGGCCCGGCTGGACCCTGTCGCGCACCCCGCCGCCGCCTGCTGGGGCGCGGCCGTGCTGCACGCGCTGCATCTCGTCGCCCGCGGCCGGCTGCTGCCGGGGCTGACTCCCTCCGACCACGACGCCTGGCGTGCCGGACCGCTCGACGCCGATGACGTCGCGCAGTTGCGTGCCATCGCCGCCGCCATGCCGTACGAGGCGCACGCCGCTCCCGTCGACGGGGACGGGCCGGCTGCCGACGGGGACGGGCCGTTGCGGCTCCCGGAGCCGGAGTCGCTGGTGCGTGCTTTCTTCGACGCGGTGGCCGACAGCCTGCCGCGCACACCCGCCGCCTCCGACGCCGCAGGTGCGCCGTTCGCGGCGGCCGAGCCGCAGCACCTCCCCGGGGCCCGCGAGTGGGCGGCCGAGGCGGCGGCCGGGATGGACGCCGGCGTCCGGGTCGCCCTGCGCCTGGACCTGTCCGCGTACGAGCTCTTCGACGCCACCGCGGACGGCGGCGGGGCGGAGCGCAGCGCGGGGGCCGCCGTGGTCCAGGTGCACAGCCTCGCCGACCCGACCCTGGTCATGGACGCCGCGCGGCTCTGGGCAGGAGACGGCGACGAGCACTTCGGGCCGCGGGCCCGCATCGACACCGTGCTGGCGCTGCGCCGTGCCGCCCGCGCCTGGCAGCCGCTCGCCCGGCTGCTGGAGCGGGACGTGCCGGACGTGCTGCCGCTGACGGAGGACGAGCTGTACGAGCTGCTCGGACCGGGCACCGCCCGCCTGGACGCGGCCGGAGTGAGCGTCCACTGGCCCAAGGAGCTCGCCCGTACGCTCACGGCCGCCGCCGTCGTGCGGTCCGCGCCCGGTTCCGCCACCGACGGCACCCCCTTCTTCGACAGCGGCGATCTGCTCAGGTTCGACTGGCAGCTGGCCCTCGACGGAGATCCGCTGACGGAACGCGAGATGGACGCGCTCGCCGAGTCGCACCGCCCCATCGTGCGATTGCGTGACCGCTGGGTCGTCGTCGACCCCGACCTGGTGCGCAAGGCACGCAAGAGGGAGCTCGGTCTCCTGGAGCCGGTCGACGCCCTGGCAGTGGCGCTGACCGGCACGGCGGACGTCGACGGCGAAACGGTGGAGGCGGTGCCCACGGGCGCGCTGGCCGCCCTGCGTGACCGCCTCACCGTCCCCGCCGCCCCGGCCGAGGCGCCCGAGGGCCTGCACGCCACTCTGCGGGACTACCAGCTGCGTGGCCTGGCCTGGCTGGACCTCATGACGTCGCTCGGCCTCGGCGGCTGCCTGGCCGACGACATGGGTCTCGGCAAGACCGTCACCGTGATCGCCCTGCACCTGCGCCGCGCGCGTACCGCGCCGACGCTCGTCGTGTGCCCGGCGTCGCTCCTCGGCAACTGGCAGCGGGAGATCGCCCGGTTCGCCCCGGACGTCCCCGTGCGGCGGTTCCACGGCGCGGGCCGCACCCTCGACAGACCGGACGGCGGCTTCGTGCTGACCACGTACGGCACCATGCGCAGCAGCGCCGAGGAGCTGGCCGCGCACACCTGGGGGATGGTCGTCGCCGACGAGGCCCAGCATGTGAAGAACCCGTTCTCCGCCACCGCCAAGGCTCTGCGCACCCTCCCCACCCCCGCCCGCGTGGCCCTCACCGGCACCCCTGTGGAGAACAACCTCTCCGAGCTGTGGGCGCTGCTGGACTGGACGACTCCGGGGCTCCTCGGCCCGCTCAAGGCATTCCGCTCCCGCCACGCCCGCCTGGTGGAGACCGGAGAGGACGACGACGCCGTGGAGCGGCTCGCGCGGCTCGTCCGCCCGTTCCTGCTGCGCCGGAAGAAGTCCGACCCGGGGATCGTGCCCGAGCTGCCGCCCAAGACCGAGTCCGACCATCCGGTGCCGCTCACACGCGAGCAGGCGTCCCTCTACGAAGCCGTGGTGCGCGAGACGATGGCGGCCATCGAGGCGGCGGACGGC
The DNA here is from genome assembly GCF_025854275.1 of Streptomyces peucetius. Classification (NCBI taxonomy): domain Bacteria; kingdom Bacillati; phylum Actinomycetota; class Actinomycetes; order Kitasatosporales; family Streptomycetaceae; genus Streptomyces; species Streptomyces peucetius. The sequence continues at coordinate 1,856,964 of NZ_CP107567.1, read as the reverse complement.
ATCGCGCGCCGCGGCCTTGTGATGAAGCTGCTGACGGCCCTCAAACAGATCTGCAACCACCCGGCCCAGTTCCTCAAGGAGTACGGCGCCGCGCTGGGCACCGGCCAGGGCGGCACCGGCGCCGGCCGGCTCACGGGCCGCTCGGGAAAGCTCGCGCTGCTCGACGAACTGCTCGAGACGATCCTCTCGGAGGACGGCTCCGTCCTCGTCTTCACCCAGTACGTCTCCATGGCCCGGCTGCTCTCCGCCCACCTCTCGTCCCGCGCGATCCCGAGCCAGCTGCTGCACGGCGGGACGCCGGTGGCGGAGCGCGAACGGATGGTCGACCGCTTCCAGTCCGGCGAGGTGCCGGTGTTCATCCTTTCGCTCAAGGCCGCGGGGACCGGGCTGAACCTCACCAGGGCGGGCCATGTCGTGCACTACGACCGCTGGTGGAACCCGGCGGTCGAGGAGCAGGCGACCGACCGCGCCTACCGCATCGGCCAGACACAGCCCGTCCAGGTCCACCGTCTCGTCACCGAGGGCACGGTGGAGGACCGCATCGCCGAGATGCTCGCCTCCAAGCGCGCGCTGGCGGACGCGGTGCTGGGCTCCGGCGAGGCGGCGCTGACCGAACTCACCGACCGGGAGCTGGCCGACCTCGTCTCTCTGCGGAGGCCCTCATGACCCCGCGTACGCGCCCCGGCTCGCGACCCGGCCCGCCGGCAGGGCCGCACCACGACGACCAGCGCCGGACCTTCCCCGCGCTCGAGCCGCTCGCCGGGCAGGAGACAGCCACGACCTGGTGGGGCAACGCCTGGGTGGAGGCCCTCGAGGAAACCGCCCTCGACCCGGCGCGCCTGGTGCGCGGCCGGGCCTATGCCGCCCGCGGCCATGTCGCCGCCATCACGGTGACGCCGGGCCGCGTCATGGCGTACGTGCAGGGCAGCCGCCCCCGTCCGTACCGGACCGAGATCCGTCTGCGCACCCTCAGCGACGACGACTGGGACGACTTCCTGGCCGCGGCGGCGGCCCGCCCCGACCACATCGCGGCCCTCCTCGACAAGGATGTCCCGCAGGCGCTGGCGAGCACCGCCGAACTGCTGCCCACACCGGACGACCTGATCCCCGACTGCTCCTGCCCGGACGACGGTTACCCCTGCAAGCACGCCGCGGCACTCAGCTACCAGACGGCCAGGCTGCTCGACGAGGACCCGTTCGTGCTCTTCCTGATGCGCGGCCGCGGAGAACGGGAGATCCTCTCCGCGCTCTCCCGCCGTAACGCGACGCGTTCCGCCGCCGAGCACACCGCGGCCGCGTCAGCGGCGCCCCTGGCGACAGTGCCGGCGGGCGAGGCCGTCGCCGCTGCCACCACGCTGCCGCCCCTGCCGCCGCCCTTCACCGCCCCCCGGCGACCCGGCCGTCCCCCGGCCTATCCGCACGTACCCGGCGCTCCTGACCCGCTCGCACTGGACCTGCTCGCCGGTGAGGCCGCCGGACGGGCCCACGCCCTGCTCACCACGGGTCACGACCCGGTCGCCGCTCTGACCCGCTGGCAGGACACCGTCCGGCTCGCCGCCGCCCATCCCGGCTCGGGCCTGACCGCCTCCACCCGCGCCCTGTACCGGGACCTCGCCGCAGCGGCCGACCGTACGCCCACCGATCTGGCCCGTGCCGTCGCCGCGTGGCGGCAGGGCGGACCGGAGGCCCTGTCCGTGCTGGAGGAGCCGTGGGATCCGCCCGCCGGCCCCTTCGACCGGGCACGCCCGGCCCTGGCCGCCGCGGACTTCCCCGATTTCCGGCCCTGGCGCAACCACCTCTCCGCGCGTTCGCTCCAGCTCCGGCTCGGTCGCAACGGCCTCTGGTACCAGTACGAGTCGGACCCCGACCGCGAGGACTGGTGGCCGCGCGGCACCCCCGACACCGACCCGGTCGGGGCGCTCGCCGCGCTCCTCGGGAGGTGACGGCGACTTCGGACGATGTCAGAAATCGATCCTCGTCGGTTCGTCGAGCCGCGCCACCGACTCCTGCGCGAACATGCGCGCGTACGCGTCACGGATCCGCTCGATCCGGCCGCCACGTGCACGGGCCTCGGCGGCGGGATACAGCAGGATCAGCTCGTACGAACGCTCCCGCTCGATGACGCCGTCGGAGTCGCGCCATTGGCCGCGTCCCTGCTGGACGGTCAGCCCCTCCGGGAAGGCGGGTGTGACGCTCCGGTCGATGAACGCCGTGAACTGGGCGTCCGTCACATCAGGCCCTCCGTCAGGGCGTTGAGTGCCGAAGAACAGCCGCGTCTCGATGTAGGCCTCGCCCCGCGCCACCACCGCGGCCGGCGTCCCGGATCCGCTCCACCCGCCGTCCAGGGTCGCCCGCGAGGTTGGTGCGCCCACGGCCAGGACGGCCACCGCCGCGCCGGCGACGGCCATCAGGGTGCGCTGCCCCACCGACCGGGGCTTCAGCGCGCGGGGCGGATCGGGCGGCGGAGAGACTGCGTCGAGGTCCGCACGGTCAGGTCCTCTTGCCGGTACGAGCGGCCGGCGGACAGCCGGCCCGCGCCCACCCTTACCGCCGGGAGCTCCCCGCAACCGGCCGGGGCACAAGCTCCGGCCGGAATCCACCCGCACGAGCGCATCCCGCAGCGCGGCCGGCGCGACGCGGGGTAGGACAGGATCCGGAGCCGGGTCCGAACCCGCCTCGGGTCCGGACCCGGACCCGGCCCCCCGGACCGGGAGCCGGTGACGTCGACAAGGAGTACCGGATGGCCGCAGTGGAGAACGGGGACCGCACGACACGAGCCGATCTCGTGATCACCGGTTGCACCGCGCTGGTGCACGGCGAGGACGGCCGGATCGACTTCGCGGACGACGCGGCCGTCGTCGTCCGCGGCGGAGTCGTCGACGCCGTGACGACAGCCGCCGCTGTCGCGGACCTCCCCGCGACCGAACGCATCGACGGCAGCGGGCAGGTCGCCATGCCGGGTCTCGTCAACTGCCACACTCACTCGCCGATGGTCGCGCTCCGCGGAATCGCGGAGGACATGCCCGTCGAGGAATGGTTCAACGACTGGATCTGGCCCATCGAGTCCAACCTCACCGACTCCGTCGTCGAACTGGGCGCCCTGCTGGCCTGCGCGGAGATGATCAGGGGCGGGGTCACCACCTTCGCGGACCACTACTTCGCCATGGACAAGGTCGCCGCGGCCGTGACGCACAGCGGTCTGCGGGCCAACCTGGGCTGGGCGTACTTCTCCGGCCAGGGAACCGAAGGACGCGAACGGTCCCTCGACTTCGCGCTCAGCGCGAACGGGTCGGCCGATGGGCGGATCACGACATCGCTGGCGCCCCATGCTCCGTACACGGTCGACGACGAGGACCTCGCGGCCACGGCCGAACTGGCCCGCGAGCACGGGCTCCCCGTCCATCTCCACGCGGCCGAGAACAAGGCGCAGACCGACCACAGCCTCGAACGGTACGGACGCACCCCCATCGAGGTCCTGGAGCGGGCTGGGCTGCTGGACACCGATCTGCTCATCGCACACGGCACCGGAATCACAGGACGGGACCTGCCCGTGCTGCGGCGCGCCACGGGCCGGGTCGCCGTCGCCACTGCGCCGCGCGGCTACCTCAAGTTCGGCTGGGACACGACCCCGGTCCGGGCGCTGGCCGGCCTCGGCGTCCCCGTAGGACTGGCGACCGACGGCGCGGCCTCCAACAACACCCTCGACGTCTGGGAGTCCATGACGCTCACCGTGCTCGTGCAGAAGTCGACGGAACGCGACCCGGCATGGCTGACCGCCCGGCAGGCACTTGACCACGCCACCGCACAGAGCGCGCGGGCAGTGGGGCTCGGCGACCGGATCGGTGCGCTCGCCCCCGGGCGGCGGGCGGACGTGATCCTGGTGGACCTCACCGGCCCGCACACCCGGCCGGTGCACGACGTGGCCGCGACCCTGGTGCACAGCGCGCGGTCCTCGGACGTCCGCACTACCGTCGTGGACGGCAAGGTCCTGATGCGGGACCGTCGGCTGCTCACACTCGACGTGCCCGCGGTCGCCGCCGAACTCGACCGGGAACTGCCTGCCTTGATCCGCCGGCGGGACGGGCGGCGCATCCAGGAGTACAACGCGTGAGGGGTGGCGACCCGGCCAGGTCAGGGGTGCGGAGGCCGCTCAAACACGACACACTCGATGGAGTGAATGCGTCGTTGGGCAGAACCGATGTGGTTGTGCGGCGTTAGCTCCGGTGCGGGCAAGTGTCCCGTGGAACTCCATCTGAAGGCAGGCAACCCATGAGGCAGGTTCACCGAAAGGGCCTGGCGACCGTGATGCTCACAGGCGGCGCATTGGCCATGGCGACGGGTTACGCTCAGGCTGACTCGGGTGCGCACGGCGCCGCCGTCGGATCTCCCGGCGTGCTCTCCGGAAACGGCGTCCAGCTTCCGGTGCACGTCCCGATGAACGTGTGCGGCAACACGGTCAATGTCGTCGGACTGCTCAACCCGGCCGCGGGCAACTCCTGCGCCAACGTGTCGCAAGGCGGCAACGGTGGCAGCGGTGACAACGGCGGCGGCGCCCAGGCAGACGGCGAAGTGGCCCATTCCCCCGGCGTGCTGTCGGGCAACGGCGTGCAGATGCCCGTCGACGTGCCGGTCAACGTGAGCGGCAACTCCGTGAACGTCGTCGGCATCGGCAACCCCGCCACCGGCAACACCTCGGTGAACGACTCGGGCAAGCCGCCCGTCGAGGAGAAGCCGGCCACGCCGCCGGAGGTCGCCAAGCCCGAGCAGCCGGCCGCGCAGGGCGAGGAGGCCCCGAAGGCCGCCGGAGGGTCGCTCGCCCACACCGGGTCCGACGGGCTGGCGTTCGCGGTGCCCGCCGGCGCGACCATGATTTTCGGCGGCCTCGTGCTGTACCGCCGGTTCCGTCCCTCGCAGCAGTCCTAGGCAGGTTCAACGGGCCGCCGCCAGGACGCCAGCACCGCGTCGATCTCCTCCGCGACGCGGGCGCGCGCCTGGTGGCGGGCCACACCGGCCGCCAGCAGGGTGTCGTAGGCGGTGTCGAGGTGCCGTACGGACGCGCGCACCGCGGCCGTGACGGCCTCCTCGTCCAGCGAGCGGCCCGCCGCGGTGCGGCCCACGCGGCCGCTGCCGCGGACGGACGCGTGCGAGGCGATGTCTGCGGCACGCTCCGCGGGGCAGCCGGGGAACAACCGCGCAATCACCGCTGTCAGTTCCGCGGTGAACCGCACGTCCTCAGCGGCCCGGCGCGCCGCGTCCCGCGCACGGCGGCGGGCACGGGCGTTCGCGTCGGCGAGGCAGGCCGACTCCGCGAGGGCGAGCGCCGGCTCCTCCACGAGCAGTCCCTGGCGCTCGTAGCGTCCGCGCCGCCGGTTGAGCCGGACCACCACCGCCCAGAGCGAACTCGCCTCCCGTGCCCGTCTGGTCAGGGCGGCGTCACCTCTCGGCAGGTACACGAGGTGACCGAGGTCCGCACAGTCCAGGCAGACGGGCGCACCGGACTCGACGAGATGCATCGGCAGCGGCCCCCTGCAACACTCCGAGCAGTGCCTTCCCTTGAGCGGCCGGATCACCACCACGTCCATGTCGGGTACGTACCCCAGGGGTACGCTCCGCTCCCATGGCGCGCAACTGCCCGGTTCCCGAAGGCAGTCAGGGCCGCGCCACACCGGCCGCCACCTCGGCACCGAGCCCGTCGTCCTCCATGTGACGTACTTCCTGCCCGCCCGCAGCCCCCTCTCGGTCCACGAGGCGCCCCGGCCCGCGAGGACCCGGCCGCACCCGCCGGGTGATGATGGGGCCGTGCGACTCGAGGCGATCACCTGGGAGCGGCTGACCGAGCACCTGGCCGAGCGGGCCCTGCGGAGCACTGCCGCTGACGGCAGTCCCTGGCTGCGCATCGGCGTCGACGGCGCTCCAGCCGCGCGGCCCGGCGAGCTTGCCGAGCGGCTCGCCGAAGCGCTGCGGCTGCGGGGAAGAGGCGTCGTCGTGGTGGGGACGGGCGGCTTTCTCCGCCCGGCGTCCCTGCGGTTCGAGTACGGGCGGGAGGACCCCGACACGTACTACAGCGGCTGGTTCGACACCGGCGCCCTGTGGCGGGAGGTCTTCGGACCGCTGGAGGCGGGCGGAACCGGCAAAGTCCTGCCCGACCTGTGGGACCCGGCGACCGACCGGGCCACCCGCAGCCCGCACGTCGGCCTGCCCTCCGGCGGCGTGCTGCTGCTCCACGGTCCGTTCCTGCTCGGGCACTGGTTCCCGTTCGACCTGACCGTGCACCTGCAACTCTCGCCGGGGGCCCTGGAGCGCCGCACGGACGAGAGCGAACGCTGGACCCTCCCGGCGTACGCACGCTACGAGTCGGAGGTCGCCCCGGGCGACGCGGCCGACGTGCTCGTACGGGCGGACGACCCCCGGCACCCGGCCTGGTCCGGCACCGGCTGACGTGTTCGTACGGCGGACGAAGCGCGGTACCCCGGCGCCGTCGGGACGGAGCTGACGGGGCCGGGTCAGGGCCGGCCGCCGACCGTTTCCACCGCCTCGGCACCGGCCCGGCAGCCCTCCTGAGCCGCCGTACGGGCATCGGCGCCCGCCAGCCGCGCCGCGAGGAACGCCCCGGTGAAGGCGTCGCCCGCGCCCGTCGAGTCCAACGCCTCGGCCGGGTGCGGCGGCAGGCGGGCTGTGATCTCGCCCGCCTCGGCGACCAGCGCCCCCCGGCCTCCCAGCGTCACCACCGTCAGCGGCACGAGGCGGCTGAGTTTCGCGGCGGCGTCGGCGGGGTCCGGGAGACCGGTCAGCAGGCGTGCCTCGTCGGCGTTCGGGAGCAGGACGTCCACGCCGTCGAGGACCGACAACAGGCGCTCGACGCCCAGGTCGGCTATGAACCCCGCGGAGGCGGGGTCCACGCTCACCGGCACGCCCCTGCTCCGTGCCGTGCCCATGGCACTCAGAGCGGCAGCCCGGCTGGTGTCCGAGAAAAGCAGATAGCCGGACAGATGCAGATGGCCGACGCCGTCGAGCATCGACGGGGACCAGTCCGCCGGGCACAGCCGCAGCACCGCGCCGCTGTCGGTGAGGAACGTCCGCTCGGCGGTGGCGTCGACGAGTGCGACGACCGTCGCGGTCGGAACCTCGTCGTCGGGCACGAGCAGCGGGACCACACCCGCCGTTCGCAGCCGCTTCGCATGCCACTCCAGGTCGGCGGCGCCCGCCCGGGCGAGCAGCCGTACGTCGCGGCATCCCCGATGTGCCGCCCAGCAGGCCACGTTGGCCCCCGCACCGCCGGGCAGGACACGGATGCTCGCGGCGGTGTCCGTGCCCGGCGCGAGCGGTGTGCCGTACCGGGCGACGACATCGGTGACGACCTCTCCCACGACGAGGAGGCCCGTCATGCGTACGCCGCTGCGATCAGCGCCGCCAGCCGCACATTGCCACGCACCGCCGCCAGATTGGCCTCGAGGGACGAGCCGTCCGTGTACCGCATCAGCCGTTCGAGGAGGAACGGTGTGACGGCCTGACCCGTGACGCCCTCCGCGCGGGCCTCGTCGAGCGAGCGTGCCAGCACCCGGTCGTGCAGCGCCGGATCCAGCTGCTCGTCCACGGGGACGGGATTGGCCACGATCAGCGAGGAGTACGGCTCACCGACGGTGTCCTGGGCGCGCATCACGGCGGCGACCTCGGCGGGGGAGCCGACGGTCCAGTCGACCGGTTCGCCCGAGGAGGCCAGATAGAAGCCGGGGAACCGGTCGGTGCCGTACCCGATCACCGTTACGCCGAGCGTCTCCAGGCGCTGGAGGGTGGCGGGGACGTCCAGGATCGACTTGACGCCCGCGCAGACCACGGTCACGCCCACCCGGGCGAGCAGCCGCAGGTCCGCCGACTCGTCCTGGGTCTCGGTCCAGCCTCGGTGTACGCCGCCGAGGCCGCCGGTCGCGAAGACGCGGACACCGGCGCGGTCCGCGAGGAACGCGGTGGCGGAGACGGTCGTCGCGCCGCTCGCGCCCGTCGCGAGGGCGGGGGCGATGTCGCGGTGGCCCAGCTTGCGCATGTCCGGATCCCCGGCGACCCGCTCCAGGTCGGTCTTGGTGAGGCCGACACGGGCCTTTCCGTCGAGCACGGCGATGGTCGCGGGAACGGCGCCGCCGGAGCGGACGAGCGCCTCCAGCTCCTCCGCGACCGCCAGATTGCGCGGACGCGGGAGTCCGTGCGCGATGATCGTCGACTCCAGGGCCACGACGGGGGCGCCGGCGTGGAGAGCTTCCCGTACCTCTTCGGACACTATGACTGCGGTCTGGGACATGTCCCATCCCTGGCGCGGCGGAGTCGGCCGCAAACATCCCGGCCGGGCGACGTCCGCGCCGCGGCCGCTACCGCGTGGCGAGTGCCCGCCGCATCGCCAGTCCCGCCATCGGCAGGAGCAGCAGTGCGCCGATCACGTTGAGCCAGCCGTATCCCGCCTGTGCCACCACCAGTCCGGCCGCCGCGCCCCCGATGCCCGCCGACGCGTTCATCGTCAGGTCGGACAGGCCCTGGACCGCCGCCCGTGTGGGCTGGGGGACGGACTCGGTGAGCAGCGTGGAGCCGGCGATTAGCCCGGCCGACCAGCCGAGGCCGAGGAGGAACAGCCCGGCCGCGGTCTGCCCATGGCTCGCGCCCGCCGTCCCGGCGAGCAGCGCGGCCATGCAGAGCAGCCCCGCCGCGAGGCCGATCACCGCGAGCCGTCCGAGGCGGTCCGTGAGCCGGCCCATCACGGGGGAGAAGGCGTACATGCCCGCGATATGGCCACTGATCACCAGCCCGATCAGTTCGATGCCGGCGCCGTGGTGGCTGAGCGCGACCGGCGTCATCGACATGATCGACACCATGGCGGTGTGCGAGACGGCCACGGTCACCAGAGCCAGCCGGGCCATGGGCGACGCGCGCACGGCCAGCAGCCCGGCCTTGAGCGACCGGCCCTCGGGAGAGCTGTCCGTCCGGGACATCGCCCGGGCGGTGAGCAGCGGATCGGGGCGCAGCAGGACGAGGACGAGCACCGCGGAGACCAGGAACACTCCGGCCGCCCAGAGGAAGGGCCCCGCGGCTGCCGGGATGCCGAGCCCGGACACGCTCCGGCCGGCCGGGGAGGCGATGTTGGGCCCGAGGACCGCGCCGATCGTCGTCGCCCACACGACGGTGGAGATGGCCTGCCCGCGCCGCTCGGGCTCGGCGAGGTCGGCGGCGGCGAAACGCGCCTGCAGGTTCGCGGACGACGCGCCGCCGAAGCCGGCCATGCCGACGAGCAGCAGGGGGAAGCTGTTGATGACGGCGGCCACGACCACCACGCCCGCGCCCAGCGCGCCGATGAGATAGCCGAGGACCAGTCCGGGGCGGCGGCCCCGCGAGGTCATCAGCGCCGCCAGCGGTACGGACAACAGCGCGGTCCCGGCGACGGTGGCGGTCGGAGCGAGCCCCGACAGTGCCTCGGTGCCACTGACCTCCTGGGCGAGCACCGCGGCCAGCGCGATGCCGGTGGCGACCCCGAGACCGCCGAGGATCTGGCTCGCGATCAGCACCGCGTTGACACGCCGGCGTATCGAGGGCAGGTCGGCGGCGGCCTGCGCCGCCGCCTTTGGCGCTTCGGGTATGTCAGCAGCGTCGGGGCTCGTGGTCACCGACGCAGTGTGCCAGAGGGGACCTCCGGCCGACCGGCGCGTCAGAACAGCGGTTGCGGAAGTACGCCCTCGATGGCCAGCAGCCGCCGCTTGGTCTCCAGACCTGCCCCGAAGCCCCCGAGCCCCCCGTCCGTCTCCACCACCCGGTGGCACGGCACCACGACCGGCAGGGGATTGGACCCCATCGCGGCGCCCACGGCCTGTGCGGCGCCCGGCTGCCCGACGCGGGCCGCGAGGTCCCCGTACCCGACGACCGTCCCGTAGGCCACGCCGGCCAGCAGCTCGCGCAGCACCTGGCGGTTGAAGCCGGCGGAGAGCGACCAGTCCAGAGGCAGGGCGAAGTCGTGCAGCGTGCCCGCGAAATAGGCCTCGAACTGGCGTATCGGCTCGGCGAGCCGGCCCGTCGCGTCCTCGACGGGCTCGGCCCCGAGACGGTCGGCCAGCTGCCGCACAGCGCGGTCCCGCACGGACGGTGCGGCGTGGAAGACCACGGTGACCAGACCCTCGTCGGTCGCGGCGAGGAACAGCGGACCGATGTCCGTGCCGATCACGGCCCACTCGAACGTCTTCATGCCGACCACGGTACGGCCGGCCACCGACAGCCGGGTGCGGATCAGCCAACCGCGTCCCGGACGACGTCCGGGTTGTTGGTGATGATCCCGTCCACGCCGAAGCCGGCCACCCGCTCGGCCGCCGCCGCGTCGTTCACGGTCCAGGTGCTGACCCGCAGCGGCTTGTCGTGGGCGCCCTTGAGCGCGTGCACCGCGGCGACGTACTCGGCGGTGAGGGACGTGTGTGAGGGGTTGATCTGGTCCGTGAAAGCCGCGTACACGGGCAGGTCCGCCACCGCGGGCGTGCCGAGGAAGCCGGTCGTGATGTCGGGGCGCTGCTCGTGCACGGCCCTGACGCTGTCCGCGCCGAAACTCTGGATGACGAGCCTGCTGCGCACATGGCTCCGGTCGAGCCAGCCCTCCTCACCCAGCACACGCAGCGTGTCCTGCTCGATGCCCGGGTACAGCTCCGGCTTCTTGATCTCCAGCAGCAGCTTCTGCTGGTTCTCGTCCACGCGGTTCAGGTACTGCTTCAGCGTCGGCACCCGGGAGCCCGTCCATTGGGCGCCGCGCCAGCTGCCCGCGTCCAGTGTGGCGATCTCCGCGGCGGTGAAGTCCTTCACCTTCCACGGGGCGCGGGCAGGGAACTTCTGCTCCACGTCGGTGGTCCGGGCCAGCGAGTCGTCGTGGACGACCACCAGCTCGCCGTCCTTGGTGCGCTGGACGTCGTTCTCCACCCAGGCGAAGCCCATGTCGTCGGCGAGGTCGACCGCCGCGAGGGTGTTCTCCGGCGCGTAGGCGGAGGCGCCGCGGTGTGCGATCACGTGCGGGCCGTCCGCGGCTGCGGCGGGCTGCTCGGTGCCTGCCGCGGAACCGGGCAGGACCAGCGCGGTGAGTCCCAGAGTCGTGGCGGCGGCCAAGGCAGCGACGGGGCGTGCGTACACGGGGTCCATCCTCACGTCGTCGGATCACGGACGGGCCGAGAGTGACAGTCCCCGGCCAATGAGGCACAGGTGAAGTATGGCCGGAGGGTGAACGGATCGGCCCTCGGAACGCTCTCCAACCCTCGGAAGGCTCGCCAAGGAGAGCCCCGGCGGGCACGGCGGCGCGGACGCCGGTCCAGGGTCGACAAATCTCCGCCGAGACATTTGCATACACTTCCGCGAGCCGTACCCTCGCCCAGAACCAGACGTTCCATCAGAGACCGCGGGGATCGTAGGGCGGCGGGGGACCACACGGGACGAAGGGTGCGACGCATGCAGGGCACGGTGGACGGATTCGGCTACGGCCTCGTCACCCCGGTGGCGGCCTACCTGATGGCATGCCTCGGCGGCGCCCTCGGGCTGCGCTGCACCACCAGGTCCCTCCAGGACCGTGGCTCGTACCGGCCGGGCTGGCTCCTGCTCGGCGCGAGCGCCATCGGCTCGGGCATCTGGAGCATGCACTTCATCGCCATGATGGGCTTCACCGTCGAGGAGACCCCCATCGGCTACGACAGGGCGACCACCTTCGCCAGCCTGGCCGTGGGCATCGTGATGGTCGGCATCGGGATCTTCATCGTCGGCCACCGGGGCGCCACCCCGATGTCCCTGGTCACCGGCGGGACGATCACCGGCCTCGGAGTGGCGTCCATGCACTACCTCGGCATGGACGGCATGCGACTTCAGGGCAGGCTCGAGTACGACACCCTCACCGTCGCCCTCTCCGTGGTGATCGCCGTGGTCGCGGCGACCGCCGCCCTGTGGGCCGCCGTCTCGGTGCACGGATTCCTGGCGAGCCTGGGGGCCGCGCTCGTGATGGGCCTCGCGGTGAGCGGTATGCACTACACGGGCATGGCCGCGGTCAGTGTCCACATCCATGACGCCGTGGAGGCCGTCGACGTCGCCGTCACCGTCACCGGTGATCCGCCCGCCGCGCTCCTCGGCCCCATGCTCGTCGGACCCGCGGTGTTCCTGCTGCTCGCCGGCGCCGTCGTGATGTTCGACCCGCTGCTCGTGACGGGCGGCGAGCAGTACGGACACGTCCACGGCGCCAGGACCACGGCGTACGGCCTGCCGGCGGCGGCGTCCCGCCGCCCCGCCGGCCGGGCCGCCGGGAGGCCGCCTCGCCGCGGTCGCATCGGGGCGGGACGCTCCTGAGCCTCCCGCTCCGCCGCCGTTCGGGACCCCGACTGTCAGTGGGGGGTCGTACGGTGGTTGCATGCGGCCCGTTTCCAAGATCGAACGTACGGTGGCGCCTTTCGAGGTCGTCAGCCCCTTCCGGCCCAGCGGCGACCAGCCGACGGCCATTGCCGAGCTGGAGCGACGGATCCTCGCAGGTGAGAAGGATGTCGTCCTGCTCGGCGCGACCGGCACGGGCAAGTCGGCGACCACGGCCTGGATGATCGAGAAGCTCCAGCGCCCCACCCTGGTCATGGCTCCGAACAAGACCCTGGCCGCCCAGCTGGCGAACGAGTTCCGCGAGCTCCTCCCGAACAACGCGGTGGAGTACTTCGTCTCGTACTACGACTACTACCAGCCCGAGGCGTACGTCCCGCAGTCGGACACCTACATCGAGAAGGACTCCTCGATCAACGAGGAGGTGGAGCGGCTGCGACACTCCGCGACGAATTCGCTCCTCACCCGGCGCGACGTCGTCGTGGTCGCCTCCGTCTCCTGTATCTACGGTCTCGGCACCCCGCAGGAGTACGTGGACCGCATGGTCCAGCTCAAGGTCGGCGACGAGATCGACCGCGACCAGCTGCTGCGCCGCTTCGTCGACATCCAGTACACGCGCAACGACATGGCGTTCCAGCGCGGCACCTTCCGCGTCCGCGGTGACACCATCGAGATCTTCCCGGTCTACGAGGAGCTCGCCGTCCGCATCGAGATGTTCGGCGACGAGATCGAGGCCCTGTCCACGCTCCACCCGCTGACCGGCGAGATCATCAGCGACGACCAGTCGCTGTACGTGTTCCCCGCGAGCCACTACGTGGCCGGCCCGGAGCGTATGGAGAAGGCGGTCAACGGCATCGAGGCGGAGCTGGAGCAGCGCCTGGCCGAGCTGGACAAGCAGGGCAAGCTGCTGGAGTCCCAGCGGTTGCGCATGCGGACCACGTACGACATCGAGATGATGCGCCAGATCGGTTCCTGCTCCGGCATCGAGAACTACTCGATGCACTTCGACGACCGCGAGCCGGGCTCCCCGCCGAACACGCTCCTCGACTACTTCCCGGAGGACTTCCTCCTCGTCATCGACGAGTCGCATGTCACCGTTCCGCAGATCGGCGCGATGTACGAGGGTGACGCGTCCCGCAAGCGCACGCTGGTCGACCACGGCTTCCGGCTGCCGTCCGCTCTGGACAACCGCCCGCTGAAGTGGGAGGAGTTCAAGGAGCGCATCGGCCAGACCGTCTATCTGTCGGCCACCCCGGGCACGTACGAACTGTCCCGAGGCGACGGCTTCGTCGAACAGATCATCCGGCCCACGGGCCTGGTCGACCCGCAGGTCGTCGTCAAGCCCACGGAGGGCCAGATCGACGACCTGGTGCACGAGATCCGCGAGCGCACCGAGAAGGACGAGCGGGTCCTGGTCACGACACTGACCAAGAAGATGGCGGAGGACCTGACGGAGTACTTCCTCGAGCTGGGCATCCAGGTCCGCTATCTGCACAGCGACGTCGACACGCTGCGCCGCGTCGAACTGCTGCGGGAGCTGCGCGCCGGTGAGTACGACGTCCTGGTCGGCATCAACCTGCTGCGCGAGGGGCTCGACCTGCCCGAGGTCTCGCTGGTGGCGATCCTCGACGCCGACAAGGAGGGCTTCCTGCGCTCCGGGACCTCCCTGATCCAGACCATCGGCCGCGCAGCGCGCAACGTGTCCGGCGAGGTCCATATGTACGCGGACAAGATCACCCCGGCGATGGAAAAGGCCATCGAGGAGACCAACCGCCGCCGGGAGAAGCAGATCGCGTACAACACGGAGAACGGCATCGACCCGCAGCCGCTCCGCAAGAAGATCAACGACATCGTGGCGACCATCGCACGCGAGGAGGTCGACACCGAGCAACTGCTGGGCACCGGCTACCGCCAGACGAAGGCCGACAAGCCCGGCAAGGGCGCCAAGGCTCCTGTCCCGTCGCTCGGCGCGGGCGCGGGGCGCAAGGGCGAGGTGCTCACCGACCGGCCGGCGACCGAACTGGCCGGGATCATCGAGGAGATGACCGACCGGATGCGTGCGGCCGCCGCGGAGCTCCAGTTCGAGGTCGCGGCCCGTCTGCGTGACGAGGTGAGCGAGTTGAAGAAGGAGCTGCGCCAGATGAAGGAGGCAGGGCTCGCGTGAGTCCGCCGTGCGGGATGTGACGGCCGGACACGTCCGTGTGTTGCAAGACCGACACAAAAACAGACGACCGCGCCGTGCTGTCGGTGCGACTGCGTAGGGTGCTTGGACGACCGCACACACGGGCGGTGGCAATTCGCGAGAAGGGGACAGCGCGTGACGGTCAACATGACCAAGGGTCAGGCCATCAGCCTGCAGAAGAGTGACGGGGGCACCCTCACGGCGGTGCGGATGGGCCTCGGCTGGCAGGCGGCACCCCGCCGCGGTCTGTTCGGCTCGCGCACGCGGGAGGTCGACCTGGACGCCTCCGCGGTGCTGTTCGCCGACAAGCAGCCGGTGGACGTGGTCTTCTTCCGCCACCTCGTCAGCGACGACGGCTCGGTCAAGCACACCGGTGACAACCTGGTCGGCGGCGCCGGTTCCGGCGGCGACGACGAGGCGATCCTCGTCGATCTGCAGCGGGTGCCGGTCCACATCGACCAGATCGTCTTCACGGTGAACTCGTTCACCGGCCAGACGTTCCAGGAGGTGCAGAACGCCTTCTGCCGCATCGTCGACGAGACCAACGGCCAGGAGCTCGCCCGCTACACGCTCGACGGCGGCGGCCAGTACACCGCCCAGATCATGGCGAAGGTGCACCGCGCCGGCGGGGGCTGGCAGATGACGGCCCTCGGCAACCCGGCCAACGGCCGTACGTTCCAGGACCTGATGCCGGCCATCCTGCCGCACCTGTAGACACAGCGGCAGTTCCGCGTCGCACCGCAGCTCCCGGAGGCACAGCCGCCGGGAGCTGCCCGCGTACCGACCGCACACATACGTACCGGCCGCACACATACGTACCGGCCGCACCCGTACATACCGGCCGCACCACCCGTACCGGCCGCACTCACCCGTACCGACCGCCGCACACACGCGTACCGATCGCACACAGCAGAGCACCGAGGGGACAGAGCACATGACGGCCGAGCTGGTCCGGGGGCAGAACCACCCCCTGCCCGACACCCGACTCGAGATCCGGGTGTCGGCAGGCCATCCGGTCGTCGCGTGCGCCACCTGTTCCGGTGAGCAGGGCACGGCACGCGAGGACTGGGTGGCCCATCCCGGTGTACCGGCCCTGCCCGGTGTCGAGGTGCCGGGGCAGGCCGAGCGGTCACCCCGCTTCGTCGTGGACCTGGCCGCGGTGCCGACGGAGGTGCAGCAGGTCAACGTGCTGCTCGCGCTTCCTCAGGGCACCGGCGGCCCCGACCGCTTCGGCACGACCGCGGCCCCGTTCGTCGCGGTCATGGGCCAGGACGGCTCCGAGATCGCCTCCTTCACCATCACCGGCCTGGACACCGAGACTGCGGTCGTCGCGGTCGAGCTGTATCGCCGCCAGGGTGCCTGGAAGGTCCGCGCGGTGGGCCAGGGGTACGCGGGAGGACTGGCCCAACTGCTGGCGGACCAGGGCATGGAGGGCGCCGCCAGGGCGGCGGCGGCCATCCAAGAGGCCGCTGGGCCGCGTCCGCAGCGTGTCGAGCCCGCCAGGATGACCACGGCCACCGCCGATGCCGCGGGGCAGGCGTCCGGTCCCGACCGGCCCTCCCCGGCGGACGCTGCGCCCGCCGACGGCCGCACCGCGCCCCCGGCCGCGCCGGCCACCCCTCCGCAGCAGACGCCCGTGCCCGACGCCGCCCCGCAGATGCCGGCCGGGCCCATCAACTACGCACATCCGCGCAGGCAGTCGGCCCCGCCCCCGCCGGCTCCGGCCGCCGGGACGGCTGAGCCCGGCCGCCCCGCCGCGCCGGTGGCGGGCGATGCCGGCGGCTGGTCCATGGAGGAGCGTCTCTACAACCAGGTCTGGGGCATGTTCGAGGACCTCGCCCGGACCGTCGCCGCGTACCGCAGTGCCGTCGAGTTCGCCGAGTCCCGGATGGACAAGGAGCTCGACCACGTCCTGTCCGACCCGCGCAGCCGCATCGGCAGCACCGGGGACGCCGCCAGGGCGGCGGCGCGCGCGAAGTGCGAGCAGTTGACCGACCAGGCGCGGCAGGCCCTCGACCGGGACCTGGCCCAGCTGGCCGCCGAGTCGGACGTCGTCGAGCCGGCGCTGCCGCCCGCGTTCGCCCGCTGGGACAACCCCTGCTGGCAGGCCTACCGCGTTCCCATGGAGGTCCCCATGGCGCTGCGCCTCGGTGACCTCCATCTCCCGGAGAGCCCCGAGCTGCGCATCCCGTGCCTGGTGCGGCTGCCGCTCGAGCGCGGCCTGTGGGTGGACAGCGGGCGCTCGAGCTCGGACGCCGCGATGGCGATGGACGAGGCGCAGCTGCGGCGCCTGGCCGCCGACTCGGCGGTCATGCTCGCCGCCCGCCTGCTCGCGGTCTACCCGCCCGGCGAGTTCACGGTCCACGCGATCGACCCGGCGGGCACGGCCGCCGCGTCGCTGGCTTCGCTGGTCGACTCCGGGGCCCTGGCCGGACCGCCGGCCGCCGGTGCCCAGGGCGTGAGCGCCGTCCTCGCCAAGCTCACCGAGCGCGTCGATCTGGTGACGATGGCTGTGCGGGGCGGGGCTGCCGACGCGCTCCCGCCCGACCTCGACACCGCCGAACAGCTGCTGATCGTCAATGACTTCCCGCACGGCTTCGACGACCGCGCGGTCAACCAGCTGCGCTACCTCGCGGACGAGGGCCCGGACGTCGGCGTCCACCTGCTGATGGTGGCGGACCGTGAGGACGCCACCGCCTACGGTCCGGTGCTCGACCCCCTGTGGCGCTCGCTGCTGCGGATCACACCGGTCCCCGACGACCATCTCGCCGACCCGTGGGTGCGCCACGCGTGGACGTACGAACCGCTGACCGTGCCGCCGGGCAGCGATGTGCTGCGGCAGGTGCTGGCCCGAGTGACGGAAGCCCGCCGCTCCTGGGGCCGCTGACCGGGCGGTCTCCCCAACAACTCGTCCGACCAGGGGACTTGAGCCCTGCTTTACCTTCTTCTTTACCTATCCTTGGTCTTTCATGTACTGTTCTTTACGCGGAGGGGAGTACTCCCGGTCGCGGCGTGCCCGTCAGTACGGACAGACAGAGAAGTCCCGGGGCGCCGGCCTGTGGCGGACATTGCCCGGGTGGAGGAGACCTCCGGCAGCGACGACGCTGATCAGTAGCCGTACGACGCCGGAGGCGCAGTGGACGTTTCAATGACCATCTGGGTGCTGACCATTCTCGGTCTCAGCGCCCTCATCGCGGTCGACTTCTTCATCGGGCGCAAGCCCCACGACGTATCGATCAAGGAAGCCGGCATCTGGACCGTGGTCTGGATCGTCCTGGCGGCACTCTTCGGCTTCGGCCTGCTGTTCGCCGGCGAGAGCCAGGCGTCGGGCGAGTTCTTCGCGGGCTTCATCACGGAGAAGTCGCTGAGCGTCGACAACCTCTTCGTCTTCGTCCTGATCATGGCGAAGTTCGCCGTGCCCTCACACCTCCAGCAGCGGGTGCTGCTCATCGGTGTGCTGATAGCGCTGGTGCTGCGGGCCATCTTCATCGCGGCCGGTGCGGCCATCATCGCAAGCTTCTCCTGGGTCTTCTACATCTTCGGCGCGTTCCTGATCTACACCGCCTGGAAGCTCATCCAGGAGGCGCGCTCCGACGAAGAGGAGGAGGAGTTCGAGGAGAACAGGCTCCTCAAGTCGGTCGAGCGCCGCTTCGGCGTCGCCGACAAGTACCACGGCACGAAGCTCTTCATCCGTAACAACGGCAAGCGCGTCCTGACACCGCTCATGGTCGTCATGCTCGCCATCGGCACCACCGATGTGCTCTTCGCGCTGGACTCCATCCCCGCGATCTTCGGCCTCACCCAGGACCCGTACATCGTCTTCACCGCCAACGCCTTCGCGCTGATGGGCCTGCGACAGCTGTACTTCCTCATCGGCGGGCTGCTGAAGAAGCTGGTCCACCTCAGTTACGGCCTGTCGGTGATCCTGGGCTTCATCGGGGTGAAGCTGGTGCTGCACGCCCTGCACGAGAGCGGGGTGCACGTCCCGGAGATCTCCATCCCGGTCTCGCTGGCCGTGATCTGCGGTGTCCTCGTCGTCACGACCGTCACCAGCCTGATCGCCTCCAAGAAGCAGGCGGAGCGGGAAGCGGCCAACGACGCGAAGAAGGAGAGCGTCGAGGCCTGACGGCCGAGCGGCTCGTGGCCCCCGGGCCCCGACGACGCACAGAGCCCCCGGCGGGTGCGGACGGCAGGACCGTCCGCACCCGCCGGTGCGTTCTCGGTGCGCGGGGCGGGCCTGCCCCGGCCGACACCGATCCGAGTGCCGTTCTCCGTGTCCCGGCCGGCACCGACCCGGGTGCGTCTCCCTGCCCCGGCCGGCAGCGATGCGCGGCGGCCGCGGTGTCGAATACCGTGACGCCGGGGCAAGCGGCACCGGCCCCTGTGCACCCGCACCGCGAGACATGAAGCAAGCAGAGCGCCCGACACCTGCAACCGGCACACCGAGGACTGATGGCCGTGCTCATCCGCAGAGGCGCGAAGGACACCGGAACCCCGGCCGGGCCGGCACTGCGCCTCGACCGGTTCGTGACGCCGTCGGAGGCCGCCGTCCTGCTGCTCCACGGCGGCCGCGCCGACGCGCTCGAGCCGCCGTCGGCGCTGAACCTGCCCGGCGTGCGGATGAGGCCCTTCGTCCGGTCCGTCGCACGCGCCACGACGGGGCACGGCATCGCGCTCGGCCGGGTCCGGTACGCGTTCCGGGGGTGGAACGGCTCGCGCGCCGACGCGGGACGCGACGCGCTGCGAGCGCTCGACGAACTCGCGGCGGTCACCGGGCCCGTGCCCACCGTCCTGGTGGGCCACTCGATGGGCGGCCGCGCCGCCCTGCACGCCGCCGGTCACCCACTGGTGTCCGCGGTCGTCGGGCTCGCCCCGTGGTGTCCCGGGGGTGAGCCCGTGGACCATCTGACCGGCAAGCGGCTCGTGCTGCTGCACGGCGAGCGAGACCGGGTCACCGACCCCAGGGAGACCTGGGCCTTCGCCGACCGGGCCCGCGCCGCGGGCGCCGAGGTCCACGCGCTGTCGATGCCCGGCGGCGACCACGCGATGCTGCGCGGCGCCGCCGACTGGCACACGCTGACCACCGGGATGGTCACGGGCCTGCTGGGTCTCGGTCCGTTTCCGGCGCGCGGCGAGCACGGCTTCAGGCCCGTGCCGGCCTGACGGCCGCGACGGGACCTACCAGCCCCGCTCGCGCCACTCCGCCAGGTGGGGACGCTCCTCGCCCAGGGTCGTGTCCTTGCCGTGCCCCGGGTAGACCCAGGTCTCGTCGGGAAGCACGGCGAAGAGCTTCTCCTCCACACCGTCGAGCAGGCTCGTGAACGCCTGCGGGTCCTTGTGCGTATTGCCCACGCCGCCGGGGAACAGGCAGTCGCCGGTGAACACGTGCGGATGCCCGTGGGGGTCGTCGTAGACCAGCACGATGGACCCGGGGGTGTGGCCGACCAGATGACGGGCGGTCAGCTCCACCCGTCCGACCCGGATCGTGTCCCCGTCCTCGACGGGCACGTCGGTCGGGACGGGGATGCCTTCCGCGTCATGACGGCCGGCGTAGGTACGGGCGCCGGTCGTCCTGACCACGTCCTCCAGCGCCTGCCAGTGGTCGCCGTGCCGGTGGGTCGTGACGACGGCGGCGATGGAATCGTCACCGATCAGCTGCAGCAGCGTGTCCGGATCGGCCGCCGCGTCGATCAACAGCTGCTCACCGGTAGCCCGGCAGCGCAGCAGATAGGCGTTGTTGTCCATCGGTCCGACCGCGACCTTGGAGATCATCAGGTCGGCGAGCTCGTGCACGTCCGCCGGGCCACCGACCTTCACAGCTCCGCTGTATGTCATGCGTCTCAGCCTATAGCCGCCTACAGCGCCGGCAGTACGGGCAGCGGGCCCCCGGCGCACTCCAGGCCCGTACCGTCGCGGCGGCCCGAGAGCCAGCCCAGCACATCCGCCGGGGAGCCGGAGACGGTGACGGGAGCACCGTCGGTGCCGCCGGTCCGCCACTCGCCGTCGCCGGTGAGGACACGGGTCGGGGGCACGTCCGCGCGGCCGCTCCAGCGCTCCGCCAGGAAGGCGGTCTCCCGCTGCGTGAACTCCTTGGGCAGGTCCTCCAGCTCGTAGCCCGTGCCGAGGTCGACATGGTGGAGCTCGACCTCGACGAGGCGGCGGAACGGGACCCGTGCCGCGCGGTCGGTCACACCGTTGCGCAGCTCGACGGTGCGCTCCCAGTCGCCCTGGGCGCCGCCCGCGTCCTGGAAGCGTGCCGCCGAGGCGCGCAGGTCGTCGAGCTGCTCGGAGAGCGCCCGGGGCGCGTCGCGCTCGATGTCCGCGTCGCGGGCCTCGCCTGTGACATACATCGGTCGGCCCTCGAGAACATTTACGAGCGCGTCGGCGTTACGGGAGATGTGGGCGAGCACATGGCCGCGGGTCCAGCCCGGCAGTCGTGACGGCTCGGCGACCGCGGCGTTGCCCAGTCCGGCGGCTGCGGTGAGGAGCCGGTCCGTCGCTTCGTGTACAGAGCGAAGGTCGCTCACAGGATCGATCATGAGGTCGACCCTAGCTCCGCCCACTCGATCGGGTGAAGGTATCGGCACGCGTCCGTAAATCGAATGCGCGTGCTATACGCTCGGTGGAGGCATCCTTGAAAGTCAGGCATCAATCTTCTGGCCGCCCCCGAAGACTGAGTCCCAGTCCGGGACGGGGGCTGTGCCTCCGCTTCTACGCAGAAAGGTGCGGACCGGCGTGGCCGACCGTCTCATCGTTCGTGGCGCTCGCGAGCACAACCTGAAAAACGTCTCGCTCGACCTCCCGCGTGACTCCCTCATCGTGTTCACCGGGCTCTCGGGGTCGGGAAAGTCGTCCCTCGCGTTCGACACGATCTTCGCCGAGGGGCAGCGCCGGTACGTCGAATCGCTCTCCTCCTACGCCCGGCAGTTCCTCGGACAGATGGACAAGCCGGACGTCGACTTCATCGAGGGCCTCTCACCGGCCGTCTCGATCGACCAGAAGTCGACCTCGCGCAACCCGCGCTCCACGGTCGGCACCATCACCGAGGTCTACGACTATCTGCGTCTGCTGTTCGCGCGGATCGGCAAGCCGCACTGCCCCGAGTGCCGCCGGGTCATCTCGCGGCAGTCGCCGCAGGCCATCGTCGACAAGGTGCTCGAGCTGCCCGAGGGCAGCCGCTTCCAGGTGCTCTCGCCGCTGGTGCGTGAGCGCAAGGGCGAGTTCGTCGACCTCTTCTCCGATCTGCAGACCAAGGGCTACAGCCGGGCACGGGTCGACGGGAAGACCGTCCAGCTCGCCGAGCCGCCCACGCTGAAGAAGCAGGAGAAGCACACCATCGAGGTGGTCGTCGACCGCCTCACCGTGAAGGACTCCGCCAAGCGCCGGCTCACCGACTCCGTCGAGACCGCGCTCGGACTCTCCGGCGGCATGGTCGTGCTCGACTTCGTCGACCTCCCGGAGGACGACCCCGAGCGCGAGCGGATGTACTCGGAGCATCTGTACTGCCCGTACGACGACCTGTCCTTCGAGGAGCTCGAGCCCCGCTCCTTCTCGTTCAACTCTCCCTTCGGCGCCTGCCCCGACTGCACCGGCATCGGCACCCGGATGGAGGTCGACCCCGAGCTGATCGTCCCCGACGAGGAGAAGTCGCTCGACGAGGGCGCGATCCACCCCTGGTCCCACGGCCACACCAAGGAGTACTTCGGCCGCCTGATCGACGGGCTCGCGCAGGCACTCGGCTTCTCCACGGACATGCCCTGGGCCGGGCTGCCCGCCCGCGCCAAGAAGGCCCTGCTCCACGGGCACAAGACCCAGCTCGAGGTCCGCTACCGAAACCGGTACGGACGCGAGCGCGCCTGGACCACCCCGGCCTTCGAAGGGGCCGTGCAGTTCGTCAAGCGGCGGCACTCCGAGGCCGAGAGCGACTCCAGCAGGGAGCGCTTCGAGGGCTACATGCGCGAGGTGCCCTGCCCGACCTGTGAGGGCACCCGGCTCAAGCCGATCGTGCTCGCGGTCACCGTGATGGAGAGGTCCATCGCCGAGGTCTCCGCGATGTCGATCAGCGAGTGCGCCGAGTTCCTCGGCCGCCTCAAGCTCAATGCCCGCGACAAGAAGATCGCCGAGCGGGTCCTCAAGGAAGTCAACGAGCGGCTGCGCTTCCTGGTCGACGTCGGCCTGGACTACCTGTCGCTCAACCGTGCCGCCGGCACGCTGTCCGGCGGCGAGGCCCAGCGCATCCGGCTGGCCACCCAGATCGGTTCCGGCCTGGTCGGCGTGCTCTACGTCCTCGACGAGCCCTCCATCGGCCTCCACCAGCGCGACAACCACCGGCTGATCGAGACCCTCGTCCGGCTCCGCGACATGGGCAACACCCTGATCGTCGTCGAGCACGACGAGGACACCATCAAGGTCGCCGACTGGGTCGTCGACATCGGCCCCGGCGCGGGCGAGCACGGCGGCAAGGTCGTGCACTCCGGCCCGTTGAAGCAGCTGCTCGCCAACAAGGAGTCGATGACCGGGCAGTACCTGTCCGGTCAGCGGTCCATCGCGACTCCGGAGCTGCGCCGCCCCGTCGACCCGACGCGCCGGCTGACCGTGCACGGCGCCCGGGAGAACAATCTCCAGGACATCGACGTCGCCTTCCCGCTCGGAGTCCTGACGGCCGTCACCGGCGTCTCCGGCTCCGGAAAGTCGACCCTGGTCAACGACATCCTCTACACCCACCTCGCCCGCGAACTGAACGGCGCGAAGTCGGTGCCGGGCCGCCACACCCGGGTCGACGGCGACGACCTCGTCGACAAGGTGGTCCATGTCGACCAGTCGCCCATCGGCCGCACCCCGCGGTCCAACCCGGCGACGTACACCGGTGTCTTCGACCACGTCCGCAAGCTCTTCGCGGAGACCATGGAGGCCAAGGTCCGCGGCTATCTGCCGGGCCGGTTCTCCTTCAACGTCAAGGGCGGCCGCTGCGAGAACTGCTCCGGCGACGGCACGATCAAGATCGAGATGAACTTCCTGCCGGACGTGTACGTCCCGTGCGAGGTCTGCCACGGAGCGCGGTACAACCGCGAGACCCTGGACGTCCACTACAAGGGCAAGTCCATCGCGGAGGTGCTGGACATGCCGATCGAGGAGGCGCTGGACTTCTTCGAGGCCGTCCCGACGATCTCCCGCCATCTGCGGACCCTCAACGAGGTCGGCCTCGGGTACGTCAGGCTCGGCCAGCCCGCGCCGACGCTGTCGGGCGGTGAGGCGCAGCGCGTGAAGCTGGCGTCCGAACTCCAGAAGCGCTCGACGGGCCGGACGGTCTACGTGCTGGACGAGCCGACCACGGGTCTGCACTTCGAGGACATCAGCAAGCTGATCACGGTTCTCTCCGGGCTGGTCGACAAGGGCAACTCGGTGATCGTCATCGAGCACAACCTCGACGTCATCAAGACGGCGGACTGGGTCATCGACATGGGTCCCGAGGGCGGCAACGGCGGCGGCCTGGTGATCGCCGAGGGCACGCCGGAGCAGGTCGCGGGCGTGCCGGCCAGTCACACCGGCAAGTTCCTGCGGGACATCCTGGACGCGGAGCGGATCAGTGACGCGGCGGCCGCCGGGGGCGGCGCGGGGGCGGCGGTGCCGGCGGCGCGGAAGCCGTCGGCGCGTAAGCCGGCGAAGAAGGCGGGGGTGGCGGCGAAGGGGGCGCGGGCGCGGAAGGCGTGACGTCCGGTTCGGCCGGGGCGGGGTGCGGGTGCGCCTGCGGCGGGCCTGTTCCCCACCCTGCCCCCTTCCCGAACCGGCGGCTCCGCCCCCGGACCCCGCGCCTCACACGCCGGCGAGGCTGGAAATGCCGCGCAGCGGCCCGGCCCGGCACCCCCGTACCCGGCCGCCGGCCGGGTGATCTCCGCCGGTATCGTCGGGTCCGGCAGGACTCGACCCGCGTCCCGTACCCCCACGAACCGAACCATGGAGTTCCGATGGCCCCGACCGCCCGCCGCACCGTCCTGAAGGGCGCGGCCCTCGCCGGGGCCGCCGGGCTGGGGGTCGCCGGATGTTCCACCGAGTCCAAGCTCGGCCACGCGGAGGTCCCCACCCCCACGGCACCGGTCGATCTCGGCGCCGCGGACGCCGTGCCCGTCGGCGGGGCCAGGCTCTACCGCGAGGAGCGCCTTGTCGTGCACTGCCCGGCCAAGGGCGAGTACAAGGCGTTCAGCGCCCAGTGCACCCACGCCGGCTGCGTCCTCGACAAGGTGGAGGGCACGGAGGGCAACTGCCCCTGTCACGGCAGCCGCTTCGACGTGACGACCGGCAGGGCCCTGCAGGGCCCTGCCACGGTGCCGCTGCCGGAGGTGCCGGTCAAGGCGGAGGGCGGCCGGCTCGTGGCGGGCCCGGAGGCATAGACGGGCGGCCGCGCCCGCAGAGCGTCACTCCCAGTCCCAGCCGATCCCCAGGGTCCCCGGCCGCACCCCTTGCTCGACGAGGTGCACTGTGCGGTGCCGCCCGCTGAGGGCGAGTTCCGTGTGGGGACCACGCTGCGTTCCCGTCGCCCCCCAGGAGAGGCGCCGGCAGCGCACGGGCAGCGGCGCGCCCTCCTCGAAGCGCACCTGCACCATGTACTGGCCGCCCGCGGAGCCGAAGGCGCGTATGTACTCCGTGCTCCGGCCGCCGGTTCCGTCCTCGAAGCCGTAGCCGAAGACGTACGTCTCGCCGGGCCGCAGCCGGGTGTCGAAGAGCAGTTCGACGGCCACGACGCCGCTCGCCCGGTCCCGCCGCACCCGCCCGGCGCGGCAGTTCTCGAAGGCGCTCACCTCCACGGACGCGGGGTCGCAGCCCGGGTCGCCGTGGTGGACGGCGAGGTAGCGGTCGACGCCGTCGCGGTGGGCGCGTACGACCTGCTGCGAGTCCCGTCCGAGCAGCTGCCCCCGAGCCCCGATGCGGACCCGTTCGTGGTGTCCGACCGTGTGCAGCCCGCTGTCCGCGGGCGGGCCGAGGCCGGCCACGAGCCGTTCCACCGCCCCGGACCGGTCCGCGCTTCTGCCGGGGGGCCGGGTCTCGGCACGGCAGGCCTCCCCCTCGCCCGTACCGAGCAGGCGGACCAGCGAGTTCCCCGGCAGGCAGAGCACCTCTTCCAGGGCCCGGACCGCCCGCAGCGACTCGGGGCGCTGCGGGCGCCGGGCGCCCTGCTGCCAGTAACTGAGGCTGGTGACGCCCACCTTGATCCCGCGATGGGCGAGATGGTGCTGGACGCGCTGCAGCGGGAGCCCGCGTACGGCGAGGGCGGCACGCAGCGCCAGATGGAAGGGGCCGGTGTTCAGCACCTGCGCCAGATCGGCCTCGGCGTGGCGCATGGATTCCTCCGGGGAACGAGGGAACGAGGGAGCAAGGGAACGAGGGGCGCCGGGCCGGTCGGAAGGGGTGTGTCCGGTGGCCGTGCGCAGCACCGTGTCCGCCGCGGCGAAGCGGGGTGGGGTTCCCCGCATTGAAGCGGGTTGATCTTGCCCGGACAAGGCTCGGTACCCATCCGTGTCCCGCATCCGCCCGGAACACGGCCGGGAGTGGTCATGTACCTGGCGGGGACTGTCCGTGCTGTCACTGCCCGCCAGTAGGGTGGACGGCATGGCCGACCCCTCCAGCTACCGCCCCAAGCCGGGACAGATCCCCGACTCGCCGGGGGTCTACCGGTTCCGCGACGAACACCGCCGGGTGATCTACGTCGGCAAGGCCAAGAGCCTGCGTTCGCGCCTCGGGAGCTACTTCCAGGACCTGGCGAATCTCCACCCGCGCACCCGGACCATGGTCACCACCGCGGCCTCCGTCGAGTGGACGGTCGTCTCGACCGAGGTGGAGGCGCTCCAGCTGGAGTACTCCTGGATTAAGGAGTACGACCCCCGGTTCAACGTCAAGTACCGCGACGACAAGAGCTACCCCTATCTGGCGGTGACGCTGAACGAGGACTTCCCGAGGGTCCAGGTGATGCGCGGCGCCAAGAAGAAGGGCGTCCGCTACTTCGGTCCGTACGGGCACGCCTGGGCGATCCGCGAGACCGTCGACCTCATGCTGCGCGTCTTCCCGGTGCGTACCTGCTCCGCGGGCGTCTTCCGCAACCACGTGCAGAAGGGCCGCCCCTGTCTGCTGGGCTACATCGGCAAGTGCTCCGCGCCCTGCGTGGGCCGGGTCACGCCCGAGGAGCACCGCGAACTGGCCGAGGAGTTCTGCGACTTCATGGCCGGCCGGACCGGGACGTACATCCGCCGCCTCGAGAAGCAGATGATGGCCGCGGCCGAGGAGATGGAGTACGAGAAGGCGGCCCGCCTCCGTGACGACATAGAGGCCCTCAAGCGCGCCCTCGAGAAGAACGCGGTGGTGCTGGCCGACGCCACCGACGCCGACCTGATCGCGCTCGCCGAGGACGAGCTGGAGGCGGCGGTGCAGATCTTCCACGTGCGCGGCGGCCGGGTCCGCGGCCAGCGCGGCTGGGTCACCGACAAGGTGGAGAACGTCGACACGGCCGGCCTGGTCGAGCACGCCCTCCAGCAGCTGTACGGCGAGGAGAGCGGCGACGCCGTCCCGAAGGAGGTCCTCGTTCCCGCCCTGCCCGAGGACACCGACGCGGTCACGCAGTGGCTGAGCGGGCGCCGCGGGGCGGGTGTCTCCCTGCGCGTCCCGCAGCGCGGCGACAAGAAGGCCCTGATGGAGACGGTCGAGCGCAACGCGCTCCAGGCCCTCGGGCTACACAAGACCAAGCGCGCCAGCGATCTGACCACCCGCTCCCGTGCCCTGGAGGAGATCGCGGAGGCCCTCGGGCTCGACTCGGCACCGCTGCGCATCGAGTGCTTCGACATCTCGCACCTGCAGGGCGAGGACGTGGTGGCGTCCATGGTCGTCTTCGAGGACGGGCTCGCCCGCAAGAGCGAGTACCGCCGCTTCCAGATCAAGGGCTTCGAGGGCCAGGACGACGTCCGCTCCATGCACGAGGTGATCACCCGCCGCTTCAAGCGCTACCTCGCGGAGAAGGACCGTACGGGTGAGTGGATCGGCGGTGACGACCCCGGCCACGAGGCCAAGGACGAAGAAGGCCGGCCGAAGAAGTTCGCCTACCCGCCGCAGCTCGTCGTCGTCGACGGCGGACAGCCGCAGGTGGCGGCGGCCAAGCGCGCCCTGGACGAGCTCGGCATCGACGACGTCGCGGTCTGCGGCCTCGCCAAGCGCCTCGAGGAGGTCTGGCTGCCGCACGACGACGACCCCGTGGTCCTGCCGCGGTCGAGCGAGGGCCTGTATCTGCTCCAGCGGGTACGGGACACGGCCCACGACTTCGCCATCCGCTATCAGCGTTCCAAGCGTTCCAAGCGCATCAGGACCAGCCCTCTGGACGCGGTTCCCGGGCTCGGCGACACCAGGAAGCAGGCACTGATCAAGCATTTCGGCTCGGTCAAGCGCCTGCGGCAGGCGACAATCGAGCAGATCTGCGAGGTTCCCGGCATGGGCCGCAAGACGGCCGAGTCCGTGGTCGTGGCCCTGGCACGGACGGCGCCGCCCGCGCCTGCCGTGAACACCGCCACAGGAGAGATCATTGAAGAGAACGACGGGGGCAGCACGGCATGACTGAGCACGACGGAGACGGAGCAGCAGACGTGAGTACGGGCAACGGCACCGAGCCCGGCGGCGAGGCCGCGGCGGACGCGGCCATCCCCGAGCTGGTGATCATCTCCGGGATGTCCGGCGCCGGCCGCAGTACGGCGGCCAAGTGTCTGGAGGACCTCGGCTGGTTCGTCGTCGACAACCTGCCGCCCGCACTGATCCCCACGATGGTGGAGCTGGGCGCCCGCTCGCAGGGCAACGTCGCGCGCATCGCCGTCGTCGTCGACGTGCGCGGCCGGCGCTTCTTCGACAACCTCCGCGAGTCCCTGGCCGACCTCGACGCCAAGCAGGTCACCCGCCGGATCGTCTTCCTCGAGTCGTCGGACGACGCACTGGTGCGCCGGTTCGAGTCGGTGCGCCGCCCGCACCCGCTGCAGGGCGACGGCCGGATCGTCGACGGCATCGCCGCCGAGCGTGACCTGCTGCGCGAGCTGCGCGGTGACGCCGACCTGGTGATCGACACCTCCGGTCTCAACGTCCACGAGCTGCGCGCCAAGATGGACGCCCAGTTCGCCGGCGACGAGGAGCCGGAGCTGCGCGCGACGGTCATGTCGTTCGGTTTCAAGTACGGCCTGCCCGTCGACGCCGACCTCGTCGTCGACATGCGTTTCCTGCCGAACCCGCACTGGGTGCCGGAGCTGCGCCCCTTCACCGGTCTCAACGACGAGGTGGCGAACTATGTCTTCAACCAGCCCGGCGCCAAGGAGTTCCTCGACCGTTACACCGAACTGCTCCAGCTGATCGCCGCCGGCTACCGCCGCGAGGGCAAGCGGTACGTGACCGTCGCGGTGGGCTGCACCGGCGGCAAGCACCGCTCCGTCGCCACCTCCGAGAAGCTGGCCGCCCGTCTGTCCTCCGCCGGTGTCGAGACTGTCGTCGTCCACCGGGACCTGGGGCGCGAGTGACCGGACGCAACCTCCGCCTGCGGCGGCTGCGCAAGTCCACGCGCCCGCTGTCGTCACGGAAGCGCGGCGCGCAGCCCAAGGTCGTCGCCCTCGGCGGCGGCATGGGCCTGTCCGCGTCGCTCGCGGCCCTGCGCCGCATCACCGGTGACCTCACCGCGGTCGTCACGGTCGCCGACGACGGCGGTTCCAGCGGCCGGCTCCGTGAGGAGCTCGGCGTGCTGCCGCCCGGGGACCTGCGCAAGGCCCTGGCGGCGCTGTGCGGCGACGACGACTGGGGCCAGACCTGGGCCCGGGTCATCCAGCACCGTTTCCAGTCCAAGGGCGACCTGCACGAACACGCGGTCGGCAATCTGCTGATCGTGGCGCTGTGGGAGCAGTTCGGCGACCACGTCCAGGCACTGGACCTGGTCGGCAAGCTGCTCGGCGCGCACGGCAGGGTGCTGCCCATGTCCGCCGTCCCGCTCGAGCTGCAGGCGCTGGTGCGGGGCCATGATCCGGCGCGCCCAAACGAGGTGGACACCGTGCGCGGTCAGGCGACCGTGGCGCTCACCCCCGGTGAGGTCCAGTCCGTGCACCTCGTGCCGAACGACCCGCCGGCCGTCCCGGAGGCCGTGGCGGCCGTGCTGGATGCCGACTGGGTGGTGCTCGGCCCCGGCTCCTGGTTCTCCTCCGTCATCCCGCACCTGCTGGTGCCCGAGCTGCTGGAAGCCCTGGTCGAGACCAAGGCGCGCCGGGTGCTCTCGCTCAACCTCGCGCCGCAGCCCGGTGAAACAGAAGGCTTCTCCCCGCAGCGTCATTTGGAGGTTTTGGGACGACACGCGCCTAAACTCACCCTGGACGTGGTGCTGGCCGACGAGGCCGCAGTGCCCGACCGCGACTCCCTCGCCGATGCCGCCCAGCGGCTGGGCGCCGCGGTCGAGCTGGCTCCGGTGGCCTCTCCCGACAGCGTTTCGAAGCACGATCCGGAACTGTTGGCGGCCGCGTACGACCGTATTTTTCGGATGCATGGAAGGATCGGCCCATGGCGATGACGGCAGCGGTGAAGGATGAGATCTCCCGGCTCCCCGTCACCCGGACCTGCTGCAGAAAAGCGGAGGTCTCGGCCATCCTGCGGTTCGCGGGCGGTCTGCATCTGGTGAGCGGCCGCATCGTGATCGAGGCGGAGCTGGACACCGGCATCGCGGCGCGCCGGCTCAAGCGCGACATCCTGGAGATCTTCGGTCACAGCTCGGAGCTGATGGTTATGGCTCCCGGCGGCCTGCGCCGCGGCTCACGCTTCGTCGTACGGGTCGTCGCGGGCGGTGACCAGCTGGCCCGCCAGACGGGCCTCGTCGACGGCAGGGGGCGCCCGATCCGCGGGCTCCCGCCGCAGGTCGTCTCGGGTGCCACGTGCGACGCGGAGGCCGCCTGGCGGGGCGCGTTCCTGGCGCACGGTTCGCTGACCGAGCCCGGCCGCTCGTCCTCGCTGGAGGTCACCTGCCCGGGACCGGAGGCGGCCCTCGCTCTCGTGGGCGCGGCGCGCCGGCTCTCGATCGCGGCGAAGGCGCGCGAGGTGCGCGGAGTCGACCGGGTGGTCGTCCGTGACGGTGACGCGATCGGCGCGCTGTTGACCCGCCTCGGCGCGCACGAGTCGGTGCTGGCCTGGGAGGAGCGGCGGATGCGGCGCGAGGTGCGCGCCACCGCCAACCGGCTGGCCAACTTCGACGACGCCAATCTGCGCCGCTCGGCCCGTGCCGCGGTGGCGGCCGGTGCCCGGGTGCAGCGGGCCCTGGAGATCCTCGGCGAGGAGGTGCCCGAGCATCTCGCCGCCGCGGGCCGGCTGCGGATGGAGCACAAGCAGGCCTCGCTGGAGGAACTGGGTGCGCTCGCCGACCCGCCGCTGACGAAGGACGCGGTCGCCGGCCGTATCCGCCGGCTGCTGGCGATGGCGGACAAGCGGGCGCAGGACCTGGGCATCCCGGGTACGGAGTCGAATCTGACGGAAGAGATGGCCGACGGTCTGGTCGGCTGACGACCCTCCTGGCATGTAGCTACACAGCTCTACTGCCGACGCCTCTCGAGGCGTCGGCAGTGTCGTTTCTGTCCTTTCCTGTCCACCGGGGCCGGTACGGCCCTATTGACATGATCATGGGGAGTCATGAGCCTGTCGCATGCCCGCCGTCACGGCGGACACGAGCACTTTCCTGGCGGACAACAGCAAGGGGGGCTTATGAGACGCAGAGCGAGATCGATCCTCGCAGCGGCCTCACTCCTGATCGCGGGAGTGTCGGCAGCGCCGATCGCGCAGGCCGACCCAGGGGGCAGGGGCGGGGGCGGGAACGGCGAGGAACTCGCCGTATGGCACGCGGAAGTGAGCAAGGAACAGGTGCCGCTGGTCCTCGCGGCGGGCACCGACGGCCATGAGCTGGGCGAGCAGATCCCGGACAAGGGCACTGCCACCATCGAACTGCACCTCACCCAGCGGCAGGCCGGCGAACTGCGTGAGCAGGGCGTCGAGATCACCGAGCACACCATCTCCGACAAGGCGGAGAGGCGCCTCGCCGCCACGGGAGACGGAGTCTTCCGCCCGTACAGCGGCGAAGGCGGCCTCAAGAGCGAGATCCTCGACACCGCGAAGGCCCACCCGCAGCTCACCAAGGTCGTGAGCATCGGAAAGTCCGTCAAGGACCAGGACATTCTCGCCCTCAAGATCTCCAAGGGCGCCGACCGGCACCGCGACGGCGCCAAGCCGGCCACCCTGTACCTGTCCAACCAGCACGCCCGTGAATGGATCACCCCGGAGATGACCCGGCGGCTGATGCACCACTACCTCGACAACTACGGCAAGGACCCGCGGATCACGAAGATCGTGGACGCCACCGAGCTGTGGTTCGTGCTCTCCGCCAACCCCGACGGCTACGACTACACCTTCACCGGCACCGAAGAGCGCCAGTGGCGCAAGAACCTCCGCGACAACAACGGAGACGGAAGGACCACCGCGGGCGACGGCGTCGACCTCAACCGCAACTTCGCCTACAAGTGGGGCTACGACAACGAAGGCTCCTCGCCCGACCCGTTCGACGAGACCTACCGCGGCCCCGGCCCCGGCTCCGAACCGGAGACGCGGGCCATCGACCGCTTCCAGAAGCGCATCGGCTTCGAGTACGGCATCAACTACCACTCCGCCGCCCAGCTGCTGCTGTACGGAGTGGGCTGGCAGGTGGCCACCCCGACCCCGGACGACGTGCTCTACAAGGCGCTGGCCGGCACGCCCGACAACTCCGCGATCCCCGGCTACCGGCCGCAGGTCTCGTCCGAGCTCTACACCACCAACGGCGAGACCGACGGCCACGCGGCCAACGTCAACGGGACGATGATGTTCACCCCCGAGATGTCGACCTGCGCCGCCGCCTCCCGCGTCGACCCCGACGACGAGTGGAACCCCGCGGACTGCGCCTCCATCTTCACCTTCCCCGACGACGAGGAACTGATCCAGCAGGAGTTCGCCAAGAACATCCCGTTCGCGCTCTCCGTCGCCGAGACCGCCGCCCACCCCGACCGGCCGTCGTCGTCGTCGGGGATCGAGGCCCCGGACTTCACCCCGGACACCTTCACCACCTCCTACGCCCGCGGCGGCGACCAGGAGGTCTCCGTCACCGCCCGCAGATCGGTGCGCCACAAGGAGCTCAACTACCGGATCAACGGCGGCCGCACGCACGACGAGAAGCTGCGCCCCTGGAAGGGCGGCGAGCGCTACGGCGGCGAGGACAACCTGCACTTCGACGAGTACCGCGCACGGATCGAGGGCGCCGAACCGGGCGACCGCGTCGAGGTGTGGTTCACCGGCCGCGCCAAGAACGGCGGACGCACCGCGAGCGAGCACTTCATCTACACCGTCGCCGAGCGCCCGCGCGGTGACACACTGGTGATCGCGGAGGAGGGCGGCACGGCCGCCGCCCGGCACACGGCCGCCTACACCCGCGCCCTCGCCGGCAACGGGAAGCGCAGCGCCGTCTGGGACGTCGCCACGCAGGGCACCCCGCACCCGCTCGGCGTGCTGAGCCACTTCGAGACCGTCCTGTGGTACTCGGCCGCGGCGGAACCCTCCTGGGCCACCACCCAGGCCGTGCGCGCCTACGTCAACGAGGGCGGAAAGCTCATCACCGCGGGTGAACACGCGGGTGGCGACGCCGACCTCGGCCGGGCGCTGAGCGACGACTTCTCCCAGTACTACCTCGGAGCATTCGGCCGCGCCTCACTCACTGGAGTGAACGGGTTCCTCGGCACCGGGCGCCTCTCGGGCGCCTCCGGCACGCTCGGCGACGCCCCCGGCAACCTCCTCGACGCGGCCGGCGCGTACACGATCACCTCCGACACGCTGCCGTCCGACGAGTTCCCGCAGTTCCGCAGCGCGGCCGCGGGCGACTACCCGGGCGCGAAGATGCCGTTCTCGCCGTACGAGGGCGAGTGGTACGCGGCGGCCGCCCATCACAACTCCTCCTGGACGCGGCTGTCCCGCACCGTCGATCTGACCGGCACGGCCGCCGGCGAGAAGCCCACGCTGAACATGCGGCTCAGCTTCAACACCGAGCCCGGCTACGACAACGCCGTCGTGGAGGTCCACACCGTCGGCCAGGACGACTGGACGACGCTGCCCGACGCGAACGGGGGGACGTCCACCACCGTGCCCACCCAGTGCGACGGCGGCTTCTACATCGACCAGCACCCGTTCCTGGGGCACTACCTCACGCTCGGGCAGGACGCGTGCACGGCCAGTGGCACTACCGGCAGCTGGAACTCCTTCACCGGAGCCTCGGACGGCTGGCGGGCGGCCTCCTTCGACCTGAGCGCCTACGCGGGCCGGCAGATCGAGGTCTCCGTCTCCTACGTCACCGACCCGAGCGCCGGCGGCCGTGGCGTCTTCGTCGACCGGGCCGGCCTGGTCATCGGCGGCGTGGAGCAGTCCGTCGAGGGCTTCGAGACGTCACTGGGGCCCTGGCGGGCGGCCGGGCCGCCGGAGGGCAGCCCGGCCCCGCGAGGCGGCTGGGAGCGCAGCCAGGACCTGTATCCGTCCGGGTCCGCGGTGAGCACCAGGGACAGTGTGCTGCTCGGTTTCGGCCTCGAGCACGTGCGCGGCGCAGCCGAGCGCGAGCGCGTCGTCGGCGCGGCGCTGCGGGCCCTGCGGCGCTGACCACCCGAGGTGACCGGGCGCTGGGCGGCGGCAGGCACGCCCCGCGCCCGGTCACCCGAAACCGCGGCCGGATATTCCTACTGGCGGGTATGGGCCACCGTCCCGAGAACCGGGCATCTCGATGTCACTGCGGGGGCCTCAGCGGGGTAGGGTCGTAGGCGGTCGGGGACATCCCTATACAACTCGCCGGCGTCGAAAACCGGCGTACCTAACGAGGAGATCGGTTCGTGACGATCCGCGTAGGCATCAACGGCTTTGGCCGCATCGGTCGTAACTACTTCCGCGCGCTGCTGGAGCAGGGTGCAGACATCGAGATCGTGGCTGTCAACGACCTGGGTGACACTGCGACCACGGCCCACCTGCTGAAGTACGACACCATCCTCGGCCGTCTCAAGGCCGAGGTGAGCCACACCGCCGACACCATCACGGTCGACGGCCACACCATCAAGGTGCTCTCCGAGCGCAACCCCGCCGACATCCCGTGGGGCGAGCTGGGCGTCGACATCGTCATCGAGTCGACCGGCATCTTCACCAAGAAGGCCGACGCCGAGAAGCACATCGCCGGCGGCGCCAAGAAGGTCCTCATCTCGGCTCCGGCCAAGGACGAGGACATCACCATCGTGATGGGCGTCAACCAGGACAAGTACGACGCCGCCAACCACCACGTCATCTCCAACGCCTCCTGCACCACCAACTGTGTGGCGCCGATGGCCAAGGTTCTGGACGAGAACTTCGGCATCGTCAAGGGCCTGATGACGACGGTCCACGCGTACACCAACGACCAGCGGATCCTGGACTTCCCGCACAAGGACCTGCGCCGCGCCCGCGCCGCCGCGGAGAACATCATTCCGACGACCACCGGTGCCGCCAAGGCCACCGCCCTGGTCCTCCCGCAGCTGAAGGGCAAGCTGGACGGCATCGCCATGCGCGTCCCGGTCCCCACCGGCTCGGCCACCGACCTGGTCGTGGAGCTGCAGCGCGAGGTCACGAAGGACGAGGTCAACGCCGCGTTCAAGAAGGCCGCCGACGACGGCGACCTCAAGGGCTTCCTCGTCTACACCGAGGACCCGATCGTGTCCTCCGACATCGTCAACGAGCCGGCGTCCTGCACCTTCGACGCCTCGCTGACCATGGTCCAGGAGGGCAAGTCGGTGAAGATCCTCGGCTGGTACGACAATGAGTGGGGCTACTCCAACCGCCTCGTCGACCTCACGGTCTTCGTCGGCGAGCAGCTCTGACCTGTACCGCCTGATCCACCACGAGAGCACCACGATGTGAGCGTCAGGGCTCGGGCAGCGCAATGCGGCGCTGTCCGGGCCCTGCCGTGCGTCCAGCCCTCCGAGGAGCCGCAAAACATGAAGACCATCGACCAGCTGCTGGCCGACGGGGTCACCGGCAAGCGGGTATTCGTCCGCGCCGACCTCAATGTGCCGCTCGACGGCACCACCATCACCGACGACGGCCGGATCCGGGCCGTCGTGCCGACCGTCGCCAAGCTCGCGGAGGCCGGGGCGCGGGTCGTCGTCGCCTCGCACCTGGGCCGCCCCAAGGGCGCCCCGGACCCGGCGTTCTCGCTGGCCCCCGCCGCCGAGCGGTTGGGTGAACTGCTCGGATCACACGTGGAGTTCGCGACCGACACGGTCGGCGAGTCGGCCACCGCCGCCGTCGCGAACCTCGGGGACGGTCAGGTCGCCGTCCTGGAGAACCTCCGCTTCAACGCCGGGGAGACCTCCAAGGACGATGCCGAGCGCGGCGCCTTCGCCGACCGGCTCGCCGCCCTGGCCGATGTCTACGTCGGCGACGGCTTCGGTGCCGTGCACCGGAGGCACGCCTCCGTCTACGACCTCCCGGCCCGGCTGCCGCACGCGGCCGGCTTCCTCATCGCCACCGAGGTCGGCGTCCTCAAGAAGCTCACCGAGGAAGCCCGGCGGCCCTACGCCGTCGTGCTCGGCGGCGCCAAGGTCTCCGACAAGCTCGGCGTCATCGACCACCTGCTGGAGAAGGCCGACCGCATCCTCATCGGCGGCGGCATGGCCTACACCTTCCTCAAGGCCCAGGGCCACGAGGTCGGCATCTCGCTGCTCCAGGAGGACCAGGTCCCGGCGGTGCTCGAGTACCTGGAGCGCGCCAAGGCCAAGGGTGTGGAGTTCGTGCTCCCCGTCGACGTGCTGGTCTCCTCCGAGTTCCCGGACCTGAAGACCAAGGCCCCGGCCCACCCGGCGGTCGTCGCCGCGGACGCGATCCCCGCCGACCAGGAGGGTCTGGACATCGGTCCCGAGACCCGCAAGCTGTACGCCTCGAAACTCGCCGACGCGGCCACCGTCTTCTGGAACGGTCCGATGGGCGTCTTCGAGCACCCCGACTACGCCGAGGGCACCAAGGCCGTTGCCCAGGCGCTCGTCGACTCCCCGGCCTTCACCGTGGTCGGCGGCGGGGACTCCGCCGCGGCCGTGCGGACCCTGGGCTTCGACGAGAAGGCATTCGGCCACATCTCGACCGGCGGCGGCGCGAGCCTCGAGTACCTCGAGGGCAAGACGCTCCCCGGCCTTGCCGCACTGGAGGACTGAACACCTTGACCACGCGCACCCCGCTGATGGCGGGCAACTGGAAGATGAACCTCAACCACCTCGAGGCCATCGCCCACGTCCAGAAGCTCGCCTTCGCCCTGGCCGACAAGGACTACGACGCCGTGGAGGTGGCCGTTCTGGCGCCCTTCACCGACCTGCGGTCCGTCCAGACCCTGGTCGACGGCGACAAGCTGAAGATCAAGTACGGCGCCCAGGACATCTCGGCCCACGACTCCGGCGCCTACACCGGCGAGATCTCGGGTCCGATGCTGGCCAAGCTGAAGTGCACCTACGTGGCCGTGGGGCACTCCGAGCGCCGCCAGTACCACGCGGAGACCGACGAGATCTGCAACGCCAAGGTGAAGGCCGCCTACAAGCACGGCCTGACGCCGATCCTGTGCGTCGGCGAGGGCCTGGAGATCCGCAAGGCCGGCAACCAGGTCGAGTACACCCTCGCCCAGCTCGACGGCGGTCTGAAGGACGTCCCGGCCGAGCAGGCCGAGTCCGTCGTGATCGCCTACGAGCCGGTGTGGGCCATCGGGACCGGCGAGGTCGCCACCCCCGAGGACGCTCAGGAGGTCTGCGGCGCGATCCGCGCGCGGCTCGCGGAGCTGTACTCGCAGGAACTGGCCGACAAGGTCCGGATCCAGTACGGCGGCTCCGTGAAGGCGGGCAACGTCGCCGCGATCATGGCCCAGCCCGATGTCGACGGCGCCCTGGTGGGCGGCGCGGCTCTGGACGCCGACGAGTTCGTCAAGATCGTCCGCTTCCGCGACCAGTGAGTAACCGGTGAGTATGCGGTAGCGCCGATCCGGCGTACCCTTGCGGGGGCCTGGGGCTCACACATCGAGCCCGGGCCCCCGTCGTCCGTATTGAGTCCAAGAGAATTGCCAGGAAGTAGGGTCCAGCCGTGGTTATGGGATTCTCGATCGCCCTGATCATTTTCAGCGGGCTGCTGATGTTGCTCGTGCTGATGCACAAGGGGAAGGGCGGCGGTCTTTCCGACATGTTCGGTGGCGGAATGCAGTCGTCCGTGGGTGGCTCCTCGGTGGCCGAGCGCAACCTCGACCGCATCACCGTCGTCGTGGGTCTGCTGTGGTTCGCGTGCATTGTCGTGCTCGGTCTGCTGATGAAGCTGGACAGCTGACCCGTCCGTTCCGTGTCCGGAGCCGGTGTCCAACTCCAATCACTGGACGAGCGTTGGGCCTTACGTAGACTGGGGCACTCGCGGCGCAGCCGCTGTGAATCGCTGTGCAGCACCATCACGCAGGGAGTTACGACCGTGGCAAGTGGCAACGCGATCCGGGGAAGCCGGGTCGGAGCGGGGCCGATGGGCGAGGCAGAGCGAGGCGAGTCCGCGCCGCGCCTCCGCATCTCCTTCTGGTGCTCGAACGGGCACGAGACGCAGCCGAGCTTCGCCAGTGACGCACAGGTCCCCGACACTTGGGACTGCCCGCGGTGCGGGTTCCCGGCCGGTCAGGACCGCGACAACCCGCCGGACCCGCCGCGCACCGAGCCGTACAAGACGCACCTCGCGTACGTGCGGGAGCGGCGCAGCGACGCGGACGGCGAGGCGATCCTCGCGGAGGCGCTCGCCAAACTGCGCGGCGAGATCTGACTCCAGGTCCGGCCGGCACCCCGATCGGGGTGCCGGCCGGACTTTCTCGTCACCGGTTCGCTTTCTGTGCGCCGACCCGCCGAAGCCTCGCCGGCCCGCCTGATCAATTAGGTTGGGAACCGCAGCGGGGCATGCAGGCAGGTACGAGAAGAAGTGGGCTGATGTCCGAGATGAACGCAAGGCAGACCAGGCTCAACCAGATGCCCGAATGGACCGCTCTCGGCAAGCACCGCGAGCAGTTGGGCGGTACGCATCTGCGGGAGCTGTTCGCCGCGGACCCGGAACGCGGGAGCAGGTACACCCTCCAGGTCGGCGATCTGTATCTCGACCACTCCAAGCACCTGGTCACCGACGAGACGCTGGCGCTGCTGCGTGACCTGGCCGCAGCCACCGGCGTCGCCGGGCTGCGGGACGCCATGTTCCGCGGCGAGAAGATCAACACCACCGAGGACCGCGCCGTCCTGCACACGGCGCTGCGTGCCCCGCGGGACGCCGTGATCGAGGTCGACGGCGAGAACGTGGTGCCCGCCGTCCACGCGGTGCTCGACAGGATGGCCGCGTTCTCCGAGAAGATCCGCTCCGGCGAGTGGACCGGCCACACCGGCAGGCGCATCAGGAACATCGTCAACATCGGCATCGGCGGCTCCGACCTCGGGCCCGCGATGGCGTACGAGGTGCTCCGCTCCTACACCCAGCGGGACCTGACGTTCCGTTTCGTCTCCAACGTGGACGGGGCCGACCTGCACGAGGCTGTGCGCGACCTCGACCCGGCGGAGACCCTATTCATCATCGCCTCGAAGACCTTCACCACCATCGAGACGATCACCAACGCCACCTCCGCGCGCGACTGGCTGCTCACCAACCTCCGGGTCGGCCCCGACGCCGTGGCCAAGCACTTCGTCGCGCTGTCGACCAACGCCGAGAAGGTCTCCGGCTTCGGTATCGACACGGCCAACATGTTCGAGTTCTGGGACTGGGTCGGCGGCCGCTACTCGTACGACTCCGCGATCGGTCTCTCCCTGATGATCGCGATCGGCCCGGACCGGTTCCGCGAAATGCTCGACGGCTTCCACCTCGTCGACGAGCACTTCCGCACCGCGCCCGCCGAGGCCAACGCGCCGCTGCTCCTTGGCCTGTTGGGCGTCTGGTACGGGGCGTTCTTCGACGCCCAGTCGCACGCCGTGCTGCCGTACTCGCACTACCTGTCCAAGTTCACCGCCTACCTCCAGCAGCTCGACATGGAGTCCAACGGCAAGTCCGTCGACCGCGACGGCAATCCGGTCGACTGGCAGACCGGCCCGGTGGTGTGGGGCACCCCCGGCACCAACGGGCAGCACGCCTACTACCAGCTGATCCACCAGGGCACCAAGGTCATCCCGGCCGACTTCATCGGCTTCGCCAAGCCCGTCCCCTCCCTGCTCGCCGGTCTCGTCCCCCAGCACGACCTGCTGATGGCCAACTTCTTCGCACAGACCCAGGCCCTCGCCTTCGGCAAGACGCCCGAGGAGGTACGGGCGGAGGGCGTCGCGGAGGAGCTCGTCGCACACAAGACGTTCAAGGGGAACCACCCGACGACGACGATCCTCGCCGAGGAGCTCACCCCGTCGGTGCTCGGTCAGTTGATCGCCCTGTACGAGCACAAGGTGTTCGTCCAGGGCGCGATCTGGAACATCGACTCCTTCGACCAGTGGGGCGTCGAGCTCGGCAAGGTCCTCGCGAAGAAGATCGAGCCCGTGCTGACCGACGGCAAGGGCGGCGAACAGCTCGACAGCTCCACCGCGACGCTGGCCGGCAAGTACCGGACACTGCGCGGCCGGTGACCTGATGGCGGGGGAGAACGCGGTGCGGCTGCGGCCGCCGAACAACCGGCTGAACGAACGGGCCGTCAACTGGTGGCGTACGCAGTGCCTGCTGACCGCCGCCGTCCCGGCTCTCGTGCTCGCCGTACTGGGCGCCTTCATCGAGCCGGCCCGCACCTGGCTGCTGGTCCCGGCAGGCGTGATCGCCGTCCTCGGCCTCGCGGGCACCGCGTTCTTCCCCGCCTGGTGGTACCGGGTGCACCGCTGGGAGGTGACCGACGAGGCGGTGTACGTGCGCACCGGGGCGCTGTGGCAGGAGTGGCGGATCGCGCCCATGTCCCGCATCCAGACCGTTGACACGGTCAGGGGACCGCTGGAGCAGGCGTTCCGGCTCGCCACCGTCACGGTCACCACCGCCTCCGCCAAGGGCGCTGTCAGGATCGAGGGCCTCGACCACGAGGTGGCCGCGGAACTCGCGGAGCGCCTGACCCGGATCACCCGGGCCACACCCGGGGACGCGACGTGAGCGGTCCCGGACAGGACGGGCAGTGCGGGCCGGACCAGCAGGGCCGGCAGGAGTGGCGGCGGCTCGACGGGCGCACCGTCCTCGTCACCGCCCTCGTCATGGCCGGCTTCGCGGGCGGCGCCGGACTGCCCACCCTCCTCGGCCTCGCCGGCGGCATGCCCCTGTGGAAGGCCGCGTCCTGGGTGCTCGCCGGCGCCGGCCTGCTGATCGGCGCCGTCACCGGCGCGGACCTGGTGCGCTGGCAGCGCACCCGCTACCGCATCGGCCCCGAACTGGCCGAGCTCCACACCGGCCTCTTCCTGGTCAAACGGCGCTCACTGGCCCGCGAGCGGATCCGCACCGTCGACCTCACCGCCAATGTGCTGCTGCGCGTCCTCGGACTCGTCAAGGTCCGCATCGGCACGGGCGAGCACACCGGGGGCGGCGAATCCACCCTGGAACTCGACGCGGTCACGCGCGCGGAGGGGGAGCGGCTGCGACTGGAACTCCTGGCCAGGGCCACCCCGCGCGGGCCCGCCACCCACCGCGAGGGCGCACTGGCCGTCCTCGACCCGGCCTGGATCCGCTATGCCCCGGTCTCCTTCGTCGCCCCGCTGCTCGGCGGCGCCGCGGCGGGCGCCGTGATGCAGGTCAGCGAATGGTTCGGGGCGCAGGGCGAGGTCATCGGCTGGGTGTGGGACCGCTTCAGGGACACCTCGATCGTATGGATGGTCGTGGTGCTCGCCGCTGCCGCGCTGGCCACCGGTGTCGTCGGCGCGCTCGGCCTCTGGATCGAGATGTGGTGGAACTACCGGCTCGAGCGCGAACCCGGCGGCACCCTGCGGGTGAGGAGGGGCCTGTTCACCTCGCGCTCGATATCGATCGAGGAGCGCCGGCTGCGCGGAGTCGACCTCGTCGAGCCGCTGGGCGTCAGACTCTTCGGCGCGGCCCGGCTGGACGCGGTCGCCACCGGACTGGTCAACAACGAGAAGGACAAGAAGGCCGACGCCAACGTGCTGCTGCCGGTGGTGCCGCGAGCACAGGCCGACGAGGTCGCGGCGCAGGTACTGCGGGAGACCGCGTCGCCGACGGCCGCGTCCCTGCTGACGCCCCACCCGCCGGCCGCCCGGGGCCGGCGGCTGCGCTGGGCGATCGGCGCCGTGCTGCTGCCCGTCGGGATCCTCGCGCTCCTCGGCGCGCTGCTGACGCCGGTGCTGCTGTGGATCGCCGTGGGGTGCGCGGCGGTCGGCGTCCCGGTGGCGGTACTCCTCGCGCTCGACGCGTACCGGGCCCTGGGGCACGGGATTGCCGGGGACTATCTCCTCACCCGCTCCGGCACGGTCCGCCGCAGCACGGTCGCGCTCCAGCGGACCGGCGTGATCGGCTGGACGGCCCGGCAGTCCCTCTTCCAGCGCCGCGCGGGCCTCATCACCCTCACGGCGACGACGGCTGCGGGCGGGGGAGCGTACGGCGTCTACGACGCGGGGGAGGCGGAGGCGCTGGTGTTCGCGGCGGAGGCGGTGCCGGGGCTGCTGGAGCCGTTCCTGCGCCGGGAGTAGCGCCTGCGGGGGGCTTGTCCCGTCCCCGCCCCTTCCGAACCGGGGGCTCCGCCCCCGGCCCCCGCGCCTCAATTGCCCCGTAACGGCCCGGCGGCCGTGGGAGGTACCCCCAGCAGGCTGGATCTTGCCGGTCTTGTCGGGGCTCCGCCCCGAGTCCGGCGCTTCAAACTCCCCCTACGGCCTGGCGGCCGTGGGCGGGGGGTATCTCCCACGCCGCCAGGCCGTAGGGGGAGTATCCCCAGCGAGGTTGGAGTTGCCCGACTGGGCTGGTTTGCCGCGCAGCGGCTTTTCCAGCCCGGCCGGCGTTCGAGGCGACCGCGCGAAGCGCGGTACGGGGGGCCCGGGGCGGAGCCCCGGTTTCGGGAAGGGGCGGGGTGGGGGACAGGCACCGCGCAGCGGCCCCGCCCCCGCCGCGCCGTGCAACGCGCGAGGCCCGGTCCGCCGCAGGGGCGGACCGGGCCTCGGGAAGGACGCTCAGGCGGACGCCGGCGGGTACAGCGAGCGCGGCAGTTTCGACGCCGCCGCCCCGTCCAGCAGCCACAGCGTCCGGGACCGCCCGTACGCGCCCGCCGCCGGTGCCTGGATCTCGCCCGCGCCGGACAGCGCGATCTGTG
Source organism: Streptomyces peucetius (assembly GCF_025854275.1). Lineage (NCBI taxonomy): Bacteria > Bacillati > Actinomycetota > Actinomycetes > Kitasatosporales > Streptomycetaceae > Streptomyces > Streptomyces peucetius. The sequence continues at coordinate 1,814,068 of NZ_CP107567.1, read as the reverse complement.
CCGCCTGCGCCTTGTCCTCGCCCGCCGCGAGCAGCCACACCTCGCGTGCCGCGCGGATGGCCGGCAGCGTCAGCGAGATGCGGGTCGGCGGCGGCTTGGGCGCGCCGTGGACGCCGACCACCGTGCGCTCCGTCTCCCGGACCGCCGGCAGCTCGGGGAAGAGTGACGCCACATGCGTGTCGGGGCCGACGCCCAGCATCAGCACGTCGAACGTCGGCACCGGGCCGTGGTCCTCCGGCTGTGCGGCCGCGGCCAGTTCCGCCGCGTAGGCGGCGGCCGCCGCCTCCACGTCGGAGCCGTACGCGCCGTCCGACGCGGGCATGGCGTGCACCCGCGACGGGTCCAGCGGCACGGAGTCGAGCAGCGCCTCACGGGCCTGGGTGACGTTGCGTTCCGGGTCGCCCTCGGGCAGGAACCGTTCGTCACCCCACCACAGGTCGAGTCGCGACCAGTCGACCGCGTCCCGGGCCGGGGACGAACTGAGCGCGGCCAGCAGGCCGTTGCCGTTGCGGCCGCCGGTGAGAACCACCGAGGCGGCCCCACGGGCGGCCTGCGCGTCCACGACCTTCGTGATCAGCCGGGCCGCGGCCGCCTGTGCCATCAGCTCCTTGTCGCGGTGGACGACCAGCTGCGGTGCCGCGGTCACTTGGCCGCCGCCTTCTTCGCCGGGGCGGCCTTCTTGGCCGCGGGCGCCTTCCGCTCCGCCGGCGCCGGCTGCGCCTCCGCGGCCTCCGCGGCCTCCGCGGCCTCCGCGGCCTCCGCGGCCTCCGCGGCCGACGCGGCCGCGGAGAGGCGCTCGACGCCGTACCGCAGCGCCGACGCATACGTGTCGTCGGGGTCGAGCCTGCGCAGCTCCTCCGCGATCAGCTCGGCCGTCTCACGCCGCTTCAGCGCGACTGCGCGGTCCGGCTGGCCCTCGATCGACAGCGTCGCGAGCGACCCGTCGGGCCGGTCGAGCACGATCGGGCCGCGGCTGGACTCCAGCCGTACCGACGTGAGACCGGGCCCGGCCGACGACGTACGTTTCACCGGTACGTCCAGCCGGTCGGCGAGCCACATCGCGAGCAGCTCGCAGCTCGGGTTGAACTCCTCGCCCTCCACCTCGACGGAGGTGACCTCGCAGGCGACCTGGTCCAGCGCCGCCGCGAGCATGGAGCGCCACGGAGTGATCCGGGTCCAGGACAGATCGGTGTCGCCGGGGGTGTAGGCCTCCGCGCGGGCCGCGAGCTCCCGTACGGGGTGCTCGGCCGCGTAGGTGTCGGTCACACGCCGCTGGGCCAGCGAACCGAGCGGGTCGTTGGCCGGGTCGGTCGGCGCGTTGACCGGCCACCAGACGACGACGGGGGCGTCGGGCAGCAGCAGCGGGAGCACCACGGACTGGGCGTGGTCTGTGACCTCGCCGTACAGCCGCAGCACGACCGTCTCGCCGGTGCCGGCGTCCGCGCCGACGCGGACCTCGGCGTCGAGCCGGGCCTTGGCCCGGTCGCGCGGCGAACGGGAGACCCGCTTGATGACCACGAGGGTGCGCGAGGGATGCTCCCGGGACGCCTCGTTGGCGGCCTTCAACGCGTCGTAGGCGTTCTCCTCATCGGTCACGATGACCAGGGTGAGGACCATGCCGACGGCCGGGGTTCCGATCGCCCGGCGGCCCTTCACCAGCGCCTTGTTGATCTTGCTGGCCGTGGTGTCCGTAAGGTCGATCTTCATGGCCGACGCCAGCTCCGTCCGTCTCGTGCGAGCATTTCGTCCGCCTCGTCCGGACCCCAGGTGCCGGCCGTGTACTGCGCCGGCTTCCCGTTCGCGTCCCAGAACTCCTCGATCGGGTCGAGGATCTTCCAGGACAGCTCGACCTCCTCCACCCGCGGGAAGAGGTTGGAGTCGCCGAGCAGCACGTCGAGGATGAGGCGTTCGTACGCCTCGGGGCTGGACTCCGTGAAGGACTCGCCGTAGGCGAAGTCCATCGACACGTCCCGGACCTCCATGGAGGTGCCCGGCACCTTGGAGCCGAACCGCATGGTCACGCCCTCGTCCGGCTGGACGCGTATGACCAGGGCGTTCTGGCCCAGCTCTTCCGTGGCGGTGGAGTCGAACGGTGAGTGCGGGGCGCGCTGGAAGACGACCGCGATCTCGGTGACGCGGCGGCCGAGCCGCTTGCCGGTGCGCAGATAGAACGGGACGCCCGCCCAGCGGCGGTTGTCGATCTCCAGCTTGATCGCTGCGTAGGTGTCGGTCTTCGACTTGGGGTCGATGCCGTCTTCCTGCAGATAGCCGACGGCCTTCTCGCCGCCCTGCCAGCCCGCCGTGTACTGCGCGCGGACCGTGCTCCTGCCCAGGTCCTTGGGGAGCTTCACCGCTCCGAGGACCTTGGTCTTCTCCGCCGCGAGGGCGTCCGCGTCGAAGGAGGCGGGCTCCTCCATCGCGGTCAGCGCCAGCAGCTGGAGGAGGTGGTTCTGGATCACGTCACGGGCGGCGCCGATGCCGTCGTAGTACCCGGCGCGGCCGCCGATGCCGATGTCCTCGGCCATCGTGATCTGCACATGGTCGACGTACGACCGGTTCCATATGGGCTCGAACAGCGTGTTGGCGAACCGCAGCGCCAGGATGTTCTGGACGGTCTCCTTGCCCAGGTAGTGGTCGATCCGGAAGACCTCGTTCGGCGGAAAGACCTCGTGCACCACCTGGTTGAGCTCCTCGGCGGAGACCAGGTCGTGGCCGAACGGCTTCTCGATGACCGCGCGCCGCCAGGAACCTTCCTTCTGGTCCGCCAGCCCGTGCTTCTTCAGCTGCTGGACGACCTTGGGGAAGAACTTCGGCGGCACGGAGAGATAGAACGCGAAGTTCCCGCCGGTGCCCTGCACCTTGTCGAGGTCCTCGATGGTGGACCTCAGCTGCTCGAACGCGTCGTCGTCGTCGAAGGTGCCCTGGACGAACCGCATCCCCTGGATGAGCTGCTGCCAGACCTCTTCGCGGAACGGCGTACGCGCGTGCTGCTTGACCGCGTCGTGGACCTCCTGTGCGAAGTCCTCGTCGGCCCACTCGCGACGGGCGTAGCCGATGAGCGAGAAGCCCGGCGGCAGCAGTCCCCGGTTCGCGAGGTCGTAGACGGCGGGCATGAGCTTCTTGCGCGACAGGTCGCCCGTGACGCCGAAGATGACCAGGCCCGACGGCCCCGCGATACGCGGGAGCCGTCGGTCGGCAGCATCACGGAGCGGGTTGGCTCCGCCAATACCGGACAAGTCGCTCAGCCCTCCGAGGGTGCGAGGCGCTTGAGCTCCGCCTCGGTCGACTTGAGCAGGTCGTTCCAGGACGCCTCGAACTTCTCGACGCCCTCGTCCTCGAGCAGCTGGACGACCTCGTCGTAGGAGATGCCGAGCTTCGCGACGGCCTCGAGGTCGGCGCGGGCCTGCTCGTACGTGCCGCTGACGGTGTCACCGGTGATCTGTCCGTGGTCACCGGTGGCCTCGAGGGTGGCCTCCGGCATGGTGTTCACCGTGCCCGGGGCGACCAGCTCGTCGACGTACAGGGTGTCCTTGTACGCCTTGTCCTTGACGCCGGTCGAGGCCCACAGCGGACGCTGCTTGTTGGCCTGCGCCTTGTCGAGCGCGGCCCAGCGGTCGCCGCTGAACACCTCCTCGTAGGCCTCGTAGGCGAGGCGCGCGTTGGCCAGGGCGGCCTTGCCGCGGGCCTCCTTGGCCTCGGGGGTGCCCAGCGCGTCCAGGCGCTTGTCGATCTCGGTGTCCACGCGGGACACGAAGAACGAGGCGACCGAGCGGATCTTGGACAGGTCCAGGCCCGCGGCCTTGGCCTTCTCCAGACCGGCCAGGTAGGCGTCCATGACCTCGCGGTAGCGCTCCAGCGAGAAGATCAGCGTCACGTTGACGCTGATACCGAGGCCGATGACCTCGGTGATCGCCGGCAGGCCCGCCCGGGTGGCCGGGATCTTGATGAAGGTGTTCGGCCGGTCCACCAGCCAGGCCAGCTGCTTGGCCTCGGCGATGGTCGCCTTGGTGCTGTGCGCGAGACGCGGGTCGACCTCGATGGACACCCTGCCGTCCTGGCCACCCGTCGAGTCGAAGACCGGACGCAGCACGTCCGCGGCGTCACGGACGTCCGCGGTCGTGATCATGCGGATGGCTTCCTCGACGGTCACCCTGCGGGCCGCGAGGTCCTCGAGCTGCTGGTCGTAGCCGTGGCCCTCGGAGATCGCCTTCTGGAAGATCGACGGGTTGGTCGTGACACCCACGACGTGCTGCTGATCGATCAGCTCGGCGAGGTTGCCGGAGGTGATCCGCGTGCGCGAAAGGTCGTCCAGCCAGATCGCGACGCCTTCGTCGGAGAGGCGCTTGAGTGCGTCTGTCATGAGAAATGCATCTCCTACTTGTCGTATACCGGCGTCAGCGCGCGGCGGCTTCGATCGATTCCCGCGCGGCGGCGGCCACGGCCTCCGCGGTGAAGCCGAACTCGCGGAAGAGGACCTTGCCGTCCGCCGAGGCGCCGAAGTGCTCCAGCGAGACGATGCGTCCGGCGTCACCCACATAACGGTGCCAGGTCAGCCCGATGCCGGCCTCGACCGCGACTCGCGCCTTGAGCGACGGGGGAAGCACCGAGTCCCGGTACCCCTGGTCCTGCTCCTCGAACCACTCGACGGACGGCATCGACACGACCCGGGTCGGCACACCGGCCGCCTGGAGCTGCTCGCGGGCCGCGACGGCCAGCTGCACCTCGGAGCCCGTGCCGATCAGCACGACCTGGGCGTCGCCGCCCTCCTCCTCGAACAGGACGTAACCGCCCTTGGCCGCGTCCTCGTTGCACTCGTACGTCGGCACACCCTGGCGGGTCAGCGCGAGGCCGTGCGGGGCGCCCTTGCCGAACTCCTTGGTGTACCGCTGGAGGATCTCGCGCCAGGCGATCGCGGTCTCGTTGGCGTCGGCAGGGCGCACGATGTTCAGGCCCGGGATGGCGCGCAGCGAGGCCAGGTGCTCCACCGGCTGGTGGGTCGGGCCGTCCTCGCCGAGGCCGATGGAGTCGTGCGTCCACACGTAGGTGACCGGCAGATGCATCAGCGCGGAGAGGCGGACGGCGTTGCGCATGTAGTCGGAGAACACCAGGAAGGTGCCGCCGTAGATGCGGGTGTTGCCGTGCAGCGCGATGCCGTTCATCACGGCGGCCATCGCGTGCTCGCGGATGCCGAAGTGGATCGTGCGGCCGTACGGGTCGGCCTCCGGCAGCGGGTTGCCCGCGGGGAGGAACGACGACGTCTTGTCGATGGTCGTGTTGTTCGAGCCGGCCAGGTCGGCGGAGCCGCCCCACAGCTCCGGCACGACCGCACCCAGATGCTGCAACACCTTGCCGGAGGCGGCGCGGGTGGCGACGCTCTTGCCGGCCTCGAACTCCGGCAGCGCGTCGTCCCAGCCCTCGGGCAGCTCACCGGAGCGGATCCGGTCGAACTCGGCGGCGCGCTCCGGGTTGGCCGTACGCCATGCGGCGAAGGTCTTCTCCCACTCGCCACGGGCCTCACGGCCGCGGTCGAGCGCGCCCCGGGTGTGCCCCAGGACCTCGTCGGAGACCTCGAAGTGCTTCTGCGGGTCGAAGCCCATGACCCGCTTGGTGGCCGCGACCTCCTCGTCGCCCAGCGCCGAGCCGTGCGCGGCCTCGGTGTTCTGCGCGTGCGGGGCGGGCCAGGCGATGATCGAGCGGGCCGCGATGAAGGACGGACGCTCGGTCTCGGCCTGCGCCGCCTTCAGGGCGTTGTACAGACCGACCGGGTCGAGGTCGCCGTTCTCCAGCTGCTGGACGCGCTGGACGTGCCAGCCGTACGCCTCGTACCGCTGGAGGGTGTCCTCGGAGACGGCCGTCTCCGTGTCGCCCTCGATCGAGATGTGGTTGTCGTCCCACAGCAGGACCAGGTTGCCGAGCTTCTGGTGGCCGGCGAGCGACGACGCCTCGGCCGAGATGCCCTCCTGGAGGCAGCCGTCACCGGCGATGCACCAGACGGTGTGGTCGAACGGCGACGTGCCGGGTGCGGCGTCCGGGTCGAACAGCCCCCGCTCGTAGCGGGCGGCCATCGCCATGCCCACGGCGTTCGCGACACCCTGGCCGAGCGGTCCCGTGGTCGTCTCCACGCCCGTGGTGTGACCGTACTCGGGGTGTCCCGGGGTCTTCGAACCCCAGGTGCGGAACGCCTTCAGGTCGTCCAGCTCCAGGCCGTAGCCGGCCAGGTAGAGCTGGATGTAGAGCGTGAGCGACGAGTGGCCTGCGGACAGGACGAACCTGTCGCGGCCCGTCCAGTCGGCGTCTGCGGGATCGTGCCGCATCAGCTTCTGGAAGAGCACATAGGCGGCGGGGGCCAGGCTCATGGCCGTACCCGGATGGCCGTTGCCGACCTTCTGTACGGAATCCATGGCCAGGACGCGGACGGTGTCGACTGCCCGCTGGTCCAACGCGGTCCACTCGAGGTCTGTGGTGGTCGGCTTGGTGCTCACCCTGAGTCAGGGCTCCTCTCCACATGTCGAATCCCGGTGACGAGGGGTGTACCGGGCGCTGTCGAGCCTACCCTCGCAGCAACACGCCTCTCTTCGGCTGCGTGTCTTTCCCATTGGACACCGCCGGGTGCGGTCAGCGCGTGTTCTCCGCCCGTCGGCGTTGTATACGGCCGGTGTCCGGCGGCCGCTCAACACGAGGCGACCCCCGCGAAGATCGGCGTACTGGCAACGTCTAGAGTGGCGTGGTACGCGCGAGTCTTCGCGGGTCTTGACTCCCCCAGAGCCCTCAGGCATGGGAGGGACCCCGGAAGAGTCGCTGGGATTTCTCTGTCAGGGGTGTGCGTGACGGCCGTCGAGTCCCGACCCGCAGGGGTCGTCTTGGCCACCGGCCCGGGGGGCCGTCGGCCGTTCGGGGCCCGCGTCAAGGCATTCGTGGCGCTGACCAAGCCGCGGATCATCGAACTGCTGCTGATCACCACGGTGCCGGTGATGTTCCTCGCCGAGCAGGGCGTTCCGGACCTGTGGCTGGTGCTTGCGACCTGCCTCGGCGGGTACCTCTCCGCGGGTGGCGCCAACGCGCTCAACATGTACATCGACCGCGACATCGACGCGCTGATGGACCGCACCTCGCAGCGCCCGCTCGTCACCGGCATGGTCTCGCCGCGCGAGGGCCTGGTCTTCGGCCTGACGCTCGCCGTGGTCTCCACCCTCTGGTTCGGCCTGCTCGTCAACTGGCTGTCGGCAGCGCTGTCGCTCGGCGCGCTGCTGTTCTACGTCGTCGTTTACACGATGCTTCTCAAGCGCCGCACCGCGCAGAACATCGTCTGGGGCGGCATCGCCGGCTGCATGCCGGTCCTGATCGGCTGGTCCTCGGTCACGAACTCGGTGTCGTGGGCCGCGGTCATCCTCTTCCTCGTCATCTTCTTCTGGACGCCGCCGCACTACTGGCCGCTGTCGATGAAGGTGAAGGAGGACTACGCGCGCGTCGGCGTGCCGATGCTCCCGGTCGTCGCCGGCAACAAGGTCGTCGCCCGGCAGATCGTCGTCTACAGCTGGGTGATGGTCGCCGTCTCGCTGCTGCTGACCCCGCTCGGCTACACCGGCTGGTTCTACACCGCGGTCGCGCTGGCCGCGGGCGGCTGGTGGCTGTGGGAGGCGCACGCGCTGCAGAGCAGGGCCAAGGCGGGGGAGACGGGCGGCAAGCTCAAGGAGATGCGGCTCTTCCACTGGTCCATCACCTATGTGTCGCTGCTGTTCGTGGCCGTCGCGGTGGACCCCTTCCTGCGCTGAGACCGCGCCGGTCCGCCCGGAACGGCGCGGCGTGGCCGAGGCCACGTCTCCCGGCCGTCGCCGAATGATCTACCCGCGAGTAGCATGCGATGCATGGCTGACACCACGGTTGATGAGACGGCGTCCCCGCACGCGTCCGACGCCCGCGCCGAGCGCAGGGCGGCGAAGCTCGCCAAGCAGATCCAGGCGTTCTCCAAGGCGCACGGCGGCGCCGAGGGCCAGCTTGCCTACCTCGGCCAGATGGGCACCCGCATCGTCCTCGTCGGCGAGGACGGCGCCTGGGGCGACCTGGTGGCCCCGAGCCACCCCGTCGCCGTGAGCGCCGCCGAGAAGTCGGGGATCACGCTGCACGAGTCCTTCGACGGCGACTTCGCGGCGAAGGTGCGCACCGGCCCGTACGAGTGGAGCCGGATGGCCGGCATCCAGCTCGGCGGCCCCTCCAACGGCTGAGTCGCCTCCCGGGCAACACCTTGTGCCGGGGTCGTCCGTTAGCCCTGTGGAAGCACGGTCCACAGGCAGGAGCTCCCGATGATCGACGCCGCGTCCTCGGTGCGTCTGGTCGACCAGTACTGCCACGGGGTGCTCCGCACGGAACTGGGCCTCGGCACCTTCGAGACGTACCTGGGCCCGGCCGCGGGAGCCCCGCCGGCCGCCGGCACCACCTTCTTCGACACCCAGACGGGGTTCGCGGTACGGCGCTGGTGCCCGCCGCTCCTGGGACTCGAACCGCACTGCCCGCCCGCCCACTACCTGGCCCGCCGCCGCGAGCTCGGAGTGGTCGAGGCGGGCAGACGGCTTCTGCGGGGCACCGGTATCGCCACCTACCTCGTCGACACCGGGCCGCCCGGCGACCTGGCCGGCCCGGCGGAGATCGCCGCGGCGGGGGAGGCGCAGGCGCGCGAGATCGTACGGCTCGAACTGCTCGCGGAGCAGGTGGCGGACACCTCGGGGACCGTGGAGTCGTTCCTCGCGAACCTCGCGGAGGCGGTGCACGGGACGGCCGGGTCCGCCGCCGCCTTCACCACCGTCGCCGCCGGGTGGCAGCCGGAGCGGCCGGAGCCGCCGGGCCCCGGCGAGGTGCGCGGCGCGGCCGGACGCTGGCTCGCCGGCCGCCGCGTGGGCGGGCCCCTCACCGATCCCGTACTGCTGCGGCACCTGCTGTGGGTCGCCGTCGCCACGGGGCTGCCGCTGCAGCTGCACGTCGGTGCGGACGACCCGATGCCGCTCGCGGACTTCGCCGCGGCGACGGCCGGGCTCGGTACGGACCTGGTCCTGCTCCACGGCTACCCCCACCACCGCAGCGCCGCGCACCTCGCGAGCGCGTACCCGCACGTGTACGTCGACCTCGGCCCCGCCCTCGCCCGCACGGGCGCGCGGGCGGCGGCGGTACTCGCGGAGATCCTCGAACTCGCGCCGTTCGGCAAGCTGCTGTTCTCGTCGGGGGCGCGGGGCCTGCCGGAGCTCCATGTGGTGGCCGCACGGACCTTCCGCGACGCGCTGGGCCGGGTCCTGGGCGGGTGGGTCGCGGACGGAGCGTGGTCGCAGGGCGACGCGGAGCGGGTGGCGGGGCTGCTGGCGTGGGGGAACGCGGGGCGGGTGTACGGGTTGCCGCGGGCGGCGTGACGGCTGCGGGCGCGTGTCGCCTGCGGCGGGCTTGTCCCCTCCCCGCCCCTTCCCGAACCGGGACTCCGCCCCGGACCCCGTGCGGCCTTCGGCCGTGCCCTCAAACGCCGGGCGGGCTGGATTTCGTTCCGCGGAGTCAGCCCCGCCGGCGGGGGCCCGGGGGCGGAGCCCCCGAAAGCGGGTCCGGGCGGAGCCCGTTCGGGAAGGGGCGGGGTGGGGGACGGGCCCGCGCAGCGGCCCGGTCCCGTCAGGCGCGGCTCAGCGCCGGGTCGCCGGTCGTCGGTGTCGCCGACGGGGACACCCGCTCCCGTTCCCGCAGGCTCAGCGCCAGCCTCAGCACCGCGATCCACATCAGCGACGAACCGAGCATGTGCGCACCGACCAGCAGCTCCGGCACCCCGGTGAAGTACTGCACATACCCGAGCGCCCCTTGCAGCAGCACCACCAGCAGCAGGTCACGGGCGCGGGCCCGGATGTCGTCGGGGGCGTCGACCACGCGCAGGAGGAGCCACATCGCGACGGCCAGCGCGCACACCACCCACGCGGCGATCGCGTGGATGTGGGCCGCCGCGGACCAGTCCCAGGGCATGCGCGGGACGTCGCTGCTGTCGCCCGCGTGCTTGCCGGAGCCGGTCACGGTCGTGCCGAGGGTGATCAGCACCGCGGAGACCGCGACGATCGCCCACGCGAGCCTGCGGACCGGCCGCGGGACCCGCGGGCGGGGGGCCGCGTCGCCCTCACCGCTGCGTACCCAGGTCACCGTAGCGACCGTGAGCAGCACGTTCGCCAGCAGGAAGTGCCCGGCCACCGTCCACGGGTTGAGGCCCGCCCACACCGTGATGCCGCCGAGGACGGCGTTGCCCATGACGATCCAGAACTGGGCCCAGGCGAGCCGGCCGAGGCCGCGCCGGCGCGGCTTCACGGAGCGCCCGGCGATGATCGCCCAGCCGACGGCGGCCGACAGGACGTACGTCAGCATCCGGTTGCCGAACTCGATCGCGCCGTGGATGCCCTGCTCGGGCGTGGCGAAGAGGCTGTCGTCCGTGCACTTGGGCCAGGTGTCGCAGCCGAGGCCGGAGCCGGTCAGCCGTACGGCACCGCCGGTGACGATGATGACGACGGTCATCAGGACGGCGGAAAGCGCGGCGCGCCGCAGGACTTTGGGTGACGGTGTCCAGCGCTGGGCGATATGGGCGAGGGGGGTCTGCACGGCCCCTATCGTAAGCGGGGGCTTGTGCACGGTTTCACGAGGGGTCGGCAGCGGGTTCCTCGAACGCCTCGGACGTCGTACGGACACGGGACCCGTCCAGGTGGTCCTCCTCCTCCCACCACAGCGCGAAGCGCCACGGCGCCGACGGCACACCGGGCGACGTACGGAAGGCGTCCGTCAGATCGGCGGCCACCTCCTCCGCCGTGCAGTCGGTGACCGCGTCCATCCCGCGCCAGGGGTGCGCCAGCGGTGCCCATGAGCCGTCGGCCGTGCGCACGTCGAACCGCCACACCGCCCGCCACGACCTGGCGCGCAGGACACGGCCCACCTCCGCCCGCTCGAGGCCGAGCCCCTCGGCGATCGCCTGCGGGTCGACGCCCTCGATCCGCGCCGCCAGGACCGCCAGCGGTACCAGGCGCTCCGGCAGCAGCCCGCGCTTGTGCAGCTGGGTGAGGCCGCCCTCGAACGGGCAGCGCCGCAGCCGGCGCTCCAGCTGGTCCCGCAGATGGCCGAGGACGGCGGCGTGGGCGCGCTCGGCGGGGTCGGGGGCCTGCCAGACGGCGTGGAACCCGCGTTCCGCCCGTACGGCCCACTCCGCCGCGTCGACCGGCCTGCCGAGCTCCTCCAGCCGGTCGCCGAGGAAGACGTACGCCTGGGCGAGGCCCTCACGGTTGCGCGGATCGGACCGGTCGAGCCGCTCCCAGACGGCGATCGCCCGGTGGGTGGCCTCGACGGCGGCCAGTCCCGCCAGGCGGTCCTCGGCGCACGGCTGCTCGCCGTGCGGCTGGAAGGGGTAGCGGGGCAGGCCCAGTTCGTCGCTGAGCGGTTCGGCGAGGTAGACGGCCTGGCTGATCAGGGCCCGCGCGTACCAGCGGGCGTGTTCGGCGTCGTGCTCCGCCGGCTCGGCGCCGCGCAGGACGGCCTGGTCGACGGCGATGAGCGCGTCGGTGCGCCTGCCGGTGTCGAAGTGGTGGCGGGCGAGGTCCCCGTAGCGCAGGCTCAGCCTGGCGGCGAGGGAGAGGTCGCCCGCGGCGTGCGGGGCGAGGGCGGAGATCAGATCGGTCAGCATCCGCTCACGTTCCGCGGGGGAGGCGGAGGGCCGGCCGGCTCTGACCTTCATCCACTGCGCGTCCAGTCGCAGTGCGGCAGTGCGGGCAGTGCGCTTCATCCGGCCTCCCACCGTGCGGGTCTCGGCAGGGTCATCCTGGCGCGCGTGTCACTCCCAGCGGAAGGTCCGGGCGGCCGCGCCCAGTCCGAGCACCGCCCAGAGGGCGAGGATGCCCAGATTGCCCCACGGCATGCCGGCGCCGTGCTGGAGCACGTCCCGCAGCCCCTCGGAGAGCGCCGAGATCGGCAGCCATCCGAGCACGGAGGCGACGCCGCCGGGGAACCTGTCCAGCGGCACGATCACCCCGCCGCCGACGAGCAGCAGCAGGAAGACGAGGTTGGCGGCGGCCAGGGTCACCTCGGCCTTGAGCGCGCCCGCCATCAGCAGCCCGAGGCCGGAGAAGGCCGCGGTGCCGAGGACGAGCAGCAGCACCACGGACAGCGGGCCGCCGTGCGGGGACCAGCCGAGCGCGAACGCGATCACGGTCAGCAGCACGATCTGGAGGACCTCGGTCACCAGGACGGAGAGCGTCTTCGCCGTCATCAGGGCCCAGCGGGGGATCGGTGAGGCCCCGAGCCGCTTGAGGACGCCGTAGCGCCGTTCGAAGCCGGTCGCGATGGCCTGGCCCGTGAAGGCGGTGGACATGACGGCGAGGGCGAGGACGCCGGGGGCGAGGAAGTCGACCGCCGCGCCCTCTCCGGTGTCGATGATGTCGACGGTGGAGAACAGGACGAGCAGAAGTGACGGGATGATCACAGTGAGCAGCAGCTGCTCACCGTTGCGCAGCAGCATCTTCGTCTCGAAGGCGGCCTGTGCGGTGATCATGCGGGTCAGCGGCGCGGCACCCGGCTTCGGCGTGTACGTACCGGCGCTCATGCGCGCAGCTCCTTGCCCGTCAGTTCGAGGAAGACGTCTTCGAGGGTGTGCCGTTCCACCGAGATGCCGTGCGGCAGCACGCCGTGCTGGGCGCACCAGGAGGTGACGGTCGCCAGCAGCTGCGGATCGACGTCGCCGGTGATCCGGTACGCGCCCGGTGTCAGCTCGGCGGCCGCCGACCCGTCGGGGAGCGCCTTCAGCAGGGAGCCGAGGTCGAGGCCGGGGCGGCCGGTGAAGCGCAGGCTGTTCTCCGCGCCGCCGCGGCACAGCTCCTCGGTGCTGCCCCGGGCGACGACCCGGCCGGCGTCGACGATGGCGACGTCGTCGGAGAGCTCCTCCGCCTCGTCCATGAAGTGCGTGGTCAGCACGGTGGTGACACCGTCGGCCCGCAGTTCCCGTACGAGGTCCCAGGTGGCGCGGCGGGCCTGCGGGTCGAGACCGGCGGTCGGCTCGTCGAGGAAGACCAGCTCGGGGCGGCCGACGACGGCCATGGCCAGTGCGAGGCGCTGCTGCTGGCCGCCGGAGAGGCGGCGGTAGGGGGTACGTCCGCAGCTGCCGAGGCCGAGGCGTTCGACGAGAGCGTCCACGTCCAGGGGGTGGGCGTGCAGTTTCGCCATGTGGCGGAGCATCTCGTCGGCCCTGGCGCCGGAGTAGACGCCACCCGACTGGAGCATCACGCCGATCCTGGGCCGCAGCCGCGCGGCGTCGGCGACGGGGTCGAGTCCGAGGACCCGCACGGTGCCGGCGTCGGCGCGGCAGTAGCCCTCGCAGGTCTCGATGGTGGTCGTCTTGCCGGCGCCGTTGGGCCCCAGGACGGAGGTCACGGAACCGGTGGCGACGTCGAGGTCGAGCCCGTCCACCGCGGTCTTGGGTCCGTACCGCTTGACCAGGCCCCGGATCCGGACGGCAGGCTCGCTCAGCATGCCGGGAAGTCTAGGCGCGCGCCGCGGCGGCCCGGCCCGCGGGTTCCCCGGTGGCCCCCGAGGGCGAGTGCGCGCCGGTGCCCGTCCGACCTGGCCTGCTGGGCCCCCGGTGATCATTTCCGCAGGTCAGCTTAGGTTTGCCTAAGTGACGCACGGCACCGCGCGCTGCTCCGGGCGCCGCTTGTCAGTCTCTGAGGAATTACGCAACAATGGCGTTGTGAAAAACGTTGGCGAGGCTCCCCAGGAGGAACTCGCGGCGGGTCTGCGGTCGGATCACTCCACCCGCAACCGCGTCGCGCGCTCCATCCTGGACCACGGCCCGTCCACCGTGGCCGACCTCGCGGGCCGCCTGCGACTCACCCAGGCGGCCGTCCGCCGCCACCTCGACACCCTTGTCTCGGAGAACGTCGTGGAGCCGCGCGAGCAGCGCGTCTACGGCGCCCGCACCCGCGGCAGGCCCGCCAAGGTGTTCGCACTGACCGACTGCGGCCGGGACGCCTTCGACCAGTCGTACGACACGCTGGCGGTGGACGCCCTGCGCTGGATCGAGCGGTCCGCCGGAGGAGGGGCGGCCGGGGAGGCCGCGGTCGCCGCCTTCGCCCGGGACCGGATCGAGGCCCAGTCCGGGGCGTACCGCGCGGCCGTCGAGTCCGCCGCTCCCGAGGCACGCACCGAAGCGCTGGCCAAGGCGCTCAGCGCCGACGGGTACGCTGCTACGGCTCGCAGCGCACCGGTCGGCGAGCAGCTCTGCCAGCACCACTGCCCGGTCGCCCACGCGGCTGAGAAGTACCCGCAGCTGTGCGAGGCCGAGACCGAGTTCTTCTCGAAGCTCCTCGGGACGCATGTCCAGCGGCTCGCCACCATCGCCCACGGCGATGGCGTCTGCACGACGTTCATCCCGCGCGGCGCGCCCCAGAGCGGCACCTCGCCGCCGGGCACCGCGCCGCAGGACAGCACCACACAGACCAGCACCACACCATCAGCTTCTGCAAGCACGGCCGGGAGGAACCCCGCATGACTCTCCCCACGGAGACTGCCCACCCCGAACTCGAGGGCCTGGGTAAGTACGAATTCGGCTGGGCCGACTCCGACGCGGCCGGCGCAGCCGCGAAGCGCGGTCTGAACGAGGACGTCGTCCGCGACATCTCCGCGAAGAAGAACGAGCCGGAGTGGATGCTGAAGCTGCGGCTGAAGGGTCTGCGCCTCTTCGACAAGAAGCCCATGCCGAGCTGGGGCTCCGACCTCTCGGGCATCGATTTCGACAACATCAAGTACTTCGTGCGTTCCACCGAGGCGCAGGCCGCCTCGTGGGAGGACCTGCCCGAGGACATCAAGAACACGTACGACAAGCTCGGCATCCCCGAGGCGGAGAAGCAGCGCCTGGTCGCCGGTGTCGCCGCGCAGTACGAGTCCGAGGTCGTCTACCACCAGATCCGCGAGGACCTGGAGGAGCAGGGCGTCATCTTCCTCGACACCGACACCGCGCTGAAGGAGCACCCGGAGCTCTTCCAGGAGTACTTCGGCACCGTCATCCCGGTCGGTGACAACAAGTTCGCGTCGCTGAACACGGCCGTGTGGTCCGGCGGGTCGTTCATCTACGTCCCCAAGGGCGTCCACGTGGACATCCCGCTGCAGGCCTACTTCCGTATCAACACGGAGAACATGGGCCAGTTCGAGCGGACGCTGATCATCGTCGACGAGGACGCCTACGTCCACTACGTCGAGGGCTGCACCGCGCCGATCTACTCCTCCGACTCGCTGCACAGCGCCGTGGTGGAGATCATCGTCAAGAAGGGCGGCCGCTGCCGCTACACGACCATCCAGAACTGGTCGAACAACGTCTACAACCTGGTCACCAAGCGCGCCGTGGCGTACGAGGGCGCGACCATGGAGTGGGTCGACGGCAACATCGGCTCCAAGGTGACCATGAAGTACCCGGCCGTCTACCTGATGGGCGAGCACGCCAAGGGCGAGACCCTGTCCATCGCCTTCGCGGGCGAGGGCCAGCACCAGGACGCCGGCGCCAAGATGGTCCACATGGCCCCGAACACCTCGTCCAACATCGTCTCCAAGTCGGTGGCGCGAGGCGGCGGCCGCACGTCCTACCGCGGTCTGATCGAGATCGGCGAGGGCGCGCCGGGTGCGAAGTCCAACGTGCTCTGCGACGCTCTGCTGGTCGACACGATCTCGCGTTCGGACACCTACCCGTACGTCGACGTCCGCGAGGACGACGTCTCCATGGGCCACGAGGCGACCGTCTCCAAGGTCTCGGAGGACCAGCTCTTCTACCTGATGAGCCGCGGTATGACCGAGTTCGAGGCGATGGCCATGATCGTGCGTGGCTTCGTCGAGCCGATCGCCAAGGAACTCCCCATGGAGTACGCGCTGGAGCTCAACCGGCTGATCGAGCTGCAGATGGAGGGCTCGGTGGGCTGACGCCCTCCGTGACCGTAAGCAGCGACTGACTTCTGACGTAGGAAGAGAGCAAGACGACAGCCATGGCTGAGGCTCAGAACATCCCGGTGGGCTCCACCACCGCCGGTTCGATCGCGGTGGCCGCCGAGTCGACCGTCGCCACCCGCATGAGTGCGCCCCCGTCGTTCGACGTGGCGGACTTCCCGGTCCCCCACGGCCGCGAGGAGGAGTGGCGCTTCACTCCGCTGGAGCGCCTCGCCGGACTGCACGACGGCACCGCCGTCGCCACCGGCAACGCCCTCAAGGTCGCGATCGACGCCCCCGACGGCGTCATGGTCGAGACGGTCGGCCGTGACGACGCGCGCGTCGGCCGGGCCGGCACCCCGGTGGACCGGGTCGCCGCCCAGGCGTACTCCTCCTTCGAGCAGGCCACCGTGGTGAGCGTGCCGAAGGAGACCGTGCTCACCGAGCCGATCCGTATCGCGGTGCACGGCGAGGGCGGCACCGCCTTCGGCCACCAGGTGATCGAGCTCGGCGCCTTCGCGGAGGCGCTCGTGGTCATCGACCACACCGGCGACGCCGTGCTGGCCGCCAACGTCGACTACGTCCTCGGTGACGGAGCCAAGCTGACCGTCGTCTCCGTCCAGGACTGGGACGACAAGGCCGTGCACGTCGCCCAGCACAACGCGCTGGTCGGCCGGGACGCCTCCTTCAAGTCGGTCGTGGTCACCTTCGGCGGCGACCTCGTTCGGCTCCACCCGCGGGTCGCCTACGCCGGCCCCGGCGGTGAGGCCGAGCTGCTGGGCCTGTACTTCACCGACAGGGGCCAGCACCAGGAGCACCGCCTCCTCGTCGACCACAACATGCCGCACTGCAAGTCGAACGCCGTGTACAAGGGCGCGCTGCAGGGCGACGACGCGCACGCGGTGTGGATCGGCGACGTGCTCATCCGGGCCGTGGCAGAGGGCACCGACACCTACGAGATGAACCGCAACCTCGTCCTCACGGACGGCGCGCGGGTCGACTCGGTGCCGAACCTCGAGATCGAGACCGGCGAGATCGCCGGCGCCGGTCACGCCTCGGCCACCGGCCGCTTCGACGACGAGCAGCTGTTCTACCTGATGGCCCGCGGCATCCCCGAGGCCGAGGCACGGCGACTGGTCGTCCGCGGCTTCTTCGCCGAGCTGGTCCAGCAGATCGGTCTGCCGGACGTCGAGGAGCGCCTGCTCGCCAAGATCGACGCCGAGCTGGAGGCGTCGGTCCAGGAGGCGTCAGCCTGATGGCCTTCGTCAAAGCCTGTGCGCTGAGCGAGCTGGAGGAGGACACCCCGAAGCGGGTGGAACTCGACGGCACGCCGGTGTCCGTGGTGCGGACCGAGGGCGAGGTGTTCGCCATCCACGACATCTGCTCGCACGCGAACGTCTCGCTGTCGGAGGGTGAGGTCGAGGACTGCCAGATCGAGTGCTGGCTCCACGGCAGTGCCTTCGACCTCCGTACCGGCAAGCCGTCCGGTCTTCCCGCGACGCGCCCCGTCCCCGTATACCCCGTCAAGATCGAAGGGGACGATGTGCTCGTCTCCGTCACCCAGGAGTCCTGAGTCACCCATGGCAACGCTTGAAATCCGCGACCTGCACGTCTCCGTCGAAGCCGACAACGCTTCCCGGGAGATCCTCAAGGGCGTCGACCTGACCGTGAAGCAGGGCGAGACCCACGCCATCATGGGCCCCAACGGCTCCGGCAAGTCGACGCTCGCCTACTCGCTGGCCGGCCACCCCAAGTACACGATCACCAGCGGCACCGTCACCCTGGACGGCGAGGACGTCCTGGAGATGAGCGTCGACGAGCGTGCCCGCGCCGGCGTCTTCCTCGCCATGCAGTACCCGGTCGAGGTCCCCGGTGTCTCGGTCTCCAACTTCCTGCGCACCTCCGCCACCGCCATCCGCGGCGAGGCCCCCAAGCTGCGTACCTGGGTGAAGGAGGTCAAGGAGGCCATGGAGCGCCTCAACATGGACCCCTCCTTCGCCGAGCGCAACGTCAACGAGGGCTTCTCCGGCGGTGAGAAGAAGCGCCACGAGATCCTTCAGCTGGAGCTGCTCAAGCCGAAGATCGCGGTCCTCGACGAGACCGACTCCGGCCTGGACGTCGACGCCCTGCGCATCGTCTCCGAGGGCGTCAACCGCGTCCGTGAGAGCGGCGAGGTCGGCACCCTGCTGATCACGCACTACACGCGCATCCTGCGCTACATCAAGCCCGACCGCGTGCACGTCTTCGCGAACGGCCGGATCGTCGAGTCGGGCGGCCCCGAGCTGGCCGACAAGCTCGAGAACGAGGGCTACGAGTCGTACACCAAGGGAGGAGTCACCGCGTGACACAGCTGCCGGGCCTCCTGGACACAGAGGCGATCCGTAAGGACTTCCCGATCCTCGACCGGGTGCTCCACGACGGCAAGAAGCTCGTCTACCTGGACAACGCGGCGACCTCCCAGACGCCGCGCCAGGTGATCGACGTACTCAGCGGGTACTACGAGCGGCACAACGCCAACGTCCACCGCGGTGTGCATGTGCTCGCCGAGGAGGCCACGGCGCTGTACGAGGGTGCCCGCGACAAGGTCGCCGCGTTCATCAACGCGCCGAGCCGCGACGAGGTCATCTTCACCAAGAACGCCTCCGAGTCGCTCAACCTCGTGGCCAACATGCTCGGCTGGGCCGACGAGCCGTACCGTGTCGACAGCGAGACCGAGGTCGTCATCACGGAGATGGAGCACCACTCCAACATCGTGCCGTGGCAGCTGCTGGCGCAGCGCACCGGCGCGAAGCTGAAGTGGTTCGGCCTCACCGACGACGGCCGGCTCGACCTGTCGAACATCGAAGAGGTCATCACGGAGAAGACGAAGATCGTCTCCTTCACGCTGGTCTCCAACATCATGGGCACGGTCAACCCGGTCGAGGCGATCGTCCGCCGGGCCCAGGACGTCGGCGCGCTGGTGCTGATCGACGCCTCGCAGGCCGCGCCGCACATGGTGCTGGACGTGCAGGCACTGCAGGCCGACTTCGTGGCGTTCACCGGCCACAAGATGTGCGGCCCGACCGGCATCGGCGTGCTGTGGGGCCGGCAGGAGCTCCTGGAGGACCTCCCGCCGTTCCTCGGCGGCGGCGAGATGATCGAGACCGTGTCGATGCACTCGTCGACGTACGCTCCCGCGCCGCACAAGTTCGAGGCCGGTACGCCACCGATCGCACAGGCCGTCGGCCTCGGCGCGGCCGTGGACTACCTTTCCTCGATCGGCATGGACAAGATCGCCCAGCACGAGCACGCGCTCACCGAGTACGCGGTGAAGCGGCTCCTGGAGGTCCCGGACCTGCGGATCATCGGCCCGACGACGGCCGAGGACCGCGGCGCGGCGATCTCCTTCACGCTCGGCGACATCCACCCCCATGACGTCGGCCAGGTCCTCGACGAGCAGGGCATCGCGGTCCGCGTGGGTCACCACTGCGCGCGCCCGGTCTGCCTGCGGTACGGAATTCCTGCGACCACGCGAGCGTCGTTCTATCTGTACTCCACGCCGGCAGAGGTCGATGCTCTGGTCGACGGCCTGGAGCACGTCCGGAACTTCTTCGGCTAGGGGACGATGTGAAGCTGGATTCGATGTACCAGGACGTCATCCTGGACCACTACAAGCATCCGCACGGTCGGGGCTTGCGGGACGGCGACGCCGAGGTGCACCACGTCAATCCGACGTGCGGCGACGAGATCACGCTCCGGGTGAAGTACGACGGATCGCGCATCGAGGACGTGTCCTACGAGGGCCAGGGCTGCTCCATCAGCCAGGCCAGCGCCTCCGTGCTGAACGAACTACTGGTCGGCAAGGAGCTCGCGGACGCGCAGAAGATCCAGGGCACGTTCCTGGAGCTGATGCAGTCCAAGGGCCAGATCGAGCCGGACGACGCGATGGAGGAGGTGCTGGAGGACGCGGTCGCGTTCGCCGGTGTCTCCAAGTACCCCGCCCGTGTGAAGTGCGCGCTGCTCAGCTGGATGGCGTGGAAGGACGCGACGGCCCAGGTGATGGGTGACGTCGCGGAGAGGAAGACCGCATGAGCGAGAACGAGACAGTTGCCGTCAAGCCGGCGTCCGAGGAAGAGGTCCGCGAGGCGCTGTACGACGTCGTGGACCCCGAGCTGGGCATCGACGTCGTCAACCTCGGCCTCATCTACGGCATCCACATCGACGACTCCAACGTCGCGACGCTGGACATGACGCTGACGTCCGCGGCCTGTCCGCTGACCGACGTGATCGAGGACCAGGCGAAGTCCGCGACCGACGGCATCGTCAACGAGCTGAAGATCAACTGGGTCTGGATGCCGCCGTGGGGCCCGGACAAGATCACGGACGACGGCCGGGAGCAGCTGCGCGCGCTCGGCTTCAACGTCTGAGCCCTTGCGTTTCGGCCATCGGAAACGATGTCCGAAACGCATGAGACGGCCGTGCCTGCCAGGGCAAACTGGCCGGCATGGCCGTTTCTCTGTACCAGATCGCGATCGACTGTCACGACGCCCCGAAGCTCGCCCGGTTCTGGGCAGAGGTCCTGGACTGGCAGATCGTCTACGAGGACCCCGAAGAGATCATCATCGGGGCCGACGCGAGCGCGCTGCCGGGCATCGTGTTCCTCACCGTGCCCGAGGACAAGAAGGTCAAGAACCGCCTGCACCTCGACCTGAGCCCCGACGACCGGGACGCCGAGGTGGCGAGGATCGTCGGGCTCGGCGCGCGCCGCGTGGACGTCGGGCAGGACGAGGACGCCACCTGGGTCGTCCTCGCCGACCCCGAGGGGAACGAGTTCTGTGTGCTGCGCCCGAAGAAGACGCTGCTCGACTAACGCCCTGTCTCCCGGCTGCGTCGCAACGCGGTCCCTCACCCGGCGGCAGGCGGCTCGGAGGCCGCCTGCGCGAGGGCAGGGGCCAGGTTCTCCCTGCGGATGCGCTGGTCGACGTAGAGAAGGCTCACCACCAGCTGCGGGAACGCGGCCGTGAGGATACGGCCGATCAGTGAGCTGAGCAGGCTGAACACCATGATGACGATCACGGCCGTGACGGCGGCCCCGCTGCTGGACAGGTCCTGTGTGAGACCCGGCGCGAACACGTTGGCGAACGAGAACGGCATCTGGATGATGAAGCCGGCCACCCCCGCCATGAGCGTGGCCAGCAGGGAGATGCCGAAGATCCGCCACCAGGCACCCTGCACCAGCCGTGAGGAACGGGTCATCGCCGCGATCGTGCCCTGCCCCTCGAAGACGGCCGCGGCCGGGGCGAGGCTGAACTTCACCCAGAGCCAGACGGCCAGCGGGGCGGTGGCCAGCATGCCGAGGACGCCGATCAGGGACAGCCAGCCGTAGCCGCCGCCGTCCTCGCCCAGGCTGAACACCATGAGCGAGAGGAACACCGAGAAGAAGGCCACTGCCGTCAGGGCGACAGGGACCGCCACGATCAGGGCCGTGAGAAGGACGGTGCCGAGCACCGACCACACACGCCGCACGCTGCGGCGCCAGATCACGCCGAATGTGGACGGGCGGCCGAGGACGGCGTCCTGGAGGACGGCCGGGCAGCTCGCGTAGATCAGGGCGTTGGCGACCAGCATCACGAACATGCCGATGAGGTACACCGCGCCGAAACCGACGACGAGCGGCCAGACGTCGTCCCAGCCGGGTGCGGTATCGGAGTCGAGCATCCGGTCGAGCCGGTCGGAAAGCGCCAGGTACGCGACACCGATGACCGCGCCGACGACCACGAGCGCCATGCCGTACGCGGCCAGCGCCATGGCCAGCAACTGCTTCCAGTGGCGGCCGATCGTCGAGAAGGCCCCGCCCAGGATGTCGCCGAAGCCGAGCGGTGCGAGCGGTATGACGCCGGGTCTCGGCGGGATCCAGCCGCCCCAGCCGGGCGGCGGGCCCGGATACGGCCCGGGCGGTCCTGCGTACGGCGGTGTGTTTCCGTGGGTCATCGTTCGCCCCCCGAGTGTTTCTGCTGTTCGGACGGCACACCGTAGCGCCCGGCACCTGAGACCGGTTGGCCCGGGTGCCGCCTCGCCGGTTAGGTTTCCTGTCATGACCGACACGTCTTCCGCACCCCGTACCACCGGCGCCGTCGCCGCCGGACTCGCCACCGTCACCGACGACGGCGTTGTTCTCGACACCTGGTTCCCCGCGCCCGAGCTCGCCGCCGAGCCCGGTCCCGCCGGCACCGAGCGGCTGACCGCGGAGCGGGCCGTCGAGCTCCTCGGCGCGGCCGCCGCGAAGGCCGTCGGACCCGACGCGCGCCGCGGTGTCGAGGTCGTCGCCGTGCGCACCGTGATCGCCTCGCTCGACGACAAGCCGCTGGACGCCCACGACGCCTACCTGCGTCTGCACCTGCTCTCCCACCGGCTCGTGAAGCCGCACGGGCAGAGCCTGGAGGGCGTCTTCGGGCTCCTCGCCAACGTGGCGTGGACCAGCCTCGGCCCCGTCGCCGTGGACCAGGTCGAGACGGTGCGGCTGAACGCCCGCGCCGAGGGCCTGCACCTCCAGGTCACGTCGATCGACAAGTTCCCGCGGATGACGGACTACGTCGCGCCGAAGGGCGTGCGCATCGCCGACGCCGACCGGGTGCGGCTCGGCGCGCACCTCGCCGAGGGCACCACCGTCATGCACGAGGGCTTCGTCAACTTCAACGCCGGCACCCTCGGCACGTCGATGGTCGAGGGCCGCATCTCCGCAGGTGTCGTCATCGGTGACGGCTCCGACATCGGCGGCGGCGCCTCGACCATGGGCACGCTGTCCGGCGGCGGCAACGTGATCATCGCCATCGGCGAGCGCTGCCTGATCGGTGCCGAGGCGGGCGTCGGCATCGCGCTCGGCAACGAGTGCGTCGTCGAGGCGGGCCTGTACGTCACGGCGGGCACCCGCGTCACGATGCCCGACGGGCAGATCGTCAAGGCCCGTGAGCTGTCCGGCGCGAGCAACATCCTCTTCCGCCGCAACTCGGTCACCGGCACCGTCGAGGCCCGTCCGAACAACGCGGTGTGGGGCGGACTCAACGACGTGCTGCACAGCCACAATTGATCACCGGCGGCCGTGACCTGCGGCCGCCTAATCGGTCGACGTCCTGACCTGCTGCCGAGCTGTCGGTACCTGTCGACGTTGGTCACCATTGAGCGCCCTTCCACGGCCCGAGCACGGCCCGGGAGGGCGCTCGTGCGTGAGCACCGCATTAGGAATTCGTCCCGGCAGGCCCCGGGACACCTCCCAGCGCGGCTGTAGCTCCGACCAAAGCTGCGGCACGCTGCTGCTGTTCGCTGTCGTTGATGTCAGCTGCGGATGTCAGCCCGCGTCTGGCAGAGGTTCAATCACATCGGCCCACACGCGGGCGGTCCACGGGTTGCCTTCTTCCCCACTTCCCCAAGTCTGGCTGCCACGACATCATCGAGGAACAATGCATTGGGGATGTCCGTCGCTGTCTCCGCCTGCGGCCATCACAAGGAGTCGCATTCGGTGCACAAGGAGAACGCCGCTCCATTGCTCGTGAAACGATACCGATGGATCTAGTCCTGCCCACAGCGTGGGCGGATCGGTAGCGCGCTCATGCCGTCACCCTACTTCCGCCCCAGGCCCTCGGGGTGCTGTAGGCGTTCGTGATCTCCCAATGGGGCTGATGGTATGGCGGTGGTGCCCGCCCGGGCAGGCACCACTGGGGAGGCTTCCGGCTGCTGCAGCCCTTTTTCAGCTAGCCGCCTTGCGCTCCCGGAGTTCATGGACGCTGGCCGTGAGGGTGCCGTCGTGCTGTTCGTAGTGGGACAGGGCGAGGCCGAGGCCGAAGAACGTGGGAGCCCACTCGCCCACGAAGATGCCCCACCGGTCGGCGCGGGCGAGCCCAGTGCCGGGTTCGGCTTTGAGGCTGGTCATCCAGGCCGCAACGGTCAGGCCGATGGAAGTGAAGGCGGCCATGTAGGCGTGCTCGCTGCGGATGCCCATCTCGTGCATTTTCTTGACGCTCATGTGTTCTCCCGCTCATAGGTCGGTAGTGGGTGGGTTTCCTGCGGTCCTCGCGCTGGCGGGTGCCCATTTTCTTGACCAACACCCGCACTCCAACGAATCGGCGGCCACTTTTTGTTTGTGGCTTCAACAAGTCGAGCAGCTCGATCGGTGGAAAGCCGACAGATTTCTTCTGGCATCGACCTGTTGCCGCGCGCCGATGCCGTTGCTCGTCCAGGTGGTTTCTGCACCAGGCGTGGTACTCGTGCGCAGTGCCTGCTTTCTTCATGCTCGTCATCCGTTAGACAGTGAGGAGCGACAAACCATGACCACACATACACGCCGCGTGACCGCCCGTGCCCCTGTGCAGCAGGCCGCTATGCTGGTGGGGGCCGTATTCCTGTTGGTGGGCATACTGGGCTTCATCCCCGGTGTCACCACGAGTTACAGCGCGATGGAATTCGCCTCGCACGAGTCGGGTGCCAAGCTGTTCGGGATCTTCCAGATTTCCATCCTGCACAATCTGGTCCACCTGGCTTTCGGGGTTGCAGGTCTGGCACTGGCCCGTACCGCTTCCGCTGCGTATAGCTATCTGCTCGTCGGCGGGGCCATCTACCTAGCGTTGTGGATATACGGCATGGCCGTCAGCCAGGACAGTGACGCCAACTTCGTGCCCCTCAACACTGCCGACGACTGGCTTCACTTCGTGCTGGGCATCGCCATGGTCGGTCTTGCGCTTCTCCTCGGCCGACGTACCACTGGCACCGGAGATCGGTAAAGGCCGAGTCGGGCAGCGGATTTTTCGCCCTACAAGGAGGAGGAGGTCCCTGCCTGGCAGGGGCGAAGGCATGCAGACTTTCCTGCCCTACCCCGACTTCAGATCCTCGGCCCTGGTCTTGGACCGTCGCCGACTTGGAAAACAGCGGGTCGAGGCATTGCAGGTCCTTCGTGGCCTCGTCGTGCCGGGTTACGGGTGGCGCCACCATCCAGCAGTGCGGATGTGGGCGGGATACGAGGAAGCGCTGGTCCGATATGGCCTGGAAGTTTGCAAGGTGTGGCGTGAACAAGGCCATCAGGACGGCTGTGCGGCCACACTGGTCGCGGATCTCCTCGCATTCCGTCACGAGCTTCCCGGACAAGCAGAAGCGCAAGGCGGACCAGTGGCTCGCCAACATCGAAGCGGACATGTCGCAGGGGCGGTACATCGATCCGGCTGCGGGCTCGGTGACCTTCGGCGAGTACGCCAAGCAGTGGATGGCGGCACTCACCATCGACCCGGTGACCCGTGAGAGTGTCGAGATCCGTCTCCGGGTCCACGCCCTTCCGTACCTCGGTGATCGGCCAATGGCCTCCTTCCGTCCATCTCACCTGCGCGCATGGATGCGGGAGCTGGAAGCCACGGGACGCGCGGCGTCCTACCGGCGGTCGATCTTCGCCAACGTGTCCGCCGTGTTCACGGCCGCTGTGGAAGACCGAGTCATCGCAGAGATTCCCTGCCGCGCTCGCTCCGTCCGGGCGCCGTCTCTCGATGGGCGCAAGGTCAAGCCCTGGTCCCTCGAGCGCGTGACAGCGGTACACGAAGCGCTACCGAACGCATACCAGGAGATGGTGACTCTGGGGGCCGGATGCGGCCTTCGGCAAGGCGAGATCTTCGGCCTGGCGCTCGAAGACGTCGACTTCCTCGGGGGCACGGTCCACGTCGTCCGGCAGGTCAAGATCTTTCGAGGCACACAGGCGGTCTTCGGCCCGCCCAAGGGTGGCAAGGAACGTCACGTGCCCTTGCCCGAGACAGTCGCCTTCGCGCTGGCCGATCACATCACGAGGCACGATCCGGTAGAGGTCACGCTGCCCTGGAAGACGCTGGACGGTCCGCCTGTGACGTCCTTGCTGCTGTTCGTCAACGTTCGGAACAAGGCTCGGGCTCTTCACCGAACGCGCTTCAACCAGTATGTGTGGCGACCGGCCCTCACGGCCGCCGGCGTTCCCCTCGGACGCGAGAACGGCATGCACGCCCTTCGGCACTTCTACGCCTCGGTGCTCCTGGACGCGGGGGAGAGCATCAAGGCACTGAGCGAGTACCTGGGCCACCACGATCCGAGCTTCACCCTGCGCACGTACACGCACCTGATGCCGAACAGCGAGGCGCGCACCCGGGCCGCCGTGGATCGCATCTTCCGGGACCCGGACAGTACCGAGGACGGCCCCGAGACGGCCCCTGGGGCAAGCTGACCCCTTGACCTGCATCGCAATCAGAACAGCCACAACTGATCAAGGCACATGGCGAGCGCCCCTTCCTTCGTGTGACTCTGCGTAACTTCCGGGCCGTACCAGACGATAAGCAGGCCGGACACGCAGCGTCACCAGGTCCACTTCGGACGGGCAGGGCGAGGAAACGGCATGAAGACCGGCATGAAGACCGGCATGAAGACCGGCATGAAGACCAGGCTGACCGCTCTCGGCATGTGCGCGCTGTTCGCAGCGATGGCCTCGCACGGGGTCGCACGCGCCGACGAGACGCACACCGACGCCCACAACGGGCATCGCGTCTCGCTGATCTCGACGGGGCAGATCGACGACCCGCTGGAGGACGTCCTGGAGCACGCGGCGGTCCTCGGCAGCACCTACGTGCGCAACTGAGAGGTCTCCACGAGACGGTGGCCGGTCAGCTCCGTGTACGCGCGCAACAGCCCGTCGGTCGCCTCGCGACCGGCGGGCTGCAGCGGCTCGCGCACCGGACCGGCCGGCAGGCCCAGCGCGGTGAGCAGCGCCTTCGCGGTCACGGTGCCCGGCAGGCCGGACGCCATCATCAGCTCGGCGAGCGGCAGCGTGCGCTGGTTCAGCGCCGTCGCCCGGGCGTTGTCACCCGCGTCGTACGCGTCCAGTGCCGCCCGCAGCTGCGGAGCGGCGACGTTGGCCACGGTCGACACGAAGCCCGCGCCGCCCACCGCGCGGAGCGGCAGGTTCAGCTCCTCGCAGCCCGAGTAGTAGGCCAGCGAGCTGCGCGCGATGACCTTCGAGCTGCCCAGCAGGTCGTACGCGCAGTCCTTCACCGCGACGATGCGCGGATGCTCCGCGAGCCGCAGCATCGTGTCGGGCTCGACGCGGGTACCGGTGCGGCCGGGGATGTCGTACAGCATCAGGGGGACGCCGACCGAGTCGGCCACCCGGCGGAAATGCGCCTCCACGGCGGCCTGTGGAGGGCGGCTGTAGTACGGGGTGACCACCAGCACGCCGTCCGCTCCCGCCGCCTGCGCGGCCCGCGCCGCTTCGACGGTGTGCCGGGTGTCCGCGGTGCCGACGCCCGCGACGACGGCGGCTCTGCCGCCGACCGCCTGTGCCACTGCCCGGACGAGCGCGGCCTTCTCGTCGTCCGAGGTGGTCGGCGACTCGCCGGTGGTGCCGGAGAGCACCAGACCGTCGCAGCCGCCGTCGACGAGACGCGCTGCCAGCTCCTGAGCGCCGTCGAGATCGAGGGAACCGTCGTCGGCGAAGGGCGTGACCATGGCGCACACCGCGCGGCCGAAGGGAGGAGAGGAGGTCATGCTCGCAGTCTGCGGGCCTGGACCGCTTAGCTCCAGTTAAATCTGCTTCATCTGATCATGAAGCAGTGCTGATGTATCGGCCGTAGTCGGCATGATCGGCACGAGGACGGGGCGACGGGGAGGGAAACGGGATGGCGGAAACGATACGGCGGGCGGCGCCGGCGGCGGTGATGGCGGCCGGCGCGCTGAGCGGCTGCGGTCGCGAGGGGGCCGCCGGGAGCGGCTTCGCCGCGCCGTCGCCGGGCGAGGACCGCGGCCCACTGCGGCTGACCGTCACCCACGACCCCCTGCACCGACGCGGGACGCGAACAGGGGCCGAAGCCGCTGACCCTCGCGCCGGGGCAGAGCGTGAAGTCGGTGCTCAACTGGAACAACCGGGTGACGTCCTTCGACCCCGTGACCGAAGGCGCCTGTCTGGTGGTCACCCCGAAGGAGGGCGAGAGTTCGCAGACGCTGCCGTTCCGGCTGGACATCGGTACATCGGGGGACCTCGACGTCACCGCGTGGGCGCGGGACCTGCTGCGCTGAAGGCCCCGCGCCGCCACGGACACGACCCGGCTACGGGCGGAAACGCAGCACCTGAGGGTCGTGGTCGCTGTTCTGGTCCGCGAACTCCGCGTTGATGTGCACGCTGTCGTAGCTGAAGCGGCGGATCGACGGGCTGGTGAGGATCTGGTCCAGCACCTGGCTGTTGCCCTGGTAGACGTACGAGTAACGCTCAGACCGCGGAAGGGACTTGACCGCCGGATAAAGGGCGCCACCGTCCGTCAGGGCCTGCGTCGTCCGGGAGAACTCGAAGTCGTTGATGTCCCCCAGCACCAGCACGTCCGCCTTGCGGTCGACCGCCAGGATGTCCTTGACGAACGCGTTCACCACCTGCGCCTGCTCCAGGCGCTGCACCTCGGAGGAACGGTTCGGCGGCTGGTGGTGCGAGAGCAGCGACTCGTCGCCGCCCTTCGAACCGAAGTGGTTGGCGATCACGAAGACCGTACGGCCACGGAAGGTGAACTCGCCGGCCAGCGGCTTGCGGCTGTCCTCCCAGGCGTCGCTCGCCGGGGCGATACGGCCCGGGGACAGGGACAGAGCGGCCCGGCGCTCCTCGCGAACGACAGCGGTCGCCGTCGTCGCGTCACCGCCCGCGCGGTCCGTGAAGGAGACCCGCTCCGGGTTGAAGAGGAACACCTGGCGGATGTTGCCGCCGGGCTGGCCGCCGTCCTGGTTGTTCTCCGGGTCGATACCGCGCCACTCGTACGACGGACCACCCGCCGCGACGATCGCGTCCGTGAACTTCTTGACCGTTCCCGCGGCCGACACGGTGCCGTCGTTCTTGGCGCCGGTGTCGTCCTGGATCTCCTCCAGGGCGAGGATGTCCGGCGAGGCCAGGTTCTCGACGACGGCCCTCGCCAGCGCGTCGAACTTCGCCTGCGGGTCGGAGGGGTCCAGGTTCTCCACGTTGTACGTGGCCACCGCCAACTCGCCGTCCCGCTGCGGGCGGGTCTTCTCGCGCTCCAGGCCGCGGTCGTGGACCGTACCGAGGCTGCGGGCGGTGAGCGTGTAGCCGCCGTACTGGTTGAAGTCCAGCGGGCCCTCCGTGACGCCCTCGAGGACGTCACCGACGTTCGCCTTCGGGAAGGGCTGCTGGGCGAGCGGGGTCAGGGACTCGATCTTCAGCCGGCCGGTGTTCTGCGAGTCGTACGAGCCGTAGACGGTACCGCCGCGCCGGTTGTCGTTCTCCCACGGCTTGACCGTCACCCACAGCGCCGCGTACGGGTCGGTCGCCCCGACCACACGCGAGGTGCCGATGCGGATGTTGGCACCCTCGAGCGACTCGTAGTAGTCCAGGGCGTAGGCCCGGGGGGCGAGGGTGAGGCCGTTGATGCTGCCGCCCGCCGCCGGGTCGCCCTCCGGGGCGTACGCGGAGGGCACCGACCACGCGGAGACGGTGACCGGCTCGGGTACCTCGTTGCCGGAGGAGACCACGGTGACGGTGGGCCGCGTGATCTCCGTCAGCGACTGGTTGCCGGAGGACGTGCCGCCGGGGACGTACTCGGTGACCGTTCCGGAGACGGTGACCCGGTCGCCGACCGCGACGGTCGGTGAGGAGCCGGTGTAGACGAAGACGCCCTCGCTGGTGGCCCGGTCGCCGTCGCCCTCGGGGTCCTGGAACCAGAAGCCCCTGGAGCCGTAGGTCCGGACGCCCGTGACGATGCCCGGCACGTCGGCGACCTGACGGCCCACCAGCGGGGATATGCGGGTGCTGCCCTGGATGTCGTGGATCCGGACCTGGGAGGTGTCGGCCGCGGTCGCGGTTCCGCTGGCGGAGTCCGCCGCGGAGGCGCTCGCGGAGCCGGCGAGCAGGCCCGCGGCCAGCGCTGCGGCGACGACGGCCGCGACGGCGGTGGTTCTCGGTACGACGGAGGAAGGCATCAAGGTTCTCCGGAAGTGAGGGATGAGGGGTCCGCGGGCCCCGGTCGAACGGCCCGGCGGGTTCTACGCGCGTCAATCTCTTGGCTGAGCAGGGCACTTGTCAAGAGCCGGCGGGTGTACGGAGGCAGAAGGCCCGATGAACCGGTGGAGCGCGCCGCAGGCCGGGCGGCCGTACCGGGCAGGCGCGGCGAAGCGGCACGAATTGCGTCTACGCTGGGGCCCGTCCAGTCGCCCACAAGGCCGCCCGGATCCGGTACGCCGTGGAGGAGACCCACCAGATGCCCGAAGACCGCCCCACCCTGCCACCGGTACGGCTGCCCTCGGACGCGGAGCTGGCGCGGGACGCGCTGGCCACCCCGCTGCTGGCCCGTGCCGTACGGCTCGCCCGCTGGGCCGACCCGCGGACGAGGGTCGGCGTCGGCGGCGAACTCGTCGACGAGCAGCTGCCGGCCGCGGCCGAGGCGCTGGGTCTGGGCGGGGACGACGACGGCCCCGCGTACGCGAGCGAGGCGTGGCGCGTCGCCGTCGACACCGGACTCGTGGACATCGAAGACGCGGGGGCTTCGGGTTCCGAGTCCGGGGCCGGGTCGGGCTCCGGGTCCGGGTCCGGCTTCGAGCCCGGGGCCGAGACCGGTTCCGGATCGGGCAGCGGCACCGGAGGTGTCGTCGCGGGGGCCAACCTCGCACGCGTCACCGGCGGTTCGCCGCAGGACGTGCTCGGCCTGTGGCAGGACGCCCTGGACGTCGTCTTCGCCGACGCCATCGCCCCCGTGCTCGAGGACATCACCGACGTCATCGGCGACGACGGCGAGATCGACCTCGAAGCGCTGAACTGGGACCCCGAGGCGGAGGCCGCGTTCCTCGAGGGAGTGCTCGGCAACCTCTACCTGCTGACGGTCACCGACGGCGGCGCCGGCGAGGAGTCCGTCCCGCTGCCCGTGCTCGCCGCGTCGATGATCGTCCCCGACGACATGGGCGAGCCGACCGACGACGTGCTGGAGCAGGTCTCGGAGGCGATGATGCGCCTCGACGACCAGTTCCGGCTGCTCGAGCCCGTCGGGCTCGTCCGCTACCACCCGGTGGACGAGGCCCTGATGGCGGAGGAGAGCACCGCCGGCCCTCTCGTCGACGAAGAGGACGTCACCCGGTACGGCATGGTCAGGCTCACTCCGCTGGGGCTCTACGGCGTCAGGGCCCGGCTGCTGGAGGCCGGTGTCGAGGCCCCCGCGGTGGGCGATCTCGCGGACAAGGGCGCGGACGTACTGCTCGACGGGCTCGCCCAGTTCCCCGAGATCTCCGCCCGCGCCGAGACCGAGCAGTGGCTCGCCCGGCGCGCACCCGCCGACGCCGCCCGCGAACTCCTCACCGCGGCGCGCGGCAACGACGAGGGCGCGCCCCTGCGCCGGCTCCACTGCCAGCAGGCGCTCGCCCTCGTCGGCCTGCCCGCGGAGCCCGCCGTGCGCGACGCCCTCGACGACCCGCAGCTGGGCGGCCTCGCCCGCGTCTGGCTCGCGGAACGAGGCACGGGGGACGTGCCGGCGCCGCCCGAGTCGATGATCTTCTGGCTGGCCATCGACACGATCGCCGCGCAGCTCGCGGCGGGCGGCGAGGCCGCGGAGCTCCAGGACCTGGTGGAGGGGCTGGTCGGCCGCCACAGCGGGTTCTTCGACACGGCGTGGCGGGTGGACCACCCGGCGACGGCCGACGTGCTGGAGGCGATGGGGCGGCTGCACCGGGACAAGGCCATGGCGAAGGAGGCGCGCAAGGCGGCCTTCAAGTCCCGCTCGGCTCGCTGACGCTCGCGCCACCCCGGGCCCTGGCGTGGGCCGGGCCTGTGCGGCTTCGCCGGTGGGTGGTTGCGGGGGTCGGGGCCTTTGGAGCGCGGCACCCGGACGCCACGCAACACGGACCGGGCCCCGCCCGAGAAGTACACGGACCGGGCCGAGCCCGAGGAGCGCCCGGACCCGGCCACGCCCGGAAACGTGGAC
This sequence comes from Streptomyces peucetius, assembly GCF_025854275.1. Taxonomy (NCBI): domain Bacteria; kingdom Bacillati; phylum Actinomycetota; class Actinomycetes; order Kitasatosporales; family Streptomycetaceae; genus Streptomyces; species Streptomyces peucetius. The sequence goes on along the minus strand of NZ_CP107567.1, from coordinate 1,782,185 downwards.
CCGGTCGGCCGCCCGCCCAAGGGCTCAGCGGAGGTGGGACGCGCCGTTGAGGTCCAGGACCGTGCCCGACGACCACTCTGCCTCCGGCGATGCCAGCCACAGGACCGCCGACGCGATCTCGTCCGCAGAGGCGACCCGGCCGAAGGGGCTCTGGGCGCGGATGGCGTCGCCCTCCGGGCCCTTGAGGCGGTCCGCGACGCGTTCCGTTTCGAAGAAGCCCGGCGCGACCGAGGCGACGCCGATGCCGTAGGGCGCCAGGGAGACCGCCAGGGACTGGCCCAGCGCGTGGACCGCCGCCTTCGTCGCGCCGTATGCCGGATGGTCCGGCTCGCCACGGAACGCCCCGCGTGAGCCGATGTTGACGATCCGGCCGCCCGTGCCGTCCGCGATCATGCGCCGCGCGGCGCAATGGCTGAGATTCGCCGTGGCGAGCAGGTTCACGGCAACGTGCCGCTGCCAGATCTCGGCCCACTCCTCGTACGGCGTCTCGGCGAGAGGATGTCGCACGTTGACGGCCGCGTTGTTGACGAGGACGTCGATGCCGCCGAGGCCGGCGACGGCGCGTTCGGCGACGGCCGCCGCGCCGGGCGCGGCGGTCAGGTCGCCGCCCACGAGGACATGGCCCGTGCCGGGCAGTGCCTCGAGGGTGCGGCGGGCCTCTTCCTCGCGGGTGCCGTAGTGGACGGCGACGCGGTCGCCGTTCGCGGCGAAGGCGTGGGCGACGGCGCGGCCGAGGCCCCGGGACGCTCCGCTGATCAGGACGCGGCGTCCCTTGCCGGGGGGATTCATGACAGCGAAGGCCTCTTCCGATGACGTACGGCGTTCAAGTGGCGTTTATACGCTCCCGCCCGGGAGCGGCACATATCGGCCGGCCCGGACGCGCCCCGAAGGGCCTGAAGCGCGCAGGGCACCGCAGTGACCGACCCACTGCGGGGCACTTGGGCGTGGCGTGGTGCGGGGCCGGGGGCGCATACTGAGGGCAATGACAAAGTCAGCCGGTTCCCGGCGCCACCTGCCGTCCAGCCCCTTCAACCGTCCGTCCCTGGAAGAGCCGCCGATCGAGTGCTACGAAGCGGGCGACAGGGTGTCCCACGACCAGTTCGGTCTGGGGAGAGTCCTCGCCGTGGAAGGGGACAACGCCGCTGTGCTTGTCGACTTCTCCGGCAGGCAGGGCCGCATCCTCAGCCCGTTCTCCAAACTGGCCAAACTCTGAGCACGTCCCGTTTGAACAGCCCCTTCGCCGGGGGCGCCCGTCGCACCGTGACGGGCGCCCCCGGCGGACCTTTTCAGAGCGCCTGCGCGGCGGGCTTCACCATGCCGCGCACGGTGCGCGACTTCACGAAGTCGCCCATGGCGGTCATCTCCCACTCGCCGGAGAACTGCTTGATCAGCTTGGCCATCATCACGCCGGTCTGGGGCTCGGCGCCGGTCAGGTCGAAGCGGACCAGCTCCTCTCCCGTGGTGGCGTCCAGCAGCCGGCAGTAGGCCTTGGCGACCTCGGTGAACTTCTGGCCGGAAAAGGAGTTGACGGTGAAGACGAGGCCCGTGGCGTCCGCCGGCAGCCTGCCCAGGTCCACGACGATGACCTCGTCGTCCCCCGCGCCCTCGCCGGTGAGGTTGTCGCCGGAGTGCTTGATGGAGCCGCCCAGGATGGAGAGCTTGCCGAAGTAGCAGCTGTCCAGGTGGTTGCGGCTCGGGCCGTAGGCGATGACGGAGGCGTCGAGGTCGATGTCCTTGCCGCGGAAGGCGGGCTCCCAGCCGAGGCCCATCTTGACCTGGGAGAGCAGCGGACGGCCGCCCTTGACCAGGGACACCGTCTGGTTCTTCTGGAGGTTCACCCGGCCCTTGTCCAGGTTGATCTTGCCGGTGGCGGCCTGGGGCGCGGCGGGGGCGGCCGGCGGCGCGGAGGGCGGCGGCGGGGGCGTCACCGTCCGTGGCGCGGCGGGCGGCGCGGCGGCGACGGGAGGGGCCGCCGGGGCCGCGGGTTCCTCGTCGACGGAGACGCCGAAGTCCGTGGCGATGCCCGCGAGGCCGTTCGCATAGCCCTGGCCGACGGCGCGGGCCTTCCACGCGCCGTTGCGCAGATAGATCTCGACGACGACCAGCGCCGTCTCCGCGCCGAGCTGCGGCGGGGTGAAGGTGGCGAGCGCGCTGCCGTCGTCGCCGTTGCGGATGGTGGCGGTGGGTTCGATGCCCTGGAAGGTCCGGCCGGCCGCGTCCGGGCTGGCCGTCACGACGATCCTCTCGATGCCCGGAGGGACGGCCGCGGTGTCGATCAGGATCGCGTCGGGTGCCGTGCCGCCGCCGGAGCGGTAGGTGACGCCGGGGCCCTGGGGCTGGTTGTAGAAGATGAAGTCGTCGTCGGAGCGCACCTTGCCGTCGGCGGTGAGCAGCAGGCCCGATACGTCGAGCCGCACCGGAGCGGCGACGTCCACCGCCACGCGCGCGGCGGTCAGGGGGATGTTCGAGCCGGGGGTCATAGCTGTCATGACTGGGGTAACGAGCGAGTCCGCTTTACCGTTCCCTTACCGTAGTCACCTGTTACGGGGATGATTTCGCGCCACCCGCTCATTGCCGAATTTGTACGCGCCGGTCCACCGGGCCATGACCAGCTGCGCATCCCCCGCCCCGACCTCCCTCAGGAACTTCTCCGCGCGGCTGCCGCGCAGTGTGCCCGCCGCACGGCCGCGGTGGGTGATGGTGACCGTGCCGTCACCGAGCTGCGTGTAACTGAATCCGAAGGGTTTCGCCATGCCGTCATCCTGGCGGGCCCACGACCGTGCGGCACGCGGATTTCGCCGCAGTGGGACCCGGGGCCCGGGAGGAGGCCGGGCCATCGGTGGGGCGGCCGTCAGTGCGGCCACTGCGGCGGACGGGTCGTGAAGTGGCCGCCGAGGTGGGCGTGGTCCGGATTGTCCGGGGCGAGTTCGCCGTGCTCGGCGATGAGCTTCGCGGCGTACTGCTCGGAGTCGTCCTGCGGTTCGTAGCCGAGCGCCCGCGCGCTCGTGAGGTCCCACCACAGCCGGGTGTTGGCCGACGAGCCGTAGACGATCGAGTGGCCGACGTCCTCGGCGGTGAGGGCGGCGTGGAAGAGCCGGGCTCCGTCGCCGGGGCTCATCCAGACGGACAGCATCCGCACCGAGGTCGGCTCCATGAAACAGGAGCCGATGCGCACCGAGACCGTCTGAAGTCCGTGCCGGTCCCAGTACAGCTGCGCCAAATCCTCACCGAAGCACTTGGACAGTCCGTAGAAGGTGTCGGGCCGGTGGCGGGTCTCGACCGGGATCAGCTCCCCGGGGGCGAAGGGCGCTTCGCCGTCCGGGCGCGGGACATAGCCGACCGCGTGGTTGCTGGAGGCGAAGACCACGCGCCGCACGCCCTCCTCACGCGCGGCCTCGTACAGGTTGTACGTCCCCTCGATGTTGGCGCGCAGGATCTTGTCGAACGACGCCTCCAGGGAGATGCCCGCGAGGTGGATCACCGCGTCGACGCCCCGTACGGCCTCGCGCAGCGCCGCCCGGTCGGCGAGGTCGGCGGTGATCGCGTCCGGCTCACCCTCGATGGGAACGGCGTCGAAGAGGCGCAGCTCGTAGCCGTACGCGGGCAGCAGGCCGCGCATCAGGGTGCCGAGTCCGCCGGCTGCGCCGGTGAGCAGGACGGTACGGGCAGCTGGCATGGGCGGATCTCCTCGAAGTGCTCAGATGCATGGACGACATTCACATGCATGGACACGCTAAGGAGCGGCCCCGGTGTCGTCAAGTGTCGCGTGGATCGGGTGACTCCGGGCCTGGAATGCGGGTTTCCGTCTTGACCGGCGCGACGCGGCTGCCCTAGCGTGAGCGTGTTCAGAGATATGGACATCGATCAGAATTGTGCACGGGCCCGGAGCCCGGAGCACGGCCCAGGGAGCGCCCGTGACCTCAGATCCGCTCGCCGCCCGGCTCACCCGGGTCCAGGGACCGCTGTTCTTCCCCGTCACCGCGTACGGACCGGACGGCGAACTCGCCCTCGACCCCTTCCGCGCGCATGTGAGACGCGGCGTCGACGCCGGCGCGGCCGCCGTCTTCGCCTGCTGCGGCACGGGGGAGTTCCATGCCCTGACCCCCGGCGAGTTCCGCGACTGCGTCGCCGCCGCCGTCGAGGAGACGGCCGGCCGGGTACCGGTCCTCGCGGGCGCGGGGTACGGCACCGCGCTCGCCGAGCAGTACGCCCGGATCGCCGAGCAGGCGGGCGCGGACGGGCTCCTCGCCATGCCGCCCTACCTCGTCGTCCCCGACCAGGCCGGGCTGCTGCGCCACTACACTCGGCTCGCCGCCGCGACGTCCCTGGACGTCATCGTCTACCAGCGCGACAACGCGGTCTTCTCGCCCCGTACCGTCGTCGAACTGGCCAGGGATCCGAAGATCATCGGCCTCAAGGACGGCCACGGCGATCTCGACCTCATGCAGCGGACCGTCAGCGCCGTGCGCCAGGAGCTCCCCGAGCGCGACTTCCTCTACTTCAACGGGCTGCCCACCGCCGAGCTCACCGGACCCGCCTACCGCGGCATCGGCATCACCCTGTACTCCTCCGCCGTCTTCGCCTTCGCCCCGGACATCGCCCTCGCCTTCCACCGCGCGCTCACCACCGGCGACGACAAGACGGTGAACCGCCTCCTCGACGGCTTCTTCGTACCGCTCGTCGAACTGCGCAACCAAGGCCGCGGATACGCCGTGTCGCTCGTCAAGGCCGGCGTACGCCTCGAGGGCCTGGACGTCGGCGAGGTGCGGCCACCGCTGACCGAACCCGCCGGCCGGCACACCGAGGCGCTCGCGGCGCTGATCGAGCAGGGCAGGGCACTGCTGAAGGAGGGCGCGTGAAGGCCGCCGCCTTCCTGTATCCGTGGGACGTCGTGGGCGACCCCGACGCCGCCGCCCGCATCGCGGACCTCGGCGTACGGCAGGTCACCCTCGCCTCCGCGTACCACTCCACGCGCGCCCTGACACCACGCCACCCGCGCCACCGGATCGTCACCGCCGAGTACGCCGCGGTGCTCTACCCGCCCGACGCGGCACGCTGGGCCGGACGCGGACTGCGGCCGTACGCGGCCGGTGAGTGGGCGCCGGGCGACGCGTACGGCGAGGCGGCGGCCACGCTGGAGGCCGCCGGGCTCGACGTCCGCACCTGGGTCGTCCTGGCGCACAACTCCCGCATGGGCGCCGAACACCCGGCCACGTCCGTCGTCAACGCCTACGGCGACCGCTACCCCTGGGCGCCGTGCATCGCGCAGCCCGCTGTGCGGGAGTACCTGGTGTCGCTGGCGGCGGAGGCGGCGGTCCGACCGGGCGCGCGGGGCACCGAGCTGGAGTCCTGCGGCTGGTACGGGGCGGCCCACCTGCACGCCCACGACAAGATCTCGGGCGTCGCTCTCGACGACGCGGCGCAGTACCTGATGTCGCTCTGCTTCTGCCCGTCCTGCCGGGACGGTTACGGGAGGGCGGGCCTCGACCCCGGCCGGCTCGCCGCGTCGGTGCGCGACGCCCTGGAGCCGGTCTGGCACGGCCACGACGCGCCGGTACGGCCGCTCGGGACCGACCAGGCAGAGGCGGTACTGGAGTTCCGTACGCGCACGGCGCGCACACTCCAGGAGTCGGCGGTCGCGGCGGTGCGCGCCGCGGCTCCGGAGGGTTTCCAGGTTCTGCTGCACGCCGATCCAAAGGCCCACCACTGCGGCGCGAACGCCGGCGTGGACCCGGCGCACATCCTGTCGGTCGCCGACGGCGTGGTCGTGCCGTGCACAGGAGGGCCACAGCTGCTGGAGCCGTTCGCGGAACACGCGACGGACGAGACGGTGCTCGCCGCCAACTTCACGGTGGTGACGGGCATGGGCGGCGCGCCCGCCGCCCTCGCGGCGTCCGCCGCGAAGGCGGCCTCCCTCGGCGCGACGGAGCTGCGCCTCTACCACGCGGGCCTGGCCCCGGACGCGGACCTGGCCCTGCTCGGCCCCGCTCTGTCGTAGCCCTGCCCGCCGGCCCTCGCCGTCGCCCCCGCCCCCGGTCCGGGGGCGGGGCCGGCCGTCATCACTTCAGTGCCGCCTCCATCATCCGCTGCGCCACCGGCGCCGCCAGCCCGTTGCCGCTGACCTCCGAGCGCTCCGCGCCCGAGTCCTCGATCAGCACCGCGACGGCGACCTCCTTGCCGGTGTCCGGATCCTTGGCGTACGAGGTGAACCAGGCGTACGGCGTCTTGCTGTTGTTCTCGCCGTGCTGGGCGGTGCCCGTCTTGCCGCCGACCTCGAGACCGGGGATCTGCGCGTTCGATCCCGTACCGTCCTCGACCACCGTCACCATCGCGCTGCGCAGCTGCTCGGCCGTGCCGGACGACACGATCCGCTTCGAGTCGGCGTTCTCGTAGGACTGGAGCGTGTCGCCGTCCGCAGAGACCACCTCGGAGACCATGTGCGGTGACACCAGGACGCCGTCATTGGCGAGGGCGGCCGACACCAGGGACATCTGCAGCGGGGTCGCGGTCACGTCGAACTGGCCGATCCCCGTCAGCGCGGTGGACGAGGCGTTCATCCCGAACGGATAGACACTCGCCGATGCCCGGACCGGCACGTCCTGCTTCTCGTCGTTGAAGCCGAACTTCTCCGCCATCGCCCGCAGCTTGTCCTGCCCCAGGTCGACGGCCATCTTGCCGAAGACGTTGTTGCACGAGTACTGCAGCGCGGTGCGGATCGTGGCGTTCTCGCAGGGGGCGGACGGGTTCTCGTTCTCCAGGTCGGTGACCGTGCCGGGCAGCCGGTACGGGTCGGGGCTGTCGGTCCGCTCGTCGACGGACGCGTACAGGCCGTCCTCCAGCGCGGCCGCCGCCACGACCAGCTTGAACGTCGAGCCCGGCGGCAGCGGCTGCCGCAGCGCCCGGTTGAGCAGCGGCTTGTCCTTGTCGTCGAGCAGCTTCTGCCATGCCTCGCCGTCCGTCGTGCCGCTGATCGCCGACGGGTCGTACGACGGGGTGCTGACCATGCCGAGGATCTCCCCGGTCTTCGGGTCGACGGCGACCGCGGCACCCTTCTTGTCGCCGAGCGCCTCGAATCCGGCCTTCTGGACGGCCGGGTCGATCGTCGTCAGCACGTCACCCGGTTCCTGCTGCGCGCGGGTGAGCATGTCCAGCGGGTTCTTCAGACGGATGTCGGTGCCGTCGAGGACGCCGGAGTAGATGCCCTCCAGCTGGGTCGCTCCGTACGCCTGGGAGCTGTAGCCGGTGACGGCCGCGTACAGCGGGCCGTCGGTGTAGGTGCGCTTGTAGGCAAGGTCCCCTCCCTCTGTCCTTTCCGAGCCGGTGACCGCCGAACCGGCCACGACGATGTCGCCCGGCGGCTGCGCGTACCGCGCGATGACCTTCCGCCGGTTGTGGTCGTTGTCCGTGAGGTCCGCCGCCTCGTAGGCCTGCACCCAGGTCGCCTGCGCCAGCAGCGCGAGGACCAGCAGCAGACTGAAGACGGCGGCACGCCTGATCGTCTTGTTCATCCCGCACGAGGGACGAGCGGCGGGCCGCGGTTCGTTCCCGTACGCCCGTTTTCTCAGGACTTCCTCATCTGCGGCGAAACGCCCGTCCGGCCGTCCCGGTCAGCGGGGCGAGACGTAGCCCGACTCGTACGCCGCGATCACCGCCTGTGTACGGTCGCGTGCTCCGATCTTGGCGAGCACCGCCGCGACGTGGGTCTTCGTCGTCGCCGGGCCCACGCCCATCCGGCCGGCGATCTCCGCGTTCGTCAGCCCGGTGGTCATCAGCCGCAGCACCTCCGCCTCCCGCTCCGTCAGCCGTGCCACCCACCGCGGCGCGGCCGCGGACCGGGTACGGCCGTAGGCGGCGGCGAGCGAGCGCACGGCCGACGGGAACAGCAGCGAGTCGCTGCGGGCCACCAGCCGCACCGCCTGCACCAGTTCCTCGGCCGCGGCCCGCTTCAGCAGGAAACCCGCGGCTCCGGCGCACAGCGCGTCGTACACGTACGAGTCGTTCTCGAACGTCGTCACGACGACGATCCGCGGCGGCGCGTCCATCGTGGCGAGGATCTGCTCGGTGGCCCGGATACCGTCCACCTCCGGCATGCGTACGTCCATCAGCACCACGTCCGGGCGCAGCTCCCGCACCACCGAGACCGCCTCAGCGCCCGTCGCCGCCTCGCCGACGACCTCCAGGCCGGGCTCGGCCTCGAGGATCACGCGCAGCGCGGTGCGGACCATGCGCTCGTCGTCGGCGACGGCGACCCGGACCGTGCTCATCGGCGTCCCTCCAGCGGCAGCCGGGCGGACAGCCGCCAGATCCCTTCCCGCGGCCCCGCCTCGGCCAGGCCGCCGAGCAGCGTGGCCCGCTCGGCGACACCGCGCAGCCCGCGGCCGCCTCCGGGGCGCACCACCGGGGCCTGTTCGGGCAGCGGGTTCTCCATCCTGATCTCCAACTCCTCGTCGCGTGCGGCGATCCACAGTGTCACCGGCGAAGCCCCGGCATGGCGAAGGACATTGCTCAGCCCTTCCTGGACGATCCGGTACGCCTCGCGGGAGACGGGTGCCGGCACGGCCGTGAGCGGCCCCTCCGTGTGCAGCGACACCCGGACGCCGCTGCGGGACAGCAGTCCGTCCAGCGTGCCGAGCGTCGGACCGCCGGGACGCTCCGCGCCGTCGACGTCCTGACGCAACAGGCCGAGCACGGCGTCCAGTTCACCCACCGTGCGCCGGGTGGTCTCCTCGATGGCGGCCAGCGCCTCCCGTACGAACTCCACGTCGCTGTCCCGGTCGCTGTCCAGCACCCTGCGGGCCGCGCCCGCCTGGAGGGCGACGGCGGACAGCGCGTGGCCCACGGAGTCGTGCAGCTCGCGGGCGAGGCGGTTGCGTTCCGCGAGTTCCGTCGCCCGCCGCTCCGCAGCGGCCAGCCGGTCGGCGGGAGTGGGCCCCAGCAGCACCTGCGCCCAGCGGGCCAGCAGCGCCCCGGCGGCGGCGGACACGGCCGCGAGAGCCAGCAGCAGCGCGGTCCCCGCGAGCGGCAGGAGCACCCACGACCAGACGGAGGGCTCGATCCGCAGATAGTTCCGCACCCCCGGGAACAGCGGCACGGCGATCAGTGCGACGGCGAACGGCGGCAGCGCGAGGGACGTGCCGCTGACCAGCGCCCCGACCCCCATGTGGAGGGTGCACCAGCCCGCTGTGCGCACCCGTCCGGCCCGGGTGCGCGCGTGTCCGTCGGCGAGCCGCTCGCCGGGAATCCCGCACAGGGCGCGGGCGACGGCCACCGACAGCCGCCTGGCCGTCGGGAACAGCCCGGCGACGGCGGCGAGCGGCAGAGCGACGCCGTACGCACCGAACAGGAACGCCGGCGAGCGCGACCACATGTCCTGCTCGCCCGTCAGCGGCCCCAGGGCCACCGTGCCGACCAGCCAGAACGGCATCAACAGTGCGCCGCCGAGTACCAGATGGACCCAGCGCAGCCTCGCCCGCCGGCCGAACAGCGCCCGGCCGGCGGCCTGCCACCCCGTGCCGGACCGCATCCGGCCCTCGGCCGGCCTCCTTGGACCGGACATCGTCACGCGCCGCGCCTGCGCAGCAAGGAGGCCATGGCGCAGGTGAGCAGCAGACCGGAGACCATTTCCCCGGAGTAGGTGAGCACCAGCAGCGCGGAGGGGCCCTCCGCCCCGTCGGACTCGGGCATGAGCGAGGCGAGCAGCATCCACCCGCCCCAGGCGCCCATCGCACTCGCCCCGACCCAGGCCATCGTCAGCGGCGGACGTACGGGCAGGGCCGGTCGCGGCCGGAAGGCGAGCAGCAGCACGCCGGTGACGGCGACGGCCACGAAGGCGATCCGGGAGCCCTCCAGCAGGTAGAAGTCAGTGGTGCGCTGTGCGACCCGGTCCGCCCGGAGGGCGGTCGTCGAACCGGCGGCCCACAGCACGTGCATGGTCACGGGGAAGAGCGCCAGCAGCGAGCCCGCGACGGCGGTCGTCCGCATGAAGGGGCCCGTCGCACGGGACGGCAGGTCCCACACCCTGCCCCGCAGCCGATGACCCCAGCGCTCCTTGGCGTACAGCACGAACAACGCGCCCAGCGCGAGGCCCTGGAGGATGAAGCCGCCGTAGACCACGTTGAACACCCAGTTGTGGAGGAACGGCTCGTCGCCCGCCTCCTGCATCCTGGTGCCGCCGAGGGCGACGCCGGCCAGCTGCAGCGGGAAGCCGACCATGATCGGCGCGAGCAGTCCGGTCGCGGCCCAGATCGGCACGGCCAGCAGCCAGGCCCGCACCCGTTGCCCCCACGGCCGGGTGAGGAGCAGCGCCAGTACGACGACGGCCGCGTCCATCAGCACCGTGACGCTGTTGGCGACGGCCATCAGCACGCGGTGGTCCAGGAGGCTGCTGTCCTCGGGAATGCCGACGCGGCTGCCGGCGATCCACGCGATCTTCAGCGAGAGATACGGCACGCAGGCCGCGATCGCGACGGCACGCAGCGCGGACCTGACGGGGCGGGGCTGTGGGGAGAGGCCGGACTGGGCCGTGGTCGTTGTCATGCTCTCACCCTCCCGCCCCACCCACCGGGCCCACGTCCTGCCGCACGACGATCCGTCTCCGCCACGCGGGGGAGGGGCGGCGGGGCAACTCACCCACGCAGCGTCAGCAGGACCTCGTCGGTCTCCGCGCCCCGTGCGTTCGCGAACCCCCGGTCCCGCCCCGTCACCACGAAGCCGCACTTCTCCAGCACCCGGATCGACCCCGCGTTGTCCGCCGCCGCACGCGCGTGCAGCGGGCGCACGGGCACCACCTCCAGCAGCGCCCGCAGCGCCGACGTGGCGATGCCGCGCCCCCAGTGCGCCCGGTCGACGAAGTACGTCACCTCCCGCTCCTGCGGCGGCCCGTACACCGCGGCGTGGCCGACCACGATCCCGTCGGCGACCACCGTCCGCAGCACCGCGTCGGACGCGCGGATCCGCGCCCAGTGCGCGTCGAACGCGGCCCGGTCGGTGGGGTCCTCGCTGGTGAAGGCGGCCATCCGGTTGGACTCGGGGTCGCTCATGTGCCTGAAGAAGACGGGCAGGTCACCGTCCTGGACCTCGCGCAGCACGACGTCCATGTTCAGAGCCTCCGGGTCGCGAGCGTGAGGCGGTCACGGGCGTCGAACAGCGCGTCCTTGATCATCTGCTCGTGGGCCGGGGTCAGCCGGGCCACCGGCACCGAGCAGCTGATCGCGTCGCGCGCCGGCGTCCGGTAGGGGATGGCGATGCCGAAGCAGCGCAGCCCGAGGGTGTTCTCCTCACGGTCCACGGCGTAGCCCTGCTCGCGGACGAGGTGCAGCTCCTCGATGAGCTTCTCCCGGTCGGTGATGGTGTGTTCCGTCAGCGGCGCGAGCGTCTCCGGCAGCATCTTGCGCACCTGCTCGTCGCTGTAGGTGGCGAGCAGGGCCTTCCCGAGCGACGTGGAGTGCGCGGGCAGCCGCCGCCCCACCCGGGTGAAGGGGCGCAGATAGTGCTGCGACTGCCGGGTCGCCAGGTACACCACGTTCGTGCCGTCGAGCCGCGCGAGGTGGATGGTCTCGGTGGTGTCGTCGGAGAGCCGGTCCAGCGTGGGCCTCGCGGCGGCCACGACCTCGTCGCCGTCGATGTACGACGTGCCCACCAGCAGGGCGCGCACCCCGATGCCGTACCTCGTCCCCGTCGCGTCCGTCTCCACCCAGCCCAGCTCCACGAGGGTGCGCAGCAGCATGTACAGGCTGGACTTGGGGTAGCCGACGGCCTCCTGGACAGCGGCGAGAGAGTGCATGCCGGGCCGCCCGGCGAAGTACTCGAGCAACTCGACCGTCCGCACCGCGGACTTGACCTGTGCTCCACCGGAATCGGCGACTGACATTGCTCTACGCCCCTTCTTGACCGCGCGGAACGCCCGGAAATAGAGTCCCCAGAAATTCACCACCAGGAACACCGTTCAGAATACCGAACGAACCCTGGTGGGTGGCAGAGACCGGAAGGAAGCCGCGGTGGCAGCAGCACCAGTCTGGAGTGTCGACCCCCGAACCGGGAAGCAGCGCGAACAGGTTGGGGTGGAGTCCACAGCGGAAGACGTGGACGCGGCGGTACGGGCCGCCGACGGGGCCCGTGCCTCGCTGGCCGACCGGACCGTGCGTGCCGGTTTTCTCCGTACCGCTGCGCGGTTGCTGGAGGAGGCTGGGGACGGGCTTGTCTCGGTGGCGGATGCGGAGACGGCGTTGGGGCCGGTGCGGTTGTCGGGTGAGCTGGCGCGGACGTGTTACCAGTTGCGGGCGTTCGCGGGGGTGGTGGAGGAGGGGGCGTTCCTGGGGGTGATCATCGATCATCCCGATGGGGGTGCGGTTCCGCCGGTGCCGGATCTGCGTCGTTACAAGGTGCCGTTGGGGGTGGTGGCCGTGTATGCGGCGTCGAACTTCCCGTTCGCGTTCTCGGTGCCGGGCGGGGACACGGCCAGTGCGCTGGCGGCGGGCTGTCCGGTGGTGGTCAAGGCGCATCCGGATCATCCGGCGACGTCGGAGCGGGTCGCGGCGGTGCTGCGGCGGGCGGCCGCCGAGCACGGTGTTGCGGAGAGTGTGATCGGTCTGGTGCACGGTTTCGAGGCGGGGGTGGAGCTGGTGCGTCATCCGCTGGTCGCGGCGGCCGGGTTCACCGGGTCGGTGCGCGGCGGGCGGGCCCTGTTCGACGCGGCGGCGGCCCGGCCGGTGCCGATCCCCTTCCACGGCGAGCTGGGTTCCCTCAACCCGGTCGTGGTGAGCGAGGCGGCCGCCGCGGAACGCGCCGAGGAGATCGGCACGGGCCTGGCGGGGTCGATGACGCTGGGCACGGGGCAGTTCTGCGTCAAGCCGGGCCTGGTCCTGGCCCCGTCGGGCGACGACGGCGACCGCCTGGTCAAGGCCCTGGCCGACGCCGTCGCCGGCACCGGCGACGGTGTGCTGCTCGACCACCGGATGCGGGACAACTTCGTCGCGGGTGTCGCCGAGCGCACGGCCCTGGCCGACGTCGACGCCCCGGTCGCCCCCGGCGCCGGCTCCGAGCACACCGTCACCCCCGGCTTCCTCACCGTGCCCGCCGCCCGCCTCGCGGGCGACGGCCCGCACACCCTCCTCCTCGAGGAGTGCTTCGGCCCCGTCACCGTCGTCGCCCGCTACGACGGCGACGACGAGGTCACCGCCGTCCTCGACCGCCTCCCCGGCAACCTCACCGCCACCGTCCACCTGTCCACCACGGAAACCGACGGCACCCCCCACGCCACCGACCTCCTCGCCCGCCTCACCCCCCTCGCCGGACGCATCCTCGTCAACGCCTGGCCCACCGGCGTCGCCGTCGCCCCCGCCCAGCACCACGGCGGCCCCTACCCCGCCACCACCTCCACCTCCACCTCCGTCGGCACCACCGCCATCGAACGCTGGCTACGCCCCGTCACCTACCAGAACACCCCCCACGCACTGCTCCCAGCGGAGCTCCGCGACGACAACCCGCACGGACTTCCACGGCAGGTCGACGGCCAACTGCAACACTGACCCGCATGGAATTGAAGCTGCCCGACCTCCCCTTCCCCCTGCGGGCGTACGGTCCCGAGGCCGACTGGTCCTACGAGGACGGTGTGCTGACCGCCTGGGCGGGCCCGCGCCAGGACCGTTTCGTCCCGCCGACGGGCCACGCCCTCGAACCGGCCTCCGACGCGCCCCGTCTGCTCGGCGCCCCGGAGGGTGACTTCCAGCTGATCGCCCGCGTGAAGGTCGGCTTCGCCGCCGCCTTCGACGCGGGCGTGCTGTACCTGCACGTCACCGAGCAGGAGTGGGCCAAGCTCTGCCTGGAGCTCTCCCCGGACCGGCCCACGGTGTGCACGGTCGTCACCCGCGGCCACTCCGACGACGCCAACTCCTTCACGGTGGACGGCGACAGCGTCTGGCTGCGCATCAGCCGCACGGGGAAGGCGTTCGCGTTCCACGCGTCCACCGACGGCGAGCACTGGACCTTCGTCCGCATCTTCACGCTCGGCGACGAGGACCGGGCCGGCGCGGCACTCGTCGGCTTCATGGCCCAGTCCCCGGTCGGCGAGGGCTGCGTGGTCTCCTTCGACCGGATCGAGTACCGCGACAACTGGCCGGAGGGTCTGCGCGACGGCTCCTGACGCCACCACCGGCGGCCCCGGCCGGGCGCCGGCTCAGGCGGACGGCAGGACCGGTGGACGCCCCGTCGTCCAGACGGCCTCGACCGACATCCGGCTGATCCGCCAGCCCTCGTCGGTGCGCCGCAGCTCCGTGTCGTAGCGCCCGCCGACGGTGAACAGCGGGTCGGGGTCCTCGTGGTGGACATGCACCATCAGCGCGTTCCACGAGGCGTGGGCCGTGCCCGACGCCTCGTCGATGTCGGTCAGGAGGTCGGAGGACATGTGCTGCGTACGGGCGAACCGCCCGATGGCCTCCTCGGTGCCCCGCACGGCCGCCGGGCCCTCGTACACGCCGACCGGCGCGACCATGCGCACGTCGTCGGTGACGTAGCCGTCGGCCCAGCCGGGCGCGAACTTCCGCTCGTCCAGGGCACGGAAGAACCGGCTGACGAGCAGGGCGATCTCGGTGTGATCCGTCTGTGTGGTCATGCCGACGAGCGTTCACCCTCAACCGCGCTTGAGGTCAAGGGCGGTCGGCGCCGCCCGCCGGAACCGCCACCGCCCGGTGCGCGTCTCCTCCCGCATGATCAGAACCGCCACCGCCGCCGACCTCGACGCCGTCGCCGCCCTCCACGCGGAGGCCCGCGCCACGTACTACCGGGGCCACATCCCCGACGACGCCTTCGACAGCCCGGCCGAGCACGCCCGCACCCGGTCCGGCTGGGAGAAGGCGATCGGCCGCGGCGCGGTGCTGTGCGCGATACGCGACGGGGCAGTCGCCGGCGTGGCCGCCTTCGGCGAGCGGGAGGGCGCCATGACCCTGACGCAGCTCCATGTCGCCCCCGCGCACTGGCGCTCCGGTGTCGGGAGCGAACTGCACACGGCGGTCGTCCTGGCCTGGCAGCGGGCGGGGGTGACCCACGCCCGCCTGGAGGTCTTCGAGAAGAACACGCGCGCACAGGCCTTCTACACCCACCACGGCTGGTACCCGGACCCCGAAGAACCGCACACCGGCAACCACCTGAACCTCCGCTTCGTGGTCCCGCCCGCCGCGTAGGCGGGTGCCTACGACCAGAACTCGTCGTACTCCGAGGGCTCGGCCCAGAACTCCGAGCCCTCGACGATCCTGTCGTTCCGGATGCGGAAGTCGATGACGCAGTCCATGTCCAGCCGCTTGCCCGCCCGCTCGGCGGTGGCGTGCAGCAGTGCGACGGTGTGGTCGTCGTTCGCGAGGACGTCACGGAGCTGTGGGCGGTACGTGCCGCCCGACAGCTCGAAGTCCATCGCGAACATCGCGAACATCGCGAACATCGCGAACATGGCGTCCCGGCCCGGTGGCGGCCCGCCATCGGGCTCCGTCCGCCGAGCCGCCACACCACATCCGGGTCGAACACCTCGGCCAGCGCGTCCATGTCACCCGACGAGAAGGCCTCCATGGCCCGCCGGAATACTGCGATGTGCGGATGCTCAGCCATGAACGTCTCCCGGGGTGCGATGCGCGGCGGCTTCCCGCTGCTCCGTCGAACCTGGCCCGGCGGCCACCGGCCGGCCGGGTTTTCCCGGGCGGGTGCGCACCAGGGGCGGGGGACCGGCCGCCGCTCCGCGGCGCGGGCCCTCCGGCATGCCGGGCGGGACACCGCCGCGGTCCGGGAATGACCCGCCGGGCGTGGGCGTTCCCCTCCTCGGCGGAGGCTGCCTCCGCGCCTGCCCCGCACCCGTACGACCTGGAGTGATGAAGAAGCATGCGCGTCGAGATCTGGTCCGACATCGTCTGTCCCTGGTGCTACATCGGCAAGGCCCGTTTCGAGGAGGGCCTGAAGGCCTTCGCGCACCGCGACGAGATCGAGGTCGTGCACCGCTCCTTCGAACTTGACCCGGACCGCGCCACGCGCGACACCGTTCCGGTCGTCGACATGCTCGCGAAGAAGTACGGCCGCACCCGCGAGGAGGCGCAGGCGATGGAGGAGCACGTCGCCTCCACCGCGCGCTCCGCGGGGCTGGAGTACCGCAGCGAGGGCCGCGACCACGGCAACACCTTCGACATGCACCGGCTGCTGCACCTGGCCAAGGCCCACGGCCTCCAGGACGAGCTGCTCGCCCTCCTGTACCGGGCGAACTTCGCCGAGGAGACGTCGGTCTTCGACCCCGAGGTGCTGGTCGCGCTCGCGGTGCGGGCCGGGCTCGACGAGCAGGAGGCGCGCCGGGTCCTCGACGACGAGGCCGCCTACGCCGACGACGTGCGCGCCGATGAGCGGGAGGCCGCCGAGCTGGGCGCGACCGGCGTCCCGTTCTTCGTGATCGACCGGCGGTACGGGGTCTCCGGCGGGCAGCCCGCGGAGCTGTTCACGCAGGCGCTCGAGCAGGCGTGGCAGGGCCGCGCGATCACTCCCCTCGGCGGCGGCGACGCGGCGGCGTGCGACGCCGACGGCGCCTGCGAGGTCCCGGCCGCAGCCGCCGGGGCTACGGTGAACTCGTAAGCGAAGCTGAACGGTTCCGTCCAGCAAGGCGTGATTGACCCTCCGGCCACCCGGCCGCAGGGTGGTGCCATGGAGATCTCGAAGCCGCTCATCGATGCCGAGTTCGCGCCACGCACCACGTATCTGAACACCGCGGTCTACGGACTGCTGCCCCGCCGGTCGATCCGCGCCGTCACGGCCCTCGCCGAGGAGCTCGGCGAGGGCCGGGCCGGCGGCCCCGGGAACTTCTCCGCGGTGACCGCCGCCCGGCGGTCCTTCGCCCGCCTGGCCGGAGTGGACGAGGACCGGGTGGCCGTCGGCGGCTCGGTCTCCACGCATGTGGGCCTGATCGCGGCCTCGCTCCCGCCGGGCGCGGAAGTGCTCTCTCCGGAGGGCGAGTTCACCTCGCTCGTCACACCGTTCTCCGTCCGCGACGACCTCAAGCGGCGCTACGTCCCGCTGGACGAGCTCGCAGAGGCGGTGCGCCCGGGCACGGCGCTCGTCGCCTTCTCCTCCGTGCAGTCCGCGGACGGCCGGGTCGCCGACCTCGCGGCCGTACGGGCGGCCGCGGCGGCCCACGGGGCCCGTACGCTCCTCGACGCCAGTCAGTCGGCGGGCTGGCTGCCCCTGGCCGCGGGGGACTGGGACTTCACCGTCACGGCCGGCTACAAGTTCCTGCTCTGCCCGCGCGGTGTGTCGTTCCTGACGGTGACGGAGGAGGCGCAGGAGTCGCTGCCTGCCCTCCACGCCGGCACCGTCTCCGCCGAACGGCCGTGGCAGGACGACACCCTGTACGGCCCGATCGCCGAACTCGCCCGTTCCGCCCGCCGGTACGACGAGACCCCGGCCTACCTGCCGTACCACGGTGCGGAGCAGTCGCTGGCGCTGCTGGAGGAATGCGGCATCGAGGCCCTGCACGCCCACGGCACCGCGCTGGCCGCGCGGTTCAGGGCCGCCCTCAGGGAGCACGGCCACGAGCCGGTGCCCGGCGACTCGGCGACGGTGGCGATCCCCGGACTCGGCGACCGTGCGCCCGAGCTGGGCCGGGCCGGGGTCCTGGTCTCCGGCCGGGCGGGCAACCTGCGCGTCGCCTTCCACCTCTACAACTCGCCCGCCGACGTCGACCGGATCCTGGAGCGACTCGTGGGCTGACCCCGGCAATGGCATCGGGGGCCGGTCCGGCGGATCAGACCCGGACCGGCCCTCGGGCCCCGGTCTCAATCCAGCTCGTCGGCAAGCACCTGCCCAACCGCATCGCGATGGCACCGATGACCCGCAGCCGTGCCCACGGCGCCGGTCTGACGCCGACGCCCTCCGTCGTGGAGTACTACCGCCAGCGCACCTCCGCCGGCCTGATCATCACCGAGGGCACCCAGCCCTCCGTCGTCGGTCAGGGCTATCCCGACACCCCGGGGCTCCACAGCGACGAGCAGGTCGCTGCCTGGCGCAAGGTCACCGACGCCGTGCACGCCGAAGGCGGCACCATCTTCGCCCAGCTCATGCATGCCGGCCGGATCGGTCACCCGGTCCTGCTGCCCGACGGCCTCGTCCCGGTCGGTGCGTCCGCCGTCGCCGCGAAGGGGCAGGTCTACACGCACGAGGGCCCCAAGGACTTCGTCACGCCCCGGGAGCTGAGCCCCGAGGAGATCAGGGCGACCGTCCAGGACTTCGTGTTCGCCGCCCGTAACGCGATCGCGGCGGGCTTCGACGGCGTCGAACTGCACGGCGCCAACGGCTACCTCATCCACCAGTTCCTCGCGCCCAACAGCAACACCCGAACCGACGAGTGGGGCGGACCGGCCGAGAACCGGATCCGTTTCGCCGCAGAGGTCACCGAGGCGGTCGCCGCAGCGATCGGAGCCGAGCGCACCGCCCTGCGGATCTCGCCCGGCAACCCGTACAACGACATCGACGAGCCGGAGGCCGCCTACACCGCGCTCGTCCAGCGGCTGGAGCCGCTCGGCCTCGGCTATCTGCACATCCTCGAGGCGGCCCCCGAGCTGCGCGAGCTCACCCAGGCGCTGCGCAAGCTGTTCTCCGGGACGATCGTCCTCAACGCGGCGCCCCGACGGTCCGACCGGCCCCGAGGCGCTGACCCTCGTCGAGGACGGCGTCGCCGACGTGATCTCGTACGGCGCACTGTTCATCGCCAACTCGGACCTGCCCGCCCGGCTGCGGGCGGGCGGCCCCTTCAACACCCCGGACCCGGCGTCGCTCTTCGGCGGCGGCGACGAGGGCTTCATCGACTACCCGGCCCTCACCGGCTGACAGCGGCGCGCCGCGCACAGCCACGCGCAAGGGCCGGTCTCCCCGAGGAGACCGGCCCTTGCGCGTGAGGAATCGGGACGTGCCGCCCCTGCTACCGCACGGGTGTGAAGTCCCGTGCCCCGATGAAGTCGGGCCGCGGCACCGGCGCCGCGAAGGGCTCGACGGCGGCGTTCTCCACGCTGTTGAAGACGATGAAGACGTTGCTGCGCGGGTACGGCGTGATGTTGTCACCCGAACCGTGCATGCAGTTGCAGTCGAACCAGGTCGCCGAACCGGCCCTGCCGGTGAAGAGGCGGATGCCGTGGTCGTCGGCGAAGCGCGTCAGCGCCTCGTCGGACGGCGTGCCGGCGTCCTGCATCTGCAGCGACTTCTTGTAGTTGTCCTTCGGCGTCTCGCCCGCGCAGCCCAGGAACGTCTTGTGCGACCCCGGCATGATCATCAGACCGCCGTTGGTGTCGAAGTTCTCGGTCAGCGCGATCGAGACGGAGACGGTCCGCATGTTCGGCAGGCCGTCCTCCGCGTGCCACGTCTCGAAGTCCGAGTGCCAGTAGAAGCCCGAGGCGCCGAAGCCCGGCTTCACATTGATCCGGGACTGGTGGACGTACACGTCGGAACCGAGGATCTGCCGGGCCCTGCCCACCACACGCTCGTCGCGCACCAGCGAGGCGAAGACCTCGCTGATCCTGTGGACCTCGAAGACCGACCGCACGTCCTGGGACTTCGGCTCGATGATCGAGCGCTCGTCGGCGCGCACCTTCGGGTCGCTGATCAGCCGCTCCAGCTCGGAGCGGTAGAGAGCGACCTCGTCGTCCCCGATCAGCTGGTCGACGGTGAGGAAGCCGTCCCGCTCGAAGCCCATGAGGTCGGAGGTGGCGATCGGACCGGGGGCTCCCGGTGCCGACCAGACGACCGGGTCCTTGCGCGGGGTCAGCACCTCACTGGCGCCACGCGTCGGGTACAGGTCGGTGCGTGCAGGTGCGGTGGTCATTCCTCAGCCCTCCTCGGTCAGCAGCGGGTAGACGCCGTTTTCGTCATGGTCCTCCCGTCCTGTGACGGGCGGATTGAAGACGCAGACGCAACGGAAGTCGGTCTTGGGGCGCATTGTGTGCTTCTCGTGCCCGTCCAGCAGATACATCGTGCCGGGTTCGATCCAGTGGGTCTCGCCCGTCTCGTCGTTGGTAAGTTCGGCCTCGCCCTCGACGCAGAGCACGGCCTCGATGTGGTTCGCGTACCACATCGACGTCTCCGTACCCGCGTACAGCACGGTCTCGTGGAGCGAGAAGCCGACCTTCTCCTTGGCGAGCACGATGCGCTTGCTCTCCCAGGTGCCGGAAGCGGACTTCACATGGCGCTCGGTGTTCTCGATGTCCTTGAACGATCGGACGATCACGGTGGTTCTTTACCTCTCGGTCGCAGGTGGTCAGGCGGTCTCTCGGACGCAGCGCGCCAGGATGCGCAGCCCCTCGTCCAGCTCGTCGGCGGAGATGGTCAGCGGCGGCAGCAGCTTCACGACCTCGCTCTCCGGTCCCGAGGTCTCCAGCAGCAGTCCGAGCTCGAAGGCGCGGGCGCAGACGGCGGACGCACGCGGCTTGTCCTCGAACTCCATGCCCCAGACCAGACCGCGGCCGCGGAAGCTCACGCCCTCGCCGCCCATCTCGTCGACGATGGCCAGCAGCGCGCGCTCGACCTGCTCGCCGCGGGCGACGGTCTGCTTCTCCATCTGGCCGTCGGCCCAGTAGGTGTTGAGCGCGGCGGCGGCCGTCACGAAAGCCGGGTTGTTGCCGCGGAACGTGCCGTTGTGCTCGCCCGGCTCCCAGACGTCCAGCTCCGGCTTGAACAGCGTGAGCGCCAGGGGCAGCCCGTAACCGCTGATGGACTTGGAGACGGTGACGATGTCCGGCACGATGCCGGCCTCCTCGAAGGAGAAGAAGCCGCCGGTGCGGCCGCAACCCATCTGGATGTCGTCGACGATCAGCAGCATGTCCTGGCGGTGGCACAGGTCCTGCAGCGCGCGCAGCCACTCGGCGCGGGCGACGTTGATCCCGCCCTCGCCCTGGACCGTCTCGACGATCACGGCGGCCGGCTTGTTGAGGCCGGAACCCTGGTCCTCGAGCAGCCGCTCGAACCACAGGAAGTCGGGGACCTGGCCGTCGAAGTAGTTGTCGAACGGCATCGGCGTGCCGTGTACCAGCGGGATACCTGCGCCGGCCCGCTTGAAGGCGTTGCCGGTGACGGCGAGCGAGCCGAGCGACATGCCGTGGAAGGCGTTGGTGAACGAGACGATCGCCTCGCGTCCCTTGACCTTGCGGGCCAGCTTCAGCGCGGCCTCGACGGCGTTGGTGCCCGTCGGGCCGGGGAACATGACCTTGTAGGGCAGGTCGCGCGGCCGCAGGATCACGTTCTGGAACGACTCCAGGAACGCGCGCTTCGCGGTGGTGGCCATGTCCAGGCCGTGGGTGATGCCGTCACGCTCGATGTAGTCGATCAGAGCGCGTTTCAGCACCGGGTTGTTGTGCCCGTAGTTCAGCGATCCGGCGCCGGCGAAGAAGTCGAGGTAGGTGTGGCCGTCCTCGTCGTGGAGGTGGCTGCCCTGCGCGCGGTCGAAGACGGCGGGCCAGCCGCGGCAGTAGCTGCGCACCTCGGACTCGAGGGTCTCGAAGACGCTCAGGGCGGGCGGGGTGATGGTCACAGCGGACTCCAGGGGGTGGGGGTCGGGCGCGAGAGTTCTGGGATCACACGGCGCGCGGCATTCCGTGCCGGCGCGCGGCTTTCGGTACGCGTCAGGCGGCGACGGGACCGATGCGGTACAGCACTTCCGGCTGATGCGTCCCCTCGGGGAACAGCCCGCCGTCGAAGAGGACCTCGCGGCTGAGGGTTGCTCCGTGGCGCTTGGCGTAGGAGGTGAACAGGGCGTCGGAGGCGGTGTTGTCCGGGGTGATGGTGGTCTCGATCTCGCGCACCCCGTGGCCGCCGGCGACCTTGGCGGTCAGTGCATCCAGCAGGACGCCGGCCAGTCCCCGGCCCCGGTGGGCCCGGTCGACGGCCACCTGCCAGACGACGAGCGCCTCGGGGCGGTCGGGGCGTACGTATCCGGTGACGAAGGCGATGGGCGCGCCGTCACGGCCGCGGGCCACGACAGAGGTGGCCGCGAAGTCGCGACACCACAGCAGATAGCTGTACGAGGAGTTGAGGTCCAGGACCTCGGAGTCGCGGGCGATGCGCCAGATCGCGGCTCCGTCCTCCACTCGTGGGGTGTCGATCTCCAGGAATTCGTTTCGGGCTCGTACAAGGTCTTCTTGTGCGGCGGTCATGTCGATTCAATTTACCGAGCAAATTCCGAGATTGCATCGGCCCAGGGGGTTGGGTGGCGAGAGTCGTTGTGTTATCGCGCGGGCGCGCGCTCGACGCTGATCTTCGAGCGATCGCGGGCCTTTTTGCGGATATTTCGGGGCATACCGCTGCCGATGTGGGGTCGGTCACATGTTGGTAACCCCGTTGACACGTGATTGAATCGCCCCCTGAACCGATATGAATCTGTACGTTTAAGCGTCCGGATCGGGGGCAGCAGAATGCGGGGAGCTGTTTACTTGAATTCGCTTCCCGCATTTATGTTTGATGCTGCGGGTCACCATGAAAGCAAATATACGAAAAGCGGCCCGGACCGGTTACTTCCAGCTTTCGTCGGCCGCCCGGAGCGCGGCCTCCGGGTCCACCGCCCTGCCGTGCCCGGCCAGTGCGTCGCCCAGTGCCGCGAGCGAGGACCGCACGACGTGACGGCTCGCGTCCACACCGTAGTGGTTGACCCGGATCATCTCCGCGGCCAGCGCCCCACCACCGGCGACCAGCGGCAGCGACGCGTCGGTGGCCAGCGCCTTCGCCACCAGATCGCGGGCGTCCACGCCGGCCGGGGCACGCAGGGTCGTCGCCACCGGGGCGGCGTCCGGCACCTCGTGCACGTACGGGGTGAGACCTCCGCCCAGCGCGAGCGCTCCCGCCCGGGTGGCCGCGGCGGCACGGGCATGGCGGGAGATCACCGTGTCCAGGCCCTCCGACTCGATGCGCTCGACGCACGCCTCGAGCGCCAGCATCTCCAGCTGCGCGGGCGCGTGCAGCAGGGCCTTGCGCCCGCCGTCGATCCACCGCTGCTTCCAGTCGAGCAGGGACAGGTAGGAGCCGCGGGGCGCGGCCGGATTGGCGGCGATGCGCTCCCACGCCCGCTCGCTCACGGACACCGCCGAGACGCCCGCAGGGCCGCCCATCGCCTTCTGCGCGCCGATCACGCACAGGTCCACTCCCCAGGCGTCGGGCAGCAGCGGCTCCGCCGCCACGGAGGCGACCGCGTCGAGCATGAACACGGCGCCGTGCGCCCGTACGACCTCGCCGATCGCGGCGACCGGATTGGTGTTCCCGGTCGCGGCCTCCGCGTGCACCAGCGAGACGAAGTCGATCTCCGGGTGGGCGGCGAGCGCCGCCTCCACCTGCTCGGCGGTCACCGCCGTGTGGAAGGGCACCTCGAGGTCCACGACGTGCGCCCCGCAGTCGCGCAGCCAGTTGCCGAAGGTCTGCCCGTAAGGGCCGGTGACCACGTTCAGCGCCGTCGAGCCGGGGTGCGCGCCGCCGCGGATGCAGCCCTCCAGGGGCAGCAGCGCCTCGCCCTGCATGATGATCACGTCCTGCTCGGTGCCCAGCAGGGCGGCGACCCTGCGCTCGATGGACGCGAAGTGCGCGGCGGTCAGCGGGGCCAGGTCCAGCAGGGCGTGTGTCACGGCGGTGCTCTGTTTCTCTCGGAGTCAAGGTGTTGTTCGGACAGTGTTCGGGCTCTGGCCCGAGACTACCGAGGGCCTCGTAGAGTTCCTGACATGAGCGATCACACGGTGCTGCATGTGAAGGGGCGGGTGCTCGTCGGGCCCGAGGAGGTGCGCGACGAAGTGTGGGCGGTGGACGGCCGGATCACCTTCGAGCGTCCCCGCGCCGAGGCGGTCACCGTGCACGGCTGGGCACTGCCGGGACTGGTCGACGCCCACTGCCACGTCGGACTCGACCAGCACGGCCCGGTCGATGCCGTGACCAGCGAGAAGCAGGCCCTCACCGACCGTGAGGCGGGCACGCTGCTGATCCGCGACGCGGGCTCCCCGTCCGACACCCGCTGGATCGACGACCGTGAGGACCTGCCGAAGATCGTCCGGGCCGGCCGGCACATCGCCCGCACCCGCCGCTACATCCGCAACTACGCGCACGAGATCGAGCCCGAGGACCTGGTGGCGTACGTGGCGCGGGAGGCCCGCCGGGGCGACGGCTGGGTCAAGCTCGTCGGCGACTGGATCGACCGGGACGCCGGCGACCTGACCGCCTGCTGGCCGCGCGCCGCGGTCGAGGCGGCCATCGCGGAGGCACACCGTCTGGGCGCCCGGGTGACGGCGCACTGCTTCGCCGAGGACTCGCTGCGCGACCTCGTGGAGGCGGGCATCGACTGCATCGAGCACGCGACCGGGCTCACCGAGGACACGATCCCGCTCTTCGCGGAGCGTGGCGTCGCCATCGTCCCGACCCTGGTGAACATCGCCACCTTCCCCTCTCTCGCGGCGGGCGGGGAGTCCAAGTACCCCGCATGGTCCGCCCATATGCGCCGGCTCCACGAGCGCCGCTACGACACGGTGCGCGCGGCCTACGACGCCGGCATCCCCGTCTTCGTCGGCACGGACGCGGGCGGCTCCCTGGCGCACGGCCTGGTGGCGGCGGAGGTCGCCGAGCTGGTGAAGGCCGGCATCCCGCCGCTGCAGGCCCTGTCCGCGACCACCTGGGGGGCCAGGAGCTGGCTGGGACGCCCGTCGCTCGAAGAGGGTGCCCCGGCGGACCTGGTGGTCTACGACGAGGACCCGCGGGCCGATGTCCGGGTGCTCGCCGCCCCGCGCCAAGTGGTCCTGAACGGGCGTCTCATCGGCTGACCGGCCCGCTCGCCTCCCGCCGGCCGGTGCGTCTCGCCGGCGGGCGGGCAGGCGGCGGTGCTGTGTTGACCGAGCGTGACCCCACGCCCGTCGGCATCGTTGGAACACTTCGCGCACGCCCCCGCCGGTGAACCGGCGCACCAACCTTGAGCCGTGCAGCGCGGACCGCAGAGGGAACGCACGTGCCTCCGGATTCGAAAACGGTCTCGGAAACCCCACTTTGGAGTGAACTCACCTCAGGCGTCTGTCGGTTCACTCTCCGTGCGTAAGGATTCCGGTGTCTGGTCGCCGCCGTCCACGTGTCCCCGTGGGACGGCGGGCGACGCCATGTCTCTGTGGGGGTTCCACCACCTTGAACAGCAACACCTTCCGCATGCCCGCAGGCAGGACGGCCGCCGCGCTGGCCGCCGCCGCGCTGGCCGCACTGCCCGTGGCGGCCGCCGCCCCGGCCCACGCCACCGGCGGCGGCGAGGGCCGCGCCACCGCGGTCGTGCTCCGCGCCGGCCTGGACGTCTCCCTGCTCGACAAGACCGTGCAGGTGCCCCTGGAGACCACGCTCAACGCGGTCCAGGCGCCCGACAGCGCCGAGAAGACCGCGCTGAGCGTCGAGTTGGACGGCGTCGAGAAGGGCAGGCCCGTCCGGCTGCTGCGGGCCGACGTGGCCACGTCCCGGGCCACGGTGGAGGGCGGCAGGGCCGAGGCGTACAGCAACCTGGCCGACGCCAGGGTGCATGTGCCCGGCCTGCCGCTGCTGTCGCTGATCCAGGTCCAGGAGGCCACCTCCAAGGCCGTCTGCGAGGCCGGGAAGCAGCCCGTCGCCGAGTCGAACGTCCTCGGCACGGTGAAGGTCCTGGGCAAGAAGGTCACGCTCCGCGCGGGCGGGCCGACCCGCGTCCAGGTGCCGGGCGTGGGCGAGGTGAGCCTCGAACTGTCGAAGACGCACACCACGTCCCGTACGGCCGCCGCGACGGCCCTGCGGCTCGACATCGCCGTCGACCCGCTGAAACTGAATGTGGCGGAGGTGAACGGCGGGATCACCCTCGTCGAGGCGACCTGCGAGTCGCCCGACGCGCCCAGGACACCCGAGAAGCCCGCGGAGCCGGCACCGCCGGCCGAGGACGGGCCGGCCCACGAGCCCGCGGACGACAAGCCGGCCCGGGACGTCTCCGCCCAGTCCGGCGCCGAGCCCACCGAGGAGAACCTCGCGGAGACCGGCGGCAGTTCGACGACTCCCTACCTCGCGGGCGGCGCCGCCGTCCTGCTCGCCGCCGGCGCCGCGGCGACGCTCCTCGCCCGCCGCAGGTCCAAGGGCTGACAACCGGTCACGGCGACCGGGCCCCTCAGGAGGGGGAGGGGCCCGGTCGTGCACCCGGTGCGCGCTTTCAGTGACCGACCATCGCCAGTGCCTGGTCCAGGGCCTGCAGGAACCGGTTGGTCGTGACCCGGTCGCGTACAGCCAGCCGCAGCCAGTCGTCGTCGAGCCCGGGGAATGTGTCCCCGCGCCGGGCCGCGAACCCCAGCAGCCGCAGCCGCTCCCGCACCTGCGCCGCACGCCGCACCCGTACCAGGACGAACGGGCCCTCGGCCGCCTCCACCGCCCGCACCTCCTCGAACTCGGCCAGCCCGGCCAGCAGATGAGCCCGGTCGGCCGCGATCCGGCACGCGGCCGCCTCCGCCTCCGCCAGAGCGGCCGTGCCCATGCACGCCTCGGCCGCGACCAGGGCGGGCGTGGACACCGGCCACAGCGGCTGCGCCCGCTCCAGCGCGGCTGTGGTCTCCGGCTCCGCGAGCACGTAGCCGATGCGCAGGCCTGCGAGCCCCCAGGTCTTGGTGAGGCTGCGCAGCACCACCAGGCCGGGTATGTCCGTGCGCCCGGCCAGCGCCTCGCTCTCGCCCGGCACCGCGTCCATGAACGCCTCGTCCACGACCAGCAGCCGTCCCGGCCGGGCGAGAGCGGCGATGTCCCGCGCGGGGTGCAGCACCGACGTGGGATTGGTCGGATTGCCGATCACGACCATGTCCGCCGCGTCCGGTACGGCCTTCGGGTCGAGCCGGAAGCCCTCCTCCTCGCGCAGCAGGAGCCGCTCCACACAGTGGCCGGCATCCCGCAGCGCCGCCTCCGGCTCCGTGAACTGCGGGTGCACGACGAGCGGCCGCCGCACCGGAAGGGCCCGCGCCAGCAGGACGAACGCCTCCGCCGCGCCCGCCGTCAGCAGCACCCGCTCCTGCGGCAGTCCGTGCCGGCGGGCGACGGCGGCCCGCGCCGCCCGGCCGTCCGGGTACGCGGCGAGAGAGCCGAGCGAGGCGGTGATGCGCTCGCGCAGCCAGCTCGGCGGCGTCCCGGTACGGACGTTCACGGCGAGATCGATCAGCCCCGTGGCCCCGTCCCGCACTTCCGCGTCGCCGTGGTGCCGCAGATCGTGCCCGCCGGGTCTCCGCCCCGGCTCCTCGGGGCGCTCGGGGTGCTCAGCGCGCGCGTACATGGCTGCCGTGCCGTGGCGGGGGAGAGCTGGTCACGGAAGTCTCCTCGGTGTGTGTGGGGGGATGAGGGCTCTGACGGTGGAAGGCTTCGAACAGAGGGTGAACAAACGCACGATGGTCATCATGGCGGCTGCGGCCGCATCGCGGCAGTGGTCGGTGACCTGCGCGACACCGCGGACGATGTCGTACCGGTCACCCGTGGCGGGCGGTCGCCGAACACTGCGTATGCGGCTCGACCGGCCCGCCCCGGCTCCGGGAGGCGTCCGCATCACCCCCGGCGGGCGATCGCACATGTCGCACCCGGTGGCCGTCCCACCGGGGCCGACCGCCGTTTGGGTACCAGCAGTTCGCCGCCCTCCGCCAGCGCCGCGGCCTCCGCGACCGACGGCGTACCGACCGCGCGCAGGGCCGCCGGGGACGGATTCCCCACCGGTACGCGCGCCAGCCGCCCGGCGGCGTACGTCAGCAGGGGAACACCGAGCCGCTCGGCGGCGCCCAACACTCCGGGCTCCGCCGCCTTCGCGTCGACGGTCGCCAGCGCCACCACGTCGGCCGGTGACAGCCCCGCGTCGCGCAGCGTCCCGACGACCAGCGCGTGCACCTCGTCGGCGGCCACACCCCGCGACGCGCCGACGCCGACGACCAGATTCATCGTCCCGGTCATGGACAGGCTCCTTCGGGTGACGGTCGGCGGCGGGTCAACCGGGTGAATCGACGGGCATCCGGATGTGCGGGAAGCTCCCGGGATCGGCTAGCAAGGGCGCATGGCGGTGATCGTCGCGCTCGGCGCGTTCCTGATGACGCTCTTCGGAGGCTGGACGGCCGCTCGCGTCACCGACCGCCGGCACCTCGTACTGGGCCTGGCCGGCGGGCTGATGCTCGGCGTCGTCGGCCTGGAACTCCTGCCGGAGGCGCTGGAGGCCGCGGACGCGTCGGTGCTGGGCGTACCGCAGGCGCTGCTGCTGTTCGTCGGCGGCTTCCTGGTGGCGCACATGGTGGAACGGCTGCTGGCCGTACGGCAGGCGGCACACGGCGCGGACCACCGGGTCCCGCAGGTGGGCCTGACCGCGGCCGCGGCCATGGTCACCCACAGCCTGATGGACGGCATCGCGCTCGGCGCCGCCTTCCAGGTCGGCGGCGGGATGGGCGCCGCCGTGGCGCTCGCCGTCGTCACGCACGACTTCGCGGACGGGTTCAACACGTACACGATCACCAGCCTGTACGGGAACACCCGGCGCAAGGCGAACATGATGCTGCTGGCCGACGCGGCGGCACCGGTCGTCGGCGCGGCGTCGACCGTGCTGTTCACTCTTCCTGAGGATCTTCTCGGCAGTTACCTCGGCTTCTTCGGCGGCGCGCTCCTCTACCTGGCCGCCGCCGAGATCCTGCCGGAGGCGCACCACGAACACCCCGCCCGCTCCACCCTGCTGTGCACCGTCGGGGGAGTGGGCTTCATCTGGCTGGTCGTCGGCGTCGCCGAATGAGCACGGCCCTCTCATGCGCGGCACGCCGCCGTGAACCGGGCCGCCACCCCCGGCCGTGACGCCCAGTGGGTGTGCAGGTAGCTGGCGTGCACGCCCTGTTGCACGAACCCCTCGACCCGGCGCTCCGGCCGCACCATGCCCCACGCGGGCGTCGGCCCGGCGCCCGGATCGAGCACCGTGCGGTGGAACTCGTGGCCCCGCAGCCGCGTTCCGGCGGCGGCGAGCGGGCTTTCGGCCACCGCGACGGCCTCGCGGTAGCCGAGCGTCAGCCTGCCCGACATCCGTGCCTCGGCGTCCAGGACGCCGCACATCGGCCTCCCGTCCAGGGACCTGGCCAGATACAGCAGCCCGGCGCACTCGGCGGCGACCGGAGCCCCGGAGCGCGCCAGTTCGGCGACCTCCTTGCGCAGCGGCTCGTTCGCGGACAGCTCGGGCGCGTACACCTCGGGGAAACCACCGCCGATGACCACGCCACGGGTCCCCTCGGGCAGCCGCTCGTCCCGCAGCGGATCAAATCCCACGACCTCCGCCCCGGCGGCGCGCAGCAACTCCACATGCTCGGCGTACGAGAACGTGAACGCCGCCCCGCCGGCGACCGCGACCACCGGCCGCGGGCCGTCGTCCGGCACACCGAGGGCATGGGCCGGGCCGCCGGCGTGCTCGCCCACGCCGGGCGCCCACGGCTCCTCGGGCACCCACGGCTGCTCGGGCAGCTCCGGCGCGGAGCGCGCCAACGCCAGCAGCGCGTCCAGGTCGCACCCCAGCCGGACCTGCTCCGCCATCGACGCCACCGCGTCCACCGCGTCGGCGTGGCGCTCGGCCACCGGCACGAGACCCAGATGCCGTGACGGCGTCGCCACCTCGGCCGCCCGCCGCAGCACGCCCAGCACCGGCACGCCCGACTCGCCGAGCGCCTCCCGCAGCAGATGCTCGTGCCGGTCCGTGGCGACCTTGTTGAGGATCACCCCGCCGATCCGCACCTCCGGGTCCCACGACGCGAAGCCGTGCACCAGCGCCGCCACCGAACGGGACTGCGACGACGCGTCCACGACCAGCACCACCGGCGCCCGCAGCAACTTGGCGACCTGCGCCGTCGACGCCAGCTCGCCCTGGTCTGCGGCGCCGTCGTACAAGCCCATGACGCCCTCGACAACGGCCAGTTCGCAGCCGCGCGACCCGTGCAGGAACAACGGGGCGATCAGGTCCGTGCCGCACAGGTAGGCGTCGAGGTTGCGGCCGGGCCGCCCCGTGGCCAGCGCGTGGTAACCCGGGTCGATGTAGTCGGGGCCGACCTTGTGCGGCGACACGGCGAGACCGCGCCCGGCGAACGCGGCCATCAGACCCGTCGCGACCGTGGTCTTGCCCGCCCCCGAAGACGGCGCCGCGATGACGAGACGTGCTACCACTCGATGCCTCGCTGGCCCTTCTGCCCCGCGTCCATGGGGTGCTTGACCTTCGACATGTCGGTGACCAGATCGGCGAAGTCGATCAGCTGCTGCGGCGCGTTGCGGCCGGTGATCACCACATGCTGGGTGCCGGGCCGCTCGCGCAGCACCTCGATCACCTCGTCGGTGTCGATCCAGCCCCAGTGCAGCGGGTACGCGAACTCGTCGAGCACGTACAGCCTGTGCGTCTCGGCGGCCAGGTCCCGCTTGACCTGCTCCCAGCCCTCACGGGCCTTGTCCTCGTTGGACTGCTCACCCTCGGCGGGCTCGCGCTGGATCCACGACCAGCCCTCACCCATCTTGTGCCAGGCGACCGTGCCGCCCTCGCCGCTGGCGCCCAGCACCTTGAGCGCGTTCTCCTCGCCGACCTTCCACTTCGCCGACTTCACGAACTGGAACACTCCGACCGGCCAGCCCTGGTTCCACGCCCGCAGCGCGAGCCCGAACGCGGCCGTGGACTTGCCCTTGCCGATGCCCGTGTGTACGAACACCAGCGGACGGTTGCGGCGCTGACGGGTGGTGAGCCCGTCGTTCGGTACGACGGACGGCTGTCCCTGCGGCATTACGCGGCCCTCCTGGTGGTGGATGTGTCCCGGACGTCCTTGACGAGCCCGGCGATCGATTCGGCCCGCAGCTCGTCGAGCGTGACGGCACTGCCGCCGAGCGATCCGGCGAGCGTGCCGGCCAGCCCGAGCCGTACCGGCCCGGCCTCGCAGTCCACGACGACGGCCGCGGTCCCCTCTGCGGCGTGCAGCCGCGCCGCGCGCAGTGCCGTCGGGAAGGCGTCACCGGCTCCGGCGGCGGTGGCCCGGCCGTCGGTCACGACCACCAGCAGCGGACGGCGCGACGGATCGCGCAGCCGCTCGACGCGCAGCACGTCATGGGCCTTCAGCAGCCCCTCGGCGAGCGGTGTACGGCCGCCGGTCGGCAGCGACTCCAGCCGGGCCGCCGCCGCGTCGACCGACGAGGTGGGCGGCAGCGCCAGCTCCGCGGCCCTGCCGCGGAAGGTGATCAGCCCCACCTTGTCGCGCCGCTGGTAGGCGTCCAGCAGCAGCGACAGCACCGCGCCCTTGACCGCGCCCATCCGCTTCCTGGCCGCCATCGACCCCGAGGCGTCCACCACGAACAGCACGAGGTTCCCCTCGCGCCCCTCACGGACCGCCTGCCGCAGATCGTCCCGGCGGACCACCAGCCCCTGTCCCATGCGCCCGCGGGCACGCTGGTGGGGAGCGGCGGCCTGGACGGTCGCCGCCAGATGCAGCTTGGTGAGCGCCCCCTGAGGCCGTCGTGCGCCGGTCGTACGCCCGTGGTCGGTGCGCGCCCGGGACCTGCGCCCCGCCGCGCCCTCACCGAGACCGGGCACGCTGAGCATCTTGGTCCGGAACGGCTCCGCGGCCCGTACGGGCTGCTGCTCGGCGCCGCGCCCGGTGCCGGGCGCGGGAGCGGGCGCCGGCTCGGACCCGGCGGCCTCGGGTGCCTCGGACGCGTCCGGCCCGCCGCCCTGCGGCGGCACCCCGCCACCGCCACCACCGTCGGGCCCGCCGTCCGGCCCGGGGTCGGGGTCCGGGTCCGGGTCGGGCTGGTCGTCCCCGCCGAACTCGTCCAGCGTCTCGTCGAGCTTCGACTCGTCCAGACCCGGCGCGTCGAAGGGATTGCGCCGCCTGCGGTGCGGCAGCGCCAGCAGCGCCGCCTGCCGCACGTCCTCCTCCGTGACCTCGCCCCTGCCCGCCCACGCCGCGAGCGCGGTCGCCGTCCGGGCCATCACGATGTCGGCACGCATGCCGTCGACCTCGAACGCCGCGCACGTCGCGGCGATCTGACGCAGCGCGACATCACCGAGAACCACGTGCGGCAACAGCTCCCGCGCCGCCGTGATCCGCTCGCGCAGCGCCTCCTCCTCGCCCGCCCAGCGCGCCGCGAAGCCCGCGGGGTCGTCGTCGTAGGCGAGCCTGCGCCGCACGACCTCCACCCGCAGATCCGGGTCGCGGGACGCCGCGACCTCCACGGTGAGCCCGAACCGGTCCAGCAACTGGGGGCGCAGCTCGCCCTCTTCGGGATTCATGGTCCCGACGAGCAGGAAGCGGGAGGCATGCCGTACGGACACGCCTTCGCGTTCGACGTACGAGGCGCCCATCGCGGCGGCGTCGAGCATGAGGTCCACGAGGTGATCGTGAAGAAGGTTGACCTCGTCCACGTAGAGGATCCCGCGATGCGCGTCGGCGAGCAGCCCCGGCTCGAACGCCTTCACGCCCTCCGAGAGCGCCCGCTCGATGTCCAGCGCGCCGACCAGCCGGTCCTCCGAGGCGCCGACGGGCAGCTCGACCAAGCGTGTGGGCCGCGCCTCCGCGGCTGCCGCCGCCTCGTGCGGACCGTCCGGGCACGACGGGTCCGGCGCGGCGGGCGCGCAGGAGAAACGGCACCCCGCGACGACGTCGAGGCCGGGCATCAGCGAGGCGAGCGCACGCACCGCGGTCGACTTCGCGGTGCCCTTCTCACCCCGCACGAGCACGCCACCGACCGCCGGACTGACCGCGTTGAGCAGCAGCGCCAGCCGCAGGTCGTCCATCCCGACGACCGCGGTGAACGGATAGGGGGTGCTCATCCTTTGATCACTCCTTCGTTTGAGCCGGGCGGGCGCAGCCCCGCCGGCTTCTGGGGCGCGGGCGTCCGGTGCAAGTTCCCACGGGCCGCCGGGCCCGCGGGAAGGGCGGGGCGGGGCAGCGGCCCGCCGCCGCCCCTCACGGCGCCCCCGGCGGCACGAACGGCAGCCCTGCCGGCGCCCCGCCCTCGATGAGCCGCAACAGCGCCTCCGTGTCGGCGTGTTCTTCGATCAGGTCGCCCAGCCGGTCCAGCTGTTCCTCCCGCAGCGCCCCGAAACTCGTGTCGGGGGCGGGCACGAAACGCCGGCCCGCCTGCGCGGCCACCTCCCGGAGGAACGCGCGCCGGAAGGCGTCGCTCTCCAGCGACCCGTGCCAGTGCGTCCCCCACACGGTGCCGACGCGGCAGCCGTCCAGGAAGGGTTCCCCGCCCGTCACCTCGGCGACGCCGTGATGGATCTCGTAGCCCTCGACGTGCTCGCCGAGTGCCTCGCCGACGGGCCGCTCAAGCGTCTTCTCCCGCGCGAACCGCACCCGAACCGGCAGCAGCCCGAGCCCTTCGACCTCACCGGCCCTGGACTCGACGTCGTCCTCGATGCGTTCGCCGAGCACCTGGAAGCCGCCGCAGATGCCCAGCACCGGGCGCCCCTCCGCCGCCCGCCGCGCCAGGGCGTCCGCGAGACCCCGCTCCCGCAGCCACGCCAGTGCCCGCACCGTCCCCCGGGTGCCCGGGACCACGACCAGATCGGCGTCCACGAGCTCCTCCGCACGGTCCACGAACCGCACCACCACGCCCGGTTCGGCCGCCAGCGCGTCGACATCGGTGAAGTTCGACATCAGCGGCACCGCGCAGACCGCGACCCGCAGCACGTCCTCACCGACGGGTGCCGTCACGGCCGACTCGCGTACCGCGCCCCGCAGGGACACCCGCAGACCGTCCTCCTCGTCGATGCCGAGCCCGTGCGCGTACGGCAGAACACCGTAGGTGCGCCGCCCGGTGAGGCCGTGCAGCATGTCGAGCCCCGGCTCGAGCAGCGACACGTCACCGCGGAACTTGTTGACCAGATAGCCCGCCACGAGCGACTGGTCCTCGGGGCCCAGCAGCGCCGTCGTACCGAAGAACTGCGCGAACACCCCGCCCCGGTCGATGTCGCCGACCACCAGCACCGGCAGCCGGGCCGCCCGCGCGATGCCCATGTTCACGATGTCCGTGCGCCGCAGATTGATCTCGGCCGGACTGCCCGCCCCTTCACAGATCACGGCGTCGTACGTGCCCCGCAGCTCCTCCAGGCATGCCATGACGGGCTCGAACAGCTCTCGTTGCCGGTTCCCGTGGTAGCCCTTGGCGCTCATCTCACCGACGGGCCTGCCCATCAGCACCACCTGGCTGGAGCGGTCGCTGCCGGGCTTGAGCAGCACCGGATTCATCAGCGCCGTCGGCTCCAC
This sequence comes from Streptomyces peucetius, assembly GCF_025854275.1. Classification (NCBI taxonomy): domain Bacteria; kingdom Bacillati; phylum Actinomycetota; class Actinomycetes; order Kitasatosporales; family Streptomycetaceae; genus Streptomyces; species Streptomyces peucetius. Next base: position 1,747,944 of record NZ_CP107567.1, on the reverse strand, counting down.
ACGCGCGGCCTGCGCCTGCATCGCCTGAGCCCGCCCGATCTCCGCGCCCTCACGCGTCACGAACGAATTGAGGGACATGTTCTGCCCCTTGAAGGGCGCGACCTTCACCCCCTGCCGCACCAGCCACCGGCAGATCCCGGCCGTGACGACGCTCTTGCCCGCGTCCGAGGTGGTCCCGGCGACCAGCAGCCCACCGCTCATGTCCGCCTCCGCTTCAGTGCTCCCGCCGCGAGCCGCGCGCCCGTACAGACAACCAGGGCCGCCGCCCCGACCCGGCGCGACAGCCGCACGGCCCGCTCGATGTCGCCGAACTGCACGGCCCGTCCCGTCCCGCCCAGCACCGGCCGGTGCTCGACCCGCCCGCCGTACGAGAGGGTCCCGCCCAGCCGCACGCCGAGCGCGCCCGCGAAGGACGCCTCCACGGGGCCCGCGTTGGGGCTCGGATGCTTGCCGGCGTCGGCCCGCCAGGCCCGTACGGCGCCCCGCGGGTCCGGCCCGCAGACGGCCGCCAGCACGGCGGTCAGCCGTGCGCCCGGCCAGCCGGCCACATCGTCCAGGCGGGCCGACGCCCAGCCGTAGCGCCGGTGTCGGGGCGACTTGTGTCCGACCATGGCGTCCAGGGTGTTCACCGCGCGGAAACCCACCAGCCCGGGCACGCCCGCCACGGCGCCCCACACGAGGGCACCGACGACCGCGTCGGAGGTGTTCTCGGCGACGGACTCGACGACGGCGCGCGCGATCTGCTGCTCGTTCAGGGCCTGCGGGTCCCGACCGCAAAGATGCGGAAGCCGCTCCCGCGCCGCCTCGACGTCCCCGGCGGCCAGCGCGTCACCGATCGCCGCGGCCTCGCGCCCGAGTGTCGTGCCTCCGACGACGGCCCAGGTGGCCGCGGCGGTCAGGGCGACGGAGGCCGTGGGGGAGCGGCGTACGGCGTGGGCAGCCAGGGCCGCCGCGGCCACGGCGCCGCCCGCGCACACGGCGGCGTGCAGGACGCCCCGGCCGCGGTGGTCACGCCACAGGGCACGCTCGACGGCGCCCGCGACCCGCCCGAACGCGGCGACCGGATGTCCCCGGCGGGGATCGCCGAGGAGTCGGTCGCCGATGAGGCCGGCTGCGGCGCCGTACAGGAAGATCCGGTCGGCACGCACGGGATCAGTGGGCCGGGAAGTGCTGGAGTCCGACGGACAGGGCGGTACCGCGGCCGGGCATGGCAGGAGTCCTCACTCAGGGTCCGCGCCCTGGTTCGACGTGACGGGCGGCGAGAGTTCCTGGCTCCCCGGGTGGTTGCTCCCCCGGGTGACAGTGGCGGGACCGCGCCGGATTCGCACCGGACTTCCTCTTCTGCCGCCGTTGATGGCCACGGCAGTCCACCACGTGCGCGAACGCCCGTCAACTCACCCTTGACCTGCGGCGGGACAGTGTGCCGAGTCCCACACCGGCGGACACGCGCAGGCCGGGCCGGACCCACCCGCGGGTGGCTCCGGCCCGGCCTGCGGGCGGACTGTCGGGACGTCAGGCGACGATCAGATAGATCCCGTAGGACACGGCCGCCGCGCAGAGCGCGAAGCAGGCGTACGCGCCGCTGCGGGCCAGCAGGCCGGAGCCTCCGGCCTGCTGCGCGGCCTCCTGCTTGGTCAGGCCCACGATGCCCACGGTGAACAGGCCCACCAGGGCGACGGTGGCGACGAGGCTCACGCCGAACACGGAGCCGAGGGCTACCCAGTCGATCTTCATGCTGCTGTTCCTTACACCGTGGCCGTACGAGCCGACTCGGGCTCGGCCGGGGCGGGGATCGTGGTCTTGAAGTCGCCGGCGGGCGGCGGGGTGACGGCCGCGATGGCGGTCGTGACGACTCCCGCCGGCTCGTCGGCCGCCGTGTCGACGTCGTTGACGTTGGTGTGGTCGACGACCTGGCGGCGCGAGATGAACCAGATCGCGATGCACGAGGCGACGAGGAAGACGGCGACGGCCGCGACACCCCAGTCACCCTGCTTGGTGACGAACTCGGAGCCCGCCGCGACGAGGCCCGCGGCCGGCAGGGTCAGGCCCCAGGCCACGAACATCCGGGTGGCGGTCGACCAGCGGACCACGCCGCCCTTGCGGCCGAGGCCCGCGCCCATGACGGCGCCGGAGCAGGAGTGCGTGGTCGACAGGGAGAAGCCGAGGTTCGAGGAGGCGAGGATCACGCTGGCCGCGCTGGTCTGGGCGGCGAAGCCCTGCTGCGGCTGGAGGTCCGTGAGGCCCTTGCCCATGGTGCGGATGATGCGCCAGCCGCCGAGGTAGGTGCCGAGCGCGATCGCCACACCGGCCGAGACGATGACCCACATCGGAGGGTTGGACCCGGGGGCGAGGACGTTGCCGGCGACAAGGGCCAGCGTGATGATGCCCATCGTCTTCTGGGCGTCGTTGGTGCCGTGGGCCAGGGAGACGAGGCCGGCGGAGGCGATCTGCCCGGCGCGGTACCCCTTGGCGGTGGCCTTCGCGTCGGTGTTCCTGTCGACCCGGTACGTCAGCCGGGCGGCCAGCATGGCGGCGAGGCCGGCCACGACCGGGGCCGCGACGGCCGGGATGAGCACCTTGGTGACGACGACGCCGCCGTTGACCCCGGCGAAGCCGACCGAGGCGACCGTGGCGCCGATCAGACCGCCCATGAGGGCGTGCGAGGAACTGGACGGCAGGCCCACCAGCCAGGTGAGCAGGTTCCATAGGATGGCGCCGACGAGCGCCGCGAAGATGACTTCAGGTGTGATGCCTGATTCGTCGACAAGTCCGCTGGAGATGGTCTTGGCGACCTCCACGGAGAGGAAAGCGCCGACGAGGTTCAGAACGGCGGACATGGCCACCGCGGTCTTGGGCTTCAGTGCGCCGGTCGAGATGGTCGTCGCCATCGCGTTGGCGGTGTCGTGGAAACCGTTCGTGAAATCGAACACGAGCGCTGTCACGATCACAATCGCGAGCAGCAGTGTGATGTGTTCCATTTACCCAGGCAATCGTTTGACGTCATTGACGCGAGGACCGTAGGCAACCTGGATGAACGGAAGGTGAACTGGGTTGGGCGCTGCGGTGTCCCCAAGTGCGGTCGACCGATTCCGCTTGTCCGATTTCGAACCTTCCCGGCGCTCACGGCAGCCACTCGAACACTGTGCGTGTTCCCGCGGCCGCGGACCCGGTGACAGGATCGCCGGCATGACTGATGAGGCGACCGGTGAAGCGACCGGTGAGGCACGGCGGGACGAGATCGAACAGGCGTGGCGGGACCTCGTGGACACCGCCCGCAGGACGGCGGCTGAAGGACTCGTCGTCGGCACATCGGGCAACGTCTCCGTACGGGTCGGCGAGCTCGTCCTCGTCACCCCTAGCGGAGTGCCGTACGAGCGGCTCACGGCGCGGGACACCGTCGCCGTCGACCTCGACGGCAGACAGGTCCTCGGTGACCTGGAACCCACCAGCGAGCTCCCGCTGCACCTGGCGGTCCACCGCGAGACCGGCGCCCGCGCCGTCGTGCACACCCACGCCGTGCATGCCACCGCGGTCTCCACGCTCGTCCCGGAGCTCCCGCCGATCCACTACATGACCGCCGCGCTCGGCGGCCCGGTCCGCGTCGCCCCCTACGCCCTCTACGGCACACAGGAGCTGGCCCGGAACATGCTCCACGCCCTGCGGGACCGTACGGCCTGCCTGCTGCAGAACCACGGGACCGTGACCTACGGCGACACCCTGCCCCAGGCGTACGACCGCACGGCGCAACTGGAGTGGATGTGCAGCGTCTGGCTGACGGCGTCGTCCGTCCCGGGCCGCACGCCGAGCCTGCTGACCCCGGCCCAGCTCGCGGCCGCGTCCACCTGCCTCGCCACGTACGGCCAACCGACCCCCTGACGCCTGCGGCGGGCTTGTCCCCTACCCGCCGCTTCCCGAACCGGGGGCGCAGTCCCCGGTTCGGGAAGGGGGGAACGGCCCCGCCCGCAACCCGCCCGCGCAGCCACACGCGCGGCCCCTCCCACTGGCCCCCGCCCCCGCCCGCCCCGACACTGGACCCGTGCGCCCGGCTACAGCGACGGCAGCGGCCGTCACCACACTGATCGGCGTCGGCGCCGCCGCAGTCGCGGCAGGCCGCTACGCGAGCCACGCCGCGCTGCGCGGTACCCGACGGCCCCTGCCGGGCGACCCCCGGCTCACCGTCCACGCCACGGCCCCCGGCCGGATCGTGCTGACCCGCAGCCTGGCATCGCTGCGCCCCGGCACGTACGGACTCGAGGGGACGGGCGTCCACGCGGTCGTGGGACCGGTGCTCGACGGCGTCCCGCACGACGCGGACACGGTCGTACGCCGGCTCGTGCGCGTCACGGAGGGTGTCCTGCAGCCCGGCACCCGGGTCCGGCTCACCCCGCAGGTGCACAAGGGCGACCCCTACGCCGCGCTCGGCATCGAGCACTCCGAGGTCCTCGTCCCCGGTGAGCTCGGCGCGCTCCCCGCCTGGTTCGTACCCGGGGCGCGCGCCACCTGGGTCATCGCCGTGCACGGCCTCGGCACCACCCGGGAACACACCATGAACGTGTTCGACTTCCTGCTCGACCAGCACTTCCCGGTTCTGTCCCTCGCCTACCGGGGCGATGCCGGTGCTCCCCGGCCGCCGGACGGTCTGGGCCATCTCGGCGACTCCGAGTGGCGCGACCTCGACGCGGCCGTCCGGCACGCGGTCCGCCACGGCGCCGAGCGCGTCATCGTCCACGGCTGGTCCGTCGGCGCCTCGATGGCCCTGCGCACCGCCGCCAACTCCGGTCTGCGGGACCGGATCAGCGGCGTGGTGCTGGACTCGCCCGTGCTCGACTGGGAGGCGACCGTGCGCCGTCTGGCCGCTGCCCGCAGAACGCCCGCCCCGCTGCTGCCTCTGGCGGTGCGGGCCGCGCAGGGCCGCACCGGACTGCACCACGACCGGCTCGCCGAAGCCGTCGACCCCCAGACGCTGGGTGTGCCGACGCTGATCTTCCACGGCCCCGACGACTCCCTGGCGCCCTGGCACCGCTCACGCCAACTCGCCGACCGCCGACCCGATCTGGTCACCCTCCACACGGTCGTGCAGGCGCCGCACGCCGCCATGTGGAACGCCGACCCGACGAGGTACCAGGAAGTCCTCCGCCGCTTCCTCACTCCCCTCATGTAAGGCGTGCAAGAGCAGGTCGGGCGGCTGCGCGGCCCGGCCCATGGGGTTCCGTTTGGGCTTTCGGGCCGTCAGCGGGAAGACTGCACCCCGTGACGTCCCGAAAGCCTGATGAGCAATTGGCGCGCAACTCCAGACTCCGTCTTGTCCGCCCGCGGTCCCTGGCCACCGCACGAACGGCCGTGACGACCCGGCGCACGCGCCCGTCGCCCCGGCCGCCGGAGGGCACGCCCGCACCGGCCGAGCTCGCGCGGCAGGCGCGGTCGGTGCTCGCCGACGCCGTGCGGGTAGCCCGCTGGGCGGCCGTGGAGCGCGGTCCCGGCGCGGCCAGTTCCATCGCGGAGGCCCGGGAGCGGGCCGCGGTCGCGCTGGACATGTCCGCGGACCAGGTACGGGCCGGCTGGGACCGCGCCCGCCTCGCCGGTCTCATCGAGCTGCACGGCGAAACGGCACGCCCCGGCTGGCGGCTGCGCGCCTGGGACCGGGACGACATGGCCGTGCTGCGCGGCTGGGTCGCCCTCTTCGACGCCTGGTCACTGGTCCACCCGGCGCCCGGGGACGTCGCTCCCGCGGCGGTCGCCGAGGTGGTGGAGGCCGTGCCGCAGGTGCTGTCCCTCCTCCAGCTGTCGGCCGGGCCCGTGCTCAAGCCGGCCCTGGCGGACCTGCTCGAGCAGCGCGTCGCCGAACTCCGTGAGGAGCGCTGCGAGGTCCCCTTCGAGACCCGCCCCGAACCGGGCACCGGGCCGGGCGCCGACGAGGCGCCCGCCGCCGCGCTCCTCGACTGGGCGCTCGAAGGCCTGTCGGCCGTCGGCGCCCTGACCCTCGAGTGCGGCCAGGCCACCCTCACGCCGCTCGGCAACTGGGCGGTGTGGGTCAAGCTGGAGCAGATCTGCGTCGCCGCGCAGAGCCCCGCCGGAAACATCGAGCAGTCCGCGGAGGACATGCTCCGCGGCTGCGCACGCCTCACCCCCGGCCCGGCCCGCGCCGAGTACCGCGCCTGGCTGGCGGCGCGCACCGTCTCCAGTGCCGTCGCCGAACTGCTGGCCGTCGCCCGTGGTGAGGACGCCCTGCTGCGCGGTCTGGCCTTCGAGGCGCTGCGCGTGGTGGGCGCGCCCGCGGAGACCGAGGTCCGCGCGGCCGCTGCTGAACCATCCCTGCGCCCCTACGCCTTGCTGTGGCTCGCCGAGTACGAGGGTGCGGACCCGGACGACGCGGCCGATGTCCTCACCCGTGAGGAAGCGACCTGGCTGTGGGTGGACACCGCGGCCGCCGTCGCCGACCACGGCGAGCCGCAGCTCCTGCTGCGGCACCTCGACTCGGCGGTGCAGGGCACGGTCCCGGCCCTGCTCGACGAGGTCCGCGCCGGCGGTCATCCCCGTACGGTCCAGGTCCTGGTCGCACTCGCGGCCGCGCACCCGGACCCGGCCCTGGCCAAGGCGGTGCGCAGGGCCGCATTCCAGGTGCACACCGGCGGCGTTTGATCCCGTAGGACGACGGCGGGGGCGGCGGAGGCTACGCGGCCCCCGCCGCCCCCGGCGCGTACGTACCGAAGCTCCAGACGTTGCCCTCGAGGTCGCGGGCCATGTAGTCCCGCGATCCGTACTCCTGGTCGGTCGGGGGCATCACGATCTCCGCGCCGTGCTCCACCGCTCTGCCGTGGTGCGCGTCGACGTCGTCGACGTGGACGAACACACCTGTCGGCCCGCCACCCTCCATGAGCTTGTCGAACTCGCTCCCGGTGCCCTTGCTGCCCAGCATCACCATGCCGTTGCCGTACGTCAGCTCGGCGTGGACCACGCCGCCGTCCTCGTTCTCGTACACCGCGTGTTCGGAGAAGCCGAAGGCTTCGGTGAGCTGCCGGATCGCGGCCTTGGCGTCCGCGTACACCAGCGTCGGACAGATGCTCGGCGACTGAGTCATTCCGATCACTCCTCAACTTGCTCGGCGACAGGGTGTGATCTGCGTCTCAGTCTGGCATCCGCCACTGACAACGAGGCTCAGCCGCACGTGCCGACGGCCCGCGTCGTCGCCCGGGGAGGTGCCTCACAGGGGGCCTTCGGGCGGGGAAAAACACTTGCACCGTCCCGTTAGACTGGGCCGTATGGCAATTCTCCTTGTGCATTAGACGGCGTAGAAGCGTCTGCCGCCCGTCCCTTCCGCCGTCCATACCGCCCTGGAGTCTTCCCCGTGATCACCGCATCCGGTATCGAGCTGCGCGCCGGCGCGCGCGTTCTCATCGAATCCGCTTCCTTCCGCATCGCCAAGGGCGACCGCATCGGCCTCGTCGGCCGCAACGGAGCGGGCAAGACCACGCTCACCAAGTGCCTCGCGGGTGAGGGTGTCCCCGCCGGCGGCGCCATCACCCGGTCCGGCGAGGTCGGCTACCTTCCGCAGGACCCGCGCACCGGCGACCTCGACGTTCTCGCCCGCGACCGCATCCTCTCCGCCCGCGGCCTCGACACCCTGATCCGCAAGATGCGGCAGAACGAGGAGCGCATCGCCACCGGCCAGGGCACCACCCGTGAGAAGGCGCTGCGCCAGTACGAGCGCCAGGAGACCGAGTTCCTCACCAAGGGCGGGTACGCCGCTGAGGCGGAGGCCGCCACCATCGCCGCCGCGCTCGGCCTGCCCGACCGGGTGCTCGGCCAGCCGCTCCATACGCTCTCCGGCGGTCAGCGCCGCCGCGTCGAGCTCGCGCGCATCCTCTTCTCGGACGCCGACACCCTGCTGCTCGACGAGCCCACCAACCATCTGGACGCCGACTCGATCGTCTGGCTGCGCGACTATCTGAAGACCTATCGCGGCGGCTTCATCGTGATCTCCCACGACGTCGATCTCGTGGAGACCGTCGTCAACAAGGTCTTCTACCTCGACGCCAACCGGGCCCAGATCGACGTCTACAACATGGGCTGGAAGCTCTACCAGGCGCAGCGCGAGGCGGACGAGAAGCGCCGCAAGCGCGAACGGCAGAACGCCGAGAAGAAGGCCGCCGCCCTCAACTCGCAGGCCGACAAGATGCGCGCCAAGGCCACCAAGACCGTGGCCGCGCAGAACATGGCCCGCCGCGCCGAACGCCTGCTGGCCGGTCTCGACGAGGTCCGGGTCGCCGACAAGGTCGCCAAGCTCCGCTTCCCGGAGCCCGCGCCCTGCGGCAAGACGCCGCTCAGCGCGGAGAGCCTGTCCAAGTCGTACGGCTCGCTCGAGATCTTCACCGACGTGGACCTCGCGATCGACAAGGGCTCCCGCGTCGTCATCCTCGGCCTCAACGGCGCCGGCAAGACCACCCTGCTGCGCCTCCTCGCGGGCGTGGAGCAGCCGGACACCGGCCGGGTCACCCCGGGGCACGGCCTCAAGCTCGGCTACTACGCCCAGGAGCACGAGACCCTGGACCCCGACCGTACGGTCCTGGAGAACATGCGCTCCTCCGCGCCGGACCTCGACCTCGTCGAGGTCCGCAAGACGCTGGGCTCGTTCCTCTTCTCCGGCGACGACGTCGACAAGCCCGCCGGGGTGCTCTCCGGCGGCGAGAAGACCCGGCTCGCCCTGGCCACTCTCGTGGTCTCCTCCGCCAACGTCCTGCTGCTCGACGAGCCCACCAACAACCTCGACCCCGCCAGCCGCGAGGAGATCCTCGGGGCGCTGCGCACCTACAAGGGCGCGGTCATTCTCGTCACGCACGACGAGGGTGCGGTCGAGGCGCTCGAGCCCGAGCGGATCATCCTGCTCCCCGACGGTGTCGAGGACCTGTGGGGAGCGGACTACGCGGACCTGGTGGCGCTGGCCTGACGGCCCTCCTGACGGGTCCCGCACCGGCGCGGGGTCCGTCGGGAGCCCCTTGGCGACCTTGGTATGGATCTCCGTATGGATCATTCGGCCTACAAGTGATCCATCATCTGTGTGAGAGCGTCTCGTATCGCGGCGTGGTGAGTGGTGGTCCGCGACCGTCCGGTCCGTCGCGGAGGTGCTTCTTCTTCAGCTGCTCTGACCTGGCCTTTCCGGCGCCGGCCGGTCCCGGCCAGGGCCCACGGCCGAGCGGAAGGTGACATTCCGTTCGTGGTGGCCTCCTGTCACAGGCCAAAGCGTTCCGTACTGACCTTGTCGAATGGGTGGCCAGGACGCCCGGGAGGGGTGATCATGAGAAGTCCAGAGCGCACTTCCCATGAGGAGGCACGGGTGGCCGAGACTCTGAAGAAGGGCAGCCGGGTTACCGGCGCCGCGCGCGACAAGCTCGCGGCAGACCTGAAGAAGAAATACGACTCCGGTGCGAGCATCCGGGCGCTGGCCGAGGAAACCGGCCGCTCCTACGGATTCGTCCACCGGATGCTCAGTGAGTCCGGAGTCGTCCTGCGAGGACGTGGCGGAGCGACGCGAGGCAAGAAGGCTGCTTCGGCCTGACGGCCCCCGTCGTACGAGGCTGCTTCTCCGGCCCGTCGGTTTCCACGGTGGGCAGCTGACCGGTCCCCCGGGCCGATCAGGCGGTTACCGTGCAGTAGCTTACCCTTCGTGACACGAAGGGTAAGCCAGACTGCACCCAACCGGAGGCGCCTCATGACTTCGCTCGACCCCGTACTCGACAAGGACGGCGTACGGCTCACCGTCGAAGACACGGTCGCCACGGTGACCTTGACGAACCCGGACAAGCGCAACGCCCAGAACTTCGCGCTGTGGCGGGCGTTGGCGCAGGCCGGGCGGTCACTGCCGGGCGACGTGCGGGTCGTGGTGCTGCGTGGCGAGGGCAAGTCCTTCTCCGCCGGCCTCGACCGGCAGGCTTTCACGCCCGAAGGCTTCGACGGCGAGCCGTCCTTCATCGACCTGGCACGCGGCACCGACGCGGAGATCGACGCGTCGATCGCCGAGTTCCAGGAGGCGTTCACCTGGTGGCGCCGCAACGACATCATCACGATCGCGGCCGTCCAAGGGCATGCGATCGGAGCCGGCTTCCAGCTCGCCCTCGCCTGCGACCTGCGGGTCGTCGCGCAGGACGTGCAGTTCGCCATGCGCGAGACCGCCCTCGGTCTCGTCCCCGACCTCACCGGCACACATCCGCTGGTGTCCCTCGTCGGCTACGCCCGCGCCCTCGAGATCTGCGCGACCGGCCGCTTCGTGCACGCGGAGGAGGCCGAGCGCACCGGTCTCGCCAACCTCGTCGTGCCCGGCGAGGAACTGGACGCCGCGGTACGGGACCTGGCCGCGGCACTGCTCGCCGCGCCCCGTGACGCGGTGATCGAGACGAAGGCGCTGCTGAGGGGCGTGGCGGACCGCTCGTACGACGACCAGCGCGCTGCGGAGCGGGCGGCGCAGGGCCGACGCCTGCGGGACCTGGCGGGCCTCGCGGACTGACGCCGCGCGAAGGGGCGGGTACGGGGCAGGCTCCGCGCAGCGGTCACGTCGTAGCGGTGACCACGACCGTCACCGCACGCCCGTCCCCCAGCGCCGCCCCCACCGCGACCCGCACCGCCCGGGCCACGTCCAGTGCCCGGAACCCCTCCGCCGTCGCCACTTCGACGCGGACATGATCCGGCGCCGAATGCACCGCCGTTCCCAGCGTCGCCGTCAGCCGCGCCACGCCCGCGGTCGCCGCCGCGGCCGTGCCCGCCTGGTCCGACGGGGGCACGGCCTCCGGGGTCTCGGGGGTCTCAGGGGCGGGGGGCTGCTCCGGGGCCGCGTCCAGCAGCCGGGTCACGCGCAGATCGACGACCGTGACCGCGAGCCCCAATCTCTCCGCCGCCGCATCGAACAGGGCGCTCCGCAGTGCCGCCGTGAGCGCCGGCAGCGGCTGGTCGAGGTCCCATACCGCCACGTCCGCCTCGACGCGCAGCGGCCCCGGCGGCAGGGCGGCCGGCGGGGCCGGCGCCGTCGGGTCCTCGGCCGCGGCGGGGTCCGCCAGACGGAGCCGGACATCGTCCAGGGCGGCGCCCGGCACGGATGCCGCCGCATCGCGCAGCACCGCCGCGGCCGCCGATTCGGCCAGCCAGGCGCCGTCCGCCGGACCGCCCAGAGCGAGGAGTCCGCCGAGCCCCATCGCCCGGCGCACCCGCCGCCGCACCGCATCGGGAGTAGTCATTCCACCAGCCTGCCGCATCCCCGGCGCGGATGGGGGCAAGGGCACTTAATGTGGGCAACGGGGTAACCAACCGCCCGGAAAGGACCACGGCGATGACCGAAACACCTGGGCGCAGTCTGCCCACGTCATCCGGAAACGAGCAGTCGGGTTCCACCGATGCGCCCCGGAGGCCCGTCGGCGGCAAACGGCTTCCCGAGCCAGGGGCACGGGGGCGTACGACCATCGCCGACGGCGTGGTGGAGAAGATCGCCGGACTCGCCGCCAGGGACGTGGTCGGCGTCCACGCGATGGGCGGAGGCCTGTCCCGTACATTCGGCGCGGTGCGCGACCGGGTCGGCTCCGGCAGCAGCAAGTCCAGTGCCACGCGCGGAGTGAAGGCCGAGGTCGGTGAGGTGCAGACGGCACTCGACCTGGAGATCGTCATCGACTACGGCGTCTCCATCGCCGATGTCGCCCGCGCGGTCCGCGAGAACGTCGTCTCCGCCGTCGAGCGGATGACCGGCCTCGAAGTCGTCGAGGTCAACATCGCCGTCGGCGACGTGAAACTGCCCGATGAGGAAGAAGAAGAGCCGGAGCCGCGACTCCAGTAGAGGAGCCCAACATGAGCATGGCGGTGGTCGGACTGATGGCCGGCATGGCGCTCGGATTCGCCGGGTACTTCGGCGGATTCGGTGCGTTCCTGCTGGTGGCCGCCCTGGGAGCGGTCGGCTTCGTGGTCGGCCGGTTCCTCGAGGGCGATCTTGAGGTCGGCGACTTCTTCCGGGGCCGCGAGCGCGGCGACGGGCGGCGGTGACGGACGGTGGCCGTGGACCGGGTGGGGGCGGCAGGCACGTCCGGAGGCATGCCCGTGGGCGGGCCGGCGCCGGCCGCCAGGGGAGCGACCACCATCGCCGACCGCGTCATCGCGAAAATCGCCGCGCAGGCGGCGCGCGAAGCACTGCACGGCGTACCGGAGGGCGGCGCGCCGCCGCACGCCATGGTCGTCGTGCACCACGACACGGCCCGGGTGCGGGTCAGCCTCGAATTGGAGTACCCCTCCGACATCGGCGCCCAGTGCGGCGCGGTGCGTCGGCACGTCGTCCAGCGGGTAAAGGCGTTGGCGGGGATGGAGGTCCCCGAGGTCGCGGTGCACGTCGAGCGGCTGCACTCCGCCCACTCGCGCGGTGCGGCGCAGGGGAGGATCCGATGACCGAACCGCAAGAGCCCACCGGCCCGGGCCCCGACCGGCCGGCCGGGTCCGAACCGTCCGCACGCCCCGCGGACGGCGGACGACCCGTTCTCGAACTGGACCAGTCCGCCTCGGCGTCCGCGTACGACCCGGTGGCCGAGGAGGACGGGCACGGCGGCCGGGCCGGGCGCTTCTGGTCCGTGCGCCGCGTGCCCGCCGCGCTGCTGGCCCTGGTGATCCTCGGCGGCGCCGGACTGCTGTTGTACGACGTCGCCGCCGTGCGGGCCGACCGGCCCGCGATGCGCTGGCGGCGTGCCGCGGCAGAACACCTCGCCGAATGGCGCCTCGACGAGATCGCGGTCCTGGCCGCGGCCGGCGCCGGGGTGCTCGTCGGTGTCTGGCTCATCGTCCTGGCGGTGACGCCGGGCCTGCGGCCGCTGCTGCCGATGCGGCGGGACCGGGCGCACCTGCGGGCCGGTCTCCACCGTGACGCGGCGGCCCTCGTACTGCGCGACCGGGCCATGGAGGTCTCCGGGGTGCAGACGGTGCGGGTGCGGATGGGGCGCTCCAGGGCTTCGGTACAGGCACGGGCCCACTTCCGTGACCTCGACGACGTACGCGCCGACCTGGACGCGGCGCTCGGCGTGGGCCTGAAGGAACTCGGGCTCGCCCGGCCTCCGGCCCTGTCCGTGCATGTGGGCAGACCGCCGGCGAGAAAGAGGTGATGACCCGTGCACGAGATGCTTCGAGCCGTCAACCGTGTGCTCCTCGGCCTCGCCGGGCTGGTGCTGGTGTGCGCCGGAGGTGTGGTCCTCGCGGCGGGCGCGGGTCTCTCCGTCCCCTCGTGGTGGCCCTACGACGGCCCGCACGACGTGCTGCTGAGCGACGCCGACCGGGCGCGCTGGCGCGACGAGGGCTGGTGGTGGCCGGTCGTCATCGCGGTGCTCGCCCTGCTGCTCGTCCTCGGTCTGTGGTGGTTCCTCGCCCAACTCCGGCGCGCGCGGCTAGGGGAGGTACTGGTGGAGAGCGGCGACGGCGAAGGCGCGCTCCTCCGGGGACGGGCTCTGGAAGGCGTACTGGAGGACGAGGTGGCCTCCTTGGAGGGCGTTTCCCGCGCCTCCGTCACGCTGACGGGGCGGCGCAACGCGCCACGGGCGAGGGTGGTGCTGCAGCTCGAGCCGGACGCGGCGCCGGGCGGGACGCTGGAGCGTCTCGCCGACGAAGCGGTGGCGCATGCGCGGGACTCGGCCGGGCTGGAGGCGCTGCCGGCGGAGGTGCGGTTGGGCGTGGCGAGGCATCGGGCACGGCGGGTGTCGTGACGCCGGTGGGGCGGGGCCGCTGCGCGGGGCCGATTCCCCACCCCGCCTCTTCCCGAAACCGGGGGGCTCCTCCCCCTGGGCCTGGCGGCTTGGGGCCCACCGGACCCCCGCGCCTCAAACTCTCCCTACGGCCTGGCGGCCGTGGGTGGGGGCGCCTCCCACGTCGCCAGGCCGTAGGGGGCGTACCCCCAGCGGGGCTGCTGTGCGGCCCACCCGGCGATTGAGGGCACGGCCGAAGGCCGCACGGGGTCCGGGCTTGCCCCGGTTTCGGGAACGGGCGGGGTGGGGAACAAGCCGCCGTCGGGTCAGAAGCCGTGCCGCGCGCCGCCGTCGACCGGCAGCATGATGCCGGTCAGGTAGGACGCCGCCGGCGACAGCAGAAACGCCGCCGCCCGGCCGAACTCGTCCGGCGTGCCGTAGCGCCGCAGCGGGATACCCGCCTCGTTCGCGGTGCGCGCGGCTTCCGCGTCGCCCGAGAGGGCGTCGAGTTCGCGCACGCGGTCCGTGTCGATGCGGGAGGGCAGCAGGCCGACGACCCGGATGCCGCGCGGGCCCAGCTCGGCCGCGAGGGACTTGGCGAAGCCGGCGAGGCCGGGGCGCAGGCCGTTGGAGATGGTCAGGCCGGGGATGGGCTCGTGCACCGAGCCGGACAGGACGAAACCGATGACGCCGCCCTCGCCGAGTTCCGCCGCCGCCGTGCGGGCGAGGCGCACCGCGCCGAGGAAGACCGACTCGAAGGCGGCGGCCCACTGCTCGTCCGAGTTGTCCGCGACGAAGCCGGGCGCCGGGCCGCCGACGCTGATGAGGATGCCGTCGAAGCGCCCGAAGTGGGCGCGGGCGGCGGAGACGAGGCGCTGCGCACCCGACGGGTCGGCGTTGTCGCAGGCCACGCCGACCGCGCCGGAGCCGAGCTCGGCTGCCGCCTCCTTGACGGTCTGCTCGTCCCGTCCGGTGATGACCACCTTGGCGCCGTCCGCGACGAGCGCCCGCGCCGAGGCGTTGCCGAGGCCCCGCGAGGCGCCGGTGACGATGTAGACACGGTCCTTCAGTCCAAGATCCATGGCGCTATCCTGCCGTTTCCTGCCCGGTGAGCGCGAGGGCCGTGGTGACCAGGCCGATGTGGCTGAACGCCTGGGGGAAGTTCCCGAGGTGCCGGCCGGTCGAGGGGTCGTACTCCTCGGCGAGGAGGCCCACGTCGTTGCGGATGGCCAGCAGCCGCTCGAACAGATCGCGCGCCTCGGTCTCCCGGCCGGTCATCCGCAGTGCGTCGGCCAGCCAGAAGGAGCAGACGAGGAACGTGCCCTCGCGGCCCGGCAGCCCGTCGACATGGTTGGCGTCCGGGGTGTAGCGGCGCACGAGCGGTCCGCTGCCGAGTTCCCGCCGGATCGCGTCGACGGTGCCGACCACTCGCGGGTCGTCGGGCGGCAGGAATCCGACGCGGGGGATGAGCAGGACGGCGGCGTCGAGCTCCGCGGAGCCGTACGACTGGGTGAAGGTGCCCCGCACCGGATCGAAGCCCTTCTCGCACACGTCGCGGTGCACGGCTTCCCGCATCGCCCGCCAGCGTCCCACGTCGCCGCGCAGCGTCGGGTCGGACTCCAGGGTGCGTACGGCCCGGTCCGCCGCGACCCAGGCCATGACCTTGGAGTGCACGAAGTGGCGGCGGGGGCCGCGGACCTCCCACAGGCCCTCGTCCGGTTCGCGCCACTTGGCCTCGAGGAAGCCCAGCAGGCTGAGCTGGATGTTCCAGGCGTGCCGTTCGGGCGCGAGCCCCGCCTGCCGGGCGAGGAAGAGGGAGTCGATGACCTCGCCGTACACGTCGAGCTGGAGCTGCTCCGCGGCGCCGTTGCCGACGCGGACCGGGACCGAGTCGGCGTAGCCGCCGAGCCAGCTCAGTTCCATTTCGGCCAGGCGCCGTTCGCCCGCGAGTCCGTACATGATCTGCAGGTCGGCCGGGTTGCCGGCGACGGCGCGCAGCAGCCAGTCCCGCCAGGCCGCGGCCTCGTCGAGGTAGCCGGCGGACACCAGGGCGCTGAGCGTGAGGGTGGAGTCACGCAGCCAGCAGAAGCGGTAGTCCCAGTTCCGCACGCCGCCGATGTCTTCGGGCAGCGAGGTGGTGGGCGCGGCGACGATGCCGCCGGTGGGGGCGTACGTCAGCGCCTTGAGGGTGATCAGGGACCGCAGGACGGCGTCGCGGTAGGGGCCTTGGTACCGGCACTTCGACGACCATGTCTCCCAGTCCTGCAGGCAGTGCTTCAGCGCCTCGTACGGGTCGACGAGATCGGGCCGCGGCTTGTGCGAGGGATGCCAGGTGAGGACGAACGCCACTTGGTCGCCCTCGCCGACGGTGAACGACGAGCAGGTGCTGTATTGCTGCCCCCATGTCTTGACCGGGGGTTCGCTGCGCAGCCACACGGAGTCGGGTCCCGCGATCGCGATCCGGTGCCCGTCGGCGCGCCGCACCCAGGGCACCACGGAGCCGTAGTCGAAGCGCAGCCGCAGGGTGCCGCGCATGTCGACGGTGCCGCTGAGGCCCTCGACGATGCGGACGACGTCCGGCGCCTCGTCCCGTTGCGGCATGAAGTCGAGGACCCGGACCGTCCCGGTGTGTGTCTCCCACACCGATTCGAGCACCAGCGACGCGCCGACGTAGCGCCGGCGGGTGCAGGCGCCCGCGCCCTCGGGCGCGATCCGCCAGTGGCCGTTCTCCTCGTTGCCGAGGAGAGAGGCGAAACAGGCCGCGGAGTCGAACCTGGGCAGGCACAGCCAGTCGACGGAGCCGTCCCTGCCGACGAGAGCGGCGGCCTGCAGGTCGCCGATGAGGGCGTAGTCCTCGATGCGTTGCGTGCGTTGGGTCACGCTCTGGCGTGTTCCCGCCCGGAGAGAGGGCTAAGCAGCCGCCGGGGACGGCTCGGGGGTGCTCTCGTGTGCCGCCGCGCGGTCGCGCCTCTCCCGGCGTACCAGAATCACCCACCCGACGGGCACCCCCGCGGCGAACAGCCACCACTGGACGGCGTACGCCATGTGCGCGCCGATGGAGTCGTGGTCCGGTTCCGGGATCATCTCCGGGCTGCCGTCCGCGGGCTCCGGCGCCGACAGCTCGAGGTAGCCGCCGAGCACCTGCCGGTCCAGCAGCCGGGCCTGCTGTTCGCTGTTGATCAGCATCACCTGGCGGGGCGGCAGACCCTTCAGGTCCTTGATGCCGCTGGTGCCGGTCGTCTCGTCGGCCTTGAGCCTGCCGGTGACGGTGACGGTGCCCTCGGGCGCGGGCGGCACCTCGGGGAACGCCTTCTGGTCGGCCGCCGCGGGGACCCAGCCGCGGTTGACGAGGACGGCGCGGCCGTCGGCCAGGACCAGCGGTGTCAGTACGTGGAAGCCGACGCGGTCGTCGGCGTTGGTACGGCGGCGTACGACCACTTCGTGGGCGGTGTCGAAGGTGCCGGTCGCGGTGATCTGCCGCCAGTAGTCGGAGCGTGGGACGGTGTGCCCCGGGGAGGTGAGTTCACCCACCGGCACCGGCTTCGCCTCGAGGTTCCGCGCGATGACCGCGTTCTGCGCGACCCTGCGCTCGTGCCGGTGCAGCTGCCAGAAGCCCAGCTCGATCATCGTGGGAATGAGAACGAGGCCGATGAGGGTGAGAATCACCCACTGCCGGGACAACAGGAAGCGGTACACGGCTTCGAAGGTACCTGCTCCGCGCCGGACCCCGGACGGTGGGTCCCCGCCCGGGACAGCCCGTCGCCCGGTCCGGGCGCAGGTCACACCCGGTCGACGATCCCGGCCCTCCCTTCGGCGCGGGCGCAGTGGGCGCCGCAGTACCAGTGGCCCTCGACCTCGACGCCCTGGCCGATGATCTGCACCCGGCAGTGCTCACAGATGGGCGCCATGCGGTGGATGGCGCAGGAGAAGCAGTCGAAGACGTGCACCGCGCCCTGCGCGTGCACCTCGAACGACATGCCGTAGTCGTTTCCGCAAACCTCACAACGTGCCATGCGCCACAGGGTGAAACGCTTCGGCGCCCCGGGCGAGCGGAGGGCGGGCGAGTCGCGCCGGGTTCACTCCGATGCGGGTGCCCCTCCGGACGACGGGCCGGCTGCGGGGGCCACGTCCCGCAGCAGCTGGGTGAAGGCGCCCTCGTCGACGACGGGCGTGTCGTACGACGCCGCCTTCACTGTCTTGGACGTCGACGCTCCGGGGTCGTTGGTCACCAGCAGGCTCGTCAGCCGGGACACGCTCGTCGCGACGTGCAGCCCCGCTTCGATCGCCCGGTCCTCGAGCAACTCGCGCTCCACCGACGTGTCCCCGGAGAAGGCGACCCGCATCCCCTGCAGGAGCTGCCCACCCGGCTCGTACCGCCCCGGGTTGGGGAACGGGCACGGCGGGCGCTTGCGCGACGGGCGCCAGCTGCTGTGGCCGTACGACGGCTGGTAGCCGACGCGCGGGGTGGCGGGGGCGTCCGACCACTCCGTCAGCGGCCGGCACTCCAGCAGCGGCAGCCGCACTCCGTCGCGGGCCGCGGTGTGCAGGCTGGGCCGGAACGCCTCCGCGAGCACGCGGGCGTCGTCCAGCGCGTGGTGCGCCCGCTGCTGCACCACGCCGTAGTGCGCGGCGAGCGACTCGAGCTTGTGGTTGGGCAGCGGCAGCCGCAGTTCCTTGGCGAGCGCGATGGTGCACAGCCGCTGCCGGGTCGGTGCCGCGCCGCGCGTCCGCGCGTACTCCCTGGCGATCATTGACCAGTCGAACGCGGCGTTGTGCGCGACCAGTACCCGGCCGTCGAGCCGCTCGGACAGCTTGGCGGCGATGTCGCCGAACAGCGGCGCGCCCTCCAGCACATCGCTCGTCAGTCCGTGGATCCGCACGGGTCCCGGGTCGCGCTCCGGGTTGACGAGCGTGTACCAGTGGTCCTCGACGTTGCCGTGCATGTCGAGGTGGTAGACGGCAGCCGACACTATCCGGTCGTCCCGGGCGAGTCCGGTGGTCTCCACGTCGACGACCGCGTACCTCTGCGGGTACGCGGCCGGCCACGTCGGTGCTGCGGTCGTACGGTCGTCGAGCATGGTCACAGAGAATACGGCCCGGCACCGACAGCCCCCGCCCGCCCCCGGCCCGCCGGCGCACGGGGCGTGGCACGCCGCGCCCAACTTCCCTGCGTGAAAGGCTCCCCGGATGAGTGAAACAACGGGCGGCCAGATGCCCGACGAACCTCACGCCGAGGGTCTCGGCACCCGTCTCAACTGGCTGCGCGCCGCCGTCCTCGGAGCGAACGACGGAATCGTCTCCACCGCGGGCATCGTCGTCGGCGTGGCCGGTGCGACGGACTCCCGGGGCGCGCTGCTCACCGCCGGGCTGGCCGGACTGCTCGCCGGTTCGATGTCGATGGCGGCCGGTGAGTACGTCTCCGTCTCCACCCAGCGCGACTCCGAGAAGGCCGCTCTGGCGGTGGAGAAGCGTGAGCTGAGCGAACAGCCGGAGGCCGAACTGGACGAGCTGACCCGGATGCTGGCGGGCCGCGGTCTGTCGGAGGAGGTGGCCAGGGAGGCCGCCGTCCAGCTCACGGAACGGGACGCGCTGCGCGCGCACGCGCGCGTGGAACTCGGCATCGATCCCGACGAGCCGACCCGCCCGTGGCAGGCGGCGGGCGCAAGCTTCCTCGCGTTCACGGCCGGCGCGCTGCTGCCGCTGCTGGCGATCGTGCTGCCGCCGGCGCCGGCCCGTCTGTACGTCACCGTCGTCTCCGTCCTCGTCGCGCTCGCGCTGACCGGCTGGTGGAGCGCCCGGCTGGGCGCGGCCCCGGTGAAACCCGCCGTCCTGCGCAACGTGTCCGGCGGGGCGCTCGCCATGGCGGTGACGTACGCGGCCGGGTCGGCGCTGGGCGCGGCGGGAGTGTGAGGCCGAGTCAGGTCCTGACGTGCTTCACCTCGATGCGGTCCGGCGGGAAGCGGTCCGTGCCGATGACCGAGGCGTCGTCGGTGAACGCGACCTTCAGGCCGGGCATCGCGGCGAGCGGACGATGCCGAACGGCGCCCCGGACGGTGAGCACTACGAGAGCTCCAGGGAGGGGGCGAACTGCCGCACGGCGTCACCGTGCGGCAGTTCGCACTCCCGGATCCACGTCAGGCCGGTCCGTCCGCCCACTGCGGCGCGTCCGTCCCCCACAGCCCCGCCGGGTGCGCCCAGTCGGCCGGCCCTCCCTCGTAGCCCACCGCCGGCAGGGCGTGGCGCAGCCGGCCCACGGGGCTGTCGCGCTCGGTGAGCCACCGCTCGGCGTCGTACGCCGCCGCCACCGTTTCCGGTTCCTGCGCCAGGCGCCCGGTCAGCCAGGCCGCCGTCTGTGTGAGGGCCGCCTCCACCAGCCGGGTTCCCCCCGACTCGTGCTGTCCGGTCAGGGCGCGCAGCACCCCGGCGGCGATCAGGTACCCCGTGCCGTGGTCGAGCGCCTGGACGGGCAGCGCACCCGGGCGGCCGTCCTCGCCCTCGGTCGTGGCGATGCCCGTCGCCGCCTGGACCAAGCTGTCGAAGCCGCGCCGCCCGGACCACGGCCCGTACCGCCCCCAGGCCGAGAGCCGGGCCACGACCAGGCCGGGACGGCGCTCGGCCAGCGCCTCGGGAGAGAGCCCGAAACGGTCGAGGGCGCCCGGGCGGTAGCCGGTCACCACCACGTCCGCCAGGGCCAGCAGTTCGCCGAACGTGACCCGGTCGGCGGCGCCAGCCAGGTCGAGCAGGGTGGACCGCTTGCCCGAGCCGGTGTCGTTGTGGGCGTCCTGGCTCTCCGGCAGGTGCGGTGCGTCGACCCGCAGTACGTCGGCGCCCAGCAGCGCGAGCGTCCGCGTGGCGACCGGACCGGCCAGCACCCGGGTCAGGTCCAGTACGCGCAGTCCCGCACAGGGCAGCGACGCCGGACCGTCCGTCCTGCGGGGCGGGCAGGCGTCGCCGAGCCGCTCCACGCGCAGCAGCGGGTGTCCGGCGGCGGCCGTGCCCTGCGGGTGCCGCGCCCATGCGGCACGGTCGCGCACGGCGACGGCCAGGCCGCCCGCCGCGTACACGCTCTCCTCCACGTCCAGCGCGCGGCGCGCGGCGATCGCCTCCTCGGCGGCCTCCACCCCGGCGTCCGGCGGCAGGGACAGCGCCGTGAGCAACCGTGCCCGGTGGTGGGGGTAGTTGGCGTGCGTACGCACCCAGCCGTCCGCGGTGCGCCAGAACCGGGACAGCGGTGCGAACGTGGCCGGTGCCACGCCGTCCACCCGTACCAGCCGGTCGCTGCGGAACGCCGTCGTCACCGCCCCGTCGTCGACCCGTACGGAGGGGACGGCGCCGTCGCCCCGGCGCGCGGCGAGCTCGGCGGCGGCGAGCGAGCAGACGGCGACCGTGGCACGCGACAGTTCCATGACCGGCAGCCGGGCGGGCAGTGCGCCGCCGCTCCGGTAGGTGACACGGTCGAGCAGCGCGGGGTCGCCGCCCAGTGCCTCCCATGCCTGGGCGGTGCCGTCGGCGGGGGAGTGCGCGGGGGTTTTCGCGCGGGCGTTCGCGGGGGGCTTCGAGGACGGGTGGGTCATACAGGCACTATCGCACTGGCTGCCACGACGAAGACGGGCCCGGTGCGGATCGCGCACCGGGCCCGTTCGTGAAGGGCTGCCGGGAGGCCGTCAGCGGCCTGAAGCAGCTACCAGCGGGAGGCTGTTACCAGCGGACCGCGTCCAGGGCGTCCGTGACACCCTGGCCGTAGAAGCCGTTCTTGCTCTCGCCGCCCTCGCAGACCGCGTCGACGGTGCCGTCACCGTTGATGTCGTACGGATTGGTGCATGCGGTGTCGTCCGCCTGCGCGTACAGCAGGCCCTTGACCAGAGCCGGCGACGCGTACGGGTGGGTCGACTTGATCAGCGCGGCCACACCGGCGACGTGCGGGGAGGCCATCGACGTACCGGCCTTGTAGCCGTAGCCGCCGGGGACCGTCGACAGGATCCGGCCGTCCACGGCCGGGGCGTCCGGCATCTGGTAGCGCGTCGCGTCTCCGCCGGGCGCGGAGATGTCGACCACACCGTGACCGTAGTTGGAGTACGAGGCCTTCAGGCCCTTCGCACCCAGCGCGGACACCGTGACGACGCCCGAGATCTGCGTCGGGATGTCGAGGCACTCGCGCGGGTTGATGACCCGCTCGCCCGGGGTGGTGTCGTTGGGGCTCGAGGTGTCGGTGAGCTCGTCCGCCGCCAGGTCCATACGGGAGTTGCCGGCCGCGGCGACGTTGACCGCGCCCTTGCCCTCGGCGTAGCGGGTGGCGCGGGAGACGGCCTCGACGAGCGCCTTCTGGTCCGCGTCGTTCTTGCAGTTGAACAGCCACGGGTCCGTGTAGTAGCTGTTGTTGGTCACGTCGACACCGTGCTCGGCGGCCCAGACGAAGCCGCAGACGACGGCCTCGGTGTAGAAGAAGCCGTCCGGCTGCGAGACCTTGATGCCGGAGACCTTCACACCCGGCGCGACACCGGTGACGCCGACACCGTTCTTGGCCGCGGCGATCGTGCCCGCGACGTGGGTGCCGTGGTCGGACTCGGTCGGGCCCGGACGCCAGGCACCGTCGGCCGTGTTCGGCACGCCGCCCACGCAGCTGACGGACGCGTCACGGTCGAAGTTCGGCGCGAGGTCCGGGTGGGTGTCGTCGACACCCGTGTCGATGACGGCGACGGTGACCTTGTCGCTGCCGAGCGTCTTCTTGTGGGCCTGGTCGGCCTTGATGGCCGGCAGGTCCAACTGCAGGGGCTCCAGCGGGTCCTGGCCCGTGTCCGCCACGGCTGCGGACGCCTTGGCCTCCGCGGCGCTGAGCGGCCGCTCCGACTCGATGGCCATGTCGGCCGAGGGCGCCAGCGGCGCGGTACGGGTCGCACCGGCGGACTGCACACCCCGCACACCACGGATCGTGGTGGCGAAGTCCGGGTTCTGCGAGTGGACGACGATGACACCTATCTGGTCGTAGGCGATCACCACCGTTCCGCCGGCCTTGGCTATGGCCTTCTTGACCGACTTGGCGGTGCCGTGTCCGCCCTTCACGTTCACGACGTAACTGAGCTTCGGTCCGTCCGCCTGGACCACCGCGGGTACGTCGTCGACCGGCGCCGCCGTAGCGGCCCCCGCGGGCAGGAAGCCGAGCGAGGCCGTGAGCGCCAGACCGGCGGGCAGCGCGAGTGCGCGACGCCGTCTGGATCCCAGATGAGCCATGGGTTCTCCACATCATCCGTGACAACCGCCCAGACACCCCTGTGCGAATGGGCGGGTACATGACGAGCGAAACTATCGCTGATCAAGGCCCCACTTCAATGAGTTCGCGAAGGAAGTGCGGAAGAAAAAGGCCGAAGGTGAACCGGTTCGCGGCGCGCGCCGTGACGTTGTCAGGGAGTGGAGCAACGTCGAACCGCCCCTGCCAGCGACATCCCCGAGTCCATCACCACCGCACCCGCGTCGCGAGGAGATTCCGTGACCACCGATGCACCGCCGCCGCCCGAGCCCGCCAAGGCCGCCGGTCCCGCCCAGCCCACCACGCAGTCGTTCACGCGGGTGCAGCAGAGTACGGAATTCGGCGAACTGCGCCGCACTTACCGTTCCTTCGCCTTCCCGCTGACCATCGCGTTCAGCGCCTGGTACCTGCTCTACGTACTGCTCTCCAACTACGCCGGCGGCTTCATGGGCGCGAAGCTCTTCGGCAACATCAACGTGGCCCTCGTCTTCGGGCTCGCCCAGTTCGCCACCACCTTCCTCATCGCCTGGTTCTACTCACGGCACGCCGCGGCGAAGCTCGACCCCAAGGCCGAGGCGATCAAGTCCCGTATGGAGGCCGACGTATGAGCCCCGTCCTGCACCTCGCGGCGTCGAACGCCACCACCGAGCACCGGCCGCTGATCATCTCGCTCTTCGCGGCCTTCGTCATCGGGACCCTGTTCATCACCGTCTGGGCGGGCCGGCAGACCAAGGACGCCGCCGACTTCTACGCCGGCGGACGGCAGTTCACCGGCTTCCAGAACGGCCTCGCCATCTCCGGCGACTACATGTCGGCCGCCTCGTTCCTCGGCATCGCCGGCGCCATCGCCCTCTACGGCTACGACGGCTTCCTCTACTCGATCGGCTTCCTGGTCGCCTGGCTCGTCGCCCTGCTGCTCGTCGCGGAGCCGCTGCGCAACTCGGGCCGGTACACGATGGGCGACGTCCTGGCCTACCGGATGCGGCAGCGGCCCGTCCGGACCGCCGCAGGCGCCTCGACCATCGTCGTCTCGATCTTCTACCTGCTCGCGCAGATGGCGGGCGCGGGCATCCTCGTCTCGCTGCTGCTCGGCATCACCAGCGACGGCGGGAAGATCGCGATCGTCGCGCTCGTCGGTCTGCTGATGATCGTCTATGTGACCATCGGCGGCATGAAGGGCACCACCTGGGTGCAGATGGTCAAGGCCGTGCTGCTCATCGCGGGCACGCTCCTGATCACCTTCCTCGTGCTGTGGAAGTTCAACTTCAACATCTCCGACCTGCTCGGCGAGGCCGCGGCGAAGAGCGAGGCGGCTCAGAAGGGCAACGCCGACGCCTTCCTGGAGCCCGGCCTCAAGTACGGCGTCGACGGCATGACCAAGCTGGACTTCATCTCGCTCGGCATCGCCCTCGTCCTGGGCACCGCCGGACTCCCGCACATCCTGATCCGCTTCTACACCGTCCCCACGGCCCAGGCCGCCCGTAAGTCCGTCAACTGGGCCATCGGCATCATCGGCGCGTTCTACCTCATGACGATCGCGCTCGGCTTCGGCGCCGCCGCCATCGTCGGACCCGCGGAGATCAAGGCCTCCAACCCGGCCGGCAACACCGCCGCACCGCTGCTCGCCCTGCACGTCGGCGGCGTCGACTCCACCTGGGGCGCGATCCTGCTCGCCGTGATCTCGGCGGTCGCCTTCGCCACGATCCTCGCCGTCGTCGCCGGACTGACACTGGCCTCCTCGTCGTCGTTCGCGCACGACATCTACGCCAACGTCATCCGCAGGGGACAGGCCACGGAGAAGGAGGAGGTCCGCGCCGCTCGCTGGGCGACCGTCTTCATCGGCATCGTGTCCATCGCCCTCGGCGCGCTCGCCCGCGACCTCAATGTGGCCGGCCTCGTCGCCCTCGCCTTCGCGGTCGCCGCCTCCGCCAACCTGCCCACGATCCTCTACAGCCTGTTCTGGAAGAGGTTCACCACCCAGGGCGCCCTGTGGTCCATCTACGGAGGCCTCGCCTCCTCGGTGTTCCTGGTGCTGTTCTCCCCGGTGGTCTCCGGCAGCCCGTCGTCGATGTTCCCCGGCGTCGACTTCTCATGGTTCCCGCTGTCCAACCCCGGCCTCATCTCCATCCCGCTGGGCTTCCTGCTCGGCTGGCTCGGCTCGATCCTCACCAAGGAGAAGCCCGACGAGGGCAAGTACGCCGAGCTCGAGGTCAAGTCCCTCACCGGCATCGGCGCCCACTGAGAGGAAACCGACATACGCACGTCGCGGCCGCGTCGTAGGGTCCTCCGCCGCGGCCGCGACGTACCTCGTGGCAAACGGCCCTGGTGTTGTCGGCGCTCTCGCGTAGGCTCGAACACGTCGGATCCGCGAAGAGGGAGGGGCCCGCAGTGCTCATCGACACCTACGGCCGAGTCGCCACTGACCTGCGCGTTTCCCTGACCGACCGGTGCAATCTGCGGTGCACGTACTGCATGCCGGAAGAGGGCCTGCAGTGGCTGGCCAAGCCCGATCTGCTCACCGACGACGAAATCGTCCGCCTGATCCGCATCGCCGTCACCGACCTCGGGATCGAGGAGGTCCGCTTCACCGGCGGCGAGCCTCTGCTGCGTCCCGGCCTCGTCGGCATCGTCGAGCGCTGCGCGGCCCTCGAGCCGCGCCCGAAGATGTCCCTCACCACCAACGGCATCGGCCTGAGGCGCACCGCCGCCGCCCTGAAGGCCGCCGGTCTCGACCGGGTCAATGTCTCGCTGGACACCCTGCGGCCGGACGTCTTCAAGACCCTCACCCGCCGCGACCGCCACCACGACGTGCTCGACGGTCTCGAAGCCGCCCGCGCCGCCGGCCTCACCCCTGTCAAGGTCAACGCGGTCCTGATGCCCGGACTGAACGACGACGAGGCCCCCGACCTCCTCGCCTGGGCCGTGGAGCACGACTACGAACTGCGCTTCATCGAGCAGATGCCGCTCGACGCCCAGCACGGCTGGAAGCGTGACGGCATGATCACCGCCGGTGACATCCTCGCATCGCTGCGTACCCGCTTCGGCCTCACGCCCGAGGGTGACGCCGCGCGCGGCTCGGCGCCCGCGGAGCGGTGGCTCGTCGACGGCGGGCCGCAGCGGGTCGGCGTGATCGCCTCCGTCACCCGCCCGTTCTGCCGCGCCTGCGACCGCACCCGGCTCACCGCCGACGGCCAGGTGCGCACGTGCCTCTTCGCCACCGAGGAGACCGACCTGCGGGCCGCGCTGCGCTCCGAGGCGCCCGACGAGGAGATCGCGCGCATCTGGCGGCTGGCGATGTGGGGCAAGAAGGCAGGATCCGGTCTCGACGACCCGTCGTTCCTTCAGCCGGAGCGGCCCATGTCAGCCATCGGCGGCTGACCCGGCCCCGGTCCCCGTACCGCGCTCCCACTGCTCCAGCGTCATGACGTCCTTCAGGAACCCGCGCACGCCGAGGAACTGCGAGAGGTGCTCGCGATGCTCCTCGCACGCCAGCCATGTCTTGCGGCGGTCCGGGGTGTGCAGCTTCGGGTTGTTCCAGGCGAGGACCCATACGGCGTCGGTACGGCAGCCCTTGGCCGAGCAGATCGGGGTCTCGTCACTCACCGGATGATTCACGGGATCATTGTCCCAGCATGGCGACGCCGAGCAGCCACGGGGGGAGCTGCCCGGCGTCGGTCCGTCGCTCCGACGGGGGATGCGGAGCGCGTAGGCAGTATGTCATGGGTAACAGGGTGCGGTGCACCGGAACTTCATGATTGATCTGAGGTTTTCCTGAGCTTCGGGCGGCCCGCCGGCAGTGCCGTCGTCAGCTCGGTCCGGCCTCCGGACGGCCCCCCGGAGAGGCCCCTGCCTCCGGTCCGGATTCCGCCGCGTCCGGCCCCGGGGCCGCCTCGATCTCGGGCCGGACCGGCGGGGGAACGAACGTCGACGGCAGCGAAGGGGCGTTCTCCCGCCCCGCGTTGGCGATGACGACGGAGATGTAGGGGAGCAGTATGCCGAGCACGAGCGCCACAACGGCCACATGGCGCTCCACGTTCCACAGGACCGCCGCGAGGACCACGGAAACGGTCCGCACCGACATCGAGATCACGTAGCGGCGCTGCCTGCCGCGGACGTCGTCGGCCAGACTCTGCCGCGCCCCCGTGATCCGGAAGACCTCAGCTCCGCCGTGCTTCCGCATCGCGTCTCCACCACCCGATTCCCGCGCGGGCCGTACCCGGGCAATCCTGTTCCGACGGCTTCCACGGTACGCCCGCCCTGCGCCGGGTTCGAGAGCGGGGCGGACCGAGGTCTGCGTGCCCCGTATGCGCCATGACGCGTACGGCCCTCCCCGACATGCGCAGTACGGCCGCCGGCCCGAGACTGGCGACGTAACTGCTCACGCAGAGGCCGTACAAGGAGGCAGCCATGGGCTGGTTGTGGGCGATCATCGTGGGATTCGTGCTGGGCCTGCTCGCGAAAGCGATCATTCCTGGCAAACAGCACAGTCCCCTCTGGCTGACCACCATCTTCGGCATCATCGGCGCCATCATCGGCAACGCCGTGGCGCGTGGATTCGGCATCGCGGCGACACCCGGTATCGACTGGGGCCGGCACGCGTTGCAGCTGGCGGCGGCCATCGTCATCGTCTTCCTGGGCGACATGGCGTACACCGCGGTACGCGGCGGGAAACGCCAACGCACCTGACACGTGCCGAGGCCGGGTGGGGCGATCCCGCCCCACCCGGCCTCGGCACGTTCTCGACCGGCGGACCGGCGATCGGCCACGACCGATCGACCGATCAGTCCGCCGTGACCTCGATCGCCGCCAGGTTCTTCTTGCCCCGGCGCAGCACCAGCCAGCGGCCGTGCAGCAACTCGTCACCCGTCACCACGGCGTCCTCGGCGGTCACCTTCACGTTGTTCACGTAACAGCCGCCCTCCTTCACCGTGCGACGAGCGGCGGACTTGCTCGGCACCAGACCGACCTCGGCCAGCAGGTCGACCACCGGCAGCAGCTCACCGACGCGGGCGTGCGGCAGCTCTGACAGCGCGGCGCGCAGCGTCGCCTCGTCCAGGTCGTCCAGCTCGCCCTGACCGAACAGCGCCTTCGACGCGTTGATCACCGCGGCGCACTGGTCGGCGCCGTGCACCAGCGTCGTCAGCTCCTCGGCCAGCGCCCGCTGGGCGGCACGCGCCTGCGGACGCTCCGCGGTCTGCTTCTCCAGCTCCTCGAGCTCCTCACGGCTCTTGAAGCTGAGGATGCGCAGGTACCGGGAGACGTCCCTGTCGTCCGTGTTCAGCCAGAACTGGTAGAACGCGTACGGCGTGGTCATCTCCGGGTCCAGCCAGAGCGTGCCCGTCTCCGACTTGCCGAACTTGGTGCCGTCCGCCTTCGTCATCAGCGGCGTCGCCACCGCGTGCACCTCGGCGTCGGGCTCGAGGCGGTGGATCAGGTCCAGGCCCGCCGTCAGGTTGCCCCACTGGTCGCTGCCGCCCTGCTGCAGGGTGCAGCCGTACCGCCGGTACAGCTCCAGGAAGTCCATGCCCTGGAGCAACTGGTAGCTGAACTCCGTGTAGCTGATGCCCTGCTCGGACTCCAGCCGCCGGGCGACGGAGTCCTTGGTGAGCATCTTGTTGACACGGAAGTGCTTGCCGATGTCCCGCAGGAACTCGATCGCGGACATACCGGCGGTCCAGTCCAGGTTGTTCACCATGACCGCGGCGTTGTCGCCCTCGAAGGACAGGTAAGGCTCGATCTGCGAACGCAGCCGGGCCACCCACTGCGCGACCGTCTCCGGGTCGTTCAGCGT
The DNA here is from genome assembly GCF_025854275.1 of Streptomyces peucetius. NCBI lineage: Bacteria > Bacillati > Actinomycetota > Actinomycetes > Kitasatosporales > Streptomycetaceae > Streptomyces > Streptomyces peucetius. The sequence continues at coordinate 1,719,221 of NZ_CP107567.1, read as the reverse complement.
GCGCTCCGCCGTGGGCCGCGGGTCACCGATCTGGCCCGTCGCCCCGCCCACCAGCGCCAGCGGCCGGTGCCCGGCCAGCTGGAGGCGGCGGACGGTCAGCACCTGCACCAGGTGCCCGACGTGCAGGCTGGCCGCCGTCGGGTCGAAGCCGCAATAGAACGTGACGGGACCGTCCGCGAGCGCCTTGCGCAATGCGTCCTCGTCAGTGGACTGGGCGATCAGCCCACGCCACTTCAGCTCGTCGACGATGTCCGTCACGGGTCTCGCGTCTCCTTCGAATGCTTCACGTGCTCGAAAGCTTCATGTGAAAGTGCCATGGAACGTGTACGAGGTTATACGCCCTGGCTGACCGAACTCATATTGAAATGCGGCACCCGCAGCGCGGGCATCGCGGCCCGGGTGAACCAGTCGCCCCATTCGCGCGGCAGCGTCCTCTCGGTCCGCCCGGCCTCGGAGGCCCTCGTGAGCAGGTCGACGGGCGACTCGTTGAAACGGAAGTTGTTCACCTCGCCGACGACCTCCCCGTTCTCCACGAGATAGACGCCGTCCCTGGTCAGGCCGGTCAGCAGCAGCGTCGCCGGATCCACCTCACGGATGTACCAGAGGCACGTCAGCAGCAGACCCCGTGCGGTGCCGGCCACCATCTCCTCCAGCGAGCGCTCACCGCCGCCGTCCAGGATCAGGTTCCCCGCGCCCGGTGCCACCGGCAGGCCGGTCAGACCGGCGGAGTGCCGGGTGGTGACCAGATGCTCCAGCTTCCCGTCGCGCACCCAGTCCGTCGGCGTGATCGGCAGGCCGTTGTCGAAGACGGACGCGTCGTCGCCGGAGGAGTGCGCGATCACGAACGGGGCCGACTCGAGACCCGGCTCGTGCGGGTCGCTGCGCAGCGTCAGCGGCAGCGGGGACAGTGTCTCGCCGACGCGGGTGCCGCCACCGGGCTTGGAGAAGACGGTACGGCCCTCCGCCGCGTCCCGGGCCGCGGACGACCACATCTGGTACACCAGCAGGTCGGCCACCGCGGTCGGCGGCAGCAGCGTCTCGTACCGGCCGGCGGGCAGCTCGATTCGGCGCCCCGCCCAGCCCAGGCGCCGCGCCAGGTCGGCGTCCATCGCGGCCGGGTCGACGTCGTTGAAGTCCCGGGTCGAGATGCCCGCCCAGGCCGAGCGCGTACGGTCCGGGGACTTGGCGTTCAGCTCGAGGGTGCCGTTCGGCTGGTCGTGCCGCAGCCGCAGGCCCGTGGAGGTGCCGATGTAGGTGGAGGTCATCTCGTGGTTGGCGAAGCCGTACAGCTCGCGGCCGCCCGCCCGGGCCCGGGCGAACGCCTCGCCGAGCGCCGGGGCGAAGTCCGCGAACACGGCGGAGGTCGTCTCCGCCGGGGCGTCCGCGAAGCCGGGGGACGCCGGGGTGCCCTCCACCAGCGGCTGGGCGTCCTCCGCCGGCCCGGCGCCGCGCGCCGCCGCTTCTGCGGCCCGCACCAGCGGCTCGATGTCGTCGGCGGTCACCGCGGAACGGGACACCACACCCGACGCGGTGCCCTGGGAGCCGTCGACGGTCGCGATCACGGTGAGGGTACGGCCCCGGGTGACGCCGTTGGTGGTCAGCGCGTTGCCGGCCCAGCGCAGATTGGCGGAGGACTGCTCGTCGGCGATGACGACACAGCCGTCGGCGGTGGACAGCTCGAGCGCCCGCTCGACGATCTCGTGGGGCTTGCTGGTCCGGGGGCTCATCGACCGGCCTCCTGAGTCGTGTTCAGAATGTTGACGCCCCTGAAGAGGGCGGAGGGGCAGCCGTGCGAGACCGAGGCGACCTGGCCCGGCTGCGCCTTGCCGCAGTTGAAGGCGCCGCCGAGGACATATGTCTGCGGGCCGCCGACCTGCTCCATCGAGCCCCAGAACTCGGTCGTCGTCGCCTGGTACGCGACGTCCCGCAGCTGCCCGGCCAGCCGGCCGTTCTCGATACGGAAGAACCGCTGGCCCGTGAACTGGAAGTTGTACCGCTGCATGTCGATCGACCAGGAGCGGTCACCGACCACATAGATCCCGCGCTCGACCCCGCCGATCAGGTCCTCCGTCGACAGCCCGCCCGGGTCCGGCCGCAGCGACACGTTCGCCATCCGCTGCACCGGCACATGCGCGGGGGAGTCGGCGTAGGCGCAGCCGTTGGAACGGCCGAGGCCCGTCAGCTTCGCGATCCGCCGGTCCAGCTGGTAGCCGACCAGCGTGCCGTCCTTCACCAGGTCCCAGCTCTGCGCCTCGACACCCTCGTCGTCGTAGCCGATCGTCGCCAGCCCGTGCTCGGCGGTGCGGTCACCGGTCACGTTCATCACCGACGAGCCGTACGCCAGCTTCCCCAGCTGGTCGAAGGTCGCGAACGACGTCCCCGCGTACGCCGCCTCGTAGCCGAGGGCCCGGTCGAGCTCGGTGGCGTGGCCGATCGACTCGTGGATCGTCAGCCACAGGTTCGACGGGTCGACCACCAGGTCGTAACGCCCGGACTCGACGCTCGGCGCGCGCATCTTCTCCGCGAGCAGCGCCGGGATCTGCTCCAGCTCCGAGTCCCAGTCCCAGCCCGTGCCGGTCAGATACTCCCAGCCGCGGCCGACCGGCGGCGCGATCGTGCGCATCGAGTCGAACTCGCCGCTGGTGTCGTCCACGGCGACAGCGGTGAGCTGCGGATGCAGCCGTACCCGCTGCTGCGTGGTGACCGTCCCCGCCGTGTCCGCGTAGAACTTGTTCTCGTGGACGGTGAGCAGTGAAGCGTCGACATGCGCCACGCCGTCCGCCCGCAGCAGCCGGTCGCTGAAGTCGGCGAGCAGCGCGGTCTTGTCCCCGTCGGGCACCTGGAACGGGTCGATCTCGTACGACGAGACCCACGTCCGCTCCGCGTGCACCGGCTCGTCCGCCAGCTCCACCCTCTCGTCGCTGCCCGCCGCCGCGATCACCTTCGCCGACAGCTTCGCCATGGCGACCGCCTGACCCGCGACCCGGGCCGCGGCGTCCATGGACAGATCCACCCCGGACGCGAAACCCCACGCCCCGCTGTGCACCACCCGCACCGCGTACCCGAGGTCCGTGGTGTCGGAGGAACCGGCGGGCTTGGCGTCCCGCAGGCGCCAGGCCGCACTGCGCACCCGCTCCAGCCGGAAGTCGGCATGCTCCGCACCGAGCGCACGGGCCCGCGCGAGCGCCGCGTCGGCGAGCGCCCGCAGCGGCAGCGCCGTGAACGTCTGATCGATGTCGTGGGGCACGGACGGCCCTTCCCTTCACTTCACTGTCACTCGCACTGTCACTCGCCCTGTACGGGGTTCTGCGGCAGTGAATCATGTCGCACCGGCCGGGATCTCCCGATATCCGAACCGTCAACCGCCGCAGGGGAGCATCCGGCCGAAGACCGCCGCGACGTCCGTGCCGACCGCCCGTCGACCGCGAGCGTTCCGGCCGGCTGGACCGGGGGTTTCTGTAGGGACCCGACAGGGTCGGGTTCGCGGCGCTGTCAGGGACCGATTCCTCGTGGGGCCGGGCGGACCGATAGGTTTTCGGTGTGGTCGCCTGGCCTTCAGGCGCTTCGGACAGCTAGTGAAAGGGTGATCCGTTGAGCCGCTCGGTTCTCGTCACCGGAGGAAACCGGGGCATCGGCCTCGCCATCGCCCGGGTTTTCGCCGCCAACGGTGACAAGGTCGCCATCACCTACCGCTCCGGCGAGCCGCCCGCCGAGCTCCTCGAGGCCGGCTGCCTGCCCGTCCGGTGCGACATCACCGACGCCGAGCAGGTGGAGCAGGCCTACAAGGAGATCGAGGAGAAGCACGGCAACGTGGAGGTGCTGGTCGCCAACGCCGGCATCACCAAGGACCAGCTCCTGATGCGCATGTCGGAGGACGACTTCACCTCCGTCCTCGACACCAACCTCACCGGCACCTTCCGGGTCGTCAAGCGAGCCAACCGCGGCATGCTGCGCGCCAAGAAGGGCCGCGTCGTGCTGATCTCCTCCGTCGTCGGGCTGCTGGGCTCGGCCGGGCAGGCCAACTACGCCGCCTCCAAGGCCGGCCTCGTGGGCTTCGCCCGCTCCCTGGCACGTGAGCTGGGCTCGCGGAACATCACCTTCAACGTCGTCGCACCCGGTTTTGTCGACACCGACATGACCCAGGTGCTCACCGACGAGCAGCGCGCGGGCATCGTCTCGCAGGTGCCGCTCGGCCGGTACGCGAAGCCGGAGGAGATCGCCGCCGCCGTGCGCTTCCTCGCCTCCGACGACGCCTCGTACATCACTGGAGCCGTCATCCCCGTTGACGGCGGATTGGGCATGGGTCACTGAACGACATGAGCGGAATCCTCGAAGGCAAGCGCGTCCTGATCACCGGTGTGCTGATGGAGTCCTCCATCGCCTTCCACACCGCGAAGGTGGCCCAGGAGCAGGGCGCGGAGGTCATCCTGACCGCCTTCCCGCGGCCCACCCTGACCGAGCGCATCGCCAAGAAGCTGCCCAGGCCCGCGAAGGTCATCGAACTCGACGTCACCAACGACGAGCACCTGGCACGCGTCGAGGACGTCGTACGCGAGGAGCTCGGCGGTCTCGACGGCGTCGTCCACTCCATCGGCTTCGCCCCGCAGGACGCCCTCGGCGGCAACTTCCTCCACACGCCCTTCGAGTCGGTGGCGACCGCGATGCACGTCTCGGCGTTCTCGCTGAAGTCGCTGACCATGGCGTGCCTGCCGCTGATGCAGAACGGCGGCTCGGTCGTGGGTCTGACCTTCGACGCGCAGTTCGCCTGGCCGCAGTACGACTGGATGGGCCCCGCCAAGGCCGCGCTCGAGGCCACGAGCCGCTACCTGGCCCGTGACCTGGGCAAGCAGAACGTGCGCTGCAACCTGATCTCGGCCGGTCCCCTCAGCTCGATGGCCGCCAAGTCCATCCCCGGCTTCACCGACCTGGCGAAGGTGTGGGACGAGCGCTCCCCGCTCCAGTGGGACATGACCGACCCGGAGCCGGCCGGCCGCGGTGTCGTCGCGCTGCTCTCGGACTTCTTCCCGAAGACCACCGGCGAGATCGTCCACGTCGACGGCGGCGTCCACATCATGGGTGCCTGATCCGTCCTTTTGGGGCTCGGTTCGCCTCCGGGGCGCTTTGTGCGGGTGTCGACGGTCGATCATGCTCGGTCCCTCGTTCCTCAGGACCTCCGCGTGTTCTCCCTTTCGGCACCCGCGCGCCCCTTCGGCTCACTCGCCCACTGGGCGAGCCCGGATGTCCGTTCGGTCCCTCGTTCCTCGGGATCTTGGCGTGTTCTCCCTTTCGGCACCCGCGCGCCCCTTGGGCTCACTCGCCCACTGGGCGAGCCCTGTCGTCTGCGCAGTCCCGGGTGGGCCGCCCGTCCCACGGCGGCGTCCACATCATGGGTGCCTGACCAGCACGAATGCACGCCGGGGACGCCCCGTCGACCGCCGCCGGCGGTGGGCGGGGCGTCCCCCGTTCGGCCCAGTGCGTGGGCGGCCGGACCCCGGGACGGCGATGCTGGAGGAGCAAATCTTCCTTGTGGTGCTGTTGCGGCGCGCGCGCCGCAGCCCGGCCGAGGAGGTCCTGCTCGTGCGTACGACATGGCGCAACGCCTCCGTACTGGCCGCCGCGACGGTCCTCCTGGGGGCCATCCCCCTCGCCACCCTCCAGCTTCGTCAGGAGACGCAGGATCCCCGGCCGGCACCGGCGCCGGACTACCGGGCGCAGTGCAGCACCGTCGTCGAGGGCTCCCGTGTCACCGCCTACTGCCACAACCCGTATCCCGCCGCCGACCGGGTCCGTCTGCACGTCGAATGCGACCGCTGGTGGGACGTGGACGCGGACACCGCGCCCGTCCTTCTCCGCCCCGCCGAGTACGGGGAGTTGACCGGCCGTTGCTGGAAGGAGATCCGTTCGGCCTGGGTCAGTCACCAGCCGCAGCGGGCCGACGCAGGCACATGAACGGATAGCCGGCCGCCTCCGAGGCCGCGGCGTCGCCGTCGCCCGCGCGGATCGCCTCCACCATCCGCCCGTGGTCCATGTGGTTCTCCGGGCGCAGCTCCTCGCCGATGTCCTCGCGCAGCCAGTCCCGCAGCAGATCGCCCAGGTCGGCGTACAGCCCGGTCAGCACCTCGTTGTGCGAGGCGGCGACCACGGCGAGGTGAAACGTCGCGTCGGCCGCGACGAACTCCTCCGTGACGCCCGACTCCCATGCCTTCTCGCGCCTGGCCAGCAGCGTGTCCAGCTGCCTGAGGTCGCGCTCCGTGCGCCGCTCCGCGGCCAGCCGGGCCGCCGACGACTCGAGTGTGGAGCGCAGTTCGGCGATGTGCCGGGGATCCGCGTCGGCGAACCGGCGGTGCATGACACCCGCCAGCTCGCTGGTGGCCAGGACATATGTGCCCGAGCCCTGCCGGATGTCGAGGAGCCCGTTGTGGGCGAGGGCGCGCACCGCCTCGCGGACGGTGTTGCGGGCGACACCGAGCTGCTCGACCAGCTCCGGTTCCGTCGGGATCCGTGATCCGACCGGCCACTCGCCCGAGGTGATCTGATTCCGCAGCTGCGCGATCACCTGGTCGGAGAGCGCGGAACGCCGGGGAGAGGACAGCGCCATGGTGCTCCTTGTCGTGGGGCGTCCGCCCCGACGCCCGGCAGGCCGCCGGAGTCGTACGGGATTGGACAACCAATCATCCCATGATTCTATGATGGGCCAATGCCCGACGAGACCCGCACCCCGCTGAGCCCCGCAGAAACGGCCCCTGCCGCCCAGGATTCTGCCGCCCGCCGGACCTCGGTCTGGGCCACCCGGTTCGTCGTCGTGGGCCTCGTGCTGGCCGCGCTCAACCTGCGCCCCGCCATCACCAGCCTCGGAGCGCTGCTAGAAGAGGCCCGCACCGGGCTGCACATGAGCGGCAGCGTGGCCGGGCTGCTCACCTCCGTGCCGCCGCTGTGCTTCGCCGTCTTCGGCATCGCCGCGCCCCGGCTCGCCCGCCGTTTCGGGCCCGGCGCCGTCGTCTGCGCCGGAATGGCGGCCATCGCGACCGGCCTGGCCGTACGGCCCTTCGCCGGCGGCACGGCCGGCTTCCTTGCCGCGAGTGCCCTCGCCCTCATGGGCATCGCCGTCAGCAACGTGCTGATCCCCGTGATCGTCAAGCGGTACTTCCCCGACCGGGTCGGCTCCATGACCGGCCTCTACTCCATGGCCCTGGCCCTCGGCACGTCGCTGGCCGCCGCGGCGACCGTCCCGCTCACCAGCGCGCTGGGCGGCAGCTGGCGGGCCGGCCTCGCGGTGTGGGCCGTGCTCGCCGCCGTCGCCGTACTGCCCTGGCTCGGGCTGGTACGCGACCGCAAGGACGCGGCGCCGACGCCGGACAAGGCGGCCGGTGCGGGGGAGCCGACCGCCGCGCCGCGCATCACCCGTAGCCCGACCGCCTGGGCCCTGGCCTGCTTCTTCGGACTCCAGGCGACCGGCGCGTACATCACCATGGGCTGGATGCCGCAGATCTTCCGCGACGCGGGCGTCTCCGCCGGGACGGCGGGCGTGCTGCTGGCCGTCACCATGGTGATGGGCGTGCCGCTGGCCTTCGTGATCCCCAGGCTCGCGACCCGTATGAAGCAGCAGGGGCCGATCGTCGTCGCACTCGGACTGTGCGGACTCACCGGCTACCTGGGCCTCCAGCTGGCACCGGCGGCCGGGGCCTGGGCGTGGGCATTGCTGCTGGGCGTCTCCAACTGCTCGTTCCCGCTGGCCCTCACCATGATCGGCATGCGGTCGAGGACGGGAGCAGGCGTCGTGAGGCTCTCCGCGTTCGCCCAGTCGACCGGCTACCTGATCTCCATCCCCGGGCCGCTGCTGGTGGGCGTGCTGTACCAGCACAGCGGCGGCTGGGACCTGCCGCTCGCGCTGATGGCGGCCCTGCTCCTGCCGCAGATCGGCGTGGGCCTCCTCGCGGGCAGGGACCGGACGATCGAGGACGAGACCGGGATGCGAGACTGAACCCATGCCTGTGCTCGACCCGAACCCCCAGAACGGTCAGAAGAAGCTCCTCGGGATCTTCGGCCTGATTCTCCTCATCGGCGTGGTCATCTCCGTCATCGCCACCATCGCCGCGCCGTAACAACGACCGCGACCGGGCGGCACTGTGACGCCGCCCCGCCGACCCGGACCGGACCTGCCCGGCGGCGCCCCAGGACCGGCCTGCCCGTGGTTTCGCATGGGCGACCGGGCTTCGCCCCACGGGTTGTGCACACGGTCGGGCCGTCACCGTGCGGCGAGTGAGCCGAAGGGGCGCGCGGGTGCCGAAAGGGAGAACACGCGGAGGTCCCGAGGAACGAGGGACCGAGCATGATCGACCGTCGACACCCGCACAAAGCGCCCCGGAGGTGAACCGAGCCCCCAAAAAGGTGGTGCCAGCACCACCACCCCTAGGGGGTCAGGGTCAGGGTGAAGTGGGTGGCTCGCCGGATGGGCCGCCCCGTTCATGATCCGTACGTTTGAGGTACTCGACCTCAGACCTACGGAGACGGCCATGCCGGCCCACACGCACCCCCGCTCCTCGGCCCCCGTCCCGGGCGTCGGCGTGGTCCGGCTGCCCTGGTGGGCGCTGGCGCTCCCGGTGATCGCCTTCTGCGCGCTGCTCATGCTGATCGCCGGTCCCGGCCAGGCGCACGCGGCGGCCGGTGACGATCCGGGCGTCGCCGAGTTCTTCCGGCTCGTCCATCGGGCGCTGGTCCGTTGACGGGGTCACTCGTCATGGCGGAGCACGTCAACACCCTGCGCCCGCTGGCTCATTTCATGCGAAGCTGGGTTGCATGAGCGCCGCTGTGTCTTCCGGGGGGACACCCCCCGGATCTCCCGAAACCCGCAGGATTGTTCTCCTCCGGCACGCGAAGGCCGACTGGCCCCAGGTGTCCGACCACGAGCGCCCGCTCGCGGAGCGCGGCCGCAAGGACGCTCCGGTGGCCGGACGCCGTCTGGCCGAGACCGGTATCGACTTCGACCTGGCCCTGTGCTCGACCGCGGCCAGGACCCGCGAGACATGGAAGCTCGCGGTGCACGAGCTGCCGCACCGCCCGAAGACGGTCTACGAGGACCGGCTGTACGAGGCCACTCTCGGTGATCTGCTCGCCCTGCTGGCGGAGACCCCCGACGACGTGAACGATCTGCTGGTCATCGGCCACAACCCCGGTGTGCACGCACTGGCGGACGCCCTCGCGGGCAGCACCGAGGGTGACGCGCTGGCCCGTATGACCCGCGACGGCTTCCCGACCTCGGCGTTCGCCGTGGTGTCCTTCAGCGGGCCGTGGAAGTCCGTGGAGCACGGAGTGGGGAGGCTGCTGGACTACTGGACCCCTCACGAGTGACGGTCACGACACGTGAGCGGCCCCCGGCACAGCCGGGGGCCGGGGGCCGCTCACGTGCGAGGCGGTGTCAGTGCTCGCCGGTGCCGTCGTCGGCCGCCTCGACCTCTTCGCGGGTGATGCCCAGCAGGTACAGCACCGTGTCGAGGAAGGGCACGTTCACCGCGGTGTGCGCCGCCTTGCGTACGACGGGCTTGGCGTTGAACGCGACGCCGAGGCCCGCGGCGTTCAGCATGTCGAGGTCGTTCGCCCCGTCGCCGATCGCGACCGTCTGGGCGAGCGGAACCCCCGCCTCGTCGGCGAACCGGCGCAGCAGCCGGGCCTTGCCCGCGCGGTCCACGATTTCGCCGACGACCCGGCCGGTGAGCTTCCCGTCCTTGATCTCGAGGGTGTTCGCCGACGCGAAATCGAGCCCGAGCCGGTCCTTCAGGTCGTCGGTGACCTGGGTGAAGCCGCCGGACACGACGCCCACTTGGTAGCCGAGCCGCTTCAGCGTGCGGATCAGGGTGCGGGCGCCCGGAGTGAGCCGTACTTCCGTGCGGACCTTGTCCACGACGGAGGCGTCGAGGCCCTCGAGCAGCGCCACGCGTGCGTGCAGCGACTGCTCGAAGTCCAGCTCGCCGCGCATGGCCGCGGCGGTGACCTCCGCGACCCGGTCCTCGCAGCCGGCGTGTGCCGCGAAGAGCTCGATGACCTCGTCCTGGATGAGGGTGGAGTCCACGTCCATGACGACGAGGCGCTGCGCCCGCCGGTGCAGTCCGGCGGAGACGACGGCGACATCGACGCCGATCTCGGAGGCCTCCAGGGCCAGTGCGGTCCGCAGCGGCTCGGTCTCGACGCCCGACACGGCGAACTCCACGGCGGTGACGGGGTACTTCGCGAGCCGGAAGATGCGGTCGATGTTGCCCCCGGTGCCGGCGATGGTGGCCGCTATGGCCGCCGTGGACTCCGCGGTGAGTGGGTGCCCGAGCACCGTGACGTGGGAACGTCCGCTGCCGCGCGGCCGGTTGTCACCCGTGCCGGAGATGATCTCGGCCTGCAGTTTGAGGGACTCGGCCCAGCTGTGCACGGTGGCGCGCAGTTCACCCTCGGTGGCCCCGCCGGCGGTCGGCGCGGTGACGAGCGCGCACAGCACGAGCCGGCCCCGGGAGACGACCTGCTCGATGTCGACGACGTCGACGGCGTACGCGGCGAGGGTGTCGAAGAGACCGGCGGTGATGCCCGGGCGGTCCTTCCCGAAGATCTTGACGAGAAGGGTGGGGACGTCGGCGTTGGGAGGGGGCTGCGATGCGCTCATGGTGTTACCACCGTATCGGGCGACGGGCGGGACGAGAGGTCCTGTCCCGCCTGGCGGACACCGGCGCGGCACCGGTCTGGCCCGGCGGCACCCGCGCCCGGGGCGGCTGCGACCGGAATGGCGTGGTCATTCGGGTCACGCATGATCCGTCCGCCGTTCGTGGATGCCCGTCGGCGCCGCGCCATGTCCGCGTCCGTCGGCGAACGTCCCAACTCGGTACCGAACGAGGTCTTCACACGGCCCGACTTTCGGATACGAGGCCGGGCCTGAAATAGTTCCCCACGATGTTCGCCTTCCCTAGACTCCCGGCGACGGGGGAAGCTCGGGGGACAACTAGTGGGGCATGGAGTGCCGGAACTCGTACTGGAATTGAACGGAAGGACCTGGACGCTCGATCCGTCCAGGTCGTACACCCTGGGGCGTGATCCCCAGGGAGATGTGGTGATCGACGACGCCAGGGTCTCGTGGCGGCACGCCACGATCAGCTGGGGCGGGCGCAGTTGGGTCATCGAGGATCACGGCAGCACCAACGGCACGTATGTGCAGGGCCAGCGGATCCATCAGATGGAGATCGGTGCCGGTACGGCGGTGCACCTGGGGAACGCCACCGACGGTCCCCGCCTCGGTCTGACCGGCGCCGGCGCCCCCGCGGGCGCCGCGGCCGGCGCCTACGCCCAGGGCGCCCCGCAGCAGGCCGCCGCGCAGGCCGCGCAGGCTCCGGTCCAGCAGCCGCAGCAGCAGGGCTGGCCGCAGACGCCCGCCCAGCAGCCGCCGCAGGCCGCCGCCCAGCAGGGCTGGCAGCAGCCGCAGCAGCCGCCGCAGCCGCAGATCCCGCACCAGCAGGGCATGCAGCCGGCCCAGGGGGCCGGGCCGGTCCACGGCGACCGCAGCCCGACGACCTTCCACCAGGTGGCCCTCGGCCGCGTCATGCGCATCGGCCGTGCGCTGGAGAACGAGCTGGTCGTCTCCGACCTGCAGGTCTCGCGCCACCACGCCGAGTTCACCGCGCACCCCGACGGCCGCTTCGAGATCCGTGACCTGGGCTCCCACAACGGCACCTATGTCAACGGCCAGCCGATCGCCAAGTCCGGCACGGTCCTCATCGGCCCGAGCGACATCGTCGGCGTCGGTCACTCCACCTTCCGTATCGTCGGCGGGCAGCTCGAGGAGTTCGTCGACACCGGTGAGGTCTCCTTCTCCGCCCGTCACCTCACGGTCACCGTCGACGGCGGCAAGCAGATCCTGCGGGACGTCTCCTTCGGAGTCCCGGAGAAGTCGCTGATCGGTGTCATCGGCCCGTCCGGCTCCGGAAAGTCCACCCTGCTGAAGGCGCTCACCGGCTACCGGCCCGCCAACCAGGGCGACGTGCTCTACGACAACCGCAGCCTGTACAAGCAGTTCGCCGAACTGCGTCAGCGCATCGGTCTGGTCCCGCAGGACGACATCCTGCACAAGGAGCTCACCGTCCGTAAGGCGCTGAAGTACGCGGCCAAGCTCCGCTTCCCCGGTGACACCGCCGAGGCCGAGCGCGAGGCCCGTATCGACGAGGTGCTGCGCGAGCTCAAGCTCGACATCCACAAGGACAAGAAGGTCACCTCGCTCTCCGGCGGTCAGCGCAAGCGCGTGTCCGTCGCCCTGGAGCTGCTGACCAAGCCGTCGCTGATCTTCCTGGACGAGCCGACCTCCGGCCTCGACCCGGGCATGGACCGCGACGTCATGCAGCTGCTGCGCGGCTTGGCCGACGACGGCCGCACGGTTCTCGTCGTCACCCACTCGGTGGCGGAGCTGGGGCTGTGCGACAAGCTGCTGGTCATGGCGCCCGGCGGGTCCGTGGCGTACTTCGGTCCGCCGGAGGAGGCGCTCAACTTCTTCGGCTACAGCACGTGGGCCGATGTCTTTTCCGCCTTCGAGAACTACCGCGACTACGACTGGGCGGGCCGCTGGCGCGGTTCGCAGCACTACCAGATGTACGCCGCGGACATCGACGCCGTCGCCCCGCAGTCGGTGAACATGCCGTCGGCCCAGCAGATGCGGCCGCCGAAGCCGCAGAGCTGGGGCTCCCAGCTGTTCACCCTGATGCGCCGCTACATCTCGGTGATCATCTCCGACAAGGGCTTCATGGCCCTGATGCTGATCCTGCCCGCGGTGCTCGGTGCGGTGAGCCTGCTCATCGACCCGGACAAGGGCCTGCTCGTCAACCAGAACGCGCAGACCGGCCGGATCATCCCGAACGGCACGGCCACCACGGTGCTGCTGATCCTCGCGGTCGGCGCCTGCTTCGCGGGCGCGGCCAACTCCGTCCGTGAGCTGATCAAGGAACGCGTGATCTACGAGCGGGAGCGGGCGACCGGCCTGTCACGCTCCGCGTATCTGATGTCCAAGGTCATCGTCCTGGGCATGATCACGGTGATCCAGGGCGGTCTGGTGGGAGCCATCGGCTTCGCCACCCGCGAGCTGCCCAGCGAGGGCCTGGTCCTCGGCGGGGCGGTCATGCTCGAGCTCTCGCTGCCGATCATGGCCCTCGGCTTCACGTCGATGATGTTCGGCCTGATCATCTCCGCCCTGGTGAAGACGGCGGAGAAGACCATGCCGCTGCTGGTCATGTTCGCGATCATCCAGGTCGTGTTCACCGGCTGTCTGTTCATCCTGCACGGCACGGTCGGCGTCAACGAGTTCTCGTACCTGATGCCGTCGCGCTGGGCGGTCGCCGCCGCCGGAACGACGCTGGACTTCAACAAGATCAACCCGAACACGGACGACCCGACGAGCACCGACCCGCTGTGGGACCACGACGCAGGGGCCTGGCTCCTCGACATGGGCGCGCTGCTCGCGCTCGGCGCCCTGTGCGGGTTCCTGGTCGCCCGCTTCCTGCGCCGCCACGAGCCCGAGGTCATGCGCAAGTAACGCACCTCACGCCGCTCAGGCACGACGCCGAAGGGCGCACCCCGCACAGGGTGCGCCCTTCAGTGTCTGTGGATGTCCGCCGGCTGCGCTGCCGGCTCGGCGTGTCGGTGCCTCAGTAGGCGCTGTTCACGTTGTCCATGGAGCCGTAGCGGTCGGCCGCGTAGTTGCAGGCGGCGACGATGTTGGCGACCGGGTCGTACTGGTCCCAGGACGTGCCGGGGACGTGGTAGGCGTCGAAGGTCGGCTTGATGACCTGGAGCAGACCCTTCGAGGGGACACCGTTGATGGCGTTGATGTCCCAGTTGTTGATGGCCCGCGGGTTGCCGGAGGACTCCCGCATGATGTTGCGGTGGATGCCCTCGTAGCTGCCGGGGATGTCGTGCTTCTTCATGATCGCCATGGCCTCGCGGATCCACCCGTCCAGGTTGTTCGGGTAGGTCACCTTCGCCGGCTTGCGCTCGGCGGCGCGGCTGGCGGCCTGCTCCTTGGCGCGCTTCTCGGCAGCGGCCTTCGCGGCGGCCTTCTTCTCGGCGGCGGCCTTCTTCTCGGCCTTCGCCTTCGCCTCGGCCTTCGCCTCGGCCTTCGCCTTCGCCTCGGCCTTCGCCTTGGTGGCCTCGAGCTGGGCCTCGAAGGCGGACTTCTGGCTGGTGATGCTCTCGTGCAGAGCGGCGGTCTTCTGGGCGTCGGCCTTCCAGGCCACCGGGGCCGAGGCGGCGGCCTCGGTCTTCACGCCGGCCTCGGCGTCGCCCGAGGGGGCGAGCGAGAGCGCGACCGTGGTGGCGGCGACGGCGGCGACACCGGCGACGGCGGTCTTGCGGTTCTTGAGTCGTCGTCGGATCTCAGGGGTGATGAACGCGGACATACAGACGTACCTCTTCGAATAGCGGAAAGTCGCTCCAGGCCGGTTCGGCTCTGCGCTGTTCGGAAGCGACGTCGGCAATTCTTAGCTGCCGCAAAATCTCGTGGCAAAGGTGTGACGTACGATCCGCGGTAGTGGATCACATGTTCCCAATGTCCGGATTAGCCTGTGCTGTCCGTGGCAGGATGCCCCTTTTGTATCAACTAAAGAGTTTCGTAAGTGATCTGCGCCCTATGCGCGGGCTCACATCGGCCGGGAAACGGGCTCACCAAGTGTTGCGCGAGCAATCCTGTGTGTGAGGGTTCTCCGCCGGAAGGACGAGGTGGACGTCGCCGAACTCGTGCCAGAGGTAGCGGTGCTCCAACGCCTCGGCGTACGCGCAGGTCAGCGCAGGCCGGCCGGTGATCGCCTCCAGCATCAGCAGGTGTGACGCCTCGGGCTCGTGCAGGCCGGTCAGCAGACCGTCCACCGCCCGCACCCCGCGCCGCGGCGTCACGACCAGGTCCGTCCAACCGGCGGCGGGCCGGACCACGCCGTCGGCGTCGGCGGCCGACTCCAGGGCCCGCACGGCCGTCGTGCCGACCGCCACGATCCGGCCCCCCGCGGCACGTGCCGCGTTCACCAGCCACGCCGTGGCCGCCGGGACGTCGAACCGCTCCGGGTACGGCGGCTCGTGTGCCTCCGCCGACGCCACCCCCGTATGAAGGACGAGCGGGGCGAACTGCACCCCCCGGCTCACCAGCTCCGCCACCACCCGCGCGGTGAACGGACGGGCGGCGCTCGGCATCTCCGCCGATCCCGAGCCGTCGGGGGAGGGGAGCGCGAAGACCGTCTGGTACGCGGACAGGGGCTGGTCCCGCGCCGTGTACCCGTACCGGATCGGCCTGCCGTGCCGTCGCAGCAGCCTCGGTACGTCCACGGACACCGAAGCCCACCACAGTCGGTCCGCACCCGGTGCCAGCGGCTCCTCGAGCACCAGCACGCCGCCGCCGGGCAGCCGTACGGCGGCCCCCGCCGGACCGCCCGCCCGCGGCGCCGTGCTGCCGGAGCCGTCGGGGCGGCGCAGCTCCACCGCCCAGCGGCCCTTCTCACCGCGGGTCGAGAAGTGCACCACCACCGCCTCGCCGGCGATCCGCCCGTCGACGGCGGCGGCCAGGGTGGCCGACGTGTTCACGACCAGGACGTCACCGGCCCGCAGCAGACCCGGCAGCTCCCGGAAGCACCGGTGCGACACCTCACTTCCCCGCGAGACCAGCAGCCGCACGTCGTCACGCCCCGCGCCCCGCTGCTCGGCCGGCGTGCGGGCCGACAGCTCGTCCGGCACGCGCAGCGCCTCCAGGTCCGTCACGGCGTCCGCCCCCGCCCTCATCGGGTCTCCAGCAGCGCGGGAGCCGCGTACCGGCCGCTGGCCGGCCGCTCCTCGACCAGTCGCAGGAAGCCGGGCACCACGGACTCGGGCGACGGGCGCGGATCCGTGTCGTCCGGCACCGCCGCCGCATACAGGTCCGTCTGCATGTCGCCCGGATCGACGCTCCACACCCGCAGTCGGGGCTCCTCGACCGCGAGCACGGCGGCGAGATGGTCGAGCGCCGCCTTGGAGGCCCCATAGCCGCCCCACGTCTCGTACGCCTCCGCCGCAGCGTCCGAACTGACCGCCACCACCGCACACGCCGGCGACTGCCGCAACAGGGGCAGCGCCTCCTGGACGAGGCCGAGCGCCGCGACCACGTTGGTCTCCAGCGCCGCCCGCAGCCCCGCCACCGGCAGCACGTCGAGCCGCACCAGCGGCTCGGCGCCCAGCGCGCTCGCGTTGTTCACCAGCAGGTCCAGGCCGCCCAGCCGCCCCGCGGCGGCCACCAGCCCGGTGCGGTGCCCGGCGTCCGTGACGTCCCCCGGCACCGCCACGACGCGCGTCCCGTGGCGTCCTGCGTTCTCGGCGCTCTCCTTCAGTGCGTCCGCGCCCCTGGCGCCCAGCACCAGGTCCCAGCCCTGCTCCGCCAGAGCCTCCGCCAGCGCCCGGCCCAGCCCCTTCGACGCCCCAGTGATCACTGCTACCGGCATGATGCCCATCCCCTTGTGGTGTGCCGCCTCCGTGGACGGACCCAACGTAGGAACGGGCCGCCGTCCGCCGCCTCGTGCCCGAGGCCCCACCGGGCAAGGCACTTCGACCTACGTCCGTGGTCCTGGTCGGGTGCGGTCCCCGGGCCCATACGGACCGTCACACCCCGCCGGTACGGTGAGTGGCATGAGTCACCGACCCGGCTCCGGCCTCGCCGCTGTGAGCACCGCCCTCCTCGCGATGAGCAGACATCTCGAGGTGCGCGACGTGCTCAAGACGATCGTGGCCTCGGCCCGCGAGCTCCTCGACGCCGAGTACGCGGCGCTGGGCGTGCCGGACGACCACGGAGGCTTCGCGCAGTTCGTCGTCGACGGCGTCAGCGACGCCCAGTGGAAGGCGATCGGCCCGCTGCCCCGCCAGCACGGCATCCTGGCCTCGATGCTCCGCGACGCGAAGCCCGAGCGGCTCGCCGACGTCCGCACGGACCCGCGGTTCGAGGGCTGGCCCGCCGCCCACCCCGACATGTCGGACTTCCTCGGCCTGCCCGTCAAGGACGGCGACGAGATCATGGGCGCCCTGTTCCTCGCCAACAAGAGGTGCCCCAGGCCACAGGGCGGCTGCGGCTTCACCGAGGAGGACGAGGAGCTGCTGGGCATCCTCGCCCAGCACGCCGCGATCGCCCTCACCAACGCCCGCCTGTACGAGCGCAGCCGCGAGCTCACCATCGCGGAGGAGCGCTCCCGCCTCGCCCACGAACTGCACGACGCCGTGAGCCAGAAGCTGTTCTCGCTGCGGCTGACCGCGCAGGCGGCCGCGGCCCTCGTGGACCGCGACCCGGACCGGGCCAAGAGGGAACTCCAGCAGGTGGCGCAGCTCGCGGCGGAAGCCGCGGACGAGCTGCGCGCCGCCGTGGTCGAACTGCGCCCCGCCGCACTCGACGAGGACGGTCTGATCAACACCCTCCGTACCCAGATCCAGGTCCTCGACCGCGCCCACAGCGCCCGTGTCACCTTCGACACCTGCGGAATCCGGGCCCTGCCCGCCCCGCAGGAGGAGGCGCTGCTGAGAGTCGCCCAGGAGGCCCTGCACAACGCGCTGCGCCACTCCGGTGCGGCAGAGGTGGACGTGGCGCTGGTCCGCCGCGGCCAGGGCGCGGTCCTCTCCGTCACCGACAACGGCAAGGGCTTCGAGCCGAGAGCGGTGCGCAGGGCGGGACGGCACCTGGGACTGGTCTCCATGCGGGACAGGGCGAGCGGTGTGGGCGGCAGGCTGAAGGTCGAATCGGAGCCCGGCAAGGGCACCACGGTCGAGATGGAGGTCCCCGGTGGCTGACAAGAGGATCCGTGTCCTGCTGGTCGACGACCATCAGGTGGTGCGGCGCGGCCTGCGTACGTTCCTGGAGGTCCAGGACGACATAGAGGTCGTCGGCGAGGCGGGCGACGGCGCAGAGGGCGTCGCCCTCACCGAGGAACTGCGGCCGGACGTCGTCCTCATGGACGTCAAGATGCCGGGTATGGACGGGATCGAGGCCCTGCGCAAGCTGAGGGAGCTGGCCAACCCGGCCAAGGTCCTCATCGTGACCAGCTTCACCGAACAGCGCACCGTGGTCCCCGCCCTGCGCGCCGGCGCCTCCGGGTACGTGTACAAGGACGTCGACCCGGACGCGCTGGCCGGCGCGATCCGTTCCGTGCACGCGGGCCATGTCCTGCTCCAGCAGGAGATCGCCGGCGCCCTGCTGGCCGACGACGACCCGGGCAGCGGCACGGGCCGCGGCGGCAGCCTGACGGAACGGGAGCGTGAGGTGCTCGCGCTCATCGCGGACGGACGCTCCAACCGGGAGATCGCGCGGGCGCTGGTCCTGTCGGAGAAGACGGTCAAGACGCACGTCTCGAACATCCTGATGAAGCTCGACCTGGCGGACCGGACGCAGGCGGCGCTGTGGGCGGTGAGGCACGGGATGACGCGATGACCGCCCGACCGGGGCGGGGCCGGGGGTTGTACGGAGCGTCAGACTCCGGTCCGAGATTCATACTGTCGGGTGTATGTAACCCACACGGCGCATCCTGATCGACTCGTGGGCGTTCTCCATGGCGTGCTGCGGCGGCCGGCCGCAGCGAGTGCCAGGAGGAATGAAGAAGTGAAGAACCTGAAGAAGGCCGCAGCCCTGACCATGATCGCCGGCGGCCTCGTCGCCGCGGGATCGGGCGTCGCCTCGGCCACCACCGGCGGCGCCCACGCCCACGGTGAGGCCGTGCACTCCCCGGGCGTCCTGTCCGGAAACCTGGTTCAGGCCCCGGTCCACGTGCCGGTGAACGTCGTGGGCAACACGGTGAACGTGATCGGCCTGCTGAACCCGGCGTTCGGCAACGGCGGCATCAACGCCTGACGCCTGCGGCGGGCGTTTTCCCCTACCCGCCCCCTCCCGAACCTGGGGCTCTGCCCCCGGACCCCCGCGCCTCAGTCGCCGGCGACGCTGATTTCGCGGAGCGAAATCCAGCCCGCCCGGCGATGGATGGCACCGCGCGAAGCGCGGTACGGGGCCCGGGGCCTGCCCCGGTTCCGGGAAGGGGCGGGGAGGGGACAGGCTCCGCGCAGCGGACCCGTCAGCCGCCACCCCGCTCACGCTCCCGCTCCTCCACGCACGCGTTGTACGCCGCCACCTGCGCCCTCCGTGCCACCCGTTCCACCGGCCGCAGCGCCTCCACCCGCGCCGCCATCTCCGACGCGCTCACCGCACCCCCGTGGCCGTTCTCGTACGCCAGGGAGATCAGCACACCGATCCGCTGCGCCAGCTCCAGGACCCGCACCGCACGCGGTGGGTACCCCGGGGCCAGGGTCTCCGTCGCCGAGCCCCGTTCCGCCCGCGCCCGGTACGCGTCGAGCGCCGCCTCCGCGACCGGGCCGGACGCCGCGACGTCGAGCCGCGTCAGTGCCGCCGTCGCGTCCCGCAGCGCCTCCGCGAGCTCGCGCTCCGCCTCGCCGAGCGACGGCACGTCCGCGGGCGGGGCCTCGCGCACCGGCAGGCAGTGCCATACGACCTCCACATGAAGGTCGCCGGCCGGGCCCGCCTCGTACACCTCTGGCACCAGCCCGTACGCCGCGCCCGTCGAGACGACCGCCTCCTCCGCCTCGAGCGCCCGGGCGTTGAACTCCGGCGGCCCGCTGAGTCCCAAGGGGTGGCCCGCGGCGGGGAGCGCCACCCGGTAGCCGGTGACGCCGAGCGCCCGCAGACGCCCCAGTGCCAGCGTGAGACCGACCGGTGCCGTTTCCTGCGGCAGGCCCTCGACACGGTGCACCGCGTCGTCACCGACGATGGCGTGCACGGCGTCGTCGGGCGACACAAGTCCGGCAAGAAGGGCATTTCCCCAGGCGGCCAGTCGCCCTGAGCGTGGTTCCGAAAGCATGGCACCAGCCTAGGGACCGGACCGGGCGACCGGAGCACTCACCCGGTGGCGTAGGTTTTCCCTGGGTGGTGTGCCCACAGGTGCGCCAGGGTGCACAAAAGAACCCGAATCGCACCCGAACACCTCAAGACGACTGCATGGGGAGACTACGCGCTCATGAGCGATGTACTGGAGCTGGTGGACGTATCCGTGGTCCGCGACGGACGTGCTCTGGTGGACGATGTCTCCTGGTCGGTCAAGGAGGGTGAGCGCTGGGTCATCCTCGGCCCGAACGGCGCCGGCAAGACCACCCTGCTCAACCTCGCCTCCAGCTACCTGTTCCCGACGACCGGCAAGGTCCGGGTCCTCGGCGAGCGCCTCGGCGGCGTCGACGTCTTCGAGCTGCGGCCCCGCATCGGCATGGCCGGCATCGCCATGGCCGAGAAGCTGCCCAAGCGCCAGACCGTGCTGGAGACGGTCCTCACCGCCGCCTACGGCATGACCGCCACCTGGCACGAGGACTACGACGAGGTGGACGAGCAGCGCGCCCGCGCCTTCCTCGACCGCCTCGGTATGACCGAGTACCTCGACCGCAGGTTCGGCACCCTCTCGGAGGGCGAGCGCAAGCGCACGCTGATCGCCCGCGCCATGATGACCGACCCCGAGCTCCTCCTCCTCGACGAGCCCGCCGCCGGCCTCGATCTCGGTGGCCGTGAGGATTTGGTCCGCCGGCTCGGCCGGCTCGCCCGTGATCCGTACGCCCCCTCCATGATCATGGTGACGCACCATGTCGAGGAGATCGCACCCGGCTTCACGCACGTCCTGATGATCCGCCAGGGCAAGGTGCTCGCCGCCGGCCCGATGGAGACCGAACTGACGTCGCGCAACCTGTCGCTCTGCTTCGGACTGCCGCTCGTCGTCGAGCGCAGCGGCGAGCGCTGGTCCGCCCAGGGCCTCCCGCTCGGCTGAACTCCCCCGGGACTCGGCCGGGTGAGCCCTCGCGCCCCCTGTCCCGACCGCCTCCGGCCGCCCTACCATGCCCATGTGGACATCGACGCATGGGTGTGGTGGCTGATCGGCGCGGTCGGACTGGGCATTCCGCTCGTGCTGACCGCCATGCCGGAATTCGGAATGTTCTCCGCAGGGGCGGTGGCAGCGGCCGTCGTCGCGGCGGTCGGCGGTGGCACGGTGGCCCAAGTCCTCGTGTTCGCTGCGGTGTCCGTGGCGCTCATCGCCGTCGTACGCCCCATCGCGATGCGGCACAGATCCCAGAACCCCCGGTTCGCCAGCGGTGTCGACGCCCTGAAGGGACGTCAGGCGGTCGTGCTCGAGAGGGTCGACGGCAACGGCGGCCGTATCAAGCTGGCCGGTGAGATCTGGTCGGCCCGCGCCTTCGACACGGCCATGGCCTTCGAAGAGGGCCAGCAGGTCGACGTCGTCGAGATCGACGGGGCCACCGCCGTGGTGATGTGAGGCGCGGCCACCCGGTCCCGTCCGGGCCGAAGGGGCCGAACCGGCCGAAGGGGCCGAACTGGCCACACCCCGGCCCGTGTTCTGGGAAACTGATCATCAGAATCATCCGGCAGCGAAGGGCACAGGGAACGCGATGCAACCGATCATCATCGTCCTGATCATTCTGGTGGTGCTGGTCTTCATCGCCCTGATCAAGACGATCCAGGTCATCCCACAGGCCAGCGCCGCCATCGTCGAGCGCTTCGGACGCTACACCCGCACCCTCAACGCGGGCCTGAACATCGTCGTCCCGTTCATCGACTCCATCCGCAACCGCATCGACCTCCGCGAGCAGGTCGTCCCCTTCCCGCCCCAGCCGGTGATCACCCAGGACAACCTGGTCGTGAACATCGACACCGTCATCTACTACCAGGTGACCGACGCCCGCGCCGCGACCTACGAGGTCGCCAGCTACATCCAGGCCATCGAGCAGCTCACCGTCACCACCCTGCGCAACATCATCGGAGGTATGGACCTCGAGCGGACCCTGACCTCCCGCGAGGAGATCAACGCGGCCCTCCGCGGCGTCCTCGACGAGGCGACCGGCAAGTGGGGCATCCGTGTCAACCGTGTCGAGCTCAAGGCCATCGAGCCGCCCACCTCCATCCAGGACTCGATGGAGAAGCAGATGCGCGCGGACCGCGACAAGCGCGCCGCGATCCTCACTGCCGAAGGCATCCGGCAGTCGCAGATCCTCACCGCCGAGGGTGAGAAGCAGTCGGCGATCCTGCGCGCCGAAGGTGAGGCCAAGGCCGCCGCGCTCCGCGCCGAGGGCGAGGCGCAGGCCATCCGTACGGTCTTCGAGTCCATCCACGCCGGCGACGCCGACCAGAAGCTCCTCGCCTACCAGTACCTCCAGATGCTGCCGAAGATCGCGGAGGGCGACGCCAACAAGCTCTGGATCGTCCCCAGCGAGATCGGCGACGCCCTCAAGGGACTCAGCGGAGCGATGGGCAACTTCAACCCCATGGCCGGCATGGGCGGCGGCACCGTACCCAAGCAGGGCGGCGGCAACGGCAACGGCAACGGTACCGAGCGACGCGAGCAGCCCCCCATCGACTGACCCGCGCACACCTTCATGCATGATCGGTGAGGCCCCTCGACCTTGACGGCGGGGAGGTGACTCACGGACATGTAAGGAGATGGCGTTGTCCATCTGGGAAGCACTGGCGGTATTCGCGGCCGGCGTGGGAGCCGGAACCATCAACACCATCGTGGGCTCCGGCACTCTGATCACCTTCCCGGTGCTGCTCGCCACCGGACTGCCGCCGATCACCGCGAACGTGTCCAACGCGCTCGGCCTCGTACCGGGTTCCATCAGTGGAGCCATCGGCTACCGCGCCGAACTGCGTGGCCAGAGCGGCCGGGTGCTGCGCCTCGGCGTCACCGCGCTCCTCGGCGGCCTGGCCGGCGCCGTCCTGCTTCTCGCCCTGCCGTCGGACGCCTTCGACACGATCGTCCCCGCGCTGATCGCCCTCGCCTTGATCCTCATCGTCCTCCAGCCCCGGCTCGGCAGGGCCGTACAGCGCCGCCGCGTGGCACAGGGCACCGAGCCGCACCCGCACGGCGGCCCCGCCCTCCACACCGGCCTGCTCCTCGCCAGCGCGTACGGCGGCTACTTCGGCGCCGCCCAGGGCATCCTCTACCTCTCCCTCATGGGACTGCTGCTCGACGACAGTCTCCAGCGCATGAACGCCGTCAAGAACGTCCTCGGCGCCGTCGTCAACGGTGTCGCCGCCGTGTTCTTCCTCTTCGTCGCCGAATTCGACTGGACAGCCGTCCTGCTGATCGCCGTCGGATCCGCCCTCGGCGGACAGTTCGGCGCCCGGATAGGCCGCAAGCTCAGGCCCGACGTGCTGCGCGCCTTCATCGTCGTCGTCGGGAGCATCGCCATCGTCCAGCTGCTCATGCGCTGACACGACGAGGCCCGCCCCCGGAAGGAAGGGCGGGCCTCGTCGTCACGCCACTACGCCGCGGGCTGCGCCGCCAGCCAGTCCGGCAGCGCCGAGCGCTCGCCCGACCTGAGCCCCAGCAGCATCGCCTCCGCCGGCGACGGCACGAACGGCTCGTGCAGCAGCGGCATACCCGCCTGCTCCGGCGTACGGTCCGCCTTGCGGTGGTTGTCCTCCGCGCACGAGGCCACCGTGTTCAGCCAGCTGTCGGCACCACCGCGCGACTTCGGCACCACGTGGTCGACCGTCGTGGCACGCCGCCCGCAGTACGCGCACCGGTGCTGGTCCCGCACCAGAACTCCCCGCCGCGACCACGGCGCCTGTCTTCGGAAGGGCACCCGTACGTACCGGCAGAGCCTGATCACCCGGGGCACCGGAAGATCCACCGCCGCCGCACGCACCCGCAGTGCCGGGTGGGACTGCTCGACCACGGCCTTGTCCTGGAGCACCAGCACCACCGCGCGGTTGAGTGTCACCGTCGACAGCGGCTCGAAGCTCGCATTGAGCACCAGTGTGTCCCGCATCCTGCCCACCTCCGTTCACCGGCCCGGCCCCCGTCGGCGGGCATCAGCCTTGGATCAACTCTGGCCGGGCGCGCCGAGATGGACAACGCAATATCTGTGCCTTGCCGGGGGAGGACACCAGGGCCCCCGGCAACAAAACTGCCCTGCCCTGATCTCTCCATGACCAGGGCAGGGCAAACGTGAAGCGAACTTTCAGCTCTGCGCGGGAGCCTCGTACTCGGCGATCAGCTGAGCCCGGGCAATCGTGTGGAAGCGCAGATTGAAGCCGACGACCGCCGGTGACACATCGGCGTCGGGCCCGAGCTTCTCGCTGTCCACCGCGTACACGGTGAACACATAGCGGTGCTTCTCACCGGCCGGCGGCGCGGCACCGCCGAAGTCCTTGGACCCGTAGTCGTTACGGACATGGACCGCGCCGTCGGGCAGCCCCTCGAACTTTCCGGTCCCCGCACCCGCCGGGAGCTCCGTCACCGATGCGGGGATGTCGAAGAGCACCCAGTGCCAGAAACCGCTGCCGGTCGGCGCGTCGGGATCGAAGCACGTCACGGCGAAGCTCTTGGTCTCCGCCGGGAAACCCTCCCAGCGCAGATGCGGCGAGGTGTTGCCCGCCGACTGGACCTGCGCGTCCGGCAACACCGACCCCGGCTCGATGTCATCGCTCACCAGGGTGAACGAAGGCACCGCCGGATGAAAGTCGTGGGGAAGCGGAGCCCTCTGGAGCTCGGTCACGTCAAACCCTCCGATTCGGCCGTCCTGCGTCTTCGCCCCGAGCCTAGAGCCAGTTGCGGCGCCCGCCGACATCCGCCAGCCACTGGTTGAGGTAAGCCGTCCAGTCGGTCGACCGGAAATCGTCGTGACCCACCTTGAACGCCTTGTACGAGTCGCTGCTCTCGCTGAACAGACCGGGCTTCTTGTCCATCTCGAGAATGACGTCCATCTCGCGGTCGTCGGCGACGAACGTCAGCTCGACCTGGTTCAGCCCCCGGTACTGCTGCGGCGGCAGGTACTCGATCTCCTGGTAGAACGGCAGCCGCTGGCGCGTCCCGCGGATGTGACCGCGCTCCATGTCCGCGCTCTTGAAGCGGAAGCCGAGCTGGACGAAGGCGTCCAGGATCGCCTGCTGAGCGGGCAGCGGGTGCACATTGATCGGGTCGAGGTCGCCCGAGTCCACGGCGCGCGCGATCTCGAGCTCCGTCGTCACACCGATGTTCATCCCACGCAGGATCTGTCCCTCGATCGTGGTGATCGGGGTCTCCCACGGGATCTCGAGACCGAACGGCACCACGTGCACCGCGCCGGCCTTGACCTCGAAGGCACCGCCCAGGCGCTGCTTGGTGAACTCGATGTCCTGCTTGACCTCCTGGTCACCGCCCTCGACCTCGACGCGCGCCTGCAGCCCGACGGACAGCCCCTCGATCTGCTGATCGACCGAGCCACCCTGGATTCGCACCTCGCCCTGGACGACGCCGCCGGGGACGACGTTCGCCTCGGCCAGCTCCGTCTCCACGGAGGCACCGCCGGCGCCCATGCTCGCAAGCAGCCTCTTGAAGCCCATGTCCACTCCTTCTGGGGCCTGACCCCTACATACGCCCGACGACCGCAGTGGGTTCCCCGGTTCCACAGTGCCCCGGTTCCCCGGTCTCTCCGCCGTTCTGCGGTTCCCCGGTACGCTCGAACACGATGATCGAGCGCTCCGACCGTACGCCGTTGCCCCGCGACTTCTTCGACCGCCCGGTCCTGGAAGTGGCCCCCGACCTCCTCGGCCGCACCCTGACCCGGCTGACCGACGACGGCCCCATCGAACTGCGCATCACCGAGGTGGAGGCGTACGCGGGAGAGGCCGACCCCGGCTCGCACGCCTTCCGCGGCCGCACTGCGCGCAACGAGGTCATGTTCGGCCCGCCCGGTCATGCATACGTGTACTTCACGTACGGGATGTGGCACTGCCTCAATGTGGTGTGCGGCCCGGAGGGCAAGGCGAGCGGAGTCCTCCTGCGCGCCGGCGAAGTGAGGGTGGGCGCAGAGCTGACCCGTAAGCGCCGGTTCTCGGCCCGTCACGACAAGGAACTGGCCAAAGGCCCGGCCCGGCTGGCCACTGCGCTCGATGTCGACCGCGCACTCAACGGCGCCGACTTCTGCCTGGGCCCCGCCGCACCCCTTTCTCTCCTCCCGGGCTGTCGGCCGTCCCCTGACCAGGTGCGCAACGGCCCGCGCACCGGGGTGGGCGGAGAGGGTGCCTTCCACCCGTGGCGCTTCTGGATCTACGGCGACCCGACGGTGAGCCCCTACCGGGCCCACGTGCCGCGCCGCAGAGGCCGAAGCGCAACTTGACTCGGGCACCGCGGACGCCTAACGTAGCCCGAGCCGCTTGAGACGGAGCGCTGCTGTTCAGCAGCTCCGGAGCGGCCATCCACTCCTTACGACAAACCCAATCGGGTGCGATTTCGGCATGCCGGAATTCAGCCCCGATGACTCGATTATGAGTCGCCGGGGAAATCCGCTAAAGTTGTGGACACGCCGGAAGGCCGAAAGGCCGGAAAGCACCGAGGAAATCGGATCGGAAAGATCTGATAGAGTCGGAAACGCAAGACCGAAGGGAAGCGCCCGGAGGAAAGCCTCAGAGGAATCTGGGGTGAGTACAAAGGAAGCGTCCGTTCCTTGAGAACTCAACAGTGTGCCAAAAATCAACGCCAGATATGTTGATACCCCGTCCATCTTCGGATGGTCGAGGTTCCTTTGAAAAAGTCCGTCCCGCTTGCGGGGCGGCAATCACAGCGAGGACGCTGTGAACGACCGGTCCTATTCCGACCGGTTGTTCCGCTCTTCGGATGTGCACCCGATCACGGGTAAACATTCATGGAGAGTTTGATCCTGGCTCAGGACGAACGCTGGCGGCGTGCTTAACACATGCAAGTCGAACGATGAACCTCCTTCGGGAGGGGATTAGTGGCGAACGGGTGAGTAACACGTGGGCAATCTGCCCTTCACTCTGGGACAAGCCCTGGAAACGGGGTCTAATACCGGATAACACTGCGGATCGCATGGTCTGCGGTTGAAAGCTCCGGCGGTGAAGGATGAGCCCGCGGCCTATCAGCTTGTTGGTGGGGTGATGGCCTACCAAGGCGACGACGGGTAGCCGGCCTGAGAGGGCGACCGGCCACACTGGGACTGAGACACGGCCCAGACTCCTACGGGAGGCAGCAGTGGGGAATATTGCACAATGGGCGAAAGCCTGATGCAGCGACGCCGCGTGAGGGATGACGGCCTTCGGGTTGTAAACCTCTTTCAGCAGGGAAGAAGCGAAAGTGACGGTACCTGCAGAAGAAGCGCCGGCTAACTACGTGCCAGCAGCCGCGGTAATACGTAGGGCGCAAGCGTTGTCCGGAATTATTGGGCGTAAAGAGCTCGTAGGCGGCTTGTCGCGTCGGATGTGAAAGCCCGGGGCTTAACCCCGGGTCTGCATTCGATACGGGCAGGCTAGAGTGTGGTAGGGGAGATCGGAATTCCTGGTGTAGCGGTGAAATGCGCAGATATCAGGAGGAACACCGGTGGCGAAGGCGGATCTCTGGGCCATTACTGACGCTGAGGAGCGAAAGCGTGGGGAGCGAACAGGATTAGATACCCTGGTAGTCCACGCCGTAAACGTTGGGAACTAGGTGTTGGCGACATTCCACGTCGTCGGTGCCGCAGCTAACGCATTAAGTTCCCCGCCTGGGGAGTACGGCCGCAAGGCTAAAACTCAAAGGAATTGACGGGGGCCCGCACAAGCAGCGGAGCATGTGGCTTAATTCGACGCAACGCGAAGAACCTTACCAAGGCTTGACATATACCGGAAAGCATCAGAGATGGTGCCCCCCTTGTGGTCGGTATACAGGTGGTGCATGGCTGTCGTCAGCTCGTGTCGTGAGATGTTGGGTTAAGTCCCGCAACGAGCGCAACCCTTGTTCTGTGTTGCCAGCATGCCCTTCGGGGTGATGGGGACTCACAGGAGACTGCCGGGGTCAACTCGGAGGAAGGTGGGGACGACGTCAAGTCATCATGCCCCTTATGTCTTGGGCTGCACACGTGCTACAATGGCCGGTACAAAGAGCTGCGAAGCCGCGAGGCGGAGCGAATCTCAAAAAGCCGGTCTCAGTTCGGATTGGGGTCTGCAACTCGACCCCATGAAGTCGGAGTTGCTAGTAATCGCAGATCAGCATTGCTGCGGTGAATACGTTCCCGGGCCTTGTACACACCGCCCGTCACGTCACGAAAGTCGGTAACACCCGAAGCCGGTGGCCCAACCCCTTGTGGGAGGGAGCTGTCGAAGGTGGGACTGGCGATTGGGACGAAGTCGTAACAAGGTAGCCGTACCGGAAGGTGCGGCTGGATCACCTCCTTTCTAAGGAGCACATGGCCGACTGCGAGCGAATGACTCGCACGGTTGCTCATGGGTGGAACGTTGATTATTCGGCAGGGACTTGCTCGCCTGCTGCTTCCAGTACTGCTCTTCGGAGCGTGGAACGAGGCGGCTGGTGGGAGATTCTGCCGGGCACACTGTTGGGTGTCTGAGGGTGCGAGCGTTGCTCGTCCTTCGGGATGCCGGCCCCAGTGAACTCGTCGCGGTTGCGGCGGGGTGGTGGGTGGCTGGTCGTTGCTTGAGAACTACACAGTGGACGCGAGCATCTGTGGCCAAGTTTTTAAGGGCGCACGGTGGATGCCTTGGCACCAGGAACCGATGAAGGACGTGGGAGGCCACGATAGTCCCCGGGGAGTCGTCAACCAGGCTTTGATCCGGGGGTTTCCGAATGGGGAAACCCGGCAGTCGTCATGGGCTGTCACCCGCTGCTGAACACATAGGCAGTGTGGAGGGAACGAGGGGAAGTGAAACATCTCAGTACCCTCAGGAAGAGAAAACAACCGTGATTCCGGGAGTAGTGGCGAGCGAAACCGGATGAGGCCAAACCGTATGCGTGTGATACCCGGCAGGGGTTGCGCATACGGGGTTGTGGGATCTCTCTTGATCAGTCTGCCGGCTGGTCGACGAGTCAGAAACCGTATGGGTAGGCGAAGGACATGCGAAAGGTCCGGCGTAGAGGGTAAGACCCCCGTAGCTGAAATTCATACGGCTCGTTTGAGAGACACCCAAGTAGCACGGGGCCCGAGAAATCCCGTGTGAATCTGGCGGGACCACCCGTTAAGCCTAAATATTCCCTGGTGACCGATAGCGGATAGTACCGTGAGGGAATGGTGAAAAGTACCGCGGGAGCGGAGTGAAATAGTACCTGAAACCGTGTGCCTACAAGCCGTGGGAGCGTCGCTGGCAGCACTTGTGCTGTCAGTCGTGACTGCGTGCCTTTTGAAGAATGAGCCTGCGAGTTAGCGGTGTGTAGCGAGGTTAACCCGTGTGGGGAAGCCGTAGCGAAAGCGAGTCCGAACAGGGCGTTTGAGTTGCACGCTCTAGACCCGAAGCGGAGTGATCTAGCCATGGGCAGGTTGAAGCGGAGGTAAGACTTCGTGGAGGACCGAACCCACCAGGGTTGAAAACCTGGGGGATGACCTGTGGTTAGGGGTGAAAGGCCAATCAAACTCCGTGATAGCTGGTTCTCCCCGAAATGCATTTAGGTGCAGCGTCGTGTGTTTCTTGCCGGAGGTAGAGCACTGGATAGGCGATGGGCCCTACCGGGTTACTGACCTTAGCCAAACTCCGAATGCCGGTAAGTGAGAGCGCGGCAGTGAGACTGTGGGGGATAAGCTCCATGGTCGAGAGGGAAACAGCCCAGAGCATCGACTAAGGCCCCTAAGCGTACGCTAAGTGGGAAAGGATGTGGAGTCGCAGAGACAACCAGGAGGTTGGCTTAGAAGCAGCCACCCTTGAAAGAGTGCGTAATAGCTCACTGGTCAAGTGATTCCGCGCCGACAATGTAGCGGGGCTCAAGCGTACCGCCGAAGTCGTGTCATTCCAGCATGAGGGCCAACGCCCGCTGGGATGGGTAGGGGAGCGTCGTGTGCCGGGTGAAGCAGCCGCGGAAGCGAGTTGTGGACGGTTCACGAGTGAGAATGCAGGCATGAGTAGCGATACACACGTGAGAAACGTGTGCGCCGATTGACTAAGGGTTCCTGGGTCAAGCTGATCTGCCCAGGGTAAGTCGGGACCTAAGGCGAGGCCGACAGGCGTAGTCGATGGACAACCGGTTGATATTCCGGTACCCGCTTTGAAACGCCCAATATCGAATCAGGCGATGCTAAGTCCGTGAAGCCGCCGGCTGAGTCTTCGGACGAGGTCGGAGTGGTGGAGCCGACGAACCAGACTTGTAGTAGGTAAGCGATGGGGTGACGCAGGAAGGTAGTCCAGCCCGGGCGGTGGTTGTCCCGGGGTAAGGGTGTAGGCCGTGTGATAGGCAAATCCGTCACACATTGAGGCTGAGACCTGATGCCGAGCCGATTGTGGTGAAGTGGATGATCCTATGCTGTCGAGAAAAGCCTCTAGCGAGTTTCATGGCGGCCCGTACCCTAAACCGACTCAGGTGGTCAGGTAGAGAATACCGAGGCGTTCGGGTGAACTATGGTTAAGGAACTCGGCAAAATGCCCCCGTAACTTCGGGAGAAGGGGGGCCATTCCTGGTGATAGCACTTGCTGCTTGAGCTGGGGGTGGCCGCAGAGACCAGCGAGAAGCGACTGTTTACTAAAAACACAGGTCCGTGCGAAGCCGTAAGGCGATGTATACGGACTGACGCCTGCCCGGTGCTGGAACGTTAAGGGGACCGGTTAGCTCCATTTCGGTGGGGCGAAGCTGAGAACTTAAGCGCCAGTAAACGGCGGTGGTAACTATAACCATCCTAAGGTAGCGAAATTCCTTGTCGGGTAAGTTCCGACCTGCACGAATGGCGTAACGACTTCTCGACTGTCTCAACCATAGGCCCGGTGAAATTGCACTACGAGTAAAGATGCTCGTTTCGCGCAGCAGGACGGAAAGACCCCGGGACCTTTACTACAGTTTGATATTGGTGTTCGGTTCGGCTTGTGTAGGATAGGTGGGAGACTGTGAAGCTTGGACGCCAGTTCAGGTGGAGTCGTCGTTGAAATACCACTCTGGTCGTGCTGGATGTCTAACCTGGGTCCGTGATCCGGATCAGGGACAGTGTCTGATGGGTAGTTTAACTGGGGCGGTTGCCTCCCAAAGGGTAACGGAGGCGCCCAAAGGTTCCCTCAGCCTGGTTGGCAATCAGGTGTTGAGTGTAAGTGCACAAGGGAGCTTGACTGTGAGACCGACGGGTCGAGCAGGGACGAAAGTCGGGACTAGTGATCCGGCGGTGGCTTGTGGAAGCGCCGTCGCTCAACGGATAAAAGGTACCCCGGGGATAACAGGCTGATCTTCCCCAAGAGTCCATATCGACGGGATGGTTTGGCACCTCGATGTCGGCTCGTCGCATCCTGGGGCTGGAGTCGGTCCCAAGGGTTGGGCTGTTCGCCCATTAAAGCGGTACGCGAGCTGGGTTTAGAACGTCGTGAGACAGTTCGGTCCCTATCCGCTGTGCGCGTAGGAGTCTTGAGAAGGGCTGTCCCTAGTACGAGAGGACCGGGACGGACGAACCTCTGGTGTGCCAGTTGTCCTGCCAAGGGCATGGCTGGTTGGCTACGTTCGGAAAGGATAACCGCTGAAAGCATCTAAGCGGGAAGCCTGCTTCGAGATGAGGACTCCCACCTCCTTGAGAGGGTAAGGCTCCCAGTAGACGACTGGGTTGATAGGCCGGATATGGAAGCCCTGTAAGGGGTGGAGTTGACCGGTACTAATAGGCCGAGGGCTTGTCCTCATTTGCTCGCGTCCACTGTGTGGTTCCCGGGTTGCGAACAGTCGCACCGGTTGAACCAAGTTTCACTTATTAATTGAAGAGTGTGCTTGTTCGCTTGAACCCGATAGGGTTTCGGTGGTCATAGCGTTAGGGAAACGCCCGGTTACATTCCGAACCCGGAAGCTAAGCCTTTCAGCGCCGATGGTACTGCAGGGGGGACCCTGTGGGAGAGTAGGACACCGCCGAACAATCTTTCAGGACCCTTGGTCCAGCGTTCACGCTGGACCAAGGGTCCTTTTGTTTTGCCGAGAATGACGAAGCGCGTCCGATGGCCGGCTGCGCGAGAATGACTGTGGTACCCGAAGACAGGAGTCACACCGATGTCCCCCAACTCTTCCGACGATCGTCCGGAACGCGAGCCGCGTCGCAGGGACGGTGGTGACAGGGGCGGCTTCCGCGGCGGTCGGGACGACAGGGACCGTGGCCCCCGTCGTGACAACGACCGCGGTGATCGAGGTGGCTTCCGCGGTCCCCGCGACGACCGTGGCGGTCGTCCGGCGAGCGGCGGCTTCCGCCGTGACGACCGTGACCGTGACCGGGATCGCGGTCCGCGTCGCGAGGACGACCGTGGTGGATACCGCGGTCCCCGCGACGACCGCGGAGACCGCGGCGGCCGGCCCGGTGGCGGCGGGTACTCGCCGCGCCCGGGTGGCGGTGGTGGCGGCGGCTTCCGCCGTGACGACCGCGGTGACGACCGGGGCGGCTTCCGCCGCGACGACCGGTCCGGCGACCGGGGCGGTTACGGGCGCGGTGACAACGACCGTGGTGGATACCGCCGTCCCCGTGACGATCGCCGTGATGACCGCCAGGGCGGTTTCCGTCGTGACGACCGGCGCGACGATCGTGGTGGGCGTCCAGCCGGTGGTGGCGGTGGGTTCCGTCGTGACGACCGGGCGGGTCAGAGTGGTTACCCGCGGCGTGATGACCGTCAGGGTGGGTTCCGTCGTGATGACGACCGTGGTGGGTACCGGGGTCCGCGTGACGACCGCCAGGGCGGTTTCCGTCGTGACGACCGCCGTGATGACCGCCAGGGTGGATTCCGGCGTGACGATCGCCGTGATGACCGCCAGGGCGGTTTCCGTCGTGACGACCGGCGTGATGACCGGCGCGACGACCGCGGTGGGCGCCCCACCGGTGGTGGTGGCGGTGGGTTCCGTCGTGACGACCGGGCGGGTCAGAGTGGTTACCCGCGGCGTGATGACCGTCAGGGTGGGTTCCGTCGTGATGACGACCGTGGTGGGTACCGGGGTCCGCGTGACGATCGCCGTGATGACCGCCAGGGCGGTTTCCGTCGTGACGACCGGCGTGATGACCGGCGCGACGACCGCGGTGGGCGCCCCACCGGTGGCGGCGGCGGTGGGTTCCGTCGCGACGACCGTTCCGGTGGCGGCGGTTACGGCCGTCGTGACGACCGGGACCGCGACCGCGACCGTGGTGGATACCGCGGTTCGCGTGACGACCGCGGAGACCGCGGCGGCTACGGTCGTCGTGACGACCGCGACCGTCCCGACCGTGAGCCCATCAAGCGGCTTCCCATCCCCGACGACGTCACGGGCGACGAGATCGACAAGGACGTACGGCAGGAGCTGCAGAGCCTGCCGAAGGGTCTCGCCGAGGACGTGGCGCGGAACCTCGTCATGGTCGCGAACCTGATCGACGAGGACCCCGAGCAGGCGTACGCCTACTCCCGTATCGCGTTGCGGCTCGCCTCGCGTGTCGCCGCCGTGCGCGAGGCCGCCGGCTTCGCCGCGTACGCGACGCAGAAGTACTCCGAGGCGCTGGCCGAGTTCCGTGCGGCCCGTCGTATGACCGGCAGCGTGGAGCTGTGGCCCGTCATGGCGGACTGCGAGCGAGGGCTGGGCCGACCCGAGCGTGCGCTGGCGATGGCCGGTGAGCCGGAGGTGCAGAAGCTGGACAAGGCGGGCCAGGTCGAGATGCGTCTCGTCGCCGCCGGAGCCCGGCGGGACATGGGGCAGCTGGATGCCGCCATCGTGACCCTGCAGAGCCCCGAGCTTGCCTCCAACTCCGTTCAGCCCTGGACCGCGAGACTGCGTTACGCGTACGCCGACGCGCTTCTCGCGGCGGGCCGCGAGGACGAGGCCCGTGAGTGGTTCGCGAAGGCGCTCGAGTCGGACAAGGACGGCGCCACCGACGCGTCTGACCGGCTTGCCGAGATGGACGGTGTCGAGTTCGTCGACGCCCTCGGTGACGAGCACGACGTCCACGACGTCCTCGACGAGTCTGCCGACCGCGACGTCCTCGGCGACGCGAAGGCCGACGACACGGCAACCGACGCGGAGCCGACGGGCGACACGGCGGCCGGCACGCAGTCCGCCGCGGAGTCCGGCACCGACGAGCGGCCCGACGACCGGTCGTAGTCGGCCCCCCGCGGTCGGCCGGGCGTACACGGCCGGCCGCGGCAGTGCGGTGAACGGCACATGAGCGAGGGCGGCACCCGTTCCACGGGTGCCGCCCTCCCTCATGTCCGGCCGTGGCCGGGCCTCACTCCAGCGCGAGGCTCCTGAGGACCAGTCCCGTCGCCGGCTTCGGCCCGAACGACGTCGACTTGCGGGGCATCGTGACGCCCTCCAGCGCCAGCTCCCGCACGACCTCCTCCTTCACCGGATGCATCAGCACCGCCGTCCCGCCGGTCCGCTCCGCCTTGGTGACGGCCGCCTGGGCGTCGTGGATGTAGGCGATGTGCTCGGGGGCGTCCGGGATCTTCCAGATGTGTTCAAGGAGCGTGGCGTGCAGCACCGTCGCGTCCAGCGTGCGCCAGGCCTCCGGGCGGCCCTCCGGCACCGTACGGTCGAGCAGCCCGGCGTCCGGTTGGTCGACGAGGTGGAAGCGGCCGTCTCCGGCGAGCAGGTACGCGTTGCCTTCGGCGGCCGCGCCGGCGAGGGCGTCGAGGGCCTGAGGCAGCGGCACGTCGAGCCGGCGGACGCGGAAGGAACCCGTCAGGGCGGCGAGCGCCCGGCCGACCGGGAGGCGATGGAGCAGCCGGTGGATCGCGCGGACCTGCAAGGGGTAGCGCGCGGTGTCGATCAGCAGCACCAGTCCGTAGTTCCAGGGACCGGATGCCGTGTGTTCCGCGCGCAGCCGCAGATAGGTCGCCCAGCGGTGGTGGCCGTCAGCGATCATCGCCTGGTGTCGCGTCAGGTCCTGCTGGATCTCGGCCATTTCGCCGGGATCCGTGACGCACCACAGACGGTGGCTGAAGCCGTCCTCCGTGGTGGTGGAGAGCAGAGGTGAGCGCCGGACGGTGCGCTCGATGACGGCCGTCGTGCCGACGGCGTTGCCGCCGCTGCGGTAGGTGAGGAGCAGCGGCTCCAGGTTCGCGGCGGTCGTGCGCATCAGGTCCGCGCGGTCGGCGACGATGTCCGGCATGACGTCCTCGTGCGGCAGGACCACGCCGGCGGCCGGTTCCGAGAGGGCCAGGGCCCCGATGACGCCCCGTTGCAGCACGTCGCCCTTGCGCTGCTCGTACACGTACAGGGCGGGCTTCTCGTCCGCTGCGAGGACGCCGTCCGCCAGCCAGCGTTCCAGGGTCTGCGCGGCCCGGCTGTGGGGGTCCTCGGTGGTGCGTGCCTGGGGCAGGATCAGCCGCACGATGTTGTGCGGGTCCGCCGACTCCAGATGGTGCAGACCGTCGGGCCTGACGACCACGTCGTACGGCGGTGAGGTCACGGCGGCGAGGCTGCCCACCCGCTCGGGGACGTAGCGCAGTCCACGGAACGGGATCAGATGCAGACCGCCATTGGCCGCAGGACCTTCGTTGTTCATCAGGGCATCGTAAGCGTGGCGGGCGGATGCGCGATGATCGGGGGAGCGGACCCGGCAGCGGGTACGCGGAGCGAGCGAGGAGCGGAAGCGGATGAGTGAGCAGGGACCGAACCGGCCGAGTGGCAGCGCGGTGGCGCTGAGTGAGGCGTACGACACGGCCCTGCTCGACCTGGACGGGGTGGTGTACGCGGGCGGGGAGGCGATCGCGTACGCCGTCGAGTCGCTGGCGGTGGCGCGCGAGCAGGGCATGCACCTGGCGTACGTCACGAACAACGCGCTGCGCACCCCCGACGTCGTGGCCGGGCATCTGACCGAGCTCGGCATCCCGACCGCGGCCGGCGATGTGATCAACTCCGCCCAGGCGGTGGCCCGGCTGATCTCGGAGCAGGTGCCGGGCGGGTCCCGGGTGCTGGTCGTCGGCGGGGAGGGGCTGAGGGTCGCCCTGCGCGAGCGCGGTCTCGAGCCGGTCGAGTCGGCGGACGACGACCCGGCGGCGGTCGTGCAGGGCTACGGCGGGCCCGAGCTGCCCTGGGGGCGGTTCGCGGAGGCCTGTTACGCGATCGCGCGGGGTGTGCCGTGGTTCGCGTCCAACACCGATCTGACGATTCCGAGCCCGCGGGGCATCGCGCCGGGCAACGGCGCGGCCGTGGAGGTCGTGCGGATCGCCACCGGCGCGGAGCCGCAGATCGCGGGCAAGCCGCTGCCGCCGATGCACAGGGAGACGATCCTGCGTACAGGGGCGAAGCGGCCGCTGGTCGTGGGGGACCGGCTGGACACGGACATCGAGGGGGCGTTCAACGGAGGAGTCGACTCGCTGCTCGTCCTGACCGGGGTCACCGGCGCGGCGCAGCTGCTCGCGGCGGTGCCGCGGCACCGGCCGACCTATGTGGACGCGGATCTGCGGGGCATGCTGGCAGGGCAGCCCGAAGTGGCCGAGGCGGACGGCGTGTTCAGCTGTGGAGGGTGGACGGCTTCGGCGCGCGGCGAGGAACTGGCGCTGGACGGCGAAGGCGAGCCGCTCGACGGGCTGCGCGCGCTGTGCGGGGCCGCGTGGACGAGCGCCGGTGACGGTTCCTGCACGCTCGACGCCGCGAAGGCGCTGGTCCGGCTGGGGTTGTAGAGCCGGCGGCGGGCGGCCACCCAATCGATCAGTGTTGCGAGGGTAGGCTAACCTAACCTCGTGTTGGTCGACAGTCCCCCGAACCGGAGTGCGGAGCCCGTATCCGCACCAGCCACCCCGAAACGGCACGCCCTGCGTGCCATGGGGCTGTTGGTGTCGTGCGGCGTCCTGCTGCTGATCTGCGTCGCGAGCATCGCCGTGGGTGCCAAGCCCGTACCGGTCGCCGATGTGTGGGACGGGCTGTTCCACAACACCGGCACTGGCAACGACGTGATCATCAGGGACGTCCGCCTGCCGCGGACCGTGCTCGGCTTCGTCGCCGGCGCGGCCCTCGGCGCCGCGGGCGCCGTGATGCAGGCGCTGACCCGCAACCCGCTGGCCGAGCCCGGCCTGTTGGGCGTCAGCGCCGGTGCTTCGGCGGCCGTCGTGTCCGCGATCAGCTTCCTCGGTGTCACGTCGCTCACCGGCTACGTGTGGTTCGCCTTCCTCGGCGCCGCCGTGGTCTCCGCCGCCGTGTACGTCCTCGGCGGCAGCCGCGGCGCCACTCCGGTACGGCTCGCGCTCGCCGGTACGGCCGCCACCGCCGCCCTGTACGGCTACATCAACGCCGTCCAGCTGCTGGACGCCGCCGCGCTCGACCGGCTGCGCTTCTGGACGGTCGGCTCCCTCGCCTCCGCCGACATGGAAACCATCAGGAAGATCGTGCCGTTCGTCGCCGCCGGCCTGGTGCTCGCCATGCTGCTGGCCCGGCCGTTGAACGCGATGGAGATGGGCGACGACACCGCCCGCTCGCTGGGCGCGCACCTGACCCGGACTCGCATCCTGTCGATGGCCGCCATCACCCTGCTGTGCGGGGCGGCGACCGCCGCCTGCGGGCCGATCGTCTTCATCGGGCTGATGATCCCGCACCTCGTCCGAGCCGTCACCGGCCCCGACATGCGGTGGATCCTGCCGTACGCCGCGGTCCTGTCCCCTGTACTGCTGCTCGGCGCCGATGTCGTCGGCAGGGTCGTCGCCCGCCCCTCCGAGCTCCAGGTCGGCATCGTCACCGCGCTGATCGGCGGGCCGGTCTTCATCCACCTCGTACGCCGCAAGAGGATGGCCCAGCTGTGAAGGCCGTGAAAGCACTGCGCACGCCCGGCGGGCTCTCCGTACGCGTCGACTCCAGGGCGGCCGGCGTCGTCCTGCTGCTCGCGGCGGTCGCGGCCGCCGTCGCGGTGGTCCTCGTCGGCAGCGGCGACTTCCCGATGTCCTTCGGCGACGTGGTCGCCACCCTCCTCGGAAACGGCACGGCCGCCCAGGAGTTCATCGTCCAGGACGTGCGGCTGCCGCGGGTGCTGGTGGCCCTGCTCGTCGGCGCGTCACTCGCGCTCAGCGGCGCCATTTTTCAGTCGCTGTCCCGCAATCCGCTCGGCAGCCCCGACGTGATCGGCTTCTCGCAGGGATCGACCGTCGGCGCACTCACCGTGATCGTGTTGTTCGGCGGCGGTCCGCTCGCCGTGGCGGGCGGCGCGGTCGCGGGCGGGCTCGTCGCCGGCGTCGCCGTCTACACCCTCGCCTGGAAGCGCGGGGTCCAGGGCTTTCGGCTGGTGCTTGTCGGCATCGGCGTCGCCGCCATGCTCACCGCACTGATCCACTTCCTGATCACCAAGGCGAATCTGGTGGACGCCACCCGCGCCACGCTCTGGATGACCGGCTCGCTCGACGGACGCGACTGGACGCAGGTGCGGCCGCTGACCGGCATATGCGCGGTCCTCATGCCCCTCGTGCTCGCGCACGGACGGCCGCTGCGGATGCTGGAGATGGGCGACGACGCGGCGTACGCGCTGGGGGTGCCGGTCGAACGCACCCGCGTCGTGCTCATGGGCT
This sequence comes from Streptomyces peucetius, assembly GCF_025854275.1. Taxonomy (NCBI): domain Bacteria; kingdom Bacillati; phylum Actinomycetota; class Actinomycetes; order Kitasatosporales; family Streptomycetaceae; genus Streptomyces; species Streptomyces peucetius. The sequence continues at coordinate 1,680,781 of NZ_CP107567.1, read as the reverse complement.
CCGGCGTGCTGTTCATGGCGGTCGCCACAGCGGCGGCCGGGCCCATCGCCTTCGTGGCGCTCAGCGCGCCGCAGCTCGCACGCCGGCTCACCCGCTCACCGGGACCGAACCTGGCCGCCGCCGCCGTCATGGGCGCGGCGCTGCTCCTCGTCGCCGACTGGATCGCCACCAACGCCTTCGGCGACCGCATGCTGCCGGTCGGTGTCGTCACCGCGGTGCTCGGCGGCGGATATCTGCTCTGGCTGCTCGTCACCGAGCGCAGGGCGGGCCGGATATGACGCCCGACGCGGCCACCGCACAGCGCGCCCCGCACCTCACAGAGAACCCCAGGAGTACGACGACGATGCAGCGCCAGAGCCAGCGCCTCACGACGGAATCGGTCACCCTCGGCTACGACCAGCGGGTCATCGCGGAGGACCTGTCGGTCGAGATACCCGACAACTCCTTCACCGTGATCGTCGGCCCCAACGCGTGCGGCAAGTCGACGCTGCTGCGTGCGCTCTCGCGGATGCTCAAGCCGACGCGGGGGCGGGTGCTGCTGGACGGCCGGGTCATCCACTCGCTGCCGGCGAAGAAGGTCGCCAAGACCCTGGGGCTGCTGCCGCAGTCGTCGATCGCCCCCGACGGGATCACGGTCGCCGACCTCGTGGCGCGCGGCCGCTATCCGCACCAGGGGCTGTTGCGGCAGTGGTCGCCGGAGGACGAACGGATCGTCGAGCAGTCGATGGCCGCGACGCGGGTCGGCGAGCTGGCGGACCGCTACGTGGACGAACTGTCCGGCGGGCAGCGCCAGCGGGTCTGGATCGCGATGGCCCTCGCACAGCAGACGCCGCTGCTGCTGCTCGACGAGCCGACGACGTATCTGGACATCCAGCACCAGCTGGAAGTGCTCGACCTGTGCGCCGAACTGCACGAGACGCAGGGCCGCACGCTCGTCGCGGTCCTGCACGACCTCAACCAGGCCGCGCGCTACGCCACGCACCTCGTCGCGCTGCGCGACGGCAAGGTGGTGGCCGAGGGCGCGCCGGCGGAGGTGGTCACGGCGGAGCTGGTGGAACAGGTCTTCGGCGTGAAGAGCCAGATCATCGAGGACCCGGAGTCGGGGACCCCGCTGGTGATTCCGGCGCGGGCGCGGAGAGGGAGCGGGGTGGGGGTGGGGTGACGGGGCTCGGCCGCTGCGCGGGGCCTGTGCCCCTACCCTCCCCCTACGCCTGGCGGCGTGGGGGGACCCCCACTTCCCGAAACCGGGGCCGGCCCCGGACCCCGGTACCGCGCTTCGCGGGGTGTCCTCAAACGCCGGACGGGCTGATTTCGCGCAGCGAGCGAGCGGCCTCCGGAGGGCTAGAGCAGGGCGCGCAGGCGCAGCAGGTCGAGGAAACTCGCCTCAAGGCGGACCCGCCCCGACGCCCACGCCTTCGCGAAGTTCAGCGAGCCGTCCACCATGGCCACCAGGTCGTCGCCGGTCATCGCCAGCCGGATCTGGGCCTTGTCCCGCGGCGGGCCCTGCACGGTGTCGGTCACGTCGATCCGGCCGTTCTTCAGACGGCCGGCGAACGTGACGTCCAGGTCCGTGATGTGGCAGCTGAGGGATCTATCGAGCGCGGCAGCGCTCCGTACGTCGGGGTTAGCGTTCGCCAGGTTGTCCGAGAGTTTGTCGAGCGCGCCGCGGCACTCCTGCATGGTGACCATCGCCAGCGACGGTACCGCAGGGCTTCGCGGTAGCGTCTGGGCATGAGCGACTCGATGCCCGGACCGGAGCCCGCCGAGCCCGCGGAGCCCGCCGCAGGCCCCGCGGCCCCCGCGCCCCTCGGCGTGCCGCGCGTCCCCACCGGTGACGCCGCTGTCGACGCGCTGCTCGAGCGGCTGGCCGATGTCGACCACCTGGCTGCCGACGGACACCTCGAGGTGTACGAGGATGTACACCGGGGCCTCAGGGACGCGCTGACCGCGCTGGACACCCGTCCGGGGCCCCGGCCGGAATCGCACAACCACAGGAGCTGAACCGCACGTGGCAGGAGTGGCCCGCCGCCGTCTCGACGCAGAGCTGGTACGCCGCAAACTCGCGCGTTCGCGCGAGCACGCGAGCCAGCTGATCGCCGCGGGCCGGGTGACCGTCGACCGCAACACGGCGACCAAGCCCGCCACGCAGGTCGAGACGAGCGCCGCGATCGTCGTCGCGGCCGACGACAGCGACCCCGACTACGTGTCCCGCGGCGGCCACAAGCTCGCGGGCGCGCTCACCGCCTTCATGCCGCTCGGCCTCCAGGTCGAGGGCCGGCGGGCGCTCGACGCCGGCGCGTCGACCGGGGGCTTCACAGACGTGCTGCTGCGTGCCGGCGCCGGGCACGTCGTCGCCGTGGACGTGGGCTACGGGCAGCTCGCCTGGTCACTGCAGAGCGATGAACGCGTGACCGTCAAGGACCGTACCAACGTACGAGAAATGACGTTGGAGACGATCGACGGAGTACCGGTGGACCTGGTGGTGGGGGATCTGTCGTTCATCCCGCTCGGGCTCGTGCTGCCCGCGCTCGTGAGCTGCAGCGCACCCGACGCCGATCTCGTGCTCATGGTCAAGCCGCAGTTCGAGGTCGGCAAGGAGCGTCTCGGCAGCGGGGGAGTGGTGCGCAGTCCCGAGCTGCGGGCCGAAGCCGTGCGGGCCGTCGCGCACCGGGCGGCGCAGCTCGGGCTCGGGGTGCGCGGCGTCACGGCCAGCCCTCTACCGGGACCCTCGGGCAACGTCGAATACTTTCTCTGGCTCAGGGCCGGTGCGCCCGAGCTCGATCCGGCGGACGTCGACCGTGCAGTGGCGGAGGGACCTCGTTGACCACGACATCAGAACCGACACCGGGCACCACCTCGAGACGTACTGTCTTCCTGCTCGCGCACACGGGACGACCGGCGGCGATCCGCAGTGCCGAACTCGTCGTCCAGGGGCTGCTGCGCAGCGGCATCGGCGTACGCGTTCTGGCGGCGGAGGCGGTCGACCTGCCCCTGCCGCCCCTGGTCGAGACCGTGACCGACGCGACGCCCGAGGTCCTCGACGGCTGCGAGCTGCTGATCGTCCTCGGCGGCGACGGGACGCTGCTGCGCGGCGCCGAGTTCGCCCGCGCGTCGGGGGTGCCGATGCTCGGCGTCAACCTGGGGCGCGTCGGGTTCCTCGCGGAGGCCGAGCGCGACGACCTGGACAAGGTCGTCGACCGGGTCGTCACCCGTGCCTACGAGGTCGAGGAGCGGATGACCATCGATGTCGTCGTGCGCAGCAACGGCGACATCGTGCACCAGGACTGGGCGCTGAACGAGGCCGCCGTGCAGAAGGTCTCGCCCGAGCGGATGCTTGAGGTCGTCCTCGAGATCGACGGCCGGCCGGCGACCGGCTTCGGCTGCGACGGCATCGTGTGCGCGACACCGACCGGCTCGACGGCGTACGCCTTCTCGGCCGGCGGGCCGGTGGTCTGGCCCGAGGTGGAGGCGCTGCTGATGGTGCCGATCAGCGCGCACGCGCTGTTCGCGAAGCCGCTGGTGACCTCGCCGCAGTCGGTCCTGGCGGTCGAGGTGCAGCCGCACACACCGCACGGGGTGCTGTGGTGCGACGGCCGCAGGACCGTCGAACTGCCGCACGCGGCGCGTGTGGAGGTGCGGCGGGGCGCCGTGCCCGTACGCCTGGCCCGGCTGCACCACGCGTCGTTCACGGACCGGCTCGTGGCCAAGTTCGCGCTTCCGGTGTCCGGCTGGCGGGGCGCTCCGCACTAGGGACCGTACGGGCGGTGCGGGGCGGTGGATTGCCCGGGAGAGTGAATCGGACGCCGGGGTCCGTCGCACACCGGGCGCCGGACCTCGTATGGTCGTGTCCGTGTTGGAGGAGATGCGGATACGGTCACTCGGGGTCATCGACGACGCGGTTGTCGAGCTGTCGCCCGGTTTCACGGCGGTGACCGGCGAGACGGGCGCCGGCAAGACGATGGTCGTCACCAGCCTGGGGCTGCTGCTCGGCGGGCGCGCCGACCCCGCTCTGGTGCGGATCGGCGCGAAGTCGGCCGTGGTCGAGGGGCGCATCGGTGTGTCTCCCGGCGCCCCGGCGGCGCTGCGCGCGGAGGAGGCCGGGGCCGAGCTCGACGAGGGCACGCTGCTGATCAGCCGGACCGTTTCCGCCGAGGGGCGCTCGCGTGCCCATCTCGGCGGGCGCTCGGTGCCGGTGGGCATGCTGTCGGAGCTCGCCGACGAGCTCGTCGCCGTGCACGGCCAGACCGACCAGCAGGGCCTGCTGCGGCCCGCCCGGCAGCGGGAGGCCCTCGACCGGTACGCGGGCGGCGCCGTCTCCGGACCGCACGCCAAGTACGCGGCCGCGTACCGGCGGCTGCGTGCCGTCAGCGTGGAACTGGACGAGCTGACCACGCGCGCACGCGAACGCGCCCAGGAGGCGGATCTGCTGCGCTTCGGTCTGGGCGAGGTCGCCGCCGTGGAACCGCGTGCCGGGGAGGACGCCGAGCTCGCCGCGGAGGCGGAGCGGCTCGGTCACGCGGAGGCGCTCGCGTCCGCCGCGTCCGTCGCGCACGCCGCGCTCGCGGGCAACCCGGAGGACCCGGAGGTCGTCGACGCCACCACACTCGTCGCGGGCGCGGGACGGGCGCTGGACGCCGTACGGTCCCACGATCCGGCGCTGGCGGCGCTCGCCGACCGGATCGGCGAGATCTCCATCCTGCTCGGGGACGTGGCCGGCGAGCTCGCCGGGTACGCCGACAATCTCGACGCCGACCCGCTGCGGCTCGCCGCCGTGGAGGAGCGGCGGGCCGCGCTGACCCAACTGACCCGTAAGTACGGCGAGGACGTCGCCGCCGTGCTCGCCTGGGCGGAGCAGGGCGCCGCCCGGCTCACCGAACTGGACAGCGACGACGACCGCATCGGCGAGCTCACGGCCGAGCGGGACGCGCTGCGCGACGAACTGTCCGCTCTCGCACAGGCGTTGACGGACGCCCGCACCGAGGCCGCGGCACGTTTCGCCGAGGCGGTGACACAGGAGCTGGCCTCGCTGGCGATGCCGCACGCCCGGGTGTCGTTCGCGATCCGGCAGACCGACGATCCGGAGGGCGTCGAGGTCGGCGGCCGGCGCGTGGCGTACGGGCCCTCCGGGGCCGACGAGGTCGAACTGCTGCTGGCCCCGCACCCCGGGGCCCCGCCGCGGCCGATAGCCAAGGGCGCCTCGGGCGGTGAGCTGTCGAGGGTCATGCTCGCCGTGGAGGTCGTCTTCGCGGGGACCGACCCCGTGCCGACGTACCTCTTCGACGAGGTGGACGCGGGCGTCGGCGGCAAGGCGGCCGTCGAGATCGGGCGCCGGCTCGCCAAGCTGGCGAAGTCGGCGCAGGTGGTCGTGGTGACTCATCTGCCGCAGGTCGCGGCCTTCGCGGACCGGCAACTGCTGGTCGAGAAGACCAACGACGGCACGGTCACCAGGAGCGGCGTGACCGTCCTGGAGGGCGAGGACCGGGTACGCGAGCTGTCCAGGATGCTCGCCGGGCAGGAGAACTCCGAGACGGCCCGCGCCCACGCGGAGGAACTGCTGGCGACGGCACGCGCCGACGGGTAGGCGCGGCGGGTCATGTACGGGCGGGTCGCGTGCGGGCCGGTTCACCCCTGTGAGTGATCCCGATCAGCGCGACCCGTTCCCGTACACAGGCACGACACCCGGACGGTGCCGGACGTCCGTACGGGCTGGCATCCTTGGCGCGTGACACAGCTGCGTACGGTCCAGGTGCTGGGCGGCGGCAGTGCGGGCAGCGGCGCGCACGTCATGTCGCTGGCCTCGGGGCTCGCGGCACGGGGCGTGCGGGTGACGGTGTGCGCCCCCGCCGAGCTCGACCACGTCTACGACTTCGCCGGCGCGCACTTCGCGCCCGTGGCGCGCCGCAGCGACCCGGTGACGGTCGCCGCGTTGCGCGAGGCGTGCGCCGATGCGGACGTGGTGCACGCGCACGGGCTGCACGCCGCCGTACGTGCCGCGCAGGCCCTCGGCGCCCGGCGCAGCCGTGTCCCGCTCGTCGTCACCTGGTACACGAGGTCTCACGACGCGGGCGGCGCACGGGCGGCGGTCCTGGGGCTGCTGGAGCGCAAGGCCGCGCGGTCGGCCACGGTCCTCCTCGGCACATGCTCCGAGCTGGTCGACCGGGCCAGGGCCTGCGGCGCGCGCGACGCCAGGCTCGTACCGGTGACGGCACCTCCGGCACCGTGGGCCCCGGCCGGCGGGGGCGGCAAGCTCCGCGCGGAACTGGGCGTGGTCGAACGCCCGTTACTCCTCGCCGTCGGCGCGCTGGAGCCGCAGCGCGGCTACGGCACGCTGCTCGACGCGGCCCGCGCCTGGAGCGGCCTGGACCCGGCGCCGCTGCTGATGATTGCGGGCGAGGGGCCCGCACGGGAGGCGCTCCGGCGCCGCATCACCGACGAGGAACTGCAGGTCCGGCTGCTGGGCCGCCGTGACGACGTCCCCGAACTGCTGGCCGCGGCGGACGTGGCCGTCCTGCCCTCCCGCTGGGAGGCCCGCTCGCTCCTCGCCCAGGAGGCGTTGCGGCTGGGCGTGCCGCTGGTCGCCACTGCGGTCGGCGGAGTGCCGGAGTTGGTGGGCGACGCGGCGGAGCTGGTGCCGTACGGCGACTCCGTCGCGCTGTCCTCGTCGGTGACACGCCTGCTGGCGGACCCGGCGAGGCGGGAGCGGCTGTCGACGGCGGGCAGGGCGCAGGCGAGGACGTGGCCGACGGAGGACGAGACGGTGGCGCAGGTCCTGAGCGTGTACGACGAACTGACCGCGGGTCACTGACCGCGAACGTTCCCCCTCCCCGCCCCTTCCCGCTGCCCCGACGCGCATCGGGTCAAGCCCCGGCCCCCGGTCCGCCCTCCGACAGGCGACTGGGGGCTCCGCCCCCAGGCCCCGTGTAGGGGCCTTCGCCCCGGGTCCGGCACGGGCTTCGCCCCAGGCACCGTATGGGCTTCGCCCCGGGCCGGGTACGGGGCTTCGCCCCGGGCTGCGTGCCGCCCTGCGGGCGGCGTACCGCGCTTCGCGCGGTGGCCTCAATCGCCGGCCGGGCTGGAAATGCCGCTGCGCGGCAAGCCAGCCCGCAGGGCAACACATCCAGCCCCGCTGGGGGCACCTGCCACGGCTGCCAGGCCGTAGGGAGTTTTAGCCGCGGAGTTCGGGGCGGAGTCTGGTGGGACCGGCATGTTCCAGCCTCGCCGGGGTTTGAGGCGCGGGTTTGGGGGGCGGAGTTCTGGCGGGACCGGCATGTCCAGCACCTGGCGTTTGCGGCCGGGGTTTGGGGGCGGAGCACCGACAAGACGGGCATGTTCCAGCCTCGCCGGGGTTTGAGGCGCGGGGTTCGGGGTGGAGCCCCGATGGGACCGGCAAGTTCCAGCCTCGCCGGCGATTGAGGCGCGGGTTTGGGGGGTGGAGCCCCGACGGGACCGGCAAGTCAGCCTCGCCGGCGATTGAGGCGCGGGGGTCCGGGGGTGGAGCCCCCGGTTGCGGGGAGGGGCGGGCTTGGGGGAGGAAGGCCCGCTCAGCGGGTGTGGCGGCGTGCCCTCAGCGCCACGCTGAGCGCCAGTACCGTCTCCGGGTCCTCCAGATCCGTGCCCAGCAGCTCCCCGATCCGCGCCAGACGGTTGTACAGCGTCTGACGGTTCAGATGCAGCTCCCGCGCGGTCTCCGCCTTACGGCCCGCGTGCGCCAGATACGTCTCGAGCGTGGGCAGCAGCGGCGGCCGTGACGCCGCGTCATGGGCCCGCAGCGGCCCGATCGCGCGGTCGACGAACGCCGCCAGGTCCGGGTGCTCGCGCAGCCGCCACAACAGCAGGTCGATGTCGAGGCGGCGCGCGTCGTACCAGGGCCGGTCGTCCAGGCCCTGCGCCGCGGTCGCCGTCTCCGACGCGTGCCGCAGCGCCGCGCTCGCCGCGGCCCAGCCGCCCGCGGCGGCGATCACGACGACCGGCGGCTGCGCGCCCGCCCGTTCGAGCCCCGCCCGCGCCACACCCGCGCGCAGTGCCCCGGCGACCCGGTCGGCGACGGCGACCCGCTCGGCCTCCGTCCGCAGGCCGACGAGGAGCGGCACACGGCCCTCCACCGGCCGTACGCCGAGCAGCACGGGCACTCCGAGCGACGACAGCTCCTCGGACACGGCGCGGGCCAGCACCGCCCAGTTGCCGGTCGGCGTCAGCTCGGCGGCGAGCCGCATGACCACCGGCAGCAGCGGCCCGGTGCCGGGCTTGAAGCCGAGGACACGGGCCTGGGCGGGCGCGGCCTCCGGGGCGATGCGGCCCTCCGCCAGGTCGGTGAGGAAGTCACCGCGTCCGCGGGCGGCGAGCTCCTCCTCCTGGCGGGCCTGCATGAGGACCACGGCGAGGATGCCGGCCGCCCGCTCCGCCGCCATCCGGTGCACGGGCAGCAGCGGGGAGGAGACGGCCAGCAGCACCAGCCGGGCGCGGACGGCGCCCGCCCCGCGGCCGCCGCCGGGCACGTCGACGAGGACCGCGTTGGCCGGCGGGCCGTCGGGACGGCCCCCGCGCAGGCCCTCCCACACCTGGAGCGGGTCGGCCGGCGCGGATTCGGCCCCCGGCAGGTCGGCGGCGTACAGCAGTTGTCCGTCGGGCGTCTCGAGGAACACCGGGTCGCCGGTGAAGGACGCCAGAATGCCGAGCACCTCCGGCACGCCGCCCCCGCCGAGGAGGGCCTCGGTGCAGCGGCGGTACACCTCCTCGGCCTGCTGGAGCAGCGCGTAGTGGCCGTTGACGATCTCGGTGTGGACCTCTTCCGTCACCGTGACGAACGGCACCTCGCGGTGCAGTTGCACCAGCGGCAGCCCGGCCGCCCGAGCGGCCTCCACGATCGAGGCCGGCAGCCGGGCGAAACGGGGCCCGAGCTCGACGACGAGCGCCGCGATGCCCCGTTCGGCGAGCCGGTGGACGAAGGCTCGCTGCTCGGCCGGGCGGGTACCGAGACCGAGACCGGTCGTGAGCAGCAGCTCGCCGCCCTTGAGCAGCGAGGCGATGTTCGGCACCTCGCCGGCGTGCACCCAGCGCACGGTGCGCTCCAGCCGGTCGGCCCCGGCGAGGACCTCCGGGAGTCCACTGCGGAGCCCGGGCAGATCGAGCGCCCGCCGCACGGTGATGCCGCCCTGCGTTTCCATGGCCGTGGACGCTACCGGGGCGACAGTTCCAAGGACAACAGCGGCTCGCTAGCCGCCGTACGCCCCGGACGCGGTCAGCCGCAGAGCCGTGTCGATCAGGGGGACATGGCTGAACGCCTGCGGGAAGTTGCCCACCTGGCGCTGGAGCCGCGGGTCCCATTCCTCGGCCAGCAGACCGAGGTCGTTGCGCAGGGACAGCAGCTTCTCGAACAGCCGCCGCGCCTCGTCCACCCGCCCGATCATCGCCAGGTCGTCCGCCATCCAGAACGAGCACGCCAGGAACGCGCCTTCGTCGCCGGGCAGACCGTCCACGCCCTCGTGCGAGCCCTCCGTCGGGTAGCGCAGGATGAAGCCGTCGTCGGTGGACAGCTCGCGCTGGATCGCCTCGATCGTGCCGATGACCCGCTTGTCGTCGGGCGGCAGGAAGCCCATCTGCGGGATCAGCAGCAGGGACGCGTCCAGTTCCTGCGAGCCGTACGACTGGGTGAAGGTGTTGCGCTCGGGGTCGTAGCCCTTCTCGCAGACGTCGCGGTGGATCTCGTCACGCAGCTCGGTCCAGCGGTCCAGCGGCCCGTCCGCGTCACCCGACTCGATCAGCTTGATGGTGCGGTCGACGGCGACCCACGCCATCACCTTGGAGTGCACGAAGTGGCGGCGCGGTCCGCGGACCTCCCAGATGCCCTCGTCGGGCTGGTCCCAGTGCTTCTCCAGATAGCGGATCAGCTTCAGCTGGAGCAGGGAGGCGTAGTCGTTGCGGGCGAGGCCCGTCATGTGTCCGAGGTGCAGCGCCTCGGTGACCTCGCCGTACACGTCGAGCTGGAGCTGCTGCGCCGCGCCGTTGCCGACCCGCACCGGGCCGGAGTTCTCGTAGCCGGGAAGCCAGTCGAGCTCCGCCTCGCCGAGCTCGCGCTCGCCGGCGATGCCGTACATGATCTGCAGGTTCTCGGGGTCGCCGGCGACGGCGCGCAGCAGCCACTCGCGCCAGGCGCGGGCCTCTTCGCGGTAGCCGGTGCGCAGGAGCGAGGAGAGGGTGATCGCCGCGTCGCGCAGCCAGGTGTAGCGGTAGTCCCAGTTGCGGACGCCGCCGATCTCCTCCGGGAGGGAGGTGGTCGGTGCGGCGACGATGCCGCCGGTCGGGGCGTACGTCAGGGCCTTCAGCGTGATGAGCGAGCGGACCACGGCCTCGCGGTACGGCCCGTGGTAGGTGCAGTGGTCGACCCACTCGCGCCAGAACTCGGCGGTCGCCTCCAGCGAGCCCTCCGGGTCCGGCAGGGCCGGCGGCTCCTTGTGGGAGGGCTGCCAGCTGAGCGTGAAGGTGATCCGGTCCCCGGGGGCGACGGTGAAGTCCGAGTAGGTCGTGAGGTCCTTGCCGTACGTGTCGGTGTCGGCGTCGAGCCACACCGAGTCGGGGCCGGCGACGCCGACCGTGCGGTTGTCGACCTTGTGGACCCACGGCACGATCCGGCCGTAGCTGAAGCGCATCCGCAGTGCGGAGCGCATCGGCACCCGGCCGGAGACGCCCTCCACGATCCGGATCACCTGCGGCGCGCCGTCACGGGGCGGCATGAAATCGGTCACGCGGACGGTGCCGCGCGGGGTGTCCCACTCGGATTCGAGGATCAGCGAGTCGCCGCGGTAGTTGCGGCGGGTGGCGACCGGCGCCTGGGAGTGTGATCCGTACGCCGGTCCCAGCCGCCAGAAGCCGTGTTCCTCGGTTCCGAGCAGCCCGGCGAAGATGGCCTGCGAGTCGAAGCGGGGCAGGCACAGCCAGTCCACCGTGCCGTCCCGGCAGACCAGTGCTGCGGTCTGCATGTCTCCGATGAGTGCGTAATCCTCGATGCGCCCGGCCACGTGCATCTCCAGTCGAACGGCCACGTCCGCCCCGCGGGGCGCTTGCTGCGATTTCTGCGGTTCCTTGGGGTCAAGAGTCGTCGACGAGCCGCGGCTACCCCAAAAACACCACGCGGGAGGCGTTGCCACAAGCTTGGTGGGGGCGCCGTTTTCCGGGTGACGGTCTGGGGATGGAGGCCGTTCACACGTCCGGCTCGGCAGCGAGTGTCCGAGCAGGATACGACGCACGTCGGCGATCTGTGTGGGTGTCCCGGCAACATGGGTGCGTCGAACGGCCGAGCGGCAGGTGTTCAGCGATGAGCGGTTCCCACACCTGTCGTCACGGTACATCCGTCGGGCCTGCGGGCGCGTGCGGGGGGCGTGACCGGAGGCGACCCCTCCCTGTCGCTGATACCCTGGTACCCCGTGGACCGGTGGCCGCAAGGCACCGAAACCGCAGCGACGGCACCCCCGGATCCGGGTCGGCGGCCGGTACGCACCTCACCTCGCGAGACCACGGGAGCCCCCTCTTGGCGATGCCGCCCGCTGCTTTTCGAAACAGCACAGCCATGACGACCAAGCACATCTTCGTCACCGGGGGTGTCGCCTCCTCCCTCGGCAAGGGCCTCACGGCCTCCAGCCTGGGCGCGCTGCTCAAGGCGCGGGGCCTGCGGGTCACCATGCAGAAGCTCGACCCGTACCTCAACGTCGACCCCGGCACGATGAACCCGTTCCAGCACGGTGAGGTGTTCGTCACCAACGACGGTGCCGAGACCGACCTGGACATCGGCCACTACGAGCGCTTCCTCGACGTCGACCTCGACGGCTCGGCCAACGTCACCACCGGCCAGGTCTACTCGCAGGTCATCGCCAAGGAGCGGCGCGGCGAGTACCTGGGCGACACCGTGCAGGTCATCCCGCACATCACCAACGAGATCAAGTCCCGGATCCGCAGGATGGCGACCGACGACGTCGACGTCGTCATCACCGAGGTCGGCGGCACGGTCGGCGACATCGAGTCGCTGCCGTTCCTGGAGACCGTCCGCCAGGTCCGCCACGAGGTCGGCCGGGACAACGTCTTCGTCGTGCACATCTCGCTGCTGCCCTACATCGGCCCCTCCGGTGAGCTGAAGACCAAGCCGACGCAGCACTCCGTCGCCGCGCTGCGCAACATCGGCATCCAGCCCGACGCGATCGTGCTGCGCGCCGATCGTGACGTGCCGACCGCGATCAAGCGCAAGATCTCGCTGATGTGCGACGTCGACGAGGCCGCCGTCGTCGCCGCCATCGACGCCAAGTCGATCTACGACATCCCCAAGGTGCTGCACACCGAGGGACTCGACGCCTACGTCGTGCGCAAGCTCGACCTGCCGTTCCGCGACGTCGACTGGACGGTGTGGGAGGACCTGCTCGACCGGGTCCACAACCCGGACCACGAGGTCAACGTCGCGCTCGTCGGCAAGTACATCGACCTTCCCGACGCCTACCTCTCGGTCACCGAGGCGATGCGCGCCGGCGGCTTCGCCAACAAGGCCCGCGTCAAGGTCAAGTGGGTCACCTCCGACGACTGCAAGACCCCGGCGGGCGCGCAGAAGCAGCTCGGCGACGTCGACGCGATCGTCATCCCCGGCGGTTTCGGCGAGCGCGGCGTGGACGGCAAGGTCGGCGCGATCCAGTACGCCCGTGAGAACAAGATCCCGCTGCTCGGCCTCTGCCTCGGCCTGCAGTGCATCGTGATCGAGGCCGCGCGCAACCTGGCCGAGATCCCCGACGCCAACTCCACCGAGTTCGACGCGGCCACTTCCCACCCGGTGATCTCCACCATGGAGGAGCAGTTGGCGTACGTCGAGGGCGCGGGCGACCTGGGCGGCACCATGCGCCTCGGTCTGTACCCGGCGAAGCTCGCCGAGGGCTCGATCGTGCGCGAGGTGTACGCGGACGAGCCGTACGTCGAGGAGCGCCACCGCCACCGCTACGAGGTGAACAACGCCTACCGGGCCGAGCTGGAGAAGAAGGCGGGCATCCTCTTCTCGGGAACGTCGCCCGACAACAAGCTCGTCGAGTACGTCGAGTACCCGCGCGAGGTGCACCCGTACCTCGTCGCCACCCAGGCGCACCCGGAGCTGCGTTCCCGTCCGACGCGTCCGCACCCGCTGTTCGCCGGTCTGGTGAAGGCGGCCGTGGAGCGCAAGTCGGGTCACTGACACACAGGCGATACGGTTGGCCGGGGTACGGACCTGTGACGGGTTCGTACCCCGGTTTCCGTTGTGCGGTTGGAAGGACGCTTTTCGATGGCCATCAAGGACATGCCCGAGCACTGGCAGGTCACCGCGACCGCGACGCCGTTCCGGGGCAACAAGACCAGCGTCCGCACCGACGACGTCGTCATGCCCGACGGCACGGTCGTCAAGCGCGACTACCAGGTTCACCCCGGTTCCGTCGCCGTGCTCGCCCTCGACGGCGAGGGCCGGGTCCTGGTGCTCCGCCAGTACCGCCACCCGGTGCGCCAGCGGCTGTGGGAGATTCCGGCCGGGCTGCTCGACGTGCCCGGGGAGAACCCGCTGCACGCCGCGCAGCGCGAGCTGTACGAGGAGGCGCACGTCAAGGCCGAGGACTGGCGGGTGCTCACCGACGTCTACACCACGCCCGGCGGCTGCGACGAGGCCGTGCGGATCTTCCTCGCCCGCGAGCTCTCGGAGGCGGAGGGCGAACGCTTCGAGGTCTCGGAGGAGGAGGCCGACATGGAGCTGGCGCGGGTGCCGCTGGAGGAGCTGGTGCGCGGGGTGCTCGCCGGTGAACTCCACAACACGTGCCTGGTCGTCGGCGTGTTGTCCGCGGTCGCGGCGCGCGGCGGAGAGGGTTTCGACGCGCTGCGCCCCGCGGAGGCGCAGTGGCCCGCGCGGCCGTTCGAGGCGTGAATACCCCGACCGCGCGCCTGATGTGACGATCTGCTGATCCGATCGGGCGACGGCTCCGCCCTGCTCCGCACGGATCGCCGTGGTGCCTGAACTACGCTCGAACCGCCCGCGCGGAGCCCCGCCGGGCTCGGCTCGCACGGCGGACTGGAGCGTGGCCCGTGACGGATCAGGCGCTGGATTTGGACGGCCCCGACCGGTCGGCCCCTCCTGAGCCGGACCACCACGCCGACGTCGCGCCGGACCGGCCGTCTCCCGAAGCCGCGCCCGCCGCCCGCGCCGTGCCGGCGCCGCCCACCCGGGCCCGCTCCGGCACCGGCCCCCGGCCCGGCCTCACCCCGGAACAACACCCCGGCGAGCGCCTCCGCCTCGGCCCCGACGCCCGCGTCTGGCGTGCGGCGGCGGCGGGCGAGGTGCCTTCGGCAGGCCCCGGCGAATCGGCCCTCCGAGCCGCCCCTCGTACGACGGCGGGGGGAACGCCCCCGGCACGATCCGGCGAGTCGGCGGGGCCCACGGCGCCCGTTCTCGGGGTGGCGGGCGAGACGTCCGCGGCAACGCCCCGCGCGGTGCAGGGCGACGGGCCCGCCGCGGACGGCCCGGTGCCGGGTGAACTCCCGGGCGTGGTCGGTGACCGTCAGCCCCGGCCGGACGAGCTGTCAGGCGCCGACGCCCCTCCCGGCTGCGACGCACGCACCAGCGCGACGGCGGGGGCGTCGCCGGACGCGAAGACGTCTGCAGGCGTGTCCGCCGCGCCGGAGCCGGCTGAGCTTCCGCCGACCGGCAACCGGGCCCCGGCCCGCCCGGCCGACTCCGTCCCGAACGGCCCGGAGGCCGACCCGGTCATGGCGTCCGGCGACCCGGCGTGTGAGGGAGCGCGACCGGGGCCGGCGAGCGGGACCGTTCTGAACGAGCCGGTGGCCGACCCGGTCATCGCGTCCGGCGCCACAGGCGGGTCCGTCGGGAACGACCCGGTCATGGCGTCCGGCGGCCGCGCCGGCGAGGGCGCGCGACCGGTGCGGCAGGGGTCTGGGCCTGAACTGGAGAACGGGCCCGTCTCGAACAGCCCGGCCGCCGACCCGGTCACGGTGCCCGGCGCTGAAGGCGGCTCCGTCCCGAACGGCCCGGAGGCCGACCCGGGCATGGCGTCCGGCGCCACAGGCGGGTCCGTCGGGTGCGGCCCGGAGGCCGGGCCGGTCACGATGCCCGGTGGTCCCGCCGGTTCGGGGGCGGAAGTGCGGCCGGGGCAGGCGAAGGGCATGGCGTCCGGCGCCGCGGGCCGGCCCGTCCCGAACGGCCCGGAGGCCGGGCCGGTCACGGTGTCCGGCGCCGTGGGGGGTGCGAAAGTGCGGCCGGGGCAGGACGGCGGTCGGGGTGAGCGGCGGCCGTTCTTCGGGCGGCAGCGGGAGCTGAAGGCGCTCGTCGCCGACATCGAGCGGGCCGGGCTCGACACACTCGCCGGCCGTAAGGCGCCCCGCGCGCGGGTGCTGCTGATCGCCGGCCGGCCCGGCGCCGGCCGCACCGCGCTTGCGGAGCAACTCGTCCGCACGCTCGGCGACCGCTACCCGGACGGCGTTCTGCGGGTCGGGCTCACCGAGCCGGGCGGCCGGCCGGTCCCCATGGAGGAGGCGGCGCGCGGGCTGCTCGACCGGCTGCGCATCACCTCGCCGCCCGGTGCGGGCGACGACGAGCTGACCGAGATGGTGCGGGAGGCCCTGGCCGTACGGCGGATGCTGCTCCTCGTCGACGACGTCACGGATGCCGAGCAGGTCGACCTGCTGCTGCCGCAGAACCCGGACTGTCTGGTGGTGGCCGTCTCCCGCGGCCCGCTCACGGGCATCCCCGGCGTACGTCCGTGCACGCTCGGCGGTCTGGACGCGAGGTCCGCGATCGAACTGCTCACCACCTTCACAGGGTCGGTCCGGATCACGGTCGACCCGCAGGCCGCGGAGACGATCGCCGAGGAGTGCGGCGGTCAGCCCGCCGCGTTGGTGCTGGTCGGCGGCTGGCTGGCCGCCCGTCCAGGGGTCTCCGTCGCCGATGCCGCGAAGCGGCTGCGCGGGCTGCGGCCCGGCGAGGAGCACTCGGCCGGGGACCGGCCCCTGGCCAGGGCGTTCCGGCTGGTGTACGAGTCGCTTCCGCAGTCCGCCGCGCGGACGCTGCGGCTGCTGGCGCTCGCACCGGCCGGGCGGGCGGACGCGCACACCGCGTCCGCGCTGTCCGGGTGCTCCGTCCCGGCCGCCCAGGACACCCTCGAGAGCTTCGCAGGGCTCGGGCTGGTGCGGCGGGCGGGCGGCTCCTTCGAGGTGCCGGGCGCCCTCGCGCCGCTCCTGCGCTCGCTGATGGAGGCCACGGACCGTCCCGCCGAGGTTCAGCTGGCGCGCGCCAGGATGCTGGAGCGGACCGTACGACGGCTCCAGGCCTGCCGGGCGACCACCGAGCCCGAAGGCTCCCCGGCCCGTAAGAAGCTGGCAGCTCTGCCGCGCGTCCTGCGCTTCGCCTCCGCGGGGGCGGCCGCCGAGTGGCTGCGCGCGAGCCGGTCCGAGCTGCTGGCGTCCGCGCGGCTCGTCGTCGACGACGGTGATCTGGACACACTGGCCCGCCGGCTGGTCGCGGCCCTGGTGAGGGCACTCGCCGCGCACTGGGGCACCGAGGCGGCGGCCCCCGAGCTGTACGGGCTGCACCAGCTGGTGCTGGACGTCGCCGAGCGCCGGGGACTGCACCGTGAACAGGCCGCCGCCCTGCTCAATCTCGCCGATCTCGACGCGCAGACCGGACGTACCGAGGACGCGCTGGCCCGCTACCGGGCGGCGCTCGACGCGGGCCGCGCCGCGAACGACCCGTACGCGACCGGCCGGGCGATGGAATCCGTAGGCGGCGCCTACCAGGAGCTCGGTGACTGGCAGCGGGCGGCCGACTGGTACGGCCGGGCCCTCGCGCAGCGTCAGGCACGCGGCGAGCGCGCCGACGAGGCGCGGCTGTACGGGCGGCTGGGCACCGTGCACACCTACGCGGGCCGCTACGGGGAGGCGCTCCGCAGCTGGCGGGCGGCGGTCGCCGGCCACCGCAGGGCAGGCGATCTGCCGTCCCGGGCAAGGGCGTTGGGCGAGGTGGCCCGGGTCCAGGAGTACGCGGGCCGGCCCGAGGAATGCCTGCGCACCTGCCAGGAGGCGGTGGAGCTGGCGCGCCGGGCCGGTGATGCGCGGCTGCACGCGGCGTTGCGGATCAGGCTCGCCGACACTCTCGACCGGCTGGGCGACCCCGCAGCGGCACGGCTGCACCGCAGTGCTGCGGAAAGAATGCTTGGAGCAGAGGATTCCACCTACGAAATCCGTGGCCGTTCGCTCGAAGATTAGGTCTTTGCAAGGCTAGACAGTGGGAAATCCTTCATTAGACTGGCATCACCACGTCTTCTCGTGGTGTGTCCCGGTATGCCCGTGCGTAGCTGGGTACGCGTGTCATCGACCGATATATCCCCTGAGCCAAGGACCGTGATCGACGTGAAGGTCGGCATCCCCCGCGAGGTCAAGAACAACGAGTTCCGGGTGGCCATCACCCCGGCCGGCGTGCACGAGCTCGTGCGCAACGGACACCAGGTCTTCGTCGAGCAGAACGCCGGTGTCGGCTCCTCGATCACGGATGACGAGTACGTCGCCGCGGGTGCGAACATCCTGGCCACCGCCGACGAGGTCTGGGCCACCGCCGACCTGCTGCTGAAGGTCAAGGAGCCCATCGCGGAGGAGTACCACCGTCTCCGCAAGGACCAGACGCTCTTCACCTACCTGCACCTCGCCGCCTCCCGTGAGTGCACCGACGCCCTGCTGGAGTCCGGCACCACGGCGATCGCCTACGAGACGGTCGAGGTGAACCGCGCGCTGCCGCTGCTCGCCCCGATGTCCGAGGTCGCGGGCCGGCTGGCCCCGCAGGTCGGCGCGTACCATCTGATGCGCTCGGCCGGCGGCCGCGGCGTGCTCCCGGGCGGTGTCCCCGGCACCCAGGCCGGCAAGGCCGTGGTCATCGGTGGCGGCGTCTCCGGCTGGAACGCCACGCAGATCGCCGTCGGCATGGGCTTCCACGTGACCCTGCTCGACAAGGACATCAACAAGCTCCGCGAGGCGGACAAGATCTTCGGCACCAAGGTGCAGACGATCGTCTCCAACGCCTTCGAGCTGGAGAAGGCCGTCGTCGAGGCCGACCTCGTCATCGGTGCCGTGCTCATCCCCGGCGCCAAGGCGCCGAAGCTGGTCACCAACGAGCTCGTCGCCAAGATGAAGCCCGGAAGTGTACTTGTCGACATTGCGATCGATCAGGGCGGCTGCTTCGAGGACTCGCGTCCGACCACCCACGCCGAGCCGACCTTCAACATCCACAACTCGGTCTTCTACTGCGTCGCCAACATGCCGGGCGCGGTGCCGAACACGTCCACCTACGCGCTGACCAACGCCACGCTGCCCTACATCGTGTCGCTGGCCAACAACGGCTGGGTCGAGGCGCTGCGCCGTGACCCCGCGCTCGCCAAGGGTCTCAACACCCATGACGGCAAGGTGGTTTACCGCGAGGTCGCCGAGGCGCACGGCCTCGAGAGCGTCGAGCTGAGCACGCTGCTCGGCTGAGCGGTCAACCAGCGTCGTCAACGTCACGAGTCCGGCCGGACCTTGCCGAGCAAGGTCCGGCCGGACTCGTCCGTGCCCGCTTTGCGGTGGTCGCTCAACTCGCCTCGAACGTAACCCTTTAACCGTTTCGCACACCCTTGAAACGTGTCGGTGGAGGCATGCGTGAGAGCTCGTGCGCCCTTGACAGAGGGGTGTTCGATTGCCGACACATCGGGCCGGGTCCGGCGGATTGTGTTGCTGCGGAGCGGTGACACGCCATAGAGTCGCCAACCGTCGGCATGGTGCCACGCTGACCTATCGATAAGTTTCCTGGTCACCGTCCAAGGAGGTAAGACGACTTGTGAATGAGTCGACATTTACTCCCGGGGGTGGTCAACCAGGAACGGTCCCTCTACGCCCTGAGGGCGTGGTGGCACCCCCATCGGCGGGCCAGGACCCGTCGTCCGGTCTCGAGGCTGTCGGCTCCGTCGCTGTCCGCCCCTTCGCCACGCACCAGCGCCGGCACACGACGCACATGACGACAGCCCACACGATGAAGACGATGGACGGCCAACACGTGAACGCCATGGCCGGCAACGAGAGTGGCCGAGAGTCCACCCACTTCGCCGCCTACGAGGAAGTCCCCGAGGGGCACTTCTACGACCCCGATGCCGAGTACGAGCCCGACCCCGAGTACGCGGCCACCCTCGCGCCCGACGCTGCCCGCCAGCGACGCGAGAGGATCGGCCCCACCGGGCGTCCGCTGCCGTACTTCCCGATCCCGGGCCCGCTGACCGACCACGGCCCCGCGAAGATCATCGCGATGTGCAACCAGAAGGGCGGCGTCGGCAAGACGACGTCGACCATCAACCTGGGCGCCGCGCTCGCCGAGTACGGACGGCGGGTGCTGCTCGTCGACTTCGACCCGCAGGGCGCGCTGTCCGTGGGTCTCGGCGTCAACCCGATGGAGCTCGACCTCACCGTCTACAACCTGCTCATGGAGCGGGGCATGGCGGCGGACGAGGTGCTCCTGAAGACGGCCGTGCCCAACATGGACCTGCTGCCGAGCAACATCGACCTGTCCGCCGCGGAAGTGCAGTTGGTGAGCGAGGTCGCGCGCGAGTCCACGCTCCAGCGTGCGCTGAAGCCGTTGATGGCCGACTACGACTACATCGTGATCGACTGTCAGCCCTCGCTCGGCCTGCTCACGGTCAACGCGCTGACCGCCGCGCACAAGGTGATAGTGCCGCTCGAGTGCGAGTTCTTCGCGTTGCGCGGTGTCGCGCTGCTGACGGAGACGATCGAGAAGGTCCAGGAGCGGCTCAACCCCGACCTCGAACTGGACGGCATCCTCGCCACGATGTACGACTCGCGGACCGTGCACAGCCGCGAGGTGCTCGCGCGGGTCGTGGAGGCCTTCGACGACCACGTCTACCACACGGTCATCGGGCGGACCGTCCGCTTCCCCGAGACCACCGTGGCCGGTGAGCCCATCACGACGTACGCGTCGAACTCCGTGGGCGCCGCCGCGTACCGCCAGCTCGCCAGGGAGGTGCTCGCCCGGTGTCACGCCGAGTGAGTCTGCCCGGGGCCGACGAGCTTTTCCGTACGACCGGGGGCATGGCGCTGCAGGCGTCGTCCCCGCGCAAGCAGGCGAACCCGGGTGCGGGCGGCGGTGAGCCGCGCGTACCGGCGCAGGGCGAGCAGCCCGACGAGGCGTCGGCGCAGCCCTCGTCCGAAGAGCACTCGGCGGCGGACGCGGAGGCGTCCGAGGAGGGTCGCAGCCGGACCGCTGACGCCGCGGGACCGTCCGGCCGGGGCGCGGCGCCGGCCGCGGCCAAGGCCCGCCCCGCACAGGAAGGCGCGGCCGGGGCCCCGCCGCGCCGACGGGGGCGCGGGGCGAACCGCCGGCCCAGCGGGCGGGAACGCCACGACGAGAAGATCACGGTCTACGTCTCCGCCGAGGAGCTCATGGACCTCGAACACGCACGGCTGGTGCTGCGCGGCGAGCACGGCCTGGCCGTCGACCGCGGCCGGATCGTCCGCGAGGCGGTCGCGGTGGTCCTCGCGGACCTCGAGCAGCGGGGCGACGCGAGCATCCTGGTAAGACGCCTGCGGGGCCGCTGACCGGGTAGCCTGCGGGCGCGCCCCGTACCTCCCGCTCCCTGGACCCACATGCCCCCGAACGACGACCCGCCGAGCCCGCCCCGCCGCCGAGCCCTGGGGCGGGGACCGGGCACGACGCGTCCGGCGGAGGGCGATTCCCCCACCCCGCCCCTCCCCGAAACCGTGGGCGAGCCCCCGGACACCGGCGCGACGGACGGCTGCTCCGGCGGCGCGGACGTGGTCGAGGCGCCGGAGCCGGAACTGCATGCGGTGCATGCCGAGGAGCGCGGCGCCGAGCCGCTGTCGTCGCCGGACGACGGCGAGGGCGGCGGTGAGGCGCCCGAGGCGGATGCCCCGGCCGTCGGCGGGCCCGGGGCCGCGGGCCACGGGTCGCCCGCGGCGGTCGGCGGGCACGCGGTTCCCGAAGAGGGCGCGTCGCCCGGGGACGGTGGGCCCGATGCCGCCGGCGAGGGGGCGTCGCGCGGCGGCAGCGAGGACGGCAGTACCGGGTTCAGAGTCAGGCTGGTCAACTTCGAGGGGCCGTTCGACCTGCTGCTGCAGCTCATCTCCAAGCACAAGCTCGACGTCACGGAGGTGGCCCTCTCCAAGGTCACCGACGAGTTCATGGCCTACATCCGGGCCATGGGCCCCGACTGGGACCTCGACCAGACCACCGAGTTCCTCGTCGTCGCCGCGACGCTGCTCGACCTCAAGGCCGCGCGGCTGCTGCCCGCCGCGGAGGTCGAGGACGAGGCCGACCTCGCGCTGCTCGAAGCGCGTGACCTGCTGTTCGCCCGGCTCCTGCAGTACCGGGCGTACAAGCAGATCGCCGAGATCTTCGACGGGAGACTGGACGACGAGGCCCGGCGGTTCCCCCGTACCGTCGGTCTGGAGCCGCGCCTCGCGGAGCTGCTGCCGGAGGTCGTCATCAGCATCGGCGCGGAGGGCTTCGCCAAGCTCGCGGTGAAGGCCATGCAGCCCAGGCCGAAGCCGCAGGTGTACGTCGACCACATCCACGCGCCGCTGGTCAGCGTCCGGGAGCAGGCCGAGGTCGTGGTCGCCCTGCTCAAGGCGCGCGGCAGGGCCTCGTTCCAGGAGCTGACCGAAGACGCTCCGGACACGCTGACCGTCGTCGCCCGGTTCCTGGCCCTGCTGGAGCTGTACCGCGAGAAGGCCGTCGCGCTCGATCAGGAGGACGCGCTGGGCGAGCTGACGGTGGTCTGGGCCGCGGAGGAGGCCCGGGCGGTGACCGTGACGGACGAGTTCGACCAAGTGGTGGAGGAGAAGCGGTGAGCGAGCTCAAGCCCGCCCTCGAGGCCGTCCTCATGATCGTGGACGAGCCCGCGACCGAGGAGCACCTCGCCAAGGTGCTCGAGCAGCCCCGAAGGGCCGTCGCGGACGCGCTGCGCGAGCTCGCGGACGAGTACACCGTCCAGGGCCGCGGCTTCGAGCTGCGGCTCGTCGCCGGCGGCTGGCGGTTCTACAGCCGCCCGGAGCACGCCGCCGCCGTCGAGCGTTTCGTGCTCGACGGGCAGCACGCGCGGCTCACCCAGGCCGCCCTGGAGACCCTCGCGGTCGTCGCGTACCGGCAGCCGGTGAGCCGTTCAAGGGTCTCCGCGGTGCGCGGGGTGAACTGCGACGGCGTGATGCGCACGCTCCTTCAGCGGGGTCTGGTCGAGGAGGCGGGCACGGAACCCGAAACAGGTGCGATCCTGTACAGGACGACGAACTACTTTCTGGAGCGGATGGGCCTGCGCGGCCTGGACGAGCTTCCGGAGCTCGCGCCCTTCCTACCGGAGGCGGACGCGATCGAGGCGGAGACGCCGGAAGGGGTTCCGTCGTTCGATCCGGATGCACCGGATGCACCGGATCTCGATGCAGCAGACGACAAGACGGAAATTTGATGCGAAGCAGCAGCGGCAGGAACAGCAGCGGAAACAACGGCGGGAGCCGTGGTGGCAACAGCGGCGGCCGCGGCAGCAGCGGCGGGCGCGGGAACTACCGGGGCGCCGGCAACAGCAGGGACGATCAGCAGAAGCGTGCGGGCAGGCCCCGTCCGGAGGAGCGCCGCTACGACGTGGGCGGCTCCTCCCCGGAGGCGCCGAAGAAGGGGCGTGGCGGCGCGGCCCGCGGCGGCGCCAAGGGCGGGCCCCGGCAGTCGCCGCAGCGCGGCGGCGGCCGCACGGCACCCGCGCGCTCGCGCGAGTACGACGCCCGCTCCGAGGAGCGCAACCGCGAGCGTTACGCGGACAAGCCGCAGATCAAGACCCCCAAGACCTTCGGGGACCAGGAGGGCGAGCGGCTTCAAAAGGTGCTCGCCCGGGCCGGCATGGGTTCGCGCCGGGCCTGCGAGGAGTTGATCGACGCGGGCCGGGTCGAGGTCAACGGCAAGATCGTGATCGAGCAGGGTGTCCGCGTCGACCCCGAGAAGGACGAGATCAAGGTCGACGGTCTGACCGTCGCGACCCAGTCGTATCTGTTCTTCGCGCTGAACAAGCCGGCGGGCGTCGTCTCGACCATGGAGGACCCCGACGGGCGCCAGTGCCTCGGCGACTACGTCACCAACCGCGAGACCCGGCTCTTCCACGTCGGCCGGCTCGACACGGAGACCGAGGGCATCATCCTGCTCACCAACCACGGTGAGCTGGCCCACCGTCTCACCCACCCCAAGTACGGTGTGAAGAAGACCTACCTGGCCGCCATCCAGGGGCCGCTGCCGCGTGAACTCGGCAAGCGACTCAAGGACGGCATCCAGCTCGAGGACGGCTACGCCCGCGCGGACCACTTCCGTGTCGTGGAGAACACGGGGAAGAACTACCTCGTCGAGGTCACCCTCCACGAGGGCCGCAAGCACATCGTGCGCCGGATGCTCTCCGAGGCGGGCTTCCCGGTGGACAAGCTGGTGCGGACCGCCTTCGGGCCGATCACCCTCGGCGACCAGAAGTCCGGCTGGCTGCGCCGGCTGACCAACACCGAGGTCGGCATGCTGATGAAGGAAGTCGGTCTCTAAACGCACAAACCCCCAGAAAGGGCCCGTGACCTGCCGAGGTCACGGGCCTTTTGCTGTCTTACGCCCTTGTGGCGACCACCGTGGACGCTTTATAGTCAACATGACTATTAAGGAGCTTGGGCGTGGGACTCACGGACATCCTCGAACCGCTGCGGCAGCCGCTGTTCACCGTGCTGGGCACCCAGGTGAGCTGGACCGAATTCCTCGGCTTCGGCAGCGGCGCGCTCTGCGTGTGGCTCGTCGCCCGCCAGCACATCGCCAACTGGCCGATCGGCATCGCCAACAACGTCCTCTTCGTCCTGCTCTTCACCCAGGCGGGCCTGTACGCCGACGCCGGCCTGCAGATCGTCTTCATCACCCTCGCCGCGTACGGCTGGTGGACCTGGACCCACGGGGGTGGACCAGGCTCTTCCGTCCTGCCGGTGCGACGCACCACCCGCACCGAATGGACCTGGCTGCTCGCGGCGGGGGTGGTGGCGACCCTCGCGCTCACGCTCCTCCTCGACCGTGCCACCGACTCCACCGTCCCCTTCTGGGACGCGCTGACGACCGCGCTGTCCCTGATGGCGACGTACGGGCAGTGCCGCAAGCGTCTGGAGTCGTGGTGGCTGTGGATCGCCGCCGACGTGGTGTACGTGCCGCTGTACGCGCACAAGGGGCTCTATCTGACGTCGCTGCTCTACCTCGGCTTCATGGCACTGTGCGTCGCGGGCCTGCTGAACTGGTCCCGCGACCTGGCCGCCCGCAGGCAGGCGGTGGCCGTATGAGGCGTTACGGACACGGCCTGGTTCTCGGCAAGTTCTATCCGCCGCACGCGGGCCACCACCACCTCGTACGGACCGCCGCCGACCGCTGCGTGCGGCTCACCGTCCTCGTGTGCGCCGCGACCGTCGAGTCGATCCCGCTCGCCGACCGCGTGGCGTGGATGCGTGAGGTGCACCCCGGCGTACGGGTCGTGGGCGCCATGGACGACATTCCGGTGGACGTGAACGACCCCGCTGTCTGGGACGCGCACATGGCCGTGTTCCGCGCCGCCGTCCCGGAGCGGGTGGACGCCGTCTTCACCTCGGAGGCGTACGGGGAGGAGCTCGGCCGCCGCTTCGGAGCCGAGTCGGTCTGCGTCGACCCCGACCGGGGCGTCTTCCCGGTGTCGGGGACGGCCGTGCGCAAGGACCCCGTCGGCTGCTGGGACTTCCTGGAGCCGCCGGTGCGTGCCGCGCTCGCCCGCCGGGTGGTCGTCCTCGGCGCGGAGTCCACCGGCACCACCACGATGGCCTGGGCGCTCGCCGAGCACTACCGGCGGCGCGGCGGGGTGTGGGCGCGCACCCGCTGCGTTCCCGAGTACGGACGGGAGTTCAGCGCGCTCAAGCTGGCCGCGCTGCGGCGGCTGCGGCCCGGTGTCCCGTGGAGCGAGGTCGCGTTCGCGTCCGACGAGTTCCCGCTGATCGCCCGCCGGCAGGCGGAGCTGGAGGAGCAGGCGGCGCGGGCGGGATCGCCCGTCCTTTTCTGCGACACCGACGCCTTCGCCACCACCGTCTGGCACGAGCGCTACCTGGGCGGGCCCTACCAGGCGGCCCCCGAACCCCGGCGGCAGCACCTGTGGCTGCTGACCGACCACCAAGGCGTCGCCTTCGAGGACGACGGCCTGCGCGACGGCGAGCACCTGCGGCCGTGGATGACCGGCCGATTCCGCGAGGAGCTGGCCCGCACCGGCCGCCCGGCCGTCGAGCTCACCGGCCCGCACGAGCAACGGCTCGCCACAGCTGTGGCGGCCGTGGACGCACTGATCGGCGAGGGCTGGGACCTCGCGCCCCCACTCCCGGAGAAACGATGAGCGCCACCCGCCCCGAAGGCTACGACCCGTACGCCTTCGAACCGTTCGCCGTCACCGTCGACCTGGCCGTCTTCACGGTCAGGGAGGGCCGGCTGCACGTGCTGCTCGTCGAACGCGGGCAGGAGCCCTACCAGGGCGCCTGGGCGCTGCCCGGCGGTTTTCTGCTGCCGAGGGAGTCCGCGGAGACGGCCGCCCGCCGGGAGCTGGCGGAGGAGACCGGACTGTCGGAGCGGACCGCGGCCGACCTCCACCTGGAACAGCTGCGGACCTACAGCGAACCGGACCGCGACCCGAGGATGCGTGTCGTCTCCGTCGCGTACACCGCGCTTGTACCGGACCTGCCGGAGCCGCGCGGCGGCGGGGACGCGGCGCATGCCCGCTGGACGCCGCTGCCCGCGGCGGCGCCTCCCGGGGCCCCGGGCCGGGACCGCCGTCCCGCTCCGCTCGCCTTCGACCACGACCGCATCCTCGCCGACGCGTACGACCGCATCGGCGCCAAGCTCGAGTACACCTGTCTCGCCACCGCCTTCTGCCCGCCCCGGTTCACGCTCGGGGAACTGCAGCAGGTGTACGAGACCGTCTGGGGCGTCGAACTCGACCGCCCCAACTTCCGGCGCAAGGTGCTCGCCACCCCCGGCTTCGTCGAGGCCGTCGAGGGCGAACCGCGCCGAACCGGCGGCCGTGGCAAACCGGCCGCGCTCTACCGGGCCGGAGCCGCCTCCGTCCTGCACCCACCACTCCTGCGACCGGAGGGACGGCAGCAGACATGACCACCACGAGGAGCACCAGAACCATCACCAAGCAGGCCGCCACCGGGGCGCTGACCGGGCTCGCCCTCGGCGACGCCCTCGGCTTCCCGACCGAGTTCAACGACGTGCCGTCCATCCTCGCCAAGTGCGGGCCGTGGCGGCGGATGGAACTGCCCACGCCGGCGATCGTCACCGACGACACCCAGATGACGCTCGCGCTGGCCCGCGGCATCCGCACGGCCATGTCCCGCGGCCTGCTCGTCGCCTCCCGGCTGGTCCGGCCGGTGCGCGAGGAGTTCGTCGACTGGTACCACTCGCCGGACAACAACCGGGCCCCGGGCCGTACCTGCCTGGTCGCCTGCCAGAAGCTCGACAGCGACCGGCCGTGGCAGCAGGCCAGCCAGCTCGACTCCAAGGGCTGCGGAGCCAACATGCGCGTCGCGCCGGTCGGGCTCGTGCCGGGCCTGAGCGAGGAACAGCGCTCCGGCGCGGCGCAGTTGCAGGCCGCCCTCACCCACGGCCACCCCACCGCCCTCGCGGCGAGCGACCTCACGGCCCGCGCTGTGCACCTGCTGGCCCAGGGCGCGGAACCGACCGGGTTGGTCGGCCAGCTGCGTTCCCACGCGTACGAGAACCGCAGCCGCTACCTCCACCGCTGGCTCGGCGACCTGTGGACGTACTCGCACGACCCGACGCCCGAGGCGTTCATCGCGCGCGGCTGGGACGAGTGCCTCCAGGTCCTCGAACGCCTCGCCGCGGCCCTGCGCTCGCCCGAGCCGGAGCTCGACCCGTGCCTGGCCACCGGCGAGGGCTGGATCGCGGAGGAGGCGCTCGCCACGGGCCTGCTGTGCTTCCTGATGTTCCCCGAGGAGCCCCTGACGGCACTGCGCCGGGCCGCCTGCACCAAGGGCGACTCCGACTCGATCGCCTGCCTGGCCGGCGCCTTTGCGGGCGCGCACCTGGGATCGAGGGCGTGGCCCAGCGCATGGGCGGACCGGATCGAGTACCGGGGTGAACTCGTGACGCTGGGAGCCCTCTGGGACGCTTGATCCATGACCCACTCGCTCGACCTCGCCGGCCTGCGCACGGCCCTGCCCGTGCGCCCCGGCGGGATCCTCTTCGCCACCGTCTCCGGAGCGCACCTCTACGGTTTCCCGTCCCGGGACTCCGACGTGGACCTGCGCGGCGTGCACCTCCTCCCGCTCGCCGACCTCGTCGGACTGCGCGAACCTGAGGAGACGACCACGCGGATGTGGGAGCAGGACGGCGTCGAGATGGACCTCGTCACTCACGACCTGCGCAAGTTCGTCCGGCTGATGCTGCGGCGCAACGGCTATGTGCTGGAGCAGCTGCTGTCGCCGCTCGTCGTCGCGGCGACGGACGTCCACGCCGAACTCGTGGCGCACGTGCCCGGAGTGCTGACGTCACATCACGCGCACCACTACCGGGGATTCGCCCGTACCCAGTGGCGGTTGTTCGAGAAGACGGCCGAGCTCAAGTCGCTGCTCTACACGTTCCGCGCCCTGCTGACCGGCATCCACCTCATGCGCAGCGGCGAGGTGCAGGCTCATCTGCCCACCCTGCTGGGGCAGGTGGAAGCGCCTGGCTACCTGCCGGACCTGATCGCGGCCAAGGCGGACGCGGAACACGGCCCGGCCGTCCTCGACGACGGGGAGCGGGTCCGGACGGACGTCGAGGCCCTGCACACGGTGCTGGAGGAGGCGCGTGAGGCGACAGAGCTGCCGGAGGAGCCGTCGGCGTTCGACGACCTGGACCGGCTGGTGACCCGCACGCGGCTGCACAACGCCGCCGAGGCCGCGTACGACGCGGCGCACTGAGCGCCGAGCGCCGCGCCGGTCTCACGCGGCCGACGCCCTCCTGGCGCGTACCAGGAAGTCCTCCACGCGGGGGCGGTCCGGGGCGGGTGGGAGCGGGGAGACGGTGGCCGCCGCCTCGGCCTCTTCGGCGAGGCGGATCATCCATGACTCCACCCGCTCCCAGGCCACCTCGCCCCGTTTGACCTCCAGCAGCCGCTCCCGGTCCGCGCCGACGTCGATCACCAGCTCGCCCGTGCGCAGCAGGTCGCGGCAGCTGCTGAGCAGCCGGAGCAGGTGCATGGCGTGCTTCCATCGCGGCGCCCCGTGCTGCCGCACGTCCGCCTCCAGCTTCCGGCGCTGGCCGGCCGCGTACCGCACGAACGTCTCGTGCACCCGGCGGGACAGGCAGGCGTCGCGCAGGGCGAGCAGTTCGCGGCCGGTGTCGTCGACGTGCTCGACGAGGGGGGAGTGCAGGCACTCGAGGATGTTCGGGTTGGCGCGCAGCGCCAGCTCCAGGAAACGTTCCAGCTCCCAGGAGAACTGTTCCTGCGCGGGGCCCTCGATGTGTGTGGGCGGCTTCTCGAAACCCCAGAACAGCGGCGTGGGCGCGAGGAACACCCCGCGCCGGTCGGTGTCGCTGTCGTCGGTGGCCAGCCCGAAGGCCCGCGAGCCCATGACGCAGGAGTAGACCGTGTGGTCGCGCACGAGCCTCTCGGGGATCATGCGCGAGAGGTTACGTGAGGCCCCGCCGCACCCGCCGGTCGGGACCGGGTCCGTCCGCCCCGGCGACCCGGACCAAGCCCCTTCGCGTCAGTCGACGCGGATCGAGTCCCCGGAGACCGTGATCGGCTGCGCCGGCAGCGGCTTCGTCGCCGGGCCGCTCGCCACCGACCCGTCGTCGATCTGGAACTTGCTGCTGTGGCACAGACAGTTGATGGTCCCGTCGGAGACGTTCGCGACCGTGCAGCCCTGATGGGTGCAGACCGCGGAGAACGCCTTGAAGTCCCCGGCCTCCGGCTGCGTCACCACGACCTTCCTGTCGGCGAACACCCTGCCGCCGCCCACCGGGATCTCTCCGGTGCTCGTGAGCTCCTCATCGGCGGGGGAGGGCGTGCCGCCGTCCTCCTTTGGAGCGGGCGGCCGCGTTGCCGGGTCCTCCCCGCCGCCTCCGTCCCCGCAGCCCGCCACCAGAGCGGCCGCTCCGGCCGCGCCCGCGGCCAGGACCGTCCGTCGACGTGTGTCCATGGCACTCTCCTCGGCTCGTGACCCCCGACCCGCTCGGGACACGAGCATCGTGGCCCTTGACCGGGCGGAGAAGAAGCAACCGGGCAGCGCGTGTCCGCCCGTCGGCCCAGTGTGCGCCCCGGTGGGCGGTCAACTCCAGGGGACGAGCCGGCGCGGACGGCCGTCCGCGTCCCGGTGGACCGCCATCACCGACTCCACGGCCGAACGCTCGATCGGCCCGTACACGTGCGGGAACGCGTCACCGGGGCCCTCCCGGCGGACGTCGGCCCGGAGCCGGCCTTCGTCGATGACCAGGACCAGCAGGTCCGGGACCTCACGGAAGCGGGCCTCCGCGACGGCGAGGGCGGCCGGCTCGTCGGAGCTGCAGTGGATGAAGCCCTCGGCGGCGAGGGAGGCGGGGGCGTAGGCCCGCCCGGTATCGGCGGTCCACTCACCGGCGGGCACGACATGGAAGATCATGCGTCCAGTTGTAGCAGCGAGCCGCCGTGCCCCGTCTCGCAGAGCGGTCACCACGCTCACGGCGCTCTGCGCTGACTACGCTGAAACGCAAGCACCCGCGCACGACCCGCGCGGGCACACACGTAAGGAGCATGACGTGGCGGTACGAGCTGTCCGTGGAGCCGTCCAGCTGGAACGGGACGACGCCGCGCACATGGACGAGCAGGTCAGCGCGCTGCTCACCGCCATCCTGGAACGCAACGCCCTCGTCGCCGACGACCTGATCAGCGTCTGGTTCACGGCCACCCCCGACCTGCACAGCGACTTCCCGGCCGCCGCCGCACGCAAGCTCGGCATCGTCGACGTGCCGCTGATCTGCGCGCAGGAACTCGACGTCGCCGGAGCCATGCCGCGCGTCGTACGGATACTCGCGCACGTCGAGTCCGACCTGCCCAAGGCGGAGATCGCCCACGTCTACCTCGGTGCCGCAGCCGCCCTCCGCAAGGACATCGCCCAGTGAGAACCGCGCTCGTCATCGGAACCGGACTGATCGGCACGTCCGCCGCGCTCGCCCTCGCCGGACGCGGGGTCACCGTGCACCTGGCCGACCACGACGCCGAGCGGGCCCGTACCGCCGCCGCGCTCGGGGCGGGCACCGACGAGCAGCCCGACGGCCGCGTCGACCTCGCCGTCGTCGCAGTCCCCCCGGCGCACGTCGCCACCACCCTCGCCGACGCCATGCGCGCGGGCGTCGCCCGCGGCTACCTCGACGTCGCCAGCGTCAAGGGCGGCCCCCGGCGGGAGCTCGAGGCGCTCGGCGTCGACATGACCGCGTACATCGGCACGCACCCGATGTCCGGCAAGGAGCGGTCCGGCCCGCTTGCGGCCACCGCGGACCTCTTCGAGGGCCGCCCCTGGGTGCTCACCCCCACCCGGGACACCGACACCGAGGTACTCAACCTCGCGCTCGAGCTGGTCGCCCTCTGCAAGGCCGTCCCCGTCGTGATGGACGCGGATGCCCACGACAAGGCGGTCGCCCTCGTCTCCCACACGCCGCAGCTGATCTCCTCGATGGTCGCGGCGCGGCTTGAGGACGCCGACGACACCGCCGTACGGCTCTGCGGGCAGGGCATCCGCGATGTGACCCGTATCGCGGCCTCCGACCCCCGGATGTGGGTGGAGATCCTCTCCGCGAACCCCGCTCCGGTGGCCGACGTGCTCGCCGGGGTGGCCGCGGACCTGGACGAGACGGTCCGTGCGCTGCGCGCCCTGCAGTCCTCCGACGAGTCCAAGCGCCAGGACGGCGCCGAGGGCATCGAGGCCGTCCTGCGCCGCGGCAACGCCGGCCGGGTGCGGGTACCGGGCAAGCACGGCACCGCACCCACCTCCTACGAGATCGTCGCGGTCCTGATCAGCGACCAGCCGGGCGAGCTGGCCCGCATCTTCGCCGACGCGGGCCGGGCGGGCGTCAACATCGAGGACGTCCGCATCGAGCACGCGACGGGCCAGCAGGCCGGCCTGGTCCAGCTCATGGTCGAGCCCACGGCGGCGCCGCTCCTCACCACGGCGCTGCGGGAACGGGGCTGGTCGATCCGGCAGTAGGCGGCCACCGGACCCGCCCGGCGGGGGCCGGGCGGGGGCTCCGGCGTACGGGTGCAGAAGTGGTCGTCGGCACTCGGTAACCTTGTGGTGGGCGACCAGGCACCCTGCCATGCCCTTTCCCACGAACCAGGAAGGTGTCCGACACCGTGGAATCCGTGATCGTCGCCATCGATGGCCCCTCCGGCACGGGCAAGTCGAGCACCTCCAAGGCCGTCGCCTCCGCGCTGGGGCTGAGCTACCTCGACACCGGCGCTCAGTACCGCGCGATCACCTGGTGGATGATCACCAACGGCATCGACGTGTCGGACCCGCTCGCGATCGCGAGCGCCGCCGGCAAGCCGGTGATCGAGTCAGGCACCGACCCGTCGGCGCCGGCCATCACGGTCGACGGTCTCGACGCCTCCGGCCCGATCCGTGAGCAGGACGTCACCTCCAAGGTCAGCGCGGTCAGCGCCGTCCCGGAGGTCCGCACCCGCATCACCGAGCTGCAGCGTTCCATCGCCAGGGCGGCCGAGAAGGGCATCGTCGTCGAGGGCCGCGACATCGGCACGACCGTGCTGCCCGACGCCGACCTGAAGATCTTCCTCACCGCGTCGCCGGAGGCCAGGGCCGCCCGGCGCAGCGGCGAGATCAAGGGCGCCGACGTCACCGCCACCCGCGAGGCCCTGATCAAGCGGGACGCGGCCGACTCCAGCCGTAAGACGTCCCCGCTCGCCAAGGCGGACGACGCGGTCGAGGTCGACACCACGGACCTCACGCTCCAGCAGGTCATCGAGTGCGTCGTGACCCTGGTGGAGGAGCGGCGCGGCGCGACCGGCGACGAGGAGAAGCGCGGCGCGACCGGGAGTGCGGAGAAGCGGGTCGCCAAGTGACCGTAGCCTCGCGGAAGGGCGCGGCCGTCGGGCGGGGCATCGGGATCGGGCTGATGTACGGGCTGTGGAGGCCGCGCGTCCTCGGCGCGTGGCGGGTCCCGGCAGCGGGTCCGGTCATCCTCGCGGTGAACCACGCGCACAACATCGACGGGCCGATGCTGATGGGCACCGCGCCCCGGCCCGTGCACTTCCTGATCAAGAAGGAGGCGTTCGTCGGCCCCCTCGACCCGTTCCTGACCGGGATCGGACAGGTCAAGGTGGACCGTACGACCGTCGACCGCACCGCCATCACGGCGGCGCTCGGCGTGCTCGAGAACGACGGAGTCCTCGGGATCTTCCCCGAGGGCACCCGGGGCGAGGGCGACTTCGCGTCGCTGCGTGCCGGCCTGGCGTACTTCGCGGTGCGCAGCGGCGCTCCGATCGTCCCGGTCGCGGTGCTGGGAAGCACCGAGCGGCGCGGACGGTTGATAAAGGGGCTGCCCCCGCTGCGCAGCCGTGTCGACGTGGTCTTCGGGGACGCCTTCGAAGCCGGTGACGGCAGCGGACGCCGTACGCGCAAGGCGCTCGACGAAGCGACCGTGCGCACCCAGGAGCGGCTGACCGCCCACCTGGTGAACGCGAAGCGCCTGACCGGGCGCTGAGCCAGACTTGAGTAATGGGCCGCCGACGCGGCTCAGTGACGAACGAGGAACGGACTTCATGAACGACCAGCACGACCACGGAGCGCTCGGCGACGCCGAGTACGCGGAGTTCATGGAGCTCGCCGCGGAAGAGGGTTTCGACGTCGAGGACGTCGAAGGCGCGATCGAGGAGGCCGGGCACGGACCGCTGCCCGTCCTCGCCGTCGTCGGCCGCCCGAACGTCGGCAAGTCGACCCTGGTGAACCGCATCATCGGCCGCCGCGAGGCGGTCGTCGAGGACAAGCCGGGCGTCACCCGGGACCGCGTCACCTATGAGGCGGAGTGGGCCGGCCGCCGCTTCAAGGTCGTCGACACCGGCGGCTGGGAGCAGGACGTCCTCGGTATCGACGCCTCCGTCGCCGCCCAGGCCGAGTACGCCATCGAGGCCGCCGACGCGGTCGTCTTCGTCGTCGACTCCACGGTCGGCGCGACGGACACCGACGAGGCCGTCGTCAAGCTGCTCCGCCGGGCGGGCAAGCCCGTCGTGCTGTGCGCCAACAAGGTCGACGGACCGAGCGGCGAGGCCGACGCGACGGCCCTGTGGTCGCTCGGCCTCGGCCAGCCGCACCCGGTCTCCTCGCTGCACGGCCGCGGTACGGGCGACATGCTCGACGCCGTCCTGGAGGCCCTGCCCGAGGCGCCCGCGCAGACCTTCGGCACCGCGCTCGGCGGCCCCCGCAGGATCGCGCTGATCGGCCGCCCGAACGTCGGCAAGTCCTCGCTGCTGAACAAGGTCGCGCGCGAGGAGCGTGTCGTCGTCAACGAGCTCGCGGGCACCACCCGCGACCCGGTCGACGAGCTGATCGAACTGGGCGGCGTGACCTGGAAGTTCGTGGACACCGCCGGTATCCGCAAGCGTGTCCACCTCCAGCAGGGCGCCGACTACTACGCCTCGCTGCGCACGGCCGCCGCCGTCGAGAAGGCGGAGGTCGCGGTCATCCTGATCGACGCGAGCGAGAGCATCAGCGTTCAGGACCAGCGCATCATCACCATGGCCGTCGAGGCCGGCCGCGCGATCGTCGTCGCCTACAACAAGTGGGACACCCTCGACGAGGAGCGCCGCTACTACCTCGAGCGCGAGATCGAGACCGAGATGCAGCAGGTCGCCTGGGCGCCCCGGGTCAACGTCTCCGCGACCACCGGCCGCCACATGGAGAAGCTGGTCCCGGCGATCGAGACGGCCCTCGCCGGGTGGGAGACCCGCGTCCCGACCGGCCGGCTGAACGCGTTCCTCGGCGAGATCGTCGCCGCCCATCCGCACCCCATCCGGGGCGGCAAGCAGCCGAGGATCCTGTTCGGCACGCAGGCCGGCACCAAGCCGCCGCGGTTCGTCCTGTTCGCGTCCGGCTTCCTCGAGCACGGCTACCGACGCTTCGTCGAGCGCCGGCTGCGCGAGGAGTTCGGCTTCGAGGGGACCCCGATCCACATCTCGGTCCGGGTGCGCGAGAAGCGCGGCCGTAAGAAGTAGGCCACAGGGCCGCCGTCATCGCCGCTGCCCCCGGACCCGCGAACGCGGGCCGGGGGCAGCGGTGCGCCAGGAGGGTCAGACCCCCTTGCGCGGGGCCGGTGGCAGCGCCGCGGGCTGATGGGCGGCGTGCCGACCCGTCTGGTGCGGATGCCAACCGCGTTGCTGACCGCTGGAGTTCAACTGGCCGGCCGAGTGGCCGGTGTGTCCCGGATGGTCGCTCGTCTGCCCGGTTTGGCCCGTATGGCTTCCATAGCCGAAGAGGCCGCCCCGGCCGCTGTGCATCCCCGTCCCGAACCCCCTGAAGTCCAGATCCTCCTCCCCGCTGCGGTCACCCGGCAGCGTCCGGAACGCCCTGAGGTACTCGGAGTACAGCGCGTCGTAGATCGGCGTGGCCGAGTGGCCGGGCGATCCGTCGCGCGAGGGGCGCATGGAAGGGATCTGGCTCTGGAAGGGCTGGGGGGAGGGGTCGTATGAGTGCACGTACCTGCAACGACGCCGCCCGCTCACGGATGCGGGCTGCGGCGAGCTGCATTCTTCCGGGGGACGGCGTGGCCCCGTGGCGGTCACGCGGCGGCACGGGCGCGCACACGGACGTACGCCGGGGCAGGAGAGCGGCCCCGGCGTACGTCCTGTGCCTGCCGGGCCGGTCGGCGGGCACCCCCGTGGTCCAGGGGCTCGGTCCGAGGCGTCGCACGGCGGATCGGAGCCGTACGGCCTCGGGGTGGCTCAGGTGCCTGCGAGAGGCATCGACGCCGCGACCAGCAGGCCGCCGGCCGCCGCCTTCTCCAGCGCGTCGCGCAGCAGGTCCTCCCGCGGCTGCTGGCCGATGGAGCCCACCGGGGCCGCGTACACCAGGACGGTCTGCGTCTTGTTGACGGCGGTTCGCCAGCCCTCGGTGACCTGGAGCGGCTGGTGCGCCTGCCACCAGGCGACCGGGCTGCCGCCGCCCGTACCCGGCTGGAGCACGGCGTGCAGCTGGCCCATGGCGAGCAGCACCGACCAGCCGGGCAGCTGGGAGGGGTGCTGGTTCACATCGGTGACGGGCAGGAAGCCCTGCTCGATCAGGAGGGGCAGGAAGTCGTCGCCGCCGCTGCCGCCCGTGCCCGGGCGGGCGATCGGTGCGGTCGGTTCCACGACCAGCGCGGGGAACACGTCGCCGTCGATGAGGATGAGACCGCTGGTGACGCCGAGCACCGCCTGCTGGGGTGCGGCACCCTGGATCCGCGGCTCCTCACCGGTGATGGAGCGGACGGCGCCCTGGAGCTGGTCCTCCGCGACCTGCACCACCTGCGAAGGGATGCAGGTGGCATGGGCGAAGGCGAGAACGGCGGTTTCGTCGCCGACGAACAGCACGGTGCTGGTCCGCTCCTGCTCGGAGTCGCCCGGGGTGCGGCAGGAGGTGCAGTCGTAGCTGCCCGGGGCGTTCAGGCCGGCGAGCAGCCGGTCGGCTTCTTCGTCGCCGATCTCGGCGCGTACGTCCTCGCTGACGTCGAGCATGCGCGGCACGGGTGGCTCCTCGGACTTGATCAGGTGTGCCGGGCGGGTCCCGGCTCGAAGGTTCAACGGGCGATCCGTCGTGGGGGTCACGCCCGCAGCGGCAACGAATCGAAGCGCACGGCGCCGCGCCGCGCCCCCGTCGGCCGGATCAGGGCGGCCGGGGAGCGCCCCCGGGCCCGGGGGAGACGGGTGCGAGCTCGGCAGGCTCGCCGCTGAACACGACCGAGCCGCGGCGCAGTTCGTGCACGACGACCGGCGGGCCGCCGTGGCGCAGGGCCTCCGGCAGCCGCTGCTCGGCGACGACGACCGCGGCGCCGAGTTCGCGCAGCAGTTCGTACGCGCGGTCCGCGACCGCCGGCGCCATGCCCTGGACGGGCTCGTCGGCCAGGACGACCGCTGCGGGCGTCAGCAGGGCGCGGGAGAGCGCCAGCATCCGCTGCTCGCCGCCGGACAGAGTGGCCGCCGTGCGGCCCAGCAGCGGCCGGAGCGCCGGGAAACCCTCGAGCGCACGGGCGAACTCCCCGCGATGAGCGGCGAGCTCCAGGTTCTCCGCGACGGTCAGGGTGCCGTACACGGCCCGCTGGTCGGGCACGAAGCACAGGCCGAGCCGTGCCCTCGCGTACGCGCGCAGGGCCGTCACGTCCCGGCCCTGCCACAGCACCGAGCCGGCGGCGGGAAGGACGGTACCGGCGAGCGCCCGCAGCGCGGTCGTACGGCCGGAGCCGTTACGCCCGAGCAGGACGGTCAGTGCTCCGGCCGGAACGGGGAGCCGGACGCCGTGCAGTGCCTCCAGCGGGCCGTACCGCACACGCACGTCGCGCAGTTCCATCGCGAGGGTCATCGCACCAGCCGCCCCGCTTCCATGACGTGCACGGTGTCGGCGACGCGGGCGACGAGAGCGACATCGTGCTCGACGACGAGGACGGCCGTGCCGTCCGCCGCGAGCGCCTCCAGGATGCGGGCGAGCATCTCCGTCTCGGCGGTGTCGAGGCCGGCCGTGGGCTCGTCCAGCAGCAGCGTGTGGGGCCGCGAGGCGAGCGCCCGCCCCAGCTCCGCCCGGCGCAGCACCCCGGTGGGCAGCCCGGCGGCGGGCAGCCGCCGCACCGGGCCGTCCAGAGCGAGCAGCCGCAGCACGGGGCCCACGGCCGACGTGTCCCGGTGCCGGCCCTGCTCGGCGCCGATCCGTACGTTCTCCTCGACGGTCAGGGACGGGAAGACGGCGGGCTGCTGGAACGTCCTGGCGATCCCGAGCCGGGTCCGGGCGTGTGCGGACCGGCGGCTGATGTCGGCCCCGTCGAGCCGCACCCGCCCGGCGTCCGGCCGCAGCGACCCGCACAGGCAGTGGAACAGGGTGCTCTTGCCCGCGCCGTTTCCCCCGACGAGCGCGGTGACCCGCCCGGGTTCCACGACGAGATCCACCCCGCCGACCACTTCCCGCCCCTGGAAGGCGACCCGCAGCCCCTCGGCACTGAGCCCCCGGGGCCGCGCCTCCTCGGCACTGGGCCCCCTGGGCCGGACCGCCGGGCCGCCGTCGGCGGGACGGCCGCGTGCCTCTTCGGTGCCGACCGCCCGCCGGGGCGCCCTGGGACTTCGGTACGGCGCGGCGGGGCCGGGCCAAGGGACAGGGGCGGTGGCCGCCCGTTCGGGCCCGGCCGGGCGGCGGCCGAGGAGCCGGCCGTGGCCCAGGAGGACGGCGAGGAGCCCGATCACGACCGCCGCCACACCGCCCCGGGTGCCCGCGTCCAGTGCGACGAGCAGCGCCGCCGCCGGCAGCGGCGCGAGGAGGTTGTCCGCGCCCAGCACGAACACCGCCGCGAACCAGAGGAGACCGCGCACCGGATCGAACGCCTCCGGGTCGAACGCCCGCACCCCCATGGCCAGCAGGCCGCCGCCCAGCGCCGCCAGCGCCGCGCCCGTCACGAACGCGGTGACCTTGAGCGCCGGGACCGCCACCCCCGCTGCCTGAGCGCCCTCCTCGTGGTCGCGCAGCGCGGCCAGCGCCCGCCCGGTGCGACCCCGGCGCAGCGCGGCGACCGCCGCCAGCGCACCGGCCAGTACGGCCAGTTCCACGACGTAGTACGCCCGGTCCGAGCCGAGGGCCGCAGGGCGCGACACGGTCAGGCCGGCCGTCGCGTACGGCTGGGTCAGGACGAAGCGGCTCACCGCCACCCCGACGGCCAGCGTGACCAGCGCAAGGGCCAGGCCGTGCCGGCGGATCGCGGGCCACCCGGTCACCAGCCCCAGCGGAGCGACCAGCACCACGGCGACCGCCAGGGCCACCAGCTCGGGCAGCCTTGGGAAACCGGGGAACCGGCCCGCCGCCAGCAGCGCCGTGACGAGCGCGCCGAGCCCCGCGTACGCGGCCTGACCCAGGGAGATCTGGCCGCCGCGCCCGGCGACCACGACCAGGGACAGCAGCACGACGGCGAGCGCCGGCACCTGGACCGCCGTCTGCAGGTCCGCGCCCGCGAATCCGAGCGGCAGCAGCAGAAGGACCCCGGCGATCAGCCACACGGGCCGGGCGATCCGTACCGCGGGAGCCGCCGCCCGGGTCACCGAACCGCCGGCGCCGGGCAGCAGCAGGGCCGCGACCAGCAGCGCCACGACGAACAGATTGGCCTCGACCGCCTGGACCAGGGGCTGCGCCGGCCCCGACAGGTGCAGCCGGGTCAACTGCGCCTGCGCCACGCCGATCGCCAGCGCCGCCCCGATCGCGACGGGCAGGCTCCGCATCCGCGCGACGACCGCCACCGCGATGACCTCGACGACCAGCAGGGGCAGCCCGTACGGATCGAGCCGTACGTACGGGGCCAGCAGTACGCCCGTCAGACCGGCGGTGAACGATCCGAACGCCCACCCCGCCGCCGCCACCCGGTCGGCGTCGACGCCGCCGAGGGACGCCAGGACGCGGTTGTCCACGACGGCGCGCAGTTCCCGGCCGAACCGGGTCCACCGGGTGACCGCGGCCACCAGCACGGCCAGCAGCAGGACGGCCGCGAGCTGCGTCCAGGGGGCGTCCGGGAGCAGCACCGGCGCGTCGGCCCGGGCGCCCTCGCCCCACAGCAGCGCCGCCGCACCCACCAGCAGTACGAAGACGCCGATCGACGCCACCAGGGTCCGCGCCGGGTCGGGCGCCGGCACCGACAGGGGGCGGAAGACGAGCCGCTCCAGCAGCAGCCCGATCCCGGGTGCGACGACGAGCAGCGTCACCAGGGCGGCGAGCGGCACCGGCCAGCCCCACTCCACCGCGAACTGCCGCATGACGTAGGCGCACACCATCGCGACCGCCCCGTGCGCGAGGTTCAGCACCCCGGTCGCCCGGTAGGTGACGATCAGTCCGATGCCGGTCAGCGCGGCGGCACTGCCGACCGCGAGCCCGGCGAGGGTCAGGTCGTACGTCAGTGAGGCCACGGCTCGCACACCGGACAGGGCTCGAGGGCCGCGTCACCCGCCGCCGGTACCGCCTCCGGCTTCCCGGCCACCAGCGGGCAGTCCGGCCGGTGCGCCAGCCTGCCGCCCGGCACGCGCAGCGGCGGCCCGTCCGACGAGGGCACGCCCGGGTCCGTCTCCGTGGCCGAGTCCGTACCGGCGCCGGGTACGAGGACGCCGCCGGCCCGGGGGTCACGCTCGCCCGGCCGTGGCGGGAGGGTCCCCGCGGCGATCAGCACGGCCCCCGCCACCAGCAGCGCCGCGCCCGGCACCGTGGCCGACGCGAGGTAGGGCAGCTGCCGTTCGGCGACGCTCTCGCCGGACACGCCGTACCAGCCGACGACACACAGGACCGCCCCGCAGGCAACGGCCGCGAGCCCACCCCAGCACAGCAGTCGGGACGCCGGCATCGAAACGCCTCCTCTCCTGCACTATGCCCTGAATATTGCGGTATGTCCCGAACCATCCGACGCTGGAAGCCGAGATCTGGTGGTGAGTGACATGACCGGTTCGAAAAGCCCCCGGCCAGTGGTCTGGGCGGCGGCGGCGGTCCTCGTGCTGGGCCCGCTCGCCGCGGCGTGCTCCGACGACGGAGGCGACGGGTCCGCCCCCGCGACCTCGCCCACGCCGGCCGCCTCCGCCCCCGAGACCCCGGGGGAGCGTTCCGGCCCCGCCGACCGGGCGGCCGCGGAGGAGGAGGTCAAGAAGAACTGGACGACGTTCTTCGACCCCAGGACGTCCACGGACGAGAAGGTGAAGGTGCTCGAGAACGGTGAGGCGCTGCGCCCCGCCCTGACCGCCTTCAGCGGCGACAGGAACGCCACGCAGGCGTCCGCCGAGGTCACCGACGTGCGGTTCACCTCAGAGACCGAGGCGACCGTGACCTACGACCTCATGGTCGGCGGCAACACGGCGCTGCCGGGCGCCAAGGGCACGGCCGTGCTCGACGACGGCACCTGGAAGGTGTCCCAGAAGGCCCTGTGCGCCCTGGTGGAGCTCAGTCCGGATGCCAGGGCTGTTCCGGGCTGCTGAGGCGCTGTTCGCCGCGGCGCTGCTCGCCGTGGTGACCGCCTGCGGCAGCCGGCTGCCCGAACGCGCCTTCGACGCCTCCCCGGACCCGGCCGGCGCCGGGCGTGAACCGCTGCGCGTCGGCATCATCGCCAGCGCCACGAGCCCCGTCGGCGGCGCGGCCTTCGACGGCCCGGGCGAGGGGGCCCGCGCCTACTTCGACGCCGTCAACGCCCGCGGCGGCATCGACGGCCGCCGCGTGGAGGTCGTCACGTGCGACGACGGGGGCAGTGGCGTCGGCAACAACGCGTGCGTGCACCGCCTGATCGACGAGCACAAGGTCTTCGCCCTGGTCGCCACCACCGTGCTCGACTACGCGGGCGCGCCCCGGGTGTCCCGCGCGGGCGTCCCCGACATCGGCGGCCAGCCCATCGGCACGGCGTACGACACCTATCCGCATCTGTACGGCATCTACGGCAGCGACGCCCCGCGCACCGGCGAGGCACCCGGCTGGGACGGCACCCTCTACGGCGGCACCGAGGTCTACCGATGGTTCAAGCGGCACCAGGGCGCCCGTACCGCTGCCGTCGTCTCCTACAACCAGGCGTCGTCCGCCGTGTACGCACGGCTGGTCGCCCGGGGGCTGGAGGCGGAGGGCTACCGCGTGGTGTCCGAGCAGCTGGACTTCGCGCTGCCGAACTTCCGTGCGGTGGCCGCCGACATCGGGCGAAGCGGCGCCGACCTCGTCTTCGACGCCCTGGACGCACACGGCAACGCCCGGCTGTGCAAGGCGATGGACGACGTCGGGACGCGGGTGACCGCCAAGGTCACCAACGTCCAGAACTGGAACTCCGCCGTCCCGCGCGACTACCAGGACGCTCCCGGCTGCCGCAACGCGCTGTGGGCGACCGGCGCGAGCCGCAACTACCAGGACACCGGCCACCCGGCCGTACGCGAGTTCAGGCGGGCCATGGGCGATGGAGAGCTGTCGCAGTGGCAGCTCGAGGGCTGGGCGGCGGCCATGTGGTTCACGGACGCGGCCAGGTCCTGCTCCGCCGGCCTCACCAGGGCCTGCGTCGAGCGCTACCTGAACCGCCCGGAGCCGTACACCGCACGCGGACTGCTGCTGCCCGTCTCGTTCCGGCACCTCGAGGAGCCGCCCGCAACGCGCCGCGCGTGTCTGTCCGTTGCGCGCTGGCAGGACGGC
Source organism: Streptomyces peucetius (assembly GCF_025854275.1). Taxonomy (NCBI): domain Bacteria; kingdom Bacillati; phylum Actinomycetota; class Actinomycetes; order Kitasatosporales; family Streptomycetaceae; genus Streptomyces; species Streptomyces peucetius. Next base: position 1,639,321 of record NZ_CP107567.1, on the reverse strand, counting down.
CGCGGCTGGGTCACCCAGGGGGGCGACATGAACCACAACTGCTTCCGGGTTCCGCAGATTCCCTACCGCCCTCAGTAGCCGAGTAGAGTCGTGGCACAGACCTCCCGACCAGGAGGTTCGGCAGCACCACGGGGGACGCGGGACGGCATGCGCATTTCATTTCTGCTCCACAACGCCTATGGCATCGGCGGGACGATCAGGACGACGTTCAACCTCGCCGGCGCGCTCGCCGAACGGCACGACGTCGAGATCGTCTCCGTCTTCCGCCACCGCGACGAGCCGGTCATGGGCGCACCCGCCGGCGTCACCATGAAGCACCTGGTGGACCTGCGGAAGAAGAGCCCCGGCTACGACGGGGACGACCCGCTGGCCAAGCGGCCGGCGAAGGTCTTCCCGCGCGGTGACGGCCGCCACAAGCAGTACAGCCGGCTCACCGACACCAGGATCGGCGCCCATCTGGCCTCGCTCCACGCCGACTTGGTCGTCGGCACCCGACCGGGACTCAACGTGCACATCGCCCGCCAGACCAGGCGGGGCGTGGTGCGGGTCGGCCAGGAGCATCTGACGCTCGACAGCCACGGGTACCGGCTGCGCCGTGAGATAGCCCACCGCTACACGGTGCTCGACGCGATCACCACCGTCACGGAGGCGGACGCCCGCTCGTACCGGGAGCGGATGAAGCTGCCCGGCGTACGGATGGAGGCGGTCCCCAACAGCGTGCCGGAGCCGGCCGTCGCTCCCGCGGACTGCACGGCGAAGTGGGTCGTCGCCGCCGGCCGCCTGACCCGCGTCAAACGGTACGACCTGCTCGTCAAGGCCTTCTCCAAGGTGGTCGCGACCCGCCCCGACTGGCGGCTGCGGATCTACGGCAGTGGGGACGCGACCGGCAACGAGAAGCAGGCGCTGACCGCTCTCATCGACGAGCGCGGACTGAGCGACCACGTCTTTCTCATGGGACCCGCGAACCCGCTGGAGGCGGAGTGGGTCAAGGGCTCGATCGCGGCGGTCACCTCCAGCCTCGAGTCCTTCGGCATGACCATCGTCGAGGCGATGCGCTGCGGTCTGCCGGTCGTCTCCACCGACTGCCCGCACGGACCCCGCGAGATCATCGAGGACGGTGTCGACGGCCGGCTCGTCCCGGTCGGCGACGTGGACGCGATCGCCGACGCACTGCTCGAGCTGATCGGCGACGACGAGCTGCGGCAGCGCGCCGGCCGCGCGGCGCTGGCCGCGTCGGCCCGGTTCGACCCGGTCACCGTCGCCGCGCGCCACGAGGCGCTGTTCACCGAGCTCGTCACCCGCAGTGCAAGCGGGCACTCACGCGGTGCGCTGAGCGAGGCGCTGCACCGTGGCCGCAGCACGCTGTTCGACGCGGGGTACGGGCTGCGTCACCGTGCGGCGGACCTGATCCGCAGAAGCAGGAAGAGCGCATGAGCAGGCTCATGACGTGACGTGCACCGGTGGTCGCACCGCCGCCCGCCGCCCGCCGCCCCGTGCCGCCGGGGCGGGCCGGTGTGACGGCCGCGAGGGGCCACTGGTCCGACCGTCGTCGAGGACAGCAGCTGTCCTCGACCGCTGGCAGACTCCGTTCCATGTTGGAAACCTCGGCACGACTGCTGCGCCTGCTGTCCCTCCTCCAGGCGCACCGTGAATGGTCCGGCGCCGACCTGGCGGACCGGCTCGGTGTCACACCGCGCACCGTCCGCAGGGACGTGGACCGGCTGCGTGAGCTCGGCTACCCGGTCAACGCCAGTCCGGGCACCGGCGGCGGTTACCAGCTGGGCGCGGGCGCCGAACTGCCGCCGCTGCTCCTGGACGACGAGGAGGCCGTGGCGGTGGCCGTCGGCCTGCGCACCGCCGCCGGCCAGGGCATCGAGGGCATCGGCGAGACGTCCGTACGCGCCCTGGCCAAGCTGGAGCAGGTGTTGCCGGACCGGCTGCGGCGGCGGGTGGGCGCGCTCAATTCGTTCACCGTTCCGATGCTGCGCGGACAGCAGCGTTCGACCGTGGACGCCGGTGTGCTGACGGAGCTGGCGAACGCCTGCCGGGACAGCGAGCGGCTCCGTTTCGAGTACCGCGACCACGGCGGGTCCGCCACCCGCCGCACCGTCGAGCCCCACCGGCTGGTGTGCACGGAGCGCCGCTGGTACCTCGTCGCCTGGGACGTCGAGCGCGACGACTGGCGCACCTTCCGCGCCGACCGGATCGTTCCCAAGCCCCCGCACGGCCCCCGTTTCGCGCCCCGCACTCCTCCCGCGGAGGATCTCGCGGCTTATGTCTCCCAGGGCGTCTCCAACCGTGCGTACGCGACCCGGGCGGTCGTCCGGCTGCACACCTCCGCCGAGCGTGCGGCCGAGTTCGTCGGTCCGTCCGACGGGGTGCTGGAGCCGGTCGACGACGGCCGGTGCCTGCTGCGGACCGGGGCGGCGAACCTGGACGTGCTGGTGATCCACGTGCTGCTGATGGGCGTCGACTTCGAGGTCGTCGAGCCGCCGGAGCTGACCGGGCGCATCCGGGCGCTCCGCGACCGGCTGTCCCGCGCGATGGCACCGGAAAGCCCGTGAACCGCGTGGGTTCTGTGAAAGAACGGTGAATTCCTCGGCTTGTGTGAATTACTCCGCGAGCCGGTGCCGGTCATGAATTCGAAGGGCCGGGCGAATTGCAATTATTCCTGACCGGCGGCACTGCTCCGAATGGTGCAGGAAGGCCTCCGCGGAGCCCGTTCGGGTGAAGGAGTTCGAACGGAACATGTGTCGAGATCCTGTGACACAAGCGTGACCGGTGAGGTATACGGGGCTGCTGGGAGCCGCCCCGGCTCCGCTTCCGTCACCGTCCGCTGCCGCCTACCGTGGGGTGCATGGCACCCATACCGAGCCCTCCCGCACAGCCCGACGACAACCCGGAGTCGTATGTCGGCCTCGACGCCCTCGAGGCCGAGCAGCAGGCCCGTGAGCGGGGCTGGTCGACCGTCAGAGCGCTGCCGCCCGGCTCGATCATCACGATGGAGTACGTCGCGGGCCGGCTGAACTTCGAGGTGAAGGACGGCTCGGTCATCCGCTGCTGGAAGGGCTGAGCCGGCCCGGAATCACACGAAGGCCCCGGTACTCGCCGAGTACCGGGGCCTTCGTGTGATTCCGTGGGCCGGGCAGGTCGCCCGCGCCGCTCAGCCGCCCGTCAGCGGCCGCGAATGGGGAGGACGTCTGCTGCCCGACGGCGTGACCGGAGTCCGCTCCGAGCGCGTGTGGGCCCGTGACCGGTCGTGCGTGGTCGTCCTGGTGCTCGCCGCCGGGCCGGTCGCCGAGCCCTGCGACGGCCGGGTGGACGTGGTGGCGACGGTGGCCACCGGCTCGCATGCCGCATCCTCCGGCCGCCCGGTGTCCGTCGCCCGCTGCGGGACCATCGCGGGACGCGGCCCGCCCGCCGCGACGGGCAGCGAGCGACCCGGGGCACGGCGCGTCCGCCACTGCTCTCGGACCCCGAGGATCCAGGCCTCGGCGCGGCCGATCAGCGGCTCGCACCAGGGCAGACCGAGGAGGATCAGCAGTCCCGCCGCCCAGCCGAGCAGCACATCGCTCAGCCAGTGCGTCCCGAGATACACGGTCGTCAGTCCGACCCCGAGCGAGACCACGGCGGAGAGCGCCGACAGATAGCGGCGGGCTCTCGGCGTGGTGGCCAGGTAGGCCAGGATTCCCCAGGTCACGACCGCGTTGGCGGTGTGTCCGGAAGGAAATATATCGCCGCCCGCGAAGAGTTCGGCGGAGCCGATCTGCGTCGCGTAGTGGGGGCCGAGCCGGCCGAGTCCGATCTTGACCGCGCCCACCGTGACGTTCAGCAGCAGCAGGGCCGCGCCGAGCGCGAGAAGGGGACGCAGGGTGTGCTGGCGCCAGGAACGCCAGCCCAGCCACGCCGCGACCATGACGGCCGTCGGCCCGCGCTGGCCGAGCACCACGAAGTAGTCGAGAAAGGCGTGCTGCTCCGGCCACTGCTCGTAGGGCCGGAAGAGCATCAGCTTCCAGTCGAGGGCCACGAGCCACGTCGACGCCAGCACGGCGACGACGATGGCCAGATAGAACGCCGACGTCCCGCCGAAGAGGGCGAGACGCGTGCGGCTCATCCGCGGGATCTCCATCTTCGGCGGTTCCGGCTCCCGGTCCAGCCGGGCAAAGAAGTCGGTACGCACCTAATCGACGTTACAGCGAGTGAGTGTGTGGTCCGGTCGATCCACTCTCTTCGTGATGCCTATGTGATGTGGAGTTTGTCTCAGGTCCAGTTTCATTCACGGGCCGTCAGGAAAAGCCGGTGACCGTCTTCCCGTATTTGTCGGACGGTCCTCACGGAAGGCATCCTTCCGTGGATGGTGAATGGTTCACCGCGACCCCTTGCGGAATTTCCGGGATGTTCAGGCGCGCCAAGATCGACTCGGCCCGCCCCGTCGAGTGGCGTACGCCACACCCGGCGGTCCGATCCCATGAGAGATCGACCACGTGCACCGCGCGCGAACTCGCGTACGCTGTCGACTCACTCGCCCGTCGATGCCGGGCCGCCCAGTCGGGACACCCCCGCACCACCGTCCAGGCCGGTCCGCCGAGCGCGAGGGACTCACCGGGAGGTACGTACATGTCCGTGACGCCCACGGCCGGCGCACGCCTGCGCTCCGTCGGCGGCGGGGCCAACCGCTGGGTCGTCCTCTTCGTCCTGTGCGTCAGCCTGCTGCTCGTCGCCCTCGACGCGACCGTGCTGCACGTCGCGGTCCCCGCCGTGACGGAGGACCTGCGCCCCAGCGGTGTCGAACTGCTGTGGATCGTGGACGCCTACCCCCTGGTCTGCGCCGCGCTGCTGATCCTCTTCGGCACCCTCGGCGACCGGGTCGGCAGACGCCGTGTGCTGCTGCTCGGCTACGGCATCTTCGGTGCCGCCTCCGCGGTCGCCGCCTTCGCGCCCACTCCGGACGTGCTGATCTGCGCCCGCGCCCTGCTCGGGGTCGGCGGCGCGATGATCATGCCCGCGACACTGTCGATCCTGCGCGCCGTCTTCCCCGACCGCCGTGAGCGGGCGACGGCGATCGGTATATGGACGGCGGTCGCCGCTGTGGGCGCCGCCACCGGACCCGTCGTCGGCGGCTTCCTCGTCGAGAACTTCTGGTGGGGCTCCGTCTTCCTGATCAACATTCCGCTGATGGCGCTGATCGTCCCCGCGGGCCGCTGGCTGCTGCCGGAGTCCAAGGGCGGCCAGAACGGCCCCTGGGACGTCCTCGGCGCGCTGATGGCCGCGGGCGGAGTGCTGGGTGTGGTCCTCGGCGTCAAGCGGCTGGGCGCGGGCTCCGGCCTGCTCACCCCGGGTGTGGCCGGCCCGCTGCTGCTCGGCACGGCGCTGCTGGTGCTGTTCGTGGGGCGGCAGAAACGCCGCCCGCATCCGCTCATCGACATGCGGATGTTCGGCAGGGCCGCCTTCTCCACCTCCGTCGGCTGCATCGTCCTCGCCATGCTGGCGCTCGTCGGCCTCGAACTGATCGCCGTCCAGTACCTCCAGCTGGTCCTCGGGCTCACCCCGCTGGAGACCGGCCTGCGGCTGCTGCCCCTGACCTTCGCCGCCATGGCCGCCGGCGCCACCGGCTCCTTCACCCTCAACCGCATCGGCCCCCGCCGGATGGTCGGGTGGGGATTCACGCTGACCGCCGGCGCCGTACTGCTGCTGACGGTGATGGGCCAGCACGACCGCCCCTGGCTGCTGACCGCCGCGTTCGTCCTGCTCGGCTTCGGGCTGCAGACGACGCTGTTCGGCGCGTACGAGTCGATGCTCAGCGAAGCCCCCGCCGACCAGGCGGGCGGGGCCGCCGCGATCGGCGAGACCTCGTACCAGCTCGGCGCCGGCATGGGCATCGCCCTGCTCGGCAGCGTGATGAACGCCGCGTACGCCCCCGCTCTGACGTCCCTGGGTGAGGTACCCCGGTCCGCGAGTGCGGCCGCCGCACACTCACTGGGCGAGGCCTACCAGGTGGCCGACCGGCTCGGCGGCCCGGCGGGTGAGCTGCTGCGGTCCACGGCCCGTCACTCCTTCGTACAAGGTCTCCACATCACGCTGCTGGTCAGCGCGGGCCTGCTGCTGCTCGGCGCGGCCGCGGCGCTCCGGCTGCCCCGCGCCATGGAGTGCGGCACGGCGGAGAAGTGCCACCAGCCGGGGGAGGCCGATCCGGCGACGATCCCGGCGAGCCGTGAGAGCGACGCCTCCGGCGTCCGGCGGTCCGGCGCCGCGGACCCGCGCCACCGGGCCGGCGTGCCGGCCGGGCGCAGGCCGGCGGCCGCCGAGGCGGGGTCTGGACGCGCGGCACACTGAGCCGTAACGTCTGGCGAAGTCTCCGACTAGCGGTGCTAGTTTCGGAGGCCGAGCCGTTCGTTCCCCTCCCTGCGGTCCCGGGCCGCGGGAGTGCCCAGCGTGAGAGCCGCCGGAGGTCACACCATGTCCAGAGCCTCGAAGCTTCCGCCCTTCGATCCCGGTGACCCGCTCGGCATCGACGACCTCCTCGACGCCGAGGACCTCGCGATCCGCGACACCGTCCGCACCTGGGCCGCCGACCGCGTCCTGCCCCACATCGCCGACTGGTACGAGCGCGGCGAGCTCCCCGGCATCCGCGACCTGGCCCGCGAGCTCGGCTCCATCGGCGCGCTCGGCATGTCGCTCGACGGGTACGGCTGCGCCGGCGCCACCGCCGTCCAGTACGGACTCGCCTGCCTCGAGCTGGAGGCAGCCGACTCCGGCATCCGCTCCCTCGTCTCCGTACAGGGCTCGCTCGCCATGTACGCGATCCACCGCTACGGCTCCGAGGAGCAGAAGCAGCGGTGGCTGCCCGGCATGGCCGCCGGCGAGATCATCGGCTGCTTCGGACTGACCGAGCCCGACCACGGTTCCGACCCGGCCGGCATGCGCACCCACGCCAAGCGCGACGGCAGCGACTGGGTGCTCACCGGCCGCAAGATGTGGATCACCAACGGCTCCGTGGCCGGCGTCGCCGTGGTCTGGGCGCAGACCGACGACGGCATCCGCGGTTTCGTCGTGCCCACCGAGGCCCCGGGCTTCTCGGCGCCCGAGATCAAGCACAAGTGGTCGTTGCGCGCGTCGGTGACCAGCGAACTCGTCATGGACGAGGTGCGGCTGCCCGCCGACGCGGTGCTCCCGGACGTCACCGGTCTGCGCGGCCCGCTCAGCTGCCTGAGCCACGCCCGCTACGGAATCGTCTGGGGCTCGATGGGCGCCGCGCGCGCCAGCTTCGAGGCGGCGGTGTCGTACGCGCGCACCCGCGAGCAGTTCGGCCGGCCGATCGGCGGCTTCCAGCTCACCCAGGCCAAGCTCGCGGACATGGCCGTCGAACTGCACAAGGGCATCCTGCTCGCCCACCACCTCGGCAGGCGGATGGACGCGGGGAAGCTGCGGCCGGAGCAGGTCAGCTTCGGAAAGCTCAACAACGTGCGGGAGGCGATCGAGATCTGCCGCACCTCACGCACCGTCCTCGGCGCGAACGGGATCTCGCTGGAGTACCCCGTGATGCGGCACGCGACCAACCTCGAGTCGGTGCTCACCTACGAGGGCACCGTCGAGATGCACCAGCTCGTGCTGGGCAAGGCGCTCACCGGTCTCGACGCGTTCCGCTAGGAGGGACGAGGGACCGGTCCCGGGCGGCGACCGGCGAACACCTTGCTCAGCTCTGGTTGAAGAATCCGTCCTGGGAACGGCCTGCCGGGTCCCCGCTGACGATCTCGGTGTCGGCGGGGGTCAGCAGGAACACCCGCGTCGCGACCCGCTCGATCGAACCGCGCAGCCCGAAGGCGAGGCCCGCGGCGAAGTCCACGACCCGCTTGGCGTCGCCGGGCTCCATCGACGTGAGGTTCACGATGACCGGGACGCCCGAACGGAACAGCTCGCCGATCCCGCGGGCGTCCCGGAAACCGTCCGGGGACACCGTCGCGATCCGGCGGCCCTCCTGCTGCGCGGACTCGGAGGCGACCCGCACCCGGGGGTCGGTGACCCACGCGTCACTCGTCTCAGCACCCTCGGCGTAGTCGTCGTCGTAGTAACGCCCGTCGTCCTCGACGAGTCCCAGCCAGGCGCTCGCCTTACGCACCGATCCCATGGACGCCTCCTTTCATCGCGGTCACTTGTCGTTCCGCATATCCCCTATCGTCGTCCATGATGCGGATCGGGCGCCAAGTGGATAGTCGCCGCGCAGGGGATTCGTGACGGTACTGGTGCAGAAGATGTGGCGATTCGTCAAGGTCCGGCCGCCACAGGGGGCGTGAAGGGATGAAAATATAAAAGTCGGGTCGGACGGGTGACCTTGGGCACGTACGGGTGAACGACCGGATCGATACGATGCGCACCGCACATTTCAGCGACTCGCGGGGGGCCGTCGTGTTCGGAATCGTCAGACCATGCTCACACCGTCTCACCGACGGCCTGAAGACCGAGTGGATGGCCCATCTCTGCGGGCTCTGTCTGGCACTTCGCGCCGACCACGGACAGTTCGCCCGCGTCGTCACCAACTACGACGGCCTGATCGTCTCGGTCCTGACGGAGGCTCAGGCCGAACGCACCCCCGCTCAGCGGCGCACCGCCGGACCCTGCCCGCTGCGCGCCATGCGCACCGCGCCCGTCGCCCGCGGCGAGGGCGCGCGCCTGGCCGCCGCCGTCTCCCTGGTGCTCGCCTCGGCCAAGGTGCGCGACCACGTCGCCGACGGCGACGGCGTGTTGGCCCGCAGGCCGTTGGCCGCCGCGGCCCGCCGGGTCTCCGCGGGCTGGGACCGGGCGGGCGCACGCGCCGGGGCGGCCCTCGGCTTCGACACGGCGGTGCTGCTCGACGCGGTCGGCCGTCAGGCCGGCCTCGAGGCGCTGGCCGGACCGGGCACGTCCGTCCTGACCGTCACGGAACCGACGGAGACCGCCACGGCCGCCGCCTTCGCGCACACCGCCGTGCTCGCCGGCCGGCCGGAGAACGTGGCGCCGCTCGCCGAGGCCGGGCGGCTCTTCGGGCGGCTCGCTCATCTGCTGGATGCCGTGGAGGACCAGGAAGCCGACGCGGCGTCGGGCGCGTGGAACCCGCTCACGGCCACGGGCACGCCGCTCGCCGAGGCCCGTCGCCTCGCCGACGACGCGCTGCACGGCATCCGCCTGGCGCTGCGGGACGCCCGCTTCGTCGACGACAGGCTGGTGCATGTGCTCCTCAAGCACGAGCTGCGCACCTCGGTGGACCGGGCCTTCGGCACGACTACCTGTTCGCACCAGCCCGGCCCCTACGGTCCGCCGGTCCCCGGGAATCCGTACGCCCCGGGGCCCGGCGGACCGCTCCCGCCTGAGCCGCCCCGCCGCGACCGGCGAGGTCTGATCGCCGGGTGCCTGGTCTGGGCGGGGCTGGTTTGCACCTGCCAGATGTGCTGCGGCACGCACGAGGACCCGTGGAGCGGTGAACGCCGCGAGAGCCTGTGCAGCAGGTCCGACTGCTCGGACTGCTGTGACTGCTGTGACTGCTGCAGCAACTGCTCGGACAGCTGCTGCGGCGACGGCTGCTGCTGCGACTGCAACTGCTGACCTTGCGTCAGGGCCCACCGCGGCCGCGTGTCCGGTGTGTCGGTGCCACCCTCCGGCCGCAGGCCGCCGCCTGCCGCCGCGCGGCCGGTACGGCGCGGCACCGGTCGGGCAAGGCCGGGGCCGCTCCCGGGCGGTGGCAGAGCGCGCCGAGCCCACGCGCGCCGGTCATGTCCGGGCGCCGGGCCGCCGCGGCGCGGCGTGCTCGGGTGTTGGGCGGCGGCTCCGTCGCGGAGTTGCCTGCCGTGCCCAGGAGGGGGAGGTGGCTTCGGGCCGGGAAGTGGCCCGGCTGGGCCCGGCAGGTTCCGGCCAAGTGGCGGTCCCGCGTACTCGGGTCGTCGGCGGGTGCCCCGTGGCGGAAGTGGCCTGCCGGGCCTGGGAGGGCAAGGGGGCCATTGGCCGGGAAGTGGTCCGGTGCGCCCGGTCGGGCGAGGGTGGCATCCGGCCAAGCGGCGGTCCCGGCGCATGATGCGGTGCGCGCTGTCTTCGGATCCGTTCGGCCTGCGGTCTTGTGCGTCCGCTGTCCGGAAGTCACTATCGCTGGCGGTGACATGTCAGGAACACGCCATCCTGACAGCGCCTCACGGACCCGCCACCGCGGGTTCTTCCCCTCTTCCCAGGAGGAGCACAGTGAGGATCAAGCGCACCGTAACCCTGCTCGCCGCCGCAGCGACCCTGGCGGCCGGCTTCGCCGCCCCCGCCGCCACGGCCACCCCCACTCCCGGCCCCGCCGGCGCCGCCCAACTCGCCCGTGCCGACGCCGCCGTACTCGCGGCCGACGTCGAAGGCACCGCCTGGTACGTGGACCGGGCTCTCGGCCGGGTCGTCGTCACCGCGGACTCCACCGTGTCCGACGCGGAGGTCGCCGGAATCCGCAGGACCGCCGGCGCGGACGCCGGCGCGATCACGGTCAAGCGCACCCCTGGCGTCTTCAAGCCGCTCCTCGGCCCGGGCGACGCGATCTACGGCGGTGGCTACCGCTGTTCACTCGGTTTCAACGTGCGCAGCGGAAGCACGTACTACTTCCTCACGGCCGGGCACTGCGGCGATGTGGCCGACACCTGGTACGCCGACTCCAATCAGTCCACGCTCATCGGACCGACCGTCGGGTCCAGCTTCCCGAACAACGACTACGCCCTCGTCCGGTACGACAACGCCTCCCTCAGCCACACCGGCGGCTTCACCGCGGCCGAGGCCTACGTCGGCGAGTCGGTCAAGCGCAGCGGCTCCACGACCGGTACGCACAGCGGCACCGTCACGGGTCTCAACGCCACGGTCCACTACTCCGGCGGCGGCACGGTCCGCGGCATGATCCAGACGAACGTCTGCGCAGAGCCCGGCGACTCCGGCGGAGCGCTCTACGACGGCTCCAAGGCCCTCGGACTCACCTCCGGCGGCAGCGGCAACTGCCGTACCGGCGGCACCACGTTCTACCAGCCGGTGCCGGAGGCGCTCGCCAAGTACCGGGTCAGCATCTACTGAGGGCCCTGAGGCAGCTGAGTACCCGTTCCCCGGGTCTCCGGCCCCCGCCGAGGAGGCCGATGGCCGGAAGCACTCCCTTTTGGCGTGTGACCGCATGGCCGGAAACTTCCCCCACAGCGCCGGTCCCCGGACCGGCGCCTCACGGGCCCGGCACCCCACTGCGGGCCCCTGACTCCCTCTGGAGGGACGAAACGTGAGGACCCAGCACACCATCCCCGCCGGCAGACGCAGCCGCCTGCTGGCCGTGGCCACCGGTCTGATCGCGGCCGCCGCACTGGCGGTCCCCACCGCGACGGCCGACGAAGCACGGACCTACGACGCCCAGCAACTCGCCGCCGCGAGCGACGCGCTGCTCGAGGCGGACGTGCCCGGCACCGCCTGGCACGTCGACAAAGCGACGAACACCCTTGTCGTCACCGCGGACAGCACCGTCTCGCAGGCAGAGCTGGCCAGGATCAAGCGCGAGGCCGGACACAACGCCGGCGCCCTGCGCATCGAACGCACGCCGGGCACCTTCTCCAAGCTGATCTCCGGCGGCGACGCGATCTACGCGTCCAGCTGGCGCTGCTCTCTCGGCTTCAACGTCCGCAGCGGCAGCACCTACTACTTCCTGACAGCCGGTCACTGCACCGACGGCGCGGGCACCTGGTACGCCAACTCCTCCCGCTCCACGGTCATCGGCCCGACGGCCGGTTCCAGCTTCCCCGGCAACGACTACGGCATCGTCCGCTACTCCAACACCTCGCTGTCCCACCCCGGCACCGTCGGCGGCCGGGACATCACCGGCGCGGCCAACGCCACCGTCGGCATGCCCGTCACCCGCCGCGGCTCCACCACGGGCACCCACAGCGGCTCGGTCACCGGGCTCAACGCCACCGTGAACTACGGCGGCGGGGACATCGTCTACGGCATGATCCGCACCAATGTGTGCGCCGAGCCCGGCGACAGCGGTGGCCCGCTCTACTCCGGGAGCCGGGCCATCGGCCTGACCTCCGGCGGCAGCGGAAACTGCACCACCGGCGGCACCACGTTCTTCCAGCCGGTGGTCGAGGCGCTGAACCGGTACGGAGTGAGCGTCTACTGACGCGTCCGGACGCGCAGCAACCGACGACGACGGCCTCCGTCCTTCACCAGGACGGGGGCTCGACGTCCCGCCCCTTTTTTCGGAGGATGTCAGGACGGCCGGGGGCGGCCGTAGTGACGGGGGTTGCAGCGCGAAGTGAAACGCATCGGAGTGACCGGCCACCGAGGCATCCCGCCGGAGGCGCTAACCCATGTCAGCGCCGGCCTGCGGGCCGTGCTCCACGGGCACCGGGGCTCGCTGGAGGCGCTGTCGAGCCTCGCCGTGGGGGCGGACCAGATCTTCGCCGACATCGCCCTGGACTGCGGCGCCGAACTGACGGCCGTCATCCCCAGCGGCGACTACGAACAGGGGTTCACGGGCCCCGGCGAGCTCGCCCGGTACCGGAGGCTGAGAAGCCTGGCCACCCGTGAAGTGAGGCTGGCCTTCCCGGTCTCGACCGACGAGGCGTACTTCGCCGCCGGTGCCTACATCGCCGACCACTGCGACCGGCTGCTCGCCGTCTGGGACGGCCTCCCGGCCCGGGGGCACGGCGGCACCGGCGACATCGTGCGCTACGCCCGCGACCTCGGGAAGCCCGTGACGATCATCTGGCGCGAGGGCGTCGAACGCGACTGAGCCCGCCGGTACCGGTCAACTGCGGTGTCTCACCAGCCAGTCCGTGTGCTGGGGAGAGACGATGCGCTCGGTCTCGTAGACCGCGGACGGCCACTGGGCGTCGGTGACCGTCGTCTCCATGGCGGTGTGCATGGCCGCCAGGTCCTCCTCCACGAGCGAGTGGGCGGCGATCAGCGGCTGGTGGCGGCGGATCTCGCTCCAGGCCAGGCAGGCCGCGGCCGCGGCCGACAGCACCCCCTGGACGTGGAAGGAGTCCGCCACGGAGAAGGTTCGCAGTGTGGCGAAGAACAGGGCGAAGAGAGTGAGCAGAGCGATCGAGGCGGACCAGAGGGCGGTCGCACGACGGGACATCTCCGTACGCCGGTGGTACCAGTTGCGCTGCTCGATCAGCCGGTCCCTGACGTAGGTCTCCTTGCGGACGCTGAAGGGTTTGGCCCGCAGGCGGCGCATCGGGGTGGTGATCAGATCACCGGCCGCGGCGTCCTCGCCCGACGAGCGGGGGTCCTCCCAGCCGACTTTGGCCAACTCCCGTAATCCGTCCTCCAGACGGGCGGTGAACAAATCATCGGCCCGGGCCTCCGGAAGGCGTGAGTCGAAGGGCGAGCCGTGGACCGCGTAGCGCCAGCACATGGACTTGATGAACTCGGCGGCGGAGCGGTTCAGTTGCCATTGCGACTTTGCTCTGCGGCGGGTGGCGCGGTACCCCAGCACCAGTACACCCCCGTACGCCAAAGCACTGAGAAACGACGCGAACTGGAAGGAGTCGCCGAGCCTCAGCGAGGTGGGCAGGGCCGCCAGGGCGGCGCCGGCGACCAGCAGGAGGAGGCGGTGCCGGGTGCCGGCCACGGCCTCGCGCTGGCGGGCGACGGCGATGGCGTCCGTGCGGTGGTACAGAACCGGTAGGTCGGCATTGTGGAGGACCATGCTCTGCAAAGGGCTCGAAAGGTCGCTCATACACACCCCCGTCTGCGGTTTTGGCATCACTCTTTAGGCGGAATCGCTTGTTCCTTGCGGTCCTGCGAGAATGTGGTGCAACTCTTTTGTTGCTTATCCCCGTGCTGAGTTGCTGGGAGTGGCCATGAGAGTAAAGTCGTGCCGCCGGCATCGCAACGGTGCGTGGTATCCCCGCTGGGCACAGCATTGAGCTGGACACAACATCAAGGACGGCCCCCAATGACCCTGCACTCCTCTCCCTCCTTCGCCGCTGCGAAGAAGAATCGAGTTCCCCTGGCGCAGATCGACGTGCGCGGCGACGAAGCCGCACGCAAGCTCGCCCGTGTCCTGCCCGCTTCCGAAGAGCGCATCGTGCGCGCCACCACTTTCAACTCGGCGCTCTGAGCGACTTCGGAGGGCTTCGCACTGGCCCTAGACTGGTGGAATGACAGGGCCCCCACTGGTCCCCTTCCAGCAGATCGTTGTGAAGGTCCACAGCAGGTGCGATCTTGCCTGCGATCATTGCTACATCTACGAACACGCTGATCAGAGCTGGCGTACCCGCCCGAAGGCAATCTCTGACGAAGCGATTTCCTGGACAGCTCTGCGACTGGCCGAGCATGCCAAGAGCCATGCCCTGCCCTCCGTGTCAGTGATCCTGCACGGAGGGGAGCCTCTGCTGGCGGGCCCCGCGCGTCTGCGCCGCGTCTGCGAGGAGCTCACCGCAGCCCTCGACAACGTCGCCGCACTCGACCTGAGGATCCACACCAACGGGATCCAGCTCAGCCCCCGCTATCTCGACCTGTTCGACGAATTCGACGTCCGGGTCGGCATCTCCCTCGACGGGGACCGCAGCGCCAACGACCGCCACCGCCGCTACGCGGACGGCCGCACCAGCCACCCGCTCGTCCTGCGGGCCGTGGACCTGCTGCGCCAGGAGCGCTACCGCCACCTCTATCTCGGCCTGCTGTGCACCGTCGACGTCGCCAACGACCCCGTCGCCGTGTACGACGCCCTCGCCGAACTCGAACCTCCGCGGATCGACTTCCTGCTGCCCCACGCCACCTGGGACGACCCGCCGGCCCGCCCGGACGGGTCACCCACCGCCTACGCCGACTGGATCCTCGAGGTCTTCGACCGCTGGGACGACCGCGGCAGGCCCGTGCCGGTGCGGCTCTTCGACTCCGTGCTCTCGACCCTGGCCGGCGGCCCCAGCCTCACCGAGTCCCTGGGCCTCGCCCCCTCCGACCTCGTCGTCGTCGAGACCGACGGCACCCTGGAACAGGTCGACTCGCTGAAGAGCGCCTACGAGGGCGCGGCCGCCACCGGGTTCGACCTCTTCCGGCACTCCTTCGACGAGGTGGCCCGCCACCCGGGCGTCAGGGCCCGCCAGCTCGGACTGGAGGGCGTGAGCCCGACATGCCGTCAGTGCCCGGTCGTCCGCTCCTGCGGCGGCGGTCTCTACACCCACCGGTACGCGAGCGGCTCCGGCTTCGACAACACCTCTGTATACTGCAACGACCTCGAGGCGCTGATCCTCGGCATCGAGGAGCGCACGGCACCCGCCACCGCATCTCCTGCCGTGACCGACCCCGAGGCGCTGCTCATCCTCCAGCAGGACCTCACCCGCTACACCCTCGCCGGGCTCAACGAGGAACTCGGCGGACGCGGGGGCGAACGGTGGTCGGCCGCCTGGGAGCTCGCGTCCACGATCGACGAGACCTCGCTCGGCCTGGACGAGATCTACGCGCACCCGTACACCCGCACCTGGCTCCATGCCTGTCTGGAAGCGCTGCGGGCCGGGCGACCGGACGCCGTCGGGCTCGCCCTGCGCCTGGAGTGCTACGTGGCCGCCGCGGCCGTACGGAGCGGGCTGGGCACCCCCGTACGGGTCGGCTGCCCCACCGGCACGCTCGTCCTGCCGACGCTGGGCGAACTGCGGCTTACTGCCCACGGCGGGCCGTGCGAGGCGGAGGTCGGCGGCACCCCGGACGAACTGGTCGTGCGAGTACCGGGACACGGAACGTTACGCGTACACCCGCACCGGCCCGAGGCGGGCTGGCGGCCCCTGCGCCGGCCCGGACTCGACGGCTGGCCGCAGCTCGTGCTGGACGACCTCGACCCCTACCGGGACTGCTTCGGCGAGCCGGTGGGCCCCGCGGGGGACACCGAGGCGCTCGCGGCGGCCTGGGAGCTGCTGAGGGACGCCGCGCCGCAGCGGGCCACCGAACTCGCGGGCTCCCTCACCACTCTGACGCCCCTGCGGGGCACCGGATCGGCCGTCGGGCGGCACGCCTACGGCGCGCTGGGCCTCGGCCTGCAGGGCCCGCCCGCCGAGTTGGCGGCCGCACTGCTGCGGGGCTTCGCCCGGTCCAAGCTCCGCGCCGCCGGCGAAGTCACGGACCTGCTCGCCGAGGACGGCGCCTGGCTGCACCCCGCGCCCTGGCAGGACGAGCCGCTGCCGGCCTCCAGGCTGCTGGCGGGGGCGTACGAACGCGTCGCCCTGGCGGCCCTCGATCCGGCGGCCACGGCCCAAGCCGTCCTCGCCCTCAAGACCCTGCGCGACGCACCGGAACCGACCGTCAGCGGCAAGCGCCTGATCGCCGCCCTGCACACGGAGGCGGTCGGTGGCTGACCCGTTACGCGGCGACGGCCCGGTCCGGGCACTGCGCGACCTCGGCGTGCGCCGCGGCATGACCCTCCTCGTCCACGCCTCCCTGCATGGCACCGGCCTCGGCGCACGGACCCTGCGTGACGCCCTGCTCGAGGTCCTCGGCCCCGACGGCACGCTGGTGGTGCCCGCCTTCACCGCGGAGAACTCCGACACCTCCTCCGCGTATCTGGCCCGGGTGCGCGGCATGACACCCGAGCAGGCGGCGGCCTTCCGGGCGGACATGCCGGCCTTCGACCCGGCCACCACACCGAGCCAGGGGATGGGCCGGTTGGCCGAGTCCGTACGCACCGCGGCGGGGGCCCGGCGCAGCGCGCATCCGCAGACATCGTTCGCGGCGCTGGGCCGGCGCGCCGCGGAACTGCTGGCGGAGCACCCTCTGGACTGCCATCTCGGCGAACGCTCACCGCTGGGCGCGCTCTACCGGGCCGGGGCACAGGTGCTGATGATCAATGTGGGTTTCGCCAAATGCACCGCGTTCCATCTTGCCGAGTACCGCGTCAAATCCGCCGTACGGACCTACCGTTGTGTGGTGACGGGGCCGGAGGGCGGCTCCGAATGGGCCGAGTACACGGACGTCGTGCTGGACGACAGTGATTTCGAGGCGGTCGGGGCCGCCTTTTCCTGGGGGGTGGAACGAAGCGGACAACTCGGTGGAAGAACCGCAAGACTGTTCTCGATCAGGAAAGCGGTCGACCATGCGAAGGATTGGATGACCGAAAAGCGGTGATGATTGACCGAACGGCGGGGGGATGGAGTGTGACCCGCTCCGGAATGATTAATTCGCTCGCGTCTTCCACTGATGCTGGGTGTCGGGCCGGGCGTTCACGCAGGACGGGGGTCGTGTGTCGGATTCAGCGCAGCGGGCGGCGGACCATCGGCCGTACTTCTTCTTGAGCTACGCGCACACACCGCGGTACGGAGCGGGTGGTCCCGACCCGGACATGTGGGTCGAGCGGCTGTTCCGCGACCTGGTCGGCCACGTGATGGCCATGACCGATCTCCCGGCCGGCGCCCCGGCCGGTTTCATGGACCGGGAGATACGCTCGGGGGAGGGCTGGTCCGAACGGCTCGGTGAAGTGCTGGCCAGCTGCCGGGTCTTCGTCCCGCTCTTCTCCCCCCGCTACTTCGCCAGCGAGATGTGCGGCAAGGAGTGGTACGCCTTCGCCCAGCGGGCCATCTACCACCATGCGAAGAGCAACCGTCCCGCGGAGGCGATCGTCCCGGCGTTATGGGTGCCGATGCCGCCCGAGCAACTCCCCGGCCCCGCCGAACGGTTGCAGTTCAACCACCGCGCCTTCGGCGACCGCTACGTGACCGACGGTCTCTACGGGCTCATCAAGCTCCGGATATTCGCCGAGGAGTACGAGGCCGCCGTCTACGAGCTGGCGAAACGGATCGTGAGTGTCGCCGACACCACACGGCTGGCGCCCGGCAGCCCCGTCGAGTTCCGCCAGGCGCCGAGCGCCTTCGGCAGAGCCAGTGTCGGCCCGCGCCCCATGCACATCACCGTCGCCGCGCCCACCAGCCACGATCTGCCACCCGGCCGGTCCGCCGACTTCTACGGCAAGCAGCCACAGGACTGGAACCCCTACCACCCGGACTCCGCACGTCCGTTGGCGTCCATCGCGCAGGACCTGGTGCGCTCCCTCAACTACCAGCCGACCGTCTCCTCGTTCGACCACGAGCCCCTGGCCGCCGCCGGCCAGCCGCCGACCCGCCCCGAGATCCTGCTCGTCGACCGCTGGGCCCTGGAGAACGAGGAACGGCGTCGCAAGCTCGCCGCCTTCGACGCGGTGCCGCGCCCATGGGTGAGCGTGGTCGTCCCCTGGAACCGCGACGACCCGGACAGCAGCAGGGAATCGGAGGCCGTGCTGATCGAGCAACTGGAACGCACCATGCCGCACCACATGGGCCACGGCCGTGCGGCCTGCCAGGCGGCGGCCAGGGGCGTGTACACCATGGAGGCCTTCGGGCAGCTGCTGCCCCAGGTGGTGGAGGCGGCCGCCCAGGAGTACCTGCGCCACGCGGAGGTCTTCCCACCGGCCCCGCCGGGCGGCGGCAGCCACAGCGAACGGCCGCGGCTGCGCGGCCCGATGGCCGAGTACAGCACCACCCACTTCGTCCCGAACGTGCGTGACATCGCCCCTGATGCGGAGGACACGGATGACAGCCAGTCGTGACGGGCGCATCGTCACCTTCTACTCGTACAAGGGAGGTACCGGACGCACGATGGCCATGGCCAACGTGGCCTGGATCCTCGCCGCGAACGGCAAGAGGGTCCTGGCCGTCGACTGGGACCTTGAAGCACCCGGCCTGCACCGCTTCTTCCACCCCTTCCTCGACCCGTCCACGCTCGGCGCCACCACCGGTGTCATCGACCTGATCACCGAGTTCGCCTGGGCCGCGACCAATCCCGAGCCGCGCCGCGCCGACTGGCACGTGGAGTACGCGCGCATACAGCCGCACGCCGTCTCCCTCACCCCGGAGAGCCTCGGCTGGGAGTTCCCCGAGGGCGGCACCCTCGACTTCGTCTCCGCGGGCAAGCAGAACCGCGAGTACTCGGCCACCGTCTCCACCTTCGACTGGGACAACTTCTACGACCGGCTGGGCGGCGGCCACTTCTTCGACGCGCTGCGCGACGACATGAAGGCCAACTACGACTACGTCCTCATCGACAGCCGCACCGGTCTCAGCGACATCGCCGACATCTGCACCGTCCATCTGCCCGACGTCCTCGTCGACTGCTTCACGCTCAGCGACCAGTCGATCGACGGTGCCGCCTCGGTCGCCCGGCAGATCGACGAGCGGTACGGCGGCCGGGGCATCAAGATCCTCCCCGTGCCGATGCGCATCGACGAGGGCGAGAAGGAGAAGGCCGACGCCGGACGGGCCCTCGCGCGCCTGAAGTTCGACCGGTTCCCCACCGGCCTCACCGCGGAGGAGGCCACCGCCTACTGGGGCGCGGTGGAGATCCCCTACCGGCCGTACTACGCCTACGAGGAGACACTCGCGACCTTCGGGGACGAGGCCGGGCTCACCAGCTCACTGCTCTCCGCCTTCGAACGGCTCGCCACCGTCGTCACCGACGGACAGATCACCTCGATGCCACCCGTCAACGAGGACGTCCGGCTGCGTATCAGGGACGCCTTCACCCGCCGCCGCCCCGCCCTGCCCGCCGACCTGTTCCTCAGCTACGTCGCCGAGAACCGCATGTGGGCCGACTGGGTCGAGTACGTGCTCAGCCGCGCCGGCTTCCGGGTCGTGCCGCGCGACGTGTCGGCGGAACTCGACCCGGTGGAGTTCGACGCGGCCTCCGCGGAGAACGCGGCGCGCACGGTGGTGCTGCTGTCCAGCGCGTACCTCAAGTCCGCACGAGCCGTCGAGGTCTTCCAGCGCGCCGCCGCCGAGGACCCGAGCGGCGGCCGGCGGCATCTGTTGCCGATCCGGGTCGGCGACGTCCGCCTGACCACCCCCTACATCGACCGCAACCCCGTCGACCTGTTCCGGCTCGACGAGATGCATGCCACCGGTGCGCTGCTGCGTGCCCTCGACCGCCCGGTGCAGCTCCCCGAGCCGTCGTCACCGGGCCCGCGGTTCCCCGGAACGGTGCCGAAGATCTGGAACGCGCCGCCCCGCAACCCCGGATTCACCGGCCGTTCCGTGGTCCTGGAACGGATGCGGGACCAGCTCGGCGGCGGCATGTCCGTGGCCGCGGTGCTGCCGCAGCCGCAGACCCTCTACGGTCTCGGCGGCGTCGGCAAGACCCAGGTGGCCCTCGAATACGTCCACCGCTTCATGGCCGACTACGACCTGGTCTGGTGGATCTCCGCGGAGCAGCCCGACGACGTGATCGCCGGACTCGCCGAACTCGCCGTCCGCCTCGGCGCGCAGGGCGGCGAGGACATGGCCGCCGCCTCCCAGGAGGCCATAGACCTGCTGCGGCGCGGAGTGCCGTCGAAACGCTGGCTGCTCGTCTTCGACAACGCGGACGACCCCGAGCAGCTGAAGCGGTACTTCCCCGCCGGCGGGCCCGGGCACGTGCTGGTCACGTCGAGGAACCAGAGCTGGTCGCAGTACGGCGACGCGCTGCCCGTCGACGTCTTCATGCGCGAGGAGTCCATCGAGCACATCCAGCGGCGTGCCCGCGGTCTGAGCGCCGAGGACGCCGACCAGGTCGCCACCGCCGTGGGAGACCTGCCCCTCGCCGTCGAACAGGCCGCGGCCTGGATCGCGGAGACCGCCACCCCGGTCGCCGCGTACCTGGAACAGCTGCGTGAGCAGGCCGCGAGCGTTCTCGCGCTCAACCAGCCCGTCGGATACCCGGAGCCGGTCGCCGCCACCTGGAACGTGTCCATCGAGCGGCTCAAGGAGCGCTCGCCCGCGGCCGTCCGGCTGCTCCAGCTGTGCGCCTTCTTCGCTCCCGAGCCGATCTCCGCGAACCTCCTCTACAGCAAGGAGATGATCGAGGCCCTCAAGCCGTACGACGCCTCCCTGCAGGAGAAGCTGGTCCTCGGCAGAGTCATCCGGGAGATCGGCCGGTTCGCCCTCGCCAAGGTCGACCAGGTCTCCAACTCCATCCAGGTGCACCGGCTCGTGCAGGCCGTCATCCGGGCCCAGCTCAGCGAGGAGGAGCAGATGGACGCGCGCCACGCCGTCCACCGCATCCTCGCCGGCGCCAGGCCCGACGACGACGAGCCGATCGACAATCCCGACACGTGGCCGCGGTTCAACACCATCTGGCCGCACCTCGGCCCCTCGGAGGCCAGATACTGCAAGGAGCCGGAGACCCGCCGGCTGCTGATCGACCGGGTGCGCTATCTGTGGAAGCGCGGCGACTGGAAGACCGCCCACGCCCTCGCCAGCGACCTGCGCGAGGCATGGAAGGACATCCTGGGCAACGACGACCTGCAGTATCTGTACCTGCGCTTCCACCTCTCCAACATCCTCCGCTCCCAGGGCCGTTACGTGGAGGCCAAGGACCTCGACGAGGTCACCCTGGAGCGGCAGCGCGCGGTCCTCGGCCCCACGCATCCGCACACGTACATGACCACCAGCGGACTCGCGATGGACCTCGGCACGCTCGGCGACTACGAGAGGGCCATGGAGCTGGCGACCGAGGCGCACGAGGGGTTCAGCCAGATCTTCCACGAATCCCACCCGCGCACCCTGGCCGCAGCCAACAACCTGGCGCTCAACCTGCGCATGGTCGGGCAGTACGCCCGGGCCCGCGAGATCGACCAGGAGGTCTTCGACCGGCGCAGCGAGGTGCTCGGCCCGGAGCACCCGTACACCCTGAACTCCGCGATGAACCTTGCCCGCGACCTCAGGGAGGTCGGACGGTACGACGACTCCGTGGCCGTGCTCAGCCGCACCTACGACGTCTACAAGGAGCAGCTGGGCCGGACGTTCCCCGGCACCCTGGCCGCGGCCAAGAGCCTCGCGGTGTCGCTGCGCAGGGCCGGCCGGCTGGAGGACGCCCGGCGGCTGACGACCTCGGCCCGCAACCGCTACCGCGCCAAGTACACCTCCGCCAACCCGGATTCCCTGGCCTGCGACCTGAACCTGGCGGCCGACCTGTTCGCCGCGGGTGAGCCGGTGGCGGCCCGGGACCTGGCCCAGGAGGTCGTCGACCAGTACCGGCAGGTGCCGGGCGAGGAGCACCCGTACACCCTGGCCGCGATCAACAACCTCGGGATCTACGAGTGGGGCTGCGGGATGCCCGAGACCGCGGAGCAGCTGCTGCAGAGCGTCGTCGCGACGATGCGGGAGGTGCTGGGCGAGAACCATCCGCACGCTCTGTACAGCACGATCAACCTCGCCAACGCCCTCGCGGACCTGGGCAACTGCGAGGAGGCGCTGGAGATCGAGCGGCGGACCGTGACCCGGCTGCGCAATGTGCTCGGCGCGCACCACCCCGAGGTGCTCGGCATCGCCTCCAACATGTCCGTCACGCTCGGGCTGATCGGACGCAAGGACGAGGCGGCGCGGACACGGGCGGAGGCCGTCGAGGAGCTGCAGCGGCTGCTCGGCGACGAGCACGCGCTGACCCGGATCGCGAAGGACGAACGCCGGGTCTACCGCGACCTGGAGCCGCTCGCGGTATGACCCGTGAGCGGGCCGTCAGGCGTCCTCGAGCAGCCAGGTGAGGACGCGGGGCAGCGCGTGGAAGGCGTCGAAGTGCGCGGCGGCCGGTTCGAGGACGGCCGTCGCGCCCGGGATGCGCTGGGCGAGCCAGCGGGAGTGGCCCACCGGGGAGAAGACGTCCTTCTCCCCGTGCCACAGCATCACCGGGCCCTGGATGTCGGCCGGGTCGAAGCCCCACGGGCTGCAGAACGCGAGCGCGTCGTCGATCCATCCGTACGCCGAAGTGCGCAGCGCCTCCTGGTAGTTGCGCAGCAGCATGGACCTGAGGCCGGCGTCGGAGACCACCATGCGGTCGGAGTCGGTGAGCTCCCTGCGCAGATCGTTCAGCAGCCGCACCGGGTCCTGCCGGATCTCGGCGGAGCGCAGCGTGAACCGCTCCACGAGACCGGCCGGGTCGGCGGAGGCGCTGGTGTACTCGGTGACGTTCGACGCGGCCATGCCCTCGAACCAGTCCAGGCCGTCCGCGTCCCTCGGCGCGAGGGTCACCAGCGCGGCGGCACGGGTGACCCGGTCGGGCATCAGCGCCGCGCACGCGAGCGCGTGCGGCGCGCCGCCGGAGCGGCCCACGACGGCGAAGCGCTCCAGCCCCAGTTCGTCGGCGATCGCCCGTACGTCCTGGGTGACATCGGCGACGCTGCGGCCCGCGAGCCGGTCGGAACCGCCGTACCCCGGCCGGTCGTAGGCGATGAGCTGGGTGCCGCGCTGGTACAGCACCATGCCGCGCGGCGCGGGGCCGAGCCTGCTGCCCGGCGTGCCGTGCAGCAGGAAGACCGGTCTGCCGCGTGGGTCGCCCAGTCGCTCCACCATCAGATGCCGTCCGTCCGACACGCGCACCCGACGTCGCACCCGAACGCCCCCTTCGCCGTACGTGTCCTGCGACCTGCCCGTCGGGCATGTCCCGGTGTCTGGTTACATGTCCTGTGCAGACATCATGAGCTTCCCCGCCCGTCCGATGATTACCCATCAGAGGACGGACCGGCCCCGTCATTCCGGACCCGGTACCCCCGGAGCCTGTGAAGAGGCTGTGAACGCACCCGTGTTGTCGTGTGCCCGTCCAACAGTCGACCTTGTGTGCGAGTGCGACGCCTCGGAATAGTGGGCGGCTCATCCTCCGCGCCGGGGCACCCCACTTGTCCGGGCGCGGCCCCCACAGGAGGTCGAAGTTGAAGCACCGACGCATACCCAAGAGGAAAGCGGCAGTGGCCGGCGGCGCGATCGTCGCCGTCATCGCCGCGGGCGTCACACTCCAGAGCGCGAACGCCAGTGACAACACCGCGCAGTTCGACGTGAAGACCCTCACCGCCCCGGCAGCCGGTGACCTCGCCGCCACGCTGCGGGCGGACCTGGGCGCCGAAGAGGCCGGCGCCTACTACGACGCCGGGACCAAGGCGCTCGTCGTGAACGTGCTGAGCGAGGACGCGGCGCAGACGGTGCGCGAAGCGGGCGGCAGGGCCAGAATCGTCGAGAACACCCTCGTCGAACTGAAGAGCGCACGGCAGACACTCTCGGACAAGGCGACCATCCCGGGTACGTCCTGGGCGACCGACCCGGTCACCAACAAGGTGCTCGTCACCGCGGACCGTACGGTCGACGGCGCCGACTGGGCCAAGCTGCAGAAGGTCGTCGAAGGCCTCGGCGCCAAGGCGGAGCTCAAGAAGACCGCGGGCGAGTTCAAGCCTTTCATCGCCGGCGGCGACGCCATCCACACCGGCGGTGGGCGCTGCTCGCTCGGCTTCAACGTGGTCAAGGACGGCCAGCCGCACTTCGTCACCGCCGGACACTGCGGACAGTCCGGCAGCCAGTGGTCCGACTCGGCGGGTGGCGCGCCGATCGGCACGATGGTGGACTCGCAGTTCCCGGGCAACGACTTCGCACTGGTGAAGTACGACGGCGCCACGGAGCACCCGAGCGAGGTCAACCTCTACGACGGCGGCTCGCAGGCCATCACCCAGGCGGGTGACGCGACCGTCGGCATGCAGGTGACGCGCAGCGGCTCCACCACCCAGGTCCACGACGGTGAGGTGACCGGGCTCGACGCCACGGTCAACTACGGCAACGGCGACATCGTCGAGGGCCTCATCCAGACGAACGTCTGCGCCGAACCGGGCGACAGCGGCGGTTCGCTCTTCTCCGGCGACACGGCGATCGGCCTCACGTCGGGCGGCAGCGGCGACTGCACGTCGGGCGGCGAGACGTTCTTCCAGCCGGTGACGGAGGCGCTGTCGGTCTTCGGCGCGGAGATCGGCTGACGCCGGGTCTTTTGAGGGCGCCGGCCCCGTCACGTGCGACGTGACGGGGCCGGCGCGGTGGCGTCGCGGATGCGTGCGGGTCCGCTGCGCGGGGCCGTTCCCCCACCCCGCCCTTCCACGAAACCGGGAGCTCCGCCCCCCGGGCCCCGCTCGGGGCTCCACCCCGGGCCCCCGGCCTGCCTTCGGGTGGTGTTCGGGGCTCCGCCCCCCGCCGCGCTTCGCGTGGTGGCCTCAAACAACGGCCGGGCCGGAAATGCCGCTGCGCGGCAAACCAGCCGGCGGCGCATCGAGCCTCGTCGGGCACACCCAGCCCCGCCGGCGTTTGAGGCGCGGGGTTCGGGGCGGAGCCCCGACGAGACCGGCAAGCACCAGCCTCGCCGGCGTTTGAGGCGCGGGGGTACGGGGGCGGAGCCCCCGTAAGACGGGTCCGGGCGGAGCCCGGTTCGGGAAGGGGCGGGGAGGGGAAACGTCACGCCCGCCGCGCCGGCGCCCGGCGCCCCACCGCGCACGCCATCGTCACCACCGCACCCCCCACCGCCCACGCCGCCAGCACCAGCATCGGCCCGCCCGCCCCGTTCCCCCGGAAGTACGCGATCGAACGCGCCGCGTACGTGCCCGCCCCCGGTGGCAGCGCCGGGCCGATCGCCTGCCAGAACGGTGGCAGCAGCGGGTACGGATACGCGCCGCCCGCGCTCGGGTTGCCGAGGACCACGACCAGCAGGATCGCCAGGCCGATGCCGATGATCCCCGCCAGTCCCTGCAGCGCCAGGGTCACCGCGCCGACGGCGAAGACGAGCAGGGTGCCGAGCCCCCACAGGGCCCAGACACTGCCGGGCAGTGCGTCCAGTACGGGGCCCGCGATCACGGTGCCGAGCAGCCCCGCGGCGATCGAGTACAGCAGCAGTGCGCCGAGCCGGATGACGGCGCGGCTCGTGTTGGCGGGCCGGGCGCCCGCGCTGATCGCCAGGATCGCCGCGCACAGATAGCCGCCGACGCACCAGCCGACCACCAGGTAGAACGAGGAGAGCCCGCGCGCGTCGCCCGCCGCGCCGGGGACCACGTCGACGACCTGCACGGTGCGGCCCTGTGACCGTTCGACCCTGGTGACGACCTCGGTGAGCGCCTGCGAGAGCGCGCCGCCCGCGCCGCCCGCGACCAGCAGCCGGTCGGTGGTGCCGCGCGGGTCGATGACGAGCGCCCCGGCGACCTTCCGGTCCATGATCTGCCGCCGGGCCGCCGTCTCGTCGGCGACGGTGCGCGGTTCGATGGGGTCGCCCGGCAGCCGTTCGAGCCGGTAGAGGGCCTCGTCGGCGAACTGGGTGTCGGGCGAGGTGACCGCCAGCGGGATCCTGTCCGGCTCCGGCTGGTGGAAAGCGCCGATGTACGACGTGATGAAGCCGAGCTGGAGGGCCAGCACCCCGATGACCAAGGCGGCGGCCCGCAGGCTCACCGCGTCCTTGATCTCGCCGAGGAAGCCCCTGTGCGGCCCGTCGTATGTCTGTGCCATGGCCCAACGCTCGACCGCACCTGCTGGCCCCGCAGGCGGTACGGGCCGAATGGCTGAACGGTCGGCGTAGACACTGTCTACCCCGTGCGGTAGACAGTGTCTATGAGCGAACACGACGAGGGCCTGCAGGCCCGGCTGGTGGCGGCGGGGGTCGAGCTGGTGGCCGGCAGGGGAGTGGAGGCGCTGTCCCTGCGGGAGATCGCCCGCAGTGCGGGGGTCTCGCACGGTGCGCCCCGCCGCTACTTCCCGACCCATCTGTCGCTGCTGTCCGCGATCGCCCGTGAAGGCTTCGCCGACCTGGCGCGCAGGGCCGCCGCAGTGACCGGCGAAGTGACTGGCGAAGTGACCGGTGGCGACGGCAAGGACGGCGGCGACGACGGTGAGGACCCGCGCGCTCGGGTGGCCGCGCTGTGCCGCGTTTATCTGGACTTCGCGCGGACCGACGCCGGCATGTTCGAGCTGATGTTCCGCCACGACCTGCTGAAAAGCGGACATCTCGGCCTGCGGGAGACCAGCCTGCCGCTCTTCGGCAGGTTCGTGGACGCGGTGGCCCGGGTACGGCCGCGCCCCGGGGACGCCCCGCCGCAGGTCGTCGCGACCGCGCTGTGGACCAATCTTCACGGCATCGCGCAGCTGTGGGGCTGGGGCAGTCTTCAGCTCGCGACGGGCACGGACGACGTCGAGCCATTGCTGCGCACCGTGCTGGACGCCCACCTCGGCCGGGAATCCCGGTGACGGTGGGCGCGGGCCGCCGGCGGATCACGCTGAGCGGCAGCGTCGTGGGCGCCGCGCTGGTCGCCCTCGACGGGACGGTGCTGACCGTTGTGCAGCCCACGATGCAACGGGACCTGGACGCCTCCTTCGAACAGGTCCAGTGGACCAGCACCGGCTATCTGATCGCCGTGGCGAGCCTGCTCGTGCTCGCCGGCCGCCTCGGCGACCGGTACGGCCACCGGCGGGTGTTCGCCGTCGGCATCCTCGGCTTCGGCGCGGTCTCCGCCGCGATCGGCCTGGCCCCGGACATCGGCTGGGTGATCGCGCTGCGCGTGGTGCAGGGGGTCTTCGGGGCGCTGCTCCAGCCGGCCACTCTCGGCATGCTGCGGGCTGCCTTCCCGCCCGACCGGCTGGGGATGCCCATCGCGCTGCGCATCAGTGCCATTGGGCTGGCGGCCGCCGCGGGGCCGCTGGTCGGCGGGGCACTGGCCGCGCCGTTCGGCTGGCGGGCGGTCTTCTTCCTCAATGTCGTTCCGGCGGTGGTGATCGGGCTGCTCGTCCTCGCCGTACGGGGCCCGGAGCCCGTGGAGGGGGCCGGGAAGCGGCTCGATCTTCCCGGGGCCTGTCTGCTGGCGGTGACCTTGGCCTGTCTGGTGCACACGCTCGTCGGTGTGCCGGAGCCCGGTGGGGCGGCGACCGCGGCAGGGGCGTGCGCGACCGTGGTCACCGGTGTCGTGTTCGTGCGGCACGAGCGGCGCACCCGGTTCCCGCTGGTGCCGCCGGAGGTGCTCGGGCCGGTGGCCGTCGCCTCGGCGCTGGGCGTCCTGGTGTGCGCGTCGGCGGTGCTGTTCGGGGCCTTGTTCACCGGCGTCTACTTCCTGCAGGGCGTCCTCGGCCTCGACCCCTTCCACAGCGCTCTGCGGGCGCTGCCCGGTCCGGCGGCGATGGTTCTCGGCGCGCCGGTCGCCGCCGTACTGCTGCGCCGTCACGGTCCGCGCCGGACGACCGCCGTGGCGATGTCCCTCCTGGGCCTCGGTGCCCTTGTGCTGTCCCGCCTCGACCGGGCGTCCGGCGTGACGGCGGTCGGCGTCGCCTTCCTCCTGGTGGGTGCCGGTTTCGGCGCCGTGATGGTTGCCGCGACGGCGGTCGTCGTGCGCGGTGCGCCCGCCGAGCACGCGGGTGTGGCGGGCGGCCTCCAGCAGACCGCGATGAACGTCGGACCGGTGCTGGGGGTGGCCGCGGCCACCACGCTGATGTCCCTCGGTGCGCCGGGCGGGGGACCGGTGTCCACGGGGGTGTCCGTCTCCGCGACGGGATCCACGCTGACGGTCCTCGCCGCCGTGGCGGCGGTCGGCGTGCTCCTGGCGGCCGCCCTGCCGGGCCGTTCCGGAGCCCTTCTGCCGGGCCGTTCCGGAGCCGTCCGGCCAGGGCCGGGGCGCACTGCTGAGGCCGGTGCGCCGGGTGGCGACAATGTGTCGTACGCATGTTCGAAACTGGTCTATGGTGGAGACGGGGGAGGTGAGAACGACTGATCCAGGAGGTGTAGATGTCAGGCTTCACGCATCTGCACACCGTTTCCGGGTTCTCCCTGAGATGCGGGGCCTCCCACCCGGAGCGGCTGGCCGCCTCCGCCGCCGAGCGCGGCATGGACGCCCTCGCGCTGACCGACCGCGACACCCTCGCCGGTGCGGTCCGCTTTGCCTCTGCCTGCGCCAAGGAGGGCGTGCGGCCGGTGTTCGGGGTCGACCTCGCCGTGGGGGAGCGGGAGCGCCAGGACGGTCCCGCCGAGCGGCGCCGGACACCGGTGCGCGGCGGAGCGTTCGTCGACGAGTCCGCGCCCCGCACCGTCTTCCTCGCCCGCGACCGGCGCGGCTGGGCCGAGCTGTGCCGGATGATCACCGCTGCCCATGCGAGTGATCCGCGCAGCCCGCTGCTGCCCTGGGACGGCAACCACGGCGACGGGCTGACCGTGCTGCTCGGCCCGTCCTCCGAGGTGGGCAGGGCGCTGGCCGCCGGCCGTCCCGACCGTGCCGCCAAGCTGCTCGCGCCCTGGCGGGAACGGTACGGGGACCGGCTGCGTCTGGAGGTCGTGCACCACGGCCGCACCGGCACCGGCACCGGCTCGCTGCGGCACGCCGCCCGTACCCTCGGCCTCGCCGCCGAGCAGGGCGTGCGGGCGGTGCTGACCAACGCCGTCCGGTACGCCGACCCCGGCCAGGGTCCGGTCGCCGACGTTCTCGACGCGGCCCGCCGCCTGGTGCCGATCGACCCGCGCAAAGGTCTCGACAGCGGCGAGCGCTGGCTCAAGGAACCGGCCGCGATGGCCCGCCTCGCGGAGCAGGTCGCCGAGGCCGCCGGTTTCCGGCGCGACCTCGCGCACCGGCTGCTCGCCATGACGGAGGAGGCGGCCGCCGAGTGCCTGGTCGATCCCGAGGACGACCTCGGGATCGGCAGCGTCCACTTCCCGGAGCCCGCCCTCGTCGGCGCCGAGTACCGCACGGCGCAGCGGGTGCTGGCCTCCCGGGCGGCCGCCGGAATGGTGCTGCGCGGCTACGACGGCCGGCGCGAGTACTGGGAGCGGATGCACCACGAGCTGGACATCATCGCCCACCACGGCTTCGCCTCCTACTTCCTGACGGTCGCTCAGGTGGTGGACGACGTGAGAGGGATGGGCGTCCGTGTCGCGGCGCGCGGCTCCGGGGCCGGCTGTCTGGTCAACCACCTCCTCGGCATCGCGCACGCCGACCCGGTCGAGCACGGACTGCTGATGGAACGTTTCCTCTCCAAGCGCCGCCGGGTCCTGCCCGACATCGACATCGACGTGGAGTCCGCCCGCCGGCTGGAGGTCTACCGGGCGATCATCGGCCGCTTCGGCGAGGAACGGGTCGCGACCGTCGCCATGCCCGAGACCTACCGGGTGCGTCACGCGGTACGGGACGTGGGCGCCGCCCTGTCCATGGACCCGGCAGAGATCGACCGGATCGCCAAGTCCTTCCCGCACATCCGGGCCCGCGACGCCCGCGCGGCCCTGGAGGAACTGCCCGAACTGCGCGGCGTGGCAAAAGAGGAGCACGGCAGGCTGTGGGAGCTGGTCGAGGCGCTGGACGCGCTGCCCCGCGGGATCGCCATGCACCCGTGCGGCGTGCTGCTCTCCGACGCCTCGCTGCTCACCCGTACGCCGGTGGTGCCGACCAGCGGCGAGGGGTTCCCCATGTCGCAGTTCGACAAGGACGACGTGGAGGAGCTCGGGCTGCTCAAGCTCGACGTCCTCGGCGTGCGGATGCAGTCGGCGATGGCGCACGCGGTCGCCGAGGTGCGGCGGGCGAGCGGCGAGGAGGTCGACATCGACGCCGTACCGCCGGGCGACCCGGACACCTACCGGCTCATCAAGTCGGCCGAGACGCTGGGCTGCTTCCAGATCGAGTCGCCCGGCCAGCGCGACCTGGTGGGGCGGCTGCAGCCGGAGACCTTCGGCGACCTGGTCGTCGACATCTCGCTGTTCCGGCCCGGCCCGGTCGCGGCCGACATGGTGCGGCCGTTCATCGAGGCCCGGCACGGCCGCGCGCCCGCGCGTTATCCGCACCCCGACCTCGAGGAGGCACTGAGCCAGACGTACGGGGTGGTCGTCTTCCACGAGCAGATCATCGAGATCCTGGACATCATGACCGGCTGCGGCCGGGACGAGGCCGACCGGGTGCGGCGCGGTCTGTCCGACCCCGAGTCGCAGGGGAGGATCAAGGTCTGGTTCGCGCAGAACGCCGCGGCGAGGGGATACGCGACCGAGGTGATCGGACGCACCTGGGAGATCGTCGAGGCCTTCGGTTCCTACGGCTTCTGCAAGGCGCACGCGGTGGCGTTCGCCGTGCCGACGTACCAGTCGGCCTGGCTCAAGGCGCACCACCCGGCGGCCTTCTACGCCGGGCTGCTCACCCATGACCCCGGGATGTACCCGAAACGGCTGCTGCTGGCGGACGCGCGGCGGCGCGGGGTGCCGGTGCTGCCGCTGGACGTGAACCGGTCCGCGGTCGCTCACCGAATCGAACTGGTGTCTGACGATGTGGGTTCCGGACGGTGGGGACTGCGGCTGGCCCTCTCGGACGTCCACGGCATCAGCGAGGCGGAGGCGGCCCGTATCGAGGCCGGGCAGCCGTACTCCTCACTGCTGGACTTCTGGCAACGGGCCTGCCCCTCGCGGCCGGTGGCCGAGCGGCTCGCCCAGGTCGGCGCGCTCGACGCCTTCGGCGCCAACCGCCGCGACCTGCTGCTGCACCTGGCCGAACTGCACCGCGGCCGGCGCGGCGCCGCCTCCTACGGCAGCCAGCTCCCGCTCGCCCAGGGGCAGAGGACCGCCCCCGTCGGGCTGCCCGATCTGGGTGATGCGGAACGTCTCAGCGCCGAGCTGGGTGTGCTCGGCATGGACGCCTCCCGCCATCTGATGTCGGACCACCATGCCTTCCTGGCCGAGCTGGGCGTGCTCTCCGCGCAGCGGCTGCGCGGCGCGCCGCACGGGGCGACGGTGCTCGTCGCGGGAGCCAAGGCGGCCACCCAGACACCGCCGATCCGCTCCGGCAGGCGGGTCATCTTCACCACGCTCGACGACGGCACCGGCCTGGTCGACCTGGCCTTCTTCGACGACAGCCACGCCGCCTGCGCCCACACCGTCTTCCACTCCTGGCTGCTGCTGGTGCGCGGAGTGGTGCAGCGGCGCGGACCGCGCAGCATCAGTGTGGTCGGCTCGGCCGCCTGGAACCTGGCGGAGCTGGTGGAACTGCGGCGCACCGGCGGCCTCGACGCGGTGGCCGCCCGGCTGGCGGCACCCATGCCGGAGGACGGGGAGGCGGCCCCCGGCGACGGCCGCCGTATCCAGCTGCCGACCGGCTACGAGCTCAACCCGTGGGCCGACCTCAAGCCCGCCGGCGAAGGGGTCGCGAGCGGAAGGAAGTTGTGGCACCAGAGCCCGGGGAGCGCCGGATGATCCTCTACGTACGTTTCCTGCCGACGCCCGCGCTCCCGACGGCGGGGGCCGAGACGGCGCTGCCCGCGCTGCTCACCCTGGCCGAGGACATCAGCCCCGTCGTCCAGGCGCTGCCGCCGGACGCGGCACTCGTCGACGTCCGGGGCGCGCAGCGGTACTTCGGGCGGGACGCGGCCCAGCTCGCCGCGCTGCTGCGGGTGCGGGCGCTCGCCCACTGCGGCGTGGACTGCGTGATCGGCGCCGGCCCCGTACCCATGCTCGCCAGGATGGCGGCACGGGAGGCCGTACCCGGTACGACCCTGGTGGTGACGGAGGAGGAGTCCGCGGCCTTCCTGGCCGGCAAACCGGTCGGCGCGCTCGACGGGGTGGGGACGGTGACCGCCCGCACCCTGTGCGCCTACGGACTCGACTCCGTCGGCCGGCTCGCCGCCGCGCCGCTCGCCGTGGTCCAGCGGATCCTGGGCGCGCGGGCCGGGCGCGAGGTGTGGGAACGGGCACGCGGCATCGACCGTGCGACGGTCGTCCCGAACGCCCTCTCCCGCTCCATCGCCGCCGAACGCACCTTCGACCTCGACGAGTTGGACCAGACGGAGCACCGAAGGGCGCTGCTCTCGCTCGCCGGGGAGCTGGGTTCACGGATGCGTGGCGAGCACCAGGTCTGTCGGCAGCTGACGCTCACTGTGCGCTACGCCGACCGCTCCACCACCACCCGCACCCGCACCCTGCGCGAGCCGACCGCCCACTCGGCGGCACTCGCCGATGCCGCGTACGCGCTCCACGCGGCGCTCGGGCTCCAGCGGGCCAGGGTGCGGGGCCTGTCACTGCGGGCCGAGGACCTGACGGCGGCCGAACGGGCCGCACGGCAGCTGACGTTCGATCCGGCCGACGAACGGGCGCGCAGGCTCGAGGAAGTGGCGGACCGGGCACGGGCGAAGTTCGGCCCGCGGGCCGTCGTGCCGGGATCGCTGGCGGCCTGAGTTCGCGGCGGCCCCGGGCGCGTCCGGACGGACCGGCTCCGAGCGCGCCGCAGCGGCCCTCTTCGGTGCCCCGGCACGGTTCTGACCTGCGCTACAGGTCGTTTCGTAAGTCCTGAAGAATAGTCAGGCTTTACCGACGCGTAACTTCCCAGTGGTGGTTACTGGCGCGTAAGTTGTCGTGAGCACAGCAAATCCAGCCATCGAACTCCCTTGAGCCGCAAGGAGACAGACCGATGCTGCCTTGGAAACGTGCGCTCAGACCGCTGTCAGCCCTCGTGCTCGCAGTGGCCGTCGCCCTGACCCCCGCCGCCACCGCCACCGCCGAATCCACCACCGCCACCCCCAGCAGTGGCTGGAACAACTACGACTGCAAGCCCTCCGCCGCCCATCCCCGCCCCGTCGTCCTCGTCCACGGAACCTTAGGGAACTCCATCGACAACTGGCTCGTCCTCGCCCCATACCTGGTGAAACGCGGCTACTGCGTCTTCTCCCTCGACTACGGGCAGCTCCCGAACGTCCCCTTCTTCCACGGCCTCGGCCCCATCGCCAAGTCGGCAGAGCAGCTCTCCGGCTACGTCGACCGGGTCCTCGCCGCCACCGGCGCCTTGGAGGCCGACCTCGTCGGTCACTCGCAGGGCGGCATGATGCCGCGCCACTACCTCAAGTTCCTGGGCGGAGCGGCCAAGGTGAACGCCCTGGTCGGCATCGCGCCGAGCAACCACGGCACCACCCTGAACGGATTCACCGAGCTGCTGCCGTACTTCCCCGGCGCGGCGGACCTGATCGGCGCACACACCCCCGCCCTCGCCGACCAGGTCGCCGGGTCCGACTTCCTCACCAAGCTCAACGCCGGCGGCGACACCGTCCCCGGCGTGCGGTACACCGTCATCGCCACCCGCTACGACGAGGTGGTCACGCCCTGGCAGTCGGCGTACCTCAGCGGGCCGGACGTCCGCAACGTCGTGCTCCAGGACCTCTGCCCCATCGACTTCTCCGAGCACGTCGCGATCGGCGTCTTCGACCTGATCGCCTACCACGAGGTGGCCAACGCGCTCGACCCGGCGCACGCGAAACCCACCACCTGCGCGTCGGTCTTCGGCTGAACCCGGCGCACGTACGAGGCCGGTCTCCGCTCCCTGCGGGCGGAGACCGGCCTTCGCGCGGCCTCGGTCAGCGGCCGTGCCGGCCGCCCGCCGGCGCGGTCCTGCGGCGGCCGAGACCGAACACCGCCGCAGCGCCGACCGCCAGGGCGGCGGCGCCGCCGATCGCCATGTACGTGGTGCTGCTGTCGCCGCCCGTCTCCGCGAGGTTCTCGCCGGACGTCTCCGGTGCCGACGGGACGGCCGTGGGCTCCTTCGCGCCCTTCGCCTCCGGTGCGTTCGCGGCGGACTGCTCGGCCTCCGCGCCCGTGTCCGTGTCCGCGCCCGCGCCCGTCTGCTCGGCGTGGTCGTCACCGCCGTGCCCGCCATGGTCGACGGTCGACTTGTCCGCGCCGTCCTTGATGTCCTGCTCCGACGGTGCACTCGCCTCCGGGGCCGCCGCGCCGCCGCCACCGTTGTCCTTGCCGAAGACCACGTCGGAGCAGGTGTAGAACGCCTCGGGGGAGTCGGAACGCTGCCAGATCGAGTAGATCAGGTGCCGGCCGGACCTGTTCGGCACGATGCCGTCGAAGACGTACGCCCCGTTCTCCAGCTTCGGGTCGGTGACCTCGGCGAACGGCTTCTCCTCCAGGTCCGACCACTTCAGCGGCTTCGTGGGGTCGTAACCGTCCTTGGTCAGGTACAGCTCGAAGGAGCCCTTGTGCGGCGCGGTCGCCTTGTAGCGGAAGGTGTGGTTCCCGGACGCCATCGGGGACGACGGCCAGTCCGCGCGCGGCAGGTCCAGCCCCTTGTACTTGTCACGGCCGGCGCTGCACAGCTTGCCGTCGGGGATCAACTGCCGGTGGTTCCCCGCGGCATTGGCGATGTTCACCTCGTTCCAGTCGTACAGCGGCTGCGTCCCGCCCGCCGCGACCAGCGCCTTGCACGCCGCCGAGTCCGGGCTCTCCGGCCCCTCCGCGAAGCACGCGGAGATCCGGCTGACCGGGTCCGTCATCGAACCGTGCGCGGACGCCGGCACGGCGCTGAGACCGGCGAACGCGAGCGGTGCGAGACCGAGTGCGGCGACCGTGGTGACCTTGCGGCGAGCGGTCATGGGAACGTTCTCCTTCAAGCGGCTGTGGGGGACACAGGACCCGGTTCGAGCGGCGGCGCAGCCCCCCGCGGACTTCGGCACCGACTGCCCGAACCGGCCCCGGGCTTACGCAAGCTAGCCGCTCGGCACGCCGAAATCCCCTGCTGGAAGTGGGTGATGGCGATCCTTATGGCCCTTTTAAGGCAGGGGTAAGGAGCACCTCAGGAAGCGAGGTGTCCAGGCGCCCGGGGCGTCAGTCGCAGGACGGCACGGGGCGCAGGGTGGTGATCTCACCGAGCGGCACAGCCGCTACGCGGTCGTCCACCAGCACGTTCAGAAAGCCGTCCCCGCTCTCGCGCAGCGGCCCGCAGACAGTGCCGACCCCGGTGTTCACCCGAACCGGCACCCGCAGGGCGTCGCCCTCCGCACTCACGGGCCACCAGGAAGCCGCCGCCGACAGGGCAAGCAGTGCGACGGCGGTGAAGGTCAAGGCGATGCCCGTGCGCAGGGCGCGGCTCGCGCGACGAGGGTCGGCCGGGCGGGCAGCGGTCCGGTACAGGGGCCAGGCGGCCAAGCTGACAAGGAAGACTGCGCAGCATGCGACGGCCAGGGCACTCAACGCCAGTAGCCCGGCCGCGACCTGGACGTCGCGCGGAACCCCCGCCGGGCCGCTGTCCTTGAGTACGCCGCACAGACCCACGAAGCCGAGGACGGCCAACTGGACACCGTGCCAGCCCTTCGCGGCCGTGCTCGGATCCTCCGGAGCCAGTGCCCGTCCCTGCTCGCCGGCACTCGCCATGACCAGCCTCCTCCCGGCGAGCTCATCCTCACAGGGCAGCCCGTACGGGGCCAGCGTCCGGACCGGCGCGGACGTTCTGTTCACCCGCCTGGCCGGGGGTGTGCCATGACAAGCAGTACCGGGACGCCGAGAACGGCGTCCGTGCCCCAGGACCGGCCGTCTGGTGGCGTGGGCGGGAACAGCGGGGCCCGCTCGGGTGCTGATCCGGGTATGACCTCACACTCAGCGCGCACGGAGACGGGCCGGGGACACCGGATCACCGTCGAGGCCGGGACCGAGCACGTCCGTGTCGTCCGGGACGGACGGACGCTCGCCGAGAGCCGGCGGCCCCTGGTCCTGCGCGAGACCGGCTGCCCGGACCGGTACTACCTGCCGCCCGCCGACGTACGGACCGACCTCCTGACGCCCTCCGGCACCCGCACCCACTGCCCGT
This sequence comes from Streptomyces peucetius, assembly GCF_025854275.1. NCBI lineage: Bacteria > Bacillati > Actinomycetota > Actinomycetes > Kitasatosporales > Streptomycetaceae > Streptomyces > Streptomyces peucetius. The sequence continues at coordinate 1,602,990 of NZ_CP107567.1, read as the reverse complement.
TCAAGGGCGACGCCTCCTACTGGTCGGTGCCCGGCGCGGACGATCTGGTCTGGGCCTATCCCGACCCGAAACCCGGCGTGGCCGCCATCGCAGGGCACTACTGCTTCTACGACACGGAGGTGGTGAGCTGACCGACGGCCCGAGCCCCCTGGGGCTCCGCCGTCCGACCGCTACGCGCCCGGAGCCCTGTAGTGGATACTCCCGGCCCGGCGCAGGGCGTCCATCGTTTCGTCGATGGTCAGAAGCACCGTCGTCTCGAACGAGCTCAGCGCGCCGCCACCGCTGATCGCCAGCGCAACGGCAGCCATGGACGTGTTGTCGGGAGCCTCCCAGAGGCTGTATCCGTCGTGTGTGCCGAAGCCGTACCAGAAGCCGTGGAGTTTCCCGCCGACGGACTCGATGTACGTCTGAGCGGCCTTTGTGCGGTCCTCGGGGTGGCCGATCAGCCTCGCCCAGGTCTCCGGCGTGTAGCTGAACCTCGACAGATAGAGCGGCATCGCGTCTCCCTTTCGTTTCAGCATGGGTGCCCCGGGGCGCGCGAGGGGCGGCAGGTGGCCGTGGTATTCCTCCGAACGCCGCAACGCCTGCTCGTTCGTCTCCGGCCCTCCGGGGGAAGGCACCAGGGAGACACCTGGGTGGGGGCATGGACAACGGCGACGCTCCTCCTGCCGGTCACCTCCACGTACGTCGCAGGGCGGGCACGTCGGAACCGGCGGTCCGGAGGCGGTCGGGCGACGCCTCAGCGAGGGTTCCGGGGAGCCGCTTCGGTCTCGGTGGCCCTGTCGCCGTCACCCGTGGATCCCATGGATCCCGTGGCCGCGGGGGCCGCCGGAGGCGTTCGGGCACCCCTGCACAGGAGGCAGCCGACCGCGGCTCCGGCCCCCGCGGCTCCGGCTGCGAGGAGCAGGACGCGGTGGTCCACGAGGGCGACCAGGCCTGCCCCGGCGGCCAGGGCCAGGGCGTTGGGGGCGAAGAGCAGAGTGTTGGCGGTGGCCGCCACCCGGCCCAGGAGGCCCCCCGGGGTCTCGCGCTGGACGGCGGTCATGGCCGCGATCAGCACGCAGGGCAGCCCCGCGCCGATCATCGCGGCGGCGAGCAGCGAAACGGGCACCGAGGGGACGGCGCGCAGGGCGACGCCCGACGCGAACAGCGCGATTCCCGCCGCGGCGAAGACCCGTTCGGGCATCCGCCGCAGCAGAGCACCGGCGAACAGCCCGCTGAGCACGGAGCCGATGCCCTGCACGGCGTAGAGCACCCCGGCGAAGGCCGGCGGACGGTGCAGGCCGGCGTCCACCACCGCGTACACCGCCGCCCCGTTCAGCCCGGCCACGCCCATGGTCGCGGCCCCGGCCAGAACCAGAGGCCGCAGAACCGGGTGACGACGCAGACAGCGGATTCCCTCCGCCGCCTCGGCGGTCCACCGCTGAGCCTCGGCCGGGCGGGGCGCGGGCTCCGACACGCGTATGAGCGTGAAGGCCGCGGCGGCGAGCACAAAGGTACCCGCGTCCAGCAGGGCCACGGCCGCGCCGCCGAATTGCACGAACAGACCGGCCCCGACGAGCGGGGCGACCAGTTTCATACCCTCGTTCGCCGTCATACGCAGGCCGTTGAAGTCACCGCGCAGCGACTCGGGTACGGCGGCGGCCACCAGCGCCGCCTCCGCCGAATCCAGCAGCACGGAGCTGACGCCGTACACGGTCAGCACGGCGAACAGGATCCAGATCCGGTCGCCGGAGTCGACGGCGAGAAGCGGCAGCAGCGATGCCGCCATGGCGAGATTGACCAGGATCAGCAACGGCCGCCGGCGCACGCGGTCGGCCACCGTGCCGATCAGCGGGCCGAGGAGCAGGGGCGCCCACACACAGAACGTCGTCAGGGCGGCCAGACTGTCCGACCCGGTGAGCGACTTGGCCCACACGCCGGCTGCCAGCGCCATGGCCGAGCTGCCGAAACCCGAGACCACGACACCACTCAGGTAGAAGGCCACGTTGCGATCACGCAGGACCTGCCCTCCGCCCCAGCGCATCCCCTCGTCCCCTTCCCCCGCCAGGCGGTCTGCCCCGCCACGCAGCCCCGATCTCCCCGTCCGGCACACGACGGGCACGGTGCGCAGGCCAACGGGGACGATCGCGCACGCGGACGGTCGCGCACGCGAGGATACGCCGCCGCTCCTCCCGGCCCCGTCCGCCGGCGCAGCGGTCGCGGGGCCTCAACGCGCCCCGGCCGCCTCCTCGTAGGGGAACCGGGCGAGCGGGGCCTCACGCTGGAAGAAGGTCTTGGCGCGGATGAGCGCCCGCTCGTCCTGCCGTACCTGACCGGGCCGGGAGCCGTTGCCGAGCAGCAGACCGCCGAAGCGCATCCGCAGGTACGCCGCCGTGTGGTTGAGCGTGGTCGCCAGCCCGTCGGCGACGGCCTCGTCGTCGTCCGCCATGACGGTCACACCCCACAGGGTCCGGCCCGCCATCCGCTTCTTGAAGTCCGACTCGGGCACGGTCAGCCAGCCCGACCAGTAGTCGAGGTAACGCTTGGTCTGCGCCGAGAGGGTGTACCAGTACAGGGGCGAGGCGATGACGATGTCCGTGGCCTGCAGAGTGGCCTGCCGAAGCGCCTCCTCGTTCTCCCCGGCCGGCCAGTTGTCGCTCTCGTGGCGCCCGTCCTGGAAGTCGGGCAACGGCAGCCGGGCCAGATCCACCCAGCGCTGCGGGACACCGGCGGGCAGCTGCTCGGCGGCCGCCCTGGCCAGGATCTTGGTGTTGCCGGCAGGGCGGGAACTGCCGAGGACGAAGAGGAAGGAACGGTCCGTGCCGTGCGCCGTCTCGGTGGTCATGTCTGCTCCGCTCTCGGTCCCGGGGCGCCGACGCGGGGTGTGACACAGGCCGCCGCCCAGGGATGATCACTGGGTACGCCGCTTCCAACCCTCTTACCCCCAGGGGTATTCCGGAGGCCGGCCGACGCGTGGCGCAACAGGGGCCCCGGGAGCGGGCCTCCGGCCGGATGCGGCCGCCACGTGCCCGCCGTACGGTGGACCGCACCGGGTTCCACGGACGTCGGGAGAGGGGCATGGCCGGGGAGATCTCGTTCTTCGAGCTGGGCGTCGGCGACTTTGAGCAGGCCCGCGTCTTCTACAGCGGACTCTTCGGCTGGACCTTCGACGCCGGGACGACCGAGGGCGGCGGATACTCGATCCGCACGCCGGACGTTCCCGGCGGAGTGCACGGCGGGGACGCCGGGGCGAGCCCCTATCTGTTCTTCAGGGTCGACGACATGCGGGCCGCCGTCGCCCGGGTGCGCGAGCTCGGCGGCAGCGTCGACGACATCGACGTGGGCGGCGACGAGGAGACGGTCGCCCGCTTCGGGCGCTTCCAGCTCTGCCACGACGACCAGGGTTCGCCCTTCGGGCTTCACCAGCCCCCTGCCGAAGCCTGAGCGCGGGTTCCTCGGCCTCAGCCGATGCGGCGGTAGCGCCGTTCCGGACGGCCCGTGCCGCCGTAGCGCAGCGTCACCTCCGCGCGGCCCGTCTCCGCGAAGTACTCCAGATAGCGACGCGCGCTCACCCGTGACAGGGAGCCCGCCTCCGCGCACTCGGAGGCCGACAGGTCGCCCGGGTGCTCGCGCAGGATGCGCTCGACCAGCTCCGCCGTGTGCGGCGCGAGACCCTTGGGCAGTTCGCGCGAGCCCGGCGGGCGGGTGCCGAAGATCTGGTCGACGTCCTCCTGGCGGGCCTCGTCCAGCCGGTCGAGGCGCGAGCGCAGCGATGCCACATGCCGGAGCTGCTCATGGAGCGCGGCCTGGTTGAAGGGCTTGATCAGATAGTGCAGGGCGCCCGCGCGCAGGGCGGAACGGACGACGGAGGCATCGCGGGCGGCCGTGATGAACAGGGCGTCCACGCTCGGCCGGTCCGCGTCGCGCTCCTCGGCCGCCCGCAGCTCCCGCAGCACGGCGATGCCGTCCATGTCGGGCAGATAGACGTCGAGCAGCACGAGGTCGGGCCGCAGCCGCTCGGCGGCGCGCAGCGCCTCCGCGCCGCTGTGGGCCACCCCGACGACCGTGAACCCCTCCGCCTGGGACACATAGCGGCTGTGCAGCTTGGCGACCATGAAGTCGTCGTCCACCACCAGCACCTTTGTCACGCCGACACGCTAGGCCCCGACCACAAGGACCACAACGTCCATTGATTCCGGAAGAGAGACAGCTTCTTAACGCGCAGGCAACATGTGGGCCACTTCACACATCTACGAGAGGCGATCCCGTGCGAATGCGCACCCCCATTGCCCTGCTCGGGGCGGCGCTGCTGGTGCTCGTGGGGCCACCGCTGCTCACCACGGGCAGCGGTGCCGAAACCGGGACGCAGATCCCCGGTCTGCGGTTCATGGTCCCCAACACGCCCGGCGGCGGCTACGACATCACCGCCCGCACGGCCGCGAAGAACGCCGAGGACGCAGGGCTCACCCACAACATCGAGGTCTTCAACCTGCCCGGCGCCGGCGGCACCGTGGGACTGGCCCGGCTCGTCGGCGAACACGGCAACGGCAAGCTGGCCATGTCCATGGGTCTCGGCGTCGTCGGAGCCGTACACACCAACAAGTCGCCCCGGACCCTCGCCGACACCACTCCGATCGCCCGGCTCACGGAGGAGCAGGACATCGTGGTCGTGTCCAAGGACTCCCCGTACCGGAACATCGGACAGCTGCTCGCGGCCTGGAAGCAGAACCCCGGCAAACTGCCGGTCGGCGGCGGGTCCTCGCCCGGCGGGCCCGACCATCTCGCGCCGATGCTGATGGCGCAGGCCGCGGGGATCGCTCCCAAGTCCGTCAACTACATCCCCTTCGACGGCGGCGGCGAACTGCTCGCCTCGATCCTCGGCAACAAGGTCGCCTTCGGCGTCTCCGGTGTCGGCGAGTACCTCGACCAGATCAAGTCCGGTGAGCTGCGGCTGCTGGCCGTGACCGGACCGAAGCGGGTCCCCGGCCTCGACGCGCCCACCCTGCGCGAGGCCGGCCTGGACACCGAGTTCACCAACTGGCGCGGCATCGTCGCACCGCCCGGCCTGTCCGACGGTGAGCGCGACAAGCTCGTCGGCCTCGTCACGAAGCTGCACGACTCGCAGGAATGGCGGGACTCCTTGAAGAAGAACGGCTGGGACGACGCGTTCCTCCCCGGCGACGAGTTCGGCGACTTCCTCGACGCGCAGGACGACAGCGTCGACCAGGTGCTGAAGGAGCTGGGCCTGTGAGCACCACCGGAACCCAGGGGCGCCGCTCCTGGCTGCGTGAACACTCGGAGCTCGGCGTCGGCCTGCTGCTCCTCGTCATCGGTGTCCTCGTCCTCACCGACGCGCTCACCATGGACGTCGACATCACCCAGCGCGGGCCGGTCGGCCCGCGGACCGTCCCGATCGCCGTCGGCATCGGCCTGCTGGTCGTCGCCGTACTCCTCGCGCTCGACGTGCTCAGAGGCGGCCGGGGCGAGGCCGAGGGCGGCGAGGACATCGACCTGTCCGAGCCGGGCGACTGGCGCACGGTGCTGCTGCTCGCCGGAGTGTTCCTCGCCGGCGCCGTCCTCATCGGACCGCTCGGCTTCCCCGTCTCCGGCGCGCTGCTCTTCTGGGGCTCCGCGTACGCGCTGGGCAGCCGGCGTACCGACCGCGACCCGCTGATCGCGGCCGTCCTCTCCGTCGTCACCTACTTCGTCTTCAACAACCTGCTCGGCGTCCCGCTGCCCGGCGGCCCGCTGATGGGAGTGCTCTGATGGATTCCCTGAACTCCCTCCTCGACGGCTTCGGCACGGCGCTCACCCCGGTCAACCTGCTCTGGGCCGCCATAGGCGTCCTGCTCGGCACCGCCATCGGAGTCCTGCCCGGCATCGGCCCGGCCATGGCGGTCGCGCTGCTGCTGCCGGTGACCTACGGCCTCGAGCCGACCGGCGCGTTCATCATGTTCGCCGGGATCTACTACGGCGCCATGTTCGGCGGCTCCACCACCTCGATCCTGCTCAACACCCCCGGTGAGAGCGCGGCGGTGGTCGCCGCCATCGAGGGCAACCCGATGGCGAAGGCCGGACGCGGCGCGCAGGCGCTCGCGGCCGCGGCCGGCGGCCACTTCGCGGGCGGCATGATCGGCACGATCCTGCTGGTGGTGCTCGCCCCGACGGTGGCGGAACTGGCCGTCGACATCGGCGCCCCCGACTACTTCGCGATCATGGTGCTGGCGTTCATCGCCGTCACCTCGGTCCTCGGCTCCTCACGCATCCGCGGGCTCGCGTCCCTGCTGATCGGCCTCACCATCGGTCTCGTCGGCCTCGACCAGATGACCGGCCAGCAGCGGCTGACCTTCGGGTCGCTCCAGCTCGCCGACGGTATCGACGTCGTCATCGTCGCGGTCGGGCTCTTCGCGATCGGCGAGGCCCTGTGGGTCGCCGCCCATCTGCGGCGCACCAGCGGCGACGCCATCCCGGTCGGCCGGCCGTGGCTGGCGAAGTCCGATGTGAAGCGCACCTGGAAGCCGTGGCTGCGCGGTCCCGTCATCGGCTTCCCCTTCGGCGCGATCCCCGCCGGCGGCGCGGAGATCCCCACCTTCCTGTCGTACGTGACGGAGAAGCGGCTCTCCCGGCACAAGGACGAGTTCGGCAAGGGCGCCATCGAGGGCGTGGCCGGGCCCGAGTCCGCGGCCTCCGCCTCGGCGGCGGGCACCCTCGTCTCGATGCTCACTCTCGGCCTGCCGACCACGGCCGTCGCCGCAGTGATGCTGGCCGCGTTCCAGCAGTACGGCATCCAGCCGGGCCCGCTCCTCTTCCAGCGCGAACCCGACCTGGTGTGGGGCCTGATCGCCTCGCTGTTCGTCGGCATGGCGCTGCTGCTCGCGCTCAACCTGCCGCTCGCGCCGTTGTGGGCGAAGCTGCTGCGCATCCCCAGGCCGTACCTCTACGCGGGCATCCTGTTCTTCGCGGCGGTCGGCGCGTACGCGGTCGGCGGCGAGGCCATCGACCTGGTGATCCTGCTGATCATCGGTCTGATCGGCTTCGGCATGCGGCGCTACGGGCTGCCCGTGCTGCCCGCCGTCATCGGTGTCATCCTCGGCCCGGCGGCCGAACAGCAGCTTCGGCGCGCGCTCCAGATCAGCGACGGCAACGCGGCCGGACTCGTCAACACACCCTTCTCGGTGACCGTGTACACGGTGATCGTGGTGCTGCTGGCCTGGCCGTGGCTGAAGAAGCTCGTCGTGCGGGGCCGTCGGTCGACCGGCTGAGTCGGAGGCGGAAGGACGAGGAGGGGCGGCCACCGCGGTGGCCGCCCCTCCTGCCGTCGGCCGTTCACCCGTTCACAGGGTGAGCAGCTCCGTGAAGCGGCCCTCGCGGGCACGTCGTTCCAGCTCGTCGAGGGCCGAGACGGCTTCCGCCGCTGCCTCGGGGTCGCGGACGGCAAGGCCGCTCTCCTCGAACTCGTCCTCGTCCAGCCGCAGAATCTCGTGGCCGTCCGCGGACACCCACAGGTCGAGGTCCAAATCCTCGACGCTCACCTCGCCGCCGCCCTCCGCCAGTACGGCGGGCCGGGTGATGTCGCAGTACCAGCCCTTGAGCGTGCCGGCGCCGGTGCGGACCTCCTTGACCGAGTACCAGCGGTTCCGCCAGTAGTGCTCGGTGAACACATCGCCCGGCTCGAAACGTACGAACCCGAAGTCGCGCCCGCCGGGCGCCGCCCACGGGGCGCGGACGGCGAGATGGGTACCGTCGTCGCCGAGCAGCTCGGCCGGGTAGCGGATCTTCGTCGCACCGGCCTTGACGAGCCGTACGTCAATCGAGGGCGCGGACATGGCGTACCTCCCTCGCGCAGATCTCGTACCCGAACCACCTGTTGATCGCGAGCATCGGGCCGTTGTCGGCGTCGTTGTTCGTGAAGGCGTCCGTGTAGCCCGCCGCGCGGGCCCGGCGCAGCGAGTCGGTCTTGGCCAGTTTCGCCAGTCCTTTGCCGCGGTGGGCGCGCAGGGTGCCCGTCATCCCGGACAGATAGCGGGTGGCGCCGTCCGTGATCGCGGCGGTGTAGGCCGCGACCCTGCCGTCCACCACGACGACCGTGGACAGCTGCCGGTCGAGCAGCGGGTCGTTCCAGGTGTGGGCGATCCAGTCCTCGTAGTCGTCGAAGTCGGTGTTGATGTCACTCGGCTCGTCCGAGGTCGCCTCCGCGTCCGCCTCGAACATCGGCCGCGGGTCGGCCTCGAAGTCGGCGGCGGTGCGCAGCTCGGCGCCCGCGGGCAGGGCGGGAAGCTCCTGAAGCGGGCCGTTCGCCAGATCGAGGCGCTGGAAGTGCGCGGAACGAGTGGGCCGGTAGCCGCGCTTCTCGGCGAACGCGAGGTTCTGCGCGCCCTCCAGCACCCACGCGTACACGTTGGTCGCGCCCTCCGCGGCGAGATGCTCCTCGGCGACCCGCAGCAGCAGACCGCCCGCGCCGTGACCCCGGTGCTCCGGATGGACATGCGGGGTGACGAACGACTGCCCGGGCTCCGAGGAGTCGTACGCGATACCGGCATGGGCCGTGCCGATCAGCTCTCCGTCCTTCTCTGCCACCAACAGCCGGTACTTCTTGGCAGGGTTGGCGGTCTCCACCCCGAAGAGGAGGGACGCGGGTGTCGTCACCTCGAAGGGCATGCAGGCACGCCGGACCCGGGTCACGGCTTCGGCGTCCTCGGGGCAAAAGTCACGGATGATCACAGTCATGGGCGGGGACCTTACGCGCGCGGAGGGCGGCGGCGCCTCCGAATATCGGGGCGGTGGGGGAGAATCGCGCCGTGACGACCTTGAACATCACCATCGATGCCGACGCGTCCGACGCACCGTACGAACAAGTCCGTACGCAGATCTCCGAACAGGCGCGCTCGGGTGCGCTGCCGGTCGGTTACCGGCTGCCGACCGTCCGCGGCCTCGCCGAGCGGCTGGGCCTCGCCGCCAACACCGTGGCCAAGGCGTACCGGGCGCTGGAGGCCGACGGTGTGATCGAGACGCGGGGCCGCAACGGCACGTTCGTGGCGGCCTCGGGGGACGCGGCCCAGCGGGAGGCGGCGGCGGCCGCGGCGGTGTACGCGGCGCGGGTGCGCCGGCTGGGGCTTTCGCGGGAGGCGGCGGTGGGGGTGGTGGGGGACGCGGTGCGGGCGGCCTACGAGGGCGGGGGCGGGGGCGAGGGCTGACGGGGGTGGCGCCTGCGACGGGCTGTTCCCCTCCCCGCCCCTTCCCGAAACCGGGCTCCGCCCGGACCCGTAAATGCCGCGCAGCGGCATGTACAGCCCCGCCGGCGTTTGAGGCGCGGGGGTCCGGGGGCGGAGCCCACGGTTCGGGAAGGGGCGGGGAGGGGACAGGCTCCGCGCAGCGGTCCGCCAACCGCCCCGTCAGAGGTACAGGCCCGCGTCCTCGCCGCCCCCCTGCTGCGCGGGGACGGACGCCGGCGGCGTACCCCGTCGCAGTGCGTAGAGCTCCGCCAGCGTCGCGCCCTCGCGACCCACGCCCTGGTCCGTGCCGAGCCAGGACACCGCCTCCGGCCGGGTCAGCGGGCCCACCTCGATGCGGGCGAGGCAGCGGCCCGGGCGGACGACCGCCGGGTGGAGGCGTTCCAGGTCCTCGTTGGTGGTGACACCCACCAGGACGTTGCGGCCCTGGCCCAGCAGGCCGTCCGTGAGGTTGAGCAGGCGGGACAGCGCCTGGCCCGCCGTGTGCTTCGCCTCGCCGCGGATCAGTTCGTCGCAGTCCTCCAGCAGGAGCAGCCGCCAGCGCCCTTTGGAGGTGCCTTCGTCCTCGCCGATCGCGATGTCCATCAGATAGCCGACGTCGTTGAACAGCCGTTCCGGGTCCAGGACGCAGTCCACCTGGCACCAGTCGCGCCAGGAGCGGGCCAGCGTGCGCAGCGCGGAGGTCTTGCCCGTGCCGGGCGGGCCGTGGAGCAGCAGCAGCCGGCCCGCGATGTCGTCGGGCGTGACCTTCATCAGCCGGTCCATCGCGTCGGCGACCGGCGCCGTGTAGTTGGCACGGACCTCTTCCCACGTACCGGCCGCGATCTGCCGTGTCGTGCGGTGCGGGCCGCGGCGCGGTGAGACGTACCAGAAGCCCATGGTCACGTTCGAGGGCTGCGGTTCCGGTTCGTCCGCCGCGCCGTCGGTCGCCTCTTTGAGGATCTTCTCGGCGACTTCGGAGCTGACCGCCGTGACGGTGACGTCCGCGCCGCGGTTCCAGCGGGAGATCAGCAGCGTCCAACCGTCGCCCTCGGCGAGCGTGGCGCTGCGGTCGTCGTCGCGCGCCGAGCGCAGGACGGTGGCCCGGGGCGGCAGCATCGTCGCGCCGGGCCTGACGCGGTCGATCGAGGAGCTGTGGGAGTACGGCTGCTCGCCCGTCGCGAAGCGTCCGAGGAACAGCGCGTCGATGACGTCGGAGGGCGAGTCGCTGTCGTCGACGTTGAGCCGGATCGGCAGTGCGTCCTTGGGGTTGGCAGACATGCCGCCCATGATCCGGCACGTCCCCGGCCGCCGCACGGTCTTTTGCCGGTGCGGCGGCCGGACAGGCTCAGCGGAGGACGAGTGCGGCGGCCCGGCGGGCCCGGCGCACGACGGCGTAGCCCTTGGTGAGGGCACGGTCCTTGGCGAAGTTCCTGGTGAGTGCGTGCCCTTCGAGGAGCCGCCGGAACTCGGCCGGTCCTGTTCCGCGCCGTACCGTCAGCCGCCGCAGTGCGTACGGGCCCTGGCGCCGCGCCGCGTGTGCGTTGCCGACGGCGAGGGCCTGCCTGAAGCCGGCGGTGCGGACGGCGTCGCGGACCCGGCGGTCGGAGTAGCCGTACGGGTAGGCGAACGAGACGGGCGCGGCCCCCAGTTCCTGGGCGATGACGTCCCGGCAGTGGGCGGTCTCGTGGGCGAGGCGCGGGTCGTCGAGCTGGTCGAGCTGGGGATGGGTGTGGGCGTGGCCGCCGATCTCCGTGCCGGCGCCGGCGAGTTCACGCACCTGCTGCCAGTCGAGCATGGTGTCGAGCGCCTTCCCCCGGTCGTACGGGCCGCGCAGCCAGCCGGTGGTGACGAAGACGGTGGCGGCGAAGCCGTGTGCGGCGAGGACGGGGAGGGCGTGCCGGTGCACGCCCTCGTAGCCGTCGTCGAAGGTGATCAGCACCGGACGGTCCGGCAGCGGCCGGCGCCCGCCGGAGCGCCAGGCGTCGCCGAGCCGTGCCGTGGTGACGGGCGTGCACCCGTGTTCCGCGAGCATCTCCATCTGCCGTGCGAAAGCGGCGGGGGAGACCGACAGGCTGTACGCCGCCGGAGCGGGCCGCTCCCCGACGGCGTGGTACATCAGGATGGGCACCGCCCGGTTCATGGAGCGGCCTTCGAGGGTGCGGGTGCCGTGCTCGTGGCGACCGGTCCGGAGGAGAACGTCACGCCGCCGACGCGTGCCCGTACGCCGCCGACGACGCAACCGGCGGCCGCCGCGGTGACGCCCGCGACGATCGCGCCGGCCCGGCGTGCGCCGCCCCTGCGGCCTTGCAGCGCGTCGCGCAGCCCGCGGGCGACACCGGCGGGAAGGACACGGGTGGTGTAGCGGCGCTCCGTCGCGAGCCCTGGGCCCGCTCCCACGCTGCGGGCCACCAGCGCCTTGGAAAGCCCCTCGGCGTAGCTGCGGGTGCGGAAGTAGCCGAACCGTTCGCGGGCGGCGGGGACCCGGTGGTGGATGACCGCGCGGTCGTCGATCAGGAGCACCGCGCCGGGGAGCGCCCGGGTGAGCCGGATGCACAGCTCGGTCTCCTCGCACCCCAGCGGCCGCCGGTCCCCGTCGCGCCCGATGCCGGTGGCGAAGCCGCCGCAGGCGTCGAACGCCGAGCGGCGGAAGGAGGCGTTGCCGCCGAGCACGTTGCGCACCTGCACCTTTCCGGGCGGCAGCCCCCGGTAGGTGCAGCCGACGACCCAGTCGAACTCCTCCGGGAACCATGCCGGTCTGCGGCCGGAGGCCCAGGCGGGCAGGGTGTGCCCGCCGACGGCCATGACCCGCGGGTCGTCGTACGCCTCGGCGAAGTACCGCAGCCAGTCGCGTTCGGCGACGGCGTCGTCGTCGAGGAAGGCGACGAACTCGCCCCGGGACGCCCCGATTCCGGTGTTGCGGCCGGCGGAGAGACCGCGGGAGCCCGCGTTGGCGAGCACCCGCACCTCCGGTTCGGACGCGTAACGGTCGCGCAGCCGCCGCAGGAGCGCCGGATTGTGGTCGGCGACGAGCAGCGTCTCGAGGGCCGGCAGGGTCTGGCGCCGTACCGAGGCGACCGCCGCGAGGATGTCCTCCCAGCGCTCCTCGGTGTAGGCGCAGATCACCACGGAGAAGCGGCGGCCGTCGTGGGACGGGCTCACGACACGCCTCCTCGTGGCCCCGGGACGCCCGGGCTCGCGGGCCGCCGGCGGGCGTCCCGCCGTACGCGCTTCTCCTTGAGAATCACCTTCAGCACCCGCAGCCCGTCGCTGACGGCCCTCAGATTGCTGACGCCGTGGATGCGCAGGTACTCGTGGCTGGGCACCTCCTGGACCCGCAGCCCCGCCTTGACCACCCGGATGTTCATCAGGGTCTCGATCTCGAAACCGGTGCAGTCCAGGCTGATGTCGTCGAGGCAGTGCCTCCAGAAGGCGTTGTAGCCGTAGCAGAGGTCGGTGTACCGCGCGCCGAACTTGGCGTTGACGACGGCGCACAGGACCCGGTTGCCCAGCCTGCGCACCCAGGTCATGTCGTCGGTGCCGCCCCCGTTGGCGAAGCGCGAGCCCTTGGCGAAGTCGGCGCCGGAGACGAGGGCGGAGACGTAGGAGACGATCTCCTGCCCGTCGGCGGAGCCGTCGGCGTCGACCATCACGATGATGTCGCCCGTGCAGGCGGCGAACCCGCTGATCAGGGCGTCGCCCTTGCCCTTGCCGAGTTGCCGGACGACCGTGAGGCCGGGCCACAGGTCACGGGCGACCGCGACGGTGTCGTCGGCGGACCGTCCGTCGACGAGCACCACTTCGTGGATCCAGTCGGGCAGGGTCTTGAAGACGTGCGGAAGGTTCTCCGCCTCGTTCATCGCGGGGATCACGACGCTGACGGGCGGGGTGATGGCGAGGTGCGAGGAGATCGGCCGGTATCCGGCCGACGTGCGGGCGAGTTCGTTCACCGGATCTTGCCCCGGGGCGGCCGGGTGCAGGACTGAGCTCATGGGCCTTCGTTCCCTCTCTCCACCGGTGGACCGCCTTCTCGCGGGCGGCCCGGATGAGTGTCCGGTTCGAAAGGGGGGTTCTACTCATCCGCCCATGACGAAGCCCCGTGCCGCGCTGGGTGGTTGAGCCGGCTTCACTGGCCGCGCCGTCCACGGCTCGGCATGTGCGCGAGCGCGGGGACGAACACGGCACCCCCCTGCCGTAATTCCCGCCCGGTGCCCCTCGCGGTGCCGATGCCCTCCCCTGAGCCGCTGTGCGTGACGGACCGGTGCGGGTGGATGTACGACGGTATTGATGATTGGGACTGTATGACAAGACCGTCGTAGAGGCCCTGCTTTCGGGGTTTTTGACAGCCGATCAGCGCCCGTGTGCGGTGTCGTCCCAACCGTCCCACTGACTCATCAGTAACATTTTTGGCATGGACACTTCCGGTGAAGTCCCTCCGCTGCTACGAAATGTGAGGCAGAGATCCTGCTAAAGGGAGGTTCCATGAAACTGTCCCGAGCCGCGGCATTCTCATCCTCACTCCTCCTCGGCGCCGTCCTCGCTCTCACCGGAGCGGGCCCGGCGCAGGCCGACACCACCGCCCAGTCCCTGGACTATGTGGCTCTCGGCGACTCCTACTCCTCCGGTGTGGGAGCCGGCAGTTACGACAGCGCGAGCGGTAACTGCAAGCGCAGCACCCGGGCCTATCCGAAGCTGTGGGCCAACGCCAATTCACCCTCGTCGTTCGCGTTCACCGCTTGCTCGGGCGCTCGTACGGGTGACGTCACGGCGAATCAGCTCGTCCCGCTCACGTCCGCCACCGACCTCGTCTCCATCACCGTCGGCGGCAATGACGCCGGCTTCGCCGACGTCATGACCACCTGTGTGCTCCAGTCCGAGTCCGCCTGCCTCGCCCGGATCGAACAGGCCAAGGAGTACGTCGACACGACGCTGCCCGGCAAGCTCGACCAGGTGTACTCGGCGATCAGCGCCAAGGCCCCCGCCGCCAGGGTCGTCGTCCTCGGCTATCCCCGCTTCTACAAGCTGAACGGCACCTGCATGGCCGGTCTGAGCGAGAACGAGCGGTCCGCCATCAATGGCGCCGCAGACCATCTCAACGCGGCGATCGCCAAGCGCGCGGCCGACCACGGCTACGGCTACGCGAGCGTCGTCGGGACGTTCACCGGCCATGAGATCTGCTCCGGCGCGTCCTGGCTGCACAGCCTCAACTGGTTCAACATCGGGGAGTCGTACCACCCGACTGCGGCCGGCCAGTCCGGTGGCTACCTGCCGGTGTTCGACTCCGCCGCCTGAGCCCGGCAAGCCACAGCACGGCCGGCGTCGCACCGTGACCGGCCCGCGGGCTCTGCCGCGGGCCGGTCACCGCCCTCGGGTCACGCGCTCCCCGCCACCGCCCAGACCAGTGCCACGACGCAGAGCAGCAGCAGCGCCACGCCCACCGCCAGGACCGTCGTCGCCCGCCTGGATGCGTCGGACGGCCCGGCGGCGCCCGTGGCCGCCGGCGCGACCGGACGGGAGGTCGTGTCCGGCGGTGGGGCGCTGTCCGGCTCGGCCACCGTGTCCGGTGCGGTCCGCGGTGCGGACGCGGCGGGCGTCCCGTCCGTCCGTACGCCGCCACCGCCCGCGCTCACCAGGCGCAACTGGTGCTCGGCCTCCGCGGCGTCGAGCCGGTCCGCCGGATTGCGGTGCAGCAGACCCGTGATCACCGAACCGAGGGCATCGGCCGCGGCCGGTGCCGGGCGCTCCGGGGAGCCGGGCGCCGTGGACGCGTCGGTGGCGGCGCCGAACCGGGAGCGCCCCTCCACCGCCGCGTGCAGCAGGGCACCCAGCGACCACAGGTCCGATTCCGGGCCCGGGTCACGGCCCGCCACCGTCTCCGGTGCGCCGAACTCGGGGGAGTCGTGCTCCGCCACCGTCCCGAAGTCCGTGACCATCACCCGGCCGTCGTTGGCCATCAGCACCTTCGACGGGTTCACGTCCCGGTGCAGCACCCCCGCGGCGTGCGCCGCCCGCAGCGCGGCCAGCACCTCCGCCCCCACGTGGGCGGCACGGCGCGGGGGGAGCGGTCCCTCGGCGTCGAGGACGTCCGCGAGGGTGAGGCCGCGCACCAGTTCGCTCACGATCCACGGCCGGCCGTCCTCGGTCACCACGTCGTGGACGGCGACCGCGTTGCGGTGCGAGACGCGGCCGGCGGCACGAGCGGCGTTCTCCAGGTGTGTGTACAGCCGGCGGACGTCCCCGGCCGCGAGCGAGGCCGGCGCCCTGACCTGTTTGACGGCGACCTCGCGCCGCAGGACCTCGTCGTGGGACAGCCACAGGGTGCCGCCGCCGTCCTCGTCCAGCGGGCTCAGCAGGCGGTATCGGCCCGCGATCAGCCGTGCGGTCCCCGCCGTTCCCGGTACGTCGCTCATGGCGAGCCCCCTGTCCGCAACCAGCGCCGCAGCATGGTGGAAACCACTCCAAGTTAGCTCAACTCATTCCGGTCGTAGTGGTGTTGATAGGCCATCAGTACGATGGAGGCCGGAAATCTTTCTGCACGTTGTCCAACTCGCCCTGGAATCAGTCAGATTCGGAGAGTAATGGTCAACCCGCGTACGAGTGCGGTGAATCATGCAGGCGGGATACACGGGTGTACCGGCGGGGCGATAGGGTTAACCTGCCCGGGCCGGGTGCCTCGTACGGGTGGGGAGTGACATGGATCAGATAACAGTGCGCAGCAGGGCGCGAGTACCTGCCATCACCTGCGGGAGCGGTGCGACCAGCTCGCGTCTCGACCGCCATCTCTCGGTGCTCGGCGGCCCTGCCGTCCCGCAGCGCGAGTCGGCCGAGGCGACGCTCCTGATGCGTGAACTGACCTCGCGTGACGTGACGCACAGCCGCCGGAGCAAGAGCGCCCGCGTGTCGCTCTTCGCGCCGCTGCGCCGGCTGCGCCGCTCACTGTTCGGCAGCCGCGGCTGACCCGACGCCCGGCCCCACCACCCACCCGCTCCCGGCGTCGGGACGACCGCGCCCACCCGCTCAGGCGACCACACCGTCCCGGCGCAGCACCGCCGCAGCTTCATCCGTCATCCCCAGGGCCCGCAGCAGCGCGTCGGTGTGCTCCCCCAGACCGGGAACCGCCCCCATCCGAGCCGGTTCCCCGCCCGGCAGGGTGATCGGGGGCAGCATCGCCCGGAGCGGTCCGGCCGGTGAACCGATCTCGCGCCACCGGTCCCGCGCCTCGAGCTGCGGATGGGCGGCCACATCGGTCATGTTGTTGAGCCGCGCACAGGCGATGCCCGCCGCCTCCAGCCGTGCGACCGCCTCCTCGGTGTCCAGCCCCGCCAGTGCCTTGGCCACGGCAGCGTCCGTCCGCTCCCGGTTCGCCGTGCGGGCCGTGTTCGTGGCGAACGCGGGGTCGAGTCCCAACTCCGGCCGCTCCAGCACCTGTCCGGACAACCGCCGCCACTCGCGGTCGTTCTGCACCGACAGCAGCACCTGACCGCCGTCCGCGGTGGCATAGGCGTCGTACGGTGCGATGACGGCGTGCGCCAGCCCGGTGCGCGCCGGAGGCTCGCCCCCGTGCATCCCGTGGTGCAGCGGATGCCCCATCCACTCGGCCAGCGACTCCAGCATGGAGATCTCCACCGGCCCGCCGCGCCCCGTGGTGCCCCGCCGCAGCAGGGCCGCCAGCACACCGGAGAAGGCGTACATCGCGGCGGCGATGTCGGCCGCCGGGACGCCGGCCTTCACCGGCTCCTCGGGCGTGCCCGTCACGGAGACGAGGCCGGCCTCGCACTGCACGAGCATGTCGTACGCGCGCTTGTGCGCGTACGGGCCAGTCGATCCGTAACCGGAGATGTCGACGGCGACCAGCCGCGGATGCCCGGCGCACAGGGTCTCGGCGTCCAGGCCGAGCCGGGCGGCCGCACCCTGTGCGAGGTTCTGGACGAACACATCGGCCCCGGCGACGAGCCGGTGCACGACGTCGAGGCCGCGCGGATCCTTGAGGTCCACCGCGATGGACTCCTTGCCGCGGTTGCACCACACGAAGTGCGAGGCGAGACCGCGGGCGGCGGTGTCGTAGCCGCGGGCGAAGTCCCCGCCGTCGGGGCGCTCCACCTTGATCACGCGGGCTCCGAGGTCGGCCAGCTGGCGCGTGGCGAACGGGGCGGAGACGGCCTGTTCGACGGCGACGACCGTGATGCCGTCCAGGGGCAGTGGCTGTGGCTGAGGGCTCATGCAGCCGTGCATATCGTGTACGTAGCACCTTTGTCACCACCCGGCGGGTGCGGCGGGTGGCGTCTGCGGCGGGCTTGTTCCCCACCCCGCCCGAAACCGGGCTCCGCCCGGACCCGTACCGCGCTCCGCGCGGTGGCCTCAAACGCCGGCCGGGCTGGATTTCGCTCCGCGAAATCAGCCTCGCCGGCGTTTGAGGCGCGGGGGTCCGGTGGGGGTCCCCCCACGCCGCCAGGCGCAGGCGGAGGAGCCCGGATTCGGGAACGGGCGGGGTGGGGAACGGCCCCGCGCAGCGGCCCCGCCCGCCCCCCCGCCGTCACAGCAGCGCGAACTGCCCCTCCGGCCCCTCCTCCGCGAAGTCCAGGACCGACGCCGGGCGGCGAGAGCGGGACGGTGGCGGGAGGACGCCCGCCGCGCGCAGGGCGGCGGCCGGCAGCCGGGCGTGGCCGGGCGCGGTCAACGCCGCCCGCCGCGGCGCCAGGTCCGCCAGCATCGCCAGCACGGTGATCAGCTCCAGCAGCTCCGAGGTCCACTGCTGCGGCCACGCCGCCGGCCGCACCGCATCCAGCGTGCCCGGCTCCGCCGCCCCCGTCCGCTGCTCGAACCAGAGCTGAAGGACCCGCGCACCGCCCACCTCGTAGTCCCAGGCCGCCGCCGGCACGGGCGAGACGCGGCCGGTGTCGCCGATGACGAGCGTCTCCTCGTCGGGGACGTAGTCGACGGACGACGGCCTGGCCGGCAGCGCCGCGCGGACGTACGGGCGGCGGCCCCCCGGCAGCCGCGGGCGTTCCGCGCCCCGCGCCCCGCGCAGCATGACGCGGATCAGCTCGCGTCCCAGGGCGACCCCGGAGGCCCAGACGCCGGCGTCCGCGGTGAGCGGCACGACGCATCCAGTCGGCGTCGATTCCGCGGCCGCCACCACCCAGGCCGCGACATCCTCCGCGCCCACCGTGCACCCGTACTGCTCGCCGAGCAACTCCGTCAGACCGGGCGCGAGGTTGGGTTCGTGGCCGCCCGGCCGGCGGTACAGCGGCCGGACCCGGCCCGGCCGGCCCGCGGGCGTGCGTCCGTCCGGCAGCAGGCCGGACACCACCAGGGCCGTGCCCGCCTCGACGACGAACAGCTGGTGTTCGTCCCGTACCCGCCACAACTCGGGCCGTGCCACGTCGATCAGCCGGTGGTCCGGTATCAGCCACTGCTCGTCGAACGGCCCGTGCAGCACCCGCACGGGCTCCGGGCAGCGTCCGCCCTCGCGGGCGAGCCGCCCCGTACCGGTCGCCCGGCCGGGCAGTTGTGCGACCGCGCTGTGCGGTCCCCGCAGCCGGGTGGGGCGGAACAGCGCCTCGTGCTCGCCGTCCTCCGCCCGTACGAGGGTGTCCCAACGCGTCCGCAGACAGGCCGCGTCCGGGGCCATCACCCAGCTCCGGCCCAGTCGCAGCGGTGCGACGGACCACGGCATGAGGTCGTCGAGCAGCGGCACGTCCTCGGTGAGAGCAGTCACCGTCCGCATGCTAATAGCCACCGACGACCCGTCTAGTCCGCGGCGTCCAGGGTGACGGAGAAGGAGAACCGGTCCCCGCGGTAGCGGATGCGTGCCACGTCGACGACCCGGCCGGAGTCGTCGTACGTCACTCCGGTGTAGTGGAGGATCGGGCTCAGCAGCGGCACCCGCAGCAGTTCCGCGGTCCGCGGGTCCGCGAGCCGGGCCTCCACGGTGTCCGTGATCCGGCTGATCCGGACGCCGAGAGAGTCCCGCAGGACCTTGGTCATCGGCCAGCGTTCCAGATCCGTGATGTCCAGACCGGCGGCGACGTCCGGGTGCAGCGCGTTCTCGGCCCAGTTGGTGGGCTCCCCGGTGTCGCCGTCGCAGCGCAGCCGCCGGTACACCACGACCTCCGCGGCGTCCGGGAAGTACTCCGTGAGCTCGCCGGGCACCGGCTCCGGGCCGTGGTCGAGGATCGTGGTGCGCTCGCCGGACTGCTGGGCGACGATCGCGTCGATGGAGCCGAGGAGCCGGCGGGGCGCGCCCCGCCGTGCCCCCGGTTCGATGAAGGTGCCGCGCCGCCGGTGCCGGCTGATCAGGCCCTCCTCCTCCAGCTCCTTGAGCGCCTGGCGCATGGTCAGGACGCTCACGCCGTAGTGCTGGGCCAGCTGTTCCTCGGTGGGCAGCCGCAGCGACGCCTCGGGGGGCCGGCCCAGTATCGAGGCGCGCAGCGACTGCGAGACCTGATACCACAGCGGCAGTTTGCGGTTCAGGACCAGCGAGTCAGGGGCGAAGGAGGTCACGGCATCTCCGAAAACGGCATCTCTCCACTACGGCCTGAAGTGGCGCTCCAGACCCTGCCATACGTCGTCGTACCCCTTCTGCAGGTGGTCCGCGTTCGCCGCCTGCCCGGTCGCGGTCACCGGCCAGCGGGTCTCGAACATGAAGGCCAGGCCGTCGTCGATCTTCTGCGGCTTCAGCTCGGCGGCGCTCGCCCGGTCGAACGTCTCCCGGTCGGGGCCGTGCGCCGACATCATGTTGTGCAGCGATCCGCCGCCCGGCACGAAACCTTCGGCCTTGGCGTCGTACGCGCCCTCGATCAGGCCCATGTACTCGCTCATCACGTTGCGGTGGAAGTAGGGCGGGCGGAAGGTGTCCTCGCCGACGAGCCAGCGCGGTGCGAAGACGACGAAGTCGACTCCGGCGAGGCCGGGGGTGTCGGACGGCGAGGTGAGCACCGTGAAGATCGAGGGATCGGGGTGGTCGTACGAGATCGACCCGATCACATTGAAACGGTGCAGGTCGTAGACGTACGGGACGTGGTTGCCGTGCCAGGCGACCACGTCGAGCGGGGAGTGGTCGTACGTCGCCGCCCACAGGTTGCCGCAGAACTTGTTGACCACCTCCACCGGGCGCTCGACGTCCTCGTAGGCGGCGACGGGGGCCAGGAAGTCACGGGCGTTCGCCAGGCCGTTGGCGCCGATCGGGCCGAGGTCGGGGAGCTGGAAGGGCTGTCCGTAGTTCTCGCAGACGTAACCACGGGCCGTCTCGTCCAGGAGCTCGACGCGGAAGCGGACACCGCGGGGGATCAGCGCCACCTCGCCGGGGCGGGCGGGCAGCAGGCCGAGTTCGGTCACGAGGAGCAGCCCGCCGCGTTCGGGGACGATCAGCAGTTCGCCGTCCGCGTCGCTGAACACCCGGTCCGTCATCGACGTATTGGCGTGGTAGAGGTGCACGGCCATACCGGTGCGCTGGGTGACGTCGCCGTTGCCGCCGAGGGTCCACAGACCGGCCAGCCAGTCGGTACCGGGCGCGGGCTCGGGCAGCGGGTTCCAGCGCAGCCGGTTGGGGTCGGGCACGGTTTCGGTGAAGGGGGCGCTGCGGACATGGCCGTTGTCGACGCGCACGAAGGGAGGGTGCGCGGCAGAGGGCCGGATCCGGTACAGCCACGAGCGGCGGTTGTGCGCGCGGGGCTCGGTGAAGGCCGAGCCGCTGAGCTGCTCCGCGTAGAGGCCGTGGGGGGCGCGCTGGGGGGAGTTGCGCCCCTGGGGAAGTGCACCGGGCTCCGCCTCGGAACTGTGTTCGTTGCCGAAGCCGGGGGAGAACGACCGGTCGGTCAGCCCCTCGACCATCTTCCGCGCCTGCTCGGTGCCGCTCATCGCCCGCTCCTGGTGCTGAAGGATTCCTGGAATCCATTCCTATGGACAACCGTAGGATTGCAGGTTCACCCCGTCAACGGCAACGGAGCGGCATGATGGGCGGCGTGTCCCAGGCCCGTTCCCCGCTTCCCTCCTCCGCGCATCTGCGCCGCGTGCCGGTCCAGCAGCGCAGCGCCGACCGGCTCGCCCGGATTCTGGACGCCTGCGCGGAGGTGCTCGACGAGACCGGCTACGAGGAGCTGTCCACCCGTAGGGTCGCGGCCAGGGCCGGCGTGCCGATCGGGTCGGTCTACCGCTTCTTCGGCAACAAGCGGGCGCTGGTCGACGCCCTCGCGCGCCGCAACCTGGACGGATACGCCGAACGGATCGCCGCGCGCCTCCCCGGGGTGGGCTCCGACGACTGGCGGGGCGCGGTTGACGTCGTGCTGGACGAGTACCTGGCCATGAAGCGTTCCGTGCCCGGCTTCGCGCTGGTCGACTTCGGCTCGCAGATCCCCGTCGGGGCTCCTGCCGCCGGAGCCAACCTCGAAGTGGCGGGGCGGCTGGCGGACCTGCTCGCCGCGCATCTGGGCCGCGTGGCGGACGAGGAGCTGCGGCGGGCGGTGCTCGTGTCGGTGGAGGCGGCCGACGCGCTGCTCCAGCTGGCTTTCCGGGTGCTGCCGTCGGGGGACCAGGAGATCGTGAGCGAGACGCGGGAGCTGCTGCGGGCCTATCTGGCGCGGATCCTCGACCGGCTCTGACGACCGGCTCTCACCGGCTCTCGCCGGCTCTGACCGGCCGGTGGGCCGGGCGGCGGGCCGATGGGAGGAAGGTCAGTGGTCTTCCCGCTCATGCATACCGGTCGGTATGCTCGGCGGGCCGGCACATCGCCGCCGCCGCTGCCGCCGCCCCGGGAGGGCTCATGTCCCGCACCGCTCCGAGCACCCGTACGACGACTTCCCAGCCCAGCACCCGTACGACGACGTCGCCGCCCGGCGCCGCCGAGGCGCCCGCGGTGTCCCCGCCCGGCGCGCGGAAGCGCACCGCACTGCGCGTCTGCCCGCTGTGCGAAGCCACCTGCGGGCTCACGCTCACCATCGAGGGCACCCGCGTCACCGGCGCCAAGGGTGACCGCGACGACGTCTTCAGCCAGGGCTTCATCTGCCCCAAGGGCGCGTCCTTCGGCGAACTGGACGCCGACCCCGACCGGCTGCGCACACCCCTGGTCCGGGAGAACGGTGAACTGCGCGACGCCACCTGGGACGAGGCCTTCGAGCTGATCGCCGCCCGGATCAGGCCGCTGATCGAGGAACACGGACCCAACAGCGTCGGCGTCGTGCTCGGCAACCCCAACGTGCACACCATGGCCGGGGGGCTCTACCCGCCCGTTCTCCTCTCCGCGCTGCGCACCCGCAACGTCTTCTCCGCCTCCACCCTCGACCAGATGCCCAAGCACGTCTCCAGCGGACTGCTCTTCGGCAGCGCCGTCGCGATCCCCGTCCCCGACCTGGACCGCACCGACCACCTGCTGATGCTCGGTGCCAACCCGCTGGAGTCCAACGGCAGCCTGTGCACCGCGCCGGACTTCCCCGGCAGGCTCAAGGCGCTCCGCCGCCGCGGTGGCACCCTCACGGTCGTCGATCCGCGCCGCACCCGCACCGCCCGGCTCGCCGACCGGCACGTCGCCATCCGGCCCGGCACCGACGCGCTGCTGCTCGCCGCGCTCGTCCAGGTTCTCTTCGAGGAGAGCCTGACCGACCTGGGCACGCTCGCCGCTCATGTCCAGGGCGTCGCCGAAGTGGAGGCCGCGGTCAAGGACTTCACCCCGGAGGCCGTCGCGGCGGCCTGCGACATGGAGCCCGGGGAGATCCGTACGATCGCCCGCGAACTCGCGGCCGCACCCACCGCCGCCGTCTACGGGCGCATCGGCAGCTGCACCGTCGAGCACGGCACGCTCGCCAGCTGGCTCGTCGACGTCCTCAACGTCCTCACGGGCAACCTCGACCGGCCGGGCGGCGCTCTCTTCCCGCTCGCCGCCACCGACCGGGCCCCGCGCCCCGCCGCCCCCGGCAGGGGATTCGCGCTGGGCCGCTGGAGCAGCCGCGTCAGCGGCCACCCCGAGGCCAAGGGTGAACTGCCGATCGTCGCCCTCGCGGAGGAGATCGAGACGCCCGGCGAGGGGCAGATCCGCGCCCTGATCGCCATCGCGGCCAACCCGGTGCTCTCCGCCCCCGACGGCGACCGCCTCGACCGCGCCCTGGCCGGCCTCGATCTGATGATCAGCATCGACCCGTATCTCAACGAGACATCGCGCCACGCGGACGTCGTGCTGCCCCCGCCGCCGCCCGCCCAGAGCGCCCACTTCGACTTCGCCTTCAACGCGCTGGCCGTCCGCAACCAGGTCCGCTACAACCCCGCCGCCGTGCCGCTGGAGGCCGGGCTGATGGACGAGTGCGAGATCCACGCGCGGCTGATCCTCGCGGTCTCCGGGATGCACGGGGCAGAGCCGTCCGCCGTCGACGGCATGGTCGTCCAGGGCGCCCTGGCCAAGGCGGTCGCGGACCCGCACTCCCCGGTGCACGGCCGGACCGTCGAGGAGGCCGCCGCCGGTCTGACCGGACACACCGGAGCAGAACGCCGCCTGGACATGATGCTGCGCCTCGGCCCGTACGACCTGACCCTCGACACGCTGCTGGAACAGCCGCACGGTGTCGACCTCGGGCCGCTGGAATCACGTGTCCCGCAGATCCTCAGGACTCGCAGCGGACGCGTCGAGTTGCTGCCCGGCCCGGTCGCGGACGATCTGCCCCGCCTGCGTGCCGCCCTCGACGCCCGCCCGGAGGGTCTGGTCCTGGTCGGCCGCCGCCATCTGCGGTCCAACAACAGCTGGCTCCACAACGTGCCGGCGCTGAACGGCGGTTCGAACCGCTGCACGCTCCACGTCCATCCGGACGACGCCGCCCGGCTCGGACTCGAGGACGGAGTCACGGCGAGCGTCGCCGCCGACGGCGGACGCGTCGAGGCCCCGGTGGAGATCACTGACTCGGTACGGCCCGGTGTGGTGAGCCTGCCGCACGGCTGGGGACACAGCCGCCCCGGGACCCGCCTGTCGGTGGCCGCCGAGCACCCCGGAGTCAACGTGAACCAGCTGCTCGACGGCTCCCGGCTGGACCCCCTGTCCGGCACCGCCGTGCTCAACGCCATCCCGGTGGAAGTGACACTAAGCCGATGACCTGGGGTTTTGCTCGTATTGCTCACACGGCAACACCTTGTTAACAGCAGATGACGACACCTAACGTCATCCGGACCGCACCCCGGCGGCCGCTTCCGCCGGTGGCCGTTCAAGGATGAACGTTAGGTGTCCCCATGCTGACAATCCTCGGCTTCGCCATGATCGCGACCTTCCTGGTCCTGATCATGACGAAGAAGATGTCGCCGATCGCGGCGCTGGTCCTCATCCCCGCACTCTTCTGCGTCGCCGTCGGGCAGGGCGCACAGCTCGGGGACTACGTCATCGAAGGCGTGGGCAACCTCGCCCCGACCGCCGCGATGCTGATGTTCGCCATCGTCTACTTCGGCGTGATGATCGACGTCGGCCTCTTCGACCCGATCGTGCGCGGCATCCTGCGCTTCTGCAGGGCGGATCCGCTGCGCATCGTGATCGGTACGGCGCTGCTCGCCGCCATCGTCTCGCTCGACGGCGACGGCTCCACGACCTTCATGATCACGGTCTCGGCGATGTATCCGCTCTACAAGCGCCTCAAGATGAGCCTGGTGGTGCTGACCGGCATCGCGGCCACCGCGAACGGCGTCATGAACACCCTGCCCTGGGGCGGCCCCACCGCCCGTGCGGCCACCGCGCTCAAGCTGGACGCCGCGGACATCTTCGTGCCGATGATCCCGGCGCTCGGCGTCGGCCTCCTCTTCGTGCTCCTTCTCGCCTGCGTCCTCGGCGGGCGCGAGCGCAAGCGCCTCGGCTACCTCACCCTCGACGAGGTGCTGGAGCCGGAGACCGGGACGGTGCTCGTCAAGGCCGGCGGTTCCGGTGGGCGCGCCGCGGCCGGCGGTCCGGGCTCCGACGCGGTCGGCAAGGACGTCGTCTCCGGCACCGGGTCCGGCTCCGGGACGGACGCCGAAGTCCCGTCCCGAGACGGCGGATTCCAGGGGCTCGACCCCGACCGGCCGACCCTGCGCCCCAAGCTCTACTGGTTCAACGCCGGTCTCACGCTCGCCCTGCTCACCGCCATGATCATGGAACTGATGCCGATCCCGGTGCTCTTCCTCCTCGGCGCGGCGCTCGCCCTGACCGTCAACTTCCCCAACATGGCGGACCAGAAGGCCCGTGTCGCGGCTCACGCGGACAACGTCCTCAACGTCTCCGGCATGGTCTTCGCCGCCGCCGTCTTCACCGGCGTCCTCACCGGCACCGGCATGGTCGAGCACATGGCGGACTGGCTCGTCGGCGCCATCCCCGAGGGCATGGGCCCGCACATGGCGATCGTCACCGGCGTACTGAGCCTGCCGCTCACCTACTTCATGTCGAACGACGGCTTCTACTTCGGTGTCCTGCCGGTCCTCGCGGAAGCGGGCGCCGCGCACGGTGTCTCGCCGCTGGAGATCGCCCGGGCCTCGCTCGTGGGCCAGCCCCTGCACATGTCCAGCCCGCTCGTCCCCGCCGTGTACGTCCTCGTCGGCATGGCCAAGGTCGAGTTCGGCGACCACACCAGGTTCACCGTGAAGTGGGCCGCCCTCACCTGCCTGGTGGTGCTGGGGGCCGGAATCCTGTTCGGCATCATCTGACATGGGGCGGCTGTGGCTGCTGCGCCTCGTCATCGCCTTCGGCTTCGCGCAGGGGGCGGTGTCGATGGCGCGTCCGGCCGTTTCCCACCGGGCGTTGTCGCTGGGCGCGGACGAGTGGGCGATCGGCGTGATCGCCGGTGTGTACGCGGTGCTTCCGCTGTTCGCCGCCGTGCCGCTGGAACGCTGGCCGACCACGGCCGGCGTGCGCCGCTGCTGCCCGCCGGGGTCGTACTGATCTCCGCCGGCTGTGCGTTCAGCGGACTGGCCGGCTCGCTCGCCGCGATGGCCGCGTGGAGCGGGGAGCGAAGCGAATGGGGTCCCCCCGGCCGGAGGCTGGGGGAGGGACTCGGTCACCTCTGCTTCGTCATCGGTGCCCAGTCGATCGTCGCCCGGCAGTCCACCCCGGCAGAACAGGACCGGAACTTCGGGAACTTCACCATCGGCGCGTCGCTCGGCCAGCTTGCGGGACCGGTGGCCGCGCGCGCTGATCGGTGGCGACATGGACCGTACGAGCGCACTGGCGCTCGTCGTCTCCGCCGCCGTCGCGGCGCTCTCCCTGACCTCGCTGTGGCGCATCGAGCGCGGGGAGGAGGGCGGCGGTGCACAGCCGGGCGAGCGGGCGGCGAAGGTGCCCGTGCACCGCATCCTGCGCACCCCTGGCGTTCCGGCGGGAATCTTCATCAGCCTCGCCGTGCTCTCGGCCACGGACATTCTCACCGCGTACCTGCCGGTGGTCGGCGAGCACCGCGGCATCGAACCCGCCGTCGTGGGCGCCCTGCTGAGCCTGTGGGCCGCCGCCACCATCGCGTGCCGGCTGGTGATGACGCCGATGATCCGCATCATCGGCCGTACCGCGCTGCTCACCGTGACGTGTCTGCTCGGCGGGGTGCTGTGCGCGGGCATCGCACTGCCGGTGCCGCTGTGGGCGCTCGCGCCGATGCCGGCGGCGCTCGGCTTCTGTCTCGGGGTGGGACAGCCGCTGTCCATGACGACGGTCGTGCAGGCGGCGCCGGCCCGAGCGCGTTCGACGGTGCTCGCCCTGCGTCTGACCGGCAACCGCCTCGGCCAGGTCGCCGCGCCCGCCTCCGCCGGACTGATCGCCGGGGTGGCCGGGACGGCCGCGCCCTTCGTGATGCTGGGCGCGCTGCTGCTCGCGTCCGGCGCGGTCGCCGTGCGTACGGCGCGCCCGGGGAACGGGCCCACGGCCGGTGACGGGGCGGACGGGAGCGCCCGTGTCGGCGGTCCGCAGCGTGCCGACGAGGCGGAGTCGCCCGGTCGGCATACACGCCGTGTCCGCTACTAGGGGCATTTCTGACGGCTTCTCAGCGTTTCAACGCTCCCTCTTGCCGAATTCGTGACATCTAGTCAGGCGATCGCGTGATCAGTATGACAATCGCATCGGCTTGAAGGAGCCTCGCATGAGCACGACCGCAACTCTCCGCCCCCGCCGTGTCCGCACGGGGGCTGCCGCTCTCGCCGTTCTGGCCTACGCCGGCGTGACGCTGGCGGGGGCGCCGGCGGCGTTCGCCCAGCCCGGCGACAGCGGCGACCTCAAGATCCACAAGGCCGGCGTCCCGCACTGGGACACCCGGGACGACGTCAAGGGAGTCTGCAAGTTCAGCCTCAGCGCGTTCAACTTCGAGAGCCTGGATCTGCTCGAGTGGAGGATCACCCCCCAGCCCCCGACGGCCAGCGGGCCCACGCTGAACGACTCCATCGCGCTCATCGCGGGGCGCGGCCACACCGAGGAGTACGCGCTGCCCGACGGCGACTACCTGCTCACCTGGACGATCCCGGGCCCGCCGCCCGAGACCAAGCAGAAGGTCTTCACCGTCGACTGCGACAAGTACGGCGAGAAGAAGGGCGACAAGATCGAGGACGAGCGGAACGGCTCGGACTGGTCCAAGGGTGACAAGGGCTCGCCGCACGGCGCCGTGCCCGCGGGCGGCGGCGGCATGGCCGACGACGCCGGCACGGGCGGCGGGGACGACGGCTCCTCCGTCGGCATGACCACCGCGCTCGTCGCAGGTGCCGCCGGACTGGCCGGAATGGTCGCCGTCCGACGGGCCCGACGCCGCGCCCATGGCGCCGCGTAACGTCCGCAGTCGCCGCCGTCGACGCGGACCGAGTCGTGCCTGTCGTCTGACCATCACGCTCGGCGTGACGGCCACCCTGGTCACCGGCGTCGTCCGGGGGTGCGAGGATCCGCCCCCGGACGCGTCGTCGGTCACCGTCGCGGCAGACAGACCGCTCGCGGCCGGAGAGCCGGCCGCGAAGACGCCCGTCACCGGGGCGACGGCCGACGCCGAGGAGGCGGAGCACGGCAGCACGGCGGGGCGCGGCGGCTCCAACGACATCGACCTGCCGCCGCTCACCACCCGCACAGCGGGCACCCCACCCACGCCGGCCGTCAGGACACCGGCCCCCGAGCCGGCCCCGGCGGCGCGGAAGAGGACACCGGACCGGGGGAAGGGGCTTGCCCTGCCGCCCTCGCCGGCGAAGAAACTGTCGGTTCCGGCCATCACCATCGAGTCGCCCGTGATGGAGCTCGGTCTCGACCGCCACGGCCGGCTCACGGCACCTCCGGTGGACAACCCGCGTATCGTCGGCTGGTACCGCGACGGTCCCTCGCCCGGCGA
This sequence comes from Streptomyces peucetius, assembly GCF_025854275.1. NCBI lineage: Bacteria > Bacillati > Actinomycetota > Actinomycetes > Kitasatosporales > Streptomycetaceae > Streptomyces > Streptomyces peucetius. Next base: position 1,574,522 of record NZ_CP107567.1, on the reverse strand, counting down.
ACGGGGCACGTCCTTGCTGGTCGGGCACCGCGACACCAAGACCGGCCCCGCCATCTTCCTCAACCTCAACGCACTGAAACCGGGCGACAAGGTCGACGTCGTACGCGCGGACCGGCGCACAGCCGTGTTCACCGTCGACAAGGTGCGCACCTACAAGAAGGACCAGTTCCCCGACGCCGAGGTGTACGGCCACACCGGCCGGCCCGAACTGCGGCTGCTGACCTGCGGCGGGAGCTTCGACGAGAAGACCGGCTACGCCGCCAACGTCGTCGTCTTCGCACACCTCACGGACGTCAGGCGCGTGTGACCATCCATCGGGCACGCGGGGCCGGCCGGGCATGTGGCGGAGGCCCGCGGCCGCGCCCGGGGGGATGCACGGGCGGGGGCGCGGGGCTCGGTACGGCACCGGGGCGTTCCCGGCGGGGCGCTGCGGGCGGTCTCGGATGGTGGACACATGTGTAACAAGCGCACCTTCCGCCGTGCGCGATCCATTCCCAGACGGGACAACAGTGGGCTAACTTCTGGCCACGCAGCTGCCCCTTCTCATCCCGGCGGGAACCCATGACTCGCGCCATCGCTCTGCACAACGTCAGCAAGAGATACGGCCGTGCTCCCCGCGCCGTCGACCGCTTCTCCCTCGGTGTCGAACCGGGGGAGTTCCTCGTTCTGCTGGGGCCGTCCGGCTGCGGCAAGTCGACGGTGCTGCGGATGATCGCCGGGCTGGAGGACATCACGGAGGGCGAGCTGCTGCTGGACGGCGAGTACGCCAACGACGTGCCGCCGCGGGAACGCGACATGGCCATGGTCTTCCAGAACTTCGCGCTCTACCCCAGCATGACCAACCGGGAGAACATCGGCTTCCCGCTGAAGCTGGAGAACCCCAGGGCCGACCGCAACCCCCGCGTCGAGGCCACCGCCAGGATGCTCGGCATCGAGGACCTGCTCGACCGCTTCCCCGCCCAGCTCTCCGGCGGAGAACGCCAGCGCGTGGCGATGGGCCGGGCCATCTCGAGGCGGCCCTCCGTCTTCCTGATGGACGAGCCGCTCTCCAACCTCGACGCCAAGCTGCGCAACCATCTGCGGGCGGAAATAGCGCGGCTCACCGCCGAGTTGGGCGTCACCACCGTCTACGTCACGCACGACCAGGCCGAGGCGATGTCACTGGGCGACCGGGTGGCGGTGATGCGCGGCGGAGTGCTCCAGCAGGTCAGCACCCCGCGCGAGACCTACGCCCTGCCGGTGAACGTCTTCGTCGCCGCGTTCATCGGCACGCCCCGGATCAACCTGCTGCAGGCCGTCGTCCACGCGCCGCTGGACGGCAGGATGTCCATCGACCTGGGCAGGCAGCGGCTGCCGCTGCCCGAGCCCCTGAGCCCCGACCACCAGCTGCTGCGCATCCAGCAGGGACGGCAGATCATCGTGGGCCTGCGGTCGGAGGCCGCCCGGGTGGCGCCGCCCAGCCAGGCCCGGCCGGGGGAGGTGGCGCTCACCGGGATCGTCGAACACACCGAGTACCAGGGGCACGAGACGCTGGTGCACTTCAACACCGGCTCCCGGCCGGCCGTGGTCGCCGGTCTGGAGTCGCCGCGTCCCCAGGTGCCCGTACGGCGGCGGAGGAACGCCGGCCCCGGAGTGCTGACCCGGCTGAAGGACCGTGCGATCGCCCAGGTCGCGGGGCCGGTCGCGGTCCTCGACGCACCGGAACCGGCCCCGGTCCACGAGCGGCAGACGGCCGACCCGAGCGACATCGTCGTCCGCACCGGCCCGGACCTCCGGCTGCGCACCGGCGCCCAGGTGCCCCTGCTCGTCGACCTCGCCCATCTCTATGTCTTCGACCACCAGGGACGCCGCATCTGCCCGGCGCCCATGGACGTGCCGGGTCTCGACGCCTGATCCCGCGCCGGGCATGCCCGGCGGGTCGGGGGCCCGCGCTCCGGGGACAGTGGCCGGCGGCACGCCGGGTGCCCCTGGCGCCGTAAAACTAACGGCGCTAGTTTGGGGCGCGGACACTACCCCAGGCGTGGAGGAGAGCGATGCAGGCCCACGACGGCATGTACATCGGCGGCCGGTGGCAGCCGGCCGCGGCACCGGACACGATCGCGGTCGTCAACCCGGCGGACGAGCAGGTCATCGCCCATGTCCCGGCCGGCACGGCGGCGGACGTCGACGCCGCCGTACGCGCCGCCCGCGCCGCCTTCCCCGCCTGGGCGGCGACACCGCCCGCCGAGCGGGCGCAGCGTCTCGCGGCCCTCCGTGACGAGCTGGTCCGGCGGTCGGAGGAGATCGCGGAGACGGTCACCGCGGAGCTCGGCGCGCCGCCTGCCCTGGCCCGGGCGGTCCACGCGGGCCTGCCCGTCATGGTCGTCGGGTCCTACGCGGAACTTGCCGGCTCGTACTCCTTCGAGGAGAAGCTCGGCAACTCCACCGTGCTGATGGAGCCGGTCGGCGTCGTCGGCGCGATCACCCCCTGGAACTACCCCCTGCACCAAATCGTCGCCAAGGTGGCACCCGCGCTGGCAGCCGGCTGCACCGTCGTGCTCAAGCCCGCGGAGGACACCCCGCTGACCGCCCAGCTGTTCGCGGAGGCTGTCGACGCCGCGGGCGTCCCGGCCGGTGTGTTCAACCTCGTCACCGGGATCGGGGCGGTGGCCGGCCAGGCGCTCGCCGAGCACGAGGACGTCGACCTGGTGTCCTTCACGGGCTCCACCGCCGTCGGCCGGCAGATCGGCGCCACCGCGGGCGGCGCGATCAAGCGCGTCGCGCTCGAACTCGGCGGCAAGTCCGCCAACGTCATTCTGCCGAGCGCCGACCTCGCGAAGGCGGTGAACGTCGGTGTCGCCAACGTGATGTCCAACTCGGGCCAGACCTGCAGCGCCTGGACCCGGATGCTCGTGCACCGCGACCAGTACGACGAGGCCGTCGCCCTCGCCGCGGCCGCCGTCGCCAAGTACGTCCCCGGCGACCGGGTCGGCCCGCTCGTCAACGCCAAACAGCACGAACGGGTCCGCGGCTACATCGCCAAGGGCGTCGCGGAGGGCGCCCGGCTCGTCGCCGGCGGCCCCGACGCACCGCTGGAGACCGGCTACTACGTCAGCCCCACCGTCTTCGCCGACGTCACGCCCGACATGACGATCGCCCAGGAGGAGATCTTCGGGCCGGTCCTCTCCCTCATGAAGTACGAGGACGAGGACGACGCCCTCGCCCTCGCCAACAACACCGTCTACGGGCTCGCCGGCGCGGTGTGGGCGGGTGACGACGCCGAAGCCGTGGCCTTCGCCCGCCGGATGGACACCGGCCAGGTCGACATCAACGGCGGCCGCTTCAACCCGCTGGCGCCGTTCGGCGGCTACAAGCAGTCCGGCGTCGGCCGCGAACTCGGCCCGCACGGCCTTGCCGAGTACTTCCAGACCAAGTCCCTCCAGTTCTGACACCTCCCCGCCTCCGACACCTCCCCGCCTCCGAAAGCTCCGACAGCTGTGTCAGCTCTGCCAGTTCTGAGCGGTAAGGAAACCAACGTGGTCCGTGCAGCCGTTCTGCCCGCCGTGGGCGCTCCCCTGGAGATCACGGAGATCTCCCTGCCGGAGCCCGGCCCCGGCCAGGTCCGGGTCAGGCTCGCCGCCGCCGGGGTGTGCCACTCCGACCTGTCTCTGTCCAACGGCACCATGCGGGTGCCCGTCCCCGCCGTCCTCGGCCACGAGGGCGCCGGCACGGTCGTCTCCGTCGGCGACGGCGTCACCCATGTCGCGCCCGGCGACGGCGTAGTCCTCAACTGGGCGCCCTCCTGCGGCAGCTGCCACGCCTGCGCGATCGGTGAGGTGTGGCTGTGCGCCGACGCACTGACCGGCGCGGGCCGGGTGCACGCCGCGGCGGCGGACGGGACCGATCTCCATCCGGGCCTGAACGTCGCCGCGTTCGCAGAGGAGACGGTCGTCGCGGCGAACTGCGTCCTGCCGGTCCCCGACGGCGTCCCCCTCGCCGACGCCGCCCTGCTCGGCTGCGCCGTCCTCACCGGCTACGGGGCCGTCCACCACGCCGCACGGGTGCGCGAGGGCGAGTCCGTCGCGGTCTTCGGCGTCGGCGGGGTCGGCCTCGCCACCCTCCAGTCGGCCCGGATCGCGGGCGCGGGCCCAGTCATCGCCGTCGACGTCTCCCCGGAGAAGGAGGAACTCGCCCGCCGGGCAGGCGCCACCGAGTACGTCGTCGCCTCCGACACCACGGCGAGGGGGATCCGTGCCCTGACCGGCAAGCGGGGCGCGGACGTGGCGATCGAGTGCGTCGGCCGCGCCGCGACGATCCGCGCCGCCTGGGACTCCACCCGCCGCGGCGGCCGCGCGGTGGTCGTCGGCATCGGCGGCAAGGATCAGCAGGTCACGTTCAACGCGCTGGAACTCTTCCACTGGGGCCGCACCCTGTCGGGCTGTGTGTACGGCAACTCCGACCCGGCCGCCGACCTTCCGGTGCTCGCGGACCACATCCGCGCGGGGCGGCTGGACGTGAGCGCGCTCGTGACGGAACGGATCGCGCTGGACGGCATCCCGGCGGCCTTCGAGAACATGCTCGCCGGGAAGGGCGGGCGGGCACTGGTCGTGTTCTGACGCCCCGGTCCGACGGAGCCCCGGCCGCTGGAGCCGCCGGGGCTCCTCGTGCTGCCCGTGCGCCCGTCACCTGCCTGTGCCCGGGCACGGAATCGTCACCGCGCACCCCGTTGACTCCATACCCACCGGTCGGTACGTTCCCCGCACTCCTCGTCCCCGCACCCAGTGGAGTGTGCACGCATGGACACCCCCGTCCCCACCGCCACCGCCGACACCCGCCGGCGCCGCGTCGCCACCGCGGCCGCGCTCGCCTCGGCCGTCGAGTGGTACGACTACTTCGTCTTCGGCATCGCCGCCGCCCTCGTACTCGGCGACCTGTACTTCCCCGCCGGCAGCTCCTCCGCCGGCGTGCTGGCCGCCTTCGCCACCTTCGCGGTCGGCTTCCTCGCCCGCCCGGTCGGCGGCGTCATCGCCGGCCAGCTCGGCGACAGGCGTGGCCGCAAGCCGATGCTGGTCCTCGCGCTGACGCTGATGGGCGTCGCGACCGCCGGGATCGGCCTGCTCCCCACGTACGAGACGATCGGCATCGCCGCGCCGGTCCTGCTCGTCCTGCTCCGCATCGTGCAGGGCCTCGCCGTCGGCGCCCAGTGGGGCGGGGCGATGCTCATGGCCACCGAGTACGCCCCCGAGGGCAAGCGCGGTCTCTACGGCAGCCTCGTCCAGCTCGGCGTCCCCATCGGAGTCGTGACCGCCAACACCGCGTTCCTTGCCGCCGGTTCGCTCACCAGCGACAGCACCTTCGCCGCCTGGGGCTGGCGCGTCCCGTTCTTCGTCGGCTTCCTCGTTCTCGGTCTCGCCTGGTACATCCACACCAAGGTCGAGGAGACGCCGGAGTTCCGCGAGGCCGAACGCGCCCTCGCCGAGCAGGAGAAGGGCGAGAGCGCCGCCCGTTCGCCGCTGCGCACGATCCTGCGCAACCACCTCGGCACCGTCTTCCTCGCCGGCGGCTCGTTCGCCGTCAACACCGCCACGTTCTACATCATCATCACCGGAGTGCTGGACTACGCGACGCGCGAGCTCGACATGGAGCGCGGCGCCGTGCTGGCGGTCTCCCTGTGCGTGAGCCTCACACAACTGGTGCTGATTCCCGCGGCGGCGGCGCTCTCCGACCGCATCGGACGGCTGCGGATCTACGCCGCGGGCGCGATCGGACTGCTGGTCTGGGCGGTGCCGATGTTCCTGCTGATCGACACCGCCTCGCTGCTGTGGCTCGGCATCGGGACCTTCGTCACCAGCTGCTTCCTGAGCATCATGTACGGGCCTCAGGCCGCGCTGTTCGCCGAGCTGTTCACGGCGGAGATGCGCTACACCGGGGCGTCCCTCGGCTACCAGATCGCCGCCGTCCTCGGCGGCGGGCTGGCGCCGTTCATCATGGTCCTGCTGCTGGAGGCCACCGGCACGTCGATGGCCGTGTCCGCCTACATCATCGGGCTCGCCGTCATCGCCCTCGTCTCGATCAGGATCCTCGCCACGAGGGCGGCGAAGGCATCGGCGGCCGCCGCCCCCGAACCCGCCGTCCCGGCGGCGGCGCCCGCCGAGTGACACGACGGTGTCGTCGGGAAGGGGCCGGGCATCCGCCCGGCCCCTTCCGCCTCGACCGTCCGTCGCCGAAGCGTTCCCCGGGTGGCCGCCGTGGAACGGCCCCCGGGGCGGCGACGGCGGGAACGGGCCGGCACGCAGCCCGCCCGATGTCCGCGTCAGCTGCGTTCCCGCACGGGCTCGGCCACCCGCCCCGGACGGAGAGCGCCACGCCCGCGCGACCGCGACACCGCCACGCCCGCCAGGCACAGCGCGCCGCCCGCGAGGGTGAGCAGGCCGGGTACCTCGTCCAGGGCGAGCCACGACATCAGCACCACCAGCGCGGGCACGGCGTACGTCGTCGCGCCCATCCGGCCTGCCGTCGTACGGGCTAGCGCGTACGCCCACGTCGTGAAGGCCAGCGCGGTCGGGAACACGCCCAGGTAGACCATGTTGAGCGTGGCCGACACCGGCGCGTCGGCGGCCTGCCGGACGAGCTGTCCGGCGAACGGCAGACATGCCACCGCTCCCACCAGGCAGCCGAACGCCGTCACCTGCAGGGCGCTCGCGTGCGCGAGCGCCGGCTTCTGCGCCACGACGCCGCCCGCGTATCCCACCGCCGCCACCAGGCACAGCAGTACCCCCAGCGTGGAGGCCCCGCCCTCCCCGGACATCGACAGGCCGACGACCACCGCTCCGGCGAACGAGACGGCCATGCCCGCCACCAGCCGGGGCGGCAGGCCCTCGCCGAGCAGCCGGGCGCCGAGGAGGGCGATGAGGACCGGGCCGATGTTCACCACCATCGCCGCCGTGCCCGCGTCGACCTGCTGCTCGCCCCAGTTGAGCACCACCATGTAGACGCCGAACCACAGCAGTCCGGACACGGCGATCCCGGGCCAGGCGGCCCGCGGCGGCAGGCCCTCGCGCCGGATCAGCAGGACGCAGCCCAGCGCCAGTGAGCCCGCCAGCAGTCGGCCGAGGGCGAGGGCGCCGGGTGAGTAGGCTTCCCCGGCGCTGCGGATGGACACGAAGGCGGAGGCCCACAGGACGACGGTGACGGCTGCGGCGGCGAGGGCGGGCCACTGGGCGTGGCGGGCGGGGTGTGTCATGGGGCGACCGTAGGGCCGCGACCGTTCGGTGGTCACCGCAATGTACCGGGCTCGATGCCGAGGAGGGTGTGCAGCGCGTGCTCGCCGGCACCGGTGACCTTCACCGCGCGCTCCGAGCCGATCCGTACGCACCATCCGGACTCCAGGGCGTGGGTGCACAGTCGTGCCCCGGCCACGCCCGCGAGGTGCGGCCGGCGTTCGGTCCAGTCGAGGCAGCCGCGCACCAGGGGGCGGCGGCCCTTGACGGCGAGGTCGATGCCCAGGTCGCCGAACCAGGCCGTGCCGCGTTCCGTGAGCGCGAAGCCCGAGTCCTGCGTGAGCAGCCGGCGGGCGGTCATGGCCTGCGTGATCGTGATGCCGAGCCGCCCCGCGAGATGGTCGTAGCAGGTGCGGCCCCGTGCCATGGCGTGTGCGGCACTCGACTCGCGCAGGGTGCGGGGAGCGGCGGCCGGCCCGGGCGCGGCGTACGCGGCGAGTTCCTCGACCAGGTGCGCCACCCGGTCGTCCGCGAGCCGTACGTACCGGTGCCTGCCCTGGCGCTCCTCGGCGAGGAGGCCGCCCGCGACGAGCCTGCCGAGGTGCTCGCTCGCGGTGGACGCGGCGACCCCGGCGTACCGGGCGAGTTCCCCGGCGGTCCAGGCCCGTCCGTCGAGCAGGGCCAGGGCGAAGCCCGCGCGGGTCTCGTCGGCGAGCAGCGCCGCGAAGGCGGCGAGGTCACGGGAGGAGGTCATGCCTCCCAGGATGCGTCAGCCACTCTTCGGCGCCGGCCGAAGGGTGCCGTGCAGGGCGGAGTCCTGCCGGACCGCCTCGTACTGCAGCGCCAGCCCGTCGAGCAGCGCCCGCAGACCCGTCTCGAACGCGCCCTCGTCGATCTGCTCCTGGCGCTCGGCGAGCAGATGGGCCTGGCCGAGGTGCGGGTAGTCGGCCGGGTCGTAGGCCGCGGCGTCGTCGACGAAGCCGCGGGCGAAGGAGCCGAGGGCGGAGCCGGTGATGAAGTAGCGCATCAGCGCGCCGATACGGGTGGCGTGCGCGGGCGGCCAGCCGGAGCGGACCATCGCGCCGAAGACGGCGTCGGCGACCTTGAGCCCTGCCGGGCGGCGGCCGGGTCCGCGCGCGAGGACCGGGACGGTGTTGGGGTGGGCGCTCAGGGCGGCGCGGTAGGAGACGGCCCAGTCGTGCAGGGCGGTGCGCCAGTCGCGGCCGTCGTCCTCGTCGAACATCGACAGGTCGACACGGGCGCTGACCGCGTCGGCGACGGCGTCGAGGATCTCGTCCTTGTTGCGGAAGTGGTTGTAGAGAGAGGGGCCGCTGACACCCAGTTCGGCGGCGAGCCGGCGGGTGGAGACCGCGTCGAGCCCTTCGGCGTCCACGAGCGCGCTCGCCGTCTCGACGATGCGGTCTCTGCTGAGGAGGGGCTTGCGCGGTCGGGCCATGCGGCACATAGTAGGGCCTGCCAAAAAGAAACTAGCAGTGATAGTTAAAAGGTGGGGTGTTCGCACATGAACCTGGAGCTCGGTGAGGAGCGGACCGCCGTCCGGCAGCTGGCGAAGGACTTCGTCGCCCGCGAGATCGCCCCGCACGTCGTGGAGTGGGACCGGGCGGAGAGCGTCGATCGGGGCATCGTGAAGAAGCTCGGTGCGGTCGGCTTCCTCGGGCTCACCGTCGACGAGGAGTACGGCGGCTCCGGCGGCGACCACCTCTCCTACTGCCTCGTCACGGAGGAGCTCGGCCGCGGGGACTCCTCGGTGCGCGGCATCGTCTCCGTGTCACTGGGCCTCGTCACCAAGACCATCGCGGCCTACGGCACCGAGGACCAGAAGCGCCACTGGCTGCCCCGGCTCACCGCCGGCGACGCGCTCGGCTGTTTCGGTCTCACCGAGCCCGGCACCGGGTCGGACGCGGGCAGCCTCGCCACCCGGGCCGTCCGGGACGGCGACGGCTGGGTGATCAACGGCTCCAAGATGTTCATCACCAACGGCACCTGGGCCGATGTGGTGCTGCTGTTCGCCCGGACGAACGACACGCCCGGCCACAGGGGCGTCTCCGCCTACCTCGTCCCCACCGACACCCCCGGTCTCACCCGCCGCACCGTCCACGGCAAGCTCGGGCTGCGCGGCCAGGCCACCGCCGAGCTGGTGCTCGAGGACGTCCGGGTGCCGGATTCCGCCCTGCTCGGCCCCGAGGGCAAGGGCTTCTCCATCGCCATGTCCGCCCTCGCCAAGGGCCGGATGTCGGTTGCGGCGGGCTGCGTCGGCATAGCGCAGGCGGCCCTCGACGCCGCGGTCGGCTACGCCGGGGAACGCGAACAGTTCGGCAGGTCCATCGCGCACTACCAGCTGGTCCAGGAGCTGATCAGCGACATCGCCGTCGACGTGGACGCCGCCCGGCTGCTGACCTGGCGCGTCGCCGACCTGATCGAGCGCGGCCAGGAGTTCGCCACAGCGGCGTCCAAGGCGAAGCTGTTCGCCTCGGAAGCCGCCGTGCGCGCCGCCAACAACGCCCTCCAGGTCTTCGGCGGCTACGGGTACATCGACGAGTACCCCGTCGGCAAGCTGCTGCGCGACGCCCGTGTGATGACCCTCTACGAGGGCACCAGCCAGATCCAGAAGCTCATCATCGGCCGCGCGCTGACCGGCGTCTCGGCGTTCTGAGCGCCGCCGCGCGTCGCGTCCGACATCCCGGCCGCCACGGAGCAAGCTCTAAGCGCTTGCTCACCTTCGGGGTATGGTGTTCGTCCTGTGCCACGAAAGGGGCGAACGAGCGATGAGTGCGGCGGACGAGACGGCGGACCGGGCGGCCGACGAGGAGAAGCCGTGGGACGAGGTGACCCCGGAGGCCGCGAGGAAACTGCTCGTCGCCGCCGTCGAGGCCTTCGCCGAGCGGGGATACCACGCCACCACCACCCGTGACATCGCCGGCCGCGCGGGCATGAGCCCGGCGGCGCTCTACATCCACTACAAGACGAAGGAAGAGCTGCTCCACCGGATCAGCCGGATCGGGCACGACAAGGCCCTCGAGATCCTGGGCGCCGCCTACGACAGCGGCAGCACACCCACCGAGCGGCTCGCCGGTGCTGTGCGCTCCTTCGTCCGCTGGCACGCCGGCCGGCACACCACCGCCCGAGTGGTGCAGTACGAGCTGGACGCGCTCAGCGAGGCGCACCGCACCGAGATCTTCGGGCTGCGCAGGCAGAGCGACGCCGTGGTGCGCCGCATCCTCAGTGAGGGGGTCGAGACGGGCGAGTTCGACGTGCCGGACGTGCCCGGCACCACGGTCGCCGTGCTCTCCCTCTGCATCGACGTGGCGCGCTGGTTCAACACCCAGGGCCGCCGGACGCCCGACGAGGTCGGCGCGCTCTACGCCGACCTCGTGCTGCGCATGGTGAGCGCTCAGAAGAAGTAGGCGCCCGCAAGAGGGCGCCCTGCGCTCAGAAGAAGTAGCGGGACACCGACTCCGCCACGCACACCGGCTTGTCGCCGCCCTCGCGCTCGATCGTGACGAGGGCGGTCACCTGCACGCCGCCGCCGGCCTCCTCGACGCGCTGCAGAACCGCCGTCGCGCGCAGCCGCGAGCCCACGGGTACCGGGGCGGGGAAACGGACCTTGTTGGTCCCGTAATTGATGCCCATCTTCATGCCCTCGACCCGCAGGACCTGCGGCACCAGCGCCGGAAGCAGCGACAGCGTCAGATAGCCGTGGGCGATCGTCGTGCCGAAGGGGCCGCTCGCGGCACGCTCGGGGTCCACGTGGATCCACTGGTGGTCACCCGTGGCGTCGGCGAAGAGGTCGATCCGCTTCTGATCGACCTCCAGCCAGTCGCTGTGCCCGAGCTGCTCGCCGATTCCGGCGCGCAGCTCCTCGGGGGAGGTGAAGATCCTCGGCTCTGCCATGTCCCTGGTCCCTGCCTCTCGACGACTGATGTCTAAGCGCTTGCTCAGCATGGTTGGGCGGGCGCCGTTCTGTCAACGACGGACCAGTAGGCTTCGAGAGGTGCCGCAGATTCCAGAGAAGATCCACGAGCTCACGGTCGGCCAGCTCTCCGCACGCAGCGGCGCCGCCGTGTCCGCCCTGCACTTCTACGAGTCCAAGGGGCTCATCACCAGTCGCCGCACCAGCGGCAACCAGCGCCGCTACAGCAGGGACGCCCTGCGGCGGGTCGCCTTCGTCCGCGCCGCGCAGCGCGTCGGCATCCCCCTCGCCACCATCAGGGAGGCCCTCGCGGAGCTGCCGGAGGAGCGGACGCCCGACCGCGACGACTGGGCCCGGCTCTCCGAGGCCTGGCGCAGTGAACTCGACCAGCGCATCAAGCAGCTCGGCCGGCTCCGCGACCACCTCACCGACTGCATCGGCTGCGGCTGCCTCTCCTTGGAGACCTGCGTCCTGTCCAACCCGGACGACGTCTTCGGCGAGCAGCTGACCGGCTCGCGACTGCTGCCGGAGCGGCGGCGCGCCAAGAGCGACGGGGCCTGAACGCACGAGGAGACGGGCCTGTACGCCCGCGGCTACCGGCTCCCGTTCAGGACCCGTGGCCGCCGGACCCGGCCGACGGGTTCCGGGCGCCCGGCCCGGAACCCGTGGGCGTCATGCCACCGGCGCGAGTTCGCGCCGCCCCGCGCGCTTCGCCGCGGACACGGCCCGCGGCGTCAGGACGGGCTGCGGCACGACGATGCCGCAGCCGGTGCAGACCGGACCGGTCCACGGCTCGTGCTCCAGGTCCTCGCGCCACACGATGTGCGTCTGTCCGCACACCGGGCACGCTTCCCCCGGGTCCGCCTCCAGGGCGGCGATCAGCCGGCGCAGCACTTCGCCGAGGGGAGCGGACGGGTGCTCCGTCGGTGTGTCACAGCGGGCCACCCCGTTGCCGCCCCAGGTCCTGCGGTGCCAGTCGTCGATGTGTCCGGGCCGCCGCAGCCCGTCGAGCTTCTCCCGTTTGCGGCGGTCCGCGAAGTTGTCCTCGTAGGCGAGCCAGACGGCCCGTGCCTCTTCCAGTTCCTCGAGCGCGGCCACCAGCCGCGCCGGATCCGGGGCTCTGTCCTCCGGGTCTATACGGTGCCTGCCGCACAGGTGATCCCATGTGGCCCGGTGCCCGTAAGGGGCGAAGCGTTCCAGGCATTTGCGCAGTGAGTAGCGCCGCAGCGCCAGATCACACCGTGGGTCGCGCACCTGTCTCGCGAGACTCCGGAAACCGGCCATCGCCCTGCCACCTCCGTCGCTGGTACATCGGCGTTGAAGAATGGACGTAGGAGTGCCCGTTTCGGCTCCATCGAAAAGGAAAACGTGACGCTTCGACCGGATCACGACCCCGGCCCGGCGCCGCAGAGCCGGCCCGCGGCCAGTACCACCCGGGCCAGTTCCTCATGACAGATGTCGCCGTGCGCGCCTGTCGGCGGCGGCCCGTGGCGCACCACGGCGGAGGCGTCGACGTTGACGCACCCCGCCGCCGGCAGCCCGGTGCGCAGCGCCTCGTCCAGCGTCAGGCGTGGCGTGTCCGCGACGGCCTGGATCCCGTCATGTCCCATCGCCCGCCACCGCAGGTCGGCCACGGTCGCGGCGTCCGGATCGCCGGCGAGGCTGGAGGCCAGCGGGTAGAACACCCCGAGGGCGGTGTCGTACCGCGAATGGCACGCCACCACCGGCCCGTCGACGCGGTCCTGCAGGGCGCCGAGCGCACCACAGCGGTGCGGGGCGTGCGGGAGCCCGGTCGCGAACGCGTAGTGCGAGAAAGCGGCTTGGAGCAGGGTCACCGACTTCACGTTGTGCGCCCCCTCCGGCAGCCCGCGCAGCGCGAACGCGACCAGCCGCGCCCCGTGGCTGTGGCCGACGAGATGCACCCGCAGCGCGGGCGCGGACCGGGACAGCCGCCCCAGCAGCGGGCCGAGGCCCAGTTCGCCGACGGCGCCCGCCCGCCGCTTCATCGCGTAGTACGTCGTCTGCCGCAGCAGCTCCTTCGCGCCCTGCCAGGCCGCGCGCGGCCCGCCGTCCTGTGCCGGGTGACCGAGGGCCGCCGCCAGCCGCCCGCAGAGCGTGAGCGTGTCCTCGTACAGGACGGCCGGCGGGCTCTGCTCGTCCCGCGGCAGATCCTCCGCGAAGGCCGCCTCCAGCCCGCCCGGCGGGGCGGCGGCCAACTGCCGGGCCAGCATCCCGAACTCGGCGAACGCCGCCCGGGACTCCGGCCGTTCGTCGAGCAGCCACGCCAGCCGGTCCACCGTCGCCCCGTGCCCGGGAAACAGGCACGAGAGCAGGTCCCGCGTCGTCTTGTCCAGCCCCCGGCACGCCGCAGGCGCCTCCGCGGCCCGCCCGGCGCCCGGGAACGGCTCGTCGGGGAACCGCATCGAGGGCCACATCACCCCGGCGTACCCGACGCGCACGCCGGGCGAGGCCGCCAGCAGCTTCGGGAACGGCGCGAAGAACGACGCGTGCAGCCGGCGGGCCGTGGTGGTGGAGTTGTTCCAGCCGTGCGCGAACACGACGAGGTCCGTGATCTGCGGGCCGGCGGGCAGGCCGTACGGATCGCCGCCGGGGTCACCGTCCGCGTCGAAGCAGATCTCCCCGTACGGCCGCACATCCGTCCCCGCCATGGCCCGCCCCTCCCCTTGCGTTCCGCTGCTGCCACAGCATCCTGCGCAAGGGGAGAAACGGCCATACCTCGTGAGAGTCGGAAACGACCTGCCGCGGTGACGCGGTGCGGAGGGATCAGGACGTCGTACGACGTGACCAGCACCAACGGCTCCGGTCCGGCCGGCCGGTTGTTTCGGACGCCCGGCGGCGGCCGGACGGCTCCCGGCCACGCGCGGGCGCCCGGGGGGAGCGGTCAGTAGCGCAGATACCGCTTCCGTACGGCCCGGAACGCGGCGAGTTCGTCCTGCCACGCGCCCACCACCTCGTCGGTGTCCGCGCCCGCGTCGATCAGGGTGCGCACCTTGGTGGAGCCGGTCAGCTTGTCGATCCAGTTGTCGGAGCGCCAGGCGAAACCGCTCCAGCCGCGCTTCGCCGTCACCAGGAGGGCGATGCCCGTCCGCACCGGGTCGTAGGACTCGCGGTCGTGGACGTGGAGCTGGACGCCGCCGACCGTCTTCCCCTGGAACTTGGAGAAGGTGGGCGCGAAGTACGCCTCGCGGAAGCGGACGCCCGGCAGGCCGAGCGCGTTGGCGGACTCCGCCCACGCCGGGCCGATGCCCTCGGCGCCCAGGAGTTCGAACGGGCGGGTCGTGCCGCGGCCCTCGGAGAGGTTGGTGCCCTCGAACAGGCAGGTGCCGGCGTAGACGAGCGCGGTCTGAGGTGTGGGCATGTTGGGACTCGGCGGGACCCACGGCAGGCCCGTCTCGTCGAAGAAGTCGTTCCGCCGCCAGCCCTTCATCGTCACGATCCCGAGCTCGACGGGCCGGGTGAGGAACTCGCCGTTGAAGAGCAGCGCCAGTTCGCCGACCGTCATGCCGTGCGCCTGGGAGATGGGCTCACGGCCCACGAAGGTCGCGAACGCCTTGTCGAGCACCGGTCCGAGCGCCGCCCGGCCCGTGATCGGGTTCGGCCGGTCGAGGACGACGAAGCGCTTGCCGGCGAGGGCCGCCGCCTGCATGCAGTCGAACAGCGTCCAGATGTACGTGTAGAAGCGGGCGCCCGCGTCCTGGATGTCGAAGACGACCGTGTCCACGCCGGAGGCGGTGAAGATGTCGGCCAGCGGCTGCCCGCTCTTGAGGTACGTGTCGTAGACGGGCAGCCCGGTCGCCGGGTCGTCGTAGCGGCCCTCCGAGCCGCCGGCCTGCGCGGTGCCGCGGAAGCCGTGCTCGGGACCGAAGACGGCGACGAGGTCCACGCGGTCGTCGGCGTGCATCACGTCCACAATGTGGCGCACGTCCCGGGCGATGCCCGTCGGGTTGGTGACCACCCCGACGCGCTGACCGGACAGCGCCGCGTATCCGTCGGCGGCCAGGCGTTCGAAACCGGTGCGGGCCCGGCCGCGCGCCCCGTGGGCCGCGGCGGGCGAGGGGGCGGCGGCCAGTGCTCCCACCGCGCCGCCCGCGACCAGCAAACCCCGTCTGGACAGGCTCATAGAGCTACCTCCGTGATCGCCGTGTGTCATGACCACTGCACGCTAGCGCTCATGTCGCCCCCGGGGAACGACCTCGGCACGTGGTTGTGCCGCCCTCTTCCGTCCGCACATACCGACTGGTTAGTCTGCCGGGACGGACCGGTGGACGAGAGAGGGAAGAGGCGGAGCCGATGAGTACGGTGCAGGGCGCGGGGGTCGTGGTCACGGGCGCGGGCGGTGGCATCGGAGCCGTGCTCGCCCGGCGGTTCGCCGCGGAAGGCGCCCGGGTCGTCGTCAACGACATCGACGCGGGCAAGGCCAAGACCGTCGCCGACGAGATCGGCGCCACCGCCGTACCCGGCGACGCCTCACGGATCGTGGACGAGGCCCGCGACGCCCTCGGCGGGGTGGTCGACGTCTACTGCGCCAACGCCGGACTGGGCTCCGGCGGCGACGCCTTCGCCGACGAGGACGTATGGGCCGCAGCCTGGGACGTCAACGTCATGGCACACGTACGGGCGAGCCGGGCCCTGCTGCCCGAGTGGCTCGAGCGCGGCAGCGGACGCTTCGTCTCCACCGTCTCCGCGGCCGGCCTCCTCACGATGATTGGCGCGGCGCCCTACAGCGTCACCAAGCACGGCGCGCTCGCCTACGCCGAGTGGCTCTCCCTCACCTACCGGCACCGCGGCCTCAAGGTCCACGCCATCTGCCCCCAGGGCGTACGCACCGACATGCTGACCGCCAGCGGCACGGCCGGCGAGCTGGTCCTCACGCCGACCGCCATCGAACCGGAGGACGTCGCCGACTCCCTCTTCGAGGCCATGGCAGAGGACCGCTTCCTGGTCCTTCCGCACCCCGAGGTCGCCGGCTACTACGCGGCCCGCGCCACCCAGAACGAACGGTGGCTCGCCGGCATGAGCCACCTCCAGCAGAAGTGGGAGGGGACCACCCGATGAACTCCCCGAGCTACGCCGCCAAACCCTGGCTGTCCCAGCTCACCGAGGCCCAGCGGGCCCCGGTCGACCCCGCCCCGACCGTCGTGCACTCCTTCCGTGCCGCCGTCGCCCGCGCCCCCGAACACACCGCCCTCGCCTACTTCGACGGCCGGCTGAGCTACCGCGAGACCGACGCACTGTCCGACTCGGTGGCCGGACACCTCGCCTCCCGCGGCGTCTCGCGCGGCGACCGGGTCGCGGTCATGCTGCAGAACACCCCGCACTTCGTGATCGCGCTGCTCGGCGCGTGGAAGGCCGGGGCCACCGTCGTCCCCCTCAACCCGATGTACAAGTCGGGCGAGGTCGCGCACGTCCTCGCCGACGCCGACGTGAGCGCGCTGATCTGCTCCGACCGCGCGTGGGAGGCGTACCTGCGCGACTGCGCCGCAGCCTCTCCCGTACGGATCGCCCTCACCGCCTGCGAGCTCGACCTGCAGACCCGGGACGACGAACGGGTCCTCGGCTTCGAGCGCACCTTGTCCGCCGACGACGCCGACGACCTCCTCGCCGTCGCCCGCCGGGGCCTGCCCGCCCCGGCCGACCGCGAACCGGCGGCCACCGACGTGGCGCTGATCAGCTACACGTCCGGCACCAGCGGCACCCCCAAGGGCGCCATGAACCTGCACGGCGGCATCACCTACAACGCCGAACGCCAGCGCACCGGCCACCCCGTGCCCGAACGCGCCTGCTACTTCGTGCTCGCGCCGCTGTTCCACATCACCGGCATGGTCTGCCAGCTCGCGGCCTGCGTCGCCAACGCGGGCACCCTCGCCCTGGCCTACCGCTTCGAGGCCGGTGTCGTCCTCGACGCGTTCCTCGAGCACCGTCCCGCGTACACCGTCGGCCCCTCCACGGCGTTCATGGCGCTCGCCGCCCACCCCGCCGCCACCCCGGAGCACTTCGAGTCCTTCGAGGTGATCTCCTCCGGCGGGGCGCCGGTGCCGCCGGCGCTCGTCGAGATGTTCCGGGCCGGCTTCGGGCCCTACATCCGCAACGGCTACGGCCTCACCGAGTGCACCGCGCCCTGTGCCTCCGTGCCCCCGGAGAAGGAGGCCCCGGTCGACCCGGCCTCCGGCACCCTCTCCGTCGGGGTCCCGGGTCCGGACACCGTGGTCCGGATCGTCGACGAGCACGGCGACGACGTGCCCTTCGGCGAACAGGGCGAGATCGCGGTCAGCGGCCCGCAGGTCGTGCCCGGTTACTGGCGGTTGCCCGAGGCCACGGCCGAGGCCTTCCCCGACGGCGAACTGCGCACCGGCGACATCGGGTTCATGGACGCCGACGGCTGGCTCTACGTCGTCGACCGCAAGAAGGACATGATCAACGCCTCCGGTTTCAAGGTCTGGCCGCGCGAGGTCGAGGATGTGCTCTACACCCATCCCGCCGTCCGCGAGGCGGCCGTCGTCGGCGTCCCCGACGCCTACCGCGGCGAGAGCGTGAAGGCCTTCGTCAGCCTGCGTCCGGGGGCGTCCGCCGAAGCCGCCGAGATCTCCGCGTACTGCGCCGAGCGGCTGGCGGCCTACAAATACCCCCGCGAAGTCGAGGTGCTGCCGGAGCTCCCGAAGACGACAAGTGGGAAGATCCTCAGGCGGGAACTGCGTTCCCCGGCGTAACAGACAGCGCAAACGGCACGGAGAGACAGAAAGAAAGGCGGGTGGCGGCAATGGCCAGGACGACGGACGGGGACGGCACCCCCGTGCCGCAGAGGCTGCTGGCCGCTGCCACCCGGCTCTTCGCCGAGCGCGGCTACGACCGCACGTCGGTGCAGGAGATCGTGGAGGCGGCCGGCGTCACCAAGGGCGCGCTGTACCACTACTTCGGCTCCAAGGAGGACCTCCTCCAGGAGGTCTACGCCCGTGTGCTGCGCGTCCAGCAGCAGCGGCTCGACGCCTACGCGGACGCCGACGAGCCGGTCGAGAAGCGGCTGCGCGGCGCGGCGGCGGACGTCGTCGTCACGACCATCGAGAACCTCGACGACGCCGACATCTTCTTCCGCTCCATGCACCACCTGAGCCCCGAGAAGCACAAGCAGGTACGCGCCGAACGCCGCCGCTACCACGAGCGCTTCCGGGCGCTGGTGGAGGAGGGGCAGGAGAGCGGCGTCTTCTCCTCCGCCACCCCCGCCGACCTCGTCGTGGACTACCACTTCGGTTCGGTCCACCACCTGTCGACGTGGTACCGCCCCGACGGCCCGATGACCAAGCAGCAGGTCGCCGACCACCTCGCGGACCTCCTCCTGCGAGCCCTGCGCCCGTAACGCGCTCCTTGAACCGGGGGCTCCGCCCCCGTACCCCGCGCCTCAATCGCCGGCGGGGCTGGATTCCGCTCCGGCCGTCTGGGCCGGCTTGCCGCGCAGCGGCATTGCAGACCGGCTGCAAAGCAGCCCTGCCGGCGTTTGACGCCACCGCGCGATGCGCGGTACGCCGCCCGCAGGGCGGACCAGCGCCCGGGCGCCGCCCCGAAGACGCCCACAGGGCGGGTACGCGCCGGGCGAAGCCCCGGGTCCGGAGGGCGGATCGGGTCCGGGGCGGAGCCCGAAACCGCCTGTAGGGCGGTACGCGCGGGCGAAGCCCGAGTCCGGAGGGCGGATCGGGTCCGGGGCGGAGCCCGAAACCGCCTGTAGGGCGGTACGCGCGGGCGAAGCCCCGGGTCCGGAGGGGCGGATCGGGGTCCGGCGCGGAGCCCGAAACCGCCTGTAGGGCGGTACGCGCGGGCGAAGCCCGAGTCCGGAGGGCGGATCGGGTCCCGGGGGCGGAGCCCCGAAGACCGTCCGGCGGGCGGACCGGGGTCCGGGGCTTGCCCCGGATTCGGGAAGGGGCGGGGAGGGGACAAGCCCGCCGAGGCGCACCCACCCCAACCCCCGCCCGGCGTCACACGTACCGCTTCAGCTCCCGCCGCGCCAGCGACCGCTGGTGCACCTCGTCCGGACCGTCCGCCAGCTTCAGCGTCCGCGCCGCCGCCCACAGCTCCGCCAGCGGGAAGTCCTGGCCGACCCCGCCCGCTCCGTGGACCTGGACCGCCTTGTCCAGGATGTCCACGACCGCCCGCGGCGTCGCGATCTTGATGGCCTGGATCTCGGTGTGGGCGCCGCGGTTGCCGACCGTGTCCATCAGCCACGCCGTCTTCAGCACCAGCAGCCGCAGCTGCTCCACCGTGACCCGCGCGTCCGCGATCCAGTTCTGCACGACGCCCTGCTGGGCGATCGCCTTGCCGAATGCCTCACGGGACACGGCCCTGCGGCACATCAGCTCGATCGCCCGCTCGGCCATGCCGATCAGCCGCATGCAGTGGTGGATACGCCCCGGTCCCAGCCTCGCCTGGGCGATCGCGAAACCGCCGCCCTCCTCGCCGATCAGGTTGGCCGCCGGCACCCGCGCGTCGTGGAACACGACCTCGGCGTGGCCGCCGTGGGAGTGGTCCTCGTAGCCGTAGACCTGCATCGCGCGCCGCACCTCGACACCGGGAGTGTCGCGCGGGACGAGGATCATGGACTGCTGGCGGCGGATGTCGTCGCCGTCGGGGTCGGTCTTGCCCATGACAATGAAGATCTTGCAGTTGGGGTTCATCGCCCCGGAGATGTACCACTTGCGCCCGTTGATGACGTAGTCGTCGCCGTCGCGGTCTATCCGGGTCTGGATGTTCGTCGCGTCGGACGAGGCGACCTCCGGCTCCGTCATGGCGAAGGCGGAGCGGATCTCGCCGGCCAGCAGGGGCTCCAGCCACTGCTTCTTCTGCTCGTCGTTGCCGAACTGCGTCAGCACCTCCATGTTGCCCGTGTCGGGGGCGGCGCAGTTCAGCGCGGTGGGGGCGAGGTGCGGGCTGCGGCCGGTGATCTCGGCGAGCGGTGCGTACTGCAGGTTTGTCAGACCGGCTCCGTACTCGGAGTCGGGCAGAAAGAGGTTCCACAGGCCCTGCTTGCGGGCCTCGGCCTTGAGTTCCTCGACGATCGCGGGGGTGTCCCACGGCGACGCCAGCTGTGCGCGCTGTTCGTGCTCCGTCTGCTCGGCGGGACGGACGTGCTCGTCCATGAAGGCGAGCAGTTTGGCACGGAGTTCTTCGGTACGGGCGTCGAATGCGAAGTCCATGAGGTGACTCAGCCTTCCTGAAGGGTGGTGAGGCCGTGCTCGATGAAGACAGGGACGAGATCGCCGATCCGGTCGAATCCGGCGCCGACGGTCTGCCCGAGCGTGTAGCGGTAGTGGATGCCCTCGAGGATCACGGCGAGCTTGAACCAGGCGAAGGCCTCGTACCAGGAGATCGCCGAGGTGTCCCGGCCGGAGCGCCCGGCGTACCGCTCGATCAGCTCGGCCGGGGAGGGGTGGCCCGCGGCGCCCGCGGTGGTGCTGACGGGGGAGTCGGGCAGCTCCAGCCGCTTGCTGTACATGACCAGGAGACCGAGGTCGGTCAGCGGGTCGCCGAGAGTGGACATCTCCCAGTCCAGGACCGCCCTGATCCGGTCGTCGTCACCGATCAGGACGTTGTCGAGGCGGTAGTCGCCGTGGACGACGGTGGCCGCCGGGGAGGCCGGGAGTTCGCGTCCGAGCGCGGCGTGCAGCTCGTCGATGCCGGCCAGGTCCCGGCACCGGGAGGCCGCCAGCTGCTTGCCCCAGCGCCGCAGCTGCCGGTCGAGGAAGCCCTCGGGTCGGCCGAAGTCGCCCAGACCGACCGCCTGGGGGTCGACGGCGTGCAGGTCGACGAGGGTGTCGACGAGCGACAGCACGGCGGCACGGGTGCGCTCCGCGCCGAGCGGCGCGAGCTGTTCCGCGGTGCGGTACGGGGTGCCGTCCACGAACTCCATGACGTAGAACGGCGATCCGATGACCGACTCGTCCTCGCAGAGCAGTACGGGCCTCGGCACCGGGACGGCGGTCGCCGTCAGCGCGCTGATCACCCGGTGCTCGCGCTTCATGTCGTGGGCGGTGGCCAGGACGTGCCCGAGCGGAGGCCGGCGGACGACCCAGCGGGAGGTGCCGTCCGTGACGGCGTAGGTGAGGTTGGAACGGCCGCCCTGGATCAGCCGGGCGCTGAGCGGTCCGCCCACCAGTCCGGGCCGCTCGCGGTCGAGACAACCGCGCAACGCCTCGGGATCGAGGCCTGGGGGGACTGAGCTCATGGTGCGCACCTCCGGGGGCGGTCCTGGGGAACGCGTTCATGATGACCGACCAGTCGGTATGTCGTCCAGTGGCCCGGTCGAAGCGAAGTCCGGATCACACCCGTGGGGCGCGGAGGCGGCCGGGGCCGGCCGCGGGCGGGGGCGTCAGGCGCGGCCGGCCACCGGCGCCCCGCCGGTCATCGCCGCCTGTCCGCGAACAAGACGGCCGGCTCGGTGGCGGACAGCGGAATCCCCCGGGGCGTGGCCGACGGTGCATCGGCCTTCATGGCCTGCCGGCCGGCGCCTGCCGGGGGAACCGCGGTACGAGCCTGTCAGTGATCGTCCCAGTGGCCGTCGTGCTGCGCGTGGCGGTGTCCGTCGTGGACGTAGTCGACGTGATCGCCGTGCACCACGGCGGGATGGCCGCACCCGGCGCCGTGCTCGTGCGCGTGACCGCTGTGCGACACATGCTCGCCCGGTTCGCACTCGTCCCAGTGTCCGGAGTGCTCCCGGTGGAGATGCCCGTCGTGCGCGTAGTCGACGTGGTCGCCGTGCGGGACCTCGGCGTGGCCGCAGGCCGGGCCATGGGCGTGCTCGTGGGCGGCGTGCTCCTGGTGGAGAACGGTCATGGCGCTCACCTCTGATGGGATACGTGCCGATCTGCCTGGTTTCCAGGCTAGCGGGCGCCTCCCGTGAGGGCCCTGCGCCGTGCGCCGCGCCGCCATGGAACAGGTGCCCGAGGCGCCACGGCTCCCAACGACCCGACGAACGGACGTGTCGGAGCCGTGTCCGGACGCGTCAGACCACGATCGCCACCGCGAAGCCCGCCAGCGCCAGGACGCACACCACCGCGGCGATCGCACCGCCCAGGGACATCGCCGGCGGCCGGGCCCTGTCCATCGACCCGATGCGCCGGTGCGCGACCGCCAGGAAGCCGAGCCAGGCGACCACACTCAGGGCCGCCGCGAGCACCGTGTCCTGCGCTGCCTGTCTGGCGGCGAGCACTGCCACGACTGTGCAGGTCAGCGTGGTGCGCCGCCACGCGAGCCGAGTCCGCTCCGGCTGCAGTCCCGGATCCCGCGCGGGTGCCGTCATACATCGCCCCACGCCACGACGACCACCATGGCGAGCGACACGACCGCGACCACGACCGCCAGCAGCGCGGGGAAGCGCGACACCGGAAGGTCCTCGCCGCGGCGCATAGCCCGCTCGCACCGCACCCAGTGGTTCACGGCCCGCACGGCACACGCGGCGCCGGTGCCGATGAGTGCGAGCGCCAGCCCCGCCCGCACACCCCAGCGCAGGTCCGGCAGGAACTGGTCGACCGCGAAACCGCCGCCGATGAGCGCCAGCGCCGTACGGATCCAGGCCAGGAAGGTCCGCTCGTTGGCGAGCGAGAACCGGTAGTCGGGGGTCTCTCCCTCGTCCCGGATCCGCGCCGGTGCGAACCACAGCCGCAGGGTCTGTACGAAGTCGCTCACGCCAGGCACCCTACTGGTGACCCGACCGGTGCCCCGGCTGCGGGCCCCGGCCCCCGGCGGGCCGTCCGGTCAGCCCCTCCGGCGATCCGCCGCCGTCATCCGCGGCGGTGCGCCTTGAGCCGCTCGTACGCGGCCAGCCCGTCCGGCGTCCACTCCCATTCGCTCAGCCGCGTCTCCAGCTCGTCCTCCGTGAGGAAGCCGTGCCAGGCGACCTCCTCCTTCTGCGGATCCACCGGGAGGTCGCAGCGCACCTCGTAGACCCGCGACCACCAGCTCGGCGCGGGGCCGCCGTCGCGTTCGCCCTCGTAGAGGAACGTGAACAGCGGTACGGGGCGCGGGAGTCCGCGCACGCCGAGTTCCTCCTCCGCCTCCCGCAGCGCGGCCTCGTCGTAGGTCTCGCCGGCGCCCACGACACCGCCCACGAACATGTCGTACAGGGAGGGGAAGACCAGTTTCGTGGCGGTGCGCCGGTGCACGAAGACGCGCCCCGATCCGTCTCTGACCAGGATGAACGCACACCGGTGACGCAGCCCGCGGGCGTACGCCTCACCTCGCGGGGCCTGTCCGACCACCCGGTCGTGCTCGTCGACGATGTCGAGGATCTCGTCCGCGGACCGCAGCTCAGTCATGGCCCCATCCAAGCACCAGCCCCCGCCGCCATTGACGAGTTACTCGCCCGTAAGGAAGATCGGGTGCCACCGGGCCCCACCGACGAATGGAAGACCATGGCGTACGACGCTGACGTGATCGTGATCGGGGCAGGGCTCGCCGGCCTCGTGGCCACCGCCGAACTGGTCGACGCCGGACGGAAGGTCATCCTTCTCGACCAGGAGCCCGAGCAGTCCTTCGGCGGCCAGGCGCACTGGTCCTTCGGCGGCCTGTTCTTCGTCGACTCGCCCGAGCAGCGCCGTATGCGCATCAAGGACAGTCACGCCCTCGCACTCCAGGACTGGCTGGGCACCGCCGGATTCGACCGGGACGAGGACCGCCGGCCGCGCGAGTGGGCCGAGGCGTACGTCGACTTCGCGGCGGGGGAGAAGCGGGCCTGGCTGCACCGACAGGGCGTGCGGTTCTTCCCCGTCGTCGGCTGGGCGGAACGCGGCGGCTACGACGCGAGGGGCCACGGCAACTCCGTGCCGCGCTTCCACATCACCTGGGGCACCGGCCCGGGTCTGGTCGCGCCCTTCGAGCGCCGGGTCCGCGAAGGCGTCGCCAGGGGACTGGTGCAGTTCCGGTTCCGGCACCGGGTCACCGGCCTCGGCCGCAGCGCCGGCAGCCTCGACACGGTCACCGGTGAGATCCTCGAGCCGTCCGACGCGGAGCGGGGCACGGCGAGCAGCCGCGAGGTGACCGGCGCCTTCGAGCTCAAGGCCCAGGCCGTCATCGTCACTTCGGGCGGCATCGGCGGCAACCACGATCTCGTGCGCGCCCAGTGGCCCGAGCGGCTCGGCACCCCGCCGGAGAAGCTGCTGTCCGGCGTTCCCGCGCACGTCGACGGGCTGATGCTCGGTATCGCCGAACGCGCCGGCGCCAGCCACATCAACCGCGACCGGATGTGGCACTACACCGAGGGCATCGAGAACTGGAACCCGATCTGGGCCAGGCACGGCATCCGTATCCTGCCCGGCCCGTCGAGCCTGTGGCTGGACGCGCGCGGCAGGCGGCTCCCGGTGCCGCTGTTCCCCGGCTTCGACACGCTCGGCACGCTCGACCACATCATGCGCACGGGCCACGGCTACACCTGGTTCGTCCTCGACCGGAGGATCATCGGCAAGGAGTTCGCCCTGTCGGGCTCCGAGCAGAACCCGGACCTGACGGGAAAGTCGGTCCGCGACGTGTTCGTACGGGCGCGGGCGGACGTGCCGGCGCCGGTGAAGGCGTTCATGGACAAGGGCGTCGACTTCGTCGTGGAGAAGGACCTCGGAGCGCTGGTGCGCGGCATGAACGCGCTGACCGGTGAGGGCCTGATCGACGAGGCGGAGCTGCGGCGCGAGATCACGGCGCGCGACCGGGAGATCGCGAACCCCTTCACGAAGGACCTCCAGGTCACGGCGATCCGGGGCGCTCGCAAGTACCTCGGCGACAAGCTCATCCGCACCGCCGCGCCGCACCGCCTGCTCGACCCGAAGGCCGGACCACTGATCGCCGTGCGGCTGAACATCCTGACCCGCAAGTCGCTCGGCGGACTGGAGACGGACCTGTCGTCGCGGGTGATCGGCGCGGCGGGCACACCGCTCGAGGGCCTGTACGCGGCGGGCGAGGCGGCGGGGTTCGGCGGCGGCGGCGTCCACGGCTACCGGTCGCTGGAGGGCACGTTCCTCGGCGGCTGCCTCTTCTCGGGGCGGGCGGCGGGCCGCGCGGCGGCGGCCGCGGTCGCGTAGCGGCCGGAGCCCGGACGCGGGACGGGCCGGCACCCCCAGCGGGATGCCGGCCCCTCCTGTGTGTGCGGGCCGGGTCAGCGGAAGACGGCCCGGACGGTGTCCCTCGCCGTCTCCACCCCCTGCTCCACCAGCCGTACGACGATCGTCCGGGAACCGGACCCGTACGCGCCGGTATCGAGCGCGAACGACCAGTGGGCGGTCCCGGTCGCGGGCTTCCACGCGGCGGCGTCCACCGGCGCGTTGCGCTGCACGACCTGCCACTCGACCCGGGCGTCCGGCACCACGCGGAACGTGGTGGTCGTCACCTCGGACGGCGTGCCGTCACGCACGGCGCGGACGTGCACCGTGTGCTCGCCCGCCGCGAGCCCGCCGAGGTCCGCCCGCCAGGTGCCCGTGGCGTCGTCGAGCACCGCACTGACGGGCGAGGCGAACGTGTCGTCGTCCACCGACACCTGCACGCGGTGCGTCTCCGGCCGGCCGCCGACGCCCTCGGGGTCGGTGCCGAGGTCCGGGAAGGCGAACCGGCCGCCGGCGACGACCGTCTGCCCGGCCACGGCCTCGGAGCCGTCGGCAGGGGAGTCGATCGTGGCGCCGAACTCCAGACCGGTGGGCGGCAGCGCCGCCGGGCCGACCGTCAGCTTCGAGGCGTGGTCGCCCTCGTACCCCACAGAGGCGAGCGCGGTGCTGTCGGAGAGCAGCTGCACCGTCAACTGCTCACCGGTGAACGCGTGCCGGGCCGTCTCGAAGTCGATCGTGAACTTCGTCCAGGCGCCCGTGACGGGCTGCGCGGCGGCCTTGCCGCGCCCGATCTCCCGGTCGGTCGCCTGGAGCAGGACCGTCGGCCCCGTCATCGCGGCGGGCGCGGCGGTGCGCACGTACAGCTCCGCCCGCACCCGCGAACCGGAGGCGAGCGGCGCGCCGAGGGTGTCGGTCGCCGGATAGGCGGCCGTCGGAAGGTACGGCGCGGCCGAGGACAGCGTGTCGCTGACGGCGCAGCCGTCCGCGTCGCCGGCCCGGTCGGTGCGGTCCATCGTCCGCTCCGCACCGCAGTCCTGCCCCTGGTGCAGGTAGTAGCTGAAGACGCCCTCCCCGGCAGGGGCCCGGGATCCGGACGTGTCCTCGCGGGCGGCGGCCGTCCGGTGCAGGAGGTCGAGCGCGCCGTCGAGCGTGGCCACGTCGTCGAGGGAGACGGAGAGACCGGTGGGCGCCGCGGCCGGGTCGGAGGTGCCGTCGCCGTCGCGGTCGTAGCCGCCCCAGATGCTGTCCCGGATCACCCGGTCGGTGGCGAAGAAGTCGTCCTCGACGGGCCGTTCGGGCAGCAGTGCCCTGCCGAGCAGGGTGTCCACGGCGCGCCGGGCGGTCTCGGGCGTCGCGGCTCCGTAACCCTCGAAGAGGACGTTCCCGGCGGTGTACGGCGAGGCGAGCGGCCAGCTCGCGGACGGCAGGTTGTCCTCACCGAGCGGGAAGGCGTTCTTCAGTACCGCCTCGCGCAGTTCGGCGCGGGTGAGCCGGCCGTCGTGCAGGTACACGCTCGAAGGCACGGCACGGCCCTCGGCGACCACCTGTCCGGACTCCTGCCCGGCGCTCGGGTCACCGATGGCGTCACGGACCCGCTGCAGCGTGGTCCCGAAGACGCCGGCCGTGTACGGGGTCGCCGCCGAGGTGCCGCTGAACTGGTCCTGGCACCGCACACCCGTGTGGCACGCGGACGGCAGGCTGCCGATGCCCCACGACGACAGGTGCACGGGGATGCCGTCACCGACGACGGCCCGCTGGTCGTTCCGGCGCAGCGCGCCGACGGTGATGTTCCAGTCGGGCCCCGTCTGGTCGGAGTGCCAGGTGCTGACCGGTACGTCGAAGGCGTTGCCGACGCCGTTCCCGGCGGCGAACAGCACGGTCTGGCCGCGCTCGGCGGCCTCCTTGGTGACCTCCTCGCCGCTGAGCACCGGTCCGACGGGCGCGCCGCCGACGTAGCCGAAGGAGTGCGAGGTGATGTCGACCCAGGGGTACTGCGTGGCGACCGTCTCGTCGAGGCCCTCCACCATGACCAGCAGGCAGGACGGGCAGTAGCCGTAGCGGTTGCCCGCGGACACTGAGGCGGAGCCGGTGCCGTGCCCGTGGTCGTCGAGCACCGGGTGCGCGCCGTCCACGCCGGAGGAGTAGGCGCCGACGATCTTGGTGCCGGGAATCCAGTGCAGCTTGCCGCCCGGCACCCGCTCGCTCGTCCACAACTCCTTGTCGGCGGCGGGCAGATAGCCCTTGCCGAGTGTGACGGGGATGGCCGGCGCGGCGGCCGGGTAACCCGGGATGTACTCCGACGGGTGCCGGGTGAAGTTCTTCGTCAGCGCCAGGACGTCGGGGTCCGGGTAGGTGGCGGCGGAGAACTCCAGGTGGTACGGGTTGATGCCGGTGTCGGCGATGCCGATGACGGTTACCGGCGGCCCTGCGGCGAGCCGCTCGGCGCTGCCCACCAGCACGGACGTCGTCTCACGGCGCTCCAGGCCGTCGGCGTCGGTCGCCTTGAGGGTGACCAGGTGCCGCCCGTCGGGCAGGGCGGTGTCGAGCGTGGTGCCCGTGCCGTCGTCGAACTGCCCGTCGGCGTCGAGGTCCCAGGCGGCGGTGACCGGGGCGGTACCGCCCGAGACGCTGCCCGTGAGCCGCTGTGCCGCGCCGGACTCGAACTCGTACGGGCCGCCGGCCGACACCTTCGGCCGGGGGTCGGCCGGGCGGCTGCGGGCGACGACCTGTGCGGTCACCTCGTCGGTGACGGTCGCCCACTTGACGGCCACCACCTTCCAGGTGCCGGCGGCGGGCGACGACACCGACGTCTTCTCGGGATGCCCGGACGACTCGGAACGGGCCACCACATCGCCGGACGGGTCGGTGACCCGCAGGTCGTAGTCCTGCGCGGTCGTCTTCCACGACAGGGTGACGTCGAAGGAACTCACGCCGGAGGGGACGTCGAAGGGGAACTCGACGGCCTGGCCGGTGGGGAAGACGCCCGGAGTCGGGTCGGACTTCGTCTCGTCGAGCAGGGTGGCCGAACTCTCTTCCACCACCACGACTCTGACGGTGTCGGACGTCTTCGCGCCGGCCGCGTCGGTGACGGTGAGCCGCACCTCGTAGGTGCCCGCGGCGAGTCCGGTGGTGTCGAACGCGGCGCTCGAGGAGTCCCGGTCGGTGACGGTGCCGTGCTCCGCCGTCCACGCCCAGGTGTAGGGCGCCGTCCCGCCGTACGCGCTGCCGAGCAGTACGGCCCTCTCGCCGACGGCGACATGGGCGCTGTCGCCCGCGTCCGCGTGCAGCGGAGCACTCTCGCCCGGCGTGCCGGGAGCTCCGGTGCGGGCGGTTCCCGTCACGTCGACGGTGCCCTCCAGGGCGCCACGCACGGCTCCGTCGACGACCTGCCGGCCGTCCACGGAGCCGACCGTGACATCGGCGCCTTCGGCGCCCGCGGCCGCCGCGGGCAGCAGGGAGACGCACACGGCCAGCGTGGCGACCGTGACCAGGGCGCGGAGCCGGCCGGCTCCGCCGGATACGCGTGCCATCAGTTGGTGCTCCAGTTCCTGGCGCAGGTCTTCAGATCGGCCTTGACCTTCTGCCCGCGGTCGACCACGACGGGCACCCGTTCGAGGACCTTGCCGTCCCTCTCGCAGGTGAGCGTCCAGTTCTCGATCAGGCCGCCGGTCTGCTCCTCGGTGGCGTCGAACAGTGACGCGGTGAGCGTCCAGGACGGCGTCGCCGAGGCGAAGTTCTCGACCCGCAGGACGTACGTGCCCTGCTCCGGGTCCTGGAGGAGAGCGCGCTCCTTCTCACCGACGAACCCGGCCGAGCTCGCGACCTGGGTGAGCGTGCCGTCGGCGTTCTTGCGCAGCACGTACAGGTCGAGGTCGTCCGGGGTGGGCCAGTCCAGCTTCACCTCGAGGACGTCCGCCTCCCGGCCGACCGTGAACTCCTGCTCGGTGCGCTGCCCCGGCGCGGTGGTGCCCGTCCAGCTCTGCTGCTCCAGCGGCTCGGAGGAGATCACCTGGAGCTGGCGCGCCTTGACGACCGGCCGGGTGGACGGGTTGACGTGCCATGTGTACGAGCCGCCGCGGCCGACGGTCATCGTCGTGTCCAGGGTGTCGGTGATGCTCCCGGTCCAGGTCGGCGTGGCGAAGCTCTTGCGCAGCCGCAGGGTCGCGCCCTCGGGCGCCTTGCCGGAGATCACCGAGTGGGTGGCGGTGTCGACGGCACTCTCCAGCGCGATGAGGAATGCCTCGCGGTTGCCCCTGCCCGCGAACTCGCCGGCGCCCAGGTACTCGTCGACGACCTCGGGGAACGGCGGATGGAACTCGTCCGGCCCGATCTCGAAGGTGTAGCCGAAGCCGCCGGTCGCGTTGTACGACCAGTCCTCCGTGGAGCCCGTGGTGTCGTACAGCTCCCAGCTGTGCTGGCTCGTGTAGCCGTTCTGGGCGGCCATCCGGTCACCCAGCGCCACGAGCGCCTCGTCGTCGGCCGCGCTGCCGACCGGCTGCCCGCCGGGGCCGATCGTGTCCGGTGCGACGCCGCCGGGGCTGAGGACCAGGTTGGAGAACGTGTGGTTGGTGATCAGCCCGGTCACCTGCCGGGTGCTGATCAGGTGACGGATGTTCTGCGTCTCGGGTTCGGAGAAGGGCGCGGCGCCGCGGTAGGTGGGGTCGACGGACTGTGCCGACGCGCCGGGACCGCCCCAGTACGCGCCGTAGTTGCGGTTGAGGTCGACGCCGACGGCGTAACCGCCGGGGCTGCTCGTCAGGGAGCACTCGCCGGCGAGCGGGGCCTGGCCGTCGACGATCCGGCAGTTCTTGCGCTTGTAGGCGTTGCCGGGCGTCGCCAGGATGGACGCCGTGCCGCCGCCGTCGACGGTGCGCAGGTCCACCAGCTGTCCGTCGTTGTAGGACTTCTCGAAACCGTCGACGTTGACGACGGGCACGACCACGACGCGGGCCTTCTTCAGCAGCGCGGTGATCCGGTCGTCGCTGCCGTGGTTCTTGACCAGGTCGTGGGCGAACTCGATGGCGTGCTCGCCCGAGGGCCATTCGCGGGCGTGGTGCAGACCCAGCATGAGGAAGACCGGCCGCCCGTCCTTGGCCGCGGTCACGTCGTGCGCGATCTCGACGCCGTGGACGGGTTTGCCCTCGAGGCTCTTGTGCTTGAGCGTGATCTTCTTGACGATCCCGGGATGCCGCGTCGCGAGGCGGTCGAGGTCCGCGTTGTAGTCGGCGAGGCTCCGATAGCTGTCGCGGCCCGAGGGCAGCGGCGAGGTGGCGGTGGCGGCCGCGTAGGCGCGGTTGGCGGTGTTGATCTCGGACTCCCGCTGGACGAGGTCCGGTATGCGCACCTCCCAGGTGAAGCCGGCCGCGCGCAGCGCCAGGGCGTCGCCGGGCTGGTGCAGGACCACTTCGGTGTATCCGTGGCCCGCGTGTTCGGTGACGTCGAGGCCGAGTGTGCCGAGCTCCGATCTGGCCGCTCTGGTGGGGGTGTCCACCGTGACGAGCTGGGGCCGGAATCCGTCCTCCGCCGCTCCGGCGGGGGAGAAGGACATGAAGGGCAGCAGTCCGCCCGCGGCGGCTGCGACCAGGGCGCACGACAGTGCGATGCGCTTGCGGGATCGTCGATGTGAAACGACCACGTGAACTCCCGTCAAAAGGAGCTCTGCTCCAGGTCGGAAGGCGTGCCGGAGTAGGGCACGACGACTTTCCGGAGCATTGCCCTATCCGTGGTGGGGGGAGGCAGACGGGAACGTATCAAAGGAACGTCATGCACACGAGATCTTGGGCGCAAGAAACGGAAGAAGATGGTCCGCGGGTGGACCTGCTCTCCGGAGCCCTGCCGCGTGTCTCCCCGCCCGGAGGCGTCTTCGCAGCTCCCCGGAGTGTGACGGAAGTCTGACGGACCACGCCCGGCACTGGCCCCCGACGGCGTCCAGGTGCTCGAATCGAAGGGTGACCACACAACACCCCGGCACCGAGGAAGAAGGCGGCACGCCTGTGGGCCGCCGGCTGGTCCTCGGCATGCTCGGCCTCGGCGCGGCCGGCGTCGCCGCCGCGCCGTACCTGCAGCGCGGCCTGGAAAGCCTCCTCGGCGCCGCGGCCGACAAGGACCCGACAGGACTGACGGGCCTGCTTCCGAACGGCGGCGGCTTCCGCTACTACTCCGTCGCCTCCTCCGTGCCGCGCAGGACCGCGGAGACCTACCGCCTCACCGTCGACGGTCTCGTCGAGAACCCGGCCACGTACACCCTGGCCGACCTCCGCGCCCTGCCGCAGACCCGCGTGGTGCGGGACGTGCAGTGCGTCACCGGGTGGCGGGTGCCCGACACGCCCTTCGAGGGCGTGAAGCTCTCGGAGCTGCTGGACGCCGCCGGGGTACGGCCGGCCGCCCGCGCGATCCGGTTCACCTGCTTCGACGGCACGTACAGCGAGAGCCTCACCCTCACCCAGGCCCGCCGCGACGACGTCCTCGTCGCCCTGCGGATGCAGGACAAGCCGGTCAGCCACTCGCACGGCGGCCCGGTCCGGCTCTATGTGGCGCCGATGTACTTCTACAAGTCGGCGAAATGGCTCTCCGGGATCACGGTCACCGAAGCCGTCCGCCCCGGCTACTGGGAGGAGCGGGGCTATGACGTCGACGCCTGGGTCGGCCGGTCCAACGGCCGCACCGACACCCCCACCGTCTGAACGGCCCGCCCGCGTCAGGCGTTTCAGCCGCGCCGAGCGCTGGGTGCACCGCACCACCGCCGCCCTGATGCTGCTCTGCGCCGCGACCGCCGCCGCGCTCTACGTGCCCCAGCTCGCCGAACTCGTCGGCCGCCGCCACCTCGTGGTCACCGTCCATCAGTGGTCGGGGCTGCTGCTGCCGGCGCCGTTCCTGCTCGGGCTGGCCTCCCGCGCGTTCCGCGCGGACCTGCGCCGGCTGAACCGCTTCGCGCCGCACGACCGGGCGTGGCTGCGTGCCGTACGCCACCGCCGGCACGGCCCGGACGCCCGCCCGGCGGGCAAGTTCAACGCCGGGCAGAAGATCTACGCCGCCTGGATCGCCGGCGCGACGCTGGTCATGCTCGGCACCGGACTGCTGATGTGGTTCACCGGGCTCACGCCGCTGGTGTGGCGTACGAGCGCGACGTTCGTGCACGACTGGCTGTCGCTCGCCGTCGGGATCGTGATCGCCGGGCACATCGGAATGGCGCTCGCCGACCCGGAGGCACGCCGTGGCATGCGCACCGGGTCGGTCGAGCGCCGGTGGTCCCGCGACCACCACCCGAGGTGGCTAGAGGACGAGTGACAGCAGCAGGACGAAGACGATGCCGACGACCGAGATGATCGTCTCCATCACCGACCAGGTCTTGATCGTCTGGCCGACGCTCATGCCGAAGTACTCCTTCACCAGCCAGAAGCCGGCGTCGTTGACGTGGCTGAAGAACAGCGAGCCGGCGCCGATGGCGAGGACGAGCAGGGCGGCGTGCGACGTCGACATGTCGGCGGCGAGCGGGGCGACCAGACCGGCCGCGGAGATCGTGGCCACGGTCGCGGAGCCGGTCGCCAGCCGGATCGCGACGGCGATCAGCCAGGCGAGCAGCAGTGTCGGGATGGCCCAGTCCTCGGAGAAGTCCAGGATCATCCGGCCGACACCGATGTCGATCAGCGTCTGCTTGAAACCGCCGCCGGCGCCGACGATCAGCAGCACACCGGCGATCGGGGCGAGCGACTTCTCGACGGTCGAGGAGAGGCGCTCCTTGGTGAACCCGGCGGCGCGGCCCAGGGTGAACAGGCCGAGGACGACGGCGGCGAGGAGTGCTATCAACGGCGAGCCGATGACGTCGGTGACCCGCTGGACGGAGTGCTCGGGGTCGTCCACGACGATGTCGACGAGTGCCTTGGCCATCATCAGGACGACGGGCAGCAGCACCGTGGCGACGGTGGCGCCGAAGCTCGGACGCTTCTCCAGGTGCTCCGACTGACGCTGCGGGATCATCTTCTCGGGCGCGGGGATGTCCACCCAGCGCGCGGCGTACTTGGAGAACACCGGACCCGCGATGATCACGGTCGGCACGGCGACGACCAGGCCGAGGGCCAGCGTGACACCGAGGTTGGCGCCGACGGCGTCGATCGCGACGAGCGGGCCGGGGTGCGGCGGGATGAGGCCGTGCATCACGGAGAGGCCGGCCAGTGCCGGGATGCCGATGCGCATCAGCGAGTAGTTGCCGCGCTTGGCGACCATCAGCACGACCGGGATCAGCAGGACGATGCCGACCTCGAAGAAGAGCGGAAGTCCGATGATCGAGGCGATCAGCACCATCGCCCACGGCATGGCCCGTCCGCTCGCCCGCGCGAGGATCGTGTCGACGATCTGGTCGGCGCCG
Source organism: Streptomyces peucetius (assembly GCF_025854275.1). Classification (NCBI taxonomy): domain Bacteria; kingdom Bacillati; phylum Actinomycetota; class Actinomycetes; order Kitasatosporales; family Streptomycetaceae; genus Streptomyces; species Streptomyces peucetius. The sequence continues at coordinate 1,540,940 of NZ_CP107567.1, read as the reverse complement.
CCGGAGTCCGCGAGCAGCTTGCCGAGGATCGCGCCGAGGGCGATCAGGACGCCGACACCCGCGACGGTCGAACCGAGACCGGTGGTGAAGGAGGCGATCGCCGCACCGAGCGGAGCACCGGCGAACGCGCCGAGCGCGAGCGACCCGATGGTCAGCGCGAGGAAGGCGTGCAGCTTGAACTTGGTGATGAGCAGGACGATGACAGCGATGCCCGCGAGGACGGCGATGCCCAGCTGTGCGTTACCCGCCGAGGTGATCGGTTCGACGGTGTCCGCTGCCAGCATCTCGACGCTGAGACTGGTCACGGTGATTCCTTAAGGTTCGAGCCCGCGCAGCGCGGCGACGGCCCGTTCGGTGATTTCTTCGGGGGTGCCGGACACATCGACGGCGACGCCCGCCTCGTCGTCTCCCAGGGGCTGGAGGGTGGCGAACTGGGAGTCGAGAAGCGCGGTGGGCATGAAGTGTCCCTTGCGCTCCGTCATCCGCTGCTCGATGAGCTCGCGGCCGCCGGTGAGGTGGAGGAAGACGGCGTCGGGCGCCGCCGCCCGCAGCCGGTCGCGGTACTCACGCTTGAGCGCGGAGCTGGAGACCACTCCGCCGAGCCCCGCCCTGCCGTGGGCCCACTCGCCGATGGCGTCGAGCCACGGCCGGCGGTCCTCGTCGTCCAGCGGGACGCCGGCCGACATCTTGGCGATGTTCGCCGGGGGATGGAAGTCGTCGCCCTCGGCATAGGGGACGCCCAGGGCGGCGGCGAGCAGGGGGCCGATCGTGGTCTTGCCGGTTCCTGCCACGCCCATCACCACGACGACGTGGGGGGTGCTCATTGCGTGCCTCGCTGTCTTCGTCGACGTTCGACGTCGGTCCGTCGCGCTACTGAAACCTATTAGGTACGACGTATTCAAGAGCCTGAGACAGAAACGTCATACTTTTTGTTCCCGTGGGCCTCGCGTAGATCCACACGCCGTACGCTTTGTCCATGACCACAGAAGGCCGCGGGCTCCACACGCACGTGCTCGACACCCTCGGTCTGGCGATCACCGCGGGTGAGTATCCGCAGGGCAGCGTGCTGCGCACCGACGAGGTGGCCCAGCGCTTCGACGTCTCGCGCACCGTCGTCCGGGAAGTGGTCCGCGTCCTCGAGTCCATGCACCTCGTGGAGTCACGCCGCCGCGTCGGCGTCACGGTGCGCCCCGCTGGGGAATGGAACGTCTACGACCCCCGCGTCATCCGCTGGCGGCTCGCCGGCACCGACCGCCCGCGTCAGCTGCGCTCACTCACCGTGCTGCGCTCCGCGATCGAACCGGTCGCGGCCGGCCTCGCCGCGGTGCACGCGACCCCCGAGCAGTGCGCGGCCCTGACCGAGGAGGCGCTCGGCATGGTCGCCACCTCCCGGGGCCAGCAGCTCGAGGGGTATCTGAAACACGACATCGCCTTCCACCGCGTCGTGCTGGACGCCTCCGGCAACGAGATGTTCGCCCGGCTCGGCGACGTCGTCGCCGAGGTGCTCGCCGGACGCACCCACCACCATGTGATGTTCGACGACCCCGACCCGGCGGCGGTCACCCTGCACGTACAGGTCGCGGAGGCCGTTCGCGAGGGCGACGCCGACCGGGCCGAGCGGCTCACCCGGGAGATCGCCGTCGGGGCCCTTCAGGAGCTCGACGTCCTCGCGCCCTGATGTCACAGGCATAGTGGGGGCCGACGTCCACTGCGCGAGGAAGGGCAGGTACTGCGATGCCGCAGCAGGTGCAAGGCGTGATCGCACCCGGAAGGAACGAGCCGGTACGGGTGGAGACGATCACGATCCCCGACCCGGGACCGGGAGAGGCCGTCGTCAAGGTGCAGGCCTGCGGGGTCTGCCACACCGATCTGCACTACAAGCAGGGCGGGATCAACGACGACTTCCCGTTCCTCCTCGGCCATGAGGCCGCGGGCGTCGTGGAGTCGGTCGGCGACGGTGTCACCGAGGTCGGGCCCGGGGACTTCGTGATCCTCAACTGGCGGGCCGTGTGCGGCCGGTGCCGGGCATGTCGGCGCGGGCGGCCCTGGTACTGCTTCGACACGCACAACGCCCGGCAGAAGATGACCCTCGCCGCCACGGGCGCCGAACTGTCGCCCGCGCTCGGCATCGGCGCCTTCGCGGAGAAGACCCTGGTCGCCGCGGGCCAGTGCACCAAGGTCGACCCGGCGGTCTCCCCGGCCGTGGCGGGTCTGCTCGGCTGCGGGGTGATGGCCGGCATCGGCGCCGCCATCAACACCGGCCAGGTGGGCCGCGGTGACTCGGTGGCCGTCATCGGCTGCGGCGGCGTCGGAGACGCCGCCGTCGTCGGCGCACGGCTCGCCGGAGCCGCGAGGATCATCGCCGTCGACATCGACGACCGCAAGCTCGCCACGGCGAAGAAGGTGGGCGCCACCCACACCGTCAACTCCCGTACCGGGGACGCCGTCGAGGCGATCCGCGAGCTCACCGGCGGGTTCGGCGCGGACGTGGTCATCGAGGCCGTCGGCCGCCCGGAGACCTACGAACAGGCCTTCTACGCCCGGGACCTGGCCGGCACCGTCGTCCTCGTCGGCGTGCCCACCCCGGACATGAAGCTCGAACTGCCTCTCCTGGACGTCTTCGGCAGGGGCGGCGCGCTCAAGTCGTCCTGGTACGGGGACTGCCTGCCCTCCCGAGACTTCCCCATGCTGATCGACCTCCACCAGCAGGGCCGTATCGACCTCGGCGCGTTCGTCACGGAGACCATCGGGCTCGGCGACGTCGAGAAGGCGTTCGCCCGGATGCACGAGGGCGACGTCCTGCGATCGGTGGTGCAGCTCTGATGGCCGCCCGCATCGACCACCTGGTCACCTCCGGCACCTTCTCGCTCGACGGCGGCACCTGGGACGTCGACAACAACGTCTGGATCGTCGGCGACGACCACGAGGCCGTCGTCGTCGACGCCGCCCACGACGCGGACGCCATCCTGACCGCGCTCGGCGGCCGTACCCTGCGCGCCATCGTCTGCACGCACGCGCACAACGACCACATCGACGCGGCCCCGGCTCTCGCCGCCGCCACCGGCGCGCCGATCCTGCTCCACCCGGACGACCTGCCCCTGTGGAAGCAGACCCATCCCGAGCGCGCCCCGGACGGCGACCTGGCCGACGGAGCGGTGATCACGGTCGCGGACACCGCTCTGACGGTGCTGCACACCCCCGGTCACGCCCCCGGCGCCGTCTGCCTCCACGCCCCGGACCTGGCCACCGTGTTCACCGGCGACACGCTCTTCCAGGGCGGTCCGGGCGCGACCGGGCGGTCGTTCTCCCACTTCCCGACGATCATCGACTCCATCCGTGACCGCCTGCTCACCCTGCCGCCGGACACCGTCGTCCGTACCGGTCACGGCGCCACCACCACCATCGGCGACGAGGCGCCGCATCTTCAGGAATGGGTGGGCCGGGGCCACTGAGCCAGGCTCAGCCGGGTCTCGAACCGGCGCCGCTCCCCGGTGACCGGGTCGGTGAACTCCAGGACCGTCGCCAGCAGTTGCAGGGGACGCGAGAAGTCCTCCTCCGCCTCGGGCAGCACCACGGGGAACAGCGGGTCGTTCAGGATCGGCAGTCCCAGGCCGTTCATGTGGACCCGCAGCTGATGGGTACGGCCGGTGGCCGGCAGCAGCCGGTACCGGCCGTACCCGCCGTCCGTCTCCAGCAGCTCGATCCGGCTCTCGCTGTTCGGCTCGCCAGGCTCCTCCCGCGCCGCGAGCACCCCCCGCTCCTTGACGATGCGGCTCCGCACGGTCCGCGGCAGCGCCACCGCCGGGTCGTACGGGGCGAGTGCCTCGTACTCCTTGCGCACCCGCCGGTCCCGGAACAGCGTCTGGTACGCGCCCCGGTCGCCGGGCCGTACGACGAACAGCACCAGGCCCGCCGTGAGCCGGTCCAGGCGGTGCGCGGGCTGGAGCGAGGGCAGGCCGAGATCGCGGCGCAGCCGGGCCACGGCGGTCTCCTTCACATGGCTGCCGCGCGGTGTGGTGGCGAGGAAGTGCGGCTTGTCGGCGATCACGATGTGTTCGTCGCGGTGCACGATCCTGACCCCGAACGGCACCGGCCGCTCCGCCGGGAAGTCCCGGTGGAACCAGAGGAACCGCCCCTCGGTGTAGGGCTCGTCCCCGGTGACCGGTCCCTCCGTGCCGACGAAGCGCCCGTCCCGCAGCATCGACTCCACCCGCGCCGTGCCGACGGCGTCCGCATACCGGTCCAGCAGGTGCGCCCGCACGGTGGGCCAGCGACGGCCGGGGTCCTCGGGCAGGCGCAGCCTCACGGGATCGATGCCGTCGCGCTGGGGGAGCGGGGCGGGGACCGCCGCTCTGTTTCTGCGTCTCACCGAGGAACTGTATGCCCGTGCGACGGGTGTGCCCCGATCAGTGCTCCATCCCGCCGCCGACGTACATCACGACGACGCCGACGATGACGAGAGCGATCCCGATCAGTGTCGCCGGCCGGACCGGTTCGTCGAAGAGCACGACACCGCCCAGGAATGCGCCCACCGTGCCGACACCCGACCAGATCGCGTACACCGGGCCGACGTTGAGCGTCTTGAGGGCCTGCGCCAGCATCAGGAACGCGGCGCCGTAGCCGACGACCACCAGGGCGGTGGGGCCGAGCCGGGTCAGGCCGTGCGAGGCGCGCAGCGAAAGAGTCGCGATCACCTCGGAGATGATCGCTGCCGCGACCAGCAGAGCCGCCCCCATCAGCGCGACCCTCCGTCCGTGCCGGTGAGGCCGGTGCCGGGGAGACCGGTGCCGGTGAGGCCCTCGCCGATGTGCCCCGAGCTGATGAGATCGCCGACGAGCCTGCGCAGCTCGACGTGGGCCGCGCCGTGCGGCGGGGCGAGGCCCAGCATGCGCGCCGTCCACCAGCCGTCCACCGCCATGCGCACCAGGGTGCTGACGCCGGGCGCCAGCCGGTCCGCCTCCAGTCGTTCCTGCCACCGCCGGTAGTGACGCTGGAGGACATCGAGCGCTTCCGGCCCGCCGGCCGCGGCGAGCAGCGCCATGGGGACGTAGTCGCGGTCGGCACTGCCGTGCCCGGGTGCCTCCTGCGGGATCGAGGCGTCGAGCCAGGCGGTGGTGTACGCGCCGGGAGGTGCGTCCGGGCCCGGCAGCATCGCTTCGAACCTGTCGATCAGCCGCTGCACCACCCCTGCGACGAGAGCACGCTTGCTCGGGAAGTGGTGGAGCAGGCCGCCCTTGCTCACGCCCGCCTCCGCGGCGACGGCGTCCAGACGTACGGCGTCCACGCCGCCCTTCACCAGCAGCCGCTCCACGGCGTCGAGGAGTTGGTCACGCATGGTCTCCGCCTGCCTTTCGTCCGGTCCCCGAAACGGCCCGACCGTCTGGACGGTCGAAGTCGAAGCCAGCATACGCCGACGAGCCGTCCCGCGGCACCGGGAAACGCGAAGACCCCCACGGGAACCCGTGGGGGTCTTGTTGGTGTCCGAGGGGGGACTTGAACCCCCACGCCCGATAAAGGGCACTAGCACCTCAAGCTAGCGCGTCTGCCATTCCGCCACCCGGACAAGGTGTCTGTCTCGCGGCCCTGGGCCGTTCCGACGTGGAAAACCATAGCAAACATTCGACCCCCCTCGATCACACCCCCGCACCGCCCCCCGGCCACCGTGCAGAGGTCCGGTGGCCGCCCTTGGGCCGCGAGGCCGATGGCGAGAGGATGAGCCCGGACCACCAGCAGCGACAGCGGGAGGAATCAGCGTGAGCGAGTCGAACACGGCCCGGGCGGTCACGGGCGAGGACGAGGTCGTCGATCTCTGCCGTGAGCTGATCAGGATCGACACCAGCAACTACGGCGACCACTCGGGTCCGGGTGAGCGCGCCGCGGCCGAGTACGTCGCGGAACAGCTCGCCGAGGTCGGGCTGGAGCCGCAGATCCTCGAGTCCCACAAGGGGCGCGCCTCCACCGTGGCCCGCATCGAGGGCGAGGACACGTCCCGGCCCGCGCTGCTCATCCACGGCCACCTCGACGTGGTGCCCGCGAACGCGGACGACTGGACCCACCACCCCTTCTCCGGCGAGATCGTCGAGGACTGCGTCTGGGGCCGCGGCGCGGTCGACATGAAGGACATGGACGCCATGACGCTGGCCGTCGTGCGGGACCGGCTGCGCAGCGGCCGCAAGCCCCCGCGCGACATCGTCCTCGCCTTCCTCGCCGACGAGGAGGCCGGCGGCACCTACGGCGCCCGGTACCTGGTCGACAAGCACCCGGGGCTCTTCGAGGGCGTCACCGAGGGCATCGGCGAGGTCGGCGGCTTCTCCTTCACCGTCAACGAGAACCTGCGGCTCTACCTCGTCGAGACGGCGCAGAAGGGCATGCACTGGATGCGCCTGACCGTGGACGGCACCGCCGGGCACGGTTCGATGACCAACAACGACAACGCCATCACCGAGCTGTGCGAGGCCGTCGGCCGGCTCGGCCGCCACACCTGGCCGGTCCGGGTCACCAAGACCGTACGGTCCTTCCTCGACGAGCTGTCCGACGCCCTCGGCACGCCGCTCGACCCCGAGGACATGGACGCGACCCTCGCCAAGCTCGGCGGCATCGCCAAGATGGTCGGCGCCACGCTGCGCAACTCCGCGGCCCCCACCATGCTCGGCGCCGGCTACAAGGTGAACGTCATCCCCGGTCAGGCGACCGCGCACGTGGACGGGCGTTTCCTGCCGGGCTACGAGGAGGAGTTCCTCGCCGAGCTCGACCGGCTGCTCGGCCCCCGGGTCAGGCGCGAGGACGTGCACGGCGACAAGGCCCTGGAGACCAGCTTCGACGGGGCGCTCGTCGACGCGATGCAGGTGGCGCTCAAGGCGGAGGACCCGATCGCGAGGGCCGTGCCGTACATGCTCTCCGGCGGTACGGACGCCAAGTCCTTCGACGATCTCGGCATCCGCTGCTTCGGGTTCGCACCGCTCAAGCTGCCGCCGGAGCTGGACTTCGCCGGGATGTTCCACGGCGTGGACGAGAGGGTGCCGGTGGACGGCCTGAAGTTCGGCGTGCGGGTCCTCGACCGGTTCATCGACCAGTGCTGAAAGCACCGGACCGGCGCTGCTGCGGACTGCTCGGACGACGCTCCGATAATCGCCAGCGCGTGCGTGTGTGAATTGAAAGAGTGAATGCGGGTGACACCTCGTAGCCCCTCTGGTTCCTCCTCGTTACAGGTGGTGCGGTCCGTGGCTGGGACCGCATTTGCCAACAGGAGGAATAATGATCAAGAAGGTCGTCGCGACCGCAGCTGCCACCGGTGGTCTGCTGCTCGCCGGTGCGGGCATGGCCATGGCCGACGCGGGCGCCCAGGGTGCTGCCGCGCAATCGCCTGGCGTTCTGTCGGGCAACCAGGCCCAGGTGCCGCTCCACGTGCCCGTGAACCTGTGCGGCAACACGGTCGACGTCATCGGCCTGCTGAACCCCGCCTTCGGCAACCTCTGCGTCAACGACTGACGTTGCGTTCCCGGCCCGTAGTGGGCCGGCAGTGAATCCGGCGGCTCCGGAGTGCGCGCCATGCGCTCCGGGGCCACCCGCTTCTTCCAAACCCTCGGCATGTGCCCAGGGGTATTCGTGAAGCTGGAAGGCAGGGCATCAAGACATGAGACAGGTCACGCGAAAAGGCCTGATCACCGTGGCAGCCGCGGGCGGCGTACTCGCCCTCGGCGGCGGCGGTTACGCGCAGGCGGACGCCGGGGCGAACGGAACAGCGTCGAACTCGCCGGGCGTTCTGTCCGGCAACTCGGTTCAGGTTCCGGTGCACATCCCGGTGAACGTCTGCGGCAACACCGTGGACGTGGTCGGGCTGCTGAACCCGACCTTCGGCAACGAATGTGCCAACGTCTCCGGATCGGGCGCAGGGGGCGGCGGCTCCAGCGCGGAGGGCACCACGAGTAACTCACCCGGTGTCCTCTCCGGCAACAACGTCCAGGCGCCGGTCGATGTACCGGTCAACGTCTGCGGCAACAGCGTCAACGTCGGCGGTCTGCTCAACCCCGTGTCCGGCAACGGCTGCGCGAACGGCTCGGGTGCCACCACGCCCGGCACGCCGGACCCGGGTACGCCGGACCCGGGTACGCCGGACCCGGGTACGCCGGACCCGGGTACGCCGGACCCGGGTACGCCGGACCCGGGTACGCCGGACCCGGGCACGCCGGACCCGGGTACGCCGGAGACCCCGGAGACCCCCGGTACGCCGGAGACGCCTGAGACCCCGGGTACGCCTGAGACGCCTGAGACCCCGGGTACGCCGGAGACCCCGGCGACGCCGGCGAGCCCCGCGACTCCGGAGACTCCGGGTACCCCGACCGGGCCGAACACGCCCGAGAGCCGGACCGTGACGCCCCCTGGCGGCGCTCAGCTCGCCGAGACCGGCATGGACGCGCTCGACGTGGTGGCACCGGCGGGCGTCGGTCTGCTGCTCGCCGGAGCGGTGCTCTACCGGAGGACGCGCGCGGCCCTCTAGGGGCGCGCCGGACCCGGCCCGGGCACGGACCCCGGCCGGGTTCCGGCCTGCCGTACGCAGAGGAGCGGGTCCCGCAGTTGCGGGGCCCGCTCCTTCGTTTGGTCCTGCCTCTGATCACCAGCGGTGATCACCAGGTGGCCCGCACCTGGCGGATGATGCGCCGGCGGAGCCGCACTCTGCGGCTGCCGTCCCGGTGCAGGGTCAGTCGGTCCAACTCCCAGTGTCCGTACTCGGCATGGTCGGTCAGCAGACGGGTCGCCTCCTTGCGGGAGACCCCGCGAGGTACGTACACGTCGACAAATTCGTATTCCGGCATCGCATCTATTGTGCGGGCAGCACCCCGGTACGGATAGCGTCTGCACTATGTCTGATGCTGCGCAGCCCACCGCTGCCGAGGTACGTGCCGCCGCCGAGGCGGTCAAAGCCGCACTGGACCGTCACCTCGAGGCGGTCGAGAACCGCACCGGAGACGACGACCCGGCCGTCTACGACGCCTTCAACGCGCTCGCCGCGGCGGCCGAGGCGTACGACGAGCGGCTCTACGACCGGTATGACGAGGTCACCCCCTTCGAGATCCCCGGTGCGGACGATTCACTGCCGCCCTACGCGGGCCCCGAGGAGCCGAACGCGCTGAGCGTGCTGATCCGCCGGGACTACGCCGTGGTGGAGCCCCAGCGGCTGCTGGCGCAGGCGCAGCGCATCGCGGACCTCGACCAGGACGGGGACGAGGACGGGCTGACCACCCCGGTCGTCGGTGCCAGCGTGCATGCGGCCCTGGGGGTGCTCTTCGGTGAGTTCGAGCCGGATGAAATCGCGTCCCGGCACAAGGAATTCGGCCTCGAGGAGGGCGACTCCACACTGTGGGTGTCCGCGGCCGACGAACTTCCGGAGCCGGGGGAGTGGCTGAGCGTCCCCTTCGACCAGGCCGACCCCGAGCGGGTCGTCTGCCGGTTCGACGTCAGCTCGGTCTTCGACGAGGACGAGCTGCGCGAGGAGATGACGGCCCCCGACGACGAGTCCTGACCGGCCCGCGCCGGTCGCATCCGGTTGCACGGTGCCGTCGCCGATCCCGGCCCGGGACGACCCGCGTGGTCGTCCCGGGCCGGGGCCGTTCACAGCGCCTGCCGTGCCTGTGACGGTGCCTGCGGCTGGGGCTGCGGCTGAGGCTGTGCCGCGGGCTCGGCGAGCAGGCCCTCCAGCAAAGTGCGCAGCCTGGTGGTGCGCCCGGGGCCGGGGCGCTCGGCGACCGCCTGCGGCAGCGCCTGGTCCACGCCGTGCACCACCGAAAGATGCCGCTCGGCGCGACCGAACGCCGTGTACACCCACGGCCTGCTCAGCGCCTGCGCCGCGTCTCCCGGCAGGACGACGACCACGGCCGGCCAGCGCATGCCCTCGGCCTGGTGCGCGGTCAGCGCCCAGCCGTGGCGCAGCGCCGATTCGACCCGTTCCCTCGGCACGACCGTCGCGATGCCCTCGCAGTCCAGATGCAGTCCGGCCGCGTCCGCCGAGACGACCGTGCCGGTGAGCGTCCGGCCGGGCGCCGGGGCGTACGCCACCCGGTCGCCGGGGTCGAAGCCGGCGAAACGGCCGCCGCCGGGGTTGAGACGCTGCTTGAGTGCCGCGTTGAGCTCACGGGTGCCGGCGGAGCCGCCGTGCCCCACGGTGATGACCTGGGTCTGCTCGGCGGGCACCCCGATGGCGCGCGGCACGGAGTCGACGACGAGCTGCACCGTACGGTGCACGGCCTCGCCTGCGTCTCGCACCGGGACGATCACGATTTCCCTGCCCGGGGCCGCGACCTGGTTCAGCTCACCGATGCCGATGCCCGACACCAGCTCGCCGAGCGGCCCCGGGTCGGGCGTACGCGACGCGACCTGCGGGCACACCCGGGCCGCCAGCAGGTCCTGGAAGACCCGGCCCGCGCCCGCCCCGGAGAGCACGCCGGGGTCCCCCGCGAGCACCAGCCGCCCGCCGTCCGGCATGGACTCCACGAGCATCGCGGCGGTCTCCACGTCCAGTTGCGGTGCGTCCAGCACGACGAGCAGGTCCAGCGCGAACGCGCCGTCCTCGTCGCGGCCGGGCCCGGCAGTGCCGTCCAGCAGGGCGGCGACGGTCACGGCGGCCGCGTCCGGTCCGAGCCTGCGCACTCCGTTCTCCGCGTGCACGGCCACGACGGCCCGCAGGCCCAGGCGGCGGGCGGTCTCCGCGAGCGCGACGGGCTCGGCGCGGGACGCCTCGCCGCCGGTGTGCACGACCAGACCGTGCGCTCCCGCGGCCCGCACGAGCTCGGGCCCCTCCCAGACGTCGGCGGGTCCCGTCCTGACCAGCCTGGCCAGGCCGTCCGCGAGGCTCTCCTCCGCCATCGCGTACCGGTCGAGACCGAGCAGGACGGGCACGGTGCGGCTCTCGTCGTCCTCCTCGCCCCCGTCCTCGTCGACGCCGTCCTGGAAGACCAGGACGGTGCCGTCCGCGACGGCCTGCTGGACGGCCCCGTCAGGATCGGGCACGGACCGCTCCGCGAGCGCGGCTCGGACCGCCGGAGCCTCGAGTGCCGTGTGTCCCATGAGAGCGGCCCGCTCCAGCAGCCACGTGACGAGCGCAGAGGTCCGGCGCTCGTCGCCGGGCCCGGCGTCCGGCCCGAGCAGCGCCCGGGCGAACCCGTCCGCCTGCTCCGGCCGCACCCCGGGCACGGAGAGCAGCCGCCAGGGGTCCTCTGCGAGAACGTCGCCGGCCGCCTCGCCCAGGACCTCGGCGGCCTGACCGGCGAGGCCCTCGGGGGCGCCGCCCTTCACGAGCAGGCTGCGCACGGCCGCGACGGCGGCTTCACCGGGCTCGGCCGGCTTCCTTGGGACCGGCCGTGCGGTGGGCGCCGCGGGGGCGGCGCGCCGCGGCTCGGGGGCGGGCGACGCGAAGGCGTCCGCGGCCGGCTTCTCGCCGCTCTCCACCGCTCGTACGGCGGCGAGCAGGTCGGCGGCCTTCCCGCTGAGCTTCGCCCCGCTGGCGATGGGCGCCTCCCGCTCGGCCTTCCGCCGCTCGATCCGCTCCCGCAGCTCCCGCTGCGCGGCGATCTCGGCCTCCGCCTCACTCAGCCCCTCGCCGGCCTCCCCGCCCTCATCGGACGCGGCCCCTGCCGGTGCCTCCCCGGGCACGGCGTCCGCCGTCTCTCCACTGCGAGCGTTCTCTGCCGCACCAGCCCCACCGCCGCTGCGGCTGGGCACGTCGCCGGCGTCCCGGCGGCCTGTCGCATCAGGCCCGGAGCCGGCCTCCGCGGTCCCGGAGTCGGCCTCCCGCGCCTCGTCGTTGTCGCCGGGCGCGTCGGTGGCGTCCCGGCGGTCCGTAGCGTCCGGCCCGTGGCCGGGCTCCGCCGTCCTGGAGTCGGTTTTCCGCGCCTTGTCGTCGCCGGGCGCGTCCTCGCGGGCCGCCGCGTCTGCGTGCCCCTCCTCGTCGGATGCCGCGCTCGGCTCCTGGCCGGGCTCCGCGGTCCCGGAGTCGGTCTCCCGCGCCTCGTCGTCGCCGGGCGCGTCCTCGCGGGCGTCCGCGTCCGCGTGCCCCTCCTCCTGGCCGGGCTCCGCCGTCCCGGGGCCGGCATCGCCGGGCGGGCCTTGGGCGGCGCCCTGGCTGCCGTGGTCGGCGCCGCCGGGCGGGCCTTCGGCTGCCGCCTCGCCCGCGATGCCTTCGGCATCACCGTGTGCCGCCCCGCCCGGCGCCCCGGTGGCTGCCGCGTCGTCCGATCCGCCGGCGACGCCTTCGGCGCCCGCCGCGCCAGGCGCATCGGCGGGGCCCGCCGGTGCGGGTGTTTCGCCCGGGACGCCTCCGGCGTCCGCCGGGGCGGGCGGGGGAGAGGGGGAGTCGGCGGGGGAACCGGGGGAGGTCCCCCGGGAACGCGCAGTCACAGCGTGCTCCAGTCCTGGTCGGGATAGCGGTGCACGGGCGCCGACACATCGTCGAGCGCCTGGCAGATCTCGTCAGGAAGACTAAGCGCCTCCACCGACAACGCCGCTCTCAGCTGCTGAGCGTTGCGCGCGCCGACGATCGGCGCCACCACGCCGGGCCGGTCGCGGACCCACGCCAGCGCCACCTCCAGCGGCGTCGCCGCCAGGCCGTCCGCCGCCGTGGCGACCGCGTCCACGATGCTGCTCGCCGCCTCGTCCAGGTACGGCTCCACGAAGGGCGCCATCTGTTCCGACGCGCCCCGGGAGTCGGACGGCGTGGCGGTCCGGTACTTGCCCGTGAGCACCCCGCGCCCCAGCGGGGACGACGGCAGCAGCCCCACCCCCAGGTCGAGCGCCGCGGGCAGCACCTCCCGTTCCACGCCCCGCTGCAGCAGCGAGTACTCCATCTGCGTACTCGCGAGCCGGGTGCGCGATCCCGGCGCCGCGAGCTGCCAGGTCGCCGCCTTCGCCAGCTGCCAGCCGCTGAAGTTGGACACGCCCGCGTACCGTGCCCGTCCGCTGCTGACCGCGATGTCCAGTGTCTGGAGCGTCTCTTCCAGGGGTGTGCCCGGGTCGAAGGCGTGGACCTGCCACAGATCCACGTACTCCGTGCCCAGCCGCGACAGCGACGCGTCGAGGGCGGCGAGCAGATGGCCGCGCGAGCCGTCGAAGCGCCGGTCGGGGTCCGGCACGCTGCCGGCCTTCGTGGCCATCACCAGGTCCTCGCGCGGCACCAGCCGTTCGACCAGCCGGCCCAGCAGATACTCGGCCTCCCCGCCGCCGTACACGTCGGCGGTGTCGATCAGCGTGCCGCCGGCCTCCCAGAAGACCTTCAACTGCTCGGCGGCGTCGTGCTCGTCGGTGTCCCGGCCCCAGGTCAGGGTGCCGAGTCCGATCCGGGACACGCGCAGGCCGGTACGGCCGAGATGCCTCTGCTCCATGGGCGCTGAGATTACTGGCCGGGGCGCACCCCCGAGAGAGGCTGTGGACAACGCGCCCCTCCACGGATGCGCCGCCCCGCGCTAGAGTCCGGGGACCGGCACGTTACTGATCAGTAAAGAGGAGCGGTTATGCGGCTCGGCATCAACCTCGGCTACTGGGGCGCGGGCATGGACGGCGACAACCTCGCCGTCGCGCAGGAGGCCGACAGGCTCGGCTACGACGTCTGCTGGGCCGCGGAGGCGTACGGCTCGGACGCGCCGACCGTGCTCAGCTGGGTCGCCGCCCAGACCGAGCGCATCGACGTCGGTTCCGCGATCCTCCAGATCCCGGCCCGCCAGCCCGCCATGACCGCGATGACCGCGGCCACGCTGGACTCGCTCTCCGGCGGCCGGTTCCGTCTCGGACTGGGTGTCTCGGGACCGCAGGTCTCCGAGGGCTGGTACGGCGTCAAGTTCGACAAGCCGCTGGCCCGCACCCGCGAGTACGTCGAGATCGTCCGCAAGGCGATGTCCCGCGAGCGCCTCTCGTACGAGGGGGAGCACTGGACGCTGCCGCTGCCCGACGGTCCGGGCAAGCCGATCAAGCTCACCGTCCACCCGCAGCGCGAGCACATCCCGCTCTACATCGCGGCGATCGGCCCCAGGAATCTCGAGCAGACCGGCGAGATCGCCGACGGCGCCCTGCTGATCTTCCCGTCCGCCGACCACATGGAGGACACCGCGCTGCGGCACATCCGCGCGGGCCGCGAGAAGGCCGGCAAGCCGATGGACGGCTTCGACGTCTGCCCGACCCTGCCGCTCGCGGTAGGCGACGACGTGGCCGGCCTGGCCGACATGTTCCGGCCGTACACGGCGCTCTACGTCGGCGGCATGGGCAGCCGGAAGCAGAACTTCTACAACCAGCTCGCGCAGCGCATGGGTTACGAGAAGGAAGCCGCCGAGATCCAGGACAAGTACCTCGGCGGCGACAAGGCCGGCGCGGCCGCCGCCGTCCCGCACACGCTGATCGACCAGACCGCGCTGCTGGGCCCGGTGGAGCGGATCGCCGACCGGATGCAGGCGTACGCGGCGGCGGGTGTCACCACCCTGACCCTCTCGCCAGCAGGCTTCACGCTCGACGAGCGGATCACCGCACTGCGCGCCGGTACCGAGGCCCTGGAGCGCGCCGGCCTCGCCTGAGCACGCCGGGGCAAGCCTGCGGCCGTGGTGGGGGCTCGGGGGTCTTCCCCGCCACGGCCGTCACGCGGTACAACGCGCGACGGCCGTGACGGTTACTGCCTCATGGCTGCCGTGCGCCGCCGCCCTGTGGCCCGTTCGGTTGAGTTGTCCGGGTTCGCTGTTGCCTGGGCGGCGGTATCGCATTTGACTCGTGCGTGCGGATGCCCGAAGGCCCGACGGAGGTGGCAGACATGCTCTCGGCCCGGAGTCTCTTCCAGGAGATCGTCGACAACGACGACTCCTTTCAGCTGTTCTGCTCGATCGCCGCCAGCGGCGAGGCTCAGGGAGGCTGGGAGAACGCCCGTATCGCCGCTCTCGTCCCCGAGACCATGAGTGACCTCGCCCCGAAGATCACCCGGCACGGGGCCGACGAGGACAAGCACGGCCGGCTGTTCAACGCACTGCTCAAGAAGCGGCAGCTGGACCCGGTCCCGGTGCCGCCGGAGACCGACTACACCATGCTGCTGGAGCGGCGGGGCATCGGCCTCACCCATGAGAAGCTGCGCCGCGAGGAGCGCCTCACGGAGCACGACATCGTCGTCTACCTCTCGCACAGCCGGGTCACGGAGCAGCGTGCGGCCGAGCAGATGAACCTGCTCGTGAAGTACTTCGGCGACCATCCGGAGATCGGCAAGGCCATCCGGATGATCTGCGACGACGAGGACAACCACCTGGCCTACTGCCACGAGGAACTGTTCCGTCTCGCCGCCGCCGGGCACGGCCGCACCATCCAGCGCGTACTGCGCGAGTGCGCGCTGGCCGAGAGCCGGGTCCACCGCGACGTCAGCCTCGCCGTCATGGCCCTCATGGGCCGGCTGCTGCACTGGCCCCGGGCGAAGTCCGCGGTCCTGGCCGCCGGCATCCACGCGATGTACGCGTACGAGCGGCTCTGCGGCCTGCGCCGCATGGTGGGCCTGAGGATGCCGGAGCGCCGCGGCGCCCTCGACGGTCCAGCCACCGCCGCCCCCGCTTTCTGAACGGGCCCGGCCGTACGGCCGGTGACCCGCTCGGCTGACGCCGTTCCGCCGCCCGGCGGGTTCGGGTTGTGACCCGTACGGCACCGATGCAGCGTGGCCGACATGACGCACACCCCTGCTGTGACCGCCGTGTCGCGGGACCACCCGTCCGGGTCCCCGGGCGACCGGCGCCCGGCCCTCCGTGACTTCCGGTGGCCCGCGGCGGTCGCCGTGGCGTACACGCTGGCACAACTGGCCCTCTTCCACCCCGGCACGGCGCTCGGCTGGGACGAGACGGTGTACGTCAGCCAGGTTGCCCGGGGGTCCGAGGCCGCCTTCTTCAGCGCGCCGCGCGCCCGGGGCGTCACCTTCCTCGTCGCACCGGTGACGGTCCTGACCTCGTCGGTCGACGTCATCCGCGTCTATCTGGCCCTCCTGTCGGGAGCCGGGCTGTTCCTCGCGCTGTGGGTGTGGCGGAGCCTGCTCCCTCCTCGGGTGCTCGCGCTCGCCGGCGGCCTGTTCGCCGGGCTCTGGATCACGCTCTTCTACGGACCGCAGGTGATGCCCAACCTGTGGGTCGCGCTCGGGTCCCTGTTCACCGTCGGCTGCTTCCTGCGGGCCGCCCACGACCGCTCGGAACTCGGCGCCCTCATGGGCACGGGCGTGGGAGCGGCGTTCGTCGCCCTGATGCGGCCGTCCGACGCCTTCTGGCTGGTCGCGCCCCTCGCGGTCATCTCCCTCGCCGTCAGGGCCTGGCGGCGGCCCGCGCTGTTGATGGTGCTCGCCGCCGGAGCGGCTGTGGGATGCGTCCCCTGGATCGTCGAGGCGTACGTCAGCTACGGCGGTCTCCCGGAGCGGCTGCGGCGGGCCAGCGAGATCCAGGGCGACCTGGGGTGGCAGCTCGCGTTCGGCGACCAGATGCGCGCGCTGGCCGGGTGGTCGCTGTGCCGCCCCTGCGACGTTCCGTGGAAGGAGCCCGTCACCGCAGTGTGGTGGTTCGTGCTGCCGCTCTTCGTCGTCGGCGGGGTGGTGGCGGCGGTGCGCGGCCGGCAGGCGTCCACCGTGGTTGTGCCGACGCTGGCCGGGCTCTCTCTGGCGGTCCCGTACCTGCTGCTGATCGGCTACGCCGCCCCGCGCTTCCTGCTGCCGACCTATGCCCTCCTCGCGCTGCCGACGGCGGTGTGCCTGATGTGGATCGTCACGGCGGCGCGGCCGAGACCACTGGTGGCGATCGTGCTCGCGCTGCTGATCGCCGGCCACCTGGCCGTCCAGTACGGGGTCCTGCACAGCAAGATGGTGGGCAGCCGTGCCGACCGGCAGGCGTTCGACCGGATCGCCGCCGAACTGCGCCGTCAGGGTGTCCGCCCGCCGTGTGTGATCAGCGGAACGGAAGCACCCCGGATCGCCTTCCAGGCCGGCTGCGCCTCGCGCCAGGTCGGCGGCCACGACGGCAGTGTCACCGCCGCCGGGCTCGCCGCACTCGCCCGGGACCGGCCGGTCGCCGTCGTGGTCGAGGGGGACACCGCCCCGCCTGCGTACGCACAAGGCTGGCGGCAGGCCCGCCTGCCGGGACTGCGCAGCCGGCCCGACCTCCGCGTCCACCTGGGCCCGCTCGCCCGCTAGGCGGCCGGCCGCCTAGAGCCAGCCGCGCCGCTTGAAGAGCCGGAAGAGCCCGTACACCGCGCCCGCCATCAGCAGCACCGTCGCCGGATACGCCCAGACCAGCTTCAGCTCCGGCATGTGCTCGAAGTTCATGCCGTAGATCCCCGCGACCATCGTCGGCACGGCCGCCATGGCCGCCCATGCCGAGATCTTGCGCATGTCGTCGTTCTGCCGCACGCCCATCTGCGCGAGGTGGGCGGAGAGGATGTCGGACAGCAGCCGGTCCAACCCCTCCACCTGTTCGTTCGCCCGGGTCAGATGGTCGCTGACGTCCCGGAAGAACGGCTGCGACTGTTCATGGACGAACGGCACGCCCGCGCCCGCCAGCCGGGACATGGGAGCCGCCAGCGGCCCGGCGGCCCGGCGGAACTCGAGCACCTGCCGTTTGAAG
The DNA here is from genome assembly GCF_025854275.1 of Streptomyces peucetius. Classification (NCBI taxonomy): domain Bacteria; kingdom Bacillati; phylum Actinomycetota; class Actinomycetes; order Kitasatosporales; family Streptomycetaceae; genus Streptomyces; species Streptomyces peucetius. The sequence continues at coordinate 1,523,343 of NZ_CP107567.1, read as the reverse complement.
GTGTAGATCCGCGCCGCCGTGTTCTTGGCGTCCCTGCGACCCGGTTCGAAGACCGTCGTCTCCATCTCCTCCAGGTCCACCTGGAGCTCGGCCGCGACGTCGATGTAGTGGTCGACGATGGCGTCGCTGATCGCGTAGAGCACCGCCGTCGGGCCGTGGCGCAGCACCGCGGGCTCTGCCTCCAGCCGTTCGCGGACGGCGCTCAGCGGCGCCCCCTCGCCGTGCCGGACCGTCACCACGAACGAGTCACCTATGAAGACCATCAGCTCACCGGTCGTCACCGCGTCGCTCTGCGGTTCGTACACCACGGGTTTGAGGACGACGAACAGCGAGTCGTCGTACACCTCGAGCTTGGGCCGCTGATGCGCCTTGAGGGCGTCCTCCACGGCGAGCGGGTGCAGCGCGAACTCCTCGGAGACATGGCCGAACTCGTCCTCCGTGGGCTCGTGCAGGCCGATCCACAGGAACGCGTCACCGGTGGCCCGCGCCTCGTCGAGGGCGTCCGAGAAGTCCGACGGGCCCTCGGTGCGGCGTCCGTCGCGGTAGATGGCACAGTCCACGATCACGGCGCGCATTCTTCCCTGGCTGCCCGCCCGGCACACCCGGGGCCCGCCGCACATGCCAGGACCGTAGGCTGGCCCCCATGGCCACGCTGATCCTCGTACGCCACGGACGCTCCACCGCCAACACCGAGGGCGTGCTCGCCGGCTGGACGCCGGACGTCCACCTCGACGAGCGCGGTGCCGCACAGGCGGCCGGGCTGCCCGCGAGACTGGCCGCCGTGCCGCTCGTGGCGGCCGTCTCCAGCCCGCTGGAACGCTGCCGTGAGACCCTCGCGCCGCTGCTGGAGGCGCGGCCCGCGCTCACCGTGGAGACCGACGAGCGCATCGGCGAGTGCCACTACGGCGACTGGTCGGGCCGCAAGCTGAAGGAACTCGCCCAGGAACCGATGATGGAGGTCGTCCAGCACCACCCGTCGGCGGTGGTCTTCCCCGGCGGCGAGTCCATGCGGGCCATGCAGGCGCGCGCGGTCGACGCCGTCCGCGACTGGAACGCGCGCGTCGACCTGGAGCACGGCGACGGCGCCGCGTTTCTGATGTGCTCGCACGGGGACATCATCAAGTCCCTGGTGGCGGACGCGCTCGGCATGCATCTCGACCTCTTCCAGCGCATCCACGTCGAGCCGTGCTCCGTCACCGCCATCCGCTACACCCGCAGCCGGCCGTTCCTGCTGCGTCTCGGCGACACCGGCGAGTTGGGCGCGCTGGTGCCCCCCACTCAAGGCCCGCAGGAGAAGGCCGCCGACGACGACGCGGTCGTCGGCGGCGGCGCGGGCGCACCGTGATCGCTCCGCGCAGTAGGGTGGACGCGCCGAAAAGCTGAGTTCCGCCCGGCCCGTGATCCCGTACGACCCGCTCGGAAACCGACCGACCCGACGATCCAAAGGGAGACAGAACGTGTCCCGTCAGGTGTTCCTCTACGACCCGCCGGACCGCTTCGTGGCCGGTACGGTCGGGCTGCCTGGCCGCCGTACGTTCTTCCTGCAGGCTTCCGCCGCAGGGCGCGTGACCAGCGTGGCCCTGGAGAAGACACAGGTGGCCGCCCTCGCCGAGCGGATCGACGAACTGCTGGACGAGGTGGTGCGCCGCACCGGCGGCAACGCGCCCGTGCCCGCCGTCGCCCCGGCCGACGTCGCCGACACCGCGCCGCTCGACAATCCGGTCGAGGAGGAGTTCCGCGTCGGCACGATGGCGCTGGCGTGGGACGGCGAGGAACAGCGCATGATCGTGGAGGCGCAGGCGCTCGTCGAGCTGGAGGCCGAGTCCGAGGAGGATCTCGCGGAGGCCGAGGAGCGGCTGCTGCAGGACGAGGAGAACGGCCCGCCGATGCTGCGGGTCCGGCTCACGGGCGCGCAGGCAAGAGCGTTCGCCAAGCGCGCACTGGACGTGGTGAACGCGGGCCGCCCGCCGTGCCCGCTGTGCAGCCTGCCCCTGGATCCGGAAGGACACGTATGCCCGCGCCAGAACGGATACCGCCGGGGCGAGTGACCACGGCCGACGCGCTCTCGCTGCTGGCCGAGGGCGAGCTGAGCGTGCGCGGAAGGGTGCGCGAGGCGTCCAACGCGGTGCTGTACTGCACGGTCTCGCTCGACGGCGAGGAAGCCCGTTGCGTCTACAAGCCCGTCGCGGGGGAGCGGCCGTTGTGGGACTTCCCCGACGGCACGCTCGCGCAGCGCGAGGTGGCGGCCTACGAGCTCTCCGAGGCGACCGGCTGGGGCCTGGTGCCGCCCACCGTCCTGCGCGAGGGCCCGTACGGCGAGGGCATGGTCCAGCTGTGGATAGAGGCGGACCCCGAGGCCGGCCTGCTGGCTCTCGTCGAGGACGAGGAGCCGGGGGAGGGCTGGAGGGCGGTCGGTTTCGCCGAGGTGGGCGAGGGTCGTACGGCGCTGCTCGTCCACGCGGACGACCTGCGGCTGCGCAGGCTCGCCGTGCTCGACGCGGTGATCAACAACGGTGACCGCAAAGGCGGCCATCTGCTGCCCACCGCCGACGGCGGCCTCTACGCGATCGACCACGGCGTCACCTTCAACGTCGAGGACAAGCTGCGCACCCTGCTGTGGGGGTGGGCGGGGGAACCGCTTCCCGCGGAGGCGACGGCGACACTGACGGCCATGGCGGTCTCCCTCGCCGACGGCGGGCCGCTCGCCACCCGACTGGCGGAACTGCTCACCGCGGCCGAGGTCGCCGCCCTGCGCGGCAGGGTGGCGGCGCTGCTCGCCTCCGGCACCCACCCGCTCCCCTCGGGGGACTGGCCGGCGATTCCCTGGCCACCCGTGTAGCTCCGGCCCAGCACACCGGGTGCCGGATCGCAAGAGTGCCCAACCGGCCAAGAGCAGTGATCCGGTTCGTATGCGGAAGCGGCATCCGGTTAGGCTCATGGCATGCATGCCTGGCCCGCTTCTGAGGTCCCCGCCCTGCCCGGCAAGGGCCGCGACCTCCGGATCCACGACACCGCGACCGACGGTCTGGTGACCCTCGACCCCGGTCCCGTCGCCCGTATCTACGTCTGCGGCATCACACCGTACGACGCGACCCACATGGGTCACGCGGCGACCTACAACGCGTTCGACCTTGTGCAGCGCGTGTGGCTCGACACCAAGCGGCAGGTTCACTACGTCCAGAACGTCACGGATGTGGACGACCCACTGCTCGAACGCGCGATCCGCGACGGGCACGACTGGACGGAGCTCGCGGAGCGCGAGACCGCGCTGTTCCGCGAGGACATGACCGCACTGCGGATGCTGCCGCCGCGCCACTACATCGGGGCCGTCGAAGCCATACCCGGCATCGTCCCGCTGGTGGAACGGCTCCGCGACGCCGGTGCCGCCTACGAGTTGGAGGGCGACGTCTACTTCTCGGTCGAGTCCGACCCGCACTTCGGAGAGGTGTCCCGGCTCGACGCGGAGGCGATGCGCCTGCTGTCCGCGGAACGCGGCGGCGACCCCGAACGCCCCGGCAAGAAGAACCCGCTCGACCCCATGCTCTGGATGGCCGCCCGCGAGGGCGAGCCGAGCTGGGACGGCGGCACACTCGGCCGCGGCCGGCCCGGCTGGCACATCGAGTGCGTCGCCATCGCGCTCGACCACCTCGGCATGGGCTTCGACATCCAGGGCGGCGGCTCCGACCTCGCCTTCCCGCACCACGAGATGGGCGCCTCGCACGCCCAGGCCCTCACCGGTGAGCACCCCTTCGCGAAGGCTTACGTCCACGCGGGCATGGTCGCCCTCGACGGCCAGAAGATGTCCAAGTCCAAGGGCAACCTCGTCTTCGTCTCCGCGCTGCGCCGCGACGGGGTGGACCCGGCGGCCATACGGCTCGCCCTGCTCTCGCACCACTACCGGGCCGACTGGGAGTGGACCGACGCGGTGCTCAGCGACGCCGTGGAGCGTCTCGGGCGGTGGCGCGCGGCCGTCTCCCGGCCCGACGGGCCGTCCGCCGACGCCCTGGTCGAGGAGGTCCGCCGGGCTCTCGCCGACGACCTCGACGCGCCGTCGGCACTCGCGGCCGTGGACCGCTGGGCCGCGCTCCAGCAGTCCGAGGGCGGCACGGACGAGGGCGCGCCGGGGCTCGTGTCCCGCACGGTCGACGCGCTGCTCGGCGTGGCGCTGTAGCGCCTGGCGGCTGCGGCGTCCCCCTGCGGACGCGGCGCGGACGCGATCCGGAACCGCGTCGGCGTCCGCAGGGAGCCCGTTCCTCCGCTTGGACGTTCCCTCGGCGCGGGATCCCGGCGTGTGGTGAGCTGACGGCACCGGCCCCTCAGGGGCATCCGTCCACCAGTTGCCGGACGGACGCACTGTGGAACGTTCCTTCGCACGCAGAGAGGTTCTCGGCGCGGCCGCAGCCGTCGACTCGGCCGCGCTTCTCGGCCCCGCCGCCGGGGTGGCCGTGCCGCGTCGCCAGGATCATGGCCGACTCGTTTCCCCCTTCCAGACGGTTTCCAGCCAGAGGGCATCGCCATCGGCCGGGCCGTCGGCGCCGAGGGCTCGATGGTCAACGATGTGGTCCTCACGCCCGGCGCGGCCTGGTTCACCGACTCTTTCCGGCCGCAGCTCTACTGGCCGGCCCCGGACCGGCGCGGCGAGCCCGCGCACGAAGTGGCGACCGTGCCGCTTGGCGGCGCATGGGAGCAGGGCACGGACTTCCCCGCCAGCGGCATCGCCCGCACACCGGACGGCAGCGCTCTGCTGGTCGTGAACACCGCGGTCGAGGGCGATCGCTGATGCGCGTCGATCCGCGCGACGGCACCGCCCGCCGGGTCGGCCTCGGCGGACTCACGATCCCCTTCGGTGACGGCCAGCTGCTCGGCCGTCACCTCTGCATCGTCCAGCAGCAGTTGAACCAGGTGGACGTGGTGCGGCTGAACGCCGCGGGCACGGAGGGAGGGCCGATCGCCCGGATCACCGACCCGCGCTTCCGGATCCCTACCACGGCCGCGGCCCGGGGCGACCGGATCTGTCTGCCGAACGCGAGATTCGACGTACCGCCGACGCCCGACACGGAGTACGACGCGGTCGCCGTCGAACAGGTGTGACCGGCTGAACGACGGAAGGGGGCCGGTGCCGTCGGCACCAGCCCCCTTCCGTATCGCTCAGTCCCTCGACGAGTCATCGGGGCCGTCGCCCTCGTCGTCGCCCCGCGCCTCCGGCTCGGCGCCCGGACCTTCCGCCGAGCCCTCCGCCGGACCTTCGGAAGGGCCCTCCGCCGGGCCCGTCCCGGGCTCCGGCCGCGGCGGTATCGAGGGTTTGGTCCGGCCGCCGGTGTCCCGCAGATACGAGCTGCCCTCGCCGCCGTCCGTCGCGTGACCGCCCGGACCTCCGCCGTCGCGCCGGCGCAGATACCGCTCGAACTCGCGGGCGATGGCCTCCCCGGAAGCCTCCGGCAACTCGGCGGTGTCGCGCGCCTCCTCCAGCGTCTGGACGTACTCGGCGACCTCGCTGTCCTCCGCGGCCAGTTGGTCGACGCCGAGCTGCCAGGCCCGGGCGTCCTCGGCCAGCTCGCCCAGCGGGATACGGAGACCGATGAGGTCCTCCAGCCGGTTGAGCAGGGCGAGCGTCGCCTTCGGGTTGGGCGGCTGCGAGACGTAGTGCGGCACGGCCGCCCACAGGCTCACCGCGGGCACGCCCGCATGGGTGCACGCCTCCTGGAGGATGCCGACGATGCCGGTCGGACCCTCGTACCGGGTCTCCTCGAGATCCATCGTCCTGGCCAGGTCCGGGTCGGAAGTGATCCCGCTGACGGGGACCGGCCGGGTGTGCGGGGTGTCGCCGAGCAGCGCGCCCAGGATCACCACCATCTCGACGCCGAGTTCATGGGCGAAGCCCAGGATCTCGTTGCAGAACGAACGCCAGCGCATGGACGGTTCGATGCCGCGGACCAGCACGAGGTCGCGCGGCTTGTCGCCCCCGATACGCACCACGGAGAGCCGCGTGGTCGGCCAGGTGATCTTCCGTACCCCGCCGTCCAGCCACACCGTGGGCCGGTTGACCTGGAAGTCGTAGTAGTCCTCGGCGTCGAGCGCCGCGAACACCTCGCCCTTCCATTCCCGGTCCAGATGAGCGACCGCGGTGGAGGCGGCGTCGCCGGCGTCGTTCCAGCCCTCGAACGCGGCCACCATGACCGGGTCGATCAGCTCGGGCACCCCCTCGAGCTCGATCACCCAGTGCCTCCTTCCGAAGTTCCCTTGTCCACGCCCCAACCTTACGGCTTTCCCCGTCTCCCGCCGCAGCCCCCGTGCACGGCCGGGTGAACTCCGCCGCGGTCGGTCAAACATAGGAGCGAGGGCGTGCACACCCCATAATTCATCCGAGCTGTGTGCGCCGGATTCGGCGAATCCCTGGACCTGTGCGGCTCTGCGGCGCTATACATCGGATGTCCATCCAGAGGTCCGATGTTCATCGTCACCGGGAGCGCGCATGGGTCAGACCATCGAGGGGCTCGAGGTCCACGACATCCGCTTCCCCACGTCAGAACAGCTCGACGGCTCCGACGCCATGAACCCGGACCCGGACTACTCCGCCGCCTACCTGGTGCTGCGCACCGGCGACGGGAGCGAGGGCCACGGCTTCTGCTTCACCATCGGCCGCGGCAACGACGTCGTCGCCGTCGCCGTCGAGGCGCTGCGCCCCCATGTCGTCGGCCGGCCCGCCCCTTCCTGCGCCGCGGATCTGGCGGCACTCCACCACGACCTCACCCACGATTCCCAACTCCGCTGGCTCGGCCCCGAGAAGGGCGTCGCCCACATGGCGGCCGGTGCCGTCGTCAACGCGGCGTGGGATCTGGCAGCCACCCGAGCGGGCCTGCCGGTATGGGAGTTCCTCGCCTCGATGAGCCCGGAGGAGCTCGTCCGCCTGGTCGACTTCCGGTATCTGACGGACGCGCTGACCAGGGACGAGGCCCTCGCCCTGCTGCGGGCCGCGGAACCGGGCAGGGCGGCACGGGCGGCGCTGCTGCGGGAGCACGGCTATCCCGCGTACACCACCTCCCCGGGCTGGCTGGGCTACTCCGACGAGAAGCTCGTCCGGCTGGCGAAGGAGGCCGTCGCCGCCGGCTTCGGCCAGATCAAACTGAAGGTCGGCCTCGACATGGAGGACGACGTCCGGCGGATGAAGCTCGCCAGGGCGGCCGTCGGCCCCTCCGTACGCATCGCGGTGGACGCCAACCAGCGCTGGGACGTCGCCGACGCGGTGCGCTGGATGACCGCACTCGCCCCCTACGAGCCGTACTGGATCGAGGAGCCCACCAGCCCCGACGACATACTCGGCCACGCCGCCGTACGGGCCGGCCAGCCCGTCAGGGTCGCCACCGGCGAACATGTCGCCAACCGCGTCGTCTTCAAGCAGCTGCTCCAGGCGCGGGCCGTCGACTTCGTCCAGATCGACGCCGCACGGGTCGCCGGGGTCAACGAGAACGTCGCGATCCTGCTGCTGGCGGCCAAGTACGGCGTGCCCGTCTGCCCGCACGCCGGCGGGGTCGGACTGTGCGAACTGGTCCAGCACCTCGCCATGTTCGACTTCGTCGCCGTGTCCGGCAGCTGGGAGGACCGCGTCATCGAGTACGTGGACCATCTCCACGAGCACTTCGCCGACCCGGCCGTGGTCGTCGGCGGCCGCTACGCCGCACCCCGGGCGCCCGGCTTCTCGGCCCGGATGCTCCCCGGCTCCGTCGCGACCCACAGTTACCCGGACGGGCCCGTCTGGCAGGCCCGCCGCACGGCACCGGAGGACGACCGGTGACCGGTACGCAGGACTTCGCGGGCATGGCCGCCCTCGTCACGGGCGGGGCCTCCGGCATCGGCGCAGCCGTCGCCGCGCTGCTGCGGGCACGCGGCGCGCGCGTCGCCGTACTGGACCGCGACACCGGCGGTGCCCCCGAGGGGACGCTCGCCCTCGAGGCCGACGTCACGGACGACGTCTCGGTACGCACGGCGGTGGCCGCTGCGGTCGCCGAGTTCGGGGCGCTGCACACCGTCGTCTCCAACGCCGGTGTCGGCGCGACCGGGACCGTCGCGGACAACGGTGACGACGAATGGCGGCGCGTCCTCGACGTCAACGTGATCGGCATGGTCAGGATCGCCCGCCACGCCCTGCCGCATCTGCGGCGCGCGGCCGCGGCCCGGCCCGGGGCGGTCTCCGTCACCCACACCTGCTCCGTCGCCGCCACCGCCGGGATCCCGCAGCGCGCCCTCTACAGCGCGAGCAAGGGCGCGGTCCTCTCGCTCACGCTCGCGATGGCCGCCGACCATGTGCGCGAGGGCATCCGGGTCAACTGCGTCAACCCCGGCACCGCGGACACCCCGTGGGTCACCCGCCTGCTGGAACGCGCCGAGGACCCCGCCGCCGAACGCGCCGCGCTGGAGGCCCGTCAGCCGACCGGACGGCTCGTCACGGCCGACGAGGTGGCGGCGGCTGTGGCGTACCTCGCGAGCCCGGCGGCCGCGGCCGTGACGGGGACGGCGCTCGCCGTGGACGGAGGCATGCAGGGACTGCGCCTCCGCCCACCGCGGTAGCCGCGGCCCGTCCCCTCCCCGCCCCTTCCCGAAACCGGGGCGGGCCCCGGACCCCGTACCGCGCTTCGCGCGGTGCCCTCAATCGCCGGGGGGCTGGATTCCGCCCCGCGAAATCAGCCTCGCTGGGGGTACGCCCCTTACGCCTGGCGGCGTGGGAGGTGCCCCCGCCCACGGCCGCCAGGCCGTAGGGGGAGTTTGAGGCGCGGGGGTCCGGGGGCAGCGCCCCCGGTTTCGGGAAGGGGCGGGGAGGGGAGAACACGCCCGCCGCAGGCGTCAGAGCGTCGCCCGCAGCCACTGCTCCACGCTCGCGACATGCACCGTCGCCCACGACCGCGCCGCCTCCCCGTCCCCGTCCCGCAGCGCCGCCAGGATCGCCCGGTGTTCACGGAGCGTGCGGCTCACCGCGTCCTCCTGGGTGAGGCCGCGCCAGACGCGGGCGCGTGTCGTCGGCCCCGACAGCCCGTCGAGCAGGGAGCACAGCACCGAGTTCCCCGAGGCACGCACGATGCCCCGGTGGAAGTCCAGGTCCGCCGCCACCAGTTCCTCGACCGACGGTTCCGGACCGAGCGCGTCCAACTCGGCGCTCAGCGCGTCGAGTTCGGTACCGGAGATCCGGCTCGCCGCCATCTCCGTGGCCGCCGGTTCCAGGATGCGGCGTACCGCGAGGAACTCCAGCACCGTGTCGTCGCGGTGGAAGTCGACGACGAAGCTCAGGGCCTCCAGCAGCAACTGCGGGTCCAGGCTGGTCACATACGTGCCGTCGCCCTGCCGTACGTCGAGGATGCGGATGAGGGTCAGGGCGCGCACCGCCTCGCGCAGCGAGTTGCGGGACAGGCCCAGCTCGGCCGCGAGCTCGCTCTCCCTGGGCAGCCGGTCGCCGGGACGCAGGGCGCCGGAGACGATCATCGACTTGATCTTCTCGATGGCCTCGTCGGTCACGGCCATGACGTCGCCCCCTCGTGCATCACTGCCCGGACATCGGATGTCTGGCAGGCTCCGAGACTACAACGAGGGCGGCTCCCGGGGAGCCGCCCTCGTCACGCCGACCGGATCAACGCCGTCGAGCCGTCGGACCATCATGCGCCACGCGTCAGCGCGACCCCAGCACGTCCTCGACCCGGCTGCGGATCTCGTCCGTCGCGAGCCCCCGGATCGTCAGCGTCGTGCGGCGGCGCAGCACGTCGTCCGCCGTCTCGGCCCACTCGTTGTCGCGGGCGTACACGACCTGCGCCCAGATCTCCGGCGCGTCGGGGTGGATGCGCTCGGCGAGCGCCGGGTCCTCGTTCGCCAGGCGGACGATGTCGAACGACAGCGAGCCGTAGTGGGTGGCGAGGTGCCGGGCCGTGTCGGCCGCCATCCGCGGGCCCGGGGTACCGCCGTCCACCAGCAGCCGGTGCGCGACCGCGTTCGGGTTGGCGATGCCGGGCAGCGGCAGCTTCTTCGGCAGGTGCGCGAGGGGCTCCATGTCCTCGGCGAGCGGACGCCCCGGCAGGGCCGCCAGCTTGTTCATCACCGTACGGCCGATGTGGCGGAACGTGGTCCACTTGCCGCCGGCCACCGACAGCATCCCGCCGGGGCCCTCCGTGACGACCGTCTCGCGCTTGGCCTTGGAGGTGTCCCCGGGGCCGCCCGGCAGGACGCGCAGACCCGCGAAGGAGTACGTGATCAGGTCCCGCGACAGTTGCTGGTCGCGGACCGAGAACGCGGCCTCGTCCAGGATCTGGGTGATGTCCTTGTCGTTGACGGCGACGTCCGCCGGGTCGCCCTCGTACTCCTCGTCGGTCGTGCCGAGCAGCAGCATGTCCTCCCAGGGGAGGGCGAACGTGATGCGGTACTTGTCGATCGGAGTGGCGAGCGCGGCCTTCCACGGGGCGGTGCGCCTGAGCACCAGGTGCGCGCCCTTGGAGAGGCGGATGGAGGGGGCCGCGGCCGGATCCTCCATGCGGCGCAGGTGGTCGACCCACGGGCCGGTGGCGTTGAGCACGAGGCGCGCGGTGACACCGAACTCGGTGCCGTCGGTGCGGTCCCGCAGCTCCGCGCCGGTGACCCGGCCCTTGGTGAAGCGCAGCCCGGTGACCTCGGCGTGGTTGAGGACGGTGGCGCCCGACTCGGCGGCGGCGCGGACCGTCATCAGCGCCATACGCGAGTCGTTCATCTGGTCGTCGCCGTAGACGGCGACGGCCTTGAGGTTCTCGGTGCGCAGCTCCGGCACGTCGCGCTGCGCCTTCGCCGCCGATATGACGTGGCCGACGCCGTCACCGAAGGCGGACAGCGCCGAGTAGGCGAAGACACCCGCGCCGAGCTTGGCCGCTCCGTGCGGGCCGCCCTTGTAGACGGGCAGGTAGAACTTGAGAGGGTTGGCCAGGTGGGGAGCGACCTGGCGGGAGACCGCGCGCCGCTCGAAGTGGTTCTCCGCCACCAGCTTCACCGCGCCGGTCTGCAGGTAGCGCAGTCCGCCGTGGAGGAGCTTGGAGGAGGCGGAGGAGGTGGCACCGGCGAAGTCGCCGGCGTCCACCAGGGCCACCCGCAGCCCGGACTGCGCCGCATGCCAGGCGGTGGAGATGCCCAGGATGCCGCCGCCGATCACCAGGAGGTCGTACGTCGCCTTGGAGAGCTGCTCCCGAGTTTCGGCGCGGCCCGCTGCTTTGAGGGAAGACACAGCCGAGCCGGAGGCCGGGTGCGCCCCGGGGGAGGGGACGCTCTGCAGGGTGGTCATTCTTGCTCCTCGTCAGTTTTCCTCGTCGAGCCAGCCCATGGTCCGCTCCACGGCCTTGAGCCAGCTCTTGTACTCAGCGTCACGCTTGTCAGCGTCCATGCGGGGGGTCCACTCGGCGGCCCTGCGCCAGTTGGCGCGCAGAGCGTCGGTGTCCGGCCAGAAGCCGACGGCCAGGCCGGCGGCGTAGGCGGCGCCGAGGCAGGTCGTCTCGGCGACCATCGGGCGCACCACGGGGGCGTCCAGGAAGTCCGAGAGGGTCTGCATCAGCAGGTTGTTGGAGGTCATGCCGCCGTCGACCTTGAGCGCGGTCAGTTCGACGCCGGAGTCCTTGGTCATGGCGTCGGTGATCTCGCGGGTCTGCCAGGCGGTGGCCTCGAGAACGGCGCGCGCGATGTGCGCCTTGGTGACGTACCGGGTGAGACCGGCGATCACACCGCGGGCGTCGGAGCGCCAGTACGGGGCGAACAGGCCGGAGAAGGCCGGGACGAAGTAGGCGCCGCCGTTGTCCTCGACCGAGGAGGCGAGAGTCTCGATCTCGGCGGCCGAGTTGATCAGGCCCATCTGGTCGCGCATCCACTGGACCAGCGAACCGGTGACGGCGATCGAACCCTCGAGCGCGTACACCGCCTTCTGGTCGCCGATGCGGTAGCCCACGGTGGTCAGCAGACCGTTGTAGGAGTTGACGGGCTCGTCACCGGTGTTCATCAGCATGAAGGTGCCGGTGCCGTACGTGGACTTGGCCTCGCCCTTCGAGTAGCAGGTCTGGCCGAACAGGGCCGCCTGCTGGTCGCCGAGCGCGGAGGCCACCGGGATGCCGTCCAGCACGCCGCCCTTGGCGAGTCCGTAGACCTCGGCGGAGGACCGGATCTCCGGCAGGATCGCCGCCGGGACCTCCATGGACTGGAGGATCTTGTCGTCCCACTCCATGGTGTGCAGGTTCATCAGCATGGTGCGGGAGGCGTTGGTGACGTCGGTGACGTGGACGCCGCCGTCGACTCCGCCGGTCAGGTTCCAGATGACCCAGGAGTCCATGGTGCCGAAGAGGATCTCGCCGCGTTCGGCGCGCTCCCGCAGGCCCTCGACGTTGTCGAGCAGCCAGCGGGCCTTCGGCCCGGCGAAGTAGGAGGCCAGCGGCAGGCCGGTCTCGCGGCGGAAGCGGTCCTGGCCGACGTTGCGCCCGAGTTCCTTGCACAGGGCGTCGGTGCGGGTGTCCTGCCAGACGATGGCGTTGTGGACGGGCTCACCGGTGTTCTTGTCCCACAGCAGCGTCGTCTCGCGCTGGTTGGTGATGCCGATGGCCTTGACGTCGGCGGAGGTGATGCCGGCCTTCTCGATGGCTCCGGCGACGACCTCCTGGACGTTGGTCCAGATCTCGGCGGCGTTGTGCTCCACCCAGCCCGGCTTCGGGAAGATCTGCTCGTGCTCCTTCTGGTCGACGGAGACGATCCGGCCGTCCTTGTCGAAGACGATGCAGCGGCTGGAGGTGGTGCCCTGGTCGATGGCCGCGATGAACGGGCCGGTGGTGTGTGCGTCGGTCACGGTCTGCTCCTGCTCGGGTCTCGTTGAATTACGGCTCGTGCTGCTGATACGGCTCAGGCGAACGCGACGTTGTAGATACCCGCTGCGACGGCCGCACCGATCAGCGGGCCGGCGATCGGGATCCAGGCGTAACTCCAGTCGGAGCCGCCCTTGTTCGGCAGCGGGAGCAGGGCGTGCACGATGCGCGGACCGAGGTCGCGGGCGGGGTTGATGGCGTAGCCGGTCGGACCGCCGAGCGAGAGACCGATGGAGACGACGACGAGGGCGACCATCAGTCCGCCGAGCGGTCCGAGGCCCTTGCCGCTCTCGTTGAGTCCCTGCGTGAGCACCGCGAGGACCAGAACCGTCGTGCCGATGATCTCGGTGGCGAGGTTCTGCCAGACGTTGCGGATCTCCGGGCCGGTGGAGAACACACCGAGCACCGGGCCGGCCTTGGTCGCGGCCTCGTCGTGCGGGCCCTCGATGGCCTTCTCGTCGATCGGTTCGCCGACCACCTCGGGGTCGGTGAGATGCGCCCGGAACTGGCCGTAGTAGGCGAGCCAGACCAGGGTCGCGCCGATCATGGCGCCGAGGATCTGGCCGGCGAGGTAGACGGGGACGTTGCCCCAGTCGTTGTCCTTGATCGCGATACCGACAGTGACGGCCGGGTTGATATGCGCGCCGGACAGGGTACCTGTCATGTATACGGCGGTCAGGACCGCGAAGCCCCACCCGAAGGTGATGGCCAGCCAGCCGGCGTTTTGCGCCTTCGAGCGCTTGAGCACGACGGCGGCGACGACGCCACCACCGAGCAGGATGAGAACGGCGGTACCGATGATCTCGCCGATGAAGATGTCGGAGTTGGACACCCGCGACTCCTTTGTCCTTCGTCCAGGGGGAAGGCGAACCCCGGGTCCCTCCGGTGGTCCGCGCCCTCAGCAGAGGGCGTTCTCCCGGCCTGGCGTTGCCACACTCTAGCGTGTATTGCCGTTAGCTGTTCGACAATGCCGACCGGTGAACGGCAGTTTTGTCCTCCGGTAAACGTGACGTCAAGGGTTGTGTCGGGCGAAAACCGGATCGTTACCGATGATGCGCCAGAGGGCTCAGAACCGCCCGGCGCCGAGGTCCCGCGACACCGCGCGGGCGCAGTCCCGCACCGCCGCCACCAGCTCGGAACGCAGCTCGCCGCCGTCGCAGATCCGCTCCACGGCCCCCGTGATGGCGATCGCGCCCACGGGCATGCGACGCCGGTCGTGGATCGGCGCGGCGACGGCGGCGACGCCGTGCCAGGTCTCCTCCACATCGGCGGCCCAGCCGCGCGCCCGGGCGTGGTCGAGCACCGACTCGAAGTCCTCGAGATCCGTCACCGTTCTGGGTGTGAAGGCCTTGCGGTCGACCTCGAGCGCCTCGGTGTGCGCCACCGGGTCGTACGCGGCGAGGACCTTGCCGAGGGCGGTCGAGTGCAGGGGGTGCATGGCCCCCACCTCGAGCACCTGGCGGCTGTCGTCGGGCCGGAAGACGTGGTGCACGATCAGCACGCCGTGCTGGTGCAGGACGCCGAGGTGGACGCTCTCGCCGCTGGAGCGGGCCAGGTCGTCGGTCCAGACCAGCGCACGCGCCCGCAGCTCGTGCACGTCCAGATAGCTGTTGCCGAGACGCAGGAGCTCGGCGCCCAGCTGGTAGCGGCCAGAAGCGGCGTCCTGCTCGACGAAACCCTCCGCCTGCAGGGTCCGCAGGATGCCATGAGCCGTACCCTTGGCCAGGTCGAGTGACGACGCGATGTCCGACAGGCCCAGTCGGCGTTCTCCGCCTGCGAGCAGTCGCAGCATGGCCGCCGCCCGCTCCAGTGACTGGATGTTCTTCGCCATCGGATCGGCCCTTCTCCAACACAGTTCGACAATGCTGAACACTATCGGTCGATGCCGACCTCGGTCACGGCGGACCGAGTATCTCGCGTCGAGGGCCGGTGGAAAAAGCGTGGAGTATCCACGTCCGCCCCGTGGGACACCTGGCCCCTGTGGGGGCCTGCCCGGCTACTCTGGCGGGGTGCGGCCTCCACCGAAGGTCGCAAAGCCGACAGCCGTCGCACCTCAGGGAGCTGCATCCATGGCCTCGTTGCCGACCCCCGCCGCTGACAGCCGGACCCGTATCGAAGCACTGCGCGAAGCACTCGCCACCCGGGTGGTGGTCGCCGACGGCGCGATGGGCACGATGCTCCAGGCCCAGGATCCGACGCTCGAGGACTTCCAGAATCTCGAGGGCTGCAACGAGGTCCTCAACGTCACCCGCCCCGACATCGTGCGCTCCGTGCACTCCGCCTACCTCGAGGTGGGCGTCGACTGCGTGGAGACGAACACGTTCGGCGCAAACCACTCCGCGATGGGCGAGTACGACATCCCCGAGCGGGTGTACGAGCTGTCCGAGTCCGGCGCGCGGATCGCCCGCGAGGTTGCCGACGAGTTCACCGCGTCGAGCGGGCAGCAGCGCTGGGTCCTCGGCTCCATGGGCCCCGGCACCAAGCTCCCCACGCTCGGGCACGCCCCTTACACCGTGCTCAGGGACGGCTTCCAGCAGAACGCCGAGGGGCTGATCGCCGGCGGCGCGGACGCGCTGCTGGTGGAGACGACGCAGGACCTGCTCCAGACGAAGGCCGCGATCCTGGGCGCACGCCGCGCCATGGAGGCGATGGGCGCCGATCTTCCGCTGCTGTGCTCGCTCGCCTTCGAGACGACCGGCACGATGCTGCTCGGCTCCGAGATCGGGGCGGCGCTGACCGCGCTGGAGCCGCTCGGCGTCGACATGATCGGCCTGAACTGCTCCACCGGCCCCGCCGAGATGAGCGAACACCTGCGCTATCTCACGCGCCACTCCCGTATCCCGCTGCTGTGCATGCCCAACGCGGGTCTGCCGGTCCTCACCAGGGACGGCGCGCACTTCCCCCTCGGCCCCGAAGGGCTGGCCGACGCCCAGGAACAGTTCGTGACCGACTACGGCCTCTCCCTGGTGGGCGGCTGCTGCGGTACGACCCCGGAACATCTGCGTCAGCTCGTCGAGCGGGTGCGCGGTGTCGAGCCGTCGGCGCGGGATCCGCGTCCGGAGCCCGGGGCGGCCTCGCTCTACCAGACGGTGCCGTTCCGTCAGGACACCGCCTACATGGCGATCGGCGAGCGGACGAACGCGAACGGGTCGAAGAAGTTCCGCGAGGCGATGCTGGAGGGCCGCTGGGACGACTGTGTGGAGATGGCCCGCGACCAGATCCGCGAGGGCGCCCACATGCTCGACCTGTGTGTCGACTACGTCGGGCGCGACGGTGTTGCGGACATGGAGGAGCTGGCCGGCCGCTTCGCGACCGCTTCGACGTTGCCGATCGTGCTCGACTCGACCGAGGTGGAGGTGATCCGGGCGGGGTTGGAGAAGCTGGGTGGCCGTGCGGTCATCAACTCGGTGAACTACGAGGACGGTGACGGGCCCGAGTCGCGTTTCGCGAAGGTGACGCGGCTGGCGAAGGAGCACGGTGCGGCGCTGATCGCGTTGACGATCGACGAGGAGGGCCAGGCGCGGTCGGCCGAGCACAAGGTGGCGATCGCCGAGCGGATCATCGCGGATCTGACGGGTGAGTGGGGCATTCACGAGTCGGACATCCTCATCGACACGCTGACGTTCACGATCTGCACGGGGCAGGAGGAGTCCCGTAAGGACGGTGTCAACACGATCGAGGCGATCCGGGAGCTGAAGCGCCGTCACCCCGAGGTGCAGACGACGCTGGGCCTGTCGAACATTTCCTTCGGTCTGAACCCGGCCGCGCGGATTCTGCTGAACTCGGTCTTCCTGGACGAGTGTGTGAAGGCGGGTCTGGATTCGGCGATCGTGCACGCGTCGAAGATTCTGCCGATCGCCAGGTTCGACGAGGAGCAGGTCACCACGGCGCTGGATCTGATCTACGACCGTCGGCGTGAGGGTTATGACCCGCTGCAGAAGCTGATGGAGCTGTTCGAGGGTGCCACGACGAAGTCGTTGAAGGCGGGCAAGGCGGAGGAGCTCGCGGCGTTGCCGCTGGACGAGCGGCTGCAGCGGCGGATCATCGACGGGGAGAAGAACGGTCTGGAAGCGGATCTGGACGAGGCGCTCCAGTCCCGGCCGGCGCTGGACATCGTCAACGACACGCTGCTGGAGGGCATGAAGGTCGTCGGTGAGCTGTTCGGTTCGGGGCAGATGCAGCTGCCGTTCGTGCTGCAGTCGGCCGAGGTGATGAAGAACGCGGTGGCGCACCTGGAGCCGCACATGGAGAAGTCGGACGCGGAGGGCAAGGGCACGATCGTGCTGGCCACGGTCCGGGGTGATGTCCATGACATCGGCAAGAACCTGGTCGACATCATTTTGTCCAACAACGGCTACAACGTGGTCAACCTGGGGATCAAGCAGCCCGTCTCCGCGATCCTGGAGGCGGCTCAGGAGCACCGGGCCGATGTGATCGGTATGTCGGGTCTGCTGGTGAAGTCCACGGTGATCATGAAGGAGAACCTGGAGGAGCTCAACCAGCGCAAGATGGCCGCCGACTACCCGGTCATCCTGGGCGGTGCGGCGCTGACGCGTGCCTATGTCGAGCAGGACCTGCACGAGCTGTACGAGGGTGAGGTCCGCTACGCGCGGGACGCGTTCGAGGGGCTGCGTCTGATGGACGCGCTGATCGGGGTCAAGCGCGGTGTCCCGGGTGCGGTGCTGCCGGAGCTGAAGCAGCGCAGGGTCAGGGCGGCGGCGGGCACGGTGGTGGAGGAGCGGCCCGAGGAGGGCGCGGCCCGCTCGGACGTGGCGATCGACAACCCGGTGCCCACCCCGCCGTTCTGGGGCACCCGGGTCGCCAAGGGCATCCCGCTGAAGGACTACGCCTCCTGGCTCGACGAGGGCGCCCTGTTCAAGGGGCAGTGGGGGCTCAAGCAGTCCCGTGCCGGTGACGGGCCCTCCTACGAGGAGTTGGTGGAGAGCGAGGGCCGGCCGCGGCTGCGCGGTCTGCTGGACCGGCTGCAGACCGACAACCTCCTGGAAGCCGCCGTCGTCCACGGCTACTTCCCCTGCGTGTCCAAGGGCGACGACCTGATCATCCTCGGCGACGACGGCGCGGAACGCACCCGCTTCACCTTCCCCCGCCAGCGCCGCGGGCGTCGGCTGTGCCTGGCCGACTTCTTCCGCCCCGAGGAATCCGGCGAGACCGACGTGGTCGGACTCCAGGTCGTCACCGTCGGATCACGGATCGGCGAGGAGACCGCCAAACTCTTCGAGGCCAACGCCTACCGCGAGTACCTCGAACTCCACGGCCTGTCCGTCCAGCTCGCCGAAGCCCTCGCCGAGTACTGGCACGCCCGCGTCCGCGCCGAACTCGGCTTCGGCGGAGAGGACCCGGCCCAGGTGGAGGACATGTTCGCACTGAAGTACCGCGGCGCACGGTTCTCGCTCGGCTACGGCGCGTGCCCGGACCTCGAGGACCGCGCGAAGATCGCGGAGCTGCTCGAGCCGGAGCGGATCGGCGTCAAGCTCTCGGAGGAGTTCCAGCTCCACCCCGAGCAGTCCACCGACGCCATCGTGATTCACCACCCCGAGGCGAAGTATTTCAACGCGCGCTGATCGGGCGAGTCGTACACTGGTCGGTCCAGTGCAGGCCGGTCGCCTGTCCCCGCGGGAAAGCCGCTGGGGCGAGGTGGCCGGCCTTCTCGTCCCTCCCGGAGGTGTGCCTATGACCAGCACGGTCCCCGCGTCGCTGACCCGTTCGGCGGAAGCGGCCGCACTGCAGGCCGTATTTCTCGACATGGACGGCACTCTCGTCGACACCGAGGGATTCTGGTGGGACGCGGAGGTGGAGGTCTTCGCCGACCTCGGTCACCGGCTGGACGAGAAATGGCGGGACGTGGTGGTCGGCGGCCCCATGACCCGCAGCGCCGGCTATCTCATCGAGGCCACCGGCGCCGACATCACCCTCCCGGAACTGACCGTGCTGCTCAACGACAAGTTCGAGGAGCGGATCGGCCGCGGCGTGCCCCTGATGCCGGGCGCCGAGAGGCTGCTCACCGAACTGGCCAGGCACAATGTGCCCACCGCGCTGGTCTCCGCCTCGCACCGGCGGATCATCGACCGCGTCCTCGACTCCCTCGGCCGCCGGCACTTCGCCCTCTCGGTCGCCGGTGACGAGGTGCCGCGCACCAAGCCGCACCCCGATCCCTATCTGCTCGCGGCCCAGGGGGTCGGCGCGGACCCGGCGAGATGCGCCGTCGTGGAGGACACAGCGACCGGTGTGGCTGCCGCGGAGGCCGCGGGCTGCCGTGTGGTCGCCGTCCCGTCGGTGGCGCCGATCCAGCCGTCCGACGGACGGGTGGTCGTATCGTCCCTTGAAGAAGTCGACCTTGTTTTCCTGCGGACGCTGATCAGCGCCAGGCACTGATACGTGTACGTTCCGTGTTTCTCGAATGCGGAATGAACTCAGGGCAGCGGTGCATGCCTTTTCCGTGACCGGCGGAGCGATTGCCGAGCCGTTCGCTTTTTTGTTCGCAGGGTGACCTTCGTCACCGTGTGTGCTGCCGTTGTCCTGGGTGATTTGCGCCTGACATCCCGTTCGGGCGGATGTCGGGCCGGGTTATGTGTCCCGTTTGATGGGCAAGTCGGCCGATCCTGCATGGCAGCGCCATCCACTCACAGGTATTGATGATCACTCAGTGAATACGGCTCAACTCGGGCTCGTTCACGCTTTGCTGGCGTCGCCGACTAATCTCGTCGCCGAGAGCTTCGCTGCATCACCGTGGTGTCCCTGTCGGCCACCCAGCCGTCGGAAACACAGGACCGATCGTCTGTATCCCCGGCCCGATCGCACCGCCCAGACCGGGCGGAGGCGGCGGAGTGTCTTGAACACATCGCTGTACCACAGTGCCGGATGGATGAGGGAGAACGTCCAGGATGAACCGTAAGACTTTGGTGCTGCCGGCCGTGGTCGGCCTGCTCGCGCCCGTGCTCGTCGCCTGCGGCAGCACGGACGGCGGGTCCGGCGGCGGTGATGCCATAGTCGTGGGCACCACGGACCAGTTCGTCGCCGGTGAGGACGCCCCGGCACCCCTGGACCCGGCCTACGCCTACGACACCGGCGCCTGGAACGTCCTGCGGCAGACCCTGCAGACGCTGATGCACACCCCCCGCGGCGGCGGCGAGCCCGTCCCGGACGCGGCGGAGTCCTGCATCTTCACCGACACCGTGAGCGAGAGTTACCGCTGCAAGCTGCGCAGCGGCCTCCAGTTCGCCGACGGCACCCCGGTGACCGCGGAGGACGTCAAGTTCTCCATCGAGCGTGTCCTGGAGATCGACGCCGACAACGGCACCGCCGCCCTGCTCTCGAACATCGACACCATCGAGACCAAGGGCGACAACGAGATCATCTTCCATCTCGCCACGCCCGACGCCACCTTCCCGTACAAGCTCTCGACGCCGGCCGCCGGCATCGTCAGCAAGGAGAAGTACGACGGGAAGAAGCTGCGCGAGGGCTTCCAGGTCGACGGCTCCGGCCCGTACACGATGAAGACCGAGACCGACGGCGACAGGATCTCCAAGGTCGTCTTCACCAAGAACCCGAAGTACAAGGGCGACCTGAAGCTCAAGAACGACAAGGTCGTCCTGCGCTCGTTCCCCGACGCCGACTCGATGGGCAGGGCCCTGGACTCCGGCGACATCGATCTGATGACCCGTGCCATGTCGCCGGAGCAGATCCGGGACATGCTGGAGAACCCCAAGGACGGCGTCAAGCTCACCGAGATGCCCGGCCTGGAGATCCGCTACCTCGCCTTCGACACCAGCGACCCGGTGGTGAAGGACAAGGCGGTCCGGCAGGCCATGGCGTCGCTCGTCGACCGCGGCCAGATCGCCGGCGAGGTGTACGGCGCCACCGCCGAGCCGCTCTACTCCCTCATCCCGAAGAGCATCTCCGCGCACACCAACTCGTTCTTCAACAAGTACGGCGAGCCCAGCCGCAAGGAGGCCGCCGCTCTGCTGAGCGAGGCCGGCATCGACACCC
The DNA here is from genome assembly GCF_025854275.1 of Streptomyces peucetius. Lineage (NCBI taxonomy): Bacteria > Bacillati > Actinomycetota > Actinomycetes > Kitasatosporales > Streptomycetaceae > Streptomyces > Streptomyces peucetius. The sequence continues at coordinate 1,502,500 of NZ_CP107567.1, read as the reverse complement.
CGGTCAAGCTGACGCTGCACTACACCACCGACCATTATGGCGAGGGAACGGCCAAGGAGTTCGAGGCGCTCCGCGACCAGCTGAACGCCAGCGAGCTCTTCGACGTCAGGATCCAGGGCACCGAGTGGTCCAAGTTCCGGCCCGCACAGAAGCGCGGCGACTACGCCGTCTACGGACTCGGCTGGTTCCCCGACTTCCCGGACCCGGACAACTACACCGCGCCGTTCCTCGGCGAGGGCAACTTCCTCAACTCGCCCTACGTGAGCGACAAGGCCCGTGCGCTCATCCCGCAGTCGCGGCGTGAGGTCGACCGCACGGCGGCCGCCCCGGCCTTCAAGCAGATCCAGGAGATCGTGGCCAAGGACGTCCCCGTGCTGCCGTTGTGGCAGGGCAAGCAGTACGTCGCGGCGCGCGACGACATCACCGGCGTCGAGTGGGTGCTGAACTCCAGCTCCGACCTGCAGCTGTGGGAGCTGTCCAAGGGCGGCACCGCCTGATCGGGCGGCCTGACGGACACCGACGGCCGGCCCCCGGCAGCTGCTCGAAGCGGCTGCCGGAGGCCGGCCGGTTTGGGCAGCAGGACACGGGCGGCGCCCGCCGGCGGCTCCACCGGGCCTGCTCCGCCCGTCCGTTGAGCGTCCGGTGCAGGTGCCGGGGAGCTCGGGCCGGTGCCGGCGCGCGCGCCTCGTCCGTTGAGCGTCCGGCGCCGGCTACTGCGCGCCGGGGCGCACGAGACCGCTCTCGTACGCGTACACCGCTGCCTGGACCCGGTCGCGGAGACTGAGCTTCGTCAGCACATGGCCGACGTGCGTCTTGACGGTCGTCTCGCTGACGAAGAGGTCCGCCGCGATCTCCGCGTTGGACAGTCCGCGGGCGACCAGCTTGAGCACCTCCACCTCACGGTCCGTCAGCGTGTGCAGCGTGTCCGGGACCGGCTCCTCGCCGGACGGCAGGTGATCGGCGTACTTGTCGAGCAGTCTGCGGGTGATGCTCGGCGCCAGCATGGCCTCGCCCGCGGCGACCACCCGGATCGCCTGGACCAGCTCGCCGGCGGGCGCGTCCTTCAGCAGGAAGCCGCTCGCGCCGGCCCGCAACGCCTCTACGACGTACTCGTCCAGATCGAAGGTCGTCAGGACCAGGACCTTCGCCGGGCCGTCCCGGTCGGGTCCGGTGATCTGCCGGGTCGCCTCCACACCGTCCATCCGGGGCATCCGGATGTCCATCAGCACCACGTCGGGCTGGAGCGCCCGCACCTGGTCGAGGGCCTGGAGGCCGTCCCCGGCCTCGCCGACCACCGCGATGTCCTGCTCGGCCTCGAGGATCATCCGGAAACCGGTGCGCAGCAGCGGTTGGTCGTCGACCAGTAGGACGCGGATAGCCACGGGTACTCCTTTTTTAGACCGGGCCCATTCTGCCCTGACCATCCTCCGCCGACGGGGGCGGGGAAACACTCAGCGGATAAACCGGGGGAGTGCCGCCGAATTCCGGACACACCGACTGGTGATCGCACCAGCCGCACAGCTTCGTCGGCCGCGGCCGCCAGTCACCCGTCTCCGTGGCCAGCCGGATCGCCTCCCACAGGGCCAGCAACTTGCGCTCCATGCGCTCCAGATCGGCCGGCACCGGGTCGTACGTCAGCACATCGCCGCTGCCCAGGTACACCAACTGCAGCCGGCGCGGCACCACCTGCTTCAGACGCCAGATCACCAGCGCGTAGAACTTCATCTGGAACAGCGCGCCCTCGCTGTACTCGGGACGCGGGGCCTTGCCCGTCTTGTAGTCGACGATCCGCACCTCGCCCGTCGGCGCGATGTCCACCCGGTCGATCACGCCGCGCAGCCGCAGCCCGGACTCCAGCTCGGTCTCGACGAACATCTCCCGCTCGGCCGGCTCGAGCCGCGTCGGGTCCTCCAGCGTGAACCACCGCTCCACCAGCTGCTCGGCCTCGCCGAGCCAGCGCGACAGCCGCTCCCCGCCGGCGTCCTCGGCGAAGAGCTCGCCCAGCTCGGGCCGCGACTGGAGCAGCCGGTCCCACTGGCCGGGAATCATCGCCTTGGCGCGTGGCGCCGTCCGGTCGGTGGCGGGATCGTCGAAGAGCCGCTCCAGCACCGCGTGCACCAGCGTCCCGCGCGTCGCCGCCTCGCTCGGCTTCTCAGGCAGTCTGTCGATCACCCGGAAGCGGTAGAGCAGCGGGCACTGCATGAAGTCGCTCGCGCGCGACGGCGAGAGCGACATGGGCCGCGCGACGCGGGCGGGTTCCTCCGCGGCGGCGGGTGCCGCGGCAGGCGTGCCGGCCTGCACGGGCACCTCCGCGGGCGCGGACTCCTCGGGGAGGGTCGTGTCCGTCCCCGAGGGGGTGACCGGTACCGGCGCTGCGCCGGGCGGAACCGGCACAAAGGGTCCGCCGGACACGACCGGATCCGCGGGCTGCTGGCTCGTACTCATGACGCAGACCCTACGGCCCGCCACCGACAGCGAGCGGCATACCATCGACGACAGAACCCCGAGCACTGCATCATTCACTGCATCATTTCGAGCGGACGACGCACGACCGGCACATTTGCAACGAAGGGAACCCGTGAACGAGGACGACACGAGCGGTGAGCGCGAGCGGGCGCGGAACGGGCCGGACAAGCCGTCCGGCAGCGGCACGCCGCGTCGCCCCGCCGGGCCCGGCGGCGGCATTCTCATGGGCCGCCCCTTCGGCGTGCCCGTCTACGTCGCCCCCAGCTGGTTCGTCGTCGCCGCGCTGATCACCTGGGTCTTCGGCGGACAGCTCGACCGCGTGCTCCCCGAGCTGGGCAACGCGCGCTACCTCGTGTCCCTGTTCTTCGCCGTCGCCTTCTACGCCTCCGTGCTCGTCCACGAACTGGCCCACACCGTCGCGGCCCTCCGGTTCAAGCTCCCGGTGCGCCGCATCCAGCTCCAGTTCTTCGGCGGCGTCTCCGAGATCGAGAAGGAGACGGAGACCCCGGGCCGCGAATTCTGGCTCGCCTTCGTCGGACCGCTTCTCTCCCTCGCCCTCGCCGGCGTCTTCTACCTCAGCATGTACGCGGTGGAGCCGGGCACCGTGCCCGGCGTGCTCCTCGCCGGACTGATGATCTCCAACCTGATCGTGGCCGCCTTCAACCTGCTGCCCGGTCTCCCCCTCGACGGCGGCCGGATGCTGCGCGCCGTCGTCTGGAAGATCACCGGCAGGCCCATGGCCGGCACCGTCGCCGCCGCATGGGTCGGCCGGGCACTGGCCGTCGCCGTCCTCGTCGGCCTGCCACTGCTCACCCACACCGGCGCCCTCGGGAACTCCACCGAGGACATCGGGGGAGTGGAGACCGTCACCGACGCCCTGCTCGCCGCCATCCTGGCCGCGATCATCTGGACCGGAGCCGGCAACAGCCTGCGGATGGCCCGCCTGCGCGAACACCTGCCGGAACTCGCCGCCCGCGCGCTGACCCGCCGCGCCGTGCCCGTCGAGTCCGACACCCCCCTGTCGGAGGCCCTGCGCCGCGCCAACGAGGCCGGAGCCCGCGCCCTCGTCGTCGTGGACGGCCAGGGAGACCCGACCGGACTCGTCCGCGAGGCCGCCATCGTCGGGGTCCCGGAGCACCGCCGCCCCTGGGTCGCGGTCGGCGGCCTGTCCCAGGACCTCACCGAAGGCATGAAGGTCCCCGCGGAGCTCGCCGGCGAAGCGCTGCTCGACACCCTGCGTGCCACCCCCGCCAGTGAGTACCTCGTCGTCGAGGAGACCGGTGAGATCTACGGCGTCCTGTCCGCCGCGGACGTCGAGCGGGCCTTCGTCGCGGCCATGGCACGCCCCGGTTCCTGAACCCCATACACTGGTCACATGTCCGAACCGACCGGTGCCGCCCGCCGTCGCGGGCCCTTCAAGGTCGGGGACCAGGTCCAGCTCACCGACCCCAAGGGACGCCACTACACGTTCACGCTCGAGGCCGGAAAGAACTTCCACACCCACAAGGGTTCTTTCCCGCACGACGAGCTGATCGGCGCTCCCGAGGGCAGTGTTGTCCGAACCACGGGAAACGTCGCCTACCTCGCGCTGCGCCCCCTGCTCCCCGACTACGTCCTGTCCATGCCCCGCGGCGCCGCCGTGGTCTACCCCAAGGACGCGGGGCAGATCCTGGCCTTCGCCGACATCTTCCCCGGCGCCCGCGTCGTGGAGGCCGGGGTCGGCTCGGGCTCGCTCAGCAGCTTCCTCCTGCGCGCCATCGGCGACCACGGCATGCTGCACTCCTACGAGCGCCGCGCGGACTTCGCCGAAATCGCCCAGGCGAACGTCGAGCGCTACTTCGGCGGCCCGCACCCCGCCTGGCAGCTCACCGTCGGCGACCTCCAGGACAACCTGACCGACGCCGACGTCGACCGGGTCATCCTGGACATGCTCGCCCCCTGGGAGTGCCTCGAGGCCGTCTCCAAGGCGCTTGTGCCCGGCGGCATCCTGTGCTGCTACGTCGCCACCACGACCCAGCTCGCGCGCACCGTCGAGTCCATCCGGGAGATCGGCTGCTTCGCCGAGCCCCAGCCGTGGGAGTCGATGATCCGCAACTGGCACGTCGAGGGCCTGGCCGTGCGCCCTGATCACCGGATGATCGGCCACACCGGCTTCCTGGTCACCGCCCGCCGCCTCGCCGACGGTGTCGAGCCCCCGATGCGCCGCCGCCGGCCCGCCAAGGGCGCGTACGGCGAGGACTACGAGGGCCCCAACAAGGGCTGACCGCCCAAGAGGGCTGACGGCCCAACAAGGGCTGACCGGCCAAGGGCTGTCCCGCCCGCACCCGTACAACGCACCGCCGCCGCCGCCGAGTTCCCGTGACCCGCACGGAACTCGGCGGCGGCTTCCTCATGTTGGGCCGGGTCGGCCAGGCGCCTTTACCCGACCCTTACGGACCCCGCTGTTCCGGTCCCGTGTGACGTATGGCACGATGCTGGCCACCCCCCGCCGGCAGAGCCCCCAGGAGACCCCTCGCGTGCAGAACTCCGTCGCCGTCCCGGAACTCGCGCATACCAACGCCCGCCCGGTGCACTGGCTGGCCACGGCAGCGGCGATGGCCGCGGTGGTGGCGGCCGCCGGGCTGGTGCAGCCCGATGCCGCCACGGCCTCACAGCCCGGCGGCGGCCCAGGGACCACCACGGCGGCGGCGCCCGCTCCCGCGCCCGACCCCGCGGCCGTGCGGCTGCCCCTCGAATGCGGCAGCCTCGGCAGCGTGGTCACCAAGAAGGCGGCGGGAGACCTCGACGGCGACGGCGCGCCGGAGACAGTGGTGGCCGCCCGGTGCGACGCCGGCTCCGGCACACCCCCCAGCGGTGTCTACGTACTGGCGAACGGACGGGACGCGGGCCCCAGGGTGGTCGCCACCCTCGTGGACCCCGCTCAGAAGCAGAGCGTCGGCGCGCTCGCGGTACGTGACGCCACGATCACGGCGACTCTGCTCGGCTACTCCTCCCCGGCCGTGCCCGGCTGCTGCCCCGACGAGCGGGAACAGGTCAAGTGGCAGTGGAAGGGCGGCAAGTTCGTCCGTGGCGCCCAGCCCGAGGCGCGGAGTATGTGATCCGTCACTTCGCGTCGGGCCCGTAGACCTCCACCTTGTCCGAAACCCGTCGGACGTGGATGCAGTCGCCCGGACACTCCTTCGCGGAGTCCACGACGTCGTTCAGCAGGGGCAGCGGCACCGGGGTTGTGGCGCCCGCGTCCTGGAGCAGTTCGTCCTCACCCGACTTCACGTACGCCAGTCCGTCGATGTCGAGCTCGAAGACCTCGGGGGCGTACTGCGCGCAGATTCCGTCCCCGGTGCACAGGTCCTGGTCGATCCAGACCTCGAGCGCCTCTGCGGCGCCGTCGGTGGGAACCTCGTGCTGCACGGTCATATCTCCTGCCGTTTCCTTCGTCGGGTGTAGCTCTGTGAAGCAAGTCGTGCCACCCCTGACGGGTGTTGAACGCTTCGACGATACAACCGCCCGCTTCCCGATGTTGCTGGGTGGGTATCCGGTGGGTATTCCCCTCGCAGGAGTAAGAGCGCAAGGGTGAAGATCGGACACACCCCTTCCGTCTTTGTGATCTAGGGGTTTCAATCACCACCCACACAGGTAGGGTCAGGAAGCGTCCAGCTCCCCTTGGAGGAGGTGAGGACCGTGGCAGCCCACGACGACGACATCAACCGCGGCATCCGGCCGGGGCGGGGGTCTGAAGACCCAGCCGGCCAGGTCGCCTATCTCGAGCAGGAAATCGCCGTCCTGCGCCGCAAGCTCGCCGACTCTCCGCGACACACGAGGATTCTCGAAGAGCGGATCGTCGAGCTGCAGACAAACCTGGCCGGCGTGTCCGCTCAGAACGAGCGGCTCGCCAACACGCTCCGTGAGGCCCGCGACCAGATCGTGGCCCTCAAGGAGGAGGTCGACCGGCTCGCCCAGCCGCCGGCCGGCTTCGGTGTCTTCCTGCAGGCCAACGAGGACGGCACCTGTGACATCTTCACCGGGGGCCGCAAGCTCCGGGTGAACGTCAGCCCCAGCGTCGAGCTCGAGGAGCTCCGGCGCGGCCAGGAAGTCATGCTCAACGAAGCGCTCAATGTGGTCGAGGCCATGGAGTTCGAGCGCGCCGGGGACATCGTCACCCTCAAGGAGATCCTCGAGGACGGCGAGCGCGCCCTGGTGATCGGTCACACCGACGAGGAGCGAGTGGTCCGGCTCGCCGAGCCGCTGCTGGACATGAGTATCCGCCCCGGTGACGCCCTGCTGCTCGATCCTCGCTCCGGGTACGTGTACGAGGTCATCCCCAAGAGCGAGGTCGAGGAGCTCGTCCTCGAGGAAGTCCCCGACGTCGACTACAACAAGATCGGCGGCCTCGGCGGCCAGATCGAGATGATCCGCGACGCCGTCGAGCTTCCGTATCTGTACCCCGACCTCTTCAAGGAGCACGAACTGCGGCCGCCGAAGGGCATCCTGCTCTACGGCCCGCCCGGATGCGGCAAGACGCTGATCGCGAAGGCCGTCGCCAACTCCCTTGCCAAGAAGGTCGCCGAGGTGACCGGGCAGCCCGCCGGGAAGAGCTACTTCCTCAACATCAAGGGCCCCGAGCTCCTCAACAAGTACGTCGGTGAGACCGAGCGGCACATCCGCCTGGTCTTCCAGCGCGCCCGCGAGAAGGCGAGCGAGGGCACCCCCGTCATCGTCTTCTTCGACGAGATGGAGTCCCTCTTCCGCACCCGCGGATCCGGTGTCAGCTCGGACGTGGAGAACACCATCGTCCCGCAGCTGCTCGCCGAGATCGACGGTGTCGAGGGCCTGGAGAACGTGATCGTCATCGGCGCCTCGAACCGTGAGGACATGATCGACCCCGCGATCCTGCGGCCCGGTCGGCTCGACGTCAAGATCAAGATCGAGCGTCCGGACGCGGAGGCCGCCAAGGACATCTTCGCCAAGTACCTGACCCCCTCGCTCCCGCTGCACGCCGACGACCTCGGCGAACACAGCGGATCGAAGGAAGCCGCGGCCCACGCCATGATCCAGTCGGTCGTGGAACAGATGTACGCGGAATCCGAGGAGAACCGCTTCCTCGAGGTCACGTACGCCAACGGCGACAAGGAAGTCCTCTACTTCAAGGACTTCAACTCCGGCGCGATGATCCAGAACATCGTCGACCGGGCCAAGAAGATGGCCATCAAGGCCTTCCTCGACCACAACCAGAAGGGCCTCCGGGTCTCCCACCTCCTCCAGGCCTGCGTGGACGAGTTCAAGGAGAACGAGGACCTGCCCAACACCACCAACCCGGACGACTGGGCCCGTATCTCCGGCAAGAAGGGCGAGCGGATCGTCTTCATCCGCACGCTCGTCACCGGAAAGCAGGGCGCGGACACCGGTCGGTCCATCGACACGGTGGCGAACACCGGTCAGTACCTGTAAAGGCACACCGGCTGCGGATGCCGCCGGCCCCCGCCTACGGCAGGGGGCGGGGCATCCGCAGCCGGTTGCTTTCCGGACAGGTCCGACCCACACCGGAGCAATGACGAAATTGATCTCCCCACCCACGCAGCGGCGTTTTAGGCTCTGTCGTACCGCCGGGTCGCGCGGTGCGGGGACGAGCACCGCGCACGCACCGGAGCACCCGCGGTACTTGAGCGCCGTTCCCGGAGGGGAACGCCGCCGGGCAAGGAGGGCCGCATGACCGTACGGCGAGTAATGGGCATCGAGACGGAGTACGGGATCTCCGTCCCCGGCCACCCGAACGCCAATGCCATGCTCACCTCGTCCCAGATCGTCAACGCCTACGCGGCGGCGATGCACCGGGCGCGCCGCGCCCGCTGGGACTTCGAGGAGGAGAACCCGCTGCGGGACGCCCGCGGCTTCGACCTCGCCCGCGAGGCCGCCGACTCCAGCCAGCTCACCGACGAGGACATCGGCCTGGCCAATGTCATCCTCACCAACGGCGCCAGGCTCTACGTGGACCACGCCCACCCCGAGTACAGCTCGCCCGAGGTCACGAACCCGCTCGACGCCGTCCTCTGGGACAAGGCGGGAGAGCGGATCATGGCAGAGGCGGCCGAGCGGGCCGCGCAGCTCCCCGGCGCCCAGCCGATCCACCTCTACAAGAACAACACCGACAACAAGGGCGCCTCCTACGGCACGCACGAGAACTACCTGATGAAGCGGGAGACCCCCTTCTCGGACATCGTGCGCCACCTCACCCCGTTCTTCGTCTCCCGGCAGGTCGTCACCGGCGCCGGACGGGTCGGAATCGGTCAGGACGGACACGAGCACGGGTTCCAGCTCAGCCAGCGCGCGGATTATTTCGAGGTCGAGGTCGGCCTCGAGACGACCCTCAAGCGCCCCATCATCAACACCCGGGACGAGCCCCACTCCGACGCGGAGAAGTACCGCCGCCTCCATGTGATCATCGGCGACGCGAACCTCTCCGAGATCTCGACGTACCTCAAGCTGGGCACCACGGCCCTGGTGCTCTCGATGATCGAGGACGGCTTCATCGCGGTCGACCTCGCCGTCGAGCAGCCGGTGCGGACGCTGCACCAGGTCTCGCACGACCCGGGGCTCAAGCAGCTGATCACCCTCCGTAGCGGCCGCACACTCACCGCCGTACAACTCCAGATGGAGTACTTCGAGCTCGCCCGCAAGTATGTCGAGGAGCGATTCGGCGCCGACGCGGACGAGCAGACCAAGGACGTCCTGAACCGCTGGGAGGACACCCTGGGCAGGCTCGAGACCGACCCGATGAGCCTCGCCGGGGAACTGGACTGGGTCGCCAAGCGCGAGCTCATGGAGGGCTACCGCCGGCGCGACGAGCTGGAGTGGGACGCCGCCCGGCTGCACCTGGTGGACCTCCAGTACGCGGACGTACGCCCGGACAAGGGCCTGTACAACCGTCTGGCGGCCCGCGGCAGGATGAAGCGCCTGTTGGTCGAGAGCGCGGTGGAACGGGCCGAGGCGAAGCCTCCGGAGGACACCAGGGCGTACTTCCGCGGCCGCTGCCTCGAGCAGTTCGCGGACGACGTGGCCGCGGCCTCCTGGGACTCCGTCATCTTCGACCTGCCCGGCCGTGACTCTCTGCAACGGGTCCCCACGCTGGAGCCACTGCGCGGCACCCGGAACCACGTCAAGGAGCTGCTGGACCGCTGCCGCAATGCGGAAGACCTGGTCCGGGTGCTCTCCGGGGGCTGAAAAGGCCTCCGTCCGGGAATCATGAAGGTGGGCCCCGGACGTTGGAGGAAGTGCGGGGCCGATGTCGGACCCCGCGAGTAGGGTCTGATCAGATACGTCGAACCGAGCGGGGTGAGGTGCATGGCGACCAAGGACACCGGCGGCGGACAGCAGAAGGCGACGCGCTCCACCGAGGAAGTCGAGGAGCAGGCGCAGGACGCGCAGGCCGCGGAAGACCTCAAGGAGCGGCAGGAGAAGCTCTCGGACGACGTCGACTCGGTTCTCGACGAGATCGACGACGTGCTCGAGGAGAACGCCGAGGACTTCGTCCGATCCTTCGTCCAGAAGGGCGGTCAGTAGCCCTGGTCGTCCCCCCGGTGCCGTCCGGCGAAAGCCGGGGGCACCGGGGCGGATGACCGGCGACGGCGCGGGTAAGGTCCGTGCACAGCTCGAAAGATCGGCCCGCGCGTGATGCGGCGGGCCGCCGTCAATCCGGAAGGAAACGCGTGGAAGCCAACCCTCGTAGCACCGGGCGTCTGCCGGCAGCCTTCCTGACGCCCGGGTCCTCGTCGTTCATGGACTTCCTGGGCGACCACTCACCCGACCTGCTGCCCGGCAAGCGTGTCCTGCCGCCGCTGCAGGGGGCCATCGAGGCGCCGCACGGGACGACGATCGTCGCCACCACGTTCCCGGGTGGTGTGGTGCTCGCCGGTGACCGGCGGGCGACGATGGGGAACATGATCGCCCAGCGCGACATCGAGAAGGTCTTCCCGGCCGACGAGTACTCGGCGGTGGGCATCGCGGGCACCGCGGGCCTGGCGGTGGAGATGGTCAAGCTGTTCCAGCTGGAGCTGGAGCACTTCGAGAAGGTCGAGGGCGTCCAGCTCTCCCTGGAGGGCAAGGCGAACCGCCTCTCCACGATGATCCGCAGCAACCTCGGCATGGCGATGCAGGGGCTCGCCGTCGTCCCGCTCTTCGCCGGCTACGACATCGACCGCGAGAAGGGCCGCATCTTCTCGTACGACGTGACGGGCGGCCGCTCGGAGGAGCACGGGTTCGCGGCGACCGGCTCGGGCTCGATCTTCGCGCGCGGGGCGATGAAGAAGCTCTACCACGAGGACCTCACCGAGCAGCAGGCCACCACGCTGGTGATCCAGGCGCTGTACGACGCGGCGGACGACGACTCGGCAACCGGCGGGCCGGACGTGGCCCGGCGCATCTATCCGATCGTCACCGTCATCACGGACGAGGGCTTCCGCCGGCTCACCGAGGCGGAGACCTCCGAGATCGCGCGTTCGATCCTCGAGGGCCGCCTCACCCAGCCCGACGGTCCGCGCGCCGCGCTCCTGTGACGGTGACGGCTCTGATGTACTCGCCTCAGACAGAAAGGGACGGATAGCCGGTGTCGACGCCGTTCTATGTCTCACCCCAGCAGGCCATGGCCGACCGGGCGGAGTACGCCCGCAAGGGCATCGCCCGCGGCCGCAGCCTGGTCGTGCTGCAGTACGCCGACGGCATCGTCTTCGTCGGCGAGAACCCGTCCCGTGCCCTGCACAAGTTCAGCGAGATCTACGACCGGATCGGCTTCGCCGCCGCCGGTAAGTACAACGAGTACGAGAACCTCCGCATCGGCGGCGTGCGCTACGCGGACCTGCGCGGCTACACCTACGACCGCGACGATGTGACGGCCCGCGGCCTGGCGAACGTGTACGCGCAGACCCTGGGCACGATCTTCTCCAGCGCCGGTGAGAAGCCGTACGAGGTGGAGCTGGTGGTCGCCGAGGTCGGCGTCTCCCCGGAGGGCGACCAGATCTACCGGCTGCCGCACGACGGTTCGATCGTGGACGAGCACGGCTCGGTCGCGGTCGGCGGCAACTCGGAGCAGATCAGCGGCTTCCTCGACCAGCGTCACCGCGACGGCATGTCGCTGGCGGAGGCGCTGAAGCTGGCCGTGCAGGCGCTTTCCAGCCAGTCGAACGGCAGCGACCGTGAGATCCCGGCAGAGCGCCTGGAGGTCGCGGTGCTGGACCGTACGCGGCCCCAGCAGCGGAAGTTCAAGCGGATCGTGGGGCGGCAGCTGGCTCGGCTGCTGGAGGCCGACGGCGCTGCCTCCACGCCCACGGACGCGCCGTCCGACGAGGAGACCGACGAGGCCGGTGGCACCCCGGGGACCGGCACCCCGGGAACCAGCACCCCTGGAACCAGCACCCCGGACAGCCCGGAGAAACCGGAGTAGCCCGGCTGATCGACGGCTGCGCCCCGGACCGCCCGTGCGGCCCGGGGCGCAGCCGTGTCCGGCCGGCGGTCAGGCCGGCGGCGGCGCCGAGGAGCCCCGTACGACGAGTTCGACGGGCAGGCTGCCCTCCTCGGGGCGCCGGTCGTCGAGGAGGTCGAGCAGCGCGGTCATGCCGCGCTCGCCGACCTGTTCCGCAGGCAGCCGGACGGTGGTGAGCTCCGGCTCGACGGCGGTGGCGAGGGCGAGGTCGTCGAAGCCGGTGACGGTGACGTCCTCGGGGATGCGCAGACCGAGCCGGCGGGCGGCCTTGCAGGCTCCGGCGGCGAGGATGTCGTCGTCGCAGACGATGGCCGTGGGGCGGGTCCCCGGTGCGGTCAGCGCCCGCACGGCGGCCTCCCGGCCGCTGTCCACGTCGAGCGGAGCGGTGACGGTGCGCAGCTGCGTACCGGTGACCCCGTCCGTCGCGGTGCGCAGCGCGCGGGCGCGTACGTCGAAGGTCCAGGAGGCGACGGCAGAGGCCAGGTGCACGATCCGCCGGTGGCCGAGCGCGAGCAGATGATCGGCGACCTGGCGCATGCCGTCGGCGATGTCGAGGTTGACGTGGGCGGCGGCGCCGGTGTCCGCCGGGTCGCTGTCGAGCATGACCAGAGGCAGGTCGGTGCCACGGATGGCGGTGAGGGCCTGGGCGGCCATCGAGGAGGCGATTACGCCGTCCAGGGCGGCGCGGGCGGAGGCGAAGGGGTCCCTGGCGGGGCCGACGCCCTCCGGGGAGGGATAGAGGACGACGCCGAAGCCGTGCTGTGCGGCGACGGCGGCTGCTCCCGTGTAGACGCGGGCGAAGAAGTCGTTGGTGAGGGCCGGGACGACGAGGAGCGCGGTCCTGGTGCGGCCGAGGCGGAGGCTGCGGGCGGCGAGATTGGGCCGGTAGCCCAGTTCCCGGGCCGCGTCGCGGACCACGGCGGCGGTCCGCTCCGAGACCCGGCCCCGCCACTTGTCGCCGAGCACGAGGGAGACGGTGGCCTGGGAGACGCCGGCGGCGCGGGCGACGTCCCTGCTGGTGGGGCGGTTGGTGTCCGCTCCGGCGGCGGGGGGACGGTCCTGCTGGGCCCGGTGTGCCATCTGCTCCCGTCCTCGGCCGCCCGTCGGGGTGTCACGGGAGCCCGGGGCGGCGGCGCTGTGGACCCGCGGGCTGTCGACATGGTACGTATGGGCCGTCACGTTATACGTAAAACTTCGCCCTGGAGTCCGAAGCCGGGAGACGGGGGAGAGGGGACGGCATGGCCGCCGGGTACGCAGACATCCTCAAGGCGCCGCACGCCGCACGGCTGCTCACCGGCACCCTCGTCGGGCGGCTGCCCAACGCGACGGCCCACATCGCCATCGTGCTCTTCACCCGCGCCGAGGGCGGCAGCTACACCCTCGCCGGAGCGCTCGCCGCCGTGTACGGCCTGGCCACCGCCGTCGGCCAGCCGCTGCTGGGCCGGGCCGTCGACCTGTACGGGCAGCCGAGGGTGCAGCTGCCGGCCGCCGTCGTCTCCGCACTCGGCATGTTCCTGCTCGCCGCGGCCGGCACGGGATCGCTGGTCGTCGCGTACGCCGCCGTGACCGTCGCCGGACTGTTCACCCCGCCGCTCGAGGGCGGCCTGCGCGCCCTGTGGCCCAGTGTGCTGGGGCGCGAGGACCGGGTGCACCGGGCCTACGCCATGGACGCGGTGGCCCAGGAGATCATGTTCACCGTCGGACCGCTGCTGGTGACGCTGCTCGTCTCGCTCTGGTCGCCCGCAGCCGCGCTGCTCGTGATCAACGCCATAGGGGTCGTGGGCGCCCTGTCGGTCGTACTGTCCGAGCCGTCCCGCGCCTGGCGCTCCGCGCCGCGCGAGGCGCACTGGCTGGGCGCGCTGCGCTCGTCGGGCCTGCTCGCGCTCCTCGGCGCGTTCTTCTTCGTCGGTCTCGCCCTCGGTTCGATCACGGTCGCGGGGGTGGCCTATGCCGACGACCACGGGCGCGAGTCCGTGTACGGCTGGCTGATGGCCGCGCTCGGCCTCGGCGCCCTCATCGGCGGCACCGCGTACGGGGCCCGCCAGTGGGCCGGGGCTCCGGAGCGGCGGCTGCGGATCATCGTGGCGCTGCTGGCCGCCGGCTACCTCCCCCTGGTCCTCACGCCCGGTGTGGTGGCGATGACGGCGCTGTCGGCACTCGCCGGCGTCTTCCTGGCACCGGCGATCGCCTGCGCGTTCATCGTCGTGGACCGGCACGCGCCGCGCGGCACGGTCACCGAGGCGTTCTCCTGGCTGGTGACCACCTTCGGTGTCGGAGCCGCCGTCGGCACGGCCGTAGCGGGCCCGGCGGTCGAGATCGGCGGTACGGCGTGGAGTTTCGCCGTCGCGGGGGCCGGAGGAATCGCCGCGCTGCTGGTTCTGACGACCACTCAGCGGGTGCTCGCGGTTCCCGGCCGCACCGAGGACATCACGGGTTCCGGGCCGCACGCCGGCGGCCACTCATCGGAAAATGATCGAAACGGGGCTGCCCAACCCGGTTTCAGCTCAGGCCCTGAGGCGTAATGTTCAGACATGGACCGCCGCATTTTCGGGCTGGAGAACGAGTACGGCGTCACGTGCACGTTCAGGGGACAGCGCCGACTGTCACCTGACGAAGTGGCGCGCTACCTCTTCCGCCGTGTCGTGTCATGGGGCCGCAGCAGCAATGTCTTTCTGCGGAACGGCGCCCGCCTGTACCTCGACGTGGGTTCGCATCCGGAATATGCAACACCCGAATGCGACAATGTGACCGAGCTGGTCACGCACGACAAGGCCGGCGAGCGCATTCTCGAAGGCCTTCTCGTCGACGCCGAACGCCGCCTGCACGAGGAGGGAATCGCGGGCGACGTCTATCTCTTCAAGAACAACACCGACTCGGCGGGAAACTCCTACGGCTGCCACGAGAACTATCTCGTCGCGCGGCACGGCGAGTTCTCGCGGCTGGCCGACATCCTCATTCCGTTCCTGGTCACCAGGCAGCTGATCTGCGGTGCGGGAAAGGTGCTGCAGACGCCCCGCGGGGCGGTCTACTGCGTCAGCCAGCGAGCGGAGCACATCTGGGAGGGCGTCAGCTCCGCCACCACCCGCTCGCGCCCCATCATCAACACCCGTGACGAACCGCACGCGGACGCCGAGCGGTACCGCCGGCTCCACGTCATCGTCGGCGACTCCAACATGTCGGAGACGACGATGCTGCTGAAGGTCGGCGCGACCGACCTGGTGCTGCGCATGATCGAGGCGGGCACCGTCATGCGTGATCTCACCCTGGAGAACCCGATCCGGGCCATCCGAGAGGTCAGCCACGACATAACGGGCCAGCGCAAGGTGCGCCTGGCCAGCGGCCGGGAGGCGTCCGCGCTCGAGGTGCAGCGCGAGTACTACGAGAAGGCCGTCGACTTCGTCGACCGGCGCGGCATCCGCACCGGCACCGTCGAGCAGGTCCTGGAGCTGTGGGGCCGCACGCTGGACGCGATCGAGCAGGAGGACCTCGACCGGATCGACACCGAGATCGACTGGGTCATGAAGTACAAGCTGCTGGAGCGGTACCGCACCAAGCACAACATGTCGATGTCGCACCCCCGAGTGGCGCAGATAGACCTCGCGTACCACGACATCCACCGCCGGCGCGGGCTGTACTACCTGCTGGAGAAGAAGGGCCAGGCCGCCCGCATCTGCAACGACCTGAAGATCTTCGAGGGCAAGTCGGTGCCCCCGCAGACCACCAGGGCGCGGCTGCGTGGCGACTTCATCCGGCGGGCGCAGGAACAGCGGAGGGACTTCACCGTCGACTGGGTGCACCTCAAGCTCAACGACCAGGCGCAGCGCACCGTGCTGTGCAAGGACCCGTTCCGGTCGGTCGACGACCGGGTGGAGAAGCTCATCGCCGGCATGTGATCTTGCGGCCGGCGGCGTCCCTCCGGGCGTGTCGCACGTGTGTCGGAACGTCACCCGGGCCCCGTACGTTTCTCGGATGCAGCATCCGTTTCTCGTGCGGGGCCCTCGGCACGGCCTAGAGTGTCCCGCATCCACCGAGCCGTTAGAGACATGAGGACCACGTGCGCCGACTTGCCGGCCTGCTCGTCGTACCCCTGCTGCTGTTGACGACAGCGGCATGCGGCGACGACAAGGGCTCCGATTCCGCTTCCACCTCGATGACGAAGGGGCTTCCCTCGATCACCGAGGGTGCGAAGTTCGGCGAGAAGCCGACCCTCGCCAAGGGCGAGGGAGAGCCCCCCAAGGACCTGAAGGTCAACGTCGTCAGCGAGGGCAAGGGCCAGACCCTCAAGAAGGGCGACGTCGCCCAGGTCGACTACCTGGGCCAGGTGTGGGACGGCGAGGAGCCGTTCGACAACAGCTTCGACCGCGGCGAGCCGTTCACCGTGACGCTCGGCGGCGGTGGTGTCATCGAGGGCTGGCAGCAGGCCCTCGACGGCCAGAAGGTCGGCAGCCGTCTCGAGGTGGCGATCCCGCCGGACCTCGGCTACGGCGCGCAGGAGCAGGGCAGCATCCCGGCCAACTCCACGCTGGTGTTCGTCATGGACATCGTCAAGGGCACCACGCTGCCGACGTCCGCCAAGGGCACCGAGGTCGCCCAGGACAACATCGACCTGCCCAAGGTCGGCACCAACACCGACGGTGACAAGCCGTCGCTGATCGTCCCCAAGAAGGACGCGCCGGCCAAGCTCGTGTCGAACTACGTGATCGAGGGCACCGGCCCCGCGGTCAAGGCCACGGACACGCTCTCCGTGAAGTACCAGGGCGTCCTGTGGAAGGACGGCAAGGAGTTCGACAGCAGCTACGCCAGGGGCAACGCGCCGGTGAGCTTCCCGCTCGCGCAGGTCATCCCGGGCTGGCAGAAGGGGCTGGAGGGCAAGAAGGCCGGCAGCCGCGTGCTGCTCGTCGTCCCGCCGGACATGGGCTACGGCGACCAGGAGCAGCAGGGCATCCCGGCGAAGTCCACCCTGGTCTTCACGGTCGACATCCTGGCCGTTCAGTAGGCGGGCCGGGACATTCTGCGAGACTGTCCCGGTTGATCGCAGACAGAACGCAAGGAGCAACATCCGTGAGCATCGACAAGCCCGAGATCGACTTCCCGGGCGGCGAGCCGCCGGCCGATCTGGAGATCAAGGACATCTGGGAGGGCGACGGCCCGGTGGCGAAGGCGGGCGACGCCGTCTCCGTCCACTACGTGGGCGTTGCCTTCTCCACCGGTGAGGAGTTCGACGCCTCGTGGAACCGCGGCACCCCGCTGCAGTTCCAGCTGGGCGCCGGCCAGGTCATCTCCGGCTGGGACCAGGGCGTACAGGGCATGAAGGTCGGCGGGCGCCGCCAGCTGACCATCCCCCCGCACCTCGCCTACGGGGACCGCGGCGCCGGCGGCGGCCGTATCGCCCCCGGTGAGACGCTGATCTTCGTCTGCGACCTGGTCGGAGTCTGAGGCTGATCACCCGGTGACCACGCGAGGGCCCGTGCCTGACGGCACGGGCCCTCGCTTTTGTCCGGACACCCCGGGGCGGTACGGTCGACGGGCGTAAGGGACTTCATAAAAAGAGGTGAAGGGCGTCGATGGCCATTGCCAAGGCCGAGCGGCTGATGAATCTGGCGCTGTGTCTGCTCGGGACGAGGCGCCCGCTCAGCAAGCGCGAGCTGCGCGGGTCCATCGAGGCGTACCTGGAAGCGGGTTCCGACGACTCGTTCAACCGGATGTTCGAGCGCGACAAGGACGATCTGCGTGAACTCGGCCTGGTGATCGAGACGGTGGAGTCCCTCGACGGGGACATCGGCTACTTGGCGCGCCGGGACAGCAACCGGCTGCCGCCCATCACCCTGGACGCCGAGGAGGCCGCCGCACTGGGCCTGGCCGCCAAGGTGTGGCAGCAGGCGAGGCTCGCCGGCGCCGCCAGCGGCGCCCTGCAGAAGCTGCGGGCGGCAGGGATGCCGGAGACCGAGGACACGTACGAGCTCCACCACAGCGCTCTCGAACCACGCATCCCCGTCCACGAGGCGGCCTTCGAACCGCTGATGCTCGCCTGCCGTGACCGGCGCCCCGTCCTCTTCGACTACCGCAGGGCCAACGCGGCCCGCCCCGAGCAGCGCCATGTCGAACCGTGGACGCTCGAATGCTGGCGCGGCCACTGGTACCTCGCGGGTCACGACCGGGACCGGGGCGCCGAGCGGGTCTTCCGGCTCTCCCGCATCACCGGCAAGGTCCGTTCCTCCCGTTCCGGGGCGTTCACCGTGCCCGTGCCCGACGTCGTCACAGTCCGCGAGACCGTGGAGAGCTGGGCCGGTGAGACGGCGACCCGCTCGGCCCTGATCCGGCTCCGGGCCGGCTGCGGCTACCCGCTGCGTTCGCGGGCCACCGCCGTACGGGAACTCGGCGAGGGGTGGGACGAGTTGGAGATTCCGTACGGACACGGTCTGGACGCCTGGCTCGTCGAGTTCGGGCCGGACGTCGTCGTGCTGGAGCCCGCGGACCTGCGGGCGGACGTGGTCGACCGGCTGCGTGCCGTGGCCAAGGGCTGAGGGGGAGTCGCGGACCATGGCGGCCAATGCCATCGACCAGACCCGGCGGATGCTGTCGCTGGTGACCTATCTGCGCGAACGCCCCGGCGCGCGCATCGCGGACGTCGCCCGCGCCTTCGGCATCACCGAGGACGAGCTGATCTCCGACCTCGACGTGCTGCCCATGTGCGGGACCAGCTTCCGCGGCGGCGACCTGCTGGACATCGACACCGACGGCGAGCGCATCTGGTGGCGCAACCCTGACGCGTCCGGCGAGTCCACCGCGGAGCCCCTGCGGCTGGCCGCCGACGAGGCGACCGCCCTGCTCGTCGCCGCCCGTGCCGTCGCGACGCTCCCCGGCCTGCGGGAGGGCGACCGCGAGGCGCTGCTGCGGGCCACGGCCAAGGTGGAGGGCGCGGCCGGTGAGGCGGCGGGCGCCAGCGCCCGCCTCTCGGTGACCTTCGAGTCCGAGGGCGGGGTCTTCGCCGACGTGGACCGGGCGATCTCGGAACGGCGGCGGCTGTGGCTGCGGTACTACTCGCCGGCGCGCGACGAGCTCACCGAGCGCGAGGTGGACCCGATCCGGCTCTTCGCCGTCGGCCACACCTACATGGAGGCCTGGTGCCGCCTCTCCGAGGCGCGCCGCACGTTCCGGCTCGACCGGGTCGCGGAGATCCGGCTGCTCGACGCGCCGGCCGCGCCGCCCGAGATCGAACTGCGGGACCTCTCCGAGGGTCTGGTGCAGCCGTCCGCCGACGACCCCGAGGTCGTCGTGGAGGTCGCCCCCGGCGGACGCTGGGTCGCCGAGTACTACCCGCACGACCGGGCGGAGGAACTGCCCGACGGCGGTCTGCGCATCACCCTGCGTACGCCCTCGCCCGCATCGCTGCGCCGCCTCGCGCTGCGGCTCGGCAGGGACGGACGGATCGTGTCGCCGCAGGACCTCGCCGACAGCGCCCGCACGGCGGCGCGGGACGCGCTGGCCGCGTACGAGGAGCAGGAGCGGCAGGAGTCCCAGCCGCAGGGAGCCGGCGCCTCATGACCGTGATGCCGCAGATGCCCGCGATGTCGCCGGTCCCCGCCCGTGTCGGGCCGGTGCTGTTCAAGGCCGCCTGCCCCGAGTGCCGGGGCCGCTTCGAGCTGTCCGCCGGAGCCCTGCGCCTCGCCATCGGCGGCAGCCGCCGCACCACGTTCTACTCCTTCACCTGCCCGGAGTGCGGCTCCGCGGTCCGCAAACCGGCCGGTGAACGCATCGTGGAACTGCTCACGGGCGGCGGGGTCAGAACCCTGCGCCTGCACTCCACCGTGTGACGCCCCGCTCGGGAACCGCTACAGGAACGGTCTAGGCTCTGCGCATGTTCTGGCCCATGCTCGCCATCGCCCTCGGTTTTCTCGGGATCGCCGTCCTCGGGATCCTCGGCATCAAGGTCTTCATCGAGGCACAGCGCCTGGGCCGCGAGGTGGCCCGCACCGCGGAACGCGTGGGCCGGGCCGCCGAGGACCTGGAACGGGCCGCCACCGGCCTGGCCCGCGCCGGCGAGACCCTGCGCTGACCGAACGCCCCGCCGGGCGACGGAGACCGCCCACGCCCTCTCCTGCACCATCGGCCCTGGCGGTACGCTGCTGGTGGCGGCACGACTGCCCTGTCGGGTCGTTCCGTGGAGTCTGCGCAGGCATTGCATCCTGTTTACCCCTGCGGGTTACGATCGCACCGTAAGCACGGTGGCCGGACGTGTGTCCGACGCCGGGCAGCCCGCTCAAGCCGCCTCGGTGAGAAGGAATCGCACATGATCGGCAATCTGAAGCCCCTCGAGATCGTTCTGATCATCGTTGTCATCCTGCTGTTGTTCGGCGCCAAGAAGCTGCCCGACATGGCCCGTTCTCTCGGTAAGTCGGCTCGCATCCTCAAGAGCGAGGCCAAGGCGATGAAGAAGGACGACGAAGCGTCGACCCCGGCCCAGCCCACCGCGGACCCGCAGAGCAGCGAGCAGACCCCGCCGCGTACGATTCAGGCCGCTCCCGGTGATGTGTCCACGGCTCGTCCGGTGAACGAGCAGAACCGCACGCCCCAGAGCTGACACAGTCCCGTCGGTGCCGCCGCATGAAACGAGGAACGTGGGTTGCTCAAGTCTGTCCGCAAGCAGGAGAAGGACGCCGAGGGGCGGATGCCACTCGCGGAGCACCTGCGTGAGCTGCGGAACCGGTTGCTCAAGTCAGTTCTTGCCATCGTTGTCGCGGTGGTCGTGGCCGCGTTCTTCCAGAAGGACATCTTCGAGTTCCTGATGAGGCCGATCCTGGAGTCGGTCGGTTGCGTCAACGGAGCGGTGGAGACCAAGGACGGTCGCCCCTGCGCGGTCATGACGACGAACGGTTTGCTGTCACCGTTCACCATCACCCTGAAGGTGTCCCTGATGGCCGGTGTCCTGATCGCGACACCGGTATGGCTCTACCAGTTGTGGGCGTTCGTCGCTCCTGGACTGCACCGTAACGAGAAACGTCATTCGCTCTCGTTCGTAGCAGCCGGTGTCCCGCTCTTCGCGGGCGGCGCGTATCTGGCCTACTCGATCTTGCCTCAAACGGCACAGATCATGCTCAGCTTCACACCCGACAACGCGCAGAACCTCCTGCCGCTCGACGACTATCTTGATCTCATCACGCGGATGATCCTCGTGTTCGGGGCGGCTTTCGAACTCCCGCTGCTACTCGTCTTCCTCAACATCACCGGCGTGCTCAGCGGTACGCGGATGCTCTCGTGGTGGCGGGCGATGGTGCTCGGCTTGACCGGCTTCTCCGCGATCGCGACGCCTGGCGGAGAGCCTCTCTCGATGCTGCTGCTGGCTGGTCCGCTGGCGTTGCTGTACTTCATGGCAGTCGGCTTCTCCCTGCTCAATGACCTGCGCCGGCGCCGCCGCAACCCCGACGCCGAGCTGAGCGACGACGAGGCGTCCGACCTCGACCTGACCCCCGCGGCCCTCGGCGAGGTGGAACCGGTCGCCACCACGGCCCGGGCACTGCCCGAGCAGGCCACCGGCGAGGCCGACGGCGGTCGCTCGCACCGTCAGGGCGGCTACGACGACATCACCTGAGGCACGGCCGGCAGGCCGGTACATGCGCGAGCGGGGCACGCCCGGGGTGGCGTGCCCCGCTCGCGCATGTATCGGCACGATCCCCCGGGGTACTCCCGGCGGTGGATGCTCTCGTCCGATTAAAGATCGACTGACTGTCAGAGGCGGCGGGTAGGCTCGTGAACAAGATGACCGAGGATCTCTCTCCCGCAGAGCGCTA
This sequence comes from Streptomyces peucetius, assembly GCF_025854275.1. Taxonomy (NCBI): domain Bacteria; kingdom Bacillati; phylum Actinomycetota; class Actinomycetes; order Kitasatosporales; family Streptomycetaceae; genus Streptomyces; species Streptomyces peucetius. Next base: position 1,480,777 of record NZ_CP107567.1, on the reverse strand, counting down.
TGCCGCCGCCCGCGTCCGCGCCGCCGAGGAGGCCACCGCGCTGGCCCCCTTCCGCGCGATGTACGACTTCGATCTCGATCCCTTCCAGATCGAGGCATGCCAGGCCCTGGAGGCGGGCAAAGGCGTGCTCGTCGCCGCGCCCACCGGTTCGGGCAAGACCATCGTCGGCGAGTTCGCCGTGCATCTCGCCCTCGAGCAGGGCCGCAAGTGCTTCTACACCACGCCCATCAAGGCCCTCTCGAACCAGAAGTACACCGACCTGGTCAAGCGGTACGGCTCCGCGAAGGTCGGCCTGCTGACCGGTGACAACAGCGTCAACGCCGGCGCGCCGGTGGTCGTCATGACGACCGAGGTGCTGCGCAACATGCTGTACGCGGGTTCCCAGGCGCTGACGGGTCTCGGCTATGTCGTCATGGACGAGGTGCACTACCTCTCCGACCGCTTCCGGGGCGCGGTGTGGGAGGAAGTGATCATCCATCTCCCCGAGTCGGTGACACTGGTGTCACTCTCGGCGACCGTGTCGAACGCGGAGGAGTTCGGCGACTGGCTCGACACCGTCCGCGGCGACACCGAGGTCATCGTCTCCGAGCACCGTCCCGTCCCGCTGTGGCAGCACGTCATGGCCGGGCGGCGGATGTACGACCTCTTCGAGGAGGAGAGCGACCACGGCGGCCGCGGTGTCGCCCGCCGCGAGGTCAACCCCGATCTCGTACGGCTGGCCCGGATGGAGAGCAGCCGCGCGTACAACCCGCGCGACCGCCGCCGCGGCAAGATGGTCCGGGAGGCGGACCGGGAGCGCGAGCGGCGACAGCGCAGCCGCATCTGGACACCCGGCCGGCCCGAGGTCATCGACCGGCTCGACGCCGAGGGTCTGCTGCCCGCGATCACGTTCATCTTCAGCCGCGCGGCCTGCGAGGCCGCCGTGCAGCAGTGCCTCTACGCGGGTCTGCGGCTCAACGACGAGGAGGCGCGCACGAAGGTGCGCGAGATCGTCGAGGAGCGGACCGCCTCCATCCCAGGGGAGGACCTCCATGTCCTCGGCTACTACGAGTGGCTGGAAGGTCTGGAGCGGGGCATCGCCGCCCACCACGCCGGCATGCTGCCGACCTTCAAGGAGGTCGTCGAGGAACTGTTCGTACGCGGCCTGGTGAAGGCCGTGTTCGCGACGGAAACGCTGGCGCTCGGCATCAACATGCCCGCCCGTTCCGTGGTGCTGGAGAAGCTCGTCAAGTGGAACGGCGAGCAGCACGCCGACATCACCCCCGGCGAGTACACCCAGTTGACGGGTCGCGCCGGGCGCCGAGGCATCGACGTCGAGGGCCACGCGGTGGTCCTGTGGCAGCGGGCCATGGACCCGGGCGCGCTCGCCGGACTCGCCGGCACACGGACCTACCCGCTGCGCTCCAGCTTCAAGCCGTCGTACAACATGGCGGTCAATCTGGTGCAGCAGTTCGGCCGGCACCGCTCGCGCGAGCTGCTGGAGACGTCGTTCGCGCAGTTCCAGGCCGACAAGTCGGTGGTGGGCATCTCCCGCCAGGTGCAGCGCAACGAGGAGGGCCTCCAGGGGTACCGCGAGGGCATGACCTGCCACCTCGGCGACTTCGAGGAGTACGCGCGGCTGCGCCGCGACCTCAAGGACCGCGAGACCGAACTCGCCAAGCAGGGCGCCGCGCAGCGCCGCGCGGCCGCCGCCGCGTCGCTGGAACGGCTGAAGCAGGGCGACGTGATCCATGTGCCGACGGGCAAGTTCGCCGGTCTGGCGCTGGTCCTCGATCCCGGACTGCCCGCCGGGCGGACGGGCGGCCACCGAGGCTTCGAGTACCACGACGGGCCGCGCCCGCTGGTGCTCACCGCGGAGCGTCAGGTCAAGCGGCTGGCGTCGATCGACTTCCCGGTGCCGGTCGAGGCGCTGGAGCGGATGCGCATCCCCAAGTCCTTCAACCCCCGCTCACCGCAGTCGCGTCGGGATCTCGCGTCGGCGCTGCGCACCAAGGCGGGGCACATCGCGCCCGAGCGGCACCGCAAGGGCCGGTCCCCCGCGGCGGACGACCGTGAGATCACCAGGCTCCGCGCCGAACTGCGGGCCCACCCCTGCCACGGCTGCGACGAGCGCGAGGACCACGCCCGCTGGGCGGAGCGCTACCACCGGCTGCAGCGGGACACCCGGCAGCTGGAGCGCCGCATCGAGGGCCGTACGAACACCATCGCGCGGACCTTCGACCGGATCGTCGCCCTGCTGACGGAGATGGACTACCTCCGCGGCAACGAGGTCACCGAGGACGGCAAGCGCCTCGCCAGGCTCTACGGCGAACTGGACCTGCTGGCCAGCGAGTGCCTGCGCGAGCGGGTCTGGGAGGGGCTGAGCCCTGCGGAACTGGCCGCGTGCGTGTCGGCGTTGGTGTACGAGGCGCGGCAGTCGGACGACGCGCTGCCGCCCAAGGTGCCCGCCGGGAAGGCGAAGGCCGCGCTGGGCGAGATGGTCCGCATCTGGGGCCGGCTGGACGCCTTGGAGGAGGAGTTCAGGATCAACCAGGCGGAGGGCGTCGGACAGCGGGAGCCGGACCTCGGTTTCGCCTGGGCCGCGTACGAATGGGCCTCCGACAAGGGGCTCGACGCGGTGCTGCGCGAGGCGGGGATGCCCGCGGGCGACTTCGTGCGCTGGTGCAAGCAGGTCATCGACGTGCTCGGCCAGATCGCCGCGGCCGCGCCCCGGGAGAACAGCACCGTCGCGAAAAACGCCCGCAAGGCGGTCGACTCGCTGCTGCGGGGCGTGGTGGCGTACAGCTCGGTCGGCTGACGATCACGGCTCCCGTCGGCTGACGATCACCGGGTCCCGGTCCATGCGGCCGGGGCCCGGTCGGTCAGGCGCGGGAGGACGTTCGCTCGGTGGAGGACGTGCAGCGTGTCGCCCGGTCGTCCCTCACCTCCAGAAGGCGTTCAGTTCGTCGATGTCCTCGACGCACTCGTCGATGTCGGTGATCTTCCCGCCCGCGATGGAGAAGAACAGGCCTTCACGCATCTCGAGACCGCGGTCGCCGCGGTCCGCGCGCGTGGTGTGGAACGACATGACGTGCCCGCGCCCATCGGCCAGGATCGTCTCGATCTGGATCTGCATCGTGCCGGCGGTCTCCTCGCCGATGCGGCGGAAGAGGCCCATGATCGCTTCCCGTCCCTTGTGGTGCCCGGAGAGGATGTGATCACCAGGGACGTGGAAGACGGCGTCGGCGGTGAACAGCTCACCGAGGGTGTCCATGTCACCCGCGACGAATGCCGTGTAGCCCCGGCGGACCAGGGCGCAGTCAGGGTGTTCGGACATGGTGATCCATGCCTTTCGTCCGTGAATTTCCCTTTTGGCTCCATCATCCGCCGGGGCGGAAGCACTGTCCACGGCGCAGTGCCACGGCCAGATCGGTGAGCTCCGCGAGGCGCAGCACCCGGTCGCCGAACCCCGGCAGCGGCACATGCAGCGGTGCCGTCCACCGCGCGGGCACCGCGTCGATGCCGTACACGGCGCCCGCGAGCGCGCCCGTCACGGCGGCCACCGTGTCGGTGTCGCCGCCGAGGTCGACGGCCGCAGCGAGGGCCTCCTCGAGTCGGTGGACCGTTTTCGTGTGGTGGGCTGAGGCAGTGCAGGCCCGGGGCGAACACACAGGCGCTCGCCGTCCCGGCTATTCGACCTCGACCCAGTCGAGACTGCGTTGCACGGCCTTCTTCCAGCCCGCGTAGCCCTTCTCCCGCTCCTCCTCGCTCCACTGCGGCTCCCACCGCTTCGACTCGTGCCAGTGCGAGCGGAGCTCGTCGGTGTTCTCCCAGAAGCCGGTTGCAAGCCCCGCCGCGTAGGCGGCGCCGAGCGCGGTGGTCTCGGCCACGACCGGGCGGCTGACCGGTACGCCGAGGACATCGGCCTGGATCTGCATGCACAGGTCGTTGGCGGTGACGCCGCCGTCGACCCGCAGCACGTCGAGTGCGACGCCCGAGTCCTGCGCCATCGCTTCGGCTACGTCGCGGCTCTGGTAACAGATGGCTTCCAGGGTCGCCCTGGCCAGATGCGCGTTGGTGTGGAAGCGAGCGAGGCCGACGATCGCGCCCCGGGCATCGGAGCGCCAGTATGGAGCGAACAGGCCGGAGAAGGCCGGTACGAAGTAGATGCCGCCGCTGTCCTGCGCCTGCTTGGCCAGGGCCTCCACCTCAGAAGAGGAGCTGATGATGTGCATCTGGTCGCGGAGCCACTGGACGGCGGAGCCGGTGACGGCGATGGATCCCTCCAGGGCGTACACCGCCGGAGCGTCCCCGAACTGGTAGGCCAGCGTCGTCAGCAGGCCACTGCTGGAGCGGACGATCTCCGTGCCCGTGTTGAGGACCAGGAAGTTTCCGGTGCCGTAGGTGTTCTTGGCCTCGCCCGGGCGGAAGCAGACCTGGCCGACCGTGGCCGCCTGCTGGTCCCCGAGGACGCCCGTGATGGGTACGGCGGTGCGCAGCGGACGGGTGGTGCGGGTGGTCCCGAACGCCTCCGGGTGCGAGGACGGATTGATGGCCGGGAGCATGGCGCGTGGGATGCCGAAGACGTCGAGCAGTTCGTCGTCCCAGTCGAGGGTCTGGAGGTTCATCAGCATGGTACGGCTGGCGTTGGTGACGTCCGTGGCGTGGATGCCGCCGTTCGGACCGCCGGTGAGGTTCCACAGGACCCAGGCGTCCGTGTTGCCGAAGACGGCCCGGCCGTTCTCGGCGGCCTCCCGGACACCGTCGACGTTCTCCAGGATCCACTTGATCTTCCCGCCGGAGAAGTACGTCGCCGGGGGCAGCCCTGTCTTGCGCCGGATGAGGTCCCCGTGTTCGCGCTCCAGTGCCGCGGCTATGGAGTCGGTGCGGGTGTCCTGCCAGACGATCGCGTTGTAGTGCGGCTGACCGGTGCTGGGATCCCAGATGACCGTGGTCTCCCGCTGGTTGGTGATCCCTATGGCCGCCAGGTCGGCGGCGGACAGGGCGCCTTGGCGGATGGCGTTCTGCATTGTGGAGTTCGTGCGTTCCCAGATCTCCACGGGGTCGTGTTCGACCCAGCCGGAGCGCGGGAAGATCTGCTCGTGTTCGAGCTGGTGGCGTGCGACCTCGTTGCCGTCGTGGTCGAAGATCATAAAACGGGTGCTGGTGGTGCCTTGGTCCACCGCACCGACGAACTCGGGCATGGCTGGCCTCTCACTCGTCCGGTTTACTGGTCCGGCGCGGGCACCCGGCCGGGCTCCTGCTCGGCGACGGGCAGGAAGCGGCTGATCAGCAGGCGGTAGAACAGTGCACCGACCAGACCACCGATCAGGGGGCCGGCGATCGGCACCCAGAAGTAGAGGTCGCCGTACTGATCACGCCAAGCGCCTCCGTAGCCCGTCAGGAACGCCGCCAGCCGGGGCCCGAGGTCACGGGCCGGGTTGATCGCGTAGCCGGCGTTGGTCCCCCAGGCCATGCCGATGACGACGACGATCAGGCCGATGATGAAGGGGGCTAGATTCGCGCGCGGCGGTGTGTTGAGCAGATCGGTGACCGCGAAGATCAGCAGCACCAGCAGGGCGGTGCCGATGATCTGGTCACGGAAGGCCCCGAACTGGCTGATCGGGAGAACGCCGTTGCCCGGCAAGGTGGAGAAGACGATCTCCGTCTTGTCGGTGTGGCCGGGGTCGGCCCGCGCCAGCACCTCGCTGTAGTTCCAGCGCACCAGCAGGGCGGCCACGAAAGCGCCCGCCGTCTGTGCCAGGGCGTACGGCAGGACCTTGCGCCATGGGAAGCCTTTGAAAGCCGCGAGCGCGAGGGTGACCGCGGGATTGATGTGGGCGCCGCTGACCCGCGCCGCCACATAAACGCCGAAAACGACGCCCAGACCCCAGCCCCAGGCGATGCTGTCGTGGTCACCCAGTGCCCCGTCGGTCAGCGCACCACCGGCGACGACCTGTGCGACGACACCGCACCCGAAGAGAATGAGGATCATGGTGCCTGCGAACTCGGCAGAGAGTTCACCGATGAAACGTGTTCTGGACGTGGGTTCCGGCATGTTCTGCACCTCTCGCCCGGTTGGTCGGGCCGACTGTGGCCGCGCACCGGCAATGCTCTCCTGCGCGGGCGCGGACGGCATCTTTGGTGCGGCTGTCCGGGTCCGCCGGCTGGCGCGGGAGGACGTTCGCTCGGTGGAGGACGTGCAGCGTGTTGCGTCGAGGACGTCGACGAACCGAACGCCTTTTGAGGAGCGGGGGTCGAAGGACTCGGGGATGCGCATCCGCTCCAGTGCCTCGACTTCGGGCTGGGGCTGCACAGCAGCCCGGCTGCGGGCACTGCCACTGCCGCCAGGCCGTAGGGGGAGATCGAGGCCACCGCGCGAAGCGTGGTACGGGGCCGGGGCTTGCCCCGCCACGCGGCGGAGCCGCACATCGGTACAGCGGGAAGGGGCGGGTAGGGGAACGGCCCCGCGCATGCGGGCCCGCACTGTCACCGCGTCACGCCGCGCCGCCCTCCTGCTCGCGCTCCACCTGCTCGTTCCACTCCCGCTTCACCGCGCGCCACGCCTCGTCCGTCTTGCCCAGCCGCCAGTAGCCCGAGATCGAGAGCTGCTCCTTGGGGATCTGGCGTTCCACACGCAGCAGGCGGCGCAGTTCCTTCACGCAGGCCGCCTCGCCGTGGACGAACGCGCACACCGTCCCCTCAGGGAAGTCCAGCGCCGTCACCGCCTCGACGAGTGCCTCGCCGACCGGGCGGTCGCCGCGGTGGAGCCAGGTGATCTCCGCGCCGTCCGGAGTGACGCTCTTCTGCTCGTCGTCGGGGCCCGAGACCTCCACGAAGGCGTGGACGACGGCGCCCGGCGGCATGTGTTCCATCGCCGCCGCGATCGCCGGCAGCGCGCTCTCGTCGCCGGCCAGCAGGTGCCAGTCCGCCTCCGGGGAGGGGGCGTAACCACCGCCGGGCCCGAGGAGCCGCATCGTGTCGCCGACGCGGGCCCGGGCCGCCCACGGGCCGGCGAGGCCCTCGTCGCCGTGGACGACGAAGTCGACGGTCAGCTCGCGGTGGGCGGCGTCCCAGGTCCGCACCGTGTAGGTCCGGTTCGCGGGCCACTGGTCGCGTGGCAGCTCCTCGCGGATCCGGTCCATGTCGAACGGCTCCGGGTACGTGACGCCCTCGGCGGGGAAGACCAGCTTGACGTAGTGGTCGGTGTAACCGCCGAGGTCGAACGCGGCCAGCCCGTCACCCCCGAGCACCACCCGCACCATGTGCGGGGTGAGCCGCTCGGTGCGCACCACCTGCGCCTCGTGGACCTTCGGGGACGTGCGGGCCGGTCGTTCCGCTCGATCTGCCACGGTGCTGCTCCCTGGACGAGGATGGTTGCTTAGGCTTACCTAAGTTAACATCCATCGGGCCCGAGCCTCGGCGCCTCAGTGCTTCAGTGCGTTGAGCAGCCGCACCACCGCGCCGCCCAGCCCCCACCGCCCCGCGAGTTCCTCGACGGCGACCGGATCGCGCGGCGCGGCCGGCAGTGTCGCGTCGAAGACGGGCAGCGCCACGTCGGTGGCGACCCGCACCACCTTGGGTGCGACGGCGAGATAGGCCCGTGCCTCGTCCAGGCGCCGACGCTGCGTGGGTGTCAGCTTCGACGTGCGGTCTCCGACGGCGGCCATGATCCCGTCCAGGTCGCCGTACGTGTCGAGCAGCTTGGCCGCGGTCTTCTCGCCGATGCCCGGAACGCCGGGCAGCCCGTCGCTCGGGTCGCCGCGCAGCAGCGCCAGGTCGACGTAGCCCGGCCCGTCCACCCCGTACCGCTCGCGCAGCCACGCCTCGTCCGTGGTCTGCAGCGTTCCGACGCCCTTGAGCGGATACAGCACACGCCGCTCGCGTGCGTCGTCGACCAGCTGGAACAGGTCGCGGTCGCCGGTGACGATGTCGACCGGGCCGGTCGCGCGGGCGGTGAGGGTGCCGATGATGTCGTCCGCCTCGTACCCCTCGGCGCCGACGCGGGCGATGCCGAACGCCGCGAGGGCGGCCTCGATGATCGGGACCTGCGGGGTGAGGGTGTCGGGGACCTGCTCATCGTCCGGGCCGAGCTCGTGCTCCTGGGCGACGCGATGTGCCTTGTACGACGGGATGAGGTCCACACGCCACTGGGGCCGCCAGTCGTTGTCCCAGCAGGCGACCAGATCGTCCGGGCGGTGGTCCTGGACCAGTCGCGCGATGAAGTCGAGGAGTCCTCGCACCGCGTTGACCGGCGTGCCGTCGGGCGCCCGGACGGAGTCGGGTACCCCGTAATAGGCCCGGAAGTAGAGGGAAGCGGTGTCGAGGAGCATCAGGCGTCGGGTCACGGGCACGATGATGCCGCACCGCACCGACAGCGGGCCCATAACCCGTGACCGGTGCCCCTGACACTACATGCCGAAGGTGAACTGAGTCACACTTCCGTTTGGCTGCCGCGGACCGGGGGAGGCGTGGGCGCGGAGCCAACCCGGTACGGATTTCAACAATTGCACCGGGCAACGGGAAGACCTCGTCGCGCTCCACTGCCTGCCGGCGGGGGTGGCGGGCCGTTTTCCGGTTCGACCCGTGAGGTGTATGTGTCCAGGCTGCAGGCAGAGCACTTGTACAAAGTGTTCGGCAGACGACCCGACGAAGCGGTGACCAGGCTCGAAGGCGGCGCCGACCGCGACGAGCTGCGCGCCGACGGCACAACCGCAGCGGTCGTCGACGCCTCCTTCACGGTCGAGCCGGGCCAGATATTCGTCGTCATGGGTCTCTCCGGCTCCGGCAAGTCCACACTGCTGCGCATGCTCAACGGGCTCCTGGAGCCCACCGCCGGACGCGTGCTCTTCGACGGCCAGGACCTGACCGGCCTGACCGGCCGCGACCTGCGGACCGTACGGTCCACCAAGATCAGCATGGTGTTCCAGCACTTCGCGCTCTTCCCGCACCGCAGCGTTCTCGAGAACGCCGGCTACGGGCTCGAGGTCCAGGGCGTCCCCCGCGCCGAACGCGACCGGCGCGCCAAGGAGGCCCTGGAACTGGTCGGCCTCGGCGGCTGGGAGAAGTCCTGGCCCGACGAGCTGTCCGGCGGCATGCAGCAGCGCGTCGGCCTCGCCCGCGCGCTCGCCACCGACGCCGACCTGTTGCTGATGGACGAGTCCTTCAGCGCCCTCGACCCGCTGATCCGCCGCGACATGCAGGACCAGCTGCTCGAACTCCAGAAGCGCCTGAAGAAGACCATCGTCTTCATCACCCACGACCTCAACGAGGCCATGCGGCTCGGTGACTCGATCGCCGTCATGCGCGACGGCAGGATCGTCCAGCTCGGCACCGCCGAGGACATCCTCGTCACCCCGGCCAACGACTACGTCGCCTCCTTCACCCAGGACGTCGACCGCTCCCGGGTGCTCACCGCCGGCGCGATCATGGCCGACCCGGAGACGGCGTACGGCACGAAGACGGACAGCGGCAAGGAACTGCGCGACGCCGCCGACGTGCTGGCCGCCGCGCCCGCGACCGTCCCCGCCGACACGCCGATCATCGAGCTGTTCACGCCCTGCTCCACCAGCGGCGTGGCCGTCGCCGTGACCGACGACGAGGGCGAACTGATCGGCGTCGTACCCAGGGCCCGTCTGCTCGCCGTCCTCGGCGAGCCGATGACGCCCGCCCCGCCGCCGGCCGTGCCCGCGCAGTCCGCGCCGGACCTCGGCAAGCCCGCCGCCCCGGCGCACCAGGCGGTGGCCCGTGCCTAGGCTCCCCCTCGGCGACTGGGTCGACAGCGGTGTCGACTGGCTCCAGCGCCATCTGTCCTGGCTGTTCGACGCGATCAGCTCGCTCGTCACCGGAATGTACGACGCCATCGACGCGGCGCTCTCCGCGCCGGCGCCGCTGCTCTTCGCCGGCATCCTCGCGGTCGTCGCGTGGTGGCTGCGCGGGCTGCTCGCCGGTGTCCTCGCCTTCGCGGGCTTCGCGCTGATCGACGCCGTCGAACTGTGGGACGACGCCATGTCGACCCTTTCGCTGGTGCTCGTCGCCACCCTCGTGACGCTCGCGATCGCCGTTCCGCTCGGCATCTGGGCCTCGCGGTCGAAGACGGTCAGCACGATCGTCCGGCCGGTGCTCGACTTCATGCAGACGATGCCCGCGATGGTCTATCTGATCCCCGGCATCATCTTCTTCGGCGTCGGCGTGGTCCCCGGCATCATCGCCACGATCATCTTCGCCCTGCCGCCCGGCGTACGGATGACCGAACTCGGTATCCGGCAGGTCGACGAGGAGCTCGTCGAGGCCGCGGAGGCCTTCGGCACCACCCCGCGCAACACACTGATCCGGGTGCAGCTCCCGCTCGCCCTGCCGACGATCATGGCCGGTATCAACCAGGTCATCATGCTGGGCCTGTCCATGGTCGTCATCGCCGGCATGGTCGGCGGCGGTGGCCTCGGCGGCGCCGTCTACCGGGCCATCGGCAACGTCGACATCGGCCTCGGTTTCGAGGCCGGCGTCTCGATCGTCATCCTCGCCATGTACCTCGACCGGATGACCGGTGCGCTGGGCCGCCAGGTCTCGCCGCTCGGCCGCCGCGCGCTCGCCAAGGCGCGTGCCATGGCCGGCGGGCTGAAGATCTGGGACCACCGCCCGCAGCCCGCCGTCGCGGTCGTCGGCATCGTCGTCCTCGCCCTCGTGGCAGGCGGCATGAACATGTTCGGCGGCGACAGGTCGGACACCGCCGCGGACGCGTCGAGGATCGGGGACGGCAAGAAGGTCTCCATCGGCTACATCCCGTGGGACGAGGGCATCGCCTCCACCTTCCTGTGGAAGGAGCTGCTGGAGCAGCGCGGCTTCGAGGTCGACACCAAGCAGCTGGAGGCCGGTTCGCTCTACACCGGACTCGCAGGCGGGCAGATCGACTTCCAGACCGACGCCTGGCTGCCGGTCACCCACGCCTCGTACATGGAGAAGTACCAGGACAAGCTCGAGGACCTGGGCTCCTGGTACGGCCCCACCTCGCTCGAGCTGTCCGTCCCCGCCTACATGAAGGGCGTCGACTCCCTCGAGGACCTCAAGGGCAGGTCGGAGGAGTTCGACGGCCGGATCATCGGCATCGAGCCGAGCGCCGGGATGATGGGCATCCTCAAGGACAAGGTCCTGAAGGACTACGGCCTCGAGGGCGAGTACAAGGTCGTCGACGGCTCCACGCCCGGCATGCTGGCCGAGCTGAAGCGCGCGTACGACAAGAAGGAGCCCATCGTCACCACCCTGTGGTCGCCGCACTGGGCGTACAGCACCTACGACCTGAAGAAGCTCAAGGATCCCAAGGGCTCCTGGGGCAAGGGCGACGGTGTGCACACCCTCGCGCGCAAGGGCTTCTCCGAGGAGTTCCCCCAGGTCGGCAAGTGGCTGAACGACTTCAAGATGACCGAGGAGCAGCTCACCGGTCTCGAGGCGAAGATCCAGGAGACGGGCAAGGGCAAGGAGCAGGAAGCCGTCCGCGCCTGGCTGAAGGAGAACCCGGACCTCGCCGGCAAGTGGGCTCCGGTGGACCGGAGCGGCACGGCGGGCAAGGGCGGCAAGGACGAGCGCGACCGTCCCCTGAACGTCGCCTGGTTCCCGTGGGAGGAGGACATCGCCGCCACCTACCTGTGGAAGGCGGTCCTCGAGGAGCGCGGCTACACGATGAACCTCAAGCAGTTCGAGGTCGGCCCGATGTACACCGCGCTCTCCCGCGGCCAGATCGACGTGCAGTTCGACGGCTGGCTGCCGATCACGCAGAAGAAGTACTGGGACAAGTACGGTGACCGGCTCACCGACCTCGGCGCCTGGTACGGGCCCACGTCCCTGGAACTCGCAGTGCCCTCGTACGTCGACGGGGTCGACTCCCTGGCCGACCTCAAGGGCCGCGGCGACGAGTTCAAGGGCCGCATCGTCGGCATCGAGCCCGGCACCGAGACCATGAACATCCTCAAGAACAAGGTCCTGCCGGACTACGGTCTCGAGGGCGAGTTCGAGGTCGTCGACAGCTCAACCCCGGGCATGCTCGCGGAGCTGAAGCGCTCGTACGCCAAGAAGGAGCCGATCGCGGTCATGCTGTGGACCCCGCACTGGGCCTACAGCGAGTACGAGCTGACCAAGCTCGCCGACCCGAAGAAGTCCTTCGGCGGGGGCGACGAGATCCACACCGTCGCCTCCAAGAACTTCCCCCGGCAGTACCCGCAGCTCACGAAGTGGTTCAAGGACTTCAAGCTCGACGAGAAGCAGCTCGCCGGACTGGAGAACGAGATCCAGAAGTACGGCACGGGACACGAGGAGGAGGCCGTCAAGGCCTGGATGGAGCAGAACCCGGGCATCGCGGACGAGATCGCACCGCGGTAGCCCGCCGGGGCCCGTGCGGACACGAGCCCCGGGCCCTCACGCGAAGGGGTGGATCCGGCCGATACGGCGGGATCCACCCCTTTCCGGTACCTGTCCGCGTCCCTCCGGCCCCCTCGGAGGCCTTTGCTCACGCGCTTGTCGAGTACGGCTGGACCGATGATGCGTATGGTGAGACAGGACCCAGGGGAGGGGAGCCCGGCCCATGGACGCGAAGGACGCGAAGGACACCAAGGAGAGGGAAGAACCTCTCCGGGTGGGCGCGGCCGTGCGCAAACGCCGCAGGAACCTCGGCCTCACACTGGCCGCCGTCGCCGCCCGCAGCGGACTCTCCGTGCCCTTCCTCAGCCAGATCGAGAACGAGCGGGCCCGGCCCAGCATGCGCTCCCTCCAGCGGGTCGCCGACGCCCTCGACACCACCGCGCAGCGGCTGCTCGCCGCCTCCGACGCGGGACGCACCGTCGACCTCGTGCGCGCCGGTGACGATGCCCGTTCCTCCGGTCCCACCGACGGCATCCGCGCCCTGGTGCGCGGGCGGCACCAGCTGAACGCGCTGGAGTTCACCGGCGAACAGGAGACCGGCCGCGAGTTCGAGCACCGCAACGACGAGCTGCTGTACGTCGCGGACGGCGCCGTCGAGGTCGAGGCGGAGGGCCGGGCCTACCGGCTGGGCCCCGGCGACGCGCTCTTCCTGTCCGGCGGCGTACGGCACCGCTGGCGCGCCACCACGCCGGACACCCGCATCCTCGTCGTCGCGGTCTCCGAGTACATCGCCACGACCAGCGACCCGCGCGGCTGAGGCGGCCCCGTGCGCGTCGTTTCCCTGGTTCCCTCGCTGACCGAGGCGATCGCCGTCACCGCGCCCGGTCTCCTCGTCGGCGTCACCGACTGGTGCAGCCGTCCGCCCGGTCTCGACGCCCGGCGGATCGGCGGCACCAAGAACCCGGACGTGGCGGCGGTGCTGGCACTGCGGCCCGACCGGGTGATCGCCAACGAGGAGGAGAACCGTGAGCCCGACCTGACCGCGCTGCGCGAGGCGGGCGCCGAGGTGCTGGTCACCGAGGTACGGGGCCTCGACCAGGCGTTCCGCGAGCTGGAGCGGGTGCTCGTGACCGGATGTGCCCTCGCCCGGCCGCGCTGGCTCGACGAGGCGCAGGAGGCGTGGGCGGCGGTCGAATCCCTGCCGGAGCTGCGGGCCGTGGTGCCCGTATGGCGCCGGCCGTGGATGGTGCTCGGACGCGACACCTTCGCCGGCGACGTGCTCGCCCGCCTCGGCGTCGTCAACGTGTACGCCGGACACACCGAGCGCTACCCGCGCATCCCGCTGGACGAACTGCGGGCGAGCGGCGCCGAGGCCGTCGTCCTGCCCGACGAGCCGTACCGCTTCACCGCCGACGACGGCCCGGAAGCCTTCCCCGGCCTGCCCGCCGCGCTCGTCGACGGGCGGTACCTGACCTGGTACGGGCCCTCCCTCGTCCGCGCGCCCGCGATGCTCGGCGCGGCGCTCAGCGGGGCGCGGCGAGCAGCTCCCGGCACAGCAGACCCCGCACGGTGAGCGCCGCGGCCACCGCCCACGCCGTGACGAGGAACGCGTAGAGCCCGACGGACAGCCACGCGTAGGCCACCAGACCCGTCCGCTCCGCGAGCGCCCCCGCGCCGGTCACGCACGTGCCCACCGGGAAGGTGAACGCCCACCAGCCCATCGTGAACGGCATGCCGCGCCGGGCCGCCCGCAGCACCATCGCCGCCGCGAGCGCCAGCCACAGCAGGGCGAACCCCATCACCGGCACACCGTGGACCAGGGCCAGCGCGCCCAGCGCCGACGCGTACGCCGCCTCGATCGCCTCCGGCGCGACGTCCGCCAGCTTGTGCACGGCGGTCGTCGACTGGCCGAGCGGGCCGAGGACGAGGAACAGCGACGGGGTCAGCGCGAGCGGCAGCGGGCCGTGGTGCACCAGCCGCGCGAAGACCACCGGCAGGACGAGCATCGTGGCCAGCAGACTCAGGCCGAACATCGTGTAGCTCGCGAGCAGCATCGCCTCCCGCCACTGGCCGGGCGGCAGATGCGGCACCAGCAGCGGCCCGGTCGACGCGGACACCATCGGGGCGACGACCGGCAGCAGCCACACCGGCGACGCGCTGCCCGGCGTGAGCCGGTGCCGTACGACCATCAGGTACGGCACGGCGACGGCGGTCACCAGGCCGACGAACGTCCCCGCGCCGAACAGCGCGAACCCCGCCGTGGTCGCGGGACCTTCGCCCACCACGTCCGCGCCGAGCGTGAGCGTGCCGCCGCCGACGGCCAGCAGCGCCATCGACAGACAGCCGTAGAACGGGGCCACGGCGGGGTCGAGAAGATGAGCACGGGCCTGGTCCCGGTGGTGGACCCAGTGCGCCGCCCGGGCGGTGAGCACGACGGCCAGCAGTACCGCGGACAGCGCCCAGACTCCCGTGCACGCCGCCCGCAGACCGGGGACGTCCACCGGCAGCGCGACCCCGGCGCCGGCGACGATCGCCGTCCCCATGACGGCGGCGTACCAGTTCGGGCCGAGATGCCGGAGCGACGGCAGACGGGGCGCGGACGCGGGCGCGCCGGCGGTCCGGGCCGGCCCGGGAGTGCGGGGGAGAGGCTGTACGGCGGTGACCATGGCCTCACGTTCGCCGAGGGCACCCGCCCCCACCAGGGACCTCGCCCCTATCGCCTCATAAGCTGGTCTTATGAGCGAAGAGCCGCGTGTGCCGCTGACCCACCGGGTGCCCGACCTGGGGGCGCTGGAACTGCTGCTCGCGGTGGCCCGGCACGGAAGCCTCGGACGGGCGGCCCGCGAGGTCGGCATCACCCAGCCCGCCGCGAGCAGCCGCATCCGCTCGATGGAACGCCAGTTGGGCGTCGCCCTCGTCGACCGCTCCCCGCGCGGTTCCCGGCTGACCGAGGCGGGCGCCCTGGTAACCGACTGGGCCCGGCGGATCGTGGAGGCGGCGGAGGCGTTCGACGCGGGCGCCCAGGCGCTGCGGGGCCGCCGCGACTCGCGGCTGCGGGTCGCGGCGAGCATGACGATCGCCGAGTACCTGCTGCCCGGGTGGCTGATCGCGCTGCGTGCGGACCGCCCCGACACGGCGGTCTCGCTGATCGCGGGCAACTCGTCGGCGGTGGCGGAACGGCTGCTGTCCGGCGAGGCCGACCTGGGCTTCGTCGAGGGCCTCTCCGTCCCCGACGGCCTGGACGGCACGGTCATCGGCCACGACCGGCTGTTCGTCGTCGCCGCCCCCGGCCATGCGTGGGCCCGGCGGCGCCGGGCCCCCCTGACACCGGAGGAACTGGCCAGGACGCCGCTGGTGCTGCGGGAACGGGGATCCGGTACCCGGCAGGTGCTCGACTCGGCGCTTTCCCGGTACGGCGGGCTCTCCGCCCCGCTGATGGAACTCGCCTCCACCACGGCGGTGAAGGCGGCGGCCGTGAGCGGGGCGGGGCCGGCGGTCCTGAGCGAGCTCGCGGTGACCGAGGAGCTGTCCTCGCGCCGTCTGACGCGGGTGCCGGTGGAGGGCGTGGCCCTCGAACGCGACCTGCGGGCGGTCTGGCCGCACGCCCAGCGGCCGACGGGGCCGGCGCGGGACCTGCTGGGGCTGACGCGGGGGTGACGTGGGGGTGGCGCGGGGCGGTGCGGGTGCGGGTGGGTGGCGCCTGCGGCGGGCTTGTCGCCTCCCCGCCCCTTTCCGAAACCGGGGGCGGAGCCCCCGGTTTCGGAAAGGGGCGGGGAGGGGAAACGGCTCCGCGCAGCGCTACGTGCGCGCCGCGTCCACGAGGCCCGTCATCACCCGCCGGTCCGTCCCCATCTCCGGGTGCCACTGCACCCCCAGCACCCAGCCCGCCCCCGCTGCCCCCGCCTCCACCGCCTCCACCGTCCCGTCCTCCGCGTACGCGCTCGCCACAAGACCCCGTCCCAGCCGGTCCACGGACTGGTGGTGGTACGTCGGGACCTCGGACGTCTCCGGGACCAGTGAGCCGTACAGCGTGCCCGGCACCGGCTTCACCGGGTGCGTGCCGAAGGCGCCGACGCTCTCGGCGTGGCCGTCGAGGTGCTGCACCAGCGTCCCGCCGAGTGCGACGTTCAGCAGTTGCATGCCGCGGCAGATGCCGAGCAGCGGTGTCCCGGACGCGAGGGCCGCACGGATCAGCGCCAGCTCCCAGGCGTCCCGTTCAGGCGCCGGCGGCCCCGTGCGGGGATCGCGCTCGGAGCCGTACCGCTCCGGTGCCACGTCCGGGCCGCCCGCGACGACGATTCCGTCGAGGCGGGCCACGACGGACTCGGCAAGGGACGGCTCGTCCGGCGGAAGCATCGCCGCGAGGCCGCCCGCCGCCTGGACGAGGCGGGGATACCCGGCCGGCAGCAGCGCGGCGGGCAGCTCCCATACGCCCCACCGCGCGGCCGCCTCCCAGTACGTACTGACCCCGATCAGTGGCTGCGACACGACGACAACGCCTCTCTCCGCTTCCGTTCCCGCTGCTCGGGTTCCCGCTACTTGCGTTCCAGTTCGGCCTCCGCGGCCGCCAGCGCCGCGAACTCCTCCTCCGGTGCCCGTGCCACCAGACGATGGCGGCTGTAGAGCGCGAAGTAGGCGAGTGCCACGGCGTACACGCCGAGTGCCATGAACGCCGCGTCCTTGTCCACCAGGAACGTGGCCACCAGCGCCGACAGTGCCAGCACGAAGGCGACCGACGAGGTGACGACACCACCCGGCGTGCGGTACGGACGCGGCAGCTCCGGCTCGCGGCGCCGCAGGACGATGTGCGACAGAGCCATCAGCGCGTAGCTGATCGTCGCACCGAAGACGGCGATGTTCAGCATCCGCGCGCCGTTCCCGGTGCCCGCCGCGAGCGCGAAGCCGATCGCGCCGGGGATCAGCAGCCCGAGATAGGGGGACTTGCGGCGGCTGGTCAGGGACAGGAAGCGCGGCAGGTACCCGGCGCGTGAGAGGGCGAAGAGCTGCCGGGAGCCCGCGTAGATCAGGGAGAAGAAGGACGCCACCAGACCCGCGAGGCCCGCGTAGTTGACGAAGCGGCTCAGCGCGGTCGGGTCGCCGTCGCCCTGCAGCGCGACCACCAGCGGGTTGCCGGCCTCCTGGATGGCGGCGGAACCGCGGGCGCCGCTCGCCGCGAAGAAGGTCAGCAGCGCGAGCAGCACCAGGATCCCCATGGAGATCGACAGCGCCTTCGGCATGGACCGCACCGGGTCCTTCGCCTCCTCCGCGGCGAGCGGCACGCCCTCGACACCGAGGAAGAACCACATGCCGAACGGGAACGCGGCCCAGATCCCCAGCAGGCCGAACGGCAGCCAGGAGCTCGCTCCGAACGCCTCTGTGTCGACGGGGATGTCGTCGAGGCCGCCGGCGCTGAACTCGGTGAACGCACCCACCGCGAAGATCAGCAGTGCCGCGACCGCGATCGCGGTCACCACCAGGCTGAAGCGCAGTGCCTCGCCGACACCCCAGAGGTGGATGCCGATGAAGACCGCGAAGCAGGCCAGATAGACCGGCCAGCCGGATTCCAGGCCGAAGAGCCCCAGTGATTCGACGTAGTCGCCGATGAAGATGGAGATCGCGGCGGGCGCGAGGATGTACTCGATGAGGATGGCGGTGCCGGTGAGGAAGCCGCCCCACGGGCCGAGCGCGCGTCGGGCGAAGCCGTAGCCGCCGCCCGCGGTGGGCAGGATCGCGGACAGCTCGGCGAGCGCGAAGACCAGACAGGCGTACATCGCGCCCATCAGGACGAGGGCGACGGCGAGCCCGCCGAAGCCGCCCTTGGAGAGTCCGATGTTCCAGCCGGAGAAGTCGCCGGAGACGACGTACGCGACGCCGAGGCCGGTCAGCAGCAGCCAGCCGGCGCTGCCTCTGCGCAGGGTGCGCCGGTTCAGATAGGCGTCCCCTTCGGCCCCTCGGGGCTCGGACGACGGGGGAGCGGTGGACGGGGTGCGCGATGTGGTGCCGTCGGCCATGGTCGCTCCTGGCTCAGGTCAAAGGTTTGTGCGGACACCTTTGCGGCCGTGCGGCGGCAGCGCAAGCCCTGTGCGTAAAGCCGGCGTCACGGATTCACCGTGCGCCCCTGCGCGGGCCGGGCCTGCCTGACCCCCACCCGGCCCCGCGCCGGCGTCACGGCAGGAAGCCCCGCAGCAGCGCCGCCGTCCCCTCGCAGTGCTCGCGCATCACCTCGCGCGCCGCGTCCGGATCGCCGTCCAGCACCGCCTCGACGAGGGCCGTGTGCTGGTGCTGCGAGTGCTCCAGATTCCGCACCAGCAGCGGGATGCAGTCGAGCAGATCGTTCAGCTCGGCCCGCACCGCCGCGTACTGGGCGGTGAGCGAGGCGGAGCCGGACAGTTCGGCCAGCGTCAGATGGAGCAGCGTGTCCTGCCTGCGGTACTCCTGCAAGGGGGCGTCGTGCGTCGCGGTCAGCGCGGTCCGCAACTGCCGTGCCCCTTGCTCCGTCAGGCCGTGGGCGGCGCACAGCCCGGCCGCGCCCACCTCCAGCACCTCGCGGAAGCGCAGGGTGTCCTCCACGTCCACGTCCGCGACCCGGCGCCGCAGCTCCTCCTCGCCGGTGCTGTCGGGGCGGTGGAGGACAAACGTTCCGCCGTAGCGGCCGCGCCGGCTCTCCACCAGGCCCTGGTCGGTGAGGACCTTGAGCACTTCGCGGAGGGTGACCCGGCTGATGCCCATGCGCTCGGCCAGCTCCCGTTCCGCCGGCAGCCGCTCCCCGCCCGGGACCAGTCCGAGGCGCAGCAGCTGAAGGATCTGTTCGAGCGCCTCCTCGAAGCCGTTGCCCGCGCGTACGGGGCGCAGCACGGGCGTCAGCCGGTCCGCGGGCCCGTCCGTCGTCCCCTCTGTCTTCGTCACCTCGCCGTTTCCCCTTCCCAATCAATGGTCTCCAGCAATACCTTATGACTCCTGGCTGACCCAAGGAGGAGCAATCCCGTGGCAGACCGACAACCACCGCTCGCCCTCGACGAGCTGCGGGCCCTCGTCGCGAGCGGCGAGATCGACACCGTCGTCCTGGCCTTCCCCGACATGCAGGGACGTCTCCAGGGAAAGCGGTTCGCCGCCCCCTTCTTCCTCGACGAGGTCCTCGAGCACGGCACCGAGGGCTGCAACTACCTCCTTGCCGTCGACACCGAGATGAACACGGTCGACGGATACGAGATGTCGTCCTGGGAACGCGGCTACGGCGACTTCGCCATGCACCCGGATCTCACCACGCTGCGCCGGATTCCCTGGAACGAGGGCACCGCACTCGTCGTCGCCGACCTGGCGTGGAACGACGGCTCACCCGTCGTCGCCGCCCCCCGCCAGATCCTCCGCCGCCAGCTGGAACGCCTCGCGGAGCACGGATACACGGCGCACGTCGGCACCGAGCTCGAGTTCATCGTCTTCAAGGACACCTACGAACAGGCCTGGGACAGCGGATACCGCGCCCTCACCCCGGCCAACCAGTACAACATCGACTACTCCGTCCTCGGCACCGGCCGCATCGAGCCCCTGCTGCGCCGCATCCGCAACGAGATGACCGGCGCCGGCCTGACCGTCGAGTCAGCCAAGGGCGAGTGCAACCCCGGCCAGCACGAGATCGTCTTCCGCTACGACGAGGCCCTCGTCACCTGCGACCAGCACGCCGTCTACAAGACCGGCGCGAAGGAGATCGCCGCCCAGGAGGGCGTCTCGCTCACCTTCATGGCCAAGTACAACGAGCGCGAGGGCAACTCCTGCCACATCCACCTCTCGCTCCAGGACGCCGACGGCCGGGGCGTCATGGCCGGCGACGGCCCGGGCGGGATGTCCCCCGTCATGCGCCACTTCCTCGCGGGCCAGCTCGCGGCGCTGCGGGACTTCTCGCTGCTGTACGCGCCGACCGTCAACTCCTACAAGCGGTTCCGGCCCGGTTCCTTCGCCCCCACCGCCGTCGCCTGGGGATACGACAACCGCACCTGCGCCCTGCGGATCGTCGGCCACGGACGCTCCCTGCGGTTCGAGAACCGGCTGCCCGGCGGTGACGTCAACCCGCACCTGGCCGTCGCCGCCCTCGTCGCCGCCGGTCTGCACGGCATCGAGCAGCAGCTCGAACTGCCGGACGCCTGCACCGGAAACGCCTACTCCGCCGACTACGAACACGTCCCCACCACCCTGCGCGAGGCCGCCGAGCTCTGGGAGACCAGCCCGATCGCCAAGGCCGCCTTCGGCGACGAGGTCGTCGCCCACTACCGCAACATGGCGCGCGTCGAACTCGACGCCTTCGACTCCGCGGTGACCGACTGGGAGCTCCGCCGCTCCTTCGAACGCATGTGAGGCATCCCTTGGCGTACACGCACCACGACGTACTCGACCCGGCCACCGAAGAGGTCGTACGAACCGTCCTCGCGACCACGCCGGCCGAGGTGGACGCCGCAGTCGCCCGCGCCGCGAAGGCACAGCGGCTCTGGGCCGCCGCCTTCCCCGCCGACCGGGCCCGCCTGCTGCGCCGCTTCGCCGTGGTCGTCGACGACCACATCGAGGAACTGGCCCGCCTGGAGGTCCGCGAAGCCGGCCACACCATCGGCAACGCCCGGTGGGAGGCGGGCAACGTCCGCGATCTGCTCGACTACGCCGCCGGGGGAGTGGAGCGGCTGAACGGCCGTCAGATTCCCGTGCCCGGCGGCATGAACGTCACGCTGCTCGAACCCCTCGGTGTCGTCGGCGTGATCGCGCCCTGGAACTTCCCCATGCCGATCGCGGCCTGGGGCACCGCCCCCGCCCTCGCCGCCGGGAACGCCGTCCTGCTCAAGCCCGCCGAGACCACGCCCCTGACCGCCCTGCGCCTCGCGGAACTCGCCCTGGCGGCCGGCCTGCCGGAGGACCTCTTCCAGGTGCTGCCCGGAGCCGGCGACGTGGCCGGGAACGCGCTCGTCGAGCACCCCGGTGTGGCGAAGATCGTCTTCACCGGCTCCACCCGGGTCGGCAAGAGCATCATGGCCAAGTGCGCGGACGGCGTGAAGCGGGTGACCCTCGAACTCGGCGGCAAGAGCCCCAACATCGTCTTCGCCGACTCCGACCTGGACGCCGCCGCGGCCGCCACCCCCATGTCGTTCCTCGACAACAGCGGCCAGGACTGCTGCGCGCGCACCCGCATCCTCGTGCAGGCGTCGGTGTACGACCGGTTCCTCGGTCTGCTCGCCCCCGCCGTCGAGTCCGTCGTCGTCGGCGACCCGTCCGACGAGAAGACGCAGATGGGCCCGCTGATCTCACGTGCCCAACTGGACCGGGTGCGCGGCTATGTGCCCGACGACGCGAAGGCGATCCGGGGCACCGCGCCCGGCGGACCCGGCTTCTGGTTCCCGCCGACCGTGCTCACCGACGTCGCGCCCGACGCCCCCGCCGCCTGCGAAGAGGTCTTCGGGCCGGTCGCCGTCGTGCTTCCCTTCGAGGACGAGGAGGACGCCGTACGGCTCGCGAACGCCACCGAGTACGGGCTCTCCGGATCCGTCTGGACCCGCGACGTGGGCCGCGCCCTGCGCGTCGCCGGCGCCGTCCGCGCGGGCAACCTCTCCGTCAACTCCCACTCCAGCGTCCGCTACTGGACCCCGTTCGGCGGCTACAAGCAGTCCGGCCTGGGCCGGGAACTGGGCCCCGACGCCCTCACCGCTTTCACCGAGACCAAGAACGTCTTCATCAGCACGGAGGCCTGAGACACCATGACCGAGACCCCGCTCTGCCGCCGCCTCGAAGGCCGCACCGCAGTGATCACCGGCGCCGGCAGCGGCATCGGCCTGGCGGCTGCGCGCCGGCTCGCCTCCGAAGGCGCGAAGGTCGTCTGCGGCGACATCGACGAGACCGCGGGCAAGGCCGCGGCCGACGAGGTCGGCGGCACCTTCGTACGCGTCGACGTCACCGACGCCGAGCAGGTCGAGGCGCTGTTCAAGGCGGCGTACGACACCTACGGCAGCGTCGACGTCGCCTTCAACAACGCCGGCATCTCGCCGCCCGACGACGACTCGATCCTC
Source organism: Streptomyces peucetius (assembly GCF_025854275.1). Taxonomy (NCBI): domain Bacteria; kingdom Bacillati; phylum Actinomycetota; class Actinomycetes; order Kitasatosporales; family Streptomycetaceae; genus Streptomyces; species Streptomyces peucetius. The sequence continues at coordinate 1,458,407 of NZ_CP107567.1, read as the reverse complement.
ACCACCGGCATCGAGGCGTGGCGGCGCGTCCAGGAGGTCAACCTCACCTCCGTGTACCTCTGCTGCAAGGCCGCCATCCCCTACATGCAGCGCCAGGGCCGGGGCTCCATCATCAACACCGCGTCCTTCGTCGCCATCATGGGCGCCGCGACCTCGCAGATCTCGTACACGGCCTCCAAGGGCGGCGTGCTCGCCATGTCCCGCGAACTCGGCGTCCAGTTCGCCCGCGAGGGCATCCGCGTCAACGCCCTGTGCCCCGGCCCCGTCAACACGCCTCTCCTCCAGGAACTGTTCGCCAAGGACCCCGAGCGGGCCGCACGCCGTCTGGTGCACATCCCGGCCGGGCGGTTCGCGGAGGCCGACGAGATCGCCGCTGCCGTCGCCTTCCTCGCCAGCGACGACTCGTCGTTCGTCAACGCCACGGACTTCCTGGTCGACGGCGGGATCTCCGGCGCCTACGTGACCCCTCTGTAGCCGGACCCCCCACCGCCCATAGGGTGGTGGTATGAGCATGACGACCCCTCCCGGCTGGTACCCGGATCCCCAGGCGCCCCACACCGAACGCTGGTGGGACGGCACGGCCTGGACCGCGCACTCCCGCGCGGCCCAGGCCGGCGACGGCGCGCAGGGGCAGGCCCAGCCGTACGGGCCGGGGCTGTCGTTCGGCCCCCCGCAGCCGCACACCGCTGCGATGCCGCAGGCGGGGGACGGCGGCACCGGAGGCGGCGGCAACAGGCGGCTGATCGCACTGGCCGTCGCGGGTGTGGTCCTCGTCGCCGCGGTCGCCGGCGGCGCCGTACTCCTCGGCGGGGACGAGGGCGAGTCCACCCCCGAGGCGTCCCCGAGCAGCACCGCACCGGCGGCCCCGGCGACGGCCGACCCGGAGAACCCGGGGAACAGCACCGGTCCGTCGCCCACCGAGTCGAACGACGCCACCGTCCTCGAGGACCAGCTCAACGGCATCACCCTCGCCATCCCGGACGGCTGGGTACGGGCGACCAGCTCCCTCGAGGAGGGCGCGACGATCTACGTGGACGAGACGTACGACTGCCCGGCGGGTGGGTCCTCACTGTGCCGGCATGCCCGTGTGTCCTCCCTGGCGGCCAACGCGCCGTCGGCGGACACCACGGCCAAGACCCTCGCCGAGCAGGACGTCGCCGAGGCCGCGGAGGCCGTGTACGGCGAGGACCGGCTCGGCAACCGCCCCCACGGCGGCATCGAGTCCCACAAGGTCCTCAAGTCGCAGAACGTCGCCGTCGCGGGCAAGGCGGGCTACCTGGTGCGCTGGCGGGTCGTCACCGGCGAGAGCACCGGCGGCTACGTCCAGACGATCGCCTTCCCGTCGCCCGCGGGCACCGGGGCGCTGATGGTCGTCCGCTTCGCCTTCGACGCGGCCTCCTCCGCACCCGGCCTCGAGGTGATGGACGAGATCGCGGCGAGCATCCGCCCCGCCGGTGACGCCACCGGCGGCGGCGTCGGCAGCAGCATCGGCCCCGGCTGAGCCGTCCGCCGCCACGGGCGACCGCCGTCGCCGAACGTCCGATGCGGCTACGGCTGCCGGTCCTCGCGGCGGTCCTGTGCGAGGGCCCGGTAGAGCGAGGCGACCGACGGGTGCTGCCCGGCGTTCCTGCCGGTCCTGATGGTCAGCCGGGCGGCGATCTCCGACACGGGCACCCCCTGGTCCCGCAGCGAGCGTGCCCGGACCAGCATGTCGTCGTCGATCACCTTGGGCCGGCCGCCGCCACGAGCCGGCCGCTTCCGTGCGGGGGGCCGCGATCCCCGTTCCAGCTCGGCCGCCTCCACCAGGACGCCGAAGAGAGTGGCGCCGGGCTCCTCGGGATCGTGCACACCGCTCAGCGGGCCCGTGAGGATCTCGAGCCCGATGCCGTGCTCCCGCAGTTCGCGGGCGACGGCCGCGAGACCGGAGGAGGTCGGGGCCAGCAGCCCGAGCCTCGCCACGGTCAGGACCACGGGCCGCTCGGGTGCGGTCCGCCTGATGTCGCGGGCGATCGCCAGGGCACGGTTCAGCTCCGGCCGGCCCCCTGCGGAGCCGCTCGCATCCCCGTCGCTCTCGCCGGCGTCGCTCTTGTCGGTGTTGCTCTCGTCCGCGTCGCTCCCGTCCGCGTCGCGCTCACCGCCGTACTCGATGCGGATCGGCCCGTTCCGCGGGGCCTGCCCGGCCGGGACGCTTTCGCAAAACTCGCTCTCATAATTGAGAATCTCCTCGGCGGCCGTGTCCCCGAGCGACTCCAGCAGGCGGCGCAGCGTGCCGGCCAGACCGCGGCGTTCGGGGCCGGTCAGCGCGGCCAGCACCCGGTGCTCGGTCGCCAGATGGTCGGGCAGTGTCCGGTCGACGAGCGCCAGCCCCTCCCGGGTCAGCTCGACGTGCACCACCCGGCGGTCCGACTCGCTGGGAGTGCGGGTGACCAGCCCTCGCGCCTCGAGACGGTCCAGGCGCTGGGTGATGGCCCCGGACGTGACCATCGCGGACCGCATCAGACCGGCGGGTGTGAGCCGGTGCGCGGGACCGCTGCGCCGCAGGGTCGCCAGGACGTCGAACGACGCCCGGTCGAGACCGTGCTCGGCGAACGTGCGGGCGAGCTCGGCGCCGATCAGCTGCCCGGCCCGGGAGAGCCGGCCGATCACGGCCATCGGTGACACATCGAGATCGGGGCGCTGCGCGCCCCACTGCCTCAGGACGAGATCGACATGGTCTGCCATGCCGTCAAGTCTAGCTCTTTTGCTTAATGGTGAGGTACATTGCCTTAGTGCTAAGCAATCACGCGAGAATTGTCCTCGTCACCGCACTCGCACCCGCCGTCTGGGGCACCACCTACCTGGTCACCACCGAACTGCTGCCGCCCGACAGGCCCCTCCTCGCCGCCCTGCTGCGGGCCCTGCCCGCCGGACTCCTGCTCGTGGCCGTCACCCGGCGGCTGCCGCACGGCGTGTGGTGGTGGCGCGCTTTCGTGCTCGGCGCGCTGAACATCGGCGTGTTCCTCGCACTGCTCTTCGTTGCCGCCTACCGGCTGCCGGGTGGTGTCGCCGCGACCGTCGGAGCCGTACAACCGCTGCTTGCCGCCGGGCTGTCCGCAGGACTTCTCGGCGAGCGGCTGTCACCGCGCACCGTCCTCGCCGGGCTCGCCGGCGTCGGCGGGGTCAGCCTGCTCGTGCTGCGCGCCGACGCGCGGCTGGATCCCGTCGGAGTCGCCGCCGCCCTCGGTGGGGCTCTCGTCATGGCCGTCGGGGTCGTCCTCGCCAAACGCTGGACATCGCCCGCGCCGCTGCTCGCCACCACCGGCTGGCAACTCGTCGCCGGCGGCCTGCTGCTGCTCCCCGTCGCGCTCGCCGTGGAGGGCCCGCCCCCGTCCACCCTCACCGGAGCGAACCTCGCCGGCTACGCCTACCTGTCGATCATCGGCGCCGCCGTCGCCTACGCGCTCTGGTTCCGCGGGATCCGGGCGCTGCGGCCGACTGCCGTCTCGTTCCTGGGACTGCTGAGCCCCGTGGTCGCCACGGTCCTCGGCGCGGCCGTCCTCGGCCAGCAGCTGAACCTGCTGCAGACCGTCGGCGGACTCGTCGTCCTCGGCGCCCTCGTCACCGCACAGACTGCCGGCACCCGTCGTCGACACGACCAGAAGGAGAAGTCGGACCATGCGCATCACCGTGTTCGGAGCAGCGGGGAACGTCGGACGCCGGACGGTGGCGGAAGCCCTGTCCCGAGGCCATGACGTCACCGCCGTCGTACGCGACCCGGCACGCGCGGCCGGCCTGCCTGCCGCCGCCCGCCTCCGGGTCGGCGACGCCGCCGACCCGGAGTCCGTCACCGCCCTGGCAGCGGACCAGGACCTCGTGATCGGCGCGACCCGGCCGGCGCGCGGACGGGAGGACGAACTCGTCAGCACGACCACGGCGTTGCTCGCGGGCGTCGCCCGCGCCGGCGTGCGGCTGCTCGTGGTCGGCGGCGCGGCGACCCTCACCCTGCCAGAAGGCGGCGGCGTCACCGTGGTCGACGATCCCGGCTTCCCCGCCGAGCTGCGGCCCATCGCCGAGGCCTGCGCCGCCCAGCTCGACGTCTGCAGGGCGGTCGGCGTCCTCGCGGACTGGGTGTACCTCAGCCCGCCCGCCCTGCTGGAGCCCGGCGAGCGCACGGGCGCCTACCGGCTCGGCACCGACGAACTGCTCGTCGACGTCCGGGGTGTCTCCGCCATATCCATGGAGGACTTCGCGGTCGCCGTGCTGGACGAGGCCGAACGGCCCGGGCACCGGCGCACGCGGTACACCGTCGCGTACTGAGCCGCGGCTCGCGGCGCAGGCCCCGGCTCTCAGAGGAAGGTTCGCCCCTCGCCCCGGTACGTCGGCGCGGCGCCCGTGACCCGGTCGCCCTCGACGAGATGCAGAGTGTCGAAACGTTCGCACAACTCCCCGGCCTTGGCGTGCCGGAACCACACCTTGTCACCGATCAGGAGGTCGTCGGCGGGTGCGCCCAACAGGGGGGTCTGCACCTCTCCGGCGCCCTCCTGGGGGTCGTAGCGCAAGCCCTCCGGCAGATACGGAACGGGCAGCCGGTCCCGGCCCGCCGCCCCGGAAGCGGGATAACCGCCGCCGAGCACCGTCACCACCCCCACGCCCGGGCGGCGCACCACCGGTTGGGCGAACAGCGCGGCCGGGCGGCCCGTGAACGACGTGTAGTTGTCGAACAGCCGCGGCACGTACAGGCCCGAACCGGCCGCGATTTCGGTGACGGCGTCCTCGGCGGCCGTGTGCTGCACGCTGCCGGTGCCGCCCCCGTTGACGAACTCCAGTTCCGGAGCCACGGCCCGTACCGCCCGCACCACCGCGGCCCGGCGCGCGGCCAGTTCCTTACGCGCCGCGCGCTGCATCAGCCGCACGGCACGCGAACGCACCGGCGACCCCGTGACCGCGTCGCCCACCCCGGCGACATGGCCCTCGTACGCCATCAGCCCCACCAGGCGGAAACCGGGCCGGCGGGCGACGGACCGGGCCAGCTCGGCGAGCTGCGCGGGCTCACGCAGCGGCGAGCGCCGCGCACCGACCCGCACGCGGCCGCCCAGCAGACGCAGCGCCGTGTCCATTTCGAGACAGACCCGGATCTCCTCCGCGCCGCCCGCCCGGGCCCGGTCGATGAGCTCCAGCTGCGCCGGGTCGTCGACCATCACGGTCACTGCGGCGGCGAGCTTGGGATCGCCCGCCAGCTCCGCGTAACCCGCGCGGTCCGCGGACGGATAGGCGAGCAGTACGTCCTCGAAACCGGCGCGCGCCAGCCAGATCGACTCGTCCAGCGTGAACGACATGATCCCCGCGAACCCGTCCATGGCCAGCACCCGCTCCAGCAGTGCCCGGCAGCGCACCGACTTGCTGGCGACCCGGATCGGCTTGCCGTCCGCTCTGCGCGCCAGATCCCCGGCGTTGGCGTCGAACGCCTCGAGATCGACGATCGCGAGCGGCGCGTCGAGGTGGGCGGTGGCCCTGTCGTAGCGGGCCCGGTCGGCGGCACGGGGAGTCATGGGCCGAGCTTGCCAGACATGATTACCCCGGGGTAGGGGATGTTCTGGGCAGATCCCCACGGACCACAGGCGGGTGGCCGAGGTCGTCGGTCGTGCCCGTTAGAGTGACGGCACGAAGTGACGAACGGGCCTGCCCCGGGCGGTGATCCGTCGGCGGTGCGTGGTTGAGCAACGGGGGGTGGGCATGAGCACGGAGGCGCAGCGCCCTTCCGGCCCGCAGCCCCCGCCCCGCTCCCGCATCTCCGACGCCTTTCTGCCCCCGGACGACGCCGCAGAGCCGCAGCGCCACCCTTCGGTCCCGCCGTCCCGCGCAGAGCGCCCGGCCGGGCCCGCGCCCGGACCGGGCACCGGCGACGAGATTCCCGCCCCACCACGGCGTGCCCCGGGCCCCGCCGTACCCGACCGGCCGGCGTCGCCCCCGCGATCCGCTGCCGTACCGCCGTCCCGTGCCGAGGGCCCTGCGGCTGCGGCCCCCGGCCCTGCCGTGCCGCCGTCCCGTGCCGAGCGACCGACGCCGCCGCACCGTCCCGCTCCGCCGGCACCCCGCGCCGAAGGGGCGGGGGCATTCGGCCCGCCGCGTGCCGGGGCCGGCTCCGACCGGCCGTCGGGTGACGCGCTCACGGCCGGCACCGGTGCGCCCCAGCGGCCGGTGACGCCGCCGGCGCGTAGCGGCGGTGCCGACGGCGCGATTCCCGACGTCGAGACCACCACGCGACTCCGCCCCGTCGCCGACGCGCCACCGTCCCGGCCGGTGCCCCCGGCGCGGCCCCCGCGTCCCGTCGGCAGCGTCGACATGACGCCGCGGCCGGGTGCGCCGCGGCCGCCCGCGCAGCTGTGGATCCCGCCGGAGACACCGGTCGAGATGACGACGCGGCTGCGTCCCGTCCCCGCCCGGCATCCCGCGCGGACCGTCGGGGCCGTCGTCGCCGTGGTGCTCGGGCTCGGACTGATCGGCGGTGCCGCCACCGGCACGTGGCTGACCGGCGACTCGAGTGCCGACACCCCCGAGCGCGCCGGGTACGCCCATGTGCGCGCCGCCTGGCACAGCCTTCCCGTGGACACCCTGTTCCCGCGCACCCTCTCCGGCGACGACGCGGGCCCGGGCGGTGCCGACCGGGTGTGGACGCGGATAGCGGTCGCGCCCGACGGGGACTGCGCGACGGCGCTCGACCCGTTGCTCACCAAGGCGCTCGAGCCGGTGGGCTGCCTCCGTGTGCTGCGCGCCACGTACACCGACGCGACGGCCAGCAGCCTCACCACCGTCGGACTCGTCTTCACGGAGGCGGACCCCAAGGGGATGCTCGCTCTGCACAACCGGTTCACGACCGAGTCGCTCGGTGAGCGCACCGACCTGATGCCCCGCACCTTCCCGGCCAAGGGCACCGTCGCCGCCGGCTTCGGCAGTGACCAGCGGGCCAGCTGGACGATCAAGGTGGTGACCGAGGCCCCTGTCGTCGTCTACGCGGTCTCCGGCTTCGCCGACGGCCGTGCCGTGAGCGACCCCCAGCCGGCCGACGAGGCCCAGGCCAAGGGGGCGACGAGCGCCCCCGCCGAGGCCGGCCTCGGCCATGAGGCCGCCGGCCTGGCACAGCGCATCGAGGAGGGCCTGCGCCGCGCCGTCGCCCAGGGCGAGGACAGCGGTCAGGGCGGCGGCCGGGACAGCGGCGACGACGGCAGCGAGGTCGGCCGCGAGGACGGGAACAGGAGCCGGGCAACCGGCCACGGCACGGAGACGCCCCGATGAGACGCCCCCACGTCCGCCGCCCCCACGTCCGCCGCCCCCTCGGCCGTCGCGCCCTCGCGGCCCTGGCCGCCACCGCGTTCGTCGTGCTGCCCGCGACACCCGCGCACGCCGACAGCATCCGGGACCAGCAGTGGAGCCTCGAGGCGATGCACACGGAGCAGGCGTGGCAGACGACCAGGGGTGAGGGCGTGACCGTCGCCGTGCTCGACACCGGGGTGGACGACCAGCATCCCGACCTCGCCGGTTCCGTACTGCCCGGCAAGGACTTCATCGGCTTCGGCGCCTCCCGCGGCGACCGCGCGTGGGCCCGGCACGGCACCGCGATGGCCGGCATCGTCGCCGGACACGGCCACGGCCCCGGCCGGGAGTCCGGCGTGCTCGGCATCGCCCCCGAGGCGAAGATCCTGCCCGTCCGGGTCATCCTCGAAGGCAGCGACAAGGCCCGGGACAAGGCCCGCAAGACCCGTGGCACCGCCCTGGCCCAGGGCATCCGCTGGGCGGCCGACCAGGGTGCCGATGTCATCAACCTCTCGCTCGGCGACGACAGCGAGTCCGCCCACCCCGAGGCCGGTGAGGACGCGGCCGTGCAGTACGCCCTCTCGAAGGGCTCGGTGGTCGTCGCCTCCGCCGGCAACGGCGGCGAGAAGGGCGACCACATCTCGTACCCCGCCGCCTACCCGGGCGTCATCGCGGTGACCGCCGTCGACCGCTGGGGCACCCACGCCTCGTTCTCCACCCGCCGCTGGTACGCCACCGTCAGCGCCCCGGGCGTCAACATCGTGATCGCCGACCCCGACGGCCGCTACTACGAGGGCTGGGGGACCAGCGCCGCCGCGGCCTTCGTGTCCGGCGCGGTCGCCCTCGTCCGCTCGGCGCACCCCGAGCTCACGCCCGCCCAGGTCAAGAAGCTCCTCATGGACACCGCGCGCGACGCCCCCAAGGGCGGCCGTGACGACGCCAAGGGCTACGGCACGGTCGACCCGGCGGCGGCGATCGCCGAGGGCGCGAAGCTGCGTCCCGGCGACCTGAAGGCGGCCACGGCGGGCTACGGCAAGGAGTACTTCGGTCCTGGCCCCACACCGGCCGACGAGGACGGCGGCTCCGGCGGCTGGCTTGCCGCGGCCGCCGGCGGTGTCGGCGCTCTGCTGCTGGCCACGGCCGTCGTCCTCTGGCGCGGCGGCCGCACGCGCCGCCCCTGAACCGCCGCACGCGCGGGCCCACCACCTGCCGCCCTCGCCGCTCCTGACCTGTGGCCCTCGCCGCAGCTGACCGGGCGCGGGCCCGTACCGGCAGGACGCTAGGCTCGTCGGGTGGCGCTCAAGAACATTCCCGATCCCGGTTTCTCCGACGACGACGGCACCGCCGACCCGGACCTCGAGGCGGCTCTCGCCGCCTGGTCCGAGGACCGCACCGCCGAACAGCCGGTCCTGGAGGCGCTGCGCGGCGCCCGGCTCCTGGTTCCCGTCGTCGCCGTCCTCGGCGAGGTGGAGGAGGACGAGGAGACGGGGCTGCGCCGCGAGAAGACCAGTGACATGGCCGTGCCGACGCTCACGGCCGGCTCCCGCCGCGCCCTTCCGGCGTTCACCTCGATCGCGTCGCTCGCCCGGTGGAACCCCGAGGCCCGCCCGGTCGCCGTGCCCCTGCACCAGGCGCTCCAGGCCGCCGCCCACGAGAAGGCGGACACCCTCGTGCTCGACCTGGCCGGCCCCGTCCCGTACCAGCTGAGCGGTCCTGCCCTGCTCGCCCTCGCCGAGGGCCGTACGAGCACCGACCCGCTCGCCGACCCCGCGGTCACCGGGGCCCTGCGGACGGCGCTCGCGGCCGATCCGGCGGTGCTGCGCGCCCACCTCGGTCCCGGCCGGGACTCCGACGGCACGCTGGCGCTGGTACTGGCGGCGGACGGCGACCCCGCGGAGGCGGGACGGCGCGTCGCGCAGGCGCTGGCGGGCGACGACGTATTGAGGGCCCGCCTGGTGCGGGGCCTCGACCTGGCGCTGCTGCCGGCCGGGGCCACCCCTCCGGGCGAGCCCTTCTACGTAAGCCCTGCCGCGTAACGGAACTGCTCAGCCGTACACGGGGCCGGTGTACTTCTCGCCGGGGCCCTGGCCCGGCTCGTCCGGCACCAGCGACGCCTCACGGAAGGCGAGCTGCAGCGACTTCAGACCGTCCCGGAGCGGGGCGGCGTGGAAGGAGCTGATCTCCGTCGTACTGGCGTCCAGCAGTCCGGCCAGGGCGTGGACGAGCTTGCGGGCCTCGTCCAGGTCCTTGTGGTCCTCGGCGTCCTCGGTGAGGCCGAGCTTCACCGCTGCCGCGCTCATCAGGTTCACCGCGACCGTGACGATCACCTCGACGGCCGGGACCTCGGCGATGTCACGCGCCATGGCGTCGAAGTCAGGCGATTCGGGTGATCCGGATGTTTCGTTGGGGGAGGTCGCGTCACTCATGAGGCACACGATATGCCCCGTCGTGCCGACCCCGGCCCCGGCCGCCGGTTAGCACCGTCCCCCGGGAGCTGCTAACCTTGTGTGACGACCGGCTGGACATGTAAGTGACCAGCCCACAAGTGGAGGCTCCGATCTCCCACCTGGCCGTCCTGCGGGACGGCGGGTCACCGGTCAGGCGGCCACCATCGTTCCGTACGGACGATGGAGTCGCCCGATGTGCGCCCCGCGGTCGACCGCGGCGGTGCTCCGGTTCAAGGAGCTGCCGCCTGTGTCCCGTCCGGGGCATTTTTGACGTCCCGGCGCGGTTGGTCTGTTCAAACAGACAATGCGCGGCTGTCTGCCAGACATCCGCGTGGTGCTACTTAGGAGGATCCATCAGCGCCGAGCCCCGCATCAACGACCGGATTCGCGTTCCCGAAGTGCGACTTGTCGGTCCCAGCGGCGAGCAGGTCGGGATTGTTCCGCTTGCCAAGGCCCTTGAGCTTGCTCAGGAGTACGACCTCGACCTCGTCGAGGTGGCGGCGAACGCCCGTCCGCCCGTGTGCAAGCTCATGGACTACGGGAAGTTCAAGTACGAGTCGGCCATGAAGGCCCGTGAGGCGCGCAAGAACCAGGCGCACACGGTCATCAAGGAGATGAAGCTCCGGCCGAAGATCGACCCGCACGACTACGACACCAAGAAGGGTCACGTCGTCCGGTTCCTCAAGCAGGGTGACAAGGTCAAGATCACGATCATGTTCCGTGGTCGTGAGCAGTCCCGCCCTGAGCTTGGCTTCCGTCTGCTGCAGCGTCTCGCGGCGGACGTCGAGGACCTCGGCTTCATCGAGTCGAACCCGAAGCAGGACGGCCGGAACATGATCATGGTTCTCGGCCCCCACAAGAAGAAGACCGAGGCCATGGCCGAGGCCCGTGAGGCTCAGGCGGCACGCAAGGCGGAGCGCCAGGGCTCGCACGAGGACGAGGGCGGCGACGCCGCCCCGGCCGACACAACGTCCGAGGCATGACCGTCGGGCTGCCCGCCCGGCAGCCCCGGTCCGCCCCGGAACCCATAACCACGATCTGACGCTCCCGCAGTCCGGTGCCCGCACCGGGGGAGCGCCACTGATGAGGAGATACGGCGCTATGCCGAAGAACAAGACGCACAGCGGTGCCAAGAAGCGCTTCAAGATCACCGGCTCCGGCAAGGTGCTCCGCGAGCGCGCCGGCAAGCGCCACCTGCTCGAGCACAAGCCGTCCACGCTGACGCGTCGCCTCACCGGCAACGCGGAGATGGCTCCGGCCGACGCCAAGAAGATCAAGAAGCTTCTCGGCAAGTGACGTCCCGCGTCCCCGGTGACGGGGGCGGGACGCCGAGACCGGGACCAATTCGTTTTCGGGTCGTGTGAGGAAACCACGGCCCCGCTACAAGGAGTCAACAAGTGGCACGCGTCAAGCGGGCAGTCAACGCCCACAAGAAGCGCCGGGCGATCCTCGAGCAGGCCAGCGGTTACCGCGGTCAGCGTTCGCGCCTGTACCGCAAGGCCAAGGAGCAGGTCACCCACTCCCTGGTCTACAACTACAACGACCGCAAGAAGCGCAAGGGCGACTTCCGTCAGCTGTGGATCCAGCGCATCAACGCCGCTGCCCGCCAGAACGGCATGACGTACAACCGCCTCATCCAGGGGCTGAAGGCCGCCAACATCGAGGTGGACCGCAAGATCCTGGCCGAGCTCGCCGTGAACGACGCAGGCGCGTTCGCCGCGCTCGTCGAGGTCGCGCAGAAGGCGCTGCCGAGCGACGTCAACGCTCCCAAGGCTGCCTGACGCCCGCACGGAGCCGAACCGGACCCGCAGGCCTCGGCCTGCGGGTCTCGTTTCTTTTTCAAGGGCTCGGTTCACCTCCGGGGCGCTTGATGCGAGTGTCGACGGTCGATCATGCTCGGTCCCTCGTTCCTCGGGACCTCCGCGTGTTCTCCACTTTCGACACTCGCGCGCCCCTTCGGCTCACTCGCCGAGGCTCACGGCCGCGCCCGCACTCGCCGAGGCTCACGGCCGAGTACCGAGGCCCCGCGGCGCCCGCCCGACCGCACGCAACGAAACATTTCCCCAACCGGACCCGTGAGAGAGAGCCGTCGAGCCGCATGCCGACCCCCGAGCTGATCTCCCCCCGCTCGCCCCGAGTCACCGCCGCACGGCGGCTCGCCAAGCGCAACTTCCGGGGGAAGGACCGCCTGTTCATCGCCGAGGGGCCGCAGGCCGTCCGGGAGGCCGTCGCCCACCGCGGGCCCGACGGCGCGGCGACACTGGTCGAGCTGTTCACCACCGTCGAGGCAGCGGAGCGCTACGCCGACATCGTCGACGCAGCGCGGGCCGCCGGGGCCCGCGTCCACCACGCCGCGGACAGCGTGCTCGCCGAGGTCTCCCAGACCGTCACCCCGCAGGGCCTCGTCGGCGTCTGCCGGTTCCTCGACTCGCCCTTCGAGGACATTTTGGCCGCCCGCCCCAGGCTCGTCGCCGTGCTCGCCCACGTACGCGACCCCGGGAACGCCGGCACCGTGCTGCGCTGCGCCGACGCCGCAGGCGCGGACGCCGTGATCCTCACCGACGCGTCCGTCGACCTCTACAACCCCAAGTCCGTGCGCGCCTCGGTCGGTTCCCACTTCCATCTCCCCGTCGCCGTCGGCGTACCCGTCGAGCAGGCCGTCCAGGGGCTGCGCGACGCGGGCGTACGCGTGCTCGCCGCCGACGGGGCGGGCGAGGACGACCTCGACGACGAGCTCGACGCCGGCACCATGGGCGGTCCCACCGCCTGGATCTTCGGCAACGAGGCCTGGGGACTGCCGGAGGAGACACGAGCGCTCGCCGACGCCGTCGTACGCGTCCCGATCCACGGAAAGGCCGAGAGCCTGAACCTGGCGACCGCGGCGGCCGTATGTCTCTACGCGTCGGCGCGCGCCCAGCGCGCCGGGGCCAAGGGTGCCCCGGCGACCTGACGGACCACTCGCTCAGGGGGTCGGCGACGTCACTTTCAGCTAGTAGTGTGACGCACTCGGGGGCCCACTGCGCCGGCGGAGAGGTGGGGTACGGGGACATGACGGTCGGGACCAGCAGGCCGGCAGAGCCGCAGGACGCGGCCCTGTGGGGCGCCCAGGCGCCCTTGATCGACCCCGACGAGCTCCCCGACGGTCTCGTCGTCGCCGACGAGCGGGGACTCGTCGTCTGCTTCAATGCGGCCGCCGTCCGCATCACCGCCGTGGACAGGACCGACGCCATCGGGCTGCCGCTGGAACGCGTCCTGCCGCTGGAGGACCTCAAGGGCCGCCGCTGGTGGACCCTGACCGACCCGTACGGCGGGCTCGCCACCCGCGTCGGCCAGCCCGAGCGCAATCTCCTGCTGCCCGGCGGCCGCGAGGTCCTCGTCTCCGCCCGCTACGTGCGTGACGCCCCCACCGGCCCGCTGCGCCGGCTCGTGGTCAGCCTGCGCGGCACGGAGGCCCGCCGCCGCAGCGAACGCAGCCACGCCGAGCTGATCGCCACCGTCGCCCACGAGCTGCGCTCCCCGCTGACCTCCGTCAAGGGCTTCACGGCGACCCTCCTCGCCAAGTGGGAGCGGTTCACCGACGACCAGAAGCGACTGATGCTGGAGACCGTCGACGCCGACGCGGGCCGCGTCACCCGCCTCATCGCGGAGCTCCTCGACATCTCCCGCATCGACTCCGGCCGTCTCGAGGTGCGCCGCCAGCCGGTCGACCTCGGCGCCGCCGTACGCCGCCACGTCGACGCGCACGTGGCCGCCGGCCAGGCTCCCGACCGCTTCCGGGTCCACGTCACCCGGCCGCTGCCCGACCTGTGGGCCGACCCCGACAAGATCGACCAGGTGCTCGGCAACCTGCTGGAAAACGCGGTGCGGCACGGCGAGGGAACTGTCACCATCGACATAGCGCCCTCGCGTTCCGCGCATGAGCAGAGCGGTACCGGCACCGCCGTCACCGTGACCGACGAGGGCCCCGGCATTCCGGAGGAGTCGATGGGCCGAGTCTTCACCCGCTTCTGGCGGGGGAGCAAACGCGGCGGCACCGGCCTCGGTCTGTACATCGTCAAGGGCATCGTCGAGGCGCACGGCGGGACGATCACCGTCGGCCGGGGACCCGGCGGCGGTGCCGAGTTCCGATTTACGTTGCCCGTCGGCACCCCGGCACACCTCCAGTAGCGGCCGTTCCCGGCCGCAGCGGGAGGGCCCGGGCGACCGGCGGGCTCATTCGCCGCTCCACACCCCGTTAGACTCGACCTTTGGCACCTTTGCGTCCTCGGTCGTCCCTGACGTGCGGGGTCCCCAGCCAGCCCATCGGAAGTACGGGAAGAGATGTCCGCACCCAATAAGTCGTACGACCCGGTTGAGGTCGAGGCACTGAAACCGGAAGAGATCGAGCGCATGCGGGACGAGGCGCTCGCAGCCTTCGCCGCCGCAGACTCCCTCGAGGCGCTCGCGCACGCGAAATCCGCGCACACCTCCGGCACCTCGCCGCTCTCGCTCGCCAACCGCGAGATCGGCGCACTGCCGCCGCAGGCCAAGGCAGAGGCCGGCAAGCGCGTGGGTCAGGCCCGTGCCGCCGTCGGCAAGGCGCTCGCCGCCCGCCAGGCCGAGCTCGAGGCCGAGCGCGACGCACGGGTGCTCGTCGAGGAGGCCGTCGACGTCACGCTGCCCCACGACCGCGTGCCCGCCGGTGCCCGTCACCCGCTGACCACGCTCTCCGAGCGCATCGAGGACGTCTTCGTGGCCATGGGCTACGAGGTCGCCGAGGGCCCGCAGGTCGAGGCCGAGTGGTTCAACTTCGACGCCCTCAACATCGGCCCCGACCACCCGGCGCGCGGCGAGCACGACACCTTCTTCGTCCAGGACGAGCAGGGCGGCTCGGACTCCGGCGTGGTGCTGCGCACCCACACCTCGCCCGTGCAGATCCGCTCGCTCATCGACCGGGAGCCGCCGGTCTACGTGATCTGCCCCGGCCGGGTCTACCGCACCGACGAGCTGGACGCCACGCACACCCCCGTCTTCCACCAGGTCGAGCTGCTCGCCGTCGACGAGGGCCTGACCATGGCCGACCTCAAGGGCACCCTCGACCACATGGTCCAGGCACTGTTCGGCGAGGGCATGAAGACCCGTCTGCGGCCCAACTTCTTCCCCTTCACCGAGCCGTCCGCCGAGATGGACATGGTCTGCTACGTCTGCCGCGGCGAGTCCGTCGGCAACCCGGACCGGCCCTGCCGCACCTGCTCCAGCGAAGGCTGGATCGAGCTCGGCGGCTGCGGAATGGTCAACCCGAAGGTGCTCACCGCCTGCGGCGTCGACCCCACCAAGTACAGCGGATTCGCCTTCGGGTTCGGCATCGAGCGGATGCTGATGTTCCGCCACAACGTCGAAGACATGCGAGACATGGTCGAGGGTGACGTCCGGTTCACCCGGCCGTTCGGGATGGAGATCTGATGCGGGTCCCGCTTTCTTGGCTGCGGGAGTACGTCGACCTGCCGGCGACGGAGACCGGCCGGGACGTCCAGGCCAAGCTCATCGCCGCCGGCCTCGAGGTCGAGACCGTCGAGCAGCTCGGCGCCGGGCTCAAGGGCCCCCTCGTCGTCGGCCAGGTGCTGACCATCGAGGAGCTGACGGAGTTCAAGAAGCCGATCCGCTTCTGCACCGTCGACGTCGGCCGGGCCAACGGCACCGGCGAGCCGCAGGAGATCGTCTGCGGCGCCCGCAACTTCTCCGTCGGCGACAAGGTCGTCGTGGTCCTCCCGGGCGCCGTGCTGCCCGGTGACTTCGCGATCGCCGCCCGCAAGACGTACGGCAAGACCTCCCACGGGATGATCTGCTCCGGCGACGAGCTCGGCATGGGCGACGACGGCAGCGGCGGCATCATCGTGCTCCCGCCCGAGCACGAGGTCGGCACCGACGCGATCGAGCTCCTCGAACTCGTCGACGAGGTCCTCGACATCGCCGTCACCCCCGACCGGGGCTACGCCCTCTCCCTGCGCGGTGTCGCCCGCGAGGCGGCCACCGCCTACGGCCTGCCGCTGCGCGACCCGGCGCTGCTGGACGTGCCCGGGCCGAACTCGTACGGCTACCCCGTCGACGTCGCCGACCCGGTCGGCTGCGACAGCTTCACCGCGCGCACCGTCGTCGGCCTCGAGGCCGAGGCGCGCTCCCCGATCTGGCTGCAGCGCCGGCTGCAGAAGGCCGGGATGCGTCCCATCTCGCTCGCCGTCGACATCACCAACTACGTGATGCTCGAGCTCGGCCAGCCGCTGCACGCCTACGACCGCTCCCGTCTCGACGGGCCGATCGGGGTGCGCCGCGCCGAGCCCGGCGAGAAGCTCACCACGCTCGACGGCACCAAGCGCGTGCTCGACGCGGAAGACCTCGTCATCACCGACAACCGCGGACCCATCGGCCTCGCGGGCGTCATGGGCGGCGCCAACACCGAGATCGCCGACCACGACGACACCGCCGGTGCCACTACCGAGGTCGTCATCGAGGCCGCGCACTTCGACCCGGTCGCCATCGCCCGCACCGCGCGCCGTCACAAGCTGTCCTCCGAGGCCTCCAAGCGCTTCGAGCGCGGCGTCGACCCGCAGGCCGCGGCAGCGGCCGCGCAGCGCACCGTCGACCTGCTGGTGCTCCTCGCCGGCGGTACGGCGGAGGGCGGCGTCACCCAGGTCGTCGCGCCCAGCGCGCCCCGCACCATCGCCATGCCCGCGGACCACCCCGACCGCGTCGCAGGCGTCACCTACGGCCGCGAGACCGTGGTGCGCCGCCTCCAGGAGGTCGGCTGCGACGTGTACGGACAGGACGACCTCGTCGTCACCGTCCCCTCGTGGCGGCCCGACCTCGCGGAGCCCAACGACCTCGCCGAAGAGGTCATCCGGCTGGAGGGCTACGAGAACCTGCCCTCGACGCTGCCCACCCCGCCGTCCGGCCGCGGGCTCACCGCCCGGCAGCGGCTGCACCGCCGGGTCGGCCGCGCCCTGGCCGGCGCGGGTTACGTCGAGGCGCCGAACTACCCCTTCATCGGCGAGCCCGTCCTCGACCAGCTCGGCCTGGAGAACGACGACGCCCGCCGCCGGGTCGTCAGGCTCGTCAACCCGCTCTCCGACGAGGAGCCGGCGCTGCGCACCACGCTGCTGCCGGGCCTCCTCGGCGCACTGCGCCGCAACGACGGCCGCGGCAGCCACGACCTGGCGCTCTTCGAGACCGGTCTCGTCTTCCGCCCCACCGGCGAGGAGCGGCGCGCGGTACGGCTGCCCGTCGACCGCCGCCCGACCGACGAGGAGATCGCCGGCCTCGACGCCGCACTCCCGCGCCAGCCGCGCCGCGTCGCCGTCGTCCTCGCGGGCGCCCGCGAGCAGGACGGCTGGTGGGGCAAGGGCCGCCCGGCCGACTGGGCCGACGCCGTCGAGGCCGGCCGGCTGGTCGCCCGCGAGGCGGGCGTCGAGCTGACGGTCCGCGCCGACCAGCACGCGCCGTGGCACCCGGGCCGCTGCGCCGCGCTGTACGCCACGGTGGACGGCGAGGAGACCCTCGTCGGCCACGCGGGCGAACTGCACCCGCGCGTCGTCAAGGCGCTGCACCTGCCGGACCGCACCTGCGCGATGGAGCTGGAGCTCGACGTGCTGGAGCAGGCGGTGACCGGAGTCGTCCAGGCGCCGCAGATCTCCACGTTCCCCGTCGCCACGCAGGATGTCGCGCTCGTCGTCGCGGACGACGTGCCCACGGCGGACGTCGAGTCCGCGCTGCGCGAGGGAGCGGGCGAACTACTGGAGTCCATCCGGCTGTTCGACGTCTTCACCGGCGAGCAGATCGGGGGCGGCCGCAAGTCGCTCGCGTACGCGCTGCGTTTCCGTGCGGCCGACCGCACGCTGACGGTCGACGAGGCGTCGGCCGCGCGTGACGCGGCGGTGGCGCTGGCGTCGGAGCGGACGGGAGCGGTGTTGCGGGGCGCGTGAGCCCCGTTCGTCTCGTTGCGGAGGGCCCGGCCGACCGGCGTGCACACGCCGGCCTGCCGGGCCCTCCGCGGTCGCCGCTGCGCGATGCGTTTCCCCCACCCCGCCCCTTCCCGCTGTCCCGACATGCGGCTCCGCCGCACGGCGGTCTCCACTTGGACCCGTTTTCGGAGGCTCCGCCCCGAGCCCGGCGCCTCAGTCGCCGGCGGGGCTGGAGTGCGCCGGTCCTGTCGGGGCTCCGCCCCGGACCCGCGCCTCAAACGCCGGCGAGGCTGAAGTTGCCACAGCGGCACATCGAGCCCGGCTTGCGGGCATGGCCCCCTGCGCCTGGCGGCGTGGGAGGCACCCCACCCACGGCCGCTGGGCCGTAGGGCCGTAGGGCCGTAGGGAGAGTTTGAGGTCATCGCGCGAAGCGCGGTACGGGTCCGGGGCTTGCCCCGCCACGCGGCGGAGCCGCACATCGGTACAGCGGGGTGGGGGCAAGTCCGCCGCAGGCGCCACGGCACGCGCGCCGTCCGCCCTGCCGCGGAGTGTCGGGCAGATCAGCAGGACGAACGGCGCGATCAGGGCCGCCGCACTGTACGAGGGGGAGCCGGCGGCCCGGCCGCCTCCCAGGGAGAGGCAGTTAAGTCAACAGCCCCCGCCCCGGCCCCGGGCAGAGCACACAAGCCGCAGAAAAGCGCACTACTTTCACACCCCGTGCGATTCGCCCTCCACTACCCTGAGCGGACTTGAGTCACCGGAGGGGGCCATGCAGCCCAACACCCTGCTCGACGCACTGCTCGAAGAGGCGGGTTTCTCCCACGCGGGTCTGGCCGCCCGCGTCAACCTGGCGGGCTCGGCCAGGGGACTGTCGCTGCGGTACGAACACACCGCCGTGGCACGGTGGTTGAAGGGGCAGCGGCCCCGCGGCCAGGTGCCCGACCTGATCTGCGAGGTGCTCGCGGGCCGGCTGCGGCGCGTGGTCACGCTCGACGACATCGGTCTCGGCGTACCGGCAGGGGACCGCGCCGTGCCGCACAACTCGTCGCTGTCCGGGTTCGTGGAGCGGGCCACCGCGCAGTGGCGGTACGAGGCCCAGCAGCGGCAGCGGCAGCGGCAGCAGGGCGCACGCGAAGCCCCGGCGCCCGCTGTCACCGGAACGCCCGCCGTGATGCCCGTCTGGGAGTGGGAGAACCCGCCGGAGGACTCGGACGTCTCACGCGAGGGCCGCACCCGTGTCGGCACCGCGGACATCGAGATGCTCCGGGCCGCCCGCGCGCACTACGAGTTGATGTACCGGCGGGCGGGCGGTGTCGCGACCCGCTCCCGCATCGTCGGCTTCCTCAACGCGGAGACCGCACCGCTGCTGCGCGGCTCGTACGGCGACGCGCTGGGCCGTCAACTGCACCGTGCCGCAGGGGGACTGGTGGCGGTGGCCGGTATCTGTTCCTACGACTCCGACGCGCACGGACCGGCCCAGCGCTACTTCCACCAGGCGCTGCGGCTGGCGAAAGCGAGCGGGGACCGGGGGCTGGGCGCGTACGTCGTCGCGCTTCTGGTCAACCAGTCGCTGTTCATGTCCGAGCACCGGCAGGCGCTCGCCTTCGCGGAGGCGGCGCTGCGGTCGGCCGGCCGGCAGATCACCCCGGCTCTGGCCGCCGACCTGTACGCGATGCAGGCCAAGGCGTACGCGCATCTGGGCGACGCCGCCGGCGCGCTGACCTGCATCCGGCGTGCGCAGTCGGAGGCGGGTCGGATCCGCCCCGGTCATGAGCCGGACGAGACCGGTTACGTCCAGCCGGGCCTGGTCGACGTACAGGTCGCCGAGGCGCTGCTCGGTCTGGGCTATCTCACGGCCGCGAGGGCGCACGCGGCTGCCGCCGTCGGCACACCGGCGCACGACCGCGGCCGGGTGCACCGGCTCGCCCTGCTGAGCCAGATCGAGCTGCGACAGGGGGAGGCGGACCGCGCGGCGCGGACCGCGGCGGAGATGCTGGAGCGGGCCAGGGGGATGGAGTCGCAGCGGCTGAGGGACCGGCTGCGGGCGGTGCGTGAGGGGCTGGCGGCGAGCGGTTGTGCCGGCGCGAAAGAGACGGCCGGACTCATCGAGGGGGCGCTGCGCGTTCCCCTATGACCGGGCTCCTGCTGCCATGTTGCCATCTACGTGTCGGAAGGTGGCAGAAACATGCAGTGGACGAACTTGAGCGAACAAACCGTGTACGAGAACCGGTGGTTCAGGGTCAATCTCGCCGATGTCGAGCTGCCCGACGGCCGGCATCTGGACCACTTCCTCGTCCGCCTCCGCCCCGTTGCCGTCGCGACCGCCGTCAACGAGGCCAACGAGGTGCTGATGCTCTGGCGGCACCGGTTCATCACCGACAGCTGGGGGTGGGAGCTCGCCGCCGGTGTCGTCGAGGACGGGGAGGACGTCCGGGCGGCGGCGGCCAGGGAGATGGAGGAGGAGACCGGCTGGCGGCCCGGTCCCCTCCACCATCTGCTGACCGTGGAGCCGTCCAACGGCCTCACCGACGCCCGCCACCACCTCTACTGGGCCGAGGACGCCACGTACACAGGTCACCCCGTGGACGACTTCGAGTCCTCGCGCCGCGAGTGGGTCCCGCTCAAGCTGGTGCCCGACATGATCGCCCGCGGCGAGGTCCCGGCCGCCGGCATGGCGGCCGGGTTGCTGATGCTGCACCACCTGCGGTTCGGCTGACGGCCGGCCTGCCCGGCGGCACCGCGCGGCCCGGCGCCACGGGCCGTGGCACCGCCGGGCCGGGCGGGCGACGCCGACCGGTCAGGAGTACGTGTAGAAGCCGGAGCCCGTCTTGCGGCCGAGCCGGCCCGCGTCCACCATCCGCTGCAGCAGCGGGGGAGCGGCGTACAGCGGCTCCTTGAACTCCGCGTACATGCTGTCGGCGACCGAGGCCACGGTGTCGAGGCCGATCAGGTCGGAGAGCTTCAGCGGCCCCATGGGGTGGGCGCAGCCCATCTCCATGCCGTTGTCGATGTCCTCGCGCGACGCGATGCCCGATTCGAACATCCGGATCGCCGAGAGGAGGTACGGGATGAGAAGAGCGTTGACCACGAAGCCGGAGCGGTCCTGGGCGCGGATCGGGTGCTTGTCCAGCACCTGCTGCACCACGGCCTCCGAACGCTTGATGGTCTCCTCGGAGGTGGTGAGCGCCGGGATCAGCTCGACGAGCTTCTGCACCGGGGCCGGGTTGAAGAAGTGGATGCCGATGACCTGGTCGGGGCGGGAGGTCGCGACAGCCAGTTTCACCAGCGGGATGGAGGAGGTGTTGGAGGCGAGAATCGCGTCGTGGCGGGTCACCACCTGGTCCAGCACCTGAAAGATCTCGGTCTTGACCTGCTCGTTCTCCACGACGGCCTCGATGACGAGGTCGCGGTCGGCGAACTCCCCGAGGTCGGTCGTGAAGCTCAGCCTCTCCAGGGTGGCGTCGCGCTCCTCCTCGCTGATCTTGCCGCGCTCGGCGGCCTTGGAGAGGGAGTTGAACAGCCGGGTACGGCCGATCTCCAGGGCCTCACCCGTGGTCTCGGCCACCTTCACCTCGAGGCCGCTGCGGGCACACACCTCCGCGATGCCCGCGCCCATCTGGCCGCAACCCACTACTCCGACGCGTGCAATGTCGGCCATTGAGTCCGTCACCTCGTGCCTTTCGCTGATCCTTCGGCCGGCAGGTCCCCCGTATGGTTCCGGCGCCCGCCCGACCCCACGACGTTACTCCGGATGTGTGGATGCCCGAGCGCCCGGGGCGGGCATGCTCTGCGGATACGGCGGTGGACACCGAGCCTGACAGAGGTGGACTTATGGGGCGTATCGGCAGAAGAGGGTTCGTGGTGACGGCGGCCGGAGCGCTCGCCGCGTTCGCGGCGGCCGGGGACGCGGCAGGGACCGGCGCCGCTGCCGAGAACCGGCGCCGGGGCCGGGGGCGGCAGACGAAGCGGGAGTTCCGCGGGATGTGGCTCGCCACCGTCGCGAACCGGGACTGGCCCTCGCAGCCGGGCCTGCCGGCCGACCGGCAGCGCGCGGAACTCCTGGCGTACCTCGACACCGCGGTGGACCGCCGGCTGAACGCCGTGGTCCTCCAGGTCCGGCCCACCGCGGACGCCCTGTGGCCGTCGCCGTACGAGCCGTGGAGCCAGTATCTGACCGGCGTCCAGGGCAGGGACCCGGGCTGGGACCCCCTCGGCACGGCGGTGCGCGAGGCGCACCGGCGCGGTCTGGAGCTGCACGCCTGGTTCAACCCGTACCGGGTGGCCACGCACACCGACCCGACGCGCCTGGTCGAGAGCCATCCGGCCAGGCTCCACCCGGAGTGGACGGTGGCGTACGGCGGGAAGCTCTACTACGACCCGGGTGTCCCGGAGGTCCGGCGCTTCGTGCAGGACGCGATCATGGACGCCGTCGTCCGCTACGACGTCGACGCGGTCCACTTCGACGACTACTTCTACCCGTATCCCGTCCCCGACCAGGCCTTCGACGACGACGCGACCTTCGCGCGGTACGGCGGTGGTTTCACCGACAAGGCCGCATGGCGCCGCGACAACATCGACCGGCTGGTGCGGGAGACGGCCGCGCGGATCAAGGCCGTGAAGAAACACGTCCGCTTCGGGATCAGCCCCTTCGGTGTGTGGCGCAACGCCGCGACGGACCCACTCGGATCGCGTACGGAGGCCGGCGTGCAGACCTATGACGACCTGCACGCGGACACCCGGCGCTGGGTAAAAGAGGGGTGGATCGACTACGTCGTGCCCCAGGTCTACTGGAACATGGGCTTCCCGCCCGCCGACTACAAGATGCTCGTGCCCTGGTGGGCGGAGGTGGCGAGAGGCACCGGCGTCGACCTCTTCATCGGGGAGGCCCTGTACAAGGCGGGTGCGCCGGGGCAGCCGGAGGCCTGGCAGGACCCCTCGGAGCTCTCCCGGCATCTCACGTACGCCGAGCGGTACCCGGAGGTCGCCGGTCACTGCTACTTCTCGGCGATGGAGGTCGTGACCGACCCGATCGGCGCGATGACCCGGGTCGTGGCCGACCACTATCCGACCAGGGTCCGGCCACCGGCCTGAACCCGGCCGGACCGCACCCGCAACGACCGCAGCGCCGGACCGGACACAGCCGCACCGACCCGAGGACGCCCCGACCGCAGACGCAACCAGGGTCCGGCCCGCCGGCCCGGCCCTGGTCCGGAGAGGGGGCGGAGTCAGGTCTTCTCGTGGTGCCTGACGACGGTGTCGGGGCCGGGGGACAGGAGCGCCTCGTGCCCGTCCTCGAAGCGGACGCGGAACGGTGGATTGCCCTGGGGCCCCAGTACCTCGACGACTTCGGCGACCTTGTCGTGCTGTCCCACGGTCCTGCCGTGCACCAGCAGCGTGTCGCCCACGTTCGCTTGCATCGGGAGTGACCTCCTCGAAGCGGCTCGATGTGTCGAATGGTCCGTGTTGTCGAGTCTACGGCCGGGGGAGCCCGCTGCACCTTCAGCTGCGTGACCGCTGGGTGACGGCGATGCACACCAGGACGGCGAGGGCGGCCGGCGGGGCCGCGGGCGAGAGGTCCTCGCCGAGCAGCAGCACCGACCAGACGAGGGTGAGCAGCGGCTGGGCGAGCTGGAGCTGGCTGGCCCTGGCGACACCGATCTCGGCCATCCCGCGGTACCAGACGTACAGACCGAAGAACGTGGACCCGGCGGCGACCCAGACCAGCCCGATCACGCCGCGCGCGCCGAGGTGGACCGGCTCGTACGACAGCGCCACGGCGGAGCCGGCGAGCGCGAGCGGCAGGCACAGCACCAGGGCCCAGCCGATCACCTGCCAGCCCGGCATCTGCCGGGCGAGCCGGCCGCCCTCGGTGTAGCCGGCGGCGCACACCAGCAGCGCGCCGAACAGATACAGGTCACCGGCGTGCAGCGCCCCGCCGCTCTCCCGCACCGTGAACGCGATCACGACGGCCGCCCCCGCGAGCGCCGCGGCCCAGAACGT
Source organism: Streptomyces peucetius (assembly GCF_025854275.1). Lineage (NCBI taxonomy): Bacteria > Bacillati > Actinomycetota > Actinomycetes > Kitasatosporales > Streptomycetaceae > Streptomyces > Streptomyces peucetius. The sequence goes on along the minus strand of NZ_CP107567.1, from coordinate 1,434,736 downwards.
ACGGGACGGCCGGCCGCCGGTGCGCAGAGTGGCGAACGCCGCGGTCGTCAGCGGCAGCAGTCCCACGACCACGGCGGCGTGCGAGGTGGTCGACGTCTGCAGCGCGAGCGTCGTCAGCAGCGGGAATCCCACGACCACGCCCGCGGCGACGGTCGCGAGGCCGGCCCAGTGCCGGCGCTCCGGCAGCGGTACGCGCAGCGTCAGCAGGAACGTGCCCGCGACGGCCGCGGCGAGCACGCCGCGCACAGCCGTCAGGGACCACGGGCCGAAGCTCTCGAGGCCCCAGACCGTGGACGGAAACGTCAGGGAGAAGGCGACGATGCCCAGCGCGGCGAGCAGGGTGCCGCTGCTGACCGCTATCGGGGTGTCGGTGGTAGCGCTATCCTGTGCTGTCATGCATGAGCGTAGCAGCGTGGCGGAGCTGGCGTCTTCGCTGAAGAGCGAGCTGAACCGCTACCCGGAAGGTGGAAAGCTGCCGTCGAGCCGGGCTCTGGTCGAACGCTTCCGGGTCTCCCCGGTGACCGTCTCCCGCGCGCTCGCGCAACTCGCCGCCGAGGGGCTCGTCGTCACCCGGCCCGGCGCGGGTGCCTACCGGGCCCGGCCCCGCCCCGACGCGCCGCCCGCCGGCGACACATCCTGGCAGGAGGTCGCCCTCAGCGCCGACGCCGCGGCGGAGGTCGTACCGAGGGCCGTCGACGCGGCCGGTGTCCTCGTCACCCTCGCCGCGCCGCCGCCGGGCGTCGTCGAGTTCAACGGCGGCTATCTGCACCCCTCGCTCCAGCCGGAACGGGCCATGGCCGCCGCGCTCGCCCGCGCCGGGCGCCGGCCGGGGGCCTGGGGCCGCCCGCCCACCGACGGGCTTCCCGAACTGCGCGAATGGTTCGCCCGCGGGCTCGGCGGCACCGTCACCGCCGCCGATGTGCTGGTCACCTCGGGCGGGCAGTCGGCACTGACCACCGCACTGCGCGCGCTGGCGCCGCCCGGCGCGCCCGTCCTGGTCGAGTCGCCCACGTACCCGGGCATGCTCGCCATCGCCCGCGCCGCCGGGCTGCGGCCCGTACCGGTCCCCGTGGACGCGGAAGGGGTACGGCCGGAACTGCTCGCGGCGGCGTTCGGGGCCACCGGCGCCCGGCTCTTCGTCTGCCAGCCGCTCTTCCAGAACCCGACGGGCGCGGTCCTCGCACCGGCGCGGCGCGCCGGCGTGCTGCGGATCGCCCGCGAGGCCGGGGCCTTCGTCGTCGAGGACGACTTCGCCCGCCGTCTCGTCCACGACGACGCGGGGCCGCTGCCCGCTCCGCTGGTGGCGGACGACCACGACGGCGTCGTCGTGCACGTCAGCTCGCTCACCAAGGCCACCTCGCCCAGCCTGCGGGTGGGCGTCCTCGCCGCCCGCGGTCCGGTGCTCGAACGGCTCCGCGCGATCCACGTCGTCGACAACTTCTTCGTCCCCCGCCCCCTCCAGGAAGCCGCGCTGGAACTGGTCGGCGCTCCCGCGTGGAGCCGCCATCTGCGCGCCGTGGCCGCCGAACTCAAGACCCGGCGCGACACCATGACGGCCGCCCTCGGGCTCGAACTGCCCGGACTCTCCCTGCCCCACATCCCCGCCGGCGGGTACCACCTGTGGCTGCGACTGCCGGACGGCACCGACGAGACCGCTCTCGCCGCCGCCGCCCTGCGGGCGGGCGTGGCCGTGGCACCCGGCCGCCCCTACTTCTGCGCCGAACCTCCCGCCGGACACCTCCGCCTGAGCTTCGCGGGCGTGGCGGGCGCGGCCGAGATCGCGGAGGGCGTCCGCAGGCTGCGCGCCGCGCTGGATCCCGTACCGCGGAAAACGCCCTGACAGAACCGCCGGCGCCGTGCGAGCCTCCCGCCATGAGCGCCACGACGTACGGTTCCTACACCATCTCCACCGACCCCGGCCGCCTGGATGTGGCCCGGTCCCATCACTGGCTGTCCACCGACGCCTACTGGGCCATCGGCCGCAGCCGCGAGGCGCACGACCGCGCGGTCGCCGGATCGCTCAACTTCGGCGCCTACGTCACCTCGACCGGTGAGATGGCCGGCTACGCGCGCGTCGTCACCGACCACGCCGTCTTCGCCTACCTCTGCGACGTGTACGTCGACCGGCCCGCCCGCGGCAACGGCCTCGGAACCGCCCTGGTCGCCGCCGTACGCGACCACCTCGTCCCGCTCGGGGTACGCAGGATCCTGCTCACCACCGACGACGCGCACGGCGTCTACGAGAAGGCCGGATTCCGGGCCGTGGAGAATCCCGGGGACTGGCTGGTGCTGCCCCTTCGGTCCTCGCTCCCGGCGACCCCTTGACCTGCGGGGCGCCGGACAGCACCATCACGCCATGAGTGTCCGGGTCACCTTGGTCGCCGCCGCGCGCACCTCCACCCTGCTCACCGAGCGCTTCGACGACGACCGGCCGCTCGACCGGGCGGGGTGGGACGAGGTTCAGCTCGCCGCCCACGCCCTCGTACCGCTCAGCGCCGCCGAGCTGCGCTACTGCTCGCCCACCCCGCGCAGCCGGGAGACCGGGGAGGCCCTCGGCTTCGCGCCGCTGGCGCAGCCCGCGCTGCGGGACTGCGACATGGGCCGCTGGCGCGGGTTCACGCTCGCCGAGGTCACCGCGAGGGAACCCGCCGCCGTCGACGCGTGGCTGGCGGACCCGCGCAGTGCCCCGCACGGCGGGGAGCCGCTGCTGGGTTTCATCTCGCGCATAGGGGGCTGGCTTGACACCCGTCCCGCGCAGGACTGCGGCTCCATCGTCGCCGTGGCCGAGCCGGCCGTCGTCCGGGCGGCGTTCGTGTACGCGCTGCGCGCGCATCCCTCGATGTACTGGAACGTCGACGTCCGGCCGCTGTCGACGGTGACACTGACCGGCGTACCGGGCCGCTGGCACCTGTGCCTCGAAGCCGCCGCCTGAACGCGTCACACCGCGGGCACACCGACGACGTGTCCGTCCCGCACGGCCTGGGCCGTCACGACCCGAGCCGTCACGACCGGGCCCGTTACGACGACCGGAGCGGTTACGACCGGCGGCGGGGTTTGCCGCGCCGGGTTCCCTTGCCGCCCTTGGCGCCGGGAGATCCGGCTCGGGTGCGCTTCGCCGCCGGTTTGCCGGCCGCTGCCTGCCCGCGGCGGGCGCCGCCCGTCGCGGGGCGCTCGGACTTCGGCTGCGCCGCGGCCGGCGCGCGCCCCCGTGTGCTGTTGACGGTCCGCCCGCGGACGATCCCGATGAACTGCTCCACCAGGTCGGTGGTCCCGTCCTCTGGCCACGACAGCGCCACGCTCGAGACCGGAGCGTCGGTGACCGGCCGGTAGGTCAGGTCCCTGCGATGGTGCAGCCGGGCGAGCGACTGGGGGACGACGAGCAGACCCACCCCGGCCGCCACCAGTTCGATCGCGTCGGCCGTGGTCGCGGGGCGCTCGATCGCGGGCCGCCCCGGCAGGCGCTCCCATTCGAGGGTGTCGTCGAGCGGGTGCAGCACGATGTCGTCGGCGAGATCCTCCGCGGTCACCTCGTCGACCGTCGCCACGACGTGGTCCTTCGGGACCACCACGACCGTCGTCTCGGTGTAGAGAGGGATCGCGCTGAGGTCGGTGCGGTCGATCGGCGACCGCACGAGCCCGGCGTCGGCGTCGGTGCGCCGCAGCATTCCGGGTGCGTCGGCCGCGGAGACGGCGACCAGGGTCAGCGGCACGTCGGGCAGCCGCTCGTTCCAGATCCGCACCCACTTGGCCGGCGTCACGCCCGGGACGTAGGCGAGCCTGAACGAAGGGGGTGTTTCCGAGCCTGTCACGCCGCCAGGCTACCGGTCGTGGTCGGAGGTATCGAACATGGTCGATACCCTTGACATCATGACGTCGCACCAGAACACCCAGACGATGAAGCCCGCGACCGCGGCGAAGAAGCTGGGTGTGTACCTCCCGGCCACCCCCACCGAGTTCCAGGAGGGCGTGGTCACGCGCGGCGAGCTGAACGCGCTGCAGGCCGACCCTCCCCAGTGGCTGCAGGACCTGCGCCGCAACGGTCCGCACCCCCGGCCCGTGGTCGCGGCGAAGCTGGGCGTCTCCATCGCCGGCCTCGCGCGCGGCGGGCTCACGGACCCGCTCACCACGGAGCAGATCGACGAGCTGAAGCGGGAGCTTCCCGGCTGGCTGCGGCAGGAGCGTGCCACGCAGGCCGAGGTCCGCAAGGAGGCCGAGCGCATCAAGGCGAAGAACGCGGCGCGGGCCGAGGGGTCCCCCGAGGCGCACTGAGGGACCGCGCCCGCCCCGAACCGGCCCCGCGCCCGCCTGCACCGGCCCCGCGACGGCGGCCGGTGACGCCGGACACGTCCGGCGGGTCTCGGCGACCCGGTGGGACGTGTTCGCGCGGGGAGGCGGAGAGCGGAGAGCCTCAGCCGAGGCCGTCGAGCAACTCGCGCTCACGACGGGCGCTGAGGCCGGCGCGTCGTGCCCGGTCCAGGCCCTGCTCGCGTTCCCACCGCAGGGTGTCCGCCAGCAACTGCGCGCGAGGTCGATGGCGCAGGCCCGCCGCACGCGCCGCCGACCCGCTCCGGGCCGAGAACCCCAGCCAGGCCGGGTCGGCCAGCCACATGGGCAGCGACTCGTCGCCCATGTACTGGGCCACGTCGTTCGCGAGCAGCCAGGCCGGGTCGGCGGTGACCACCGCCCCTGTGTGCCCCCCGGCGGCGCGGGACAGCTCGATCCACCGTGCGAACGGGACGACCGGGCCGACGGCGTCGTACGTGCCGGTCGTCCCCTTCTCGGCTGCGTCGAGCAGCCAGGCGGTCAGGTCCCGCACGTCGACCACCTGCGTCGGCAGTGCCGGCGCGTCGGGTACCAGCACCGGTCCCCGCGGGTCACGGGCGGCCCGGGCCACCCAGTAGCCGGAGCGTCCGCTGTGATCGCCGGGACCTCCGATGAGGCCGGCGCGGGCGATCAGGAGGCGGTCGCCCACGGAGGCCGTCGATGCCTGCTCGCAGGCGGCCTTCGCCTCGCCGTACACCGCCCGGTCGGCCTCGTCGTGCCCGGTGGGGGCCAGCAGGGGCGCGGACTCGTCCGCGTCCGGCGCGGCGTGGGAGGCGTAGGCGCTGACGGAGGAGACGTACGTCCAGTGCCTCGCCCGGCTGCCCAGCGCGTCCAGCGCCGCACGGACGAACCCCGGCTGCCACGACACCTCGACGACCGCGTCCCAGGCACGCTCCAGCAGCGGTGCGTACGCCGAAGGGTCGCGCCGGTCGGCGGCGACCAGCGTCGCTCCGTCCGCGACGTCCCCGCTCTCGCCGCGGGCCAGGCACGTCACCCGATGGCCGCGCTCCATCGCCTGCCGCGACAACTCCCTGCCCACCCATGCCGTTCCGCCAAGAACCAAGATCTCCATACCGACACCCAAGCACCGGGAGCGGCGGCCGCCCCACCCGATCTGCCGAGAGCAGATCCGGTCCGCTGTGACGGAGCGCTTCGGCCGCCTTCCGGGCCGGCCGAAGCACTCGCACGCGCCCGCCCCCCGGGGCTGGGGCACGTCGTTCAGCCCAGCTCGGGCCCCACCGGGAGCCACAGTTCGGCGTCGGCCTCGGTTCCGTCCGGCGACAGACGGGTCCGCAGGATCTCGGGGCCGGGGCGGCTGCGGTACGGGTTCGACGGGAACCACTCGGTGAAAACGTCCCGCCACAGTTCCTGGACGGCCTGCGGTGCCGGCCCGGAGGTGGTGAAGATCGCCCAGGTGCCGGCCGGGACGGCCAGGGCGGTCGTGCCCCCGGGGGCGGCCGCGGAGGTGATCACGCCGTGGTAGTAGTCGAGCTCGGTGCCCTCGGCGCGGCTGGGGTCCAGGTCGTCGCAGACCGCGACGATGCCGTGCGGCTCCTGGTCCGACAGCTTCTCCAGCCGCTCCACGGCTTGCCGTTCGATCCCTCGGACGAAGTCCATGATCGCCTGGTTCGGCCCCGAATGCACCAGTGGTACCCGGGCCTTGAGGCCGACGACGTTGAAGGCCGGCTTGTCCGCGACGCGGTAGCGCATGCTGCTGCTCCCTTCGATGACGAGGCGGAAGGCCATCCGGGGCTGGGAGCTCAGAGCGGCGCCGGTGCGCCGGGCCTCGCCCGGCCCGACGCCGTGCATGGCGCGGAACGCCCTCGCGAACGCCTCGCCCGAGCCGTAGCCGTAGCGCACCGCGATGTCCAGCAGCGGCTCACGCCCCGCGAGCACCTCGGCGCCCGCGAGGGTGAGCCGCCGGCGCCGGATGTATTCCGACAGCGGTATCCCCGCGAGCGCGGAGAACATCCGGCGCAGGTGGTACTCCGAGGTGGCCGCGATGCGCGCCGGCTCGTCCACCTCCACGGTCCGGTCGAGACGGCGCTCGATGTGCTCCAGGGCCTGGTTCAGCCGCTCCAGCATGCCCGGTTCTCCTTCCTTTTGACGATCACCACGCTAGGCAGCGCCCACCAGGCCGGACGCGACATCCTGTGTCCGATCGGGTCGGGTGGGCGCCGCAGGCCAGTCATTGCATAAACCTGCATGGATGCGTATAGTCATGCCATCGATGAGGAGGATTTTCGATGACGGTACGAGTGGCAGTCGCCGGGGCGAGCGGGTATGCGGGCGGGGAACTGCTCCGCCTGCTCCTGGCCCATCCGGAGGTCGAGATCGGCGCCCTGACCGGCAGCTCCAACGCGGGCCGGACCCTCGGCGGCCTTCAGCCGCACCTGCTGCCCCTGGCCGACCGGGTGCTCCAGCCGACCACCACCGAGGTGCTCGCCGGGCATGACGTCGTGTTCCTGGCCCTGCCGCACGGGCAGTCCGCCGCCGTCGCCGAGCAGCTCGGCAAGGACGTGCTGGTCATCGACATGGGGGCCGACTTCCGGCTGAAGGACGCCGCCGACTGGCAGACGTTCTACGGCTCCGAGCACGCCGGCACCTGGCCGTACGGCCTGCCCGAACTGCCGGGTGCCCGCGCCGCGCTGGAGGGGTCCAAGCGTGTCGCGGTGCCCGGTTGCTACCCGACCGCCGTCTCGCTGGCCCTGTTCCCCGCCTACCGGGCGGGCATCGCCGAGCCCGAGGCCGTGATCACCGCCGCCAGCGGGACCTCCGGCGCGGGCAAGGCGCTCAAGCCGCACCTGCTCGGCTCCGAGGTCATGGGCTCCATGAGCCCGTACGGCGTCGGCGGCGGCCACCGCCACACCCCCGAGATGATCCAGAACCTCAGCGCCGTCGCGGGGGAGCGGGTCACCGTGTCCTTCACGCCCACCCTGGCCCCCATGCCCCGCGGCATCCTCGCCACCTGCTCCGCGAAGGCGAAGCCCGGCACCACCGCCCAGGACGTACGGGCCGCGTACGAGAAGGCGCTGGCCGACGAGCCGTTCCTCCACCTGCTGCCGGAGGGGCAGTGGCCCACCACGGCCTCCGTGTACGGATCGAACGCCGTCCTGATCCAGGTCGCGTACGACGAGAACGCCGGGCGCGTCATCGCCATCAGCGCCATCGACAACCTCACCAAGGGCACCGCCGGCGGCGCGGTGCAGAGCATGAACATCGCCCTCGGACTTCCCGAGAGCACGGGTCTTTCCACGATTGGAGTCGCACCGTGAGCGACGCACGTGCAGCCGCCGGGCCGCAGACGAACACGATGCCCGCACTGCTGAGCTGCACGGGCGGAGAAGCGAATGGAGTCGCACAGTGAGCGTGACCGCAGCGAAGGGATTCACGGCGGCGGGTATCGCCGCCGGGATCAAGGAGAGCGGCAGCCCGGACCTGGCCCTCGTGGTCAACACCGGCCCCCGCCGCGCCGCCGCGGGCGTCTTCACCTCCAACCGCGTCAAGGCCGCACCGGTCCTGTGGTCGGAGCAGGTCCTCAAGGGCGGCGAGGTCAGCGCCGTGGTGCTCAACTCCGGCGGGGCCAACGCCTGCACGGGCCCCAAGGGCTTCCAGGACACCCACGCCACCGCTGAGAAGGCCGCCGACGTGCTCGGCCTCAGCGCCGGCGAGATCGCCGTCGCCTCCACCGGCCTGATCGGCGTGCTGCTCCCGATGGACAAACTGCTGCCCGGTATCGAGACGGCCGCCGGCCGGCTCTCCGAGCACGGCGGCGAGAAGGCCGCCATCGCCATCAAGACCACCGACACCGTCCACAAGACGGCCGTCGCGGAGGGTAACGACTGGTGCGTCGGCGGCATGGCCAAGGGCGCGGGCATGCTCGCCCCCGGCCTCGCCACGATGCTCGTCGTCCTCACCACCGACGCCGACCTGGAGGCCGCCGCCCTCGACGCGGCACTGCGCGACGCCACCCGGCAGACCTTCGACCGGGTCGACTCCGACGGCTGCATGTCCACCAACGACACCGTGCTGCTGCTGGCCTCCGGCGCGAGCGGGATCACCCCCGGCCAGAGCGAGTTCGCCGAGGCCGTGCGCGCCGTCTGCGACGACCTGGCTCGGCAGCTGATCGGCGACGCGGAGGGCGCCTCGAAGGACATCCGCATCGAGGTGATCAACGCGGCCACCGAGGACGACGCCGTCGAGGTCGGCCGTTCCATCGCCCGTAACAACCTGCTCAAGTGCGCCATCCACGGCGAGGACCCAAACTGGGGCCGTGTCCTGTCCGCCATCGGCACCACCAAGGCCGCCTTCGAGCCCGACCAGCTCAACGTCGCCATCAACGACGTCTGGGTCTGCAGGTACGGCTCCGTCGGCGAGGACCGGGACCTGGTCGACATGCGCTACCGCGAGGTGAAGATCACCGCGGACCTCGCCGCCGGTGCGGAGTCCGCCGTCATCTGGGCCAACGACCTCACCGCCGATTACGTCCACGAGAACAGCGCGTACTCCTCATGACAGCCACCAGGAAGCACACCGCACTGCCCAAGGCGCAGATCCTCATCGAGGCGCTGCCCTGGCTGACCCGTCACAACGGCAGGACCGTCGTCATCAAGTTCGGCGGCAACGCCATGATCGACGAGGACCTGAAGGCCGCCTTCGCCCAGGACGTCGTCTTCCTGCGCCACGCCGGCCTCAAGCCGGTCGTCGTGCACGGCGGCGGCCCGCAGATCTCCGCCGCGCTCGACCGGCACGGCCTGGTCAGCGAGTTCAAGGCGGGCCTGCGGGTCACCACGCCGGAGGCGATGGACGTCGTACGGATGGTGCTCGCCGGCCAGGTGCAGCGCGAACTGGTCGGCCTGCTCAACCAGCACGGCCCGCTCGCCGTCGGCATGACCGGCGAGGACGCCCACACCATCACCGCCACCAAGCACCAGCCGCAGATCGACGGCGAACTCGTCGACATCGGCCGGGTCGGCGAGATCACCGAGATCGACACCGGCGCCATCGCGGCGCTGCTCACCGACGGCCGCATCCCGGTCATCTCCTCGATCGCGCGCTCCCAGGACGACGGACATGTCTACAACGTCAATGCTGATACGGCGGCTGCGGCTCTCGCTGCGGCGCTGGGCGCCGAGACCCTGATGGTCCTCACGGACGTCGAGGGACTCTACGAGGACTGGCCGAACAGCGACGAGGTGATCAGCCGGCTCACCGCGTCCCAGCTCGAGAAACTGCTGCCGGAGCTGTCCAGCGGCATGGTCCCGAAGATGGAGGGCTGCCTGCACGCCGTGCGAAACGGCGTCAACACCGCCCGGGTGATCGACGGCCGGGTCCCGCACTCGATCCTGCTGGAGATCTTCACCGACGAAGGCATCGGCACCATGGTCGTGCCCGACGGACAGGGGGAAGCATGAGCGACAACGGCAACCAGCGGCTCGCGCAGCGCTGGCAGGGCGTGATGACCGACAACTACGGCACACCGAAGCTCTCCCTCGTCCGCGGCGAGGGGGCCAAGGTCTGGGACGCGGACGGCACCGAGTACACCGACTTCGTCGGCGGCATCGCGGTCAACGCGCTCGGCCACGCCCATCCCGCCGTCGTCGAGGCCGTCACCCGCCAGATCTCGTCCCTCGGCCATGTCTCCAACTTGTACGTGGCGGAGCCGCCCGTCGCGCTCGCCGAGCGGCTGCTCCAGCTCTTCGGGCGCCCCGGCCGTGTCTTCTTCTCCAACTCCGGCGCCGAGGCCAATGAGGCCGCCTTCAAGATCGGCCGGCTGACGGGACGCCGGCACATGGTCGCCACCACCGGCGGCTTCCACGGCCGTACGATGGGGGCGCTCGCGCTGACCGGGCAGCCCGCCAAGCAGGATCCGTTCCTGCCGCTGCCCGGGGACGTCACCCACGTCCCGTACGGCGATGCCGAGGCGTTGCGGGGGGCGGTCACCGAGGGCACCGCATTCGTGATCATCGAGCCCGTCCAGGGCGAGAACGGCGTCGTCGTGCCGCCCAAGGGCTATCTGGAGGCCGCCCGCGCGATCACCCGTGCCACGGGCACGCTGCTGGTGCTCGACGAGGTGCAGACCGGCATCGGGCGGACCGGGCACTGGTTCGAGCACCAGGCCCACCAAGGCGTCGAGCCGGACGTCGTCACCCTCGCCAAGGGGCTCGGCGGCGGCCTGCCCATCGGCGCCACCGTCGTCTTCGGCGAGGCGGCCGACCTGCTCAGGCCCGGCCAGCACGGCACGACGTTCGGCGGCAACCCCGTCGCCTGCGCCGCCGGCCTCGCCGTACTCGACACCCTCGCCGCCGACGGCGCACTCGACTCGGTCAAGCGGCTCGGCGAGAAGCTGCGCGACGGAATCGAGGCCCTCGGCCATCCGCTCGTCTCCCACGTCCGCGGCAGCGGTCTGCTGCTGGGTATCGTGCTCACCGAGCCCCTCGCGCCGAAGGTGCAGCAGGCGGCTCAGGATGCCGGCTTCCTGGTGAACGCCCCCGCGCCCGATGTCGTACGGCTCATGCCGGCACTGACCATCGGCGACGCCGAGGTGGACGCGTTCCTCCAGGCGCTGCCCGGCGTCCTCGAGGCGAGCAACGGGGAAGGACGAACCGGGGAATGAGACGACGATGACCGACGCGCAGGGCAACGAGCACGCCGGGCCGGCCGTGCCGCAGACCCGCACGGCCCGCCACCGCCGGATCGTGGACATCCTCAACCGGCAGCCGGTGCGTTCCCAGAGCCAGCTGGCGAAGCTCCTCTCGGACAGCGGACTGAACGTCACGCAGGCCACGCTCTCCCGCGACCTCGACGAACTTGGTGCGGTCAAGATCCGCAACACCGGCGGCGAGCTGATCTACGCGGTGCCCAGCGAGGGCGGTTTCCGCACGCCGCAGGCACCGCTCGGGGAGTCGGCGAAGGAGGAGCGCATGCGGCGCCTCGCCGGTGAACTGCTGATCTCGGCGGAGGCGTCCGCCAACCTCGTGGTGCTGCGTACGCCGCCGGGGGCGGCGCAGTTCCTGGCGTCGGCCATCGACCAGGCGGAACTCCACGACATCCTGGGGACGATCGCGGGCGACGACACGCTGATGCTGATCAGCCGTGACCCGGCGGGCGGTCAGGCGCTGGCGGACCATCTGCTGCGGCTGGCGCAGAACGACCGGTAGCCGGCACGGACGGCGACCGTGCGACGGGCCCGTGAGCGAACCGCTCACGGGCCCGTCGCACGTTGTGGGCGCGGGCCGTTCGTGGACACGGCCCGCCGGGCGGCCGGCCCTACCGGTCGAGCGGCGGCAGCGGCAGCGGCAGACCGGGCAGGCCGTCGATGCTCGTGGCGATGTGCTCCTTCTTCTCGAAGTAGCCGCCCAGGGACGCGTCGTCCTCCCGCGCGAAACGCCTGCCGTGCAGGTCGCGGTCCTCCTCGTACGCCATGAGGGGCACCGCGTAACCGCAGGTGTCACGGACGAGTTCGGCGGTCACGACGATGACGGCACGCAGCCCGTGCAGGGACGGATCGATGTCGGGGAAGTGGGTGAGCAGTTCCCCGAAACGCGGGTCGTCGCGGAACACCGGCTCGCCGCGGCCATGCACCCGCACGATGTTGGGCGGGCCCTGGAACGCGCACCACATCAGCGTGATGCGGCCGTTCTCGCGCAGGTGCGCGACCGTTTCCGCGTTGCTTCCTGCGAAGTCCAGGTAGGCCACCGTCCGTTCGTCGAGCACGGCGAACGAACCGGTGAGGCCCTTGGGGGAGAGGTTGACCGTGCCGTCGCCCGACAGGGGCGCGGTCGCGGTGAAGAAGACGGGTTGTGCCTCGATGAAGCTGCGGAGTCTGCCGTCTATGTGTTCATAGGTTTTTCCCATGGCCGGATTATCGCGTCTCCATGATCCGGCCGAACGGCTGTTTCACCCGCCGGCACCGCGGCCGTGGCCGGGCATCCCGCGTTCGAAGGGGTGGCCTCGCAGGGGCGACCCGTGCAACCGGACCCCGGCTGACCAGGGGATTTTTCGGTCAATTGACAAACCATACAGAGGTCTGCATAGTTATACCCATCAGCGTATGCACCGTAAGGAGAAACCCGTGACCGAGCGCGTCGTACTCGCCTACTCAGGCGGACTGGACACCTCCGTCGCCATCGGCTGGATCGCCGAGGAGACGGGCGCCGAGGTCATCGCCGTCGCCGTGGACGTCGGCCAGGGTGGCGAGGACCTGGACGTCATCCGCAAGCGCGCGCTCGCCTGCGGTGCGGTGGAGGCAGAGGTCGCCGACGCCAAGGACGAGTTCGCCGAGGAGTACTGCCTCCCCGCGATCAAGGCCAACGCGCTCTACATGGACCGCTATCCGCTGGTCTCCGCACTCTCCCGCCCCACGATCGTCAAGCACCTCGTCGCCGCCGCCAGGAAGCACGGCGCGACCACCGTCGCCCACGGCTGCACCGGAAAGGGCAACGACCAGGTGCGGTTCGAGGCCGGCATCGTCGCCCTCGCCCCCGAGCTCAAGTGCATCGCCCCGGTCCGTGACTACGCGATGACCCGGGACAAGGCGATCGCCTTCTGCGAGGACAAGCAGCTCTCGATCGCCACCACCAAGAAGTCGCCCTACTCGATCGACCAGAACGTCTTCGGACGGGCCGTCGAGACCGGCTTCCTGGAGGACATCTGGAACGGGCCGATCGAGGACATCTACGAGTACACCTCGAACCCGGCCGAGCCGCGGGAGGCCGACGAGGTCGTCATCTCCTTCAAGGCCGGCGTCCCCGTCGCCGTCGACGGCACGCCCGTCACCGTCCTGCAGGCGATCCAGCAGCTCAACGAGCGGGCCGGCGCCCAGGGGATCGGCCGGATCGACATGGTCGAGGACCGGCTCGTCGGCATCAAGTCCCGCGAGGTCTACGAGGCGCCCGGCGCCATCGCGCTGATCACCGCCCACCAGGAGCTGGAGAACGTCACCGTCGAGCGGGAGCTCGCCCGCTACAAGCGGCAGGTCGAGCAGCGCTGGGGCGAACTGGTCTACGACGGTCTGTGGTTCTCCCCGCTCAAGCGGGCCCTGGACGGCTTCATCGACGAGGCGAACCAGCATGTCACCGGCGACATCCGGATGACCCTGCACGGCGGCCGCGCCGTCGTCACCGGCCGGAAGTCCGACGCGTCGCTGTACGACTTCAACCTCGCCACCTACGACTCGGGCGACACCTTCGACCAGTCGAAGGCCCAGGGCTTCATCGAGATCTTCGGCCTGTCGCAGAAGATCGCCGCGCGGCGGGATCTGCGGGCGTAGCCCGACAGGGACCCGGCGTAACCCGCACACGTTGTACAGACCGCCTCCCCCGCACCGCAAGGAGGGGGTGGAGGCACCCACGGGGAACCCCCGGGGAAGGCCGCACATCCACCTCTTTGAGGACTCCAAGGAGTTTCAGCTGTGAGCAGCAACAACGGTGACGTCCGGCTCTGGGGCGGCCGCTTCGCCGACGGCCCCGCCGAGGCGCTGGCCAAGCTGTCCGCGTCGGTCCACTTCGACTGGCGCCTCGCGCCGTACGACATCGCCGGCTCCCGTGCGCACGCCCGTGTCCTCAACAAGGCGGGCCTGCTCACCGACGACGAGCTGACCCGCATGATCGCCGGACTCGACCGGCTCGAAGCGGACGTGGCGTCCGGTGACTTCACCGGCACCATCGCCGACGAGGACGTGCACACCGCCCTCGAGCGGGGCCTGCTGGAGCGGCTCGGTCCCGACCTCGGCGGCAAGCTCCGGGCCGGCCGGTCCCGCAACGACCAGGTCGCCACGCTCTTCCGGATGTATCTGCGCGACCACGCCCGCATCATCGGCGGCCTGATCGCCGACCTCCAGGACGCCCTCGTCGCTCTCGCCGAGGCACACCCGGACGTCGCCATGCCGGGCCGTACGCACCTCCAGCACGCGCAGCCCGTCCTCTTCGCCCACCACGTCCTCGCGCATGTGCAGTCGCTGTCCCGGGACGCGGAGCGGCTGCGGCAGTGGGACGCCCGGACCGCCGTCTCCCCGTACGGCTCCGGCGCGCTCGCCGGGTCCTCCCTCGGGCTCGACCCGCAGGCGGTCGCCGCCGACCTGGGCTTCGAGCGCGGCTCGGCCGGGAACTCCATCGACGGCACGGCCTCGCGGGACTTCGTCGCCGAGTTCGCGTTCATCACCGCGATGATCGGCGTCAATCTGTCGAGGATCGCGGAGGAGATCATCATCTGGAACACGAAGGAGTTCTCCTTCGTCACCCTCCACGACGCCTTCTCCACCGGCTCCTCGATCATGCCGCAGAAGAAGAACCCGGACATCGCGGAGCTCGCCCGCGGCAAGTCCGGCCGCCTCATCGGCAACCTGACGGGACTGCTCGCCACCCTCAAGGCCCTGCCGCTCGCCTACAACCGTGACCTCCAGGAGGACAAGGAGCCGGTCTTCGACTCCTGCGACCAGCTCGAGGTCCTGCTCCCGGCGTTCACCGGCATGACGGCCACGCTCACCGTCAACCGCGAGCGGATGGAGGAACTCGCCCCGGCCGGCTTCTCGCTCGCCACGGACATCGCCGAGTGGCTGGTCAGGCAGGGCGTCCCGTTCCGTGTCGCCCACGAGGTCGCGGGCGAGTGCGTCAAGGAGTGCGAGCAGCAGGGCATCGAGCTGGACCAGCTCACGGACGAGCAGTTCGCCAAGATCTCCGAGCACCTCACGCCCGAGGTCCGCACCGTCCTCGACGTCCCCGGCGCCCTTGCCTCCCGCAACGGCCGCGGCGGCACGGCCCCCTCGGCCGTCCGGATCCAGCTCAACGAGGTCAAGGCCGACCTGGTGGTACAGCACGCCTGGGCCTCGGCGAAGCAGAAGTAGCCCGCGTCCCACCGTGCCGCCGCTGCCCGCCCGGCCGGTACACCACCGGTGTACCGGCCGGGCGGGCGGGCAGCGGGTGTCGGTCCGGGCGGGGTCAGGACCTGGCCTGGGCGCGGTCCCCGACGATCGTGAAGCTCCGGGACGGGCACCGGAGCAGCAGCATCTGCCACTCCCCGTCGGTCAGTTCCTGCGCCTCGTCCACGACGACGTGCGCGAACGGGCCGGCCAGCAGGTCCGGATCGGTGCCGGGCAGGGCGCTCTTGTCGACCCGGGGAGACGTACTCAGCCGGCTTCGTCGAGCAGCAGCTTCGCGGCCACCGTCGTCCCGTCGGCGCGGATCGTGCCGGCCACGGCCTCGGCCCGTACGCGGGTTCCGGGGTCCAGGGCGGTGCCGAGCGCGGCCGACAGGGACTCGAACGTCGGCGTCGGGCCGTCGTGTGCCGCGCCGGTGCCCAACTCGGCCACCCGGCCCGCCCAGTACGGCTGGTCGGCCGCCTGGGGCACCACCACCTGAGGCGCACCGGCCCGGGCGGCCGTCGTCGTGGTGCCGGCGCCGCCGTGATGCACGACGGCGGCCACCCGGCCGAACAGGGCCTGGTGGTTGACCTCGCCGACGGCGAAGCAGTCGTCCCGGTCGTCGACCGGGACAAGGCCGGCCCAGCCGCGGGAGACGAGCACGCGGTGACCGTGCGCGCGGACCACCTCGACGGCCACCCGGGCGACGTCCGCCGACGCGTGCATGGGCATGCTGCCGAAACCCACGTACACCGGTGGTGCCCCGGCGTCCAGGAACGCCTCCAAGTCGTCCGGCAGCGGGCGTTCGTCCGGCAGGATCCACGCGCCGGTCTGCACGACGTCGAGGTCCGGCGTCCCGCGCCACGGGTCCAGGGCCGGGTCCGTCGCCAGCCACGGCCGGTCGCCGAGGACGTAGTCGCGGACGTTGTCCACGGACGGCAGGCCGATCGACGCCCGGTGGAGGTTGAGTCCCTCACCGAACAGCGCGTTGACGTTCTCGGCGTCCAGGTCCCACAGCGCCCGGTTGTCGGTCACCTCCGGGGGGAGCGGCCGGCCCGGATACGCGAGCGGCGGGCGGTGCGGCGACGGCAGAGTGAGCTGCTGGAAGGTCACGGACACGGAGCGGATGCCCAGTTTCTCGGCCACCGAGAGCGCGGCGGCCGCGGCGGGCAGCACACCGGTCGCCACCAGCACATCGCATCCCCCGGCTGCCGCGGTGACCGCGTCGAGCTGACCGGCGATCAGCCGGGCCGCGCGCTCGGGCAGGGACGGGGGCGGCGGCGCCGCCTTCGTCAGCGAACGCGCCGACGGGCCGGCCGGCACCAGCGGCACGCCGACACCGGCCAGCCGCTGCGCGAAGTCCTCGTCCGGCGGCGCGCACACCCGCACCTCGGCGCCGAGTGCCCGCAACCGCACCGCGAGTCCCACGAGCGGTTCGACATCCCCGCGCGACCCGTACGTCGACAACAACACACGCACTGTGTGGCTCCCATTTCCGCAGGTCCCTGGCTCAGGCGGGCAATTCTGCGGTACCACCGGGGCCTTGTAGCAAGGCCCCCGGTGCGCTATAAGTTGAGAGTGGCAAGGAGTGTGTGTGCTTTTTTGCCTCTGAGGTCGTCCGCAGTGAACGGACGACCTCCTCCTCCGACCACCTCCTCCGACTCGTCGCGAAGCGACGCCGTGTACGGCTCAGTCGATCTGGTCGCAGATGTCCGTCGTCGTCCCGTGGGCCATGGTCACGGTCTTGTAGCCGGACGAGCTGATGTCCAGGGTGTACACGCCGTCGATGATGTACAGGCCCCGCTCCAGATTGCCGGCGTCCTCCCCGACCCCGACGAGAACCGGTCCCAGCACCGACCAGAACTGGGAGCCGTCGCTGCGGTAGTCGACGACCGCGGTGCCGCTCGCGTCCGCATCGTAGGCGGCGCCCGTGTCCTTGTTGGTGACCCGTACGACCAGGTCACCCTTGTACGCGACGAGATTCGGCGAACCGTCCGGGTGGGTGCTCAGTACGCGCTTCACCACCTCGTCGACGATCTGTTCGCCGTGGATGGCGAAGTCGCAGCGCAGCCCCGCGGCGACGTCCCAGGGCGCGGACGGCGCCGGCTCCCAGCCGAGACCGAGGCCGAGGGCGGGGGCGGGTGCGGGGACGGGCTCCGCGGCCGAGACCGGAGCCGCGCCCGTCAGCGCGGTGGCGGCAACTGCCGTCAGGGCAACAAAGGTGCGTCGCATGTCATCACTCCTGGAGTCCGGGGCCGACTGTCTCGGACAGAGCGTGACCCCGGCGTCTGACCACGCTCTCACCACCGCCTGGGCACCGGTGATGCCGCCGGTTAGGCTCGCCGGTGCCATGGAGTTCCAGCTGCTGGGCCCGTTCGAGGCCCGTCACGAAGGAGAGCGGGTCCTGACGGGAACCCGCCGCCAGGAACGCTGTCTGCTGTCGGCCCTGCTGCTGGGAGCGGGCCGGGTGGTGACCACCGGACGCATCATCGACCTGCTGTGGGACGGCGGCCCGCCCGCCTCCGCGCGCGGCACCGTCCACACCTACATCGGCCGGCTCCGGGCCCGGCTGCGTCCGTACGGGCTGCGCGTCGACACCCGGCACGACGGCTATGTCCTCGACCCGGGCGGACACACGATCGACGCCCAGGACTTCACAGAGCTCGTCCGCCGTGCCGGGAGCGCCGGCGACGGCGCGGAGCGCGTACGCCTGTACGACAGGGCCCTCGCGCTCTGGCGAGGGCCGCTGCTGGCCGACGACGCCGACGACCGTCTGCGCGAACGGCTGGGCGGGCCGCTCGGCGAACTGCGGCTGTCCGCGTTGGAGCAGCGCGCGGAGGCCCAGCTCGAACTCGGCGCGCACGACCGGGTCGTGGCCGACCTGACACCCCTCGCCGGTGCGCACCCGGGCCGGGAGCGGCTGGTCGCGGCGCAGATGACGGGCCTGTATCGCAGTGGACGGCAGGCGGAGGCGCTGGAGCTGTACCGTGCCACCCGCACGGCACTCGTGACCCGCCTGGGCATCGAGCCCGGCGACCGGCTGAGCACCCTGCACGACCGCATCCTGCGCGGCGACCCGCGGCTGAACCGGCCGGCTCCGCCCGTGTACGCGGTGCGGGTGGGCGAGGAATGGCTGCCGTGGAGCACGAGCGGCGAGCCGGCCCTCGAGTTCTGCAACACCTATGCCGGCTGGAACAGCCTGCCGCGGCCCGGCTCCGAGTGGCTGCGCACCTACCGCACCCTCGCCGTGTGGGCCGGGCATCTGGACCTCGCGGAAAACTGGCTGGTGGCCGGGCTGCTCAAGCAGGCGCGGCAGCGTCCGCAGGAGGCGAACGCGGTCCTGGAGGAGGGACGGGAGCTCCGTGCGCGGCTGTACGCCTGTCTGACCGATCCGCAGGACGGGCGGGCGTTCAAGGCGGTGGCCGATGCCGCGGAGGACGCCGCGAAGGTGTCCGTGTTCGTCCGCGGCGAGGACCGGCTCGGCCGCTGGCGGCTGTCGCCGTCCGCCGGTCTGCGGCTGCCGGTCCTCGCTGTGGCCCGCAGCGCCTCGGAGCTGCTGGGCGACCCGCGGCGATTCACCGTCCGCGCCTGTCCGGGGAAGGGCTGCGGCTGGCTGTTCCCGGACCACAGCGGGCGACGCAGATGGTGCAGCCTCGGGACCTGCGGTAAGGAGACGTCCGGGTCCTGAATGAGACAGTGATGTCTCACATAGTCTATAGTCGTCTCATGGCCATGGATCGAGAACATGTGCTCCGCACCGCCGCCGCCCTCCTCGCCCGCAGGTCGACCGCCACCATGGACGAGGTCGCCCGGGCCGCGGGGATCGGCCGAGCCACCCTGCACCGGCACTTCGCCGGCCGGGATGCGCTGGTCAGAGCACTGGAAGAGTTCGGCATCCAGGAGTTCGAGGCCGCGCTCGACGCGGCGCGCCTCGACGACGGCGACGCGAGCCACGCACTGCGCCGGCTCATCGGCGAGATGGAACCGGCCGCCGACCTGCTCGCCTTCCTCTACAACGAGAGCCAGCTCTTCGAGGGCGACGAGATCAACGAGGGCTGGGCCCGTCTCGACGCCCGCGTCTGTGACCTGTTCCGGCGCGGCCAGGAGCAGGGCGAGTTCCGGATCGACCTGACACCGGCCTGGCTGACCGAGGCGCTCTACGCCCTCATCGCCTCCTGCGCCTGGGCCGTCATGGACGGCCGCGTCGCCAAGAAGGACTTCCAGCACATGACCGTCGAGCTACTGCTCGGCGGCGCCGTACGGAGAGTGGACAAATGACCAGCACCGTCCAGCCCACGAGCGGGACGGACGAGACCGTGTACCGCCCCGGGCGCTGGCTGGCGCTCGCCGTCCTGGTCCTCGCCGTTCTGCTGGTGGCCGTCGACGCGACCGTCCTCGGTCTCGCGACCCCGTTCCTCAGCGAGGACCTGAAGCCGACAGGCGCACAGCTGCTGTGGATCGGTGACGTCTACTCGTTCGTCATCGCCGGCCTGCTCGTCTCCATGGGCAGCCTCGGCGACCGGATCGGCCGCAAGAAGCTGCTGTTGACCGGCGCCGTCGCCTTCGGCGCAGTCTCCGTTCTCAACGCGTACGCCACCACGCCCGAGACGATGATCCTTGCGCGGGCGCTGCTCGGCGTCGCCGGCGCGACCCTGATGCCGTCCACCCTGGCGCTGATCCGCAACATCTTCCACGACCCCAGGGAACGCAGTCTCGCCATTGGCATATGGGGCGCGATGGCCTCGGCCGGCGCCGCCGTCGGACCCGTCGTCGGCGGGTTCCTGCTGGAGCACTTCTGGTGGGGCTCGGTCTTCCTGATCAACCTGCCCGTGATGGCGGTCCTCGTCGTCGTCGGCGTCAAGCTCCTGCCCGAGTCGAAGAACCACGTCACCGGTCCCTGGGACCTGGCCAGTGTGGCCCTGTCCCTCGTCGGCATGGTCGCCGTCGTCTACGCGATCAAGGAGGCGGCCGGCCACGGGGTGAGCTGGGAGGCGGGCGCGGCGGCTCTCATCGGTGTCGCCGGTCTCCACGGATTCGTCCGGCGGCAGCTCACGCTGAGCACACCGCTTCTCGACATGCGGCTGTTCCGCCACCGGGGTTTCTCGGCCGCGGTGCTCGCCGACCTGCTTACCATCCTCGGCCTGTCGGGGCTCGTGTTCTTCCTGTCCCAGTTCCTGCAGCTCGTCCAGGGCCGTGCGCCGTTCGAGGCGGGACTGGCCGAACTGCCCGCGGCGATCGGCGCGGTGGCGACCGGTCTGGTGGCCGGCAGGGTCGCCCGCCGCTACTCCGTACGGGCGGTGGTCGCGGGCGGCCTCGCGGCGGTCGGGCTTTCCCTCGCCGTCCTGACGCTGCTCGGCAGGACGACCGGCTACCCGCTGCTCGGCGCGGCGCTGCTGGTCGTCGGCGCGGGCGCGGGGTTCTCGTTCACGGTCACCGCGGACGTGATCCTCTCCAGCGTCCCCAAGGAACAGGCGGGTGCCGCCTCCGCGGTCTCCGAGACCGCCTACGAGCTGGGAGCGGCACTCGGCATCGCCCTGCTGGGCTCGATCGTGACCGGCGTCTACCGCGGCTTCAGCGCACCGGACGGCACGCCGGAGAGCGTTGCCTCGGCCGCCCACGAGTCGCTCGGCGGCGCGGTGGAGGCATCCGCGGTGCTCGGTCCCGCACGGGCGGAGGCACTGCTCGGCGCCGCGCAGGAGGCGTTCGTCGACGGCCTGCGGCTCGCGGCGGGCGCGGGAGCGGTGGTGCTGCTGGCAACGGCGGTGGCGGCGTGGGTCCTGCTGCGCGGCCAGAAGCTGGCGGACACGGTCGACCACTGACGACGGCGGGGGCGCGCCTGCGGGTGCGCGACGCCTGCGGCGGGCTGTTCCCTACCCGCCCCTTCCCGAAACCGGGGGCGGAGCCCCCGGTTTCGGGAAGGGGCGGGTAGGGGTCAGGCTCCGCGCAGCGGAACCGCTACGCGGCCTTCGCCTTGGTCGCGTACATGTCCACGTACTCCTGCCCCGACAGTCGCATGACCTCCGTCATCACGGAGTCCGTCACCGCCCGCAGCACATACCGGTCCCGGTCCATCCCCTCGTAGCGCGAGAACTCCATCGGCTCGCCGAAGCGGAGCGTCACCCGGCCCGGCCGGGGCAGGCCTGCGCCGCCCGGCTGGAGCTTGTCGGTGCCGATGACGGCGAACGGGACGACCGGCGCGCCGGTCATCAGGGTGAGGCGGGCGATGCCGGTACGGCCGCGGTAGAGCCGGCCGTCGGGGGAGCGGGTGCCCTCCGGGTAGATGCCGAAGATCTTGCCCTCCTCCAGCACCCGGCGGCCCGTCATCAGCGCCGCCACACCGCCGTTGGCGCCGTCGCGGTCGACCGGGATCATGCCGCAGCCGGTGAAGAACCAGGCCATCGCGCGGCCCTTGAGGCCCTTGCCCGTGACGTACTCGTCCTTGCCGATGAAGTACACCGGGCGGTCGCAGACCAGCGGGAGGATCATCGAGTCGATGAAGGTGAGGTGGTTCCCGGCGAGAATCACCGCCCCGTCCCCGGGGATGTTCTCCGCGCCTTCCACACGCGGGCGGAACATCAGGCGCAGGATCGGCCCCAGCACTGCCTTGATGAGCGTCAAGCGGGACAACGGGTCCTCCGGTGTCATGGGACGGACGGTTATGGCCGGTGAAGTCTTTGCAGGTGAGGACGATACTCGCGGGTCATGCCCGATCGCACATCGGGTCACACAGGAGATACGCCGTGTTGATGCGCGTTCCCACGGTGTTCGTGCAGGGTCTGCCGCAGGTAAGACGTAACTGCCTACCATCGGGCGTCGCTCGGCAGGTGCGCGACATCACACGAACATCGCACGAACATCACATGGAGGAACGTTTCATGACACAGGGTTCGAGCAGCAGTCCGGCGCGCCGCAGCGTGCTGGGAGCCGCGGTCGTGACCACCGCAGCGCTCGGGATCGGCGCGGGTGCGGCGACGGCGCGGGCGGACGAGCGCCAGGGCGCCGGCCGTCCGTCCGGCAAGGACCGCTGGGAGCTGCCCGTGCCCACGGTGATCGCCCACCGCGGTGCGAGCGGTTACCGGCCCGAGCACACCATGGGCGCGTACCAGTTCGCCCTCGACGTGGGCGCGCACGTCATCGAGCAGGACCTGGTGCCGACCAAGGACGGCCATCTCGTATGCCGTCACGAGAACGACATCACCGGTACGACGGACGTCGCCGACCACCCCGAGTTCGCCTCCCGCAGGACCACCAAGTCCGTCGACGGTGTCAGCCTCACCGGCTGGTTCACCGAGGACTTCACGCTCGCCGAGCTGAA
This sequence comes from Streptomyces peucetius, assembly GCF_025854275.1. Lineage (NCBI taxonomy): Bacteria > Bacillati > Actinomycetota > Actinomycetes > Kitasatosporales > Streptomycetaceae > Streptomyces > Streptomyces peucetius. The sequence goes on along the minus strand of NZ_CP107567.1, from coordinate 1,412,240 downwards.
GACACTGCGCGCCAAGGAGCGGATCCCGGGCACCCGCCAGGAGAACACCCTCTACGACGGCCGCTGGACCGTGCCCACCTTCGAGGAGGTCCTGAAGTGGGCCGAGAAGGAGGGCCGCCGCCGCGGCCGCCCCGTGTGGCTCTACGTCGAGACCAAGCACCCCAGCTATTTCCGGAGCATCGGGCTCGGCCTGGAGGAGCGGCTGGCGAAGCTGCTGCGCCGTTACGGGCGGCACCGCGCGGACTCCCCGACGTTCCTGCAGTCCTTCGAGCCGACGAGCATGGAGCGGATGGCCCGCCTGGTGGGCACCCCGCGCGTCGTCCTGCTGTGGACGCCGGACGACCGCCCGTGGGACTTCCGCGAGGCGGGCGACCCGCGCACGGTCGCCGACCTGATCACGCCCGAGGGCCTGGACTGGATCGCGGGATTCGCCCAGGGCATCGGCCCGCTGCTGGACCTCGTCATCCCCAAGGACGCGGACGGCCGGCTCACCGAGCCCACGACGCTGGTGCGGGACGCCCACGCCCGCGGCCTGGTCCTGCACCCGTACACGATGCGCAACGAGAACACCTTCCTCCCCGCCGACTTCCGGCGCGGCACGGACCCGAACGCCTACGGCGACGTCTTCGGCGCGTACCGGGCGTACTTCGCCACGGGCATCGACGGCATCTTCACCGACAACCCCGACACCGGCCTGCTGGCGGCAGCCGACGCCGGCCGCTGAGCCCGCCGCCGGAGCGTCAACTCCGGTGGACGTGTGCGGTTGACGGCTCGTCACCGCCGCGGACACCGGAACGCGGTGTCCGCGGCACCCCCGTACGGGTGACGGCGTCGGGTCCGGGCAACCGGAGCCCGGCCCGGCGCCGTCCCGCCCGGCATGACCGCATCCCGAGAAACAGCCGTCTCCGGCCAGGTCGTCGGCGCCCTCCAGGCACTGGTGAGCGCGGAGGCGACAGCGGAAGCGCCCGCCGCCGCGATCGAAGCGGGCGACCTCGAACAGGCCGTATGGGTACGGCTCCTGGAACAGCTCGGCGGCGACGGGCCGCCGGACGACGCCGCCCGCTGGGTCAGGAAGGCCGTACGGGCGGAGGCGCGCCGCGCCCGCCGCACGGCCTGGCGTGAACTCCCCTACCGCCACGACCCCTGCGCCGACGCCACGGGCAGCCCGGAGCGCACCGCCCTCCGCAACGAGCGCCGCCGCTCCCTCAGGGCAGCCGTCGCCCGTACCCCCGGGAACTGTCCCCGGCTGCTGACTGCGATGTTGTCGCCGCACGACCCCACCTACCGGGAAATCGCAGGGACGTTGGGTATCTCACAAGGAAGTCTGGGGCCGATGCGTTCCCGATGCCTGGGATGTCTGCGCAGAATGCTGGCGGCAGAGGTTGCAGCTCCTGAACATCTGGGAAAGGAGCGGTAGACAACCGGCGGTGGCAGGTGAGCGGGAGGCGTGCGCACATGGGCATGAGCGTGACCATCTCGGCGGCGGCGGAGGCCGACGCGGAGCACATCCTCAAGCTGCAGTATCTGTGCTATCAGACAGAGGCCGAGCTCTATGGCGACTACGGCATCGAGCCGCTGACCCAGTCGCTCGCCGACCTCCGTGCCGAGCTCACCCAGGGCCCCGCGCTCGTGGCGAGGCTCGGGGACGAGGTCGTCGCCTCGGTGCGTGCCAGGATCGACGAGACCGGGACGGCCCGTATCGCCAAGCTCATCGTCCATCCGCGGATGCAGCGGCACGGCCTGGGCGGCCGGCTGCTCGACGCGATCGAGGAGCGCTTCGCGGGGGACCCGGCCGCCAAGCGGTTCCAGCTGTTCACCGGGCACCGCAGTGAGAGCAATCTGCGGCTGTACCGCAGCCGCGGCTATGTCCCGGTCTCCCGTGAGCAGGTGGGGCCGCGGCTGACGCTGGTCACGCTGGAGAAGGTCTCGGAGGCCGGTTCGTACGTCGCCAGCGCCTGAGCCCGTACGTCCCGGGCGCCCGAGGTACGTCGCGGGCGCCCGAGCGGCGGGCCTCGTCGGTGGTCGCCTCCGCGCCGCCCGGGCTCGGGGCGCCCGCGTGGTTCAGGACGACCGGGAGCGCCGCAGCCAGAGCATCCCGGTCACCGGCAGCAGCACCGGGATGAAGAGGTAGCCCATCCCGTACTCCGACCACACCGTCGAGTCCGGGAACGCCGACGGCTCCAGTACCGTCCATGTCCCCACGACCAGGACGCCCGCCAGCTCGGCGGCGCAGCACACCAGCGCCGCCTTGCGGGCGGTCTCTCCGCCCCGCACCAGCGTGTAGGTGATGAACGCGTACACGACGGCCGCGACGGCCGACAGCACATGAGCGAGCGGCGCGCTGCCGAAGTCGTCGATGATCTGGTACACCGACCGGGACACGGCGCCGACGGACATCACACCGTAGAGCCAGACCAGCAGCAGCCCGGGGCCCTCGACCAGCTTCGTCCGCCTCTCCTTCGCGGCGGCCTTGGCCATCGTCAGCCTCCCCAGATGTCGTGGAGCCGTACTTCGAGCACGGCCAGCACCACCGCGCCGGCCGCGACCGTCGCGGATCCCCAGCGGGTCCGCTCCGCCAGCGACAGGAACCCGGCCGCCGGTACCGCGAGGGCCGAGCCGATCAGATACGACAGGAAGATCGCGGTGCCCTGGTCCGGTTCCTCGCCCCGCGCCAGCTGCACGATGCCGACGACGAGCTGCGCCACCGCCAGTACCGTCACCACGGCCATGCCGATGAAGTGCCAGTCCTTGGTGGGCTGGTCCCGATAGGCGGCGAGGCCGCACCACGAGGCGAGGGCGAGCGCGGCCACACCGACCGCGACCGTCAGGGCGTCAAGCATGGGCCCGAGGGTATTACGGGCCAAAGGCCGCGATGCGCGCGGCCCCGGCGCAAGGCGGGAAGGACCCGAAGCCTAGGGTCGGGAGCATGAAGCTGCACGCCGAAGCCCTGCTGTTCGACAACGACGGAACGCTCGTCTCCTCCCTGGAATCGGTGAACCGCTGCTGGACCCGATGGGCCGGCGAGTACGGCATCACCGCCGACGCGTTCGCCCGCGTCGAACTGCACGGCCGCCCGGCCGCGGAGATAGCCGCCGACCTGCTGCCCGCGCGCCTCGTCCCCGAGGCGGTTGCCCGTATCGAGCACCTCGAGGTGGAGGACGTCGCCCAGGGAGTGGTGGCGCTGCCCGGCACGCTCCGCCTGCTCGCGCAGCTGCCGCCGGAGCGGTGGGCCGTGGTCACCTCCGCCACCCGGCGGCTCGCCGAGGCCCGGCTCGCCGAGGTCGGCGTACGGCCCAAGATGACGGTCGCCGCCGACGACGTCACCCGCGGCAAGCCCGACCCCGAGCCGTTCCTGCTCGCGGCCCGCATGCTCGGCGTCGATCCCGCCCGCTGCGTCGTCTTCGAGGACGCCCCCGCGGGGCTCACCGCCGGACGAGCGGCCGGCATGCGCACCGTGGCGTTGACCACAACCCACACCCGTGCCGAACTCACCGCAGACATCGTCGTACCGGACCTCTCCGCCGTGTCCGCGCTGGTCACACCGGAGGGCGTCGAGATCACCGCGGGGGAGTGAACTGTCCGTATAGCGCAGTCCTCCTGTCCGCTATACGGACACGAACCCAGTGCCGATCGGCCTGTCTGTTTTACTTGCAGCCATGACCACGACGAGCAGCCGCACCCTTGCGACCGAGGCGAACACGACGCCCGGTGCTCGTTGTATGTGTCGAATGTGCGCCATCTGAGGGCCCCTGCCTGAGCCTCGCGCCCCGAAGCGAGACCGACAGCCGCGCCGCGTCCGACCGTCCCCGGAGATCAGAAACGCCTCGGACCGAGCCTGCCCCGCGCACGCGTTGCCCCGGCCACCCAGCCGAACCAGCCGTGCCGCGTCGGAACCGAAACGCCCCGTGCCCGGCGGACACCTTCGTCGTGCACTCGACAGTGACGGAAACCCCTGTGATCACCACTACGGGCCTTACCAAGGTCTACCAGTCGCGAGGCGGCCGCGAGGTCACCGCTCTGGACGGCGTCGATCTGCACGTCCGTGAGGGCGAGGTCTTCGGAGTCATCGGACAGAGCGGCGCCGGAAAGTCCTCGCTGATCCGCTGCGTCAACCTCCTCGAGCGCCCTACCTCCGGCACCGTGACCGTCGCCGGTGAGGACCTCACCGCCCTGGCTGGACGCAACCGGCGGGCCTCCGGGGAACTGCGTGAGGCACGCAGCCGCATCGGCATGGTCTTCCAGCACTTCAACCTGCTGTCCTCGCGCACGGTCAAGGACAACGTCGAACTGCCCCTGGAGATCCTCGGCGTTCCCGGCGCCCTGCGCTCCCGCAAGGCCCTGGAACTCCTCGACCTGGTGGGCCTCGCCGACAAGGCCAAGACCTACCCGGGGCAGCTCTCCGGCGGTCAGAAGCAGCGCGTCGGCATCGCCCGCGCGCTTGCCGGCGACCCCAAGGTGCTGCTGTCCGACGAGGCGACCAGCGCCCTCGACCCGGAGACCACCCGCTCGATCCTCCAGCTGCTGCGTGACCTCAATCGGCAGCTCGGACTCACGGTCCTGCTGATCACGCACGAGATGGACGTCGTCAAGACGATCTGCGACTCGGCCGCCCTGATGAGGAAGGGGAAGATCGTCGAATCCGGGACGGTGAGCGAACTGCTCGCGACGCCGGGCTCCGAGCTGGCCCACGAGCTCTTCCCTGTGGGTGGCGAGGCGTCCGGCCCCGACCGCACCGTCGTCGACGTCACCTTCCACGGCGAGGCCGCCACCCAGCCGGTCATCTCCCAGCTGTCGCGCACCTACAACATCGACATATCGATCCTGGGTGCCGCGATGGACACCGTCGGCGGCCGCCAGATCGGCCGGATGCGCATCGAACTCCCCGGCCGTTACGAGGAGAACGTCGTCCCCGTCGGCTTCCTGCGCGAGCAGGGTCTGCAGATCGACGTCCTCGACGCCGAGGACGTGGCCGTCCCGGCGCAGAACAGCCCCGCGCCGGTCAAGGAGGTCGCGAAGTGACCTGGTCCGAGATGCAGCCCCTGCTGAGCCAGGGCACCGTCGACACCCTCTACATGGTTCTGTGGTCCACCGTCGTCACCGTCGCCGGCGGGCTGCCGCTCGGTGTGCTGCTCGTCCTCACCGACAAGGGCGGACTGCTGCAGAACACGCCGGTGAACAAAGTCGTCGGCGTGATCGTGAACATCGGCCGCTCGCTGCCGTTCATCATCCTGCTGATCGCGCTGATCCCCTTCACCACCCTTGTCGTCGGCACCTTCATCGGCCCCACCGCGATGATCGTGCCGCTCGCCGTCGGCGCCATCCCCTTCTTCGCCCGGCTGGTCGAGACCGCGATCCGAGAGGTCGACCACGGACTCGTCGAAGCGGTCCTGGCAATGGGCGGCTCCGTCCCCACCGTCGTGCGCAAGGTGCTGCTACCGCAGGCCCTGCCCTCACTCGTCTCCGCCGTCACCACCACCGTGATCGTCCTCGTCGGCTACTCGGCGATGGCGGGCGCGGTCGGCGGCGAAGGCCTCGGTTCCAAGGCCGTCACCTACGGATTCCAGCGCTTCGAGACGCAGTTCATGCTCGTCACGGTCGTGATCCTGATCGCCCTCGTGACGATCGTGCAGCTCGTCGGCGACGGCGTCGTACGGCTCCTGGCCCGCCGCGGACGCGCCGCAGGCTGAACCCCCGGCTCTGTCCCCACACGGCCCGCACTCCTTGTCCGGGCGACGTACCACCACCAGAAAGAGGCACTTTTCGTGCGTAGCAACATCAAGTTCACCGCGGCTGCCGCCGCCACCGCCGCCCTCGCCCTCGGCCTCACCGCCTGCGGCACGGCCTCCGACCCGGGCGCCCAGGCCGGCGACGGATCCCAGGGCGACACGTCCAAGGCCCTCGTCGTCGCCGCTTCGCCGACGCCGCACGCGGACATCCTGAACTACGTCAAGGACAACCTGGCGAAGGAAGCGGGCCTGAAGCTGGAGGTGAAGGAGTTCACCGACTACGTCCTGCCGAACACCGCCACCCAGCAGGGCCAGGTCGACGCCAACTTCTTCCAGCACAAGCCGTACCTGGACGACTTCAACAAGAAGAACGGGACGACGATCGTCCCCGTCGTCGACGTCCACCTCGAGCCCCTCGGCCTCTACTCCAAGAAGGCCAAGGGCATCAAGGACATCAAGGCCGGCCAGACCGTTGCCGTCCCCAACGACACGACCAACGAGGGCCGCGCGCTCGCGCTGCTCGCCGACAACGGCCTCATCACCCTCAAGGACGGCGCCGGCACGGACGCCAAGCTCTCCGACATCGCGGACGCCAAGGGCCTGAAGTTCAAGGAGCTCGAGGCCGCGACGCTGCCCCGCGCCCTGAACGACGTGGACGCCGCCGTCATCAACGGCAACTACGCCATCGAGGCCGACCTGAAGCCCGCCACGGACTCCCTGGCGCTGGAGAAGGCCGAAGGCAACCCGTACGCCAACTTCCTCGCCGTCAAGGAGGGCAACGAGGACGACGCGCGGGTGCAGAAGCTCGTGAAGCTCCTGGGCTCGCCCGAGGTGAAGAAGTTCATCGAGGACACGTACGCCGGATCCGTCGTCCCCGCCTTCGGTGCCGCCAAGTAAGGCCCCCGCAGCCCCACTTGACGCAGGCCCCGCGCACCTACCAAGGTGCGCGGGGCCGCGTCGTACCCCACCCGGCCATGCGCAGCCCGCACCCGATGTTGCATGCTGTGCCTTTACGGCTACGACAACCCAACGGCTTTGACCATTTATCGACAGTCTTCGGCATGGAGCTGCGCATGACTACCACCTTCCCGGACGTGTCCATCAGCACGGAGCGGTTGGTGCTGCGCCCCTACGAGGACGCCGACGTCGCGGCCCACACCGAGATGATGAACGACGACATGGTCACCGCCTGGACCTCCGTGCCCCACCCCTACACGACCGCCGATGCCGAGGACTGGGTCCGCAGGATCGCTCCTGCCGAGCGGACGGAGGGCCGCGGCATCGTCCTCGCCGTCACGGAGTTCCTCACCCAGCGGCTCGTCGGCGTCGTCCACCTGCGGAACACCGACTGGCGGGCCCTGTCCACCGAGGTCTCCTACGTCACGGCCCCCTGGGCCCGCGGCGAGGGATACGCCACAGAGTCCGTCCTCGCCGTGGCCCAGTGGCTCTTCCGCAACCAGAAGTTCGAACGCATGGAACTGCGCACCGCCGCCGACAACACCGCCTCCCAGCAGGTGGCGCAGAAGATCGGCTGCATCAGCGAAGGTGTCCTGCGCAACGCCTGGATAGCGCGCACCCGCCCCGACGACGGCACCGGCAGCTGGACGGACATCCGCACCGACCTCATCGTCTGGAGCCTGCTGCCCGAGGACCTGGAGGCCGACCGGATGGCCGAGGCCGGCTACCGCTCCTTCACCGACTGGAACTGACTCCGCCCGGGCGGCCGGACGCCCCTCCACACGGCCCCTCCACACGGCCGCCAGGTACCCTCACGGTGCGACGCTTACCCGCGGCACTGCCCCCACCTGCGACATTCCAGGAGACTGACGACGATGGCCGACCGGGTCACGGTGATCGGCTGGGACGGTTCGCCGCTCACTCGAGCGGCCAGGTCCGCCCTGTCCGCCGCCACTCTGGTGGCCGGCGCCGCCCACCACCTGGCACTGCCCGAGGTCCCGCCCCGCGCCGAGCGCATCCGCCTCGGCAGCGTCGGCCTCGCCGCCAGGCGGATCGCCGGGCACCGTGGCAGCGCCGTCGTCCTCGCCGACGGCGACCCGGGCCTCTTCGGCGTCGTACGCACCCTGCGCGCCCCCGAGTACGGTCTGGAGGTCGAGGTCGTCCCCGCGGTCTCGTCCGTGGCCACCGCCTTCGCCCGGGCCGGTATGCCCTGGGACGACGCCCAGATCGTCGTCGCACACCGCCGCACGCTGCGCCGCGCCGTCAATGTGTGCCGCGCCCACACCAAGGTCGCGGTCCTCACCTCTCCGGGCGCCGGCCCCGCCGAACTGGCGCTGCTGCTCGACGGCATCCACCGCACCTTCGTCATCTGCGAGGAACTGGGTACGGCCCGCGAGCAGGTCACCGTCCTCACCTCCGACAAGGTCGCCGACCACATGTGGCGCGACCCCAACGTCGTCATCGTCATCGGCGGCACCGGCAGCACGCCCTCCCTCACCGGAACGGGTGGCTGGATCGCCGGCCGGGACCCGGGCTACCCGCCGGCCGAACGCGGCTGGGCGCTGCCGCCCGCCGAGGCGCCCACCCGCGGCGAGGGCGAGTTCGCCGGGCTGCGCGCCGCCCAACTGGCCCGGCTCGGGCCCCGCACCGGCGACCTCGTCTGGGACATCGGCTGCGGCAGCGGCGCGCTCGCCGCGGAAGCGGGCCGCTTCGGCGCCGCCGTCATCGCGGTCGACAACGATCCCGAAGCCTGCCGTCGCAGCGAAGCCGCGGCACGCCGCCTCGGCGTCCAGCTCGACGTCGTGCACGGGCGGGCACCGCACGTCCTGGAACGGCTGCCCGAGCCCGACGTCGTACGCATCGGTGGCGGGGGAGTGCCGGTCGTCACCGCCGTCGCCGACCGCCGGCCGGAGCGCATCGTCACCCATGCCTCCACGCGCGACGAGGCGGAGGCCATCGGCGCGGCCCTCGCCGCCGGCGGATACACCGTCGAATGCGCACTCCTCCAATCCGTCGAAATGGACACCTCCGACTGGTCGGAACGCGAACGCTCGGTGGTCTTCCTGCTCTGTGGAAGGCGGTCCGGTCCTCGGCCCCTGCCCTCCGTGACGGACGGTCCGGGGTAGGCTGGCCGATCGTCGTACCGCAGCCGGGCGTTCGTCGCTTCGTTCGTCAATGTCCGGAAAAGGGAGCCGCTTTGGTTCCCGTATGTGGTACGTCGGCACCGGGGGGTCGCGCGACGTGGCGCAGCCCACAGCGAACCACGGCGGATCTTGCTGCCGTGGTGGCGAACGACCGCGACAATGCTTTGGTCCGTGGGTCAATCGTGCCGCGCGGCGCACACGCTCGTTCTTGTTCACGGGCGTCAGGTGTGCCGCTGTCGGACGTCCCGGGCGAAGGGCGAAGGAGCAACCGATGGGCGAGGGGTACGCGCATGACTGACACCGGCCAGATCCCGGGCGAGGGGCTGCCGGAGAACGCAGGCATGGTGGAGCAGCCGGGGATCCCCGCTCCCGGCGCGTACACCTACCTCGAGAGCTCCGAGAGCCCCGAGAACGCCGTGCACTCCGAGAACGGTCCCGAAGAGGACGACCTGCTCCTGATGCCGGGCTCCCAGGGAGCGTGGAGCGACTCCCCGGTTCCGGCCCCCGCCCCGGGCGCGCATCAGCAGGCCGCGCCCGCCGCCGATCAGTACGCGGCCGCGCCCGTGTCCGTTCAGGCGACGGCGAACCAGGAGGCCGGGCCGCAGCACCGGAGCGGCGAGTACCAGATGGACCACGGCGCGGCGGGCTACGCGCCGCACGACTACCAGGCCGCCCCCGTCGTGCACGGAGCGGAACAGCCGGCGGCGCAGCCCGTTCCGCCGGTGACGGAGAACGCCGCGCCCGGCCCGGAGTTCGTCGAGGTGACCCCGGACGCCGGAGCTTCCGGGCACGCCCAGCAGCAGTTCCACGGGGGCCAGGCACAGGCGGCGGCGGCACACGAGCCGTTGGCGCAGGTGCAGGGGACCATGTCGGTCGTACCGGGGGTGGCTCCGGCGGCCGAGGCGGCCCCGGCCGTCGCGGATGCCGCGCCGCAGCAGGCGGCCCAGGCCGCGCACCCGCAGGCCGAGGCCCAGGCGGCGGTCCACGAGGCCGGCGCCCACGAGGCGGGCGGCCGTGATTCCGGCGCCGTCGACCTCGGTGCCGTACGGACGCCGGCCGCCGCGACCTCCGCCATGCCGACGCCGGCGCCCGCGCGCCGCCCGCTCCACATGGGACCGCCCGTGCCCGACACGTCGAGCGGCGTGGTCCGTTCGCTCGCCGACCGTGGACCGGCCTCCGGCACACCGCCGCACCCCATGGCCGTCCGCACCACTCAGGCACAGGCACAGGCCGTCGCGACCACCGGCGTGGAGTACCTGGACGTGCCCCGGGAGGACCCGGGCGCCGAGCTGCCCGGCCCCCAGCTGGGTGAGATCCCGCCGCAGGCCGGCGCCCCCTGGGACCCCCAGCCGCCACAGGAGCAGACGGCGGCCCCCGCAGAAACGGTCGTCCCGACCGACCCGGCGAACGCCGAGGCCACCGTGCCCGCACCGCGGGCCGGCGGCTCCGACCAGCAGCCCCCCGTGGCCCCGGAGGGGGCCGTACCGGACACGGCCGCGGAGCCGGAGGTCTCCGGACACGCGGCGTCGCCCGCTCCCGCGCCCACGGAGGCAGCCGCACCGGCCGCCGCCGACGCGCCGTCGCCGGCGACGGCCGAGCCCGAGACCACCGTCGCCGAGGGGACGGCGCAGGACGCGGCCCCCGCCGAGGCGCAGCCGGCGCCCGTCGAGACCGAGCCGGCGTCCGTCGCACCCGAGGCGACGGACAGCGCAGTGGCCGCGGCGCAGGCAGCGGCCCCCGAGACGGAAGAGGGAGCGGACGTGGACGCCCCGGCGGACGCGGCGGAAGCCGCCGCCGCGCAGAGCATCCCGGAGGCGGCCGCCGAAGGCTGGGCCGCCCCTCAGGACGGCACGGTGCCTCAGAACCCGGAGCCGGCACCGGCCTCCCCCGAGACGCCCGATGCCGCCGGCCCGGTCGCCGTCGCCGCCGATACCGACCCGTCGGCAGCCTCTGCGGCCGAGACCCCGGCGGCCGAGACGCCTGCGCCCGGCACCGCTCCGGCTGCCGAGGCGGCAACGCCCGGCCCTGCGCCCGCCGGTGCCGAGTCGCCCGAGGGCCAGCCCGTCGTGGCGGCCGAGCCGGCGGAGCCGGGCGCCGTCGGCCCGGCAGGCGAGCACGTGCCCGGCCCGCAGCCCACGGCCGCCGATGCCGTCGAGCCCGGCGCCGAGGCCCCCGCCGACGGTCCCGCACCCACCGCCGGCCCGGTCGCCGGGCAGTCGCCCGACGCGGCACAGCCCGCCACCGCCCCCGGCGCGGAGACGGCCCAGGCCGCCGCCGAGCCGGCCGGACCGGACCCCGAAGCCGCACCCGACGCCCCGCCCGCGGACGCGGCCACCGCGGCAGCGCCGGAGGCAGGACCCGATGCCGCCCAGCCGGATCCCGTACCCGTTTCCGGCGACCCGGCCGGTGCCGAGTCGCCCGAGGCCCACCCCACCGCCCCGGCGCCGGGTTACGGCGACGCCGAACGCGAGGCCGTCCTGCGCGTGATGCGTGAACGGCGCGACATCCGCAACGGCTTCCGCAGCGACCCCATCCCGCACGAGGTCCTGCTCCGCGTCCTCGAAGCGGCGCACACCGCGCCCAGCGTCGGCCACTCACAGCCCTGGGACTTCGTCGTCATCCGCTCCGCGGAGACCCGCCGGACGATGCACGAACTGGCCCAGCGTCAGCGCGAGGCGTACGCCAAGTCGCTGCCCAAGGGCCGGGCGAAGCAGTTCAAGGAACTGAAGATCGAGGCCATCCTCGACACCCCGGTGAACATCGTCGTCACCGCCGATCCCACCCGCGGCGGCCGCCACACCCTCGGCCGGCACACCCAGCCGCAGATGGCGCCCTACTCCTCGGCGCTCGCCGTCGAGAACCTGTGGCTCGCCGCCCGCGCGGAGGGCCTGGGCGTCGGCTGGGTCTCCTTCTTCGACGAGCGCGAGATGGTCCGTACGCTCGGCCTGCCCGATCACCTCGAGGTCGTCGCCTACCTCTGCGTGGGCTACGTCGACGAGTTCCCGGAGGAGCCCGAGCTGATGCAGGCGGGCTGGTCGAAGCGCCGCCCGCTGTCCTGGGTGGTCCACGAGGAGACGTACGGCCGCCGTGCCCTGCCGGGCGAGCAGCCGCACGACCTGCTGCAGGAGACCGTCACCAACATCCGTCCGCTGGACGCCAAGGCGCTCGGTGAGGCGTGGGAACGCCAGAAGCGGATGACCAAGCCCTCCGGCGCGCTCGGCATGCTGGAGATCATCTCCGCACAGCTCTCCGGCCTCTCCCGGATGTGCCCCCCGCCGATCCCGGAGCCGGCCGCCGTCGCGATCTTCGCGGGCGACCACGGCGTGCACGCCCAGGGCGTCACGGCCTGGCCCCAGGAGGTCACCAGCCAGATGGTGGCCAACTTCCTCGGTGGGGGAGCGGTCTGCAACGCCTTCGCCAACCAGGTCGGCGCCGAGGTCTGCGTCATCGACGTCGGCGTGGCCTCCGACCTGCCCGCCACTCCGGGACTGCTGCCGCGCAAGGTCCGGCCCGGCACCGCCGACTTCACCACCGGGCAGGCCCTGAGCCGTGAGGAGGTCCTCTCGGCGATCGAGGTCGGCATCGAGACCGCCCGTGATCTGGTGGCCGCCGGCAACAAGGCTCTGCTCGCCGGTGAGATGGGCATTGCCAACACCACCGCGTCCGCCGCGCTCATCGCCGTCTACACGGGCGCCGACCCGTCGGAGATCACCGGCCGAGGCACCGGCATCAACGACGAGATGCACGCCCGCAAGGTCGACGTCGTCCGCCGCGCCCTCGAGCTCCACCGGCCCGACCCGGCCGACCCGATCGGCGTCCTGGCGGCCGTCGGCGGCCTGGAGCACTGCGCGCTGGTCGGCCTCATCCTCGGCGGCGCCTCCCTGCGCACACCCGTGATCCTCGACGGCGTCAGCACCGGCGCCGCGGCCCTGGTGGCCCGCGCCGTCGCCCCCGAGGCGCTGGCCGCCTGTATCGCCGGCCACCGCAGCGCCGAACCGGGCCACGTCGCGGCGCTGAACAAGCTGGGCCTGCGCCCTCTGGTCGACCTGGATCTCCGCCTCGGCGAGGGCACGGGAGCGCTGCTGGCACTTCCCCTGGTCCAGAGCGCGGCTCGGGCCATGCACGAGGTGGCGACCTTCGATTCGGCCGGAGTCACCGAGAAGTAGCCCCGCGTCACGCACCCGCGTCACGCACCCGCAGGACGCACCCGCGTCACGCCCCCGGTCCGCTGAGCACCGGGTGCGTGACGCACTCGGAGGCAACCGTTCCGCAACGGTCCCCGCCGGCCCCGTGAGCGGGGCCGTATCGTGGTCGCCAGGACCCCTCACCCGTCCCCACCAGCCGCTTCACCGTCGCAGCGGCCTCCGCACTGCCCCGCCCGAGGAGCCGCACCGCCATGGCTGAGCACGTTCCGCCCGCCGAGCACCCCGCCTACCCCGTCGGCCTGCGACTCGCCGGGCGCCGCGTCGTCGTCATCGGCGGCGGGCAGGTCGCCCAGCGCAGGCTCCCGGCCCTGGTGGCCGCCGGGGCCGACGTCACCCTGATCTCCCCCTCCGCGACGCCCTCCGTCGAGGCGATGGCCGAGTCCGGCGAGATCACCTGGACCCGCCGCCGCTACGAGGACGGCGACATCGCCGACGCCTGGTACGCCCTGGTCGCCACCAGCGACCCCGAGGCCAACGCCCGCGCCTCAGAGGAGGCCGAGCGCACCAAGACCTGGTGCGTACGCAGCGACGACGCGGACGCGGCGACCGCCTGGACCCCGGCCACCGGCCGCAGCGACGGTGTGACGGTCGCCGTCCTCACCGGCCGCGACCCGCGCCGCTCCGCCGCCGTGCGCGACGCCGTCGTCGAGGGGCTGCGCGACGGCACCCTCGCGGCGCCCCACCGCCGCAGCCGCGCCCCGTTCGTCGCCCTTGTCGGCGGCGGCCCGGGCGACCCCGACCTGATCACCGTCCGGGGGCGCCGCCTGCTCGCGGAGGCTGACGTGGTCATCGCCGACCGGCTCGGTCCGCGCGACCTCCTCGACGAACTCCCGCCGCACGTCGAGGTGATCGACGCGGCCAAGATCCCCTACGGGCGGTTCATGGCCCAGGAGGCCATCAACAACGCGCTCATCGAGCATGCGAAGGCCGGCAAGGCCGTCGTACGGCTGAAGGGCGGCGACCCGTACGTCTTCGGCCGCGGCATGGAGGAGGCCCAGGCGCTCGCCGAGGCCGGTATCCCCTGCACGGTCGTGCCCGGCATCTCCAGCTCCATCTCGGTCCCCTCGGCGGCCGGTATCCCGGTGACCCACCGCGGCGTGGCGCACGAGTTCACCGTCGTCAGCGGCCATGTCGCCCCCGACGACCCGCGTTCGCTCGTCGACTGGAAGTCCCTCGCCCGGCTGCGCGGCACGCTCGTGGTGCTCATGGGCGTCGACAAGATCGGCGCCATCGCCCAGGCCCTCATCGCGCACGGCAAGGCGCCCGACACCCCGCTCGCCCTCGTCCAGGAGGGGACGACCGCGGCCCAGCGCAGGGTGGACGCCACGCTCGCGACCGTCGCCGAGACGGTCAGGGCCCAGGACGTACGCCCCCCGGCCGTCATCGTCATCGGCGACGTCGTCGCCGTCGGCCCGCACAAGTAACCACCGGTAACCCGACCTTGCGGGAACCGTTGGCACCGCACATCCAAGAAGGCAGTATCACCCCGTGGCCGATCTCATCACCATCGACGACCCCGACGACCCCCGTCTGCGCGACTACACGGGCCTGACCGACGTCGAGCTGCGCCGCCGTCGCGAACCCGCGGAGGGCCTGTTCATCGCCGAGGGCGAGAAGGTCATCCGCCGCGCGGGGCAGGCGGGTTACGAGATGCGCTCCATGCTGCTCTCCGCCAAGTGGCTCGACGTCATGCGCGACGTCATCGAAGAGGTCCCCGCGCCCGTGTACGCGGTCGACCCCGCCCTCGCCGAACGCGTCACCGGCTACCACGTCCACCGCGGGGCCCTCGCCTCCATGCAGCGCAAACCGCTGCCGGACGCCGGCGACCTGCTCACCGGCGCACGCCGGGTGGTCGTCATGGAGTCGGTCAACGACCACACCAACATCGGCGCCGTCTTCCGCAGCGCGGCGGCCCTCGGCATGGACGCCGTGCTGCTCTCACCGGACTGCGCGGACCCGCTCTACCGCCGTTCCGTGAAGGTCTCCATGGGCGCGGTGTTCTCCGTGCCGTACGCCCGCCTCGACACCTGGCCGAAGGGCCTCGAAGCGGTCCGCGAAGCCGGCTTCAGGCTGCTCGCCCTCACCCCCGACGAGAAGGCGTCCTCGATCGACGAGGCCGCCCCGCACCGCCTGGACCGCGTGGCACTCATGCTCGGAGCGGAAGGCGACGGGCTGTCCACCAAGGCACTCATGGCCGCCGACGAATGGGTGCGCATCCCCATGGCCCACGGCGTCGACTCGCTCAACGTGGGCGCGGCGGCCGCCGTCGCCTTCTACGCGGTCGCCACCGGCCGCCCCGCGTAGCCGCTACAGCTTCTGCGCCGCGGCGATCCCCAGCGCCACGATCAGCGTCACCACGAAGAAGACCGTGATCCGCTGGCGCAGCAGCCGCGGATTGGCCGGCCGCCGGCCCGTCGACGTCGTCCGCGCACCCGGCCTGGTCCCGCCGCCCTGACGGCCGTTCGTACGGCCCGCCGTGCGCGGCTGCTGCGGCCGGGACCCGCCACCGGTGCGGGCCGGCGCCTGCGGCCGCGAGGAGCCACCCGTCCGCCGCTCCATGCGTTCGGTGCGGTCCGGCCGCTCCGGATAGCGCGCGGTCGGCCGGTTCGAGTCGACCCGCTCCCGTTCGCGGTCCCGCTGCGCCGGCGGCCGGGCGTCATGCAGGCCCTGCGCCTCCCGGGCCGCGATCTCCTTGAGCCGCATGGACAGTTGCAAGGTGCTGGGCCGCTCCTCGGGGTCCTTCGCCAGACACGCCGACACCAGCGGCGCCAGCGCGTCGTGCACTCCGTGCAGCTGCGCCTCCTCGTGCACCACCCGGTACAGCATCACCTCGGAACTGCCGTGCCCGAACGGGGAGTCGCCCATCGCCGCGTACGCCAGCGTCGCTCCCAGCGCGAAGACATCGGTCGCCGGCGTCACCGCCGCGCCGCGCACCTGCTCCGGCGCGAGGAAACCCGGAGACCCCACGGCCGTACCCACATGCGTCAGCGTGCTCGCGCCCGTGGCCCAGGCGATACCGAAATCGATGATCCGTGGCCCCTTGGGCGACAGCAGGATGTTCGACGGCTTCAGATCACGGTGCACCACACCGGCCTCGTGGACGGCCACCAGCCCCTCCGACAGCGCGGCACCCACCGCGGCCACGTCGGCGGCCCGCAGCGGACCCTCCTCGACCACCTTGTCGTGCAGCGACGGCCCCGGTACGTACTGGGTCGCGAACCACGGCCGGTCCGCCTCCAGATCCGCGGCCACCAGCCGGGCCGTACAGCCGCCGCGGATACGCCGCGCCGCCGACACCTCGCGGGCGAACCGCGACCGGAACTCCTGATCCTCCGCCAGGTCCGGCCGGATCACCTTCAACGCGACCCGCTGCCCCCGCCGGTCGGACCCCAGATACACCACACCCATGCCGCCCGCACCGAGCCGCCGGTGAATTCTGAACGAGCCGACGACTCGCGGGTCCTCGCGCCGGAGCCGCATCATCGCCATGTCCGTCCCCTACCTACGGTGGGGAGGCCCCACCCCGCTGCCCGGTCGTCCGCTTGTGACGTGCCACAGCTTACGTACCCCCGCGCCGGTGCGCTCATAGGCCGCGCCCTCGCGTTCGGATCGATTGTCAGTGCCCGATGGGACACTTGAGGAGTGGTCGGCGGAGAGCGGATCCCTTGCCCCCGACCCGTGCGAGATCTCAACGACTCGGCACAGAAGGGGGATTGGATCGATGAAGGGCGACCGCGTGGAGATAGTGGTGGACGCGGGGGACACGACGCGCACGTACGAAGTGGTGGCAAGCCGGGCGGGCCGCAGGGTCGAGACCGCGGTGCGCAGGGGAGTGGTCGAAGTGAGTGAAGTCACTCGGTCAGGCTCCGTCGTCCGCACGGCCCGTTTCATGGCGACCCGGGTACTGGCCCTGGTGGAACAGCCCGTCCCGCGCGACGACGAAACCACCGACTGAGGGCCCCCTCCGGGAAGACCCCAAGACCCGGAGCCCCGTCTCCACCCAGGGGAGTACTCCGGGGGGTGACGGCTCATCCTCCGGGAGGCCAGGCAATCGGTACGAGGGCATGACGTCCCGGCCCCGCCGTTTCCCTAATGTTGATGTCAAGCGGCGGGTGCAGCACTCGTCCCCCGAGGTCAGACACCCGCCGCTGCCAACCACGACAGGAGAAGGACCATGGCGGACACGGCATCGCGGACGATGATCCGCACGCAGGGACGCAAGGCATCCGCCGCGTTCGGCGGCCGCCAGTCCGGCACGCGCCATCCGCTGGTGGCGACGGCCATGGTCCTTCCCCTCGCGGCACTGCTCGTGGTCGTCTTCGGCGGCTGGGACGCAGTGGTCACACAGGCGTCGTCCGTGGGCGTGATGCTGGGGCGCTGAACGGCGCCCCGGGCCCGGAAGAGCGGTCCGGGTCGGGGACATCCGGCCAACAACCCCGTGGGGACGGGGGTGCGGCGGACGGCAGCGTTTGGCCGGTCAGCTGGGGAGCTGACCGGCCATCGCGCGTTGCCCTCGGGCGGGCGGCGTACCGGGTCCACGTTTCCGGGCGTGGCCCGGTCCGGGCGCTTCTCGGGCGTGGCCCGGTCCGTGTGGTGTGGCGTCAGGGTGCCGCGCTCCGGAGGCTCCGCTTCGCAACCACCCACCGGCGCAGGCCGCCGGGCCCGGCCGCATACTCGAAGCGCGCCCCCCGCGCCGGCCCGCCCCGGAACCCAAAGCGCGCAAGCGCGCACCACGCTGCCGCTACGCTCCCCCCGTGACCGCCTCCGTCGTTCGCGTACTCGCCTCCGTCGCCCGGAGCGCCGCCCACCGGGCGGCGCCGCGTGGTGGCTGCCCGGCGTGCGGGGCCGCCCAGGACGGCCAGACGCTCGCCGACCGCCCCGACGGAACCGTCGTACGCCACGGCTCGGCCGTCGCCAAGGCGCACGCCTCCGGGACGGACCCGGTCGCCCACCGCGCACGCCTCGCCCTGGCGGCCCACCCGGCGCTGGCGGGCATCCTCCTGCCGCCGCTGCCGCACAACACGAGCGCCCAGGACCGCCCCGTCACCACCTGGCCCTACGGCGCTCCCGTCGACCCCGGCGACCCGGACGCCGCGCCCTGGGAGGACGCGGCGGTCCTCCTGGCGCGACTGCACCGTGTCGAGCCCGCGGGCCTGCCCGGTCCGCTCCCGCCGATGCGGGGCCCGGCGAAGGCGGCGGCCGCCGTGGCCCGCATGGACGCGGCCGCGGCGGACCACCCGGCCACCCGCGACGTGCGGCGCGCCTGGGCGCGCCTGCCCGCCTGGGCCCGCGGCGAGGGACCGCCCACTCCCTCCGGCCCTGCGTGCCCAAACGTCTGCCACGGTGACCTCCACCTCGGCCAACTCGTGCGCCACCCCGCCCCCGACGGCCCCTGGCTGCTGATAGACGTCGACGATCTCGGCCTCGGCGACCCGGCCTGGGACCTTGCCCGCCCTGCTGCGTGGTTCGCGGCGGGCCTGCTGCCGCCGGAGGTCTGGCAGCGGTTCCTCGGCGCGTACACGGGTGCCGGCGGCCCCGCGGTGGCCTGCGTCGACGACCCCTGGCCCCAACTGGACGTGCCGGCCAGGGCGCTGACCGTCCAGACGGCGGCGCTCGCGCTGGCGAAGTCGGCGGGGGAGGGGCGTCGACCGGACGCGGTCGAGCAGGCGGTGCTCGACGCCTGTACCCGAATCGGGACACTGGCACCCGAGTTGGAGTTCGAGGCTCCGTCGTAGGGTGAAGGTCTCGTCGCCGGGCATGCATCCCGGCGACGTCGACAACACGGCGAGGAGCTGAGTAGACGATGCAGTGTCCCAAGTGCCATGCAGCGATGCACACATACAACCGCAATGGCGTCCAGATCGAGCAGTGCAGCGGCTGCCGGGGCATATTCCTCGACTACGGCGAGCTGGAGTCCCTGACCCGTCTCGAGTCGCAGTGGACGCAGCAGGCTCCGCCCGCGCCGCCGGCCCCGCAGGCGTACCCGGCGCCTCATGCTCCGGCGGCGCCGGCCTGGGGGGCGCCGCATCACGGTGGTCACCACGGCCACCACCGTCAGCGCAGCTTCGGCCGGATGCTCTTCTCCTCCTGATCTCCTCTCCTGATCTCCTCCTGACGGAAAGCCCCCCGACGGAGGTCCTCCGTCGGGAGGCAGCCGGGGAGAGCCGGCGGGGGGAGCATGACGAAGCCCCCGGTCGTTCTCGACGACCGGGGGCTTCGGCTGGTGCGCGATACTGGGATTGAACCAGTGACCTCTTCCGTGTCAGGGAAGCGCTCTCCCGCTGAGCTAATCGCGCAGGGCGGCAGGGCCGTCAAAGCCCCGCTTCACTGCGTACAGCGTGCGCGATACTGGGATTGAACCAGTGACCTCTTCCGTGTCAGGGAAGCGCTCTCCCGCTGAGCTAATCGCGCTCGGGTCCTCGCGGACCCAGTGGACGATACTGGGATTGAACCAGTGACCTCTTCCGTGTCAGGGAAGCGCTCTCCCGCTGAGCTAATCGTCCTTGGAGGTGGAGACGGGATTTGAACCCGTGTAGACGGCTTTGCAGGCCGTTGCCTCGCCTCTCGGCCACTCCACCCGGAGTGCGGGGGGTCGGGAAGATCCCCCACTTTCTCGAGCGGACGACGAGATTCGAACTCGCGACCCTCACCTTGGCAAGGTGATGCTCTACCAACTGAGCCACGTCCGCTTGTCGTTTCCGTTCCGCTTGCGCGTCCCGGCGACGTGTTGAACTCTAGCGGATTCCCGGGCCAGTACAAAAACGCGTTTGTGCAGCTTGCCGCCATGTGTTCGCGTCGTGGCAGCTCACCGGCAGCTCGCGAGTGGCTCACCCGCCGCCCGTCCGCACCCGATCCGTGCCGGTCATACACTCGCAGACGTGCACGACCTCGCTCCTCTGGCCCGCTTCGGCTCCCTCGTCGCCACCGACCTCAGGGACGTCACCAGCGACCCCGCGGCCCTCGACTCCACCGGCTTCTGGGCGGTCGTGGCCGACTTCGAGGGCCGTCTGACCTGCGCCCGCTTCGCTGATGTCCGCAGTGAGCCGGTTCCCGAGCCCGTCCCGGGACGCTGGCGGGGGCCCACGGCCGAGGACTGGACGTCCTCGCTCGACCGTGCCGCCTACACCGCCGGCGTGCGGCGTGTCCGGGAACACATCGCGGCCGGCGAGGTCTACCAGGCCAACCTGTGCCGGGTGCTGTCCGCGCCGCTGCCCGAACCGGACGCGGCGGACGTCGACGAGCTGACCGCCCTGCTGGCACGCGGCAACCCGGCCCCGTACGCAGGAACGGTTCGGCTGCCCGCGCACGGCGTGGAGATCGCGACCGCCTCGCCGGAGCTGTATCTGCGCCGCGCGGGCCGCACCGTCGAGTCCGGGCCCATCAAGGGGACGGGCCGCACCGCCGACGATCTCCTGGAGAAGGACCACGCGGAGAACGTCATGATCGTGGACCTGGTCCGCAACGACCTGGGCCGGGTCTGCGCCACCGGCAGCGTCACCGTGCCCGCCCTCTGCGCGATCGAGCCCCACCCCGGACTCGTGCACCTGGTCTCGACGGTCCGTGGCGAGCTGGCGCCGGAAGCGGGCTGGGGCGAGCTGCTCGCGGCCACGTTCCCGCCGGGGTCGGTCACCGGCGCCCCCAAGTCCAGCGCTCTGAAGATCATCGAGGCGCTGGAGACCACACCCCGCGGGCCGTACTGCGGAGGCATCGGCTGGGTCGACGCCGACCGGGGCACCGCCGAGCTGGCCGTCGGCATACGCACCTTCTGGATCGACCGCCGGGAGAACCTCCTGCGGTTCGGCACCGGTGCGGGCATCACCTGGGGCTCCGACCCGGAGCGCGAGTGGGCCGAGACAGAACTGAAGGCATCGCGGCTGCTGGCGGTAGCGTCGGGCGCGTACGCGGCGATCGGAAGGACAGCGCGATGAAGGTTTGGGTAGGCGGCGGGCTCTCGGAGCTCGAGAACGCCCGGGTGTCCGTGCTCGACCACGGCATGACCGTGGGCGACGGCATCTTCGAGACCGTGAAGGCCGTCCACGGCCGGCCCTTCGCCCTCACCCGCCATCTGGAACGCCTCACCCGCTCCGCCGAGGGGCTCGGACTGCCGGAACCCGATCTCGACGAGGTCCGCCGCGCCTGTGCCGCCGTGCTGGCCGCCAACCCGATGCCGCTCGGCCGGCTGCGCATCACCTACACCGGAGGGCTCTCGCCCCTCGGCTCGGACCGGGGCGCCGACGGCCCGACCCTGATCGTCGCGGTCGGCGAGACCGCCCGCCGCCCCGACACCACGTCGGTCGTCACGGTCCCCTGGACCCGCAACGAACGCGGCGCGCTGACCGGCCTGAAGACCACCTCCTACGCCGAGAACGTGGTCGCGCTCGCGAGGGCCCACCAGCACGGCGCCTCCGAGGCCCTGTTCGCCAACACCGTGGGGCAGCTCTGCGAGGGCACCGGCTCGAACGTCTTCGTCGTCCTCGACGGTGAGCTGCACACCCCGACCCTGGCCTCCGGCTGTCTCGCGGGCATCACCCGCGCCCTGACCGTCGAATGGACGGGCGCCAAGGAGACGGACCTGCCCTTCGAGGTGCTCGACAGCGCCGAGGAGATCTTCCTGACCTCCACGCTCCGCGACGTCCAGGCGGTCGTACGCCTCGACGGGCGCGGTATCGGCGAGGGCCCCGGGCCGGTGACGACGAAGGCGATGCGCGTCTTCGAGGAGCGCTCGGCGGCGGATCCAAACCCGAAGTCCGTCTGACCGAACCGTGATCGGGAGGAAAACCGGGTGTCGGAGGGCCGCCGCCCAGGTAGAAACTCCTCGATGACGACAACCCTGCGGCCCACCGGGCCGATCCAGCGCGACGAGTCGGGCGCCACCTCCCGTACCTACGACGTGTGCGTGAACGGCCGACCCGTCGGCGCCGTCGAGCTCGCCGCCGACCCCGGGGCGGGCCGGCCCGTCGGGTACATACGGTCGCTGCGCATCGACGACGCCGACCGCCGTCGGGGCCGCGGCACCGTCGCGGCTCTCGCGGCCGAGGAGGTGCTGCGCGGCTGGGACTGCACCGAGGTCCGCGCGGCCGTACCCGCCGACGCGGACCCCGCACTGCGCCTGGCCCGCGCCCTCGGCTACACGGAACGCGGCCGCAACATGATCAAGGAGGTGGCCGCGCCGCCGCCCTCACTGCCCGAGCACGTCGAGGGCCGCCCCATGACCGAGACGGAGTTCGGCCACTGGCGCGCCCAGGCGGTACGGCACTTCGCCCGCGACTGGATCTCCGGCGGCGTGCCCGAGGACGAGGCCCTCGCCCGCTCGGAGGCCGTCCACGCGCGCCTCCTCCCGGGCGGCCTCGCGACGCCGGGCGCCCACCTCCACATACTCCTCGCCGACAGCACCCCGGTCGGCCACGTCTGGCTCTCCGAGCGCGAGGTGCGCCCCGGCGAGGACGGGGCGTACGTCTTCGACGTCGAGGTGGCCGAGGCGTTCCGGCGGCGGGGTCACGGACGGGCTCTGATGCTGCTCGCCGAACGGATCGCGGCCGGGGCCGGTCAGCGGCTGATCGCGCTGCACGTCTTCGAGGGCAATGAGCCCGCACGCACCCTCTACGAGTCCCTCGGCTACCGCACGACCCACCGCAACCTCGTCAAGCGGCTCCTCTGAGGAGGCTCACTGCCCGGCCAGCAGCCGGTCGGCGATCTCCTCGATGCGGGCGCGCAGCCCTTCCTGGCTCTTGCCGCCGTCCAGACGCTCGGTGCCGATGACGTACGTCGGCGTGCCGGTCACGCCGATGGCCTTGCCCTCCGCCTGGTCGGCATCGACGATCAGAATGTGCCGGCCGTCGACCAGGGCGGTGTCGAACTCCTCGGCGTCCAGGCCTAGTTCGCGCGCGATGTCCAGCAGCAGGGGCTCGCCCCTGACGGCCAGCTCCTCGGTGCGCGCCAGCACCGCCTCCACGTACGGCCACGCCTGGCCCTGGGCCGCCGCCTCCTCCGCGGCCTGCGCCGCGGTGAACGCGTACTTGTGCTTGTCGAGGGGGAAGTGCCGCAGTCGCAGTTCCAGCCGGTCGCCGTAGCGGGCCCGGAGGGCCCGCAGGTCCTCCAGGGCGCTGTGACAGTCGGAGCACTGGAGCTCGCACCAGACGTCGAGGACGACGGGGGAGCCGGTCGAGGAGTCGCTCATGCCGCCAGTCTCCCAGCCCGGCGGCCGCCGCCCCAACCGGGACCTGGGGCGGAGGCCGCCCCGGAGATCTCCCCCAGATGTGACCGGCCCCGCCCCGGACCGTGGCCCCGGACCCCCTCGGCGGTGCAGGATGGAAGGGACACAAGCGCTCAAGCCGCCTATGCCTGGAGGACCGGATGCTTGCCGAGACCATTTGTTCCGCGGTGTCCGCGGCGGGCCTGGGCATCGCCGCGATCACGGCGTACCGCAGGCGCTTCCTCGCCGCGGCGCGTATCGCGGCCTACTCCCTGGTGCCCGTCGGCCTGGTGATGACCGGAGCCGTCGACTGGGCCGTCAGCACGGCCTTCAGCCCGACCGCCTGGGTCGGCTTCGGTCTCCTCGGTGGCGCATGGCTGCTGTTCATCACCACCCGGGCCGTCGAGCGGCGCCGAGCGGGCGGCTCCCGGAAGGAACGCAAGGCGGCTGCCGCGGCGGCCCGCGGGGACACCGTCGAACCCGCCGCCTCCCGGCCCTCGCTGGGCGGCTCCGCCCCGGCCGCCGAAGCACCCAAGGCCGCCGAAGCATCCAAGGCCGCCCGGCCCAAGGCGTCCGCGGCGGACGACGACTTCAGCGACATCGAGGCGATCCTCAAGAAGCACGGCATCTGACGCCCGCCGGCCGGGGACCCCGTCCGGCGCCGCGCCACGGGATGTGATGAACAACCCTGCCCATGGGGCGTGTTGGTCGATCACCGGGGTCCGGGCTGCGTCATCATCACCCCGAGATGCTCGATACCTCGCGGGGTCGTCCCCCCGCACCGACCCAGGAGCCGCGCGGTTGCCTCTTCGCGCTCTCCCAGCCGCCCCTGATGATCTTCCTCGGGGTGATCGGCGTCCTGCTGCTCATGGCGGCCGTCCACGATCTCTTCTGGCTGTGAGGCCGCGACGAGGTGCCCCCTCAGCCCGCGGCCTCCCGGCGGCGCGCCCGGTATGCGGCGACATGCAGACGGTTGCCGCAGGTGCGGCTGTCGCAGTAGCGACGTGACCGGTTGCGTGACAGGTCCACGAACGCGCGCCCGCAGTCCGGCGCGTCACAGCGCCGCAGCCGCTCCTGCTCACCGGCGACGACGATGAACGCCAGCGCCATCCCGCAGTCCGCCGCGAGATGGTCCGCCACCGAGGCGCCCGGTGCGAAGTAGTGGACATGCCAATGGTGACCGTCGTGGTCCGTGAGCTGCGGAGTCGTACCGGCCGCCGCCACCAGCCGGTTGATCGTCTCCGCGGCGCTCCTGCTGTCGGGCGCCGCGAACACCTCCGCGAACAGCGCGCGGATGCCGTGCACCGCCCTGAGATCCCGCTGGGTCAGTTCCCCCACGCCGCTGACCGAGTGCTTCCGTACGAAGTCGTAGAGCGCTTCGACATTCGCCAGATCGTCGTCCTGGCCGCTCTCCGGTGCGGTGTTCATCAGGTCGACGACGGTGTCGAGGGCGCTACGGGTGTCGTGGGGGATCAGCACGTAATTCGCTCCCTGGCCGGATGCGGGCCGGTGCCCGCCGAATTGCGCTGACTCTAGCGGTTCGTGCCGAGAGCGCACCGGCGCCGCCGCCGCGGTGGATTCCGCGACGACGGCGCCGGTGTTCGCCGTATGAGGTTGTCCGCGCGGCGCCGTCTCCCCGAGACGGACGGCGCCGTGCGGCTTTCGGCCGGCCGGACTGGAGTCAGTTCTCGGCCAGAATGTGCGACAGCTCCGTGTCGAGATCGAAGTGCCGATGCTCGGTGCCCGGAGGCACCGCGGCGTCCGTCCGCTTGAGGAACGCTTCCAGGGCCCGCGCCGGGGCCTCGAGCAGTGCCTCGCCCTCCGGGGAGCTCAGCGCGATGCAGACGACGCCCTGGCCATGGCTGCGTGACGGCCAGACGCGTACGTCGCCCGTGCCGGTGGGCCTGTGCAGGCCCTCGGCGAGAAGGTCGCGGGCGAAGACCCACTCGACCGTCTCTTCGGCTCCGGTGTGGAAGGTGGCGTGCACGGCATAAGGATCGGCCGTGTCATACCGCAGGCCCGCGGGTACAGGCAGTGAGGACTCGCTCGATACAACGAGGCGCAGGTGCAGCTCGCAGCTGACCGTGGTGTTCATAAGCGCCAGGGCCTTTCGCTCAGTGTGCGCTCGGGGATTCGCACGTCGGCGAAATCGACATGCCACCTGGGGTGCCGTTGTAAACCCCTCTGACCGTTTTGGGATCCTTCAGGTCGCTCGTACGGCGGTGCATTACTTTGCGTTGTACGGCCATTCCGGTGACCCGGTTCGATCCGGGGTGATCGAGTTCGATCCGGTAGCTTTGGACGTATGAAAGCGCAGAGTGACGAGCGGGGCGAGCACGCCGCAGCGACGGCGGACCGCCCCGTGACGGGGGACGTGACGGCGGGGACGGCGGAGCCGGTCCCGGAGGCCGCGAAGGAGGAACCGGAGCTCGGCTCCAGGGCACCGCACTTCATCAAGCGATCCAAGCCACTGCATGTGAGCTGGCAGGTCGGCGTCTTCATCGTCGGCCTCGCCGTCGTCGCCGCCGGCGTCTCGATGCTGGTGCTGCCCGGACCCGGCTGGGTCGTGATCTTCGGCGGCATGGCGATCTGGGCGACCGAGTTCGTCTGGGCCCAGCTGGTCCTGCGCTGGACCAAGCGCAAGGTCACCGAGGCGGCTCAGCGCGCCCTCGATCCCAAGGTCCGGCGTCGCAACATCATCCTCACCACGATCGGCCTCGTCATCGTCGCGGTGCTCTGCGGCATCTACCTCTGGAAGTTCGGCCTCGCCATGCCGTGGAAGCTCGACCAGTGACCGGAGGACGGTCCGGGGCTGCCTTGCCCCGGACCGCGGCCTGGAGCACCTCCGACATGCGGTAATGTTTGCGGTGCGCCCGGGCGATTAGCTCAGTGGGAGAGCGCTTCGTTCACACCGAAGAGGTCACTGGTTCGAACCCAGTATCGCCCACCCGGACCGAAGCCCCGGAGACTTGGAAGTCTCCGGGGCTTCGTCGTCGGCGCGTCCGCCGACCCTTCCCGTCACCGCATCCGGCTCAGGTGGTCCCGCAGCCTGCGGGCGTCATGCAGACGCTGCTCGTACGTCGCCCCGACCGCGAGCAGCAGCAGGCCGGCGAACGCCGGCGGGAGCCAGCGGGGCAGCGCCCCGACGACCTGCACCACGTACGGCGCCAGCTCGTGCAGCGCGACCAGCGCCAGCACCGCGCCGCCGAGCACCAGCAGCGCCTGCAGCCGCCACCTCGCCCCCACCAGGGTGACCGTCAGCGCCGCGAGTCCCAGCAGCAGCGGACGCAGCCAGTGCTCGTCGCCCCAGGCGGCGACGAGGCTCGGCACGAGGGTCGCCGCCAGGCCCGGCCCGTACGCCGTCCACGACGACGACTGCGCGTCCCGGCGGCGCCGCAGCACACCGACGGCCAGCGCCGGGACGGTGACCGGCAGCGTGTACGCCTCAGGGGACGCGACGTCCGAGGCGGCCAGCCGCACCCACGTCGCCGCCACGAACAGGACCGCCGCGACCACGCCGGCGACCGGACGCCGCTCCGGGCGGACGGCCGTACCCGCGGCGATCACCCCGGCCAGCGCGAGGACCAGCGCCAGCGTCGGCGCATCGCCCGCCGCGAGCGGCAGCGCGACGAGGCCCGCCGCCGCGCCCGTGACCTCCACGGGCAGGGCGGCCGGTCGGCGCCGCAGCACGGCGCCGACCAGCGCGGTCGCCGCCGGCACAGCCAGCAGCAGCATTGCGGCACGGTGCGGCGGCAGCTCCCAGGCCGCGGCCGACGCCCCGGCGAGGGCGGCACCGTAGAGCGTCGCCGTACAGGCGAGCAGTGCCTGGACCGGACCGCGGGTCCGCGGCGCGGCCGCCGCGAGCGCCACGACCAGAGCACCGAGCACGGCGAACGTCGCCGGCCGCGTCGCGAGGGACAGCAGCGCGACGCTCACCGATCCGCCGAGCGCACACACCAGCGCGGTGGTCGCCACGGCGCCGGCCCGGCGGGCACCGAGCACGAGCACTGCCGTCGTCAGCGCCAGCTGCCACAGGACAGCGGCGGCGTGGGCCGCACCGAGCACGAGCGGCACGACCGTCAGCGCCGCCCACACCGACACCAGAGCCCCGCAACGCGCGGCGTCCCGCAGCCGTCCGGCGGCCGGCGTCCCCGGCCCACAGGCCCCGGCAGGAGCCGGTCCGGCGGGTGCTCCCCGGTCCCCGGCCGGTTCGTCCCCGCCGGGACCCCGCGGCTTCGCAGAGGCTCCCGTCGGGCCGGGCGCGGTCGGTGAAGCGGCGGCCGGGACGTACTGACGCGCGACCGCGGCCGGCACCGCAGCGGCGATCAACAGCACGACCGGAATCGGCAGCAGATCCCTCGTCGTGGCGTCCGGATCCGGCAGGGACGACGTGCCGGACCAGACGTCGGCCAGCAGCACCGCAGGACCCGCCAGCGCCATCAGCGTCAACGGCAGCGCCGTCGCCACCGCGGCCACATGCACCGCACCGGCCGCGCCTGCCGCACCGGGCAGCAGCCGCCCCGGCAGCACGGCCCGCGCGACGCCCAGCACGGCCACCGCGCAGAGCAGGTAACCCGTGACCGCCCAGCCGTCCGGCACCACCGCGCGGATCACACCGCCGGCGCCCGCCACCACCGCCAGGACAGACAGGGCGGAGAGCCGGCCCGCCGCAGGCACCTGCCACGCGGCGAACAACGCCACCGCCGCCGCCACGACCAGCAGCACCGCCGGACCGGCGGCAGCCCCCGCACCGTCCGCCACCGACGACCGGAACACCCCCATCAGCAGAGCCCCGCCGCCCGTCACCCCGGCCCCCGCCCACGCGACCACCCGCACCGCGGCAGGCCGCGTCCACAGCACGACGGCCACGTCCAGCACGGCGGTCAGCAGCAGCGCCCACTCCATCGGCGGCGCGGCGGCATCGGCGGTCAGTGCCCACAGCGGCAACGGAAGCTGCGCGGCCGCCACAGCCGCTGGCAGCGGCGAGCGCAGGCGCGGCAGCGACACCCCGTACCCGCACCACAGGGCCGCGAGCGCCGCCGACGCCACGGCCGAGTAGCCGAGCCCGTCCGTGCCCGCGAGCACCGTACGGTGCAAGGCGTACGCGTCGAGCACCGTCAGCACCAGACCCAGCACGGCCACGGACTCCGCCGTCGCGGCCAGACCCCGGCGCAGCAGCACGGCCGGCGTGCCGAGAGCCGCGACCGTCACCGCGCCCAGGACCACCGCACGCCCCCCGATGCCCATCTCGCCCCAGCTGACGAGAGTGAAGGCGATCGCCGCGATCGCCAGCAGCACACCACCCAGCGTCAGCAGCAGGTTCTGCACACCCGGCGCCGAGGTCTCGGGCGACGCGGCCGGACCGCCGAAGCCGGCCGGCGGCGCCACCGGCGGTGCGAGTGGTGCGGCAGCAGGACGCAGCGCGGCCAGCAGCCAGGCCCGGCGGGCCAGCAACTGGCCACGCCGCGCATCCAGTTGACGCAGCTCACGATCGAGCATCGCCAGTTCCTCCGCCGGTGACGGCACGTTCTCCATGGCCGCAGTGTGGCCGCC
The DNA here is from genome assembly GCF_025854275.1 of Streptomyces peucetius. NCBI lineage: Bacteria > Bacillati > Actinomycetota > Actinomycetes > Kitasatosporales > Streptomycetaceae > Streptomyces > Streptomyces peucetius. Next base: position 1,383,463 of record NZ_CP107567.1, on the reverse strand, counting down.
GCCACAGTCGCCGGCATGGGTGCGGATACTCAGATCCCGCTGAGTACCGGCCCCGGGAGGCGCAGACTTGACCCATGGACTGGTGCCGCTACCGCTTCCGCAGCTCCTGGGACCTGCCCGCCGCACCGAGCCGGGTCTACGACGTGCTGTCCAGAGCCGAGGACTACCCTCGCTGGTGGCCCCAGGTGCGCGAGGTGAGACCCGCCGACGACGACTCCGGCATCGCCCGGTTCCGTTCGCTCCTCCCGTACGACCTGTGTGTCAGCGTCCGCGCACAGCGCCGCGACCCGGCGGGCGGTGTGCTGGAGATCGGGATGGCGGGGGACCTCGAGGGATGGTCGCGATGGACCCTGCGGGCAGGCGGCAGAGGCACCCGGGTGCTGTACGAGCAGGAAGTCGTCGTGCGCAAGCCCCTGATGAGACGGCTCGCGATCCCCTGCCGCCCCTTCTTCCGCGCCAACCACGCGCTGATGATGCGCGGTGGACGGCGAGGGCTGGAGGCGTACCTCGAAGCAGTTTGAACCAAGCCCGCGGATCCCTGTATGGTTCAGTCCGTTCCCGGGCGATTAGCTCAGTGGGAGAGCGCTTCGTTCACACCGAAGAGGTCACTGGTTCGAACCCAGTATCGCCCACCGGGAGAGGCCGGTCCGTCGAAGACGGACCGGCCTTGCTCATTGTCGCGGACCCTCAGGCCGCCGCCGGCAGATCGGGCCGCAGCGGCCACGCGGGATCGACCGCCTCCGGCGTACCGCTGCGCGCGAACCACGCCTGCAGCCCCCGCGCCTGCGCCGCGTGCCACACCGCCTGCAGCGTGTGCAGCTCCGCCGGGGACAACCGCTCCAGCCGGGCGTTGTAACGCCGCCCCACCGCCCGTACGACCTCCAGCGCCGCGAGCGCGTCCGCCGCCGCGTCATGGGCGCCGTCCAGCACCACCTCGTAGTGCGCGCACAGATCCGTCAGCGTCCGCCGGCCCTTGCGATAGCGGTCCAGATGCTTGTCCAGCACCCGCGGATCCAGCACACACAGCGGCGACCGGTCCAGGTAGCGGCTCAGCGACGACGCCCGATGGCGCCTCAACTCCCGGTCGAGCAGCGTCAGATCGAACGGCGCGTTCATCACCACCAGTGGCCGTGCCGCCGCGCACTGCTCCGCCAGCGCCCTCGCTATCTCCTCCATCACCGGCGCCGGCCAACGGCCGTTGCGCTGCAGATGGTCCTCCGTCAGCCCGTGCACCTCGACGGCGCCCGGCGGCACCGGCACCCCCGGATTCACCAGCCAGCGTCTGATCCTCGGCCGCCCGCCGGGCGAATCCTGGACCACGACCGCCGCCGACACGATCCGGTCCTCCTCGACGTCCACTCCGGTTGTCTCTGTGTCAAATGCGGCCAGGGGGCCGTCGAACCATTCCGTCATCCCCGAACTCCTCGCACCCGAACGGCAGATGGCGTAAGCCCCTGCCCGAATCGGTGATACCCGGGCTGTTTGCACCGTACGCGGGCCGGTGACAACACAGATGACGGGGAAGGGAATTGCCATGGCGCTCGCCCAGCCCGAGCAGGGAGGGCTGCTGCCCCAGCGGACGCCCCCGCTGCGCGGAGCACTCGCCACCACCGCCTGCATGGAGACGCTTCAGGTGGGCTATCTGCACGCCGTCGCCGCCGCCGCCGGCTGCTCGCTCTCCCAGCCGTTCCCGGACAACGGCATCGACTGGCACGTCAGCCACAGCTCGGCCGGACACACGGTCGACGACGAAGTGACCATCAAGGTGCAGCTCAAGTGCACGTACCAGATCCCGCCGCACCCACCGGGGCCCGCGTTCTCCTTCACCCTCGACAACGACCACCTGGTGAAGCTCGCCCGCACCCCCGTCTCCGTGCACAAGATCCTGGTCGTGATGCTCGTCCCCCGGACACAGGACGAATGGCTGCGGGCCGGCCACGACCGGCTCGACCTGCGGCACTGCTGCTACTGGACCAACCTCGCCGGCCAAGCGGTGACCGGCAGGCGCAGGACCACCGTGCGCATCCCGACCTCGCGGATCTTCGACGACCGGGCACTCTGCGAGATCATGACGCGTGTCGGGGCGGGAGGGAGACCCTGATGCACCGGCCCTTCGACGACCATGTGCGCCCCCATCCGAGCACCACGGAACCTTCCGGTCCCTGGCTCGGCGCGGCCGAACCCGACCCCGCCGAGGTCGACCCCGTCGTCCTCGGCGCCCTCCTCGACCGGCACGGCTGGCGCCGCCGCGGCGGTGCCGCGGGCCGCTACACCCGCTGGACACCGCCGGAACCCGCCGCCAACACCAGCCTGCTCGTCCCCGAGAGCCGGGCCTTCCCGGACTGCGAGGACCTGCTCGGCGAGGCCATCACCGCCCTGGCCCGCAGCGCCGCGCCGTCCGCCAAGGACGTCCTGGTCGGGCTCACCGTCCCCAGCGACGAGATCCGCTGGTGGCGCGACATCCCCCAGGGCGGGCCGCCCGGCACCGCCTCCTGGACCGTCCAGGAACAGCTGCGCTCGGCCGCCCGGCAGATGCTGCTCGCCGGAGCGCTGGCCGCACGCGAACGCGCCGGCTACTACGGCGCACGCCACCGCAGAGCGGCCCAGGCCCTCCTCGAAGGCGTCCTCGTCGGACCCGCGCCGGCCGGCCGCTCCCTCACCGCCTTCGTGCCCGTGCGGACCGGCCGGGCCCTCGCGGTGCGGCTGAGCCACGCCCTCCAGGCCACCAGGGAAGCCATCGACTACCAGCGCGCGACCGGCGGCACCGAGGCCTTCGACGCGGCGGTCCGGGCCGGCGTCAGCCGCGAACTGACCGAGTCCGTCATCGCCCTCGTGCGCGGCTCGGAGGGCGCCCGCATCGCGCTCGGATGGTCACCGGCCGCAGGAGTGCCGCAGGGCTGCGCCGCCCGCATGGAACCGGTCGAGTTCTCACCCGGCGACCTCCCCGCGCTGCGGGCCGCCGGCGCCCGCTACCTGCAGGACGAGCCGTCCGTGCCCGTGCGCATCACCGGCACCGTCGTCCGCATGCGGCGCTCGGGGCCGCGCGGCGCCGGCACCGTACGGCTGCGGGTCCTGACGGGCGTCGACGTCCCCCATGTCCGGGTGGCGCTCGACGAGGACGCCTACCGCACGGCCGGCCACGCCCACCTGGCGGGACTGCCGATCCGGGTGGCGGGACGGCTGGAGAGCAGGGGCGGCTTCCGCCGGCTCACTGACGCCTCCGGACTCGTGCCGGTACCCGTGGACGAGGCGGAACGCGACCGGCTGATGAAGTCGCTCCAGGAGAACGCGGACTTCTTCGAGGAACCGGGCGGGCAGGAGGCGGACGGATAGCGCGCCCGTAACCGTTTCGCGAGCGGCCTCTCCGGCTCGGTACGATTCCGAGTGCGTACGCCCCACGAATCGCGTACGCGTCCGCCTTCAGTCAGGAGAGACCGGTGTCAGACGTCCGTGTGATCATCCAACGCGATTCCGAGCGGGAAGAGCGCGTGGTGACGACGGGCACTACGGCCGCCGACCTCTTCCCCGAGCGCACCGTCGTCGCCGCCCGCGTGGCCGGGGAGCTGAAGGACCTCGCGTACGAGCTGCAGGACGGCGAGGAGGTCGAGCCCGTCGAGATCTCCTCCGAGGACGGCCTGAACATCCTGCGCCACTCCACCGCGCACGTCATGGCCCAGGCAGTGCAGGAGCTCTTCCCGGAGGCCAAGCTCGGCATCGGCCCGCCGGTCAAGGACGGCTTCTATTACGACTTCGACGTCGAGAAGCCCTTCCACCCCGATGACCTCAAGGCCATCGAGAAGCGCATGCAGGAGATCCAGAAGCGCGGCCAGCGCTTCTCGCGCCGCGTCGTCACCGACGAGGCCGCGCGCGAGGAGCTCGCGGACGAGCCGTACAAGCTGGAGCTCATCGGGCTCAAGGGCTCGGCGTCCTCGGACGACGGCGCGGACGTGGAGGTCGGCGCGGGCGAGCTGACCATCTACGACAACCTGGACGCCAAGACGGGCGAGCTGTGCTGGAAGGACCTCTGCCGCGGTCCGCACCTGCCGACCACCCGCAACATCCCGGCGTTCAAGCTGATGCGCAACGCCGCCGCGTACTGGCGCGGCAGCGAGAAGAACCCGATGCTCCAGCGCATCTACGGCACCGCGTGGCCGTCGAAGGACGAGCTGAAGGCCCACCTCGAGTTCCTCGCCGAGGCCGAGAAGCGCGACCACCGCAAGCTGGGCAACGAGCTCGACCTGTTCTCCATCCCGGACGAGATCGGCTCCGGCCTCGCCGTCTTCCACCCCAAGGGCGGCATCATCCGCCGGGTCATGGAGGACTACTCGCGCAAGCGGCACGAGGAGGAGGGCTACGAGTTCGTCTACAGCCCCCACGCGACCAAGGGCGCCCTGTTCGAGAAGTCGGGCCACCTGGACTGGTATGCCGAGGGCATGTACCCGCCCATGCAGCTCGACCAGGGCGTGGACTACTACCTCAAGCCCATGAACTGCCCGATGCACAACCTGATCTTCGACGCGCGCGGGCGGTCGTACCGCGAGTTGCCCCTGCGGCTCTTCGAGTTCGGGACCGTGTACCGGTACGAGAAGTCGGGCGTCGTGCACGGCCTGACCCGCGCCCGTGGCTTCACCCAGGACGACGCGCACATCTACTGCACCAAGGAGCAGATGGCGGACGAGCTCGACTCGACGCTCACCTTCGTGCTGAACCTGCTGCGCGACTACGGTCTGACCGACTTCTACCTGGAACTCTCCACCAAGGACGAGACGAAGTTCGTCGGCTCGGACGAGATCTGGGAGGAGGCCACCGAGACGCTGCGGCAGGTGGCAGAGAAGCAGGGTCTGCCCCTGGTCCCGGACCCGGGCGGCGCCGCCTTCTACGGGCCGAAGATCTCGGTGCAGGCACGCGATGCGATCGGCCGGACCTGGCAGATGTCGACGGTCCAGCTGGACTTCAACCTGCCGGAGCGCTTCGACCTGGAGTACACCGGTCCGGACGGGACCAAGCAGCGTCCGGTAATGATCCACCGCGCGCTGTTCGGCAGCATCGAGCGGTTCTTCGCGGTGCTGCTGGAGCACTACGCGGGTGCGATGCCGCCGTGGCTGGCGCCGGTCCAGGCGGTCGGCATCCCGATCGGCGACGCGCACGTCGAGTATCTGGAGGCCTTCGCGGCGGACGCCAAGAAGAAGGGCCTGCGGGTCGAGGTGGACTCGTCCTCGGACCGGATGCAGAAGAAGATCCGCAACCAGCAGAAGCAGAAGGTCCCGTTCATGATCATCGTCGGCGACGACGACATGAACGCCGGCACGGTCTCCTTCCGCTACCGCGACGGGTCGCAGGAGAACGGGATCCCCCGTGACCAGGCGCTGGCCAAGCTCGTTGATGTGGTCGAGTCACGCGTGCAGGTATGACGTGGTCCCCGCGTGAGCGGGGATGGACAGGGGCGGCCCTTCCCGGGCCGCCCCTCGCCGCATGCCGCCACCAGCGCCGAATATGCTGGCTCGCATGACGACAGAGCAGCCGGAGCAGCAGATCGGGGTCGGGACGCCGGACGCGTTCCAGCGACTGTGGACGCCCCATCGGATGGCGTACATCCAGGGGGAGAACAAGCCCACCGGCCCGGGTTCCGGCGACGGCTGCCCGTTCTGCACGATCCCGTCGAAGTCCGACGAGGACGGTCTGGTCGTCGCCCGCGGCGAGCGCGTCTACGCGGTTCTCAACCTCTACCCGTACAACGGCGGGCACCTCATGGTCGTCCCGTACCGCCACGTCGCCGACTACACGGAACTGGACGACGCGGAGACCGTGGAGCTCGCCACGCTGACCAAGCAGGCGATGACCGCGCTGCGTGCGGCCTCCGGTGCCCACGGATTCAATGTGGGTCTGAACCAGGGCTCGGCCGCCGGTGCCGGTATCGCCGCGCACCTGCACCAGCACATCGTGCCCCGCTGGGGCGGCGACACCAATTTCATGCCGGTCGTGGGCAACACCAAGGTGCTGCCGCAGCTGCTCGGCGACACCCGCAGGATGCTCGCCGAGCACTGGCCGAAGGGCTGACGCTCACGCGTCGTAGACGTCCGCCTTCCCCGGTGCCGGGTCCTGGATCAGGCCGCTGACGATCGACGCGCGGTTGCCGAAGCGCTCGGTGTCGACGCCGTTGTCCTCGAGGACCTTGAGCGCGGCCGTGTGCGCCACGCGCAGTACTGGTGCGGCGGCGCGCATGGCGTCGTCGGCCATGAACCGGTGGCGCCACGGCTTGTCCGCCCAGGCGTGGCGGAGGCCGAACGGCTCGGGGAGCACGAGTTTGCCGCCGAGGTAGTCGAGCAGCGGCGGGTACCAGGTGAAGGGTGCGCGGACGGCGAGGCGCACGACCTCTTTGGTGGCGACCAGGGGCAGTACCCGGTCGACGGTCTCCCAGAAGCGGATCGGCTTGCTGACGGTTTCGGTCTTGGGCTCCGGTTTCGTCGTGAACAGCGAGTGGACGGGGCCGAGGGCGTGGCCGGTGACCTCGACGCGCAGGGTCTCGTGGAGCACGGTCACGGTGATCATCATGGTGATGACCAGCTGGCCGTCCCAGAGGGTGAACTGCACGCCCAGGTAGTGGCGGTTGCCGCTGCCGAACTGCTGGTGGTTGCAGATGCGCTGTATTTCGTGGCTCTTGATCTGGAAGGTCTCGACCTCCTGGCCCTCGGGCCGGGCGACGGCGCCGGCGTTCTCGCCGACGGGGGAGACGATCCAGTGCTTGACCGAGGGGGTGGGGAAGCCGCCGGAGTTGAGGGGGCCGCGTTCCAGGAGCTTGAGCTTGTCGTGGATGGCTCGTACGACGTCCCAGCTGCGGAACTGGTTGATCTCCTTGCCGGCGTCCTTGGAGACGAGCTCTTCGGCCATCTGCCAGCTGCCCCAGCGGGTGCCCATGCCGAGTATGCCCTTGGGCCCGGCGTAGAAGACGACGTTGGAATGCTGTTCCGCGGTGAGCTTCTCGAGGCCCTGACGGAGCTGTTCGCGGGAGGCGTCGCCCGGGTTCCCCGGTACGGCCTCGGGCACCTTGGCGCCGATGCCGCCGCCGGAGAGCAGGGCGTCCCAGCGGGCGCGCATGTCCTGGGCGGAGGACTCGCAGATGCGTTTGGCGAGGAACCAGCCGAGGACGGGTGCGACGAGCATGGCGCGGACGTAGTACGCCCAGAAGCCGCCGAAGGGGAGCCGGACGAGGAAGATCACGGCGAGGATGCCGATGCCGACGAGCAGGAGGCTGCCGAGGGCTCCGGCGCCCTTGTTCTGCGAGCCGGCGAGGGTGCGGCGGAGCTGGAAGACCCCCAGCCACAGGAGCAGCCCGGGCAGGAAGAGGAGCCCGCAGACGGCCATCACGGCGGTGAGTCTGCTGTCGCGTTCCCGGCGCAGGCGGGTGGCGGCGAGGCAGTGTTCGACGACGGTCTGGGGTTCGGTGCCGAAGGACTGGATGAGGGGCTTGCGGTCGCCGCCGAGCACGCGGTTCTGCACCGCCCGGGAGAAGGCTTCTCCGAGGTTGGGTTCGAAGAGCGAGATCTTGCCGGGTTTGACCTCGGACTTGTGCCAGTCGCTGTTGGCTTTGAGGATCTCTTTGAGTTCGCTGTCCCGGTAGGCGGCCGAGGCGAGGGCGTGGGTCGCCGCGGTCTGGCCGGCCGCGCCCATGAGCGGGACCTGCGCCCCGGGCGTGAAATCGAATAGGTCGTTCGCCACTGCCGCCCCCATCGCCGCGTGTTTCACTGCGGCCTGTTCCCAACTGCCGTGCCTCGCACACCTTCTGAGCCGGCCGGCCCAGTCGGATTGCCCAGCCTATCGAGGGTGCGGCCGTCGGTTAAGGGCGCGATCCGGTCGGCCGCCCGCCCACCGCCCGTGGGGCGTGGGGTGGGCGGGCGGCGCCGGCGGGGCGGTGTTCAGGCGTTGGCGGTGGCCTGTTCGCGCATTCTGTCGGCGACCTGCTGCGGCATCGCCTCGTGGCGTGCGTAGCGGCGGCTGAACCGGCCGGTGCCGTGGGAGATGGAGCGGAGGTCCACGGCGTACCTGCCGATTTCGAGTTCGGGTACCTCGGCGCGTACGAGGGTGCGCGATCCGGCGGTCTGTTCGGTGCCGATGACTCTGCCGCGGCGGCCGGACAGGTCGCTCATGACCGGTCCCACGTATTCGTCTGCGACCAGGATCTGCAGTTCCGCGACGGGTTCGAGCAGGTTGATGCGGGTGTCGGCGGCGGCTTCGCGCAGGGCGAGGGCGCCGGCCGTCTGGAAGGCGGCGTCGGAGGAGTCGACGGAGTGCGCCTTGCCGTCGCGGAGGGTTATCCGTACGTCGACGAGGGGGTAGCCGGCGGCGACGCCGCGGGCGGCCTGGGCGCGTACGCCCTTCTCCACGGACGGGATGAACTGGCGTGGCACCGCGCCGCCGACGACCTTGTCGACGAACTCGACGCCCGAGCCGGGCGGCAGCGGGTCGACGTCGATCTCGCAGATCGCGTACTGGCCGTGTCCGCCGGACTGTTTGACGTGCCGGCCGCGGCCGGCGGAGCTGCCGCTGAAGGTCTCGCGGAGCGACACCTTGTGCGGGACCACGTCGACCTGGACGCCGTAGCGGTTGCGGAGCCGTTCGAGGGCGACGTCCGCGTGTGCCTCGCCCAGGCACCACAGGACGACCTGGTGGGTGGCCTGGTTCTGTTCGAGGCGCATGGTCGGGTCCTCGGCGACGAGGCGGGCGAGGCCCTGGGAGAGTTTGTCCTCGTCGGCCTTGCTGTGGGCCTCGATGGCCAGCGGCAGCAGCGGGTCCGGCATGGCCCAGGGCTCCATGAGGAGCGGGTTGTCCTTGGCGGACAGGGTGTCCCCGGTCTCCGCGCGGGTGAGTTTCGCGACGCAGGCCAGGTCGCCGGCGATGGCGTGGGGGAGAGGACGCTGCTGTTTGCCGAAGGGTGCGGACAGGGCGCCGACACGTTCGTCGACATCGTGGTCCTCGTGGCCTCGGTCGGCGAGGCCGTGCCCCGACACATGCACGGTGTCGTCGGGCCGTAGCGTCCCGGAGAAGACGCGGACCAGCGAGATCCGGCCGACGTACGGGTCGGAGGCCGTCTTGACGACCTCGGCGACGAGCGGACCGGCGGGGTCGCAGCTGATCTGCGGGCCCGGCCTGCCGTCGGGGGTGGTCACGGTGGGCGGTTCGGGCTCGAGCGGCGTGGGGAAGCCGCCGGTGATCAGCTCGAGCAGCTCGACGGTGCCGAGGCCCTGCCTGGCTCCGTTCACGGCGGGGGCGGCGGCGAGGACGGGATGGAAGGTGCCGCGGGCGACCGCCTTCTCGAGGTCGTCGATCAGTGTCTTGAGGTCGATCTCCTCGCCGCCGAGATAGCGGTCCATGAGGGTCTCGTCCTCGCTCTCCGCGATGATCCCTTCGATCAGGCGGCCGCGGGCCTCCTCGATCACCGGTGCCTGCCCGGGGTCCGGCGGGTTCCCCTTCCGTTCGCCGTTCGAGTAGTCGTAGATCTTCTGCGTGAGCAGCCCGAGGAGGCCGGTGACGGGTGCGTGGCCGTCGGCGTGCTGGGGCCCGTACTGCGGCAGGTACAGCGGCAGTACGGCGTCGGGGTCGTCGCCGCCGAAGATGCGGGCGCAGACGCCGGTGAGCTCGTCGAAGCCGGTGCGTGCGGTCTCCAGGTGGGTCACCACGATCGCGCGTGGCATGCCGACCGCGGCGCACTCCTCCCAGACCATCCGGGTCGCGCCGTCGACGGCGTCGGCCTCCTGCGCGGCCGAGACGACGAAGAGTGCCGCGTCCGCGGCGCGCAGACCGGCGCGCAGTTCGCCGACGAAGTCGGCGTATCCGGGGGTGTCCAGCAGGTTGATCTTGCAGCCGCCCCATTCGAGTGGGACGAGCGAGAGCTGTACGGAGCGTTGCTGGCGGTGCTCGATCTCGTCGTAGTCGGAGACCGTGGCACCGTCCTCGACCCGGCCTGCCCGGTTGACCGCTCCGGCGGTCAGTGCGAGTGCCTCGACCAGGGTCGTCTTGCCGGATCCGCTGTGGCCGACCAGCACCACATTCCGTACGGATGCGGGGCGGTCGGCCGTTACTGCCCTGCCGGCGGCTCCGGGGTGGTTCGCATGCGCCTTGTCGCCCATGATCTTGCCTCCCGATCGATTCACGGCTCGATTGCACGGCGAGGAAGGAAGCCGCGGGCGGCGGGGGAGCCGTGAAGGCGTCCCGAAGGGCGTCCGGGGCAGCTCCGGCGATGCCCGCGGTGGTCCTTCGAGCTTTCCACTCCCGTCACTGTGCGTCCATACGTCCGACGCCGCCTCCGGGGCGGGTGCGCGGCGCTGCGGCTCGGCGGTCGTGGCTACGATGGGCCAGCCGGTGGCCGTAGGGGCCACACGGCCCACCGGACCCTCGGGAAGGCCATGCTGAACAAGTACGCGCGTGCATTTTTCACGCGTGTCCTCACACCGTTCGCCGCGTTTCTCCTCCGCCGCGGGGTGAGCCCGGACGCGGTCACCCTCATCGGGACGGCCGGGGTGATGGCGGGGGCGCTGGTCTTCTTCCCCCGCGGGGAGTTCTTCTGGGGCACGATCGTCATCACGCTGTTCGTCTTCTCCGACCTGGTGGACGGCAACATGGCGCGCCAGGCGGGGATCTCGAGCCGCTGGGGTGCGTTCCTGGACTCGACTCTGGACCGGGTCGCCGACGGAGCGATCTTCGGCGGCTTCGCGCTCTGGTACGCGGGCCGCGGCGACGACAACGTGCTGTGCGCGGTGGCCATCTTCTGCCTGGCCAGCGGGCAGGTGGTGTCGTACACGAAGGCGCGCGGCGAATCGATCGGTCTGCCGGTGGCGGTCAACGGGCTCGTCGAACGCGCCGAGCGCCTGGTGATCTCGCTGGTGGCCGCGGGGCTCGCGGGGCTGCACGGGTTCGGTGTGCCGGGGATCGACATCCTGCTGCCGATCGCGCTGTGGATCGTCGCCGTGGGCAGTGCCGTGACGCTGGGGCAGCGGGTGGTGACCGTGCGGCGTGAGTCGGCGGAGGCCGACGCGGCCGCGGCGCGCGACCACGGGGCGGAGGCCTCGTGATGCGGGACAGGCTCACGGACGCGCTGTACGGACTGGGCTGGGGCGCCGTCAGGAAGATGCCGGAGCCGATGGCGGCCCGGCTGGGCCGCACCATCGCGGACACGGCGTGGAAGCGGCGCGGCAAGGGCGTGCTGCGGCTCGAGTCGAATCTCGCCCGGGTGGTGCCGGACGCCGGTGCCGAGCAGCTCCGGGAGCTGTCCAGGGCCGGGATGCGTTCGTACATGCGCTACTGGATGGAGTCGTTCCGGCTGCCGAACTGGAGCCGTGAGCAGATCGAGCGGAACGTACGGGTCCAGGACTCCCACCATCTGATCGACGGCCTCGCCGCCGGACGCGGGGTGGTCGTGGCCCTTCCCCACCTGGCGAACTGGGACCTCGCCGGTGCCTGGGCCACCAGGACGGTCGGCGTGCCGTTCACGACGGTCGCCGAACGCCTCAAGCCGGAGAGCCTCTACGACCGGTTCGTCGCCTACCGCGAGAGCCTCGGCATGGAGGTCCTGCCGCACGCCGGCGGCGCGGCGTTCGGGACGCTGGCGCGGCGGCTGCGCTCGGGCGGCCTGGTGTGCCTGGTCGCGGACCGGGACCTGTCCGCCTCCGGCGTCGAGGTGAAGTACTTCGGCGAGACGGCCCGCATGCCCGCCGGGCCGGCGCTGCTCGCCCAGCAGACCGGTGCGCTGCTGCTGCCCGTGACCCTCTGGTACGACCGCGCTCCCGCCATGAACGCCCGCGTCCACCCGCCCGTCGAGGTGCCGGAGGCAGGTACGCGGGCCGAGAAGACGTCCTCCATGACACAGGCGCTGGCCGATGCCTTCGCCACAGGGATCGCCGAACACCCGGAGGACTGGCACATGTTGCAGCGGCTGTGGCTCGCGGACCTCGAGGAGCGCCGGACGTGAAGATCGGCATCGTCTGCCCGTACTCGTGGGACGTGCCCGGTGGTGTGCAGTTCCACATCCGGGACCTCGCCGAACACCTCATCCGGCTCGGCCACGACGTCTCCGTGCTCGCCCCGGCGGACGACGAGACCCCGCTGCCGCCGTACGTCGTTTCCGCCGGGCGGGCCGTGCCCGTCCCGTACAACGGTTCCGTGGCACGGCTGAACTTCGGCTTCCTGTCGGCGGCCCGGGTGCGGCGGTGGCTGCACGACGGCACCTTCGACGTGATCCACATCCATGAGCCGGCGTCGCCCTCGCTGGGACTGCTGTCGTGCTGGGCGGCGCAGGGGCCGATCGTGGCCACCTTCCACACGTCGAACCCGCGCTCACGGGCCATGATCGCCGCGTATCCGATCCTGCAGCCGGCGCTGGAGAAGATCAGCGCCCGGATCGCGGTGAGCGAGTACGCGCGGCGCACCCTGGTCGAGCACCTCGGCGGCGACGCCGTCGTCATCCCGAACGGCGTCGACGTCGGCTTCTTCGAGAAGGCAGAGCCCAAGAAGGAGTGGCAGGGGAACACGATCGGCTTCATCGGCCGCATCGACGAACCCCGCAAGGGCCTGCCGGTCCTGATGAAGGCGCTGCCGGCGATCCTCGAACAGTGCCCGGACGCGCGGCTTCTGGTCGCGGGGCGCGGCGACGAGGAGGAGGCCGTCGCGATGCTGCCGCCGGCCATGCGCGACCGAGTGGAGTTCCTCGGGATGGTCAGCGACGAGGACAAGGCGCGGCTGCTGCGCAGCGTCGACGTGTACGTGGCGCCCAACACCGGCGGTGAGAGCTTCGGCATCATCCTCGTCGAGGCGATGTCGGCGGGAGCGCCGGTGCTCGCCTCCGACCTGGACGCGTTCGCGCAGGTCCTCGACCAGGGCGCGGCGGGCGAGCTGTTCACCAACGAGGACGCGGCGGCGCTGTCGGCTGCGGCGGTGCGGCTGCTCCGTGACCCGGCGCGGCGCGCGGAACTGCGGGCGCGGGGCAGCGCGCATGTGCGGCGCTTCGACTGGTCGACGGTCGGGGCGGACGTGCTGGCGGTGTACGAGACCGTGACGGACGGCGCGGCGTCGGTGGCGGCTGACGAACGCGTGGGGTTGCGGGCGCGGTTCGGGCTGGCGGCACGGGACTGACGGGGGCGCCGGGGGCGTTGCGGGTGCGAGTGCGTGGCGCCTGCGGCGGGCTCCCCCCGGACCCCGGTACCGCGCTTCGCGCTGTGGCCTCGAACGCCGGCCGGGCTGGATGTGCCGCGCAGCGGCACACCAGCCCGCCGGGCGGAGGCGAAACCAGCCCCGCCGGCGCTTGAGGCGCGGGGGTCCGGGGGGAGCCCCCGGGAACGGGTCCGGGGCCTGCCCCGGTTTCGGGGAAGGGGAGGGGACAGGTCCCGCGCAGCGGACCCGGTGGGGAACGAGCGCGTAGCGCTCACCGGTAGCCTTGCCGCCCGTGAGCACCCTGATCTGGATCGTCGTCGCGCTCGTCGCCATCGGCATGTACCTCTCCTGGACCGCCGGCCGCCTCGACCGGCTGCACGCCCGGATCGACGCGGCCCGCGCCGCGCTCGACGCGCAGCTGCTGCGGCGTGCTTCCGTCGCGCAGGAGCTCGCGACCTCCGGCGTGCTCGATCCCGCCGCGTCGATCGTTCTCTACGAGGCGGCGCACGAGGCCCGCCAGGCGGAGGAGGAGCACCGCGAGGTCGCGGAGAGCGAGCTGAGCGCAGCGCTCCGGGCCGTGTTCGGGGCGGCCGAGCAGGTCGAGGCGGTACGGGAGGTGCCGGGCGGCGAGGACGCCGCCGGGGAGCTCGCGCAGGCGGTGCGCCGGGTGCCCATGGCGCGCCGGTTCCACAACGACGCCGTCCGTGCGGCCCGCGCGCTGCGGCGGCACCGTACGGTCCGCTGGTTCCGGCTCGCGGGTTACGCCCCGTTCCCGCTGGCGTTCGAGATGGACGACGAGCCGCCCGCGGCACTGGCGGACCGGCCCACCTGACCCGTGCTGGGGGTCGAATGCCACATGATCGCCGCCTGACCGGCGAAAACGATCCACCGGCCGTTCATTGGCCCTTGCAGTGGACTGGTCGGCGCATGTTCCATCGGTGACGCACCACAACGCACCACAACGCACCACAACGTCGTCATCGAGTGAGGTACCCGTGTCCGTCACCCCCACCCCGCAGACCCCCGAGACCGGCACCGCGCGCGTGAAGCGCGGTATGGCCGAGCAGCTCAAGGGCGGCGTGATCATGGACGTGGTCAACGCCGAGCAGGCGAAGATCGCAGAAGACGCGGGCGCTGTGGCCGTCATGGCGCTGGAGCGCGTGCCCGCCGACATCCGCAAGGACGGCGGCGTCGCCCGGATGTCCGACCCGAACATGATCGAGGAGATCATCGACGCGGTCTCCATCCCGGTGATGGCCAAGTCGCGCATCGGCCACTTCGTCGAGGCCCAGGTGCTGCAGTCCCTCGGCGTCGACTACATCGACGAGTCCGAGGTCCTCACCCCGGCCGACGAGGTCAACCACTCCGACAAGTGGGCTTTCACCACTCCGTTCGTGTGCGGCGCCACCAACCTGGGCGAGGCGCTGCGCCGTATCGCCGAGGGCGCGGCGATGATCCGCTCCAAGGGCGAGGCCGGCACGGGCAACGTCGTGGAGGCCGTCCGCCACCTGCGCCAGATCAAGAACGAGATCGCCAAGCTGCGCGGCTTCGACAACAACGAGCTGTTCGCCGCCGCGAAGGAGCTCCGCGCCCCGTACGAGCTTGTCAAGGAGGTCTCCGAGCTCGGCAAGCTGCCGGTCGTGCTGTTCTCCGCCGGTGGTGTGGCCACTCCCGCGGACGCCGCGCTGATGCGCCAGCTCGGTGCCGAGGGCGTCTTCGTGGGCTCCGGCATCTTCAAGTCGGGCGACCCGGCCAAGCGCGCCGCGGCCATCGTGAAGGCCACGACCTTCTACGACGACCCGAAGATCATCGCGGACGCGTCCCGCAACCTGGGCGAGGCCATGGTCGGCATCAACTGCGACACCCTGCCCGAGGCCGAGCGCTACGCCAACCGGGGCTGGTAATGACCACTCCCGACGTCCCTGTCATCGGGGTTCTGGCGCTGCAGGGCGACGTACGGGAGCACCTGATCGCCCTGGCCGCGGCCGATGCCGTGGCCAGGCCGGTCCGGCGCCCCGAGGAGCTGGCCGACGTCGACGCCCTGGTGATCCCGGGCGGCGAGTCCACCACCATCTCCAAACTGGCCGTCCTGTTCGGACTGATGGAGCCGCTGCGCGAGCGGCTGGGCGCGGGCATGCCCGTCTACGGCACCTGCGCCGGCCTGATCATGCTCGCCGACAAGATCCTCGACCCCAGGTCGGGGCAGGAGACGTTCGGCGGCATCGACATGATCGTCCGCCGGAACGCCTTCGGCCGGCAGAACGAGTCGTTCGAGGCGGCCGTCGACGTCAAGGGGGTCGACGGCGACCCGGTCGAGGGCGTCTTCATCCGCGCACCGTGGGTGGAGTCCGTCGGCGCGGAGGTCGAGGTGCTCGCCGAGCACGACGGCCACATCGTCGCCGTCCGGCAGGGCAACGCCCTGGCCACCTCCTTCCACCCCGAACTGACGGGCGACCACCGCGTGCACGGCCTGTTCGTGGACATGGTGCGCGCGGGCGGGTGACACGATCCCGGTAGGATCTCTCGGGTTCGTTCAGTAAAGGGTTACGCGAAGGAGACAGGCAGATGTCCGGCCACTCTAAATGGGCTACGACGAAGCACAAGAAGGCCGTGATCGACGCCAAGCGCGGCAAACTCTTCGCGAAGCTGATCAAGAACATCGAGGTGGCCGCCCGTACCGGCGGCGCCGACCTGGACGGCAACCCGACTCTCTTCGACGCCGTGCAGAAGGCCAAGAAGAGCTCGGTCCCGAACAAGAACATCGACTCGGCGATCAAGCGCGGCGGCGGCCTCGAGGCCGGCGGCGTCGACTACGAGACGATCATGTACGAGGGTTACGGTCCGAACGGTGTCGCGGTACTCATCGAGTGCCTGACCGACAACCGCAACCGCGCCGCCTCCGACGTGCGTGTCGCCATGACCCGCAACGGCGGCTCCATGGCCGACCCGGGCTCGGTGTCGTACCTCTTCAACCGCAAGGGCGTCGTGATCGTCCCCAAGGGCGAGCTGTCCGAGGACGACGTCCTGGGCGCGGTGCTCGACGCGGGCGCCGAGGAGGTCAACGACCTCGGCGAGTCGTTCGAGGTGCTCAGCGAGGCCACCGACCTGGTCGCGGTCCGCACCGCCCTGCAGGACAACGGCATCGACTACGACTCGGCCGAGGCCAACTTCGTCCCGACCATGCAGGTCGAACTGGACGAAGAGGGCGCGCGCAAGATCTTCAAGCTCATCGACGCCCTCGAGGACAGCGACGACGTGCAGAACGTCTTCGCCAACTTCGACGTGTCCGACGAGGTCATGGAGAAGGTCGACGCCTGACGCACCCTCATGGCGCGTACACGGACGGGCCGACGGGACACGCTCCCGTCGGCCCGTCCGCGCTTTGTCGGTGCCTACCGATAGCCTGCACAAACAGTTGAGCGAAGGAGGCGACGGCGTGCGCGTGCTGGGGGTGGACCCGGGGCTGACCCGGTGCGGTGTCGGCGTCGTCGACGGCGTCGCCGGCCGTCCGCTGACGATGATCGGCGTCGGGGTCGTCCGGACCCCCGCCGACGCCGAGCTGGGCAGCCGGCTGGTCGCGATCGAGCAGGGAATCGAGCAGTGGCTCGACGAACACCAGCCCGAATTCGTCGCCGTGGAGCGGGTCTTCAGCCAGCACAATGTGCGTACGGTGATGGGCACCGCCCAGGCCAGCGCCGTCGCCACGCTCTGTGCGGCCCGGCGCGGCATCCCCGTGGCCCTGCACACCCCCAGCGAGGTGAAGGCCGCCGTCACCGGCAGCGGGCGCGCCGACAAGGCGCAGATCAGCGCGATGGTGACGCGGCTGCTGCGGCTCGACGCCCCGCCGAAGCCGGCCGACGCCGCGGACGCCCTCGCCCTCGCCATCTGCCACATCTGGCGCGCACCGGCCCAGAACCGCCTCCAGCAAGCCGTCGCCGCGCACCGCACGGCGTACGCATCGAAAGGCCGTACCGCATGATCGCCTTCGTGAGCGGCCCTGTCGCCGCGCTCGCACCGACCACCGCCGTGATCGAGGTCGGCGGCATCGGCATGGCCGTCCAGTGCACGCCGGGCACGCTGGCCACGCTGCGTATCGGGCAGGGCGCGAAGCTCGCGACCTCGCTCGTCGTCCGTGAGGACTCGCTCACGCTGTACGGCTTCGCCGACGACGACGAGCGTCAGGTGTTCGAGCTGCTCCAGACCGCGAGCGGTGTCGGACCGCGGCTCGCGCAGGCCATGCTCGCCGTGCACAGCCCCGACGCGCTTCGGACCGCCGTCGCCGGCGGGGACGAGAAGGCCCTCACCGCGGTGCCCGGCATCGGCAAGAAGGGTGCGCAGAAGCTGCTGCTCGAGCTGAAGGACCGGCTCGGCGAGCCGGTGGGCTCCGCCCCGCCCGTCGGCTCCCCGGCCGGCCAGTCGTGGCGCGACCAGCTGCACGCGGCGCTGATCGGCCTCGGCTATGCGACGCGGGAGGCGGACGAGGCGGTCGCGACGGTGGCTCCGCAGGCGGCGGCGATGGGGGACGCGCCGCAGGTGGGCCCGCTGCTGCGGGCGGCGCTCCAGTCCCTGAGCCGCGCGCGATGACCCCCGCGCGCTGCGCGGAGCCGTTCCCCTCCCCGCCGCAGGCGCCCTCGCACCCGCCCCACCAACCGCACAGACCACCACCACAAAGGCAGACACCACGTGAACCGGGACGACGAGACGACCACCCACTCCGCGGACGCGCGGCTGGTCGCGCCCTTGGCCGACGGTGAGGACAGCGCCGTCGAGGCGGCCCTGCGCCCCAAGAGCCTCGACGAGTTCGTCGGCCAGGAGAGGGTCCGCCAGCAGCTCGACCTCGTGCTGAGGGCGGCCCGTCAGCGCGGCGCCACCGCCGACCACGTCCTGCTGTCCGGCGCGCCCGGCCTCGGCAAGACCACTCTGTCCATGATCATCGCGTCCGAGATGAACGCGCCGATCCGTATCACCTCCGGCCCCGCCATCCAGCACGCCGGTGATCTCGCGGCCATCCTCTCCTCCCTCCAGGAGGGCGAGGTGCTCTTCCTCGACGAGATCCACCGGATGTCCCGGCCCGCCGAGGAGATGCTGTACATGGCGATGGAGGACTTCCGGGTCGACGTCATCGTCGGCAAGGGCCCGGGCGCCACCGCCATCCCGCTGGAGCTCCCTCCGTTCACCCTGGTCGGCGCGACGACGCGGGCGGGTCTGCTGCCGCCACCGCTGCGCGACCGCTTCGGCTTCACCGCGCACATGGAGTTCTACGAGCCGTCCGAGCTGGAACGCGTCATCCACCGATCCGCACAGCTTCTCGACGTCGAGATCGACACCGACGGCGCCGCCGAGATCGCCGGCCGCTCCCGCGGCACCCCCCGTATCGCCAACCGTCTGCTGCGCCGGGTCCGCGACTACGCGCAGGTGGAGGCCGACGGGTGGGTCGACCGTGAGGTGGCCGCAGCGGCGCTGAAGGTGTACGAGGTCGACGACCGCGGCCTGGACCGGCTCGACCGTGCCGTGCTCCAGGCGCTGCTCAAACTGTTCGGCGGCGGTCCCGTGGGCCTGTCGACGCTCGCTGTGGCCGTCGGCGAGGAGCGCGAGACCGTCGAGGAGGTCGCCGAGCCGTTCCTCGTACGGGAGGGCCTGCTGGCCCGCACCCCGCGAGGGCGGGTCGCGACCCCCGCGGCCTGGGCACATCTCGGTCTGGTGCCCCCGCCGGCCTCCGGCGGGGGGCAGCAGGCCGCGTTCTGACGTCCGGGGACCGATCAACGGCGTGGCGCTGCGGGCGGGACCTCTGGACGTCCCGGCCTGAACCAGGACTCAACGGGTGCCTGCTATGTCCTCGCCGGAGGGACACGACGAGGACAATGGCATCGGAGGAACTACGGTGCCATGCTGAGCGTTGTTCCATCGGTGCGGACTCGCTTAGACTCCGCCGATGCCGCCCTTACAGGTCGGCGTGCCCACCCCCGTAGATCGGCCGCTCGCTCAGCGCGGTCATGCGAAGGAATTCCCCCGTGGATATCTTGACCCTCCTCCCCTTCATCGTGCTCATCGGGGCCATGTTCCTGATGACCCGCTCCGCCAAGAAGAAGCAGCAGGCGGCCGCCAACATGCGCGACCAGATGCAGCCCGGCACCGGAGTGCGAACCATTGGTGGCCTTTACGGCACCGTCAAGGAGGTCACAGACGACACGGTCCTCCTCGAGGCGGCTCCCGGCGTCCACCTGATGTTCGCGAAGAACGCGATCGGCGCCGTGCTCTCCGACGAGGAGTACAACCGCATCGTCCACGGCGACGACCCCGAGGCCGACACGCACGTCGTCCCGGACGACGCGTCCTCGCTGATCGAGGCCGACGACGCCGAGGCGGACGACGCCAAGGTCGACCTCGGCAAGAAGGCCGAGGACGGCGGGGAGCCGGAGCAGGCCGCGTCCGACGACGCCCGGCCGAAGGACGGCAAGGCCGACGGCGAGGCCGACGCGAAGTAGCCACGATCGGGGACCGCGATGACGCCGGCAGGCGTCGGGCGGTCCCGCGGCGTGTCGACTGATCGCGGGGGCAGGTCCCCACAACACTTCGTGGCCGCCACGGGCGCACACCCGGCGCCGTGGGCGGTTGGACAGGGAGAAACGAGAAGGTGGCAGCACCGAACAGGGGCCGAAGGCCCGCGGGGGCTCAGGGCAAGCCGGGGCGTGCCCTGGCTCTGATCCTGATCGCCATGGTCGCGCTCACGGGCGGGATGTTCGCAGCGGGCGAGTTCACGCCACGTCTGGGCATCGACCTGGCGGGCGGTACGTCCATCACGCTCCAGGCCAAGAGCCTGCCCGGCCAGAAGGACGCCGTCAACGAGACCAACATGAACACGGCGGTCGGGATCCTCGAGCGCCGTGTCAACGGTCTCGGTGTCTCCGAGGCCGAGGTTCAGACCCAGGGCGACAATCACATCATTGTGAACATCCCCAAGGGCACGAACTCGGAGCAGGCCCGTCAGCAGGTCGGCACCACCGCCCAGCTGTTCTTCCGGCCCGTTCTGACGGTCGCCGCCGGCGGTCCCGCCGCCCCGGAGCCCTCGCCCAGCGCCTCGTCGAGCGACAAGGCGAAGGAGGACAAGGACAAGGCGGGCACCACGCCGTCGGGCTCCCCGTCCTCCAGCCCCTCGCCCAGCACCACCGCCCAGGGCCGCGCGGTCACCGACGGCCTCAAGGCGCCCGCCGCGAGCCCGAGCCCTTCCGGCTCCGGTGAGCCGAAGGCATCCGAGAGCCCCAAGCCCGGTGAGAGCCCCGAGCCGAAGCCGTCCGACCCGGCCACCGGCGCGCTCGAGAAGCAGTTCACCGCTCTGGACTGCACCGACCCGAAGGCCCGCGGCAAGCTCGGCGACAACGTCAAGCCGTCCGACACGGCCATCGCCTGCGGCAAGAACAGCGCCGGCCAGTGGGAGAAGTACATCCTCGGCCCCGCCGAGGTGGACGGCCGGGACGTCGACGAGGCCAAGGGCCAGCTCGACCAGACGCGCGGCATGTGGATCGTCACGATGGACTTCACCGACACCGGTGCCAAGAAGTTCCAGAAGATCACCAGCCGTCTTTCCCAGCAGCAGCCCCCGATGAACCAGTTCGCCATCGTCCTCGACGGTGAAGTGGTCTCCGCCCCGCAGGTGAACCAGACGCTGAGCGCCAGCGCCGAGATCACCGGCGACTTCGATCAGGAGTCCGCCCAGAACCTGGGCAACATCCTGTCGTACGGCGCGCTGCCGCTGTCCTTCGAGGAGGACAGCGTCACCACCGTCACGGCCGCCCTCGGTGGTGAGCAGCTCAGGGCCGGCCTGATCGCCGGTGCGATCGGCCTCGCCCTCGTCGTCATCTACCTGGTCGTCTACTACCGGGGCCTGTCACTGATCGCCCTGCTGAGCCTCGCCGCCTCGGCGATCCTGACGTACACGCTGATGACTCTGCTCGGCCCGGCCATCGGCTTCGCGCTGAACCTGCCGGCCGTCTGCGGCGCCATCGTCGCCATCGGTATCACCGCCGACTCGTTCATCGTCTACTTCGAACGCATCCGGGACGAGATCAGGGAAGGCCGCACCCTGCGGCCGGCGGTCGAGCGCGCCTGGCCGCGTGCCCGCCGCACCGTCCTCGTCTCCGACTTCGTGTCGTTCCTCGCCGCCGCGGTGCTGTTCGCGGTCACCGTCGGCAAGGTCAAGGGCTTCGCGTTCACGCTGGGCCTGACCACCCTCCTCGACGTGGTCGTGGTGTTCCTCTTCACCAAGCCGGTGATGACGCTGCTGGCCCGCAGGAAGTTCTTCGCCGACGGCCACCCGTGGTCCGGACTCGACCCGAAGCGGCTCGGCGCCAAGCCGCCGCTGCGGCGTTCGCGCCGCACCACCGCCCCGACGACCGACCCGAAGGAGGCGTGAGATGTCCCGACTCGGCAATCTCGGCGCCAGGCTCTACCAGGGCGAGGTCGGGTACGACTTCGTCGGCAAGCGCATGCTCTGGTACGGCGTCTCCATCCTGATCACGATCACCGCGGTCGTCGCCCTCGCCGTTCAGGGCCTGAACATGGGCATCGAGTTCAAGGGCGGCGCCGTCTTCACGACGCCCAAGGCGGACGTCAGCGTCAGCCAGGCCACCGAGGCGGCGGAAGCGGTCTCCGACCACATCCCGATCGTGCAGGAGCTGGGCACCGGCGGTCTGCGCATCCAGATCAGCGGTGTGGACACGGCCGAGGCCGACCGTGTCCAGAAGGACCTCGCCCAGGAACTCAACATCCCGGCCGAGCAGATCAACGCCGATCTGGTCGGACCCAGCTGGGGTGAGCAGATCGCCAACAAGGCATGGACCGGCCTCGCCGTCTTCATGCTCCTCGTCGTGGTCTACCTGGCCATCGCCTTCGAGTGGCGGATGGCCGTGGCGGCCCTGGTCGCGCTGATCCACGACATCACCATCACGGTCGGCATCTACTCCCTCGTCGGCTTCGAGGTCACCGTCGGTACGGTCATCGGTCTGCTGACGATCCTCGGTTACTCGCTGTACGACACGGTGGTCGTCTTCGACAGCCTGAAGGAGGGGCAGAAGGGCATCACCAAGCAGACCCGCTTCACCTACAGCGAGATCGCCAACCGCAGCATCAACAGCACCCTGGTGCGTTCCATCAACACCACGGTCGTCGCGCTGCTGCCGGTAGCCGGTCTGCTGTTCATCGGCGGCGGTTTCCTCGGCGCGGGCATGCTCAACGACATCTCGCTGTCGCTGTTCGTCGGTCTCGCGGCCGGTGCCTACTCCTCGATCTTCATCGCCACACCGCTCGTCGCCGACCTCAAGGAACGCGACCCGCAGATCAAGGCCCTGAAGAAGCGGGTGCTCGCCAAGCGCGCGGCCGCCGAGGCCAAGGGCGAGACCGGGCAGGACGAGGCGGACGAGCAGGACGGGCCGGCCGACCTGGCGCCCGCCGAGGCGGCGGCCGCCGGAGCGGTCGTCGGACCGCGCGGCCGCGGCCGGGGCCGTCCTTCGGGCAGGCGTCGATGACGGTGAACGCCACCCAGGAGCTGCTGCTCAGCCGCATCCGTGACGTCGCGGACCATCCGAAGCCGGGCGTGGTCTTCAAGGACATCACGCCGCTGCTCGCCGACCCGGTCGCGTTCACGGCGCTGACGGACGCGCTGAGCGAGTTCTGTGTGCGCCACGGCGCGACGAAGATCATCGGCCTCGAGGCGCGCGGCTTCATCCTCGCCGCCCCGGTCGCCGTGCGCGCCGGCATCGGGTTCATCCCGGTGCGCAAGGCGGGCAAGCTCCCCGGAGCGACGCTCTCCCAGGCGTACGAGCTGGAGTACGGCAGCGCCGAGATCGAGGTGCACGCCGAGGACCTCAGCGCGGGAGACCGTGTCGTGGTCATCGACGACGTGCTCGCCACCGGCGGCACCGCCGAGGCGTCGCTGGAGCTGATCCGACGCGCCGGGGCGGACGTCGTCGGCGTCGTGGTCCTGATGGAGCTGGGATTCCTGGGCGGCCGTGCCCGGCTCGAGCCGGCGCTGGCCGGTGCGCCGCTGGAGGCACTGATCACCCTGTGACACGCCTGTGAGCTGCGGATTCTCCGCCTCGCTCACAGAGCGTCCCGCCGAGACGGGCGCCCGGGAACACCTGGGCGCCCGTCTCGCGTTGTGAGAGGCCCTGGTCCCCGCGCGATCGGGGACGCCGAGGTCGATACCATGGCCTTTCCGGGCCTGACCGGGGGACCCGGAACCGCACGAGGAGCGCTCTTGCCAGACGAGGCCCAGCCCGCCGCCCCGCAGCCCGACCAGAAGGCCGACCAGGCCGCGGCATACCCTGTCACGCCCGAGCCGAAGCGGACCCAGGGGCCGGCCCCCGCCGCGCCCGAGCGGGTGAGCCAGGTCCCCGTCACCGCCCCGAAGCCGCTGCCGCCCGGCCCGGCACGCACCGGCGGCTCCTCGAACCGCGTGCGCGCACGCCTCGCGCGCCTGGGCGTGCAGCGCTCCTCGCCGTACAACCCCGTGCTCGAACCGCTGCTGCGGATCGTGCGCAGCAACGACCCGAAGATCGAGACGTCCACGCTGCGCCAGGTCGAGAAGGCCTACCAGGTCGCCGAGCGCTGGCACCGCGGCCAGAAGCGCAAGAGCGGCGACCCGTACATCACGCATCCGCTCGCCGTGACCACCATCCTCGCCGAACTCGGCATGGACCCGGCGACCCTGATGGCCGGCCTGCTGCACGACACGGTCGAGGACACCGAGTACGGCCTCGACCAGCTGCGCCGCGACTTCGGCGACTCGGTGGCGCTCCTCGTCGACGGTGTCACCAAGCTCGACAAGGTCAAGTTCGGCGAGGCCGCGCAGGCCGAGACCGTGCGCAAGATGGTCGTCGCCATGGCCAAGGACCCGCGGGTCCTGGTCATCAAGCTCGCCGACCGGCTGCACAACATGCGCACCATGCGCTACCTCAAGCGGGAGAAGCAGGAGAAGAAGGCCCGCGAGACCCTCGAGATCTACGCGCCCCTGGCCCACCGGCTGGGCATGAACACCATCAAGTGGGAGCTCGAGGACCTCGCCTTCGCGATCCTCTACCCCAAGATGTACGACGAGATCGTGCGCCTCGTCGCCGAGCGCGCGCCCAAGCGCGACGAGTACCTCGCCATAGTGACCGACGAGGTCCAGTCCGACCTGCGGGCCGCCCGTATCAAGGCCACCGTCACGGGCCGGCCGAAGCACTACTACAGCGTCTACCAGAAGATGATCGTCCGAGGCCGTGACTTCGCGGAGATCTACGACCTGGTGGGCATCCGTGTCCTGGTCGACACGGTCCGCGACTGCTACGCCGCCCTCGGCACCGTGCACGCGCGATGGAACCCGGTCCCCGGCCGGTTCAAGGACTACATCGCGATGCCGAAGTTCAACATGTACCAGTCGCTGCACACGACCGTCATCGGTCCCAACGGCAAGCCGGTCGAGCTCCAGATCCGCACGTTCGACATGCACCGCCGCGCCGAGTACGGCATCGCCGCGCACTGGAAGTACAAGCAGGAGACCGTCGCCGGCGCCTCCAAGATCCGCACCGACGTCCCCAAGGCAGGCAAGGGCACCGCCGGCCAGGACACCGTCAACGACATGGCCTGGCTGCGGCAGCTGCTGGACTGGCAGAAGGAGACGGAGGACCCGGGCGAGTTCCTGGAGTCGCTGCGCTTCGACCTCTCCCGCAACGAGGTCTTCGTCTTCACGCCCAAGGGCGACGTCATAGCGCTCCCCGCGGGCGCCACCCCCGTCGACTTCGCCTACGCGGTGCACACCGAGGTCGGCCACCGCACCATAGGCGCCCGCGTCAACGGGCGTCTCGTGCCGCTCGAATCCACCCTCGACAACGGTGACCTGGTGGAGGTCTTCACCTCCAAGGCCGAAGGCGCGGGGCCCTCCCGCGACTGGCTCGGCTTCGTCAAGTCGCCGCGGGCCCGCAACAAGATCCGCGCCTGGTTCTCCAAGGAGCGCCGGGACGAGGCCATCGAACAGGGCAAGGACGCCATCGCGCGGGCCATGCGCAAGCAGAACCTGCCGATCCAGCGCATCCTCACCGGCGACTCCCTGGTCACCCTCGCGCACGAGATGCGCTACCCCGACATCTCGTCGCTGTACGCGGCCATCGGCGAGGGCCATGTGGCCGCGCAAGGCGTCGTGCAGAAGCTGGTGCAGGCCCTCGGCGGCGAGGAGGCCGCCAACGAGGACATCGCCGAGTCCACCCCGCCGTCCCACGGCCGCGGCAAGCGCCGCAAGAGCGCCGACCCCGGTGTCGTGGTCAAGGGCGTCGAGGACGTCTGGGTCAAGCTCGCCCGCTGCTGTACGCCGGTACCGGGCGACCCGATCATCGGCTTCGTCACGCGCGGCAGCGGCGTGTCGGTGCACCGCGCGGACTGCGTCAACGTCGACTCGCTCTCGCAACAGCCCGAACGGATCCTCGACGTCGAATGGGCCCCCACCCAGTCGTCCGTCTTCCTCGTCGCCATCCAGGTCGAGGCGCTGGACCGCTCCCGGCTGCTGTCCGACGTGACCCGGGTCCTGTCCGACCAGCACGTCAACATCCTCTCGGCGGCCGTGCAGACCTCCCGCGACCGGGTGGCCACCTCGCGCTTCACCTTCGAGATGGGCGACCCCAAGCACCTGGGCCACGTCCTCAAGGCCGTCAGGGGTGTGGAGGGCGTGTACGACGTCTACCGCGTGACCTCCGCCCGGCGGCCGTAGCCGGCGGACTCGGCACACGAAAGGGCCCGGTACGCATTACGCATCCGTACCGGGCCCCTTTCGTGTGCGGCCGACTGTCTCAGCCCCCGAACTCCTGCAGACCCTTCAGCGCCTGGTCCAGCAGCGCCTGACGGCCCTCGAGCTCCTTGGCGAGCTTGTCCGCCCTGGCGTTGTTGCCCGAGGCGCGGGCCGCGTCGATCTGCCCGCGCAGCTTGTCGACGGCCGCCTGGAGCTGACCGGTCAGACCCTCGGCACGCGCACGCGCCTCCGGGTTCGTCCGGCGCCACTCGTTCTCCTCGGACTCCTGAAGGGCCCGCTCCACCGCGTGCATCCGGCCCTCGACCTTGGGACGGGCGTCGCGCGGCACATGGCCGATGGCCTCCCAGCGCTCGTTGATCGAACGGAAGGCGGCACGCGCGGCCTTCAGGTCGGTCACCGGCACCAGCTTCTCGGCCTCGGCGGCGAGCTCCTCCTTCAGCTTGAGGTTCTCCGCCTGCTCCGCGTCACGCTCGGCGAACACACCGCTGCGCGCGGCGAAGAAGACGTCCTGCGCACCGCGGAAACGGTTCCACAGGTCGTCCTCCGCCTCGCGCTGGGCACGGCCCGCGGCCTTCCACTGCGCCATCAGGTCCCGGTAGCGGGCCGCGGTGGGGCCCCAGTCCTTGGAACCGGAGAGCGCCTCGGCCTCCGCGACCAGCCGCTCCTTGACCTGGCGGGCCTCCTCGCGCTGCGCGTCCAGCGACGCGAAGTGCGCCTTGCGGCGCTTGGAGAACGCGGAACGCGCGTGTGAGAAGCGGTGCCACAGCTCGTCGTCGGACTTCCGGTCGAGCCTGGGCAGGCCCTTCCAGGTGTCCACCAGTGCACGCAGCCGCTCGCCCGCCGCCCGCCACTGCTCGCTCTGCGCCAGCTCCTCCGCCTCGGTGACCAGGGCCTCCTTGGCCCGGCGTGCCTCGTCGGTCTGCTTCGCCCTCTGGGCCTTGCGCTCCTCGCGACGCTTCTCGACCGTCTCCACCAGCGCGTCGAGCCGCACCCGGAGCGCCTGCAGGTCGCCCACCGCGTGGTGCTCGTCCACCTGCTGACGCAGATGGTCGATGGCGGCCTGGGCGTCCTTGGCCGACAGGTCGGTCGTCTTCACCCGCCGCTCGAGGAGGCCGATCTCGACCACCAGGCCCTCGTACTTGCGCTCGAAGTAGGCCAGAGCCTCCTCTGGACTCCCGGCCTGCCACGATCCGACGACCTGCTCGCCCTCGGCAGTACGCACGTACACGGTGCCCGTCTCGTCGACGCGGCCCCACGGGTCGCTGCTCACAGCGCCTCCTCAACCTGATGCCGACGAGGGTTCGTCCCCCCGGGCATCGTCCACAGTTTCCTGGACGGGCCTCGCCCGCCCTCCACAACGCGCGTCAGCGCACGCTGCACAACGCCCAATCTAGGCGACCGGCCGCCCGGCTGTCCGCACTCAGCGCGACCGAAATTACGCCGCTCACACCTTCGTGACCGTGGCCTTCTCGACAGTGACGGCCTTCTTCGGGGGACCGTCGGCGCCGCCGCCCTCGACTCCGGCCTTCGCCACGTCCTTCACGGCCTTCAGGCCCTTGTCGTCCATGGTCCCGAAGGGCGTGTAGGCGGGCGGCAGTTTGGTGTCCTTGTAGACGAGGAAGAACTGGCTGCCGCCCGAGCCCGGCTGGCCGGTGTTCGCCATCGCGACCGTGCCCGCCGGGAAGGTGACCGTGCCGTCCGCGGCCGCCTTGCCGAGAGCGTCGAGGTTCTCGTCGGGGATGGTGTAGCCGGGACCGCCGGTGCCGTCGCCCTTCGGGTCGCCGCACTGCAGCACGAAGATGTTCTCCGTGGTCAGACGGTGACACTTCGTGCCGTCGAAGTAACCCTTGTCCGCCAGCGACTTGAACGAGTTCACCGTGTGCGGCGTCTTCGCGGCGTCCATGGCGATCTTGATGTCGCCCGCGCTGGTTGCGATCGAGAACGAGTACTTCGCCTTCTGGTCGATCGCCATCGCCGGCTCGGGGTTGCTCGTCTCCGAGGCGGAGGGGCTCGGCGAGGCGCCGGGCGACGCGGCGTCGTCCTTCTCGTCACCGGTGAGGCCCATGGCGTAGACGCCGCCGCCGGCGCAGAGCACCACGGCCACCGCCGCCGCGATGGCGGAGTTGCGCACCTTGGCCTTCCGCCGCGCCTGCTCCCGACGCTGCTGCTGGCGCTCGAACTTCTCCCTGGCGAGCTGCCGCCGCCGCTGATCGCTGCTGACCACCGGGTCTTCTCCTTGTGCGTCTTGTCCGTCTGGATACGTCGCGTCATCACGTCGCGTAGTCACGACCGCCGAGCTTGCCCCGTACCGTATACGGGTTGGCTGTGCGATGAGCAGCGCCGGTAGGCTCTGATCTGCTGCAATCCACCGCCTTAGCTGTCCGACGACGACCGAACTGAGGACGATCGTGCTTATTGCCGGGTTCCCCGCCGGGGCCTGGGGGACCAACTGCTACCTGGTCGCCCCGGCCGCAGGCGAGGAGTGCGTGATCATCGACCCGGGCCACCAGGCCACCGAGGGTGTCGAGGAAGCGCTGAAGAAGCATCGGCTCAAGCCCGTCGCGGTCGTCCTCACCCATGGCCACATCGACCACGTGGCCTCCGTCGTCCCCGTCTGCGGTGCCCACGACGTACCGGCCTGGATCCACCCCGAGGACCGCTACATGATGAGCGACCCGGAGAAGGCCCTCGGGCGCTCCATCGGGATGCCTCTGATGGGCGAGCTCACCGTGGGCGAACCGGACGACGTCAAGGAGCTGACCGACGGTGCCGCGCTGAACCTGGCCGGCCTCGAATTCTCCGTCTCCCATGCGCCCGGCCATACCAAGGGGTCGGTGACCTTCAAGATGCCCGAGTCCGCGGACGTCCCGTCCGTCTTCTTCTCGGGCGACCTGCTGTTCGCCGGCTCCATCGGACGCACGGACCTGCCCGGCGGCGACATGGAAGAGATGCTCGAGTCGCTGGCACGGGTGTGCCTGCCGCTCGACGACTCGACCGTGGTGCTGTCCGGCCACGGCCCCCAGACGACCATCGGCCGTGAGCGCGCCACCAACCCGTATCTGCGCGAGGTGGCCGCCGGCCTCGGGAGCATGGACGCTCCCCGACGAGGAATGTGACGAGAGAATCCCCGTGAGCACCTTCAAGGCCCCCAAGGGCACGTACGACCTGATCCCGCCGCGCTCCGCGGTGTACCTCGCGGTGCGCGAGGCGATCTCGGCCCCGCTGAAGAACTCCGGCTACGGCTACATCGAGACCCCCGGTTTCGAGAGCGTCGAGCTGTTCGCGCGCGGTGTCGGTGAGTCGACCGACATCGTCACCAAGGAGATGTACACGCTCACCACCAAGGGCGGCGATCAGCTGGCCCTGCGCCCCGAGGGCACCGCGTCCGTGCTGCGCGCGGCGCTCGAGGCCAACCTGCACAAGGCCGGGAACCTTCCGGTGAAGCTTTGGTACTCGGGCTCGTACTACCGCTACGAGCGCCCGCAGGCCGGCCGCTACCGGCACTTCTCCCAGGTCGGCGCCGAGGCGATCGGCGCCGAGGACCCGGCGCTGGACGCCGAGTTGATCATCCTGGCCGACCAGGCGTACCGCACGCTGGGACTGCGCAACTTCCGCATCCTGCTCAACTCGCTCGGGGACAGCACCTGCCGGCCCGTGTACCGCGAGGCGCTCCAGACCTTCCTGCGCGACCTCGACCTGGACGAGGACACCCGTCGGCGTATCGAGATCAACCCGCTGCGGGTCCTCGACGACAAGCGCGACGCGGTGCAGAAGCAGCTGGTCGGCGCGCCGATGCTGCGCGACTACCTGTGCGACGCGTGCAAGACGTACCACGAGCAGGTGCGGGAACTGCTGACCGCGGCGGGCGTGGTCTTCGAGGACGACGAGAAGCTGGTGCGCGGCCTCGACTACTACACCCGTACGACCTTCGAGTTCGTCCACGACGGTCTCGGCTCGCAGTCCGCGGTGGGCGGCGGCGGCCGCTACGACGGACTGTCCGAGATGATCGGCGGCCCCGCGCTCCCGTCCGTCGGCTGGGCCCTCGGTGTGGACCGCACGGTCCTGGCCCTGGAGGCGGAGGGCGTCGAGCTCGACATCCCGGCTGCCACCAGCGTGTTCGCGGTGCCGTTGGGCGACGAGGCGCGGCGCGTGCTGTTCGGCGTCGTGACCGAGCTGCGCAAGGCGGGTGTCGCGACCGACTTCTCGTACGGCGGGAAGGGCCTCAAGGGCGCGATGAAGAACGCCAACCGCAGCGGCGCCCGCTACACGATCGTCGCCGGCGAGCGCGACCTCGCCGAGGGCGTGGTCCAGCTCAAGGACATGGAGTCCGGCGAGCAGGAGCCGGTGGCGCTCGCCGAACTGGTGACCCAGCTGCGGGCCAGGCTCGGCTGACGCACTGCGCGTGCGGGGGCCCGGGGCGGGCAACTGCCCCGGGCCCCCGCTGTGTTGTGCGCCGAAGCAGCCTCCTCCTTCGGATGCCCTTATGCGGATCGAACGGAGGAAGGCCGCCCCGGTACGGCACAATGACCCTGCCCGACGGACCAGCGAGCGACGGAACAGCGATATGACGACTGCAGCAGTTGACGGCGTGTCCTCCGACCACGGTGTGCCCGACGGCGTCCGCCGCGTCGGCGGCAGCCGCGGGCTTGCCTGGCTGCTCGTCGTCACGGGCGCCGCCGGGGTGCTGGCCGCGTGGGTCATCACGATCGACAAGTTCAAGATCCTCGAGGCGAAGGTCGCCGGGACCACCTTCACGCCCGGCTGCAGCCTCAACCCGGTGGTCTCCTGCGGCAGCGTCATGGAGAGCGACCAGGCGTCCGTCTTCGGCTTCCCCAACCCGATGCTGGGGCTCGTCACCTACGGCATCGTCATCTGCGTCGGCATGAGCCTGCTGGCCGGGGCGCGGTTCCCCCGCTGGTACTGGCTGACGTTCAACGCGGGCACGCTCTTCGGCGTCGGCTTCTGCACCTGGCTGATGCAGCAGTCGCTGTACGAGATCAACGCTCTCTGCCTGTGGTGCTGCCTGGCCTGGGTCGCCACGATCCTCATGTTCTGGTACGTGACCTCGCACAACGTCCGCCACGGGCTGCTGCCCGCCCCCACGTGGGTGCGCGGCTTCCTCGACGAGTTCACCTGGGTGGTGCCGGTCCTGCACATCGGCGTGATCGGGATGCTGATCCTGACCCGCTGGTGGGACTTCTGGACCAGCTGACCGGGACCAGGCCTGCCGGGACCCGTGACCGGGACCGGCGCTGTCAGTGGGCTGGCATAGGCTTCACAGCGTGGAGCCCGACCTCTTTACCGCCGCAGCCGAAGAACGCCAGGAGAAGGACCCGACCAGCAGCCCGCTGGCGGTCCGGATGCGTCCGCGCACCCTGGACGAGGTGGTCGGCCAGCAGCATCTGCTCAAGCCCGGATCACCGCTGCGCCGCCTGGTCGGCGAGGGCGGGGGAGGAGGGCCGGCCGGCGTCTCGTCGGTGATCCTCTGGGGCCCGCCCGGCACCGGCAAGACCACGCTCGCCTATGTCGTCTCCAGGGCGACCAACAAGCGCTTCGTCGAACTCTCCGCGATCACCGCGGGTGTCAAGGAGGTCCGCGCGGTC
This sequence comes from Streptomyces peucetius, assembly GCF_025854275.1. Lineage (NCBI taxonomy): Bacteria > Bacillati > Actinomycetota > Actinomycetes > Kitasatosporales > Streptomycetaceae > Streptomyces > Streptomyces peucetius. The sequence goes on along the minus strand of NZ_CP107567.1, from coordinate 1,351,945 downwards.
ATCGAGGGCGCGAAGCGCGCCGCAGGCGGCTTCGGCAAGGAGACGGTCCTCTTCCTCGACGAGATCCACCGTTTCTCCAAGGCCCAGCAGGACTCCCTGCTGCCGGCCGTCGAGAACCGATGGGTCACGCTGATCGCGGCCACCACGGAGAATCCGTACTTCTCGGTGATCTCGCCCCTGCTCTCCCGCTCGTTGCTCCTCACGCTGGAGTCCCTCACCGACGACGACGTCCGAGGTCTGCTGCGCCGTGCGCTCACGGAGGACCGCGGTCTCGGCGGCACCGTCTCGCTTCCCGAGGAGGCGGAGGCGCATCTGCTGCGCATCGCGGGCGGCGACGCCCGCAGGGCGCTGACCGCCCTGGAGGCCGCGGCGGGCGCGGCCCTGGACAAGGGCGAGGGCGCCGTCAGCCTCCTGACCGTGGAGGAGACCGTCGACCGGGCGGCCGTGAAGTACGACCGCGACGGCGATCAGCACTACGACGTCGCCAGTGCGCTCATCAAGTCGATTCGCGGCTCCGACGTGGACGCGGCGCTGCACTATCTGGCCCGGATGATCGAGGCGGGGGAGGACCCGCGGTTCATCGCCCGGAGGCTGATGATCTCGGCGAGCGAGGACATCGGACTGGCCGACCCGACCGCTCTGCCGACGGCGGTGGCGGCGGCCCAGGCCGTCGCCATGATCGGCTTCCCCGAGGCGGCCCTGACCCTCAGCCATGCCACCATCGCCCTGGCGCTCGCCCCGAAGTCGAACGCGGCGACGACGGCGATCTCCGCCGCCCGGCAGGACGTGCGCGACGGCCTCGCGGGCCCGGTGCCGCCGCATCTGCGCGACGGCCACTACAAGGGTGCGGCCAAGCTCGGCCACGCCCAGGGCTATGTGTATCCGCACGACGTCCCGGGCGCCATCGCCGCCCAGCAGTACGCCCCTGACGCCGTGCACGGCCGGCGGTACTACGAGCCGACGCGCTACGGCGCGGAGGCGCGGTACGCGGACGTGGTGGAGAAGGTGCGCGAGCACCTGCGCGGCGACGGCGACTGACCGGCGCCGGCCGGTCGGGCGCGCGCCCCGCCGTCCCGTGTCAGGCGGCCGCGGCCTCGAAGAGGGTGTGCATGGCGCGGCGCAGCTCCGTGATGTCCGCCACCGGCGCGGGGAAGTCGAAGCGTGCGTCGAAGCAGCGTTCGCCGGTGAACCGCACCCGGAGCCCGAAGCGGTCCAGCGCCAGCGGCACGGCCCGCCGCCCGGCCGCTTCCTGAAGTCGTCCCCGCTCGCCGAGCAGGGAGCCGAGCGCCTGCACCTGGTCGCTGTGGGCCGAGGCGAGGTGCTGCAGCAGCTCGGTCTCGTGGGCCACGAGAGGATCGGCGGACGCGCTCGCGAACGCCTCGGGCTCCACGTGCGAGGCGCCCCACAGGTCGTCGACCTCCGCTTCGCCTACCTCCAGCCGGAGCATCATGTACCCGGGTTCGGTGGCGAGGCCCGGCACGCTGGTCAGCCGGCCGGAGACCCAGGCGCGCCCCCGGATACGGTTGGGCACGGCGACCGGCGCCACGTCGGTGATCTCCAGCACGGCGGAGAGCTCGTCGTCCTGGGCGTGGGTCGCGGCCCGTACGGCGGGGGAGTCGGCCGGGAACAGCAGGAAGACCTCGCCGTCGGTGCCGACGGCCCGGGCCTGCGGGCTCAGCTGCTCCGGCCGGGCCCCTTCGAGGCCGGGCACGAGCAGCACACTTGAGCATGTACTCTGTACGAGAGTTCGTGTGCGCTCGGCTGCTGACGGCATCCGAGTGATTTCAAGCCCGCTGGGACGCGGCTGACCATGAGCTGATCGGACCTCCGTCACTTCGACGCTCGCAGAAGCGTCGGTGTTCTTCGTGCTGTCCGTGATGCGCTTGGTGTTCCCAGGGCGAGACATGCGATCTCCTTGAGTAAGGTGAGCCTAACCTAACCTACAACGGAGGTCTGGAGAACGTGCCTAACCAGTCGCGTCCCAAGGTCAAGAAGTCGCGTGCGCTCGGTATTGCGCTGACGCCGAAGGCTGTCAAGTACTTCGAAGCCCGCCCCTACCCGCCGGGCGAGCACGGCCGTGGCCGCAAGCAGAACTCGGACTACAAGGTGCGTCTGCTCGAGAAGCAGCGCCTGCGCGCGCAGTACGACATCAGCGAGAAGCAGATGGCCCGCGCCTACGACCGCGCCCGCAAGGCCGAGGGCAAGACGGGCGAGGCCCTGGTCATCGAGCTCGAGCGTCGTCTCGACGCCCTGGTCCTGCGTTCCGGCATCGCCCGCACCATCTACCAGGCCCGTCAGATGGTCGTCCACGGCCACATCGAGGTCAACGGTGGCAAGGTCGACAAGCCGTCGTTCCGCGTGCGCCCCGACGATGTCGTGATGGTCCGCGAGCGCTCCCGTGAGAAGGCCCTGTTCCAGGTCGCTCGCGAGGGTGGCTTCGCCGCCGACGGTGAGACCCCGCGCTACCTGCAGGTCAACCTCAAGGCCCTGGCGTTCCGCCTGGACCGTGACCCGCAGCGCAAGGAAGTTCCGGTCATCTGCGACGAGCAGCTGGTCGTCGAGTACTACGCCCGCTGATCCGGGGGCCTCTTCCAGCGGCAGCGCTGGGGGAGTAGCCGCTCACAGCGCGTCAGCCCGCCGCTCCCCCGCCGTTCCCGGCGGGGGAGCCGGCGGGCTCCCGCGTTTCCGGAGGCTGCACCTGCTGCGGAACCACCGGCCGGGGCCGCGGTGGCTCCGGCGCCGACAGGGCCCGCCGCACCGCCGCATCGACACCGAGCGCGGCCCCCTCCCGTACACAGGCCTCGTAACGCTCGGCACCCAGCAGCGCGACGGCCTGCTCCTCGCACAGTGCCCGGGGCGCGCCGAGGTGGCCGGAACCCAACAGTGCCGGGCCCACCGAGCCCCAGACCGGGGCGGCCGCGCCCTGGAGCACCGCCGCCTCCGCCGGGTTCCCCTCGCTCGCCGTCACCAGGGCCAGCAGCTCCAAGGCGAGGACCAGTCCCACCAGGTCGTTGAACCGGTGGTCGATGGTGATGCACTCGCACAGCAGCGCACGCGCCCGCCGGTGCTCGCCCGCCGTCCAGGCCGCGTACGCCAGCACGTACAGCGCGTACGCACGGGTCCAGCGCTCGCCGTGTTCCTCGCAGACCCGGCCGACGTCCTCGCACAGCCCCACCGCCACGTCCAGCCGGTCCTGGAAGACGAGCGCCATGGCCAGTTCGACCCTGGCCATCAGGACGTTGCTGTTGAGTTCGCCCACCGCCTCGTACGAGGCGAGTGCCGAGCGCAGCAGCTCCTCGGCGCGGCCCGGCTCACCGGAGAGCAGCGCCAGACAGCCCTTGCGGTGCGTGGCATAGGCGGCGGCGAGCCGGTTGCCGGCGCGGTCCGCCCCCTCGGCGCACTCGTGCAGCGCACCCGCGGCCGCCGTGAAGTCGCCCTGCAGGATCGCCACATAGCCGAGCACCCACAGCGCCTTGAGCCTCGCGTCCGCGTGGCCCGGATCCGACTCCTGGGCCAGACACCGGTCCAGCCAGTGCCTGCCTTCCGCCAGCCGGCCGCAGCCGACCCAGTAGAACCACAGCGTGCCGGCCAGGTGCCGGCCCAGATGCGCCTCCCGCGGGTTGTCCAGACACAGCTCCAGCGCTGCCCGCAGATCGGGGAGCGCACTGTCGGCGCAGGCCGCCACCTCGGCCTGGCGGGGGCTGAACCATTCGAGCTCGCACCAGGTGGCGAGCCCCATGTACCAGTCGCGGTGACGTCTGCGCAGCCGCTCGGCGTCGCCGATCGCCTCCAGCCACTCGGCACCGTACGCGCGGACCGTGTCCAGCAAGCGGTAGCGCAGACCCGCGGGCGACTCCTCGCGGCGGACCACCGACTGGGCGACCAGCTCCGCCAGGACGTCCAGGATGCTGTCGACGGGCAGTTCGGGGCCACTGCAGATGTACTCGACCGCGTCCAGGTCGAACTGTCCGGCGAAGACGGACAGCCGGGCCCACAGGAGCCGCTCCTCGGGCGTGCACAGTTCATGGCTCCAGCCGATGGCGGTGCGCAGGGTCCGGTGGCGCGGCAGGGAGCCCCGGCAGCCCCCGGTGAGCAGGTCGAAACGGTCGTCGAGCCGGCGCAGCAACTGGTCGAGGCAGAGCACGGGCATGCGTCCGGCGGCGAGTTCGAGCGCCAGCGGAATGCCCTCGAGCCGGCGGCACACCTCGAGAACCGAGGCCCGGTCGGCGTCACCGCCGCGGAAGCCCGGGACCACCGCCGCCGCCCTGGCCGTGAACAGCTTCGCGGCATCGCCTTCCGTCATCGGGGCCAGGTCGAAAACCTGCTCCCCGTCGACCCGCAGCGGCCGGCGGCCGGCCGCGAGCACCCGCACACCCGGCGCGTGGCGCAGCAGGTCCCGTACGAGCCGGGCGCACGCGTCGACGAGGTGCTCGAAGCCGTCCAGGACGAGCAGCATGCGGCTGTCGGACAGTTCGTCCAGCAGGACCTCGTGAGGCGGCCTGCTGGTGTGGTCGGTGATGCCGAGCGACTCGGCGAGGGCGTGGGCGAGCAGGCCCGGATCGCGCAGCGGTGACAGTTCGCAGAGCCGGATCCCGTCGGTGTACCGATTCTGCACGGTCGCCGCCGCGTGCGACACCAGGCGTGACTTGCCGACACCGCCGACCCCGACGACAGTGACCAGCCGGGAGTCCTCGAGCGCTGCGGTCAGCGCGGTCAACTCGCTGCTGCGGCCCACGAACCGGTTCAGTTCCGCGGGAAGAGTGTGATGACGGCGTCGCATGGAACACGCAGCGTACTCGTGCGTAAGCAGTGCGTACAATCGCTCCGGGTGACTCCCCCTGTGCACCGGTAATGCGGTGCGGCCCGCCGCCTGGGGCGCGATAGGCTCGGAGGACGATTTCCGAGTACCCGTAGACGAGCAGAGAGCGGTGCGCAGTGACCGGTGGAGAGGTTGCCGGAATTCTGGTGGCCGTCTTCTGGGCGATCTTGGTCTCCTTCCTCGCCGTGGTGCTGGTGAGGCTGGCCCAGACGCTCAGGGCGACCACCGAACTCGTGGCGGACGTGACCGAACAGGCCGTGCCCCTGCTGGCCGACGCCTCCGCGACGGTCCGCTCCGCGCAGACCCAGCTCGACCGGGTGGACGCCATCGCGACGGACGTCCAGGAGGTCACCTCCAACGCCTCCGCGCTCTCCACGACGGTGGCCTCCACCTTCGGCGGCCCGCTGGTCAAGGTCGCCGCGTTCGGTTACGGCGTCCGCCGCGCCATGAGCCGCAAGGACGACGACAAGCCGGCCGGGCCGTCGCGCCGAGCCGTGATCGTCGGCCGTACCGTGCCGGGTGCCCGGCGCAAGGACCGGAAGGGCTGAGGCATGTTCCGCCGCACTTTCTGGTTCACCGCCGGCGCCGCAGCCGGTGTGTGGGCCACCACCAAGGTGAACCGCAAGCTCAAGCAGCTCACCCCCGAGAGCCTCGCCGCACAGGCCGCGAACAAGGCGGTCGACGCCGGCCACCGGCTGAAGGACTTCGCCCTCGACGTCAGGTCGGGCATGGTCCAGCGCGAAGGCGAACTCGCCGAGGTGCTGGGGCTGCGCGCGTCCGCGGACCCCGGACTCCCCGCGCAGCGGGGAAAGGCGGCGATCGGGCGGGGTGAGCCCGCGCAGATCACCTACCTGCACAGCAAGACGTCACACCACAAGCCTGCGCAGCACGACAGGCGTTCGAACACCGAGCCGTCGCACGGCGAAGAGCCCTACGACGACCACTCGTACAACCGGAATGAGGACCACTGATGGAGTCGGCTGAAATCCGCCGCCGCTGGCTGAGCTTCTTCGAGGAGCGCGGGCACACCGTCGTCCCTTCGGCGTCGGTCATCGCGGACGACCCGACTCTGCTCCTCGTCCCCGCGGGCATGGTCCCGTTCAAGCCGTACTTCCTCGGCGAGGTCAAGCCGCCCGCCCCGCGCGTGACCAGCGTGCAGAAGTGCGTGCGCACGCCCGACATCGAAGAGGTCGGCAAGACCACCCGGCACGGCACGTTCTTCCAGATGTGCGGCAACTTCTCGTTCGGCGACTACTTCAAGGAAGGCGCCATCGAGCTCGCCTGGGAGCTGCTCACCAGCCCCCAGGACAAGGGCGGTTACGGCCTCGACCCGGAGAAGCTCTGGATCACCGTCTACCTGGACGACGACGAGGCCGAGCAGATCTGGCGCGAGAAGATCGGTGTCCCCGCCGAGCGCATCCAGCGCCTCGGCAAGAAGGACAACTTCTGGTCCATGGGCGTCCCCGGCCCCTGCGGCCCGTGCTCCGAGATCAACTACGACCGCGGCCCGGAGTTCGGTGAGGAGGGCGGCCCCGCCGTCAACGACGAGCGCTACGTGGAGATCTGGAACCTGGTCTTCATGCAGTACGAGCGCGGCGCCGGCGACGGCAAGGAGGACTTCCCGATCCTCGGCGACCTGCCGTCGAAGAACATCGACACCGGTCTCGGCCTCGAGCGCCTCGCCATGATCCTGCAGGGCGTGCAGAACATGTACGAGACCGACACCCTGCGCGTCGTCATGGACAAGGCCACGGAGCTGACCGGCGTCCGCTACGGCGACAAGCACGACTCCGACGTCTCCCTGCGCGTGGTCGCCGACCACATCCGCACGTCCACGATGCTCATCGGCGACGGCGTCACCCCCGGCAACGAGGGCCGCGGCTACGTGCTGCGCCGCATCATGCGCCGTGCCATCCGCAACATGCGTCTGATGGGCGCCAACGGCCCGGTCGTGAAGGACCTCGTCGACGTCGTCATCGACACCATGGGGCAGCAGTACCCGGAGCTGATCACCGACCGCAAGCGGATCGAGACCGTCGCGCTCGCCGAGGAGGCCGCCTTCCTCAAGGCCCTCAAGGGCGGCACCAACATCCTGGACACCGCCGTCACGGAGACCAAGGCCGCCGGCGGCACCGTCCTCTCCGGCGACAAGGCGTTCCTGCTCCACGACACCTGGGGCTTCCCGATCGACCTCACCCTCGAGATGGCCGCCGAGCAGGGCCTGTCCGTGGACGAGGACGGCTTCCGCCGCCTGATGAAGGAGCAGCGGGACCGGGCCAAGGCCGACGCCAAGGCCAAGAAGACCGGCCACGCCAACCTCACCGCCTACCGCGAGATCGCCGACAGCTCGGGCAACACCGAGTTCACGGGCTACACCTCAACCGAGGGCGAGTCCACCGTCGTCGGCCTGCTCGTCGACGGCGTCTCCTCCCCGGCCGCCTCCGAGGGCGACGAGGTCGAGGTCGTCCTCGACCGCACCCCCTTCTACGCCGAGGGCGGCGGCCAGCTCGCCGACCAGGGCCGGATCAAGCTGCACTCCGGGGCCGTCATCCAGGTCCGCGACGTGCAGCAGCCCGTCCCCGGCGTCAGCGTCCACAAGGGTGTCGTCCAGGTCGGCGAGGTGACCGTCGGCGCCTCCGCCTACGCCGTCATCGACGTACGCCGCCGCCGGGCCATCGCCCGCGCCCACAGCGCCACCCACCTGACCCACCAGGCGCTGCGCGACGCCCTCGGCCCGACGGCCGCCCAGGCCGGCTCGGAGAACTCCCCGGGCCGCTTCCGCTTCGACTTCGGCTCGCCGAACGCCGTCCCCGGCACGGTACTCACCGACGTCGAGCAGAAGATCAACGAAGTCCTCGCCCGCGAACTCGACGTGCACGCCGAGGTGATGAGCATCGACGAGGCCAAGAAGCAGGGCGCCATCGCCGAGTTCGGCGAGAAGTACGGCGAGCGGGTGCGCGTCGTGACCATCGGCGACTTCTCCAAGGAGCTGTGCGGCGGCACGCACGTCCACAACACCGCCCAGCTGGGTCTGGTGAAGCTGCTCGGCGAGTCGTCCATCGGCTCCGGTGTCCGCCGTGTCGAGGCCCTGGTCGGCGTCGACGCGTACAACTTCCTCGCCAAGGAGCACACGGTCGTCGCCCAGCTCCAGGAGCTGGTCAAGGGCCGTTCCGAGGAACTGCCGGAGAAGATCGCCGCCATGCTCGGCAAGCTGAAGGACGCCGAGAAGGAGATCGAGAAGTTCCGCGCGGAGAAGGTGCTCGGCGCCGCCGCCGGTCTCGCCCAGGGCGCCAAGGACGTCCGCGGCGTCGCCCTGGTGACGGGCACGGTGCCGGACGGCACCTCCGCCGACGACCTGCGCAAGCTGGTCCTCGACGTCCGCGGCCGCATTCCGGGTGACCGTCCGGCCGTCGTCGCCGTGTTCACCACGGCGAACGGGCGTCCGCTGACCGTCATCGCCACCAACGAGGCCGCCCGCGAGCGCGGTCTCAAGGCCGGCGACCTGGTCCGTACCGCCGCCAAGACCCTCGGCGGCGGCGGAGGCGGCAAGCCGGACGTCGCCCAGGGCGGCGGCCAGAACCCGGACGCCATCGGCGACGCCGTGGCCGCCGTCGAGCGCCTCGTCGCCGAGACCGCCTGATGACCATGCGCAGAGGGCGTCGGCTCGCGATCGACGTCGGGGACGCCCGGATCGGGGTCGCCTCGTGCGACCCCGACGGGCTCCTCGCCACACCGGTGGAGACCGTGCCGGGACGCGACGTCCCGGCCGCCCACCGGCGGCTGCGCCAACTCGTCGAGGAGTACGAGCCGATCGAGATCGTGGTCGGTCTGCCCCGCTCGCTCAGCGGACGGGAAGGGCCGGCGGCGAAGAAGATCCGGAGCTTCGCACAGACGCTCGCCCAGGGCGTCAAACCGGTACCGGTCCGCCTCGTCGACGAGAGGATGACCACAGTGACGGCCACTCAGGGGCTGCGCGCTTCGGGCGTGAAGTCCAAAAAGGGGAGGTCCGTCATCGACCAGGCTGCCGCTGTGGTGATCCTTCAGAACGCTCTGGAGTCCGAACGGGCGTCAGGCACTGCCCCGGGCGAGGGCGTCGAACCGATTGTCTGATCGCGATACGGTAACGTTCCGCGCGATGCGGCGGTGTTCGAACAGCCGCCGCACAGAGAAGAGGCGGATCGTTTCGCACCGTCTCGCGGCCCTAGGGGATCGATGACTGAGTATGGCCGGGGCCCCGGCTCCGAACCGTGGCACCCCGAGGACCCCCTCTACGGGGACCAGGGATGGGGAGGACAGCAGGCCGCGGCCGGCCACGCTCAGTACGGCGACCAGGCCCAGCAGCAGTATCCGCAGCAGGACCCGTACGCCCAGGAGCAGTACGCCCAGGCGCAGTACGGCCACCAGCAGGGCGGACAGCAACTGGGCGGAGAGCAGTACCAGGACCCGTATCAGCAGCCCGGCGGACAGCAGCAGTACCACGATCCGTACCAGCAGCAGGGCGGACAGCAGCAGTACCAGCAGCAGCACTACGACGGCGGCTGGGAGACCGGCCGGCAGGCGCCCGTTCCGTACGGGGACGACCCGTCGGCCACCTACGGCGGCCAGCCGGACGGCTACGCGCCCCAGCAGCAGGCCGACTACTACGGCACGTCCGAGGCCTACCCGCCGCCGCAGCCCCCGGGCCGGCGGCAGGCCGAGCCGGAACCGGCCACCGACTGGGAGGCCGAGGCCCGGCAGGAGGAGACCCACCCCTTCTTCACCGGCGCGGACGACGATGACCAAACCCGTGACGACCGCGACGACCCCGACGACGACCCGCGCGAGCCGCGCGGTGGCGGCGACGGCCGCGACCGCCGCGGCAAGGGCAAGACCAAGAAGAAGGGCGGCCGCAACGGCCTGGCCTGCCTGGTGGTCGCCGCGGTCCTCGTGGGCGGCCTCGGGGCCGTCGGCTACTTCGGCTACCAGTTCGTCCAGGGCCAGTTCGGCGAGCCTGAGGACTACGAGGGCACCGGCATCGCCACGACCGTCGAGGTGACGATCCCCAAGGGCGCCACCGGCAGCGAGATCGGCAACATCCTCAAGAAGCACGGCGTGGTCAAGAGCGTCGACGCGTTCATCTCCGCCCAGATCAAGAACCCCAAGGGCGGCACCATTCAGGACGGCGTCTACCTCCTGAAGAAGGAGCAGTCGGCGAAGAGCGCGGTCGAGTCGATGCTGAACCCGGCCAGCCGCAACAACCTGACGATTCCCGAGGGCTGGCGGAACGCGAAGGTCTACGAGCGGATCGACAAGCGCCTCGAACTCAAGGCAGGCACCACCGAGAAGGTCGCGGAGGAGAAGGCGGACAGCCTCGGCCTGCCTGACTGGGCCAAGAACCATGAGGACGTCAAGGACCCCCTGGAAGGCTTCCTCTTCCCCGCCGCGTACCCGGTCTCCAAGGACGACAAGCCCGAGTCGGTCCTCAAGAAGATGGTCGCCCGCGCCGACGCGGAGTACGAGAAGGTCGACCTCGAGTCGAAGGCCGAGGGTCTCGGTCTCGAAGGCCCCTGGCAGCTGCTCACGCTCGCCAGCCTGGTCCAGGTCGAGGGGAAGACGCACGACGACTTCCGCAAGATGTCCGAGGTCATCTACAACCGTCTCAAGCCCGACAACACGGAGACGAACCAGCTGCTGCAGTTCGACTCCGCGTTCAACTACCTCAAGGGTCAGAGCAAGATCGACATCTCTGAGGACGAGATCAACAGCAACCAGGACCCGTACAACACGTACACCCAGAGGGGTCTGACCCCGGGGCCCATCAGCAACCCCGGCAACGAGGCCCTGACGGCGGCCCTCAATCCGACGGACGACGGCTGGCTCTACTTCGTGGCGACCGACGGGATGAAGAAGACCGAGTTCGCCAAGACGCTCGCCGAACACCAGAAGCTGGTGGACAAGTTCAACGACTCGCGGGGCAACTGATGACTCCGTCCCGCAACCGCGCAGCGGTGCTCGGCTCGCCCATCGCGCACTCTCTCTCCCCGGTGCTGCACCGCGCCGCTTATGCCGCGCTCGGCCTGACCGCCTGGTCCTACGACCGGTTCGAGGTCGACGAGGCCGCGCTGCCCGGGTTCGTCGCCGGGCTGGACGCGACCTGGGCCGGACTGTCGCTGACCATGCCGCTGAAGCGGGCGATCATCCCGCTGCTCGACGGGATCAGCGACACGGCGGCCTCCGTCGAGGCCGTCAACACGGTGGTGTTCACCGAGGACGGCCGCCGTCTCGGCGACAACACCGACATCCCCGGGATGATCGCCGCGCTGCGGGAGCGCGGCGTCGAGAAGGTGGACTCCGCCGGGATCCTCGGCGCCGGCGCCACCGCGTCCTCTGCGCTCGCCGCCCTCGCCCGTGTCTGCACCGGCCCCGTCACCGCGTATGTGCGCAGTGAGGCCCGGGCCGCCGAGATGCGCGGCTGGGGCGAGCGCCTCGGGGTGGACGTGCGCATCGCGGACTGGTCGGACGCGCCCGAGGCGCTGCGCGCCCCGCTGGTGATCGCCACGACGCCCGCCGGTACGACGGACGCCCTCGCCGACCAGATCCCAGCCGCTCCCGGCACCCTCTTCGACGTGCTGTACGAACCGTGGCCGACGGCCCTCGCGGCGGCCTGGTCGGGCAACGGCGGCAGGGTCGTGGGAGGACTCGACCTCCTCGTCCACCAGGCGGTGTTCCAGGTCGAGCGGATGACGGGCCGCTCACCGGCACCTTTGCGGGAGATGCGGGCAGCAGGCGAACAGGCGCTCGGTTCCCGCTAGGATCTCCTGGTTCCGACAGAGCGCTGGGGGAGAGCAGTCATGGACACCGGCACGCCGCAGGCGTCGATCCTGAAGAACGTCTTCGAGGGGCTGATCCAGTTCCTGCCCGACTGGCTGGAGATCCCGCTCCTGTGCCTGCTCCTCGCGGTGATCCTGTTCGGGTGGGTGCAGTCGATCCGGGGGAGGGTCGCCCGGCGGCGTGCCGCCAGGGCCCCGCAGCCCGTTCCCCCGCCGCCGGGCGGCCAGGGACGTGGCGCCGACCACCTCGGTCCGTACGCCCCCACCGCCGCCCAGCCCACGCCGCACACGCCGAGCGGGGCGGACTTCCTCGGCCCGTACGCCCCGGCGCAGCGCCGCGACGGCGACTGACCAGCGTCCTTCGCGGGCTCCGTCGGCCGTCCGTCGGCTGTCCGTCCGACGTCCGCCTGCTGGACCGGCGACCGAGTTGTGGCCCGGGACGTGGGAGGATCGGAGCAGGCGGGCCAGGGCCGCGCACCCGGTCGCGCCGTCGCAGTTCGAGGCGCGAGCATGAGGAGCACCGTTGAGCAGGTTGCGTTGGCTGACCGCGGGCGAGTCGCACGGACCCGCACTGGTGGCGACGCTGGAGGGTCTTCCCGCCGGTGTGCCCATCACCACCGACATGGTGGCGGACCATCTCGCCCGGCGGCGCCTCGGCTATGGGCGCGGTGCCCGGATGAAGTTCGAGCGTGACGAGGTCACCTTCCTCGGGGGTGTGCGCCACGGTCTGACCATGGGGTCGCCGGTGGCCGTCATGGTCGGCAACACCGAGTGGCCGAAGTGGGAGAAGGTCATGGCGGCCGACCCCGTCGACCCCGACGAGCTGGCCCAGCTCGCCCGCAACGCGCCGCTGACCCGGCCCCGGCCCGGTCACGCCGACCTCGCCGGCATGCAGAAGTACGCGCTCGAAGAGGCGCGCCCGATCCTGGAGCGCGCGAGCGCCCGGGAGACCGCGGCACGCGTCGCGCTCGGCGCGGTGGCCCGGTCGTACCTGAAGGAGACGACGGGCATCGAGATCGTCTCCCACGTGGTGGAGCTGGCCGCGGCCAAGGCGCCGTACGGGGTGGTCCCCGTCCCCGCCGACGAGGAACGCCTCGACGCGGACCCGGTGCGCTGCCTCGACGCCGACGCGAGCAAGGCGATGGTCGCCGAGATCGACCAGGCCCACAAGGACGGCGACACCCTCGGCGGCGTGGTCGAGGTCCTGGCGTACAACGTGCCGGTCGGCCTCGGATCGCACGTCCACTGGGACCGCCGGCTCGACGCGCGCCTCGCGGCCGCCCTGATGGGCATCCAGGCCATCAAGGGCGTCGAGGTCGGCGACGGCTTCGAGCTGGCGCGGGTGCCCGGCTCCAAGGCTCACGACGAGATCGTCCCCACCGACGAGGGCGTCCGCCGCACGTCCGGTCGCTCCGGCGGCACCGAGGGCGGCATGACCACCGGTGAGCTGCTGCGCGTCCGCGCCGCGATGAAGCCGATCGCGACCGTGCCGCGGGCCCTGAAGACCATCGACGTCGAGACGGGCGAGCCCGCGGCGGCCCACCACCAGCGTTCCGACGTGTGCGCCGTGCCCGCCGCGGGCATCGTGGCCGAGGCGATGGTGGCCCTCGTCCTCGCGGACGCCGTCGCCGAGAAGTTCGGCGGCGACAGCGTCACCGAGACGCGCCGCAACGTCCGCGGTTACCTCGACAACCTCCACATCCGGTGAGCGGGCCGCAGATCGTCCTGATCGGGCCGATGGGCTCGGGCAAGTCCACGGTCGGCGAACTGCTCGCCGACCGGCTGGGCGTGGCCTTCCGGGACACCGACGCCGACATCGTCGCCGCAGAGGGACGCGAGATCTCCGACATCTTCGTCGAGGAGGGGGAGGCCCACTTCCGCGCCCTCGAACGTGCGGCCGTGCGGACGGCCGTCGCCGAGCACACGGGCGTACTCGCCCTCGGCGGCGGCGCGATCCTCGACGACGGCACGCGTGCACTGCTCGCGGGCCTGCCCGTCGCCTACCTCTCGATGGAGGTGGAGGAGGCGGTGAAGCGCGTCGGCCTCAACACCGCCAGGCCGCTGCTCGCCGTCAACCCGCGCCGCCAGTGGCGCGAGCTGATGGACGCCCGCCGCCACCTGTACACCGACGTCGCCCGCGTGGTCGTGGCCACCGACGACCGCACCCCCGAAGAGGTCGCGCAGGCGGTCCTCGACGCACTGGAGCTGAAGGACGCATGACTGACCAGGCAATGACCCGTATCCAGGTCGGCGGCACGGCCGGCTCCGACCCGTACGAGGTACTGGTCGGCCGGCAGCTGCTCGGCGAACTGCCGGGCCTGATCGGGACGAGGGCCCAGCGGGTGGCCGTCATCCACCCGGAGGCGCTCGCGGAGACCGGTGAGGCGCTGCGCGCGGACCTCGCCGGCCAGGGCTACGAGGCCGTCGCGATCCAGGTGCCGAACGCGGAGGAGGCCAAGACCGCCGAGGTCGCGGCCTACTGCTGGAAGGCGCTCGGCCAGACCGGGTTCACCCGCACCGACGTCGTCGTCGGCGTCGGCGGCGGCGCCACGACCGATCTCGCGGGTTTCGTCGCGGCGACCTGGCTGCGCGGCGTGCGCTGGATCGCCGTGCCCACCACCGTGCTCGGCATGGTCGACGCCGCCGTCGGCGGCAAGACCGGCATCAACACCGCGGAGGGCAAGAACCTCGTCGGCGCCTTCCACCCGCCGGCCGGTGTGCTGTGCGACCTCGCCGCGCTGGACTCGCTGCCGGTCAACGACTACGTCAGCGGCATGGCGGAGATCATCAAGGCCGGCTTCATCGCCGACCCGGTCATCCTCGACCTCGTCGAGGCCGACCCGCAGGGCGCCCGTACGCCCGCGGGGCCGCACACCGCGGAGCTGATCGTGCGCTCCATCCAGGTGAAGGCCGACGTCGTCTCCAGCGACCTCAAGGAGTCCGGCCTCCGCGAGATCCTCAACTACGGGCACACCCTCGCCCACGCCATCGAGAAGAACGAGCGCTACAAGTGGCGGCACGGCGCGGCCGTCTCCGTCGGCATGGTCTTCGCCGCCGAACTCGGCCGCTTGGCGGGACGGCTGGACGACGCCACCGCCGACCGCCACCGCGCCGTGCTGGAGTCCGTCGGACTGCCGCTCACCTACCGGGGCGACCAGTGGCCCAAGCTGCTCGAGACCATGAAGGTCGACAAGAAGTCCCGCGGCAACGTGCTGCGCTTCATCGTCCTCGACGGCCTCGGCAAGCCGACCGTGCTGGAGGGCCCCGACCCTGCGGTGCTGCTGGCGGCCTACGGCGAGGTCTCCGCATGAGCCGCCGGGTGCTGGTGCTCAACGGGCCGAACCTCGGACGCCTGGGCTCCCGTGAGCCCGACGTCTACGGAGCGACCTCCTACGCCGGTCTGGTCGACACCTGCCGGGCGCTGGGCAAGGAGCTCGGCTTCGACGTGGACGTCCGGGAGACGAACGACGAGGGGGAGATGATCCGCTGGCTGCACGAGGCGGCGGACGGTTCGATTCCGGTCGTTCTCAATCCCGGTGCCTTCACGCACTACTCGTACGGGATGCGCGACGCCGCCGCCCAGCGCACCGCCCCGCTCATCGAGGTCCACATCTCGAACCCGTACACCCGCGAGACCTTCCGCCACACGTCGGTCGTCGCGGCGGTGGCCAGCGGCACGGTCGCCGGCTTCGGCATCGGCTCCTACCGGCTCGCGCTGCGCGCGCTGGCGGAGGAGCTCGGCGGCTGAACCGCCCCGTGCCGGGCCGCCCTGCACGAGGGCACTTCACGCCGTTCCCGGCCGTTGACGCTACGGCGGCCGGGCCGGCGGCACATCCGAGCGGCACCAGGAAGGTACCGTTCGGTAGCGCGACGGCCATCGGCCGTCCGATCAAGCGTCAGTCGCACGAGACGGAGTGGCACCGGATGCAGGACGCAGTGGGGGCTCCGCTGCCGCCGCCCCACGGACCGGGGCAGGGACCGGCCGGATGGATACACAGCGCACAGCACCCGGGCCCCGGCCCGGGTCTGCCCCCGGGGCCGCCACCGCCGCCCGCGGCCCCGGCCGGTCCCCCACCGCCCTCCGCGCCGCCCGGGGCCCCCGCAGGGCCGCCGCCTCCCGGCTGGACCGGACCGGCGCCGTCGCAGCAGCCTCCGCGTGAGTCGACCGGCCACGTCCAGCTCCCGCCCGGCGGGCCCGTTCCCATACCCGCCCCGCCCCCGGCGGACAGCGGCACGGGCGCGGCCATGCTGGCCGTGCTGCTCATCGGCCCGGCCGGAGCGGGCAAGACCACGGTGGCACGCCACTGGGCCAACAACCGCCGGGTGCCCACGGCGCACATCAGCCTCGACGACGTACGCGAATGGGTCTGCTCTGGCTTCGCCGATCCCCAGTCGGGCTGGAACGACAACTCCGAGGCCCAGTACCGCCTCGCCCGCCGCACCTGCGGCTTCGCCGCCCGCAACTTCCTGGCGAACGGCATCTCCTGCATCCTCGACGACGCCGTCTTTCCCGACCGCCCCGCCGTCGGCCTCGGCGGCTGGAAGCGCCACGTCGGCCCCGGTCTGCTGCCCGTGGTGCTCCTGCCCGGCCTCGAGATCGTCCTCGAGCGCAACGCGGAGCGCAGCGGCAACCGCCGCCTGTCCGACGAGGAGGTCGCCGGCATCCACGGCCGGATGGCCGGGTGGTACGGATCGGGCCTGCCGATCATCGACAACTCGAAGTACGACGTGGAGACGACGGCGCGGGTGCTGGACGACGTCCTGGCACGGGCGATCGCGAGCCCGCCGAGCTGGTAGGGACCGTGCGGTGCCCGCTGCGCGGAGCCTTCTCCCCTCCCCGCCGCAGGCGCCGCGCCCGCCCGCACGGCGACCCGCGCCCGCGACCCACGTGGCGGAGCCGCTCGGCCGTGTCACCGGGCCCCCGGCCCCCCGCACTCGTACGCTCGGAGAATGTCTGAGGTGTATGGCGTCCGCCGCGGCCTACTGCGGGACCGCTGTGCCGCGACCGGCAGCGCGGCAGCCCTGATCTCCCGGCCCGCCAACGTCCGCTATCTCGCGGGCGGCGCCCCGCCCGGCGCCGTACTGCTCCTCGGGCCCGACGACGACGTGCTGCTCTGCCCCCGCACGCCCGCCGCCGGCGACCCCGCCGACGGCCGGCCGGACGACGGGCTGCGGCTCGTCGTACTGCCGACGTCCGCGGGCGACGCCGCGGTCGCGGCCGCGGAGCTGGCACGCACGGACGGTGTGGAGTCGCTCGCGGTCGAGGAGCACCATCTGACCGTCGCCAGACACCGCGCGCTCGGCTCCGTCGCACCCCGCCTGCGCCTCGCCGATCTGGGGCTCGCGGTCGAGCAGCAGCGGATCGTCAAGGACGAGGACGAGATCGCCTGTCTGCGGATCGCGGCCGAGATCACCGACCAGGCCCTCGGCGAGCTGCTGGAGTCCATCCTGGTGGGCCGCACCGAGCGGCATCTCGCCCTCGAGCTGGAGCGCCGGCTCGTCGACCACGGCGCCGACGGCCCCGCGTTCGCGACCTCCGTCGCCACCGGTCCCAACTCGGGCCGCGTGGACCACCGTCCGGGCGACCGCCGGGTCGAGGAGGGGGATTTCCTCTCCGTGTGCCTCGGCGCGAACTACCGCGGCTACCGCTGCGAGATCGGCCGGACCTTTGTGATCGGCACGTCCCCGGCCGGCTGGCAGATCGAGCTGTACGATCTCGTCTTCGCCGCTCAGCGGGCCGGCCGGGAGGCCCTGGTGCCCGGGACCGCGTACCGGGAGGTCGATCACGCGGCCCGGCAGATCCTGGACGCCGCGGGCCACGGGGAGGAGCTCGCGCGGCGTACGGGCCACGGTGTCGGGCTCGAAATCGACGAGGACCCGCAGCTCGCCCCTGCGGCCATGGGTAAACTGGACGCTTGTGTGCCGGTCACCGTCGAACCGGGGGTCCACCTCCCGGGCCGGGGCGGGGTCCGGATCGATGACACGCTCGTCGTGCGCCAGGAGGCGGACGGCGGACCCGAGCTACTCACCATCACGACCAAGGAGCTGCTCGCGCTGTAGCCGAGCTGCGGTGCGAAAGCCTTGGTCGTCCACCCAGCGTCAGTCCAGGAGATTCCGCAACCGTGGCTTCCACGAACGACCTCAAGAACGGCATGGTGCTCAAGCTCGACGGAGGCCAGCTCTGGTCCGTCGTCGAGTTCCAGCACGTCAAGCCCGGCAAGGGCCCTGCCTTCGTGCGCACCAAGCTCAAGAACGTGCTCTCCGGCAAGGTCGTCGACAAGACCTTCAACGCCGGCGTGAAGGTCGAGACGGCCACCGTCGACCGGCGCGACATGCAGTTCTCGTACATGGACGGCGAGTACTTCGTCTTCATGGACATGCAGACGTACGACCAGCTGATGGTCGACCGCAAGCAGGTCGGCGACGCCGCGAACTTCCTCGTCGAGGGCTTCACCGCCAGCGTCGCCCAGCACGAGGGCGAGGTGCTCTACGTGGAGCTGCCGGCCGCCGTCGAGCTGACCATCCAGCACACCGAGCCCGGCGTGCAGGGTGACCGTTCCACCGGTGGCTCCAAGCCGGCCACCCTCGAGACCGGCTACGAGATCCAGGTCCCGCTCTTCATCACGACGGGCGAGAAGATCAAGGTCGACACCCGTTCCGGCGACTACCTCGGCCGGGTGAACAGCTAACCGTGGCTGCCCGTAACAAGGCCCGCAAGCGCGCCTTCCAGATCCTCTTCGAGGCCGACCAGCGCGGGGCGTCCGTGCAGAGCGTCCTCGCGGACTGGGTCCGGCACGCCCGTACCGACGAGCGGCAGCCGCCGGTCGCCGAGTACACGATGGACCTCGTCGAGGGGTACGCGGAGCACGCGGACCGTATCGACGAGCTCATCGCCACCTACGCCGTCGGCTGGACGATCGACCGCATGCCGGTCGTCGACCGGAACATCCTCCGGCTCGGGGCCTACGAGCTGGTCTGGAAGGACGAGACTCCGGACGCGGTGGTGATCGACGAGGCGGTCCAGCTCGCCAAGGAGTTCTCCACGGACGAGTCCCCGGCGTTCGTGAACGGCCTGCTGGGCCGTTTCAAGGACCTCAAGCCGAGCCTGCGCCGCGACTGACGCGAGCCGGTACCGGTTGCATCAGGCCCGGGGCGGAAGACCATGGTCTTCCGCCCCGGGCCTGACGTCTGCCCGGACGTGTGAGGGAGCGGGCGGGGACGCCGGAGGGCGGGACCGGTCCGGACCGGTCCCGCCCTCCGGCGTGACGTTTTTTCTGCTCAGCCGCGGTCAGCTCTCCTCGTGCGCGACCGCACGGCGCGCGTCCGCGTCCAGCACGCCCCAGCTGATGAGCTGCTCGGTCAGCACCGACGGCGACTGGTCGTAGATCACGGCCAGGGTGCGCAGGTCGTCCTGGCGGATCGACAGCACCTTGCCGTTGTAGTCCCCGCGCTGCGACTGGATCGTCGCCGCGTACCGCTGCAGCGGGCCGGCCTTCTCCTGGGGGACGTGGGCCAGGCGCTCGAGGTCGAGGACGAGCTTCGGCGGCGGCTCGGCGGCCCCGCCCGGCGTCGTGCCCGGGAGCAGCTCCTGGACCGGGACGCCGTAGAAGTCCGCCAGCTCGGCGAGGCGCTGCACCGTCACGGCACGGTCGCCGCGCTCGTACGAGCCGACGACGACGGCCTTCCAGCGGCCCTGGGACTTCTCCTCGACACCATGGAGGGACAGCCCCTGCTGGGTGCGGATGGCGCGGAGCTTGGCCCCGAGCTGCTTTGCGTATTCGCTGGACATATAGCTCCCCGGACGCTGTGACAACGTGCGGCTCCGCCGCGCGACTGGTAACTCACTGTGAGGTTACGCAGCGTGACTTGGATGAGTCAAGCCGAATGGTCCGGACCGGTTTCGGCCAGCGGCCGGCCGACGCGGATCAATACACCCATCAAGCCCTGGTAACGTGGACGGCGCAATTCCGACGTCCTTTAAGGTCCGTCCCGTGAGGCGGAGAAGGAGGTCCTTTTTCATGGACGCTTCCAGCAGTTCCGATGCCGCCCGGCCCGTTCTCGAGGGCCCCGACATCGCGCGGGTACTGACCCGCATCGCCCACGAGATCGTCGAGCGCGCCAAGGGCGCCGACGACGTGGTTCTCCTCGGCATTCCCACCCGCGGTGTCTGCCTGGCCCGCAGGCTGGCCGAAAAGCTTCAGGGCATCACCGGGCGGAAGATCCCGGTGGGCTCGCTCGACATCACCATGTACCGGGACGATCTGCGGCTCAAGCCCGCCCGCGCGCTGGCCCGCACCGAGATCCCCGGCGACGGCATCGACGGCCGTCTCGTCGTCCTCGTCGACGACGTCCTCTTCTCCGGCCGCACCATCCGTGCGGCCCTCGACGCCCTCGGCGACCTCGGCCGCCCCCGGGCCGTGCAGCTCGCCGTCCTGGTCGACCGCGGCCACCGCGAGCTGCCCATCCGTGCCGACTACGTCGGCAAGAACCTCCCAACGTCGCTGCGGGAGACGGTCAAGGTCCTGCTCGACGAGGAGGACGGTCGCGACACCGTGCTGCTCGGCGTGAGAGAGACCGCGGCCGGCGAGCGGTAGCACCCCCGTACGGCCCACCCCTTCGTACGGCGTGCCCTTCCGTGCGCCCGCATGTCTCGAAAACCTCCACAGACCTGGAGAAAACCCCCGATGATGCGCCACCTCATCTCGGCCGCCGACCTCACCCGCGACGAAGCCGTCCTCATCCTCGACACCGCTGAGGAGATGGCCCGGGTCGCCGACCGGCCGATCAAGAAGCTGCCGGCCCTGCGCGGCCGCACCGTGTGCAACCTCTTCTTCGAGGACTCCACCCGGACCCGGATCTCCTTCGAAGCGGCGGAGAAGCGCCTCTCCGCCGACGTCATCAACTTCGCCGCCAAAGGCTCGAGCGTTTCCAAGGGCGAGTCCCTCAAGGACACGGCGCAGACGCTGGAGGCGATGGGCGTCGACGCCGTCGTCATCCGGCACGGGGCGTCCGGCGCCCCCTACCGCCTCGCCAACTCCGGCTGGATCGACGCGCCCGTCATCAACGCCGGCGACGGCACCCACCAGCACCCCACGCAGGCCCTGCTCGACGCCTTCACCATGCGCCGCCGCCTCGTCGGCAAGGACGCCGGGATCGGCCAGGACCTGGCCGGCCGGCGCATCACGATCGTCGGCGACGTGCTGCACAGCCGGGTCGCCCGCTCCAACGTCGACCTGCTGCACACCCTCGGCGCCGAGGTCACCCTCGTCGCCCCGCCGACCCTGGTGCCCGTCGGCGTTCAGACCTGGCCCTGCGAGGTCTCGTACGACCTGGACTCCACCCTCACCAAATCCGACGCCGTGATGATGCTGCGCGTCCAGCGCGAGCGGATGAACGCCGCCTTCTTCCCGACCGAGCGCGAGTACTCACGGCGCTACGGCCTGGACGGCGAGCGGATGGCGAAGATGCCGGGGCACGCGATCGTGATGCACCCCGGCCCGATGGTCCGCGGCATGGAGATCACCGCCGAGGTCGCCGACTCCGACCGCTGCACGGTCGTCGAGCAGGTCGCCAACGGCGTCTCCATCCGCATGGCCGTGCTGTACCTGCTGCTCGGCGGCAACGAATCCGACGCCCCCACCACCCGTACCGAGGAGAAGTAAGACCATGAGCAAGACCCTGATCCGCGGTGCGAAGGTACTCGGCGGCGAGGCCCAGGACGTCCTGATCGAGGACGGCACCGTCGCCCGGGTCGGCACCGGCCTCGAGGCCGAGGGTGCGACCGTGATCGAGGCCCAGGGACAGATCCTGCTGCCGGGCCTCGTCGACCTGCACACCCACCTGCGCGAGCCCGGCCGGGAGGACTCCGAGACCGTCCTCACCGGCACCCGCGCCGCCGCGAGCGGCGGCTACACGGCCGTGTTCGCCATGGCCAACACCTTCCCCGTCGCCGACACCGCCGGTGTCGTCGAGCAGGTCTACCGGCTCGGCAAGGAGTCCGGTTACTGCGACGTCCAGCCCATCGGCGCCGTCACCGTGGGCCTCGAGGGCAAGAAGCTCGCCGAACTCGGCGCCATGCACGAGTCCGCGGCCGGCGTAACCGTCTTCTCCGACGACGGCAAGTGCGTCGACGACGCCGTGATGATGCGCCGGGCGCTGGAGTACGTGAAGGCGTTCGGCGGTGTCGTCGCCCAGCACGCCCAGGAGCCGCGGCTCACCGAGGGCGCCCAGATGAACGAGGGCATCGTCTCCGCCGAGCTCGGGCTCGGCGGCTGGCCCGCCGTCGCCGAGGAGTCGATCATCGCGCGCGACGTGCTGCTCGCCGAGCACGTCGGCTCCCGGGTCCACATCTGCCACCTCTCCACCGCCGGCTCCGTCGAGATCGTGCGCTGGGCCAAGTCCCGCGGCATCGACGTCACCGCCGAGGTAACCCCGCACCACCTGCTCCTCACCGACGAGCTGGTCCGCTCCTACAACCCGGTCTACAAGGTCAACCCGCCGCTGCGCACCGAGCGGGACGTCATGGCCCTGCGCGAGGCCCTCGCCGACGGCACGATCGACATCGTCGCCACCGACCACGCCCCGCACCCGCACGAGGACAAGGACTGCGAGTGGGCCGCGGCCGCCATGGGCATGGTCGGCCTGGAGACGGCGCTCTCCGTCGTCCAGCAGACGATGGTCGAGACCGGTCTGCTCGACTGGGCGGGCGTCGCCGACCGGATGTCGTTCAAGCCCGCGCAGATCGGACAGGCCAAGGGACACGGTCGGCCCGTCTCGGCTGGTGAGCCCGCGAACCTCACCCTGGTCGATCCGGCATACCGTGGTGAGGTGGACCCCGCGGGCTTCGCCTCCCGCAGCCGCAACACCCCCTACGAGGGCCGCGAGCTGCCGGGACGCGTCACCCACACCTTCCTGCGGGGCCGGGCGACGCTCGTGGACGGGAAGCTGGCGTGACACCTGCACTCATCACCATGGCCGTGGAACAGAAGTCGGCGGAGGTGACCGACTGGGCCGCGCGCATCGGCTGGGTCGTCGGCCTGCTGCTGTTCATCGCGTTCGTCTACTGGCTGATGCGCCAGGGCTGGAAGTGGCGCGGCTCGCTGCAGTCCGACCTGCCCGAGCTGCCCACTGCGCCGACCGCGCCCAGTGACGCGAAACTGACGATGACCGGCCGCTACCACGGCTCCACCACCGCCGGGCAGTGGCTCGACCGGATCGTCGCCCACGGGCTCGGGACCCGCAGCCGCGCCGAGCTCACGCTCACCGACGCGGGACTGGCGGTGGAGCGTCCCGGTGCGCAGGACTTCTTCGTACCGGCGGCGGCGCTGCGCGAGGCCCGGCTCGACAAGGGCATCGCCGGCAAGGTCCTCGCCGAGGGCGGTCTGCTGATCGTCACCTGGGCGCACGGCGGCAAGCTGATCGACTCCGGCTTCCGCTCCGACCACGCGGCCGAGCAGAGCGAGTGGGTCGAGACCCTCAACAACATGATCAACACGACGGAAGGCACCGCACGATGACGATCTCCACCCGGGGAGCCGCACAAGCTCCCGCCGTACTCGTCCTGGAGGACGGCCGCACGTTCCGCGGCCGTGCCTACGGGGCCGTGGGGGAGACCTTCGGCGAGGCGGTGTTCAACACCGGCATGACCGGCTACCAGGAGACCCTCACCGACCCCTCGTACCACCGCCAGGTGGTCGTGATGACCGCGCCGCACGTCGGCAACACCGGCGTCAACGACGAGGACGACGAGTCGAGGAAGATCTGGGTCGCCGGGTACGTCGTACGCGACCCCGCCCGCATCCCCTCGAACTGGCGCTCGCGCCGCACGCTCGACGACGAACTGGAGTCCCAGGGCATCGTCGGCATCAGCGGCATCGACACCCGCGCCCTCACCCGCCACCTGCGTGAGCGCGGCGCGATGCGCGTCGGCATCTTCTCCGGCGAGGCACTGGCCGACGACGCCGCACTGCTCGCCCGGGTCCAGCAGGCCCCCGAGATGAAGGGCGCCGACCTCTCCTTTGAGGTCGCCACCACCGAGGCGTACGTCGTCCCGGCGATCGGCGAGAAGAAGTTCACCGTCGCCGCCCTCGACCTCGGCATCAAGGGCATGACCCCGCACCGGATGGCCGAGCGCGGCATCGAGGTCCACGTCCTGCCCTCCACCGCCACCGCCGAGGAGGTGTACGCCGTGAACCCCGACGGCGTCTTCCTCTCCAACGGCCCCGGCGACCCCGCCACCGCCGACCTGACCGTCATCAAGGCGGTGCTGGAGCGCAGGACCCCGCTGTTCGGCATCTGCTTCGGCAACCAGCTGCTCGGCCGCGCCCTCGGCTTCGGCACGTACAAGCTGAAGTACGGCCACCGCGGCATCAACCAGCCCGTGCAGGACCGCACGACCGGCAAGGTCGAGGTCACCGCGCACAACCACGGATTCGCCGTCGAGGCCCCGCTCGACAAGGTCTCCGACACGCCGTACGGCCGCGCCGAGGTCTCCCACGTCTGCCTCAACGACAACGTGGTGGAGGGCCTCCAGCTGCTCGACCAGCCGGCCTTCAGCGTCCAGTACCACCCCGAGGCGGCCGCCGGCCCGCACGACGCCGCGTACCTCTTCGACCGCTTCGTATCCCTGATGGAGGCCGAGCGTGCCTAAGCGCACCGATATCCAGTCCGTCCTGGTCATCGGCTCCGGCCCGATCGTCATCGGCCAGGCCGCCGAGTTCGACTACTCCGGTACCCAGGCGTGCCGCGTCCTCAAGTCCGAGGGTCTGCGCGTCATCCTGGTCAACTCCAACCCGGCGACGATCATGACCGACCCGGAGATCGCCGACGCCACGTACGTCGAGCCGATCACCCCGGAGTTCGTCGAGAAGATCATCGCCAAGGAGCGCCCCGACGCGCTGCTGCCCACCCTCGGCGGCCAGACCGCGCTCAACACCGCCATCTCCATGCACGAGCAGGGTGTGCTGGAGAAGTACGGCGTCGAGCTGATCGGCGCCAATGTCGAGGCCATCAACAAGGGCGAGGACCGCGACCTCTTCAAGGAGGTCGTGGAGGCCGTCCGGGAGAAGATCGGGCACGGCGAGTCCGCCCGCTCGGTCATCTGCCACTCCATGGACGACGTCCTGGGCGGCGTCGAGACGCTCGGCGGATACCCCGTCGTCGTCCGTCCCTCCTTCACGATGGGCGGCGCCGGTTCCGGCTTCGCCCACGACGAGGACGAGCTGCGCCGCATCGCCGGCCAGGGCCTGACCCTGTCGCCGACCACCGAGGTGCTCCTGGAGGAGTCCATCCTCGGCTGGAAGGAGTACGAGCTGGAGCTCATGCGCGACAACCACGACAACGTCGTGGTCGTCTGCTCCATCGAGAACTTCGACCCGATGGGCGTCCACACCGGCGACTCGATCACGGTCGCCCCGGCGATGACGCTCACCGACCGCGAGTACCAGCGGCTGCGCGACATCGGCATCGCGATCATCCGCGAGGTCGGCGTCGACACCGGCGGCTGCAACATCCAGTTCGCGGTGAACCCGGACGACGGCCGGATCATCGTCATCGAGATGAACCCGCGCGTCTCCCGGTCCTCCGCGCTCGCGTCCAAGGCCACCGGCTTCCCGATCGCCAAGATCGCCGCGAAGCTCGCCGTCGGCTACACGCTGGACGAGATCCCGAACGACATCACCGAGAAGACGCCCGCCTCCTTCGAGCCGACCCTCGACTACGTGGTCGTGAAGGCCCCCCGATTCGCCTTCGAGAAGTTCCCGCAGGCGGACGCCACCCTCACCACCACCATGAAGTCGGTCGGCGAGGCCATGGCCATCGGCCGCAACTTCACCGAGGCGCTGCAGAAGGCTCTGCGCTCCCTGGAGAAGAAGGGCAGCCAGTTCTCCTTCACCGGTGAGCCGGGGGACAAGGACGAGCTGCTGCGCGAGGCCGTGCGCCCCACGGACGGCCGGATCAACACCGTCATGCAGGCCATCCGCGCGGGCGCCACGCCCGAGGAGGTCTTCGAGGCGACGAAGATCGACCCCTGGTTCACCGACCAGCTGTTCCTGATCAAGGAGCACGCGGACGAGCTCGCCGCCGCCGAGAAACTCCACCCGGAGCTGCTCGCGGACGCCAAGCGCCACGGCTTCTCCGACGCCCAGATCGCCGAGATCCGCGGGCTGCGCGAGGACGTCGTGCGCGAGGTCCGGCACGCCCTCGGCATCCGCCCGGTCTACAAGACGGTCGACACCTGCGCGGCCGAGTTCGCCGCCCGCACCCCGTACTTCTACTCGTCCTACGACGAGGAGTCCGAGGTCGCGCCGCGCTCCAAGTCCGCCGTGATCATCCTCGGCTCCGGGCCGAACCGCATCGGCCAGGGAATCGAGTTCGACTACTCCTGCGTCCACGCCTCCTTCGCGCTGCACGACGCCGGGTACGAGACCGTGATGGTCAACTGCAACCCGGAGACGGTCTCCACCGACTACGACACCTCCGACCGCCTGTACTTCGAGCCGCTGACGCTCGAGGACGTGCTCGAGATCGTGCACGCCGAGTCGCTGGCCGGCCCGATCGCCGGTGTCGTCGTGCAGCTCGGCGGCCAGACCCCGCTGGGCCTGGCCCAGGCGCTGAAGGACAACGGCGTCCCGGTCGTCGGCACCCCGCCGGAGGCCATCCACGCCGCGGAGGACCGCGGCGCGTTCGGCCAGGTGCTCGCCGAGGCAGGGCTGCCCGCGCCGAAGCACGGCACCGCCACCACCTTCGCCGGCGCCAAGGCCATCGCCGACGAGATCGGCTACCCGGTCCTGGTCCGCCCGTCGTACGTGCTCGGCGGCCGCGGCATGGAGATCGTCTACGACGAGGCGCGCCTCGAGGCGTACATCGCCGAGTCCACCGAGATCTCCCCGACCCGCCCCGTCCTCGTCGACCGCTTCCTCGACGACGCCATCGAGATCGACGTCGACGCGCTCTACGACGGCCACGAGCTCTACCTCGGGGGCGTCATGGAGCACATCGAGGAGGCCGGCATCCACTCCGGCGACTCGGCGTGCGCCCTGCCCCCGATCACGCTCGGCGGCTTCGACATCAAGCGCCTGCGCGCCTCCACCGAGGCCATCGCCAAGGGCGTCGGCGTCCGCGGACTGATCAACATCCAGTTCGCGATGGCCGGCGACATCCTCTACGTGCTGGAGGCCAACCCGCGCGCCTCCCGCACCGTCCCCTTCACCTCGAAGGCGACCGCGGTGCCGCTGGCGAAGGCCGCCGCCCGTATCTCGCTCGGCGCCACCGTCGCCGAACTGCGCGAGGAGGGCCTGCTGCCGAAGACCGGTGACGGCGGCACGCTGCCGCTCGACGCGCCGATCTCCGTCAAGGAGGCCGTCATGCCGTGGTCCCGCTTCCGGGACGTCCACGGCCGCGGTGTGGACACCGTGCTGGGCCCGGAGATGCGCTCCACCGGCGAGGTCATGGGCATCGACACGGTCTTCGGCACGGCGTACGCCAAGTCGCAGGCCGGCGCGTACGGCCCGCTGCCGACCAAGGGCCGCGCGTTCGTCTCCGTCGCCAACCGCGACAAGCGCTCGATGATCTTCCCGGCCCGCGAACTGGTCGCCCACGGCTTCGAGCTGCTGGCCACCTCCGGCACCGCCGAGGTCCTCAAGCGCAACGGCCTCAACGCGACCGTCGTGCGCAAGCAGTCCGAGGGCGAGGGCCCGAACGGCGAGAAGACCATCGTCCAGCTGATCCACGACGGGGAGGTCGACCTCATCGTCAACACCCCCTACGGCACCGGCGGCCGCCTCGACGGCTACGACATCCGCACCGCAGCCGTCGCGCGCGGCGTCCCGTGCCTGACGACGGTGCAGGCGCTCGCCGCCGCCGTCCAGGGCATCGACGCACTCAACCAAGGCAACGTCGGCGTCCGTTCCCTGCAGGAACACGCACAGCACCTGACCGCGGCCCGCGACTAGCCACCACGAGGGGGACACCGGAAACGGTGTCCCCCTCCTCATGAGGACACCACTTCCCATGTACAAGTTCTTCTTCCACCTGGTCTTCAAGCGGATGGACCCGGAGCAGGCCCACCACCTCGCCTTCCGCTGGATCCGGCTCGCGGTCCGCGTCCCCGTGCTGCGCACCTTCGTCGCCGCCGTGCTCGCACCCCGCCACAAGGAACTGCGCACCGAGGCGCTCGGCCTGCGGATGCACGGCCCCTTCGGGCTCGCGGCCGGCTTCGACAAGAACGCCGTCGCGATCGACGGCATGGCGATGCTCGGCTTCGACCACGTCGAGATCGGCACGGTCACCGCTCGACCGCAGCCCGGCAACCCCCCAAAGCGCCTCTTCCGGCTGGTCGCTGACCGTGCCCTGATCAACCGCATGGGCTTCAACAACGACGGCTCGGCGGCAGTCGCCGAACGGCTCGCCGCCCGCCGTGAGATCTTCCGTACGGTCGTCGGCGTCAACATCGGCAAGACCAAGGTCGTCCCGGAGGAGGAAGCGGTCGGGGACTACGTCACCTCCACCGAGCGCCTCGCCGTCCACGCCGACTACCTCGTCGTCAACGTCTCCTCGCCGAACACCCCGGGCCTTCGCAACCTCCAGGCCACCGAGTCGCTGCGCCCGCTGCTGACCGCCGTCCGCGAGGCCGCCGACCGCACGGTCACCGGCCGCCGCGTGCCGTTGCTCGTCAAGATCGCGCCCGACCTCGCCGACGAGGACGTCGACGCCGTCGCCGACCTCGCCCTGGAGCTGGGCCTGGACGGCATCATCGCCACCAACACCACCATCGCCCGCGAGGGCCTGAAGTCCCCGGCACACCTCACGAGCGAGACCGGCGGCCTGTCGGGCGCGCCGGTCAAGGAACGCTCCCTGGAGGTCCTGCGCCGCCTCTACGCCCGTGTCGGCGACCGCATCACCCTCGTCGGCGTCGGCGGCGTCGAGACCGCAGAGGACGCCTGGCAGCGCATCCTCGCCGGCGCCACCCTCGTCCAGGGCTACAGCGCCTTCATCTACGAGGGCCCGTTCTACGCCCGCGCCATCCACAAGGGCCTCGCCGCGCGCCTCGCGGCGAGCCCGTACGCCACCCTCGCCGAGGCCGTCGGCGCCGAGACGCGAAAGGCCACCCGCGCATGACCCTCCCTGAGACCTTCGGCGCACGGCTGCGCCACGCCATGGACACCCGTGGCCCGCTGTGCGTCGGCATCGACCCGCACGCCTCGCTGCTCACCGCGTGGGGCCTGAACGACGACGTGGCCGGTCTGGAACGGTTCACCCGCACGACGGTCGAGGCGCTGGCCGACCGGGTCGCCGTGCTCAAGCCGCAGTCGGCGTTCTTCGAGCGCTTCGGGTCGCGCGGCATCGCCGTGCTGGAGAAGGCGGTGGCGGAGGCGCGCGCGGCCGGTGCGCTGGTGCTGATGGACGCCAAGCGCGGCGACATCGGCTCCACCATGGGCGCGTACGCAGAGACGTACCTGCGCAAGGACTCCCCGCTCTTCTCCGACGCGGTCACGGTCTCCCCGTACCTGGGCTTCGGCTCTCTGCGGCCCGCGCTGGACCAGGCCGTGCTGAGCGGCTGCGGTGTCTTCGTCCTCGCGCTCACCTCCAACCCGGAGGGTGCGGAGGTCCAGCGCTCCACTGCGGCCGGCGGCAGGTCGCTGGCCCAGGTGATGCTCGACCACATGGCCGCCGAGAACGCGGGCGCGCAGCCCCTCGGCCCGGTCGGCGCCGTCGTGGGCGCGACCCTCGGGGACGCCGGCGCGGATCTCGACATCAACGGACCGCTGCTCGCCCCCGGTATCGGGGCGCAGGGCGCGACGCCGGCCGACCTCCCGCGGGTCTTCGGCGCGGCGGTGCGCAACGTGGTGCCGAGCGTGAGCCGCGGCGTCCTGAGGCAGGGACCGGATGTGGCGGGGCTGCGGTCGGCGGCGGAACGGTTCGCCGACGAGGTGCGCGAGGCCGTGGCGGGCGCGTAGCGGCGTCCGCGGACCGGTGCGGGACCCGCGCGGGACCGGCGGCGCACCGGCGGCTGACGGGTGGCGGAGCGGTGCCGGAGCGGAGTCAGGGTCCTGCCGGAGGCTGCCTTGACATTTTCTTCACGCAAAACCCGGTCGATATGCCGGAAATGTCCTGGTCGGTCGATGCTGACCAGGACTTTTCGTCTGTTCTCGCTGACTGGAGCGGTCATGGCCGCTAGTCTCCGTCGGAGAGAGAACGTGCAGGGCAGACGCACTGCGTTGCTCGTTGCTCGCCTGGTGTGGGGCGACTAGGTTCCTCACCGGTCCGTATCCGACAGTTCGACATCCGAGGTGACGTAGGCGTGGCTCTTCCGCCCCTTACCCCTGAACAGCGCGCAGCCGCGCTCGAAAAGGCCGCCGCGGCTCGCCGGGAGCGGGCCGAGGTCAAGAATCGACTCAAGCACTCCGGCGCCTCGCTCCACGAGGTCATCAAGCAGGGCCAGGAGAACGACGTCATCGGCAAGATGAAGGTCTCCGCCCTCCTCGAGTCCCTGCCGGGCGTGGGCAAGGTCCGCGCCAAGCAGATCATGGAAAGGCTCGGCATCTCCGAGAGCCGCCGGGTGCGAGGTCTCGGCTCCAACCAGATCGCCTCCCTGGAGCGCGAGTTCGGCGGTGGCGCCGCCTGACGTTCCCGGGCACTCCCGAGAAGCTGGATAATCGCTGCATGGCAGCAGAGGTACGTCCGCGGCTGACCGTGCTCTCCGGCCCCTCCGGGGTCGGCAAGAGCACGGTCGTCGCTCATATGCGCAAGGTCCACCCCGACGTCTGGCTCTCGGTGTCGGCAACGACCCGGAAGCCGCGCCCCGGCGAGAAGCACGGCGTCCAGTACTTCTTCGTCGGTGACGAGGAGTTCGACAAGCTGGTCGCCAACGGCGAGCTGCTGGAGTGGGCCGAGTTCGCGGGCAACCGCTACGGCACGCCCCGCCGTGCGGTCCTCGACCGCATCGAGGCGGGCGAGCCCGTGCTGCTGGAGATCGATCTCCAGGGCGCCCGTCAGGTCAAGGAGTCCATGCCTCAGGCGCAGCTGGTCTTCCTGGCCCCGCCGAGCTGGGAGGAACTGGTCCGCCGCCTCACCGGCCGCGGCACCGAGTCCCCCGAGGTCATCGAGCGCCGTCTCGCCGTCGCCAGGGTGGAACTGGCGGCCGAGTCGGAGTTCGACACCACCCTGGTCAACACCTCCGTCGAGGACGTGGCGCGTGAGCTGCTAGCCTTGATGGCAGTTGTTTGATCTTTTGTCCGATCTTTCTGCAAGTTCTTCGGAAGGCATAGCGTGTCCTCTTCCATCACCGCGCCCGAGGGCATCATCAACCCTCCGATCGACGAGCTGCTCGAGGCCACCGACTCGAAGTACAGCCTCGTGATCTACGCGGCCAAGCGTGCCCGTCAGATCAACGCGTACTACTCGCAGCTCGGTGAGGGCCTGCTCGAGTACGTCGGGCCGCTGGTGGACACCCACGTCCACGAGAAGCCGCTCTCGATCGCCCTGCGCGAGATCAACGCGGGTCTGCTGACGTCCGAGGCCATCGAGGGCCCGGCGCAGTAGTCGCGAGAAGTCCTTCACCACAGGCCCGGCGCAGCAGCTGCCGGGCCTGTGGTGTGTCAT
This sequence comes from Streptomyces peucetius, assembly GCF_025854275.1. Lineage (NCBI taxonomy): Bacteria > Bacillati > Actinomycetota > Actinomycetes > Kitasatosporales > Streptomycetaceae > Streptomyces > Streptomyces peucetius. The sequence goes on along the minus strand of NZ_CP107567.1, from coordinate 1,320,718 downwards.
GAAGGAATAGCCGAGTGCGGGGAGACGCAGTGGATCAGGCAGTGGGCCGGGCGGCGAACAGGCCGAAGGTCGTTCTCGGAGTCAGCGGCGGCATCGCCGCCTACAAGGCGTGCGAACTGCTGCGCAGACTGACCGAGTCCGCTCATGACGTCCGGGTCGTGCCGACCGCGTCGGCCCTGCACTTCGTCGGCGCGGCGACATGGTCGGCGCTGTCCGGCCATCCCGTCTCCACCGAGGTGTGGTCCGACGTCCACGAGGTGCCGCACGTACGCATCGGGCAGCACGCCGACCTCGTCGTGGTCGCCCCCGCCACCGCCGACATGCTCGCCAAGGCCGCCCACGGCCTCGCCGACGACCTGCTGACCAACACCCTCCTCACCGCCCGCTGCCCGGTCGTGTTCGCCCCGGCCATGCACACCGAGATGTGGGAGCACCCCGCCACGCAGGAGAACGTCGCCACGCTGCGCCGCCGCGGGGCCGTCGTCGTCGAACCCGCCGTCGGCCGGCTCACCGGCGTCGACACGGGCAAGGGCAGGCTGCCCGACCCGGACGAGATCTTCGAGATCTGCCGGCGGGTCCTCGCCCGTGGTGTCCAGGCGCCCGACCTGGCCGGACGGCATGTCGTCGTCAGCGCCGGCGGCACCCGCGAACCTCTCGACCCGGTCCGCTACCTGGGCAACCGCTCCTCCGGGAAGCAGGGCTACGCACTGGCCCGCACGGCCGCCGCCCGCGGCGCCAGGGTCACGCTCGTCGAGGCGAACACCGGGCTGCCGGACCCCGCCGGCGTCGACGTCGTCCACGTCGGTACGGCGGTGCAGCTCCGCGAAGCCGTACTCAAGGCCGCCGCGGACGCCGACGCCGTGGTCATGGCGGCCGCGGTCGCCGACTTCCGCCCCGCCGCGTACGCCGAGGGAAAGATCAAGAAGAAGGACGGCGTCGAGGCGCCGACCGTCCCGCTGGTGCGCAATCCCGACATCCTCGCCGAGATCTCGGCCGACCGCGCCCGCCCCGGCCAGGTGATCGTCGGCTTCGCCGCGGAGACCGACAACGTCCTCGCCAACGGCCGCGAAAAGCTGCGCCGCAAGGGCTGTGACCTGCTCGTCGTCAATGAGGTGGGGGAGGGCAGGACATTCGGCTCGGAGGAGAACGAGGCCGTCGTACTGGCCGCCGACGGCGCCGAGACGCCGGTGCCGCACGGCCCCAAGGAAGCCCTCGCCGACACCGTCTGGGACCTGGTCGACCCGCGGCTGCGCTGAGAAGCTCGCCCCGAAGGAAGCGAGGCTGGGCGACGGCTCGGCCACGGAAACCCGCGGAATGTGGCGAATCGCTCGGCTTCAGGCGCTATCGTCGTACCGACCACGGCCGTGACCCCAGGTCAGCGGACTCCCAGCCTGCGAGACGGGTTGTCCGGTGCCGGAGTCGGACCGATAAACTGGTCGCGGAACGTCGCGGGGCGCAGCCCCCTGCCGGTCCGCCAATGATCAGCCAGCAGCCGCTGCAACCCCAGGGAGCGATGTGTCCCGCCGTCTCTTCACCTCGGAGTCCGTGACCGAGGGTCACCCCGACAAGATCGCCGATCAGATCAGCGACACCATTCTCGACGCCCTCCTCCGGGAGGACCCGACGTCCCGGGTAGCCGTGGAGACCTTGATCACCACCGGCCTCGTGCACGTCGCCGGTGAAGTGACCACCAAGGCGTACGCCGACATCCCCACCCTCGTGCGGAACAAGATCCTCGAGATCGGCTACGACTCCTCCAAGAAGGGCTTCGACGGCGCCTCCTGCGGTGTCTCCGTCTCCATCGGCGCCCAGTCGCCGGACATCGCGCAGGGCGTCGACACGGCCTACGAGAAGCGCGTCGAGGGCGACGAGGACGAGCTCGACAAGCAGGGCGCCGGCGACCAGGGCCTGATGTTCGGGTACGCGTGCGACGAGACGCCCGAGCTGATGCCGCTGCCGATCAACCTCGCGCACCGGCTCTCGCGCCGCCTGTCCGAGGTCCGCAAGAACGGGACCATCCCCTACCTGCGCCCGGACGGCAAGACGCAGGTCACCATCGAGTACGACGGCGACAAGGCCGTCCGCCTCGACACCGTGGTCGTCTCCTCGCAGCACGCCTCCGACATCGACCTCGACTCGCTGCTCGCGCCCGACATCCGCGAGTTCGTCGTCGAGCACGTGCTGAAGCAGCTGGTCGAGGACGGCATCAAGCTGGACACCGACGGCTACCGCCTCCTGGTGAACCCGACCGGACGTTTCGAGATCGGCGGCCCGATGGGTGACGCCGGACTGACCGGCCGGAAGATCATCATCGACACGTACGGCGGCATGGCCCGCCACGGCGGCGGCGCGTTCTCCGGCAAGGACCCGTCCAAGGTCGACCGCTCGGCCGCGTACGCCATGCGCTGGGTCGCGAAGAACGTGGTGGCCGCCGGCCTCGCCGCGCGCTGCGAGGTCCAGGTCGCGTACGCGATCGGCAAGGCCGAGCCGGTGGGTCTGTTCGTCGAGACCTTCGGCACCGCGACCGTCGACGTCGACAAGATCGAGCAGGCCATCGCCCAGGTCTTCGACCTGCGCCCGGCCGCGATCATCCGCGACCTCGACCTGCTGCGCCCGATCTACGCCCAGACCGCGGCGTACGGCCACTTCGGCCGCGAGCTGCCCGACTTCACCTGGGAGCGCACCGACCGCGTCGACGCGCTGCGCGCGGCGGCGGGCCTCTAGGCCGCACGCACCCAAGCATCGCTCAGGGCCCCGGACCGGGAACGGTCCGGGGCCCCGGCGTGTGCCCGGCAGGACCGGCGTCCGGGGGCGGCGCTGTCAGTGGCCTCTGGCAGGATCTTTCTGTGAGCAGCGAAGACAAGCAGCCCTCGGAGCCCGCAGGTGACGGGCCGGAGCAGCTTGCGCTCATCCGCGAGAGCGTCCGCAAGGCGAAGGTGCCCAAGGCCAAGCCGCGCACCTGGCGGGGGGCCGCGCTCGCCAAGGAACTGCCCGTCGCGCGCGTCATGGTCAACAAGGGCGTGCTCCACCTCGACCAGTTCTTCGACTACGCCGTCCCCGAGGAGCTCGACGCCGACGCCCGCCCCGGAGTGCGGGTGCGGGTGCGCTTCGGCGCCGGAGCGCACCGGGTCCGCGACGGACGCCGCGAGGGCGGCGGACTGGTGGACGGCTTCCTCATCGAGCGCCGCGCCGAATCCGACTACCCGGGCGCGCTCGCCGCGCTCGCCTACGTCGTCTCGCCCGAGCCGGTGCTCAGCCCGGAGATCCTCGGCCTCGCCCGCGCTGTCGCCGACCGGTACGCGGGCAGCCTCGCCGACGTCCTCCAGCTCGCCGTACCGCCCAGGAACGGCCGGGCCGAGGCCGAACCCTCGCCCGAGCCCCTGCCGCCGCCGCCCCCGCCCGCCCCCGGCACCTGGGAGCGGTACGGACGCGGCCCCGCCTTCATCGAATCGCTCGCCGCCGGCGGAGCACCGCGTGCCGTGTGGACCGCGCTGCCCGGGCCCCACTGGCCCGACGAACTCGCCCGCGCCGTCGCCGCGACCCTCGCCTCCGGGCGGGGCGCGGTCGTCGTCGTCCCCGACGGCCGGCGCGCCGCCCGGGTCGACGCCGCGCTCACCGCGCTGCTCGGCGCAGGCCACCACGCCCTGCTGACCGCGGAGTCAGGGCCCCAGAAGCGGTACCGCCAGTGGCTCGCCGTGCGCCGGGGCTCCGTCCGCGCGGTGGTCGGCACCAGGGCCGCGATGTTCGCGCCCGTGCGGGATCCGGGGCTCGTCGTCGTCTGGGACGACGGGGACGCCAGCCACAGCGACGACAACGCACCCTTCCCGCACGTCCGCGAGGTCCTCGAGCTGCGGGCCGCCCACGACAGATGCGCCTTCCTGCTGGGCAGCACGAGCTGCACCGTCGAGGCCGCCCAGCTCGTGCAGAGCGGCTGGGCGGCGCCGCTCGTCGCCGACCGGCCGCAGGTCCGCGACCTCGCGCCCCTGGTGCGGACCGTCGGCGACCACGACCTGGCCCGTGACGAGGCCGCCCGCGCCGCACGGCTGCCCAGCATCGCCTGGCAGGCCGCGCGCGACGGCCTCGCACACGGCCCTGTGCTCGTACAGGTGCCGCGGCGCGGCTACGCCCCCAGGCTCGCCTGCGAGCGCTGTCGCACGCCTGCCCGCTGCCGCCAGTGCGCCGGCCCCCTCGAAGCACCCGACGAACACGACCTCCGGTGCGCCTGGTGCGGACGCGGCGAACCCGCGTGGCACTGCGCCGCGTGCGGGTCCGTACGGCTGCGGGCGCAGATCGTGGGCGCCCGGCGCACGGCCGAGGAACTCGGACGCGCGTTCCCGGCCGTGCCGGTACGGACCTCCGGGCGGGACCACATCCTCGACTCGGTGCCCTCACGGCCCGCGCTCGTCGTCTCCACGCCCGGCGCCGAGCCCGTCGCCGACGGCGGATACGCGGCGGCATTGCTCCTCGACGGCTGGGCCATGCTCGGCCGGCCCGACCTGCGGGCCGGCGAGGAGGCGCTGCGCCGCTGGATCGCGGCGGGAGCGCTGGTGCGGCCGCAGACCGAAGGAGGCGTCGTGGTCGTCGTCGCCGAACCGACGCTGCGTCCCGTGCAGGCACTGGTGCGCTGGGACCCGGTGGGGCACGCGCTGCGGGAGCTCGCGGAGCGGGCGGAGCTCGGCTTCCCGCCGGTCTCGCGGATGGCGGAAGTGACGGGGCGCGCGTCGACCGTGACCGCCTTCCTCGCGGGCGCGGAGCTCCCGGAGGAGGCGGAGGTACTGGGACCGGTGGCCCTGCCGGTGCCCGGGCCGGGGCGGGCGCGGAGGCCGGGGGAGCCGCCCGTGGGGGAGCAGTGGGAGCGGGCGCTGGTCCGGGTGCCGCCGGGGAAGGGCGCGGCGCTGGCGGCCGCGCTCAAGTCGGCCCAGGCGTCCCGCCTGGCCCGCGGCGGCCCGGACCAGGTCCGCCTCCGCATAGACCCCCCGGACATCGGCTGACACCGCCGGGCGTGACCGGCTCCGTGTGCTTCTCGGGCGGGGCCCGGTCCGTGTTGCGTGGCGTCCGGGTGCCGCTCCGGGGGCATGTCCAGGACTGCTTTCCCGTACCTGCCTCGCCCTGTCTCACGACGCTTTACGTCCCGAACACGCCCCCTGCGCGTCCCCCTGCCCCCGGGCCGACGCCGTCGCCCCCACCGGTGCGCCGGTGCGGGGCAGGGAGAAGCCCCACCCCGCCCCTTCCCGAAACCGGGGCTCCGCCCCAGACCCCTGGACCCCGGGGCAGGTCCCCGTGCACGGGGACCTGCCCCGGCGGGGCTCCGCCCTCACCTCCCGGCCCGGGACGGGGAGTCGCCCCGCGCACGCGCGCGGGCCCGGCCGGAAGGGGCTCCGCCCCCTCCTCCCGACCCGGGAAGGGGAGGCGCCCCCCGTGCGGGAGAGCCCGTCCCCGGCCGGAATGGGCTCCTGCGCGGGCGGCGGCCCCTGGCCGGAACAGGCGCCGGGGCGGGAGGGGGGTGGGGTCGGAGGAGTGGGGTGCCCGGACGTAAGGCGTCGTGAGTTGGGGCGGGGCAGGTACGGGAAAGCAGTCCGGGTGCCGCGCTCCGGAGGCCCCCGGCACCACCCACCGGCGGAGCCGCACGGGCCCGGCCCGGCCCGGTAATACCCGCCGAGCAGGGCGCGGACATGGGCCCGGACACGCTCGTGGGGAGGTGGGGCCCCGTCGGAGGTGGAGAGGGGTCAGCCGTTGCGGGGGCCCGGGAAGGCGTTCGGGCGGGTGTCCGCCGGCTGGGGTGGCATGGAGCGCGCCGCGGGGACCGCGGTCAGCCCGGGCGGCGGGAGCGTCCGGGTCGCCGCGGGCGCCTCCCCCTCCGCCGGCGCGGCGGCAGCCGCCGCCGCGGCCTGCCGCCGCGAGCCGTAGCGGCGGTGCACCGCCTGCTTGGTGACCCCGAGCGCCGAGCCGACGGCGTCCCAGGAGAAGCCGAGAGAGCGGTCGAAGTCCACGGCCGCGGTCACGAGGGTTTCGACGCTGTCCCGTAGCTCCTGGGCGAGGCGGACGGTCGGGGCGGGGGCCCTGCCGTAGACGACGAAGCCCGTGGACGGGCCGGAGCGGCGCGGGCGGTAGACGTTCCCCAGCTGGGCGGTGAGCGTGCGCAACGCGTCCACCTGCCGGCGGACCCGCTCGATGTCCCGCACCAACAGGTGCAGGCTGGCCCTGGCTTGGGCGTCGTGGGTTGCGTGGTCGGCCATTGACAAGCCTCTCGAACCGGCGATTAAAAGGGTCAATCTCTCTTGACCAACGCGTCGGCGCCCGGTCTGGTCACGCTTCGGAGCGTATGCGCATATGCGCGGGGCGCACGGTCTCCCGTACGCCCCCTGCGGTCACGGCTCATAGACTGGTGTGCTGCTCGTCACCGCACACACCCGCCTGAGAGGCAGTCAGCCACAGATGAAGCTCGTCTTCGCAGGTACACCCGAGGTCGCCGTCCCCGCCCTGGACGCCCTGATCGCCTCCGACCGGCACGAGGTGGCCGCGGTCGTCACCCGGCCCGACGCACCCGCGGGCCGCGGCCGGCGGCTGGTCGCCAGCCCCGTCGCCCAGCGCGCGGCCGACGCCGGGATCGAGGTGCTGAAGCCGGTGAGGCCGCGGGACGAGGAGTTCCTGGCGCGGCTGCGCGAGATCGCCCCCGACTGCTGCCCGGTCGTCGCCTACGGCGCCCTGCTGCCCAAGGTGGCCCTCGACGTACCGGCCCGTGGCTGGGTGAACCTCCACTTCTCGCTGCTGCCGGCGTGGCGCGGCGCCGCCCCCGTGCAGCACTCGATCCTGGCGGGCGACGAGATGACGGGCGCGTCGACGTTCCAGATCGAGGAGGGGCTCGACTCCGGGCCCGTCTACGGGGTGATCACCGAGCCCGTCCGCCCGACGGACACCAGCGGAGACCTGCTGACCCGGCTGGCCTTCGCCGGGGCCGGGCTGCTCGCGGCGACCATGGACGGAATCGAGGACGGCACGCTGCACGCCGTACCGCAGCCGGCCGACGGCGTCACGCTCGCGCCGAAGATCACCGTCGAGGACGCCCACGTCGACTGGGCCGCCCCCGCGCTCCGCGTCGACCGGGTCGTCCGGGGCTGCACGCCGGCGCCGGGTGCCTGGACGGTCTTCCGCGGTGAGCGGCTCAAGCTCGTCCAGGTCGGTCTGCTGCCGGACCGCACGGACCTCGGGCCCGGCGAGCTCGACGCGGGCAAGAACCATGTCCACGTCGGCACCGGGTCGCACGCCGTCGAGCTCGTGTGGGTCCAGCCGCAGGGCAAGAAGCCGATGCGTGCGGCCGACTGGGCGCGCGGTGTGCGGATCGCCCATGGTGAGAGCGTCGGCGCACCGGTCGTAGGCTGAGAGGGATCAGACCTTCGAACGCGGAGCACCTTTTGAGCGAGCAGTCCCGTCAGCGTCCCCCCAAGCCGCACCGCCGCCCGAAGAAGGACCCTGTGCGGATCCTGGCCTTCGAGGCGCTGCGGGCCGTCGACGAGAGGGACGCGTACGCCAACCTCGTCCTGCCGCCACTGCTGAAGAAGGCGCGGGAGAAGAAGGACTTCGACGGCCGGGACGCGGCGCTGGCCACCGAGCTGGTGTACGGGACGCTGCGCCGCCAGGGCACCTACGACGCGATCATCGCGGCCTGCATCGACCGGCCGCTGCGCGAGGTCGACCCGCCGGTGCTGGACGTACTCGCGCTCGGCGCGCACCAGCTGCTGGGCACGCGCATCCCGACCCACGCCGCGGTCTCCGCGAGCGTGGAGCTGGCGCGGGTGGTGCTCGGCGACGGGCGTGCGAAGTTCGTGAACGCCGTGCTCCGCAGGATCTCGCAGCACGACCTGGACGCCTGGCTGGAGCGGGTCGCGCCGCCGTACGAAGAGGACGCCGAGGACCATCTCGCGGTCGTCCACTCGCACCCCAGGTGGGTCGTCTCGGCGCTGTGGGACTCGCTCGGCGGCGGCCGGGCGGGCATCGAGGACCTGCTGGAGGCCGACAACGAGAGGCCGGAGGTCACCCTGGTCGCCCGGCCGGGGCGCTCGACCCCCGACGAGCTGCTCGACGTCCTCGGCGAGGACTCCGGCCTGCCCGGCCGCTGGTCCCCGTACGCCGTCCGGCTCGCCGAGGGCGGCGAGCCGGGCGCCATCGAGGCCGTGCGGGAGGGACGGGCAGGCGTCCAGGACGAGGGCAGTCAGCTCGTGGCGATCGCGCTGGCGAACGCGCCGCTGGAAGGCCGCGACGAGCGCTGGCTCGACGGATGCGCCGGTCCCGGCGGCAAGGCGGCGCTGCTCGGCGCCCTGGCCGCGGGCCGCGGCGCCTCGCTGCTGGCCTCGGAGAAGCAGCCGCACCGTGCCAGGCTGGTCGAGCGGGCGCTGGCGGGCAATCCGGGCCCGTACCAGGTGATCGCGGCCGACGGCACGCGCCCGCCGTGGCGCGAGAGGGTCTTCGACCGGGTGCTCGTCGACGTGCCGTGCTCGGGCCTGGGGGCGCTCCGCCGCCGCCCGGAGGCCCGCTGGCGGCGGCGCCCGGAGGACCTGGAGGGCTTCGCCCCGCTCCAGCGCGGCCTGCTGCGCGAGGCGTTGAACGCCGTACGGGTCGGCGGCGTGGTCGGCTACGCGACCTGCTCCCCGCACCTCGCGGAGACCCGCGTCGTCGTGGACGACGTGCTGCGGGGCCGCGGTGGCCCGGCGGCCGACGCGGAACTGCTGGACGCCCGCCCGCTGATGCCGGGCGTACCGGCGCTCGGCGACGGCCCCGACGTACAGCTGTGGCCGCACCTGCACGGCACGGACGCCATGTACCTGGCCCTGCTGCGCCGCACCGGCTGAGGCCGCGACCGCCGGGCGCGGCCTCAGCCGGCCGAGACCGCCGGGCGCTCCACGGCTTCGAAAGGCGCGAAGGGCGCCGGCCTCGCGGAAGGGGAAAGGAGGCGGTCGTGTCGTGCGCGACCGCCTCGGCCGCGTCGAAGGGCCGGGAGGCCGCGACGGACGCGGGTGGAATCGTCCGGAATGCGGTAGGACGACGTGGTCCGGTGCCCTCTTGGTCCGGACCGAGTGCTGTCCCGGAGCCGGTAAGCGGCCGAAGGCATGGCAGTCTTGGCGCATGGCCGTTCAGATCAATCCCAGCATTCTCTCCGCGGACTTCTCCCGCCTGGCGGAAGAGGCCCAGGCCGTCGACGGGGCCGACTGGCTCCACGTCGACGTGATGGACAACCACTTCGTGCCCAACCTCACTCTGGGTGTGCCCGTCGTGGAATCACTCGCCAAGGCGACGGACACCCCGCTGGACTGCCATCTGATGATCGAGGACCCCGACCGCTGGGCTCCTCGGTACGTCGAGGCCGGGGCAGGGTCCGTCACCTTCCACGTCGAGGCCGCCGCCGCTCCCGTGCGGCTGGCGCGCGAGATCCGGGCCAAGGGCGCGCGCGCCTCGATGGCGCTCAAGCCGGCCACCCCGATCGAGCCGTACGAGGACCTGCTTCCCGAGCTCGACATGCTCCTGATCATGACCGTGGAGCCGGGCTTCGGCGGCCAGGCGTTCCTCGACATCATGCTGCCGAAGATCCGGCGCACCCGGGAGCTGATCTCCAAGCACGGCCTCCAGCTGTGGCTGCAGGTCGACGGCGGGGTGTCGGCATCGACCATCGAGCGGTGCGCCGAGGCCGGCGCCGACGTGTTCGTGGCCGGTTCCGCGGTCTACGGCGCGGACGACCCCGCGGGTGCGGTGCGGAAGCTGCGTGACCAGGCGGCCGCGGTGACCGCCTCCGCGCCCTGGGCGTGCGCCCATTGAGGCCGGCGGCGCTTGTTCAACCGATGTTGGCCCAGCAGGGCTGATCAAGAAGGGCCGGATCTGACAGGATGGCAGATCCGGAGTGTGTACAGGGTTGCGTGTGTACGGCACGAACAGCAGTGAGGAGATCGCGGTGTCTGCTAGGTCGGCGGGACGGTCTGCCCTGCGGATGGGACCCGCCGAGCTTGTGCAGGCGGCGGCCATGGCCCGCCGCTTCTACCTCGAGGGCAAGTCCAAGATCCAGATCGCCGAGGAGTTCGGCGTCAGCCGGTTCAAGGTGGCCAGGGTCCTGGAGACCGCGCTCGAGCGCGATCTCGTCCGGATCGAGATCCGCGTCCCCGCGGAACTGGACGCCGAGCGTTCCGACGCGCTGCGCGCCCACTACGGTCTGCGGCACGCGGTCGTCGTCGAGTCCCCGGCCGAGGGCGCGGACGAGTCGCCCGACCCGGAGAACCTGGGCGAGGTCGCCGCCGACCTGCTCGGCGAGCTCGTGGACGAGGGCGACGTGCTCGGCCTGGCCTGGGGCCGCTCCACCATCCACATGGCCGCCGCCCTGGACCGGCTGCCCCCGTGCACGGTCGTCCAGCTCACCGGCGTGTACGACGCGGGCACCGCCGAGCGCGGCTCGGTCGAGGCGGTACGAAGAGCGGCCCAGGTGTCGGGCGGCGAGGCCCACCCCATCTACGCCCCGATGCTGCTGCCCGACCCCGCGACGGCGGCGGCGCTGCGCCACCAGACGGGCATCGCCCGGGCCTTCGAGTACTTCGACAAGGTCACCGTCGCCTGCGTCTCGATCGGCTCCTGGGAGCCCGGCATCTCCACCGTCCACGACATGCTCTCGGACGAGGAGCGCGCCCACTACGCCTCGCTCGGCGTGGCCGCGGAGATGTCCGCCCACCTCTTCGACACCCACGGGCGGCGCGTCGGCCGCGACCTCGGCGAACGCTGCATCACCGTCGAGGCCGACCGGCTGCGCCGTATCCCCGAGGTCGTCGCCATCGCGGGCGGGCCGCGCAAGGCGGAGGCCATCGCCGCCGTGCTCCGCTCCGGCCTGGTCACCAGCCTGGTGACGGACACGGCCGCCGCCGACCTGCTGCTCAGCGCGGCCCCGAACCCGCGCCCGGCGCTGGAGCGGGCCGACCCGGACGACCAGGGCATCGCCTCCGGCCGGTAGCGGCGGTCCGCCCGCGCGGCGGGACGCTTTGTGCGATCCGACCAAGGCACCCCTGCTGACCTGGACGATTGTCCCGGCCCGGTCCGGGGCGTCGGCATGGGAGAATGAAGTACGTGCGTTTTCCTCCGGCCGCATCGTCGGGGGGCCGACTCCGATCGACTGGGATGTTAAGCACGTGCGTTTCCTCAACGACATCAAGCCGCCGTACGACCTCACGTACGACGATGTGTTCATGGTGCCGAGCCGCTCGGCCGTCGGCTCGCGGCAGGGCGTGGACCTCTCCTCCCCGGACGGCACCGGCACGACCGTGCCGCTGGTCGTCGCCAACATGACGGCCATCGCCGGCCGCCGGATGGCCGAGACCGTCGCCAGGCGCGGCGGCCTCGTCGTCATCCCCCAGGACATTCCGATCGACGTCGTCACCGACGTCATCTCCTGGGTGAAGACCCGCCACCACGTGCTCGACACCCCGATCGTCCTGGCCCCCCACCAGACCGTCGCCGACGCGCTGTCCCTGCTGCCCAAGCGGGCGCACGGCGCCGGCGTCGTCGTGGACGAGGACCGCCGCCCCGTCGGCATCGTCACCGACCACGACCTGGCCGGGGTCGACCGCTTCACGCAGCTGTCCGAGGTCATGTCGAAGGACCTGCTGCTGCTCGACGCGGACATCGACCCGCGCGAGGCGTTCAACACCCTCGACGGCGCCAACCGGCGCTACGCTCCCGCCGTCGACGGCGAGGGCAAGCTGGCCGGAGTGCTCACCCGCAAGGGCGCCCTCCGCGCGACCCTCTACACGCCCGCCGTCGACGACAAGGGCAGGCTGCGCATCGCCGCCGCCGTCGGCATCAACGGCGACGTGGCCGGCAAGGCGAAGCAGCTGCTCGACGCGGGCGTCGACACGCTCGTCGTCGACACGGCACACGGCCACCAGGAGTCGATGATCAGCGCGGTCAAGGCCGTGCGCGCGCTCGACCCGCAGGTGCCGATCGTCGCGGGGAACGTCGTCGCCGCCGAGGGCGTACGCGATCTGATCGAGGCCGGCGCGGACATCGTCAAGGTCGGTGTGGGCCCCGGCGCCATGTGCACCACGCGCATGATGACCGGCGTCGGCCGGCCGCAGTTCTCGGCCGTCCTGGAATGCGCCGCGGAGGCGAAGAAGTTCGGCAAGCACGTCTGGGCGGACGGCGGCGTACGTCACCCGCGTGACGTGGCGATGGCGCTGGCCGCCGGCGCGTCGAACGTCATGATCGGATCGTGGTTCGCCGGGACGTACGAGTCCCCCGGTGACCTCCAGCAGGCCCCCGACGGCCGGCTGTACAAGGAGTCCTTCGGCATGGCGTCCAAGCGCGCGGTGCGCAACCGGACCAGCGAGGAGTCCGCGTACGACCGTGCGCGCAAGGGCCTCTTCGAGGAGGGCATCTCGCACTCGCGGATGTTCCTCGACCAGACCAGGCCCGGCGTCGAGGACCTGATCGACTCGATCATCGCGGGCGTCCGCTCCTCGTGCACCTACGCCGGAGCGGGGTCCCTCGAGGAGTTCGCCCGGAACGCGATCGTCGGCATCCAGAGCGCCGCGGGTTACGCGGAGGGCAAGCCCCTGCACGCCAGCTGGAACTGACAGTTCGTCACCCCGTCCGGCCCTCCACAGATGCGGGGGGCCGGACCTCGTCGTTTTCGGCCAACTGCACTTCCTGCGCATGTGGCTCGGGAACCGGGGTAAGCGCCCCTTCGCACTGACATCGGAGCAGGGGAGGACGAAGTGTCCACGGCGAGCACGGTCCCGACCGAACTCACGCAGCCTGGAGTGCAGCGCCCCGACATGGCGGCGCTGGACCTCCCGGACGTGGAGAACCCGGGGGAGGTTGCACCCAAGGACGCACGTGAAATTTCCAAAGTCTTCTTCGTGCGGCTGGCCTCCCTCGACGAGGGCACCCACGAGTACCAGTACGTGCGCAACACCCTTATCGAGCTCAATCTGGCCCTGGTGAAGTACGCGGCGGGCCGTTTCCGCAACCGCGCGGAACAGATGGAGGACATCGTCCAGGTCGGCACGATCGGCCTGATCAAGGCGATCGACCGGTTCGAGCTGAGCCGCGAGGTGGAGTTCGCGACGTTCGCCGTCCCGTACATCGTCGGAGAGATCAAGCGGTTCTTCCGCGACACGAGCTGGGCCGTGCATGTGCCGCGCAGGCTCCAGGAGCTGCGGATCGACCTGGCCAAGGCCGTGGACGAGCTCTCCCAGAAGCTGGACCACACACCCACCACCGCGGAACTCGCGGAGCACCTCGGCCTGGACGAGGAAGAGGTCATCGAGGGTGTGGTCGCGAGCAACGGCTACACGGCCGGTTCCATCGACATGCCCATGGACGACGCGTCCGACCACGCGGCGGTGCCGCTGTCCGACCGGCTGGGCGAGCCGGACGCCGAGCTGGAAACCGCGGAGAACGTGCAGGCCCTCAAGCCGCTGATCGAGGAGCTCGACGACCGCGACCGGCGGATCCTGCAGATGAGGTTCGGCGAGGAGATGACGCAGTCGGAGATCGGCGACGAGCTCGGCGTGTCCCAGATGCATGTGTCGCGGCTGCTGTCGCGGATCACCGGACGGCTGCGTGAAGGGCTGCTCGCGGTGGAGTGACCCGGGCGGCTCCGCCGGCCACCGGAACCGCTCACGCGACGCGAGCGCAGCGGAAGCAGCAGCACATCGAGACCGAAGCCCCCCACGGGCAGAAGCGGCGTCCCGCGTACGTCAGGACGCCGCTTCTGTGTCGGGCCGCAGTACCGGCGGTCACCTGTGCGGGCGTTGTCCGCGATGTGAGGCCGTGCGAGACCGTACGAGTCAGGGGGTCCGTGCGGGGCCTCTGCGCAGGGGCCGGTCGCTCAGTAGCCGGCCGGCGCCGTGGCCGGGCGCACCCAGGTCGCCCGGATGCTCTTGCCGTAAGGGAGCTGACGGACCTCGACGCAGCCTGCGAGCCGCTGCACCATGTGCCAGCCGAACCCGCCGCCGCCCGTGAAGTCCGGCTCCCGGGCGATCGGCGGCAGCGGACTGGAGTCGTCCAGCTGGACGAGCAGGGTGTCGTGTCCGGCCGTCAGGCGCAGCCGCCACCAGCCGGCGGCGGTGTGACGCACGGCGTTGGTGACCAGTTCCGAGACGACCAGCAGCACCGCGTCCGGGTCGACCCAGGGGCAGTGCTGCAGCAGAAACTCCGCAGTGGCCGTACGGGCGCCCGCGCTGTGTCTGCTCTCCTTGTGCGGCGATTCCTCGATCACCACCTGCGGCTGTGCGTTCATCACGGCTCGCATACCCAGAAGTCGCCGAAGTATCAACCTCGCGAACCGGCCCTGTGGCACGAGTGTCCTGACGTGTCCGGACAGCCCCGACGTGTCCCGCCCCGCCCGGCGCCCGGAGCACGCCCGCCCGAGGCGGTGATGAAGGCTCTCGTTCACCGGAGCGCAATGTTTCCCCGTGGCTCCCGCCAGCGCGCAACGATTGTCCGCTGATGCGCAACAACGATGCATTACGGCTGTGAGCTGCGGACTCGTAGGCTCGACCCCCGTACCAGGAGTGGCGGTGACCGTCTGCTCGGCGGTTCCCTCACCCATGCGCGGGCTTCTTCTGCCTGCCTGCGGGCCGCCGCGGGGCCGCCCCCGCCGACCCTCAGCGATGAAGGAGCCCCGACGTGCTGGACCACGGCGCAGCGCCACCCACGACCGAGCCGTCGCCGAAGCCCCAAGGGGCCGGCGCCCGCCTGATGCGGCGCAAGCCGGTCGAACGCCTGGTCGCGGAGGGCGGACAGGGAGAAGGCGGTGCGCTGCGCCGCTCGCTGTCCATGTGGCAGCTGACCATGATCAGCATCGGTGCGACGCTCGGCACCGGCATCTTCGTCGTCCTCGGCGAAGCGGTCCCCGAGGCCGGCCCCGCCGTCACGGTCTCGTTCGTGATCGCCGGCCTGACCGCACTGTTCTCCGCCCTCTCGTACGCGGAGCTGGCCGGCACCATCCCGGTCGCCGGCTCCTCCTACTCGTACGCCTACGCCACCATGGGCGAGCTCGTCGCCTGGGTCTGCGGCTGGTGTCTCATCCTCGAGTACGGGGTCTCCGTCGCCGCAGTGGCCGTGGGCTGGGGCGAGTACGTCAACGAACTCCTCGCCGGCACCATCGGCGTCACCATCCCCGACGCGATCTCCGCCCCGCCCGGCGACGGCGGCTTCTTCAACCTGCCCGCGCTGATCGTGGTGCTGCTCGCCATGGTCTTCCTGCTCGGCGGGGCCCGCGAGAGCGCCCGCGCCAACACCATCATGGTCGTGGTGAAGATCGCCGCGCTGGTGCTCTTCTGCGCCGTCGGCGTCCAGGGCTTCCGCAGCGGCAACTACGAGAACTTCATGCCGCTCGGCATGGCGGGCGTCAGCGCCGCCGGCGCCTCGCTGTTCTTCTCGTACATCGGCTTCGACGCCGCCTCCACGGCCGGCGAGGAGGCGAAGAACCCGCAGCGGGACCTGCCGCGCGCCATCATGCTCTCCCTGCTGATCGTCACCACGCTCTACGTCCTCGTCGCGGCCGTCGCCGTCGGGGCCCGCCCCTGGAAGGGCTTCGGCGAGTCGGAGGCCGCGCTGGCCGGAATCATGGAGGACGTCACCGGCCAGAGCTTCTGGGCCGTGCTCCTCGCCGCCGGTGCCGTCATCGCCATCGCCAGTGTCGTGCTGACCGTGCTGTACGGGCAGACGCGCATCCTGTTCGCGATGTCCCGCGACGGGCTGGTGCCCAAGGTGTTCTCCCGGGTCCACAAGAAGAGCGGTGCGCCGCGCGCCAACACGGTGATCGTCTCGCTGTTCTGCGGCGTGCTCGCCGCAGCGGTCCCCCTCGGCCAGCTGGCCGACGCCACCAGCATCGGCACTCTGTTCGCGTTCGCCCTGGTCAACGTGGCCGTCGTCGTGCTGCGCCGGACCCGGCCCGAGATGAAGCGGACCTTCCGGGTGCCGCTGTCGCCGCTGTTCCCGGTGATCGGCTTCGGGTTCTGCGTGTGGATGATGTTCAGCCTCGACACCGTCACCTGGATCGTGTTCGGCGTGTGGATGGCGGTGGGCCTCGCGCTCTACTTCGCCTACGGCATGCGCAGGTCCGCCCTGCGGTGACACGGGGAGAACGTCCCTCCGTGTCCCTGATGGATACTGTCCTGACCGGGGAGCCGTCGCTCCCCGGGCCGGACCGAGCATGGTGTGAAAGTTGCTGAACGACCTCGACGAGCGCATCGTCCACGCCCTGGCGGAGGATGCCCGCCGTTCCTACGCCGACATCGGCTCGATGGTGGGGCTGTCCGCCCCGGCGGTGAAGCGGAGGGTGGACCGGCTGCGGGCGGAAGGCGCCATCACGGGCTTCACCGTACGGGTCGACCCCAAGGCGCTCGGCTGGGCGACCGAGGGGTTCATCGAGATCTACTGCAGCCGCAACACATCGCCGGAGGCGATCGAGCGCGGTCTGAAGCGCTACCCGGAGATCGCGTCCGCGTCCACCGTGACCGGTGAGGCGGACGCGATCGTCCAGGTCTTCGCGTCGGACATGCGGCACTTCGAGCGGGTGCTCGAGCGCATCGCGGGCGAGCCGTTCGTGGAGCGGACGAAGTCGGTGCTGGTGCTTTCGCCGCTGCTGCGACGCTTCACGTCGGGCGCGCCGGCGTAGCCCCCCTCCCCCGCCCCTTCCCGAAACCGGACTCCGCCCGGACCCGGCCCCGCGCCCCCGCAGGCGCGGGTCGGGGGACGCGGGGCCCCGCCCCGGATCCCGGGGCCCCGAACGCTGGCTTCGCCGGGCGTGTGCCGCCCTGTGGGCGGTGTTGGGGGCTGATGCCCGGGCTCCGGTGCCGTGCTTCGCGGGGTGGCTTCGATCGCCGGCCGGGCTTGATGTGCTCTTGAACGCCGGCTTCGTCCCAGGTCTCGGGTATCGGTCCGTCTTCCGGGCGTCGTGCTTCGCCGGGCCTGTGCTGCCTTGCGGGCGGTGTTGGGGGCTGCGCCCCAGGCTCCGGTGCCGTGCTTCGCGGGGTGGCCCCGCTCTCCCCCTACGGCCTGGCGGCCGTGGGTGGGGGGACCTCCCACGCCGCCGGGCGCAGGGAGGTGTCCCCGAGTCGGGCTGCTTTTCAGCCCCGCCGGCGTTTGAGGCGCGGGGTTCGGGGCGGAGGAGGGACCGGCGAGATCAGCCTCGCTGGTACCTCCCACGGCCGCCGGGCCGTAGGGGGAGAGGCGCGGGGGCGCGGAGCCCCCGGAAACGGGTTCGGGCGGGGTGGGGGTGAGCCCGTGCAACGAATCGCCGCGCCCCCGTCGACGACGCAACAGATCGCCCATCCGTGCGCAACACTCGCGCCTTGTCCCGCTCGATCGCCGGACCGTACCGTCATAGGCGTCTCCCGTTCACACCCCCCCGCCCGAGGTCACCCATGCCCCTGCCCCTGCGCACCGCGCTGCTTCAGAGTTCCGGCCGGCCGGGCTCGGTCGCCGAGAACCTGAAGGTGCTGGACGAGGCCGCGGGCAGGGCCGCCGGGGCCGGGGCGGGGCTGCTCGTCTGCCCCGAGCTGTTCCTGACCGGATACGCGATCGGGGACGACGTGCCGGTGCTGGCCGAGCCCGCGAACGGGCCGGGTGCGGACGCCGTCGCCGAGATCGCCGTACGCCACGGCATCGCGGTGCACTACGGCTACCCCGAACGCGCGGGCGAGCTGATCCACAACTCCGCCCAGCTGATCGACGCGTCCGGCGGCCGCCTCGCGAACTACCGCAAGACGCACCTCTTCGGCTGCTTCGAGCAGCAGTGGTTCACCCCCGGCGACGAGCCCGTCGTCCAGGCCGAGCTCGACGGCATCCGCATCGGCATGCTGATCTGCTACGACGTGGAGTTCCCGGAGAACGTCCGGGCCCACGCGCTGGCCGGCACCGACCTGCTGCTGGTGCCCACCGCGCTGATGCACCCCTTCCCCTTCGTGGCGGAATCCCTCGTCCCGGCGCGGGCGTTCGAGAGCCAGCTCTACGTCGCGTACGCGAACCGGACCGGGCACGAGGGCGTGTTCGAGTTCACCGGCCTCAGTTGTCTCGCCGGCCCCGACGGCACGACCCGCGCCCGTGCCGGACGCGGGGAGGAGCTCGTGATCGGCGACGTCGACCCCGTGCTCCTCGGCGCCTCCCGCGAGACCAACCCGTATCTGCGCGACCGCCGTCCCGGGCTGTACGGCTCCCTGAGCTGACGCCGCCCCTGCCTTCCCCCGCTTCATCGAGTTCCGTGCAAGGAGTCCGTACCCCATGACGTCCACGGTGCCCACCACCGCCGTCCAGCACAGCGACGCGCAGCCCCCGATCACCATGTTCGGTCCGGACTTCCCGTACGCCTACGACGACTATCTGGCCAACCCCGCTGGTCTGGGACAGATACCGGCGACCGAGCACGGCGCCGAGGTCGCCGTCATCGGCGGCGGCCTCTCCGGCATCGTCGCCGCGTACGAGCTGATGAAGATGGGCCTGAAGCCCGTCGTCTACGAGGCCGACCGGATCGGCGGCCGGCTGCGCACCGTCGGCTTCGAGGGCACCGGCACGGACGGGCTCACCGCCGAGATGGGCGCGATGCGCTTTCCGCCCTCCTCCACGGCGCTCCAGCACTACATCGACCTGGTGGGCCTGACCACGGCGCCGTTCCCCAACCCGCTCGCCCCCTCGACGCCGTCGACCGTCGTCGACCTCAAGGGCGAGTCGCACTACGCGGAGACCATCGACGACCTGCCGCAGGTCTACCGCGATGTGATGGACGCGTGGAACGCATGCCTGGAGGAGGGCGCCGACTTCTCCGACATGAACCAGGCCATGCGGGAGCGGGACGTTCCGCGTATCCGCGAGATCTGGGCCAGGCTGGTCGAGAAGCTGGACAACCAGACCTTCTACGGCTTCCTCTGCGACTCCGAGGCCTTCAAGTCCTTCCGGCACCGGGAGATCTTCGGCCAGGTCGGCTTCGGTACCGGCGGCTGGGACACCGACTTCCCCAACTCCATCCTGGAGATCCTGCGGGTCGTCTACTCCGAGGCCGACGACCACCACCGCGGCATCGTCGAGGGAAGCCAGCAGCTGCCGCTGCGGCTGTGGGAGCGCGAGCCGCAGAAGATCGTCCACTGGCCGCTGGGCACCTCGCTGTCCTCGCTGCACGACGGCGAGCCGCGCCCGGCCGTCACCCGGCTGAACCGCACGGCCGGCAACCGGATCACCGTCACCGACGCGTCCGGCGACATCCGCACGTACCGGGCGGCGATCTTCACCGCGCAGTCGTGGATGCTGCTGTCCAAGATCGCGTGCGACGACTCCCTCTTCCCCATCGACCACTGGACGGCGATGGAGCGCACCCACTACATGGAGTCGTCCAAGCTGTTCGTGCCGGTGGACCGGCCGTTCTGGCTGGACAAGGACGAGGTCACCGGGCGCGACACCATGTCGATGACGCTGACCGACCGGATGACCCGCGGTACGTACCTGCTGGACAACGGGCCCGACGCACCGGCCGTCATCTGCCTCTCGTACACGTGGTGCGACGACAGCCTGAAGTGGCTGCCGCTGTCCGCGAACGAGCGGATGGAGGTCATGCTCAAGTCGCTCGGCGAGATCTACCCGAACGTCGACATCCGCAGCCACATCATCGGCAACCCGGTGACCGTGTCGTGGGAGAACGAGCCGTACTTCATGGGCGCGTTCAAGGCCAACCTGCCCGGTCACTACCGCTACCAGCGCCGGCTGTTCACCCACTTCATGCAGGACCGGCTGCCCGAGGACAAGCGGGGCATCTTCCTGGCCGGCGACGACATCTCGTGGACGGCGGGCTGGGCCGAGGGCGCCGTGCAGACCGCGCTCAACGCCGTATGGGGCGTGATGGCCCACTTCGGCGGCACGACCGACCCGACGAACCCGGGCCCGGGCGACCTGTACGACGAGATCGCACCGGTCGAGCTGCCGGAGGACTGAGCTACGGCAGCGGGGAGTTCACCGGCAGGGCGTGAGCAGACAGCGCCCGACCAGCCCGACGCTCGTGTCCAGGCGCTCGGTGAACTCCTCGGCCAGGCCGGGGGCGTCCCGCAGCCTCCACAGCAGCCGCGCCGCCGACCAGGCGCCGTCGCGTGCCCGCTCGAGGCTCCAGGAGCCGACCAGATGGGTCAGCGGATCGGCGATCTCGAGCAGGTCCGGGCCGGGCATCAGGTCCTCGCGGATGCGTTCCTCCAGCAGCACGAGGATGTCGCCGACCCGTTCGAAACCGGCCTCCAGGCAGGCGGGTTCGCAGTCGAGCGTACGGCAGGTGTCCACGACGGCGAGGGCCAGGTCGTGCCCGATGTGGGCGTTGATCCCGGCGAGCGCGAACTGCAGCGGCCGTACGCCGGGATGGCGCCGGTACTGGAACAGGGGCCGCCAGCAGGCGGGCGGACGGCCGCCCGCCGCCGCAGTCTCCACGGCCGCCAGGTAGCGGCCGGCGAAGAGCACACCGAGCGCCGTGGCGGCGCGCCGGTCCGGGAAGTGCCCGCCGTCGAGGTGCCGGGCGAACTCCTCCGTGACCGCGAGGTAGACGCGGTTGAACACCGCGAGCCCGTCCCCCGGGGGCAGTTCGGCGTGCAGGGCGTGCATCCGCTCCACCACGACGCCGACCGGCGTACCGGCCGCGTGGTGGAGCTCTGACGGGCCGTGGACCGTACGCACCGCGAACTGTTCCGTCTGCGCCATGGGGGAAGGGTGCCAGCCCCGGGAGCCCCGGCGCGGTGACGGGCCGGGGCTTCCCCGGAAAGAGGGACGTTTTTGCAGCGCCTACCGGCCGGAGACGCGGCCCTCGGTCCCGGACCGGCCGGCCTTCTCGTCGCCGGTCCCCGCGTCGTACGAGGAGGTGCCGGAGTCCAGCAGGGGCTCTTCCTCCCGCATCCGCTCCTTCATGTGCGCGGGCGCGAAGGCGCGCAGCACGTGGTAGCCGGTGATGACGACGAGGGTGCCGAGGGCGATACCGCCGAGCTCGAAGTTGTCGGTGACCTTCAGGCTGACGCCGCCCACCCCGATGATGATGCCCGCGGCGGCCGGCACCAGGTTCAGCGGATTGCGCAGATCCACCTTCGCGTTGATCCAGATCTGCGCGCCGAGCAGCCCGATCATGCCGTAGAGGATCACGGTGATGCCGCCGAGCACACCGCCGGGGACGGCGGCCACGACCGCCCCGAACTTCGGGCACAGGCCGAACAGCAGGGCGAAGGCGGCGGCTGCCCAGTAGGCGGCCGTGGAGTAGACACGGGTCGCGGCCATGACGCCGATGTTCTCGGAGTACGTGGTGTTGGGGGGACCGCCGACGGCGGTGGACAGCATGGACGCGGCGCCGTCGGCGGCGATCGCGGTGCCCAGCTTGCCGTCGAGCGGATCGCCGGTCATCTCGCCGACCGCCTTCACATGTCCGGCGTTCTCGGCGATGAGCGCGATGACCACGGGCAGGGCGACCAGGATCGCCGACCACTCGAAGCTCGGGGCGTGGAAGGACGGCAGGCCGATCCAGTCCGCCTGCCCGACACCCGACAGGTCGAGCCGCCAGTGATCCACGGCCTCCGCGCCGCCCGCCGGGGAGTGGATCTTCCCGAAGATCCGGTCCAGCCCCCAGGAGAGGGCGTAACCGAAGATCAGGCCGAGGAAGATCGCGATACGGGAGAAGAAGCCGCGCAGGCAGACCACCGCGAGCCCGGTGAAGAGCATCACCAGCAGGGCGGTCCACTGGTCCTGCGGCCAGTACGTCGAAGCGGTCACCGGGGCGAGGTTGAAGCCGATCAGCATGACCACCGCGCCGGTGACGATCGGCGGCATCGTGGCGTGGATGACCCGCGCCCCGAACCGCCGCACGGCCAGGCCCGCGACGAAGAGCGCGGCGCCGACGACCAGCACCGCGCCGGTCACGGTGGCGCTGTCGCCGCCGGTGGCCCGGATGGTGGCGGCCACACCGACGAACGAGAGCGAGCAGCCGAGATAGCTGGGCACCTTGCCGCGGGTGGCCAGCAGGAAGATCACGGTCGCGATGCCGGACATCATGATCGCGAGGTTCGGGTCGAGTCCCATGAGCACCGGTGCGACGAAGCTCGCTCCGAACATCGCGACCACGTGCTGGGCGCCGAGGCCTGCGGTACGCGGCCAGGACAGCCGCTCGTCGGGTCGCACGACGGCACCGGGAGCGGGGGTCCGCCCGTCGCCGTGCAGGGTCCAGCGCACGCCGAGGTTCACGGGCCGCTCCACTTCATTCAGTCGTCAACGATCGGCGTCAATGGTAAGGCGCAGGTCCCACCGCTCCCGCCGCGCGCGGTCCGGCCGGGCTGTGCCCCGCACGGCAGGGTCGTGGAGGGCTGCACGGCAATGCCGTGCGGGCGTTGGCCGCCCTCCGCGAGCCCCTGTCCCGCGCCCCGTCTCCCGGAGCGGGCGGTTCAGAGGCGGGGGTCCTGCACCGCCGGGGCCGACGAGGCGACCTTCAGGCTCTCCCGTCCGGCCGAGCGCAGCACACCGGCGCCCAGCACGAGGCCCACCGCGAGCACCGTCACCAGGCCGAACGACATCATCAGGCTGGTCGCGTCGGCGACCGCGCCGATCGCCGACGGGGCGATCAGGCCGGACGTGTAGGTGATCGTGGCGACACCGGCGATCGCCTGGCTCGGGTTCGGCCCGCTGCGCCCGGCCGCCGCGAAGGCGAGCGGCACGACCACGGCGACACCCAGACCGATGAGCGCGAAGCCGGACATGGCGAGCGCCGGGTGCGGGGCGAGCACGACCAGCAGGCCGCCGAGCGTCGCCAGCACGCCGCCGGTCCGCACGGTCCGCACCGGGCCGTACCGGTCCACGATCCGGTCGCCGGCGAACCGGGCCACGGCCATCGTCAGCGCGAACGCCGTGGTCGAGGCGGCCGCGAGCCCCGGCGAGGTGTCCAGCACGTCCCGCAGGTAGACGGCCGACCAGTCCAGGCTCGCTCCCTCCGCGAACACCGCGCAGAAACCGACCGCGCCGATGAGCAGCGCCGACTTCGGAGGCAGCGCGAACCGGGGCGGCGGCTCCACCTCGGCGGAGCCGCGTACGTCCAGTACGCCCTGGCAGGCGGCCAGACCGAGAGCGGTGAGCGTCAGGGCCGCCAGGGTGTGGTGCCACCGGGCGTCGCTGCCCAGGTGTGCGGCGATCGTGCCGCCCGCCGAGCCGATGAGGGCGCCCGCGCTCCACATGCCGTGCAGCCCGGACATGATCGACCGGTCGAGACGGTTCTCGATCTCCACACCCAGGGCGTTCATCGCCACGTCGGACATGCCGGAGGTCGCCCCGTAGACGAAGAGCGCACCGCAGAGGGTGAGCAGGTTCGGTGCGAACGCCGGCAGGATCAGGCTCAGGGTCCACAGTGCGAGAAGGCCGCGCAGTGCCGTACGAGTGCCGAAACGATGGCTGACGGCTCCGGCCAGCGGCATCGCCACGGAGGCGCCGAGCGCCGGGAAGGCGAGGGCGAGGCCGAGTTGGCCGGCGCTCACCCCGGCATGGTCCTGGATCCACGGGATGCGGGTCGCGAAGCTGCCGGTCACCGCGCCGTGCACACAGAAGACGGCGGCCACGGCGAAGCGGGCGCGCCTCAGTTGCCGGAACCCGACCGTCGATTCGCTGGACATGCGGACACCCCTCCCCGAGAACGTGAAGCGTAAACTATCAGGAACCCTGCCTGATAAATAGCTGATATTCCATCTGGAAGGATTCCGGCATGCCCGCATCCCCGAGCACCGCCCGGGCCCTCAACGACCGGCTCGCCCTGGAACTCCTCCAGCAGCAGGGCCCGTTGACGGCCGGCCGGCTGAAGACCCTGACCGGCCTCTCCCGGCCCACCGTCGCCGACCTGGTGGAGCGGCTCCAGGCGTCCGGGCTCATCAGGGTGGTCGGCGAGGCGGGCGCCGACCGCCGGGGCCCGAACGCCCGGCTGTACGGGATCGTCGCCGACCGCTCGCACCTCGCCGCGCTCGACGTACGCACCGACAGCGTTTCCGTCGTCGTCGCGGACCTGCTCGGCAGGCGCCTCGCCGAGGCGTCCCTGCCGATCGGCGACGCCGCCGAGCCCGGACCGGCCGTGGAGCGCGCCGCCGCCCTCGTGGAGCGCACCGCCGAGGGCGCCGGGGCCGCCACCCTGCACACCGTCTGCATAGGCGCGCCCGGCCTCATCGACCCGTCCACCGGCGAACTCCGCGCCACCACCGGTCTGCCGGCCTGGCACCGCATGCTCGTGGCGGCCCTCCAGGAGCGGCTGTCCGCCCGGATCATCGTCGAGAACGAGACCAACCTCGCGGCCGTCGCCGAACAGCGCCTCGGTGCCGCGAGCGACCGTGACTCCTTCGTCTTCCTCTGGCTGGGCCACGGAGTCGGCGCGGGCCTCGTCCTCGACGGCCGGCTGCGCAGAGGGGCCTCCGGCGGCGCGGGCGAGATCGGCTTCCTCCCTGTGCCGGGTACGGCCGGCACACCCTCCGCCGTCGACTGCGACGGCGGCTTCCACTCACTGGCCGGCTCGGCGGCGATCCGTGAGCTGGGGGAGCAGTACGAGATCGCCGGTGCGACCGTGGCGGACGTCGTCGAGGCGGCCGTCGCCGAGGACCGCGACGACTTCCTCGACGCCCTCGCCGGCCGCCTGGCTCTCGCCGTGGCCGCAGTCGCCGCCGTCCTCGACCCCGGCTGCGTCGTGCTCGGCGGCGAGACCGGTCACGCGGGCGGCGCGTCGCTGGCCGCGCGTGTCGAGGCCAAGGTCGCCGGCCTGTCGCCGCTGCGGACCCAGGTGCGGGCGGGCACGCTCGGAGGCGCGGCGGTCCTGAGCGGCGCGCTGCTGGCGGCCGGGGAGGCGGCGAGAGGCGAGCTGTTCCCCTAGGGCCTCTCGTTCGGATTGCCGGGCCGGCCTGATTCGAACGAAAGACCCTGGCGCGAGCGGGGCAGGGGACCCGGCGCCGTCCGTACCGGGCGTGGGCGGTCCTGTGGGCGTAACGTCCTCTAGGAGTGGACCGGACGAGCCGTGCGGAACGTTCCCGCCGGCCGGCCGGCGCCCGGACGGCCGTCTGAACTCCTGACGCCGGAGGTGTCCTGTGACATGACCAGGCCGGGTGGATCAGCGACCGACGCGGACGTCCTGGGCAACGCGCTGGTGGAGACGGTGCGCCGGACCGGTGCGGGGATCGGTGGGCTCTTCCTGCTGACGCCGGACGAGCAGTTGCTGTGCCTGGACGTGGTGTGCGGCGTCCCGGCCGGATTCGCCGAGCCGTGGAGCAGGATCGCGATCACCGCACCGGCCCCGGTGGCCGACTCGGTCCGCGACGACCGACTGGTCTGGGTGGGCAGCCACGAGGAGCTGGCCCGTTCCTATCCGCGCAGCGCCGTGGCGCTGCCCTTCCCGCTGGCGCTCGCCGCCGCGCCCGTCACCGGGGTCCGGCGCTGGGGAGCGCTGCTGCTGATGTGGCCGGCCGGGCACCGCAACCGCATGACCGGGCGTGAGCGGGCACATGTCGCCACGCAGTGCCGTCGCCTCGCCCTGCTGCTGGACGAGGCAGCCGAGTCCGGCCGCCCGTACACGTGCGGGGAGCGGCCGCGGGTGCTGCCGGTCGAGACCGGTCGGCGGGACGCGCAGCCGCCGTCGGCCGCCGCCGACTTCGCGGAGCGCCTGCCCGGCGGTTCCTGTGCGCTCGACCTCGACGGTCGCCTCTCGTTCGTCACTTCCGGCGGTGCCGAGCTGCTGGGCCGCAGTGCCGGACAACTACTGGGCACCCGGCCGTGGCAGTCGCTGCCCTGGCTGGACGATCCCGCGTACGAGGACCGTTACCGCGCGGCCGTGCTCAGCCGCCGGCCGGTGTCCTTCACGGCCTGCCGGCCGCCGGACCAGTGGTTGTCCTTCCACCTCTACCCCGATGCGAGCGGCATCAGCGTCCGCATCGTGCCCAGCGGCGCCGAGCCGCCCGCGGCGCCCGCACCGGCCGTGCCGTCCATGGCCGCGTCCGCCCCCGCCCGGCCGGGGCAGCTCTACCAGCTGCTGCATCTCGCCGCCGCGCTGACCGAGGTCATCGGGGTGCAGGATGTCGTCGACCTGGTGGCCGACCAGATCATGCCAGCGTTCGGCGCGCAGGGCCTGGTCCTGTCCGCCGCCGAGGCCGGCCGGCTGAAGATCATGGGACACCGCGGATACCCGGCATCGGTCGTCGAGCGTCTGGACGGCCTGCCGATCGACACCCGGTTCACTCCGGCCGGGCAGGTGCTGGCCACCGGTATCCCCTTGTTCTTCGCCTTTCCGGCCGAGATGGCCGAGGACTATCCCGAGGCGCCGCAGGTGAGCGGAAAGCAGGCCTGGGCCTTCCTGCCGCTGATCGTCTCCGGCCGTCCCGTGGGCTGCTGCGTGCTGACCTATGACCGTCCCCATGCGTTCTCGGCGGAAGAGCGCGCCGTCATGGCCTCACTCGCGGGACTCATCGCCCAGGCATTCGACCGCGCCCGCCTGTACGACGCGAAACACCAGCTCGCCCACGGCCTGCAGCAGGCCCTGCTGCCGCACAGTCTGCCCGCGATCGACGGGCTGGACGTCGCGGCGCGCTATCTGCCCGCCACGCGCGGCATGGACATCGGCGGGGACTTCTACGACCTGATTCCGCTGGGCGACACGGCCGCCGCGGCCGTCATCGGGGACGTCCAGGGCCACAACGTGGAAGCCGCCGCGCTGATGGGGCAGGTCCGTACCGCCGTCCATGCCTACTCGGGGCTCGGCGCGCACCCCGACGAGGTGCTGTCCGGGATCAACGGGCTCCTCACCGACCTCGACACCGGCCTGTTCAGCAGCTGCCTCTACGCCCACATCGATCTCGCACGCGGCTGCGTGAGGCTGGCCAACGCGGGCCACCCGCCGCCGCTGTTGCGCCACCCCGACCGTCGTACGCACCCGATTCCGGTGCCGGCGGGGCCGCTGCTCGGCGTCGTCCCCGACGCGACGTATCCCGTCACCGAGATCCCGCTCACGGAGGGCCGGACGCTCGTCTTCTACACCGACGGACTCGTCGAGACACCCGGTGTCGACCTGGACGTGTCCGTCGCACGTCTCGCGGCGAAGCTGACCCGGGCGGACGAGCCGGATCTCGGCCGGCTGGTCGACGCCCTCCTGCGTGAGGCGCCCGACGGACGGCGGCACCGCACCGACGACATCGCGGTTCTCGTACTGCGGTGCCGCGCCGCCTCCGGGTGACCCGCGGGCGGCGCCGCGCCGGGGCATCGGCGTCCGCCCGGGGGCCCGGCGGCGGCAAGGGCCGGTGACCGCCGCCGGGCTGTCGCACGAGGGGATCAGCAGGCGCCGAGGTCCTGCCAGACACCCCACTCGCCGGTCATACCGGGCTCCTCGCCCTTCGTCCACCACTTGGACTTCCACTGGCGGGAGTTGTGGGACACGGTGGACCCGCCGCCGTAGGCGGACGCCGCGTCCCACGCCGGCGCGGTGCAGTCGCCCGGCGAGGGCGACGGGTCCGGGCCCGGACCCGTGCCTCCGTCGCCCAGCTCGACCACCGTCGTGCCCCGGGCGAGGTCGCCGGCGAGGGCGTACGTCGTGCCGCCGATGTTCACCGTCCAGTTCGACGGGGTCGAGACCGGCAGGTAGTAGTTGAACGAGAGGTCCACGGTCGCGCCCGGGGCCAGCGACTGCCATGCCGGAAGCTTCAGCGACACCCGGTGGAAGTCGCCCCGCAGGCCACCGATGTTGTCGCCCGTGTGATCGCTCCTGATCACCTTGGTGCCGAAGCCCGACTGGTCGGAGGCGTTGGCCGGGGCCGCGGTCGCGTAGTCGAACCGGAACTCCGTGCCGCCGGGCAGCGTGGCCGCGGTGTTGTTGGTGATCCTCAGCCTGGGCGTGATCGGGTAGTTGGAGTCGCCCAGCTTGAACTCGGTGAAGTCCACGGCGATGTCCACCGCCTCGGTGGGCAGCGCCGTGTTGCTCTTCTTCGCGCCGTAGGGGGCGGCCGCCTTGAACTTCTCGTACATCGCGGTCGTCAGCGTGTCGCCGATCTCGTACTGGCCCTTCGCGGCGTTCCAGTCGTAGTCGCCCGCGAGCTCCCAGACCATGGTGCCGCCGATGCCGCGGTCGACCACGTAGTCCGCCTTCGCGGCCACCGACTGCTCGTCCTCGGTGGAGAGGAAGACCTTCTTCTCGGCGTTCCACAGCCAGGGCGCGACGAGCGTGGAGTCGTACTTGCGCACGTAGGTGCCGGTCAGCCGGGTGTCCGCGGGGAAGCCGTACTGCGTGACGTAGTCGCCGACGATCCCCTTCTCCAGGTTCTTGGCGTGCCACATCGGGTTGGAGCCCGCCGGGGACTCGGCCCCGTTGTCGTCCTTGTCGTGCCACAGGTTGTCGACGCCGACGGCGCCGTCGCCGCACTTGGTCAGACCCGAGCCGGCCGGGCAGGAGGTCGCGGCGGCCCTGCCCCACAGGCCGTCCGTGCCGCCCTGCACGTTCTTGTGGCCGCGGGTGTAGTACGGCAGGCCGATGTTGATGCGGCCGGCCGGCATGGAGCCCCGGAAGTAGTGGTAGGCCCAGTCGGTGTTGAGGTAGCCGATGCCGCCGTACTGCGCGCTGCCGTAGACGTTCGCCGCCGCCAGCTCGGCGTCCCTGCCGTCGTCGAAGAGCGAGGCGTTCGGGCCGACGTACTCGTTCCAGGCGCCGTGCAGGTCGTAGGACATGATGTTGACGTAGTCCAGGTACTTCTGGACCTGGAAGGTCTCCATGCCGCGCAGCAGATAGCCGGAGGAGGGTGCCGCGACGGTGAGCAGGTAGTGCCTGCCGTCGGCGGCCCCGGCCCGGTCGAGCTTCTCGCGCAGGGTCTTCATCAGCGCCGCGTAGCCCTTGTTGAGGCCGGCCCGGCGGGCGTTGGAGACCGGGAAGTCGGCCGGGTGGCCGGCGTCCTTCATCGAGGTCGGGTACTCGTAGTCGATGTCGACGCCGTTGAAGCCGTACTTCTTGATGAAGGCGACGGCCGAGTCGGCGAACGTGTCGATGCCCGCCTGGTTGACCGAGCCGTTGGCGTTGGTGGCCATCGTGTAGAAGCCGCCGGAGTCCACCCGCTCGCCGTTGTCGTCGAAGTAGCCGCCGGTCTCCGCCCAGCCGCCGACGGAGATCAGCGTCTTGACGTCCGGGTGCTGCTTCTTGAACTTGTTGAGCAGGTTGAAGTGGCCCTGGTACGGCAGTGCGGGGTCCATCTCGGCGCCGGCGACGCCCGGCCAGGTCATGCCCGTCGCGGCGTTGGCGGCGCTGTCGGTTCCGACGGAGAGCTTGTTGGCCGAGTCGATGTGCCCGAAGGCGTAGTTGATGTGGGTGACCTTGTCCCACGGGACGTCGGAGGCGAGGTAGGCGGGGGTGCCGTCCTTGCCGGTGCGCCAGCCGGTGAAGTAGCCGATCACCCGGCGCTGGTGGTCCGCGCCCATCTTCTCGCGGCCCTCGGTGTCGTAGACCGAGCAGTAGGGGACGTCGACACCTGGCGTGGCGTAGAGCCCGTCGGGGCGGCAGGACTCCTGGGACGCGGCGTGGGAGACGCCGGGCGAGAGCATGCCCGCCAGCATCGCCGCGGCGGCCGCGGCGGCTGCGAGCAGCGATGCTCCGGCTCTGGTACGGGTGGGGGACTGCACGATCAGTTCCTCCTGGTGGGGATCCCCTGTTCGCCGGCCAGGCGCGCAGGGGGCGTGGGCCTCGCACAACTGGCTGGTGGAGAAGAGGGGTTGGCCCTGGTGTGCGCACACCGGCGGGCCTGGTCCGCGGAGGTGTCGCAGACATTAAAAGGACTAGACCAGTGTGGTCAATAGGTCTGGACCATCCCGAGGAAATGTGACGCCGGGTGACACCGCGTGCGCGGATGTGAGCCAGTCCACAGCAGTCACCCGCATGGCTCAGTGCATCCCGTGGCACACTGTCCCTGTATCAGCAGCAGCGCACTCCGGGGTCGGTGCAATTCCGAACCGGCGGTTACAGTCCGCGACCCGTCCGCAGCCAGCGGCCGGTTGACCAGGTGAAATTCCTGGACCGACGGTTAAAGTCCGGATGGGAGGCAGTGCGCGGCGGGTGTCACCGTGAGGTGCGTCGGCCGTCTGTCGATCGCCGTGCACCATCCGGCGACCGTCGATCCGGCCTCGGCGTTCCCCTGGTGCCGTTCCCGTTCTCTGTCGTACCGACAGGCCCCGGAGTCCGTGCCCGAAGAGGCAGGAGAACCCGGTGGCCACCGCAGCCGACACGGACGCCATGCGCCGAGCGATCGAGCTCGCCGCCCGCGGACTCGGCTCCACCAGCCCCAACCCGGTCGTCGGGTGCGTCATCACGGATGCCTCGGGACACGTGGTCGGCGAGGGCTACCACGAGCGTGCCGGCGGACCGCACGCCGAGATCCACGCCCTGCGCGCGGCCGGAGTACTCGCCCGCGGCGGCACCGCGTACGTCACCCTCGAGCCCTGCAACCACACCGGCCGCACCGGCCCTTGCGCCCAGGCACTGACCGAGGCCGGGATCGCCCGCGTCCTGTACGCGGTCGCCGACCCGAACCCGCAGGCCACCGGCGGCGCCGACACGCTGCGCGCCGCCGGCGTCGAGGTCGCGCACGGCCTGCTGGAGGACGAAGCAGAGGCCGGGAACATCGCCTGGCTCACCTCCGTACGCCTCGGCCGCCCGTACGTGACCTGGAAGTACGCCGCCACCCTGGACGGCCGGATCGCCGCCGCCGACGGCACCAGCCGCTGGATCAGCTCGCCCGAGTCCCGCGCCGACGTCCACCGGCTGCGGGCCGAGTCCGACGCGGTCGTGGTCGGCTCCGGGACGATGCGCGCCGACGACCCGCACCTGGCGGTCCGGGGCATCGAGGGCGCCACCCAGCCGCTGCGGGTCGTGATCGACACCGACGCCGCCGCCGTACGGGCGGGAGCCCGGGTGCTGGACGAGGCGGCGCCGACGCTCGTCGCGGTCGCGCAGGACGCTGCGCCGGTCCCGTACGTCACGGCCGCCGGCACCGCGCACGGTGACACCGCCGCGCCCGTCCCGGCCGCCGGAGAGGCAGTGCCGTCGCCGGAGCCGGACGCCGGCGGACCCGCGGTCCTGCGGCTGCCGCGTGCGGAGCGCGGGCTGTCCGTGCCGGCGCTGCTCGCGGCGCTCCACGAGCGCGGTGTCCGCTCCGTACTCCTCGAAGGAGGCCCCACCCTCGCCGGCTCCTTCGTGGCCGCCGGTGCCGTCGACCGCGTCATCGGCTACCTCGCCCCCGTACTCCTCGGTGCGGGCCCCGCAGCCCTCGCCGACGCCGGAATCACCACCATCACCGGAGCGTTGCGGCTCCACGTCACCCACACCGACCGCATCGGCACCGACCTGCGCGTCACCGCGACCGTCCCCAAGGGAGCCTGAAGTGTTCACCGGAATCGTCGAAGAGCTGGGCGAGGTCACCGCCGTCGAGAACCTGGGCGACGCCTCCCGCTTCCGTCTGCGCGGCCCGATCGTCACCGAGGACGCGAAGCACGGCGACTCCATCGCCGTCAACGGCGTCTGCCTGACCGTCGTCGAGGCGGGTGACGGCGAGTTCACCGCCGACGTCATGGCCGAGACGCTGAAGCGCTCCAGCCTCGGCGCGCTCGACGCGGGCTCCCGCGTCAACCTCGAGCGGCCCACCGCGGTCGGCGCACGGCTCGGCGGCCACATCGTGCAGGGCCATGTCGACGGCACGGGCGCGATCGTCGAGCGCACACCCTCGGAGAACTGGGAGATCGTGAAGATCTCACTGCCCTCCGGGCTCGCCCGGTACGTCGTCGAGAAGGGCTCGATCACGGTCGACGGCGTCAGCCTCACGGTGGTCGACGCGGGCACCGACCACTTCACGATCAGCCTCATCCCCACCACCCTCGCCCTGACCACGCTCGGCATCAAGCAGCCCGGCGACCCGGTCAACCTCGAGGTGGACGTCATCGCCAAGTACGTCGAGCGGCTGCTCGGCGCGCAGACCGAGGAGAGCGCCGAGTGAGCGCCCTTGACTGGCTGAACGGCGAGGCCTTCACGGCCTTCGGGCAGCACATCAAATGGTCCGACATGATCGGCAACATCATCGGTCTGCTCGCCCTCGCCCTCGGCTGGCGGCGCTCGATCTGGACCTGGCCCGCCCAGTTCCTCTCCGGTGCCATCCTCTTCGCCGCCTTCGCCACATCCCATCTGACCGGCAGCGCCGGCAAGCAGGTCGTGGTGATGGCCGTGGCGGCCTGGGGCTACTGGCAGTGGACCCGCGGCCGACAGCAGGCACAGGACGGCTCCATCGCGGTCAGGTTCGCGACCTGGCGCGAGCGCGGCTACCTGGCCGGCGGCGCCGTCGTCGGCACCCTCGCCGTCGGCGGGCTCTTCACCCTCTACCCGTCACTGTCCTGGGACCCGTGGCCCGACGCCTACATCTTCGTCGGCACCCTCGTCGCGATGGTCGCCCAGGCCCGCGGCATGGTCGAGTTCTGGTTCGCCTGGCTGCTCGTCGACCTCGTCGGCGTGCCGCTCAACTTCGCCAACGGCTTTGCCTTCTCCGGCTTCGTCTACGTCGTCTACGGCGCGCTCGTCCTGTGGGGCCTGCGCGACTGGTGGCTGCGCTCCCGCCGGAGCGGCCGCCCCTCCCTGGAAGGAGCTACGGCATGACCGCGCAGCCCGCCCTGTACCTGACCGACAGCACAGAGAATTTCGCCCTCGACCCCGTCGAGCAGGCGATCCGCGACATCGCAGCCGGCCGCCCGGTCGTGGTCGTCGACGACGAGGACCGCGAGAACGAGGGCGACCTCGTCATCGCCGCGGAGAAGGCCACCCCCGAGGTCGTCGCCTTCATGATGAGCGAGTGCCGCGGCCTGATCTGCGCCCCCATGGAGAGCGAGGAGCTGGAGCGGCTGGAACTGCCCCAGATGGTGCAGCGCAACACCGAGTCGATGCAGACCGCCTTCACCGTCTCCGTCGACGCGGGCCCCGCCTACGGCGTGACCACCGGCATCTCCGCCTCCGACCGCGCCACCACCCTTCAGCTACTGGCCGGCGGCACGGCCGGCCCCGCCGACTTCGTGCGTCCCGGGCACATCTTCCCGCTGCGCGCCAAGCCCGGCGGCGTCCTCAGCCGGCCCGGCCACACCGAGGCCGCCGTCGACCTCGCCCGGCTCGCGGGACTGCGCCCCGCCGGCGCGATCGTCGAGATCGCCGGCGAGGACGGCGTGATGCTGCGGCTGCCCGAGCTGATCCCGTTCGCCCGCAAGCACGGCCTGACGATCATCTCCATCGAGGACCTGATCGCCTACCGCCGCAGCGCGGAGCCCACCGTCAGGCGCGAGGCGGAGGTGCAACTGCCGACCGCCAGCGGTGAGTTCACCGCCTACGGCTACCGGTCCACCGTCGACGGCGTCGAGCACGTCGCCCTCGTCCACGGCGACATCGGCGACGGCCGGGACGTCCTGGTGCGCGTCCACTCCGAATGCCTCACCGGTGACATCTTCCACTCGCTCCGCTGCGACTGCGGCCCCCAGCTGCGTACCTCCATGGAGCGCATCACGGAGGCCGGCCGGGGAGTCGTCGTCTATCTGCGCGGGCACGAGGGCCGCGGCATCGGACTGCTGTCCAAGCTGCGCGCCTACGAACTCCAGGAGCGCGGCCGGGACACCCTCGACGCCAACCTGGAACTCGGGCTGCCCGCCGACGCCCGTGACTACGCCGCCGGGGCGCAGATCCTCGCCGACCTGGGCGTGCGCAGCGTGCGGCTGATGACCAACAACCCGGACAAGTCCACCGCACTCGTCAGGTACGGCATCACCGTCCTCGGACGCGAACCGATGCCCGTCCAGGCGGGCGAGCACAACCTGACGTACCTGCGCACCAAGCGCGACCGGATGGGCCACGACCTGCCGTGGCTCGACGCGGTCCCCGCGTCGACCTGCGGCAACCAGTAACCGCGGCAACGAGAAGCACCGCGCGACCGGCGAATACCTCGCGCGACCGGCAAGCACCGCGCGACCGCGAGTACCGCGCGGTCGGCAAGTGAAGAACGGCTAGGGAGAAACATGAGCGGCAAGGGTGCGCCCGAACTGTCCGTCCGCAACTGCGGAGACCTGCGGGTGGCGGTGATCGCGGCCCAGTGGCACGAGAAGGTCATGGACGGCCTCGTCGACGGCGCCCTGCGGGCGCTGCACGAGCTCGGCATCGACGAGCCGACGCTGCTGCGCGTCCCCGGCAGCTTCGAGCTGCCCGTCGTCGCCAAGGTGCTCGCCGGCCGGGGCTACGACGCGATCGTCGCCCTCGGCGTCGTCATCCGCGGCGGCACGCCGCACTTCGAGTACGTGTGCCAGGGCGTCACCCAGGGCCTCACCCAGGTCTCGATCGACACCGGCGTTCCCGTCGGCTTCGGCGTACTGACCTGTGACACCGAGGAGCAGGCGCTCGACCGGGCCGGTATCGAGGGCTCCAACGAGGACAAGGGTCACGAGGCGGTCACGGCGGCCGTCGCCACGGCGACCATCCTGCGTTCAGTATCCGAACCCTGGCGCTGAGCAGCGGCCGCTTCCGCGTAGTCTGGGACCACCATGCCGAATAAGACGTTCGAGGAGCTCTTCGCCGAGCTCCAGCAGAAGGCCGCCGAGGGCGACCCCGCCACCTCCCGCACCGCCGAGCTGGTGGGCAAGGGCGTCCATGCCATCGGCAAGAAGGTCGTCGAGGAGGCCGCCGAGGTGTGGATGGCCGCCGAGTACGAGGGCAAGGACGCCGCCGCGGAGGAGATCTCGCAGTTGCTGTACCACGTCCAGGTGATGATGGTCGCCCGGGGGATCTCCCTCGACGACGTCTACGCCCACCTCTGAGCCGGCCCGCCCCGCCGGACACAAACAGCCGCACATACAGCCACACGAACAAAGGAAGCCCGTCTCATGCTGCGCATTGCCGTCCCCAACAAGGGTTCACTGTCCGGACCTGCGTCGGCGATGCTCCATGAAGCCGGCTACCAGCAGCGCAAGGAGTCCAAGGAACTCGTCCTCGTCGACCCCGAGAACGAGGTCGAGTTCTTCTACCTGCGTCCGCGTGACATCGCGATCTACGTCAGCTCCGGCAAGCTCGACATCGGCATCACCGGCCGCGACCTGCTGCTCGACTCCGGTGCGAACGCCGAGGAGATCCTTCAGCTCGGCTTCGCCCGCTCCACCTTCCGCTATGCCACCAAGCCGGGCACGGCGAAGGGCGTGGCGGACTTCGGCGGCATGACGATCGCCACCTCCTACGAGGGCATCGTCGCCAAGCACCTCGCCGACAGCGGCATCGACGCCTCCGTCGTCCACCTCGACGGCGCCGTCGAGACCGCGATCGAGCTCGGCGTCGCGGAGGTCATCGCCGACGTCGTCGAGACCGGCACCAGCCTGCGCAACGCGGGCCTGGAGGTCATCGGCGAGCCGATCATGACCTCGGAGGCCGTCGTCATCCGGCGCACCGGCGCCGACCCGGCGCACGCCCAGGTGCAGCAGTTCCTGCGCCGCCTCCAGGGCGTCCTCGTCGCCCGCAGCTACGTGATGATGGACTACGACTGCCGGGTCGAGAACCTGGAGCAGGCCGTCGCCCTCACCCCCGGCCTCGAGTCGCCCACGATCTCCCCCCTGCACCACGAGGGCTGGGTCGCCGTCCGCTCCATGGTCGCCGCCAAGGAGGCCCAGCGGATCATGGACGACCTGTACGCCCTCGGCGCGCGGGCCATCCTCACCACGGCCATCCACGCCTGCCGCCTCTGAGGACGGACACCGCACCATGTCCTCATCCGCCCCCGCGGCCCGGCCGCCCACGCTCCCGGTCACGTTCAGGCCGACCCGTACCCGGATCGTCCTGCTGACCGTGGGCGCGGTCATGTTCGCCACCGTCACCGCCATCACTCTGATGCTGGACCGGCTCAGCCCGCCCGAGAAGGCCAGCTTCGTCTTCACGGCGCTGCTCTTCTTCGGGGTGCTGGCCCTGCTGAGCCGGCCCAAGGTCGTCGCCGACGACGACGGCGTCACCGTCGTCAACCTCACCCGGACGCGCCGACTCGCCTGGGCGGAGATCCTCCGGGTGAATCTGCGGTCCGGCGATCCCTGGGTCTTCCTCGACCTCAGTGACGGCACCAGCCTGCCGGTACTCGGCATCCAGCCCGGTATCGCCAAGGCCCGGGCCATCGACGACGCCCGCGCCCTGCGGGCCCTGGCGGAGATGCTCGGCACCCGGCCGGAGGTAGACCCCGGCACCCGCCCGGGCGAACGCTGAGCGGCAGCGCCCCTGCCCCCGCCGGGCCGGCTTGATTACTCTGGTGGGCGGCGGCGCCGAGGGCGCCCCCGCCCCGCGATCGCACGGCCCGCCGGCCGGCGGGGCACACCCTGCGACCCGAGGAGTGACTCCCTCCAGCGATGGACGGATCGTCCGGTAGTACCTGCGCCGCCCCCTCCCAGGAGGCGGCGGCATGATCATCCCCCTTCTGCTGCTCGCCGCAGCGTTCCTTCTCATCCTCGCCAACGGCTTCTTCGTGGCCGCCGAGTTCGGACTCGTCACGGTGGAACGCGCCGACGCCGAGCGTGCCGCGGCCGAGGGCGACCGCCGTGCCCGCCGCGTCGTCACCGCACTGCGCGAGCTGTCCTTCCAGCTCTCCGGCACCCAGCTCGGCATCACCATCACCTCCCTGGTCGTCGGCATGCTCGCGCAGCCGGCCCTGGCCCGACTGCTCGGCGGACCGCTGACCGCGACCGGACTGCCCCAAGGCGCCGTGCCCGGCGTCGCGGTGGTCGTCGGCATGCTGCTGGCGTCCGCCGTCCAGATGGTCGTCGGCGAACTGGTCCCCAAGAACTGGGCCGTGTCCCGGCCGCTCCAGGTGGCCAGGTTCGTGGCCGGTCCCCAGACCGCCTTCTCGGCCGTCTTCCGCCCCGTCATCACCCTGCTGAACGCCGCCGCGAACCGGCTCGTACGGCTGGCGGGGGTCGAGCCCGCCGAGGAACTGGCGTCCGCCCGTACCCCCGGCGAGCTGATGTCACTGGCCCGCCACTCGGCGCGGGCCGGCACGCTGGAACAGGACACCGCCGACCTGTTCGTACGCACCCTGTCGCTCGGCCACCTCACCGCCCAGCATGTGATGACCCCACGGGTGAAGATGAGCGCCCTGCGGACGGACGCCACCGCGGCGGACGTCCTCAACCTCACCCGCGCCACGGGGCTTTCCCGCTTCCCCGTCTACCGGGAGCGCATCGACGAGATCGTCGGCATGGTGCACCTCAAGGACGCCCTCGCGGTGCGCGCCCAGGAACGCCGGCGGGTCGCGGTGGAACGGATCGCCGTCGCCCCGCTGCTCGTGCCGGAGACTCTCCCGGTCCAGCAGCTGCTGGCACAGCTGCGCAGCGAGCAGCCGATAGCCGTCGTCGTCGACGAGTACGGCGGCACGGCCGGCGTCGTCACGCTCGAGGACATCATCGAGGAACTCGTCGGCGAGGTCCGCGACGAGCACGACGACGAGACGGACGTCCGCCCCGAACTGGCCCCGGCCGCCCCGGAGGACGAACGGCCCGCCTGGGAGGCCGACGGCAGCTGCCGTGTCCTGACCCTGCGCCGGATAGGCATCGACGTACCGGACGGCCCCTACGAGACCGTCGCCGGCCTCGTTGCCGACCTCCTCGGACGCATCCCCGCCCCCGGTGACCGCGCCGAACTGCCCGGCTGGCGGCTGTCCGTGCGCCAGGTCGAGCGCTATCGCGCCGAACGGGTCCGCCTGGTGCGCACCGCCGATGCGGCCGCGCCGGACGACGCGAGGACGGGGACCGCCCGGTGAGCGCACTGCAACTGCTGTTCGCCCTGCTGCTGGTCGTGGCGAACGGCTTCTTCGTCGGAGCCGAGTTCGCCCTGGTCTCCGTTCGCCGCAGCCAGATCGAGCCGCTCGCCGCGGCCGGGTCGGCGCGGGCCCGCCAGGTCCTGCACGGGCTGGAGAACCTGCCGCAGATGATGGCCGCCGCCCAGTTCGGCATCACGGTCTGCTCCCTCACGCTCGGCGCGGTCG
Source organism: Streptomyces peucetius (assembly GCF_025854275.1). NCBI lineage: Bacteria > Bacillati > Actinomycetota > Actinomycetes > Kitasatosporales > Streptomycetaceae > Streptomyces > Streptomyces peucetius. The sequence goes on along the minus strand of NZ_CP107567.1, from coordinate 1,282,685 downwards.
CCGAGCCGACCGTCGCCCACCTGCTGGAGCCGGTCTTCCATGCCGCCCACGTCCCCGAAGGGCTCGTCCACCCGCTCGGCTATGTGATCGCCCTGGCCGTGGTGGTCTTCCTGCACCTCGTCGTCGGCGAGATGCTGCCCAAGAACCTGGCCATGGCGGCGCCCGAGCGGACCGCACTGTGGCTCAGCCCGGGGCTGGTCGGCTTCGCCCGGCTCTGCCGCCCCGTCACCAGCGGGCTCGGCGCCTGCTCGCGGCTGGTGCTGCGGGCCTTCGGGGTCGAGCCGAAGGACGAGGTCGAGGCCGTCTTCACCAGCGTGCAGCTGGGCCGGCTCGTCGAGGACGCGGGCCATGCGGGGCTGCTGGAGCCGGAGGAGCAGGAGCGGCTCGAGGACGCCCTCGAGCTGGGCAGCCGCCCGGTCACCGACGTGATGATCCGCCGTTCGCAGCTGGTCACCGTCGCGCCGTCGGTCACACCGCGGCAGTTGGAGGAGCTGACGGTCCGCACCGGCTTCTCGCGCTTCCCCGTCTGCGCTGAGGGGGAGGGCCCGTTCATGGGATACCTGCACGTCAAGGACGTGCTGGACCTCGAGCACGGCGAGCGCGCCGTGCCGCAGCACGTCTGGCGGCCGATGGCGACGCTGCGCGCCGAGCTGCCGCTGGACGACGTGCTCACCGTGATGCGCCGTGCCGCCACCCATCTCGCGCAGGTCGCCGACGCGTCCGGACGGGTGCTGGGACTGGTGGCCCTGGAGGACGTCCTGGAGATGCTCGTCGGCGAGGTGCGCGACCCGGCACACCGGGTGCCGGCGACCGCGACGGCCCGCATCGCCGCTGCTCCGCCGGCCTCCCCGGCGCCCGGAGGCGCCGCGGCGCAGGACGGGGCAGGGGAGCTCGTGAGCGGCTGAGCGGCTGAGCGGCGTACGGATCAGCTCAACGGAGGGTCCTGCGGGCCCCGGCCCGACGGGCCGCGGCCCGACAGGACCTCTCCGTAGGCCTGCATCAGGTCCGGCAGCCGCAGCGTCGACAGATCCTCGCGGGTCGGCGGACGCGGACAGCCCGTCAGCCGCAGATCGCGGTACGCGCAGCTCTTCTCGTACAGCGTGCGCAGGAAGCGGCCGTTGCCCAGTTCGTCGATCCAGCCCTGGTCGACGACATGGCCGCTGATGGAACGCAGTTCGTCGAGCGCCTCCTCGTCCCACACGTCGCCGTTGTCGGCGGCCAGCACCCCGCCGATGGCGGTGAGCTCCAGGGGCCGGTAGGACGGGAAGTCGACGCGGGTGGTGAAACGGGACGACAGGCCGGGGTTCGCCGCGAGGAGCCGGTCCATGCCCTCCGGATAACCGGCCAGGATGACCACCAGATGGTCGCGGTTGTCCTCGGCGCGCTTGAGCAGCACCTGCAGGGCCTCGTCGCCGTACGCGTCGCCCTTGCTGTAGCCCGAGTTGGACAGGCTGTACGCCTCGTCCACGAAGAGCACACCGCCGAGCGCCGAGTCGATCAGCTCATTGGCCTTCACCGCGGTCTGCCCCAGGAACTCGCCCACCAGGTCGGCACGTTGGGCCTCCACCAGGTGATCACCGCCGAGCAGCCCCAGGGCGTAGAAGACCCGCCCGAGGATGCGGGCGACCGTCGTCTTGCCCGTGCCCGACGGCCCCGAGAAGACGAAGTGGCGCTTCGGCGGCTGCACGGGCAGCCCCTGCCCGGCCCGCAGCCGGGCCATCTCCAGCTGCGCGGACAGGGCTTTCACCTGCCGCTTCACCGGCTCGAGCCCCACCATCCGCTCCAGCTCCGCCAGCGCCTGGGCGAGCAGCACCGGATCCGTGGGCCCGGCGGGGAAGCGCGGGGGAGCGGACTGCGCCGGGACGGTCGCCTTGCGCCGCGGCATCTCGTCCGGCGCCACGGGAGAGGTGCCGGGCAGCGGCCCGCCGGCGTCGCCGCCGAACCGGGGCTCCGGTCCCTGTGGCACCTCGCCCTCCGCCTGGCCGTCCGCCACGTCGTTCCCGAGGCCGGCGAGGGACACGGCGGCCAGCCCCACCGAGTCGTCGTACGCGTCGATCCCGTCGTACTCCGCGATGGCCGCGAGGCGCGCGGAGGTGTCCATGAACGCAGGATCGATGCGGTGCACCGCGCGGTACAGGGGCAGCGCCGCGGCGCTGCGGCCGGTGCCCTCGTGCGCCCGGGCCAGCCAGTACCGCAGCTCCTTGCGCTGCGGCTGCTCGCTGCGGCAGCGCATCAGGGCGGCGGACAGCATCGGCTCCGCCTGCCCGTACATCTCCAGGCGCACCCGGGCCATGCCGCCGAAGAGCCCGGCCTCGATGCCCAGCAGCGGATCGTCCACCAGCGGCTCGGTATGCCGTACGAGCTGCTCCCAGTCCTTGACGAGGTAGGCGCGGCAGGCGTGCAGAAAACGGACCTGGGGGTCGGTGTCGACCGGCGGCAGCGCGGCGAGCGCCCGGTCGAGCTCGGGCACATGACGGCCGTCGAGCCAGTGCGAGGCGTGCGCCAGCAGCAGGTCGCGCGGGCTCTCCAGCACGGGCTGCACCCACCAGCCCAGCCAGTACCAGGAGTTCAGCGTGCGGCGGTGCCGGGTGCGCTGCTCGCCGAAGCGGTCGCGGCTGCGGTACATGTGCAGCAGGGCGGTGGCGGTGTCCACACGCAGGGCGTGCAGGCCCAGCCAGGCGTCGGCCATGCCCGGGTCGAGCCGGACGGCCGTGCGGAACTCCTCCTCGGCCTGCGGGTACGCGCCCATGGTGCAGGCGTCCACGCCGCGCACCCACGCGAGGTCCGCCGGCGTCCGAGCGCCCTGCGTGCCGATGTCCATAGGGTCCCCCCACTCCCCCCACAAACCGTGCACCAGTGTTGTCGCGCCGGGTGGACGCCCGCGGGCCGCAGTCAGCCGGAACAGCCCGGCCAGGAACGGGAATTGACGACCCACCGGGTGCATCGTACCTGCGCACGGGGTGGTGATTAAGAGCGCCGCGACCGCCCCGCGCGGCACCGGAGGCGGTGACCCAGGGTGAGCACTGGCGTGCCGGAAGGGGCTTCGGAAGCGGGGAAACGGGCAGAACGAAGCCCCCGATCACGGGGGAACAACCGGGGGCTTCGCGTCTGCGGCGGCTCCGAAAAGCCGCACATTGAGAACGTAAGACCTGTACGCCCCGTCGGTCAAGCAGAGTTGAGCCACTCTTGAGCCCGAACTCCGACTGCTCAGTATGCCGGGGGAAGGTCATCACTGTTTGTGACTGTCTGGTGCGGACTCGCAGTCCTGGCGGGCATCGGGAGCCACTCGTACCCCTGTGGGCACTCGCGTATCAGGGCATCGGCGAACGGCCGTGAGGGATCGGACGAGAAATGGCGGGTCTCCGCCGCTGTCCAGCCGTCCCAGAAGCCGGAGAGACCGGCGCCGTCCCGTGCCCGGCCGCGCGCCCAGGACTCCTCGGCGTCCCGCTCCATCCACAGCAGCGCCGCGAGGTACGGCCGCAGCGCCCGTCGTCCGGCCCCGACCCCCTCGATCACGACGACCGGTGCGGCAGGGAATGCGCGGGGGGTGAGAAAACGGCGCAGATTCCAGTCGTACGGGTGGTACGCCGCGTCCCGGCCCTGGGACAGCGGCTCGATCACCTGGCTCAGCAACCGCCCCGTCCAGCCGAACAGCTCCGCATGGCTGGCCAGATCGTCGAGGTGCAGTACGGGCGGTTCGTCGCCGAGTGCGCGGGCGAGCCGGCCGGCGAAGGTGCTCTTGCCCGAACCCGCGTGACCGTCCACGGCGACCAGGCGCACGGGACCGCAGGAGGGTGGCAGCGTCCGCAGACGGGCCGCCTGCCGGTCGAGGTCGTCCATGGGCCCAGCCTAAGAGACCACCGGGCGGCGACGCGGGGCGCCCGGGTGCGGCACCGCAGGTCATGCCAGTGGACCAGACCAATATTGGCGTCGCGGCGCGCTGCGCGTCTCTGGCAGAAGCGCGGCGGGACCCGCGATAGTGGCCCCACTGTCGCGCACCCGACTTGGGGGTCCCATGGCCAGACCGACTTCGCGCAGAAACGTCCTGGGCGCCGTGCTCGCCGCAGCCGCCACCGCGGGCACCCTGTCCGCCTCCGCCGGACCGGCGGCCGCCGCCGAGGCCGCGGCCCCGCCGGCCCGGCGTCGGCAATCGGGGACGATGGTGGACAACCGCTTCTGGTCCACCTACACGGACTGGCGGTGCGGCGACCGGGCCGGCACGAAGGCCGTCGCCGGCCGCCGCCCCGGTGTGGTGATCGCCGAGCCCGCGGGTACGACGGACCACACGGACCCGCACACCGGCACGACCGCGCGCTGGGAGTACGCCACCTGGACCTCGCCGGTGCACCGCTCGCGCGTGCCCGCCACCGAGGTCATCGCCTCGTGGAACGCCGACACCCCCGCGGGCACCTGGCTCCAGGTGGAGCTGAGCGGTCGGTACTCGGACGGCACCGCGAGCCCGTGGTTCGTGATGGGGCGCTGGGCGGCGGGCGACACGGACATCCGCCGCACGTCGGTGGACGACCAGGGCGACGGCAGGGCGAGCATCTGGACCGACACCTTCTCCGTGGACGACGCGGCGAGCGGGCTGCGTCTCGACACGTACCGGCTGCGGCTCACCCTCTACCGGCGGCCGCGGAGCGGGCTCACCCCCACCGTGTGGCGGCTGGGGGCGATGGCCTCCGACATCCCGGACCGCTTCGGCGTCCCCGCGTCCGAGCCCGGCCTCGCCCGCGAGCTGATCGTGCCGCGGTACTCCCAGAACACGCACGTGGGCCAGTACCCGGAGTACGACAACGGCGGGGAGGCCTGGTGCAGCCCCACCTCGTCACAGATGATCATCGAGTGCTGGGGCCGTGAGCCCTCCGCCGCCGATCTGGCGTGGGTGAACCCCGCCTTCGACGATCCGCAGGTCTGCCACGCCGCCCGGTACACGTACGACCATCAGTACGAGGGCTGCGGCAACTGGCCCTTCAACGCGGCCTACGCCGCCACCTACCGCGACATGAGCGCCGTCGTCACCCGGCTCTCCTCGCTGACCGACCTGGAGACGCTGATCGCCGCGGGCATCCCGGCCATCACGTCCCAGTCGTTCCTCGAGGAGGAGCTGACCGGAGCGGGCTACGGCACCGCGGGACACCTGATGACGGTGATCGGCTTCACCGCCGACGGCGACGTCATCGCGAACGACCCGGCCTCACCGAGCAACGAGGCCGTGCGCCGTGTCTACCGGCGCGCGGAGTGGGAGAAGATCTGGCTCCGCACCAAGCGCTACAACGCGAGCGGGAGAGTGGTCTCCGGCACAGGAGGCGTCTGCTACCTGTACTGGCCGGCCCACCCCACACCCACGCAGCGCGCGGCGCTCGCGGCCGTCGGCATCCACTGACGCGCGCCAGCGCTCCCGGGGCAGTGACCAATCTCTCTACCCCGGCGGCCGGTGCCGCTGGCACTGTGGTGGGGCAGTGGGGGGAGCCACCTGCCGGACGACCGAACGAGACGCGCCATGACTTCGACCGCAGCCACCGCCGACCGCACCCTGCCGACGACGCGTACCGGCGGTCCGGACGACGAGAACAACATCCTCGAGCACATCCTCGGCTGGACGCTCGTGGTCGTCCTCGCCATGCTCATCACCCAGGTCGGCCTGCTCTAGAGGCGGCCGGGGCGGGCCGCCGCCCCTCCCGGGCGGCGGGATCCGCCCGCCCCCGTCGTACGAGCGGGGGAGAGGTGACCGGACATGGAGGGCGGCCCCGCGGTGGGCCCATGGTCCGGACCAGGTCGGCCGGTATGAGCGATCAGCTGCCCGGCCTCCTCCGCGCCCGTGACGGGCGGAGCCGAATCGGGCATACTCAACGCGCCACACGCCGCTGTCCAGCCTCTTTCGTGATCCGGAAGGGCACCATCGGCCTGGCAGTACAACCGGCGGCGCGCCCCACACCCCATCGCGCGCGACCGCCGCAGCGCCCGACAGGGAGGAGAGCGCCGCAATGCCCGACCGCGCCCCGCAGCCGGTGGACCGTCAGCTGCCCACCGAGGAGGCCAGGGATCTGATCACCCTGGTCCGCGACATCGTCCAGCGGGAGATCGCCCCCCGCGCGGCCGAGGAGGAGGACGCCGGGCACTTCCCGCGTGAGGTCTTCTCGCTCCTGTCCGGCTCCGGACTGCTCGGCCTCCCCTACGACTCCGAGTTCGGCGGCGGTGACCAGCCCTACGAGGTCTACCTCCAGGTTCTCGAGGAGCTCGCGGCGGCCCGCCTCACCGTCGGCCTGGGTGTGAGCGTCCACTCCCTGGCCTGTCACGCGCTCGCCGGTTACGGCACCAAGGAGCAGCAGAGCGAGCACCTGCCCGCGATGCTCGGCGGCGGTCTGCTCGGCGCCTACTGCCTCTCCGAGCCCGCCTCCGGCTCCGATGCCGCCTCGCTGCGCACGAAGGCGGTCCGGGACGGCGACGACTGGGTGATCACCGGGACGAAGGCCTGGATCACGCACGGCGGCGTGGCCGACTTCTACACGGTCCTGGCCCGCACCGGCGCCGAGGGGCCGCGGGGCATCACCGCCTTCCTGGTTCCCGGGGACGCGCAGGGGCTGAACGCGGCCGTGCCCGAGAAGAAGATGGGCATGAAGGGCTCGCCCACCGCCCAGCTCCACTTCGACGGGGTCCGCGTCCCCGACTCCCGGCGTCTCGGCGAGGAGGGCCAGGGGTTCGCCATCGCGCTCTCCGCCCTGGACTCCGGCCGGCTCGGCATCGCCGCCTGCGCCATCGGCGTCGCGCAGGCCGCCCTCGACCAGTCGCTCGAATACGCCACGGGGCGCAAGCAGTTCGGCCGTCCCATCGCCGACTTCCAGGGCCTGCGCTTCATGCTCGCGGACATGGCCACCCGGATCGAGGCGGGCCGGGCGCTGTACCTCTCCGCGGCCCGGCTGCGGGACGCGGGCCGGCCGTTCTCGCAGCAGGCCGCCATGGCGAAGCTGTTCTGCACCGACGCGGCGATGAGCGTCACCACCGACGCGGTCCAGGTCCTCGGCGGCTACGGCTACACGCAGGACTTCCCGGTCGAGCGCTTCATGCGCGAGGCCAAGGTGCTGCAGATCGTCGAGGGCACCAACCAGATCCAGCGGATGGTCATCGCCCGCCACCTCGCCGGGCCTGAGACGCGCTGACCCGCGCGCTCGGGACCAGTGGCGCCGCGAGTCCGATCCATTCGGGGTCGCGGCGCCCCGGCAGTGTTCTGCCCCGGCTCGCCCACAGTTGGAGCAGCTCACGGTAGATCGGCGGATCGGTCGGATGCAGAACCGATTCTTCATACACGGCACGGACGGGCACGACGAGGCGCCGACGGCCGTGCGCGGTCGCGGAGTGCGGGCTCATGCCGGGTCAACGCGCCACGCGCACAAGCGGTTACCGCCGGGGCTATTCGAGCGCCAGTGCAGGGACTACCCGCTCCTGCCGCACCCGGTCGGGCGCGGGCGCATCCGGTAGGGCGCGTGGGCGCCGTGCGCGCCTGCGCACACGCCGTCGCCGGCCTCCGGAGCTCACCCCCACGGGCCCGGGGCAGTGACGCCTGCGGGCCCGGACGACACCTCTGTCAGGCGGCCCGCCGCAGCGGCGGCGCCTTCAGCGGCCGCGACCCCGGACCGCCCACGTGGGAGAACGGCTGGGTGCGCCAGTCCAGTCCCTGGGGCAGCGTCAGCAGCAGTGCGGTGTCCTGCTCCTGGAGCTCCAGCGACTCGTCGGCGGGACGGGCCGAGGAGGCCTCCCGCCCGGTGCCCGAGCACACCGTCAGCCCGAACGGGTTCCACGGAGTGGGGCACAGCGCGTGCTCGGGCAGGACGTCCTCGTCCGCCAGCAGCGCGATCGGCTGCGCGCAGTCCGGGCAGATCACCCGGTACATCTCGAAGGTGTCGTACTCGCTCAGGACGTCCGTGTCCGCCGACTCGGCCGGATCAACGGGCTCCGGTTCGGTACGTCCGCCGCCCTTGGACGTCACAGTCTTGATGCTCTGCATGGAGAATCTCCCCCTCGGATGGGCCGACCAGGCACGTGTGGCCTCGACCACAGCAAGCAATGCCCATCGCGCGGGGCAGATAACCGTAGGGTCACGGCACATCCGGCGGCAAACCTGTGGTGTTCGTCACATGGCCCCCGGAAGGGTCCTTCCGGGCCGTCCCGGACTGTGCCGGAGACGACCTGTGGCAATAGGTTGATCCGCATGGAGGAGCTGGATCGTCAGATCGTGGATTTGCTCGTCAAGGACGGGCGGATGAGCTACACCGACCTGGGCAAGGCCACCGGCCTGTCCACCTCGGCGGTGCATCAGCGCGTCCGCCGCCTGGAACAGCGGGGCGTCGTCCGCGGCTACGCGGCCGTCGTCGACCCCGAGGCCGTCGGGCTGCCGCTCACCGCCTTCATCTCGGTGAAGCCGTTCGACCCCAGCGCCCCGGACGACATCGCGGACCGGCTCGCCGGCGTCCCCGAGATCGAGGCGTGCCACAGCGTCGCGGGCGACGAGAACTACATCCTCAAGGTGCGCGTCGCCACCCCCCTCGAGCTGGAACACCTGCTCACCCGCATCCGCTCCCTGGCCGGCGTCTCCACCCGCACGACGGTCGTCCTCTCCACCCCGTACGAGGCCCGCCCGCCGCGTATCTAGTCTTGGTCCCATGACCGAGAGCACCGCCCCCCAGAGCGAACACCGCACCGTGCTGCTGCGCGGTGGAGAAGTCCACAGCCCCGCCGACCCCTTCGCCACCGCGATGGTCGTCGAGAAGGGACACATCGCCTGGGTGGGGTCGGAGGGCGCCGCCGACGCCTTCGCCACGGGTGTCGACGAGGTCATCGACCTCGAAGGCGCCCTGGTCGCACCGGCGTTCACCGACGCGCACGTCCACACCACCTCCACGGGACTCGCCCTCACCGGCCTCGACCTCTCCGGCGCCCGTTCCCTCGCCGACGCCCTGCGCCTCGTACGGGAGCACAGCGCGGCGCATCCCGGCGGCCAGGTGCTCCTCGGGCACGGCTGGGACGCCACGCGCTGGCCCGAGCAGCGGCCCCCGAGCCGGGCGGAGCTCGACGAGGCGGCCGGCGGGCGGCCCCTGTACCTCCCGCGCGTCGACGTCCACTCCGCGGTCGTCACCACCGCCCTGCTCGACCTCGTCCCCGGCGTCAGAGGCCTCGCAGGCTTCCACCCCGACGCCCCGCTGACCGCCGCCGCCCATCACGCCGTCCGCGCCGCCGCCCACGCGGCCGTCACCCCCGCCCAGCGCCGGGAGGCGCAGCGGGCGGCGCTCGCCCGGGCCGCGTCCCTCGGCATCGGCAGCGTCCACGAGTGCGCGGGACCCGAGATCTCCGACGAGGACGACTTCACCTCCCTCCTCGCGCTGGCCCGCGCGGAACCCGGCCCGCGGGTCGTCGGCTACTGGGCCGAGCAGGTCACCGGCGAGAAGGGCGCCGAGCGCATCCGTGAACTCGGTGCCGCCGGCGCCGCCGGGGACCTGTTCGTCGACGGCTCCCTCGGCTCGCACACCGCCTGCCTGCACAGGCCGTACGCCGACAGCCCCACCACCACGGGCAGCGCCCACCTCGACGCGGCGGCCGTGGCCGCGCATGTTGCCGCGTGCACGGAGGCCGGACTGCAGGCCGGGTTCCACGCCATCGGCGACGCCGCGCTGAGCGCCGTCGTCGACGGTGTGCGAACCGCCGCCGACCGGCTCGGGATCGCCCGCGTCCGCGCCGCGAGGCACCGGGTCGAGCACGCCGAGATGCTCACCCCCGAAACCATCGCCGCCTTCGCCGAGTTCGGTCTCACCGCCTCCGTCCAGCCGGCTTTCGACGCCGCCTGGGGCGGCGAGGACGGCATGTACGCCCAGCGGCTCGGCGCCGAACGGGCCCGCACCCTCAACCCGTACGCCGCGCTGCTGCGCGCCGGCGTGCCGCTCGCCTTCGGCTCCGACAGCCCGGTGACACCGCTCGACCCGTGGGGCACCGTGCGCGCGGCCGCCTTCCACCGGACCCCCGAACACCGCGTCTCGGTGCGGGCCGCCTTCACCGCCCACACGCGTGGCGGCTGGCGCGCGGTCGGACGCGACGACGCCGGGGTGCTCGTCCCCGGCGCGCCGGCCGACTACGCGGTCTGGCGCACCGGCGAACTGGTGGTCCAGGCCCCCGACGACCGGGTCGCCCGCTGGTCCACCGACCCGCGCTCCGGCACCCCCGGCCTGCCCGACCTCGGCCCTGGCGCAGAACTGCCCGTCTGCCTGCGGACCGTGGTCGGCGGACGCACCGTCTTCGAGGGACCGAACGGGTGACGTAGGGACATTTCGCACCCCTGCCGGATACTCCCACCGTTCCGCCTCGACCTGCGGATCTTCCCGTCTGACCTGGAGGTTCCGTTAATTGTCGCTGATCAGGCAACTGTTGACAGCGAGCGCCCACCGGCCGGTAGGTTCGGGCCAGTCCACCGAAGAACGTCCGACCGGCAACCTCCACGCAAGTCGTCGAACGCCGCTGGGTCATGGGGTGGTGTGCCGCACCGGCACACCGTCACTGGGAGCCAGGTTCAGCGCCCGCGCCTCGGGGGCAGAGGGAAGGCTTCAGCCGGTCGGCAGGTGCGACCCGGGTGGGGCCCGGCGTTCAGTAGACAACGGCTCTCGGTCGACCCGCAGCCAGCGGGCCCCAGGTCGGCCCGAAGGACGCCGGGCCCGATCCGCTGCGTCCGTGGCCGGACCGCTCCCCCCTCTCCCGTGAAGATCAGTGTCGCTGCGAGCGCGAGCCGCGACCTCGCTATGGTTGGGCTCTGCGTACGGACTTTAAGGGGCAGCAGTGAACGACGGTGGTGCGGTTCCCCATGGCGGACCCCAGGGGAGGCGGTACGGCCCGCTCGGCAGGACCCTGGTGATCGTCCCGACCTACAACGAGGCCGAGAACATCAGCGCGATCGTGTCCCGGGTCCGCACCGCCGTACCGGACGCGGACGTGCTCGTCGCCGACGACAACAGCCCCGACGGCACCGGAAAGATCGCCGACGAGCTCACCGCCCAGGACGAGCAGGTGCACGTCCTGCACCGCAAGGGCAAGGAAGGGCTCGGCGCGGCCTACCTCGCCGGTTTCCGCTGGGGCATCGAACACGGCTACGGCGTCCTCGTCGAGATGGACGCCGACGGCTCCCACCAGCCCGAGGAACTGCCCAGACTGCTGACCGCACTGAAGGGCGCCGACCTCGTGCTCGGGTCCCGGTGGGTGCCCGGAGGGCGTGTCGTCAACTGGCCGAAGCACCGGGAGTTCCTCTCCCGGGGCGGCAGCACGTACTCGCGGCTGCTGCTCGGCGTCCCCCTGCGGGACATCACCGGAGGCTTCCGCGCCTTCCGCGCCGAGACCCTCGAGGGCCTCGGGCTCGGTGACGTCGCCTCGCAGGGCTACTGCTTCCAGGTCGACCTCGCCCGGCGCGCCGTGGCCGCGGGCTTCCACGTCGTCGAGGTCCCGATCACCTTCGTCGAGCGTGAGCACGGCGACTCGAAGATGAGCAGGGACATCGTCGTCGAGGCGCTCTGGCGCGTCACCGCCTGGGGTGTGGGGGAGCGGGCCGGCCGCGTCCTCGGCCGCAGGTCTCCGGGGCCCAGGCCCCCACGATCTTCCTGACGCCCCCCTTACGCCGCTCCGGCGGGCGCCCAGGCACACTGGGAACATGACGACCGGCGCAACGCCCCCGCCCGCCCGCAGGCGCTCCCGCGCCCGCACCTTCGTCCCCCTCGCCGTGGCCGCCTGGCTGGTCCTCGAGATCTGGCTCCTCACCGTCGTCGCGGACGCGGCGAGCGGCTTCGCCGTTCTCGCCTTGCTGGTCGGCGCCGGGGTGCTCGGAGCCGTGGTGATCAAGCGGGCCGGGCGGCGGGCCTTCGCGAACCTCACGCGGACCCTGCAGCAGCAGACGGGCCAGGGGCCCGCGCCGTCCGCCGCCCCCGCGCGGGGCGAGGGGAACGGGCTGCTCATGCTCGGCGGACTGCTGCTGATGCTGCCGGGTGTCATCTCCGACGCGGCGGGCCTGCTGCTTCTGCTTCCGCCGGTCCGTACCCGCCTCGGCCGGCTCGCCGAACGCTCCCTGGAGCGGCGGATGAACACGGCGATGCCCGACGGCGGCCTGGGCAACGCGTTCCAACAGGCCCGTATGCACCGCCCGGACGGCAAGGTCGTCCCGGGTGAGGTCATCCGCGACACCGGCACGGACCGCCGCGACGACACCGGCCCGCGCCCGCCGCTGACCCCCTGACAAGCCCGCTGCGCGAGCCGTTCCCCTCCCCGCCCCGCCCCCGGGCGTGACAGAGCCGCGGGCCGGCCCACACGAGGTGTGGCCGACCCGCGGCTCTGTCTGACGCTTACGTCGCTTCGCGCGCCTGCGCGCGCTACGCGGACTTCCGGCTGTCGCGCGGGTGCACCGCGATGTTCATGGCGCCGGAACGAAGGACCGCAAGCCGCTCGGCCAGGACCTCCTCCAGCTCCTCGCGGGTGCGCCGCTCCATCAGCATGTCCCAGTGCGTACGCGCCGGCTTGCCCTTCTTCTCCTCGGGGCCGTCCCCGTCAACGAGGAGTGCCTGGGCGCCGCACGCCTTGCACTCCCACTCCGGCGGAATTTCCGCCTCGACCGAGAACGGCATCTCAAAACGATGTCCGTTCTGGCATGCGTACTCCACCGCCTGGCGCGGAGCCAGGTCGATGCCGCGGTCCGTCTCGTAGCTGGTAACCACAAGTCGCGTGCCGCGGAGAGCTCGCTCACTCATGAATCGTGCCTCCCGGGCTTGTCGCCCACAGGACAGGTGTCGCTGTCGTCGTCATCCGGTCAACGTCCGGTCGGCGGTAAAGATTCCCGTTCCGGGTCATGCGTCGCCCGTCGTGCCGCTGCTTTGCCATTGGTTGGGGTACCCACCAGTGCCCGGTTTGTCACTTCTGACAGAAAGTGTCACCCACTGATTTCACTATTCCAGCACGCAGTAACGGTCCGCCTGGCAAGCCAAAGGCGTACACTACCGGCCTTTTACTCAGGCGTCTAAATCCGGTCCGGTACCGGGTTCCCCGCCGCGGCGACCGCATGCCTCACCGGGACCCTTGCGAGCAGCACGAATCCCAGTACGAAGAAGATCACCAACGAGATGATCGCGTCCCGGTAGCTGCCCGTCACCTGGTACGCCAGGCCGAACACGAGCGGCCCGAGCCAGCTCAGGCCCCGGTCGCTCATCTCGTACGCCGAGAAGTACTGCGCCTCCTTGCCGCGCGGCACCAGATGCGAGAACAGTGACCGCGACAGGGCCTGGCTGCCGCCGAGGACCAGTCCGATGCCCGCCGCCAGGCAGTAGAACCACACCGGCTCGCCCGCGGGCAGGAAGTACCCCGCTGCCAGGATCAGCGTCCAGACGGCCAGCGAGCCGAGGATGGTGCGCTTCGCGCCGTGCACGCGGGCCAGCCGGCCCATCCCCAGGGCGCCCGCCACGGCCAGGACCTGCACCAGCAGCACGGCCGTGATCAGGGTGGTCTGGTCGAGGTCCAGCTCCTCGGAGCCGTAGACGGACGCCTGCGAGATGACCGTCTGCACGCCGTCGTTGTAGACGAGATAGGCGAGCAGGAACGACAGCGTCAGGGGGTGCCGGCGCATGTCGCGCAGGGTCGCGAGCAGTTGCCGCCAGCCCGAGCCGACGGCGCCCTCCCCGGACGGCGCGATGCTGCGGTCCCGCAGCCGCCGCAGCGGAATGAGCGTGAAGGCGCCCCACCACAGGCCCGCGGAGGCCAGACAGATGCGGACCGCGTCCCCCTCCGACAGCCCGAAGGACTCGTGGCCCGAGTAGAGGACCAGGTTCAGCACCAGCACCAGTGCCCCCGACGTGTAGCCGAAGGCCCAGCCGCGCGACGACACCGCGTCGCGCTCGTCGGGTGCCGCGATCTGCGGCAGATAGGCGTTGTAGAGGACCATCGACACGGCCAGCGAGGCATTCGCGACGATCAGCAGGAACGCGCCCAGCAGATAACGGTCGCCGTCGAGGAAGAACATGCAGACCGTCGCCGCGGCCCCCACGTACGCGGCGGTGGCGAGCAGCGGCTTCTTCCTGCCGCGGCGGTCCGCCGTCGCCCCCGCCAGCGGCATGACCAGGATGGCGAGCACCACCGAGACGGACACCGCGTACGGGAAGACCGACCCGGCCCGCACCGGGATGCCCAGCGGGTGCACGAAGCCCTCGGCGTCGGCCGCCGCCTTCGCCACCGACGTCAGATAGGGGCCGAGGAACACGGTGAGGACGCTCGTCGAATAGACGGAGCACGCGAAGTCGTAGAAGTACCAGCCGCGTTGCTCGCGTCTGCGCGCGGCCGTGCCTTCGTCCCCGCCGGTGTCTCCGGTGCGGTCAGCGGTGTCCGCCGTCACCCCGCGCCCCCTCGCTCGTGCCGTCGCAGACGCGCCGGATCAGCTCCACACGCCCCGGGCGGTCAGCACCGTGCGCAACGTCTCAAGATGATCGGTCATGATGCCGTCCACGCCAAGGTCCAGGAGCGCGGCCATCCGCTCGGCGTCGTTCACCGTCCACACATGGACCTGCAGCCCCCGCGCGTGGGCCGCCCGCACGAAGCGCTGGTCCACCACCCGTATGCCGCCCTGTGCCTCCGGTACCTGGGCGCACACCGCGCCGCCGCGGACCGCCGCGGGTATCCCGTACGAGCCGAGACGCAGACCGAGCACACCGCGCACCCCGTACGAGGTCGCAAGCCGCGGACCCGCCAGACGCATCGCCCGCGCGACCCGGCCCTCGGAGAACGAGCCGACACACACCCGGTCCCAGGCGTCCGCCCGTCGGATCAGTTCCACCAGCGGCGCGAGGGCGGACTCCGCCTTCAGGTCCACGTTCCAGCGGGCCTCGGGGAACTCCTCGAGCAGTTCCTCGAACAGCGCCACCGGCTCGCGGCCCGCGACCCTCGCCTTACGCACCTCGCTCCACGGCAGTGCCGCGATACGGCCCCGGGCGTCGGTCACCCGGTCCAGGGTCGTGTCGTGGAACGCCACCAGCCGGCCGTCCGCCGTGGTGTGCACATCGGTCTCGAAGTAGCGGTAGCCGGCGGCGGCGGCCCGCCGGAAGGCCGCCGCGGTGTTCTCGATGCCGTCGGCCGCCCCGCCGCGGTGGGCGAAGGCGAGCGTCGCGGGATGATCCAGATAGGGATGGCGTATGCGGGTCACCGCCGCAGTATCGCCTGCGCCGGTGACGCCCCGGCGACCACCGTGCTGCCTTTGTCCCTCTCCGGGACGGCGAAGACCCGCAGGAACAGCTGCGCCAGCGGCCCGATGGCCAGCGCGTAGGCCACCGTCCCGACGCCGACGGAACCGCCGAGCGCGAAACCGGTCGCCACGACCGCCACCTCGATCGCGGTTCGCACCAGCCGGATCGAGCGGCCCGTCAGCCGGTGCAGGCCGGTCATCAGGCCGTCCCTCGGGCCCGGTCCGAAACGCGCGGCGATGTAGAGGCCCGTGGCCATGCCGTTGAGCACGATGCCGCCCGCCATCAGGGGAATCTGCGTCCCGAGTCCTTCCACTCGCGGGACCAGCGCCAGGGTGGCGTCCATCGCGACGCCGATGACGAACACGTTCGACACGGTCCCGAGCCCAGGCCGCTGCCGGATCGGTATCCACAGCAGCAGCACCACGGCCCCGACGATGATCGACACCACGCCGATCGTCAGTCCGGTCAGCTCGGCCAGCCCCTGATGCAGCACCCCCCAGGGTTCCAGGCCGAGCCCGGCTCGCACCAGCAGTGCCGAGCTCACTCCGTACAGCGCGAGGCCGACGTACAGCTGCAGCAGCCTGCGGGTGAGATGCACGGACACGATGGCGCCCCCTTGTCTGGTGTTCGTGGACTGATGCATGACACTCTGTGGCTACGGAACAACAGCCAACCATGGCCAATTCGAGGAAGGTGGACTGACTTCCATGACGCAGTGGACCTCTGCGGTGGGTGCGGCCCAACTCGCCCGGCAGCTCACCTCCCAGCAGCCGCGGCCGGCCGGACCGGGCACCCGCAAGCCGCCCGCCTACCGGGCGCTCGCCGACGGCATCCGGCTGCTCGTCCTCGAGGGCCGCGTCCCCGTGGCGGCCCGGCTGCCCGCGGAGCGCGAACTGGCGCTCGCCCTGTCCGTCAGCCGCACCACCGTCGCCGCGGCCTACGAGGCGCTGCGCACCGAAGGCTTCCTCGAGTCCCGCAGGGGAGCGGGCAGCTGGACCGCCGTGCCGGCGGGCAACCCGCTGCCGGCCCGCGGTCTCGAACCCCTGCCGCCCGAGTCGCTCGGCTCCATGATCGATCTCGGCTGCGCCGCGCTGCCGGCGCCCGAGCCGTGGCTCACCCGGTCCGTCCAGGGCGCGCTCGAGGAACTGCCGCCGTACGCCCACACCCACGGCGACTACCCGGCCGGCCTGCCCGCCCTGCGCCAGATGCTCGCCGACCGCTACACCGAACGCGGCATCCCCACCATGCCGGAACAGATCATGGTCACCACCGGTGCGATGGGCGCGATCGACGCGATCTGCCATCTGTTCGCCGGTCGCGGGGAGCGCATCGCCGTCGAGTCCCCCTCCTACGCCAACATCCTCCAGCTGATGCGCGAGGCGGGGGCGCGGCTCGTGCCCGTCGCCATGGCGGAGGGCCTGACCGGCTGGGACGTGAACCGCTGGCGCCAGGTCCTGCGCGACGCGGCGCCCCGCCTCGCGTACGTCGTCGCCGACTTCCACAACCCCACCGGCGCGCTCGCCGACGAGGCCCAGCGCCGCGCCCTGGTCGAGGCGGCCCGCTCCGCCGGCACCGTCCTCGTCGTCGACGAGACCATGTCCGAGCTGCACCTCGACCCCGGCATCGAGATGCCGCGTCCCGTCTGCGCGTTCGACCCGGCGGGTTCGACGGTCCTGACCGTCGGCTCGGCCAGCAAGGCCTTCTGGGCCGGCATGCGGATCGGGTGGGTCCGCGCGGCCCCCGACGTGATCCGCTCCCTCGTCGCCGCCCGCGCCTACGCGGACCTCGGCACCCCCGTGCTCGAACAGCTCGCGATCAACTGGCTGTTGCGGACCGGCGGGTGGAACGAGGCGGTCGAGGTCCGCCGCGCGCAGGCCCGCGAGAACCGGGACGCACTGGTCGCCGCGGTGCGACGGGAGCTGCCGGCCTGGGAGTTCGACGTCCCCGGCGGCGGCCTCACGCTCTGGGTCCGCACGGGCGGCCTCTCCGGCTCGCGCCTCGCCGAGGTCGGCGAACGGGTGGGCGTCCGGGTGCCTTCGGGGCCGCGCTTCGGCGTGGACGGCGCGTTCGAGGGCTACGTGCGCCTGCCGTTCACCGTGGGCGGGCCGGTGGCCGAAGAGGCGGCGGCGCGACTGGCGGCGGCTGCCCGGCTGGTCTCCACGGGCGCGTCGACCGGTACGGAGGCGCCCCGCACGTTCGTCGCGTAGGACGCGGAGAGGCGGCCCGTGGTCCGGACCCGCCTCTCCGCTACGGCTTCGCCGGGACCGTCGGCGGGGTGGGCGGCTTCGCCGGGATCACCGGCGCCGGCGCAGGGGCCGGGGGCGCCGCGTCGGGACCGGGCGGCAGCAGCGCGAGGACCGCCCGGCGGTGGGCCTCCGTCGTCGCGTCGTCGAACGGGTCGGGCGTGGCAGGTACCTGAAGGCGCAGGACCGGCCCGGTACCGAGCCGTGCGTAGCCCCGGCCCGGGGGGACGGCGGTCGTCGGCGTGGTCCGCGGCGTCATGCCGAGCACCTCCGTCACGTCCGCGAAGCCGGCCGCGCCGAGCACGACCCGGGCACGGGTGTGCGTCCGTACCGTCTCGGTCAGGGCGCCGGTGCTGTCGAACTGCTCGGCCACGACGACGGTGACGTGCGCCGCCCGCCCGTGGCGCAGCGGCACGGAGAGAAGCTCCTGGGGGTCCATGCGCCCGTCCGCGGCGGCCAGGTGCCCGAAGACGCTGGGCCGGTCCACCAGGATCCACAGCGGCCGCTTGGTGTCGTCGGGCGCGGGCTGCCCCGCCTGCCGGGCGCGGTTGGCGGCGATGAGGCGCCGCTCGGTCTCCTTGGCCGCCCACTCCAGGCTCGCCGCCGTGCCGGCCAGCCCGCACTCGACGGCGAGCACACCGGCGCGTCCGGTGAGGCAGGCGTACTCGCCGGTGCCGCTGCCGTCCACGACGAGGACGTCCCCGTGCTGCAGCGCCTGGAGAGCGATGGAGCGGAGGAGGGTCGTGGTGCCGCTGCCGGGCTCGCCGACGGCGAGCAGGTGCGGCTCGGTGGAGCGGGGCCCGGTGCGCCAGACGACCGGGGGTGCCTGGGTGATCTCGTTCCCGACCGCCACCGGCACCGTGCGCTGGACGGCGTCGGCGTCGGTGAAGCCCAGCACGGTCTCACCCGGGACGGTGACGAAGCGCTGGGCGGCGATGGCGGTGGACAGGGCGGGCAGCACGCTCATGACGAGTTCGTTGCCCTCCTCGTCCCAGGTGAAGAGGTATTCGCGCCCCCGGCCGGACTTCGCATGCAGCAACTGCTCGATCCGGGCCCTGGCGGCGGCCTCGCCGTCGGTGAAGTAGGCGGGGTACGTGATGCGCAGCCGAGTGAGCCGGCCGTCGCCGTCGAACTCGTACTCGCTGAAGGTCTTGCTCCACTCCCCGCCGTGGGCGTACAGGGGAGCCGGGTCCTCGGGGACGGAGAAGTACGGGACGAGCGCCTCGTACAACGCCTTCAGCCGTGCCGCCTCCGCCTCGTCGGGCCCGGTCCTGACCGGTGTCCGCACGCGTCCCTGCCAGGCGGCCGCGGCCATGACCGTGATCAGGGCCATCAGTGGCCCGTACGGGACGACCGCGACCGCGAGGACGCAGAGGGCGACGAGGAACAGGGTCGGACCACGCCGCTCCTTGGGGGTCGCCGCCCATTTCTGACGGCCGGTCGCGGCCAGCTTCCGCAGGCCGCGGGAGACCGTGATCAGCGGATGGAGAACGTCGGTGGCGCTGTCGGCGGCCGTGCGCGCGATCTCGCGGCTGCGGGCGATCTGCGCGCCTCCGCTGCTCAGGATGCGGGGGAGTGGACGCCGGGCCACATCGTCTCCTTGGGTGCTGAAGGGACAGGCGGTCAGAACTTGATCCCGCCCAGCAGGCCGGCCAGGCTCGTGGTGCCTGCCGTGATGCTGGGGGCGATCGCGGTGCCCGCGAGGAAGAAGCCGAACAGCGCGGAGACGAGTGCGTGCGAGGCCTTCAGGCCGTCCTTCCGGAAGAAGAGGAAGACGATGATGCCGAGGAGCACGACGCCGGACATGGACAGGATCATGAGGTTCTCCTGGGTGAGGGGACAGTCACCATCAGTTCTCCCAGGCTTACCGAAAGTATCAATGCGAAAAAAGGTGCAAAAGGGTGAATTTCTCGGCATTTCACTGCACTGGCGGACGGCCGGTCATTGCCCCGCGGGCACAGGGCTCGACGGCGCGGCACAGTGCCTCCGCGCCGTGATCCCTTGCCGCCGACGCCCGGCATCATGTCGGACGCGGGGCCAGTACCCTGTCGATTCACTCGTACGGCTGCTCCTGCCGTGCGCCCAGGTCAAACGGCGAAAGGCGGTACGTCCGATGAGCGAGGTCCCGGACCCCGAGGTGATCGAACTCGCGACCAAGGTCTTCGACCTGGCGCGTCAGGGGGAGACGGAGGCACTGGCCGCGTACGTCGACGCCGGCGTCCCCGCCGACCTCACCAACGACAAGGGCGACACGCTCGTCATGCTCGCCGCCTATCACGGCCATGCCGCCGCCGTGGAGGCACTGCTCGCCCGCGGCGCGGAGCCGAACCGGGCCAACGACCGCGGCCAGACGCCGCTCGCCGGCGCCGTGTTCAAGGGTGAGGACGCCGTGATCCGCGCCCTCCTCGCCGGCGGCGCCGATCCGAAGGCAGGAACCCCGTCCGCCGCGGATACGGCGCGGATGTTCGGGAAGGCGGAACTCCTGGAGCTGTTCGAGGGCCGCTGAGCGGGTCCGGCCGGAGCCGGAGAGGCCGCCACGGGGGGCGCCGTAAATGTGGTCGCGGTGGCGATATGGGTGGGTCATCATGACGTCAGCCCCATCCCGGACGACATCAACCGGGAGTTTCCCCTGGGGCCACCGAAGAGAGGCAGAGGAAGATGCTCTACACCAAGCGGAAGACGCGTATCACGACGGGCGGCCCTACATGCTGCTGCGCGGCCTAGGCACTCCACTCCCCGGTCGCGTCGACAGCTTGATGTGAGGCATTCCCCATGTTCGATCCAGTCATAGCGCCGAGCGGCACCCTGCTCGGCCTGCTGCAGAGGGGCCGCGGCGACGGCACCCTGCACGCGCTCGCCGCCCCGCGCGCCGAAGCGCTCGCCGCCCTCAACCACTGCGTGCTCAGCGACCCGCGCCACGACTGGCAGGTCGAGAACCGCTCCCTCTACTACGCACGCCTCTACCTGGATCTCCACGGCAGTCTCGAGGAGATCGAGCGGCACCTGTGCGACATCGACGACCACCTCGACACCGAGGAAGGCCGGACCGGTCTCGCCCTCGCCGTGCTCGGACACCTCGCCTCCTACGGCAGGGGCGACGCGCTCGCCCTGCTGCGCAGGTACGCCACGAACGGCGCCAACTGGGCCTGGGCGCTCGACGAGCTCGCGCTGCGCGACGACGACGCCGGTCTTCGCGCGCTCGCCGCCCCGGTCCTCGCCAGATTCCCCGCCACCCCGGAGGGCGACGCCGAACTGGCCGCCGCCATGCGGGACTCCTTCGAGCCGCGGCCCTGGCGCCTGTGGGCCGAGGACCCGCGGGAAGCGGTCGGCGCCCGCGTCAGGGCCGCACAGGAAGCAGGCTCCTTCGACCGCTGGCAGCGCCAGATGCGCCCCTCCGGGCCCCGCCCCGGCTGGAGTGTCCGGGCGGTGCTCGAATGGGCCGACCAGGGACTCGAGCGCGGTGCCGCGCTGCATGTGCCGGCCGCCCGATGTCTGACCGCGGTGGCCGGGCCGGAGGACCGGTCCGTCATCGTCGAGGCCGCCCGCAGCGGCCAGGACGGCGCACGCTGCGCCGCCCTGCACTACCTCGCCCAGTCGCGCGACGCCGTGGTCCTCGACCTGATCGAGGCCGCGGTCACCGTGGGACCCCGGACCGTCGCCGAAGCGGCCGTCGCCGCGTTCGAGCGGATGTGCGGCGACGAGGCCACGGACCGGGCACGGAGCTGGGTGCACCGCCCCGACGAACTCGGCGCGTCCGCGGCCGGCGTGCTCGCCTGCCGCGGCGGCACCGGCGACGCGCACCTCGTGCTCGGCGCCCTGCGCGAGACCGTACGGGCGGACGGACCCGACGCGCCCCGGCTGTGGACCCTCGTAGACGGCGCCGGACGCCTCGGCATCGGTTGCGCCGCCCCCGTGCTGCGTCACATCTACCGCGAGACGGCCTCCTCACATCTGCGGGGCCGCGCCGCCCGGGCACTCGCCGCCACCGACCCCTCATTCCCCACCGGTTTCGCCGTCGAATGCCTCTGGGACTGCGAAGAGACCACCAGGGAAGTCGCCGCGCTGCACGCGGAGACCGGGGACGTGCGCGTCGCCGAGCGGCTGCGCCGGCTGGCCGCCGACCCCGCGGAGGAGGCCGAGGTGCAGACCGCCGTGCGGAGCCGGATCGGACCCGACCGGCAGGCCATGTGACCTCCCCGGCGCCGACGGGCACCACCGGTGCCGGACGGGGGCGTTCGGCGGTGGTTGGGGGCGGTTGACGACGTTTGGCGCCCGGCGCGGACACAAACGCTCACGGGACGTTCCGCATCCGGAAAGATCCACGTTGGCGCAGCCACTCCGGGCCCGACGACAACACGGATATGCGTGTCGTCATCGTCACCGAGTCCTTTCCCCCCGATGTCAACGGTGTGGCGCACTGTGCCCAGCAGACCGCACGGCATCTCGCCGCCCGTGGTCACGAGCCGCTCGTCATCGCCCCGGCGGCCGCCGGGGCGGACAGCGGTGACGCCGCTTCCCCCTGCCCGGTCGTGCGCGTCCCCTCCCTTCCGCTGCCCGGCTATCCGCAGGTGCGCGTCGCACTGCCCAGCCGCCGGGTCGCGGCGGCGATCGCCGCGCACCGGGCCGACCTCGTCCATCTCGCCGGCCCGTTCGTCCTGGGCGTGCGGGGCATGGCCGCCGCGACCCGGCTGGGGCTGCCCGCCGTGGCCGTGTACCAGACGGACCTGGCGGGCTACGCCCGTACCTACGTCGGCGCCGGCGAAGGGACCGCGTGGCGGCGCATCCGGGCCGTGCACGGTGCCGCCGACCGCACCCTCGCCCCGTCCACCGCCGCCCTGCGCGACCTCGAGGAGCACGGGGTCGAGCGGGTACGGCTGTGGCCGCGCGGGGTGGAGACGACCCGCTTCCGGCCGGAGCTGCGCGACGGGGAACTGCGCCGCACGCTCGCGCCCGGCGGCGAACTGATCGTCGGCTACGTCGGCCGGCTCGCCCCCGAGAAGCACGTCGAACTCCTCTCCGGAGTGTGCGGGCTCCCCGGTGTCCGGGTGGTCGTCGTCGGGGACGGACCCAGCGAGACGTCACTGCGGGCCGCCCTGCCCGGTGCCGTCTTCCTCGGCCGCAGGACCGGCGACGACCTCGCCCGGGTCTTCGCCTCGCTGGACGTCTTCGCCCACACCGGCCCGTACGAGACCTTCTGCCAGACCGTGCAGGAGGCGATGGCCAGCGGGCTGCCGGTGATCGCGCCGGCCGCCGGAGGCCCGCTCGACCTCGTCGCCCACGGCCGCACCGGGCTGCTCGTGGAACCGCACAGCGCCGACGCCGTACGCTCCGCGGTCGCCACCCTCGCGGCAGACCCCGCGCTGCGCCGGTCGTACGGGCAGGCCGGCCTCGCCGCCGTCGAGGGCCGGACCTGGGCCGCGGTGGGGGACATGCTGCTGGAGCACTACGCCGATGTGCTGGGCGCCCGTACGGCGGTAGCCGCGTGAGCGGGGAGCGGGGTCTGCGCATCGTACGGCTGGCGAACTTCGTCACCCCCTCGTCCGGCGGGCTGCGCACGGCGCTCGCCGAGCTGGGCCGCGGCTATCTGGCCGCGGGCCACGAGCCGGTGCTCGTGGTGCCCGGCGAGGTGGAGAGCGACCGGCTCACCGACCAGGGGCGCGTCATCACCCTGCCCGGACCGGAGATCGTCGGCACCGGGGGCTACCGGGTGCTCGCCGGACGGCGGCGGCTGCGGCAGCTGCTCGAAGAGCTGGCGCCCGACCGGCTCGAGGTCTCCGACCGCACCACCCTGCGGTGGACCGGCGAGTGGGCACGCCGGGCGCGGATCCCCTCGGTGATGGTCTCGCACGAGACCGCGGACGGCGTACTGCGCACCTGGGGCCTCCCGCAGAAGGCGGCAGCGCGGGCGGCGGACAGGCTCAACCGCCGCAGCGCCTGGGCGTACGCGCGGATCGTGTGCACCACGGAGTGGGCGGAGCGGGAGTTCGTCCGCATCGGCGCACGCAACGTCGTACGCGCCCCGCTCGGCGTCGACCTGCGGCGCTGCCGGCCGGGCCGGCGCAGTGCGGTGCTGCGGGCCCGGCACGCCGCCGGAGCGGACGTGTTCCTGCTGCTCTGCTCGCGGTTGTCGGTGGAGAAACGTCCCGGCACGGCCCTGGACGCGCTCGCCGTGCTGCGTGAACGGGGTCTGCGGGTCTCCATGGCCGTGGCGGGCGACGGGCCGCTGAAGTCGTTGCTCGTCCGCAGGGCGCGTGCGGACCGGCTGCCCGTCGAGTTCCTCGGCCATGTCGCCGACCGGGAGGCCGTCGCCGACCTGCAGGCCGCGGCGGACGTGTGCCTGGCCCCCGGGCCGGCCGAGACGTTCGGCCTGTCCGCCCTGGAGGCGCTGGCCTGCGGCACCCCGGTCGTGGTCAGCGCCTCCTCGGCGCTGCCGGAGGTCGTGGGCGACGCGGGCGTGGCCGCCCCCGACACGGCGGAGGACTTCGCACGGGGTGTGCTGGACCTGCTCGCGCGGCCGGAGCCGGCGCGCCGCCGGGCGGCGAGGGCGCGGGCCGAACTGTTCGACTGGCACCGGTCGGTGACGGCGTTCCTCGCCGCTCACGAGGCGCTGCCGGCCGTCGGCCGTCCCGCCGGACGGGGGAGCCGCTGATGCAGCCCCGGACGAAGGCCGCCGAGGCGTCGGCGGGAGGCGGGGCCGGCACGGTACGGGCGCGGCCCGGGGTTGCCGCGGCGTCGGCAGGACCTGCGGCCGCCGTACCGGTGGCGGGACCCCGCCGGGTAACGGCGCTGCCCGGGGTCGCGGTGCCGAGGGAACCCCTGGACGTTGCGCCGCCGGCGGGGCCTGGCGTCGCCGGCCCGCCGGGAGCACCCGGCAGCCCGGTACCGGCGTCCGGCGCGGGCAGTGGCCCGTTCCGCTCGTCGGGGCAGGCATGCCCCGCGGTTCCGGCGGCTCCCGCCGCCCGCGCCGGAGGCGCGGCCGCGCCACCGGCCTGGCACCGGGTCCGCCTCGCGGGGCCGCGGCCCGACGGGGGCCCTCGGCGGTTCGCCGCGCTCGGGGACTCGCTCACCGCCGGGGTCGGCGACCCGGTCGAGGGCGGGTGGCGGGGGTGGGCCGCGCTGCTCGCGGGCGGGATCGGCTCCCCGGAGGCGCCTGTCGAGTTCCGCAACCTCGCCGTCAGCGGGGCCCTCAGCAAGGACGTCGCCGAGTCCCAGGCGCCCGCCGCGCTCGCGTTCGAGCCCGACATCGCGTCCGTCGTCGTCGGCGTCAACGACACCCTGCGCCGCACCTTCGACATAGCGGACATCGCCCGGCGTCTCGACGGCATCTGCTCCGCGCTCGCCGCCCGCCGGACCGTGCTGCTGACAGCCTGCCTGCCCGATCCCGGCGCCATGTTCGGCCTGCCCGCGCCGCTCGCCCGGCCGCTGGCCCGACGGCAACGGGCCGTCAACGCCGTCGTCCACGCGCTCTCCGAGCGCTACGACACCGTCCATCTGCACGCCGCCGACGCCGCCTGGGTCGCGGACCGGGCCATGTGGAGCGCCGACCGGCTGCACCCGGGCGAGCGCGGGCACCGCATGCTCGCCCGGCGCTTCCACGAGCGGCTCACCGCCCGCGGGCTCGCCGTCGGCCCGGTGCCGGACACCGAGCCCGACCAACCGCCCCCGACCCGGGCCGCCGCACTGCTGTGGCTGGCCACCGCCGGCACCGGGTGGGTGGCACGGCGCTGCACGGACCTGCTGCCGCAGCTGCTGCGGCTCGCCGGCGACGAGGTGCACCACTGGGCCCGCGGCACCGGCGAGCGTCTCGACCGCAGCGCGGAACTCGCGCTGTCCGCCGCGCTCGCGACCGTGTCGCCGACCGTTCCCGGCGGACGTATCGGGGCAACAATGGGGGAATGACCGGGCGCTGGGAGTTCTGGATCGACCGTGGCGGCACGTTCACCGACATCGTGGGCCGGCGCCCCGACGGCCGGCTGGTGACCCGCAAGCTCCTGTCGCACGACCCCGGGCGGTACCGCGACGCCGCCGTCGCCGGCATCAGGCTGCTCCTCGGCACGGCGGACGACCGCCCGGTACCGGCGGACCTGGTCGCCTCGGTCAAGATGGGCACGACCGTCGCCACCAACGCGCTCCTGGAACGGCGCGGCGAGCCGACCGTGCTGGTGATCACCGAAGGGTTCCGCGACGCTCTGCGCATCGCGTACCAGAACCGGCCGCGACTGTTCGACCGCCGCATCCTGCTGCCCGAAGCGGTGTACGACCGTGTGATCGAGGTGCCCGAACGCGTCGACGCGCACGGCGAGGTGGTCCGCCCGTTGGACCTGGCGGCCGTGACGGAGCGGCTGGCAGACGTCCGCGCCGACGGCATCACCAGCGCCGCCGTCGTCCTGATGCACGGCTACCGCAGCCCGGACCACGAGCGGCGCGTCGCCGAACAGGCCCGGGCCCTCGGCTTCACCCAGGTCAGCTGCTCCCACGAGGTGAGCCCGCTGATCAAGCTGGTGCCCCGGGGCGACACCACCGTCGTGGACGCCTATCTGTCGCCGATCCTGAAGAGGTACGTGGACCAGGTGGCGTCCGAGCTGAGCGGCATCCGCCTGATGTTCATGCAGTCCAACGGCGGCCTGCGCGAGGCCACGCACTTCCGCGGCAAGGACGCCGTGCTCTCGGGTCCGGCCGGCGGCGTCGTCGGGGCGGCCCGTACCTCCCGGCAGGCCGGTTTCGAGAAGGTCATCGGCTTCGACATGGGCGGCACGTCCACCGATGTCTGCCACTACGCGGGCGAGTTCGAGCGTGAACTCGGCACCCAGGTCGCCGGTGTGCGGATGCGCGCCCCGATGATGAGCATCCACACCGTCGCCGCGGGCGGCGGCTCGGTCCTCCACTTCGACGGGCGCCGCTACCGCGTCGGCCCGGACTCGGCCGGCGCCGACCCGGGTCCGGCCTGCTACCGGCGCGGCGGCCCGCTCACCGTCACCGACGCCAACGTGATGCTCGGCCGCATCCAGCCCGCCCACTTCCCGGCCGTGTTCGGTCCGCGCGGCAACCTGCCGCTGGACGCCGGCGTCGTGCGCGAACGCTTCACCGCGCTGGCCGACGAGATCACCGCGGCCACCGGGGACCGGCGCAGCCCCGAGGAGGTCGCGGCGGGGTTCCTGGAGATCGCCGTCCTCAACATGGCCAACGCCGTGAAGAAGATCTCCGTCCAGCGCGGCCACGACGTCACCCGCTACGCACTCACCTCCTTCGGTGGTGCGGGCGGCCAGCACGCCTGCGCCGTCGCCGACGCCCTCGGCGTCGACACGGTGCTCGTCCCGCCGCTCGCCGGCGTCCTGTCCGCCTACGGCATCGGCCTCGCCGACGCGACCGCGATGCGTGAGCGGTCCGTCGAGGCCGGACTCGACGAACGGACACAGACGAAGGTCCGCGGCCTCTGCGACGAACTGGCCGCCCGCACCCGCGGCGAACTGCGCGACGACGGTGTCCCGGACTCCGCGATCAGCACGCACGCCCGGGTGCTGCTGCGCTACGCCGGCACGGACGCGAGCCTTCCCGTGCCGCTGGACACCGCCGACGCCATGCGCGCGGCCTTCGAGTCGGCCCACCGGGCCCGGTACGCGTTCACCATGGACAAGCCCGTCGTGGTGGAGGCCGTCTCCGTCGAAGCGGTCGGCGGCGCGGGTGAGCACAACGCCGTCGCGGCCGACGAACCGGCCGCGCCGGGCGGGCCGCCGGCGAGGGCCGACCGGGTGGCGATGTTCGTCGACGGCGAGCCGCGCCAGGTGCCGCTGTACCGGCGCGAAGACCTGCGTCCGGGGCACGAGGTGCCCGGTCCCGCGATCGTCGCGGAGGCCGACGCCACCACCGTCGTCGATGCCGGTTGGCAGGCCGCCGCGCAGGCCACCGGGCACCTGCTGGTGAGCCGCGTGCGGCCACGGCCCGCACGCGTCGCGGTCGGCACCGATGTCGACCCGGTGCTGCTGGAGGTGTTCAACAACCTCTTCATGGCCATCGCGGAGCAGATGGGCGTGCGGCTGGAGAACACCGTCCACTCCGTCAACATCAAGGAACGGCTCGACTTCTCCTGCGCCCTCTTCGACGCCGACGGCAACCTCGTCGCCAACGCGCCCCACATCCCCGTCCACCTGGGCTCGATGGGCGAGTCCATCAAGGAGGTGCTGCGGCGCCGCCGCGAGGAGGGGGAGCTGCGGCCCGGTGACGTCTACGCGGTCAACGACCCGTACCACGGCGGCACGCACCTGCCCGACGTCACCGTCGTCACGCCGGTCTTCGACGACGGCGAACTGCGCTTCCTGGTCGCCTCACGCGGGCACCACGCCGAGATCGGCGGCATCACCCCCGGCTCGATGCCGGCCTTCAGCACCACCATCGAGGAGGAGGGCGTCCTCTTCGACAACTGGCTCCTCGTACGCGACGGCCGGCTGCGCGAGAAGGAGACACGCGCCCTGCTCACCGGCTCCCGGTACCCCTCCCGCGCACCGGACACCAACATCGCCGACCTGAAGGCGCAGATCGCCGCCAACGAGAAGGGCATCGCCGAACTCCGCCGGATGACCGCCCAGTTCGGCACGGACGTCGTTCAGGCCTACATGCGGCACGTCCGGGACAACGCCGAGGAATCCGTACGCCGCATCGTCGCCGCGCTGGACGACGGGCAGTGCCGCTACGAGACCGACAGCGGCGCCGTCATCCAGGTGGCCGTGCGGGTGGACCGCGAAGAGCGCGGGGCGGTCATCGACTTCACCGGGACCTCCCCCCAGCAGCCGGGCAACACCAACGCGCCGACCTCGGTGGTCATGGCCGCCGTTCTCTACGTCTTCCGCACCCTCGTCGCCGACGACATCCCCCTCAACAGCGGCTGCCTGGAGCCGCTGGAGGTGCGGGTGCCCGAGGGCTGCATGCTAGCCCCCACGCACCCGGCGGCCACCGTCGCGGGCAACGTCGAGACCTCACAGGCCGTCACCGGCGCGCTGTACGCGGCGCTCGGGGTGCAGGCGGAGGGCTCGGGGACGATGAACAACGTGACGTTCGGCAACGACCGTGTGCAGTACTACGAGACGGTGGCGAGCGGCTCCGGCGCCGGTGACGGCTTCGACGGCGCGGACGCCGTGCAGACGCATATGACCAACTCGCGCCTCACCGACCCCGAGGTGCTCGAGCTGCGGTTCCCCGTCCGCGTGGACTCCTTCGCGGTACGCGACGGCAGCGGCGGACGCGGCCGATGGAACGGCGGCCGCGGCGTCGTCCGCCGGATCCGCTTCCTCGAACCGATGACCGTGGCGCTGCTGACCGGACACCGGCGCGTCGCGCCGTACGGCATGGCAGGCGGCGAGCCGGGCGCGCTCGGCGAGAACCGTGTGGTGCGGGCGGACGGCACTGTCGTGCCGGCGGCCGGCGTCGACTCGGTCGACGTCGAGCCGGGCGACGTACTGGTCGTGAGCACTCCGGGCGGCGGTGGCTACGGGACACCGCCGCCCTGATCAGCGCGTCGTGACGAACCTCAGCGCGGTGCCCGGGACCGCCTGCGCGACCGCCGGCAGGTCACGCCGGTCGACGACGCCCACCACGGGATAGCCCCCGGTCGTGGGGTGGTCGGCGAGAAAGACCACCGGCCGGCCGTCCGGCGGCACCTGGACCGCGCCCAGCACCACGCCCTCGCTGGGCAGTTCGTCGCCGACCGCCCGCTCCAGCCGCGGTCCCTCCGTACGCAGCCCGATGCGGTTGCTCGCCGACGAGACCCGGAAGGCGCCGCGGGTGAGCGTGCGCAGCGCGCCGTCCGTGAACCAGTCGTCGCGCGGACCGAGCCGTACCCGCAGCACCAGCTCGGCAGGGGGAGCGGGCCACGGAACCTCCACGTCCACCCGGGCCGGCGGCCCGGCCGGAGCGCCGAGCGGCAGCACGGCGCCGTCGGCCGGCGGCGCGGGCCCCAGACCCGAGAGCAGGTCGGTGGAGCGGCTGCCCAGCACCGGGTCGACCGCGATGCCGCCGGCGACGGCAAGGTAGCTCCGCACACCCCGTACCGCCGGCCCGACCTCCAGCACCGATCCGGGCGCCACCCGCAGCGGAGCGCCCCAGCGGGCCGGTTCGCCGTCGACCGTGACCCGGCACGGGGCGCCGCCGACGGCGACGGTCACCGGGCAGCGGGGGCGCACCGCGCAGCCGTTCAGCGTCGTCTCCAGCACGGCGGCGTCCTGTTCGTTGCCCACCAGGCGGTTGGCGAGCCGGGCCGCCGGCAGGTCCAGCGCGCCGGAGCGGGGCACCCCGAGATGGGCCAGCCCGGGCCGTCCCCCGTCCTGCACGGTGGTCAGCGCCCCGGCCCGTACGACGGCCAGTGCCAGGTCCGTCATCGGCCCTCCGGCACGAACCGGACCCGGGTGCCGGGCGACAGCAGCGCCGCGGGCTGCGCGGCCGTGTCCCACAGCACGGCGTCCGTCGTCCCGATCAGCTGCCAGCCGCCCGGGGAGGAGCGCGGATAGACACCGGTGTACGCGCCGGCCAGCGCGAGGGACCCCGCCGGCACGGCGGTGCGGGGCGTGGCCCGGCGGGGGACGGCGTAACGCTGTGGAAGCCCGCTCAGATAGGCGAAGCCGGGCGCGAAACCGCAGAACGCGACCCGGAACTCGAGCCCCGAGTGGATGCGTACGGCCTCGTCCGCGCCCACCTGCCACAGGGCCGCCACCTCCGCCAGGTCGGGTCCGTCGTAGCGCACCGGGATCTCGACCGACCGCTCGGCGACGGCGCCGAGCGGAGGGATCTCCCAGGAGGCCAGGTCCTCGGCGAGAGCACGGGGGTCGTCGAGTCCGTCCAGCAGCACGGTGCGCGCGGCGGGCACGATCTCCTCGACGCGGGGCAGCCGGCCCGCGGCGCGGCGGCGCAGCAGCTCGGCATGGAGGGCGCCCGCCTCCGCGCCGCCGGGGAGTTCCACCAGCAGCGCCCGGTCGCCCACGGGCAGGGCCCGCAGCGCGGCGCCGCTCATACGAACGCCTGCACACGGACGCCCACCGACTCCAGCTCCCCGCGTATCCGGCGCGCCAGCGCCACCGCGCCCGGGGTGTCGCCGTGCAGGCACAGCGACCGGGCACGGACGCCGACCGAGCGGCCGCACCGCGCGGTGACCACGCCGAACCTGGCCATGCTGACGGACCGTTCGACCACCGCCGCCGGGTCGCTGATCACCGCGCCGCTCTCACCGCGCGGCACGAGAGTGCCCTGCGCGGTGTAGGCGCGGTCCGCGAACGCCTCCGTGACGGTGGGCAGACCGGCCTTCTCCGCCATGGTGTGCAGTTTCGAGCCGGGCAGGCCCAGCACCGGCAGACGTTCACCGGAGAGCAGCACGCCCTCGACGACGGCCGCCGCCTGCTCCTCGTCGTGCACGACGCGGTTGTACAGCGCGCCGTGCGGCTTGACGTACGAGACGCGGGAGCCGGCCGCCCGCGCGAAGACGGCCAGTGCGCCGATCTGGTAGGCGGTCTCGGCGGCGAGCTCGTCGGCCGGGACGTCCATGGACCGTCGTCCGAAGCCGGCCAGATCGCGGTACGAGACCTGGGCGCCGATCCGCACTCCGCGTCCGGCCGCGAGGTCGCAGACGCGGCGCATCGTGACCGCGTCCCCCGCGTGGAAGCCGCAGGCGACGTTGGCGCTGGTGACGACGGACAGCAGCCCCTCGTCGTCCGTCAGCCGCCAGTGGCCGAAGCCCTCGCCGAGATCGGCGTTGAGATCGATCGACGCCCAGGTCACGAAGTACACCTCCAAGTTCCTTGCGGGGTGAGCCGCTGTGCGGACCGCGCCCGCCCGGCGGCCCGGTCAGAGAAGTTCGCGGTCGCGTGTCTCCGGCAGACCGGCCAGCGCCAGTACGGCGAGACCGTAGCCGAGGGCGCCGAGGACGAGCGCACCGCCCACGCCCCAGCTGTCGGACAGGAAACCGACGAGCGTCGGCAGGAACGCGCCCACCGCGCGGCCGCTGTTGTACGTGAAGCCCTGGCCCGTGCCGCGCACCGCCGTCGGATACAGCTCGCTGAGGAACGAACCGAAGCCGCTGAAGATGGCCGACATGCAGAAGCCGAGCGGGAAGCCGAGGACCAGCAGCAGACTGTTGGCGCCCGACGGGATGTTGGTGTAGGCGAGGATTCCGACGGCGGACAGCACGGCGAACAGCGCGATGTTCTTCTTGCGGCCGATCCGGTCGGTGAGGTAACCCCCGGTCAGATAGCCGATGAAGGCGCCGGAGATCAGGAACGTCAGATACCCGCCGGTGCCGACGACCGTCAGTCCGCGCTCCGTCTTCAGATAGGTGGGCACCCAGGTCGCCAGCGTGTAGTAGCCGCCCTGGACTCCGGTCGACAGCAGCGTGGCGAACAGCGTCGTGCGCAGCAGGTCCCGCTTGAAGATCGTGGTGAACGACCCGCGCTCGGTGCTGGTGCGGCGCTGCTCCGCTGCCGCGGGCGCGTCGCTGACATTGCGGCGCACGTAGATCACCAGCAGGGCGGGCAGCGCACCGGTCCAGAACATCACGCGCCACGCGGTGTCGGCGTCGAGGAAGTGGAAGACCAGCGTGTAGACGATCACGGCCAGCGCCCAGCCGGCCGCCCAGGCGCTCTGGACGGCGCCGAGGGTCCGTCCGCGGTGCTTGGCGGTGGCGTACTCGGCGACCAGGATGGCCCCGACGGCCCACTCGCCGCCGAAGCCGAGGCCCTGCAGGGCGCGGAAGACCAGCAGGGTCTCGTAGTTGGGCGCGAAGCCGCACAGGACCGTGAAGACGGCGTACGTGGCGACCGTCATCATCAGTGCCTTCACCCGTCCGACCCGGTCCGCGAGGATGCCGGCGAGGGCGCCGCCGACAGCGGAGACGACCAGGGTGACCGTGGTGAGAAGTCCGGTCTGTCCGTTGTCGAGGCTGAAGTACGCGGAGATCGCCACCATGCTCAGCGGCAGGGTGAAGTAGTCGTACGAGTCGAGGGCGTAACCGCCGAACGCGCCGCCGAAGGCGCGCCGGCCGCGCGGGCCGAGGGCGCGCAGCCATGCGAACGCGCCGGAGGACTCGGGGAGTTCGTCGTGCTTCGGCCGGGCCTGGGTCGTGCTCATCTGCACCTCGCTAGGGGGAGGAGGAGCCTGCCGGGAGTGTGC
This sequence comes from Streptomyces peucetius, assembly GCF_025854275.1. NCBI lineage: Bacteria > Bacillati > Actinomycetota > Actinomycetes > Kitasatosporales > Streptomycetaceae > Streptomyces > Streptomyces peucetius. The sequence goes on along the minus strand of NZ_CP107567.1, from coordinate 1,250,056 downwards.
GTGCCGCAAAGGTAGGGGATTGTTGAACGATCCGACAAGAGTCGTGTCGGGACGTTCCTGCTTCTACGATGGGCACCGCGCGCCCGGCGTGGACGGCCGGCGGTGGAGAGAGGGGCGTTGTGGGGACTACGGAACCCAGGGCCGGCGGACTGGCGGACGGCCGGGCGCTGTTGGGCCGCACCAGCACGGCCGAGCGGGTCGCCGACATCCTGCGCACCCGCATCGCGGAAGGCTTCTTCCCGCCCGGCGAACGGCTGTCGGAGGACAGCATCGGCAAGGCCCTCGGCGTCTCGCGCAACACCCTTCGGGAAGCGTTCCGCCTGCTCACCCACGAACGGCTGCTCGTCCACGAGCTCAACCGCGGCGTCTTCGTGCGCGTCCTCGCCGTCGAGGACGTCGAGGACATCTACCGGACCCGGCAACTCGTCGAATGCGCCGTCGTACAGCGCCTCGGGAAGCCGCCGTACGCACTGGACGAACTGGACGCCGCCGTCGCGGGCGGCGAGCGTGCCGCGCGCGAGCGGGACTGGAAGGGCGTCTCCACCGCCAACATCCACTTCCACCGCGAACTCGTCGCGCTCGCCGGCAGCCCGCGCACCGACGAGCTGATGCGCAGCGTCCTCGCCGAACTGCGCCTCGCGTTCCACGTCGTGGACGACCCGCGCGGGCTGCACCAGCCGTACCTCGTGCGCAACCGGGAGATCCTGGAGACGCTGCGTGCGGGACGGCGCGAGGAGGCGCGGACGCTCCTCGACGCGTACCTCGACGACTCGCGGGCCCAACTGGTCCTCACGTACGCGACGCTCGTGACCGACCCGGACTGACCGGCCCGGACTGGCCGGCCCGACCCGAGCGAATCCGGTGCAACAGGTGTGATGCGGGCAAACCGGGTGCACCAGTGCCGGCCAGGACGGAAGTGGCCGAACGGACCGGCCCGGCAGCCCTCGGCCGCCCGTGCCCGAAGGCCCCCGGGGGGAAGCCGTCCCGGTCCGCTCTGCGTCCGTTTCGACCGTTGTCGGTGCGAGGACCTAATCTGTGCACCGTGACTTCGCCTGCCCCGACGGACACCGTTCCGCCCCAGCTCAGCGCGGGGCCGCGCCCCGCGCAGGGCCCGGCCGCCGACGAAGGGCTCGCGCGGCGGCTCCGCGCGCTCGCGTGCACCGCGCCGCTGCACGACCTCGACGTACGCAAGGCGAATCTCGCCGGGGAGTACTCGGTCTACGCCATGGCCGAGGTCGCGCTCGCGGCGATCGATCTCGTCACGCTCAACATGGACTTCGACACCGGTGCCGACCACGACCAGATAGTGGCGCGTCTGCTGCCGCGCGCGGCCGCCCAGGCCCCCCGCCGACCCGTCGCCGAGCATGAGCGCGTGGCCCGGTGGGTGCTGGAGAACCTGATCAACGTCGGCAGCGTAGACCGCGGGTTCCGCGCGGTCTACGGCACCTTCGGCACGGACGGCGTCTACACCCGGCGCGACTACGACTTCAAGCTCATCGAGGAAGTGCCCGGCCACGACGGCACCGTCTATCTGCGCACCACGGACGAAGCGGTCAACGTCCTGGTCGGAGCGCTCGACACCGACGTGACCAGCGCACAGATCGCGGCCGAGGTGAAGCTGGAGGTTCTCATCAACCGGGGCCGTCTCGCCGACGCCCAACTCGCCGCCGAACAGGCCCGCTACCGGACCGTGCAGTACTCGGAGACGCTGCGCAGGACGCTCGAGGCCACCCGCCGCAACGTCCGTGCCGTGGACTGGCTCCACACCGTCCCCGACATGATCGCCGAGGCACTCGACCACGTGGCCGACCGCTACCGCCACGAGAACGCGATCCTCACCAACATCCGCAAGGCCCGCGACGAGGCGGAGGACCCGGAGCACAAGCGGCGCGCCGCCGAACTCGTCGACATCGTCAAGGACTGCATCCGGCGGCACACCCAGCTCCAGTCCCGGCTGCTGGAGGCCGGGCCGCTGTTCCGCGCGGAACAGGACCGGCAGGCGTTCGCCCGTCCCACCGCCCGTACCGGTCTCGACCTGTACGGACAGCTGGTGGCGCCGCTGCTGCCGCTGCCCGTCGGGTCGGCGACCCGCGTCACGGACGCGTTCTTCGCCCGGGGCACCGGGCTGCGCACGCCGCCCTCCGTACGGGTCGGCGACCTGGTCGACCTGCTGCTGACCCCGCCGGCGGAGCGCGAGCACCTCGGCGCTCAGATGCCGGAACCGGACCTGATCGCCACCCCCGACGACAGCCGCTTCAGTGAGGCACAGCTCGCGAGCGCCATGGAACTGCTGGACCTCGAGCACGAGGCACCGCGTCGCCTCTCGGGCCTGCTGGCGGAGGCACGCAGCCGGGACCCCGAGCTGCCCTACCTGGTGGCACTCCTCGCCGTCCACGCGGCGAGCCCTCCGGTCGGCACCGCCTACCGCCAGGGCGAGCAGCGACTGCTGTTCGCCGTCGACGACGGCACAGAGCTGGACGACCCGGAGTTCGGCGGCGCCGACCTGATCGTCGGTACGGCGCTCCTCGACGCGGCGGGCATGGCGGCGGCCCGCTCGGAGGCCACATGACCACCCCCACAGGCACGACCCGTCCCGTGCGCGTCGCCCCGCCCGCGGGCCGGGCCACCACCGCAGGCACGGCCCCGCCCGCAGGCACGACCAACACTCCGGTGCACACGGCCCCGCCCGCAGGCACGACCATCCCCGTGCGCACGGCCCCCTCCGAGTGCGTGACCTCCCCCGCGGGCACGGTTCCGGCCCCCTCCGCGTAGGGGAACGGCCCCTCCCGCGACTGTCCCCACCCCGCCCCACCCGAACCGCATCTCCAAGGAGCCCACACCGTGAGCGACCACCACGCCGAGCCCGGCGCCGCGTGGAGCGAGCCGGTCGCCCCTCAGGGCCCACCGGCCGGCCCCGTCTCCGCCGCCCCCGGCGGCGCCGTCACGCCGGCCGACGCCGCCGACGCCGCACGCCTCGTCTCCTTCGGCCTGCAGCCGAAGCTGCTCCCGGCCCGCGACGCCGAGTACGCCGAACTGCTGCGCCGCTACCGCGAGGACACCGCCTTCGCGCGCCTTGCCGACGCCGTCGCCACCGGCCTCGGCCTGGTCGTCCTCGAGGTGTCCCCCCGGGCCGGCATGGCCGTGACCGCGGGCGAGGACTCGGTGTTCGCGGTGCGCATGGGCGACTACGCCCGACGGGCCTCCGCCGACTCGGCGGACCGCTTCCTGCACGGACTCGCCCATCTCGCGGTCGCGGCCATGGCCTTTCCCCGTCCCGAGGACCTCGCCGACGACGGGTACGTGGGCCGGATCACCGTCAACGGCGTCGACGCGTTCGTGCGCCAGGCGTGCCGGCGTCTCGAGGAGCGTGCGGACGAGCAGGGCGAGAACACCGACCCGGCCAGCGACGCCCCCGGGCTGGAGGCCGCCTGGCGGGTGTACGCGCGCCGCAGCGCGACCGGCGCCACCAAGGACGCCCGCCGCCTCGCCGGGTCCACGACCGGCATCGTCGGCAAGGCCGTCGCGTTCCTCACCGACTCCGGCTTTCTGCAACGGACCGGCGACGACGCCGGTGGCGCGTACCGCACCACCGCCCGCTACCAGCTCCAGGTCCGCGACATGGCGGGCGGCGCCGCGATGGCCGAGCTGCTGGAGCTCGGCGTCGTCCCGGTCAGCGACGGCTCCGCGACGCTCGTCGCCCCGCCGGAGGGTGACGACCTCGAACTGGCCGCCGACGCCGGCCTGCCCTTCCACGCGTAACCGTTCAGCACGCGCAACCGACGAAACCGAGAGTCCGCCGCCATGTACGAGTTGTCCCGGGTCCGCCTCTACTCCATCGGTCCGGCCGGTGCGCGCTACGCCGACACCGTGCTCGACCTGCGTGGAGTCGGCGAGCCCGTGCCCGATCCCGCCCCCATGCAGGCGGAGTTCTTCGAGGAGGAGCCGGTCGGCCCGCCGCGCCGCCCAGCGCCCGCGGGCGTGCTCTTCCTGGAGAACGGCGGAGGCAAGTCGGTCCTGCTCAAGCTGATCTTCTCGGTGATGCTGCCCGGCCATCGCAACACCCTCGGCGGGGCGAGCTCCGGCGTGCTGCGCAAGTTCCTCCTCGCGGACGACTGCGGGCATGTCGCTCTCGAGTGGCAGCACACACTCACCGGCGAGCTGGTCGTGGTCGGCAAGGTCAGCGAGTGGCGGGGCCGGCAGGTGTCCAACGACCCGCGGAAGTTCGCGGAGGCGTGGTACTCGTTCCGCCCCGGGCCGGGCCTCGGCCTCGACTCGCTGCCCGTCGCCGAGTCCACCGCCGTGCGCCCGCCCGTCGAGGGCGCCTCCGGCGCCCAGGGGCGCCGCCGCACCATGAAGGGCTTCCGTGACGCGCTCACCGAGGCCGGCAAGGTGTATCCGCACCTCGAGGTGTACTGGGAGGAGATCCACGACCGGTGGAACGAGCACCTCGGCGACCTCGGTCTCGACCCCGAACTGTTCCGCTACCAGCGTGAGATGAACGCCGACGAGGGCGAGGCGGCGGGGCTCTTCGCGGTGAAGAAGGACTCCGACTTCACCGATCTGCTGCTGCGGGCCGTCACCGACACCCGCGACACGGACGGTCTCGCCGATCTCGTCAGCGGCTTCGGCAACAAGCTGGGCCGCCGTGCCGAACTCACCGCTGAACGGGACTTCACCGCCGGTTCCGTCGAACTGCTCGGCCGTATCGTCGAAGCCGCGGGGACCAGGGCCCGGGCACGCGACATCCACGCCGGCGCCGAGCGCCGCACCCGTACCCTGGCGCGCCGTCTGACGGCCCGCGCCGCCGAGGAACGGTCCCGGGCGGCGGAGCTCGCCCAGCAGGTCACCGCCGCCGCGCACACCGTGACCGAAGCCGAACAGGCCCGCAGCCGCAGCTCGCTGGTCGCCGCGGAGCTGGCCTTCCGGCACGCCTCGCTGGCCCTGGCCGCCGCGGAGAAGGGCGCGGCCGCCAGGCGCCGGGAGCTCATCGACGCCCGTACGCTGCACTCCGCCTGGCTGGCCGCGGAGGCGGTGCTGCGGCACCGGGCGGCCGGTGACCGTTCCGCTCGCGTCGCCGCGGCGATCCGCGAGGCCGAGCGCGACGCCGCTCCCGCGCTCGCCGCCCGCGCCAAGGCCGCCGGTGATCTGGTGCGTGCCCTGCACACGGCGGCGGAGGACGGCGAACGCGTCGCCAACGAGGAGGAGGAGCGTTCCCGCGAACTCCAGGAGACGGCGGAGTCCGCCCACCGCGACGCGACCGCCGCCGCGACCGAGGCCCAGCGGGCCCGCAGCGAGATCGGCCACCTGCGCCAGCGCCTCAGCGAGGTCGAGCAGGAGACGGCGGAGGCGGTACGGGCCGGATGGCTCGACGACACCGCTCCCGACGCCGACCCGGCGCGCGCCGCACTGGCGGCGAGCGACGCCGAGAAGGCGGCCGTGGCCGCGTGGGACCAGGCCCGCGAGGCGGCCCGCTCCACGGCCGACCGCGCGAAGGAGACGGCCGCGGCCGAGAGCCGCGCCGAACTGGCCGCGGCCCGCGCGGCCGACGCGGCGGACGCCGCGGAGAACGCCTACGAGGCGGAACGCCGCGCCGCCGAGTCCATCGCGGCGGACGAACGCCTCACGGATCTGCTGAGCCTCGCCCCGCCGGCGCCCGCGGTCCCGTCCCCGCGCAGCGGCGCCCCGGCGACAGACGGCACCACCGGCGAGCCGGACGGTTCCCCGCGGCCCGCGACCGCCGCCGACGGCACGTACCCGCAGGCCGCGGCCGGCTCCCGCGGCGGACCGCTCCGCACGTCCGGCGGACCCCTCACCGTCGAGGAACTCGACGGGTTCGCCGACGAGTTGCGCGAACTGCTCGACCGGTCCGTCTCCTCCGCCGAACGGCAGCTCTTCGACCTGCGCACCGCCGCCGCCGACGACGCCCGCATCCTCGGCGCCCTCGGCGACGGAGGGCTGCTGCCCCCCGGCCCCGACGTCCTGGCCACCGTCGAGTACCTGGGCGAGCACGGCATCCCGGCGCTGCCCGGCTGGCGGTATCTCGCCCAGTCCGTCGACCCGGTGGACCACGCCGCCGTGCTGGCCGGCAGGCCGGAGCTCGTCGACGGTGTGGTGATCACCGACCCGGCCTCGCACGCCCGCGCCCGCGACGTGCTCGCGGGCGCGGCCCTGCTGCCGCGCTCCGCCGTGGCCGTGGGAACGTCCGCGGCGCTGCTCGCCCCCGTTCCGCGGCCCGGGGCGGGCGACGACGCGGACGTGTTCCTGGTGCCGCCGAACCCCGCGATGCACGACGAGCACGCCGCCGACGAGGAGCGCCACGCGCTGCGCGCCAGGGTCGCCGCGCGGGACGAGGACATCCGGGCGCTCGCCGCCCGCCTCGCCGCCGACCGGGCCATCGGGGCCCGCCTCGGCGCATGGCGCGCGGACTGCCCGCAGGGGATGCTCGCCGAGCTCGCCGAAGGCGCCCGCAGCGCACGCCAGACCGCCCAGGAGGCACAGGAGACGCTCACCGAGGCCCGTACCGCGCGTGCCGAGGCCGAAGAGGCGGCTGCCGACGCCGCCCGCGTCCGCGACGAGCGGCAGGACTCCGCGCAGCGCGCCCGGCGGGCCGCCGACGCCCTCGCGGGCCTCGCCTTCCGGCTGCGGGAGCGGGCCGCCTGGCAGGTGAGACTCCGGGAACTGGCCGACGAGGCCGCCGAGTCGGAGGCCCGCGCCGCGAGCTGCCTGGAGCGTGCGAAAGCCGCCGACGAGGACCGCCGCGCCGCCCAGCGCGCCGGGGACGACGCCCGCCGTACGGCCCGCGCGCTGCGCGCCGAGCGCGCCGAGATCGCCGGAGCGCCCGAAAGCCTTCCGGAGCAGGACGCCGACGCGCCCCGCTCCTCGCTTCCCGCGCTGCGGGAGGCGTACCGCGCGGCGTCCCAGCTCTACGAGAAGGTCGGTGTCGGCGCCGACCTGCGCGCCGAGCAGGCCCGCGCGGAGAGCGACGAGAGCGCCGCGCTCGCGGAGCTCGACCGGCTCACCAACAAGGTCCGCACCCGCGCGGCACAGCTCCTGGAGGGAACGGACGGCGCCGACGGCCCCTCACGCCAGGCGGCCGTGGTCCGGGCCGAGTCGCTGGTGCAGATGCTGGAGACGCGTGCCTCGGAGGCGAGCGAGAAACTGGGCCGGCTGCGGGGCGAGGCCGAGCGGCTCGCGCCCGCCGACGGCGACGCGCACACCGAACTGCCCGGTGAACTCGTCCCCGTGGACGCCGAGCACGCCCAGGCGCTCCTGCGCACGGCCACCGGTGAACTCGCCTCCTGCACCGACACCCTGGAGGCGGCCCGCGCCGCCCACGCCGGACTGCTCCACGCCCACCGGGCCACGGAGGACGCGGCGGGCGGTTTCGACGAGACGGCCGCGCTCCTGCGCGACCTGCTGCGCGACCACCATCACGAGGACGAGACGCCGCAGCCCCCGGAGCCGTATCCCGGCACCCTGGAAGAGGCCCGGCACTCCGCCGCGGAGGCGCGCCGCTCGCTGCGCGGCTGCGCCGGCGACCTGTCGGCCGCCGAGTCGGCCGTGCGGGAGGCGAGCGACGTGCTCGTACGGCACGCCAACGCCACCCGCTACGAGCAGGTGCGCACCCCGGCCCGGCAGCAGATCCGCGAGCTGCCTGCGGCCGCGCTGCCCGAACACGCGGCGAAGTGGGCGGAGGCGTTCGCGCCGAGGCTGCGGGTGCTCACCGACGAGCTGGCGCAGCTCGAGCGCAACCGGGACACCATCGTCGACCGGTTGCGCGGCCTCGTGGAGTCGGCGCTCGCGACGCTCCGCTCCGCGCAGCGGCTCTCCCGCCTGCCCGACGGGCTCGGCGAGTGGTCGGGGCAGGAGTTCCTGCGGATCCGCTTCGAGGAACCGGACCAGGCGACGCTCGCGGAGCGGCTCGGCGAGGTCGTCGACGAGGCGACCCGTGCGGCGGTGAAGAAGAACTCCGACCTGCGCAGGGACGGCATGTCGCTGCTGCTGCGCGGAGTGCAGGCGGCCCTGGAACCCCGGGGCGTGGCCGTGGAGATCCTCAAGCCCGACGCGGTCCTGCGGGCCGAGCGTGTGCCGGTCGGTCAGATGGGCGACGTCTTCTCCGGCGGCCAGCTGCTGACCGCGGCGATCGCCCTGTACTGCACGATGGCCGCGCTGCGCAGCAACGACCGCGGCCGGGACAGGCACCGGCACGCGGGGACACTCTTCCTCGACAACCCCATCGGCCGGGCGAACGCGACGTACCTGCTCGAGCTCCAGCGTGCGGTGTCCGACGCGCTGGGCGTGCAGCTGCTCTACACCACGGGCCTGTTCGACACGACGGCCCTGGCCGAGTTCCCGCTGGTGATCCGGCTGCGCAACGACGCCGACCTGAGGGCGGGCCTGAAGTACATCAGCGTCGAGGAGCACTTGCGTCCCGGCCTGCCGCAGCCCGATCCGGCGGGAGCGACGGTGCACGGAGAAATCACGGCGACGCGCATGTTCAAGCGGGCGCCGCTGCCCGAGCAGCCGACGGAAGGACCGGCCCCGGAGCCGTCCGGACCACAGCCCGCCGGTGCCGCCCCCGACCAGCCGGTGTGAGGGCGCCTCAACGGGTCGGTGCAGGCACCGGACCGGCGGGCGGGACAGCACCCGCACCCGCCGGCGTGAGCGCCGCGCCCCCGCGCCGCTGCGCGCGTGTCTCACGCCTGGGAGAGCCTGCCGCTGCCGCGCCGCCGTATGCGTGAGGTCCCGCGGGCGGCGGCGCGGGCCGCCCGGCGGGCGCGGCGGCGCTCACGGCGCAGCCGGCGGGCGGTGCTGCTCGGTACCGACACCACGCCGTTGCGCTGGTTCCACACCTGGCGGGTGACCCACACGTCGAGCACCGCCCAGGTGGCGACCACCGTGCTGGCCACACAGCACATCGTCACCGGGAACGCCAGCCATGCCCCGGAGAGCGTGAAGAGCAACGCGGCCATCGCCTGAATCACCGTCAGCGAGATGATGATCACGGCGCGGACCGCCGCCGTGCGGACGGGGTCGGCCATGCGCGGTCTGGCCGCCGGCTCCTCGACCCAGAGCTGCTGCGGCACATACGCGCCGTCCCCCGCCACCGGCGTCGCTTCGCGACGCTCTTCCGTGTCCATGGATCGTGTCACTCCCCACCTCATGTCCGACTCAACGGTGGGTGCCCGGATTCCGCCGCCCTACTCCGACCGGACCACGTCCGCGGCATTCCTCCCACGGCCGTTCGGCCCCCGAACCGCCCGTGACCACGGCCCGTTCCGATGCGCGTGGCGACTGCGAACCCTCGACGCCCCCGCACTGAATGACGAACGACCAGGGGCGATGATTCCCGGTGACCGTAGAGTTCCAGCCATCTGCCCAGGTCCGAAAAGTGCCGCACCGCCGCTGACGACCGGCGCGGCCGGGAACGCCATCTCCGCGAATACCCGGACATCCTGTGATCGGACCGTGTCATGGCGGCCGAAAACCGTCCGGACGAGTCTTCGAGTTGATTGTGTGACAGTAGTAGGCTCACGCCGTTTGCTGAGGGAATACCACCCGCACCGTGCGGGGTCGACCAGGGGGAGGCCATGCGCTTTCGCGGGAAGTCCATCCGCCGGAAGATCGTGGCGTTGCTGCTCGTCCCGCTCGTCTCCCTCACGGCTCTGTGGGGTTTCGCCACCGTACTGACCGGCCGGGAGGCGAACCAACTGCTCGAAGCGGCCTCGGTGGCCGAACAGGTCGGACAGCCCGTCGTGGACAGCGTCGCCGTCCTTCAGGAAGAACGCCGGCAGACGCTCGTCTATCTCGCCGACCGCCGTGCCGCCGCCGCGCTGCCCGATCTGCGAAGCCGTCGCGAAGCCACCGACCAGGCCCTGGCGGACATCCGGAGCAACGCCGCGAAGCCGTCCGTCAGGGACGACATGACCCCGGAGTCGCTCGACCGGCTCACCAAGCTCCTGGACGCGTTCGACGGCATCGGCGTACTCCGCCGGTCCGTCGACACGAACACCGTCACCCGCCCGCAGGTGCTGGACTTCTTCAACCGGATCATCGACCCCTCCCACAGCTTCCTGCTGACGCTGCACGCCCTCGACGACGTCGAGCTGGAACGCCAGGGCCGGGCGCTCGTCGGCCTCTCCCGGGCCCGCGAGATGCTCGCCCGCGAGGACGCCCTGATCGCCTCCTCGCTGACGGCGCGGAAGGTCTCGGCGAACGAGATCCGCGAACTCGCCGACCACACGGCCCACCGGCAGATCCACTACGAGACGAACCTCGAGCTGCTACCGGCCGAGGACCGGGAACGGTTCGAGGAGTACTGGGGAAGCCCGGAGACCGCGCCGCTGCGCGCGGCGGAGGAGCGCCTGATCGCGGGCGGTCCCGCCGACGAACTCCCCGTGTCCGAGGCCGAACGCTGGCAGCAGGCCGCCACACCGGTCCTCGACAACCTGGACCAGGAGGCCGCAGAGGCCCGCGACCGCTACCAGGACCGCGTCGAACCCGCCGCCTACGGCGTCCTCGTCAAGGCCGGGGTGGCAGGCGTACTCGGTTTCCTCGCCCTGCTCGTCTCCGTCATCGTCTCCGTACGGATCGGGCGGGACCTGGTCCGTGACCTGTCCCGGCTCCGCAAGGAGGCCCACGAGGTCTCCGGCGTACGGCTGCCCAGCGTGATGCGCCGCCTCGCCGCCGGGGAACACGTCGACGTCGAGACCGAGGCACCGCGCCTCGAGTACGACAAGGACGAGATCGGCCAGGCCGGGCAGGCACTCAACACCCTTCAGCGGGCGGCCGTCGAGGCCGCCGTGCGCCAGGCGGACATGCGCCGCGGCGTGTCCGAGGTGTTCGTCAACCTCGCCCGCCGCAACCAGGTCCTGCTCCACCGTCAGCTGTCCCTCCTCGACACCATGGAGCGGCGCACGGAGGACACCGAGGAACTGGCCGACCTGTTCCGCCTCGACCACCTCACCACCCGCATGCGGCGCCACGCGGAGGGCCTGGTGATCCTCTCGGGGGCCGCCCCCTCGCGCCAGTGGCGCAAGCCCATCCAGCTGATGGACGTCGTACGGGCCGCGGTCGCCGAGGTGGAGGACTACGAGCGCATCGAGGTGCGCAGGCTGCCGCGCATCGGCGTGGGCGGCCCGGCGGTCGCCGACCTCACCCACCTCATCGCCGAACTCCTCGAGAACGCCACGGTGTTCTCGCCCCCGCACACCGGTGTGCAGGTCCTCGGCGAGCGGGTCGCCAACGGCTTCACCCTGGAGATCCACGACCGTGGTCTCGGCATGGCGGCCGACGCCCTCCTCGAAGCCAATCTGCGCCTCGCGGAGACCCCCGAGTTCGAACTCTCCGACACCGACCGGCTCGGCCTCTTCGTCGTCAGCCGCCTCGCCCAGCGCCAGAACGTGCGGGTGTCGCTCCAGCAGTCCCCGTACGGCGGCATCACCGCGGTGGTGTTCATTCCCGCGGCGCTGCTCACGGATGCGCCGGAGACCCAGGGCGCCGGATTCCGGCTGGACCGCAAGAGCGAGAGCCCGGCCGGACGGCGTGACGGCAGGCAGGCGGCCCTGTCACAGAGGCACAACGGCCTGACCGGTGCCGCGCTTCTCGACGGACCCGTCGAACTGGAGGCCCCCGTCGAAGCGCTGGGCCTCGACGAGCGCGACCGCGCACTGCTGGGGGACGACCGGTCCCTGCCCACCGACCCCGACCGTCTCTCCGACCCGGACCGCATCGCCGACCTGGACGACAGCGACAGCGAGCGGGGCGGCATCTTCCGGTCCCGCCGCCGCGACCGCCGCGGTGACGGATCCGGCAACCGGCAGGCGTCGCCCGAGCAGCCGGGGGAGCACCGCCTGCCGGGCCCGGTTCCGCTGCCGCGCCGCCGCCCCCCGACGCTCGTCGTCGACCACGGCCGGCGGGTCGACGAACGAGGCTCCGGCGGACGCGGCCACCCGGCCCCCGAACCGGGGAGCCCCGTGGAGCCGACGCCGTTCGCCCGGCCGCCGCTCACGGCCGCCCCCACGCCCCTGACACCCGAGCGCCGCGACCGGTCGAGGCCCAGGCCGCAGAGCGGGCCGGCGCCCGTGCCGGCGTCCCGGGACGCCGGGACACAGCCGGCGGGACGGCGCGACGACGGCCCCGCACCGGACGCGGCACCGTCACACCTCGACGGACTGCCCCGCCGCGTACGGCAGGCCAGCCTGGTGCCCCAGCTCAGGGCGTCGGCCCCGGACCCCGAGCAGCCCGCTGCCGCCGACGCGGGTCGCGAGCCGGAGCGGGACGCAGAAGAGGTGCGGAACCGCATGGCCTCCATGCAGCGCGGCTGGCAGCGTGGCCGCCGCCGCAACGCCGACGAAGCCGCCGCGGACCAAGCCGCCGCAGAGCAAGCAACCGACGGGACCGGCGACGGCCGGACCGCACCAGGATCGACATCGGAGGGGGACGGTCGATGACCGCACCGCATGCCGCAGCAACCGACGCCACCGGCACTCAGCGTTCGGGCGGGCTCAACTGGCTCCTCGACGAGCTGGTGGACCGCGTCGCCACCATCCGCAAGGCCCTGGTCCTCTCCAGCGACGGCCTGGCCACCGGTACCTCACGGGACCTCAGCCGTGAGGACAGCGAACATCTCGCCGCCGTGGCCTCCGGGTTCCACAGCCTGGCCAAGGGCGTCGGCCGTCACTTCGACGCCGGCCAGGTCCGGCAGACCGTCGTGGAGCTCGACGAGGCGTTCCTCTTCGTCACCGCGGCCGGCGACGGCAGCTGTCTGGCGGTCCTCGCCGACGCCGACTCCGACGTGGGCCAGGTCGCCTACGAGATGACGCTGATGGTCAAGCGCGTCGGAGCCCACCTCGTCACGGCGCCACGGACCGGACCGGCCGCCGGAGGGTGAGGCGGCCATGAGTGACTCAGTCCGGCACAGTCGCAGGTCGCACCACTGGATCGACGCCGACGCCGGCCCGGTGGTGCGCCCCTACGCGATGACCCGGGGCCGCACCAGCCACGCGGGCCGCCACCGGCTCGACCTGATCGCCCTGGTCGTGCCCGAGCCCGCGGCCGACGATCCCGGCCGTGACCAGACGCTCTCGCCGGAACACGTCGAGATCGTCGAACGCTGCGGCGGTGCCCCCCAGTCCATCGCCGAACTCGCCGCGGGGCTCGACCTGCCCGTCGGTGTGGTCCGCGTCCTCGTCGGGGATCTCGTCGACGACGCACTCGTACACGTAACCCGTCCCGTACCTCCGGCCGAACTGCCGGACGTGAGCATTCTCCGCGAGGTGATCAATGGTCTTCGGGCGCTCTAGCCGCAAGGCGCCGATCGAGCCGGTGACTCTGAAGATCCTGGTGGCAGGCGGCTTCGGCGTCGGCAAGACCACCCTGGTGGGCGCGGTCAGCGAGATCAGGCCGCTGCGGACGGAGGAGAGACTCACCGAGGCCGGCCGGCCGGTCGACGACATCGCCGGCGTCGAGAGCAAGACGACCACCACGGTCGCCATGGACTTCGGCCGCATCACGCTCCGCGAGGACCTGGTCCTCTACCTCTTCGGCACACCCGGACAGGACCGCTTCTGGTTCCTGTGGGACGAGCTGGCGCAGGGCGCGCTCGGCGCCGTCGTCCTCGCGGACACCCGCCGCCTGGACGACAGTTTCGCCGGAATCGACTACTTCGAACGCCGCGGGATTCCCTTCGCGGTCGCGGTCAACTCCTTCGAGGGGGCGAAGCGGTACCCGGCCGAGACCGTCCGCGCCGCGCTCGACCTCGACCCGGAGGTGCCGCTCCTGATCGGCGACGCCCGGGAACGGGAATCCGTCAAGGACATCCTCGTCGCGGTCGTCGAGCACGCGCTCGCCCGCGCGGACCAGGTGCGTGAGCCCGCCACCACCTGAAGCCCCGCACCTCACGGCAGACCGGACCGGCGTGACACGGCCCGTACCCCCACCGACCGGGGTACGGGCCGTGGGCTTCACGGGACCCCGACGGGTCCGTCGGCAGCGACGGAGAGGGATGCTCAGCCGTTCTCCGCCAGCCACTTGGCGGCGGTCTCGGCCAGCTCGGCGTCCCGGCCGGCCAGCATCATCCGGATCATCCGCACATCACCGCGCAGCGACCACGCCGGGTGCCCGAACGTCGCCGGGTTGTTCTTCTCGATGAAGAAGTGGGCCGGCCAGGCGGTCCCGTACCCGATCAGCGGCAGCGCGGCCGCGTACGGCTTCCGCCCCCGCGCCAGCCCGTACACGCTGACCGCGAGCCCGGTCAGCGTCCCCGTCAGATGCACCCACCGGGTCGCCGCCCGTGAGTGCATCGCGACGTAGTAGGGCCAGAACTCCTCGTACGACTCGAATGTCCGCTGCTCTGCCTCCGCCATGCGGGCACCGTAGCCGCCACGGCGCCCGGCGTCAGCCCGCCCGGTGCCCGGCGACCGAACGCACGGCGACGGGGAAGTCGAAGTACGTGTCGGGGAACGGCTCAGGCTTGTACGTGAAGTGCCACCACTCCTCGGGGAGATTCACGAACCCGACGGCGGCCAGTGTGCTCCTCAGCAGGTCCCGGTTGGCGCGCTGCTCCGCGGTGACCCGAGGGTCGTCGGTGTGCGAGAGCGTGTCGAAGCAGTCGTAACCGGTGCCCATGTCGGCCGAGTTGTCGGGGAACCGTTCGTCCTGCGGCGCGAAGCACGGCACGAGCGTCTCGCCGGGGACGTAGCGCCGGGTGGGCGCCGCGGGCAGCTTCACGATCGTCAGGTCCACCGTGCTGCCGCGGCTGTGCCCGGACTTCTCCGCGATGTAACCGTCCGCGAACAGGCGCGACTTGTCCACCTGCGGGTAGAACTCCTGCTTCATCGCCTCGTCATCGAGGCCCTTCGCCCATCGCACGAAGTGGTCGACGGCCCGCTGCGGCCGGTAGCAGTCGTACACCTTCAGCGAGTACCCCTGCCGCAACAGCCGTGACTGCGCCCGGCCCAGCGCCTGCGCCGCCGGCCGGGTCACGATGCACACCGGCTGCCGGTAGCCGTCCACCGGCTCGCCCACGAAGTTGTGGTCCGTCGTGTACCGCATCTCCTGGATGATCGTCGGTGCCACGGTGCGCAGCGCCACGAACTCCCGCGGCGCCTTCGGCTCCGGCCCGGCCTGTGCGACGGGCGCCGCCGACGTGACGCAGAGCAGGGCCGCGGCCGCGGCGGTCAGTACCCGGAGAGCGGAACCAAGTCGAGTCATGCGCCATGGTCTACCAGCAACGTCCCCGCCGGGAAAGAGTGATCGGTTACCGTCCGCCCATGTCCCACGCCTCCCACGCCTCGCACTGCGGCCATTGCGGTACTCCCTATGGCGCCGACCCCGGCTGGCCACGAACGTGCGCCGCCTGCGGCGAGACCGCGTACCGCAACCCGCTCCCCGTTGTCGTCGCCCTGCTGCCCGCCCACGACGAGCGCGGCACCGGGCTCGTCGTCATCACACGCACCATCGAACCCGCCCTCGGAGGCACCGCCCTGCCCGGCGGCTTCATCGACCACGGCGAGGACTGGCGGCACGCCGTGGTGCGCGAACTGCGGGAGGAGACGGGCATCGAGGTGCCGCAGCAGGACGTGCGGCTCGCCGACGCCCTCAGCTCCCCAGCTGGGCACCTGCTCGTCTTCGGGCTCCTCCCCGAGCGCCCGGCCGCCGAACTGCCGCCGTCGGTGCCCACCGACGAGACCGAGGGCTGGGAGCTGCTGCACGCGCCCCGTGAACTCGCCTTCCCGCTCCACACCATCGCGGTCCGCAACTGGTTCGCCGGCGCCTACGGACAGGGCGCCCACCCGGGTCGCATCGAACGCCACAGCGCCGAAGGCCACGGCGCCGACAGCCGCTGAGGGCCGTGCGGCCGAGTCACTCCAGGCCGCGCACCCGCACCGGCCCCTCGACCGCCACCGCGCCGTCGTCCATGGTCCGTTCCACCACCACACGCCCGCCCGCCAGCCGCGTCGTGTAGCGCTCGATCTCCGGTTCGTCCCACCCGTCGCCGGTGTCGCGCACCACCAGCCCGCCGCCCCTGCGGCCCGCGGCCGGCGCCCACACTTCGAGAGCGACCCGGTCCGCCGCCCCGTCGCCGCCGCCCGGCCCGGCGAGCACCGGCAGCACCGACCCCGCCCGTGCCAGCACCGGGATCCGGGACAGCGGCGCGTCCACGAGCACCTGACCGGGTCCCTCGTACGGCCGGCCCGACGCCGTGTCGTACCACCGGCCGCGCGGCAGCCGTACCGCACGCCGGTCCGAACCCGGTTCCAGGACCGGCGCCACCAGCAGCGCGTCGCCCAGCAGGAACGCGTCCTCGCAGTTCCGCAGGGCACGCTCTCCGGGGGTGCGCCACCACAGCGGGCGCGCGTACGGCGCGCCGGTGAGCCGCGCCAGTTGCGCCAGGGTCACGAAGTACGGGCCCAGCCGCACCCGCTCCTCCAGGGCGGCCCGCACGTGCGCGGTCACCTCCGGCCCGTACGCCCAGGGCGGCCCGGACTCCGTCGTACGCGACAGCGGCAGGTACGCCGCCAGCTGGAGCCGGCGCAGATACAGTTCGGCCGGCACCTCCTCACCGGCTCCGCCCACATCCGTGCCCGAGTACGGAACGCCGCAGAGTCCCAGGCCCAGGACCAGCGACAGCGAGGCTCGCAGCCCCGGCCATCCCGTGGTCACGTCCCCGGCCCAGGCGCCGCCGTACCGTTGCATGCCCGCCCAGCCGGAACGGGAGACCAGAAAGGGCCGTTCGTCGGGCCGCTGCCGGCGCAGCCCCTCGTAACCGGCCCTCGCCATGGCCAGCCCGTACACGTTGTGCGCCTCCCGGTGGTCGCCGCCGCGCCCGTCCAGCGCGTGCCGTGCGGAACGGGGAAGCGTCGCTCCGTCGAAGGAAGTGCAGGCCACCGGCTCGTTCCGGTCGAGCCACACCCCGGAGAAGCCCCGCGCCGCCGTCTCCCCGTACAGCTCGTCCCACGCCTCGCGCACCCGCGCGTCCGTGAAGTCGGGGAAGACGCACTCCGCGGTGCCGGCCGTACCCCGCACCTCGGCCGCCCGCGCGTCCCGTACGAACAGCCCCGCCGAGGAACCATGGCGGTACAGCGCGTCCTCCGGCTCCGCGGGCACCGCCGGAGCCACCGACCGCACCAGCCGCACCCCGTCCCCGCGCAGGTCCTTCGCGAGCGCGGGCAGACCGGGGAACCGGTCCCGGTCGGCGGGGCCGGCCTCGTCGACGCCGCCGCCGACGTGGACCGCCGACAGCGGCAGGCCCAGGTCCCGGTGCGTCTCCACGGTGCGCCGCACCTCGTCCTCGCCACCCGTCCGCCGCATGTGCTGCGGACCCAGCGCCCAGGACGGCGGCAGCGCGGGCGCGCCCGTCAGCTGTGCCCAGCCGCTCAGGACGCGTGCCGGTGCTCCCACCAGCACCCAGCTGCGCAGTGGCCCGCCGTCCATCCGCACCTCGACCGTGCCGGGCCTGTCGTGGCCGGA
Source organism: Streptomyces peucetius (assembly GCF_025854275.1). Taxonomy (NCBI): domain Bacteria; kingdom Bacillati; phylum Actinomycetota; class Actinomycetes; order Kitasatosporales; family Streptomycetaceae; genus Streptomyces; species Streptomyces peucetius. The sequence goes on along the minus strand of NZ_CP107567.1, from coordinate 1,232,584 downwards.
CCCGGCTCCTTCCTCGCCCTCGCGCACGGTGACCCGGCCCTCCCAGCTGTTGTCGTGGAAGGCGAGATGGGTGCCCGCGTCGGCGACCACCGTCTGTACCGGCATCGTGATGTGCAGGGGACCGTCCTCGGGACCGAACCCGGCCCGCGGAGCGGTGTTCCACAGCAGGTACGAGCCGTCCCGCAGCCGGGGCCCCGACGCGCGGCCCCCGAGACCGAAAACGCGGGCGTCCGCCGCGATCTCGCTGCGCTGCACCCACCGTGCCGTGCCGCCCGCGGCCGGCTCCCACCAGCGGGGCGGCAGGTCCCGGCGCAGCACCACACCGCCCGGCGTACGGATCTCCACCGCGCCGTGCCGGGAGACCGCGACGGTCAGACGCTCGGACACCACCCGCCAGCCGCCGTCCATGTCCGGCTCGAGACCCGCCCGTGGATCCGGCTCCGGAGGAGCGCCGGCCAGCGCGTACGACGGCTCCGGCAGCGCACCGTCCCAGCCGCGGAACACCGCCCCGCCGACCGTCACCACGATCCGCAGCTCGGAACGCGCGAACCGCACGGTCCCCCCGCCGGGCAGCGGCTCGGCACCGGTGGCGGGACCCGGCACTCTGGCCCGTTCCGCACCCCGCGGCGGCAGGCCCTCGGCATCGTCCCGCCGGCGGCGCCACGCCGAACGGGCCGCCCGCAGACCGTGTGCCGTACCGAAAGTTCTCACCGCGCGCACCAGATCACGACCGTCCATGCTGCTCACCCTGCCACCCGGATGCTGCCCCGCATGCTCTGTTCAACTGGCGTTCACCCATGGTGGGAGCACATATTCGCCGACCCGGCCATGGGGGATCCGCCCTGGTGCGAACGACGATCACATGGCATCGTCCTGTCAGCCGCGTCCGCGCACACCCCGCTCGTGCGCGGCGCACGCACACACCGCGTAGAGCCAGCCCGGGAGCCGCCCCATGACCTCAGCAGCGAACCCTGCCCCTCTGTGGCAGCCCGATCCCGACCGCGTCGCCGCCGCCCGGATCACCCGCTTCCAGGCCTGGGCCGCCGAACGCCACGGCGCGCCCGCCGAGGGCGGCTACCCGGCGCTGCACCGCTGGTCCGTCGAGGAGCTGGAGACGTTCTGGCAGGCGGTCGCCGAATGGTTCGAGGTCCGCTTCTCCACCCCGTACGAGCGAGTGCTCGCCGACCGCGCCATGCCCGGCGCCCGGTGGTTCCCCGGCGCCACCCTCAACTACGCGGAACACGCCCTGCGCACCGCCGAGGACCCGAGCCGCGCACATGACCCGGCGCTCCTTCATGTGGACGAGACACACGAGCCGTCACCCGTCAGCTGGTCCGAGCTCCGCCGCCAGGTCGGGGCGCTCGCCGCTCAGCTGCGCGCCCTCGGCGTGCAGCCGGGGGACCGCGTCAGCGGTTACCTCCCCAACATCCCGCAGGCCGTCACCGCGTTCCTCGCCACGGCCGCCGTCGGAGCCGTCTGGACCTCCTGCGCCCCCGACTTCGGCGCCCGCAGCGTCCTCGACCGGTTCCAGCAGGTCGAACCGGTGGTCCTGTTCACCGTCGACGGCTACCGCTACGGCGGCAAGGAGCACGACCGCGCCGGGACCGTCGCCGAGCTCCGCCGTGAACTGCCCACCCTGCGCGCGGTCGTCCACATCCCGCTGCTCGGCACCGACGCCCCCGAAGGCACCCTCGAGTGGTCGGCGGTGACCGCCGGTGACGCCGAGCCGGTCTTCGAGCAGGTCCCCTTCGACCACCCGCTGTGGGTCCTGTACTCCTCCGGCACCACCGGCCTTCCCAAGGCCATCGTGCAGTCACAGGGCGGCATCCTGCTCGAGCACTTCAAGCAGATCGGCCTGCACTGCGACCTCGGCCTGGGCGACCGCCTCTTCTGGTTCACCTCCACCGGCTGGATGATGTGGAACTTCCTCGTCTCCGGCCTGCTCACCGGCACCACCGTCGTCCTGTACGACGGCAGCCCCGGCTTCCCCGACACCGGCGCCCAGTGGCGCGTCGCCGAGCGCACCGGGGCCACCCTGTTCGGCACCTCCGCCGCCTATGTCATGGCATGCGCCAAGGCGGACGTCCACCCCGGGCGGGACTTCGACCTCTCCCGCGTCAAGTGCGTCGCCACCACCGGCTCACCCCTGCCCCCGGACGGCTTCCGCTGGATCCACGACGAGGTGGCGGACGACCTGTGGATCGCCTCCGTCAGCGGCGGAACGGACGTGTGCAGCTGCTTCGCCGGGGCCGTCCCCACCCTGCCGGTCGAGATCGGCGAACTCCAGGCCGCCTGCCTCGGCACCGACCTCCAGTCCTGGGACCCGCAGGGCAAGCCGGTCATCGACGAGGTCGGTGAACTGGTGGTCACCAACCCGATGCCCTCGATGCCCATCCGCTTCTGGAACGACCCCGACGGCAGCCGCTACCGCGACAGCTACTTCGAGATGTACCCGGGTGTCTGGCGGCACGGCGACTGGATCACCATCACCGACCGCGGCTCCGTGGTCATCCACGGCCGCTCCGACTCCACCCTCAACCGGCAGGGCGTCCGGATGGGTTCCGCCGACATCTACGAGGTCGTCGAACGGCTCCCCGAGATCCGAGAGTCCCTGGTCATCGGCCTCGAGGAACCGGACGGCGGCTACTGGATGCCGCTCTTCGTCCACCTCGCCGAAGGCGCCGCACTCGACGACGAGCTCCGCGCACGGATCAAGCAGTCCATCCGTGAGAACCTCTCCCCGCGCCACGTCCCCGACGACATCATCGAGGTCCCCGGCGTTCCCCACACCCTCACCGGCAAGCGCATCGAGGTCCCGGTCAAGCGCCTCCTCCAGGGCACAGCGCTCGACAAGGCGGTCAACCCCGGCTCCGTCGACAACCTCGAACTCCTCCGCTTCTACGAGGACATCGCCCGCACCCGTACCCGCCGTAGCGTCCCCGTTTCCGGGACGTCGTCGCGGGCAGGACGCTAACCCCCGTACGTGGTCTCGGACTCGCCCAGCACAGCGGCGAAGTCCGAGGCCAGCCGGGCCGCGTCCGCGGGCGCCAGACCGGCGGTCGTGATGCGCACCCCCGGCGCCGACGCGAGCCGGAACCGCGCTCCGGCGGCCACCCACCAGCCTCGTGAGCGCAGCCCGTTCACCACCGCGGACTCGTCCCGGACGGGCACCCACACATTCATCCCGCTCCGGCCGTGCGCCGCGATTCCCTGTGAGGCCAGCTCCGCCACCAGTGCCCTCCGCCGCTCGCCGTAGGCGGAGCACGCCCGGCCCACCAGAGCCGTCGTGTCGGCGTCGCCCATCAGAGAGAGCACCGTGCGCTGCAGCAGATGACTGACCCACCCCGACGTCAGCAGCAGCCGCCCGTCGTGGCGCGCCAGTGTCGTCGGGTCGCAGGCGGCGGCGGCCCAGCGAAGATCCGTACCCAGGAACTTGGTGACGGTCCGTACGTGTGCCCACCGCGCCAGGCCGGCCGACGCGAGTGAGTGGAGCGGCACACCCGCGATGTCCGCCGCGTGGTCGTTCTCGATCACCAGGACGTCCGGTGCCCGCCGCAGCACCGCCCCCAGGGCGTCCCGCCGCGCGGCCGAGAACGCGCCGCCGTACGGGTTCTGCGCACGGGGGCTGCACACCACGGCCCGCGCCCCCGCCCGTACTGCCGCTTCGAGCGCATCGGCCCGCATCCCCTCGTCGTCCACGACCACGGCCACCGACCGCAGCCCCAACGCCTGCACCAGGTCCAGCAGATGGTGATACCCGGGATCCTCCATCGCGACCGCGTCGCCCGGCCTCAGATCGGTCGACAGCAGCCGTGCCACGCAGTCGAGGGCCCCGTGGGCGAAGGTGACGTGCTCCACCGGCACCCCCGCGTCGCCGATCCAGGCCCGGACCGTCTCCTCCAGCTCGGGCAGCCGCGGCGTCGCACGGTGCGAGCGGACCCCGGCCGACAGCCGGCCCGGCGGAACCAGATCCGGCAGGAACGCCGGGTCGGGATGGCCACCCGCCAGATCCCGCAGGCCCTCCGGCACCCTGGGCGGCCGGCGTGAGGCGACCGACGGCGCCGCCGCCACGATCGTGCCGCCCCGGCCACGGGTGACGACGAGCCCCCGCCGGCGCAGCTCCTTGTAGGCGGTCGCCACCGTGCCCGGACTGACCGACAGGTCGTCGGCGAGCCTGCGCACCGGGGGCAGGGCGTCTCCCGGCCCCAACGCGCCTTCGGCCACCGCGCGTTCGACGGAGGCGGCAATCGTACTGGCGGTCGTACCCGAGATCGAATATTGTGCTGTCACGTAATGAATTATGTACCAATACATAATTCGCGTCAAGGTTGGTCAAGGTTGGGGGGACCGTGAGTCAGCAGCAGCGCCGGCGCACACTCGAAGAACGCATCCCGGGCGGAACCGACGGCCGCCGCATGCTCTGGACAGCCCTCGTCGACAAGACGGGCAACGGCCTCTGGGCAGCCACCGCGGTCCTCTACTTCACCTATGTCACCGGCCTCACGGCCGCCCAGGTCGGCATCCTCATCGCCGTCTCGGCCGGCATCGGAGTCGCCGGAGCCCCGGTCGCCGGACGCCTCGCCGACCGGATGTCCCTCAACCGCCTCCTGATCGCGGCGCAACTGCTGCGTGCCGCGGCGGGATTCTGCCTCCTCACCACCGACCAGTACGTACTGCTGATCGCCTTCGCGGCGGCAGGCAGCTTCGGCGACCGGGCCAGCAGCGTCCTCACCAAGCTGTACGCAGCCCGCGTCGCCGGCCCCGACCGAGTGCGCTACCAGGCGGTGAACCGCACGGTCTCCAACATCGGGTTCGCCGTCGGAGGTCTCGCGGCCGCAGCCGCCCTCGGTATCGGCACCACCCCCGCCTACCAGGCCCTGGTCGTCGGCAACGGTATCGCGGCCCTCACGGCCGCCCTGCTCATCATGGGCTGCGGCGAAGCCCCCGTCCCGGCCCGCAGGACCAGCGGCGACAGCGGCACCACCGGCACCACCGGCCCGCAGAAACCGGCCGGCCCCTGGCGCGACCGCACCTATCTCCTCTACACCGCGACCGAGGCCCTCCTGCTGCTCGACGACGCGGTGTTCAAGGTCGGACTGCCACTGTGGATCGTCCACGCCACCGACGCACCGCACGGACTCGCCCCGCTGCTGATGGTCCTCAACAACGTGATGGTGGTCGCCCTCCAGATCCCGCTCTCCCGCTACGGAGCCACCAGCCACGCCGCCCGCCGGCTCCTCGTGCCCCTTGCCGCCGCGTTCGCGGTGGGCGCCCTCGCCCTGAGCCTGTCGACCACCGGCGGAGCGTGGACCGCGACGGTCACCCTCACCGTCGCGGCCGTGGCGCTGACGTTCGCCGAGATGCTGCACGCCACGGCGTCATGGGAACTCTCCGTAGCCCTGGCGCCGGACGAGGCGCAGGGCGCCTACCTCGGCGTCCACGGCCTGGCCAATTCGGCCCAACGCAGCCTCGGCCCGCTCGTCATGACCGCCACCGTCGCCGCCGGCCCACTCGGCTGGGCCCTGTTCGGCACCGGACTCGCCACGGTCTGCCTGGCCCAGAGCCGGCTCGTCCGCGACCGACTGCCGAAACCGGCATTGTCAGTGCCGGCCGCTACCGTGAGTCACGAATGATCGACAGGACACGGGGGAATCGGCATGACGCACATCAGGCAGTCCAAGCAGCTGAAGCAGTCCAAGCAGTCCAAGCAGTCCAGGCAGCCCGGCCGGTCCGGGAGGTCCCGGCGGCCCGGCGACAACGCGACACTGCGGCGCGCTCTGCGCCGCGAAGTCCCCAGCACTGTCGGCATCCTCGCCGACGAACAGGACTTCACACGGATGCGCCGCTACCGCACCTTCGCCTTCGACGACTACCCGACCTATCTGAAGCAGTGCGAACGACTGCTGAAAACCCTGTCCGCCCAGCAGTTGCACACATCCGTCGCCCTCTTCGACCCCGACGAGTTCGCCGAGTACTGCGCGGAGGCGGGCATCGACGCCGACACCCCCGCCGGCCGCAGCCGGTTCACGGCCGAACTCGCGGGCCGTGGCCCGAGCGTTCCCTACACCGGTCGGCCACTGACCGGTCTTCTGCCGGAGCTCGTCAACAGGACCGTACGACAGGCCACCTGGGAGTACGCCACCCTTCTCCTCGCCGACCTCGGCGTCTGCGCAGACTGCGGCCAGGACATCGGCAGCGCCGCGTTCGAACGGGCCTCCCGCATCCTGATGCGCCTCCTCGAGCTCGCCGGACCGGGCGAGCACCACGTCGTCTGCAGCGTTCCCGGCCCCGACGAACAGCTCCTCGCCGTGCTGCACGCCCACGGCGGCCCGTCGTCCACCGCACAGATCGACGCCACCGAAGGCACCGAATTCGTCACCGTCCTCGCCGCGGGCATCGCACTCGAAGGGTCCGGGGGAATGGTGCTGCGCACCAGCGCCCCGGGCACACCCGACCATCTCCACGGATGGCGCCTCCACCAGGGCCGCCTGGACCCCCTGACCGCGGGCGAGGTGTTCAGCGCCTACTGCACCGACGCGGCCACCGGAGACCCCCTGTCCCCGGAGCCCGGCGTCGAGTACTGCGCCGGGTTCCCCGTCACCACCGACGACCCGGACAGCCACCACTGACGGCGAAGGGGGCTTCCCGCTCCCGGCGGAAAGCCCCCTTCTCCCGGCACACCCGGGCACCTGGCCCGTGGTGCCGCGTGCCTACTCGCCGGACAGCACCGCCTGGGCGGCCACCCGGGCCTCCTCCGCGGTGTCCGCGGCACGTGCCGCCGCGGCGGCACGCTCGCACTGGGCGAGCGTGTACTTCGCCAGCGTCGCCCGCACATACGGGATCGACGCGGCGCCCATCGACAGCGACGTCACACCGAGACCCGTGAGCACACAGGCGAGGAGCGGATCGGAGGCCGCCTCACCACACACACCACAGCTCTTCCCCTCGGCCCGCGCGGCCTCGGCCGACAGCGCCACCAGGTCGAGCAGCGCCGGCTGCCACGGGTCCTGGAGCCGGGACACCGCACCCACCTGCCGGTCGGCGGCGAAGGTGTACTGAGCCAGATCATTGGTCCCCAGCGAGAGGAACTCGACCTCCTGCAGGATCGAACGAGCCCGCAGGGCGGCCGACGGGATCTCCACCATCGCCCCGAACTTGGCCTGCAGCCCCGCCTCCCGACAGGCGTCGGCGAACGCCTTGGCGTCCGTCCGGTCCGCCACCATCGGCGCCATGACCTCGAGGTAGACGGGCAGCCCCTGCGCGGCCTTCGACAGCGCGGACAGCTGCGACCGCAGCACCTCCGGGTGATCCAGCAGGGAACGCAGCCCGCGCACGCCCAGTGCCGGGTTCGGCTCGTCGGCGGGGGTCAGGAAGTCGAGCGGCTTGTCCGCACCTGCATCGAGCACCCGCACGACCACCCGGCCCTCGGGAAACGCCTCGAGCACCTTCCGGTAGGCCTCGACCTGCTTCTCCTCCGATGGAGCCTGCTTGCTGTCGTCGAGGAAGAGGAACTCGGTACGGAACAGGCCGACGCCCTCGGCACCGGCGTCGACGGCGGCCGGAACGTCGGTGGGCCCTCCGACGTTCGCCAGCAATGGCACCTTGTGCCCGTCCGACGTGGCACCCGGTCCGCTGGAGGCCGCCAGCGCGGCCTTCCGCTCGGCAGCGGCCCGCTCCATTTGCGTCCGCTTCTCGTCGCTCGGCTCCACGAAGATCTCTCCCGTGCTGCCGTCGACCGCGATCAGCGTGCCCTCGGCGATCTCACCCGCACCGGGGAGAGCGACCACAGCGGGAACCCCCAGAGCCCGCGCCAGAATGGCGCTGTGGCTCGTGGGCCCGCCCTCCTCCGTGACGAACCCGAGCACCAGGGCCGGATCCAGCAGAGCCGTGTCGGCCGGCGCGAGGTCCCGCGCGATCAGTACATACGGCTCGTCGCTGTCCGGCACACCCGGCATCGGCACACCCAGCAGCCGCGCCACGATCCGGTTCCGTACGTCGTCCAGGTCGGCGACCCGCCCGGCCAGATACTCGCCGGCACCGGCCAGCAGCGCCCGGTAGGCGGCGAACGCGTCGTACACCGCCCGCTCGGCCGTGCTGCCGACGGCGATACGGCGGTCGACATCGGACATGAGCTCCGGGTCCTGCGCCATCATGGCCTGCGCCTCGAGGACGCCCTGCGCCTCACCGCCCGCCAGATTGCCCCTCGCAATCAGATCGGCCGCCACGGCTTCCACGGCCTTGCGGGCGCGCCCCTGTTCGCGCTCCGCGTCCTGCGTGGGGTTCTGCTTGGCCGGCGGCTCGAGAACCGCCGTGCCCATGTGCCGCACCTCGCCGATCGCCACCCCGTGGCTCACGCCGACGCCTCGCAGCGTTGTCTCCATTTCACCGTCTCCGATTGGGCGGCGGTCCAGCCGCCGCGATGGATTCCGACTCGCCGTCACCGACGTCGGCGGGTCACTGCCAGCCGAAGAGGCTCTCGCCGGCCTTCACGTCGCCGTCCTCACGGACGTCGGACAGGGAGTCGGTCGTGGCCTCGAGTGCCACGACCGGGCAGATGGCGGACTTTCCGGCAGCCTCGACGGCCGACGGGTCCCAGCGCACGACCGCCTGACCGCGCTGCACGGTGTCGCCCTTGTTGACGAGCAGCTCGAAGCCCTCGCCGTTGAGCTGGACGGTGTCGATACCGAGGTGTGTCAGCACACCGTGCCCTTCCGGGTCCACGACCACGAAGGCGTGGGGGTGCAGGGACACGATGATGCCGTCGACGGGAGAGAGCGCCTCCGACGGCTCACGCACGGGATCGATAGCGGTCCCGGGCCCGACCATCGCGCCGGAGAACACCGGATCGGGCACTGCAGCGAGTCCGATGGCCCGGCCGGCAAGAGGGGACGTCACTGTGGTCATGGAGCCTCCCAGGGGCGGAGATTCGTACGGCGCCGCCATCGCATGTCGCGGACGACGCACTGTTCTGAAGCGTAGGTCATGAGAAGTCCTAGTTCCGTCCGTGATCTACCAGTTGACGGACCTAGGGGTGCACCGGAAACGATTTGCACCGTCTGCCGGATCGGCTGTACTGTCGTTGTCCTGCCTGGCCCCAACGCGACAACGAGTCGGGGTCGGCAGCAGCGCTTATCAAGCCGAGATCCTAACTGGTCTAAACCACTGTCGCCCCTTCAGGGTGCCCGCAGGGTGGTGGTCAGGAAGGCCTTGAAAGCCTGGTAGTGTTTGAAACACCGAAGGGAAGCGCCCGGAGGGCCCCTTGAGAAGGGCCCGAAGGAAGCGTCCGTTCCTTGAGAACTCAACAGTGTGCCAAAAATCAACGCCAGATATGTTGATACCCCGTCCATCTTCGGATGGTCGAGGTTCCTTTGAAAAAGTCCGTCCCGCTTGCGGGGCGGCAATCACAGCGAGGACGCTGTGAACGACCGGTCCTATTCCGACCGGTTGTTCCGCTCTTCGGATGTGCACCCGATCACGGGTAAACATTCATGGAGAGTTTGATCCTGGCTCAGGACGAACGCTGGCGGCGTGCTTAACACATGCAAGTCGAACGATGAACCTCCTTCGGGAGGGGATTAGTGGCGAACGGGTGAGTAACACGTGGGCAATCTGCCCTTCACTCTGGGACAAGCCCTGGAAACGGGGTCTAATACCGGATAACACTGCGGATCGCATGGTCTGCGGTTGAAAGCTCCGGCGGTGAAGGATGAGCCCGCGGCCTATCAGCTTGTTGGTGGGGTGATGGCCTACCAAGGCGACGACGGGTAGCCGGCCTGAGAGGGCGACCGGCCACACTGGGACTGAGACACGGCCCAGACTCCTACGGGAGGCAGCAGTGGGGAATATTGCACAATGGGCGAAAGCCTGATGCAGCGACGCCGCGTGAGGGATGACGGCCTTCGGGTTGTAAACCTCTTTCAGCAGGGAAGAAGCGAAAGTGACGGTACCTGCAGAAGAAGCGCCGGCTAACTACGTGCCAGCAGCCGCGGTAATACGTAGGGCGCAAGCGTTGTCCGGAATTATTGGGCGTAAAGAGCTCGTAGGCGGCTTGTCGCGTCGGATGTGAAAGCCCGGGGCTTAACCCCGGGTCTGCATTCGATACGGGCAGGCTAGAGTGTGGTAGGGGAGATCGGAATTCCTGGTGTAGCGGTGAAATGCGCAGATATCAGGAGGAACACCGGTGGCGAAGGCGGATCTCTGGGCCATTACTGACGCTGAGGAGCGAAAGCGTGGGGAGCGAACAGGATTAGATACCCTGGTAGTCCACGCCGTAAACGTTGGGAACTAGGTGTTGGCGACATTCCACGTCGTCGGTGCCGCAGCTAACGCATTAAGTTCCCCGCCTGGGGAGTACGGCCGCAAGGCTAAAACTCAAAGGAATTGACGGGGGCCCGCACAAGCAGCGGAGCATGTGGCTTAATTCGACGCAACGCGAAGAACCTTACCAAGGCTTGACATATACCGGAAAGCATCAGAGATGGTGCCCCCCTTGTGGTCGGTATACAGGTGGTGCATGGCTGTCGTCAGCTCGTGTCGTGAGATGTTGGGTTAAGTCCCGCAACGAGCGCAACCCTTGTTCTGTGTTGCCAGCATGCCCTTCGGGGTGATGGGGACTCACAGGAGACTGCCGGGGTCAACTCGGAGGAAGGTGGGGACGACGTCAAGTCATCATGCCCCTTATGTCTTGGGCTGCACACGTGCTACAATGGCCGGTACAAAGAGCTGCGAAGCCGCGAGGCGGAGCGAATCTCAAAAAGCCGGTCTCAGTTCGGATTGGGGTCTGCAACTCGACCCCATGAAGTCGGAGTTGCTAGTAATCGCAGATCAGCATTGCTGCGGTGAATACGTTCCCGGGCCTTGTACACACCGCCCGTCACGTCACGAAAGTCGGTAACACCCGAAGCCGGTGGCCCAACCCCTTGTGGGAGGGAGCTGTCGAAGGTGGGACTGGCGATTGGGACGAAGTCGTAACAAGGTAGCCGTACCGGAAGGTGCGGCTGGATCACCTCCTTTCTAAGGAGCACATGGCCGACTGCGAGCGAATGACTCGCACGGTTGCTCATGGGTGGAACGTTGATTATTCGGCAGGGACTTGCTCGCCTGCTGCTTCCAGTACTGCTCTTCGGAGCGTGGAACGAGGCGGCTGGTGGGAGATTCTGCCGGGCACACTGTTGGGTGTCTGAGGGTGCGAGCGTTGCTCGTCCTTCGGGATGCCGGCCCCAGTGAACTCGTCGCGGTTGCGGCGGGGTGGTGGGTGGCTGGTCGTTGCTTGAGAACTACACAGTGGACGCGAGCATCTGTGGCCAAGTTTTTAAGGGCGCACGGTGGATGCCTTGGCACCAGGAACCGATGAAGGACGTGGGAGGCCACGATAGTCCCCGGGGAGTCGTCAACCAGGCTTTGATCCGGGGGTTTCCGAATGGGGAAACCCGGCAGTCGTCATGGGCTGTCACCCGCTGCTGAACACATAGGCAGTGTGGAGGGAACGAGGGGAAGTGAAACATCTCAGTACCCTCAGGAAGAGAAAACAACCGTGATTCCGGGAGTAGTGGCGAGCGAAACCGGATGAGGCCAAACCGTATGCGTGTGATACCCGGCAGGGGTTGCGCATACGGGGTTGTGGGATCTCTCTTGATCAGTCTGCCGGCTGGTCGACGAGTCAGAAACCGTATGGGTAGGCGAAGGACATGCGAAAGGTCCGGCGTAGAGGGTAAGACCCCCGTAGCTGAAATTCATACGGCTCGTTTGAGAGACACCCAAGTAGCACGGGGCCCGAGAAATCCCGTGTGAATCTGGCGGGACCACCCGTTAAGCCTAAATATTCCCTGGTGACCGATAGCGGATAGTACCGTGAGGGAATGGTGAAAAGTACCGCGGGAGCGGAGTGAAATAGTACCTGAAACCGTGTGCCTACAAGCCGTGGGAGCGTCGCTGGCAGCACTTGTGCTGTCAGTCGTGACTGCGTGCCTTTTGAAGAATGAGCCTGCGAGTTAGCGGTGTGTAGCGAGGTTAACCCGTGTGGGGAAGCCGTAGCGAAAGCGAGTCCGAACAGGGCGTTTGAGTTGCACGCTCTAGACCCGAAGCGGAGTGATCTAGCCATGGGCAGGTTGAAGCGGAGGTAAGACTTCGTGGAGGACCGAACCCACCAGGGTTGAAAACCTGGGGGATGACCTGTGGTTAGGGGTGAAAGGCCAATCAAACTCCGTGATAGCTGGTTCTCCCCGAAATGCATTTAGGTGCAGCGTCGTGTGTTTCTTGCCGGAGGTAGAGCACTGGATAGGCGATGGGCCCTACCGGGTTACTGACCTTAGCCAAACTCCGAATGCCGGTAAGTGAGAGCGCGGCAGTGAGACTGTGGGGGATAAGCTCCATGGTCGAGAGGGAAACAGCCCAGAGCATCGACTAAGGCCCCTAAGCGTACGCTAAGTGGGAAAGGATGTGGAGTCGCAGAGACAACCAGGAGGTTGGCTTAGAAGCAGCCACCCTTGAAAGAGTGCGTAATAGCTCACTGGTCAAGTGATTCCGCGCCGACAATGTAGCGGGGCTCAAGCGTACCGCCGAAGTCGTGTCATTCCAGCATGAGGGCCAACGCCCGCTGGGATGGGTAGGGGAGCGTCGTGTGCCGGGTGAAGCAGCCGCGGAAGCGAGTTGTGGACGGTTCACGAGTGAGAATGCAGGCATGAGTAGCGATACACACGTGAGAAACGTGTGCGCCGATTGACTAAGGGTTCCTGGGTCAAGCTGATCTGCCCAGGGTAAGTCGGGACCTAAGGCGAGGCCGACAGGCGTAGTCGATGGACAACCGGTTGATATTCCGGTACCCGCTTTGAAACGCCCAATATCGAATCAGGCGATGCTAAGTCCGTGAAGCCGCCGGCTGAGTCTTCGGACGAGGTCGGAGTGGTGGAGCCGACGAACCAGACTTGTAGTAGGTAAGCGATGGGGTGACGCAGGAAGGTAGTCCAGCCCGGGCGGTGGTTGTCCCGGGGTAAGGGTGTAGGCCGTGTGATAGGCAAATCCGTCACACATTGAGGCTGAGACCTGATGCCGAGCCGATTGTGGTGAAGTGGATGATCCTATGCTGTCGAGAAAAGCCTCTAGCGAGTTTCATGGCGGCCCGTACCCTAAACCGACTCAGGTGGTCAGGTAGAGAATACCGAGGCGTTCGGGTGAACTATGGTTAAGGAACTCGGCAAAATGCCCCCGTAACTTCGGGAGAAGGGGGGCCATTCCTGGTGATAGCACTTGCTGCTTGAGCTGGGGGTGGCCGCAGAGACCAGCGAGAAGCGACTGTTTACTAAAAACACAGGTCCGTGCGAAGCCGTAAGGCGATGTATACGGACTGACGCCTGCCCGGTGCTGGAACGTTAAGGGGACCGGTTAGCTCCATTTCGGTGGGGCGAAGCTGAGAACTTAAGCGCCAGTAAACGGCGGTGGTAACTATAACCATCCTAAGGTAGCGAAATTCCTTGTCGGGTAAGTTCCGACCTGCACGAATGGCGTAACGACTTCTCGACTGTCTCAACCATAGGCCCGGTGAAATTGCACTACGAGTAAAGATGCTCGTTTCGCGCAGCAGGACGGAAAGACCCCGGGACCTTTACTACAGTTTGATATTGGTGTTCGGTTCGGCTTGTGTAGGATAGGTGGGAGACTGTGAAGCTTGGACGCCAGTTCAGGTGGAGTCGTCGTTGAAATACCACTCTGGTCGTGCTGGATGTCTAACCTGGGTCCGTGATCCGGATCAGGGACAGTGTCTGATGGGTAGTTTAACTGGGGCGGTTGCCTCCCAAAGGGTAACGGAGGCGCCCAAAGGTTCCCTCAGCCTGGTTGGCAATCAGGTGTTGAGTGTAAGTGCACAAGGGAGCTTGACTGTGAGACCGACGGGTCGAGCAGGGACGAAAGTCGGGACTAGTGATCCGGCGGTGGCTTGTGGAAGCGCCGTCGCTCAACGGATAAAAGGTACCCCGGGGATAACAGGCTGATCTTCCCCAAGAGTCCATATCGACGGGATGGTTTGGCACCTCGATGTCGGCTCGTCGCATCCTGGGGCTGGAGTCGGTCCCAAGGGTTGGGCTGTTCGCCCATTAAAGCGGTACGCGAGCTGGGTTTAGAACGTCGTGAGACAGTTCGGTCCCTATCCGCTGTGCGCGTAGGAGTCTTGAGAAGGGCTGTCCCTAGTACGAGAGGACCGGGACGGACGAACCTCTGGTGTGCCAGTTGTCCTGCCAAGGGCATGGCTGGTTGGCTACGTTCGGAAAGGATAACCGCTGAAAGCATCTAAGCGGGAAGCCTGCTTCGAGATGAGGACTCCCACCTCCTTGAGAGGGTAAGGCTCCCAGTAGACGACTGGGTTGATAGGCCGGATATGGAAGCCCTGTAAGGGGTGGAGTTGACCGGTACTAATAGGCCGAGGGCTTGTCCTCAGTTGCTCGCGTCCACTGTGTTAGTTCTGAAGTAACGAACTCGCCCGACCCCTGTTGCGGGGTTGCCGGCTGGTAGTTCGGACATCTTCATAGTGTTTCGGTGGTCATTGCGTTAGGGAAACGCCCGGTTACATTCCGAACCCGGAAGCTAAGCCTTTCAGCGCCGATGGTACTGCAGGGGGGACCCTGTGGGAGAGTAGGACGCCGCCGAACAATCTTTGTGGGGAAGCCCCGCACCCTTGTGGTGCGGGGCTTTTCCGCGTTCAAGGCCCCGACCACCGCCCCCCGCGCCGGTCGCCGCCGGGGTCCAGGTAGGGTCAGGGGGCATAGTCGGCACGTTTCCCACAGGAGGCCCCCGGGTGGAGGTCCAGGAGACCCACGTTCAGACGGACCGGGTACTCACCATCCCCAACATCCTCAGCATGGCGCGTCTTCTCGGCGTACCGCTCTTCCTGTGGCTGATTCTCCGCCCCGAGTTCGGCGGTCCCAAGAGCGACGGCTGGGCATTGCTGGTACTGATGCTGAGCGGCGTCAGTGACTATCTCGACGGCAAACTCGCCCGCCGGTGGAACCAGATCAGCAGCCTGGGCCGCATCCTGGACCCGGCGGCCGACCGCCTCTACATCCTCTCCACCCTCGTCGGACTGACCTGGCGGGAGATTTTGCCGCTCTGGCTGACCGCCGCGCTTTTGGCTCGCGAGCTGATGTTGCTGGTGATGGTGGGAATCCTCCGCCGGCACGGCTATCCGCCGCCGCAGGTGAACTTCTTGGGCAAAGCTGCAACCTTCAACCTCATGTATGCCTTCCCCTTGCTTCTCCTGAGTGACGGGACGGGGTGGCTTGCGTCACTCGCGGCGATTTTCGGATGGGCGTTCGCGGGATGGGGTACAACTCTGTACTGGTGGGCAGGGATCCTCTATGTGGTCCAGGTCCGCCGTCTCGTCAGAGCGGACACAAAGGCCGATTGACCTCGTCGGTGTGGTATCGCGCAGCGTCGCCGGCCGCGCGTGTCACCACATGTCACCAATGGTCACCTTGGACGGGTGAAGTCGGCTGACCGTCGTCTCTTCAAGGAGGACGCTTCCGACATGAAGGCCGTCGTGATGGCTGGCGGCGAAGGTACACGACTTCGCCCCATGACCTCGAGTATGCCCAAGCCGCTTCTTCCGGTGGCCAACCGGCCGATCATGGAGCATGTGCTGAGGCTGCTCAAGCGGCACGGGCTCACCGAGACCGTTGTAACCGTGCAATTTCTCGCCTCGCTGGTGAAGAACTACTTCGGCGACGGCGAAGAGCTCGGAATGGAGCTCACCTACGCCAATGAGGAGAAGCCACTCGGAACTGCCGGCAGTGTGAAGAACGCGGAGGAAGCGCTCAAGGACGACGCATTCCTCGTGATTTCCGGTGATGCCCTCACCGACTTCGACCTGACCGACCTCATCTCCTTCCACAAGGAGAAGGGCGCACTGGTCACCGTCTGCCTCACACGTGTTCCGAACCCACTGGAATTCGGCATCACGATCGTCGACGAAGGAGGAAAGGTCGAGCGCTTCCTCGAGAAGCCGACGTGGGGGCAGGTCTTCTCCGACACCGTCAACACCGGCATTTACGTCATGGAGCCCGAGGTCTTCGACTACGTCGAGGCCGATGTGCCGGTGGACTGGTCCGGTGACGTCTTCCCGCAGCTCATGAAGGAAGGCAAGCCGATCTACGGCTATGTCGCCGAGGGCTACTGGGAGGACGTCGGCACCCACGAGAGCTACGTCAAGGCCCAGGCCGACGTCCTGGAGCGCAAGGTGGACGTCGAGCTCGACGGATTCGAGATCTCGCCCGGGGTATGGGTCGCGGAGGGCGCGGAGGTCCACCCGGACGCCGTGCTGCGGGGCCCGGTCTACATCGGTGACTACGCCAAGGTGGAGGCAGGCGCCGAGATCCGCGAGCACACGGTCGTGGGATCCAATGTGGTCGTCAAGAGCGGCGCCTTCCTCCACAAGGCGGTGGTCCACGACAACGTCTACATCGGTCCGCAGAGCAACCTCCGCGGCTGTGTCATCGGCAAGAACACCGACATCATGAGGGCCGCGCGCATCGAGGACGGCGCCGTCATCGGTGACGAATGTCTGGTCGGCGAAGAATCGATCGTTCAGGGCAACGTCCGCGTGTACCCGTTCAAGACCGTCGAGGCCGGCGCGTTCGTGAACACATCGGTGATCTGGGAGTCCCGGGGACAGGCGCATCTCTTCGGAACCAGGGGCGTGTCCGGGATCCTCAATGTGGAGATCACGCCCGAGGTCGTGGTGCGCCTGGCCGGTGCGTACGCCACCACGCTGAAGAAGGGCGCCACGGTCACCACGGCACGTGATCACTCCCGCGGTGCGCGTGCGTTGAAGAGGGCCGTGATCTCGGCGCTGCAGGCCAGTGCCATCGACGTGCGCGACTTGGAGAACGTGCCGCTCCCCGTGGCCCGTCAGCAGACGGCCAGAGGAAGCGCCGGCGGCATCATGATCCGTACGTCGCCCGGTGTGCCCGACTCCGTGGACATCATGTTCTTCGACGAACGGGGAGCGGACCTCTCGCAGGCGGGTCAGCGCAAGCTGGACCGGGTGTACGCGCGTCAGGAGTACCGCCGGGCGTTCCCCGGCGAGATCGGCGATCTGCACTTCCCGTCCAGCGTCTTCGACTCCTACACGGGCTCACTGCTGCGGAACGTGGACACCACGGGGATCGCGGAGTCGGGGCTCAAGGTCGTCATCGACGCGTCCAACGGCAGCGCCGGCCTTGTGCTGCCGAGCCTTCTCGGGCGTCTCGGGGTCGATTCCCTGACGATCAATCCCGGCCTCGACGAGTCGCGGCCGACGGAGTCCGCCGACACCAGGAGGTCCGGTCTGGTCCGACTCGGCGAGATCGTCGCCTCCGCGCGTGCGGCCTTCGGCGTGCGTTTCGACCCGGTCGGCGAGCGGCTCTCGCTCGTCGACGAGCGCGGGCGGATCGTGGAGGACGACCGTGCCCTGCTGGTGCTGCTCGATCTTGTCGCCGCGGAGCGGCGCAGCGGCAGTGTGGCGCTGCCGGTGACGACGACGAGGATCGCCGAACAGGTGGCCGCCTATCACGGCACGCAGGTGGAGTGGACGACCACGTCTCCCGACGACCTCACCAGGGTCGGCAGGGAGGAGACCACGATCTTCGGCGGTGACGGCCGGGGCGGTTTCATCGTGCCGGAGTTCAGCAGCGTCTTCGACGGCACGGCCGCGTTCGTGCGGCTCGTCGGTCTTGTGGCCCGTACGCAGCTCACGCTGAGCCAGATCGACGCCCGGATCCCGCGGGCCCATGTGCTCAGGCGGGATCTCGCGACGCCGTGGGCCGTCAAGGGTCTCGTGATGCGACGGGTGGTGGAGGCTGCGGGGGACCGGCACGTGGACACCACCGACGGTGTGCGGGTGGTCGAGGCGGACGGCCGGTGGGTGATGGTGCTGCCGGACCCGTCAGAGGCCGTCACTCATCTGTGGGCGGAGGGGCCGGACGACGCGTCGGCCCAGGCGCTGCTCGACGAATGGTCGTCGGTCGTGGACAGCGCAGGTCACTGACCGGAACCCCGTCTGTCGAGGGGGCGCCCACGGGCGCCCCCTCGACGCACCTGTGGGGCCATTCGGCGGTAGCGGCTGCGACGTGCGACGATGTGCGGCATGTCGCAGCAGCCCCCCGTTCGGAGGACAGGTTCTCCGCCCGCGCGCCCTGATGCGTCCATGTCGCTGCTGACCAATGTCATGGAGCACAGCCTCGACGACGGTTACGCCGAGGCGACGGCCCGCAGGGCCGAGGCGGGCGGGCTTCCCCGCACACTCCGCGCCAAGCTCGGGCTTGCCGCCGGTCTCGTGCTGGCAGCCGCCGTCGTCACGCTCGGAGCCGCCGAGGCGCAGATCGCGGCCCCCGTGCGCGCGAAGGAGCGCGAGGAGCTCATCGACCGCGTACAGGCGCAGACCGACGGCGCCGACGCCCTGGAGCGGGACGTCGAGGCCCTGCGGAAGGACGTGGAGGAGCGGCAGCGCAAGGCCCTCAACACCCAGGGCGGGGAACAGGGCGAGACGGTCTCCCTGCTGGCCGGAGCCACCGAGGTGGAGGGGGCCGGTGTGAAGCTCGTCGTGGACGACGCCGAGAGCACCGACCAGGGTGGTGGCGGTCCGCGGGAGAGCAGCGGCTTCTCCGACACCGGCCGGGTCCGTGACCGCGACATGCAGCGGGTCGTCAACGGTCTTTGGGAGTCGGGCGCCGAGGCGATCGCGATCAACGGCCAGCGACTGACCGCCCTGTCGGCGATCCGCGCGGCGGGCGACGCCATACTGGTCGACAACAGACCGCTGGTGCCGCCGTACACGGTGCTGGCGGTGGGGGACGGCAGGAAGCTCCGCAGTGCCTTCCAGGACAGCGCCGACGGGCAGTATCTGCAGGTCCTGAAGGAGGACTTCGGGATCCGTACCACGATCTCCGCCGAGGAGACGGTGCGCCTGCCGGCGGCCCCGAGCTTGATCGTACGAACAGCAGAGCCGAAGACGGCCGGCGCCGGGCGGAGCGGCGGACCGGCGACGGCCGAAACAGAGAAGGGCACATCGTGATCGCCGTACTGGGCCTCGTCGTGGGAGTCGTGGTCGGCCTGTTGGTCCGTCCCGAGGTGCCGGCGGTCGTCGAGCCATATCTGCCCATCGCGGTCGTCGCCGCGCTCGACGCCGTCTTCGGTGGTCTGCGGGCCATGCTCGACGGGATCTTCGTCGACAAGGTCTTCGTCGTCTCCTTCCTGTCGAACGTGGTGGTGGCCGCGCTGATCGTGTTCCTGGGCGACAAGCTCGGTGTCGGTGCGCAGTTGTCCACCGGTGTGGTCGTCGTGCTCGGCATCCGGATCTTCTCCAACGCCGCGGCCATCCGCAGGCATGTCTTCCGGGCGTGAGCGTATGAACAGCGAAGAGAACTCGAAGGACGAGACGTGCCGGGCGCAGCCCCTGCCGCAGGAGCAGCCGCCCGTGTCCACCGGCGCGCAGGACTCTGCCGCGCAGGAAGTCGGCGCGTACAAGGCCGGTTCCCAGGAAGCCGGGCCGCAGGGGTCCGGTTCCCGGGAGCCCGGGCGGCCGCAGGACTCCGGCTCGCGGGAGCCCGATCCGCGGGAGTCCGGCGAGCCCGGCGCCGGGACCCGGACCGGCAGACAGCGGCTGGCCGCAGCGGTGTGGCCGCCGCGGGTGACGCGCGCCCAACTGATCGTCGCGGTACTGCTGTTCGTTCTCGGTCTGGGACTGGCCATCCAGGTCCGCTCGAACAGCGACGAGAGTGCGCTGCGCGGTGCCCGACAGGAGGACCTGGTCCGCATCCTCGACGAGGTCGACAACCGCACGCAGCGACTCGAGGACGAGAAGCAGCGGCTCGAGGACCAGCGCACCGAGCTCGAGAACAGTTCGGACCAGGCTGAAGAGGCGCGCAGGCAGACGCAGCAGAAGGAACAGCAGCTCGGCATCCTGGCCGGCACCGTCGCCGCGGAAGGGCCGGGGATCACGCTGACGATCCAGGACCCGGCGCGGACCGTCGAGTCGGACATGCTCCTCGACACGATCCAGGAGCTGCGCGCGGCCGGGGCGGAGGCGATCCAGGTCAACGGCGTCCGGGTCGTCGCGAGCACATTCTTCTCGGGAAG
Source organism: Streptomyces peucetius (assembly GCF_025854275.1). Taxonomy (NCBI): domain Bacteria; kingdom Bacillati; phylum Actinomycetota; class Actinomycetes; order Kitasatosporales; family Streptomycetaceae; genus Streptomyces; species Streptomyces peucetius. The sequence goes on along the minus strand of NZ_CP107567.1, from coordinate 1,212,484 downwards.
CGCCGGTGACATCGAGGTGGACCGCAAGCGGATCAGTGCGCCGTACACCTTCAAGGTCATCGGTGAGCCGCAGGACTTGGAGCCGGCCCTGAACATCCCCGGCGGTGTGGTGCAGACCTTGGAGAAGGAGCAGGCCACGGCCACGGTGGAGCGCTCCGAGAAGATCGTTGTCGACGCCTTGCGACCGGCTGAACGGCCTGACTACGCTCGGTCGTCACCGCAGTGAAGCGGGGGAACATGGGGACTGCCGGGCCAGGGCAGAAGATTGCAGGGGGTCGACGCATCCCAGTCGTCGTGCGTGGTGGAAACTGTCTGGTGGATACGGACGTTGTGAGGGTGTCCGGGTCGGCAGGTGTGTTGGGTTCGTCCTGCCCCACGGGCGGGTCTATTTCGGTCAAGGGGAAACGCCCGTGAAGTTGTTTGCGAAGTGGTTCGGCAAGAGTGCGCGCGAGGACGGCGACGCCCGGCATCGCGCGCCGCGGCATGGTCAGAGTGAGGACCAGGGGGGCGAGCGTCCGCTGTTCCGGGACGAGGTCCCCGGTGGGGACAATTCGGGCGGACAGGGTGCGTCGTCTGTTGACCCTGCCGGTGCCGGAGGCATAGGTTTCGGGGAACCATCAACCTCAAGTACGGGTGGAGGGTTCGCCTCCGACCCGTATGCGACCAATCCCCACGCGGGGCAGCCGCGGCAGGAGGATCCGTCCATGGCGGGTTTGCCGGTTTGTACGAGGTGCGGCCACCGGAACACCGAGGCCGGCCGGTTCTGCTCCAACTGCGGTGCGCCGCTGCGGGGTGGAGCCCCCGCCGAGCGCGCGTCGGAGACGACGTCGACGATCTCCATCTCCGGTATCGAGGCATACGACTCCGAGGTGACGGGCCAGACCGCCGTCCCCTCGCTGTCGCCTGAGGCCCAGGCCGCCGTCGAGGCGCTGCCGCCCGGCTCGGCGCTCCTGGTGGTCCGCCGGGGGCCCAATTCGGGCAGTCGCTTCCTCCTGGACGGTGACCTGACCACGGCCGGCCGCCACCCGCAGAGCGACATCTTCCTCGACGACGTGACGGTGTCGCGGCGGCACGTGGAGTTCCGCCGGGGTGCGGACGGCGGTTTCACCGTCTCCGACGTCGGCAGCCTCAACGGCACGTATGTGAACCGTGAACGGATCGACTCCGTGGTCCTGGCCAACGGCGACGAGGTACAGATCGGCAAGTACCGGCTGGTGTTCTACGGGAGCCAGCGGGGCGCGTGATCCTCCCCCAGGCTCCGTCCGGGGGACACCCAGGGAAGGTACATGCTGCGAACACCGACGGGCGGCGCCGGTCACGGCGCCGCCGCCGCGGGTGACCGCCCGATGAGCATCGGCGCGGTGCTCGGGCACCTGCGCGAAGAGTTTCCCGAAGTGACGATCTCCAAGATCCGTTTTCTGGAGGCGGAGGGGCTGGTCGAACCGAGCCGTACGCCCTCGGGGTACCGGAAGTTCAGTCCGCAGGACGTCGAGCGGCTCGCGCTGGTGCTGCGGATGCAGCGTGACCACTACCTTCCCCTGAAAGTGATCCGGGAGCAGCTGGACGCCCTGGAGCGCGGCGAGAGCGTGCCGCTGCCCGCGCAGGGCGCGCACCGGGACCGGCGGGAGCCTTTCGACGCGGGCTGGGAGCCGGAGGCCGACCGCCCCACCGCGGGCCGTGTCGGCCGGGCGGCGCTGCTGGCCGCGGCCGAGGTCACGGAGGAGCAGCTCGTCGAGTGGGAGTCGTACGGTCTGCTCGCGCCGGACGCGCACGGCTCCTACGAGGCCGAGGCCGTCACCGTCGCCCGGCTGGTCGCGGACCTCGGCAGATTCGGCCTGGAGCCGAGGCATCTTCGCGCCATGAAGGCCTCCGCGGAGCGGGACGCCGGGCTCGTGGAGCAGCTTGTCGCGCCGCTGCGCCGGCACCGTAATCCCCAGACCAGAGCGCATGCCGAGGCGACCACCAAAGAGCTGGTGACGCTGTCCGTGAGGCTGCATGCGGCGCTGGTACGGACCGCCCTCGGCGTGCGGCTCCACTGATCTTGGACCAACCCGACTACCCAAACCGGTCGCGCACGTCCTAGGGTTGCTGTGTGAACGAGCTCGACGTTGTGGGTGTCCGGGTCGAAATGCCCTCGAACCAACCGATCGTGCTTCTGCGTGAAGTGGGAGGCGATCGGTACCTCCCCATCTGGATCGGACCCGGGGAGGCGACCGCCATTGCCTTCGCGCAGCAGGGCATGGCACCGGCCAGGCCGCTGACCCACGACCTCTTCAAGGACGTGCTGGAGGCGGTGGGCCAGGAGCTCACCCAGGTCCGGATCACCGACCTGCGGGAAGGCGTCTTCTACGCCGAGCTGGTCTTCGCCAGCGGGGTCGAGGTGAGCGCCAGGCCGTCCGACGCGATAGCGCTGGCCCTGCGCACCGGTACGCCGATCTACGGCAGTGACGGAGTGCTGGACGACGCCGGTATCGCGATCCCGGACGAGCAGGAGGACGAGGTGGAGAAGTTCCGCGAGTTCCTCGACCAGATCTCGCCGGAGGACTTCGGCTCGAGCAACCAGTGAGGGTTGCGGACCGGTGACGGTTCCGGCGGCGGACGCCGCTCGGCCGTTCCCCGTCGGCCCATTCGAGTAGCCTTTCCCTGGATCGGGGTACGAGAAACCACTCTCAGGGTGATTATCACTCGGCGTGCCGAGTGTGGCGATCGTTGACGCACCCCTGGTGACTCCCTACCTTCGAGGTGGCAGGTCAAGGACGGAGGTCGGCGTGAGAAGCAGCGGCGACAGTACGGCTGGGGGCGGCCCCGGACCCGGTCCGGTGGACAGCGGGCCGTACCCGCTGCACGACAACGCGGCCGTGCCCGCCACCGACACCATCGGCTACCGCGGACCGACCGCATGCGCGGCCGCCGGCATCACCTACCGGCAGCTCGACTACTGGGCGCGCACGGGCCTGGTGGAGCCCAGCGTCCGGTCGGCGTACGGCTCGGGCACCCAGCGGCTCTACAGCTTCCGCGACGTGGTGGTACTCAAGATCGTCAAGCGCTTCCTGGACACCGGCGTGGCGCTGCAGAACATCCGCGCGGCCGTCCAGCACCTGCGTGCCCGCGGGTTCAGGGACCTCGAGCGGATGACGCTGATGAGCGACGGAGCGACGGTCTACGAGTGCTCCTCGCCCGACGAGGTGGTGGGCCTGCTCCAGGGGGGCCAGGGCGTGTTCGGTATTGCCGTCGGTGTCGTGTGGCGGGACGTCGAGGCGGCGCTGTCGCAGCTGCACGGCGAGCGGATCGACACGGGGGAGACCCTGGTCGGCCACAACCCCGCCGACGAGCTGGCGAGACGCAGACGCGACCGGGCCGTGTGAGGATGCCCGGCGCTCCCCGTTGTCAGTGGTCTGCGGGAGCATCGAAGATGTGAGAAACGCGCCGACGATCCTGCATCTGGACATGGATGCCTTCTTCGCCGCCGCCGAGCAGGCGGCGAAGCCGTCGCTGCGCGGAAAGCCGGTGGTCGTCGGCGGACTCGGTCCCCGAGGTGTGGTGGCCACCGCGTCCTACGAGGCCAGGCGTTTCGGCGTGCATTCCGCCATGCCGATGGCGCAGGCCAGACGACTCGCGCCGAACGCGGCGTACCTCGTGCCGCGCTTCTCCCTCTACCGCTCGGTGAGCGAGCAGGTCATGGGGCTGCTCGGACGGCTATCGCCGCTGGTGGAGCCACTGAGCCTCGACGAGGCCTTCGTCGACCTGGAGGCGGGCGGGGCCGCCCATGACACGCCGTCCGCCCGCGCGACCGGTGAGCGGCTGCGCGCCGAGATACGAGCGGTCACGGGCCTCACCGGATCGGTCGGGCTGGCGGGCTCCAAGATGCTCGCCAAGATCGCCTCCGAGCAGGCCAAGCCGGACGGCCTGGTCCTCATCGACCCCGGCACGGAACGTGAGCTGCTCGGACCCATGCCGGTGCGGATCCTGCCCGGCGTGGGGCCCGCCACCGGGGACCATCTGCGCCGGGCCGGCATGACGACGGTCGCGGACCTGGCGGAGGCGGGGGAGGACGAGCTGGTGCGGCTGCTCGGCAGGGCGCACGGGGCGTCCCTGTTCCGTATGGCGCTGGGGCACGACGACCGGCCGGTGGTGGCCGAGCGGGACGCGAAGTCGGTGTCGGTGGAGGACACCTTCGACGTGGACCTGCACGACCGGGTGCGGGTGCGGATCGAGGTGGAGCGGCTCGCCGAGCGGTGCGTGCAGCGGCTGAGGGCGAGCGGCCACTCCGGCCGCACCATCGTGCTGAAGGTGCGCCGCTACGACTTCTCGACGCTCACCCGCTCCGAGACGCTCCGCGGGCCGACGGACGATCCCGCGGTGGTGCGGGAGGCCGCGGGCAGGCTGCTGGAGGCGGTGGACACCACGGGTGGGGTGCGGTTGCTCGGGGTCGGCGTCACTGGACTCGCCGACTACACGCAGGAGGACCTCTTCGCGCAGGCCGCGGCGGAGGCCGCGGCCGGTCCCGCCGTGCCCGACGGGCAGCGGCCGGCTCCGGTCGGCGGCCCGGAGGCCGAGACGCACGAGACCGAGAACAGCGAGCCGGGTGGCCTGCAGGAGCCGGCGCAGCGGCGCTGGGCCGCCGGACAGGACGTCCGCCACGCGCGGTACGGGTCGGGCTGGGTCCAGGGCAGCGGCGTCGGCCGGGTCACCGTGCGCTTCGAGGAGCCGTGGTCGCCGCCGGGGCGGGTGCGGACGTTCCGCGTGGACGACGAGGACTTGGAGGCCGCGGATCCACTGCCGCTGGTCGCGCCGACGCCGCCGCCGAAGGCGGCGCCCGTTCCGGCCGGGTCGCCACCGGCGCTTCAGGCACGGTCGGCCGCGCCGGCCGCCGAGCCCGGGGCCGGGCTCTCGGACGAGCCCGAGCCCGGGGCCGGGCCCGCCGAGCCGGGCGCCGGGCCGCCCGCCGCGCCCGGGGCTGTGGCGCTCGGTGTTCCGGGAGCCGGACTCCTGGCGGACGAGCCCGAGGCCAGGCCCGCCGCCGAGCCGGGGGCTGGGCTCTTGGACGAGCCCGAGGCCGACCCGGGAGTCGGGCCGGGAGTCGGGCCGGCCGACGTTCCGGAGACCGCGTGTGCCGCTGAGCCGGGCACCGCGTCCAGGGCTGTGGCGCTCGGTGTTCCGGAAGCCGGGGCCGCCGCCGAGCCCGGAACCGGGGTCTTGGACGAGCCCGAGGCCGGTCCGCCCGCCGAGCCGGGGGTCGGGCTCTCGGGTAAGCCCGGAGCCGGGGCCGTCGTCGGGCCGGGGGACGGGATGTCGGGCGGGGCCGGGGTCGAGGGGGAGGCCGGGCCTCCCGAGCTTCGGCGGGCCGAACCGGGGCCCACGCCCGGGGTCACCGGAACGCCGGGTGCCGCAGGGGCTCCCGGGCCGCCAGGGGAAGGAGCGGGGGCCGGGGAGGGCTCGGGCGGGCCGCGTTGCGGCAGGGCGGTCCGGGCCTGACCGGCTCGTCGCCCGGGTCGCGGAGACCCGGACGACGAACCGGCTCCGGCGTGCGGCCGGCACGCCGGAGCCGGGGGAGGGGGCGCCAGAGCAGGGCGGCGGGGAGTCGCCCCGCCGACGGAACGGGGGTCAGTCCTCCTGGCCGGCGACGCGGCCGAACGACCGGTCGCCGGAGGCGGGGGCCGGTGCCGGGGGAGGAGCGGAAAGGTCGAGCCCGTAGTGATGGTAGAGCTGAAGTTCCTGCTCGGGCGAGAGATGACGGCCCACTCCGAAGTCGGGGGCGTCTTTGATCAGTGCGCGTTCGTACGGCACGCGCAGAGTGTTGTCGACGAGCTCGCTCGGCTCGAGCGGGACGAACGCGTCCCGGCTGAAGAGGCCGGTCCGCACGGCTGCCCACTCGGGAACTCCCGTGGCATCGTCCAGATAAACCTCATCAACAGTCCCGATCTTGGTGCCGTTGCGGTCGAACGCCTTGCGGCCTATCAGGCTGCGCGGATCGATGTCGGTCTGCACGGTCCCTCCAATTGGTCGCAACTGCTCCCCAACGACTACAAAAGGCCACATCTCGGGTGTCGGCCACTCGAGCGATCCCGCGCGGGCCGCGCTGGTACCCTGGCAAGCGGCCGCTGACCCTGTGCGGGAGAGTCCTCCGGAGAGAAGTCCGGAGGCGCCGAAGGAGCAAATCCTCCCCGGAATCTCTCAGGCACCTGTACCGCACGGACGAGGTCACTCTGGAAAGCAGGGCGGGCGTCGGACGGCATCCGCTCTCACCGACGGTGAAAGCCGGGAGGTCGCTCAGCGATGCCCGGTGAAGCTCTCAGGTCGAGATGACAGAGGGGGAGGCCGTCCGGGCATCCGCGCCGTGATGCCCCTCGCAGGTCGCGAAGACCAGGAGGCCTCCCACCATGACCGCCAACCGCATTCCGCTCTCCCGGCTGGAGCAGGGAATCCCGTTCGAGCAGCGGCACATCGGCCCCGACGCCGGTGCCCAGGCCAAGATGCTCGCCCAAGTGGGTTACGGATCGCTCGACGAGCTCACCGCCGCCGCCGTGCCCGACGTCATCAAGAGCGCCGAGGCCCTCGACCTTCCCGACGCCCGCACCGAGGCCGAGGTCCTCGCGGAGCTGCGCATACTGGCGGACCGCAACCAGGTGCTCGCTCCCATGATCGGCCTGGGTTACTACGGGACCTTCACGCCGCCCGTCATCCTGCGCAACGTCATGGAGAACCCGGCGTGGTACACGGCGTACACGCCGTACCAGCCCGAGATCTCGCAGGGCCGGCTCGAGGCGCTGCTGAACTTCCAGACGGTCGTCGCCGACCTGACCGGCCTGCCCACCTCCGGCGCCTCGCTCCTCGACGAGGGCACCGCCGCCGCGGAGGCCATGTCCCTGGCCCGCCGGGTCGGCAAGGTCAAGAACGGCGTCTTCCTGATCGACGCCGACACCATGCCGCAGACCGTCGCCGTGATCGAGACCCGCGCCGAGCCCACCGGTGTCGAGGTCGTCACCGCGGACCTGAGCGACGGCATCCCCGCCGAGATCGCCGAGCGTGGCGTGTTCGGTGTGCTGCTGCAGTACCCGGGCGCCTCGGGCGCCGTACGGGACCTCAAGCCGGTGATCGAGCAGGCGCACGAGCTCGGGGCGATCGTCACCGTCGCCGCCGACCTGCTGGCCCTGACGCTGCTCACCTCGCCCGGCGAGCTCGGCGCGGACATCGCGGTCGGCACCACCCAGCGCTTCGGCGTCCCGATGGGCTTCGGCGGTCCGCACGCCGGTTACATGGCGGTCCGCGAGAAGTTCGCCCGCAGCCTGCCCGGCCGTCTCGTCGGCGTCTCCGTCGACGCGGACGGCAACAAGGCCTACCGGCTGGCGCTGCAGACCCGTGAGCAGCACATCCGCCGCGAGAAGGCCACCAGCAACATCTGCACCGCGCAGGTGCTGCTGGCCGTGATGGCCGGCATGTACGCGGTCTACCACGGCCCCGACGGGCTGCGGACCATTGCCGGGCGCACCCACCGCTACGCCGCGATCCTCGCCGAGGGGCTGCGGGCCGGCGGTGTCGAGGTCGTGCACGGCGCGTACTTCGACACCGTGACCGCCCGGGTGCCCGGGAGGGCCGCCGAGGTCGTCGCCGCCGCGCGGGAGGGCGGGGTCAACCTGCGCCTCGTCGACGCGGACCATGTCTCCGCCGCCTGCGACGAGACCACCGGCCGTGCCCAGCTGACCGCCGTCTGGGCGGCCTTCGGCGTCGACGGCGACGTCGAGACCCTGGACGCGGCGGCCCCCGAGGCGCTGCCTGCCGCGCTGCTGCGCGACGACGAGTACCTCACGCACCCCGTGTTCCACCAGCACCGCTCCGAGACCGCGATGCTGCGCTACCTGCGCAGGCTCGCCGACCGCGACTACGCGCTGGACCGCGGCATGATCCCGCTCGGCTCCTGCACCATGAAGCTGAACGCCACCACGGAGATGGAGCCGGTCACCTGGCCGGAGTTCGGCCAGATCCACCCCTTCGCCCCGGTGGAGCAGGCCCAGGGCTACCTCACCCTGATCCAGGAGCTCGAGGAGCGTCTCGCCGAGGTCACCGGCTACGACAAGGTCTCCATCCAGCCCAACGCCGGTTCGCAGGGCGAGCTGGCCGGTCTGCTCGCGGTCCGCGCCTACCACCGGGCCAACGGGGACGACCAGCGCACCGTCTGCCTCATCCCGTCGTCCGCACACGGCACCAACGCCGCCAGCGCCGTGATGGCCGGCATGAAGGTCGTCGTCGTCAAGACCGCCGACGACGGCGAGATCGACGTCGATGACCTGCGCGCCAAGATCGAGCAGTACCGCGACGAGCTCTCCGTGCTGATGATCACCTACCCGTCGACCCACGGCGTGTTCGAGGAGCACGTCGCCGGCATCTGCGCCCAGGTGCACGACGCCGGCGGCCAGGTGTACGTCGACGGCGCCAACCTCAACGCCCTGGTCGGCCTGGCCAAGCCGGGCCGGTTCGGCGGCGACGTCTCGCACCTGAACCTGCACAAGACCTTCTGCATCCCGCACGGCGGCGGCGGCCCCGGCGTCGGCCCGGTCGGCGTGCGCGCCCACCTCGCGCCCTACCTGCCGAACCACCCGCTGCAGCCGACGGCGGGCCCGGAGACGGGCGTCGGACCGGTCTCCGCGGCTCCGTGGGGTTCGGCGGGCATCCTGCCGATCTCCTGGGCGTATGTGCGTCTGATGGGCGGCGAGGGCCTCAAGCGCGCCACGCAGGTCGCCGTGCTCGCCGCCAACTACATCGCGAAGCGCCTCGAGCCGCACTACCCGGTGCTCTACACCGGCCCGGCCGGGCTGGTCGCGCACGAGTGCATCGTGGATCTGCGTCCGCTGTCGAAGAGCACCGGCGTCAGCGTCGACGACATCGCCAAGCGCCTGATCGACTACGGCTTCCACGCACCGACCATGTCCTTCCCGGTGGCCGGCACGCTGATGATCGAGCCCACCGAGAGCGAGGACCTGACCGAACTCGACCGGTTCTGCGACACGATGATCGCGATCCGCGCCGAGATCGAGAAGGTCGCGTCGGGCGAGTGGTCCGCGGACGACAACCCGCTGCGCAACGCCCCGCACACGGCGGCCGCGCTCGGCGGCGAGTGGGATCACGGCTACAGCCGCGAGGAGGCCGTCTTCCCGGCCGGGGTCAGCGCCGCCGACAAGTACTGGCCGCCGGTGCGCCGTATCGACGGTGCCTTCGGCGACCGCAACCTCGTGTGCTCCTGCCCGCCGCTGGACGAGTACGACAACTGACGCGGGCCCACGGGCAGATGCGTCGGGGCCGGTGCGGAGAGAAATCTCCGGGCCGGCCCCTTCGTCGTTCGGGCGGTTGTCGCGGACGGCTCCTACGCGGCCGTCATCAACGGGCCCGCGGAACGCGGGCGGCGCGGGGCGATGACCCGTCCGTCGGGCAGCAGTTCGCCGGTGTCCTCGAAGAGAAGGACGCCGTTGCACAGCAGGCTCCAGCCCTGTTCCGGATGATGGGCCACGAGGCGCGCCGCCTCACGGTCGGCTGAGTCGGAGGTGGGGCAGGCTGGCTGGTGCTGGCACATGGATGGGTTCTTTCGCTGCGATGTGGTGTGTGTCGTGCGGCTCGATGAGGTGTTCATGGCCGCCCCCCGTATCTCTCGGTTCGGTCCCAGTGTTCCCCTACGGGCGTCGCTCCGCAGGCATTTCACGGCAGCTCTTCCCACTGATTGATGACGCATCACCCACCCGGACGGTTCAGCCCGTCCGGGCGGTCCTTTCGGGTGGTTCCCGGTGGCCGGGCCGGACTAGTCACAACGGGCCGGTGCCGGTGCGCCGGTACGCCCCGCGACCGGTGGGTCGCGGGGCGTACCGGGTGGTCTCCTGTCGGCGGGCGGGCCCTGTCAGGCGGCTGGTGAGTCGAGCAGCGGGGCCGGTGCCAGCCGCAGGGTCATCACGGGCAGCAGTTCGGCGACCCGGTGCGGCCGGTGGGCCGCGATGCCCGGCGGCGCGGGCGCCAGGGGTATCAGGACGTCGGACGGCTGCGGCGTGCCGGCGGCCGCGTCCGCCTCGGTGGAGCCGTGCAGCCAGAGGGTGAGCATGTAGAGCTCGGGAACGGAGAGCAGCCGCGGCTGGAGAGGCGGTCCCATGGACTCGGCCTGCCGCAGGGCGCGTTCGGTGGAGTCGAGATAGGGGCCTTCGAAGAAGTGCGAGAAGGCCCAGCCGTCGGGCGTGAGGATCGTGTCCGCGGCGGCCACGGCGCGATCGCCGCTGCGGATCAGGAAGCGCCAGCCGGTGAGCCGGGTGAGCGGGGTTCCGCCGCTCGGGGCGATCCGGTCCAGCACGTGGACCGGCAGCGGCAGTTCGGCGCTCAGTGGTCCCTGGACGGACCGCAGAGCTGGAGTACGGGTTTCGGACACGGCCGTGGGAGAACCGAGTGCTGCGAGGACGCTGCGCAAGGCAGGCGCGGGGGCCGGGAGGACATGCAGCGGCATGATGGGTCGCCTCTCACTCAGGAGACACGGTGAAGCGTGAAGGTGCGGACGGCACTGTCTGCGTGCGGGGCGGTGAGCGGCCGGAAGACACCGGATGCCAACTCTCTGCCCTCGCGGAGTTTATACGACACGTGTTCACGTAATGTTTCCGCTAGCCGTCGTGGGTATTTCCGGCAAGGCGGAAATCGGCCCGTTCTGTGCGGCCCTTCAGCGGCTTTTCAATGCTTCCGGGGCTGCTGCCTGCGGTTTTGACTCCGAAGCGGTAGGCCGAATCGGGCCGGTGTTTTTCGCGGCCTCTCTGCCGGAAAATGCCCGGTGTGTCATGCCGGAGGAATGTGCCTGTGGAGCGCTGTCTCCAGCCTACCCGGAGCGGACCCCGCGCGGGGACGTTATGGATCAATGAGTCTGGGCATTATCGTCCGTGACGTCAGCGGTTCGCGCTGCGTGGACCCACTCGAGGAGGGACGCTTCGATGGGGGAGAAGATCGAGGCAGGCGGGTTCGACCTGTCCGATCGGCAACGGTACCGGAGGAAGCTGCAGCAGTGCCTGGCAAGCCTGGGGCGGCTGCTGGAGGAGAAGAGGTTCGACCGGCCCAAGAATCTGATGGGGCTCGAGATAGAGCTGAATCTCGCCGGCCAGGACGGCATGCCGCGGATGATGAATGCCGAAGTTCTCTCCCGTATCGCGAGTCCCGATTTCCAGACCGAGCTCGGAATGTTCAATCTGGAAGTGAACATCGTGCCGCACCGATTGGGCGGCCGGGTGCTCGATCAGCTCGCGGAAGAGCTGCATACCGGGCTGGGATATGCCGACCGCAAAGCACAGGAGATCGGTTCCGGGATCGTGATGATCGGAATTCTTCCGACGCTCGCGCAGCAGGACCTGGTCTCCGCCAACCTCTCCGACGTCGACCGTTACGTGCTGCTGAACGACCAGATCGTGGCGGCACGGGGCGAGGAGTTCGCCCTCGACATCGAGGGCGTGGAACGGCTGACGTGCACATCGGCGTCGATCGCGCCGGAAGCGGCCTGCACCTCGGTGCAGTTGCATCTCCAGGTCACCCCCGGCCGGTTCGCGGACGTGTGGAACGCCGCGCAGGCGGTGGCCGCTGTGCAGGTCGCTCTCGGCGCCAACTCCCCGTTCCTGTTCGGCAAGGAGCTGTGGCGCGAGTCGCGGCCGCCGCTCTTCCAGCAGGCCACCGACACGCGCCCGCCGGAGCTCCAGGTGCAGGGCGTACGGCCGCGGACCTGGTTCGGCGAGCGGTGGGTCGACTCCGCGTACGACCTCTTCGAGGAGAACATCCGCTACTTCCCCGCGCTGCTCCCGTTCTGCGACGACGAGGATCCGCTCCAGGTGCTGGAGGACGGCGGAGTGCCGCGGCTGAAGGAACTGGTCCTGCACAACGGCACCATCTACCGCTGGAACCGCCCGGTGTACGAGGTCGTCGACGGCGTCCCGCACCTGCGGGTGGAGAACCGGGTGTTGCCCGCCGGCCCCACGGTGACCGACGTGATCGCCAACGCCGCGTTCTACTACGGTCTGGTGCGTGCGCTCGCCGAGGACGCCCGCCCGGTGTGGAAGCGGCTCCCCTTCGCCGTCGCCGGCGAGAACTTCGACGCCGCCTGCCGGTACGGCATCGACGCCGAACTCCAGTGGCCGCGCCCCGGCCGCGGCGGCGTCACACAGGTACCCGTCGTGAAGCTCGTACGTGACGAGCTGCTGCCGCTGGCCGCGGCGGGGCTCGACGCGTGGAACGTGGCGCCCGCCGACCGGGACCTGTACCTCGGAGTGATCGAGGGGCGCTGCCGCCGCCGTATGAACGGTGCCGCGTGGCAGGCCGACACGTACCACCGCGCTCTCGACGCGGGGCTCGAGCGGGAGGCGGCGCTGGCGGCCATGACCCGCCGCTACTGCGAGCTGATGCGCGAGGGTCAGCCCGTGCACACCTGGCCGGTCGGGTTCCCGGGTGCCGGGTCCTGACGGGACCTGGCTGATTCCGCCACAGGTTCGTCGGGCAAGCTGTGACGTCCCATGCGGTGGAACAACTGGAGGCTCGTGTGCAGGCGGAAGCGGGAGACGCGGCCGGACCCTATCCGCGGGAGGCGGTGCCGCGCAGGATCCTGCGGTCCGAGACGGTGCTCGTGCTCGCGCTGTCGCTCGGCGCGAGCGCTGTCTCCGCGCTGATCAGCTTCATCGGGTCGCTGACGAAGCCCGGTGGGCTGAAGGACCAGGCGGCGACGCTGAACGGGTCCTTCGCGCCGGGGCGGCCGTGGCTCGATCTCGCCTGGCAGCTCTTCGGGATCGCGACGGCGCTGGTGCCGGTGGCGCTCGTCGCGCATCTGTTGATCCGTGAGCGCGCCGGCCTCCACGTCATCGGCTTCGACCGGAGCCGGCCGTGGCCGGACCTCGGGCGCGGTGCGCTGGTGGCCGCCGGCATCGGCAGTGCGGGGCTCGCCTTCTACCTCCTCGCGCGGGCGTCCGGCTTCAACCTCACCGTGGTGCCCGAGTCGCTGCCCGACGTGTGGTGGAAGTACCCGGTGCTGGTGCTCTCCGCCATCCAGAACTCGGTGGTGGAGGAGGTGATCGTCGTCGGATATCTGCTCCGCAGGCTCGACCAACTGGGCTGGACCCCGATGGCGGCCCTGGCCGCGAGCTCGGTGCTGCGCGGGTCCTACCACCTCTACCAGGGCATCGGCGGGTTCATCGGCAACATGGTGATGGGCGTGGTCTTCGTGCTGCTGTACCGGCGGTGGGGCCGGGTGGGGCCGCTGGTGGCGGCGCACGCCCTGCTCGACATCGTTGCCTTCGTCGGTTACGGGCTGCTGGCCGGGAAGGTGGGCTGGCTGCCCACGCCGTGAGGGGCACGGGGCGGCTGCGGGACGAGCAGTGAGGGGGTGTACGGCGGGCGGGCGCCGTACACCCCCTCACGCGTCCCGCATCAGGGAGCGCTGAGCAGTTCGCCGTCGACGACGGTGACCGCGCTGCCGGTGAGGAGCGTCCGGCCGCCCCGCAGCGCGGTGCGGACGAGGCCGGAGCGCGCCGAGGCCTGCAGCCCGGTGAGCTCGTCCCGGCCGAGGCGGGCCGACCAGAACGGGGCGAGCGCGGTGTGCGCGCTGCCGGTGACCGGGTCCTCGTCGATGCCGACCCGGGGGAAGAAGCCGCGGGAGACGAAGTCGTAGCCGGACCGCGGGTCCGCGGCGGCGGCGGTCGCGATGATGCCGCGTTCCGAGTGCTCCACCAGAGCGGCGAAGTCGGGGCTCAGCCCGCGCACGGACTCTTCGTCGGCCAGCTCGACCAGCAGGTCCCCGATGTGGGGGCCGGTGTCGTGGGCGGACAGCACCTTCGCGCCGAGCGCTTGCGCCACGCCGTCCGGGGCCTCGACCGGCGTCAGCGGAGCGGTCGGGAAATCCATCGTGAGGGTGCCGTCCTCGTGCGCGGTGGTGATCAGCGTCCCGCAGCGCGCGGCGAAGCGCACGGTACCGGTCGCCGTCCCCGTGGTGTGCAGGACATGGGCGGTGGCCAGTGTGGCGTGGCCGCACATGTCGACCTCGGTGGCCGGGGTGAACCAGCGCAGCGCCCAGTCCGCGTCACCGCCGGCTGGCAGCGGGTGGGCGAAGGCGGTCTCCGAGAGATTCAGCTCCGCGGCCACCTGCTGCAGCCACGGGTCGGCGGGGAAGCCGCCGGAATTGAGCAGAAGGACTCCGGCGGGATTGCCGGCGAAGGGCCGGTCGGTGAAGGCGTCGACGATTCGAATCCGCATGGCGCGACCGTAGAACGCGCACGAAGACGCAGGCCAAGGCCAATTCCGCTCCGCTGGACCGGCAGAGTCTTGCCCACCGATCGCTGCCGATATATCGTTGAAGCATCGCGACAGATCAACGATGGAAGGAGCGTAACGATGCGTTCATATGGAAACGGACCGGAACACGACCACGGCCGCGGTCATGGACACTGCGGGCCCAGCCATCACGGTCACGGTGAGCACGAGGGCCGGCGTGCCGCGTTCGGGCCCTGGGGACCGCCCTTCGGCGGGCCCTTCGGTGGCGGTCGCGGGCGCGGCGGAGGCCGGGGAAGGGCGCGGCGCGGCGACGTGCGCGCCTCGATCCTGGCGCTGCTGAAGACCCGTCCGATGCACGGTTACGAAATGATCCAGGAGATCGGCGAGCGCAGCGGCGGGGCCTGGAAGCCCAGCCCCGGCTCCGTCTACCCGACCCTGCAGCTCCTCGAGGACGAGGGCCTGATCGTCTCCGAGAGTGAGGGCGGCAAGAAGCTGTTCACGCTGACCGACACCGGCCGCACCGAGGCCGAGTCGGGCCCGGAGGCTCCCTGGGAGGAGGTCGGGCGCGGCGTCGACTGGGAGACGGTCAACGAGATCCGGCAGGCCGGCTTCGGTCTGATGGAGGCGTTCGGCCAGGTCTGGAAGACGGGTGACGCCGAGCAGCGACAGAAGGCCGTCGCCGTCATCAATGAGGCCCGGAAGAAGCTCTATCTGATCCTCGCCGACGAGCACTGAGTGTCGAGCACTCGGAGCTGAGTACGCAGTGCTGGGCTCGGGGGCCGGGCTCTGCGGTGCGCAAAGGGCCTCGCGGTCACGCGGGGCCCTTCTTCCGTTTGCGCCGTGGCCGGGTCAGGTGACGAGCCCCGCGAGCCTGCGGAGCGACTCGTCGAGCGCCGCGGTCGCCGAGTCCTTGAGCTTCCCGGCCATCAGCGACACGGCCGCACCGGTGAACTCCCCGTCGATCCGCACCTTCGTGGCGCCGTCGGCCGGGGTGAGCGAGTACCGGGTGGCCACCGTGACCGACATCGGGCCCTTGCCCTTGATGGCGAGCACCCGCTCCGCCTCCAGTTCCTCCACCGTCCAGGCCACCTCGGCCGGGAAGCCCATCAGCTTCATGTTCTCCGTGAAGGTGGCGCCGGTCTCCAGCGGTTCCGGGCCGCCCTCGGGGAAGCCGGTGTGGGTGGCGTTCCAGCGTCCGTACGAGGTGAAGTCGGTGAGCTGGGCCCAGACCTTCGCGGCCGGTGCCTCGATGCGTGCCTCCGCGCTGACTTCCGCCATGCGACCACCCCTTCGGCTCGGATTGCGGTGTCGCGGACCGTAGCGGTGGGTGCCGGAACATTCAATACTGACGGCCTGTCAGATCGGGTGCCCCGTCAGGCCCTCTCATCCGTAAGGAGGAGGAATCGTCCGCGTGTGCCCAACTCCGGTGGGAGGGGCAAATGCTTCCGCGCGCGGACGCCGGGGCGCTGGACATCTGATGAGGTGGGAGATGTGCACAGCCCTGCCTTCCGGCTGCCGCTGCAGCAGCCCACCCCCGTCCCCGCGGACGTCGAAGCCGCGCTCACCGTGGAGTTGGCCGCGGTGGTCACGGGCGCGCGCAGACGAGTGCTGCGCGACGGGGACCGGCAGATCGACACCGCCCATCTGCTGCACTCGCTGATGGAGCTGGACCCCGAGGTCAGGGCGGCGTTCGGGGGCCCGTCGCAGGTCGCGCGGGTCCTCGGGTACCTCGTGCAGCGGAGCATCGGATACGGCCTCGCCTGGCAGGGTTTTGTCGAGGACTCGGGGGCGCTGTCCGTCCTGCGCGGGAGCGGCGGTCCGGGGCGGCCCCCCGGGGCTGCCGTACGCGGTGTGCCGGGCTGGTCGCCCTCGGCCGTGGCCGCCGTGGCGGGCGCGCTCGAACGGGCGCGGCTGCGCGGCAGGTCCACGGCCGAGGGGATCGACGTACTGGCCTGCCTCGCGGCGGATCCGGACTGCCGGGCCGCCGAGGTGCTGCGGCGTGCCCGTGTCGACCCGGCGCTGCTGGGTGCGCGGATCCCGGAGCTGTCTCGACATGTGTCATCGGGGTGACGGTACTGACCGGCCCTGACATCATGTGCCGATGCAGGCTTCTCGGGGAAAGAGCGCCGGCCTGGGACTCGCCCTGGGGTCGGCCGTTGCGTTCGGTGGATCGGGCGTCGCGGCAAAGCCGCTGATCGAGGCGGGGCTCGACCCCCTCCATGTCGTGTGGCTGCGGGTCGCGGGCGCGGCCCTCGTCATGGCGCCGGTGGCGTGGCGCCACCGCGGACTGCTGCGGCGCAGGCCCGCGCTGCTGGCCGGGTTCGGCCTGCTCGCCGTGGCCGGTGTGCAGGCCTGCTACTTCGCGGCGATCTCCCGCATCCCGGTCGGGGTCGCGCTGCTCATCGAGTATCTGGCCCCGGCACTCGTGCTCGGCTGGGTCCGTTTCGTCCAGCGCCGCCCGGTGACGAGGGCGGCGGCCGCCGGTGTCGTCCTCGCCGTGGCCGGTCTCGCGTGTGTGGTCGAGGTGTGGGCGGGGCTCAGCTTCGACCTGCTCGGGCTGCTGCTGGCGCTCGGTGCGGCGTGCTGCCAGGTCGGGTACTTCGTCCTGTCCGACCAGGGCGGCGACAGCGACGACGCGCCCGACCCGCTGGGCGTCATCGCCTACGGGCTCCTCATCGGCGCGGTGGTGCTCACGGCCGTGGCCCGTCCGTGGGGCATGGACTGGTCGCTGCTGGCCGGTGCCGCCGACATGGGAGGGGCGCAGGTGCCCGCCGCGCTGCTGCTCGGCTGGATCGTGCTGATCGCCACCGTGCTCGCGTACGTCACCGGGGTCGTCTCCGTACGCCGGCTGTCTCCGCAGGTGGCCGGGGTGGTCGCCTGCTTGGAGGCGGTGATCGCGACCGTGCTGGCCTGGGTCCTGCTGCGGGAGCACCTGTCGGCGCCGCAGATCGTCGGCGGCGCGGTCGTTCTCACAGGGGCGTTCATCGCACAGTCGCAGGCGCCCAGGGCGCCGTCCGGGCCGGTGGCCGCCGGCGGGCCGGAACCGGTGCCCGCGACGGCCGGCGAGGGCGTGGGCGAGGGGGAGTTGTCGGGCGGCAATCGCGCACCGTAAGGTGGCGATCATGCATTCGACCGTACTTCCGCCGCCTGCCGCCTAGCGCGGGCGGTCCTTCTCCGACGAAGACCCGGCTCGGGGTGTCCCCGAGCAGGTCGGTGCTGCCCGCGTGACCGATCCGAGTGGTCAGCCGTCCTCCCGTTCTTCTTACGGAGAAGTCACGTGTCGTATTCCTCTTCAACTTCCGCTGCCGGCATGCCCGCGGACATGCCTGCCGGTATGCCGCTCGGCATGCCCGCCGGCACCTCCGCCGGCCTGCCCGTCGGGCGGGGACTCACCTATCTGATCTTCGCCGGGTTCGCCTGGGGCACCGCCGGCGCTGCCGCGTCCCTCGTGTTCGAGATGAGCGAACTCGGACCGCTCGCCCTGTCGTTCTGGCGGTGCGCGGGAGGCCTGCTGCTCCTGCTTCCCGTCCTCGCACTGCGCGCCCGGCGGCGGCGCGGGGTCACCGGGCCCGTCGAGCCGCGCCGCCGCCGTGTCCTGCGGATCGTCGCCACCGGGGTCGGACTGACCGTCTTCCAGAGCGCGTACTTCGCGGCCGTCGAGGCGACCGGACTGGCCGTGGGCACCGTCGTGACACTGGGTGCCGGTCCCGTGCTCATCGCCGTCGGGGCACGGCTGACCATGGGCGAGCGGCTGGGCCGCGGCGGCATCCTGGCCGTCGCGGGAGCCCTGACCGGGCTCGGTGTGCTGGTCCTCGGCGGTGAGGGCGGGGAAGTGCGGCCCCTGGGTGTCCTCCTCGCGTTGCTGTCGGCCGCCGGCTACGCGGCGATCACGCTGCTGACCAGGTGGCTCGGCCGGGACGGGGGCGGCGGGGACTCGCTGTCCACGACGGCATGGGCCTTCGCCATCGGGTGCGTGGGGCTGCTGCCTATGGCGGCCGGTGAAGGGCTGCTGCCGCACACGGCGGAGCCGGCGCTGGTCGCCGGGCTCCTCGTGTACGTCGCGGCCGTGCCGACCGCGCTGGCCTACGCGCTCTACTTCGCGGGCGCGGCCGTGGTCCGGGCGGCGACCGTCTCGGTGATCATGCTGCTGGAGCCGGTCAGCGCCGCGGTCATCGCGGTGACGCTGCTGGACGAGCGGCTGACGGCGGCCACGGTGGCGGGGACGCTGCTGCTGCTGTCGGCGGTCGCGGGCCTCGCCGCGGCCGAGGCGCGGGGAGCCGCGGCCCGGAGGCGGGTGCCGGTCCCGGCCTGACGCACTGTCCGGCCCCGGCCTGACGTACCCGCCGCCCCGTCTCCGCATGCCCGGGTCCGTACCCCCCCCCGCCCCAGGCGCCCGGTCCGGGGCGAAGCGGGCGCGTCGGCCGGGCGGGCTCAGAGGTAGTCGGGAACCGGGGTGCCGGGGGCGAGGTCGGCGGCCGGGACGGGCGTGCCCGACGTGACGGCGACGGGGACGACACCGGCCCAGTAGGGGAGCGACAGGTCGGCGGGGTCGTCGTTCGGGCCGCCGGTGCGGGTCTTGGCTGAGACCTCCGTCAGATCCAGGCGGAGCACGGCCGTCGCCGCCAGTTCCTTGGCGTCGGCCGGGCGGGAGTCCGCGGCGCGGCCGGGGATCGCGTGGTCCACGAGCGCATCGAGGGCCGTGCGCTTCTCCGCCGGGTCCGTCACCTGCCGGGCGGTGCCGTGGACGACCACCGAGCGGTAGTTGAGCGAGTGGTGGAAGGCCGAGCGCGCCAGCACCAGGCCGTCGACATGTGTCACCGTCAGGCAGACGGGCAGCCCCGGGTCCGCCTGGCCCGCCATCCGCAGGGGCCGCGATCCCGTCGACCCGTGCACGTACAGCCGCTCGTCCACGCGGGCGAACAGTGTCGGCAGGACCACCGGCGCGCCGTCGCGCACGAAACCGAGGTGGCAGACGTAGGCGGTGTCGAGTATCGAGTGCACCAGCTCACGGTCGTAGGACGCGCGTTCCCGGGAGCGGGTGGGAATCGTCCGCTCCGTCGGCTCGTAGGGGGTTTCGGTGGGCTGCGACATTGCCGACTCCATTGCACTAGTGCATAATAAGGTTTGTGCTAGGAGAGTATCGGATCGTCGGGCGGCGCGCATCGGAGATTGCCGCGAGTGTGGAGCGTGCTGTCGGCGCCGGAGACCTCGAACCGGGCCAACTGCTGCCCCCCATGAGGGGGTTGGCAACCGAGCTGGGCGTCAACCCGAACACCGTCGCCGCCGCCTACCGCACCCTGCGCGAGCGCGGAGTGATCGAGACCGCGGGGCGCCGGGGCAGTCGCGTGCGTCCCCGCCCGGCCAGTACGTCCCGCGGATCCATCAGGGTGGACGCGCCCCCGGGCGTACGGGACCTCGGTGAAGGCAATCCCGACACCGCCCTGCTGCCCCCGCTGGACGAGGCGCTCGCCGCCGCGGCCGCGCGGTGCGCCGAGGAGCCCGGCCTGTACGGAAGGGCGCCGCTCGACGCCGAGTTCGCGCGCCTCGCGCGCGCCGCCATGGATGCCGACAGAGTCCCCGCCGGGCCGCTCGCAGCCACGTCCGGGGCGCTGGACGCCATTGAACGGATCCTCGCCGCGCACCTGCGGCCGGGTGACGCGGTCGCCGTCGAGGACCCGGGCTGGGGGAGTCTGCTCGACCTCGTCTCGGCGCTGGGGCTCAAACCGCTGCCCGTGGCACTCGACGACGACGGGCCGCTGCCCGGAGAGGTGGAGCGCGCCCTGAACGCCGGTGCCCGTGCCGTCGTCGTCACCGACCGCGCCCAGAACCCGACCGGCGCCGTACTGAGCCGCCACCGGGCCGATCAGCTGCGCGACGTGCTCGCGCGGTTCCCCCGCACGCTGCTCATCGAGGACGACCACGGCCACGCCATCGTCGACCACCCGTTGCATCCCCTCGCCGGGGTGACCGACAACTGGGCGTTCGTACGCTCCACGGCCAAGGCGTACGGGCCGGATCTGCGGGTGGCCGTCCTGACGGGAGACACCGTCACCGTCGACCGTGTGCAGGGCCGGCTCGGCCTGGGGCCCGGCTGGGTCAGCCGGCTGCTCCAGCACACCGTCGCTCATCTGTGGGCCTCCGGCGCCGTCGATCCCGTCGCCGTCGCCCGCTCGTACGGCGAGCGGCGCGACGCGCTGGTGGACGCCCTGGCGCGGCGCGGTGTCGAGGCCCGTGGGCGCAGCGGGATGAACGTGTGGGTGCCCGTCCAGGACGAGACGGGGGCGGTGGCACGGCTGCTCCACGCCGGGTGGGCGGTCGCCCCGGGCGCGCGCTTCCGCATGGCGTCGCCCCCCGCGGTCCGGCTGACCGTGTCGGAGCTGGCGCACGCCGACATCGAGCCGCTCGCCGAAGCGGTCGCCTCGGCGGTCGGCCCGATGCCGGCCCGCAGCTACGGCTGAGCGGCAGCCGTGGCCGAGGCGGAGGTCGAGGTGGAGGCGGAGGCCGGAGCGGTAGCCGTGGCCGAGGCGGAGGCGGAAGCCGCGGCGTGGGTCGGGGCCGGCGCCGGGGGCGTCGGCCGCTTCGGCCGGCTCTGCGTCAGTGCCGCACCCACCAGGACGATCAGCGCGCCCACGGGCGTGTTCCAGCCCAGGTGCTCGCCGAGGAGCAGTACACCCGCGGCCGTGGCGATGACCGGGATGAAGTACGTGACCATCTGGCCGGTCGTCGGTCCGACCTCGGCGACCAGCCCGTACTGGATGAGCAGGGCCAGCCCCGTGCCGAGTGCCCCGAGCGCGATCACCGCGAACAGCGGCACCAGCGGGAACGAGGTGGGCAGTGCGGTGAACACCGGGGTGACCACGGCCAGTTGCAGGGTCGCCAGGCTCAGCTGTGCGCCGGTGAGCGACAGATGCGAGTGGCTGGAACCGGCCAGGGTGCGGCGTACGTAGATCCAGCCGATCGGGTAGCTGAGCGAGGCGAGCAGGGCCATGGCCGTGCCGCCGAAGTCCAGTCCGGAGAAGCCCTGCCAGGCGCCGAGGACGGTGAGCACTCCGAGGAATCCGATGCCCAGCCCCGCCACGCGGCGCCGCGTGGGCCGGTCCTCCGAGAGTGCAACGAGGGAGAGCGCCATGCCCCACAACGGCGAGGTGGCATTGCAGATCCCCGCCAGTGTCGAGGGGATGGTGAGCTCTGCGTAGGCGAAGAGCGAGAACGGCAGCGCGTTGAGGAAGAAGGCGGCGACGGCCAGATGACCCCAGGTGCGCAGGCCCCTCGGCAGCCGCTCACGGCGGAACGCCATGGCGACGGCGAGTACCGCCGTGCCGAAGAAGAGTCGGCCGAACGTGACCTGGAAGGGGGCGTAGGCCCCGGTGCCGACCTTGATGAGGAGGAAACTGAAGCCCCAGACCGCCGAGAGCACCGCGAACCGGATGCGCCAGTCGACGGCCCGCCGTCGCGGCGGGGCGTCGGGCGCGGACCCTGGGCTGTGGGAGGCGGGAGAGGTGGAAGCCTTGTCGGCCCCGGTGGCTGCGGTGCTCATGGGCACCACGATGGCCGTCCGAACTTCTTAGGACAAGCGAGAATTTCTCGATCTCATCGCTTAGCATTGCTTACATGTTGAACCTGGAGCGGCTGCGTACCCTCGACGCCCTGGCCCGGCACGGCTCGGTCAGCGCCGCTGCCGAAGGTCTCCACGTGACCACCTCGGCCGTCTCCCAGCAGATGGCGAAACTGGAGCGGGAGGTCGGGCAGCAGCTTGTGGCGAAGAACGGCCGCGGTGTGCGCCTCACCGACACCGGCCGGCTCCTCGCCGACCACGCCGCGCGCATCCTCTCCCAGGTCGAGCTCGCACAGTCCGACATCGAGGCCCGGCGTGGCCAGGCAGTGGGCGAGGTCAGGATCGGCGCGTTCCCGACCGCGGCCCGGGGCCTGTTCCCGGCCGCGGTGTCCGCGCTGCGCCGCGACCACGCAGAACTGAGGGTGATATCCAGGGAGTTGGAGCCCGAGGCGGCGGTCAGGGAGGTGATCCGCGGTGATCTCGATCTCGCTGTGGTGCTCGACTGGAGCAACAAGCGGCTGCCCGTCCCCGGCGGGCTCGCGCAGGCGCAGCTGCTCGACGACGTACCCGATGTCGCCATGCCCGCGGACCACCCCCTCGCAGGCCGCGCCGAGGTCGACCTGGAGGAGTTCGCCGACGACGAGTGGGTGTCGTGGCCGGAAGGCGAGTTCTGCCACGATTGGCTGATGTTCACCCTGCGCTCCAAGGGCTTCGAGCCGCGGATCGGGCACATGGCCGGAGAGCATCACACCCAGCTCGCCCTGATCGCCGCGGGCCTCGGCGTCTGTGTCGCGCCGCGGCTCGGCCGGGGCCCCGTCCCCGAGGGCGTCGCGCTCGTCCCCGTACGGCAGCGGATGCGTCGCCATGTCTACGCGGTGTGGCGTGCGGACGCCGACCGCAGGCCGTCCGTCAGGGCGGCGGTGGAGGCGCTGCGCGGCGCCGCCGAGCAGCAGGACTGACGCCCGGGCCGGGGATCACAGGCCCGGCAGTTTGCGGAAGTCCCAGGACGCGACCGTGCCGGGGGTCAGCCGCAGCCAGGCGTGCCGACCGTCGTGCGGCATCGCGTCCAGGCCGAAGTTCTTGGCCGCGAAGAGCGCCTCCGGCGCGGCCAGTTCGGGACAGTCCTCGCCCGTGCGCGGAGCCTCACCGACGAAGACGGCCGTGCCGGACAGCTCGGCACCCCGCAGCTCCCCGTACTCCTCGCCGTCGTCGACGACGACGGCGATGCGCGGATCGCGGCGCAGTTGTGCCCAGCGCCGGCTGCGGGTCAGGGAATAGAGCCACAGGGACCTTCCGTCCCAGGCGAACCACAGGGCGCTGATGTGCGGGCGCCCGTCGGACGAGACGGTGGCCACCCGGCAGGTCCGCTGCTGCGTCAGGAAGGCGTCGAGCTCCCCGGGGGTCATCATGATCCGACGGCCCCGGCGCTGAGTGGCGGTCATCTGCGTCCTCCCGGCCCTGCGGCTGACTGGCTGTCAGAAATGTGCCCGGCCAGCATGGACGCTCTTCCCTCCGTACGCAATGGGGGCTACCGTCGCGCCTCCGCGCCGAGCGGACACGACACCGAGGGGCCCCATGCCGTCCCGTCATCAGCTCCTGGAACAGCTCGAACCACCCACCACCGCACTCCTGACCGTCGAATGCCAGCAGGGTGTCGTCGGCAAGGACAGCGCCCTGCCGGAACTCGCCGCACAGGCGAGCGCCTCAGGGGCACTCCGCAACGTCGCACGACTGGTCGCCGCCGCCCACGACGCGGGCGTACAGGTGCTGCACGCGGTGGCCGAACGGCGCCCCGACGGCCGGGGCTCCAACCGGAACGCGCGGCTGTTCAGGGCCGCCGAACGACTGCCTGTGCAGCAGCACACCGGCTCCGCGGCCGTACGGGTCGCCCCGCCGATCGACGTCGCGCCCGAGGACCTCGTCGTACGCCGGCTGCACGGGCTCTCACCGCTGGCCGGCACCGGTGTCGACCCGCTCCTGCGCAATCTCGGCTGCCGCACCCTCCTCGTCACCGGCGTCTCGGCCAACGTGGCGGTTCCGTGCGCCGTCTTCGACGCGGTGAACCTCGGCTACACGGCGGTCGTCGTGGCGGACGCCATCGCCGGGGTGCCCGCCGAGTACACCCCGGCGATGATCCGTAACACCCTGTCGCTGGTGGCCACGATCGCCACGACCGACGAGGTGGTGTCCTGCTGGAAGGGGCCGCACCGCATCACGCGAGCTTGATCGCGTCCCCCTCGACGGTGATCTGGGCGGGCGGCAGCGGCGCTGTCGCCGGACCGGCCTTGACACTGCCGTCGGACGCGTCGAACCGGCTGTTGTGACACGGGCAGTTGATGGTGCCGTTCGAGATCTCCTTGACCGCGCAGCCCTGGTGCGTGCACTTGGACGAGAAGGCCTTGAACTCGCCCGCCACCGGCTGGGTGATCACCACGTCACCGACGACCTTGCCGCCGCCCGCCGGAATGTCGGTGGTCTTGGCGAGCACCGTGCCGCCGGCACCGCCCGCGCCGCCTCCCGAGGCCGCCGCACCCTCCTCACCGGCCGGATTCCCCGACCCGGTCTGCACCGTGTCGTCCGAGCTGCCGCATGCGGTCAGCGCGGCGGTGAGACCGGCCCCGCCCACGGCGGCGACGACGGTGCGGCGCGCCACGGTCCGAGTGATCCCCTGCGATCCGGTCATGCTGGCTCCCTCTCCACGGTCCGGCCCGTACCGGCCGGTTCGTGAAGTTGTACGCGGGCTCCGGCCGCACCGTTCAAGGATTCATGGATTTCTCATGACTGCGCCGGCCGACGATGACGGGGCGGCTGCGGGCGGTCCTGTCGAAACCTTGGCGTCGCCGCCGGCACGTTCACGTCGGTCATGTCCTGCGCCTGGTGCCACGCGGGTGCAGTCGGGCGTACTCGGCGAGCAGCCGTTCGGCGTCCGCGTCGGGGAGCCGTCGCGCGCCCTCGCGCAGTGTCAGCCCGGAGACGCGGTCCAGCCGGTCACCGAGCCAGTCGGCGACCGGCCCGGGGTGGTGCTTGGCCCCCTCGCGCAGCATCCAGCCGATCGCCTTGCGGACGAAGAAGCGGTCGTCCTCCAGCAGCGGGTCCGCCACCTCGCCGAAGACGGGGAACCAGCGGGGGAAGTCCTGCTCCTGCCGCAGGGCGAGCAGGAACGAGAGAATGCCGCCGCGCCGGACCCACTGCTTCCGGTCGACGGCCCAGCGGCGGATGTCGTCCTGGGCCTCCGGACGGTCCAGGAGCAGCCGTCCGGCGACGAACGGCGCCAGCAGGTCCACATGGGCCCAGGTGTGACACTCGCGCAGCAGCCGCTCGAGCAGCTCGGTGTCCTCCGCCTCGAGCCGGCCCACGTATCCGGCGAGGATCAGCAGTGCCGCGGAGCGGTGCTCGTGCACGGGCCGCGACCAGAGCTCCAGGGCCAGTTCGGCCACCTCGTCACGGGTCAGGCCGGGATGGCTGCGGACCAAGTCCCGCACCAGCCTGCGCATCGCCGGCAGCGGCACGCCGACGTGTTCCAGATCGCTCTTGAGATAGCGCTTCTCGTCGACCGCGCGGCCGGGGACCGCGTTCTCCTCCAGCCGGGTGCGGATCTCCTCCGCGAGGAACGGGACGGGCACGGCGTGCACTCTTGACCAGCCTTTCGGGGGCGGGACCGGACGCCGCGGGCCTTCTGAGGAAGGGCCGGGACGAACCGTGGAACAGTGTCGGTCCATCTTGCGGCAACCGAAGGGGAGCTCACCGGCCCACGGGCCCGGCGCCCGCGCCGGTGCGGGTGTCTGCGAAGGTGGACGGCCCGGCTCCTTTGATCAACAGGTTGAGACGATGCGCAACGAGGACAACTGGATCACCACGCCCGTCACCGCGGACCTGCTGCGCGGCGCCGTCGAGGTGGAGCGCACCGAAGCCGGCGTGCTGCCGCACCGGCTGCCTGCCTGGGCCCGCGCCCAGTGCACCGACCCGCAACTGGCCATGGCCGAGGCCCAGCCGTCCGGCGTCCGCCTGGCGTTCCGCACCCGGGCCACCGCCGTCGAACTGGACGCACTGCCCACCAAACGGGTCTACGCGGGCGCCCCGCCCCGCCCGGACGGTGTGTACGAGCTGCTCTCGACGGCCGACCGGCCGGCCGGGCAAGCGTGACCGGCGGCAACACTCTGGTCATCGACATGACCGACGGCACCGCGGAGAGGCGGTCCGGCCCACCCGGCACCCTCCGCTTCCCCGGCCTGCCGGCCGGTACGAAGGACATGGAGATCTGGCTGCCGCACAACGAGACCACCGAACTCGTCGCCCTGCGCACCGACGCCCCCGTCGAGCCCGCACCGGACCGGGGCCGCAAGGTGTGGCTCCACCACGGCAGTTCGATCAGCCACGGCTCCGACGCAGCCGCCGCAGCCGAACGGGACAGCACGCCACAGCCAGGCGCGCCCCGGGCCGACCCACCCCGCACGGCTCCGCGTACGTGCCGTGTCCGACGGCCGCGCGCCGAGGGCCCCGGACAGGACGGAGGGATAGGGTGAGAGGAACGCGTCGGACCAGGCGCGGGGTGTGCCGGGAAGTCTGGTCGGCGATGAAGGGGCCCGAGTGCCCGAGTGCCGCTGCCCCGGAGGTCCCCCGTCGTGTGTGCCGCCCCGCGCGAACCATCCGTCTTCCTCGGCCTGTTGCCGTGGCCGGAACGGAAGGCCGTCGCGCAGGCCCTCAGAACCGAAACGGTCGGCGGCGTCGTGCTCCTCGTGGCTGCCGCGATCGCTCTGATCTGGGCGAACACACCCTGGGCCGACGCCTACGAATCATTGCGGGACGTGCACTTCGGCATTCCGGCGCTGGGCCTGGACCTCTCGATCGAGCACTGGACCTCCGACGGCCTGCTCACCGTGTTCTTCCTTGTCGCCGGGATCGAACTGAAACGGGAACTGGTCCTGGGCGAGCTGCGGAATCCGGCGCGAGCCGCGCTGCCCGTGATCGCCGCCCTGTGCGGAATGGCCGTGCCTGCCTTCGTCTATCTCCTCACGGTCGCGGCAGGCGGCGGCACACCGGCAGGCTGGGCCGTGCCGATGGCGACGGACATCGCGTTCGCGCTCGCCGTGCTGGCCGTCCTCAGCACCCATCTGCCGTCCGCGCTGAGAGCGTTCCTGCTCACTGTCGCCGTCGTCGACGACCTCGGCGCCATTCTGATCATCGCCGTGTTCTTCACCTCGGAGCTGAACCTGCCGGCGCTCGGCGGCTCTGTCGCCGGGCTGGTCCTCTTCTACCTGTTGCAGCGGCTGCGCGTACGGGGCTGGTGGTGGTACGTACCGCTGGGCGTGGCCATCTGGGCGCTGATGTACAACAGCGGCGTGCACGCGACCGTGGCCGGAGTGGCCATGGGCATGCTCCTGCGAGCCGCGCACGACGAAGGCACCCGGGGACGCCCCCGGGAGGACGCGTCACCCGCGGAACGCACCGTGCACCTGCTGCGACCGATCTCCGCAGGCATCGCCGTCCCGCTCTTCGCGCTCTTCGCCGCTGGCGTGAGCGTCTCGGCCTCCGCCCTGGGCAAGGTGTTCTCGGACCCGGAGCCGTTGGGTGTGGTCCTCGGGCTGGTCGTGGGCAAGACGGTCGGTGTCTTCGCCGGGACCTGGCTGGCGGCTCGCTTCACCCGGGCACGACTCAACCCGGACCTGGCCTGGGCCGACGTCTTCGGTCTCGCGGCACTCGCCGGGATCGGCTTCACCGTCGCCCTGCTGATCGGCGACCTCGCCTTCGTCGATCCGGTGCTCACGGAGCACGTCAAGGCCGCCGTCCTGGTCGGCTCGCTGATCGCCGCCGGTCTCGCCGCCCTGCTGCTCAAGCGCAGGAACGGCATCTACCGCCGGCTGTGGGAGGAGGAGAACATCGACGAGAACGCCAACGCCGTTCCCGACATCTACGAGCGCGGGCCGGACGACGAGCAATGACCGCCCGTGCCCGGACGTGGACCACGACCTACCGCGCCCGACCGGCGCCGTCCCCGTAGCGCGGACGCGGGTGGTGCGAGGCGTTCAGCTCCTGGGTGTTTCAGTGCCGGGGTGTTTCAAGTGCCGGGGTGTTCAGTGGCTCGCGCGCGACGCGTGCGCTTGTGCCGCTGTCAGTCCCCGAGCCTGCTGCGGAGTGTGGCGGCGAAGTCCTCGGCCGCCAGCAGCTGTGCGCGCAGTTTCTCGCAGCGGGCGTCCGCCACCTTGCGGTAGGCGTCGAGGCGCTCGCGCAGCCGCGCGCGTTCGTCGGCGGAGACCTCCGTGGCGGTACCGGCGATCCTGTCGGTGATCTCCAGAAGGTCCCGCATCTCGTCGAGCGAGAAGTCCAGCGGTTTCATGCGGCGGATGACCATCAGGCGCTCGACGTCGGCCTCGGTGTAGAGGCGGAAGCCGCCCTTGCTCCGGGCGGAGGGCGTCACGAGGCCGACTTCCTCGTAGTGACGGATCGTGCGCAGCGACAAACCGGTTCGCTCGGCGACCTCGCCGATCTGCATCTGCCGCTCTGTCATCGTCACGCCTTCTCCTTCTGCCTTCCCCGGTGCTCGAACGAGCGAAGTGCCCAGCGTACGTGTCCGGAATCACGTGATCCGAGTGCGCGTGGACCTGGGTTTCACCAGCCACCGGGTCGCACTCTTCCGTAACGTCAGGGTACAGTTTGTGCCGAGGCCGCCCATGCTGCGCAGGTGCAGACGGAGCGCCCGCGTCGGCGCCCGGCCGTGACCGGCCCCGCCGACACCCGAAGACTTCCGGGTAATGATGCCCGATCGGCGGCCGAAGCGGCCGTCACTCCCACCGGCAGACCCCCACCGAGGCCGGGGCGCCGGGGACCTTTCGTCACCACGTGGGGTCGAGAAACAACGCGCTTGCATCCGGCAGGTGGATGCATGCGCCCGAACGGAAACGGTTGCATGTCTTCACCGCTGTCCGCAGCTCCCAAGCTGCGTCTGTCCAGGCCTGAGTGGCTGGCTTCCCCGAAGATCTTCCGCACCGAGGTGCTGGCCGGCCTGGTCGTGGCTCTGGCGCTGATCCCCGAGGCGATCTCGTTCTCGATCATCGCCGGTGTCGACCCGGCCGTCGGCCTCTTCGCCTCCTTCACCATGGCCGTGGTGATCTCGGTCGTGGGTGGCCGCAAGGCGATGATCTCCGCCGCGACCGGCGCGATCGCGCTGGTCATCGCGCCGCTCAATCATGAGTACGGCCTCGGCTACCTGATCGCCGCCGTCATCCTCGGCGGGCTGATCCAGATCGTCCTCGGCGCGCTGGGCGTGGCCAGGCTGATGCGGTTCGTGCCGCGCAGCGTGATGGTCGGGTTCGTCAACGCCCTCGCCATCCTGATTTTCATGGCGCAGGTGCCGGAAATGCACGATGTGCCGTGGGCGGTCTACCCGCTGCTCGTCGGCGGACTGGCGCTGATGGTGCTGTTCCCCAGGGTCACCAAGGTGATCCCGGCGCCGCTCGTGTCCATCGTCGTCCTGACCGTGATCACCGTCGCCGCGGGCATCGCGGTGCCGACCGTGGGCGGCAAGGGCGACCTGCCCTCCTCGCTGCCGGTGCCCGGCCTGCCGGACGTCCCGTTCACGATGGACACGCTCACCACCATCGCCCCGTACGCCTTCGCCTTCGCACTGGTCGGGCTGATGGAATCGCTGATGACCGCCAAGTTGGTCGACGACATCACCGACACGCACTCCAACAAGACCCGCGAATCGCTCGGCCAGGGCATCGCCAACATCGTCACCGGCTTCTTCGGCGGCATGGGCGGCTGCGCCATGATCGGCCAGACCATGATCAACGTGAAGGTGTCGGGTGCTCGCACCCGCCTCTCCACCTTCCTGGCCGGTTCCTTCCTGATGGTGCTGTGCATCGTCTTCGGCCCGATCGTCTCCGACATCCCCATGGCCGCCCTGGTCGCCGTCATGGTCATGGTCTCGGCCGCCACGTTCGACTGGCACTCCGTCCGGCCGAAGACGCTCAAGCGCATGCCCGTCGGAGAGACGACCGTCATGGTCGTCACCGTCGCCGCCGTCGTCGCGACCCACAACCTCGCCATCGGCGTCGTCCTCGGCTCGATCACCGCCATGGTCGTCTTCGCCAAGCGCGTGGCCCACCTCGCCGAGGTCTCCGGCGTAATGGACCCCGACGGCAACCAGGTCGTCTACGCGGTCACCGGCGAATTGTTCTTCGCCTCCTCCAACGACCTCGTCTACCAGTTCGACTACAAGGGCGACCCCGACGACGTCGTCATCGACCTCACCGACGCCCACATCTGGGACGCCTCCTCCGTAGCCGCCCTCGACGCGGTCGAGACCAAGTACGCCCAGCGCGGCAAGAAGGTCACGATCGTCGGCCTCAACAAGCCCAGCGCCGACATGCACGGCAAGCTCGCCGGGCAGCTCACCGCCGGCCACTGACCGACACCGACCGCCGGCCCGGCGCGCCGCCGACTGCGCGCGCGGGGCCGGCGGTCGCTCGCGTGGCTCCGGCTCGGCGGCAGACCCGCCGGGCCGGGCCGAATCAGCCGGTGCTCAGGATGTGAGCACGAGGCGGACCGGGGCGCCGGCCCTCTTCTCCAGTCGGGCGACGGCGTCGGCTGCCTCGCTCGAGGGGACGTGGGAGGTCATGGGCGGGGCCAGGTCGATCCGTCCCAGGGAGGCGAGGCCGACGAGCTGTTCCACGCGCTCCGTCCGAGCCGAGGGGACCGCGCCCGGACGCGGAAATCCCCCTCGCGAAAAGATCTCTTCCTCGGGTGTCTGTCCGGCTCTTTCCCGCTCGTCATCACTTCGGAGGGCCACATACCGTGGTCCGGGAGGCCACGAGGCTGAGGAGTACGGCCATGGGTGTCATCAGCGTCTTCGAAAGCGTGACCCTGGACGGTGTCATGCAGGGCGTGGGTCGCGCGGACGAAGACACGCGCGGCGGCTTCCACCACGGCGGATGGGGCGAAGGTTACGCCGACGAGGTGATCGGACGGTTCGCGGGTTCCAGTATCGGGAGAACCACCGCCATGCTGTTCGGACGCCGGACCTACGACGACCTGCTGGGCTACTGGACCTCGGTGCCGGAGCCCAGTCCGTTCACCGAGGCTCTCGTGAACCAACGGAAGTACGTCGCCTCGCGACACGCGGGCCCCCGGCCCGCCTTCCCCAACTCCACACTTCTGTCCGGGGAGGCGAGCGAGACCGTTACGGCGCTGAAGCGCGACGTCGAGGGCGTGATCACCGTGCTCGGCAGTGGTGACCTGGTCCGCTCGCTCCGCTCGACGGGGCTGGTCGACGAGTACGTGCTGTTGATCCACCCGATCGTGCTGGGTGCCGGGACCCGGCTCTTCGACGAAGGCGAACGCGCCGACCTGGTGCTGGAGGAGTCGCTCAGCTCCACGACCGGTGTCGTGATCGCGCGCTACCGGGTGAAGTGACCGGGCTGCCCGCACGGTTGCGTGAGAGGTGTGCACATGCGCTACATGCTGCTGTTCCACTACAGCGAGGAGACCGACGAGTCGATCGGGGAGGAGGCGATCGCCGCCGGTATGCGGGCCTTCGCCGCCTACGCCGCGACGCTGGCGCAGGCCGGCGTTCTGGTGAGCGGCCAGGTGCTGCAGCCGTCGACGACATCGACCACGCTCACCCTCGTCGACGGGGAGCCACGCATCCAGGACGGGCCGTTCGCCGACACCAAGGAGCAGCTCGGCGGCGTGATCGTCATCGACGTGCCGGATCTCGACACGGCCCTGGAGTGGGCGCGTCAGGCGCCGCCGGCGTCGTGGGGCACGGTCGAGATCCGCCCCGGCGCGGTGCACATCGTGAACGGGACATGGGCTCCGTCGTCATGACCGGCGAGACGGCCGCGTTTGTCGCCGAACGCACCGCGCGGACCTCCTTCGGTCGGCTGGTGGCGCTGCTGGCCGCTCCGACCGGCGACCTCGAACTCGCCCAAGACACCGTGGCGCAGGCGTTCGAACAGGCCTTGACCACGTGGCCACGGGACGGCGTTCCGCGCAATCCGGAAGGGTGGCTGCTGAGGGTCGCGCAGAACCGGCAGCGGGACGTCTGGAAATCCGCCGCGCACCGCCGCAACCAGCCCCTGCAGGCTGCCACCGGCACCGGCGCGGATGCCGTCTCGCCCCTGGAGAATTTCGACCCGGACGCGATTCCGGACCGGCGGTTGGCACTCCTGTTCGTCTGCGCACATCCGGCGATCGCCGCGAACGTGCGCACACCGCTGATGTTGCAGACCGTGCTCGGTTTCGATTCCGCCGAGATCGCCCGCGCCTACGCGGTGCCCGCCGGAGCGATGTCGCAGCGGCTGGTGCGCGCCAAGCGGCGTATCCGAGACGCGCGGATCCCGTTCGTCATCCCCGGACGCCAGGCCATGCCCGAGCGCCTTCCGGGGGTTCTGGAAGCGATCTATGGCTGCCATGCGCTGGCGGGGGCGGAGCGGAGCGACGGGGAGTCACTTGCCGGTGAGGCGCTGCAGCTCGCCGTCACGACAGCCGGCCTTCTCGGCGACGAGCCCGAGGCATGGTCGCTGGCAGCGCTGCTGGCGCTGGCAGCCGCGCGGGCGACGCCGGAGGGGATCTATCTGCCGTTGGACCAGCAGGACCCGACCCGGTGGGACCACGCGCTCATCGCACGCGGGGAGGAGTACCTGCGGCGGGCCGAACGCCCCGGCCGGGCACCGGGTCGGTTCCAGATCGAGGCCGCGATCCAGGCCGTTCACTGCGACCGGGCTCGGACCGGTGATGTCGACTGGTCCGCGCTCCGCATGCTCTACACGGCGCTGGTCACGGTCGCCCCGAGCATGGGAAGCCGCGTCGCCCACGCGGCTGTTGTGGGACGCAGTGAGTCTGCGGAGCGTGGGCTGGAACTGCTGGACGGGTTGCCGGCCGAACCGGCGCGGTTCCAACCCTTCCACGCGACACGGGGCGACCTCCTGGCACGACTCGACCGGCGTGCGGAGGCCGTCGCGGCGTATGCCGAAGCGGCGGCGCTCAGCGACGACCCGGCTGCCCGCGCCTTCCTCGAGCAACGCGCTGCGACGCTCGTGGAGTAGAGGGCAGGCCTGTGGCGGCCGGCGACTGTGACTGAGCGTGGTCTTTCAGTGTTCGGTCCGAGGCGTCCGGATGACGGTGACCCTTCCCGAGGTTGGTGCGACGCTCGCCCGTTCCGTGGATCTCCGGCACCAGAGGCTCGTCTCGCCGGCGAGGCCGAAGAAGTCGTGCCACTTGGCGCCGCTGACGAAGCCGTCCGTGCCGTTGGACACGCTCACGTACACGTCGGCCAGGTCGTTGTGGGTGAAGGTGACGATGTCGTCCTTGCCGTCGCCGTTCGCGTCCGTCGGCGGGCCGCCGAGCATCACACCGCCCGGGTTGCCGTAGTTGACCTCGAGCTCCGCGATGGACGTGAACGTCCTCTCACCGCCGGGACGTCCGATGATGCGGACCCCGTCACCCGCCGTGGGATCGAAGGCGAACGTGTACGTGCGGTGCGCACCGGCCGTGTTGTCGTACGGATAAGCGGGGCCGATGCGCTGGAACTGTGAGGCGCCGTCCATCGATCCGGCGGGGATCGACGACGCGGCGTCGTTCAGCGCGGAATCACCCAGCCCGGCGCCCAGGTCCCTGCGGCGTCGTGGCCGGTCGCTGTGGCGGCGAGGTGGGCGCGGAGGGTGGCCAGCGCCGGGTGGGGGTTGTCGCGGTGCCAGATGAGCGAGTGCGGGTAGACCGGCGTCGGGTCGGTCACCGGGATGCGGCGCAGGTCGTGGCCGGCGGGCCAGACGAGGCGGGTCTGCTCGCTCATGAAGGTGGCCAGAGCCGGGGTGTCGGCGATGGTGTCGAGGAGCACGTCGGAGCCGAAGTTGGGGCCGGTCGCCTCGATGGTGAGGCCGAATTCGGCGACGAGATCGTCGTAGTAGGCGCCCCACTCGGTGCCCGGGACGATGCCGGGCATCCAGATCCGGTGCCCGACCAGCTCGGCGACGGTCACCGACTTGGCGCCCGCCAGCGCGTGGGCGGGGCCGGTGAGGAGCTGGAGCGGCTCGTCGAGCACTCGGACGGACTCGATGTCCTCGGGAAAGGGCCGGCCGGGCGCGGCGACGGCGCGGAAGGACGCGTCGACCGTACCGGACCGGATGGCGGCGACGGCCGTCTCGATCTCGAACAGCATCAGCACGTCCAGGTCGATTTCGGGATGTGCGCGGTGGAAGCCGCGCATCAGGCCCGACGCCGCGCCGCGCGAGGCGATCACGTCGACGCGCAGCGGACGGCTGCCGGTACGCACGGACGCGACCGCGCGCTCGGCGACGCGCAGCAGCTCGCGCGCGTGGGGCAGGAAGGCCTGCCCGTCGATGGTCAGCTCGGCGCCCCGGGGCGTGCGGGTGAACAGCCGCACGCCGAGGTCGCGCTCCAGCACGGCCACGCGCTTGGAGACGGCCTGCTGGGTGACCGACAAGTCGACGGCGGCCTTCTGGAACTGGCCTGCTTCCGCGACGGCGGCGAAGGTACGTACGGCTTCGAGATCCACGCCGACCCACCCTACTGAACAACCCATGGTTGTGCGTAGCTGACGAGATGGTTGTTTGACCTGCGGTTATGTCGCCCGATTAGCTCTCATCGGTCAACATCCGCTTGTTCGACCGGGACGTCGAGGGGAGCGCGCGGCGCATGGTGCGCAGGAGACGGCTGGGCCGGCAGTTCGGCTGGCTGTGGGCGGCGTACGCGGTGAGCGCGTACGGGTCCGGACTGGGGTTCGGGGCACTGCCGCTGATCGCCGTACTGGTGCTGCACGCCGGTCCCGCCGAGGTGTCCGCGCTGTCCGCGGTGGGGCCTGCCGTGGGCGCGCTCATCGCGGTGCCACTCGCGCCGTGGGTGGAGTTCCGGCGCAAGCGGCCGGTCATGATCGCGATGGACCTGACCCGGTTCGCAGCCTTGGCGACGATCCCGGTCGCCTACGCCTTCGGTCAACTCGGTTTCTTGCAGCTGCTCGTGGTCTCGATCGTGATCGCTGCGGCCAGGATTGCGTTCGGGGCGGCCGGCGGTGCCTGCCTCAAGGCCGTCGTCCGGCCGGAGGACCTGCTCGTGGCCAACGCGCGCTTCGAGTCCACGAACTGGAGCGCCATCGCGGTCGGGCCACCGCTGGGCGGGGCGGCGATCGGCCTGTTCGGGCCGGTCGTCACTGTGGTGGCCGACGCGCTCAGCCACCTGCTCTCCGCGTTGGGCATCACCGCGATCCGCAGCCGGGAGGAAGCGCCGCAACCGACCGGCAGGAAGACAGTCCGGGCGGGCGCAGTGTTCGACGGCTGGCGGCACATTATGGGCGATCCCGGTCTGCGGGCGCTCTATCTCAACAACATGCTCGTCTCCGGTCTGATCATGGCCACCGAGCCGGTGCTCGCCGTGCTCCTGCTTCGCCAACTCGACTTCGCCCCCTGGCAGTACGGCCTCGCCTTCGCCGTCCCCTGCCTCGGCGGGCTCATCGGTTCCCGGCTGGCCCAGCGGGTCGTGACCCGCTACGGCCGGGACCGGGTCTTCCGGACCGTCGGCACCCTGCGCGTCGTCTGGCTGCTCGGCCTGGCCTTCGTCGGCCCCGGCGTCGTCGGCCTCGTCACCGTGATGGCTGTCGAGCTGGCGATCATTGTCAACATGAGCCTGTACACCCCGGTGCTCGCCACCTACCGGCTCGAACGCACTCCCGAGCATCTCGTCGCCCGCACCCTGTCGGCCTGGTCGATCGGCCGGCAGGCGTCCATCGCCGTCCTCACCGCGCTCGGCGGGCTGCTCGCCGACGTCACCAGCCCACGCACGGCTCTCACGGTCGCGGGACTGCTCATCCTGGCCACCCCGCTGCTGCTTCCCCGAAGCGACCAGACGTCGCAGCACGACCCGGAACCGTCCCACACCCGTGAATGACGCACGCAAGTCGCCGCTGAAGCCGGCCGCAACTGCTCCATCGAGTCCTCCCCTCGCGCGCCCACGTCGTCGACATCGCCGAGCTGCGCGCTGCGGGGCACTCCGGCCGCCCGGCGGGCCGGCCGAAAGCTCCCCAGATCTCCCCGGGGCTGGTCGGGTGCCGCCCCTCGGGCTGTGCGACGCTCATCCGTTCCGTGGATCTCCAGAGGGGCAGGCCGTATAGCCTGGCGAAATGCTTACAGAGGTCACCGCGACCCGATACGTCACGCCCCTGCGGGAGGGCGGTTCGCTTCCCGGGATCGTCGAGGCCGACGATCTCGGCACGTACGTCATGAAGTTCACCGGTGCCGGGCAGGGCCGCAAGACCCTGGTCGCCGAGGTCGTCTGTGGGCAGCTCGGGCGGCGGCTCGGGCTGCGGGTGCCCGACCTCGTGACCATCCAGCTCGACCCGGTCATCGGGCTGTCCGAGCCGGACCAGGAAGTACAGGAACTGCTCAAGGCCAGCGGCGGGCTCAACCTCGGGATGGACTTCCTGCCCGGCTCGCTCGGTTTCGACCCGCTCGCGTACGAGGTGGACGCGGCCGAGGCCGGAAAGGTCGTCTGGTTCGACGCGCTGATCAACAACGTGGACCGTTCCTGGCGCAATCCCAACATGCTGGTGTGGCACGGCGATCTGTGGCTCATCGACCATGGCGCCACCATGATCTGGCACCACAACTGGCCCGGCGCAGCCGCCTCCGCGGCCAAGCCGTACGACGCCTCCGACCACGCGCTCGCCCCCTTCGGCCCCGACGTCGCAGCGGCCGCCGCCGAGCTCGCGCCGCTGGTGACGGAGGAGCTGCTGACCGAGGTCGCGGCGGAGGTGCCCGACGCGTGGCTGGCCGGCGAGCCGGGTTTCGACTCCGCCGACGCCCTGCGCCGTTCGTACGTGGAGGCGCTGCTGTCGCGCGCCGCCACCATCCACGAGCGCATCACCCTCGGCGCCCCGACGAAGCCGAGGCCGTCCCGGGCGCCGGGCTGGCTGACCGACCATCTGACCCCCTGGCCGCACCCCACCAGGAACAGCGCGAAGGGCACGGCCCGGTGAGCGACCGCGATGTTTTCGAGTACGCACTGCTGCGCGTGGTGCCGAGGGTCGAGCGCGGGGAGTTCTTCAACGCCGGCGTGGTGGTCTACTGCCGCGCCAAGACGTTCGTGGCCGCCCGCACCCATCTCGACGAGGCCAAACTGCGGGCACTCGATCCGCAGGCGGACGTGACCGGCGTACGGGCGGCGCTCCGCGCCGTGGAGGGCGTGTGCCGTGGCGGCGAGGACGCGGGCCAGGCCGCGCGCGACGACGCGGGCCGGCGCTTCCGCTGGCTGATCGCGCCCCGGTCCACGGTCGTCCAGCCCGGCCCGGTGCACACGGGGCTGACCCTCGATCCCGAGGCGGAGGTCGAGCGTCTGCTGGACCTGCTCGTGCGCTGAGGACCAGAGCCGGCCGGTGTGACATGCGCCGCCCGGCCCCGGTGCCGTTGACACCGGGTGCCAGGGCTTCTAGCGTCCTGTCTGCCGAAGGTACTAAGCGGTCGCTCAGTGAAGGGTGGCCGTTCGGTCGCCGGCACAGGGATTGACGGGCTTCAAGGGCGAGGAGAACCAGAATGTCCACCACCGAGCAGCGTGTGGCTGTCGTGACCGGAGGCGCGCGCGGCATCGGCGCCGCCACCGCCATCAGGCTCGCGGCCGAGGGCCGCGCCGTGGCCGTGCTCGACCTCGACGAGGCGGCCTGCAAGGACACCGTCGAGAAGATTACCGCGGCGGGCGGCAAGGCCGTCGCGGTGGGCTGCGACGTCTCGGACGCCGCCCAGGTGGAGACCGCCGTGGCGCGCGTCGCCGACGAGCTCGGCGCACCGACGATCCTGGTCAACAACGCCGGGGTGCTCCGCGACAACCTGCTCTTCAAGATGAGCGAGTCCGACTGGGACACCGTGATGAACGTGCACCTCAAGGGTGCGTTCCTGATGGCCAAGGCCTGCCAGAAGCACATGGTCGACGCCGGCTTCGGCCGGATCGTCTCCCTGTCCTCCTCCTCGGCGCTCGGCAACCGCGGCCAGGCGAACTACGCGGCGGTCAAGGCCGGTCTCCAGGGCTTCACCAAGACCCTCGCCAAGGAGCTCGGCAAGTTCGGCATCACCGCCAACGCCGTCGCTCCCGGCTTCATCGTCACGGAGATGACCGCGCAGACCGCGGCCCGCGTGGGCATGGGCTTCGAGGAGTTCCAGGCCGCCGCCGCGACCCAGATCCCCGTCCAGCGTGTCGGCCGGCCGGAGGACGTCGCGAATGCGATCGCCTTCTTCGCGGGCGACGACGCCGGCTTCGTCTCCGGCCAGGTCATGTACGTGGCCGGCGGACCGCTCAACTGAATCGGGGTTCGAAGGACATGACAGCACAGGCAGCAGGGGCGGAGCAGGTCCAGGACAGCGGCAAGGTCGCGCTGATCACCGGAGCCAGCCGCGGGATCGGTTACGGGATCGCGGAGGCGCTGGTCGCGCGAGGCGACCGGGTGTGCATCACCGGCCGCGGCGAGGAGGCGCTGAAGGAGGCCGTGGAGCGGCTCGGAGCCGACCGGGTCATCGCGGTCGCGGGCAAGGCCCACGACGAGGCCCACCAGGCGGCCGCCGTCGAGCGCACCATGGAGGCGTTCGGCCGTGTCGACTTCCTGGTGAACAACGCCGGCACCAACCCCGTCTTCGGCCCCATCGCCGAGCTCGACCTGAACGTGGCGCGCAAGGTCTACGAGACCAACGTGATCTCCGCGCTCGGCTTCGCCCAGCAGACGTGGAAGGCGTGGCAGAAGGAGAACGGCGGTGCGATCGTGAACATCGCCTCCGTCGCCGGTGTCTCCGCGTCGCCCTTCATCGGGGCGTACGGCATGAGCAAGGCGGCCATGGTCAATCTGACCCTTCAGCTGGCCCACGAACTCGCGCCGAGCGTACGGGTCAACGCCATCGCGCCCGCGGTGATCAAGACCAGGTTCGCGGAGGCGCTCTACGAGGGCAGGGAGGCGGAAGCGGCCGCGGCCTACCCCCTGGGGCGGCTCGGCGTGCCGTCGGACATCGGGGGCGCGGCCGCGTTCCTCACGTCCCGGCAGTCGGACTGGATCACGGGGCAGACGCTCGTTGTGGACGGCGGTATCTTCCTCAACGCGGGAGTCCACTGAGGGGCGGCGGACCGCCCTGCGGCGGTTTGTTCCTGAATGATCCAAGTGCCCCGCCGGGCCGCCACCTTGCCCCGGCGGGGCGCTGCGGTATGGTTCGCCGACCCATGGCTGAACGAGGAGCGTGCACGTGTTCTACCGGACCTGTCTGCAGGCCGCTGCAGCCCTAGCGTCCATATCGCTGCTGGCAGGGTGCGGCCTGCTTTCGGAAGACGGCGGCGACACTGAACAGAAGATCTCCGTCGGCACCACCAGCGAGCCCAGTACGCTCGACCCGGCCGCCGCCTGGGACGGCTCGTGGGAGCTGTACCGGAACGTCTTCCAGACGCTGGTGAGCTTCCCGACGGGGAGCACCGTGCCGCAGCCCGACGCCGCCGAGTGCCGCTTCACCGACGCCGGCAACAAGACCTTCGAGTGCGAGGTCCACGAGGGCCTCACCTTCACCAACGGCGACAAGCTCGACGCCGCCGCGGTGAAGCACTCCATCGACCGCATCAGGACCATCGACGTACAGGGTGGTCCGAAGGGTCTGCTGGGCTCCCTGGACCGGATCGAGACCGAGGGTGACCGCGTCGTCACCTTCCACCTCAAGACGTCCGACGCCACGTTCCCGTTCATCCTCGCCACCCCGGCCATGTCCATCGTGC
Source organism: Streptomyces peucetius (assembly GCF_025854275.1). Classification (NCBI taxonomy): domain Bacteria; kingdom Bacillati; phylum Actinomycetota; class Actinomycetes; order Kitasatosporales; family Streptomycetaceae; genus Streptomyces; species Streptomyces peucetius. Next base: position 1,172,934 of record NZ_CP107567.1, on the reverse strand, counting down.
CGCCCTCCGAGTACCCGGCCGACAAGCTGCGGGAGGACGGCAAGCTGACGGGGTCCGGCCCCTACGCCCTCGACTCGTACGAGAAGGGCGACCGCGCCGAGCTGACCCGGTTCGCCAAGTACAAGGGCTTCGCGAAGATCAAGAACGACGCGGTCACCATCCGCTACTTCGAGGACTCCGGCGTCATGATGACGGCCCTCAAGGAGCACGAGATCGACGCCATAAACCGTGGTCTGACCGCGGAGCAGGTCGTCGAGCTGCAGGAGAAGGAGCCGGAGAACGACCACCTCCAGCTCGTCGAGACGGTCGGCGCCGACATCCGCTACCTCGTCTTCAACCCCTCCGACCCCAACGCCGGCAAGCTGGCCGTCCGCCGCGCGATCGCGCAGGTCGTCGACCGCGACGCGCTGGTCGAGAAGGTCTACAAGGGGACGGCGGAGCCGCTGTACTCGATGGTCCCCAAGGGCATCGCCGGGCACACCACCGAGTTCTTCGACCGTTACGGCGAGCCGAACGTGACCAAGGCGGCGGGCATCCTGGAGGACGCGGGCATCACGGAGCCCGTGCCGCTGAGCTTCTGGTACACCACCGACCGTTACGGCTCCGCGACGGAGCCCGAGTTCGCCGAGCTCGAGCGGCAGCTCGATGCCACCGGCCTGTTCGAGGTCACCATCCAGGGCAAGCCGTGGGACGAGTTCCAGAAGGGCTACCAGAACGGCGAGTACCCCGTCTTCGGCCGTGGCTGGTTCCCCGACTTCCCGGACCCGGACAACTTCATCGCGCCGTTCGTCGGCGCGGAGAACGTCCTCGGCACGCCGTACGAGGCGCCCGAGATCACCGAGCAGCTGGTGCAGTCCCGTCGTGAGAGCGACCGCGGCGCGGTCACCAAGCAGTTCGAGAAGGCGCAGGAGATCCTCGTCGACGACGTCCGTCTGCTGCCGCTGTGGCAGGGCAAGCTGTATGTGGCGGCCAGTGAGGAGATCGGCGGCGGCGAGCGCGCCCTCGACCCGCAGACCGTCATGCAGGTGTGGGAGCTGTACCGCAAGGCCAGCTGGTAGCGGACGGGCGGACGGGCACCGGCGGCCGGACTGTCAGTGCCCCCGGGTAGGTTCTGAGATCACGGTTCCCCGATCCCGGAACCTACCCACAGACGGAGGTTGTTGACGTGACCGACACCGACATGCTGCCCGAGTCCTGGCGCGGCGTCCTCGGCGAAGAGCTGCAGAAGCCGTACTTCAAGGAGCTCACCGAGTTCGTCGAGAAGGAGCGGGCGAACGGTCCGGTGTACCCGCCGAGTGCGGAGGTCTTCGCCGCACTGGAGGCCACGCCGTACGACCGGGTGAAGGTACTCGTCCTCGGCCAGGACCCGTATCACGGAGAGGGCCAGGGCCACGGCCTGTGCTTCTCCGTGCGGCCGGGGGTCAAGACCCCGCCGTCCCTGCGGAACATCTACAAGGAGATGCAGGCCGAGCTCGGCCACCCCCTCCCGGACAACGGCTATCTGATGCCGTGGGCGCGCCAGGGCGTGCTGCTGCTCAACGCGGTGCTGACCGTCCGGGCGGGCGAGGCCAACTCCCACAAGGGCAAGGGCTGGGAGAAGTTCACCGACGCGGTGATCCGCGCCGTGGCCTCCCGGCCGGACCCGGCCGTCTTCGTCCTGTGGGGGAACTACGCGCAGAAGAAGCTGTCGCTCATCGACGAGGAGCGGCATGCCGTGGTCAAGGGCGCCCACCCCTCGCCGCTGTCCGCGAAGAGGTTCTTCGGTTCCCGCCCCTTCACACAGATCAACGAGGCGGTCGCGGCGCAGGGCCACGAGCCGATCGACTGGCGCATCCCCGACATCGGCTGAGTGTTCGGGCGACCGGCTGACAGGCTCGGACCGGCGCCCGAGCCTGAGGGGGATCGGCGCCCCCGACCGCTAGCGTCGGTCTCCAGGGACCAGCGGTTCGCCGTGCGGACGAGGAGGCCACAGTGACGGAGCAGCAGGAGGCGTCGCAGGACATCGTCATGACCCGGATCGGTCAGGCGATGATGCTGTTGCACGGCGGGGACCGCGAGGAGGCGCGCAACCGCTTCGCCGTGCTCTGGGCGGAGATCGGCGAGGAGGGGGACGCCCTCCACCGCTGCACTCTCGCCCACTGCATGGCGGACGTCCAGGACGACCCGGCGGACGAACTGGCCTGGGACCTGCGGGCCCTGTCGGCGGCCGACGGGCTGAGCGAGGAGCGGCTCGCCCGGCACGACCGGGCGCTCGCGGTGCGCGCCCTGTACCCCTCGCTCCATCTGAACCTCGCCGCCGACTACCTCAAGCTGCGCCGCCCCGGGGAGGCGCGCGCCCATCTGGACCGGGCGCGCGCGTCCACGGACTCCCTGGGCGACGACGGCTACGGCAACGGCGTCCGTGCCGCCATCGACCGGCTGGAGCGCACCCTGCGGGCGGGGTGAGCGGCCGCCGGCGCGGTCACTCGCCGGTGACCCCGTCGATGTGCTCGCGCAGCAGGTCCGCGTGGCCGTTGTGGCGTGCGTACTCCTCGATCATGTGCGTGAGGATCCAGCGCAGACTGAAGCCCTCGGCGTGGCGGCTCCGGGACGCGCTCACGTCGTCGAGCCCGTGCGCGGCCGTGACCTTGCGGGCCTCGGTGATCTCGGCGAGCCAGGTCTCGTGAGTCTGCGCCCAGGTGTCCCGGTCCGTGACGTGGAAGTCCCCGTCGCGGTCCTGCGCCGTGGAGTAGAGGTCCGGCAGGTCCTCGGCCTCCATGACCTCGCGGAACCAGTAGCGCTCGACTTCGGCGAGATGGCGTACGAGGCCCATGAGTGTGAGCCCGGAGGGCGCCAGCACCGCTCGCCGCAGCTGCTCGTCGTCAAGTCCCGCGCACTTCATGAGCAGCGTCTCGCGGTGGTAGTCCAAGAAGCCTTCGAGCATGTCCCGTTCGGCGGCGGTGGTGGACGGTTCGGTGCGTTCGTCGGTTGTCATGACGATCATCCTGCGGCACGGGGCGCCGGTGCTGCGAGGGGTTATGCGGGGCGTGCGGCCTGTGGACCGAGCATTCCGCGCAGCAACTCGCCGAATCCCGTACGCAGTTCTTCCCGGCTGGGCACGGCGGCGTGGTAGGAGCCGACCGCACAGGAGAACATCAGCCCCTCGCACCAGGCGACCAGGGACAGTGCGTGCCGCTCCGGCTCCGGCGATCCCGCGTCCGCCATCAGCGCGCTCAGCGGACCGCGGAACCGGCTGCCCGCCCGGTCGTAGAACTCGCGCAGCTCCGGCCGCCGGGTCGCTTCCAGAGCCAGTTCGTAGCGGGCGACGAGCAGCGCGGAGTGGTCCGTGAGATAGCGGTGCAGGGCGAGCGTCAGGGCGTCGAGGAGGTCGCCCCCGCCGCCGGGCGCCACCGGCATCTCCGTCACCGTGAGAACGGCCGCCTCGCGCTCCGCCAGTCTGCGTACCGCCGCCTCCAGCAGGGCCTGACGGGTGCGGGCGTGGTTGGAGGTCGAGCCCTGAGGCAGCCCCGCCGCCTCGTCGACGGCGCGGTGTGTGAGTCCGCGCATGCCGCGCTCGGCCAGGAGCGCGAGGGCGGTGTCGGCGATCAGTTCTGCCCGAGGGGCGCCGGAGGGAGCGGTGCTTGTGGCCATCCGCCCAATCTACCGTCGCAACTACACCTGTAGTAGCCTATGGATGTCACTACAGGTGTAGTAACCGAGGGAGGAGCAGCCATGCCTGCGTCCCGTACCACCGCGCACGCAGTCGTCGTCGGCAGCGGAATCGGCGGCCTCACCGCGGCTGTTGCCCTGCGGCAGAGCGGCTGGAAGGTCACCGTCCTCGAACGGGCCGAGTCGCTGGAACCCGTCGGCGCGGGCATCGGGCTCGCCCCCAACTCCCAGCGCGCGCTCGACGTCATCGACCTCGGCGACGAGATCCGCGCCCTGGCCGCCTGGCAGGGCGCCGGCGGCATGCGCCACCCCTCCGGCCGCTGGCTGTCGCGCACCGACAGCACCGCCGCCGCCGAACGCTTCGGCGGACCCCTCGTACTCCTCCACCGCGCCACCCTGATCGACCGCATCGCCCGCCGGCTGCCCGAGGGCGCCGTCCGGACCGGCTCACCGGCCGAACTGGCCGACGCCGGGACCGTCGGCGGCCGCCCCGCAAGGGTCACCACACCCGACGGCGACATCGAGGCCGACCTCGTCATCGGCGCCGACGGCATCCACTCGTCCGTCCGCCGGGCCCTCTTCCCCCAGCACCCCGGCCCCGCCTACGCGGGCTTCACCACCTGGCGTACGGTCGTCCCCGCGCCCGAGCGGCCCTTCGAACCCCACGAGACCTGGGGCGCCGGATCGCTCTGGGGCACCCAGCCCCTCAAGGACGGCCGGATCTACGCCTACGCGGCCGCCGTGGCCCCGCCCGGCGCCCGCGGGGGAGACGGCGAGCAGGCCGAACTGCTGCGCCGGTTCGGCGACTGGCACGACCCCGTGCCCGGCATCATCGCCGCCTCCGGGCCCGACCGCGTACTGCGCAACGACGTCCACCACATGACCACACCGCTCCCGGCCTTCCACCGCGGCCGCACCGCGCTGCTCGGCGACGCCGCGCACGCCATGGCGCCGACCCTCGGACAGGGCGGCAACCAGGCGATCGAGGACGCGATCGTCCTCGCCCACCACGCGGCCGCCGGCCAGGACCTGGGCGCCGGGCTCGCCGCCTACAGCGCCGAACGGCTCCCGCGCACCACGGCGATCGTCCGGAAGTCGGCACAGGTCGCCCGGCTGATGTCCCTGACCGGCACACCGGCCGTCGCCGTCCGCGACACCCTCATGTCCGTGGTCTCCCGCCTCGGCCCCGGTCTCGTGCTGCGGACCTTCGACGGCATCGCCGACTGGCGCCCACCGCAGCGGACGTATGCTGCCGAAGCACAGGAGGCGCACGCCGAACAGGGCGCGCACGAAGAACGACCGGCACGGCACTGACCCGGCCGGACATGTGAGGGGGCCTTGTGAAGGTCGGCTGCATCGGGCTCGGCGACATCGCGCGGAAGGCGTACCTGCCGGTGCTCACCACCCTGCCCGGCGTCGAACTGCACCTGCAGACCCGGACACCGGCGACCCTGGCCCGTACGGCGGAGACCCACCACATCCCCGCCGCACGCTGCCACACCGACCTCGACTCCCTGCTCGCCCAGGGCCTGGACGCCGCCTTCGTCCATGCGCCGACCTCCGCCCACGCCGAGATCGTCACCCGCCTGCTCGAAGCCGGCGTCGCCACCTACGTCGACAAGCCTCTCGCCTACGAACTGGCCGACTCAAAGCGGCTGGTGGACCTCGCCGAGGAGCGCGGCACCTCCCTCGCCGTCGGCTTCAACCGCAGGCTCGCCCCCGGCTACGCACAGTGCCTGGAGCACCCGCGCGACCTGATCCTCATGCAGAAGAACCGCGTCGGCCTCGCCGAGGACCCCCGCACACTCGTCCTCGACGACTTCATCCATGTCGTCGACACCCTGCGCTTCCTCGTGCCCGGACCCGTCGTCCACACCGACGTGCGGGCGCGGATCGTCGACGGGCTGATGTACCACGTCGTCCTCCAGCTGTCCGGCGACGGATTCACCGCCATCGGCACCATGAACCGGATGAGCGGCTCCGCCGAGGAGATCCTCGAGGTCTCCGGGCAGGACTCCAAGCGCGAGATCCGCAACCTCGCGGAGATCGTCGACCACAAGGGCCAGCCCAGTGTCCGGCGGCGCGGCGACTGGGTGCCGGTGGCCCGCCAGCGCGGCATCGAGCAGGCGGTGCACGCCTTCCTCGACGCCGTGCGCGCCGGACAGCTCCTCAGCGCACAGGATGCGCTGAGGACCCACGAGCTGTGCGAGCGGGTGGTCCGGCTGGCCCTGGACCAGGCCGCCTGAGCGCCCGTACGCCGCCGGCCGCGCCCGCCAGCACTGCCAGCGAGGCGTACACCGGCCAGTCGCCGTAGCGGACGTACAGCGTCGTGCCGCTCGCCAGGGGCACGTCGTAGACCGCCGCGGTGCTCGCGTCGGTGGGGAGCGCGGCGCCGACCTGCCCGCCGCCCGCCGCGTACACGGCGCTCACGCCGGTGAGGGTGGCGTGCACCATCGGCCGGCCGCTCTCCGCCGCCCGCAGCGCGGCCAGTGAAGCGTGCTGCTCGGGCGCCCAGCTGCCCTGGAACGACGAGGTCGACGACTGGGCGACCAGCACCTGCGCGCCGTCCCGCGTCAGCCGCCTGCTCATGTCCGGGAAGGCCGACTCGAAGCAGACCAGCGGGCCGATCCGCACACCGCTGTCCGGCAGCGACATCACCACGGGGGTCTCTCCGCGCAGCCGGTCCTCACCCGCCGCGTCACCGACCGACGTGACCCAGCCCAGTACGGACCTGGCCGGGATGTACTCCCCGAAGGGGACGAGCCGCATCTTGTCGTACCGGTCCCCGGTCGGGCCGTCCGGTCCGACGAGCACCGAACTCTTGTAGATCCCCGGCGGGCCCGACGCGGCCTCGCTCCGGGCGTCCACATTGACCAGGAGCGGGGCGCCGACCTCCCGGGACAGGGCGGCGAGCCGCTCGGCCAGGTCCGGCCGCCGCTGCAGGTCCGCCCCCACACTGCTCTCACCCCAGACCACCAGGTCCAGCTCGCTGCCCGCCAGGTCCCGGGTCAGCTCCTCGCCACGGTCGAAGCGCCGCTCGGCGCTCAGCATGCCGCCGACGACCCCCGGCTGGACCACGGCGATCCGCACCCGGCCCGTCTCCCGCGGCACCGGCGCCCACACCCACGCGGACGCGACGACCGTCGCACACAGGACGGCCCCCACCACCGCGGGCGTACGGGCCGGCCCGACCGCCAGCAGCAGCACGGCCACCGTGTTGACGGCCAGCACCAGCAGGCTCACCAGCCAGACACCGCCGACCGAGGCGAGCCTCAGCGCCGGCGCCACCTCCCACTGGCTCGCTCCCAGCAGCCCCCAGGGGCCGCCGAGCCCCTCCCAGGAGCGGACCAGCTCGATCATCAGCCAGCCCGCCGGGACGGCGGCGACGGCCGCCGCGGCGCGGGCCGTCGACGGACTGCCGCCGAGCATGCGGCGCACCAGTACCCCCCACGGCGCCCACAGCAGCCCGAAAAGCGCCGCCAGCACCAGAAGGAAGACATGAAGACTGGGCAGCAACCAGTGGTGCATCGCCATCATGAAACCGGCGCCGCCGAGCCAGCCCTCGACGGCCGCCCGGCGGGCCGTGGGCGCGGTGCGCAGCAGCAGCATCCACGGCACCAGCGCCAGATACGCGAACCACCACAGCGACGGTTCCGGAAAGGCGAGGGCGGGAAGCGCACCGGCGACGAGCGCGGCCGCACCGCGCGCCCTGCGCGAACCGAGGACAGGGGCCCGCGACCCGTCGCGCCGCTTCAAGTGCACCCGACCGCCGACCGGAATCCGCATGCCGCGCCTCCTCGCCCGGCTTCGAGGGGCCCCGAGCCGTTCATCACAAGTGTGCGCGAAGATCGGCACCGGCGAACAGTGCGCCTCCCGCGTCTCAGCCGCCCGCCAGGGCCCCGGCCGCCCCCGTGCGCCGCCACTTCTCCTCGGTGACCACGGAGCGCAGCTGCCAGCCCTCCGCCGCCCGGGCCATGCCGAAGCGGTAGCGGCCGCCCGACAGGAGTTCCTCGCCCGCCCCGGTTCGCATCGGACTGACGTAGTCGGCCCGCACCTCGGCCCGCTCGCCGGGGTACCCGTCGACGTGCTCGATGCTCACCCGCCGGTTGACGATCAGGTGCTGGCGTACGGGGAAGAGCCGCATCGTCCGCGACAGCCACTCGGCGACCTCGGCCGCCGGCCCCTCGATGCCGCCGGCCCCGCGGTAGTCGGCCCGGCCGTCCGCCGTGAACAGTGCCCGGTAGGCGTCCCAGTCGCCGTCGTCGACGGCCGCCGCGTAACCGGTGACCACGTCGTCGAGGGCGAGTCTGTCCATCACGGTCGCGAGATCCAGGCGCTGTGTCATCGGGTCAGTGTCGGTGAGACGGCCCGCCGGGCCAAGAGCCGTGCACGCCCGTGTCGTCCGCGGGCGGACGGCAACCGGCCGCCTTCCGCCCCTCCGGCACCACGTGCCTCAGGGCCGGACGGCCCGCGCCACCATGAACAGCCTCAGGGCCGGACGGCCTTCAGCACCACGAACTTCGGATCGCTCGCGACCACTTCGCAGTTGCCGAACAGCCGCTTCAGCCGCACGTGGTAGCCGAGGTGACGATTGCCGACGACCCACAGCTCCCCACCGGGACGCAGCGCACGGCGGGCGTCGGCGAACATCCGCCGCGCCGCCGTGTCGGTCGTCGCCCGGTGCGAGTGGAACGGCGGATTGTTTAGTACGAGGTCCACCGACCCGTCCGGCAGCGCCGACAGACCGTCCCCGACCAGGAACTCCGCCTTGCCCGACGGCACGTTGTCGCCGAACGTGGCCTCCGCGGAGGCCACCGCCGACCAGGACTCGTCGGTGAACGTCACCTCCGCGTCCGGGTTCGCCAGCGCCGCCGCCGTACCCACCACGCCGTTGCCGCAGCCCAGGTCCACGACGCGCTCGTGCCCCCGGTGCCGCGGCAGGTGGCGCAGGAAGAAACGGGTGCCGATGTCGAGGCGCTCCGCGCAGAAGATACCGGCGTGATTGGTCACGGTCCGGCCCGCGAGGACACCGGTGTCGGACGGCAGGGCGTACCGCAGCGGCCAGGGGCTCGGCGTCCGGGGGAGCGCCGGGTCCGGCGTGCAGAAGATCAACCGGGCCTTCTTCGCCGCGAGCGACGTCCTGGTCGGCCCGAGGACGCGCTCGAACAGCTTGAGCGTGGACGTGTGGATCTCGGTGACCATGCCGGTGCCGATGACGACGGTGTCCGCGTGCACGGCCGGGGCCAGGCGGTGCAGCTGGTCCTCCAGCAGCGCGAGGCTCTTCGGCACCCGGACCAGCAGCACGTCGATGCGCTCCGGCGGCTCCTGCCTGGCGGTGAGCAACCGCACAGAACCGGTGTCGACGCCGTTGCGGGCCAGATTGGCGCGTGTCGCCTGCTGTCCGAGGAACGAGTCGGAGATCTGGGTGACCGGGACGCCGGTGTGCGCGGCCAGCGAGGTGACCAGCGCCCCCCATCGGTCGCCCACCACGGCCACGGTCCCCGCCAGGGCGGTGGGCGGGGTGTCGTCGGTGCCGTGCAGATGCCGCAGCAGATACTCGTCGGCGGCGTCCCAGGCGCGGAGTATGTCGCGCGGGTCCTCGGGGAAGCGGGCGAGCTCGTAGGCGCCCCATGACGTGGTCAGACGGTTCATCGTGCGCCCAGGCTAGCCGCTGCTACGCGGCGGGCCGTACGTCCTCGTGTGCCGCGGCCGCCCACTCCACCACCAGTGCCTCGTACTCCGGGCGCCGGTCCTCGGGCAGGGCACCGTCGGCCCACAGCTCTCGGATCCGGGCGTTCAGCTCGGAGGCGGACAACAAGGTTTCGGCTTCGGACTCGCGGGGAAAGGGGGACATGGCTCCAGGTTAAGGCCTGCGCCCGGCGCGCGTCTTCGGCCCAACTGGCGGCTCAGCCGCCCGACTCACCCGCATGCGGACTGAGCACCCCCGCGCCCACCAGCACGAACAGCAGAATTCCGAGCAGGATCCGGTAGATCACGAACGGCATGAAGCTCTTCGTAGTGATGAATTTCATGAACCAGTTCAAGTCGAGGTTCTGAGCGGCTCTGACCTGCTGTTTCCACCACTCATCAAGATTGAATGGGAGAGCAGTGGGAGATGGCACTTTCCAGTGCTCTCCCTCGCCGGCCACGAAGCGCAGCCACCTGGTTTGCAGCGAATCGGCAATCTCCTGCTCCATGGTCAGGGTAACGTGCGAGTAGAGACCTTCCACGCCGGCGACCTCGTGGCCCATGCGGGTCTCCACGGCGATGCGGCTGTGTCGATCTTCGTCCAGCCACTCCTTGCCGCCGTGACGAAGCAGGTACAGCCGCTTCCCGGCGTACGCGGTTGCGGGGACCTCCGGAAGGGGAGCGCCGTGAGCCTTTTCCATCTTCAGCCTGAGCTGGCCAGATGCAGGGTGAGGACAGCCTGAACAAGGCTCGTGATGCGGGTGGTCGAGCAGCGGAGCTTGCGGAGAAGCCGCCAGGACTTGAGGGTGGCGACGGCCTGCTCGACCAGGGCCCGGATCTTCGCGTGGGACCGGTTGACGGCCTGCTGGCCTGTGGACGGCGTCTCCCACCGGCCGGCGGTAGGAAACACGGACCGTGCCCCCGGCTCCTTGGTATCCCTTGTCGGTCTGCCCATGAGGTCCGTGCGGCCCGCGAGCTTGTGATTGCCCGAGCAGAACGGTCGGTCGACGGCGATACGGTTGGCCCCGGCCGCATGATCTGGGAGGGGCATTCTACCAAGAAGCCTTCGACGTCGTACGAGCCCAGGCAACCACCCGACGGTGCGACGTCATGTTCACCGGCAGCGGAGGGGACGAGGTCAACACCCACCACTCCAGGACCGATGCGGGGAACTGCCGACGCCGGAACCCCGCCCCGTGGTTCGGTCCGAAGGCGGTCCGAGCCCTGGCCGAGGTGAACGAGCACCTGGCGCCCATCCCCGTCCTGCCGGTGCCGACCCTGATGGCGTTCGGGATGCACAACCCAGGCTTCCTGCGGGTCGGCGTCTGGCCGGTGAGCCCGCTTGTACACCCGCGGATCGTCCGCTTCATGGAGCAGCTGCCGCACGAGTACAGGCGAGGCAAGGCGCTGTTCCGTGAGCGGATCAGGCGGGCGGGACTACCGGAGTCGGTGGCGTTGCCGGCCGAACCGGAGAACTTCCTGGCCGTCCTGGAGAAGGGGCTGCGCTCCTACGGCTTACCCGTGCTGGACGACATGCTGAAGGAGTCCGTCCTGGTCGATCTCGGCTACGTTGACGGCAAGGCACTCGCCCAGGCCCGCAAAGACGCCGACGCCGCCCCGACCGCCCCTGACCTGCTGTGCGATGTCCTCGCCCTGAGGTCGGACTGCGGAGCAGGGGGGTCGCACGCGAAGTATCAGCATCCATTTGCGCTAGCCTCCGGGGATGTGCCCTTAAGCGAAGGTGTGGTGTCGCGGGCGGTGGCCAAGGTGTCTACCAGGGTCTGAGATGGATATGACTCCTTCTGGGGAGTCACTGCCGCCGCCGCGGAGCCCCACTTCCTCACCGCCTACGAGCCTGGGCGCACCACCAGCCGACCCCACCAATCACCGATCCTCAAGATCTCCGAGAAGGCCCTCCGGGCGAGGCGGCGTTTTCTAGGGGTCGTCGCAACACGTGGTCGTGTTGATCAGGCCGCGAGCAGTTTATGCAGGCGCTCGGCTGGGGTTTCCCAGTCGAGCGTTTTGCGTGATCGGCCGTTCAGTTCGGCGGCGACGGTGGCCAGGTGCTCACGGCTGTGGAGGGACAGGTCGGTGCTCTTGGGAAAGTACTGCCGCAGCAGGCCGTTCGTGTTCTCGTTCGAACCACGTTGCCAGGGGCTGGCCGGGTCGCAGAAGTAGACCGGGATGTCGGTGGCGACGGTGAACTCCCGGTGCCGGCCCATCTCGCTGCCCTGGTCCCAGGTCAGCGACCGCTTCAGGTGAGCCGGCAGCGTGTGGACCGTCTCGACCAGGGCGTCGCGGACCAGCTCGATGCCGAGGCAAGCGGGTCGCCCTGCTGAGGGGCCCGCCCTCGCGGGAGATGAGAACAGGGTGCCGCCTTGTCAGTGCCGGGTGACACCATCCGGCCATGAGTAGCGAATCGTTCAACTGGCACGAGTTCCTGGGACGGTGGCAGGAGGAGTGGGTTCCGCGCCCGGACGCAGACGAGGACGGTGAGCAGATCCTCGTCCGCCCGGGCCTGCCCGGGGCGGACGAGGCGGTGATCGCCGTGGCCGAGGAGCGGCTGGGGCGGCGGCTGCCGCCCTCGTACCGGGGGTTCCTGGCCGCGAGCGACGGGTGGCACGTCGACCAGACGGCCGGGATCTACCGGCTCGGGGGTGCCTCGGATATCGACTGGTTCCGGGATCCGTACGACATGACCGCGCTGTACGAGCCGGATCCGGGCGACGACCCCCGCGAGGAGGACGTGCTGCTGGCCGGCATGTGGCAGCGGGCGCTGCGCCTCGAAACGGACTCCGACATGTCGCACGCCCTTCTCGACCCGGGCGACAGCGACGAGGACGGCGAGTGGGCACTCTACGTCTACAAGGGCTGGAGCGGTGAAGTGCCCGACCGCTACCCCTCGTTCCGCGCATACATGGAGGCCATGTACCGCGGCTTCCACGCCGACCGGGTGGCGCAACCCGACTTCGTGAACGCGACCACGCTCGCCCAGGACGTCCACGTGGACGAGGCGCGTCTGCTGGCCCTGCGTGGACGGTACGAGGTGGCCTTGCCCCTGCTGCAGGAGGCGTTCTCCTTCGGGAGGCCGCGCAGCGCCGTCCTGCTGAACCAGCTCAGTCAGCTGCTCGCTCCGAGCGGCTCCCAGGGCCACGGCAACCTGGTGGCGGACCCGCTGTACCAGCCGGAGATCCTGCCCCTGGAGGCCATGGAGCAGGCGAACGGCCGGGGGTCGTCGGGCGGGGACGAGCAGTGGCTGCGGATGATGGTCGCCCGGGGGGCCGCCCCGGAGATCGCCGAGGCCGTGCTGGGCGCCGTGCGGGACGGCACACACCAGTACGCGCCTCCCGGTCCGTGGGGGCGGGCCGTCGCCGAGGCCCGGGAGGCGGCCCGCTGGGGCGCGACCGACGCCGCGTGGCACGTGCTGCGGGACGCGCTGCCGCTGTGGGAGGCGCCGGGGCCGCTGATGGTCGTCCCGCTCGGTCTGCTCGCCGATCCGGTCCTGGGGCCGCTGATCACTCCGGAGCGCGGGCGGGAGATCCTCGCGACACCGCGGGCCGGTGAGACGGGCCCCGCTCCCGAGCCGGTGCCCGATCTCGATCCGCCGGGCCTCACCTGGCTGGCGGGGCCGTTCAGGTACGGGCAGCCGCTCGACGGCTACCGCTGCGTCTGGGTCGAGGGGGCGGATCCCGTCGGCCTGCCTGCCCTGATCGGTGAGGAGGGCGCCGAACTGAGCCCGCCCGTCGATCTGTCGAGGTCTTTCCGGCGGGCGCCCCAGCCCCACGAGCGGGAGGGCGTGGAACTCTGGGAGGACCGGGCCGTCGTTGCCGTCGGCCGCACGGCTGAAGGGTGGGCCTTCGCCTTCGACGGGCCCTCCCACCGCCACCTGCACGGCCTGTTCCTGTCCCCGGCCGCGGCCGCCTCCTCCTCCGGCCGCGCGGTGGTGGTGTGGTCCGACCCGAGGCGCTCGTCCCCGGACGATCCGTCGGCCCTCCACGTATCGGTGGCCGAACACGGCCAGGAGCTCTACGCCTTCACCGTGCGGGGCACGGAGATCCAGCGCTCCGGCGCGATACCCGAGACCCTGGACCCCGCACGGCTGTTCCGGCCGGAGGACACCGAGCGGGATAACGAACGGCGGGTGCTGGAGGCCCTGCACACCGAACTGGGGCTCTCGCTCCCCCGCTTCGCGCTGACCCAAGGCAGGCTCCACACCTTCACCACCCGGTCCTGGACCCGGGCGCCACGCGCAGGTGAGGGCTTCGCCTACATCAGCTTCGCGCGGCACCGGTCCTGACCGCCAGCGGGCCCGCCCCCCTGGCGGGCCCGCTGGCGACGACCGACCGCGGTCTCAACTCAGGTTGATCGCGCGGGCGCTGGTCGCGCCGGTCTCCTGGGCGACCTCCGTAGCCATCCGCCCTGCCCGGCGGCCCGGGCCGCCGACGCGGCAAATCGAGGGGAAGCCAGCGCGAAGCGCCGCCGAAGGCGCCCTTGAGGGCTCGGCGCGGCCCGCACCCTGCATGATCAGGCAGCCCAGGCCGACAACGCGCGACGCTCACTGAAACTCCCCACTCCGTTGAATGCCGGAACAAGTGAGGCGACGAGCGTCCCTGGCCGAATTCAGAGATTCCCATCGCCACGACATCCGAGGGAGCGCAGCGGTCCAGCTCGTCCACGAAAACGACCAGTCGCTTGACCTTCGATTGCTCCACCAGCGAGCTGAAGAGCCTCTCGAACTGCTCGTCGCTGTCGCCGGCGTCGGTCTTGTGCTCACGAGTGAGCGTGCGGGATACGAGCACCGTCAAAGACGTGAGCAGCGCTGCCGGCGCCAGACCGGCCTTGAGGACGTCGGTGGTCATGTCGATGAACGTCTGCTGGTACGGGCCACTTCTCAACGACGCCAGCACGGCAACCACCAGCACAGATGCGCTGGCGATCACCGCGAACATCCGTGCGTAGGTCCACAGCAACCTCAGAAGAGCGCCACCGCTGAACTCGATTCTGGCGGTGACCTGTCCGCAGTAGAGGTCTTCGTGGTACTTGCGGTCCTCGATGCCCAGCGCGGTGGCGACGGCGATGATGAAGTTCCTACGCAGCGGGTTCTCCGCGTACTTGAACGCGTCGAAGCGCACGAACCGCACACCTCGGTCCCTGGCCAGCTCCCCTCGGAGGAGGTTGGCCACACCTGACTTCTCCGACCCCCACGGCCCCCATGGGCGAGTCGGTCGCCTCGGCCGTCCTGGATCTCCCGATCCTGCACCAGGTCGTCCGACTCCAGGCAGCCACCGCCCCCACCCGCCACGTTCACTCCGATCCCCGCGCGCCCGCGGTACGGCAGCAGATGACGCATGACTCCGTCATATTCTCGAACCGTCACGCATGACGATAGACCTGGGCACTGACAGTGGGCAGTGGGTGGCGGAAGAGTGTTCGGCCGAGCCGCGCGTAACAGGTGCCTTTGCGGGTGGGGTCCGGCGCCCTACGACGTGGCTCAGGCCGCACGGCGAGGCTGCAGACTTCCCGGACACCTATGCGGTCAGCATCGACCGGCCGTGCGGGGCTGTGGGCTTGATCCGCTTTGACGGACATTCGAGATCAGGGGTTCAGCCCCGGGAGGATGTCCATCATGGAGAGCATGGGGAAGAAGAAGCCTCGCCGCCCTCGCCGTTCGTTCACGCCGGAGTTCAAGGCCGAGATCGTCGGGCTGTGCCGACGGGGTGACCGCTCGGTCGGGCAGGTCGCCAAGGACTTCGAGCTCACCGAGACCGCGGTGCGGGACTGGGTGAAGCAGGCTGAGGTCGACGCGGGCGAGCGCAACGGGCTGACCAGCAGTGAGCGCGAGGAACTGGCCGCGTTGCGGCGGGAAAACCGCCGGCTGCGCGAGGATGTCGACGTCCTCAAGCGGGCCACAGCCTTCTTCGCGAAGGAGACCCGGTGACGGTGCACCCGTTCATCGAGGCGGAGAAGCAGGCAGGTCACAGCGTCAAACGGGCGTGTGAGCTGATGAAGGTCTCCCGGACCGCCTTCTATGCCCGTCGCTCCGGCCTGCCCGGTCTCCGTGCGGTGCGGGATGCCGAGCTGACCGAGCAGATCACCGACGTGCATGCGAAATCACGCGGGACCTATGGGGCCCCGCGCGTGCATGCCATGCTCAAGCGCGAGGGTGCCGGGTGCGGCCGCCGTCGTGTCGCACGGCTGATGCGGGCCGCCGGACTGCAGGGCCGGCACTGCCGACGACGGCATGTGACCACGATCTCCGATTCCCGGGCGGCTCTCCGTCCTGACCTCATCGTCCGGGACTTCCGGCCCGACTGCACCGGGCTCGACACCCGCTGGTGCGGCGACATCACGTATGTCCCGACCGAGGAGGGCTGGCTCTATCTAGCCACGGTCATCGACATCGCCTCCCGGCGCGTAGTCGGCTGGGCAACCGCCGATCACCTGCGGACCGAGCTGGTGGCCGACGCGCTGGCAGCCGCCTGCAGGCAGCGTCGTCCCACCCGTCCCGTGATCTTCCATTCGGATCGCGGGTGCCAGTACACCAGTCAACAATTCGCTTCTCTGGCAGCCGAGTTCAGGATCCGCCTGTCGGTCGGACGAACCGGTCAGTGCTGGGACAACGCGCTCGCAGAGTCGTTCTTCTCGACCATCAAACGCGAACTGCTCGGCACTTCCGCCTGGCCCAGCCGGGCTGCGGCCCGCACCGCGATCTTCGATTTCATCGAGGGACCCCGTTGCCCAATTGGGTGAATGCCTCTGATCTCGGTCTTGGTGGGTGGTTGAGGGGTGGAGTCTGTGGATGGGGGCTTGGGGACGGCCCGCCTGGATCGCTGAACGGAGGGCTGGGTGTCGATGCGGGCGGACTCGGGTCGGGAGGTTCCTGAGGGAACGCGGGCGGTGGCCCAGGCTGCGTTTCCCAAGGGTTGTCTGGCGATGCGGGTGCGGGACGCACTTGGCCCGCTGTTCCCCGGAGTCGCTCCAGGTCAGCTTGCGCTGGTCAGCGTGCTGCAGTTCGCGGAGAATCTCACCGACCGCCAAGCCGCCCACGCGGTGCGCGCGAGAATCGACTGGAAGTACCTGCTCGGCCTCGAACTGACTGAACGCTTCTCATCCTGTGGTTCGCGGGTGATGACGGCTGGCGGTCGGGGGCCGTAACGCGGCAGGGCTCCTGGTCGTTTCGGCTGGTGATCTCACTCGCCAACGTCTCGACACAGGAGCCCTGTTGGTCCCGCATCGTGCCATGCTCGACGTCCCGCACGAGGTCGTGGAGCACGTTTCCTGGCTCATCTACGCCCGAAGGTGTGAGCTGAACTCCCGCTGGCGCAGGCTGGGCTGCTTCCGGCAGGCCCTGCTTGTCCTGGTGCACCTGCGCAAGAACGAGACTCTGGCCCAGGTCGCAGCGGGGTTCGGCGTCTCCACCGCGACCGCCGGCCGCTACGTGAGCGAAACGGTCGACATCCTCGCCGAGCGCGCCCCGAGCCTGCACGAGGCCCTGCGCGAGTTGCCGCCGGAGGGGTTCGTCATCCTCGACGGCACCCTGATCGCCACCGACCGCATCGCGGCGGACGAGCCGTACTACTCGATGAAGCACCGCCGTCACGGGATGAACGTGCAGGTCGTGGCCGCGCCGGACGGGACACCGCTGTGGTTCTCGCGAGCGTTGCCCGGCCGCACGCACGACCTGACCGCAGCCCGCGCACACGGTGTGATCCAAGCCTGTCTGTCCCGTCAGCTCCTCGTCCTTGCCGACCGGGCCTACCGCGGAGCCGGAGCCACCGTCCGCACCCCCTACTACGGCCGAGACCTCCCCGAGAAGTACGCCCAGTTCAACCGGGACCACGCCCGGCTGCGGGCGCCGGGCGAACGTGCCTTTGCGCGCCTCAAGCAATGGCGGATCCTCCGCAAAGCCCGCTGCAGCACCAACCGCATCGGCCGCACGGTCGCCGCCGTTCACGCCATCGAGATCGCCTGGAGCTCAGGATGAGAAGCGTTCACTGACTCCGGCTTTGACTTCACCGTGCTGACGGGCTTCCGTGACCGTCTCCTGGACCACGTCCTGGAGGAGAAGGTCCTGGATCTGATGCTGGAACGGCTCATCGAGCTGGGGCTTGTGTCTGGGCGGGGTCGCCAGCGCACGGACTCCACCCACATCCTCGCCGCAGTGAGGGACCTCAATCGCCTGGAGTTCGTCGGTGAGACACTTCGGGCCGCGCTGGAGGCGGTCGCCGTCGCCGCACCCGGGTAGCTCGCCTCCTGGATGCCCCCGGCCTGGCAGGAACAGTACGGCGCCCGAGTGGACGCCTACCGGCTACCGAGTGATGAGAACGAGCGGACCCAGCTGACCTGGCGCATTGCGGCCGACGGCTACTGGTTCCTCGAGGCGGCCTTTGCATCGGACGCCCCTCACTGGCTGCGACAGGTGCCGGCTATCGGGACCCTGCGGACGGTGTGGCTGCAGCAGTTCCAGCGAACGGTCGAGGACGAGGTGCAGGAGGTGGCCTGGCGGGGAAAGAACGAGCTCCCGCCCAGCAGAGCACGGATCACCTCGCCCTATGACGTGGACGCCCGGAATTCCGTCAAACGCGGCTCAGCGTGGGACGGATACAAGGTCCACTTCACCGAGACCTGCGACGCCCAAGAGAGCGGCCGACCCCACCTGATCACCCATGTGGTGACCACAGATGCGACGGTCGGCGACCCGGTCGTCGTCGACGAGATCCACGACCAGCTCGGCGCCAAGGGCCTGCTGCCGGACGAACACCTGATGGACGCCGGCTACATCTCCGCGGAACTCCTGCTGACGGCGCCCAGCCAACACGGTGTCCGCGTTATCGGCCCGGTCCGGCCCATGACCCGTCGCACCATCCAGACCACCGGCTACGACAAGACGTCCTTCACCATCGACTGGGACGCCCGCCGGGCAATCTGCCCCGACGGCGCCCACAGCCGCTACTGGACCGAAGGACTCGACAACAGCCACCGGCCCGCGATCCGTATCCGCTTCGCCACCGAGACCTGCGCGCCCTGCCCCTCCCGCGGGCAATGCACCAACTCGACACTTTACGGCCGACAGCTCACCGTCCGCCCGCAAGATCAAGAAGCCGTCCTCGAACGCGTCCGTGCGGAGCAGTCAACCGAGGAATGGAAGGCCGTCTATGCCATCCGATCCGGCGTGGAGGGCACGATCCACCAAGCCGTCACGGCCGCCGGCAGCCGCAGAACCCGCTACACAGGACTACGGAAGACCGCCCTCGCACACGTGCTCACGGCCACCGCCGTCAACCTCATCCGCCTCGACGCCTGGTGGACCGGGCGACCACTCGCCCCCACCCGGACATCACACCTCGCAGCCCTCGACCTGATGGTCAGCCAGTCCTTGGCTTCGGCGAACTCCCGTAGGC
Organism: Streptomyces peucetius; assembly: GCF_025854275.1. NCBI lineage: Bacteria > Bacillati > Actinomycetota > Actinomycetes > Kitasatosporales > Streptomycetaceae > Streptomyces > Streptomyces peucetius. Next base: position 1,154,197 of record NZ_CP107567.1, on the reverse strand, counting down.
CGGCGGCCTTGTGGACGTTGAGGTTGTCCCAGACCAGCACGATCGGGCCGCCGAGCTGCTGGTGGGCGGCGATCAGCAGGTCCCGGTAGTCGCGCCAGGAGAAACTCTTGCGCCCGTCACGGTTGCCGTCGTCCCGCCTCGGCGGTAGATCAGCCTCGACCGGTGGCCGGGTTTGTAGCAGGTCAGCGCCGCGATGGAGATCCGTCTACGCGAGCGTCCGCGAACCCGGACCACCGGCGTCCGGCCACGTGGTGACCAGGTCTTCGCGTGCGGCGGCGTCATGGAGAAACCGGCTTCGTCCTCGAAGACCAGCCAGGCCCCACGAGCCGCTAACCTTCCGCGCGGGGCCACACCTCCTTGACCCATCCGGCCACCGCCTCGTCGTCCCGTTCCACGGCCCGGCGGGCCGGGACCTGGCAGGACCAGCCGTTGCGTACCAGCAGCTTGCGCACGCCCTGGATGGTGTAACTCAGATGGAACCGTCGGCCGATCACCGTCTTCACCCGGCTCAGGGTCCAGCGCTGGTCCTCCCAGCCGTGCGCGGTCGGCCCCCTGGCCAGTTCCGCCTCCAGCTGAGCGAACTGCCTCTCGCTCAACCTCGGCAGGGACGCCGGCCCCTGTGACCGCAGAGCCTGCGGACCGTCCTCTTCCCACATCCGCCGCCACCGCTGCACCGACCGCACACTGACCCGCAGGTCCGCGGCGATGGCCGAGCTCGCCTCGCCCTGGCCAAACCTCTCGGCCGCTTCAAGCCGTAACTCCTCGCGAAACCGCTGCCGTTCGGCGGTCAGACCGCCCCCTTGTGGATACCGCATGCGTCGGTGATACCGCAGCATGCGGCCAGTCGCCAGCCCTTACGACACCACGAGTTCAGTCTCAGTAGGCCAGCTCGGTCCGTTCGACGGTGGTCATCAGATCAGGCCTGTCGCCCTTGTCCGCCTCGGCCTGGGCGGACCCAGGCCCGCAGGGCCTCCCTGTGGATGCCCAGGTCCTTTGCCTGGACTTTAAGTTACTGCGACGGAGGGGTCTAGGTTTGCAACTGCAACTTTCCATGCGCGGCGTCTCGGCGGTCGTTCTTTCAAGACGTCCGAATATGGATGTAAAGGCGCCGATATTCGTGCACAGAACGGAGCGGGGTCGCCGAGCGCCGTCCATAGTCGGACCTCGATCTACCTGGTGCATTATGTCCGTTATGTAATATATTGATCTGTTGTCACCCGTACGCAGAGGGTGATCCATCTCACGATACGATCCATTGCGGCTCGCTCGGAATTACTTGAAGATCCTAACGGGTGAGTCGCCGACCGAATATTTCGCGACTCGCATAGGTCGAGACGTGGGGGGCCCTGTGTGTATACAGGCGTATGAAATTGCAGCCGGGAAGTCGCTGGAAGAGCCCCCGGCTGACCTGCGGGGCTTGGAGCGGGCAAGCGGCCCTGCGGCGCCGCTGCCGACGAGACGTCGACCCGGACACCCCTCAGCCGGCTGATCGGCGAGGTGCTGCCGCGTCTCGTGTGCAGCGCCACCCGCCCAGCCGATCCTCCGGTCTCAAGAGTTTTTGGGTGTGTACCAATGGGCGATCTTTTGGCCATTAGTGATCTGCACGTGCAGTACGACGAGAACAAGGAGCTGGTCAGAAGGCTCCGGCCGACGTCGGACGAAGACTGGCTCGTGGTGGCCGGTGACATCGGCGACCACAGCGACGACGTGAGATGGGGCCTCGACGTCCTGAGCAGCAATTTCGCGCAAGTGGTCTGGGCGCCGGGGAACCACGAGCTGTGGACACGCCCGGACGATCCGCTCGCATTGCGCGGTGAAGAGCGGTACTGGTCCCTCGTGGAGCTCTGCAGGGGTATGGGGGTTCTCACGCCCGAGGATCCGTTCTCCGTCTGGGAGACCCCGGAGGGTCCGGTCGCCATAGCCCCGCTCTTCGTTCTCTACGATTACTCGTTCAGAGCTCTCGGTATCCACGACAAGGCTCAGGCGCTCGCGCTGGCAGAAGAATCGGGCGTGGTGTGCACGGACGAATTCATGCTGCACCCCGATCCCCATCCGAGCCGGGAGGCGTGGTGCAGTGCGCGGCTCGCCGCATCCGAAGCGCGTCTTTCCGCTCTCCCGGAGGGCATGTCGACCGTACTCGTCAATCATTTCCCGCTGATCCGCGAACCGACGCGAATGCTGCGCCATCCACAGTTCGAGCTGTGGTGTGGCACCTCAGCTACGGAGGACTGGCCGCGGAGATTCCGTGCCGTCGCCGTCGTCTACGGGCACCTGCACATACCCGGATTCATGCGCAAGGACGGGGTACCGCACTACGAGGTGTCCCTGGGATATCCGCGTGAGTGGAGGGCGCGGGCCGCGCGGCCTGGGCAGCTCGTGCCGGTCCTGTCGGGCTGGCCCGCCGATGGCGCCCCATTGTGATAGCGGAGTTGGTTCCCGCCGAGGTGGCGGCCGTCCAGTACTTCGGGGATCCGGACGTCACGCCCCCCGTGTTCGCCCAGGAGGCCGCTCTCGTCGAGCGTGCGCTGATCTCGCGGCGTGCGGAGTTCCGTACGGTGCGGGCGTGTGCCCGGGAGGCCATGGGCCAGCTGGGCTTCGCGCCGGTGCCGATCCTGCACGGAGCCCAGGGTGAGCCGTTGTGGCCCGCGGGCCTCGTGGGGAGCATGGCCCACTGTGCGGGATACCGTGTGGCGGTCCTGGCCAGGGCCGAGGAATTCGCCATGATCGGGGTCGACGCGGAACCCGACGAGGCTTGCCCGGACGAAGGAATCCGAGAGCTGATCGCGGGGCCGGCGGAACTGGCCATGCTGGCCCGGCTGGCCGAGAGCCACCCGGACATCGCCTGGGACCGGCTGCTGTTCAGCGCCAAGGAATGCGTGTACAAGGCGTGGTATCCGCTTGCCCGTCGTTGGCTGGGCTTCGAGCACGCCGCAGTGGTCCTGGAACCGGAAACAGAGACTTTCACCGCCCATCTGCTGGCACCCGGCCCCGTGGTGAATGACGTCAGGCTCACCGTGCTGCGGGGGCGCTGGGCCGCCCGGCACGGGCTCATCGTGACGGCGATCACCGTTCCCGCGACAGGTGGCCGATCGGCGTCCGCCGGTTCGATCGCGACCGGCAGTGAATTCCTCCGGGACGTCCGCGCGTAATGCCGAACGCCGGGCCCACAAGAATTAGCTCATCTTCTCCGGCTCCTGCCGGACATGTACTGCGAGGTATTTTTCAAGTGAACGGCTGTCAAAACGGAGAGTGCCCCTACATCCGCGACCGAGCGGCTGACAGTGTGCGTCCCGTGCTCGGCGGTATGCGTGTCTGTACGGGATGTTTCGAGCGGTTCCAGCGGGATCTGAAAACGATTCCGGACCTCTACCGGGAATGCGAGAACATGCTCGCCACCACGCCCCGGGACGGGCAGAGGGTCTCCGGTACCCGGTCGTTCGGGATCAAGCTCAACGCCGTCGCCGTCGAAGCGCGCGACACCCTGCGGGCGCGCCTTCGGGCATGGTGCGACCTGGTGAACGCGGAACACGGGTGTGTTCCTGCCGGGCAGTCCATGGAGGTGCTGGCGGAGTTCCTTCATCAGCACGCACGCTGGCTGTGCCACCACCCGGCAGCGGGTGACGCCATCAGCGAGATGGCCGAGACCGCCACCATGGCACGGCGCGTCGTCAGCCCGGAGCGGGTACGGTGCTTCCGGGTGGGGGCCTGCATCGAGCACGAGTGCGGGGGATCACTGATCGCGGTGATCCAGGCGGACGGCCGGCTGCCCAGTGAGGTCCGGTGCGACAACGATCCCGGGCACGCCTGGTCGGCATACGAGTGGCGGGAGCTGGACCGCCGCGTGAGCCACCAGCACCAGCACCAGGCCGGGCTGCCGTGGCTCACCGCCAAGGACGTGGCGGAACTGTGCCGCATCTCCATGAGCAACGTCTATCGGCTCGCCTCGGAGAACAGCTGGCGGCGGCGGACGAACGGGCGCCGCGTCTACTACGCCAAGGCGGACGTGCTGGCGTCCGTCGGCTGACAGCGCGTTCGCAGCGATGCATCGAAACCGCAGGCCCGGGCCCATGGGGCCGGGCTCCCTCCGGATGAGCGAGTGAGACATGCACGAACCACCAGAACCGATCGCTCCGGCCTCCCTCGTCGAAGCGTTCCAGAGCGCTGCGGCCGCGTACCCGGATCGCACCGCGGTCAAGTGCGGCATGCGGAGCCTGACCTACGCCGAGCTCGACCGGCGGTCCACGCACCTCGCGAGGGAACTGCCGACCCTCACCCGGACCTCGGAGCGTCCCGTCGGTATTCTGCTCGACCGGTCGGTCGAGATGGCAGTGGCGGCGCTCGCTGCGCTGAAGGCGGGCTCGTTCTACCTCCCGCTGGACCCTGAGGCTCCGGCGGCGAGGAACGCCATCATCCTCGAGGACGCTGCGCCGGTGGCCGTGGTGACGTCCAGGAGCCTCGCGGAACGGGTACCGGCGGGCATCGAGCGCTGTCTGGTCGATGCCCCGTCGGCCGCACCGCAGGCCGCCGTACCCCTGCCGGAGCGGGTGGCGCCCGAGTCGCGGGCCTACGTGATCTTCACCTCGGGAACGACCGGAAGGCCCAAGGGAGTCGAGGTCACCCACCGGAACGTGCTCCGCCTGTTCTCGGAGAGCGCCCCCGTCTTCGGCTTCACGTCCGAGGACGTCTGGACGGTCTTCCACTCCTTCGCCTTCGACTTCTCGGTCTGGGAGATGTGGGGTGCCCTGCTCCACGGCGGCTGCGCTGTCTTCGTGCCCGCCGACGTGGCCAAGGACCCCGCATCCTTCCACCGGCTGCTCAGGCAGGAGCGGGTGACGGTGCTGAACCAGACGCCTTCGGCGTTCCAGCAGCTGGTGACCGAGGACGGCCGACACCAGGAACGCCTCCCGCTGAGGTTCGTCGTCTTCGGCGGGGAAGCGCTGCGCTTTTCCGACCTCAAGCCCTGGGCCGCCAAGTACGGTGTCGGCCGGCCCGTTCTCGTCAACATGTACGGGATCACCGAAACGACCGTGCACACCTCGTACCACCAGGTGCGGCAGTCGGACCTGCACGACGGTGACAGCGTCATCGGCCGCCCGCTGCCCGACCTCGACCTGCTCCTGGTCGACGAGGACCTCCGCCGCGTCGCGCCGGGCGAGACCGGTGAGATGGTGGTCGTGGGTCCCGGCGTGGCGCTGGGCTACCTCGGGCGGCCCGATCTCACGACGGCGCGCTTCGTCACCGTCGAGGACTCCGCGGGCCGGCCGGTCCGGGGCTACCGTTCGGGCGATCTCGCCCGGCTGCGTCCTGACGGGCTGCTGGTGTACCTGGGCCGTGCCGACAGCCAGGTGAAGATCCGAGGCTTCCGGATCGAACTGGGCGAAGTCGAGGCGGCGCTCGCCGGCCATCCGGCGGTGCGCCACGCGGCGGCCGCCGTACGGGAATCCGCCACCGGGGGAGCCACCTTGGTGGGCCACGTGGTTCCGGAGCCGGGCGTCGAGCCGGACGTCGCGGAGATCCGCGCGCACCTCGCCGAGGTGCTGCCGCACTACATGATCCCTTCTGCGATCGGACTGCTGGAGGCCATGCCCCTCACGGGCAACGGCAAACTGGACCGGGCCGCCTTGCCGGATGTGGTCGTGACACCCGGCCGGTCCGCGCAAGCGCCGCGGTCGGCCGCGGAGGCGGAGCTCTGTGCGCTCTTCGCCGAACTCCTCGAACAGGAGGAAGTGGGCCCGCAGGACGACTTCTTCGAGCTGGGCGGGCACTCCCTGCTGGCCATCGGCCTCCAGAACCGGGTGCGAGCCGTCTTTCAGAGCGGCCACGCACAGCCCCTGCCGCTCTCCCAGGTCTACCGGAGTCCCACCCCCGCAGGCATCGCCCGATGGCTCGAACAGGCGGGCCACGAGCTTCGCGCCGCAGACGTCCGGCCCGACGGCGGCCCCGTGCCGTTGAACCCGCAGCAGAGCGACATGCTGATGCGTCACGTCTTCGCCCCGGACGACCTCGTGCACCACTGCACGATGGGCTGGCAGGTGGATGGCGAAGTGGACCCGGAGGCGCTGGCCCGAGCCGTCGAACACGTCCACCGCCGGCACGAGGCCCTGCGCTCCTCCTACCGTTTCGACGCGGACCCCGGCCCGGCCGCGGTCCCGCTCGATGCCGTGCCTCCCCGGCCGGCGGTTCTGTGGGCACCGGATCCCGAGGAGGCCCACGCCCTCCTGCGACAGGCGCTGGGCCGGCCCTTCCGGCTGGAAGAGGGCGAGATATGGCGGGTGGTCATGGTGACGGTCGGACCCGGCGCGTCACATCTCATCGGTCTCGTCGTGCACCACGTGGCCTTCGACGGCTGGTCCGAGTCCATCCTGGCGGGGGAGCTCGCCGATGCCTACAACGCGTCGAGGCTCGGCCCCATCCCCCCGGGAGAGCCGGGGCCGACGTTGCAGGGGGTGGCGGCCGCCCAGCGGGCCCGCCTCACGTCCGAGACACTGGAGCAGCAGCGTGCGTACTGGCGCGGCGAACTCACCGGTGTCCCCAGTCTGACGGTTCCCGAATCCTCCGTCGGCCGGCTGGCCGACGGAGGACCGGAACCGGAATGCCAGGTGTTCCCCCTGCCGGAGAAGACGCTCGAACGTGTCGAGGAACGCGCGGCCGAACTAGGCGTGACTCCCTTCGTCGTCCTCCTTACGGCCTACGGCGCAGCCCTGGCGGAGGTGTCGGGAGACGAAGACATCGCTGTCGGTACTCCGTTCGCCCTGCGCGGGGACGAGCGGCTGGACCGCGCGGTGTCCTGCCTCGTCGACGTGCTGTGCATCCGGATGCGGTTCTCCGGGAAGGGAGTGAGGAGGAACGATCGGGCACGTGTCGCGGACGCGGTCCGCCGTGCCTTCGCCGCGCAGGACATCCCGTTCAGCGAGGTCGTCCGGCTGGTCAACCCGCCCCGGGGGCCGCGCGCGCCGCTGTTCCAGAACATGTTCGCGCTGCAGAACAACGCCCCGGCAGAACTGGAGCTTTCCGGGGCGGCGACCGAGTTCTTCCGTCCGGCACCCTTCGGTCTGCCGACGGAACTCGTCGCCGAGGTGCGCCCGTACGAACGCGGTGGACCGCAGCTGACTGTCAGCTACCGGCCCCATCAGATTCCCGCCTCCTTCGCCGCGCAGTTGGGCGCACGCTTCCTGGAACTCCTGGACGACGTGACCGCACCCTGACGGTTCGGGGGACCGCAGGGCAGCCTGCCGCAGGCCTCCCTTCCGGCCTGCGGCAGGTCCGAGACCTGTGGAGACCGTAAGAGGATCCCTCTTGACACGGTCGGGATCGACTAAGAATATGTACCTCATAGTGGCTGAGCTGCGCGCTTCGGCCCGGGTGTGACGCAAATCCGCAGTGAGTCGGATCTCCTGTCGGCGCGGACTCCCTTTTCTCTCTTTTCCTGATTCGGACCGTTTCCACTCCGTACTCGGCCGACCGCTCCTCGCGGCCGCCCCTGAGCAGGAGTTGCCGCTGCCACCTTCCCGTCGAGGTGCGGCGTCGCGAAGCAGCGCGGTCCTGCGACAGATTGGGCAAGCCGGTGGAAGACGCTAGCGCGATGCAGGAATTCGGCTGCGACGTGGCCATCATCGGCGTCGCCGGACGTTTCCCCGGTGCCCCCGACCTGGACCGGTTCTGGCACAACCTGCGCAATGGCGTGGAGTCCATCAGCTTCTTCGACGACGACGAACTGATCTCCGCCGGCGTCCCCGTCGAGGAGTTCTCTCAGGCGGACTACGTGAAGGCCGGCGCCCGCACCGAGGGGATCGACCTCTTCGACGCCGAGTTCTTCGGCTACACGCCGCGAGAGGCCACCATCATGGACCCGCAGCACCGGGTCTTCCTCGAGACGGCATGGGAGGCATTGGAGAACGCGGGGTACAGCGCGCGCCGGATCGACACCACCGTCGGCGTGTTCGGCGGGGCCGGCACCAGCGCCTACCTGCCCCATGTCTTCGCCAACCTCGACGACGGTGCCGCGATCGGCGCATCCAATGTGGGACTGGGCAACGAGCTGGGCTTCCTGACCACCCGTGTCTCCTACAAACTCGACCTCCAGGGGCCGAGCATCCCCGTGCACACCGCCTGTTCCAGCTCGCTGGTCGCGGTCCACCTCGCGTGCCAGAGCCTGCTCAACCACGAATCGGGTATGGCGCTCGCGGGCGGAGTGGCGTTCAAGGTCAGCCCGCAGAAGGGGTACCGGTTCCAGGAGAGCGGCATCATGTCGCCGGACGGGCACTGCCGGCCCTTCGACGCCGACAGCCGGGGCACGGTCTTCAACAACGGCGTGGGCGTCGTGCTCCTCAAGCGGCTCGCCGACGCGCTGGCCGACAACGACACGGTCCACGCCGTGATCAAGGGCACGGCGGTCAACAACGACGGTGCCACGAAGGCGAGCTTCTCCGCCCCGGCCGTGGCAGGGCAGTCCTCCGTCGTGCTGGAGGCACTGGACGTCGCGGGCGTCGAGGCCGACAGCATCAGCTACGTGGAAGCGCACGGCAGCGGTACGCAGATCGGCGACTCCATCGAGATCGAGGCACTTACCAGGGCGTTCTTCCAGAGCACCGAGCGCACGGGCTACTGCACCATCGGCTCCGTCAAGTCCAACGTCGGCCACCTGGACGCGGCCTCGGGCATGGCGGGCCTCCTGAAGACGACGCTGTCGCTGCGACACGGCATGCTCCCCCCGACCTTGCACTTCGACCGGGCCAACCCGCAGATCGACTTCGACCGGTCGCCGTTCCGGGTCCAGCGCGACCTGACCCTGTGGGAGTCGCCCGACGGACCGCGAAGGGCGGGAGTGAGCGCGTTCGGGTTCGGCGGCACCAACGCCCACGTCGTCCTGGAGGAGGCACCGGAGCGACCGGTCACCGAGCCCGCGCGTCCCTCGCAGCTCCTCGTGCTCTCGGCCCGTACACCCGAGGCGCTGGAACGGGCGACTGACCGCCTGGCAGAGCACCTGCGCCGGGAGCCGCAGGCGCTCGTCGACGTGGCCTTCACCCTGGCACAGGGGCGCGAGGAGTTCAGGCACCGCCGGACCGTCGTTGCCTCGTCGTCGCAGGAGGCGGCCCAGGCGCTGGAAGACCGTGACCCCGCCGCGCTGGCGACCGAGACGGCACATCGCGCCTCCGCGCAGGTGGCGATGCTGTTCACCGGTCAGGGTTCCCAGCATCCCGGGATGGCGCGCGAACTCTACCACCGGGAAACGGAGTTCCGGGCGGCTGTGGACCGCTGCGCGGAAGGGCTGCGCGACGCGCTCGGCATGGACGTGCGGGACCTGCTGCTGTGCCCGCCGGACGACGCGGGCGCCGCCGAACTGCTGACCAGGACCGAGTTCGCCCAGCCCGCTCTCTTCACCGTCGAGTACGCGCTGGCCGTGCTGTGGTCGTCGTGGGGCGTGACCCCGACCGCGATGGCCGGGCACAGCCTCGGGGAGTACGTCGCAGCCTGCCTGGCAGGGGTCTTTACACTCGGCGACGCCCTCCGGCTGGTCGCCCTGCGGGGCAGGCTGATGCAGGAGCAGGCCCCCGGAGCCATGCTGAGCGTCTCGGCCGGGCGGAGTACCGTCGAAGCGCGGCTGCCCGACGGGCTGACCCTGGCCGCACACAACGGACCGGCCGACTGCGTGGTCGCAGGAGCGGCCGGCCCGGTGGCGGAATTCGCCGCCATCCTGGCAGCCGACGGGATCGGCGCGAGGCCCGTGGCGACCTCGCACGCCTTCCACACCCCGCTGATGGCCCCCATGGTCGAGGAGTTCGTCAAGGCGGTCTCGGAGCTCTCCCTGACCGCCCCGCACCTCCCCTTCGTCTCCAACGTCACCGGAGACTGGATCACTGACGAAGAGGCGACCGACCCCGCCTACTGGGGGGCCCACGTACTCTCCACCGTCGAGTTCGCCAAGGGGATCGAGACCCTGGCGGCCGACGACCGCCTGGTGTTCCTCGAGGTCGGCCCGGGCCAGACGCTGCGCAGCCTCGTCACGCGCCAGCTCGCCGAGGGCGAGGCCCGCGTGGTCGTGGGATCCCTGCCGCACGCCCGTGACGTCCGCGGGCAGCTGGCATCCGTACAGCGGGCCCTCGGGCTGCTGTGGCAGGCGGGCGTGGCCCCGGACTGGTCCGCGTACCACCGCGAGGAAAACCCCGGGCGGGTGGCCCTGCCCACTTACCCCTTCGAACGCCGTCGGTACTGGCTCGACCCCGCGCCCACCTCGGTGCTGGCCGCCCCGGCCGGCCCCGCCCCCCACGCACTGCTGGACGAACTGCTGCTCCACACGGTCGACGAGGTCGTGTTCCGTACCGAGTTCGACCTCGAACGGCACTGGGTGCTCAGCGAGCACCGGATGCTTGCGGAGGCGATCGTCCCGGGTACGACCTATCTGGAGATGGCCCGCGCGGCAGGATCGGCGCTCTTCGGCACGCCGGTGACCGTGGTCAGCGACGTCGAGTTCCAGGTGCCGCTCCTGGTGACGGCGGACCGGCCGCGCGTGGCGCACACGATCGTGCGGGCCGGCGAGGAGGGCGGAGCCGAGTTCCGGGTCGTGAGCCACGACCCGGACGCGGCCGTGGGCCGGCAGTGGACCCTGCACGTACGGGGCCGGGTGGCCGCGGACCCACAGTCGGCGCCCGCAGGCACGGATCCCGCGGAGTTCGCCGCCCGCTGCGGGCTCGCCACCATGGACGGTGCCTCCCTCCAGGCCGGACACCGCGTGATGGAGTTCGGCAGCCGCTGGCAGGAGAGCCTGCGCACGGTGGACGTGGGTGTCCGGTGCGCCCTGGGATCGATGGCCCTGCCCACCCGCTTCCGGGAGGAGACGGCCGACTACGTGCTGCACCCCGCGCTGCTGGACCTCGCCACCGGATTCCACCGGTGGGCCATGTTCGACGGGGAGGACGAGCAGCGCGAGGCGAACGGGGACTTCTACCTGCCGCTGGCCTACGACCGGCTGGTGGTGCACGGCCCGATGCCGGCCTCGTGCGTCAGCGTGATCGAACCGGACCCTCGCTTCCAGCAGAGCGGCGAGATCCGCAAGGTCGACGTGATGGTCCACGACCCTGCCGGTGCCGTCGTCCTGGAGATCAAGGGGTTCACCGCGAAGCGGGTCAACAGCCCGCGACGGACCATCGACAGTGCCCGGGGTTCGGTCGTGCACCACACGCTGAACTGGGTGCGTGCGGACCGCGGGCAGGAGGGACGTCGCGACGTCCGCACGGCCCTGGTCGTCGGTGCCGGGTCGGCACTGCTCGAAGCGACGGCGGCAGGACTGCGCGCGGCCGGCGTCACCGTCGCGACGGCCCCCGCGGGAACGGACTGGGCTTCCTGGCCGGATCCCCTGCCGTCGGAGATCGTCTACGTGGCCGGGGACGCGGCGGACGGCGACGGCACAGAGGGGCAGGAGAGGCTGCTCGACGAGGGCGTCGTGGGGTTGCTCGAACTTGCCCGTGCCCTGGCCGGGGCGGGCGCCGGTACCCATCGGATCACGGTCGTCGCCCAGCATGTGCACCACGTCACCGGGGACGAGCCCCGTCTCGTCCCCGCCCACTCCGCGCTCTTCGGACTCGCCAAAGTCATCGGCCAGGAGCACCAGGAGATCAGCTGCCGATGCGTGGACGTGGGTGACGACCTGGCGCCCGCGGCATGGATCGAGGAGATCCTCTGCTCCGACCCGCTCGGCCAGATCGCCCTCCGGGGGACGGGCCGCTACGCCGCGGAACTGGATGCGGTGGATCTGGCCGAGGCCGCCCCGGAGCACGAGGCGTCCGCCGGTGAAGTGCACCTGATCACCGGAGGCATGGGCGGTCTTGGGTTGGAAGTGGCCCGGTCGATCAGCCTGCGGCGGCCCAGGGCGGGGATCGCGCTGGTCGGCAGGAGCGCGATCCCCGCACGCGCCGAATGGGACGAGGTCCTGAGCGGGGGAGGCAGGACCGCCGCCCGGATCGGGCTGATCCAGGAGATGGAAGCGCGGGGCACCCGCGTCGTGTGCCTCCAGGGCGACGTCGCGGACGCGCAGGACATGGCACGTGTCGTCGCGGCCGTGAGGGCCGAGCTCGGCGCCGTCACCCACGTGGTCCACGCGGCGGGAACCGCCGGCGACGGCTTCCTCCTGCGCAAGTCGGCACAGACCTTCCGCGCCACACTTGCCCCCAAGGCGGACGGTGCGGTGGCGCTCCACGAGGCGACCCTGGCCGATCGGCCCGTGATGGTGCTGTTCAGCTCCACCACGGCGCTGTTCGGTTCCGCCGGCCAGAGCGACTACACCGCGGCCAACCAGTACCTCGACGGATTCGCCGCATGGCGGAACAAGGCGGGCCTGCGCACCTTCACGGTGAATTGGACCGACTGGATCGGCACGGGCATGGCCGCGGACCACGGCGTCCGGCAGGATCAGGGGTTTTTCCGGTCCGTCGGGGTCGAGGAGGGCATCGCCAGCTACGAGGCGATCCTGCGGGGGTCGTACACGCAGGTGATCGTCGGCGAGATCAACTACGGCATGCTGGGTTCCCTCGATCCCGCGGCACTGCGGGCACGGATGGCGACGGCGCCCTTGCGACTCGCCGAGTCCATCCAGCGAACGGTGTCCGCCCGCTCCTCGGCTGCCGGTCCCGCCGTGTCCCCGACGCCGGGCACGGTGTCCGTGCGGCTCACGGGACGCGCGGACGGCGGGTACACGGAGCTCGAACGCACCCTGGCGGGCCTGTGGGCGGCCGAGTTCGGCATCTCCGACATCAACGTCTTCGCCAGCCTGTTCGACCTGGGCGGGGACTCGCTGCTTGCCCTGAGACTGGCCAACAGCCTACAGAAGGCGCTCGGTGTCAAACTGACGATCGCCGACCTGTTCGCCCACCTGACCGTCGCGGACCTCGCCGCGTACCTGGCTCCGGAGGAGGCTGCCGTCGGGGAGGAGCCGGCGGAGGACTCCGTGGCCGTGCCTCCGACGGGGCAGGACCCCGCTGACGAGACGTGGTTCGAACTATGGAACGGCCAGCAGGGGATGTGGCTGCAGCACCAGCTCGGCGAAGACCGGGCCGATTTGAACCTCCCGGTGTGGCACTACGTCCACGAGGCGGTGGACGTCACCGCCTTCCGCGAAGCCGTCGGGTTCCTGGTCGAGCGTCACGACGCCCTGCGCCTGTCCCTCCAGGACACCGAGCACGGTCCGCGCCAGCGGGTGTTGCCCCGGCACGACCTTGACGTGCCCTTGGTGGACGTGACCGGAGCGGACGACCCGGAGGAGGAGAGCACACTCCTCATCCAGGCCGACAACGCGGTCCCCTTCGACGACCTCTCGGTGCCGCCCGTGCGTGCGAAGCTCTACAAGCTGGCGGAGAACCACTACTGCGCCTACCTGAACGTGCACCACATCGTGGCCGACGGGACCAGCATGGGGAACCTGCTCCGTGAGCTGCTGGTGGCCTACCGCGCCCGGGTGGAGCAGCGGACGCCCGAACTGGAACCGCTGACCATGTCGTTCAGCGGCTTCGTCCAAGACCGCCAGAAGTGGCTGTCGGGCCCGGAGAGCGCGGCGATGGAGGCCTACTGGACCGACGAGCTCAAGGGGCCCCTGCCTCGGTTGAGGATCGGGGACCACGACGCGCACTCGGTGGAAGTCGTCAACGACACGCTGGACTTCGAGATCGGCCCGGACCTGGCGACCGCCGTGGCCGAACTGGCCAGGGGGCTCGACGCGACCGTCCACGTGGTGCTCCTCAGTGCATTCGTGGTCGCGCTGCACGACATCGGTTCCGATGAGGACATCGTGATGTGCGTTCCGTTCTCGGGCCGGGACACCAAGGAGATGGAGGGGATGGTCGGCGCGTTCGTGAACCCGCTGTCCGTCCGCATCGGGCTGACCGCCTCCGACTCGTTCGGCGACGTGGTCCGGCGCGCCCAGCGCAAAAGCGTGGCTTCGTACGCGAACAGCCGGTACCCCTTCGCCCGTCTCCTGGAGCGGCTCGCCGTCCCCGCTCGTCCGGGGCAGAACCCGGTGTTCTCCAGTGCGTTCCAGTTCACCGACTTCCTGCCGCCCGCGTACCAGACCTCGCAACTCGACGTCTGTCTGTACGGGAAGCCGAGCGGGGACGGTCTCAGCCTGCGCTTCAACTACAACTCCAGCCGGCTGTCGAAGAGCGAGATCGTCGACATCCAGGCGACCTTCCTCGCAGCCCTGAGCGAGGCCGCGCGCGATGCGCAGGTGAGCCTGGAATCCCTCGCGGAGCCGCTGAGGGAAGCACGGAAGGCGACGCGGACGACATCGGCGGGAGGCCGTAGGCCGGGCGGCCTGCGATTGTCGCGCCCGCGCCGCTGAGGAGCGGGCCCTTGTGCGGCGCAGCGCGTTTGCAGACATGAGTTCGATGCCCGGTGGGATCCGGGTCGGTCCAGAAGGAAGTGACAGATGGACGAGCACGACGAGGACGAGTACACCGTGCTGGTGAACGCCGAGGAGCAGTACTCGATCTGGCGGACGGCCTTGGCACTGCCCGAGGGCTGGCGGGAAGTCGGCAAACGGGGTGGGAAGGGCGAGTGCCTCGCGTATGTGGACGAGACATGGACCGATCTGAGGCCCTTGACCCTGCGCCGGCAGATGGCCGACGGGGCGACCTCGTGAGCGAGCTGGTCAGGCCGCTCGTCAGCCGCCCCCACGCCACCCAGAGGCTGTTCTGCTTTCCCTATGCCGGCGGTGGCATCTCAGTGTTCCGCGGGTGGGCCGCCGCGCTTCCCGACGAAGTCGAGCCGTGGGCGATCCAGCTGCCTGGGCGCGAGGACCGCATCGGCACGCCTCCCTTCCAGCGCATGAGCGACGTCCTCAACACGCTGGTGCCGGCGATCATCCCTCGGCTCGACCGCCCGTTCGCCTTCTTCGGGCACAGCATGGGAGCGGTCGTCGCGCTGGAGCTGGCGCGCACCCTGGGCCGCCTGGAATCAGGATCGCTGGAGTGGCTCTTCGTGTCGGGCCGGGTGCCTCCCCAGGCGATGGAGGCGGCAAATCCGCCGCTGCACCAGCGGTCCGACGCGGAACTCGTCGAGCTGCTCCGCAGCTGGCGGGCCACCCCCGAGGCCGTACTGGCGGACCGTGAGCTGATGGCGCTGCTCCTTCCCGTGGTCCGTGCGGACCTCGCCGTCATCGAGACCCACACGTTCACCGGCGGCGCGCCGCTCGGCTGTCCGGTCACCGCGTTCGGCGGTACGGAGGACAACGCCGCCCCGTCGGTTCTGGAGCGGTGGGGCGAACTGACGAACAACCAGTTCGACCTGCGCATGTTCCCGGGCGGCCATTTCTTCGTGAACTCGGCCCGCGAGGCCGTGATCGCCGCGGTGGTCGCGGGGCTCGGCCAGGCCGCTGCCGCGCGCGTCGGCTGACGCCACGGGGTCCGTGGATCCTCCGCGGGCCGCCCGTCCCTCTTGTGCGCATTGCCCTGGCGAGCCCTCGCAATGCAGCTTTCCGTGCCTTCCTGACTGATGGAACTTGGTGGAACGACATGACTCTGCAGACCGGGGCCGAACCGAACGACGGCCGGCCAGTCGCCTCCGTGGTGGATGTCGTCTCGGCGACGTGGGCCGCTGTCCTGCGGACCGGAACCCCGGAGACGGACGCCAACTTCTTCGCACTGGGCGGGAACTCGCTCCAGGGAGCCCGGGTGATCAGCAGGCTCCGCGACGATCTTGGCATCCAGATCCCCCTCTCCGTCCTCTTCGAGCACCAGACGGTGGGTGAACTCGCCGCGGCCGTCGAAGCCCTCGGGACGCCGGTCTCCGCCGCCGCGCCGACCATCGAGCCCCTGGAGCAGCGGGCCGATGGGGTGTTTCACGCCCCGACGTCCTTCGTGCAGCAGCGCATGTGGGTGGAGGAGCACATCCAGGGGCCCAGCCCCCGGTACAGCATCCCCTCGGCCATCGAGATCGAGGGGCCGCTCGACGTGGCGGCCCTGGAAGCAGCCGTCCGGGCGCTGGTGGAGCGGCACGAGGTCTTCCGTACCACCATCCGCGCCGTGGACGGTGTGCCCCAGCAGGTCGTGGCACCCGACTCGGACGTGGCCCTGCACACCATCGACCTGAGCCCGGAGCCGGCGGACCGGCGCGAGCAGATCCTCCTGGACCGGCTGGCCGCGTCCGCCCGGCATCCCTTCGACATCGAGCGCGGTCCACTGCTCCGGGTGGAGCTCTACCGGCTGGAGGAGGACTGGCACGTCCTCCTGATCAACCTGCACCACATCATCACGGACGTCCGCTCCTTCGAGCTCGCCGTGTCCGAGCTGCTCAGCCTGTACGCGCGGAAGGGCGACCCGTCCGCCGGGGCGCGGCAGCCGTCGGTGCAGTACGCGGACTACGCCGCGTGGCAGCGCCGCACCATCGGCGACGCCACCGTGGACGACCAGCTGGAGTACTGGAAGGAGCAGTTGCGGGCACCGCTGCCGGTCCTCGACCTGCCCACCGACATGCCCTACCGGGACACCTCCTCCGGACGGGGCGCCTCGGTGACGGTCGAGCTGCCCCGGGCGGTCTCGCGCCGCCTTCGGGAGCTGTCCAGGGAACACGACAGCACACCCTTCATGACGCTGCTCACGCTGCTCAACGTCCTGATGCACAGGTACAGCGGTCAGAGCGACATCGTGATCGGCACACCGAGCGCCAACCGCGATCTGCCCGAGCTGGAAGGGATGCTCGGATGCTTCCTGAACACGCTCGCGATCCGCAGTGACCTGTCCGGTGACCCGACTCTGACGGAGCTCCTCCACCGGGTGCGTGAGACGGCCCTGGCCGCGTACGCCCACCAGGACGTGCCGTACGAGCGTGTGGTCAACGCCGTCACCGTGGACCGGTCCGCCCGTCAGGGTCTGTTCCGCGTGATGCTGGCCTTCCAGCACGAGATCCCGGCTCCGGACCTGCCCGGGATCACGGTGAGCGACGTGGACCTCGGCCTCGAAGCGGTCAAGTTCGACCTGGTGTTCGCCGTGACGGAGACCGAGTTCACCTACCGGGTGTCCTTGGAGTACGACAGCGACCTCTTCGTCGAGGACACGGCCTGGCGCATCCTGGACCACCTGGGCGTCCTGGCCGCCGACGCCGTGGCCGACCCCGGGAAGCGGGTCTCGGAACTCACCGTCCTGCCGGAGGAGGAGCGGCGCCGGATCGCGAAGTGGTCGGCCTCGGCCCACGGCCCCTACGCCACCGACCTGTTCCTGCACCGCCTCTTCGAGGAGCAGGCGCGCAGGACGCCCGACGCGCCGGCCGTGGAGAGCGGTACGGACGTGCTGACCTACCGGGAGCTGGACGCCCTCGCCGACCGGCTGGCGGCCGAGCTCGCGGGCTGCGGCATCGGCACCGACGACCTCGTCGGACTGTGCGCGGAGCCCTCCCTGGAACTGATGGTGGGCATCCTCGGCATCATCAAGGCGGGGGCCGGCTACGTACCGCTGGACCCCATCGCCCCGGCCGACCGCATGGCGTACGTCGTGGCCGACAGCGGTATGAAGGTCCTGGTCGCCACTCCGGCGCTGCGGGAACAGCTGCCGGCCGAGGTAGTCGCCGGTGTGGACGTGACGACCGTGGACGCGAAGGCGCCCGGGCAGCCCGGGACCGTGCCGGACACGCCTCGGCAGCCCCCCGTCGAGGTCGACTCCTCGCAGCTCGTCTACCTCATGTACACGTCCGGGACCACCGGCCGGCCCAAGGGCGTCGGCCTTCCGCACCGGGCGATCACGCCGTGGATCCAGTGGGCGCAGGACAGCCGGCCGATCGGCCCGGGCGTCCGCGTGGTGCACAACCTCTTCTACCACTTCGACTGGTCGGTCGAGCAGATGTTCCACGCCCTGACGAGCGGTGCGTGCCTCGTCATGCTGCCCGGCGAGCTGCGGGCCGACCCGGCTGCCACGGCGCGGTTCATCGACGAGCGCGCGATCAACATGCTCTACCTGACCCCGACCCAGATGCGCGGCATCGCGGACACGGGCATCGCGATGCCCTCCCTGCGTCACGTGTCCATGGGCGGCGAGAACCTGGACGCCGAACTGGTCGCACGGACCCGGAAGGTGGTGTCCGGGGACTGCGAGATCTGGAACGAGTACGGACCGACGGAGACGGCAGGCGCCGCGCTGGTCGGCCGGATGGGCGACGAGCCCCTGGAGCGCACCTCCATGCCCCTGGGCGAGCTGATCGCCAACGCCACCTGCGCGGTTGTGGACCGCTGGGAGAACCCCCAGCCGATCGGCGTCCCGGGTGAGCTGTGGATCGGCGGTGACGGGGTGGCACGGGGATACCGCAACCTGCCCGGCCTGACCGCTGAGCGCTTCACCGCCGACCCCGCGAACCCCGGGCGCCGGCTGTACCGCACCGGCGACCTCGTGAGGTGGCTGCCGAACGGGGAGATGGAGTTCCTCGGACGTGTCGACAGCCAGGTGAAGATCCGCGGTGTGCGCGTCGAACTGGAGGAGATCGAGTCGGTGCTGCGCGCCCATCCCGACGTCGCGAACGCGGTCGTCGTACTGGAGCCCGATCAGCGTCTCGTCGCCTATCTGGAGTCCGCCCCCGGAGCGCCCTTCGACGAGGCTTCGGTACGCGCCCATCTGGCTCCGAAGCTGCCCATCGTCATGCAGCCCTCGGTCTTCGTCCGGCTGGAGTCGATACCCTCCTCGGCGACGGGCAAGGTCGACCGCTCCCGGCTGCCGCGGCCCGCCGCGGCACCGGCCCCGCCGCGACCCACGGCCGTGCCGCCGTCCACCGCGATGGAGCACCTGGTCGCGGCGGTGTGGACGGAGGTCCTGCGACAGGACGTCCGCAGCGTCGAAGCCGACTTCTTCGAGATCGGGGGCGATTCCTTCTCCCTGCTCTCCGTCGTCAACGCCCTCCGCAAGGAGCTCGCCCTGGACATCCCGGTGCGTGCCGTCGTCGACAGCCCGACGGTCGCCGGGCTCGCCGCCTACCTCGAATCCCTGCGCTGGGCGCTCGGGTCCCAGGTGGCGGCCGTCGACACCGGCGGCGAGCGCGAGGTGGGCGAGCTGTGACGGCAACCGCACGAGGCGTGGTCGACCTCCTGCTGGAGATGCGCTCGCTGAACATCGTTCTGTGGGCGGAGGAGGGGAGACTGCGCTTCGACGCACCGGCCGGGGTGATGACGGACGCGATCCGTGCCGAACTGGTCGCCCACAAGGGCGAGATCGTGGCCTTCCTGGCGGACGCCGACATCGCGGAACGCTCGACGGTACGGATCACGATGCGTGACGGCGTCCGCCTGGCCGCCGACGTGTTCCGGCCCCGGCGCCGGGGCGCGGTCGTCGAGGAGCCCCTGCCGGTGCTCTGGTGCCACGAACGGTACCGGCGGGCCGAGACGGTGGAGGGCGGTGTGCTCACCAAACTCGACTCCCAGCCCTGGCTCAAGGAGATGCTGCGGAACGAGTACGTGGTCGTCGTCGTCGACTCGCGCGGCAGCGGCGCCTCCGAGGGGACCCGGCGGATCGAGTTCAGCCACGAGGAGGCGGAGGACGCCTTCGAGGTGACCGAGTGGATCGCGGCCCGGCCCTGGTCGAGTGGCCGCGTCGGCATGTACGGCCTTTCCTACTCGGGGATCAACCAGCTCCTGGCGGCGGCCACGGCACCGCCCCACCTCACGGCGATCCTGCCGCAGATGGCGATGTTCGACCTGTACGAGTTCCTCCGTCCGGGCGGTGTCTTCCGCGACGACTTCGCCCGCAACTGGAGCGACCTGGTGCGTGGGCTGGACACCCGAGCAGGGGCCGCCGGTACCGGCGAGGGCCCGGAGGGGCCGGCGGGCTACCTGGCGGGCCACCAGGAGAACGCGGACGTCTTCGGCCAGGCGGCGGCGCTGGAGTTCCGCGACAGCGTCGAGCCGGTCACCGGCCTGGCTCCCTACCGGGACGTCAGTCCGGCGACCGCGCTTGACGCGGTGAGCGCGTCGGGCATCCCGGTGTGCCACCTGGGCGGCTGGCACGACATCTGGGCGCGCGACACCACCCTGTGGTTCCGCAACCTGGACAACCCGCAGCGCATGGTGATCGGTCCGTGGAGCCACAACAACTGGAAGAACGAGGACCTGGCCCGCGAACACCTCCGCTGGTACGACCACTGGCTCAAGGGCGTCGACAACGGGGTCATGGCCGAGCCGCCGGTGCGGTACTTCACCATGGGCGCCGGGGCCGCGACCGGATGGAAGACGGCCGACACCTGGCCGCCGTCGGCCGCGCGCCCCAAGGAGCTGTGCTTCGGCGGCGGGCCCAGCGGCACCATCCGGTCCGTCAACGACGGTGTGCTGGCGGGGACCGGGACGCCGGCCGAGGATGACGGGGACGCGTACACGGTCGACTACTCCACGACCTCCGGCCGCACCACCCGCTGGTCGGACGGGTACGCGGGCGGGTTCCACTACGACCTCACCCCGAACGACCGCAAGGCCCTGACCTACACGTCGGCGGTGCAGTCCGAGGACCTGGAGGTGACGGGCCACCCCCTCGTGCATCTGTGGGTGACCTCGACCCATTCGGACGGTGCCTTCTTCGTCCACCTCAGCGAGGTGGACGAGCAGGGGGAGTCCCACTACGTGACCGAGGGCGTCCTGCGGGCCTCGTACCGGGGGAGTGGTCCGGCCCCCTTCGACAGGATGGGGCTGCCCTACCAGCCGGGGACGCGGGACGCGCTCGCGCCGCTGCCCCCGGGTGAGCCCGTCGAACTGGTCATCGACCTGCACCCCACGTCCTACGCCTTCTCGGCGGGCAGGCGGCTGCGCGTCAGCATCACCTGCTGCGACCGGGACAACGCGCGGGTGGAGGAGATCACCCCCGCCCCCGTCGTCACGGTCCACCGCGGCGCGCGCCACCCGTCCCGGGTGGTCCTGCCGGTCGTGCCGAGGGCCTGACCGATCATCCGAGGCGCGTCGAAGCACCAGAAAGGTAATGCCTTGCCTGCACACCAGTACCGCGTCGTGGGGGTCGAGTTCGGGAAGGAGACCCCGCCCCGCTCCTTCGCGACGCTGCTCCCACCGCCCTGGCGGGAGGGCTACCAGCGCATCGACCTGCTCACCCACCCGGACATCCCGCGGACCGTGCGCACCGTCGAGGAGCAGGCCGAGTACTGGGCACGCCGGCTAGGCCCGGAGCCGGGCCCGGCCGTGGTGCTGGGCTACTGCTCCGGAGCCCCGGTCGCGTCCGCGCTGGCGGCGAGGATGGGGGCGGACACCACCCTGGTGCTGGTCGACCCGGCCGCCCCCACGGCGGAAGAGGCCCAGGAACTGCTGGTCGAACTCGCCACGGGCATGGACGAGGACCTCCTCCCGGGAGATGTGCCGGACATCCTGGGCCACGGCCCCGCGGAGGCACTGGCCGTGATCAGTGACTTCCTGCGCTCGGTCGTCGAACGGTGTGCCCCGGACCTGCCGTCCGACATCGCCGACTCGCTCACCGCGCACCAGCGCGCCTGGCTGAGCTACACCCTGGCCGCGGGCACCCACGGTGGCGTCCTGCGGGACGGACCCGACCACGTCCTCCTCAGCGAGGCCGCGGCCTGGGAGCACACCGGCCGCGCCCGGGTGCACCGCTTCCCCGTCGGCGACGTGGAGCTGTTCACCTCCGAGGAGGCCACAGCGGTGATCGCCGGCGTGCTCGACGGGATGACCCCGCCGACGCCCTCAGGCGCCTAGTCCCCAGCCCACCCCCAACCACGCAGAGGCAGCAGACCATGGACCCCACTTGTCCCTACGGGCGGGATCAGGGAGCCATGCCGGTGGATCCGTGCATGGACTACATAGCCCTCCGGGGCACCGGGACGATCAGGCGGGACGACGACCTGGGCGTCTGGATCGTCACGGGCTTCCGCGAGGTGTCCGAGCTGCTGCGCAGTCCGGCGCTGTCCTCGGCGTGGCCGGAGCGCGGCAGGACGCGACTGCACGGCGAGCAGTCGGAGACGGAGGGTGCCCCGCGCACCGCCGACATCGTCCGGCGCTGGTTCATGTTCAACGACGCCCCGCGCCACCAGCTCCTGCGGGGCCTGATGGCGCCCCTGTTCTCGGCCGGACGGGTGGCCGGACTCCGGCCCTTCGTCGAGCGGACCGTCGGGGAGCTCCTCGACGGCGTGCCGGACCGGATCGACGTGGTCGGCGGGCTGTCGGAGCCGCTGGCCGCCCGGGTCGTGTGCCGGGTGATCGGGATCCCGCAGGAGGTGGCCCCCCGGATCGCCGCCTGGGCCCTGGACATCGCGGCCCTGCTGGTGGCCGACTACCTTCCCCGGGTCGTCGAGCGGGGGACGAAGGCCCTCCAGGAGATCGAGGGCGTCGTGGCGGAGACCCTCCGTTCCTCGCAGGTACCGGCCGGGAGCGCCCTCGACGTCCTGGAGCGCGCCCACCAGGAGGGCCTGATCGAGGAACCGGACATCGCCGCGACGGCGAGTCTGCTGGTCTTCGCGGGTTTCGACACCACCTCGACCTTCATCGGCAAGGCGGTGCGCGCCCTCGTGCACACCGGCCGGTGGAAGGACGCGCGTACGGAGCACCTCACCCCGGTGATCGACGAACTCCTGCGCTTCGACACGTCGGTTCAGCAGGTCGCCCGGGTCGCCGTCGCACCCGTGGAATGCGCGGGGCACCGGATCGAGCCCGGCGACCTGGTCCTGCTCATGCTGGGTGTCGCCAATCGTGACGACGAGGTGTTCCCGGCGCCGGACACCCTGGACACCGAGCGGCGTACCGCCCGCCACCTCGCGTTCGGCTACGGCGCGCACTACTGCCTGGGCTCGGGGCTGGCCAGGCTCGAAGCCGACGCGGCGCTGACCGGCCTCGTCGAGCGCTTCGGTGAGGCCGAGCTCGCCGAACCCCCCGTCCTGCGCCCGCACTACGGCGTGACCGTGCTGGAACACCTCTGGCTGCGCGTGCGTCGCTGACGCCGGTACCGGACCCGGACGAACGCCCCCGCAAGCCGTCGAACAGGAGAGACTGTGATCGCGAAATCCGCCCCGGCCACCGTGCCGCAGTGGCTGCAGCAGAGAGCGGAGCTCGCTCCCGACCACCTGGCCGTCATGGTCGCCGACACGCGTGCCGTGACAGCGCGGCTGACGTACCGACAGCTGTGGGAGGCCGCCGGGGAGGTGGCCGGGCGGCTGTCCGCCCTGCCGGGCTTCCGCTCCGGGGCCCTGGTCGCGACCCGGTTCCCCCGCGGGGCGGGCGGTCTCGTCGCCCAGCTCGGTGCCTGGCGGGCGGGAACGGCCTACCTTCCCCTGGACCTGGCCCTGCCCGAGGCACGCCACCGGGCGATCCTCGGCGACGCCCGTCCCTTCGCCGTCCTGTCACCCGGCGGGACCGCACCCGCGGCCATCGCGGTGGAACCGTCGGCCGCCGGCCCGCAGGAGCCGGAGGCGCTCGATCCGGACGCGGCGTACGTGATCTACACCTCGGGCTCGACGGGGACGCCCAAGGGGATCGAGGTCGGCCACGCGAGCCTCGCGAACCTGACCGCATGGCATCGGGAGACCTACGGGACGGGACCGGAGCACCGCGTCGGCGCCTTCGCGGGCCTGGGCTTCGACGCCACCGTGTGGGAGACGTGGTCGGCGCTCGCGAGCGGGGCGACGCTGCTGCTCCCCGAAGGGGTCGCGACCGCCGACATCCACAACGTGTGCGAGTTCCTGGACCGCTGGGCGGTCGACCAGTGCTTCCTCAGTACTCCGCTCGCGGAGCAACTGCTCCAACTGCCGCAGCCACCCCGCTCGCTGAGGGTCCTGACCACCGGCGGCGACAAGCTGCGCGTCCACCCCCGCCCGGACTTCCCGGCGGCGGTCTTCAACCACTACGGCCCGACCGAGGCGACCGTGGTGACGACGGCCAGCGGCGATCTCCGCCGGCCGGCGCGGCACGGGGCGCCGGTGATCGGGCGTCCCATTCGTGGGGCCGAGGTGCTCCTCGTCTCCGACGACGGCAGCACCGTCGAGGAATCCTCCGTGCCGGGCGAGCTGCTCATCGGCGGAGAGGTCCTGGCCATCGGCTACCTGCGCGACGAGCCGATGACGCGGAAGCTGTTCTCCCACCGCCCGGACGGGAGCCGTTGGTACTCCTCCGGCGATCTCTGCCGCTGGACGCCGGACGGCGAATTGGAGTTCGTGGGACGCCGTGACCTCCAGGTCAGCATCCGCGGCCACCGCGTCGAGCCGGCCGAGGTCGAACAGGCCGTCCTCGGCGTCCCGGGTGTCGGCATGGCCGCGGTCGTCGCGCGGGAGACCGACGACGGAGGCGAGCTGGTCGGCTGCTACTGCGGGACGGCCGAGGCGGAGACGGTCCGTGACGAGCTGGCCCGGTCCCTGCCCGGCTACATGGTCCCCGTCGAACTGCGCAGGCTGGACGGCATCCCCCTCAACGCCAACGGGAAGATCGACCGCGGCCGTCTCCTGGAACTGGTGGGGCCCGGTGCGCCGTCGAACCCGGGGTCCGGGACCACGGACCGGACGGGCGCGGAGGCCGGGGCCGGCGCGAGCACGGCGGAACGGGTCACCGGGATCTGGTCCGAGGTCCTCGGCCGCACTCCCGCAGCCGATGACGACTTCTTCCTGATCGGCGGCCACTCCCTCAAGGCGGCCCGGGTCCTGGCCATGACCCGCAAGGAGTTCGGGATCCCCCTGGCACTCGAGGTGATGTTCACCCGTTCGGTCTTCTCGGACTTCGTCGAGTGCGTGGCCGAGCAGCTCCGGATCAAGGAGGGCTGAGCGATGACCACGGTGTGGGATCTGGTGAGCGAGCAGGCCCGGCGCACTCCTGACGCGCAGGCCGCCGTCGGCGAGCGCCCGCACACCTACCGGGACCTCGTGCGGAGCGTCGACGTCCTCGCCGCCGCCCTCCGCGAGACGGTGCCGGCGGGGTCCTGGCTGGCGGTGGAGACCGCCAGCCCGGTGAGCGGGGCGGTGGCCCTGCTCGCGGGCGCCCGAGTCGGCTGCGCGCTCGTCCCCCTGAACCTCGACAGCCCGGCGGCCCACCGCGCGTTCGTGCTGGAGGACGCCCGTCCCGTCGCGGTGCTCCGGTCGGCGGAGGAAGGCGTGTTCACGGTCGAGCACCTCGACCGCGAGGGCGCGGAGGCCCCGGACGACCGCGTCCCGGGCGATGCGGCCTATGTGATGTACACGTCGGGTTCGAGCGGGCGCCCCAAGGGCGTCGTCGTCCCCCCTTCCGCACTGGCCTCGTGTCTCCAGGCGCTCGCGGAGGTACCGGGCCTGCGGGCGGGCGAGACCATGCTGGCGATGACGGCCCTGTCCTTCGACATCTCGCTGGCCGAGATGCTGGTGCCGCTGATCGTCGGAGCCAGGTTCGTCGTCGTACCGGGCGAGGTGCGGGCCGACCCCGAGCTCTTCGAGGAGTTCACCCGCCTCCACAAGCCCGATGTGGTCCAGGCGACGCCGAGCTTCTGGCGGCTGTTCCTGGCGGGCGGCGGGACCGCCGCCGCCCACCGCTTCCGCGTCTGGTGCGGCGGTGAGCCGCTCACCGCGACCCTCGCCGAGTCGCTGCTCGGCCGGAGCACGGAGCTCTGGAACCTCTACGGGCCGACCGAAGCGACCATCTGGGCCACCGCCGCGCGGATCGAGAGCCCCGACGCCCTCTCCCTGGGACAGCCCCTGAGGGGTATGGGCTGGTACCTGGATCAAGGGGAGATCATCCTCTACGGTGATCACCTGGCGAGCGGCTATCACGGCCGGGCCGATCTGACCGCCGAGTGCTTCTCCGTCCGGGACACGCCCGAGGGCTCGCGGCGCACCTACCGCACCGGGGACCGCGCCCGCCCGGCTCCGGACGGCTCGTTCCAGTATCTGGGGCGGGCTGACGGACAGATCAAGCTCCGCGGCCACCGCATCGAACTCGGTGAGGTGGAATCCGTACTGGAGGAGCACGTGGAGATCACGGAAGCCGTGGCCCTCGTGCGCGATCCCGACCGGGCCGAGCGCGCCCTGATCGCCGCCTACGTGGTGTCCGCCGGCGACCTGACGGCCGCTGAGGTGAGCGCGTGGACGCGCACCCGGCTGCCCGCCGCCTACTGCCCCGGCAAGGTCCACGTGGTGCGGTCGCTCCCGAGGAACACCTCGGGGAAGGTCGACCGGAACGCCCTGGCCCGCCCCGACTTCCTGGAAAGCCGCACGACATGAAGACTGATGTGAGCGAGCGCCGCGCAGCGGTCCTCAGGGCCTGGCGCGCCACGCTCGAAGCCGAACCAGCCTCCGACGACGAGAACTTCTTCGATGCCGGGGGGAATTCGATCCTGGTCGTGGAGCTCCAGCGCAGGCTTTCCGCGGAGCTCGGCCACCGTGTGCCGCTGAGGCAGCTGCACGACCATCCCACCGTCGCCGGCCTCGTCGGCCTCGACGTCCCGTTCCCGGCCGAGACCCCCGCCCCGTCCGGTCCACAGGCCCTGACGCTCTACTGCCTTCCCTACGCCGGGGCATCGGCACGGATCTACGACCCCTGGCGCGCCAAGCTGCCCGGCACGGTAAACGTGGTACCGCTGGAGCTCCCCGGCCGGGGCTCCCGGTGGTCCCAGCCCCCGCAGTCCCGGCTGTCCGTGCTCCTGGAGGACCTCGCCGGTGCGATGGACGAAGCGCGTCGGGCTCCTTACGCCGTGTTCGGCCACAGCTTCGGCGGGATCCTGGCCTACGAGCTCGTGCGGCATGTGATGGGCCAGGGGTACCCGCCGCCCGTTCGCCTCCTCGTCTCGGCATGCCCCGCTCCGCATCTCGCGACCCCACGGGAGAGCACGCACGACCTCTCGGACGAGGAGTTCACTGAGCGGCTGCGAAAGCTGCGCGGGACCCCGGAGGAACTCCTGGAGAACGAGGAGCTCATGGAGCTCTACCTTCCGACGATCCGGGCGGACTACACGATCCTGGACGCCTACCGGGCGCCCCGCACCGCTCCCCTCGGCTGTCCCGTCACGGCGTTCTGCGGCGCCGACGACCACGAGGCCGGCAGGGAGCAGATGGCCCACTGGGCCGCTTACGGCGATGGAGCCGTCGACATCGAGGAAGTCACGGGCGACCACTTCTTCCTCCGGGACTCCGAGGACGAGTTCCTGGAGAAGCTCGCCCCGCACCTCCGCCCCGCCCGCCACAGGTGACGCAACAGCCCGCGAGGGCTCCGGTCTCAAGCACGAGGACATTCAGATGATCAGTCAACTCACGCCGGAACAGCGCGAGAAGTGGGCCTCCTTCCGCGAGTTCGCCGACACCACGGTGGCACCCGCGGCCGAGTCCGCGGACACACAGCAGGCCATGCCACGGACGCTCGTCAAGAGCCTGGGCAGGGAGGGCTGGATATCCTCGCTCCTCCCCGCGGAGTGGGGAGGCTCGTCGCTGGACCCGCTCAGCTACGGCCTGATGGCCGAGGAGATGGGCCGGACCTGCCAGAACGTGCGCAACTTCGTGGCCTGTGCCGACATGGTGTCGCACTCCCTCTGGAAGTGGGGCACCGCCGCACAGCGCGAGAAGTGGCTCGGGCCCATCGCGGCGGGCGAGGCCGTCGCCGCCTTCGCGCTCACCGAACCCAACGTCGGAAGCGATGCCAAGGGCGTCGAGACGGTGGTGACGGCGGACGGGGACGGCTACGTCATCCGCGGCCGCAAGAAGTGGATCAGCTTCGCCGAAATCGCCGACATCTGCCTGGTGTTCGCCCAGTACGAGGGACGGCACACCGCGTTCCTCGTGGAGCGCGACACCCCCGGCCTGACCGTCGAGCCGATCCGCGGCCTGCTCGGCCTGCGGGGCTCCGCGCTGGCCGAGGTCGTCTTCGACGACTGCCGTCTGCCGGCGGACTCGATGGTGGGCCATCCTGGTTCCGGGCTCGCCTTCGTGGCCTCCACCGCCCTGGACATCGGGCGGTACAGCACGGCATGGGGCTGTGTCGGCCTTGCCCAGGCGTGCCTCGACGCCGCCACTCGCCACGCGCAGGACCGCATCCAGTACGGCACACCGATCATCGACCACCAGCTTGTGCAGCGCATGCTCGCCGACATGGTGGCCGGCTCCCGGGCGGCACGGCTGCTGTGCTGGGAGGCCGGGGCGGCCAAGGAGCAGGGCGCTTTCGACGCCGTGAACCAGACCCTCATGGCCAAGTACTTCGCCTCGACCACCGCCAACCGCGTCGCGGCCGACGCCGTCCAGATCCTCGGAGCCCAGGGCATCGGGCCCGACGCACCCGTCGGACGGCTGTTCCGGGACGCCAAGGTCATGGAGATCATCGAAGGGACGAGCCAGCTCCACCAGGCGATGCTCGGCCGCTGGAGCGCTCAGATTCAGCATCCGGCCGTTGGGGGTGCGCGCACCTCCTGAGCCGCGCCGGCCCCGGCCTCCGGGGTGCACGGCCATCTCCCGAAGCCAGCGCGTCCACCTCACGATCCACAAGGCAGTCCTGATGACGTCCCATCCTCACTCCCGGACCGGGCCGACCGGCCCCGGGCACGAAAGCCCACGGACGCCCGGCGAGCCGACCGGGCCCGCTGCGCCGCCCGCACCCCTCACCCCGGCCCAGCAGCAGACCTGGCTGCTCGGCATGCTCGCTCCGGGCCGCACTGCCACCCACGTCTCCGCCGGGCTCGGGCTGGCCGGAGACACGGACCGGCCGGCGCTCCTGGAGGCACTGCGCGGGGCCGCTGCCACCCACCTGTCACCCGGCGCGCGCTTCACCGTCGCCGGCGGGATGCCCGTGCGCCTCTCGGCGGACCTGGTGGAACTGCCGGTCCAGTACTCCGACGTGAGCGGCCTCGACGAGGACGAACGGAGCCGCCGGGTGCGGGAGGCGTCGGCCGAAGCGCTCCGCGCGCCCTTCGACCCGGAGAGCGGCCCGCTCTCCCGCGCCCTGCTCATCCGGAGCGGACCCGCCGAACACCTCCTCGTCCTCGTGGCGCACCGGCTGATCGCGGACCACGCCCTCCTCGAGCAGGTCCTGCGGGACATGGCGGCCGCCTACGGAGCCCTGACCGGGAAAGGGGCCGCGTCGCAGACCCCCTCGCCCGCGGCCCGTGAGGCATCGGGCGCCGGGGGCCACCCGGTGGACCAGGTCCCGGCCCCGGCTTCCGCCGGGCCGGCGGACCGGCCAGCCGAGCTGCCGCCGGTCCCCGAGCTCCCCCTGGACCGGCCCCGCCCCGCGCGGCGCGCCCTCGACGCCGGCTGCGTGGCGTTCGGCATCCCGCGGGGGACCGCCGCCGCGCTGCGCACGCTCGGCGCGCGGCAGGGTGCGGAGCTGCACCACGTACTGCTCGCTGTGTACCTCGTCCTCCTGCACCGCTACAGCGGCCAGACCGCACTCGCCGTGGCCGTTCCCGTGGCAGGTGCCGCGGGAACGGCCTCCGAGACCACGGCCGCGGTCCGGTGCGAGGTCCTCCCGGGCGTGCACCTGGACGAGCTGGTGGCCCGGGTGCGGGCTGACGCGGCACGTGCCCGGCCGACCCCGGCGCCCGCCGCGGAACTGCTCACCAGGCCGGGCTTCTCCTACCGGGCGGCGCCCCGCATCGGTGAACTGCCCGGCATCCGGACCTGGTTCCCGGACGCCCCCGTCACGCACGTGCTCGGCGATCTCGCGCTGGATTTCGTCGAGGGGGAGGACGGGGTGACGGGGCGCCTGCTGTTCGCGGAGGACGTGTTCGACCCCGCCACCGCACGGCGGACGGCACGGCACTACCTGACGCTGCTGGACGCCGCCGTCGAGGACCCCCGTCGTGTCGTCTCCGCGCTCCGCCTCCTCACCGAGGAGGAGGAACGCACGATCGCCGAGCTGAACGGCGTCCGGGGCGACCTCCCGGACATGACGTTCCACCAGCTCTTCGAGAGGCAGGCGGGCAGGACGCCCGACGCGGTCGCGGTCCGGTCGCAGGACGGGACCCTCACCTACCGGGAGCTGAACGCCCTGGCCAACCAGCAGGCCGACCTGCTGCGGCACCTGGGCGTCGGCCCGGAGACCACCGTCGGCATCTGCATGGAGCGCGGCCGGCGGATGGTCGTGGCCCTGCTGGGCGTGCTCAAGGCAGGGGGCGCCTACGTACCCCTGGATCCGCGGGACCCGGCGGAGCGCCGGGACACGATCCTCACCGACGCCCAGGTCGGCGTCGTGATCTGCACGGATCCCGCGCCGGCCGCGGGGTACGAGACGGTCGTACTGGACGCGGACTGCACCGTGCTGAAAGGCCGTCCGGCACACGATCTCGCGACACCGGCCTCGGCGCCGGAGCACGCCGCCTACCTCCTCTACACCTCGGGCTCCACCGGCAAGCCCAAGGGGGTGGTCGTGGAGAACCGCCAACTGGTCGGTTACACGCGGGCGGTCATCGAGCGTCTGGGCATCGACGGACCCCTGAGCTGGGCGATGGTCCAGCCTCTCACCGTGGATTCCAGCGTCACGGCCCTGATGCCGCCGCTGTCCACGGGCGGCGAGGTCCATCTGCTGTCCCGCGAGCACGCACTGGACGCGGCCAGGATGGCCGACTGGATGCGGACCCACGCGGTGGACTGCTTGAAGATCGCCCCCTCGCACCTGCGGGCGCTGCAGGCATCGGCCCGCTTCGCGGACCTCCTTCCCCGCCGCCTGCTCGTGATCGGGGGCGAGGCGTCGGACTGGCAGTGGATGACCGCGCTCCAGCGCTCCGTGCCGCACTGCCGGGTGTTCAACCACTACGGTCCGACTGAGACGACCGTGGGTGTCCTCACCCTGGCCGTCGCCGAGCACCTGGACGCGCAGTGGGACACCGCGCCGATCGGTGTCCCCCTTCCGAACTCCCAGGCACACGTGGTCGACGCGGAAGGCCGTCCCGTGCCCTTCGGCGTGGCCGGCGAGCTGATCCTCGGCGGCACGAACCTGGCCCGCGGCTACCACCGCAGGGACGAGCTGACCTCGGCGGCCTTCGTGCCGGACACCCTCGGCGGGCCCGAGGGGGCGCGGCTCTACCGCACCGGCGACATCGTGCGCCGCCTGGCCGACGGCTCCCTCGCCTTCCTGGGACGGCGCGACGACCAGATCAAGATACGCGGCTTCCGCGTGACCCTCGGGGAGATCGAGGCCGCGCTCACCAGCCACGAGGCCGTACGCGGAGCCGTGGTGGTCGTCCGGGAGGACACCCCGGGGGACCGGCGCGTCGTCGCGTACGCCGAGCTGTCCCCGCCCGGGGCGGTCTCCCCCCAGGAGCTCGAAAGGCACGTACGGGAGCGGGTGTCGCCGCACATGGTCCCGCAGGCGACCGTGGTGCTGGACGCCCTGCCGCTGACCCCGCACGGCAAGGTCGACCGCTCCGCGCTGCCCGTCCCGGCGGCCGCCGGAGGGGCCGGCCCGGCCGGACTGCCGCCCCAGGGCGAGGTCGAGCGCCAGGTCGCGCAGGCATGGCGGGAGGTGCTGCGGACCGACGCGGTGGGCGTCGACCAGAACTTCTTCGACGTCGGGGGGCATTCGCTGCTCCTGGTCGAGCTCCAGCACCGCCTCCAGGCCGTCGCGGGCCGCGACATCGAGCTCCTCGACCTGTTCCGGCACACCTCCGTCCGGACGCAGGCGGCCTTCCTCTCCGCGGGAGGGGAGCCCCCCGCGCCCGACACACCCCCCAGAGCCAGGGGAGCCCAGCAGAACGCGCTCATGAAGCGCCGTCAGCAGCAGTTGCGAGCAAAGCGAGGCCGTCATGACTGAGCAGCTTCCGGATGAGCCCGGCCCGTTCGAGGACGGTCTCGACATCGCCATCGTGGGTATGGCGGGCCGGTTCCCCAAGGCGCGGACCATCGAGGAGTTCTGGAGCAACCTGAAAGCCGGCCACTGCGCCGCCACCCGGTTCGACGAGCAGCATCTCGCCGAGCTCGGCGCGGACGCCGAAGCCTTGGCCGACCCGGACTTCGTCCCCGTCGGCTACCTGCTCGAGGACAGCGACAAGTTCGACGCGGCGTTCTTCGGCTACTCGCCCCGCGAGGCCGAACTGATGGACCCCCAGCACCGCGTCCTCCTGGAGTGCGCCTGGTCGGCCCTGGAGAGCGCGGGGTACGACCCCGACCGCTACGAGGGCTTGACCGGCGTCTACGCCGGCACGGGGAACAACACCTACCTCCTCTTCAACATCGCCTCCCACCCGGACGCGGTCGAGGTCATGGGCGGGAACCAGCTGGTCATCGGGAACCGCTCGGACTTCCTCAGCAGCAGGGTCTCCTACAAGCTGGACCTGCGCGGCCCCAGCATCAATGTGCAGTCGGCCTGTTCCACTTCCCTGGTCGCGGTCGTCCAGGCATGCCAGGCCCTGCTCGCCTACCAGTGCGACACCGCCCTCGCCGGAGGCGTGGCCGTCGACGTCATGCGTCGCGACGGATATGTCTACCGCGAGGACGGGATCTACTCGCCGGACGGATACTGCCGCACCTTCGACGCCCGGGCCCAGGGCACCGTCGGAGGCGACGGCGTCGGCATGGTGGTGCTCAAGCGCCTGCAGGACGCGGTCGACGACAACGACCACATCCACGCGGTGATCAGGGGCAGCGCCGTCAACAACGACGGCGCCGCGCGAGCGGGATTCAGCGCCCCGAGCGCCGCCTCCCAGGCCGACGTCATCGCCACGGCGCTCGCCAACGCGGACGTGGACCCGGAGAGCATCCGCTACGTCGAGGCGCACGGGACCGCCACCCTCCTCGGCGACCCGATCGAGGTGTCGGCACTCAACTCGGCCTACGGCGGCGTCCCGCGAGCACGGACGGCCCTCGGCTCCGTCAAGACCAACATCGGACACCTCGACTCCGCCGCCGGAGTGGCCGGGCTGATCAAGACCGCCCTGGTCGTGGAACGGGGCGAGATCCCGCCGACCCTGCACTTCGAGCGACCCAACCCGCGGCTCGGCCTGGAATCCGGTCCCTTCTACGTCAACAGCGAGCTCCTGCCCTGGCCCCAGGACAGCGGACCGCGCCGCGCCGCGGTCAGCTCGTTCGGCCTCGGCGGCACGAACGCCCATCTGATCGTCGAGCAGCCCCCTGAGATCCCCCGGAACAGCCGGTCCGGCCCGGACACGGAACAGCTGCTGGTCCTTTCGGCCAAGTCGCCCGAGGCCCTCGACACGGCCACCGGTGAACTCCTCGACCACCTGCGCGCACACCCCGGCGTGCCGCTGGAGGACGTCGCCTTCACCCTCCAACAGGGCCGCAGGGAGTTCCCGTACCGGCGGGCACTGCTGTGCGGGAGCGTCGACGACGCACGGGACATCCTCGGCGCGCCGGACGACGGCAGGCTCCTCACCGCATCCGGCCCCCAGTCCTCCAGCAGGCCCGTCGCCTTCGTCTTCACCGGGTTCGGTGCCCAGTACCCCGGCATGGGCGCAGGTCTCTACGACCAGGAGGAGGTGTTCCGGGAGGCGTTGGACGAGTGCGCGGAGCTCCTGCTGCCCCTGCTCGGCCTGGACATCCGCCCCGTCATGCTCACCGCGGACACCGACTCCGCGAGCAGTGGGCGCGGCGGCGCGGGAGGCATGGACCTGCGGAGCATGCTGCTCCAGCCGCAGCGCAGCGAGCACCCGCTCGACAGCCCCCGCCTCGGCTACGCCGCGGTCTTCGCCCTCGAGTACTCCCTGGCCAGGCTCTGGGGCTCCTGGGGCATCGAGCCGGAGGCCATGATCGGGCACAGCCTCGGCGAGTACGTGGCGGCCTGCCTGGCCGGCGTCTTCTCACTGCCGGACGCGCTGCGCCTGGTGGTGGAACGCGCGAGGCTCATCGAGGGCCAGGGCGAGGGCGCGATGCTCGCGGTACCGCTCTCGGAGGCCGAGGCCGACCGCTGGACGAGCGAGGACGTCTGCCTGGCGGCCGTGAACGGACCGCAGACCTGCGTGCTCTCCGGCACCGTCGAAGGGATCGAGGCGGCCGGCCGCGCGCTCCTGGCGGAGGGCATCGCCTCCCGGCGCCTGACCACCGGCTTCGCCTTCCACTCGCCGATGATGGACCCGGTGGTCGCGCCGTACACGGAGCTGGTGCGAACCGTCCGGCTGAACCCGCCGGCCACGCCCTTCGTCTCCAACATGTCCGGCACGTGGATCACACCGGAGGAGGCCACCAGCCCGGAGTACTGGGCCGAGCACATGCGGCGGCCGGTACGGTTCGCGGACGGCATCGGCACTCTCTGGACCGTTCCCGAACTCGTCGTGGTCGAGGTCGGACCCGGCCAGAGCATGGTGCCCGGGATCGTGCAGCACCCCGCGGCGGCCGCGGTCGCCGACCGGGTCGTGGTGCACTCGCTGCCCGGGGTCTTCGACCGGCAGAGCGACCGCGCCACCATGCTCCGCGCCGCCGCCAGGCTGTGGCTGGCGGGGCGTGCGCAGCCGTTCCCGCCCGTGCGGGGCGCGCGACGCACCCCGCTGCCCACATACCCGTTCGAGCGGCGCCGCTACTGGGTGGAGCGCGGCACGGCAGCGCCCCGCGTACCCGCCGAAGCCCGCCGCCATACGGATCCGGCACAGTGGTTCTACGCCCCGTCCTGGCAGCAGACGGCACCGGTGCCCCCGGTCGACGCGGCCGGGCCGGCCGCGCACAGCTGGCTCGTCTTCGCGGATGAGACAGGAGTCGGCGGCGAACTGGCGGACCGGCTCGAAGGTCTCGGCGCGACGGTGCGCACCGTGCGGGCCGGCAGTGAATGGAGCCGCAAGGCCGAGGGCGTCTACGTGCTCGACCCCGGCAGCCCGGAGCACTACACCCGGCTGGCCGAGGCCCTGCGGGAGGAGGGTTCGCCGCCGGACCGGGTGCTCCACTGCTGGAGCGTGGGGAACGACGCGGACCACGGCACCGACCCGCAGGACGTACGGGCCCTCCTCGACCGGGGGTTCCACTCGCTGCTGCACTGGGCCCAAGCCACCGAGTCCGGGCTGAGCGTGCCGCAGCGGTGGGACGTCGTCTCCAGCGAGGTCTGCTCCGTGACCGGGGAAGAGGCGCTCTGCCCGCCGAAGGCCGCGGTCCAGGGCATCGTCCGGGTCCTCCCGCAGGAGTACCCGTCGCTCACCTGCGTCCATCTCGACCTCGCGGGCGGGCAGACCGCACCGGCGGCCGTGGACGCGATCCTGCCGGCGCTCTCCCGGCCCGCCGGCGAGCGGACGCTCGCGCTGCGCGGACGGCGCTGGTGGGCCCCCACCTTCGTGGCGGCGGAGCAACCGCGCCGCGACTCCGCCCCGGTCCGGGCGGACGGGGTCTACCTGATCACGGGGGGACTGGGGAAGATCGGCATGCTGATGGCCCGGGCCCTCGCCGAGCGGGAACGGGTGCGCCTGGTCCTCCTCGGGCGTACCGAGCTGCCGTCGCGGGAGACCTGGGACGCACCGGACCACCCCGAGGCCACCCGGGACCTGATCCGCGGCGTCCGCGCGCTCGAGGAGCTGGGCTCCGAGGTGATGGTGTGCGCCGCCGACGTCTCCGATCCCGTCCGCATGCGTGAGGTGAAGGAGGCGGTGGTCCAGGCGTACGGCCGGGTCGACGGGCTGCTGCACTGCGCCGGTACGACCGGGGCCGAGGCCCACCGCGTGGTGGCCGACCTCGGCGAACGCGAGAGCGCCTGGCACTTCGACCCGAAGCTGTACGGCACGTACGTCCTCGACGAGGTACTGGCGGACCAGGAACTGGACTTCGCCCTCCTCTGCTCCTCGATCGCCTCCCTCCTCGGCGGCCTCGGGTTCGCCGCGTACGCGGCCGCCAACGCCGTGCTCGACGCCTTCGCGCAGCGCCACCACGGCGCCGGGCAGCCGTGGTCCAGCGTCAACTGGGAGGCATGGCGCTTCACCGCCGCGCCGAGGGACGAGGCCGGCATCGGTTCGGCGGTCCAGGCCCTGGCTCTGGACCCCGACGAGGGACGCCGGGTGACGGACGCCCTGCTGGCCGCGGTCCCGCAGGCGCAGGTCGTGGTCTCCACCTCCGACCCGGTCCGGCGTCGTGAACAGTGGGTCGCGCCCGCCGCGGAGGCCGCCATGCCGCGGCAGCAGCACGAGCGGCCCAACCTCCGCAACCCCTACGTGGCGCCCGACAGTGACACGGAACGGCAGGTCGCCGTGATCTGGCAGGAGCTGCTCGGGGTCCAGAGCGTCGGTGTCCACGACAACTTCTTCGAGCTCGGCGGCAGTTCCCTCCTCGGCCTGCAGGTCGTGCACCGGCTGCGCCAGGAACTCTCCCTGCCCGTGCCGCTGACGGTCGTCTACGAAGGCCCCACCGTCCGCGCCCTGGGCAGGCTCGTCGACGACCTCCGCGCGGCCGACGGCCGGTGACGCGGCACAACGGCCCGGTGCTCGTCCGCCGGGCCGCCCCTCGACATCCCCTCCATTCTCTTCCGAACAACCGAAGGCGGCAGGCGTGAGCGTGAGCAAGATAGGTGTCATCGGCGCCGGGACGATCGGCCGCGGTGTCGCGCAGTCCCTGGCCCAGTCCTCTTTCGAGGTGGTCCTGGTCGACATCGCGGAGAGCCAGCTCGTGAGTGCCAGGAGCCAGATGGAACGGGACCTGCGTATGCAGGGCCTGTTCCGCGCGGAGAAACTCGCCGACGACGCGGAGACCATTCTGGGTCGCATCACCACCAGCACCGAACCCGAGGCTCTGGCGGACGTCGATTTCGTCGTCGAGAACGTCACCGAGAACTGGGACGTCAAGCGTGAGGTCTACGAGACGATAGACAAGATCTGCCGTCCTGGCGTGGTCTTCGCGGTCAACACCTCGGCCGTTCCGATCACCCGCGTGGCATCGGTCACCGAGCGGCCCGCCGAAGTGCTGGGACTGCACTTCATGAATCCCGTGCCGCTCATGGACACGGTCGAGGTCGTGCGCGGTTACTTCACGTCGGACGAGACACTCGCGGTCGCCATGGGGCTCCTCGATGCCACGAGCAAGGAGGGCATCGTCGTACAGGACGCCCCGGGATTCGTGACCAACAGGGTCCTGATGCTCACCATCAACGAAGCCGTCTTCTGCGTGCAGGACCAGGTCGCCACCGCGGAGGACGTCGACAGGATGTTCAAGGGCTGCTTCGGCCACAAGATGGGCCCCCTGGAAACGGGTGACCTGATCGGGCTGGACACCATTCTGAACTCGCTCACGGTCATGTACGAGAGCTTTAAGGACTCCAAGTACCGGCCCGCCCCCCTGCTGCAGAAGATGGTCGACGCCAAGCTGCTCGGGCGGAAGACGTCCCAGGGCTTCTACACCTACTGAAAACCCCTTTCATCCCTCAGGAGAACGACATGACGCACAACGACGTGAACGCCCGTATCCGCGCATTCCTCGCCCCGCACCTGGGTGGTCAGGAAGTCGCCGACGGGGACGACATCTTCGCCCTGGGATACGTCAATTCCCTCTTCGCCATGCAGCTCGTCCTTTTCATCGAGAAGGAGTTCTCCCTGCAGCTCGGCGCCGAGGACATGGAGTTCGACAACTTCCGCACCGTTTCGGGCCTCGTCCGCCTCGTGAACGCGAACACCGCCGCGGCGGTCTGACCGCAGGGCCCCGGGGACCTGCTCCCCGGGGCCCGGGCAGGGGGTGCCCGCGACCACCCCACGGAACGTCCCGCCCCACCATCCGGCCAGGAGTGAACCACCATGACCCCCTTCAGTACCCGTGTCGACCTGCACACTCCGGTGCCGGAGCACCTCGCGCCCGAGATCGAGCGGCGCATGTTCTTCGTGTCCGGCGACATCGACGCGTTCGAGCTCGTCGTCGGCGACGGCGAGGTGCGCGGAGTGGTGATCCGGTCGGCGGAGCCCGTCGACCCCGCTGTCCTGGCCGACAAGGTCAACCGCGTGGTCGACAGCGACGTGCGCCCGCAGCGGCCGACACCCGCCAAATCCGTGTGGCGGTCCCCCCACCGGCGCGAGGTGCGGGAGGGGACCTTCACCCTCCTGGCCGACGCCGGAGCCGTCAGCGAGGCCGGCGAAGGCCAGGTGGCGGTGGGCGAACCGTTCCTCTCCTTGCTGGAGTACTTCGACCGGACGGTCAAGAAGCTCCTCCGCCAGGACTTCCAGGTGAGCGAGTACCGCTATCCGACCCTCATCAGCACTCGGGTGCTGGAGACGGCCGGATACTTCGGGTCGTTCCCCCAGCACCTCATGTTCGTGACCCGGCTGCACAACGACATCGACGTGTACCAGGGGTTCCAGGAGAAGTACGCCGGAGCGGGGATCGACTCCGGCGTACTCGAGTCGTGCGGGAACGTGGACTACTGCCTGCCGCCCACCATGTGCTACCACACCTTCCACCAGTACAGCGGGCGGGAGCTGAGCGCGGACCGGCTCCACGTGGTCACCGCCCGCGGCAAGTCGTTCCGGTACGAGTCCGACTACGCCACCACGCTCGAACGTCTCTGGGACTTCACCATCCGGGAAATCGTCTTCATGGGCGCGCGTGACGAGGTGCTCTCCGCCCGCGAGACCTTCATGCGGAACGTGTTCGCGCTCGTCGAGGAGCTCGGACTGTCCGGGTTCTGCGAGGTGGGCAACGATCCCTTCTTCTGCGGCACCGACACCTCCCAGCGCATCTGGTCGCAGCGGCTGCTCGAGCTCAAGTACGAACTCCGCCTCGACGTCGGGCCCGACCGGACCGTGGCCGTCGGATCCTTCAACTTCCACGACGACCTGTTCGGCCGGAACTTCGGCATCCAGCACGGCACCGGCGGTCTGGTCAGGAGCGCTTGCGTGGGATTCGGCCTGGAGCGCCTGGTGTACGCGTTCCTGTGCCAGTACGGGGTGGACCCCGAGGGCTGGCCCGCGGCGGTCCGCACCGGCGTCGAAGGGCTGAGCGGGATCTGACATGGACGACAGCACGAGCACGGACTTCCCCCTCTCTCGGGCCCAGCTCGGCATCTGGTTCGCCGACCAGGACGAGGTCCACGGGGGCCGTTACCGGATAGCGGAGTACTTCGACATAGCGGGACCGGTCGACGCCGCAGCCTTCCGCCGCGCCTGGATCCGGGCGTGGGAGGAGACCGAGGCGCTGCGCGTGGCGGTCACGGACACGCCGGTGGGCCCACGCCAGTCGGTCCTGTCCGGGCCGTCGCCCGACATCCTCTTCCTGGACCTCGCCACCGCGGGGAACCCCGAAGCCGCGGCGCTCGACCGGATGCGGGACGACCTGGCCCGGCCGCTCGACGTGACCCGCGATCCGGTCCTCACGGTGTGCCTGTTCCGGCTCTCCTCCCGGCGCTTCCTCTGGTACCAGCGCACCCACCACCTGACCGTGGACGGATTCGGGGCGGCACTCTTCGCCGAGCGCGTCGCCGCCCTCTACGCGCAGGAGACGGGCGGCCCACGGGCGGCCGCCTCCTCCTTCGGCTCGCTGGCCGACCTGCTGGCGGACGAGGAGGCGTACCGGGCCTCGGCGGCGTTCGACGCGGACCGCGACTTCTGGACACGCAAGCTCGCCGACCGGCCACGGCCCGTGTCGCTCTCCGACCGCTCCTGGCAGCCGGCCGCGCCGGTGCTGCGCCGTACGGCACGGATCCCCGCGGACCAGGCCGACCGGCTGCGCGCGGGCCTCGGCCGGTCCCTGGCACCGACGGCTGTGGCGGCGGTCGCCGCCCAGCTGCACCTCGTGACGGGCGCCGAGGACGTCGTCGTCTCGCTCCCCGTGACGGCCCGGCGAGGAGACGTCGCGCGGCGCACTCCCGGCATGCTGTCCAACACCGTCCCCCTCCGGTTGGCCGTGCACGGCGACATGTCCTTCGCCGACCTGACCCGCCAGGCGGCGCTGGTGATCAAGGAGGCACTGCCGCACCAGCGTTACCGTGCCGAGGACCTGCACCGCGACCTGGGCTTCACGCGCGGCGAGCGCGGGGTCGTCGGCCCGATGGTCAACGTCATGACGTTCCCCCACACCTTCACCATGGGAGGCCACACCGCCGTCGCCCACAACCTCTCCAACGGCCCGGTCGGCGACATCGCCGTCGCGGTGGGCGGGCGCCAGGACGGCGCGGGTCTGAGTCTGGACACGGACGCGAGTTCGGCACGGTACGCGGAGGAAGAGCTCGCCCATCACGAGCAGATCCTGCTCGGCCTCTTCCGTGCCGCTGCCGACGACCCGCAGGGCGCCATCGGCTCCGTCGCGGTGGCCCCGGCCCCACGGGCGGTCAGGGCCGGCGCCCGCGATTCGGGCGGACAGCAGGCCAGGCCGGCGGCTCAGGCGGGCCCGGAGCCGGCCACCGCCGCCGAGCAGGCCGAGCCGGGTGGGAGCGAGGCCGCTCAGGAGGCCATGGTCCAGTTGTTCCGGAGCGTCCTCGGTGTCGCCGAGGCGGCCCCGGACGACGCGTTCTTCGACCTCGGCGGTGACAGCATCACCGCGATCCAGCTCGTCTCCCGCGCGCGGGAGAACGGGTGGGCCATCAGCCTCAAGCAGGTCTTCGCCCGCGAGACGCCGCGTGAGCTCGCGAAGGTCGCCGTACCGGTGGCCCAGGAGCAGGCGACGGCGGCGGGGACCGCCCCGCACGACGCCGTCACAGGACCCGTCCCGGCGAGTCCGGTCCTGAGATGGCTGGAGGAGCTGGGCGGCCCGGTGGACGCGTACCAGCAGTCCCTGCTCATCCGTACTCCCGCCGGACTCACGCAGGACACCTTGCGGACGCTGCTGACCGCCCTGACCGACCACCACGACGTCCTGCGCGCCCGGCTGGTGGACGAGCACGGGTGGCGTCTGCACATCGCCCCGGCCGGCAGCACTGCCGTGGAGGGGCTCGTCGAACGCGTCGCCGTGGAGGACCTCTCGGACGAGGAGACCGTCGCACTCGCCGCCACCCACGTCCGGAAGGCCGCCGAGCGGCTCGACCCATGGGGCGGCACCCTGCTCCAGGCGCGCCTCTTCGACGGCGGCCCCGACCGGCGGGGCATGCTGCTGCTGGTGGTCCACCACCTCGCCGTGGACGGCGCTTCCTGGTACACGCTGCTGCGTGACCTGGCGCTCGCCTGGGAGGCCCACGGGGCAGGCCGCCCCGTCGAACTGCCCCCGGTCGCGACCTCGGTCACGCGGTGGAACGGGCTCCTGGAGGGTTCGGCCCACGACGCCGGGAGGCTGGCGGAACTGCCCCACTGGCGCTCAGTGCTGACCCCGGACGCCCCGCCGCTCGGGGAACGCCCCCTGGACCCGGCCGTGGACACGGCCGCGACCAGCACACGCAGGCACCTGGTCCTCGACCCTGCCCGCAGCGCCCCCCTGCTGTCCTCGGTGCCCGCCGCCGTGCACGGCACGATTCCCGATGTGCTGCTCACCGCGCTGGCCTTGGCGATCCCCGCATGGCGCGCGGAACGCGGGCTCCCTGCCTCCCACGACGTCCTGCTCGACCTGGAGGGCCACGGCCGGGCGGACGGCTCCCACGAGGCCGATCTGTCCCGTACCGTCGGCTGGTTCACGAGCATGCACCCCGTCCGACTGAACCCCGCGGACGCCGGCGGCACGGTCCCCCAGGACGCCACCCAGGCACTCGCGTGGGTCAAGGAGCAGCTGCGTGCCGTCCCGGGGGACGGGCTGGGCTTCGGCCTGCTGCGTCACCTCAACCCGGACACCGGACGGGAGCTGCGCGGTCTGGCGAAGCCGGAGATCCTCTTCAACTACCTGGGACGGCTGCCCGGCCGCGAGGAAGCCGACTGGAGCCCGGTGTCCGCCGCCGACGTCCTGAGGGACGGGCGCGACCCCCGTGGCCCGGCCGGCCACGGACTCACCATCGACGTCCTGGTCCGGGAGGACAGCGGCGGGCCCCGGCTGGAGGCCGGTTTCAGCGCTCCGGCCGGATGGCTCCGCGCCGCGGACCTGGACCGGCTGTGCACGCTCTGGGACGAGGCCCTGGGCGCCCTCGCGGCCGCTGCCGCAGGCCGCGAGGTCAGCCGGCACACCCCCTCAGACCTCTACCTCACCGGGCTCGGCCAGGACGAGGTCGATGATCTGGAAGCCGAACTGGAACGGTGGGCCTAGAACCTATGCGTACGTCCCGACTGGAAGATGTCTACCCCCTCACCCCGCTGCAGTCGGGGCTGTACTTCCATGCCCGACTCGCTGGAGCGGCGGCCGACCTCTACACCGCACAGCTGACCCTCGATCTGACGGGCCCGCTGGATCCGGAACGCCTCGCCCGGTCCTGTGCGACGGTCGTGCGGCGGCACGCCCCGCTCCGCGCCGGATTCAGGACCCGTGCCACCGGCGACCCCCTGCAGTTCGTCGTCCGTGACGCCGTGCCCCCGTGGTCCACCTCCGATCTGCGCGGGGTGGACCCGGAGCACAGGGCCGCCCGGCGGGAGCGGCTGATCGCCGAAGACCGCCGCCGGCCCTTCGACCTCGACCGTCCCCCGCTCGTGCGTTTCAGGCTGATCCGGACCGGCGACCAGCAGTGGACCCTGGTGATGACCAACCACCACCTGGTGCTCGACGGCTGGTCGTTCCCGGTCCTGGTGCGGGAGGTCTTCCGCGTCTACACCGAGGGCGGGGAGGCCGCCGGCCTTCCCGAGCCCGCCCCGTTCCGTTCCTACCTGGAGTGGCTGGCGGACCAGGACCACGCCGAGGCGGTGGCGGCCTGGCGGGAGTCCTTCGAGGGCTTCGACCAACCGGCCATGGTGGCGTCCGTCACCGCGGCGGTGCCCCCGCGGCACCAGCAGCTGCCCCGCACGGTCGTCTCGGTGCTGCCGGAGGCCGGGACGTGGGCCCTGGACGGTCTCGTCCGCGGCCAGGTCACCCTGAACACCGTGGTGCAGGGAGCGTGGGGCCTGCTGCTCGGCTGGATGACCGGCAGCCAGGACGTCGTCCTGGGCACCGTCGTGTCCGGCCGCCCTCCGGAGCTTACCGGCGTCGAGTCCATGGTCGGACTGCTCACCAACACCGTTCCGGTACGGGTGCGGCTCGACGCCGACGAAACCGTGCCCGCCTACCTGGGCCGGCTGCGCGACGAGCAGGCCCGCCTGCTGCCCCACCACCACCTGGGACTCCAGGACCTGCACGAGCTCACCGGGCTGCCCGCCCTCTTCGACACGGTGACCGCCTTCGAGAACTATCCGGTCGACGCTGCCACGGGCGACGAGCTGGCCCCGGGCATCACGTTGACCGGCGCGGACATCGCGGACGCGACCCACTACGCCCTCACCCTCACCGTCGTCCCCGGCACCGAGCTGGAGATACGCCTCGGCTACCAGCCCCACCTCATGACGGCCGAGGAGGCGCGGTCCTGGCTCGACCGGCTCGTCGAACTGCTGGGGATGATGGCCGCGGGCGACGGGAGCACCCTCCGGGACCTGGTCCCCCTGCTCCCGGGTGAGAAGGCGGAACTCCTGGGGCGCTGGCACGGACCGGTGCGGGACATCCCGGAGGGAACCCTGGCCGACGGGTTCGAGGCGCAGGCGGGGCGCACCCCCGACGCCGACGCGGTCGTCTTCGGAGGGTCCGCC
This sequence comes from Streptomyces peucetius, assembly GCF_025854275.1. Classification (NCBI taxonomy): domain Bacteria; kingdom Bacillati; phylum Actinomycetota; class Actinomycetes; order Kitasatosporales; family Streptomycetaceae; genus Streptomyces; species Streptomyces peucetius. Next base: position 1,110,845 of record NZ_CP107567.1, on the reverse strand, counting down.
GTCTCGTACCGCGAACTGAACGGCAGGGCCAACCGGCTGGCGAGGCTCCTCCTCGGCCGTGGAGCAGGCCCAGGACGGCGCGTCGCCCTCATGCTGCCCCGCTCCACCGACATGGTGGTGGCCCTGCTCGCGGCCCTCAAGTCCGGTGCCGCCTACATTCCGGTGGACCCGCACCTTCCGGCGGACCGGGTCCGGTTCATACTGGACGACGCGAAGCCCGACGTCGTGCTCACCACCGAGGAACTGCTGTCCGTCGTCGGAGCGGACGTACCGACCGTCACCGCGCGGCAGGGCGACGACGGCTTCCGCGCACTGACGGAGGGCCTGTCCGCGGGCAACCTGACGGAGGGGGAACGCCCTGCCGAGCCGAAGGCCACCGACCCGGCGTGGATCGTCTACACCTCGGGGTCCACCGGCCGCCCCAAGGGCGTCGTGGCCGGCCACCGCTCCGTCCTCAACCGCATCGCCTGGTACGCCGCCGAGTTCCCGTACCAGCCGGACGAGACGGTGATCGCCAAGACGACCCTCAGCTTCGTCGACGGCTCCGTCGAACTGCTGGGAGCCCTGCTGAACGGCGCCCGGATCGCCCTCGCCGACAGCGGGACCGCCCGCAGCGCGATCGCTCTCGCCGCGATGATCGAGGGCACGGGACCGTGCCGGATCACGGTCGTCCCGAGCCTGCTGGGAGCGCTGCTGGAAGAGGCCGGCCGGCGTGACCTGACGTCCTGCGGACTCTGGGTGTCCAGCGGTGAGGCCCTCACCCTCGAACTGGTCCGGCAGTTCCGCTCCCTCCTGCCGGGTGCGCGCCTGGTCAACTTCTACGGCTCGTCCGAGGCCGGAGCGGACAGCCTCTACGCCGAGGCGGACGGGCCCGAGGTCCTCCTCGGCCGTCCCGTGTGGAACACCAGGACCTATGTGCTCGACGCGTGGCAGCGCCCCGTTCCCGTGGGCGTGGTCGGCGAACTGCACCTCGCGGGCGCCTGCCTCGCCGACGAGTACCTCAATCAGAGTGGACTGACGGCGGAGCGCTTCCCGGCCTGCCCCTTCGGGAACCCGTCCGACGGGCGGATGTACCGCACGGGTGACCTGGTCAGCCGCCGCCCCGACGGCAGTCTCGTGTTCCACGGACGCGTCGACGGCCAGGTCAAGATACGGGGCTTCCGGATCGAACCGGGCGAGATCGAGGCGGTCCTGGCCGCCCACCCGGACGTGCAGGCGGCGGTGGTCGTCGACCGCCCCGACACCGAGGGCCGGTCCCGCCTCATCGCGTACGTCGTCCCCGCACACCCCGGCCGGCCGCTCGACGGGGCGCGGCTGCGCGCACACCTGGCCGGGCAGCTGCCCGAGTACATGGTTCCCGCGCTGGTCCTCCCCCTGTCCGAGGTGCCGCTGACCGGCAGCGGCAAGATCGACCGCAAGGCGCTGCCCGCCCCCGACTTCCAGTCGGCCTCATCCGGCCGCGCGGCACGGACGGAGCGGGAAGAGCTCCTGTGCGGGCTGTTCGCCGAGGTACTGGGGCTCGACCGGGTGACGATCGACGACTCCTTCTTCCACCTGGGCGGACACTCGCTGCTGGCCACGCGGCTCATCGGCCGGATCCGGCGGGAGCTGGGCGTGGAAGTCGCCCTGCGCACCCTCTACGAGACCCCGACGGTCGCCCACCTCGCCGAGACGCTGGAGGAGCGGCCCGCGGCCGCACGCCCGGCGCTGGGACCGATGGAGCGGCCGGAGGAGTTGCCGCTGGCGCCGGTGCAACGCCGCCTGTGGTTCCAGAACAGGCTGGAGGGCGCGAACGGCAACTACAACATGCCCATGGCGCTCCGGCTGACCGGGCCGCTCCACCGTGCCGCCCTGCACCGGGCCGTCAACGACGTCGTCGCCCGGCACGAGAGCCTGCGCACCGCCTTCCCCGACTGGGACGGCGTCCCGCAGCAGGTGGTGCTGGAACCGCACGAGGCGCCTGTCGAGCTGCCGCTGGTGGTGACGACCGAGGAGGACCTGCCGGGCCTGCTCGCCGCCGGGGCCCGCCATCCGTTCGACCTCACGGAGGAAACGCCGGTACAGGCACGCCTGTTCGAGATCGGGGAGCAGGAGCACGTCCTCCTGCTGGTTCTGCACCACATCGCGTGCGACGGCTGGTCGCTCACCCCCCTGGCCAGGGACATCGCCCGGGCCTACGCCGCGTCGGCGGCGGGCACCCGGCCGGCGTGGAGCGACCTCGCCGTGCAGTACGCGGACTACACCCTGTGGGCCCACCGACTGCTCGGCGGAGCCGACCTGCCGGAATCGGAGCTCAACCGCCAGACCGCGTTCTGGACCGGGGAACTCGCCGGACTGCCGGACCGGTTGGAGATTCCCGCCGCGGCCGAACGCCCGCGGGCCCCCTCGTACCGGGCCGGACACCTCGACGCCCGGATCCCGGTGTCCGTGCTGGAGCCGCTGCACGCGCTGGCGGCCCGGTGCGGCGTCAGCCTGTTCATGGTGTGCCAGGCCGCACTGGCCGCCCTGCTCACCGAACAGGGTGCGGGTACGGACGTGGCGATCGGGACACCGGTCGCCGGACGCACCGACGACGCCCTCGACGACCTCGTGGGGTTCTTCGTGAACACCCTGGTGCTGAGGACCAGGACGGACGGGAACCCTACGTTCCGAGAGCTGCTGTCGAGGGTCCGCACCACCGATCTCGCGGCGTACGCGCACCAGGACGTGCCCTTCGACCACATCGTCCAGGCGGTCAACCCCGACCGGGAGGCGGGCCGCCATCCGCTGTTCCAGGTCATGCTCGCCTTCCAGAACAACGCCCTGCCCGACCTGTCGCTGCCCGGCCTCGACGTGCGGACCGAGCCGCTGCCGGACCAGCCGGCGCGGTTCGACCTGCGGTTCGAGCTGGCGGAGCGCCGGACCGCCGACGGCACGCCCGACGGCATCGGAATCCGCCTCACCTACGCGGTCGACCTCTTCACCGCCGAGGCGGCGCAGGAGCTGCTGCACGGCTACACGGTCCTGCTGGAGCGGGCGGCCGGGGACCCCGAGTCCGTCGTGGGCGCGACGGCCGGCGGCTGACCACGGCGGACACCGGACAGCACGGAAAGGCCCGTCCGGCCGAGCTGACCGCTCGGCCGGACGGGCCTGGTGCGTACGGGTCCCGGGCAGGGACCGCGGTGCGAGGGGGTGTCCGCTCACCCCGCCCGGTGGGAGGCCACACCGGACAGCCTGTCCGCGATCCGGGGGCCGATGTCGGCCACGGCCACCGGGCCGGTCATCTCCCCGTGGGTGCAAGGGACGTCCACGGTGTGCACCCGGCCCGTCAGGTAGGGCGACCAGTCTCCGGCGGACGGCGCGTCGCCGCTCCGGCCCACCGCGGCGGTGAAGAGGAGCAGGTCACCGTCGAACACGGCGGGCCGGAAGCCGTGGGCCAGGACGACGTTCCGCCGGAACGTGCCGGCCATGGCCAGGACCTGCCGCTGCTCCAGATCGGCGAGGACACCGCCGGCGGTGCCGGCCGCCTCGGTGAACTCCGCAGGGGTCATCGAAGACCCGGGAGCGTCCGGTACTCCGTATCCCAGGGACACGAGCAGCTCCCGGAGCCCGTCCGAGGAGAGCGCGGCGGGCACGGCACGGTCGCACAGCGGATAGGCGTCCAGCACCGCGAGCAGGGCGACCGTCTCACCGGCCTCCTGCAGGAGCGTGGCCATGGCCTGGGCCACGAGCCCTCCGAACGACCAGCCGCACAGGTGGTACGGGCCGGACGGCTGCACCGAGCGGATCAGGCGCACGTAGCCCGCGGCCACCTCCTCGACGTCGGCGGCCGGCTCCCCGCCGGTGAGCCCCGCGTCCTGCAGGGCGTAGACGGGCCGGTCGTCCCCGACGTGCCGCAGCAGCCCCGAGTAGACCCACCCGACGCCTGCGGCGGGGTGCACGCAGAACAGGGGCGCGGCGGCGCCGGTGGCTCGCAGGGGAAGCAGCACCGCGAACGGGTCCCCGCCCGGATCGCGGCCCAGCAGCGGCGCGAAACGCGCCACCGTAGGAGCCTCGAACAGGCTGCGCACGGTCAGCTCGGTACCGAACACCGCCCGGATCCGGCCCATCAGCCGGATGGCGGCGAGAGAGTGCCCGCCCTGCTGGAAGAAGTCGTCGTGGATGCCCACTGCCCGCACCCCGAGTACCTCGGCGAACAGGCTGCACAGCACCTCCTCGACGGGGTCGCGGGGCGCGGTGAAGGTCTGGGTGGCCCGGGCCCGCGGAGCCGGCAGGGCCGCACGGTCCAGCTTGCCGTTGGGTGTCAGGGGGAGCGCGTCGACGATCACGAACTGCGAGGGCATCATCGGGCCGGGCAGGCTCAGCGCGGCCTCCCGCCGCACGTCCTCGGTGAACAGTCCGGGGTCGGACCAGCCCCCGCCGGGGACCGCGGGCACTCCGTGCGCACCGGCCCCGCCGGAGGACGGAGTTTCCGCCGTGCCGGGCCGGGTCGCGTAGACGGTGACCAGTCCGGTGTCCGCGAGCATGTGCTGCCCGTCGACCGCGACGCGGTACCCCCTGGCCTCCAGGTGCCGCCGGATCCAGTCGACCTGCCCGGGCAGGTCGTGGGCCTCGATGACGAGTTGGCGTACGAGGGGCCAGTGCTCGTCACGCAGCCCGAGCAGGACCTCCCGCTCGCTCTTCTCCGCGTCGATCTTCAGCAGGTCGATCCGGTCGACGCCTGTCTCCTCGATGACGTCGGAGAGCGTCCGCAGGGCACAGGTGACGTCCACGTGCCTGAGCCGTTCGGTCAGCAGACTGTCCAGGTCGGCCTCGCTGCCGGGAGCGGGAGACTCGTCACCGCGACTCTCGTTGCGGACGAACGCCTCCAGTACGCCGCGCTCCTCGGCGAGGTCACCGAACCGCCCCGACATGATCGACAGCTGCGGGTAGTAGGTGAAGGTGGCGCTCCCCGAACTCTCCGCGATGCCGCAGGGGAACAGCCGCGCGTCGACCCCGTGGATCCGTGTGTTGAGATCGAGCAGGCGGAACAGCTGCGGTATGGGCTCGAACGAGTAGATGACGCTGCCCGGGCGCGACCGGGCGACCGAGAGGGAGAACAGGCCGATGTGGGCTCCCACGTCGAAGACGCGGGAGCCTTCCGGCAGGACGATGCCGTGCCGCTGGTACTCGTGGCCCTCGAAGATCTCCCGGTAGAGGAAGTCCGTCTCGGTCGGATTGCTGGCGGCGATCACCATGTCGTTGGGAAGGGTGTGCAGCTCACCGGCGTCGAGGGCCCCCTCGCGCTCCAGCCGGCACAGGTTCCGCAGGGGCGCCGCCGCGACAGGGTCGGGCACGATGTGGGCGACCAGTTGGGTTCCGCCGGAGCCGTCGGCGGCTGGGGTCACCACGGCCTCGGCGACGGCGGGATGCCGCACCAGCACCGCCTCGACCTCACCGGGCTCGATCCGGACACCACCCACCTTGACCTGGTGGTCGGTGCGTCCGGCGTAGTGGACGGCCCCGTCGTCGCGGATGTGGGCGAGGTCCCCGGTGCGGTACATGCGGGTGCCGGGAGGGCCGAAGGGGTCGGGAAGGAAGCGCTCGGCCGTCAGCCCGGGCCTCCGCACGTACCCCGTCGCCAGCTGGACGCCCGCGAGGTAGAGCTCTCCCATGACGCCGGGGCCGACCGGACGGAGATCTGCGTCCAGGACGTACAGCTGGGTGTTCCACACGGGCCGGCCGATCGGAACCGGACCCGGCCGGTCGTCCGGCTGGCACCGCCAGTAGGACACGTCCACGGCGGCCTCGGTGGGCCCGTAGAGGTTGTGCAGCTCCGCGTCGAGCACCTCGAAGAACCGGTCCCGCAGCTCGCCCGACAGCGCCTCACCGCTCGCGAACACCCGGCGCACGGTGGTGCACAGGCGCGCGGTCGGCTCGTCGGTGAAGAGGCGCAGCATGGACGGCACGAAATGGAGGGTGGTGATCCGCTGTGCCCGGATCACCTCCGTGAGGTAGGCGGGGTCGCGGTGTCCGTCCGGGGCGGCCACCACGAGGCACGCCCCGACGCACAACGGCCAGAAGAACTCCCACACCGACACGTCGAAGCCCGCGGGGGTCTTCTGCAGCACGCGGTCGTCGTCGCCGAGGGAGTACTCGGCCTGCATCCAGCGGAGGCGGTTCACGATCGCGGCATGGGACACCGCGACGCCCTTGGGACGCCCCGTGGATCCCGAGGTGTAGATCACGTAGGCCGTGTTCAGCGGGTGCGGGGCCGGGAGCGGCCGGCCCGCGGGGTCCGCCGGGCCCGGCTCGGCCGCCCGTCCGACATCCTCGGCGGTCAGCACCAGCAGCGCCCCGGCATCCTCGGCCATGTGCCGGCTCCGCTCGTCCGGGCCGTCCGGATCGAGCGGCAGGTACGCGGCCCCGGCCTTGTGCACGGCGTACAGCGCGACGACGAGCTCGACCGAACGCGGTACGCGCACCGCGACGACCGTCTCGGGGCCCGCACCCTTCGCCACGAGCGACACCGCCAGCCGGTGTGCCCTCTCGTCGAGCTCGGCATAGGTCAGCGAGACTCCGTCGGCGATGAGCGCGACGGCCTCGGGAGTCCTGGCCACCTGGGCCGAGAACAGGTCCGGCAGGGTCTCTGCCGTCATGCCGTGAGCTGACTTGTCGCCCATGACGTCACTTCCCCACACTGTTGGACTGATGCCGGATGGGTCCTCCGCCTGCCTCACCGGCAGCTCGTAAACCCGGCGGATACTGGTGCCGAGCCGGCCGATGTCCGCTCCGTAGACGTGGAGGGAGACGGTCCGGCCGGCGGCCGTGCTGCGGACGTCGTGGATGTCGCCCGGCGGAGCGAGGGCCGCGACGGCACCGACCTCGCTCGTGGTGGTGTCCACGGCGAGGAGATGCCGCTGCTCCGGACTGCCGGAGAGGCGGTAGACGGTCTCCTCCTCGGCACCCTCGTGGATCCCGACGACGCACCAGCAGACGTGATCGTGTACCGGCGTGCACTGACCCGCCAGCCAGACGAGGGCGACGACGGAGAAGGAGCCGTCCGCCTCGACGTGCAGGACGTGCTGCTTGTATCCGCCCCGGTCGGCCTCTTGCTGGGCGGGCGTCAGGAGGTCGGCCCGCCCGAGGTGCGGGGCGAGCGCCGCGGCCACGTCCCGGCCGGCCTCCTCGGCGGAAGCCTCCGGCCGGGCGCGCAGCGCGGCCCGGACCTCCTCGACGAGCCGGGTCAGGCGCGGGGTGCGGGGCTGGGAGGGCGGGTACTGTGCCCCCGTGCCCGCGGACGCCGTGCCGGGCATGTCCAGGTCAGCACCCTGAACCGCGTTCACCTGCACTGCTGTCTCCTTTCGCTTCACTGCTGACGGCGGCTGCGGGAGCGGGCCATGCGGTTCTGCTGCTGCTGACGCCGTGAGCCGGCACGGTTGCGCACCTCCTCGAGCGAGTTCCTGACGTCCTCGGCGGGGACGGTGCCGCCTCCGTCCACCAGCGCCGCCAGGCGGGCGATCGTCAGGGACTCGTAGAGCTGGGCGACCGTCAGCGACGTGCCGAGCGACCTGTTGACGGTGGAGATGAGCTGAATGGCGACCAGGGAGCTTCCGCCGAGGTCGAAGAAGCTGTCGTCGACGCCGACCTGCTCGATGCCCAGCAGTTCCTGCCACATCGCGCAGAGGCGGCGCTGGACCGTGCCGTGCGGGGCCGTGTAGGCGCTGGGCACCTCGGGGCGCGGGTGCACGGTCCGGGGCGCGTCCAGGCCGCTCAGCCTCTCGTCGGCCTCCTGGTCCTGGCCGCGCAGGGTGAAGGCGTTCTCGACCAGGTGGCGCGCATCGACGGGGGTGACGATCAGCTGGGGCTCGTACGAGCCCGACAGACCGCGCTCCAGTGCCTCGATCGCGTCGGCGGGAGCCATGCCGCGCTTGGCCAGGTCCTTGCCCCGGGCCTGCGCCAGCCCGTTGCCCGGATCCGCCGCGACGGCCATGCCGACCTCCTGCCACGGACCCCAGTCCACGGTGAGTACGCGGGGCGAGGCTCCCGCGCCCGACGCGCGGGAGTGGGCGTAGGCATCGAGGAAGCAGTTGGCGGCCACGTAGTCCACGAGCCCGAAGTCGCCCACGTTGGCGGAGTTGGAACCGAAGAGCACCATGAAGCCGGGCTTCACCGGGGCGAGGGCCCGTTCGAGAGCGAGCGTTCCACCGACCTTCGGGGCCATGACGCCGGCGGCCTCCTCCAGGGTCTTGAGCTGCGCGAGCCCGCCGCCGACGACCCCTGCGGCGTGGAACACACCGTCGATCCGCCCCCAGGCGGCCGTGACCTGGGACACCGCCGCCTCCGTCTGCGCGGGATCGCGGACGTCCGCCGCGATCACCCGGACCTCGGCGCCCTGTTCCCTGATCTCCCGCAGCTTCTGGATGGTCCCGGTCGGAGCGGGCCCCCCGGCCCGTTCGCCTGTCCGCTCCGCCCCGTCCTCCGCGGGGACGGGAGTGCGCGTCAGCAGGGCCAGCTTGCGGCCCGGCCTGGACAGATGGGCCGCGAGCGCCAGTCCGAGCCCTCCGGTGCCGCCCGTGATCAGGTAGACGCCGTCCTCGCGCAGGGCCGAGGTCCCCTCCGCCGTGGGAGGGAGCGGGGCGGGCGCGAAGGTCTGGGACCAGCGGTGCGGCCCTCGGTGTGCCACCGCGGCGTGTGCCGGGGGTACGGCGAACTCGGCGACCAGCCGGGCGGCGTGCGCGTCGGGGGACGAGCCGTCCAGGACGATGTCGACGCTGCGACAGGCCAGCCCGGGGTGCTCCCGCGGGAGGACCCGGCAGGGCCCGAGCACGGTGGCCTTGAGCGGCATGAGCGGCTCGGACCCGATCACGTCGTGGATCCCGTTGCTCACCACCCACACGGAGCGCTCGGCCCCGTCGGCCAGACCGTTGAGGGCCTGCGAGAGCAACAACAGGCTGTTGAACCCCAGCCACAGCGAAGCGGTGTCCTCCTGGAGCGCCTCCTGCGGTGCGGGGCCGTCGGTGACGCCCCAGCAGTGGGCGACGAACGCGGGTACGGGGCCGTTCTCGGCAAGGCCCCGGACCAGACGGCCGTAGTGCGACGCGTCGCGCGGGTCGATCGTGAACCCGCCACCGTCCCGCCGGTCCCACGCCGGTCCCGCCGCCACCGTCGTGACCAGGGCACCGGCAGCCCGCAGACGGGTCGCCACTGCCTCGCCGACCCCGACGGCATCGGTGAACACCAGCCAGCGTTCGCCGCCGCGGTCGGGCCGCGCGGGCGGCAGGGCGGTGCGCTCCCACGAGGGGATCTGGAACCAGTCCGTGACATCGGGCCGTCGTCGCGCGGATCCGCGCTCCGCGCTGGGGCCCGTGCGCCGCTCCAACCAGTACCGCTGCCGCTGGAACGGGTACGTGGGCAGGCCGACACGCCGGCGCGGTTCGTGCCCGTGGACGCCGGCCCAGTCCGGCTCGCAGCCGTTCAGCCACAGTTGGCCGAGCGCGCGCTGCGCGGCCTCCACCGGGTGCCGCCCGTCCCGCCGGTGGGGCAGCGTGGCGGTGACCAGGCGTGCGGAAGAACCGGTGAGGACACGTCGTGCCAGGCTGCTGAGCGTGGTCCCGGGACCGATCTCCAGGAACACCAGGTCCGGATCGGCCGCCAGGGTGCGCACCCCGGTGGCGAACTCGACCGGGCTCAGGATCTGCCGGCCCCAGTACCGCGGGTCCTGTGCCTGCTCGGCGGTGATCCAGGTACCCGTCACGTTCGACACGAAGCGCACCGAGGGCCCCCGGCGGGGGACCGCCGCGACGGCCGCCGTGAACTCCTCGACCATCGGCGCCATGAGGGCCGAGTGGAAGGCGTGCGACGTCGCCACCGGGTGAGTGGGGATCCCGAGGGCCGCGAGCCGCCCGGCCAAGGCCGCCACATCGGCCTCCGGCCCGGCCACCACGCAGTCCTTCGGGCCGTTGTGGGCGGCGAGCGAGAGGCCCTCCGGCAGCAGGGCCAGGACGGAGTCGCGGTCCGCCACCACGTTCAGCATGGAACCCCGCTGCCGGCGCTGCATCAGCGCTCCGCGGAGGACCACCAGACGCAGTGCGTCCGGCAGGGTGAACACCCCGGCCAGGCAGGCCGCGACGAGTTCGCCGAGGCTGTGCCCGAGCAGTGCCGCGGGCTTCACGCCCCACGACTCCCACATGCGGGCGAGCGCGTACTCCAGGACGAACAGCGCGGGCTGCGCGGCTTCCGTCTGGGTCAGCGCGGCGGCCGCCTCCGCCGACTCCCGGTCACCGAGGAGGTGGTCGCGTACCGTCGTGCCGGTCCCGCTCCCGGCCAGGGCTCGGGTACAGGCGTCCACGGCCTGACGGAACACCGGCTCCTGCGCATACAGCTCGGCCGCCATGCCCGGGTACTGACCCCCCTGACCGCTCAGCAGGAACGCGACGCCCGGCCGGCCGCCCTCGTGGTGGCCGTCGACGACGCGTGCGGGATCGGCGGCCGCCAGGGCGTCCGCCACAGCCGGACCGTCCGGGCCCGTGACGATGCGGCGCACCGGAAAGACGTGCCGCCCCACCGCCGCGGTGTAGGCGGCGTCCTGCAGGGGCGTCCCACCGCTGCGGAGGACCCCCGCCACACGTTCACTCAGCTCGTCCAGCGCCTCCTTGCTGCGGGCGGAGAGCACCAGCAGCTGCGAGGAGCGGGCCGACTCCCCGGCTCCGGGAGCGGCCGGCGCCTCCTCCAGCACGACGTGGGCGTTGCTGCCGCCGAAGCCGAAGGCGCTCACCCCGGCCAGCCGGGGGCGCCGCGAGCGGGGCCAGGGGGCGCGCTCGCGCTGGACGACGAACGGGCCGGCCGCGAAGTCGATGGCGGGATTGGGAGAGCCGAAGTGCAGGGTGGGCGGCAGCGTCTCGTGCCACAGGGACAGCACCGTCTTGAGTAGACCGGCGATGCCCGCTGCCGCGTCCAGGTGACCGATGTTCGACTTGAGGGAGCCCAGGGCCACGGTGCCGGGCAGCACCCCCTCGTACACCTGGGTCAGGGCGCGGATCTCGATCGGATCGCCCATGACCGTGCCCGTACCGTGTGCCTCGACATAGCCGATGGCCGACGCCGGGGCGCCCGCGTCACGCAGGGCGGCGCGGATGACCTCCGCCTGGCCGGTCACCGCCGGCGCCGTGAAGCCCACCTTGACCGCGCCGTCGTTGTTGACGGCGGAACCCTTGATGACCGCGTACACGGTGTCGCCCGCGTCCAGCGCGTCGCCGAGGCGCTTGAGCGTGATCACCCCCGCCCCGCTGCCGAACAGCGTTCCCGCAGCCCGGGAGTCGAACGGCCTGCAGTGACCGTCGGGAGAGAGGAAGGACCCCTCCTGGTGCAGGTAGCCCTGGCTGTGTTCCGCGTTGATGAACACCCCGCCGGACAGGGCCATGTCGCATTCCCCCTCGCGCAGCGAGCGGCAGGCGAGGTGGACGGCCACGAGCGAGGTCGAACACGCGGAGCGCAGCGAGACGCTGGGGCCGCGCAGATCGAGCTTGTACGAGACGCGGGAGGCCAGGAAACCCAGTTCGTTGCCGAGGAGGACCTGCGTTCCGCCGGTGCTGTCGACGACCTCGGGGTTCGAGTAGATGTTGGCGAGGTAGTTGTTGGTGCCGGCTCCGCCGAACACGCCGACGCGTCCGTTCACCTGGGCGGGTGTGTAGCCGGAGTGCTCCAGGGCCTCCCAGGCGGTCTCCAGGAACACGCGGTGCTGCGGATCCATCGTCTCCGCCTCGCGTGCGGTGTAACCGAAGAACCCCGCGTCGAACGCCGTGACGTCGTCGAGACAGGCACCGGCGGGCACGAAGTTCGGCTGGGCGATGGTCTCGCGCGACGCACCGGCCGCGATCAGCTGCTCCTCGGTGAAGAACGAGACGGACTCCACGCCGTCGCGGACGTTCGCCCAGAACTCGTCCAGGTCGCGGGCACCGGGGAAGCGCCCGGCCATTCCGACGATCGCGATGTCACGGTCTGCGTGCTGCCCGAACTCGTGGTCTGCCACTGTTTCTCCGTCATCAGAACAAGACAAGAAGGGGACCTGCCGTCGCCGCCGAGGCGGGAGGGATCAGGAGGGTTCGACCATCCGGCTGCGCCCGGTCAGGTTGAGGAGGACCGTCTGGTCCGGCCGGATCCGGCCCGCCGCCGCCTCGTCGCGCACCGCCGCGACGGTGGCCGCCGAGGCGTAGCAGACGTCGATCTCCTCGAGTTCCGCGAGCATGCGCTGCGCCTCGACGAGCTCTTCGCGGGAGGCCCGGACGATCGACCCCCCGGTCCGCGTGGCGATGGCGTGCAGGTATGGGTAGTAGGGCGAGCCGTCACCGAGGAGGATGGCCGTCGCCAGTCCCGACGGCTGGTCGATCACGTCGTCCGCGGTGAGCTCCGTCCGGCCCTCCGCCCAGGCGTCGGCCGCCGGCGCGCAGGACTGCTCCTGAACCATGAGGAACCGTGGCATCCGGTCGAGTTCGCCGAGGGCCAGGTACTCGCGCATCCCCTTGTGCGCGGCGAGCATGCCCATACCGCTGCTGACGGCCTGCACCACGACGTCAGGGGTACGGTCCATCGTGTCCAGGGCCTCCAGGTAGGCCAGCTTGAGACCCTCCCGCCGGGCCCAGTTGAAGAACCCGGCGTCCAGGTGGAGCCCGCGCGCGGCGGCGAACCGGCGGGCCTCGGCGGACGCCTCCACATAGCTTCCCGCGACCACGGTCAGTGAGGTCCGCTCGTCCTGCGCCACGGAATGGTTGCGGACGAAGTCCTCGCCGCAGAAGAAGGTCCCGCGCATCGCGGGATCCATCTGTACCGCCCGCGCGAGGGCGGTCGAGCTGTTCCCCGTGCTCGACGCGACGAATTCCTTGACCCCGAACTGACGCAGCACGGCCGGCACCAGCGAGGCGAGACGGTCCTTGGTGGTACGGGTCGGCTGCTGGGACTCGTCCTTGACCCACAGGTCCGGGACCCCGATGGCCGCGCCCAGCCGTGGCGCCGGCCGGCAGGGCGTCCGCTTGGTCACGCCGCTGTCGAGGAAGTCCCGCGCCGTCAGCGGCAGGAGGTCGAAGTAGACCTGCTCCGGATCCGCGTGGTCGTACCGGGTCAGCCGGTCCAGCGCGTACCGGGGCTCCAACGCGCCCGAGCAGCTCGGACATCGGTACACGAGGGCGGGCGGGAACACGCTCTCGCAGAGCAGGCAGACCAGGTCGAACTTCTCGGCCGCTTCGACGTGCTTCGTGGCAACCATGGAGGTGCGGGGTCCCTTCGGAGGGGTGCAGCGGGGCACAAAGGAGGCAGGGAAACGAGAACGCCCCCCGGTCCTGGCCGGGAGGCGTTCTCGTGGACGGGAGCGGCTCAGCCTTCGCCGTTCCAGGAGCGCCAGAGGGCGGCGTAGGGCCCGTTTGCGGCGGTGAGCTCGTCGTGCGTACCGAGCTCGACGATGCGGCCCGCCTCCATGACCGCGACGCGGTCGGCGTCATGGGCGGTCTGCAGGCGGTGTGCGATGGCGATGACGGTGCGGTCCGAGCGGACGGCGGCCATGGCCCGCTCGGCCTGACGGGCGGTCGTGGGATCCAGCAGGGCCGTCGCCTCGTCGAGGATCAGCGTGTGCGGATCCGCGAGCTGGACCCGGGCGAGCGTGAGCTGCTGGGCCTGGGAGGCTTCCAGTTCGACCCCGCCCGCGCCCAGCACGGTGTCGAGCCCGTCGGGGAGGTCCCGTACCCAGTCGGCCTCCATCATGGCGAGCGCCGCGAGGACGGCGTCGTCGTCGGCGTCCGGGGCCGCCATCGTCATGTTGTCCCGGAGGGTGCCGATGAACACGTGGTGTTCCTGAGTGATCAGGACGATACGGGTACCCAGCTCGCCGGATGCGGCCAGGTCGGCGACCTTCACACCGCCGACCAGCACGTCACCGGCGTCTGGCAGGTCCACCCCGGACAGCAGCCTGCCGAGGGTGGACTTGCCGGCTCCCGAAGGACCGACCACCGCCAGCCGCTCGCCCGGTCGTACCTGCAGGCCGACATCGCTCAGCACGTCCTGCGCGCCGGTGTAGGAGTAGCGGACCCCGCTGACCGTGATGCGGTCGTCCTCGGGCTTCCGGACCTCGGACCGCGGCTGCTCCGCCACCAGGCCGACGCCCTTGATCCGGGCGAACGACGCACCGCTGCGCTGGAGCTGCTCGACCCAGGCGAGCGCACGGTCGAGGGGGTCGACCAACTGCCACATGTACAGGCTGCCGGACACGACCGCGCCCAGGGTCAGCGTCCCGTTCAGGTAGCTGAGGCCGCCCACCAGGAGGATGAGCGCCATGGGCAGGGAGTGGGCGAACTCGGTGACGGGGAACAGCACGGTCCGCAGCCGCAGGGTGCGCACGCCCGCGGCGTACGTCGTGTCGACGGCCTTGTCGATCGTGCCGTTCTGCCTGCGGCGCAGCCCGAACGCCTCGACGGTCCGGGCACCGTGGGCGGTGGAGTTCAGGGCTTCGGCCACGCCACCCGCGGCCGCTCCCTCGGCGAGGTAGGCGTCCCGCGCACGGGCGAGGTACCAGCGGCTGACCCACCACACCATGGGCAGGCCGACGAGCGAGCAGAGCCCCACGAGGGGGTCGAGGAGGAACACGGCCACGAAGATGAACAGCACTTGGACGCCGGCGATGAACACATCGGGCGCCGCGTTGCGCAGCGTGGCGGCCACCGTGCCGACGTCCAGCGAGGAGCGCGTCACCAGGTCGCCGGTGCTGACCCGGTCGACGACACGCGCCGGGAGCGCGAGCGCGCCGTCGATGACTTCCTCGCGGAGCCGGGCGAGCGCGCGCTCGCCGAAGCGGTGCGAGAAGTAGCGTGCGTAGCGGATCAGGACCAGTTGCGCCAGGGCGAAGGCGAGGACGGCGGCCGCTATTCCGTCCACCTGCGAGACGGTCATGTCCCCGGCCTCGATCCGGGTGACGATCCGGCCCAGCAGCCAGGGGCCGGCCAGTCCCGCGAGAGAGGCGAGGCAGGTCAGGACGAGAATCCCCGCCATGGACCGCCCGTCGTCCTTCAAGAGCCGCCAGCTGGCCCGGCGTACCGTCGCGGCATCGGCGATCGGGAGGGTCCTAGCCTCGTCGGTACGGCTCATCGGGAGTCTCCTTCTCGGGCGTGCGCCGCACTGGCCGCGGGGACGCCCTCGCTGTCACCGCGGAACACGAGCGCCGCGTATCCGGGCTGGGTGGCGAGCAGTTCGCCGTGACTGCCGGTGGCCGCCACCTTGCCATCCACCAGGTGGACGACCTCGTCCGCATGTCCGAGCAGGAGTGGGGACGTGCCGACGACGAGGGTGGTGCGCCCCTGGCGGAACGCGCCGACCCGGGTCGCGACCGTGGCCTCGGTGTGCGCGTCCAGGGCCGACGTGGGCTCGACGAGCACCAGTACCTCGGGATCGGCGAGCAGCGCCCGCACCAGACGGAGCCGCTGACGCTGTCCGCCCGAGACGTTGCGGCCCTGACTGTCCAGAGGGGAGTCGAGGCCGTCGGGCATCGACGCCACGACGTCCTGCGCCACGGCGGCGTGCAGCGCACGCTCGATCTCCTCGGGGGAGTGGTCGTCGTGAACGGACAGAGCGGACCGCAGCGGTCCGCCGAAGAGGTAGGAGTCGTTGTCGGACACAAGGAGCTGGCTCCGCAGCGAGGCGAGCTCGATGTCGGACAGCCTTGAGCTGCCCCAAGTGGCGTCGGATTCCTGGTAGCCCGCCAGCCGGTCGACCACGGCCCGCGCCTGGTCGGGCCGGGCGCTGACGAGGGCGGTCAGCCGCCCGGGCCGCAGGGTCAGCCCGGACGCCGGGTCGTGCAGCGGGGCGGGTCCGGTGGGCGCGGCCACTCGGGCGCCGTGCCGGTCGGAATCCGGCGCGAGCGCCAGGATGTCGACCACGCGCCGGGCGGACACGAGACCGCGGGGGAGGTCGTCCGCACCCTCGATGAAGAAGGAGACCGGGACCAGGAGCGCCGCCACGTACCCGTACACGGCCACCAGCTCACCGACCGTGACCGAACCGTCGGCCGCCATGCGTGCGCCGAGCCATGTCACCAGGGCCAGGAAGAGGAGCGGCAGACAGGCACCGAGCGCCTGTACCCAGCTCGTGAGCGCGGCCACCCGGTACCCCAACGGGACCAGGGCCTGCGAGCGTTCGCGGTAGCGCCGTGCGAAGAGCGGCTTGCCGCCCATGCCGTTCAGCACGCCCAGCCCGGTCACCATGTCACCGGCGAGGGCGGTCAGTACGCCCTGCTGTTCCCGGTAGTCGCCCTCGGCCCCGTGCAGCCGTTCCAGGAGGGGGCCGACGGTCACCGCGAGAAGCGGGACGCCGAGCAGGACGACGACCGCCAGCACGGCTGAGATGTTGAACAGGAGGACGGCGGTGGCGATGTAGGCGACGGCCGCGCCGACCCCTGGGCCCGTGATGGTCAGGGTCTGCGCGATCCGGCTGATGTCGCCGGCCTGCAGATGGGTCAGCTCGCCCGCCGAGACATGGCGCGGCAGGGTGGAGCCGAGACGCGTGACATGCCGGGTGATGACCTGCACGGTCCGGTAGGCCGCGTCGACCCGTATGAAGGTCATGGTGCGGTGGCGCAGGATTCCGAGGACCGCGATGGCCGCCCCGGCCACGAGGACCGCCGCAACCCAGCCGGCCAGCGCGCCGGTGTCCCGCGCCCGCAGCCCCTCGTCGATCGTCCTGGACATGAGGTAGGGGGGCAGCATCAGGGCGCACATCCAGGTGCTGCCCCACAGGGAGCCGAGCAGGACCCGTTTGCGCTGCCGCACCGTCAGCCACCACAGGTAGCGCAGCGGGCTGCGGTGATCGGGTTCCCCGGGATCGCTGTAGGGAACCCGGTGCGCACCACCGGGCAGGTCTGGTCCGTCGGTCATCTCGGTCGTCCTTTGTGTTGGTTCAGATCGGCCGATACCGCTGTGTCGGCACGGGCCACGGGAGCGAATCTGTCCGGGAGCGGCGGTCCGGCCCAGCTGCGGCGAGGACGGAGACCGGCAGGTGCCGGCAAATAGGCGGCAGGGGACATGAAGACGTCACCGCCGGCCCCGTCGTCCCTCGCGATGAGGACGACGGGGCCGGCGGTGACGGAGGAGGGGCGCGGGCGATGCCCGGCGGAAGGAGGCCGGCCCGACAGGGCTGATCACGCACGGCCCCGGATCGCTGGAGAGCGGTCTGACGGAGCCGAGTTCCTGCGCTGCGCACAATGCGCCAGCATGCGATCCATATTCTTAGTGTGACCCGGGCTTGTCAACGCCTGATTCCCGGTGAGCGGCCGAAGGGTGCTGCGCGGGCGCTTGCGGCTCAGTGGGCGCCGCGGGTCCCGGTCGAGGCGGGGGCGACCACGTCGCCCCGCTCGAGCCCGCTCCCCTCGGGCGCCTCCGCGGGATCCTGTCCGGTCAGGGACACCCGGTTGTGCTCGTCGACGAAGACGACCCGCGGCTTGAGCCCACGGGCCTCCTCGTCGGGCACCTGGGCGTAGGCGATGATGATGACGAGGTCTCCCGGGCTGATGAGCCGTGCCGCGGCACCGTTAATGCCCACGATCCCGGAGTCCCGGGGTCCTTCGATGACATAAGTGGACAAGCGGGCGCCGTTGTTGATGTCGACGATGTCGACCTTTTCGCCCGGCAGCAGATCGGCCTCCTCCATCAGATCGGCGCTGATGGTTAGGGACCCCACGTAGTGGAGGTCGGCCTGGGTGACGGTCGCCCGGTGGATCTTGGACTTCATCATGGTGCGGTACATGCTGGTCAACCCTCGAATCATGACTGGGATGAACGGGCCGTCGCGCTCGACTGCGACGGCCTCGACTGCGACGGCGTGGAAGACGCGGCGAGCCCCCTCGCGGGAAGTCGCGGGACGGGCCGCTGGGTGGAATGGTGTCCCCCTGGCCAGGTGGAGTCCTGCCCGCGGATTCCCGGGTCGGCGTGCGACTCGGGACCGGGGTTCGGCAAAGGGCAGGAAGGCACAGTGGACGGCGGTTGGCCCACGGGAGCCGACTATAACCGGCGGTGTGACGGTGCCCGCCCGGCCGCAGCCGCCTGATCGGCACGAACCCCTTGACAGGGCCGCGGGCGGCCTAAGAATATGCACGTCAAAGTGGCCCTGCTGTGCCGTCGTTCAGTGGCGCGGTGTAGGCGGCCCGCGGAGCCTGCCGCCTCCGCACTGCTTCAATCCTCCTGTTGCGGCCACGGTCGTCCCCAACTCCCGGTCTCCGGCGGGGATTCTCACAGGTGCCGGAAACTCTCCGAAGATCAGAAAGTATCTCTGTGTCCAAGTTGTCTCTTGTCTGCGTCCCCTTCGCGGGCGCCGGTGCCTCCTACTACCGTTCGTGGCGCTCTCACGCGGCTCCCGACATCGAGTTGGTGCCGGTACAACTCCCTGGGCGTGAGCGGCTGATCGAGCAGGAGCCGGTGCGGAGCATCCGCGAGGCGGTAGCCACCGTCCTGCCCCGTCTGCTGTCGAGCGTCGAAGGAACCCGGGTGGCGCTCTTCGGACACAGCAGCGGCGGCGTCCTGGCCCTGGCGCTGGCCCAGGAGCTTGCGACGCGCACCGACGTCGAGGTGGTCCGGCTCTTCGTGAGCGGAGCGCCGGGGCCCGGCCTGCGCCGGGCCCGGCACGCGACGGGCCTGCCGGACGAGGCGTTCATAGAGCGCGTCGAGGAGTTCGCGGGATACCGCCATCCGGCTCTGGACAACCCCGAGATGCGGGAGCTGATCCTGCCCGCGCTCCGCGCCGATGTGGAGATGTACGAGGGATTCCTCCACGATCCGGCCGTCGAGCTCCCCGTGCCGATCACGTCGCTGCGCGGCCAGGACGACGACAACGTGACCCTCGCCGAGGCGCAGGACTGGCGGAACGTCACCAGCTGCGGCTTCGAGTTCGTGGAGATGGAGGGCGGACATATGTACCTGAACCAGTCGGCGTCCGAGGTGCTGCGCGTCGTCCGGCAGGCCACCGCCATCGCGGCCTGAAGCCCCGGCCTCCGGCGTCCGCGCGTGAAGCAGCGTGGACGGTGGCAGGAGCTTCCCCGGGCCGACCCCGGCAATAAAGACCTGGAAGATCCTCCGCGACTGCCGCCTCAGCTCGGAGGTGCCATCTGGCCCTCCGAGGCCCTGGGCGTTGTGCTCGTCCAGGACCGAGAGTGCGATGTGAGCATCACCCCTTCCGTGAGGTGGAGTTCGCGGGGGGTTGCCGGTCCAACGACCCGCGTAGATGGCGATGGGCACGGTCGCGCCGTCGTGGTTGGAGGCGTACTCGGTGCCGAACGGGGTCAGGTCGCCGATGTCGAGGCGGGGCTTCCTCGGCCAGTTCGCGCCGCACGGTGTGTTCCAGGGTGGGGTCCTGGGGCTCTCGGCCGCCGCCCAGCAGAGACCACATGCCTGGCTCCCAGATCTCGCCGGGGAATAGTCGCGCAGGTGGAAAAGGTTCTAACCATGGTCGTTGTAGTCAGGGCCGAGGCGTTAGCCGTCTCCGGTTCGGCTGCTGGCGGGGGCTTGAGCAGTTTCTCGTGCAGGGTCGGGGAGGTCACCCGGTCCAGGGGGCGCCACTCGACGCCGCCGACCTCTTCCTTCTGCAGCACCATCGGCACCCCGGTCGTGTTGTGCAGATGGAAGAGGAAACGCAGGTCGAAGTGGACGTGTCCGGGTTCGCCTTTGCCCAGGTGGGCGTTGATGTCGTGAATGAGCCGGGACGCGAAAGTTAGTACTGGGCCACGACGGTTGGAACCACGATCAGCTCGTGGAGCGGTTGGTGCCTGTGATCTCGGGGTTCGCGGGCAGGATCGCGACGTCGTGGGCGCCGCGTTCTTCTCGGGTTCCGACGAAGGCAGGTCCGCAGTTGGGAGGGAGACGGTCGACGACCGGCGTGACGGCCTGCTGTGCCGTCGCGGCCGGACCCACGGACTCGACAACTTCCACCAGACACAGGTCAGTAGGACGACAACTGACTCGACCATATGTTCGCCTGCGACGCGGCAGCGCTGAAACCTGGCCGCACCGCCGCGTCGAAAGAATCGAGAAAGCACCCTTTGACTACCATCGCAAATTCCGATCTCGACGTTTTTGCTTTTTGTCTCGGCGGCAGCGTATTCGGATGGACCGCCGACAAACAGACTTCCTTCCGCGTTCTTGACGCCTACGCCGATGCCGGCGGGAACTTCATCGACACAGCCGATTCCTACTCCCAGTGGGCTCCATCGAATACCGGCGGGGAATCCGAATCCATCCTGGGTGACTGGCTGACCTCACGGGGCACCCGGGACCGCCTAGTGATCGCGACCAAGGTGGGCCGCAAGGGCGGCCTGACGGGACTCTCACCGAAAGTAATACGGCAGGCGGTGGAAGAGTCACTGCGCCGCCTGCGAACGGATTATATAGACCTCTACTACACGCACGCCGACGACCCTGGGACGCCCCTGGAGGAGACCCTCTCCACGCTCGACGGGCTGATATCAGCAGGGAAGGTGCGCCATATCGGTGCCTCGAACATCAGCGGCCCCCGGCTGGCCGAATCCCTGGCGGTCTCGAAGCAGGCGGGCCTTGCGGCGTACGTCGCGGTGCAACCGCCCTTCAACCTGATGGAGCGCGAGGCTTTCGAGAACGGTCTCGCCCCGGTCTGTGAGCGCGAAGGTATCTCCTGCGTCCCCTACTTCGCCCTGGCCCAGGGCTTCCTGACGGGCAAGTACCGCCAGGCCGCGCCCCCGGTGGAGAGCGTCCGGGGCGCCGTGGCGCACGCGTACGGCTCGACCGGCCGCGGCCGGGCCGTGCTCCGTGCCCTCGACGAGATCGCCGCCGAGCACGGCACCGCCCCAGCCGCGGTCGCCCTGGCGTGGCTCCGCGCCCAACCCCACGTGACCGCTCCCCTCGCCAGCAGCACGACGCCCGAGCAATTGGCCGAACTGATTCCGGGAGCGACCTTGGAACTCACCAAAACCGATGTCCACTGCCTGGACATCGCTTCTCGCACCACTACGAGAAAAGATCCACAAACTCTCTACAGCGGACGGAATCTGTGACCACTAATCCACACACCGTGTTGATCGGATTCGATTCCCTAAAATCTTTCACCGCAACGGCTTACGATGAATACGAGGCCTGTTCGCCACATGAACCGCCCTCCTGTTTCGCCATCCTTCTCGGAACCATCGCCGACGACACAGCGACCATCGTGTCGATAGAATTTGCCACCAATGTCCGCGCCACCGATCCAGTGGCACTGGAAGAATTTTCCAATACGATAGCACCGTGCTTCGGGGGCGCTTACAGAAACCCCCGACGGGGTTTCTGGTGCAGCACCCGTGACCTGCTGCGCATTCACCGGCAGGCGGAGCTCGACGGAATCGAAGTCCTCGGATCCTTGCACCTGCATCCCGATTGGCACCGGATCGGCCCGCCCGAAGAGCGCGGGCTCCGAATAAGCGAGGAACCGACGCTAATGGACCGCTACATGTTCGACAACAGTCGCTACCCGGTCAACATGATCTGCTATCTGGAATCAGGCACACGGACGGTGTCGGCCGCGCTCGCGGCATGGGGACCGCCACCGGAGGGCGAGCCCGACGTACCGTGTCCCCGCCTCGCCCTGAAGTTCACTTGCCTCGGCATCGAGCTGCCACACCCACGTTACGGAGAGCTCTTCCGGCTCGGGTAAGCCGGTGCTCAAGCCCCTCATCAGCGGTCCTTCGATGCCTCCGGGCCCGGTGACACCACCCCCCGGATCATCAACCCGCAACAAGGGGGGAAGTCATGCCGGACCCGAAGGCCGGTAGCCCCATTGCGGAGCCACAAAGACGGTAACGGGGGGAGCAGGGTACTACTCCGTGCCGGGCCACTCGTACACGGTCGACTCCACGGACAAGTCCCGTACGCCTTTGAGACGAACATCCGTTGGCGGTTCGACTTCGAAGTGGTGCACGGGGTCGTTCACCAGGCGGAGGGTCGGCTTGCCGACGCCCTTCTCCAGATGTGAGGCGATCACGAGCGTGTAGTTCTCGCCCTCGGACCAGGCCCGTACGAACTCCGAACGTGTCAGGGTCAGCTCGCCCGGGACAGCACGCCCGTGGGCCTTGATCTCGTAATAGCGCCCGGTCGAGTCGTATGCGTCGGCGCCCACGCCCGACGCACCCCGCTGGTCGTCCAGCTCGACGCCCTGCGCTTGCAGGATCCGGCGGAGCGCCTGGATGACGAGCTCCTCCTTGTGATGGTCTGCGTAGCCGAGCAGTGGGGCCTGGCTGCGGGGCGGGGCCCCTCCGTGCCTGGGCTGGGGGAGTGGGGTCCCGTGTGGGCGGGGCGAAGGTCCCTCTGTCCCCGGTGTACGGGCAGGGGTGCTGCCCGGTGTGGACGGCGTTCCAGTGCGGGTGACCTTGCCGGGCAGCACGTTGAAGTGGGCTGCGTCCACCAGGGGGCGCACGGCCGGCGCGGGCTGCGGGCCGGGCTGGGCGCCGGGTCCGGGGATCCCGGGCGCGGGAGCTGAGCCGGTGCGGGGTGGTGGGATGATGCCGG
Organism: Streptomyces peucetius; assembly: GCF_025854275.1. Lineage (NCBI taxonomy): Bacteria > Bacillati > Actinomycetota > Actinomycetes > Kitasatosporales > Streptomycetaceae > Streptomyces > Streptomyces peucetius. The sequence goes on along the minus strand of NZ_CP107567.1, from coordinate 1,088,352 downwards.
TCGGGCCAGCGGGGACAGCGGGGCCGGCGCCCGTGCCCCGCTGAGGGGCCGACTTCCCGTTCGGCATCGGCGCGGTGGGACCCTGCTGGGCTCGCCGACGCAGTTCTTCGGCGAGCCGCTGCCGTTCCTCACGGTCCCGTTGCCCTGCCGATGTGAGCGTGGCCCCGGACCCTGCCTCCACCAGGCGTTCTTCCCAAACGTCCCGCCAGCTGTGGCCTACGCGCGACCGTTCTTCTGCGAAGTGGGCGGCGATGGCCGCGCCCGCACCGGCTTTGGTGGTCATCGACGTGTGCGAGCGTAGGAACAGCGTGCTGCGGCCGCGGTCGATCTGTGCGTCGACGGGGAGTTCGATGGGCTCGTACGTCTCTCCCGGATCGAGGCGGATCCGCAGGCCGGGGAGCAGCCGGACCTCCAGGCCCACCAGCCAGGTCCAGCCGGTGAAAGCCTCGGCCGTCTCGGGCTCGTCCCGCACCAGAAGGTCCTGGAGCGCAGCGACTCCCCGCCGGAAGTCCTCCGTGAGGCTCGCATCGGCCGGCTGGTCAAGGGCTGCATCCCCGGCTCCGTCCACGCCCCCGGTCTCGTATGTGACCTGGGCATCCGCGACGTCTAGGGGGTGACGTGCAGCCGTCCGAACAGTGCCGTGAATTGCTGCACGTTCCCTCCCGGCTTCCACAGGGGCAGACGGTCCGTCAGGAGCCGCTCGACCCCCGAGTCGGCCACCGCGAACACCGATCGGCCCTTGGCCCTTGACCCAGCCGTCCGTGGTCCACAGCGGCAGACTCCGCAGCTTGCTCTGCAGCCCCGGCGACATTCGGCTTGTCGTCAGAGGAGATCACGTCCCGCAGGCGGCGCAGAGCCTCGAGCATGACCCTCTCGTGCTCGGCGTCGGGGGCCGCACCGGTCCCGGAGATCTCCTTCAGCACGTCGATGAGGTCATCGAGCCCGGGTTCGGGGATGCCCAGTGCCTGCCACAGAGGGTTGATGTCCGTCCCGGTCAGGGTGAAGGGACGGAACCCGCGCAGGATCGCAGGTCCCTGGAAGCACTTGCCGGACTCCATCCAGCCACGGTCGGTCAGGACGAGCGCCTCGAACCGGAACTCGTTGCGGATCTGCTTCTCCACCGCCGTCTGGGTCGCATCTGCCGCACGGTGAGTCAGACGCCGCGCCAGGGATTGATAGACCAGCAGCGCCTCCGCCCTCAGGCTGTCCGGTACGTCGGTATCGCTATTGGTATGGATCTCGGCGGCGTTGTCGGCCTGACGGTCCCGGAGTTCATGCAGCCGTTCCATCAGGCGCGGGACGTCGGGATCGCCGGAGACACCCAGAGCGGTGAGGACCTCCGTGCGGGTGGCCAGGGCTTGGTGGATCGCCGGGTGCAGGTAGCCAGGATCCTCCGGCCCGTACAGGGCCTCCGTGTCCGGGGTACGCAGGGTGAGGTCTGTCGGCGGTCGGAGCCGGCCTTGGCTGTCCTCCAGCCAGGAGGTCTCCCGGAGCTGCCACACCCAGATGGCCGCCGTCTCACCCACGACATTCCACTTGTAGTGTCCTTTGGCCAGGGGGACCACGGCCTGCTCTGGACTGGTCAGCGGGGCTGTGAGTGCGCGCAGCAGGGCGGCTGTGCGGCGTCGTCGCTCGTCCACGTCCTTCTCGGCCGCGATGTTCGTGACCACAGCGACGAGGTTGCTGCTGGTCAGGTCGTCCAGAGAGTGGCCAGCTCCCTTGAGCATCATCTGCGCCCATCGGTTTGTGACGGACCACCTGCAGTCCCGTGCGAGGCCGAGGCGGGGATCCCCCGGGTACGTCTTTGTGTCGACCGGGTAAAAGACCTCACGCACCGGGGTGAGCCGGGGGGTGTCTGCCACGCCCAGCAGCCGCAGGAAGGCCGTTTTGCTCAGACCGCCTGCCTGGGCGGCGGAGAGCAGTGATCGCGCGTAGGCGCGGCGCACCCAGATGAGACCGGGAGTCTTGCGTGCCGCGACCTCGAACCGGTCTCCGTCGGCGGTCTCCAACGCCTGGGGGAGATAGGCGGCGCCGGGCTTCACGCGGTGGGACTGTTCGGCCCCTTCCTTGTCGTAGGCGAAGCCGTTGAGAAGGACGGCCCGTCCGATGCCCGGACCGAGCGGGTCGCGCAGTTTCTTGGGCATCTCGCCGAGCGCCTGCTGGAGGGCGACGAGCCGGGCGGCTTCCGTTGCTTCGTCCCCGTCGGCAAGTTGCGCGCCGGCTTTGCCGATCCGGGAGACGATCTTCAGTACGGCTGCCGCGTCGTCGCGGCGTACCAGGCAGTCCCGCCGACGCAGCCATGCGGTGACGGCCTTCGCCCAGGCGTTGTCCTCCGCGTAGGCGGGATGCAGGTCCAGAACGACACCTAGCACATCCAAGGAGCCGGTGGCCTCCCCGGACGTGTCGGTGAACGCGTTCTCCGCGGGCTTCGGCCGCAGTCGGCGCCCGTCGGCGGTGACCAGGCACGCCCGGTCGGCCATTACATGTTCGTGGCCAGTTTCGAGGGCGACCGCAGCGAGCCGTACGAGCCGCGCGACGTCCTGCCACTCGTCGTCGGAGAACAGCCTGAGCGCGTCCATGACCTGCACCTCCGCAGGCAGGTCCACGGCTCCCGCCGCACGCCAGTCCGCGAAGACCTTCCGCCAGCGGCCGCCGGTGTCGCGGGCAGCGGCAGGCAGGGCGTACGGGGCTTTACCCAGTCGGGCGATGTCGGCGTCGTCCAGGACCCCCGACAGCGCAGTCTCCTCGACCGCGAAATCGGTGAGCGGGCGTCGGGACCACCCTCCGTGACCGGCAGGGCCAGCTCGGCGGCGAGTGAGTGCCGTGCGCGGGTGAGCATCTCTGTGCGGATCCGGTCCTGAAGCAGGTTCGCCGGCGCGGAGCCCGTCGGGGAGGGAAGCGGAATGAGATGCCACGCCGTGGGATCCACCCGCTCCAGGACGTCGCGCACGCTGGCCGCCCACAGGTCGGCGATCACGGGGACGAGCTGCGTGTTGAGGCGGCTGCCAGCGAAACCTTCCCGGCTGGCGACGGGGTCGAACTGGGTGTGGACGCGGGCCGCCACGTCCAGTGGGGCGACGGGCAGGCCAGCATGGACGCTGCCGTTCGCTCCACGTTCCAGGGGGAGCGCGACGCCCACGGGTACGCTCGGGCCCAGCGCTTTGTGGCTCCGTTCCCAGTCGGGGTGCGGTGCCACCTGCGCCGTGTACACACGCCACAGCGCTCCGTCGGTCGCCCGGGCGTGCCGCACGCTCACCTGGTGCTCGACGCCGTCGATCAGGAGCCGACGCTGCGTCACATGTTCCCAGGACAGGGTCAGTACGGTGCTGTGCTCGCCTGCCGTCACCTCAAGGCCGCGGAGGTGACGCAGGAAGAGTAGGGAAGCGTCGTTCCAGTCCTCGAACCATTCAAGGAGCTGGGCCGCGGTCAGTGTGCCGAGGGCCAGCGGGATGCGGAAGACGGTCCACCCGGGTCCGGAGATCCCCTCGGGGAGTTCCGGGGGCGCCACGGGTTCGAGGTTGGTGCCGGAGAAGCGCACGTGGAAGGGGTGGCAGTGCACCTCCCACACGGTGGTGAGGGCTCTGAGGGTGGACAGTCCGATGCCGAACCGGCCGGTGGCTTTGGCGTCGGCCGTCTTGCCGCTGAGCCAGGGCATGCCAAGCGGGAGGACATCAGCTAGGCGCAGGCCGGCTCCGTCGTGGGCTACCAGAATGTCGTCGGACCGCAGCAGGATGCGCAGCTGTCCGGCTCCCGCGTCGTCGGAGTTCTGGACGAACTCGGCGAGGACCTGGAGACGGTCGGTCGAGAGTGTCTTGGCGCCGTGCAGCGCGCCCTCGGCCATCTTGCGGTAGACCCCACGGCCGCTACGCAGCCCCTGATCCAGGAGCCGGACGGCCCGTGCCGCTTCTTCCGGGGTCGACACCTCCACTTCCGTAGATGCGTCTGGATCCTCCAGAAGCGTGTGTACCGCTGCTGCGAGAGCGTCCACGTCCGTATCCCTCCCCTTTGGCGCCTTGTGACATCGCCAAGCCTGGGGTCCGGGACGGTTCCCGATGATCGGGCGGGCGTGATCCAGCCAGGTGCGTAAGGTGCCACGGGGTGCGGTGCGGTTCGGCTGAACGATGCCGGCGCTACGTGTGCAGGCAGCGGAGGGGATGACATCACGTTCTGGCAGGGTGCTGAACGCGGCGCAAAGTCGTTCTGATCGCCCCTCGGTTGTCAGACCAGCCTGGTAGAGCGCCTCGGTCGGCTCGAAGGCCCTGGTTGTGCATCCTGTCCGACTACGGCAGCTCCCCCCCCGCTGTTCGGGATCTCCCCGGCCGCAGTCTGCCGGGTCATCCAGCGCCTTCGCCCGCTCCTCGCACTGGGCCAGCTCCGCGGCCCGTCGCCGACGTGGAGCGTTTGTGGATCGTGGCCGCACCCTGATCTAGGTCCGCGATCACACCGTCGGCGCCTCATCCCGCAAGTACTGGTTCCCGGCGAACGTGCAGGCCATCGTCGACGCCGACACCCGGCTGGTGGTGGCGTTGGCTCGGCCGGCGCGTGGGACCAAAGCCGACGCCCACGTCTGGCGGGAGTCGGACCTGCTGGCGAAAGCCGCATGCATCACGGTGATCGGGATGGCGCCTACCTGGTCACCGGACTGATCGTCTCCCAACTCCAGAAGGCCCGGGCGCCCCCTCCTGCGTGGTCAGGAGCAGGACAACGCCAAACATCGGCGCGTCCGGGCCCGTGTCGAGCACACCTTCGCCCGGATGAAGATGTGTGCGACTGCCGCCAGAGGGGAGATTGCCTCCGCCACGCCGTCGCGACACTGCACAACCTTGCCGTCGCAGGTTGAATCCCGTAGGTCAACTACCACTCAGCCCTTGCCCCTCGCTCGGCTTCCCCGGGCTCCCGTTTCCGGTGGTCGGCCAGATGTGATCAGTCGATGTTCGGATCATCCGACTCTTCGAGGAGTCGGGCCGCGAGGTCGTCGGCCCACTCCACGGCCCAGGCACGAAGAGCGGTGATGGTGGCCTGGTCCAGGCCGTAGGCGGCGAAGGCTTCGTCGTCGGTCCACTCGGATCCGGCGAGGTTTGCCTGCAGGTCTTCGCGCTCGAAGCGGCCGCGGGCGTGGCGACGGCCGAATTCCTCGAGATCGGCGGTGTTCCAACGGCGGGAGGCTGCGAACACGTCGATCAGGTCACGGGGCGCTCCGCGGTCGGCGAGGGCGCGGACCTTGGTCCCGATCACGTCCTCCTCCGCGAGGACGGGCCCGTACGGGCTCTGGGCGACCGGCCGCCAGAAGATCTCCTTGAGGATGTCGACCTCGCAGTCCTGCCCGGTGGCCGGGTCGGTCACGGTGAAGCGGGCGGACAGCGGGGCGGTCTCCAGCGCGTGCACCTTCCAGCCGCGGGCTTCCAGGCCGGCGCGGAGCGTGGCCGCGATGTCGGCCATGGGCGCCGGGTTCTCGGTGGCGACATCGAGGTCCTGGCTGGGGCGGTTCACGAGGCGGTGCGCCCGCACGGCATACCCGCCAGTGAGGACCAGGGGATACGGGGAGCCGAGGGCGATCACATCCGCCAGGAGCCGCGCGTGCAGCTCCGGCATGTCCGTCACGCGGCTGCCTGGGTGCGGGAGGCGAGCTGAGCGAAGGCGTCCTCCCACACGGTGCGCACGGTGCGGCCGACGAGAGTGCGCAGCACCGGCCACAGCTGGAGGAGCAGGTCCTGGTTGAGGTAGCGGGGCAGGTCGTCGTGCAGGCCCTCATGCAAGACAGTGCGGTACAGGCCCATGCGCTGGCGCGGCTTGCCCAGGTCGTACGAGGTCATCCCGGACCAGGCCATGTGCAGCGGCAGCTCGACGACCCCCTGGGTCGGGCCGTGCAACTCGTCCAGCGACTCCGGCAGACGGCACCGGAACTTCTCCCGGTACAGCGCGAGGTCCTCGGCGTCCGTGCCCGAGGGGTTCTTCGACGCGGGTGCGGGGTGGTGCGGGCTGGAGGGCATGCCTCCCATTATGGCGGCAGCTTCCCGCTCGCCGAGCAGCTGGACGCGGCCGATCACCGGCCGACATCCACCGGCAGGAAAGTCGGAACGGTCCGCCGCCGCGGCAAACTCGTTGGCGCGGGCGTCTCTGGACATGCGGACGAGGGCAATGCGGTAGAGGGCTGAGTTGGCTCCGCGATTACCGCTGCGCGGGACGGCGACCAAGGCCCAGATCCGCGCCTTGGTTGCCGGGAAGGAGGCCGGCTGCACCGACGTACTCACCGTGGCCGGGCTCCCTGTCCCGGCCACGGCATGGGACTCGCCGAGGTGATGGTCGCGCTCGGCATCGCCTCCCAGACCAGCGGTGTGTGGTCCATGCCCGTCACGCTCCCGACCCCCGAAGACGAACTGCCACTTGCTCGCACGCGGATCTCCGGTCTGCCCGCCTGCGGGCAGCACAGGGCCGCCCGCTCGAAGGCTGACGAGCGACCCAGTCGCTGGGTTGTATGCAGCAGGCGTACAGGCGCATGTGCGCCCTCGTGCATCGCGGGCCTCCGCTTCTGCAGTGGGGAACCCAGGCCTTGAGGAGGCTGCTGTGGCAAGGATCGTGGAGGGGAAACACCGGCCGCCGATCGGGGACGACGGGCACCAGCCGAATCGGCCCGTACCGCCGCCCCCTCCTCCCCCTTTGCTTCCACCCCTCCGCCTGCCTGGTCATCGACGGGAAGGTGGTCGCCTTCGCCGAGGAGGAGCGCTTCTCCCGCCGCAAGCACCACAAGGACTCCCGCTCCTGCGCGGTGGCCGCGGCCTACTGCCTGTCCGAGGCCGGCATCACCCTGGCCGACGTTGACGAGATCACCATCGCCTTCAACCCGGCCTGGCCTACGCCGAGCAACATCTGCACGGACGCCGAGCTGATCGCCGAACTCCTCGCCCCCGCCCTGTTCGGCCACCACCGGCCCCGGCAGGTCACCGTGGTCGAGCACCACCTCGCGCACGCCGCCTCCGCCTTCCACCCCAGCGGCTTCGACGAGGCCGCCGTCCTGGTGGTCGACGGATCCGGCGACGGCGTCTCCGCCACCCTCGCCCACGGCACCGCCGACGGACTGAAGGTCCTGCGCCAGTTCCCGTTCAGCCAGTCGCTGGGCTGATTCTACGAGACCGTCGCCGAACACCTCGGACTCGGCAACTGGACCACCTCCGGCAAGCTCATGGGCCTGGCCGACTACGGCAACCCCGACCGCTACACCCTCGACGTCCTCACCGCCCGCGCTGGCGGCTCGTCGAGAAGGAGCTGAGCGACGTCATCGTGACGGCCGCAGTGGCACTTGCCACCATCAGCCCGGACCCGGAGAAGGCGCTCGCCGGCCGTGTCCAGGGGCCTGCTGGCGCGCCTCAGCCTCGACTGACCCGGGCCGGCCGCCACGCAGAAGGGCCCGCACAGCTGCTGCTGTGCGGGCCCTTCCGCGTCATCCCCTACTTTGCGGACGCACACGTCCTAGTGGGGCGTATACCGCCTCCCCGGTGGGAGATGAGTGGGAGACAAGTGGGAGATGATCATGGCGTGGTGCTGCAATCAGGCGCTAGGAAATGCTAGATAGCGCTACCTGCGTGGCCCGGCTTCAGCCGCCGGATTCGCCCGCGTGCGGGCTCAGCACACCCATGCTGACCAGCACGAACAGCAGGATTCCGAGCAGGATCCGGTAGATCACGAAGGGCATGAAGCTCTTCGTAGTGATGAATCTCATGAACCACGCGATCACCGCGTAGCCCACGCCGAAGGCGATGAGCGTCGCGAAGATCGTCGGCCCCCACGAGACATGGCCGCCCTCGCCGGCTTCCTTCAGCTCGAACAGCCCGGAGGCGAGCACGGCCGGAATCGCCAGCAGGAACGAGTAGCGGGCCGCTGCCTCACGGGTGTACCCCATCAGCAGACCGCCGCTGATGGTCGCGCCGGAGCGGGACACACCCGGGATCAGGGCCATCGCCTGGCAGAGACCGTAGACGAGGCCGTCGCGCACGCTCAGGTCCCGCAGCGTCTTGCGCTCCTCGATCACCCGGTGCCGGCCGCCCGTCTCCTGCCGCGCGGCGAGCCGGTCCGCGACGCCGAGGACGATCCCCATGCCGATCAGGGTCGTGGCGATGAGCCGCAGATCACGGAACGGGCCCTCGATCTGGTCCTTCAGCGTGACGCCGAGCACACCGATCGGGATGGAACCGATGATGACCAGCCACCCCATCCGGGCATCGTGGTCGCCGCGCATCGCCCTGTCGGTGAGCGAGCGGAACCAGGCCGACAGGATCCTGCCGATGTCCTTGCGGAAGTAGATGAGGACGGCCGTCTCCGTGCCGATCTGGGTGATCGCGGTGAACGCGGCCCCCGGGTCGTGCCAGCCGGCGAACGCGGCGGTGAGCCGCAGATGCGCGCTGGAGGAGATGGGAAGGAACTCCGTCAGCCCCTGGACGAGCCCAAGGATGAATGATTCGAACCAAGACATGAAAGCTACGCCACCCAAAGGCTGGTCACGGTCTGTCAGGCGCGCGCGAAGGCACATGACCCGTGAGATACGACTCACGTACGTCATCGGGCCGGCGCCGGGGGCAGCGTAGCGTCCCAAAATGAAGGGCTTGCCGCAGGCCCTGCCGGGCGGGCCCGCCGGGCGGTGGCGGGGGCGTTAGGGGCCGGCCGGGGGCGGTCAGGTCCTGGCGCCCCGCAGCCGGTGGCGCTTGGTCCAGGCGACCGCAGCGGCTGCCAGGCCCGTCACCACGATGAATCCCATCGCGACCAGGAACGCCGGCGACGTCGGGGAGCCCGCCCGGCTGCCTGCGACCACGTACGCAGCCGTGTTCGGTATCGAGCCGAGGCCCGTCGCCAGGAGGAAGGGCAGGTAGCCCATGCGGGAGACGGCCGCGCAGTAATTGGCGGCGGCGAACGGCACGCCCGGGAACAGCCGGATCGCCAGCATGGAACGGAAACCGTGCCGGCTCAGCTGCCCGTCGGCGGCCTCGAGCCATCGCCCCCGCAGCAGCGGCCGGAGCGCGTCCTGGCCGAGCAACCGGCCCAGGGTGAAGGCGATTCCGGCCCCGAGCACCGTGCCGGCGATCGCCGCCACGAGCCCGGCCTGCGAGCCGAACAGCGCGCCCGCCGCCAGATTGAGGATCGGCCGGGGCACGAACGCGGCCGTGCACACCCCGTATCCCACGCCGAACAGCACCACGGCCGCCGGACCGCTCAACTGCGGCCAGCCCGCGGAGAGCAGTCTCTGCGGCTCGTAGAGCACCACGGTCACCGCGGCCGACGTGAGCAGCACCGCGAGAAGGGCCAGCCGTGACCAGGGCGAGAACAGGACCCTGGTGCAGCGGACGGGGAGACCGGATGCCGGCCTGGGGACGAGGTCGAGCATCCGGGGAGAGTAACCGACAGCGGTATGTGATCGCCGTAATGTGTGCCGTACGACGCAGGCCGTACGGCGCACGCCGAGGACGCGGGCCGTACGACGCACCCCGACGGCGCAGGCCGTACGGCGCACGGCCGCACCGCCCGGCCGGTGCGTCCCGCCCAGTGGCCGGTGCCGGGAAAACCGTTCGACTCGGTACGGGATCAGGGCGATCATCGACGCATGTTCCGGTACGCCTTCCTCGCAGCGCCGTCCGCAGTCGCGGACGCGCCGAAGGCTGCCGCGTTTCCTGCTGCAGCGGCGGCCGGTGCCGCCGCGGCGCCTCTCGACGGCGCCCGAAGCTGACCCTTCCCGGATCGTCCGCGGACCCCGCAGGGGGAGGGTCGGCCAGGCCCAGGGGTCCCGACGCACTTCGAGTTCCGGGAAGGAACGACCTCGTCATGCCCAAGACGGCGTACGTGCGGACCAAGCCGCACCTCAACATCGGCACCATGGGCCACGTCGACCACGGCAAGACCACCCTGACCGCCGCGATCACGAAGGTCCTGAGCGAGCGGGGCACCGGCACATTCGTACCGTTCGACCGCATCGACCGGGCGCCGGAGGAGGCCGACCGCGGCATCACCATCAACATCGCGCACGTCGAGTACGAGACCGACACCCGCCACTACGCCCACGTGGACATGCCGGGCCACGCCGACTACGTGAAGAACATGGTCACCGGTGCCGCGCAGCTCGACGGGGCGATCCTCGTCGTCTCCGCGCTCGACGGCGTCATGCCGCAGACGGCCGAGCATGTGCTGCTCGCCCGCCAGGTCGGCGTCGACCACATCGTCGTGGCCCTCAACAAGGCCGACGCGGGCGACGACGAGCTCACCGACCTCGTGGAGCTCGAGGTCCGCGACCTCCTGACCGCGCACGGCTACGGTGGCGACGCCGCGCCGGTGGTGCGGGTCTCCGGGCTGCGGGCGCTCGAGGGCGACCCGCGCTGGACCGCCGCGGTCGAGGCGCTGCTCGACGCCGTGGACACGTACGTGCCGATGCCGGTGAGGTACACCGACGCGCCGTTCCTGCTTCCGGTGGAGAACGTCCTCACCATCACCGGGCGCGGCACCGTCGTCACCGGTGCCGTCGAGCGGGGCACCGTACGCGTCGGCGACCGGGTGCAGGTGCTCGGCGCGGACACGGAGACGGTGGTGACCGGCCTGGAGACCTTCGGCAAGCCGATGGACTCCGCCGAGGCCGGGGACAACGTGGCACTGCTGCTGCGCGGCGTCCACCGCGACCAGGTCCGGCGCGGTCACGTGGTCGCCGCGCCCGGCAGCGTCGCGCCGAGCCGGCGCTTCACGGCGCAGGTGTACGTGCTCTCCGCCCGCGAGGGCGGCCGGGCCACACCTGTGTCCACCGGCTACCGACCGCAGTTCTACATCCGCACCGCGGACGTCGTCGGCGACATCGACCTCGGCGCGGCGGGCGTGGCGCGGCCCGGCGAAACGGTCTCCCTGACCGTCGAGCTCGGCCGGGACGTACCGCTGGAGCCGGGGCTGGGATTCGCCATCCGCGAGGGCGGCCGCACGGTGGGCGCGGGGACGGTCACGGCCGTGCTGTGAGGGCGGTGTGACGGCTGTGCTGTGACGGCGGTGCTGTGGGCGTGGCGCGCGGGGCGGGACAATGGGCCGGTGAACGAGTCCCTTCCCGTCCTGCGCGCCGTCGACGGCGGCACCGCCAAGCTCATGCCCGACGTGGACCGTGAGCGCGCCTGGCTGCTGACCGTGGACGGCGCGCCGCAGTCCTACGTCGATCTCGACGACCCGGCACATCTCGAGTTCGAGTACGTGCGCAGGCTCGGCCACGTCGTCGACTGCGCCGCCGAGGACGGCGCGCCGCTGTCCGTACTGCACCTCGGGGGCGGCGCGCTCACCCTGCCCCGTTACGTCGCCGCGACCCGCCCCGGTTCCCGGCAGGACGTCGTCGAGGTCGACGCCGGCCTCGTCGCGCTCGTCGCGGAACACCTGCCGCTGCCGGACGGCTCCGGCATCGCGGTGCACCGTGCCGACGCCCGCACGTGGGTGGAGGCCGCGGCCCCCGACTCCGTGGACCTGATCGTCGCGGACGTCTTCGGCGGCTCGCGGGTCCCTGCGCACCTGACGACGGTCGCGTACGCGCAGGCCGCCGAGCGGGTGCTGCGGCCGGACGGCATCTACGCGGCCAACCTGGCGGACGGCGCGCCGTTCGCCTTTCTCCGCTCCCAAATCGCCACGTTCGCGGAGGTTTTCGCCGAACTGGCGCTGGTCGCGGAACCGTCGGTGCTGCGGGGGCGCCGCTTCGGCAACGCGGTGCTGCTGGCGTCGCAGTCCCCGCTCGACACGGGGCCGCTGGCGCGGCGGGTGGCGGCGGACGCGTTTCCCGCGAGGGTCGAGGAGGGGCACGCGGTGGCGCGGCTGCGGGGTGACGTGCTACCGGTCGACGACGCGTCGGCGACGGCGTCACCGGAGCCGCCGGAGGGGGCGTTCACGGTGGGGTGAGGCAGGGGGCGGGTGGCGCCTGCGGCGGGCCTGTCCCCTACCCGCCCCTTCCCGCTGCACCGATGTGCGGCTCCGCCACGTGGCGGGGCAAGCCCCGGACCCCGTACCGCGCTTCGCGTGGCGTCCTCAATCTCCCCCTCCGGCCCGGCGGCCGTGGGCGGGGGTACCTCCCACGCCGCCAGGCGTAGGGGGAGTGCCCCCAGCCGGGCTGGATTCTCCAGCCTCGCCGGCGTTTGAGGCGCGGGGGTCCGGGGGCAAAGCCCCCGGTTCGGGAAGGGGCGGGTAGGGGAGACGCTCCGCGCAGCGGACCCACCCGCCCCGCCCGTGGGCTAACTGCCCGCCAGCCGTACGGTGCTGAGGATCTTCTGGATCGTCGCGTCCGGCACCTCGTCGGGCACGCCGCTGTTGGAGTACAGCACCCAGCTGGCGAAGTCGCCCTTGGCGTTCTTGAAGCTGAACGCGATCGACTTACCGTCCGTCTCGCACTTGTTCTCCTTCTTGACGCCCTTGGCCGTGGCCGTGGCGACGCTGCCCTTCAGGCCGGACTTCGTCGTGTAGTTCTGGGCCTTGGAGACCTTGACGGTCCCCTTGGGCTCCGTCTGGGCGAAGGCTGCCCAGACCCAGTTGCCGGCCTCGTTGACGGCGGCCTCCGCCGTGTTCTTGGCGCCCTTGCCGCCCTTGGTGCCGGTACTGGCCAGGCTGTACTCCTCTTCCCGGCCGTCCTTGTCGGTGTCGATGAGGCACCACTTGGTCTTCAGGTGGGCCGGGGCACTCATGACCACGGCGAGTGAGCCGTCGCCCGCCTTCTCGTCCTCGAAGCCCGTGGCCGTGCCGGAGCTCGAGACCTCCCACTCCGACGGCACGTCGAACTGCGTGCCGTGCTTGGGGTTGGTGACGACCTTCCAGCCTGCGATCGTGGGCTCGGCCTCGGCGCCGCGCGGCTTCCCCGACGGCTTCGGAGCCGGTTCCTCCGAAGCCGGCTTCTTGGGCTCCGCCGACTTCGAGGCGGCCACGTCGGCGCCCTTGTCGGACGTCTTGTCGTCGTCCGGCAGCACGACGAAGCCGGTCACGACCGCGGTCGCGACCACGGCCGTGGCGGCGACGATCGCGACGATCGTCGTCTTCTTCTTCTCGTCGCGGGGCGGCTGCGGTGCCCCGGGCATCTGGCCGGGCACGGCGTACTGCGGCGCGGTCGGCTGCTGGTACGGGTTGGGCTGCTGATATCCCTGCTGCTGGTATCCCGGCTGCTGATAAGGATTCGGCTGCTGGTACCCCGGCTGCTGGTACGGGTTCTGGTCCTGCGGGTTCTGCTCGCCCCCGGGCGGCTGCTGTCCTGGCCACATGGCGAGTAACGATAGAGGTGCGGGTCGAGCACTTCTACGTCCGGCCCCCACGGGACCGGACGAGGCGGACGGGGAAGGGTATGGCCAGGAGTGCTACTCGCGGGTAACATCGCGCCATGAGTGCAGAGCAGATGTCCATCGGCGAGTTGCTTACCGCCACCGTCCCCATGGTCAGGACCCTCAAGCTGGAGTACCTGGAGACCACGGCCGAGCGAGCGGTGCTCCGCCTGCCGGACGATCCCGAGTACCACAACCACGTCGGCGGGCCCCACGCCGGAGCGATGTTCACCCTGGCCGAGTCCGCGAGTGGCGCCGTCGTCCTCGCCGCCTTCGGCGACCAGCTCGGCCGCTGCGTACCGCTGCCGGTCAAGGCGGAGACCAGCTACAAGAAGCTCGCCAAGGGCGTCCTCACCGCGACCGCCACGCTCGGCCGTCCCGTCGCCGACGTGGTGAAGGAACTGGACGCGGGGGAGCGCCCCGAGTTCCCGGTGACCGTCGCCATCCAGCGCGCCGACGGCGCCGTGACCGGCGAGATGCACATTGTCTGGACCCTGCGCCCCAACAACTGAGCCGCAGCCGAAGACCGCCGGAAGCCGGGCCGCCCCGACACCCTCGAGGTGACGGGGCGGCCCTTCGTCACTCCGAAGTGCCGTGCTGTCGCGGACGGGTGCGGCGGCCGGCTTCCGTCACTGGCCCACCCTTCCGTCGACGCACTCGCGCAGCAGGTCGGCGTGTCCGGCGTGACGGGCGTACTCGTCGATCCTGTGCACCATCAGCTCCCGGATCGCGACCCGCTCCTTCCCCACCCGCTCACCCAGGTCCGGGTGCCCGGCCAGTGCCGCGTCGGTCGCGGCCTGCTCGCGTTCCAGATCGGCGTACGCGGCGTCGACCACGGCCTGTTCGGCGACAGCTCCGTCGAAGTCCGCGTCCTTCTCGCCGTACAGCTTCGGCAGCGGGTCGCCTTCGGTGATCCAGTTGCGCCAGTCGCGCTCCACCTCGGCGAGGTGCCGGACCAGGCCGAGCAGCGACATCGTCGACGGCGGAACCGACCGCCGGGCAAGTTGCTCCGGATCCAGGTCCGCGCACTTCATCCGCAGGGTGATGCGGTAGTTCGTCAGGAAGTCGAGCAGCGTCGCCAACTCGCCTTCCTGGCCGGCATCGTTGTTGCGCGGGTCGTCGGCCGGATCGGCCCACATGTCGGGGTAGACGGTCGCCTTGGTCCATCGCGCGGGTTGATCGCTCATGCTGTGCATCTTGATCCGCGGCGGTCCGGATCCGCCACCGAGTTCCCGTGCCGAGCTGCCCCGGGGCGGTCTCGGGCGGACGGGCCGGTAAGTCATCTGTACCGGTTCAGTCGTGAAGGAAGAGGTCGCTCAGTTGTGCCCCGGTGGGCGCCCAGGGCTGGGCCGCTCGACCCGGCGGTCACGCCATCGGGCGCCGAGCCGGGGCTCAGTCCTTGTGCGCGTCGCGGTGCTGAGCGGCCAGGTCCAGATACACCGCCGCGTTGAGCTTGATGCCCTCCTGCTCCTCCGGCGTCAGCTCGCGCCGTACCTTCGCCGGCACCCCCGCGACCAGCGAGCCCGGCGGTACCCGCATGCCCTGCGGCACCAGGGCCTGCGCCGCGATCAGCGAGCCCGCGCCGATGTGCGCGCCGTTGAGGACCGTGGCGCCCATGCCGACGAGGACGTCCTCCTCGACGGTGCAGCCGTGGAGGATCGCGTTGTGGCCGACCGAGACGCGTTCGCCGACGGTCACGGGGAAGCCGGGGTCGCTGTGGACCGTGCAGTTGTCCTGGATGTTGCTGCCGGCGCCGATCACGATCGGTCCGCAGTCAGCGCGCAGCACCGTCTGGTACCAGACGCTCGCGCCAGCGCCGAGCGTGACCTCACCCATGACCACCGACGTCGGTGCGATGAACGCCTCGGGGTCGACATCGGGCTCCCTGCCGCCCACGCCCGCAACCAATGCCTGCTCCGTCATGCCCGCTCCCTTGTCGACTCACCGGTCCGTCGCGCCTACCCGCACCGTATGCCCCCGCCTCGCGCCCTATGCGGCAGGGGCCCGCGGACGTGCGCCGGGGCCGCGCCGCCCCGCGCCCCCTCGAGCCGTCCGTCGCCCCCGGTGACCGGTCAATGGCCTGGCCGGCACCGCCCGTTGCGGAACGAGGGAACTCCATGGCCACCGCACAGCACATCCCCGACATCCTGTCGCCCGAGTTCGCCGCCGACCCGTACCCCGTCTACCGGCTCATGCGCGAGCACCGCCCGCTGATCTGGCACGAGCCCACCCGCAGCTACCTCGTCTCCCGTTACGAGGACGTGGAGCGGGCCTTCAAGGACAAGGAGTCGGTGTTCACCACCGACAACTACGACTGGCAGCTCGAGCCCGTCCACGGGAAGACGATCGTGCAGCTCAGCGGACGTGAGCACGCCGTGCGCAGGGCGCTCGTCGCCCCCGCTTTCCGTGGCAGCGATCTGCGGGACAAGTTCCTGCCCGCCATCGAGCGCAACTCCCGCGAACTGATCGACGCCTTCCGCCACAAGGGCGAGGCCGATCTCGTCGATTCCTTCGCCACCCGCTTCCCGGTCAATGTCATCGCCGACATGCTCGGTCTGCACAAGGCCGACCACGCCCGTTTCCACGGCTGGTACACGGCGGTCGTCGCCTACTTCGGCAATCTCGCGGGGGACCCCGAGGTCGCCGCGGCCGGCGAGCGGACCCGTGTCGAGTTCGCCGACTACATGATCCCGATCATCCGGGAGCGCCGGGAGAACCTGGGCGACGACCTGCTGTCCACGCTCTGCGCGGCGGAGGTGGACGGGATGCGGATGAGCGACGAGGACATCAAGGCGTTCTGCAGTCTGCTGCTCGCGGCCGGCGGCGAGACCACGGACAAGGCCATCGCCGGCCTGTTCGCCAATCTGCTGGCCGACCCTGACCAGTTGGCCGCAGTAGGCGAGGACCGGAGCCTGATCGACCGGGCGTTCGCCGAGACGCTGCGCTTCACACCACCCGTCCATATGATCATGCGGCAGACCTCCGCCGAGGTCACCGTCAGCGGTGGCACCATCCCGGCGGGAGCCACCGTCACCTGTCTGATCGGAGCAGCGAACCGCGACGCCGAGCGGTACCGCGACCCTGACCGGTTCGACATCTTCCGCGACGACCTCGACGCGACGACGGCGTTCTCCGCCGCCGCCGGCCACCTCGCCTTCGCGCTCGGACGGCACTTCTGCGTCGGCGCGCTGCTCGCCAGGGCCGAGGTGGAGACCGGCGTCAACCAGCTGCTGGACGCCATGCCGGACCTGCGCCCCGCCGACGGCTTCGTGCCGCATGAAGATGGGTTGTTCACCCGTGGGCCGAAGTACCTGCCGCTGCGCTTCACACCGGTCGCCGACTGAAGGGTCGTGGTGCGCGGAGGCGGGCGCTTGGGGTGAACATCACAGCACGTCACGGCCGTCGCGGCGGGCGCGGCCGACTACCGTGAGCGGGTGCCGAAGAGCAGGAACACCCCGTCGTCGGCGGCCGTCTGGCGCCGCCGGGTCCTCACGCGTGCCCTGCACCGCGCGTGGCAGTGGGTGCAGGACACGGGCGCCGTCACGGCCGAGCGCCCCGGACGGCTGCGGTTCCGGCGGATCGGCGCCGGCACGCGGCTCGCCTTCCCCCAGGGGACCGTCTTCGGCGACCCCTGGATCGAGCTCGGCGCCCACTGCATCATCGCCGAGCAGGTGACCCTCACCGCCGGGATGATGCCCGGGCTGGACCTCGGTCCCGAGACCGTACTGACCCTGGGCGACGGTGTCGTCCTGGGGCGCGGCAGCCATGTCATCGCCGACACCCGCGTGACCATCGGCTCGGACACGTACTGCGGTCCGTACGTCTACATCACCTCGACGAACCACAGTTACGACGATCCGCACGAGCCGGTCGGCAAGCAGTGGCCCCGCACGGACCCCGTCGAGATCGGGCCCGGCTGCTGGCTGGGGACGGGCGCGGTGATCCTCCCCGGCGCGCGGCTGGGCCGCAATGTCGTGGTGGCGGCGGGCGCCGTCGTACGGGGAGAGGTGCCCGACCACTCGGTGGTGGCGGGTGCGCCGGCCCGGGTCGTACGGCGGTGGGACGAGGAGGGCGGCTGGCAGCCGCCGCTGCGTACGCCGGCGCCGGTACCGATCCCCGAGGGAATCACCCCCGAGCAGCTCCTCGCGCTCGCGGAGCTCGACGAGGAGCTGTCGGGGCCGGCGGACGCCCGGGCCGGGCTCGACGAGCGCTGATCAGCCGCCCGCCAGCAGGACCGTGCCCACCAGCGCCAGTCCGGCGCCCGCCGCCTGGACGACGCGCAGCCGCTCCTTGAGGACGATCAGCGCCGCGAGGACGGTCACCACCGGGTAAAGGTTCGCCAGGACCGCGGCCACCGTGACCGGTCCGAGCTGCGCGGCGATCGAGTACGTGCCGTTCGCGGCGACGTCCGCGAGACCGACGAAGGCGAGCGCCGGCAGCGAGCGCAGCACGGTGCGCGCGCCGCCGTTTTCGGGCAGGGCGCGCCCGCCGCGCTTCACCGACACGAACAGGGCGGCTCCGCCGACGGCCACATTGGTGACGCGCTGGACGAACAGCGCGAGGAACAGCCCGGTGAGCGTGGTCGACGCCTCGGCGATCAGTGCCAGCACGGCGCCGAACCCGAACGCGGCGACGAGCGTCAGCAGAACCGCCTGGCGCTGCACCGGCGCGCCGCGCAGCTCGGGGCCGCCGGCCAGGACGATGCCGGCCACGGCCACCGCGATGCCGGCGAACTGGAGCAGTCCGGGCCGCTCACCCAGCAGCAGCCCGACGCCGACGGGCACGGCGACGCCCAGTGATCCCAGTGGTGACACCACGCCCATGGGCCCGAGCGCGAGGGCCTTGTAGAAGCAGAGCATCGCCACGGGGCCCACGGCGCCGGCGGCCACCGCGTACCAGAGCCGCGGTCCGGCCTCGGAGAAGCCGCCGGCGCCGACGACGATCGCGCCCAGCACTACTACGGCCACCGACTGGGAGGCGACGACCACGGTGAGTGCGGGCGTGCGCCGCGTGAGCAGTCCGCCGCCGAAGTCGGCCAGGCCCCAGAGCAGGCTGGTGGCCAGGGCGAAGAGTGCGGTCATGCGGAGCCTCGCAGTACAGTGTGGTGAACGATGCGGTGCACCACACGATAGTGCGATTTATTTGACTGCGTCATCCAGAATATTGGACGGCGCCGGAATCCTGGACGGAATGTGTCGGACCTCGACCAGCTCACCCGGTCGCTCGCCCGGAACCTCAAGCGCTGGCGCGGCGAACGAGGATTCACCCTTGACGCCCTCGCCGCCCGCTCCGGGGTCAGTCGCGGCATGATCATCCAGATCGAGCAGGCACGCACCAACCCCAGCGTGGGCACCACGGTGAAGCTCGCGGACGCCCTCGGCGTGAGCATCACGACGCTCCTCGACTACGAGCAGGGCCCGCAGGTCCGGCTCGTCCCCCCGGAGCAGGCCGTCCGCATGTGGTCCACCCCGGGCGGCAGTTCCACCACCCTCCTCGTCGGCAACGAACGCGGCGGTCCGCTGGAGCTGTGGTCGTGGCGGCTGATGCCCGGCGAGGAGAGCGCCTCCGACCCCCACCCGGACGGCACCACGGAACTGCTGCACGTCACCGCCGGAGAACTGACCCTGGTCGTCGACGGGAAGGCCCACCCCGTACCGGCCGGCACCTCCGCCACCTTCGAGGCGAACGTCGCGCACGCCTACCGCAACGACGGCGAGGAGACCGTCGAAGCGATGATGGCGGTCTCCGTCCCGCCCGTCCGCTGAGACGCACGACCGCCGCCGTGCGCAACGGTGTTAGCGTGCGGCACATGCGTGCACCCATCGGGAACTTCGACGATGCCACCCCCGCACCCGACTGCCTGGACCTCCTCGCCCCGCCCGTCGCGGCCGCCGTGCGCGCCTGGCACGGCGACGTCCCCGCCGACCAGCTCCTCTACGTCGACACGGACCCGGAGATCGCCGACACCGCCGTCTTCGTCGAGCACCACGGCCGCGAACTGCTCGAGCAGTCGGCGAACTGCGTCATCGTGGCAGGCAAGCGCGGTGGCGGGACCACGCTCGCCGCATGCCTCGTCCTGTCCCACACCCGCGTCGACGTCAACGGTGCCGTGCGCAGGCAACTGGGCGCGCGAAAGGCGTCGTTCGCGTCGATGGACACCGCGACCGGTGAGAGCGGCATGGAGTACGGAGGCATCACGCCCGTCGGCCTGCCTGCCGACTGGCCGGTGCTGGTCGACCCGGCCGTCGTCGACACCGAATGGGTCCTCGTGGGCAGCGGTCGCAGGCGCG
This sequence comes from Streptomyces peucetius, assembly GCF_025854275.1. Lineage (NCBI taxonomy): Bacteria > Bacillati > Actinomycetota > Actinomycetes > Kitasatosporales > Streptomycetaceae > Streptomyces > Streptomyces peucetius. The sequence goes on along the minus strand of NZ_CP107567.1, from coordinate 1,068,770 downwards.
GCAAGCTGATCATGCCGGGCAAGGCGTTCGCCGCCCTGCCCGGCGCGGTGGTCGTCGAGGGCCTCGGCGTCTGAGGCGGTCCGAGGCCGTCCGAGGCGGTCCGAGTGCCCGCGGGGCCGTCCCGGGGTCGCGAGGGCCGTCCGGGCTGCCGGAGGCCCTCCGGGGCCGCTTCCCGGTGACCTGGTCTCAGCCCAGACGCGGGATCTCGATCGCCGGGCACCGGTTCATGACCATGTCCAGACCGGCCGCACGGGTGCGCTCGTACGCCGCCTCGTCGATCACACCGAGCTGGAACCACACCGCCTTCGCGCCGACGGCGACCGCCTCGTCGGCCACCTGGCCGGCCAGTCCCGAGTTCACGAAGACGTCCACGACGTCGACCTCGAAGGGGATGTCGGCGAGGCTCGCGTACCCCTGCTCGCCGTGGACCGTCTCGGCCTTCGGATGCACCGGCACGATGCGCTTGCCGTAGCGCTGGAGCACGTCGGCGACGCCGTACGCCGCCCGCGCCTCGTTGTGGGACAGGCCCACCACCGCCCAGGTGTCACCCGTGGCCGTCAAAATCCTGCGGATCGTTTCTTCGTCTGCGTACATGCCAGGAGAACGGGCCGGGGACCCGTGGGATTCCCCGGTGGAGTATCCGGCTCCGGGCGGCGCATAGGGTGGCGGGATGCAGGAGCAGTACCGGACGGTCGCCGGCGAGGGCGTCCACGAGACCGAGATCAGCCGATCGCGCTTCATCTGCGCGCTCGCCCCCGCCGCCACCGAGGAGGAGGCGCAGGCCTTCGTCGCCCGCATCCGCAGGGAGCACCCGACCGCCACCCACAACTGCTTCGCGTACGTCGTCGGCGCCGACGCCGCCGTGCAGAAGGCGAGCGACGACGGGGAACCCGGCGGCACCGCCGGGGTCCCCATGCTGCAGATGCTGATGCGCCGAGAGATCCGGTACACCGTCGCCGTCGTCACCCGGTACTACGGCGGCGTCAAGCTCGGCGCCGGCGGGCTGATCAGGGCGTACGGGGGAGCCGTCGGCGAGGCCCTGGACGCGGTCGGCACCATCACCCGCAGACGGTTCCGGCTCGCCACCGTCACCGTCGACCACCAGCGCGCCGGGAAGCTGGAGAACGACCTGCGGGCGACGGGCCGTCAGGTCCGCGAGGTCGGGTACACGGACACCGTCAGGATCGAGATAGGCCTGCCGGACTCCGATGTCGACGCCTTCCGGGCATGGCTGGCCGACGTCACTGCCGGCACGGCGGAGCTGGAACTCGGGGGCGAGGCCTACGGAGATGCGTGAAGCCGCCCGCATTGTCCGACCCCACCGATACGCTCACCGATCATGAGACTCCTGCACACGTCGGACTGGCACCTGGGACGGTCGTTCCACCGGGTGAGCATGCTCGACGCCCAAGCGGCGTTCCTCGACCACCTCGTGGCGACGGTCCGCGACCGGGACGTGGACGCGGTGCTCGTCGCGGGAGACGTGTACGACCGGGCCGTGCCGCCGCTCGCCGCCGTGGCGCTGTTCGACGAGGCCCTGCACCGGCTGGCCGACGCCGGCGTGCCGACGGTCATGATCTCCGGCAACCACGACTCGGCGCGCCGTCTCGGCGTCGGCGCGGGACTCATCGACCGGGCCGGTATCCATCTGCGCACCGACCCCGCCGGCTGCGGCACCCCCGTGCTGCTCGCCGACGAACACGGCCCCGTCGCGTGCTACGGCCTGCCCTACCTCGAACCGGCCCTCGTCAGGAACGAGTTCCAGGCAGAGCGGACGGCCCACGAGACGGTCCTCGCCGCGGCCATGGAGCGGGTACGGGCCGACCTCGCGACACGGGAACCGGGCACCCGGTCCGTCGTGCTCGCCCACGCGTTCGTCGTCGGCGGCCAGGCCAGCGACAGCGAGCGGGACATCACCGTCGGCGGTGTCGCCGCCGTGCCCTCGGGGGTCTTCCACGGCGTGGACTACGCGGCCCTCGGGCACCTGCACGGCTGCCAGACCATCACCGAGCGCGTCAGATACTCGGGATCGCCGCTCGCCTACTCGTTCTCCGAGGCCGACCACCGCAAGACGTTGTGGATCGTCGACCTCGACGCGACCGGAGCCGTCACCGCGGAGCGCGTCGACTGCCCGGTGCCGCGCCCACTGTCCCGGCTGCGCGGCACACTGGAGGACCTGCTCGAGGACCCGGCACTCGAGCGCCACGAGGAGTCGTTCGTGGAGGCGACCCTCACCGACGCCGTGCGACCGGCCGACCCGATGGCCCGGCTGACCGCACGCTTCCCGCACACCCTGCACCTCGTCTTCGAACCCGAACGGGCGGCGCAGGACACCACCGACTCCTACGCGCAGCGGCTGCGCGGGCGCAGCGACCAGCAGATCGCGGAGGACTTCGTCGCCCACGTCCGCGGCGGCAACGGCCCCGACGACCGCGAGCGCGCCGTGCTGCGCAGCGCCTTCGAGGACGTACGCGTCGACGCCGCCGTGCGCGAGGTGGCCCGGTGAGACTGCACTCCCTGACCGTGACCGCCTTCGGTCCCTTCGGCACCACCCAGGAAGTCGACTTCGACTCCCTCGCCAGCTCCGGCATCTTCCTGCTGCACGGGCCGACCGGCGCGGGCAAGACGTCCGTACTCGACGCCGTCTGCTTCGCGCTCTACGGGGCGGTCCCCGGCGCCCGCCAGAGCTCCGGGGCGTCGCTGCGCAGCGACCACGCACCGGCGGGCACCGCGACCGAGGTCACCCTCGAACTGACCGTCGCCGGGCGGCGGCTGGAGGTCAGCCGGCGCCCGGAACAGCCCCGCCCCAAGAAGCGAGGCAAGGGTTTCGTCAAGGAGCGGGCACAGAGCACGCTGCGCGAGTACGACGCCGCGACCGGCGAATGGCAGGCGCTCAGCAAGTCCCACCAGGAGATCGGCGAGGAGATCACCCAGCTCCTCGGCATGAGCCGCGAACAGTTCTGCCAGGTCGTGCTCCTGCCCCAGGGTGACTTCGCACGTTTCCTGCGGGCCGACGCGGAGGCCCGCGGCAAGCTCCTCGGACGGCTCTTCGACACCCGCAGGTTCGCCGCCGTCGAGGACCGCCTCGCCGAGCTGCGGCGCGCCGCCGAGCAGCAGGTGCGGACCGGGGACGAGCGGCTGCTCGCCGTCGCGCACCGGATCGAGCAGGCCGCCGGACCCGCGGCAGCCGAGTGGCCGCGCCCCGAACAGCAGCCCGGCGACCCCGGGCTCGCCGCGGCCGTCCTGCAGTGGGCGGCCGTCGCCCGCAGCGGCGCCCGCGAGCGGCTGGACATCGCCGAGCACGGGCTGGCCGCCGCCGAGAGCCGCCGGGACACGGCCCGGCGGGACCTGGAGTCCGAGCAGGAACGGGACCGGCTCCAGCGCCGTCACGCGGACGCACTGGCCCGCTCGGAGGCCCTCGAAGCCCGGCGGGCCGAACAGAACACCCTGCGGACCCGGCTGGAACGGGCCCGCAAGGCCGCACTCGTCGAACCGGCGCTGCGCGTACGCGACGCCGCCGAGCGCGAGCACCAGGACGCGGCCCGCGAACGCGAACGGGCCCGTGCCGGGCTCCCCCCGGAGCTCACCGACGCCGGAGCCGACCAGCTCACCGCTGCGGAACGGGCGCTGCGCGAGGAGTCCGGCGGGCTCGACGCCGCCCGCCGGGCCGAGGCCCGCGCCGCCGGCATCACCCGCGAACTCGCGGACCTGGACCGGCAGGCGCAGGCCGACGACGACACCCTCGCCGAGGCGGCGGGCTGGCTGGCCGAATGGGACGGCGTCCGGCGCGGTCACCAGGAACGGATCACGGCCGCCCAGGACGCGGCGACCCGGGCGGAACACCTCGCGGGCCGGCTCGAACCGGCCAGGGAACGGCTGCGCGCGGCCCGCGAACGCGACGAACTGGCGGCCCGCGCCGACCGGACGGCGCAGCGGCTGCGCACCCTGCACGAGCGGACCAACGAGGCGAAGGCGGCCTGGCTCGACCTGAAGGAGCGCCGACTGCAGGGCATCGCCGCCGAGTTGGCCGCCGCGCTGGTCCCCGGTCAGGCCTGCGCGGTCTGCGGCTCCGAGGAACACCCGGCACCGGCCCGCGCCGGCGCCGGTCACGTGGACCGTGCCGCCGAGGACGCCGCGTACGCGGAACACGCCCGCGCCGAGCAGTCCAGGGCGCAGACCGAGCGGGAGCTCGCCGTGCTCGACGAGTCCCGCGCGGCGGCCGCCGCGCGGGCCCGCGGAGCGGACCCGGCTGCCGTGACCACGCGCAGCTCCGCGGCGGCAGGCGATGCCGCAACTGTCCTCACCGCCGACGGGGCTGCCCCCCGGCCGCAGAGCGCCGCCCTCGGCGCGCAACCGCGGAGCGGTGCTGTCCCCGGTCCGCGCTCCGGAGAGGCCCCCACCGTCGCCGGACTGCTCAGGGAGGTCGAGGACCTGGAGCGCGAGCACGCCGGCACGCGCGCCCTCGCCGCCGGCATCCACGCCGCGCGGGAGGCCCTCGCCGGCGCCGAGCGCGAGCACGAGGAGCGGACCCGGGCCCGGCAGGAGGCCGAGCGGCGCAGCGCCGCGCGCACCTCCCGGCGCGAGACGCTCGACCAGGAACTCGCCGGCCTTGAAAGCGAGATCAGCAGGGCACGCGGCGACGCCCGCAGCGTCGCCGAACGGGCCGCGCTGCTGGAGCGGCAGGTCGGCCTGCTGGCGGCCGCGGCGGACGCCGTACGCGCCGTCGACAGCACGGCCCTGCGGCTGAAAGAGGCAGACGACCGGCTCGCCGACGCCGCGTTCCGTGCCGGGTTCCGCACGCCGGCGGAAGCGGCCGCCGCGTTGCTCCCCGACGCCGAGCAGCGCGACATCCAGCACCGCGTCGACGCCTGGCAGGCGGAGGCCGCGGCCGTCGCCGACCGGCTCGCCGATGACGACACCCGCGCCGCGGCCGGCCTCCCGCCCGCATCGCCGGAAACGGCCCGCGCCGCCCACGACGCCGCCGAACGCGCCCTGCGTGACGCCGCCTCCGCGCTCGACGCGGCACGAGCCCGGTGCGCCGAACTCGACCGCCTGTCCGGGCAGGCCGTACAGGAGATCCTGCGGCTCGGCCCGCTCCGCGAGGAGTACGACCGATTCGCCGGCCTCGCCGCCCTCACCGCCGGCACCTCCGCCGACAACGAACGCAAGATGCGCCTCGAGTCGTACGTGCTCGCGGCCCGTCTGGAGCAGGTCGCGGCAGCCGCCACCGTACGGCTCGCACGCATGTCCTCCGGCCGGTACACGCTGGTCCACTCCGACGCCCGCACCGGCGGCAAGCGGGCCGGCCTCGGCCTGCATGTCGTCGACGCCTGGACCGGCAGGGAACGCGACACGGCGACCCTGTCGGGCGGCGAGACCTTCTTCGCCTCGCTGGCCCTCGCGCTCGGCCTCGCCGACGTGGTGACCGACGAGGCCGGAGGCGTACGCCTCGACACCCTCTTCATCGACGAGGGCTTCGGCAGCCTCGACGACCAGACCCTCGACGAGGTGCTCGACGTCCTCGACTCGCTGCGCGAACGCGACCGCAGCGTCGGCATCGTCAGCCACGTCGGCGACCTGCGCCGCCGCATCCCCGCGCAGCTGGAGGTCGTCAAGGACCGCGGCGGCTCCGCGGTGCGGCTGCGGGCGGGGGCCGCGCTCAGCGACTGATCGGACGGTGCGGCAGGGGAGAGGAGTACACGACGCTCGTCGTCACGGAGCCGAGGGCGCCGATCCTTCCCGACACCTCTTCGAGGTGCCTCATGGAACGGGCGGCCACCTTCAGCACGAAGCAGTCGTCGCCGGTCACATGGTGGGCCTCGAGTATCTCCGGTGTGGCGTCCAGCAGATCGTGGAACGGCTTGTAGTTGCCGTTCGGATAGCGCAGCCGCACGAACGCGAGGACCGGCAGCCCGAGCCGCTCCGGGTCCACCACGGCCGAGTACCCCTTGATGACGCCGGCCTCCTCCAGCCGCCGCACGCGCTCCGTCACGGCGCTCGCCGACATGGAGACGGCCTTGGCCAGCTCGGTGAAGCCCGCCCTGCCGCGGGTCTGGAGGACCTGGAGAATGCGCCAGTCGGTGGCGTCCGGTGAATATGCCGTCATGCCCGACAGACAACAGGGGAATCCCCGGCCGATCAACCCGTGTGCCGAGGATTTCCACTTCCTGGAGGCGTTCGCCGACCCTAGATTCTTGGACATGACCACGACGCAGAGCGACATCACCGAGGCCCGCACCGCCAACCCCGTCCTGCGGGTTCCACCCGCCTCACCGGCCGCCGCGGCCGCCCACTTCGCCGCGAGCCTGGCCTTCCACGCAGACGTCTCCGACGTCCGGGCCGCGCTCGCCGCCGGCGGGGACCCCGGATTCGTCGTCGTCGACTCCCGCTCCACCGAGTCCTGGGACCAGGGCCACATCCCCGGCGCCGTGCACCTGCCGACCGCTCTGATCCCCGAGCAGGCCGAGGAACTCCTCGACAGGTCCGTACCGGTCGTCACCTACTGCTGGGGCCCCGGCTGCAACGGAGCGACTCGCGCCGCCCTCGCCCTCGCCCAACTGGGCTTCCAGGTCAAGGAGATGCTCGGTGGCTTCGAGTACTGGGCCAGGGAGGGCTTCCCGTACGACACCTGGCAGGGCCGCACCACCCGCGACGCCGACCCGCTCACCGCGCCCGTAGACGCGGACGACTGCGGCTGCTGAGCCGGCTTCGGAGGCCCGCGTGCGGGACCCGGGCCGCGTGCGCGCCGGTCAGCCGGCAAAGGACGGCGGCTTCAGCGGCCCGAACACGCCGGAGAAGCCGTCCGCGCCGTGTCCTTTGACCGGCAAGTCCGCCGCGGTCGGCCTGGCCCGTGCGGCCCAGCCCCGACACGGCACGCGCGGTCCGGTCAGTCTCGTACACGCTGTGCCCCGTACCGGATCGTCCGTGCGACGGCGGCCATGCCGTCCGCTCCGTGCCCCGCCGCTTCGGCACGCTCCAGCAGGGACCTCATCAACTCCGGTACGTCCGTGCGCAGGCCGCCCGCCAGACTGGCGTCGACCAGATGCTGCATCGCCGCGGCGTGCACCTGGACGGTCCCGTCGTCGGCCGGATAGCGGTCCTGCTGGACCTGGCGGGCGTGATCCGTCATGAGCGACGTGACGTAGGGCATGTGCCCCGCGGCCACTTCGGCGAACGCGGCCGGGTCCACATCTTCCACGCCGACCAGCGAGAGAGCGTGGTAGAAGCCCGCCAGCGCACCCCACGCCAGCCCGAACAGAGCGGTGTCGTAGACGGCCGCCAGGCCCGGATCGTCACCCAGGTGAACGGCGTTGCCCAGACTCACGAGCGTCGTTCGGTGGCCGGCGAACGCCTCTGCCGCACCGCTGAAGACGAAGAGCGCGTCAGGGCCTCCGACCAGGCGGGTGCCGCTCATCGCGGCGCCGTCGAGGTAGCCGGCGCCGTGGTCGGCGGCCCAACGCGACATCAGACGGGCGGATTCCGGCGTGCCGGACGTGAGATTCACCAGCACCCGTCCGGCGAGGTCCGGACCGACGGGTTCGAGCAGTGCCCGGACCGTGTCGTACTCGGGCAGGCAGACCACCACCACGGAGGCGGAGGAGACCGCTTCCGCGACGGTCGTGGCACGCTTCGCACCCCGCGCGGCGAGGGCGTCGGCCTTCGCCGCGGTGCGGTTCCAGACCGTCGTGGAAACACCCCCGGCGAGGAACGCCTGTGCCAGCCGCGTCCCCATGTGCCCCAGGCCGATCACCGACACCGTGCCTCCGTCGTACATGAAGTTCTCCGACATGGACGATCCCCTTGCGTCACAAGCCTTCGTGAGGCTTCCGTTTCACCCGTGCCGTCCGGCGCCGGGTGTGGGATCAAGGTGCCGGACGCCGCTGTCGGAGTTCTGTCGGACTCATGTCGGTCCCCTGACGGGCGGTCCGAGGCACGTCGGTTAGCGTGGCGCCGTGTATTTCTCCGTCCTCGGGCCGCTCACCGTCCTGACGAACAGCGGCGAACAGGTGGCCGTCCCGGAGGCGAAGGTCCGGGCGCTCCTGGCCGACCTGCTGATCCACGCCGGCCGGCCCGTCTCCGCCGACCGGCTCGTGGACGACCTCTGGGGGGACGGCGACGGGCTGCCCCGCGACCCGCTCGGAGCGCTGCGGACGAAGGTCTCCCGGCTGCGCCGGGTCCTGGGACGCGCACAGCCGGGTGCCGAGAAACTCGTGGTCTCGCAGGCGCCCGGGTATTTGCTGCGCGTCGGTGCCCAGGACGTGGACGTCGGCCGGTTCGAGACGGTGACGGCAGCCGTCGGCGACGCGGCCGACACCGGGACCAGGGCCACGCTGCTGACCGAGGCGCTGGCCCTGTGGCGGGGCGACCCTTCGCCGACTTGCGCGACGCCGCCTTCCTGCGGGCCGCCGTCGAGCGGCTGGACGAACAGCGGCTGACAGCCCGGGAGACGCTGGCCGAAACCCGTCCGGAACTGGGATTGCACCGTGTAATCCTCGCGGAGCTGGCCGACTTGGTCGCGAGCCACCCACTGAGAGAGCGTCTGCGGGCCCTCCAAATACGGGCGCTCTACCGGGCCGGACGGCAGGCCGAGGCGCTGAACGTCTACATCGGACTGCGCCGGCGACTCGCCTCGGAACTGGTCGTCGACCCCGGCCCCGAACTGACCGCACTGCACCGGGCCGTCCTCGAGCAGGACGAGGCGCTCGACGCGACTCCGCCACCCCGCCGCCATCCGGCGCCCCCGATTGCACCGGGGGCGGCGCCCGTGGCTCCCGCCCCGAGGCTGCCCGTGCCGCTCACCGCACTCGTCGGCCGAGGCGAAGCCCTCGGCGCCGTGCGCCGACTGCTCACCGCAGAGAGGCTGGTGACCCTCACGGGGCCCGGTGGCGTCGGCAAGACCCGTCTGGCCGAGGAAGTGGCCCGCCATGCCGGCGACACCTTCCCCGACGGTGTCCGCATGGTCGTGCTCACCGGGCCGGGCGAGGCCGCCGAACAGGTGAGCGCCGCCCTGGGCGTGCGCGAGGACGCAGCGCTGGGGCTGGAGGACGCCCTTCGCCCGCGGGAACTCCTGCTCGTGCTGGACAACTGCGAGCATGTGATCGAGTCGGCGGCCGAGGTGGTACGCGGCCTCCTGGCCGCGGCGCCCCGGCTGCGGATCCTCGCCACCAGCAGGGAGCCCCTGGGGCTGGCGGGGGAGGCGGTCTGGACCGTGCCCCCGCTGTCGCAGGCCGATGCGGAGGCCCTGTTCACCGCGCGCGCCGCCGCCTCCGCGCCCGGCTGCGTGGTCGACGACGGGAACGCAACGGCCGTCGCCGCCGTCTGCCGGCGCCTGGACCGCGTTCCGCTGGCCCTGGAACTGGCGGCCACCCGCGTTCGGGCCCTCGGGGTCCACGAGCTGTCCGCCCGGCTGGACGACCGGTTCCGCCTGCTGACCGGCGGCCGTCGTGGTGTCCCGCCGCGCCAGCGGACCCTCCGCGCGGTGATCGACTGGAGCTGGGACCTGCTGAGCGCGACCGAACGGCGCGTGCTGAGGAGACTCGCCGTACACGCCGGAAGCTTCACCGTGCGGTCGGCGGAAGCGGTGTGCGGGCCGGAGCGGGACACCCCTGGAGTCGCTGATCAGGCTCGTCGACCGGTCGATGGTCACGGTGAGCGAGGGTCCTGTCTACCGGTTGCCGGAATCCGTCGCGGCGTACGCACGGGAGCGGCTGACGGAGGCGGGCGAGGAGCTGGCCGAGCAGGCGGCGGAACAGCTCCGGGGCCCCGGCCGGCACCGGGGGCTCGACGTTCTCGACCGGGCGACTCCCGACCGGCGGATCGCCGTCGAGCGGGCGGTGGCGCGGCACGACGGGGAGGGTGCGCTGAGGCCGGTGCTCGCCCTCACCTGGTACTGGTTCCTGCGCGGTCGGCTGTGTGAAGCGCTGCGCACCCAGACGAGCGTCCTGGCCGTCGCCGACACCGCACCGGAGGGCCTGCGTACGCGGGCCCTCCGGTGGCGTACCGGATTCGCCCTCCTGGCAGGAGCAGGAGCAGGAGCGGGCTCGGGGGAGAGAGCCGGCGCAACGCCCGTCGCGCGGCCCTCGCCGCAGCCGGTCCCGCCCGACGAGGCCGAAGACGACCCGAAGGAACTCGTGCGGGCCCGCTGGTTCGTCGGCCATGCGCTGCTCACCTCCGGTGAGGACCTGGACCGCAGCGGGAGCGTGGTGGCCCTGGCGCTGCGGGACTTCGAAGCCGCAGAGGACCGGTGGGGCATCGCCGCGGCGTACGGCTCACGGGCGCGGCAGGCTCTCCTGCGGGGTGATCTCGCCGAGGTGCGCGCCGGTGGTGGGCGAAGCCAGGAACAGCCAGGAACTCTTCACCCGACTCGACGACAGCTGGGGCCTGCTGCACTGCGGCTACACGATGGCGGTACTGGCCGAGATCACCGGCGACTACGAGCGGGCCGACGCCCTGCGACCGTCGTCAACTCGATCTGCCGACCGGTCAGTTCCAGGGGGAGCGCGGTTAGCCACGCATCCGGCGCCTCCAGCAGGCCGAGCCCGAGCCCGCCGGCCACCGTGTCCGCAACAGCGGTCCGGCGTAGAGGCAGCCCCCCGGCACGCCCTGGCACTCCTGCGGCACCCGCCAGTCGTGCAGAGTCCTCGTACGCATGCCCCGCCGGACAGCGGCAGCCGCAAGTGCCTTTCCCGTGACGGTGATCCGGGGGGAGAGGAAGAGAGTGCGCATGATGCGAAGAGCGCCGCACAGGACCGGCGCGGTGGTACCCGATTTCGCGGGGGCGCCGATGCGTGAAACCGCATGACAGCACCCACCGGATCGATCACGATGATCGGTCATGCCCAGGATTCCGTCTCCCTCCGCCGAGTCGCTGCGACGCGACGTCCTCCCGCTGCGCGGCAGGACCGCCCTCGTCACAGGGGCCAGCCGCACCGGCGGCATCGGCTACGCGGTCGCCCGGCGCCTCGCCGCGTACGGCGCGAGTGTCTACCTCCACCACCACGTTCCGCACGACGCCGCCCAGCCGTGGGGCGCGGCCCCCGGCGGTCCCGAAGCAGTCGCCTCCGGCGTACGTGAAGCCCTCGGGGACCCCGAGGTCCGTGTGTGCCACGGCCCCGCGGACCTGTCGGAGGCCGACGCCCCGGCCGAGTTGCTCGCCACGGCGGCCGACGCGCTCGGCGGGCGGCTCGACATTCTGGTCGCCAACCACGCGCTGAGCGGCTTCGACGGTCCACTGGACGCGATCGACGCCACCATGCTGGACGCGCACTGGGCGGTCGACGCACGCTCCGTGATCCTGCTGGTCCAGGCGTACGCGCGGGCCCGTGCCACGCTGCCCGAGCGGACGCCGGGCGGCCGGGTCCTGATGATGACCTCCGGCCAGGACATCGCGGGTGGCATGCCCGGCGAGATCGCCTACGCCCTCGCCAAGGGCGCCCTGGCGTCCGCGACCCGTTCCCTGGCGACCTCGCTCGCCGACCTCGCCGTGACCGTCAACTGCGTCAACCCGGGCCCGGTCGACACGGACTATCTGGACGGCGAGGCGTACGACGCGATCGCCGCGATGTTCCCGGCCGGCAGATGGGGCATGCCCGACGATCCGGCCCGTCTGATCGCCTGGCTGGCGACGGACGAGGCGGAGTGGGTCACCGGCCAGGTCATCGACTCGGAGGGCGGCTTCCGCCACTGACGGGGCGGGAGCGGTCGGCGTGTTGGCATGGGTGGCCGCTGCGCGGGGCCGTTCCCCACCCCGCCCCTTCCCGAACCGGGGGCTCCGCCCCCGGACCCCCGCGCCTCAAACGCCGGCGAGGCCGACACAGTCAGCCCGGCCGGCGTTTGAGGCCACCGCGCGAAGCGCGCTACGGGGTCCGGGGCTTGCCCCGCCACGTGGCGGAGCCGCAGATCGGTGCAGCGGGGAGGGGGCAGGCCCGCCGCAGGCGCCACCCACCCGGACCCGCACCCGCACCCGCACGCACCCCCGGGCTCACACCCCCGTCACAGCCGCGACAGCTCCTCCACCAGGTCGTCCAGCCCCAGCGACCCCTGCGACAGCGCCGCCATGTGCCACGCCTTCGCGTCGAACGCGTCCCCGTGCGCGCGCCGCGCGTTCTCGCGGCCGAGGAGCCAGGCGCGCTCGCCCAGCTTGTAGCCGATCGCCTGCGCAGGCATCGACAGGTAGCGGGTCAGTTCGCTCTCGACGAAGTCGGCCGGCCGGCCGCTGTGCATGCCGAAGAACTCCTGCGCCAGCTCCGGCGTCCACCGCTCGCCCGGGTGGAACGGCGACTCCGCGGGGATCTCCAGCTCCAGGTGCATACCGATGTCGACGATCACCCGGCAGGCCCGCATCATCTGCGCGTCGAGGTAGCCGAGGCGCCGCTCCGCGTCGTGCAGGTAGCCCAGTTCGTCCATCAGGCGCTCCGCGTACAGCGCCCAGCCCTCCGCGTTGGCGCTGACCTGTCCGACCGACGCCTGGTAGCGGGAGAGCCGGTCGGCGACGTGCGTCCACTGGGCGATCTGCAGATGGTGGCCGGGCACGCCCTCGTGGTACCAGGTGGACACCAGGTCGTACACGGGGAAGCGCGTCTCGCCCATGGTCGGCAGCCACGTCCGGCCGGGCCGCGAGAAGTCCTCGGACGGGCCGGTGTAGTACGGCGCGGCGGCGCCGCCGGGCGGAGCGATACGGGACTCCACCTTCCGTACCCGCTCGGCGAGTTCGAAGTGGGTGCCGTCGAGCGCCTCGATCGCCTCGTCCATCAGGTTCTGCAGCCAGACCCGGACCTCCTCCTCGCCCTCGATGTGCTCACCGTGCACGTCGAGGTGGGCCAGCGCCTCCCACGGCCCCGCCCCCGGAAGGATTTTCTCCGCTTCCTTCTTCATCTCGGCGAGCAGCCGGTGGTACTCGGACCAGCCGTACGCGTACGCCTCGTCGAGGTCGAGGTCGGTGCCGTTGAAGTAGCGGGACCAGCGGGCGTAGCGCTCGCGGCCGACCGTGTCGGGGGCGCCCGCCACGACGGGCGCGTACACGTCGCGCATCCAGTCGCGCAGCTCGGCCACGGAGCGGGTCGCCTCACGGGCCGCGACGTCCAGTTCGACGCGGAGCGAGGCGGGGCCGGCGGCCGCGAACTCCTCGAACCAGCCGCGTCCGGTGGCGCCGCCGCTCCACTCCGTCAGCTGCTCGATGAACGTGGCGGTGGGGCGCGGCCCGCCGAGAAGCTTCTTTTCGACCCCGAGCGCGAGCGACTCGCGGTAGCCCTCCAGTGCCCGCGGGACGGCCCGCAGCCGCTCGGCGATCGCCGCCCAGTCCTCCTCCGTCTCCGCCGGGGTGACGGTGAAGACCTCGCGCACCGTGTGGGCGGGGGAGTGGATGTTGCTGACCGCGCGCAGGCCTTCCTCGGCGTCGTGGACGGCGAGTTCGGCGGTGAGCCGCTCCCGCAGCAGCCGCCCGCAGCGGCGCTCGGCGTCGCTGTCGGCGCCGGACAGCTTCTCCGCATCGTCGAGCCTGGCCAGCGTCTCTCGGGCGAGCCGGGCGCGCGCGTCCTGTCCGGCGGGCGAATAGTCGGGCAGGAGCCCGGAACTCTCCTTGATTCCCAGGTAGGTACCGAGGGTCGGATCAAGCTCGATGAGTGCGTCGACGTAGGTGTCGGCGACCTGGCGGGGCAGCGCGCTGCTGGAAGTCTCTGGCATGGGCCCATCCTGTACGAACGCAGGTCCCCTCGTCACCACCATCGGCCGTCGGGCGCCTGGCAACCGGACGGTCTGGCCGGATCAGCCGGTGTCGGCCGCCGCCGGGGGCAGCAGCGGCCCGCACTCCCACTGCTGGAAGATCAACCGCGTCTCCACCCGGGCCACTTCACGCTGTGACGTGAACTCGTCGAGAACCAGGCGCTGCAGGTCCGTCATGTCCGTGACGGCGACGTGGACGAGATAGTCGTCGGGGCCGGTGAGATGGAACAGCGCCAGCGACTCCGGCAGGGCGCGGATACGCTCGACGAACGGACCGATCAGCTCCCGCCGGTGCGGCCGCACCTGGACCAGCAGCAGAGCCTGGAGCCCCCGGCCCAGCCGCGCGGGGTCGAGGGAGAGCCGGTGGCCGAGGATGACACCGGAGCGGCGCAGCCTGGTGACCCGGTCGAGACAGGTCGAGGGGGCCACGCCGACCTCCGCCGCGAGGTCCCGGTAGGTGGTCCGGGCGTCGTTCTGCAGCAGGCGGAGAATATGGAGATCGATCGGGTCCAGTGCGACGGAATCAGCCATTTGCCGAACGTAGCACGGAGGAGGATCGCTACCTCCCGGTAACTGTTCACAGTGCAGCCATGGAGATCGCAGCTTCGGCCACGCCCGCGACCCGGGCCCTGGCCACCGATGCCGTGCACGCCGGACGCGAGGACCTCGTCGAGCTCGGTGTGCACGCGCCGCCGCTCGACCTGTCGACCACCTACCCGTCGCACGACGCCGCTGGTGAGGCGGCGCGGATCGACGCGTTCGCCACCACCGGAGCACGGCCGGACGGGCCTCCTGTATACGCACGGCTGGACAACCCGACCACCGCCCGCTTCGAGACGGCGCTCGCCAAGCTCGAGGGCACCGAGAGCGCCGTCGCCTTCGCCAGCGGCATGGCGGCCCTCACCGCCGTGCTGCTGGTGCGCGCGAGCATGGGCCTGCGCCACGTCGTCGCCGTCCGGCCGTTGTACGGCTGCAGCGACCATCTGCTGAACGCCGGACTGCTCGGCACGGAGGTCACCTGGACCGACCCGGCCGGCATCGGTGAGGCGCTGCGGCCCGACACGGGCCTGGTGATGGTCGAGACCCCGGCCAATCCGACGCTCGCCGAGGTCGATCTGCGGGCCGTGCGGCAGGCCTGCGGCTCGGTGCCGCTGCTGGTCGACAACACCTTCGCGACCCCGGTTCTCCAGCGGCCGGCGGAGGAGGGTGCCCGGCTGGTGCTGCACAGCGCGACCAAGTACCTCGGCGGTCACGGCGATGTCATGGGCGGTGTGGTCGCCTGCGACGAGGAGTTCGCCCGCAAGCTGCGCCAGGTGCGCTTCGCGACCGGCGGCGTGCTCCACCCGATGGCCGGGTACCTGCTGCTGCGCGGGCTCTCCACGCTGCCGGTACGGGTCAGGGCCGCGTCCACGACCGCGGCCGACCTCGCCCGCAGGCTCACCACCGATCCCCGCGTCGCCCGGGTGCACTACCCGAGCATCGGCGGGGCGATGATCTCCTTCGAGGTGTACGGGAACCCGCACGACGTGATCGCCGGAGTCCGGCTGATCACGCCGGCGGTCAGCCTCGGCAGCGTCGACACCCTGATCCAGCACCCGGCCTCCATCAGCCACCGCATCGTGGACGCCGACGACCGCCGTTCCGCGGGGGTCAGCGACCGTCTGCTGAGGATGTCGGTCGGGCTGGAGGATGTCGAGGACCTGTGGCGGGACCTGACCGAGGCGCTCAGCGCTCGGTCCGTCCGCTCCGCCCTGCCTGCTCAGCCCGCTCGTGAAGGGGACCGGGAGGGACTGCAGCCGCGTCCAGTCGGGCGGTGACCACCAGGGTCCCCTCCTCGATCTGGTAGTCCAGCGGCAGGCCGAGGCCGCGCATGGCGGCGACCATCCCGGTGTTCGACGCCTGTGTGACGGCGTAGACGCTTTCGCAGCCGGCCTCGGCGGCCATACCCGTCAGGCGCTCGAGCAGCATCGAGCCGATGCCACGGCGCTGCCAGGCGTCCTCGACGAGCAGTGCGACCTCGGTCTCGTCCCCGTCCCACAGCAGGTGGCCGAGGGCGACCAGTCGCCCGGAGGCGGTCTCCACGGCGAGCGTGCGGCCGAAGCGCGGGCTCAGCAGGTGGTTCAGGTAGCGGTCCGCGTCCTGGACGGGGCCGTGGTAGCGCAGGGAGAGCGTCCGGTCGGAGCACCGTTCGTGCATGGCGAGCGCGGCCGCGGTGTCGCCCTGGTCCGCGCGGCGCACGGTGATCTCGTTGCCCTCCGGGAGGGTGAGGACGTCTTGGCTGCGCGGGACGCGGGGGCCGAGGCGCGCGTCCAGCTCGACGAGAGCCCGGGCGCGGGCGAACTCGGTGGGGGTGAACGGCAGATGGGCGCGCTCGACGGTGATGGCGCCGCCGTTCGGGTCGCGCAGCCGCATCACGGTCTCCTCCAGCACTCCCTCGACCGGGGGCATCTCGCCGGCGGGGCGGCCGGTCGGCGAGACGGCCGGGCGCGAGCGGATGGTGCACCGGCCGAGCAGCTGCCGCAGCGCCAGCGGCAGTTCCGCCGCGTCCAGGGCGGTACGGGTGGCGAGGCCCAGCACCCGGGTGGGCGTGTCGACGAGGTCGTGGGCGTCGGCCCGCTCGGTCCAGGTGCCGCTGCCGCCGGCCGCCGCGACCTCGCGCGTCAGCTCCCGCGCCTGGAGGGAGGCGGGCGCCCGCAGCAGGAACTCGTCGACCGTGCCGTCGGCCAGCGGGTGCGTCTGCAGCGTCAGGATGTCGACGCCGAGCCCGGCCAGGGCGCCGCAGAGCGCGGCGAGGCTGCCGGGGGTGTCCTGGACGGTGGTGCGCATCCGCCACAGCGCGGTCTCGCGGGGCTCGTCGTGTTCGCGCCCGTGCGCGGCGGCCGGGCTCCCCGCCGCCGTCCCGAGGGGCGGTGCGTTGCCGTGGCGCCGTGCCCACCATGTGTGGAAGGCGGCCGTCGCGGCGAGCGCCACCGCGGAGGCCACGAGCAGGAACGGCCCGTCGGGGGTGTGCCCGATCAGCTTGGCGATGGTGTCGGCGACGGCCACGGCGGTGAACATGGCGGCCAGTTCGACGAGGTCCCGCCGCCAGTGGTGCGGGTGGCGGGCACTCTTCGCGGAAGTCACATCTGTCATGGCTTCACTGTGGCCTAACGGTGTTGCGTGATCACGAACGCTTTGTGACTGATGGGTTAAGCGCCTGTCTGGAGCGCTATCCACTGGTTTTGACCGTTTCTGGCGCGGAGTGTTCGCTTCCATGAGGCAAGGCTGACAGAGCACTCCGCCCGGCACGGTCCCGGCCGCCCCCTACGGCCGGGACCGTACCCGTCACTGGCCGACGCGCCCCGGCTGGAGCGTCCGGCCGAAGAGGACCGTTCCGCCCTCCGCGCGCAGCCGCACCGTCAACTCGCCGCTGCCGCCGTCGATGTCGACCTCGCCGAAGTACTGCGGCGACTCCATCGGCGACACGTTTGCCCGCTGAGGCGCCCTGACGAACACCCGGTCGGGCCCGAAGGTGCCGTCGAGCGCGTTCGCAGGAAAACCACCGGCGGCCAGCGGACCCGACACGAACTCCCAGAACGGCGCGAAATCCTTGAACGCCGCCCGCTCCGGCGCGTAGTGCTGGGCCGACGTGTAGTGCACATCGGCGGTCAGCCACACGGTGCCCGTGATCCGCCGGTGCTTGATGTACCGCAGCAGCTCCGCGATCTGCAGCTCACGCCCGAGCGGCGCACCCGGATCCCCCTGCGCCACGGCCTCGAAGTTCGCCGCTCCGTCCGGCACCACGAGCCCGATCGGCATGTCGGAGGCGATCACTTTCCACACCGCCCGCGACCGGGCCAGCTCCCGCTTGAGCCACGCGAGCTGCTCCGCACCGAGGATGCCCTGGTCGTCGTCCGCCTGCCGGTTCGGCGAGTTGGCGTTGCGGTACGTCCGCATGTCGAGGACGAACACGTCCAGCAGCGGCCCGTGGTGCACCACCCGGTGGACACGGCCCTCGCCGCCGCGCCGCCCGTCGAGCGTGCCGACGGGGAAGTACTCGGAGAAGGCCCGCATCGAACGGCGCGCGAGCACGTCCACGTCCTTCTCCGTGTACCGCGCGTCGTCCAGGATCTGACCCGGGTACCAGTTGTTGCGCACCTCGTGGTCGTCCCACTGCACGATCGTCGGAACCTGCGCGTTGAACCGGCGGACGTTGTCGTCGAGCAGGTTGTAGCGGAACGTGCCCCGGTACTCGTCGAGCGTTTCGGCGACCTTCGACTTCTCCTCCGTCATCAGGTTCCGCCACACCCGCCCGTCCGGCAGCGGCACGCTCTCCACGAGCGGGCCGTCCGCATACACGGTGTCGCCGCTGCAGAGGAAGAAGTCCGGGTCCAGCCGGCGCATCTCCTCGTACGCCCGGTAGCCGCCGATGTCGGGGTTGATGCCCCAGCCCTGTCCTGCGATGTCGCCCGACCACAGGAACCGCACCCCTTGGCGGCGGTCGGCCGGCGCGGTGCGGAACGTCCCGTACACCGGCTCGCCGGTACGCCGGTGATCGTCCGGGTCCGCGAGCGTGACGCGGTAGTGCACCTGCTCGCCGGGGGGCAGACCGTGCAGCGCCGTCGTTCCGGTGAAGTCCGTGCCCGGTCCCAGCAGCGGGCCACGCCACCGGCGGGCCCGCCGGAACGACCCCGTCGCGGACGTCTCCACGATCATCCGGGCGGGCCGGTCGGAACGCACCCACACCAGGCCGGAGTCGGTGGTGACGTCACCGGTCTGCACACCCCAGCCGGCCCGCGGCCGCCCTGACAACGCCAGCGCGGGCGCCGCCGCCGCGCCGGCGGCGGGCAGCGCGAGCGCGGCGGACGCGGCGACCGTGCCGCGCAGGACGGAACGGCGGGCGGGGAAAGAACTCTGCGGATTCTGTGACATGTCTGCGCCTCCAGGTGCTGCCGGCCGGTGTGCCGAGCCATGCCTAGCCGCAGGCCGAGTCCGGTGGGCGAACGCCGGGTGAACGGCGTACCCGCGCCCACGGAGGGGAAGGAACACATCATGGACGCTCCGAAGCAGATGTCGCCGGGCGCGGGCGCGGCCCGGGTCGCCCTCGGGACGCTCGTCATCCTCCTGGTGCTCACCCCTGGGGGCGACATCCGGCTGTGGTGGCTCTACCTCCTGATCGCCGCCGCCGCGGGAGCGCTCACGTACGCCGGGTCACACGCGGCGCTCCGGGCCCGGCCACGGGGGCAGTGACGCGCGGCGCCGCTCCGGTCCTCAGCCCCCGGAGACGTTCGCCGCGGTCGGCTCGGCCTCGAAGTCCCAGGAACCGCGCTTGAACTCCGGCCGGAAGTCGGGGTGGTCCTCCCAGTGCCGGGCGAGACCGACCAACTGGTCCCAGTGGTGCGCCAGCGTCTGGTCGATGACGCCCCTCAACTCGCCCTCTGCCGTGGCGCGCTGCTCGCAGATCCCCTTCACCGCCCCCGCACTCGAAACGGCGCCCCGCAGCGCACGCAGCGCACGGGAGGTGTCGTCCATCCCGAAACCGTGGTCACTGCCGGTCTCCGGATCGAAGAGCGGACGGAGCCGGTCCTCGAGGAACGAGGTGATCTCCGAGAAGTGCTGCTGATCCATCACGGCTCCGTTTCCGTCCTGCTGCCGCCACCGAACCGGCCCGGCAGCCGGGGCGTCTCACTTGTCTCCACGCGAACTGCCCCGGTCAGGTGCCGCTCCGGGGCAGGTCCATTCTCCACGCCGCCGGCGGTGTCCTGTCGCGGGCGTCGAGCGCGGCGCGGCCGGTGGAGTGGTACGTCCCCACTGCCTCGGCCGGCCGGCGTGCGGAGGTGCCGGCCTGGGAGGCGGCGTGCCCGAGGGCTGTTCTGCCGAGCACTGCCGGAACCGCTTCGGCGATCTCCTGGCCGCGGTGTTGCATGCGTCAGCTGCTCAGGAGAGGAGCAGGCAGGAGGCCCCGGCCACGGTGGGCCCGGATTTCGGCTCGGTACTCTGGAATGCCAAGGCCGCGTCTGCCGGTGTCCCCGCGGGAAGAGTCCGGCGTACCCTGTACATTTTCCCCGCCTCCCCCTGCCCGACAAGGCCGACGCAAGGCACCCGTCGTGGGTGGGCCCTGTGGACGCCGGGTGGTGTCCGGCCAGGGCCGCGGAGGCTCCGGACATGGCCGGCACGAGTGCGGAGGTGCGGAGAAGTGGTCGCGCAACGTGGTGGTCGGGCAGGCGACGGGGAACGTGGCACTGCGCTGCAACTGTGGCTCGGAAGCTGGCTGGCAGGACTCAAGGCCGGTGCGTACGCGGTGGACGCCGACGGCGCCATCGTCGCGGTGAACCACGAGGCCGAGACGTTGCTGGCCCGGAGCGCCGACGACCTGCTGGGCCGGGATGCGCATGATCTCCTCCACCGGGACGGCAATGGCATGCCTGTTCCCAGGAGCCAGTGCTCCATGATGGAAGCCTTCATGTCCCGACGCACCCGGCAGGAGGATCTGGGCCACTTCGAGCGCGGTGACGGGACATTGCTGACCATGTCCTGGCTGGCGACCCCTTTGCGTATCAGCGCCGACGAAATGGGCGCCCTGGTGGTCTTCCACGAGCACGAGGGCGCCGAGCCGTCGCAGCAGGAACCGGCCCTCAGCATGGAGCTGCTGTCGGAGCTGGAACGTTTGGCTCTGCTGGCGGAGACCACCACCCAGCTCACCTCCACCCTGGACGTCGACGAGGCGCTGGACCGTCTGGTCGGGCTGGTCGTCCCACTGCTCGCGGACTGGGCGGTCGTCGACCTGATCAGTGACAACGACGAGGTCTGGCGCACCGTGGTCGCGCACGAGGAGGGGGGCCGCCTGGTGCGCCGCAAGGACTTGGAGGGAGCGATGCCGCCGATCCCCCAGGTCTCCCCCCAGCCGCTGTCCCGGGCACTGCGGGGAGCGGGGTCCACCCTGGCGACGCCCGCGACGTACCAGGGCGCGCCCGACTCCGGTATCGCCGTCGAGCAGGCCAGACTGTTCGACGTCACTCACATGCACACTGCGCTCATCGCGCCCATCCGCGGTCTACGAGAGGTCCTCGGGGCTCTGACCCTCGGCAGATCCGACCGCCCGGAGCCCTTCACCAGCGCTGACATCCCACTGCTGGAGGACATTGCCCGCCGCGCCGGCCTGGCACTCGACAACGCACGTCTCTTCCAGCGCCAGCGCAAGGTCGCCGAGACCATGCAGCGTCACCTGCTGCCCCAGATGCCGCCCGTACCGGGTCTCGAAATGGCCGCCCGCTATCTGCCGGCGCCGCACGCGTCCCAGGTCGGAGGCGACTGGTACGACGCCTTCTACCTTGCTGACCGGTCCCTGGCCCTGGTCATCGGCGACGTCGTCGGGCACGACCTGGACGCGGCGGCCGAAATGGCCCAGCTCCGGAACATCCTTCGGGCATACGCCTGGACGCACCAGGAACCGCCCAGCATCGTGGTCGGCCATGTCGACGAGGCCATTCCCCACATCTCCGAGGTCGAGTTGGCCACCATGATCTTCGGCCGGCTGGAGACGGACGCCACGGGGCAGTGGACGCTGCGCTGGACGAACGCCGGCCACCCGCCGCCACTGCTGGTCACGTACGACGGTCAGAGCCGCTACCTCACGGACGGGCACGGCCTCCTGCTCGGCACTCACGTCAGCATTCCCCGCGAGGACGCAACGGTCGTCCTGCCGCCGCAGTCCACTCTGGTGCTCTACACCGACGGCCTGATCGAATCGCCTGGCCGCTCTCTCGACGACGGCCTGGAGAGGCTGCGCCGGAACGCCGCCTCTCTGGCCCGCCGGCCCCTGGAGGGCTTCACCGATCTCGTCATGGAAAGAGCGCGTCCCGATGACAACGACGACGACGTCGCCCTCCTGGTCGTGCGCGTTCCGCCGAAGGACGGGCCGCCCACCTGACCCGATGCGCCCCGGATCAGCGGCTGCCGTCCAGCAGGACGCGTGCCACCAGGGCCGGGTCGTCGCTCATGGGGACGTGGCCGCATCCGGGCAGCCTGACGAGACGTGCCCGGGGGATGACGTGCTTGGCGCGTACGCCCTGGCGGCGCAGCAGCAGCCGGTCCTTGGTGCCCCAGCCGATGGTGACGGGGACGTCGCGGACGTCGTCCGTGAACATCACGCCGCCTCCGGCCGCGAGCGTCTCGTGGAAGCCGGTGGCGCCCCGCAGGGCGCGGGTCTCGGCGACGGCGGCCTCGGGCGAACGGCGCCCGGGGCGGGCGTAGATCGTGCTGACCAGTGCCGCACGCCCCGCGACGGACCGCGACAGCCGCTCGACCATGGGCAGCGGCATGTACCGCGCGCCCAGCCGCATCGTGCGCAGGGTGGTGAAGGCGTAGCGCCGCTCGGCCTCCGACCAGAAGCCCGCCGGCGAGAGCGCGGTCACCGAGCGGACCAGCTTCTCGCGGCCCAGCTCGAGGGCGAGCAGGCCGCCGAGGGAGTTGCCGGCGGCGTGGGGCCGGTCGATGCCGAGCGCCGCGCAGAAGGCGCTGAGCACCGTCGACACGGTTCCCAGCTCGTACGGGACACCCTCCGGCAGCGCGGCGGAGGCGCCGAACCCCGGCAGGTCGACGGCGACGACGTCGCGCTCGGCGGCGAGTATGTCCATCACGGGCTCCCAGGCCTGCCAGTGGTGGCCGATCCCGTGGAGCAGCAGCAGCGGCTCGCCGGTGCCTCGGCGTTCGTAGGTGACGGACAGCGTGCGGCTGCCCCGGGGGGTCGGGACGGAGAACGAGATTTCTGCGGCCATGCTGCACGCTCCCTGCGCTGCACTGCTGTAGACAGACTGTCAGTAACAATTACCGCTCGGTAGATCCGAGTTCAAGGGGCGGTACCGGCCCGCGTGCGGATGTGCCGAGCGCCGCACCGGAACCTGCTGGACAGCCGGAGCGCCGTCGGCTGGGATGGAGGAGTGGCAACAGACACCGTGACCGACGTCTTCGAAGAGCACCGGCCCGTCCTGACCGGCGTCGCCTACCGCATGCTCGGCCGGATCGCCGACGCGGAGGACGTGGTCCAGGAGGCCTGGCTGCGCTGGTCGGCCGAGGCGCGCGACGACGTGCGCGAAGCACGCGGCTACCTCGTACGGACCACCACGCGCCTCGCGATCGACCGGCTGCGGCACATCCAGTCGCGTCGCGAGTCGTACATCGGCCCGTGGCTGCCCGAGCCCATCGCCACCCACTTCGGCCCCTCCGTTCCCGACACGGCCGAGCAGGCCGTGCTCGCCGACTCCGTGTCGCTGGCCGTCCTGGTCGTCCTCGAGTCGCTGTCGCCGCTGGAGCGCGCCGTGTTCGTGCTGCGCGAGGCGTTCGGCTTCCCGTACGCCGAGATCGCGGCCACGCTCGACCGGTCGGAGGCGGCCGTGCGGCAACTGGCCGGACGGGCGCGCAAGCACGTCGACGAGCGCAGGCACCGGTACGACGTGGACCCTGCCGAATGCCGTGACCTCACCGAGCGGTTCCTGTCCGCCGCCGCGGGCGGCGACCTGAACGGCCTGCTCTCCCTGCTCGCCCCGGACGTACGGCTGGTCGGCGACAGCGGCGGCAAGTCCAAGGCGCCGCTGCGGATCATCGAGAGCGCGGACAAGGTGGGCCGCTTCCTCTGCGCGGTCACACAGGAGTCGATTCAGGACGTGGAGCTCCGCTTCGCCGAACTCAACGGCGCGCCCGCCCTGATCGTCGCCCTGGGAGGCCGGCTGGACTCCGTCGTGCAGCTGGAGGTACTGGACGGACGCATTCAATGCGTCTACATCATCAGGAACCCGGACAAGCTCACCGCTCTCGCCTCGCTCGGCACGCCCTGACGCCGGCCGTCGGCGCACCGCGGACCCCGTGACCGTATCCGGCCGCGGGGTCTTGTGCTGCCCGGGCCGGGCTGAGTACGAAGACGGCGCGAACGCGCCGCGCAAGTGGGCGATTCCACAGCGTGACACCCTCAGGATTGGTCTTGACCAAGTTTGGGGCCCGTCCTATGGTCGCAGGGATAGTGCAGGAACCTTTAATAAACAAGGGCGCGGAACAGCAGCCGCCGGTACGGCGATCGCGGAGGATCAGGGTGGGGACCACGCAGCTGGAATCGGTGCCGGAGCCTAAGTACTGGCACCTCAAGACCGTGCTCGCCGAAGCACTGGACACCGACTTCACCGTCGGCGAGATCCTGCCGAACGAACGGGACCTGGCCGCCCGCTTCGGCGTCGCGCGCGCCACTCTCAGGCAGGCGCTCGAGCAGCTCGAGCTCGAAGGCCGCCTGCAGCGCCGCCGCGGCGTCGGCACGACCGTCGCCCCGCCGCGCGTGGGCGTCGACGTGACCACCTCGCGCCAGGACTGGCCCGGCACGGGACACGACGCCTGGCAGGCCGCGGAGTGCACCGTGGCCGTGCCGTCGGCGGCCGTGGGCCGGCTGCTCGACACCGAGACCGACGAAGCCGTGCACACGGTGCGCCGGCTGAGGATGAGCCACGGCCAGCCCGTCGCCGCCGAACTGCTCTACGTGCCGTCCGCCTCGGTGCCCGACCTGCCCGTCATCGAGGCGCCGTCGGGCCCGGCGCTCGCCCGCAGTGTGCTGCGCGAGTTGCAGCGCCTGGACCTCGCGGGCCAGGACCGCGCCGTCGAGCTCGGATCCGCGGGCGCCGTCGACGCCAAGGAGCTGGACCGCCTCCCGGGCGCGCCCGTCCTCGTCGTCACGACGCGGTACTTCTCCGAGGGCCGCACCGCCGCGGTGTCCGTCGCCACGTACCGCGCCGACACCTGCCGGCTGACCTTCGGCGGCGACGTCGAGATCAGCCACCACGGCCAGGAGCGCCGCGCCTCCTGACAGGACCGACGCCCGGCCGGCCCCGGACCGGTCGCGACCGGCCCGCCGCGTTGCTCAGCGGCGGGCCGTCACCGTTCCCTCGACGGCGAAGAGCTGTTCCTCCACATGGTCCAGCGCAAGCCGCAGCGCGCCGGTCGCCACAGCGGCCTCGCCCAGCAGGGACAGCGCCACTCTCGGCGGCCGGAGGCAGTAGCGCGACAGCTCGTCACGCAGCGGCGGCAGTACCCCGTCCAGCCCGGCCGCCCAGCCGCCGATGACCACCAGCTCCGGATCAAGGGCCAGCACCAGCGCGGCCACGTCGTGCACGAGGCGCTTGTTGAACCGGTCGACGGCGGCAAGGGCTCCCTCGTCACCGTTCCTGGCGAGCGCGAAGACGTCCGCCACCGCCTGCTCGTCCAGCGGGTGCAGCGGCTCACCGGTCGTCGACAGCAGTTTCTCCGGCGTCTCGTCCCTGCCCAGCAGGTGCAGGGCGCCGATCTCACCCGCCGCACCGCCGTAACCCCGGTGCAGCCGCCCGCCGATGAGGGACCCCGCGCCGGGGCTCAGCCCCGCGAGCACGAACACGATGTCGTCGGAGTCCGTCGCCGCGCCCTTCCAGTGCTCGGCCACCGCGGCGGTGTTGGCGTCGTTCTCCACCAGCACCGGGCACCGGAACGACCGGCGCAGCCGCTCGCCCAGGGGGAGCCCCGTCCAGCCCGGCAGCGCCGTCGACAGCCGCACGGTCCCGTCGGCCTCCACGATCCCCGGCGAGCCGACACCCACCGCGCGCAGGCTGCTTCGCGCCACACCGGTGCGCCGCAGCAGGTCGGCGACCACCGACCGCACCCGCTCCAGCCGGTCGTCGGCACTCGCCCGCTCGGACACCTCCCGCGAACCCGCCCCGATGATCCGCCCGTCCAGACCCGACAGCAGCGCCGCGACCCGGTGGGCACCGATCTCGATCCCCAGCAGGTGCCCGGCCTCCGCACGGAACCTGAACCGCCGCGCCGGCCGTCCCTGCCGGCGGGCCTCACCCTCGTCGGGCACGGCCTCGACGACCAGGCCGCTCTCGATCAGACCCTCGACCACGCCCTCCACCGTCGGCCGCGAAAGGCCCGTGATCCGGGTCAGGTCGGTGAGCGTGGGCGAGTCGGCGCCCCGCAGTGAATGGAGTACCACCGCGGAGTTGATCCGCCGCAACAGCGACGGATCGCCGCCGGTCAGCCGCCCCACGTGTGTCCTCCCCGTTTGTGCCGCCTCTGGCCGGATCGTACTCGTTGCCGGCGCCGCGCCGGGTCTCCGGCCCGGGCGGCGGGCCCGCGGAACGGGTCACCGTGTCCCAACTGTCGGTGCCTGCCGGTTCAATGGGTGCATGACCACGGCACAGCATCTCGCTGCGATCGACCTGCTGCGCGGCCGCCCCTTCCCGGCGCAGCGCGAGAGGTCGCAGCTCGGCGACAGCGGCCCTGGGTACCACCTGGCCCGCCTGCGCACGCCGGCGGACGGCCTGGACGCGTCCGACCGCACAGCCGGCCGGTCACGCGAGCCGTACGAGGCGGAGTGCGAGGCGCTGGTCGCGGCGTTGAGCAGCCGGTGGGGTCAGGGCCAGTGGTTCGCCCTGTGGTCGGTGTTCATCGGAAGCATCTGCGGCGAGGAGATACCGCAGCCGTGGGAGGAGCTGAGCCACTGCGTCGAGGATCTGCACATGTGGCGCGTCGGGAGCCACTGGACAGCCGTCGGCGTCTCCCGCGCGGAAGGCGAGGACGAGTACCGGCTGATCGCCGTCGTCACCGACGTCGACCCGCCTTAGGCCGCCCCGGCACTCGCACCAGCACCCGCACCGGCGGCGCCCGGAACCGGCCTTCGACCGCCTCCGTGAGTGCCGTCGGTGATCGTCCAACGGCCGCCTCTGTCGCACCGACCTCCTATGCTGTGCTGGCCAAAGTGGCAGGCCGGCCAGGGGAGTTGCCGGCATATATGAGGGGTGGCTCGTTCCTTGAGACCAAGAAATCGGCTCCCCTTCGGAGCGTCACGCACGAGCGTGCGCATACCGGGGGGAGCCAACCACCGAGGGCGGAGGAGGGGAGCAGCGGCCGCGACACACGCGCTGTGCCTGAGCCTGTTCCTCGCTCTCGTCGTGGGGCTCGTCGGATCCGCTCCCGCCTCGGCGGTCGAAGCGGCAGCAAGCAGCACCCAGAGCGACACGGGGGAGTACATCCCGCCGACCGATCGCGGCCGGGTGCTGGAGCTGTGGAGGGCCGGCGGACCCGGAGTCAAGGCGGCCGCCGAGGTCGCACTGCTCGGGTCGGACGCGGACGTACAGACGTTCCTCGACCACGAGTACCCGGCGGCCCAGCTCAGCGACGACCGGGTGGCCACGGTCCAGATCTTCTCGGCGGGCGGACGCGCGGTACGCGCGGCGGCCGAGGCGGCTCTCGCCGGGACGCCGGAGGACCTCGACGCCTTCCTGCGGGACGGCTGGAAGCTTCCGCTGGAGCAGGACCAGCGGGTGCGGGCCACGCAGATCATCTCCGCCGGCGGGCCGGGGGTGAAGGAAGCCGGCACCGCGGCCATGAACGGCACGATCGAGGACGTGCGGGCGTTCATCGCCGAGGGCCAGTACACGGCTCGCGACGCCGACGACCGGGTCATGGTCGTTCAGATCCTGAGCACCGGCGGCCCGGCCGTGCGCGAGGCCGCAGAGGCCGCGATGAACGGCTCGATCTACGACGTCCGAGAATTCCTGGAGGTGGGCCAGCACATCGCGCGCGCCCGTGACCAGGAGCTCGCCACTGTGACGGAACTGGCCGCGCTCGCCGAGGAGGCCGGACGCCAGGCCAAGGCGGAGACGGAAGCCGCCAAGGAGGCGTCGGACCGGGCGATCGCCGCCACCAAGCTCGCCAAGGAGGCCGCGCAGACCGCCGCGGCCGAGACCGAGGCGGCCAAGGACGACGCGAAGAGGGCGTCCAACGCCGCCGGCCGGGCCGCCGACGCCGCAAGCGGCGCGGCCAAGGCCGCGCAGCAGGCCATCAGTTCGGCTCGCGCCGCCAACACCTCGGCGCGTATCGCCGCCAACGCCGCATCGCAGGCCGCATCCGCCGCCGCTGCGGCGGCACAGGCGGCGTCCCGGGCCCGTAACGCCGCCGCGGAAGCGGCGACCGACGCCACGAAGGCGGACGCCGCCCGCAAGGCCGCCGAGGGCGCCCGGAAGGCTGCCCAGGGAGCCAAGAAGGCCGCACAGGCCGCCGAGTACGCGGGCACCGCGGCCACCGAGGCGGGCAACGCCGCGAAGGCCGCCATCGGCGCCGGCGTCCACGCCAACGCGGCCGCGGCCGCAGCGGAAGAGGCCAGCGGCTACGCGAACGTCTCCAGCGCCCAGGCGGAGCGGGCCAGGGCCGCCGCGGCCGAGGCCCGCCGCCACGCCGCCGCGGCCACCAACGCCGCCAACCGTGCGCAGGCGCTGGCAGCCAAGGCGGCCAAGGCCGCCTTCGAGGCCAGGGACGCGGCCAACTCGGCCGCCGTCCACGCGGAGAACGCAGCGGTGGCGGCCGACGCGGCCGCGGAGCACGCCGGGGACGCGGCCACCGCCGCCGCCGAGTCCACCAAGCACGCGACGGCGGCCAAGACCGCCGCGGACGCCGCGACGGCCGCGGTCACCAAGGCGCGGGCCACCTTCGACCTCGCACGCGAGGTCGAGGCGGCGGAGCTGGCGGACCGTACGACCACCGCGATCGAGGAGGCCAAGGCCGCCAAGATCGCCATCGACGAGCGCCGCGCCGCCGCACAGCAGGCGATCGAGCAGGCCAAGCTGCTCGACGCGGAGGCCGAGCGGCTCGCCGCCGAGGTGGCGCAGCCGGACGTCGACGTCGCTGCGGTGACGCCCCAGGCCCGCAAGGTGGCCCTGCACGTCGCCAAGACCCGCGGCCCCTGGAGCGCCACGGCCGCCGAGGTCGCCCTGAGCGGCCCCGGCAGCCAGGTGGTCGAGTACGTGCGCAGCGGCCTTGAACTGGCCGACAGGCACGACGAGACCGACCGTGTCGTACGGCTGGCCTGGGACTCGGAGTACTCCGCCGTCCAGACGGCCGCCCGGACGGCACTGACCGGCGACGCCGCCACGATCAGCGAGTTCCTCGAGACGGGTCAGCACCAGGCGGCGGCGAACGACTACCGCGTCAGGGTCGTCCAGCTGATGGAGGGAGCCGGCCCGGACGTCAGGAAGGCAGGACAGGCGGCCCTCGACGCCGGTACGACCGAAGCCCTGCGTGCCTTCATCGCCTCCGGCTACTACACGGCCCGCACCAATGACGAGCGCGTGCGGGCCGTCCAGCTGATGAGCGAGGGCACGCCGGAGGTCAAGGCCGCTGCCCGGGTCGCGCTGGCGGGCCCGCCGGAGATGCTCCACGACTTCATCGAGGTCGGGCAGTTCCGGGCGCAGCGCAAGGACCTGCTGACCGCCACCCATGTGTCCCGGATCCAGCGGATCATCGCCGGTGCGGCGAGCGTCGCGGCGACCGCCCAGCAGAACGCCGCCCTGGCGGCGAAGGTCGCGGCAGAGGCCCGCAAGGCCGCCGAAGAGGCGGCGCAGTACGCCGCACAGGCCGCGGAGTCCGCCGAGCAGGCGGGCGTGTACGCCGAGGAGGCCCGCAAGTCCGCGGCCGCCGCGGAGGCGTCCGCCGCCGACGCGGCGAACTCCGCCAGGACGGCCCGCGCGGCCGAGGCCGATGCCCACAGCGCGGCCCGGCGTGCGACCAACTCCGCGGCCCAGGCGGAGGCTTCCGCGGCGTCCGCGCAGGCCTCCGCGAGCGACGCCTGGGCCTCGGCCAACGCCGCCCGTGCCTCTGCCGAGGCTGCGGGCAAGGACTCCGAGGCCGCCGAGACGGCAGCCAAGGAAGCCCTGATCGCCGCCGTCGAGAAAAAGCAGGAGGAGGAGCTCGCCAAGCTCAGGAGCGAGGAGGCCAAGCAGTTCCGGGAGGAGATCAAGGACTTCAACGACTGGCTGCGCGAGAGCGAGGACATCGACTGGGGTGCGGTGCTCTCCGAGGGCGGCCACTTCGCACTCGACGTCCTCGGCCTGATCCCCGGCTTCGGAGAGGCCGCCGACGGCGCCAACTGCGCCTGGTACGGCGGTGAAGCGGCGTCCGGCAAGTCGGACGCCCTGGGCGACGCGGCCCTGTCCTGCGCCTCCGCCGTGCCAGGACTCGGCTACGGCGCGAGCGCGGTCAAGTTCGGCAAGTGGGGCGACAAGGCGTCCGGCTTCTTCAAGTCGCTGTTCAGCAAGGGCAGCAAGGTCTTCAAGAAGTGCAACAGCTTCACGCCGCAGACCCCCGTCCTGATGGCCGACGGCCGGACGAAGCCCATCAAGGACGTGCGTGTCGGCGACCGGGTGCTCAGCACCGACCCGGGGACCGAGAGGACAGCGGCCCGCGCGGTCGAGCAGCTGTTCACCACCTCGGGTCTCAAGCGCCTCGTGACCATCACGGTCGACGAGGACGGCGAGTCGGGCAGCCGGGTCGGCAGCTTCACCGCCACCGCGGCTCACCCGATCTGGCTGGCCAACCGCAAGGACTGGGTCAACGCGGACGGCGTCGTCCCCGGCGACAAGGTCCGCACGCCGGACGGCACCACGGCCACCGTGGTGTCGGCACAGGAGGACCGGCGCGTCCAGCAGGTGTTCAACCTGTCGGTGCGGGACATCCACACCTACTACGTGCTCGCGGGCGGAACTCCGGTCCTCGTCCACAATGCGACGTGCCCGGTCACGTTCGCGGACATGGGCGGCGACCACTTCGTGTCGCCGGGCGGTCTCATCTACGGGCCGGACAGGAAGCACGGCCACAAGATCGACCACCTGCTCGCCCACACCGTGCCGGACCCGACCAGGGCAACCCACACCGTCTTCCTCGAGAACAACCCGAACAAGCTGTTCGATCTCGTCGACGAGGCATGGGCCAAGCAGGCCCAGGCCATCAGGGTTCCCGGCGACGACGCGGTGTACATCTTCCCCATGGGCAGGGCGATCGGGACCCAGGGCGAGGAGTACATGAAGGTCGCCGTCGATCCCAACACCGGTTTGTTCCTGAGCGCCTACCCGGTGGCGAGTCCGTAGGAACGCCGTAGCTAGACTTGGCCGGCACCGCAAGGTGCCGGCCAAGTCGCCGGGACCGGCACCCGAAACGAGGTTCGTCCGCGATGACCTACGACATCACGCACACCGTCGCGGGCCTCTCCGCGGCCGGTTCAGCGGACGTCTCGGCGCTTTCCGAGGAGATCGACAGGCAGGTCCGTGCCGGCCGGCTCGACCGGGCCGGGGCCCTCGGCGAGCAGCTTGCCGCCCACGCCGCCACCGGGAAGGACGTCCAGTGGCAGCACGAAGTCCTCCTGCAGCGCCTCCTCCAGACCGTATCGGCCCACCCCGGGCCCCAGAGCGTCCGCACGCTTCTGCGCATCCCGGCCTCCTTGCGGTCCTCCGGCGCCGAACGCACGGCGGCCGAGCGGCGACTGGCGACCCTCATCGCCCACGGTCAGCGGATCGAGGACGTCGAGCAGGTGGTGTTCGCACCGGGAGCCGACTCGGTCCACTCCCTTGAGTTCGCCGCCTGCCTTCTCCAGGAGATGGTGCTCACCGGGGCACCGGTCGAGCAGTACGCCGCACTCCGCTCCTTCGCCGGCACACTCGTCGCCGCGCGGCACCCCCTCGCGGGTCTTCCCCTGAGCCTGCTGCCCGCGGAACGCGGTCTGCGCAGACCGCCGCACGCCGACGCCTCCTGGACCTGGACGGTGCCGCCCACGCCCTCCGTCACCTACGACGGCCCGGAACTCCACGCCTCACCGTCGTCACGCAGCCGCACCGCGGATCTCGACCTGACGGAGATCACCGGCGAAACCGCCGCCGTCGCCATGGGCGCGGCAGTGCAGCACTGGCGCGACAGCTCCAACGGGCTCGTCGCGACCCAGGAGTTCTGGTCGCCCGACCCGGTCGCGCCCGAAGACCTTCCGGCCGTCATCGAGCGGCTTCCCCTGATCCCCTGGCCGGAAGGGCAGCCCACCGACCGGTTGTACGCGTCGACCTCCGACGAGGTGCTTCGGGTCCTGCTCTCCGCGGCGGTGCGCAGCCCGGCCTACGGGGGCGGCATGTACGGCGCCTACGGGCGTCTCGCCGCGTGGCGCTCCCTCGGGGCACTGGCGGGCGCACCGGCGGACGCACCGATCGGCCGCACGGCGGAACTCGTCGAGCAGACGCACTGGTTCCGCCTGGGCACGTCGTCCCCGTGGTTCCAGGAGGTCGCCTGGGACCTCGCCGTGGCCGCGGTGCGACCCGGGGGACAGGAGATCGCGGTCCTGGCGGCCACGGACACCGACTGACCTCCGGCCCGACAGCCGACCGCCCGTCCCCGGAATCCCGCGCCGGCCCGCCACCGACCGCCCAATCCCCGGAAGCCCCGGGCCGGCCCGCTCACGGCCCGGCGTCCTCCCGGACCTGCCCGTCGGCTGCCTCGCGGAGCCTGCCGTACTCCTCGGCCATCGCCCGGAGCGACCAGTGCGCGTTCAGCCCGCTCGGGTTGGGCAGCACCCACACCCGCGCGCCGCCGATGGTCCGCTCCTGCGGACCGATCCGGGCCGAGCGCTCCCCGAACGCCGTGCGGTACGCCGTCACGCCGACCACGGCCAGCCAGCGGGGCTTCAGCCGCTCCACCTTCGCGACCAGCAGCCGGCCGCCCTCGCGGAACTCCTCGTCGCCGATCTCGTCGGCCCGGGCAGTCGTCCGTGCGACCACGTTCGTGATGCCGAGGCCGTGGCCGAGCAGCTCGCGCTGCTCCGACGGCTTCAACTGCCGCGGGGTGAAACCCGACAGGTGCAGCACCGGCCAGAAGCGGTTGCCCGGGCGGGCGAAGTGGTGACCGGTGGCACCCGACATCAGCCCCGGGTTGATGCCGCAGAACAGCACGGAAAGACCGCCCGCGACCACGTCCTCGATCACGCGGTCGCGGGCGGCCTCCAGCTCGGCCGGGGTCGGGCGGGTCAGAGGATCGCGCCCGGGGTGTAGGCGGCGGCCTCCGGGTGCTGCTTCGCGATCTCCTCCACACGGGAGACCACCGAGGCCACCTGGTCGCTCGCGGCACCCGTGAACGACAGCTTGTCCGCCATCAGTTCGTCCAGCTGGGCGCGGTCCAGCGGGATGCGCTCGTCGGCCGCCAGCTTGTCCAGCAATTCGTTGCGCTCCGCGCCCTGCTCCCGCATGGCCAGGGCAGAGGCGACCGCGTTCTCCTTGATGGCCTCGTGCGCGACCTCGCGGCCCACCCCGGCGCGGACGGCGCCCATGAGGACCTTGGTCGTGGCGAGGAACGGCAGGTAGCGGTCCAGCTCACGCGCGACGACCGCGGGGAACGCCCCGAACTCGTCGAGCACCGTCAGGAAGGTCTCCAGCAGACCGTCGAGCGCGAAGAACGCGTCGGGCAGCGCCACCCGGCGGACCACGGAGCAGGACACGTCGCCCTCGTTCCACTGGTCACCGGCGAGCTCGCCGGTCATCGACGCGTAGCCGCGCAGGATGACCATCAGACCGTTGACGCGCTCGCAGGAGCGGGTGTTCATCTTGTGCGGCATCGCGGACGAGCCGACCTGGCCCGGCTTGAAGCCCTCGGTCAC
Source organism: Streptomyces peucetius (assembly GCF_025854275.1). Taxonomy (NCBI): domain Bacteria; kingdom Bacillati; phylum Actinomycetota; class Actinomycetes; order Kitasatosporales; family Streptomycetaceae; genus Streptomyces; species Streptomyces peucetius. The sequence continues at coordinate 1,035,604 of NZ_CP107567.1, read as the reverse complement.
CAGCTCGTGGCCTGCCATCAGCCGGATCGTCTTGGCCACCGAGGACGGCGCGGCCGCCAGCTGCACCAGAGCGGACACGACGTCGTAGTCCAGCGAGCGGGGGTAGACCTGGCCGACCGACGTGAACGCGTTGCCGAAGCCCAGGTGGGCGGCGATGCGCTGCTCCAGGTCCGCCAGCTTCGCCGCGTCGCCGCCCAGCAGGTCGAGCATGTCCTGCGCCGTGCCGACCGGCCCCTTGATGCCGCGCAGCGGGTAGCGGCCCAGCAGGTCCTCGAACCGTCCGTAGGCGACCAGCAGCTCGTCCGCGGCGGTCGCGAACCGCTTGCCGAGCGTCGTCGCCTGGGCGGCGACGTTGTGGGAGCGGCCGGCCATGACCAGCTCCGCGTACTCGCCCGACAGCCTGCCGAGCCGCGCCAGCACCGCGACCGTACGGTCACGCATCAGTTCCAGCGACAGCCGGATCTGGAGCTGCTCGACGTTCTCCGTGAGGTCACGGGAGGTCATGCCCTTGTGGACGTGCTCGTGGCCCGCGAGGGCGTTGAACTCCTCGATACGGGCCTTCACGTCGTGGCGCGTGACCTTCTCGCGCTCGGCGATCGACGCCAGGTCGACCTGGCCGAGCACCCGCTCGTAGTCGGCGAGCGCGGCGTCCGGCACCTCGATCCCGAGGTCCTTCTGCGCGCGCAGCACCGCCAGCCAGAGCTGACGCTCCAGCTTGACCTTCTGCTCGGGGGACCAGAGCACGGCCAGCTCCGCGGAGGCGTAGCGGCCGGCGAGAACATTGGGGATGCGAGGCTTCGCAGACACAGCAGTCACGTGAGCAGATTCTACTGTGGGTTTGCGCAGCTCAGCGCCCCGCCCATGGTTGTAGCTTGCTACGAGGGGGTCGTGCGGGCGGATCAGGCGCCGGCGGAGGACGTCCCGCCGGGCTCGTACGGCAGCAGTTCAGGCCGTTTCGCCGGCCTGCCGTCCCCGGAGGAACGCCCCGTCAGCCGCCGGCCGATCCACGGCCCCAGGTGCCTGCGGGCGAACTGCGCGTCGGCCACCCGCCGCGCCGCCCAGCTGCCCCGGAGCGCGGGAGGCAGCGGCGCCTTCCAGTCGTCCGCGGCGTCCAGACCGAGCGTCTGCCAGACCGCCTCCGCGACTCTCCGGTGCCCCTCGGCCGTCAGATGCAGCCGGTCCGCGTCCCACATCCGCTGGTCACCGAGGGCGGCACAGCCGTAGAGGTCGACGACGAGGGCACCGTGCCGTGAGGCGAGGGAGTCGACATGGGCGAACAGTTCCTCCATGCGCGCTCGGAACCGTTCCATCACCGGGCCCTGGCGGCCCGGGCTGCGCATCAGCACCAGCTGCCCGCACGCCGGCGCGAGCTTCTCCACCGCTTCCTCGAGGAGGTCGCGCACCCGGACCATGTCGCACTTGGGCCGCAGGGTGTCGTTCAGACCGCCGACCAGCGTGATCACGTCGGCGCCCATGGAGGCCGCGATGCCGACCTGCTCGTCGACGATCTGCCGGATCAGCTTCCCGCGCACCGCGAGATTCGCGTAGCGGAAGCCGGGAGTGCGGGCCGCGAGCCGGCCGGCGAGGACGTCCGCCCAGCCGCGGTACGAGCCGTCGGGCAACCGGTCGGACATGCCCTCGGTGAACGAGTCACCGACCGCGACAAAACTGGTGTAGTTGGCATTGATCTCCATGGCGCAGCGATCGTACCGCGCGGTAGGGTCCCTCGGTTCCGTATCCGGAGGGGAGCTTTCGTGAGTGACGCACTGCTCAATGCGCTGGCCGAAGCGCTGGCCGAAGTGGTGACCCTGATCGACACCTGCGACGACGACGTGCTCGACCCCGACACCGCCGTGAAGTGGCTGGAAGCCACCGGATTCCTGCTGGACAGACTGCCGCCCGCCGACCGTCGCGAGCTCGCGGCACTCGTCCGCAGGGCGGCGGACCGCCAGCCCGACGGCGGATGGCGCGACGACCTGCTCCGGGTGCCGGACGGCTTCGGCCTGGACGACGACCAGCACGAGCGGTACTGCGACGCCGTCGAGCGTCTCGTCGGCGAGTTCGTGGCGGCGGTACGGGGCGTGGACCCGGCGATCCCGGTGCCCACCTGCCCCGGCTGGACCGTGGGCGACCTGGTGAAGCACCACGGCACCACCCACCGCTGGGCGGAACACGTGGTGCGGACACGGGCCGCCGAACGCGTCTGGGCCCGTGACGTGCCCCTCGACCTGCCGGACGATCCGTCGGCCTACCCGGATTGGGTGGCCCGCAGCGCGGAAGCGGCCCTGCGTACCGTGCGCAAGGTGGATCCCGATCTGCCGATGTGGTCCTACGGGGAGGACCAGCGGGTCGCGTTCTACCCCCGGCGGCTGCTCTTCGAAGCGGTGATCCACCTCGCGGACGCGCAACTGGCCCTCGGACGCGAACCCCGGGTCGCGCCGGGCACCGCGGCGGACGGCATCGAGGAATTCCTGGAGAACCTGCCGCACTACTCGTGGATCACCGAGCGGCTCGAGGCACTGCCGGACGGCTCGGTCTCGCTCGTCGCACAGGACACCGGCGCGGCCTGGACGATCGCCTTCGGCGCGGCCGGCTTCTCGTGGACGAAGACGGCGTCGGCCGCGCCCGTCACGGTCACGTCCACCGCGGCGGACCTGCTGCTGCTCCTCTACGGCCGCCGCCGCCCGACGGCGGACCGTTTCACGGTCACGGGCCGCCGGGAGGTCCTCGACGGGTGGGTGGGCGCGATGGCGTTCTAGCGGCGGGCTTGTTCCCCTCCCCGCCCCTTCCCGAAACCGGGGGCTCCGCCCCCGTACCCCTGCGCCTCAATCGCCGGCGGGGCTGCTGTGCAGCCCGGCCGGCGGTACGCCCCCTACGCCTGGCGGCGTGGGAGGTGCCCCCCCTACGGCCGCCAGGCCGTAGGGGGAGATTGAGGACACCGCGCGAAGCGCGGTACCGGGGTTTGGGGCTTGGCCCGCCACGCGGCGGAGCCGCACATCGGTGCAACGGGACGGGGCGGGGAGGGGAGAGCGCCCCGCGCAGCGGCCCGCCCGCCCCGCGCCCCCGTCACCCCGGTCGGCCCACCAGCTCCCGCAGGATGTCCTCCATCGTGACCAGACCCTCCGGCCGGCCGTCCTCGTCGAGGACGGCCGCCAGGTGCGTGCGGCTGCGCCGCATCGCCGTGAGGACGTCGTCGAGCGGGGTCGTCGCCCGCACCCGCGCGATCGGCCGCATCGCCGCCACGGGGAACGCCACATCCCGTGGCGCCGCGTCCAGCGCGTCCTTCACATGCAGGTAGCCGAGGATGCGGCGCCCAGCGTCCACCACCGGGAACCGGGAGAAGCCCGAGTCCGCGGAGAGCGCCTCCAACTGCTCCGGCGTCGTACCGGCCTGCGCGTACACCACGCGCTCGATGGGCATCACGACGTCGCGCACGGGCCTGCGGCCGAGTTCGAGGGCGTCCCGCAGCCGCTCCGCGGAGCGGTCGTCGAGGAGGCCGGCCTCGCCGGCGTCCTGGACCAGGTTCGCCAGCTCGTCGTCGGAGAAGGTCGCGGACACCTCGTCCCTCGTCTGGACCCGCAGCAGCTTCAGCAGACCGTTCGCGAACGCGTTGATCATGAAGATCACCGGCCGCAGCGCCCGCGCGAACGCCACCAGCGGCGGCCCGAACCACAACGCGCTGCGCAGCGGCTCGGCGAGCGCGACGTTCTTCGGCACCATCTCGCCGAGCAGCATGTGCAGGTACGTCGCGAGCGACAGGGCGATGACGAACGAGATGGGGTGGACCGCCCCGTGCGGCACACCCACCGCGTCGAAGACCGGCTCCAGCAGATGTGCGATGGCCGGCTCGGCGACGATGCCGAGGACCAGGGTGCACAGGGTGATGCCGAGCTGGGCGGCGGCCATGAGCGCCGAGACGTGCTGGAGGCCCCACAGCACGCTGCGGGCCCGGCGGTTGCCCGCCTGCGCCTCCGGCTCGACCTGGCTGCGCCGCACCGAGATCAGCGCGAACTCCGCGCCGACGAAGAAGGCGTTGAGGACCAGCGTCAGCAGGCCGACGAAGAGCTGGATCGCGATCATCGTCCCGCCTCCTCGGTCTCGTCGGACGGCCGGTCCGCGGCGAGCGGAGCGTGCATCAGCACCCGCGCCGCGCGCCGCCCGGACGCGTCGACGACGTCGAGCTGCCAGCCGGCCATGTCGATCCGGTCACCCCCGGCGGGTATGCGTCCCAGCTCGGTGGCGACGAGGCCGGCCAGTGTCTCGTAGGGGCCGTCCGGCACGCGCAGGCCGATGGCCGCCAGCTGGTCGGTGCGCGCGGCACCGTCGGCCGACCACAGGGACCGTCCGTCGGCGTCCTCGCCCGCCGGAGCCAGGTCGGGTGTCTCGTGCGGATCGTGCTCGTCGCGCACCTCTCCGACGACCTCCTCCACGATGTCCTCCATCGTCACCACTCCGGCGGTGCCGCCGTACTCGTCGATGACGACGGCCATGGTGGATTTGCCCTGAATGCGGTCGAGCAGCCGGTCGACGGTCAGCGACTCGGGCACCAGCACCGGTTCGCGCAGCAGCTCGGAGACCCGCAGGCGCGGACGGCGCTCCGCGGGCACGGCCAGCACGTCCTTGATGTGGGCGATGCCGACGACGGTGTCGAGGTTGCCCCGGTAGACCGGGAAGCGGCTGAGGCCGGTCGCCCGGGTCGCGTTGGCGACGTCCTCGGCCGTGGCCTGCGCCTCGAGGGCCGTCACCTGCACGCGCGGGGTCATGACGTTCTCCGCGGTGAGCTCGCCGAGGCCGAGGGTGCGGACGAAGAGCTCGGCGGTGTCCGCCTCAAGCGCGCCCTCCTTGGCCGAGTGACGGGCCAGCGCGATCAGCTCCTTGGGGCTGCGGGCGAAGGCGAGCTCCTCCGTGGGTTCCAGACCGAGCCGCGTCACGATGCGGTTCGCGGTGCTGTTGAGGTGGGAGATCAGCGGCCGGAAGGCGGCGGTGAAGATCCGCTGCGGCGTGGCGACCACCTTGGCGACGGCCAGCGGGGAGGAGATGGCCCAGTTCTTCGGGACCAGCTCGCCGACGACCATCAGCACGACGGTCGACAGCCCGGTGCCGATGACCAGAGCCACGGACGAGGCGACAGAGGGGGAAAGGCCGACGTCCTCGACCGGTCCGCGGATGAGCGCGGCGATCGAGGGCTCGGCGAGCATACCGACGACCAGGTTGGTGACGGTGATGCCGAGCTGTGCGCCGGACAGCTGGAACGTGAGGCTGCGTACGGCCTTGAGGGCGCCGGCCGCGCCGCGTTCGCCGCGCTCCGCGGCCCGCTCGAGATCACCGCGCTCCACCGTCGTGAGGGAGAACTCCGCCGCGACGAAGGCCCCGCAGGCGACGGAGAGCAGCACCGCTACAGCGAGCAGAAGCAACTCGGTCATCGGTTCACCTCCGTCCCATGATCGGACAGCGGGAGGAGGATTGCGCGATGTCGGCTACTGGGAGGCTCGTCCATGGACGGACGCTCACACCTTTCGTACGGGGAGTGGACAGTGCTCCCATGGTAAAGGATCAGCAAAGGCGCTTGGTGCGTCAGCGCTCAGGCGAAGGGCTTGACCCAGCGGCGCCAGTGGTCCTCGCGCAGGTACCCGGCGGACTCCCACGCCCGCTGCGCCCGTTCGTTGGCCTCGAGCACCATCGCGTCCCCGCGCCGGCCGCCCACCGCGGCGAACCGCTTCTCGGCCGCTGCCAGCAGTGCCGCAGAGATTCCGCGCCGGCGGTGGGAGGGCAGCACCGCCAGCCGGTACAGGGAGCAGCGCCATCCGTCGTAACCGGCGATCACCGAGCCGACGAGGACGCCGTCGCGTTCGGCCAGGATGAGCGCCTCGGGGTCACGTGCGATGAGGCGTGTGACGCCGTCCGCGTCGTCGGTGATGCTGGTGCCCTCCGCGGCCTTTTTCCAGAAGCCGAGAACGGCCTCGGCCTCGTCGGGAGCGGCATTGCGGATCCGCAGGTCGGTCAGGGTGCTGGTCAGCGGGTCGGTCATGGCCGCGAGCCAAGCACGCCGCCCGTCGCGCCCGCCACCGGCTTTCACGGTGCGGGACGGACGACCGGTGGGAGGGGGACGCGCACTTGCGGATGCTAGCGGCATCGCGCTAGCTTGATGGTGTGGCGAAGACCCAGCTGAACGTACGCGTGGACGAGTCCACCGCGGAGACCGCCCGGCAGCGGGCGCTGCAACGCGGCCTGAGCATGAACCGCTACATCGAGGAACTGGTCAAGCAGGACGCCGGTGAAGCGGGACGCACCTTCGTCGACGCGGCGGCCGACTTCATGAAGCAGTACGAGTCGGTCTTCGCCGAGGAGTTCGGCGACAAGCGTTGAGCCTGCGGATCGACCTCGCCTGGCTGCTCATGGTGGCCGAGCACAAGACTCCCGGTGATCCCCAGGTCACGGACTGGGGAGCGCTCGTCGCCGCCGTCAGCCGCCACGAGGCGGAGATATTCGGCGTCCCCGTCTACGGCGACCCCGCCTCACGCGCCGCCGCACTGCTGCAACTTCTGCTGCATGTGCCCGCGCTGGAACGCTCCAACGCCATGTTCGCGTCGGCCGTCGCGTACGGCTATCTCGTCGCCTGCGGACTGAAGGTCGTCACCTCGCCCGAACAGGTGCGGGACCTGGCCCGGCTGGTCAAGGAGGGCAAGGCCGACGTCCGGCGGATCGCGGAGGAACTGCGCGGGTGGAGCGCGTGACGCTGCCGCGCCCGCGCCATCGGTGCGCAGCCGCTGTCGTGCACTCGCAGGAATGGCAGCCAATACACCCAATACATCGGAGCGGGCAGGGGAGTTCGCCTCGTTCGGGACGGTCGACGAGGTGCTGGAGCATCACGGGGAACAGAACATCGGCGACGGCCTCCGGTCGGGACCGGCCGGACGGCGCCTGGACTAGGCAGACTCCCGCGGCCGGCGGGCGACGCCCAGTACGCACGGTGAGGTGGGCAGCTGCGGTCCGCCGTCCGGGATGCGGAACCGCCGGTAGGGGCCGAGTTCGAACCCCGCTTCCTCGATCGCGGCGACCGGGTCGCGGGCGGTGTGGCAGCCGCCGAACAGCAGCGGCCACACGGTGCCGTCGAGGACCCGCTGAGCCGTCGCGAGACCGCGGCCGTCCGCGAGTCCGTGCTCGAAGAACCGCAGTTCCCCGCCGGGCCGCAGGACCCGCCTGATCTCGGACAGCGCCCGCGGCAGATCCCGTACGGTGCACAGCACCAGAGAGGCGATCACCGCGTCGAAGCCCTCGCTCTTGACCGGCAGGGCCTCGGCGGCGCCGGGCACCACATCCACCGGCACCTCGGCGCGCAGCGCCGCCTCCACGGCCAGCTTCCGCAGTGTGCGCTCCGGTTCGAGGGCGACCACCTCGGAGACGGTGGCCGGATAGTGCGCGAAATTCAGTCCGTTGCCCGCGCCGATCTCGATCACCCGGCCGGACAGCCCCTCCAGCAGCTCGGCCCGGTAGGCGGCGATGCCGCCCTTGAGGTCGGCGCTCACGCTGATCTTCGCGTAGAAACGGGCGAAGAGCGGATGGTGGACGGCGTCCTTCGGGACCTTCGTGCCGCGCTGAACCATCGGGACCATGGGGGCCTCCATGAGACGGACGGGCCGGTCACCGTCATTCTCCCCCGGCCGGTGCGGATCAGGCGTCGAGCGGCGCCACGAAGCAGAATTCGTTGCCCTCCGGGTCGCGCAGGACCTGGAACCGGCCGTGGTCGTCGGTGACGACCGCACCGAGGAGCTCCGCACCCAGCCGGACCGCCTCGTCCGCCGCCGCGTCGACGTCGCCCGCGTCCAGGTCCAGATGCAGCCGGTTCTTGGCCGACTTGCCCTCCGGCACGCGCTGGAAGGCGACGCGTACGAACCCGGGCGGATCGATGTATGACCAGTCGTCGGAACGGTCCACCGGATCGCCGCCGAGGAGCGCGGCCCAGAACCGCACCAGCCGGGCCGGGTCGTGGCAGTCGAAGACGACCTCGTCGATCTTTGCGCGCATGGAATTCAGCCTACGGCGGCGGTGAACGCCCCGGCATCCCACCGGCCGCCCAGGCGTGGCGCCAGCCATGCGGCGGCCCGCTGCCTGAACTCGACGGGAGCGAGCGCGCCCGCGCCCTCGGGGACGACGCCCAGCAGCGGGGCGCCCGCCGCCTCCGGCAGATCGGCGAGATTGCAGCGGGCGGCGAGATCCGGCCCGGCCGGCCAGCTCCCGACCACGACGCCCAGCTGCTCCAAGTCCCTTGCGCGCAGGGCTTCCGCGGTCAGGGCGGTCATATTGAGCGTGCCGAGCCCGGCGGGAGCGACGACGAGCACGGGCGCGGCGAGCTCGGCGGCCACGTCGGCGAGTGTGGCGCCGGCGTCGTCGAGCCGTACGAGCAGGCCGCCGGCGCCCTCGACCAGCACCAGGTCGTGCTCACTCGCGAGCTTCTCGGCGGCCTCTGCCACCTGGTGGGGGCGCACCGGAGGAAGCCCGGCCCGCCGGGCGGCGGTGGCGGGCGCCAACGGTTCCGGGAAACGGGCGAGTTCGCTCCGTGTGACGTTGCCGGCGAGCCGCCGCACCACGTCGACGTCGCCGTCCTCACCGGGCGCGACCCCGGTCTGCGCGGGCTTCACGACGGCGACGGACCGTCCCTGCGCGAGCGCGGTCGCGGCGACGGCCGCGGTGACGACGGTCTTGCCGATCTCGGTTCCGGTACCGGTGACGACGATCACTGCCATGTGCGTCTGCGCCTTTCGTTCGTTCGGACTGCCTGATCTCCCCCCACCCCACCCCAGGTACCCACAGCGAGGCTGGAACGTGCCGGTCCCGTCGGGGCTCCGCCCCGAACCCCGCGCCTCAATCGCCGGCGAGGCCGGATTTCGCTCCCGCCGGACGGCTGGGTGCCGCGGAGCGGTATTTGGGCCCGGCTCGGGGGTACCCCCAGGCCGCCAGGCCGTAGGCGGAGTTTGAGGTCACCGCGCGAAGCGCGGTACCGGAGCCCGGGGCGGAGCCCCGAAACCGCCCGCGGGGCGGTACGGGCCGGGCGAAGCCCGACCCCGGCACCCGAGTCCGGGGCGCGGGCCGGAGGGTCCCGGTTCGGCGGCCGGGCCGGGCGCGCGGCCCTGGCGGGCGTGCCGGGAGCCCCTGCCCTGACCCCGGCGGGGGGAGGCCGGGAGCCCCAGCCCGAGCCCGGTTGGGGCAGGCTGGGAGCCCCAGTCCGAGCCCGGTGGGGGCGGGCCGGGAGCCCCTGCCCTGAGCCCGGTGGGGGCAGGCTGGGAGCCCCTGCCCCAGCTCAGCCCGAGCCCGAGCCCGGCAGGACGGCCGGGGCCGCGCCCCGGTTCGGGAAGGGGCGGGTAGGGGACAGGCCCGCCGCAGGCGCCACGCGCCACCATCCGTCACCCCGCCGCTGCCGCCGCCCGTACCGCGCGGCAGATCCGGTCGACATCCTCGTCGCTCGTGACGTACGGCGGCATCGTGTAGACGAGGTCACGGAACGGCCGCAGCCAGACGCCCTCCCGGACCGCCGCCGCCGTGGCCGCCGCCATGTCGATCTCGTGGTCGAGCTGGACGACGCCGATGCCGCCGAGGACCCGGACGTCCCGCACCCCGGGCAGTGCGGCGGCCTCGGCGAGCCCGTCCCGCAGGCCCGTCTCGAGGCGTTTGATTTCCTGCTGCCAGTCCTGGCCGAGCAGCAGGTCGATCGAGGCGCAGGCGACGGCCGAGGCCAGCGGGTTGCCCATGAACGTCGGGCCGTGGGCCAGCACCGGGACCTTGCCCCGCGAGATCCCCTCCGCCACCCGCGCGGTGCACAGCGTCGCAGCCATCGTCAGATAGCCGCCGGTCAGCGCCTTTCCCAGGCACATCACATCCGGCGCGATCCCCGCGTGCCCGGCCGCGAACAGCGTGCCGGTACGTCCGAAGCCGGTCGCGATCTCGTCGAGGACCAGCAGCACGCCGTACTCGTCGCAGGCCTCCCGCAGCACCCGCAGGTACTCGGGGGAGTGGAAGCGCATGCCGCCCGCGCCCTGGACGACAGGCTCCACGATGATCGCCGCCAGCTCGTCGGCGTGCCGGGCGACGAGCTCGCGCAGGCCCTGCGCGTACGACTCCTCGTACGCGGCGGGCGGCGCGTCCGCGAAGAGCTGGCGGGGCAGTACGCCCTGCCACAGCTCGTGCATGCCGCCCTCCGGGTCGCACACCGACATCGGCTGCCAGGTGTCGCCGTGGTAGCCGCCGCGCCAGGTCAGCAGCCGCTGCTTGGCGGGGCGGCCCACCGAGCGCCAGTACTGGAGGCACATCTTCACCGCGACCTCGACGGACACCGAACCCGAGTCGCACAGGAAGACATGCCGCAGCGGCTCCGGCGTGATCTCGACCAGTCGGGTGGCCAGGCGTACGGCCGGCTCATGGGTGAGCCCGCCGAACATCACATGGCTCATCCGCCCCAGCTGCGCGGTCGCCGCCTCGTTGAGCACCGGGTGGTTGTAGCCGTGGACCGCGGACCACCAGGAGGACATGCCGTCGACCAACTCGCGCCGGCCGTGGACCTCTTCGGCGAGCCGCAGCCGCACCCCGGAGGCGGACTCGACGACCAGCGGGTCCGTACGGCCCGGCATCGGGCCGTACGGGTGCCAGACGTGGGCCCGGTCCAGCGCCCGCAGTTCGGCGGGGGTGAACTCAGGCATTGGGCGCGAGATCCGTCCCGGCGCCCCGGCGGCGCACCGCGACCAGGTCTCTACGGGCACCGGGGACCTCGGACGCCGGCTCGGCCGCCGGAATCCCGGACGCCTCCCCGGCCGGCGCGGCGTCCGAGCAGCCGCCCTCGCCGCCCTTCTCGCCGCACACGGACCCGCAGCCGCCGCCCGCGGCGCGGTGGCCGGGCAGGGTCGTCGTGTCCGTGCCCTCGACCTCGAAACCGGCGTCGGTGATCATGTCCAGGTCGGCCTTGCCGGCCTGGCCCTCGCTGGTCAGGTAGTCGCCCAGGAAGATCGAGTTGGCGAGGTGCAGTGCGAGCGGCTGCATCGAGCGCAGATGCACCTCGCGCCCGCCGGCGAGCCGGACCTCCACGTCGGGGCAGACGAACCGGGTCATCGCGAGGATGCGCAGACACCGCTGGGGCGTGAGGTGCCATTCCTTGGCCAGGGGGGTGCCCTCGAACGGGATCAGGAAGTTCACCGGGACCGAGTCCGGGTCGAGCTCCCGCAGCGCGAAGACGACGTCGACCAGGTCCTCGTCGCTCTCGCCCATGCCGGCGATGAGCCCGGAGCACGCGGACAGGCCCGCGGCGTGCGCCTTGGTGACGGTGTCGACGCGGTCCGCGTAGGTGTGGGTGGTGGTGATGTCCCCGTACGTCCCCTCGGACGTGTTCAGGTTGTGGTTGTACGCGTCGGCGCCCGCGTCGCGCAGCCGCTCGGCCTGACCGTCCGAGAGCAGCCCGAGGCACGCGCACACCTCGACGCCCTCGTTCTGTTCCTTGATCGCCTCGATCGTCTTCGAGACCCGGTCCACGTCCCGGTCCGTCGGGCCGCGCCCGCTCGCGACCAGGCAGACCCGCTTCGCGCCGCCCGCGACACCGGCCGCCGCGGCCTCGGAGGCCTCCTCGGGCTTCAGCCAGGTGTACTTGAGGATCTCCGCCTTCGAGCCGAGCCGCTGGGAGCAGTACGAGCAGTCCTCCGGGCACAGGCCCGACTTCAGGTTGACGAGATAGTTCAGCTTCACCCGCCGCCCGAACCACTGCCGGCGCACCTTGCCGGCCGCGGCCACCACTTCCAGCACGTCGTCGTCGGAGGTCGCCAGTACGGCGAGCGCTTCTTCACGGGTCGGCAGCTCGCGCCGCAGACCCTTCTCCACCAGCGTGTTCAGGAGGTCCATGGCGCAGATCCTTGCGTACGGCACGGGCCCGGGCCAAGGAGGAACTCCACAACAGGGCCGTTTCGAGGTGTGTGCATGGCCACACCCGACAGGCGCTCGGGCCGGGCTAGGGTCTGTCCGCTGCCTACAAAAGGACCGGACCACCATGCCGCAGGATCCTTTCGACTGGATCGACGAGGAGTCGCGCCGCCGCGAGCACGCGGGACTGGTCCGTACGCTCAGGCCGCGCGCCGCCGAGAGTGATCTCCTCGACCTGGCGAGCAACGACTATCTCGGGCTGACCCGCCACCCGGAGGTCACCGAGGGGGCCGCGCGGGCAGCCAGGCGGTGGGGCGCGGGGGCCACCGGCTCCCGTCTCGTCACCGGCAGCACCGAGCTCCACGCCGAACTGGAGGGCGAGCTCGCCGACTTCTGCGGCTTCGAGGCGGCTCTCGTGCTGTCCTCCGGCTACGCGGCGAACCTCGCCGCGGTCACCGCGCTCGGCGGCCGGGACGCGCTCGTCGTGTCCGACGCGGGTAACCACGCCTCCATCGTCGACGGCTGCCGGCTGTCCCGCGCGGAGACGTCGGTCGTCCCGCACGCCGATGTCGAGGCCGTGCGCAAGACGCTCGACGCGCACCCCGGCCGCCGGGCCCTCGCTGTCACCGACTCGGTCTTCTCCGTCGACGGTGACGCCGCGCCCCTGCCGGGTCTCGCCGACGCCTGCCGTGAGCTGGGCGCGGCGCTTCTCGTCGACGACGCGCACGGGCTCGGGGTCCTCGGTGACGGCGGCCGGGGCGCTCTTGACGCCGCGGGGCTGGCGGGCGCGGCGGGCACCGTCGCCACGCTGACGCTGTCCAAGTCCCTGGGCAGCCAGGGCGGCGCGGTCCTCGGCCCGGCCCGTGTCATCGACCACCTGGTCAACACCGCGCGGACGTTCATCTTCGACACCGGGCTGGCACCGGCCGCGGCCGGTGCCGCGCTCGCGAGCCTGCGGGTGCTGCGCCGCGAGCCCCGCCTCGCCGGCCGGGCGCGCGAGGTGGCGGTGACGCTCCACCGCCGACTGACCGACGCCGGGTTCACCGCCGCCCGGCCGGACGCCGCCGTCGTCTCCGTGCGCGCGCCGTCACCGGACGCGGCGCTGCGCTGGGCGGCGGACTGCCGGGCGGCGGGACTGGTCGTCGGATGCTTCCGGCCGCCGTCCGTGCCGGACGGGATCTCCCGTATCCGGCTCACCGCCAGGGCGGATCTCACGCAGCGCCAGATCGACACGGCGATCTCCACGATCATCGGGACGGCGCCCGGCCGTTGAGGCCGGTGCCGTGCCCGGTCGCCGTGGACGAACTCTCGGCCGGGGGCCTCAAATACGGTCTCCCGTAGCAGAGTTCACCGCATCGAGCGACAGAAATGTATGTATCTCGGTGGATCACCGACCCTGAGGGGCGATAAGTGGCAGTCTGACGCGGAAGCGTAATCCGTGGCCGTTCCTGCGTTTCATCCGCTACGAGTCGGAGCCCGGCCGCGGTGGGAAAGGGACAGCGCCGCCATGGCAGACCACCAAGAAACATCCGTCACTCTGCCGAGCGACCCGGCGTCGGTCTCCGCCGCGCGGAGACATGTCACGGACGCCGTGTGCGAGTGGGGGCTGGAGCCCGACGCCGAGGCGGTCGACGTCGTCCGGCTGATCGTGTCCGAGCTCGCCACCAACGCCGTTCAGCACACCTTCGGCCAGTCACCGACGTTCACGGTGGACCTGCGCCTGGAACGCGACGAACAGCTGTGCATCGGCGTCACCGACAGCCATCCGCGCTGGCCGCGGCGGCTGCCCGCCGCCGTCCGCCAGGACAACGGCCGCGGCATGGTCATCATCCGTACCCTCACCGCCGAGTGCGGCGGCCGGCTGACCGTCACGCCCACCGCGGAGGGCGGCAAGACCGTCTGGATCGCGCTGCCCTGGTCCGTCCCCGTACAGAACTGACCGGTGCCGGCGCCCGGCGCAGGAGGGCGGCGACCCCGTCCGGAGCGCGTGAGGCACCCACCCGGGCAGGAGCGCGCCACCGCGGCAACCGCCTCCGGAACGCGGCCGCGAGCCCGTCACTGCGGGGCCGGGCCCGGACGGGCGCCGGCCCTTCCGAACGCGCCGCGCATCAGCGCCCGCAGGGACCGCACGGCCGGGCCCGAATCCTCACCCCGGTGCGCCACGGAGATCGTCCGGCGGAACGCGGCAGGCTCCAGCTGACGTATCTGCAGGGGCGTCGACGCCAGCGCGGCGACCATCTCCGGTACGACCGCCACCCCGAGCCCGGCGCTGACCAGCGCGCACACCAGTGCGTAGCCCGGTGACTCGCACACCACTGCAGGCGTCGCACCGGCCCGCGCCAGTGCGCCCTCGACCCCCTTGCGGGGCGGGTGCGAGGGAGCGCTGCTGATCAGCGGCTGACCGGCCAGGTCACCGACGGGCAGCCGGCCGGAGCCACCGGCCAGCACATGACCCGGCGCCGTCACCAGTACCAACTCCTCCACGAGCAGCGGCTCCACGACCACACCCGGCGGTGGTGCGGCCGGCTCGGCCGGTTCATAGGCGTGGGTGAGTGCCACGTCGACCTCACCGGTCGCCACCGCGGTGACACCGCCCGGCGGTTCGTACTCGGCGACGGTCAGTTCGACGTCGGGGTACGCGCGGCGGAACGCGCTCAGCACCGGAGGCAGCAGATGGATGCCCACGGTCGTGAAGGTGCCGACCCGCAGCCGGCCGCCGGTGAGGCCGGAGAGTCCGGCCAGCTCGTGCCGTGCCCGTTCCATCTCGTCCAGCACCCGTCGGGCGCGCTCGGCGAGCAGCTCGCCGGCCGCCGTCAGCCGCGCGCCGCGGTGCGAACGCACCAGCAGCACCGCCCCGGCCTCCCGTTCCAGCTTGGCCACCTGCTGCGAGAGGGCGGGTGCCGTGTAGCCCAGCCGGGCGGCCGCCCGCGTGATGGAACCGGCCTCCGCCACCGCGACGAGCGCGGCCAGCCGTGTCGGGTCGTACATGGGCGCACCCCTTAAGCGTTGCTTCAGGCCTCTATGCAGAAAGCCCAAGTACACGTTAAGGCCCGGCACGGTCCAGTCTGGGAGCCATGGACGTACAGCTGATCGCCTTCCTCGGGGTCGCCGCGGGCATGGTCACCATGCCCGGCGCCGACTTCACCGTCGTCGTACGCAACGCGATCGCCTCACGGCATGCCGGCGTCGCCTGCGCGGTGGGCGTCGCGGGCGGTCTGCTCGTCCACACGGCGCTGGCCGTGGCCGGACTCGCCGCCCTCCTCGCGACCGTGCCCCTGCTGTACCGGACACTGCAGATCGCCGGCGGCGCGTATGTGCTGTACCTGGGCGTCCGCGCGGTACGGACCGCGCTCCGCGCGCGGTCACAGGCCGAGGAGCCCGACGGCGAGGCGACCACGAGCGGCGTCGGACGCGGCCTGCGGCAGGGCTTCCTCACCAACGTGCTCAACCCGAAGGCGCCGGTGCTCTTCCTGAGTCTGCTTCCGCAGTTCGTGCCCGACGGTGCCGCGGTGCTGCCGCGTACCCTGCTGCTGGCCGGCATCGTCGTGCTGTTCGCACTGATCTGGTTCCCGGCGGTGGCGCTGCTCGTCGACCGGCTCGGCCGGTGGCTGCGCAGGCCGCGCACCGCCCGTGCCGTCGAGGGGATTTCCGGCGGCGCGCTGACCGTGCTCGGTGCGACGCTGCTGGTCCGTTCGACGGCGCACTGACAGCGCGCCACCGCAGGGAAACTGCCGGGGCGTCAGCGCACCCGGCCGTACTTGACGCTCCGCGTCCAGATCTTGACGAGCCGGACCACGTCGCCGGTCTTCGGCGAGTGCCAGATCTTCCCGCCCCCGGCGTAGATGCCCACGTGGTACACGGCACCGCCGGAATGGAAGAACACCAGGTCACCCCGTCGCCGGTTGCCGGCGGAGACATGACGGGTCCGGTTGTACTGCTGCTGTGCGGTCCGGGGCAGTATCTTCCCGGCCTTCTTGTACGAGTAGAGCGTCAGCCCGGAGCAGTCGAAGCGGTTCGGACCCGTGGCGCCGTAACGGTACGGCGATCCTTCCTTCGATGCCGCCACCCTGAGCGCCTTGCTCGCGTGGCTGCTGACCGCATGGGCCTCGGTGGTTCCGCCCGGGGCGAGGAGTGTGCCGCCGACGGCGGCGATCGTCAGTGCCGATACGGCACCCGCCCGCGAGAAGAGGAGCGGGAGATGAATCTGCGCAGTCATGCGCAACCCTTCGTCAGCCGCCTGTGAAGGATGACCTGTCGGGTTCGGACCGGCGAAGACGCCCGGCCGCCGCAGCGGCTTCACCCCAAGGCGCGTCCGGTGTCGCCGGTCACGCCGTACTGCTCGGGTCCTCCACTCCTGCCGATGCACTTCCGTCGACCAGACGTCCGGTGCGGCGGCAGGACTCAGCGTCCGCCCGGACCGCCCCGTCAAGGTGGCGGGGGCTTGTCGTCCCACGGATCGTTACCCACCCATGTCCGATTTCCGAGTTGAAACGGCTTTTGTGAAGCCAATCACGACTGGCCCTTTCGGGTGGACAGGACCGTGGAGCCCCTTTTCCCATGACCCGGAAGCATCGTCGTACCAGCGACGAAGCGGCGGATTGCGCCAGATCGGTGGTCGCGCGGCGCAAGTCCTGCGGCAGGCGACAACTTTCGCGAAGCTCCACCGAACGGGGTACGAGCACCGCTGTCCCGTCGGCGGTTGACAGCAGCAGAGTGATCGTCAACTCGTGGAAACGGGCGGCATGGTCACCCGTTTCGCCCTGCGCTCGCCGTCGAGCACCCGCAGCGCCTCGGTGAGCGTGTGCGTGTACACCTCGCTCTCGCCCCGCGTGTGCATGAGCGTCAGGGCGTCCCTGAGTGCGGCCGCCCGTCCGACCAGGGCCTGCGCGGCGCGCAGGGCCGTGTAGGTGTGGGTGGAGCGAGCGGGGTTGATCCGGCCGAGGAGGTCGACGACTTCGAGGTAGGAGTCGATGAACTCGGCCTCGGCGCGGGTGAGGGCGGGCAGCGGGGGCAGTTCGGGCGGCAGCATTCCGGACTCACCTCGCGGCGGGGGAAGGTGCGGCCGAGATCTTGCGGGAGGTGATGACGTGGTCGATCAGGCCGTACTCCCTGGCTGCCGGTGCGTCGAAGATCTTGTCGCGCTCGAGGTCGCCGGCGATGCGTCCGGGGGTCTGACCGGTGTGGCGTACCAGCATCCCGGCCAGTTGCTCGCGCAGCCGCAGCAACTCCGCGGCGTGGATCTCCAGATCGGACGGCTGTCCGCGCAACGGCTCCTCGTAGGAGGGCTGCTGCATCACGATGCGCGCGCCCGGCAGGGCGGTGCGCTTGCCGGGCGCGCCGGCGGCGAGCAGGGCGGCCGCGGTCGAGGCGGCCTGGCCGAGGCAGGTGGTCGCCACGTCGCAGGTGACGACCTGCATCGTGTCGTAGACGGCGGACATGGCGCTCAGTGATCCGCCGGGGGAGTTGATGTAGAGGGAGATGTCCTGGTCGGGGGCCGCGTACTCGAGGTGCAGGAACTGCGCGATGACGTCGTTCGCCGCCGTGTCGTCGATCGCGGTCCCGAGGAAGACGATCCGCTCCTCCATCAGCTTCGAGTACGGATCGAGGGTGCGTGTTCCCGAGGAGGTGCGTTCGGTGAACTCGGGCAGCACGTATCGGGCGGCGGGGCGGTTCATGGCGTACCTCTCCTCGGTCGACGGCGTCTCCGTGTCGCTGTAAAAAATGTACAGGACGTACAGACCGTTATGATGGGAGCATGGCCTATGAGATTCCGGTGACGCAAGCCCGCGCAGAGCTCGCCGAGCTGATCAACCGTGTCGTCTACGGCGGGGAGCGCGTGGTGGTGACCCGGCACGGGAAGCCGCTCGTGGCGTTGGTGTCCGCCGCCGATCTGGAGCGGCTGGAGAGCGGGTCGGAGGCCGGGGAGGAGCAGGTGATCAGCTCCGTGTCCTCCTTCGGCTCCTCCTCGCCTGCTTCCCCCGCCCGCGGCCGCTTCGGCCTGACCGCCGAGCATCACCGCCCCGAGCGCCACGGTCCCGAGGATCGCGGCTAGCGCCCCGGCCGCGCTCGGCCGGCGACGCAGAAAGAGGCCGCGCGCCCCCGTCCGCTACAGCGGGGACGCGCGGCCGGTCCGTGGTGGTCCAGGGACTCTCGGCGAGTGGGTCGGTCGGACGGAAGGGGCCTAGGCGACCGGCGCGGGGGAGGGGCGGGCCGCCGGTTCGGCGGTGGCCGGTACGCGTCGCCGGCCGGCGACGAGCACGGCGGTCAGGCCCAGTGCCGCCCACAGCGACAGCGTCAGCAGCGACGTGGCCGCGCCGTTCCCGTCGAAGTACGTCACCGAACGCAGCAGTGTTGCGCCGGCGCCCGGCGGCAGCCACTGGCCGAGGGTGCCGAGCGGCCCGGGCAGCAGTTCCGGCGCGGACGAGGCGCCCGAGGACGGGTTGCCGATCAGCACCATCAGCAGTGCTCCGAGCCCGATGCCCGGAGTGCCGAGCAGCGCGGCGAGCCCGGCGACGGACATGCCGAGGGCGGCGACCGTCAGGCTCAGCGCGCCCGCCTCCGCCCACCAGTTGCCGTCGAATGCGCCGAGCCAGCTGTGGGCGATCGCGGTGGCGGTGATGCCCACCAGAACGGCGGCGCCGACGAGTGCGGCGGCGGCCCGTGCGCCGCGCAGGCCGAGCAGGGTCACCAGTGCCCCGGCCGCGACGCCCGCGAGGGCGAGCGGCAGGACGCTCGCCGTGAGTGCGCTGCCCCGTGGGTCACCGGACGGAAGGGGCACCAGGTCCGTCCCCTTCGTCTCGGTGCCCGCCGGTGCCTGTGCGGCCACCGACTGCTGGAGAAGCTGGGCGACGACAGGGCTCGCCCCGGTGGCGATCAGCAGCTCCGGGCCGCCCGGCCCCGCGACGACGGCGCCGTATACGACCCGGTCCTCGATCGCGGTCCTGGCGGCGGCCTCGTCCTCGTAACGGTGGACGTCGAACGCGCCCTCGTGCTGTTCGAAACGCTGCTCGAGCTGGTCGGCGGCCGCGGCGGGCCCTGCGACGCCGATGGGCAGGTCGCGCGGCGCGGTCCGGGCCGCGGGCCAGGCGAAGGCCCACAGGGCCAGCGCCGCCACGACCGGGATCAGGATCATCACCGCGATCACGTGGCGGTGGGGTGCAGCGGACATGGGGAACTCCTATAGAGAAGGATCGTTCGTTTTTGTTGTTGGCGCCACTGTCCCGCCGCTTGCGGTGGTTGTCAAGAATGAATGTTCGTTCTACTTTTGGACCATGGCTCGCGTATCCCAGGAACACCTCGACGCCCGCCGCCGGCAGATCCTCGACGGCGCCGCCCGCTGCGTCTCCCGCAACGGCTTCCACGCCACGTCGATGCAGGACATCCTGCGCGAGAGCGGGCTGTCGGCCGGTGCCGTGTACCGCTACTTCCGCAGCAAGGAGGAGCTGATCGCGGCCATCGCCGACGAGGCGTTCACCAGCATCCGGGGGGCGTTCGAGGAGGCGGCGCGGACCACACCGCCCCCCACGCCGGACGTGCTCCTCGGGCGCGTGCTGCGGCGCATGCTGATCGAGCGGGTGCCGGGCGGGGACCGGCAGGCCTTCGCCCGGCTCATCGTCCAGGTGTGGACGGAGACGCTGCGCAACGAACGGCTGGCGGCCATCCTCGACGAGGGGTACAGCGGCATGCGCCGCGCCTGGGCGGACCTGGTCGGCGCCTACCGGGCGTCCGGGCAGATGGAGGCGGACGTGGACCCCGACCATGTGGCCCGCACCCTCATCGCCACCGCCCAGGGGTTCATCGCCCAGCAGGCCCTCTTCGGCGATGTACAGGTCGAGGTACTGGAGGACGGGCTGCGCGCCCTGATGTCGATGCGGGAACCCAAGATCAGTTAACGCGTCGGAAAAGCGCCGGAAAAGACTGCGTCCTAAGGTTCAACGCCTGGTCGTGGAACACCCGCGTGCAGGTCAACAAAGTGTTGAAGCGCGCTACGGTCCATCACGACCGGCGATCACGGGCCGGACGACAGTGAGGTGGACGCGTGCAACTCTCTCCGCACGAGCAGGAACGGCTTCTCCTCCATGTGGCCGCCGATGTGGCGGAGAAGCGCAAGGCGCGCGGCCTGAAGCTGAACCACCCGGAGGCCGTCGCCCTCATCACCGTGCACATCCTCGAAGGCGCCCGCGACGGCCGCAGCGTCAGCGAACTCATGGCGTCCGGACGCGAGGTGCTCACCCGGAACGACGTCATGGACGGCATCGCCGAGATGATCCACGACGTCCAGGTGGAGGCCACCTTCCCCGACGGCACCAAGCTCGTGACCGTCCACGAGCCGATCCTCTGAGGGGCGTGACGCACATGATTCCCGGAGAAATCCTGTACGGCGACGGGCCCGTACCGCTCAACGAGGGCCGCGAGACCACCCGCCTCACCGTCGTCAACGCCGCGGACCGCCCGGTCCAGGTCGGCTCCCACTACCACTTCGCCGAGGCCAACCCCGGCCTCGTGTTCGACCGCGCCGCCGCCCGCGGCAAGCGGCTCGACGTCGCCGCAGGCACCGCTGTCCGCTTCGAGCCGGGCGTCCCCGTCGACGTGGAACTCGTACCGCTCGCCGGCCGACGGATCGTGGCCGGGCTGCGCGGAGAGACCGGAGGACGCCTCGATGGCTGAACTGCACCGCGCCGTGTACGCCGACTTGTTCGGCCCGACCACCGGCGACCGCATCCGGCTCGCCGACACCGACCTGCTCGTCGAGATCGAGGACGACCGCTCCGGCGGACCCGGCCGCGCGGGCGACGAGGCGGTGTTCGGCGGCGGCAAGGTGATCCGCGAGTCCATGGGCCAGTCCCGTACGACACGGGCGGAGGGCGCGCCCGACACCGTGATCACCGGTGCCGTGATCCTGGACCACTGGGGTGTGGTGAAGGCCGACATCGCCCTCCGCGACGGGCGGATCAGCGGCATCGGCAAGGCGGGCAACCCCGACACCATGGACGGCGTCCACCCGGCCCTGGTCATCGGACCCGAGACCGAGATCATCGCCGGCAACGGGAAGATCGTCACCGCCGGGGCCGTCGACGCACACGTCCACTTCATCTCGCCCACCCTCGTCGAGCAGGCACTCGCCACCGGAGTGACCACCCTCGTCGGCGGCGGCACCGGACCGGCCGAAGGGACCAAGGCCACCACGATCACACCGGGACCCTGGCACCTTGCCCGGATGTTCGAGGCGCTGGACACCTGTCCCGTCAACATCGGCCTGCTCGGGAAGGGCAACACCACCTCCCGTGACGCCATGCACTCCCAACTGCGCGGCGGGGCACTCGGCTTCAAGATCCACGAGGACTGGGGGGCCACTCCGGCGGCCATCGACGCGTGCCTGGGCGTCTGCGAGGAGACCGGCGCCCAACTCGCCATCCACACGGACACCTTGAACGAGGCCGGATTCGTCGGCGACACCCTCGCCGCCGTCGCGGGCCGCACCGTCCACGCCTACCACACCGAGGGCGCGGGCGGCGGGCACGCACCCGACATCATCACCGTCGTCTCCGAGCCGTATGTGTTGCCCAGTTCGACCAACCCGACCCGGCCGCACACCGTCAACACCATCGACGAGCACCTCGACATGCTGATGGTCTGCCACCACCTCAATCCCGCCGTCCCCGAGGATCTGGCCTTCGCGGAGTCACGCATCCGGCCGTCCACCATCGCGGCCGAGGACGTCCTGCACGACCTCGGAGCGATCTCCATCATCTCCTCCGACGCGCAGGCCATGGGCCGGATCGGTGAGGTGGTCATGCGCACATGGCAGACCGCGCATGTGATGAAGAAACGCCGGGGAGCGCTCGCGGGCGACGGGCGCGCGGACAACCACCGGGCACGTCGCTATGTCGCCAAATACACGATCAACCCCGCGGTCGCGCAGGGCCTCGACGGCGAGATCGGCTCGGTGGAGACGGGTAAACTCGCCGATCTCGTGCTGTGGGAGCCGGCGTTCTTCGGGGTGAAGCCGCAGATCGTGATCAAAGGCGGCCAGATCGCGTACGCCCAGATGGGAGACGCGAACGCCTCGATCCCCACGCCCCAACCGGTGCTGCCGCGCCCGATGTTCGGCGCACTGGGCCGCGCGGCGGCCGGCAGCTCCCTCAACTTCGTCGCACAGGCGGCGATCGAGGACGACCTGCCCGAACGGCTCGGCCTGGACAAGGCTTTCGTGCCGATCCGCAGCACCCGGCGGGTGACCAAGGCCGACATGCGGGAGAACGACGCCCTGCCACGGGTGGAGGTCGACGCCGACACGTTCACGGTGACGATCGACGGCGAAGCCGTCGAACCGGCGCCCGCCAGGGAACTCCCCATGGCCCAGCGGTACTTCCTGTTCTGATGACGACCAGGACGAGGACCCCCGCCGCCGGTCCGGGCCCCGGTGACCGGCCGGGCCGCACCCACGTGCCGCGCCGGCCGGACCGCGCCGGTCCGCCCGCCGCGAGAGCCGGGTGGGCGGTATGAGCCGCGCCGCGCTGCTCGTCCTCGCCGACGGCCGCTTCCCCGCCGGAGGCCACGCGCACTCCGGCGGGGCGGAGGCCGCCGTCCGGGCCGGGCGCATCAAGGACGCGGCGGACCTCGCCGCGTTCTGCCGGGGCAGGCTGCACACCACCGGCCTCACCTCCGCGGCGCTGGCCGCCTGTGCCGCTCTCGGCCACGACCCGGCCGAGCTCGACGCCGCCGCCGACGCCCGCACCCCCTCGCCGGCCCTGCGGGCGGCGGCCCGCAGGCTCGGCCGGCAGATGATGCGCGCGGCCCGTGCCACCTGGCCGGATCCGCTGCTCGACGCGCTCGCCGCCCGGTTCCCGCGCGGCACGCACCAGCCCGTCGTGCTCGGCACGGCCGCTCGCGCCGCCGGCCTCGGCGCCGAGGACGCCGCGCACTGCGTGGCGTACGAGACGGTCAGCGGCCCGGCGACCGCGGCGGTACGCCTGCTGAGCCTGGACCCCTTCCAGGCCACGGCGGTCCTCGCCCGCCTCGCCCCCGAGACCGACGCGGTGGCGGCACGGGCCGCGGCCGCCGCGCGCGACGGCGTCGACGCACTGCCGGCGGCGTCCGCGCCGCTGCTGGAGATCACCGCGGAGGAGCACGCGGCCTGGCCGGTGCGCCTCTTCGCGTCCTGACCCGCCCAGCCCTGTGCCGCCCTGGCCCCGCCCCCGCACTCGTATCAAGGAGCCCGCACCATGCACCTCGACCACCACCACGAGAGCACCTCCGCCGTCAGCGCCGACGCGGCACGCCCCGACGGCACACGGCGCGCCCTGCGGATCGGGCTCGGCGGGCCGGTGGGCTCCGGCAAGACCGCCACCGTCGCCGCGTTGTGCGCCGAACTGCGCGACGCGTTCTCCCTCGCGGTCGTCACCAACGACATCTACACCCGCGAGGACGCCGAGTTCCTGCTGCGCAACGCGGTGCTGCCGCCCGAACGCATCCAGGCCGTCGAGACCGGCGCCTGCCCGCACACCGCCATCCGCGACGACATCTCGGCCAACCTCGAAGCCGTGGAGGACCTCGAGGACAGTGTCGGCCCGCTCGATCTGATCCTGGTCGAATCGGGCGGCGACAACCTGACCGCGACCTTCTCCAAGGGACTGGTGGACGCACAGGTCTTCGTCATCGACGTCGCCGGCGGCGACGACATCCCGCGCAAGGGCGGACCCGGGGTCACCACCGCCGACCTGCTCGTCGTCAACAAGACCGACCTCGCGCCGCACGTCGGCTCCGACCTCGCCCGGATGGCGCGCGACGCGAAGGAGCAGCGCGGTGAACTGCCCGTCGTCTTCACTTCGTTGCGCGGAGCAGACGGTATCGCTCCGGTCGCCGCGTGGGTACGCGCGCAGCTCGCCGCCTGGACCGGCTGAGCAGCGCATGAGCATCGAGGCAACAGCCCGGATCGTCGCCGACCACACCGCACTGCCCGTCCTGGCCGGCGACGGGCCGATCGCGCTGCGCCGCACCCGGGCCCACGGGCCCGGGCTGCGGGTCACCATGGTCGGCGCGATGAGCGCGCCGCTCGGCGGCGACCGGCTCGCCGTCGAGGCCACCGTTCGCGACGGCACGCGCCTGACCGTCGACTCCGCCGCCGCCACCGTCGCCCTGCCGGGCCGCGGCTCCGAGCCCGCCCGTTACGACCTCGCCCTGGACGTCGGGGAGGACGCCGAACTGCACTGGCTGCCGGAGCAGTTGATCGCCGCACGCGGCAGCGACCTGCGGACGCACACCCGGGTCCGTCTCGCCGCCGGCGCACGCCTGCTGCTCCGCGAGGAACAGATCCTCGGACGCCATGAAGAAGAGCCCGGCACGCTCACCACCCGACTCACCGTCCACCGCGCCGGCCGTCCCCTGCTCGACACGGAACTCGCCTGCGGGCCAGGTGCCCCCGACGGCTGGGACGGACCCGCCGTACTCGCCGGCCACCGGGCGGTCGGCCAGCTCATCGTCGTCGACCCGGCGTTCGGCGACCGGCCGCCCGGGCCCCGCACGCTGGGGCCCACCGCGGTGCTCACCCCGCTCGCCGGCCCCGCCGCGCTGGTCACCGCGCTCGCGAAGGACGCGCTCGCGCTGCGCCGCCTGCTCGACCAGGCCCGGCAGGACGTGCTCGGCGACGCGCCGCACCGCTGAGTGTCGCCGCGGGGCAGCCGTGACAAGCGAGGGCGGCCGGTGACCCGGCCGCCCTCCCGCAGGCAGTAGGCGTGACAGCGGCTCCGTGTCAGCTCCGCCGCCGGGGGAACCGGCTCGTTCTGCCCGCGCGCTGCTCCTGCTCCTGCTGCTCGGCCTTGACATCGGCGGCGTAGCGGTCGACGTACTCCTGGCCGGAGAGTTCGAGGATCGCGTACATGATCTCGTCGGTGACCGCGCGGATCGCCGCCTTCTGGTTCTCCAGGCCCGCGTACCGCGAGAAGTCCAGCGGCTTCCCGAAACGCACCGTGACCCGCTTGATCTTCGGGAGCACCTGACCGGGCGGCTGGATCTCGAAGGTCCCCACCATCGCGCACGGCACCACGGGCACACCCGCCTTGAGCGCCATGACGGCCACCCCGACCTTGCCCTTGTAGAGCCGGCCGTCGTGCGACCGGGTGCCTTCGGGATAGATGCCCAGCAACTCGCCCTTGTCCAGCACTCCGAGCCCTTCACGGATGGCCGCCTGGCCGGCCTCCTTGCCCGAGCGGTCGACCGGGATCTGTCCGGCGCTGTGGAAGAACGCCGCCGTCAGCCGGCCCTTGAGGCCGGGCCCGGTGAAGTACTCCGCCTTGGCGAGGAAGGTGATGCGCCGTTTGATGATCGCCGGCATCAGGAAGTGGTCGGAGAAGGACAGATGGTTGCCCGCGACGATCGCCGCACCCTCGGCGGGGATGTGCTCCAGCCCTGCGATGCGCGGACGGAAGAGCAACCGCAACAGAGGCCCGAGAAGGACGTACTTGAGCACGTAGTAGAACACCGGGGGTCTCCAACTCTGCCGGGTCGGCTCTGGGGCCGCGTTCTGCCGGGTCACGGCATCCGATGGCGCAGCGGTCTCGTCGGGCGGCGCGCGGGGCGCCAGGTGCGGGGTGGTGATCGATCGTAGCCCGGTCCCGGACGGCCGACAGCCGGCGGGCGGAGCGAAGGCGAGTTTCGCCTCCTTCCCATTGTCATGCCGATGTGCTGCGCCAGACAGAGTTCGTCCGACACAAGCGTGGAAACACGGCGGCGTCGGACACACCGCGTCGGACAGGTTCTCCCCTGAAGCAGAACGGCCGCACTCAGACCCCGGCCCCCCACGTCCACTCCGTGATCTCCGCGGGGTCGACCCCCGTGCGCCGCAGTTCCTCGCGCAGCCGGTCCCGGTGGCGCGCGTAGCCGGTGGCCAGGTCGCCGATGGCACCGGGGCGGCCGCGCAGATGCCGCAGTGCCGTGATCGCCAGGTCGTGCCGGGAGACGCCGTTGCCGGCGAGCAGGTCGTACGGGGTGGTCGTGGTGCCTTCCCCGACATAGCCGCGCACGTGGAAGCGGTCCGGGTTCGGCCTCCCGTGCAGCAGGTGGTGCAGCGTGTTGGTGTCAGGCGGCAGATACACGCCGGTCACCGTGGGCGCGCCGGCGGAGGTGGGGTGGGCAACGGGGCGTCACGGACAGTTCGGGAGCGTCCAGGGCCGCGCCGAGTTGTCACGGAGGAAGATGAGCGCGGCGGCCACGTAGTCGGCCGCCCGGCGATACCTCCGCGTCATGTGCTCACCCCGGAGGTGCGTCCGGCGGATACGCCGCCGGTGCCGTCGCCGCGCCGCGCGTGCAGCCGATCGCCAGTGCGTTCATGCCACGACCGGTACCCGGTAGGGCTGCGGCCACGCCGCGGGCCGGGCCGCAAGGGTGACGGCGCGGAGCGGGCGTGTCGGTGTCCGGCCGACGGGTACCCGGCGATCAACAGGGGGTTTTCGAGCCGAACCCTGGAGGCGAAAGCCATGCAACGTGGCAGCAATCCCAAGAGTCCCCGCGAGGACGACGAGCTCAAGCACCAGATGCAGGGCTACCTGAAGTCCGGGCAGCACACGCACACCGAGGACGCGAAGGACCCTGAGCCGGTGGCGGACGACGACCCCAGGACCGACAGCAGCCGCCAGGCACTCTCGCGCTCGCGCGAGGCCGAGGAGCGCAAGGCGGCCGAGGAGGGCAAGAGCGACGAGCGCAAGGGTGGCCGGCGCGAGCGCGAAGAGCAGGAGTGACGGCCGTCGGAGGCCGGCAGCGCAGTCGCGCTGCCGGCCTCCCTATGCCCGTGCCCGGCGCTCACGGCCGCACGGCACGGGCCGGCGGTGGACGGGGCAGCGGTGGACGGTCCCCCCTCGTACAGCCGGTCCACGTCACCCGTACACCGTCTTCGGGACGAGGGCCATCGGTGTGGACCTCGGGGCGCCCGGCGCTGTCCGTCTGCCGGCACGGGTAACTGTCCGTCCATGACTGTGAACCCCATCGAATTGCAGAAGTGCCTGGGGTACGTGGGTTACCCCGCCGACAAGAAGCAGATCCTGGACCAGGCAAGCAGCACGGCGCCGACGAGGAGATCATGAGCGCGCGCGGCTCCCTGCCGGAGAGGACCTACGACTCGCCCGCGGAAGTGAACAAGGAAGTGAGCCGGGAGAGCCAGTAGCCCGGCATGCCCCCGGCAGAGCGGCACGGCACCCGCACTGGCGCGGCCGCCGTGCCGCTCTGTTGCGCCCGGCACCGAACCGGAGTGCTCAGCGGCCGAGCGCTCGGCGCAGTTCCTGCTTGTTCATGGAGGAGCGTCCCTCGACGTTCTTCTTCTTGGCCTCCTCGTACAGCTGGTCCTTGGTCGGGCCCTGGGCCCCGCTGCCGGACCGCTCGCCGCCACGCTCGGAGGCGGACTTCCTGTCCCGGGTCGAAGTCTTGCCGGCGGTCTTCGACTCACCCGAGCGTGCCCGCTCCTTGTTGACGGTCCGCGCAGCGATCTCCTTCGCCCGCCCTGTGGAGGTTCCGCGCTTCTCCGCGCCCTCCTTGATGTGCTCGTACTGACGCTCCCGCTTGGAGCTGGACCCTGCCGGCATGACTTCCTCCTCCTTGATGGAATCGCTTCACCGCACGCGCCCGCAGTAGGCGTCCGTCCACCGCCGGGCGCACCCGTTCAACGAGGCTGCGCCGGGTTCTGCGGTGTGCCGTGCGACGGTGGGTTCACGGGCGGGCCCGCCGTCTCCGGTGAGATCTTCGATCCGCCGCTCGCTCCCTGTGCCCGTTCGGGTGCGACAGCGTCGGGCGAGCCTTGCGCCGGGCTGCCGCCGTCCGCCAGTTCCTGCAGTCTCGCCTCCATGGTCTGCATCACGAGCAGCCGGCCGGCGTGGCCCTTCTCGTACGCGAGAACCTGCTGGAGTTCGTCCCTGGAAAGCGCACGGATCCGCTGCCGCACGGCCTCGATCGGCAGGTGGTCGTAGTCGGGAAGCGGCAGCGCGTCATGGCGCGGGACCTGCGTGTTCGAGGCGTCTTCGCCGGTCATCGGAATGTCCCTCCGGATTCCGGTTTCGCGGCCTTCGGGTGCGCGCCGGGCTCAGTCGCCGCTTTGCTCGCGGTCCCCCTTGGGGCACGACCGCGCTCGGTTCGGGGGCCCTGACTGCGCCAGTGCGCGACTTCCTGGAGCGACGCGTTGGCTTCGTCGTTGGCGTGACTGTCCGGCACGCCGGCGCTCTCGGCGTCCTTGCGCTTCCTGGCCCGTCGCGTGTCGTACTCCTTGCTGCCGGGCTCAGGCATCCTGATCACCTCCAGTGCTCGCGGGTGCCCTGCGCAATTCCGTTCAAACTGGCTGTTGTCGCCGTGGGCGCGGCTGACGGTTCGGAAGCCGTGCCTCGGGGCACTCGCGCGGTGGGCTCCGCCCGGGCGCGGGATCTGCCGTGCCCGTGGACGCGGGGGCGCCCAGCAGAAGACCGGCCCGCGGAAGACGCGGGCCCGACCGGAAAGAAGGAGGCCCGGTGGGCGGGAACGAGCGCCGAGCGGAGACGGACACGGCAGCCGACGAGGTCATCCGCGAAATGGAGGAGGCCGGAACGCGGCTCGGCAGGGACGTGGAGAAGGACAGCGAGGCGGCGGACGCTCTGCTGCCGAACCAGGAGATCCAGGAGTCGGCTCAGGACAAGGACGGCTGAGGAGAACGGCGTCCGGCACCTCGCTGAGGGCGCGTCAGTGGTGGTGGCCGCGCCGGCCGAGGGTCTCCACGGGGGTCGCGCCGGGGCGGGTCCACTGCGGCACGGGGCGGCTGGTCGGGCCCCAGGTGGCGTTCCCGTCGGCGTCCGAGCGCCAGTACCAGCAGATCGGCGAGCCGTGTCCACCGACCGGCGAGTCGGCCTGAGGGGCCTCGGGCCGGCCCTCGGGGTTGTCCTCCCACGCCTCACGGCGGCCGTAGGGCGTCATGTCGAGCAGGCCGAGGGACCCCGTTGACGGGCTCGTTGCCACGGCCCGTCGTGGAGTAGGTGAGGAACACGCGGTCGCCGTCGCGCAGGAAGCAGGTGATGTGACCCATGCTGCCGCCGACCGGCGGGTCCACGTCGCGCACCGAGTACCAGGGCTGGGTGTAGCCCATGAACTCGACGTAGGAGGCCACCTCGTCCCAACGGCCCGTGGTCAGGACGGCGAACGAGACGCCGCGGGCGTTGAGGTAGACGGCGTCCTTCATGTGCCAGGCGGTGGTCATGCAGCCCTCGCACTGCCCCTGGTGCGGCGCGCCGTCGTACCACATGTGCTTGTAGACCACGAGCTCGTCGCGTCCCTGGAACAAATCCAGGAACGGGACAGGGCCGTCTGGTCCGACGACCTCGACCGTCCCGTCGAACTCCACCATCGGCAGCCGGCGGCGGGCCGCGGCGATGGCGTCGCCCTCGCGGGTGTGGGCCTTCTCGCGGACCAGCAGTTCGTCACGGGCGCTACGCCAGGTGGCCGGATCGACCACGGGCGGGCGGCCGGGCAGCGCGGTGGTCGGGTCGTCCGGCGTGGTCGTCATGGTGTCCTCCGGTGGTGTCTCGTGCCGGGCCGTGTCGTACGACGTTCTACGGCGGTCACCAGAAGAGACTCGCGACCCGGCCCGAACTCATCGCAATGGGGGCGCCTCGGCCGGGCTCGCCCGGACACGTCGGGCTGACAGGTTCACCCCTCGGCCGGATGACGGCCGGCGCCGCCGTACGCACGGCTCAGCGGGGCGCTCCCCGGGTGCCCGTGAGGCCCGCCCGTCCACCGTCGCCGAGAAGACCCGTGGGCTCGAACCGGTCGGCCCCGAGCCGGGGAAGCTCCCGCCGGGACAGCCGCGTCACGACCGGCGGAATCGCGGCCCGCACGGGCTGGGTCGCCCGCAGCCAGCGGGGCAGGTAGACGGCGGGCCTGCGCCGTTCGATCGCCGTGACCAGCCGGTCGGCCACGTGATCGACGGGATGCACCTTGCGTGCCGGCGGCGGCATGTGCCCGCGCAGTTCCCGCAGCGCCGCGTACGCGTCGGCGTCCCGGATCATGTCGGTCTCGGTCCAGTTGATGTAGGCGATACCCACTTCCACCCGACGATGGGCGACCTCGGCCCGCAGCGAGTGGGCGAAGGACTCCACCCCCGCCTTCGACGCGCAGTAGGCGCTCATCATGGGGGCCGCGCCGATGGAGGCCAGCGACGCGACCTGGAGGAAGTACCCCTGGGTCTCGAACAGGTCCGGGAGGAACGACCGCGCCGTGACGGCACTGCCGACCAGGTTCACCTCGACCACCCGGCGCCAGGTTGCGGGGTCCGACTCCGCGAACGGTCCGCCCTCCGCCACACCGGCGTTGGCGACGACCACGGACGGGGGCCCGAGGCGCCTGCGGACCTCAGCGGCCGCGCGCGCCATCCCGGCGTCGTCCGAGACGTCGACCACGCAGCACCACGTCTCCCCCGGCAGTGAGTCCCCGACCCGGGTCAGCCGCTCCTCCTCGAGGCCCAGCAGGGCCACCCTGGCACCGCGGGCCGCCAGCTCCCGGGCCATCGCCTCGCCCACGCCGCGTGCCGCCCCGGTCACCACGGCGGTACGGCCGTGCAACGTGCTCCCTGTGGTTGTCATCGAACGACTCCTCCGTACGACTGGCGCACCCCTCAGAACGGCGGGTCGCCACTGCCTGTGATCAGCAGGATCCCGGTGCCGAAGTAGCGACGGCTCACCACGAAGCCGCCCGTCCGGCCGTCCGGCATCCGCAGTCGGTGCGCCTCCGCGTCCATGACGTTCCAGGCTCCGTCCTCGCCGGCATCGATGTCGATCTTGCCGTTCCAGTCGGTCAGCCCCGGCGCCTCCTCCGGCGGGAGGGACGACTTCGCCTCGTCCTGCTCGCCCCATGACCGCAGGTCCGCCGTTGCCGGGTACTCGACACCGTCGGCGATCACCGTCACCTCGCCCTGGTACTCACCCATGGACCCAGTGTGCGCCGTCGTCGGCGTACGCCGCCACGCCCGGCCGCCGTCACTGGCCTCACCCGCCCGTACCAAGCCCGCACTTTCTTCGTCACTCTCGGCGCGCGAGGGCCGACGGAGGGTGCCGAAAGCTCAACAGCGCTGGCAGATCGGCGTGGCGCGGCGAAGTGGAGTGGCGCGGTCGGGAACTGATGGAGTGACGGCTGTCCACGCAAGAACCAATCCGAGTGGTGAGCGGAGCGCGACGGGCTGACGGTGGATCATGTCGCCGCTACGGCCCCCACGAGCCGACGGTATGTCAGCCGACGTAGTCGCGACGAAAGGATCTCGCAATGCGCTCTGCCCGCATTCTGCTCGCCTCGGCCACAGCAACGGCCGCGCTCGTCATCGCCGCGCCCGGCGCCTACGCCCTGGCCGTCGCCGAGTCGGACAAGGACGACTCCTCGTACAGCAGCGAGCACAAGGACAAGTCCGACTGGAACAAGGACGACAAGGACAAGGACAAGGGCGACAAGGACTACGAGCACAAGGGCGACAAGCCGCACGGTGGTATGCACACCGGTGGCGGTGCTCTGGCTTCGGTCGCCAACGACTGGGACAAGGACGACAAGGACGACAAGGACGACAAGGACAAGGACAAGGGCGACAAGGACTACGAGGACAAGGGCGACAAGGACTACGAGCACAAGGGCGACAAGCCGCACGGTGGTATGCACACCGGTGGCGGTGCTCTGGCTTCGGTCGCCAACGACTGGGACAAGGACGACAAGGACGACAAGGACAAGGACAAGGGCGACAAGGACTACGAGCACAAGGGCGACAAGGACTACGAGCACAAGGGCGACAAGCCGTACGGTGGTATGCACACCGGTGGCGGTGCGCTCTCCTCGCTCACCAACGACGACTGGGAGAAGGACGAGTCCGGCAAGTCCGAGTCGGGTGGGTACGAGAAGTCGGAGGGCTGGAAGGGCGAGAAGCCCAGCGGCGGCATGCACACCGGTGGCGGCGGCCTGGCCTCCTCGGGCAGCGGCATGGCGGCGGGGAGCCTGATCCTCCTCGGCGGCCTGGGCGCGGGTGCCTACATGCTGCGCCGGCGTAACGCGAACGGCTCCGCGGCCTGATCGCGCGCCCTTCACAGTGACATGACTACGGCCGCTGCCTGCACAGGCAGCGGCCGCAGTTTCGACAGCAAGGTGCAAAGGACTGGCCGCATGACTGTTCGTTCGCCCAACGCGTCAGGATCGTCGTGGATCACCGGCGTGCCTCGTCGTGTGGTGCCGTGGTTGCTGGGATTGCTGGCACTGGCCGTACTGGCACTGACTCTGGTCAACACCCTGGCGGAACCCGCCTCGGCTCCGGGTAAGGCCGGTGACGGGCCTCGGCCCACCGCGCCCGCGCCGGTGGCCGGACCCGCCGACGCGTCGAAGCCGTCGAAGCCGTCCGCCCCGCCGGACCCCGCACTGCCGCGTTCGGCCCCGACACGGCTGGTCATTCCACAGATCGGGGTCGACGCGCCCTTCACCGATCTGGCCATCGGGCCGTCCGGTGCGCTGGACGCACCGCCCGCGGACGATGTGAATCTCGTCGGCTGGTTCGCCGCCGGCGTGTCCCCGGGCGAACGCGGCACCAGCATCATCGCCGGTCACGTCGACACCGTTACCTCGCCCGCCGTCTTCGCGGAGCTGAGCGAACTCGAGCCGGGCCACCGATTCCACGTCCGGCGCAAGGACGGCACGACGGCGACCTTCGTCGTCGACTCGCTCGAGAGCTTCCACAAGGGCGCTTTCCCGAACGAGCGGGTCTACGCGGACACGCCGGACGCCCAGGTGCGGCTCATCACCTGCAGTGGCAGTTACGACCGCAAGGCGAAGGACTACACCGAGAACCTGGTGGTCTTCGCCCACCTCGTTGCCCCGAAGTGATTCCGCGCCCCGCGATCGGAAGGTGCCGTGACCGTGCCCGTCCCCGTCGTCCTCGACTGCGATCCCGGACACGACGACGCCATCGCCATCATGCTGGCCGCCGCGGACCCGGCGATCGACCTGCTGGCGATCACCACCGTCGCGGGGAACCAGACCCTCGAGCGGACGACCCTCAACGCCCGCCGGGTCTGCACCGTCGCCGGCATCACCGGAGTGCCGATCGCCGCGGGCTGTGCGCGGCCACTCGTCCAGCCGCTGCTGGTCGCGGGCGATGTCCACGGGGACTCGGGCCTGGACGGTCCGCGCTTCCCGGAGCCGACCGTGGACGTGGTGCCCGAGCACGCGGTCGACCTCATACACCGGGTTCTGGCGGAGCATCCGGAGCCGGTCACGCTCGTGCCCACCGGGCCGCTGACCAATGTGGCGCTGTTGCTGACCCGCCATCCGGACAGTGCCCGGCACATCAGCGAGATCGTCCTCATGGGCGGTTCCGTCGGGCGGGGCAACAGGACACCCGCCGCCGAGTTCAACATGTATGTCGACCCGGAGGCCGCGGGCGTCGTCCTCGACAGCGGGCTCCCCGTCACGATGTGCGGTCTCGACGTGACCCATCAGGCGCTCGCCACTCCCGATGTGCTGGACCGCCTCGGGCGCCTCGACACACGACTGTCACGTGTCTGCGTGGAGTTGATGACGTACTTCGCGTCGGCCTACCGCCGGCTGTGGGGGTTCGCCGCCCCTCCGCTGCACGACCCGGTGGCCGTGGCCCGGGTGATCGATCCCGGGATCGTGCGCTGCGTCGAGGCGAACGTGGTCGTCGAGCTGCACGGACAGTACACCCGCGGGGCGACCGTGGTGGACCTGCACAGGCACATGGACCGGCCGGTGAATGCACGGGTCGCTGTCGAGCTGGACGTGGAGAGGTTCTGGGACCGGGTCGTCGCGGCGGTCGCCGTTCTCGGCAGGCGCGCTCCCTGACGGTTCGCCGGCTGCCGTGCCGTCGGGTCACTCGTCTCACGCACAGCGTCGTCCGTATGCCGCTCTCCCGAGTGGTGTGGCGCCGGGAAGAGGCTGACGGTGAATCACGTCGCCCCTATGTCGTCGCGGTGAAAGGCACGCACCATGGTCCAACAGCAGAAGCAGCATCAGCAGCAGTCGGAGGAGCCTTCCACCGAACGTTCACCGGGGCGTGCCTTGCTCTGGCCGCTTGTCGCGGTCGGGCTGGGTATCCTGCTCATCTACAACTCCTTCGGTACCACGTCGGACGGCAAGCCTCTGTCGCGGCCCGTGATCGCGGCTCCCGCCTCGCCGGCACCCGACGTCGCCGTCGGCGCGGGTGCGACCGCCGGTATGACGCTGCCGCGTGCGGAACCGACGCGTCTGGTCATCCGCTCGATCGCCGTGGACGCGCCGTTCATGCCGCTGTCCATCGGTCCATCCGGACGGCTCGACTCGCCGCCGACGAACGACAGCAACCTCGTCGGCTGGTTCCGGGAGGGCGCGACGCCGGGCGAGCCCGGTACGGCGATCGTCGCCGGTCATGTCGACACGAGGACCGGGCCCGCTGTGTTCATCCATCTCGGTTCGGTCGGGCCCGGGACCCTGGTGGACGTGGCGCGCGAGGACGGTTCGGTCGTCACCTTCGCCGTTGACTCCGTCGAGAGCTTCAGCAAGACGGACTTTCCCGACGAGCGGGTCTACGCGGACACCCCGGACCCGCAACTGCGCCTGATCACCTGTGGAGGCGAGTACGACAAGAAGGCGAAGGACTACAAGGAGAACGTGGTGGTCTTCGCGCACATGGTGGCGGCGCGGCAGGGGTGAAGGACCGCCTCCCTGCCGTGTCGGGGCAGGGAGCACGGGTACCCGCGCCGATGTGACAGGAAGATCCCGTACAGAGGAGGAGGCGACGATGGCAGGCGACATGTGGGGCTATCCCGAGACCGCCCGTTACGCACCGGGGGCGCAGCTCGTCGGGTACTCCGTCGAGGCGTCCGACGGGTCGATCGGGAAGATCGACAAGCACACCGAGGACGTCGGCCGTTCGTATCTTGTCGTCGACACCGGACCGTGGATCCTCGGCCGGCGTGTGCTGTTGCCCGCCGGGCTCGTCTCGGAGATCGACACCGGAGCCGAAACAGTGCGGGTGGCGTGCACGAAGGCCGAGGTCAAGGACTCGCCCCCGTTCGAGAGCGGCAGGCACGAGGACGACGCCGACTACATCCGGCAGATCGAGAGCCACTACGCCAACCGCCACATGTGAGGCCGTACGTCATCGCGTGACGTCACGGGCGGCGGCACCTCGGCGGCGTCACCGGCCGTGACGTAACCGGTGGGGCGTCACCGCCGCCGAGGCGGGCGCGTCACTGCGGGCCCTCCTCGTCCATGTCGTCGGCGTCGAAGCGACCGCCGGGCTCCCGGCGCAGCTCCGCCTCACTGCGTGAGCGCAGCCGCTCGGCGCGGTAACGGAGCCGTTCCGACTGCTCCGGGTCCTCGGTGCGGCGGGCCTGCTCGAACAGCTGCTCCGCCTTGTCCCGGTCGTGCTCCGCGTGGATGCGATGGCTGTCCTGCTCGTGCATGACGACCTCCGGTCTGCGGTCGGCGATGTGCTGCACCGGAGCGGCAGGGGGTGACAGTCCGTCCGGCACAGGGCCGACTGCCCGTGCCGTACCGGGGCAAACCCGGCATCGGTCGTGGGGCGTCAGACGGGCGCGACCGCGGATTCGGCCCCGGCGTCCGCCGTGGTCCGGCCGAGGTCCATGCCCGACGCGAGGTGTGCGCCGAGCACCGCCGAGCGCGCGTCGGCCGCGCCGGTCAGTCCTGCTCGGCCCGTCGGGCCCGGGCCTCCGCCAGCCGGCGCCGTACGGGTGTGTAGTGATCGCCCAGTGCCTTGGTGAAGCGCGGGATGTCGCCGGACCTGGCGGCGTCGACGATGCTCTGGTGCGCCGAGATGGTGGCCGTCTCGTCGGCGTGGGTGAAATCGTCCAGGTGCAGGGCCACGATCGAGTGGACGTCCCAGAAGGCCACCGAGAGCTGGCCGATCAGGTTGTTGCCGAGCGGCGCGACCAGCAGGGCGTGGAACGCCCGGTCGGCCTCGGCGAAGCCGTGCCCCTCGCCCGCGCCCACCTCGCGCATCCGCTGGACCAAACCGTCTAGGGCGTCGAGCTGCTCCGCCGTGAGCGAGGAGACGATGCGGTCGGCCATACCCCGCTCGAAGAGCTCGCGGACGTCCACCAGGTCCGCCGGCATCTGGAAGTCGTCGTCGCGGCTGAGCAGTCCGCGGAAGGTGAGGCTCTCCACGAGGGCGGAGAGGCTGAGCCGGCCGACGTAGGTGCCGTGACCGTGACGCACCTCGACGATGTCGAGTGCGTTGAGGATCTTGACCGCCTCACGGACGCTCGACCGGCTCGCGCCGAGGGCCTCGCACAGGGCAGGCTCGGTGGGTAGCGAGTCGCCCGGGCGGAGATTGTTCTCCAGAATGTACCGCTTGATCCCGTCGACGACTTCCTGCCGAAGCAGCTGCCGGCCCGACCGCGCGCCCGGCATGTCTGAACTCCCCACCTCTTGACCCCTCTCGCTTGCCAAGCTGGGTTCCAACGCTATCAAGGCATCGGACATCCGACGTCTCATGAGCCCGTCAAGGGTGAACAGTTACTGGTCGGCCTGTCGCCGGAACGCACCCTGCGCAGTACCCGCACGAGCTCTCCGGCGGTCAGCGCCAGCGTGGTCCTGATGGCCATGGCCGGGGCCGACGCCCGGCTGCGACCCGGGGCGGAGGGGGACGGCGTGCCTGCCCGGGCGGGCACGCCGTACGGAGCAGGACGGCGCACCCGTCCGCGCTACCCCGGGGCGCGGCGCCTTGCGCGCGCCCCGGCCGGAAGGTGCTCTTAGGGGCGTGTCCGGCGGATCACGGCCGGGACCGCGCTTCCCCAGAGCTGCGCCTGGGTGGTGCCCCGGCACGACACCTCGCAGCGTTGCCGAACCCCGAACAGCTCCGCTGTCAGGACGCTCCGGTGCCGTGCGGCGCGCCCCCGGGACCTGGCCGGTCCGGGGGAGCCCTCACGCACCGGAGGCCGCGGCCCCCGCGACCCTGATCCGCCGGACACGTCCCCGCCCCGCTCGCGCCGGCAAGAGCCGGCCTCCCCGCCAGGAGCACCGGATGCACCGCAGCGCCGCCCTTGCCGCAGCCGCCCTGTTCGCCGTCGCCATGGCCGCTCCCGCCATGGCGACATCGGCCTCTCCCACGCCGGACGTGCCGGCCGTGCCGGACCGGACCGCGGCCGCCACCGCCGCGGTCACCGCCGCCGGCCGGGCGGAGGCACCCCCCTCGCGCGGGCTGTTCCTGACCTTGTCAGGCTCCGAGAACACCTGGATCCGCGGCGTGCTGCTGCACTGCAGCCCCGTACCGTCCGGGCCTCATCCGGAAGCCGCGGCCGCCTGCGCCGCGCTGGACGCCGCCCATGGCGACCTGGACCGGCTGCCGGAGGACCGGCACCCGTGCACAGATCAGTTCGACCCCGTCACGGTCAGTGCGACCGGCGCATGGCGGGGACGTCCCACCGCCTGGCACAAGACCTTCGCCAACGCCTGCGAGCTCGCGGTGGAGACCGGAGCGGTCTTCCGCTTCTGACCGGCGGGGAGCGGTCACGGACGGCCCGGTCTCAGGTGCCCTTGGAGGCGACCACCCCGATGGTCAGCATCCCGAGCACCACCCAGCCGAACCAGAGCCAGCCGTTGCTGCCGAGTGCCGCGGTGTACGCCGTCACGGCCACCAGGGTCGCGACCGTCAGCACTCCCATCGTCTTCGTCGAACCGGACATGAGCGCCCTCCTTCGACGGCGGGGGCCGTCGAGGACCATCGTCGCCCCTGTACGGCCCCCGGCGCTACTGCCCGGTGACAAACCGGGCCGGCGGCTACCCGCGGCGGGCCTGGAGCGAGGCGAGATACGCGTTGTACGCCTCGAGCTCCTTGTCCCCGTCGCGGTCCGCCGCCCGGTCCCTGCGCTTGGCCAGCCGCTGGTCGGAGCGGTACCACTGGAAGACCAGCGCGATCAGCACCACCACGGACGGGATCTCGCTGAACGCCCAGGCGATCCCGCCCGCCGCGTTCTGGTCGGAGAGCGCGTCGATCCCGAGCGAGGCCGGGGGGTTGCGGTACGCGCCGACCATCGGCTCGGAGGCCATCATCAGCGCGATGCCGAAGAAGGCGTGGAACGGCATGCCGGCGAACAGCTCCAGCATCCGCATCACATATCCGGGCCGGTGCGGCCCCGGGTCCACGCCCATGATCGGCCAGAAGAAGACCAGCCCGACCGCGAGGAAGTGCACCATCATCGCGATGTGCCCGGTCTTCGAGTCCATCAGGAAGTCGAACAGCGGCGTGAAGTACAGCCCGTACAGGCTGGCGATGAACAGCGGGATGGTGAACGCCGGATGCGTGACGATCCGCATGTAGCGGCTGTGCAGCAGCATCAGCAGCACTTCGCGGGGTCCCTTGCGGCCCCGGCCCGCGACCGGCAGCGCGCGCAGCGCGAGCGTGATGGGCGCGCCCAGCAGCAGCACGATCGGCGACAGCATGCTGATCACCATGTGCTGCACCATGTGCACGCTGAACATGACCATGCCGTAGTCGTTCAGCTTGGTGCACATCATCAGCGCGATGCTCAGCACACCGGCGGTGAAGCAGACGGTGCGGCTCACCGCCCAGTCGTCGCCGCGGCGGCGCAGCCGCACGACGCCCCAGCCGTACAGGCCGAGCGCCAGGAGGCAGCCGACGAGGAAGAAGGCGTCCGGTGAGAACTCCAGGCCGCGCCCCAGCGTGAACGGCGGCAGATCCATCGTCATGCCGTGCCCGCTGTGATCCATCTGTCTACTCCCGGGGGCTGCCTGGTCCGCGCCGATGAGCCGTACCGGCGATTCGCGCGGGTTGTCCGCTTGCTCGCACCAGAGTAGAACCGCCCCCGGCCGACGCTGCGACCGGGGGCGGCTCGTACGGATCCGTAGGGGATCCGCGGACGGATCAGAGGACCGTCTCGGCCTCGTCGTACCGCTCCACGGGCACCGTCTTCAGCGTCTGCGTGGCCTCGGCGAGCGGCACCATCGTGATGTCGGTGCCGCGCAGCGCGGTCATCATGCCGAACTCGCCGCGGTGCGCGGCCTCCACCGCGTGCCACCCGAACCGGGTCGCGAGGACACGGTCGTAGGCGGTGGGCGTGCCGCCGCGCTGGACGTGGCCGAGGATCACGGGGCGGGCCTCCTTGCCGAGCCGCTCCTCCAGCTCGACGGAGAGCTGGCGGGCCACACCGGCGAACCGCTCGTGGCCGTAGATGTCCTTGCCGCCCTCGTCCCAGCGCATCGAGCCCTCGCGGGGCTTCGCGCCCTCGGCGACGACCACGATCGCGAACCGCTTGCCGGCCTCGAACCGTGCGCCGACGCGCTTCGTCAGTTCCTCGATGTCGAAGGGGCGCTCGGGCACCACGATGGCGTGGGCGCCGGCCGCCATGCCCGAGTGCAGCGCGA
Source organism: Streptomyces peucetius (assembly GCF_025854275.1). Lineage (NCBI taxonomy): Bacteria > Bacillati > Actinomycetota > Actinomycetes > Kitasatosporales > Streptomycetaceae > Streptomyces > Streptomyces peucetius. The sequence goes on along the minus strand of NZ_CP107567.1, from coordinate 996,340 downwards.
TCCAGCCGGTGTGCCGGCCCATGACCTCGACGATCAGGACCCGCTGGTGCGACTCGGCGGTGGTCTTCAGACGGTCGAGCGCCTCGGTGGCGACACCGACGGCGGTGTCGAAGCCGAAGGTGACGTCCGTGGACGAGATGTCGTTGTCGATCGTCTTGGGCACGCCGACGATGGGCAGTCCGCCCTCGGAGAGCAGCCGGGCCGCCTTGAGGGTGCCCTCACCGCCGATCGGGATGATGGCGTCGAGGCCCAGGTCGGCCACATGGCCCCTGGCCCGCTCCACGCCGTCGCGCAGATGCGCGGGCTGGACCCGGGAGGAGCCGAGGATGGTGCCGCCGCGGGCGAGGATGCCGCCCACCGCGTCCAGGTCGAGCTTGCGGTAGTCGCACTCGAGGAGGCCCTTCCAGCCGTCGTGGAAGCCGATGACCTCGTCACCGTGGTCGACTACGGCGCGGTGCACGACGGAACGGATGACAGCGTTCAGACCGGGGCAGTCGCCGCCGGAAGTGAGCACACCAATGCGCATTGCCCGAAAACCTTTACAACGTGGGCGGACTCCCGGACCACGTCGTCCGGTCGGTTCCGTGCCACCCTACCGGCGCCGGGCGGGGCTTTAGAAACCGGCGTCCGCCTGGTGGGACCGCGCCCACGGCCCCTCCGCTCAGCTGAGCGGAGGGGCCGTGAAATGGGTGCTCGGGTGAGCGGAAAGACCGTCAGGCGGGCTGGGTCGCGGCCGCGATCCGCTCCGCGCGCAGCGCCTCGTACCACCGGTCGTCGGTCGGCGGCAGCGCGTTCACGTCGAGGGCCAGCTTCAGCAGCAGATCGGCGATCTGCGGGTTGCGGGCCATGACGGGGCCGTGCATGTAGGTGCCGAAGACGGTGTCGTTGTACGCGCCCTCGGTGCCGTCTCCGGTGCCGTTGCCCCGGCCGAACACCGTCCGGGCGAACGGGCGTGCCGTCGGGCCGAGATGGGTGATCCCCTGGTGGTTCTCGAAGCCCGTCAGCTGGGGCAGCCCCAACCGCGGGTCGATGTCGGCCAGTACGTCGCCGACGCAGCGCTCGCCCTCGCCGCGGGTGGAGACCACGTCGATCAGACCCAGGCCGGGCTCGCGCTCACCGAGGTCGTTGATGAACTCGTGGCCGAGGATCTGGTAGCCGGCGCACACCGAGAAGATGATGGCGCCGTTGGACGCCGCCCGGCTCAGCCCGCCGTCGCGGCGCAGCCGCTCGGCCGCGAGCCGCTGCGGACGGTCCTCGCCGCCGCCGATCAGATAGATGTCGCCGGACGTCGGCACCGACTGGTCGCTGCGCACGTCGATGCGCATCACGTCCAGGCCGCGCTGCCGGGCACGGCGCTCGACGACGAGGGCGTTGCCCTGGTCGCCGTAGGTGCTGAGCAGATCCGGGTAGACCCACACCAGACGCAGGCTGTTGTCGCTCATTCTCATCAGTCCTCTTCGTCCGTCCGCAGGTCAGTTGCCGACGCGCCGGCGCACGTCCTGGAAGGCGGTGTAGTTGGCGATCAGCTCGATCCGGCCGGGCGGGGCGCTCTGCACCGCCTCGTCGACCGACTCGCACACCCGGAAGTCCAGACCCGCGACCTCGAGCCGGACCGCGAGGTCCAGCCGGCGGTCACCGATCACGAGGATCGGGTGGCCGGCGAGCCGGGTGTAGTCGACGTCCCACAGCCAGGAGGTGTCCGTGCCGTCCGCGCCGCGGGCGTTGACGGACAGGATGACCGGCGTCGGCGGCGGGTCGATCAGCGAGAACGTCTCGAGCCAGCCGGCCGGGTTCTTCGCCAGCAGCAGACGCACGTCGCGGCCGAGGAAGGACACCACGTCGTACCGTCCGGCCACGGCCTGCACCTGGTACATGCGCTCCAGCGCGACCTGCGGCGGCACGCCGAAGCTCGCGGCGACGGCGGCGGAGGTGGCGGCGTTGGCCTTGTTGGCGCGGCCGGGCAGCTGGAGGTGGATCGGCCAGGCGCTGCCGTGCGGGTCGATGACGTGGTCACCGCTGAGCACCCAGCTCGGGGCGGGGCGGCGGAAGCCGCACTCGCCGCAGAACCAGTCGTCGCCCGGGCGCTGCATCACGCCGCCGCAGGACGGGCACGACCAGGCGTCGTCCTTCCACTCCTGGCCGGCGGCCACCCACACCACGTTGGGCGAGGAAGAGGCGGCCCACACCACCAGCGGGTCGTCCGCGTTGGCGATGATCATCGCCTTCGAACCGGAAAGTCCCTCACGCCACTTCTCGGCCAGCATCCGCGTCTCCGCCGCGCGGTCCAGCTGGTCCCGCGACAGGTTCAGCAGTGCGATCGCCTTGGGCGTCACATCCCTCGCCACACCGGCGAGGTACTTCTCGTCGACCTCGATCACACCGAACCGGGCGTCCGAGCCGCCCGCCAGTGCCGAGGTGATGCCCGCGGGCATGTTGGCGCCGAGTGCGTTCGACACGACCGGGCCGCTGGCGCGCAGCGCCTCGGCGATGAGCCTGGTGGTCGTGGTCTTGCCGTTGGTCGCGGAGACGAGGACCACGTCCAGGTGCTGCGCCAGCTTCGCCAACAGATCGGGGTCCAGCTTGAGCGCCACCCGGCCGCCGATCACCGATCCGCTGCCTCGCCCGGCGGCGCGGGACACCGCTGCTGCGGCCTTGCCCGCCGTCACGGCCAGCTTGGCTCGCGGCGTCAGGGGCTCCGAGTTGCCTGACATCGTCCTTGATCCTCCTTGCGTCGGTCCGGACTCAGCCTATCCAGCTCTGCCCGGCCGCCCGAACCGCGGCACCGTCGGAAAAGGTGGAGGTCACGCACGAAGCCGGGCGGGGGGTACGCGACCCTACGGGGAACGTACGCTTGGCGCCATGCGAAACCGGCTGATCCCCGGCAGTACCGGACGCGTCAGGCCCATGAGCCTGCTCGCGGACGCCGTACTGCACGCCCCCTGCGAGACCGTGACCGACTTCGGTCCCGGTCTCGCGGCACTCGTCGAGGACCTGTTCGCGACGATGTACGCGGCGCAGGGCGTCGGGCTCGCGGCGAACCAGGTCGGCGTGGGGCTGAAGGTCTTCGTCTACGACTGCCCCGACGACGAGGACGTCCGCCACCTCGGACACATCGTCAATCCCCGGCTGGTGGAAGCGGACGGCGTCACCGTCCGCGGCCCCGAGGGCTGCCTGTCCCTGCCGGGCCTGGAGGCCGGCACGGAACGCTTCGACCACGCGGTGGTGGAGGGCGTCACACGTGACGGCGAGCCGGTGCGGGTCGAGGGCACGGGATTCTTCGCGCGGTGCCTGCAGCACGAGTGCGACCACTTGGAGGGGCTGGTGTACGCGGACCGGCTGACGCCGTGGCGCCGGGCGCGGCTTGCGCGGGCGGCACGGAGGGCGTCGTGGGCGACGCCGGAGCGGGTGGCGCGGCTGAGCGGGTAGCGGGCGGGCGGGCCGCTGCGCGGGGCCTGTTCCCCTCCCCGTTCCTTCCCGCTGCACCGATGTGCGGCTCCGCCGCGTGGCGGGGCAAGCCCCGGGCCCCGGTACCGCGCTTCGCGCGGTGGCCTCAATCTCCCCCTGCGGCCTGGCGGCCATGGGTGGGGTACCTCCCACGCCGCCAGGCGTAGGGGGAGTACCCCCAGCCCCGCCGGCGATTGAGGCGGGGGGACCGGGGGCAGAGCCCCCGGTTTCGGGAAGGGGCGGGGAGGGGGCAAGCAGCGCTTGTGGGCGGGTTCCCGCTAGAACCCCGGACCGCCCACGCGGTCCTGCGCCGCGAACAGCCGCCCGCACAGCAGGTCCGTCAGGCTCTCCACCAACTCCGCCCGCGAACAGGGGCGTTCACCCAGCCACCAGTCACCCGCCGCGTGCATCATGCCGACGATGCCGTGGCCCCACACCCGTGCCACGAGATCGCCCGACGGCCCCAGGTCGACGCGTTCGGCGATCACCTTGCCCAGTTCCTCGCCGAGGCGGCGCAGCAGCGGCGCCGAGTGGCGGCCCACGTCGAAGCCCGCCTCCGAGGGCTGGCTGTCCTCCGCCGGGTGCATCAGGAAGCGGTACACCTGCGGACGCGCCTCGATCGCGGCGAGGTACGTGTCGAGCGTGCCGGCGACCCGCTCACGGCGGTCGACGTCCGCGTCGACCGCCACCTGAAGGGCCCTCAGCAGTGCGTCGGTGTGACGCTTGGCCAGTGCGCGGTAGAGCCCGCCCTTGTCGCCGAAGTGCCGGTAGAGGATGGGCTTGGTGATGCCGGCCTCGGCGGCGATGGCGTTCATGGAGGCCTGGGGGCCGTCCCGGAGCACTACCCGGTCGGCGGCCTCGAGGAGTTCCCGACGCCGCTGGTCCGCCGACCGCTGCTGTTGTGTGGTCTCCATGTGATTCTCCCCGCCCGGACGATTGCGTGACGCCTGCGCAACGTAACACCCTGCCGGTGCGCACACATGATCGGGCCATGGCTGGTTGACAGGGGCTACCAGTCGGTAACACACTTCTGTTACCGCAGGTAACATGCACGTCATCGCCGCACCGCTGGAGGGGACATGGCCGAGTTCACGCTCGATCTCAACGACGATCAGAAGCAGGTCCGTGACTGGTTGAACGGATTCGCCAGGGATGTCATGCGACCCGCTGCCGCCGAGTGGGACGAGCGTGAGGAGACCCCCTGGCCGGTCATCCAGGAAGCGGCCAAGATCGGAATCTACTCCCTCGACTTCTACGCCCAGCAGTTCTTCGACCCCACCGGCCTCGGTATCCCCATGACGATGGAAGAGCTGTTCTGGGGTGACGCCGGCATCGCACTGTCGATCGTCGGCACCGGACTCGCCGCCGTCGGCGTCATCGCCAACGGCACCGAGGAGCAGATCGGCACCTGGATCCCTCAGATGTACGGCGATGCCAACGATGTCAAGGTCGCGGCCTTCTGCTCCTCCGAGCCGGACGCCGGCTCCGACGTCGCCTCCATGCGCACCCGCGCCGTCTACGACGAGGCCAAGGACGAATGGGTCCTGAACGGCACCAAGACCTGGGCGACCAACGGCGGCATCGCCAATGTCCATGTCGTCGTGGCGGTCGTCGACCCCGAGCTGGGCTCCAAGGGCCACGCCTCGTTCATCGTCCCCCCGAGCACTCCCGGCCTGTCCCAGGGGCAGAAGTTCAAGAAGCACGGCATCCGCGCCTCCCACACCGCCGAGGTCGTCCTCGAGGACGTCCGCGTCCCCGGCAGCTGTCTGCTCGGCGGCAAGGCGAAGCTGGACGAGCGCCTCGCCAGGGCCCGCGAAAAGGCCAAGGCGGGCGGCGGGGACCGGGTGAAGAACGCCGCGATGGCCACCTTCGAGGCCTCCCGTCCGGCCGTCGGAGCCATGGCCGTCGGCACGGCCCGCGCCGCGTACGAGGTCGCGCTCGACTACGCGAAGACCCGCGAACAGTTCGGCCGCCCGATCATCGACAACCAGGGCGTCGCCTTCCAGCTCGCCGACATGCGCACCCGGATCGATGCCGCCCGACTGCTCGTCTGGCGCGCCTCCTGGATGGCGACCACCGGCAAGCCGTTCACCTCCGCCGAGGGCTCCATGTCGAAGCTGTTCGCCAGCGAGACGGCCAAGAAGGTCACCGGCCAGGCCATCCAGATCCTAGGCGGCAACGGCTACACCCGGGAGTACCCGGTGGAGCGCATGCACCGCGACGCCGCCATCTACACCATCTTCGAGGGCACCAGCGAGATCCAGCGCCTGGTGATTGCCCGCACCCTGGCGGGCATGCCCATCCGCTGACGACAGACGCCCGGCACGGCAGAAGGCTCCGGTTATGGACCGGAGCCTTCTGCCGCCCACCGGCCTCAGGCGGAGAGCAGTGCCTCGATCGCCGACAGCATCTCCGGGGAATCCGGCTCCGTACGCGGACGGAAGCGGGTGACCTCGCCCTGCGGGGAGATCAGGAACTTCTCGAAGTTCCACTGGACGTCGCCCGCCTCGCCCTCGGCGTCCGCGACCTTCGTGAGCTCCGCGTACAGCGGGTGACGGCCCTCGCCGTTCACGTCCGTCTTCTCCAGCAGCGGGAAGGACACCCCGTACGTCGCCGAACAGAACGTGGCGATCTCCTCCGGGCTGCCCGGCTCCTGGCCCGCGAACTGGTTGCAGGGCACGCCCAGCACCGTGAGACCCCGGTCGCCGAACTCCTTCTGCAGCCGCTCCAGGCCCGCGTACTGCGGCGTCAGCCCGCACTTGGACGCCACATTGACCACCAGGACCGCACGGCCCCGGTGGCCGGCGAGCGACGTCGGCTCACCGGACAGGGTGCGCAGCGGGATGTCGTACAGGCTCATCGAAACTCCTCAAAGGTCGTCGCCCCCGCGGCCGAACGGCCGCCTACACCGGCCGGAACAGGCCTTCCTGCACCACGGACACCAGCAGCCGGCCCTCACGGTCGTAGATCCGGCCCCGGGCCAGGCCGCGTCCGCCGGTCGAGATGGGCGACTCCTGATCGTAGAGGAACCACTCGTCGGCCCGGAACGGACGGTGGAACCACATGGCGTGGTCCAGCGACGCCATGTCGAACCCCCGACGCCCCCAGAGCGGCTCGACGGGAATCCTCACCGCGTCCAGCAGGGTCATGTCGCTCGCGTACGTCAGCGCGCAGGTGTGCACCAGCGGATCGTCGCCCAGCGGGCCCACCGCGCGCATCCACACCGCGCTGCGCGGGTCCGCGTCCTTGATCTCGTCCGCCGTCCAGCGCAGCCGGTCGACGTAACGGATGTCGAACGGCTGCCGGCGGGCCATCCGCTCCAGCGCCTCCGGCAGCTCCCCGAGGTGTTCCCGGATCTCGGTCGCCACCGTGGGCAGCGACTCGGGCGCCGGGAAGTCGAGCCGCGGCGGCAGCTGGTGCTCGATGCTGCCGGGCTCCGGGCGGTGGAAGGACGCCGTCAGGTTGAAGATGGTGCGCCCCTCCTGCACGGCCGTGACGCGGCGGGTCGTGAACGAGCGGCCGTCCCTGACCCGTTCGACCTGGTACACGATCGGCACCCCGGGGTGCCCGGGACGGAGGAAGTACGCGTGCAGCGAGTGCACCGGACGCTCGCCGTCCGTCGTCCGGCCCGCGGCGACCAGAGCCTGACCGGCCACCTGGCCGCCGAAGACCCGCTGGAGCGACTCGTTGGGGCTGAGCCCCCGGAAGATGTTGAGCTCGATCTGCTCCAGGTCGAGCAGATCGACCAGACGCTCGGCCGGATTCGTCATCCTTGAGTCCTCTTCCTCTCAGAGCTGGCCGACGGACGTGACCCGCACGACCGCCCGGCCCTCCTCGTCGGAGGCAGCCAGATCGACCTCCGCGCTGATACCCCAGTCATGGTCGCCGTTCGGGTCGGCGAAGGTCTGCCGCACACGCCACAGGCCGTGCGCCGGATCCTCCTCGATGGCCAGGAGCTTCGGGCCGCGGGCGTCGGGGCCGGTGCCCAGGTCGTCGTACTCGTCCCAGTACGCGTCCATCGCCTCGCCCCACGCATCCTCGTCCCAGCCGGACTCGGCGTCCATCTCGCCCAGTGCGCCGACCTGGTCGAGGGCCGCCAGCTCCACCCGGCGGAACATCGCGTTGCGGACCAGCACCCGGAACGCGCGGGCGTTCGCCGTGACCGGCTTGACCTGGTCCGCCTTCTCCTGTGCCTCCTCCGCGGTCTCCACCTCGGGGTTGGCCAGCTGCTCCCACTCGTCCAGCAGGCTGGAGTCGACCTGGCGCACCATCTCGCCCAGCCAGGCGATCAGGTCCTCCAGGTCCTCCGTCTTCAGATCGTCCGGGATGGTGTGGTCCAGCGCCTTGTACGCGCTCGCCAGATAACGCAGCACAATGCCCTCGGTGCGGGCCAGCTCGTACCAGGACGTGAACTCCGTGAACGTCAGCGCCCGTTCGTACATGTCCCGGATCACGGACTTCGGCGAGACCGGGTGGTCACCGACCCACGGGTGCGACTTCTTGTAGACGTTGTACGCGTGCCACAGCAGCTCCTCCAGCGGCTTCGGGTACGAGATGTCCTGGAGCCGCTCCATGCGCTCCTCGTACTCGACACCGTCCGCCTTCATCCTGCCGACCGCCTCGCCCCTGGCCTTGTTCTGCATGGCGGCGAGAATCTGGCGCGGATCGTCCAGCGTCGACTCGACGACCGAGACCATGTCCAGGGCGTACGACGGGGACTCCGGGTCCAGCAGGTCGAAGGCGGCGAGCGCGAACGTCGACAGCGGCTGGTTGAGCGCGAAGTCCTGCTGGAGATCGACCGTGAGCCGGATCGTGCGGCCCTCCGCGTCGGGCTCGTCCAACTGCTCCACCACTCCGCCGTCGAGCAGCGAGCGGTAGATGGCGATGGCGCGGCGGATGTGGCGCAGCTGCGCCTTGCGCGGCTCGTGGTTGTCCTCGAGGAGGTGGCGCATGGCCTCGAAGGCGTTCCCCGGCCGGGCGATCACCGAGAGCAGCATGATGTTCGTGACCCGGAAACGGGAGGTCAGCGGCTCCGGCTCGGACGCGATCAGCTTCTCGAACGTGGTGTCCGACCATGCGACGAAGCCCTCGGGCGCCTTCTTCCTGACCACCTTGCGGCGCTTCTTCGGGTCGTCACCGGCCTTCGCGAGCGCCTTCTCGTTCTCGATGACGTGCTCGGGCGCCTGCGCGACGACCAGGCCCGCCGTGTCGAAGCCCGCCCGGCCGGCCCGGCCGGCGATCTGGTGGAACTCGCGTGCCCGCAGGGTCCGCACCCGGCTGCCGTCGTACTTGGTGAGCGCCGTGAACAGCACCGTACGGATGGGGACGTTGACGCCGACGCCCAGCGTGTCCGTGCCGCAGATGACCTTCAGCAGGCCGGCCTGCGCGAGCTTCTCCACCAGCCGGCGGTACTTGGGCAGCATGCCCGCGTGGTGAACGCCGATGCCGTGCCGCACGTAGCGGGACAGGTTCTTGCCGAACTTCGTGGTGAAGCGGAAGTTGCCGATCAGCTCGGCGATCCTGTCCTTCTCCTCGCGCGAGCACATGTTGATGCTCATCAGCGACTGTGCCCGCTCCACTGCCTGCGCCTGCGTGAAGTGCACGATGTAGACGGGGGCCTGCTTGGTCTCGAGCAGCTCGGTGAGCGTCTCGGTGATGGGCGTCAGCCGGTACTCGTACGACAGCGGCACCGGACGCGTAGCCGAGCGGACCACGGAGGTGGGGCGGCCGGTGCGGCGCGTCAGGTCCTTCTCGAACATCGACACGTCGCCGAGCGTCGCCGACATGAGGAGGAACTGCGCCTGCGGCAGTTCCAGGATCGGGATCTGCCAGGCCCAGCCACGGTCCGGTTCCGCGTAGAAGTGGAACTCGTCCATCACGACCTGGCCGACGTCGGCGTGCCTGCCGTCCCGCAGGGCGATCGAGGCCAGCACCTCGGCGGTGCAGCAGATGACCGGGGCGTCCGCGTTCACGGACGCGTCGCCCGTCAGCATGCCCACGTTCTCCGTGCCGAACAGCTTGCACAGGTCGAAGAACTTCTCCGAGACCAGTGCCTTGATCGGCGCTGTGTAGAACGTGACCTTGTCGGCTGCCAGCGCCGCGAAGTGCGCGCCCGCCGCGACCAGGCTCTTTCCCGAACCGGTCGGGGTGGAAAGGACCACGTTGGCCCCTGAGACCACCTCGATCAGCGCCTCCTCCTGAGCCGGATAGAGCGTGATGCCCTGCCCCTGCGCCCATGAGGAGAAGGCGTCGAAGAGAGCATCGGGGTCGGCGGTCGGCGGCAGCTGATCGATAAGGGTCACACCCCCATCTTGCCTGTCCGTACCCCGGATCAGGGAACCGGGCGAGAACGGCAAGATCACGACCGATACGCTGCCCTGTCAACTGGGGTTCGACACAACAGCAATGGGGCGGGAACGCACATGATGGGACCGGCGCACTCTCTGTCCGGGGCGGCTGCCTGGCTGGGGGTGGGCGCGGCGACGGCCGCCGCCGGGCACCCGATGCCGTGGCCCGTCCTCGTCGTAGGAGCACTGATCTGCGCGGGCGCGGCGCTGGCGCCCGACCTCGACCACAAGGCGGCGACGATCTCGCGGGCCTTCGGGCCCGTGTCGCGCACGCTGTGCGAGATCGTGGACAAGCTGTCCTACGCGGTCTACAAAGCGACGAAGAAACAGGGAGACAGCCGTCGGACCGGCGGGCACCGGACCCTGACCCACACCTGGCTCTGGGCGGTCCTCATCGGCGCGGGCGCCTCCGCCCTGGCGATCTTCGGCGGGCGGTGGGCGGTCCTCGCGATCCTCTTCGTCCACATGGTGCTCGCCGTCGAGGGCCTGCTGTGGCGGGCCGCGCGGGTCTCCAGCGACATCCTGGTCTGGCTGCTCGGCGCCACCAGCGCGTGGATCCTGGCGGGCGTCCTCGACAAGCCGGGCAACGGCGCGGACTGGCTCTTCACCGCGCCCGGCCAGGAGTACCTGTGGCTCGGCCTCCCCATCGTCCTCGGCGCCCTCGTCCACGACATCGGCGACGCCCTCACCGTCTCCGGCTGCCCGATCCTGTGGCCGATCCCGGTCGGCAACAAGCGCTGGTACCCGATAGGCCCGCCCAAGCCGATGCGCTTCCGGGCCGGCAGCTGGGTGGAGCTGAAGGTCCTCATGCCGGCGTTCATGCTCCTGGGGGGCGTGGGCGGAGCGGCGGCACTGAACTTCATCTGACACGGGTCGGGGGGCAACCCGGACCGGGCCACGCCCGGAAACGTGGCCCGGCAGGCCGCCCGCCCAAGGTGACGTCAGCCGTGCCAGGACCGCCACAGCGCCGCGTACGCGCCCTTGGCCGCCACCAGCTCGTCGTGGCTGCCGAGCTCGCTGATCCGGCCGTTCTCCACCACCGCGATCACATCCGCGTCGTGCGCCGTGTGCAGGCGGTGTGCGATCGCCACGACCGTGCGGCCGTCCAGCACCCGCGACAGCGAACGTTCCAGGTGGCGTGCCGCCCGCGGGTCGAGGAGCGAGGTGGCCTCGTCCAGGACGAGCGTGTGCGGGTCCGCCAGGACCAGGCGGGCCAGCGCGATCTGCTGGGCCTGGGCCGGGGACAGGGTGACGCCGCCCGAACCGACCTCCGTGTCCAGGCCGCCGTCCAGCGCCCGCGCCCACCCGTCCGCGTCGACCGCGCCGAGTGCCGTCCACAGCTCCGCGTCGTCGGCGGACGCGCGTGCCAGCAGCAGATTGTCGCGGAGCGAGCCGACGAACACGTGGTGCTCCTGGTTGACGAGCGCCACATGCTCCCGTACCCGTTCCGCCGGCATACGGGAGAGTTCCGCGGCGCCGAGTGTGATCTGACCGGTGCGCGGGGCGTAGATGCCCGCGAGCAGCCTGCCGAGGGTGGACTTGCCGGCGCCGGACGGGCCGACGAGGGCCAGCCGGGTGCCGGGCGGCACGTCCATCGAGACGCGGTGCAGCACGTCGACACCCTCGCGGTACCCGAAGTGCACCTCGTCGGCGCGGACGTCCCGGCCGTCGGGCCGCAGCCGCTCGTCGCCCGCCTCCGGTTCGATCTCCCGCACGCCAACCAGCCGCGCCAGGGACACCTGGGCCACCTGGAGCTCGTCGTACCAGCGCAGGATCAGGTTCACCGGCTCGACCATCATCTGGGCGATGAGCGCGCCCGTGGTGAGCTGGCCGACACCGATCCAGCCCTGGAGCACGAACACGCCGCCGATCATCAGCACGGACGCGAGGACGGTCGAGTGGGTGAGGTTGATGACGGGGAAGAGGCCCGAGCGGAGGAACAGCGTGTAGCGCTCCCACGCCGTCCACTCCTTGATCCGCCGGTCGGAGAGCGCCACCCGGCGTGCCCCGAGCCGGTGGGCCTCGACCGTGCGGCCCGCGTCGACGGTCTCCGCGAGTGCCGCAGCCACGGCCGCGTACCCGGCGGCCTCCGAGCGGTAGGCCGACGGCGCCCGCTTGAAGTACCAGCGGCAGCCTACGACCAGCAGTGGCACCGCGACCAGCACGGTGGGCGCGAGCGGTGGAGCGGTCACGGTGAGCCCGCCGAGGAGCAGCACGATCCAGAAGACGCCGATCGTCAGCTGGGGCACGGCTTCTCGCATCGCGTTGGCGAGGCGGTCGATGTCCGTGGTGATACGGGAGAGCAGGTCGCCCGTACCGGCCCGTTCGAGCACGCCCGGCGGCAGTCCGACCGAGCGGACGAGGAAGTCCTCGCGCAGGTCGGCGAGCATCCGTTCGCCCAGCATCGCCCCGCGCAGCCGCACGAGCCGGACGAACAGGGCCTGGACGACGAGTGCTCCCGCGAACAGGGCGACGGTGCGCTCCAGATGGAGGTCGCGGGCGCCGTCCGCCGCCTTCTCCACGAGGGAACCGAGCAGCCACGGTCCGGTCATCGAGGCGACGACGGCGACCGTGTTCACCGCCACCAGGATCACGAAGGCCCTGCGGTGCCGGCGTAGGAGCTCGCCCACATAGGCACGGACGGTCGCCGGCGTGCCCACGGGCAGCTGGGTCGCCGTGCGCAGGGCGGCCGGATCGTACTCCGGCGGCGCCAGGCCGATCATGATGTCTCCTCGATGTCGTCGGTGCCGGCCTTGCCGAAGGCGGCTTCCGGGGCCCCGCGTGGGGCTCCGACGAGCTGCTGCTCCGCCTCGGTCTCGCGGGTCACGACGGCGCGGTACCGGGGCTCGATGTGCAGCAGTTCACGGTGCGTGCCGACGGCCGCGGCCCTGCCCTCGTGGACCAGGACCACCCGATCGGCGCGGTCGAGCAGCAGCGGCGACGAGGTGAACACCACCGTGGTGCGGCCCTCGCGCAGTTTCCGCACGCCGTCGGCGATCTTCGCCTCCGTGTGCGAGTCGACGGCGGACGTCGGCTCGTCGAGGACCAGCACCTGCGGGTCGGTGACCAGCGAGCGGGCGAGCGCGAGCCGCTGCCGCTGACCGCCGGACAGGGAGCGGCCGCGCTCGGTGATCGGCGCGCCCATGGGGTCGTCGTCCAGCGACGCCTGCGACAGCGCGTCGAGCACGTCGCCGCACTCCGCCGCGGCCAGTGCCCGGTCGGGGGCGACGGCTCCGGAGGCCGGCACGTCGAGCAGCTCCGTGAGGGTGCCCGAGAGCAGCACCGGGTCCTTGTCCTGGACCAGGACTGCCGCACGGGCCCGTTCCAGCGGCTGTTCGTCCAGTGCGACGTCGCCGAGGAGCACGGACGGCAGGCCGTCCGGCTCCGTCGGGTGGCCGCCGAGCCGTTCGGCGAGCCTGCCTGCCGTGTCGGGGTCGCCGCAGACGACGGCGGTGAGCGATCCGGCGGGCACGAGCAGGCCGCTGGCCGGGTCGTACATGTCCCCCTTCAGCACCCTGTCCGGCGTGTCCGCGCCGTCCGTTTCTTCCGGAACGGCGCCGTCCTGTGTGTCCGGCGCGGCGCCCGTGTCCCGTTCGAGCGAGAGCACCCGGGCGGCCCGCCGGGCCGAGGGCCGGGAGAAGGAGTACGCCATGGCGATCTCCTCGAAGTGCCGCAGCGGATAGCTCAGGAGCATCACCGCGCTGTAGACGGTGACCAGTTCACCGACCGTGATCCGGCCGTCCCTGACGAGCCCGAGCCCGTGCCAGACGACCGCGATCAGCAGCAGACCCGGCAGCAGCACCTGAACCGCGGTGATGACCGACCACATACGGGCGCTGTGGACGGCGGCCGTGCGCACCTCCTGCGAGGCGCGTCGGTAGCGCGTCAGGAAGAGCTCCTCGCCGCCGATGCCGCGCAGGACCCGCAGACCGGCGACGGTGTCGGACGCGAGCTCGGTGGCGCGGCCCGCCTTCTCCCGCTGGATGTCGGCGAGTTCGGTCGCCCGGGGAAGCAGCGGCAGCACACCCAGGGCCAGCACCGGTACGCCGACGGCGACGACGACCCCCAGGGCGGGCTGGTAGATCACCAGGCCGACGCAGACGATCACGACGGTGAGGGCGGCGGCGAGGAAACGCGAGACCACCTCCACGAACCAGCCGATCTTCTCCACGTCGCCGGTGGAGACCGCGACCACCTCACCGGCGGCGACCCGCCGGGTGAGCGCGGAGCCCAGCTCAGCGCTCTTGCGGATGAGCAGCTGCTGCACCCGCGCTGCGGCGGTGATCCAGTTGGTGACGGCCGTGCGGTGCAGCATGGTGTCGCCGAGCGCGATGCACACGGCCGCGACGGCGAGCGTCCCGCCCGCCACGGCGAGAGAACCGCCGGAGCCGTCCACGACGGCCTGGACCGCCAGACCGGTCCCGTAGGGCAGTGCCATGACGGAGACGAAGTGGAGCATCCCCCAGGACAGCGAGCGGAGTTGGCCGCTTCGCTGACGGCGGCCGAGCCACAGGAGGAACGCCGGCCCCGACCGGGCGTCCGGCAGACCGGGATCGACATACGGAAGGTCGCGAATCTGCATGATGTCCCAGATCGTCGGAGGGCGGCACAGATGTCCAACCCTCCCGCTCCGGTATCGGTGGCGGCAAACGATTTACTCCGGGCCCCCGCCCGGGGTCCATGGTCCGGTCAGCAGTGCGGCCCCGGGCTGTCGACCAGGGTGGTGAGCAGGCCGGCGAGCACCTCGCGCTGCTCGGCGGTGAGCGGGGCCAGTACGTCCTCCGCCGCTGCCCGGCGCGCGTCCCGCAGGGTGCGCAGGGTGGCGCGGCCGGTGTCGGTCAACTCGATACGGGTCACCCTGCGGTTCGTCGGATCCGGCACCCGGCGGACCCGGCCCCCCGCTTCGAGTCCGTCGACCAGACTCGTCACGGCCCGTGGGACCACCTCGAGACGCTCCGCCAGATCAGCCATACGGGGCGGTTCTTCGTAGTGCGCGACGGTGCGCAGCAGCCGTGACTGCGCGGGGGTGATCGCTATGTCGGCCGATTCGAGCTGGCGCTTCTGGCTGCGGTGGAGCCGACGGGTCAGCCGGAGCAGCTGCTCGGCCAGCAGGCCGTCGGCGTCGGGGGTGCTCATAAGGGAACAATATCAGGACCTTGTTCATTGTGAATACAGGTAACAATGAGCTAAGCTCCCCATGCTCGTACCACGCTGCCCGAGGAGACCGTTGCGGCCCGAACACATCACCTGGACACCACCTCCCAAGGACCCGGACCAGCCGCCCGCCGAGGTGCGGCGGATCCTGCGGCTCTTCAGGCCCTACCGCGGCCGGCTCGCCGTCGTGGGTCTGCTCGTCGGCGCCTCGTCGCTGGTCTCCGTCGCCTCGCCGTTCCTGCTGCGCGAGATCCTGGACACGGCGATCCCGCAGGGCCGGACCGGACTGCTCAGCCTGCTCGCCCTCGGGATGATCGCCACGGCAGTGATGACCAGCGTCTTCGGTGTGCTCCAGACGCTGATCTCCACCACCGTGGGCCAACGCGTCATGCACGACCTGCGCACCGCGGTCTACGCCCGGTTGCAGCGCATGCCGCTCGCCTTCTTCACCAGGACGCGCACCGGCGAGGTCCAGTCGCGCATCGCCAACGACATCGGCGGCATGCAGGCGACCGTGACCTCGACGGCCACCTCCCTGGTCTCCAACCTCACGGCGGTCGTCGCCACCGTCGTCGCGATGCTCGCGCTGGAATGGCGACTCACCGTGGTCTCACTGGCCCTGCTGCCGCTGTTCGTCTGGATCAGCCGCCGGGTCGGCCGTGAGCGGAAGAAGATCACCACACAGCGGCAGAAGCAGATGGCCGCCATGGCGGCCACCGTCACCGAGTCCCTGTCCGTCAGCGGCATCCTCCTCGGCCGCACGATGGGCCGGGCAGACTCCCTCACCACGGCCTTCGCCGCGGAGTCGGAGCGCCTCGTCGACCTCGAGGTGCGCTCCAGCATGGCCGGCCGCTGGCGGATGTCGACGATAGGGATCGTCATGGCCGCCATGCCCGCCCTGATCTACTGGGCGGCCGGCTTCGCGCTGAAGACCGGAGGGCCCGCGATCTCCATCGGCACGCTCGTCGCCTTCGTCTCGCTGCAGCAGGGCCTGTTCAGGCCCGCGGTGAGCCTGCTCTCCACCGGGGTGCAGGTGCAGACCTCGCTCGCCCTCTTCCAGCGGATCTTCGAATACCTCGATCTTCCCGTCGAGATCACCGAGCCCGCCGAGCCGGTGCCGCTCGACAGGATCCGGGGCGAAGTCCGTTTCGAGAAGGTGGAATTCGCCTACGATCCGGCGCAGGAGCGCCCCACCCTCGACGGCATCGATCTCACCGTCCCCGCCGGGGGCTCGCTCGCGGTGGTCGGCCCGACCGGCTCCGGCAAGTCCACCCTCAGCTATCTGGTCCCCCGGCTGTACGACGTCACCGGCGGGCGGGTCACCATCGACGGTGTCGACGTGCGGGACCTGGACTTCGAGACACTCGCGCGTGCCGTCGGGGTCGTCTCCCAGGAGACGTACCTCTTCCATGCCTCCGTCGCCGACAATCTGCGCTTCGCCAAGCCGGAGGCCACGGCGGAGGAGATCGAGGCGGCCGCCCGTGCCGCGCAGATCCACGACCACATCGCCTCCCTGCCGGACGGATACGACACCCTGGTCGGCGAGCGGGGGTACCGGTTCTCCGGCGGCGAGAAGCAGCGGCTCGCCATCGCCCGAACCATCCTGCGCGACCCGCCGGTCCTCATCCTCGACGAGGCCACCAGTGCCCTGGACACCCATACCGAACACGCGGTGCAGCAGGCCCTCGAGTCCCTCTCCCGTGGCCGCACCACCATCACCATCGCCCACCGGCTCTCCACCGTCAGGAACGCGGACCGGATCGTCGTGCTCGCCGCCGGCCGCACGGCCGAGTACGGCACCCACCGGCAGCTCCTCGAACAGGGCGGCCGCTATGCCGCCCTGGTGCGCCGGGACCCCCAGCCGGCCCCCGTCGCCCCCTGAGGCGAGCAATCGCACGGGCGTTCGCTGTTCGTGACGGGGTGGATCCGACCGAATGCCGTGTCGCCGCCTGCCGGTTCCCGGAACGGCGTACGACAGCGGGCTAGCGTGCGCGTATGACGAACGAGCCCCCGACGCCGGAACGGCCCGGACGCCGACCCCGCCTGACGCGCCGTGGGCGGCTCGTGCTGTTGACGAGCGCCCTCGTCACGGCGGCGGCCGCGCTTCTGGTGCCGTTGCTGACCCCGGAGCCGCAACAGCGGCACCGCCCGCCTCCACCGGCCCCGAAGACACTGGTCGTTCCGGAGGGCCGGCGCGCCACACAGGTGTACGCCGCCGTCGACAAGGCCCTGGGAGTCGCCGCCGGCACCACGAGAAGGGTGGCCGGCACGGCGAAACTGAATCTCCCCGCCGCTGCCGGCGGAGATCCGGAGGGCTATCTCTTCCCGGCCACCTATCCCGTCGTCGACGGGAAGACGACCCCGGCGAGCCTCCTCGGCTTCATGGTCGACACCGCCAACCAGCGCTTCGGCACCGAGCGCGTCACCAGCGGCGCCCGCCGCCTCGGCCTGACGCCGCATCAGGCGGTGAACGTCGCCAGCATCGTGCAGGCGGAGGCGGACACGGCCGACGACATGGGCAAGGTCGCCCGTGTCATCCAGAACCGGCTCGCCCGGGGCATGCCGCTGCAGATGGACTCGACCATCAACTACGCGCTCGGCCGCAGCACCCTGGACACCACGACCGCCGACACCCGGCTGGAGAGCCCGTACAACACCTACGAGCGCCAAGGGCTGCCGCCCAGCCCGATCGCCAACCCGGGGGAGGAGGCGATGCACGCGGCGGTCGCCCCGCCGCCGGGCGACTGGCTCTACTTCGTGACGGTGCGACCGGGCGACACCCGCTTCACCGGCAGCTACGAGGAGCACCAGCGGAATGTCGCGGAGTTCAACGCCGCCCGTGCCGAGGACCGCGCCGGCGGCGGCTGACGGGTCGTGCGGCAGAGCGGGCGCGCGTCAGACCAGCGCCGGTTCCTGCGCCAGCAGTCGGCGGATCTCCCGTACGGCGGCCCGGCCGGCCCGGTT
Organism: Streptomyces peucetius; assembly: GCF_025854275.1. NCBI lineage: Bacteria > Bacillati > Actinomycetota > Actinomycetes > Kitasatosporales > Streptomycetaceae > Streptomyces > Streptomyces peucetius. Next base: position 978,431 of record NZ_CP107567.1, on the reverse strand, counting down.
GGCGCCGATCGTCGAGGCCGAAGGTCCGTAACCGACGAGGTGTACACGGGCGTCGCGCACGGCCCGGGTGCCTTCGAGCCGGATGCCGCCACCCGGCTCACGCAGGCCCAGCGGAGCGAGATGGCCGATCACCGGCCGGAAGCCGGTCGCCCAGAGGATCACATCAGCGTCCACGGTCCGTCCGTCGTCCCAGGCCACTCCCGTCGTCGTGACCCGGTCGAACATCGGCAGCCGGTGCAGCACCCCGGACTCCCGGGCCCGCCGGACCGCGTCGGTCAGCGGCAGGCCCGTCACGGAGACGACGCTCCGCGGCGGCAGCCCGCGCCGTACGCGCTCCTCCACCAGCGCGACCGCCGCGCGGCCCGCGTCCTCGTCGAACGGCCCTTCGCGGAACACCGGGGGCCGCCGCGTCACCCAGGTCGTCGCGGCCGCCACCTCGGCGATCTCCATCAGATGCTGCGTGCCCGACGCCCCGCCGCCGACGACGACCACCCGCTGGTCCGCGAACGCCGCCGGGCCGGGGTAGTGGGCGGTGTGCAGCTGACGGCCGCGGAAGGTTGCCTGGCCGGGACTGCGCGGCCAGAACGGCCGGTCCCACGTTCCCGTCGCGTTGATCAGGGCGCGGGCCTGCCAGACCCCCTCCGAGGTCTCCACGGCCAGCCGTCCGCCGTCCCCCTCACGGACCGCGGCCACCCGGACCGGGCGGTGCACCCGCAGGTCGAACCGCTCCTCGTAGGCGGCGAAATACGCGCCGATCACCTCCGAGGAGGGTCGCGTGTCGTCGGCGCCCGTCAGTTCCATGCCCGGCAGGGCGCGCATGCCGTGCACCTTGCCGTACGTGAGCGACGGCCAGCGGAACTGCCACGCGCCGCCGGGCCGGGGGGAGTGGTCCAGCACCACGAAGTCCCGGTCCGGCACCAGACCGGCGCGCCGCAGATGGTGGGCGCCGGACAGGCCGGCCTGCCCGGCGCCGACGACCACCACGTCCACTTCCCGAGCCACAAAGTCGTTCACGCTTCTACCAACCGGGTGAGCGGCGCGGTTCTTCCCGCAGCGCCGCACGGTCACGGAGCCCTGCGGACCCTAGGACGAGAGGATGGGGCCATGCCCGGAACCTTCACCACCACGACCGTGACCATCAGCACCGGCTCGGACGAGACGGTCACCGACCTGACCGACGCCTGCGAGCGCTTCCTCAGGGAGAACGCGGACGGCGCCGACGGCCTCCTCAACCTCTTCGTCCCGCATGCGACGGCGGGCATCGCCGTCATCGAGACCGGAGCCGGCAGCGACGACGACCTGCTGGCCGCGCTGCACACCCTGCTGCCCGCCGACGACCGCTGGCAGCACCGCCACGGCAGCCCGGGCCACGGCCGGGACCATGTACTGCCGGCCCTCGTCCCGCCGCACGCGACACTCCCCGTGATCGGCGGCAGGCTGGAACTCGGCACCTGGCAGTCCGTGTGCCTGGTCGACACCAACAAGGACAACCCCGACCGTCAGGTCCGCCTGAGTTTCCTGGGCTGACCGAGCCGATCAGGATCGCCCCGGGACGGCTGCCCCGAGCCTGATGCCCTTCGTGGCGCTGCCGGTGGCGTTGTCGTAGAGCACGTCTCCCGTGGACTTCTTCCAGATCCTGATGCGGAAGGTGTCCGGCGCGTCGGTGACGGTGATACGGAAGCCGTAGCCACCCGTTCCGTCGACCGTGCCGGAGCCCTGGTAGTGGGCTTCGGAGCCGGTGACGACCAGCCAGTCCGAAGAGGTGGAACGGAACTTCAGCTTGCCGGCCCCGAAGCGGAAGGCGGCCTCACCGGAGGGAACCGTGTCGCCCTTTTCGTACCGGGCGGCGAAGGAGAAGGCCGCGTTCCCGGACAGGCCGGGCTCGGCGGAGTAGGCGCCCGCAGGAGAGGCGATGACGCCGTGGCCGGTCGCGGGGCCCGCCGTACGGTCGTGGACGATCAGCTCGGGGAGCCGGGCGCTGACGGAGGCGCCGTCGTCGTCGGTGACCGTGATCACCGGACGGTGGATGCCGGCCGCGGTGTACGTGTGGTGCGCCTCGCAGACGGAGCCGGTGACCGTGCCGGGCGCCGGGTCCGTGCCGTCCTCCCAGTCCACCAGGCAGCTCTGGGTGTCCCCGGAGCCCGCGTCGGTGACGTGTGCGCTGACGACCGCCCGCCGGCCGGCCGGGACCGGCGCGCTCGGGCCCGTGGCGGAGGTGATCACCGGGGCCGCGTTGTCCAAGGTCACGGTGAGCGTGTCGCTCCCGCGGCCACCGGTCAGCCTCAACTCGTACGTACCGTCGTCGGTGCAGGTGACCGAGGTCAGGAGGGCCCCGGGGTCGGCGACGGCGCAGGGCGCTCCGTCCTCGACCGTCCACGTCGGTCCGCCGGCCCCCGAGAGGGTGCCGGAGACGCCGATCGCGCCGCCCTCGGTGCCCCGGGCGTCCGGACCGGCGCGGACGACGGTGACCGGGGCGATGCTCGTCAGCGTCGGAACGACCTTCTTGATCAGACCCTCGGCATCGAACTCCAGCTTGTCGACGGTGATTTCGCGGTGGGTGCCGTCACCGCCGGGGACGGCGAATCGGTGGTAGGCGATGTACCAGTCGTCGGTGTTCGGCACCCGGACGACCGCGTGGTGGCCGGGGCCCTTGATCCCCAGGGAGAGGTCCTTCTCCAGGATCACGCCGCGCTCGGTCCAGGGGCCCGTGGGCGAGGAGCCGGTCGCGTAGGCGACGCGGTAGTTCTCGTCTCGGGTGTCGTTCTCCGACCACATGAAGTAGTAGGTGCCGTTGCGCTTGATGACGAAGGTGCCCTCCCTGTATCCGCTGGGAGTGATGTCGGTGACCTTCGACGTGTCGAAGGAGACCATGTCGTCGTTCAGCGGGACGACGTACGCCCTGCCGTTGCCCCAGTAGAGGTACGGCGTGCCGTCGTCGTCGGTGAAGACCGCCGGGTCGATCATCTGGCCCGGGTACTGGCTGGCCTTCAGCAGCGGCTTGCCCAGCGCGTCCTTGAACGGGCCGGTCGGCGAGTCGGACACCGCGACACCGATGTTCGCGTCGGCGCAGAAGTAGAAGTAGTACTTCCCGTTCCGCTCCTCGATCGCCGGCGCCCATGCCCTGCTGTCGGCCCAGCCGACATCGGGACCCAGGTCGAGGATGACGCCGTGATCCTTCCAGTGGACGAGGTCGGTGGAGGAGTAGGCCTTGAACCGTGTGCCGCTCCAGCCCGGGAAGCCGTCGGTGGTCGGATACATGTAGAAGGTGTCGCCGAACCGCGCGATGTCCGGGTCGGCGTTGAGCCCCGGCAGTACCGGGCTCTTCATTTCGAGGGCCCTGACGGTCCAGGTGCGCTTCTTGCCGTCGGAGCCGGTGACCTCGTACGTCACGGGCTCGGTGAAGTTGTGGAGCGTGCCGGAGGCGGGGCTGATGGAGGCGCCGTGGGCGAGGGTGAACTCCGGTGCCAGGGAGGTGAGATCGCTGCCCTCCGCCAGCGGAAGGGTGATCCGGCCGGCCGCGTTGTCGACGAGGGCGTCGACCTTCAGTTCGGGATGGGCCGCCGCCGCGACGCCGGTGGTGTTTCCGCTGAGTGCGAGCACCTCGGTGGCCGACAGGGCCCGGTTGTAGATCCGGAAGTCGTCGACCTCGCCGCCGAAGTACGGGTCCGGGGAGTAGAGGGACTTGCCGATGTGGCCCGAATAGCCCTTCGAGGCATCGTAGAGTTCGGATGGCTTGACGGTGACCCCCGTCGCCCGGGCCGCCTCGACGCCGTCCACGTAGAGGACCGCCGTGCCGGCCGGCCCGTCCACGGTGACGGTGACGTGCTGCCACCGGTCCGGGGTGAGCGGGGAGCCCGCGGTCAGCTTCCTCTCGCCCGACCAACTGGCCTGCGTGATCGCCGAGAAGAGTTTGCCGCTGCCGTTGGACGGTGAGGCGAAGAGGTACTTGTCGCTGTCCGGGCCGAGGCCGAAGAGCCACTGGAAGCTGTCCCCGCCCTTCCACTTGACGTGGGTGGAGACGGTGACGCTGTCGGCCCCCTTCAGGACGCCGTTCGGGATTCGCACGTACGGCGCGGTGGTGGAAGCGGCGGTGCCGCCGGACATACGGAAGGATCCGCCGTCGACACCGGTGCCGAAGCCGGGCGTGCGGACGTACGTGCCGTGGAAGCCGTGGCCGCTGGAGTCACGGGCGATGCTGCCGCCGGTCTCGTCGAAGGCATAGCGCAGGAGCAGGTCGGCGGGGACCTCGGGGCCTTCCGTCGAGACCGTGACCCGGGCGTGGACCTTCAGCGCGGCGCCGTCGGGCAGGCTGCCGGTCACCGTGAAGGTCCCGGCCTGCGCGTACGCCGAGGCCGGGACGGCGTCCCAGGCCACGGCGACGGGCCGCTCGACGCCGTCGGCGTACGCGGCGATCACCGTTCCCGGCAGCACCGGGGCGTCACCGACGGCCGTCGTCACGGAGACGGATTCGGCGGATTCGACGAGCTGGTCCGGCTGATAGGCGCGCAGCAGCCGGTCGTACTCGCGCTGTGTCACCGGCAGGACCGTGCCGTGGCGGGGCTCGGCCGGAAGGTCGTAACCGGTGGACGGGGTCCAGATGCCCGAGTCGAGATCGGTCGACTCGAACGGGAGGTAGCCGCGGCCCCCGAACTCGTCGAGGAAGAGGTACCACTTCTCCTCGGTGTTGGACTTGAAGACCAGCGGCCCCTCGGCGGCGCTCATCGCCCCTTTGCCGATGCCCTCGGCGACGAAGTTGTAGGAGAGGTCGAGGATCGAGTCGCTCTTCTCCGCGAAGATGAACTTGCTGTACGGGGTGGAGGAGGTGTTGTTCCGCTCGTCCTTCGAGAAGCGGTGGTACCGGCCGTCGTGCTCGATCATCGTCGAGTCGATGACCGAGTATCCGCGGTCGATCCAGACCTTGGGCTCGCTGAAGGTGCGGAAGTCGCGGGTGGTGGCGTACATCATGCGGTTGTACGTGTTGCCGGTGTGCTCTGCGTTGTCGTACAACTTCGACGCCCAGAAGACCACGTACGAGCCGAGCTCCTCGTCGTAGAAGGCTTCCGGCGCCCAGGTGTTGCCGGCCGCGTCGGGCGAGACCTCGACGAGGCGCTGGTCGGTCCAGTGGACCAGGTCGGTGGACTCCCAGACCATGATGGACCTGCTGCCGGTGCGCTGGGCGGCGTCCCAGTCGCCGTTGCCGTAGATCCGCAGGTCGGTGGCTATCTGGTAGAACTTGTCGCCCTCGGGGGAGCGGATGATGAACGGGTCGCGCAGGCCCTTCTCGCCGAGTGTGGAGGTGAGGACGGGCTTGCCGTCGTTCAACTCCCGCCACCGCAGAGGGTCGTTGCCCTTACTGAGCGCGGTGTAGAGCTGCTCGCCGTCGGCGGTGCCCTCGCCGGTGAAATAGCTGAACATATAGCCCTTGAGGGCTTCCCGGGCCGGCAGTTCGGGCACCTTGGCGGTCAGGACGCGGGTCGCCTCGGCCTCGCCCTTGGTGACGGTCGCGGTCAGTTCGACGGTGGTGCCGCCGGCGCCGTGCGAGGGGCGGTGGACCACACCGTCGGCGGAGACGACGTCCGGCTTCGCCGAGGACCAGGTGATGTGCGTGCCGTAAGCGCCGCTCGTGGGCAGCGTGAGGTTGCCGCGTACGTCGTCGATGTCGTGGACGGTCAGCGCCCTGGCCGCCTCCTCGGCGGCGGTGGCGTCGTCGAATGCGGCGGGGACCGTGATGTCGAAGGTCTTGGTGTCGGTCACTGATCCCTTTCTCAGCGTCGCGGTGAGCCGCGCGCGGCCGTCCGGTTCACCAGCGGCCGGGCGGGTCACGGCGCCGGTGGCCGACACCACGGAGGGCGCGTCGCTCACCCAGGTGATCGCGGAACCGCCTGCCGTGCCGGTGGCCGGCAGCGTCAGGTCGGAGACGACGGCGCCGGTGTCGCCGAGGCTGAGAGCGGCCTTGTCGTCGGCGACCCCTCGAGTGGCGACGGGGAGGGAGAGCTGCTCGACCTCCGGGCCGGCCAGCGCGCGGTCGTACACCCGGAAGTCGCGGATGCGGCCCTTGAAGAGCTTGTCGCCGGGGTACACCGACTTGCCGATGTGGTTGGCGGTGGTGATCCCGGAGCCGATGGAGCCAGGGGTGAGGGTGAGGGCCGTGTTGCGGGCCACCTCCACGCCGTCCTCGTAGAGCACGCCCGTGGAGCCGGTCTGGGTGTAGGTGACGTGCTTCCAGGCGGAGCGGGTCAGGGCGTGTCCCGGGGAGGGCTGGGTGGTCTGCTCCGTCGACCAGTTGCCGGAGGCGACCGAGGTGCGGAAGTTGTTTCCGGTCGTGAAGAGGTAGCCGTTGCCTGCGGTGCCACTGGTATTGCCGAAGCCGTAGAGGAAGTACGGGGTGGCCTGGGCCGCGTCGATCCGGACGTCCATCGAGACGGTGATCGTGGCCATGCCGCTCAGGATGTTGTCCGGCATCTTGACGAAGGTGTCGGAGCCGTTGAAGCCCAGTCCCTCGCCGGTGCCGGACCAGTCGGCGGTGCCGTTGACCGTACCGTCGCGGCTGTTGCCGGAGGCGTCGGTCACGGTGGTGCCGGAGGTGCCGGAGGGGGCGTCGAGCTTGTACCAGAGAGCCAGCCCTTCGGTGATCTTTGAACTGCCGGTGGTCTCCGCGCGCTCCGCCGCGTGGGCGGGAGCGGCGGGGCCGGTGAGGCCCAGGAGGATCGACGCGGCGGCGAGTCCGGCGAGATGCCCGGCCCGCCGTTGCGCGCGGCTGTGTGGTCGAGCGAATTGCATCGTTTCAATTTCCCTTGCTGAGGGGGCTCAGGGGCTGAGGGGGAGTCGAGGGCGAATCGGAACATCGGGGAACCGGAGAACCGGAAATGGGACGGCAGGGCTGCCGGGAGCGGGGTGCCCTGCCGTTTCGGCTGTGTGACGTCGCGTTGCGCGAGTGTCGATCGGCGCCGAGCGCAGCGTCAAGGGGCGGAGGGAAATGTGCGACGGGTCGGACGACATGTTCGGCGGGTCGTCAAGAGCCGCAGACAGGGCGTGTGTTGATGCCCTGTTCGACGCGTCGGACCACGTCGCCCGGTGAGTTCACGGTCTCCTTCACGTGATGCGTCACCCGATGGCGGTCCTGTCGGAACCGAACCTGTCGGAACCGTTGACGCGTACAGGTTGCGTGCCTATGTTTTGGTCGAAGTTACGTACGGCGTCCGATATATCGAACAACCCTGGCCGGCGGCTGCCGGCTGCCACCGGCCAGTTGCCAGCTGTCGAAAGGGACTCGCCTTGTTCCGCACCCGCTACTGGTTCACCCTCATGGCAGCGCTGCTCATGATGTTCGCACCGGTCAGCACGCAGCCGGCCGCGGCCGCCGAGGGGCGCCCGTACACGAACCCCGTCAAGTCGCAGAAGGGCGCCGACCCCTGGCTGGAGTACTACAACGGCCACTACTACCTGGTCACCACGTCCTTCACCGGCGTGCTGACCATGCGGAAGTCGCCCACCCTGGCCGGACTGTCCACGGCCCCCAGCGTCCAGGTCTGGAGCGACACCACCTCCACCCGCAACACCAATTTCTGGGCGCCCGAACTGCACTTCGTCGACGGCCGCTGGTACCTCTACTACTCCGCGGGGCAGCGCGGTGTCCCCTGCTGCGACTCCCAGCGCACCTATGTCCTTCAGAGCGCGGGTAGCGATCCCATGGGGCCGTACACCTACAAGAACCAGCTCACCGGATCGAACCTCGACCCCGGAGGCTGGCTCATCGACGCCAGCGTGCTGCGGCACGGCGGCAAGCTGTACCTGCTCGGCAGCGGCTTCGTCAATGGCAGCCGCCAGAGCCTGGTCATCGCCCCGATGAGCAACCCGTACACGGTCAGCGGCTCCGCCTTCACCATCATCTCCAGCCCCACGCTGAGCTGGGAGACCCAGGGAGGCGCGGTCAACGAGGGGCCCGAACCCCTCTACCGCAACGGCAAGACGTTCGTCGTCTACTCCGCGAGCGCCTGCTGGGGGCCGGACTACAAGCTCGGCCGGCTGGAACTGACCGGCAGCAACCCACTGCTGGCGTCCTCGTGGACCAAGGAGTCCACGCCCGTCTTCTCGCGGAACGACTCCGCGGGGGTCTTCGGCCCCGGCCACAACGGTTTCTTCACCTCGCCCGACGGCACCGAGAACTGGATCGTCTACCACGCCAACGACTCGGCCTCCGACGGCTGCGACAACGGCCGCACCACCCGCGCCCAGAAGTTCACCTGGAACGCCGACGGAACCCCGGACTTCGGCGCCCCGGTCGCCCTGGGCACGGCCCTGCCCGGCCCGTCCGGAGAGACGGCGGCCACACCGACGGCGTACACGCTGGTGAACCGGCACAGCGGCAAGTGCCTGGACGTCGCGGGCGGCAGCACCGCGGACGGCACCGACATCGCGCAGTGGACGTGCAACGGCGGCGCCAACCAGAAGTGGCGGATCGAGGACCTCGGCAACGACACCGGCCGGCTCGTCAACGTCGCGACCGGCAAAGTCATGGACACGGCCGACTGTTCCGCCGCCGACGGCGTCGATCTGCGGCAGTGGTCGTGGCTGAACAACAACTGCCAGAAGTTCCGCCTCGTACACACGGCCTCGGGCGAATACGTGCGGATCGTCAACGAGAACAGCGGCAAGGTCGCCGACGTCGCCGACTGCGGTACGGCGGACGGCGCCGACGTACGCCAGTGGACCTGGCTGAACAACGCCTGCCAGCAGTGGCAGCTCAAGCCGGCTGCATGAGTGCCGTGACGGAGAAGAGGAAGACCGTGAGACGCGACATCGCAAGGGTGGTCATGGCGCTGTTCGCCGCACTGGCCGTGCTGACCATCACAGCCCCCGCCCACGCGGCGGCCCCCGCCTCACCGGCGGTGACCTTCACCAACCCGATCGCCGAACAGCGCGCCGATCCGCACATCTTCAAGCACACCGACGGCTACTACTACTTCACGGCGACCGTTCCCGCGTACGACCGGATCGTCATGCGACGGGCCACCACCCTCCAGGGCCTGTCCACCGCCACCGAGACCACCATCTGGAACAAACACGCCAGCGGTGAGATGGGAGCGCACATCTGGGCTCCGGAGATCCACTTCATCGACGGCAAGTGGTACGTCTACTTCGCCGCCGGGTCCACCAGTGACATCTGGAAGATTCGGCCGTACGTCCTTCAGACCGGTGCGGCCAACCCGCTGACGGGCACCTGGACCGAGAAGGGCCGCATCGCGCTGCCGCTGGACACCTTCTCGCTCGACGCCACCACTTTCGTCGTCGGGTCGACCCGCTACCTCTCCTGGGCGCAGAACGACCCGGCCGTCGGCCCCGGCACCAACATCTATCTGGCCAGGATGTCCAACCCCTGGACGATCAGCGGCAGTCCGGTGATGATCTCCCGGCCGACCCACGCGTGGGAGACGGTCGGCCACACGGTCAACGAGGGTCCGGCGGTCATCCAGCGGGGTGGCAGGGTCTTCATGAGCTTCTCCGCCAGCGCCACTGACAGCAACTACTGTCTGGGCCTGCTGACCGCAGCCGCCGGCGCGGACCTGATGAATCCTGCCTCCTGGATCAAGAATCCGAACCCGGTCTTCACCAGCAACGCCGCGACCGGCCAGTACGGCCCGGGGCACAACACCTTCACCACATCCGAGGACGGAAAGTCGGACATCCTCGTCTACCACGACCGCAACTACAAGGACATCAGCGGCGACCCGCTCAACGACCCCAACCGCCGCACCCGCTACCAGAAGCTCTACTGGAACGCCGACGGCAGCCCGAACTTCGGCATCCCGGTCGCCGACGGAGCCACTCCCGTCCGCTTCTCGTCCTTCAACTTCCCCGACCGGTTCGTCCGGCACTGGGAATTCCGCGCCAGGCTCGAAGCGAACGTCACCAACCTCGCGGATTCCCAGTTCCGCGTCGTCACCGGCCTCGCCGGCACCGGCACGGTCTCCCTCGAATCGGCCAACTTCCCCGGCTACTACCTCCGCCACAAGAACCACGAGGTCTGGGTCGAGAAGAACGACGGGAGCGCGACCTTCAGGAGCGACGCCAGCTTCCACCGCCGCCCCGGCCTGGCCGACACGGCCGCCGGCGTCTCCTTCGAGTCGTACAACTTCCCCGGCCGCTACCTCCGTCACTACAACTACCTGCTCGTTACGCAGCCGGCTGAGACGGAGACCGCCAAGGCGGACGCGACGTTCTACGCCCAGTAGGAAACACCGTGCCAGCCGCTCACGCTCGGGAGCGGCCGGCACCGACATGTCCGCCGGTCGCCCCGCCACTCCCGTCGTGTTGCCGGTTTGTCGTCCAAATGGCTCTGCACACCACAGCTTTACTGTGCAATTGCTGGGTGGGACGCCCGTGGTGTTGGATGAGTTGGCGTCTGCCGGACACGCCGAGCTCGGCATAGGTGTTCGAGATGCCAAAGCCCTGCGTCGGGCACCACGCGGTGCCCGGCGGACCGTGGCTCCCCGAGCCGGTGGCCACAACGGTCCTCGGGTCCCCTCGATACCGCCGTGCTGCGCCACACCATGTCGTACGTGAGTGCTGATGGAGCGGCTGTCCCCACCGGAGCGCGTGCTGTTCGTGCCCCGAATTTCATCGCCGCTCCCGAGCGGATGGAGCCGCACGAGAGCGCGGGTGGTTCAGCCGGTGAAGCCCGAGGCAGCCACCTGGGCGGCCAGCTCCTTCTGGGCCGCGGCCCGCTGGTCCGGGGACGCCTTCTCCGTGCCGTTGGTGATCAGGGCGCAGTGGAGGCCGGAACCGCCCGGCGTGGTGAGCAGGAGACGGCGCGCGTCGGTGCCGCCGGTCTCCGCGGCTGCCGCGATGGGCGTCTCCGAGGGATACGCGGGCAGGCCTGTGACCGTGCCGAGGTCCAAGACGACGGTGGTGGTCTCGGAGGCGAAGCTGCGGGGGAGATGGAGTTCGGGGTGGGGGCTTCGGTGTCGCGCTCGGGACCGTCAGGTGCGGTTGAGCTTCCTGGGCTGAGCGAGATCGTCCTGGGTGTGGCCGCGGAATTTTCGTACCCTGCGTGCTCGAAACGGGGAAGCCTTGCGCGGTACGGACCTGAACGTGATCGAACGTCCCTGCGACGGCTGCGGCAAGTGCCTGCTTGGCGTACGGCGGCTGTCGCGGATGAAGCTCGCCACGTCGTCCCGGGAACGCCGGCGCGAAGGCGCCCTCACCGCGGCAGGTGGGGTCGGCGGCCACATCATCGGTTGGGCGGAAGACGGGGAGGACTCAGGCGCCGCCGATCCGATAACCCGGCCGAAGCTTGGCGCCTGGCTCCGCAATGTGAGGGGTCCGTACGACGGCCTTGTGGCCGCAGCCGCGGCGGCCGGTAGTCCCGAGACGTCTTCGTCCGGTGGGGCCCGAACGGGTGGCACCCCCTCCACGACACGTGGAAGGTGGCCCGTGCCGGTGCGTCGTGCGCCTACGTTCGGTGGAAGGGGAGCCCTGCGGGCCATACCTGCCGGGACGCACCGTCCGATGTGAGGAGCGTGGATCGCGTGAGGCGAGCGGTGGCGGCACACGAGCTCCTCTGCGCTCGCGGCCTTCGCCGGACGGGCCGCCCCGGGCGCCGATCCTCGCGCACCCTGAGGGCGCTCGCCGCCCTGCCCCTGATCGCCGTGCTGCTGGGCGGCTGTGATTCCGGGACATCCGAAACAGTGACCCTGAACTGGTACAACTTCCCTGACGACTCCGGTGCCCTGGAGAGTGCGGCCTCCTCTTGCAGCAGCGCCTCCGACGGGCGGTACCGCATCTCGTACCACAAGCTGCCTCGCACCGCCGACGGGCAGCGCCAGCAACTGGTCCGCCGGCTCGCCGCGGAGGACGACACGGTCGACATCATGGGACTCGACGTGACCTGGCCCGCCGAGTTCGCGGAGGCCGAGTGGATTCTGCCGTGGACCGGCGAGAACCGCCGACGTGCCACCGAGGGCACCCTCGAGGTGCCACTGCAGACCGCCACCTGGAAGGGCAGGCTGTATGCCGTCCCGTACAACACCAACACGCAACTGCTCTGGTACCGCACCGATCTCGTGCCGAGGCCACCCGAGACCTGGGACGAGATGCTCACCATGGCCCGGGACCTGGCCCGGCAGGGCAAACCTCACTACGTGGAGGTCCAGGGCGCCCAGTACGAGGGGCTGACGGTCTGGTTCAACACCCTGGTGGAGAGCGCGGGTGGTTCCATCCTCAACGCTGCCGCCACCGAGCCGTCGCTCGGCCCGCCGGCGGTCCGGGCGGCGACCATCATGCGCGACCTGGCCCGGTCGCCGGCGGCCGACCCGTCACTCCCGAACCAGATGGAGGACCAGAACCGGCTGGCCATGGAGTCCGGGACCGCCGCCTTCGAACTCAACTACCCGTTCGTCTATCCGTCGATGAAGGCGAACAACCCGGACCTGTTCAAGAACTTCCGCTGGGCGCCCTACCCCGGTGTGGATCCGGGACGGCCGGCGAAGCCCACCATCGGCGGCATCGATCTGGCGGTGGGAGCGTACTCCCGCCATCCTGACCTCGCCTTCGAGGCGGCCCTGTGTCTGCGCAACCGGCAGAACCAGATCACCGCGGCGCTCAAGGGAGGACTGCCGCCCACGTTGCGCTCGTTGTACTCGGACCCGGCACTCGCCGAGGACTACCCGTTTGCGGCCGAGGTGCTGGACGCCCTCGAGAACGCCAGCATCCGGCCCAAGACCCCGGCCTACCAGAATGTCTCCATCACCGTTTCGCACACGCTCTCGCCCCCCTCGGCGATCTCGCCGCGCAGTGACGTCGAGCGCATCGAGTCCCATATCGGCGACGCTCTCGAATCGAAGGGGGTGATTCCGTGAAGCGACCGGCCCCCGCGGCCTCCGGCACAGCAGAGTCCGCCGCGCCGCCGGACACGGTGAAGGCCCTGTCCGCGGGTGCACGGCAGGAGAGGCGCCTGGGCTGGATGCTGTGCGCCCCTGCCGTCGTCGTCATGGTTGCGGTCACGGCGTATCCGATCGGCTACGCCGTCTACCTCTCGCTGCAGCGCTACGACCTCCGCTTCCCGGGCCGCGCGGAATTCGTCGGGCTGAGCAACTACGGTGCCGTGCTGTCCTCCGACTTCTGGTGGGAGGCGTTCTGGGTCACCCTCGTCATCACCGCGGTCTCCGTGGCCGTGGAGCTTGTACTCGGCTTCGCACTGGCGCTGGTCATGCACCGCACGCTGTTCGGCCGCGGGGCGGTGCGTACGGCGATCCTCGTGCCTTACGGGATTGTGACGGTGGTCGCCGCGTACTCATGGCAGTACGCGTGGACACCGGGCACCGGATATCTTGCGGCGCTCCTTCCAACGGGGGAGGCGCCGCTGACGGAACAATGGTCGGCGATCGGTCTGATCATCCTGGCCGAGGTGTGGAAGACCACACCGTTCATGGCGCTGCTGCTCCTTGCCGGCCTGGCCCTGGTGCCGGAGGAAACGCTGCGCGCCGCACAGGTGGACGGGGCTGGTTCCTGGCAGCGGTTCGCACTGGTGACGGTGCCGCTGATGAAGCCGGCGATCCTGGTGGCACTGCTCTTCCGGACGCTGGACGCATTCAGGATCTTCGACAACATCTACATCCTGACAGCAGGTGCCCACGACACGGGTTCGGTGTCGATCCTCGGCTACGACAACCTGTTCACCGCTCTCAACCTCGGCATCGGGTCGGCGATCTCCGTGCTCATCTTCCTGTGCGTGGCGGTGATCGCCTTCGTGTTCATCAAACTCTTCGGGGCAGCGGCCCCCGGCTCAGAGGAAGGGGCACGCTGATGGCCGGTGCGGGCAAGCGGCACACGACGGGTTGGACGGTCGCCAACATCGTCGTCATCGCCTACGCCCTGTTCCCGGTGTGGTGGATCGTTGCCCTTTCCTTCAAGGACCCGACCACCATCACGGACGGCAACTTCTTCCCGACGAAGTGGACGTGGGAGAACTACCGCGGAATCTTCGACACCTCCGAGTTCACCAGAGCGCTCGTCAACTCGATCGGCATCGCGCTGATCGCGACGGTAATCGCCGTGGTGCTGGGCACCATGGCTGCGTACGCGATCGCGCGACTGCGGTTCCCCGGCAAGCGCCTGCTGATCGGGATGTCGCTCCTGATCGCGATGTTCCCACCGATCTCTCTCGTCTCGCCGCTGTTCAACATCGAACGATTCCTGGGCATCTTCGACACCTGGCCGGGGCTGATCATCCCGTACATGACGTTCTCGCTCCCGCTTGCGATCTATACGCTCTCGGCCTTCTTCCGCGAGATCCCGTGGGACCTCGAGAAGGCGGCGAAGGTCGACGGCGCCACGCCCGCGCAGGCCTTCCGGCTGGTGATCGCACCGCTGGCGGCGCCCGGTGTGTTCACGACCGCGATCCTGGTCTTCATCTTCTGCTGGAACGATTTCCTGTTCGCGATCTCGCTGACGTCGACCACGGCAGCACGGACCGTGCCGGCGGCGATCGCGTTCTTCACCGGGAGCAGCCAGTTCGCCCAGCCGACCGGCTCGATCGCCGCGGCGGCCGTGGTGATCACCATTCCGATCATCGTGTTCGTGCTGCTGTTCCAGCGGCGCATCGTCGCCGGCCTCACGTCCGGCGCCGTGAAGGGCTGACCGGCAGCAGCCGGCCGTCAGGACAAGGGAGTAGCGACCGTGGCCGAGATCGTTCTCGAGGGCATCACCAAGAAGTATCCGGATGGCGCCGTGGCCGTGCAGGACGTCAATCTCGAGGTCGGTGACGGGGAGTTCGTGATCCTGGTCGGTCCGTCGGGCTGCGGGAAGTCGACAACGCTCAACATGATCGCCGGTCTTGAGGACATCACCGCGGGGACGCTGCGGATCGGCGGCCAGGTCGTCAACGACAAGGCGCCCAAGGACCGCGACATCGCCATGGTGTTCCAGTCGTACGCGTTGTACCCGCACATGAGCGTTCGCGACAACATGGGGTTCGCACTGCGTCTCGCGAAGACGGACAAGGCCGTCATCCGCACCAAGGTGGAGGAGGCCGCGCGGATCCTCGATCTGTCGGAGCATCTGGACCGCAAACCGGCCAACCTGTCGGGCGGCCAGCGTCAGCGGGTGGCGATGGGCCGAGCGATCGTCCGTGACCCCAAGGCGTTCCTGATGGACGAGCCGCTGTCCAATCTGGACGCCAAACTCCGGGTGCAGATGCGGACCCAGATCTCCCGTCTGCAGCAGCGCCTCGGGACCACCACCGTCTACGTCACCCACGACCAGACAGAGGCGATGACGCTGGGGGATCGCGTCGTCGTGATGCGCGGCGGGGTGGTGCAACAGGTCGGCACACCGCAGCACCTGTACGACGAGCCGCGGAATCTGTTCGTGGCCGGGTTCATCGGTTCGCCCGCGATGAACTTCCTGCACGCCACGCTCGAGGAGAACCTCCTGCACACGAGTGTCGGAGAAGTGTCCTTGGAGCCGGGCCTGCTGCGTGAGCTGGAGCGGCGGAACGCTCCCCGTGACCTCATCGTGGGCCTGCGCCCGGAGGCCTTCGAGGACGCGAGCCTGGTGGAGCCCGGCCGCTCGGGCATGACCTTCACCGCGACGGTGGGTGTGGTCGAGTCCCTGGGGTCGGACGTGTACGCCTACTTCGCGGAGGACGAGTGGCAGCCCGCTCAGACGTCGGAGCTTGCGGAGCTCGCCGCAGATTCGGGGGCCAGCGAGACGGGCGCCGGCGGTCACCAGATCGTCACCCGGCTGAGCAGCGCGACCCGGGTACGGGAGAGAAGCGAGGCGCAGCTGTGGGTGGACACGTCCAGGATGCATGTCTTCGACCCCGTCAGCGGAGTGAACCTCGCCCCTGCGCACCACGCAGGGAACCGGTGATCCCAGCCGCGCACCGTCCGCTCCCTCCTGCTGAACGGTCGTGGGCCCCGTAACGCCGACCGGAAGTCAGGGGTATGCCGTGACCCTCCTGGGCCCGCTCTTGTCCGGGCTCGGAGACCGGTGCGCTCAAGAACGCTCCCTCGGACGTCGGCCCGCTTCCTCTCGTCGCCTCGGAGAAGGTTCGTCGTATCCACCGGCGGGTCTCTCGCCACCGTCGAACACTTCACCGTCACGGCGGTGCGCACCTGTCGACCACCAGGGCCGTACTCGTCAGGGCCGGGGCGCGAGCCACGCCCCTGCCCCGTCGTTCGTGACCGCGCCCGCCTCAGCGCGGCAGCCGGCGGCGAGCGCCCTTCGCCGCTCCCACGAGTTCGCGGACGGTGGTCAGCTTTACCCTCGGCCGGTCCTCGGCCCGGCCGCGGGCCACCTCGGCCCGGTCGATGGCCGCCAGGCCGCGGGCGTCGACGACATCGCGGTTGCGGCTGCGTACGAGCCGGCGGAACGCCTTCGCCGAACCCGTCGGTGCCGGCAGCGAGCCGGCGACGGCGTCGGCGAGCAGCGTGCCGACCGTCTCGGCCGCGCAGGTCCGGTTGGCGCCGATGCCGCCCGACGGCCCGCGCTTGATCCAGCCCACGACGTACGTCCCCGGTCGGCCCGTCACGCGGCCCCCCTCGTGCGGGACCGTGCCGGTGGCCTCGTCGAAGGGCAGACCGGCGATCGGCACGCCCCGGTAGCCGACGGCGCGCAGCAGCAGGCCCGTCGGGATCTCCTGTTCCCCCGACCCGCCGGTGGCGCGCACCGCACGCACCGTGGCGTCGCCGACCGCCTCCACGGGCGCGGAGTGGAAGCGGAACACGATCCGCCGGCCCGGCGCGGGCGGCAGCGACCAGTCGACCGTGCGGCGGGTCACCCCCCGCAGGTCGCCGGCCTTGTCCTTCGGGCCGGCGGCGTCGATGGCGGCGCCGATACGCGGATCGTGGTCGTCCACCACGAGTTCGACGCCGGGCAGGTGCCTCAGAGCGAGCAGTTCGGACCGGGTGCAGGCCGCGTCCTCGGGTCCACGGCGTCCGAGCAGCACCACCTCGCGCACCGTGCCGGCGCGCAGTGCGGCGAGGGCGTGGTCGGCGATGTCCGTCCTGGCCAGTGACTCCGGGTCGCAGACCAGGAGCCGGGCGACGTCGAGTGCCACATTGCCGTTGCCGACGACGACCACGCGCTCGGAGGACACGCGGACCGTGTCCGGTGCGACCTCCGGGTGGGCGTTGTACCAGGCGACGAACGTGGTGGCGGAGATGCTGCCGGGCAGGTCCTCGCCCGGGATCCCGACCCGGCGGTCGGTGGAGGCCCCGACGGCATAGGTCACCGCGTCGTGGTGCGCGGCGAGTTCCTCGTGGGTGATGTCCTTGCCCACCTCCACGCCCAGGTGCATCCGCACCCGCGGGTGCGTGTGGAACCGCGCGAAGGTGTCACCGACCTTCTTGGTCCCGGGGTGGTCCGGTGCCACTCCGTACCGTACGAGCCCGCCCGCCACCGGCAGCCGGTCGACGAGCGTCACCTCGGCGTTGGTGTGCAGCAGCAGGTCCTCTGCGGCGTACATGCCCGCCGGGCCGGTGCCGACGACCGCGACGCGGAGGGGCGCGAAGTCGGACGGCAGGCAGCGGTCGAAGGACGGCTCGCCCCAGATGTGGAAGTTCGGGCTGCCGGCGGCCGGCTCGGGTGCCTCCTCCTCGAAGTACGCGGCGTTGATCGCGGCGTACTCCTGCTGCGCGCCGGACAGGGCGTCCACCGGGAGGATCGCGTCGACGGGGCAGGCGTCCGCGCAGGCGCCGCAGTCGATGCAGGACCGGGGGTCGATGTACAGCATCTCCGTGCTGCCGAAGGCCCGTTCCTCCGGGGTGGGGTGGATGCAGTTGACCGGGCACACGGCGACGCAGGTGGCGTCGCTGCAGCAGGTCTGGGTGATGGCGTAGGTCATGTCGTCAGCTCGGCTCGGCTCGGTGTGATGCGGTGCGGTGCGGTTCGATGCGGTGCGAGGGCCGGGTTCGGTCCGCGGATCGGGTCAGATGAGGTTGGCGCGCTTGTAGAAGAACAGCGCGGGCCCGGTGAGCAGTCCGGCCGAGGCCAGGAACTCCATGAGCCCCGAACAGCTGGAGCGCATCATCGACTTGTGGTGCTCGTTCGCCGCGGCCTCGGTGAGGGCGCGCTGCTCGTCGAGTCCGGCGTTCGCGTAGACCTTCCGGTTCACCATGCTGGTGACGATGTAGTAGGACGCGATCGCGACGACGAAGGCGTTGATCTGCCGGCGCACGCGGCCGGCGCCCGCGAGGCGCTTGCGCGTCTCGTCGCGGGCGAACTTCATGTGCCGTGACTCCTCGACGACATGGATGTTGTTGATGGTGCGGACGAAGGGCACGACCCGCTCGTCGCGCATCCAGTCGCGCTGCATGACGTCCAGCACCTCCTCGGCGACGAGGATCGCGGCGTACGCCGCCTCGCCGAACGCCAGCGTCTTGAAGACGCGGCCCAGTTCGACGGCGACGCGGTGCGGCCGGTAGGGGGGCGCTCCGAGCTTCTGGGCGCCGCGGGCGAACATGATGGAGTGCCGGCACTCCTCGGCGATCTCGGTGAGCGCCCACTGGAACCTGGCGTCGGTGGGGTCCTTCGCGTAGATGTCGCGCAGGACCATCTGCTGGAGGATCATCTCGAACCAGATGCCGGTGCTGGCCACCGACGCCGCCTCCTGGCGGGTCAGCTCCTTGCGCTGCGCGTCGGTCATCTCCTGCCAGTAGGCGGTGCCGTAGAGCGTGCTCCACTCCGGGCTGGCGCCGTGGAAGTCCTTGTCCAGGGGCGTGTCCCAGGCCACTTCCGTGGCCGGGTCGTACGCGAGCATCGCGGCCGAGTCGAGCAACCGCCGGGCGACGTCGTGCTGCGGGGTCCGGTCCTGCGTCTTCGGTCGAACGGTGCTGCTGGCCATGGAGCGGCTCCTCGGAACGCTGTGTCGGGCAGGTGCAACCGCACCTTGTTAGACGGACTGTCTAGCAAGCTGTTGGACGGACCGTATAGCAAGGGGGGCGGGCGGGCCTACCCCTCGGTAGCGGAATTCCTTCCGGGGGGTTCGGCGCACGCGTGCGGGCCGGGCGGCGTGAAGGCCGCCCGGACGTGTTCCGGGAAGGGGTCTGGAGCGGTTGGCCACAGTAAAGCTCAGGCCACAAGAGGTCTAGACCCCAGACGTCTTATCCCGCGACGGCAGATGGAGCATCATCGGTACCGCAAAGGCGACTTCATGGTCCAGACCAGCACCCGGAGGGTCCCGTGCAACGACGCAGAACCCGTGCCAGAGCTGTCACCTCATCCTTCGCGATCGCAAGCGCCATGCTCGTCGGCGCCCTCGCGCCCGCGCAGGCGGCGGATCCCGGAGCGGCCACCGCACCCGCCGCCGGGACTGCGTTGCCACCGGTCTCGCCGACCCCGCAGTCACTCCACCGAGCCGGCTCCGACGCCGTCGTCACGAGCCGGGTTCTCGTCGTGGCGGACGAGCGCACCGACCCGGCCGCCCGCGCCCGGCTGATCGAGGAACTGACCGCGCACGGCGCCGACGAGGTGGACGTCGTCGCCCCCGGAGCACTGCCGCCCGCCGCGGCCGGCCTGCTCACCGTGCGGCTGGGGCCGGCGTCGCGGCCGGACATCGCGGGCGCGCTCGGGGACACGGCCGTCCCGGACCACGCCGAGGGCTACGCCCTGCGGGTCTTCGCCGGCAAACCGTACGCCCAGATCGCCCTCGGCGGCACCGACGCCGCGGGCCAGTTCTACGCGGTCCAGACGCTGCGCCAGCTGTTCGTACCCGCCGACGACGGCTGGAAGGTGGCCGGCGCACAGGCGAGCGACCAGCCCTCGATGCCGCTGCGCGGAACCATCGAAGGCTTCTACGGCCTGCCCTGGACGCACGCCGAGCGCCTCGACCAGATGGACTTCTACGGGGACGTCAAGGCCAACACCTACGTGTACGCGCCGAAGGACGACCCGTACCACCGGGGCAAGTGGCGCGAGCCCTACCCGGCGGACAAGCTGGCAGAACTCGGCGAGTTGGTGGAGCGGGCCACCGCCAACCATGTGCGCTTCACCTTCGCCGTCTCTCCGGGGGAGTCGATCTGCTACTCCGACCCCGCCCACCGGAAGGACCTCAAGGCCAAACTCCAGGCCCTGTACGACCTCGGCGCCCGGGCGTTCTCCATCCCGCTGGACGACATCAGCTACACCCGCTGGAACTGCACGGGCGACAGGGCGGCCTTCGGCGAGCCCGGACGCCGGGCGGCCGCCGAGGCACAGGTCGATCTCCTCAACGACGTCCAGCGCACCTTCATCGCCACCCACGAGGGCGCCCGTCCGCTGCAGATGGTGCCCACGGAGTACGGCGACCTGACCGACACCGCCTACAAGCAGACCATGCGGGCGAGCCTCGACCCCGCAGTCGTCGTCATGTGGACCGGGACCGACGTCGTGCCCCCGAAGATCACCAACAAGGACGCCGACGCCGTCTCGACGCTCTTCGGGCGCAAGGTCTTCGTCTGGGACAACTATCCGGTCAACGACTTCGGCAACACCAGCGGCCGGCTGCTGCTCGCGCCGTACGACAAGCGCGAGGCCGGGCTGTCCGACCACATCTCCGGCGTCGTCGCCAACCCCATGAACCAGCCGTACGCCAGCAAGGTCGCCGTCTTCGGGGCTGCCGACTTCGCCTGGAACGACCGCGCCTACTCTGCCGCCGCCAGTTGGCCGCGGGCCGTGTCCTACCTCGCCGGCGGAGACCGGGCGGCCACCGACGCCCTGCTCGTCTTCGCCGACCTCGAACACATGGCACCCACCTTCGGTGCGACCCCGTGGCAGCCCCAGGCACCCGAACTCGCCCGGCGGACCGCCGCATTCTGGCAGTCCTGGGACGCGGGCGACCGCACGGAGGCGGTGAAGGCGCTGCGCGCTCACGCGAGCGCCGTCGAGCAGGCCCCGGCCACCATCCGGGGCGGGGCGGTGGAGAAAGGGTTCACGGTCGACGCCACACCCTGGCTGGACGCCACACAGCTGTGGGGCAGGGCCATGGTGACGATGCTGGACGCGCTCGCCGCACGGCAGGCGGGCGACGAGGAGACGGCCGACCGGCTGCTCACCGAATCCGAATCCCTCCAGGGTCAGGCGCGAGCCGTGCGGGTCGACCCGCCGCGCAACACCTGGGGCGCGGCGCAGGCCAAGGTGGGTGACGGGGTGCTCGACGCGTTCCTCGTGCAGGCCGGCGTCCGGCTGCGGCTGTGGGACGTGGCGGGCGGCGGTGGGAACCTGGCGCCGGAGGGCACGGCGACCGCGTCGAGCGTGGAGCAGAACCTCGACCGGCTCGCGCCGAGGCACGTCAACGACGGGCTGACGGGTACCCGCTGGGCCTCCGGCTACTCGGACGACGAATGGGTACAGGTCGAACTCGCCGCACCGGCAGTGGTCGCGGCCGTCACGCTGGCCTGGGAGACCGCCTGCGCCACCCGGTACGAGATCCACACATCGGCCGACGGGACGAACTGGACCACCGCCGCCACCCGGGCACCGGACGGCTGCGACACCGACGTCGTCCGGATCACCGCCGACGAGCCCGTGCGGTACGTGCGTATGCAGGGGCTGGAGCGCAGGACGACCTGGGGCTACTCGATCTACGAGATGGGTGTCTACGGAGCCCCGGTGGCCTGACGGTCCGCCGGGCGCGGGGCTCCAACACCGGTCACCGGTGGCCGCCCCGTACCCGGCGGCTCAGTAGTTCTGCCACTCGTGGCGGGTGTACTCCAGCACCACCGGATCCATCAGCGTGCTGGCCCGCACGTCCTGCGGGCGGCGGTCCAGAGGGAAGACGGTCGCCGCCTGCAGGACCGCGTCGTCCAGGAACCGCAGCGGCGGCGCGTCCACAGGCAGCCGCAGCGCCGGCTGCGGGCCGCCGGCGCCCGGGGTGGCGAGGACGAAGCCCCAGTTCCCGAAACTGGGCACGTCCACCTGGTACTCGGTGGTGCGGTAGCCCGCCTCGCCGATCGTCGTGGCGATCGACCAGTAGGACTTGGGCGCGAAAAACGGTGAACCGGCCTGCACCACGATCTGGCTCTCCGGCTTCAGCACATGGCTCAGCAGGTGGTAGAACTCGACGGAGTAGAGCTTCGCCAGCGCCGCGCTGTCCGGGTCGGGGAAGTCGATGACGACCGTGTCGAAGCGCTGCCCGGCGTCCCGGAGCCAGTTGAAGGCGTCCGCGTTGACGGCGGTGACCCGGGGGTCGTCCAGGGCGTCACGGTTCAGCTCGCGCAGTGGCCCGAAGCCGCGGGCGAGCCGCGTCATCGCCGGATCGAGGTCGACGAGAGTGACCTTCTCGACGTCGTCGTAGCGCAGGACCTCCCGCAGGGCCAGCGCGTCGCCGCCGCCCATGATCAGCACGGAGGAACGCCTCCCCGACATGGCGGGGTGGACCAGCGCCTCGTGGTAGCGGTACTCGTCGACCGACGAGAACTGCAGATCACCGTTGAGGAACAGCCGCATGTCGGGCTCGCCGGTGAAGGCCGTGGACCGGGTGACGACGATGTCCTGGTACGGCGTGGTCTCCGCGTGCACGATCGGGTCGCGGTACAGCTGCTGACGCGCCGTCACCTCGATGTCGTCCGCCAGCGCGTACACGGTGGCGAGCACGGCGAGGACACCGGCCATGCCGGCCAGCAGCGACAGCCGTACGATGCGGCGGGTCTGTCTGCGGAAGATCCACAGCACGACGACGACCCCGGCCACCGCGTTGACGGCACCCACCACCAGCGCGCCCTTGAGCTGCCCGAAGGCAGGGAGCAGCAGCAGCGGGAAGCACAGTCCGCCGACGAGCGCTCCGATGTAGTCGACGGCGAACATGTCCGCGACGGCGCTGCCCGCCTCCTGCCGCCTGATCCGCTGCAGCAGCGTCATCAGCAGCGGGATCTCCGCCCCGATGAGCAGGCCGACCACGAAGGTGACCAGCACCATCGACGGCATGTAGATCCGCAGCCAGGCGAACGACACGTACAGCACGAGCACCGACAGGCCGCCGACGAGCGCCAGCACCCCCTCCACCAGGGCGAAGGCGCCGACCGCGCGCCGCTGCAGCGGCTTGGCCGCGAGCGAGCCGATGCCCATGGCGAAGACCATCACGGAGATGACCACAGAGGTCTGCATCACCGAGTTGCCGATGAGATAACTGCCCAGCGCCGTCAGCGCCAGTTCGTACACCAGACCGCAGGCCGCGCAGAGGAACACCGCGAACAGCAGCAGGAACCGCGCCGCCCGCGAATGGGCGGCGGGCGCGGAGTCCGTGGTGGGGGAGGCGGTGCGGTCCGCAGCGGTGGTGCTCATCGGGAGGTCAGGAGACCGCGGCGCCGACCATGAAGGCCGTCCCGATGTACATCGCGGCCTGGACCCAGGCGGCGGGGTGCGGCCGGTCACCGTTGTCGTCGAGCACGGCGTGACCGAGGCGACCGGGCGTCAGCAGACCGACGACGCAGGCGATGAGCGTCATCACAACGACCCCGGACAGGCCGTAGAGCAGGGTGCTGAACAGGCCGAGGCCGAGTCCCTGCTCCGATTCGCTGGCCCGGATCGACTGGTCGATGACGAGACCGATGGCGATCGTCTGGCCGGCGAGGAGGACGGCGGCGCCGCGGTTGCGCTCCGTCCACACCACATGGACGAGCTTGCCGGGCGTCACCAGGTCGAGCGCGATGAAGCCGACCGCCATCACGAAGAAACCGACCAGACCGTACAGCAGGGCGACGCCTGCCGACTCGAAGATCTCTGCCACGGGGGTGCCTTTCGGGGACGTCGTCGAGGAGTTCGGGTGGGTGGATGACCGGAGGCGGTCACTTGCCGGAGCCGGGGCCGCCGCCGCGGAACGAGTCGCTGTCCGGGTCCGGCCACACCGACCGGACGCTGGACTGCCAGCGCCGGTAGCCGGTGCGGTAGTCGTCGATCTCGATCCGGCTGCCGCGCTCGAGCGGGGTGATCGCCACGATGTCGTCGCGGTAGCGGAGGAAGACCTTGCCGTCGTCGTCGATGCGGTCGTGGGCCGCGGTGTGCCCGTCGATCTCCTTGGCGACCTCGGTCGTCGCGTCGCTGCTGTCGACATAGCCGACGCTGCTGCCGCTGTACTGCTGGCGGATCCAGCTGGACGGCACGGAGTTGGAGTCTTCCGGATCGTCGCCGCATGCGGTGAGCGCGACGAGGGCGAGCAGCGTCACGCTGATGATTCGGGCGGTCTTCATCGGGCCTCCAGCCGGGTGTGCGTCGCCACGATCTGGCGGCTCTGCGGGTACGTGTGCCAGGTGCGCCAGCCCAGTCCGGTGCCGTGGCGCTCGACGGTCAGGGCGGTGACGGCCGCCACCGAGCCCGGGAAGACCCCGTACAGCGCCTCGCGGGACGCCTCGGACCGTGCGCGGATCAGCGCCACCTGTTCACTGAACCGTGCGACGGTGAAGTGCTCGACGCGGGCGCTGAAGCGGTAGGACCAGTCGTCGAACTCCTGCTCCGCCGAGTCCGGCAGGCCTCCCGCGACGCCCGGCAGGCAGGCCACGGTCTCCCGGACCGGCCCCGCGAAGACCTGGTGGGACGCGCCGAGGAGCCGGAGCTGGACGTCGAGCCCGCCGACGGAGAGGTCGCGTACGGCCAGTGCCTCGCGCGCGGGCCGCCCCAAGGTGAAGGAGAGCTGGTCGGCGTCCGTGTCCAGATACGGGGTGGTCAGTTCTATACCGCTCACGTGGTGCTGCCCGCCCGGACGTCGGCAACTGCCGGGGCGGCGCTCCCGGTTCGCGTGGCCGGCCGAGTGGCGCGGGCGGCGACGGCGACGAATCGGGTGCCGAGAGCAGCGAGCTCGGGCTTCAACGGATCCCCACGAATACGGAACGGGCGGTGAGGGCGCTGAGTATGGCACAGCGCTCCGGTGCCGCTGTCAGGGGGAACCCCCCTGTCCGTGGCGTGGCCGGCCGTGACGGGCCGACCCGGTCGTCAGCCGTGCCGCCGGTGCTCTTCGCCGCCCCGTGGGGGCACGTTGACGGCGAGGAGGGCGGTGTCGTCGTCCAGGCCGGCGCCGAAGGTCTCGAGCAGGTCGCTCAGCGCCGCGACGGCGGCAGACGCCGTGGTCGGGGCCAGGGACCGGGTGAAGTCCAGCAGCGCCTCGTCGCCGTAGCGTCCGTCGGCCCAGGTGGTGCGGGCCTCGGTGAGCCCGTCGGTGTAGAGCAGGAGTGTGTCGCCGGGGCCGAGGTGGACGGCGGTGGTGGCGATGTCGGCGTCGGGCAGGACGCCGATCAGCTGACCGCCGGGGGTCGGCACGTGGTCCGCGCTTCCGTCGGCACGCATCAGCACCGCCGGCGGGTGCCCCCCGCTGGCGAGGGTGATGTCGAAGCCGCCCCGGCCCGTGGGGGCGAGCAGGCCGAAGATGACGGTGCAGAAGCGCGGGTCCTCGGCGTTGTACTCGTGGTTCAGCACGGTGTTGAGGTTGCCGAGCACGGCGGCCGGGTCGGGGTGGTAGACGGCGGCGGCCCGCAGGGTGTATCGGGCCAGCGAGGTGATGGCCGCGGCGGCGGCCCCCTTCCCGCACACGTCGCCCAGGAACAGTCCCCACATGCCCCCGGCCAAGGGGAACAGGTCGTAGAAGTCGCCGCCGACCTTGTCCACGGAGGCGACATGGTAGTGCGCGGCGACGTTCAGGCCGGGCACGTTCTCCAGTGCTGGCGGCAGCAGCGTCTGCTGCAGCGTGGTGGCCAGGCGCTGCAGGCGTTCTCGTTCCCGGTCGGCCTCCCGGCGGGCATGGAGCAGTTCGGTCTCGTAGGCCCGGCGGTCACGGGCGTCGAAGACGGTGGTGCGGATCAGCAGCGGCCGGCCGGCACTGTCCTTCTTGAGCGTGGACGTCGCCATGACCGGCAGTCGGCTGCCGTCGGCGGCCTTCAGCTCCAGCGCGATACCGCTGACCTCGCCCTGCAGGCTCAGCAGCGGCGCCAAGTGGGTCTCGTAATAGAGCTTGCCGCCGACGGTGAGCAGGTCGGCGAACCGCATCCGGCCGACCACGTCCTCGCGCCGATGGCCGAGCCAGTCCAGCAGGGTGCGGTTGATCTTGGCGATCCGGCCGTTCAGCAGGGTGGAGAGGTAGCCGCACGGGGCGTTCTCGTAAAGGTCCTCGGCGCTGTCCTCCAGCAGCGGGGACAACCGGCTGTCGCCGGCCCCGCCGTCGAGGTCCGGGCCGCGGCCGGGGTCGTGGTCAGTGGCGTCCCCGGAGGTCACCGGCCTGCTCCGGCGGCGAAGGCCGCGATCGCCGCGGCGGTCACTTCCGGCGCGCTGAGCTGCGGGCAGTGCCCGGTCGCGGTGAGGGTGACCAGTTCGCTCCCCTCGATCTGGTCATGTACGAACATCCCGACCTCACGCGGGGCGATCGCGTCCACCGCGGATTGCGCGACCAGGGTCGGGACCCGCACCCTCGCGAGGTCGGCACGGTTGTCGGAAAGGAAGGTGGTGCGGGCGAACACCCGGGCGATCCTGGGATCGGTCCGGCAGAAGCTGTTGGTCAGTTCCTCGCCCAGTTCGGGACGCTCCGGGTTTCCCATGATCATCGGAGCCATCGTCGTGGACCAGCCCAGATAGTTCGAATCCAATGACTCCAGCAGCTCGTCGATGTCCTCGGCGCTGAACCCGCCGCGGTAGCCGGTGGCGAGATCGTCGATGTAGCACGGCGACGGGGTGAGCAGGATCAGCCGGGCGAAGCGCTCCGGTTCGCGTGCGGCCGCCAGCACGCCGATCGTCGCACTGACCGAGTGCCCGACGAAGACCACCGGACCGAGGTCCAGGTCGTGGCAGATCTCCAGCACGTCCTCGGCGTAGCCGTCGAGCGAGGCGTACCGCTCCTCGTTCCAGGACGACAGGTCCGACCGGCCGGCCCCTACGTGGTCGAAGAGCACGACGCGGAAGTCCTGCTCCAGCGTCGGCACCACCAGACGCCACAGATTCTGGTCGCATCCGAAGCCGTGCGCCAGCATGACGACCGGACCGTCGGCCCGCCCGCTCACCGTCACATGGTTCCTGCTCCGTACATCCATACGAACCATTTTCACACCTACCCGTCCCGGTGTCGCAGAGCGCCATTCACCGGGCATCTCGCGCCCGGGGTCCATCAGGAATCAGGTGTGATCGGTCTGTTTCGCCTGAGGGGGCCGGGGCACGGCGACGTGCCCCGTTACCCGCCCCAGCACGACACGCACGAGCAGCCGGCACGATGCCGCGAGCATCGCGGTCGGCAGGCGCGCCCGAGGACACCCGATCCGGCGACGGACGACCCCGCCCCTGCACGACCAGAGCGATCGTGCAGGGGCGTCGGACCGTCCAGGCCGACTCGGGCGCCCCCGGGCGTGAGGGACCCCGCCCCCGCGTCCCCGGACCACGCACCAGTTGCCGGCCGCCCGGGCACGGCGAGCACGCGGGCAACCAGTGCGCCACAACCGTCCGGAGCACACGGCTGAGCACGAGGTCTGGCAACGGGACACCCCTGCTCAGTCTCTAGGAACGGTCAGGGGCCATCTCGCCGCCCGGGACCCGTCCGTCCGGCAGGAACAGCACCGAATTGATGTACCGGTCCTCGCGCGGCACCAGAGCGCGGCGCAGCAGGCTCCGGTGCACCAGGTGCTCGGTCCTCGACTGGTGGGCGGACAGGTCGAAGCCCGCCAGAGGCGTCCAGGCATCCGCGACGAGGACCCACCCCCGGTACCCCTGGCCGGTCAGCAGGCCGACGACGGGGGCGACGGGGCGGATACGGGTCTCCAGTTCGACGAGGAGCGCCGGCCGGTCCCGCCGCAGCAGCGCCGACGCACCGCGCAGCGCCGGGAGTTCCCCGCCGTCGACGTCGACCTTCGCGAAGCGCACGTCGTGGAGGCCGAGGCTGTCGACCGTGCGCGACGGCACCCGCACGCTGTGGGCGTGGATGTCCCGGCGGGTGAGCGAGGAGACACCGCGGTCCCCCCGGTCGCCCGCCGGCAGCCACAGCCGCGCGATGCCGTCGCGGTCGCTCGCCGCCGCCTGCACGACGCGGGCGTTTCCCGGCAGTGTCGCCTCCAGGTGCCGGGCCAGATGCGGCACGGGTTCCATGGTGACGACATCCGCGCAGCGCGCGGCGAGCCGGCGCGACCAGGGGCCGTACCAGCCTCCGACGTCGAGTGCGGTGCCTCCCGCCGGGCAGAAGTCGGCGAGCCGGCCCAGCTCCGGCTCGAAGCGCGGGTAGAGCGCGCAGGCCGCTGCACCGACCCACCGGGTGGGCAGCCGGGAGGCTACCGCCGCCGCGAGGGTGGTCACTCGGCAGCCGTCCGCAGGTACTTGGCGTGGTCGTCCTCGGTGACCCTGCTCCCGGAGGACGGAAGCAGCTGCGGGATGCCGTCCACGACGGGGTAGCTCAGCTGCAGGCGCGGGTTGTAAAGGATGTTCTGCTCGGACAGCAGCGTCAGCGGGCCCTTGTCGAGCGGGCACGCGAGGATGCGGAGCAGCGGGTCGTCGACGTCCATGGCACCTTCCTTTTCCTTGCGCTTCGGGGTTCTTCTCCGAGCCTCCGGGCCTCCGGGCCTCCGGGCCTTCGCGCCCTCGGGTTCTCGGTCTCCTGCGGTCCTCCCAGGTCATGGAGCCGGATCGTGCCGGGGCAGGGCGAGGAGCACCGACAGCGCCAGCGCGGTGCCCACCACCCGCAGTGTCAGCAGCAGCGGGTCGTCCGGCAGCCGTTCCCCGAAGGTGAGGGTGCCGAGCACCGCCGTGAACAGACACGTGACCGTGGTGCAGACGGGCACGATGAGGGACGCGCGGCAACGCTGCAGCGCCGCCTGCGACATGACCAGACCGGCCGCCGCGGTGAACAGCAGCAGATACGGGTACGGCGAGGTGAACAGCGAGCGGGCCGCGTCGCCGACGCCGGCCGAGGTCAGCCGGCTCGACGCGCCCTTGATCGCCAGCGAACTCACCCCGTACAGCAGGCCCACGGCCACCCCGTAGCCGATGCCATTGGTCGGCACCCGGTGGCGCTTGCGCGAGCGCTGCTCGACGCGGCCGTACAGCCACACGCCCGCGGCGAGCGTCGGGACGCACACCAGCAGCACCAGCGTCCAGGGCGCCCCGGTGCCGACCACGTCCTCGCCCTCCCGCACCGAGGCGACCACCATCAGCAGAGCGACGAGCACGCCGCCCAGGGCGTAGCGTTCGCGCCCCGACGGCTCCTCGCCGAGCACCGCCGACGACAGCAGCAGGAGCAGCACGAGACCGGAGACGAAGATGCCCTGCGCGGCGGCGATCGGCAGCGCGCGGTAGACGACCAGCTGGGCGGCGAAACCGGCGGCCAGCGCCAGCGATCCGGCGAGCCACGCCGGGCTCGTCAGCAGCACGGCCACGACACGCACCGGCCTGCGCGTGGACAGCGCCGGGAGCCGGCCCAGGGCCCGCTTCTCCAGCACGAAACCCACGCTGTACAGCAGGTTCGCCAGCAGCGCGGCGCCCACACCCCACCACACGGCGCTACCCCCGCCGCGCGTGCGCGAGCAGGATGGACGCCGCGCCCGGCACCGCGCAGGCGGCCCGGTCCAGCAGCCGCAGCCCGCGCGGCACTCCGTGGAACGGCGCGCCCGTGATCGTCACGTCCCGGAAGCCGGCCGCGGTGAGGAAGGAGCGCAGGGCACGGGCCGTGTACAGCCGCAGATGGCCCACCACCTGCGAGCCGGGCCGGCCGTGGATGCCGCGCAGGCTCACCTCGGAGAACACCGGCTGCACCCCGGCCAGCAGCAGCGCCCGGTTGTACCAGGCGGCGAGATTGGGGGTGGAGAGCATCAGATGGCCACCGGGCCGCAGTACACGCCGCAGTTCGTCCAGGGCCCGGTCCGGGTCGACGAGATGCTCGACGACCTCGCTGAACAGCACCGCGTCCGCGCAGCCGTCGGCGAACGGCAGCCCACGGTCCAGTTCGCCGCGCACCACGGCGCCCATCCGGGGCCGGGCCCGGCGCAGCGCGTCGTGCGACCAGTCGACGCCGACGAGCCGATGGCCCGCGAGGTACGGGGCGGCCGCGCAGGCCGCGCTGCCGTCGCCGCAGCCGACATCGAGGACCAGTTGCCCCGGGGACGCGCCGAGGGCGTCGGCCAGCAACCGTGCCTGGCGTCTGCTGCGGGCGTCGCCGGAGGCGACGGGGACGGCGGGGTCCTCGTAGAAGTCCCGCAGCGTCGGTGAGGCGGTGCCCGTCATGGAACCTCCGTCGCCCTCAGATGGTGGGCGAACAGCTCGCGCAGCCGTTCGCCGTCGTCGTCGCCGAGCAGAGAACGCGACCAGCGCAGGACCAGATGCAGCCGGCCCGCCGTCGACGCGGTGGTGACGGTCAGGCCGCGCGGCATCCTGGCCGGCGCGGAGAACCAGACGGCGCCGGCCCGCCCGGCGTCGCCGAAATCCAGCGGGTACGGCACCCGGCCGATGTTGCTGAGCAGTGTCGTCGACGTCCACGGCGCGGCCAGCCGCCGCAGTCCACGGGTCAGTCCCGCGCGTGCCGCGACCGGCAGCGCTGGAAGCGTCAGCAGCCGGGCGCCGTGTCCCAGTTGCGGGCGGGGCCGCGTCTTCAGGGCCCCGGTCCGTTCCGCCGTGCGGCGCAGCAGCGCGGGGACGTCCCGCCCGTCGGTCTCCGCGGCCGTGAAGGCGACCTCGACCAGCCGGGTGCCGTTGCCGATCGGCATCTCGGGGCCGCGGCCTCGGTCGTCCACGGGCATCGTGATGCGCAGCGGCCGGTCCGGCGCGCCATGGGCGCGGTTCCAGGCGGCGACGGTCAGGGCGGTGGCCACCAGCAGCTGGTCGTTGACGGTCCAGGGTGCGCCGGGCTCCCGGCGGGGCACCGGGAGCTCGGTGACCAGCATCGCGTTTCCCGGCACCGCGCCCGGCCTTCCGGCGGCGACCCGCGCCGGTCTCGCCGGCAGCGCGGGCCGGGCCGGCCGGTGGGGTGCCGCGGCGGGCGCGGGCCGGGCGGGGGGCGGCACGGCGGGGGCGGCTGTGTCGCTGTAGATCTCCGCGGCCGTCGCCGCGAGCCGCAGGCACGCCGGGCCGTCGAGGGCGGTGTGGTTGAGCGTGAACAGCAGGACACAACCGGGCGACCGAGGTTCCCGGACGACTTCGAGCCGCAGCGGCGGGGACGACGTCAGCGGCGGGGCCACGGCGAGCGCGCGTTCGCGTGCCGCCGCGAGGGCGCCGGGCGCGCGCGGCGGCAAGGTCACCACCTGCGTGTCGGGCGCGTCGGTCAGCTCCCACTCGTAGCGCCGCGCGAGCGGGCCGCGCGGCCGCTCGCGCATCAGCGCGCGCGGATGGCGGGCGAGTGCCTGGCCGAACGCGGCCCGCAGACGGTCCGGTTCGACGCATCGGGGCAGATGGATCTCGATGTGCACCGTGTTGGGTTCGGTGTCCTGCGCGCAGTGCCGCGCGACCTCGTCGACGACGGGGAACGGCACCCGCGGCAACTGCCGCTTGGGCGCGGTGCCCTGGGGCGTCGGACGTTCGACCGTGGCCATCAGGCACCTCCTCGGGGGTCTCGGTCTCGGGGCGGGCGGACGCCGCCCGGGTCGGAGTCGGGGTCCGGTTCCGGGGCGCCGGGAGACGCCGCCGGGGGAGCGGGCCGGTGGCCGGACCGGTGGGTGCCGCGGGCCCGGACCGTGATCACCAGGGCCGCGAACAGGGCCGTCAGTGCCAGGGCCTGGGCCGTGGCACCGTAGGCTCCGCTGCCCGGCGAGTAGCCTTCGCCGGCGCCCAGCGCGGCCACGGCGCCCGCCCCCGCCATCGCCGTGAACGCGAGCGGCGGAAGCAACGCCGGGCGCAGCCGGGCCGCCAGGGCCAGTGCGGGCACCGCCAGGGCCCACGGCCCGGCGATCACCACAGCCACGGCCGTCAGTGCCACCGTGCCGAGCAGCAGCCCGGGAGCGGGCGGCGGCGGTGCCACCGGTTCGTCCCCGGCCGCCCGGCGGCGCCGCCAGGGGAGCGCGAGACTCGCCAGGACGACGAGCAGCACCCCGGCGCCGATCAGACCGGCCCGGTAGACACGGGACGGTGCGTACTCGAGTGTCACCGCGCCGCCCTCGCCCGCCGGTACCAGCCAGGCCTGCTGCCAGCCGTCGATCCGCAGCGGGGTCAGCTCCTCACCGTTCAGCGTGGCCTTCCAGCCCGCGTTGTGGTTCTCGTAAATCTGCAGGTACGAGGCGTCCCCGGGCCCGACCCGTACCGAACGCCGGTCGCCCTCGTCCGCGCCCTCCAGCACCCGGACGTCGCGCGCCGGCGCGGGGGCGGCCTCGGGGTCGCCGGTGGTGAGCGTGACGCCGGTGACGGCCAGCGGCCCCGCGTCGCCCGCCTCGACCGTGTGGGTCCGCTCGTCGAGCGGGATGCGGCTTCCCTCCGTGCACAGGGCGACGTCGACGGGCCGCCGTCCGGTCAGGTCCCCCACCCGTCCCTGCGCGCGCGTCTCGAGGAACTGCCCGTCGACCGAGAGCACGGGTCCCTTGCCGCACGGCAGCGTGAACGTCTTGTCCGGGTCGGGCTGCGGCGAGCGGAATTCCTTCAAAGCCGGGATGTGGACCTCGCTCAGGCCGACGGGCAGCTGCAACTGGTCGTCCGCGACGGGGTTGTGCAGGGTCAGCGGGGCCGTGCGCGAGATCGTGATGTCCATCCGGTCGGTGGTGATGGGTGAGAAGCGGGCCATTCCGTTCTCGTCGACCGCGGCCACCGCTGTCCCGTCGGGCGAACTGATCTGCACCTGCTCGGGCCGTGCGGACAGCCCGCCGGCCGCCGCGAACACGATCTCGCCCACTGAGATCTTCCTGGGCCAGGACAGATGGAGCACGGGACGCTCCCCGGCGATCCAGGCCGTGGTCAGGTCGCCGTCGGTGAGGTTGCGCGGGCTGAGATTCGTCCCGAGGTTCGCGGTCGAGTCCGCGCTCACGACGATCTGCTCGCGCCGCCCGGTGAGTTCGAACAGCAGCTTGTCGAGCGCGTCGCCCGGCACGGGAAGGGCGGTGGCGCGGACGGTGTGGTCGCCGGAGCGCGCCGCGGTGAACTGCCGGTGCAGCCCCACCTCGGCGGGCACCGCGGACAGCCCGCCCGGGTCGCTGCCGCGCCGCAGCGAGTAGACCGCGGAGTCCGGGGCGCCCTCCGGCGCGTCCCGGGGCAGCTCCAGCATGCGGGTGACCTGGACGCCGGGGACGGCGATCTCCGCGAAACCGGCGCCGGTCAGCCCGGGCCGGCCCTGCTGCGAGGCCAGGATCGTCACCTTCAGCCACTTCGCGGTCCCTTCGGGCGCCGCGACCTGCTGCGCCGTTCCGTCCGGCGCGAGCGGGGCCGTACGGCTGCCGAGATCGGTCTCGACCCGGACGAGTGTCGGCGCGGCGCGGACGTTGCCGCTGGGGAGCGGCGTCAGCCGGAGCGTGGCCGGTATGTTCACCGGCCCGTTGAAGACGATCTTGACCCATTCGCCCTGCGGCGACCCGGGGGAGCCCTCCGCCCACCCGGTGTCGGGGTTGCCGTCGAACGCGTTGACCGGGTCGAACTGCGGCAGGTGGAAGAGCCAGTTGCCGACGGACGACGCGCTGACGGAACCGGCGCCGCGCAGTACGGCGGTGGTCCGGTGCTCCCGGCCCGGCAGCGGCATGATCTGGCGCGGCTCGGCACCGGGGTCCTGCACCGCCTCCGGGGAGTTGCGTTCGTCGCGGGTGTAGGTGTGGGACGTGCCGGAGCGGACCAGCCCGAAACGGGTGTCGGCGTGGCGCATGCCGTCGCCCGCCGCGTACAGCGACGGCCGGTCCACGCCCGGGAGTTCGTCGCCCGCGAGGACGGCCGGCCGGTCGTCGAGCACTTTGCCGGCGGACAGCGGAAGCAGGGACTCGGGGCCCCCGCTGACCACCGCCGCCGACGACACGGGCGTCAGCCGCGCCTTGCCGGGGCGTTCGGTGCCTGCGGGCGGTGCGTAGATCTCCACGGCGCGCTGCCGCGGGAACAGGCCCTCCACCTGCACCGGCGTGTCGTCGGCGATCCGGCCGCCGGTGAGCACCGGCCCGAAGCCCGCGACCCGCCGGTACCCGGAGGCCTCGAGGGTGCGTTTCACGGTGGTGGTGGGGACATGGCCCAGCTGGCGCGGGTCGAGGTCGTTGCGCACGACGACGTGGTGCAGTCCGGCCCGGTGCAGATAAGCGCTCAGTCCCGGGACTTCGCCCCCGGAGGTCAGCGCCTGCTCGACGGCGTCCATCGCCCGGCGGTTGCCCGGAGTGCCGAAGGGGACGTAGTCCCGCTGCGCCCAGGGTGAGCGTGCGAGGACGTCCAGCGGCTGGTCGATGGGCGAGCCCCAGGTGTAGATGCCGTGGGCGGTCGCGGGCACGACCAGGGCACGGTCGTCGGCGGCGTTCTTCGCCAGCCAGTCCGCTGTCGTCTCCCAGTACGCGGGCAGCCGCTGGAAGGAACCGGGCTGCAGCACCGAACCGTTGAGGTACGGCCAGCACAGGCCGGGCAGCACGAGCACGGCGGCTGCGGCCGGCGCGAGGCGCCGCCCGCGCACCGCGCGCGGGCCGGACGCGAGCACGGAGACGAGGTGCGTCAGCCCCAGTGCGAGGGCCAGGGCGAGCCCCGTCTGGAACTTGTAGACGTTGCGGAACGGCACCAGCGGGCCGTTCAGCCAGTCCTGGACGGTGGCGTGGAACGGGCCGCCCAGCGCCCCGCCGTACCCGGCGAGCGTCACGAGACCGGTCGTCAGCACGGTCACCACCAGCCAGCGGCGCTCCGGCACGTCCCGCCGGGCGAGGCCGGCGAGGCCCAGGGCGGCGGCGAGCGCCGAGCACAGGACGGCGACGGCCGAGGCGACGACGGTCCAGCCGGCCGGCAGCCAGGCCTCGCCGAAGTGGAGATAGCCCACCCAGTTTCCCGCGCCGCGCAGTACTTCGGTCGCGGACATGGTCGCGGTGGTGGTCTGCGACGACTCGACGTACGGCATGAAGTTCTCGCCGTAAGCGCCCAACAGCAGCAGCGGCACGGTCCACCAGGCGGTCGCGAGCACCACGCCCGGCGTCCACCACGCGATCAGGGCGCGCTTGCGGGCGCCGCCGGCCCGGCACAGCAGATAGAGGCCGACGGGCAGCAGCGAGGCCAGCGTCGATGCCGCGTTGACGCCCCCCATCAGCGGGATCAGCAGCGCGGAACGGGCGGCGGCGACCCGCGGCGTGCTGTGCGGATTCGTCAGCGGCAGCAGCACCCACGGGAGCATCGCGCCGGGCAGCGCCGCCGCGGAGGTCGAACCGACGACGATCGTGTACGTGGGCCACAGGGCGTACACGGCCGCTCCCAGCAGCCTGCTTCTCGCCGACCCCGCGCCCAGGCGTTCGGCCAGCCGCAGCGCTCCCCAGAAGGCCGTGGTGACCACGATCGAGAGCCACAGCCGCTCCGCGAGCCACACGGGCACGTGCAGCAGATCGGCCGCGGCGTGGAACGGCAGCATCGGGATCGCGTAGCCGATGTACTGGTCGGCGATGCCTCCGAAACCGGCCCGGTCGTGCCACAGCCGGCCCAGGTCGCTGAGGAACCGCCAGGGATCGGCGACCACGCCCAGCTTCGTCTCGAAGGTCATGCGCCCGGGTGACGGCGCCAGGAAGGCGACGAAAACCGCCGCCCAGAACCCCAGCAGCCAGCGCCGCGACCGGGGGCCGGGCGGCCCCCCGGACGGTGGGCCGCCGACGTCGGGCCCGGCGGGCGGTCGGGTGCGGACAGCGCTGGTCATGGACACCGCCGGAGGATGAGGAGGAGGTTCCAGGTGGCGAACTCCCGCAGCCCGGGCACGCGGGGTACGACCTCG
Organism: Streptomyces peucetius; assembly: GCF_025854275.1. NCBI lineage: Bacteria > Bacillati > Actinomycetota > Actinomycetes > Kitasatosporales > Streptomycetaceae > Streptomyces > Streptomyces peucetius. The sequence continues at coordinate 942,670 of NZ_CP107567.1, read as the reverse complement.
GGAAGGACCGGCCAGTACCGGGAGCGTGCGGAGACGACGTCCACGTCGCCGCGCGCCCTGACGTGACGCAGGGTCGGCCCGACACCGATCGCGAAGAGGTTCTCGCCCAGCCGGTGCTTGGCGGCCCGCCCGGTGCGGCGCTCGAACCGGGTACGCGCCCGCTCGGCGCCCAGGTAGTGCCAGGGCGCCCACTCGTGACCGCCCCACGGGGAGAGCCAGTTGGTGAACGAGACGTAGATCAGTCCGCCGGGCCGGGTGACCCGGACCATCTCGCTGAGGAAGGTCCGCGGATCGGCCACGTGCTCCAGCACGTTGGACGAGAAGCAGACGTCGGCGGTGCCCGTCGCGAGCGGCAGGAGGTACCCGTCGGCGAGAACCGTCCCCTCGCCCGGTTTCGCGTCCAGTTCGGCGAGGTCCGGTTCGAACAGGTAGCCGCGGGCGCCGCGTTGCCGGAACTCGCGGGTGAAGTACCCGCTTCCGCCGCCGACATCGACCACGACCCGGCCGTCGAGCTTCATGTACCGCTCGATCTGGTCGGCCGCGTCCCGGGCGAGCAGTGCGTAGGCCCCGGCGGGATCGGCCTGCTCACGCATGAACGCCCGGAAGAGTGCGAGGGAGCGGCGCAGCGAGGGGTCCTTCACGTGCGCGGGCCCTTCGCCGGGGAACGCCCGCCGCCCGGCGGGGCAGGTACGCGGCGCACCGCCTCCGCCGCCACGGCGCCGAACTGCCGCACGGTGCTGCTCCAGCGGAACGCGGCGGCCCGCTCGGCGGCGGCCTTCCCCATGCCCTCGCGGCGGTCGGAGTCCAGCGCCAGCGTGCACCAGGACGCGGCGAACGACGACTCGCCCCGGACGAGCACGCCCGTGACGCCGTCGTCGACGGAGTCGCGCAGGCCGGGCACGTCGAAGCCGAGGGTGGGTGTGCCCCGCGCTCCGGCCTCCGTCACCACCAGCCCCCAGCCCTCGACGGCCGCCGGGTGCAGCAGCAGCCACGCCTCGCAGAGCAGCCGGTGCTTCTCCTCCTCGGGCACATGGCCGGTGAACTCCACGCCCTCACCGGCGAGTCGTTGCAGCCGGGCCCGCTCGGGCCCGTCGCCGACGACGACGAGTCTGCCGCCGGTGACCGGCCGAACCCGCTCCCACAGCCGCAGCAGCAGATCGACACGCTTGTAGTCGACCAGCCGGCCCAGCGCCAGGAACAGCGGCGTACGCGAGCGGGGGCTGCGCGCGGCCGGTTCGTCGACACCGTTGTGGACCACGCGGATGTGCCGGTCGGGGACTCCGATCGCCCGCAGCGCCCCGGCGGTGGACGGAGAGACGGCGACCATCAGGTTGCCGCGGTGCGCGCGGGCCAGCGCCCAGTGTTCGAGCAGCCGTCCGGCGCGGGCGACGGGCGGCGGGAAGCGCATGTCCCAGAGTTCGGTGTGCACATGGTTCACCAGGCAGATCGTGGGGCCGCGGTGCCACAGCGGAGCCAGGTACGGCATTCCGTTGCACACCTCGACCAGCAGGTCGCACTCGCCGACCTGCCGGGCGAAGGCGGAACGCGCGCCGACGTAGTGTCCGAGCCGCCCGCCGGCCGAGACGACGCGGTACGGCCGGTGGACCGCGGGGCCCCCGCAGAGCAGGGTGACCTGGTGGCCGAGCGCGGTGAGGCCCTGCGCGAGCTGGTCGATCAGCAGCTCGGAGCCGCCGGCGGCGGCGTTGCCGAGGTCGCGGTGGGCGAGGAAGACGATGCGCCGCGGGGGCTCCGGATCATCCGGTGGCACGGGCGGCCGGTGGCGCACCTGAGCCGGCGGGTGCCGTGGTGCGTCGAGCAAAGGGGGAGGGACGTGCTGGGGCATGGGTGCTCCAACTCGTTTTCGGGGTGTGGGGGGACGAAAGGAGGGTGATGTGCGGGGAAGAGCGACCGGGGGCCGTGCTGTGGTGGGGACAGCCAGTTTTCGATACGTCGCAGGCGCACGGCTACTCACCGGTATGACAACTTCCGGCCCTATCGGACGGCCGGACTCGTCGCCAAGTGAGCATTCGTACGATCCGGGTCCGGGCGGCGCCCCCGCGCCACCAGTGCTGCGCCGACGAGGGTGAGCACCGCCCCCAGCGCCGCGGCGCCGGCCGGAGCCGTCGAGCCGAGCAGGGCGAGCCTGCGGCTGTCGCGTGAGGCCAGTTCGACCTGCTGCCGCTGCGTCTCGGGCGTGAACGCGATCCGTGGGCTCTCCAGCAGTACGACCGCGTCCTCGGACGACCCCGGGGCGCGCAGCGTCTTGCGCGGGCCGATGGCCGCCAGCAGGATCCGGCCGGTGCGGCGGTCCACCACCAGCTCGATCGCGCTGTTGGCGTACCACTCCTCGGCCAGCACCTGCGGGGTCCGGTCCCTGCCGACCAGCCGACCGGGCACCTGGCGCACACCGGTCCTGGTCGGCGGGACGCTGCCGGTGAACCGAAGCCCCTCGTAGCCCTGGACCTTCCGCCCGCCGCTGTACCGGAGCTGTACGACGCCGCCGAGGGTGCCGTCCCACCAGCGGTAGGAGCGCTTCTCGACGTCGAAGGGGAACTTCAGATAGGCCTCGCCGTCGAAGACGGGGGACTCGTCGCAGCAGTGCACGGGCTCGTTGGTGGCGCGGTCGGTCACCCAGCGTTCGAGGGTCCACTGCAGGGAGTCCCGGGTGTCGGCGGCCGGCAGCGTCTCGTCGGTGTCGACGGAGGTGGACACGTCCCACACGGCGTTGCCGCTCTGCTCGCTGTCGGCCACATCGCCCCGGACCTGCCGGGTGACGGTGATTCTCCGCCCGTGCACCGTTTTCACCTCTGAGGTGTCGAAGTAGCTGCCGGTGCCGGTGAACACGGTCGTGGTGTCGACGTCGATCGGTGTGCGTTTGGCCTGCGGTGCCACGTACCAGGCCAGAAGGGGGGCCAGCACGAGCAGGAAGACGCCCGTCCCGAACAGGACGAGCGAGATCGGTGAAGCGGTACGGCGCATCCGGACACTCCTGGATCGAATGGATTCACAGGCGGATGCACGGACCCCGGGCCGGTCAGCCCTCGAGGGCTCAGGACAGTAGGCGGCCACTTGACGGAATGTCAATGTACTGTCAACACTGTGCGTCCAGCCGGTGGGGGCCGGCCGACGGGTGGGGATCGCCTCCAGCAAGGAGCTGACCCGACATGCGCAGACTCTTAGCCGCCGCCGTGACCGCTGCGCTGGCCACGGCGCTCGCCGTGGCCACCGCGTTGGGCGTGGTGGCCGCGCTGAACACCACACCGGAGCAGCCGAACACCCCGCTGATCAGCTACGACACCGCCGGGCCGGGCCGATGACACGCGCCGCGTGGCGCGAGGTGCCCAAGGCACAGGTCGACCGGTTCGCCGCCGTCGCACTGGGCGAGGCGCAGGAACTCGCGCAGCAGATCCTCGGCGAGATCCAGCGCGAGTACCCCCGGCTGAAGCTCGTCGAGGACGAGTCCGGCGAGCCGATGGCGCTCGTCGGAATCCGCCGCGCCATCGAGGGCTTCGTACACAATCTCGCCTCCGGCGCCGGACGGCCCCGAGTGCCCCCGGAGGTTTTCCAGGAGTTCGGCCGGGGCGAGGGGCGGGACGGCCGCAGCCTCGACTTGCTCCAGGCCACCTACCGGCTCGGGGTCAGGTTGGCGTGGCGGCGGTTCGCCGAGATCGGACAGCAGGTCGACATCGCCCCGCCCGCCATGTACGAGCTGGCCGAATCCGGTTTCGAGTATCTGGACGGTCTCGTGGAACAGTCGGTGCGCGGCTACGCCGAGGCCGCGGCCCGCCGGGCCGGCGAACGGCTGCGGCTGCAACGCCAGTTGATCGACCTGCTGCTCGTCGAGCACCGCGGCGACCCGCCCGGTGCGCTCGCCGAACGGGCGGCCCGCATCAGCTGGGAGCTTCCCTCGACGGTGGCCGTCGGTGTCCTCGTGCGCCCGGCGAGGGAAGCCGTCGCCCCGGCCGTGGAACAGGGCATCCTCCTCGACATGGAGAGCGAGCAGCCGCGCATCGTCGTCCCCGAGCCGTGCACCGCGGGACGCGCGGAGAACCTGCGCCGCGCCACGGCAGGCTGGTCGGGGGCGATCGGCCCGCCGGTACCGCTCGCGGCCGCCGCCCGGTCGCTGCGCTGGGCGGAGACGGCGGTCCGTCTCGTCGAATCCGGACGGCTGCCGGACGGCGAGGTGCTGCACTGCACCGAGCGCACCGAGGAACTGGTGCTGCTGCCCTCCGGTGAACTGATCGACGCGGCGGCCCGCCGCTGCCTCGCCCCGCTGGAGCACCTCGCCCCGGCCCAGTCCCGCCGTCTGGCCGAGACCCTCCTCGCCTGGATGGAGACCGCGGGCGGCGCCCCGGAGGTGGCGCACCGCCTGGGCATCCACCCCCAGACGGCCCGCTACCGGCTGCGGCAGATCCGCGAGTTGTGGGGCGAGGTGCTGGACGACCCGGACCGCCGCTTCGAGATGCTCCTCGTGCTGCGTGCCCGGCGGCTGCGCGGCGAACTGGGCGACACGGCCGACCGCCGGACGCGACCCGGGGAACCGTCCGGCGTCACACCCCGCCCGTGATCCACTCGTACGCGGCCGTCGCCGTGAACTCCGCCTGGCCGCCCCGGAACAGCAGGTCCGCCGCGAGGAACGCCGCGTCGCCGGCGGTGGCCTCGACGTAGGGCACGGCGATGCACCGCATGCCCGCCGCCCGGGCGGCCGCCGCTCCCGGCGGCGCGTCCTCCAGCACCACGCAGTCGTGCGGCGCGGCGCCGAGGCGGCGGGCCGCCTCGAGGAAGACGTCCGGCTCCGGCTTGCCGCGGCCGACCTCCTCCGCGGAGACGGTCACCGGGATGCGGTCGGCGAGACCGGTGCCGGCGAGCACCGCCTCGATGGCGGCCCGGGACGAGCCGGAGGCCACCGCCATCGGGACGCCCGCCTCCGACAGGCGCTCCACGAACGCGCGCATCTCGGGGAAGACGGCGGTCGAGGTGCTCGCCAGCTCCAGGTAGGCACGGTTCTTGGCGGCCAGCAGTTCGTCGAGCGGCGCGTCGAGGGCGTAGCGGGCGCGCAGGATCTCCAGCGTCTCGCGGGTGCCGATGCCGATGAAGCGCGTGTGCTCGTCCCAGTCGAAGTCGAGCACGCCGTGCGCGGCGAGGACGCGGCGCCCCGCTTCGAAGTAGTTCGGCTCGCTGTCCACCAGTGTGCCGTCGAGATCGAAGATGACCGAGGGGGTGCGCGTGGTGCTCATGGGCTCCAGCATGCCAAGTGCCGCTTCAGCGCTGCGCACCGGCCGACCGGCCGACGGACTCCACCAGGGGCAGCAGCCGGTAGGCGACCCGTTCGCGCAGGGCCATCTCGGTACGGGTGCGCACCACGCCGGGCAGGTTGATCAGCTGCTGGATCACGTCCTCGAGGTGTCCGTTGTCCCGCGCCGCGACCCGGGTCAGCAGGTCTCCGCCGCCCGTGATCGAGAACGCCTCGATGATCTCCGGCACGGCCGCCAGCGCGTCTCCCACCTCGTCCAGATGCCCCTGCGTCACCTCGATGTGCACGAAGGCCAGGACCGGGTGCCCGAGGGCTCCGGGGGACAGGAAGGGACCGGTTCCGGTGATCACACCGTCGCGCTCCAGCCGGTCGATCCTGGCCTGCAGGGTGCCGCGTGCGATGCCGAGGATCCGGGCGTACTCACGCACGCTGGTACGCGGCTGCTCCATCAGCAGACGCAGGATGCGGGTGTCGAGTTCGTCCACCGCCATGGTCCGTCGGCCCTTTCGCGGCGTCTTTCACGGAATCACACCGTACCAATGGCCCATGCCGACCCGCCTGGTGCCGGCCAGTGACCGGGCTTCACCAATCGGCATCGGCCATGAGCAGCTCCGCCGGCGGCTGCCCGTCGGTCAGGGACTGCTCGGTCCAGATCACCTTGCCGGTCGGCGTGTAGCGGGTGCCCCACCGCGCCGCGAGCTGGGCGACGAGGAACAGCCCGCGCCCGCCCTCGTCGGTGATGCCGGCCCGCCGCAGATGCGGTGAGGTACTGCTGCCGTCGGACACTTCGCAGATCAGATTGCGCTCGTAGAGCAGCCGCACCCGGATCGGCTCGCTGCCGTAGCGGATCGCGTTGGTGATCAGCTCGCTGAGCACCAGCTCGGTGGTGAACCCGGCCTCCTCCAGCCCCCAGGCGTCCAGCTGACGGCTGCAGGCGCTGCGCACCGGCGCGACGGCGGCCGGGTCGCGCGGGACGTCCCAGGAGGCGATCCGGTCCTCCTCCAGCAGCCGGGTACGGGCCACCATCAGCGCGATGTCGTCACGGCGGGACGCCGGCAGCATCGCGTCGAACACCGCCTCGCAGGTCTCCTCGGGCGTCCGGTCGGGGCGGCCGGCCAGGACCGACCGCAGCATCTCCAGACCGGCGTCCAGGTCACGCTCGCGGTGCTCGACGAGACCGTCGGTGTACAGGACCAGGCGGCTGCCCTCCGGCAACCGCAGCTCGGCCGACTCGAACGGGAAACCGCCGAGGCCCAGCGGAGGGGAGACGGGCACCTGAAGGAACTCCACACTCCCGTCGGGACGCACCAGGGCGGGCGGCAGATGGCCGGCCGTCGAGAGGGTGCACAGACCGGACACCGGGTCGTAGATCGCGTACAGGCAGGTGGCACCGGTGATGCCCTCGCCGGCCTCGCCCTCCTCGAGGTCGATGCGGCCCACCAACTCGTCGAGCCGGCTGAGAAGTTCGTCCGGTGGCAGATCGAGCGTGGAGAAGTTGTGGACCGCGGTGCGCAGTCGGCCCATCGTCGCGGCGGCGTGCAGCCCGTGGCCGACGACGTCCCCGACGACGAGGGCCACCCGCGCGCCGGGCAGCGGGATGACGTCGAACCAGTCGCCGCCCACCCGGGCGTGCGCGGGCAGATACCGGTGGGCGACGTCCAGAGCCCCCTGACTGGGCAGGACGTGCGGCAGCAGACTGCGCTGGAGAGTCTCCGCCATGGTGTGCTCGCGGGTGAAACGGCGGGCGTTGTCGATGGCGACCGCGGCGCGCGCGGCCAGCTCGTCCGCGAAGTGCAGATCCTCCTCCCCGAAGCGTTCCTCCCGCTGCGAACGCCAGAAGTTGACCATGCCCAGCACCACACCGCGGGCCTGCAGGGGAGCCGTGACCAGCGAGTGGACGCCGTAGGCGAGGGCGTTGCCCGCCCCTTCGGGGTCCTGGGCCCGCCAGCTCTCGGCGACCGTCAGATCCGCCTCCAGCACCGCGTGTCCGGCGGCCAGCGCCTGGGCCATCGGGGTCGCGGGAGCGAGGAACCGGATCACGTCACCCACCGGCTGGAAAGGATGGTCGGCACTGACGCCGGTCAGCGCCGCGCGCCGCATCTCCGTCGGCGCGCCGGAGGGTTCGTCGCCGTGCAGCACCGGGTTCAGCAGCTCGACCGTGACGAAGTCCGCGAACCGGGGGACCGCCGCACGCGAGAGCTCCTCGGCGGTCCGCACCACGTCCAGCGTCGTACCGATCCGCGTCCCGGCGTCGTAGAGGATCTTCAGCCGCTGCCGGGCGGACTCGGCCGTGCCGGACAGCGCCTGCAGTTCCGTGGTGTCCCGCAGCGTCGCCACGGTTCCGGGGTTCCCGCCGTACGGTGCGGTGGGCCTGGTGCTCACGGCGAGCAGCCGGTCGCCGGCCGGGTGCACCTCGTCGGTCACGGCGCGCTCCGAGCGGAGCAGATCCACGACCGCCGGGTCCAGCCCCAGCTCCTCCACCCGGCACCCGTCCGCGTCCGGCGGCAGTTCGAGAAGGCGGCGGGCCTCGTCGTTGGCCAGCATCAGCCGTCCGTCACCGCCGACGATCAGCACTCCTTCGCGTACGGCGTGCAGGACGGCGTCGTGGTGCTCGTACATCCGGGTCATCTCGGTGGGACCGATGCCGCGGGTCTGGCGGCGCAGCCGGCGGCTCACCAGGGCGGCACTGGCGGTGGCCAGGGCGAGCGCCGCCGCGGCGCTGCCCAGGAGCATCGGCAGCTGCCGGTCCACGGCGTTGCCCACGTTCTCGAGCCCGACGCCCGCCTGCACCAGGCCCACTACGGTGCCCTCCGGGCCTGTCACGGGGACGACCGCCCGGGCCGCGGCGCCGGGAGCGCCCTCGTAGATCTCGGTGAACGCCTCGCCCGCCGCCGCCCGCTCGACATCCTGGCTCCGCTCGCCGATCAGTGCGGGATCGGTGTCGGCGTGACGGGTTCCGTCCGTGTCCATCACGGTGAGGAAGTCGACACCGGACGCCTGCGCCGTCCCTGTCACCAGCGGCTGGAGCGCTGCCGTGGGATCGGACGACCTAAGAGCGTCGACGGTGCCGGGGGCGCGGGCGAAGGCGGCGGCGGTCGCGAGCGACCGGTTCTGTGCGCTCTGCTCGCTGTCGTGCCGGGCCTGGAGCACGAGGACCGTCACCGCGGCGGCGATCAGCAGGACGGCGACCACGACCTGCAGCAGCAGTACCTGCCCGGCGACGCTGCGCGCCCCCAGCAGGGACTCCCGCTTACCCCGCAGCGGGCGCCGCGATGGGGCGGGCCTGTGCCCGTTCATAGCGCTCCACTTCCCCGGATCTGGGCGCCGGCGCCGGCGGGCGCGTCGGCGAGGGGTCGCATTGCCGCACATCAGGGCCGGGTGACCGGTCCGTCATGTCTCTTTTCTAGCACCTGATGCGCTTTCCGGTCCGGTCGCCGGTTCACCCTCGGTCGCGCCCCGGCATGCCGAGGAACCAGTCGCGTGCCGCGCCCGCCGCCGCCTCCAGGGTCCCCGGTTCCTCGAACAGGTGAGTGGCTCCCGGTATCACGAGCACCCGGTGCTCCACGGTCAGCTCGGCCGCCGCCTGCTCGTTCAGCCCCAGCACCTGCCGGTCGTCACCGCCGACGATCAGCAGGACCGGGGCGCGTACGGCGGCGAGCGCGCTGCCCGCCAGATCCGGCCGGCCGCCCCGGGACACCACCGCACGTACCCGGTCCGTCCGTTCGGCGGCCGCCACCAGGGCGGCTGCGGCGCCCGTACTCGCGCCGAACAGTCCCAGAGGAAGGTCCGCGGTGTCCGCCCGTTCGCCGAGCCGGTCGACCGCCGCCGTCACCCGCCCGCCGAGCAGCGGGATGTCGAAGCGCAGCTCGGCGGTGACCCGGTCCACGCGTTCCTCGTCCTCGCCGAGGAGGTCCATGAGGAGTGTGGCGAGCCCCGCGCGCTGGAGCACCTCGGCCACCTCCCGGTTGCGCGGGCTGTGCCGGGAGCTGCCGCTGCCGTGGGCGAAGCACACGATGCCGCGGGCGGCGTCGGGCAGGACCAGGTCTCCGGTCAGGGTGACGCCGTCGGCGTCGATCGAGACCGTTTGCGTTGCCGTTGCCATGGGGCCGCACCTCCCGTGCTCGGTCCGGGCGGCGTCCGTCCGGACCGCCGTCTTCCGGAAGTCGCCGGGTACCCACGACGGCGGGGCGCACCACCCTTCGGGGCGGGCGGCACGGCGTGCCCGCAGGGTGGTCGCCCCCGGTCGGGCGGTGTGGGCGGTCGTGCGGGCGGGGCGTGGGCGGCGCGGGTGGGCGTGCGGGTGTCGGGGCCGTGGGGTGGCCGGTGGGCGCGACGGGTGGGCCAATGGCCGGTTCCGCGGCCGGGGGCGGAGTGGCTGGGCGAGCCAATGGCCCAGCCGATTGCTCGCGAGTTGAGCCAACGGGCAGGGAGATGGTGTCATAGTGGGGTCGATGGCGCTGCGGAATCCGCGGCGCCTTTTTCATGCCGGAACGAAACGGGGGCGGTAAGCAGTGCTGAAGAGGATGTTCGTCGCAGCGGACCCCGGACGGCTGCGCCTGCGCAGCGCCGTCCGGGCCGTGCTCGGCATCGGCCTGGCGGTCGCCGTGTGCGCCCTCGCCGGTCTCGCCCTGCCCTCGGTGGTCACCGGCGGGCTCGCGGCGCTCCTCGCCCTCTTCACCGTCACCGACCGGACCGTCCGCGGCCAAGCGGCCACCACCGCCCTGCTGCCGGCCGTCGGCTTCCCCGTGCTCGCCCTCGCGGCGGGGCTGCACGACCACCCCGTACCGCGCGACCTGGCGTTCCTCGCGGTCGCGGGGGCCGGGGTGTACGCCCGGCGGTGGGGCCCGCGCGGCCACGCGCTCGGCACCTTCGCGTTCATGACCTTCTTCGTGGCGCAGTTCCTGCACACGGGCCTCCGGCAGCTGCCCGAGGTGTACGCGGCCGTGATCCTGGCCGTCCTGGCCTCCTCCACGGTCCGCTTCGGTGTCTGGTGCTACGAGCGGCGGCTGCCGCCGCCGGCCGTCCCCGTGCTGCCGGGCGGCTCGGGACTGGCCCGCGTCACCACGCGGCAGGCCGTCCAGGTCGTGGCCGCCGGCGCGTTCGCGCTCGTCGCCGGCCAGGTCTTCTCCGGCGAACGCTGGTACTGGGCCGTCGGCGCCGCCTGGTGGGTCTTCGTCAACACCACCTCGCGCGGCGAGACACTGGTCCGCGGCTTCCGCCGGGTCCTCGGCACGCTGATCGGGATCGGCGTCGGAGCCCTGGTCGCCGTCCCGCTGGACGGCGCGGCCGCGCCCACGGCGGCCGTCGTCGCCGTGTGCGTCTTCGGCATCTTCTACACGGCCGCCGTCTCGTACAGCTGGATGATGTTGGCGGTGACGGTCCTCGTCAGCCTGCTGTACGGCCTGCTCGGCTTCCTCGAGCCCGCCCTGCTGGTGCTCCGGCTGGCGGAGACGGCCGTCGGCGCGCTGGGGGCGACGCTGGCCGTGCTGTTCGTCCTGCCCGTCACCACGCACGCCACCACCCACGCCTGGATCGGGCAAGCCGTGCGCTGCGTGCACCGCTGCACCTCCGAGGCCGCCGCGCGCCTGGCCGGGTCGGCGGACGCCGACCCGGCCCCGTACGTCACCGAACTCGAAGGGCTCCTGGGACGGGTCCGGCTGTCGCTCGCGCCGTTGATGCACCCGCTCTCGCCGCTGCGCGCCCGCAAGGCGCGGGCCCGTCACGTCGTCGCACTCCTCGACGACTGCGCCCGTGAGGTGCGGGGTCTGGCCGCCGTCGCGGCGGACCCCCAGGCGTCCCACGACGCCCGCCTCGCGGCGGCCTGCGGACGGGTGGAGGCGGCGGTCCACGCCCTCGTGGCGCCGCCGTCGGCAACGGTGGCCGTGGAGATCGTGCCGGTGCCACAGCACCACCCGGGGGCCGAGGCGGCACTGCGGCATCTGCACGACCTGGAGCGGGCGCTCGCCGAGCTCGCCACCCCCGTGCGTACCTCCCCTCGTGCCCCTCTTGTGCCGGCCTGAGCCCCCGATTGGTCTGAACCAACTGCTAACGTCTCGCCGAAAGGCGTGATCGCGATCCCGGACGGACGCTCCGGAGATCCGGCGAGGGGGCGGCACAGTGGCGGACAGGAGCGCGGGACGGGCCTTCGTCGGTTCGTTCACGTCGGCGGGCGGGCGGGGGATCGTCGCCGCGGACGTCGACCCGGAGACCGGAGCCCTGGCGGAGACGGGAGCGAGCGACGCCGTCGCCGACCCGTCCTACCTCGCCGCCGTGACCACCTCCGCCGGGACCGTGCTCCACGCCGTCTCCGAGACGGCGGACGGCGCGGTCGCGGCCTTCGAAGCCACCGGCGCGGCACCGCGCCCCATCGGCCGGCGCGTGCCGGTGGGCGGCGGACACCCCACCCACCTCGCGGTCTCGCAGGGCCACCTGCTGACCGCCAACTTCAGTTCCGGCAGCGTCAGCGTCCTGCCCGTCGGCACCGACGGCACGCCGGGGCCGCTCGCGGGCGTCATGCGGCACGAGGGCGCGGGCCCGGTCCTCGAACGGCAGGACGGGCCGCACGTCCACCAGGTGATCCCGGACCCGACCGGCCGCTGGATCCTGAGCGTCGACCTCGGCACCGACTCCGTACGGATCTGCGCCCTCGACACCGCGGCGGGTGCGCTCCTGCCGCACCGAGAGACGGTTCTGCCGCCCGGCACCGGGCCGCGCCATCTCGCCTTCCGCCCTGACGGGCGGCACGTGTACGTGCTGGCCGAGCTGGAGCCCGTCGTCGTCGTGTGCCGGTGGGACGCCTCGGCGGGCCTGCTCGAACCGGTCGGCGAGACGGCCGTCGTCCCGGACGGCACGACCGGTCCCGCGTACCCGTCCACACCGGTCGTGGCGCACGACGGCCGCCATCTGTGGGCGGCGGTGCGCGGCCACGACAGCATCGCCGTGCTCTCGCTCGACGCGACGGGGGAGCGGGCGGCGCTCGTCACCACGGTCCCGTGCGGCGGCCACTGGCCGCGGGACCTGGCCCTCGACCCGACCGGACGCCGGCTGTACGCGGCGAACGAGCGCTCGGGCGACGTGACGTGGTTCTCGATCGACGCCGCCACCGGCGTCCCGCAGCCCGCCGGTACGCTCGCCGTCCCGGCGGCGTCCTGCGTGATCTTCGCCTGACGGCCGGGGGCGCCGGGGCGCCGGTAGCGCCGGGGGCCGGGGTGCGGTAGTGCCGGGGGTGAGGCTCGCCGGGCGTGGCCTGTCCGTCCAAGGCCCCGGGCACGGAGCCCCGTGCCTCGACGGCGGCTGATCCGCCGCATCCGCCGCACCCGCGGCAGCCCGGCCCGTCCGCCGCCGGAAGGGCCGGGCGAAGCGGCGCCTGCGGGGCCGGGGCTCTCCAGGCTCGGTAAAAGGGAGCGGCGGGAAGTCGGGCGCGTGACGGGGTGGGGGCACGCCCCCGGGCCGTTGCCCACGCCCCGCGGCCGGCCCGGGCCTACCCCGTTGAACACCGGAAGGGCCCGTGCCGGGGCGGTCCACAGCCCCGGCACGGGCCCTTCCGGTGCACGCTCCTCGCGTCGGCCGCGCGGCCGCGTCAGCGCTGCTCGGCCCCCTGCCCCTGCGGCGCGATGCCCAGCGCCGTCGTGTACTGCGACAGCACCAGCTTGCCGATCGCCGGGTACGCGCCGAGCGCCTCCGCGGCGGCGCAGCCGGCCTCCTTCGCGGCGGCGTCCAGCAGGCCCTCGGGAAGTTCAGGTCCCACCAGGTACGGGGCGAGCGCCAGCTGCACGGAGCCGGAGCCCCGCAGCTGTTCGGCGATCGCGGCGACCGAACCCTCCTCGTCGAGCGCGGCCGCCATCACGGGCACGGCCAGGCGTGCGGCCAGCAGCATGCCGGTGATGCCCGCGGCCTGCACGGCCTCCTCGCCGCCGACGGTGGCCAGGATGATGCCGTCGGCAGCCGTGGCGACGGTGAACAGCCGGGCGCGGTCGGCGCGTGCGAGGCCCGCCTCGGAGAGGCGGACGTGCACGGCTTCCGCGAGCAGCGGGTGCGGGCCGAGGACGTCCGTCAGCTCGGCGGCGGCCCGGCTGTCCATGACGGCCTGGCGGATGCGGCGCATCAGTGCGTTGTCGGGGCCGGCCAGCAGCGGTACCACGACCGCCGCGGGGCCCTCGGGCTCCGCCACCTCACGGCCGGCGGCCTTGGCGAGCTCGTACCGCTCGGTGCGCCGGGTGGCGGTGTGCGCGAGGACGGTCTGGAGCGTGGGGTACTCCGCGTCGTCACCGTCGAGGTAACCGATGCCGACCTCCAGGCCGGGCAGCTCGGACCGGGCGATGCTTATGACCTCTTCGGCCAGGCTGCGCGTGGTGGGCGCGGGAGAGCCGGGCACGGCGAGCACGAGAGCGGGTGCGCCCTCGGGAGCCGCCACAGGTTCCGGACGGCGGTGGCGTCCGGACTGGCGGGGTCGCGGCATTCGTACAGGCAGGCCGGGTGCAGGCCCAGTGGAGGAGCTCATGGCGCCGCATGCTACTGGTTTTGCCGGCGAGGCTGTTCGGGGAGGGGGCGGTGGAGTGCCGTCTGCCCCCTTTTATCCGGTTGGATCTTGACGGTCCTGTTGAGTGTCCCGTCGAGGGCCGCCCTGCCGCGTACCGCCGGGCACGTACAGCAGGGTCGGGTGGGCCGGCAGGCGCGGTCCGCCGGCCGCCAGCGCGGCCGCGAGGCGCACCGCCCCGAAGAGCGGATCGCCGTCCGCCGGCGTTGGACGGGCGTGGGGCAACTGCCCGGCCAGTTCGGCGCGCAGTGGTCCGAGGAGCGGTTCGCCGAGTTTCAGCAGTCCACCGGTCAGGGCCACCTCGCAGCCGTCCGGCACCTCGTCCGGCGGCGGGCACACGGCTGCGGCCGCCTCGGCGATATGGCTCGCGGCCCGCTCGAGGATGCCGGCGGCCACCGGGTCGTGGGGGGGGGCCGCGGGGGGCTTCCGGGGCGAAGGACGCGAGCACCGCCGACCGGTCGGAGCGGGGATAGAGGATGCCCGGCAGCTCCGGGGCGGCGCTGAGCACCGACTCCATACGGTCCAGCAGCACGGGGGAGCCGCCTCGCCGGCCGTCGTGTGCGCGCAGCGCGGCCTCCAGCCCTGCCCGCCCGATCCAGGCGCCGCTTCCGCAGTCGCCCAGCAGGTGCCCCCATCCGTCGGCGCGGCGCCAGACGGTCAGATCGGTGCCCAGGGCGATCATTCCGGTGCCGGCGGCGACGACCGCCCCCGGCCTGTTGCCCAGCGCCCCCGCGTAAGCCGTGACCGCGTCGGCGGCCAGTCCCAGCCGCCGTACGCCGAGCGCGCTCTCCAGCGCGGCCGGGAGCTCGGCCCGTAGCGGGCCGCCCAGTGTGCCCATACCCGCCGCGCCGACGACCACGGCGGACAGCGGGCCGGCTCCCGCCCGTTCCAGCAGGTCCCGCGCCATGGGCACCAGCTGCTCCAGCAGGTGCCCGGGGTCGATCCCTGCGCTGCCCGTGCGCACCGGCTCGCGGGAAGCGGCGGTCGCGGCGTACTCCGGCACTCCCCGGCCGGCGCCTGTGCCGGGGCCCGTCGGGTCCCCGGCGTCGGCCAGCGCCGCCCGCAGTCCGGAGCCGCCCGAGTCGACGCCGAGGACCCAGCTCACGGCAGCCGCCAGTCGACGGGCTGCGCGCCCTGCTGCAGCAGCAGCTCGTTCACTTGGCTGAAGGGCCGCGAGCCGAAGAAGCCACGGTCCGCGGACATGGGGGAGGGGTGCGACGACTCGATGGCGGGAAGGTTGCCGAGCAGCGGACGCAGATTGCGGGCGTCGCGCCCCCACAGCACGGACACCAGCGGCTTGCCGCGTGCCGCGAGTGCCCGGATCGCCTGCTCGGTGACCTCCTCCCAGCCCTTGCCGCGGTGTGCCCCGGGCTTGCGGGGGGCGGTGGTGAGCGCCCTGTTCAGCAGCAGCACCCCCTGGCCGGTCCACGGCGTGAGGTCTCCGTTGGAGGGCCGGGGGTGTCCGAGGTCGGTGTGCATCTCGCGGAAGATGTTGTCCAGGCTCGGGGGCCAGGGCTGTACTTCGGGCGCCACCGAGAAGCTGAGGCCGACAGCATGGCCCGGGGTGGGATAGGGGTCCTGGCCGACAATCAGGACCCGTACCTCGTCGAACGGCTGCTGGAAGGCGCGCAGCACATGCTGCCCGGCCGGCAGGTAGGTGCGCCCGGCGGCGATCTCCGCACGCAGGAAGTCGCCCATGGCGGCGATGCGTTCGGCCACGGGGGCGAGCGCGTCGGCCCACCCCGCCTCGACGATTTCCTTCAACGGTCGTGCAGTCACGGGCGGTTGTCTCCAGGAGCTGGTCGTCTCGGCAGCAGGTGCCGGCCGTTGCCGGGTCACCTGTACGGCGGCAGCATCCTATGGGGCGGGTCCGTCAACGCGAACACGGACCGGCACCGGACGGCCACCGGACGAGACCGGGCAGCCCCCGCCGGCGCCGGGCCGCCACCGCGGCACCAGGCCGGCCGGCCACCCGGGTACGAGGCCGAGGCCGCCGACCACCGCTATCCGCGAAGGCCGGCCGACCACCACGGGAACGAGGCACGCCGGCCACGACGGACAGACACGTCAGCCACCTCAAGGCGCCCGGCGGCGACGCCCGCACGCACCCGGCGGCGACGCACCCGGCAGCCTCGCCCGGCGTCCGGCGATCCCCGCGACGGGGGTCGCCGGTGTCACCTAAGGACCGCCGCCCTCACGCACAGCACGTCAGGCAGGTGCGACGCGAGCAGCTGCCAGCTGTCCCCGTCGTCCGCGCTCGCGTACACCTCGCCGTTGCGGTTGCCGAAGTAGATCCCGGCCGGGTCCGCGTCGTCCGTGCACAGGGCGTCCCTGAGCACGGTGCCGAAGTGCTCGCCCTCGGGCAGCCCGGTCGACAGTTCCTCCCAGCTCTCGCCCGCGTCCGCGGTCCGGTAGACCCGGCAGCGGCGTCCGGCGGGGACACGGTCGGAGTCGGCGGTGATCGGGAAGACGTAGGCGGTGTTCGCACGGTGCGGATGGGCGGCCACGGCGAAGCCGAAGTCGGACGGCAGCCCGGTCCCGATGTCGGTCCACTTGGCCCCGCCGTCGTCGCTGCGGAACACGCCCCAGTGGTTCTGCAGATAGAGGCGGTCCGGATCGGCGGCGTCCTGCGCGATCTTGTGGACGCACTGGCCGAACTCCGGGTTCGGGTCGGGCAGGAAGACCGCCGACACCCCCTGGTTGGACGGGGCCCAGCTCGCGCCGCCGTCGCGGGAGCGGAACACGCCGGCGGTGGACACGGCGACCGTCACGGACCGCGGGTCACGGGGGTCGGTGACCACCGTGTGGACCGCCTCACCGCCGCCGCCGGGCACCCACTGCGAGCGTGTCGGGTGCTCCCACAACGGCCTGACCAGCTCGAAGCTCTCGCCGCCGTCCTCGGAGCGGAAGAGGGCCGCCGGCTCCGTGCCCGCGTAGACGACCTCGGGTTCCGCCTCGGTGGCAGGGTGGAGCTGCCAGACGCGCTCCAGCGACGCGCCCGTGTCCTTCGGGAACTTGACCGCCGGTTTCTCCGGCTCGACCCATGTCTCTCCCAGATCGTCGGAGTGGAACACGGACGGCCCCCAGTGGGCGCTGTCGCCGCCGACGAGGAGGCGCGGGACGGCGCGGCGCCGGTCGATGCCGATCGAGTAGACGGCCTGCGCGTTGAAGTGCGGGCCTGTGAACTCCCAGGTGCCGGCGCTCCTGCGGCCGACGAAGAGCCCCTTGCGTGTGCCCACCGTGAGCAGAACTTCGGTCATGATCCGTTACCTTCCAGACGCCTTTGTCCCGGTCGTGAGCCAGTCTGCACCCGGCCACTGACAGTGGCCGGCAGGACGCTCTGCGCGCAGCCCGGCCCGGCGACGGAAGTGCAGACCTCCCGCCGGGCCGGAACTCATCGGTGGCGCCGGAACACGGTGCTCAGACCGAGCGGTGGTACTGCGGCGGGACGTGCACCTCGCCGCCCAGCGCGCGTGCGGCGCGGCGGGCCCAGGAGGGGTCGCGCAGCAGCTCACGGCCGAGCAGTACGGCGTCGGCCTCACCGTTCGCGAGGATCTTCTCCGCCTGCGGCGCCTCGGTGATCATCCCGACCGCGGCCACCGGCAGTTCTGTCTCGGCCTTCACCCGCGCGGCGAACGGGACCTGGTAGCCGGGTCCGGACGGGATCCGCACACCGGACGCGTTGCCGCCGGTGGAGACGTCGAGGAGGTCCACCCCGTGCTCCGCGAGCAGCGGGGCCAGGCGGACGGTGTCGTCCGCCGTCCAGCCTCCCTCGTCCAGCCAGTCGGTGGCGGAGATACGGAAGAACAGCGGCAGTTCGTCGGGCCACACGGCGCGCACGGCGTCCACGACCTCCAGCGCGAAACGCACCCGGTTGCCGAAGGAGCCGCCGTACTCGTCGGTGCGGTGGTTGCTGTGGGGCGACAGGAACTCGCCGATCAGATAGCCGTGGGCGCCATGGATCTCCGCGACCTTGAATCCGGCGTCCAGCGCGCGGCGGGCCGCGTCCGCGAACTGCCCGGCGATCCCGACGATCTGTTCCCGTGTCAGCTCCTCGGGCACCGGGTGGATCTCGTCGAAGGGAATCGCGCTGGGCGCGAGCGGCTGCCAGCCGTGGTCCTCGGGGCCGACCGGTGCGCCGCCCTTCCAGGGCCGGTCGGTGGACGCCTTGCGGCCGGCGTGGGCGAGCTGGACACCGGGCACGGTGCCCTGGCTCTCGAGGAACGCGGTGATACGGCGGAGACCCTCGGCCTGGGTGTCGTTCCACAGCCCGAGGTCCCCGGGGGAGATACGGCCTTCGGGGCTCACCGCGGTCGCCTCGAGAAGGATCAGTCCGGTGCCGCCAGTGGCGCGCGCGGCGTAGTGGGCGAAGTGCCAGTCGCCCGCCACTCCTGCGTTCGGGCCGAAGGCTTCCGCGCTGTACTGGCACATCGGCGCCATCCAGACGCGATTGGGGACGGTCAGCGACCGCAGGTCGAAGGGCTGGAACAAGGCACTCACGACGGGCTCCATTCGGTGCGGGACCGGCTTCGGGATTCGGTGCGGACCGGCTCAGGAGTTCGTACGATACCCATCGTAGTACGGGACCTGTCAAACTACGAGAGACGTCAAACTACGTAGGGCGTCGAACTATGGAGATCACTGAACTACGAGGAGTCTCGTACCATGGGTCTCCCCGGACGAAGCGGAGCCGCCGTGACCACCGTGACCAGCCCCCGAGTGCTTGCCCATCCGGCGCGTGAGGAGATCCGGCTGGAAAACGTGCTCCACGCCCTGGCCGATCCGATGCGGCTGCGGGTCGTGCGCGAACTCGCGGCCGTCGACGCCGACCTGAGCTGTTCCGACGTCGAGCTGCCCGTCACGAAGTCGACGACCACCCACCACTTCCGGGTGCTGCGCGAGAACGGCGTGATCCGCCAGACCTACCAGGGCACGGCGAAGATGAACGGCCTGCGCCGGGACGACCTCGACGCGCTCTTCCCCGGTCTGCTCGACCGGGTGCTGGAGGCGGCGGACAGCCAGGAGCGCCGGCTCACCGACGGCTGACACCACAGCCGGGCGGAGGCCGCACGGGCGCGACGGTCTCCGCAGCGACGGGTCGGCCGGGCGGCACCGCTGCCCTGCCGCGGGCAGGCCGACGCGCGGGAGGTCCCGCCTGCGGCGAGCGGTCAGCGGGCACCCTCACCCGGTCCACCGGCGCCCTCCGGCCCGCCCGCTCCGGCGGCGCCCTGCGCCGCGCCCAGCAGTCCCGCCCAGTCCGGGATCTTCACGCGCGGCCTGCCCAGCGTGTGCCCCAGTGCCGCCTCGGCCTCCTCGATCGCGAGCCAGCCCCGCCATCTCACCGGCCGGTGTCCCGCGGCACGCAGCTCCGCCTCGGGATCCGCGGCCACCTGGCGCCGCCCGAGCACGGCCGCATCCTCCAGAAGCGCGTTCACCGTCTCCTTGGCGCACGGCCGGTTGGTGCCGATCACTCCGTTCGGCCCCCGCTTGATCCATCCCGCCACGTACTCACCGGGCGAGAAGGCGCCGTCCCGCAGCACGCGGCCCGCGCTGTTCGGCACCACCCCGCGCTCGGCGTCGAACGGCAGCCCCTCCATCGGCACGCCGCGGTAGCCCACCGCCCGCAGCACCAGCTGCGCCTCGATCTCCTCGTACACGCCGGTGCCCCGTACACCTCCGCTGCCGTCCGGCGCCGTCCGCTCGAAGCGGACCCCGCCGACCCGGCCGCCCTGCTCCAGCAGCTCCACCGGCCGCAGGAAGAAGCGCACATGCAGCCGGCGTGGCCGGCCCTGTGGTGGCCGGTCCGCCCATTCGCGTACGACCGTGAGGTTGCGCCGCACGAGAGCCGGAACGGCCGCCGGATCGGCGTACGCGGTCTCCAGCGCGAGGTCCGCCGGATCCACCAGCACGTCCGCCGAGGGCAGCGCGCCCAGCTCGCGCAGCTCCTTGGTGGTGAACTTGGCACCCGACGGGCCGCGCCTGCCGACGATGTGCACCTCGCGCACGCGGCTGGCCGCGAGCGCCTCCAGAGCGCCCTCCGGTACGTCCGTCCCGCGCAGTTCGTCCGCACCGCGCGCGAGGATGCGCGCCACGTCCACCGCCACATTGCCCACGCCGATGACGACCGCCGTGCGCGCGCCGAGCGCGAAGGCGTCCGGCGCGGCATCGGGGTGGGCGCTGTACCAGGAGACGAAATCGGTGGCCGAATGGCTGCCGGGCAGGTCCTCGCCCGGGATGCCGAGCCTGCGGTCCCTGGCGGCGCCGATGCAGTACACCACCGCGTGGTAGAGCTCGAGCAGCCTTCGCGGACCCAGGCCCCGCGCGCCCACCTCGACGTTCCCGAGGAAGTCGATCCGGTCGTCCTCGAGCACCGCTCGCAGGTTGTTCTGCAGCGACTTGATCTTCTCGTGGTCGGGGGCCACGCCGTAGCGCACGAGTCCGTACGGGCACGGGAGACGGTCCAGGATGTGCACCCGGACGTCCGGCACGGAGGACTGTCCCACCAGGGCTTGCGCGGCGTAGACCCCGCTGGGGCCCGATCCGACGACGGCGATGCGAAGCACGGGTGCGCTCCTTCCCGCAGGGGGAATTCCAGCATCGCACCACGGCGCCCCGCTGGGGAGCCTCGCGTCCGCGCGGCCTGCCCGGCGTGTCCCGCCGTGGCCGCGGTCCCGTCACATGTCGCGCATACGGCCGATCTCGGCGGTCTGCTGTGCGATCACGTCGTTGGCCATCTCCTCGACCTGGATGTTGTTCCCTTCCGAGAGCACGTCGGCGGCCATGGTGACCGCCCCCTGGTGGTGCGTGATCATGAGCTTCAGGAAGAGTTCGTCGAAGGGCCTGCCCTCGGCCTCGCGCAGTTGCTTCAGCTGTGCGTCGGTGGCCATCCCGGGCATCGTGCCGTGGTCGTGTCCGTGCTCGTCCGTCTTCTTGTCCCCGCCGTTGTTCTTCAGCCAGCCGCGCATCGCGTCGATTTCGGGCCCCTGTGCCGCGGCTATCCGCTCGGCGAGCCGTTTCACCTGTGCGGAGTCGGCACGGTCCGGGACGAGGGCGGTCATCACCAGCGCCTGCTCGTGGTGTTCGATCATCATCCGCGTATAGCCGAAGTCCGCCGAGTTGGGGCTGTCGTCGGGTGCGGCCTTCGCCGCCTCCTCGGCGGACAGCGTCCTGGCCGGCTCACCCGGTTTCCCCGGTGCGACCACGGAGGGCCCCGCAGCGCCGTCCGCCTTCGCGGGGCCCTCGGACCCCGACTCGCAGGCGCCGAGGGCCAGTACGGCCACGGCGGCCGCCGCGACCGCGGCCGAGCTGCGGACCCGCGCGGTCCGGGGGCGGTTCGACACGGGAACCTCCTGGGTGACGTGTAACTCCGCGACCACTGCACTCACTTACTGCGCACGAGCCGCTGGTCGGAAACCTTGATTTCGTCCGGGTCGCCATCTGTTGAGATGTGCATGCTAGGGAACATACTGCCGGAGTCCGTGAACCGTTCAACCAGGAACGGATACCAGGGGAGGACGCAGTGATCCTGTTGCACACCACCCGAGTGCGGCGCAGACGACTGGGTGTCGCAGCCGCCGCGGTCGGACTGCTGGCCACGATGCTGGCGGCGGGCCCGGCGGTCGCCACCCCCGATCCCGGTGACGCCCCCGCGCGGGAGAAGGCCTCCGCGGACCTGGCGGCCGAGACGAGGTCGGCGATCCGGAGCGGCGAGATACCCGCGGTGGACGAGGTGGTCCACAGCGACAACATCGAGCACGTGGCGAACGTCCCGAAGGACGCGCTGTCGAGCCTCAACTCCGATCTCGCGTTCCAGGGGCGGTACGCCTTCGCAGGCAACTACGACGGCTTCCGCATCTTCGACATCAGCAACCCCGAGCGGCCCAGGACCGTCGCCCAGGTCCTGTGCCCGGGATCGCAGAACGACATCAGCGTCTCCGGCGATCTGCTCTTCCTGTCCACCGACTCCTCACGGAGCGACAACTCCTGCAACAGCGCCACCCAGCCGGCGACGGAGAAGTCGTCCTGGGAGGGCATGAAGATCTTCGACATCAGCGACAAGCGCAACCCGAAGTACGTCGCCGCGGTCGAGACGGCCTGCGGCTCGCACACGCACACGCTGGTCCCGGAGCGCCGGAACGTCTACGTGTACGTCTCGTCGTACTCGCCGAACGCCGCGTTCCCCGACTGCCAGCCGCCGCACGACGGGATCTCCGTCATCAAGGTGCCCCGCAAGGCCCCCGAGAAGTCGGCGGTCGTGAGCTTCCCGGTGCTCTTCCCGGGCGAGGGCCCCGACGGCGGCGGCAACCCGGGCGGGCCCACCAACCCGGGTGTCTCCAAGACCACCGGCTGCCACGACATCACCGTGCTCCCCTCCGAGGACCTGGCGGCAGGCGCCTGCATGGGTGACGGCATCCTCTTCGACATCAAGGACCCGGAGCGGCCGAAGGTCATCGACCGCGTCCAGGACAACGTCAACTTCGCGTTCTGGCACTCGGCCACCTTCAACCAGAGGGCGAACAAGGTCGTCTTCACCGACGAGCTCGGCGGCGGCGGAGGCGCCACCTGCAACGCCGAGATCGGCCCGAACCGCGGCGCCGACGGCATCTACGACATCGTCGGCGAGGGGAAGCACCGCGAGCTGGTCTTCCGCAGCTACTTCAAGATCCCGCGTCACCAGGCGGACACCGAGAACTGCGTGGCCCACAACGGCTCGCTGATCCCGGTCAGGGGCCGCGACATCATGGTCCAGGCCTGGTACCAGGGCGGTGTCTCGGTCTGGGACTTCACCGATTCCGCCCGGCCGAAGGAGATCGCCTACTTCGAGCGCGGTCCGCTGAGCGACAGTTCCACCGCCATCGGTGGTTCCTGGTCCGCCTACTACTACAACGGCCACATCTACTCGAACGACATCGCCAAGGGCTTCGACGTCCTGAAGATCAACGACCGGCGCACCGACGCCGGCGAGCGGGTGCGGATGCACGAGCTCAACGTGCAGACGCAGCCGGACTACTTCGACCGTCACGGCCGCTTCGACGACTGATCGGGAATGCGCACAGGTGCTCCGCCGGGCGGGAGACCGCCCGGCGGGGCGCCGAGCTCCCAGTCCAGCCCGTACCGCTGGAACAGCTCGGCGCGCAGCCGTCCGCGCGCCATCGGCACACCGGGCAGGAGCGCGGCGAAGACCGCTCCCATCAGCAGTGCCCGCAGCAGCGGGTATTCGCCGTCGACGTCCCGCGAGCCGTAGCGCTCCAGCGTCTCCCGCAGCAGGGCGGCGAGCCGCTGCTGTTCCGGGCACTGCACGAAGCCGTCGGCCTGCAGGATCCCCGCCATGTGCGTACGCATCAGCCTCGGGTGGTCCGCCGCCAGACCGAGGATCGCGTCGATGGCACGGGCCATCAGCTCCCGGCCGTCGTCGGTGCGCGGCTCGCGCAGCAGCGCCGCCTCGAGCGTCCGGTGCATCAGCCGGTGCACGGCCGACTGCAGCAGCTGCCTCTTGCCCGGGAAGTAGTACGAGACCAGGCCACGGGCGGAGCCCGCCCGGTCGGCGATGTCACCGAGTGTCGTCGCCTCGTAGCCGCGCTCGTCGACCAGCTCCACCGTTGCCTGCAGAAGCCGCTCCCGAGAACGTCGACGAAGCTCTTCATTGACCGATGCGCTTCGCGGGGACATGCTTGACTCCTGCGTTGACTGGCTCTCAGCCAATATACTCAGCGTGTCCCGCCGTCCGGCCCTCGGGGCCGGGGTCGGCGGGTGGTGCTGCTCGGACCGGGCGACGCGGGGGATCGTCCGGTTCGGGCGGCTTTGTCTTGTTGTCATTCTGCTACTGCGCAGGCCCGCGGTCGACGAGCCCGAGCACCGGGAGAAGCCCCGCGGGCCGCGCGTGCGCCGGCAGATGGTCCACGAAGTGGACGGCGCAGCCCAGCTCCGCGGCACCGCCGTCGGCGCGGCGGTCGTCGCCCACCATCAGTACCTCACGCGGGTCGCTCCCCAGCCCTTCGCACGCCGACCGGAACAGCCGCGCGTCCGGTTTCTGCACACCGTGCTCGAACGACAGGGTGTACGTGTCGACCAGCTCGTCGAATCCGTGGGTACGGAACACCGGCCGCAGGTCCCAGCCGATGTTGCTGACCACGCCGATGCGGACGCCGCGCTCGCGCAGGCCGCGCAGCACCTCTTCCGCGTCCGGGTAGGGGCTCCAGGCCGCCGGAGTCATATGGCGGTCGTAGAGCGCGTCGTACAGGCCCTCGTCCGGCAGCGGCACCTCGCGGGCAAGGCCCGTGTACGCGGCGCGGTGCCGCTCCATGTCCAGGTCGCGCACCGACCACGGCTCGGCCAAGTGGTCCGGTATCCGCCGCGGCGCGGGGCCGCCGGGAAGCGCGCCGGCCGCGGCCAGTCCTTCCGCCCACTCGCCGAGTTCGGCCTCGGAGACGCACATCCCGCGCTCGCCCAGCACCACACGGAGCCATTCACGGGTGGGCTCGACACGGAAGAGCGTCCCGGAGAAGTCGAACAGAACCGTCCTGATCACCATGGCCCTGATCTTCGACCGGTCAGTCACCGCGGGGCAAGGCCGCGCGCCGGTGGGAGGCCACGGCGAGGGCGACGACACAGCCGCCGAGGAGCCAGCCGCCGACCACGTCGGAGGGCCAGTGCACGCCCAGATAGAGCCGGGTGAACCCGACGCCAGCGACGGAGACGCCCGCCAGCGCCACACACAGGACCCAGACCCGCCCGGTCACGCCACGCCGCCTGCACAGCCAGAGCAGCAGCCCGCAGGTGACGACGGCCGTCATCGCGTGGCCGGAGGGGAAGGCCGCGTAGTTCGCCGAGTCGACCGGGTCCGGCCATTGGGGCCGCTCGCGCCCCACGAGCGCCTTCACGGCCTGCTGAAGGCCCGTGCCGGCGGCGGCGGTCACCGCCACCCACACGGCGAGCAGACGCTCCCGGTGCAGCCACAGCCACCCGCAGACCGCCGCCGACAGCAGCCGCATCGTCCACGGGTCCCACACCCAGTCGGTCAGCACCCGGTTGACATGAGTGAACGTCGGTTCGGTGACCGCGGAGGCGTGCAGCGCGTCCACGACCGCCCGGTCGAAGGACAGCAGCGGGGGCCACGCGAGCACGACGGCCACCAGCAACAGCGCGGTGAGTCCGGCGAACACGGCGCAGGTACGGGCGGGTGCGGCGGCCGCCGCGCGCGACGGCTCGAGCGCGCGCGCAGGGCGGGGGCGGGTGTCCTTCGCGTGAGCGGAGCCGACGGGACCGGAGGAGCGGGGGGAAGACATGAACAGATCCTGTCCCGCCCGTGGCCGTACGGCTATCCCAGCGCGCGCAGTCCCGGAACGAATGCCACCAGCAGCGGTACCACCGGCACCAGGGCCGCCGCCGCCGTCAGGCGCAGCCGGCGCGCCGGAGTGAGCCGGGGGGCCGGTGTCAGCAGCCGGTTGACGCGCTGCGGCAGCTCCGCGCCGGGTGTCGGGCAGGGCCCGAACACGCCACGCTCCTCGTTCAGTTCCACCAGCGCCAGCGCGATGGTCAGCCGGCCGAAGCGCCGGGAGGCGACGTCGTCCGCCGCCAGCTCGACCAGCCGGTGCATCTCGTCGCGGAAGGCCGCGAACACCGGGATCCGCGGAAAGCCGCCTGCCAGCGCCGCGGAGCAGTGCAGCAGCCAGTCGTGCCTGGCCCGCGCGTGACCCTGCTCGTGGGCCAGCACCGCGTCCAGCTGCCGGCCCTTCAGGCGGCGCAACGCGGCGGTGGTGATGACCAGTTGCGGAGCCGCACCCGGGAGCCACCAGGCGTCGGGCCGCTCACCCTCCAGGACGACCAGGGGCTCGCTGCCGGGGATCTCGTCCGGCATCAGGGGGGCGCGCACGAGCAGTTCCGCACGCTGACGCCTGCGCAGGGCGTGCGCCCGGTGGATCTCCTTCGCCAGCATGGCCCCGGTCCACAGCCCGCAGCACGCCAGGATCACGGCGAGCGCCGCCGACCACTGTCCGTTCGGTCCCAGCGCGTACGCCTCCGCGACACCGTTCGGCGCCGTGGCGAAGACGTGAGAGTGCACGAACTGCCAGGCGGCGGCGGCGCTGAAGGTCATGGACAGGGCGAACGACAGCAGCACCGCGGCGACCACGCACTGCCACACCCAGAGGGCGACGACGGGCTCGCGCTCCGGCCAGTCGGCACGCGACACGAGGCGCGGGGCGACGACGGCGGCCAGTGCGCCGAGCAACAGCAGCGCGAGCGAGACCATCATGGACAGCAGCCTATGAGCGCGAGGCTACCTGCGGGTATGGCCATGCCTGCCAAGTGACGCACGCCACGGTGCGGTACGGGCCCGAACGCTGCCCGACCCGCACGGTTCCGGACTGTTCCGGACGGTTCAGAGCGTCAGCAGCATCGCCAGCATGGCGATCGCCATCGAGACTCTGCAGGCCGGCACCAACGAGGGCCCCGCCGTCCGGGGAACGGGGGACACCGGCACCGGAACCGTCCCGCCGCCCGAGGGCGCGAGCGACAGGAGCCGGGTGCCGGAGCGGAGCACGTACACGGTGAAGTACAGGAACAGCGCACCGGTGAGCAGCGGGACGCCCCCGCCGGCGTGCGTCCCGTGCCCGCCCCCGGAGGCCATCGCCGCCGCCATGTACACCATCGCGAGGCAGCCGACGAGGTGATGCGCATGGCGGCCACAGTCCCGCACCGGCCACGTGGCGCGCAGGGCGGCCGCGCCGAAGACCGCCGCGTACACCACCCAGTGCCACGGCGGCGGGGTGAACACGGCGGCGGGCACGGCCATCGCGGCCATGCCGAATCCCATCAGCGCCTCTCCGCCGGTCGCCGCTCTGGCCGTCCCCGAGCAACGGGGCATCCACACCAGGCAGTACGCCCCGGTCACGGCGCACAGCACCACCAGCAGCCAGCCGGACGTCGCGGGTCCGTGCACGGCGTACCTCCCCCTCGGGCGGCCTTCGGCGTCGGTCGAGGAGTCGATGCCCGCAGGCCGGACCCGTACGCGAGCGCACGGGAGTACTGAGGGAGCGCGGGGAGGCGCGGACCGCCCGGTGCGGGCGGAGTGGCCGTGGCCGGGCGCGTTAGTCTCGGGGCGACGGCCCCCGTGGAACGGAGAACTCCCGATGGACACCGCCCCGCCCCAGGACCGCGCCGAGACGACGCTGAGCTACCGCGACGCGGTGGAGGCCGACGTCGAGGTGCTCGTGGCGCTGATCGAGTCGGCGTACCGCGGCGATTCGAGCCGCGCGGGCTGGACCACGGAGGCGGACATCCTGGAGGGGCAGCGCACCGACCCGGAGGGGGTGCTCGAGGTCATCACCACCCCGGGCAGCCGGCTGATGACCGTGGAGCGGGACGGCGAGGTGGTCGCCTGCTGCCAGCTCGAGCACCGGGGCGAGGCCGCCTACTTCGGCATGTTCGCGGTGCGCCCCGGGCTCCAGGGGGCGGGCCTCGGCCGCCGGATCATCGCGGAGGCCGAGCGCAGCGTCCGCGAGACCTGGGGCGTGACGCAGATGCACATGACGGTGATCACCGCGCGGGAGGACCTGATCTCCTGGTACGAGCGCCGCGGCTACCGCCGTACGGGCAGGACGACTCCGTTCCCGTACGGCGACGAGCGCTTCGGCATCCCGCAGCGCGACGACCTCGCCTTCGAGGTGCTGGTGAAGGACCTCGTCTGACGACTTCCGGCCGTCAGGCGGTGAAGCGGCCGGTGCGGCGGATCTCGGGGTAGTCGGTGGTCGCGCCGTCTAGTTCGAGGGCGCGCACCAGCCGCAGATGGTCCTGCGTGTTCACCACCCAGCCGATCACCCGCAGCCCCTCCGCATGGGCGTGCTCGACGGTCTCCAGCGTCAGCCGGCGGATGTTCAGGGCCAGGCACCGGGCGCCCACGGCCTTCCCCCGGTCCACGATGTCGGCCCCCCACCGGCTGGCGATCAGCACCGTGCGCACGCCCGGCACCAGCGCGGAGATCTCGGCGATCGCGTCGTCGTGGAAGGACGACACCTCGACGCGCGGCACCAGGTCCCGCCTGCGCATCACGTCGGCCAGTGCGCGCGCCGCGGCCACGTCCTTGATCTCCGCCTGGAGCGGGGACCGCACGGCGTCCAGCACCTCCTCGAACACCGGCACCCGCTCGCCGCCGCCCGCGTCGAGCTGGCGCAGCTCGGCGAGGGTCATCTCGGCGATCGGGCCTTTGCCGTCGGTCGTACGGTCCACGTCGGCGTCGTGCATGACGGCCAGGGCGCCGTCCTTGCTCAGATGCAGATCGAGTTCGATGGCGTCCATGCCGGACTGCTCGGCCCGGACGAAGGAACGCAGGGTGTTCTCCGGCTCGACGCCCATGACCCCGCGATGACCGATGGTGAGGAAAGTCAAGATTCTCTCGCTTCCGTCGACGGCGGCTCCCACGGGCGCAGCCTCGGCACCCGGCGGTAACGACGCAGCCTAACGGCCGCTCGGGAAGAGGGAACCGCTCGCGCGCGGGGTGTCCTGAAGCCGCACACCGACGTGGTCCCGACCCGCGCGCCGTGCGGCCGGCGACCGCGTCACCCGCGGGTGGGCGTGTCCGTCCGGCGGTTTGACGGGGTGCACCGCGCGGGCGGCGAGGACACCGATGCGACCGCCACAGGCGCCCTGCGCCGCAAAAACTGCGGCGATCAGGGGGGTGTCGCAGGAGGATTTATCAAGCTGTCACTTGTGGCGGAGAACCGACCATGGATACGGTGGCAGAACGCGAGGTTCTCCCGTGGAGGAAGTGACATGACGGAAATTCTTGTGCAGGACGTGGCCGCAGGGGGCATATCCCGCGCCGACAGGGTTGTCGACCACCCAAGCTGGCCGTTGCTCAAGAAGGCCGTCGAAGAGATCCGGCCCTGGCAGTCCAAGGACGGCTCAATCGACTTCGAGGCGGAGGACGCACCCGGCCGCTCCGCGGCCGAGGCCGCCGTGGACCGCGTGATCGCCGCGGTGGAGGACCTCTCCCCGCTGCTCCCGCACGACGCGGCCTACCACCGGGCTCTTGTGGCCGACCTGCGCAAGTGGGCCGCCGCCGGCTTCGAGGTGCCCGACTTCCTGGACTCGCTGCTCGCCTTCCACCCGGCCGCCGGCCGCGAGGACGGGCTGCAGCACCTGGTCGTCTTCCCGATGTACACGCAGAACGGGAACCCGGACCGCAACCTCGAGGCGGTCGTCCTCAGGATGGTGTGGCCCGAGTGGCTCTCCGAGCTGGAGCGCACCCGCTACGACAACCCGCTGTTCTGCGGCATCACCTTCGAGGACTTCACCGCCGGGTACGACACCCACTCCGCGGTGCTCTTCCCCGAGACCATCGCCGTGCGCGAGGCCCCCGAGCGCTTCACCTGGGGCGGCATCTTCTGCGACCGCGAGGCCGCCCGCTTCCGCGCCGTCACCGAGGAGGCCGTGCGTGTCCTCGGTCTCGAACTGCCCGACGACATCCGCGAGATGGTCGGCGACCAGCAGCGCTGCCAGCAGGCATTCGTGCTGTGGGACATGGTCCACGACCGCACCCACAGCCATGGCGACCTGCCCTTCGACCCGTTCATGATCAAGCAGCGCCAGCCGTTCTGGATGTACGGCCTCGAGGAGCTGCGCTGCGACCTCACCGCCTTCAAGGAGGCCGTGAAGCTGGAGTCCGAGGGCAACCCGCACGGTCGTGACGTGCAGTACGCGGTGCTCTTCGACCGGATGTTCCGCTTCCCCGTCTCCGGCGACCGGGTCCGCAACTACGACGGCCTCGGCGGCCAGCTGCTTTTCGCGTACCTGCACAAGCACGACGTGGTCCGCTGGACCGACAACACCCTGAAGATCGACTGGGACCGTGCCCCGCAGGTCACCAACCAGCTCTGCGGCGAGATCGAGAAGCTCTACCGCGACGGCATCGACCGCCCCAAGCTGGTCCACTGGTTCGCCGCGTACGAACTGGTCTCGACCTATCTCGCCCCCCACCCGGGATCGCGCTGGGCCAAGGGGCCCGACGCCCTCGATCTGACCCAGCCGCCGCGCAAACTCGTGGACGATGTGCTTCCGGACGAGTTTCCGCTGAGCATGTTCTATGAGGCGCTCTCCAAGAAGCTGAAGAACGTGATCGCCTCCACCAAGGGGATCACCGCCGCTTCCGCTCCCGGAGCTGCCGCGTGAGCTCTCGCACCCAGGAGGCTACGAACATGAACAGCAACGGCAGCGGCGCCCTGGAGGGCGCAGTCATCGCGGTGGCCGGCGCGGCCGGCCCGGCCGGCCGGGCCACCCTGCTCAGGCTGGCAGAGGCGGGTGCCGTCGTCGTCGCCTCCGACGCCGATCCCGAGCGGCTCGCCGAAGCCGTGGACGCCGCCCGGTACGCGCACGGCGGGGCCACGGTCACCGGCGACACCGTCGACCTCCTCGACCTGGCCGCCACCCGTGACTGGGCGGACAAGACGGAGAAGGAGTTCGGCCGGATCGACGGGCTGGTCCACCTGGTGGGCGGCTGGCGCGGCAGCGCCTCGTTCGCCGAGACCAACCCCGCCGACTGGGAGCTGCTCGAGAAGCTGCTGATCCGTACCGTCCAGCACACCTCGCTGGCCTTCTACGAGGGTCTGCAGCGCAGTGACAAGGGCCGTTACCTGCTGATCAGCGCCGCCGGCGCCAGCAAGCCGACCGCGGGCAACGCCGCGTACTCCGCCTCGAAGGCCGCCGCGGAGGCATGGACCCTCGCGCTGGCCGACGCCTTCCGCAAGGCGGGGGGCGAGCAGGGCCCGACGAGCGCGGCTGCCATCCTGGTCGTCAAGGCACTGGTGCACGACGCGATGCGCGCCGAGCGCCCGAATGCGAAGTTCGCGGGCTTCACCGACGTGACGGAACTGGCCGAGGCCATCGCCGGAGTCTGGGACCGGCCCGCCCCGGAAGTGAATGGACAGCGTCTGTGGCTGACCCCCAAACCGTGAAGACCGACGCCCGGCGCCACCACGACCCGTCCCTGCGCGGGTTCGCCAGCGACAACTACGCGGGAGCCCACCCGGAGGTCCTTGCCGCGCTCGCCCTCGCCAACGGCGGCCACCAGGTCGCCTACGGCGAGGACGAGTACACCGAACACCTCCAGCGCCTCATGCACAGCCACTTCGGCCCCACGGCCGAGGCGTTCCCCGTCTTCAACGGCACCGGCGCCAACGTGACCGCGCTGCAGGCGCTCACCGACCGCTGGGGCGCCGTGATCTGCGCGGAGACGGCGCACATCAACGTCGACGAGGGCGGCGCCCCGGAGCGGATGGGCGGGCTGAAGCTGCTCACCGTGCCCACGCCGGACGGCAAGCTCACGCCCGAGCTCATCGACCGGCAGGCGTACGGCTGGGACGACGAGCACCGGGCCATGCCGCA
Source organism: Streptomyces peucetius (assembly GCF_025854275.1). NCBI lineage: Bacteria > Bacillati > Actinomycetota > Actinomycetes > Kitasatosporales > Streptomycetaceae > Streptomyces > Streptomyces peucetius. Next base: position 911,501 of record NZ_CP107567.1, on the reverse strand, counting down.
GGTCGTGTCGATCACCCAGAACACCGAACTCGGCACCGTGTACACCGTGGACGAGGTCCGCGCCATCACCGAGCACGCGCACTCCCACGGGATGAAGGTCCACCTCGACGGAGCGCGGATAGCCAACGCCGCGGCGTCGCTGAACGTCCCCATGCGGGCCTTCACCAACGCCGCCGGTGTCGACGTCATCACCTTCGGCGGCACCAAGAACGGCATGCTCTTCGGTGAGGCGGTCGTGGTCCTGAACCCGGACGCGGTCAGCCACATGAAGCATCTGCGCAAGCTGTCCATGCAGCTCGCGTCCAAGATGCGTTTCGTCTCCGTGCAGTTCGAGGCACTGCTGGCCAAGGACCTGTGGCTGCGCAACGCCCGCCACTCCAACACGATGGCCCAGCGGCTCGCGGACGGCGTGCGCACGGTCGACGGGGTGGAGATCCTCCACGAGGTGCAGGCCAACGCCGTCTTCGCGCGGCTGCCGCACGACGTGAGCGAACGGCTGCAGCAGCGGTTCCGGTTCTACTTCTGGGACGAAGCGGCCGGCGATGTGCGCTGGATGTGCTCGTTCGACACCACGGAGGAGGACGTGGACTCCTTCGTCCAGGCGCTCAAGGAGGAGATGGCCCGCCGGCCGTAGCTTTGCATAGGTATGCGACCGATCGAAAAGTCATTGACTGACGATCGGTCGCATTCCTATGCTCGCCGTCCATGGAGCTCATCCAGCAGAACCCAGACCTGTCCGCCTACTTGGTGGCCGATGAAGCCGTGGACCACCATCATCCATTGGTGCGCGACGTCGCGCGCCGCCTCGCCCGGCGCGCCTCGGATTCATACGTATACGCTCAGGCGGCCTACGAGTTCGTCCGCGACGCCATCCCGCACTCACAGGACACGGGTGAGGCGAAGGTGATCTGGCGGGCCTCCGAGGTGCTCGAACACCGCACCGGCATCTGCTACGCCAAGTCCCATGCCCTCGCCGCCCTGCTGCGCGCGGAGGACATCCCCACCGCGCTCTGCTACCAGCGCCTCGGCGGGGTGGTGCACGGTCTGGTCGCCGTGCGGTTCGGCGGCGCCTGGCACCGGCAGGACCCGCGGGGCAACAAGCCCGGGGTCGACGCCCGGTTCTCCCTCGACGGTGAACGCCTGGCGTGGGTGCCGGATCCCCGGTCCAGCGAGATGGACTATCCGGTACTCTATGATGCACCGCACCCCGTGGTTCTGCGGGCCCTCCAGCAGGCCCCCGACCGCGCGTACCTGTGGAAGACGCTCCCGACCGCACTCTGAACAGTTCGAGGCAAGCAGGCGATGACTCCTCAGCTCACCGTGTCCGACGAGGTGCGAGCCCTCGCACCCGGCTTCACCCATGTCGCCGTGGAGGCGCACGGTCTCGTCAACGGCCCCAGCAACCATGACAGTTCGGCGCTACTCGACGACGCCGCCCGCCGCCTCGCGGCCCGCCTCGGCGGACGCGCGCCGCACGAGGACCCCCACATGGCCGCCTGGCGCGAGGCGTACACGGCGTTCGGCGCCAAGCCCTCCCGCACCCGGAACTCGGCCGAGGCGCTGGCCAGGCGGGCGCTCGCCGACGGCGGGCTGCCCCGGATCAACGTCCTGGTCGACCTCTACAACGCGGTGAGCGTGGCACGTCTGATCCCCGTCGGCGGCGAGGACACCGACCGCATCACGGGCGACATGCGACTGGTGCGGGCGACCGGTGAGGAGCCGTTCGCCACCATGGCGGGCGGCGAGACGGCAGTAGAGCACCCGGACGCCGGCGAGGTCGTCTGGTGCGACGACGAAGGCGTCACCTGCCGGCGCTGGAACTGGCGCCAGGGTGTGCGCACCCGTCTGACGGAGGAATCGGTGAACGCCCTGTTCCTGCTGGAAGGCATGGGGCCGACGGCGAGCGGCGAGCTCGGGGCGGCAGCCGCCGAACTCGCCGAGACGCTGGAGAAGCTGAGCCCCGGGGCACGGATCACCGTCCACACCCCGGGGTAGCGCCTAGTGCGCCTCGCGCACCTCGGCCGGCGTGGGCGCCGTGCCGCCGAGGTGGGCGGGCACCCACCAGGTGTCGGTCGCGTCCTTGGGGCGCACCGGATAGGCCCGCTGCGCCGCCTCCAGCAGCTCCTGCACGCGCCCGCGCAGCCGCCGGGTGATCGCGCCGGCGTACTGGTCGGCGGGCGCCTCGACGGGTTCACCGACCCTGATCGTCACCGGGATGTGGGAGCGCTTGAAGTTGCGCGGCCGTCCCTTGGTCCACAGCCGCTGCGTACCCCACAGCGCCATCGGGATCAGCGGCACGCCCGCCTCCTGCGCGAGCCGCGCGGCACCCGACTTGAAGGACTTCAGCGTGAACGACTGGGAGATCGTCGCCTCCGGGAAGACACCGATGATCTCGCCCGAGCGCAGCGAGTCCAGGGCGTGCGCGTACGCCGCCTCGCCCTGCTTGCGGTCCACCGGGATGTGCTTCATGCCCCGCATCAGCGGGCCTGAGATCTTGTGGCGGAAGACCGAGTCCTTGGCCATGAAGCGGACCAGGCGCTTCTGCGGCAGGGCGCCGAGTCCGGTGAAGATGAAGTCCAGATAGCTGATGTGGTTGCTGACCAGCACCGCTCCACCGGTACGCGGAATGTTCTCCGACCCCTGAGTGTCGATCTTCAGGTCGAGCGCCTTGAACATCGTGAGAGCGGCGCCGATGACCGGCCGATAGACGAGTTCTGCCATGGGGGGAAGGGCCCTTTCCTCATGCCCGGGGAGGGTTCTCCCGGTGGAAGTTACGCAGCCGTAGGTTTTCGGCTTTGGGCCGATCGTGCCCCATGTGCGCCGTGCTGACCAGCCCTGGCGGGCCCCGGGCGCGAGATTCTCGTCACGTGGGCGACGGGAACCCGGCCCCCGGGCCCGGCCCGGGGGAATCCTTGTCGGGCCGTGAACGCTGCACACCACGGAAGTGAATCGCAGGACCGGACGGGAAGAGGACAACGACGTGCCCGCTCACGACGCACAACCGCGGCTCGGCGAGCCGGACCTGGGCACGGCGCTCGGCGAGCGGGCCACTCTCGTCCAGTTCTCCACCGCCTTCTGCCAGCCCTGCCGGGCCACCCGGCGGACGCTGGCCGACGTCGCCGCGATGGTCGACGGGGTCGTCCACGTCGAGGTCGACGCGGAGGACCGCCTCTCCCTCGTACGCCGGCTCGGCATCGTCAGGACGCCCACCGTGCTGGTGCTCGACGCCGGCGGACGGATCGTCACCAGGGCGTCCGGCGCGCCCCGCAAGGCCGACGTGATTGCCGCACTGGGACGGGCCGTGTGAGGCCCGTGACTCCGGTCGCACCTTCCGGGGCGCACTTGACTGTGCACGCCAAGTATCGACAGGCTGCTCCCTGTGCCTCCAGTACTCCTTCTCCACGGGCGGGTCCATGTCGACCTCGCCCGTAACGCGAGCGCGCGCTGTCCGGCTGCCCGTGCAGCCGCAGCCGCCTAGTTCGCAACCCCAGAAGGACATCCCGATGACGGCCTCGCCCGACCTCGCCACCACCCGGCTCGCCTCTCCCGACCTCCTGCGCTCCGTCTTCCGGCAGCACGCCGCGGGCGTCGCGGTGATCACCGCGACGGGCGCCCGCCCGGTCGGATTCACCGCCACCTCGCTGACGTCCGTCGCCGCGGAGCCGCCCCTGGTCTCCTTCGGGGTGGGGACCGGCTCCTCCAGCTGGCCGGTCGTCGCGGAGGCCGGACACGTCGGCGTCCACATACTGGGCGAGCACCAGCAGGAGCTGGCGGCCACCTTCGCGCGCAGCGGCGCGGACCGGTTCGCGCCGCCCACCGGTTGGCATACGGGTCCGGAGGGCGTTCCGGTGCTCGACGGCGTAGTGGCCTGGATGGTGTGCCGTGTCGTGGCCAGGGTGCCCGCCGGGGACCACCGCCTGGTGATCGCCGAGGTCGTGGCCGGTGATCCGGCGGGCGGCGGCCGCCCGCTGGTGTACCACCAGGGACGCTTCACGGCGCTGCGTGACTGACCTGTGCGGGGGCGGCCGGTGTGCCGTTGTCAAGGTCACAGTTCAAAGCGATTGCTTAGCGGGAACACACTGGGTGTACTGACGAGTAATATTTCGTTCGGAGCGCGGCCCGCCCCGACCGGGATCCGCCCCATCGGACGCCTATGCTGCGTTCACAAGGCAGTCCAGTAGAGACGATGCAGTAGGAGAGCCGGCGTGAGCCTGAGGATCGTTGTCTGTGTGAAGTACGTGCCCGACGCCACCGGCGACCGGCACTTCGCCGATGACCTGACCGTCGACCGCGACGACGTCGACGGCCTGCTGTCGGAGCTGGATGAGTACGCGGTCGAGCAGGCGCTTCAGATCGCGGACGAGGCGGACGACGCCGAGGTCACCGTGCTGACCGTCGGCCCGGAGGACGCCAAGGACGCGCTGCGCAAGGCGCTGTCGATGGGCGCCGACAAGGCCGTCCACGTCGAGGACGACGACCTGCACGGCACCGACGTGATGGGCACCTCGCTGGTGCTGGCCAAGGCCGTTGAGAAGACCGGTTACGACCTGGTCATCTGCGGCATGGCCTCCACCGACGGCACCATGGGCGTGCTGCCGGCGATCCTCGCCGAGCGTCTGGGTGTCCCCCAGGTCACGCTGCTGTCCGACGTCTCCGTCGAGGACGGCACCGTCAAGGGCCGCCGTGACGGCGACACCGCGAGCGAGCAGCTCGAGGCGTCCCTGCCGGCCGTCGTGTCCGTGACGGACCAGTCGGGCGAGGCCCGTTACCCGTCCTTCAAGGGCATCATGGCCGCCAAGAAGAAGCCGGTGGAGTCCCTGGACCTCGAGGACCTGGAGATCGAGGCGGAGGAGGTCGGCCTCGAGGGTGCCTGGACCAAGGTCGACTCGGCCGTGGAGCGTCCGGCCCGTACCGCCGGCACGATCGTCAAGGACGAGGGCGAGGGCGGCAAGCAGCTCGCGGAGTTCCTCGCGAGCCAGAAGTTCATCTGAGGCTTCGGCCACCAACCGCCCCCTTAGTACTTCGCAAGCAGGAGAGAAGAAGTCCCATGGCTGAAGTTCTCGTCTACGTCGACCACGTGGACGGCGCCGTCCGCAAGCCCACCCTGGAGCTGCTGACGCTGGCCCGCCGTATCGGTGAGCCCGTCGCCGTCGCCCTCGGCTCCGGTGCCGAGAACACCGCCGCCGCGCTCGCCGAGCACGGCGCGGTGAAGGTGCTCACCGCCGACGCCCCCGAGTTCGCCGACTACCTCGTCGTTCCGAAGGTCGACGCGCTGCAGGCCGCGTACGAGGCCGTTTCCCCGGCCGCCGTGCTCGTCCCGTCCTCCGCCGAGGGCAAGGAGATCGCGGCCCGCCTGGCGGTCCGGATCGGCTCCGGCATCATCACCGACGCCGTCGACCTCGAGGCCGGCGACGAGGGGCCGGTCGCGACGCAGTCCGCGTTCGCCGCCTCCTTCACCACCAAGTCCCGCATCACCAGGGGCACCCCGGTCATCACGGTCAAGCCGAACTCGGCCGCCGTGGAGGCCGCGCCGGCCGCCGGCGCCGTCGAGGCGCTGTCGGTGTCGTTCTCCGAGGAGGCGACCGGCACCAAGGTCGTCTCGCGCACCCCGCGTGAGTCGACCGGCCGCCCCGAGCTGACCGAGGCCGCGATCGTGGTCTCCGGCGGCCGTGGTGTCAACGGCGCGGAGAACTTCGCGATCATCGAGGCGCTCGCCGACTCCCTCGGCGGCGCCGTGGGTGCCTCGCGTGCCGCGGTCGACGCCGGCTGGTACCCGCACACCAACCAGGTCGGCCAGACCGGCAAGTCGGTCTCCCCGCAGCTGTACATCGCGTCCGGCATCTCCGGCGCGATCCAGCACCGGGCCGGTATGCAGACCTCGAAGACCATCGTGGCCATCAACAAGGACGCCGAGGCCCCGATCTTCGACCTCGTCGACTACGGCGTCGTCGGCGACCTGTTCGAGGTCGTCCCGCAGCTGACCGAAGAGGTCAAGGCGCGTAAGGGCTGATCTGCGGTTCTTCACGGCCCGGGGCCGCGCGGTGATCTTCACCGCGCGGCCCCGGCCCGTTCCGGGGACCATTGACGTGACTCGGCACGGGCCGTTAATTTCATTCAACAGAATGTTGATTCCGCTGGACGGAAAACAACAACGCCGCGAAGTTGACGGAGGGTGTGGGACATGGGTCAGCAGGAGAAGGTGGCGACGAGCCTCGCCGGTGCGGTCAGCGAGGGCATCAGTGCCTCCCTCGCGCCGGTGGACGCCGAGCTCGCCCGCCGGTACCCGGGAGACCCCGGCACCCGCCAGCCCGTACACACCGTCTACGTACCGGGCGACGCCTTCGCCGCCGGCACCGTCCGCTCCTGGGGCGGCCAGGCGCTCGCCGCGCTCGACGAGCACGCCCCCGACGCCGCCTCCCTCGCCCGCGTCCTCGGCCTGGCCGAGGAGCTCGCGGAGCCGGTGTACACACGGGTGCGGGCCAAGCTGGAGCGCGAGCCGATCGAAGACCTGCGGATCGACTTCGAGGACGGCTACGCGGGCGCCGACGAGGACGCCGACGCGGCCCGCGCCGCGCGCCTCGTCTCCGACGCCTTCGAACAGGGCACCGCCGCCCCGTACATGGGCATCCGCATGAAGTGCATGGAAGCCGCCGTACGCGACCGGGGCATCCGCACCCTCGACATCTTCCTCACCGGCCTCATGGAGCGCGGCGGCCTGCCCGACGGCCTCGTCCTGACCCTGCCGAAGGTCACCTACCCCGAGCAGGTCACCGCGATGGTGCGGCTGCTCGAGGAGTTCGAGAAGGCCCGCGGGCTGGAGCCCGGCCGCATCGGCTTCGAGATCCAGATCGAGACCAGCCAGTCCATCCTCGCCCCCGACGGCACCGCCACCGTCGCCCGCATGATCGACGCGGCCGAGGGACGGGCCACCGGACTCCACTACGGCACCTTCGACTACAGCGCCTGCCTCGGCGTCAGCGCCGCCTACCAGGCCAGCGACCACCCCGCCGCCGACCACGCCAAGGCCGTCATGCAGGTAGCCGCCGCCGGCACCGGCGTACGGGTCTCCGACGGTTCCACCAACGTGCTGCCGGTCGGCACCACCGAGAACGTCCACGACGCCTGGCGGCTCCACTACGGTCTCACCCGCCGCGCCCTGGCCCGCGCCTACTACCAGGGCTGGGACATGCACCCGGGCCACCTGCCCACCCGGTACGCCGCCGTCTTCGCCTTCTACCGCGAGGGGTCCGAGCAGGCCGCCGCCCGGCTCGCCGCCTACGCCAACCACGCCGGCGGCGACGTCATGGACGAGCCCGCCACCGCCAAGGCGCTCAGCTCCTACCTGCTGCGCGGCATCGACTGCGGAGCCCTGGACACGGCGGAGGTCGCCCGCCTCACCGGCCTCACCCGCGCCGACCTCGACGGTTTCGCCCGGCCCCGGCGCGGCGACCTGACCGCGACGGCCGGGTGAGGGGCCGGCTCCCCAAGCGCAACGCCCCGCCTGGCACGAGGCGGGGCGAGGTGATCGGGGCCCGGACCGGCCGGCAGTGCCGTCCGCCCGGCGGGGCGGCCGGCCCGGCGGTTCCGGGATCAGCAGCGGTCGGGCAGGCCGCCGGTGTCATCGCCGCCGAGGGCGTTCCTGAGGGGCCCTCAGCCCGACGGGGGGATCTCGCCCGAGCCGCGCGGGATCAGCACCGTCTCCAGGGCCACTTGGGCCGGCTCGTCGTTCGCGCCGTCGAGCCTGCGGAACAGCCGCTCCGCCGCCGTGCGGCCCAGCGTGGCCGCGTCCTGGGCTATGACCGTGATGCCGAGCAGGTCCGCGAGCTCGATGTCGTCGAAGCCGACGAGCGCGACGCGCCGGTCGTGGCCGGCGAGGACCCGTACCGCCGTCACCGTCACGCGGTTGTTGCCCGCGAAGATCGCGGTGACCGGTTCGGGGCCCGACAGTACGCCCCGTACGGCCTCCTGCACCCGCTCGGGAGCCGTCGGGCCGAGGGCGACCCACGCGTCGTCGACCTCCAGCCCCGCGTCCGCCATGGCCGCCCGGTAGCCGCGCAGCCGCTCCACGGCGGTGTGGATGCGCGGCTGGTCGCCGATGAACGCGACCCGGCGGTGCCCGTGCGCGATCAGATGCGCCACACCGGCCCGGGCGCCGCCGAAGCTGTCGGACAGCACCACGTCCGCGTCGATCCGGCCGGGCGGGCGGTCGACGAAGACGGTGGCGACACCCGCCTTGATCTCGGGCTCCAGATACCGGTGGTCGTGCCCGGCGGGGATCACGATCAGACCGTCCACCCGGCGGGCGCACAGGGCGAGCGCCAACTCCTGCTCCCGTTCCGGGTCCTCGGCGCTGGACCCGTTGATGAGGAGCGCCCCGTGGGCCCGGGCGACCTCTTCGACGGCGCGGCTCAGCGGACCGTAGAACGGGTCGGCGAGGTCCTCCAGAACGAGACCGATGGAGGCGGTGCGGCCCTTGCGCAGCACCCGGGCGCTGTCGTTGCGGCGGAAGCCGAGGGACTCGATGGCCTCCTGCACCCGGCGCTCGGTGTCGGGCGTGACGCCCGGTTCGCCGTTGACGACACGCGACACCGTCTTCAGCCCGACGCCGGCCCGCGCTGCAACGTCCTTCATCGTGGGCCGGTTCCCGTAGCGGGGCTCGGGGCCGCGAGGGCGGCCGGGAGGCGTCAGGGGACGGGGCGAATCGGCCACAGTGCGCTGTCCTGTCATGGTGTCGGCGGTCGCGTCTCTACGTCTATGGAGCATGTGGCGTCGAGCATAGGCCCTGGACAACGTTGTCAGGGGAATGGAGACTGTTATCGAAACCGCAGGTCCGACAGCTCCCGGGGGATCCCGTACCGATGCATAACAGCCTCGTCGCCGCTCTCGACATCGGCGGCACCAAGATCGCCGGCGCGTTGGTGGACGGCAATGGCGCGATTCTTCACCGCGCCCAGCGCCCCACACCGGCTCGTGACGACGGCGACACGGTGATGCACGCGGTCGAGAACGTCCTCGCCGAGCTCACGGCCTCCCCGCTGTGGGGCCGGGCCACCGCACTCGGCATCGGCAGCGCGGGCCCCGTCGACGCGTCCGCCGGTACGGTCAGCCCCGTCAACGTGCCGGGCTGGCGCGGCTTTCCGCTCGTCGACCGGGTGTCGCGGGCCGTCGGCGGGCTGCCGGTCACCCTCGTCGGCGACGGCGTCGCCATGACCGCCGCGGAGCACTGGCAGGGCGCCGCGCGCGGCCACGACAACGCCCTGTGCATGGTCGTGTCCACCGGCGTCGGCGGCGGTCTGGTACTGGGCGGCAAGCCGCACGCCGGACCGACGGGCAACGCCGGTCACATCGGGCACATCAGCGTCGACCTGGACGGCGATCCCTGCCCCTGCGGCGGCCGCGGCTGCGTCGAACGCATCGCCAGCGGGCCGAACATCGCCCGCCGGGCACTGGAGAACGGATGGCGGCCCGGTCCGTCCGGGGACACCTCCGCCGCGGCCGTCGCCACGGCGGCGCGCGCCGGGGACCCGGTCGCGACCGCCTCGTACGAGCGGGCCGCACAGGCGCTCGCCGCGGGTATCGCCGCCACGGCGACACTCGTCGAGATCGACATCGCCGTCATCGGCGGGGGAGTGGCCGGGGCGGGAGAGGTCCTGTTCGCCCCGCTGCGCCGGGCCCTGCGCGACTACGCGACGCTCTCCTTCGTGCGACGGCTGACCGTCGCGCCCGCGATGACCGGTACGGACGCCGGGCTGGTGGGCGCGGCGGCCGCGGCGCTGCTCGGCCACGGCGAGACGCCGGTTCCGGCGGGACGGGGCTGACGACGGGGCGTGTGACATCACGTTCCCGTCCCGGGGTGCATGTCGGTGGGTGGGGTCTCGGGCCCCTGGCCGGGCCTGTGTCGGGCTCGGCGCGCCGGTTGCGCGCGTCGGGCCTCGGGCCGCACGCGGGTGTGCTGCGGGCGCGCGTCGGGCCTCGGCCTCGGGCCGGACTTGTGTCGGCCTCGCGCCTGGCGCGGGGGCCGGTGTCCGGCGCGTTCCCCCGAGCTCGGACCCGCTTCGGTGCGTTCCCGGGCCTGTGCCGGGTCACGCATGTGCCCGGTCCGCCCGGCTCGCGCAGGGGCCGTGTCGGCGTGCACCGGCGTGCGCCGGCGCGTCCCCAGGCCTGCGCCGACGTGTCCGGGCCCGTGGCGGCGCCCCTCGCCTGTGTCGGCCCGCGACCGGTCCTGTCGCAGGGGCGACAGCGGGCGCGGCCGCCCGGGCGTTCACCAACCGCGCTCCGCGCTCTGCTGCTGCGGCACCACGACCAGGAACGCGTCCGACTCCAGGTCCATCACGACCTCCACCGCCATGCCCTCGTCCCTTCGGTGGCGCGCGTACTCCTCCGCCTGCCGACTTCCCCGCGGGTCCCCCGCGGGGAACTTCTCCAACACCGTGCGGCGCATGCCCCACTCCCTCGTCTTTTCCGCTCCAACGACGATCCCGGGCCGGTGTCACGGCCCGGCCACAGTTGGCATGCCTGATCGGCCAACCGGTTCCGCCACCGCGTTTGCGTGGCAGGGTGTTGCGGGCAATCCACTGTGGGCTACGGAAGAGGGGGACCCGTGATCGTCTGGATCAACGGTGCGTTCGGAGCGGGCAAGAGCAGTACCGCACGCGAACTGATCGACCTGATCCCGAACAGCACGCTCTTCGACCCCGAGTTGATCGGCGCGGGCATGCGCCACCTGCTGCCGGCCAAGCGGCTGGCGGAGGTCGGCGACTACCAGGACCTGCCGATCTGGCGGCGGCTCGTCGTGGACACCGCGGCAGCGCTGCTCGCCGAGGTGGGCGGTGTGCTGGTGGCGCCCATGACGGTCCTGCGCCAGGACTACCGTGACGAGATCTTCGGCGGTCTCGCCTCGCGCCGGATAGCGGTGCGGCATGTGCTCCTGGCACCTGATGAAACGATTTTGCGCGAACGAATAGCGGCTCGTGACGAGTTCCCCGACGACCCGGAGGTGAGCGAGCGGTGCCGGCAGTGGGCCTACGGGAACATCGAGCGCTATCGGGCGGCCCTCGGCTGGCTCACCGGCGACGCGCACGTGATCGACAACAGCCGCATCGACACCCGCGCCGCGGCGCGGGCCGTCGCGGAGGCCGTGCGCACGGGTGCGGCGGCGGCCAGTGACATCGTCCAGACCCCCGAGCCGACCGCGGAGACCGTCGCCGCCGGAGTGCTGCTCTTCGACGAACACGACAGCGTGCTGCTCGTGGACCCGACCTACAAGCCGGGCTGGGAGTTCCCGGGCGGAGTCGTGGAGCGAGGGGAGCCGCCCGCCCGCGCCGGTATGCGGGAGGTCACGGAGGAGCTGGGCATCGAACTGGCCGACGTACCCCGGCTGCTGGTCGTCGACTGGGAGCCGCCGAAGCCCCCCGGCTTCGGCGGATTGCGGCTGCTCTTCGACGGCGGCCGGCTCCCCGGCGGCGACGCCGGACGTGTGCTGCTGCCCGGCTCCGAACTGCGCGGCTGGAAGTTCGCCGACGAGGAGGAGGCGGCGGAGCTGCTTCCTCCTGCCCGCTACGAGCGGCTGCGCTGGGCCCTTCGGGCCCGCGAGCGCGGCACGGTCCTCAACCTGGAGGCCGGCGTCCCGGTCGGCTGCCGCTGACGGAGCCCTCGCCCCGGCCGCCGGGCCGGTCCCCGGCGGCCGGGGCCGGGGCCGGCCCCAGCGGGACGACGCGTCCGGGGAACCACGTCTCGGAAAGCGCCGCCCCCGCCGCACCAACGGTTCGGCCGGACGGCCCCGCTCTCAGCCCTGCCGTCGGCCTCGTCCCCGGCCCGGCCGAGCCGGCCCGCCGTCAGCCGCGCGGCGACGCGGCGTAGTTGACGAGGAACAGCGCCTCGGCGACCGACATCCGCTCCAGCTCCTCGGGCGACACGCTCTCGTTCACCGCGTGGATCTGCGCCTCCGGGTCGCTCAGCCCGATCAGCAGGATCTCGGCCTGCGGGTACAGAGCGGCGAGCGTGTTGCACAGCGGGATCGAGCCGCCCATGCCGGCGGACTGCATCTCCTCGCCCGGGTACGCCACGCGCATCGCCTCGGCCATCGACGTGTACGCCGGGCTCGTCATGTCCGCACGGAACGCCTGCCCCTGGCCGATCTGCTCGACCGCCACCCGCGCGCCCCACGGCGTGTGCGCCTCCAGGTGCGCGGCGAGCAGCTTGTTCGCCTCGGCCGCGTCCTGGCCCGGCGGCACCCGCAGGCTGATCAGCGCCCGTGCGGACGCCTGCACGGACGGCGTCGCGCCGACCACCGGCGGGCAGTCGATGCCCAGCACCGTGACGGCCGGCCGGGCCCAGATGCGGTCCGCGACCGTACCCTCGCCGATCAGGCCCACACCGTCCAGGACCTTGGCGTCCTTGCGGAAGTCCTCCTCCGAGTACGCGAGCCCCTCCCACGTCGCGTCCGCCGCCAGCCCGTCCACGGTCGTCGAACCGTCCTCGGCCCGCAGCGAGTCGAGTACGCGGACGAGCGCGGCCAGCGCGTCGGGAGCGGCCCCGCCGAACTGCCCGGAGTGCAGGTTCCCCTCCAGGGTGTCGATCTGCACCCGCAGCAGCGTCATACCGCGCAGGCTGGCCGTGACCGTCGGCAGGCCGGCACGGAAGTTGCCCGTGTCGCCGATGACCACGGTGTCCGCGGCCAGCAGTTCGGGGTGGGCCTCCGCGTACTGCTCCAGACCGCCCGTGCCCTGCTCCTCCGAACCCTCGACGATCACCTTGATGTTCACCGGCACGCCGCCGTTGGCCTTCAGGGCACGCAGCGCGAGCAGATGCATGATGAAGCCACCCTTGCAGTCCGCGGCTCCCCGTCCGTACCAGCGGCCGTCGCGCTCGGTCAGTTCGAACGGCGGCGAGACCCAGGCCGCCGTGTCGAGCGGCGGCTGCACGTCGTAGTGCGCGTACAGCAGCACGGTCGGGGCGCCTGCCGGGCCGGGCAGGAAGCCGTAGACGGACTGGGTGCCGTCGGGGGTGTCCAGGACGGCCACGTCCGTGAAGCCCTCCGCGCGCAGCGCGCCCGCGACCCACGCGGCCGCCGCCTCGCACTCGCTCCTCGGGAACTGGGCCGGGTCCGCCACCGAGCGGAACGCCACCAGTTCCCTGAGCTCCGCCTCGGCGCGGGGCATCAGCGACGCGACGGTCTCTGCGATCGGTACGACGGTCATGGGCACGCTCCTCGGGGGCACGACGTTGTGCGATGTGTGTACGGCGAATGTGCGGTCGATCCTCCCACAACGGGTGGCGGGCGACCGCGCCGTAGGATGCCGTCGAGAGCCCTAGCCACAGGTCGGATCGGGAGCAGAAGTACATCGTGAGCAGCGAGAACGATGCCACCGGAGCAGAGGCGGCAAATGAGCTTGGCGACCCCGTGTGGGACGTCGTCGTGGTCGGCGGGGGCCCCGCCGGGGCGTCGGCGGCGTACGCGGCGGCGGTGACCGGCCGCAGGGTACTGCTGCTGGAGAAGGCCGAACTGCCCCGTTACAAGACCTGCGGCGGGGGGATCATCGGACCGTCGCGGGACAGCCTGCCGCCGGGTTTCGAACTCCCCCTGCGCGACCGGGTGCACGCCGTGACCTTCTCGCTCAACGGCAGACTGGCGCGCACCCGCCGCTCCAAGCGGATGCTCTTCGGGCTCATCAACCGCCCGGAGTTCGACGCCGGTCTCGTCGAACAGGCGCAGAAGGCGGGCGCGGTGCTGCGCACGGGCGCGGCCGTGTCGCGCGTGGAGCAGCACGGACCGGCGGTGCCGGACCGCCGCACGGTCGCCGTGGTGCTGGCGGACGGCGAGACGGTCCTGACACGTGCGGTCGTCGGCGCGGACGGCAGTGCCGGACGGATAGGCGCTCATGTCGGGGTGAAACTCGACCAGGTGGATCTCGGGCTGGAGGCGGAGATCCCCGTCCCGGCGACGGTCGCCGAGGACTGGGCGGGCCGGGTCCTCATCGACTGGGGTCCCATGCCGGGCAGTTACGGATGGGTCTTCCCCAAGGGGCAGACGCTGACGGTCGGTGTGATCTCGGCGCGCGGCGAGGGCGCCGCCACCAAGCGGTATCTGGAGGACTTCATCGCCCGGCTGGGGCTCGCCGGCTTCGAGCCCGCCGTCTCCTCCGGCCATCTCACACGCTGCCGCAGCGACGACTCACCGCTGTCTCGCGGCCGGGTGCTGGTGTGCGGGGACGCGGCAGGACTGCTGGAACCGTGGACCAGGGAGGGCATCTCCTTCGCGTTGCGGTCGGGACGGCTCGCGGGGGAGTGGGCGGTGCGGATCGCCGAGGCCCACGATGCCGTCGACGCACGCAGGCAGGCGCTGAACTACGCGTTCGCCGTCAAGTCCGGGCTCGGCGTCGAGATGGCGGTCGGTCGGCGGATGCTCGCCGTCTTCGAGCGGCGGCCGGGACTGCTGCACGCGCTGCTCACCGGGTTCCGGCCGGCCTGGAAGACCTTCGCCGACATCACCCGCGGCGCGACGACGCTCGCGGGCCTGGTGCGCACGAACGCGGTGGCCCGGCGGGCGCTGGACCTGCTCGACAAGCGGGCGTCGCAGCCCGCGCCCTGACCCGCCCGGCAGGGCGCGTGCCGCATCCGCACCGCGCCGGACCGGGCCGCCGGCAGGAGCAGCACGACCGGGGGCGCCCCGACACCGGACGCGCCAGGACGCGCCGACCGCACCGGACCGCGGCGGCTGCGCAGCCGCGCCCGGCCGCCTCGCGTCCCTGGCCGGGTGCGGCTCGGTCTGGTCGGGGACGGTCGAGGTCTCTGGTCCCGCCTGGTCGCGTCCGGTGGAGCCGGGCCGGTCGAGGGTCGGGGGTCGGACGTGGTCCGGCCGGAGCCGGCCAGGCCCCGCGCGGCACCGGCGTGGTGTCACCCGGTCAGGGTGATCCGGAAGACGGGGTGCCTGTGGGCGGCGGCCAGCAGCTCCTCGTCCGTGGATTTGGCGTCGACATCGCCGAAGAAGCGGCCGACCTCCCAGCCCCAGCGCTCCAGGTAGGTGCGCAGCAGGTCGGGCTTCTCCTCGTCGGGAAGTTCGACGGCCGTGAACCGCTGCGTCCTGCGGCCCACCTGGAGCTGCCCGCCACCGGCGGCACGGAGGTTGCGCACCCACTGGGAGTGGCCCCTGGCGGAGATCAGGTACGGGCCGCCGTCGTAGGGCAGGGGGTTGACGGGGATGCGCCGCCATTCGCCACTGGTGCGGCCGCGTACGGAGAGCTCCGCCGTGCCGAGGAGGCTGATGCCGCGGCGCGCGAGCCAGCCGACCGTGGCGTTCATGATCGTGTCGAACCGGTTGGGCTTGATGTAGTGCGCCTGCGCCATGGCCTGCTCCCCTTGTGGTCGACCGGTACGTGCATGAGCGACGGCTGCGTGCGTGAGTCAGCCCCTGCGTGTGTGCACAACTCTTGTGCGTGACCGGTGCTTCAATTCGAGAGCAGTGCTCTCGCTCGGGGACAGTGTGCCTGGGCTAGTGCTCCGAAGCAAGAGCACTGCTCTCGTTATTGGCCACTGCTCCGCAACGTGACAGACTGCTCCACCATGAGCACCATCCGAGGGGCCAGGGAACGGGCCCGCACCGAGATCACCGCAGCGATCAAGGACGAGGCCCGCCTGCAGCTCGCCGCCGAGGGCGCTGCGAGACTCTCGCTCCGCGCGGTCGCCCGCGAACTGGGCATGGCGTCCTCCGCCCTCTACCGCTACTTCCCCAGCCGCGACGACCTGCTGACCGCCCTCATCGTCGACGCCTACGACGCCGTCGGCGCGGCCGCCGAGTCCGCCCTGTCCGCCGCCCCACCCTCCGCCGGCCACGGCGCCCGCTGGACCGCCGTCTGCTCGGCCGTACGGACCTGGGCCCTCGACCACCCGCACGAGTACGCCCTGGTCTACGGCTCACCCGTCCCCGGCTACACCGCACCCAAGGACACCGTCGCCCCGGCCTCCCGCGTCGCTCTCGCGCTGATCTCCGTCGTCCGGGACGCCCACCGCACGAACGGGCTCGCGCTCCCGCCGGTGGACGCCCGGCTGACCCCCGAAGCGGAGCGCATGGCCGCAGACGTCGCGCCCGACCTGCCGCCGCCCGTCGTTGTCGCGATGGTCGCCGCCTGGTCGCAGGTCTTCGGCACGATCTCCTTCGAGCTCTTCGGCCACTTCAACAACGTCGTCGAGGACCGGGACGCCTTCTTCGAGCACGCCGCCACCCGGCTCGCCCACGAGGTGGGACTGCGGCCCGGAGCCGCCGGTACGTCCCCGGGAAGCAGCGCGGGATCCTGACCGCAGCACCCGCGGCACCCGCGGCACCCGCGGCACCCGCGGCACCCGCGGCACCCGCGGCACCCGCAGCACCCGCAGCACCCGCAGCAACCGACGCGGCACCCGCCCGTGCAGGCCACGCATCGGCGCAGCCCGGGCGATCCTGGTCCGACCCGTACTCCCCTGGGAGTACGCGCGACCGCCACGACCGGCTGACGCCCCGGACCGCCGCGCCGGTCTAGCGTGTGCCGCATGGAACAGCAGCGCACCGGCACCTGCGGCGGTCCCCCCTGGTCAGGCGGCGGTCCGGCGTGGCTGCGTCGCCTCGCGGACCGGCAGGAGACCGGACGCATTCCGTGGCTGTCGACCCTGGCTCTGGCCGTCTTCGTCATGGTCGGCTCCGGCTTCGCGGCCGAGAGCCAGCAGGGCACGCGCGAACCGCTCGACGCCTTCGCCCGGGTGCTGCTGCTCGCGGGTCCGGCCCTGCTCCTGCTGCGCCAGAAGTACCCGGTGCCGACCGTCTTCGGGGTCTGCGCCGTCACACTCGTGTACTTTGCCGCGGGCTATCCGTACGGACCCGTGTTCCTCACCGTCGCCGTCGCCGTGTTCGCCGCCATCGTCGCGGGGCACCGGCGTGCCGCGTGGTGGGCCGTCGGGCTGCTCTGGGCGGCGCACCTGCTGGTCGCGCACTGGCTGTACGCGTATCTGCCGCCGGGCGGTGACGAGGCCGCGCCGTGGGGACAGGAGGTGTTCGTCACCGCCTGGGTGATCGCGATCGCCGCGGCGTCCGAGCTGGTACGGGTGCGGCGTGAGGTCTGGGCGCGCGAGCGCGCCGAGCGTGCCGCGGCGGAGAAGCGCCGCGCGGACGAGGAACGGCTGCGCATCGCCCGCGAACTCCACGACGTCCTCGCGCACTCGATCTCCGTCATCAACGTGCAGGCGGGTGTCGGCCTCGCCCTGCTCGACTCCGATCCCGAACAGGCCCGCACGGCCCTGACCACGATCAAGGCGGCGAGCAAGGAGGCGCTGGGCGAGGTGCGGCAGGTCCTGGACACCCTGAGGGCCCCCGGGGAGGCACCCCGCGCCCCGGCCCCCGGCCTGGATCGCCTGCCGGAACTGGTCCAGCAGGCCGCGAGCACCGGACTCACCGTCGACGTCGAAACGGTCGGACAGAAGGCGGCCCTCGCGCCCGGCGCCGACCTGGCGGCGTTCCGGATCGTCCAGGAGGCGCTGACCAACGTCGTACGGCACTCGGGCTCCCGCACCGCACGGGTGCGCATCGTGCACTCGCCGGGCAGCCTCGCCCTCCAGATCGACGACGACGGGCCGGCGACCGGCTCGGACGCCGGCGGCAGCGGACGCGGTCTGATCGGTATGCGGGAGCGGGCCGGCGCGCTGGGTGGCACCATCAAGGCGGGCCCCCGGCCGGACGGTGGTTTCCGGGTGCTGGCCGAACTGCCCGTGCAGACCGAGGAGACGAAGTGATCCGCGTAGTGCTCGCCGACGACCAGATGCTGGTACGGGCAGGCTTCCGGGCCCTGCTCGCCGCACAGCAGGACATCGAGGTCGCGGGCGAGGCGTCCGACGGGGAGGAGGCGGTGCGGCTGGTGGGCGAACTGCGTCCGGACGTCGTGCTAATGGACATCAGGATGCCGCTTCTCGACGGGCTGGCCGCCACCCGGCGCATCACGGGGGACGAGCGCCTGGCGGGTGTGAAGGTGGTCATGCTCACCACCTTCGAGCTGGACGAGTACGTCTTCGAGGCCATCCGCTCCGGCGCCTCGGGGTTCCTGGTGAAGGACACGGAACCCGACGAACTGCTGCGCGCGGTACGGGCGGTCGTCGAGGGCGACGCGCTGCTCTCACCCGGTGTGACACGCCGTCTGATCGCCGAGTTCGCGGCCCGCTCCAAGGGGCCCGCCCAGGCCGAGGACCTCGGAGAACTGACGGAGCGGGAGCGGGAGGTGATGGCCCTCGTCGGCATCGGTCTGTCCAACGAGGAGATCGCGCGGCGGCTGGTCGTCAGCCCGCTGACCGCCAAGACGCACGTGAGCCGCACCATAATCAAACTGGGCGCCCGCGACCGGGCCCAACTCGTGGTGCTGGCTTACGAGTCGGGGCTGGTGCGCCCCGGCTGGCTGGGCTGATCCGCGGCACGCCCGAACCGCCACAGCACGGACACGACCCGCAGGACGAACACGAGCGTGCCCGCCGCGGCGGCCGCGATCAGCAGCCCGCGCTCGACGGCGTGACCCATCGTGAACAGCATCTTCGGCCCGGCGACCGCCCCGAAGACCAGCGCCCCGGCGACTGCCGCGCTGAGCAGCGCATAGCCGATCTCGATCGTCAGCGCGTCCCGGTCGGCCTGTGTGCGTCGCTCCATTCACGAAGTGTCACAAGTCCCGCGGTCGGCGGGCAAGCACGCCGCCGGCCGCGGCTCCTGATGACGACCGGCGGCAGAGGCCGAGGAGACGGACGGCGAGGACATGTCCGGTCGATCAACTTCAGTCGCGGCCTGAACCTGCTGCAGCAGGTGTTCCGAGGTTCCGTCGGCCGACCAGAGCCGGGGGCGTTCATGGACCGCTTTCCACGGCCCGAACCGTTGAGGCAGGTCACGCCACTGCGCTCCGGTCCGCACCCGGTGCAGATTCCGTCGATCGCCTGCCGGTGGTGGTCCCGCCACCTGCCGCAACCGCCTGTTGCTGACCGGCAGGAGCGGCCGCAGCCGTTCCCACTCCGCGTCACTCAGATCACCCCGACCCATGCTCACATCAACGACTCGGAAATGGGCGGTCACATGGGTGGCACGACGCGTTCGTTCCGGGCGCTCTCTGGCCCGGAGAGGAACACCCGTCGGGTTGGCCGCTCGATTTCCGTGACGATGACGGCGATCTCCTCCCCGCTCTCGACGTCTTCTGTCGTACTTGCCGCAGGTCGGCCGTCGACCTCTCGGAAGGGGACCAGTCCGACAACTCCGTCCCCGAGGTCGACGAAGATGCCGATGGGAAGCACCTTCTGGACCGTTCCCCGCAGTTCCTGGCCCACCACGCAACGGTCGGCGAAGGACTGGAGGGGGTCGGGTTGCAGTGCCTTCAAGGACAGTCTGGCCTCCGCGTTGAAGGTGTCGAACTGGAGGAACTCGCACGAGACACGCTGCCCGACCTGGACGACATCGGTGGGAGCATCGATGTGCCGCCAGGACAGTTCGGGGATGACGATGAACCCGACACCGGGCAGGGTGGGATGGCCAGGCCCGTCGTCCAGGGCCACGAAGACCCCGAACCGTTCGATCGCCGCCACAGTGCCGGACAGGATGTCGCCGCGGTGCAGGGACTCCAGGAACGCCCAGAGTTCCGGGCTCTCAGACTGCCAATCCATGCCCGCCACCCTGGCACACGTCGCCGTCGGCCAGCCGAGCCCTCAAGCTGAAGCCACCATCCGCAGTCCCGCCGTGCCTCAGCCGTCGGCACCTTGATCGCCCGGATCAATATCCAGGCTGGACACGTCACTTCGGCCGCGGGCGCGACCGGACCTTGCGGTGGCACGGCCCTGGTGTACCCGTCACGACCAGGTGATGCCCGACTGCTCTCGCCACAGCCGTGCGAGCCCGGCGTCTCCGGTGACGGACACGGCCGCCGCCGGCAGCCGGTTCCAGAGCGTCAGATACAGCCGCTCCGCCGTCCCGCTCAACTCGCAGTCGGCGGGGCCCTCGTCGGTGCGTACGGTGCGCGGCGGCTGCGCGGACAGCCGTACGGTCCACACGTCGCCGGTGTCCGTCGCCCTGACCCGCAGCGCCCGTGGGGTTCCGGTGCGCACCCGGCTCTCCTGCCGGGCGTGGAACGCCGACAGCAGTTCGTCGATTCCGTCCACCGCGAGCTCCGTCGCGACGTGCCCCGGTCCGCCGGCCGCCGCCGACTCGGCGTCCGCCCGGTGCACCGCCGTCTCGTGGGCCTGTCGCCGCGCCCAGAAGTGCAGTGGCGACGGGGCGGGCAGGAACGACCAGCAGGAGACGTCCGGCGGGGCCTCGCTCAGCGCGCCCACCAGCAGTCCGTGTCCCTCGCGGAACCACTCCAGCAGCTCGTCCCCGTCCAGGTCGGGCTCACCGGCGCCGGCCCGGTGCCCGGTGTGCCCCTCCACGACGAACGCCGTAGCCCAGCGGTGCACCATGCCGGTGTGGCGCAGCAGGTCCCGCACCTGCCACGGCGGGCAGGTCGGCACGGCCGCGTCGGAGCCCGCCTTCTCGGCGGCCGAGGCCAGCGTCCGGCCTTCGTGGAGGAGGGACTTGATGAGCGCGGGGCTCTCCATGGCGCCGATTGTGCCCCTCGACGGTCCTGCCATCGAGAGGGCGTCCCTCGATGGAGTACTCAGGCCCCGTGCGGTCGCGCGGTGTGTCCGTGACCGGTCAGCAGCCGGGTGAACAGTCCGAGCGCCAGGGCCTGGAGCAGCACCGACACGACGAGCGCCGGGTACAGGAAGGCGGCGGACTCCGCGAACGAGTCCCCGACGAGCGTGCCGAAGACCATGAAGCCGAAGATCGTCGGCGCGGCGAGCAGGAGCAGCCATATACCCGCGAACGACGCGTCCTCGTGGTGGACGAACGCGGTGTCGATCGCGACGTAGAGGGCTGTCACGGCGACCAGCGCCAGATACACCTGGGCCGGCCGATTGCCGAACGTCAGTCGTGCGAGCGCCGTCAGTCGTGCGTGCATGGCCTCTCCCCTTGGTCGTGGTGATTCCATGCTGCGACGCCCGGCGCGGCGGCGCCTGAGTACGGCTACTCAATCGCCCTGGGGGCGGCGGCGCCCCGTGCCGCGTACGCGATCAGCGCTGCGCCGGCCGCGAGTGCCGCCACCGTCGTCAGGGCCACGGGCAGCGAGAACCAGTCGGCGAGGAATCCGATCGCCGGCGGGCCGAGCAACATGCCGCCGTAACCGAGGGTGGACGCGGCGGCGACGCCACCGGGGCCGGCGAGTTCGCCCGCCCGTCCGACCGCCACGGGGAAGATGTTCGCCAGGCCGAGTCCCGCGACGGCGAAACCGGCCAGGGCCGCCCATACCGAGGGCGCGAGCGCGCCGAGCAGCATGCCGGCCGCGGCGGTCGCCCCGCCGAGGACGAGCGTGCGGGTCTGCCCGAGCCGCTCCAGCAGGACCGTGCCGCTGAGCCGGCCGGCCGTCATCGTGAGCGCGAACAGCGAGTAGCCGGCGGCGGCCAGTCCCGGGTGGGCGTGCAGGTCCTGCTCCAGGTGCAGCGCGCTCCAGTCGGCCATCGCGCCCTCGCCGTACGCGGTGCACAGCGCGATCACGCCGAAGAGCACCACGAGCCTGCGGGTGCGGCCCTGGAGGCGGCGCGGCGCCGAGGGAACGGCGCCCGTCCGTGTCACCGGAGCGTGGTGGCGCAGCAGTACGGGTCCGGTCACCGCGGTGACCAGGAGGCCGATGCCGGTGAGGGCGAGCAGATGAGCGGTGGGGGAGAGGCCGCCCGCGACCAGGCCGCCGAGGCCCGCGCCGAGCATCCCGCCGAGGCTGAACGCCGCGTGGAACGAGGGCATGACGGGTCGTCGCAGGGCGCCCACCAGGTCGACGGCGGCGCTGTTCATCGCCACGTTGATGCCGCCGTAGGCGGCGCCGAAGACGAGCAGGACCAGACCGAGCGCCGCAGCGGAGTGGGTGAGCGGCGGCAGCGCCATGCTCAGCGCGAGCAGTACGGCACTGGCGACGGTGACCGGGTGGCTGCCGAACCGGCGGCAGAGCCGTCCGGTGAGCGTCATGGTGACCACGGCTCCGGCCGACACCCCGAGCAGGGCGAGCCCGAGGTCGCTCGCCGAGGAACCGGTCTGCTGCTTGATGGCCGGGATGCGGACGACCCAGCCGGCGAAGAGGAAGCCGTCGAGGGCGAAGAAGACGGTGAGGGCGATGCGGAGGCGGGACAGGGAGGTGGCGGCGGGGTCTCCGCCGGGCGTCCCCGGTATGGCCGTGGCGAGTTTGTTTAGTAGCGGCACAAAGTCAGGATAGAGGCTCCGGCCCATTCCGTTCAAGGCGGCCGGAATCCCCGCGCGGCAGCGCTCGCGCCTCCGGGATCATGGGAGACTCGCTCCATGAACGGCAAGGCGACGACCACCCGGACGAGACTGGAGAGAGGCCGCAGTGCGCTCGGCCCCGCCCTGGAACTGGTTCACACCGGACGTGCGCCCACGCGTGCCGTGCTCACCGCCGAACTCGGTGTCACCCGCGCCACCGCGGGAGCGGTCGCCGCGGAACTGGAAGCCCTCGGACTGATCCGCGTCGACTCCCGTCCCGGCGCGGCCGCCGGTTCGCAGGGCCGCCCCTCCCACCGGCTGTCCGTCGACGACACCGGCCCCGTCGTCCTCGCCGCCCAGGTCCACGCCGACGGATTCCGCGCCGCGCTCGTCGGCCTCGGCGGGCGGATCGTGGCCACCGCGCCGGGCTGTGTCACCGTCCAGGCCGACCCCGCCCAGGTGCTCGGCGAGGTCGTCGACGCCGGCGCCGAACTGCTGCGCCGCAGCGGCCGCCGCTGCGCGGGCGCCGGCCTCGCCGTCCCCTCCGCGGTCGCGGAGCCCGAGGGCACCGCACTCAACCCGTTGCACCTGGCCTGGCCGGCCGGGGCTCCGGTGCGGGACATCTTCGCCGAGCGGGTGAGCGCGGCCGGCATCACCGGGCCCGCCTTCGCCGGAAACGACGTCAACCTCGCCGCGCTCGCCGAGCACCGCCACGGCGCCGGCCGGGGCGCCCAGCATCTGCTGTGCGTCGCCACCGGACACCGGGGCGTCGGCGGCGCACTCGTCCTCGACGGCCGCCTGCACAGCGGAAGTTCCGGGCTGGCGCTCGAGGTCGGCCACCTCACGGTGAACCCCGAGGGGCGGCCCTGCCACTGCGGCAGCCGCGGCTGCCTCGACGTCGAGACCGACCCGCTCGCCTTCCTGACGGCCGCGGGCCGCGCGCCCGGGCCCGAGGTGTCGCTGCTCCAGCGGGCGAGGGACCTGCTCCGTGAGGAGTACGACGACCCCGCCGTGCGGGGCGCGACGGAGGAACTCGTCGACCGCCTCGGGCTCGGGCTCGCCGGGCTGGTCAACATCCTCAACCCGGACCGCATCATTCTGGGCGGACTCCACCGCGAGCTGCTCGAGGCCGACCCGGACCGGCTGCGGGCCGTGGTCGCCGACCGCAGCCTGTGGGGGCGCAGCGGCGGGGTCCCCATCCTGGCGTGCACCCTGGACCACAACAGCCTCGTCGGCGCGGCCGAGCTTGCCTGGCAGCCGGTCCTCGACGACCCCCTGGCCGCGCTCGCCTGACCTCCGTCGCCGTCCGCGGGCGTCGCCGTACGGGTGGGACCGCGCGGTCGTGCCCGCCCGGTGTCCGTCGCCCTGCCTGCGGGCGGGGCACGCGTGCGTTGGCCTCCCGGGCGGGCCACACGTGCCTTGTCTCCCGGCGGGCCCGCACGTGCCCGAGCTCTGCTCCCGTCCGAGCGTGCCGCGGGCGCGCGCGGTGCCTGCCCGGCCTCGTCGCCCTGCGGGCAGGTGCCGCGCTTGCGGCTTCCGTCGCCGTCGCCGGCCCCGCGGGCGGGTGCCATGCTCGTCGGCCCCCGCCGCCGTCGTCGGGATGGTGCCATGCTCGGCCACGCCTCCGTCGCCGTCGTCGGGCTCCGCGGGCGGGTGCCTCCCTCGCCGGCCTTCGTCGCCGTCGTCGGGATGGTGCCATGCTCGGCCGGGCCTCCGTCGCCGTCGTCGGCTCCGCGCGGCGGGGGCTGCGTGTCTGGGTTCCGTCGCCTCCGCGCCCCGCTCACCGGCCGGGCCACCCGTCCGGAGGCATCGCGGGCGGGGCGCAGGGCGCTTCCGGGTAGGCCACGACATGTGAGCAACGAGCCCGCCCGCACGCACCGCCCCCTGCGCCTGTGGCGCCGGCTGGCCCAGTCGCCGCTCGGGGTGGGCTGGAACCGCGGCCGGGACCTGGAGCTGATGCACCGGGCCATGGGCTTCGCCGCGCTCGGGTTCGTGACGCTCGTACCGCTGCTGATCGTCGTCGCGGCCACCGATCCGGCGAGCGGGCAGGGGTTCGCGCGCTGGCTGAGCCAGGCGCTGGGGGTCGCCGAGTCTTCGCAGGACGAGGTCGAGCGGCTGTTCGGCGTGCCGGGCCAGGCCCTGCAGCGCACCACCGCCTTCGGTATCGCCGCGCTCGTCGTCTTCGGACTCACCTTCGGCTCTGCGGTGCAGACCACCTACGAGAAGGTCTGGGACCTGCCGGCTGCCCGCTGGCACACCATGTGGCGTCACGCGGTGTGGCTGGCGATGCTCATCGTCTACCTCCTGGCCTTCGTGAGCACGCCGCTGCCCGGCGACTCGGTGCCGAACTCCCTCCTGGCAGTGGTGGGCGACCTGGCGGGCACGTTGCTGTTCTTCTGGGTGTCGCAGCGGGTGCTGCTCTGTGGACGGGTCCGCTGGCGGGCCCTGCTGCCGGGTGCGGTGGCGACCGCGGTCGCCATGGCCGGCCTGCGGGTCTTCTCCCAGCTGGTCTTCTCTCCGCTGATCGCCTCGAACGCGGTCACCTACGGCCCGTTCGGCGTGGTGCTGGTCATCCAGTCATGGCTCGTCGGGGTAGGAGTGGTCGTCTACGGCGGTGCGATCGCGGGACGCGTCGCCCACGAGGTGTGGACCGGGCGACGGCTGTCGCGGCGGGAGGAGCGGCATCCGGAGGGATGACGCCCGCGCGTGACGGCCGCTCACCAGTGCCTGCCCCGGCGCAGTGCGGCGCGCTCCGGCTGCGAGAGGTGAAGCACCTGGTAGCGGTCACCGGCCGCTGCGGGCGAGTCGTGCTCCCACAGCGTCGTGTACAGCAGCTCCCAGTGGCGCGGGTCGACGGCGAGTGCGGCGCAGAGCACACCGTCGAGCGCCGCGAGCCGCCGGGTCTCCGCCAGCGCCTCCTCGACGACCGGACCCGGCAGCACGCCGGCCGGGATGCGCTGCCTGCGCCGGACGGCGGTGCGCGCGGGCGCGGACGCCGACGGGCCCTCGTGGTACGCCAGCCCTGTCCAGTGCTGAACCTCCGGCCGTCCGAAGTCGTCAACGATCCCCTGGAAACCGGGCCCCCACAGGAAGCTGTTCATGCCCTCGGGCGCCGACCACAGGTACAGCGGCGCGTACTGGTTCACCGGCGAGTGCGGGCCGCGCTCACGCACCAGATAGGCCTTGAGACCGAGGCCGGGGAAGGCGTCGAGCAGATGCCCGCGGCTCGCCACGCGCTCACGGATGACGCCCATGTCGTAGTCGGCGGGGAGTGTGATCTCGTACTGCATCGCATGCATGGATCATCGGCTCCTGTTGTCGGCCGCCGGCTCGGCGGACCGGTGCGCGGACGGCTCGGCGGACGCGTCGGCATATGGCTCGGCGGACGGCTCACCGGACGGCTCGACGGACGGCCCGGCGTTCGGATCGAGCAGTGCGAGCAGGCCCCGGACCCCCGCGTCGAACACCGCGCTCGAACCGGACGCGCGGGCCAGGACATAGCCGCCCTGGAGCGTGGCGACGATCGTCGCGGCGACGTCGGCGGGCACGAGCGTCGCGCTCAGCTCGCCCCGCTCCCGGCCCTGCTCGACGATCCCGGCGAGCTTGCCGCGCAGCCAGTCGAGCGTCTCGTCCACCGGGGCGCGCAGCCGGTCGTCGGCGACGACCTCCGGGTCCATGGTCAGCCGGCCGACGGGGCAGCCGCGCAGTACGTCCCGCTCGCGCCGCAGATAGCCCGCGATCCGCTCGTACGCCGTGCCTGGCCCGTCGAGCGACGTGCCGGCCGCCGCCCGCAGTTCCCCGGCGGTGCGGCGGATGGCGGCCAGTGCGAGGTCGGGCTTGCCGGTGAAGTGGTGGTACATGCTGCCCTGGCCCGCGCCCGCGCGCTGCTGGATCGCCTTGGGGCTGGTGCCCACGTAACCGCGCTCCCACAGCAGCTCGCGGGTGGCCTCGACCAGTCGCTCCGGAGTGTTCATGATCCCACTGTACATACTGGTAGGTACAAGCTCCAGGGCGGCGTCCGGAAGCAGCCGTGAACGCCCCGCGTACTCCCGTGGAGGTACCCGAACCGCCGCTGGCCGTACGACGACTCGGGCCCCCTGCCGGCGGGAGTCTCGGAAGCACCGAGGCAGTACCCGTACCGGCACCACCGAGGAGCTGAACCGAGATGAACACACTCGCCCACGACGGGCCCGGCCCGTGGGTCCTGTTCTTCCCGCTGATCTGGGCGGCCGTCGTCGTCGGCGTCGTCACCGTCCTGCGCCGCACCGGCATCTGGCGCGGCCGTCCCGACCGCCGGCAGGGCGGACGCCCGGCGATCGCCGAGAGCTCGCCGATCGCCGTCCTCGGGCGCCGCTTCGCCGCCGGCGAGATCGACGAGGAGGAGTACTGGCGGCGACTGTCCGTCCTGGACGAGCAGTTCGGCCGCGTCGCCAAGGACGGTGCGGCATGACCTCCGTCGTGAACGGGACGCGCACCGCCGCCCGGGTCGTCGACGCCGTGAAGGTCTACGGCAGCGGCGACACCGAGGTCAGGGCCCTGGACGGGGTGAGCGTCGGCTTCCCGGCCGGCCGCTTCACCGCCATCATGGGGCCCTCCGGCTCCGGCAAGTCCACCCTCATGCACTGTGCCGCCGGGCTCGACACCCTCACGTCGGGCTCGGCCCTCATCGGCGACACCGACCTCAGCGCTCTCGACGACCGCCGGCTCACGCTGCTGCGCCGCGAGCATGTCGGTTTCGTCTTCCAGGCGTTCAACCTGATCCCCACGCTCACCGTGGCGGAGAACATCACCCTCCCCATGGATCTCGCCGGCGCCCGTTTCGACGCCGAATGGCTGGACGCTCTCATCGACACGGTCGGGCTGCGCGACCGGCTCCACCACCGGCCCGCCGAACTCTCCGGCGGCCAGCAGCAGCGCGTGGCCGTCGCCCGCGCCTTCGCGGGCCGGCCCGAAGTGGTCTTCGCCGACGAGCCGACCGGCAATCTGGACTCGCGCTCGGGCGAGGAGGTGCTCCGGCTCCTCGGCGGCACGGTCCGCCGCGCCGATCGCACCGTCGTCATGGTCACCCACGACCCCGTCGCCGCCGCCCACGCCGACGAGGTCGTCTTCCTTGCCGACGGCCGCCTCGTCGACCGGATGACGCAGCCCACCGCCGAGCGTGTCCTCGACCGCCTCAAGGCCTTCGACACCGGGAAGCCGGCCCCGCAGGAGGTGGCGACATGACCGGCAACAGCGCCTCGCTGCGCCTCAGCGTCAACGCCCTGCGCGCCCACAAGCGGCGTTTCGCCGGCACCTTCACCGCCGTGCTGCTCGGTGTCGCCTTCCTGACCGGCACGCTCGTCATGGGCGACACCCTGCGCGCGAGCTTCGACAGCCTGTTCGCAGGGGCCACCGGCGGTACGGACGCCGTCGTGCGCAGCTCCACCGTCGTCACGGTCTCCGGTGACGCCCAGGGGACGCGACAGCCGGTACGCACCGACCTCGTCGCCCGCATCGAGAAGATCCCGGGCGTCGCGGCGGCAGAGCCGAACATCCAGGGCGCCGGTCAGCTCATCGGCACGGACGGCGAGCCGATCGGCGGCCAGGGCCCGCCCACCCTCGCGGGTAACTGGATCCAGGACCCCGAGCTCAACCCGTACAGCCTCGCCGAGGGCCGCGCACCGGCCGCGAGCGGCGAAGTCGTCGTCAACCGGGGCGCCGCCGAAACCGGCGGACTGGGGATCGGCGACACCACGGTGCTGCGCACCCCCGACCCGGTACGGGTCACCGTCGTCGGACTCGCCGCGTTCGGAGGCGAGGACGGCATGGGCCAGACCACGTTCACCGGCATGACCCGCGCCGACGCCGAGAAGTACCTCACGCCCAGGCCCGGCGAGGCGGCGTCCATCCAGGTGCGCGCGGCCCCGGGCACCGGCCAGCAGGAACTCGTCGACGCCCTCGGGCCGGTGCTGCCGGCCGATGTCGAGGCCATCACGGGGGCGCAGTCGACCGAGGAGAACCAGGAGATGATCTCCGGTCAGTTCCTGAGCCTGTTCACGACCCTGCTGCTGGTCTTCTCCGGCATCGTGCTGTTCGTCGCGACCTTCTCGATCCACAACACCTTCGCCATCGTCATCGCCCAGCGCACCCGGGAGAACGCGCTGCTGCGCGCCCTGGGCGCGTCCCGCGGCCAGATCGTCGCCGCCACTCTCGTCGAGGCCACGGTCGTCGCCCTCGCGGCCTCCGCCGTGGGGCTGCTCGCCGGCATCGGCATCGCCGCCGGGCTGCAGAGCCTGTTCCCGGCCATCGGATTCCCCTTCCCCGAGGGCGCCTTGGTGATCAGCGGTCTCTCCCTGCTGCTGCCGCTCGCGGTCGGGGTGCTCGTCTGCCTCGCCTCCGCCCTGCTGCCGGCCGTGCGCGCCGGGCGCACCGCGCCGCTGGCCGCCCTGCGCGAGAGCACCGTCGACGACTCCGCCGCCTCCCGCAAGCGCGCGTACACAGGCGGCGCCCTGATGGCCGCCGGGATCGGTGCCGTCCTCACCGGCGTGCTCGCCACCCCCTCGATCATGCTCGCCGCGACCGGCGCCGCCCTCGTCCTCGCCGCTTTCGTGGCGCTCGGCCCCGTCGCGGCAGGCCGCGCGGTACGGATCCTCGGCCGCCCGCTGGACCGGCTGCCCGGCGTCACCGGGGGCCTGGCCAGGCGCAACGCCTTGCGCAGCCCCCGGCGCACCGCGGCTACGGCGGCCGCGCTGATGATCGGCGTCGCCGTCGTCTCCCTGTTCACGGTCTTCGGCGCCTCCCTCAAGGCGACCATGGACCAGACGGTCTCCCGGTCCTTCGCGGGCGATGTCGCCGTGAGCGCGCCGGCGTTCGGCGCGGGCGGCAGCGGACTGAGCCCGCAGCTGGCGCCGGGGATCGAGGAACTCCCGGAGGTGCGCACCGCGGTCGGGCTCGGCCGTGGCGTCGCCGAGGTCGACGGCGCCGGACGACAGCTGACCGTCACCGACCCGGCCGCCCTCGCGGACGGCTTCGAACTCGGTGCCGTACAGGGAACGCTCACGTCGCTGGGCACGACCGGGATCGCCGTCGCCGGGACCCAGGCCGACGAGCACGGCTGGAAGCCGGGCTCCACCGTCGAACTGGCCTTCACCGACGGCACCCGGCAGACCTTCACCGTCCGCGCCGTCTACGAGGAGTCCGAGCTGGCCGGCGACTACGTCATCACCCGTGAGGCATGGGCCCCGCACCGCGGCCAGGACTCCGACACCCTCGTCTCTGTCACCTTCGAGGACGCCGTGAGCACCGCCGACGGCAAGGCGGCGGTCGAGAGGGCCGCGGCGGACTTCGGCAACCCGGAGGTCCAGACCCGCGACGACTACGCGCGGAGCGCGGCCGGAGCCGTCGACATGATGCTCACCCTCGTCTACGCGCTGCTCGCCCTCGCCGTGGTGATCGCGCTGCTCGGCATCGCCAACGCCCTCACCCTCGCCGTCCACGAACGCACCAGGGAGCTGGGACTGTTGCGGGCCGTCGGCCAGACCAGGGCGCAACTGCGTGCCATGGTGCGCTGGGAGTCCGTACTCGTCGCCGCGTACGGCACGGCCGGCGGTCTGGTGCTCGGCGCGCTGCTGGGATGGGTGCTGGTCGAGGCGTCGGAGGGCGCGGGAGACACGGCCTTCGCGTTCGCCGTCCCGCCGGTGCAGCTCCTGGTGGTCGCCGCGGTCGGACTGGTGGCCGGGGCGGTCGCGGGCCGGCGGCCCGCCCGCCGCGCCGCTCGCCTCGACGTCCTGCGGGCCATCGCCGCGGAGTAGCGCCCCGGGACCGCTCCCGCCCGGTCAGCCGGCGACGGCGGACCGGGCGCCGGGCGTCTCCGTCGCCGGCACGGCCGGCACGGGCTCCGTCTCCGGCGTCGCGAACGGGCCGATGGTCGTCGCCCCGTACACCGCCGGATACTCCGGCAGGGCCACGGCGGGGGAGGAGGCCGGGAGGGTGAACCAGACGACCTTGCCGGTGTCGCCCTGCGGTTTCGCGCCCCAGCTCTCGCTCATGGCCGCCACCAGCGCGAGACCGCGCCCGGAGGTGGCGGCCAGGCCCGGGTCGCGTACGGCCGGAAGCCGCGGGTCGTGGTCGTGGACGGAGACCGTGAGCCGGTCGAGCAACAGCTCGACGTCCACGGTGCACGTCTTGTCCGGCCGGGCGTGCCGGTGGACGTTGGTCAGCAACTCGGTGACGCCGAGCGCCGCCTGGTCGATCAGAGGATCGAGATGCCAGTAGCGCAGTTGCGCCGAGATGATTCTGCGGACCTGACCGATCCGCGACGGCAGGGCCTGGAGCTCCACCGTGCAGTGCCTGCTGGGCTGGCTGATCACGGCTGCGACTCCCCGAAATAGTCCGGAAGAAGACGAGAAATGCGATCCAGCAGTCGGCCGACCTGCTGATCGGACCGGCGGGGCTGGATCACAGCGTGACCGCCGGTGCACCCTGAGTGAGGTGGTATCAGCGTGAACCATCGCCCACAGGCCCGCAACCGGGCGGCCCCGGGCACCTCAGCGCTGCGAGCCGCCCGCCCCGCGTACCGCGTCCAGGAAACGCCCGGCCACGGCCCGGGCATCCGGCCGCCTGCCGCGCTGTCCCATCGTCAGGCGGTACCGCTTGCCGTTCAGGGTCGCCACGGTGCTGTCCTGCCCGGCGAACCACGGCCGTCCGGCGGTGACCGCACGCACCGGGGCGCTTTCGATCACCTTGCCGTAACTGGTCATCAGCGCCAGCCTGCCGTCCTTGATCAGCACCTGCCCGGCCCGGGTGAGCGAGCGGGGCCAGCGCTCGATGCGCACCCCTGTGGCGCAGAACTCGGGCTCTGCCACGGCCATCTGACCGCCCCCTTCGCTGTGACTCACCCTGAAGTGTGCACAACTGGCGCCGCGTACACCAGTGCGCCCGGCGCCCCCCGGCCACAAGCGACTCCTATGGACCCCCAAAGCGAACGTTTACGCAGGTGAGGGGCTTACTGTTGCCAGTGGTACCAGACGGTCGCAGCAGTGACCGCAGACGAAGGGCGACGCGATGAACAGCACGGCGCAGCAGCAGGCACCGGGCAGGCCGGCCGCGACCGCAGACGTCGACCGCAGCGATCCGCACTACCGGGGATGGCTCAAAGAAGCCGTACGCAAGGTCCAGGCGGACGCCAACCGCTCGGCCGACACCCACCTCCTGCGCTTCCCGCTGCCCGAGGAGTGGGGCATCGACCTCTACCTCAAGGACGAGTCCACCCACCCCACCGGCAGCCTCAAGCACCGCCTCGCCCGCTCACTGTTCCTGTACGGGCTGTGCAACGGCTGGATCAGGCCCGGCAAGCCCGTCATCGAGGCGTCCAGCGGTTCTACCGCCGTTTCGGAGGCGTACTTCGCCAAGCTGATCGGAGTGCCCTTCGTCGCCGTCATGCCGCGCACCACGAGCGCGGAGAAGATCCGGCTGATCGAGTTCCACGGCGGGCGGTGCCACTTCGTCGACGACTCCCGGAAGATGTACGAGGAGTCGGCCGCGCTCGCCGAACGGACCGGCGGCCACTACATGGACCAGTTCACCTACGCGGAGCGGGCCACCGACTGGCGCGGCAACAACAACATCGCCGAATCCATCTACCAGCAGTTGCGTCTCGAGCGGTACCCGGAGCCCGCCTGGATCGTCGCCACCGCCGGCACCGGAGGCACCTCGGCGACCATCGCCCGCTATGTGCACTACATGCAGCACGACACCCGCATCTGTGTCCCCGACCCGGAGAACTCCTGCTTCTTCGACGGCTGGACGCACGGCGACCCGGGCGCGAGCAGCGACTGCGGCTCGCGGATCGAGGGCATCGGCCGCCCCCGTATGGAGCCCAGCTTCGTACCGGGTGCCATCGACCGGATGATGAAGGTGCCCGACGCCGCCAGCGTCGCCGCCGTACGGGCCCTGGAAGGCGCGATCGGGCGCAAGGCGGGCGGCTCCACGGGCACCGGACTGTGGAGCGCGCTGAAGATCGTCTCCGAAATGGTCGCGGCAGCGGAGAAGGGGAGCGTCGTCACCCTGCTCTGCGACCCCGGCGACCGTTACCTCGACAAGTACTACTCCGACGCCTGGCTCGCCGAGCAGGGGCTGGACATCCGGCCGTACGCGAGTGTGATCGACCAGTTCCTCGCCCAAGGCGTCTGGCGCTGCTGAACGGCCGCCGCCGGGCCGTTCACCGGCCGGGGGAGCGGGCCAGCCGGCGGTCCAGGTTGCGTACGGCGTCGCGGAAGGCGCGGCCGAGTCCCGGGCGGCCGAGCCGCAGCGCGATCCGCAGCGGCGCGGGACCGTCGGCCGCGAACGTCCACTGCACCCGCGAGCCGTTCGCCGTCGGGGTGATCCGCCACTCCTCCAGCAGGGCCCGCAGACCGGGGGCGTTGGTCTGGTCGACGCGGTACGCGTAGCGGGCGTCGGGCACCCGGGCGAGCACCGTCTCGGTGAACACCGTGCCGCCCTTCAGCCTGATCTCCCGGCCCGCGCCGTCGTCGACCGGCCGGGCGGCCGTCACCGCGGTGAACCAGTCCGGCCAGCCGGCGACATCGTCGGCGAGCGCCGTGTACAGCGCCCCGGGCGACGCCGAGAGCTGTGCGGAGAAGACCAGGCGCAGCGGTGCGCTCTCCACGAACTCCAGGTCTACCGGGCGGAGTTGACGTGCCATGGGGGCTACCTCCAGCGGCGAAGGACGGGACCGCACACCATAGCCGCGGCACGGTCCGATGTCCGCTCCTCAGCCCCGCTCGCACCTCTGGTCGCGCTCAGCGCGGAGGCGTGACGGAGCCGCGGAGCATCCCGTCGAGGGCGCGGCCGAACACCCGCCGGCCCACCCGGGCCACCAGCGGGTCCAGAGCCGATGGCAGCAGCGGGAACCGCAGCTCCTCCACCCACAGCACCACCGAACCCGAGCCCTTCTCGTGCACCTCGATCTCCGCCCAGCCGGTGATCGGACCGCCGCGCTTCTCCAGCCGGCAGCGGCCCGGCCTGCCGGGCGACGGCGGCCGCCAGGCGACGACCTCCATCGGGTCGTCGACACCGAAGCGGCCGAGCGCACTGCGCGCGACGAACACCGTGCCCACACCGGTGGGCGACGCGCTCACCACCTCGACCACTGTCAGGGGCACCTGCGCCCCGTGCGCCGGCCAGTCGGTGACCCGCCGCCAGCACTCACCCGCGGGCAGCCCGGTCGTCCTGCCGATGCGGAACACGGCCATGCCGGCTCAGCCGTCCCGGCCGTCGTGCCGCTCTGCTTGCCGCTGGGCGCCGTCGTCCGTGCCCGGCTCGCCGGCCACCACGAGCGAAGGCAGATGCTCCGCGATCTCCTCCCGTGCCGCGGCCGGCAGACCGGCGTCGGTCACCAGGGTGTCCACCTCGTCGAGGTCGGCGAACGAACTCAGGCCCACCGTCCCCCACTTGGTGTGGTCCGCGACGACCACCACCCGGCGCGCGGCCTGCACCAGACGGCGGTTCGTCTCCGCCTCCGCCAGATTCGGTGTGGACAGGCCCGCCTCCACCGAGATGCCGTGCACGCCGAGGAAGAGCATGTCGAAGTGGAGCGAGCGGATCGCCTGGTCCGCCACCGGCCCCACCAGTGAGTCCGACGGCGTGCGCATACCACCCGTCAGCACCACCGTCGCGGCCCCGGGACTCCGGCCGCCCGCCGGGCCCGGCTGCTGCGCCGAGTGGAACACATCGGCCACCCGCACCGAGTTGGTGACGACCGTCAGCTCCGGCACCTCCAGCAGATGGTGCGCCAGCGCGTACGTCGTCGTGCCGCCCGACAGGGCGATCGCGCTGCCGGGCACCACCAGCCGCGCCGCGGCCCGTGCGATGTCCTCCTTCGCGCTCAGCTCCAGCGCCGATTTCGCCTCGAAACCCGGCTCATGGGTGCTCGTCTCGGCCACCGGCACCGCACCGCCGTGCACCTTCTCGACGACGCCCTGCCGCGCCAGGGCGTCC
Organism: Streptomyces peucetius; assembly: GCF_025854275.1. Taxonomy (NCBI): domain Bacteria; kingdom Bacillati; phylum Actinomycetota; class Actinomycetes; order Kitasatosporales; family Streptomycetaceae; genus Streptomyces; species Streptomyces peucetius. Next base: position 877,237 of record NZ_CP107567.1, on the reverse strand, counting down.
AGGTCGCGGCGCACCGTCATGTCGGAGACATTGAGCCTGCGGGTGAGTTCGTTGACCCGCACCCCGCCCCGCCTGCGCACCTCGTCGAGGATCAGAGCACGCCGCTGCTCCGCGAGGAGGTTCTGGTTGTCGCTCACCGCCGGGGCCGGTCCTTCCCGTTGTCGGATGCCGGCCACGCCGTCTGCGGGTGCGTGACCGAGGCTTCTCATCCTCGCACGCGTATTGCCCGCCGGGCTCGGGGAGATTCCGTGAGAGCGGTGCGGCGAGCTGCCTCGATCCACGATTCTGTCGCCATCGTTGCCGAGAGAGGAAGTCACCGCAGTGTCCCCTGCGACCCGGGCGCCGCGCAGCGGCGGACCCGCACTCGAGCTGCTCGTCCACGGCGTCGGCGGCGCCACCCCGCAGGACATGCTGGGCGATCCCCGTACGGTGCGGATGACGGGCGACGAGAAGGCCGCCGTGTACCGCCGCACCGACGACGCCCGGGCGGAGAGCGACCCCGACGCGTACCGCGACCGTCCCATCCCCGAGGCGTACTGCTGGTCCAACCTCACCTCGGGCAACGGCGCCCGGGCCCTGTGGCTGCTGCTGCTCCCGTTCATGGTCGTCAACCTCGCCCACTGGATGAGGCCCCGGGCCGCCGGGATGCGCCGGACGACCCGGTTCTACGGGGCACTGGTGCGCCTGGTCGCCCTGAGTCTGACCGTGCTGCTGACGGCGGCCGCCTGCGAGGTCGCGCTCGACCTGCTGGCCTGGCAGTGCGCCGGGTCGGCCGCCTGTAGCGGCGAGCGGTCCTGGCTGGGCTTCATGTCCGCCGCGCAGGGTGGCTGGTGGTCGCAGCCGGGACGCCGCCTGGCACTCGCGTCGGCGGTGCCCGCCGCGCTGGTGGGGCTGCTCTGGTACCTGTCCAACCGGACCTGGAGCGCGTACGAGGCGCAGCGCCCGCCGACCGGGGAGGCCGACGGCGACGGCGACGACGACGAGGACGAGGTCGAGGACGGCGCAGCGGTGGGCGACGACGGCGACGCCGTACAGGCGGCGGCACCGGCGGAGGCACCGCCCGTGCGGTCCGCGCTGGGCAGGCCCGGCTTCTGGTACGGCCGCCGCCTCGTCGCCCGGCTGCGTGCCGCGCACACCGCCGCCGGCATCCTGACCGTCGCCGCCGCGGTCGCCGGAGCCGCCGCCCGCCACGACCGCGCCGCGCAGGACGCGCTGCTGAAGACGTGCGGCGTGCTGCTGGAGGGGGCCCTCGTCGCCGGTGCGGCCGCCGTGCTGTGGGTCGTGTGCCACCGGGGCCGCAGCGAGCGGCGCGTCGACGCCCGCCTCGACCGCGCCGCGGTCCGCGGCCTGCCCGGCGCGGCCCTCGTGCTGCTCGCCCTGTCGCTGCTCTACGCCTCCTGGTCGCGCCCCGGCTGGGCATCGAGTGCCACCCTGCCCGGCGAGGTCACCTTCCGTGTCATCGTCCTGGCCCAGGGCGGGCTCGTCGTCACGCTCGCCCTCGCCGCCTGGCTCCTGCACCGCCGCGCACGCCACCCCCGGACCGTGCTGTACGGACTCGCCGGGCCGGCCGTCGCCATGCTCGCCTGCGCCCTCGGCGGAGTGATGACCGGCGGGGTGGCGCAGCGGGTCGCCGACTGGATCGACGGGCCGGGAACTCCCGGGATGGACGGCGAGGGCGCCATACCCGGGCCGCCCGTGCTGCTGAGCTGGCAGGCATCCGTCATCCCCGTGCTGCTGGCGGTGCTGCTGGTGCCCGCCCTGGTGCTCGTCGCACGGACCTGGCTCGCCGCCCGCCGGCTCGCGCCGCGCGTCGAGGCGGAGTACTTCGACGGGACCCCCGGCGAGGGCCGCCGCGACGCGGTGCGCACCCGCCGGATCGCGAGCACTCGCGCCCGCGCCGCCCTGACCGACGTCGCACCGCTGATGGTGGGCGTCGTCTCCGGCGCGACCCTGCTGCTCGGCGCCGGGGCCGTCGGCGGTTCCTGGCTGACCGGCGAGGTTCCGGGCCGTTCCTTCGCGGACGGCGGGCTCGCCGAGCCGGCGGCCCGTGCCGCGCAGGCGATGGGGTCCTGGCTGGTCGGCTTCGGTTTCGTACTGTTCGTCACCATGGGACGCCGCGCCTACCGCGACGCCTCCGCCCGGCGCACCATCGGCATCCTCTGGGACGTCGGCACCTTCTGGCCGCGCGCCGCCCACCCCTTCGCCCCGCCCTGCTACGCCGAGCGGGCCGTACCCGATCTGACCTGGCGGATGTGCACGTGGACCGAACGGACCGGCGGCCGGCTCGTGATCTCCGGCCACTCGCAGGGCAGCGTGCTCGCCGCGGCCGCCGTGTGGCAGCTGCCGACGGCCACCCGGCGCCGGGTGGCGCTCCTGACGTACGGATCACCGCTGGAGCGCCTGTACGGACGCTGGTTCCCCGCGTACTTCGGGCCCAAGGCGCTGCTCGGACTCAGCAGGGAGCTCGACTGCTGGCGCAATCTGTGGCGGCGCACCGATCCGATCGGCGGACCGATGCTGATCGCCGGCGAGCAGATCCACGCCGGTGCCGGCTGCGACGATCCGACGGACGTCGACCGGGACGCGCTCAAGGACCCCGTCGTCTACGGGCGTACACAGCGCCATCCGCTGCCGGAGCCGATCCTCGGGCACTCCGGCTACCAGGCCGACCCGATGTTCGCCGAGGAGCGGGCGGCGCTGCTGGACCGGCTCACCCCGACCGTGCCGCGGCAGGCTCAGGGCAGTTCGGGCAGATCGTCGGCGTAGAGCAGGGTCAGGTCGTCGGTGCTCATCTCCGCGAGCGCGGCGACGCGCCCCGCGTGCCGCTCCACCATCGACTCGAACGTCTGGCGCGCGGTGCGGCCGTTGCCGAAGGCGGGCCCCTTGGGCAGGGCCGTGAAGTACTTCAGCAAAGCCTCGCCGGTGCCCGGGGCGAGCCGGTACTCGTGGTCCTCCGCCTGCTGCTCGACGATGCGCAGCAGCTCCTCGGGGTCGTAGTCGCTGAAGGTGATGGTGCGTGAGAAGCGGGAGGCGACACCGGGGTTGACGGCGAGGAAGCGCTCCATCTCCGCCGTGTAGCCGGCGACGATGACGACGACGGCGTCGCGATGGTCCTCCATCAGCTTCACCAGGGTGTCGATGGCCTCCTTGCCGAAGTCCCGCCCCGAGTCCTCGGGCGAGAGGGCGTACGCCTCGTCGATGAACAGCACACCGCCGCGCGCCCGGTCGAACGCCTCCTGGGTGCGGATCGCGGTGGAGCCGATGTGCTCACCGACCAGGTCCACCCGGGAGACCTCCACGAGATGCCCGCGCTCCAGCACACCGAGGGAGGCGAGGATCTCGCCGTACAGCCGGGCGACCGTCGTCTTGCCGGTGCCGGGGGAGCCGGTGAAGACCAGATGGCGGCGTACGGAGGCGGCCTTGAGTCCCGCCTCCTGGCGGCGCCGGCCGACCTCGATCATGTTGGTGAGGGTGCGGACCTCGCGCTTGACGCTGTCCAGGCCCACCAGGGCGTCCAGTTCGCCGAGGACCGCCCCTGAGCTGCGGGCCGGCTCGTGCTCGGGGACGGGCGGCGCGGCCGGGGCCGGCGGACTCTGAGCCGGGACGGCGGAGAGCAGTCCGGGCGTGGTGGTCCTGGTCGCCGTCACGGTGGCCGTGGCCTGCTCCGCGCCCGGGCGCGCCATCCCGCTCTCGTCGCTGGTGCAGTCCTCCACGACCGGGCCTTCCTCCTCGCCCAGTTCGTAACCACCGCGGGCGCACCGCTCGGTGCGGCAGCGGGTCAGAGTCGTACGGCAGCCGTCCATCACATGGAAGCCGTAGCCGCCGCTGCCCGAGACCCGGCAGCCGCGGAAGGTGCCACGGCCCTCGGCCGACACATAGAAGCCGGCCTCGGCGGGCGAGGTGACCGTGCAGCGCTCGATCAGGGGATCGGCGCCCTTGGTGACGATCACACCGGTCTGCGCGGCGTCGACCGTGCAGCCGTTCAGCGTGCCGCCGCTGCCGTGGTCACGGAACCAGGCACCGGTGGAGACCTCGCGGATGCGGCAGTCGTCGAGCTGCGCCGTGGCTCCGTCGCTCACCGAGACCGCGGTGTTGCGGACCTGTGAGAGGTCGCTGTCGACGACGTCGGCGCGCGAACCGCGGTCGAGTACGAAGAGCGCGTCGGGCACGTCGTGGACCCGGCAGGAGTCGAGGACGGCCGTCGCGCCGTCACTGACCCAGACAGCCGGGTAGTCGCCCGTACTGTCGTGGATCTCGCACTGGTTGGCGTCCACCCGGGTCCCCGGGTCCCACACCGACAGGCCGTTGCGGCCGAAGCGGCGCACCGTGGAGCGGGTGAGGGTCAGCACGGAACGGGACCGCAGATCGATCGCGTTCTCCGGGATGTCGTGGATGTCGCAGTCGGAGAGCGTGAGGACCGCGTCGGTGTCGAGCGTGACACCGTCGGCCGAGGTGCGGTGCACGGAGGAGTCGGTCAGATGAGCCCCGGCGCGGGACGCGATCTGGACGCCGGTGCCCTTGATCTCGTACACCTCGCAGCCGATCGCCTCGAGGCCGCTGCCCTCGCCGCTGACGCTCAGGCCCGCACCGGAGGCATGGTGCACGCGGCAGCGCTCGAGCCGCGGATGCGCCCCCGAGTGCACCGACACGCCGGACTGGCCGGCGGACACCACCTCGCACTCCTCGAACACTCCGCCCGCGCCGTCCAGTACACCGATGCCGACGCCCGCCGGATTGTCGACCGTGCAGCGGCGGACGGTGGGCCGGGCTGCGCCGCGCACCTCGAGGCCGACCGCGGACCGGGTGACGATCCGCAGGTCCGTCAACTCGGGCGTGCCGTCCTCGACGAGCAGCGCCGGAGCGGCCGAGTCCTGTCCCTCCAGATGGAGGTCCCGTACGGTCGCGGACGCCCGCACGGTCAGGGGCACGCCGTCGGCGGGCGCGATGCGCACCGATCCGGCCGAGCCCTCGGGACCGCGCAGTGTGACCGCGCGCCGGACGACGAGATTCTCGCGGTAGGTGCCGGGGGCCACGGTCAGGACGTCGCCGTCACCGGCGGCCTCCAGAGCAGCGGCGAGAGAGGGGTACTCGCCTGTGCGGCGCCGCCACCGCGAGGTACCGGTGTGCGTCACCTGGACCGTGCCCTGTGCCATCGTGCTGCTCTGCCCCCACCTCGTGATCCGTACAACGTCGCGCCTCTGAGGGGGACGCGTCCCGAAACCCCGAACGGGGTCGCACCACCGTAGCGCGCGAGCCGTGCGGGAGTTGACGGGATGTGGCAGGTCAGCTTCCCGCTCCGGCCCGCCCCCAGTCCGGCCCCACGGCGGCCCAGGCCCGGTCCAGCTGCGCGTGTCTGCGGCGCACGAGCCGCCACAGGACCAGCCTTCTGGCGCATTCGAGAAGCAGACCCCAGGCCAGTGCGGCGCCGACTCCGGCGAGGGCGGCGTGCACCTCGGCGGAGGCAGGGCTCAACGGGCGCGGCACGGTTCGGCCGGAACTGTCCGTCCAGATGCGGAATGTCTCGCCGGGGCGCGGCGAGGGGAGGGCGGTCGGGAGGGTGCCGGTGTGCCGACTGCCGTCCGGGGCGGTCCACTTCGCCTCGACCAGTGTGCGCCGCTCGTTCGCCGTGGCGGTCTCCGGATCGAGGACGGCGGGCCGGTGCGGCGTCGCCTCGCCGAGCACCGTGGCCGTCGTGACATGGCGCTGCAGCCGCTGGACCCGTATCGCCTGGCGCAGCGACTCCTCGGCCAGTGCGCCGGTGATCCAGCCCGCGACCGGGGCGGTCAGGATGATGAGCAGGACGGCGACGAGCGCGAGCCATGCCTCGAACAGATCGGTCGCACGCCGCAGAGGATTGCGGCGCCAGCGCCAGATGCCGACCGCGGCCCGCACGTGACCGCACCCCCTTTCCCGTGTCCGTGACTGTCCGGTACGGGACGGCACGGCACGAATGCCGCGAAGAGAGAGGGGCGTCACCCCGGAGAGCCGTCTCCGCGCCCCGTCCAACGAGCCTGCCACCACGATGGGTTCCCGGGCAGGGGAAACTTTCCCGGCGGGGGGACACGCCGACGGACATGTGCGGGACGTCAGGAGGCGGATGCCTTCGGCGGTCGTGCATGCGGGAGAGCGTGACGGCGCATGCGGAGGGCGTGGTGGCGGCCCGTCCGTACCTCCGCGCCGGAGCACTGTGAGGGCGGGCCGCCGTCACCGGCGTCGTCGCGGCTCAGTACCCCCGCCCCTGGTACGGGCGGTTGTACGGATCCTCGTAGGGCGCGGGCGCCGGAGCGGGGCGCGCCGCCGCGGGCCGCATGGCCTCGTACCCGGTGGGCGCGGGGCGCTGCGGCTGGGACTGGTACTGCGGACCCGGGTAGCCACGGGGAGCGGCCGGCTGCTGCGGGATGTACGGAGCAGGCGCCTGCTGCAGCGGCACGGGCTGCTGCATCTGCTGCGGGTAGCCGTAGGAGGGGGCGGACGGTGAAGGAGCCGCCGGGAGGGCGGGTAGGGCCGCGGGCAGCGCCGGCAGATAGCTGTTGCCGGTGTCGTACGCGGCAGGCACTCGGATCGGGGCGATCTGAGGTGTGCCCCGCTCCGCGACCAGGGAGTCGTAGATCGGGGTGTCGGGAAACGCCGGCGCGGAGTAGTAACCGCCGCCGTAAGTGGCGCGGGGGGAGGTCATGGCACATAAGTTAAGCCCACGATGTGCTGGTTGGGGAGTCCGGTAAGAGGGTTGTTTCGGCAGCTATGAGTGACCACGGTTCGCTAATGTGGGCGAACCTGGGGGAATCGGGCCTCTTGGCGTCTCGTGATCGTGTAAAGGGCAAGCTGAGAAAGGGTTACCGACGGGTCGGCCCCTCGGTGACGGACGTATGCGGAATAGGTTGACGACGAACGAACTTCCGGGCACCGAATCGCGATGGGGGCGAGCATGTCCATGCTTAAGGGAGCGAACACACCGGTACCGGCGGGCAGCGTCCGCGTGGAGCTCGGCTGGCGCTCAGGGCCGGGGGTGCCCGACGTCGACGCCTCGGCACTTCTGCTGGCGGCCGGAAAAATCCGTTCCGACAGCGACTTCGTCTTCTACAACCAGCCGGCGCACGCGTCCGGAGCGGTGCGCCACGAAGGCAAGCGGACGGCGGACGGCGCCGTTACCGACGTCGTCGCGGTCGACCTCGAGCGGGTCGAGAGCGCGATCGAGCGGGTGGTGCTGGCCGCCTCCGTCGACGGCGGCACCTTCGGGCAGGTGCCCGGCCTGCACATCAGGGTGCTCGACGCCGCCTCGGGCGGCGAGATCGCCCGCTACGACAGCCAGGACGCCACGGTCGAGACGGCCTTCGTGCTCGGCGAGCTCTACCGGCGTCAGGGCGCCTGGAAGTTCCGCGCGGTCGGACAGGGCTACGGGACCGGACTCGAGGGCCTCGCGACCGACTTCGGCATCACGGTCGACGAACCGCAGCAAGCGGCCCCGGCGCCCACCGCCCCGGCTCCCGCACCCACAGCCCCTGCTGCCCCGGTGGCGCCCGCCGCACCACCGTCTCCGGTACGTCTCACCAAGGTGACGCTGACGAAGGAGGCGCCCACCGTCTCCCTCACCAAGCAGGGCGGCACGTCCGGCGCGATGCGGGTCAACCTCAACTGGCGGGTGCGCAAGCAGTTCCAGGGCTGGGGCGCCAAACTCGGGCGCGCCGTCGCCATGCACGGGGACCTCGACCTCGACCTCTGCGCGCTGTACGAACTCTCCGACGGCCGCAAGGGCGTGGTGCAGGCACTCGGCAACGCCTTCGGGGCTCTGGACCGGCCCCCGTTCATCCATCTCGACGGGGACGACCGCACAGGTGGCACGCCGGGCGAGAACCTCACCGTCAACCTCGACCACCGGCAGGACATCCGCCGCGTCGTCATCTTCGTGACCATCTACGAAGGCGCCCGCAGCTTCGCCGACCTCGACGCGACCGTGACCCTGCAGCCGCAGCACGGCGCGGCGATCGACTTCTCCCTCGGCGAGTGCACCGTCCCCTCCACGGTCTGCGCCCTCGCGCTGATCACCAACACCGGCTCCGACCTCGTCGTCCAGCGCGAGGCCCGCTTCCTCGTCCCGCAGCGCGGCGTGAGCCCGCAGCGCACCGTCGACCAGGCCTACGGCTGGGGCATGAACTGGACCCCCGGCCGCAAGTGACGCCCCCTGCTCGCCCCTGCCCGCCCCGCCGCGCGCACGCGGCGGGGGCCGGACGGTCCCGCGCGGCACGGGCCGGACGGTCTCAGGCGTCGCCCGCGACCTCCGGCCGCGCATACGTGCGGCCCTTCCATGCCGTGCCCCGCCCCCGGTAGTGCCGCACCGCCGAGTCGACCGTCATCAGCAGGTACAGCACCGCCGTGAAGGGCAGCGTGAGCGCCAGCAGCCTCGGCTGCCGGTAGTAACGCAGCACCGGCAGGTACGTCCCCGTCATCACCGCCCAGGCCGCCGCCCCGATCCAGGCTGCCGCCGGGTCGTGCGTGAGCAGTCCGGCCGCGAGTGCCACCGGCGGGGCGAGATAGACCAGCGCCAGCCCCGCGACGGTCGCCACGAGCACCGGCGGGCTGTGACGCAACTGCGCGTAGGCGCTGCGCGAAACCATCTGCCACAGGTCCGCCAGCCTCGGATACGGACGTACGCTCTCGACCCGGTCGGCGAGCCCGAGCCAGATCGTGCCCCCCGCACGGCGCACGGCCCGCGCCAGCGAGACGTCGTCGATCACCGCCTGACGGATCGAGTCCGGGACGCGGGCCCGCGCCGCCGTGTCGGCACGCAGCAGCACACAGCCTCCGGCGGCCGCGGCGGTCCTCGAACCGCCCCTGTTGATCCAGCGGAACGGATAGAGCTGGGAGAAGAAGTAGACGAACGCCGGTACGACCAGCCGCTCCCAGCCGCTCGCCACCCGCAGCCGCGCCATCTGGGACACGAGATCGAGGCCGCCGGTCCGCGCGGCCGCCACCAGTTCCCGCAGGCTGTCGGGCGCGTGCGCGATGTCGGCGTCGGTCAGCAGCAGGAACTCGGGGCCGCGTTCCCGCGCGACGGCGATGCCGTGCCGCAGGGCCCACAGCTTCCCCGTCCAGCCCGGCTCCGGCTCGCCGGGGGTCACCAGCCGCAGCGGCAGCCCCCCGTGGTGTGCGGCGAGCGACCGGGCGAGCTCCCCGGTCCCGTCCCCGCTGTTGTCGTCGACCAGGACGATCTCGGCCCGACCCGGGTAGTCCTGGGCCAGCAGGGTCGGCAGGCTCAGCGGCAGCACCTCGGCCTCGTCCCGCGCGGGTACGACGACGGCCACGTCCGGCCATTCGGCCGGGCTCTCCCGGTGCGGCAGCCGCTGGTCTGTCCGCCAGAAGAAGCCCTGGCCGAGCAGCAGCCATCCCCAGGCGGTCAGCGATCCCACGGCGATCCAGGCAAGGGCGCTCATTCGCCGCAGTCTGCCGCACGGAGGCCGGGCCGTGGCGGCGGTCGACTATGGTGACCGGGTGAAGATCGCGCTCATGGACTCCGGTATCGGCCTGCTCCCGGCGGCCGCCGCTGTGCGCACGCTGCGCCCCGACGCGGAGCTGGTGCTGTCCTGTGACCCCGACGGCATGCCGTGGGGCCCGCGGACACCGGACGACCTCGCGCAGCGCGCCCTGACGGTGGCGCGCGCGGCCGCCGCCCGCCGTCCGGACGCGCTGATCGTGGCCTGCAACACCGCCTCCGTGCACGCGCTGCCCGCGATCAGGGCCGAGCTCGAACCGGAGATCCCCGTGATCGGTACGGTCCCGGCGATCAAGCCCGCCGCGGCGGGCGGCGGCGCGGTGGCGATCTGGGCCACCCCGGCGACCACCGGCAGCCCGTACCAGCGCGGCCTCATCGAGGAATTCGGCGGGGCCGCCGACGTGACCGCGGTGCCCTGCCCGGGTCTCGCCGACGCCGTGGAGCAGGCGGACGAGGCCGCCATCGACCGGGCCGTGGCCGCCGCGGCCGCGCTCACCCCCCGCGACGTAAGGGCCGTCGTCCTGGGCTGCACCCATTACGAACTCGTCTCCGAGCGCATCCGGGCCGCGGTCCAGCAGGCGGACCGGCCGCCCCTGGTGCTGCACGGCTCCGCGGGCGCCGTCGCCGCGCAGGCCCTGCGCCGCATGGGCGTGCGGCCGGCGCCCGACGCGACGCCGGGCAACCGGCTCACGGTGCTGCTCAGCGGGGCGGAATCCACCCTTCCGGCCGAGGCGCTGAACTATGCGGAAGGCCGTCTGCTGCCCGCCGTCATCCCTGTGCGCTGACGGCGCACGCCCGTCGTCCGGGCGTTTCCACCGCTTTCGTCGCGGCAGTACTCGTTGTCCGATTGGTGGGTAGTGTCCTATTCATGAGGCACCACTTCCGGCACGAGGAGCACGGCTCGGAACCCCTTCCAGAGGTCTGGACCGGCCGTGCGACCAACCGTATGCAGTGGCTGCTCGCGGTGGCGGGCGGCGGGTGCCTGGCCCTCGGCGTGAAGCTTGCCGTCGACGCCACCTGGACCACGGGAATCGCCGCGCTCCTGATGGCGGTCATCGGCTGCTTCGCGGCGGGCATCATGATCCTTTACGGCACGCTCGCCTTCGTGTACGTCGTGGTCAGGATCGACCGGCACGCGTTGGACGTCCGGTGCGGCCATATCGGCGTGCCGCGCCGGCACATCCCCCTCTCCCACGTGGTGAGCGCCGACTTCGCCCCGAGGGTGACCCCCCGCCAGTGGGGTGGCTGGGGCTGCCGCTGGCGGCCCGAGCGGGGCACCGCCGTGGTCGTACGGCGAGGGGAGGGCCTGGTGGTCACCCTCGACGACGGCGGCAAATTCACGGTGACCGTCGACGACGCGGCGACGGCGGTGCGGACCGTGCGCGCCCGGCTGGCCCGGATGGAGCGAGAGGGCACCAGCCGGACGGACGGGGCCACCCAGGCCTGAGAACGACGGCAGCCCGTGCCGGCGGCCGGCTGCCCGGGCACTGAAGGTCCCGGGTCGCGCTCCGAGGCGTGCCGGGAGGCCGCCGGTCCCTGGAACCGGCCCGTCTACGGGCTGTGGCGGCCGGTCCCCGGGCTTGCGGTGGCGAGACCCGCGAGCAGTCCCGCCCCGGCCGTCACCGGCGCGAAACTCAGGGCGTTGCCGACGCAGGCGAGCGCCGCCAGCGCCGTCAGCGTGCCGGCCGCGCCCAGCACCACGGGCGTCGGACGGGGCGAGCGCCACAGCCCGTAGAGCATCCAGACGAAGGCTGCCGCGAGCAGCGCGACGCCGACCACGCCCTGCTCCGACGCCTGCTGCAGCAGTGCCGAGTGCGGTTTGCCGTCCGAGTCCGCCGACCCGGCGGACGTGGGACTCAGCCGCCCGAAGCGCGCCGGGCCCACGCCCCGTACCGGGTCCTCTGCCGCCATGGCGACCGCGTCCCGCCACAGCGCCACCCTGTGGGGCGTGAGCGGCGCCTCGACGGAAGCGGCGAGCCCCGGGGGGAGGGCGTCCTCGGCCACGGCCCACGAGGTGCCCGCCACGAGCGCCGTCGCCAGCCCCAGGGCCGCGAGGAACGCGGTGCGCCGGCGGGTCCCGGCCGTGGCGAGCGACCAGAGCAGCACGGCCAGACACGCCACGAAAGCAGGCGCGGAGCCGAGAACGAGCGCCGCGCAGGCCACGACGAGCGCGAGCAGCCGTGACGCCGACCGCGCGGACGCCGACGGTCCTGACACCCCTGACGCCGACGTTCCTGACACCCCTGACAGCGACGGTCCTGACGCCGCGCGGGCCGCTGACGCCGCGCAGCACGCCGCACCGGCGGCGAGTACCAGGAGTGCGGCGACCGCGCCCGCGTGCCCCGGCGGTGTACCCGCGCCGGCGATGGATCCCGGCACACCGTCGTGGGACGCGACCGCCAGGACGAGCGCGCCCACCGCGGCGACGGCGAAGGCACCCGCCGGAAGCACCGACCCGCACAGCCGCCCGCAGGCGTACCCCGCCGTGACGGCGAACACGGCGAGCAGCACACCCTCCGGTCTGCCGTCCCGGCCGGCCGCGCTGACCAGCGACCAGACGGCACAGCAGGTCAGGACGGTGACACCCGTCGCGTCGGGACCGCTGCCGCGTTCCCGGCCCATGGGCCGCCCGCCCACTGGATCCACCCCGTCGCCCCCCGACCGTGACGGGCCCCGCGCGTGGACGCAGCGGGCAGCGGGCCGGCCCCGACCGGCAACGCTCCGCGGCAGCCGGAACCGACCTGAAACGGTTCCGGGCGCGCAGGACTGGCGCACACGTTAACGGGCGACCCGCAGGTCTGCGGGGGAATCGAGAAGAAACGTTGCTGCTCGGCGGGGCGACGCGACTGGGGCCTTCACAGCGCTCCGCCGTAGACTCCGCCAGGTGAGCGCCACCACGACCTCCGTCGACACCCCACGGCCCACGGCCGCCGCAGGCCGACCGCTGCTGCGCCGGCTCGTACGTCCCGGCGCCGCCGCGCTCAGTGGCGTACTGCTCTTCGCGAGCTTCCCGCCGCGACCGCTGTGGTGGCTGGCCTTCCCGGCGTTCGCCCTGCTCGGCTGGACCCTGCGCGGCCGCCGCCTGCGCCCCGCGTTCGGACTGGGCTACCTCGCCGGGCTCGGTTTCCTGCTCCCGTTGCTCGTCTGGACGGGCGAGGAGGTCGGCCCCGTGCCGTGGTTGGCGCTGGTGGCGGCGGAGGCTCTGTTCGTGGCGCTCGCCGGAACGGGGATCGCCGCCGTCACGCGGCTGCCCGCCTGGCCGCTGTGGGGCGCCGCCGTATGGATCGCCGCGGAGGCGGCACGCGCCCGCGTGCCGTTCGGCGGCTTCCCCTGGGGCAAGATCGCGTTCGGGCAGGCGGACGGGTTCTTCCTGCCGCTCGCGGCCCTCGGCGGCACGCCCGTGCTCAGCTTCGCCGTCGTGCTCTGCGGATTCGGCCTCTACGAGACCGCACGCCAGGTCGCCGCCCACCGTCGCGGCGCGGTCGTCCGGCGCACCGCCGCCACGGCGGCGCTGCTCTCCCTCCTCGTGCCCGTCGCCGCCGCCCTCGCCTCCCGGCCCCTCGTGGACGCCTCCGCGCAGGACGCCACGGCGACGGTCGCCGCGATCCAGGGCAACGTCCCCCGTCTCGGACTCGACTTCAACGCCCAGCGCCGGGCCGTCCTCGACAACCACGCCGAGCGGACCGAGCAGCTCGCCGCTGACGTGAAGGCGGGCAAGGAGCCCCGCCCCGACTTCGTGCTGTGGCCCGAGAACTCCTCCGACCTCGACCCGTACCGCAACGCGGACGCCCGGCAGGTCATCGACGAGGCGGTGGAGGCCATCGGCGTGCCGACCGTCGTCGGCGCCGTGCTCACCCCGGAGACCGGCAGGCTCCGCAACACCCTGATCGAGTGGGACCCGGACCGCGGCCCGGTCGACACCTACGACAAGCGTCACGTCCAGCCGTTCGGCGAGTACATCCCGATGCGGTCCGTCGTACGGCTCTTCAACGACGACGTGGACCGGGTCAGCCGTGACTTCGGGCCCGGCCACGAGGTCGGGGTCTTCGACCTGGCCGGTACGAAGGTCGGGCTCGTCACCTGTTTCGAGGCCGCCTTCGACGACGCGGCGCGCGACACCGTCACCCACGGGGCACAGCTCATCTCGGTGCCGAGCAACAACGCCACGTTCGGGCGGAGCGAGATGACCTACCAGCAGCTCGCGATGTCCCGGGTGCGGGCCGTCGAACACAGCCGCTCCGTCGTCGTGCCCGTCACCAGTGGCGTCAGCGCGGTCATCATGCCCGACGGGGAGATCGTCGAGAAGACGGCGATGTTCACGCCCGACGCCCTGGTCGCCGAGGTGCCGCTGCGCTCGTCGCTCACGCCCGCGACCCGGCTCGGCGCCGCGCCCGAGCTGGCCCTGGTGCTGCTCGCCGCGGGCGGCCTGGCCGCGGTCGGGGCCGGCGCCGTACGGGAGCGGCGGCGGACGGCTGACGGCGACGCGGACGGCGCCCCGGCCGGTGACCCGGCGTAGGTCCCCGTACGGCACGCACCGCGGGTGCGGGCCGTACGGGATCCGCCGGGGGACACCCACAGCCGCCCGGTTCGGCCGCCGGGCCGGGGCCCGTTAAGGTCCGGAGCATGGCAACTCCCGAATTCATCCGCGCCATCCGGGCGACCGCCGGCCATCAGCTGCTGTTCCTGCCCGGTGTCAGCGCCGTCGTCTTCGACGACCTGGGGCGGGTGCTGCTCGGCATGCGCGCCGACACCGGCAACTGGTCGATCATCGGCGGCATCCCGGAGCCGGGGGAGGAGCCCGCGGCGACCGCGGAACGGGAGGTGTACGAGGAGACCGCCGTGCGCTGCGTCGCCGAGCGGGTCGTCCTCGTGCAGGCGCTGCCGAGGCCGGTGACCTATCCCAACGGCGACGTGTGCCAGTACATGGACATCACCATGCGGTGCCGGGCCGTGAGCGGCGCCGCAGAGGCGCGGGTCAACGACGAGGAGTCCCTCGAGGTGGGCTGGTTCCCCGTGGACGCGTTGCCCGAGCTCCAGGACTTCGCGATCTTCCGGATCAAGAATGCGCTCACCGAGGGACCAGCATGGTTCCAACCCACCAAGAGGCAGTGAAGTATGGGCCCGGACCACATCGGTCGCCGGGTGATCGCTGCCTAGGGTGCCCCACATGACCGCGCCCACCACACCCCCCGGCACATCGGCTCCCGCAGTCGCGGCCTCTGCCGTATCCGTCGACCTCAGTGGCCGTACCGCCCTCGTCACCGGTGCCGCGGGCGGCATCGGCCGCGCCTGCGCGCTCCGGCTCGCGGCCGCCGGAGCCAAGGTCAGAGCCGTCGACCGGGACGCGGAGGGGCTGGCCGCACTCGCCGGCCACGGCGACGGCCTCGCCGGGGCCGTGGAGCCGCACCTGCTCGACCTCACCGACCTGGAAGCCGCCGAGGCCGCGGCCGCCGGCACGGACATCCTTGTCAACAACGCCGGACTCCAACTCGTACGTCCCATCGAGGACTTCCCGCCCGACGTCTTCCACACCGTCCTCACGGTGATGCTCGAGGCGCCGTTCCGGCTGATCAGGGGCGCACTGCCGCACATGTACGCACAGGGCTGGGGCCGCATCGTCAACATCTCGTCGGTGCACGGACTGCGCGCCTCCGCCTACAAGTCCGCGTACGTGGCCGCCAAACACGGCCTCGAAGGTCTCTCCAAGACCGCCGCGCTCGAGGGCGCCCCGCACGGTGTGACCTCCGTGTGCGTCAACCCCGGATACGTCCGCACTCCGCTCGTCGAGAAGCAGCTCGCCGACCAGGCAGCCGCCCACGCACTGCCGGAGGAGCGCGTCCTCACCGACGTACTGCTCAAGGACTCGGCGATCAAGAGACTCGTCGAGCCGGAGGAGGTGGCGGACGCCGCCCTGTACCTGTGCTCGCCGCAGGCGTCCTTCATCACCGGCACCTCGCTGGCCCTTGACGGCGGATGGACCGCCCACTGACGCCCGCCGCGGGACCCCTTCGTCGTCCACAGGGCTGGTGCGACCACCCGTACGGCAGGTAAGCCTGTGTCCATGTCCCACGATCAAGTCCCCTACCTGGAGCTCCTCGCCAGAGGCGCCGCCGCGGAGGCGTACGACAGGCCGGTGCTCCTCGCCCGCGCCGACGGCGCCGGGCCCGAGGAGCTGGCCTCCCTCGAACGCGCCAAGCAACTGGCTCTGCGGGTGCGGGCCGAGCTGGAGGGCCGACGGCGTCGGGAGGCGGAGCTGTCGGCCCTCTTCGAGACCGCGCACGACCTCGCGGGTCTGCGCGACCTCGACGCGGTGCTCCGGGCGATCGTGCAGCGCGCCCGCTCGCTGCTCGGCACCGAGGTGGCCTACCTCAGCCTGCACGACCCGGCGGCCGGCGACACTTACATGCGGGTCACCGAAGGGTCCGTGTCGGCACGCTTCCAGCAGGTCAGGCTCGGCATGGGGGAAGGCCTCGGCGGACTCGTCGCCCAGACCGCCCGGCCGTACGTCACCGACAGCTACTTCGACGACGCCCGATTCGAGCACACCGGGAGCATCGACGCCGCCGTCAGGGACGAAGGGCTCGTCGCCATTCTCGGTGTGCCGCTCATGCTCGGCAGCCAGGTCATCGGCGTACTGTTCGCCGCGGACCGGCGCGCCAGGGTCTTCGAACGGGAGCAGGTCGCGCTGCTCGCCTCCTTCGCCGCCCACGCGGCCGTGGCCATCGACACCGCGAACCTCCTCGCCGAGACCCGCTCGGCGCTCGCAGACCTCGAGCGGGCCAACGCGATCATCCAGGAGCACAGCGGCGTCCTCCAGCGTGCCTCCGACGTCCACGACCGCCTGACGGAGCTGGTCCTGCGCGGCGGGGGCGTCGACGACGTGGCCGCGGCGCTCTCCGAAGTCCTCGGCGGGACGGTCGAGTTCTCCGGGGGCGGCCCGGACACCACCGGTGCGGGCGGCCACGCGACACGGCACGGCGACGACTGGGTCGCCGCCGTCGCCGCCGGAGGCGAGGTCTTCGGCTCCCTCGTCCTGCACGGCCACCCCGGCCTCGATCCCGCAGGCCGCCGCACCCTCGAACGCGCCGCGATGGTCACCTCCCTGCTGCTGCTCGCCGAACGGTCCGCCCACGACGCGGAACAGCGGGTGCGGGGCGAACTGCTCGACGACCTGCTCGACTCCCCGGACCGCGACCCCAGGCTGCTGCGGGAGCGTGCCGCCCGGCTGCGGGCCGACCTCGACGCCCCCCATGTGGTGCTCGCCGCCCGGATCGACACCCCCGGCGCCATGCCCGGGCCGGCCCCGCAGTCCGCCGCGCAGGAGAGCGCGGACCGCCAGCGGCTGTGGTCGGCGGCCTCGCACCTCGCCGCCACCCGCTCCGGTCTGGCCGCCGCCCGTGACGGCGGCGCCGTCCTGCTGCTGCCCCTCGGACCCGGTGACACTCCCGCGGGCGTCGCCCGGCAGGCCGCGCGCCAACTCGGGGGCACCCTGCGGGAGTCCGTCACCGTCGGCGCCTCGTCCCCCGTCGAGGCCCCGGCGGGCGACACGGCCCCGGTCTCCGGAGCCTACGAGCAGGCCCGCCGCTGCCTGGACGCACTGCGCCTGCTCGGGCGCACCGGCCAGGGCGCGGCCGCCCAGGACCTGGGGTTCCTCGGCCTGCTGCTCGCCGACCCGGGAGACATCGACGGCTTCGTGAGCCGCACCATCGGCGAAGTCGTCGCGTACGACAGACGCCGCGGCACGGACCTGGTGGGGACGCTGGACGCGTACTTCGCGAGCGGGATGAGCCCCGCCCGCACCAAGGACGACCTGCATGTGCATGTGAACACCGTGGCCCAGCGGCTGGAGCGCATAGGCCGGCTCCTGGGACCGGACTGGCAGTCGCCGTCGCGGACCCTGGAGATCCAGCTGGCGCTGCGGCTGTACGGGCTGACGAGCTGACCGGCTTCACCAGGCCCAGAGCCGGACGCGGCCGGCCGCGTCCACCCGCCGATCCTCCGCATTCACGGCCGCTCGCGCGACGGGCCTTGCCACCGCGACCCGGTGCAGGTGGCCCACGCCCTGCCGCCGACTTCAGGGACGGCTCAGCCACCCGCCAATTGCTGGTCGGGGGCTGAGCCGCTCAGTGTGCCGGTGAACCGCCGGCCCGGTGCCGGACCGAGAAGTCCGCACGACCGGAAGGAGAGTCGCCTTACTCACTGAAGTACTTCATGTCCGAGCAGGGACCCGGCGAGGTGTCTCCCGAGCCGTCCACCGAACACACCTGCATCGCGTAGAAGTTCGTTCCCCACACGTCGTACTGCATTTGCGTGTAGGTGCCCGCTCCGCTGCCGTTGTACTTGGTCATCACGAGCGTGTAGTCATAACCCGTCCAGGAATACAGGTGCCCGCGCACACCGTGGCCGTCGGCGTGATTGTCGTAGACCCGGAAGTAGTCGCCGCTGTCGACGTGCTGCATGCTGGCGACCTTGACGCCGTTCTTGTACATGTTGACCCATGTGTCAGCGGCGAACGCGGAAGAAGTGCTCACCCCAGCGCGATGACAGGCGCGGCGAGTACGGCTGCGGCACGCAGGGCCCGGCGTCGTGACATTCTCGTTCCTCTTCTCGTTTGGGCGGCTCGGGGGAGCGTCCACTTTCTCGAACCGCCTGGAACAACAGATAGGTGCTGGACGGGTCCCGGTGACACGGACTGACGTGGACTCAGCGGACCGGGGTCGTCTCCGCGGTCTTCTGCGGTGAGCGGGTGGCGTCGATCTGCGCCAGGTCGCGGTGGCGTGTCTCGCGGGCCGCCAGCAGGGCGACGACCGTGATGGCCACCGCACCCAGCAGGTACACCGACACCATGCTCGAGCCGTCGTACTTCACCAGCAGCGCCGTCGCGATGAGCGGTGCCGGAGCGCCGGCCGCCACGGAGGCGAACTGCGCGCCGATCGACGCGCCCGAATAGCGCATCCGCGTCGCGAACATCTCGGAGAAGAACGCCGCCTGCGGCGCGTACATCGCCCCGTGGAAGACCAGGCCCACGGTCACGGCGAGCAGCAGGAGACCGAAGCTCTTGGTGTCGACCAGGGCGAAGAAGGGGAACGCCCACGCGCCCACACCCAGCGCGCCCGCAAGGTAGACCGGGCGGCGGCCGACGCGGTCGGAGAGCGCGCCCCAGGCCGGGATCACCGCGAAGTGGATCGCGGAGGCGATGAGGACGGCGTTCAGGGCGGTCTGCTTCTCCAGGCCGGTGTGTTCCACGGCGTACACCAGAATGAAGGCCGTGATCACGTAGTACGAGATGTTCTCCGCCATCCGCGCACCCATCGCGATGAGCACGTCCCTCCAGTGGTGCCGCATCACGGCGACCAGCGGCATCTTCTCGGTGGCCTGGTCGGCCTTGCGCGCCTCGGCCTGCGCCAGCGCCTCCTTGAACACCGGCGACTCGTCGACGGACAGCCGGATCCACATCCCCACGATCACCAGCACACCGGAGAGCAGGAACGGCACGCGCCAGCCCCACGACTCGAACGCGGCGTCGCTGAGCAGCGCCGTCAGAGCCGCCAGCACACCGGTCGCGAGCAGCTGGCCGGCGGGCGCCCCGGTCTGCGGCCACGAGGCCCAGAACCCGCGCCGCCGCGCATCCCCGTGCTCGGACACCAGCAGCACGGCCCCGCCCCACTCGCCGCCGAGGGCGAAGCCCTGGACGAGCCGCAGCACGGTCAGCAGCACCGGAGCGGCGGTGCCGATGGTGGCGTGGGTCGGCAGCAGCCCGATGGCGAAGGTGGCGCCGCCCATCAGCAACAGGCTGAGGACGAGCAGTTTCTTGCGCCCGAGCCGGTCGCCGTAGTGCCCGAAGACGAGCGCACCGACGGGCCGGGCGGCGAAGCCGACGGCGTAGGTGAGGAAGGAGAGCAGGGTGCCGACGAGGGGGTCGGACTCGGGGAAGAAGAGCGTGTTGAAGACCAGTGCGGCGGCGGCACCGTAGAGGAAGAAGTCGTACCACTCGATGGTGGTGCCGATGAGACTGGCGGCGACGATGCGCTTCAGTGAGCTCGGCGCTGGTGGAGCGGTTGCGGGGGCGGCCATGGACACCACTTCCGGACAGTTGGCGGGGACGTTTGTGTGTCGCCACACCGTAGGAAGGGCCAGGTCAGGGGCGTATGTGGTGGGACACCATAGTTCTCGGGTCGAGTGTGCGCGGGGCCACCATGCGAGACATGTCGGCAAGCTGGTTCGAGGGTCATTTCGAAGGGCGAGGGAGGGCTGTCTGGGTTGCGCTGTTCGGTATGTTTTGGGGCCCGGTGCTGACTCCCGTGCTGACTTGGTGCTGACTACGCAGCGTAGAACTCCGACGTTCGGCATGGATCAGGCATGGCAGTGAATCAAGGCGGACGTGGCTCATGCAGTCACTGGACGAGCGAGGTCCGTCCCGAGGCGGAGATCGCAGCCCGCCCCACGTGGAACATTCGGTCAGGGAAATTTCGTTCGCCACCCATGCCGTTCCGACAATCCGCGCAGAAGGTAAGCAGAGCGGTGGGCGTTGTTTCTGAAGCAGCGTTGTCGCCGGCGGCCCCGACCCGGCCCATTGAGCCGACCAGGCCGTGCCGGGTGAGGACGGCGGCGACCTTACGGGAATCCGCGGTCGGAGTGCACGATGCATCCCGCAGCGGGGCCGCGGCGGGCAACGGCGGACTCCAGCGCGGCCACCGCGAGGCGGGACTTCATCCGGGCGTCGATGGAATAGCCCACGATGCGGCCGGAGTACACGTCCTTGACGGCGCACAGATACAGCTTGCCCTCGCCGGTCGCGTGCTCGGTGATGTCCGTGAGCCACAACCGGTTCGGCCCGTCTGCGGTGAAGTCCCGCCGCACCAGGTCATCGTGGACCGGCGGCCCGGCTTTGGCATTCTTCCCGCGGCCCCTGCGTTTGCCGAAGGCACTCCACCAGCCGTTGTCCCGGCAGATCCGCCAGGCGGTCCGCTCGGCCATCGCCTCACCGCCGGCGCGGGCCTCGTCGAGGAGGAAGCGGTGCCCGAACTCGGGATCGTCGCGGTGCGCGTCGAACAGGGCGGTGGCCCGGTATGCCTGGGTAAGTTCGGCGTCGGTGGCAGGCCGGGCCAGCCACCGGTAGTAGGGCTGGCGGGCCAGCCCGAGCACCCGGCACGTCACCGCCACCGGCACCCGGTGAGGGGCATCGGCGGCGGCCAGCTCACGGACGAGCGGGTACATCATTTTGCCGGCAGGTTCGCCTGTGACAGATACGCCGCAGCCCTCCTGAGCACCTCGTTCTCCTGCTCCAGCAGCCGGATCCGTTTGCGTGCCTCGCGCAGCTCGGCCGACTCACCCGACGTCGTTGCGGGCCTGGCGCCCTCGTCGGTGTCGGCGCGGCGCAGCCACTTCGAGAGCGTGATCGGGTGGACGCCGAAGTCGGTGGCGATCTGTTCCAGCGTGACGCCGGGCTCGCGGTTGCGTGCGACCCGCACGACGTCCTCGCGGAACTCCTTCGGATACGGCTTGGGCACTGCAACATCCTTCCAGGCCGCTTCTCAGCAAGCCAGGTCAGGTGTCACCCAACCCTGCAGCAATCCCAGTGAGTACGCGCACGCTCACCAACCATCTGACGAAACTGTACGACCGGCTGGGATTCGAGCCCGGCGACCAATTTCGACTCGGAGGATGGTGGGCAGCGTCGAAAGAGCGAGAACTGGACTGAACGGCCCGCAGTCGATGGACGCGCCGATGTGTTCACTGATCCCATTGGCTGGCGTCTTTGGGGCGGACCATGAATTGGCCCAGCCAGTAGACCCTCCCGCGCCTCCACCGCATGCTTCTCTGCTGAGGCCGCCTCGCTGAGTGACGACTACGAGGGCTTGTTCGGCCCCAGTGGTATCGAGGCTGTCCATGTCGAAGGCAGCACACAGGCAGCGTTTGAGGCACTGCGACCTGGCGCGTCACGAGGCGTCCGGGTGATGACGCGGGCCCGTAGGCGGCCCCCTGTTTGCCCGTCGCCGTGGCTGTTGGACGTGCTTGCCGTGGGCGCCGGTCTCCTCCGGGGTGACGGCCACGGCCGTGACCCCGGAGGCCCCGAGGACCACGGCTCCCGTCGCCAGTCAGATGGTGCGTTTGGTGTTGCTCGCCCGCCGTGCGCGGGTCGCTCTCGGACTCATGCCATCCTTCGTGAACTTGTACGCGCGTGCTGTGCGCGTTGATCAGCCGATCAGTTGTCTGTGGCGGGCAGTTCGCCCGCGCAGGTGGCGCGGCCGAACTCGCCCATGGCCGTGGCGCGCTGGACATGCTTGCCGCGGATGGCGAGCGTGCAGGCGGCCTGGCCGCCCTTCTCGCCCAGGACGACGGCCACGGTCGGCGCCTCGCCCAGCGGCACCCGGATCGTCTTCTTCCACGGGAGTTCGGCGTCCCGGACGACGGTCGCAGAGCCGTCCTCGCTGCGGGCGAGGTACGAGATCTCGACCGGGCCGGCGCCGGTGACCTCGTACGTCACCTCGGCGGCCGGCGTGGCGGGGGAGGGCTTCGGCCTGTCCTCCGTGTTGAGCACGCCGTAGCCGACGAGGCCGCCGCAGGCGAGCAGCAGGACGGCGGCGATCGCCACTCCCGCCCGGCCGCCGCCGCCCTTTTCCGCGTGCTTGTTCGCCGCCTGGATGTCCGCGATTCTCTCGTCCGTCATTTCTGCGACGGCCGCTTTCTGGCCGGCCTTCTCCGTTTCCGTCACCTCCGCTTCCGCGGTTTCCGTGTCCGGTGTTCCGGCGGACTCCGCCGCCGGCTCCGCGCTTTCCGTGGATTCCTTGGATGACATGAACGGGGACCGGCTTTCGGTGAGTCGGATCAATGTCGAAGTGCTCGAACCGGGCGGTTATACACCACGCGGAGCGCACCGCGCGAGCGACCGGACAAAAGGGGCGGAGTGGGGGTGTTTCCCGGGTCGGGTTGCCCCTGAATGTCCGTGGGGTTGACGGGGCGTCACCCGAGTGATCAATAATCTGCTGCCGCTTCTGTGAACTGGGGATTCTCCGGCTCGCGGGTGGCGGTGCAGTCATTCCAGGCCGGGCGGAATCCTCTGCTCCGGCTCGTTCGGTGTGCCCGTCTCGCCTATGGCGTGATCGGATCGCCGATGTCGAAAGGTGATGACGTGAAGGTGCCATACGGGAGATACGTCTCCTGTCTGGTGGTCGCGGCGGTGGCAGGCACACTGCTTCCGCAGGTCGCATACGCGGCCTCACCATCGGAGCCCGAGAAGGACGACGGCAAGTCGATTGTCGACACCGTCGCCGGGTGGTTCGAAGATGACGGCAAGGAAAACAAGGAGCCGTCCTCCTATGGCAATCGTGGAATAGCCGACCGGCAAAAGCTCGCCCCGGGAAAGAATGATCCGAAGGCGAAACGGGTCAAGGAACTGACCTCCCGCCGTACGCCCTCCGCGCGCTTCTGGCAGCTCTCCGACGGCCGGGTCGAGGCCGAACTGTCGGCCGCGCCGACCTCGTACCAGGACCCGGCCTCCAAGTCCTGGAAGTCCATCGACACCCAGGTCAGGGCGGTCAGGTCCAAGGGCTTCGACTTCGCCAACACGGCGAACACCGGCCGCAGCTGGTTCTCCTCCGACCCGGAGAAGCTGCTGCGCTTCGAGACGCCCGACGGCGACCGGTCGGTCACCCTCGGCCTCCAGGGCGCCGGCGGGAAGCTGAAGCCCGAGGCCAAGGGCGCCACCGTCACCTACAGGGGAGCGGTGAACGGCGCCGATCTGGAGTATCGGGTCGGTCCGGGCCGGGTGAAGGAGAACATCGTCCTGGCCGAGCGGCCCGACGGTCCGGTGAAGTACACCTTCACCCTGGACACCGAGGGCCTGACGCCGAAGGCCCGCAAGGACGGGTCGATCGCGTTCTTCGGCGAGCTGCCGAACACGCCGGTGCTGGTCATTCCGGCCCCGTACATGACGGACGCGAAGAAGTCGGCCTCTTCGCCGTACGGGTTCGAGTACAGCGCCGCCGTCAGCCAGAAGCTCACCCGTGACGGGGACGGCTGGAAGCTGACCGTCACGCCGGACGCGAAGTGGCTGGCGGCGAAGGAGCGCCAGTACCCGGTGGTGGTCGACCCGACGATCACCATCGCGCCCTCGCCGTCCGGTTCGCAGGACACCATGGTTCTGTCCGACTCCGCCTCGACGAACTTCAACTCGTCCTGGAAGTTGTCCGTGGGCAAGACCTCCAGCAGCGCCCAGGCCCGGTCGCTGCTGAAGTTCCCGCTGGACGAGATCCCGGCCGGGGTGAAGGTCGACGGCGCCCGGCTGGGCGTCTACTTCGACCAGACGCACACCACAGGCGGCAACGACGTCACGATCGAGGCGCACCGCGCGACCGGCGCCTGGGACGAGTCGACGGCCACCTGGTCCAACACCAGCGGCCTCGTCGGTGAGCTGTCGGGCACCAGCGTCCAGGCGGACGACGGTGACGCCGGGACGACCGCGGCGACGGGTGTCTGGCCGGCGTCCGGCTCGACTTTGACCCAGTACGCGATCGGCCAGGACTACCACTACAACAAGGACTCGGTCGCCGGCGACACGTACACCTGGCAGCCGAAGGTCACCGACACGGCCACCTACCGCGTCGACGTGCACTACGTGCCGGCCACCGACCGGGCGACGAACGCCCCGTACACGGTGACCCACCGCGACGGCAGCCAGACCTTCACCGTCGACCAGTCGGCCGGCACGAACGGTGTGTGGACCTCGCTGAACGGCGGCAAGCAGCTGCCGTTCACCAAGGGCACCGTCGGCAAGGTCGTCCTCGGCGACGGACCGGCCTCCACCTCCACCGCGGTCGTCGCGGACGCGGTGCGCCTGGTGAACCCCGCCCAGATCGTCAAGAACAAGGGCGAGTACAACCAGTGGCACGAGTTCCCGGTCGCCGACACCGTGCAGAAGTGGGTCAACGGCACCGCGAATCACGGCTTCGTGCTGACGGCGAAGGACGAGTCGTCCACCGCACCGCTCGGCGGTCCCCGCTACGAGGCCGGTGACGGCTACTACGGCGGCGAAACCTCCAGCATCCCGCGTCTGACCGTGACCTGGGGCCGCGTCGGTACCGCGCTCGACTCGCCGACCGTCGTGCACTCCACCGGCCCCGAGCTGCACTGGCCGGCGTACAAGAACACCAGCGGCGACACGGGCGCGGACATCGTCGAGTACCAGCTGCACCGCTCCACGCAGCAGGACTTCACCCCGTCCGCGGCGACGCTGATCGCGCCGATCGACAAGGCGGCCACCGCCTACACCGACACCACCGCGGTCCCGACACCCGACTCGAGCTCGAGCGAGATCGGGAAGTCGTACTACTACCAGATCGCGGTCAAGACCGAGGACGGTGACCTGCTCGGGTCCCCGACCCGTGTCGTCGGCATTCCCAAGGCCGGCCGGACGATGAAGATCATCCAGGGCAGCCAGGGCGGCGTCACCGACACCACCCTCTCCTCGCAGCAGCCCACCACCAACCAGGACACCATCCAGTCCTGGGGCGTCGGCCAGAATTGGCTGAGCGTCGGCAACAACTCCGGCACCTACGGCACGACCCGCGCCGTGCTGAAGTTCCCCACCAGCGACATCCCGGCCACCGCCACGGTGCTCAACAACCGGATGTACATGTGGGGCGCGGAGACCACCACGGGCAGCACCGGAGCGATCTACGAACTCCACGCCCTCACGAGGGACTTCGCCGAAACCAGCGCCACGTGGAACAACGCCACCTCCACCACCGCCTGGACCAGCCCCGGCGGTGACATGAACGCCGCCGTCTCCGACACGGTCGCCAACATGTCGGACGTCGGCCGCCACTGGTGGGACGCCACCAGCCTGATGCAGAGCTGGGTGGAGAACCCGGCCGGCAACAAGGGCGTCGCGGTCAGGCTGCAGGACGAGTCCTCCTCCGGCCCGCAGGAGCGCACCCTGTTCCTGTCCGCCGAAGCGGCCGACCCGCAGCTGCGCCCGTACATGCAGGTCATCTACGTCGACTCGACCACGCAGTCCACGTACTACGCGCCCACCACCCCGTCGCGGATGACCCCGAACACCACCTACACGGTGGACTTCACGGTCACCAACACCACGTCCTCGCAGTGGACGGAGGGTGAGCGGGAGCTGTCCTACACCTGGAAGCTGCCCGACGGCACGGACGTGACCACCGGCGGCAACCAGCTCGCCACCCCGATCCCTGCCCTGGCGCCGGGCAAGTCGGCCACCATCCAGGCCCAGGTCGCCACCCCGATCAACTCGGACTCCGGCAACAAGCGCAACGAGTACGTGCTCGGCTGGGACGTCCGCAAGATCTCCGACGGCACCTGGCTGTCCGCCGGCACCGGCGGCATCCCGGCGCTGAAGCAGAACGTGGCGGTCGAGGACCCGACGTCGAACCAGCTCGGCCTGGAGAAGTTCTACTCCTACACAGGCAAGAACACCGGCGCCGGCTCGACGGTCATGAACAACCTGGCGGCGGGCAACAGCGTCTGGCAGTACAACGCGTTCACGAACCCGGGCCGTGGCCTGAGCACCTTCGCCCGGTTCGCGTACAACTCGCAGGACACCTCGGACACGGTCGCCGGTCACGGCTGGTCGTTCCAGGCGGCCGGGCCGATCCGGCTCGGGGCCCCGCTGGACTTTCACCCGAACCCGAATCCGACGGAGATCCGTCTCCCGGACGGCGACGGCACCACGCACGTCTTCCGCTGGGACAGCGTCAACAGCGTGTGGAAGGCCCCGGCGGGCGTCCACTACCAGGTCGAGATGAAGCCGGGCCTGGACTGCAAGCCGTCCGCCGACCCGGTCCCGGACGCCTGGACGCTCACCCGCCCCGACGGCACGCGGTTCCTGTTCGGCTGCGACGGCTACATGACTTCCACGGTCGACAAGAACGGCAACACGCAGACGTTCACCTACGAGGAGCGCAAGTCCAACAACAAGCCGACCAAGTTCCTGAAGTACATCACGGACCCGGCCGGCCGGCAGTCGCTCACCGTCGACTACTACAACAAGCGTGACGCGTCCTACGAGTACATCGACGACACGGGCGCGAAGGTCACCGGCTCGAACCTGACCAACTCCAAGATCTACGACCACGTGAAGTCCATGACGGACATCTCCGGTCGCAAGATCGCCTTCTACTACACGGAGAAGGGCCTGCTGGGCCAGTTCACCGACGGTGTGGGCTCCGGCCAGCCCAAGGACTTCACGTTCACCTACGACGCCACGCAGGGGAACAAGAACGTCAAGCTGGTCAAGGCCACGGACCCGCGCGGGAACGGCACGTCGCTGGCGTACTACTACCCGAAGGAGGGTGACGACCCGAAGTACCACTGGTGGACCCAGACGATCACTGACCGTCTGCAGGGCGCCACGGGCTTCACCTACGCGGCGAACGCGACGAACCCCAAGTTCACCGACACCAAGGTCACCGACGCCGAGAACCACGCCACGGACTATGTGACGGACGACTTCGGCCGCCCGGTCCAGACCACCAACGCCAAGTCGCAGACATCGAAGATGTCTTGGGACGCCGACAACAACGTCACGTACCTGGAGGAGGCCAACGGCGCCAAGACCGCGTACTGCTACGACCAGAAGACGGGCTACCCACTCTGGCAGCGCGACGCGGAGAACAACAAGGCGGGCGTCCCGCCGGCATCGGACTGCGCGCCCGGCACCTTCCCGGCGAACTCGACGCAGTACACGTACCAGACCCGCGCCGACGGTTTCTCGGCCGACCTGTCCACCAAGACCTCTCCGGAGGGCCGCAAGTGGCAGTTCGGCTACGACACCTTCGGCAACCTGAAGACAGTCACCGACCCCAAGGGCGTCGCCACCACGACCGCGGGTGACTACACCACCTCGTACGACTACGACACCTACGGCCACCTGACCAAGGCCACCGACGCCAACGGCAACCCGACCACCAACAGCGGTTTCGGTCCCACCGGCTACCCGGCGACGATCACGGACTCGCTGCAGAAGTCCACGCACTACGTGTACGACGAGCGCGGCCAGGTCACCGAGGTCACCGACGCTCTGGGTAAGAAGACCACGCAGACCTACGACACCTTCGGACGTCCGCTGGGCAACACGGTGCCGAAGGACCAGGCCACGAACGATCTGATCACCACTCCGGCCCCGGTCTACGACGCCAACGACAATGTGACGAAGTCGACGGCACCCAGTGGTGCTGTCTCCGCGGCGGTGTACGATGCGGCCGACCAGGTCGTCTCGGCAACGGCGCCCAAGGACACCGCCACGTCGGACGAGCGGAAGTCGCTCTACACGTACGACATGGTCGGCAACCTGAAGACGGCGACGGAGCCCAAGGGCTCGCTGACCACAGCCGATCCGACGGACTACGTCACGACTCACCACTACGACGCGATCTACCAGCTCACCTCGGCCGACAACACGGCCGGTGACACGATCTCGTACGAGTACGACAACGTCGGCAACCTCACCACAGTCATCGACCCCAAGAAGAACGCGACTGCCGACACCACCGACTACACCACCAAGACCGCCTACGATCTGAACCACCGGGTCACGACGGTCACGGACGCGGCGGGCAAGACCACGAGCCGTGCATACGACAAGGACTCCCTGGTGGTCTCCACGACGGACGAGGAGAACAACACCACCACCGTCATCTACGACGAGCGGGGCAAGACCACGGAGGTCAAAGCTCCGCACGACGGCA
This sequence comes from Streptomyces peucetius, assembly GCF_025854275.1. Lineage (NCBI taxonomy): Bacteria > Bacillati > Actinomycetota > Actinomycetes > Kitasatosporales > Streptomycetaceae > Streptomyces > Streptomyces peucetius. Next base: position 849,034 of record NZ_CP107567.1, on the reverse strand, counting down.
CCACGACGATCACGTACCGGACGACGAAGTACGAGTACGACGAGGTCGGCAACACAACCAAGGTGATCACGCCGCGAGGCGTGGAGACGGCGACGGCGGACGACTTCACCGCGCGTACGGAGTACGACGCGCTGAACCGCCCGGTCAAGCAGTTCCAGCCGTACGACCCGGCGGACGCCCGCTACAACGACCCGAACGTCTACACCGAGACGGTGTACGACGCCGTGGGGCGGGTGGCGAAGACCTCGCTCCCGCCGTCGGAGGGCCAGACGGTCCGCAATGAGACGATCTTCAGCTACTTCGACAACGGGTGGGCGAAATCGTCCACGGACCCGTGGGACATATCCACCACGTACGACTACAACGACCTCGGCCAGCAGACCGCCCGGACGCTCACCTCGGCAGGCGGTTCCTCGAACCGCACGATGAGCTGGTCGTACTTCCCGGACGGCAAGCTCAAGTCGAAGTCCGACGACGGCGTTCCGGTCGGGAAGAACGTCGTCCTGGTCGACAACTCCGACACCCAGAACACCTCTGCCACCGGCACCTGGACGACGGGAGACATCACCGGCCAGCAGGGCTACGACCACGCCACCCACACGGCGGGCACGGGCACGGACGCCTTCGCCTGGACGCTGAACATCCCGGCGGACGGCTCGTACGACGTGTACGTGAAGTACCCGGAGGTCAGCGGTGCGGCCACGGCGGCGAAGTACACCCTCACCCACGCAACCGGAACGGTCGACAAGACGATCGACCAGACCGCGGCCGCAGGCGCCTGGGTGCCGCTCGGCTCGTACACTTTCGCGCAGGGCAACGCGGCCAAGCTGGAGCTGTTCGAGAACAGCGCCGGCACCGTGGTCGCCGACGGCGTGAAGCTGGTGCGTGACAACTCGGCCGACACCGACACCGAGCAGCACACCTTCACCTACGCCTACGACGTCAACGGCAATTTGACGTCGATCGACGACACCTCATCCGGTGCCAACGTCGACGCGTACACGGTCACCTACACCGGCCTCAACCAGGTCCAGAAGGTCACCGAGGCCCTCGCGGGCCAGGAGAAGAAGTCCACGTCGTACACCTACGACGCCAACGGCCAGACGGAGACGGTCACACACCCCGACCAGTTCTCCAAGTACACCTACGACCTGCGTGAGCTGGTCAAGACGGTGTCGGTCGGCACGTCGGTCACCGACGCGTCCCCAAAGGTCACGTCGTACACCTACACCGACCGCGGCCAGACGCTGAAGGAGACCAAGGCCAACAGCAACACGGTCGACCACACCTACTACCTCGACGGCGCGATGAAGTCGACGAGCGAGAAGAAGCCGAACGGCACCCTCGTCTCCTCGCACACTTACGCCTACGACCCCAACGGGAACAAGGCGCAGGACGTGGCGAAGAAGATGAACGCCGATGATCACGCGGCGTACCTCGAATCGACGACCGACTACACCTACGACCCGGCCAACCGCCTGGCGAAGTCGGTGAAGACCGGCACCGGGGCGGGGACGGATACCTACGTCCACGACGACAACGCCAACGTCATCAGCCAGACGGTCAAGGGCACCAGCACCACGTACGACTACGACCGCAACCGGCTGCGGACGGCTACCACGTCGGGCGTCACCGCCAGCCACAACTACGACCCGTTCGGCCGTCAGGAGTCGGTGACCAGCGGCGGTCAGGTCATCTCGCGGAGCGTATACGACGGCTTCGATCACGTCGTGGAGTCCCAGAAGCGGGACGAGACGGGCGTGATGAAGTCGACGACGTACACCTTCGACCCGCTGGACCGCACCGCGTCGAAGACGGCGGACGGCAAGACCACCGACTTCACCTACCTCGGCCTCTCCGGCGAGGTACTGAGTGAAGAGGTCGCGGGTGCGCTGACCAAGTCCTTCCAGTACAGCCCGTGGGGCCACCGTCTCTCCCAGGTCAAGCACAACACCGACGGCACGACGGAGGACGGCTACTACGGTTACAACAGCCACACCGACGTCGAGACGCTCACTGACGCCAATGGCGACACAAAGGCGACATACGGCTACACGGCCTACGGCTCGGACGACGAGGCCGAGTTCACTGGCATCGACAAGCCGGATGCGGCCGATCCCACAAAGGAGGCCTACAACCCGTACCGCTACAATGCCAAGCGCTGGGACGCCCAGTCCGGCACCTACGACATGGGCTTCCGCGACTACAGCCCGGGCCTGAACCGTTTCACCACCCGGGATATGTACAACGGCGCCCTTGCCGATATGGGGCTCGGCACCGACCCCTTCACCGGCAATCGGTACGCCTTCACTGGCGGCAACCCCACCACCTTCATCGAGTACGGCGGACACCGCCCTATTGAGTGCAACGAATCCGGCTACACCTGCACCATGAACGACGGGGGAGGATGGGACGTCGGCCATGAAGGGCCTTCCACACCCGCACCCGATTCGACCATGGTCGAGGGCGGTCAGAGCTGCTGGTGGGGCACGAACGTTGAGCACTGCAGCGGAGCTGCGCAGATCACAGCCGAGCACGCGTGGCTGCAAGGCCTGTCCAGCAGCCTCGGTTCGGGGAAAGACCTCGATGTCTGGAGCGACTGGGACGCCGGGGCGCAGCTCTGGAACTGGATCTTTGGCGGCGTCGAAGAGGACCGGGCGCAGTACAAGCGTGACTTCGTCGCTGCATACGCGGACACCATCAAGGCGGCCGCAGCGGAGTACAACCTCCCGGCGACTCTGGTGGCCGGTGTCGCATACAACGAGGTTTCGGGAAAGCCGCCGGTCACGGACTTGGCCGGCCAGCTGAAGGGCGGCGACAATGCGTCCTTCGGGAATGTCAGCATGCAGATCGGTGTCGCAGCCGACTTGCTCGGATATAATCCACAGGACCTCACGCGGGGTCAGAGGAGCGAGATCATAGACTCGCTACAGGACAATGTTCAGAACATTTTCCTGTCGGCAAGATACCTGTCCACGGCTCGAGATCAGATTGCTCCAGGCCGAGGGGCAGCTGATTTCACGGATGCGGACATACAGAACGTCGGTGCTTTCTATCAAGGTGGGCCTGACTTCTATGCCACCAATCCCAGTTCGCGGGGGTATGGTGGCCGAATAGTCGGGTGGCAGCCAATGCTGCGAGACCTCCTGGGGTAGGATCCGCTTTCGATGCAGTGCGCCCGGAACGTGTCCCGGGCGCACTGCGTCATGTATCGAATGAAAGGACTGGCAAGTGGTTTTCCCTGAAAGTCGAGGCGGCCTGTGGGGTAGGGGGCTCGTTGCGGCAGGGTTGTACTTTGCCGCGGTATTCTGGCTGGCGTTGAGCCTCCCGTTCGTCGGTGAGGAAGTGGGGCCCACGACCGATCCCGATGAGATAGTGGGGGCCAACTTCATCCTGTTGGTTTCCGCTATCTTTCTGCTGGCTGCCGCAGCGGTGTCCCGCAGGTGGAAGGTTGCTTGGTTGATCTCCCTGACTCTTCTGGTGCTGCTCATAATCATTTGGACCCAGGTTCCCTCCCTGATTTCAAACTGGGATTATGAGGGACCGCGGCGGTTCTGAGCGGAAAGCGACCGCCTTCGAAGGGGGAGTAATCTTTCAAGAAGGAATGGAATAACCGCACACGGAAGTGGGAGGATCATGGACACTTTCTCCTGCACTGCGGTCAACTTCAGGACCGGCATCGGTTCGGGTCCGGCGCCATGGTCGGGCTGGAGCACCCGCCGGCCATTTTCTGCACAGTCTGGGAGGAACCATCAGGGAGGTCTCGAGTTCTGGCGCGAGGAGGACATGGTGGAGTTCCTGCCCAGTCCGGTAGGCGTGAACCCGGGTGAGTTGCTGCCGGTGGCGTCGGCCATGACCGGGGAATGGGTATTTCTTCGTGTTCCTGATGAACCCTCGTTGCCCTGGCGCGTCGTGGTCCAGGAGTTCGACAGTCCGGCGTGGACTCTCTACGAGATGACGTTCGGCGAGTGGTTGCTGGCTTACCTCAGGGGTGAGGACGTGACGGTGTGTTCTCACCTCGCGCCTGACCGCCCGTTCTGGGAATTCCTGCCCTGAAAGTGAACGCGGTGGTACCTCCTGTCCTGGTGACAGGGGGTACCACTGTGTGAGCCCCTGCTTCCGAAACGGAACGGCCATCGGAGCCCCACCATCCATGGGTGGGGCTCCGATGTTTCGGCACCTATTCCTTCGTGGAGCTCCACGGCCACCCGCTTGCGGGCGTCTCGGCCACGCGTCAGGAAACGGGCCGCTCAGCACGGAACGATCCCGGTGCTGGTTCGGTGCTGACTTACGACGAGCGATGGCAAGGAAACCGCAGGTCGTAGCTCTGATCGGATGAGTTGTCGTACCACTCGATGGTCGTGCCGATGAGACTCGCGGCGACGATGCGCTTGAGGCTGGCGGGGGCTGGCGGAGCGGTCGCGGGGGAGGACATCGGCACCACTTCCTGCAGTGTGACGGGGACGTTTGCGTGTCGCCACACGGTAGGAACGTGCAGGTCAGAGGCGTATGTGGTGGGACACCATAGTTCTGGGCGCGGGAGTGCGCGCGTCCACCATGCGGACGCTCCCGAAGCTCCTCCGAAGCCCTCGACCAAGTCGCGAAGGAGGCTGTCCGAGTTGCACTATTCGGGCACGATTTGAAGGCACCGTGCTGACTCCCGTGCTGACTTGGTGCTGGCTACGCTGCGTTGCACTACGGCATCTGCGGCACATCGGATGCCGAATGCTGCGACGGCGCCGGGCCGATGCGGCGGCTGCTGCTGGCTCTGATGATCAGTCCCTTTGTGGCGGCAGCGGTGGTGAGGTAGCGCATCGATCGGCAAGCCCCGTGCTCGCTTGGGAAGTCGTCCAGAGGCAGGTGGCGAGTTTCTCGACGATTACCTTCCTGGTGTGCCTCGCACGCGGATAGTGGTGGTCGTCTGCTTGCCGTCGTGAGGCATCTCAACCTGTTGCCGATGACCCATCATGTCGAGTGTGTCGCGATCCTTGAGCCTGCCGAAAAGGGCCGCTGACCTGCTGTTTCTTTCTGTGTGCATTATGGGCGTTACGTGCGTTACGGGCGATATCTTGACGCATGTTTGACGCACGTGACGCACGTTTGACGCACGAACAGCGCGGTTTCTGACGGAATGTCATTAGCAGTTTGGTGCCTCCGGACGGAGCGGTGTTCTGTGCGGAGGCGGGCCTTCCTGAAGGGGTGGAGGGCAGCCGCCGGACCCGTTGGGCTCGTCTCACCGCCGGACGGCGACACCGGCCCGGCTGAAGCGGGACGTGCAGGCAGGCCCGGCTTGGTAGAGGCTGCCGTGTTCCGCGCCCTGTGGTCTCAACCCGCCGTGTCGCGCTGATTGCCCTGGCGGTCATCCTCGACGACGCGGTCCGGGCCCAGCCGGCCGCCGATCGCGCGCATGCGGCCAACCGGGCCGGTCCTGGCGGCGGCGATTCGCGACGCCGACGGCACGTTCCTGGACACCGCCAACTGCTACTGCTGATGGATAGGGGCCGGCAGTCACGGCGGCGTGCGGATTGGACCTCAGCCCGAACCCGCTCGTTCACGGATGAGAGAGCCGCCCATGCTGGGCCAGGGCCCAGTAGGGGGAAGACCTCGTCGAGCGTCGTGGCGCGCGGAGCAAGGCGCTGCTGGCGTCCTGCCCCGGGCCCTCCAGTCACCGAGGGTTTGGCCGAGGCCGACGTCCACCGTGGCGGACCGGCGGGACCGGCCCGCTACGGTGGGGGCTCGGTCGCCGGCTTCACCGTGACGACGAGGTCGGCGCGGGAGCGGCCGACGCGGGCCACCAGTTCGGCGTTGGCCTCGTCGCTTCCGTGGGTCCATGCGAGAGCCTGAGCACGTGTCATGCCGTGTGACTCGTGGCGGGCCACGAGTCGTCGGCGTCTGATGGCATCGTCGATCTCCAGGTACCAGCTCTCGTCGAGGAGCGCGGCGGCCGGGGCCCAGGGGCCGTCGCCGGAGAGCAGGTAGTTGCCCTCGACGACGACCAGCGGGATCTCGCGGGGCACCGGCAGGGCCGAGCCGATGGGCTCGTCGATGTCGCGGTCGAAGTCGGGTGCGTGGACGACCGGTTCGTTGCGGGCGCGCAGCCTGCGCAGCAGGTGGACGAAGCCTTCGGCGTCGTAGGTGTCCGATGCGCCTTTGCGGTCACGGCGTCCCAGGGCGCGCAACGTCGTGTTGGAGAGGTGGAAGCCGTCCAGCGGGACCAGGACGGCGGTGTCCGGCCCCAGCGCCTGGACCAGTCCTCGCGCCAGGGTCGACTTGCCCGCGCCCGGCGCGCCGGTGATGCCGAGGACGGTCCGCCGTCCGCCCTGGCCGGAGAGTGCGCGGGCGCGTTCGACGAGTTCGGCGCCGGACGCGTGAACGACGTTCATACCGAGGCCGTGCTCGGCCAGGCGTGCAGTTCCAGCAGCGTCGGCGGATCGGCACCGGGGCGGGTGCACGTGACAGCGGCCGTGGTCGTCGCCATGTCCAGCAGCTGCGTCACGTCCTGTCGGTCGATGCCGCGAAGGGCGTCCCGGCGATCGCCGCCGAGGAGATCGGCGTCGTACAGCCAGTGCAGCATGCCCGCGGTGAAGGCGTCGCCCGCCCCGACCGTGTCCGCCACCCGGATCACGGGGGAGGGCTGACGCACGATGTCTCCCTGGGTGACGGCCAGGCTGCCGGCCGCGCCGAGCGTCACGATCACCAGGGCCGGACCAGTGCGCTGCCAGGACCTGGCGATGTCGTACGGGGCCAGACCGGGGTACAGCCACTGGAGGTCCTCTTCGCTGACCTTCACGATGTCGGCGTGGGCGACCTGGCGCTCGGTGCGGGAGCGGGCCAGTTCCCGTGAAGGCAGCAGCGCGGGGCGGATGTTGGGATCAAGGCTGATGGTGGCGGAGCCTTCGGCGCGCTGCTGGGCGAGCAGCTCTTCGACGGCTCGGGCGCCGGGGTCGAGTGAGGTGGCGAGCGAGCCGGTGTGCAGACAGCGAGTCCCTTCCGCCGGTTCGGGCGGTGCGGGGAGGTCCCACGCGAGCCGGAAGACGTAGCGCGCCGCGCCGTGTTCGTCGAGGACGGCAGTCGCCGTGCTGGTGAGGGCGCTGCTAGGCACCCGTCGCACGCGGACGCCCGAGGCGGCCAGGTGGTCGCCGAGCAGTCGCCCGTTGTCGTCGTCGCCGAACTGGGTGATCAGCGTGACCGGCGCCCCGAGGCGGGCGAGGCCGACCGAGACATTGGCCGGCGAGCCGCCGGGGTGCGCGCTTCCGTCTCGCACCGCCCCGGCCGCGCGGACCACATCGACGAGGCTCTCTCCGACAACAGTAATCATCTGGTCTCCATGCAGGTGTCAACGAGCGCTCTCGTGCGGCGCGCACTCACCATAGGTTCCGGATAAATATCTCGCAAGAAGTGTTAACAAGACCGACAGCTTCTGCTAACAATGCTCTCCAGCGGTCTCCATGCCGCCTCTCCGAGGACGGATCCGTAGCCGCCCCCGCCCCGTCGGCGACCCCACGCCGACGTGATCTCCCCGCAGCCCGCACCGATAGAAGAGGACCTCGCCATGCCATCGAGCAGACAGACCTTCATCGCAGGCGTAGCCGTCATCGCCGTCCTGGCCACCGGATGTGCAGGTGCGGGCGGCGGCAGCGCATCGGGCGGCGGCGAGAGCATCAATGTGCTGATGGTCGGCAATCCGCAGATGGAGGACATCGCGGAGCTGACGGAGAGCACCTTCACGAAGGACACCGGCATCACGGTGAACTTCACGATCCTTCCCGAGAACGAGCTGCGCGACAAGGTCACCCAGGACATCGCCACCCAGGCCGGCCAGTACGACGTCGCCACCATCGGTGCCTACGAGGTGCCCATCTGGAACAAGCACGGCTGGCTGCACGAGCTGGGGTCGTACGCCGACAAGGACCCGGGCTTCGACAAGGCAGACCTGCTGGAGCCGATGGTGCAGTCCCTGTCCGGAGCCGACGGCAAGCTCTACGGCCTGCCCTTCTATGGTGAGTCCTCCTTCCTGATGTACAACAAGGAGGTCATGGCCGAGAAGGGCGTCACGATGCCCGAGCGGCCGACCTGGCAGCAGGTCGCCGACATCGCGGCCAAGGTCGACGGGGCCCGGCCCGGGATGAAGGGCATCTGCCTGCGCGGACTTCCCGGCTGGGGCGAGCTCGGCGCACCGCTGACGTCCATGGTCAACACCTTCGGCGGCACCTGGTTCACCAAGGACTGGAAGGCGCGGGTCGACAGCCCGGAGTTCAAGAAGGCGACCAAGTTCTATGTCGACCTGGTCAGGAAGCACGGCGAGGCGGGCGCCCCGCAGGCCGGCTTCACCGAGTGTCTGAACGCGATGAGCCAGGGCAAGGTCGCGATGTGGTACGACGCGACCAGCGCGGCCGGGTCGCTGGAGGACACCAAATCCAGCAAGGTTGCCGGCAAGGTCGGCTACGCGTACGCCCCTGTGGTCGAGACGAAGAACAGCGGCTGGCTGTGGGCCTGGTCATGGGCGATGCCGAAGACGACGAAGAAGGCCGACGCCGCCTCGAAGTTCATGCTCTGGGCGTCCGGCAAGGAGTACGAGAAGCTGGTCGGCGAGAAGCTCGGCTGGTCGCGCGTTCCGGCCGGAAAGCGGGCCAGCACCTACGAGATCCCCGAGTACAAGGCGGCCTCCGCGGCCTTCGGCGACGTCACCCTGAAGTCCATCGAGGCGGCCGACCCGACCAACCCGGGCGTCCAGCCCAGGCCGACGGTGGGCATCCAGTTCGTGGCCATCCCCGAATTCCAGGACCTCGGGACCAAGGTGACCCAGGAGATATCCGCGGCCATCGCCGGCAAGACCAGCGTGGACAAGGCACTGGCCAACGGCCAGAAGCTCGCCGAGACAGTCGCCGAGAACCAGTAATTGCGAGCGCCCGGCCGGTCTCCCCGCCGGCCGGGCGCCGCTTCCCCGACCCCGGCCTCACTGGCGTAGGAAAGTCCATGACCACGCTCATCGGTACACCCAAGACACCCACGGCACACAAGAAGCAGCCGCGCCCCGCCCGCACACGGAGGCCCGCCGGGATCGGCAAGTGGAGGCGCCGCATTCCGCTGCTGCCGGCGCTGATCTTCACCGTCGCCGTCACCCAGCTGCCCTTCGTGGCGACCCTCGTCATCTCCACCTTCCAGTGGAACATCCTCAAGCCGGAGGAGCAGCGCTTCACCGGACTCTCCAACTACGCGTTCGTCTTCACCGACGAGCGGCTGCGCTCGGCAGTGCTCAACACCATCGTGCTCACCGCTTCGGTGGTGCTCCTCAGCGTGGTCGTGGGACTCGGTCTGGCGCTGCTGCTCGACCGCCGGTTCGCCGGCCGCGGCCTTGCGCGCACCCTGCTCATCGCCCCGTTCCTCGTCATGCCGGTCGCCTCGGCGCTGCTGTGGAAGCACGCCGTCTACAACCCCGACTACGGCCTGCTCAACGGCACCCTCAACGCCGTCTACCGGTTCTTCGGAGCGGACAACGGGCCCACGGTCGACTGGGTCTCCTCCTTCCCCATGCCGGCCGTCGTGATCTCGCTGGTCTGGCAGTGGACCCCGTTCATGATGCTGATCCTCCTGGCCGGCCTGCAGGCGCAGCCCGGTGACGTCCTGGAGGCGGCCAAGGTCGACGGGGCGTCCGCGATGGCGACATTCCGCCACATCACCCTGCCGCACCTGCGGCAGTACATCGAACTCGGCGTCCTGCTCGGCACGATCTACGTGGTCCAGACCTTCGACGCCGTCTACACCATCACCCAGGGTGGTCCCGGCTCGGAGACGACCAACCTGCCGTACGAGATCTACCTGACCATGTTCCGCAAGTACGAGTACGGCGAGGCGGCCGCCGCCGGTGTCGTCGTCGTACTCGGCTCGATCGTGATCGCGACGTTCGCGCTGCGCACCATCGCGTCGCTGTTCCGCGAGGAGGCATCCCGATGACCGCCCAGGCAGCAACAGCAGCCGCCGCCCCCGGGGCGAGGCTCAAGAAGCTCGTCCGCCGTCCCAAGGATCACGGCGACCCCAGCGCTTCGCCGCGACTTTCGCCCCTGTGGACCTTCGTCGCCTGGACCGCCACGCTGGCGTTCTTCGCACCGGTGGCGTGGATGGTGCTCACCTCCTTCCACCAGGAGGCCGACGCGGCGACCAACCCGCCGACCCCCTTCGCCCCGCTCACCCTGGACCAGTACGAGACACTGCTCGGCCGGGACATCGCGCCGTTCCTCGTCAACTCGGCCACCGCCAGCGTCCTTTCGACGCTGCTGGTGCTCGTCCTGGCGGTGCCGACGGCCTACGCGCTGTCCATCAAGCCGGTCGAGAAGTGGACCGACGTGATGTTCTTCTTCCTGTCCACCAAGTTCCTCCCGGCCATCGCGGCCCTGCTGCCGGTGTACATGATCGTGAAGAACGTCGGCATGCTCGACAACGTATGGACGCTGGTCATCCTCTACACCGCCATGAACCTCCCGATCGCGGTGTGGATGATGCGCTCCTTCCTCGCCGAGATCCCCAAGGAGATCCTGGAGGCGGCCGAGGTCGACGGAGCCAACCTCGTCACCGTGCTGTGGCGGATCGTCGCGCCGGTCGCCATGCCCGGACTCGCTGCCACCTCCCTGATCTGCTTCATCTTCAGCTGGAACGAGTTCATGTTCGCCGTCAACCTCACCGCCACCAGGGCGTCGACCGCGCCGGTGTTCCTCGTCGGCTTCATCACCAACGAGGGCCTGTTCCTCGCCCGGCTGTGCGCGGCGGCCACGCTGGTCTCCCTGCCGGTCCTCATCGCCGGCTTCGCTGCCCAGGACAAACTCGTCCGCGGCCTCTCCCTGGGAGCCGTGAAGTGAAAGCAGCCATCATCACCCAGCCCGGCGGCATCGAGATCACCGACATCGACGACCCCGCCCCCGGCCCGCGGGAGGTCGTCGTCGAGGTGTCGGCCGTCGGACTGTGCGGCACCGATCTGCACATCCTCCAGGGGGAGTTCGCACCACGGCTTCCCCTCGTCCCCGGTCACGAGTTCGCCGGGGAGGTCGTCGCGATCGGTTCGGGCGTCACCGAACTCACCGTCGGAGCCCAGGTCGCGGTCGACCCGTCGCTGTACTGCTTCGAGTGTCACTACTGCCGCAGTGGCCGCAACAATCTGTGCGAACGCTGGGCCGCCATCGGGGTCACCCACTCCGGCGGCGCCGCCGAGTTCGTGCCCGCGCCGGTCGCCAACTGCGTGGTCCTGCCCGACGGCGTACGGACCGAGGACGCGGCCCTGATCGAACCGCTCTCCTGCGCCGTGCGTGGCTACGACGTCCTGCGCGCCCGGCTCGCCTCCCGCGTCCTCATCTACGGCGCCGGGACCATGGGCCTGATGATGCTCCAGCTCGCCAAGTCGACCGGCGCCGCGAGCGTCGACGTCGTCGACATACGCCGAACGCCTCGCCACGGCCCGGCGGTTGGGCTGCTCGGCCGCTGCCGTGTCCGCCGACGAGCTCGACCGGTCGGCGTACGGCTGGGACCTGGTCGTCGACGCCACCGGAAACGCCAAGGCCATCCAGGACGCCCTCGGCCGGGTCGGCAAGGGCGGCACCTACCTGCAGTTCGGGGTCGCCGACTACGCCACCCGGGCCACCATCGAGCCGTACAGGATCTACAACGAGGAGATCACGATCACCGGCTCGATGGCCGTGCTGCACAGCTTTGAACGTGCCGCTGCCCTCTTCGCCACCGGTGTCATCGACCCGGACGTCTTCATCAGCGACCGCCTGCCGCTCGCGTCATTCCCGGACGCGATGGCCCGCTTCCAGGCGGGCGTCGGCCGCAAGATCCAGATCCAGCCCGGACTCGTGACATAAGCGCGGCAGAGGCACCGCGGTACGCCTTCTCGTAGACGGCCTCCGACCACCCCTCGCGCCGGCCGCCCGCAGCACCGGACCACACCCCCGAACGGAGCACCACCCCCATGTCCCAGCAGATCCGCCGCGTACTCGTCCGGTCCATCGACGACATCACCGTCGAGCGGGTACCCGCGCCCGTGGCCGGTGACGGCGAACTCCTCGTACGCACCACCGTGGTGGGTGTGTGCGGATCCGACACTCACGCCGCCCTCGGCCACCATCCGTTCATGGACCTGCCCTACCACCCCGGTCATGAAGCGGTCGGCGTCGTCGCCGCCGTCGGACCGGGCGTCGTCACGGGCACCGAGGGATTCGCCCCCGGCGACCGGGTGATCGTCGAACCGAACCTCTTCTGCGGGCAGTGCCCCCAGTGCCGCTCCGGCCGCTACAACATCTGTCAGGAGCTGCAGGTGTTCGGCTGCCAGACTCCCGGCGCCATGACGGACCTTTTCACCATCCCCGCCGACCGTCTGCACCGCGTCCCCGAGGGCATGACCGACACCGAGGCGGCGCTCGTCGAGCCGCTGGCCACCCCGGTGCACGCTGTCGCCAAGGCCGGTGACCTCACGGGTCGTACGGTGGTGGTCCTAGGCGCCGGACCCATCGGCCTGCTCGTCCTCGCCGCCGCCCGGCACGCGGGCGCCGCCAAGATTGCCGTCACCGATCTGCTGGCGGGCAAGCGGGACCGCGCCCTGCGCCTCGGCGCCGACGCGGTCCTGCCCGCCGACGCCCCCGATCTGATCGCACAGGCCCACGCCGTACTCGGCGGACCGGTCGACGTCGTCTTCGACTGCGTGGCGCGTGAGCAGTCCATGGCCCAGGCCACCGATCTCGTCACCAAGGGCGGCCGGATCATCGTCGTCGGCGTGGGAGCCGCCGGCCCCACCCCCATCCGTCTGGACCTGGTCCAGGACCGGGAGATCCGTATCGAAGGCACCTTGATGTACACCGCGGAGGACTACCGCGCCGCGATCTCCCTCATCTCCTCCGGCGCCGTTGACACTGACGAGATCGTCACCGCCGTCTACGCGCTGGAGGATGCCGGCAAGGCGTTCACCGCCTCCCTCGCCCCGGAGCACGTCAAGGTCCTCGTCACCGTGGAAGCTCCGTAGGCCCCGTGTGCGAAACTTCGACGTTGCCCGGAGACGCCGGTACGGAAGTGAAGGAGGGACGCGGTGACCGCCAGGACACGGCTGTCGCAGGCCGCGGTCGAGGAACGGCGCCAGGCCGTCCTGCGCCACGTCGTCGAGCACGGCGAGACCCGCATCGACGACCTCGCCGACCGCTTCGGCGTCAGCCTGATGACGATGCACCGTGACCTCGACGACCTCGACAAGCGCCACCTGCTCCGCAAGGAACGGGGCCGGGCCGTAGCCTTCCCCGCCCTGACCATGGAGACGGCCACCCGCTTCCGTGAGAACGCCGCCCTCGCGGCGAAGACAGCACTGTGCGCGGCCGTCCTCGACCGGATCAGGCCGGGCAGCACGGTCCTCATGGACGACTCCACCACCCTCTACCCACTGACCCCCGCCCTCGCGAAGCTCGACCAGCTCACCGTCGTCACCAACTCGGTCGCCCTCGCGCAGCGCCTGGGGTCCGCCCCCGGCGTGGACGTCACCCTTCTGGGCGGGCGCTACCACGGCGACTTCAACTCCTGTACGGGACCCACGGTCACCCGCGCCCTGTCCCGTATCCGAGCCGATCTCGCCCTGATGTCCGCCACCGCCGTCCTCTCGGGCCGGCTCTTCCACCCGCTGAGCGAGTACGTCGAGGTGAAGCTGGCCATGCTCGCCTCCGCGGAGCGGTCCCTGCTCCTAGTGGACCATTCGAAATTCGGCAAGACCGCCACGCACGAGTACGGCACCGCCGCCGACTACGAGGCGGTCCTCACCGACACCGGCACCCCCGACACGGAGATCGCGGCTCTCCGCGGCTTTGGAGTCCCCGTAGAGACAGTCGACCCCGGAGAGAATTCCCCGTGATGCAGGCACTGTTCGAAACCCCCACCACCTATCACATCACCGACGCCGAGATGGCCGCCCTCGTACCGCCGATCGAAGCCGTGCTGTTCGACTTCAGTAACACGATCTTCCGCATGATCGACCTGGAAGCCTGGCTGCACCGGGTGGGCGAAGCCTCCGGCCGGGCCGACCTGCTGCACGGGACCGACGCGGTCGCCGAGATATCCCGGCAGCTTCGCGACGCCTACCGGCTGCCCGCCGTCGCCGCCCTCCAGGAAGGCCGGGACCTCTCCGCCGAACGGCATCGCGCCGCGATGTCGGGATGGTGGGGTCACGTGGACTTCCTGAGGGGCGCGGAGGACACGGCCTACGGAGAGCTCACCGCGCCCGACGCGTGGGTGCCGTATGCGGACACCGAGTCCACGCTGCGCGCGCTGCGCGAGCGCGGGACGCGCGTGGGGATCGTGAGCGACTTCGCCTGGGACCTTCGGACCCACCTCGCCCACCACGGAATGGACGACCTGATCGACGGATACGTCATCTCCTACGAGCTCGGCCGGGAGAAGCCCGACCCCCATTTGTTCCTCAAGGCGTGCGCGGACCTCGGCGTCGATCCCCGCGCCACGCTCATGGTCGGGGACAACCCGGTCCGGGACGGTGGTGCCACCGCCTGCGGGCTGCGCGCCTACATCGTTCCGGCCGAACAGCGCACGGGGGAGCGGGGCTTGACCGAGGTTCTCCGGCTCCTGACCTGAGGTTACGGGCTCAGGGCGCGGCGCCTCGCACCTTGCGTACCTTTCGGTCCACGAGCCGGCGCAGCACCGGCGCGGCCAGCGGCCCGAAACCGGCCAGCAGAGCCGTGGCCGGGTCGGGGTAGATGGCGAGGCGTTCACGCTCGATCGCCCGAACCGTGACCCGCGCCACGCGCCCTGCGGTCAACGGCTTGATGGAGCCACCGATCGCCGCCGTCTCCGCGGGCTTCCACCGGTTCTCCTCGGCCAGTTGCGGCGTATCCACATCGGGCGGATAGACACATCCGGCGTGGACCCCGCACGGCCGCAGTTCGTCGCGCAGCGCCTGGACGAGACCGCGCACCGCGACTTCGCGGGGCTGTAGGCGGTGTAGCCGTAGATGCCCAGCAGGCCGGCAGCGGAGGAGACGACCATGATCGAGCCGTGGCCGCGCTCCATCATGGCCGGCGCCACCGCGCGCACCGGGTACAGAGTGCCGAAGTAGTCGACCTCCATCATCCGCCGGAACACCTCGTCGTCCAGCTCAAGGAAGTGCCCCGGCCGGGCCTGACCGGCCGACGTCACCAGCACGTCGGGCGCGCCGGCTTCCTCCGTGAGCCGACGGAGCGCGCCTTCCACGGACGCCTGGTCGGAGACATCGGCCGTGGCCGTACGGACCGAGGCCCCGGCCTCCCGCAGCTGTCGGGCGGCAGCATCCAGCCGGTCCGTTCCCCGGGCGATGAGCGACACCGAAGCGCCGCGCGCGGCAAGCTCCGCGGCGGTCGCCAGACCTATCCCGCTGGACCCACCGGTGACCACCGCGTGCGCGCCCCGCAGTTGGGTCATCGAGAGCTCGCTCGGCAGGGCGTGTCGTCCGTGAATGTCATGCGCGCAGCATGTCATCTCGATCCCGGCATGCACCCTCGCGTGCCCATCATTCCCCCAGTGCCGGGCGGTGCGCTGCTTGCCGTCGACTCCGCTGCTCGACTTGATCGGAAGTGGGCTGGTGAAGCGCTCGCCGTCGGAGTCCCCTCTTGCCAGTCCGGTGCCGCGTTCAGGGCGCCGGGGAGACCATGAGCGGACGTCCCTGACCGGTGACGGTGGAGGCAGACCACCGGTGCACGCAGGGAGCGCGTTTCCGGCAGGTGTTACAGGACCAGCAGGGGCGACGGTGGCGGGTGGTACAGCCGGACTCACCTGGGTGGCGGGCTCAGCCTTCTGCGGTGTCTGCGGCATCGGTGCCGACCGGACCTGCGCCTGCGGGACATCTGTTCTCCTGGCCCCTGACCCTCGCAGGACCAGCGCGGAGCTGTGCCAGCGATGCCGGGGACCGGTCCCGCTCATGCTGGTACTCAATGCCCGCGGCAGCTGGCCTCGTTGTCTCGGTGTGTGAGTCTCGGGCACACGGCGGCGCCGCTGCTCACCACGCTTGCTTGACCAGTTTCATGGTCTGGTGGGAAATGGTCCGGCTGACGCCAGGAAGGCGGAGGAACTTAGTGGTCTGGAACCGCTCGTACTCGCCGACGTCGGCGACCAGGACGCGCAGGATGTAGTCCGGGCTCCCGAACACTCGACGGACCTCGACCACCTCCTCCAGCGCGGCGACCGCGGACTCGAACTCCTCCAGCGACCGTTGATCGTTCACCGTGACCTCGACCGAGACCGTGACCTCGAACGAGCGCCCCGCCGCGGTGGGGTCCACCCTCGCGTGGTACCCGCTGATGACGCCCTCTTGCTCGAGGCGCTTGACCCGGCGCAGGCAGGGAGCGGGCGTCAGGCGCACGCGGTGGGCCAGCTCGGTATTGCTCAGCCTTGCGTCCTGGCGGAGCTCTTCGATAATTGCGCGATCAATGGCATCCAGTTCTCGAATTTTGCGCATCCCTGCATTCTAGGGCACGGATTAGCAATCTTTGCCTGCCTCGGCCTCTCTACCATTGCTGCAATGTCCCTCAAGTCCTCGGTGCCCGCTACGACGGAACAGTCGCCCAGCGCTCATCAGCCGGGCCAGATCCGTCTGGCTGTCACGCATTCACTGCCTGCCGTCCTCGGCGTGATCCCGATGGGCGTGGCGTTCGGTGTGCTGGTGACCCACTCCGGCCTGGAATGGTGGTGGGCGACCGTGTTCGCCGCGATCGTCTTCGCCGGTTCCCTGGAGTTCCTGCTCATCGGCCTGGTCGGCGTCATGGCCCCCCTCAGCCAGGTCGCCGTGACCGCTCTGCTCGTCAACTTCCGTCATGTCTTCTACGCGCTGTCGTTTCCCCTGCACCGGGTCCACGGGCCTCTCGCCAAGACCTACAGCACCTTCACCCTCACCGACGAGGCGTGGGCGCTCACCACCGCGCCGGAGGCGCAGTCCTGGTCGCGTCGCCGCATCCTGGCCATCCAGGCCACTTTCCAGGTGAACTGGGTCGGTAGCGTCACCCTCGGGGCCCTCGGCGGGACCCTCGTCCCCGACAGCATCGTGGGACTCCAGTTCGCCGTCACCGCGTTCTTCCTGGTCCTGGCCATCGACGCGATCCGCGCGACCCGCAGCGTGCCGCTCCCCCTCGTCGCCGTGGTGTCCGCGCTCGTCGGACACCGGCTGTTCGGCACCCAGATGCTGGTCCCCGCGCTGACCCTTTTCACCGGGGCCCTGCTCGTCCGCTACGCGCTTCTACACAGAAAGGCCGGCCAGGATGCCTGAGCCCAGCGTCACCTACCTGATCGCGGTCGTCCTGGTCAGCGCCGCAGTGACCTGGACGTTGCGTGCCGCCCCCTTCGCGCTCCTGGCACCGCTGCGCCGTAGTGCGCTGCTGCCCTACCTCAACGCCCACATGCCCCTCGGCGTCATGACCATCCTCGTCATCTACACGTTGCTGTCGAGCGCGGCGGAGTCGCATGGCGTACGTCCGTGGGCGGCGTTGGCCATCGCCACGGCCGTCACCGCAGCCGTCCACCTGTGGCGCCGCAACTTCGTGCTGAGCATCCTGGCCGGGACCGGCCTGCACGTCGTCCTCGCCTCCACCGTGCTCGCCGCCTGAAGGGGCTCGACTCCGGGCCACGGCCGCCCCGTACAGCCGCACTACCCAGCACAACCAACGGGGACAGGCGCCTGTCTCGACCGCCGAAGCGTTATGGCACCACGCCGCGGCTGCGGCCGTGGGCCTGATGTCCGGGGGCGACTACGCCGCCGGATCGAGCACGATGATCCCGATCAGCCTTGCCTGGGACAACCGGCTCCTCGACCGCCTCGAAAGGGGTGAGCTCGCGGAGTTCGACTCCTGGCCGTCGAGGCGGTGGCGATGAGTGGCGGCGGCTTCCTCCGTGAAGTCCGTCCTGGATCACCGCGTTCGGCCCGGTACACGAGCGATACCCCGTCATCGCGTCCCCAGGAGTCGCTTGGCGCTGCGCGGGGCCTCACCGGAGCGGTCGGCCGCCGAGGAGTCGGTCGTGAAAGCGGCGTCGTCCAGCTCGTCGGCCTCGACGACGCCCGAGACCAGACCCCAGCACGGCCGGAACCCGGTTTGTGAGCACCAGATCCATCGCACGCTTCGGGCACACCACGGGTGGCAGGGCCCATGTGACGCCGCAATCCGGGGTCAGCCCGACCGCGCTGTAGGCCGGGCCGGAAGCGTCCCGACCGCACCGCGATCAGGCTGTCACCGGTCGGCGCGCCATGCTGAGCGTGTTGGCGGCGACGATGGCTGCGATGGCGGCCCACGCGGTCCAGGCCAGGTTCTGACCAAGGATGATCCAGCCGACCACGGCGGCCAGGACGGGGTTGACGCTCATGAAGAGCCCGAAGGTCTGGGCCGGTACGCGGCGCAGAGCGATGAGGTCCGCCAGGTAGGGGGACGGCTGAGGAGAGGACACCGGCGGCGAGGGCGTAAGCGGCGGATCCTGCGGTCGGCGGATGCTTGACGACGAGGACGATTCCGACCGGCAGGAACATCAGGGCGGAGAGTCCGGCGGCCGCCGCTGATCCTTGCACCCATGAGTGTCACTAGCCCCCGACAGGCGCACGTCACCTCGGCCGACGGCACCAAGATCGCCGTCACCGTCACCGGCCAGGGACGCCCGATGGTCGTCTCCCGGGAGCCCTGAACGCGGCACAGGACTGGCAGCTTCTGGCTGATGCCCTCGCCCCGCACCTGACGACCTACGCGGTCGACCGCCGCGGTTACGGTGCCAGCGGCGACAGCCCCGACCACAGCATCGAGCGCGAACAGGGGGACATCGCCGCCGTCCTCGACGTCGCGGGCCCCGACGCCATCCTGCTGGGCCACTCCTACGGCGGACTGATCACCCTTGGCCTCGCCCTCCAGCGGACCCCCGCAGCCTTCGTGCTCTACGAGCTGCCTGTGCCACTGCATGGGCCCGCCGGAGGCGATGCCATCGCGCCTTTCGAGCAGGCCGTGGCGGAGGGCGACCTGGAGCGGGCCCTGACTCTGGGTAACGCGGAACTTCCTCAGGGTGCCGGAGGAAGCGATTGAGGACTTCCGCTGCAGCCCCGTGTGGTCGGTCCGGGCATCGATGACGCCGACCTGGGCACGGGAGGTCCGCGCCATCGACGCCTTCGGTGACGACCTCGACCGGTTCACCGGCCTCACGGCCCCCACTCTCCTCATCACCGGAGAGCTCAGCCCACCCATCCTGATCGACACCTCCCGGCGGCTTCAGGCGACCCTGCCGAACAGCCGCCTCGTGGAAATCCCCGGCCACGCGCACGAGGCGTACCTCACCGCCCCGAAGCCCTGGCCAAGGTGATCCTCGCCTTCGCCCTGGAGCCTGCCGCATAGCCCACTCTTGGCGCGGTGCCGCGAATCAGATTTTCTCGGTGGTCACGCAGGGGTGGTCGGCAGTGAGCATGGTGATGTCCTCGACGTCGGACGTCAGGATCGTGACGCGGCCGGGCTGGGCGAGAGCGGTGGCGCAGAGCATGGCGTCGATGGCGTACTTGTGGCCGTGGAGTCCGGCGGCGCGCAGCAGTGAGGCGGCGGACTGGGCGAGGGGCTGGGTGACCGGATCGACCCGCAGCCGGGACAGCGTCCATTTCAGGGCGGCGTCGTTGATCCTGGGGTGGATCACCTCGACGAGCACCGCGGCGGAGGTGATCACCGGAAGGTCGGCGTCGCGGGCGGCGGTGAGCCACTCGTGGACCTCGCGGTCGCGCTGCACGGCCTTGGCCAAGCCCTCGCTGTCCAGGATGAGCGCGCCGCTCACGCAGCCACCCCGGCCCCGGAGGGGGTGCCGCCAGTGAGCTTGGCCCGCTTCGCGGCCACGGCTTCCGGATCCGCGGGGCCGTTGTTCTTGTCGAAGTCGGCGATCAGCTCGTCCAGGTTGTCGCGCTCAATCTGCCGTTGGGCGGCCCTCTCCAAGTACGCGGACACACCCCGCTTGCCGACCCGCTCACGGATCGCCTGGAGGGTGCCGGCAGTCAGGGAGACGGAGATGCCGCTGCTGGGGCCGTCGCCGGGCGGGAAGTCGGTGTCGTCGTCAGCCATGACAGCAGTATGGCATTCCGAATGCCATACGGCGGACCCTTCCGGCGGTGAGCCCCTGAGGGACTCTCGCCCCGGGTGGAGCGTGCGTCGACAGGCTGCACGTAGTGCCCACAATGCACATCGATCCCGTGCCCGATTCGTTCCCTATGTGGCGCTGACCTGCGGTTTTCTTTCACATGTTTTGCATTTACATGTTTGCGACGACTCATCACGTGGAGTGCGTCGCGATTCTTGAGCCCGCCGAGAACGGCCGCTGACCTGTAGCTTTAGCCGGTGTGCGATATGTGTGCTACGGGCGATATCTTGACGCATATCTGACGCACGTGACGTACGTTTGACGCACGCCGGACACTTAATCTGACGCGTTGTCAGTAATCGAAAGCCGCCTCCCTAACCGGTCTGACTGCCCGGTGGGGAAGGCGGCTTTCTGCTGTGCTCGTGTGTGAGGTGGGCTCCGCCCAGCCCTGACCACGCCTCCGTTTCGCGAACACGCTCAGTAGCGTGTCCCGCTGGCGGAAATAGTCCCGGCACACAATGCGTTGGGTGAGGTCCACACGGAGGGGGGGAGGTGTTGGAGCTGCGGTTGTTCCACACGGTGAATGGCGGCGGAGTGGGCGAGGTTGTGCCTCGCCTTGCCGATGTTGAGGCCGATCTGCAGGGCCGTCGAGGCGAACATGGAGGCATTGCTCGTGGCCCCCCTTCTGGCATCCGAGTACAGCACGGGGCCGGTCCGCGGCGCCCGGATCGACTCCCTCGGGATCGACCAGAACGGGTCCCCGGGCGAGCTGGCCGGTACCATCAACAACCGCGACGACGCCGCCAAGCGCGCACGGTTCACCAGCTGGGTCGAGGCCTTCGTCAGGGCCCTCCACGGCCACGCCCGTGAGCAGAACCAGCCCTCCACCACCACCGAAGAGGCCCTTCGAGTCCTCGCGCTCGCCACCGAGTACACCTACCAGGAACGACCCGAGATCCCCCTGCGGTCGGGCGTTCCCAATCTGGGAACCGAGCCCAGCGCGGACGCCGGACACGTGGCGGTCGCTCGGCCGGCTGATTCCCCGTGCCGGCCCTCGCCCACCACACGAGGTGTTCCCAGTTTGGGAACCAGCTGCCCAGCAGAGGTCGCGCAGCCTCCGTCGTCGAGCCGCTCCTGGACTGTGCTGGGGATTTCGTCACCTGAGCTCCTGCATTTCGTCGGTTGACCGGGTCAGCGGCGAGATGGACTACGAGACCGCTCCGTTCTTCTGGCAGCGGCTCTTGGAGGCGCTCGCCGGCTCCGACGGGTTCGTCGTGCTGGATCTGTCGGGTGTGTCGTTCTGCGACTCAGCCGGGCTGAATGTGCTGCTCAGGGCTGGTCGGCAGGCCCAGGGTGAGCGGGGCGGAGCTGGTACTGGCGTGCGTCCCGCAGCAGCTGCGCCGGATTCTGGTGATAACGGGTGCCGATCGGTTCTTCCGGGTCTGTGAAACCGTTGCGGAGGCCGAGGCCGACCTTGGCGGCGGAGGGAATGCGGCCGGAAGTCCGCTTGAGCGTTTGTGATTCTCGGTCGTGTTCAAGGGTGGTTCGCCGACCGGGCTGCAGGCGCGAAGCCTCACCATCGGGCCGACCAGGACCGACATCAGGAAGAGCGTCTGCGCCACCAGAGACGTGACGCTGAAGCTCGTTGATCGGCTGGGCGGGTCGGCGCCCGTGCCGACGGCGCCGCGTGAGCCCGGACGTACGAAAGTCACCCCGGTGATCTCCCGGCCTGCGGGCAGCGGACCGGGCCGCCCCGCGCCGTGACGGTCGGGGCATGCCGTTCCCTCGTTTGGCGTACGGCGGGTTCAGGTCCGGCTTCGTTGTGGTGTGGTGTAACGGCGGATGGTGAGCAGCGGGTTGACGATGGTGGTGGCCCGGGGGCCGCGCCGGTCCGCGGTGTGGGCTGGGCGTACGGGGGCGACCAGCTCCGTCGCGGGCTCAGGGGTCGGGCTGAAGTCGCGATCGGCCGGCGGCTGGGCGTGCCGCCGCCTCGGTTCCTGACCTCGCCGGGTCCCTCAGCCACAGCCTGGCCCGGCTGCGTTGTGCCCGGGCTCTGGCCGTAGTCTGCTTGCCATGGCCGATACACAGACGCTTACGCCCCGTGACGCCTTCGAGATGCTGATGGCCGGCAACCAGCGGTTCGTCGCCGGTTCGCCGGAGCACCCGAACCAGGACGCCGCTCGCCGTACCGAGGTCGTCCCGGCCCAGAACCCGTTCGCTGTGCTCTTCGGCTGCTCCGACTCCCGCCTGGCAGCTGAGATCATTTTCGACCGCGGGCTGGGTGACCTGTTCGTGGTCCGCACCGCCGGACACGTCGCGGGCTCGGAGGTGCTGGGCAGCATCGAGTACGGGGTGGGCGTGCTCGGCGCACCCCTGGTGGTGGTGCTGGGTCACGACGCGTGCGGCGCGGTGGCGGCCACCCGCTCCGCCGTCGCGGACGGCGCGGCGGCGGGCGGCTACGTGCGGGACGTGATCGAGCGGGTGACGCCCAGCGTGCTGGCGGCCCGTGCCGCCGGACACACCGAGGACGCGGACTTCATCGCGGAGCACATCCGGCACACCGTCGACCTGCTGCTGGACCGCTCCCGCGTCCTGGCGCAGGCGGTCGAAGCCGGCCGGGCCGCGGTGGTGGGGTTGTCGTACCGGCTGGCGGACGGAACGGCCCGGCTGGTCACCGCTCGCGGCCTTGAGGTAGCCGCGGACGCGGTCTCGTGATGCCGGGCGCTCAGCGTTCCTGAAGGTCCGGCACGTCGATGCCGGTGGAGGGCCGGGGCCCCGCGGCGCGGCGGAGCCGGTTGGCGATCGCCACTCCCAGCCCCTCCTCCACCGGCAAGGACACGACGATGAGGTCGCACCCCTTCTGATCGAGCTGGCGCAGGAACCCGTACAGCCCGCGCGCGTAGGCGGCCATCGAAGCGGGGACCTCCACCACGGCGTGCGCCTTCACCGGGGCACTGGCGAGGGAGGGGGGAAGGAAAACGCCCACCTGGTGCCCCAGCTCCTGCGCGAGCTCCGCTTCGGCGACGACCTTCTCGGGCTCGACGAGGACGACCCGCGCCCGCGGCGCGTAGTGCGACGGATGCTGGCCCGGCACCCGAACCCGGCTCGTCGAATGGACCGCGATCGGGCACCCCAGCACCGCTTCAAGGTCCTCGCGCGCCACGCCGCCAGGCCGAAGGGCGCTCGGGACATCGCCCGTGGCGTCGACGATGGTCGACTCGACGCCGACCTCACAGGGGCCGCCGTCCAGCACGAAGTCGACGGCATCACCGAGCTCCGCACGGACGTGGTCCGCCGTCGTGGGGCTGACGGAGCCGAAGCGGTTGGCGGACGGGGCCGCCACACCGCCGCCGAAGGCCGACAGCAGCGCGAGTGCAACGGGGTGGTCGGGCACGCGCACGGCCACCGTCTCCAGCCCACCAGTCGCTTCCAGGGGCACCCGACGGCCGCGCCGCAGGACCAGCGTCAACGGTCCCGGCCAGAAGCGTTCCGCCAACAGCCGCGCCGTTGCGGGCACGTCCTCGACCCAGTCGCCCAGCTGCTCCACGCCGCCGATGTGGACGATCAGCGGGTGGGAGGGCGGACGTCCCTTGACCTGGAAGATACGCGCGACCGCGGCGGGATCCTCGGCGCTGGCGCCCAGACCGTAGACGGTTTCGGTCGGAAAGGCCACCAGGCCTCCGGCGTGCAGCACACCGGCCGCCTTCTCGATGTCACTGCTTTTTGCCGACACGCTGGCAATTCTAATCCCCGGGTAAGGACGGTCCGGCCCAGTCAAGAGCAACCAGGCCATTGGAACAACCAGGGTTCTTTTCATGGCACTCAGCTCGGCTGGCCAGTTCAACCGCAGCACCACAGGGCATTTCGAGCGCGCCCGCCAGGCCACGCGCGAACCTCGACACCGAGCCAGGCTGACTACGAAGGCGCCACTGCTGTCGCACGGGAGGTGATGGGCCGGGCACTCCAAGTACCCCTAAGCGCATGACACGACTACTGAAACTGGGGCAAACGGGCATCGGGTCACGGTGGTGCTGTTAGCTTGGCGTTTAACCTCAGCCGTTCACCTGACCAGCTGATCTTGGTTCATTCCCGGGACAGCAGGGCGGCCGTTCTTCACGCTTCGAGGTGTTGAGCAACGTCGCGTGAAGAAACGGCCGCTGGTGAAGAGTCTCGCCCTTGAACAGTCCGCTGATGCTGCGTTGGGTGTCCTGTCCCACTTTCGTGTCCAGTTCTACGACTGCCTCTACACCCGGGCGGATGCGCTCTTCGAGCTCACCGACGCGGTGCTGTGCTCGGACGGCCCAGTGACGTCGCTGGTCGAGTTGACGCTCACGGCCGAGCACCGGCGAGGGCACGGAGCGATGTACAACGCGGTCAACCACGGCTGGCTGGAGCCGCGCCGTTTGCGCAGGCTGCTTGCCTCCACGCCACTGCCGCGTGCGGCCGACGGGCGGATCGTCCTCGCCGTCGACGTGAGCAACTGGCTGCGGCCCGACGCCCCCACCAGCCCTGGCCTGCTGTTCTGCCACGTCTACGGGCGAGGCCGCAGCACAGATCAGTTCATCCCCGGCTGGCCTTACTCCTTCGTTGCCGCGTTGGAGACCGGGCGCACGTCCTGGACGGCCGTGCTGGACGCGATCCGGCTGGGGCCGACCGACGACGCCACCGCGGTGACCGCCGCCCAGCTGCGGGAGGTGGTCGCCCGGCTGGTGCACGCCGGGCAGTGGCGGCCGGGCGACGCGGACATCCTCGTCGTCCTGGACACCGGCTACGACGTCACCCGCCTCGCCTATGTCCTGGCCGACCTGCCTGTTGAGCTGGTAGGCCGGCTCCGCTCGGACCGGGTCATGCTCCGGGATGCCGGACCGCGTCGCTCCACCCCGCGCGGCGGACAGCCCCGCAAGCACGGCGGCGTCCTCACCTTCTCCAAGCCGGAGTCCTGGCACACCCCTGACCAGGCCACGACGTGCGACACCACCCGCTACGGCACGGCCGAAGCCCTCGCCTGGGACCGGATACACCCCCGATTGCAGGCCCGTGGCCCCTGGCTCGACCACTGCGGTGAACTCCCTTTGATCCACGGCACGTTGATCCGGCTGAAGGTCCACCACCTGCCCGGTGACCGCGATCCGAAGCCGGTGTGGCTGTGGTCCTCGCGCACCGGGTTGACCGGCGAAGACGTCGATCTGCGCTGGCAGGCGTTCCTGCGCAGATTCGATCTTGAACATACCTTCCGGCTGTTCAAGCAGACTCTGGGCTGGACCGTCCCCAAGGTCCGCGATCCGCACTCGGCCGACCTGTGGACGTGGTTGATCATCGCCGCCCACACTCAACTCCGCCTTGCCCGGCCCCTCGCCGAGGATCTTCGTCGGCCCTGGGAGCGGCCGACTCAGCCTCGTCGGCTCACCCCTGCCCGGGTGCGCCGGGGGTTCCGCCACCTCCGCGTGAAGACCGCCCGTCCCGCCGATGTGCCCAGACCCTCCAAGCCCGGCCCCGGACGCCCACCCGGCTCGAAGAACCGCAGGCCAGCCCCACGTCACGAGCCTGGGAAGACCGTGAAACGAATCGAAACCCTCACCGAACACGTCCGCCTGAAACAGCAGCGAGGTTAATGATCAAGCTAAGACGGCGGCCTTGCTCCCTTGCTACAGGTGGGCGGCGATGGTCGGCATGAGGTCCTGGAAGGTGCGGCCGTCCGCCGGGCTGCCGATGGCGGCCATCTGCCAGCCGGTACCGGCGCGGTGGACCTTGGCCATGATCTGGGCGGTGTAGCGGCCGCCGCCGGTGAGGGTGTAGCGGGCCAGCTCCTGGCCGTTGGTCTCGTCCAGGAGGCGGCAGAAGGCGCTCTCGACCTCGGCGAAGGTCTGGCCGGTGAACGAGTTCACCGTGAAGACGATCTGGTCGACGTGCAGCGGTACGCGCGCCAGGTCCACGAGGATCGACTCGTCGTCGCCGCCCTGGCCCGCGCCGCCGACGCGGTTGTCGCCGGTGTGGCGTACCGAGCCGTCGTCGCTGACCAGGTGCTGGAAGAAGACGACGTCCACCGGCTGCTTGTCGGCGAAGAGCACCGCAGAGGCGTCCAGGTCGATCTCGCGGGCGGTCATCCGCGCGAGGAACCCCTTACGGGGCGCGGACTTCCAGCCCAGCCCCATCCGTACGACGCTGAGCGCGCCGCCGTCGGACTTGCTCAGGCTGATCTGCTGGCCCTTGGACAGGTTCACGGACATGAGGTGCCTCGCTGTTCATTGGTGTGTGGTGGCGGCGGACGGCTCAGAGCCGCGTGGGCCCGTCGCCTCTCGTGGTGCCGCCGCTGCTGTGTGGGCCAGTGTGGTCGACCTGGTGTCCCTGGATGATTCGGGGAGCCGGCTGCTGTGTGCTGGCCGCTTGCTCCGGTGCCTTCATCGCTTTGGCCTCGCTCTTGAGGATGCGTGCTGCCTTGCCCGCGTTGCGGGCCAGGTCCGGGAGCTTTTTTGCGCCGAACACGATGAGGATGACGATCAGGAGTATCGCGAGCTCGCTGAGTCCGAACACCGGTTTCCGCCTTCTCGAAGTGCCCGCAGGGGGGTGGGATGATGCGCTGTGCCGCACCGGGGCGCGGGTCAGACGTTGACGCCGAAGTCGGAGGCGATGCCCGCGAGTCCGGAGGCGTAACCCTGGCCGACGGCGCGGAACTTCCATTCCGTGCCGTTGCGGTAGAGCTCGCCGAAGACCATGGCGGTCTCGGTCGAGGCGTCCTCGGAGAGGTCGTAGCGGGCGAGCTCGGCGCCGCCGGCCTGGTTCACGACGCGGATGAAGGCGTTGCGGACCTGTCCGAAGCTCTGTCCGCGGGCGGTGGCGTCGTGGATGGAGACGGGGAAGACGATCCTGGCGACGCCGGCCGGCACGGCGGCCAGGTTCACCTTGATGGACTCGTCGTCGCCCTCGCCCTCGCCGGTGAGGTTGTCGCCGGTGTGCTCGACCGACCCGTCGGGGCTGGTCAGGTTGTTGTAGAAGACGAAGTGCTGGTCGGAGACGACCTTGCCGGTCTCGTTCAGTAGCAGCGCGCTCGCGTCGAGGTCGAAGTCCGCGCCGGACGTCGTCCGTACGTCCCAGCCGAGGCCGACCAGTACCGCGGTCAGTCCCGGTGCCTCCTTGCTCAGTGAAACGTTGCCACCTTTGCCGAGGCTCACACCCATCTCGAATCCCTTCCCCATACGAGTTCTCGGATCGCCGGCCCGCGAAGGAGCCGATCAAAATCTACATCACTGTAGAATCTGCCTGGCTCCCATGCGGATGGCTGCCCGGATTTCATCGGTCGGGCCAGGTGGCTCCTGACCCTCGGTGGTCACACACTCACGCTTCATGCGGCGAGCGGCCCAACACGGGGGGAACGCGGGCCTACGGCGGCATCACCACTCAGTACGATGAACTGCTCCAGCGCCTGGTGCGCCGGGTCGGAGAAATCGGGAGGGAGACGGCATGACGGGCCAGAACCAGGGCGGCGGCCCTCAGCAATCTCGCCGGCGAGGCCAGGGCGAGTTGGAGGGCCTGGTGCTGGCTGCGCTGCGTGAGGCGCCGGGGCCGGTGAACACCGCGTGGGTGCAGGGGCGGCTCGGCGGCGATCTCGCATACACCACCGTCATCACCATCCTGACCCGGCTCCATGCGAAGGGCGCCGTCTCGCGTGAGCGCGCGGGCCGGTCGTTCGCGTGGACGCCGAACGCCGACGAGGCCGGGCTCGCCGCGCTGCGGATGCGGAAGGTGCTGGACGCGGAGGCGGACCGGGAGGCGGTCCTCGCGAGCTTCGTGACGGCGCTGCCCCCGGGCGACGAGCAACTGCTCCGTGACCTGCTGGCTCAAGCGGCCGAGGAAGGGGAAGGCTGACCGCATGGGGGTCTTCGTCTTCCTTCCGCTGGTACTGCCCTTAAGCGCGTGGCCGGTGGCGCGCCTTGCCGAGCACCATCTGCATCCACGCGCCGCCACCTGGCTGCTGTCTGCGGTCGCCGGCGTGCTCGCCGTGTGCAGCACGCTGTGCCTCGCGCTGCTCGTCGTGGTCGGCACCGCGCAGTTGCCGGGCAACCCGCTCCCCGACGGCTGGTCCGACCCCGAGGTGCGGGAGGCGGTCCCTTACGACGAGGTTGCAGGCAAAGTCGCCATCCCTGCACTGGTGGCCGTGCTCGCGTCGTGTTGCCGAGCTGCCTGGCGCCACCACCGCGTACGGCGCCGGGCCACTCAGGCCCTCTCCACACTTCCGTCGCGGTCCGTGGCGGTATTGCCGGACCGCACGCCGTACGCGTACGCACTGCCCGGCAGGCGCCGGGAGCGTGACCGGGTCGTGGTCACCACTGGGATGCTGGCCGGTCTGAGCTCGTCGGAGCGCCGGGCGCTGTTCGCGCACGAGCGGGCCCATTTGGTCGGCCGTCATGACCGCTTCCTGCTGGCGGTGCAGCTGGCCGCGCGGGTCAACCCGTTCCTGCGGCCCTTGCGGACCGCGGTGACGTACACGGCCGAGCGGTGGGCGGACGAGGAGGCCGCCGCGGCGGTCGGAAGCCGGCGCGTCGTGGCCCGCGCGATCGGCAAAGCGGGGCTGATCACACGCGGCGCGCCCGTCGCGACGCTCGCCGGGCTCGCGGCGGCGGGACCCGTCCCGCGCCGGGTGGCGGCCCTGCTGGAGCCGGCGCCCGCGGCGCGCGTGTGGCCGCCGCTGTCGACCACGGTCGGTCTCGCCACATGGGGCGCGGCGGCCGGTGCGACGGCCTCGGCGCTCTCCTCGGCGAATTCGGCCGTCACCTTGTTCTTCATTCTGAGGGCGGCAACGCCTCTGTGACCCGGCGCTGCTCGTGGCCGCCGCCGAGTGATGAAAGTCCTGTCGGCGGGGTGGTCGGCAGGGGTCTCAGCGAGGGGCCTTGAACCGTTCGAGTGCGGCCACTCCCGTGGCGGCGAGCGCGATCTGGATGAGCCATTCGATCCAGTCGACGCCCTTGGTATCCGCGACGCCGATGGCCGCGGCGAGAGCGGTGCCGATGAACGCCGCGACGATACCGACGGCGATGGTCCACAGGACGCCGATCCTCTGCCTGCCCGGCAGGACGAGCCTGCCGAGTACGCCGATGACGATGCCGATCACGATCGCGCTGATGATGCCGCTGATCTCCATGGTCCTCCTTCCCTGGTTGGCTTCTGGGCTCTTGCCCCGCTGTGGCGTCGCCACGCAAGGCGTGGCGACGCCGTCGGTATCAGAGGTCGAACTCGTGTGGCGGCAGGTCGAGGGTGTAGCAGGCCTCGCGGACGACGGCCTGTTCGGTCTTGTCGAAGTCGCCGTCCGCGCCGCCGATGACGATGCCGATCTGGATGACGGCGCGCGCCTCGGCGGGCTTCTTCTTCGCCTTGGCGATCTCCTGCATGACGCCGACCTTGCCGAAGTCGAAGTCGGCGGTCAGCTTGCCCAGGTTGTCGTCGAAGCGGCGCTGGAGGTCGTCGGCGGGGAAGTTCTGCAGCACCTCGTTCGTGGCGATCAGTTGGGCCACGCGGCGCCGTTCGGACGGGTCGATGGTGCCGTCGGCGGCGGCGACCAGGGCGCACATCGCCATGGAGGCGTCACGGAAGGCGCCGCTCTTCAGGTCGTTCTTCTTCGCCATGAGCTGGGTCTGCATCGTCGATGCGGATTCCTTGACGCGGTCCCACAGGGCCATGAGAACTCCATATGTGTCAGGGGCGGTCCGGGCCGTACGGGAGAGCGGTCCGGAACCGCCGATTTCTTCTACAGTGATATAGAAGCTGTCAAGGGCGGAGTCGGCTCAGCCCTCGTCACCCTCTTCGCCCTCGTCCTCGTCGCCTTCGAAGAAGTCGCCCACCTCGTCGACGACTTCGGCCGCGACCATCCCGCCGACGACGCCGACCGCAAGACCGGCCGCGCCGGCCGCGACGACGGTCCCCATTCCTGGTCCGGACCGGTGGCCGTGATCTGTGTCGTGGTGGTGGCCGCCGTGATGAGCCTCGCCGTGGCCGGAGGCGGAGTGAGTTCCGTAGGAGGCACGGTGTTCGACGAGCTGTCGCACCCAGTTCTCCACTTCGGCGTTCCAGTCGGTGTGCTCGACACCGTGGTGGCTGACGGTGAAATGGGTCAGCGTGTCGTGGCCGCCTGTGAACAGCCCGCCGCGCTTGTCGGCCTCCAGGACGACCTCCATGCCGCTGGGGGTGGCGAGGAAGGTCACCTCGATCTCGTTGACGGCATGCGCGTACTGCGGAGCAGGCGTGAGCTCGATCTCCTGGTAGAAGGGCAGTTGCTGCCCGGTGCCGCCGATGCGGCCGTACTCGAGATCCGCGGACTTGAACCCGAAACCGGTCTGCCCGAACGCCTCCAGAATCGCCTCCTGGATGGGCAGTGGCTGCACCGCGAGCGCGTCGAGGTCGCCCTTGTCCCTGGCGCCGGCGACACCGAGCTCGGTGCGTACGCCGAGGACGATGCCGAGCGGCTGGCCGTGCAGCACGCTGATCGGGGTCTCCCACGGCAGAGCCACCGTGAACGGCACACTGTGCTGTTCGTCCTCGGAGAGGCGGAAACCGGCCCCGACGCGGAACCGCTCGAAGACGACGACGCCCTCGCGCTCCCCGTCGTCGGTCTCCGCCTCCACGCGGGCCACCAGCTCCAGCGTGATGTGCTCGATGTCGAAGTCCGCGTTGCCGCCCTTGAGATGGACTTGGCCGGTGAGGCTGCCACCGGGCGGCACTGTTCCGGATGTCAGTACCGTGTCCACGGCCGGGCCACCGACACCGATCGAGCCCAGCAGGCGTTTGAACACCATCGTGGCGTTCACTCCTTCGAGATGCTTGTGATTTCTGCGTAACTCCGCCGTCCTGGCCGGGACGACGGTCGGTGACTACTTCACTGCAGCCAGCGCGGCCAGCGCCTGCGCCCAGCGGACGTACTTGAGGTCGGCGAGGTCCGCCACGGTCTCGACGCCGAACGCCTCCTTGAGGAGCTCGCCGTCCCGGTCCGACACCCCCTTGAGCGCGGCGACGGGCGCGCCGAGCACATCGGCGAGCGGCTTGTCCGCCCACGCCTTGTCCAGCACCTTGGTCAGATCCATCGACGTCACAACAGCCTCCTGCGGAGCGACTCAACATCTACATGCGTGTAGAAGCATAGAGGTCGGCGGGCCCTGCCAGGGGTGAAACTCAGCCTTCGTCGGTGAGTCCGGAATCAGCCCCCCGCCCAGATCACGGAACGGGCAGCTGCGGCAAAAGTCCGGGCCCGTGCCGTGCCGCCTCGTTTGCCATTCCTTTACAGTGGTTGTAGAAGCCCGGGTGTCTCGGTGCCTCTGCCACCCCCTGCACGAGAAGGAGCAACGGCCCCCGATGGGTGAACCTCCCAGTACGAGCCGTGTCACCACCTGCCGACGCCGGATGAGCGAGGGAGCGGGGGTGGCACGGTGATCGAGCTTCTGCTGCTCCTGCTGGCCCTGGCCCTCATGCTGGCCTGCGCGCTGTTCGTCGCGGCCGAGTTCTCGCTGACCACCGTCGAGCGCGGTGATCTGGAGCGTGCCGCCGAGGCGGGTGAGCGTGGAGCCGACAGCGCGCTCAAGGCCGTGCGCAAGCTGACCCTTCAACTCTCCGGTGCCCAGCTCGGCATCACCGTCACGTCCCTGGTGATCGGCATGCTGGCCGAGCCTTCGCTCGCCGCGCTGCTGCGCGGCCCACTCGCAGCCGTCGGACTCGGAGCGGCGGCCTCGTCCGTCGCCACCGTCCTCGGGGTGGTCGTCTCCACGGTGGTGCTGATGGTGGTCGGTGAGCTGGTGCCGAAGAACTGGGCCATTTCACGTCCGCTGGCCGTGGCCAAGGTGGTCGCCGGTCCGCAGCGCGGCTTCACCGCCGCGTTCGGGCCGTTCATCCAGCATCTGAACAGCACGGCGAACCGGTTCGTGCGCCGCTTCGGACTGGAGCCGGCCGAGGAACTGGCTTTTGCCCGCACCCCGGAGGAGCTGGTGGCGCTCGCCCAGCATTCGGCTCGCGCGGGCGCGCTGGAGCAGGACTCCGCGGAGCTGTTCGTCCGAACGCTTCATCTCGGCGAGCTGACCGCGGAGAACGTGATGACGCCGCGCGTGGACGTGATCGCGCTCGAGACACATGCCACGGCCACCGACGCGGCCAACCTCACGTTCGCGACCGGCCTGTCCCGCTTTCCCGTCTACCGCGACAGCCTCGACGAGGTCGTCGGCACCGTCCACATCCGTGATGTCCTCGCCCTGGCTCCCGAGCAGCGTGCGACGACGCCGGTGCTGTCGCTGGCGACCGCGCCCCTGGTGGTGCCGGACAGCCTGCCCGCCGATCGGCTGCTGGAGCGGATGCGGGCCGAGCGCACGATGGCCGTCGTCATCGACGAGTACGGCGGCACGGCAGGCGTCGCCACGGTCGAGGACATCGTCGAGGAAGTTGTCGGTGAGGTACGTGACGAGCACGACCCGCTGGAGACCCCCGACCTTCTCGTCGCGCCGCCGACCGGCGACGGTCGCGCCTCCTGGGAGGCCGACGGCAGCGTGCGGATGGACCAGCTCGCCGGCATAGGGCTCCTCGCGCCGGCCGGCCCGTACGAGACCGTGGCCGGCCTGATCGCCACGCGACTGGCCCGTATCCCGGTCGAGGGTGACTCGGTCGAGGTGGCCGGCTGGCGCCTCGACGTCCTGGACGTCGAGCACCACCGGGCCGACCGGGTGCAGATCACCGCACCGGCCCGCCTCTCGCAGCAGGACCTTCAGGAGGCCCGATGACCACGCTGCAGTTGTTCATCGGCGCCCTGACCCTGCTGACCAACGCTTTCTTCGTCGCGGCCGAGTTCGCCCTGATCTCCGTGCGCAGAAGCCAGATCGAACCCGCGGCCCGGCAGGGAAACCGCCGGGCGCGGACCACTCTGTGGGGCCTGGAGCACCTCTCCCAGATGATGGCCACCGCCCAGCTCGGCATCACCGCCTCGTCGCTGGTGCTCGGTGCGGTCGCAGAGCCCGCCATCGCCCACCTGCTGGAGCCCGCTTTCGAAGCGGCCCACATCCCGCACGTCATGGTCCACCCGATCGCCTTCGTCATCGCGCTCACGGCGGCCACCTACGCACACATGCTGATCGGCGAGATGGTCCCCAAGAACATCGCCCTCGCCGCCCCGGCGAAGACCGCCCTTCTCCTCGGCCCTCCACTCGTCGCCCTGACCCGAGCCCTGCGCCCGTTCGTGTTCTCCATCAACGCCTTCGCCAACATCCTGCTGCGCCTGCTGAAGGTGCAGCCGAAGGACGAAGTCGCATCGGTGTTCACCGACGGGGAGCTGGCCCGCATGGTCGAGGACTCCAGCGAGGCCGGGCTCCTCTCGCCTGCCGACGGCGAGCGCCTGCGCGACGCCCTGGAACTGGGCACCCGACCGGTCGGCGAGATCCTCGTCCCCGCCCGGCGGATGCACAGCGTCGACCACACCATCACGCCCGCCGGCCTGGAACGGGCCGCAGCCGCAGCCAAGTTCTCCCGCTTCCCCGTCACCGGTCCGACCGGAGCCGTCCTCGGCTACCTCCACATCAAGGACACCCTGGGCGTCACCGACCGCGACCAACCCTTTCCCCGCACCGCGCTCCACCCGGTCACCCGCGTCCGCATCGACACCCCGCTCGACGACACGCTCACAGCCCTGCGCACGGACGGCAGCCACCTGGCGGCCGTCACCGGGGACACGGGCGCGGTCCTGGGCTACGTCACCATGGAGGACGTCCTCGGAGAGCTCGTCGGCCCGGCGGCCACAGTGTGACCCTGCGGTCGCCCTACCTGGGAATCCCTGCCGCACCACCATCCCTTTCCGTGATCCACCCCTTCGAAGGAGCGCTCCTTGTCCGCCAGACCGACGGACCCTGCGGGCCACAGTCCCCGACCACTCGGCCCTGACTCCGGCACGTGTCCGGGTGGTGCTCGGTGACCGCCGTGCTCGGCCTACTGGCCGTCCTCGTCCTGACCGCGGGCACCGGCTACTTCGTCGCCCAGGAGTTCGCCTACGTCGCCGCCGACCGCATCGCACTCGCCCGAGAGGCCGAACGAGGTGACAAGCGCGCCGCCCGCGCACTGAAAGTGCTGGAACGGCTCTCGTTCATGCTCTCCGGTGCCCAGCTCGGTATCACCGTCACCGGCCTGATCGTCGGCTTCCTCGCCGAACCCTCCGTCTCCGCGCTGCTCAGGCCCGTGCTGGAAGAAGTCGGACTGTCCGGCGGGGCGGTCACCGCGGTCTCCGTGACACTTGCCTTTCTGTTCGCGACCGTCGTGCAGATGGTGCTGGGAGAGCTGGCGCCCAAGAACCTGGCACTCGCCGTCCCCGAGCGGCTCGCCAAGTCCCTCGCTCCCTCGACCCTCGTCTACCTGAAGATCGTCGGGCCCGTCGTGCGCGTCTTCGACGGCGCCGCGAACAAGCTGCTGCGCAAGGTCGGCATCGAGCCCGTCGAGGAACTGCACCACGGTGCCACCCTCGAAGAGCTCAGCCACCTGATCGGTGAGTCCCACGAGCAGGGCCACCTCCCTGCCGACACCGCCGAGCTGCTGGACCATGCCGTGGAGTTCTCCGAGCGCACCCTGGGCGAAGTCATGGTGCCGCGCGCGGACGCCGTGTTCCTCCACAAAGACGCCACAGCCGCTGCAGCAGTGGAGCTCATCGCGAAACACGGCCACTCCAACTACCCCGTCTTCGGCGACCACCCCGACGACATCGCGGGCGTCCTCGGCGTACGGGACCTGATACGCCTGCCCGCGGACCGCTTCGAGACCACCACAGCGGGCGGCGCGGCCCGCCGGCCGCTCCTGCTGCCCGACACGCTGCCACTGCCTGATGCCGTGGCGCAGATGCGCGAGCGGGACGACGAGTTCGCGGTCGTTCTCGACGAGCACGGCGGCGTCGCCGGCGTCGTCACCTACGAGGACATCGCCGAGGAACTCGTCGGTGACATCGCCGACGAGAGTGACACCATCGTCGAGCTCGCCGTCCCCGAGGCGGACGGCTGGCTGGTGGACGCCGGCCGGCGTTTGGACGAGATCGAAGACGCCACCGGTATTGACCTTCCCGAAGAGGAGGACTACGACACCGTGGCCGGCCTGATCATCGACCGGCTCGGCCGCTTCCCGGCCATCGGTGACGGCCTCACCGTGGACGGGGTGCACATCCAGGTACTGAGCCTGGACCGGCACGTTCCAGAACGCGTACGCATCGAGCGCACCCAGCCTGCCGAGAACGCCGCCGAGGAGGCGCAGTCATGAGCTTCCCGATGGCCCTCTTCGTCACCGTCCTGCTACTGATCGGCAGCGGCTTCTTCGTCGCCGCCGAATTCGCCCTCGTTGCCGCCAAACGCCACCGCATGGAGAAGGCAGCAGCCGACGGGCAACGCGGTGCCAAGGCCGCTCTCGCCGGCATGCGGGAGCTGTCGCTCATGCTCGCGGGCGCTCAGCTCGGCATCACCATCTGCACCCTGGGACTGGGCTCGATCTCCAAGCCCGCGATCTCCCACCAGGTCGACCCGCTGCTGCACCAGCTGGGCCTGCCCAGCGGGCTCAGCTACGGCATCGCCTTCGCCTTCGCCATGACCGTGGTCGTCTTCCTCCACATGGTCCTCGGCGAGATGGCACCCAAA
The DNA here is from genome assembly GCF_025854275.1 of Streptomyces peucetius. Taxonomy (NCBI): domain Bacteria; kingdom Bacillati; phylum Actinomycetota; class Actinomycetes; order Kitasatosporales; family Streptomycetaceae; genus Streptomyces; species Streptomyces peucetius. Next base: position 813,329 of record NZ_CP107567.1, on the reverse strand, counting down.
TCGTGGGCCATCGCCCACCCCGAGCGCTCCGCCATGCTGCTCACCCCGCCCTTCCGCGCCCTGGTCAACGCCGTACGGCCGCTGATCTGGCTGCTCAACAAGGTCAGCAACGCCCTGGTGCGCATGTGCCGGGTCCAGCCGCGCGACGAACTCGCAGCCGTCCACAACCGCGAGCAACTCACGCACCTCGTGACCGAATCGGAGCGCCTCGGCCTGATCAACAAGGTCGACTCCGAGCTGATCACCCGCTCCCTGACGGAGCCGCAGACCGCGGTCTCGGAGCTCCTGACACCAGCGGATGCCATCGTGACCGTCTCTGCCGAGGCAGACCTGGACGCGATCCTGGCCCGGACCACCGAGGCCGACCGCTCCCGCCTCCTCGTCGTGGACGGCGACACAGTCCTGGGCTCCATCCACGCCCGCGACGCACTGGTCGCCCGCACCCGAGGCCGTGCGGCAACCGCACGCGACCTGGTCCGACCCGTGCCGGAACTGAGGACGGACACCACCGTCTCCCAAGCGCTCGAACAACTGCGAAGGAACCGGGCGTCGCTGGCCCTCATCCGTGCGCAAGACGGCCGACTCGCCGGACTGATCAGCCTGGACGACCTGATCGCCCGCCTGATGGGACTGCAGCCCGCGCAGTAGGGCCGCACTCCTTCACGCCGGCCGGCCGATGCCGCTGGGACGACGGTGTGTCGTCCCAGCGGCCTCCCCAACGGAGGGCTAGAACGCGAGGATGGTGACAATGCTGAGATAGAGAGCCAGGAGCAGGACGCCGTCGAACCCCACCCGTAGCCAGCCGGCCCGCTGGCGCACGAGCAGGCCGCCGAGAAGAACAGCGGTCATCACCAGTGCGCCGCTGGTGAGGAACAACTCGTCCGGAGCCGCGGTATGGAAGAGCGATCCTCCCCGGTACGCGATGCCGCCCACGACCAGGTTGAGCGCGTCGAGGCAGTTCCCGCCGATGATGGCCGCGATGGCCAGCGTGACGGCGCCGCGGCGTACGGCGGCGATGGACGTGACGGTCTCCGGGAGCGCATTGACCACGCCCATGAACACCGCGCCGACCAGCCCCGCACTCAGACCCGTGCCCTCCACGATGCCCTCGGCTGCGCGGGCCACGGCCCATCCGCTGACCATGACGAGCATCGCGACGGCGGCGAACTCCCTTCACAACCGCCGGCTGCTGCGAACAGCCACGGCCCCCTCACCGACGTCGGTGTCGTCGGCGGGGACGTCGGCCAGCGTGTCGTTGGTAGGAACCGCTTGCCACATGGGCGAGCCCTGCCCGCGTACGAGCCGCAGGCCACCCCAGTACAGGGCCACCAGGGCGACCGAGGCCGGGTGCACTCCAAGGACGGTCACGTCCGGACTGAAGGTGGCCATCAGCGCGATGCCCAGCAGCACGATGAGCAGGCAGCCGAACATCATGTTCTGCACCGAAGCGGCGGCGTGTTCCAGGTTGGACTGCCGGTGGAACGCGTCGGCCACCGCGATCGCCACGGTCTGGGCGGCGATGCCGCCCACGGCGCCGACGGGCGGCAGAACGGCGGCCTGTCCGCCACCACCGAGCTGCTGCCCGAAGTCATGAACAACCGTCGCGGGCACTGCCTCCCGAACTGCTCGACAAACGCTGCTCCGAGACGTGGACAGAGCCAGGCGCTCAAGGATAAGAACGTACCCGTCCCCGAGATCACGAAGAAGCTGACCATCAAGACCGGGAAGAACGCGGGCACGAACCCCTTGGTCGCCTCGCTGTACCGGGCCCTCACCGAAGCCGAGCAGGAAGAGGCGGCCGGGCAGGCCCGAGTGGGCGAGCAACGCCGCCCCGTCCCTGCCCGAGCCACCGGCCCCTGACCTCGCCGAACACCTCACCCACCAGGCCCTAGTTGTGAAATTTCGGCCCGTTCGGTACAGCCTGCGGAAGAGAATGATGGGCATGGCCCGTTCGTTCTTCCGCTCCCCCGTCGCCGACCGCGAGTACGTGCAGCGAGTCCGCCGGCACCCGCCCAGCTCCCTCCTGCCGCTGATCGCGCGAACGAGCGCGCAGTGGCCGACGAAGGAGCAGTGGGCCACCGACCGTACCGGGCTGTATCGACCCTGTGGTCTTGCGGATGCGGCCTGGGTGTCGCTGGCCCACGGCAACGAGCACCGTCAGAAGGCGGCCACCGAGGACGACCTGCGGGAGATCCTCGCCCAGCACGCGGCCTTGGACGACCTGATGCGGCATCTGCCCGTCGGCGAGCGCCTGGAAGGGTTCCTGCTCCGCCTCGCGGGCCTTCAGTTCACGTGGCAGGAGGACGATTTCTCCGAGCTCGCGCGGAGTGTCGCCGTGCTCGTCCAGACCAAGCCAAGCAGGTCGCTGGAGGTCCTCACCGCCGGATGGGAGCAGGATCTCCTCGGCTGCCCACTGGCTGACTACGGGGGGCTCGGGCTGCTGCTGTACACCGCGGCGACCACCCGGCTGGGGCGGTTCGACCTTGCCTGGCTGCCCGAGAACGAGCTCACGGTCTTCGAGGCCCTGACCAGCCGGGCGGCGATCAAGACGGTGGTGGAGCGGAACTTCGCCACCGACGCCGCAGAGGGGCGTGCCCGAGTCGCGGCCGGCCTGCTGACCTCGGATCCCCTGCTGCGGCGTTACAACCCCAATCCGCTGCGGGCCCGTCCGCTGGTCCGCGGGTACGGATGCGACTACCTCATCTCAATCACGCCCGCCGTGCTGGGTAAGGTCAGCCCCATGGGCCTGTACTACACCGGCCGCGACCACTACACGGACGACGAGACGTTCCTCGCCTTCACGCGCGACCTGGGGGATCTGTTCGAGCAGTACGTCGGTCGGCATCTGCCCTTCCTGCCCGACGCCGAGGTTTTCCCGGAGATCGTCTACGGCAAGAACGGGGAGAAGAGCGTCGACTGGATCGTGGTCCTGCCCGGGCTCGTGCTGCTGGTCGAAGTCAAGTCGGTCCGGCCCACTGCCAAGCTGCGGCTCGGCCCCCAGCAGGAGTTCGGCGACGAGCTGGACCAGAAGCTGGGCAAGGCCATAGGAAAGCAGATCACCAACACCGCGAAGCTGATCCGCAACCGGCACGCGAAGTTCATCCACATCCCGGCCGACCGCCCGATGTTCGGCCTCGTGATCACCATGGAGCCGTACCACCTGGTCAACACCCCGGACTTCCGGGACACCCTGCCGACCACGGACGTGCCCACGCTGGTCGCTCCGGCCAGTGAGCTGGAGGACGCCGTCATCGCGACCGACCCCGGTCTCGAACACGCCCTTCTCGCCCAGATCGAGCAGCCAACGCCTGCAGGCTGGTCCCTACGGGCCCTCGCCGACGGGCGGCCCGCCATCAACCCGATCCTGGGGGGGGCATGGGCGGCCTACCCCTGGACGAAGCCTCGCAGCCTCGAAGCCGCCGCCGTGGCGGCACCGTGACGGGCTCTCCCTCACCGATCGCCGATGCCAGCGCCGGCTCGCTCGGGCCGTGCGCCACCACCACCGCAGGCCGACCCGGCCTGATGGCCACCGAGCCCGGCCACACGTATCCGTCGTCGACGCCTACACCGGCCGTCGACTACACAAAATGATCAATTTAGGTAACCCATATCCGTTATTCTCCCTGGAATAGCGGATAGCTGGACGGGGCATCGGGAGGGGACTTCGCGGACGACCGCATCGAGCCGGATGATGGGGGAAGCGGAGTAGAGAAGTCCGGATCGGCTGCCGAGCTTTGGGCCCGAGCCGCCGAGCTGGAGAGTCGGGTACCCCCCGCCTCCGCCGGCCCCCGGATCGACGACGAGCGGATGTTTCTGGAGAAGGCTGCCGCGCTGCGCGCCGAGGCCGACCGAGCCGAGCGCCCCGACGTTTCCCCTTGGGCGCCGAGGGAGGAAGCCCGCGGCGGCCAGGAGGAGCTGGAGGCCCCCGTCCCCTCCCCCCGCCGCGCGGCGGTCTCAATGCAGGAAGGCTCCTCCCTCGTCAAGGCGAAGGACTTCCACTTCCCCGCCCTCGCCAACGGTCTGGACTTCCTGCGCAGCGCCGTGGAGCTCCTCGCTCGCCAGGGCGGTCCCGAGCCGAGGGACCTCAAGTGCGCGGTGCTCCACCTGCACGCTGCGGCCGAGGTGCTGTTCAAGGCCCGGTTGGAGATGCATCAGCCGGCACTCGTCTGGGCGAACACGGGGAAGTTCGACGAGACAAAGCACAAGGCCGGCAAGTACAGGAGCTGCGGCGCCGAGAAGGCGATCGAGCGACTGAACGAGAACGTGGGTCTGGCCGTTGAAACCGTTCTCGACCCGGAGGATGAAGACCTTGTCGCTCTGGGGCAACTTCGCAACCGGCTGACCCACTTCGGTGGGAGCGACACCTTCGGCGCAGTCCAGGCCCGGACCCTGCCCGTCCTGACCCTGCTCATGTACTTCCTCCGCTTTGACGTCCTGCCGCACGTCGAGGATCCGGGCGAGGCGTGGACCGCCGAGCAGGAGATGGACGAGATCCGCGGCCATTTGCAGCACATCACGGCCTTCGTCGCACAGCGGAAGAGCGAGATCGCCGACCAGCTCAGAGGCCACGAGTACGTGACTGTCCCCTGCCGCTCCTGCGGCCTGTACGCGGTCGTGCTCGACGGCGGTGCGGTGGACCTGACGTGCCACTTCTGCTGGCAGAGTTACGGCTCCGGCGTGGAAGCGGCGTGGGAGTACATCGGCGAGAGCCGTCACATCACCATCAAGGACGGCGGCCAGGACTTCGACAGCTGCTCGGTGTGCGGCGACTCGGCGGTAGCTCCCGTTAATACCGCAGCGGCGCCCGACACGATTTCGTACATCTGCTTCAGCTGCGGAAGCGGCCACGCGGGCGTGTGCGACTACTGCCAGCAGGCCGGAGACCTCGCCTTCACCGTCGCGGACATGGGCGAAGACATGTGCGAGGACTGCTACGCGTACCGCCTCGCCAAGTTCTGACCCTGTGTGTGATACGCAGGTAAGATTTCGTCTTCAACTGTCGTCGGATCCACGAGGGACCCAGCCCGCTGGTGACCTTGCGTGTTCCCCTGGGGCGTATCGGCTCCAGGTCCCGCCGGTCTCGCTGCGGAGCCTGGTCGTGGTCTTGTCGTGGTAGCCGAGAGCGTCTGCGACGACGGGTGCGGGGAGTTCGAGGAGTTGCTGCCGGATGGCGGCCCCGCGGGCGGCGGCGATCGGGATTCCGACCTTGTTCAGGAGCGTGGACAGGTGGTTGGGGCCGAGCGGCTGGCCGCTTCGGCGGCCGGGGAAGAGCCAGCGGGATGCCGGGTTGGTGGCGGTGTTCATGTTGCCGCGGTTCGTGATGTGTTCCAGCAGCAGGGCGGCGACCGGCGCGGGAACGGGGGAGGGTGGCTCGCCGAGTCGTAGCAGCATGGTGTCGTCGTCGCGGATGACGTCGTCGATGGTGAGCCGGACGACGTGGCTCTGTCCACGTCTCGGAGCAGCGTTTGTCGAGCAGTTCGGGAGGCAGCGCCCGCGACGGTTGTTCATGACTTCGGGCAGCAGCTCGGTGGTGGCGGACAGGCCGCCGTTCTGCCGCCCGTCGGCGCCGCGGGCAAAAGCGCTGGCTACGGGCGTAGGTGGCAGCCGCCATCGCGCCGTTGCCGGGGTGCCCGCCAGCGCCGCCCGTTCTCGTCGACATCGAGATTCAGCCCTGGCGGATGCCTCCCGCAGTCGTGAGCAACTGCTGTCGTGAGTCGTCGATAAAGCCATCCAGGCCCGAGGGTGACGCCGACACGTCGAAGTCTTGGAACGAGGGCCTCTCCGGGAAGTGGCGCAGGCCGGCCGGTCCTGCACGGCGGTCAGGCGGGAACGCCGGCCCGGTTCAGGACGGCGGCCATCTCGTCTTCAGGGAGCGCCGGGTTGGCGCCCGCGCTGGAGGCCAGCTCGGGTATGTGGAGTGCCTCGCGGAGCCGGTGGAGCGGGAGGCGCGGGTCGCCGGCCGCCGCCTGGCGCGTCCAGACCTCGGGGTCATGGCTGAGCCGCTCGATCAGCGCGGGCGTAGCGGCCGGATCCCGAACAGCCAGTCGGCGGTAGTTCCCGTCCGGGTGGTCCGCGTAGCGGGTGGCGAGGCCCTCGCGGGGAAAGCGAGGGTGCGTCTCCGCCATCCAGGCGGAGAACGTCCCGCCGAGCCTCGCGAACACGCGCATCAGGACCTTCTCCGGGGTGTCGGGGTGGTGAATGCCCAGGAGGTTCTCCACCACCGGGTCCTCGACGCGTGCGAGCAGGCGCAGCAGGTCGGGCGGCAGGTGGGGGCTCCGGGCGGCGGCGCGCCGGAGCAGCGGGTGGGCGGAGGTTGCGGCTCGGCGCAGCACCTCGGGGTCGGTCAGCCCGTCCCGTACCCACTGCACGCCGTCGCCCCTGTCGAGGTCACCGGCCGTGAAGTCGATCGCCATGCGCCGTGCCTCGTCCAGCTCGGGCCTGAGGGAGACCGCGAGCCGTACGGCCTCGTCGGGGTCGACGGCGAGCCGCTCCACGAGATCGGCGGGCAACGACGGGTTCTCGGCAAGAGCCGCCAGGTGCGTCCCCTCGGCGACGCACCGCTCGGCGTCGGCGCGGACGAGGAGCCCTCGGCACAGCGCCTCGGCGGCGGACTTCGGATCCTGGAGCAGTTCGGCGGTGACGTGGGCGTCCCGTCGGCACTCCCGGTGTGCGGCGGCCCGCCGCACACCGGGATCAGGGTCGGCAAGCAGCGCCGACCGCTCACCCGGCGGCAGGATCTCCCATGCACGCACCGCTTCCTGGCGCGCTGCCGAGCTGTGATGAGTAGCCATTGAGGCCACGAACGACGACGCCAGATGGGGCGAGTCCAGCAGTGCCGTCCGGACAGAAGGGGCGGGGTCGTCGAGCAGGCGGACGCACACGGCGGCCGGGAGCGGCGCGACCTTCGTGCGGGGGCCGTAGACCTCGGGTCCGTACGCAAGAGCTGCCCGCACTTTGAAAGAAGGATCGTCCGCGAGCCGGGCCCGCTGTGCAGGCTCCGCCCTGGCACTCATGGCGAAATCGATCCGGACGCCCGGATCCGGGTGGGCCAGGATCACCACGACGGCCGACTCGGAAAGCCCGGCCCGCTGCAGCGCACGACGGGGCGGACGACGGTCACCGCCCCCGTCGAAGGCGAGCAGGCGCAGCAGCAGCGGTGTCGACAGCGCCGGATTACGGGCGACACCGTCCAGCGCGGACGCGTGGAACGCGACCATGATTCCCCTACCGCTGTGTCTCCGTCGGCTGGTTCACGACCATAGTGCCGCGCCCGGCAGCCCGGCGGCCCGTCTGGCGGGCCGGCAGGCCATCATGATCGGCCGGACAGTGCCTAGCTGATCCAGGATGCAGAGGACTCCCCGGGCAGCTGAACCTTTTCTATGCCTGTGGCCGCCCCTTTCCGGGGCGGCCACAGACCGACGGCAAGCAGCACGAGATCAGCGCGTGCCTCGGCCTCGTGGGAGGAGAAGGCGCAGTATGAGGAACGGCACCGCGACCTTCTGGAAGAGGAGTACTCCAGTTACGGCAAGACCGGCGGCCGCGGCAAGCCTATGGCGAGGGTCATGTCTCTCTCCTTCGTGATGAAGTGCTCGGCAATGCGGCTCCGGGCGACCGGGAAGGGTTCAGCGTGAGAGCAGCGACCGCCACCACGGCGCTGTGCGGTCTGGTGAGGGCGGTATGGCGTCCCTTTGCGCTGAGGGCGGCATGGTGTCGGGAAGCGGCTGAGTAGCTGTTGTCGTTCCGATCTTGAGGGGTGCGCGTCGAACGGGAGTCTCGATCGGGTGGTTGGCGCCGGCTGCGGGCATGAAGGCAGGGCCTCTTGGTAGCTCGGGGTTGCGAAGCCAACCGAGATCCAGGAGACCCTGTTGCCGCAGTTGTACGTGCTCGCGCCGGTGAAGTTCAACTCGGATGCACCGTCGTGTGATTGTGTCGCTCATCGGTTCGGGAATGCGGCCGATCACCCGGAACGTGTTCGGCGGTATCCCTCGGACATGACGGACGCGGAGTGGGCCGTGGTCCGGCCGTTGCTGCCGGTGCCGGGCTGGTTGCGCGGCCGGGGCGGGCAGCCGGAGGCGTACTGCCACCGGGCGATACTGGACGCTATCCGCTACCTGGTCGACAACGGCATCAAGTGGCGGGCGATGCCCGCCGACTTCCCGCCGTGGGACCGGGTCTACGCGTTTTTCCGCCGCTGGCGCGACCACGCCCTGGTCAAGGAGTTCCACGACCGGTTGCGCGCACGGATCCGCGAGAGGGACGGGCGGGATACGGAGCCGACGGCCGGCGTGATCGACTCGCAGTCCGTCAAGGCGGACGCGGTCGTCGGTGCGGACAGCCGCGGCTTCGACGGCGGCAAGCTGGTCAACGGGCGCAAGCGGCATGTCGTGGTCGACACGCTCGGTCCGCTGCTGGGCGTGATGGTCACCGCCGCAGACACCGGCGACCGCGCCGCCGCCCAGGTCCTGCTGCGGCAGGTGGCCGACGCACACCACCAGCTGGAGCTGGTCTGGGCCGACGGCGGCTACACCGGCAGCCTCGTCGAGCACTGCCTCACCGTGCTCGCGCTGGTCCTGGCGATCGTCAGACGCAGCGACGACATGCGCGGCTTCGTGGTGCTGCCCAAGCGGTGGATCGTCGAGCGCCTCTTCGCCCACCTGATGCGCACCCGCCGTCTGGTGCGCGACTTCGAGCGCCGCACCACCAGCGCCGAAGCGATGGTCTACTGGTCGATGATCCTGCTCATGACGCGCCGCCTTGCCCGGCCGGGCCCTGGGCGAGGGTGAACTGGCCCGGCTGCCGCTCGGCCAGCCAGCCTCGCGCGACCAGGCGTTTCGCCTTCGACCGCAGTGCCTCCACCTTGGCCGGCACTGCGTCCAGGCCGAACATCACGGCCAACTCCTGGCAGGTCAGCGGCCCTTGATGGAGCCGGGCCCGGTCCGCGAGGGTCTCGATAATGCGCTGACAGTCCACCGACAGCACCGACCAGGACAGCCCCTCACGCCACACCGGCACCTGCGACTTCGGCTTCGCCGCCTGCCTGGGCGCCGAGCGTGCGTCCACGTCCCGTGGGCCGGGGGCAGCCTTCTCACCAGCGATGTTGCCGCCGTCCGGAGCCAGGACCGTGTCCACTCGCCTGCGGGCGATCGCCCACTCCTGCCATTCCTCCTCGGCGGCGGCCAGCTCGGCCTGGATGCGATCGGCTTCCTCACGCAACCCGTCGACTCGACGGCGAGCGGCGAGCTCGTGCTGTTCCAGCAGTCCGACGACCGACGGCATCCGCAACCTCCTGGGGAGCGACGACACGACACGCCACCACTCCCACCGAATCACCGACCCTATGCCTGACCAGCGAAAATGCCACCCTCAGATTCGGAACAACAACAGCCACTTAGATCGAAGAGTGAGCGATCGCAGGGGAGACGTGCCATCGCAGGATTGGTTCGTGCGGGCGCGAGTACGCACGCGTGCAGAGCATCGGAGCTTCTCCATGCGTTCCTTGGAGTTGAGGATCTTTGAGCCTGGTGAAGAGCTGGAGATGGTGCAGCGGGGGCGGGCGGGGCAGCGAGCCGAGACGGGTACGTGGGCGACGAGTCAGGATCTTGATGTCGCTTACGTCGTCCCCGCAGGCAAGGTGGAAGTCCTTGAAGTGCTGGAGGGCGGGTTCCCGCCATCCGATTTCGGGCGCGGCGATTCTACGCCGCCCTCAAACAACGGACGCGACGGCGCGGCTGGCTACCTTCAGTCCTGTGGCGCCCGCCCGAACTCGATGGGCGCAGGTCCGGGCCGACGACGCCGCGATCAATTCCTTCGCGACAGCCCTGCCCAGTTACTGGGTCAGCCGCGCGGCGCAGGGATCCCTGAGCTGCGGGCGTACCGGGCTCGGGCCGTCGACGCAGGGCGAGCCCCTGGGTCAGCCACCGGTCGGCAACGTGACACAGGCGATGCGCATCGCCCCGTCCAGCACGTGGACGGGGCCGCTCACTGCGGCGGGCTGAGAAGTTGCACCGGATGGATGGTCAACCCGCCCGCACGGACGTAGCGAATCACCGAACGAGACGGCTCGCCATGGCGGTCGCACCGGCCAGCGCTCCCAAGACGGCCGCGCCGACACCCAGGGGCCCAGCCAGCGAGGGATGGACACGGGCGACGTAGACCGCGGCTCCTGTGATCATGAGCCCCATCACCAACCCGAGCAGCAGCACAGCAGTACGCAGCTTCCGGTCCCCGCGGTCCTGGCGCGGCGCGTCCGCATTCGTGGTCATGACGTATCGGTTCCTTCGTAAATCAGGCGTGCAACGGCCGCTGCCCGTATCGGGCGCTGCTAGGTACACGCGCGGATCGATGTTCTCCAGCCAGGGGGCGCCGTAACGGCGTTGGAACGCCGTTCGTTGCCGCTTCAGCTATTTGAGACGACGGGCGGCGCGCTGACCGGACGAAGGTGGGGGGTCTCCAAAACCGGTCCGTAGTCGAGCCCAGCGCCGGTAGCGTCGTGTCCTTTTGACGGCGACTGGTCGCAAGCCCGAACCTCAGGACATAGGCAGGCGCGTTGGCCCGCGTCCGCCGACACTCGGCCGACACCACCTCGGTGCCGGCCTTCGATGTGTTTCAGCCCCCGGCGCACGTCCCGCACCGCGGATCGGTGCGCGGCTGGCGGCACGGCGTCTGGCGGGACGGCGCGTACATCGCGGCGTACGGCAAGGGCGGCGGCAAGGGCACCGTCACCGAGATGCAGGCAGCCATGGACATCCACTGGACCGACGTCCACGAAGAGCTGACCGAGGCCATCCCGCCGGCGTACACGCAGTACATCGGGCGGGAGTTCCAGCGGGGCGGCTGGGGCGCCGTCCACCGCGGCGAGCCCAACACCAAGCCCATCCCGCGGTGCAAGCGCCCGTACCTGAAGCACAACCCCAAGGGGCACCTGGTCCTGGTGTGACCGGCTCACCCCCCTCACCACCCGCGACCGGCGGGCGGGCCGGAAATCCTGAACCGTCCGCCGACGCGGCCACAGTGCCCAGCCCCCGCGTCGCCACGTAGCGGCGGCGCCCGCTCGGCCCCATGGGCCGACAGAGAGCACGGCGCGCAGGAGTGACTGCGCGCGGCCCCGGCCTCGCGCGTCCGGCCGTGGCCGTGGCCGTGGCCATGGCGGCCGTCGCCGAGGAGGTGGAGCGGCTCGGCCGCATCGCCAGGAATCTGCCGCTCTTCCCGATCGCGCAGAAGCTCTGCCACCGGCTCCTGGAACATAAGGACGGTCTCGTACTCGGCGACGAGGCGTACTGGTGGCTCGACGACATCGCCGAGGTCGTCGACGATCGGAGGACGGACCTGGAGAAGGCCAACCTCGTGGACCTGCTGGTCAAGTTCGTCCGCGAGATCCACAAGGAGGGGCGGGAGCGGAACCGCCCCACCACGACGACCGGCGAGGCCCGCCGGGCCCTGGCGGCGGCCACCGAGTTCGTCCACCGCGCGCGGCCGACGATCCCGCGCCAGATACCACGTTCCAAACTGGGACCACAGCACGACGGACACGTCGGCGTACCAGAGGCGGCCGCCCTGCCGAATCAGGTCCGGCTGCATTTCGTCACCGCAGAGCGGGCATTTCGTCACCACTCCTCCCATGGTGGTGGCGGCCCGCTTCGCGCCGCACCTGCTGACGGCGGACCCGGATGCCGGCATGCGCGGTGTCACACGATGAGGCCCTGGCTGGGCCGCGGAGCGCGGTGGACCTGGGCCAGGACGATCACCGCGTCGTCCATCGGCATATCGGGCAGCATGCTCGCGAGAATGCGGTCCGTCGTTGCCTCCAGTGACCCGGTCGCGCCGCGCAGATGGCCGCGGAGCGCCTCCATGCGTTCCTCGATGTCGTGGCCGCGGGCCTCGACCAGGCCGTCGGTGTACAGGACCAGGGTGGCGCCCTCGGCGAGTTCGATCTCGGCCGTACGGAAGGGGAAGCCGCCGACTCCCAGCGGGATGCCCAGCACGTCGTCGAAGGTCACCACCGTGCCGTCCGGATTGCGCACCAGCAGCGGCGGATGGCCAGCACTGGCCATGCGGGCGCGGCCGGTCGCCGGGTCGTAGAGGAGGTAGAGGCACGTCGCCAGTTCGATGCCGGCCTCCTGGGCGCAGGTGTCGAGCTCCGTGAGGACGTCACCGGGTTCCAGGGTGTGGCGGGCCACGGCTTTGGCGGTGATGCGCAGCCGGCCCATCGCCGCCGCGGCCCGGACCCCGTGTCCCATCACATCACCCACGACGAGCGCCACCCGGTCGCCTGGCAGGGTGATCACGTCGTACCAGTCGCCGCCGACCTCCGTGACCTGGCTCGCGGGCAGATACCGGTGGGCGATGTCGACGTGGGGGCTGCTCCCGAGGGCGGTGGGGAGCAGCGCACTTTGCAAGGTGAGGGCGATGCGCCGGACACGGCTGTAGAGGCGGGCGTTGTCCAGGCACAGCGCGGCGCGCGAGGCCAGCTCTCCGGCGAGGCTGATGTCCTGCTCGTCGAAGGCCGGGCGTGCGGCGGACCGGCCGAACATCGTGAGCCCCTGCACCGTCCCCCGCGCGATGAGGGGGGCGATGAGCAGGCAGGTCAGTCCGCTGTCGATCAGCAACTGTGCGCGGGCCGGGTGAATGACGGTCCGCGACATGAACTCGTCGTTCACGGGAACGGCGACGGGCCGGCCGGTCTGCATCATGCCGTGGATGGTGGATCCGGGCGGGTAGACCACGCTCTCGAGTCCGCCCACGAGCTCCGCCGCGGGCGGCGGCAGGGTGGTTCCGGCCGCGATCCGGCGGGTGACCAGCGGCAGCCGCGGGTCGAAGACCTCCGGCTCGTCCATCCAGTCCACGACCTCCACGACGGACGCGTCGGAGAAGTCGGGGACCGCGGCTTCGACGAGTTCACGGGCGGTGACCTTCACGTCCAGGGTGGTGCCGATACTGGCGGCGGCCCGGTCGAGCAGGGCCAGTCGCCGGCGCCCTGCGGTCGCCTCGACGATGGCCTGCTCGCGTTCGGTCACGTCGACCAGCAGGCCGCCCACTCCGCGGCGTGTGTCGCCCGCCCCGCTGAGGGGGAACAGGCTCACCGACCGGACCTGGTCCTGGTCCGGGCGGTCCGGCGTGCGCAGCCCTACGAGGGCGCCGACGACCGGACGGCCTTCGTCGGCGACGGAGCGCAGCATGCGCCCGTACGCGCCTCCGTCGGAGGTGACCATGAGCTCGTCCATGCGCCGCCCGATGTGATCCTCGATCGGCAGTCCGTCCATGTCGGCGAGGGCCTGGTTGAGGTGGACGTAGCGCAGGTCCTCGTCGAGCATCACCAGGCCGATGGGGCAGGTCTCGAAGAGGGCGTCGAGGAACGTCAGGTTGGTCTTCACCCGGTCCAGTTCGTTGCCGCTGCTCGCGAGCCCCATGATCACGGACCGGCCGTCCTCCCCGGTCAGGGGGAAGACGCGGAATCCGCAGTCGAAGACCGAGCCGTCCGCGTGCACCGCCGGCATCCGGACCCGCCAGTAGCCCAGGGTGCGGCCGCGTTCCGCCAGCCGTACGGCCGCGCCGGGTCCGCCGCCCGTCTCCCGTGGGAAAAGCAGCGCGGCGGGCCGGGACAGCACCGCCGCGGAGTCATGGCCGAAGAGGCGCTGTGCACCGGGTCCCCAGTAGCAGATCCGGCCGCCCTCGTCGATGCCGAACACGGCCACCGAGACGTGCTCCAGCAGGGTTCCCGGCTCCGAGCGCAGCGAGCTGGACGGCTGACCTCGCCCTGGCCTGTCCGCTGGCACCATGGGCCCCCTTTCAGGCACGGCACACGGGGCCGAGTACGCCCGCCCCAAGGCGCCTGGGCCTCAGCTGCAATTCTGCCCGCCCTCTGCTGTTCGGACATCACGACGGAACCGGGCGCGGGCGGCCCGGCGATCCGCCGATCACGAGACGTCGGCCGCGTACCCACCAGGAACGCACGGCGGGGGCGGGGCGCGCCGACCGGCGGCGGCCGGGGTGTGGCCCGCTTTGCGGGCAGCACCCCTTGCTGCGTGCCGGGCGCTCCGCTCCGCTGCGCTGCGGCCCGGACCGAGCGCTGCGCGCTCTCACGCACCCAGGGCGACAGCCACCGCCTCGCCGAAGCCACCACCGGCCGAGGCGTCGTCCGCTCGGCTGACCCCGCAATCGGGGAGATCAACTGTCCACCGGGGACACTCGCTGTCCGCCAGTGGGGAGATCAACTGTCCGTCCCCGGGGGACTCCTACTGTTCCTTGACATTTGTGCACCGTTTCTCCAGGTCGGAGCCGCGTGAGTCGACGGTTGCGTATATGCGGGGGTTGATATCTCCGTTACCGAACCAGTCGAACTCGTGGTACTCCCGGGCTCCCCGTGCCAGCAGGTCCGCGTAGACATCAGGGGCCTCGGTGCGCAGCACGGTGAGCACGGGTGCGAGAAACGAGTGGGGCTGGATGACCTGGGATTCGGGGCCTGTCCCAGTGGAAGAAGTCCCGGTCCAGGTCCGCTCCGGCCTGCCGCGCGTCCTGCTCGAACAACGTGACCGTATGGCCCCGCCGGCCAAGCATGAGCGCCGTCCCCAGCCCGCTGATACCCCCACCACTGATCTCCCCTTCGCGTCGTGGTTGCGGAATGCGCCTACTGCTTGACGATGTCCAGTCCGGAACCATCGTTGTCCGTCGCGGTGGCGGAGCACGGCGGCGGCCGGTGCCAGGTCGAGCCGCTGTCCATCTCCAGCCGGAAGGGGCCGTACGGGTTGACATTGGACCAGAACAACGCGGTCAGCCCGCGCCGGTCCTCCTCGGTGAGCTTCATTGCCCACGGTGGTTCGGCCAGCACCTGCTGCAGCAGCAGCGTGTTGACGTGCACGAGTGCCGGACTGCAGCAGGTGCAGCGCGAGAAGCGAGCCAGCGGGGCGCGGAGCGTCCCCGTCGACCGGCTACCGGGCGCCCGGCACGCAGCGAGGTGGGGCGGGGAGCGCAGCGGCCCGCCCCACCGGGCGGCGCGGACGGCGCAGCGCCCCGCCCCCCGAGGAAAAGAGGATTGCGCTGGGCCCATGGTGCTGCGCGCGGCCGACCGCTGCGCCCAGCCCGCAGGCCTTCCGCGGGCGCCGGCGGCCCCGGCAAGACTCCGGCCGGCCAGCAGGGAATGCGCCGTCACCTTCTTCCCCGCGATGTAGGGATGCCCGCCTGGTCAGCGAGCAGCTGCACATCCTTGGTCCCCCCCGCCCTTCTTGTGGTCGCCGCGCTTGGTGGCGAGAGCCCTGTTGGCGAGGTTGCCCTTCACGGTGAGGGCCCGGAAGACCGGCCGGCCCAGACTGTCCGCGCCGAGGTGCCCCAGCACCGCGAACCAGGCCGGCGCGCGGGCAACGGGGTTGATGCTGGTGAGCTCGCCTATCCAACTGTCGCCAGTTCTTCGAGGGTCCACCCGGGTTGGTGACCGTGTGTGGTCGCCGAGGCCTATTGAAGTCGAATTCCTCTGGCTTTGGCACTGCTGCAGATGTCAGCGCGACATGGCACGACGCCCTACCAATGAAGGGGAAGGACGGCGTGCGTCTCAGACAAGATGGCTGGTCTCTTCGGGTGGTCTCTGCTATGCGGCTTCTCGATAGAGACCGTTTGGGTGACGGTGCTGCCGGCGCCCGCGGCCACTTTGCGTAACCTCGTTAGCAGAAGGGCACCGACAGCTATTCCGCCACCGCTCCGCCGGTCGCGGTGCAAAGGGGTGCTGGATGTCGATGACGAGTCGGCGCGGTCTGCTGGCGAGATCTGCGGGAGCGGTGGCGGTCACTCTCGTGCCCAGCTCCGGCGCGGCAAGGGTGAAAACACCACGGGAGCGGCCGGTCGCTAGGGTCGACGGGCGCGTGGACTGGGACGCCTTGCGGGCGCAGTTTCGACTGGAGCCGGGATGGGTGAACCTCGCGTTGTTCTACCTGGCCTCGCATCCGAAGGTGGTGCGGGATGCGGTGGATCATCTGAGGGCACAGGTCGACGCCAATCCTCTCTCGGTGCCCACGGGGCTGACGCTGCCCGATGGTCCTACCGGATGGCCCCGGGTACGCCAGGCGCTCGCGGCCTATATAGGAGGCCGGGCCGAGGACATCGCGATGACGGCGAGCACGAGCATCGGGCTGGGCGTCTTCTACAACGGCGTCGTGACCCGTCCGGGACAGGAGTTCCTGTTGACCGAGCACGACCACATCTCCCAGCGCACCGCCGCCCGACTGGCCGCGGAAAAGCATGGCAACACGCTACGGCTGGGCTCCTGGTTCGCCGATCCCGCCACCGCGACGGCGGACGGCATCGCGGCGGCAGTCGGTGAGGCGATCCGCCCGAACACCAGAGTCGTCGGGATCACCTGGGTGCAGTCGAGCACGGGGCTTCGGATGCCGGTGCGTGCGGTGGCCGAGGTGGTGCGCCGAGCCAATGAAGGCCGCAGCCCTGCCGACCGGTGCCTGCTGGTCGTCGACGGCGTGCACGGGCTGGCGGCGATCGACGAGGATGCTGCCAGCCTGGGCGCGGACGTGGTGATCGCCGGAACGCACAAATGGTTGTTCGGTCCCAGGGGAACAGGGCTGGTCTGGGTGGCGCCGGACGTCCTCGACCAGCTGCGGCCCACGTTCGTGAGCTTCATCAGGGGCGGGGGAGCAACGCCCTTGTCGCCCGGCGGGTTTCTGGCGTTCGAGTATGCCTTCGCCCTGCCGGCGGCGGTAGCGCTGCATGAGCAGCTGGGCCGAGCACGCGTCGCCGCCCGCATCACACAGCTGTCGACGCGGGTGAAGCAAGGACTGAGCCGCGTCCCCGGGGTCACCGTGCACACCCCTGCCGACCCGGAACTGTCTGCGGGCATCACCTGTTTCAGCGTGGCCGGACACACCCATCAGCAGGTCGTCGACCACGCCGCCACCCACCGCGTGCGGCTGTCCACCTCGACCTACACCCGCATCGGCACCGCCGTCATCAACACTCCAGCAGAGATCGACACCGCACTCAACAGCCTGGCTGACCTCACCCGCTGAAACCGATCTCGGACGCCGTCGCCTTGCCGCCTTCAGGGAAGTCAGGCGACACGCCCCCGTAAACCGGGCCATGCCCTGCGGCTGAGAGACAGCTACTTGAAGGAAGCGGAAGACCTGCCGGGGGAATCAGAAGAGCATTCCAACTGCGAGACGAAGGCCCACTCCTTGTGGTCGTGTTCTGGAACTCCGAGGCAGAGGTCCTTCCTCTCCATGGAGGTCGACCTCAAGACGGAACTGCTCGGCCTCGTGCAGCTCTTGCGTACCGCAGTACCCGATGGTCACCGCCCCCCGTCCTGTATCGATGCGCGTAAACTCCCAGGCAGCGCCTGGTGGCCTGCTTCGACTACGGGAGCCTTCCTGCGGCAAGCTCGTGGACGTGAGCGACTTGAAGGCCTACCGGTTGGGGGCCGACGAGTACTTCGTCGCCTCTGTCCGCTGGCAGATCGGCGAAAAGGGTCCGGCTGTCGTAGTGGACCCGTGTTCAGCGGTATCTCCTCGGTCCGTGACCCGGCTGGCGCGTGGTCAGCCGCGAGGCCACCGCCGAACCGCGCCAGAAGTCGGCTGCCGACGGGGCGAGCACCTGGTACCGCCGTCCGGGACGTTGCCTGATCGGCCCGAGTTGCCGGTGTGCCGGTGGCTTGGGGTTTGCCGGGGGAGTGCGGCATTGCCGTTCTGCCATGGAGGTGTGGCGGCCTGCTCGGTGGGGGGTGTGGTTACCATTCGGCGCGTCCGCCGTCGGTGTGGCGCAGCGTGGGCGAGCGCCATTGGTGACCGGTTTGAGCGGCGTAGCGTACTGCCTCCTCGTCTACTTCGATGCCGAGGCCCGGTCCGGTGGGGCGTGGTACGTAGCCGTCGCTGAAGCGGAAGACGGATGGGTCGACGAGGTAGTCCAGCAGTTCGTTGCCGTCGTTGTCGTCGATGCCCAGTTCCTGTTCCTGGATGAGGAAGTTGGGGACTGCGAAGTCGATCTGGACGCTGGCGGCGAGTGCGATGGGTCCGAGCGGGCAGTGCGGGGCCGGGGTGACGTCGTGGGTTTCGGCGAGGGCGGCGATGCGGCGTACCTCGGAGATGCCTCCGGCGTGGGAGAGGTCGGGCTGGGCGACGGCGATGCCGGTGGGCAGCAGGTCGCGGAAGTCCCAGCGGGAGTAGAGGCGTTCGCCGGCCGCGATGGGGATCGAGGTAGACTCGACGACCTGGCGCAGGTCGCGGGAGAATTCCGGCAGCACCGGCTCTTCTACGAACAGGGGCAGCAGGGGTTCCAGCAGCGGCAGTACTCTGCGGGTCGCGGCGGTGGTGAGGCGGCCGTGGAAGTCCAGTGCGATGTCGATGCCGTCGCCGACTGCCTCGCGCAATGTGGAGAGGCGGTTCACCAGGGCGTGTACTTCGGCGGCGTCGGGGATGGGCGACAGAGCGCCGGAGGCGTTGCATTTCACGGCGGTAAAGCCGGCCTCGACCTTGGCCAGCGCGTCTTCGGCGAGGTCCTGCGGGGTGTCGCCGTCGATCCAGGTGTAGACGCGGACGCGGTCGCGGACTGGCCCGCCGAGCAGCTCGTGCACGGGGACGCCGTGGTAGCGGCCCTTGATGTCCCACAGCGCCTGGTCGATGCCGGCGAGGGCGCTGGAGAGTACGGGTCCCCCGCGGTAGAAGCCGCTCTTGGCCAGCACCTGCCAGTGCTCCTCGGTGCGCAGCGGGTCGGCTGCGATCAGGTGCTCGAGGAGCGTGGTGACCGCTGCCTGGACGGCCTCGGCACGGCCTTCGACGATCGGTTCGCCCCAGCCGCTGATGCCTTCGTCGGTGTCGACGCGCAGGAAGAGCCAGCGGGGTCGGACGAGGAACGTCTCGAAGCCGGTGATTTTCATAGGGGTTCTCCTGGGAGTTCCAGCCCGTCGGTTCATGGTGGGCATGGCCTTGGGGGCGCCCGGCGCATGGCCTGGGGTACGCCAAGGCTGCGGGGGAGTAGGAGGGCGGGCAGGACGAGGACGGTCATCCGGGCGGGGGACAGCCGCTCCTGGCTGCGCGGCACCAGCCGGGTCGTGCTGGTCATGGACGGGTGCAGTGCGCCCGCGCCGAGCAGGAGATAGGCCACCGAGGGGACCGGCACCAACGTGCCCGCGGCCTGAAAGGCGCCGAAGATGGCGTCCGCCGCCGTGAACAGCACCATGCCGGCGGCGAACAGATACCAGGATCGGCTCGGGCGTGGCCGGTGCCAGCGGATGCCGACCAGGACCGCGACGGTGGCGCAGGCCGCCAGAACGAGGGAAAGCAGGTGACGCACGGGCGCGGCGACGATGAGGTAGACGATGATCACCACAGCGCCGGCCGCCAGAAACCACCACCAGGCGTGCCTGCTCTGCGCCTCCTGCATGACTCCTCCGCGGCCACAACCGGTGGTCCTGGCCGGGCCGGCGGTCGGATGGCGCACAGAAGCTGCCTGCGCACTCCAACGAAAAACGGCCCGGGAAAGATCGCAACCGCACGCCCCGGCCGCAACACCGGGCTGGACGGCTGCCGATGGCCCCTTCACGGGCTGTCCGTCGAGGCGGAGGCCAGGGCGTGCCATCGGTCCTGAGCCAGCAGCGGCTCGGCGGCCGCTTTGGTGCCGTAGCAGTCCTCGTCGCGC
Source organism: Streptomyces peucetius (assembly GCF_025854275.1). Lineage (NCBI taxonomy): Bacteria > Bacillati > Actinomycetota > Actinomycetes > Kitasatosporales > Streptomycetaceae > Streptomyces > Streptomyces peucetius. The sequence goes on along the minus strand of NZ_CP107567.1, from coordinate 793,706 downwards.
CACCACTTCCTTGTTCTCGCAACCGAGGGTAACCCTGGTGGGTGGCCTGGGGTGGCCGGCGGTCGTCGCGACACGCAGGATGAACAGCGTGGCCTGGGGACGTGGCCTGGCCCGCGCCTGGACAGACCTTCCCGGCCAGCGTGCTTCGCGTGCGGGTGCAGGAGTGCAGCTTGCGCGCCGCCACCCCGAGTTTTGAGGACTGCCTGCCATGGTTGATGTCCCCGCCGTGCAGCCCACTGCCGCGAGCCCGGCGACTGCGCTGGAGGCCTATGACCGGCGGAGCTCACCCGGCGTCCGACCGGTCACCGTCGATGCGGGCGGCATCGTCTTGTCCGGCCTGCTGAGCGAGCCCCCACAGAGGCCTCCGCGCGCGGTCATCATTGCCCTGCACGGTGGCGGTATGAACGCGGGCTATTTCGACGGTCAAGCGCACCCGGACGTGTCGTTGCTGACTCTTGGTGCGCGCCTGGGGTACACGGTGCTGGCTCTGGACCGGCCCGGCTACGGGGCCTCGGCCGCCCGTCTGCCCGCAGGCCAACGCCTGACCGCCCAAGCGGCCACCGTGCGGTGCGCCGTCGAGGCGTTCACGGCACGCCACGCACCCGGTGCCGGCACGTTCCTCTTGGCGCATTCCTTCGGGGCCAAGGTGGCCTTCGCGGTCGTGGCCGACTGGGACACGCCGAACCTGCTGGGCATGGACGTCTCCGGATGCGGGCGCCGACTGGCCGTCAACACCAGTTTCGCCGGGTGTGACCGTGGCGGCAGCCTGCGGCGGCTGAACTGGGGACCACTGAACCTGTATCCGCCGCACACCTTCTGGGCGACCCAGCAGGTCGTCGCGCCTATGCCCGCACGCGAGGTGAACACCGTCGCCAGCTGGACACGCCTGTCGGCGGCCATCCTGCCGCGCATCCGCGTCCCCGTCCGGCTCACCTTCGCCGAACACGAGGCCTGGTGGCACCACGGCGATGAAGACATCACCGACCTGACCGCGCAGCTGTCCGCCGCACCACGGACCGTCATCGACCGTCTGCCGCAAGCCGGCCACAACATCAGCCTCGGCTGGACCGCCCGTGCCTACCACCTGAAAGCCCTGGCCTTCGTCGAAGAGTGCCTCGCCAACGCGCGGCACGCAGCACCCCGGGACCTGTGACCCGGCCACCGCAGTGCCCTCACGGGCAGATACGCAGCCGCAGGCGCTGCCTGCCTCCGCGTCACGCGGCCGGTGGCTTTGTTCATGAGAACAGACAGCAGATGTTCACCACTTCGGGAGGCACCGCTGTCCGGCGCTGTTCGATCGGTACTGGCCCCTGTCAGAGGAGGCCGGTGCGCATATGCCGCGTGAGGCTCTCGGTGATCTCGCGTAGCCACGGGGTGCGGACGGCCGGTAGTCGGGCGAGGGTCCGTTGGAAGACTTCCCAGTCGTACCGGAACACGTCATGGACGTTTGGCGTAGGCGGTTCGTCGCGAAGGACGCCGTCGGGTACTGGACCCGTTGCAGGGACGGGTAGCTGAGGCTCGGGGAAGACCAGCCGGTGCCACACCCCGAACGGCAATGGGACCAAGTACGCCGGGGTGGCAGGGGTCCATGCCTTCCCGGTCTGCCGGTGAGACGGCACGAGGAGGATGTCGGCGTGAGCGTTGCGGGCCAGATGTCCCGGTCCGGCCAGGACGGCGCGCCGCGGCGGCCGGCCAGTTGGCAGCAGGGTGTTGAGGGCGCGTTGGAACATCTTTGCGGTCAGGCCGTCCGGAACGGCTACCGCCCGGCCTTCCGAGGCCACCAGGAGGTGGGCGAGCGCCTGCCCGGCTGCCGCCACCCACTGTGGGCTCCAGTGCCACCGGTTGCTCGCCCTGAACGGCTCTCCCCACTGGGCGATCGGCTCGGACGGGGGCACGCCAGCTTCCTCCGCGAGCAGGTCCGCCCAGGACAACAGCCCGGCGTCGGCGCCTTCGACGGGAAGACGGCGCACAGCATCCGGGGCGAGCCACACGGCCTGCCAGAGCGAGCAGTCGTCGATCCTGCTCGCGACGGGAAGACCGCATGCCGCGCAGGCCATGTTCGGGCCGTCACTCGCGTCGAAGCCGCAGCAGGCGGCGCCGCGCTTCTCCGGGATCAGCACAGTGCCACGGGTGTCCCCCGGCGAGATGACGACCGCGCCGGCCGTGCCTTCGGACAGGGCGGGGACCGGCGCGTAGATGCCGCGGGCGGCCGCCTCGTTCGGATTGATCTCCTCCCACCTTCGCCACGGTGGTCCCCAGGGCTCCGGTTCCACGGCGAACGTCCCCGATTCCATGAGCTGAAGCCCGTTCCCGTACTTCTGACGAGCGTGGACCGGCAGGGCGACCTGGGACAACGGGGCGGTCAGCTCGGCGTCACACCGCACACACACGAAAACGAACAAACGTCCTCCGCTCGGGAAACAGGGGGCATCGTCGCAGCTCCGTGGCAGACCGGCCAACGTGTCTTCAGATCGCTGGGAAGGACGCCGAGGAAGTCGCCCTCGACCAGGCGCGCGGCCTGGCCCGCACGATTGCCGACACCCTCCCCGCGATGTACCCGAGCGCCGCCTACCTGGTGATGGAGCGCGACGAGGACGACCGCGATGTCTTGTGGCTCCACAGCATCCGGGACATCACCGGCCACATCCTGTGCGACTTCGAACCAGGCTCGTCTGCACTTCCCGACCTCACTGACACCGAGCTGCGACAGGCGTGGGGCGAACTGGACCCGCACCGCCCCAGTGATCTGCTGCACCTGGTCCGCCGACCGGAAGACGTTGGAGGCTGCTTCGACTTCCTGCCGGACTCGGCCGAGCGCGAGGACGACCCGGGCGACTCAGGCCCGAGCCTGCTCTGCCTGCTCTGAGCGACCAGGCCGAGCCCGGTTTTTGGGGGTGGGGCGGTGCGGTGATGCTGCGCCCCTACAGCGCCCCCAGGCCGCTCACCGGCCCCGTTACCCCGCGACTGACCGCCCGGCACCCGGCGGGAACGCCGGGCGGCCGCCGGCGCAGTGTCGCCGGCGTCGACGCACTCCACGCAGAAAGGCACCGCGATGTCTCAGGTACCGAATCCCGACCACTGGTTCGGCGGCGCACCAGCCGTGCGCGTCGCGGACCTGAAGGTCGGCGACCAGACGCCGAGGCGGGGGCGCCGGACGACGGCGTAGCCGGTCGGCCGGCACAAGGGCGGGTGGACAGCATCCAGTGGTGCTCCCCGGCGCTCGATGCGGCCTCCCAGGCCCGGCACCTGCGACTCGTCCAGAACTGACCCAACCTCCGGGGCGCAGTCGACCCGCTGCGCCCCGCCCCGGCGGCGCGGGAGGCACCCCCGCCGCGCCGAGATTGCGCCGCCGAGAAGGCGCACTGGTGACAGGTCGATCGATGGTCTGCATCATGAGGGCATGTCACCTGTGAGTGTTCATGTGAAGCCGAAGACAGGCAAAGAGATCACGCTCGATGACCTTCGGGAGCTTGTGGACAAGACCAAGGGCCTGGACGGGAAGTCGCCGATCCTGGCGACGATCAACAATCGGCAGGCGAAGATCAGTCTGATCGACATAGATGCCACTGCCTGACTGCCTCTCAATGCACAGTAGGGCCCCGAGTCGTCTGGTTCGGGCCATTGTGCGTTCAAGGCACGCCACCCACTCGTGATCGTGCCGGTGCGTCGGCAGCAGCGTCGGCGCTGACGGGTGCCCGACCGGTGCGTTCTACGGCTCTGCGTAAGGGCCGGGTCCACGCCGTGACCATGTCCGTCGCCGGGCGTGCCCGAGATGGCGTAGCAGCCCTGCCGTGTCGCAGCCTTGGCCGGCTCGCAACAGTGGCCAGGAAGCGGCCCTCGACGTCATCGCGCTCCTGTTGCTGACGCCGGCCGCCTCGGCGGCGCGGTCGTGGCACTGAGCACCGTGACGGCACGTCCCGGGTCCTGGGCTGCCGCCTGTTCGAAATCGGCCGGATCGGCTCCGAGCCTGCCGAGCAGCCTCACCACGTCAAGCACCGGGGCCCGTGCGCGGCTGGCGGCACGGCGTTTACCGTGACGGCCCGTACATCGCCGCCTACGGCAAGGGTGGTGGCAAGGGCACGGTCGCCGAGATGCAGGCCGCCATGGACATCACGTGGACCGACGCCCACGAGGAACCGACCGAAGCCATCCCGCCCGCCTACACCGAGTACATCGGCCGCCAGTTCATCACCACCGGTTGGGGCGCCGCCCACCTGCCGAACGCGGAAGACCGCCTCGCCGCCCTGGCCCGCCCGTCTCTCAGCCTCGCGAGCCAAGCGCCCCCGCCGCGGTGGGCGGACCGCTCACCGCGGCACGTCGGGCGGCAGCGACAGCTGCCCAGAGCCCTGGTCCGCGCACCTGCACGGCGCCGCCGGGCGACTACATCGCCACGGTCTTCGACGGATCGCCCACGCCGCTGGACGCCGCCGCCGACGCGGCCCCGTGCGCCCGCCGCGTCACCGCGTGGCTCCCCGGGCTACCTCGGCCACTTCCCGCCGCGCCCGAAGCGCTTCTGCGCCTCGAACCGACCCCACTACCCCAGCCAGGCAGTAGTGGCAGCCGCCCGGCACCGAGAACACCACCCCACACCGTGAGGACACCCATGGACATCACCACTCGCCTGCAGCTCCTGGAAGCCGTCCGGCGCGCGCCGTCGAGGCCGACGCCGCGTACACCGCCGCCACCCGCGCATGCGCCCGGGCCATCCAGGCAGCCGTGGACGCGCTCACTGGCATCGGCCGCTGCCAGCAGCAGCTGGCCACCGCCTGCGGCCGCGCCCAGACCCGGACCGCCGCCAACGCACTGGAAGCGGCGCGGCAGGCCCACCTCGACCGCAGCCGCCGCAAGCAGAACGCCAAGGCCAAGTTGCGCCGCGCTTGCACCGCGGCCCGTACCGCCAACCGCGAGCTGGCCGCTCTGTACGCCCCGCACGCCGGCGGCCGCGCCGTGAAGTCGCCGGGCTTGGCCGGTGATGACGCTCAGGCGTTCCGAGTCCTCCAGGCCTGACGGCCATCCGGACCTGTCGTGATTCCTGCGCACGGTGGCGCTGGCGGGCTCGTACGTCTCGTCGCCGTCGAGGTCGACGTCGGCCTGCGAACGCATGTTGGGTGGTGGACCGTTGAGATGGCGGCTGCCGCCGCAGACGGTGGCCAACCCGGTCGGACGGTTGCGGAAAGACGGCACGGATTCCACGCCGGCGGAGGCTCCCGGATCGCGCCGGACGAATACGCGCGGTCTGCCATGACAGCATCCGGTCGGGTCCTCGGTCTTGCCGGCTCGCTTCCGCCGGACAGTCACATCCGATCAACTTACCAGCCGATCAGAGGGGCACGCTTCAGTCCTCCGCCCGTTGGGTGACGGGTGCCTCCGTGCGGTCTCCTGGGAACTCGTACCACCGGCGCTGCAGGCAGACGTAACGAACATCGGCTTCGACCAGACGGAGGAAGGCCGCGACGGTGGCGGCAAGGCGCTCCTGCAGGCCCGAGTCGGTGAGCATGCCGTCCTCGGTGAAGCCCTGGTGAGCCTTGGCAAGGCTGAACATGTCCGGATAGACGCGGGTGCCGAGGTGTTCCAGGGGAACCCTCAGTGCCCATAGCCCGCGGTTGCCGCCGACCATGGACGGGGATGCGGAGACGAGCAGCGCGTGCTTGGTCTTGAACGGCTGGGGTTGGACGCGGGAGACCCAGTCGATTGTGTTCTTCAGGACCCCGGGCATGGAGGCGTTGTACTCCGGCGAGGAGATCACGAAAGCGTCGCATTGCTCGAGCCGGTCGTGCAGCGCGAGAGCGCCCTCCGGCAGCCCCTGGGAAGCCTCTAGATCGCCGTCGTACGGGGGCATGTCGAAGTCGCGCATGGTGGCGAGGTCAGCGGTGACGCCGGTGTCGGCGATCATGCGGGCCACGAGTGAGGCGAGGCGGGCGTTGGTGGACTCAGCCCGCAGGGCGGCGCCGAAGACGAGCACGCGCAGGGGGCCGGGGTGGGCGTCCGTGAGCATGGACGATGTCCTTCCGGCGTGACGGTTCGCCCAGCGAGGGCGCTGCGGACCAGTGTGGTCCGCACAGGGCTGCCTCGCGACAGGGACGGGCCTTCCGGGGCGTCACACTTGGAGCCCGGGGCCAGCCGTCACGCACTCGCACGGTGTCGTTTTCAGAGCTCCACCGTGTCGCAGGAGGGATTCTCCACGACACACGCGTGTCGCCGCTCGTCGTCCGGTCAACATGTCGCACGGCCCACCGGAACCTGCCGCGTCGCGCAGTGCAGGCTGACCTTGGCCGGCGTGGGGGCCGGCGGCTCAGGCGTGCTGGAACACTGGGGCCATCACCTCGGCCAGACGCCGCTTGAGAGCGTCGCGGTGCGGGAGCACCACCGGTGCTGCGTCGCGTGACCGCCGTACGCCGAGGTCGGCCACGAGATACAGCGTGCGCAACGTGCGCAGGCAGTTGGCGGCGTACGCGGGCAGCGGGCCGGAGGGGAGGCCTTCGAAGTCGTTCTCGACGGTGTCCAGCCAGGCGAGGGCCTGGTGCTCGTCGACTTCGGGGCGGGTCAGGACGAGCGCCATCGCCTGCGCAAGGCGGTCGTCCTCCTGTTGGGCGAAGACGTAGTCGTTCCGGGTCAGAAGGCGTTCCGTTGCCAGGGAGATCATGTCCGTGGGTCGAACGGCCGCGTGGGTGCCGAAGCTGCCCAGCAGGTCGGCGCCGTGAGCGACGGCGTGCAGCCAGCCCAGCACCGGATCGTGACCGCGCAGGTCCTGCTCGGCCGGAAACCAGCGGGAGAAGGCGGCCAGCCTCGCCCGCCGAGCGGACGTCTCACGCACCTTCCTCTACGACAACGCCGAGGCCAGAGCCGCGGTGGCCGCAGCGACGGCTCAGGCTGGTGAACGCCAATGCCGCATGCCCGCTGAGCAGGACGATGAGCGCGAGGCGACCTGGCGCGAACGAGCGCTGAACGCCGAGGCCACCCTCAAGGCCGCCCACACCGAAATCCTCGCTCAACGCATCCAGATCGGCGAACTCTTCGGCCAGATACGTGACTTGGAAGCCTAACGGACCCAGGAAGCCGTCCAGCGGATCACCACCCTCAAGCAGCGAGTCCGCCAGCTCACTCGGCAACCGCACCCTCGACGAACGACTCAAGGCTGCCCGCTCCAACCTCCGCTTCCAGGACCGCCGCATGGCCGACCTCGAAGCGCAGATCACCAACCACTTACAGGGAGTCCAGCAGTGACGTCCACAGTTCCGACAAACCGCGGCTGACGGCACGACTCGTCCGGAGAGTGCGGCCGCCTACGGCGGTCGCACTCCCGAACTGCAGGTTCCGCGATTCCGTGAGCACCAGTTCCTGGGAAAACGGGTGAATCCGGCCCCGGTGAACATCAGCTGTCCTGGAAGATTTTGAGTACTCAGGTGCCTTTGGCCCCGATATCGACTCTGTTGCTCAATTCGTCTGGGCTAGGGGACCGCTGATGCGCGAGGGCGACTTGCCCGGTTTTTGACGTTCTGGTGCTGAGGCTACGCGCACGGGAGGTGCTGATGAACCAGAGGCTCAGGAATACGGAGTTGCGGGCCGCGGCCGGCTGACCGAGGCGCATGGAGACCGTTGCCCCGTTGGCGCCGTTAGCCTGTCGGTATGCCAGACCGTGTCATGCCCGGCCGCACGGACGGCCTGATCACCCTGGGTGCCGCGGACGCTCTGTGGGTCGATCTGACGGCCGGCAGCGCTGTGCCGACGGCTTCCGGGGCATTCACCCGCTCTCCTGCCCGTGCCCGGGTGGGGCACGTCCTGCTCGGCGGCCATGTGGTGGCGACGGCGCGGGCGAGCGGCGGTCAGTGGAGCGTTCGGGAGGGTGAGGTGCGCCGGGCAGCGGCGGAACTGAACGCGGTTGGGATGGATCGGCAGGACCTGGTCCGCATCGGTCCGTTTCGTGGGGCACCGAGGCGGGAGTGCAACGAGGGAACGCTGCTGCGTTGGCGCCAGCGCATCACGGGGGAACTGCAGGAGCCGGGCGGCCCCGAGCGGGCAGCACGACGTGAAGCCGGCCGGCCGTACCATCTGGCGGGCATCGACTGGCGACAGATACTCGTGGAACAGACCCGCGACGGGACGCAGCGCACGTGGTGGCTGCCGCGCGCTGTGGTCAGGCTGCTGGACGCGGCCGAGCACGCCGAAACGCAGTGGGTGCAAGCCGCGCGGACCCCCCAGGCAAGCGCGGCCGTCACCGAGCCGTCCTCCCACCCCCGGCAGATCCGAGACGCCGGCGGTCGGCAGACGACGAGCCCCGAGGGCCCCACCGCCTCTCTGTGCCCGTACAACAAAGAGCTGGAAGGTCAGCTGTACTCGGTGCTCAGCAGGAAGCCCGGTACCGCTCGCAGGGTGGCTGGGTGGGCGTGCGCCGTCTGCCGCACCGCGCCCGCCACCGTGCTCGACCACTGCCACGAACACGGTTACGTCCGCGCCCCCGTCTGCCAGTCCTGCAACACACTGGAACGCCCCGACCACCTGTACAGCAACGACATCCGAGTGGCGAACCGCTACACACGCCTCTTCCACACCGACACCGACGACTGGCTCCGCCACTGGCACCGCTGCCCCGGCTGCCGCGCACGCACCACCCTGCCCCTGCCTCACCTCGCCGCATGGACCGCCCACATAGCCTGCCGATCACTGCGCCCGACCCACCGAGCCTCCCGCGGGCGCAAGCCCTGCGGTGTCCTGCGCGTGTCCTGGACGGGCAGTCAGAACGCGCCCCGTTCCTGCCTGCTCACTGTCGCCGTCGACTTCTGCCCCTCCGGCGAGCACCGCGTCCTGGCGCGAGTCGCCTACCGCGAAGCCGCCGAGCGGTTTCGTGTCTGGTTGGCCGAGACGGCCCCTACCGTGGCCGCCGCGGCCGGTCCTGACCGCCTGGACGGCCTCCCTGCCCAGCCCCGGCCAGTCGTCGTGGACACCAGCGGCGGGGACCTGGAACTGTTTTGAGTGGGCACCGGGAGACGTGACGCCCTACCGTCACCTCGCAGCTGCCGGCCCCCGACGCGGTCACCCCGCACGCCCCAGCGAAATGCACAGCGGAGTCGACGTCGCTCACTCTGAGTGAAGTTCCATCGTCACCATGTGTCGACGAAATTGTTGGCGGTGACAGCAGCGCTCCGCCAGCCAGGGCAGAGGTTGGGGAGCGTCTTCGACCTCGGACAACCTCAGGCCGAGGCTGCGGCGACGCAGAACTCGTTGCCCTCCGGGTCGGCCATCACAACGTGGTGCCCGTCGAACTCCTGCAGGACGACCCCGCCCACCCTCACCAGCCGCTCAGACTCCGCCTTGATCCGCGCCCACCGCTCATCGGGACTGCCGTGTCCCGGCACCCGAACGTCAATATGAAGCCGGTTCTTCGCCGCCTTCGGTTCGGAGACCTTGAGGATGGAGAGGCGGGGGCCGACGCCGTCGGGATCGCAGAGCCACGCGCCGTCGTCCTCGGAGTCGTCCTCCGGCAGGTCAAACTGCGCGAGCCACTCCTCGCGCGTTGTGAAGGGAGCAGGCGGCGGCTCGTCGATATAGCCCAGCGCCGTCTTCCAGAAAACGGCAAGGAGCTGTGCGTTCGCGCAATCGAGGGTCAGATCAATTTTGGCTGCCATGACAGGACCGTACTGCGCACTTGCAGGTAGTGGGCGCAGGGCTCGTGTGACTGAGACGCCATCCGCTTTCTGAACGTGATCGTTAGTTCGGGTGGGTGTGTATGAACTCCGGTCGGCAGCGGGAGAGATGGGCGTGGTTGGTCCGCTCGTCTGGCTCGTGGAGGTGGCTGGTGGCGTCGGTGCTCGGTTTGCTGGAGGCTCGCGAGAAGAAGGTCCGGGAAGAGATCGCGCGGTTGCGGGAGGAGGCGGAGCGGGTGCAGGCCGCACTCGGCGAGGCAGAACGCGTGCTGCAGCGGCTGGTGGATGCCCGTGCAACGGTGGCCGAGGTGCTGGCCGAGCCGCCTTCTGCGGTCGCGAAGCCGCAGCGGGGTTCGTTGGTCGGCTCGGTGGTGCCGCACCGGACCGACAGCATGACGGCGTCGGTGCCGGCGCCGGACTACCAGCGGATCGTGTCGGTGCTGGAGTCGGAAGCGGGCCGGGAGGGCATGCGCTGTCAGCAGCTGGCCGGGGCTCTGGGGCTTCAGGTGGTCCCGGCGAAGGTCGAGGGGTGCGGTCGAAGGCGAAACGCCTGGTGGAGCGGGGGTGGGCTCGGCAGGTGCGGCCGGGGGTGTTCACCGCGCTCGTGGTGCCGGCCGGCTGAAGGCACTGGGGCGGCGTCCAGCGAGGCGGCCGCTCATGAGCATGGTCATGGACCACAGCACCATGGCTTCGTGCATGGCGGGCAGAGTCTCGTAGTCGCGCACCAGGCGGCGCGAGCGCATCAGCCAGCTGAGCGTTGTTTCCACCACCCACCTGCGCGGCAGCACCACGAAGCCCGTGGTGTCGTCGGTTCGTCTGACGATCTCCAGGGTGAGGTGGAGGTTCTCGGCCGGCCCAGTCGACCAGCCGCCCGGCATAGCCGCCGTCCGCCCACACCAGGCGGATGGAGAAGTACATCTTGCGCAGTTGCTCGAGCAGCGGGACGGCGGCGTCGCGGTCCTGCACGCTCGCCGCGGTCACCGCAACGGCCAGGACCAGGCCGAGGCAGTCCACCACCAGGTGCCGCTTGCGGCCGCCCACCTTCTTCCCGCCGTCCCAGCCCGACGTGGAGCGCGGGATGTTCGCCGCTGCCCGCAGTGACTGCGAGTCCACGATCGCGGCCGTCGGGTCCGCCTCGCGGCCCTCCTTGTCCCGCACGCGGTCGCGCAGCCGGTCGTGGAGTTCGGCGAGCAGACCCGTCACCTGCCAGCGGCGGGCGAAAGCGTGCACACGCCGGTACGGCGGGAAATCCGCAGGCAGATTGACCCATTTGACGCCGTTGTCGACCACGTAGCGGACTGCGTCCAGCATCATGCGGTGGCAGTAGCTCTCCGGCCGGCCGCCTCGTCCTTCAAGCCACGCGGGCACCGGCATCACCGCCCGGATGACCTGCCATTCCGCGTCTGTCATATCCGAGCCGTAACACCGCACGCGCTCCGGCCCGTCCGCCGCGTTGCCGAACCTGTGCGCGAGGCAGTCACACGACAGGGACGACGAGTTGGACTCCACACATGTGAGCGCGAAAGACTGCGGCAACAGGGCCTCCTGGCGATCGGTTTGGTTCGCACCCCCGAACTACCAAGAGGCCCTGCTGTCATGCGTCAGCCCTCGCGCGATCACCCGAACAGGAAGCCTGTTCGACCAGACGAGCCCCGTCATCGATAAGCGGATGGCGTCTGACCGAGTCCGGGCATCTCCACGGTCAGGTCCGCCTGCCGACGGGCCAACAGGTCGTCTGCGGTTGTATAGCGATCCGGGGCGGTGATGAAAGCAGCGACTGGCTGGACTTTTATGTCCCCGTCGGTGCGCTGGGTCAGGCGGGCCTGGCCTACTGGGACGGACGGCCGTTCTTCAGGTCCGCCGTGATGGACGACTGGCTGGCTGCCATAGGGGTCGAAACCTTCAAGAGCGCCTCTTTCAGCCTGGGGGTTATCGGTTTCGAGGTTTCTGGTTGCACCGACGCATCGACACTGGCGGGGAAGCTGCCGCAGACGCGGGACATCGGATACCTGCTTCTACAAGGCGACGCCCTGCACTATGGCGCCGCCAACACCTGAGCCTTGCCGTCCCGGGCGGGCATGAGCCTGCGGTAGCAGATGAGGGTGCAGGCGATGCTGGCGAAGGCGAGGAAATGGTCGTCGTTGCGCTCGTAGCGTCGGTGGAGGCTGCGGCAGCCGGCGAGCCAGGACATGGTGCGCTCGATGGTCCCTCGGTGACGGCCAAGCCGCTGCGAGGACTCGATCCCTTTGCGGGCGATGCGGTGGGCAATGCCGCGCTCGCGCAGCCATTGCCTCAGGTGGGAGTAGTCGTAGCCTTTGTCGCTGTGGAGCTTGCCCGGCTTGCGCCGACGGGGCCCGCGGCGGGAGCGGATCGGCGGTATGCCCTTCACCAATGAGTGGAGCGCGGCGTCGATCGCGGCCTGGGTGTCGTCTGCGACCTGTACGACGAGCGCTCCACCGCAGACTGGCGGTGCGAGCCGCAACGACGCCCTATGTGCCGCGAGGCTCCGAGGCGGCTGGCGCACCGTAGACAAGGCCGCCGCTGGGCTCACGGCCCACAGGCAGCAGCTTCTCGACGATGCCACTGCAACGTCTCCCCGCGGACGTGGCACCGCTGGGAAGGCGACCGCCCTCCTGGCCGGCCGGCGGAGGGACCGCAATCGTCCTGCATGATGCGCTTGGCCGCCGGCCCAACTCGCCGCCGTCGGCGTCGGTCAGCTTCCCCGGGCCGATGCCGCCGAGAAGACCGTCGGCGATAACCTGCGGCTACCCGGACGAAGAAACTACGTTTATTGTGTAGTCGATCCTGAACCGACATTCGTGATCGCCGAGAAAGGCGTTGTGGGGGCAGGAGATCGCCTGAAAACCCTCTAGCTCGGCGAAGCGCACCTTGCGCTTGAAGCAGCCGAAATATACGCGGTTGTGGAGCGTGCCGCTGACCACTATGTCCTGTGTCAGATCAGGGTCGAATATCAGCATTTGATTGAGGTGTCCTACGCTCTCTTCTCCGAAGTGGGAAACGGTAAGTCGCTTCGTGACACCAAATGTGAGACTTTCGCCCGGCGCAAGGCCCTGTACCCCACTTGAGTGCATTGGCTGTCCGTCGTCTCTGAAGTAGAGATTCTCGGTCTCGAATATTTGCTCATCGTCCACCGCGCGGACCGTGCGGGCATTGATGACGCCCTTCGGTGACACGCGGGTCGTGCCTGTGTTGGTCATGGCCGCCAATGTAACGTCAATTACCTTCTTGGCCATGGCCTTCCTCCAGCCATCCAGCAGGGCTTCCGCACGGCCGGACGTCGATGTGGTGAGTTCCTGGATTCGCCTTTTTCTCCATGCTCCGCCTGGCGTTCTGCGCCTGCAACAGGAGATATGGTGCACGCTCGGCGGTCCTTGTCGGGACGTCGCTTGCTGGCTTTGGGCCGGGCGACCGCGCGAGGCGTCGATGGCGCGCACCTGTGGCGGCCGGAGGCTTCAGTGTCCGCGCCGAATCGCATGCAGCCTGCTTGCCGCTGCCCTGACGGCCCGCCTGCCCAGCGGCCCGGTATCCGACGTGGTTCGGCTTCGCCGACGATCGGTTCCTGTACACCCGGCTGCGGTCGTCGCAGCCGGCCGTGAGGAGTACGAGGCCGCGATCCGGCCGGCCGGGCTGGCGGCCCGACTGAAGACGCTGCGGGGGATCAACGTGCAGTGAGGCGCACCCGTTCACCGGTACGCCCAGGTCCGCCGATCCCGCCGGACTGGGCGCCCCGTTTCCACAGCGACCAGCCGGGGCCCAGGACGCCGCACATCGGGGCTTGACCGATGGGACCGTGGCAACGTAATTTCGAGCGCACCGACTCGTGAGCTGTTGGAGGGAGGCGAAGTCGGATGTCGACCTTCTCCGATCTGCATCGCCTCGCCCACCAGGCTGCCTGGGTTCCGGGTCGTGTAGCACACGGCTGCTGACCAGCCCCTTTTCCCGGCGTGCCCCTTGTTCTGCGGCCCCGGCATCTTTTGATTTCTGTCACCCGTCTGCGACGGCACGTCTTTGCGTGCTGATCTGCGCACCGGGTTCTTGAGCTGCGCCACCGAATACAGAAGGCTCCTGAAATGGCGACTAGGGTAATCAGATCGACCGCGCTCCGAAACGAGGACGTGCCATGGTAGCGGCGCGGATCACGGTCAACGGCAAAGAAGCACCGATTTCACCGGCTGCGCCCCACACCACGGTGCTGGATTTCCTGCGCGACCGCGGCCTCACCGGCACCAAGGAGGGCTGCGCCGAGGGTGAATGCGGCGCCTGTTCGGTCCTGGTGGCCCGGCCCGGGACGAACAAGCCCACCGACTGGGTGGCGGTCAACGCCTGCCTGGTGCCGGTCGCGGCGCTCGACGGTCAGGAGATCGTCACCTCCGAGGGTCTCGCCACCGCCGGTGAAGCCGGCACGCCGCCCACGCTGCACCCGGTGCAGGAGGAGATGGCGGTCCGTGGCGGCTCCCAGTGCGGTTACTGCACACCGGGATTCGTGTGCAGCATGGCCGCCGAGTACTACCGGCCCGACCGCTGTGCGCACGCGGAGGCGGACGGGGACACGGATGCGGAGGCCGACGGTACCGACCCCGAGCACGGTCCGAACGGTTTCGATCTGCACGCGCTGAGCGGAAACCTTTGCCGCTGCACCGGTTACCGCCCGATTCGTGATGCCGCGTTCGCCGTCGGCGCGCCCGCCGAGGAGGACCCCCTGGCGCAGCGTCGCGAACAGTCCCCGCCGGAGCCGGTCGCCACCGAATACGCCCGGGACGGCAGTGCGTTCCTGCGGCCGGGAACCCTGGCCGAAGCGCTGCAGGTACTGCGCGAGCGGCCCGAAGCGGTGGTGGTCGCCGGCAGCACCGACTGGGGTGTGGAAGTGAACATCCGTTCACGCCGGGCGAGTTGCGTGGTCGCCATCGACCGGCTGGCCGAAATGCGGGAGCTGCGCGTCGAGTCGGGCCACATCGAGATCGGGGCGGCGCTGACGCTCACCGAGATCGAGCGCAGGCTCGACGGTGAAGTTCCGCTCCTTGCGGAGCTGTTCCCGCAGTTCGCGTCCCGGCTCATCCGCAACAGTGCGACCATCGGCGGCAACCTCGGTACCGGCTCGCCGATCGGTGACAGCCCTCCGGTGCTGCTCGCGCTGGAGGCGTCGGTGGTGCTCGCCGACGCCGACGGTGAGCGCGTGGTCCCGCTGGCGGAGTACTTCACGGGCTACCGGCAGAGCGTCCGTCGCCCCGGTGAGCTGATCCGCGCGGTGAGCATTCCGCTGCCGCTGTCGCCGGTCACGGGCTTCCACAAGATCGCCAAGCGGCGCTTCGACGACATCTCCAGCGTGGCGGTCGCGTTCGCGCTCGACATCGAGGACGGCGTCGTCCGCAAGGCACGCATCGGCCTCGGCGGCGTGGCCGCCACCCCGATCCGCGCGCTCGCCACCGAGGCGGCCCTTCAGGGCAGGCCGTGGTCGGCGGAGACCGTCGAGGCCGCGGCCCGGGTGATGCGGGGCGAGGGCACGCCGATGGGCGATCACCGCGCCAGCTCCCTCTACCGTTCCGCGATGCTCGGCCAGAGCCTGCGGAAGCTGCACGCACAGACCACCGAGGCGGTGTCGTCATGAGTCATTTGTCCGAGCGTCCCGAAAAGCCTGTCGTCGGCGTGTCGATGCCGCACGAGAGTGCCGTGCAACACGTCACCGGTACCGCGCTCTACACCGACGACCTGGTCCAGCGCACCAAGGACGTGCTGCACGCCTACCCGGTCCAGGCCATGTTGGCCCACGGCCGGATCACCGCGCTGCGCACGGAGCCCGCGCTCGCCGTGCCCGGTGTGGTCCGCGTGCTGACCGGTGCCGACGTGCCCGGCGTCAACGACGCCGGCATGAAGCACGACGAGCCGCTGTTCCCCGACGAGGTCATGTTCCACGGCCACGCGGTCGCCTGGGTGCTCGGTGAGACCCTGGAGGCTGCCCGGCTCGGTGCGGCGGCCGTCGAGGTGGAACTCGACGAACAGCCTGCCTTGGTCACGCTGCAGGACGCGATCGCGGCGGGCAGCTACCACGGCGCCCAGCCCCTGATGGAGACCGGCGACATCGCCGCCGGATTCGCCGACTCCGCGCACGTGTTCACCGGTGAGTTCCAGTTCGCCGGTCAGGAACACTTCTATCTCGAGACGCATGCGGCGCTGGCCCAGGTGGACGAGAACGGGCAGGTGTTCATCCAGAGCAGCACCCAGCACCCGTCGGAGACCCAGGAAATCGTCTCGCACGTGCTCGGCGTGCCCGCCCACGAGGTGACGGTGCAGTGCCTGCGGATGGGCGGCGGCTTCGGCGGCAAGGAGATGCAGCCGCACGGCTTCGCGGCCGTCGCCGCGCTCGGCGCCAAGCTGACCGGCCGTCCGGTCCGGTTCCGGCTCAACCGGACTCAGGACCTGACCATGTCCGGCAAGCGGCACGGGTTCCACGCCACCTGGAAGATCGGCTTCGACGCGGACGGCCGCATCCAGGCCCTCGACGCCACCCTGGTCGCGGACGGCGGCTGGAGCCTGGACCTGTCCGAGCCGGTCCTTGCCCGCGCGCTGTGCCACATCGACAACACGTACTGGATTCCCAACGCGCGCGTCGCCGGTCGCATCGCCAGGACCAACACGGTCTCCAACACCGCCTTCCGCGGCTTCGGCGGACCGCAGGGCATGCTGGTGATCGAGGACATCCTGGGCCGCTGCGCACCGCGGCTCGGCCTGGACCCCATGGAGCTGCGCGAGCGCAACTTCTACCAGCCGGGCCAGGGCCAGACGACGCCGTACGGACAGCCGGTCACGCAGGCCGAACGGATCTCCACCGTCTGGCAGCGGGTGCAGGACGACGCCGGCATCGCCGACCGCAGGCGCGAGATCGCGGCTTTCAACGCCGCGCACCCGGACACCAAGCGGGCGCTTGCGGTCACGGGCATCAAGTTCGGCATCTCGTTCAACCTCACCGCCTTCAACCAGGGCGGCGCGCTGGTGCTGATCTACAAGGACGGCTCGGTCCTGATCAACCACGGCGGCACCGAGATGGGCCAGGGCCTGCACACCAAGATGATGCAGGTGGCCGCGACCACGCTGGGCATCCCGCTGCACAAGGTCCGGCTTGCTCCCACGCGTACCGACAAGGTGCCCAACACCTCGGCCACCGCCGCCAGTTCCGGGGCGGACCTCAACGGCGGGGCGATCAAGAACGCCTGTGAGCAGTTGCGCGAGCGGCTGCTGCAGGTGGCCGCCTCCCAGCTGGGCGGCAACGCCTCGGACGTGCGCATCGTCGAGGGCGTCGCACGCGTTCTCGGCAGCGACAAGGAGCTGGCCTGGGACGACCTGGTGCGCACCGCGTACTTCCAGCGGGTTCAGTTGTCCGCGGCCGGCTTCTACCGGACCGAGGGGCTGCACTGGGACGCGAAGGCGTTCCGGGGCTCGCCGTTCAAGTACTTCGCCCTGGGCGCCGCCGCGACCGAGGTCGAGGTGGACGGCTTCACCGGCGCGTACCGCATCCGGCGCGTGGACATCGTGCACGATGTCGGCGACAGCCTGTCTCCGCTGATCGACATCGGTCAGGTCGAGGGTGGCTTCGTGCAGGGCGCGGGCTGGCTGACGCTGGAGGACCTGCGCTGGGACACCGGCGACGGGCCCAACCGCGGCCGGCTGCTCACCCAGGCGGCGAGCACCTACAAGCTGCCGAGCTTCTCGGAGATGCCCGAGGAGTTCAACGTCACGCTCCTGGAGAACGCCACCGAAGAGGGCGCGGTGTACGGGTCCAAGGCGGTGGGTGAGCCTCCGCTGATGCTGGCGTTCTCGGTGCGCGAGGCGTTGCGGCAGGCCGCCGCGGCATTCGGGCCCGCCGGGGTCAGCGTGGAACTCGCCTCCCCCGCGACACCGGAGGCGGTGTACTGGGCGATCGAAGCAGCCCGCGGCGGCGACGCGCAGCTGGGCGACCACGCTCGCAACGGCAGCGAGATCCGTGCCGGCGCGAGCGCTCTGAGCAATGCCTGACATGACCTGGGTGGCCGCGGTCGCGCGGTTGCGGGCCCGCCGGGAACCCGGCGTGCTCGTGACCGTCGCGACCGTGCGCGGCCACGCGCCCCGCCGGGCCGGTGCCAAACTCGTTGTGGGACGGACCGAGACCTGGGGTTCGATCGGCGGCGGCAACATCGAGGCCGTGGCCATCGACCGGGCCCGTGAGCTGATCGGCACACCCGATCCGGAGCCGGAGCTGATGGAGTTCGCCCTCAACGACAAGGTCACCGGCCCGCACGGCGTGCAGTGCTGCGGCGGAGCCGTCACCGCACTGCTCGAACCGCTGCCGGTGGTCCCGGCGGTGGCGGTCTTCGGCGTCGGGCACGTCGGGCTGGAGCTGGCACGCATCATGGCCCGCCACGACCTCGATCTGCACCTGACGGACACCCGCGCCGACATGCTCACCGACGAGCGGCTCGACGTGCTCGCGGATGCGGTGGCGCAGATTCACGTGCACCACACACCGCTGCTCCCGGAGGAGGTGCTCGCGGAACTGGCACCCGGTACCCATGTCCTGATCATGACTCATGATCATGCCGAGGACGCCGCACTGTGCGACGCGGCCTTGCGCACCAGCGGTCTCGGCTCCATCGGACTGATCGGGTCGGCTGCCAAATGGGCGCGCTTCCGGAAACGCCTGGCAACCGAAGGCGGCCACGACGATGCCACCATCGACCGGATCAAGACCCCGATCGGAATCACCGGGATCACCGGTAAGGAACCCGCCACGATCGCGGTGAGCGTCGCGGCAGACCTGCTCCGGACCTTCGAACAGGACCGCCACTGAGCAGTGCGGCGAACCGGCCGGTCCATGAGGGTGTCCCGGTCGGCCGGTGAGCGGCCGACCGGGACATGGGCTCAGGAGAGGTCGAACCGGTCGAGGGTCATCACCTTGTCCCACGCCGCCACGAAGTCCCGCATGAACTTCTCTCCCGCGTCCTGCGCCGCGTAGACCTCACAGACGGCCCGGAGCTGGGAGTGCGCACCGAAGATGAGGTCGACGGCGGTGGCCGTCCACTTGACCTCGCCCGTGGTCCGGTCCCGGCCTTCGTACACGTTCTCGGCCGACGTCGACGCCTTCCACTCCGTGCCCATGTCGAGCAGGTTGACGAAGAAGTCGTTGGTCAGGGTCTCCGGCCGGTGGGTGAAGACACCGTGCGGGGACCCCTTGAAGCCGGTGTTCAGGGCCCGCATGCCGCCGACCAGCACCGTCATCTCCGGAGCCGTCAGCGTCAACATGTTGGCGCGGTCCAGCAGGAGGGTCTCCGGCGACAGCTTCTCTCCCGCGCGGAGGTAGTTGCGGAACCCGTCCGCCTTGGGTTCGAGCACGGCGAACGACTCCACGTCGGTCTGTTCCTGCGAGGCGTCCGTGCGCCCCGGTGCGAACGGGACGGTGATGTCGTACCCCGCGTTCTTCGCTGCCTGCTCGACGGCAGCGCACCCGCCCAGGACGATCAGGTCGGCGAGCGAAACCTTCACAGCGCCGGCCTGTGACCGGTTGAAGTCCTGCCGGATCTGCTCGAGGGTCCGCACCACCTCGGCCACCTCGGGGACGTCATTGGCCTCCCAGTCCTTCTGCGGCGCGAGGCGGATCCGCGCCCCGTTCGCCCCGCCGCGCTTGTCGGTGCCACGGAAGCCGGCAGCCGACGCCCAGGCGGTGGACGCCAGCTGGGAGACGGACAGTCCCGAGGAGAGGATCCTCTCCTTGAGGGCGGCGATGTCCTCGTCCCCGACCAGTTCGTGATCGACCTCGGGAACAGGGTCCTGCCACAGCTGCGGCTCGGGAATCCACGGGCCGAGGTAGCGCGAGGCGGGTCCCATGTCGCGGTGCAACAGCTTGTACCACGCCTTGGCGAACGCCACCGCGAGCTTGTCCGGGTTCTCGTGGAAGCTCCTCGTGATGGGCCCGTAGACCGGATCCACCTTCAGGGCGAGGTCCGTCGTCAGCATCATGGGAGCGTGCCTCTTCGACGGATCGTGTGCGTCGGGCACCGTGTCCTTGGCCGACGGATCCGTGGGAGTCCACTGCTTCGCACCGGCGGGGCTCGTCGTCAGCTCCCACTCGTACCCGTACAAGTTGTCCAGATAGCCGTTGTCCCACTTCGTCGGCTCGGACGTCCACGCGCCCTCGAGCCCACTGGTGAGCGCGTCGGCCCCCTTGCCGCTGCCGTACGTGTTCCTCCAGCCGATGCCCTGCTGCTCGATGGGGCAGGCCTCGGGTTCGGGGCCGATGTACTGGGGATCGACCGCACCGTGGCACTTGCCGAACGTGTGGCCGCCGACGATGAGCGCGACCGTCTCCTCGTCGTTCATCGCCATCCGCCCGAAGGTCTCGCGAATGTCCCTGGCGGCAGCCATCGGATCGGGATTGCCGTTGGGCCCCTCGGGATTGACGTAGATCAGTCCCATCTGTACGGCACCGAAAGGACTGGCGAGTTCCCTTTCGCCGCTGTAGCGCTCATCTCCGAGCCATGTGTCCTCTGGCCCCCAGAAGATTTCCTCGGGTTCCCAGATGTCCTCTCGCCCGAAGCCGAATCCGAACGTCTTGAACCCCATCGATTCCATGGCGCAGTTCCCGGCGAAAACCAGAAGATCGGCCCAGGAGATTTTCCGTCCGTACTTCTGTTTGACCGGCCAGAGCAAACGGCGCGCCTTGTCGAGGCTCGCGTTGTCCGGCCAGCTGTTGAGGGGGGCGAAGCGCTGAGCGCCGGCGCCGCCACCGCCCCGGCCGTCGGCGATGCGGTACGTTCCAGCGGCGTGCCAGCTCATCCGGATGAACAGCGGCCCGTAGTGGCCGTAGTCGGCAGGCCACCAGTCCTGCGACGTCGTCATCACCTCGAAGACGTCCTGCTTCAGGGCGTCGACGTCGAGGTTCGCGAACTCTTCCGCGTAGTCGAAGTCCTCGCCCATCGGATTGGCCCGGGGCGAGTGCTGGTGGAGAACCTGAAGATCGAGCTGGTTCGGCCACCAGTCGCGGTTCGTCCTGGGCCGAGTCGGCGTGGGAGTCGGGGAGGAGATTGCCGGGTTCTCGCTTTCGCTGCCGGACACGTCCGTCCTTCTTTCTGTCTCGGTGCTTCCTTCTGCTGGCTGCTGCTCTCGGCGCCCGCCGACTGGAAACGCCTGCCGGGCCCGCGGCAGTCAACCGGGGGCAGCGCCCGGCGAGAACCTTGTCCACGCACGACGCCGATGATTGTGCCTGTGTCGGCGTCCGTATGGTCGCGCACCGCAGACCGTACAGCTACGAGAACACGCAGAGCGCTCCCGCCTGACAAGAATTCGAAATCCGCGGCGATACGGGCCCTCGGTGCACGGCGGCCCGCCGCCGTGCACCGCAGCGGCTCCGGGGCCGGCGCCGCTCCGCCCGGCCGCGCCGTGTAAACCCCCCTGAACAGCCGGGGCCCTGCTGCCCGCCTCGTTCTTGACCCTCGTCCGGGGGCTGGCGAATACTCGCAGACGCCCGCTCATACGAGCGAATAGGCGTATGGCCATCCATGGATGGCGAATTGGCGTGCTTCCGGCGAACGGGATGAAACGGTGGCCCCCGACCGAGGCCGGCCGTCCCGCGTCGGAAGAACCTTACGAGGGGGAAGCCGATGCAGAGCAATTCGGAGACGAGCCGTCCGTGTCACGTCGATACGCACCACGCACACCAGCACCCGGAGCACCCGGAGCAGTTGCTCGGCCGGTTGCGTACCGCACTTGACAGTCTGGACGGTCTCACCGACGCCCTCTCCGCGATGGTGCCGCCCTGTTGCGACGGGCGCGGAGAGGCCCACCGCACAGCTGCGGCAGGTGGTGACGACGTATTCGCCGCGCTGCGCGCGGCGGCGCGATTCGAACTGCTGGAGGCACGCCCCGCTCTGCCGGCCGGCCGCGTCTCCGGCACGGACGCCCACCACCGCCTGATCGTCGGCCTCCCGGCGGGGGACAGTCCGGGCGCGGCCGCCCGGCTGGCCGCCGTGACCGGCCGCGGGGCCCTCGTACGCACCGTCGCTCTGCTGCCCCTGCACATCGCCGTCGCCGACCGGGAACGCGTCGCGGTCGCGCTGGAACTCGGCGGCGGCCCCATGGTGGTGCACACGACCAGAGCGACCGGGACCGCCCGGGACGTGGCACGCCGGTTCCTCGAGGACTGGTGGCCCAGGGCCCGGCCGTGCGCACCGGGGTTCCCCGCCTCCCGGGGTGCGCTGACCGGGACCGAGGCCGCCGTCATCGACGGACTCGCGCAGGGTCTGACCGACGAGAGCGTCGCCCGCCGGGTCGGCGTCACCCCGCGCACGGTGCGCCGGCACGTCGCCGCCGTCTCCGAACGCTTCGGCGCCGCCTCGCGGCTCCAGCTCGGACTGATCCTCGGCCGCGCGACCGCACCCGCAACACCCGCCCCGGCGGCCGGCGGCCCGTCCCCGGCGCGCGCCGCCGCGCCGCCGCCCGGCTCCCCGGTGCCGGTTCAGGGATAGGGCAGGGGGTTGGTGTTGAGATCCTCGAACGTCAGCGGCCGCTCCCGCCGGCCCGCCTCGAAGGGCACCCGGCCGTACCGCGGGTTGCCGAGCCCCGGGGCCTGCGGCGGGTACGGCGGGCTCAGTTCCGGCATCACCACCTTCATCAGGCTGGTGTGCCGGAACTGCGGCAGAGAGAAGTCGAACGCGATCGGGTCCCAGCCGCGCTCCGCGAGCAGCCCCATCAGCGCGTCCCAGCGCCGTTCGGGCGCCTCACCGGCCCGGCGCCGGGGCAGCTCGGACAACGGGATCTCCTCACCGCCGTCGTAGAACCAGGAGACCCGGTCCCGGTTCTCCTCGAAACCGTAGAACGGGATGACCTGGATGTAGTTGGTGAAGTCCGCGGCCTGCGCGTCCTTGCCGATGGCGAACTGACGGCCGAAGGCCTCGGTGAACTCCCAGTCCGGAGTGGCCAGCGAGATGCGCAGGCTCCGCTCGGCCTGGGAGTACTCGGTCAGTGCCGACAGCATCGCCTCCTCCGTGTCGTCGCTGACACCGCCGCCCGCGAAGTAGCTGTATCGGCGCAGCCACCCGTCCCGCTCGACCGCCGTGAGCACCGGGTAGTCGTGCAGGTCGAGATTGTGCAGATAGAAGCCGATCTCGCCGGGCTGTTCCCCGGCCGTCTCCAGCAGCCGTCGCAGCGCCCGGTTCTTCAGCGGCCGGTCGATCACGACCCGGTCGAGCGGGACGCCCCCGTACCACCGCAGATTCACCGCGTCGCGCTCGAACAGCTCCAGCACGCCGTGCCACAGTGCGTCGCGCCGGCTGATGTGGCTGGCCAGGCCACCGCTCGGGGCGAGACCGATCATCGGCTCGTCGGGACCGTGCAGATAGAAGAGCATCACCAACTGCGCCGGGACGTAGACCTCCTCGCCCGAGCGCAGCCGGTGCCCGGCGATCCAGCCCAGCTCGGTGTCCTCCGTCCACGCCTCGTACAGCGGGTCGGTGGCCAGCTGCTCCGGCGCGAAGACGGGGAACTCCTCCGGATGCAGGCACGGTATCCCCTTGCCCGTCAGCGTCCGGTACGAGCCGTTCAGGATCCGGTCCATGTACGTCAGGTAGGCCAGCGAACCGAGCACACGCTCCACCGCCTCGCCCACCGACGACGCCGTGGTGCCGAACAGGTCGTGGCCCTTGCCTCCGCCGTACACCTGGCCGCCGAACCCGGTGCTGAGACCGGGCAGCTCCAGCAGCCTGGACATCACATGGTCCAGGTCGAAGTACTGCCCGTGCGCCACGTACATCGGCTTGCCCAGCCCGGAACGGAAGTACGTGGTGAAGGTGCGCAGAGGGCCGTGCGGGTGGTAGTGGTCGAGGACCTCGTTGATCGCGCCGAACTCCACGTCGTTCAGCGACGGTTTGAGCAGCCGGTCCCGGTGGTTGAGCCATTCGCTGTGCAGCGTCGGCGTACGGGCGCCGGCAGGGGGCGGTGTGCTCATCGGGTTCCCTCCCAGGTGGATTTGGTACGGGCGATCCGGACGATGACCCCGGCCGCGACCAGCACCAGCGCCAGCTCCGGGAGTTCGGCGGCCATCGGCCGGCCCAGATAGGCGTCGACGGCCGCGTCGATGACCGGTGTCATGGGGTTGACGGCGGTGAGCGCCTGGAGCCAGCCGGGGAACGAGTCGCGCGGGATCGCCGCGCCCGACCCGAGGAACAGGACGAAGAACAGCCCGGTCCCGATGATCTGCACGCTCCGCGCGGGCAGATCGAGGCTGCCGAGCAGCACCCCGGTGGCGAACGTGAACGCCAGACCGACCAGCACCGCGAGTGCGAACTGCGCGGGCGAGGCCAGCAGCACCCCGTAGGAGGCCGCGACCACGGCCAGCAGCGCCCCGGTGGCCAGCGCGAACATCAGGAGCCCCACCACCACCTGCGACAGCCAGAACCACCACATCGGCACCGGCGCCAGCCGGTACCGGCGCAGAACCCCGCTGGCCCGGCACTCGGCGATGTTGATGGCGACGCCGAGCACCCCCAGGTTCACCGCGATGGTGACCACGATGTGCGCCACGTACTCGTCGATGTAGCGCACCCCGTCGCTGCTCTCCGTGCCGTACGCCACACCCAGGAACAGCAGCATCGCCATCGGAAAGACCAGGGTGAAGAACACGGCCGCGGGTTCCCTCAGGAACAGCAGCATCTCGATGCGGCACAGCCGTCGCAGCCCCCGCGGCGCTCGGTGCGCCGGGGGGACGACCGGTGCCGGAGGGTCAGTCACGCTCATAGGGCGTCCCCGTCCGGGTCAGATAGAGGTCCTCGAGGTCGGTGGGTCCGGTGGAGAGCGCGGCGAGGACCAGGCGTACGTCGTCCCGGGCGGGATCGCCCGGCCGGGGCGGGGCGTCCAGGTACGCACGCAGTCCGGCCACCGCCTTCTCGGCGAAGCCGTCCCCGCCGTACGCGTAGTGGGTGCCGGCGACCACCCGGGAGGCGGCCCAGCCCGGCACCCGGCGCAGCACCTCCTGGGTCCAGGGCCGGTCGGGCAGACGGACGCGGGTGGTGAGGCCCGCGGCGCCGAGCAGTTCGCCGACCGGGCCCTCGGCCGCGATCCGGCCCCTGTCGAGCACGTAGACCCGGTGGCAGCGGTTCTGCGCCTCGTGCAGATCGTGCGTGGCCAGCAGGACGGCCGTCCGGGATCCGGTGAGCTGTTCCAGCACGCCCCACATCTCCAGCCGGGCATGGGGGTCCAGGCCCGTCGTCGGCTCGTCCAGGAGCAGGACCGGCGGCCTGCCCAGCAGCGCCAGGGCGAGGGTGAGCCGGCGCTTCTGCCCACCGGAGAGCCGCCGGTAGAACACCCTGCGCTGCGCGGTCAGCCCGATCCGCTCCAGCAGGTCCGCGGGGTCCCACGGCTCGTCGTAGAAGCCGGCGAACAGGTCCAGCGCCTCGCCCACGCGTAGCCGCTCGGCGAGGCTGGACTCCTGCAACTGCGCGCCGAACGCGAGGTGGTAGGCGGCAGGACCCGCCTCGCGCGTCAGCCCGGAGACGGTGACCGTGCCGCTGTCGGGCCGGCGGATCCCCTCCACGCACTCCAGGAACGTGGTCTTGCCGGCCCCGTTGGGGCCCACCAGTCCCACGATCTCGCCCTGGCGGACGTGCACGGAGACCCCTTTGAGCACCGCCTTGTCGCCGTAGCTCTTGTACACGCCGGCCGCGTCGAGCAGCACGCGGCCGCCGGACGGGGCCGGCGGGGCCGGTCGGCGGGACGTCTCGTTCGTCGTCATGGACGCGTCTCCTGTGGGTCGCGGGGACCTGGTCGTGGGGGACCGCTGTGCGGGCGGACCGCGCCCTTCGGCGGACCGGTGGGCGACGGGGACAGGGCGTCGGCCGGCCACGGCCCCGCGAGCGTCCGCAGCGCGGGCGGCAGCGCCGCGAGGGCGGGCGGCGCCTCCAGGTCGCCCTCCAGCGCCAGCACGCCGGTGGCCCAAGGGGTGATCGCCTGCGACCGGCCGGTGAGCGTGTCGAAGGCGCCGCCCGTCGCGGCGGTCAGCACGGTCCGGCGCGGCAGCCCGGCCTGCTCCCACCAGGACAGTTCGTCGTACAGCCCGTAGCCGGGCACCAGGGCCACGCCGAGGGCGTCACTGCCCGGCAGCAGCGTCACCCCGCTCGCGTGGGCGGTCGCCAGCGCCTCCAGCAGGAACGCCCAGCCGTCGTCGAACTCCTCGCGGGCAGCGCCCTTCAGGTGCTCGAAGCCGAAGTGGTCGCGAGCGTACCGGCGTCCGAAGACCATGCCGGGCCCGCGCATGTCCAGCAGGTACTGGTGGAACGGCGCCATCGGAACCAGCCGGTCCAGCCGGGGCTCGGCCACCGCCTCGTCCAGCAGGGCCGACCTGCGCCAGGAGTGCAGCAGCGGCAGGAGCGCCACCTCGTGCGCGGCCAGCACCCGCAGCCGCTCGGCGGCCGCGTGCCGCACCGCCGGATCGGCGAACGCCCGCACCACCGCCGCCGGCCCCCGACCTCCGCCCCGGCCCTGCCCGGCCGGTCCGAGAAGACAGCGAGGCAGGTCGCGCACGACGCGCACCCCGGCTCTCGCCGCCTCGACGGCGTCGGCCCGCCCCGGCTGGTGCGTCACACCCATCCCGTGCTCCCGCGCCGCGGCCACCACCTCGCCGAGGAGACGGGCGTCCAGCGAGGGGCCGGTGGCGACCATGTACGCCCCGTCCGCCGCGAGCCCCTCGACGGCGCGCCGGGCGGCCGGCGCATCGCGCACCAGCCGCGTCGCCGTCGCGGCGAGGGGCGGGGCGTCGAGAACCGGCCCGGTCCACAGCAGTGAGGGGCCGCCCCCTGCGCCGAGTTCGGCCAGGGCCGCGCACGGCTCGGTGTGACCGCCGACGGCGAGGACCACACCGACGCCGGCCTCGGCGGCCAGCTCCAGGCAGGCGCGGTGCGGTGCGAGGGCGTCGCCGTCGATCATGCGGTTGAAGTAGCCGGTCACCCGGGCGCAGACGTCGACCGGGCCCGGCAGCAGCGCGCCGTGCCGCTGCACGGGGTGGCCCGCGGGCGGAGGGGTGCCCCCCGCGCCCCAGTCGGCCACCCGTCCGTCGGTCACCAGGACCCAACCGTCAGGGGACCATCGGCGGCCGTCGCACAGCAGTGGAGCCGTGTGCACCGTCATCGCGTGTCCCTCCTTCCGGGATGTCGCGGGCCTTGCGGCGCGCCATGCGCCGACAGGCCAGGAACTGGAACACCAGATGTGCGGTCAGGGCCGGCAGCAGCGTCCCGGCGAGGACCGCTGACGCACCCCACACCAGACCGTGCGCAGCCTTGGCCGGTACGGCCCGCAAACCGAACGAGGCGTGGTGCGCCCCGAACAACAGGGCCTGGAGCACGAGCGCGGCCCCGAGCGGCACCGCCTCCCGCAGCCCCGTGAGCAGGTAGCCGCGGAACAGCACCTCCTCCGCGACGGCAGTGACGAACCCGAGCGCGAAAAGGGCCCGGGGGCTGCCGGCCCACGCTCCTGCCGCCCGCATCCCGGCGGTCCCGCCGCGCTCGGGCCGCCGCGCGTCCCCGTTCCCCTGAGGAACGGTCCCCCGGCCGGCCGCTGCCGCCGAGCGCTTGTCCTGCGGGTCGGTCGCTCCCGGCGAGTCCCCGTTCTCCGGGCCGGCGCCTGTCGTCCACGGCCTGCCCCTCGGGACGGCGGCCCCGGTCGCCGACGGCACGTCCCTGCGGACGGCCGCCGACGCGGCGGGGCTGCCCCCGGGCCGGACCGCCGGGTCCCCGGTGCCCGGCGGTCCGGAACCTCTTCGGGCCAACGCCCTCTCGGCCCAGACCAGTTCCCCGAGGTAGCCGACAGCCCCCGCCACGGCCCCGCCGGCCACCGCCGCGCCGATCAGCACGCTGCCGCCCGTCCCGAGCGGCTCGGCGGTCCACAGGCCCAGCGCGCGCGGATCGAAACCGGCCAGCGAGGCGGCGACGAGCGCCGCCGCCGCCACGACCCCGGCGTACAGCACGGGCGCGAGCCGCTCGACGGTCCGGCGCGGCGCCCGGCCGTCGGCCGCGGGCCGCCCGTAGCGCATGCCGACCGCGATCACCGCGCCGAGGACCAGCGCGAACACCGGCAGGACCGCGACGACCAGCAGCAGTCGCCCCATCCGGTCACCGTCCGGCGGGCAGGCCGCAGGCGAACATCAGCGAGACGAACGCGTCCCGGCCGTCCAGCCGCAGCAGATCGTTGGCCGCGTCGTCGTCGAATGCCGCCACCGCGCACGTGTTCAGCCCCAGAGCGGTCGCCACCAGGTACAGGTTCTGGGTGAGCACGCCCAGGTCCACATGGACGAAGCGGTAGGACCGCACGCCGTACTTCCAGTCGACGCGGGACATGTCGACCGCCAGGAACAGCACGGCGGGCGCGTGGAACAGCCAGTCGGCGGCGATCCCGGCCTCGGCGACCTTGGCGCGCATGTTGCCCGTGTCGACGCGCACGAGTTCCGGTGCGGACGGGCGGTAGCAGTACAGGCCCTGCGTCAATTCGTCGACCGCGTTCGCCACGACGTACAGATCGATCGGGGCGAGTCCGCCCGCCGACGGGGCCCGGCGCACCGGGAAGTCACGCACGTTGTAGCCGGGCCGGTGGCCGCGGACACCGGCGGCCTGCTCCAACAGGGTGGCCAGGACGGCGAACTCCATCGGCCGGGCGGCGAACGTGGTGCTGGAGTGCCGCTGTTCGATCGCGTCGGCGAGCGTGATGTCCGGCAGCGCGCGGGGCGCCGGCAACGGGACGGCCGGCAGGCCCGCCGACGGGGGCTCGGCGGGGCGCGGGCGCGCCGCCTGGAGCGCCCTGGGGTCGATCATGTCGTCGCAGACGCCCGACCGCAGCCGGCGGTGCAGCAGGTCGCGCAGCCGCAGCGGCGGGTCCTCCGGCTCGGCGGCCGCGCCGTCGAGCAGGCTGCGGACGGCGGGCAGATCGCAGGCGCGAGTGCCGAGTGCCGCCGCCAGTTCCTCGTCGCCCGGCCGCTCCCGGGCCTGGAGGATCTGCGGTACCTCGGGAGCGGTGGTCATGCGGAACCTCCGGTGTCGGGGCGCGCCGCCCGGTGCTCCTCCTCGGGAGCGGCCGGGCGCAGGGCCACCACCGCCAGGGCCGAGCGCTCCAGGCCGTCGCAGTGGAGCAGGGTGTCGAGTTCGTCGTCGTAGAAGTCCGTGACGGGCAGCGGGGCGTAGCCCGACTGCCGGGCGAGCCCGCACACCACGTCGGTCAGGACGCCCGCGTCCATAAGCATGCGGCGGTATCCGCGCGGACCGCGGGCGAGCATGCTGCGCCAGGGCACGCCCGTGACGACGACGGCGGCCTCGCTTTCGCGCAGGGCGTCGGCCGCGGGCAGGTCGGCCATGACCGGGGCGAGCGCTGCCGGGCCGTCCAGCCGGCGCTCCACCCACAGGGCGTCCTCACCCGGCTGCTGGCGGCACAGCGCGTCCGCCGCGACGACCATCAGGTCGCAGCTGTAGAGCAGGGTCGCCAGTCGGCCGCCGGCGCCGAACGGGGCGCACAACTCGCCAAGACCGCAAGGGAGTTCACTGTGCGGACGCCGCACCTGGTTCGAGGGGCCGGTGAAGTCCTCCGGCCGGTGGCGTCCGCACGTGGTGAAGTACCAGCCGCGTACGCCCTCCTGCTCGGCTTCGGTCAGGCGGTCGTCGGGACGGTGTCTCGACAGCCGGCTGTTGAGGTGGAACAGCTCGGCGACGTCGTCCTGCGCGGGGGCGACGCGGTTGACGAACCCGGCGGCCTTGCCCGGCGCGAGTTCGACGACGTTGGGGGAGGGGATGAGGGTCTGCTCCAGCGTCCGCCGAAGCAGGTGGTCGAGCCCCGGCGTGCGGACCGAGGTGGTGTTGACGGATGACATGGGTGCCGTCTCCTCGCGGGACTAGAGGAAGGGGTGCCGGAAGGAGGGCCGGTGCTCCGTGCAGACCGGACACCTCGGCAGCCGCAGCACGTGCTCCTGGGTGATCTCCAGCCGCTCGAAGTCGACCCTGATCGCGCGGCCCACCAGGAAGCTCGCGCCGTCGACGAGGAACGGTGCGATGCCGATCGCCGCCCAGGACGCTCCGATGGCCGCGTACGGGCCGAGCAGCGGAGGGATGTCGTCGGCGCTGCGGCGCGCGAGCTCCTCGCTGTACAGCTGGTACTCGCCGCGCAGTGCCCGCGAGGACTCGTGCTGGATCTCGTGCTCGTTGTAGCAGGGCGACTCTCCGGGCACGACCAGCGGGCCGATGATCAGCTCGCTGCCGTCGGCGTACACCGGCAGCCAGGGGCGGCCCGCCGCCACCGCCGCACGGTTGATCCGGTGCAGCAAGGAGGGGCGGAAGCCGTCGAGGGCGAGGACGACGAGATCGGATCCGTCCAGCAGGTCCGCGAGCCGCTCGTCGTCGATGTCCGCGCCCTCCGGCGCGCCGGCGGAGTCGGCGGACAGGACGGGGACCTCGCCGACGCCGAGCCCGGTGAGCTGCGTGGTGAGCTGCGCTCCGACGGCGCCCTGGCCCACCACGGCCACCGACGTCGCGGCCAGCGGGCGCACCGGCCGTCCGCCGACGATGCTGCGGTACATGGTGAAGGTGGAGGAGCCTTCCGCCACCAGTACACCCTCGTCCGCCAACTGATCGACCAGCGCGGTCAGTTCGTCCGCTCCGGCCCGGTCGGCGAAGGTCTCCAGGACTTCGCCGGGCACTTGCGGGACGGCGAACTCCCGCAGCAGCGGCCCCAGGACGCGGTGTCGGCCGTCGTCGCGCAGTACCCGCGAGTAGCGCGAACGAGCACCGTGGCGCAGCAGCACCTCGTCGTCGGTGCACTGCACCAGGGTCAGGTACGGGTTGCGCACGAGCCGGTCCCCGGTCTGCTGCGGCGCACCGTCCGCCGGCGTCGGGGATGCGGCCGGCACGCCGCCGTCGAGCGTTTCTGTCACGGGTTCTCCTCGGTGGACTGCTGCGGATGCGGGGCAACCGCCGGGTCCGGCGGGGGCCGGACCCGGCGGCCTGGCACTAGAGCAGCTTCTGCGCGACCGTGCAGTGGCAGTGGCAGCACCAACCGCCCGGCGCGACCGTCGCGTCCGCCGAGAAGTACTTCTCCTCGATCTTGTCGATGATCCGGAGCATGGGACACCTCCTCTCCCGGTTCTGCGATGCCGGTGGTTCGCGGACCGGTCCGCGAACCACCGGCACCGATGGACGCCCCGAACCTAAGGAGCAGTCCGGGCCGGGACAACGCTTCTTCTGCGTCCTGAAGCGGCGATGACCTGTGGCGGACGCGGCCGCGCACCCGAAGGCCGCCGCCCGGCGGTACGCCGCGGCGCACCTGGAGCCTGCGGCCCCGGACGCGGCTGGCCCGCTCGGCGTGGCGGGCGTGCGCCCGGCGGAGCCGGCGGCGAGGCGGTGCCCGGACCCGGCGGCCCCCGGACTGCGGCCCGGCGGCGCGCGGCCGGCGGCGGTGTGCTCAGGCGCCGCCGTCGCCGAGGCCGTCCTCACGCACCCGGGCGGCGAGGTCGATCTTCGTGTACGCGGGCCGCCCTGCCTGCTGATACTTGTACTTGACCCGGTCAAGGTAGTACTTGGCCGTGTGCGGACTGATGCCCGCCCGCCGTGCCGTGCTCTTGAGGGTGAGACCGGAGGCGTAGTCGAGCAGGACCTCGCGCTCCTTGGGGGACAGCGGGGGCCGGCCGGGGCTGGAGTCGTGCGCCCAGGCGAACGCGAGTTCCGCCGAGTGCGCCGTTCCGCCGCTCGCCACCACCGTCACCGCTTCCGCGAGGGCGTCCAGGTCCTGGTCCTTGGTCAGATAGCCGTCCGCGCCCGCCGCGACCGCCGAGACGATCCGGGCCCGGTCCGCCACCGTGCTGATGATCAGCACCCGGCAGCCCGCCGCACGGAGGCGGCGGATGTTGGCTGCCGGGTCCGAGCCGTCCTTGAGCAGCAGGTCGAGCAGCACGACGTCGGCGGACGGCTCCTCGCCGTTCGCAGCGTGGCCGGGCGCCATCAGTTCGTCGACACTGGACACTGCCGCCACCAGTTCCATCCCGGGTGCCGTCGCCAGCCAGAACCGCAGGCTGCCCAGCAGCATCCGGTCGTCGTCCACGACGGCGATCCTGATCACCGCGGCCATCGCAGCTCCACGACGGTGCCCTCGCCGGGCGCGCTGTCCACCTCCGCCCGGCCGCCGGCCTCCCGCATCCGGGCGTGCACCGACTGCGCCAGCCCCAGGTGACCGGCCGTGTCCCCGTCCCCCGGGGCGAAGCCGGCCCCCTGGTCGACGATCCTCACCGCGACACCGTCGCCGTGCCCGGCGGCGGTGAGGAACGCATGCCCCGTCCCGGCATGCCGCTGCACGTTGTTGAGCGCTTCGCCGACCGCGTCGGCCAGTGCCGCGACGACTTCGCGCGGCAGCACGGGCAGCTCGTGGTACTGGGCCGTCACCTTGAGCTCCAGGTCCTCCGCGGCCCGCACGGCGCCCTCCAGTGCGGCGCCGAGGCCCGGCACGGGCCCCTCCTCGTCGTCGCTGCGCTGGATCAGCCGGCGCAGGTACGCCGCCTCCCGTGAACAACGCGCCCGGACGCGCTCCGAGTTGGCGTCGACACCACCACGGGCGATGGTGGTCAGTGTGGCGAGCACCGTGTCGTGCAGGACCCGGTGGTGGGCCATCCGCTCTGCGTACCGCACCCGTTCCGCCTCGGACGCCATCGCCTGCTCGGTCGCCGCGTCGAGCAGGTTTCCCTGCCGGCGCACGTACCACCACAGCACCCAGGCGATTGCCGCGGAGGACAGCACGGAGTTGGTGTGCCCGACGACGACGGCCGCCCCTGCGCCGGTCATGCGGTAGCCGATGACGTGGGTTCCGGCGATCAGCGTGATCGCGCCCGCCGCGGGCCACCGGCCCAGCCCGACAGCGGCCAGTGCACTGGACGATCCGCCCAGCAGCATCGCCCAGCCGATGGCCGGAGTGTCCTGCGCGCCCGCCCAGAAGTACGAGGCGAACGGCAGCGCGCACCCCACGACCAGCACGTCGGCCACGACGGCCGGCCGGCGGAACCAGCCTCCCGACCGCGCGGGGGCGAAGGCGAGCACGCTGCACCCGACGGCCGCCGACATGAGCAGCCAGCTCGCCGGACGGCCGTGCGCGCTGCGCACCACACCGGTGAGACCGACCACGAGGTGGCTGGTTCGGTACAGCAGCGTCGCCAGCACGAGAAACGACTGCGCGCGCTGGAGCCCCGAGCCGATCCGCACCTGATGTCCCTCCATGACGACCGGATGTCATCAGATCACCGTCATGTCGGACCCCGCTCTGGTGTTGTCGGAACAAGGCAGCAAAGTGGCGTGAATTGACTGATTCCATGATGCGGAACGGAGCCCGCTACCGCCGGAGCCTTCGTTCGCGGAGCCTGTGCCGGACGCTGCCGGCGTGCGACGCCCTCCCGCGTGCGCTCATGCCCTTGGCGGCCTGGGCGATGTTGCGGGCCATGCCGCCGAAGACGACGGCGTGGAACGGGGAGACGGCCCACCAGTAGGCGTGTCCCAGCAGACCGCGTGGGTGGAACAGGGCGCGCTGCCGGTAACGGGTGCGGCCCTCCGCGTCCGTCTCGACGTACATCTCCAGCCACGCCAGGCCCGGCAGCCGCATCTCCGCCCGCAGCCGCAGCAGGTGAACGGGCTCGATCTCCTCGACCCGCCAGAAGTCCAGTGAATCGCCGACCCGCAGGCGCTCGGCGTCACGGCGTCCACGGCGCAGACCGACACCGCCGACGAACCGGTCCAGCCAGCCGCGGACCGCCCAGGCCGGCGGGAAGGAGTACCAGCCGTTGTCGCCGCCGATGCCCTCGACCACCTTCCACAGCGCCTCCCCGGACGCGTCGACCGGCAGTTGTCGCTCGTCCTGGTAGAGGCTGCCGCCGGCCCAGACCGGGTCGGTGGGCAGCGGATCACTCGGCGCCCCCGGTACGGCGGCGGACGACCAGCGCGTGGCGACCTGCGCCTCCCGCACCCTGCGCAGCGCCAGGGCCAGCGCCTCGTCGAACGGCAGCGGCCGGCCCTGCGGGTCGGGCACGTACCGGGCGATGTCGTGCTCGTGACAGACGACCTCATGACGCAAGGACTCGGTCAGCGGCCGGGCGATGGAGGCGGGCACGGGAGTGACGAGACCGACCCAGTGGCTGGACAACCCCGGGGTGAGAACCGGCACCGGTACGATGATCCGCCGCCGCAGTCCGGCGACGACGGCGTAACGGCGCATCATGTCCCGGTAGGTCAGGACGTCCGGGCCGCCGATGTCGAAGGCACGGTCGACGTCGTCCGGCATGGTGGCCGAGCCGACGAGGTAGCGCAGCACGTCGCCCACCCCGACCGGCTGCGTGCGGGTGTGCACCCAGCTGGGCGTGACCATGACGGGCAGCCGCTCGGTGAGATACCGCAGCATCTCGAAGGACGCCGACCCGGAGCCGATGACGACCGCCGCCCGGAGCACGGTGGCGGGCACGGGGCCGTCGAGGAAGATGCGCCCGACCTCGGCACGGGAGCGCAGGTGGGGCGAGAGCGAGTCCTCGGGCACGCCGCGCGGGGTGAGTCCGCCGAGATAGACGATCCGGCGTACCCCGGCGGCGTGCGCCTGCTCGGCGAAGGTCCGGGCCGCGCGGCGGTCGGTGTCCTCGAACCCGGAGCCGGAACCGAGAGCGTGCACCAGGTAGAACGCGACGTCGATGCCGCGCATGGCCGCGGCGACCGACCCGGCATCCGTCACGTCGCCGCGCACCGCCTCGGCGGCCGCCGCCCAGGGATGGTCACGCAGCTTGCCCGGGGAACGCACCAGGCAACGGACCCGGTGCCCGGCCTCCAGCAGCTCCGGTACCAGGCGCCCGCCGATGTACCCGGACGCTCCGGTGACCAGGCAGTGCAGCCGCTCCTCGTTCCGCTGTCCGTCCGTGTCCACGCGAGTCCTCCACACGCTCGATACGACGCTGCTGCCGCGTCCGTTCGATCATGGCCGCGACAGCGTCACCGTGCCTGTCGCGGCGACGCGGCCGGCCCGCCGTCACGAGGAAACGGGAACGGCCGGGCTCCGTCGCCACCTCGACCGCCACGCGGGCCGGTCACGGCTCGGGCGTCGCCGAACGGTCCAGCTCGCGCGTGATGCGGGTCAGGTCGGCGGGGGCGGCCGCGAGGCGGACCGGCGTACCCGCGTCGTCGAGTTCGGCGATGTGCCAGCCCCGGGGAACGGCGTCGCCGTCGCTGCCCCGGACACGTCGCACGTCCTTGACGGCGAGCCGCTCCACCGGGATCGGTTTCGCCGCGAACCGGCCCGGGCCGGAGTGGGGTGTCACCGCGGGCGGGCCGCCTCCGAGGACGATGTGGGTGCCGAAGCCGTTCGGGTTGTAGTCGGTGGACTCGAGGAAGCGGGCGGCCAGGAACACATCCTCCCCGGGGGACTCGCGCGTCGCTCCGGTCGCCGCGGCGGTTTCGGGCGTACGGATGCGGGTGGCGCGCCAGGCCCAGGCGAAGAGGCCCAGCGTGGCCAGCGAGCCCGTGGCCGCCCATGCGACGGTCACCGGGGAGTCGAGCACGGTCATGGGGTGGAGGAAGCTGAGCGGCAGCAGCCACAGCGCCGTGCCGACGAGCGCGCCCGCGAACGGAAGAGCCGACGGGAGGACCTCGTCGTCGGGCAGCCGGCGCCCGCGGCGGCGCAGCAGCACCTTGGCGCCGGGATAGCCCGCGGCGAGGGCGCACGCCGCGGCGACGACCGCGATGTCGCCGGCGCCGGGGAAGTGCTCGCGCCACACGTGGTGCTCTCCGGTGATCTCCCTCACCTCGCGGCGCCAGACGGTCAGTTCGACGCTGTCGCCGGGCTGGAACCCCCGGGCTCCCTCCCGCGAGACGGAGAGCCGGTCCAGGGGCTCGTCGTCGGCGAAGTACACCCAGCTGCGCTGCTTTCCGCTTCCCACCTCGATCCGCTCGATCACCGCCGGCACGGTGGTCAGGCACTCGCCGCGCTCCGCGGCGGGCGTCCGGGCGGTGCACGGGGTCGCCGACCGCCACGCCTGCTTCTCCGATTCGGCGATCGGCACGAACAACGCCGCCAGGCCCGCGCCGGCGAGCAGCAGCACGCACAGGCCCAGCGACACGGCCGAGCCGCGCCCGGCGGTGCGGTACGAGATGACGGGGAGGTGGCTCGACTCCGGGGCTCCGTGCCGGCGGTGCAGTGCGCGGAGCGCGTCCAGCTTCGCGTCGAAGTCCGGTCGGTCGTCGACGGACCCGCTCATCGGCAGGGACAGCCGCCGCTTGCGTCCGTCGCGCAGTACCACGCTGACGCGACGGATCTCCTGATTGCGCCCGTACTGCATGTACACGCGAAGGTCGGCGATGTTGTGCCACGGCATGCTCCAGCGGCGCAGCAGTGTCCGGTTGTGGAGCCCGCGGGCATCGGCGCTCACCCGTGCGGTGGCCCCGTGGAGGCACGCCACGCCCACCACCGCGGCCGTCAGGCCCACGAACACCCACACGTCCACGAACGCGCCCCAGTACGCCATGCGCACCGTCGCCACACCCGCCCCCGCCGCCCCGAGTCCGACGAGGAACCACAGGGCGCGGTTCTGGAGGGGACGGCAGATCACTTCCCGGGCATCGTTCATGCGCGGAATGCTGCCATCGGCCGGGCTGCGCCTTCTTGTGCAGTGTGCGGCAGCTTTCCGGCCC
Source organism: Streptomyces peucetius (assembly GCF_025854275.1). Classification (NCBI taxonomy): domain Bacteria; kingdom Bacillati; phylum Actinomycetota; class Actinomycetes; order Kitasatosporales; family Streptomycetaceae; genus Streptomyces; species Streptomyces peucetius. Next base: position 757,360 of record NZ_CP107567.1, on the reverse strand, counting down.
GCGACATTGCCGAGCGGATACGGCAGGCACCGGCCCGGACCGGAACGAGGCGGGGAAAGTGCCGGCCCGCCCCCGGCCACGCCGCCCTCGCGCGGCCGCCGGTGCGTGCGACGGTGAGGGGCCGTTTAGGATGCCCGCATGAGCCGGCAGCCGCGTCACGGGACCGAGCCCCATGGGCTGCGGGTCCACGTGTTGCTGGTTCTGGCGGTCCTCGCCGGCGTGGTGGCGATGCACGGGCTGGGACCCGTGACCTTCTCGGCCTCGACCGGCACGGCGTCCGTCGCGCCCCATCGGGCGGCGGTGACTGCCGAGATCCCGGCGCATGCCGACACGTCGGCTGAGTGCGACTGCTCGCACGTCGACGACCACGGCCGTGAGGGCGGCGGGCACGCCGAGCACGCCGACGACCACGGCCGTGAGGGCGGCGGGCACGCCGAGCACGCCGACGAGATCTGCGCGGCGAGCGGTACGGGTGCCCCGCCCGCCTTGCCGGCCCCTGCCCCGTCGGGCGTCCTCGCGCCCCCCGCGACGGGCACGCCGAGAGCGGTCCTCGCGGGGACCCCGGACGGCCGGGCGCCGCCGTCGTTGAGTGAACTGCAGCTCCTTCGCATATAGGGCAGCCCCGGTGCGCCCCGGCTCCGAAAGCCGGTGCCGCCGTGCGCCATGCCCGATCTCCCTTGTATGTGACAGGAGCAGTACCACCATGACCGCACACCGTTCCACGATCCGCCGTGCCGCCGCCGTGGCGGCCGCGGCAACAGCCGCCGTCGTACTCGCCGCCTGCGGCGGGGGAGCCGACACCGGGTCCGGCCACAACGGCCACAACGCGTCCGCGTCCGCGTCCGCCGGCGCCTCCGCGTCGGCCCCGGCGAAGCAGGGCGGACACAACGCCGCCGACGTGACCTTCGCGCAGGGGATGATCCCCCACCACCGCCAGGCGGTCGAGATGGCGGACCTGGCGGAGACGCGCGCGGGGTCCGCGGACGTCAAGAAGCTCGCCGCCGAGATCAAGAAGGCCCAGGACCCGGAGATCAAGACCCTGTCCGGATGGCTCACCTCCTGGGGCGAGGACGTCCCGAAGGAGGGCGGGGGCGGCGGCCACGCCGGTCACTCGATGTCCGGGATGATGACGGCCGAGGAAATGACCGAGCTCGAGAAGGCCTCGGGCAAGGCCTTCGACACGGCGTTCCTCGACATGATGGTCAAGCACCACGAAGGCGCCGTCGACATGGCCAGGACCGAACAGGCCGACGGCTCCTACCAGCCGGCCAAGGACATGGCCGGCGACATCATCACCTCGCAGAGCGCCGAGATCACCCGCATGAACGAACTGCTCGGCAAGGACTGAGTGCCGGAGCTTCCCGCGGCGGGGGCGGCTCCTGCCGCCCCCGCCGTTCCTGGTCCGGGGGTCCCACGACCCTCGGGCGACCATTCTCAGAGGATCGGGACCACGTACATGATCACGCTGAACAGGCGTCCCTCCGGGCCGCCCGCCCGCCGACGGCCGGCGGTCGCCGCCCTCATGACCGTCTGTGCGCTGCTTCTCGCGGCCTGCGGTTCCGCGGACGAGGAGCGCCCCGCCGCCGCGCCGGACCCGGGCACCGGGCATCTCCACGGGCTCGGGGTCGATCCGGCCGACGGAACCGTCTACGCCGCCGGGCATCTGGGAGTCTTCCGCCTGGCCGGCTCGAAGGCCGTGCGCGTCGCGGACCGCTTCCAGGACACGATGGGCTTCACCGTCACCGGGCCGCGCACCTTCCTCGCCAGCGGCCATCCTTCGCCCGCCGACCGCACCGCTGCGTCGCCGCATCTGGGCCTGATCCGCAGCACGGACGCGGGCAGCACCTGGACGACCGTGTCCGCGGAAGGGGAGGCGGACTTCCACTCGCTCCAGAAGGCGGGCGAGGTGCTGTACGGGTTCGACAGCCAGAGTTCGCAGGTATGGGTGAGCAGCGACCGGGGCAGCACATGGGACCGCCGAGCACGGTTGCCCGTCGGCGACCTGGCCGCCCATGCCGGCAAGCCGCAGCGGGTGTGGGCGACCACTGCGGACGGCCTGCAGGTCAGCGAGGACGGCGGAGGCACCTTCCGCCCCGTACCCGGTTCCCCGGCGCTGGTGGCGATCGACAGCCCCGAGGACGGCGTCCTGATCGGGATCGGCCCGGACGGCCGGGTGCTGCGAGGCACCGACGGCCGGACCTGGACCGTGAGCGGCCGCCTTCCCCGGGGTGCCGAGCCGACCCTCCTGAGCGCGGTGACCGCCGATCGTCTCCTGGCCGCTGATTCGGCCGACGTGGTCTACGAGTCGAAGGACGGCGGACGGAGCTGGGCCGTGCTGCACCGCCCGAGCCCGGCCTGATGGCAGCGCGGTCCGCACCGCGCCGGCCTCCGGCCCCGTCCGGGTGCCCTTCCGGTCATGGTTGCGAGGCCGCATCCGGGCACCACCAGTGCTTTTGTGCCGGGCGCGCCGGATTCAGGCCAACTGATCAGCCGACGTCGGTGGTTGTCCATGCGGCTGCGAGCGGCGTCAGAGGCTAAGATCACGGCATGGTCACGGCTTCGCCCTTCCGCGTCTCGCGGGCCCGCTCGTCGGCGGGTCCGCTGCGGCTGGTGTGGGTGGCCTTGACGCTGTTCGCCTTCCTGTACGCGCACGGCGTGAGCATGGAAGGCGTCAGCGGTCATCTGGACTCGACCGCAACCCTGTCCGCAGCTGCCGAGACTCATCGAACGGCAGCGCCGGGAGTCCCGCCCATGCAGCACCACGGCGGTGAACACGGCCCTGACCATGTGGTCCAGGAGTGCGTGCCCGGCCAGCCGCAGCAGACTCCGGTGCTGGACGCGCCGATGGCCTCCGCCCTGGTTGCCGAAGCAGCGCCTCTCGTCAGCCGCCCTGCCGCCTGCGGATTCGGTGACGCCGCGTCGGCCAGGCCGCTGCCGAGCGCGACGATAAGAGCCACGATCCTGCAGATCTAGAATTCCGGCCGGCTCCGCGCCGATCCGGTCCCTCCCCGCGCTGATGGGCGGCTTGCCCTCCGGCGCGGGCAGGACGGGTCCCCCCGGCCCGATGCACCAGCGCGTCCGTGTGCGGGCGCGACCGTGTCTGCGGTGTTGCCCCAACCTGCCGTCCCGCCTGCCGACTTGTCCTGACCGGTCTGATCGCCGGACGGTCACCGCCTCCGGCGTGGCAACGGCTGCCGGGCATCCGGGCCGGGGATCCCGCCGCGTCGGCGACGCCGGACCCGTCCGATGCCATGTCTCCGCGCGTTCGCGCCTGTCGCGTTGCCGACCCACGGTTCGGCCGCAGCGCCGTGTCTCCGCCCAGTGCACCCGAGGATCCGGGCGGCGCCGGGCCCAGGCCCGCACCCCGACGCGCCATCAACGAAAGACGAGAGCAAGCGATGCACTCTCCCGATACGACCCGGCCGGTCAAGCCCGGCCACGCAGCCCTGTCCGGCCTGGTCGGCAACACTCCGTTGCTGCGTGTGGGCGAACCTTTCGCCCACGCCGGCCGCGGCTTCTGGGCGAAACTGGAAGGCTTCAACCCCGGCGGCATCAAGGACCGCCCCGCCCTGCACATGGTCGAGCGTGCCCGCGCGCGGGGCGATCTGCTGCCAGGAGCGCGCATCATCGAGTCGACCAGCGGAACGCTCGGGCTCGGACTGGCCCTCGCCGGCATGGTGTACGGCCATCCGGTCACCCTGGTCACCGACCCGGGGCTGGAAATGTCGATGACCCGCCTGCTGACGGCTTACGGGGCGCAGGTCAACGTCGTCTCCGAACCGCATCCGACCGGCGGCTGGCAGCAGGCCCGCCGGGACAGGGTCGCCCAACTGACGGCGCGGGAACCGGATTCCTGGTGCCCGGACCAGTACAACAACCCGGACAACATCTCCGCCTACACCCCACTCGCGCTGGAACTCGCCGCTGAGCTCGGCCACATCGACGTACTGGTGTGCAGTGTCGGCACCGGCGGCCATTCGGCCGGTGTGTCGCGCGTACTTCAGCAGCTGTACCCCGAGCTGAAGCTGGTAGGGGTCGACACGATCGGATCGACGATCTTCGGGCAGCCCGCCCGGCCCCGCTTGATGCGCGGGCTCGGCTCCAGCATCTACCCGCGCAATGTCGCCTACGAGAACTTCTCCGAAGTGCACTGGGTCGCGCCGCCCGAAGCGGTGTGGGCCTGCCGCCGGCTGGCCGCGTCGCACTACGCCACGGGTGGCTGGAGCGTCGGCGCCGTCGCCCTCGTCGCAGGGTGGCTGGCGCGTTCGTCGCCGGCGGACACCCGCATCGCGGCCGTCTTCCCCGACGGGCCGCAGCGATACCTGGGCACCGTGTACGACGACGACTACTGCGCGGCCCACGGCCTTCTCGCCACCGCCCCCGCCGCCGAACCGGAGTTGATCGGACGCCTCGACGAGAAGGAGGTCACTGGCTGGACCCGGTGCACGACGGTGACCGACCCGCTGGCCCTTGCCGGGAGCCGGAACGCCGGCGGCGAGCCGGCCGGCGCGAAGGAGGCCCGGTGAGGAGCACGGTCGCGCAGGTCCGCACGTACCCCCGCAGCGTTCAGCTGTTGATGGTGAACCAGTTCACCATCAACCTCGGCTTCTACATGCTGATGCCGTACCTGGCCGCGCACCTGGCCGGGCCGCTCGGTCTGGCCGGCTGGCTCGTGGGGCTGATTCTCGGGGTGCGGAACTTCAGCCAGCAGGGGATGTTCCTCGTCGGCGGTACGCTCGCGGACCGCTACGGCTACAAGCCCATGATCATCGCCGGTCTCGGGCTGCGGATCGCCGGATTCGCGACGCTCGGGCTGGTCGGCAGTGTGCCGGCGCTGATCGCCGCGTCGGCGGCGACCGGGCTCGCGGGGGCGCTGTTCAACCCGGCTTCCCGCGCCTACCTCGCCGCTGACGCGGGTGAGCGCCGGGTCGAGGCGTTCGCTCTCTTCAATGTCTTCTACCAGGCAGGCATCCTGCTCGGACCGCTGGTGGGCATGGTGCTGACCGGTGTCGACTTCCGTGTCACATGCCTGACTGCGGCCGGTGTTTTCGCGGTACTGAGCATCGTGCAGATCCGCGCCCTGCCCGCGCGACGCGCGGCGGACGGGAACGAACCGGCGGAGCGCAGGAGTGTCCTGGCCCAGTGGCGGGGCATCGTGGCGAACCGGCCGTTCCTGCTGTTCTCGCTCGCCATGGTCGGCTCGTACGTGATGACCTTCCAGGTCTACCTCGCCCTGCCGCTGGAGGTGCAACGCCTGGGTGGAGACGGGGCGTTCGGGACAACGGCGGTCGCGGCACTCTTCGCCGTCTCCGGGCTCAGCACGATCGTCGGCCAGACGAGGGTGACGGCCTGGTGCAAGGCGCGTATGGAACCGGGCCGGGCGCTCGCCCGGGGGCTGCTGACCATGGGCATCGCGTTCGTGCCCTTGCTCCTGGCGACGGCGGTGCCCGTGCCGGACGCCGGCATCGGTCTGTGGCTGCTCGCGGCGGTGCCTCCCGCGCTGTCCGCGCTGCTCCTCGCCGTCGGAACGATGATCGCCTACCCCTTCGAGATGGACACCATCGTCCGCCTGTCCGGCGAACGCCTCGTGGCGACCCACTACGGCCTGTACAACACCATCTGCGGAATCGGGATCACGGTGGGGAACCTGTTGACCGGAGTGGCTCTCGACGCCGCCCGCGCGGCGGGCATGGCCGCCTTGCCGTGGACGGCTCTCGCCCTCCTCGGTCTCGCCTGCGCCACAGCCGTGTACGCGCTGCACCGCACCGGCCGCCTCGAAGCGCCGGCGCGCGCCGCGGGAGCGGCGGCGGCGCCCGCCCGATGACCGCCGAATGCCTTCGGGGCGGGTGGCACGCCCTTGCCAAGGGTACGGGGTGGGGGTATACATGAAGGAGCTGTAGAAGTACCCCCCAGGGGTATACTGTCCCAGTTGGAGGAACCATGTCCTGCTGCACCCCCGACGGAAGCTGCTCCACCGGCGCGGCTGCAGAGGCCGTTGTCGACGGCCGCACCACCGTCTACAACGTCTCCGGTATGACCTGCGGACACTGCAAGGCCACTCTCACGAAGGAGCTCGGTGCCCTCGGCGGCGTGCTGTCCGTCGAGGTCGACCTGAGCACCGGTCAGGTCGCCGTCATCACCTCCGACGAGCCCGACGACGCGCTGTTCGCCAAGGTCGTCGACGATGCCGGCTACGAACTGACCGGCCGGGCCGCCTGAGCCGTCGGGGCGCTGCCGCCGAACCCCGCGACGGGGGTTCGGCGGCAGCGCCATGCCGATCCTCGTCGTCAGTATTCGATGCGGTCGGATCTGGCCAGCCACGCGTCGAACGGCGCCGTGCGGTTCGGCAGGTCCAGGTGCTCGACCTGCATCGGCCACATCGATGCGGGCTTCGTCTCGAACAGGTCGTAGAACCTGCGGTCGTCGAAACCGGCCACCGCGGCATCGTGCCGGTCGGCGGCGTAGACGATCCGGTCGACTCGCGCCCACAGCGCGGAGGAAAGGCACATCGGGCACGGCTCGCAGGAGGTGATCAGGACGCAGCCCTTGAGCGAGAAGGTCCCCAGCTGCTTGCACGCGGCGCGCATCGCGCTCACCTCTGCGTGCGCCGTCGGGTCCAGGGAGGCGGTGACCTGGTTGTTCCCGATCGCGACGACCTCGCCGTCCTTGGCGACCAGTGCGCCGAACGGGCCGCCGCCGTTCGCCACGCTGTCGGTGGCCAGCCTGATCGCCTCGCCCGTCCAGGCGCGCTGAAGCTCCTGGGCGTTCGTTTCCTGGATGTGTGCGGTCACGGTCACTCCATTTCGAGGTGGTGGGGTCTCCCCGGGACGCTCCGCCGGTGCGGAACACCGCACCCGGGGCGACGGGGTGGGGTCCGCGGGCGCCCCTGGGGAGACAGGTCCGAGGAAGTCCACGGCGCTCATCCGTTGATTCGTTGCTGCTTGCAGAGGAGTACACAGCCACCCGAGCGGAACCAGCCAGGCGTAAAAGACATGAAAGCGTCGACAGGCCCTTCGTAGACTTCTACAAGAGCCGGGTTCGGACCTGCGGCGTCGGTCAACCGCTACCGCTCCGGCCGCAGTTCGGGGCCGGGTCGGGCGGGGCCGGGCCGGGAGGGTACCTCGCCGTCCGTGGCGCGAAGCAGCGTACCGCGGAGCCCGGACGGTCAGTGCTCGGGGCGCAGCCCCGCCAGGGTCACGGCCACGAGGCGGCGGACCGCCGCCCTGGAACGCAGCGAGTCGGCCGCGGCGAGCGCGTGCACGCAGTAACCGGCCAGCTCGTCGGCCGCGACGTCGTCGCGCACCTCGCCGGCGTGTGCGCCTTCCGTCAGAAGATCGCGGACAATGCCGCGGAGGTGCTGGTGCGCCATGGCGATGTGCTCGCCCCGGTGAAGCATGGCGGCCAGTTCGTCGCCGTGGCCGTGGCGTTCGTACGCGATCAGTGCGTACGCCTCCATCACCGCCTCGAGTCGCTCCACCGGCGTCCCGGCCCGGTCGCGCACCTCGGCCAGCCGGCTCACATGGGCGGTCACCTGGCGCTCGTGCCAAGCCAGCAGCACGGCTTCGACGTCGGGGAAGTACTTGTAGAGCGTCGCCCGGCCGATGCCGGTCTCCGTGGCGATCCGGGACATCGTCGCCGCTCGGAGGCCGTGTTCCGCGACCAGTTCCGCCGTTGTGTCCAGGATCGCGTCCCGTACCGCGCGGCGGTGCTCCTCGACCGTCTCGTTCCACAGCTTGGGCATTGCCCCAGTATGCGTGCTGCTCCCTACCGAGACGACATGGACAGGACGTAGACAGTGTGTCTCGTAAAATGTTTGAGCAGCGACGCTGCTGAGCACGAGACGGACAGAGACGAGGCCGCACCATGACCGACCCGATTTCCCCCACGAAGCGCCTGACGGGGGCGGCGCACCGCGTTGGGTGAAGGTGCTCGGCGGGGTCGTCCTCGCCGTGGTGGTGCTGTTCGTCGCGATCCACTTCACCGGCGGCGGGATGGTGGGACACACGCCGTGACGACCATGCCCCCGAGCCTGCGCAAGATCGCGCTGACGGCCCATGTGACCTGCTCCGTCGGCTGGATCGGCGCGGTCGCCGTCTTCCTCGCTCTCGCCCTCGCGGGTTTGAACAGCCGCGATCCCGAGACGGTGCGGGCGGCGTACCTCTCGATGGAACTGACCGGGTGGCTCGTGATCGTCCCGCTCTCTCTCGCCTCCCTCGTCACCGGTCTTGTGCAGTCGCTGGGCACGGTGTGGGGGTTGGTGCGCCACTACTGGGTGCTGATCAAGCTGCTGATAACCGTCCTGGCGACCGTGGTGCTGCTGGTCCACATGCAGCCCATCGGTCACATGGCGGACGCGGTCCGGCAGGCGACCCTGTCGGACGGCGAGCTCGGCGGCCTGCGGGTCCAGCTCGTCGCCGACGCGGGTGCCGCACTGGTGGTGCTGCTGGTGGCCGTGGCGCTGTCGGTCTTCAAGCCGCGGGGGACGATTTGCTACGGACGGCGTCGTCTGCGGGAGACGACACCCTCATGAGCCCCGGGCCGGGCGCACTCGGCCGCGGAGCCGGGGAGGGGCGCGCCTAGTATGGAGCCGCAAGGTGTGCTGCGGAAGGAAGACGGGCCATGCGGCGGCTGGGGGAGCTCGAGGCGGAGATCATGGACCGTCTGTGGACGTGGAACCGCCCGGCGACAGTCCGCGAGGTCGTCGACGACATCAACAGGCACCGCCCGGTCGCGTACAGCACGGTGATGACCGTGACCAACATTCTGCACGGCAAGGGTTGGCTGGTGCGCAGCAAGCAGGGCAGGGCCTGGCTGTACACGCCGGTCCGCAGCCGCGAGGCGTATGCCGCCGCCCTCATGGAGGACGGCCTCGGGACCAGCAAGGACCGCCCGGCCGCCCTGATCCACTTCGTCGAGAACATGTCCGAGGACGAAGTGGACGCGCTGCGCAAGGCGCTGCGGACCGTGGAACGGCAGGGCGAGGCGTGAACGCCGCGCCTGCACTGATCGGCTACATGGCGGCCGTCGGCGTCGCGGCGCCCCGGCTGATGCTTCGCAGCACGTGGCCGCATCGGGCGCCGGCTCCGGCGGCAGCGGTGTGGCAGGCGCTCGCTCTCTCGTTCGCGGTCGCCGCGGCTCTCCTCGCCTACAACCTGGCGACACCGACCGAGCACCTCCACGCGGGTTTCATCGGCGTACTCCATGCGTGCGGCCTCCATGCGGGTGCCGGAAGCCCCGACCCGGGTACGGCGGAGCAGTTGGCCGTCGTGCTGCCGGCGGCAGTCATGCTGGCCCTGGCGAGCAGCTTCGTGTTCCACGCCCTGCGCGCCCGCCGCGCGCGTGCCCGGCACCGGGAGACGCTGGACATGGTCGGCTGTCACTCCGACGATCTGCAGGCGACGGTGCTCACGTACGGTGCGCCCGCCGCGTACTGCCTTCCGGGCAGACGCCCCAGGATCGTCGTCAGTGACACGGCAGTTCGCATGCTGTCGCCCGAGCAGCTCCAGGCCGTCCTGGAGCACGAGCGGGCCCATGTGGCCGGACGGCACCATCTCGCCCTGGCGGCTGTGCAGGCCTTCGCGTCGGTGTTCGGCCGACTGCCCCTGGCACGTCACGCCAAGGAGCAGACGGCGCTGCTGCTCGAAATGATCGCGGACGACCGTGCCGTCCGAAGCCAGTCGCACGACGTGTTCGCCTCGGCGATGTACGAGATGGCGGCCGTACGGGCTCCCCGGGGCACGTTCTCGGTCGGGGGCGACAGCGCTGTGATCCGCATGCGCAGGGTCCTGGGACGGCACAGGGCGCCGCACCCCGTGCTCCGCGGCTCGGCGGCGGCCGTGGCGGCACTCGTCCCGCTGCTTCCCCTGCTCCTCGTGTGCCCACCGGGCCTCGGGTGAGCGGACCGGGCCGAACGGGGGAGGGGGCTCAGCTGATGCGCACGCCCCACATGAATGGCATTCCGCTGCGGGCGATGGACTCGTACCGCACCTGCGCTCCCGGCTTGGGGGCGTGCAGGATCTGCCCGTTTCCCGCGTAGAAGCCGACATGGCTCAGGTCGCTGCGCATGATGATGAGGTCGCCGGGCTTGAGCGCGCTGAGGGAGCCGATACGGGTTCCGGCACTGGCCTGCCCCTGTGAGGTGCGGGGTATGGAGACTCCGGCCTGGCGGAACGCCCACGACGTCAGCCCGGAGCAGTCGAAGGAGTTCGGTCCGGACGCTCCCCACACGTACGGCATGCCGACCCGGCTCCTGGCGGCGCTGAAGGCGGCGGCCGCGCGCTGCGAGGCACTGGCCTCATCACCGAGATCGACGCGGTCGCCGGCCCGGTTGGCGCGATCCTCCGCGGCGGCGATCCGGGCCCGCTCCTCGGCCGTCATGGTGTTGAGAAGCTGCCGGGCCTTGGAGAGCTTGCCCTGGATCTCCTGCTTCCTGCTCCCCAGTTCCTTGCGGGTGGCCTCGAGGTCCCTGAGTTTCTCCGCTGCCTGGCCGCGCTGCTGCTGCAGCGCACGCTGCTGGGACATGAACTGCTGGAGCAGGGTGACCTGCCTCGCGTTCAGCCGGTCGATGTCCGAGGCCTTGCGGAGGTAGGTGTCGGGGTTCTCCGAGAGCAGGAGCTGAACGGAGGGGTCCAGGCCGCCACTTCGGTACTGCCCGGCCGCCATGGTGCCCAGCCGGTCGCGCAGTTCGTTGAGCTCGCCCTGCTTACGGGCTGCTGTCTCCTGCAGAGCCTTGACCTGCTTCTGCAGCCCGTCGGCCTTCTCCTTCGCGCCGTTGTACTTCTCGGTGGCCTGCGTCGCCTCTTCGTACAGCCGGTCGACCTGCGCCTTGACGCCCTTCGCGGTGGGGTCGGGCAAGGGGTCCGCCGAGGCCGACTGCGCGGACAGGGCGACGGCTGCCGCCGCTGTCACGGTGAGCGCGGTCGTATAGCTCGGGTTCGGCTGCTTAGGACGACGGTGGGACGCCACTGAGGCGAGCTCCTTCTCCCTTGGCCGCCATCGCTCGGGGGACAGCGCTCCCTGGCACCGTCGGAGCGGTGGACGTGGCGGTCGCCTCCGTTGCCACCCCGGGCGGGTGATCGACCGTGCGGAGACTCGTGCGGATACTAATCTGTTAAGTGGATTAGTTACAACGCTTGTGGCTTTCGCGGAGGCCGAGGGGTGCGGGGTCGTCCGCTGGACGGAAGCCGGCGGCCGGCGGACGCCCCGCGTGGGCCGGACGCGCCCTCACTGCCTCCCCGGTTCCGCGCCGGAGGGCTGCTTGAGCGTACGGGTGACCTGGTCCGCTCGCCGGAGCCGGCCGTCCGGAGTGAATTCGGCGAACATGTGCACCTGCGTCGAGACCGGTCCGCTCTTGCGCATCTCGGCGTGGATGGTGAACCGGGCGGCGATGCGGTCGCCGTCCGCGAGCGCCTCGTGCACCTCGAACCGATACTCCGTCAGATTACGCCGGACCGGGCGGAGATGGGCGAGAAGCCGGTCCCAGTCGAGCCGAACGCCGTCGGCGACCTGCACGACGTCCCGAGTGTAGTACCTGCTCATCAGTGCGGCAGGGTCCTCCTCGGCCCGTACGACCGCATTGGTGAAGGAGGTGAAGAAGTCGCTGACGAACTGCTCGGGCGTCCGTGTCTCAAGGGCTTCCATGGCACCCCTCGGTCGGGGCGGGGGTCGAGTCCCGCCGGGATCGCTTACAGGGTTGTAAGATATGTGGCCCTCTTAACTTTGACAAGCCTGTAAGAGTTACTTCTCCTCGAAGCCTTCCGGCACCCTTCGGCGCGCCTTCCGCGCCCCGGCGTCGCCCCGTGCGGCAGGGCTGCCGTGATCGACGCCGGCGGCGGGTGTCAACCGGTAAGCCCGAGTGCACGTTCACGCCCCGCTTCCGGGCCCGCGGGGAACCGCTGGAGGTCGTGGCCGCCCGGATCGCCGACGACGTCATGGCGGCGACGGGCCTTCGTCGGCAGCCGACGAGGGTCCGTCGCGCCGTCGGCCGTTGTTCCGCGGTCGCAGCGCCGCCGCCGCGGCTCCGGTGGCCGAGGCCGGTGCACGACCCTTGCTCTCGCATACCCGCTGGGGGTATGTTACGTTGCGCTTCACAGGTACCCCCCAGGGGTATGTAGCCAAGGGAGATACGGTCATGTCAACGGTCAATCCCCGGCGGTGGTGGGCGCTCGCCGTGCTCGCAGCCGCCCAGTTCATGGTGATCATGGACACCTCGATCATCGGGGTCGCGCTCCCCGAGATGCAGAAGGACCTCGGCTTCTCGCAGGGCGAGCTCCAGTGGGTCTTCAACGCGTACGTCATCGCCTTCGGCGGACTGCTGCTGCTCGGTGGACGGCTCTCCGACCTGCTCGGCGCACGCAAGGTCTTCAACGCCGGCTGGGTCGTCATGATCGCCGGATCCGTCGTCGCCGCCGCGGCCCAGACCGCGTGGGTCGAGGTCGTCGGCCGTGCTGTGCAGGGTGTCGGTGGCGCGCTCATCGCGCCGGCCGCGATGACGCTGCTGATGATGCTCTTCGGGCACAACCCGAAGGAGCTCGGCAAGGCGATGGCCCTCTACGGCGCCGCCGCGCCCGCGGGCGGTACCGCCGGTGTGTTCCTCGGCGGCGTCTTCACCGAGTGGCTGAGCTGGCCGTGGGTGTTCATCATCTACGTCCCCATCGGTCTGGCGACCCTCGCCGCCACCAAGCTGCTGCCCGCCGTCGAGAGCCGTCGCGGTTCCGTCGACGTCCTGGGCGCGGTGGCCGTCACCGCCGGCCTGGCGCTCACCGTCTTCGCGGTCGTCCGGGCGCCCGAGGTGGGCTGGGGCTCGACGGGCACCGTGCTGCAGCTGGCTGGCGCCGCCGCCCTGCTGATCCTGTTCTTCGTGATCCAGAAGTCGGTGCGCGAGCCGCTGATGCCGCTGGGTATCTGGCGCGTGCCGCGTCTCGGCTCCGCCAACCTGGGCATGGCCCTGCTCGGCGCCGCGTGGATCCCGATGTGGTACTTCCTCAACCTCTACCTCCAGCAGGTCCTCGGCTACGGAGCCTTCGCCTCCGGCGCCGCCCTCCTGCCCATGACCGTGCTCCTCATGATCTTCATGACGATGATCACGGCCAGGCTGCTGGGCAGGTTCGGGGCCAAGCCGCTGATCGCAGGCGGCCTGCTCGTGCTGGCCGCCGGTCTGCTGTGGCTGTCCGCCGTGGAGCCGACCGGTACGTTCCTGGTCGACGTCCTGCCCGCCTCGCTCGTCGCCGCGCTCGGCATGTCGCTCGCCTACATCCCCGCGATGATGGCCGCGATGTCCGGCGCACCGCAGGAGCAGGCCGGTCTCGCGTCCGGCATCGTCAACACCACCTACAACGTCGGCTCCGCCCTGGGTCTGGCCGCGCTGACGGCGGTCGCCATGTCCCAGGGAGCCGGTGAGCTGGGCAACCTGCCCGCCCTCACCGACGGCTTCTCGTCGGCGTTCGTCGGCGCGGCCGTGATCGCCGCGGTCGGTGGCGTCATCACCCTGCTGGTCATGCGGAGCGAGAAGTCCGCCGCAGCCGCCGCGCAGGCCCAGGCCGCACCGGCCTCGCACGGTGAGCAGGTCGGCGTATAGCCGATGGGCTGCCACGCAGCCGGGGGAGTGGAGAGGTCCACAGAGGGACCGCCCGATGTCTCAGGCAGACATCGGGCGGTCCCTTTCCGTATCGCGAGCACCATCCGACCCGACCTGGAGAGCAGAGGAATGGACATACGGACGCGTTCCGTGCACATCGTGAACGAGCCCTTCGGTGAAGGGAGCTGGCCGCTCAGCGTGCCCATCGTGCAGTCGTCGGCCTTCGGCTTCGACTCGGCCGACGCGCTGGCGGACGCCATGGCGGGCCCGGACGGCCGGTACGTCTACACGAGGCGGGGCAACCCCACCGTCCGCGCGCTGGAGCGCACGGTCGCCGGGCTCGAGGGCGGTGCCACCGCCATCGCGTTCGCCTCGGGGATGGGGGCGATCAGCGGGGTGCTGCTCGCCCTGCTCGAGCCGGGCGACCATGTCATCGCCCAGCGGTGCCTGTACGGGGGGACCTATTCGGTCCTCTCCGATCTGGCCCGGCGGTTCGGTGTCGAGGTCGAGCATCCGGCAAGTGACGACCCGGGCGAGCTGGAAAGCCTGCTGCGGCCGGCGACGCGCCTGGTCCTGCTGGAGACGATCTCCAACCCGACGGGCCGGGTGCCGGACCTGCCGGCACTGACGGCGGCCGCCCGTCAGCGCGGGGCCCTCGTCCTGGTGGACAACTCCCTCGCCTCGCCGGTGCTGTGCCGGCCCATCGAGTACGGAGCCGACATCGTCGTGCACTCGACGACGAAGTATCTGGCCGGCCACTCCGACGTGCTCGGGGGCGTCGCCGTCTTCGCGGACGAGGATCTGCGGCGCCGTGTCTGGGGACGCACCGTCGAACTCGGAGCCACACCGGACCCGTTCGCGGCATGGCTGACGCTGCGCGGGCTGCCGACCCTCCCGCTGCGGATGCGGCAGCACTGCTCCAACGCCGGGGTCGTCGCGGAGCGGCTTGCCGGGCACGCCGCCGTACGGGCCGTCCACTGGCCGTGGCTCACGGACAACCCGACGTACCGGGCCGCCCGCAGGGTCCTGTCGGGCGGTGGGGGGATGGTCACCTGCGAGCTGGCCGGCGGTCGCGAGGCGGGCCGCGCGTTCATCGAGAAGGTGCGGCTGGCGCGGCTCGCCCTGTCCCTCGGCGGCGTGGAGACCCTCGTCGCACACCCCGCCTCCACCTCTCACCGTGAGCTCGACAGCCGTGCGCTGGCCGCGGCGGGCGTGGGCGCCGGCACCGTGCGCATCTCGGTGGGCATCGAGCACATCGACGACCTCTGGGCGGACATCGAGCAAGCGCTCGGCGACGGCTGACGCACCGACAGGTGCGAATCGGTCGTAGATTTGGATTGACAAAATAAATGGTCGATTCGTAGATTGGAGTCAGATCAGAAACCACACTTCCGGCTCAAGGGGGGCGCGGCATGCGCTACTTCGAGGACTTCCGCACCGGCGACGTTCACCAGCTGGGCACGGTCACCGTCACCGAGGACGAGGTGCTGGAGTTCGCCAGGCGTTTCGATCCGCAGCCGTTCCACATCGACGCCGAGCTGGCCGAGCAGTCGCCGTTCGGCGGGCTCATCGCCAGCGGCTTCCACACCGCCTCGCTCTTCATGCGGCGGTACGTCGACGGGCTGCTCGCCTACAGCGCCTGCGCCGGCTCCCCGGGCATCGACGAGATCCGGTTCCACCGACCCGTACGCCCCGGTGACGTGCTCACCGCCAGGCTCGAGGTCCTCGGTTCCCGTCCCTCGCTCATGAGCCCCGCCACCGGCATCGTCCAGCCCCGCTGCGAGCTGGTGGCCCCGGACGGGACGGTCGTGTTCAGCATGATCCTGCACAGCATCTTCCGGCGGCGCCCCGCCGACTCCTCCGTTCGATCCCCCGCGGCGGAGGACCCGGTCGCCTGTGTGAGGGCCGGCTGAGCACGACCGTCCGCTCATTCCCATCCAATGAAGGGGGGCCTTCCGTGGAGGCCGTATCCCGCACCGCCCAGTGGACCGCCGCAGCGCGTGCCCTGGAGACCGAGCGCGAGGACCGGCTGTTCGCCGATCCTTACGCGCGTACCGTCGCCGACACCGTCGGCTTCGACCTCCTCGAGCGGTACGCGGGCGCAGGCACCGTGCCGTTCCTGGCCATTCGCACCACCTATCTGGACCGCGCCATCGGCCGCGCCGTCGAGGACCGGGGAATCCGCCAGGTCGTCTTCCTCGCCGCCGGCATGGACACCCGCTTCTACCGCCTGACCTGGCCGGCGGGCGTCACCGTCTACGAACTGGACCGGCCCGCGCTGCTCGACGCGAAGGCCGCCATGCTCGCCGGCGAGCCGGCCCCCGCCGACCGGGAACGGCACACCGTCGCGGTCGATCTCACCCAGGACTGGACGGGACACCTGAAGGAAGCCGGCTGGCGGTCGGAGGAGGCCACCCTCTGGGTCGTCGAGGGACTGCTGTTCTTCCTCCCCGAGGAAGCCGTCCGCGCCCTCATCACCGGCCTGTCGGCGCACAGCGCCCCCGGCTCCGTCCTCCTCGGTGACGTCATCAGCCGGTCCGCCCTGCAGAACCCGCTGTCCCGCCCCTTCCTGCGAGCTCTGGAGGAGGACGGCAACCCCTGGCTCTTCGGCACCGAGGAACCCGAGCAGCTGCTCCAGGACTGCGGCTGGTCCGTGCGCGAGGTCAAGCAGCCCGGCGAGGACGGCGCCGACTTCGGACGCTGGCCCTATCCGGTGCCGGCACGCGAGGTGCCGCGGGTGCCCCGGTCCTTCCTGTTCACCTGCGACCTGCCCACCGGCGAGGAGAACGCATCATGACCGACAGCCCCACCACGGAATTCCACCAGCGCGTCATCGGTGACGCGGCCGCCGCGGTCCGCGGTCTGACCGTGGCCCTCGGCGAGCGGCTCGGCCTGTACCGGGCGCTGGCCGACCACGGCCCGCTCACCACCGCGCAGCTCGCCGAACGCACCGGCACCGCCGAGCGGTACGTCGAGGAATGGCTGCACTCCCAGCTCAGTGCCGAGTACGTCGAGCGGCACCCCAGCGCCGGGACGTACACGCTGCCCGCCGCCCACGCGCGGGTGCTCGCCGACCCCACGGCCGTCACCCATGCCGCAGGGTTCTTCACCGCGCTGAAGGCGCTGTACGCCACCGAGGACCTCTTGGTGGAGGCGTACCGCACCGGTGACGGCGTCGGCTGGGCCGAGCACGACCCGGCGCTCGACACCGGCATGGGCAGCTTCTTCGAGCCCACCTACCAGCACCGTCTGCTGCCCGACTGGCTCCCCGCGCTGCACGACGTCACCGGCAAGCTGGCCGCCGGCGGCCGGGTCGCCGACGTGGGCTGCGGCGTCGGACACACCACGCTGCTCATCGCGAAGGCCTACCCCGAGGCGACCGTCTACGGCTTCGACTACTCGGAGGAGGCCATCGCCATCGCCCGCCAGCTGGCGGAGGACGCCGGCCTCTGTGACCGGGTGGTCTTCGAGACCGCTTCGGCCGACGACTACCCGGGCTCCGGGTACGACCTGGTGACCTTCTTCAACTGCCTGCACGACATGGGCGATCCGGTCGCCGCCGCCCAGCACGTCCACAAGTCCCTCGACGGCGACGGCACATGGATGCTCGTCGAGTCGAACGTGTCGCCCGCCGACGTCGACTCCGGCACTCCGGCCGCCCGGATGTTCATGGCTCTGTCCGCCGTCATGTGCCTGCCGGTGGCGGTTGCCCAGCGAGGCCCGCACGCCCTGGGCAACCACTCCGGCGAGAAGGCGTTCCGCGCCATCGCCGAAGAGGCCGGCTTCACCCGCTGGCGCAGGGCGACCGAGACGCCGGTCAACGCCGTGTACGAGGTCAGGCCCTGACCGCCACTGCAATCCCCGCCCCCGTCCGTGCGCCACCCACGTACGCATCAGGAGAGACCATGGCCCAGGCGGCCCTGCCCGTGAACGACCGTTTCCTCGAGGTCCTCGGGAGGCTGAGCGAGAAGTCGATCGAGGACTACTACAACCCCTACCAGCAGTTCCAGTGGCCCGACCGGCTCGACGAGGACCGCATGTGGATGAGCCCCGAGCTGCTCACCCCGTACGGCACCCCCCTCTTCGACGAGCTCGGGGAGGACACACTGCGCCGGCTCGCCAAGTGGGAGTCCATCAACTTCTACAGCCTCAACGTCCACGGCATCCGCGAGCTGCTCATCGAGGTGGTCGGCCGCATCCACATGCCGGGCTTCGAGGTCCCCTCGGACTTCTTCCACCACTTCATCGGTGAAGAGAACGAACACATGTGGTTCTTCGCCGAGTTCTGCCGGCGCTACGGCGGCAAGATCTACGGCTCCACGGCCATGCGCGCCGACTCCGTGTGGGAGCCGGAGGTCGAGAACTTCCTCGTCTTCGCGCGCATCCTCTTCTTCGAGGAGCTCGTCGACCACTACAACAGCAGGATGGCGCAGGACCCGGCGCTCTGCGACACCATCCGCGAGGTCAACCGCATCCACCACCAGGACGAGTCCCGCCACATCGCCTTCGGCCGGGAACTGGTGTCCCTGCTCCACCTGCGGATGCGTGAGGCGGTCGGCGCCGAGCGGCTCGCCGAGGTGGAGGCGTACCTGAAGCGCTACGTCGTCTACAGCGTCAACTCCCTCTACAACCCCCACGTCTACCGCGACGCCGGCATCGCCGACCCCCTGGCCCTGCGCACGGCACTCATCACCGACGAGCGCCGGCGGCCCCACGAGCGCAAGGCCATCCGTAAGCCCCTCGCCTTCTTCCTGAAGACCGGGATCTTCTCCGACGACACCCTGCCGGTCGTCTGAACCGAGAGGTGGATCGACATCGTGTCCCGTACCACTTTGACCGCACAGCGAGGGTCGCCCGCACCACCGGCCTCCCCGGGAGAACCGCACGGGCTTCCGTCACTCGGACCCGAGGGCACCGCCCTCCTCCGACTGCTCGACGACACCTTCGAGTCCTGGGGCGTCGACGCGGGCGCCCACGCCATGACGATGCCGCCGCTGCTGCCCGCAGCGGACCTGGCACGGCTCGACTACTACGAGAACTTCCCTCATCAGGCGGTGCTCGCCGCCCCGCTCGACCTGGACCGGCGTGAGCAGGAGAAGTTCTGCGACGACTCGGGCTGCTTCCCCTGCAGCGCCCTCCAGCCGGCCGCGCTCGGGCTGCCCTCGGCCTCCTGCTACGCCGTCTACCTCGACCACGAGGGGCGCCGGCTCACCGAGGACACCCTGGTGACCGTCGTCGGCTGGTGCTTCCGCAAGGAGGATCGCTACGAGGGCCTGCGGCGGCAACTGGGTTTCCGTATGCGGGAGATCGTCGCCATCGGCGGCCGTGAGCACGCCGAGGAACACCTCTGCCGCTTCACCGAGCGCATCACCGCCTTCGCGGCGGCGCTCGACCTCCCGCTGCGCAAGGAAGCGGCCTGCGACCCGTTCTTCGACAAGGGCGGCTCCAAGGCGGTCCTCCAGCGCCTGTCACCCGTCAAGCACGAATTCCTCTACGAGGACCTGGCGATCGCCTCCGTCAACACCCACCGCAACTTCTTCGGTGACCGCTGCTCCATCAGCCTCGCCGACACCGGTGGCCCCGCCTTCACCAGTTGCGTCGCGTTCGGCCTCGAACGGTGGCTCTCGGCGCTCACCCGGCGGCACGGCGACTGGGCGGCCGCCACCGAGGCGGTCCGCACCGCCGTGGCACGACTGGCGTCGGCCGGGCCGGTGACCTGACGTGCCGGCCCGCCCCACCGCTGCCTCCGGCGGCCTGGGCTGGGCGAATCTCGGCATGGACATCGTGTCCGTCAACCGTGTCCGCCGGCTCATGGCCGACCACGGCGAAGCGTTCTTCGACCGGATGCTCGATGCCGGCGAACTGGCCGACTGCCGAACGTCGACCGGCCTCGACGTGCTCAGCCTCTGCGGCCGCATCGCCGCCAAGGAGGCGGCCTTCAAGACACTGCGGGTCCGCAACCGGTTCCTGCCATGGCGTGACATCGTCGTGCGGCGCTCGGACGGCGGCTGGCCCCTGGTCGAACTCCGCCGGTCCGCCGCGTCCATGGCCGCCGACTCCGGCATCACCGGGATCACCGTGAGCATCAGCCACGACGTCGACTACGCCGTCGCCGTCGCCGCGCCCATCATCGGCGACCCTCCTGCCGCCGCCCCCACCGGCGGTCACGACACACCAGCCCACCCCCATGAACACGACACCGTAAGGAGCACAGCCATGAGCGCAGGTCTGCAGCAGGTCAAGGACTGGATCCTCAAGCGTCACCAGGACCGTGAGGACATCGCCTCCGACCTGGACCTCATCGAGAACCGGCTGATCGACTCGCTGTCCTTCGTCGAGTTCGTCTTCCTGCTCGAGCAGCAGAGCGGCCGGACGATCGAGATGGAGACCCTCGAGGTCGACGCCATCCGCACGCTGGCCGCCATCGAGGACAACTTCTTCCGTGCGGAGGTGAAGTGACATGACCCGACGGCTCTTCACCTCCGAATCCGTCACCGAGGGACACCCCGACAAGATCGCCGACAGGATCAGCGACACGATCCTCGACGCGCTGCTGGCCGAGGACCCGGCGTCCCGCGTCGCCGTCGAGACGCTCATCACCACCGGGCAGGTGCACATAGCCGGCGAGGTGACCACCGCGGCCTACGTGCCCATGGCGGAGCTGGTGCGGGAAGCCGTGCTCGACATCGGCTACGACTCGTCGGCGAAGGGCTTCGACGGCGCTTCCTGTGGTGTGTCCGTCTCGATCGGGGCCCAGTCGCCGGACATCGCACAGGGCGTCGACACCTCCGGCAAGGAGGGCGAGGAGCTCGACCGGCAGGGCGCGGGCGACCAGGGCCTGATGTTCGGCTACGCCTGCGACGACACCGCCGAACTGATGCCGCTGCCCATCCACCTCGCCCACCGGCTCTCCCGCCGGCTGAGCGAGGTCCGCAAGGACGGGACCGTCCCCTACCTGCGCCCGGACGGCAAGACCCAGGTCACCATCGAGTACGACGGCGACCGGCCCGTCCGCCTGGACACGGTCGTCGTCTCCTCCCAGCACGCCGCCGACATCAGTCTCGACGGACTCCTCGCCCCCGACATCCGCGAACACGTGGTCGAGGCAGAGCTCAAGGCACTTGCCGAACAGGGTGTGAGCCTGGAGAGCGACGGCTACCGGCTGCTCGTGAACCCGACCGGGCGTTTCGAGATCGGCGGCCCGATGGGTGACGCCGGACTGACCGGCCGGAAGATCATCATCGACACGTACGGCGGGATGGCCCGTCACGGCGGCGGCGCGTTCTCCGGCAAGGACCCCTCCAAGGTCGACCGCTCCGCCGCGTACGCCATGCGCTGGGTCGCGAAGAACGTGGTGGCCGCCGGCCTGGCACGCCGCTGCGAGGTGCAGGTCGCCTACGCCATCGGCAAGGCCGAGCCGGTGGGCCTGTTCGTCGAGACCTTCGGCACCGAGACCGTGGCCGTGGAACGCATCCAGTCGGCGATCGACCGGGTCTTCGATCTCCGCCCGGCCGCCGTCATCCGCGACCTCGACCTGCTGCGGCCCGTCTACGCCCGGACCGCCGCATACGGCCACTTCGGCCGCGAGCTGCCGGAATTCACCTGGGAACGCACCGACCGGGCCGACGCCCTGCGCAGGGCGGCGGCGGAGGACTGAGATGCGGATCGCTGTCACCGGCTCCATCGCCACCGACCATCTGATGACTTTCCCCGGGAGGTTCACCGACCAGTTCCTGGCCGACCGGCTCGACCGGGTGTCACTGTCCTTCCTCGCGGACCGCCTGGAGATACGGCGAGGGGGAGTGGCAGCGAACATCTCCTTCGGGCTCGGAATGCTCGGGCTCCGGCCGGTACTGGTCGGAGCGGTGGGCAGCGACTTCGAGCCCTACCGGGTCCGGCTGAAACAGCACGGGGTCGACACGGACTCCGTGCGGATCAGCGCCGAACTCCACACGGCCCGGTTCCTGTGCACCACAGACCGGATGCAGAACCAGATCGCCACCTTCTACGCCGGGGCCATGACGGAGGCCAAGGAGATCGACCTCTGCGCCGTGATCCGCAGAGTCGGCCGGCTCGGCCTCGTCATGATCTCCCCGGACGATCCCGAAGCGATGGTCCGGCACACGCGGGCATGCCGTAAGCACGGCATCGCGTTCGCGGCCGATCCGGCCCAGCAACTGGCCGGACTCGGCAGGGAAGAGACTCTGGAACTCGTCACCGGCGCCCGGTGGCTGTTCACCAACGAGTACGAGGCAGCACTGCTCCAGGAGCGCACCCGCCTCACCGGGGAGCAGATCCTCGGCAGGGTCGGCTGCTGGGTGACCACCCTCGGTGCGCAGGGCGTACGCATCGAGCGGGAAGGGCAGCCCCCGCTGACCGTCCCGGCCGTCGACGTGGCCGGCGTCGTGGACCCCACAGGCGCCGGCGACGGCTTCCGGGCCGGGTTCCTCGCGGGCCTGGCCTGGGGCGTGCCGGAGCTCCACGCGGCGCAACTGGGCTGCGCCGTGGCCGCGACGGTGCTCGACTACGTGGGAACGCAGGAGTACCGCCTCTACCGCGACTCCCTCGTCTGCCGGCTCAGGACGTCGTACGGCCCCGAGTCCGTCGCTCATCTCGTCGCACACTTCAGGGACCTGACATGAAGGGCCGCGTGACGTGCCGCCTCCGCCCCGGACACTCCACTGGCGCGACCGCCGCCCACGACCCGGAGGCGAACCACTTCGACGCCGGAGTCCGCCGGTGACCACCTTCTCCTTCGAATTCTTCCCACCGAAGACATCGGCCGGCGAAGCGACGCTCTGGGAGGCGCTGCGACGCGTCGAGCCGCTGGCACCCGACTTCGTTTCCGTGACGTACGGGGCGGGCGGCTCCTCGCGGGACCGCACGGTCGCCGTCACCAAACGCATCGCCGCGGAGACCACTCTGCGTCCTGTGGCCCATCTGACCGCCGTCGGCCACTCGGTGGCCGAGCTGCGCCACATCATCGGCCAGTACGCCGACGCGGGCATCCGCGACGTGCTGGTACTGCGCGGTGACCCTCCCGGCGACCCGAACGCCCGGTGGACACCGCATCCCGAGGGCTTCACCCACGCCGTCGAACTGGTGCGACTCGTCAGGTCACTCGGCGAGTTCACCGTCGGCGTGGCCGCCTTCCCCGAAGGGCACCCGCGTGCCGCGTCCCGGGACGACGACATCCGCCACTTCGTGGCCAAGTGCGAGGCGGGTGCCGACTACGCGATCACGCAGATGTTCTTCGACGTGGAGACGTACCTGAGATTCCGGGATCGCGTGTCCGCTGCGGGCTGCTCGACACCGATCATTCCCGAGATCATGCCGGCGACCGACTACCGCCAGATCAGCCGCTTCGCCCGGCTCAGCGACGCCGCCTTCCCCAGGCACCTGGCACTGCGCCTCGAGGCGGTACGCGCCGATCCCGCCGCCTCCTACCGGATCGGCGTCGACCACGCCACGGAGATGGCGAACAGGCTTCTCGCCGAGGGCGCCCCGGGACTGCACTACATCACGCTCAACCGTTCGACGGCAGCACTCGACATCCACCGCAATGTCCAGGCGTCAAGGAGCCCTCATGTCTGCTGAGTTCACGGATTTCAAGGTCGCCGACCTGTCTCTTGCTTCTTTCGGTCGCAAGGAGATCACGCTGGCCGAGCACGAGATGCCCGGTCTGATGGCGATCCGCAAGGAGTACGCCGATGCGCGGCCGCTGGCCGGGGCGCGGATCACCGGTTCCCTGCACATGACGGTGCAGACCGCGGTCCTGATCGAGACGTTGGTGGCGTTGGGTGCGCAGGTGCGTTGGGTGTCGTGCAACATCTACTCGACGCAGGACCATGCGGCCGCGGCGATAGCGGCGGCGGGGATCCCGGTGTTCGCCTGGAAGGGCGAGACGCTCCAGGAGTACTGGTGGTGCACCGAGCAGGCGCTGACCTGGCCCGGCCACGCGGGCCCGAACATGATCCTCGACGACGGCGGGGACGCCACCCTCCTGGTCCACCAGGGCGTCGAGTTCGCCAAGGCCGGCACAGTGCCCGACCCGGCGACCGCCGACAACGACGAACAGCGCGTCATCCTCCAACTCCTGAAGAACAGCACCCTCGACTGGGTCCGTCTCGCTGCCGGCATCCGGGGGGTGACGGAGGAGACCACCACCGGTGTCCACCGCCTGTACGAGATGCACCGCGACGGCACGCTGCTGTTCCCGGCGATCAACGTGAACGACGCGGTGACGAAGTCGAAGTTCGACAACAAGTACGGCTGCCGCCACTCGCTCATCGACGGCATCAACCGCGCCACCGACGTCCTGATCGGCGGCAAGACCGCGGTCGTGTGCGGCTACGGCGACGTCGGCAAGGGCTGCGCCGAATCACTGCGCGGCCAGGGCGCCCGGGTGATCGTCACGGAGATCGACCCGATCTGCGCGCTGCAGGCGGCGATGGACGGCTACCAGGTCACCACCCTCGACGACGTCATCGAGAGCGCGGACATCTTCATCACGACGACCGGCAACAAGGACATCATCATGGCCCCGGACATGGCCAGGATGAAGCACCAGGCCATCGTGGGCAACATCGGCCACTTCGACAACGAGATCGACATGGCCGGCCTCGCCCGGATTCCCGGCATCGTCAAGGACGAGGTCAAACCCCAGGTCCACACCTGGACCTTCCCCGACGGCAAGGTCCTCA
This sequence comes from Streptomyces peucetius, assembly GCF_025854275.1. Taxonomy (NCBI): domain Bacteria; kingdom Bacillati; phylum Actinomycetota; class Actinomycetes; order Kitasatosporales; family Streptomycetaceae; genus Streptomyces; species Streptomyces peucetius. The sequence goes on along the minus strand of NZ_CP107567.1, from coordinate 733,081 downwards.
TCGTCCTGTCCGAGGGCCGCCTGCTCAACCTCGGCAACGCCACCGGCCACCCCTCCTTCGTGATGTCCAACTCCTTCGCCGACCAGACCCTCGCCCAGATCGAACTCTTCACCAAACCGGCCGACTACCCCACCGGCGTCTACGTGCTCCCCAAACACCTCGACGAGAAGGTCGCCCGCCTCCACCTCGACGCACTCGGCGTCACACTCACCACCCTGCGCCCCGAACAGGCCGCCTACATCGGCGTCGACGTCGACGGCCCCTACAAGCCCGACCACTACCGCTACTGATCCGGTCGAAAGGGGAGTCAGATGTCCAAAAGGCCTCGTGACCCCGCGTTGCCCGGCCGTCTCCTCCTGACGGAGAGGGACGCTCTCATGCCGCTGCTCCGGTCCGCGCCGGACGAGTTGTTCGCCCTCCGGACCGCCTGCCCGGGCTGGACGGTCCGCGAAGTGCTCGCCCACTGCGGCGCCGCGCTGATGCGGATCGTGGAAGGACGGCTCGAAGAGGGGGTCTTCCTGCCCGAGGCCAACGCGGCCGACGTGGCGGACCGGGCGGACTGGCCGCTGGGACGCGTGCTGGACGAGCTGGAGCGCGGCTTCACCGAGGCGGGTCCGGTGATCGCCACCCACGAGGACGGCCTGCTGGACACGGTCGCCCTGGGGGAGTGGGTCCATGCCGGCGATGTGCGCGACGCATGGGGCACGCCGGGCGCCTACGCCGGTGAAGGCGCCGCACCGGCACTGGAGTTGCTGTCGGTCGCCAGCAGAAGACGGGATACACCTCTGTTGCGGGCGACCCTCGGCGACGGCAGCACGCTCGTACTCGGCGACGCGGTCCCGGGGCGGGCGCCTGCCCGGCTGGTGGCCGACGTGCCGACGTTGATCCGGCTCTACTCCGGGCGACCCCTGGTGGGCACGCGCTACGAGCTCGACGGTGCCCACGAGCACGAGCTGGTCATCTACCGCTGAGCCGGAAGGGACCGGGCAACGAGCCGGGCAACCGGGCTACTCGGCCCCCGCTACTCGGTCGACACGATCTGGAAGGCCTCGGCGAGGCGGCCCTGCGGGAGGCCGCCCGCCTGGGCGTGTTCCGACAGCCAGGTGTGCAGCAGACCGGACAGATCGTCGAAGTGCGCGGTCTGTGAGGTGTGGATGCGCAGGGCTTCGACCTTGCGTGCGAAGACGTTTGTGACGTCGACGTACTGATTCGGGGTCGGGCCGGTCATCAGCCAGAGCTCCCGAACGGTCCAGGGCTCGAGCCCCTCGTCCCGGAGGAGCTCGGGGTAGGCGAACGGGTTGCGTGCTTCCGGATAGACGGCGCGCAGTGCCGCGTCCCCGACGGCGCGGTGGTCGGGGTGCAGGTCGGCGAGCCGCTTCCAGTTGATCTCGGGGCTCGGAATGACGGCGCGCTGCGGCCGGACCTCACGGATCACCCGGCACAGGTCCCGCCGCAGGGCGACGCTCGGCTCCACGAGGCTGTCGGGGTAGCCGAGGAAGCGGACGTCCTGCACCCCGCTGAGCTTTGCCGAATGGACCTGTTCCGCACGGCGCAGATCCGCCATCGCCTGCCGGGGCAGCTGTTCGTCGTAACCGCCGGCTCCTCCGTCCGTGACGATGCAGTAGGTCGCCCTGGTGCCTCGGGCGATCCACTGCATCACGGTTCCGCTGACGCAGAACTCGATGTCGTCCGGGTGGGCGGCCACGACCAGCAGGCTCTCGGGTGCGCCGCGGTCGGGTGAGTCCGTCTTCAACTCGTCCATGTCCTCAGCCTGTTGCTCCGACGGACTCGGGGCAAGGCGCATCCGGTGGCGCGTCCACGACATGGCACTTACGCGCCACTCAAAAAATTGGTAGATTCAAATCATTGGTCTGGATAAGGAACGTGACCGTCGGAGGCGACTGGCATGTGCAGGATTTTCGGTTCCTTCGCCGCTGGGGTGACAGACCCCGAGCTGCATGCCGTGTCGGGCAGACAGCGCCACGGCGGACCCGACGAGCGCGGCGTCCTCAGCGGCCGCGGCTGGTCGCTCGGGTGTGACCGGCTGGCGGTGACGGACCCCGGCCACGGTAGTCAGCCGTACCGGTTACGCACCGCCCCCGGTGTGCTCGCCGTGTTCAACGGGGAGATCTACAACCATCGTGAGCTGCGGCGGCGTCTGTCCGCCCGCGGCCACCGTCTCGACGGTCGGTGCGACGGCAGCCTTCTGCCCGCCCTCTACACGGAGTACGGCCCCGGCTTCGCGGAGCACCTGGACGGCATGTTCGCCGTCGCGGTGCTCGACCTGCGCTCACGGCCGCGACTCGTGCTGGCCGTGGACGACATGGGCATGAAGCCCATCCACTACCACGTCGCCGGAGACGGGTCCGTGCGCTTCGCCTCCGAGATCCCGGCGCTCCTCGCGTTCGACGCCGTCCCCACCGACATCCGGGAGGAGACGCTCGACACCGTACTGGCGACGAAGACGCCGCTGGGCACCGAGACGGCGCTCCGCGGGGTGCACGTACTGCCGCCCGGAGCAACCGCCGTCGCCCACCCCGGTTCCGCTCTCCGGATACGCCGCCGCGCACCGCGGGACACTGCGCAGGCCGGCGGCCGGGGCACGCTTGACACCTTGCGGCACGAGACGGAGCGGCTGGCCGCCGCCGATGTGCCGGTCTGCGCGGTCACCAGCGGTGGCCTCGACTCGGGCCTCGTCACCGCGCTGGCGGCCGAAGAGCTCCGCCTCGACGACAGGCAGCTGCACACCTTCCACCTCGGCTACAAGGGCCGCTGGCCCGGTGCCGAGCACACCTACGCACAAGCTGTCGCCAACCGGGCCCGCACGGTGCACCACCGGGTCGACGTCGACCCGTCGGAACTCGCCTCCCTGCTCACGCGGACCGTGCGCCACCTGGGCCAGCCCAACGCCGACCCGATCGCCCTGAGCACCTACGCCCTGTTCCGCGCGGTCCGTGAGGCGGGCTTCACCGTCGCCCTCACCGGCGACGGGGCCGACGAACTCTTCGGCGGCTACGACCGCGTCCGCAGCGCCCTGGCGGTTCCTGAGGGCCAGGACTGGGTAGCCGCCTACGTCGATGCGCTCGCCGCCGCCCCGAGGCTGCTGCGCCACAGTCTGTACACCCCGGCCTATCGAGCCCTTCTCAGGGAACGTGGTTCCGCCAGTGACCGGATCGCCGCCCGTCTGCGCGACTCCCCCAAGGACCGGCTCTCCACCCTCGAGGACTTCGAGACGCGATGCCGGCTGCCCGCGTACCATCTGCGTCGCGTCGACCATCTGAGCATGGCCTGGGCCGTCGAGACCCGGATGCCCTTCTGCCAGCCCGGGACCGTGGCCATGGCACGCTCGCGGACCGCGGCGGAGCGCACCGGGAAGCGCGCCCTGTACGACGTGGGCCGCGAACTGCTGCCCGGTTCGGTACTGAACCGGCCCAAGCAGCCCTTCACCCTTCCCCTCGCCGCCATGATGGCGTCCGGCAGTCCGCTCATGGACACGGTGCGGGAGCTGTTGTCCCCGGCGAGACTCGGCCGGGACGGGCGCCTGCGTCCCGACCGGGTCCAGGCGCTGCTGGCCCGCCAGGCCGCCCGGCCCTCCGCCTCCGACGCGCTGGCCCTGTGGGGCATCGCCGTTCATGAGCTGTGGACGGAGGTCGTGCAGGGGCTGCGCATCCCCGTCGGCTGCGCGGCGTGAAGGCGGATGTCGTCCGGGCGGAGGGGGCGCCCGGCCCGACTCTCGTACTCGCCGGGGACAGGCTCCCGCAGGGCGCGCTGGCCCTGGGGGAGGAGCTACGGAACGTGCGCCGGTGGCTGGACCGCACCGGACGCGGCCACATCAGGAAGATCGCCCTGTACGGGGCCTCCTCCTCCTCGGCCTTCGACCTGGAGTACCGGTTCGTCCAGAGCCTGCCGCGAGGGTTCGACTTCCGCACCGGCTGCGGTCATTCGCTGCTCGCTTGCGTCGCAGCCGCGGGACGAGCCGGACCGGTGCGCGTACGTGCCCTGACGACCGGCGACGCCGTCGTCTGCGAGCCGGAGCCGCAGGGCACCCGTACCGTCAGGTTCACCGGCCCCTGGGCGGCCCGCCGTCTGCTGCCGACGGGTTGCCCGGTCGACCGGATCGGCGGCTTCGACGTCTCACTGGTGCGCTTCGGAAACCCCTATGTGTTCGTCGACGCCTCGGCGTTCGGCGTGCGGACGGCGGAGGAACTGTTCGGCGCCGGCGTCGAACTGCTGCTGCCGCTGCTCAGGGTGCGCGCGGCGGCGGCCCGGCTGCTCGGCCTGGCACCGCGCTCCGCGCTGCCAAAGATCGCGGCGATCGGGGCGGACGGCAGCGGCCGGCCGTTCGTACGGAGCGTCGCGGTCGACGGCTGGCACCCGAGCCTCGCGCTCACCGGCGCGGCATGCCTCACGGCAGCCGTGGCCGTTCCGGGGACGGTGCCGCACCGCCTCGCCGACGGCTCCGCCCTGACGATCCTCACCCCGGGGGGCGCGGTGCGGACGACCGCCGTGGCGAAGGCGGGAGTCCTGGGCAGTGTCGCGGTGCACGGCAAGCGGGCGCACATACTGGAACGGTCGGTGCGCCTGCCCTGGCGTATCCGCGTCACGGCGTGAATACGCAGCCCTTCCGACCCCTTCACCAGGCCCGTCCTCTGCCACGCTGGATTCCACAAGGGCTCCCGACTGCTCATCCGCATCGGGGAGTTCCACCGGCTTCCGTCCTGTGTGGGGGAGTGCAGCAGAGGATGAAATTCGAGAATCTACGCGTCGTGGTGACCGGGGCGTCCCGTCACTTCGGCCGTGCGCTCGCCATCGGATTCGCCCATCTGGGCGCCGAGGTCTACGTATCGGCCCGCACGGTCGAAGCGGCCGAACGCACCAGGACCGAAGTCATGGGTTCCGCCAGGGACCGGATCCACACGTTCGGTTGCGACCTGAGCAGGCCCGCCGACATCCGGGAGTTCGCCCGGCGCGTGGGCGAACACACGGACCGGGTGGACCTGCTGGTCAACAACGGGGCCAGATGGCTGGACGGCCTGGAGCTCGACGACGCCTCCGACGACGAGATCGTGGAGACGATCGAGTCGACGGCCGGCGGCACGGTGCTCATGGTCAAGCACTTCCTGCCCCTGCTCCGTGCGTCCGGCCGGCCCGACATCGTCAACATGGTCGCCGTGTGCGCGGGCCGCGCGACACCCCACTCCACGGCGCACGAAGCCTTCTACGCGGCGAAGGGCGCCCAGGCCGGCTTCGCCGACATCCTTTCCCGGCGTCTCGGCCCTTCGGGTATTCGCGTCTTCTCGCTGTATCCACCGGACTTCTCCACCTCCGACCCGCGGTCCGCCGAATGGGAAGACATGGGCCCGGACCGGCAGAGCGCCGAGGAGAAGCTCACCACCCAGGCCCTTTTCGAATGCATCGTCTACGCGGTCGAACAGCCGCGGGACTGCTTCATCCGCTCTTTCCACTTCGAACCGCGCTGAGCACCGCACCCGCGACACTCCAGCGTCAAGGAGGTCCAACCGTGAACACTCCACTCTGGATCACCGCGACCCCGCCCGCCCCCTGCGCCGAACTCGAGATCGGTCATCTTGCCGGCCCCTACGTGGCCGCCGACGTCCTGGCACGCTTCCTGCGTGCGGACGGCGAGCGGGTCCTGTTCACCACGGGGACCGCGGACCACACCGCGTCGGTGGAGGCCAAGGCACTTCGCGTGCACCGGAACCCGGCCGCGGTCGCCGACGGCTACCGTGCCTCGATCACCGCGGACTGGCGGCACGCGGCCGTCGAGTTCGACCACATCGTCCACCCGCGCCGCGACCGTGGGTACGCCCGCTGGATACAGGGACTCTTCCGCAGGCTCCACGCGGACGGAGCCGTCGTGATGCGCTCCCGGCCGATGCCGTACTGCGCCTCCTGCGAACGCTGGCTGCACGGCGCTCTGGTGACCGGTGGCTGTCCCCACTGCCGGGCGACGAGCGAGGGCGGCATGTGCCGCGCCTGCGCGCGGCCCAACGACGGCGGAGTCCTGACCGACCCCTTTTGCGGGCTGTGCGGCGCCGCCCCGCAGACGCGTCGCTCCCGCCGGCCGTACCTCGTGCTGGAGCAGTTCCGTGAACCGCTGGCCGACTACTGGGCGGCCTCCGAGCTCCCGCCACGGCTGGCGGTGCTCTGCGAAACCCTCGTCGAGGACGGCCTGCCCGACGTGGCCGTGGGCCACCCCGGCTCCTGGGGGATCCCGGTACCCGTCGACGGATTCGACGGCCACCGCATCGACGGATGCTTCGAGGCGGCAGCCATGCACCTGTTCGGCCAGGGCTTCGACAGCCGCCCGCTGCCCGAACGCACCGCGCACTTCGGCGGCTTCGGGCACACCTTCTGCCATGCGGTGCTGCTTCCCGCGCTGCTGCTGGCACAGGGTGTGAAGCTGCCGCAGGACTTCTACGTCAACGAGACCTATGCGGCGGCGCAGGCGCCGGACGAGGCATGGGCACTGGACCTGCTGATCGAGTACGGCTCGGACACACTGCGCCGGCATGTGCTCGAAGGGCGTCCGGCCGCGCGGCGAACCGACTTCCGCATGGACGATCTGGCGCGGACGCGACAGACGCTCACCGGCACCTGGAACGGCTGGCTGAACCGCCTGTTCGAAGCGGTGCAGGAGGAGAACGCCGGCCTGGTCCCCGAAGCCGCTCCGGGCGGCGCGGGATGGGACACGCAGCTTCGACGTCTCCACCGCGCCGTCGACGACCTGCGCGACGCATATGCGCCCGAGGCGTTCGACCCGCGTCGCGCCGTCCTCCTCCTCGACGAGATCGTGCTCTCCACGGCCGACTTCGGATACGCCAATGCCCACCAGCGCAGGCGCCCCGGCGCGGACGGCCGCCACCACCCGTCGCTGACCGCACAGTTGAGCGTGGCAGCGGCCCTGTCCGCCTGGGCAGGTCCCGTGATGCCGGAAGGGTCCAAGCGCCTGGCCTCCGCGCTCCGCATCGAACCGGGGGGTCCGGTCACGGCCGACGCACTGGCCGTGCCCGCTTCCGGCACGCGACTCGCACGGCTCTCGGGACCCGTATTCGGGTTCTGAGGGGTTGTCCCTTCCAGCGATCCGCCGCGCGGCCGGGCGCCGGCGATCCGACGCGGCGCAGGGGCGCGCGGCCTCCGATTGAGGAGCTGCTGTGTCCCTGCGCATCGCCATGCTCAGCGTCCACACCTCACCCCTGCACCAGCCCGGCACCGGAGACGCCGGCGGCATGAACGTCTACATGCTCGAGCTCGCACGTGCCCTCGCCGACCGGAACGCCTCCGTCGACCTCTTCACCCGCTGCCGGGGGGAGGGGCAGCCCGAGTCGGTGCGGACGGCCGACCGGGTCCGGGTCCGGCATCTGCACGCCGGTCCCTGCGAGCCGCTGTCGAAGGAGTCGATGCGTGACCTCCTGCTGGAGTTCTCGCTGGCTCTGATCAGGGCCAGGACCGAGGGTCCGTACGACCTGGTCCATTCCCACTACTGGCTGTCCGGGCAGGCCGGAGCACTCGCGTCGGAGCACTGGCGGGTTCCCCTGGTGCACACCATGCACACGCTTGCCAAGGTGAAGAACTCCTGTCTGGCGCCCGGTGACGTCCCCGAGCCCGAGTGGCGCATCCGCGGCGAAGCCGGTGTCGTGCGGGCGGCGGACCGTCTCATAGCGAACACCCCCGACGAAGCCGCCGCGTTGGTGGGCCTGTACGGCGCCGACCGGATGCGCACCGAGGTGGTGAGTCCGGGAGTGGACACGCGGCTGTTCCGTCCGGGACACGGACGGCAGGGGGCCCGGGCGCGCCTGGGGCTGCCGTCGGACGCCTTCGTGCCGCTCTTCGCCGGTCGCATCCAGCCGCTCAAGGGCCCGGACGTCCTGGTCGAAGCGGTGGGCGAAGTTCTTCGCTCGGCACCGGGACTGCGCGGCCGCACGGTCGTGCCCGTCGTCGGCGGGCTGAGCGGCCGTGGTGCTGTCGCCGCACCGGACGCGCTGGAGAACCTGTGCGGGCAGGAGGGAGTCCTTGACGTCATGCGTTTCGAGCCGGCCATGTCCCAGGAGGAGCTGGCCGAGTGGTATCGGGCGGCGGACGTTCTGGTCGTTCCCTCTCGCAGCGAGTCCTTCGGTCTGGTGGCACTCGAGGCACAGGCCTGCGGAACCCCGGTGCTTGCGTCGGACGTCGGCGGACTGCCCACGGCCGTGTGGGACGGCGTCACGGGACTGCTCGTACGCGGCCACGATCCCGCCGACTACGCGGACCGGCTGTTGTGGCTGGCGCGTCACCCCGGTGCGGTGACGTCGATGGGACACGCCGCGGTGCGTCACGCGCGGGCGATGAGCTGGGAGGCGGCCGCCGACAGGACGCTGACCGTGTACGAACGCGCCCTGCGGGCCGGGAAGTCGGATGGGGCAAGGGCGGCGGCATGCCCCTGCCCCGTCGGCAACCCCCTCCTGGAGGAACAGGGGAGCCGAACCGCCAGTCTAGCATCTGTTTTGGTTTGACCAAAAGATGAGCGTGCTCAAGAGGGCGACGCCCCCGGTCGGGGCTTCGCCCTCGTCGTCTCGCGGCCGGCGTGTGCCTGCCGCGGGAGCCCTGTGGCGCTCTCCGTTCCGTCGGCCGTGCCGTTCCCCGGTCTTCACCCAATGCGTTCTGGCGGTTCGTTTTCCGGTGCCGCAGGAGCCCTTTGACGCTGCCCTTGTGATTCGAGCGGTGACGCGTCTACGCCATGGCAGGTCCACGACGCTGAAAACTATGGATGCGCCGCTCGTCCTGAGCGATTATTTAGATGTCTTCGAGAGCCCGGCGGCACGGGCCCCGGAGACGGAATACCGATTCGCATCCTGGAGGAAACATGTCTGCTCACGTTCGCATTTACGGAATGCGCAAGGTCGTTCGGCAGCTGGTCGTGGCCGCGGTTCTGTGTTCCGCAATAGCCCTTCCGCCGGTGATGGCGGCCGGTCAGGGCAATGCCGCGCAGGCGGAGGGCGACGGCGAGTGGCCGGCGCCCGGCCCGGCCGTGGTGCTGGCCGACGGTGAGTGGCCGGCGCCCACGCCGGCTCCGTCGGAGTCCGGCGATGGCGAGTGGCCTGCGCCGGAGCCGGAGCTGGTGCAGCCGGCGGACGGTGAGTGGCCGGCGCCGTCGCAGGGCTGAGAAATGCGGAAAGGCCCGGAGAGACCTTGGCGGCAGGGTCACTCCGGGCCTTCGCCGTCTCTGTGCGGCTAATCGCCGCTTGCGGACCGGCAGTCGGGGCATATGCCTTTGAACACGATCTCCGAGCCCTGGATGTCCCACCCGGGCAAGCTGGCGACCGGTTTACGCGGGGCCGTGCTCGTCACGTTGTCGACGCGACCGCAGGCCGTGCAGAGCGCGTGGTGATGCGATTTCCCGGCGATTTCGAAGACCGCCGGCCATCCTGGACGGTCGAATTTCGTCACAAGCCCGGTCTCGAGAAAATGCCGAAGCATTTCATAAACAGCCTGGCTGGTGAGCGTGCCCAACTTCTCGCGCGCTGCGGCGGTCAGGGACTCCACATCCAGATGGGCGCCGCCGGCCAGGATCTGCAGGATCTCGAGGCGCGGACCCGTCACGCGCAGGCCGACGTCGCGGAGCCGCTGTATCGCCGCATCGCGCTCGGTCGTCATTACCTCGCGTGTCATGATCTCCGCCACCTGGTTGGACCAAACCTTTGCGGGCATCGTACCTCTTGGTCCCCAAGAAGTGACGAGGGCCGCCCGGTGGGGAGCCAGGAGGCTCAGTCGAGCCAGCCGAGCCGCGCGGCCCGTACGCCCGCCTCGAAACGGCTGGACGCGCCGAGTTCGGCCATGACCTCCGACAGCATGCGGCTGACGGTCCGCAAGGAGACGCCCATGCTGCGGGCGATCTTCTCGTCCTTCATGCCCGACGCGAGCATGCGCAGGGCCGCCCGCTGCTGTTCCGTCAGACCGTCGCCGCCCTGTTCCGAGTTGAGCACTTCCCCATAGGGCGTGGCCGTGTGCCAGCAGTACTCGTAGAGGGCCAGATAGGAGCGGACCAGCGCGGCGCCGCGGGCGAGGATGGCGCCCAGGGTCGGGTTCGACGGATCCAGCGGGATGAGGGCGAAATGGTGGTCGGCGATGACCATGTTCATGGGCACCACCGGGGACATGCGGATCTCGGCACCCTGCTCGGCCTTGCGCCGGAAGTACTCGGCCTGCTCGGGCACGGAGACGAACCGCTGGTTGAAGATCGCCCGGATGCGTACGCCCTTGTCGAGCTGGCGCCGGTCACGCTCCAGGACGCGTTCGGGGAACTCCCGCTGCAGCGTCCCCGGATGCATCATGGCTTCTTCGTGCCGCACCACGTGGCTCATGTCTTCGAGCACCTGCTGGATACGGCGGTAGTCGGTGAGAACCTCGACTTCGACCTCGGTGCCCTTGGTGAGGGTGCCGGGCCTCAGGAAGCGGCCGGCCAGTGATTCGAGCGCGCTGTACGACCGGTCGGCCTCGGCGAGATGCTCCTGGAGGCGCTGCTGCTCGCGCTGGAGCAGCCGGAGCAACGCGATCTCCGGGTCGATGACCGCGACGGTGTCGGTTTCGGCGTCGCCGGGCGCGTCGCCCTCCGCGTCGAGACGGCTGGCATGCTTCTCGCCCGTGGGGACGATGAGACCTAAGTCCAGCAACTCGGAGCGACATCGCTCCCGTTCGTCGACGTCCAGCTCCAGATCGACGACTGCCTTCTCGTAGCTTCCCGCCCCGCGGGCACGCAGCTCCTGGTACAAGGAAAGTGTCAGATCGGCCGACTGCGTCCCTGTTTTGTCGGTTTTCCCCACGCGCAGCGCCCCCCTGGCTCACCTGGAAACATCGCACCCCGTCACACCTTAGACACAGATGTGGTGCACGCCTCGCACCCTTGATCGATGATGTGACGCGAGTCACTTCTGTGCGTGACAGACGAGGAAGACGCTCAAGGTCCGGCGATCGAGGCGCTGTTGCTTCCGCTCGGCGACACGGAGGCCGGCCGCGTCGAGCTCGTCCCGCAGAATGTCCTGGTCGACGACCCACTTGAACGTGGTCAGCACCGAGCTGTGGGTCTGCGCTCCGGCTCCGGAGCGCTCCGAGTGGTACGTGATCCGCTCGGTCATGGCCTCCGGATCGAACACCTGCCGGGCCACGGTCCACTCGGAACGGCCGTCGAAGCGCGGCACCTGGAAGCGCCACGTGCGGCGCGGCGCCCGGGAGAGCCCGTCGAGCTCGTGCGACGTGTAGTCGAGCGCGAGCATGCCGCCTCTGTTCAGGTGGGAGGCGACCTCGTGCAACAGCCCCGGGCGGGCGTCGGGGGACACCGCGGACACCATGGCCCCTGCCAGGATCGCCAGGTCGTAGTGCTGATGCAGTTTCAGGTGATCGAGATCCGCGCGGGTGGTGGAGAGGGAGCACCGGGCGCGCGGACCGATACGGGCGGCCCACGAACGCAGCCGTGCGAGGCTCGCGGCGTCCCTGTCCACGGCGTCCACCTGGAAGCCGTGCTGTGCGAACGGCACGGCCAGCCGCCCGGAACCGGAACCCAGGTCGAGAACCCGGCCGCCGGTGCGCCTGGCCAGGTTCAGATACTCCAGGATGTCCTCGCTGTACGGGCCGAGCAGCGATTCGTGCAGCCACATGTCCTGCTCGTCGATCGGTGACACCGACTCCAGGCCCGGGAGCCGCAAGGGCAGGGGCGGTGCGACCGGGGTCCGAACCGACAGGACGTCGAGTGCGGCGCGCACGGGAGTCTCGGTCTGGGTGCGCATGGGTCCTCCGCGGGCGCTCGGCCTGGTCCTGCCGTCGAGGCTGGGCCCGGCTCCGCCGGAACCCCGCTGACCACAATGGTTCCCGAACCCCGCCGGTGGGGCCAGCGCCAACGGTTGCGCATCCACGCCATAGCGTGGATGCGCCACGGATGTTCGCGGAGGACGGTGACGTGCGCTGCCGGTGCGTCGCCCGTCTCTACAGGCCGCGCACCAGCCGGGTGCCCGAGCCGGTGAACCCGTGGCGGCGGAAGAAACCCCCGGTCGGGTCCTGCTCCGAGTGCAGCGTCACCGACTGCTGCTCGGCGTCGTGTTCGAGCATGAGCTCCGTCGCCGCGGTGAGCAGCGTGCTTCCGACGTCCCTGCCGCGTCGGTCGAGCGCGGCGCACAGGGTGTACAACTCACCCTCGCCGGCGGTCGGTACGCCTCCGGCGGCGGCGCCCACCACTCGGTCGCCCTCCATGGCGACGAGCCACCCGAGCCACCCGGGTGCGCCGCCGGGGATGCCGATCTCGGCCCTGATGCGGGTCAGTGAGCAATTGCTGCTCACCAAGTGCTGGACGGCCGCTTCATCCAGAACGCCGGTATAGGTGTCGCGTATTGCTTCTGCCAGGAGGCGCGATATTGCGGATGCCTCGGCAGGGGTTGCGGAACGCACCTCCACGGGGTGCATGGGCTCTGGACCTCCCGAGGGTGTGTCACATGCTCCAACGAGCCCACAATAGCCGCCCATTGACGTTCCCGGCCGCATACAGAGGATTTACGAAAGTACTAAGTACTTCCGTAAAAGAATTAGCCCGGTATTGAACAACAGGCCATGACCAACGGTGTGACCGCTCCGATGGCGGCGGCGGTCGTCAACAACCCCTGCAGTACGGGATGTCCAGCTTCAGGCGTCAGAATCCGGCGGACGCGCAGAACGGCGGAAGGGCCGCCGGCCGCCATGGCCGGCTGGGGCGCCTGCCCTGCTGCCATCGCGTACAGCGCCGTGGCGAGCGCTTCTCGTGAGCACCGGCGCAGCGCTCGGTCGTCGGCGGCCATCTCCAGCAGCAGCGGTACGGCATCCTGAATATGCCGAAAGAGTGGCAGGGCGGGGAATATGTGGGCGGCGGCCTGCGCGCCCACGGTCAGCAGGTGGTGCCGACCGGTGATATGTGCTCGTTCATGGTGGAGCACGGCGTCGAGTTGGGCGCCGGTGAGGACGCGGAGCGCGCCCGTACTGACAACCACTCGCGATGTCCGCCCGGGCAAGCAGTAAATGGCCGGAGTCGGATGGTCCAGGACCGTCGCTCCCAGCCTTGATTCCGTCCGGCCGATGAAGTGCAGCAATTCGGCATGGCGCGACCGCCGGCGCCGGGCATGGATTGCCTGCCGCAGAAACAGGGCCACAGGAAGAAGGAGTACCGCTGTTGCGCCGAGCGCCGCCAAGAAGTCGGCGGGGACGAGACTTCCGGCCCCGGGCGCCGCACAGCCGCGCGGCGTCCACGGCAGGCAGTCCTCCAGGCCGTCGGCGAGGCGGTGGCTGCTTCTGTAAGGGAGCAGCAGCTGGAGCACGGTCAGCGCCGATGCCACGGTGAAGACGCCGGCAAGGACGGTCCAGGTGGCGATCGCCAGCCGGGGGGCCTGGTGGGACCAGCGGCTACGGGCGAGCGGGAGCGGGAGGACCGCCCCTGCGAGGATCGCCAGCACCAGTGGCGGCACCACGTGGTGGTTCACCGTGAACTGCCGTCGGCGTCGGGCCGGTGGACCGCGCGCAGCGCGGCGTCCAGGGCCTGTACGTCCTCCGTGGACATGTGCTCGACGAAGTGGAGGAGGGCTCCCTGCCTGTTCTCGGTGTCTCCGAGGGCGGCCTGCATCAGGCCGGCCGTGTACTGCTCCCGGCTCTGCCGGGCCTCGTAGACCCAGGCGCGTCCCACCTTCTCGCGCCGCAGCCAGCCCTTGGTGTGCAGGATGTCGGCGACCGTCATGACCGTGGTGTAGGCGATCGGCCGGCTCCGGTTGAGGTCGTCGACGATCCGGCGGACCGTCGACGGTGTCTGCCATCGCCAGAGGCGGTCCATGATCTCCGCTTCCAGTTCCCCCAGCCGTCGCACGATGTCCCTCTCCCCGCCCCGAACCGCTCACGATGTGTCACATCGTAGGGTGAGGCCTGCACGACGGATCCGCCATACCCCCTCGGGGTATGGCGGACGGTCGTGTCGGCGATTCCCGGCCTCTTACGCCTTCACGAGTCGTGCGATGGCCTGCGAGGCCTCACTCACCTTGGCCTTGGCCTGGTCACCGCCCGCCGAAACCGCTTCGGCGACGCAGCAGTTGAGGTGTTCGTCCAGCAGAGCGAGTGCGCATGACCTCAACGCGGCACCCGTTGCCGAGATCTGCGTGAGGACGTCGATGCAGTAGGTGTCTTCGTCGACCATGCGGTGCAGGCCGCGCACCTGGCCTTCGATGCGCTTGAGGCGCCTGAGTACGTCGTCCTTCTGGTGCTCGTAACCGGCCATTTCTCTTGGAGCCTCCGCTCAGGTTGCTTTGAAGCTGCGCAGGCGCAGGGAGTTGCCGACGACGAAGACGGAGGAGAAGGCCATGGCGGCTCCGGCGATCATGGGGTTGAGGAGTCCGGCGGCGGCGAGGGGGAGGGCGGCGATGTTGTAGGCGAAGGCCCAGAAGAGGTTGGAGCGGATGGTGCCCAGGGTGCGGCGGGAGAGGCGGATGGCGTCGGCGGCGGCGTTCAGGTCGCCGCGGACGAGGGTGAGGTCGCCGGCTTCGATGGCGGCGTCGGTGCCGGTGCCCATGGCGAGGCCGAGGTCGGCCTGGGCGAGGGCGGCGGCGTCGTTGACGCCGTCGCCGACCATGGCGACGCTGCGGCCTTCGGCCTGGAGGCGTTTGACGACGTCGACCTTGTCCTCGGGCATGACCTCGGCGATGACCTCGTCGATGCCGACCTCGGTGGCGACGCTGTCGGCGACGGTCTTGTTGTCGCCGGTCAGCAGGATCGGGGTCAGGCCCAGGGCGCGCAGGCGGCGGATGGCCTGGGGGCTGGTGTCCTTGACGGCGTCGGCGACCTCCAGGACGGCGCGGGCGGCTCCGTCCCAGGCGACGGTGATCGCGGTGCGGCCGGCGGCCTCGGCGTCGTGCCGGGCCCGGGCCAGATCGGCGGGCAGCTCGATGGACCACTCGGCCAGGAGTTTGGTGCGGCCGACGAGGACGGCGTGGCCGTCGACGATGCCCTGCACGCCCAGGCCGGGGACGTTGGCGAAGTCCTCCGGGTCCGGCAGGGCGCCGAGCCGCTCGGCGGCGCCGGTGGCCACGGCCTGGGCGACGGGGTGCTCGGAGGCGTTCTCCAGCGCACCGGCCAGCCGCAGCACCTCCCTCTCCTCGGTGCCCTCGACGGTGTGGACGGCCAGCAGCGTCATCCGCCCGGTGGTCACCGTGCCGGTCTTGTCCAGCACGATGGTGTCGACCTTGCGGGTGGTCTCCAGCACCTCCGGGCCCTTGATCAGAATCCCCAGCTGCGCGCCGCGACCGGTGCCGACCATCAACGCGGTCGGGGTGGCCAGACCCAGCGCACAGGGGCAGGCGATGATCAACACGGCGACCGCCGCGGTGAACGCCGCCGTCAACCCCGAGCCGTTGCCGAGCCAGAACCCCAACGTGCCCAGCGCCAGAGCGATCACGACGGGCACGAACACCGCGGAGATCCGGTCGGCCAGCCGCTGCGCCGCGGCCTTGCCGTTCTGCGCGTCCTCCACCAGCTTCGCCATCCGCGCCAACTGCGTGTCCGCCCCCACCCGGGTGGCCTCCACCACCAGCCGGCCACCCGCGTTCAACGTCGCCCCGGTCACCGCGTCACCGACCGACACCTCCACCGGCACCGACTCACCGGTCAGCATCGACGCATCCACCGCCGACGACCCCTCCACCACCGTGCCGTCCGTGGCGATCTTCTCACCGGGCCGCACCAGGAACCGGTCACCCACCACCAGATCCCCGGTCGCGATCGTCTCCTGACGGCCACCGCGCACCACGGTGACCTCCTTCGCCCCCAACTCCAGCAACGCCTTGAGCGCCGCACCCGCCTTCCGCTTCGACCGCGCCTCGAAGTACCGGCCCGCCAGGATGAACGCCGTCACCCCCGCCGCCGCCTCCAGATAGATGTTCCCCGCCCCGTCACTGCGCGCGATCGTGAACTCGAACGGATGCGTCATCCCCGGCGTACCGGCCGTCCCGAAGAACAACGCCCACACCGACCACACGAACGCCGCCGACGTCCCCACCGAGATCAGCGTGTCCATCGTCGCCGCACCATGCCGCGCGTTCGTCCACGCCGCACGATGGAACGGCCACGCGGCGTAGGTGACGACCGGCGCGGCCAGCGTCAGACTCAGCCACTGCCAGTACTCGATCTGCAACGCCGGGACCATGGCCATCGCGATCACCGGCACGGCCAGCACCACCGCCGTCACCAACCGCTGCCGCAACGGCCGCAGCTCCTCGTCCGCCCTGCTCTCCTCGTCGGCCCCGTCGGTGCCGCCGGCCCTGCTCTCCGGGCGGGGAGGGGTGGGCTCGTGCGCCGTGTATCCGGTGGCCTCGACCGTGGCGATCAGATCGGCGACGGCGACATCCTCGGTGAAGGTCACCTTCGCCTTCTCGGTGGCGTAGTTCACCGTCGCCTCGACACCGTCCATGCGATTGAGCTTCTTCTCGATACGCGCCGCGCACGAGGCGCAGGTCATGCCGCCAATGGCGAGCTCGACCGCGGCTGTGCCGGCTGTCGTCGTCGGGGTACCCATGACTTGCTCCTCGTGCTGGGAACGTAACGAATCGGGGCCGGGGCCGTCGGCCCCGGCCGGGTTCTGATGTCAGGCGCGGCCGGCGTAGGCGTAGCCGGCCTCTTCGACGGTGCTCGCGATCAGCTCGTCCTCGGGTGCGCCGCCGGTGGTGACCGTGACGAGGCCGGTGCCGATCTCGACGTCGACAGCCAGGACGCCGTCGAGTCCGCCGAGAGCCTCGGTGACCACTCCCTGGCAGTGCGCGCTGCCGACTCCGCCGACCTTGTAGACGGTGGTGTGGGCGTCGGACACGGCCGTGGCGGTCGCGGGCTGAGCTGCCGCGCCGGTGTTGCAGCTTCCGTCAGGTGTACAGCATGCCGACATGGATCCTCCTGAGAATCATACCCCTAGGGGGTATCTGGAGCCTCCATGTATACCCCCCAGGCGTATATGGCGCAAGGGGGAGAGTGCCGGCCGGCCTTCCCGAGCCGGGTGGGCGGGGGTCGCAGTCGCTGTCCCGCTCGGGGCTGAAGGCGGCGTCCCGGCACGAAGGGGCGGACCGTATCGGTCCGCCCCTTCGGTGCTCCTCACTCCGGGCGTTCGACTGCCGTCGCCTTCGTCGCCGCCGGGTTCCCGCATCCGCCGCGTGCGGCCGGGGCGGCCGAGGCGGCGGAGGGTGATTCGGCCAGCCGAGACGCGGCATGTTGCAGCAGCGCCACCGCCACGACGCGGACCAGTGGGTGGGCAGCGGTTCGTCGCAGTGCCTCCCAGGCGCCCGGCGTCACTTCGTGTCACGCCCGACGAGCTCGTATCCCGCCTCGTCCACGGCGGCGGCGATCGAGTCGTAGTCGAGCCGGTCCCTGCTGCTGACCGTCACCTCGCCCGTGGAGAGGTCGACGTCCACCTGCTCGACGCCGGGCAGTGCGCCGACCTCCGACGTCACCGCGCGCACGCAGTGGTCGCACGTCATGCCCTTCACGTCGTACACGTCCTGAACCATCGGATCACTCCTTCCCTTTGTCTCCAACTATACCGGAGGGGGGTATGCGTCCGAGGGGCTCGGACGCTACGAGAAGGACGTCAGCTGCGTGAAGGACATGAGCTGCGTGAAGTACGGCCCCCACCGCGGGGCCTTTGGCGGAGGCGATCAGGGCCGTGCGGGAGCGGTGCCGTCCGGCGCGATCCGTTCTCCCGCCGGCGGCGGCCCCGGCGGAATGCCGTCCCCGAAGGGGCGGCCGCCGAGCCTCTCCCGGTGGTGCGGGGTGGTCAGCCCCGACAGATCGGGCCCCGCCGGAACGATGCCGGTGGGATTGATGCCGGTGTGGACCGTGTAGTAGTGCCGCTTGATGTGGTCGAAGTCCACCGTGTCGCCGAAGCCCGGGGTCTGGTAGAGGTCGCGGAGGTACCCCCACAGCACCTCGTTCTCCGCGATCTTGTAGCGGTTGCACTTGAAGTGGCCGTGGTACACCGCGTCGAACCGCACCAGGGTCGTGAACAGCCGGATGTCGGCCTCGGTGACGGTGTCGCCGACCAGATACCTCTGATCCCTCAGGCGCTCGGTCACGGCGTCCAGCCGGCGGAAGACGTCCGTGTACGCCTCCTCGTACTCCTGCTGACCCGTCGCGAAACCGGCACGGTAGACGCCGTTGTTGAGGTCGCGGTAGATGTCGTCCATCACCGCGTCGATCTCCGCGCGCAGCGCCTCGGGATACAGATCGGGCGCGCCCGGGCGATGCAGCTCACGCCACTCCGTCGCCAGGTCCAGCGTGATGCGCAGGTAGTCGTTGGTGACCAGCTTCCCGGTCGGGACGTCCACCACGGCGGGCACACTGACACCCCCCGGGTAGTCCGTCTCCCGTGCGTCGTACGCCTCGAAGAGGTACCGGATGCCGAGCACGGGGTCCTTGCCGCCGGGATCCAGGGTGAAGCGCCAACTGCGGTCGTCCTGGACCGGATCGGCCACGGCGACCGGGAGCGCGTCCTCCAGGCCCAGCAGGCGGCGGGAGACCAGCGCACGGCTCGCCCAGGGGCACGCCCGGCTGACCACCAGACGGTAGCGGCCGGGCTCCACCGGCCAGCCGTCCCTCCCGTCCCGAGTGATGCGGTCGGTGAAGTGGCTGGGCGACCGCTTGAACTGCCGCTTCCCGTAGTCGCTGTTGCGGCTCATGCGGCACCCGTCCGGCTGCTGCTCATACATGGCTCCTGTCGGTCGGCGGTCCCGTGCGCCTGCCCACGCCGCCCCTGTCAGGACCGGGCTTCACGCGTCTTCGAACGGTTCTCCTTGCGGATCGCCTCGAGCAGTTCCGCCCTGCTCATCTTCGACCGGCCGCCTATGTCCAGGCGCCGGGCCACCTCGTACAGGTGCTGCACGGTGGCGTTCTCGTCGACGCCCTCACCACTGCGGGCCGGCTTCTGCCGCGGAGTCGCGGCGCGCGGGTCGGAGGGGCCCTTGCGGCCCTGCTCCTTCCGCTCCCAGTGGTCCGCGACCTTCTCGTACTTGTGCTTCAACGCGCTGAAGGCGACCCGGTGGGCCCGCTCACCCTCCCCGTACTGCTCGACAGCCGAGTCGTGGGCCTTGATCCAGGTGCGCTGCGCGTCCTTGGGCGAGCGCTCCAGTGTCGAAGGAAGCTCTTCGCGTCCTGGCATGGTTCACCTCCGATGCGATGCATGGCGGGTGCCCTGGCAGCTGCGGCCGAAACGGCCGCAGCCCCCTGTGCGCCGTCCCGGCGGGCACCCCCGCCGTCTGCCGTGACTCCTACAGCAATCCCCGCGTGATCGAGCTGTACGAGGAGGGTGTCACCGTCGCGGCAGTGCTGCCCCGCCTCGGAGACGAGGGCGCCTACGGCATTCCCGCGACCCAGGGGCCGGCCGGGTCGGCTGTCCGGCACATGCTCCGCACCGGCCGGCCGCCCGGCTGACGGGACGTCGGCGGCCCGCACGGCGACCGTCCGTCGACCGCGGTCAGCAGGGGCCTTCCATGACGATCGCCGCCAGCGCGGCGACGGGAGGCCACGACCACTGGCCGGCACGCGCGAGCAGCGCACTGCGGCGGGTGCCGGCCAGCGGGTCCAGTGGCCGGAAGGCGACGTCCGTCCGGTGCCGTTCGATACCGGAGCTCGCGAGCACGGCCACCCCGAGACCCGCTCCGACGAGGCTGTTGACCAGATGGAGACTGTCCACGCGGTGGGCGATCCGGGGCACGAAGCCGGCCATCGCACACACGCGCTGCACCAGCTCGTCGTCATCGGTGCCACGGGAATTGGCGATCCAGCCCGTGCCGGCGAACTCCGCCAGCCCGGACAGGGCGAGAGGGCGGCCGGCGTCCGGATGGTTCGCGGGAACGGCCAGGTACAGCGGTTGCTCCTCGAACTGCCGGGCGCTCAGACCAGGCGGCACGGCGCGCGGTACGAGGCTGTAGTCGTACACCACGCCCAGGTCGGCACTTCCCGACCGCAGCAGCCGGGCCGTGTGCTCCGGCTCGTGCTCGTACACCTCCACCGCGACCCGCGGATACTGCTCCCGCAGACGGGCCAGCGCCGGCAGCACCACCGGCTCGACCGCCGTGAAGAAGCTCGCCAGCCGCACCCGCCCGACCGGATCGGCCGTCCCACGCAGTTCGGCCTGCGCTTCCTCGACCGCGGCCAGGATGCCCACCGCGTGCTCGACCAGTCGCTCACCTGCCGGTGTGAGCTGCACCCGGCGGCCGACCGGTGCCAGCAGCGGGATGCCGACCTCCTGTTCCAGGACCGCCAGATGCTTGGAGACGGCCGAGGTTCCGTATCCGGTACTCGCGGCCACGGCGGCCATGGTGCCCAGCCGGTGCAGCTCGACCAGCAGCCGCAGCCGCCCCAGGTCGGGCAGCTGTTGCGGGCCGATCTCCGTGCCGCCGTCCGTGCCCTTCGCGCTCATCCACACATTGTCCACCAATGGTGGCCGGTCGATCCACTTTCGGCCCGTGGACAGAAACATAGCGGGGCCGGTCCAATGGGTCCGGTGACCACCGAGAACACCCACGCCACCGCCACACCCGCCGCTCCTGCCGCTCCTCATGTCGTCGCCGTCCCCGCCGCCGACGCGCGGGCCCGGACAGGAACGGGGCAGGCCGCCCGCCCCCGCCGTATGCCGGGGGCGGCACTCGTCCTCATCGCCATGGTCGTGCTGCACACCGGCAGCGCACTGGCGACCGAGCTGTTCCACTCCCTCGGTCCGGCGGGCACGACCTGGCTGCGCCTCACGTTCGCCGCCGTCTTCCTCACCGTGTTCACCGGGAGGTCGCTGTGGCGGACGCTGCGCACGACCCCGCCGCGCGATCTGCTGGCGACCGGCCTCCTCGGCGTCGCCAGCGCGGGGATGATGCTGCTGTTCTCCGAAGCCGCCGCGCGTCTGCCGCTGGGCACCGCCACGGCGCTGGAGTTCCTCGGCCCGCTCGCCGTCGCCGTCCTCGCGTCGTCCCGGCGCAGAGAGCTCGCCTGGCTGGCGCTGGCCGGAGCCGGAGTCGTACTGCTCACCTCGCCATGGACGGGTGCCACGAGCCTGACCGGCGTGCTCTTCGGCCTGGGCTCGGCGGCCTGCTGGGCGCTGTACGTCGTCGGGACCGCCCACGTCGGCAGCCGGCTCTCGGCACCGCACGCGTTGGCGGTGTCCCTGGCGGTCGCGGCCGTCGCCGCCGCGCCGTTCGGGGCGCCGGGCGCACTGGCGGCCCTCACCTGGCAGACGGCGGCCGCCGCGGCGGGAATCGCGGTGCTCATGCCGCTGGTGCCGTTCCTGCTGGAGATGAAGGCCCTCCAGCGCATCGGGAAGACCACGTACGGCACCCTGGCCGGTCTGGAACCGGCCGTCAGTCTCCTGGCGGGCATGGTCCTCATCGCGCAGACGCCCGGGGTCCTGCAACTCGCCGGAACCGCGCTGGTGGTGGCCGCCGGCATCGGCGCGACCCGGGCCGAGTCCCGGCGTTGAACCGCGGGGAGCGGCCCGGGCCCACGCCCCGTACCGCGCCGGCCGGCACCCGCCGCCGGACAGCCGGACCACCGCGCCGGCCGCCGTCGTCCCGGCCCGTGTCCCGAGACCACGTGTTCCGTGTCCCGCGACCCGGTCCGGGTACCCGAGTGGTGATCCGCCGTCGAACAGCCCGTGCCACGGCCCGACGACGGTTCCGTGCACGGGACCGGCCCGGCCGGACGACGCCGAGCCGCCCGCACGGCGCGTCGCGGTGACGGGCACGGCGGGCACTCAGTCGAACGCCGAGCAGGGGCGGGTGGAGAAGGAGGCGCAGCGTGGAGTGGCTGATCACGGCGGCAGGGGTGCTGCTGGTGCTGGTCGCCCTGCGCGATCTGTTCCACACCCTGTGGCACCCCACCGGCCGGGGCAGCCTGAGCACGGCGGTGATGACGGGGCTGTGGCGGCTGGTCCGCCGTTTCGGCGCCGACGGCACGGTCGCGGCCCTGGCCGGCCCGCTGGCGATGATCGCCGTGATCCTCATGTGGGCTCTGATCATCGTGGCCGGATGGACTCTCGTCTACTGGCCCCACATCCCCGACGGCTTCTCCTATGGTCCCGGCCTCCGGCCCGAGGAGCGCACCGACATCGTGGACGGCCTGTACTTCTCCCTGGTCATGGTCGGCACCCTCGGCCTGGGCGACATCGCCCCCACCGACGCGTGGCTCCGCGTCGCCGCCCCCTTGGAGGCCCTGATCGGCTTCGCCCTGCTGACGGCCGCCGTCTCCTGGATCAGCCAGATCTACCCCGCGCTGACCCGCCGGCGGCTGCTGGCCACGCGTCTGTCGTCGCTGCGCACCACGGGTCTCCCGCCTCCGCCCGGGACGACGGCCACCGCGGTTTTGCTCCAACAGCTCGCCGAGGACGTGAACCACGTCCGCATCGACCTGACCCAGCACGCCGAGACCTACTACTTCCACGACGGCGAACCCGACACGGCCCTGGCGGCGATGGCCGACTACGCCGCTGACCTCGCCGTCCAGGGACAGCACTCCCGAGAAGCAGCCGTGCGCATGAGCGCCGCCATGCTCGGCAAGGCCCTCGAGAACCTCGCCGCCACCCTGGGGACCTACTTCCTGCGGACAGACGGAACCCCCAGACAGACCTTCGCCGCCTACGCCGCGGACCACGGCTACACCCCGGTCAGGGCGTGAACCCGGCGACGGCGACGCCACCACCGGCGACGCCGCGCCACCGCTCGCCACCGCCCGGTGAAGCCCCTTGGCAGCCCCGCACCGCCACCCGGGGGACTTGACCGGACGCCCCGCGTGGTGGCGCTCCGCCCCGGCGCCCCGGCTGGAAAATGCTCGGCGGGCCGGCCGACTGCTTCGCACGGCGACGGGCGGCCCGAACGGCAGCAGCCGTCGAGGCCGTGCCACCGCCGATCGATCAGGGGACCTGCCGAGCAGCGAAGGGGGGACGGAACGTGCTGGTCCTGCTGGCGCTCCACGCGGCGGTCGCCCTGGTGCTGCCGTGGTGGGCACGCCGGTTCACCCGCACCGCCTGGTACCTCGCCGCCGCCGTGCCGCTCGCAACCGCCGTCTGGGCCGGCCTCCACGCCCCGGAGGTGCTGGCCGGCGGCACCGCCGACGAGTCCTGGGCATGGGCGCCGGCGCTGGGACTCGTCGTGGACCTGAGGCTCGACGGCCTCTCGATGCTGATGCTGTGGGTCGTCGGAGGCGTGGGAGCCGCCGTCCTCCTCTACTCCCGCCACTACACGCAACACGACCCCGGCCGGGAGTCCGCGCTGCTGCTGGCCTTCGCCGGGGTGATGACGGGTCTCGTCCTCGCCGACAACCTCTTTGTGCTGTACGTGTTCTGGGAACTCACGACCGTCGTGTCGTTCCTGCTCATCGCCGGACGCGGGAACCGGGCGGAGCGCCGCCGCGCCGCCGTGCAGGCGCTGCTCGTGACGGCCGGGGGCGGCCTCGCCATGCTGTTCGGATTCGTCCTGCTGGGCGAGGCGGCCGGTACGTACCGGGTCTCGGCGATCGTCGCGGACCCGCCGCGGGGCGGCGCGGTCACCGCCGCGGTCGTCCTGGTGCTGATCGGCGCGTTCGCCAAGTCCGCCCAGATGCCGCTGCACAGCTGGCTGCCCGCCGCGATGGTGGCGCCGACTCCCGTGAGCGCCTATCTGCACGCGGCCACCATGGTCAAGGCCGGTGTGTATCTCGTCGCCAGGCTCGCCCCCGGGCTGGCCCCCGCGGGACCCTGGCGTCCCATGGTGTTCACCGTGGGACTGGCGAGCCTGGTGCTCGGCGCGTGGTGCGCCCTGCGGGAGACCGACCTGAAGAAGCTCCTCGCCTACGGCACGATCAGCGAACTGGGCATGCTGATCGCCTTGCTGGGAGCGGGCACCCGGACCGCCGCCCTGGCGGGCGCCGTGCTGCTGCTCGCCCACGCGGCGTTCAAGGCGGCCCTGTTCCTCGTGACCGGGATCATCGATCACCGCATCGGTACGCGGGACATACGCGAACTGTCCGGCGTGGGACGCCGGCTGCCCGTGCTGTTCGCCGTCGCCGTCCTCGCGACCGCCTCCATGGCGGGACTGCCCCCGCTCATCGGCTTCCTCGGCAAGGAAGCCGCGTTCGAGGCGTTCCTCCACGCCCCCGGTTTCGCCGCGCACGGCTGGCTGCTCGCGGCACTGGTCCTCGGCTCGGCCCTGACGGTGACCTACGCCGTCCGCTTCCTCGCCGGGGCGTTCGGCGGCGCCTCCCGCCCCGGTGACAAGGAACCGCGGCCGCCCGCCGCCGGTTTCGTCGCACCCGCGGCCGTCCTGGCGGCCGCCGGACTGGTGGGCGGCCTGTGGGCGTCGGGTACGGACCGGGCGGTGCGCCCCTACGCCGACGGCTATCCGGCCGGCCCGGACGCCCCCTACGAACCGGCTCTGTGGCACGGCTTGACGCCCGTACTCGGACTGTCCGCGCTCGCGGTGCTCGCCGGTGTGCTGCTGCACCTCGTCGGCCAGGCCGGCATGTCCGCGGTCTCGGGGCCTTCCCGCGCGGCGCCCCCACAACTGCCCGGGGAGCAGCCCGGCTACCGCCGCACGCTGGCCGCGCTGGACGAGGCGGCAGCCCGGCTGACGCGCCGCACGCAGGTCGGATCGCTGCCCGTCTACCTCGCCGTCATCCTCACGACCGTGGTCCTGCTGCCCGGTTCGGCCCTGGCGGCCATGATCCCGCGCATCGAGTCACCGCCGCTGTGGCGGGCCGCCCTGGAACTGCCGCTGGGCGCGGGGGTGCTGGCCGCCGCGGCGATGGTGCTGACCACCCGGTACAGGCTCACCGGCGTCCTCCTGGTCGGTGCCACCGGTTACGGCGTGGCGGGGCTCTTCCTGGTGCGCGGCGCGCCCGACCTGGCCCTCACCCAGTTCCTCGTGGAGACCATGACGCTCGTCGTGGTGGTGCTGGTGCTGCGCCGGATGCCGGCCAGGTTCACGCCCGGCGGAACGACCGGGCGCGTCCGCACCGTACGTGCCGCCGTCGCGGTTGCCGTGGGGCTCTTCGTGGCCACGTTCGCGCTGGTCGCCGCGTCCGCCCGGCGAAGCCCCTCGGTGGCCTCCGACTATTTCCGCCGGGCGGACGAGGCCGGAGCGCACAACGTGGTCAACGCCGTCATCGTCGACTTCCGCGCCCTGGACACCCTGGGCGAGATCTCCGTGCTGCTGGTCACGTCGATCGGAGTCGTCAGTCTCGTACGGATCTGGAACGAGGCGAGGCCGTCGCACCCCGATTCCCCACGGGCGCCGGGGCAACCGGACGATTCCCCCAGGGCGCACTGGGACGAGCCGCGGGAGAAGTGGCTGCCCGGCGCGGACGAACGCGCCGGGAGCGAGCGCTCCGTACTGCTCGAGGTCGTCACCCGCCTGCTCTTCCCGTCGATCCTTGTGCTCTCCCTCTTCCTGCTGTTCTCCGGCCACTCGCACCCGGGCGGCGGGTTCGCCGGCGGGCTGGTGGCCGGTCAGGCATTCGTCCTCAGGTACCTGGTGGGAGGGAGAGCAGATCCGGGCACGGCGGCGCCGCTCGGCGCGGGCGCCCTGGCCGGCGGGGGACTCGTCCTCGCGTCCGCCGTCGGCGTGTTGCCGCTCCTGTTCGGCGGCCCGCCGCTGGCCGCCACTGTCGTGACGGCGCGTCTGCCGGTGTTCGGAAAGGTCGAGTTCGCTACGAGCCTCTTCTTCGACATGGGCGTCTACCTGCTGGTGGTCGGAGTCACGCTCACCCTGCTGTCGGCCGCGGGCGTCGCCCTCGGGCGCTCCCGGGACACGGCGATGCCCGGCCGCGCGGCGGCACCGCACGGGCCGGCGCCGGACGGCTCCGGGGCGGGCGGGCCCGGCGGTTCCGAGAGGAGCGACGAGGCGTGAACACACTGGACCTGACCATGGCCGTCGTGGTCGGCGGGCTGTACGCCCTCGGTTTCTACCTGATGCTGCAACGGTCGCTGATGCGGATCGTCCTCGGCTTCCTCGTCCTCGGGCACGGCACCAATCTGCTGCTCCTGGTGGCGGGAGGCGGCCCGGGGAAGCCCCCGATCGTCGGGGACAAAGCCGTGGAACCGGAGGAGTTCGCCGATCCGCTGCCGCAGGCCATGGCTCTGACCTCGATCGTCATCACCTTCGGGCTCACGACGTTCCTGCTGGCCCTGGCCTTCCGTTCCTGGCGGCTCTCCGGACACGACGAGGTGCGCGACGACGTCGAGGACCGCCGCATCGGGACCGTCCGTGAGCGGGCGGACGACGGCGGGTCGGACGCCGGTCCGTCCGGCGAGGACGACCGAGCCGAGGACGACGAACCGGGGGAGCGCCTGTGACCGACATCCTGCTCGCCGTCCCGGTCATGCTGCCGGTGCTCGCCGCCGGCGTACTCCTGTTCAACCTGCCGCGAGCCCTTGTCAGGGCGATCAGCATCGCCGTCCTGACCTGCGTGCTCGCCGCCTCCATCGCCCTGTTCACGGTTGCCGACGAGCGGGGACCCGTGGCCGTGCACGCCGGCGGCTGGCCCCCGCCCCTGGGGATCGCGCTCGTGGCCGACCGCCTGTCGGCGCTGCTGCTGATGGTCTCCGTGCTCGTGGCGCTGGCCGTGCTGCTTTTCGCCGTCGGCCAGGGCACCGCGGACCACCGTCCCGGCACGGCGGCCGTCCTGCACCCCGCGTACCTGCTGCTGTTCGGCGGCGTGGCCCTGGCCTACCTGACGGCCGACCTCTTCAACCTGTTCGTCGCCTTCGAGGTGATGCTGGCGGCCTCGTACGTGCTCATCACCCTCGACGCGAACGAGCCCCGGACACGCGCCGGCATGACGTACACCATCGTTTCTCTGACTTCCTCGCTGCTGCTCATCACGGTCGTGGCCCTGGTGTACGCCGCCACCGGAACGGTGACGCTCGCCGAGCTGCCGGAGCGTCTCGCCGCCCTGCCCGGCGAGCTGCGGAGCGCGCTGGGCCTGCTGATGCTCGTGGTCTTCGGCATCAAGGCGGCGGTCGTGCCGCTTCATTTCTGGCTCCCCGACAGCTATCCCACCGCGCCGGCGCCGATCACCGCCGTGTTCGCGGCCCTGCTGACCAAGGTCGCGGTGTACGCGGTGCTGCGCACCCAGACCATGCTCTTCCCTCGCACCGGGATGTGGCTGCTGCTCGCCGTCGTGGCGATCGCCGCCCTTCTGGTGGGCATCCTCGGCGCGCTCGCGCAGGACGACATCAACCGGCTGCTGTCCTTCACCCTGGTGAGCCACATCGGTTTCATGCTGCTGGGTCTCGCGCTGTTCGACGTTGCCGGGCTGACCGGCACCATCCTGTACGTGGTCCACCACATCGTCGTCCAGGCGACGCTGTTCCTCGTCGCCGGTCTCGTCGTACGCACAGCGGGCACGACCGCGCTGCACCGCATGGACGGCAGGACGGCGGCCACCGGCACGGCGATCGCCGTACTCTTCGCCCTTCCCGCGCTCAGCCTCGCGGGCATCCCGCCCCTGTCCGGTTTCGTGGCCAAGCTGGCCCTGCTCCGGGCGGCGGCGACGGCGGGTACCGCCGGGCACGTACTGGCGGCGGCTGCCCTGCTGACGAGCCTGCTGACGCTCTACGCCATGGCACGCGTATGGAACACGGCGTTCTCGGGTACTCGGCCCGCTCCTTCGCCGCCCCCGCCCGAGGGCGGCGCGGCAGCCCCACGGACCGTGCGGCGCGGGACGGCGCTCATGCTCGCCGCGACCGCCGGCATGGCGCTGACCGGGGTGGCGATCGCGGCCGGTGCCGGACCGCTGTCCCGCGTCGGTGAGCGGGCCGCGGAGGATCTCCTGGACCCGAGGGAGTACCGAGCCGCCGTACTGGGCGAGGAGGGAGGGCAACGGTGACGCGAGACGAACGGCGCGCCGTGGGCCGCGTTTCCGCGGTCTGCTGGCTGTGGCTGCTGTGGGCGGTGCTGTGGGGATCGCTCAGTCCCCTCGTGGTGACGTCCGGGCTTCTGATGGCCCTGGCCGTCGTCGTGGCGTTCCCGCTCCCGCCGGTGCGCACGTCCGCGGGCCGGCGACCGGTCCGGATCGTCCGGCTCCTGGGCCGCCTGGCCGTCGACCTCGTCCGCTCCGCCGCCACCGTGGCATGGGAAGCCGTCCGGTACGGCAGTAGGACCTCCGCCGCGATCGTCGAGGTACCGCTGCGGGCCGACACGGACCTCCTCGTCACGACCGTCGCCAACCTCACCACGCTCACCCCGGGGACGCTCGTGTTGGAGATCGACCGCGGTGGGCAGACCCTGTACGTACACGCTCTCCCGGCCCGCGGCACGGACGGCCCCGAGCGCCGGCGGGGCGAGGTCCGCGCCGTGGACGAGCGCGTGACGCGCACACTGGGCCGGGGGGACGGGCCGGGCGCCCCCGGCGGCGAGGAGGAGTGAGTCATGAGCATCGTCTTCACGACCGCCCTGGCCATGATCACCGCCGCGGCGCTGCTGACCTTGTTCCGGCTGTTGCGCGGACCCGCCGCACTCGACCGGATCGTGGCCCTGGACGTCCTGGTGACCCTGGTCATCGCGGGCACGGCCGTCCACGCGGCCGCCCGTGCGGACCCCACCCCGCTGCCCGTTCTGCTGGTCCTGGCCCTGCTCGCCTTCATCGGCTCAATCGCCGCGGCCCATCTCGTCGAAGAACGGGAGCACATGCGATGAACACCGTGCGGGACGTCGCCTGTGCCGTGCTCCTCCTCGGCGGGGCCGGGCTGTGCCTGCTCGCCGCGCTGGGGCTGCTGCGCTTCCCGGACACCGTCACCCGGCTGCATGCCTCGGCGAAGGCCCAGTCGGTGGGTCTGGTCCTGATCCTCACGGGGACGGCGCTTCAGGTGCCGGGCCGCTACGCTCCCGTCGTCCTGCTCGTGGCCCTGTTCCAGCTGGTCACCGTTCCCGTCACCGGGCAGATCGTGGGACGTACCGCATACCGCACCGGTGGCATTCAACGGTCCGTCCTCGTGCGGGACGAGCTCGGAGAACGCCTGGAACGCGAGGGCGCTCCGCCCGCGGACGACGAGCGCGGCGTGCACACGGATGCCGACCGATGAGGCCGCTGCGCTGCGGCACAGGGGCAAGGAGGCGGTCGGCGCAGTGCACGGCCCGGGCAGACCAGAGGCCTGCCCGGGCCGTGCACTGCGCCGGGCTCCCAGTGCCGTCGGCCGCTCAGCGGGCGAACCAGCGCTGCGGCACCGGAGCGGTGTTCTCGTAGATGTGCTTGGCCTGGCGGTATTCGGCGAGCCCTTCCTGGCCGAGCTCCCTGCCGATCCCGGAACGCTTGAACCCGCCCCACTCCGCCTGCGGCAGATAGGGGCCGAAGTCGTTGATCCACACCGTGCCGTGCCGCAGCCGCCGCGCCACCCGCTCGGCCCGGGCGGCGTCCCTGGTCCACACGGCCCCGGCGAGACCGTAGTCGGTGTGGTTGCCCAGTTCGACCGCGCGGTCCTCGTCGGTGAAGCGCTCCACGGTCAGGATGGGACCGAAGGTCTCCTCCTGCACGATGCGCATGTCCTGTGTGCAGTCGTCGAACACCGTCGGCCGGTAGAAGAAGCCGTTTCGCAGCTCCGGTTCGTCCGGGCGCTTGCCGCCCGCGACCAGCTTCGCGCCCTCCTCGACGCCGAGCCGCACATAGGACTCGACCTTGTCCCGGTGCTCCGCGGAGACGAGCGGACCGCTCTCGGTGTGTTCGTGCAGCCCGTTGCCGAGACGGATGCGCCCGGTGCGGCCGACCAGTTCGGCGACGAAGTCGTCGTGCAGGGAGTCCTCCACGATGAGCCGGGTGCCCGCGGAGCACACCTGCCCCGCGTGGAAGAACACGGCGGTGAGCGCGTGGTCGATCGCGGTCTCGACATCGGCGTCGGCGAACACGATGTTGGGATTCTTGCCGCCCAGCTCGAGGGCGACGTTCTTCACCGTGTCGGCCGCCGTGCGCATGATCATCTGACCGGTCGACAGACCGCCGGTGAAGGACACCAGATCCACATCGGGGCTCTCCACCAACGGCGCGCCGACCGCCGCGCCCGCACCGAGCACGAGGTTGACCACGCCGGCGGGCGCCCCGGCCTCCTCGATCAGCTCCACCATTTTGACGGTGGTCAGCGGGGTGATCTCGCTGGGCTTGAGCACCATGGTGTTCCCGGCGGCCAGTGCGGGGGCCACCTTCCACGACGCCTGGAGGAGCGGGTAGTTCCAGGGGGTGATCAACGCACACACGCCGACCGGCTCGTGGACGACGCGGCTGCGGATCTTCGGGTCGCCCGCGTCCACCACCCGCCCGGAGTCCGCCTCGGCCTGGCCCGCGTAGTAGCGGAACACCGCTGTCACGTCGTCGACGTCGATGCCGCTCTCGACGAGTGTCTTTCCGGTGTCCAGCGTTTCCAGCCGGGCGATCTCCGCACGGTCGCGCTGGAGGTACTCGGCCGTCCTGTGCAGCAGTTCGGAACGCTGCTGAGGAGTCCAGGACGGCCAGACGCCCTGGTCGAACGCGGCCCTCGCCGCGGCGACGGCCGCCAGCGCGTCCGTCCTGTCGGCCTCGTCCACGGCTCTGACCACGGACTGGTCGAAGGGATTCAGAATTTCGCGTGTGGCGCCGCCCGACGCGGCCACCCATTTTCCGCCGATAAACAGACTGGACGTGGCAGTCCTTTCCCGGTTGAGCCGAATGCAGCTGCACCGTTGCGCGCCGGAATTCCCCGCTGCATATCTTTAGCGCGTAACGCAGGGCAGTGCAATGAACCCGAGGAGCGCCATGGCCCGGACGGAGTACGACTACATCATCGTCGGTGGGGGCTCGGCCGGTTGCGCACTGGCCAATCGGCTCAGTGCGGACCGGGGAAACAAGGTCCTCGTACTGGAGGCGGGCCGGCCCGACTGGATCTGGGACATCTTCACCCACATGCCCGCCGCGCTGACCATGGTCATCGGAAATCGGCTGTACGACTGGTGCTACGTATCGGAACCCGAGCCCCACATGGGCGGCAGGCGCGTCACCCAGGGCCGCGGGAAGCTGCTCGGCGGATCGAGTTCGATCAATGGGATGATTTTTCAGCGCGGTAACCCCATGGACCTGGAACGCTGGGCGGCCGACCCGGGCATGGAGACCTGGGACTACGCGCATTGCCTGCCGTATTTCAAGCGGATGGAGCACTGCGTGGCCGGCGCCGACGACTGGCGCGGCCAGGGCGGCCCGCTGTGGCTGGAACGCGGTCCTGCGAAGAACCCGTTGTTCTCCGCGTTCCTCGAGGCGGCGCAGCAGGCCGGCCATCCGCTGACCTCCGACGTCAACGGCTACCGGCAGGAAGGCTTCGCCCGCTTCGACCGCAACATCCGCAAGGGGCGGCGCTGGTCGGCCGCGCGTGCCTACGTCCACCCGGTCAAGAAGCGGCCGAATCTGACGGTGCAGTGCTTCTCGCAGGTGGACCGCGTGCTGTTCAGGGGCAAGCGCGCGGTGGGCGTGGACTACCGCCGGTGGGGCCGGGAACGACGGCGGGCCTTCGGCGGCGAGGTGATCCTCTGCGGAGGCGCGATCAACACGCCGCAGCTGCTGCAGCTCTCCGGCATCGGGAACCCCGACGAACTCAGGCCGCTGGGCGTCGAAATGGTGCACGAGCTGCGCGGTGTGGGCGAGAACCTCCAGGATCACCTCGAGGTCTATGTGCAGCACGCCTGCAAGCAGCCGATCTCGTACAATCCCTCGCTGAAATTGTCCCGGCGGCCCGCGATCGGACTCCAGTGGCTGCTGTTCCGAACGGGACCGGCGGCGACCAACCATTTCGAGGCGGGCGGATTCGTACGCGGCAACGACGTCGTGCGGTATCCCAACCTGATGTTCCACTTCCTGCCCATCGCCGTTCGCTACGACGGCACGCCGGTGGACGCCGAGCACGGCTACCAGGTGCACATCGGCCCCATGTATTCGGATGTGCGCGGGTCGGTGAAAATCAAGTCGCGGGATCCCAGGGTGTATCCGGCGCTGCGGTTCAATTATCTCTCCACGCCCAACGACCGGAAGGAATGGGTCGAGGCGATCCACGTCGCGCGGGACATCCTGGCCCAGCCGGCCTTCGCCGACTACGACGCGGGCGAGTTGTCACCGGGCCCCGGCGTGGAATCGGACGAACAGATCCTGGACTGGGTGGCCCGCGACGCCGAGACCGCCTACCACCCGTCCTGCACCGCCCGCATGGGCGTCGACGACATGTCGGTACTGGACCCGACCTCCATGCGGGTGCACGGTGTCGACGGGCTGCGGGTGGTCGACGCGTCCGCGATGCCGTACCTCACCAACGGAAACATCTACGCGCCGGTGATGATGCTCGCCGAGAAGTCTGCCGACCTCATCCTCGGCAACACCCCGTTGCCGCCGGCCACCGTGGACTTCTACCGGCACCGCACCCAGGAGAGCTGACACCGTGTCGATCGAAGGAGGAAACAGCAAAACACCCGAGCCGCAGGATCCGGCGGCGGCCGTCACCGGCCCGGGACGGGAGAGCAGGCTCAAGCCCGTCGTCTTCTTCGGGTCGTCGGTGCTCATCCTCGCCATCTCGATCTGGGCGATCATCACCCCGACGGGGGCCGAGAGCACCATCGGCGTCGTGGTGGAGTGGATCTCCTCGGTGTTCGGCTGGTACTACTTCCTCGCCGCCACCCTCTATCTGCTGTTCGTCGTTTTCGTGGCCGCGTCCCGGTACGGAGCCATCAAACTGGGGCCCCAGCACTCCACCCCCGACTACGGGTTGTTCGCCTGGGCCACCATGCTGTTCGCGGCCGGCATCGGCATCGACCTGATGTTCTTCTCCGTCGCCGGGCCGGTCAGCCACTACCTCGCCCCGCCGGAGGGCGACCCGCAGACCGTCGAAGCGGCGCGGCAGGCGGTGGTGTGGACGCTGTTCCACTACGGCATCACCGGGTGGGCGATGTACGCGCTGATGGGCATGACGCTCGGCTACTTCGCCTTCCGCTACCGCCTTCCGCTGGCGATCCGGTCGGCGCTCTACCCGATCATCGGCAAGCGCATCCACGGCAGGATCGGTGACGCGGTCGACCTCGCGGCCATCATCGGCACGGTCTTCGGCATCTCCGTGTCGCTCGGCATCGGCGTCGTACAGCTGAACTACGGCCTGACGTTCCTCTTCGACATTCCCCAGGGGACCGCCGCGCAGATCGGGCTGATCGCGCTCGCCGTGGTCCTGGCCACGGTGTCCGCCGTCGCGGGTGTCGACCGGGGCATCAGACGGCTGTCGGAACTCAATGTCGTCCTCGCCGTCGTCCTGATGCTCTACATGCTGTTCGTCGACAGCCCGCTCCGCATCCTCAACAGCCTCATCCTCAACATCGGCGACTACGTCAGCCGGTTCCCGTCGATGACGCTGAACACCTTCGCCTACGACCAGCCGACCGACTGGCTCAACGCCTGGACACTGTTCTTCTGGGCCTGGTGGATCGCGTGGGCCCCGTTCGTCGGGCTGTTCCTGGCACGGATCTCACGCGGCCGCACCATCCGCCAGTTCGTCGCGGCGACGCTGGTCATCCCGTTCCTGTTCACACTGACCTTCCTCTCCGTCTTCGGCAACAGCGCCCTGGGCCTGGTGCGGGCCGGCAACGAGGAGTTCGGCGAGACCGCGGCGAACGCCCCCGAACAGGGCTTCTACGAGCTGCTCGCGCAGTTCCCCGGGGCCATGTTCAGCGCCGGACTGGCCACCTTCGTCGGGTTGCTGCTCTACGTCACCTCGGCGGACTCCGGCGCGCTGGTGATGAGCAACCTCAGCTCCCATCTGCGCACCCCGCTGACCGACGCCCCTTCGTGGGTCCGCATCTTCTGGGCGTCGGCGACCGGACTGCTGACCCTCGCCATGCTCCTGGTCGGCGGTGTGCAGGCACTGACCGACGCGACGATCATCATGGGCCTGCCGTTCTCGTTCGTGATGTTCCTGATCATCTGGGGCCTGTACAAGGCGCTGCGCATCGAACGGATGCGGGAGGACGCACTGACCACGACCCTGCCGCTGTCGCTGTCCGGGCGTACGGTGCACGGCGGGCGCGGTACGGAGTGGAACTGGCGGCGGCGCCTGGCGAGGGCGATGAGCTTCCCCAGCCATCGGACGGCCGTCAGATTCGTCGACGAGGTCTGCCACCCCGCGTTCCAGGACGTCGCCGCGGAGCTGGGCCGGCAGGGAGCCGAGGCGTCGATCGTCGAGGGGGTCGACGACGTGAACGGGCTGCCGCACCTGGAACTGCGGGTCCCGATGGGCGGGGACGAGGTCTTCGTCTACCGCGTGTGGCCGGTCGAGGTGCCCACCCCGGCGTTCGCCCACCGCGTGGTCACCGAACACGACACGTACGTACGGTTCGAGGTGCACCTCGTCGACGGCAGCCAGGGCTACGACGTGATGGGCTACAGCAAGGAGCAGCTCATCGGCAACATTCTCGACCAGTACGAGCGGCACCTGGAGTTCCTGCGGCTGCACCGGGAGGCCACCGAACGCTCGACACTGCCCGACCACCGGCCCGACACGGCCGAGGTGCATCTGCCCGAGAAGGGCGTCTGACGGGCCTGCGGCAACCGGGCCGGACGGGTCGTCAGGGGGTCCTACGTTGTTCGTGGGTTGGACGGGCCGTCGTAAGGTCCAGAGGCCCAGAGACACCGGGTGTGGCTTTCAGGGGGTTGCCCTCGATGGTTCCCGCCACCTGGCCGCCCGGTGTCTCACGACGACTCGGCCGCTGATTAGGAGCTGCGAGCCCCTGCGGGTGCATCGCTGAGTAGGACCACGCTGGCGAGGTCGTCCGGGAGGACAACGCATATCGAACGACCGGAGGAACAGGTGGCCCAGATCTGGGCGGGTACGGACATCGGCAAGACGCACCATCACTGCGTGGTCCTTGACGCCGAGGGCAAGCGGCTGCTGTCGCGGCGGGTGCTGAACGACGAGCCGGAGCTGCTGGCTCTGCTCGCCGATGTGCTGGCGATCGACGAGGACGTGGTGTGGGCGGTCGACGTCGCCGACGGCATGGCCACTCTGCTGATCAACGTGTTGCTCAACCACGGGCAGCAGCTCGTCTACATACCCGGCCTGGCGGTCAACCGGGCATCCGCCGGCTACCGGGGCGTGGGCAAGACTGACGCCAAGGACGCGACCGTCATCGCCGACCAGGCCCGGATGCGACGGGACCTGACGATCCTGCGGCCGGACGACGAACGGGCCGTCGAACTGCGGATCCTCACGGACCGCCGCGCCGACCTCAACGCGGACCGCACCCGCCGGATCAACCGCCTTCGTGGCCAACTCACCAGCATTTTCCCGGCGTTGGAACGCGTACTGGATCTCGGCAACGTCGGCCCGCTGATCCTCCTGACCGGCTACCAGACCCCGGCCGCCCTGCGCCGAACCGGCCGCAGCCGACTGGAGACCTGGCTCAGGAACCGCAAGGTCCGCAGCGCCGAAGCCCTCGCCGAGGCCGCCCTCGAAGCTGCCGGGCGCCAGCACACCGCCGTCCCCGGGGAGAAGATCACCGCCCAGGTGATCCACACCCTGGCGAAGGAGGTGATGAGCCTCAACGAGCAGATCGCCGAGATCGACAAGCTCATTGCGGCCCGGTTTCGCGAACACGAGCTCGCCGAAGTGATCTCCAGCATGCCCGGCATCGGCCCCCTCCTGGGCGCCGAGTTCCTTGCCGCCACCGCGGGCGACATGAGCCGCTTCGGCAGCTCCGACCGCCTGGCCAGCTTCGGAGGCGTGGCTCCGGTGCCCCGGGACTCCGGCAACGTCAGCGGCAACCTGCATCGCCCCCGGCGTTACCACCGCGGCCTGCAGCGCGTCTTCTACACCTCCGCGCTGATCAGCATCCGCAACTGCGACGCGTCCCGCCGCTTCTACGAACGCAAACGCTCCGAAGGCAAGCGGCATACGCAGGCGGTCCTCGCCCTGGCCCGCCGACGGGTCAACGTCCTGTGGGCCCTGATCCGTGACGGACGGTGTTTCCAACGCGAACTCCCGGTCACAGTCCCGGCTTGACAACATCATTAGGAGGTGGCGTGGACCGGACGGGTCGTCAGGGGGGCGGGATGGGGCGGACGGCGAGGACGGCGATGTCGTCGTTTGTCCGCCCCCAGCCCGATGAGGAGCTCGTCGCAGAACACGTCGAGGGGTTCGCGGGCCAGCTCGGCGACGTGACGGCGGAGCCGTTCCATGGAATCGTCCAGGGGTTCGTCGCGGCGTTCGATGAGGCCGTCGGTGTACAGCAGCCGTGGGCCGGGACCGCGTCCCGCGCCCTGGGACGGGGCATGTCCGGATCCATGCCGAGCAGCAGCCCCGCGCCGTCCTCCAGACAGCGGGTGCGGCCGTCCGCGGCGATCAGCAGCGGCGGCAGATGCCCGGCTGAGGATTGGACCAGCTCCCACGGCCCCTGGGCAGGGCCCTTGACCAGGCCGTAGATGCAGGTGGCTGTGGCCTCCCGGTGCAGCGTGTGGTTCGCCATGTCCAGGCGGCGCAGGACCGTCGGGGAGGCTCCTGGCGGTCCACGGCGATGCCGCGCAGCATGCTGCGCAGCTGGCTCATGGCGATCGCCGCGTCGAGGTTGTGCCCGGTGACGTCACCGATGACCAGCGCCGTGTCCCCGCTGGGTACGACGAAACTGTCGTACCAGTCGCCGCCGACCTGGGCGGTGGTGGACGAGGCCGCGTAGCGGGCGGCCAGCTGGAGGTGCTCGACCTCCGGGAGCACGGGCAGCAGCGACCGCTGGAGGCGCTCGGCGGTGTTCCGCGTCTCCTGGTAGAGACGGGAGTTGTCCACTGCCAGGGCGAGGCCCCGGGCCAGGTCGTCGACCAGCGGCAGATCGTCCTCCTGAACGGCCGCTCCCGGCCGCTGCGGGCCACGGTCAGCGCGCCGATGACCTCCCGGCGCGCACGCAGCGGGGCGACGACGGCGCTCGACGCGCCCATTCTCCGGAACAGCTCCAGGTAGTCGGCGTCCAGCGGGCTCGTGACCTGGCTCGGCGGCGGGGCTTTGGCGAGCAGCAGCGGGCCCGCGCCGCGCAGCGCGCGGGCCAGGGGTCCCCGGGCGGTGTCGGACACCGGCGGAAGCCGGCCCTCGTACTCTTCCGGCCACGGCCCCTGGGAGGCGCTACGGACGACGCAGACCCGCTCCACCTGGGCTTCTTCGGCGAACAGGTCCACCGCGCACCAGTCCGCCAGCCGATCGTTGAGGATCCGGCCCACCCGCTCCAGGCCCTCGTCCAGGTCCATGGCGTTGCTCAGCGCGGCCCCGATGTCGGCCTGCAGCGAGAGCCGCTCCAGCGTCGGCAGGTCCGCCCGGCGGCGGTCCGTTCCGCGCTCGCCTTCCGGGGCGTCCGGCGGAGGCGGTCCGCCCGGCTCCTCCTGCGCCGCGGGCCGGGCCCGGCCGGGCGGGCGTGACGCGGGAAGGGGCGCGGCGGCCCTCGGGGTGAGCTGGGCGACGAACACGGTGCGGCCGTCGGCCGTCTCCTGGGTCTGGATGACCAGCCTGACGGGGACCAGCGGGCCGTCGGGGTGCAACGCGGGGAGCGGTACCGAGCGGCCGAGGATCCGGGGCTGACCGCTGAGCAGCAGGGACGTGAACGCGGAGATGTGACGCCGTTGGAGGTGCTCCGGAATGAGCGTGATGAGCGGCAGCCCGAGGAGTTCGTCCGAGTGCCAGCCGAGCAGGTCCGCCGCCGGTCCGTTCGCCGCGATGATCCGGTTCCGCTCGTCGGCGGCGATCGTCGGAACCCGGCCGGCGTGCACCTGGCCCGCGTCCCACGGCACCAGCTCCGAGGGACCGGCGCCCGGCTCCCGGGGCACCACCGTCCAGGCGGTGGGGTGCGCGCCGGCGAGCTGGCCGACGATCTGGTCGAAGAGCCAGTCGTGGAAGACGTGGCTGCGTGGAAGAGCCGGCAGCGTCAGGAGGTGCTCGTCACGGGTGGCCTCCTCGGCCCGGTCCAGAACCGCGCGCAGAGTCCGCACCGCCGGCCCGGCATCCGCGGTACCGCGAGGGGCAGGGACCGGATCTCCGCCTCTGCGGCCTGCCGGCGCAGCGCGGTCGTCACACAGGCGCTGATCACATTGCTCATGCCCTGGGCGACGGCGAGGTCCTCGGGCGGCCCGCCGAGGTCGTTGCCGGCGGCCGCGGCCAGCGTGAGTTCGCGCAGCACCGTGTGGCGGTGCTGCTGCGAGGCCGAGTAGAGCGCCGCGGGCACGTCGACCAGCGTCACGGTCTCGCCGGCACGGGAGGGTGGTGCGGCGGTCTGCCCCCCGCTGGGCTGCGGCGGCGATCCGTCGGGCCACAGCTCGAACCACACTGTCTTGGCGTCCTCGCCCATGTCGACGCCGTGCCGTGACGCCAGCCGCTCCACGAGGGCCAGGCCCTGCCCCGTACCGGCGTAGACAGAGCAGTCGTGCGGCACGAGTGCGCGGTCCGGCCGTTGGTCCCGCACCTGTACGCGGACCTTGTCGTCAATGACGCCGGCCGACCTCGACCTCCGTGCGGGCATGCATCACGGCGTTGGTCACCAGCTCGCTGACCAGGAGCTGGACGGTGTCCACGATGTCCGGCGCGACGTCGCCCGGAGCGCCCCGTACGAACCGCCGAGCCTCCGCCACGCTCTCCGGTCCCTGGGAGAACCGCCGCGATGGCCCCTCCGGAGCAGTGAGGTCGCCCATGGCCTCAGTCTGTCTCAGGAGGCACGCCCCCGCGCCCAGGCCCCCTGCGTGAGCGGCGGACGGGTGAGACGGTCGACAGCTTGACTGGGTACCCCCAGGGGGTATGCTCGAGGTGTGGTCGCGTTCGGGGCGGCCCTGGACGAGGGAGCAGGTCATGAACACCGGTCTCAAGATCACGGCCTTTGTGGCGGCGCTCGGGGCGACGTTCGGCGCGGCCTACGGGGTGGGCAGTGCCGTGGAACCGGTCGTCGAGGAGACGCGGAGCGCGGGGCATTCCGGGCACGACACGAAGGAGAAGAGCGGCGCGGGGACGCATGAGGGCCACGGTGAGGAAGGGGGTGGTGAGGCGTCGTTGCCGGGCGGTCTGCAGATCGCCGAGCAGGGGTACGCCCTCGATCTCCGGACGCCGCGGGTGGCCGCGGGGAAGACGAGTGAGCTGCGTTTCGCGATCGTGGACCAGGCCGCGGGACGCAATGTGACCGAGTTCCGCCGGGAGCACGGCAAGGAGCTGCACCTGATCGTCGCCTCACGTGACCTGACGACCTATCGGCATCTGCACCCGGTGCGTGCCGCGGACGGGACGTGGTCCACGCCGGTCGAACTGCCGAAGGCGGGCGGGTACCGGGTCTTCGCCGACTTCGTCCCCGGGGCGAAGAACGCCGGCGGTCTCACACTGGGGGCGGACCTGGCCGTATCGGGCAAGGCGGAGCCGCAGGCGCTGCCCTCTTCGGGGCGGAAGGTGACCGTGGACGGGTACGAGGTGACGCTCAGGGGAGATCTGCGCCCCGGCGCGGGCAGTGAGCTGAAGCTCGATGTCGCCAAGGACGGCAAGCCGGTCACCGACCTGCAGCCCTACCTGGGCGCGTACGGGCACCTCGTCGCGCTGCGTGCGGGCGACCTCGCCTACCTGCATGTCCACCCGAACGGTGAGCCGGGCGACGGGAAGACGCGCCCGGGCCCGGAGATCTCCTTCACCGCGACCGCGCCCAGCAAGGGTTCGTACCGTCTCTTCCTCGACTTCCAGCACGAGGGCAAGGTCCGCACCGCGGCGTTCACCGTGCAGGCAGGCGGGCCGGCCGCGCAGGAGCCGGAGCCGGAGGACCACGGAGCACCCGGGCACGAGCACTGATCGCGCCGTGAGCGCGCTTTCGTGGCCGGCGGCCGGCCCCTGCGGCTCTGCAGGGGCCGGGGCGGGTCAGGGCTGGTCGCGTGCCTGGTCGGCGGCCTGGCCGGCGGCGGCGGTCTCGGTGGTGGCGCCGCGGGTGCTCAGCTTGCCGCCGCTGGACTCGAGGTGGGCGCGGACGAACCACTGGAACAGTTCCAGACCACGGAGCTGCTCGATGAGCATGTCCTGGGTGACCGGATCGGACGTCTCGGTGGCGCGCATGGCCTCACGGTGATCCTTGATGACGGACGTGTAGACGAGGTCCAGCGCACCGAGGTGCTCGATCGCCTCGGCACGGCCGATCGAGTAGTCGTTCCACGTGCGCTCGTCGACCAGCGCCCCGGGGGTGCCGTTGGGCTCGCCGCCGAGGGTGGAGATCCGCTCGGCGAGATCGTCCGTCATGGCGCGGACCTGGTCGACCTGCGGGTCGATCATCTCGTGCACGGCGATGAAGTGCGGTCCGACAACATTCCAGTGGATGTGCTTCAACGTGAGGGCGAGATCGTTGAGGGAGTGCAGGCGCATCTGGAGCAGCGAGATGATCGGCCCGCTGTCCTGAGTGCTCATCCCCGGGACGGTGTACGAGATGTCCGGACGCTGTGACGACACGATGGTGCTCCTTGGTGTCCTTGGCTGAGGTCCTCAGCAAAACAGCCACAGCGCGGCGCCGCCGTTCGGCGGCCTGCGGCCGGAGCGATGATTCACCGGTGCGGACGCAGACGACGGCAGGAGCCGAGGACCGCCGGTCGCCGGCGGGCCCCTGATGTTTGCGGAGCGCCTCGCGTGGCACCGGGCCCCCATGGAGGTTCAGGCGCCGTGAGCCGGCCGCTGTTCACCTTCGGGCACAGTACGGCGACGCAGGAGCAGATCGTCACCCTGTTGCGCGACGCCGGCGTGGCGGCGGTGACGGATGTCCGTACCGCGCCGGGGAGCCGGCGGAACCCAGCCGTGTCCCGGCAGCGGCTCGCCGAGTGGCTGCCGGAGAACGGCATCGCCTACCGGTGGGAGCAGGCGCTGGGCGGCTTCCGCAAACCGCGCCCCGACTCGCCCGACATCGTGTGGCGCAACGAGTCCTTCCGCGGTTACGCCGCCCACACCCGTACTCCGCAGTTCGTCGAGGCCATGGACGAACTGCTGGCCCGGTCGGCGGCAGTGCCCACGGCGGTCATGTGCGGCGAGGCGGTGTGGTGGCGCTGTCACCGGCGTCTGATCGCGGACTTCGCCGTCCTGGCACGCGGCGTACCGGTCCGGCATCTGATGCACGACGGGCGCGCGGCCGACCACCGGCCCACACCGGGCGCCCGCCTCCGCGAGGACGGCCTGCTCGTGTACGACGACCTCTCCGCCGCGTAGCGCGTGGGCGGCGCGCAGGCGCTCCGTACTGTTTGGCCGGGTCCCGAGCGGTAGCCCGGCAGCTGCCGTCATGGACGGTCAGCACATGCCCGCAACCAGCAACCAGACGCGTGCCCACACACACCTCGAGGGCTACTCGCCCGACGAGGAGTGACCGCTCGGCGGCTGTCTCGCGACGCTCGCCACGTTCGGCACCGCCGTCGCGGGTGCGCGCACGGGCCGGCGACCATCACTGGCCCGCCCTGAGCGCGGCGCGGGAGGAAGCATGGAGCCACCGCGAGGACGTGGGCATCGAGCCCTGACCGCCTGACCGCCTGACCATACGACCGTCTGCGGCGCGTCGCGCATGAGCGCGCGCCGCGGTCACGCCCCCGCCGGCGGCCTGCGCGCGGCGTACGTTCCCGCGCAGGCCGCCAGCAGCATCACGAAGGCCGTGAAGATCAGCCCGGCCGGGCGCAGTCCGAGCCATGTGGCCAGCGCGCCGACGCCGACCACCGGCAGCGAGATCCCCGCGTAGGCGACGACGAAGAACGCCGAGATGGTGCCGCCGCGGTGCCGCGCGGGAGCCGCGCCGCTGATGAGGGCGAGTGCCGCGCGGAAGGCCAGGCCCTGACCACCGCCGCCGCACAAGGCGCCCAGGACGAGCAGCGGCATGGACTCTGCGATCAGTGACGACGCCACCAGCACCAGCCCGGCGACGAGGACGCCGCATCCCACGGGCAGCGCTCGTCGCGCGCCGATCCGCCCAGTCCAGTACTGCCCCAGGGTCGACGCGAAGAACACGCAGAAGACCACCGCGCCCGACACGGCGAGGTTGTGCACCCCCAGCGTCCGTGACGTGAAGCTCGGCGCGACCGCCGTGAACAGCCCGAGCAGTGCGAAGCCGGCGAACGCGGCCACCGAGGCCGGCGCGAAGACCCCCTTCACCTCGGGCGGCACCCTGACCCCCTGCGGTGCGGGCGGCGGCCATCGTCGTGTGTCCGCCACGGTCTCCGGCAGCATCAGGATGATCCCCGAGGCAAGGGCCACCAGCCCCAGATGGATCCAGAACGGCAGCGTCAGCGGCCAGGGGGTGTACTGCGCGACGATGCCGGAGAGGAGCGGGCCGCAACCCAGGCCACCCATGTTCGCCGCGGTGGCGGCGAAAGCGGCCCGCGCCTTGTGACGAGGACCGGCGAGTTCGATCACGGCAGCCGTCGCCGCGCCGCTCAGCAGGCCGGCCGCGCCGCCGGACAGCAGCCGTCCCGCGAAGAGCAGCGGCAGACCGCTCTGGAGCAGAAAGCATCCCGCGCTCGCGGCCGACAGGGCCATGGCGAACAGCAGGACGGGCCGCCGGCCGGCCGTGTCCGAGTAGTTGCCCGCCGCCAGCAGCACCCCGATGACAGCGGCGGCGTACGTGGCGAAGACGACGGTCACCATCAGCTCGGAGAACCCGATCTGCTCCTGGTACCGCCCGTACAGCGGCGTGGGCAGCGTCGTCCCGGCCATCCCGACGGCGAACACGGCGGCGGCGGCCGGATAGCCCGGTCGCCGGCCGGCGCTCACGCCGTCACACCCCGTCGGGCTCGGGGTCGGCCGCCCGGCGCCGTGTCGACTGCGGCTTGGTGTGGATGTACAGGTCCTGCCGCTGCGGTGTCGTGTCGCGACGCGTGGGCAGCGGCAGTTCGTAGCGGACGGGCCGGCGGTGGTCGGCCATCTGGCGCTCTGGGTTGTACACGCGGCTGAACTTCCACAGCATCCGGGCGAAGTTCGTCTGCCCGCGCAGGAGATTGCGCCCCAGGACGCCCATGGCCCCGAAGGCGTTGCTCAGCCCGAGGTGCTTGCGGTTCAGCACGCCCTGGGTGCGTACGAGTTCCCGGTAGAAGACGTCGAGGGGAAGCTTCGTGGGGACGACCGCGTGCTGGATGTCGAAGAGCCGGTAGTCACGCGTGGTCAGCTGCCGGGCCTCCGTGTGCCAGATCTCCGTTCCCGGGTACGGCGTC
This sequence comes from Streptomyces peucetius, assembly GCF_025854275.1. Lineage (NCBI taxonomy): Bacteria > Bacillati > Actinomycetota > Actinomycetes > Kitasatosporales > Streptomycetaceae > Streptomyces > Streptomyces peucetius. Next base: position 689,887 of record NZ_CP107567.1, on the reverse strand, counting down.
ATCACCGTGAGATGCACGATCTCCGGAACGGAAAGAGCGAACTCCCGTACGAGCCGGAATTGTTCCTCGTCCCAGGCGGGATCCACGATCAGGTTGATGGCCACCATGATTCCCATGCGACGGGCGGCTTCCAGGGCGCGGAAGTTCTCGTCCGGGCTGACGCGTTTGCGGTAGAGGTCCAGCCCTTCCGCGTCGATCGCCTCCATGCCGAGGAACATGTAGCGGAGACCGAGTCGGGTCCAGCGTTCGAAGACCTCCTCGTTCCGCAGGAGTACGTCGCTCCGGGTCTCCAGGTAATACTGTTTGCGGATTCTCCGGCGTTCCAGTTCGGCGGCGATGCCGTGACCGTGCTCCGGCCGGATGAACGCCACGTCGTCGACGATGAAGACGTTGGGCTCACGAATGGTCGCCATCTCCTCGGCGGCGGCCTCCGGCGACGCCTTGCGGTAACTGCGCCCGTAGAACGTCCACGCGGAACAGAAGGAGCAGTCCCACGGGCAGCCCCGGGTGAATTCGATGGAGGCGCACGGATCGAGTTCGCCGATGAAGTAGCGGTTGCGTCTGCGCATGAGATCCCGGGCGGGCGGCAGGTCGTCGAGGCCGTCCAGCAGACGGGGCGCCGGTCCGCGGCCGTCCGCGCACACGACCCCCGGCACGGTGTTCAGGCCGCCGTAGCGTGCCGCCTCGAGCAGCGGCGCGACCGCCGGCTCGCCCTCGCCGCGCACGATCGCGTCGACCGCCCCCTCGGCCTGCTCCAGTACATGTTCCGCGATGAAGGAGACGCTGTGCCCGCCGAAGAAGACGAAACATCCCGGCGAGGCGGATTTGACCTCCCGGGCGATGTCGATCGCCTCGGGGATGTTCGCCAGATAATTGAGCGAGATTCCCAGCGCTTCGGGCGCGAAGGAGCGCATCTCCCGTTCCAGCAGCGAATGCGGAAGAACCTGAAGGTCCACCACGCGGACCTCGTGTCCCGCGGCACGCGCCGCCGCCGCCACCCGTTCCAGGCCCAGCGGTTCGAGTCGCAGAAAGATCTCCGAGTACATCAGGGCGCTCGGGTGGACGAGCATGACGCGCATTTGGAACTCCCACAGGGTGAAGAGCAGAGCCGCCGGTATCGGCGCCCGTACGGCACCGTGCGCCGTGTCGTGCGGCGACGGCTGCGGTGGCTGCATCGACGTCGGACCGCGTACGTGTGATCGATAAGCCTCCCTGCGGTATCCAGCCAGGAATACCGCATGGCCTGCGCGTCGCGGAGCCAGTCCGCTCCCGGCACGCGTTCTTGGCCGCCATACGGGTGGGACGCGTGTGTTCTCACCGCCCGCGCCGGGAACAGGCGCCGACGGCGGAGGACGCCTTTCGGGCGACCGTCCGGCGACCGTCCTGTGTCCTGCGCGGTTCCCGCGACCCGGCCCGTGACACTGGGCCGATGGAACCGGTCACCCTTGGGGTGGAAGAGGAATATCTGCTGCTCGACCCGGAGACCGGGGTGCCGGTGCCGCTCGCGGAGCAGGTACGCGCGGCCGCCGGTCTGGCGCCCATCCTCGACGCGGACGAACTGCACTCGGAGCTCCTGCAGGTGCAGGTGGAAGCGGTCACCCCCGTCTGCAAGGACCTCGAGGAGGTCGGCGGGCATCTGCTGCGCATGCGGCACGCGGTCGGCGCGGCCGCGGAGGCGAACGGGTGCCGGCTCGCGGCCTGCGCCACACCGCCGCTGCGGGGAGCCGTGTCGGCGCTGGTGACCGAGCAGCCGCGCTATCGCGCCATGCGGGTACAGGCCCCGCAACTGGTCGCCGAGCAACTGGTCAACGGCATGCATGTGCACGCGGGGGTGCCGAACCGGGAAACCGGGGTGGCGGTCCTGAACCGTCTCCGCGGCTGGCTGCCCGTACTGGTCGCCATGTCCGCGAACTCACCGCTGTGGGACGGCCGGGACACCGGCTTCGCCAGCTGGCGCACCGTGATCTTCGGCCGCTGGCCCGTCAGCGGGCCGCCGCCCGTCTTCCGCGACCTCGCGGACCACAAGCAGCGCGTCGAGACGCTGCGGGCCAGCGGCATCGTCTCCGACACCGGGCAGCTGTACTGGCAGGCCCGGCTCTCCGACCGCTTCCCGACCGTCGAAGTACGCTGCCCCGACGTGCAGCTGCGGGCCGACGACGCGGTCATGTTCGCCGGCATCGTGCGCGCGCTGGTCACCGTGGCGATCCACGAGGCCGAGGCCGGAATGCCGGTGGTCACCGGACCGCCCGAGGTCGCGCAGGCCGCCAACTGGCAGGCCGCCCGGCACGGACTCAACGGTCACCTGATCACCGCGACGGGGGAGCGCAGAAGCGCCGGCGACGTCGTCGCACTGCTCATGGAACACATCACGCCCGCGCTGGAGGCCGCCGGCGACGACCGGGAGGTGGTGTCGCTGGTGCACCGGCGGCTGCAGGAGGGCACGCCGGCCGACCGGCAGCGGCGGGCCCTCGCCCAAGGCGGCGTGAAAGCGGTGACCGACCTGGTCGTCGCCGAGACCACGGCCACGTGATCAGGCCTCCGGCACGCCGTGGCGGCGTTCCCCGGCGCCTCGGTCGCCGGCCGGCGCCATGGCCGGCGGCAGCGGGCGCAGTCTGCGTCCGACGACGTCGGCCATCGAGATGACCAGGGCGGCGACGACGAAGGCAGTCGACACGATCAGGCCGGCGTTGAACGCGGAGGCCCAGTCGCCCTGGCCGAGGTGGGCGAAGAAGACCGACCCGACGGCGGCGATCCCCACGGCGGAGCCGACCCGCTGCGCCGTCTGCAGCGTGCCCGCGGCACTGCCCGCGGCCCCCACCGGCACCTGCTCCAGGGTCAGGGTCTGATTCGGCGCGATCACCAGGCCGCTGCCCAGTCCGGCGACCAGCAGCGGACCCGCCATGGCCCATCCGGCCGCCGGACCCGGAACCAGTCCGACGGCGAGCGCGGTCCCGGCGAGCCCCACCGCGACCGTCGTCAGACCGACGGTGATCAGGGGCTTGCCGAAACGGCTGACCAGCCGGCCCCCCACCCACGCGGAGAGGCCCGAGCCGACGGCGAACGGCGTGATGGCGGCCCCGGCCAGCAGGGCGCTGTAGTGCAGACCACTCTGCAGGTAGAGCGTGGAGACGAAGAAGATCGAGGTGAATCCGGCGAAGTAGAAGAGGATGAGCAGGCATCCGAGCCAGTAGCTGCGGACCCGGAACAGCGACAAATCCAGTACGGGCTCCTCGCCGCGCTCCCGCCAGCGGCGCTCCCAGCCCGCGAAGCATGCGAGCAGCACCGCGGAGGGGACGAGCAGCAGCCACTTCCACGGCCCCTCCCACTGGTGCGTCTGGACGAACGGCAGGAGCAGCGTCAGCACCCCGGCCCCGAGCAGCACGACACCGACGGGGTCGAGCCGGCGCACGGTGATCCGGCCCGTCGAAGGGGTGTCCGGCAGGAGCCGCCTGGCCAGGACCAGACAGATCGCGCCCAGCGGGAGATTCACGTAGAACACCCAGCGCCATCCCTCCTGCGCCCCGGCGAGCTGGATGATCAGTCCGCCGAGCAGGGGACCGACCGCGGTGGAGACAGCGACGACGGTGCTGAAGACGCCGAAGGCGCGACCGCGTTCGTGGTCGGGGAACATCTGCTGGATCAGCGCCGAGATCTGGGGCGTGATCAGACCTCCCGCGAAGCCTTGCGCCACCCGGGCGACGACCAGCCAGGTGCCCGACTGGGCAGCACCGCAGGCGGCCGAGGCCAGGGTGAACAACGCAAGCCCCAGCATGAACACCGCACGCCGGCCCCGTGCGTCGCCGAGGCGCCCGCCCGGCACCAGAACGAGTCCGAAGGCCAGCGCGTACCCGGACAGCACCCATTGCAGGACGGCCTCCGGCGCGTCGAGCCCGTCACGGATGGACGGCAGCGCCACATTGACGATCGAGACGTCCAGCAGTGTCATGAAACCGGCCATGAGGCAGACGGCGAGCGCCTGCCACCGCTGTCGGCCGGAGAGGTCGCCTGCTGCGAGCGGTCGGACACCGCTCGGCGGGGTCCCGCCGGACGCATCCGATGTCACAAGACCACCTCTTCTGCACCACGTCCGCGCTCGGTTCCGTCGAGGCGCACGGACTTCTCCACCGCCACTGTGGCACCTCCGCGGCCGACTGGCTCGCGAGCGGCGCGATGGACACACCGACGGCCGGTGCGCGGCCGGGGCCGGGGCCGGTGAGCGGCCGCGGCCCCGGCGGACCCGGTCGGGTGGTCAGGCCGCCCGGCCGGACCGGGCCGCCGCATGGGCGCGGATCAGGCCGGCGTAGTGGTGGCCGCTGCCCTTGACGGTGCGGCGCTGGGTGGCGTAATCGACGTGGACCAGGCCGAAGCGCTTGTCGTAGCCGTACGCCCACTCGAAGTTGTCCAGCAGCGACCAGGCGAAGTAGCCGGCCAGCGGGGCGCCCTTGCCGGCGGCGCGGGCGCAGGCCGCCAGATGCTCCTCCAGATAGCGGGCGCGCTCGGGGTCGTCGACGGTGCCGTCGGCGCGCACGGTGTCCGGGTAGGCCGAGCCGTTCTCCGTGACGTAGATCCTGCGGGCGCCGTACTCGTCGGTGAGGCGGAGCAGCAGAGCCTCGAGGCCGTTCGCGTCGACCTCCCAGTCCATGCCGGTGCGCCGTACACCCGGTCGGGCGATCTGCCGGGCGAACGGCGCGGGGCCCGTGGGGTCGTCGGTCACCACGGCCGGGAAGTAGTAGTTGAGCCCGAGCCAGTCCAGCGGCGCGGCGATCGTCTCCATGTCACCGGGCCGCTCGGGCAGTTCCACGCCGTACACGTCGAGCATGTCGGCCGGGAAGCCGCGGCCGTGGACGGGGTCGAGCCACCAGCGGTTGGTGTGGCCGTCCATCCGGCGGGCGGCGGCCAGATCCGCCTCACTGTCGCTCGCCGGTGCCACGGTGGACAGGTTGTTGACGATGCCGATCTGCGCGCCGGGCGCGGCCGCCCGGATCGCCTGGGCGGCCAGGCCGTGTCCGAGCAGCAGGTGGTACGAGGCGCGGACGGCGGCGGTGAGGTCGGTCAGACCGGGCGCCATTCTGCCCTCCAAGTGCCCGATCCAGGCCGAGCACAGCGGCTCGTTGAGCGTGGCCCAGTGGCTGACGCGGTCGCCGAGCCGTTCGGCGACGGCGGAGGCGTAGGCGGCGAGGTGGTGCGCGGTGTCGCGCTTCGGCCAGCCGCCGCGGTCCTGGAGGACCTGCGGCAGGTCCCAGTGGTAGACGGTCACGGACGGGGTGATGCCCGCCTCGAGGAGTCCGTCGACCAGCTGGTCGTAGAAGTCGAGCCCGCGGGTGTTGACCGGGCCGTCGCCGCCGGGCACGACGCGCGGCCAGGCGACGGAGAGGCGGTATGCGTTCGTGCCGAGCTGCTGCATCAGCGCGATGTCCTCGCGCCAGCGGTGGTAGTGGTCGCAGGCGACGTCACCGTTGTCGTCGTGGTCGATCTTGCCGGGCGTGTGCGAGAACGTGTCCCAGATGGACGGCGACCGGCCGTCCTCCGCGGCCGCGCCCTCGATCTGGTAGGCCGATGTGGCGGTGCCCCAGGCGAAGTCGTGGGGGAGGGCGGCGAGGTCGGTGAACTCGGTCACGAACGTCCTTTCCGAAGGAGAGCAGGGGGGTGGCAAGGTGCGCCGGTCACTTCACGGCGCCGGCGGTGAGCCCGGTGACCAGATAGCGCTGGAGCAGCAGGAAGCCCGCCACCACGGGGACGGAGACGACCAGCGAGGCGGCCATGATCTGGTTCCAGTACACGTCGTTCTGTGTCGAGTAGCCCTGGAGGCCGACGGCCAGGGTCCTGGTCGTGTCGTTCGTCATGACGGAGGCGAAGAGGACCTCGCCCCACGCGGTCATGAACGCGTAGACGGCGACGGCGACGATCCCCGGGACGGCGGCCGGCACGACGACACGGAACAGTGCCTTCACCGGTCCGCAGCCGTCGACGAGCGCGGCCTCGTCCAGCTCCCTGGGGACCGAGTCGAAGTAGCCGATCAGCATCCAGATGGAGAAGGGGAGCGAGAACGTCAGGTAGGTGAGGATCAGCCCGCCGCGCGAGCCGAAGAGGGCGACGCCGGTCGTGTTGCCGATGTTGACGAAGATGAGGAAGAGCGGCAGCAGGAACAGGATGCCCGGGAACATCTGTGTCGACAGCACGGAGACGGTGAACAGCCTTTTGCCCCGGAAGCGGTAGCGGCTGACGGCGTACGCCGCGAAGACGGCGATGACGACCGAGCAGACGGTGGCCGCGCCCGCCACGATCAGCGAGTTCATGAAGTACCTGGCCAGCGGGACGGTCCCCCAGATGTCGACGTAGGGGCGGATCGTCAGCCCGCTCGGCATCCAGCGGAACTCGCCCGAGACGTCCTCCAGCGGTTTGAGTGAGCTGGAGACCATGACGTAGACGGGCAGCAGCACGAAGCCGGTCAGCAGGGTCAGGAAGACCCGGCGCGTCCACAGGAACGAACGCGGCGCTGCCATCGGGGACCGGTGCACCCGGGGCCGGTGTGCCGTGGCGTCGGCCGTCGGCCGGTGCGTCGTGGTGCTAGACATCGGACGCCTTCCTCCCGCGCGAGGTGACAACCAGGTACACGGCGGTCACCAGCAGCAGGAAGCCCAGCAGCAGCACGGACATGGCGGAGCCCGTGCCGAAGTTCCAGGTGGCGAACGACGACTGGTAGATGTGGATGGAGATGAGGTTCGCCGCCTCCGGCGCCGCCTTGCCGAAGAGCACGAACGGCGTGTTGAAGTCGTTGAACGTCCACAGGAACAGCACCAGCACCAGCACCTGGTTGACCGGCCGCAGCGACGGCAGGGTGATCCGCCGGATCTGCTGCCACACACCCGCCCCGTCGAGGGCAGCGGCCTCGTACAGCTCCCGCGGGATGTTCTGGAGACCCGCCATCACGATGAGGAAGGCGAACGGCCAGCCCTTCCACACGGAGACGATCAGCAGCGCCCAGAAGCTGTTGTCGCCGATCAGCCAGAACGACGGGCTGTCGGTGAGGCCCAACTGGTCGTGCAGCACATGGTTGATCAGGCCGTTGTCGCGCTGGAACATGAACGCCCAGGTGATCACGGCGGCGTAGACGGGCAGCGCGTACGGGACGAGGAACAGCGCCCGCAGGTAGCCGCGGCCCTTGAAGCTCTCCTGCATGCAGACCGCGGCGGCGGTCCCCAGCAGCCAGCACAGCGCGACCGACAGGACGGTGAACAGGCACGTGGTGACGAACGATGTGAGCAGGGCCTCGCCTACGGGGGCGTCGAAGTCGACGGCGACCTCGAAGTTGTCCAGCCCGGACCAAGGGGCCGCCCCCCAGTCGCGGAGGTGGAACTGGGTCAGCTCCTTGAAGCTCATCGCGATACCGAGGGCGATCGGCACCAGATGGATCAGGAGTTCCAGGAGAAGGGCCGGGAGCAGCAGGAGGTACGGCAGTGCGGAGCGCCGCAGCCGCCCGGGGCGGCGCGGGCCACGCGCCGCCCCGGGGGTGTCCTTGCGCACGGCCCGCTCCCGCACTTCCGGGTCGACGGTCGTGTTCATGAGGGTGTCACTCACTGCTGCGGCATCTGCTGCTGCGCCTTGGCCAGTTCGGCCTTGACGGACTCGGTGGTCACCGGCTTGCCGCCGGCGGCCGCGGCGAACAGATTCTTGACCGCGGTGCCGACGACGGTCTCGAACTGCGACTCGCTCGGCACCTGGGGGAGCGGGGCGGCGCTGGTGGCGAGGGTGTCGCGGAGCACCTTCAGCTCGGGGCGGTCGAAGGCAGGGTCGTTCTGGGCGGCCTTGACCGGCGGTATCGAGCCGTACGTCGTGCAGAGGATCCGCTGCTCCTCGTCGCTGGTCATGAACTTCATGAACTCGAGGGCGCCGTCGAGGTTGTCGGTGTTCTTGAAGACGGCCATGTTGATGCCGGCGACCATGGAGTTGACCTGCCGGCCCTGGCCGGGCGTGCCGGACTGCACGGGCACCGGGGCCACGCCCCACTCGTCGTCGCTCATGCCCTGGGACTTGAAGGTGGAGGCGGCTGCCTGCCACAGCACCATCGCCGTCTTGTCGTTGGCGAAGTCGCTGAGCGACTGGTTCTGGGCGTACTCGGCGTTGCCCGGGGCGACGATCTTGTCGGTGGCCATGAAGTCCACGTACTGCTTGACGGCCGCCACCGCGCCGTCGGAGGTGAAGTCGGCCTCGCCGGAGGCGTCGAAGAACTCGGCGCCGTGCTGCTTGCCGAGGACGAACACCTGGTGGATGTTGTTGGACAGGTTGGCGCCCTCCGCGCCGAGCGCCCACTTGCCGTCCCGGGACAGCTTCTTGCCGGTGGCGACCAGCTCGTCCCAGGTGGCCGGCGGCTTCTCGATGCCCGCGTCGGCGAACATCTTCTTGTTGTAGTAGAGGGCGTACGACATCGAGTACAGCGGCACGGCCGCCGGGTCGGAGCCGGTCGCGCCGGTGGAGGCGAGGGCCGCTTCGACGAACCGGTCCCTGCCGCCGATCTTCGCGAGGTTCTTCTCGTCCCACGGCAGCAGCGCCCCGGTCGACTGGAGGGACGCCGACCAGGTGTTGCCGATGTTGAGTACGTCGGGGCCCTGACCGGAGGTGGTGGCGGTCATGATCCGGGTGAGGAGGTCGGACCAGGGGACGACTTCGAGTTCGACCTCGATGCCGGTCCGCTCCTCGAACTTCTTCAGCTCGGGTTCCAGGATCTTCTTGTCGGCCTCGAGGTCGGGGCCCTGGTTGGACGCCCAGTAGGTGAGGGTCTTCGGGGACGCGTCGGAGCCACCACCGGTCGGTGAGCCGCCGCCGCAGGCGGTGGCGGTGGCGAGCAGGGAGACGGCGATCGCACCACGGGCTACGGCTCTGAATCTGTGCATGGCTCCAGGTGTCCCTTCCATCGGGAGCATCGGGCGCCGCGGGCAGGGGGCCGGCGGAACGCGGCACGACTCCTGGATGACCTCACGGCTTAATTTAGGACGTGAGTTAAGCTTCTGGGGGCGACCGCGTCAAGGGCTGGCGCGAAGGTGACGTCCGAGCGCGCGGATCCGAGGAGCACTGCATGGCTGGACAGGCCGGACGGACGGTCAACGACCTGCGGCGGAGCAACCGTGCCGCGGTACTGCAACGGTTGTACTTCGACGGGTCGATGAGCCGCCAGGCGCTCGGGCCCGCAACCGGGCTCAGCTCCGGCACCATCAGCAACGTCGTCGGTGAACTCGCCGCGGACGGCCTGGTGGAGGAGGCCGGCAGTGTCGACTCCGGCGGCGGCCGTCCGCGCACGCTGCTGCGCATCGTCCCCGCGAGCGGCCATCTGATCGGCGTCGACGTCGGCGAGACCCGGGTGCGCGTCGAACTCTTCGACCTGACCCTCACCGAACTCGCGCGCGCCGAACGGGTGCTGACCGGCCACGGGTACGACGTCGGCGTCATCGTGGAACACATCCGCGACGCCATCGGCGACGTGCTGCGCCACGCGGGGACGACCGCCGGACACCTCGTCGGCGTCGGTGTGGGCGTGCCGGGCATCGTGGCCCGGACGCCGCAGGACGGGGCGGTCGTCCACGGCCAGACCATCGGCTGGGACGCCGTGCCGCTGGAGGCGCTGCTGCGCGACGCGTGCGGACTGCCGGACACCGTGCCGTACTTCATCGAGAACGGCGCCAGGACGCTGGGGCAGGCGGAGATGTGGTTCGGGGCCGGACGCGGTGCGCAGAGCGTGGCCGTGATCCTCTTCGGTTCGGGTGTGGGCGCCTGCCACGTGACGGACGTGGCCGAACAGGGCCGCGCCCTCGAATGGGGCCACCTCACCGTCAAGGTGCAGGGGCGCAGGTGCCGTTGTGGCGCCCTCGGGTGCCTGGAGGCGTACGCGGGCGCGGAGGCGCTGCTGGAACGGTGGCGGGAGGCCGGCGGATGCCCCCCGGAGGGCTCCGACGAGGAGACCGCGCTCGGGGCCCTGCTGGCCGCGGCGTATCCGGCCGGAGAAGGGGCCGCCGATCCCGTGGCGCTGGCGGTGCTCCAGGAGACGGCCGAGTACCTGGGCGCCGGGCTCTCCGGCCTCATCAATCTCTTCCAGCCCGAACGGATCCTCATGGGCGGCTGGGCCGGGCTCGAACTCGGCCCCCGGTTCCTCGCCGCCGTGCGCGAGTACGCCACCGCGTACTCGCTGGGCTACCCGGCCGGACGCGTGACGATCGATCTCGGCGCCCTGGGACCCGACGCGGTGACGCTGGGCGCGGCGACCCTGCCGCTCGCCCACTTCCTCGCGGCCGGCGGCCGAAGAGCCAGGCCGGCCCGCGAGATCGTCGCGCCGGCCTGGCGGGCCGCCCTGGAGGGACGAGCGGTCCATTGACAGGTCGCAGTGGTGTTCCCCGTCTCGGAGAGCGCTCTCCGGCGGTGTGGGGGGAACACCACATGGCCGAGGACGGCCTGGCCCGGCTGATCGACAAACTGGACACCCGGCAGAAGATCCGCCTGCTCACGGGGGCGACCACCTGGGACACCCACGCGGAGTCGGCGGCCGGCCTGGCCGCCCTCACCCCCTCCGACGGCCCGGCGGGCGGGCGCGGAGACTCCTGGGACGAGCGGAACACCTCCGCCCTGCCGCCCTCTGCCTCCGCGCTCGGCGCGATGTGGGACGACGACCTCGTCGGACGCCTCGGCGGGCTGCTGGCCGCCGAGGCGAGGCGCAAGGGCGTGCACGTGCTCCTCGCGCCACCCTCAATCTGCACCGGTCGCCCCTCGGCGGCCGCCACTTCGTGTGCTTCTCGGAGGACCCGCTGCTCGCGGGCCGCACCGGAGCCGCCCTGATCCGGGGCATCCAGGCGCACGGCGTCGCCGCCACCGCCGAGCACTACGTCGCAGGCGACTCCGAGATCCAACGCCTCACGGTCGACGTACGCGTCGACGCGCGTGCCCTGCGGGAGGTGTACCTGGCCCCCTTCGAGGCCGCCGTCCGGGCCGGTCCGCCGGGGACCTGCCGCTGACCAGCACGCTCGCCGTCACCGCCGCGGAGGCCGGCCGCCTCGGCCGATAGGGTGCGGTGCATGACCAGACAGGCGCCCACCCTGGAGGACGTGGCCCGCGAGGCGGGAGTCTCCCGCGCCACCGTCTCCCGTGTCGTCAACGGCGTCCGCAACGTGGACCCCGCCATCCAGGACGCCGTACGCACCGCGATCCGCAGCACCGGCTACGCCCCCAACCGTGCGGCGCGTTCCCTGGTGACCCGCCGCGCCGAGACCATCGCGCTGGTCGTCTCCGGCGCCGGGGACGACTCGGAGACCGAGCAGAACGCGTTCGCGGCGCGGGCACTGGCCGACCCCTTCTTCGGCCGCGTCGTCAGCGGCGTCGTCGGCTTCCTGCGGCCACGGTCCATGTACCCGGTGCTGATGTTCGCGGAGACGGAGGCCGCCCGTCAGCAGGTGGTGGCGTATCTGCGCCAGGGCAGCGCGGACGGCGCGCTCGTCTTCTCCACCCGTGCCGAGGACCCTCTGCCCGCGCTCCTCGCGTCCGAGGGCCTGCCCTGCGCGCTGTTCGCCCGTCCGCTGCCGCAGGCGCCCGTCAGTTTCGTCGACGTCGCGCACCGCGAGGGAGCGCAGCTGGCCGCCGAGCATCTGCTGGGGCGCGGCTGCCGGCGGATCGCCACGGTGGCCGGACCGCTGGAACTGCCCGCCGCCCAGGACCGGCTGGCCGGTTTCCGCGACACCATGGCCCGCCACGGCCGGCCCTGGATACCCGTCGCCGAGGGACGGTTCACCGTCGACAGCGGTGCCGCCGCCATGAACCGGCTGCTGAGCGAGCACCCCGACATCGACGGTGTCTTCGCGGCCAACGACCTGATGGCCCAGGGCGCGTGCGAGGCGCTGCGCGAGAGCGGCCGCCGGGTGCCGGACGACGTGGCGGTCATCGGCTTCGACGACTCCAGTGCGGCCCTCGCCTGCCGGCCGCCGCTGACCACGGTCCGGCAGCCGGTGCAGGAGATGGCGGCCACCATGGCCCGGCTGCTCCAGGAACAGATCGAGGGCATCCGGACCGAGCCCACCTCCGTCGTCTTCGACGCGGAGCTGGTGATCCGGGATTCCGCGTAGTGCTGTGCGGGGCCCGTTCCGCCGCGGCCGGAACGGCCCCTTGCCGCATACGGCTCACGGCAGCTCGTACTGCGCGTTCAGCGCCGCCCCGGCCCGGGCCGGGGCGCCCTCGGTGACGATGCACGGCGTCGTGTAGCAGGTGCACGTTGCACTGCGCCTCCAGTTCGGTGCGCGCCATGCACGGACCTTGGCCGGCCCCCGGTCGGCGGGACCAGGGACCGGCCGCAGGCGCGGTCAGGGGAACGAGACGACCGTGGACGGCACGGTGGACGTGCCGGAGGTCGGTGAACCCGTCTGGTTGATCACATGCTCGTAGTGGCCGTTTCCGCCGAGCGAGACCACCAGCAGATGGTGGAACCTCACGCCCGGCTTCACCGGGGCCCGGAAGCCATGCTCCTGACGGATGGTGGGGTCGACGTTGTAGTAGCAGTAGCTGCCCATGCCCCACCCCTCGTGGGTGTCGACCGAGTCGTCGACGCGGTAGGCGGCGTAACCCTTGGTGCTGCCGTTCTGGATGGCCGCCTGGTTCGGCGCGTCGTACGCCTTCTCGTTCTGGAAGAAGATCGTCCGGCCGCGCTCGCCGTACCACTCCACGTCGTACTTGTTGAAGTGCTCCACGAACAGGCCCGTGGCCAGCACGTCGTCACCGTTGACGCGGACGCCGTAGTCGGCCCGGTTGGTCTCCCAGCCGACGCCCTCGCCGTGGTCGGCGCGCCACACCCAGGTGTGGTCGATGATGACGTCGTCGCTGTTGACCACGATGCTGGTGGTCGCCTTGCCGGGACCCGCCCCGCCGATGCGGATGTAGACGTCCTGCACCGTCGTCGGGTCGGCGGCGTGGTCGGCGGTGGCGTTCTCGCCGCCGACCTCCAGCAGGGTGGGCGAGTTGACCGGCCCTGCGTCGATCAGGAAGCCCGCGAGGCGGACGCCGTCGACGTCGGCGACCTTCATGGCGGTGACGCCGTTGTCGGGGATGATCGTGGCCAGCCCGAGGCCCAGCACGATCGTGCCCGGGCGGTTGACCTCGATCGTCCGGTCCACGTGGTAGACACCGGGGGTGAAGAGCAGGTGCAGGCCCTGCGCGAGCGCCGCGTTGATGGTGGCGGCGGTGGCGCCGGGCTTGACGACGTAGAACTGGTCCAGCGGAACCGACCGGCCCTGCGGGGTGCCGGAGGCCCAGGTGGTGCCGCGGGCGCCGGTCCGCTTGTCCGGGGCGAACACCTTGTACGTGTCGCCGTCCAGGTAGAGGAACGGCTTCTCGCGGGAGATCGGCGTCGTGTCGAGCGTCGTGTACGGCGGGTCGGGGAAGCCGGTGGCGGGGGCGCCCTCCACGCCCGAGAACGTCATGTTCCACACGCCGTTGGTCCAGCCGCCGACCGAGCTGTCGCGGGTGTACCACTGCTGCTGCGAGTACGGCCCGACGGTACCGTCGATCTTGCTGTCGGCGATGTAGCCGCCGCTGGCCCAGCCGTACCCGCTCGGTGCGAGGTTGAGCCCGCCCTTGACGTGCATACGGCGGAACGAGGCCGCCTGTGACACGGCCCAGCGGTTGGTCCCGCTGACCGGGTTCAGGGCGAGGTTCTCCGCGGCCCGCCAGAAGTTCTGGGTGGCATTGCCCTCGAACCAACCGGCGTCGACGGTCACGTCCCCGTTGATGGTGGTGTCGTCCGGCCTCAGGCCGAGGCCCGCGATCTGGGTGTAGAAGCCGATCTGCGCGTTGAGGCCGTTGTACGTGCCCGGCTTGAAGAAGAAGGCATGGCGGCCGGAGCCGAACTGGGCCGACTCCTGCTGCCGGAACACCTCGTCGAGCTTGGCCTGGATGCCCGGTGTCGACGGGTCGAAGACATGGACGTTCGGGCCCAGGTCGCCGCCGCCCGGGATGACCGGGCCGTCCCCGCCGGTCGAGCCGAACACCTTGAACTCCCAGAGCGAGTAGCCCCATTGCGTGGCGCGCGCGGTGCCTGTCATCCGCACATGACGGGCCGTACCGGAGATGTCGACGGTCTCCGTGCCGCCGCCCCCGCTCGTGGTCGAGTAGGCCGTCGACCAGGTGTTCCCGTCCGTCGACAGCTCGATGCGGTAAGCCTCGGCGTACGCGGTCTCCCAGCGCAGTTCGACCTGGCTGAGCGCCGCCGGTGCGCCCAGGTCCACCTGGATCCACTGCGGATCGGAGTGGGCGCTCGACCACCGGGTGCCGTTGTCGCCGTCGACGGCGTGCGCCGCCGGTGTGCCGTTGTGTTCCTGGCTGGAGGTGGTGACCGGCTTGCCCTGGGAGAGCAGCACGGGTGCGGCGTGTGCGGTGGTGGCGGGTGCGAAGGCGAGCAGGGTGGCCACCAGCGCGGTGACGACCGCCCCCGTGAGGCCTCGCCGCCAGGTGGTGTCGGGTGGTCTCGGTCGCGTCGGCGCGACCGGTGTGCCGGCTGCGGGCATGAACCGTTCTCCTCAGGCTTGGTCGGAGCTTGTGATGGGAGAGCGCTCTCCGGTCGGAGAGACTGCCTGTCGCCGCCGGGTGTGGTCAATACATGCGACACGCCTTTTCTTTAGGCTTGCCTTTAAGCCTGAACTTTTGCGGAGGGAGGCGCGCCGGGTTCCCGTCGGGGCCTTCCGCGCCCCTGGCGGAGCATCAGCCGGGCACCCACCGCTCCGGGTCCCGTATGCGATCCACCCGGGCGCCGCATGGCCGTCGACCCGGTTCCCGTAGGCCCTCGACCCGGGTCCTGCGTGGCGATCACCCCGCGGGGCAGGCGACGATGGAGGGGCCGGCCCGTGTTGCTCCCGGCCCAGGAGCCCGGGTCGGCGGCCGGGGGCGGAGAGGAGTGGTGGTCCCAGATGTGCCGGTGGCTTGCCTACACGGGGACGCCCGTGCTGCTCGACTCCGTGCTCTACCGCCCCGCCCACTCCCTCATCGACCAGAGCCTGCACGCCAGGATGGGCGTCGAGACGACCAACGGTGACGGCTTCGGCATCGGTTGGTACAGCCCCGGCATGGACACCCCGGCCGTGATCCGGGAGACGGGCCCCGCGTGGAACAACCGCAACCTCCGCGAGATCTCGGCACACGTCCGCTCCCACCTGTTCTTCGCCCACATCAGGGCGTCGACCGGTTCGGCCATCCAGCAGACCAACTGCCACCCCTTCCGGCACGGGCGTTGGCTGTGGATGCACAACGGGGCGATCGCCGACTTCCACCGGCTGCGCCGTGACCTGTGCCTGGTCATCGACCCGTCGCTGTTCGCCGACATCGAGGGCTCCACCGACTCCGAGGTCATGTTCTTCCTGGCGCTCACCTTCGGCCTTGACCAGGACCCACTGACGGCCGTGGCCCGCATGGCGGGACACGTGGAGCAGCTGGGCCGCCGGCACGGCGTGGATCACCCGCTCCAGATGACCGTCGCGGTGACGGACGGGGAGCAGCTCTGGGCCTTCCGGTACTCCAGCGAGCGGCGCTCGCGGTCCCTCTACTACAGCGCCGAGGTCGACACACTCCGCGCGCTGCACCCCGATCTGGAGTTCCTGAGCGGGCTGTCCCCCGAGACACGCCTCGTGGTGTCGGAACCGCTCAGCGGCCTCCAGGGAGCGTGGAACGAGTTTCCCGAGAGCAGCTGCGGTCTCGTCGGCGCGGGCGCGGACTTCGTACAGGACTTCGTCCCGCTGACGGCGGACGGCGAACTGCCGCACCACGCGCTGCGCTGACCTCCGTCGGCGCTCCTCGGAACCGGTCTCGTTCACCGGGTCTGCGGGGCCGGGGCGTGCCTGCCCGGCCCCGTACTCCGCGCCGCCGCCGACAGGCTCTGCAACCACGTACCGGAGGTGAAGGAGCTTCGGAACTCCCGTGTCCCGCGCCAGTTGGCAGCCAACCAGCCGACCGACCCCCACCGCTCCTTGGACACTGTTGGCGAATCCAGGGCTGGACGTGACGTCGGCCTTCATGACCCGTTGTGGTCGTGAAGGCCGACGTTGCGTTCGGGGAGGGTGTCGGTGTCGTTGCACGCCAGGAAGGTTGGCGGGGTTCCTGAGGAGACGGCTCGGGTGGCCCGGGCCATCAGTCCCATGAGTTGAAGAGTGTTGCGCCAAGGGTCTCCGGCCGCCAGTGCTTGATCTGACGCCACTCCGTCGCAGACAGAGCAGAGGTGTCCGACTCCGTCAGCGGCAACAGGAGCTGTGCTGCGCTCAAGACGACAAAGCCGACGTCGGTGAGGACGGTGGCCCAAGCGGGAGGTTCCTGGAACTCGTCGGTGTACCAGTAGCGCCGGTCTCCGACGAAGGCAATCAGCGGGTGGTGAGCGTGGAACAGCGCGCTGTGTGTGCCGTCCCGATCGCTGATCCTGGCGCTGTGGAAGTTCTGCGGGTATTCCTGCTCCGTGAAGTCCTCGACCTGCCCGCCCGCAGCCCGCGCCGCAGCCCGCGCCGCGGCATGCCAGGCGGCACGGCATGTCCTGGGATCAGTACTCGGCAGGGGCGGGTCACTCCAGTCGCGGAACCCGGTTACACCCAGCTCCAAGCGGAAGGCGACCTGCGAGTCCTCCACGTTCACCCCTCCGAGCAGGCCGTTACAACCTTGATGGCACAAACCTACTGATCAACAACCTCCGTTGGCACAGGAAATTCGCCAACAGTGTCCTCCTTGCGCCGGGGGCCGGAGGCACGAGCTGCGAACCCGGCCTCCTATTCGGTGCGCAGGGCCGTGGCGGTTCGGGCCGTGGCGGCCGAGCCGGCGGGCAGGAGAGCGCCCAGGGTGGCGATGAGCAGGCCGCCGAGTGAGAGCGGGAGCAGTTCGGCCCCGTGGTAGACGGCGATGACGGAACCGGGGAGGCGGAGCCCCACGCTGTCGCCCATCGCGGGGATGACCCAGCCGTGCAGGGCCACGCCGAGCGGCACGCCCAGAGCGCCTGCGACCAGTCCGGTCACGACGACCGAGGTGAGGACCATCGCGATGGTCTGCCGGGGGGTCATGCCGAGCGCCTTGTGCACACCGATCTCCCGGACCCGCTCGCGGGTGTCGAGCAGCACGCCGTTCAGCACGCCGAGCGCGGCGACGACGACGAGCATCAGCGTGAGGATCACGGACAGCGCGTTGAGCGTGACGACCATGTCGCCGCCCGCGTCGAGCCCGCCGGCCCGCGCGGTGACACCCAGCGGTGCCAGGTCCGAGTTCAGCGCGGCGACGTAGCCGGACACGTCGGTGCCTGGCACGACCGCGATGTGATGGCTCGTTTCCGTCAGGTCGGGATGTGCGGCCGTGAGGGTCGTGGCGTCGGTGAAGACCTGCCTGCCGTCGTTGCGGGGGTCGAGGACCTCGCCGACGATCCGGACCGTGACCGGCTCGGCCAGGCCGTTCAGGGTGACGGTGTCGCCGATGCGGGTGCCGGTGGCGGCCAGGAAGGGGGTCGGGACCACGGCCTCGCCCGGCTTGTCGATCCAGCGGCCCGAGACCATCGTGTAGCCGCCCCAGGAGGCGTCGCCGGTGAAGGCGATCACGTCGATGATGCCGGTCAGGCCGGACATGGTCGCCCGTACCGTCGCGGCCCTGTAGTACTTCCCGGTCCCGGCGGCGGCCTCGACGGCCGCGGCGACTGCGGGGAGATCGGCCTTGGGCTGCGTCCCGGCTCCAGAACCTCGGGGCCCGAAGTCCGGGAGGGGCGCGGGCACGACGACATCGGCGGCGTCGTGGGCCTTTGCTTTCATCACCTCGCCGAGCGAGGCGCCCATCCCCACGGCGAACGTGACGGCGATGGCGCCGAACAGGATCGCCGTGCCCATGGCCAGCGCGCGGGCGGGCCGCGCGAAGGGCCGGGCCAGCCCCAGGGCGACCGGCTGCGGCAACGGCAGCTGTCCGGCCAGGCGGGCGGCCCACCGGCCGCGCCCCGCCGAAGCGGTACGCCCGACGGCGAGCGCATCGACCGTACGCAGCCGGCCGGCCCGCCAGGCGCTCGCCCACGCGGTCGCCGCCACCAGACCGAGCAGCCCGGCGATCACCGCCACGTCGACCCAGGGGGCGATGGCCAGGGACGAGGTGCCGTAGACCTCCTCGGTCTCGGCCAGTACGGGCACGGCGAGCAGGTGTCCGGCGAGAACACCGAGGGCCGTGCCGACGGCGGCCGGGACCAGCGCCTGACCCACGTAGGCTCGCACGACCTGGGCCGGGGTGAAGCCGACCGACTTGAGGATGCCGATACGGCGCGTTCCCGTGCCGACGGCCGACGCGACGACGTTGCCGACGACGAGCACCGACATGACCAGGCCCAGGACGCCGAACGCGATGAGGAAGGGGACGTAGACGGCGGTGTCGCGCTCGGCGCCCTTCTTGACGGTGAGCCAGGACTGTTCGCCGACGGCCGTCCCCCGCGGCAGGGATGCCGTCACGGCCTCGCCCCCCGCGCTGATCTGCGCGTCGGTGCCCGCGTCGGCGAAGCGGTAGAGCATCTGGTGTCCGCCGCTGCCGGGAGCGGTGAGCGCCGGCATCTGGGACGGAACCACCCACGCGTCGGCGGTCCGCGTGACCGAGCGGGCCACACCGACCACGGTGAGGGTCGGACCGCCGGACAGATCGGGGAAGGCGATCTGCATGCCCATGGTCGGGAGGAGCGAGGAGTCGGCGGACAGCACGATCTCGCCGGAGCGCGTGGGCCACCGCCCGTCGAGCAGTGCCACCTTGTCCACGTCCTGCCCGGGATCGCCCCGGCCGACCACGGTCATCGGCCACGCGGGGCCCGCCCCGTCCGACCGCGGGGTGACCGTCGCCGTACGGAACGGCCCGGCCGCACTGCTCACTCCTTCGGCGTCCTTGGACTTCGACAACTGCCCGGCACTCACTCGGCCCGCGTCGAACTGCACGGACAGATGAGCGCCGTGCTGCTTGGCGAAGGCGTCGTCGAAGGGCGCGCCGGACACCACGAGGAGCGATCCGCCGAGGACGCAGGCGGCCACCGCCATCATCGTGGTGAGCCCGACAACCAGCGTCTGCACCCGGCGTCGTCCCACCCCCGAGCGCACCACCTTGCCGAGCGTGCTCATCGGACGGCCTGGGGCACGACGGCCTGCGACCGGACGTCCGCGATGATCCGGCCGTCGGCGATCTCGACCGTACGGTTCGTGCAGGACCGGGCCAGAGCCAGGTCGTGGGTGACCACGACGACGGTCTGGCCCTCGGCGTTGAGGCCGCTGAGCAGCCTGCTGACGTCCTGTCCGGCGGCCGTGTCCAGGGCCCCGGTCGGTTCGTCGGCCAGGAGCAGCGTCGGCCGGTTCATCAACGCCCGGGCCACCGCGACGCGTTGCCGCTCGCCGCCGGACAGCCGCCCCGGGTAGGCGCGGGCGTGCCGGTCGATGCCCAGCACTTCCAGGAGTTCCGCCGCCCGGCGCTCCGCCTCGCGACGTGCCGTGCCCGCGAGGCGTGCGGGCAGGGTGACATTGTCGGCGACGGTCAGATCGTCGAGCAGGTTGAAGAACTGGAAGACCATGCCGATCTTCGACCGCCGGTAGCGCGCCGATCCGGCTTCGCCCAGCCGGTCCACCCGCACCCCGTCCACGGTGACGGTCCCCGCGTCGGGCCGGTCCAGGCCCGCGATCAGATTGAGCAGCGTGGACTTGCCGCTGCCGGAAGGGCCGAGGATCGCGACGGCTTCGCCGCGCTGCACGGTCAGCGACGCCTCGTGCAGAGCGGGCGGGCCGTCGTCGTATCGGCGGCTCACCTCGCGCAATTCGATCACCGGCATGGTCATGAACGGCTCCTCAGGTACGGGCAGTCGGGTTGCGTGAACGCTAGGAGCGGGCCCGGCCCACACGCGTCGCCCGCCCGAACCCATTGCGGTACCGCGCCGGGACGAGGCCCCGGAAACGTCATCCCTGCGATGTAGGCGGGTGATGTATCCGGTGTCGTGGGAATGACCACCGGGGCGGACCCCGCGGGTCCGCGCGACGGCGACAATGAACCGGTGACGGACGTACGTACGACGCCGGCGCGGCTGCGGGAAACCGTCCGCCGGACGATCCGCGATGCCAGGCTTCCGACCGGTCCACCGCTGCGGCCCACCCGGCGCGCCTGGCAGTTCGACGCGCTGGTGGCACTGGGACTCGGAATCGCCACCGTCTACTACGGCGTCGACAACGTCGACAACGTCGTGGTGCGTGAGATCGCACCCGGCGTGGAGCGCGCCTTTCCACGCCCGTCCGGCCTCGGCGGCCTGGTTCTCATGGTGACCCTCGCGGTCATCGCCTCGGGTGCCCTGGCGCTGCGCCGCCGCTACCCGCTCGCCGTGCTCTGCATCGCGACGGCCGCGACTCTGGCGACACCGCAGAGTGTCCTGCGGCTGACCTTCTACGCGTTCGTCATCGCCGTCTACAGCGCCGCCGTGTACAGCCCCTACCGGGTGGCGACCCTGGCGGCGCTGCCGGTGTCGGTCGTTCTGGTCGGCACTTCGGGGAACTCGGTGACACCGATCGTCCCCAACGAATACATCGCCCTGCTGATCCTGGCCCCGATGGCCGTGGCCGCCGTCGGCCTGCGCACCTGGAAGCTCCGGACCGACGAGGGCCGAGCCCGGCTCTCCGCCCTGAAGCGCGAACAGGCGGAGGCGCTGCGCCGGGCCGTCGAGCACGAGCGGGCCAGGATCGCCCGCGAACTGCACGACGTCGTCACGCACAACGTCAGCGTGATGATCATCCAGGCGGGCGCCGCCCGCAAGATCATGAACACCTCCCCGGAGCAGGCCGGCGAGGCGCTGCTCGCCGTCGAGGCGGGCGGGCGCGCGGCGATGGCCGAGCTGCGCCACGTCATGGGACTGCTCACCATGACCGACGAGGGCGAGGGGACGGACACGGCGGCGGAGCTGACCCCGCAACCCGGCCTGAACCAGCTGGAAGCGCTGGTCGGACGGGTCCGGGACACCGGACTGCGCGTCGACCTGACCGTGACAGGACCACCCCGTGCCCTCCCGCCCGGTCTCGAACTCGCCGCCTACCGCGTGGTCCAGGAAGCCCTCACCAACACCGTGAAGCACGCGTCCGGCGCCACCGCCGCCGTGACCGTCGAATACGGCCCGCGGCGGCTCCGGGTGGAAGTCACCGACACCGGTGGACACCCGGCCGGGGCCGCCGGAAGCGGCCGGGGCCTGATCGGCCTGCGCGAGCGCCTCGCCGTCTACGACGGAACCCTGAACACCGGCCGACGCCTGACCGGCGGCTACCGTGTGGAGGCCCTGATCCCCTTGGAGACACCGTGACCGAGCCACTGCGTGTGCTCCTCGCCGACGACCAGACCCTGGTCCGCACCGGATTCCGGTTGATCCTCGGCGCCGACGGCATCGACGTCGTCGCCGAGGCGACCAACGGAACCGAAGCGGTCGAAGCGGTCCGTCGCACACGCCCCGACGTGGTCCTGATGGACGTCCGGATGCCCGAGATGGACGGCCTGGAGGCAACCCGCCGCATCCTCACCGGCGCCCCCGACGAACCCCGCGTCATCATCCTGACCACCTTCGACCTCGACCGATACGTCTACGCGGCTCTGTCCGCCGGGGCCAGCGGCTTTCTCCTCAAGGACGTCACCCCCGAGCATCTGACCGCGGCCGTCCGCACGGTCCGTACCGGCGACGCTCTGCTCGCGCCCGCCATCACCCGCCGCCTCGTGGAGCGGTTCACCCGGCGCGGCAGCGACACGGCCGCCCTCCACCGCGACCTCGCCTCGCTCACCCCGCGCGAACTGGAGGTCCTCGGCCTGCTGGCCCGAGGGCTGAGCAACGCCGAACTCGCCACCCGCCTCCACCTGGCCGAGGCGACGGTCAAGACGCACGTCGCCCGCATCCTCGCCAAGCTCGGGCTCCGTGATCGTGTCCAGGCCGTCATCGTCGCCTACGAGACAGGGCTGGTCAGCGCGGGTGAACGCGAGGCCGCCGAGCAGCCCACCGAGCGGACGTAGACCGGAGCCGGGGCTTGCCCGAACCGGGCGGATCGCCGTCCCCCCGCAGGACAGGTCATGATCGGCGCTGTTCCAGTTCTCCACCACTGGGAGGCCCTCGTCGACGCGCGTCGCGGAGCTTCATCTCCAGCGCGGTGGTGAAGGCAGTGCCGGAGGCCGGCGGATCGCGTCGTCATGCACACCGCGGTTGTCCTCGAAGTCCGGCCGTGGATCGGCCCATGGATGCCAGGAGCGCGTTTTTGGGCATGCGGCTCGCCCCGAAGGGCAGGCGATGTGTGGGGGCCGACCCCCCCGACCCCGATACGGAGGGAGCTCCACAGTGACTTCGAAACTGAGCACCGTCGTACGCCGCATGCGGCGGCACGGGATCGCGCCGCGCCGGCAGCCCGACCCGCCCTCCCGGCTCGGGAGGGGACCGCACGGCATCTCGACCACGGCTGTCGGCCGTCGGCTCTTCGACGTCCTGCGGGCCCGGGTCGGCTCGCGCCGGCACTGACACCCTCTCGGCGCGGTCGCCACCGACGGGCGGGAGCCGGTGGGCGAACGTGCTGTCGGCGTGTGGCGGGGCCGCGGCACGGCGCGGTGGCCGACGTGCCGACTCAGCGGATCGCAGCCACCCCGCCGAGACGGTGTTTCCCGCCGTGGACGGCTGCCGGGCGGCACGCTGCCGGGTCGGCCGTCCCGGGCTGCGGCCGCGCCGCCGCGCTCGCCGGGGGCAGGTCGCGCCGACGGTCAGGGCGCCGGGTGGCCGGGCCGCAGATCGGTGACATCTCCCAGGGTGAGCAGCGATCCGCGCGGCAGGGACTCGGCCGACCCGTCGACCGGTGTCAGGCAGAAACCGACATGATCCCCCCAGTCGGCCCGCTCCTCCACCCGGCCGATGAACCAGGCGCACGCATCCCCGAGCACCGGAACGCCCTCGCCCCTCGGCTCCCAGCGGGCCCGTGCGAACTTGTCGACCCGGTCGCCGGTCTCGCCGCCGAACAGCCTGGCGACCTCGGTCCGGTCGCGGTGGAGCAGATGCACGCCGAGGAACGGGGCGTGGCGCGCCACCCGGTACGTGTGGTTCACCTTGGACAGCCACACCACGAACCGCACCGGGTCCAGCGACGACTGGGAGGCGAACCCCACCAGGCAGCCGGCCCTTTGCCCGTCCGCGGCAGCCGTCACGATGTACACCGGTGGGTCGAGCAGAGCCGTGAACCTGGCCACTGACACCATGTCGCAGCCTCTCTGTGCCTCGTGTGCGTTCAGTCCCTGGAGCCATACTTCCTGCTCGGCCTCCGAACGCGCCCGAGCCGCGGCGACCCGAGCCGTCCGCAGGGCCATCGGCGCCCGCACGAGGCCTGTCCACCGCTCGGTGACCGGTCAGCCGTTCAGCGACTTCATCAGCTCCGGGGGCGTAGCGGTCGCCCGAGACCACGCCGTGCGGGGCCACGGGGATCTGCCCGCCTACGCGGGCGCTGTCTTCGACCACCTTGTCGGGCGGCCGGAGCTGATGCGTCTGATGCTGTGGAAGCAACTGGAGCGTCCGGGTTCCACGGAAACCGAAGCGACGTCCTACCAGGGCAAGATCGCGGCAGTGCGGCAGGCACAGGAGACCGGCCGGATCGACGCCGGGATGGACCGCCGGACCGCTTCCCCCGCCTCTTTCTGCCGGTCGCCGGTCGGCTGTGCGGGGGAGGCGCCTCGCTCCTTTGGGTCAGGCGGGAAGCCCAGACAGGCATCGGGTGATCGGCTGACTCCAGCGCCGGAGCACCGGACGAGTGCCTCCTCGCGCGGAAGGAAGGAGCACTCGATGTTCTGGCTGTGTCACCGACAGGATGGACCCGCTCCGGGTCGCCGACGAGCGCGCACTCTCCGACTGGGTGCGCTGCTGCTGGCAGCATTGACGCCGGTGGTTCCGGCTTCGGCCGCCGAGGCGGCTTACCGTCACTCCCCGCTCGCCCCGGCTCCGCGGCCCGTGGCGAGCCCCCCGCAAGGCGGTGCCGAGGACCGGCTCGGCACGCCGGTGGTCACGCCCATCGGGTCGTTCGGCGGAATTCGATACGTGCAGTACGACGGCGTGTTCGAGGGCGAGACGTCGACCGGGCGGTTCCGCGTGCCCTACCGGATCAGCGCCCCGGCCGATCCGCACCGCGCCAACGGCACGGCTGTCGTGGAGCCGCCCCACTTCGTGGTGGGACTCGGCGCGCTCAACGTGTACCTGCGCAGGGACTTCCTGTTCCGCCAAGGATTCGTGCACGCCGGCATCGGCTGGAGCACGATCGGGAACCGCATCCTGGACCCGTCGGTGCCCGACACGTTCATCGAGGGCGGATTCGCAGAGGACGGAGGACGGGTCGACGACGAGATCATCACCGACTTCGCCAGGGCTCTTTCCGCCCGGTCCTCGGGCGCGCGTCCACTGGTCGGCCACGTGCACCGGCAGTACGGCACGGGCTTCTCCGACAGCTCGTACCCCCTGCTCCGGCTGGTTCATTCCGGGGACGCCACCGGTGCGCTCGACCTGGTGCTGCCCATCACCACCGAGGGGTTCGACCCCCAGGCGGACATCGCCGCCGGCCGCTACCGGGGCAAGGTCCTCATCGTGAACTCGGAGGCGGACGACCCGGCGAATCTGACCGACCGGGGCATCGCGACCAAGCGGTACCGCTTCTACGTCGTCGCGGGCAGCCCGCACATTCCGGATCCGCTGGACGCGCCGCTTGACGTGCCGTTCCCGGTCAGGGGGTCCACACCGGCGAGCTTCGTGCCCGCGCTGCGTGCGCACTTCCTTCAGGGCCACGACTGGGTACGCAAGGGATCACCGCCGCCGACGAGCACACAGTTGCGCACCCTGAGCGACGAGACCATCGTCCGGGACACCAACGGCAACGCCATCACCGAGGACCGCAAGGGCCGGCGCGTGCCACGGCTGCCGTTCGTCGAACTCGGCGAGGCCCGTTTCCTCACCGGCTTCATCGGCAGCTACGACAACGTGCGTACGGTGCAGCAACTCGGGTTCAGCAGCCACCGGGCCTATGTCCGGACCTTCGCCGACAGACTCCGCGACTACCAGCGGGCCGGCTTCATCCTGCGGGAGGACGCCCGTGACATGTTCCGCCGCGCCAGGCTGTGTGCTCCGTCGACGTTCACGGAAACCCACCGCGACCACTACACCGCATTCGTCGCGATCCAGCCCTGCCCGGCCCGATGAGCTCGGGGCCCGGATCGTCAATATCCGGGCCCCCGGCTTCGTCCGCGTCGCGGTTGCCGACCACCCGCCTACGTGACCTGCTGGCCGCGGGCCACTCCACGGGTGTCGGCGACGAAGGCGGCTTCGCGCCCGCGCTGCGTACGGCCGAGGAGGCGCTCGACTTCGTCATGGCCGCGATCGACCGGGCCGGGTATCGGCCCGGCGCGGACATCGGCCTAGTCATGGACCCGGCGTCGTCGGAGTTCTACCCGGGGTGGTGGGTACGCGTACGCGGGGGAGGGCGTCCTGCGTACGCCTGCCGAACAGGTCGAACATCGAGGAGGAGCTGGGAGGCTCATCGGTGTATGGATGCGCCGCTGCGCCCGCCGCGTGAGGCACGCTGACGGGGGGCGTCGTTCAGTGGGTCGGGGGCATCGCCCGCGGGGCCGAATGATCGTGAGCCTCTGGCCCGCCCACCCCGCCGGTCCGTGACCGTCCGCGGGCCCGCGCCCCGGCGTCAGGCCGAGTCGCGGCGGACCAGCTCTGTCGGGAGGATGACGGCCGCAGGGTCCTCGCCGCTGATCCTGGCCAGCAGCATCCGCACCATCTCCCTGCTGATCCGGTCCCACGGCTGGCGGATCGTGGTGAGCGGGGGCCGGGTCGACAGTGCGGCGGGCGAGTCGTCGAAGCCGCCCACGGCCACGTCCTCGGGCACCGTGCGGCCGGCACGGCCCAGGGCGTCGACGACTCCCTGGGCCATCAGGTCCGACGCCACGAACA
This sequence comes from Streptomyces peucetius, assembly GCF_025854275.1. Classification (NCBI taxonomy): domain Bacteria; kingdom Bacillati; phylum Actinomycetota; class Actinomycetes; order Kitasatosporales; family Streptomycetaceae; genus Streptomyces; species Streptomyces peucetius. The sequence continues at coordinate 663,918 of NZ_CP107567.1, read as the reverse complement.
CCGCGTCGAGGTCGGGGGCGCGTTCCAGCAGCAGTTCGGCGGCCTGTTCGCCGCTCGCCCTGCTGTAGTCGCCCGTCGCGATCAGCGACTCGTCGGCGGGCAGGCCGCATTCGGCCAGCGTCTCGCGGTAGCCGGCGAGGCGCTCCACCCCGCCGGGCGTGTCCAGCGGGCCGGTGACCGTGGCGATCCGCCGGCGGCCGCGGTCGTGCAGGTAGCGGACCATGTCCCGGGCGCCTTCCCGGTCGTCGGCCGCCACGTAACTGACCCTGGCCTGCCGGCCGATGGGCTTGCCGCAGGCGACCACGGGTACGCCCGCGGCCTGGAGTTCACCGGCCACCGGGTCGCCGGAGTGGCTGGAGACCAGCAGCACGCCGTCCACGTGACCGGCCTCGATGTACCGCAGGTTGCGGCGCCGTTCGTCGTCGCTGCCGGCGATCATCAACAGCAGCGGGATGTCCTGGGCGGCGAGTGCCTGGGTGCAGGAGCGCAGCAGGACGTTGAAGTTGGGGTCCTCGAAGAAGCGCTCCTGGGGCTCGGTCAGCAGGAACGCCACCGAGTCGGACTTTCCGGTGATCAGTGACCGGGCGTGCCGGTTGACGACGTAGCCCGTCCTGCGGATCGCGTTGTTGACGGCCGTCTGCGCGGCCGGGCTGACGTAGTGCCCGCCGTTGAGCACCCGGGAGACGGTGCCGCGTGAGACTCCCGCCTCGCGCGCCACGTCGTGGATCGTCACCGGCCTGCGCCTGCCGTCCGGGCCGCGGTTCATGTCGTGTCCCCTCGTTCCCCTGCCCTCAAGACTTTACGGCTCCGGACAGCAGGTCCAGGCTCCAGAACCGTTGGACGACCAGGAAGAGCGCGATGAGCGGGACGATGGCGAGCAGCGCGCCGGTGATCACCAGGGTGTAGAGGGCGGGCGTGCTGCTGCCCTGGGCGAGCAGGGTGAACAGGCCCACGGTCATGGGGAACTTCTCGTCGTCGCTGAGCATGATGTACGGCAGCAGGAAGTTGTTCCAGATGGCCACGAACTGGAAGAGGAAGATCGTCACCAGCCCGGAGGACATCATCGGGACGCCCACCCTGAGGAAGATCCGCCATTCGCCGGCGCCGTCCATCCGGCCGGCCTCGACGAGCTCCATGGGGATGGCCGCCTGGGCGTAGATGCGCCCGAGGTAGACGCCGTACGGGGAGAGGATCAGCGGCAGCAGCACGGACAGGTAGGAGTCCGTCATGTCGGCCTTCGCCATCAGCAGGTACTGGGGGATGGCGAGGATGACCGGCGGCATGAGCACGCCGGCGAGCAGCACGTTGAAGAGGGCCTCGCGGCCGCGGAAGCGGTAGACCGCGAGCGCGTAGCCGGAGACGGCGGAGACCATCGTGGACAGTACGGCCCCCAGGCCCGCGTATAGGGCGGAGTTGGCCATCCAGCGCCAGTAGATGCCGTCGCGGTAGGCGTTGAGGTCGGTGAGGTTGTCACCGAAGCCGCTGCCGGGCAGGAAGGTGAAGGTGGAGAAGAGTTCCGCGCCGGACTTGGTTGAGGCGACGAGGACCCAGGCGACCGGCAGCAGGCAGTAGAGGGCGCCGAGCAGCAGCGCCGCGGTGGGCAGCAGGGCGACCCGGCGGTGGTGCGGCGGTCCCTGGGAGGTGCCGGGGGTGGTGCCGGCGGCCGGGGCGGTCCTGCGGGGCCGCAGAGATGCGGTGGGCGTGCTCATCGGGTTCCTTGGCGCTTGGCACGGGAGTCGGAGGCCCGCAGCAGGGAGAACGAGAGGAGGAACGTCGCGGCGGCGAGGACCACGGCGGTGGCCGAGGCCGCGTACACGTTCCCCGCCACGAAGGCGTCGTTGTACACCTTCATCAGCGGGCTCCAGGTGGTGGAGATGCCGTTGGTCAGCGGCTTGAGGGTGGTCGGCTCGCTGAAGACCTGGAGGGTGGCGATGACCGAGAAGAAGAAGGTCAGCACCAGCGAGGGGACCACCATCGGGATCTTGATCCGGAGGGCGATCTGCAGCGGTGTCGCACCGTCGAGCTTCGCCGCCTCGTACACCTCCGCCGGGACGGACCGCAGCGAGGTGTAGATCACGATCATGTTGAAGCCGGTGCCGCCCCACACCGCGATGTTCGCCAGGGCCACGAACAGCGGTCCGCCGTCGAGGAGATCGGGCTGCGGCAGTCCCAGCCGCTCGAGGACGTGGTGGAAGGGGCTGACGTCCGGCAGGTACAGAAAGCCCCACAGCAGCGCCGCGACCACGCCGGGGATGGCGTACGGGAGGAAGATCGTCAGCCGGGAGAAGGACCGTGCCCGGACCCGCTCGGTGTCCAGCAGCAGCGCGAACAGCAGCGCGAGGCCCAGCATGACAGGGACGACGATCGCCCCGTAGCCGAGGACCCGCAGGGCGCCGTACCCGAGCTCGGAGTCGGTGAGTGCGGCGATGTAGTTCTCCAGGCCCGCCCAGACCTCGGTCCGGGCGTTCCTGCCCAGGCCGAGGCCCTGGACGTCGACCTTGTGCAGGCTGAGCCAGAGCGCGTACCCGACGGGCAGTGCGAAGAACAGGGCGAAGAGCACGACGGCCGGCAGGAGGAATCCGTACGGGGCGGTCCTCACCCCGCTCGGCGTCCGGCGCCCGGATGTCCGTCGGGCGGCGGGGGACATGCTCACTTCGCGACCTCGAAGCCCTGCTTCTCCAGGTCGGCGACGGTGGCGTCCTGCATCCGGCCAAGGGCAGCGCCGAAGCCGGACCTGGCCTTGGCCGCCTTGCCGAACTCGTCCTTGAAGGTGGCGTAGGCGACGTTCACGTTGGGCCCCCAGTGGGCGGGGGCGGCGGTCTTCGCGATGTCGGCGGCGCGGCTGTAGAAGTCGGGCTGGTCGGCGAAGAACTCCGGGGCCTGGACGAGGATGCCGCTGGTCTGGGCGGACGTGGCGGCCGGGTAGATGCCGCTCTCCTTCACGAGCAGCGTGCGCCACGCCTTCGGCTCACGCGCGGCCATCTGCCACAGCAGCCCCGCCTACCGCGAGGCCGCCGCCGCGATCACCACCCGGCTCGCCGAGCGCTACGCCGGGCACCCTGCCCTCGCCATGTGGCACGTCCACAACGAGTACGGCGTGCCCGTCAGCGCCTGCTTCTGCGACAACTGCGCCGCCCACTTCCGGCGCTGGCTCCGGGCCCGCTACGGCTCGGTCGAGGCGGTCAACGACGCCTGGGGAACCACCTTCTGGGGGCTGCGCTACGGTTCGCTCGACGAGATCGACCCGCCGCGGCTGACCCCCACCGCCGGCAACCCCGCCCAGCAGCTGGACTACCGCCGCTTCGCCGACGACACCATGCGCGAGAACTTCCGCATGGAACGGGACATCCTGCACCGCCACGCTCCCGGCGTTCCCGTGACCACCAACTTCATGACCGCGCTCAGCCAGTGCGACACCGTCGACTACTGGGCCTGGGGCCGCGAGGTCGACCTCGTCACCAACGACCACTATCTGATGACCGACGGCCGCCGCACTCACGTCAACCTGGCGATGGCCGCCGACCTCACCCGCTCCGTCGCCGGTGGCGGGCCCTGGCTGCTGCTCGAGCACTCCACCAGCGGCGTCAGCTGGCAGCCCCGCAACCCCGCCAAGCGCCCCGGTGAGATGGCCCGCAACTCCCTCGCCCACGTGGCCCGCGGCTCGGAGGGCGCCATGTTCTTCCAGTGGCGCCAGTCCCGGAAGGGTGCGGAGAAGTTCCACTCCGCGATGCTGCCCCACGCCGGCACCGACTCCCGCGTCTGGCGCGAGGTCGTCCGCCTCGGCGCCGACATCGGCTCGCTGGCCCCGCTGAACGGCACCCGTACCGTCGCCGACGCGGCCATGGTGTGGGACTGGCAGTCCTGGTGGGCGCAGAGCCTCGAGTGGCGCCCCAGCGAGGACCACGACGCCCGCGAGCGCGCCGACAGCTTCTACGAGGCGCTCTACGACGGGCACCTGACCGTCGACTTCGCCCACCCCGAGGCCGATCTGTCGGCCTACCCGCTGGTCGTCGTCCCCGCCCTGTACCTTGCGACCGCGGAAGCGGGACGCAATCTGCGCGCGTACGTGGAGAAGGGCGGCACGCTCGTCGTCTCGTACTTCTCCGGCATCGTCGACGAACACGACGCCGTGCACCCCGGTGCCCACCCGGGGGTGCTGCGCGACGTGCTCGGCCTCACGGTCGAGGAGTGGTCGCCGCTCGGGGAGGGCGAGAGCGTACGCATCACCGGCCCCGGGCAGACGCCGCTCACCGCCGACGTCTGGACCGAGTTCGTCGTCCCGCGCGGCGCCGAGACCGTGTGGACGTACGCCGACGGGCCGGCCGCTGGGGGCCCGGCCGTCACCCGGCACGGCCTCGGCCGGGGGACCGCCTGGTACGTCTCCACCCGGCTGGGCCCGGGCGCGCTGGACACGGTCCTCGCCGGCGCCTGTGAGGACGCGGGCATCGCGCCGCGTACCGGAATCCCGCGTGACGAGGTGGTGCGTCGCTCCGGCGAGAGCGGCGACTACCTCTTCGCCGTCAACCACACGGAACACGACGCCAAGGTGCCGCTGCAGGCCCCCGGCACCGAACTCCTCGGCGGCGAACGCGCCGCCGGACAACTCACCGTCCCGGCCGGCGCCGTGAGGGTCGTACGGCTCGACGCCTGACGACCGGGACCAGAACTCCGGGGGCGGCCGCCGAGCCTGCCGCGAACGGACCGGAGGGCGCGGCGGTGTCGAAAGCGACGAGGCCGAGGGAGCGAAGCGACCGCGGGCCGAGGAACGTCGACACCGGCATCGAGCGCCCGCAGGGAAGTGAGCCATAGGAAGCAGCCGCCCCCGGCAGGTGCACCATCCGTCCTCGCCCACCACCGTCGAAGGGACTCGACGATGCATGTCCAGGCACGACGCACCTCCCGCACACTGATGAGAGCCGCGGTCCTGCCCGCGCTCGGCGCCCTGCTGTTCGCCGCGCTGCCCGCCCAGCAGGCGGGCGCGGCATCCGCCCTCACCAACACCGGTTTCGAATCCGGCACGTCCGGCTGGTCCAGCTACTCCGCCACGGGCCAGGACACGGCCTCGTACACCGAGGCCGGCGGCCGCAGCGGCAGCAGCCGCCTCAGCCACTGGTCGTCCTCCGCGTACAAGGTGGAGACGTACCAGTACCTGACCGGCCTCAGCAGCGGCACCTACCGGCTCAGCGCCTGGGTGCGCTCCAGCGGCGGGCAGAGGTCCGCGTACCTCGCCCTGCGCAACTGCGGATCGGCCGAGCAGCGGACCGATCTGCCGCCCACACCCGACGGGAAGTGGATACGCCTCGTCACCTCCGTCCGCGTGACCGGCGGGCAGTGCACCGTCAGCATCAACTCCGACGCCAGGGCCGGGAACTGGATCAACGTCGACGACCTCGCCTTCACCCCCGGCTCGTCGGGGCTCGGCGTCAAGGGCGTCGACGTCTCCATGCTCAAGAAGAGCGAGGACTTCGGCGGCACCTACCGCGACAGCGGCGGCAGGACCGGAGACGCGCTCGGCATCCTCGAATCCGCGGGCGCGAACTACGGCCGGCTCAAGGTCTGGGTCGACCCGGCCGACGGCTACAACGACAAGAGGCGCTTGCTGCAGATGGCCCAGCACATCAAGCAGCAGGGCATGAAGCTGCTGGTCGACTTCCACTACTCCGACGTCTGGGCCGACCCCGGCGCCCAGACCAAACCGGCCGCCTGGGCCTCGCACTCGTACGACGGGCTGAGGAAGGACGTGTACGACCACACGTACGACGTCCTGAACGCCCTCGAGGCGCAGGGCACCACCGCCGACATGGTGCAGATCGGCAACGAGATCAACACCGGCATGCTCTGGCCCGAGGGCTCCACGGACAACTGGAGCCGCACCGCCGGGCTGCTGAAGTCCGGAATCGCCGCAGCGAAGGCGGTCGACCCCTCCACCCGGATCGCCCTGCACCTGGCCAACGGCGGGGACAACGGCCTCTACCGGTGGTGGTTCGACAACGCCACCGCGCAGGGCGTCGAGTTCGACGTCATCGCCCTGTCCTTCTACGGCTACTGGCACGGAGCGCTGTCCGACCTGCAGACAAATCTCGACGACATCTCCGCCCGCTACGGCAAGCCGGTCATGGTGGCCGAGACCGCCTATCCCTTCCGTCTCGACAGCAAGGACGGCCACGAGAACATCATCGACCTCCCCGCCGAACTGGTCGCCGGATACCCGGCGAGCCCCGCCGGCCAGGCGGCCTGGGTCCGGGATGTGATGAACGTCGTGGAGGCCGTGCCCGGCGGGCGCGGACTGGGCGTCATCTACTGGGACCCGACCTGGACGGCGGTCACCGGCAACGGCTGGGACCCGGCCGACCCGTCGTCCGGCAACGCGTGGGAGAACCAGGCGCTCTTCGGCTACGACGAAAAGCTGCTGCCCGCGGCGGCCTGGTTCGAGCACCGCTGAGCACGGGGTGTGTCCTCGGCGGCCGGCCCGCGAACGTGTGCCGCGACCGGTGGCGGGGTGCCACGCGTCGGTGGAGGAGGCCGGGCCACTCGGCAGGGATGGTGAATCGATTCACGTTCTTCCCGGGGCGGCGGCCGGCGGCAGGTGAGTGTGTTTCGGAAGCGGTTCCTGCCCTCGCCGCAAGCGCCGCGCCCGATCGTCGTCCCTTCGGCATCGGGCCGCGACCGGCGCTGCGGAGCCGGCCGCCGGCTCCGCGATCGCCGTCGTGGAGCCGGCCGTGCGGACGGCGGCCGTCCGGCGTTCCCGGGTCGTGGGGCTCTTCGGGTCGAGGCGGCGGAGCCGCCGGCGTGCGTGCCCGGCGGATCGCGCGCCCATGGAGGCTGGCGCACACCCCGGTGGTCCGTTACGGTCGTGCAGCGTCCGGCATGCCGCATGGCGTTCGGTATCCCGGACGAGCGGTCGGAAATTCGGCGTCGCCCAAACCGTTGACGCGCTCTCGCCGCGCCCCTACATTTCGTGGCAAGCGCTTTCCTGAAACGATTCATTCATTTCTTCAGTCATCACGGCGAGAGGGTGCATCATGCGTATGTCGAGGCATGTGGAGAGGCGGACCTTCCTCAAGGCGGCCGGCGCGTCCCTTGCCGGTGTCGGTCTCACCGCCGCCGGCTGCGGCGCGGGCAGCGGCTCGTCCGGCGGCCCCGTGACCATCCGCTACGCATGGTGGGGCGCGGACGACCGGGCCGAGAAGATCAACCGGACCATCGCCCTCTTCGAGAAGAAGCACCCGAAGATCAAGGTCAAGACGGACTTCCAGCAGTACGGCGACTTCTGGAAGAAGTTCAACACCCAGGCCGCGGGCGGCAACCCGCCCGACGTCTTCCAGAACGCCGTCGGCTTCCTGCGCAAGTACGACGCCAAGCGTGTGCTCCTCGACCTCGGCCCGCAGGCAAAGAAGGGCAACCTGGACCTGGCGAACTTCCGGGCGGGCCTGGAGAAGTTCGGCGAGATCGACGGCAAGCTCCTCGGCGTCCCCGTCGGGTCCAACTCGATGGGCTACATCATCGACGAGAGGGTCTACGAGAAGGCGGGCGTCACTCCGGAGACCGGCTGGACCTGGGAGGACTGGGACGACGCCCTCATCAGGATCCACGACAAGGCCGGGAGGGCCGGCGACTCCGGGCCCCACGGCGTCATGTACCTCTACGACCTGATACTCCGCCAGAACGGCAAGGCGTTCTTCACCGAGAACGGGCTCGGATTCACCGAGAGCGACCTCGTCCCGTACTGGACGGAGGCGATGAAGCGCGTCAAGTCCGGGCTGTACGCCGACCCGAAGAAGGTCGAGCAGATCAAGCCCAAGTCCGCTCTCGCCCAGGGCCTGGCAGGCGGCGAGTTCACCTGGGACAACTTCACCGCGCGCTACACCGCTGAGGGCGACAGTTCGTACGCCATCGCACCCATCCCCACCACGGACGGCAAGCGCACCGCCCAGTACCTCGGGTCGCTGATGCTCAGTGGCAGCGCCCGCACCAAGCACCCCGCCGAGGTCGCCACCTTCATCAGCTTCATGGTGCACGACCCCGAGGCCGGCCGGATCATGGGATACGACCGCGGCGTGCTCTCCACCACCGAGCAGTTCGAGGCATTCCGGCCCACCGACCCGGTCAGCAAGAAGATCGCCGCCTACGAGCAGCAGATAGCCGACGCCGGTGTGCTGGAGCCCATCACCCCGCACCCCGCCGGCGCCGACGTCGTGGAGGCGGCCTTCCTGCGGATCGCCGGCGACATGTCGCTCGGCAAGGCCCCCGTCGAGGACTCCGTGAAGCAGTTCTTCACCGAGGCGAAGACGGCTCTGGACTCCTGATGGGAAGCCCCACCGTGATGAAGCCCGAGCCGGCCGAACGGCAGGCGGGCGCCGCGCCGCTCCCGGCCCGTGGCACGGCCCCGCCCGCCGCCCGGGGCCGCGGCCGGCGGGACGGCCTGGTCGGCTATCTGTTCATGTCGCCCTGGATCGCCGGCTTCCTGCTGCTCACCGCCGGCCCGATGGTCGCCTCGCTCTACTTCGCCTTCACCGACTACGACCTCTTCGCCTCCCCGAAGTGGATCGGCCTCGGCAACTTCTCGGAGATGTTCGCCGACCCGCGCTGGCGGACCTCCGTCGAGGTGACCGTCAAGTACGTCCTGATCGGGACCCCGCTGAAGCTGCTGCTGGCCCTCGGCGTCGCGCTCCTGCTGGCCCAGAGCCGGCGCGGACAGGCGTTCTACCGGGCCGCGTTCTACGCGCCCTCGCTGGTCGGCGCCAGCGTCTCCGTCGCCATCGTGTGGCGTGCGCTCTTCTCCGACGACGCCGTGGTGGACAAGGCCCAGTCGTTCCTCGGCATGGACGTGGGCGGCTGGATCGGCGACCCCGAGTGGGTCATCTACAGCCTGGTGGCGCTCACCGTCTGGCAGTTCGGAGCGCCGATGGTGATCTTCCTGGCGGGACTCAAGCAGGTGCCGCGGGAACTGTACGAGGCGGCCCAGGTCGACGGCGCCGGGCCCTGGCGGCGGTTCTGGAACATCACACTGCCGATGATCTCGCCGGTGATGTTCTTCAACGTCCTGCTGGAGACGATCCACTCCTTCCAGATCTTCGGGTCCGCGTACATCATCAGCAACGGCACCTGCGGCCCCGCGGACGCCACGCTCGTCTACACCTGCTACCTGTACCAACAAGGCTTCGAGAACAGCCGGATGGGCCTCGCCTCCGCCATGGCCTGGATGCTGCTGCTCGCGGTCGGCCTGGTCACCGCGGTGCTGTTCTGGTCCCAGCGGCGCTGGGTGCACTACGAGGAGGCGGCCCGATGAGCGGCACACTCACCACCGTCCGGCGGCGTCGCAGCGGCTCGCTGCTCTGGCACTTCGGCTCACTGGCACTGCTGGCCGTCGTGCTCTATCCCGTCGCCTGGGTCATCGGCGGTTCGCTCAAGCCGAGCGGTGACATCGTCGGCAGTCTCGACCTGTTCCCCGCCGAGCCGATCGCCGACAACTACCGGCGGCTGACCGAGGGCATCGCCGACATTCCGATCTCCACCTTCTTCCTGAACTCCACACTGCTGGCGGTCGGTTCCGTGGCCGGCGTGCTCCTGTCCTGCTCGCTCGCCGCCTATGCCTTCGCCAAGATCCGGTTCCCCGGACGGAACCTGATGTTCGCGCTGATGATCGGCACCCTGCTGCTGCCGTACCACGTGATCCTGATCCCGCAGTACGTGCTGTTCCAGAAGCTGGAACTGATCAACACCTATGTGCCGCTGCTGCTCGGCAAGTACCTCGCCACCGACGCCTTCTTCGTCTTCCTCATGCTCCAGTTCATGCGGAACCTGCCGAAGGAACTGGACGAGGCCGCCAGGCTCGACGGCTGCGGCCATCTGCGCATCTACTGGTCGATCGTGCTGCCGCTGTGCCGGCCCGCCCTCATCACCAGCGCCATCTTCACCTTCATCAACGCCTGGAACGACTTCATGGGGCCGCTGATCTATCTGAACGAGCCGGAGAAGTACACCGTCTCGCTGGGCCTGAAGATGTTCATCGACCAGGACGCCGTCGCGGACTACGGCGGCATGATCGCGATGTCGCTCGTCGCACTGCTGCCCGTGCTGGCCTTCTTCCTGGCCTTCCAGCGCTATCTGATCGACGGCATGGCGACCTCCGGACTGAAGGGCTGACCGCCCGTGGCCGCGCGATCCGCAACGCACCGGCCGTCCCGGCTCGCCACCGGCTTCGGTGTCTTCGCCGAGTGCCTGCTCACCGGGGTGTGGATGACTCTTGCCGCACTGCCGCTGCTGACGGCCCCGGCGGCCTTCGCCGCCGGGAGCCGTCACCTGCGGCGCCATCTGCGCGACGAGGCGTCCGGGTGGCGTCTGTTCGCGGCCGACTTCGCCACCGCGGCGCGCGGCGGCTGGCTGGTCGGCCTGTCCGGCCTCGCCGCGCTGTGGCTGCTCTGGCTGAACCTCGCCGCCGTACGGGCCGGACTGCCCGGCGGGTCGTTCACCGGCGCCGTCTGCGTCCTCACCTTCATCGCCGCCGTCGTCGCGGTGCTGCGCGCGGCGGCCGCCTGGCACCCCGGCGCACGCTGGCGCGACCTGCTGCGCGCGGCGGCCCGGCGTACCGTCCGCGACCCCGCCGGATCGCTGCTGCTCGTCGGAGGGTTCGCCGTGGTGGCGGCCTCCGCCTGGTTCATGGCGCCGCTGGCCGTCCCGGTGACCGGCGCCGTCGCGGCGGCCGCGGTGGCCGTCGAGACACGGTACGCCGCCCGCTGATTCCCCTGTTTCCCCGCTTCTTCCCGCCCGCACGGTCGTACGGAAGGAATTTGTCATGTCCCCCATCTCCCGCAGATCCCTGCTCTCGGCGGCCGCGGCCGCAGGCGCGGCCGCCCAGTTCAGCTGGGCCCTCGGCAGCAGCAGCGCCCAGGCGGCACCCCGGGCCGCGGCCGCCGGCCCCCAGCCGGTGACCCTCAAGTGGCTCGAGGCCGACGGGCTCGGCGCCGCCCCGGGCACCACACTCGGCGTGCCCTGGCCCAAGGGCCTCCACGCCGAGGACCAGACCTTCTCGCTCGCCACCCCCGACGGCAAGGAGGTTCCGGTCCAGACCTGGCCGCTCGCCCAGTGGCCCGACGGGTCCTTGAAGTGGACCGCGCACGCCATCGGCCCCGAGACGACCGCGGACAGCTTCACCCTCACGGCGGGCCGCCCCGCCGCTGCTCCTGCCCGCCGGGTCGCCGTCACCACCAGGGGCGGCACGATCGAGGTCTCCACCGGCGTCATCACCGCGAAACTCGGCAGGAGCGGATCCAGCCTGGTCAAGTCCGTCACCCGCGGCACCACCGAGATCGCCAGGGACGGACGGCTGGTACTGCTCCGCCAGGGCGAGATCGAGGACGGCGACCAGGGCAGGGAGACGTACGAACGCTTCGAGAGCGTCATCCGGGAGACCCGGGTCGAACAGGACGGCCCCGTACGCGCCGTCGTCCGCATCGACGGCAAGCACCGCCGGGGCAACCGCAGCTGGCTGCCCTTCTCCGTACGCCTCTACTTCTACGCGGGCGCCGAGTCCTTCCGCATGGTGCACACCATCACCTACGACGGCACCCAGGAGCCGGGCAAGGCGAGCGGCGACTTCATCCGCGGACTCGGCGTCCGCTTCACCGTGCCGATGCGGGACCCGGCGTACGACCGGCACATCCGGCTCGGCGGCGACGGCACCGGCATGCTCCGCGAGGCCGTCAAGGGTGTCACGGGACTGCGCCGCGACCCGGGAGCCGCCGTCCAGGCCGCCCAGTTCGAGGGCCGCAAGCTGCCCGACCCGGCCACCTGGGACCAGCGCGTCACCAGCCGGCTCCATCTGGTCCCGGACTGGGGCGACTACACCCTCAGCCAGCTCTCCGCCGACGGCTTCACCGTGCGCAAGCGCACCAAGAAGGGCCACGGCTGGATCGCCGCCGGCGGCGGCCGGCGAGCCTCCGGCTTCGGCTACGTCGGCGGCGCGAGCGGCGGCCTGTCCTTCGGGCTGCGCGACTTCTGGGAGAAGCACCCCGCCGGACTCGACATCCGTGACGCCCACACCGACAGCGCGGAGGTCACCCTCTGGCTCTGGTCGCCCGAGGCCCAGCCGATGGACCTGCGCTTCTACCACGACGGCATGGGCCAGGACACGTACGAGGAACAGCTCGAAGGGCTGAACATCACGTACGAGGACTACGAGCCCGGCTTCGGCACCCCCTACGGCATCGCCCGCACCAGCGAACTCCTCTTCTGGGCCCACGACTCCACACCCGGCGCCGGCACCCTGGCGAAGGAGACGGCCGCCGTCCGCACCCCGCCCCAGCTCGCCGCCCCGCCCGCCCATCTGGTGTCGGCCAAGGTCTTCGGCGGACTGTTCGCCGAACCGGACCGCTCCACCCCCGCCAAGGCCAGGATCGAGGACCACCTCGACTTCCTGTTCTCCTACTACCGCGACCAGGTGGACATGCGGCGCTGGTACGGCTTCTGGGACTACGGCGACATCATGCACAGCTACGACCCGGCCAGGCATCAGTGGCGCTACGACGTCGGCGGCTACGCCTGGGACAACTCCGAACTCTCGCCCGACCTCTGGCTCTGGTACGCCTATCTGCGCTCGGGCCGCGCCGACATCTTCCGCTTCGCCGAGGCCATGACCCGCCACACCGGCGAGGTCGACGTCTACCACCTGGGCGAATGGGCGGGCCTCGGTACCCGGCACGGCATCCAGCACTACGCCGACAGCGCCAAGCAGCAGCGCATCGCCAACACCACCTACCGCCGCTTCTACTACTACCTCACCGCCGACGAACGCACCGGCGACCTGATGCACGCCAATGTCGACTCCGACGAGACCTTCCTCGCCCTCGACCCGATCCGGAAGATCCGCACCGAGCCGTACACCCCCGACCGCCACGCGCTGTCCATCGGTTTCGGCACCGACTGGAGCGGACTGGTCTCCGCCTGGCTCACCGAATGGGAGCGCGGCGGCCCCAAGGCGGCGAAGGCGAAGGCCAGGGTCCTGTCCACGATGGAGACGATCGCCGCCCAGCCCAACGGCTTCGTCCAGGGCAGTGGACTGTACGACCTCGACACCGGCCGGTTCGCGATCGACAAGGAGCCCAAGGTCGGTGTCTCGCACCTCTCCGCGGTCTTCGGACTGAACGAGCTGTGCGCCGAGCTGATCGACCTGGTGGACATGCCGGAGTTCAAGGAGGCGTACCTCGACTACTGCCGGTCCTTCAACGCAACCAAGGCCGAGCAGGCCGCGCGCTACGGCTCGCACTTCGGCTCGCTGATCCTCTTCCAGGGCCACTCGCGGCTCGACGCGTACGCCGCCGTGCAGACCGGCGACGAGAAGCTGGCCCGGCGCGCGTGGGAGAAGTTCTACAACAGCGACGGCTACAAGGAGTCGGCCCCCTGGGCCACGGAAGAGGTCGGCGGACCGGTCACGCTGGTGCCGGGCAGCGAGGCGAACTGGGTCCACACCAACGACACGGCGCTGTACGGCCTCGCCGCGATCGAGAACCTGGCGCTGCTCGGCGACCGCATGCCGTAAAGCCCTTCCTTGATCAGCAGCGTCACCAGGACCGCAGGTGCGACTCGATCCCCCTGCGGTCCGGTGCGCCGTCGGCCACCACGATCCGGTAGCGGTAGGCGAAGCTCGCCCCCGGCGGCAGTGCGAACTCCTCGTGGAACGCCCAGGAGAAGGCGACCGTCGGGGTCGGTTCCGACCGTACGAACCAGTGCGACGGATGGACGGCGTGTTCGTTCTCCGGTGCGTGGGCGAAGACCAGGGTGCTGCACGCGTCGACCTCGTCGTGCACGCCGGTGAAGGCCAGCCATGGCGTGCGGCGGCCCATCAGGGCGGCGGCGCCCGCCTCTCCGTCTCTTCCCGGCCCGTCCGGGCCGAAGACCCGGCCGCCGGTGAAGTCGCGCGGCCCGCGCCAGTGCAGCCCGGTGTAGCCGGCCGCCTCCCGCCCGGCGGTCGTCGGCGAGCCGAAGCGCAGCGGCTCGTCATGGACGTTGGTGAGGTGGATGGACCAGTCGAGCGCCCACGACCCCTGGTCCGGTTCCGCGGAGTGCACGGTGAGGCGGCGCTGTTCCCGGGCCCACTCGGCCCCGCCGTTCTCGATCCAGGTGAGCTTCTCGGCCAGGGTGAGCCGGTCGTCCTCCGCCGTGAGGGCGTCGAAACCGTCGTGCCGCATCCAGCCGATCCGGTCGCGCAGCGGCAGATAACCCTCGCCGTGCACATAGGAGTTGCCGCCCCAGAAGTTCTGCCCGGACAGATGGCTCGCCGTCATCTGCAGACCCTTGTGCCAGCGGTGGTCGCTGGGCCGGTAGCCCGTGACGACGCGGCCGGAGAGGGTGCGCAGCGGATGGACGTACGGTTTGCGGGACTCGAACGCCTCGGGATCGGGCCGGTAGACGTACGTCATCAGGTCCACCCCCGCGCAGGAGACGACGACCTTCTCGCCGTGCGTGTGCGTGAGGGAGACGGGGGCGCTCACCGGCCGCCGCCGCTCGCGTCCACCGGTGCCCAGTCGGGGTGACCGCCGTGCATGGCGGAGTAGTACGGGTCCCCGGGGGTGATCTCACCGGCCCGTACCGGGAGTCCGGTGAAGGCGGCCTTGTACAAAGCGGCGACGAACTCCAGGGTCCGGCGGGCGTCGGGCCCGCCGCCGGGAGGCCGCGTCCCGGCGCGCATCGCCGCCAGGACACCGGTCAGCTGGGCCGAGTGCGAGCTCGGCAGCTCGGCGGCGGGCGTGCGCCACGTCTCGACGCGCGGCCCGTCGGCGGCGGCGTGCGGGGCGGGGGTGTAGCGCCAGTCGTCGTTGGAGTGGCCGTACAGGTGGGTGAGTTCGACGGTGGCGTCGGCGCAGTCGATCCGGATCCGGCTGACCTCCTGCGGCGACACGACGCTGTTGACGACGGTGGCCATCGCGCCGTTCGCGAAGCGCACCAGCGCCGTGGAGACGTCCTCGCTCTCCACGTCGTGCACCAGCCGGCCCGCCATGGCGCGGATCTCGGTCCACTCGCCCAGCAGATGCAGCAGCAGGTCGATCTGGTGGATGCCGTGCCCCATGGAGGGGCCGCCGCCTTCGCTGGCCCAGCGGCCGCGCCAGGGCACGGCGTAGTAGTCCGTGTCGCGGTACCAGGTGGTCTGGCAGTGGGCGACGAGCGGCGTGCCGAGTGCTCCGGAGGTCAGCAGTTCGCGGGCGTGGGCGGCGCCGGAGCCGTAGCGGTGCTGGAAGATGACGGACACGTGGGGACCGCCCGACCCGTCCCGGCCCTCGGCCGCGGCGATGGCGTCGTACTCGGCGAGCGACAGGCACAGCGGCTTCTCGCACAGCACCCAGGCGCCGGCCCGCAGGGCCTCGACGCTCTGTTCGCGGTGGAACGCGGGCGGCGACGCGAGCAGCACCAGATCGGGCCGGGCGGCGGCCAGCATCGCATCGAGGCGGTCGTAGCCTTCGACCCCTGCGCCGGCGGCGGAGCAGAACGCGTCGAGCCGCGCCTTGTCCACGTCGACGGCGGCGACGAGTTCCACGGCGTCGGCGTGGTCGGCCAGGGCGGGCAGATGGCTGCCGTGGGCGATGGCTCCGGTGCCGACGACGGCGGCACGCAGACGGCTTGGGGGGCGAGACATGGAGTTGCTCCTCGTGGAGAGCGTAGAAAGCGCTTGCTGGCCGGTCACTTTACGGGTCCGGCCCGCGCCGGGACAAGGCGCCGCCGATGCGCGGACCCGCCCGGGGCACGACGGTGCACGTCCGAGGCTTCGGCTCGCTCATGCACGAGCACTGCGGCGGAGACCCGGCCTCTGTGTCCGACACCGCTGCGCTGCCGGACCACAGGGATCCGGCAGCGCGTTCGGCGGGGCGGTTACTGAGCGGTGCGGGGCTGGGCGGACAGCAGGATCTGCGTCCAGCCACTGGTGTCGACGGTGCCGGTGCCGGTCAGGTCGGCGCCGCTGCCGTTGTCCGGCAGGGTGTCGAGGTAGGCGTGCAGCGAGCCCTCCGCCCGGTGGCCGTAGAACGCGCCGCCGCCGGGGGCGATCAGGTTGTCCATGGTCTGCCAGGTCGACGACCGCAGCTCGTAGCGGCTCCAGTCACCGGCGCCACGGATCCGGTACGAGAGCAGCTCGCCGCCGCTCGTCGTGCCCAGCAGCCAGTCCGGCCCGGTGGAGGTGAGCGTCTGCAGGGCGAAGCCGGTGTCGATGAGGGTGTTCCCGGTGATGTTCGAGGCGGTGGGCTTGGCGGCCCCGATGGTGTAGCGGCGCAGGGTGCCGTCGGCTATGCCGTAGAGGTGGCCGCTGCCGTCATAGGTGAGCAGGTCGTGGGTCCAGCCGCTGCCCAGGCGGACCGGGGTATCGAACTCCAGCGAGTTGTTGTTGGTGATGACGTCGACCCGGTACAGGTAACCGGAGGTGGAGGTCACCAGGACGGTGTTGAAGTTGAGCGTCGCCATGGCCTTGGGGGTGAAGCCCAGCTTCGCCGTGGAGGCCACCGCGCCGTGGCTCCGCCGACCGGTCTCGGTGTCGATCCGGGTGTAGGTCAGCCGGCCGTCACTCAGGGTGCCGTAGACGGAGGCGGAGCCGGTGGAGCCGACGACCTCGTCGTAGCTGACGCCCCGGTAGCCGGAGTTCTCGTAGGCCGACTTGGACTTGACGACGTGCCGGCCCGGGTCACCGGTGCTGTACTCCTCGTAGACCCACATCTGGCTCTTGCTGGAGTCGGTCCACTTGTGGAACAGGGCGACATGGCCGTCGACGGAGTCGAGGATCGCGTCGCCCGGCTTGAGGGAGTCCAGGGAGATGTAGTCGGTGTCCCCGTACGAGGTGAGGCTCCGGGTGCTGCGGTCCCAGCCGCCGTCCTTGGGCAGGCGCCAGGCCATGGAGACGAAGCCGGAGCAGTCCGGGCGGTACTTCTCCCCCGTGACGGACGGCTTGGCGTCAGCCTGGTCCTGGCTGTAGATGGCGCCGTAGTTGTCGATCCACCACTCCGCCCGGTTCAGGATCTCGTTGCGGCTGATCGACCCGCCGACCGAGGAGGCGTGCGCGGTGCCCGGGGCGGCCACCTCGGTGACGACGGTGGCCGTGAGGCCGAGAGCCGAAGCGGTGAGGACACCGGTGAGTGCGGAGACCGGGCGACGCAGGCTGATACGCATGGTGAATTCCCCCTGGGGAGTCGGCCGTTCATGACGCCGACCACACTGGGCGCACCCGCTTCAACCGTGCTTCAGTTGCTCTGCACCGACCTTTGCAGCGCCGTTGAGTTCGGCGAACTCCCGGGCTCCGTACTCCTGGAACACGCCCATCGCATGAGTGCGGCAGGCCTGCGCGGCCGTCGCGTCACCGCGGGCGGCGTGAACGAGCGACAGGTCGTATTCGGTACGCGCCCTCCACACCTGGACGTCCATCGCCTCCCACAGCGTCATCGCGGAGTCCAGGCACCTCAGCGCGGAATCGAGCCGCCCCTCCGTCAGATGCAGCTGCCCGATCGTCCGCAGCGTCACCGCCTGCCCGAAACGGTCGTCGGCCGCGCTCGCCACGCTCAGCGCCCACTCCAGCCGAGGCAGCACACCGTGATCCATGCCGAGCCTGAACTGCACCTTGGCATGGGCCCGCACGGCATAGGAGCGCATCAGCCGGTCGCCGAGCCCGGCGAAGATGTCCGCGGCCTCGGCACAGGTGCGCAGCGCCTCCTCATAGTCACCGCGGGCCCGGTGGTACAGCCCCTCGGTACGCAGTGCCAGGGCGATGCCGCGGCGGCTGCCGGCCTCGCGGTACCCCGACAACGCCACGTCGAGGTCGCTCTTGGCGCCCGCGTAGTCCCCCTGCTCCAGTCGGACCGAGCCGCGGATGCGATGGACGTAGCCCATTCCGCGCGGGTCGCCCATGGCCTGCACCAGGACGCCGGCCTGGTCCAGGAAGTGCAGGGCCTCGGTGAGGTGCCCGGGCTCGCGGCAGGCGGTGCCCAGACCGGCCAGCGCGGCGGCCTGGGCCCGCACGTCGCGCTCGATCCGGAAGCCGCTGAGCGCCTCGCCGTAGTGCGCGCGGGCCTCGGCGAACCTGTCCTGGGCGAAACGGAGCCGGGCGAGTTCGGCGTGCATGGCGGCCTTGGTGCGCTGGTCCCCGACACGCCGCGCGGCCGCGACGCCGAGGGAGATGATCCGCTCGCGGAACTCATAGCGGCTGTTGCCCAGTTCGACGGCCGTATGGGCCGACAGCACCTCGCACACCAGCCGGTCGAGTCCGAGCTCGGCGGCGCGTTCGACGGCGTGGGCCAGCGCGGGCTCCTCACTCGTCAGCCAGCCGGCGACGTCGGCGAGGACGCGCCGGGTGTGCTCCTCGGGTGGCTCGGGCTCGGGCGCGGTGGCACGCGGTTGCCAGATCATCTCTGCGGGCGGCCGGCTCGCCGCCACGGCACGCAGCAGCGACAGCCAGCCGTGCAGTGGCGCCTCGACGGTGGACCGCAGGACGTCGGCCGGTTCCGTCTCCTCCGCGTGCTCCCGGGCGAAGATCCGTACCAGGTCGTGGAGCCGGTAGCGGTCCACGCCCGCGGTGTCCACCCCGGCGAAGTCCACCAACTGGGCGTCGACGAGTCCCTCCAGCAGCCGCTGCGCTTCGGATTCCGGCAGCCCCAGCAGCCGGCCGACGACCCAGCTGGAGAAGTCCGGCAGCCCCAGGTGGCCGAGGCGGCCCAGCGCCGTGCGGGTCTGCTCGTCCAGGGCCTCGAAGCTGAGGCTGATGGTGGAGCGCACCGCGAGGTCACCGACGCGCAGTTCGTCGAGCCGACGGCGTTCGTCGTCCAGCCGGTCCGCCAGCGTGGCCAGCGGCAGCCGGCGGCGCATCGCCAGGCGGGCCCCGGCGATGCGGATGGCCAGCGGCAGATGATTGCACGCGGTGAGGATGCGGGCCGCCGCCTCCGGCTCCGCCTGCACCCGGTCCGCGCCGACTATGGTCGTGAACAGGTCCATCGCCTCGTCCGGCACCAGCACGTCCAGTTCGGTCAGCCGGGCTCCCGCGAGCCCGCCCAGCCGGTCGCGCGCGGTGATCAGCACGGCGCACGCGCTGCCCGCCGGAAGCAGCGGACGTACCTGCCGTTCGTTCGCGGCGTCGTCGAGCAGGATGAGCAGCCGCCGCTCCGCGAGCAGGGTGCGATAGAGCTCGACCCTGGCCTGGGCGGAGTCCGGCAGTTGCTGGTCCGGCACGCCCAGCGCGCGCAGGAAGCCGCCGAGGGTCTCGGCCGCGGTGGCCGGGGACTCGGTCATGCCTCGTAGTTCTGCATACAGCTGTCCGTCCGGGAAGTGGGCCGTCACCTGGTGCGCGGCGTGCACGGCAAGGGCGGACTTGCCGCTGCCGCCGGGTCCGGCGACGACATGCACCGGCGTGGACGTCAGACCCGCGGTGAGCAGACGCAGTTCCTCGCGTCTGCCGGTGAAGTCGGACAGGCGGGGCGGCAAATGGGCCGGCGGCCGGTGGTTCCCGGCGGCCGGTGCGCGGGCCGGGCTGCCGGGCAGCCGGTCGTCGTCGCCCCGCAGGACGGATTCGTGCAGCTCGCTCAGTTCCGGACCGGGCTCGATGCCCAGCTCCTCGACGAGCGAGTCCCGGCCCGCCCGGAAGCAGGCCAGGGCGTCGGCCTGGCGGCCCAGACGGTAGAGGGTGACCATCAGCTGACCGCGCAGCCGCTCGTTGACGGGGTGTGTCTCGACCAGGGCGGTCAGCTCCGCCAGGTGGTCCAGGCGGCCCAGAGCCAGCTCGGCGGCGTACAGCTCCTCGGCGGCCGCGATCCGCAGTTCGTCCAGGCGCCGGGCCTCCCCGGCGAGCAGCGAGTCCGCGAGCCCGGAGAGCGCGGGTCCCTGCCACAGGGCCCTGGCCTCGCGCAGCAGCCCCGCCGCTCCGGCGAAGTCCCGTGCGGCGGCGGCCTCCCTGGAACGGTCCAGCAGGCGGGCGAACCGGTCGGCGTCCACCACGGCGGCGTCGGCGCGCAGCGCGTAGCCGGGAGCGCGGGTGACGATGATGTCGGGGTGCCCGGCTTCGGCGAAGGACCGGCGCAGGGTGGAGACGTAGGTCTGGATGAGGGCGCGGGCGCTGGCCGGCGGGTTCTCGGACCACACCACGTCCACGAGTCGTGTGGCGGACACGACCCGGCCGGGCTCCAGTGCCAGGGCGGCCAGCAGAGCGCGGGGTTTCGCCCCGCCGAGATCGATCCGGCCTTCCGCCGCCACGGCCTCGACGGGCCCGAGCAGTCTCAAGTGCAGCATGTTGCCCCCTCAACGACGCTGTGAGGCGGCAGGCGCCGACGGGCGGTTCGTCACTCAGCGCCTTACCGGGCCATATCGCGCATGACCGGCACCCCGCAGATACGCCCAGGAACAGTCGCCGTGGGACCAATGCCACCACGCCGCAGGGTAGTTGCTCAGTCCCACGACGCTCAACGCTTCGCTCAGGGTGTGTCGTTGCTCAGCGGCCACCGGATCGGTCGCGCCCGGCCACAGCTCGACGCCGTCGGCCCGGCACAACGTCAAGTCGGCTGCCGCACCCGTCTCGTGCCCGGTGCACCGGAGTCCGGGGGAGGGCCGGTAGGCGCCCAGCACCAGCAGCCGCAGCCCCTCGGGCAGCATCGTCTGCGCTGTGACCAGGCGGTCCACCACGCCCAGCCGCAGCAGGACGGATCCGGGCGTCGCGGTCCGCAGGGCGGGCACGTCCCGCAGGTCGACCAGCCTTTCGCCGCATTCGCGCACCGGGACCGCGGCCGGTTCGGGGTAGGGCGGGGGCACCTCGTCCAGAATTCCGCCCTCCGAGCCGTGCGACACCGATCGACGGCAGTCTGCGGCGGCCCGCTTCAGGAATCCTTCAACAGCCGTACGCCGTACGGGTGGCCCTTGAAGGATCTCTTGAGCCGACGATCTCCCGGCCCCTCCCCACGGCCCACCGGCTCGTCGATCAACTGGTCGTCCACTGCCCTCGCCGACGCAGCCTTCGTGGGCTCGACGGCCTCAGACGCATACACGTTCTCACTCGTCACCGATGGATCTTCCGTGATCGGGAGTTGCACCGGACGATTTACAGTCCCGAACTCCGCCGCCCCTGATGGTGGGGTTATGCGTCGTAGACGACGGTGGTCATCATGCCGGATTCCGAGTGGTAGGTGTTGTGGCAGTGGAGCATCCAGTCGCCGGGGTTGTCGGCGTCGAAGTCGAGGACGAGTTTGTTGTGGGGCAGGACGGTGGCGGTGTCCTTGCGGGCGCCGTTGGAGTCGATGCCGGCGAGGGCGTAGGTGTGGCCGTGCAGGTGGACGGGGTGCCACATGTCGGTGGCGTTGACGACGACCAGCCGTACGCGTTCGCCGCGTTCGATGCGGTGGACGCGGTCGGGTGAGTAGGGGCGGTGGTCGATGCCCCAGTCGAATTTCTCCATACCGCCGGTGAGGGTGATTCTGACGATCCGGTCGGGCCTGCGCCGGTCGAGCTCGACGGATTCGTGTGGCCTGAGCCGGCGCGCCGAGGGCAAAACGGCGCGCCGGAGTTCGGCGGGGCGGGTCGCGGGGCCGGGGAGCGCACCACTCGCTGTGCGCAGGACGGCCATGGCGGCGCCGTTCTTGCCTTCGGCGAGCGCGGTGAGCGGGAAGACGCCGTCCTTGGCGGTGATCAGTACGTCGTAGCGTTCGCCCATGCCGAGGAGCAGGGAGTCGGTCCGGTGGTGGCGTACGGGGAAGCCGTCGCTGTGGGTGATTGTCATCCGGTGTCCGCCGAGGGCTACTCGGAACGGGGTCTCGGCGCCCGCGTTGATGATGCGCAGCCGGATCCGGTCGCCGGGTTTGGCGCGGAACTGGGTCGGGTCGTCGGGTGTGCGTCCGTTGATCAGGTAGTACGGGTAGGCGACGTCGCCGGTGTGGCCGCCGAGCAGCGGGCTGTCGGCGCCGGTCATCAGCCGGCTGGGGCCTCCCCCCGGCTTCGGTGAGGGCGACGCCTCCTCGCGTGCCGGCGCGTCGCCGGGCTGTGGCGCGTGCGCACCCGGCGGGCCGTATCCGGCCGCGATTCCTCCGGAGGGTTTGGAGGGCCGGGTGCCACGGTCGTGCCCGCGCTGGTGCGCGGAGCCGTGGCCCATGGCGGGCTTGCCCTTGCGGAGCTGGTCGAAGACGTCGTCGGGGCTGGAGCCGTCGACCCCGTCGATCCAGTCGTCGAGCAGGACGATCCATTCCGCGTCGTAGGAGAGGGGCTCGTTGGGGTCGTCGACGATCAGCGGCGCGTACATTCCGCGGTCGACCTGCAGGCCCAGGTGGGGGTGGAACCAGTATGTGCCGGGGTGCGGCGCCTGGAAGCGGTACGTGAACGTTCTACCCGGCTTGATGGGCGGCTGCGTCACGTCGGGCACGCCGTCCATCTCGTTGCGCAGGGCGATGCCGTGCCAGTGGACCGTGGTGGATTCGGGCAGGTGGTTGGCGAGCGTCAACTTGAGGGTGTCGCCGGCGGTGATCCGTACCTCCTTGCCGGGCAGTTCGCCGTTGTAGGTCATGGTCCTGACGGTGCGTCCGCCGCCGATCTCGACCGTGGCCGGTGTGGCGGTGAAGGTGAGGCCGCGGAGCTTGCCTTCGGGGCTGGGTGTCCATGTGGGCCGGACCTCCTTGTCGTCCGCGGAGACGGCGCCCTGTGGTCCGGCGGCCCCCTTCCCGGCGCCGGCTGTGGAGTCCGCGCCGCTGCCCGAACAGGCGGTGAGCAGCGCGGATCCCGCTGCGGCGATCCCGGCACCGAGTACGGCACGCCGCGTGGCAGAGGTCGGACGGGGGTGATCCTGCCAGTACATGGTCCTCCGGTCGTCGCACATGCGCGCATCCCGCCCCGGGCCAGGGGCGGCACCCCGGGTGGGGCCCGGCGCGGCAGGACCAGCATGGAGCACGATGCCGGAAACATGCGGTAATTCCCTATTTGCTGTCCTGTCTGTCGTGCCGATGGGCGTTCCGGCCGGTGGCGCCGGGGCGCACGGCCGGCCGGCCACGGCATCATGGCCCGCCCGTGCCCCGCGCCGCCGAACGGCGGACGGCAGCGGCGATTGACGAAGCGGCCAAAGGGCCGAGCGGGGGTCCAAGCGGAGGTCGGCCCGATGAGGACATGAGGCGTGTTGCTGCTGGTCCGCGTCCCTCGTACCCGGGGGCGGCGGCCGGCGAATCCACGGCCGGGCCGCCTGCCCCGACCGCCGCCGGAAGCCTCCGTGCGGTGAAGATTCGACACCTCCACCACACACGGAGGCCTTCGCCACTCCTGCTTTGCGCTCCTACGCGGCCGGGGCGGTGACGGTCATCGTGACGACGAGATCCTCGCCCAGCGTGTAGGTGGCACGCAGCGGCCCGCCGGTCGAGCGGCGGGCCGCGGCACGCGGGGTCCCCGTCGGATCAGGAGCCGGGCGTCCTGGTCTTGATCCGCATGAACGTCACGGAGTTCGGCGGGAACGTGTGGCTGAAGGTGTTGTCCACACCGCGCAGCACCGACCGCTGCGGGCTGATCGGCGTGGCCGAGGCGGTGTTGACCGCGTCCGGGTCGCCGGCGAGCGTCGTCAGGCGCGCGACCGGCGGGACGTCGGTCCTCCGCCCGAGGTCGACACGGGTCCGGGCCGCCGCGTCCTGTGCGTTGACGACCTTGACGACGAGCTCACCACGGGCCTGGTCGTACGTCACGACCTGGCGGAAGGGCTCCGCCGGCTTGTCCGTGAAGCTGCCCCACTCCTTGCCGTCCAGGAACAGCGTCACCTGCCGGCCGCGGATCTGTACCCGCAGGTCGTACTCCTGGCCCGTGGTGATCGTCGTGCCGTCCTCGATCACGACGTTCTTCGCGCCGTGCTCGGCCTGTTCCACGGCGGAACGGGTGTTGCCCCAGCCGCCGAGGTTCCACCAGTAGTAGTTGCCGGTGTCCTTGACGCCGAAGGCGACCAGGAAGCCCTCGCGGCCCGACTTCTTCGTGGCCCTCACCCGCAGGTCGTAGTTCTGCCACCGCGGGTCGCCGGCGGTGACCATGGTGTCCTCCGCCGTGGTGTCGGACTGGACGAACGCACCGTCCTGGATCTGCCAGGAGCCGCGGCCCGCCGCCCTGGTCCACTGGGAGTCGGTCCCGGAGAAGTCGTCCCGGAGCAGCGTGCGGCCGTGGGCGGAGGTGACGGAGACGTCGTCGTACGAGGCGCTGGTCGCCCAGGTCGACAGCCCGACCGCGCCGGTGATGCCGGCCTCGGCCGCCGGCGTTCCGGACGCCTCGCTGGGCACGACGCGGTCGCCGACGTTGTTCATGAAGAGCTTCTGCATCTCGTAGTTGGCCGAGCCCCATGAGCGGTGGTTGTCGAACCAGATCATGTCGGGCTGCCACTGCACATAGTCCTCGTTGGCGAGCAGCGGGGCGTAGGAGGCCATCTTGACGATGTCCGCGTTGCGTTCGAGGCCGGTCATGAACGCGGCCTCCGCCAGGGCGTTGCGGAAGCGGTTGTCCCTGGAGGCGTACTCGCCGAGGAACACCTTGGGGCCCTCGCGGTCGTACGAGTCGTAGCGGTCGTTGTTCTCCAGGAACCACGACGGGTTGTTGTAGTAGTGCTCGTCGACCATGGCGACACCGGCCGCCCGGTTGAGCTCCCAGGCGCGGTCGAACACGGCACCCGTGTCGTCCGGGCCCGAGTTGCTGATGACCGTGATGTCCGGGTACCGCTCCTCGATGGCGTCCCGGAACTGCGTGAAGCGGGCGAGGAACTCGTCGGGCAGGTTCTCCTCGTTGCCGACCGCGAGGTGGGTGAGGCCGAACGGCTTCGGGTGGCCCATCGCAGCACGCTTCGCTCCCCAGGTGGAGGTCCTGGGTCCGTTGGCGAACTCGATCAGGTCCAGGGTGTCCTGGATGTGCCGCCGCAGCAGTTCGGGGTCATCGGTGGCGCGGTTCTGGCCGCAGCCGGTGACGAGTGCGGGCACGACGGGCACGGGCATGGCGCCGATGTCCTCGGCGAACTGGAAGTACTCGTAGTACCCGAGGCCGTAGGACTGGTTGTAGCCCCAGAAGTTGGCGTTGGTCGCGCGCTCCTCGACGGGGCCGATCGTGTCCTTCCACTGGTAGGAGCGGCTGCGCTCCCAGTCCGGTGCCTCGTAGGCCTCATGGCTCCCGGTGTTGACGAGGCAGCCGCCGGGAAAGCGCAGGAAACCGGGCTTCAAGGCGGCGATCTTCCGCGCCAGGTCCTCACGCATGCCGTTCGGCCGGTTCTTGTACGTGTTCTCCGGGAAGAGCGAGACCATGTCGAGCCGGAGCGTCCCGGAGCCGCCGGCACTGACGGTGAGCCGGCCCTCGGTGCTGGTGCGGCTCGCGGTGAGGGTGCCTGTGTAGCGGGTCCAGCGGTCGCTTTCGACCTTGACGTCCAGCGGCTCGGCGAGGGCTCCTGACGCGTCGTCCAGGGAGACCGTCAGCGGGGTGCCGGCGGCCCGGTCGGTGCGCGCCCACACCGAGAAGTCGTACCGCTGCCCGGCCTGTACGGCCACGCCGGAGTTGTAGCCGCTGTTGGTGAGCCGGACGCCGGCGTCGGGGCCGTCGAGCGCCACCCGCAGATAGCGCCTGTTGCGTTCGCCCAAGCGGCCGTCGTCGTCGACGACTTCCGCGGCGGCGGACCCGGCGGTGGCCGTGGCCCAGGAGGTGAGCGGGGTGTAGGAGGCGTTGTCCGCACGGTCGTACTCGAAGGAGCGGTTCTGCACGAGCTCGGCGTACAGACCGCCGTCCGCGGCGCGGTTGATGTCCTCGTAGAAGATCCCGTACATCGAGTCGTCGATCGAGGGGCCGCGACCGGAGGGGTCGACGGTGAGGGTGTAGTCGGTGACGGGCGCGGCGGACGTGCCGGACACGTCCGAGGCGGTGGCCGGCCCGGCGCCGAGGGTGCAGGCCAGCAGGATGCCCGTGCACAGACGGGGCCAAGGTTTGGTCCATGGGCGTCGGGACGGCGCACGCGTGCTTGTCGGGCGGGTTGCCATGGGGCTCTCCTCAGGACAATGAGTTCGAGATGTCGAACGTTGTGCGAAATTGCGCATGGCGAGCATGGGGGAGTCCCTCCGGGCGCGTCAATATGCGGGTCCGTGCGGGCTGTTGACACGGCGCGGACGCGGTCGTTGACTTACGCCACTCTTCCGAACGTTGATCGATATTTCGAACATGCCGCTGTCCAGCGGCCGACAAGGAGTGAGAAGAACCATGACGACCAGCAGGCGCACGGTCCTGGCGGCGGCCGCGGGCGCCGCGGCCGCCGCGGCCACGACGACAGCGGCGGCGGCCACGCCGGCCACCGGCCCGGCGGCGGCCACGGACTCCCCGCGGACCGCCGGCCGGCGGGGCCCGGAGCGCGAGCACTTCGGCACATTGGACGACGGCACCCCCGTCGATCGCTGGACGGTCGCGGCCGGCGGCACCCGGTTGCGCGTTCTGTCGTACGGAGGCATCGTCCAGGTGCTCGAGATCCCCGACCGCCGGGGCCGGCCGGCGAACGTGTCCCTCGGCTTCGCCGATCTGGCGGGCTACGTCGCGAAGAGCCCGTACTTCGGCGCTCTCATCGGCCGTTACGGGAACCGGATAGCCGGCGCGCGGTTCACCCTCGACGGGACGGAGTACCGGCTTCCGGCCAACGACGGGACCAACAGCCTCCACGGCGGGGACCGGGGCTTCGACAAGCGGGTCTGGGACGTCGAGCCGTACCGGAGGGGTGCCGACACCGGGCTCACCCTGCGCCGCGTGAGCCCGCACGGCGAGATGGGCTACCCGGGCACGCTGACGGTCCGCGTCGACTACGTGCTCACCCCGCGCGGCGACTTCCGCATCGACTACGAGGCGACCACGGACCGGGCCACCGTCGTCAACCTCACCCACCACACGTACTTCAACCTCGCGGGGGAGGGCAGCGGCACGGTCCACGACCACCGGCTGCGGATCGACGCCTCCCGCTACACACCCGTCGACGCCGGCCTCATCCCGACCGGCGAAAGGGCGCCGGTCGCACGGACACCCTTCGACTTCCGGCACGGCAAGCCCATCGGTGAGGACCTGCGTGACGGACACGAGCAGATCCTGCTGGGGCAGGGATACGACCACAACTTCGTGCTCGACAAGGGCATCACCGCGTCCCCGGAGCAGGTGGTCACGGTGGCGGACCCGGCATCCGGACGGATCATGAGGATCGCCACCACCGAGCCCGGAGTGCAGTTCTACAGCGGGAACTTCCTCGACGGCACGCTGATGGGCACCTCCGGACGGGTCTATCGCCAGGGCGACGGCTTCTGTCTCGAGACCCAGCACTTCCCCGACTCACCCAACCAGGCCGGCTTCCCCTCGACCGTGCTCCGCCCCGGGCAGACGTACCGGTCCTCGACCGTGCACTCCTTCGGGACCTTCTGAAACCGGGTGCAGGACAGCACAGGGGGCCGGTTCCGCGCCGCGGTGCCGGCCCCCGCACAGCACAAGGGCCGCCGGTACGGGGATCCCGTACCGGCGGCCCCGTGGAGATCAGGAACCGACCTTGCGCTTGTTCCAGACGTCGAAACCGACCGCGGCCAGCAACACCAGGCCCTTGATGACCTGCTGATAGTCGCTGCCGATACCGACGAGCGACATGCCGTTGTTGAGCACGCCGAGGACCAGGCCGCCGATGACCGCGCCGAGCACCGTCCCGACGCCGCCGCTCATGGAGGCCCCGCCGATGAACGCGGCCGCGATGGCCTCGAGTTCGAAGTTCACGCCCGCCTGCGGCACACCGGCGTTGAGGCGCGCGGCGTACACCACGCCCGCCAGCGCCGCCAGCACACCCATGTTGACGAACACCAGGAACGTGACGCGCTTGTCCTTCACGCCCGACAGCTTGGCCGCCGCCTGGTTGCCGCCGAGGGCGTACACATGGCGGCCCACGACCGCGTTGCGCATGACGAAGCCGAAGCCGACGAGCAGGGCCGCCAGCAGGAGCAGCACGACCGGGGCGCCCCGGTAGCTGGCGAGGGTCAGGGTGAAGGCGAGGACCGCCGCCGCCAGGGCCGCGCACTTGGCGAGGAACAGGCCCCGCGGCAGCACGTCGAGGTCGTACTTCTGCTGCCGGCGACGGTCACGGACCTCCTGCCACAGCGCGAACGCGAGCAGCGCGAGACCCAGCAGCAGGGTCAGGTTGTGGTAGTTGGTGACCGGGCCGACCTCCGGCAGATAGCCGGTGGAGATCTTCTGGAACCCCTCCGGGAACGGCCCGAGCGACCGGCTGCCGAGCAGGATCTGGGTGCCGCCGCGGAACAGCAGCATGCCCGCCAGGGTGACGATGAACGAGGGGATGCCGACGTACGCGATCCAGAAGCCCTGCCACGCGCCCGCGAGCGCGCCGATGCACAGGGCGAGCACCACGGCGAGCACCCACGGCACGTCGTGCTCGACCATCATCACCGCGCACGCCGCGGAGACGAGGGCCGCCAGGGAGCCGACCGACAGATCGATGTGGCCCGAGATGATGACGATCATCATGCCGATGCCGAGTACCAGGATGTAGCTGTTCTGGAGGACGAGATTGGTGACGTTGTTCGGCATCAGCAGGACGCCGTCGGTCCATATCTCGAAGAGCACGACGATGAGCGCCAGGGCGACGAGCATCCCGTACTGCCGCATGTTGCGGCGGGCCGCGTCCATCAGGAGCGTCTTCGTGGTGGAGCGTGCGCCCGGCGGCGCCGGGCGGGGCGGGCTGTTCTTGGCGTCGGTGGTGACCGGGCCCATGTCTGTTACCTCTTGTCGCTGGTGTCGGTCATGTGGCGCATGAGGGCTTCCTGGGTCGCCTCGCCGCGCGGCACCTCGCCCGTGAGACGGCCGCCGGACATCGTGTAGATGCGGTCGCACATGCCGAGCAGTTCGGGGAGTTCGGAGGAGATGAGGACGACGGCCTTGCCCTCGGCCGCGAGCCGGTCGATCACGGTGTAGATCTCGAACTTGGCGCCCACGTCGATGCCGCGGGTGGGCTCGTCGAGGATCAGTACGTCGGGACCCGCGAAGATCCACTTGCTGAGGACGACCTTCTGCTGATTGCCGCCGGAGAGCCGGCCGACCTGCTCGAAGACCGTCGGAGCCTTGATGTTCATGCTGGTGCGGTACGACTCCGCGACCCGGCGTTCCGCGTGCTCGTCCACGACACCGCGCCGGGAGACCTTGGACAGGGCGCTCATGGTGATGTTGCGGCCGATGGTGTCGATGAGGTTGAGGCCGTAGTGCTTGCGGTCCTCGGTGACGTAGGCGATCCCGTGTCCCACCGCCTCCGGGACCGTGCGGGTCCTGATCTCCTTGCCGTCCTTGAGCACCGTTCCGCTGATGTTGCGCCCGTACGAGCGGCCGAAGACGCTCATGGCCAGCTCCGTGCGTCCGGCGCCCATCAGCCCGGCGATGCCGACGATCTCGCCCCTGCGGACGTTCACGGACACCTTGTCGACCACCTTGCGCTGCTGGTCGATCGGATGGTGCACGGTCCAGTCCCGGATCTCCAGCGCCGGGTGCTCCCCCCGCTCGCCGGTCCACGGCGTGCGTTCGGGGAACCGGTGGTCCAGATCGCGGCCCACCATGCCGCGGATGATGCGGTCCTCCGTCGTGTTCCCGTCCCTGACGTCCAGGGTCTCGATGGTGCGGCCGTCGCGGATGACGGTGACGGAGTCGGCGACCTCGGCGATCTCGCCCAGCTTGTGCGAGATGATGATCGAGGTCATGCCCTGCTCCTTCAACTCCTTCATCAGGTCCAGGAGTTTGGCGCTGTCCTCGTCGTTGAGCGCGGCCGTCGGCTCGTCGAGGATGAGCAGTCTGACCTTCTTGGAGAGCGCCTTGGCGATCTCCACGAGCTGCTGCTTGCCCACGCCGATGTCCGCGACGCGGGTCTGCGGGTGCTCGTGGAGACCGACGCGCTGCAGCAGGGCGGCGGCGTGCCGCAGGGTCTCGTTCCAGCTGATGATGCCCCGCCGGGCGTGCTCGTTGCCGAGGAAGATGTTCTCCGCGATGGACAGGTACGGCACCAGCGCGAGCTCCTGGTGGATGATGACGATGCCG
This sequence comes from Streptomyces peucetius, assembly GCF_025854275.1. NCBI lineage: Bacteria > Bacillati > Actinomycetota > Actinomycetes > Kitasatosporales > Streptomycetaceae > Streptomyces > Streptomyces peucetius. Next base: position 633,891 of record NZ_CP107567.1, on the reverse strand, counting down.
CGGTCCTCGCTCGCCCGGATGTCCTTGAAGGCGCACGTCTCGCCCTCGAAGAGGATCTCCCCCTCGTAACTGCCGTGCGGATGGACCCCGCTGAGGACCTTCATCAGCGTCGACTTGCCCGCGCCGTTCTCCCCGCAGATGGCGTGCACCTCGCCGGGCGCCACGGTCAGCGTCACGTCCGACAGCGCCCGCACGCCCGGGAAGGACTTGCCGATCGAGCGCATCTCGAGGATCGGTGCGGCGCCGCCGGTCACAGGTCGCTCGCCTTGATGTAGCCGGAGTCGACGAGGATCTTCTTGTAGTTGGACTTGTCGACGCTGACCGGGTCGAGCAGGAAGGAGGGCACGACCTTCCTCTCGTTGTTGTAGGTCGTGGTGTCGTTGACCTCGGGCTTCTTGTCGTTCAGCACGGCGTCGGCCATCTGCACCGCCTGCTTGGCGAGCGCGCGGGTGTCCTTGTACACGGTCTGCGTCTGCTGCCCGGCGATGATGGACTTGACGGAGGCGACCTCCGCGTCCTGCCCGGTGACCACCGGGTACGGCTTGGCCTTGGTGCCGTAGCCGTCCGACTTGAGGGCGGACAGGATGCCGATCGAGATCCCGTCGTACGGCGAGAGCACGGCGTCCACGGTGTCCGACGAGTACGAGCCGGTCAGCAGGTCGTCCATGCGCTTCTGCGCGGTGCCGCCGTCCCAGCGCAGGGTGGTGATCTGCTCCAGCCGGGTCTGCCCGCTGCGGACCACCAGCTGCTTCTTGTCGATGTAGGGCTTGAGGACCTTCCACGCGCCCTCGAAGAAGAAGCGGGTGTTGTTGTCGTCGGGGGAGCCGGCGAACAGCTCGATGTTGAACGGGCCTTCGGCGCTGCCGTCCTTCAGACCCAGCTTCTCCACGATGTAGCCGGCCTGGAGTTCACCGACCTTCTCGTTGTCGAAGGACGCGTAGTAGTCGACGTTGTCACTGCCGAGGATGAGCCGGTCGTAGGAGATCACCTCGATGCCCCGCTCGCCGGCCTGGCGCAGTACGTCGCTGAGTGCACGGCCGTCGATGGCGGCGACGACGAGGACGTCCGCGCCCTTGGTGATCATGTTCTCGATCTGGGAGACCTGCCGGTCGACGTCGTCGTCGCCGTACTGCAGATCCGTCTTGTAGCCCAGCTTCTGGAACTGGGCCGCCATGTTGTCGCCGTCGGCGATCCACCGCTCGGACGACTTCGTCGGCATGGCGATGCCGATGGTGGCGCCCTTGCCGCCCTTCTGCTCCTCCTTGCTGCCGCCGGTGCTGTTCTGGCCGCAGGCGGCGAGGGACAGCGCCAGCGCGGCGGAGACGGAGGCGGTGACCATGGTTCGGCGGTTACGCATTGTCATCAGTCCTTAAGGGGTGAGGTCATGACCGCCGGGGCGGCATCGGGCAGGTCCACGGGCAGATCCGTGACGGTCCGGTCGGTGACCGGAAAACGGTGGAGAGGGCCGGGCAGGCGGGAGCCGAGCGGTGACATCCCGGCGTCGGCGCCGTGCCGGGCCAGCAGGTCGAGCACGAGCCGTCCCCGCCGGACGCGTTCGCGCGCCGACGCCAGCATCGTGTCCTTCATGTGGGCGCCGTACGGGTAAAAGCCGGGAGCCCTGCTCAGTCCGAACTTGAGGTAGAGCGGGGCGCCGCGCCGGATGAGCTCCGCCGCCTCGTACATGCGGACATAGCCGCCGAGGTCGTCGGGCGCCTCGATGTAGAGGTCCATCGGAGCACCGCTGACCCGGCGGATCTCGGTGAGGTGAGCGAGCGTCAGGTCGGAAGGGACGTTGACGGAGTCGGCGCCGAGTCGTTCGTGGACCGCGTACGCGGCCGGGTTGACCGGGCCCACCAGCGCGGAGACCTTGAACGTCGTATCGGCCGGCAGCAGGCCCTGCTCGCGCAGCCGGTGCAGGCTCCAGAGCACGCCCTCGTCCGCGACCAGCAGACACCGGACGCCGAGGGAGGCGGCGCGCAGGGCGTCCTCGACGCAGCCGGCCAGCGCGTCGTGACCGCGGGCCCGCAGCCCCGAACCGCCGGAGTCGGTACGTGTCGACGCGCCGATGTCCCAGCTGCCGCGCGGTCCGGTGAACAGGCACAGCTCGATGCCGCGTTCCGCGCAGGCCCCGGCCATCTCCGTGATCTCGCCGTCGGTCAGCATCCAGACGCCGCTGCCCTGGCTGATGCGGTGGATCGGCAGGTCCAGCCGGGCGGCCTCCTCGAGTACGACGGCCAGCGTCTCGGGCCCCTCGCAGGAGGGGATCTCGGTGCGCCAGCTGCCTCCGTCGGGGAACCGGTGCGGGGAGGCGTCCGCCGGGTCGTCTGCGGGAGCGGCCAGGCCGAGCGCGGCGAGTGCCGCTTCACCGGGTCGGCGTTTGCCGGTGGCGGCCGGCGCGGGAGGAGGGGTCACGAGCAAACCTCAATTGTTCGGCATTTCGGACGTCGTTCGAGATTCTGTGGTGAAGGTAAGGACCGGGCCGGGTGGGTGTCAATGGGTCTGGCGACCGAAACCGCAGATCCGCAACGCTTACCGGCGGGCGGTTGCGGAGATAGACTGTTCGCTCAGTCGGTCAAGCGTTGATATCTCGAACAAGGGGGAAGTCATGGGACGCCACGTGCCCGCTGTCACCCGGGCTCTCGACATTCTGGAGCTCTTCCTCGACGGGGACGGGACGCTGTCGGCACCCGACATCGTCCGCAAACTCCAGCTGCCGCGCACCACTGTGCACGAACTCATCACCACGCTCACGGCCCGGTCCTACCTCGTCCCGGTCGAGGGCCAGTCCGGCCGCTACCGGCTCGGCGTCCGCACCTACCAGCTGGGCAGCCGCTACGCCGAGCAGCTCGACCTCGCCCGCGAGGGCCAGGAGGTCGCCCGCTCCGTCGCGCAGACCTGCGGCGAGACCGTCCATGTCGCGATCCTGGACGGCTCCCAGGTCCTCTACGTCGCGAAGGTCGACTCCACCCACGCCGTCCGTATGGTCTCCGCCGCGGGCCGGAGCCTGCCGGCCCACTGCACCGCCGTGGGCAAGATGCTGCTCGCCTCCCTCCCCGAGGACCAGCTCGACGCCCGGCTCGCACCGGGCACCGAACTGGTGGCCATGACGCCGAACAGCATCACCGACCCGGCCGTCCTGCGCTCCGAACTCGCGAACATCCGGTCCGCCGGCATCGCCCTGGAGCAGCGCGAGTCGAACGCGGACGTGAGCTGTGTCGCCGCGCCGGTGCGCGACCGCTCCGGCCGGGTCGTCGCCGCGCTGTCCATCTCCGTGCCGATGATCCGCTGGAGCGAGGAACGCCTCGCCGAGCTGCGGCCGCTGGCCGCCAAGGGCGCCGCGGACCTGTCCGAGCGGCTCGGGCACCGGGCGCTGTGATGGGGCTCGAGATCGCGGTGCGGCACGAGGCCGTACTGGGCGAGGGGCCCACCTGGGACGCGTCGGCCGCACGCCTGCTGTGGGTCGACATCCTCTCCGCGCGCGTGCACACCTACGACCCGGCCACCGGCCGGCGTACCGTCATGGCCACCGAGCAGCACGTCGGAGCGGCCAAGCCCCGCGCCGGCGGGGGAGTGGTCGTCAACCTCCGCGACGGCGTGGGGCTCTACGACGCCGGGGGCGCGTTCCGCTGGCTGCACCGGGATGCGGCCGACGGGCGGCGCGGCAACGACGCCGCGGTGGCGCCGGACGGCTCGCTGTGGGCCGGGACCATGCGCTACGACGAGGCAGCCGGAGGCGGGACGCTGACCCGGATCGCGCCGGACGGCGCGGCGGCCCCGCTGCTGACCGATGTGGCCGTCAGCAACGGCACGGGCTGGAGCCCGGACGGCAGCCGGATGTACTACATCGACTCGCCGACCCGCCGCATCGACGTGTTCGACGTGCGCCCCGGTGAACCGCTGCCGGTGAACCGCCGTCCGCTGGCCGTCGTCGAGCCGGGCGCGGGGTTCCCCGACGGGCTGACCGTGGACGCGGACGGCTGTGTCTGGGTCGCCCTGTGGGACGGCGGCGCAGTGCGGCGCTACACGCCGCAGGGCGTGCTGGACCGCGTGGTCGCGCTTCCGGTGCGCCGGCCCACCGCGTGTGCGTTCGGCGGCGAGGCCCTCGCGGACCTCTACATCACCACCGCCCGTAAGGGACTCGCGGCGCCGCACCCGCTGTCGGGCTCGGTGCTGGTGCTGCCCGATGCCGGAAAGGGGCTGGCGCAGCCGGCGTTCGCGGGCTGAGCGGAGGGGGGTGCCCGCGGCGGTGAGCAGCTCGCCGCATGTTCGCTATATCGAACGTTGTTCGTCATTTCAGCGAAAATCATTGACGGCGCGTTTCCCCGCGTCTACGGTCCCGTTCGAAGTGGCGAGCATGTGCCGGTATTTCGAACAGATGGCGGCGCGGTGCTCCCCTTCCCACCCCCCGTCAGATGAAGGAGCCGCCCTTCATGAACGCCGCGCGACCCAAACACCGCAAGCACCTCAGGACCGCCCTGACCGCCGCCGCCCTCGCCGCGGCCCTCTGCGGCGCCGGCACGCTGCCCGGCCACGCCGCGGACCGCGCCGCCCGCGCCCCGGCGTCCGCCGCCGCGTATCCGGACCCGCGCCCCGTCACCGGGGACACCGAGGTCCACGACCCGTCCGCCATTCGTCTGGCGGACGGCAGCTACGTCCTCTACTCCACCCACAACAGGATCGAGGCCCGCGTCTCGCAGGACGGCAGGACATGGCGGCGCGCCGGGTCCGCCTTCACCGAGATCCCCGACTGGTGGCGCGCCTACTCGCCCGAAGGCGACCCCTGGGCACCGGAGGTCACCTACCGCGACGGCGTCCACTGGCTCTACTACGCCGTCTCGTCCTTCGGCTCCAACCACTCCGCCATCGGCCTGGCCACCTCGCCCTCCGGCAGGCCCGGCACGTGGCAGGACCGTGGCGTCGTCTTCGCCACCACGACCTCCGACCACTACAACGCGATCGATCCAGCCGTCATCCAGGCCGACGGCCGGGTCTGGATGAGCTTCGGCTCGTACTGGACCGGCATCCGGATGATCGAACTCGACCGCCGTACCGGCAAGCCGGCCACCGCCGACCCCGAGGTGCTGCACCTCGCCACCCGCCCGGACGCGCCGTACGCCGTCGAGGCGCCGTACATCGTCCGGCACGGCCGCCACTACTACCTCTTCGTCTCCTACGACCGGTGCTGCGCCGGCACCGAGTCGACGTACAACATCCGCGTCGGCCGGTCCACCAGCCCCACCGGCCCCTACTACGACCGCGACGGCACCGCCATGACCGACGGCGGCGGCGAATTGCTGCTCGCCGGACACGGCCGCCACATCGGCACCGGCGGCCAGTCCGTGCTCCGCGACCGCGGCCGGGACGTCCTCGTCTACCACTACTACGACGGCCAGGACGGCGGCAGGCCCAAGCTCGGCCTCAACGCCCTGACCTGGGGCGCGGACGGCTGGCCCGTCGTCGGCCCCTGACGCCCCACACCTTTCGGAAGGACACCATGCCCGACAGCAACGCCCGCTTCACTCTCGACCCGGCCTTCACCGTGGGAGAGGTGAATCCACGTCTCTTCGGCTCCTTCGTCGAGCACTTGGGCCGCTGTGTCTACACCGGCATCTTCGAGCCCGGCCACCCGGCCGCCGACGAAGCCGGGCTGCGGACCGACGTCCTGGAACTGGTCCGCGAACTCGGCGTCACCGTGATCCGCTACCCCGGCGGCAACTTCGTCTCCGGCTACCGGTGGGAGGACTCCGTCGGTCCGGCCGAGGAGCGGCCGCGCCGTCTCGACCTCGCCTGGCGGTCAACCGAGACCAACCGGTTCGGGCTGAGCGAGTTCATGGCCTTCCTGAAGAAGGCGGGCCCCGAGGCCGAGCCGATGATGGCCGTGAACCTCGGCACGCGAGGCGTGGCCGAGGCGCTCCAGCTCCAGGAGTACGCCAACCACCCGGCCGGCACCGAACTGTCCGACCGGCGCATCGCGCACGGCGACAAGGACCCGTTCGGCATCCGTCTGTGGTGTCTCGGCAACGAGATGGACGGGCCCTGGCAGACCGGCCACAAGACGGCGGAGGAGTACGGCCGGCTGGCGGCGGAGACGGCCCGGGCGATGCGCCAGATCGACCCCGGGGTGGAGCTCGTGGCCTGCGGCAGTTCCAGCCAGGCCATGCCCACCTTCGCCGCGTGGGAGGCGACGGTCCTGAAGGAGACGTACGACCTGGTCGACCACATCTCGCTGCACGCCTACTACGAGGAACTCGACGGGGACCGCGACTCGTTCCTCGCCTCCGCCGTCGACATGGAGTCCTTCATCGAGAACGTCGTCGCCACCTGCGACCACGTGGGTGCCCGGCTCAAGTCGAAGAAGAAGATCCAGCTCTCCTTCGACGAGTGGAACGTCTGGTACCAGAAGCGCTTCCAGGCAGAGACCGAGGCGAACCCGCTGGACTGGCGGGAGGCACCGCGGCTGCTGGAGGACAACTACAGCGTCACCGACGCCGTCGTCTTCGGCTCGCTGCTGATCGCACTGCTGCGCCACGCCGACCGGGTCACCGTCGCCGCTCTCGCCCAGCTCGTCAATGTGATCGCCCCGATCATGACCGAACCGGGCGGCCCCGCCTGGCGGCAGACGACGTTCTTCCCCTTCGCCCAGGCGTCCCGGTACGGGCGCGGCGAGGTCCTCGACGTACGGGCCGAGTCGCCCACGTACGAGACGGCCGCCTACGGCGAGGTGCCGCTGCTGCACGCCACCGCCGTACGCGACCCGGAGAGCGGCGCCGTCACCGTCTTCGCCGTGAACCGCAGCCAGAGCCGGCCGCTGCCGCTCCAGGTGGCCCTGTCGGGGCTGGACGTGAGCCGTGTCGTGGAGCACAGCGTGCTCAGCGACGCAGACCCGGACGCGCGCAACACCCTGACCGACCCCGAGCGCGTCGTACCGCACGCCGGTCAGGGCGCCCGGGTCGGCGGCGGGGGCCTCGAGGTCACCCTCGAGCCGCTGTCGTGGAACGTGATCCGCCTGGCCACCGACGCCTGACCCACCGCCCGAGCCGGCCCGCCCTTCCCCACAAGCCGCCGCCCGCCCCCGGTCGCCCGGAGCACCGAGGCCGGGCGGCCCCCGGTGCCCCTACCGCAACCTCAGCCGACGACCGAACTCCCGCAGAGACGAGCCGCCATGCACCCTTCCCTCCTCACCCGGCGCCGAGCCCTCGCCGGTGGTGTCGGCGCCCTCGCCGGCGCCGCGGCCCTGGGGCCCCTGTCCGGCTGCGCCGCGCCGTCCGCCACCGCCGGCCCCGGACAGACCCGTCTGCGGTTCTGGCATCTGTTCGGCGGCGGCGACGGCGTCAACATGCAGGGCATGCTGGACGACTTCCGCGCCGAGCACTCCGACGTGGCGCTGGAAGCGGTGACGCTCCAGTGGGGCGCCCCCTACTACACCAAGCTGGGCATGGCGGGCGCGGGCGGACGCGCTCCCGAACTGGCCGTGCTGCACCTCGCCAGGCTCGCCGGGTTCGCCCCCGGCCGGCTCCTGGACCCGTTCGACCTGGACCTGCTCGCCGACCTGGGCGTGCGCGAGCAGGACTTCCCGCCGGACATCTGGCGACGCGGGAAGGTGGCCGGCAAGCAGTACGCCGTGCCGCTCGACACCCACCCCATGGTGCTCTACTACCAGACCGAGGTGTGCGAGAAGGCCGGGCTCATGACGGGCGGCAGGCTGAGGCCCATCGAGGGCGCCGACGATTTCGCCGACGCGCTGCGCGCGGCGAAGAAGGCGACCGGCCTGCCCGGCCTGGTGACGGAGACCCTCGGCCCCGACTGCATCACCCCCTGGCGGCTGTTCGCCACGTTCTACTCGCAGACCGGCGGCAAGGTCCTGTCCGACGACGGCAGGCGCATGGCCCTCGACGACGCGAAGGCGCTGCGCGTACTGACGTACATGGCCTCGCTCGCGGAGGAAGGACTGATGGTGCGCCGCGCCGACTACGGCGCCTCCGTCGGCATCTTCAACGGCGGGAAGACGGCCTTCCACCTCAACGGCGAATGGGAGATCAGCACCTTCCGGACAGCCGGGATCCCGTTCTCCATGACCCGCGTGCCCGCGCTCTTCGGCCGTCCCAGCGCCCAGGCCGACTGCCACGCCTTCGTCCTGCCGCACCAGGCCGGCCGCGGCGGCGCGCCGAACGAGGCCGCCCACACCCTCGTCGCCTGGATGCTGCGCCACTCCGTCGCCTGGGCGGAGGGCGGCCATGTGCCGGCGTACCTCCCGGTGCTGAAGGACGCCGCGTATCTCGAGCTGAAGCCGCAGTCCGAGTACCGCGGTGTCATCGACGACGTGGCCCTCGACGAGCCCGCGTGGTTCGCCGGCTCTGCCTCCCGCATGTGGATCGAGCTCGGCGCCGTCTTCTCCGGTGTCCTCACCGGATCCCGCAGCCCGCGCGGTGCCCTGACCGAGGCCAAGGCCCGCCTCAGGAACCTCCTCGACACCCGCAACCCCCTTCCCGGAGCAGCGTCATGACCACCACCACCGCGGCACCGCCGCCACCGGTGGCGAAGCACCACGCCGCCGCGGACCGGGCGCCGGTCCGCTCGGTCCACCGCAGGTGGACCGAGCACGGCCTGGTGTTCGTCGCCCCGTTCCTGCTCGTGTACGCGATGTTCCTGGTGTGGCCGCTGATGTCCGGCGTCGGCATGAGCCTGACGAGCGAGAACATCACCGGCACCGGGGGCGAGTTCGTCGGCTTCGCCAACTACGCCGAGGCCCTCGGCGACCCCGACGTCTGGTCATCGCTGTGGAACACGGTCTGGTTCACCGTGCTGTCCACCGTCCCGCTCGTCCTCGTGGGCCTGGGACTGGCGCTGCTCGCGCACCAGCTACGGGTGGTGCAGTGGCTGTGGCGGCTCAGCTGGTTCGCCCCGTTCCTGCTGCCGTCCGGAGTCGTCTGTCTGCTCTTCGCGCAGATGATCTTCCCGTCCGGCTTCGGCCTCGCCGACCAGATGCTCGCCTCCGCCGGGCGGGAGCCGGGCATCGGCTGGCTCAGCGAGGAGCGCTACGCGATGCTCTCCGTCGTCGCGACCACCGTCTGGTGGACCGTCGGCTTCAACTTCCTGCTCTACCTCGCCGCCCTGCAGGCCGTCCCGGCCCACCTCTACGAGGCCGCCGAGCTGGACGGCGCCGGCGCCTGGCACCGGCTGTGGCACATCACGCTGCCGATGCTGCGCCGCACCACCGGGCTCGTGGTGGTCCTCCAGGTCCTCGCCTCGCTGAAGATCTTCGACCAGGTCTACATCATGACCGGCGGCGGCCCCGACGAGTCCACCCGGCCGATCCTCCAGTACGTCTACCAGCAGGGATTCACGGGATACCGCATCGGCTACGCCTCGGCCGTCTCCTACATCTTCTTCGCCCTGATCCTGATCGTCTCCCTGGTGCAGCCGATGCTGTCCCGGCGCCGAGCTGAGGAGGCCGCAAAGTGAGCGGTTCCGTCTCCGTCAAGATCGCCTCCGCGCGCCGGACCGCCGCCGCCGAGACCGGCGGCCGCAGAGTGCGCTGGACCGGGGGCCGGATCGCCCTGCTGGTGGTCGCCCTGGTCCTCGCCGCCGCCTGGCTCGTCCCGCTCGCGTGGGCCGTCGCGACCTCGCTGAAGCCCGAGGCCGAGACGACGAGCACCCCGCTCCAGTGGATCGGCTCCCGCATCACGCTCGACGCGTACACCAAGGTGTGGGAGTCCGGCGATCTGACGCGCTGGATGATGAACTCCGCGTTCATCTCCCTCATGACGACCGCGCTGACCGTGCTGACGTGCGCGATGGCCGCCTACGGCTTCACCCGCACCGACTTCCGCGGCCGCAAGGTGCTCTACGGGCTGGTCCTCGCGGGCATCATGGTTCCGCCGCAGGTGCTGATCGCGCCGCTGTTCACCGAGATGGTGCAGCTCGGTCTGGTCGACACCTACTGGGGCGTGATCCTGCCTCAGGTCGCCGTCCCGGCCATGGTCTTCATCCTGGTGAAGTTCTTCGAAGGGGTGCCGCGCGAGCTGGAGGAAGCGGCCTTCGTCGACGGCGCCGGGCGCTGGCGGGTCTTCTGGACGATCGTGATGCCGCTGTCCCGGCCGGTACTCGCCGCCGTCGCGATCTTCACCTTCATCTCCACCTGGAACAACTTCCTGTGGCCGTTCCTGGTGACCACGGACCCCGCCGGTATGACGCTGCCCGTCGGTCTGGTCAACGTCCAGTCGTCGTTCGGTGTCCGGTACGCGCAGATCATGGCGTCCCTGGTGATCGCCGGACTGCCGCTGCTGATCGTGTTCATGCTCTTCCAGCGGCAGATCGTGCGCGGTATCGCGCACACGGGCCTCGCCGGCCAGTAGCCACCGGCCACGCACACGGAAGGGCCGGGGCGCATCCGGTGAAACGGTGCGCCCCGGCCCTTCCGTGTGTGGTGTCAGACGCCGGCGTCCCCGAAGCGGTGCAGCTCGCCCGGCAGCCGCGTACCGAGCGGCGACATCAGGTCGCCGGCCCCGTGCCGGGCCAGCAGGTCGAGCGCCAGCCTGCCCCGGCGTACCCGCTCACGGGCCGTGCTCAGGACGGTCTCCCGCAGATGCAGGCCCGACGGATAGAGGGACGGGGCCTTGGCGAGCCCGAACTTGAGGTAGAGGGGAGCGCCGCGCCGGATCAGCTCGGCGATCTCGTACATCCGGACGTAGCCGCCGAGGTCGTCCGGTGCCTCCACGTACATGTCCATCGGGGCACGGCTGATCCGGCGGATCTCGGTGAGGTGGGCGGGCGTCAGATCGCTGGGCACGTTGAGGGAATCGGCGCCGAGGCGCTCGTACACGGCGTACGCCGCCGGGTTGACCGGGCCGATGAGCGCCGAGACCTTCAGGGTGGTGTCAGCGGGCAGCAGACCCCGGACCCGGGCCCGGTGCAGTGTCCACAGCACCCCCTCGTCGGCCACCAGCAGGCAGCGGACGCCGAGTTCCGTGGCGCGCAGGGCGTCCTCCACACAGCCGGCGACCGCGTCGTGCCCACGGGCACGCAGACCGCCGCCGCGGGAGTCGGTACGGGCGGAGGCCCCGATGTCCCAGGTGCCGCGCGGGCCGGTGAACAGGCAGAGCTCGATGTCCCGTTCGGCCGTCGCCTCCACCATCTCGGTGATCTCGTCGTCGCTGAGCATCCAGACGCCGCTGCCCTGGCTGATGCGGTGCACGGGAAGGTCGAGCCGGGTCGATTCCTTGAGCACGGCGGCCAGCGCCTCCGGTCCCTCGACGGACGGGATCTCCACCCGCCAGCGGCCGCCGTCGGGAAAGGTGTGCGGGGAGGCGTCGGCGGGGTCGAGGGTCGCGCCGCCGAAGCCGAGAGCGGTCATGGCGGGCTCGCCGGGGCGGCGCGGGGGTGAGGACGGGGACATGGATCTCCTCCGGCTGACTGATGAGGGGTGTCGGTCTGTTCGAAATACCGAATGTCGTTCGAGTTCGTAGTCGTGCATGCGGGCCGGTGCGGCGCAGATCGCCGCCCGGCCCTCATGTGGGTGTCCTCAGGGGCGCAGCAGCACCTTGCCGACCGCGGGGTCGCCGGAGCCCACCAGGTCCATGGCGTGCTCGAACTCGTCGAGCGTCAGCTCATGGGTGACCAGCGGCAGTGGGGTGAGCAGCCCGGCGGCGAAGGCGCGCACGGCGTGGGCCCAGGCGGCCGGCGGCGCGCCGAAAACGGTCCGCACCTCCAGCTGGCGCACCACGAGATCGGTCGGGTCCAGCCCGACGGCGCCGGGCGCGGGAATACCGGTGAGCACCAGCCGGCCGCCGCGCCGCAGCAGCGCGGCCGAAGCCCGGGCGGCCGACGCCGACCCGGCGGCCTCGACGACGACGTCGACCCCGCCCGGCAGAGGCTCTTCTTCCACCGTGCGGTAGTCCGTCGCTCCGAAGGACCGGGCCGTTTCGGCCCGGTCGGGCCGGGTGCCCACCATCAGCAACTCGGCGGGGGAGCAGGCGTGGAGGAGCTGCGCGGCGAGCATGCCCAGCGTGCCGGTGCCCACGACGGCCACGCGCTCACCGGGGCGGACGTCCGCCTTGAGCGCCGCGGCGGCGACACACGCCGCCGGCTCGAGCAGGGCGGCGGCCGCCGGATCGGCGTCGTCCGGCAGCAGGTGCAGCAGCCGGGCCGGGAGGGTGAGGGTCGAGGCCATCGCCCCGGGCCGGGTGAACCCGGTCTCCTCGTAACCGGCGCCGCACAGTGTGGTCTCGCCCGCGTGGCAGCGGTCGCAGACCTGGCAGTTGCGGAAGCCCTCGCCAACGACCTTCCGGCCGACGAGGGAGCCGGGTACACCGTCACCGACGGCCGCCACGGTGCCCGACCACTCGTGTCCCGGTACGACGGGGTAGCGGACGTAGCCCTCCGGCCGGGTGCCCTGGAACACCTCCCGGTCACTGCCGCAGATGCCGACCGCCGCGACACGGACCTGTGCCTCGCCGGGGCCCGGCGGGCGCGGGGTGTGCCGCGCCTGCCGGAACCGGCCGGGACCGTCGAGGACGATCTCCCGGGACGGGTGGTCCGCCCCGCCGGCGGTCATGCCTGCTTCCCCGTCGGGTCGCGCTTCTCCCAGCCCTCGGCCCACAGGTCGAACCTGGCCTGCTGCTGCGGGAATTCCGCCGCGGCGTCGGTGTCCAGCTCGACCCCGAGCCCCGGTGCGTGGGACAGCTCGAAGTAGCCGTCCACGACCTGCGGCGCCCCCTTGACGACCTTCTTGATCTCGGCGTCGGCGAAGTCGTTGAAGTGCTCGAGGATCTTGAAGTTCGGCGTGGAGAAGCCGACCTGGAGCGACGCGGCCGTCAGAACGGGTCCGCCGACGTTGTGCGGTGCCACGAGCATGTAGTGGGTCTCGGCCGTGGCGGCGAGCTTGCGGGTCTCCAGGATGCCGCCGATGTGGCCGACGTCCGGCTGGAGGATGTCGGCCGCCTGCGACTCGAACAGCTCACGGAACTCGATGCGGTCGTGGATGCGTTCGCCGGTGGCGATCGGCATGTCGACCTTCCCGGCAACCTTCGTGAGCGCCTTGAGATTCTCCGGCGGCACGGGCTCCTCGAGCCAGGCCGGCCGGTACGGGGCGAGCTCGCCCGCCAGCCGCACGGCGGTGGACGGGGAGAAGCGGCCGTGCATCTCCAGCATCAGCTCGGCATCGGGGCCGATCGCGTCCCGGACCGCCTCGATCAGCGACACCGAGTACAGCGTCTCCTCGTGCGACAGCTCGTAGTGGCCCGTGCCGAACGGGTCGATCTTCAGGGCCCGGTAGCCGCGCTCCATCACCGCGCGGGCGGCCTTGTGGTACGCCTCCGGGGTCCGCTCGGTGGTGTACCAGCCGTTCGCGTACGCCTTGACCCGGTCGTGGACCTTGCCGCCGAGCAGCTGCCAGACCGGCACTCCGAGGGCCTTGCCCTTGATGTCCCAGCAGGCCATCTCCACGCAGGCGATGCCCGACATGACGATCTCGCCGGCCCGGCCGTAGTCGCCGTACTTCATGCGGCGCACCAGGTCCTCGACGGCGAACGGGTCGGAGCCCGCGATGTGGTTCGCCTCCGCCTCGCGCAGATAACCGATGAGGGCGTCGGTGTGGCCCAGCATGCGGGTCTCCCCGATGCCGGTGAGCCCCTCGTCGGTGTGGATCTGCACGTAGGTGAGGTTCCGCCAAGGGGTTCCGATCACATGTGTGCTGATTCCCGTGATGCGCAAGGCAGTTGCTCCTGTCATGTTCGATATCTCGACACATGTTCGAAATTCTGCCGCGACAGTAAGGATGGAGGTCGTCGCATGTCAATGGGGCGCGAGCGCCCTTGACCGCCTTTCTTCGAGGAGCATAGCCTGGAGAGGTTCGAAATAAGGGACGCAGCACGAAATCTCGAACAGCTGGTCATCCGGGAGGCCGACGCAGTGACAGCAACACCTGTATGGAGCATCGACCCGCGCACGGGAGTGCAGCGCGAACGGGTCGCGGACGAAGCCGGTGCCCGCGAGGTCGACGCGGCGGTACGGGCCGCCGACGGGGCCCGTGCCTCGCTGGCCGACCGGACCGTGCGTGCCGGTTTTCTCCGTACCGCTGCGCGGTTGCTGGAGGAGGCTGGGGACGGGCTTGTCTCGGTGGCGGATGCGGAGACGGCGTTGGGGCCGGTGCGGTTGTCGGGTGAGCTGGCGCGGACGTGTTACCAGTTGCGGGCGTTCGCGGGGGTGGTGGAGGAGGGGGCGTTCCTGGGGGTGATCATCGATCATCCCGATGGGGGTGCGGTTCCGCCGGTGCCGGATCTGCGTCGTTACAAGGTGCCGTTGGGGGTGGTGGCCGTGTATGCGGCGTCGAACTTCCCGTTCGCGTTCTCGGTGCCGGGCGGGGACACGGCCAGTGCGCTGGCGGCGGGCTGTCCGGTGGTGGTCAAGGCGCATCCGGATCATCCGGCGACGTCGGAGCGGGTCGCGGCGGTGCTGCGGCGGGCGGCCGCCGAGCACGGTGTTGCGGAGAGTGTGATCGGTCTGGTGCACGGTTTCGAGGCGGGGGTGGAGCTGGTGCGTCATCCGCTGGTCGCGGCGGCCGGGTTCACCGGGTCGGTGCGCGGCGGGCGGGCCCTGTTCGACGCGGCGGCGGCCCGGCCGGTGCCGATCCCCTTCCACGGCGAGCTGGGTTCCCTCAACCCGGTCGTGGTGAGCGAGGCGGCCGCCGCGGAACGCGCCGAGGAGATCGGCACGGGCCTGGCGGGGTCGATGACGCTGGGCACGGGGCAGTTCTGCGTCAAGCCGGGCCTGGTCCTGGCCCCGTCGGGCGACGACGGCGACCGCCTGGTCAAGGCCCTGGCCGACGCCGTCGCCGGCACCGGCGACGGTGTGCTGCTCGACCACCGGATGCGGGACAACTTCGTCGCGGGTGTCGCCGAGCGCACGGCCCTGGCCGACGTCGACGCCCCGGTCGCCCCCGGCGCCGGCTCCGAGCACACCGTCACCCCCGGCTTCCTCACCGTGCCCGCCGCCCGCCTCGCGGGCGACGGCCCGCACACCCTCCTCCTCGAGGAGTGCTTCGGCCCCGTCACCGTCGTCGCCCGCTACGACGGCGACGACGAGGTCACCGCCGTCCTCGACCGCCTCCCCGGCAACCTCACCGCCACCGTCCACCTGTCCACCACGGAAACCGACGGCACCCCCCACGCCACCGACCTCCTCGCCCGCCTCACCCCCCTCGCCGGACGCATCCTCGTCAACGCCTGGCCCACCGGCGTCGCCGTCGCCCCCGCCCAGCACCACGGCGGCCCCTACCCCGCCACCACCTCCACCTCCACCTCCGTCGGCACCACCGCCATCGAACGCTGGCTACGCCCCGTCACCTACCAGAACACCCCCCACGCACTGCTCCCAGCGGAGCTCCGCGACGACAACCCGCACGGACTTCCACGGCAGGTCGACGGCCAACTGCAACACTGACCCGCACCGGCATCGGCACCGGCGACAAGCGGCGGTGCTCACGCGCGTTCGGGCTGGCACCGCGGGCAGAACACGGTGCCGCGCCCGCCGACGCGCCTGCGGTCCAGCGGCCCGTCGCAGCGCGGGCACCGCGGGTCCTCGTCGTCACGGCGGCCGGTGAGCCAGCTCCTCCGCGGCGGAACACGCCCGGCACGCACCGACGAGCGCAGGGTGCGGCGCATCTCGGTGTGCAGACGGCGGCGCTCGTCGTCGTCCAACCGGTCGCACCGGCGCATCGGATGCACACCGGCGCGCCACAGGATCTCGTCCGCCAGCAGATTGCCCAGTCCGGCGAGGACCGACTGATCGGTGAGGGCGGGCTTGACACGGCCGTGCCGGCGGGAGAGCAGCGTGTCGAACTCGTCCCGCTCGACCGACAGCGCGTCCGGCCCCTGGTCGTGCAGGATCCGGACGACGTCCGCGCCGGCGTCGTCGGCGAGCCACAATCCCTGCAGCTTGCGCTGGTCGCGGTAGCGGAGCTGCTCGCGGCCGACGGTGAACACCACACGGTCGTGCGGATGCGGCGGGTCCGTCGCGTGGCAGCAGAGCAGTTCTCCGGTCATGCCGAAGTGCAGCAGCACGGTCGGCCCGTCCGTGCGGGCGAGCAGCCACTTCCCGTGCCGTTCCGGCTCCGTGAACCGGCGCCCTTCGAGAACGCGGCGCAGCCGCTGCGCACTCACCCCGTGCAGCACGCCCGTGTCGCCCACCTCGACGCGCTCGATCCGTCTGCCCTGTGCGCAGGAGGCCAGAACCTCCCGGAATCCCTCGACGTCCGGCAGCTCCGGCACGTCAGGAGACCCGGCCTGGGGCACCGTCACGGCGACGCAGTCGCAGGACGAGGGCTGCCGTCAGGACGGCAGCGCCGACGAAGGCGCCGACCCAGGCGTACGCGGCTCCCGTCCTGGCCTCCGCCGAGGACGCGGCGGAGGCGCGGGCGGGCGGTGTGGCGGCCGGTGTGACCGGCCCGGGGCCGGCCGCCGGGGCCTTCTCCACGGCGGGGGGCTTTAGCGAGCCCACGGGCTCGACCCGTCCCGCCGCAGCGAAACCCCAGTCCAGCAGCGACCGCGCCTCTTCGTACACCGAGTACCCACCGCCCTGCTGAGGGTTCATCACCGTCACCAGAAGGGTGCGGCCGTCGCGGCGCGCGGCGGCGATCAGCGTGTTGCCGGCGTGGGAGGTGTAGCCGTTCTTGACGCCGATGATCCCCGGGTACTTCTCCACCCCGTTCGCTCCCGTCAGCAGCCGGTTGGTGTTCTGGATGCCGTACGTCCAGGTGGGGCTGCCGTCGTCCTCGGTGCCGCCGGGGAACCGCGCGTCGACGGTCGCCGCGTACGACGCGAACCGGGGGTCCGCCAGTCCCGCGCGCCCGAACACCGCCAGGTCGAACGCGGAGGAGACCTGGCCCGGTTCGTCGTAGCCGTCCGGGGAGACGACGTGGGTGTCGAAGGCGCCCAGCGCGCGGGCCTTGGCCTGCATCTGTTCGGCCGTGGCGGTCCAGCCGCCGTTCATCTCTGCCAGTACGTGCACGGCGTCGTTGCCGGAGCTGAGGAAGACGCCGCGCCACAGGTCGTCGACCGTGTAGGTGCGGCCGGCGGCGATGCCGACCCGGCTGCTTCCCTCGCCCACGGTCTCGAGCTCCTCCTCGGTGACCGTGTGCGGCGGGGCGTCCGCGAGGCGCGGCAGTGCCGTGACGGCGAAGAGAGCCTTGATGGTACTGGCGGGCGGCAGCCGGCGGTGCGCGTCATGAGCGGCGAGTACGTCACCGGTGTCGGCGTCGGCGACCAGCCACGACAGGGCGGAGACGTCGTCCGGGGCTTCGGGTGCGCCGTGGAGCGGCCCGACGTGCGTCCCCGGGCGCTGCAGCGGCGACGTGTCGACGGAGCCGGGCCGGGGCGTGGGGTCGGTCCGCGGAGCGGCGGAAGCCGGCAGAAGACCGAAGGAACCTGCGGCTACGGCGGCCACGCAGCAACAGACCAGCCGTGCAATAAATCTGATGATCATTCGGCAAGCGTAGGAACGCCTGCGGAGACGCGCAGTTCTGCTGAGCCGACCGGTGGAAGACCGCCGTCCCGGCTCCCGCGCCGAGGCGTTCGGAGAGCCGGCGGCACTCCCTGCCGGACGGTCGTCGTCGGTGGCCGCGGCAGCTCCCGCTCGGACCGGGCACGCCGCTGCCCCCGGCCATGGGCCGGGGGCAGCGGCGTACTGGGCGTACGGGCGTACCGCGTCAGTCGCGGTCGACCTGCTCGCGCAGGATCTCCCCGTTGGTGGCGTCGATGTCGAAGGTCGTCTTGTTCCAGTCCGCCTGGGTGACGACGTCGACCGACCAGATCAGCCTGTCGGCGTCGTCGTTGTCGAGCTGGACGGCGGTGACCGTGCCGTCCGTCCTCCCGGTCGCCGTGGTCACCGCCTGCTGGGCCGTGACTTCGGCCTCGGCCAGGCGGTCGGCGATCCGGCGCTTGTCGTCGGCGTCCTGGTCGGTCTCCTGCTCGGACCGCAGCACCTCGCCGGAGGAGGCGTCCACATGGACGATGTGGACGGTGCCGTCCTCGGTGGCGACCTCGGCGGCCCACACGGGGGTGCCCGGGCTCGGTGAAGGACTCGGTGAAGGACTCGGCGAGGGGGTGCTGGTGGCACCGTTCTCCGAGCGTGTCAGTTCGATCTCGACCAGCTTGCTGCCGGAGACCTCGCCGACCGCCGTGTCGGCCGCGTCGT
This sequence comes from Streptomyces peucetius, assembly GCF_025854275.1. Lineage (NCBI taxonomy): Bacteria > Bacillati > Actinomycetota > Actinomycetes > Kitasatosporales > Streptomycetaceae > Streptomyces > Streptomyces peucetius. The sequence continues at coordinate 615,702 of NZ_CP107567.1, read as the reverse complement.
TCCAGGTGACCGTGGCGGCCGGGACCAGCGCCCGGCGCTCGGCCTGGTCGTCCGTGAGGCTGGTCGCGGTGTCCGTCGGGCTGGGTGAGCCCGTGGGGCTCGCGGTGCTCGTCGGGCTGCCCGTTTGCGCGGCTGCCGCGCTGACCTCCGTCCCCTTGTCGGTTCCACAGGCGGTGAGCAGCAGGGCCGAACAGGCGAGGAGGCATCCGGGGACGGCGGCACGCAGACGCAGAGCATGAGTGGGTACGTTCATGTCGCCACGCGTAACCCCTTGTCCCACGGGGGACACGGGCTGACGGGAAGATCACCCGATCGCGTCCGCCCGGTCGGGGAGGACGCGGCACCCGGGCGCCCGGGAGCCGACGGGCCGTCAGCGGCGGCCCGCCACACGAAGGACGCCGTCTCGCATCGGAGCCTTGGTCAGCCGTCCCTCGTCGTCGCGCCACACACGGACGGCGCTGCCGACGGGCAGGCCCGGGGACACGCCGGTCTTCCCGGTGCGCGGCGCTCCGCCGGGGCCGGGGAAACGCACCTCGGCCGACTACAGCGAATGCCGGGCTCCTCGGAACCCGGCTAGGGATGGCGGGGTGTACCAGCACGGCCGTGACCTGCTCGCGGGGTACGTGCCTCCTGCGCCGCCCTCTCCCCAGGGAATCCCGCACGGCGCTGCCCACGCACGCCATCGCCGTGGGCACCGCGGCCATTACGGCCGAGGTCAGCGCCAGACCGACTCACGCCTGCACCAGGTCGGACCGCCGGCGCAGCGGACTGCGCCGCCATCTCCACAGTCGGGCGCTCTCCGCCGCCGACGGTGGCTGCGCGCGCGGCTCGGGCTCGGTCATGTTGCCTCCTTCGGCTGTTGCCCTCGGGACCCATGTCCCGGGCAGCGGGCGACGCGTCACCGACGACGGCCGCGGCATCGGCCTGGCCTGCGAGGGGGCGAACATCCGCGGGATGCGGGAGAGGGCGCTGCTGATCGGTGCCACCCTCGACATCCGGTCCGGTGGCCCCGGCGGCCGGCGAAGGCCTCAGCGGTCTCGTCGACGAAAGCGCAAAGTTGCTGCACGGCGTGCCAGCAGTCTTGCGGGTCGAGGGCCGCCACGGCCCGGACTTCGACGAGGTCGGGGGCGTGACAAGTAGTGATCAAGGTAGGCGCTGAGTAGTTCGGCATCCGCTGTGAAGGATTTGGCGGACGATCCTGTTGTTTCCGGGTGGAAGGATCTCCCTGTCGCTGTGGCGATCGGAGGCGACGTTCGCGAGGTGCTCGGCGTCTTCACGCCGCCCATGATTTCGCGCCAAACAGTTACGAGTGCCTCCAAATTGAAGTAGGAACGGAGACCCGACAATGTTGGCGGATGACGAACTGGTCGAGGACGTCCTCGCCGATTACGGCTAGGCAGAACTGAACGCCCCCACCGCCGAAGCGGTGGGGGCGTTCAGTTCGTCAGGACGGATCCTCCTGCAGCAGGGACTCGGGGATTGCTTTTGACGAGGCGGGTTCGGGCTGCGGTTCGCGGCCTGCCGCAGCTGACCGGGGCACCGCGCTCGTAGGTTGGTGCGCATAGTGCGTCGCGGCGTGACCGCGATGGTCAGGGAGCATCCGGGGCAGCGGAGTCGTGCCTCAACCGCAGAACATCTGAACGAGTGCCGATGCCGCCACATACGAGGCGAACACGGGGCCACTGGTTGGCTTATTGGCGTCCTCCCACGCCTTCTTCCTCTTCTGGAAGATCTCCTGGGCCCTGCCACAGATGTCGATGGGCGTGACGACCGGCTTCGTGGCTCTCAGTGTGCTCGGTTGGCCGGTGCCCTCAGAGATGCGCTCCTCGTACTTGCGGGCGATGCGGTCGACCGCGTGGGTCAGCTGCGCGAGGTCGTCATCGAGCTCAACGGTCCGGTCAGGCATAGCTCCCCTATTCGTTGCGGTGGCCGTGTCGCCTCCTCTTCACAGGGAGGTTGACCGGAAGATACCGTGGAATGATCCTAATTTCTCAGGTCTTTGCATATCCGTCAGGGAATCATACGGATAGCGCAGTTCATTCCGCGGGTGAGTAGAGTCAGAGGCTGGGATCGCGCCGCCCGTAGGGAGGTTGTATGGTCACGGTCTGCTCACTCAGACGTCGTTTCCTTGGTGTGATCGTTCGCTGACCGAGCTTCCTGGTCTTACGGAGCAAGGCGAGGCGTATCGACGGGTGGCATCGGTGACGCCCCCCCCGAGGTGGCGAAGGGCGCCTACCGTGAGCTGCGGGGCGGCGGATAGCGTGCGGGCATGGCGAATACGGGGAAGCGGCGGGTCCTGTACCGGCAGGGCACTGGGTTCTGGCGGATGACGGCGAAGTGGGTTCTCGTCTTCGGGGCCCTGTATCTGTTGGACGGCGGGCTGCTCCGGTCGTGGGGCGACGCTCTGGTCTGGCCGGTGATCGGGATCCTGCTGTGGGTGCCGTTCGGGATCGGCGTCGTCTGGTACCCGAAGAAGGACCAGCGCGTCGAGCTGACGGCGCGTGAACTGCGGGTGCGGCGCAAGCGGCTGCCGATGGACAAGGTGAACCTGCTGCACGTGGCGCGGCTGTGGCTGGAGGGGCGGTCAACCGCGGACGATCAGCCGGTGCTGGAATGGATACGGTTCGACCGGGTGGTGTGGGTGCCGTTGCGGGACGGCCGAGCGTTCGGCGTGGAGTTCCGCGACCCGGCCGCGTTCGCCAAGGTTTTCGGCGCCTTCGCGGTCGCGGCGTGCGGCGGGCCCGACATTGTCCGCGCGAGGGCCGCAGCGGAGACCTACCCGGAACCCCGCCCGATGCGGCCCCGCCCCGCCGACGACGCAGGCTCCTTGCTGGACCTCCTGGACATCTTCAACTGACAGCGGAAACACCGGCAAGGGCAGCGCTCCGTCAGGGACGGGGGGACTGCACAGGGCCGGCGTTCTCGACCGGCTCCCTCGGGAGGCGTTTCACACAAACACCTCCTGCTACTTGCCGCACTGCCGGTACGTCGGCGAGTGGGTCGGCACGAAGCCACGATGGGGCTTGTCCGTCGACCAGGCGGAGCTGAAGACTTTGGTGGTCTAAGGCGAGGCCTGTGAGACCACGATCGTGAACTACACCGCGGCGCCGTGGGCGCGGAACCAGGTTTCGGCGGCCGCGCGGGCGAACACCGGGCTGGTGGTGGTGTGGACAACGGCTGCCCGGCCGGTCCACGCCAGCTGGCCGATCTGGGCCAGGTCGGACGGTCCAGCGCCACCGGGCGAACCTGCTGCGCAGGCTGGGCCTGCGGGACCGTCTGGAGCTGACCCGGTACGCCATCAGGGCCGGGCTGATCGAGCCCTGAGCAGACGGAACGGACCCGGGACCCAGGGCCGCCGACAGGGGGCCGCGGGCCACCTCTTACACTCGTGCCTGCTCTCGGCCGCGGTCGGGCGCGGAGACGAGACGACCCCCGTGAAAGGACCCTGTTCCAGATGAGTTCCGCAGACCGTACCGACGCCCCGATCTACGCGGACCTGGTGGACGAGCGCGGCGACGTGCCCGCCGATGCCCGGCGGACCGCCGAGGAGACCCTGCGGGAGATGGGCCGCGTCATGGACTTCAGCGACGTCCTGGCGGGCCGCTGACCGTCCGCCGCTGACCCCTCCCGCGGGTCAGCCCCGCGCGGCCGGGTCGGCCCCGTAAGGCCCGGAGGCCGCGCCGGCGCCGTCCAGCAGCCGCAGCAGCGGCTGCGGCACCGCGGCGAGGTCCAGCTCCTCCACCAGAGTCCGCCCATAGTGGATCTTGCGGCCGCTGGTGGTGCCCAGAAATCGCCGCAGCTGTGCCTCGATAGTCCGCTCGCGCTGCGCGGGCTGCTTCTGGAACGTCCGGAACGAGCGGAGATCGCCCTGCGCGGCGAGCGCCCGCTCCACCGCGCCGGTGCCCAGGGCCCGGATCAGTTCGTCCTCGAGATCCGCGACACACACCTGGAAGCCACGGCGTTCCAGCGCCTCACGATCCGGGTGGGGGCCGAGCCCCGCGCGCTCCAGGGCGCGCCGGAAGAAGGGCTCCTCTGCGGCGTCGCACAGGCCCGCCGCCTCGACGTCGAGACCCTGCGGGCCGGCCAGCTCCAGGAATCGGCCGATGTTCGTCGCGCCGCCCATCGGCACGACGGAGACGCCCTGCGAGCCGAGATCCCGGCCCAGGCGCGGAGCCAGCGCCTCCACCGCGGCCCGGTCGCTGCCGCCCTCGACCAGCAGGACCCGGCGCAGACCGGCCCCCCGGGCGAGCTCCCGCGCGGCCGCTGCCGCCGCCGGGGCACCGCGGCCGCCGGCCGCCCAGGCGATGAACGCCGACCGGAAGTGCTCCATGCTCATGCCCCCTCCAAACCGGCGGCGAGCCTACGCGAGGCCGCACGGCACGCACACCGGTTATCAGGAACCCCGCCGTTGGCGGCGCGCCCGATCGCGGCCCGGGGAGCCGCCGGGGACGGCCCGGGGCAGGGCACTGTCGAGAGGGGAGCGATCACGGGATATCTTGATGTCGAGCAATGTTGCAGACGTGGAGAGCGGAGCACCCGGTGACTGACTCGACCATCATTTACACGCACACTGACGAGGCGCCCGCCCTGGCGACGTACTCGTTCCTGCCTGTGATCCAGGCGTACGCATCGACGGCCGGTGTCACCGTGGAGACCCGTGACATCTCGCTCGCGGGGCGGATCATCTCGCAGTTCCCCGAGTACCTCGAAGAGGGACAGCGCGTCGGCGACGCCCTCGCCGAGCTCGGCGCCCTGGCCAAGACGCCGGCCGCCAACATCATCAAGCTGCCCAACATCTCGGCCTCGATCCCGCAGCTGAAGGCCGCCGTCGCCGAGCTGCAGGAGCAGGGCTACGCGCTGCCGGACTACCCGGACGACCCGAAGACCGACGAGGAGCGCGACATCCGCGCCCGTTACGACAAGGTCAAGGGCAGCGCCGTCAACCCGGTCCTGCGCGAGGGCAACTCCGACCGCCGCGCCCCCGCGTCGGTCAAGAACTACGCCAAGGCGCACCCGCACCGCATGGGTGCCTGGTCCGCCGACTCGAAGACGAACGTCGCGACCATGGGCGCCGACGACTTCCGCTCGACCGAGAAGTCCGCGGTGATCGGCGAGGCCGGTTCGCTGCGCATCGAGCTGAAGGGCGACGACGGCTCCACCACGGTGCTGCGCGAGTCGGTCCCGGTCCTCGCCGGCGAGGTCGTCGACGCCTCCGTGATGCGGGTGGCCGCCCTGCGCGAGTTCCTCACCGCGCAGGTCGCCCGTGCCAAGGCCGAGGGCGTGCTGTTCTCCGTGCACCTGAAGGCCACGATGATGAAGGTTTCCGACCCGATCATCTTCGGTCACGTCGTACGCGCCTTCTTCCCGAAGACTTTCGCGAAGTACGGCGAGTCCCTCGCCAAGGCCGGCCTCACCCCGAACGACGGCCTCGGCGGCATCTACAAGGGCCTCGAGTCGCTCCCCGAGGGCGCCGAGATCAAGGCGTCGTTCGACGCCGAGCTGGCCGAGGGCCCGGACCTCGCGATGGTCGACTCCGACCGCGGCATCACCAACCTGCACGTGCCGAGCGACGTCATCGTCGACGCCTCCATGCCGGCGATGATCCGCACCTCCGGCCACATGTGGGGTCCGGACGGCCAGGAGGCCGACACCGTCGCCGTCCTGCCGGACAGCAGCTACGCGGGTGTGTACCAGGTCGTCATCGACGACTGCCGCGCCAACGGCGCCTTCGACCCGTCGACCATGGGCTCGGTGCCGAACGTCGGTCTGATGGCGCAGAAGGCCGAGGAGTACGGCAGCCACGACAAGACCTTCGAGATCCCGGTCACCGGCACCGTGCGGGCCGTCGACGCCGCCGGCAACGCCGTGCTGGAGCAGGTCGTCAGCGCCGGTGACATCTTCCGCATGTGCCAGACCAAGGACGCGCCCATCAAGGACTGGGTCAAGCTCGCCGTCACCCGCGCCCGCGCGACCGGCGTCCCGGCCGTGTTCTGGCTGGACGAGGGCCGCGCGCACGACGCGCAGCTCATCGAGAAGGTCAAGGCGTACCTGGCCGAGCACGACACCGAGGGCCTGGAGATCAAGATCCTCCCGCCGGTCGAGGCGACCGCGTTCTCCCTGGAGCGCATCCGCCGCGGCGAGGACACCATCTCCGTCACCGGCAATGTGCTGCGCGACTACCTGACGGACCTGTTCCCGATCCTGGAGCTCGGCACCAGCGCCAAGATGCTCTCCGTCGTCCCGCTGATGAACGGCGGCGGCCTGTTCGAGACGGGTGCCGGCGGCTCCGCGCCGAAGCACGTCCAGCAGCTCGTCAAGGAGAACTACCTGCGCTGGGACAGCCTCGGCGAGTTCCTCGCGCTGGCCGTCAGCTTCGAGCACCTCGCGACGACCACGGGCAACGCCCGCGCCCAGGTCCTCGCCGACACGCTCGACCGCGCGACCGGCACCTTCCTGGGCGAGGACAAGTCGCCGAGCCGCAAGCTGGGCGGCATCGACAACCGCGGCAGCCACTTCTACCTGGCCCTGTACTGGGCCCAGGAGCTGGCGAAGCAGACCGACGACACGCAGCTCGCGGAGGCGTTCGCGGCTCTCGCCAAGACGCTCGGCGAGCAGGAGCGGACCATCGTCGACGAGCTGATCGCGGTGCAGGGCTCGCCGGCCGACATCGGTGGCTACTACCGGCCCGACGCCGCCAAGGCGGCGGCCGTGATGCGCCCGTCGAAGACCCTCAACCAGGCCCTGTCGACCCTGGCCTGACGCGCGACGGCGGGCCGCCACCCGCCGTCCCGCCTCCGCAACCGCCCCGGCGGGCCTCCGTGCCCGGCCGGGGCGTTGTGCGTTCCCGCCGGGAACATCCCAGGGCGGCACGGCAGTTGACACGGGGGTACGAGCCGGGGCGGGCAGCCGCCGGGCCCGGCGGCCGAGAAGCGTACGAAGGAGTAACCTGTGGCGCTCACCCGTGAAGACCGTGAGAAGTTCCTGGCAGAACCGCTCGTCGCCGCGCTCGCGGTCGATGCCGGCGAGGACGGCCGGGCGCCCCTCACGGTGCCGATCTGGTACCAGTACGAACCGGGCGGCGACATCTGGATCATGACCGGCCGGGACTCCCGCAAGGCGGCGGCGATCGAAGCCGCCGGGCGGTTCTCCCTCATGGTCGACCGGGTCGAACCCACGGTCCGCTACGTCTCGGTCGAGGGCCCGGTCGTCGAGACGGTCCCGGCCACCAGGGAGCAGCTGGTGGAGATCTCCGCCCGCTATCTCGCCCCGGGGAAGGTCGAGGCGTACGTCGACTTCGCCTGGAAGAACCACGGGAACCAGCTGGTCATCCGGATGCGGCCGCAGCGCTGGATCAGTTCGGATCTGGGCGAGGCATGACACAGGCGCCTTCGGCGGGCGCGCCGCGGCGCCGTCAGTCGCGGCGGACCATCGGCGGCCCGACGTAGCGCGAGCCGGACAGGCCGAGCGTCGCGTCGTACGCCAGCTTGTAGTCGCCGTTCTCGTCGTGTGCCTGGAGGGCGTCGGAGACGGCGTCCCGCAGTGCCTCGTCGCCCTTGGCCATGCCGATCCCGTACGGCTCCTCGGTGAACGGCTGGCCGACGACCTTCAGCTTGTCCGGGTGCTGGGCGGCGTAGCCCTTGAGGATCGCGTCGTCCGTGGTGACCGCGTCGACCTCGCCGGCGAGCAGTCGCTGGACGCACTCGGTGTACTTGGGCGTCTCGACCGTCTGCGTGTTGTACTCCGGCTTCTTGATCTCGGCCAGGGCCGTGGACCCCGTCGCCGAGCAGACCGTCTTGCCCTCCAGCGAGAACGGACCGGCGATGGTCCTGTCGTCCTCGCGGATCAGCAGGTCGGCACCGGCCAGGTAGTACGGGCCGGCGAACGCGACCTTCTTCTTGCGTTCCTCGTTGATCGTGTACGTCCCGACGTACAGGTCGACCTCGCCGCCTGAGATCGCGGCCTCGCGGACGGCCGTGTCCACCGTCTTGAACTCGATCTGCCGGGAGGAGAAGCCGAGGTCGGCGGCGATCATCTTGGCGATCTCGATGTCGAAGCCGGACCGCTGTCCGTTCTCGTCCTCGAAGCCGAGGAACGGCTGGTCGTTCTTGGCGCCGATGACGAGCTTCCCGGCCTTCTTCGCCTTCTCCCACGTCGGCGAGTCGATGTCGACGTCCGTGGCCACCTTGTAGGTCGGCAGCTCCGGCAGGTCCTCGGCGTTCACCGTGCGGGACGGCCCACTGCCGGCGCCTTCGGAATCGCCGGCGCATCCCGTCGCGGTGAGAGCTACCGCGAACACGGTGACGGCCGCGGTGGCGGCGGACTTGTAGGCCTTCATGGTGCGACATCCTTCACTCGATTTTGCGAGGAGAGTAAGGAGTCGATGCGCTGAGCGTCATTACATCTGAGGGTAACTTGAGCATCACATTCCGGAAACGGCGCCGAGCCGGGGGGGGCCCCCCCCGCACCCCCCCCCGGGGGCCCCCCCCCCGCCCCCCCCCCCCCACACCCCCCCCCCCCCCCCCCCCCCCCCCCCCCCCCCCCCCCCCCCCCCCCCCCCCCCCCCCCGCCCCCCCCCCACGCCCGGATCAGCCGACCCGGAAGCTCCGCGTGGCCCCGCTGAAGGCGGTGATCTTGCCGAACAGGCTCTTGGAGTCACCGAAGTGCGCGATCCGGTACGTCCCTGCCGGTGTCCCGGGGGCCACCTCCCAGGTGATGACCGCCTTGGACGTGCCCGTCACACCGTTGAGCCGCACCCAGCGGTACTTGGTGTCCCAGTCGCCGTCGTCCAGGTGGCGGACCCAGGCACCGTCCACCAGCCGCTGCACCTCCAGGAAGGTCCCGTTCCGGTGCAGACCGTTCTTCGGGTGCCCGGTCACGAACTCGGCCGTGACGGTGGCTCCCGGCCCGTACGACGCGGCCGGCTCCGCCAGCACGTCGCCGAACCGCGTGCCCGCCGGCGGGTTGTCCATCACCACACCGGTCTGCAGCGACGTCTGACGGTCCGAGTGGTCGGGCGGCGTCGGCCCGCTGCCGGCCGGCGTGCCGTCCCGCAGCGACGCCGCCAGCGAGGCGAACTCCTGCTGCTGGGCGGAGAGCGTGTACCTGCCGTAGAGGGTCGAACCGCCCTCGTACTGCTGCAGGTCGTACTCCTCCGGAGTGGTGACGTACTGGCTGTACGCGTTGGCGTAGCCCTGCATCAGCACGTTCTCCAGCGGTACGCCCAGCTCTTCGGCGACCGAACGGCGGATACGCAGACCCGAGACGATCGTGTACTCGGCCGGTCCGGCCACCAGATGGAACTGGCCGATCTTGACGATCTGCAGCGGCAGGACCGTCGGAGTCGTCGGCGTCACCGCGTTGACCAGCCCCGTGGGCACCAGGTTCGCCTTCGGGTACTGGCAGCTCACCAGCCACTCGGGCGGATCGATGTCGAACGGCTCCAGCAGCTTCGCGACCGGGCTGTTCATCCCCTCGGTGAACCCGGGTATCGCGGGCCCGTCCTCCACGCTGCCGGCGAGTGTCGAGGCGCCGACCATGGCCGGGCAGGTGCGGTGCTCCTTGCCGTCCGGCGTGTACTTGCCGTCGACCGTCACCTCCTCCATGTCCACGAACCGCAGCCGGGAGTCCACGCTGCCGCTCACCGGGGTGGCCGCCGCCTCGTGGATCCGCCGCGCCGCCCGGAACTGCCGGTCACCGATGATCCGGGTGTTCTCGAACTCGTCCTCCGTCGGTCCGGAGCCGGGCTTCAGGTTCAGATTGGGCGACATGTCACCCGCGTTCGTGTTGGGGAACGCGGCGACGAAACCCTTCCGGTCCTCGAGGTAGCGCACACCCTCGGCGTCGTGCTCCCACTCGTACGCCGCGTAGCCCTTGTTGTCCGGGCTGAGCAGCGTGTTCTTGTTGGTGAGCGACGTGTTGTGGGTGGCGAACCAGCTGATGGCGCCGACATCGGTACCGCCCTGCCGGAACCGCAGCACGGTCATCGCCGGGTCGATCGCGTCGGGGAAGGCGGCCTTGTCGCGGGCGGGGTTTTGCTCGAACGCGGTCCGCGAGCGGTTGACGCTCGCGTTGTGCAGCTCGCCCCTGCCGAGGGTGATGGTGCCCGGCCTCAGATCGTCGTGGGCCTCGGCCACCGACTCGACGATGCCGTCGACGATGGCCCGGTAGGTGTTCTCCTGGAAGCCGAGCGAGGCCAGGTTGTAGGCGAGGTGGTGGGAGTGACCGCCGGTTCCGGCGTGGGTGTGGGTGGCCGACAGCAGGACGTTGCGGTCCGAGTAGAGCGAGCCGTAACGCCGCCCGAGTTCGGTGATGACGCCCTGCCGCACGGACTGGAAGATCATGGCCAGGTCGGCGTTGACGTACACCACCCGCTCGCCGCTGGTCCGGTCGGCCACGACGAAGGCCCGCGAGCGCTGCCGCTGATGGATGCCGGTCGCCTTCTGCTCGAAGCTCGAGTAGCCCATCATGCCGACCTCCGCGGCCTCTCCGGTCACATCGGAGATGCCCCGGCCGACCAGGTACGTCGTGGGCCCCGGCTCCGCCGCCCGCGGGGATGCCGCACCGGCCGGCGCGGCCCCTGGTACGGCGGCCAGGGCCAGTGCGCCGAGCGACCCCGCGAGCAGCAGGGAGACCGCCTTGGAGCTGGTTGTGGGGAACCGCATGCCTTCTCCCTCGTACGCCCTTGTTCCGGAAACGGACCGGCACCGCCACCAGGACCCGAAGCGGGACCGGGACCGGAACCGGAACCGGACAGCCGGCACCGCCACCGGGGCCGGTGCCGTTCGTGACAGGTGTGACCGAAGGTAACCGTGGCGGCGGCCGATGGAGAGGACCCGACCGGCCAGTAACGGGACTTCAGCGGCCACCGGCTCTGTCCTCCCACGGCCGCAGTCCCTACAGTGACCGCCCGGGAGGTGAGCCGATGGCGACGCACGAACCAGGACCCGCCCTGTCCGCCGGGAGTCCCCCCGGCGCTCCGTCCACCGCGCCACTGACCGACCCGCGGTACGGGTCCGCCACCATCACCCCCCACCTCCTGCGCTACCTCACCCTGGTGTCCGCCGAACGCGGTCACGACCTCGGCCCCGCCCTGCGCCGCGCCGGACTGAGCGAGGCGGCCCTCAGCGCGGTCGGCCAGCGGGTGTCCTACCGGCAGGGCAGCTCCGTGATCAGGGAGGCGATACGGGACCTCGGCGACCCCGCGCTCGGCCTCGCCGTGGGCCGCCGCCAGCGGGTGACCGCATGGGGGCTGGTCGGCCTCGGCCTGCAGGCCAGCCCCACGCTCCACGACGCCCTGCGGCTCGGCGTCCGCCACCACGGTGTCACCGGGTCCATGCTCGACTACCGCATGGAGCGCGTGCCGGCCGGCGCCGCGATCCTGGCGACCGCCCGGTACACCGACTCAGGGCTGCGGGCGTTCCTGCTCGAAGAGGCGTTCGGCAGCATCGTCGCCCTGATCAGGGACGCCTGGCGCGAGGACTTCACGCCGCACTCCGTCGCCGTACGCCACCCCCGTCCGTCGTACGGTGACGCGTACGAGCGCTGGTTCCGCTGCCCCGTCACCTTCGGCGCGGCCGACGACCGGCTGGTCTTCGCCGCCGAGTCGCTGGACAGCCCGCTGCCCGGCGCCGACCCGTACACCCTCGCCCAGGTCGTCGGGCTCCTCGACGCGGCCCGGGCGCAGGGGCGGGACCGGCAGGACCTGGTGCAGGGGCTGGAGGTGTCGGTCGCCCGGGCGCTGCCCCACGTGCCGCCGCTCGCCCAGCAGGCGCTGGCGCGCGGCATGAGCGAGCGGACGCTGCGCAGACGGCTCGCCGAACACGGCACCAGCTACGAGGCACTGGTCGACTCCGTCCGGCTGGTACGGGCCGAGGAGCTGATGACGACGAGCGACCTCCCTCTGCACAGGATCGCGAGAATGCTCGGTTTCAGCGACGCCCGTACCCTGCGCCGCGCGGTGACCAGGTGGTTCGGCACCAGCCCTTCCGCGATGCGCGGCTCCCCGGCACGACGCCGGTAGGGGCACCGGCGCGGGCGCGGGCCCGTCGACGGGCCGCCGATCCGAACAGGGTGCCGCAGTCCGGGTGCTCTGCGGCGCGCCGCGCCCCATACTTGATCCAATGACGGCAGGGGAAGGCGGTTCGGTGAGACATCCGGGATGGGGGCGGCGGGCCGGAGGACCGGCGGTGCGCCGGGCGGCCGCTGTGGCCGAACGGTTCAGGATGCGCAGCCGTCTTGAGTGGCTCAGCCTCGCCGGCACCGAGATCGGTACCACGCTCGACCTGGAGGGGACGGCGCAGGAACTGGCCGACTTCGTCGTGCCCCGGCTCGCGGACGGCGCGGCGATCGACCTGCTCGAGTCGGCGCTGCGCGGCGAGCACGTCGAGGCGGGCCGGGACGGCGAGCGGCCCGTCATGCGGGCGATCGCCGTCTCCGCCGTACCGCGCCTCATGCAGCTCGAGCCCGATCCGGTGGGCGAGCTGACCTCGGTGAACAAGGACACGATCGCGGTCCGCGCCCTGATGCGCCGGCAGCCGCTGCTGATGAGCCGGCTCACCCGGGACGACTTCGCGCGGGTGGCGCCCACCGCAAGCGCCGCGGAGAAGATGCGCGCGGCCGGGGTGCACAGCTACATGGTGGTGCCCCTGATCGCCCGTGGAGTGCTGCTCGGTGTGGCCGACTTCGTCCGGGCCGGCAGCAGGCCCCCCTTCTCCCGCACCGATTTCGTGCTCGCCCAGCAACTCGCCTCCCGCGCCGCCGTGTTCGTCGACAACGCCCGCCTGTACAAACGCGAGCGCGAGCAGGTCGTCAGCCTCCAGCGCAATCTGCTGCCGCGCTCCACGCCCAGGACGCTCGGCCTCGACGTCCACGCCGACTACGCGCCCACCGCCGACGCGAGCGGCGTCGGCGGCGACTGGTACGACGTGATGGCCCTCCCCGGCGGACGGACCGCCCTCGTCGTCGGCGACGTCATGGGACACGGACTCGCGGCGGCGGCGGCCATGGGCCGGCTGCGCGCCATCGCCCGCACTCTGTTCGCCCTGGACACGGTGCCCGAGCGGGTCCTCGCCCGGCTCGACCTCGCGGCCCGTGACCTGGAGGACGACCAGGTCGCCACCTGCCTGTGCGCGGTGTACGACCCCGCCACCGCCGAGTGCACCCTCGCCACGGCCGGCCATCCGCCGCCGCTGCTCGTGGACACCGCGGGCAACGCCGAGTACGTCGACGTACCGGTGGGCGCGCCGCTGGGCGCCGGTGTGATCCCGTACGACCCGGCGAAAATAACCGTGCCCGCCGGCAACCGGCTGATGCTCTACACCGACGGTCTGATCAAGATCCGCGCGGAGGACGTCGACGTGCAGCTGGCGCGGCTGCGCAAGGCCGCCGGTGCCGCCGGTGCCGCGGAGCTCGAGTCGTGCGAGCTGCTGACCGGTGGCTGGGGCCCCGGAAAGCGCTTCGACGAAGCGGTCATGCTCGTCGCCACGGCGTACGGACCGCGCCAGGGGGAGGACCTGGCGGTCTGGACGCTGCCGCCCGACGCCACGGCCGCCTCCGCGGCCCGCAGGCTGGTGGTGGAACAACTGGCCGGCTGGGACCTGGACGGCCTCGCCGACACCACCGAACTCGTCGTCAGCGAACTCGTCGGCAACGCCCTGCGCTACGGCGGCGGCCCCGGGCAACTGCGCATGCTGCGCCACGAGCGGCTGGTCGTCGAGGTGTCCGACACGGGCCCCGACCTGCCGCTCATCCAGCACGCGACGCTCAACGACGAAGGCGGCCGGGGCCTGCAACTGATCAATATGCTCTGCCGGCGCTGGGGTTCGTGCCGGACCCCCCACGGCAAGGTCGTCTGGGCGGAACAGGACATCGTGCCCACAACGGCCTGACCGGGCCCCGGACCCGTTCCCCGGAACCCGCCCCGGAACTCCTCCCCGGGAACCGCGGCGGGCCGTACGTCGTGGTACCGGCGTAGAGGGGTACCGGGACGAGGGGAGTTCACCGTGGCCGCGAGTGCCGTGCGGATCGACGGAAACAGTCTGCTGCTGGGCGGCGGCGTGCGGGTCCGCTTCATCAGGACGCTCCGCCTGCCGGAATCGGGGACGCACCAGCTGCCGCCGGGGCTCGGCGAGTTCCCGGTACGGCGCGTCGAGGACCACCCCGGCACCGTGCCGACGTGGATGCGCGAGCGCGGCGGTGTGCTGCTCCCCGTGTACCTGCGCGAGGCGATGTGGCTCAGCTTCGCAGGCAGCAGCGAGCCGGCGGCCCTCCAGGTCGGCGTCGGCAAGGTCTGCGCCGTCTCCGGCGAGCCGTGGCGCGGCACCCTGACGCGGACGCCGCAGAACTATGTGGTGCTGCCCCGCCAGCCGTGGCTGGACGGCATCAACTCCGGCAAGGGGACGGTACGTCAGTTCGTCGCCGTACCACTGGGGACCGGGGCCACTGTCGAGGGGCAGGTGACCGGCGAGGAGACCTGGGGCGGCGTACAGCTGCAGGCCTTCGGGCTGTCGGCCGCGGCGCTGGACGCCTGGCGGCAGGAGGAGCGGGCGCGTGCGCAGCGCGCCGCCGCCCACCCGTGGGCGGGCGGGCCGCCCGCCGCCCCGATGGCCTTCGGCGCCGCCCCGCCCGCGCCCGGGGCGGCGCCCGCCCGGCCCGCGGGACCGCGCCGTGCCCGGTCGGCGTCGATGGGTCTCGGTGTGGGCGGATCGATGCGGCAGGAGGTCTACCGCGACGACCGGCCCGCCGCAGACTGGGCGCGGGAGCCTTCCGGCCGGGTCTTCGTGCACCTGGTCACCCCACCGGAGTGGCGGCGGATCACCGGTGAGGACGCTCCGCCCTCGCCCGTCGACCGCGCGGCCTACACCCGTGCGGGACTGCCCTGGTACGACTACTACGACGAGAGCGCCGCCGACCTCGAGCCGGCCGGCCCGCTCACCGGTGTGCGGCCCGTCGGCGACTGGCTCGGCGACGACCACACCCCGTGGCAGGCACCGGCTCCGGGGCAGGTCGTGCCGCTCGGCGACGCGCCGAAGCCGGGGAAGGCGGTCACGGACGGCGACTGGTGACCCGCCGCCGTCCGTGACCCCGCCGTCCTTGATCCGGGCCGCCCTTGCCGTCAGGGCAGTTCGGTGAAGGGCGCAAGGAACGCCCGGGCCCCGGGAGAGTCCAGACGGTACGTCACATTGGTGGCGTAACACGGGGAATCGCCCGTGATCGTGGTCGACACCAGCGTGCGCTCGCCGTCCAGGGTGGCGAAGTTCGGGCCGCCGGAGTCGCCGTAGCAGGCACCACCGTTGCCCTGCGGGGCGGTCATGGCGAGACGCACCCAGGACGCGTTGAGGGCGTCGAAGGTGACGGGCGCCTTCATCCGGACACCGCCGCCGGGGTGGGTGTGGCCGCCCGGTCCGCGGGCGGCCTCCTGGGTGCCGTACCCGGCGACCACGAACGGCGCGTCCTTCAGCCCCTGCGGGCCGAGCGCGTCGAGCGCCCCCGCCTCGGGCAGGGCGGCCGGCGTGAACGACCAGCGGGCCCGCACCTTTGCGGCAGGCAGTTCCACGACGGAGATGTCATGGGTGTCCGCCGCGGGCCCCGGATACCCGGGGTGGCTGTGCGCGGTGCCCTGGACGCCCACGGCCTTCGCCACGGCCGTCGGGTCGCCGGGGTGCCGCGCGGCCGCCTCGTCGAGGCCGGCCTGCACGTCCTGGTCGAGGGAGACGTAGAACCTGACGTTCTCCGGCCAGTCGGTGGTGCAGTGCGCGGCGGTGAGGAACGTGTCCGCGTCGATCATCGTTCCGGAACAGACCCAGTCCACCCGGTCGGGTGTGGCGGGGTCGTCGTCGGCGTCCCAGGTGGCTACGAGCGCACCGACCTCGGTCCGCTCGGGAGCGGGCGTCGCGTTGTACGAGTTGATCGCGGACGACGGCAGGGCCGTGCAGAGAACCAGGGCGCAGGCAGCGGCGGTGACGCCGGTCAGACGTATGGGCAGGGCAGTCAAGGGAAACCCTTCGCTGTCACGGGACGGGATGCTCCTGTGGGAGTGATCGACAGTGAAGCGCGCCGCGGACGGTGCGGCAAGGTCTCCGGCGCCGCGAAGCGGCACCCGGAGCAGAAAGCGCGTGCCGTGGCCCCGCGGCCACGGCACGCGCTCCCCTCGGGGAGGTGGTTCGGATCAGACGCGCTGCCAGAGCGCCGGGACGCTGGGGGGCTCCCAGCCGGTCTGGGCCTGGTGACCCTGGAGGCAGCGGTAGGCGGCCCCGCCGTAGGTCACCTGGTCGCCCGCCTGGTAGACGGTGCCCGCGGCCCAGGTGCCGCCCGGCTCGCCGGGCTCCTCCGGCGGCTCGCCCGGGTCGTCGGTGGTGGTCTTCAGCGTCAGCCCGTACCCCTGCAGCAGCGGGTTGATCGGCTGGTGGTACGTGGTGCCGCCGCTCCGGCAGTTGCCCGAACCACCGGAGGTGACGCCCTGCGCCTGACTGCCGGAGATGTACGAGCCGCCGGAGTCACCGGGCTCGGCGCACACGGTCGTTCGGGTGACGCCGGTGATGGTCCCCTCGGGATACGTGACGCTGGTGTTGTGCTGCGAGATCGTGCCGCAGTGCCAGCCCGTGGTGGACCCGGAGCGGCAGATCGACGCACCGACCGGCTGCTGCACCGAGCCGGTCACCTGCACGTTCTGACCGCTCTGCCCCTTGACGTACGGGGTCGCGGTCCAGTTGCCGTTCGTCGCCACCCAGGCCGTGTCCCGGCCGGGGAACGTCGACGCCTGGAAGGTGCCCTGCGCGACGTGGTTTGGTCTCGGTGGGAGGTGTGCCGAAACCGTAGGGAACAACAACCCCCGTGCAGCAGCTATCGGTTGGCCCCCTCCACGGCGTTATGGAGGACCCGGCTCCGGTCGGCCAGCCAGCGCGTGTAGCTGGAGCTGCGGGCCGACGCGTCGGCGTGCGCCGCACGGACATGCCCGACGACGTCGGCGGCCCGCAGCGCCGCCGGTGCCTCCGGATGCCAGCCGAGCAGGTGCCGCCAGACCAGCGGCGCGCCGCTGAGCGGACGTGTCACCATGCCGGGGGTCTCGGGGAACGTGGCGCGGCACAGGCCCACGGCCCGCCCCACCTGCACCAGATGGACGCAGGAGGCGGTGTCCGTCTCGTACACGCACGCGGGGGTGAAGCCCGCCCGGACACAGGCGGCGGCGAAACAGTCGGCGAAGCAGCCGTCGCCCGGTACGTCCGTCCAGGCCTCCGCCGCCAGTTCGGCGAGCTCGCTCTCGGGCCGTGGTGCCAGCGGGTGGTCGGCGGCCAGCGTCACGAACACCGGGTCGCGGGCCACCTCCGCCCACGCGAGCCGCCCCGACTCCGGCGGTGCGCTCTCGCCGCACGCGCCGATCAGCGCGTAGTCCAGCCTGCCCTCGGCGGCCGACGCGGCGATCTCCCGCTCGGACCACGACGTGTGCGTGACCACTGCGACCCCCGGCTCCGCGGCTGCGAGCCGGTCGACCAGCCCGCCGAGGGGCGGCCCGTGGGTGCCGCCGAGCCGGAACGTGGTGCGCGGGCCGCACCCGGCGCCCGACCGGGCGAACCGCACGGCCTCCTCCTGGAGTTCGTGCACCGCGGGCAGTACGACCCGGGTACGGTCCAGGACCAGTTCACCCAGCGGGGTGGCCCGCACCCCGCTGCGTCCGCGCTCGAACAGTGTCCCGCCGAGCGAGCGCTCGATCCTCTTCAACTGCGCGCTGAGCGCCGGCTGGGCGAGTCCCAGCGCGGTGGCCGCCTTGGTGAGACTGCCGGCGTCGGCGATGGCCCGGATCGTCCTCAGGTGCCGTAACTCCAGTTCCATGCCAGCAGCTTGGCGCGGCGGCAGGGCCGCGGCAATAAGCAGGTCCAGACCAAAGTCGCGGCGTCAGGTTCCGTCCGGCGGGCCGGGCTCCAGCAGCGTCTCGGGGACGACGGGGCCGCCGGGCAGCGGCGGCATCGTCTGCTCCGTCCAGACCGTCTTGCCCTCCCGGGTGTGCCGGGTGCCCCACCGCGCCGTCAGCTGCGCGACCAGCAGCAGACCCCGCCCGCCCTCGTCGGTGCTGCGGGCCCGCCGCAGGTGCGGCGAGGTGCTGCTCGGGTCGGAGACCTCGCAGATGAGCCGCTGATGGTGGATCAGGCGCAGCGTCACGGCACCGCCCGCGTACCGGTAGGCGTTGGTGACCAGTTCGCTGACGATCAGCTCCGTCGCGAAGGTCATGTCCGCGAGTCCCCACGCCGCCAGCTGATCCGCCGTGAGCCGGCGGGCCCGCGAAGGCGCCGTCGGCTCGGCAGGCAGCTCCCAGGTCGCGACCAGCTCCGGCGCCAGGGTGAGCGTCTGCGCCAGCAGCAGCGCCACATCGTCGGCGGGCCGCGCGGGCAGCAGCTCGTCGACCACCGCCTGGGCCAGCTCCTCCACCGGCCGGCCGGGACCGGCCAGCGTCGTGCACAGCTTCGCCAGACCGGCGTCCATGTCCTGCTGGGAGAATTCCAGCAGGCCGTTGGTGTAGAGGGCGAGCACGCTGCCTTCCGCCAGCGTCAGTTCCGCCGCCTCGAAGGGCAGCCCGCCCAGCCCCAGCGGAGGCCCGGCGGGCAGGTCCGGGATGCTCGCCTCCCCCTCGGGTGTCACCACGGCCGGCGGCGGGTGGCCGGCCCGCGCGACGGAGCACAGCCGGGTCACCGGGTCGTACACGGCGTACAGGCAGGTCGCGCCCACCACCTGCTCGCCCGGGGCGCCTTCGATGTCCTGCTCCTGCTCCCCGGCCAGCCGGGTCACCAGATCGTCGAGATGGGACAGCACCTCGTCGGGCTCGAGATCGAGATCGGCCAGTGTGTGCACGGCGGTACGCAGACGGCCCATGGTCGCCGCGGCGTTGATGCCGTGCCCGACGACGTCCCCGACGACGAGGGCGACCCGGGCGCCGGAGAGCGGGATGACGTCGAACCAGTCCCCGCCGACCCCGGTCGCACCGCCGGCCGGCATGTACCGGTGGGCGAAGACGACCGCCGGGTGCGAGGGCAGCTCGCGCGGCAGCAGACGCCGCTGGAGCGCCAGCGCCGCCCGGTGCTGCTGGGTGAAGCGGCGGGCGTTGTCCAGTGAGACCGCGGCCCGGGCCGCCAGCTCACCGGCCAGGGTGAGGTCGTCCTCCTCGAACGGCTCCGGCAGCCGCGACCGCCACAGACTCACGAAACCGAGGACCAGCCCGCGTGCCGTCAGCGGGACCACCATCAGCGAATGGACGGCGGGAGCCGCGGCCCCGATCCCGCGTTCCCGGGCGGTGACGGCGCCCGGGACGTCGATGAACTGCTCCAGGACCGGCCGGCCGGTCGCCAGGCACCGGGCCTGCGGCGACCCCTCGGGGTACGAATTGACCGTCCCCACCGGGACCAGCAGATGCTCGGTCTCCGGTGTGACGGTCCGGTGCGCCGTCCGGCGGACGGGACCGCCGCCCCCGTCGGCGACCGGTTCCTCGCCGCGGCTGATCGCTTCGAGCAGATCCACGGAGACACAGTCGGCCAGCCCCGGCACGGCGGCCTGCACCAGCTCCTGTGCCGTCGTGCGGACGTCGAGTGTGGTTCCGATGGTGGCGCCCGCCTCGGTGAGCAGGGCGAGCCGGCGGCGGGCCCGATGGCCGTCCGTGACGTCCTCGACGAGCTGCGTCACCCCCAGTACCCGACCGCTCGCGTCCTCCATGCGGAACGCCGACACGGAGACGTACCGCTCCTTGCCCGGTTGGCCCACCACCCGGCACGGCTGCTCGGTGAAGATCATCGGCGTGCCGGTGCGCAGCACCTCGCGCAGGCCCGCGTCCACGGTCTCGGCGTCCGCGCGTGCGAGGAAGTCGCCGATGCGGTGGCCGCGCGCCTGCTCGGGCGTGATGCCGCCGATGCGCGCGATCGCCCGGTTGATCCGCAGGATGTTCAGACCGGGGTCGTGCACCGACAGGCCTATCGGCGATCTCCGGAACAGCCCGTCCATCACCGACCGGTCGATCTCCCACTGCACCACTTCCTCGGCGGGCGCGGCCACGAGATACCACTCGCGGACCCCGTCCGCCCGTGTCACCTGGCGAACCCGGACGCCGAAGCCCTTCCTGCGGCCGTCACGTGCCCGTACCGGTACGACCCCGAACCAGCCCCGCCGCCGGACGCATGCCGCCGTAGCCTCCAGCACGACGTCCCGGTCGGCGGGGTCCACCAGCACCTCGACCGCACGGCGCCCGAGCACCTCCGCGGCCGGGTGGCCGACCAGCGCGCGGGCGCGTTCGCTCCAGCCGGTCACCAGGCCGTGGCGGTCCAGCACCGCGGAGGCGGCTCGACCGTGCGAGTACGGGTCCTCCGGGCTCTCACCGATCAGGGTCACGGATCCGGTCATCGGTCCTATCCTGCGCCCGGTCCTGCGGGCACGCGAGCGATGAATTCCGGGCAGCGCGGCGGTCACAACCGGGGAAGTACGCATACGCCCGCACTGACACGCCAGGAGTCGTCATGCCACGCATCACCCCGAACCTCTGGTTCGACACCCAGGGCAAGGAAGCCGCCGAGTTCTACATCTCCGTGTTCCCGAACTCGCGGATCACGCGCACTTTGTACTACGGCGAGGCCGGACCCGGGCCGGCCGGCACCGTCCTGACCGTGGACTTCGAGCTCGACGGACAGGAGTACACCGCGATCAACGGAGGTCCCGAGTTCACCTTCAACGAGGCGGTCTCCCTGCTGGTCAACTGCGCGGACCAGGAGGAGGTCGACTACTACTGGCAGAAGCTCGGCGAGGGCGGGCAGGAAGGCCCCTGCGGCTGGCTGAAGGACAAGTACGGCCTCTCCTGGCAGGTCGCCCCCGTCGTGCTGACGGAGCTGCTGGAGGACGAGGACAAGGAGCGGTCGCAGCGCGTGATGTCGGCCATGCTGGGCATGAAGAAGATCGACATCGCCGCTCTGCACGAGGCCGCCGACCGCGCGTGAGCCGCACCGGTGGGGCGACCGGTGTGCCAACGCCGACCAGGCCGATGCGCCCCGCGCCGGCCCGGCCCGGTGCGCCACTGCGCCCGGACGCCGTCTGTGCCCGGGGCCTCTCCCGGCCAGGCGTGCCCCTACCCGTGGGGCGGCCGGCGTGCCCGGCGCCGGTCAGGCGCGGTGTGCCTGCGCCCGGCCGGCCCCGTGTGCCACTGCGGCCGTGGGCGACCGGCGTGCCCCGCGCCGGTCAGGCGCGATCCGCTCCTGTGCCCGGCCGACCCGGTGCCCAGGGCCTCCCCGGCCACGCATGCTCCGTAGCCGTTGGGCGACCGGCGTGCCCCGCGCCGGTCAGGCGCGGTGTGCCCGCGCGCGCCCGGCCCGGTGCACCTGGGGCCGTGGGGCCGTGGGCCGGTGTGCCCGGGCCCGGGCGTCCCGCCCGGCGGCCGCCGGGCCGCACGCGGCGCCGCGGCCGCGTCCTGCACCGCCCGCGGCCCTACTCCGCGGGCGGTGCAGGGAACGCGTAGAGGATCTGGGGCTCGTCCCATTCGACGAACGTGTACTCCACCGTGGCCCCGAGGCCCTCGAGCAGCCGCCGGGAACGGAGGTTGGCCTGCTGCGTCAGGGCGACCACCGCGGGGGCGGTTGCCGGCACATCGCCCCGCGCCCACGTCACGGCCGCGGCGACGGCCTCGCGGCCGTAGCCCTGGCCCCAGTGCTCGGGCAGCAGCTGGTACGACACCTCGGTCCGTCCGTCGCGTGCCCCCGGTTCCACCGTCACCAGGCCGACGACGGTCAGGTCCGCCTGCCGCACCACGGCGAAGGCCCCCGGAGCGCCGACGCACCTCTTCTCACGGATGCGTACGACGTTGCTGTCGACCGGCCCCCCGAGATGCCGCCGTACCTCGGGGTCCGTCCACAGGCGCGCGATCTCCGGTACGTCCGCGGCGGCGACGGGACGCAGCGCCAGCCGGCGCGTCGTAAGGGTGGCGGGCCAGACGGCCGTGCCGGGTGCGGAAGGCATGACGGCGATCATGGCACGCGCCGACGCGGCCCGGCGCCGGGCCGAGCCGACCGGGCGGCGGCACACTCCGTACCCGGCGTCGCCGTGTCAAGGGTTGAACGCGGCGCACGAATCGGAGTCGCGTGTCTTGTCAGGAGTTCGAAACACTCCTACAGTCCAGCAGCGAATGGGAGCGCTCCCACGGCACTTTCCCCCCTGCTGAAGGGACACCATGCGACATCGTTTACGCGCCTTGACGACGGCTCTGCTCCTCATGGTCGGAGCGCCGGCCGCGTCGCTGTCGGCAGCACCCTCCACACAGGCCTCCACACAGGCCGCCACGCGCGCCGCCGCGCAGATCTGCGAGCAGTACGGCACCACGACCATCCAGGACCGGTACGTCGTCCAGAACAACCGCTGGGGCACCAGCGCCACCCAGTGCCTCGAAGTGACCGGCACCGGCTTCACCGTCACCCGGGCCGACGGCTCGGTGCCCACGAACGGAGCACCGAAGTCCTACCCCTCGGTCTTCAACGGCTGCCACTACACGAACTGCTCGCCCGGTACCCGGCTGCCCAAGCAGGTCTCCACCATCGGCTCGGCACCCACCAGCATCTCCTACGGCTACGTCGACAACGCGGTCTACAACGCCTCGTTCGACATCTGGCTCGACCCCGAGCCGAAGACCGACGGTGTCAACCGCACCGAGATCATGATCTGGTTCAACCGCGTCGGCCCCATCCAGCCCATCGGGTCACGGACCGGCTCCGCGACCGTCGGCGACCGGAACTGGGAGGTGTGGACGGGGAACAACGGCGGCAACGACGTGATCTCCTTCGTGGCTCCCGCGGCCGTCACCAGCTGGTCCTTCGACGTCATGGACTTCGTCGACCAGACAGTCAGCCGGGGCATGGCGGCCGACAACTGGTACCTGACGAGCATCCAGGCCGGGTTCGAGCCCTGGCAGGGCGGCGCGGGCCTGTCGGTCCACTCCTTCTCGTCGACTGTCACCGCGGGCGACGGCGGCGGTGAGGAGGAGCCTCCCGGCGAACCGGCGAGCAGCTGCGAGATCGGCTACGCCGCGAACGCGTGGCCCGGCGGATTCACGGCGGAGGTGACCATCAGGAATGCCGGCACCGCGCCGGTCGACGGCTGGAACCTGGGCTTCACCCTGCCCGCCGGCCAGAGCGTCACCAACGCGTGGAACGCCTCGGTCACCTCGGCCGGCGGCACCGTGACCGCGCGCGACGTGGGCTTCAACGGTCACATCCAGGCCGGCGGCATCCAGTCCTTCGGCTTCCAGGGGACGTACAGCGGCGCCTTCGCGGAGCCGGAGCGGTTCACGCTCAACGGGACGTCCTGCTCAGTCGTCTGACGAGCGGGCCCGTACCCGGCCGCCGCCGACGGCCCGTACCCGGCCGCCGCGCCGGCCGGGCTCCGTACGGCGGCAAGACCCCACCCGGCGTCCTTGAAGGCGCGGCCTGGTGGCTCCGGCTCCATCGGTCCCCCGCACGAGGGGGCGGGGGACCGATGGAGTGGGCACGGCACCGACTGACACGGCCGGGGCGCGATGCGACCCTGGTAGGCGGCACGGTGTTCCGGTGGGGGAGGGACCTAAGGAGCCCGGTGGATCTGGAAAGCACCCTCGACGAGCTGTACGCGCTGCGCCCCCAGGAGTTCACCGCGGCCCGCAACGAACGCGCGGCACGGGCCCGCCGGGCCGGTGATCGGGAACTGGCCGAGCGGATCCGGGCCCTGCGCAAGCCGACCGTGTCCGCGTGGGCCGGCAATCTCCTGGTGCGCCGGGAGCCGGAGCGGATCCAGGCGTTGATCCGCCTCGGCGAAGGTCTGCGCGATGCCCACCGGAACCTCGACGGTGAGCAGCTGCGCGAGTTCGGCAGGCAGCAGCACCTTCTGGTCGGCGCGCTGGCGCGGGAGGCCCGCCGGCTGGCGGCGGAGGCGGGGCAGCCCGTCGGGGAGTCCGCCCTGCACGAGATCGAGGCCACCCTGCACGCGGTGCTGGCCGACCCGGACGCCGCTCGCCAGTGGGCCGCCGGCCACCTCGACAAGCCGCTGAGCGCCCCCGTCGGCTTCACCGGCCTGGAGGCGAGCGCCACGGCCACGCCCAAGCCGGCCGAGCGGGCAAAGCCGGCCAAGGAGTCCAAGGGCGCAAAGGAGGCGAAGCCGGCCAAGAAGGCCGAGGAGGCGGAGGAAGCCACGGAGGCCGAGGCGCCCCCGCCGGCACCGTCGGCGGAGCAGCGCCGCGCGGAGAGGGCCGAGCGGCGCCGCCGCGAGAAGCTCGACCACGCCCGGCAGGACGCCGAGGCGGCCGAGCGGCAGGCCCGGGAGAGCGAGCAGGCACGCGAAGAGGCCACGGCAGAGCTCAAGCGTGCGCAGGCCGCGTTCGAGGAAGGACGGGAACGGGTGGACGCGCTGTCCCGGGAGCTTGCCGACGCGAAGGCGCGTCACCGGCGGTCCGAGAGCGGGCTGCGCGAGGCCCGCGACCTCGCTCGGGAGACGGAGCGGACGGCCCGGGAGGCGCGGCGCCGAGCGGAGAAGGCGGTGGCGGCGGTGGACCGGCTGTCCGACGGCGGCGGGTGACGCGCCGGGCCTGTTCTCAGGCCGCCTGCTTCGCCCGCCAGCTCTGTTCGATGCCCCGCATCAGCGGCGGATACACGAGCAGATGCCGGAACGGGGCGATGGCGGCCATGTAGGCCCGCCCCCACAGGCCGTTCGGCTTCACCAGAACGGCCATCTGACCCCGGTGGCCCCCGGTGCCGTCCGGCACCCAGCTCAGGTGCATCACACCGTGCACGGTCCGGTTGGCCATCTCGGCCGCCCATTCGTCGCCCGTCAGATAGACCGGCGTGAAGGGCAGCCGCTCGAACGCCGGACCGGACGGACCGTCACGCAGATCAGCCGGCAGCCGGTCGCGCAGCGTCGGCACCCGGGAGCCGACACCCGAGCCGGGGCCGTCCCAGCCGAGCAGCTTTCCGAGCCGCCAGCGGACGGCGAAGAGGGTACGGGCCACCCGGGACGGGTTGTCCGCCGTGTCGCCCCCGGCCGTCTGCCGCACCAGCCGCGGGAAGTCGTCGGGCCCTCCCGGCGTCGGCAGCGCCCACACGTCGTACAGACGGAAGTCGGGTGCGATCTCGTGGATCCGCCACGGCCGGGACGTGTGTGCCGTCTTCGGGAGCTTCATTCGTCGACCTCCACCTGTTCGGTGACGCGCCGGGGCCAGGGGGTACCGGGTCCACGCCCCGCCCGGCCTGGATCGCCACGATCCACCACGCAGTGTGCCCGCCGCTGCCCCCACGGAGCATCGGCCCCCCGGCCGATCCCGCCTCCGCCGCTCGGGTGAGGGGAACGACCCCTTCGTGCGCGGCCGTGCCCTTTCGATCCGCCGGTACGCCGCGCGCCGGGCCGACCGGGTGACGCGGCCAGGTTTCTGCCGGCACCCGCACGGTTACCCAGGACAAGCCGGGACAACGGCGCACACGGCACCGTGAGGAGCGGAACACCGATGGCCAGTACGAAAGTGTCCGACTACATCCTCCAGCGGCTGCGGGACTGGGACGTGACCCATGTCTTCTCCTACGCGGGAGACGGCATCAACGGTCTGCTCGCTGCCTGGGGACGGGCGGACAACAAACCGAAGTTCGTCCAGTCCCGCCACGAGGAGATGTCGGCCTTCCAGGCCGTCGGGTACGCGAAGTTCTCGGGCAAGGTCGGCGTCTGCGCCGCCACCTCCGGCCCAGGCGCCGTCCACCTGCTCAACGGGCTCTACGACGCGAAGCTCGACCATGTTCCGGTGGTCGCGATCGTCGGGCAGACCAACCGCAGCGCCATGGGCGGCTCCTACCAGCAGGAAATCGACCTGCAGAACCTCTACAAGGACGTCGCCTCCGACTTCTGCGAGACGGCGATGGTCCCCGAGCAGCTGCCCAACCTCATCGACCGGGCCATGCGCACCGCCTACGCGCGGCGCACCGTGACGGCCGTCATCGTCCCCGCCGACGTGCAGGAACTTGACTACAGCCCGCCCCGGCACGCCTTCAAGATGGTCCCCTCCAGCATGGGCCTCGGACGCTACGCACCGGTCCCCGCCGACGAGGACCTCGAGCGCGCCGCCGAGATCCTCAACGCGGGTGAGAAGGTCGCCGTCCTCGTCGGCCAGGGCGCCCGCGGCGCCCGCGCCGAGGTCGAACGCCTCGCCGACGTCCTCGGGGCCGGTGTCGCCAAGGCACTGCTCGGCAAGGACGTCCTCCCCGACGACCTGCCCTATGTGACCGGCTCCATCGGGCTCCTCGGCACCCGCCCCTCGTACGAGCTGATGCAGGGCTGCGACACCCTGCTGATGATCGGCTCCAGCTTCCCGTACACCCAGTTCATGCCCGAGTTCGACCAGGCCAGGGCCGTTCAGATCGACATCGATCCGCACATGATCGGCCTGCGGTACCCGTTCGAGGTCAACCTCGTCGGCGACGCCCGCGAAACCCTGCGAAGGCTCCTTCCGCGTCTGCACCGCAAGGAGAGCCGCACCTGGCGGGACGAGATCGAGCAGAGCGTCGACCGATGGTGGGAGGTGATGCAGCGCCGGGCCGCCGTCGACGCCGATCCGGTCAACCCCGAGTACGTGGTCCACGCCCTCGACGGGATGCTTCCCGACGACGCCGTCGTCACCGCGGACTCCGGTTCCGCCGCGAACTGGTACGCCCGGCACCTGCGCCTGCGCGGCCGGATGCGCGGCTCCCTGTCGGGGACGCTCGCCACGATGGGCCCCGGCGTGCCGTACGCCATCGGCGCCAAGTTCGCGCACCCCGACCGTCCCGCGATCGCGCTCGTCGGCGACGGCGCCATGCAGATGAACGGCATGATGGAGATGGTCACCGCGGCGAAGTACTGGCGCGAGTGGGCCGACCCGCGGCTGATCGTGGCGGTGCTCAACAACGGCGACCTCAACCAGGTCACCTGGGAGATGCGGGCCATGTCCGGTGCTCCGCAGTTCGAGGAGTCGCAGCACATCCCCGACCTGCCGTACGCCGACATCGCCGAACGGATCGGCCTGCAGGGCGTACGGGTCGAGAAGCCCAAGCACGTCGAGTCCGCCTGGAAGCAGGCGCTCGCCGCCGACCGGCCGTTCGTCATCGACTTCCGAACCGACCCGGCCGTCCCGCCGATTCCGCCGCACGCCTCGCTCGATCAGATCGAGTCCGCCGCGGCTGCGATCCTGCACGGCGACAGCGACCGCCGCTCGGTGCTCAAGCAGGGTTTCAAGGCGAAGGTGCAGGAGTTCCTTCCCGGCACCCGGCACCGTGCCGACCGTCCCGGCGCGACGAACGACAGCGCGGACGACGAAAGGTGACGCCGGCCCGTCACACGCCGGAGTCCCGCGGCGGACCGGCCCGTCCGCACCGCCTCGCAGCCCGGGGCATCGCGGCGGCATGACCACCACCATCGGAGTGGAGGAGGAGTTCTTCCTCGTCCGGACCGACAGCCGGACCGTGGAGCCGGCCGGCAGCCGGGTCGTGGCACGCGCCCGTGAAACCGTCGGGGACCTGGTCTCCGGCGAGTTCCACGAGGGCCAGCTCGAGGTGCGGACCCCGCCGTGCGACGACACCGCCGACCTGCTGCGGCAGCTGACCGCCGTGCGGGCGGCCGCCCGTGCGGCCTGCGGCGCCGACGGGCTCGGCCCGTGCGCCACGGGCACGCCCGTCCTGGCCGGGGAGGGAGCCCGTGTCCTCGGCGACCATCCCCGCTACCGCGCGGGTGTGCGGCAGTTCGGGAGCATGCTCGACGACTTCACCATCTGCTCCGCCCATGTCCATGTGCATGTGCCCGAACGGGAGGTGGCCGTACTCGCCGCGAACCACCTGCGCCCCTGGCTGCCGCTGCTGGTGGCCATGAGCGCCAACTCGCCGTTCTTCGAAGGCCGCGACACCGGCTACGCGAGCTGGCGGACCGTC
Organism: Streptomyces peucetius; assembly: GCF_025854275.1. Lineage (NCBI taxonomy): Bacteria > Bacillati > Actinomycetota > Actinomycetes > Kitasatosporales > Streptomycetaceae > Streptomyces > Streptomyces peucetius. Next base: position 587,782 of record NZ_CP107567.1, on the reverse strand, counting down.
ATCCGAGGCCGCTTCCCCGCGCTGAGCGCCCCTCCGTACGTGGACTCCCTCGCCCAGTACGAGCGGCTGACGACGGCCCTGCAGGAATCGGAGGCAATGCTCGACGCGAGCCTCCCGTTCTGGGACGTACGGCCCAACCCGCGGGTGCCCACACTGGAGGTCCGGGTCATGGACGTCCCCGCGGACCCCGCGGACACCGCCGCGCTCACCGCCCTCGTCAGAGCCCTGGTCGTGCGCTCCGTCGAGCGGGTACGGGACGGTGACGCCGGCCCGCCCGTCTGCGGTGAACTGCTGCGCGCCGCCTACTGGCGCGCGGCGCGCGACGGCTGGCCGGGCAGCGGCCCGGACGCCCTCACCGAACGGGTCGTGCCGTTCACCGCCCAGGCGCGGCGGCTGGCCGACCACGTACGGCCGCAGCTCGAGGAGTTCGGCGACGTGCGGTCGGTCGCCGCCTTCCTCCGGCGGCTGGACCTGCACGGCTGCGGGGCACAGCGGCAGCGGGCGTCCTGGGCGCGCCGCTCACGCCTGAGCGACGTCGTCGACGACCTCCTCGCCGTGACGGCCGGTACGGGCGGCGTCAGGCCGGCGTGAGGGTGGTGACCAGCACGTCGCGGCGGGCCGGGGCACCGGCGTCGACCGGCCTGATGGGGGACACGCCGTGCAGGGTGCCCCGGTCGTCGGACAGCAGCAGGCTCGCCGGTTCGTCGAGCGTCACCGACAGCACCTCTTCGCCCTCGGGGTCGTACACGGTGCTCTCACCGCCGGTGGCATTGTCGCGGCCGATCAGCAGCGAGGACACCAGGGTGACGCCGTCCCGGTGCCGGCCCTCCGGAGTGGGCTCCCCGCCGCCGTCCGCCGTGGCGAGGACCCGGAAGGGATGCACCTTGATGCTCCACCGCTCGGCGGCGTCCAGCGCGCCGGCCGTCCGGCCCAGCAGGCGCAGCACGGAACGCAGGACCGGATCGGCGACGAAGGCACCGGTCAGCGGCTCGAAGTGCCGGTCCACCGTCTCGTACAGCGGGTTCGTGTGGTCGGGCTGGACGAACACGGTGTGCGGCAGGAGCCTCAGCTCGCCGGTCGCGGGTTCCAGGGAGAAATGACCGTAGCGCCGCAGTCTGTCGGTGCCGCGCCGTGCCGCGTACTCGTCCTGCGACAACTCCTCCCAGTGGGCCGCGAACCGGACCCAGGCGGCGTCGTCGGCCCCGGTGCAGGCCATGACGTCGGCCGGGCGCATCAGATGTACGCCCTCGGCGGCCAGCGTGGCGCGAGCCGCCTCCTCGGCGGTTCGCGCGGCGGCGTGTCCGGCCGCCGGGTCGGGGAAGTCGGCGTGGGGATCCACGGTCTGCCACCGCCCTTTCTCCGGTGCTGCGCATATGTCGGACCGGTGCCATCATCGGCGCCCCGCACACCGGACGCACCTTCGCGGCCCCGGCCCGGCCCGCCGCTGATGATTGGCGCCCCCGCGGGAGGGAACCCGCCGCTCTGTGCCGCCCGGATCGCCGGTGTGGTCCGGGGCGGCTCCGACGGTGAGGAGTGGTCCCATGAGCGAGCAGACGCCCTCACAGGCCGAGGGCGAGCGACCGGAGGAAGAACTCGGCCCCAACTATGCCCGGACGACCCCGTCGCAGGCGGAAGGGGAACGGGACGAGGAGGTCGAGACGGTACAGGAGGAGAAGGCCGCTCCCGGCCGGCCCGGCCCGAACGGCTGACGACGGCGTGCCGCGGGCCTTCCGCACGGGCGGCGGAGGCCGTTGCGGAAGGCCCGGAGGGCAGGCGCCGTGCGCAGCGGGCACGGCGTGCCGGGTGGCGTCAGGTGTTGCGCGTCGCACCGGCGGCAGGCTGCCGGCGTCGCAGCAGGGCGGAGCCGGCGAGCACCGCGGTCCCCCCGGCGCACAGCACGGCGGCCGCTCTGGCCGAGCCGAAGAAGTCGCCCAGGCTGCTCTGCAGCAGGTTCACCGTGCCCACGCCCGCCAGCGCGTGCAGGGTGATGGCGCCGACCGCCAGCCCGGCGGCGGCCGCCCAGACCGGCGCGGTGTCCCTCACGGCCAGCCAGACGGCGACGACCAGGCAGAGCACCGTGACCGCCACCGACAGCGTCTCGGAGTAGCCGCCGGAACGCAGACCGGCGACGTCGGTCGGCAGATGGATGACACCGCAGGCGAAGAGGACGAGCGCCGCGGGCCAGCGCAGGCCCGAACGCAGGGCGGGAGAGATGGTGTGGCTGTCCGGGCCGGCTGCCAGGGCGCCGTTGAGCGCCGCCATGGGCCACGGGGACTTCTGCGACGGCTCGGTGGCAGCGGCGGGCCCGGAGGCGGCCGGGACCTCGTCCCGGGCGGCGTCGGCGGCGGGCCGGGGCTCCTCCGCCACGGCGTCGTCCGACGCGGACCGCCGTTCGCCGGCGCTGGTGCCGATCATGTTCACGAGCTGCACCACGTCCTCGATGGGCCTGCCGACGGCGGCGGCCCGCAGGGTGGTGTCGGCCTCGTGGAGGGGGTGCGGGTACTCGTTGAGCAGCGCGACCAGCTGCCTGACCTCCTCGAGCGGGCGGGAGACCGCCGCCGCACGCAGGGCCAGGTCACCGGGGCTGTCGACCTCGCCGGTCCGCTTCAGCCGGCTCACCAGGGCGGCGACCTCCTCGACCGGGCGCTCGGTGGCGGCCGTCCACAGCAGCGTATGTATCGGCTGTTCGCTCTCGTTCGCCGCCGTGTCCTGGGCAGCGCCGGCGACGGGGACCGGGTCTGCGTCCGTGCTGTCGTGGAGCGCCTTCGTGCCGGACCACGGCGAGGACGACACCCCCGGCTCCGGCGTCACGGTGCCCAGCGGCCGCGGGTCCTCGATCGCGTCGCGTACGGGCGTCGCCTCGTCGGCCTCGGACTCCGCACCCGGGTCGTCGTACGCGTCGCGTGCGGACGCCGACTCCGCGCCCGGGTCGTCGTCGGCGTCGCCTGCCGACGCGGGCCGGTCCGCCGGGCCGGGCGCCCAGGGCCGGCTCCCGGCCGGGTGGCGGGAAGGAGCTTCTTCGTCACGGGGACCGTCCTGCGGTGCCCGCGGCTTCTCCGCCGGGGTACGGACGGGGGTCGGCCGCTGCGCGGGGTCGGGCCCCGTCGTCTTCGGCTCGCTCGCGTCGACGTCCGTGCCGGTGCCCGTCGACGTCTCACGGGCCGGGAAAGGTTCCGCCTCGGGGCAGGGCGCCTCGGGCGCGGGGTGGACGGGGTCGAGACTCGCGGAGGGCGACGCCCCGGCGGATTCGGGGTGGACGGGGGCGGGCGGGTGCGGGGGGAGCGGCGGCATGGGCGGAACCGCGTGGGTCGCGTACGTCGGGATGGTGCACCCCGCGTCAACGGTCCTGTCGGGCGGCCGCGGTCGGTCGTCCTGGTAGTCGGACGGGGCAGGTGAGCGGGGGTCGGTGGTCATGGCGCGGGCTCCGTTCGCGGAACATCCGGGTAGGCGTACACCGTGTCGTTCGTCGTGCGCCGCCTGAGCGCGCACACTTTGTTACATCTAATGGACATAAAGTGACATTGCGCCATCCGGGAACGGCCGTAGCTGCTCCGGTCGACGGAATGCGCGGGCGGACAGGCCCCGCCCGGCCCGCCCGGCCCGCCGGGCGCCGTCGGGCCGGTGGACCGGGCGGCTGGGGACGCGTTTTCGGCCGGTCATAGATCTCCGCGGACCGGGCACTCGTCGTGTTGACGAATGCCCCTGCCACGCGCTGGAGGACCCATGGCCGTGCACCATCAGCTGATCAGGAAGCCACCCGGCGCGGTGTGGTCGGTCCTCGGCGACCGGGACCGGTACTGCGACTGGGTCGTCGGAACCGCGGACAGCGAACCGGCCGACGGGGACTGGCCCGAGGTCGGCTCCACCCTGCGGTACACCGTGCGGATCGGCCCGTGGACGCTGCACGGCAGAACCGTCGTGCGGCGCTGCGACCGGCCGAGAGCGCTCGAACTCGAGGCCGAGAGCGGGAAGCTGGGTACCGCGCGGATCGCCGTCGACGTGCGGCCCTGGGGCGACGACACCCTGGTCATCGTGGACGAGCATCCGCTGACCGGTGTCGGAGGAGCCCTTCACAACACCGCCTTCGACGCGTTCCTGGTCGTGCGCCACCGCCGCATGCTCAGCCGTCTGGCCGCGGTCGTCGAGGATTTGGCCGGGAGTTCAGGAGCCAGCGATGCCGGACGCAGTGGTGATCGGAGCAGGGCCTAACGGTCTCGTCGCCGCCAACCTCCTCGCGGACGCCGACTGGAGCGTCGAAGTCCTCGAGGAACAGCCGGAACCCGGCGGCGCGGTGCGCAGCGACCGGGGCGTCCACCCGGACTTCGTCAACGACCTGTGCAGCTCCTTCTACCCCTTGGCGGCCGCCTCCCCGGTGCTCGCCGGACTCGGTCTGGAACGGGAAGGGCTGCGCTGGAGCCACGCCCCCCGGGTGGTGGCCCACCCCCTGTCCGACGGCCGGTGCGCCGTCCTGGAACGCCGGCCCGAGGCGACCGCCGCCGCCCTGGACGCCTTCGAGCCCGGCGACGGTGCCGCATGGCAGGACCTGTACGACGTCTGGGACCGGCTGCGCCCGGACATCCTGGACCTGCTGTTCACGCCCTTCCCTCCGGTGCTGCCCTCCCTGCGCCTGGCCGCCCGGCTGCGCGCCTCCGGCGGCCTGCGTCTCCTGCGGACCCTGATGCTTCCCGTACGGCGGCTGGGGGAGGAGGAGTTCGAGGCGGAGGCGGGCAGGCTGCTCCTCGCGGGCAGCGCGCTCCACGCCGACCTCCCGCCCGAGACCGCCGGTAGTGGCGGTTTCGGCTGGCTGATGTCGATGCTCGGCCAGAGCCACGGCTTTCCCGTGCCCGTCGGCGGCGCCGGAACGCTGACCCGGGCGCTGGTCCGCCGGCTCGAACACCGTGGCGGTGCCGTGAGATGTGGCGAACGGGCCGTGGAGGTCGTCGTGCGCGAGGGCCGTGCGGTGGCCGTACGCACGGCGTCGGGCGAATCCGTACCCGCCGTGCGGGCCGTGCTGGCCGACGTGTCCGTACCCGCCCTGTACGGGGAGCTGGTCGGTGAACGGCATCTGCCGGCCCGGATCCTGGGCGATCTGCGCCGGTTCCAGTGGGACTTCGCCACCTTCAAGGTCGACTGGGCCCTGAACGGCGCCGTTCCCTGGACCGCCGCGGAGGCGTCCACCGCCGGCACCGTGCATCTGGCCGACGGCGTCGACGAACTGACCCGGTTCGCCGCCCAGCTGGCGACGGGGCAGGTGCCCGACCGGCCGTTCATGCTCTTCGGCCAGATGACGACGTCGGACGCGACCCGCTCACCCGCGGGCACCGAGTCGGCCTGGGCCTACACTCACGTTCCCCATCTGATCAAGGGCGACGCGGGCGACGCCGGTCTGACCGGACGGTGGGACCGGTGTGAGCAGGAGGCCATGGCCGACCGGATGGAGCAGGAGGTCGAGCGGTACGCGCCGGGGTTCGCGAACCGGGTCATGGCCCGCCGCGTTCTGGCCCCGCCGACGCTCGAGGCCCTCGACGCCAATCTCGCCGGCGGGGCCGTCAACGGTGGTACCACCGCGATGCATCAGCAGCTCGTCTTCCGGCCGCTGCCCGGAGCCGGCCGGCCGGAGACCCCGGTCGAAGGGCTCTATCTGGCGTCGGCCGGGGCGCATCCCGGTGGTGGTGTGCACGGGGCGCCCGGTGCGAACGCGGCCCGTGCCGCGCTGCGGGGGCCCGCCGCACGGCTGCTGAGCCGTGCCCCGCGTGCCCTCGCACGCCGGGACCGCGGCGGGAGGCCGACGGGCCCGGGTGCGCGGGAGCGGTGAGGTCAGCCGCTGCTGCCGTACGGCCGGGTGATGACCTCCATGCCGTGACCGGCGGGATCGTTGAAGTACATGCCGCGGCCGCCGTCGTTGTGGTTGATCTCGCCGGGACGCTTGCCGTGCGGGTCGGCGTAGTACGTGATCCCCGCGTCCTTCACACGCCGGAAGACCTGGTCGAACTCGTCCTCTGAAATCAGGAACGCATAGTGCTGCAGGGGGACTTCGTGATCGACGGTCGCGAAGTCCAGAGTGACGTTGTTGCTGAGGGTGAGGGGAATGAACGGCCCCCACTGCCGGCCGACTTCGAGCCCCAGGATGTGGGCGAGGAATTCGGCGGACTTCCGGTTGTCCCGGGACAGAACGATGGTGTGGTTGAACTCTACCGACACTGTGGAATGCCTCCATAAGGCAAACTCACGGACACCTCCATGCCTCACCCGGTCGGTGACCGACACGCGATGCCGTGCTCATGATCCTAGGACGCCCGGCCGCACGCTGTCATGTTCGATTTCCGGCCGGTGGGCCGGGCCCTTTCCGGCCCTCGTCGCGCCTGATCCGCCCCCTGTGCCGACGGGCGGCGCCGCACGGTGTGGAGTTCAATGGAGGCCCGGGGTTCCACAGCCCTGCCGCGTCTGCGGTACCGGACTCGGAGCCCGGGAGCGCCACCTGGGAGTGATCGACGCGTGAGCACCAGCGGCCACATCGTGAACAAGGGATCGGAGCGGCCGGAGGATTCGGCTCTGCTCGTGATCGATCACGACGGCGCAGTGCTCGCCTGCACCGGTGGTGCCGTCGACGTCACCGGATGGCCCGCCGCCGAACTGCGGCGCCGCACCGTCGAGGAGCTGCTGGCCGGCCCGGACACCTGGTCCGTGCTGCGGGGCCGCACCCCGGACCACCGCCCGCGCTCCGTGCGGACGGCCTTACGGTGCGCCGGCGGCTCCCGGTCGATGCAGCTCGACCTGCTTCCCCTGGACGGCCCCCTGGCGGCGCGTTTCCTGATGCGGCTCGTGCCGGCCGCCGTGGCGGACCGGCGGGACGAGGACGACGCGCTGCTCGGAGCACTGTTCTCGCAGACCGGTATCGGCCTCGCCGTCCACGACAGCGAGCTGCGGATGACCAGAGGCAACACACTGCCGAACGACCCCCGCCCGTCCGCCGGTCCCGCGGGCCGGCGGCTCGACGAGGTCCTCGTGCCGGAGGACGCGCTGTCCGTCGAGGCGCAGCTGCGTCACGTCGTGACCAGCGGCGAACCGCTGATCGACTTCGTCACGCCGGCCCGGCTGGCCCAGGCACCGGAACGCGAACGGACCGTCTCCCTGTCCGCCCTGCGCATGACCGGCGGGGACGGCGTCGTCCGTGGCGTCGCCGTGACCTTCACGGACGTGACCGAACAGGAACGGGCCCGGCGCCGTTCGTCGCTGGTCGGCACGGCGGCGTCCGCGCTGGGCCGCTCCCTCGAGGTCGGCCGCAACACACAGGTGCTGGCCGACCTGCTCGTGCCGGCCTTTGCCGACCTCGCCTGCGTGGACATCACGGAGGCCGTGCTCGTCGGCGAGGAACCCGGCGAATTCGTCACCGGGGCACCGTTGCGCCGGGTCTCCGCCGTCGCCGGGGGCGGCCGGGCCTGGCCGGCCGAGCTGTATCCGCCGGAATCCGTCATCCGCGTCAAAGGCTACGAGAGCGATCGGCTGCGCGGCGGTTCGGCCGTCATCGTGCCGGACATCGAGGAGTTGCGGCCCAGGATCGCCCATGACGCGGAGCGCCGCCGGCTGGTGCTCGCGCCGGGTGCGGCCTCGTACATGGTCGTGCCGCTGCAGGCCCGTGGCCACGTCCTCGGCGCGGTGTCGCTGTGGCGTTCGCCGGAGCAGCCGCCGTTCGACGTACGCGACGCGGCCGTAGGGGAGGACATCTGCTCCCGCGCGGCCCTCGCCATCGACAACGCGCGGCGCTACACCCGCGAACGCCGCACGGCGGAGGGTTTGCAGCGCAGTCTGCTGCCCCGGCCGGTGCTCAAGTTGACGGCCGCCGAGACCGCCGGGATCCATGTGCCCGGCAGGACGCTGGCCGGCACGGGCGGCAGCTGGTTCGACGTCATCACGCTGTCCTCGAGCAGGGTCGCGTTCGTCGTCGGGAACGTACGGGGCCACGGTCTCAACGCCGCCGCGGCCATGGGCAGTCTGCGCACCGCGGTGCGCACCCTCGCCGACCTGGACCCGCCTCCCGAGGAGCTGCTGACGCATCTGGACGACCTCGTCGTCCGGCTCGCCGAGGACGAGCAGGGCGACTTCGACGGTACGGTCCGCGGCGCGACCTGCCTGTACGCCGTCTACGACCCGGTCACTGCGCGTGCGTCGATGGCCGGCGCGGGCCATGCCGCGCCCGTGCTGGCCCGCACCACGGGTGAGGTCGACCGGGTCGATCTGCCGCCGGGGCCGGCGCTCGGGCTGGAGGGCGCCCCGTTCGAACCGGTCGAGGTGGCCCTGCGGCCCGGAGACCTGCTGGCCTTCACGGCGGGATCGCTCTCCGAGGCCCCGGGCACCGGCGCGGGCCGGGTGATCGAGTACCTGCGGACCATGAGCGGTACGGGCGCCGGGGACGCGACGGCGGTCCCTGAGATCGGCCGGGAGATGCTGGCCCCCTTCCTGGCGCAGCCGCCCGACGACGACGCGGCGCTGCTGCTGGCCCGCGTGGCCGCCTCCCCCGAAGGGTCCGTCGCCGACTGGGAGTTCCCGGCCGACGTGCGAATCGTGTCCGACGCACGGGCGCTGGTGACGGAGCGGCTCGCCGGGTGGGGGCTGGACGAACTCGTCTTCACCACCGAACTGATCGTCAGCGAGCTGCTCACCAACGCCATCCGCTACGCCGGCGGCCCGGTGAGCGTACGGCTCATCCGCGACCAGCGCCTGGTCTGCGAGGTCTCGGACCCGAGCGAGACCCAGCCCCATCTGCGCCGGGCACGGGTGACCGACGAGGGCGGACGCGGACTGTTCCTGATCGCCCAGCTCACGCACCGGTGGGGGAGCAGATACACGGCAGCGGGCAAGACCATCTGGACGGAGCAGTTGCTGCCCGGCTAGGGACGGCCGGGATCTGTCGGAACAGGGGCCTTCGTGGTCCACTGGTGGCACGGGGAGAGTGGCCGATGGACGCGGAACACGGACGCAGCAGCAGAGGCACACGGCGACACGGCGGCGGTGTGGTCGCCATGCTCACCGCCGTGGTGCTGGTCGTGTCCCTCTACGGGTGCACGGGCACGGAGCCGGGGCCCGGACAGACCACGCCACCGCCGTCCGAGCAGGACACATCGTTCTTCACCGGGCTGCCCGCACGCCAGGGCCCGGTCCTCGCCGTCAAGATCGACAATGTCCGTGCGGCGCGCCCCCACACCGGCCTCAAAGCGGCCGACCTCGTGTACGTCGAGCAGGTCGAGTCCGGCCTCAGCCGGATACTGGCCGTCTTCTCCTCCCGGCTGCCGCAGCGGATCGGCCCCGTGCGCAGCGCGCGGGAGTCCGACCTGGAGCTGCTGCGGCAGTTCGGCCGGCCCGCGCTCGCCTACTCCGGCGCCCAGTCGGCGCTGAGGCCACTGATCGAGGCGGCCCCCCTTGCCGCACTGCCGCAGAGTGCGGCGCCCGAGGCGTTCGTCCGCTCCGACGACCGCCGGGCTCCGCACAATCTGTATCTCCGTCCCGAACGCGCCCTCGCCGCCGCTCGCGACGTGAGCGACTCCTCCGACATCGGCATGCGCTTCGGCGCCGCCCCCGGCGGCGGGCGCCCGCTGACCGAGCACACCGTGCGCTACCCCTCCGCCCGGTACACCTTCACCTGGTCGCCCGAGCGCAAAGGCTGGCTGGTGGCCATGGACGGCGCCGCCGCGCGGACCACGGACGGCGGCCGGCTCGCGCCGGCGACGGTGGTCGTGCAGTACACCGAGGTGCGCCCCTCCCGGTTCCGCGACCGGTCCGGCAGCGTGTCCCCGTACACCGAGACGGTCGGTTCGGGTACGGCGCTGGTGCTGCGCGACGGCCGCGCTTTCGACGCCCGGTGGCAGCGGACGGCCGCGGACGGTGACACGGTCTTCACCGACGCGGCGGGGGAGCGGCTGAACTTCGCCCGTGGACAGGTGTGGATCCTGCTCACCGCAGGGTGAGCCGCGCCCGGGTGCGCGCAGGACAACGGCTGCCGGGTCGTCCAGACTCGTAGGAAAGGGGTCGCTGGCCGGTTCCGCCGGTCGCTTGTGAGGTCTGCTTCGTGCACGACGTGCCGTACTGGCTGTGGGTCGTCTTTGCCGCCGCGGTGCTGATTTCGCTGGCGGTCGATCTGCTTGCCCACCGGCAGGCGCACATCATCGGTTTCAGGGAGGCAGCGGCCTGGAGCGCGGTGTGGGTCGGTCTGGCGGTCCTCTTCGGCGGAGTGGTCTTTCTCGTCGTCGGCGTACAGGCGGGCGTCGAATACACCACGGCCTGGCTGCTGGAGAAGAGCCTGTCGGTGGACAACCTCTTCGTGTTCGCGCTGATCTTCGGCTACTTCAGGGTCCCACGGGCCTATCAGCACCGCGTCCTGTTTCTGGGCGTTCTCGGGGCGCTGGTCTTCCGCGGGGTCTTCCTCGCCGCCGGTGTGGCCGTCGTCAGCCGCTTCACCGCAGTCCTGTTCGCCTTCGCCGCGGTCCTCTTCTACAGCACCTACAAGATTCTCAGGGAGGAGGAGGACAGCTTCGACCCCGGCAAGAGCATCGCCGTGCGCCTGCTGCGCAGGCTCATGCCGGTGTCGGACGAGTACGCCGGAGCGAGGTTCTTCGTCAGGGAGGCGGGGAGGCGGGTCGCCACGCCGCTGCTCGCCGTCGTCGCCGCGATCGAGGCGGCCGACCTGGTCTTCGCGGTGGACAGTGTGCCCGCGGTACTGGCGGTCAGCAGCGACCCATTCATCGTCTACACCAGCAACGCGTTCGCCATCCTGGGTCTGCGGGCGCTCTACTTCATGCTGGCCGGTCTGCTGGACCGGTTCCACTACCTCAGCAAGGGCCTGGCGCTGATCCTCGCGTTCATCGGCGTCAAGCTGATCCTGCAGGCCTCCCACGAGGTGATCAGCAGCGCCGTCCCCGAGATCCCCTCGCCGCTCAGCCTGGCCGTGATCGTCGTCGTCCTCGCCGTTTCCGTCGCGCTCAGCGTGCTGAAGCCGCCCCCCGACGACCGGGAACCCGGGAAGGACCGCTGACCGTCGCGCCGAGCCGGCCTCAAGGGGAGTTCAAACGCGGGCAAAGCGGTCGTAAAGTGGGGTCATGTCGGGTGAGAAGCATGCAGCGGGGCGCGCCGGGCACACCTGCCCGGTCTGCGGGCGCGCGGTGCCGACCACGGTGGAGCGGCACAAGACGCTGGGCGTCTACGTGCCGGTGTACCGGGAGGGCCCGTGCGACAACAAGGACTGCCCCGGTGCCCGGGCGGAGAAGCCGCCCGGGCCGGGTGAGGAAGAACCGGTGAAGGACGGCGGCTCCTGAGGGGACGCCGCTCAGGGCCGTAGGACGGCCGGACCGCCGGAACCGGGCGGCCGGCCGGCGTCCGCCGCGCGGTCCGCGGAGATCAGCCGGTGCAGACGGTCCGCCGCCGCCCGGCCGAACGCGGGAGCGTTGATGTCCGCGTCGTACTCCACCACCTCGACCGCGCTGCCCCGCAGCCCGTCCCGCAGCGCGGCGAACAGTGCCTCGTCCAGTGCCGGATCGTGGTACGGGCCGCCGGGCGCGCCCAGGGTCGACAGGCCGCGCAGGGGCACGCACACCTCCGCGGGGCCGGCGGCCGCCCGCAGCTTGGCGGCGACGCGGCGGCCCAGTTCCGCACACTCCTCCGCCGTCGTGCGCACCAAGGTGATCGACGGATTGTGCACTTGGACGCGGCGCTCGCGCAGATGGCCGGGGAGCGTGTCGAGCGGCCCGAACTTGACCATGTCGAGCGCTCCAAGGCTCACCACCTGGGGCGTGCCCCGCCGCCCGGCGGCGGTCAGCCGGTCCGGCCCCGCCGTGAGGATCCCGCCGGCCAGGTCGTCGGCGAGCTCGCTGAGGGTCAGATCGAGCACACCCGCGAAGAGCCCCTGCCCGGCCAGCGACTCCAGCGTCCGGCCGCCGGCCCCGCTGACATGGAACACCAGGACCTCGTAGCCGAGTCCGGTCAGCCGTTCACGGGCCGCGTCGACGCCCGCCGTCGTCACGCCCGCCATGCTCGCCGCGATCAGCGGCCTGCCGTCTGCGCCGAGCTCGGCGGGCAACAGCGCCCGGGGACCGGCAGCGAAACCTTTCGCCATGCCGGCCGCAGCATCGGCGGCGTTCGCCAGCACCGGCGCCAGGACGCTGTTGACCCCGGCGATGTCGACGACGCTGTACATCATGGTGATGTCACTCGCGCCGACGTACGGCGACACGTCGCCGGCCGCCATCGAGGACACCATCACCTTCGGCACGCCCAGCGGGAGCCGGCGCATCGCGCGGGTCGCGATGGACGTGCCGCCGCTGCCGCCGACGGCGAGGACCGCGTGCAGCCGGCCCTCCTCGTACAGCCGCAGCACGGTCCGAGCCGCCCCGCGGGCCATCGTCGTCACGGCCGTGCCGCGGTCGGCGTCCGAGCGCAACGCGGCCAGGTCGGCCCCGGCCGCGCGGGCCACCTCGGCGCGCGGAACGTCGGCCCGTATCCGCGGCTCGCCCACGATGCCGGCGTCGACCACCAGCACCTCGGTTCCCACAGCCAGCAGCCGCTCGCGCAGCCAGCCGTACTCCACACCCTTGGTGTCCAGCGTGCCCACCAGTACAACGGTCGCCATGGCACGTACTGTTCGCGGAAATCCGGCGGGCGGCAAGAGCGCCCGACAGGACGTGCGGGGTCAGGCGGCGGGCGGCGCCGTGCTGTTGCGGACCACCAGACTCGTCGCCAGGTCGATCCGGCTCGCCGCCGGCCGCCGGCCGCGCCCCAGATCCAGCACGAGCCGCGCCGCTGCCTCCGCCATCTCCGTCAGCGGCTGCCGCACGGTGGTGAGCGGCGGTCCGACCCAGCGGGCCAGCGGCAGATCGTCGAAGCCGACGACGCTCAGGTCCTCGGGGATGCGCACGCCCAGCTCCCGGGCGGCCTCGTAGAGGCCGAGCGCCTGGAGGTCGTTGCCGGTGAAGACGGCGGTCGGCGGCTCCGGCAGGCGCAGCAGCTCGAGACCGGCCGCATGGCCGGCCTCGTGGTGGAAGTCGCCCTCGCGTACCAGCTCGGGGTCGGCGGCCACCCCGGCGCTCTCCAGCGCGGAGCGGTAACCGTCGATCCTGGCGCGGCTGCACATCATCCGGGACGGGCCGCCGATCACACCGATACGGCGGTGCCCGAGCTCCAGCAGATGGCGGGTGGCGGCGAGACCGCCCTGCCAGTTGGTCGCCCCGACCGAGGGCACGTCGTCCCCGGGGTCGCCCGCCGGATCCACCACCACGAAAGGGATGTCACGGCTCGTCAGCTGGGCGCGCTGGGCGGCGTCGAGATCGGACAGGACCAGGATCACCCCCGCGGGGCGGCGGGCGAGCACCCCGTCGACCCAGGTCTGACCGGGCATGAGGCGCCCGGCGCTCTCCGAGAGGACCAGCGACAGGCCCTCCTCCCGTGCCACGTTCTCCACCCCGCGGATGACCTCCATGGCCCAGGAGCTCTCGAGCTCGTGGAAGACCAGGTCGATCATCCGGGACTGCTGCGAGGCGCCGCGCCGCCGGCGGTATCCGTGGCGGCGCAGCAACTCCTCCACCCGGGTGCGGGTGGCGGCTGCGACGTCGGCACGTCCGTTGAGGACTTTCGAAACTGTCGGAGCCGACACGCCCGCCGCGCGGGCGATCTCGGCCAGTGTGGCACCGCCCTCGGCCGTTTCGTCCGAGGCGGGATCCTCCGGTCGGGAGTGGACGTCTGCGGGTCTCATGCAGGGATCGTAGCCCGCCGCAGTGCGTGCACAAGGCCCGGCCGCTGATCACGGAAAGCTTTCGCGTGACCTCTTGACGCGCCGGAAACCCCCTCGTACCGTTCCGGCAACATTCGCCAAGCTTTTCGAAACATTCGACAAGGGGCAGTTATGGGGTCGGGCTTTCTCCGCAGAGGTTCGGGTACGGCCAGAGGGACCGCGGCAGCCGCCGCCATGGCGATGGCCGCGGTCCTCGCCGGCTGCGGTTCCGACAGCGGCGCCGGCGGCGGCAGGACACTCACCGCCTACGTCTACGGCGACGACGCGGTGAAGGTTCAGCAGGCTGCGGTGGACGACTTCAACAAGTCGTCGGACGTCAAGGTCAAGCTGGTCTCCGTCCCCGGCGCCGAGTACGTCAACAAGCTCCGCACCGCCATGGGCTCGCCGAACGCCCCGGACATCTTCTTCAACTGGGGCGGCGGCTCCATCAAGCCGTACGTGGACGCGGGCCAGATCGTCGATCTGTCCCCGTACTTCGAGAAGGACGAGATCCTGCGGCGCGGATTCCTGCCGTCCGTCGTCGAGGCCGGCAGCCTCGACGGCAAGGTCTACGGCGTGCCGATGCGCGGCATGCAGCCCGTGATGCTCTTCTACAACAAGACGCTGTTCGCCGAGAACGGTTTGCAGCCGCCCAAGACCTGGGACGACCTGCAGAAGGCGATCAACACCTTCAAGGCGAAGAAGATCACGCCCTTCGCGCTCGGCGGCACCGACGCCTGGACCCAGCTGATGTGGCTGGAGTACCTGCTCGACCGCATCGGCGGAGCAGACGTCTTCAAGAAGATCCGACACGGTGACTCGTCCGGCTGGGGCGACCCGGCCGTGCTCGAGGCCGCGCAGAAGGTGAAGGAACTGATCGACGACGGCGCCTTCGGCAAGAACTTCAACTCCGTCTCGTACGCAGGCGGCGGCGCCCCCGCCCTCTTCGCCCAGGGCAGGGCGGCGATGCATCTGATGGGGTCGTGGGAGTACTCGACCCAGCTGGGCAAGGCGCCCGACTTCGTCAAGAAGGACCTCGGCTGGACCGCGTTCCCGACCGTGGCCGGCGGCACCGGTGACCCGAACAGCGTGGTCGGCAACCCCACCAACTACTGGTCGATCAACGCCCGCACCAAGCACAAGGACGCCGCCATCGACTTCCTGAAGACGATGGCGTCGAAGGAGTACTCGCAAGCGCTCGTCGCAGGCGGCGACATCCCCACCACCGCCAACGCGTCGCAGCTGCTCGAGAAGTCCCCCAACCCCGAGTTCGCCGCCTTCCAGTACGAGATGGTCCAGCTGGCCCCGAGCTTCACACTCTCCTGGGACCAGGCACTGGAGGCGAACAAGGCCACCCCGATGCTCACCGAGATCAACAAGCTGTTCGCGGGCAAGTCCACACCCGAGCAGTTCGTCGCGGCTCTGAAGGCTCTCAAGTAACCATGACAGTTGTTTCCACACCGCTCGAGAAGCAGCGGAGCAGAGCGGCGGCCGCCCCCGGGCGCGGCCGCCGCACCGCGGCGGGCGGAGGCTTCGGCCGCCCCTCCGTCGCCTGGGCAGTGCCCGGCATCGTCTTCTTCGGGCTCTTCGCGATTGTGCCCATGGCCCTGGCCGTCTGTCTGTCGTTCACCTCCTGGGACGGCCTCACCGCCCCCACCCTGATCGGGTTCGACAACTGGACCCGGCTCTTCAAGGACCCCGAATTCCGCCAGGCCGGCCGGCTGAGTCTTCTGCTGACCGTCATCAGCTGGGCCTTCCAGACCCCGATCGCCCTGATGCTGGGCGTCTGGGCGGCCGGCCGGCAGCGAAACCGTGCCGTGCTGTCCGCGGTCTTCTTCGTACCGCTACTGCTGTCCACCACGGCGATCGCGGTGCTCTTCCACGCCCTACTCGACCCCAACTTCGGCGTCATCAAGGAGATCGGGCCGTGGATCGGGATCGACCCCAACATCCTCAGCTCGTCCACCGGCGCGCTGCTGACCGTGGCCTTCGTCGGCGGCTGGCAGTTCATGCCGTTCCACACCCTGATCTACCAGGGCGGTACGCGTCAGATCCCCCAGGTGCTCCACCAGGCCGCGTCGATCGACGGAGCGGGACCCGTCCGGCAGTTCTTCTCGATCACGCTGCCACAGCTGCGCAACACCGTCACCACCTCGTCGGTGCTGATGATCGTCGGCTCGCTGACGTACTTCGACACCGTGCTCATCATGACCAAGGGCGGCCCGGGGACCGACACCACGATCGTGCCCTACCTGATGTACCGGACCGGCTTCCAGAGCTACGACCTCGGCTACGCCAGCGCCATCGCCACGGCCCTCGTCGTGGTGGCGACCGCCCTGTCGCTGCTGATGGTGAAGTTCAGCGGATTCGGGTCGATGCGCTCCACCCGTGAAGGGATGTGACCCGATGACCGCACACCTGACCACCGCACCTCGCGTGCGGCCGAAGGCGCGCCGCCGGCCGAAGGGCAACCCGCTCGTCGGTCTCGGGACGCTGGCCTGGCTCGTCGTCGTCCTGGTGCCGTTCTACACCCTTCTCTCCTCGTCGCTGACCCGCCAGGACGCCGCGCTCGACGGCAACCCGCTGGCCTTCCCGGCCCGTCCGACGCTCGAGAACTACAACACCGTTCTCGGCAGCGGATTCCTCACCCTGCTCACCAACACGGCGATCGTGGCGGCCGCGACCGTCGCCATCGTGCTGCTGCTCTGCGTCCCCCTCTCCTATGTGGCCGTACGCACCCGCAGCCGGCTGTCGTCGCTGGCCTTCAGGACCTTCCTGCTCGGCGTCGCCATCCCCGCGCAGGCGGTCGTGGTGCCGCTGTACCTGCTCATCGCCGAGACGGGCCTCTACGACTCACTGGCCGCCGTCATCCTGCCGACCGCGGCGTTCTCGATGCCCGTCGCCGTGCTGGTGCTCACCTCCACCCTCCGGGACATCTCCGAGGAGCTGTACGAGGCGATGGCGCTGGACGGGGCGACGCCGCTGCGGATGCTGTGGCAGCTCGCCGTACCCATGTCGCGCGCCGGAATCAGCACGGTCGCGATCTTCTCCGCGCTCCAGGCGTGGAACGGCTTCCTGTTCCCGCTGATCCTCACCCAGTCCGAGGAGCAGCGCGTGCTGACCCTCGGACTCTTCAACTTCATGGGCCAGTTCGGGCTCAACGTCCCCGCCCTGCTCGCGGCCGTCGTGCTCTCCGTGATCCCCATCTTCACGGTCTATCTCTTCGCCCGACGCGCCCTGGTCAACGGCCTGATGGGCGTCGGCGGCAAGTAACCCGCCGCCGAGTTCGCACACTTGCCACCACCGAGAGGAACCCCTGCCCGATGGCAATTCCGCATGCCCCGGACGCGCCCACCGCCCCCCTCCCCGGCGACGCCTCCGCCCCCGGCACCGAGGGCCCCTGGCGGGACCCGTCCCTCCCCGCCGAGGCACGGGTCGAGGACCTCATGGGCCGCATGACCCTCGAGGAGAAGACCGCCCAGCTCTACGGCGTGTGGGTGGGTGCCGACGGCGACGGGGACGGCGTCGCGCCCCACCAGAACGACATGGTCGCCCCGGTCGACTGGGACACCCTCATCACCCGCGGGCTCGGCCAGCTCACCCGCCCCTTCGGCACCGCCCCCGTCGACCCGGCGACCGGCGCGGTGGCCCTCGCCCGCGCCCAGCGGCAGATCACCGCCGCGAACCGCTTCGGCATCCCGGCGCTCGCCCACGAGGAGTGCCTGGCCGGGTTCACCGCGTGGTCCGCCACCGCCTACCCCGTACCGCTGGCCTGGGGCGCCACCTTCGACCCCGGCCTGGTGGCGGCCATGGCCCGCCGCATCGGCGCGGACCTGCGCGCCGTCGGCGTGCACCAGGGCCTCGCACCCGTGCTCGACGTGGTGCGCGACCTCAGATGGGGCCGGGTGGAGGAGACCATCGGCGAGGACCCGTATCTCGTCGCCACGGTCGGCACCGCCTACGTCCGGGGGCTGCAGTCCACCGGGATCGTCGCCACCCTGAAGCACTTCGCCGGGTACTCCGCGTCCGCCGGCGCCCGCAATCTGGCCCCGGTCCGCGCCGGCGCCCGGGAGCTCGCGGACGTCATCCTCCCGCCGTTCGAGATGGCGCTGCGCGACGGCGGCGCCCGCTCGGTGATGCACTCGTACGCCGAGATCGACGGCGTGCCGGCCGCCGCCGACACCCGGCTGCTCACCGGACTCCTGCGGGACTCCTGGGGCTTCACCGGCACCGTCGTCGCCGACTACTTCGGCATCGGCTTCCTCGAGACGCTCCACAAGGTCGCCGCCGACCCCGGCGACGCCGCCCGCCTCGCCCTGACGGCAGGTGTCGACGTCGAACTGCCGACCGTCCGCTCCTACGGCGACGCACTCGTCGACGCCGTGCGGGACGGTACCGTGCCCGAGGCCGCTGTGGACCGCGCACTGCGCCGGGTGCTGCTCCAGAAGTGCGAACTGGGGCTGCTCGACCCCGACTGGTCGCCGCTGCCCGACGTGCTCGGCGGATCGGACGACCCGGCGTCCGTGCGCGGCACCGTCGACCTGGACGCGCCCGCCAACCGTGCAACCGCCCGGCTGATGGCGGAGCAGTCCTGCGTACTGCTCGCCAACGCGGGCGGCGCCCTCCCGCTCCGCGACGCCCGCCGCATCGCGGTCGTCGGTCCCCGGGCCGACGATCCGCTGGCCATGCTCGGCTGCTACTCCTTCCCCAGTCATGTAGGCGTCTCGCACCCCGACGTGCCCCTCGGCGTCGACATCCCCACCGTGCTGGCGGCGCTGACCGACGAGTTCCCCGACGCGGCCGTCCGCCACGCCGCCGGCTGCGACGTCGACGGGCCGGACACTTCCGGCATCGCCGACGCGGTGCGGCTGGCGGCCGACGCCGACGTCTGCGTGGCCGTCCTCGGCGACCGGGCCGGGCTCTTCGGCCGCGGCACCTCCGGCGAGGGCTGCGACGCGGCCGACCTCTCGCTCCCGGGCGTCCAGGCCCGGCTGCTGGACGCCCTGCTGGCCACCGGCACGCCGGTGGTGGCCGTGCTGGTGACGGGCCGGCCGTACGCCCTGGGCCGCTGGGCGGACCGGCTTGCGGCCGTGGTGCAGGCGTTCTTCCCCGGCGAGGAGGGCGGTCCCGCACTGGCCGGCGTCCTCTCCGGGCGCGTCAACCCGTCCGGCCGACTGCCGGTCGGGGTTCCGCACGGGCCGGGCGGCCAGCCCTGGACGTACCTCCAGCCGCCGCTGGGGCTCGCGGGCGGGGTGAGCAATCTCGACCCGACCCCGCTGTACCCCTTCGGCCACGGGCTCTCCTACACCACGTTCGCCTGGGAGGCCGGCGCGGCCGCGCCGGCCGGGATCCCGACCGACGGCTCCGCGGACGTCGAGGTCGTCGTACGCAACACCGGGGACCGCGACGGCGCGGAAGTCGTCCAGCTCTATCTGCACGACCCGGTCGCCCAGACCACCCGGCCCCAGGCACAGCTGATCGGCTACGCCCGGGTGCCCCTCGCGGCGGGTGAGGCGGCACGGGTTCGTTTCCGCTTCCACACCGACCTCGCCTCGTTCACGGGCGTCGGCGGCCGTCGGATCGTCGAACCGGGCGACCTGGAGCTCCGGTTCGCGGCCTCCAGCGCGCCGCAGGACGTCCGGCACACGGTACGGCTGCGCCTGACCGGCCCGGAGCGCGGATGCGGCCACGGCCGCGTGCTGCACTGCGACACCGAGGTGGCCCCGGTCACCGCCTGACCGCGGCAGCCGCGAGAACCCCCGGGAGCGAGCTGCTCCCGGGGGTTCTTTGTGCTCCCTCGAAGGTGCCGGGCACCGGCGAGTACCTGACCAGGCAGGCTTGGAGCAGCACGCTGTAACCCCGGGCCTGCGCCTGGAGCTTGATGTTGTCCGCGGGCATCGGCATCCGCACGTCGGCCCTCCGTGACGGCGCTCTCCATACCGAGGTCGTCGAACCGCTTCAGGTTGGCCGCCACGTCGGAGGGGAAGCCGTACTGGACGGCGAAGTGCCCCTGGAGGCCGACGCCGTCGACCGGCACGCCCTCCCGGCGCAGCTGCTTCACCAAGCTCGTACAGGGCGGTGCTCGTCCCAACTGCCAGATCCGGCCCTCGAAGTGCCGCACCTCCGCGGTGATGTGGCGGCACAGGTTTCGAAACTTTCGGAAGTTTTATGCGCAATTTTCTGGGAACCTGGAGCCTGGCAAATCGGCGGTCAATCCCCTCGCACGGAACTCGCACCGACGGGTGTGTGTGCCGCCGTGAGATCAGCGGAAGATGCGATCCTCGGGACGAGGACGCATCCGAACGCCGTCGGCGCAGGGAGGCCTGACCGCATGTCACAGAACGGGTCGCAGAGCAGGTCGCAGCACAGGGCGCGGCGGCGGTCGCAGGGGAGCGGCTGGGCCAACCCGCTGAGGGACCCGCTCGACCGGCGGCTGCCCCGTATCGCCGGCCCCTCCGGACTGGTGATCTTCGGGGTCACCGGTGACCTGTCGCGCAAGAAGCTCATGCCCGCCGTCTACGACCTGGCGAACCGGGGGCTGCTGCCCCCGGGCTTCTCGCTCGTCGGCTTCGCCCGCCGGGAATGGCAGGACCAGGACTTCGCCGAGGAGGTCCGCCAGGCCGTCAGGGAGCACGCCCGCACCCCCTTCCGCGAGGAGGTCTGGAACCAGCTCTCGGAGGGGATGCGCTTCGTCCAGGGCGACTTCGGCGACAACGCCGCCTTCGAGCAGCTGAAGGCCACCGTCGAGGACCTCGACAGGTCTCAGGGCACGGGCGGGAACTTCGCGTTCTATCTCTCCGTGCCGCCGAAGTTCTTTCCCGAGGTCGTCCAGCAGCTGAAGGACCACGGGCTGTCGGACGCCCCCGAGGGGTCCTGGCGCCGGGCGGTGATCGAGAAGCCGTTCGGCCACGACCTGACGAGCGCCTGCGACCTCAACGAGATCGTGCACGAGGTGTTCGCGCCCGACGAGGTCTTCCGGATCGACCACTACCTGGGCAAGGAGACGGTCCAGAACATCCTGGCGCTGCGGTTCGCGAACACGCTGTTCGAGCCGATCTGGAACCGGTCGTACGTCGACCATGTGCAGATCACGATGGCCGAGGACATCGGTATCGGCGGCCGCGCCGGGTACTACGACGGCATCGGCGCCGCCCGTGACGTGATCCAGAACCACCTCCTCCAGCTGCTGGCGCTGACCGCGATGGAGGAGCCCGCCTCCTTCGACGCGGACGCCCTCGTCACCGAGAAGCTGAAGGTCTTCAAGGCCGTCAAGGTGCCCGCCGACCTGGCCCGGTCCACCGTGCGCGCGCAGTACGCGGCGGGCTGGCAGGGCGGCGAGAAGGTCCTCGGCTACCTTCAGGAGGAGGGCATCGCCCCCGACTCGAGGACCGACACCTACGCCGCGATCAAGCTGGGGATCGACAACCGCCGCTGGGCGGGCGTCCCGTTCTATCTGCGCACCGGCAAGCGGCTCGGCCGCCGCGTCACCGAGATCGCGGTCGTCTTCCAGCGCGCCCCGCACTCGCCGTTCGACTCCAGCGCCACGGAGGAGCTCGGCGAGAACGCGCTCGTCATCCGGGTCCAGCCGGACGAGGGCGTCACGGTGCGGTTCGGCTCCAAGGTGCCGGGTACATCGATGGAGCTGCGCGACGTGACGATGGACTTCGCCTACGGGGAGTCGTTCACGGAGTCCAGCCCCGAGGCGTACGAACGCCTCATCCTCGACGTGCTGCTGGGGGACGCCAACCTCTTCCCGCGGACCGAGGAGGTGGAGGAGTCCTGGCGGATCCTCGACCCCGTCGAGGAGTTCTGGGACCGCAGCGGCGAGCCGGCGCAGTACCCGGCCGGCACCTGGGGCCCCGCCGAAGCGGACGACATGCTCGCACGAGACGGACGGAGCTGGCGCAGGCCATGAAGACCGACCTCACCGACACCACGGCCAGCAAGATCAACAAGGCGCTCGTCCGGGGCCGCCGCGAGATCGGCACCCCGGCCGTCGGCATGGTGCTCACCCTGGTCATCGTCACCGACGAGGAGAACGCCTACGACGCCATCAAGGCGGCGGGAGACGCCTCCCGTGAACACCCCTCCCGCACCCTCGTCGTCATCAAGCGCCACGCCCGCTCGCCGCGCGAACGCCACGAGGCCCGCCTCGACGCCGAGGTGCGCCTCGGCAGCGACGCCGGAGCCGGCGAGACCGTGCTGCTGCGCCTGCACGGCGAACTCACCCAGCGCGCCGACTCGGTGGTGCTCCCGCTGCTGCTGCCCGACGCCCCCGTCGTCGTCTGGTGGCCGGTGGACGCCCCGCCCGTACCCGCCAAGGACCCGCTCGGGGCGCTCGCGCAACGGCGCATCACCGACGCGTACGCGGTGGAGCGGCCGATCGAGGAACTGGACGCCCGCGCCGCCGGGTACGAGCCGGGCGACACCGACCTCGCCTGGACCCGGCTCACGCCGTGGCGCTCCATGCTCGCCGCCGCGCTGGACCAGGCGCGGGCCGAGGTCGTCTCCGCCGTGGTCGAGAGCGAGGCCGACAATCCCAGCGCCGAGCTGCTCGCCCGCTGGTTCACCGCCCGGCTGAAGGTGCCCGTCGAACAGGTCGTCACCGAAGGGCCGGTGGTCACCGCCGTCCGGCTGCGCACCGTGGACGGTGAGATCCACATCGACCGGCCGGAAGGGCCCGTCGCCCGGCTGAGTATTCCCGGGCAGCCGACCCGGGTCCTCGCCCTGAAAGTACGGAGCACGGCGGAGCTCATCGCCGAGGAACTGCGCCGGCTCGACCCGGACGAGGCATACGCCGCGGCACTGCACGCCGCTGTCACCGCGCCCGCGCCGGAAAAGGCCGCGGACACCATGTGAGGAAACTCACCGCAATTACTCGGTGACTCAGGGGAAGGGTGGAGCGCGGCGGTCGCTCCACCCCTTGTGCATTTTTGTGAGGCGGCGTCAGGCGCCCGCGGTCTGCCGCGAATCTGCACACCGAATGCTCAGGCGGCACATCGCCTCCTCAACCCCATCCCCGGGCTGACCTGCAACTATCTGCCTCTGGGCGGGAATGTCCACTTCGCCGCCCGCCGGCCGGGAGCCTCGGTGGGCCGCGAGTTCGACCATTTGGTGAAGAAAATGGAGCCGATTCATGCAGGGGTGTCCACGCGGCAGTAATGAGTAGCCGCTTTCTGTGCAGATCCGCTCCTCGCGATTGGCTGCTCAACGCCCTTACATGCTTTGATCCTTCGCACTGCGGGATTCGAAGACGGTTCCCGGATCCGGGAATCCCCCCACGCCCGCTCGGCGACCGGCTTCGCTCTTTCGAGCGGCCGGGCGCAGTAATTTGCATATCCACCCGAAGGGAACTTCTCATGAGCTTCGTCCCCACCCAGGAGATCGCCGACTCCGAGCTCGACAACGTCGCGGGCGGCCTCCACAGCCACACGGTGGACAACGTCCTGGCCGCTGCTGACATCATCGCCCCGGTCTCCGGCACCGTCGCCACCGCCACCGGCCTCGTCGCCGGCGCCACCGGCATCAACGCCGCCGCCATCAGCGGCCCGGCCGCCGGCATCGTCGCGGGTCTCTAAGTCCCACGGCTCGCCGGCAACCGCTCTGCCGGCACAGCCGAGCTGTGTGCCCCGGAGCCGGCCAGGTTCCGGGGCACACAGTCGTGCGTCCCTGCTTCCGGCAGTGCCACGTACGAATCTCCCCGTATCCCCCGCAGTTGAGGCAAGAGCATCGTGCAGTTCCGCCAACAGGCCCTTTCCAAGCTGCAGTCGCCGGAAGAGATCGACCTTCCGGTGCGGTTCGCCCGGCCCCAGGGCCTGCTCGTGCTGATCGTCACCGTCGTCGTGATGATCGTGGCGAGTGCGTGGGCCGTGACGGGCACGGTGTCCTCCACGCTGGACGCGCCCGGCATCCTCACCCATGCCCAGGGCAGTTACGTACTCCAGAGCCCCGTCGCCGGCCAGGTCACCGAGGTCCTCGCAGAGGAGGGCGACCGGGTCCGCGCCGACGCGCCCCTGCTGAACGTCCGTACCGCGCAGGGCGACACCGTCGTCCGTACCGTCGCCGCCGGCCGGGTCACCGCGCTCGTCGCCACCATCGGGTCCGTCGTCACGCCCGGCTCCGACATCGCGGCGGTCGAACGGATCGAGAAGGCGGACGACCCGCTGATGGCGGTGCTGTACGTCCCCGCAGGGAGCGGCGCGTCGGTGCCCGTCGGCGCGAAGGTCGACCTCAGCGTCCAGTCGGTTCCGGCACAGCAGTACGGAGTGCTGCGCGGCCGGGTCAAGGCCGTCGGCAGGACCGCCCAGACCCGGCAGCGGATCACCGCGTTCCTCGGCAGCAGCCAGCTCGGCGAGCAGTTCTCGCAGGCCGGCCAGCCCGTCGCCGTGCTGGTCGCACTGGACCGCACCGAGGGCACCGGGTCCGGCTACCGGTGGTCGTCCTCCGACGGGCCGCCGTACCCGCTCGAATCCATGACCCTGACCGGCGGTGCCGTCCACCTCGCAGAGCAGCGCCCGATCGATTGGCTGCTGCCGTGACACAGACCGACCACAACGCACCCGCTCCCGGCCGGCAGCTGCCGCCCGCGGGACGCGGCAGGCACCGCCCGGAAGCAGCGGCCCAGGGCGGCCGGCGCGGCGGGTCGCGCCGGGCCGCGCCGCCGGCGCGCCGCAAGCAGCGGCGCACCAGGCAGCCCCGCGCCGTCCGCACCCCCACCGTGCTCCAGATGGAGGCCGTCGAGTGCGGTGCCGCCGCCCTCGCCATGGTCCTCTCCCACTACGGGCGCCATGTGCCGCTCGAGGAACTCCGGATCGCCTGCGGCGTCTCCCGGGACGGCTCGCGCGCCAGCAACGTGCTCAAGGCGGCCCGCAGTTACGGACTGACCGCCAAGGGCATGCAGATGGAGGCGTCCGCGCTCGCCGAGGTGCAGCCGCCCGCCATCCTGTTCTGGGAGTTCAACCACTACGTGGTCTACGACGGCACGGCACGCCGGTTCGGCCGGCGCGGCGTGCACATCAACGACCCCGACAAGGGCCGCCGGTTCGTGCCGGAGGAGGACTTCGACACCAGCTTCACCGGGGTCGCCCTGGTACTCGAGCCGGACCGGAACTTCCGCAAGGGCGGCCGCAAGCCGGGCATCATGTCGGCCGTACCCGCAAGGCTCCGCGGGACCGCGGGCACCCTGTTCGCCGCCTTCCTCGCCAGCCTGCTCCTCGTCGCGGTCGGCGCGGCGGTCCCCGCGCTGAGCCGTACCTACATCGACATGTTCCTGATCGGCGGCCGTACCTCGCTGCTCGGGACGCTGTTCACCGCCATGGCCGTGATGGTGGCCCTGACCGCCGTGCTCACGGGGCTGCAACAGGCGAACCTGCTGCGCGGCCGGCTCATCTCCTCCACCCTGAGCAGCGCCCGTTTCCTGCGCCATTTGCTGCGGCTGCCCGTCACGTTCTTCGCCCAGCGCAGCCCGGCCGACCTGGTGCAGCGGCTGCAGTCCAACGACGCCGTGGCGGAGACCCTCGCCCGTGACCTCGCCGCCGCCGCCGTCGACGGCATCGTGGTCATCCTCTACGCCGCGCTGCTGTGGAGCTACGACCCGCAGCTCACCGTGCTGGGAGTGCTCATCGCGCTCCTGAACATCGTGGCGATGCGCATCGTCATCCGGCTCCGCGCCACCCACACCCAGAAGCTGCGCGCCGACAGCGCCCGCCTCACCAACACCTCGTACACCGGCCTCCAGCTGATCGAGACCATGAAGGCCACCGGCGCGGAGAACGGCTTCTTCCGCCGCTGGGCGGGCCAGCACGCCACCACTCTGGACGTCCAGCAGCGCCTCGGCGTGCCCAGCGCCGTGCTGGCCATCGTGGCGCCCACCCTCGCCACCCTCAACAGCGCTCTCATCCTCTGGATCGGCGGACTGCGAGCCGTCGAAGGACATATATCGATCGGTCTCCTTGTCGCCTTCCAGGCACTGGTGGCCCGCTTCACCGCGCCCATCACCCGGCTGAACGGCGTGGCCGGCCGGATCCAGGACTTCGCCGCGGACATGACGCGACTCAAGGACGTGGAGAGCTTCCCCGTCGACCCTCTCTACTCCCGCGACGAACCCGACCCGAGCAGCCGCCGGCTCAAGGGCCATGTGACGCTCGAGAACATCACCTTCGGCTACAGCCCGCTCGACGCGCCGCTGCTCAGCGGTTTCTCCCTCACCGTCGGCCCGGGACAGCAGGTGGCCCTCGTCGGCGGCTCCGGCAGCGGCAAGTCCACCGTCTCCCGGCTGATAGCGGGCCTCTACAGTCCGTGGGAGGGGACCATCCGCATCGACGGGCGTCTCCTCGCGGACATTCCCCGCGGCGCGCTCGCCGCCTCCGTCTCCTTCGTCGACCAGGACATCTTCCTCTTCGAGGGCACCGTCCGCGACAACGTGACCCTGTGGGACCCGTCCGTCCCGGACGAGGCCGTGGAGAACGCGCTGCGGGACGCGGCGGTCCACGACGTGGTGATGCGCCGCCCCGACGGCATCCACAGCCGCGTCGAACAGGACGGCCGCAACTTCTCCGGCGGACAGCGCCAGCGCCTCGAGATCGCCCGCGCGCTGGTACGCCGGCCGAGCATCCTGGTCCTCGACGAGGTCACCAGCGCCCTCGACGCGGAGACCGAGCGGATCATCATCGACAATCTGCGCCGGCGCGGCTGCGCCTGCGTCGTGATCGCCCACCGGCTGAGCACCGTGCGCGACAGCGACGAGATCGTCGTGCTCGACCACGGCACCGTCGTCGAACGCGGCCGCCACGAGGACCTGGTGGCCGCCCAGGGGCCGTACGCCCAGCTGGTCAAGGAGTACTGACGTGTCGTCCGTCCACCTGCCGCCCACCGGCGGCCACCACCAGGCGCCCGCACAGTCCGACGCGGTGATCCACGCACTCGGCGGGCTGGGAACGCCCGTCGACTGCACCGGTCTGCGCAGTCTTCCGCTGGAAGGGCCGCTGGTGCTGTGGCTCGTCATGGGCGGCGCGCTCGACCTGTTCGCCGTGGACGCCGTCGAACAGGGCCACTGGCACTTCCTCGGCCGTCTCGAACCCGGCACGCTCCTCCTCGGCCCGGTCGAGGGCTCCCGGCACACCCTGACCGGCCGGCCCTCGCAGGACTGTCTGTTGCGCCGGATCCCGCTGCGGGAGCTGTACGTGCCGGAGTACGGGGAGCCGTACCCGCCCGCGTACCAGGATCCTTACGGCCGGACGGCCGCCACCCAGCTCGAGTACGCCTTCGGCCTGGGCGTCGGCCGCGGCCTCGGAGTGCTGTTCGAGGCGCCGCTGGAGGGCCGCCCCGCCACAGAGGAGGCCCTGGCCGACGACGACGTCCTGTGGATGCAGGTCGAGCCGGGCAGCGTGCAGTACGGCGCCTCCTACAGTGCGGAGGCGGCGGGCGACCTGCTCGTCGAGGGCGCCTTGTGGCAGCGCATGGTGAACCAGCAGTACCGGTTGCTGTCCGCCGTGGACGGCTGGATCGAGGAACTGGAGCGGGCCCACGAGGACCGGACGGCCGCCGGTATCAAGGCCGGTGCCGACGCCGGTGCCCGCGCCGACGAGGCACTGCTCGCCTCCATCGGCAGAGGGGACCGGGCCTCGCGCGGCCACGGGGGAGCGGACGGCGACGACACGCTCCTCGCGGTGTGCCGCCATGTCGCCCGCGCCGCCGGGATCACCCTGACCGACCCGCCGAAGAGCGGCTTTGGCGGGGACCGCGTCGGCCCCGTCGAACGCATCGCCGTCGCCTCCCGCGTCCGCACCCGTCCGGTCCGCCTCCAGGGCCCCTGGTGGCGCAGCGACGCGGGCCCGCTCGTGGGCCACCGGGCAGCCTCCGGCGCGCCCGTCGCACTGATCTGGCGCCGCGGACGCTACGAGGCGGTCAACCCGGTCACCGGCTCACGGACGCGGATCGGCACGGAGAACGCGGACGAGTTCGAGGACCGGGCCGTCATGTTCTACCGGCCGCTGCCCGAGCAGCCTTCGAACCTCCGGCGGCTGGTGCGCTTCAGTCTCCGCGGCACCCGCATGGACCTGCGGAACCTGCTGATCTCCGGTCTCGTCACCGTCGTGCTCGGCGCGCTCGTGCCCATCGCCACCGGAAAGGTACTCGGTGTCTACGTACCCAACGCGCAGGCAGGCCTGATCGTCCAGGTCTCGCTCGCCGTCATGATCGCGAGCGTCGTCTCCGCCGCCTTCATGCTGCTGCAGAACCTGACCGTCCTGCGGATGGAGGGCCGCATCGAGAGCACCCTGCAGCCCGCCGTCTGGGACAGGCTCCTGCGGCTGCCCACCAGGTTCTTCGCGGAGCGGTCGACCGGAGAACTGGCCAGCGCCGCCATGGGCATCAGCTCCATCCGCCGGGTCCTGTCCGGCACCGGCCCGGTGGCCCTGCAGTCGGTCACCGTCGGCACGATGAACGTCGTCCTGCTGCTCTGGTACAGCGTGCCGCTGGCGCTCGCCGCCATCGGAATGCTGCTCGTCATCGGAGCGGTGTTCCTCGGCATGGGCCTGTGGCAGGTCCGCTGGCAGCGCAGACTGGTGGAGCTGAACAACAAGCTCAACAACCAGGCGTTCCAGACCCTGCGGGGCCTGCCGAAACTGAGGGTCGCGGCAGCGGAGAGCTTCGCGTACGCCGCCTGGGCACGGCGGTTCGCCCGCTCCCGCGAACTGCAGCAGCGGGTGGGCCGCATCAAGAACCTGACCACCGTTCTCGACGCCGTCTATCTGCCGCTCTGCTCGCTCATCATGTTCATGCTGCTCGCCGGGCCGGCCCGCGGGACGATGTCGGCGGGCGAGTTCCTCACCTTCAGCACGGCCGTCACCATGCTGCTGACCTCCGTCACCCAGCTCACCGGCGTGCTCGTCTCCGCCGTGGCCGCGCTGCCCATGTTCGAGCTGGTGCGCCCGATTCTGGACGAGGAACCCGAGGTGCGCGGAGCCAGCGCGCAGCCCGGCACGCTGTCAGGCGCCATCGAGGCACGCAATCTGACCTTCCGCTACGCCGACGACGGTCCGTCCGTCCTCGACGACGTGTCGCTGCAGGTGCGGCCGGGGGAGTTCGTGGCCGTCGTCGGCCCCAGCGGCTGCGGCAAGTCCACCCTGCTGCGGCTGCTCATCGGCTTCGACCGTCCCGCCTCCGGCACCGTCCTCTACGACGGCCAGGACCTGGCCGCCCTGGACCCCGCCGCGGTACGCCGGCAGTGCGGAGTGGTGCTCCAGAACGCGCAGCCGCTCACCGGGTCCATCCTGGACTGCATCTGCGGCGCCGAGACGTTCTCCCAGGACGAGGTCTGGGAAGCCGCCGAGATGGCCGGCCTCGCGGAGGACATCAAGCGGATGCCGATGGGCCTGCACACCCTGATCTCCTCCGGCGGCGCCATCTCGGGCGGCCAGCGGCAGCGGCTGATGATCGCCCAGGCCCTGGTGCGCCGGCCGCGCGTGCTGTTCTTCGACGAGGCGACGAGCGCGCTGGACAACGAGACCCAGCGCGTTGTCATCGAGAGCACTCGCAGGCTGGACGCCACCCGCATCGTGATCGCCCACCGGCTCTCCACCGTCATGGACGCGGACCGGGTGATCGTGATGGAGGAGGGCCGTGTCGTGGAGGAGGGCCGCCCGGCCGACCTCGTCGCCGACGCCGGAGGCAGGCTCCATGAACTGGTACGGCGGCAACTGGCGTGACCGGGCCGCCGGGCCGCCCGGGGGCTACCGCCTGCGGTGCGTGCCGCCGCCGTCCGTGCGCAGCGCGTCGCCGACGAGCCTGACACCGCGGGCGAGGCGGCCGAGCTGCTCCAGCTCGACGGCGTACAGCCGGATCGTGTTCTCGATGACCGTCTCGGCGACGCCCAGCGTGGGCAGCTCCGCCCGGGACGTCTGCAGGGCCACCCGTACCGCCCGCATCTCGTGCTGCACCTGGAGCTGGGCGTGACGGGCCAGCAGGACGGGATGGCGGGTGAGCGTCGAGTAACCGGCGTACCGGGCGGGCAGCAGATCGCGCAGCCAGCGGGCGGCGCTGCGTTCCCAGTCGTGACTGCTCGGGGCTTTCACCTGGCAGGGCCAGTCCGGGCTCGTCGTGAAGAGGGGCTGGGACATCGTCGTCGCTCCGGGTGGTGCCGATGAACTCTGATCGAGAGAGGGTGCGGCGGTCCCGGCCCAGGGGTTGACCGGGACCGCCGAGGGGCGTCCGCGGCGGAATGCGGAGCCCGGATTGAACACCTTCAGGACGGCGCGAGGAGGGAGCGCCGTCCCTGGGTGTCCGATCGAGGGGAGGGCTCGGACGGGCCCTCGTGGCAACGGAGTGCCCCCGTGCCACAAGCAGTAAATATATATACCGTCGAGTACGCAAGAGTATGAAAAATTACATGCACCGCTGGGCATGAAAAAGTCCGGTAAGAGACCGGTTCGGGCTGTGAAAACCAGGTGGCTCAGTCGTCGATGAAGAAGTCGTGCTGGTCGGCCACCTGCTCGTAGCCCTCCAGCCGCAGCTGCGTGCGACCGGGATCCGCGTCGGCCATCGCCTGGAGCACGGCTGCCGAGAGCACCCCCGGCGCCGCGTACGAGTCGAACACCAGCCGCGAGCCCGTCGCCGCCGTCAGCGTCACATCGGCCTCGTCGACCAGCGGCCCGAGCGTCATATCGGTGATCAGAGCGACGCGCAGCCCCGTGCGGCGGGCCGCCCGCAGTGCCGCCAGTGTCTCGTTGGCGTGCCGCGGCATCGCGAAGGCCAGCACCCACGTCCCGCCGGCCGCCCGGGACTGGAGCAGCGCGTCGTAGGCCACGCTGCCGCCGCGGGTCACCAGCCGCACATCGGGGTGGATCCGGCGTGCGGCATAGGCGAAGTACTCCGCGAGCGACACCGAGATCCGCAGCCCGAGGACCGTCAGGGGCACCGAGAGCGCCAGCTCTCGCCCCACGCCGAGCACCCGGTCGGTGTCCGCGAGAACCCGCCGCAGGTTCTCCAGGTTCTGGATCTCGGCGTCGACCGCCGTCTGCAGTTCGTTGCGGCGGATCTCCGCCCGGCTCTCCGGGGAACCGGCGACCGCGCTGAGCGCGATCGGCTGCAACGCCTCCCGCAGCGCCGGGTATCCGCTGTAGCCCAGCGACGTGGCGAACCGGGTCACCGAAGGCTGGCTCACCCCGACACGTTCCGCGAGGTCCGTGATGGACAGGAACGCGGCCTCCGGCAGATGGTCGATGATGTACTGGGCGATGCGCCGCTGACCGGGGGAGAGCCGGTGGCCGCCGAGCAGTGCGAGGACCCGCTCCGCCGGAGCGGGCTCCTGCTCCTCCACCGGACCACCCGGGGTGATCGCGGCCGCCTGCGCACGTTCCTGCTGCCCTGATGGCACCGGTGTGCCCCCTTCTGTGTCCAGCCCGTCCTCAACATAGCCCACTTGCCGGGTTCGTCAGCGTGCTCGTCCGTACCCGTGGACGGTGCCGCGCCCGTTTCGCCGGCCGGTGACGTGCGGTGCCGTGCGGTGCGGCCACGCGCCGGCCCCGCGGCCGTACGGCGGGGCCGTACCGGAGGAGATGCGCCGCCCTGCCGCCGGGGAGCATGCTGGCAGGGTGACCTGGTACGGCAAGGGCGGGCCGGGGCCGCCCGCCGAGCACGCCTCGCATCCCGCGGGCACGGACAGGCACGACCCGCAGACGGACGAGCTCGCCATGGTCCTCGCTCAGGCGGAGGTGAGCGCCGTCGAGGCCGTCGGAGGCTTCGCCGGCGGTCTCTACCTGCGGTCCCGATCGCCGCAGCAGCTGCGGCTCGCCGTGATAGCCGGACTTCCGCTCAACCTGTTCCGCCACTGGTGGACCATGCATGTGAACCGGCCGTTCCCCCACTCGGACGTCTACCGCTCCGGACAGCCGGTGTACCTCGGGGACGCCGAGGAGGCCATGCGCCGCTACCCGCAGCTCATGGCGGGCCTCCCGTTCCCCTTCGGCTCGCTGTACGTGCCGGTAACCCATGAGCGCGAGTGTTTCGGCGTCCTCGCGGTCCTGCGGCCCGCCACCCCCGGCACGCCGGTCTCCGACGCCGACCGCCGGCGTATCCACCAGGTGGGCACCCGGCTCGGTGCCACACTGGCCGAGATGGCGCCGCACCGGCCACGCATCGAGTGGGACGCGGAACCGCTCGCCGTGACCCTGCAGTCCCTCACCTCACCGCCGCTGCGCATCGGCGCGTTCGACTGGGACCTCGAGGCCGGCACCGTGACCGGCGACGACGGCTGGCGCGCCATCCTCGGCGTACGGCCGGAGGACCTCCCCCTCACCGCGGAGGCGGTGGCCGCGCGGATGGAACCGGAGGACGCCTACGGGCTGTGGGCACTCGGCCGGCGGTCCGCCGAGTCGGACCAGCCGGTGACCCGCAGGATGCGGCTCCAGGGAGCCGACGGCCGGCCGCATCTGCTCGAACTCAACGGCCGCCGCCACCGCGAACCCGACGGGACGGGGGCCACGCACCTGGGCGGTTACCTCATCGACCTCGGCGCCGGCCCCGTCGTCGCCGAATCCGCCGACCGGCTTCCCTTCGGCGTCTGCTCGCTCGACCGCCTGGGCCGCATCACCTATATGAACGACAGCGCGGAACACCTCCTCGGCAGGCAGCGGACCGACCTGATCGGACGCGTCCTGTGGGAAGCCGTCGACCTGTTCGGGCCCGCTCACGAGGATCACTACCGGGCCGCGCTGCTGTCCCCCGACCCGGTCCACTTCCTCGTCCGGCACACCGACGAATGGCTCTCGGTCGCCCTCCACCCGGGCATCGACGGGCTGACCGTCACGCTCACCCGCGGAGAGCAGCCCGCCTACGTACCCAGCTCCATGGTCAGGCCCGGAGGCGGTATCGGATCACCGGCGGACCGGGCCGTGGCCCTGTACCGCCCGGTCGCCCTCGCCATCGCGCTGACCGAGGCGGTCACGGCCCGTCAGGTCTCCGCCGTGGTCACCGAAGAGCTGCTGCCCGCCTTCGGAGGCCGCCAGCTCGCGATCTACCTGCTGAGCAACCGTCATCTCCACCTCGCCTGGGAGACCGGGTTTCCGAAGGGGTTCCTCAACCGCTTCGACGGCGTGGGACTCGACGCCAAGCTGCCGGGCGTCGAGACCCTCACCTCCGGCCGGCCCCTCTTCTTCGAGTCGATGCAGCATCTCGCCGGCGCCTACCCCGGCATCCCTCTCGACGCCCACGTCGGGGCCAGGGCGTTTCTGCCGCTGATAGCCTCCGGTCGCCCCGTCGGCTCGTGCATCCTCGGCTTCGACCAGCCCCGTGGCTTCAGCCCGGAGGAGCGGACGGTCCTCACCGCGCTCGCCGGACTCATCGCCCAGGCCCTCGAGCGCGCCCAGCGCTACGACACCGAGGCGGCGCTCGCCCGTGGTCTCCAGGACGCGCTGCTGCCGCACCGGCTGCCCGTGGTGGAGCGGCTCGACACCGTGGGCCGGTACCTCGCGGGCACCCAGGGCATGGACGTCGGCGGCGACTGGTACGACGTCATCGACACCGGCGGAATACCGGCGCTGATCATCGGCGACGTACAGGGACACGGTGTGCAGGCCGCCGCCACCATGGGGCAACTGCGCAGCGCCGTCAGGGCACTCGCCGTCAGCGGGCACACCCCAGTGGAGGTGATGACCGGAACGAACCGGCTGATGATCGACCTCGACCCCGGGCTGTTCGCCAGCTGCTGCTACATCGTGCTCGACCCGGCCACAGGCCGCTGCCGGGCCGTCCGCGCCGGCCACCTCCAGCCCCTGCTGCGGCACCCGGACGGAAACACCGAGGTCCTCGACCTGCCCGGCGGCATCGTCCTGGGTGTCGACGCCGATGCCGTCTATCCGGTGACGGAGCTGACCCTGGAACCCGGCGCGGTGCTCGCCCTCTTCACCGACGGCCTCGTCGAACAGCCCGGGATCGACATCGATCTCGGCATCGAACGGCTGCGCCGCACCCTGTCCGACATGGGCTCCGGCCCGCTGGCGGACACCGCGGACCGGCTGATCAACGCGGCCCGGCAGACCGCCGACCGTCCCGACGACATCGCCCTGCTCCTCGCCGCCCGCTGGTCGGCACCGGCCTGACCGGACGCATCCGTCGCGAAGGCCCTAGCGTGGACCCATGACCGGCCACCCGCCCGCCCCGCCCCCCGAACCGGCAAGCGAGGACTTCCCCGGCCGGACGGCCCCGCACTGCACCGGCCTCGACGAACTGGACGCGGCCGTCAGCCGGTGCTGTGCCTGCCCCCGGCTGGTGGCGTGGCGGGAACAGGTCGCCGGGACCCGGCGGGCGGCGTTCGCCGCATGGGAGTACTGGGGCAGGCCGGTGCCCGGCTTCGGCCCCGCCGACGCGTCGCTCGCCGTCGTGGGACTCGCCCCCGCCGCGCACGGCGGCAACCGCACCGGCCGCATGTTCACCGGCGACGACTCCGGTGCCGTGCTCTTCGCCGCCCTGCACGCCGTCGGCCTCGCTTCGCAGCCGATGTCCACGCACCGCGGCGACGGCCTCGTCCTGCACGGCGTACGCGTCACCGCGCCCGTCCACTGCGCCCCGCCCCAGAACCGGCCCACGCCCGGCGAGCGGAACACCTGCCGCCCGTGGCTCGCGCGGGAGCTGTCGCTGCTGACAGGTCTGCGCGCCGTCGTCGTCCTCGGCGGCTTCGGCTGGCAGGCGCTGCTGCCCGTCCTGGATGCCGCCGGGTACCGACTGCCCAGGCCGCGCCCGGTGTTCGGGCACGGCGCTCATGTCGTACTGCCCGGCGCCGGCGACCGGCCGGAACTCCACCTGCTGGGGTGCTACCACCCGAGCAGGCGCAACGTGTTCACGCGGCGGCTCACCTTCCCGATGCTCGTCGACGTGCTCGGGCGCGCCGCGGGTGTCAGCGGCCTGGGACCCCGGTAGCCGCCGGTCCCTCGAGCGCCTCCAGCACCTTGTCGGGGGTGAGCGGCAGTTCCTTCAGCCGGACGCCCGTCGCATGACGCACCGCGTTGGCCACGGCCGCGGCGGTGCCTACGATGCCGATCTCGCCGATTCCCTTGCTGCCCATCGGGTTGAGGTGCGGATCGTCCTCCTCGATCCACCGCGCGTCGATCGAGTGGACGTCGGCGCAGACGGGCACGTGGTACGACGCCAGGTCGCACTCCGCGTAGTCCCCGAACCGCTCGTCCATCGTGCTGCCCTCCATCAGCGCCATCCCGATGCCCATCGTCATCCCGCCGATGAACTGGGAGCGCGCGGTACGGGCGTTGAGGA
The DNA here is from genome assembly GCF_025854275.1 of Streptomyces peucetius. Taxonomy (NCBI): domain Bacteria; kingdom Bacillati; phylum Actinomycetota; class Actinomycetes; order Kitasatosporales; family Streptomycetaceae; genus Streptomyces; species Streptomyces peucetius. The sequence continues at coordinate 552,765 of NZ_CP107567.1, read as the reverse complement.
TGCGGCCCGCCGCGTACACGCCGAGCATCCGGCGTACCGCCACCTCGCCCGTCACGGTGTCGACCTGCACCTCGCAGAACACGGCGCCGAACGCGTGCCGGGCGTGCGTGGGCTCCGCCGAGGTCTCCTCCCGGGTGTCGGCCGTGACGGTCACGCCCTCCGCCGGCAGCTCCCCGCCCAGCTCCGCGAGGCGTTCGGCCAGCAGCGCACCGGCCTTGTGGACCGCCCAGCCCCACGACGCCGTGCCGGAGGAGCCGCCGGCCAGCGGAGCCCGCGGCAGGTCCGAGCTGCCGATCTCGACGGACACGGACTCCAGGGGCACGTCCAGCGCCTCGGCCGCGATCTGCGCGAGCACGGTCCTCGCCCCGGTGCCGATGTCGGTGGCGTTGACCCGGATCCGGTGGATGCCGTCGCGGCCCGCGTGGGCCGTGGCGGAGGAAGGCGTGATGTACACGGGGTAGGTGCTCGCCGCGACTCCGGTGCCGAGCAGCAGATCACCCTCCCTGGTGACACCGGGGGCGTCGACGCGGTGCTGCCAGCCGAAGAGGTCCCGGCCGACGCGGAAACACTCGGCGAGATGCCTGCTGCTGAACGGCAGGCCCGAGTCGGGTTCGGTGTCCGGTTCGTTGCGCAGCCGCAGCTCGACCGGGTCCAGTCCGGTGGCGACGGCGAGTTCGTCCATCGCGCACTCCAGGGCGTACATCCCGGGTGTCTCGCCCGGTGCCCGCATCCACGACGGGGTCGGCACGTCCAGCGAGGTCACCCGGTGCACGGTGCGGCTGTTGGGGGAGACGTACATGACCCGGGCGGGCACCGCCGCCTGTTCCACGAACTCCTTCACCCGTGACGTCTGGGTGACCACCTCGTGGGCGAGCGCCGTGATCCGTCCGTCCGCACCGGCGCCGAGCCGGACATGATGCAGCGTCGGCGCCCGGTGCCCGACGACCGCGGGCATCTGACGCCGCGGCAGCGACACCTTGACGGGGCGCCCGGTGTGACGGGCGGCCATCGCCGCCAGCACCACCGGCGGCCGCGGCGTCCCCTTGGACCCGAAGCCGCCGCCGACGTGCTCCGACACCGCGGTGACCTGCGTCCTGTCCAGCCCGAACAGCTGGGCGAGGGCGTCCCTGACGGAACCCGAGCCCTGACTGGAGTCCCACACGGTCAGCCGGCCGTCGTGCCAGTGCGCGGTGGCGGCGTGCGGCTCCATCGGATGGTTGTGCAGAGCGGTGAGGCTGTACGAGGTGTCGACGCGGACCCCGGCCGCCGCGTACGCGCCCTCGAAGTCGCCCCGTTCGCGTACCGCCGGGTAGCCGCCGTTGGCCTCCTCTGGCGTGTACAGCCCCGGGTGCCGGTCGGTGAGCAGTACGTCGTGCTCCTCGGTCGCGTAGTCGACGCGCAGGGCGACGGCGGCCGCGCGGGCGTTCTCGAGGGTATCGGCCACGACCAGGGCGATGTGCCAGCCGCGGTGCGGGACACGGTCGTCCTGGAGCAGCCGGAGCGTCGGATCGTCCGGCTCCCCGAGACGGGGCGCGTTCTCGTGGCTGAGCACCTCGATCACGCCGGGCAGCTCGAGCACCTCGGCCGTGTGGAGGGCCGTCACCCGGCCCCTGGCGACGGCGGCGGGCACCGGCCAGCCGTACGCACAGCCCGACGGCGTGTGCTCGGCGGCGTAACGGGCGTGGCCGGCCACCTTCTCCCGGCCCTCCCGCCGTTCCACGGGGGCGCCCAGCACGGTGGTGGCCGCCCGGCTCATGACGGCTCCCCGGTGCCGTCGGTTCCGGCGGCCAGTCCGCTGAGCACGTCGACCGCGAGATTGCGGGCGAGCCGCACCTTGAACGCGTTGTCCCGCAGCGGCCGCGCCGCCACCAGCTCCGCCTCCGCCGCCCGGACGAAGGTCTCCCGGCTCACGAGGGCGCCGGCGAGCCGCTCCTCCGCCCGGTGCGCGCGCCACGGCCGGTGGGCGAGGCCGCCGAAGGCCAGCGCCGCGTGCCGGACCCGCCCGTCCTCGACCGCGAGGACCGCGGCGACGGAGACGAGGGCGAAGGCGAACGACGCACGGTCGCGGGCCTTGCGGTAGGCCGACCGCGCGCCGGCCGGCACCGGCGGCAGCTCCACACCGGTGACCAGCTCACCCGTACGGAGCTCGGTGTCCACCTGGGGACGGTCCCCGGGCAGCCGGTGGAAGTCGGTGACCGGCAGCGACCGGTCCCCGTCCGTCGAGTGCAGATGGACCGTGGCGTCGAACGCGGCGAGTGCCACGGCCATGTCCGAGGGATGGGTGGCGACACAGTGCTCGGAGTGGCCCAGCACGGCGAGGTCGCGGTGGACCCCTTCCCTGGCGGGGCAGCCGGTGCCCGGCGCGCGCTTGTTGCAGGGCTTGGAGATGTCCTGGAAGTACGTGCAGCGGGTGCGCTGGAGCAGGTTCCCCCCGGTCGTCGCCGCGTTGCGCAACTGCCCCGAGGCCCCGGCGAGCAGCGCCTGCGACAGCGCGAAGTAGCGCGTCCGGACCGCCGGATGCGCCGCCAGATCGCTGTTGCGCACGGCGGCGCCGATGAGGAGACCGCCTCCCGGTACGCCCTCCACCGTGTCGAGCGGCAGCCGGCTCACGTCGATGAGCACGTCGGGCGTCGCGACCCCCAGCTTCATCAGGTCGACGAGGTTCGTGCCGCCCGCGAGGTACTGCGCCCCCGTGTGCGCGGCGAACGCGGCGACGGCCTCCGCGGCCGTGCCGGGTCGGACATAGGCGAAGGGCTTCACAGGGTCACGTCCTCGATGGCCGACACGATGTTGGTGTACGCGCCGCAGCGGCACAGATTGCCGCTCATGCGCTCACTGATCTCTTCAGGCGTCAGTTCCACGGGCCCGTCGGCCCTCCGCGGGCCGGTCACCAGCGAGGGCCGGCCGTCGGCGGCCTCTGCCAGCATCCCGACCGCCGAGCAGACCTGACCGGGGGTGCAGTAGCCGCACTGGAGCGCGTCCCTGGCGACGAACGCCTCCTGCACGGGATGGAGTTCGCCCGCGGGCGCGAGTCCCTCGGCCGTGGTGATGTGCGCCTCGTCGTGGGACACGGCCGGCATCAGACAGCTGTTGACCCGCCGGCCGTCGGCGATCACGGTGCACGAGCCGCACTGGCCGTGGTCGCAGCCCTTCTTCGGGCCCGTCAGGTCCAGATGCTCGCGCAGGGCGTCCAGCACGGTGGTGCGGTTGTCGAGTGTCAGGGTGTGCCTGACTCCGTTGACATGCAGGGTGACCGTGGAGTGGTGGGCGCCCTCGCCGGTCGGGGCGCCCGAGGTCTCCGGTCGGCTGGTTGCGTCCACGCCGCAGCCCTTTCCGGTCGGGTGATGACGTTTTGCTGTCTTTCCTACCAGTCCGTGACCGATCGCGCGGTTCGGAGGTTCACGCTTCGTCAGGGCTGTCCGAGCCGGCAGAGCTGTCGGAGCTGTCGGAGCTGTCGGAGCCGACGATGTGACGCTGTTCGAGGGGCCGGACCGCCGGGCCCTGCAGCACCGAGCCGTCCACGCCGTACCTCGAACCGTGGCAGGGGCAGTCCCAGCTCCGTTCCGCCTCGTTGAACGCGACCAGGCACCCCAGATGGGTGCAGCGGGCCGACACCGCGTGGCAGCCGCCGTCGTCGTCGCGGTAGACGGCGCAGCGCTGCCCGTTCAGGCGCACCACCGCACCGCTCCCCGGCGCGATGTCCGAGGCGGAGTCCACGTGGGTGGTCCGCAGCCGGTCGCCGACGAAGTGCTTGCCGACCTCCGCCTGCTGGGAGAGCAGGGTCGGAGCCTCCCGCAGGGTGCTCCACAGCCGCCGGGGATCGTACAGGTCCGCCCACGGGGGTTTCATCGCGCAGATCAGATCGGTCAGCAGCCGCCCGGCCAGCACGCCGCCACTCATGCCCCACCCGCCGAAGCCCGTGGCCACATAGGTGTGCCGGGCCGCCGGATGGAAGGGCCCGATCAGCGGCACCCGGTCGCTCGGATCGTTGTCCTGCGCGGCCCAGCGGTACCGGGTCTCCTCCACGGCGAAATGCGTATGCATCCACTCGTCGAGGCGCTCGAACCGCTCCGGGACGTCCGCCGTGCCCGGCGTGAAGGTCTCCCCGGTGACGATCAGCAGCCGGCGGCCGTCGCCCAGCGGGGCCGTCCGCACCGACCGCTTCGCGCCGTCCTCGGTGATGTACATGCCGTCCGGGTCCCGGTCGGCGGGCAGCGGGGCGGCCACGACCAGTTCCCGGCGGGGCGACATCCGGGCGAACAGCAGCGCCCGGTCGAAGACGGGGAAGTGCGTGGCGACGACGACGTCGCGGGCGGTCACCGTGAAGCCGCCCTCCGTGGTGAGCCGGCAGGGGGTGCCCTCGTGCAGCCCCGTCACCCGGGTCCGCTCATGGATGGTGTTGCCGTACGCGGTCAGGTCGCGGGCCAGACCGAGCAGGTACTTACGGGGGTGGAACCGGGCCTGCTCCGCCACCCGTACCGCTCCGGCGACCGGGAACGGCAGGCCCGTGTCCTCCACGTACGCCGCGTCCAGACCCGCCTCGGCCGCGGCCTCCGCCTCGCTCCGCAGCGCCGGGCGCTCGGCCATGTCCCTGGAGTAGACATAGGACGGGCCGCGCTCGAACTCGCAGTCGATGTCGAGTACGGAGGCGACCTCCGCCACACGTTCGACGGCCGCCTGCTGGGATCGGGCGTACAGCCGGGCGCCCTCAACGCCCCTGGTCCGCCGCAGCCGGTCGTAGACCATGCCGTGCTGCGCCGTCACCTTCGCCGTCGTGAAGCCCGTGACACCGGCCGCGATCCGGTCCGCCTCGAGCACCACCACCGACCGGCCGCCCTCACGGGTCAGCTCCCACGCCGTGCACAGCCCGGCGATCCCGCCGCCCACGACGGCCACGTCCACCTCGAGGTCGGCCGTCAGGGGACGGTACGAGGTGGTGTCGCTGGTGCGCATCCAGTGCGAGTCCGTCGTGCGCGGACGCGAGTGCGCCCGGTCGTTCACGCGCGGAGAATGAGAGTTCGACATGCGGTCCGGGTGCCCCGCGACGGCCCGCCGAAGCGTCCGCCCGCCCCCGCCGTCCGGGCGACTGACGGAGGGTGGACGGGGTACTCGCAGGAACAGAAATCGTGCAGCGCCGGCCGCATCGCCGACCGGCACCGAGGGAACAGAGGAGGTGTCAGCCGTGGACACCCGGGCCGACACCGGAAGGATCAGCAGCCGAAGGTCCGAGCGGGAACGGGTACGCACCTGCAGACCGGCCGTGGTGACGCAGGGGCGGGAGCCCGACCGTCAGGGAGAGAACAACCCGGAAGCGCACATCGTCCGGGGCGATGACTGAACGAACCGTCTGACAGGTACGGAGGTGCCAGCCATGGACGGACCCGGACTCTCCGAGCCGGAACGGCTGATCCTCGCCGAGATCGAACGGGATCTGCGCGCCGACGCGCTCCTGGACCGTCGCCTGCGGACGATGAGCCCGGGCCCGCCGCTCGCGCGGGTCACCCACGGGTTCCGCTCGCATCTGCTCGCCGCCGCCGTGTGCGTGCTGGCGGCGTTGACCTGCGTCCTTCTGGTGATGGCGGCGTCCACCTCGGCGCCCGGTCTCATCTGGGCCTTCGCCACCACGTGGGCGCTGACCCTGGTCGGTCTGCTCGTGCTCGTCTGCCGCTGGTCCAAACGGCTCGCCGGCCGCCGCCGGGAACGCGGCGGCGAGCGGGATTCCGGGCCGGCCTGAACGGCGGCGGTCGATGGGAGTAGCGCGGACCGGCCCGGGAGGGCGTCGTGAGAGCGAGCAGCAACGCCTGGACCGGTTGTGGGGGGAGCTGTTGCGTGAGGTGAGGGTCGCCCTCGCCGGCGTTCAGCTGCTCTTCGCGTTTCTGCTGGCCGTCGCCTTCACGCCGCTCTTCCCGTCCCTCGGAGATGCCGACCGGGCCATGTACGTGGCCTGCCTGCTGCTGGGGGCGGCCGCGACGGGAGTGCTGATCGCGCCGGTCGGCATCCACCGCGTGGTGACGGGCCGCGGGCTGAAGTACGAAGCTGCCCGGTGGGGCTCGCGGCTCGCCCTGGCGGGTCTCGTGATGCTGCTCGGCATGGTGGCGCTCGCCGTGTTGCTCGTGCTGCGCAGCGTGGCCGCGATCGGTGACACGACGGCTCTGGTGATGGCGGCCGTCCTCGTCGTCGGGCTCATGCTCTGCTGGCTGGTCCCGGCGGCTGTGATGCGCCACGGTGGCGGCCCGGCCCACGAGAGCCGACATGACCGCAAGCGCCCTTCACCCCGGGGCTGAGACCCCCCGGTGGCCGGGACGCCCGGGGCACAGGGCCTCTTGCGGGCAGACTCGAACGCCGCCGGCCGCTGCGGCCGGCGGCGTCGCGGGGTCCGGCGTCTCAGCCGCCGTGGCCGCCGCTGCCGAAGGCACCGCCGCCCTCGTCGGAGTCGCGGGGCGGCTTCTTCTCGGGTGCCGGGCGGGCCCCCATGTTCCCGTAGCCGTGCAACTCGTGAGGCGTCAGTCGGCCCGGGACCTCGTGACCTTCGCTGATGTCGAACTCGTCCGGCTCCAGACGCGCTTCGTAATGGGTCTGGTGGTCCGGGCGCCTCGGCTGCTCGTCCTCCCGCGGCGGCGCGTCACGCCGCCGGTTCGCGCCCACCTGCCAGACGATCCATACGAGCAGCACAAGCAGCCCGACCACAATCAGTCCGAAGACGATGACCGCGGGTGCTCCTTCACTGGCCATGGGGAGCGTGTCGACCTCCCCGGCCGGCTGGTTGAAAGTGACCATGCATAGCGGGTACCCAATCTGAGCGGTATATCCGCCGGTGGCAGCGCGGACAGCCGAATGGCCGCCGCCTCGGGGCGGCCCCGCCGGGACCGGTGCGGCACGCCCGGGAGGCCCCGGCTACCAGCCCATGAGAGTGTCCAGACCATGGCTGCGCCGGCCCGTCACGCGCCGTGACACCTCGGCCTCCGCGGGTCCGTCGAAGACGTCGGCATCACTGCCACCGGCAGGCGGTTCCGGTGCGGCCGACCCGCGGGCCGTGCCGTCACCGGCGACCGGGACGTCCCCCGCACCCTCCGGTGCTCGGAAAACACTGTTCTCGCTCATACCTCCAGCCTGAACCCCGGACCGGCGGGAGGCGACATTCCTTGCCGGTCCGGCAAACCGTGGCCGAGGCGGGGGCGCGGCGCCGGACGGCCGCGGTCCCGGTCCGGCAAACCGTGGCCGAGGCGGGGGCGCGGCGCCGGACGGCCGCGGTTACCAGCGCTCGTGCACCTGGGGCCGGATGCGCCGGTCGTACAGCTCGCGGACCGCGTCCAGCGTGCTCTGCGGCAGCGGCGGCCCGTCCGCGGCGGCGGCGTTGGCGCGGGCCTGAGCGGCGGAGCGCGCGCCAGGGATCACACTGGTCACGCCCGGCTGCTGGACGACCCAGCGCAGCGCCGTACCGGCCGGTGTGCGGTCCGGTCCGGCGAGCTCGGCGAACTCGGCGGCCGCCTCCACACCCGTCGCGAAGTCGACGCCGGAGAAGGTCTCGCCCTGGTCGAACGCCTCGCCGTGCCGGTTGTACGTCCGGTGGTCGTCGGCGGCGAAGACGGTGTCCTCGGTGTATTTGCCGGAGAGCAGCCCCGACGCGAGCGGCACCCGCGCGATGATGCCGACCCCGGCCTCCGCGGCGGCCGGGAGGACCTCCTCGAGCGGCTTGAGCCGGAACGGGTTGAGGATGATCTGGACGCTCGCGGTGCCGGGCCGGGCGATCGCGGCGAGCGCCTCCTCGCAGGTCTCCACACTCACGCCGTACGCGGCGATCCGCTCCTCCGCCACCAGTGTGTCCAGCGCGTCGAAGACCTCGTCGGACGCGTACACGGGGGTCGGCGGGCAGTGCAGCTGCACCAGGTCGAGCCGGTCCACGCCGAGGTTCTTGCGCGATCGGTCGTTCCACGCGCGGAAGTTGTCCAGTACGTAGTTCTCCGGGAGCTGATCGGCGCGGCGCCCCATCTTGGTCGCCGTGAACACGTCCGCGTCCGGCCGCTCACGCAGATACCGGCCGATGAGCTGCTCGCTGCGCCCGTCGCCGTACACGTCGGCCGTGTCGAAGAACGTGACACCCGACTCCACTGCCGCGTCGAGCACGGTCAGCGCCTCGTCCTCCGCGACGTCGCCCCAGTCCGCGCCCAGCTGCCAGGTGCCCAGTCCCACCACGGAGACGTTCCGGCCGGTCCTGCCCAATACCCGCTGTTCCATGCGGCGCATCCTATGCCGCGCCGCCGACCGTGCGGCCGGCGCGTACCGACGGCCCCGCCGGTCCGCCCTTCCTCGAGACGGACCGGTGGGGCCGGCGCCGCTACCGGCGTCCCAGCGGGCACTCGGTGAGCGGATCCCGCCCGTCGCCGGGCATGGCCACCGTGTGGCTCGCCGCCGGCGTGCCGCGCTGCGCGATCCAGTCCTCCATCGCCGTGAACGCCGACCGGTGACACGGCGTCAACGGCCGCAGCCGGTCGGGGAAGACGTCGTACAGCGAGTCGACGTGCGTGCCGCCCTCGACACGGTAGTAACGGAACATCCCGTCCCGCCCGGCGTCGCGGACCATTCGCGCGTACACGTCCGAACCCTCGCCGATGGGCAGCAGCACGTCCAGCGTGCCGTGCAGCGTGATGAGCGGCTTCCCGATGCGGCCCGTCAACGCGATCCGGTCCACGGCCCGGTGCACCTCGCGGGGCCGCGACGCGTAGTCGTAGTCCGCGTCGCAGGCGGGCGCCCCCGGCGCGCAGAAGGGGGCCCCGGCCTCCGTGGCCCCGTCGAAGGCGGGGTCCAGCTCCTCGCGGTAGATCCGCTGCGTCAGGTCCCAGTAGTACCGGTGGTGGTACGGCCACAGGAATTCGGAGCCCGCCGGGTATCCGGCCGCGACCATCTCCCGGTGCGCCCGCTCGGCACCGGCGCCGCCCGCCGCGTACACCGGGTAGGCGCGCAGCGCGGGCGGCAGGAACGTCAGCAGGTTGGGACCCTCCGTACGCCAGAGCGTGCCCTCCCAGTCCACTCCGCCGTCGTACAGCTCGGGACGGTTCTCCAGCTGCCAGCGCACCAGGTAGCCGCCGTTCGACATGCCGGTGGCGAGAGTGCGGTCCGGAGGACGGTGGTACCGCTGGGTGACGACGGCACGGGCGGCCCTGGTCAGCTGGGTGACCCGCTCGTTCCACTCGGCGATCGCGTCACCGGGACGCCGTCCGTCCCGGTGGAACGCGGCACCGGTGTTGCCCTTGTCCGTCGCGGCGAAGGCGTAGCCGCGGGAGAGCACCCAGTCCGATATCGCCCGGTCGTTGGCGTACTGCTCCCGCAGCCCCGGGGAGCCGGCGACGACCAGGCCGCCGTTCCAGCGGTCGGGCAGCCGGACGACGAACTGGGAGTCGTGCATCCACCCGTGGTTGGTGTTCGTGGCCGAGCCGTCGGGGAAGTAGCCGTCGATCTGGATGCCGGGAACGCCGCTGGGCACCTCGAGTCCCGCCGGTGTCAGACCCGCCCAGTCGGCCTCGTCGGTGTGCCCGGAGGCGACCGTCCCCGCGGTGGTCAGTTCGTCGAGGCAGGACACCTCCTGGCGCTCGGCGCCGGGCACCCGCAGCGTCTGCTGCCGTACGCAATGGCCCGGCTCACCGGCCTGGGCGGCGGGGACGGCGGTCAGGCCGAGCAGCAGCGCGGCGCCGGTGACCGCCCCTGCGGCGCGCCTGCCCGCACCGGAGCGTCTGCGGCGCGCGGGAGGGATGTCTGGCGGAAGGACGAACGGCACGGAAGGGCCTCCTGGTGGGAAGTGGCGAACGGGGCAGCGGGGCGGGCGGTCAGGGGCAGCCGCCGTCGGCGAGCGTGTAGTGCCCTGCCGGCGACTCCTTGAGGGTGTGCGTGACGAAGGTGTTGTAGAGCCCCATGTGCTGACCGGACCCCTTGGCGCACACATGGCCGCCGGTGGTCGTCGCCCGGCCCGCCCGGACGTGCGCGTAGTTGCTCGCCGTCCAGCACGCCGGCGGCTCGGGGTCGCCGGGGCCGGGGCCCGGGTCCGGGTCGGGGCTCACGCCACCGGTCAGCCCGAAGAAGTCGGTGATCCACAGGCTGGAGCAGATCGAGTCGATGAAGTGCGCGGTGCCCGTCCGCCCGCACTGCTCCGGGCCGCTGCCCGGGTCCACCGGCGTCCCGTGCCCGGTCGACGGCACCCGGTCCACCTCGACGGCGACCCGACCGCTCGCATCCAGATACTGCTCCCTGCGGGTCCCGTTCGGTCCGATCACCGACGTCCTGTCCGGCGCCTGGCCGAGCGCGTGCACGGCGGTCCACTGGTCCCTCAGCTCCCGTGCGTTCACCGGGGAGACCGTGCTGTCGTCGTCGCCGTGCCAGACGGCCACCCGCGGCCAGGGGCCCGTGTACGCGGGATACGCGTCCCGCACCCGCTGGGCCCACACCTGCGGCGTACGGTCCGTGCCCGGGTTCATGCAGACGAACGGGCCGGTGTCCCGGGTGCAGTCGTACGGAAGCCCGGCGACCACCGCACCGGCCTCGAAGACGTCCGGATAGGTGGCGAGCATGACCGAAGTCATCGCGCCGCCCGCCGAGAGGCCGGTGACGAACGTGCGCGCCGGATCCGCGCCGTAGGCCGCCTCGGCGTACGCGGCCATCTGACGGATGGAGGCGGCCTCGCCCTGCCCGCGCCGGTTGTCCGTCGCCTGGAACCAGTTGAAGCAGCTGTTGATGTTGTTCGCCGACGTCGTGCCGGCGAGGACCAGCAGGAAGCCGTGCCGGTCGGCGAAGGTCGTGAGCCCCGAGTTGTCGGCGTAGACCTGGGCGCTCTGGGTGCAGCCGTGCAGCGCCACCACGACCGCCGGGTCCGGGGTCAGGGACGCCGACCGGTACACGTACATGTCCAGATTGCCGGGATCGGCGCCGAAGTCGCCGACGCGCTCCAGGCTGACGGCCGCGTGCGCGGCGGGCACGGGGGAGAGGAGGAGGCCACCCGCGGCCACGGCGAGTGCGGCGCCCAGCCGGCCGGCCGTACGGCGCAGTCGGCGGACGGCCGCCCGGGCGCGGATCGGTCCGTACGGGCGTACGCGGCGTTGACGCGGTGGCATCGGGACCTCCCACGGGTGACGGAACGATTCCGGTCACAGTAGGAACGGCCCGTACGGCGAGAAATGGTGACGCCACCCATAGCCCCGCCCGCCGACGGCGGTTCACGCCCCCTTGCGCGGTGCGGAGACCCGCTGCTAAGGCGTCTCGCCCGGCCCGGGTGCGCCGACACCGGGACCGGCGGGCCCCGGGGCGGCAGGTCCGGGGGCGTCCGGAACTGGTCCGTCGGGGGCCGGTCCGTCGGGGGCCGGTCCGTCCGGCGAGTCGGCGCCGGACTCCGGAGCGGGTTCGGACGGGGGCTGCGCGGGTTCCGACGGTCCGTCCGGCGGCGGATCCGACTCGGGCGGCGGCGCCGTCGGCGGCTCCTCCGGCGAAGGCTCGGACGGGGGCGAGTCGGGGTGCTCCTCGGAGGGGCGGGTGCCGTCGGGCGGGGAGGTGGCCGGGGAGGGCGACGGTTCACGGGCGGGGGGCTTCGTCTCCTTGTCCCGTGCGCCCGTGTCACCCGCCGGCCGCTTGATCCACTCGTCGTCGTCACGGAGGATGAACTCCTTGACGGGCCGGTCCGCCGGTGCCACGACGACGACATTGGAGGCCCGGTAGCCCGGCCACGGGTCACCGGTCGTCCGCGGGTCCTGCTGCGCCACGGGCGGCGTCAGCGGATTGCCGCAGGCGCAGCGGACCCTGGGCACACCCCGGTCGTCGACCAGCACGGCGGTGCCGGCCTGCAGCACCGCCTGGTAGGCGGTCGGCGCACCGTCCCGGTAGCCGTGGTTGGTGACGCGCGTGTCCATCCGCAGCTGCACCGGGGTGAGCGAACGCAGATGCGCCGGCACCTGGGACGGCTCGATGCGCTGGACCTCGGCGAAGGCCCGGTTCTTGGCCGGGTCGGCGCTCAGCGCCCTGATCTGTTGTTCCACGTCGCAGCTGGCCACCTTGCGGGTGCCGCCGTACAGTCCCGGCGCCGATCCTTCGACGCTGCGGGTGACGTTCGGGCTCGCCGTCGAACCGCTGGGCTCGGCGGTGGGCGTCGAGGCGGGCGGCGAACTCTCCTTCGCCGTCGACTCGGTGAAGGGATCGGGCCCGGCCGAGCCCGCGGCCTGGAGGAAGATCTCACCGCCGCCCCCCGCGGCCCCACCGCCCGCCGTGCCGTCCGGGCGGGTCAGCACCACGGCGAGGACCACGGCCACGACCACCGCGACGGCGATCGCGGCGATCCGCGGCACCGACCGCCACCACGGCCGGCCCGGGCCCTCCTGCGAACCTCCGGCCCCCGGCGCGCCTGGGCCTTCCGGTCCGCCCGGTCCGCTCGGCGGGCCCGACGGGCCTGCGCCGGACGGTTCGCCGGGCGGTGGCGGGGGAGTGGGGCCCGGCTGTGACGGGCCCGAGAGCGGGCCCGACGGAGGACCGGTCGGGCGGCCGGGGGAGGGAGGTTCGGCACTCACGGGCTCTTCTTCCCTGGAGTAGGGAGACGGAAGACAGACCATTTCTTCCGTACTTACCGATATGCACCATTGTGTTCCCCCGGTCGGGGCAACCCGCAAGCCGACGCGGTCGGCCCACCCGAGGAGCGCGTCGCACCGGCCGTGCATAGCGTGGCAGCGTGAGTCAGCAGGCACCGAGCAGCCCCGGCAGCGCGGCCCGTCCGGCCCACGGCTGGGCCCACGCACTCGCCGCCGTGCTCGGCGGCCTCGTCGTCATGGCCGTCGTCGCGGCGCTCGGACTGTGGGCGGCCGGTGCGGCGGATCTCCCGGACGGCGGCTTCCTGCCGGTCGTCGCGGCGCTCGTCGTGATGGCGGCCGGCGGCACGGTGGAAGTCGCCGGAGAGGCCGGCCTGATCGCCGAGACCAGAGCCGGGCTCACCGCCCTGCCGCTCTCCGTGTCCCTCGTCGGAGCCCTCACCGTCGCCGCCGGCTTCCTGCGGCCCCTGCGCCACCGGGCCGTCGCCTCCGCACGCGAACTGGCGGGCTGGGCCGCCCGGCTGGCCGTCCTGTGGCTGCTCGCCCTGATCGGCCTCAGTGCCCTCGCGCGCCACACCTTCACCATCCCGATCGAGGACCCCACGGGAGGATTCCTGGAGGAACTGCTGGACGCCGGCCCGCGCGTGGGCTTCCGCACCGACCTGCCGCTCACCCTCGTCTTCGGCCTGCTGTGGCTCGCCGCAGTCCTCGCCCTGGCGGTACTGGTGTCCCGCGGCGCCCCGCTCCCCGCCCGGCTGCTGCGCTTCCAGGAATCCGTGCGCCCCGCCGCGTACGCCATGGTCGCCCTGCTGCTCGCCTACGTCGCGGGGGGCATCGTCATCGGCATCGTGGTCGCGCTGACCCGCGACAGCACCGCCGACACCTTCGCCGTCATCTTCCTCGGCCTGCCCAATCTGGTCTGGCTGGCCCTCACCATCGGCCTCGGCGCGTCCTGGGAGGGCAGGGTTGAGGGGCCCTTCGGCCTGCCGATGCCGCAACTCCTCGACGAGGTGCTCCGTACCGGTGGTATGTCCCGCCTCGACCTCTCCACCCTCACCGAACGCGACGGCCGCGCCTGGTGGCTGCTGGTGGCCGCCGTCGTGCTCGTGACGGCGGCCGCCTTCGTGATGGCGGTCCGCTCACCGGCCCGGACACGGCTGTGGCAGCACGCACTGCACATGGCTGTCGCACTCGTCCTCACCGTGCTGACCGTGTGCCTGCTCGTACGGCTCTACGCCCACTACGGCCTGTCGCTGCTGGGCATCGGGGATCTCGGCGGCGACCTCGCCGGCGAGGTGGCGCTGCGGCCGAACCTGTGGCCGGCGCTCGGTCTGGCGGCCCTGTGGGGACTGGTCACCGGTCCGATCGGCGGGCTTCTCGCCGCACGGGTCCACCGGCGGGGCCAGGCGCCCCCGCGCTCTCAGTGACCGTCCGCCGGAGACGAGCCGGGGTACACGGGCAGCGCCCAGCGCGGCGGCTGAGGCGGCGGTGCCGCCTCACCGGGCGGCAGGGCGCCCCGGCCCGCCACCCCGGTCGCTCGGTGGCTCCCCCCGTCCGCTCCGGCGGCCGAGGCCGCGGCGCGCAGCGCCGCGACGAACTCGCCGCAGGAGCCGTAGCGGTCCTCGGGGCTCTTGGCGAGGGCCTTCGCCATGACGGCGTCGACCCCGGCGGGCAGGTCCGGCCGGTGCACGGTCAGCGGCGGGGCCGGATCGAACTGGTGTGCCCAGAGCAGCGCCATGTCGTCGTCCCGCCGGAACGGCGGGCCGCCGGCCAGCGTCTCGAAGACGACGCAGCCGAGGCTGTAGACGTCGCACCGCCCGTCCACCGGCCGGCCGGAGATCTGTTCCGGCGCCACGTAGTCGAGCGTGCCGACGAACTGGCCGACCGTCGTGAACCCGGTCAGCGAAAGGGACTTCTTCGTCAGCCCGAAGTCGGTGAGGTAGACATGCTCGGGATGGTCGCTGTCCGTGCCCTCCGCGACCAGGATGTTCCCCGGCTTCACGTCCCGGTGCACCAGGTCGTGCGCGTGCGCCGCGTCCAGGGCGGACGCGACCTGGGCGGCGATCCGCCCGGCCGTCGGGGCGGGCAGTGGGCCCTTGCGGTCGAGCATCACGCGCAGGTCCTGCCCGGGGACGTACCGCATGGCGATGTAGAGAAGGCCGTCCGTCTCGCCGGCCTCGAAGACGGGCACGATGTGCGGATGATCGATGGAGGCGGCGACGCGTGACTCGTGGGTGAACCGTCTGCGGAACGTGTCGTTGCGCGCGAGTTCGGGGGCGAGCAGCTTCAGCGCGACGGTGCGGTCCAGGCGCAGATCGCGGGCGCGGTAGACCACCGCCATGCCGCCGCGGCCGATCTCGCGCTCCACCAGATAGTCCGCCACCCTCCGGCCGACCAGGTCGGAGGGCCTGCCGCCGGTCACGTCGGGAGCCGGCGGCATCAACGGTCACCGCCTCCGGCGGACGGCCTCTCCGGGTGCTCGACGGCCCGGGTGGCGTCCGGCTCTTGGACGGCCCGGGTGGCGTCCGGCTGGTCCACGTCCGGCGTCGTGTCGGGGTGCTCCACGGCCCGGGTCCTGTCGGGCTGTGCAGGTCGTTCGACGACGCGTGTCGCTTCGGGTTCCTCCACGGCCCCCAGCGCATCGGGTTCTTCGACGGCCCGGGGCGCGTCCGGCCGTCCGACGGCCCGGGGCGCGTCGGGCCGCTCCTCGTCCCGCGGCGCGGGCTGCTCGACGAGCTCGGTCTCCCTGTCCGCGCTGCCGTCGCGGCCCCCGGCGCCGGGTGGCGTCTGGGGGGTCACGACCCGCGTGGGAGTCGGGGGCGGCGCCCCGCCGGGCGTCCCCGGCCCCGCCGGCGCCGCGCCCGGTGCGCCGGGCGGAACGACGCGTGTCGGTTCGTGGCCGGTGGCCGGGTCCCGGCCGTGCACGACGGCGTCGTCCCCGCCCCGCGCGTCCGCGTGCTGGGACGGCCCGGACGAGGCCGCGAACGTGTTCAGCCGGAGCCCGTCGCAGTACACCCAGCGCTCGTGCTCCGCGTCGTACAGCCACATCGACTCGCCGTCCACGACCAGCCCCACCCGCAGTCCCCGCGTACGGTCCCGGAACGTCTCGCCGTCGGACACTCCGTCCGCCAGGTCCTCCACCGCGCGCCGGTAGCGGGCGAGCGTCTCGCCGGCCCTGGCCAGCAGCGGCCGCGGGTCGGCCGTGCGCGCCGGAGGCCGGCCGGCGGCAGGCGGCTCCTGCGGTACGGGCACCAGAAGGCGGCCGTCGACCCACGCGGACCAGTTGTTCGCGCACACGATCCGGCCCCAGTCGCCGCGCCGCTCGGCCAACTGGACCGGGAGCAGCGGGTCGAGCGGCGTCGTCGGCCGGGACACGTCCGGTGCCTCCCAGGCGGGCATCCCCGCCTGCGGCACGACATGTGTGGGGCGGAAGTCCCAGGTGGCGGCCATATCGGTGCCCGTCTACTTCCGCATGACGGCGGGTTCGTGGCGGCGGAGCAGGCGGGCGACGAGGACGCCGAAGAGAGCCGACAGCACCAGCAGCATCCCCATGTCCAGCAGCCACACGCCCGCCGAGTGCTCGAAGAGCGGATCGGCGGTCAACTCCCCGGGCACGATCCGTCCGAGGCCGATCGTGCCGGCCATCGCCGCCAGCGCCCACCGGGACGGGACCAGCCACGCCAGCTGCTCGACGACCGCCACACCGTCCAGCTTGAGCAGCGCGCCGCAGAAGACCACCTGCACGATGGCGAGGAGCACCAGCAGCGGCATGGTGACCTCCTCCTTGCGGACCACGGCGGAGACCAGCAGACCCAGCATCATCGCCGTGAACGACAGCAGCGCCACCGCGAGAGTGATCTCCAGCAGCGGCGGCAGCAGGACGCCTTCGCCGCCGGGGGCGCCGAGGTCGACACCGGCCAGGGCGACGAGGGTCAGCACGATCGCCTGAAGCACCGTGACCGTCCCCAGCACCACGACCTTGGACATCAGGTACGCGGACCGGGACAGACCGACGGCCCTCTCCCGCTGGTAGATCGCCCGCTCCTTGACCAGCTCGCGTACCGCGTTCGCCGCGCCGGTGAGTACGCCGCCGACGCAGAGGATGAGCAGGGCGTTCATGGCCGACTCGCGGTCGAGCCGGTTTCCGGCCAGCGCGCGGGCCATCGCCCCCATCACGAACGGCAGGGCGATCATGATGACGAGGAACGTGCGGTCCGCGCTCAGTGCGGCCGTGTACCTGCGCACCAGCGTGCGCAGCTGGGCGCCCCAGCTCTGGTTCTTCGGAGGCGGCGGCACCGGCCCGGGGGCCGGGGCCGGCGGCAGGTGCGGCTGGGCGGTCGAGCCCACGATGTACTGCCGGTTGAACCGCGACGCGCGGTACGTCCCCGCCCAGTCCCGGCCCCGGTCGCCCTCGAAGGCCTCGAACGCCTCCGGCCACTGCGCGAAACCGAAGAACCCGAGGGCGTCGGCCGGCGGCCCGTAGTAGGCGATCCGGCCGCCCGGAGCGAGGACCAGGAGCCGGTCGCAGACGTCCAGGCTGAGCACGCTGTGGGTCACCACGACGACCGTGCGCCCGTCGTCGGCCAGGTCACGGAGCATGTGCATGACCGAGCGGTCCATGCCGGGGTCGAGCCCCGACGTCGGTTCGTCGAGGAAGAGCAGGGACGGTTTCGTCAGCAGTTCGAGCGCCACACTGACCCGCTTGCGCTGGCCGCCGGAGAGGCTGTGGATCGGCTGGTCCGCCCGCTGCTCCAGGCCCAGTTCCCGGATCACCTCGGCGACCCGGGCCTCCCGCTCGGACCGGTCGGTGTCCTGAGGGAAGCGCAGTTCGGCGGCGTAGGCGAGGGCGCGGCGCACCGTCAGCTGCGCGTGGAGGATGTCGTCCTGCGGGACGAGCCCGATGCGGCGGCGCAGCTCGGCGTAGTCGCGGTACAGGTCGCGCCCGTCGTACAGGACGGTGCCCTGGTCGGCGGGCCGCAGTCCGGTGAGGGCGTTCAGCAGGGTGGACTTTCCCGCGCCGCTCGGTCCGACGACGGCGAGCAGACACTTCTCGCCGACGGGGAACGAGACGTGGTCCAGGAGCACCTTGCGGCCCCGGTCGACCGAGACCGCCAGGTCCTGCACGTCGAGGGAGATTTCGCCGGTGTCGACGAACTGCTGCAGCTCGTCGCCGACGAGGACGAACGCCGAGTGCCCGATGCCGATGATGTCGCCGGGCAGCACGGGGGCCCGGCCGACGGGCAGGCCGTTGAGGTAGGTGCCGTTGTGGCTGCCGAGGTCGACGATCTCGTACGTCCCGTCGGCGAGTGAGCGCAGCTCGGCGTGGCGGCGGGAGACGACCAGGTCGTCGACGACGAGTTCGTTGTCGGGTGACCGGCCGATGCGCACGGTGCGGGCCGGGATCGGTCGCACGCTGGTGGGCCTGCGGAAGGTCCCTGTGGCGGAGGGCAGAACGACGCCGGACGGCCGCCCCGCGGCGGGCAGCGGCCGGGCGGGGAGGGGTTCCGCGGGCGGTGGCTCGGCGGGGAGGGGTTCCGCGGGCGCCGCCTCGCCAGGCGGCGGCTCCTCGGCCGGCGGTACGGCGGGACGGGGTTCTGGAGGCGGCGGCTCGCCGGCCGGTGGTGCGACGGGCTCGGGTTCCGCGGGCAGCGGCCGGGCGTGGAGTGGTTCGCCGGGCGCCGGGGCCGGCTCCGTCAGCACGGCCCGCGGGCCGTCGGCGGCGCTGCCGAAGCGGATGACGCTGCCGGGCCCGACACCCCACTCGTGGATCCGGTGGCCGTCGGTGTACGTGCCGTTGGTGCTGTTCTCGTCGGCCAGCGTCCAGTGCCCCTCGACGATGTGGAGGACCGCGTGGTGCCAGGACACGCGCGCGTCGTCGATCACGATGTCGCTCAGGGGGTCACGCCCGACGTGATACGCCCGGGTCGGATCCAGCACCGTGGAACCGGTGTCGGTCTCCACGACGAGTGCGGGCGCGGCCGGCGTGTGAGACCGCTCTGCCATGTTCGAATTCTAGCGATATGTACCGTTCCGCGCTCCGTGGTGCTGCGCCGGCTCCGGCCGCCCGCGCCGCAAGGGCGGCGCGGGCGGGAAACGTGCTGGAACGGGCGGGAATTCGAGTGGCCCCTTGCGGCCGCGTGTTGCGGGCGGCGGGGGGCCGGTGCACCCTGAGGGTTACCCAGAAGCGACACAGGCTCACCCTTCGTACTCGGGGGCCATATACGAATGACGGGCCGTCGCGGTGAGGAGCCACGGTCATGAACGTTCCGGTTGCGTGCCAGTACAGAATCGAAGTGCCGGCCTCCCCTGAGCGCATTCCTCAGATCCGCCGCATCGTCGCGGCGCACCTGAAGTACTGGGGCCTCGACACCCATGTCATGCCGGTATGCAGCGCCATCGACGAGCTTGTCGGCAATGTCGTCGACCATGTCGAGGGCGACAAGACGTGTGTGGTCGAGTTGCGTTGGACGGGCCGCCATCTCGGCGCCTCCGTCTCCGACCGCGATCGGACCCTCCCCCGGCTGCGCACCTCGTCCCCGACACGGGGCGGGCTCGCGAGGGTCGCGAGGCTCAGCGACAGCTGGGGCACCTGCGCCACGGAAGAGGGCAAGGTGATCTGGTTCAGCCGGCGCGTCAAGGAGCCGCAGCGCGTGCTGTCCGGTCCTCAGGCGCCGCAGCCGCCGGTCCGCGAGTTCAGGCCGCTGCCCCTGGAGTCAGTGCCCGCCGACCGGTTCGACGCACCCGCCCTCCAGGTACACGCCGTGCGGTGACACCTCCGTGTCCTGCCCGGCGACGATGTCTCCGGTGACGCACGGACCGGCCTCGGGGACCGACACCGTGAACCGCACACGGTCCGACCACTGGGAGACGTGCACGCTCTTCTTCGGGTATCCGAGCCCGATCAGCCCGTCCAGAACCCGCTGGGCGTCCGGAGCCGCGGAGCCGCCGGGGACGGTCAGTTCCCGTGCGATGCGGTCCGCGTGCGCCGTGCCCCTGCACAGCGCGTCGCCGTCCATCGGCGCCTGCTGCTTGAAGGCGTGATTCTCGGCGTACCGAGGATTCTCCGGCTGCGGGCCGCCGTCCTCGTGGCGGTTCTCGGCCGTACGGGACGGCGTCGGGTCCACGGGCTCCCCGCGGCCCGCGCAGCGGGCCGCGACGTCCGTGAACATCCGGTCGTGCCGGGCCCGCGCCTCGCTCTCCGCCTCTGCCGCGTCCTGCCGCGCCGACGTGCCCGCGCCGGACCCGGACGCAGTGGGCGACGCCTCGGTGCCGCATCCGGTCAGGGCGACGGCGAGGAGAGCGGCCGCGGCGGCGGCACGGAAGGGAAGTCCCACAGCGAGTTGCTCCGTTCCTGGCGACGTGGAGACGGACGATGGCGTGCCGTGCGATTGTCGTCGGCCGGGACGGTCCTCGCCTGAGTACGCGTACTCAGGCGAGGACCTGCACCGCTCAGGCCGCCCTTCTGCCCTCACGGCCGGCGGGATGCAGCGTCGCGAGCAGTCGGAAGAAGTCCGCCTCGTTGCCCGCGAGTCCGGCGGCGCGCAGGGCGTCGTCGGCCTCGGCCATCGGCACCGTCAGCAGCGGGACGGCGAGCGGTGCCTGCTGCGGGTCGGCGAGAACGGCCCTGGTGGTCTGCAGCAGTCGTACGTACGCCTGGGCGGCGGCGGTCTCGGGATCGGTCATCTCGCGCTTCCCCTCGTGAAAGTGTCGACCTGTCAAGCATGGCCGACCCCACTGACAACGGCGAAGACCGGCGGTCCGCCCAGGGGTGGCGGACCGCCGGCCGCAGGCCGTGGGGGGAGGTTTTAGAAGACGCTCACGCCGTAGCGGCTGAGAGCCTCGGTGACGGGCTGGAAGAACGTGGTGCCGCCCGAGGAGCAGTTGCCGCTGCCGCCGGAGGTCAGGCCGAGGGCGGTGCTGCCGGAGAACAGGGCGCCGCCGCTGTCGCCGGGCTCGGCGCAGACGTTGGTCTGGATCATGCCGTAGACGACGTCGCCGCCGCCGTAGTTGACGGTCGCGTTGAGGCCGGTGACCCGGCCGCTGTGCAGGCCTGTGGTGCTGCCGCTGCGCTGGACGGTCTGGCCGACGTAGGCGTTGCCGGCACCGGTGATGTCACGGTAGCTGCCGTTGTAGAGGTAGACACGGCCGTCCGCCGCGGAGGCGTTGGAGTGGCGGATGATGCCGTAGTCGTTGTTCGGGAAGCTGGAACCCGCCCGGGTGCCGAGCACCGTGGTGTTCGAGGAGTTGGTGTACCAGGTGGAGCCGATGTTCGTGCAGTGGCCTGCCGTCAGGGCGTAGTACGTGCTGCCGCTGCGGACGTTGAAGCCGAGCGAACAGCGTCCGCCGCCCGCGTAGATGGCCTGGCCGCCGGCGATGAGCTTGTTGAAGGTGCCGGGCGTGCGCTTGATCTCCAGCGCGCCGGCGCGGTCGCCCGCGGCCTTCTTGATCCTGGCGATCTCGTCGGCGGAGACGGTGGAGTCCGCCGTGACGACGAGCTTGCCGCTCTCCTTGTCGGTGTACCAGGCGGTGCCGGCCACGTCGGCCCCGAGGACCGCCTGGCCGGCCTGGGCGAGCTGGGCGGTGGTGGCCCGCGGCGCGTCGGCCGGTTCGGCCACTGCGGACGGGACGGCAAGCGCGGAGGCGGCCACGAGTGCGGAAGCGACGGCGATCAGCCGCGCACCTCTCGAGACGCTGCCGAGGGGGGAAAGGCGCTTGAAGTTCACTGCATCCTCCGGTGGGGGAATCCGGGGCCCGCTGGGTGGGAGGGCCCGTCGAACGCCGGCTGCCGGACCCGGAGACACAGGGACTTGCGTCATGAGCCTGACAACCGCCGCGGAAAGAATCCTGGGCTCCCGGACGCTCCGCGACAAGATCGCCTTTCGGCCGCTCTACGCGCGTACACCGAGCGCGCGCCGTGACAGGAGCCCGGAGCGCCCGCCACCGCCCTCGCGCCGTCGGTCCGGAGCGGCGGGGGGCCGGTTACGAAGCGGGGCTTCGGCGGGGCCTGAGCAAAGGCCACGAACCGTTTGCTGACACGGACTCGGCCGACGCGCCCGCCGGGGCGCGGTGCGCCCCCGGACGGAGGCGCGCGCCGGCCGGTAACCGGAATGCCGCACGCCGTTTCGGCAGCTCAGCATCGAGCGAGCCCGGGAACCCGTGGAGAGCGGCCCGGTCGACGCCCCACGATTGCCCATTGCAACGTTTCATTCGCGTCGGCAAGACGTTGCAGTGGCTTCCGCACATCCCGGTTCCCGCGCGCATCCGCCGGCCGGGGCCGTCAAGAGTGCCGCCCCCTTCGTACCCCGCGTCCGGCCGGACGCCCGGACCGGAGCGCGCACGCCGTGCCGGGCCGCGCCGACGGCCCCGTCGACAACTCCTTTATGCCTCAATCACTCACGTTCGCGCAGCGCCCACAGGTGTCCGGAACCCGACCGTCGTACCGTGAGCGGCATGTGCTGGAGTGCGACGGCCGACCTCGTGGCCGGCACGGGCATCGCCGCCGTCGGCGCTGCCGCCGTGGCGGTCACCGCACACCGCCGACGGGCGCGCGACCTGCCCCTTGCCGCGCTGCCGCTCCTGCTCGGCGCCCACCAGATCGTCGAGTCGGCCGTATGGCACTCCGGCGGCGGCGCCAGACCCGCCACCACCGCCTGGGCCGTCATCGCCCTGCCCGTACTCGCCCTCTGGGTGCCCTGCGGCGTAGTGCTCGCCGCACCGCCCGCGACATGACGGCGCCTGCTCGTCCCGGCCGCCGTCGGCGCCGCGACCGCCGCCGCGCTCGCGCTGCGGCTCTCCACCGGCACCGTGATCGCCGACGTCCGCCGGCACACCGTGGGCTACGCCGTCGACCTCCCCCACGCCCCGCTCCTGATCGCCGCCTACCTCGTGGCCGCCGTCGGCGCCCTGCTGCTCGCCGCCGACCGCGTGCTGCGGATCCTCGGCCTGCTCGTGGCGGCCGGCGCCGTCGTCTGCGCGCTGCTGTGGAACACGGCCTTCGTCTCCACCTGGTGCGCCGTCGCGGCAGTCGCCTCCGTCACGCTCCTCGCCTGGACCGTACGACACCCGCCGGCACCGGGCACCGGCCCCCCGGACGACCGGGACCTGCGCGCCGCCCCGTGATGTTCCGGCCGCCGGCACCTGGGTACCCGGCGCTCCTCACGACCGGCCGCCACCCCGTGTGCAACCGGCGCAGGCCCGGTCGCACAGGAAGGGCCTCCGGGTCAGTCTGGAGCACGGGGACACGTTCCGAGAGGCAGGAAACACGGTGAACAGTGCACAGGAATCCGCGACATCCGTCGTGGTGACGCTCAGTGGCTGCTCCAGGGAGGATGCCGACGCGGTGTTCCGCACCCTGAGCAGGTCGTTCGAATCGGACCGTGCGCCGGACGAGACACCTCAGTACGTGTCGGAGGGCCACGTGACCGTGTGGACCACCACCTTCGACGTGGCACAGCCGCACGAGCACGCCGAACCCGTCCGCCTCGCCGCCCCCGTGACGGCCGAGCTCCAGGGCGGCTACTGGGCGGTGGACCAGATGCAGGCGACGCTCGCCGCCGCCTTCGACCTGCTGGAAGAAGGCATGGCGGCCGGTGACCAGGAGAAGGACGTCCAGCTGCGGCTCAACAGCGGCGTCCACCAGGACGAGACCTGAACCGCCGCGCGCCGCCCCCGCAGCACCAGAGCCCGAGGAGCACCACCCATGCCCATCGCCACCGTCAACCCCGCGACCGGCGAGACGCTCAAGACCTACGACGCCCTGACCCCCGAGGAGATCGACCGCCGCCTCGACCTCGCCAGGACCGCCTTCGCCGCGCACCGCACCCGCCCCTTCGGCGAGCGCGCCGCCCTGCTGAACCGGGCCGCCGACCTGCTCGACGAGGACCAGCGGGACATCGCCCGGCTGATGACCACCGAGATGGGCAAACCGATCGCGGCCGCCCGCGCCGAGGCCGCCAAGTGCGCCAAGGTCATGAGGTGGTACGCCGCCCGGGCGGAGGAGCTGCTGGCCGACGAACACCCCGCCGCCGGTGACGTCGAGGACTCCGGAGCCGTCCATGCCACCGTCCGCTACCGGCCCCTCGGCGTCGTCCTCGCCGTCATGCCGTGGAACTTCCCCCTCTGGCAGGTGATCCGCTTCGCCGCCCCCGCACTGATGGCAGGCAACGTCGGCCTGCTCAAGCACGCCTCCAACGTGCCGCAGACCGCGCTCTACCTGGAAGACCTCTTCCACCGGGCCGGATACCCCCGAGGATGTTTCCAGACCCTGCTCGTCGGCTCCGACGCCGTCGAGCCGGTCCTGCGGGACCCCCGGGTGGCCGCCGCCACCCTGACCGGCAGCGAAGGCGCCGGCCGCTCCGTCGCCTCCGTCGCGGGCGACGAGGTCAAGAAGACGGTCCTCGAACTCGGCGGCAGCGACGCCTACGTCGTCATGCCCTCCGCCGACCTCGACGCGGCCGTCGGCACCGCCGTCACGGCCCGGGTCCAGAACAACGGCCAGTCCTGCATCGCCGCCAAGCGCTTCATCGTGCACACCGACGTCCACGACGCGTTCTGCGAGCGCTTCACCGCGGCGATGCAGGACCTGACCGTCGGCGACCCGATGGACGAAGCGACCGACGTCGGCCCCCTGGCGAGCGAACGCGGCCGGGCCGACCTCGAGGAGCTCGTCGACGACGCCGTCGGCCAGGGCGCCACGGCACGGTGCGGCGGCCGTCGCCCCGCCCACCTTGACCGCGGCTGGTACTACGAGCCCACCGTGCTGACCGGCATCACCGACGGCATGCGCATCCACCACGAAGAGGCCTTCGGTCCCGTCGCCGCCGTGTACCGCGTCGCCGACGCCGAACAGGCCGTCGCCGTCGCCAACGACAGTCCCTTCGGACTCAGCTCCAACGCCTGGACCCGCGACGCCGACGAGGTGGAGCTCTTCTCCCGGGACCTCGAGGCGGGCGGCGTCTTCTTCAACGGAATGACCGCGTCACACCCGGCCCTGCCCTTCGGCGGAGTCAAACGGTCCGGCTACGGCCGTGAACTGTCCGGCCACGGCATCCGGGAGTTCTGCAACGTCACGACCCTGTGGCACGGCACGAAGACGGAGTAGACCATGGTGCAGTTCGGATACACGATGATGACCGAGCAGGCAGGGCCCCGCGAACTTGTGGCACACGCGGTCGGCGCGGAGAAGGCCGGATTCGACTTCTCCGTCATCTCCGACCACTACTTCCCCTGGCTCGCCTCACAGGGCCACGCCCCCTACGCCTGGAGCGTCCTCGGAGCCGCCGCCCGGGCCACCTCGCGGATCCCGCTCATGACGTACGTCACCTGCCCCACCATCCGCTACCACCCCGCGGTCGTCGCCCAGAAGGCGGCGACCGTGCAACTCCTGTCCCAGGGACGCTTCCGGCTCGGACTCGGCTCGGGGGAGAACCTCAACGAACACGTCGTCGGCGCCGACTGGCCCGCCGCCCACGTACGCCTCGACATGCTCGACGAAGCCGCCGGCATCATCCGCCGGCTCCTCGACGGGGAGCACGTCACCCACCACGGCGCCCACTTCGACGTCGTCGACGCCAAACTGTGGGACGTACCCGAGGACCGCGTACCGATCGGCATCGCCGTCTCCGGCGACCGGTCCTGCGCCGTCGCCGGCCGGAACGCCGACCTCGTCATCGCCACCGAACCGAAACGCGAACTCCTCGACGCCTTCGACCGCTACGGCGGCACCGGCAAACCCCGCGTCGGCCAGCTGCCCGTCTGCTACGACACCGACCGCGACGCCGCCGTGAAACGGGCCCACGACCAGTTCCGGTGGGCCGTCGGCGGCTGGCGCGTCAACGCCGAACTGCCCGGCCACCTCTCCTTCGAACAGGCCACCGAACTCGTCACCCCGGACGACGTCGCCGAGACCGTCCCCTGCGGCGACGACATCGCCACGTTCACGGATGCGGTCCGCGCCTACGTCGACGCCGGCTTCACCGAGGTCGCCCTCGTCCAGGTCGGCGGCGACCAGCAGGAACCCTTCTTCCGCTGGGCGCAGGACGAACTGCTGCCGGCCCTGCGCGAACTGTGAGGTGACACCATGGGCAGCGCACTCGTCGTCATCGACATGATCAACACCTACGACCATGCCGACGCCGACCTGCTGCTGCCCTCCGTCACCCGGGTCGTGCCCGCCGTCGTACGGCTCCTCGAACGCGCACGCAGCCGGCCCGTCCCCGTCATCTACGTCAACGACAACTTCGGCGAATGGCGCTCCCACCACGGCGAGATCCTGCACACCGCCCTGTCGGGCGACCACGCCGACCTCGTCGAACCGCTACGGCCCGACGACGACTCGCTGTTCGTCGTCAAGGCCCGCCACTCCATCTTCTACGAGACGCCCCTGGCCTACCTGCTCGGCCAGCTCGACGTCCGGCACGTCGTGCTCTGCGGGCAGGTCACCGAGCAGTGCATCCTCTACTCGGCCCTCGACGCCCACATCCGCCATCTCCACGTGAGCGTGCCGCGCGACGCGGTGGCCCACATCCACGAGGACCTCGCCGACGCCGCGCTGCGGATGATGGAACGCAACATGGGCGCGGACATCGTCACCGTCGACACCGTCCGCCTGTGAGCGGCCCGGCCGCCGGCCGCCCCGTCGCCGGAGAGCCCCGGACGGCCGCCGCGCTCCGCGCACGGGACCGCCGGGGCCGCCCGGCATCCGTCAGACGTTGGGGACCTTCAGCTTGTCCCAGCTCGTCTTCCCCGGAATGCCGTCCGCGTCACTGCCCGAGTAGCCGAGCTTGCGCTGCCACGCCGCGTACGACTTGCGGTCCGCGTCCGTCCAGTTGGGCCCCGGCCCCACCTCGTAGCGCCCGCACCCTTCGGCCACCAGGCGCTTGCCCATGGCCGTGATGATCGCGCTGCGCCGGCCGACCTGGAAGAACGCCGCCCCGGGATACGGCTCGTATCTGGGCGCGGGTGGTGGACCGGACGGGTCACCACCGAGTCTCTCCCGGACCCGGCTGCGCATGGATTCCATGCCGAAGCCCCGCGGGTCGACCTTCCCCGGCTGCCACTCCAGATGCCCGATGACCGAGCGGTGCGTCCACCCGTGCGCCCGGCAGATCGCGGCCGCGGCCTTCTCGATGGCCTCCAGCTGCGCCGCCGGCCACGGGTCCTTGCCGTCCCCCATGTTGATGCACTCGAAGCCGTAGAAGTGGCGGTTGCCGTCGGTGTTGGCCTCGTTGTCGGACGGCAGCGTCGCCGACTCGCTGATCACGGCCCGCAGTACGTCGTCGTCCCCGGAACCGGCATGGTTCGCCCTGCCGTTGCCGACGAGATAGACCGTCCCGTCCTTGGCGATCACCCCGTGACAGAGCGGACCGGGCAGGCCGGAGTAGCCGTTGTAGCAGAGCTCCACGGAGTTGGAGGTGCCCGATGTCACCGTGTGATGGATCATCACCCCGTGCGTGGGCCCCCAGGGTCCTTTGTGATTCCGGTTGTGTGTGCGCCAGCTCCGGTGCTCGACGACGCGCAGTCCTTCATTGCGTAACGCTCTGAGAAGTTGGTCTGCGGACAGAGGCGTTGCCATCGTGGTGCTCCTTCCCGGACGACCCTCAGCTCACGGACCGCCCCTGACCGATTTGCCCGCGGGAAGGGCCGATCGAACGTGCCGGGGCGTGCGGGCACGGCCTTCCCGCTCATGGCGCGTACACGGAGACGACGGTGCCGTTTTCGAAGACGAGGAAGAGCGCGCCGCCGAGCACCAGCCCCGAGGCGGGGGACGCGGTGCCGCCGTCGGCCGAGACGGGCCAGCCTTCGTAACCGCGATAGGGCGCGGCCACGGGTGAGCCGCCGTTGTCGAAGTCCGCCGTCCAGGGCGGCCATCCCTCGGGGAGCTCGTTGCGGTCCAGCCCTTCGGGCCCGAAGCCGGACGTCTCCGAAGTGACGACGGGCGCGGCAGCGGCGGGTACGCCGGTGGCCGGGCGTCGTGGGCTCGGGCTGCTTCCGCTCTCCGCTTTGTCGTTGCCGGTGTCGCCGGGAAGGGCGGGAAGGACGGCGATCAGTCCGGACGCCAGCAGTGCGGCGCCGGTGCCCAGGGCCCAGCCCGGCTTTCTCGAGGCGGGGGCGTGTCGGCGACGGCGTGGCGGTGGCCTCCGGGGCCGGGACAGCAGTCGGCGTCGGAGGCCGGCGGGGTGGCAGAGGCCGGACGAGCGTCTGCCTCACCGCCGTCTCGTACTCCCCGATGACCGCACGTATGCCGTCGGGACACGGGAAGGGGCCGGTCCGGTGGGTCGGTGCCGCGCCGGGACGGGCCGCCGTTGCAGCCGGGGTCGAGCATCCGGATCAGGGCATCGATCGTGGGCCTGCGGCCCGGCTCCGGGCGGAGACAGCCGGTCACGATCCCGACCAGATCGTCCGGCAGCCGGGAGAGGTCCGGCTGTCCGGTCGCGATCCGGTGTACGACTGCCGCGAACTCGGCGTCGTCGAGGGGACCGTGACCGGTCGCCGTGAAGGACAGGACCGCGCCGAGGCAGGACACGTCCGAGGCGGAGCCGATGTTCCCGGGAGGACGACCGTTGCCGGTGCCGACGCGCTTCCGGATCACCTACACGCGCGAAAGGCCCGGGATGAGGGGCCGTTGAGGCATGTCGAGACCATAACGGCCATGCTCCGGGAGGTCAGATGCCCTGCCAGTCCGGCTTCGCCGCGTACGTCGCGCGGAAGTAGTCGGCGAGCTTCAGACCGGAAGCCGCCGCCTCGTCGACGACGACCGTCGCGTGCGGGTGAAGCTGCAGCGCGGAGGCGGGCACCAGTGCGGAGAGCGGGCCCTCGACGGCGAGCGTCACGGCGTCGGCCTTGGCCTCGCCGGTGGCGAGCAGCACCAGGTGGCGGGCCTCCAGGATGGTGCCGATGCCCTGGGTGATGACGTGGTGGGGGACCTCCTCGATGTCGCCGTCGAAGAACCGGGCGTTGTCGACGCGGGTCCGGTGGGTGAGCGTCTTGATCCGGGTGCGGGACGCGAGCGAGGAGCAGGGCTCGTTGAACCCGATGTGCCCGTCCGTGCCGATGCCCAGGAGCTGGAGATCCACGCCCCCGGCCTCGGCCAGCGCGCGGTCGTAGGCGACGCAGGCGGCGGCGACGTCCTCGGCCGCGCCGTCGGGCCCCATGAAGGAGTCCTCGTCCAGCCCGAGCGGTTCGACGACCTCGCGCAGCACGACCGAGCGGTACGACTCGGGGTGTCCGGCGGGAAGGCCCACGTACTCGTCGAGCTGGCAAATGCGGGCTCGGGAGGCGTCGACCTCCTTGGCCGCGACCTTCGCCGCGAGCGCCTCGTAGATCGGCAGCGGGGTCGACCCCGTGGCGACACCGAGGAGGGCGTCGGGCTTGCGTCGCAGCAGGTCGGCCATGGCTTCGGCGATCAGTTCGCCGCCCGCGGCGGAATCCGGAACGATGACAACTTCCACGAAGATCCCTGTCTCTGTCTACATCCGGTCAGTGGTGTAGACCAATCTACCTGGTGGGAGGCCGTTCTGTCCTGTCCGGACAGCATGTGGACGGACCACCGCGGGCGGGGGCCGGCCGCCGGCCGCTCACCGATGTTGGGTGGGCGTTCGTCCGGCCGCTACTGCTCGAGTCGTCGTGGGGCCGCAAGCGGTTGGACGACCGGATGGTCCTCAACGGGATCGTCTGGAAGTTCCGCACAGGGGCCACCCCAACCGACATCTTTCCGTCCCTGGGGAACAACACGTCGTCGATCACCCACACCTCAGGAACCACGACCGGAACCGTCTTGACAGCCACCGCCCGCAGCACCGCGGCATGGTTCCACGGAGGCTGGTTCACGAACTGCTGCAAGGCCTGCATGTCACCGTCCGGCAGCCGCTCGGCCATCGGCTGGATCGACTTCCTTCGGCCGTCCAGCACCAGCCCACGCAGATAGCACTCACCCTTCGCCCTCTACTCCCTCCATGTCACCGACGCGAACACCTCGGCCACGAACGCCGCCAGCTCGCCACGGAGGTGCTCGATCTCCCCCAGCTCCATCAGGGGAGCATGCCGAACACGGCGGCCCGAGATCAATCGACCTAACGAAGTACTACTGGCCCTGCGGGACGTCCCTGACGAACACGAGGCCGTCGCTGCTCGCCAGATGGGCCGGGTCGAGCGGTGCGTAGCCGTACCAGGGGGATAGGCGGGGCGCGGGCAGTGTCCCGCCGAGGGCGGTGGCCAGCCGTGCGCCGTTGACCCAGCCGTCCTCCGGGAGTACGTACAGGAGTCCCAAGGCTCCGAGGCGGGGTGTCCACCCCTGGAGGCGGATCGCGCCGAGGGCCGTCGACACGAAGGCGTACTCCTCGCCGAGCCGGGCGCTCACCAGCGCACCGGCACTCCACCACTCCACCGGTGTGCCCGGCAGTCACTCGGATTCCGCGCCGTCCGCGACCGGTAGAAGGCGGCGCGCCGTGGAACGGTGCGTTGCATGCTGCTCGTCGCGAACGTCGGCGATCCTTGTACGGCCATGTGGATGCTGCTCTTGGCCGTCGTGGTGCTCGCGGCCGCGAACGCGCTCAACGACCTGCTCGCGCCCGGTTGGTACGTGCCGGTCTGTGTAGTTGCGGCTGTGCTGCTGGTGTTGATCGCCCGCCGGTCCGGCCTCACTTGGGAGGATCTGGGGCTCGGCAGGGCCGCGGCCCGCCGCGGTCTGCGTTGGGGCCTGGTCCTGGTCGGAGCGGTTCTCGTGGTCTTGTCGGTGGGCCTGGCACTGCCGTTCGCCCGGGAGGCATTCCAGGACGAGCGGGCCGCGGGCCTGTCTTCCGAAGAACTGGTGTACCGCGTACTGGTCCACGTACCGCTCGGCACGGTGCTGCTTGAGGAGATCGCATTCCGCGGCGTGCTTTGGGCCATGGTTTGGCGACGGTGGGGGCCTGTATGGGCCACCGTCGTCTCCTCGGTGTTCTTCGGGCTCTGGCACGTACAGCCGTCACGCGGGCTCACGCGCGCGAACGCGGCGGCCCAAGCGGTCTTCGGAGTCGGCCAGGTCGGTGTCGCCCTGTCCGTGACGGCGGCGGTCGTCGGCACCGCCCTCGCCGGTGTGCTTCTCTGCGAGCTCCGCCGTCGCTCCGGCAGCCTCATCCCACCCGTGGCGCTGCACTGCGCCCTCAACAGTGCGGGTTACGCACTCGCCTGGGCGGCGAGTCGCTGGTGGGGCTGAATGGCGCACGTCGGCGTCGTCAGCGGCGGACCGCCACCCGTAGGAATGCGAGGCTGCGCGATGGCCGCTCCCGTCCGACAGAAAGCCACGGGGTGCCGGTGGCCGATATCCGGAAGTCGCGCCGCGTCCTGTGTCGTCGGCGCAACGGGCAGAAGTCTTACGGGGTGCGGCGGCGGAATGCCGGGCGCGGGATCAGTCAACCGGACTGAGCCGGTGCGCGAGATGCGGTCGGGGCGCTGTGTGGTCCGCGCCGCCTGGTGGGGTGGTTCGCTGCGCTTCCCGCCCCCGCCTTGCTGTGCGCCGGGCGCTGCGCTGTGCTGCGGCCCGGTCCGAGCGCTTTGCGCTCTCAGCGCTGCGGAAGATCGCCCGGCGGGGCGGAGCGTCACGGAGTCCACGTAGGTTTCCGAAGCTCGATCGCCGGTTACCGGAAAGTCATATTCGGCGCGGTACGGCTCCGTCCTGCCAGCGGTAGAGGTCGCGCAGCAGGCAAATCTCGGCGCCGTGATGGATCAGCTCCCTGTTGACGTGCAGGACGATGCCCTCCATGGGAAACCGCTCGGGACCCACCGTGGGCGGATTCTCCAGGTCGGCGTCCGAGAGCTCGCGGACCCCCGCGTTCCATCTCCCATACATCTCATCGAGCTGTTTCAGCGCCTCGTCGGCGGTCCCCGCGTAGGCGAATGTCTGGGAGTCGACGTCCTGGCCGCCGAAGTGCCATCCGACCCGATAGCCCAGGCAGGAGACGATGATGTGGGCCAGCCGCCAGGCAATCGTGGTCACCGGCGCCTGCACCGGGTCAGGGGACGCGGAGTCCATCGTCCATTCCTCCGAGCCTGCCGACAGCGGTGCGGCCGTGCCACGTGGGCGGATGCTCCAGCAGCCGCGCACCGGCTCCCAGAAGTACTCCTCATCTGCAAGACCGTGCAGCCGCGGCCGCAGGTTCTTGTGCCAGTGCCGGTCCAGCTGGTCCGCGAGTCGCTCGCTTCTTGTCATTTCCGCACACTACATACAGCGGAGACCTGGCTGTGACCCTCGCGGACGCCGTCGCCGGCCGTGGGCCGCGAGAGCATACTGCACGGGGAGATGACGCTGGGGGCTGATGTGCCCTTCGACCTGCTCGACCCTCGCGTACGTCGCGGCCCTGCGCACCAACCCGCCGCCTCCCCCAGACCGGCCCGGCCGAGGAACTCGACGCGCTCGCGTTCTCCTACTACGTCCGAATGGTCGCCAGCGCCCCCAAGGGCTTCGACGACGTCACCGACCTGCTCGTCCTCGACAGCATTCAGTGGTGCACCCCGGCGCTCGACCGGGCCGCCCAGGCCCGCGCCCTGCGACTCGTCCAGGACTGATCCAACCCCGGGGTGCAGCCGACTCGCTGCGCCCCGGCCCCCGGCGGCGGGGGAGTGGCAACCCGCTGGAGCCCAATGGAACCGACTCACGGGTGCGGGCCGAACCGTACGCGCCCGACGGACAGTGCGCCCGACGGGACTGTGTCATGCAGTGCAGGCTGACCTTGGCCGGCGTGGGGGCCGGCGGCTCAGGCGTGCTGGAACACTGGGGCCATCACCTCGGCCAGACGCCGCTTGAGAGCGTCGCGGTGCGGGAGCACCACCGGTGCTGCGTCGCGTGACCGCCGTACGCCGAGGTCGGCCACGAGATACAGCGTGCGCAACGTGCGCAGGCAGTTGGCGGCGTACGCGGGCAGCGGGCCGGAGGGGAGGCCTTCGAAGTCGTTCTCGACGGTGTCCAGCCAGGCGAGGGCCTGGTGCTCGTCGACTTCGGGGCGGGTCAGGACGAGCGCCATCGCCTGCGCAAGGCGGTCGTCCTCCTGTTGGGCGAAGACGTACTCGTTCCTGGCCAGGAGGCGTTCCGTTGCCAGGGAGATCATGTCCGTGGGTCGAACGGCCGCGTGGGTGCCGAAGCTGCCCAGCAGGTCGGCGCCGTGAGCGACGGCGTGCAGCCAGCCCAGCACCGGATCGTGACCGCGCAGGTCCTGCTCGGTCGGATACCAGCGGGAGAAGGCGGCCAGCCACGCAGGGTCGTAGTCCCCGCGGCTGACCAGCATGTCGAGGACGAGCGGCGCGAAGGTCCGGGCCTGTATGTCGGGATCGCCGAACCGCTCCGCCATCACCGCACCCAGGCGTGCTCCCAGGCGTCCGTCGATCACCCTCCGCTGGATCCACGTCCGCAACACCACGTACGGGACCCCGTCCCGTATCTCCGGGTCGGGGTCGCGCAAGGCTGCCGCGAGTTCGTCCACCAGGGCCTCGAGCGGCCGATCGGAAGGAGGGGCGCAGTCGGCAGCGTGGATGTTCTGCCAGCGTATGAGGTCGATCTGAGTCACCTTCGCAGCCTAAAGAGCCGCGCAACCGATTATTCGCCTCACCGCGTCGAGTTCGGCATCACCCTTCGGGATCGATCCTCGAGGAAATGAAGAACAGGCCGAGCGCGGCCGACAGGAAAAATGCCGCCAACTCGCTGTCCCGCAGGCACTGAACGACGGTCACGACGATGGACGCGAGCGCGATCAGGGCGCTGACACGGCCGACGAACCGCCGAGGACCCGGCTTCATCAGGGAACGCCTCCTGAGTCTCGGCGTGCCGCTGGTGGCCACGATCCTAACGATCACGCCCGCCCCGTAGAGGCTGCGGCTGCGCTCGGCCGACCCCGGCCACGACGAGAGCTACTGGCGCTTCCTGCCCGGCTTCTACGACGTGCGACTCGATCTCTCCGAGTTCCCCTTCGTCGTCCAGGGGGAGCACTTCGAGACGGGGCGCCTGTGGTTCGTCGTGCTCCTCCTCGTCTTCTCCCTGATCATCGCCGTCCCGGCGTACCTGCTTCGCACCGCCGTCGGCGCCGGTGGCGGAGGAGGGCCGCCGCCGCGGTCGCCGGCATGCGGGGAGCCGTCCTCATTTCCGCGCTGCCGGCCGCGGTCGTCTGCGCTGTGCTCGGCCTCGAGGAGGAGTACGGGGGCTGGAGCCGCTGTCGAGTACGCGGTGATCGTCACCGCGTCCCTCCTGCTCACCCCGGCCGCCTACGAACTGCCGTACGCCGGACGAGGGCCACCGGCTTCCTGTTCGGCTGCGGCCCGCCCCGCCGCGGGCGGCGACGAAGACCGGGTGACGTACCGCTGCTTCGGCCGCCGGCGGAAGGGAGGTCGGGCCCCGTCAGCGGTGTGCCGCAGGGGCCTCGGTACCGGCCGGTCCGGGCAGGTCCCGTGCGCCCAGCCTGAGGTGTTCGATGTGGTAGACCGCCTCGTCGAGAAGCTGGGCGACATGGTTGTCGTACAGGCTGTACTCGATGCGGCGGCCCTGCCGGTTGCCGGAGACGAGACTCAGGGCGCGCAGCAGCCGCAACTGGTGGGAGACGGCGGACTGCTCCATGTCGACGGCCTCCGCCAGTTCGGTCACCCCGCAGGGCCCCTGACGCAGCCGGGTGAGGATCATCAGGCGGGAGGGTGTCGCCAGGGCCTGGAGCGTGGCCGCGATGGTCGCCGCGGAGTCCGCGTCCAGGTGAGCGGCCGGGGTGGCCTTGTCGTCGCTGACTCCGTGTCCCATGGTCCACATGGTAGCCGCGCCTCTGAGCCTATGAATGAAGACCTCTTCATGTGTTCCGCTATGGTGGTCGGGTTCCGTTCACATCCCCGTGCCCGGAATCCGAGGAAGAGGTGTGCTCCCGATGGTCCCCCCGACGTCTCCGACGTCCCCGCCCGCCGCGCCGGTACGCGACACCACCGCACCCGCGGCGACCTCGCCGGTGGCGGCGCCGGGCAGACGGCGCACCCGGCTCCTCGCGCTGCCCGAGGTCCGCTGGGCGGCACTGTCCGCCGCCGCGTTCCTGTGCGCCCTGCCCCTCGACCTCGGCGGCGCTCCGGCCTGGGCGTGGGGCCCGCTCTACGCGCTCTGCTACGTGGCCGGCGGCTGGGAACCCGGCTGGGCCGGCCTCCGGGCCCTGCGCGAGAAGACCCTCGACGTGGACCTGCTGATGGTCGTGGCCGCCGCCGGAGCCGCGGCCATCGGGCAGTTCCTCGACGGCGGGCTGCTGATCGTCATCTTCGCGGTGTCCGGCGCGCTGGAGGCGCTCGCCACCCGGCGCACCGCCGACTCCGTCAGCGGCCTGCTCGACCTCGCACCGGCCCGGGCGGTACGCCTCACGGACGGCGGCCAGGAGGTCGTGGACGTCGCGGAACTCCGTGTCGGCGACACCGTGTTCGTACGGCCGGGAGAGCGGCTGCCCGCCGACGGGGCCGTGGTCGAGGGCGCCAGCGAGATCGACCAGGCGACCATCACGGGCGAGCCGCTCCCCGTGGGGCGCGCCGCCGGCGACACCGTCTTCGCCGGAACGCTGAACGGCACCGGCTCCCTGCGCGTCCGGGTCGACGCGGACGCCGCCGAATCGGTGATCGCCCGGATCGTGGCCATGGTCGAGGAGGCGAGCGCGACCAAGGCACCCACCCAGCTGTTCATCGAAAAGATCGAACAGCGCTACTCCGGTGCCGTCGTGGTCGCCACCCTCGCCCTGCTGACCGTGCCGCTGGCCTTCGGCGCCGACTTCACCAGCACACTGCTGCGCGCCATGACGTTCATGATCGTGGCCTCGCCGTGCGCCGTCGTTCTCGCCACCATGCCGCCGCTGCTGTCCGCGATCGCCAACGCGGGCCGCCACGGAGTGCTCGTCAAGTCCGCCGTGGCGATGGAGCGTCTGGCGTCCGTCAACCGGGTCGCACTCGACAAGACGGGCACGCTGACCGAGGGCGCACCGCGCGTCGCCGGGGTGCACCCCCTGCCGTCGGGCGGCCTCGACGAGGAGACCGTACTGACACTCGCCGCAGCGGCAGAGGTCCACAGCGAGCATCCTCTCGGCCGCGCGGTCGTCGCGGCGGCACGCGAACGCGGTCTGCGGCTGCCGGAGGCGCGGGAGTTCGACTCGGAGCCCGGACGCGGTGTGTCGGCGGTCGTCTCGGGCCGCACCGTACGCGTCGGCAGCCCTGCCGCGTTGCTGACCGGCGAGTGCGCGGCGGTCACAGAGGCGGAGGCCGAAGGGCGTACGGCGGTCGTGGTCGAGGCGGACGGCGAGCCCGTCGCCGTGCTGGCCGTCGACGACCGGCTCAGGGCCGGCGCACCGGAGGCCGTCGCCGCCCTCGCCAGGCTCACCGGCACCGGACCGACACTGCTCACCGGCGACAACCCGCGGGCGGCGGCGCGCGTGGCGGGCGAGGTCGGCATCACCGACGTACGTGCCGAACTGCTGCCGCAGGACAAGGTCGCCGCGGTACGGGATTGGGAACGGGCCGGCGACAGGGTGCTGGTCGTCGGCGACGGCGTCAACGACGCCCCCGCGCTGGCCGCGGCGAGCGCCGGTGTCGCGATGGGCCGGGCCGGCTCCGACCTGGCGCTGGAGAGCGCGGACGCCGTCGTCGTCCGTGACGAGGCCGCCGCCGTCCCAGCGGTCGTGGCCCTGTCGCGGCGGGCCCGCCGGCTCGTCGTGCAGAACCTCGTCATCGCGTCCGTGTGCATCGGCGTCCTGGTCGTCTGGGACCTGGCCTGGCACCTGCCGCTCCCGCTCGGCGTCGCGGGCCACGAGGGCTCCACGGTCCTCGTGGGCCTCAACGGCCTCCGCCTGCTCCGTGAGTCGGCGTGGCGTGACGCGTCGGCGGCGTGAGACCGGAGGGCCGTCTGCTGGGGCGTGGGGCCGGGAGACCCCGCGGGTTTTGCGTTCTCCGGCGTGGCCGGCTGAGGGTGTCGTGCCGCGCCGGCCGGCCTCGGCCCCCTCCTATGCGGGCGGACGCATCGCGGTGCGACGCCTGGCGCGCCGGCGGCCGGAGGATGGGCACGTGACGGGGCAGGGCGGCCGGGCGTACCGGCCGGTGGTCGGCGTTCCGCGGGCCGGGGCCCTGCCCACCGCCGGGGCCGGGTACGCGCGACAACGTGCTGTCCGCCCGCCGAGGGCAGCCGTGCGCACCGGCGGCCCGCGGCCGGCGCGTGTCGCGCTCGGACAGCGCCGGGTCCTGGGCACAGGCCACACCCCCGGTTCGCGGGCCCGGGGCTCCCATGGGCGGCGCGCGGAGCCGGCGCCGCCCGGCGTCAGCCCCGCGACGAGGTCCGGGGCGGGGCGGGGACCCGCCCGGCCACTCCGCCGCCCGGCGGCCACCCCGCCAACTCCTCCGCCGTACGCGGACCTTCCTGCCCGCCGCCCAGCAGCCCGTGCGCCCGCAGCAGTTCCGCGACCGCCGTGCCCCACGGCATGCGCAGTCGCGCCGCGTCCAGCAGAGCCCGGTCGGCCAGGAGTTCACGCGCCGGCCCGGTCCGCAGGCCGTCCGGGGTCAGCACGGCGGCGTCGTCGGCCCAGCGGAGGGCGAGATCGACGTCGTGCGTCGCCATGACGACCGTCGTCCCCGCCGCCCCCAGACCACCGAGCACCTCGAGCAGCCGCTCCTGCCCGTGCGGATCGAGCCCCGCGGTCGGCTCGTCCAGGATCAGCACCCGCGGCCGCATCGCCACCGCGCCGGCGATCGCGGCCCGTTTGCGCTGCCCGTACGAGAGCAGATGCGTGGGCCGGTCGCGCAGCGCCACGATGTCCATCGCGGCCAGGGACTCGTCCACCCGGGCCCGTACCTCGTCCTCGTCCAGTCCGAGGTTCATCGGCCCGAACGACACGTCCTGCTCGACGGATGCCGCGAACAACTGGTCGTCCGGGTCCTGCAGAACCAGCTGCACCGTCGTACGGAGCCGGGTCAGCCCGGCCCGGTCGTAGGTCACCGGCTCGCCGCACAGGCGCAGCCGGCCGGTCGCGGGCCGCAGCCCGCCGCTCAGCAGCCGCAGCAGGGTCGTCTTGCCGCTGCCGTTGCGTCCGAGCAGCGCGGTCGATCTGCCCTCCGCAAGGCCGAGACCGACGCCGCTGAGCACGGCGGGTCCGTCCTCGTAGGCGTAACCGGCGTCGACGAGTTCCACGATCACAGGGCAAACCTTTCGAGCACGAGAGTGAGGACGACGATGCCCGTCAGCAGCGCGGCGACCCCGCCGAGGAACGTGCGGGACACCGGGGCCCGGGGCACCAGCACGCGCAGTGTGCCGTCGTACCCGCGGCCCGCCAGCCCCGTCTGGAGCCGGCTCGCCCGGTCGAAGGCGCGCACGAACGCGGTCGCCCCGAGGCCGGCGAGCGAGCGCCAGGCGGCGGCCCTGGTCGTGTGGCCGAGGCGGGCGGCCTGGGCCTGGCGGATGTTGCCGATGGCGTCGAGCAGCAGAAAGCTGATGCGGTACATCACCAGCGCCACGTCGACCACCGCGGGCGGCACGCCCGCCTTCACCAGCCGGGGCAGCAGGTCCGACATCGGCGTCGTGAAGGCGAACAGCAGCACGCCCAGCGAGGCGGCCGAGGTGCGCAGCAGCAGCCGCACGGCCTCCGGCGGCCCGTCCGGCGCGAACGCGACCGGGCCGTCAGGGCCGCCCACCGCGAACAGCAGCGGCACGGCGCCGGTGACACAGAACCCCAGCGGGATGCGGAACGCCCGCCAGAGCCGGCGCGGCGCCACACCGGCCGGACCGAGCAGCACGGCGAGCGTAGCCGCGCCGACGAGGACGGCGCCCGGCCACGGCGGCAGACAGACGGCGGTCACCGTCAGGCCGAGCCCGAGGGCGGCCTTCTCGCACGGATGACGGCGGCGCCAGCGACTGCTGTGCGCCGCCACGTCGATGGGCAGCATCGGCGGCTACGCCGCCGGTGTCGTGGTGTCGGAGCCCTCTGCGGCGGCCCTGGCCCGTTCCTCGCCCTGCCGCCGGCCCCTGCGCAGCCCGAAGTAGTACGCCAGCACACCCGCGCCGAGCGCCGCCTGCAGGGAGAAGAGCGCCGACTCGACCTCGCCCGACGGCGGTTCGTACAGCGGTGAGAACCACGGTTCGTAATCCGGCTCGAGCTCCGTGATCGCCGCCTCCGCCTCCCCGTCCGCGCCGGCGAAAGGCTCCTCCTTGTGGTCCCCGAGTCCCAGGACCAGGGGCAGGACGGCCAGGGCCGCCACGGCCAGCAGCAGCAGGGTGTTGATCCTCGCGTTACGGCTCATCGGACCGCGGCCTCCTTCTTCGTACCCGGAACCAGCACGCCGAGCCTGGTCAGTTCACCCTTGCTGGAGCGGCTGAGCAGCCGCATCACCAGCACGGTGAGCAGGCCCTCGCTGACCGCCAGCGGCAGCTGCGTGACGGCGAAGATCCCGCCGAACTTCGCCAGCGCGCCCGGCACACCGCTCCCCGGGTCGGGGAACGCGAGGGCCAGCTGCACACTGGTGACGCAGTACGTGGACAGGTCGGCGGTGAACGCGCCGAAGAACACGGCGACCATCAGCGGCACATCGAACCGGCGCAGCAGCCGGTACACGCCGTACCCCGCCCAGGGGCCGACGACCGCCATCGAGAAGACGTTGGCGCCGAGCGTGGTCAGACCGCCGTGCGCCAGCAGCAGCGCCTGGAAGAGCAGCGTGATGGTGCCGAGCACCGCCATGACCGGCGGTCTGAACAGGATCGCGCCGAGACCGGTGCCCGTCGGGTGCGAGCAGCTGCCGGTCACCGACGGGATCTTCAGCGCGGACAGGACGAACGTGAAGGCGCCCGACGCGCCGAGCAGCAGGGTCGAATCGGGATTGGCCCGGACCTCGCGGGTCAGGGCCCGTGCGCCATGGACGACGAAAGGGGCCGACGCGACGCCCCAGGCGGCCGCGTGCAGCGGGGGCAGATACCCCTCGGCGATATGCATGATGTGGGAGACCCTCTCCAGCACCTCGTGGATGGACAACGCACCCTGGCCGGTCTCCTGGCTGACGGGTCATGCCGCCCGTGCTCCGCCTTCCCGGGCACCGCGCGTCCACGCGGTGTCCCAGTGGCTCCCCGTGAGGGGGTGGAGCCGGACTTCCCGATCACAGTGGCGAGGGCCGCACCGGTACTTCACCGGTTTCCCGAACACCAAGGCCCCGTGACAGTAATGCGCCCACCAGCGACATCACAAGCCGCGCACGGGCGCATCGGCCCGCGGCCGGGTGAGCCGTTCGCCACACCCCCGGCCGCGGGCCGCCCCGCGTCACTGCTTGCGGTAGCCGTACGCCTCCGAGGCCGCGGCCTCGACCGCGTCCAGATCGGCCCCCGCGGAGGCCGTCACCACGGCCGCCACCGCGCCCTCCACGAACGGCGCGTCCAGCAGCCGGGTGCCCTCGGGCAGTTCGTCGCCCTCGGCGAGCAGTGCCTTGACCGTCAGCACGGCGCTGCCCAGGTCCACCAGGACCGCGACGCCCGCGCCGCCGTCCACCTGCTCGGCCGCCGCGGTGATCAGCTCCGCGCTGGTGCCGAGACCGCCGTCCGATGTGCCGCCGGCCGGTGCCACCGGCGCTGTGCCGCCGCCCGCCAGCCCCTTGGCGAGCTCGGCGACAGCCGCGGCGACCTCCCGGCTGTGGGAGACGAGGACGATCCCGACCTGCCTGCCGTCGCTCACGGCGCCTCCACCGTCTCGGCCAGTGCGGCGACCAGCAGGGCGGACGACGTGGCTCCCGGGTCCTGGTGCCCGATGCTGCGCTCACCGAGGTAACTCGCCCTGCCCTTGCGCGCCTGCATCGGCACCGTCGCCAGCGCCCCCTGCTCGGCCGCCTCGCGGGCCGCGGCGAACGACTCCGTACTGTCGCCGAGCGCCGCCGCCGCGGGCTCGAGCGCATCCAGCATCGTCTTGTCGCCCGCCTTGGCACCGCCCAGCTGCGCCACCGCGGCGACCCCGGCCCGCAGCGCCTGTGCGAACTGCGCGGGTGTCACCTCCGCCTCGTCGCCCAGCGCCTTGCCGGTGCGCCGCAGCAGCGTCCCGTACAGCGGCCCCGACGCGCCGCCGACCGTCGACACCAACTGCCGTCCGGCCAGCACCAGCACCGCACCCGGTGTGGCCGGCGGCTCCTTCTCCAGCGCGGCGCCGACGGCCGTGAACCCGCGCCGGAGATTGCTGCCGTGGTCCGCGTCACCGATCGCCGAGTCCAACTCGGTCAGTCGGTCCGCCTCCCGGTCCACGGCGGTGGCGACGGCGGCCAGCCAGCGGCGGAAGAATTCGGCGTCGAGCACAGGAACTCCCTGGTGAGTCGATCGGTTCGGACGACGACGGTACGGCGCTGAGCCGGTCACGACCCCCATCGCAGCGCCGGGGTCCGCACCGGCGCGTCCCACAGCCTGAGCAGCTCCTCGTCCACCTGGCACAGGGTCACCGAGGCGCCGGCCATGTCGAGGGACGTCACATAGTTGCCGACGAGCGTGCGGGCCACGGACACGTCCCGCTCGGCCAGCACCCGCTGGACCTCCGCGTTGAAGCCGTACAGCTCCAGCAGCGGTGTCGCGCCCATGCCGTTGACGAGCGCGATCACCGGGCCCGACGGGCGCAGATCCTCCAGGACGGCATCGACGGCGAAGTGGGCGATCTCCCGCGACGTCATCATCGGGCGGCGCTCCCGCCCCGGCTCGCCATGGATACCGACGCCCAACTCCAGTTCCCCGGCGGGCAGGTCGAAGGTGGGGCCGCCCTTCGCCGGGGTGCTGCAGGCGCTCAGCGCCACGCCGAAGCTGCGGGACGACCCGTTCACCTGCCGGCCGATCGCCTCCACCCGCTCCAGCGGAGCGCGCTCCTCGGCGGCGGCCCCGGCGATCTTCTCCACGAACAGTGTCGCCCCGGTGCCGCGCCGCCCGGCCGTGTACAGACTGTCCGTCACGGCCACGTCGTCGTCGACCAGGACCTTCGCCAGACGTACGCCCTCGTCCTCCGCGAGCTCGGCGGCCATGTCGAAGTTCAGGACGTCACCGGTGTAGTTCTTCACGACGAACAGCACGCCCTCGCCGCTGTCGACAGCGGCGGCGGCCCGGACCATCTGGTCGGGCACCGGGCTGGTGAACACCTCCCCGGGGCACGCCCCGTCGAGCATCCCGGGCCCGACGAACCCACCGTGCAACGGCTCGTGCCCCGAGCCGCCCCCGGAAACCAGCGCCACCTTCCCCGCGACGGGCGCGTCCCGCCGGACGATCACCCGGTTGTCCACGTCCACGGCCAACTCGGGATGCGCGGCCGCCATCCCACGCAGCGCGTCCGCGACGACGGTCTCCGGCACATTGATGAGCATCCTCAACGGTTCCTCCTGGGAAGGTTCTCGGCCAGCCCCCTGAACAGGGGTCTGTCTGATCAGTCAGCATGTATGGGGTTGTGGCGCCCGACGGTCTGCGGCGGCCCCGGGCGGTGTTCCGGCGGGGCTGATGCCGACCCTACTGACCGGTCGCCAGGAACTGGTGATGCTGCTGTTGCCGATGTCCAGTATCGACGAGGCGGGGGCTGCCGAGAAGCGACGCGTCGAACGCGATGTGCGAGTCCGCTGCCTTCCTTCATCTGGCGTTCGAAGTCCCGCAGGGCGTGCAGCGCTGTCGGCAGGAGAGGGCGATGGCGACCATGGTGAACCAGGCGACGATTCCGTAGCCGATGTCACCGAGCTGCCACACCAGACGGGCTTGCTGCTCCCCGACGAGGACGTGCATCCTCCGGCGGGCGCGCGTGCGCAGGTCCGCACGCTGAACAGGGCCCCACTCGCATGGGGCCCTGAGCTACGGAAACGTTCCTTATGGGGTGTAGACCTGCCCGGTCTGGGCGCCCTCGACAGATCGGACGTACGCCTGGGCGACGTCGAACCCGCACCCCGGCGTCCGCTACCTGCCCCTGTCGGACGCGCCCCCGGTGACGGGACGCCTGGCGTGGCCGCGCACCCCCACACACCCGGCCACCCGCGCATTTCTCGACCATCTGCGGCGCGCATGACCGACACCGGGCTCACGAGGCCGTAGCCGCCGCCCAGGAGCGCGGCACATCGGTCGCGGGCGGCGGATTTCGCGGAGAGCCGGAGCTTGTATCGACGCCATCCGGTTTTGGAGCCTGCCCACCGGACGTGTGTGTGCCCCTGGTTCCTACCGCCGTCCCCCAAGAATGTGGGCTGACAATCTGCGGAGGACTCATGAACGAGCACGCCGCCCGGGCACTGTCGATCACCGGGCGCAGCACTCCCGTGCTCACGGCATGCCCGCCGCATCGATCTTGAACTCTGGTCCCTGGCATCGGCTTTACCCGCCCCGAGCCATCCCGCCGATCACGGTGGGTAGCCTCCTGGGATGACTGCGACATTCGACGAAGCCGTCCGCGCCCGGCTGCAAGCACCCAACCTCTGGTACGTCGGCACCGTGTTCGCCGACGGGGCACCGCAGGTGAGTCCGATGTGGGTGGATCTGGAGGGCGAGGGGGAGCTGACCTTCAACACCTCGGTGGGCCGGGTGAAGGAGGAGAACCTGCGCCGCGACCCCCGCGTCTATCTCTCGCACGCGGACGCCACCGATCCCTTCGACCGAGTGCAGATCAGCGGTGTGGTGACCCGCTTCGTCGAGGGCCAGGAGGC
Source organism: Streptomyces peucetius (assembly GCF_025854275.1). Lineage (NCBI taxonomy): Bacteria > Bacillati > Actinomycetota > Actinomycetes > Kitasatosporales > Streptomycetaceae > Streptomyces > Streptomyces peucetius. The sequence continues at coordinate 509,584 of NZ_CP107567.1, read as the reverse complement.
GCACGACCGGATGGACCGGCTGGCCCGCAAGTATCTGGGCAGCGAGCGCTTCGAGTGGATCATGCCGGGGGAGCAGCGGGTCGCGGTGATCGTGCGCCCGGTCAAGGTGCGGCACATCGTCGGCGTGGAGCGGTTCCGGCCCGGCGGCCCGGTGCCCTCCCCCTGACCTGCGCATCGCCCCCACCAGCACGGCTCCACCCCGGCCGGGGAACGGCGACCACACCGCCCGCGGACTCGCACATCACGTCGTCCTCGTGAGCCGCGCCGCACTGGTCACTCGACGAGCAAGAAAGGAGGCCGGTATGCACCTGACTCCGCAGAGCGGGATCTCCGGCACCGCCGGTCAGGGAGTGAAGCTCACATCGCAGTGCGCGCGCTGTGGCGGCGAGCTGGTCCGCGATGTGGGCCAATTCATCGACCGAGGCCGGCTCTGGTGGGGCGTTGAAGGGCAATGCCAAGCCTGCCCGGACACATGGTGCGAGATGGACACGGGCCCAGCCCCGGAAGAGATCAGGCAGGCCCTGCTGACCGAGCACGGGGCCGCGGGTCTTCGCCTCGCGCACAAGGAGGGGAGCCTCGTTCCCGTGTTGCGGGCCCTGCGCGAGTTGCACCACCTCTCACTCGGCGAAGCGCGACTGGTGGCCGCCGACCTCCAGGCGGCCGGCCTGGTCGGCACGCCCATGGAGATCGCGTACCTGGCTCAGGGGCTACGTGTCCGGTCCGTCGCCGTGGTCATCACCTCGTCTGGCTGAGCCTTCCCGACTGACGACTCCCGGGGCACGCCGTTGCGTTCGGCCACTCTTCACCCACCGAGTGTGTTCAGGGTGACGCTCGCGGAAGCGGAAAGAATGATCGGAGAACAGCGGCCCCGTGCGCCCCGGCCCGGGTGACCCGTCGGTATGGGCACAAGCCGCAGTCCCGAGCGCACCGAGGGAGACGAGAGCATGTCGGAGGGACAGATCGTAGGACGCGGGACGGTGCCGGTCGGGCCGGAGAGCGGTTCCCCATCCTTTCCTGATCACCCTTCGGAGGCCACGTCGGACCTCCGGCGTACCGGGATCGATCCGAACTTCTGATCGATCCGAACTTCTGGTATCCGGTCGCTGTGTCCGGGAGCGTGCCCAAGGGCAGGGCGTTCGCCACCGCGTTCGCGGGTGAGCGCATCGCGCTGTACCGCGGTGCGAGCGGAACGGTCCACGCGCTGGAGGACCGGTGCGCCCACCGCCAGGTACCGCTGAGTATGGGCGTGGTGGAAGGGGAAACGCTGCGCTGCTGCTATCACGCCTGGGCGTACAGAGGCAACGGCCGCATCTCGCAGATCCCGTATCTTCCCAAGGGGATCGACCGTCCGCCACGCGGCGTGCGCAGCTATCCGGTCCGAGAGCCGTACGGGCTCCTGTTCGTCTTCCCGGGCGACCCGGAGAAGGCGGCCACGACTCCGATGCCCGGACTTCCCGAGTTCGATTCCCCCAAGTACAGAACGATGACGTTCTCGCGGACCGTGCACTGCCACTACTCGTTCATGCACGAGAATCTGCTCGACATGAACCATCAGTTCCTGCACAGAGGAATCCTCGGCAGGATTCGGCCCGAGCTCCTCGGACATGACACCGGTCCGCGGTCCGTAGAGGCCCGGTACCTGTTCGTCCCTGCCGGGGGAAAGAAGGACCGTGGCGCCGGCCTGCTGTCCGCCGAGGGCATCCGTGGCGGTTCGACACCCGATGTCACCACCGTCCGGACCGACTACCCCTACCAGACGCTCCGTGCCGCCGCGTTGTGCGGCAGCTCGTGTCGGCCGACGTGAGCCGGGTCGGGAGGCCGGCCGGGCGGCGGCTCATCACGGGGCGCCTACTTTGAGCACGCCATCGTCGTAGTCGACGGTGATCGAGCCGAAGCCACGGAGCACGTCCGAGCCGAGCAGACCCTGGATGCCGCCACTTCCGCGAGGAGGTCCGAGGTCGATGACCGTGACCTCACCCGGGCCGATAGGTACGTCACCGACTTTCCACTGCTCCACCCGGGCTACGGGGACCTGCCCGGTGCCCAGGATCCCGCTCACCGAACGGTGCTCACCGGTGCGGTCCAGACCGGCCCGGTCAGCGACATCGTCGTCGACCACACTGGAAGAGGCCCCGGTGTCCAGGGCGAACATGAAGGGTCCTTCCCCCTCGACGCTCACCGGGACGAACGCCAACGACTGGCCGCCCTGCTCCACCACCCGGAGCGGCACCTCGCGGACCGCTCCCGGGGACATCTGTCTCCCGTCCCGGTCGTCACGATCTTCGTACAGGATGCAGCCCGAGAGCAGCAGCGCGGCCAGGGGCCCTGCGGCGAGCCGGCTCGCCCGCTGGTGCCTCATGCCGGCCGCATCGCTGTCATGCCGCCTGCTCATGGGGCGGAGGTGCCCGTCCCGTCACAGCGCAAACCCGCGCCTGCCTGCCTGACTGTCGGTCTGCGCCGCGCACGCCGTCCTCGTGGTCCCAGAGCAGCTGCGGACCGGCTGATGGGCATGCCTGGGCCCGTCCCGGTCGGGTACTCGTAGCGCGTGCCTGCCGGGCCGAGGCCGGTCCTCGTCGGCGTCGACGAGGCTCCAGCCGATGACCCTCGGGCATTCGGCGGCACGAAAAGCTGCCCCGGTGTGCGTCCCTCCCGGATCCTGGCTGAATCGACCACTCGGTTCTTCATCCGCAAGACGGCGCGGTCGCCGGTCTGCGGCAGGGCCCGCCTCTGTGAAGTGAGAAGCCATGAACGACACGGGACGCCAGCGCACCAGGCCGATCATTGTCGGTGTGGAGGAAGCCCCGGACCAAGACGCGGTCATACGATTCGCGGCTCGAGAGGCCGACCTGTGTAATGCGGAACTTCGCATTGTCCACGCCGTGCCGCTTCTCGCCCCGGCCGATCCCCACATCCGTTCGCCGGAGGCGGCCTCGCAGGGCACCGCAGTGGTGGAGGAATTCAAGGCACTCGTCCGCCTGGAATTTCCAGGCGTCACCGTGACCGGTGAGCTGCCTGTCGGACATCCGGCCGCCGCGCTCGTCGACCGCTCTTCGGAAGCGTCACTGATCGTACTGGGCCACCGGGGTAGCGGCGGCTTTCCGCGACTGCCCCTCGGTTCTGTGAGTTGGCAGGTCGCCACGCACGCGCGGTGCCCCGTGATCGTCTTCCGTCCCGCGACCCCCGGCCGGCAGCCGCAGAACCGAGTGGTCGTCGGTGTGGACATCCGCAATGTCTGCGAAGAGGCGCTGGAACTCGGCTGCGCGGAGGCCGACCGCCGCGGAGCCGGCCTGGACCTCGTGTACGTGGACGACGTGCGTTTCTCGCCGCAGGGACCGGCCGGCGTTGCGCCGCCTGTCTTCGGGCTGATACCTCCTGGTCCGATCGAGCAGCCACCGGAGGCCGACGCTGTGATCGAGGCGGCGGGCCGGGGTCTGGACCAGGAAATCTCTCGGCTTCGCAGTCGGTTCCCCCATGTGGACGCCGAGGCGCACGTCGTGCAAGGCCGTCCCGCCGATGCCCTGCTGGAGCAGGCTCGCGACGCTGCTCTGCTGGTCGTCGGGTCGCGCGGCCGTACGGGCCTGCGCCGCCTCCTGCTCGGCTCCGTGAGCGCGGAGGTTCTGCACACGGCTCAGTGTCCCGTCGCGGTCGTCCCGGCTTCAGCACAGGGCTGAGTCTCCTGGCCCGTGCGGCGGTGGAACGGCTTAGTGGCAGTGGCGGTGCGACGGCTCTACGGGGTTCCGCCGAGTCCCGCCCGCTGGAGAATGGCCCGTGCCTGGTCCGCGTGGCCGCCGCGTGCGATGAGGTCGTAGCGCGCAGCGGTCAGGGCACGGGTGGAGGAAAAGTCCCTTCGCCCGCCCGTGGCCGCATGTCCGGCCCAACCCAGTGCGGCCCCCCACAGCGCGCCGAAGAGGATCCCGCCCAGCAGCAGTCCGAGCCAGACGGACCCCGGTGCGAACAGCCCGACCAGGAGGCCGACCAACAAACCGAACCAAGCTCCGCCGGCTGCGCCGACGGCGGCCGCACGGCCCGTGGTGAGCCTGCCGGTCACGTGCTCGACCAGGCGCAGGTCCGATCCGATGATGTCGAGGTACTCCACCGGGTACTTCTCGTCCGAGAGCAGGTCCACCGCGGTTTGGGCTTCCTCGTAGGAGTCGTAACTTGCGGCCTTGTTCCAGGCAATGGCGGCGGCATCGGGAGCTTGCGGTTCGATGTCGGGCATTTGTGTCTCCCCTAGGGGCTTGTCCCCGGTCTCGTCTTCATCGGTACACGAGCATCCGGGGGACTGGTCGGCCGGGATCGTTGCACGGCCGCATCTGCGCCGGTACGTCATTGCGCCGACCGCGCATACCGGATCTCGGCAACGAGCCGATGAGAGGCGCGCATTTCCTCCAGGACGGACCTCAGACCTGTACGTTGCATCGGTTCCATGCACGTCGACGAGTTGCCACCGAAACAGGCGCCAAACGCCATCACGCGTTTCATCTCCACGGCCGTCGCGAGCTCGGGACGGCCCAGAGGATCCCGCGAGTCGCGACGAGTCCTGAGGCGTCCGGCGGTCGTACTGTCGAACCCGTTGACGAGGAGGACTTCTGATGCGCAGCGTGACCTATTCGATGAACGTCTCCCTCGACGGTTACATCGTCGGGCCGGACGGTGGCTTCGACTGGACGGCCCCCGACGAGGAGGTCTTTCGCTTCTGGATCGACGAGATTCGAGAGGTCGGCGTCCACCTGTTGGGACGACGGCTCTACGAGACGATGCTGTACTGGGAGACCGCCGACCAGGATCCGACTCTCGACGAATCGATGCGCGAGTGGACCGCGCTCTGGAAGCCGCTCCCGAAGGTGGTGTTCTCCACCACGCTTTCGGCGGTGCAGGGCAATGCCCGCCTGGCCTCCGGCGGCCTGGCGGAGGAGATCGAGCGGTTGCGGGCCGAGCCGGGGGAGGGCGAGATCGCGATCGGCGGCGCGACTCTCGCCGCGGAGGCGGCCGCGTCGGATCTGATCGACGAGTACCGGGCCATGGTCCACCCGGTGCTGGTCGGCGGTGGCATTCCGTTCTTTCCCCGGCGCGAACGCCGGGTGGATCTCGAACTCGTCGAGACCCGCACCTTCAGCTCGAGATTCGTCTACCTCCGCCACCGCGTGGTGCGCCAGTAGTGCTTGTCAGGTGGTGTCGCAGGGCCGCCGGCGAGCGGGGCCGGTCTCGCAGTGCATGATGTGCTCGTCCTGGCTGTGGACGGCCCGCTCCGGGCAAAGGTGCTGGATGATGAGTGGTTCCGGGGCGGTCATGACGCCTGTGCCGTCGGTGATGTCAGTGGTGGCTGCAAGGGTGGCGACATGCTTCCTTGGAATCTGCTCGATCTCGACAAGGCCCTGCGAGTCGGCTGGGCCGGCGACACCAGTTCCCCCAGCGACATCAGCGGCATCGCATGGCAGCCGGGCAACCCGGCCTGGGGCCACTGCGACGTCACCGCATTGATCGTCCATGACATATTCGGTGGCGACCTCGTCGTCGGCGAGGTGCACCAGGAGGGCCGGCCGCAGGGCTTCCACTGGTGGAACCGGCTGCCCAGCGGCGTGGAACTCGACCTGACCCGTGAGCAGTTCCAACACGGTCAGGCCATCACCGCGGCCCGCGTCGTCCAACGTCCGCCGGGCCCGCTGCCCCGCCGGTGGGAGGAGTACCTCCTCCTGCGCGAGCGCGTGATGAAGCATCTTGGCCCGCTTCCGGAGCACGTCTGAGGACGCGGGGAGAGGTTGGTGGAGTGGCTTGGCCCCCGCGGGCCCGTGGTTGCCCGTGTGAGGCGGGGGACCCCGCCTCCTCTCCGGCGCACGGGCCCGGGCCGGTCACCTCCGTCTCAGGGGCGGGTGACCGAGTCCTCGGTACCCCTGGCGCCGGTGTCCGTGTCCCTGCGGCCGGCGCCCGTCAGGTCGCGGAGGACGGCGATCGCCAGGACGAGGGCGGCGGCCAGCAGCGACATGACGACCTGTTCGCGTCCGGCTTCATCGGTCAGCATGTAGACGATGACGGACGAGATCATCGCGATGGTGACCCAGGTCAGATACGGGAAGAGCCACATCCTGACGACCAGTTTCTCCGGCTGCTCGCGCAGGATGATGCCGCGCATCCGCAGCTGGGTGAAGCAGATCATCAGGCACACGAACAGGGCCACCGCGCCGGACGAGTTGAGCAGGAAGTCGAAAACGGTGTCCTTCCAGTGGTAGTTGAACCATACGGCGACGAAGCCGAAGACGACGGAACCGAGGATCGCGGCCTGCGGCACACCGCGGGCGTTGGTATGCGCGAAGGCCTTGGGCGCGTCTCCGCGCCGGCCGAGGGAGAAGGCCATGCGGGAGGCGGTGTAGAGACCGGAGTTGAGGCAGGACAGGACGGCGGTCAGGACGATGACGTTCATGACCTGACCGGCGTGCGGAATGCCGATCGAGTTCAGGGCGGCGACGTACGAACCGTCCTTGAGTACGGGCGGTCGGCGGCGACCCGGTCGATCGGCAGCAGGGTTCCGTCGAGGATCAGCTCCCGTACCGACTTGCCGACGAAGGACGGGAAGATCTGTTCCGGTCGCTTGGTCGCGTCGTAGAAGTGCAGGGCGCTTTCGGTTGACAGGGCGTCGGTGAAGACGGGGTGCCCTTGAACTTGCCCGATGGGGCCGGCGTAGTCGAAGCGGAGGGGTTGTATGCGCCGACCTCGACGTAGGGGGTCCACAGTGGGTGAGTTGACGGTCATGGTCCTGTCCAGCCCCGCGAAGACGCGCTGGAGGTTTTCCTTGCGCGTACTTGGCTCCCAGGTCCGGTGAGCTGTAGAGAGGGTCCAGGTGGGCCGAGCGTCCCAGACGCCGAGGAGTTCGTCGCGCTTGGTGACGGCTGGGTGAGCCGGGGGTTGGGGTCGCTGGAGCTGGCGTCGATGGACGAGCTGAAGTGCTGTCCGATCCGCCACTGCTTTGCGTCCTCGTCCCCCGAGGAGCCTTTGAACAGAGGCGCACGGCCCGCCCCCTGGGAACTACCGGTCCTGCCGCGGCACGCTCCGGCAGGCACCCACTGTCGCCGGGCGCACAGGCAGTCGTCGAATAAGAAACTATTCAAAAGCGGATAATCGCCCGCACGCCGCTGCGCCTCGACTTGCACCCACGGCGCCGCAACGTGAGACTCTTAATTTAGAACCGAATGCGCAGCGTCGTCGACGCAACGAGTCCGCGTGAATGCGCTTTCGCCTCACCTGTAGAGCGGAGTATCAACTCAGCAGTCGCCGTAGGCGGGTGCATCGTCATGGGCAACTTGTTGGCTCCATCCACAGCACAGTCGGCAGCGGAAGCCCCGTAATCTCAGCCGACGGCGAGACCGTGACAGCCATAGCGAAGACCACCACCCAGTGGCATGTGGCTACGCACTATCTGCCGCAGAGTCAGTGCGCTGCGAGGGGAAGCCGTTGGGGTCGCATTGAGGTGACCAGGCACTTCGGTGACTTTTCCGCCGCTACTACCGGGACCCCGGCATACGAGGGCTTGACGAACACGCCAATTATTTCCGTTAGTGCACAAGAAATAAATTCATTTGTTGACCCTTCAGCGGTGCCCACCCACGGGATCCCCGAAGTCCGTCAGGTGACCCCATCCACGAAAGCTGAAAGGAAACGCGCATGAACGACTCTTCCGTTGGACCCCCTCTCGCCGGCAGGTCCTACATGGAGCTTTTCTATGCCGAGATCGAGGGGATAGGTCGACACATTCGAGACACACAGATCGCTGGAATCTGCGAGGCGATGAAGGTCGCCTACGAGTGTCAGGCCTCCGGCGGTCGGATCTTTTCGCACGTCCTGGTGGGGCACTTCGCTATGTTCGCGGCAAGCCCTGGCATTCCCGGGCAGCCCTCGGTGCTGCCACAGCGTGCCGACCGGAACATCTCAGCGGATTACAAACAGATGAAACCGGGTGACTTCTTGCTCACGAACGGCGCATCGCTGATCAACCCCGACAAAGGAACCATTCCCGATGTTGGACCGGACGAAGCTCGCGCCCGAGGCGCGTACACCGTCGGCATCACCTGCAGTTATGCCCGCTTCTATAAGACCCCTATCGGGTCTCTCTTGCCGGTCAAGATGAGCGCCTCGCTCGAGCAGATTTGCGACCGTGTGCTCGACAGCGGCTGCACTTGGAGTTGCGGCGTGATCTCGACTCCAGCGATTCCCGAGTTCAAGATCATCTCTTCTAGTGGTCTCTCGCAATTCCTCGTCTATTGGGCCTGCACAGCCGCTTTGTGCAAGCAGATCAGTAGCGAGGGATCCGATGACGGCGCTGGCGTGGCCCGTGAATACCTCGACAATGCCCTGAGGAGCTTTGAGCGGATCCGCGAGCAAGAATTCGAGCTAATCGATCGCGTGGCGTGTGCCTGGGCCGACCGCATCCTGCTCTTCGCGGAGTCCGCAGATCGCCCGCGCCTTCTCGTGTATGGGCATCCACAGGCCGGAACGCCCTACGAAGGCACTCAAAACATGTTTGTTAATGAGGCCTACGAGACGGCCGCTGGCAGCATGATCATGCAGCCCTACGACTTGTACAAGACGCAGCTCAAGGCCAACGACATCGTGCTCATCGGCGCGATCAGCCCCGACAACAGCGACGAGATCCAGGTCGCTCAGTACGCCAAGCAAATCGGCGCGATGGTCGTCGCGTTTGGCCCCTTCGACGGAAATGGAGGTGTCAGCTCTCTCAGCGACTACGTGGACGTCGCCATCAACACGCACAGCCGCGACGGCGCGGGCATCCTCGACATCCCGGGCTTTGACGAGCCGGTTTGTCCGATCAGCGGGCTTTCCGGGAATCTGGTGCTTTGGCTGCTGACTGCTCAGTGGACTTATCACATGGTCCAACGCAACCAGACGCCCAACTACTGGCAAAACTACTGGGAAGTCGGGGCGATCGAATACGACGATCAGGCCCAAGCGAGCTTTCTCGAGCGCGGCTATTGAAGCCCTCGCGGCACCGCTTCCCAACCGCACACCGTCCTTTCTCGATTGTGGAGTCCTAAACATGTCTACCCCGTCTGCGAGCGTCGGTTCACGTCCCGTCGTGCTCAGCGACCGACAAGGCTTCGACCGGCGCTGGTTCGCCTCGAAGCTCGAGGCAGTTTATGTCCCCAAGAACGATGCTGAGGCGGTCACACAAGTCAGCGAAGCCATCTCCCGCTACGGGCGCGAGGTCAAGGTCGTGTCCGGGCGCCACTGCTACGAGAACTTCGTATACAACGGTACGACCAAGGCCATCGTCGACATGTCTTCGATGAACCGTGTCGGCTGGGATGAACGACGGGCCGTTTTCTTCATCGAGGCAGGTTGTGAGAACTGGTCCGTTTACCGAGTCTTGCTAAACGGTTTCAGCAAGACGCTTCCCGGAGGAAGCTGCTACTCGGTCGGTGCCGGGGGTCACATCACCGGGGGTGGATACGGACTCTTGTCGAGATTGTGCGGTTTGATCGTCGACCACCTCAGCGCGGTCGACATCGTGACCTGGAACGCGTCGTCGAACAGTGCTGAGCTGCATCACGTGTCGGCGATGAGCGCCTCGAACGACGAACGAGACCTCTTTTGGGCCCTACGGGGGGGCGGATGCGGCAATTTCGGTGTCATCCTGCGCTACTACTTTGATGAGCTGCCCGAGGCCCCGGAGTTCGCTTCGATCTACACCCTCTCCTGGGACTGGACATCGATCGACACAGATTCCTTCGCGGACTTGCTTGCCTGCTATGCAGACTTCGTGAGTGACATGCCCGAGAACGAGTTCAGCTTGCTGAAGCTCACGCACGTATCGTCCGGGCAGCTCGGCATGATCGTCCAAGCCGTGTCTCCCGAAGGGGCCACTCACCTCGACCACCGGACCGAGGTCGAGCGACGGTACACAGAAGCGCGAACGCGCTTCGGGGCGATCGTCGACCACGCGCCGTTGCGAAACCCGCTCGGCGGCCATCCAGCTTGGACGACGGCCCCTATAGGCAACCAGAGCGTTCAACACGTTACCTACCTCGAAGCGCTGCAGACTCTGAACGGTTCGGGGCCCAACCAGTTCGGCAAGTACAAGTCCGCCTACATGAACAAGCCCTTCCCGCCGAATCAAGTTGCTGCGATCCATCGCTGGCTCAACACGACCCCAAAAGGTGTCTCCCAGTCGGATATGAGCCAGAGTCTCTTGCAGGTCGACAGTTACGGGGGGGCCATCAACCGGGTTGCTCCCGGCGCGACCGCAGTTCCCCAACGCGACGCGATCATGAAGCTGCAGTATCAGACCTACTGGCTCAATGCTTCGCGTCCTGGCGAGGGAAGACAGGCCCCCTACGACACCCAAGCCGAGGCCCATCTGGGATGGATCAACGAGTTCTACCGAGAGGTCTACGCCGAGTACGGCGGGACCCCCGACCCGGCCAATGATCCGAGTGGAACGGTTGCAGGCGCATACTACAATTACCCGGACAGTGTTCTCGGCACACACGCCGAGGGCAACATCGATGACGCGCTGTGGCTCTACTTCCTCAATAACTTCCGCAACAACCAACGGAACCTCGTTGCCGTAAAGCGCCGCTGGGATCCGGCGAACATCTTCCATCACGCGCAGTCGATTCCAGTGGAGTGAGGTGATCTCATCAAGATCGACTCATCAAGATCGACGTGCCGGGGGCTGATCAGCGGGATGCCCTCGGTTTTGAACAGGCCGAGCGTGAAACTCCATCCGGGCGTTGTCGCAGGCGTCGCCGACCGATCCGATCGAGGCGGCGATGCCGGCCTTCTCCAGCTGCGGCCGGGTCGACGTGAGGGACGTTTATTGGGCGAATTCAACCGGTCGTCGCAACACTGGTTTGTTGGGCTGATAGTAGGTGCTCGTTCAGGGCTTCAGCGGGTGTTTTCCAGCCGAGTGTTTTCCGGGGCCTGCTGTTGAGGGTGTGCGCCACGGTCTGGAGCTCCTCTGGCGACCACCTGGCCAGGTCGGTGCCCTTGGGAAAGTACTGGCGGAGATGCCCGTTCGTGTTCTCGTTCGTCCCGCGCTGCCCAGGGCTGATGCGTTCTCAGGTGGCGAGATGAAGGGATTCGCCGGGTCTGATGGGACGAGGGGCAGGCTAGGTGCTCCGTTCGAGGCGAACTGGGGGCGTCGTGCCCGACCGGTATCGCGCCTGCGTCGAGCGAGGGTCAAGCGCCCCTGGACCCGGTTCATTGGAGGTCCGGGCACCCGGCGATCGACGTGGGCGCCCCCGCGGCGTCACAGGAAGACGGCCATGGACATCACGACGGCCGCGAAGGCGAGGAAGAAGATCACAACCTGCAGGACGGTCAGTTGTTTCATGGGCTGCCCTGAACGCACTAGTTCCATCTGACGCCTGAGGTGCACGGCGAACACGAGCCGCATGATCGCCAGCCCCAGCGCGGTCGCCGTGAACAGCATCAACGGTGTCTCGCCCTCGTGACCTCGCGCCGCCGAGCTCAGGACAATGAATGCCGCACCGGCCAAGGGCGGCAGCACCATCATCAGCTTGTGCCGTCTCGTGATGACCAGCGACTGCATCGCCACGGCCAGGGCAATTCCGGACACGACAGATGCTATCCACCACTCGGTGGTCGAAAATGTGGAGGTAAACACGGATTTCTTTTTCCCTTTGCCGATATTGCGGATGGACACGCCCGGTGGGGCAGGTGATGCGTACGTCGAGTTCGGCGCGCCCGTCGACGGGGGGTGCGCTCGGGTTGCTCGCCAAGGGGGCTCAAGGGGACGGGGGTCGCTGCTCCGGCCGGGTCCACTCCGGCTCGGAAGATGGTCCGGCAGCCACAGCAAGAGCGCGCAGACCGAGGGGCTGATGAGGGCGCATATGGCGGCCACAGTGCGAACGGAGCCACGCCCACCGGCGGCCTGACCCCCCGCCGGATGGCGCGGATACGAGAAAGCAGTCCGCTCTCCATCACCGCCTTCGACATAGTGCCCGCATGGTCTGGTCCATCCCCGGCGGACACGGTAGATCACGGTTCGAGGGGCCAACCATTCCGGGTTCAGGCAGTCTCCGGGCCCGTTGACTGCTACTGAGGTTTTCGGCGTGATGTCGTCGGGGGCTGACGATGCGTGATCGTCGCGGTATGCCGGCTGTGTGAGATATCCGCAGGGTGGTGGGCTGACGCCTGAACGGCAGGCGTTTCGCGAGCGGATCCGGCTGGAGGCCGCGGAGCGATTCGCTGCCGGTGTCTCCAACGCCGAGGTCGCCAAGGACTTACGGGTGAGTGTGCGCTCGGTGCAGCGCTGGCGCCGGGCCTGGCACGACGCCGGCACCGAGGGGCGACTCCTCCGTCGTCGTGCCCGGCCGGGTACCGGCGTCGGTCTCGTCCTGCCGGACCCACTTGCGCAGCGCCTCGGTCGTGCCGATGCCGAGCTTCGCGGTGACCTCTTTCATCGCGGCCCACTCGGTGTCGTAGTCGGGCCGCACCTCGGCGAAACCATCCGCACCGCACGACGGCGCAGCACAAGCAGGTACGGGGGAGGACGTGCCATGACTCGGTCCTCTCAAATGATCGAGTCCCTACCGAACCCAAATCGGTTCACATCGTGTGGCCGGGAGCGTTGACGTCTATTGGGCGACCCGGAATGCGCCGGCCCGCGCCCTTGCCCGCCCCAGCGTTTTGAGCATTTGTATGAATCAGTTCGCCGGGAGTCTGGCATCTGTCCATGGTGTGCAGGCGAGGCCGCTTCTAGCGTCGGTGCACGCGAGATTCCGCCGGGCGACCCCCGGCGCTCTTCGCCGGCCAGGGTGGTCCTCATCGAGGGCCGGCGAGTCCCGGGGCCCTTCCTGCTCCTGGCGTCCTGCGCAAGCGAATCCGGTGGTTCGGGCGATTGCGGTTGCGATGGAGCAGATCCACTGTCCATGTGTCCTCCGGCTCTGTCGGCCGGACTGAGCGGGCACGTTCGCAAGCATTACGGCAGGCACGTCCGCGGGCACATCCGCAGGCATACGGTGCTTCCCCTCCGCCCGCGACGTCAGCCTCTGCCGTTGGAGCTGCCCGCACGGGCGGCGTACGGCCAGACCCGACCACTATCCGATGGGAGTTGACCAGTGAATGCCGCATCCGGGCAGTCAGCCCCGCCTACCGGCGTCATCCTCGGCGGACCGGCCGCCGGCGGCCGGCCCGCCACGACAAGCGACCCCGAGTGCCACTGCGGCCGGCTGCTCGTCAGCTGCGACGGCTGCCAGACCCTCCGCTGCCTGGACTGCGAGCCCTACCGTTCCGATGACTGCCTCTTCGACCTCTGATTCGACCTCTGAGCATTCCCGCAGCGACGTCCACGCCGAGGAGAACCCGCATGAAGCGTTGAGTGGTCCGCTCACCGCGGGGGGAGGACAGGAGCGCTATTTCGTCGTCATCGGCAGCGATATGGCGCGCAGGGTCTGTGGTTCCCTGCGGTCGGCGGGCCACCTCGTGCGCCACCTGGCGCAACCCACGGACGGCGATCTGCGCCAGGTGCTCGACCGGGAGGTGGCCGGTGTCGCGATCCTTCTGGACGACGATGTCCAGTCCTTGCGCTACGCGCTCGCCGTCGAGCACATCTGCCCCGGCGTCAGGCTGGTGGTGACGGTCTTCGACCGGACGGTGGCCGACCAACTCGTGCGCGTGGTGCCCAACTGCCGGGTCACGTCGCCGGCCGACGTCGCCGCTCCCGTACTCCTCGCCGCGTGCCTGCAGCCCGACCTGCTGGCCCTCGACCGGACCTCCTCGGGCCACGTCGGCGCCCGGTGGGAGGAGGACACCGTGAGGCTCGAGACGTACCGGCCGCCTCGCTCCCTGAGATACCGGGCCAGGCTGGGAAAGATTAGAGGGCAGCTGCGACCGCACGACGGCAGCTCGCGGATCATGCTGACCGGTCTCGCCGGGCTGCTCGCGGTGCTCCTCGCGGACTGGGGCTGGTCCGTGACCTTCAATCACCGGCCCCCGGCGGAAGCCTTCTTCGAGGCCGTACGAACGGTGTCCACCGTCGGCCCCGCGTCCGCGCACGGCTCGAACGCGTATCTGGTATTCGCCGGCCTGGCGATGCTCATCACCATCGTCTTCACCGCCGTCTTCACCGCCGGCATGGTCGACCGCCTGCTGGCCCCTCGCTCGATCGGCATGGTGGGCCCCCGTGCGCTTCCCCGCGCGGGGCACGTGGTGGTCGTCGGGCTCGGCCAGGTGGGGCTGCGACTGTGCACCCGGCTGCAGGACCTCGGTATCGGGGTGATCGCGGTGGAACGTGACGCGGCGGCCCCCAACCTCCGCCTGGCCAAAGCACTCGGCGTCCCCGTCGTCGTCGCCGACGCCACCGACAAGTTCGTGCTGCGCAGGCTCAGCCTCCACACGGCTCAGGCCCTGGCCGCAGTCGCCTCCGACGATCTGGACAACATCGCGGTCTCCGTAGCCGCACGAGCGGTCGCACCTGACCTGCGTGTGGTGATCAGGGCGGGCGATCACGAGGCCATCGCCGAGACACAGTCCCTGTTCAGGATCGGCATCGTGCACGACCTGGGCAGTCTGAGCGCCGCGTTCACGACCGCAAGCCTGATCGGGCTACGGCCGCGAGGCGTACTCGCACACGGCAAGCGGCTCCTCGTGGAGCGCGCGAACGGGAGTTTCGTGCAGTGGCCCCACGCGGTCCGGTGCGATCACCCACAGGACAGGCACGCCGACGGCCCACAGCAGGTCCGTGAAAGCTGAGGGGATATGGCGAGTCGGGAAGGTTCCGTCATCGGGCACTCGGGCCGCCGTCCCTCGCCGTGGCGGGGGTCGGCCTGCGGCATCTGCTGATGTCGCAGGCCGGACCACTGGTGGAGCCGCAGGCCGCCCCGACGGTGCTCGACGTCGAGGCACGTGAGGTCGGGATCCTCGCCCCGACGGGTCCGCGCGGCGCTCGGACCTGGTGAGACCGTCCGCAGCCCTGCGGACCGGCGCAGCGTTGTGACCACCCGTGACCGTCTGCGAATTGGACGGGCGTTTGCCCTGCGCTGTACGGACGCTGTACGGGCGTTAGTGCACTTCTCGCCACAGTGGCATCACCCGCTCCACTTCGGAGAACGGGCCGGAGGACCGGGCCACGGCTGCCCATGACAGAGCCGCTCCACTGCTCCCTGGGCAACCCGGCGCCCTTGATTCCTCCGGACTGATTCGGCACCACACTGGAAGGCGAAGAATCATGGGTAGTGCTGCTGTGCGGCCTCAGCGCAGGGCCATTCTCACCGGCGGGCTGGCGGCGGCCACCGCGGCCGTCCTCACCGGCTGTTCGTCGGACAAGGACAGCGCGAACTCGGTGAATCCGGCGAACGCCGGTGCGGAGGCGTCGTCGCCTTCTCCCTCCGCGGGCCCACGGCCGGACTCCGCCAAGGCGGCGTACGCGAGGCTGATGAAGGGCAACGAGCGCTGGGTGAACGGAGTGCTGCAGCACCCCAACCAGGACGCCCGCCGCCGCGCAGCCGTCGCCGACGCGCAGAATCCTTACGGCGTGATCGTGTCGTGCATCGACTCCCGGGTACCGCCGGAGCTGGTCTTCGACACCGGGATCGGCGACCTGTTCGTGATACGCACCGGCGGGCAGGTCGTGCAGCCGGTGGTCGTCGGCTCCATCGAGTACGGGCCCCTCACGTCGGGAACCCCGCTCGTCGTTGTGCTCGGCCACCAGAACTGCGGTGCCGTCAAGGCGGCGTACAAGGCGTTGAAGGAGGACGAGAAGCTGCCGGGCAGCCTGCAGTCGATCGCCGACGTCCTGCGTCCGGCGTACGAGGAGACCGTCAAGACCAAGCACGCCGACCCCATCGACGCCATGATCCGTCTCCACGCCAACCGGACCGCCGCCGAGCTGCGGTCCGACCCCGCCCTCACCCCGCTCGTGAAGAAGGGCGACCTGGCCGTGGTCAGCGCCTACTACTCGCTCGAGACCGGCCGGGTGGAAGTCCTCACGGGAGCCCCCGCCGCCTGATCGCTGCACCGGCCGCCCTGCGCCGGCCGGCCCGTGTCCTTACGAATCGGCCGGACCGGCCGGCGTCGACGCGATGCGGGCCCCGCAACCCCGAATGCCGGTCTGCGGTCCGCTCGGTGACGCGGCCTCAGGGACGGCTGCCGCGGCGTCACAACCCGCGGCAGCCGTGCGACAACGCCTCCGGTTCAGGACAGCACGCGGTAGGTCACGTGCGTGGCCAGTTTCGCCGCCCGCGACTTCACCTGCTCCAGTTTCAGCGGCGGGACGCCCTCGAACAGTCGCGTGCCGGCGCCGAGCGTGAGCGGCGCAATGTGCAGCCGCAGCTCGTCGATCAGGCCGGCGGCGAGGTACTGGTTGATCGTGGTCGAGCCGCCCTGGATCGCGACATCGCCGTCCCCGGCCGCGGCGCGGGCCTGTGCCAGTGCCGACGCGATTCCGTCGGTGACGAAGTAGTACGTGGTGCCGCCGTCCATCGGCTGCGGCTCACGCGCGTGGTGGGTGAGCACGAACACCGGCGCGTGGAACGGCGGATCGTCGCCCCACCAGCCGTTCCACTGCCGGTCCCACTCGCCGCGCACCGGGCCGAACATGTTGCGCCCCATGATGTATGCCCTGGCGGCGGTCATCTGCTCGACCTCGGCCCGGTTCTCGTCGGGGGTGTCGAACATCCAGGCGTGCAGCTTGTCGCCCGAGCCGTCGCCGCCGTCGTCGCCGAACGGGCGCTCCTCGGTCTGGTCGAGTCCGGCCGAGTAACCGTCGGCCGAGATCGTGATGTCGCTGATCACCCTGCCCATTCGTCCGGTCACTGCTCTCTCCCTCATGGCCGAGCGGCGAGTTCTCCCGCAATTCTGTGGCACGGCCCGGTCCAGCAGCTTCCAGCACGGCGAATCCTGACCATGGGCGGCGCGCCGCACGTACGCCTGCCGGATCGACAGCGCCACGCCGCGGCGTGGTGGTAGCGGTCGGTCAGTGGGCGCCGGGCCGGTGCTCGGTGATCCAGTGGGCGGCGAGGAGTCCGGAGGCTGCGGTGAGGGCCGCGGCGGCGACGACGGTGGCGCCCAGGCCGAGGGTGTCGGCGAGGATGCCGGCGACCAGGGCGCCGGCGGCGTAGCCGATGTCGCGCCAGAAGCGGTAGGTGCCGAGGGCGTTGGCCCGCCAGGCGGGGTGGGCGTGGTCGGAGACGGACGCGATGAGGGCCGGGTAGACCATGGCGGTGCCCAGGCCGAGGGCGACGGCGGACAGGATGCCTGAGAGCAGGGGCCGGTCGAGCAGGGCGAGGGCGATGACGAACCCGGCGGCCTGGACGAGCATGCCGTGGACGATGAGGGGCTTGCGGCCGACGCGGTCGGCGAGGTGACCGGTGGGGATCTGCCCGAGGCCCCACAGGATGGGGTAGAGGCCCTTGATCAGGCCGACGGCGGCCAGGCCGAGGCCGTGGTCGGTGAACAGCAGGGGGAAGACGCCCCAGGTGAGGCCGTCGTTGAGGTTGTTGACCAGCCCGGCCTGACTCGCGCCGCGCAAGGAGCGGTTGTGCCAGGACGTACGGGCGAACGTGGCCTTCAGGCCGGTGTCCCCGTCGGTGGTCAGGGGCTTGGGATGATGGGCGAGTTCGAGGGCGACGTGGGCGGCGGTGTCACGGACGACGAGGGCCAGGGCGAGCCCGGCGGCGACGAAGACGACACCGATGAGCTCGGGAACCGGGCGCAGGCCGTAAGCGGTGGCGAGGTAGCCGGTGAGCAGGGCCGTGACGCCGACTGCGGTGTATCCGGCGGCCTCGTTCAGGCCGGTGGCCAGGCCCCGGCGTGAGGGGCCGACGAGGTCGATCTTCATGTTGACGGTCATCGACCAGGTCAGTCCCTGGTTCAGGCCGAGCAGGACGTTGGCGGCGACGATCCAGCCCCACGACGGCGCCCAGGCCAGGGCGAAGGGGACGGGGATGCCGATCAGCCAGCCGGCCACCAGCAGCTGCTTGCGGCGGAACCGGGCGGTGAGCGCCCCGGCGGCGAGGTTGGTCAGGGCCTTGGTGAGGCCGAAGGCGATGATGAACGAGAAGACCGCGAGGTCACTGGTCAGCCCGAACGTCTCGGAGCCGATGAGCGGGACGGTGGTGCGCTCGAGGCCGACCAGGCCACCGACGCAGACGTTGACGACGACCAGCAGGCTGAACTGCAGCCGGTTCTCCCGCAGACCGAGCCGTATCGGCCGCCCGGCGGCGTCGGTCGATGGGGCGGCCGCAGGGGTGGCGTTCACGAGCGGGTGTTCTCGGTTCCCTTCACGAGCCGCAGTCCGTGGTGGGCGGCGTAGTCGGCCGGTCCGCCGTCGAGGACGGCGACATCGGTGTGGCCGGCACGCTCCAGGAGGCTGGCGGCGGTCATGGCGCGTTCGCCGTGCCCGCAGGCCACGACCGGACCGTGCGGGGCATCGGCGGCAGCAGCGGGAAGGCCGCCGAGCTCGAGGTGCACCGCGTCCGGGACGTGCCCGGCGGCGAACTCGGATTCCTGCCGCACATCGACGTAGGGACGGCCCGCGGCGCGGTCGGCGGTGACGAACGCGGTGGTGGTCCGGCGGTTGCCGTCGGCGAGCCAGGCGCTCATGCCGCCGGCGAGGCGGCCGGCGAGGCGCTCGTATCCGATCTTGTATGCCTGCCGGACGATCTCACTCGGATCCTGGTCCTCGCCGGTGACGAACGCCAGAGGCGCGGTGTCGGGCAGGAGCCAGCCGAGCCAGGTGGCGAACTGGTCGCGCAGGGGGATGGACAGGGAGCCGGGGATGTGACCGGCGGCGTAGTCGGCGGCCGGCCGGACGTCGACGACGTGGCCGCCCTCGGCTGTCAGGGCCCGGACCTGCTGGGGGGACAGGGCGGGCAGCAGCGGATCCGCGGTCAGCACGGCGGGGCCGCGGCGGTTGATCTCGGCGAGCCGGTCGAAGTACGCGGGGTAGGTGCCCAGGCTCGCGGTCAGCCGGGACGCGAAGGTGTCCTCGTCGGGCGCGCCGAGCAGCGCGTTGGTCTGCTTCTGTGCGCCGATGGTGGTGGTGCGCTCGGTGCCGGGCGGGGCTGAGCAGAAGGACCCGGCGCCGTGGGTCGGCCACACCGCGGTCTCGTCCGGCAGCGCGGTCAGCCGCTTCAGCGACCGGTACTGGGCGCGGGCCAGCTCCTCCGTACGGTCGGCGCCCAGGAGGTCGGTGCGGGCGGCGGAGCCGACGATCAGCGACCCGCCGGTGAACACCCCGAGCTCCCGGGAGCCGTCCAGCAGCAGGAACGACAGGTGCTCGTCGGTGTGCCCCGGCGTGGCCAGGGCCCGCAGCGTCAGGCCGCCCAGGTCGACCTCGTCACCGTCCGCGAGGCCCCGGTGGGCGAAGGCGCGGCGGCCGGCCGCGGAGGCGAGCACCGTTGCGCCGGCGTCGTGGCCGAGCTGGACGGCGCCGGACAGGAAGTCGGCGTGCAGATGCGTGTCCGCGGCGAACGCGACATGCAGGCCGCGCCGCTCGGCCGCCGCGTGCAGGGCGCGCAGGTCACGACTGGCATCCATGGCCAGGGCGCGGCCGTCACCGAGGTCGAGCAGATAAGCGCTGTTGCCCAGCCCTTCGTCTACGAGCGGGACGAGGTGATCGTCCGCGAAGCCCATGGCCTCCTCCAAGATCTCGGAACAGGGTGTGTGGTCACGATCCCCTCACTCATCTACAATAATCCATGGATTTATGGAGGATGTCTTGCCGGAGAACACGAAGAGCGCGACGAAGTCGCGGCTGTACGACGCGTTCGCGGCCGGCGGCAAGGCGCTGGCCAGCGGAAAGCGACTGGAGCTGCTGGATCTGCTGGCCCAGGGCGAGCGCACTGTCGACGCGCTGGCGAAGGCGGCGGGCCTGAACCTGACCACCGCGTCGGCGCATCTGCAGATCCTCAAGCAGGCCGGGTTCGTGGCCACCCGACGCGAGGGCGTGCGCATCCACTACCGACTGGCCGGCGACGACGTCGCCCAGCTGTTCGCGTTGCTGCGCAAGGTCGCCGAGAAGCACCAGGCGACGGTCCCGGCCGCCCGCGACGCCTACCTCGGGCAGGACGCTGGGGCGGAAGTCTCTCGCGAAGAACTGCGGGCCCGGGTGGAGTCCGGGGGCGTCGTCATGCTGGACGTCCGGCCGGTGGAGGAATACCGGGCCGGGCACATTCCGGGCGCGATCTCCATTCCGGCCGAGGAGCTGGCCGAGCGGATCGACGAACTGCCCGAGGAGGCCGAGATCGTCGTCTACTGCCGCGGCGAGTACTGCGTCCTCGCCTACGACGCGGTGCGGCTGCTGACCGGCTGCGGGCGTCGGGCGATCCGTCTCAACGACGGCATGCTGGAGTGGCGCCTTTCGGAACTGCCCGTCGACGCCTCGGACCTGACGTGACCGGCCCGGGCGGCGACCTCCCGCCGCACCCGGGACCGGCGGGCCTTCCGCACCCGGGACCGGCCGGCGCGCCGCACCGGGGACCGGCCGGCGGACCGGTCCGCCTCGATCACAACGCCACCGCACCGGTCGACCCGCGCGTCGCCCAGGCCATGCCGCCGTGTCCGACGGAATTCGGCAACCCCTCCAGCGGCCACCCCGCGCCGAGAAGCCTCGCCCGGCGCCGGCCGAGGCCCGCATCCGGGTTGCCGATCTGACCGCCGACCTCACCCAGGCCCTCGACGCCGACTGGCGAACACATCCCCTTGCGCACCGGACCCCAGCCCCCGGAACCGGACCCGTGCCGGTGCGCCACCCCGCCCGCACCCCTGTCCCGGAAGAGAACATGACCAGCAGCGCCGCCCCCGCCGACACGACGGCCCACATGTCCGACCCCGCCCAGGCGCAGCGCCGCGTCCTGCGCGTCCTGGTCGCCTCCCAGGTCCTGAGCGGCGCGGGCCTGGCCGCCGGCGTCACCGTCGGCGCTCTCCTCGCCCAGGACATGCTCGGCTCCACCGGCCTCGCCGGACTGCCAAGCGCCCTGTTCACCGCCGGATCCGCGCTGGCCGCCGTCGCCGTCGGACGCATCTCCCAGGCCCGCGGCCGCCGCCCCGGACTCGCGACCGGATACCTCATAGGCGCCATCGGTTCCGCGGGCGTCATCATCGCCGCCGTCCTGGACGACCCGGTGCTGCTGTTCATCGCCCTGTTCGTCTACGGCGCCGGCACCGCCACCAACCTCCAGGCCCGCTACGCCGGAGCCGACCTCGCCGCACCCGGCCACCGGGGCCGGGCCGTCTCCACCGTCCTGGTCGCCACCACCCTCGGCGGCGTTGCCGGCCCCAACCTCGCCGCCCCGACCGGAACGCTCGCCGAAAACCTCGGCATCCCGAATCTCGCGGGGCCCTTCATCCTCTCCGGTGCGGCATACGCACTGGCCGCGCTCGTTCTCGCCCTCTGGCTGCGCCCCGACCCGCTCCTCCTGGCCCGCACCGTGGCCCGGGTGAAGGAAGCCGACGCCTCTGCGCACCCGGCCGCCGACGTCGACGACACGAGCGCGGGTGGCGGGGGCGTCGTCCTCGGCGCGCTGGTCATGGTCCTCACCCAGCTCGTCATGGTCGCGATCATGACCATGACGCCGATCCACATGCACGACCACGGCCACGGCACCGCCGCCTCCGGCTTCGTCATCGCCGTCCACATCGGCGCCATGTACCTGCCCTCTCCGCTGACCGGCTGGCTTGTCGACCGCTACGGCCGCATGAGGATCGCCGCCGCCTCCGGCGTCACCCTGCTGGCCTCCGGGGTCCTCGCCGCCGCGGCACCCGGGGACTCCGTCGGCCTCCTCGCGCTTGCTCTCGCGCTGCTGGGGCTGGGCTGGAACTTCGGCCTCGTGGCCGGTACGGCGATCATCACGGACACCGTGCCACTGGCCACCCGCGCAAAGACCCAGGGCCTGGTCGACGTCTCCATCGCGATCGCCGGCGCCACCGGCGGTATGGCCTCCGGCATCATGGTCGCCGCCACCGGCTACCCCGCCCTCGCCCTCACCGGCGGCATCCTTTCCCTCGCCCTCCTGCCCGCCGTCGCTGCCACCGCGTACCGCCGATGAGCCCCATGAATCACGAGAGCCCCGCGCCGGACATCACCGTCGACGGCACCGGCCTGCTGTGCGTCACCCTCCTGCTCCGCCTCCGCGAAGAGATCGACGGCGCCGAACCGGGCACCGTCGTTCACGTCATCGCCACCGACCCGGCCGCCCCGCTGGACCTGCCCGCCTGGTGTCACATGACCGGCCACCACTACCTCGGACCCGTCCCTGACCACGATCGGGACGTCTACGCCCTCCACCTCGCCGCGCGGCCGACGCCCACCCGCCCCGATGCGCCCTGGCACCGGCCGCGGGGCTTCGCGGGACCGGCGCGGTCCGCTGAAACACAAGCCGGGCGATAAGGGTCAATTTCTATGGTTTCACCCCTTTTGCGAGTGCGCGTCGAGCACTATCCTGGTAGTGCCTACGGGGCGAGCGAGGGAGTTCGACCGGAGTAGCCGACTTTGGCGGAAGTTGCCGCCGGGGCCGACGTCGACGGTCGGGCTGAGAGGTCTGAAGGTCGGAAGACCGGAGGACGACCCCCATCACCTGATCCGGACAATGCCGGCGCAGGGAGCCCGTCTCGTAGGTTTTTCGTGTGTCGAGGCGGCGGGCAGTCGCACCGCGGGACGTACGTGTACCCGTACGAGTACGGGAGGCGCGGCGCCGAACGGCTCGACGTCGGCCACCACTCCCTCGTCGTCAGCCACCACTCCTCGGTGATGCCTGCCGGGAGCTGAGCCGCAGCGCGATCCGCACGCAGAGCCCGCCGCCCGGAGCGTCCCGCAGGGCGACGCGGCCGCCGTCGTCGGTCACCAGCTGCTTGGCGATGGCGAGACCGAGCCCCGACCCGGACCTGCCGGTCAGTCCCTGGCCACGCCAGAACCGGTCGAAGGCCCGCGACTGCTCGGCGGCCGACATGCCGGGGCCCTGGTCCAGGATCTCCAGTACCACCTCGTCCGGCTGGACTTCCGCCCGCACGGTTATCGTCCCGCCGTCGGGAGAGACTGCCAGGGCGTTGGAGAGCACGTTGTCCAGCACCTGCTCGAGGTGGCCGGGACTGGACAGCGCCTGCAGCCGGCCGTCGAACTCCTTCGCCAGCGTGATCGCCACTCCTCGCTCGTCGGCGGCCGGCCGCCACACCGAGAGCCGCTCCTCCACCGTCTCCCGCAGGGGGAGCGGCTCGACGGCCGACACCTTGGCCTCCGCCCGGGCCAGCACCAGCAGCCCGTTGACGAGCCGGCTCATCCGCACCACCTCCGCGGTGGCCTGATCAACGTCCTGGCGGACGAAGTCGTCGTCGATTCCGTCCGCGATGTTGTCGAGGGACAGCCGCAGCGCCGTCAGGGGTGTGCGGAGCTGGTGCGAGGCGTCGGCGACGAAGATGCGCTGGGCCGCGACCAGAGTGTCGAGGCGCTCGGCACCCTGATTGAGCGTGCGTGCCAGTGTCTGGGTCTCCGCCGGTCCGGTGACCGGTGACCGTGCGGTGAGATCTCCGTCGCTGAACCGGCTCGCCATGGCGTTCAGTTCGCGCAGCGGACGGGTCAGCCGACGGGCCACCAGAGCGCCGAGGCCGGCCGCCACGGCCAGGACGGCGACGGCGAGGATCGCGCGGAAGCCCCAGATCGTCCACAGCCGTTCGGTGAGATCCGAGGTCTTGTACGTGATGCGTACGGCGCCCGCTATGTCGCCGGGGTCGGTCTGGGACCGCGCCGGAACGGTGATCGTCAGCTGCCGGCCCCAGACGAAGGTGGAGCCCCAGTCGACACTGCGTTTCCCGTTCTCCAGGGCGAGGGTCAGCGCGGCGTCGTACGGCTCGCCGGACCGGGCAGGCCGCTGAAGCGGCGCCACTCCGGCTCCCTGGGCCGTGATCACCTGGACGGTGCCCGGCGTCTCGTCCTCGTAGGCCTCGGCCATCTGAACCAGCGCCTCGCGGGAGGCGGGGTCCGGGTCGGCGAGGAGCAGCGCCATCGTCGTGGCCTCACGTCGCACTGCCAACTCGGTGTCGCCGCGGAGTTGGTCGGTGAGGGTGAACGCGACCGGCACGGTGAAGGCGGCGACGGCGACGGCGACCAGCAGGACGTAGCTGACGATCAGCTGGCGGATCATCGCGTGGTACCGGCCGGGTCGCCTCCGGTGCTGATGCCGTCGTTGACGATCAGGCGGAAACCGACTCCGCGCACCGCCTCTATGGATATCGCCCCGGTGAGTTTGCGGCGAAGGGCGGCCACATGCACGTCCAGCGTCTTGGTGGGCCCGAACCAGTTCGCGTCCCAGACCGCTTCCATGATCTGTTCGCGGGACATGAGTGCGCCCGGTTCCTCGGTGAGGAATGCCAGCAGGTCGTACTCCTTCGGGGTGAGCGCCACTTCCGTGCCGTCCAGGTGGACCCGGGCGGCCTTGCGGTCGACGGCCAGCCGGTGCCCGTACCGGTCGGGGCCGCCCGCGTCGAGCGCCCCCTGCTGCGCGGGACTCGGAGTGACGCGGCGCATGACCGCTCTGATCCGGGCGATGACCTCGCGCACCCCGAAAGGCTTGGAGACGTAGTCGTCGGCGCCGAGCTCCAGGCCGACGACGCGATCGGTCTCGTCGCTGCGGGCGCTGATCACGATGATCGGGACCGAGTCTCCGCGCTTCTGGAGCGCCCGGCACACGTCGAGCCCATCGGTGTCGGGCAGCCCGAGGTCGAGCAGGATCAGATCGAATACGGGGTCCGCGTCCAGCGCGGCCCTGCCCGTGGCGACCCACTCCACCTCGAACCCATAGCGAATCAGCCCGCGCCGGAGCGACTGGGCGACCGGCTCATCGTCTTCTACCAGGAGTACTCGCACGTGACGCACCTTAGTGAGGCCTGATCTGCAGGGGAAAGCAAGGAGGTTCGCGGCCGACCGATGCCCGGCCGGGGGCCCGACGGTCGGGCTGCATGTCGACGAGGCGCCGGGTCCCCGGTTCGCTCGGCGTTCCGTCAGGAGCCGGGGGCGGGAGGGGGATCGCTCACCCGACGACGTCGGCGGGCCGTTCGGCCGACGTGGCGCCGGGCGTGGGGACGCGGCTGGACTCGGCCAGATGGCGACCGCGGGTCTCGGGAGCCAACGTGACGCAGACGGCGAATCCCAGAAGGGTGATCAGGGCCATGATCAGCATGGTGGGGCCGGCGCCGATGCGGTCCAGCCCCACGGGCAGGAGGTACGTTCCGATGGCGGCGCCGATACGGCTGACCGCCGTGCCGACTCCCACCGCGGTCGCGCGCACCTCGGTCGGGAACAGCTCGGTCGGGTAGATGAATTCGAGAATGCTCGGGCCGCCGGAGAAGAGGGCGTAGGCGCAGAAGCACACGAGAACGACGGCGACGGGTGCGGTGGGCGCCAGGCCGAGGACGGCGAGCGGGACCGCCATGAGGGCGAACGACCAGACGATGAGAGGGCGCCGTCCCCATGTGTCGATGAGGCGCAGTGCGGGGAGGCAACCGGCCAGGAAGAGCAGGCTGATCAGCGCCGATCCGATGATCGAGCCGTTGCCGGCGGACATCCCGAACGCGCTGAGGATCGTCGGGCCGAAGGTGTAGATCGCGAACAGCGGAACGATCTGCAGGAGCCAGAAGAGGCTGACGAAGGCGGTGCGCCTGAGGTATTCGCCACGGAAGACCTCGGCGAAGCCCAGGCCGCGCGAGGTCTCGTCGTCCACCAGGGATGCGATCGCCTCCGGAGTGGCCTCCTTGCCGTAGACACGGGTCAGTACGGCCTGCGCCTCGTCCAGGCGACCGCGGCTGACGAGCCAGCGGGGCGACTCCGGCGTACCGATGCGCGCGATGATGAACGCGACGGCCGGGACGGCGGCGCTGCCCAGGGCCCAGCGCCATGCCTCGGTGCCCATGACATTGATCAGGGTGTAGCCGACGGCGTAGGCGGCCGTGGCCCCCACGAACCAGGCCATGATCAGCATCCCCATGACACGGCCCCGCTGTGCCTTCGGCAGCCACTCCGACAGTAGTGCGCTGCCGATGGCGTAGTCGGCGCCGAGAGCGATTCCGATGAGGAACCGCAGGGCGACCATCAGGGCCGGATCGCTCACGAACATGGACGCGACCGAGGCCGCGGCGATCACTACGAAGTGGAGGGTGAAGAGCAGCTGGCGGCCGATGCGGTCCGTCACCCGCCCGAAGACCAGGCCGCCGACGAAGAGGCCGATCAGCGCGGAGGCGCCGATCATCCCTTCCTCGCTCGCCGACATTCCGAGGTCGCTCATGCCCAGGACCACCACGCCCACGATGCTGAGCAGGTAACCGTCGAGGAACTGTCCGCCGGCGGTGAGTGCGAACATCTTTCTGTGGAACGGCCGGAAGCGGGCGTCGTCGATGAGGGAACTGCGCACTGGTCCTCCTTGTTGTCAGCCGGTGCCTGGGCGGCGTTGCGACCCACCGCATCCACGAGCAATCATGAGGTGTAATACCTCACCGATGGAGAGGGGTGCGCACGCACCGTGATGCCGGCTCGGAGATGACGGGCCGCTGCGGGTGCAGAGGGAAGGTGAGAGGCGAACGGCCGTCTCGAGGTGTGAGGTGTAATGCCTTACTGCTTCAGCAGAGGATTGGCCGATCGTCGCCCCGTGTCAAGACTCGGGGCTGATGTCGCTCGAGTCAGGAACCGGCGGAGTCGCCCTCGGCCCGGCCTGCCCAGATTCCGCGGCTGTGGGCGAGGTGCTTGCGCATGAGCTCGGTGGCCAGGTCGCCGTCCCCGGACTCGAGGGCGTCCACGATGGCGATGTGCTCCTCGCCGGACCGGGTCAGCTCGCCCTGATCCGCGAGCTTCTGCAGGCCCTGCATGCGGGCCTGGTCGCGCAGCTGGCCGACCATCGCCACGAGCCGGCGATTTCCCAGCAGTTCGAGCAGGCCGAGATGGAACTGCCGGTCCAGGTCGAGGAAGGAGGTGAGATCTCCTTCGCGTGCGGCGTCGGTGATCTGTTCGGCGAGCTTCCGGAACCGGGGCGCGGGGGCTCCGTTCAGCGTTCCGGCGACGTCGGCCATGGCGGGGGCTTCGAGCATCGTGCGGATGCGGAAGATCTCGTCGAGGTCATGGTCGGTGAGCACCGGAACGCGGAACCCGCGGTTGCGGATGATCTCGACCATGCCGAGATTGGCGAGGTCCATGATCGCTTCCCGGACCGGGGTGACCGAGACGCCGAGCGTCGCGGCGACGTTGATGACGCTCTCCACCCGTCCGGGTTCGATCTGCCCCAGCACGATCTGTGTCCGCACCGCCTCCCGTGCCTGCTCGCGGAGGCTCACGGACTTGAGCTGCCGGCTGCGTGCGGGACCCGTCGACGGGCGTGAAGTGGTCACGCCTTATGCATAACACGGGACACCCGACGCGTCGACGACGCTCTCTTGCCCCGATCAGTGAGGTGTAATACCTTACTGGCTCCTCCCGTGCAGGCGGCCGAGGAAGAACCTGCGACGAAGCGGAGTGCCATGAAGACCATCACCGTCGGTGAGCGTGAGATCCGCGAGGCCGTGACCATGGCCGAGGCGATCGATGCCGTGCGACGCGGCTTCGTCGACCTCGCCCGTGGAGCCTTCGAGATGCCCACCCGCACCGCGTTGCGGGACGGACAGTTCCTGGTGATGTCCGCGCACCACCGGCCGACCGCGTCGGCAATGATCAAGACGCTGAGCCTGAACTTCGAGCGCAAGCCCGCCATCGCGGGCACGGTGGTGTGGAGCGAGACCGGCCGCCTGGACCATCTGGTCGCCGACGCCGGGGCGGTGACGACGCTGCGCACCGGCGCGGCGATCGGCGTCGCCACCGACCTCCTCGCGGCACCGGAGGCCGGGCGGCTGACCCTGATCGGCGCCGGCGGGCAGGCCCCCGACCAGGTCCGCGCCGTCCACGCGGTACGACCGCTGCGCCGGCTGACCGTCGTGGACGCCGACCCACGACGCGCCCAGGCCCTCCTCGAGGTGCTGGAGCCCGAGCTGGCTGGAGTGGAGCTCCGCACCGCGGCCGACGCGGAGTCCGCCGTCCAGGACGCCGAGATCGTCTGCTGCGCGACCAATGCGACCAGCCCGCTCTTCACCGAGGCGGCGCTGCCCGCGCAGGTGCACGTCAACGCCATCGGCGCCTACCGCCCCACCATGCGCGAGCTGCCCGACGAGCTGCTCGCCGGCAGTACCGTCGTCATCGACGAACTCGACGCGATCCTGGAAGAGTCCGGCGAGATCATCCACGCCCTCGAAGCCGGTGCCGTCACCGAGGACGCCCTCATCGAGCTCGGCACCGCCCTGACCGCCCCCTCGGCGGACCGCGGCAAGCGGACCGTGTTCAAGACCGTCGGCGTCGCCATGCAGGACTGGGCCGTCGCCCGCCTGCTGGCCGAGAAGTTCCTCCCCTGACCCGGCGCAACCCGGTCCGGACAACGCAATCCGGTCCGAACAAGAGGAAGGCCCAAGAACGATGGCAGACAGTGCAGTGATCGTCGGTGCCGGCGTGATCGGACTGGCCACCGCCTACCGGCTCGCACGCGACGGACTGGCCGTCACCGTGGTGGACGCGACGCGCGGTGAGAACGGAGCGTCGATCCACAACGCCGGCTGGATCGTTCCCATCATGTCGGCTCCCGTTCCCGCACCCGGCATGATCGGGCAGGCGCTGCGGTGGATGGCCCGCAAGGACAGCCCGCTGTACGTCCGGCCGTCCCCGCGCCCCGAGCACGTGCGCTTCATGCTGAGCATGCTGCGCCACTGCAATCCCCGGGACTTCCACCAAGGCCTGGAAGCCCTCGCCTCCCTCAACGAACGGACCGTCTCCCTCTTCGACGAGTACGAGAAGGACGGCGTGCGATTCGAGTACCACCGCACCGGCCAGCTCATGGTCTTCCGCACCCGGGAGACCATGCGGGGCTACGTGGAGGCAGCAGCGCCACTGGAGCGGATCGGCCACACCGCCGCTCCCCTCTCCGGCGACGAGCTGAGGGATTTCGAACCCGCGCTCGGCAGGAATGTGCAGGCGGGCCTGCAGTGCCCGCAGGAACGGCACGTCGACCCGGCGAGTCTGGTCAAGGGCCTGGAAGCCCGCTGCCGGGAGCTCGGCGTCCGGTTCCTGTACGACAGGCCGGTCACCGGCGTACGTTGCCGTGGCCCGGTGGTGACCTCGGTCCTGGCGGGGGGCGAGGAGGTCTCCGGCGACCTGTTCGTCCTGGCGGCGGGCGTGCACACGGGCTCGCTGTCGCGGCTGGCCGGATTCCCTCTGCCCATCCAGCCCGGCAAGGGATACGGGTACGACGACACCAGCGGCTCGGTGACGCTGCGGCACTCCGTGTACCTCGGCGAGGCGAAGGTGGCCGTCACGCCGTTGTCGGACCGACTGCGCTTCGCCGGCACGATGGAGTTCGGCAGCTTCGACGCAACCATCGATCCTCGTCGTCTGCGAGGCATCGTCCGCTCCGCCCACGACTACCTGCCGCGCTTCCCGTCGACGGCCCGGCCCCACGGCTGGACGGGGCTGCGCCCGATGACACCGGACGGACTGCCGATCGTCGGGTCACTGCCGGGCAGGAACAACCTGCTGGTCGCGAGCGGACACTGCATGCTCGGAGTGACCCTGGCGCCCGTGACGGCCGAACTCGTCGCCGCACAGGTCAGAGGCAGTCACCAGTCCTCCGGCATCGCCCGCACGGGCCTCTCCTTCAGCCCGCGACGCTTTGCCTCGCGACGAGTTCGTGCCCTGGGGGACAGCTGAAGGCGCCAGGCGCCTGTCCGTCGCGCCGGGCGTCCGCCCTCGGTGCTGACGCCACCGTCAGCACCGAGGGCGGACTCCGGTGCCCGCCGGAACGCTGCGTTTTTCGCACATGTAGATAGCGCTTTCTGTTCTTTCTGTTGACGGGTTCATGACCTGATTGCTACGTTCCCGGCCTATTGGGAGCGCTCCCGTCATGCGAAACATCCCTATCTGTACACTTATCGAAAGGGGTCGGAACCATGTCATCACAGTCCTCACCTCCGCGTGAACAGCGTGGTCGGAGACGTCGGCACAGCTGGATCGGCGTGGCGTTAGCAAGCGTTTGCGCTCTACTGATGGGTCTGTTCGGCGCGACTCCCAGTCAGGCCCAGCCGGCATCCGACACCTGGTACGTCATCCAGTCCCGCCACTCGGGCAAGGTCCTGGACATCCAGGCCCACGGCACCGAGGACGGGGCCGGCCTCATCCAGTGGTCCCGCTCCGACGTCCCCAACCAGCAGTTCCGCTTCCTGGACGCCGGTGACGGGTTCTACCGCATCCAGGCCCGCCACTCCGGCAAGGTTCTCGACGTCTTCGAGTGGGACCCCGCCGACGGCGCACAGATCGTGCAGTGGACCGACGTCGGCGGGGAGAACCAGCAGTGGTGGCCGGAGGACCTCGGGGACGGCTACTACCGGTTCATCAACCGCTTCAGCGGCAAGGCCCTCGACGTCTGGGAGTGGTCCACCGCCGACGGCGCACGCATCTCGCAACACACCCCGCACGACGGCGTCAACCAGCAGTTCGCCCTGATCCCTGTGGAAGGTGACGGAGGCGGGCCGCCGGCCGAGGGCGCGTTGTATGTGGCACCGGGAGGCCGTGACGGTGCGTCGGGAACCGAGTCGGACCCGACGACGCTGGCTTCTGCGATCGGCCGGGTCTCCTCCGGCGGGACGATCTACCTGCGGGGCGGGACGTACAACCACTCGCAGACGGTCACCATCGAGCCGGGGAACAACGGCTCCTCGGGTGACCGCACGGAGCTGCGGGCCTATCCGGGCGAGACGCCGGTGCTGAACTTCTCCGCCCAGAGCGAGAGCTCCTCCAACCGCGGGCTGCGGGTCAATGGGGACTACTGGCACGTCTACGGCATCGTGGTCGAGCGCGCCGGTGACAACGGCATCTTCGTCGGGGGCAGCAACAACATCATCGAGCGCACGGTGACGCGGTTCAACCGGGACAGCGGGCTGCAGCTGTCGCGGATCGCCTCCGACACCCCCGAGTCGGACTGGCCGGCGAACAACCTCGTCCTCAGTGCCGTCTCGCACGACAACGCCGACTCCGACGGGGAGGACGCCGACGGCTTCGCGCCGAAGCTGACGGTCGGACCGGGGAACACGTTCCGTTACACCGTTTCCCACAACAACATCGACGACGGCTACGACCTGTACACCAAGACCGACACCGGCCCGATCGGCAAGGTGACCATCGAGAACTCCCTGGCCTACGAGAACGGCACGCTCTCGGACGGCTCGCAGGCGGGGAACGGTGACCGCAACGGCTACAAGCTGGGCGGTGACGGCATCGGCGTCGACCATGTGGTGCGGAACAACATCGCCTACGACAACGGCAAGCACGGGTTCACCTACAACAGCAACACCGGCTCGATGACGGTCTCGGGCAACGCCGCCGTCGGCAACACGGAACGCAACTTCAACTTCGACGGCGGCTCGTCCGTGTTCCGGGACAACACCTCCTGCGACAGCGGGTCCAACGACCGGATCATCGGTAACGCCGACGGCTCCAACCAGTTCTGGTCGGGCTCCAACGGCTCCCGGTGCTCGTCCTACTCCGGCTCCCTGGACTGGCGCTTCGCCGCGGACGGCCACCTGGTCGTGACCTTCGGCGGCAACCAGGTCCTGCCGTAGTCCACCTCGGCCGGCTGCTCGGGGCCACTGGGTAGCCGCGCCGACTTCCGGGAGCTGTCCGGGAAGCCCGGACAGCTCCCGGGTGGAGCGGGCGTCGCATCGCGGCCGACTTCGTCGAGGGCGTACAAAACCTCCGCCGGAACCCCTGACCTGCGTTGTGAACAGCTCACATAAGACTTGGACAGTCGCTTGGAGGCCTCTGCCGGAGGTTGAGCCGAGCCGCGGCGCGTCACGGGGCCGCCTCCAGGTGAGGGATGTGATCCCGTTGTCTGTCGCCTGGGACAGCATCGGTGGGCTCGTCGATGCTCATGAACGATTTCTGGCCGGCGCCCGAGTCGACGCGGATGTGCGCGGATCAGTGCTCGATTCCTGGAGGCGGTGCCAGTCCATCGGGCTCCAACCGCACCATCTGCTGATTCCGTACACCCCTGATCTGGCCCTGGACGATCGTTTTCTGCGGGCGGCAGCCCTTGTCCTTCAGCAGCTGACCACCTCCCTCTCCGATGTGGGCATGACCATCGCGCTCTGCGACGCGCAGGGCCGCATGGTGCAGCGGATCGGCGGCGACCGGCTGCTGCGCGAGAGGCTCGACGACGTGCAGTCGCCCGCCGTTACACCCGTGAGCACAACACCGCCCTGGCGCTGCAGCGCAGCCTGCTGCCCCGGGGCAGCCCCGAACAGAGCGCCGTCGAGGTCGCCTACCGCTACCTGCCCGCCCAGGCCGGGGTGGGCGGCGACCGGTTCGACGTCATCCCGCTGTCCGGCGCTCGCGTGGCGCTGGTCGTCGGCGACGTCGTCGGCCACGGACTGCACGCCGCCGCCACCATGGGCCGACTGCGCACCGCCGTGCACAACTTCTGCTCCCTCGACCTGCCGCCCGAGGACCTCCTCACCCGCCTCGACGACCTGGTCGGCCGGCTCGACCGGGGCGAGGGCTGGGCGGCGGAGAACACCCCGAGTCCGGCATTGTCGGAGCCACGTGTCTCTACGCCGTCTACGACCCGGTGTCGCGGCGCTGCACCCTCACCCGCGCAGGGCACCCCAGCCCCGCGATCGTCGCTCCCGACGGCACGGTGGAGTTCGTCGACCTGCCCCCCGGGCTGCCGCTGGGACTCGGCGGCGTGCCCTTCGAGACCTTCGAGCTGGAGCTGGCCGAGGGCAGCCGGCTCGTGTTGTACACCGATGGTCTGCTCGAGGACCGGGTACGGGACATCGACAGCGGCATGGAGCAGCTGCGCACCGTCCTGGAGCGCGCCGGCCCGGACCCGGAGGCACCTGCGAGGCGGTCCTCGACACGCTGCCGCCCGCCCGATCGACGACGTGGCCCTGCTCGTCGCCCGCACACGCGTGCTGGGACCCGATCAGGTCGCGCAGTGGGACGTGCCCAGCGACCCGGCGGTCGTCTCGCGCTACCGGGCGGCGGTCACCGAGCAGCTGGCGGCCTGGGGCCTGGAGGACCTGGCCTTCACCACCGAACTCGTCGTCAGCGAACTGGTCACCAACGCCATCCGGTACGCCACCGGACCGGTGCAACTGCGCCTCCTGCGCGACCGCGCGTTGATCTGCGAGATCTCCGACGGCAGCAGCACGTCGCCCCGGCTGCGCCGTGCCCGCAGCGAGGACGAGGGCGGACGCGGCCTGTTCCTCGTCGCCCAGCTCACCGAGCGCTGGGGGACCCGCTACACCCCGTACGGCAAGGTCATCTGGACGGAACGGGTACTGCCGCGAACACCGTGAGCGGCCTCCCGCCGGGTACGCGAGACGACGCGTCCCGCCGACGGTCGAGCCGCCTGTCCGGTTGTTGGGTGAGCTCCGGCCGCGCGTCGGCGAGGCGGACCCCGTGGAGCGGTGCCGACGGCTACGGTCTGCGGCGTATGGGACTCCAGGACATGCGCGACCCCCGGCACGACATGACGGTGCCGGCCCGATGACGGTGCGGGCCGGCCGGTCGCACGTCCGGCGCGCAGTGCGGCCGGCCTGCGTCGTCCTGGTTCTGCTGGTGGCGCTGAGCGCGTGTGTGGGCGCTTCGTGGTCGCAGACGGACTACGAGGAGAAGGTCGCCAATACGGCGGAGTCGGCGGGCTCGGCGGTGCAGACCGCCCGCCTGGTCGTCGAGGCGGCCGAGGACGGCAAGGCTCCCGGACCGTACACGGCCAGGGCTCTGTCGGACGCGGAGACGGCCTTGACCTCCATCGCGACGCACATCGGGTCGGTGCAGCCGCCCACCACGCGCAGCACGGCGTTACGAAGCCGGGTCGTCTCTCTGCTGGAGGACTGCCGGACCGCGCTGGCCGGACTGCGGATCGTCGCCCGTGAAGGGCGCTTCGAGGAACTGGCGCGTCTTGCCGAGCCGTTGCCCCGTCTTGCCGCTCGGCTGAAGCGGCTGGAAGGGCTGCGGCCCACGTGAAGAAGATTCTCAGCCTGGCGCTCGGTGTCTTCACCGCGATCGGCGGGTTCATCGACATCGGTGATCTCATCACCGACGCCCTGATCGGGGCCCGGTTCGGGCTTGCTCTGGTGTGGGTCACCGTCGTCGCGGTGATCGGTGTGGCCCTGTACTCGGAGATGGCCGGCCGGGTCGCCGTGGTGACGGGCAGGACCGTCTTCGACCTGATCCGCGAGCGCATGGGCGCCCGGGTGGGGCTGGCCGCCGTGGTGGTCTCCTATCTCGTCAACGCGATTGCCCTGGTCGCGGAGTTGTGCGGTATCGCGCTGGCGATCGAACTGCTCACGGACGTGCACTACCTGCTGTGGGTGCCGCCGGTGGCGTTCCTGGCGTGGCTGGTGATCTGGCGGGTGCCCTTCGAGATGATGGAGCGCGTCTACGGGCTCGCCGGCATGGCGCTGTTCGTGTTCGTCGTGGCCGTCTGGCAGTTGGGCCCCGACTGGGGACAGATGCTGCACGACGTCACCCGTCCGAGCCTGCCGTTCGGTGAGGGACTGCCCACGTACTTCTTCTACGCGCTGGTGATGCTGGGCGCGCAGATGACGCCGTACGAGGTGTTCTTCTTCTCCTCCGCGGCCGTCGAGCACCGCTGGCGGGCCCGCAACCTCACGGAGGTGCGGATGAACTGCTGGGTCGGATATCCGATCGGCGGCATCCTCGCCATCGGCATCCAGGTCGTCGCCCACCAGGTACTGCAGCCCGCCGGCATCCAGGTGGAGAACCTCAGCCAGACCGTCCTGCCCGTCGTCCTGGCGTTGGGGAAGGTCGGATTCGCGCTGGCTCTCCTCGGCATCGTGGCCGCGGTCTTCGGCTCGACCATCGAAACACTGCTGTCGTCCGGCTACACCGTCGCCCACCACTTCGGCTGGACCTGGGGCAAGACCGCCCGTCCGGCCGACGCCGGCCGCTTCCACACCCTGCTGCTGGTCACCCTGCTCGCCGCGGTGGCAGTGGCGCTGACCACGGTCAACCCGGTCACGATCACGATCTACGCCGTCTACCTGGGCGCTGCCGTCCTGCCGGTGACCTATCTGCCGATCCTGGTGATCGCCAACGACCGCCGGTACGTGGGCGACCGGGTCAACGGACGCCTGGCCAACGCGGTCGGCGTCGTCTACCTCGTCATCGTGCTGGCCGGAGCGGTGGCTGCGCTGCCCTTGCTGATCGCTACCAAGGCAGGACTATGACCGAATACCTGGATGCCGGCCTGCAACTCCTCGACCGCCAGGTCGTCGACAGCAAGGGCGTCTCGCTGGGGAAGGTCGACGATCTTCTCTTCACCGAGGGGGACGAGCACGAGCCGCCCGTCCTCGCAGCGGTGCTCATCGGCCAACGAGCCTTCGCGGCCCGCCTCGGAGGCAGGACGGGGTGGTGGTGGATGCGCCTGGCCGAACGGCTCTCCGGACGCCAGGGCCCCATCGAGATCCCGGTGGCTGCGATCGACGAGATCGGAACCGTGGTGCGGCTGGCGTCCCCCGCCGACGCCTTCCCCTCGTTGACGGCCGTGGAGCGGTGGCTGCGCCACAGGCTGATCGAACGGATTCCGGGAGGGATGCGTGAAAGCGACTGATCTGCTCGGCGCGGAAGCGGTCGACACCGACGGCCGCCGACTCGGCCGGGTGCACGACATCCGTCTCGCCCGCTTCGGGCGAGACGCGGCCTGGCGTATCGATGCGGTCGTCGTCGGCCCGATGGCCTTGTCGTACCGGCTGGGTTACGCCGACGAAGCTGTCCAGGGGCCTCGGCTGCTGGCCGTGCTGGCGCGCCGGCTCGGGCGCAGGAACCGGCCGATCCCCTGGGGACAGATCGTCTCCTTCGGGCAGCGGCGCCTCGTGGTTCGCCCCGACGCGGAGCGGGACGGCTCGTGACCACGGAAGGACTGGCCGTCCTGTTCGCCTGGTTGGAGTACCTGGCCCTGGTCGGCGTCCTGGCCTGGCTCGTACTGCGTCGCCGCTGACGTGATCGCGGTCGGCGCGTCGGACGTGCGGCGTCCGTCGAACCGGACGGGCGATGTCCTCGAGGAGAGGTCGGCCGGTCTTCCCCCGTACTGGAAGGTCCACCGTGAGGACACAGCACGGAGAACCGGAGGCCGGAAGAGGTCCGCATGAACCGGCAGGAGACGAGGGGACGCATCGCGGTACTGGCCGTGCCCGACTGCCCGAACGCCCTGCTCCTCCGCGAGCGGTTCGCCGCGGCTCTCGAAGGCCGGGCGGTGACAGCGGAATGGGTCGAGGTGCATGACACGGAGGAGGTCATCCGGCAGGGGATGACAGGCTCGCCCACCCTCCTGCTGGACGGCATCGACCCGTTCGCGCAGGAGGGAGCCGTGCCGAGCACGTCCTGCCGGCTCTACCGCCATGCAGACGGCACCACCGACGGGGCGCCGGCCGTCGAAGAGTTGCGCCACGTTCTGGCCTGAAGCACTCCGGCGGGAACGGCCGGCCGGCAGCACCCGCACCGGAGCCCCCGCCGCCGACCACCCGCAATAGTCCATGGTTTCCTGAATTCAGGATTTCTTGTACCGTCTTCCAGGTGCTGACCATCGCCCCGGAGGTCGAGGTGCTCGCGCGCTTCGGCCGGGCCCTCGCCGACCCGATCCGCTGCCGGCTGCTGCTGGCCCTGCGGGACGCTCCTGCCTACCCGTCCGACCTCGCCGAGCAGATCGGCGTCTCACGGACCCGGCTGTCGAACCACCTGGCCTGCCTTCGCGACTGCGGCCTGGTCGTCGCAGTCCCCGACGGGCGCCGCACCCGCTACGAACTCAGCGACCCCCGCCTCGGACACGCCCTCGACGACCTCCGCACCGCCGTCGTCGCCGTCGAGGCCGACCGCACCTGCGTCGACGCCGGGACGAAGGGCTGCTGCTGATGGCGTCCATAGCCGTCGGCCCGAGCCCGGCACGCCGCGACGCTCTGGCACGGCGGATACGGCTGCTGGTCGCCGCCACGATCACGTACAACGTCGTCGAGGCGATCGTCGCCATCACCGCCGGAGTCCATGCCTCCTCCACCGCACTGATCGGCTTCGGCCTGGACTCCGTCGTCGAGGTCTCCTCCGCCGCTGCGGTCGCCTGGCAGTTCTCCGCCACCGACCACGCCGCCCGCGAGAAGACCGCCCTGCGGATCATCGCGGTCTCGTTCTTCGCACTCGCCGCCTTCGTCACCGTCGACTCCGTCCGCGCCCTGACCGGCACCGGCGAGGCGGACCACTCCGTCCCCGGCATCATGCTCGCGGCCCTCTCTCTGGCGGTCATGCCCTTCCTGTCGGCCGCCCAGCGCAAGGCCGGCCGTGAGCTCGGCTCCGCCACCGCCGTCGCCGACTCCAAGCAGACCCTCCTGTGCACCTACCTCTCCGCGGTGCTGCTGGCCGGCCTGCTGGCCAACCTGCTGCTCGGCTGGTCCTGGGCGGACCCGATCGCCGCCCTCGTCATCGCCGCCGTCGCCGTCAAGGAAGGCCGGGACGCCTGGCTCGGCGACACCTGCTGCGGCCCCGTCCCGACCGCTCCCTCACCCTCGCC
This sequence comes from Streptomyces peucetius, assembly GCF_025854275.1. Taxonomy (NCBI): domain Bacteria; kingdom Bacillati; phylum Actinomycetota; class Actinomycetes; order Kitasatosporales; family Streptomycetaceae; genus Streptomyces; species Streptomyces peucetius. The sequence continues at coordinate 471,980 of NZ_CP107567.1, read as the reverse complement.
CGCCGCCGAGGCCGACACCTGCGGCTGCGGTCCCGGCTGCGACTGCTGCCCGGTGACGCCACCGGCACCGTCGACGCACCCGCATCGTTGAGCACTTGACCAGCGGGGCCGTGGGGCTCCCGGCGGCGTCGTGGCGCAGGCCGGCTGGGCCGCCCACCGGGAGCGGTACGCGCCGAAGGTACACACGCTGCCCACCTGGCACCCCGGCCGTACACACGCGGGCCCGGGCCGTCCGTACGCGCGTCAGTCGAACGCGCGGCGAACATGCCGGGCTCGTACGAGCCGCCCTGCTGGTGCACGATCACGGCGAGCCGGTTGGCCGCGTCGATCAGGGCCACCAGGGCGACCAGCGCGGCGATCTGGTCGTCGTCGTAGTGCTTGCGCACCTGGGCCCGGGTTTCGTCGGACACGCCCTGGTGGGCGTCGGCGAGCCGGGTGCCCGGGCTCTGCGCCGTACGCAATCCCGAGAAGCTGTCGCACATGCAGCGGGAGACCGCCCTGCGCCGCTGACACCCGGGACCCCTCCTCACGGGCCCGGGGCGACAGGTGTGCCCGACCGTCGCTGAAACGTGATCATGTCGAGGCGTCACAGTGGGGGACTGTCCCGGGACGGCGTCATCGTGGGGTCCGGCCCACCGTCGAGGGCCTCCGCCCCCGGTCTCGTGATCCGCTTGCGAGCGCTGAACGTCGGCGACAGCGGCCACCGTGTGATCGACATCGGCACCCACTGGAAGCCGGGCACCCCGCCCGCCGAGGTGCGTGCCCTCCTGGAACAGACCCGTGCGGCCCACCACATGCTCCCGCGCCGCCTGCTCACCTGCTCGGCCTACGTGGCAGCACGCCTACTACGGAGCCAACTACGACCGCCTGGTCGCCGTCGAGCGGGCAGGACGACCCCGCCGGCCTGTTCCGCTACGAGCAGGCCGTCGGCGGCCCTCGCTAGCCGCGAATGCCACTGTGCGGCAGCTGCTTCGAGCGGCGCCCCGGCTCCCGTGGAAAAGTTGGAGGGAGGAGCCGGGACCTGGACGGTTTCCGGCTGGACCGGGCTTCGGGATGAGGTGCTGTGGTGTCGTACCGGGACCGCAGTGTGCGGCGGATGTTGAGCGGGCTGCTCACCGACAGCCATGTCATGTCCTTCGAGGAGCTGCCCGCACGAGTCGGCGACCATGCGGCGACAGCCGGATTCAGCGACGTGCTGATCTACCTGGCGGATCTGCAGCGCGACGTGCTGCGCCTGTTCACCGGCGCGGGCAAATACGCGGCACCCGCGCCCGAGGGGCACCCCGCGGAGGTGCCCGTCGAGGGCAGCGTCGCCGGGCGGGCCTACCAGTACGGCAGTATCACCCCGACCGGCAAGAGGCCGCACTCCTGGTGGGTGCCGCTGCTGGACGGCACGGAGCGGCTCGGCCTCCTGCACCTGGCCGGCCCGGCGGACGACGAGGACATGCGGGACGCCATGCTGTCCCTGTCGTCGCTGGTGGCGATGCTGGTCGTCGGCAGGCGAAACCTCAGCGACACCTACGCCCGCCTCATCCGGAGCGGGCCGATGAACGTGGCCGCCGAGATGCAGTGGCAGCTGATGCCGCCGCGCACCTACGCCGACGGCCGCGTCACCATCGCGGCGGGGATGGAACCGGCCTACCAGATCAGCGGCGACGCATACGACTACGCCACCGCGGGCGACGTCGTCCATCTGTCCCTCTTCGACGCCATGGGACACGACACCGCCGCCGGTCTGACCGCCAACCTCGCCATCGGCGCCTGCCGCAACCGCCGCAGAGAGGGAACCGGCCTCGCCGACCTCGGCGACGCCATCGAACAGGAAATGCTCCAGCAGTTCGGCGCCGACCGCTACGTCACCGGCATCCTCGCCGACCTCGACACCACCACCGGCGTGCTCACCTGGACCAATCGCGGCCACCACCCACCTGTGCTCATCCACGGCGGGCGCTCGACGAGGCTGCTGGACTGCCCGCCCGCCCATCCCATGGGCACGGACCTCGGCCTGCCCGCCGTCCTGCGCCAGGAGCAGCTGCAGCCCGGCGACCGCCTCGTCCTCTACACCGACGGCATCACCGAAGCACGCACACGCGGCCAGGAATTCGGACTCACCGCCTTCACCGACTTCCTGCTCCGCCAGCACACCGACGGACTCCCCGTACCGGAAACCCTGCGCCGCCTGATGCGCGCCCATCTGAACCATCACAACCGCCGGCTTCAGGACGACGCCACGATCGTGCTGTGCGAATGGCACGGCCCCCACACCTTCAGCACCCGCGAGACCGCATCCCTGGCCGGCGTCCCCCTGGCCGACAGCTGAAAAACGGCAGGCGCTCACGCCGCCGACTGACCGGCACACCCGCTCAGGGGGCCGGCCCCACTCGGCACGGACCGTGAGAACCCCCGGCGAGCAGGGCAGTGGCCCTGCTCGCCGGGGGTCCCGGACATACCGCTCGGAACTACGGCTTCTCCTGGGTGTGGAGCGCGCTCACCTCCTCGGCGGAGAGCGCCTTGTCGTAGGCGTGGACCTGGTCGATCGCGCCGTGCCAGAAGTCGACGTGTCGGCCGCTCCACCGGGCGCGGCCGACGGCGAGCGGGCCGGTGCTGACGTCGGCCGGGCCGGCGGCGGTGGTCGCGACGAGCCGGCCGTCGAGGTACAGCTTGATGTCGTTGCCCGCCGCGTCCCGCACGCCCACGAGGTGGTACCAGCGTCCAATCTCGGGTGCGGTCTCGACGCGGGCACGGTTGCCGCCGGGCGTGCTGAAGGCGAACGCACCCTGACCGTACTGCAGATAGAACGGGTTCTCCTGGCGGCGTCCGTCCTGGCTGACCGCGGTGGCGTAGTTGCCGGGCAGCGAGTCGAGGGTGACCCAGGCGGAGACCGAGTAGCTCTGGGTGGTGTCGAGCACCGGGCCGTCGGTCTCGGCGTAGTTGCCCTGGCCGTCGAACCTCAGCGCGCTGCCACTGACGCCGGGCGTCCAGGTGGTGCCCTCGGTCAGCCGCAGGGGCTTGTCGTTGGGGCCCTCGTCCCGCGCGGTGGTGCCCTTGCCCTCGTCGAGGGACCAGGAACCGCCGCCCTTCAGCGCTTCCCGCTCACCGGCGGCCGCACCGGCCGCGATGACCTTCCGGTTGACCTCGCGGACCCTGACCGGGTCGACCTTGATCTCGCGGCGGTCGTACGTGTAGAGACCGTTGAGTTCGTTCTCCAGGTCGGAGATCTGTGTGTACACCGAGCCGGAGAGCTCGGCACCGGCGGCCTCGAGGTAGAACCTCTCGGTGTTCTCGACGTACTTGCGGGTCAGGGCCTCCTTGTCGGCGACACCGCTGTAGATAACGGTCGGCGCGCCCGGCCACATGTGGCCCGGGGTGCGGAGGGTGAATCCTCCGTGCTCGCCGTCCATGGCGGCGCGTGTCCCGTCGGGGAAGGCCGGGTCGGTGTTGTTGTAGTCGTGGTGGTCGATGATGTCGCCCTTGCCCGAGTCACCCTTGGAGTTGCAGCAGTTGACACCGCTGTGGGCGTTGACGACACGGGACGGGTCGGCGGCCTTGACCGACTCGGCGATGCGGCCGCTCTCCTCGCGGTCCCACTCGCCCCAGCCCTCGTTGAACACGATCCAGCCGATGACGGACGGCGAGTTGTGGTGCTGCCGCATCATCTCCCGGCCCTGGTCGACGAAGGCCTTTTGGCCCGTCTCGTTGGTGAGGTTCCCCGAGACGAAGTCCTGCCAGACCAGCAGGCCGAGCCTGTCCGCGTGGTAGAACCAGCGGGGCGACTCCACCTTGATGTGCTTGCGGACGGCGTTGAAGCCGAGCTTCTTGTGCGCCTCCAGGTCGAACGCGAGGGCCTTGTCGCTGGGCTGGGTGTACAGACCGTCGGGCCAGAAGCCCTGGTCGAGGGTGGCGAGGGAGAACACCGGCTTGTCGTTGAGGACCAGCTTCGGATAGCCGCCGACGTTCTCGATCCCGATCTTCCGCATGCCGAAGTAGCTGTCGACCTTGTCGGTCGACCGGCCGTCGGTCAGCTTGACGTCGAGGTCGTAGAGGTACGGGTCGTCCGGGCTCCACAGGTGCTGCCCGGTCACGGGCAGGCGAAGCTCGCTGTTGGCCGGGCCGCTGACCTTGCCGACGACCTTTCCGTCCGCGTCACGGGCGACGGCCTCGGCACGGGCGTCCGCCGAGGCGTCGTCGGACTCGACCGTCACCGCCAGGCTGCCGGTATCGATGTCGGGCGTGGTGACGACGTTGTCGATGGAGGCGTCGGCGACGGGTTCCATCCAGACCGTCTGCCAGATGCCGGACGACTGGGTGTAGAAGATACCGCCGGGCCGGGTCGACTGCTTGCCCATCGGCTGGTTCGCCCCGCCGGTGTCGGTGACCGCGACCACGACCTCCTGCGGGCCGCTGCCCTTGAGCGCGTCCGTGACGTCCGCGCTGAAGGCGTTGTAGCCGCCGGTGTGGTCGGCGACCTGCTTGCCGTTGACCCAGACACGGGCCTTGTAGTCGACAGCGCCGAAGTTGAGCTTCAGACGGTTGCCCTCGCCGACCTTCCAGTTCTTCGGCACGTTCACGAGCTTGCGGTAGAACATGTGGTCCTCGTGCCGCTCGAGCCCGGAGAGCTGGGACTCGACCGGGAACGGCACGATGATCTTCTCGTCGAGGTCCTTGCCGAAGACCGGCCGTTCACCCGCTTCGGCACCGCTGAACTGCCAGGGTCCGTTGAGGTTCTGCCACTTGGCGCGGACCTGCTGCGGGCGCGGGTACTCCGGCAGCGGATTCTTCGGGTCGAGCTTGTCGCCCCACTTCGTGGTGAGCCGGTGGGTGGAGGCGTTCCGCGCCGAGCGGATGATCTGCGGCACGGTCTCGTCACCGGCCTTGAGGCCGCCGTTCCCGTCGTAGGTGACGCGGACCTGCTGGTTCTTCTGGATGGGCTCCGCGAGGGTGACGAGCAGTGAGGTCGGGTCGTCCGGGGCGACGGCGACGGACTTGACCGGCATGGCCGTCGTGTCGGCCTCGATTGTCAGATGGTCCTCGACCCCGCGGATGCCGCCGACCTCGTTCTCGAACCTGGCGCGCAGGCTCCGGCCGTCCTCGGCGACGGACAGCTCCACCGGGTAGACCTCGAAGTCGGTCGGCGGAGTGAAGGCCGACTCGGGCACCAGCTGCTTGGGATTCGTGGGGCTCGACCAGCGCAGGAACATGTTCGCCCCGCCGAAGTCCTGGAACATCTCCAGACGGAAGTCGTGCTTCTCACCGGCGGTCAGCCGGACCGGCGCGCTGGTCTGCTCCCTGTCCCAGTCGGGCTCCCAGTGGTCGATGACCGGCTCGCCGTCGATGAAGAGCCGGAAGCCGTTGTCGCCGATGGCGTAGAACGTGTAGTCATCGGTCGCCGGCACCTCGATCCGGCCCGTCCAGCGGGCGGTCGTGTGCTCGGAGCTTCCGGTCAGTGTTTCGAAGGTGCTGGTCAGGCCGGAGAAGTTGATCTGCGGATCGAGCGATGTGCCACCGAGCTCGGCGAAGTCCCGGGCCCCCGGCGCCGACATGCTGAAGTACTCGCCCTTCAGGCCGTGCACCTCGATCGGGGCGTTCTCTGCGGCGGACGTGGAGGTGCTGCTGGTCGGCTCGGCGGCCGAGGCGGTGGGGACCAGGCTGCTCATCGGCAGCACCAGGGCCGCCGCGGTCAGCAGCGCCCACATGCGGTTTCGGGGGCGGGTGAGTCTTCTTGTCATCGAATCTTTCCTCGTAGAGAGGGGATCGGAAGCCTGAGCGGTGACCTGCGGGGACGGTGGCGAGCACGCGGTGAGGTGGCGTGGCCGCCGTGTGCGGGCGGGGTGGTGCCGTGGCGGGGTGCCGCACCGTCGCGTGAAGGGCGCACCGTCTCGTGCGTCGCGCGACACGGATGCCGTACGGCGGCGCCCCGGGCCGTTCGGCAACGGCCCGGAGCCGGACCGCCGCGACGGCCGGCACAGGGGCCGACCACGACGCCGGACCCAACGGCCAGTAGTCGTTCCAACGTTGGAAACTATGTGCAGCGGAATGACAGCACGCCGTTCGGCGGCTGTCCAGACCCCGCGCACACCGTTTGACTTCGTTGTCATGACGTCCTCCGCCGTGGGCGGATCACCGCGCCGGGTGTGTGCGGGGAACGTCGCGCCGGGCTCTTGCCGTGCACGCGCCGACGGCACTATAACGTTGTAAAGCCGGAGTCGCCGACTGCTCAAGAGGTGCTTCGCGCTCGCCTTTTCCCAGGTCAGCAACCGTACGGGTCAAGCCTGTCGGCCATCCGCGGCAGGCCGGCTCCGCCTACTCACCCCGCCCGACCGCACGCCACTCGGCGGTGCTGTCCCGCCAAGGAGTGTCTCCACATGACCCTTCCGCAGAGATCCCGCACGTTCGCCGTCGCCTGTCTTGTCGCCGCCACGCTGGCTCTCTCCGGGTGCGCGAAGTCGGAGACGCCGAACAACGCCGGCGGCGACAGCAGCCAGGCGGCCCAGGCGGTCCAGACACCCGCGGCATCCTCGGGCCCCGGCTGCACGCTGGAGACCTACGGTGCTCCGAAGCTCGACCTGAAGAACGCGATCGTCGGCTTCTCCCAGTCGGAGAAGGAGGCCAATCCGTTCCGTATCGCCGAGACACAGTCCATCAAGGACGAGGCCGCCAAGGTCGGCGTGAAGAAGCTCCTCACCACCAACGCGCAGTCGCAACTGTCCAAGCAGATCAGCGACATTCAGGACATGCTCGCCCAGGGCGCCCAGTTCCTCATCGTCGCGCCCCTCAACTCCGACGGACTGGAGCCAGCGTTCCAGGCAGCCGCAGCGAAGAAGGTGCCCGTCCTCACCATCGACCGCAAGGTCAACGCCACAGCCTGCGAGGACTACCTGGCCTTCCTCGGCTCTGACTTCGTCGAGCAGGGCAAGCGCGCGGCCGACGCGATGATCAAGGCCACCGGCGGCAAGGGCAGGGTCGCCATCCTCCTCGGCTCCTCCGGCAACAGCGTCACCACCGACCGCACGAAGGGCTTCGTCGACCAGGTCGCGTCCCAGGCCCCCGGGTTGGAGATCGTCGCCCAGCAGACCGGCGAGTTCGCCCGCGACAAGGGCCAGCAGGTCATGGAACAGCTCATCCAGTCCAAGCCCGACATCACCGCCGTCTACGCCGAGAACGACGAGATGGCCCTCGGCGCCGTGACCGCGCTGAAGGCCGCGGGCAGGGCGCCGGGCAAGGACGTCAAGATCGTTTCCATCGACGGCACCCGCAACGCCGTCCAGGCACTGGCCAACGGGGAACTCAACGCCGTCATCGAGTCCAACCCGCGCTTCGGTCCGCTCGCCTTCGCCACCGTGCAGAAGTTCTACGCCGGCGAGGAGATCCCCGAGAACGTCATCATCGCCGACCGCGCCTACGACGAGTCCAACGCCACGGAGTCTCTCGGCGGAGCGTACTGAACGGGCGCCTACTGCGGATCCGGGTCGGGAGCGGGTCCTGCCCGGTCGGCTCCTGATCCGGCCGGGCGACTCCCGTCCGGCCGACCCCTGATACCGGTCCGGTGCAGCCCCACGAGTTCCTGCTCCGGTCCCTGTGCGGCGAGTCCCTGATCCGGTCCCTGTGCGGCGAGTTCCTGTTTCGGTCCGGTGCGGTCGCGTTTCAGGGCGTACCCCGGCCCGATCCGGCCGGCTCGACCGGTCCGGTCCGCTCCAAAGGCCCTGGATGCCTCCGGAGCGCCACGGTGTTCTCCAGCCCTGGCGGTCCGGCCCCTCTCACCTGATCCATCTCCGGAAGGCCACGTTCATGTCACCCCCCGAAGCGGCAGCGTCCGCGGCGACCGGCATCCAGCCGTCGGCCGCGCCGACGGTGCTGGAGGCTCGCGGCGTCGGCAAACGCTTCCCCGGCGTGACCGCCCTGGACGACGTCTCGTTCACCCTGCGCGCGGGTGAGACGCACGCACTCGTCGGCGAGAACGGCGCGGGCAAGTCGACTCTGATCAAGGTGCTCACCGGTGTGCACCGCCCGGACGGCGGCGAGTTGCTGCTGTCGGGCCGGCCGGTGCACTTCACCCGCCCCTTCGAGGCACAGCAGGCCGGCATCTCCACGATCTATCAGGAGGTGAACCTCGTACCGCTGATGAGCGTGGCCCGCAACATCTACCTCGGTCGCGAGCCACGCACCCGCCTGCACCTGATCGACTTCGCACGCATGCACCACGAGGCGGCCGCCCTCCTGGACGGGTTCGGCGTCACCGTCGATCCGCGCCGGCCCCTGCACACGCTGGGCATCGGCACGCAGCAGATGGTCGCGCTCGCCCGGGCGGTGTCCGTCAAGGCGCAGGTCGTCATCATGGACGAACCCACCTCCTCCCTCGAACCGCGCGAGGTCGAGACCCTGTTCCGGGTCATCGACGACCTGCGACGGCGGGGCATCGCAGTCGTCTACGTGAGCCACCGCATGGACGAGCTGTACCGCATCTGCGACCGGGTCACCGTGCTCCGCGACGGCAAACACATCCACACCGGAGACCTGGCCGACCTGGACCGCATGCGGCTGGTGTCCATGATGCTCGGACGGGAGGTGTCCGAGGTCCGCAGGCACGGCGTGACGAGCTTCGGGGAGGAGGACCACGACATCGCGCGCAAGCCCGTCCTCACCGCCACCGGGCTGACCCGCGGACACCAGTTGCACGACGTGTCGCTGGAGCTCCACCCAGGTGAAGTGCTCGGACTCGGCGGCCTACTGGGGTCCGGCCGCAGCGAGACCGTGAAGGCGCTCGCCGGTGCCCTTCCGCTCGACGCGGGGGAGATCCGCATCGACGGCATCCCCCTCGCCCGGCTCTCCTCCTCGCGCGCCATCCGTGCCGGGATCAGCCTCCTCCCGGAGGACCGCAAGGCCGAGGGCATCGTGCCCGGCCTGTCGGTCCGCGAGAACATCGTGCTCGCCGCACTGCCCAGGCTCTCGCGCGCGGGCATCGTCTCGCGGGGACAGCAGGACCGCATCGTCGACATCTTCATGAAGCGGCTGCGCATCAAGGCCTCGAGCCCCGAGCAGAAGGTCGGCGAACTCTCCGGCGGGAACCAGCAGAAGGTCCTCCTCGCCCGGTGGCTGTGTCTCGAGCCGAAGGTGCTGCTGCTCGACGAGCCCACGCGCGGCATCGACGTCGGAGCCAAGGCCGAGGTCCAGGCGCTGATCGACGAGCTCGCCCAGGAAGGGCTCGCCGTGCTGCTGATCTCCTCCGACATCGAGGAACTCATCGAAGGGTCCGACCGGATCGTGGTACTGCGCAGCGGGGCGACGGCCGGTGAGCTGACAGGCGATCAGGTCACCGAGGAGGCCCTGCTCGCCGCGCTCGCCGATGACAGCCACGCGACCGACGACGGCACCCCCCGCACTGCCGCCGGCACCGACGCCGCCCGCGCCACCGACACCGACGCCGCCGGCACCACCCGCCCCGACACGCACGTCCCGACCCGGGCCACGGCCGGCAAGGAGGACCTCCGATGACCACCCAGGCGGCCGCGGCGCCGACACGCGGCCCGTCACGGCTGCCCGGCCCCGCATGGTTCCAGGAGTACGGCGTGTACGCCGCTGTCGCCGCACTCCTGATCTTCAACGCGGTCTTCACCGAACACTTCCTCACCGTCGACAACCTGCGCACCCAGCTGATCCAGGTGGCCCCGATCGTCATCGTGGCCCTCGGCATGGCGCTGGTGATCGGCACCGAAGGGGTCGACCTGTCGGTGGGCTCCGCCATGGCCCTGGCGGCGGCTCTGCTGCCGCTCTACCTCGGCTACGGGCTTGTGCCCGCCCTGATCGTCGCCCTTCTCGCCGGAGCGGTGGTCGGGGCGGTGAACGGCACGCTGGTGTCCGTGGTCGGGCTCCAACCCATCGTCGCCACCCTCGCCCTCTTCGTCGGCGGACGCGGCATCGCCCTCGTCATGGCGGACGGCCGGCTGAAGCAGATCACCAACCCCGATCTGCTGTCGCTGGGCACCGGAAGCCTCCTCGGCATTCCGCTGGTCGTCCTCATCGCCGCCGTGCTGGCCCTTGCCGTGGCCTTCCTCGTCCACCGGACCACCTTCGGACGCCAGATCGTCGCGATCGGCGGCAACCGGTCCGCCGCGTCCCTGGCCGGTCTGCCCGTCAAACGCGTGCTGACCGGTGTCTACATCCTGTGCGGTGTCCTCGCGGCTCTGGCCGGCATCCTCGCCACCGCCCGGCTCACCGCCAGCGATCCGTCCTCGCTGGGCAACCTCATGGAACTGTCCGCGATCACAGCCGTGGTCGTGGGCGGCACCCCGCTCAGCGGGGGTTCCATCCGCGTGCTGGGCACCGTCGCCGGAGCACTGCTGATGCAGCTCCTGCGCGCCACGCTCATCAAGCACGACCTGCCCGACTCCACCGCCCAGATCGCCCAGGCGGCCATTATCGTCGTCGCCGTCTACGTCGCACGGGAGCGCCGATCCCGATGAAACTCACCTCACCGGCGGCTGCCGCCCCCGGAAAGGCCGACACGTCGGCGCCGGACCCTCTCGGTAGCGGCACGGGCAAGGTTCCCGCCGCCCGGGTCCCCGGCAGAGAACGTCTCGCGTCACTCGTCCAACGTCAGGGCGTGCTCGCGGTTCTGCTCCTCGTCATCGTGATCGCCTCCTTCGTCTATCCCACGTTCGCCACCCTCGACAACGCCCGCGGGGTCACCGTGCAGGCGTCCCTCCTCGCCGTCGTGGCCCTCGGCATGACCCTGGTGATCATCACCGGCGGCATCGACCTGTCCGTCGGCTCCGTCTTCGCCCTCGGCGGAGTCCTCGCCGCATGGGCCTCGCAGTACGGCATCCTTGCGGCACTGCTGGTACCGCTCGTGGTGTGCGGGGCTGTCGGCGCGCTCAACGGCGTGCTCATCGCACGGGCGGGCATGGCTCCCTTCATCGTCACGCTCGCCTCCCTGCTCGGTGCCCGAGGACTGCTCCTCGCCATCACCGACGAGGGCGCGACCACCTATCTGGTGCCCAAGGACTCGGCGTTCGCGGAGCTGGGCCAGGGCAGCGTCTGGGGCTTCGGCCACCCGATCCTCATCGCCCTTGTGCTCTTCGGCGCCGGTGGCCTGGTGCTGCAGCGCACCTCGTTCGGCCAGACGCTGTTCGCCGTCGGGGGCAGCAGCGACGCCGCGACACTGATGGGGCTGCCCGTCGCCCGCGCCAAGATCATGGTGTATCTGCTCAGCGGGCTCCTGGCGGGCCTGGCCGGGGCGATCAACGCGGCACGTCTGTCCTCCGGCGTCACCATCATCGGTGTCGGCATGGAACTCGATGCGATCGCCGCCGTCGTCATCGGCGGCACGCTACTGGTCGGCGGTGCCGGATCGGTCAGCGGCACGCTGTGGGGGGTGCTGCTGCTCGCGGTGATCCAGAACCTCATCAACCAGATCGGCTCGCTCAACTCCTCGTACCAGTCTGTGGTCAGCGGCGGATTCCTTATCCTCGTCGTAGTCGCGCAGCGGTATCTGGCACGCGGTCGAAGAGCCGCCTGATCCGCCGGGAGCCCTGCGCGCAAGCCGCCGGGGTCCCGGCGCACCCCCCCGAACCCGGGAAGCCCCGGGCCCGGCCCTCGCTGCCGAGCAGAGTTGAGCAAAAGGAGTACCGTGGGCGTCAGCCTCAAGGATGTCGCGCAGCGGGCGGGCGTGTCGATCAAGACCGTGTCGAACGTGGTGAACAACTATCCCCACGTCACCCCCCACATGCGCGCCAAGGTGCAGCAGGCCATCGACGAGCTCGGTTACCGTCCGAATCTCACCGCACGCCACCTGCGCAAGGGGCGCACCGGCATCATCGCCTTCGCTGTTCCCGAGCTCGGCAACCCCTACTTCGCCGAGCTGGCCGGCGCCGTCATCGACGCCGCGGCGCGGCACGACTACACGGTCCTCGTCGACCACACGGCGGGCCTGCGCGAACGGGAGCTCCTGGTCTGCCAGGAGTTCCGTTCCCATGTCATCGACGGACTCATCCTCAGCCCCATCCACCTGGAGAACGCGGACCTGCTCGCCCGGCAGGAGACGTCCCCGCTGGTGCTGCTCGGCGAGCGGGAGTACGAAGCGCCCTACGACCAGATCGCCATCGACAACGTGGCCGCGGCGCGCACCGCGGTACGCCATCTCCTGGACCTCGGCCGCCGCCGGATCGCGTTCCTGGGCTCACGTACCAGCCGCGAACGCCGCCCCGCACACCTGCGGTTGCGGGGCTGGCGGGAGGAGGTCGCCGCGGCCGGGCTCGAACCGGACGAGAGCCTGGTCGTCGCCACCGACGGCTACGGCCGTGCCGACGGCGCCGCGGCCATGGCCACGCTGCTGGAACGCGGCGAACGCCCCGACGGCGTGTTCGCCTACAACGATCTGATCGCCGTCGGAGCGATGCGCGTCCTCACCGAGCGTGGCCTGAGGGTCCCCGAGGACGTCGCCGTGGTCGGCTTCGACGACATCGAGGAGAGCCGCTACGGCGCGGTCACCCTCACCACGGTGTCCCCCGACAAACAGGCGATCGCCCGACTGGCCGTCGAGCGGCTTGTCGACCGGCTCGCCGGAAAGCCGCTGTCCGAGCCGCAGCGGATCAGGCCCGGACACCGCCTCATCGTCCGGGAGTCGACCGGCGCCGGCGGGCGGGCCGACGGCCAGGACTCCGGCGCCGCCCGGACCGATGACCGGACCGACGGCCGGCACCACGGCGACGACGACACGACCGATGCCCGGGAGACCGGCGACAGCCCGGCCGGCCCCCGCACATGAACCCCTTCTCCGACGACCGCACTCCCCGCGGACCCCGCATGCCACAAGGACTGATGATGCCGCGACCCAGCGTCCACCACCGGCCGTTCGGCACCACCCCGAGCGGAGAGGAGGTCGGCCTGTGGCGGCTGGAGTCCGGTACGGGCGTCCACGCCGAGATCCTCACCTACGGCGGCGTCCTGCACACCCTCGAAGTGCCCGACACCACGGGCGCCGGCGCCTCCGTCGTCCTCTCCCTGGGCTCCCTTGACCAGTACGCGGAGAAGAGCCCCTACCTCGGCGCCCTCGTCGGCCGTTACGCCAACCGCATCGCCCTGGGCCGTTTCACCCTCGACGGAACGACGTACCAGGTGCCCGCCAACGACCGCGGCCACGCCCTGCACGGCGGCCCCGGAGGCTTCGACACCAAGGTCTGGCAGGCCACGCAGCACGTCGACGCGACCGGCGCCTCAGTGCGGCTCGCGCTGCACAGCCCGCACGGTGACATGGGCTTCCCCGGGGCGCTCGACATCACCACCACCTACCGCCTCGACACCGCGGGCACCCTCATCCTCGACCACACCGCGGTGACCGACCGCCCGACCGTCGTCAATGTCAGCAACCACGCCTACTTCAACCTCGCCGGCGACGGCGACGTGCTCGGCCACACCCTCGAGGTCGACGCTCCCGCCTATCTGCCGGTCGCCGCCGACGGCATCCCGCACGGTCCGGCCGCCGATGTCACCGGGACGGCCTTCGACCTGCGCTCACCCGGCCTTCTCGCGGAGCGGGTCGCGGCGGCGGACGAGCAGATCCGCCAGGCCGGCGGCTATGACCACTGCTGGGTCCTGCCCGGCGGCGGCGACGGCACCCTGCGGCGTGCCGCGCGGCTCACGGCTCCGGCCGCGGCCCGCGTCATGGAGGTGTGGACGACGGAACCCGGTGTGCAGGTGTACACCGCCAACCAGCTCGACGGCACGCTCATGGACGGCACGGGCCGGTGTCTCGAGCGCCACGGCGGTGTCTGCCTGGAGACCCAGCACTTCCCCGACGCCCCCAACCGTCCCGCGTACCCGAGCACCGTGCTGCGCCCCGGTGCGGTCCTCCGCAGCCGCACCGAGTTCCGGTTCCTGCATCTGGCGGCCGGGGGACGCGGCGCGTAGCACCGTTGCCGATACCCCGGCGCGGGGCGGCGCGGGGCGCGTGGCAGCATCGGAGGAATGGTGGAACGGATCATTGCCGCGTGCGACGGCGCGTCGAAAGGGAACCCCGGGCCCGCGGCCTGGGCGTGGGTCATCGCCGGCGCGGACGGGCGCGTCGCCTCCTGGGAGGCCGGACCGCTGGGCCGGGCCACGAACAACGTGGCTGAGCTGACCGCACTGCTGGAGCTGCTGCGGACGACCGACGCCGCGACCCCGCTCGAAGTGCGGATGGACTCGCAGTACGCCATGAAGGCGGTCACCACCTGGCTGCCGGGCTGGCGCCGCAAGGGGTGGCGGACGGCCTCCGGCGGTCCGGTGGCCAACCAGGATCTCGTGATGGCCATCGACACACTGCTGACCGGCCGCGACGTGACGTTCGTCCACACTCCCGCGCACCAGGTCGACGGTGATCCGCTGAACGCCGCCGCCGACGGTGCCGCGAGCCGCGCCGCCGTCACGCAGCAGGCCGCCGGCTCGGCTGCCGGATCCGATCTGCCGCCGCCCGAGACACAGACACGCCCAGGCACCGGCGCGCGGCCCCGCCGGTCCGCCGGGACGCGGCGCGCGCCCGCGGGCGGCGGGGCCGGACGAGGTTCGGTGAAGGCGAAGTTCCCCGGCCGCTGCCGCTGCGGCCGGCCCTATGCCAAGGGCGAGACGATCGCGAAGAACAGCGACGGCTGGGGCCACCCCCTCTGCGCAACGGCCAACGGCTGAACACGGGCCCCGCGCCCGGCGGCTGAGCCGGGCTCCCGGCCGGCCGGCGCCCGCAGGGCCGCTCCAGGGGCGTCCGGCCGCCCCTCGGAAGGCCGCGGAACTCCGCCTCAGTCCGTCACCAGCACCACCTCCAGCGTGCGCGGCCCGTGCACCCCCTCGACGCGGTCGAGTTCGATGTCGCTGGTCGCGGAGGGGCCGGAGATCCACGTCGACGGGCGTGCCGGGTCGATTCGTTCGAGCGCCAGAGGCACCGAAGACACGACCTGGCCGGGGACGCGTACGACGCAGATGTGGTGGTCGGGGACGAGAGTGACCCGGCGCCGCCCCTGGTCGGGCGAGGCGTCCAGCACGATCGTGCCGGTCTCGGCGATCGCGACGGCGCAGCCCGTGACCACGCTGTCCACCCGGTCGAGCTCCTCCGGCGTGCTCTCCGGCCGGTCGGGCACCCGCGCCACGGTGGTGGCCGCCAGCCAGCGCTCGTCCAGCCCCGGTGGTACGAGCACCGACGACGCGCCCCGTGCGGCGAGCAGCCCGGCGATCGTCTCCGCCAGCCCCTCGGCGTCGCAGCGGTGCACGACAGCCCGGTAGTCCGCCAGGTTCTCGGCGAGCAGTTCCACCGTCTCCCCGGCGCCGCGCGTACCGTGCTCGCGCAGATAGGCCCGTTCGACCGCCTGCTCGTACGGCGTGTCGTCGCGTGGCACGTCCGCCAGCGCCTGTCGTACCCGGCCCAGGATCCGGTCCCTGCTGCTCACTTCGCGCCCTTCCCTCCGTCGGTGCGCCGCCACCAGTCGCGGAACGGCTCCGCCGGCACCGCGGGCAGGTCCCGGGTGCCGCTCCACGCCCGGCCAGGACCGGGCAGCGTACGCGGATGGAAGCGGCGGGTGCGCGAGGCGAGCCGCTGTCCGGCGCGCAGTGCTCCCGGGTGGCTGAAGGCCCACCGGGCGGCGCGCATGGCCGCCCGCTCAGCGGCATGTCCCTTCGCGGGCTTCAGTACCACCTTGTCGCCCCGCCGGGTCACCTGGCCGCCCTCCGCGACCCGTTCGCGCAGGTGCACCAGCACCTCGGGGATGTCGATGGCGACCGGGCACACCTCGTAGCAGGCCCCGCAGAGACTCGAGGCATACGGCAGCGACGCGTCGATCTCGCTTGCCGTTCCTCGCAGTTGGGGGCTGAGAATGGCACCGATCGGACCCGGATAGACGGAGCCGTACGCGTGACCGCCGGCCCGCTCGTACACCGGGCAGACGTTGAGGCACGCCGAGCAGCGGATGCAGCGCAGTGCCTGCCTGCCGACCTCGTCGGCCAGGGTGTCGGTGCGGCCGTTGTCCAGGAGCACCAGATGGAACGTCTTCGGCCCGTCCCCGTCCGTGGTGCCCGTCCACATCGACGTGTACGGGTTCATCCGCTCCGCCGTCGAGGAGCGGGGGAGTGTCTGGAGGAACACCTCCAGGTCCCGCCAGGTCGGGACGATCTTCTCGATGCCGACGACCGAGATCAGGGTTTCGGGCAGGGTCAGGCACATCCGTCCGTTGCCCTCGGACTCCACCACCACCAGCGTCCCGGTCTCCGCGACCATGAAGTTGGCGCCGGAGACGCCCACCTTGGCCCGCAGGAACTTCTCCCGCAGGTGCAGCCGGGCGGCCTCGGCGAGCTCCGCGGGCGTGTCGGTCAGCCCCTCGGGCGCCGGACGGCCCCACTCGCTCATCTCGCGCGCGAAGATGTCCCTGATCTCCCCGCGGTTGCGGTGGATCGCGGGGACGAGGATGTGCGAGGGCCGGTCCCTGCCCAACTGCACGATCAGTTCGGCCAGATCGGTCTCGTAGGCGCGGATGCCCTCCGCCTCCAGCGCCTCGTTGAGGCCGATCTCCTGCGTGGCCATCGACTTGACCTTGACGACCTCCGACTCGCCGGTCGCCCTGACCAGTCCGGTCACGATCCGGTTGGCCTCCTCGGCGTCAGCGGCCCAGTGGACGATGCCGCCGGCTGCAGTGACCGACTCCTCCAACTGCACGAGGTACCGGTCGAGATGGCGCAGCGTGTGATCCTTGATCTGCCGGCCCGCCTCCCGCAGTCCGGCCCAGTCGGACACCTCCGCCACGGCGTTCGCCCGTTTCGCGCGGATCGTGTGGGTGGCGTGACGCAGGTTGCCGCGCAGGGTGCGGTCGTGGACGGCCCGCTGCGCGGCCTCCGGGAAGGCCGGCATGCCGACGAAGGTGCCGCTCATGCGACGGGCTCCTCTCCCATGGGGTCCTCTTCCGTGCTCGCCAGGATCTCCGCGAGGTGGACGGGCCGCATGCCCGTCCTCAGCCGGGCCATCGTCCCGCCGATGTGCATCAGACAGGAATTGTCGGCCGCGCAAAGCACGGCGGCGCCGGTCGACTCGGCGCTGCGCACCTTGTCGGCGCCCATCGCCGCCGAGACGTCGGCGTTCTTCACTGCGAACGTGCCGCCGAAGCCGCAGCACTCCTCCGCGCCCGGCAGCTCCACCAGTTCCAGCCCCTTGACGGCCTCCAGCAGCCGCCGGGGACGGTCGCCCAGGCCGAGGCCGCGCAGCCCGTGACAGGTCGGGTGGTACGTCACCCGGTGCGGGTAATGGGCCCCGACGTCCGTCACACCGAGCACGTCCACCAGGAATTCGGTGAGTTCGTACGTCTTCGGCACCACGGGTGCCACGGCGGCCGCGAGTGTGTCCCCGCGCCCTTCGGCCCGCGCCCGCTCGCCCATGCGCGGGTACAGCTCCCGCACCATCGCGCCGCACGACCCCGAGGGCGTGACGATCGCCTCGTAGTCGCGGAACACGTCCGCGAAACGCCGGGCGAGCGGCTCCGCCTCGTGCCGGTAGCCGGTGTTGTAGTGCGCCTGGCCGCAACAGGTCTGGCCCATCGGGAAGTCGACGTCCACCCCCAGTCTGGTCAGCAGCTTCACCACGGCCCGCCCCGTGTCCGGGTAGAGCGTGTCGTTGACGCAGGTCAGGAACAGGGCGACACGCATCGCGGACTCCTTGTCGTCGATCGTCGGACAGCTGCGGCCACGGCCCGCCGGGCGGCCGCTCAGCGCCACGCGAGCCGAACCTCGGCCGCGCGCCACGGGGCCGTGTCACCCTGTGGCTCGTACCGTGTCAGCGGCTGGGTACGGGTGAGCAGGTCCCGCATGTGCCACCGGTCGCCGACGACCCGCTGGGCCTGTGCCTGCACCAGGACGTTACCGAACGCGGCCGCCTCCGCGGGTCCCGCCACCACCGGCAGCCCGCAGGCGTCGGCCGTCAGCCGGCACAGCAGTGCGTTGCGGGCGCCACCGCCGACGACATGGACGACGTCGACCGGGTGGCCGGCCAGCCGTTGGGCGTCCTCGATCGCCCGCCGGTGGGCGAGGGCCAGGGAGTCGAGGACGCAGCGGGTGATCTCGGCGGGGGACCCGGGCACCGGCTGCCCCGACGCCCGGCACGCCTCCGCGATCCGCTCCGGCATCCGCCCCGGCGCGAGGAAAGCGGTGTCGCACGCGTCCACGACCGATCGCAGAGCCGGCACCCCCTCCGCGGCGCGCAGCAGCTCACCGAGGTCGGGGTCGCCCCAGGCCCGTACGCACTCCTGGAGCAGCCACAGGCCTGTGATGTTCCGCAGGTAGCGGACCGTGCCGTCCAGCCCCAGCTCGTTGGTGAAGTTGGCGGTGCGGCTCTCCTCCGTCAGCACGGGCGCGTCCAGCTCCAGGCCCGCGAGCGACCAGGTGCCGGTGCAGATGTACGCGAACCGTTCCTTGGTGGCGGGGACGGCGGCCACTGCGGACGCGGTGTCGTGGGAGGCTACGGCCGTCACCGGTACGGGACCGGCCGCCCCGATCAGCTCGCGCACCTCGGGCCGGAGCACCCCGGCCGGGTCGCCGGGCTGCCGCAGCGGCGCGAACAGGCTCAGATCGACGCCCAGCCGGCGGGCGAGGCCGTACGACCAGTCGCGCGTCACGGGGTCGATCAGCCCGGTGGTCGAGGCGTTGGTCAGCTCGGTTCCCTGCTCACCGGTGAGCCAGTACGTGATGAGGTCGGGGACGAGCAACAGCCTTTCCGCGTACGTCGCCTGGGCCGAGGTCCGGGCGGCCTCCAGCTGGTACAGGGTGTTGAAGGGCGCGTCCTGCAGGCCCGTCGCCGCGTACAGCTCGTCGGCGGGCACCGTGGCCCGCACCGCCTCCGCGATTCCCTCGGTACGCGGGTCGCGGTAGTGGACCGGGTTGCCGAGCAGCGCGCCGTCCGCGTCGAGCAGACCGTAGTCGACGGCCCAGCCGTCGATGCCGACCGAGTCGACCCCCCCGGCGGCCCGCAGTCCGTCGAGGACGCCGGTGTAGAGGCCCAGCATGTCCCAGCGCAGCCCTTCGGGAAGGCGGACCGGCCGGTTGGGGAAACGGTGTGCCTCCGTCAGCTCCAGCGTGCCGGGGCCGACGCGGCCGGCCATGACACGCCCGCTGGACGCGCCGAGGTCGACCGCGGCGTACGACTTCACGGCCGCGCTCATCGCAGGAAGGCGGCGGCGACACCGGCGTCGACCGGGATGTGCAGCCCGGTGGTGTGGGTGAGATCGCCGCCGGTGAGCGCGAACACGGCGTTCGCCACGTGCTCCGGCAGAACCTCCCGCTTGAGGAGCGTCCGCTGGGCGTAGAACTCGCCGAGCTTGTCCTCCGCCACGCCGTACACGGCGGCGCGCCGGGCACCCCAGCCGCCGGCGAAGATGCCGGAGCCGCGGACGACTCCGTCCGGGTTGACGCCGTTGACGCGGATGCCGTGCTCGCCGAGTTCGGCGGCGAGCAGCCGGACCTGATGGGCCTGGTCGGCCTTGGTGGCGGAGTAGGCGATGTTGTTCGGGCCGGCGAAGACGGCGTTCTTGGAGGCGATGTAGACGATGTCGCCGCCCAGTCGCTGCGCGGTCATCACCCGGGCCGCCTCACGGGAGACGAGGAAGGACCCGCGGGCCATGATGTCGTGCTGGAGGTCCCAGTCCTTCGCCGTCGTCTCGAGCAGCGGCTTGGAGACGGAGATGCCGGCGTTGTTGACCACCAGGTCGACCCCGCCGAAGGCGAGAAGCGCCGCCTCGAAGGCGTCGGCGATCTGCTCCTCGGACGTCACGTCGACGGTCACGGCGACGGCCTTGTCGGCCCCGCCGAGCTCCTCGGCGACCGCTTGGGCGTTCCCGGTGTCGAGATCCGCGACGACCACGCACGCACCCTCGGCGACCAGCCGGTGCGCGACGGCCTTCCCGATCCCACTGCCGGCGCCCGTCACCAGCGCCACGCGAGCGGCCAGCGGCTTGGGCTCGGGCATCCGCTGAAGCTTGGCCTCTTCAAGCGCCCAGTACTCGATGCGGAACTTCTCGGACTCCTCGATGGGCGCGTACGACGAGACGGCCTCGGCGCCCCGCATCACATTGATGGCGTTGACGTAGAATTCGCCCGCGACCCGGGCGGTCTGCTTGTCCTTGCCGAAGCTGAACATGCCGACACCGGGGATCAGCACGATCGCCGGGTCGGCGCCGCGCATGGCGGGGGAGTCGGGCAGGGCGTGCCGCCGGTAGTAGGCGGCGTACTCCTCGCGGTACTCGGCGTGCAGCTCCTTCAGCCGGGCGGTCGCCTCGTCGAGCGGAGCGGCGGGCGGCAGGTCGAGGACGAGCGGCCGCACCTTGGTCCGCAGGAAGTGATCGGGGCAGGAGGTGCCGAGGCCGGCCAGCCGCGGATGCTCGGCCCGCGCCAGGAACTCGAGGACTGCCTCGGAGTCGTTGAAGTGACCGACCTGAGCCCTGTCCTGCGAGGCCACGGCACGGACGTACGGCGCCAGTGCCGCGGCACGCTCCCGCCGCTCGTCCTCGGGCAGCGCCGCGTACCCGTCGATCACCGGCCCGAACGGCTCCGGCCTCCCGCGCGAGGCGAGGAATGCCTCGGCGGTCCGGATGATGTGCAGCGAGTTCCGCTCGCACTCCTCGGAGGTGTCACCCCAGGCGGTGATCCCGTGCCCGCCGAGGATGCACCCGACGGCCTGCGGGTTGGCCTCCTTGACCGCCGCGATGTCCAGCCCGAGCTGGAACCCGGGCCGTCGCCACGGCACCCACACCACGGTGTCGCCGAAGCACTCGGCGGTCAGCTTCTCGCCGTCGGCGGCGCAGGCCAGGGCGATCCCGGAGTCGGGGTGGAGATGGTCGACATGCGCGGCCCCGACGAGCCCGTGCATGGCGGTGTCGATGGAGGGAGCCGCACCGCCCTTGCCGTGCAGGCAGTAGTCGAAGGCGGCGACCATCTCGTCCTCGCGCTCCACGCCCGGGTAGACGCCGGTGAGGGCGCGCAGCCGGTCGAGGCGCAGGGCGGCGAGTCCGCCCTCGGTGAGCGTGCCCAGGTCGCCACCGGAGCCCTTCACCCACATCAGTTCGACGTCGCCGCCGGTGACCGGGTCGGTCGTCGTCCCTTTGGCGGAGGTGTTGCCGCCGGCGTAGTTGGTGTTGCGGGGGTCGGCGCCGAGCCGGTGCGAACGGGCGAGCAGCGCGGCGGCTTCGGAATGGGTTGCCATGTCTGTTCAGTCCTTGTGTGACGAGGGTGGAGACGGCTTGAAAGGGGCGCGGGGCGTATCGATGTGCGGCGCCGCCGCGTGGGCGCGACCAGGCGCCTGCGACCTGCGGTCCGCACCGGCGGACCCGGCGGCGGACGGGGACCCGGTGGTCAGGCCCCCCAACCGGCCTGCTGCCCGCCGACGCGTTCAGCCACGATCTTCTCGGCCCACCCGGACCGGGCATACGCGGCGACGGGATCCGCGTCCAGCCCCATCTCCCCACGCACCTCCCGCAGCAGCGGCCGCACATCCGTGTTGTACGCGTCCATGAGTACGGCGTTGGCCGCGAGCACATCACCGCTCCGCTGCGCCGCGGCCAATGCCTCCCGGTCGACCAGCAGCGCCTTCGCCGTGGCCTCCTGCACGTTCATCACGGACCGGATGATCGCCGGAATCTTGGCCTCGATGTTGTGGCACTGATCGAGCATGAAGGCGACCTCGCTGGAGAACCCGCCACCGCGCAGCACCTCGTACATGATCCGGAACAGCTGGAACGGATCCGCGGCCCCGACCATCAGGTCGTCGTCCGCGTAGAACCGCGAGTTGAAGTCGAACCCGCCGAGCTTCCCCTCCCGCAGCAGCGTCGCGACGATGAACTCGATGTTGGTACCGGGAGCGTGATGCCCGGTGTCGACCACGACCTGCGCCTTCTCGCCGAGCTTCAGACAGTGCGCGTACGCCGTCCCCCAGTCCGGCACATCGGTCGTGTAGAAGGCCGGCTCGAAGAACTTGTACTCCAGCAGCATCCGCTGCCCGTCCCCGAGCCGCTCGTACACCTCGGCCAGTCCTTCGGCCAGCCGGTCCTGCCGCGCACGGATGTCGTCCTGCCCCGGGTAGTTCGTCCCGTCGGCGAACCACAGCTTCAGATCCCGGGACTCCGTCGCATCCATGATGTCGACGCACTCCAGCAGATGATCCACCGCCTTGCGCCGTACGGCCGCGTCCGGATGACAGATGCTTCCCAGCCTGTAGTCGTCGTCCTGGAAGGTGTTGGAGTTGATCGCGCCCAGCTTCACGCCACGGTCCCCGGCGTGTTTCGCCAGCTCTGCGTATCCGTCGGAGCCGTCGACCTTGTCCCACGGAATGTGCAGGGCGACGGTCGGCGCGACGCCGGTGAACTCGTGCACCTTCGCCGCGTCGTCCAGCTTCTCCTGCGGAGTGCGGGGAACGCCTTGCTGCGCGAACACCTTGAAACGCGTTCCCGAGTTCCCGTACGCCCACGACGGCGTCTCGACGGCCTGGGTCTTGAGCGCGGCCTTCACCGCGGCGAGCTCGGTCACTTCAGGGCTCCTGTGACATCGGGTCGGAAGGTCTGCTGAAAGGCTTCCCTGTGAAACGATTCAATACGGGAAGCTATGAGTCCTGCCCAGGGGTGTCAACCCCTCTGGCCCAGACGGTTGCGCATGAGAGTGACCTGTGCGCCTCGAAATTCTTTCGACCGGGACCCATTGACGCGACGTGGCCTCCATGCCTAACGTCCCGGCAACCAAGTTGAAACCTTTCACGACGCCAGGAGGGCCGTCCCGCCGGCGTCGTCGAGGAGCCCCCATGACCCACCCGTCCACCACGGGTCCGGCCCCGGTTCTCGCGCTCAGGGACATTTCGAAGTCCTTCGGCGCGGTCCGCGCCCTGCGGGACGTCTCCCTGGAGCTGTTCCCCGGAGAGGTGCACGCCCTCGCCGGAGAGAACGGCGCGGGCAAGTCGACCCTCATCAAGACGCTCGCCGGAGTGCACCGTCCGGACGCCGGCCAGGTGCTGCTCGACGGTGCGCCCGTCGTTTTCCACGGCCCCGGTGACGCCCGCGACGCAGGCATCGCCGTGATCTACCAGGAGCCGACCCTCTTCCCCGATCTGTCGATCGCCGAGAACATCTTCATGGGCCGCCGGCCCCGGCGCTCCCTCGGCCGCATCGACCACAAGGCCACCCACGCCGCGACACTCGGCCTGATGCAGCGTCTCGGCGTCGATCTCGACCCCGACCGGCCCGCGCGCGGCCTGTCCATCGCCGATCAGCAGATCGTCGAGATCGCCAAGGCGCTCTCCTTCGACGCCCGCGTCCTGATCATGGACGAGCCGACAGCTGCCCTCACCGGCAGCGAGGTCGCCCGCCTCTTCGGCGTGGTCCGCACCCTGCGCGAACAGGGCGCCGCGGTGCTCTTCATCTCGCACCGCCTCGAGGAGATCTTCCAGATCTGCCAGCGGGTGACCACCCTGCGCGACGGCGCCTGGATCGCCGGTGAGCCGCTCGACGGCATGACCGAGGACGACCTCGTCCGCCGCATGGTCGGCCGCGATCTCGCAGAGCTCTACCCCAAGCAGGACGTGACCCCGGGCGAGATCGCCCTCAGCGTGCGCCGGCTGACCCGCGAGGGCGTCTTCACCGACGTCTCCTTCGACGTGCGGCGCGGCGAGATCGTCGGCCTCGCCGGGCTCGTCGGCGCCGGCCGCACCGAGGTCGCCCGGGCCGTCTTCGGCATCGACCGCTGGGACGCCGGTGAGGTCGAGGTCGCCGGGCGGAAGCTGACCAGCGGCGCGCCGTCCATCGCCATGGCCTCCGGGCTCGCCCTGGTCCCCGAGGACCGGCGCGCCCAGGGCCTGGTGATGAACATGTCCATCGAGCGCAACATCGGCCTCACCGGTCTTCGTACGACCGTGAAGGCCGGCCTCATGGACCGCGGCGCCGAACGCAGCCGCTCCCTCGACTGGGCCGTCAAGCTCCAGGTCAAGTACGCCCGGATCGCCGACACCGTCGCCACGCTCTCCGGCGGCAACCAGCAGAAGGTCGTCCTCGCCAAGTGGCTCGCCACCGGCCCCCAGGTACTGATCGTCGATGAGCCGACCCGCGGCATCGACGTCGGCACCAAGGCCGAGGTGCACCGGCTGCTCAGCGAGCTGGCCGCCGACGGGGTCGCCGTCCTGATGATCTCCTCCGACCTGCCCGAGATCCTCGGCATGGCCGACCGCGTGCTCGTGATGCACGAGGGCCGCCTGACCGCCGAGATCCCCCGCACCGAAGCCACCGAGGAATCCGTGATGGCCGCAGCCACCGGGAGGGCCGCGTGAGCGACGCGCACATCGAAGCAGCCTGCGCGCAGCGCAGCCGGTTGAGGGCGGTGGCGGGCGACGGGCGGGACGCCGGGCCGCAGACGAACACGATGCCCGCACCTCCGCGCCGCGCGGGCGGCGACGAGGGCGCCCCCTGGACGAAGCCCATGGGGGAGAACGGAAGGAGGAGGGCGTGACGGTGATCGCTCCTCAGCAGGCCCCCGCCGGCGACATACCTGAGTCCGGCGGCACCCGCCTGGTCGACCGCGTCTTCAAGATGCGCGAGCTCGCCATCCTGCTCGTCTTCCTGGCGATGATCGCCGTCACCCAGGCGGGCAACAGCGAGTTCCTCACCGAGCAGGGCATCAAGGACCTGCTGCTGAACGCGACGATCCTGGTCCTCGTCGCCATCGGCCAGGCGCTCGTCGTCATCACCCGCAACGTCGACCTGTCGGTCGGCTCCACGCTCGGTATCAGCGCCTTCGCCGCCGGCATCCATCTCCAGGGCGGCGGCAACCCCGTCGTGGCCGTGTTCCTCGCGGTCCTGACCGGTATCGCCTTCGGCCTGCTCAACGGCCTGCTCGTCAGCCTCGGCCAGGTGCCCGCGCTCGTCGTCACCCTCGGCACGCTCTACATCATCCGCGGCATCGACTCCATCTGGGTCGGCTCCCGCCAGATCACCGCGGCCGACCTGCCCGACGGATTCGTCGACTTCGGCTCCGGCGGCGTCTCCGCGGTGCCGTGGCTCGCCCTGATCGCCCTCGCGGTGCTGGTGGCGACGGCGTACTACCTCAAGCACTTCAGCAGCGGACGAGAGCTGTACGCGCTCGGCTCCAACCCCGAGGCCGCCCGCCTCGCCGGCATCCCCGTCCGCAAGCGGACCCTGGCCGCCTACACCTTCTGCGGCGCCCTCGCCGGTCTCGCGGGCGCGATGTACCTGGCCCGGTTCGGCAACGTCGACTCCGGCACCGGTACCGGCTACGAACTCACCGTCGTCAGCGCGGTCGTGGTCGGTGGCGTGGTCTTCACCGGCGGCTCCGGCAGCGTCTACGGCGCGGCCCTCGGCGCGCTGCTGCTGACCTCCATCAACAGCGTGCTGCCCGCCCTCGGCGTCAGCTCCGTCTGGGTGCTCGCCATCAACGGCGTCCTGCTCATCCTCGCCATCGCGGTCGACCGGATCGTCGCGCTGCGCGTGGCCAACGCCCTGAAGAAGAGGAACGCCCGCCATGGCTGACTTCTCCCTGAGCCGAGCGATCCGCCGGCCCGTCCTGAAGAGGTGGGATTCGGCCGTCGGCGCCCTCCTCGTCGTCGTCCTGCTGTTGTCCTTCGGTACCGTCGACGGTTTCGGCAACGCCCTCAACCTGTCATTCCTCATCGGCAACACGCTGCCCATCGCGCTCATCGCGCTGCCGATGACGCTGCTCGTGGTCTCCGGCGAGATCGACCTCTCCGTCGCCTCGACGGCCGGTCTGTCGGGTGCCGTGATGGGCGCCCTGTGGAACCAGGGCATGACGATCGAGACGATCATCCCGCTCTGCTTGGTCCTCGGTGTGGTCTGCGGACTGATCAACGGCCTGCTGGTGACCCGGCTCGGACTGCCGTCCCTCGCCGTCACCATCGGCACCCTCGCCGCGTATCGCGGCATCGCGCAGATCGTGCTCGGTTCCGACGCGGTGACCGACTTCCCCACCCAGTACCTGGACTTCGCGGCCGGACGCATCGGCGACACCTTCATCCCCTACGCCTTCCTGCCCTTCCTCGTCCTGCTCGCGATCGCCGTGGTCGCGCTGCACGCCACCCCGTTCGGCCGGTCACTGTTCGCGATCGGCGCCGCCGAGGAGGCCGCGCGGTTCGCCGGCATCCGGGTCAAGCGGCAGAAGCTGATCCTGTTCGCGGTGACCGGCCTGATGGCCTCCCTCACCGGCGTCTTCTGGGCACTGCACTACGCCAGCGCCCGCTACGACAACGCCATGGGCCTGGAACTCTCCGTCGTCGCCGCCGTGTTGCTCGGCGGCATCGACTTCGACGGCGGCCGGGGCACGCTCGGCGGCGCGATCGCGGGAGTCTTCCTGCTCGGCGCGCTGCAGAACGTGATGAGCCTCCAGGACGTCTCCGCCCAGTCGCAGATCGTCGTCACCGGCGTTCTGCTCGTCCTCTCCGTGCTCGGCCCCCGGGTCGCACGGCAGATCGCGGTCACCCGTGCCGGGCGCCGGGCCGCCGCGGCACCGTCCGTTCCCAAGGCCCCCAGTCCCGTCCCGTAGCACGGGGCCCTCAGACCCCACGCCCCCTGCGCCCACCCTCGCAAAGGAACCTCCGCCATGCGCAAGTCATCCCTCCGCCGTACCTGCGCGGCCCTCGCCGCCGTCACCTCCCTCGCCCTGGCCGCCACCGCCTGCGGCGGCACCACCAAGGAGGACGTCAACAACGACAGCGGCCGGGCCGCCACCGCCGGCAAGGCCGACCCCGACGCCGAACTGAAGAAGGGCCTGACCGTCGGCTTCCTGCCCAAGCAGGTCAACAACCCCTACTTCACCACCGCCGACAAGGGTGGCGAGGCGGCCCTGAAGGAGCTGGGCTCCGACTACAAGGAGGTCGGCCCGTCCAGCGCCACAGACACCTCCAGCCAGGTCTCCTACGTCAACACGCTCACCCAGCAGCAGGTCGACGCGATGGCCGTCTCCGCGCAGGACCCGGGCGCGCTGTGCACCGCGCTCAAGCAGGCCATGAAGAACGACATCAAGGTCGTCACCTACGACTCCGACACCAAGCCCGACTGCCGCAACGCCTTCATATCGCAGGCCGGCGCCGAGGACCTGGGCCGCACCGAGGTGCAGCTGCTCGCCGAACAGATCGGCTACAAGGGCGAGATCGCGATCCTGTCGGCCGCGCAGACCGCGACGAACCAGAACATCTGGATCGACTACATGAAGGAGGAGCTGAAGGACCCCAAGTACAAGGACATGAAGCTGGTCAAGGTCGCGTACGGCAACGACGACGCCCAGCAGTCCTTCCAGCAGACCCAGGGCCTGCTCCAGGAGTACCCGAACCTGAAGGGGATCATCTCCCCGACCACCGTCGGCATCAAGGCGGCCGCCCAGTACCTGTCCGGTTCCAAGTACAAGGGCAAGGTCAAGCTGACCGGTCTCGGCACCCCGAACGACATGCGCAAGTACGTCAAGAACGGCACCGTCGAGGCGTTCGAGCTGTGGGACCCGGCCAAGCTCGGCGAGCTGGCGGCCCGCACCGCAGTCGCCCTGGTCTCCGGCCGGATCACCGGCAAGGAGGGCGAGACCTTCACGGCCGGCGACATGGGCGAGTACACCATCGGCAAGGACGGCGTGATCACCCTCGGCAAGCCGACCGTGTTCGACGCCAAGAACATCGACCAGTACAACTTCTGACATCCGAAAGGGCTGTTGATGCAGCGCGTGTGCTTCCTGCTGAAGGTCAGGGCGGACCGCCTCGACGAGTACCGTGAGCGGCACTCCGCCGTGTGGCCCGAGATGCTCGAAGCGCTCTCGGCCACCGGCTGGCACAACTACTCGCTCTTCCTGCGCGAGGACGGCCTGCTCGTCGGCTACCTGGAGACCGAGGACTTCGAGGCCGCCGTGGCCGGTATGGAAGCCACCGACGTCAACGCCCGCTGGCAGGCTGACATGGCGCCGTTCTTCGAGTCGCTGGACGGCGCCCGGCCCGACGAGGCCATGAAACCCCTCACCGAGGTGTTCCACCTCGCCTGACACCCCCCGCGCCACCCCGCTCACCCGTGCCCGACCCCCGCTCGCCGCCCTCCCCCCATACTTCGCCGACCCTGGAGTCCCCGAGATGAGACGACGCAGCCTGCTGGGCGCCGCCCTCGCCGGTGCCCTGGCGACCCCCGCCATCACCTCCGGCACCGCCCGCGCCGCCGACCCCGGCCCCTCGCTCACGCTGACCGGCAGCACCCTGCTGGACAGACGGGCCATCTTCTTCGTGTCGTACGACGGCCTGGTCAACAACAACGCCTTCCAGAAGAACGGCCTGCTGACCTACAAGGGCCACCAGTACGCCGTCTGGTACACCGCCGACCGCAACGCCGTCGTCGGCCGCCGCAGACTCCCGTCGAGCAAGTGGGAGACCGTCAAGGTCGGTCACACCCTCCGGTACAACGACTCCCACAACGTCATCTCCATGGGCGTCTCCGAGGTCGACGGCCGGCTGCACCTCAACATGGACTCCCACAGCGACGGCTTCACCTACGTCAAGTCGGTGGCCGGCCTGATGGACGACCCGGACGGGACGAGCTGGACCGCGAGTCGCTTCGGCGCCCCGCGGTCCACCCTCGACGGCCTCGCGCTCACCTCGCAGTTCACCTACCCGCAGTTCATCTCGACGCCCGAGGGCAGGCTCCAGCTGAGCTACCGCGCCGGAGTCTCCGGCAACGGCCGCAACGCCCTGGCCGAGTACGACGGCTCGTCCTGGACCGGCCTCGGCGAGTGGAGCGGCTCCACCGGCACCTACAGCAGCGAGCACGGCTCCTCGACGACCCGCAACATGTACCTGCACGGCATCGACTACGACCGGAACGGCCGCCTGCACTCCTTCTTCACCTGGCGCGAGCAGAACGGCGCCGTGATGTGCAACGGCGGCGGCATCACCAACCACGACACCGGCTACGTCTACTCCGACGACCGCGGCCGCACCTGGCGCAACGACGCGGGCACAGTCGTCGGCAGGACGGGCAGCTCCGACCGGGTCTTTGTCACCGACGCCGGTCTCGTCGTGGACCCGCTGGGCCCGGACCACTCCCTGATGAACCAGGAGAGCCAGTTCACCGACTCGGCGGGACGCCCGCACGCGATCATCAGCTACGTCCCCGGCCGCTTCGGCCAGTGCACGACGGACTACGTCGCCGACCGCACCGCCAACGGCCGCGCCTTCCACGTGCGCCAGGACGCGTCCGGCGGCTGGCGGAAGACCGAGATCCCGGTCCCGCTGAACTCCAGCCAGCGCACCAAGCTGGTCCTGGACACGCACGACAACGCGTACGCGATCTTCCCGTTCTGCCGGATCGCCGCGGCATCCGCGGCCTCCGGGTACACCGACTGGACGATGCTGTACGACGGTGCCGGGCTGAACGCCTTCGGCGAGGTCGTGATCGACGAGACGCGGATCGCGCAGGACAACTTCCTGTCGATCATGTACCAGGAGAAGTCCAGCGGCACGACGCCCTCGGCGCTGCGCTCGCTCAACTTCCGTCTGCCTGCCTGACCGACCGCCCGGGGGCGGCTTGACGGTAATGTGAAGGCCCTCCCGCCGCCCGCGTCTTTCTGGAGTTTCTGGAGGTTCCTGCTCGATGTCCCAGTCGGTGGGTATCAAGGACGTCGCTCGCGCCGCCAAGGTCTCCGTGGGCACGGTGTCGAACGTCATCAACCGCCCGGACACGGTGGCCGAAGAGACCCGTGCCCGGGTGCTCTCGGCCATCGACCGGCTCGGTTACGTCCGCAGCGAGTCCGCACGCCAGTTGCGCGCCGGGCGCAGCAGGATCATGGGGCTGCTCGTCCTGGACATGGGCAACCCCTTCTTCGTCGACGTGGCCCGCGGGGCCGAGCGCGCCGCCCGCAGGGCCGGCCTGGGTGTGATGGTCTGCAACAGCGCCCAGAGCCCGGACGAGGAGGCCGAGTACCTGTCGCTCTTCGCCGAGCAGCGGGTACGGGGCGTCCTGCTGACACCGGCCGACGCCACCGGCAGCACCATCGAGGCCTTCCGGCGCCACAGCATCCCCTTCGTCCTCGTCGACCGTGTCGCCGAGGGCGTCACCGAGTGCTCGGTCTCCGTCGACGACGTGACGGGCGGCGCGCTCGCCGTACGGCATCTCGTCGAAGCAGGCCACCGCTCCATCGCCTACGTCAGCGGGCCGCCCAACCTCCACCAGGTCAGGGACCGGCGCACCGGCGCCCTGAACGCCCTCGCCGAGGCCGGGCTGGGTCCCGACGCCCTGCGCGAACTGCCGACCGAGCGGCTCGACGTCAGCGCGGGGCGGGACGCCGGCGCCCGTGTCCTCGGCCTCGCCGACCGGCCGACCGCCGTCTTCTGCGCCAACGACCTGCTCGCCCTCGGTGTCCTCCAGGCGCTGTACGCGGCCGGTGTCGCGGTCCCAGACGACCTCGCCATCGTGGGCTACGACGACATCGAGTTCGCGGCCGCCGCGGCCGTCCCACTCACCTCGGTGCGGCAGCCGGCCGTCACCATGGGCACGATGGCGGCGGAGCTGCTGCTGGAGGAGACCGAGGCACAGGGCGGCGGGCGCGCGCATGAGCACCGGCGGGTGGTGCTCCAGCCGGAGCTGGTGGTCCGGCGCTCCAGCCTCTCCTCCCGCTGAGCCGGTGACCGCGGGCGGCCCGCGGTGCGTTCAGGCCCGCGGGCTCCCCGCGGGCAGACCGAGACCGGCGGCCAGTCGGTCGCGGTGCCACGCGGGCGACCCGAACAGCTGGGCCGAACCGTGTGCGCGTTTGAAGTAGCGGTGGGCGTCGTGCTCCCAGGTGATGCCGATGCCGCCGTGGAGCTGGATCATCTCGCCCGCGACCGCCGAGAACGCCTCCGAGCAGGCGGACTTGGCGGCTGCCGCGAGGCGGCCCGCGCCGGGTGCAGCCCCGTCCAGGGCGGTCGCCGCGCCCAGCGCCACCGAGCGCGCCGCCTCCACCATCACGAACGCGTCGGCGAGGCGGTGCTTGACCGCCTGGAAGGAGCCTATGGGGCGGCCGAACTGGACACGGTCCTTGACGTGGGCGACCGTGACCCCCAGGCAGTGCGCGGCCGCGCCGGCCTGCTCCGCCGCGAGCGCCGTGCACGCCACGTCCAGGACCCGCGCCAGCACGCGGGCGGCGTCGCCGTCCCGGCCGACGAGCCGGCCCCGGGCCGCGTCGAGGACCACCCGGGCCTGTGCCCGCGTACGGTCCATCGTGACCGTCGCCTCACGGCGGACCCGCGCGCGGTCGGTCTCCGCCTCGAAGAGCGAGATGCCGGCGTCGGTGCGCGCGGCCACCAGCAGCACGCCGGCCTCCGCGCCGTCCAGGACGTGCTCCTTGACACCCGTGAGAAGCCATCGCCCCGCCGGGCCGGCCACGGCCCGGGCCCGGATCGCCGCCGGGTCCCAGGAACCCCGTTCGGCCCAGGCCAGGGCTCCCGTCCCACTGCCCGACGTCAAGCGCGGCAGCAGCCGCGCGCAGGCAGCAGCGTCCCCGGAGGCGAGCAGGGCCCGCACGGTGAGCACCGCCGAGCCGAGAAAGGGGACAGGGCTCAGCCGTCGTCCCAGCTCCTCCATCACCACGTGGACTTCCCGCGCACCGCAGCCCGCTCCGCCGTACTCCTCCGGGACCGCGAGCCCCGCGACGCCGATCTGCCGGGTCAACGGCCGCCAGGCGGACGCCCCTTCGTGACGCGCGAGCAGCGACCGTACGGCGCTTTGCAGCTCCTGGTGCTCCTCACTCGGCCTCATCCGCCGCCGCCCTCCTGGGGTCCAGGACGCGGGCGCGGTGCGAGGCGGGGGTGCCCCAGGCGTCGCGGACCGCGCGGGCCTTGCGGATCCACAGCGAGAGGTCGAACTCGGCGGTGTAGCCGACCGCTCCGTGGATCTGCAGCGCCGTACGGGCGGCCGCACAGGCCGCTTCCCCGGCGGCGACCTTGGCCGCCGAGACCATGCGCCCGCGGCCCGGTTCGCCGGCGGCCAGGGCCAGCGCGGCGGCGTACAGCAGCGGCCGGGCGAACTCGAGCCCGATCAGGGTGTCGGCCAGCCGGTGCTTGACCGCCTGGAAGGAGCCCACGGGGACGCCGAACTGGACCCGCTGCCGGGCATGGCTCACGGTCGCGTCCAACAGTGCCCGGCCCAGGCCCAGGCACTGGGCCGCCGTGGCGAGCGCGGCGACATCGGCCGCCTGGCCGGCCGCGGCACGCACCTGATCGCCGCGCGAGAGGACCGGGCCGGGTCCGGGGCGGGCGAGGCGGCGCGCCGGGTCGGCGGACCGCTGGACGGGCCCGGTGGTCTCCGCGAGCCGCAGGGTGTCACCCTCGACGACGAGGACGGCGTCGGCCGCGTCGGCGTCCAGGGCGAAGGGCCGGGCTTCGGACAGCAGGCACAGGGAGGCCACCGTCCTGCCGGACGCGATCCCCTCAGCCAGGTCGCCCGTCACTGCGTCGTCGCCGACCCGGTCCAGCAGTACCGCCGCGGCGACCGTTTCGACCAGCGGGCCGGGCACCGCGTGGCGGCCCAGCTCCGTGAAGGCCACGGCGAGTTCGACCGGGAGGGGGCCGAGACCTCCGTGGCGTTCGGGACCGGCCAGGGCGAAGACACCCGCCCCGGCGAGCCGGGCCCACAGGGCGCGGCCGGGTGTGCTGTCGCCCGCCGCCCATGCCCGCACGGCGGCCGGTGTGTCCGCCGCCGACAGCATGGCGTGCAGGGAGCGGGCGAAGTCCCGTTGCCCGGCATCGAGGAGGAACCGCATCAGCGACGCCCCTTCGGCAGGCCGAGCAGCCGCTCCGCGATGATGTCGCGCTGGATCTCGTTGGTGCCCGCGTAGAGGGGGCCCGCGAGGGAGAAGACGTGCCCCTCGGCCCACCTGCCGTGATCGGGAGCCTCCCCGGCCTCGTCGCAGAGCTCCCCGTACGGGCCGAGCAGATCGAGCGCGGTCTCGTGCAGCGCGATGTCCAGCTCGGACCAGAAGACCTTGTTGAGGCTGGACTCCGCCCCGGTCGAGCCGCCCTCGGCGCTGCGCGAGGCGGCGGCGAGGGCGAAGAGCCGGTACGCCTCGGCGCCGATGACGGCGTCGACCACCCGGTCGCGCATCGCCGTGTCGTTCGCGTCGCCCCGCTCCCGCCACAGCGTCGTCAGCCGGCCGGCGGCGGCCGTGAAGCGCCCGGGGCTGCGCAGGGTCAGGCCGCGTTCGTTGCCGGCGGTGCTCATGGCCACGCGCCAGCCGTCGCCCGGTTCCCCGATGACGTCCTCGTCGGGCACGAAGACGCCGTCGAGGAAGAGTTCGGCGAAGGCGGGCTTCCCGTCGAGCCGGCCGATCGGGCGGACCGTGACACCGGGGGCGTCGAGCCCGAACATCAGATACGTCAGGCCCTGGTGCGGCCGGTCCGTGCCCGGGGTGCTGCGGAACAGTCCGAAGGCGCGGTCGGCGAACGCGGCCCGTGACGACCAGGTCTTCTGCCCGTCGAGCAGCCAGCCCCCGTCGGTGCGGGTGGCGGTGGAGCGCAGGGAGGCGAGGTCGGAGCCGGACTCCGGTTCCGACCAGGCCTGGGCCCAGATCACCTCACCGCTCGCCATGTCCGGCAGGATCCGAGCCCGTTGGGCCTCGCTCCCGTGCTCCATGAGGGTGGGGGCGAGCAGACCGACACCGTTCTGGGCGACCCGGCCCGGGGCTCCGGCCGCGTAGTACTCCTCCTCGAAGATCAGCCACTCCATGACGGTCAGTCCCCGGCCGCCGTACCGCTCCGGCCAGGCGACGGCCGACCAGCGGCCCCGGGCCAGCGTCCGTTCCCATTCCCGGTGGGCCGCGAAACCCTCGGCGGTCTCCAGGGAGGGCAGGGAAGCGGCGGGGACGTGGGCGGTGAGCCAGTCGCGGGCCTCGTCGCGGAACGCGGCCTGCGCGGCCGTGAGTTCGAGGTCCATCAGGATCCGGCCTCCTTCATCGCCCGGACGCCCATGCCGCCGAGCGGGTCCTGAGCGGTCTCCGCGTTGTGCGCGTGCGCGAGGTGGTGCAGGCCGAAGGCGGAGTCCAGCCCGGTGTGCAGGCCCTGCAGGTCCTCCGCCTGGTTGACCGCGCGTTTGGTCAGCGCGAGCCCCATGCGCGGCATCCCGGCGATCCGCAGCGCCATCTCCATGGCCCGCTCCATGAGTTCGACGCGTTCCACGACGCGGTTGACCATGCCGACCTCGTACGCGCGCCGCGCGCTCATCCGGTCGCCGGTGTAGAGGAACTCCTTGGCGATCCGCGGGGGCATCACCCAGGGGTGGGCGAAGTATTCGACCCCGGGAATGCCCATCCGGACCACCGGGTCGGCGAAGAACGCGTCCTCGGAGGCGACGATCAGGTCGCAGATCCACGCGAGCATCAGCCCGCCCGCCACGCACGCGCCCTGCACGCAGGCGATCACCGGTTTGGGCAGCTCACGCCACCTCCGGCACATCCCGAGGTACACCTCGGACTCGCGGGCGAAGCGGCTCTCGGCGCCGTGCTTGTCCGAGTGGTCCCACCACAGTCCGGCCGTGCGCTCGAACGGCAGATGGGCGTCGCGCTCCGGGGTGCCGATGTCGTGGCCGGCGGAGAAGTGGCTGCCCGCTCCGGCCAGGACGACGACCCTGACCGCGTCGTCGTCGGAGGCGCGGCGGAAGGCCCGGTCGAGGGCGTACGTCATCGCGGAGTTCTGGGCGTTGCGGTACTCGGGCCGGTCCATGGTGACCAGGGCGACCGGGCCCCGTACCTCGTAGCGGACCGGTTCCGTCGGGGCAGCGGACATCCGCCCTCCTTCCCTAACAAGTGTTTGGTAGGTTAACGTACGGACCGTGGGCCGTCGAGATCCGCAGGGAGCCGGGGCATGGACGCCGTGGAGGAGTTCAGGGCCGAGGTGAGGGACTGGCTGGCCGCCAATCTCACCGGGGACTTCGCCGGCCTGCGCGGACGCGGCGGCCCGGGCCGGGAACACGAGGCGTTCGCCGAACGCCTCGCCTGGGAGCGGCACATGGCCGCCGCCGGATGGACCTGCGTCGGCTGGCCCGAGGAGTACGGAGGCCGCAGCGCCACCCTCGAACAGCAGGTGGCCTTCCACGAGGAGTACGCCGAGTCCGGCGCACCCGCCCGCGTCAACCACATCGGCGAGCAACTCGTCGGCCCCACCCTGATGGCCTTCGGCACACCGGAGCAGCGCGCCCGTTTCCTCCCGCCGATCGCCGCCGTCGACGAACTCTGGTGCCAGGGCTACAGCGAGCCGGACGCCGGCTCCGACCTGGCCGCGGTGCACACCAGGGCCGAGCGGGACGGCGACACGTGGGTGGTCACCGGCCAGAAGATCTGGACCTCCCTCGCCCATGCGTCCCACTGGTGCTTCGTCCTCGCCCGCACCGAGCGGGGCTCCCGGCGCCACGACGGTCTGTCGTACCTGCTGGTGCCCATGGACCAGCCCGCGGTCGAGGTCCGGCCGATCACCCAGCTGACCGGCACCTCGGACTTCAACGAGGTGTTCTTCGACCGGGCCCGCACCGCCGCGTCGAACATCGTCGGTGCCCCGGGCGGGGGCTGGGCGGTGGCCATGGCCACCCTCGGCTTCGAACGCGGGGTCTCCACCCTCGGGCAGCAGGTCGGATTCCGGCGGGAGCTGGAGGCCCTGATCGAGCTGGCACGCCGCAACGGCGCGGCCCGCGACCCGCTGATCCGCGACCGGCTCGCCCGCGCCTGGATCGGCCTGGAGGCCATCCGCTGCAACGCCCTGCGCATGCTCGACGCGGTCGCGGTGGGGGCGCCCGGCCCGGAGGCGTCGATCGGCAAGATCTTCTGGGCCACCTGGCACCGCGGGCTCGGCGAACTCGCCATGGACGTGTGCGGCGCCGGGGGGATGCTGGCCGCCGGGGAGCCGTACGAGCTCGACGCGTGGCAACGGCTGTTTCTCTTCTCCCGCGCCGACACCCTCTACGCCGGATCGAACGAGATCCAGCGCGAGATCATCTCCGAGCGGGTGCTCGGACTGCCCAGGGAGAGGCGTGGATGAACCGCGCCCCGCCGCAGGGGACCGGGGCCCCGGGCGGCCGCAGCCCGGCGCACGGCGGCTGCGGGCGGGCCGGGGCATCCGCGGGCGGGCGGGGGACGACAATGGCAGCGTGCCGAAAAGTAATGTGCCCAGCAGCAACGCTCCGAACAGCGCCGCGCCGGACAGCCGGGCGCCGGCCGGCGACGCCCCGAGCGGCGACGCGCCGGCCGGAGGCAGGAAGAGGACGGCGAGCCCCTCGCCCGAGCGGCGTCGTGAACTGCTCGGCGTCGCCGCCGACGTCTTCGCCGAGCAGGGCTACAACGCCACGACCGTCCGCAAGATCGCGGACGCGGCCGGAATGCTGGCGGGAAGCCTCTACTACCACTTCGACTCCAAGGAGTCGATGCTCGACGAGATCCTCTCCACCTTCCTCGGCGAACTGTGGGCCGGCTACGACGCCGTGCTGGCCGCCGGTCTCGGGCCCAGGGAGACCATCGAGGCGCTCGTCGTGGAGTCGTTCCGGGAGATCGACCGGCACCGCGCGGCCGTGGCGATCTACCAGAAGGAGTCCAGGTACCTGTCGGCCCAGCCCCGCTTCGCCTATCTCACCGAGTCCCAGCAGAAGTTCGAGAAGGCCTGGCTGGGCACCCTGGAGCGGGGCGTCGCCGCCGGCGCCTTCCGCGCCGACCTGGACGTCCGGCTCACCTACCGCTTCGTGCGCGACACCGTGTGGGTCGCCGCGTCCTGGTACCGGCCGGGCGGACTGCACAGCCCCGACGAGATCGCCCGTCAGTACCTGTCCATGGTCCTCGACGGCATCGCCCTCGGGAGCGCACACCCGTAGCAGTACCCGGAGAACCGGAGAAGGAGCCGCAGCCATGCCCGAGGCGTACATCGTCGAAGCGGTCCGCACCCCCGTGGGCAAGCGGGGCGGCGGCCTGTCCGCCGTCCATCCGGCCGACCTCGGCGCACATGTGCTCAAGTCCCTGATGGAGCGTTCCGGCGCCGACCCGGCCGCCGTGGAGGACGTCGTCCTCGGCTGTGTGGACACGGTGGGCCCGCAGGCCGGGGACATCGCGCGCACCTGCTGGCTCGCCGCCGGACTGCCGGAGGAGGTGCCGGGCGTGACCGTCGACCGCCAGTGCGGTTCCTCCCAGCAGGCCGTGCACTTCGCCGCACAGGGCGTGCTCTCCGGCACCCAGGACCTCGTCGTCGCGGGCGGCACGCAGAGCATGTCGCAGATCCCCATCGCCTTCGCGAGCCGCCGGGCGGCCGAGCCCCTCGGTCTCACCGAGGGCCCCTACGCCGGCTCCCGGGGCTGGCGGGCGCGCTACGGCGACCGGCCGATCGACCAGTTCCACGGCGCGGAGCTCATCGCGGAGAAGTGGGGCATCGGGCGGGAGGCCATGGAGGAGTTCGCGCTGCGCTCGCACCAGCGCGCGGTACGGGCCCTCGACGAAGGACGCTTCGAGCGCGAGACCGTGCCCTTCGGGGACGTACGCGCCGACGAAGGCCCGCGCCGGGACACGAGCCTGCGGAAGATGGCAGGTCTGCCGCCCCTGTCCGAGGGCGGACGGCTGACCGCCGCGGTCTCCTCCCAGGTCTCCGACGGTGCCTCGGCGATGCTGATCGCCTCCGAACGGGCGGTCCGCGAGCACGGCCTGACGCCCCGCGCCCGCATCCACCATCTCTCCGTCCGCGGCGAGGACCCCGTCCGGATGCTGTCCGCGCCGATCCCGGCCACCGCGTACGCGCTGAAGAAGACCGGACTGACGATGGACGACATCGACCTGGTGGAGATCAACGAGGCCTTCGCCTCCGTCGTCCTGGCGTGGCTGAAGGAGACCGGGGCGGACCCTTCGAAGGTCAACGTCAACGGCGGCGCCATCGCCCTCGGCCACCCCCTCGGCGCCACCGGCACCCGGCTGATGACCACGCTCCTGCACGAACTCGAGCGCACCGGCGGCCGCTACGGTCTCCAGACCATGTGCGAGGGCGGTGGCCAGGCCAACGTCACCGTGATCGAACGGCTCTGACCCCGTCGCGTCAGCGCCCGCGTCCACCGGACCGGAGGCTCCGTGCGGATACGCCGGCGCCGCCGGCCCGCCTCAGCGTCCCGCGTCCTTGGACGGGAGGTTCCTCGGGGACACGAAGGCGTCCCGGTGCCGGTCCGAGAGACCGCTGAGGTTCGCCTCGAAGGTGAAGCCCTGCTCGAACCGGTAGCTCCGGCGGACGTCGACGGGATCGATGCCGTTGATCGCCGCCTTCGCCAGCCGCAGCAGGCGGCCGTCCTTCGCCGCGATCTCCCGCGCCAGTTCCATGACCGCCGCCCGCAGTCGTCCGCGCGGCACCACCTGCCACACGGAGCCGTGCCGGTGCAGTTCAGCCGCCGTGACGGTCCGTGAGGTGTAGTACAGGGTGCGCATCAGATGCGGCGGCACCAGCCGGGAGAGATGGGTCGCGGCGCCGAGCGCCCCGCGGTCCAGCTCGGGGAGACCGAACGTCGCGTCGTCGCTCGCGACGATCGCGTCGGCGTTCCCGGCAAGACCGACACCGCCGCCGAGGCAGAAGCCCTGCACGGCGGCGACGACCGGCACCTCACAGTCGTAGACGGCGGCGAACGCCTCGTAGCAGCCCCGGTTGGCGCCGACGAGCGCGTCGTGGCCGGGTGTGCGCTGCATCTCCTTGATGTCGACGCCGGCGTTGAAGCCCCGGCCGGCGGCGGTGAGCACCACGCAGCGCACTTCCGGGTCGGCGCCCGCGGCGCGCAGCGCGCCGGCCAGGTCGTACCAGCCCTGTACCGGAAGGGCGTTGACCGGGGGGTGGTCCACGGTGACGACGGCGATGCCCGGTTCGGCGGTGGAGGTGGAGACACCCATGAGCACATCAGCTACCCTTCACCAAACGTTAGTTAGGTCGAAGGTAGCAGGGCCCGTGCCCCGCCGTCCGGGGCCGCTTCGTCACGGGCGCCGTCGAACGCCGGAAGGGGTGCGGACCATGACCGGACTGTGCGAGGGGCGTGTCGTCGTCGTCACCGGAGCCGGACGCGGTCTGGGGCGCGCCCACGCACTCGCCTTCGCCGCCGAGGGGGCGCGGGTCGTCGTCAACGACCTCGGCGTCGGACTCGACGGCACGGGTGTGTGCGCGAGGCCGGCCCAGCAGGTCGCCGAGGAGATCCGGGCGATCGGCGGAGAGGCGGTGGCCCACGACGGGGACATCGCGACCACCGAGGGTGCGGCCTCTCTCGTCTCCACCGCCCTCGACGCCTTCGGCCGCCTCGACACCCTCGTCAACAACGCCGGCTTCCTGCGGGACCGGATGCTGGTCAACCTGGGCGAGGACGACTGGGACGCCGTCGTGCGGGTCCATCTCAAGGGCCACTTCCTGCCGCTCAGGCACGCCGCCGCACAGTGGCGCGCGGAGGCGAAGGCGGGCCGCGTACCGCGGGCCCGGGTGGTCAACACCACGTCGGGCGCGGGCCTGCTGGGCAGCGTCGGGCAGGGCAACTACGCGGCCGCCAAGGCCGGCATCGTCGGGCTGACCCTCGTCGCGGCCGCGGAACTGGCCCGCTACGGAGTCCAGGTCAACGCGATCGCCCCCGCCGCCCGTACGCGCATGACCGAGAGGACGTTCGCCGACGCGATGGCGGCGCCGGCCGAGGGGCGGTTCGACGCGATGGCCCCTTCGAGCGTGTCCCCGCTGGTGGTGTGGCTCGGATCCGCCGCCTCTTCGGGGGTGACCGGCCAGGTCTTCGAGGCCGACGGCGGCCGGATCACGGTCATGGAGGGCTGGAGGCCGGGCCCGAGTGCCGGCAGGGCCGCGCGCCGTACGCCCGAGGAGGCGGGTGCGGCGGCCCGCGAGCTGCTGGCGGCGGCCGAGCCTCCCGGGCCCGTCTACGGGGCGCGGTAGGGCGGTTGCCGCTTCGCCGCCAGATAGCGGGCGGGCGGTTCCCCGCCGCCGTGGACGGCCAGGTCCGCGCCGTTGACGTAGGCGGCCGACGGGCCGGCCAGGTACAGGCAGGCTCCGGCGACATCCTCGGGGAGCGCCGTCCGCCGCAAGGGGACGACCCGGGCGAGCGCGCCGTCGGCGTCCGTGGCGGCGTCCTCGGTCCGTACCGGCCCGGCAGTGATGTGGTTGACGCGCACGCGCGGTCCCCACTCCAGTGCCAGCGCCCTGGTCAGTACGAGCAGCCCGGCCTTGGCGGCCGAGTACGCGGCCGTGCCCGGCTGCGGGGTGTGCGCGGAGACGCTGCCGATGTTGACGACGCAGCCGCCGCCGTCCTGATGCTGCATCACCCGGTTCGCGGCCTGGGACATGTGGAACGGGGCCAGCAGATTGAGCGCCACGACCTTCTCCACGAACCGGGGCGAGGCCGTCGCCGCGTCGCAGTCGGGGGAGCCCCCGGCGTTGTTGACGAGGATGTCCAGCCTCCCGAGGCGGCCCACGGTGAGGTCGACGAGCGCCGCGGCCGCCGCCGGGTCGCGCACATCGGCACGGAGGAACAGCGCGCCGCGCCCGCCCGCGCGGGGCAGGGCCGGCGGCTCGCCGCGTCCGCAGACCACGACGTCCGCGCCGGCGGACAGGAACGCCTCCGCGATCGCCCGGCCGATGCCCCTGGTGCCCCCGGTGACGATCACCGCTCTGCCCGTGAAGTCCATCGGTTCCCCCGATCCCCCGACGCGCGACGGCTCTCTTGACGGGCGCCCGGAGCTCCACCCTAATGTTTCTACCAAACGTTTGCTAGGTTCAGTTTCGGGCGACGGGCCGTCAGGAGCCGCACATGCGCGACAAAAGGATGACCGGTCAGCAGGTGGTGGGCCGGCTGCGGTCCGGCATGACCATCGGCATCGGCGGATGGGGATCACGTCGCAAACCCATGTCCCTGGTGCGCGAGATCCTGCGGTCCGACCTGACGGATCTGACGGTCGTCTCGTACGGAGGCCCCGACGTCGGCCTGCTCTGCGCCGCCGGCCGGATCCGCAAGCTTGTCTTCGGCTTCGTCTCGCTGGACACCGTCGCGCTCGACCCGCACTTCCGGGCAGCCCGTCAGACGGGCCGGATCGAGGTCGCCGAGTACGACGAGGGCATGCTCCAGTGGGGCCTGTACGCGGCGTCCCTGCGGCTGCCGTTCCTGCCGACCCGGGCGGGCCTCGGCTCGGACGTCATGACGGTGAACCCGGGCCTGCGGACCGTGGCCGACCCGTACGGCAGCGGCGAGGAACTGGTCGCCATGCCGGCCGTCCCGCTCGACGCCGCCCTGGTGCACCTGAACCGCGCCGACGCCGCGGGCAATGCCCAGTCCCTGGGGCCCGACCCGTACTTCGACGACTTGTTCTGCAACGCCGCCGAGCACGCCTATGTCTCCTGCGAACGGATCGTGCCGACCGCCGAACTCACCCGGAGCGCCCACCCCTCGACCGTCGTCGTCCGGCGCCTCGCCGTGGAGGGGGTCGTCGAGGCCCCGGGCGGCGCACACTTCACCTCCTGCGTCCCCGACTACGAGCGGGACGAGGCGTTCCAGCGGGAGTACGTCACCGCGGCCGGCGACCCGGAGGCATGGGCCGGCTTCCACCGGCGCTACCTCGCCGGCGCGGAGCCGCACCACCGGCGCCCGGCCACGACCGCGACCGTGATTGCGGCCGCGCCCGCGCCGACCACCGGGGGGAAGCCGGTATGAGCGACGCGACCAGGGCCGAGGTCTGCGCGGTCGCCTGCGCGGAGGCCTTCCGCGACAACGGCGAGATCCTTGCCAGCGCCTTCGGCACGATCCCGGCCATCGGCGTCAGACTCGCCCGGCACACCTTCTCGCCCGACCTGCTGCTCACCGACGGCGAGGCCCATCTGGTGCAGGGCACCTGGCCGGTCGGCGCACCCGCCGACGGCACGATCGAGGGCTGGTCGCCGTTCCGGACCGTCTTCGACCTCGTCTGGAGCGGCAGGCGGCACGCCATGATGATCCCCACCCAGATCGACGCCCACGGCAACGTCAACATCTCGGCCATCGGGCCGTACGCCAGGCCGAAGGCGCAGCTCGTCGGGGTCCGGGGTGCCCCCGGCAACACCGTCTGCCACCCGGTCAGTTACTGGGTCCCCCGGCACACCCCCCGGGTCCTGGTGCCCGAGGTCGACATGGTGGCGGGAGTGGGCACCGACTCGGCGGCCGCGGCGGGACCCGCCGCCCGCCGCCACCACGATCTGCGCAGAGTGGTCACCGAACTCGCCGTACTGGACTTCGAGCCACGGTCGGGCGCCCTGCGCCTGGTGTCCGTGCACCCCGGGGTCGGCGTCGACGAGGTCCGCGAGCGCACCGGATTCCCCCTGCTCACCGACGGCGACGACGTGGCGGAGACCCGGCTGCCCACGCACGGCGAACTGCGGCTCGTCCGGGAGGTCATCGACCCGGAGCGGCTGCGTGACGCCGAGGTCCCGGCATGAGCCGGCCCACGCTCCACCCGGCGCTGCGCACCCGGGCCTGTGAGCTGTTCGGTGTCGAGTACCCCATCGTCCAGACCGGCATGGGATACGTCTCGAACGCGGCACTGACGGCGGCGACCGCGGAAGCGGGCGGCCTGGGCATCCTCTCCGCCGGTCTCCTCGGCCTCCCCGAGCTCGAACAGGCCGTCGCCGCCGTCCGGTCGGCCACCGACCGGCCGTTCGGCGTCAATGTGCGCGCCGACCAGCCCGACATCGGCCACCGCATCGACCTGCTGATCCGCAGCGGCGTGCGGGTGGTCTCCTTCGCCCTCGCTCCCCGGCCCGAACTCGTCGCCCGCTGCAAGGACGGCGGCCTGGTCGTCGTCCCCTCCGTCGGCGCACGGCGCCACGCGGAGAAGGTGGCCGACTGGGGGGCCGACGCGGTCCTCGTCCAGGGCGGAGAGGGCGGCGGGCACACGGGTCCGGTGC
The DNA here is from genome assembly GCF_025854275.1 of Streptomyces peucetius. NCBI lineage: Bacteria > Bacillati > Actinomycetota > Actinomycetes > Kitasatosporales > Streptomycetaceae > Streptomyces > Streptomyces peucetius. The sequence continues at coordinate 429,082 of NZ_CP107567.1, read as the reverse complement.
CGACCAGCCTCCTGCTGCCGCAGGTCCGTGACGCCGTGGACATCCCCGTCATCGCCGCGGGCGGGTACTTCGACGGACGCGGTCTGGTCTCCGCCCTGGCGTACGGCGCCGACGGGATCGCCATGGGCACCCGCTTCCTGCTGACCAGCGACTCACCGGTCGCCCGCCAGGTCAAAGAGGTCTACCTGGCCGGGACCGTCACCGACACCGTGCTGACCCGGCAGATCGACGGCATACCCCAACGCGTCCTGCGAGCCGGCACGATCGGCCGGCTCGAAAGCAGCTCGGGCCCCCGCCGGACACTGCGCGCCCTGTGCAACGCCGTCGCCTTCCGTGCGCTGTCGGGTGCGCGGTGGTCCGACCTGGCGCGGGAGGGACGGGCCATGAGGCGGGAACACGGCCTGACCTGGAGTCAGGTCGTGATGGCGGCCAACGCGCCGATGCTCTACCGCACGGCCCTGCTCGAAGGGCGCGCCGACATCGGGGTCATGGCCACCGGTCAGGTGGTCGGCCTCATCGACGACCTGCCCAGCTGCGAAGAGCTCATCACCAGGATCGTGACATCGGCGGACGAGGTCCTGAGGCGTCTTGGCCGCGCACCGGACCATCGCTCCGCCTCGAGCTGAGGAGTGTGGATGTCCGCACCGAACGACCGCGCCGCGGCGCCCCCCGGAACCGGCCCTGGGAGCCACGGCCTGCTCGCCGGCCGCACGGTCGTCGTCACTGCCGCCGCCGGCACGGGCATCGGCTTCGCCGCCGCACGGCGGTGCGCGGAAGAGGGCGCCCGTGTGACCATCAGCGACCGGCACGAACAGCGACTGAAGGCGGCCGCCGACCGGCTCGAGGAGCTCACCGGCGACCGCCCCCTGGCCGTCCCGTGCGACGTCACCGACGGCGAGCAGATCGACCGCCTGATGGACACGGCGGCGGCGGAGTGCGGAGGCATCGACGTCCTGGTGAACAATGCGGGCCTCGGCGGCACGGCCAGCGTCGTCGACATGACGGACCGCCAGTGGGACACCGTCCTGGCCGTCACCCTCACCAGTACCTTCAAGGCCACCCGCTCGGTCCTGCGCCATATGATCCCCGCCGGGCGCGGCGTGATCGTCAACAACGCCTCGGTGATCGGCTGGCGCGCCCAGCGGGGCCAGGCCCACTACGCCGCCGCCAAGGCCGGTGTGATGGCGCTGACCCGGTGCAGCGCCCTGGACGTCGCGCAGCACGGCATCCGCGTCAACGCCGTCGCGCCGAGCATCGCGATGCACGCGCACCTCGCCAAGGTCACCAGCGACGAACTGCTGTCCGAGCTCAGCTCCCGCGAGGCGTTCGGCCGTGCCGCGGAGCCGTGGGAGATCGCCAACGTCATGGTCTTCCTGGCCAGCGACTACGCGTCCTACATGACCGGCGAGGTCGTCTCCGTCAGCAGCCGGCACCCCTGACCCGGCACCCCTGACCCGGCATTCCTGACCCCGGCGTCCGGCTCACGGGCGCAAGGGGCGGCCTGCGGAGGCCCCTTCGCCGGGCAGCGGCGGGCGTCAGCCCCGGGCCTTCGCGGCGCTGTCCTTCTCCCGGTCGTGGACCTCGCGCGCGGCCAGCACCTCAGGCACCCGTGACTCCGCCCAGCGTGCCAGCGCCCACACCTGGCGGGCGGCCTCCTCGCCGAGGGGCGTGAGGGAGTACTCGACGCGCGGCGGGATGACCGGATGTGCCTCGCGGTGGACGAAGCCGTCCCGTTCCAGGGTCTGCAGCGTCTGCGCGAGCATCTTCTCGCTCACCCCGCCTACCGTGCGGCGCAGTTCGCTGAATCGGTGCGTGCCGTCGAGCAGTGTGGCGAGCAGGAGCACCGCCCAGCGGCTGGTGACGTGCTCCAGGACCAGCCGTGAGGGGCAGTCCGCGGCATTGACGTCGGGCGCCCGGAGCTGAGCGGCGACGGTCTCGTTTCTCACGCTCATGTCAGTAGCTTACCCGAAAGTGCGTACTTCCGATTGGTTAGTACCCCCTTTAGCGTTAGTGGGGTCCTCGCCTCAGGCGACCAAGCACGCACTACAGGAGCAGCACAGACATGAGCATCGTCGTCACCGGAGCCACCGGGCAGCTGGGCCGCCTCGTCATCGAGGAGCTGCTGGCCAGGGTTCCCGCCGAGCAGATCGTCGCCGTCGTACGGGACAAGGCGAAGGCCGCCCCCCTGGCGGAGCGCGGCGTGGAGCTGCGCGTGGCCGACTACAGCAGGCCGGGGACCCTCGCGGACGTCTTCGGAGCCGGTGACACCGTCCTGCTGATCTCCGGCAGCGAGGTCGGACAGCGCGTCCCGCAGCACACCGCGGTCATCGACGCCGCCAAGGCGGCCGGCGTGGCCAGGCTCGTGTACACCGGCGTCCTCGGCGGCCCCGCGGCCGCCTTCAAGCTCGCCGACGAGCACCGGGCCACCGAACAGGCCGTTCTCGACTCCGGCCTGCCGTACACCTTCCTCCGCAACGGCTGGTACAGCGAGAACTACACCGCCCAGATCCCGGTGCAGCTCGAGCACGGGATCGTCGGCAGCGCCGGCGACGGCCGCGTCGGCTCCGCCTCCCGCGCCGACTACGCGGCCGCCGCAGCCGTCGTCCTCACCAGCGACGGCCACGACGGCAAGGCGTACGAGCTCAGCGGCGACCACGCCTGGACCCTGGCGGAGTACGCCGCCGCGCTGTCCGAGCAGTCCGGCCGGGAGGTGGCGTACCAGGACGTCCCCGCAGACGTGCACCGCTCCGTCCTCACCGGCGCCGGTGTCCCGGAGCCGCTGGCCGAGATCCTCGTCGACGTCGATGTCAGCGCCGTCCGGCGGGACTTGCTCCAGGGCGGCAGCGGCGACCTGCGCCGTCTGATCGGCCGGCCGACGACGCCGATCGCCGACAGCATCGCCACCGCGCTGGACGGCGAGCCGTCGGGTACGGCCCGCTGACGCCGGGATCGCCCACCCTGCCGGGACCCGGTGGGCCGGGCCCGGCAGGACCCGGAGGGCGGGGCCGGACGCGACCGGCCCCCGGGCCGCCCGGGACGCCCTAGACTCGGCGGATGGCGAAGTACTTCGACGTGCACCCCGAGAACCCTCAGCGACGCACCATCAGCACCGTGGCGGACAGCATCAGAGCCGGCGCGCTCGTGGCGTATCCGACGGACTCCTGCTTCGCGCTGGGATGCCGGCTGGGCAGCCGTGACGGCATCGGACGGATCAGGTCCATCCGCAATCTGGACGAGCGCCACCACTTCACGCTGGTGTGTCAGAACTTCGCCCAGCTGGGGCAGTTCGTGCACGTCGACAACGACGTGTTCCGGGCGATCAAGGCGGCGACGCCCGGGAGTTACACCTTCATCCTTCCGGCGACGAAGGAGGTGCCGCGCCAGCTGCTGCACCCGAAGAAGAAGACCGTCGGTGTCCGCATCCCCGACCACGTCGTCGCTCAGGCACTGGTCGCCGAACTCGGCGAGCCGCTGCTCTCCAGCACCTTGCTCCTGCCCGACGAGGAGGAGCCGCTGACGCAGGGCTGGGAGATCAAGGAGCGGCTCGACCATGTGGTGGACGCCGTGGTCGACTCCGGCGACTGCGGCACCGAGCCGACCACGGTCGTCGACTTCTCCGGCGGCGAACCCGAGGTCGTGCGGCGCGGAGCGGGCGACGCCGCACGCTTCGAGTAGCCGCACGAGGAGTGAACCGCGCCGGCGGTGACCGGACCGTTCCACGGTCCGGTCACCGCCGGTTCCGTGTACGGCGCGCCCCTTGATCCGCGCGCCGTACGCCGGGCCGGACGGTGCCGTCAGGGGTCCCCCGCTGTGACACCGGGCATAGGGGCCACGTCACGTCCTAGGCCCGGTAGTAGCAGCCGATCCCGTCTCGAACCGTGACCAAGGGCTCGCATGGCGGTTTTCCGGACATTCCTCTGTAGTGGGGTAGTAGGTCACATTCTTGCCTTGGGCTCGGGCTGCCTCTAACCATGGCTGACGTCGCGGACGACCATCCGCCTCCGCCGCCGAACCGTCTCCCGGTCGGCCCCACGACGTCCCCCTTGGAGTCCCTTCCGTATGACCGCCTTCACGCGCAGCACCACCGGTACCGCCCGCTTCCGCAAGCTCTCGTTCACCGGCATCGCCGCGGCGGGCGCCGCGGCAGTGGCGCTCACCCTGGCCCCCTCTCCCGCTCACGCGGCCCCGGCCACGTCGGCCTCGGTGACGGTCGGCGTCCCGGCCGCGGAGAAGGCGGACAAGCCGAAGCAGAGCAAGAAGGTCTACGCCGACAACCTCGACGGCTGGATCAAGGAGGCGCTCGACATCATGAAGGCCGAGGGCATCCCCGGCACCTACGAGGGCCTGCACCGCAACATCATGCGGGAGTCCAGCGGCAACCCGGACGCCCAGAACAACTGGGACGTCAACGCGCAGAACGGCACCCCGTCCAAGGGGCTGCTGCAGGTCATCCAGCCGACCTTCGACGCCTACCACGTCGAGGGCACCCCGCGTGACCTGACCGACCCGGTGGCCAACATCACCGCGGCCGCGAACTACGCGGCCGACAAGTACGGCTCCATCGACAACGTCGACTCCGCCTACTGATCCGTCGCAGTCCGCCTTCGAGGTCCCGCACCCGCCGCCGCGGAGGCGGGACCTACCCCTCCAGGCGCTTGGTGCCGTCCGGCGGCGGCCACAGGTGCGCCGTCTCGCCGGGCGCGATCTGGTCCACGACCTCGGCGAGGGCCGAGCAGGCCAGCTCGATCTTGCGGCGGACGGCGTTCTGCTCGGCGACGATCGCCGCCAGCAGCAGTCCGGTCAGGGCCGCGGACCCGTTGAGCGCCTGCAGGACGACCATGGCCTTCAGCATGCCGTGGTCGTCGAACACGCCGGAGTCGTCGGTCGCCGCCGAGATCGCCAGCACCGAGATCAGCAGCGCGCACGGCGCGGAGCCGGGCAGCTGGAACCGCAGCGCCGCCCAGATCAGCACCGGGAACACCAGGAACAGCAGTGACAGGTCGGCCCGCGTGGCCACCAGCGTCACGGCCACCGCCGTCACGGAGAGCGCCGCGGCCTCCGTCCACCACCACGCCCGGGTGTCGCGCGGCAGCCGCGCCCGGCGCAGCACCAGCAGCAGCGGGGTGATCACCAGGACGCCCATCGCGTCCCCGGCCCACCACGCCGACCACACCGGCCAGAACTCGCCGAGCGGCAGCGACCCGCTCAGCACCAGCGTCCCCGCGCCGAGCGTCGCGCTGACCAGCATCCCGCCCAGGGCCCCCAGGAACACCAGCGCCAGCCCGTCCCGGAGCCGGTCGAGCCGGGTGTGGAAGCCGATCCGCCGCAGCATCAGATACGCGCACAGCGGGGCGAGCGTGTTGCCGGCCAGGATGCCGACGGCGGCCGGGTCGACGGTGTCGATCGTGGCGATGCTGAGGAGCGCGCCGAGCGCGATCCCGGGCCACACCCCTGCCCCCGCCCACAGCAGACAGCTCAGGGCGATGCCGGTGGGCGGCCACAGGGGTGTGACGACCGCGCCCTCGATGACCACCTGCTGGAGGAGGCCGATCCGGCCGCCGGCCCAGTAGGCACCGGCGACGGCGAGGATACGCAGCAGTGCTGCGGCGCGGGGTCGGACTTTTTCGCTGCGGACCACGCATGTCATCACACAGCGTCCGTGTCCCTCCGTCCTCGTGACACGCGCGGCCGGGGCCGCGAACTTGCCGGACGCGGGCCCTCCCGCGACCGCCGAGGCTGCCTACGCCGTGTCCTGGAGCAGGACGAGGACCGCTGCGTCATCCGTGTGATCGGTGAACGCCGCCGTGCCCATCACCTGCTCCGCCAGCCGTTCCGCGGCCGTGCCGCGGCGGGCCGCGGAACGGACCACGTCGGTCACCGCTTCCAGCCCCGCCTCGATCGGGTACGAGGGACCCTCCACGACACCGTCGGTGAGCAGGACGAACGCGCCGCCCGCGGGCAGGCGGCGGCTCGCCACCGGATACACCTCGCCGGGAAGGATGCCGAGCGGCACACCCGCCTCGTCCTCGACGACCCCGCCCTGCCCGTCGGCCGTCGCCCACAGGGCCGGCACATGACCGGCGCGGGCGCTCCGGAGCTCGCGGAGCGCGGGGTCGTAGCGCAGGAAGCTGCAGGTCGCGAAGAGCCCGTGGTCGACGGAGAGCAGCAACTCGTTGGCCCGGCGCAGCACCTCGCCCGGGTCGGTGGTGGCCATGGCGACGGCGCGCAGGCCGATGCGGACCTGCCCCATGAAAGCCGCTGCCTCCACGTCGTGGCCCTGCACGTCACCGATCGACAGCCCGAGCGAGCCGTCGGGGAGGACGAAACCGTCGTACCAGTCGCCGCCGATGTCCAGACCGTTCCTGGCCGGCGCGTATTCCGCGGCGACCCGCAGGCCCGGCACGGTGGGCAGGCAGGCCGGCAGCATCGAGCGCTGCAGGGCCTCGGCCAGTTCGACGCGGGCCTTGTGCCGCTCGGCGCCCTGCCGCGCGCGGTCGGTGAGCCGCCCGAGCGTGGCGAGCATCTCGTCCGCGGTCGCCGATCGCGCGGGACGACGCCGGGTCATGGACCTCTCCGAACTGCGGCCGAAGGTCGACCGGCGCGGTGCCCGTGCGGCGCACGGTGGAACCGTCCCGGCTGGGCCGCTGCAGCCCGCGTTCATTGTATTTCCGTCGGCCGGGCACCGCCCGGGGTGACGGCCCCCGCCTCAGACCTGCCCGGAGGGCGGGGGAGGGGGCGCCATGGCCCACCGGATGGTGCCGGTCAGCACCGTCCCGGTCGGATGCACGCAGCGCCTCTCCACGGCCGGCGCGTACGGCAGTCCGAGCGGCTTCCTGGCCCATGGCGGCAGCAGAGCGACCGCGTTCGCGGCCAGGACCGCGTACGGAGCTCGCGCCACCCAGGGCAGCGGCGGGTGGAGGAGCATGAAGCGGGCGGCCTCCCGTGCCTCCCGCGTGGCCCGGAGTTCGGGGCGGTACGCGGCGAGCCGCTCGGACAGCCCGGCACGGTCGCGCGGCGGGTCGATCACACCGAGGGCCTCGGCGACCCGTGCCGTGTCGGCGACGTACCCGTCGCAGCCGGCCGCGTCCAGCGGATGCTTCCCGTAGCGCTGATGCGCGGACAGGAAGGTGTGGACCTCGGCGACGTGCACCCAGCCCAGGAGATGCGGGTCCGAGGCGTGGTACGGCTCGCCCGACCCCGTCAGGCCGGCCACGCGCGCGTGGACGGCCCGCACGGACTGAACCGCGTCGCGCGCGTCGTCCGCCGTCCCGTACGTCGTCACCGCGAGGAACGTGCTGGTGCGCTGGAGCCGCCCCCACGGGTCGCCCCGGTAACCGGAGTGCGCGGCGACGGCGGCCATGGCCAGCGGATGCAGCGACTGCAGCAGCAGGGCGCTCAGCCCGCCGATGAACATGGAGGCGTCGCCGTGGACGGTGCGGATCGGCCGGTCGGGCCCGAACCAGCGCGGCCCCGGTGTGTCATGGATACGGGTACGGTTCTCGGGACCCGAGGGGCCTGCGACACGGGCGAAGAGGCTGCTGCCCAGCTGTCGCCGCACACTCGGGATCCGGTGCGCCGGGCTGTTCATTCCTCAAGTATCGCCCCTGTCGCCGCGAACCCTCCGGCCGCCGGGGCCCGCGTCAGCGGTGGACGGCCAGCAGCCCCGCGAGCACGCACAGGGCCGTCGAGCCGAGCAGCGCCGCGACGCTCGCACACAGCAGCCGGCGTTTGAGCTCCTCGTAGCGCGCGGTGTACTCGGACCGCAGCTCGTCGGCCCGGGAGACCAGAGCCTTGAGTACGCGCCGTGACAGGGCGATACGGTCCTCGGTGTAGAGGCGGACGACCTCCTCGCGCTGTGCGCTGGTCAGCCACGGCATCCGGCCGGCGAACTCCTCCGCCTCCCGCTCCGCCTCCCGCACCCGGCTCTGCGCGAGCAGATAGCCCTCGAGCTCGGCGATCCCCGCGGCGGCCTCCGCCTCGGGCTGCCGCACCCGGCCCCTCACCTTCCGTCCTTGTCCTCGCCGAGCGGTGGTGCGACTCCCCGCCCGGGCTCGTAGACGTCGCGCCGTCCCGCGTCCGTAACCTCGTCGAGGGTGGCGATGCCGGGGTGGTGCAGGTCGAACGCCGGCGATTCGCTGCGGATGCGCGGCAGCGTGGTGAAGTTGTGCCGCGGCGGCGGACACGAGGTCGCCCACTCGAGCGAACGGCCGTAGCCCCACGGGTCGTCGACCTCGAGCTTCCTGCCGTACTTCGCGGTCTTCCAGACGTTGTACATGAACGGCAGCATCGAGGCGCCGAGCAGGAACGAGGCGATCGTGGAGACCGTGTTCAGCGCGGTGAAGCCGTCGGCGGCGAGGTAGTCCGCGTAACGCCGCGGCATGCCTTCCGCACCCAGCCAGTGCTGCACCAGGAAGGTGCCGTGGAAGCCGGTGAACAGTGTCCAGAAGGTGATCTTGCCGAGCCGCTCGTCCAGCATCTTGCCGGTGAACTTCGGCCACCAGAAGTGGAACCCGGCGAACATCGCGAAGACCACGGTGCCGAAGACGACGTAGTGGAAGTGCGCGACGACGAAGTACGAGTCGGAGACGTGGAAGTCCAGCGGCGGCGACGCCAGGATGATGCCGGTCAGGCCGCCGAACAGGAACGTCACGAGGAATCCGACGGCCCACAGCATCGGTGTCTCGAACGAGAGAGTGCCCTTCCACATCGTGCCGATCCAGTTGAAGAACTTCACGCCGGTCGGTACGGCGATGAGGAACGTCATGAACGAGAAGAACGGCAGCAGCACTCCGCCGGTGACGTACATGTGGTGCGCCCACACCGTCACCGACAGACCGGCGATCGCGATCGTCGCGCCCACCAGGCCGATGTAACCGAACAGCGGCTTGCGGGAGAAGACCGGAATGATCTCCGAGACGATGCCGAAGAACGGCAGGGCGATGATGTACACCTCCGGATGGCCGAAGAACCAGAAGAGGTGCTGCCACAGCAGCGCGCCGCCGTTGGCCGGGTCGAAGACGTGGGCGCCGAACTTGCGGTCCGCCTCCAGGGCGAACAGCGCCGCGGCGAGCACCGGGAAGGCCAGCAGGACCAGTACACCGGTCAGCAGCACGGTCCAGGTGAACATCGGCATCCGGAACATCGTCATGCCGGGGGCACGCATGCAGATGATCGTGCTGATGAAGTTGACCGAACCGAGGATCGTGCCGAAGCCGGAGAAGGCCAGACCCATGATCCACATGTCGGCGCCGACACCCGGTGTGTGCACGGCGTCGTTCAGCGGGGAGTAGGCGAACCAGCCGAAGTCGGCGGCGCCCTGCGGGGTGAGGAAGCCGGCCACCGCGATCAGCGAGCCGAAGAGGTACAGCCAGTACGCGAACATGTTCAGCCGCGGGAACGCCACGTCCGGCGCGCCGATCTGCAGCGGCATGATCCAGTTTGCGAATCCGGCGAACAGCGGCGTCGCGAACATCAGCAGCATCACTGTGCCGTGCATCGTGAACGCCTGGTTGAACTGCTCGTTCGACATGATCTGCGTGCCCGGCCGGGCCAGTTCGGCGCGCATGAAGAGCGCCATCAGGCCGCCGATCAGGAAGAAGCCGAACGCGGTCGACATGTAGAGCGTGCCGATCGTCTTGTGGTCGGTGGTCGTCAGCCACTTGATCACGACGTTGCCGGGCTGCCTGCGCTGCACCGGCAGTTCGTTCTCGTACGCGTCCTCCGACTGCACGTCGAGGCGAGGACCTGACTCAGATGCCACACGAACTCCCGTACGTTCGGGTGCCTTCTGCTCTGGTTCAGGCGCAGATGCACCCACAGGCGGCGACCCCTATGACCTATACCGGTGCAATGTATATGTGTGCGCCCTTACGGGCAGTCCACGACATCCGCCATCGGAGTGACGGGCCCCGCCGGGCCCGGCGTTACGAGTTCCGGATGCCGGGTACTCCTGTGCGGTCGGTGCGCCCCGTACCGGCCGTGACACGGGAGGTGCGAGGTGGATGCTTCGGTGGACCGGATCGCCCAGCCCTGGGGAGGCCGTACCCCGTACGCGCGACACGGGCAGTGGCCGACGCGGGTGGACACCCACCTGGCCGAGGGGGTCGCGGCGGACGACGTGGAACGGTGGGTGCAGTCGGCGTCCATCCTTCACTCGGACGGGGACGCCATGGACATCGCCGTACGGGACGGCCGCATCGTCGGTGTGCGCGGACGGGCGATCGATCGCGTCAACCGCGGCAGGCTCGGCCCCAAGGACCTGTACGCCTGGCAGGCGAACGCTTCGCCCGACCGGCTGACGCGGCCGCTGGTCCGTGAGGGCGGGCGGCTGGTGGAGAGCGACTGGGAGACGGCGATGGGCCGGATCGTCTCCCGCTCCCGCGGACTCCTCGACGAACGCGGTCCCGGATCCATCGGCTTCTACACCTCGGGCCAGCTGTTCCTGGAGGAGTACTACACGCTCGCGGTGCTCGCCCGGGCCGGCATCGGGACGAACCACCTCGACGGCAACACCCGTCTGTGCACCTCCACCGCCGCCGAGGCGCTCAAGGAGTCCTTCGGCTGCGACGGCCAGCCCGGCACCTACGACGACATCGACCACGCCGACGTCATCGCGCTCTTCGGCCACAACCTCGCCGAGACGCAGCCCGTGCAGTGGATGCGCATCCTCGACCGGCTGGAGGGCGCGGACCCGCCGCGTCTGGTGTGCGTCGACCCGCGGCCCACGCGGGTGGCCCGCCGGTCGACAGTCCACCTGGCCCCGCGCATCGGCACGAACGTGGCGCTGCTCAACGCCCTGCTGCACGAGACGATCCGTCACGACCGGGTCGACCACGCGTACATCGAGGCGCACACGGTCGGATTCGAGGAACTGGCCGACCGGGTCAAGGACTGCACCGCGGAATGGGCGTCCGCCATCTGCGACGTGCCCGCCCGGCTGATCACCGAGGCGGCGGAGGTCGTCGGCACCACCGACCGGCTCCTGTCCACGGTGCTGCAGGGCGTCTACCAGTCCCACCAGGCCACCGCCGCCGCCGTCCAGATCAACAACCTGCATCTGATCCGGGGCATGCTCGGACGGCCGGGCGCCGGCCTGCTGCAGATGAACGGGCAGCCCACCGCCCAGAACACCCGCGAATGCGGCGCCAACGGCGATCTGCCGGGCTTCCGCAACTGGGAGAACGACCAGCACGTGGCCGAGCTGGCGAAGGTGTGGAACGTCGAACCCACCACGATCCCGCACTACGCGCCGCCCACCCACGCCATGCAGATGTTCCGCTACGCCGAACAGGGCTCGATCCGCATGCTGTGGATCAGCGGAACCAACCCGGCCGTCTCCCTTCCCGAGCTCTCCCGCATCCGCTCGATCCTGTCCCAGGACCGGCTGTTCACCGTCGTCCAGGACCTGTTCCTCACCGAGACGGCACAGCTCGCGGACGTCGTCCTGCCCGCCGCGACCTGGGGCGAGAAGACCGGCACGTTCACCAATGCCGACCGTACGGTGCACCTGTCCGACAAGGCCGTGGAGCCGCCGGGCGAAGCACGCCCGGACCTGGACATCTTCCTCGACTACGCCGCCCGCATGGACTTCCGTGACAAGGACGGGGCACCGCTGGTCTCCTGGACCGGCCCCGAGTCGGCGTTCGAGGCGTGGAAGCGCTGCAGCGCCGGCCGGCCGTGCGACTACACGGGCCTCACCTACGGCCGGCTGCGCGGTGCCAGCGGGATCCAGTGGCCCTGCACGGAGGACGCGCCCGACGGCACACCACGCCTGTACACGGAAGGCATCAGCTGGGCGCACCCCGACGACTGCGAGAACTACGGCAAGGACCTGCTGACCGGCGCGTCCTCCGGTGTCGTCGAGTACCGCTCCCTCAACCCGGACGGCAAGGCGATGATCAAGGCGGCCGGGTTCATGCCGCTGCACGAGGCACCGAGCCAGGACCACCCCTTCCAGCTGACGACCGGGCGCACCGTCTACCACTTCCACACCCGCACCAAGACCGCCCGCGCGCCCCAGTTGAACGCGGCTGCGCCCGAGGTGTGGGTGGAGATCTCTGAGGCGGACGCCGCCGCGCGGGAGCTGGAGGAGGGCGACCTCGTCGAGGTCTCCACGCCGCGCGGCGCCCTGAGGGGCCGGCTGCGCGTCACGGGCCTACGGCAGGGCGCGCTGTTCGTGCCCTTCCACTACGGCTACTGGGACACACCCGCCGGCTACGGACCGGACGCCACGACACCCGGACGCGCCGCCAACGAGACGACCGTCACCGACTGGGACCCGGCGTCCAAACAGCCGCTGTTCAAGACCGCCGCCGCTGCCCTCACCCTCGTGGCGAAGGGCGGCGGGCAGCACTCCCCGGCTCCCACCACCACCGCCTCCGAGCCCGGCCCCGGCTCCGGCGTACCGGCGACGGAAGGCGGGCCGGACGCCCGCGTACTGCAGACGACGGACGAGAACCGGGTCCCGCAGGAAGGCGGTTCACGATGAACGGCATCACTCTCGCCCTCCGGGTCCTCCACCACGGCGAACGCCACCTGGCCGGTGAACTGCTCGCGGTGGCCGACCGTCACCGCACCGAGCACGAGGTCCACCATGTCGCCAAGGACCTCGCCGGCTGGTCCCGGGAGCACGTCCAGAGGCTGGCCCTCACCGGCCGCGCCTACGGTCTCGACCTCGACGAGCCCCCGTCGAAGCCGCCGCAGGCACTGCTGACGATGGTGAGGGAGAGGGCGGCGCGGGCCGTCGGACACCGCCCGGAGCCGGGCCTGCTGCTCCTGCGCGATCTGCGCGACCTGCATCTGGACGCCTCCGAGAACTCGCTCTACTGGGAGATGCTCGCCCAGGCCGGACAGGCCTCGAAGGATCCCCGGCTGCTGGACCTCGCGTCGTCGTGCCATCCGCAGACGCTCCGGCAGATGCGCTGGACCAACACCATGATCAAGAACCTTTCGCCGCAGCTGCTGACCAGCCTGTGATCCTGAGGGGCAACTGATGTCTGTGCCGTCCGGGGCGCCCGCGGCGCCCGAGGAGCCGACGAGAAGACCGGAGGCGCCGGTGGTACTGATCACCGGCGCCTCCTCCGGGATCGGCGCGGCCGTCGCGCACCGCTTCGCCGCCGCCCCGGGCTGGCGCCTGCTGCTGCACGGACGCGATACGGAGCGCCTCGCCGAGGTGGCGAGCCGCACCGGAGGAGTCGCGCTGGCGGCCGACCTGGCCGACCCGGCCGGCGCCGCGCACCTCGCCCGTACGGCCCTCGGGTCCGCCGGGCACGTGGACGTCCTCGTGGCGGCGGCGGGCATCGGCTGGGCCGGGCCGTTCACCGCCATGCCGCCCAAGGTGATCGACGAGATGCTCGCCGTCGACCTGGCGTCCGTGGTCCACCTGGTGCGCCGGCTGCTGCCGCCGATGGTCGCCCGGGGGAGGGGGCGGCTCGTGCTCATGGGTTCCCTCGCCGGAGCCGTCGGTGTCGCGGACGAAGCGGTGTACTCGGCGGCCAAGGCGGCGCTCGGCGCCTTCGCCGAGAGCCTCCGCTACGAGCTGAGGGGCAGCGGCGTGGAGATCTGCCTGATGCTGCCGGCCATCGTCGACACTCCCTTCTTCGAGCGGCGCGGCACTCCCTACCGCCGGTCCACCCCGAAACCCGTTCCCGCCGCACAGGTCGCGGAAGAGGTGTGGCGCGCGGTCGTGCGGCGCAACCGGGACGAGGTGTTCATCCCCCGGTGGCTGAAGCTGCCGACGCGCATCCACGGCGCGGTGCCGGTGGTCTTCCGGCGTCTCGCCGCGCGCTTCGGCTGAGTGGCGGCGCCGGGACCGGCGCCCGCTCAGGCCGCTGCCAGTTCCGCGACGAAGCGTGCCGCGTCGTCGCGGAACAGGGCCGCCGCACGGGCGAGCTGCGCCTCCCGCACCGGGCCGGGCGCCAGCAACTCGTCGGCCCGCCAAAGCAGTTCGCCGAGACTGCTGGCCGACGCCGTCAGACCCTCCGCCGCCATGGCCCGTACGCCGGTGGCCCCGTGCCCTGCCAGCGGCCGGTAGCCGACGACGGGAAGGCCCGCGGCGAGGGCCTGCACCGCCGTCTGGCCCGCGGCGTTGTCGACGAGGAGCCGCGCGGACGCCATCCGCCGGGGCAGGTCGTCCACCCAGCCGAGCGCGATCGTGCCGGGCACCGCACCCGCCCTGCGGCGCAGCCGTTCGTCCCGGCCGCACAGCAGTACCGGCAGACAGCCGTGGCCGGCCAGCGCCTGCGCGGTACGGATCAGTCCGGAGCCGACGCCCCACGCTCCCGTGCAGATCAGGACCTCCGGCCGGCCCGGCGTGCCAGGGTCCGGCGTGCCGGTGTCCGGCGGCCGGCCGAACTCCGGTGGCACCACCGGCCCCGGGACCGCCGTGCGGGCCCCGGTCGCCGAGCGGACCGCCTCCGCGCAGGACTCCGTGACACAGAGGTAGAGGTCGTTGTCCGGATGGAACCAGCCGCGGTGCAGGGCGAAGTCCGTGACGAACACCGCGCTGGGGACGGGCAGGGTGCCGCGGCCCCGCATCCGGCCGGTGATCTGGGCGGCGAGATGGAACGTGGAGACGACGGCGTCCGGCCGCCACTCGCGTACCAGGGCACTGAGCCGGCCTTCGGCGAGCGCGGGCAGCGGCGACACGTCCAGCAGCCTGCTCCGGCCCGGCCGCCCGCCCGGTGTCCCGTCCCCGGCCCGGCCGTCGTCCCCGCCCGGCGCGAGGAACAGTGCGTGCACTCCCGCGTAGAGGAAGGGCGCATGCCGTACGGCGAAGCGGTACGACGAGCGCAGCGCCCGCCCGGCTCCGGCCGGCAGCAGGGTCAGCACATCGTGCACCAGCACCTGGTGGCCCTGTGCGCCGAGCCGGCGGGCCAGTTCGCCCGCGACCGCGTCGTGGCCGGCGCCCATACCGGCACTGAGCACCATGAAGCGCCGGGTCATGGGGCACCTCCTCGGCGCCGGTGCGCCGGTTGGATCTTCGTCGGTCCATGGTCGCGCGCCCACGGCGCCCGGGGGCCGACCGGCGGGGCCGATCGGGTGAATCGGGGGCCCCGCTGCCTGCTGCCGCACGGCGGCGGGTCGCGGAGCCGACAGGCTGGGCGTGCTCGGTCATGACATCGGGAGGTCCGCATGTGCCCTTGGTTCTGCCGGTCGCGGGCGGCCGGCCGCCGCCGGGGCGAGGAAGGCCGGGCAGGACCCCGGCCGTCCAGGCAGGACCCGCCCCGATGATGGCGCTGTCCGTCGCTCTGGCCCTGCTCGCCGCGCTCGGCAACGCGGCCGCCTCCGTGCTGCAGCGGCGCGCGGCCGCGGACCTCGGCGGCACGAAGGGCGGGAGGGCGTCGACGGCCGCGCTGCTGCGGCAGCGCGTGTGGGTCTGGGGCGCGGCACTGCTGGGGTTCTCGGGAATCTGCCAGGCGCTGGCCCTGGCCACCGGGCCACTGTCCGTGGTGCAGCCGGTGATGAGCACGGAACTGCTCTTCACCCTCGTCGTGGGAGGCGTCGTGTTCCGGAGGCGGCCCGACCGGCGGGCCTGGGCGGCGTTCGCCGCCATGTCGGTCGGTCTCGGCGGCTTCCTCGCCCTGGCCGCCCCGACCGGCGGTCGCGAGACCGCGCTGGTGGTGCACTGGGTGTGGACCGGGATCGCCGTGGCGGCCGTGGCAGGGCTGCTGATCGCGGTGTCCTCGCGGCTGCCGTCCGCGGCGCGCGCCGCGGTGCTGGGCACGGCGACCGCGATCGGTTTCGCCTGCACCGCGGCACTGCTGAAGGACGCGTTCGGCCGGCTCCCGGACGGGATCGGCGCGGTGCTGGCGGCCTGGCAGCCGTACGCGGCCGTGGGCCTCGGCATCGGGAGCTTCGTGCTCCTCCAGGTGACGCTCCGGGCGGGCACGCTGGCCGCTTCGCAGCCGGCCCTCACGCTGGGCGACGCGCTGCTGAGCGTGGTCCTCGGTGTGGTGATCTTCGACGAGGGGGTGCGGCTGGGCTGGCGTACACCGTTCGAGGCGGTGGCGCTCGGCCTGCTGGTCGCCGGTTGTGTGGGGCTGTCCAGGTCCCCCCTGCTGGCGGAGGGCCCGGGCGGTGGGGGGAAGTGGTGACGCGGGTGGGGAGCGGACCGGCCGGTGCCCTGGCGGCGGCGGCCGTCGCCCTCGCCGGTGCGCACATCGGGCCGGCCGTGACCTGGCTCCCCGGTGTCCGCGGGGCGCTCGCCCCGGTGCTCGACGGGCGCGGAGATCCGGCCCGGGTGGCGCTCACCTTCGACGACGGGCCCGACCCCCGTACCACCCCGCACTTCCTGCGGGCCCTGGACGAGCTGGCCGTGCGGGCCACCTTCTTCGTACTGGGCGGCCGGCTCGCGGAGCAGCCCGGGCTGGGCGCGCGGATGGCGGCGGAAGGCCATGAACTGGCGGTCCACGGCTGGCGCCACGACCGGCCGTGGTGCCCGCGGCCCGGGCGGGACGTACGGGACCTGGCGCGGACGGCGGAGCTGATCGGGGAGGTCTGCGGGAGGCGCCCGGTCTGGTACCGGCCGGCGTACGGAATCCTCACCGGCGGACGGTGGAACGCCGCCCGTGCCGCCGGTCTGCGTCCGGTGCTGTGGAGCTCGTGGGGCCGGGACTGGACGGCCGTGGCCACACCGGACAGCGTGCGCGCCGAGGTGGGGCGGACGCTGCGCGGCGGAGCCACCGTGCTGCTGCACGATTCCGACGTGACCAGCGCCGCCGGGTCGTGGCGGGCGGCCCTCGGGGCCCTGCCGCTGATCGTCGCGGACTGCCGGGCGCGCGGGCTGGCGGTGGGACGGCTGTGCGATCACGGCGTACCCGTCCGCTGACCTGTCCGTTTTGCCGGGATCGGTATCACGGCCTGTTTCTGTCTGTTTGCATGCCCGAATCTGTTTACTTCTCGGTGGGGCGGGCGTAGCATCCAGGAAAACCACAGAGTCGGTCATTGAAACGGATGTAAAACCACATGTTCGCAGCGGAGCGTCAGCAGGAGATCATGCGCCTGGCCCGCGACAGCGGCCGGGTGGATGTGCTGTCCCTCGCCGAGGAGTTCCAGGTCACCGCCGAGACCGTGCGGCGCGACCTCAAGGCCCTCGACCGGGCGGGGCTGGTGCGGCGTGTGCACGGCGGCGCCATCCCGGTCGGTCACCTCGACTTCGAGCCCGACCTCGCGGAGCGCGACACGGTCGCCGCCGACGAGAAGGAGCGCATCGCGCTCGCCGCGCTCGCCGAACTCCCCGTCGACGGCAGCGTCATCCTCGACGCCGGCACCACCGCCGCCCGGCTCGCCGCCGAGCTTCCGATGGAGTCGGCGCTGACGGTCGTGACCCACGCGCTGCCCGTCGCCGCCCGGCTCGCCGACCACCCGGGCATCGCCCTCCACCTGGTCGGAGGCCGGGTGAGGCACCGCACCCGCGCCGCCGTCGACGCCTGGGCGCTGCGCGCGTACGCGGAGATCAAGGCCGACGTCGTCTTCCTCGCCACCAACGGCTTCGCCGTCGACGGCGGCCTGACCACCCCCGACCTGGCGGAGGCGGCGGTCAAGCGGGCCGCGGTCGCCGCCGCCCGCAGGGTCGTCCTGCTGGCCGACTCGGCCAAGTTCGGGCAGCAGCACTTCGCCCGCTTCGGCGATCTCGCGGACGTGGACCTGCTGATCACCGACACGGGACTCAGCCCCGACGACGCCCGCGCCATCGAGGCGCAGGGCACGGAGGTCGTCCGCGCATGATCCTCACCATCACCCCGAACCCCAGCCTGGACCGCACCTACGAACTGCCGTCCCTGGACCGCGGAGCCGTGCTGCGCGCCGCCAGGGACCGGGTCGACCCCGGCGGCAAGGGCGTCAACGTCTCCCGGGCCGTGGCCGCCGCCGGTCACCGCACCGTGGCCGTCGTACCGCTCGGCGGCCCCGAGGGCGCGCTGCTCGACCGGCTGCTCGGGGAGCACGGCATCGAGGCCGCAGGCGTACCCGTCGCCGGTTCGACCCGCGTCAACATCACGCTCGTCGAACCCGACGGCACCCTCACCAAGGTCAACGCGGCCGGCCCGGACCTCGCCCCCGCCGAGGCCGAGGCGCTGCTGGAGGCCGTACGGAACCGCTCCGCCGACGCCGACTGGATCGCCTGCTGCGGCAGCCTGCCGCCCGGTCTGCGACCCGAGTGGTACGCCGAGCTGGTCGCCCGCATCCACCGGGCCGGTGCCCGGGTCGCCCTCGACACCTCCGGCGCCGCCCTGACCGCGGCGCTGCAGGAGCGGCCCGACGTGGTCAAGCCCAACGCCGAGGAACTCGCCGAAGCCGTCGGCCGCCCCCTCGCCACCGTCGGCGACGCCGTCAAGGCGGCGGAGGAACTGCGCGAGCGGGGAGCGGCGGCGGTCCTCGCCAGCCTGGGCGCGGACGGCCAGCTGCTCGTCGACGACAGCGGCACCTGGTTCGGCCACGCGCCCGCCGACGCCGTCCGCAGCAACGTCGGAGCCGGGGACGCCTCCCTCGCGGGCTTCCTCACCGCCGGCGGCCACGGGCCCGCCGCCCTCGCGGCCGCGGTCGCCCATGGGACCGCCGCCGTCCAGCTGCCGGGCAGCGTCATGCCCACACCCGCCGACCTGGACCCGGCGGCGGTCACCGTCACCGGTTCCGTCCCCCTGGACCGCGTGCTCGGGGAGCCGGCGTCATGACCGTCCGTCCGGGCCGGGCCCACCGTCCCCCTCGTACCGGAGCGCGGCCCCACCGCGCCGTCCCCGCCACGGCCCGCCCGGCGGGCGCCGCACCACCACGTCCCATCACCGCCCCACGGGCGGTTCGCGAGCAAGGAGCCGCGTGATGAGTGAGTTGATCACCGCAGGACTGGTCGACGTCGACCTGTCCGCCGAGACCAAGCAAGCCGCCGCACGGTCCCTCGCCGAGCGGATGGTGGCCGCCGGCCGCGTCACTGACATCGACGGCTTCCTCGCCGATGTGGCGGCACGCGAGGCCCAGATGCCCACCGGGCTCGACGGCGGCATCGGCATTCCGCACTGCCGCAGCGAGCACGTCACCGCCCCGACGCTCGCCTTCGGCCGCAGCGCCTCCGGCATCGACTTCGGCGCCCCCGACGGGCCCGCCGACCTGATCTTCCTGATAGCCGCGCCGGCGGGCGCGGACGACGACCATCTGACGATCCTGTCCTCGCTGGCCCGGCGGCTCATGGACCCCGGGTTCACCGACGCCCTCCGCGCCGAGCGCGACCCGGCCGCGGTCGCGGCGCTCATCCGCGGGGAGGAGCCCCCGGCCGAGGCCCCGAGCGGGCCGGAGGCCGACGAGGCCCCGGCCGCCCCGGCGCCCGCGTCGGCCGCCGCCGCGGCCGAGCCCTTCCGGATCGTGGCCGTCACCTCCTGCCCCACCGGGATCGCCCACACCTACATGGCCGCCGAGTCGCTCCAGAAGGCGGGCGAGGCGGCGGGCGTCGAAGTCGTCGTCGAGACCCAGGGCTCGGCCGGATTCACCCGGCTCGACCCGGGTGTGATCGCGGCCGCCGACGCCGTGATCCTCGCCCACGACGTGGAGGTCAGGGAGAAGGGCCGGTTCGCCGGCAAGCCCACCGTCGACGTCGGGGTCAAGGCCGCCATCAACCGGCCCGCCGAGCTCATCGCCGACGTACGCGGCAGGGCCGAACGCGGCGAGATCACCGGCTCCGCGGCGGCCGGCCCGGCGCCCATGGACGTCGGCGCCCCCGGCGACCACTTCGGCACCCGTCTGCGCAAGTGGCTGATGACGGGCGTCAGTTACATGGTGCCGTTCGTCGCCGCGGGCGGCCTGCTCATCGCGCTGGCGTTCGCCATCGGCGGCTACGAGATCAACAGCGCCCCGTCCGTCGCCGACCACTTCGTGTGGACCGAGACCGCGAGCTGGGCCGCGCTCATGTTCCAGATCGGCGGCGCCGCGTTCGGCTTCCTGGTCCCCGTACTCGCCGGGTACATCGCCTACGGCATGGCCGACCGGCCCGGGCTCGTACCGGGCTTCGTCGGCGGCGCCCTCGCGGTCACCATCGAGGCGGGCTTCCTCGGCGGACTCGCCGCCGGTCTCATCGCGGGCGCGGTGGTGATGGCCATCCAGCGTGTCCGCGTCCCGTCCGTGCTGCGCGGCGTGATGCCGGTGGTCGTGATCCCGCTGATCTCGTCCGCCGTCGTCGGATTCCTGATGTTCGTCGTCGTCGGCAAGCCCATCGCCGCCCTGCAGAAGGCCATGACCGACTGGCTGAGCGGCCTGTCCGGCGGCAACGCCGTACTGCTCGGGGTCCTGCTCGGCCTCATGATGTGCTTCGACCTCGGCGGCCCGGTCAACAAGGTGGCCTACGCCTTCGCCGTCGGCGGCCTCGCCAACCCCACCGACGGCAGCCTCAAGGTCATGGCCGCCGTGATGGCGGCCGGTATGGTCCCGCCGCTGGGCATGGCCCTGGCGACGACCGTACGCGGGAAGCTGTTCACGAAGACGGAGCGGGACAACGGCAAGGCGGCCTGGGTCCTCGGCGCCTCCTTCATCAGCGAGGGCGCCATCCCGTTCGCCGCGGCGGACCCGCTGCGCGTGATCCCCTCCGCGATGGCCGGCGGAGCCGTCACCGGCGCCCTGTCGATGGCGTTCGACGCGACGCTGCGCGCACCGCACGGCGGCATCTTCGTCGTCCCGCTGATCGGACAGCCACTGCTCTATCTGCTGGCCGTCGCGGCCGGCACGGTGGTCACCGCCGCCCTGGTGGTCCTTCTCAAGAGCCGCCGCAAGCCGGAGACCACGGCGGACACCACCCCGGCCGCCGTCGCGGCGGCCGCGGACGCGAAGGTCCCCGCAGCCGCATGACCGGCCCGGCCCGGGGCTCCGCCCCGGGCCGGACCCGCCCGGGGCGCCGGCCCCGGCCCGGCCCGGCAGACCCGGGTCACGTACCGCCCTCAGGCCCGGCGTCGTGCCTTCCCGCGGCGGACACACCCCACCGGCAGCTCGTCCCCCATCCCCGTAGGAGTGTCATCCCCATGCCCCAGCGCACCGTCGTCGTCGGTTCCCG
The DNA here is from genome assembly GCF_025854275.1 of Streptomyces peucetius. NCBI lineage: Bacteria > Bacillati > Actinomycetota > Actinomycetes > Kitasatosporales > Streptomycetaceae > Streptomyces > Streptomyces peucetius. The sequence goes on along the minus strand of NZ_CP107567.1, from coordinate 408,054 downwards.
TTCCGGACTGCACGCCCGTCCCGCCGCCGTCTTCGTCCAGGCCGCGGCCCGCCAGCCGGTCAAGGTGACCGTGGCCCGCGACGGAGGCACCCCGGTCGACGCCCGGAGCCTGCTGTCCGTGCTCGCTCTCGGCGCCAAGCACGGCGACCCGCTGGTCCTGTCCGCGGAGGGCGACGGCGCGGAGGCCGCCATCGAGGAGCTGGCGACGCTGGCCGCCGCCGACCTCGACGCCCAGGAGCAGCGGTGACGACCGGCACGACCACGACAGCGATCACGACGACGACCTCTACCGCGGGGACCGCCGTCCTGCACGGCATCGGCACCGGTGGCGGCAGCGCCGCCGGGCCCGTCGCCCGCATGGCGCCCCCGTCCGCCGTACCCGCGCCGCGCACCGTGAACCCGGCCGACGCCCCCGCGGAGGCCGCCCGGGCGCGCGGGGCACTGGCGTGGGTCGCCGGCGAGCTGGAGGAGCGGGCGGCCGCCGCCGGCGGCGACACGGCCGCGGTCCTGTCCGCCCAGGCGATGATGGCCGCCGACCCGACACTGGCGGACCAGGTCGGAGAGCTCGTGCTCGGCGGGCTCGACGCGCCCCACGCACTGGACGAGGCCTTCCGCGCCTTCCGCTCGTCCCTCCAGGCGGCCGGCGGCTACTTCGCCGAACGCGTCGCCGACCTCGACGACCTTCGCGACCGTGCCGTGGCGCGGGTCCTCGGACTCCCGATGCCCGGCCTGCCCGATCCCGGCCGGCCGTACGTCCTCGTCGCGGACGACCTCGCCCCCGCGGACACCGCCCTCCTCGACCCCGCCAAGGTCCTCGCCCTGGTCACCGAACGCGGCGGACCCACCAGCCACACCGCGATCCTGGCGAAGATCCTCGGCCTGCCCGCCGTCGTCGGCTGCGCCGGCGCGGCCGCGCTCACGGACGGCACGCAGGTCCTCGTCGACGGCACCGCCGGTACCGTCCTCCCCGACCCCGACCCGGAGACCGTCGCGGCGGCCGCCGCGCGCGACGAGCACCGCCGCCGTCTCTCCGCACAGGTCGGCGGCCCGGGCCGGACGGCCGACGGTCACCCGGTGAAGCTGCTGGTCAACCTGGGCGCGCCGGCGGAACTGCCCGCCGCCGCAGCGGTCGACAGTGAGGGCGTCGGGCTGTTCCGTACGGAGTTCCTCTACCTCGACCGCGAGAAGGCCCCCACCCGCGAGGAGCAGACGGCGGCCTACCGCGAGGTGTTCGCCGCCTTCGCGGGGCGCCGGGTCGTCGTACGCACCCTGGACGCCGGAGCCGACAAGCCGCTGCCGTTCGCCACCGCGTCCGACGAGCAGAACCCCGCGCTCGGTGTACGCGGCCTGCGCACGGCACGCCGGGACCCGCAGCTCCTCGAGACGCAGCTGGCCGCGATCGCCGCGGCGGCGCACGGCAGTGACGCCGACGTGTGGGTGATGGCGCCGATGGTCTCCGTGCCCGGAGAGGCAGCCGCCTTCGCCGAACAGGTGAAGGCCCACGGGCTGCGGACCGCGGGCGCCATGGTGGAGGTCCCCGCAGCGGCGCTGCGGGCGGGCGACCTCGCGCGGCGGTGCGACTTCCTCAGCATCGGGACCAACGACCTGGCCCAGTACGCGTTTGCCGCCGACCGCACCCTCAGCTCGCTGGCCGAACTCCTCGACCCCTGGCAGCCGGCCCTGCTCGAACTCGTACGGACGGCCGCCGAGGCGGGAGCCGCCCAAGGACGCCCCGTCGGTGTGTGCGGCGAGGCCGCGGCGGACCCGCTGCTCGCCCTCGTCCTCGTCGGCCTCGGCGTCACCAGCCTGTCGGCCGCGCCGGGCTGCCTCGGCGACGTCCGGGCGTCGTTGGCGTCGCACGGCCTCGACGACTGCCGCCGGCTCGCCGGCCTCGCCCTGGCCGCCCCCGACGCGGCGGCGGCCCGCGAGGCCGTACGGGAGGCAGCGGCCTGACCTCGCGCCCGGCCGGGACGGCGCGGCGCCTCCGGGGGTGCCCGCCTTCCCGGCCGTGCCGTGCCGTGCCGTCGTCCACGGTCCGGTCGGGCACGGCCGCTCGTGCCCCCGTCGCGAGGCGTCGTCACACCCTGCGGCGCGGCGCCACGGCCGGGCGGTGTCCACCGGCGGTGTCCGGAGCAGCACACGGCGGCCAGGGGTGCGAGCATGACGAAAAGGCCGTCGAGCACGGGGCCGTCGCCGTTGCGGACCAGGACCAGGACCAGGACCGGGACCTGGACCGGCACCAACGGGAGACCCAGGGATGGTGGGGCCGTTGAACGCCGCTGACCGGCCGCAGGAACGCGACTTCCTGCGCGCCGTGTTCGAAAGCCTGGGCGCCGGGCTCTTCGTCACCGACACCTCCGGGCGGGTGACGGCCTCCAACCCGTGGGCCCGGCAGCTCGTGGGCCGCCGCGAGGACGAGATCCTGGGCCGGGACTCGCACGACCTGCTCCACCGCCAGGCGGACGGCAGAAAGATCCCCCGGGACCAGTGCCGCGTCATGGCGGTGATCGACACCGGGCGCCCGGCCGAGGGCAGCGACGGGTTCTACCTCCGCGCCGACGGCACCACCGTCCCGATCATCTGGGCGGCGACCCCCCTGATGCGACAGGGGCGGGTGGAGGGCGCGGTGATCGTCTTCCACGACTTCAGCCTGCACCGGGAGGCCGCGGAGCAGCGGGCGACGCACCTCGCGGCACTGGAAGAGCTCACCGAGCGGCTCACCATGGTCGCCGAGATCTCCGCGGTGCTCAGCTCCACCCTGGACGTCCCCAAGATGCTGCACCGGCTGGTGCGCCTGCTGGTGCCGGAACTGGCCGACTGGGCCGCCGTCGACCTGCACGACCCGGACCAGTCGCCGGACATGCGGCGGATCGCCGTGCGGACCCGGGACGAGGAGGGCCGGGCGGACGATCTCCTCGGCCCCCTGCCGGCGCTGCTGGAGACCCCGTCGTCATCGGCCCTGGTACGGGTGATGCGGGGGAGCAAGCCGCTCAGACTGGACGCCGACGACCCCTCCCGCGGCTCCGAGCAGCCCCTCGCGCCCGCGCACCGGGAACTCTTCGACCGGCTCGGCGGTCACTCGGCCGTCGTCGTGCCACTGAGCACCCGCCGGCAGGTGTTCGGCGCCCTCACCGTCGGCCGCACCGGTGACCGCCCGTCCTGCACCGAGGCCGAACTCCTCGTACTGGCCGACATCGGCCGCCGGGCCGGGCTGGTGCTGGACAACGCCCGGCTGTTCGACCGTCAGCGGCACGTGGCGGAGACCATGCAGCGTCAGCTGCTCACTCCGCTGCCCCAGGTGGACCATCTGCAGATGGCCGCCCGCTACCAGCCCGCACAGAGCGCCGCTGAGATCGGCGGCGACTGGTACGACGCCTTTCTGCTCGCCGACGGCGTCACCACGATGGTCATCGGCGACGTCGTGGGACACGACCTGCAGGCCGCGGCCCACATGGCCGAAGTGCGCAATATGCTCCGCGCGCTGGCCTGGGACCGTCAGGAGCCGCCGAGCCTCATCATGCGCCGCCTGGACGAGGCCATGACCCACACCAGTGACGCGCCCATGGCCACCGCCGTGTTCGCCCGGGTGGAGGGCCCCGAAGGGGGCCCGTGGGAGCTGCACTGGGTCAATGCCGGCCACCCGCCACCGCTCCTGGTGACGCCGGACGGACACGCCTGCTTCCTCGAAGAGGGGCACGGCCCGCTGCTCGGCATGAACTCGGCCCTCCATCTGGGCCTCGACTGGCCGGACGCCCGCAGGGAGCTGCCCGCCCGGTCCACTCTGCTGCTCTACACCGACGGCCTGGTCGAGAGCCGCCACCGTTCCATCGACGCGGGACTCGCCCAGCTGCGCCGCCACGCGGCCGCCCTCGCCCACCGGGACGTGGAGGACTTCTGCGACGAACTGCTCACCCGCATCGATCCCAGCGGCGACGACGTCGCCCTGCTCGCCCTGCGCATCCCGGCATGGGGCGAGGGGCGGGGCGGCGACACCCCGCAGCCCCGGCACGCGCACAGCCCGGCCGCAGCCGACCGCGCCGCCCCCGGATCGCAGGTGGAGGACACGCCGGTACGCGACACGTCCTGACCGGGCGTCCGGGCCGCGCGGCAGAGCCACCCCCGGCCGGGGCCGTCGGCGCTGCCGCCTTCCTGGTGCCGGACACGCACCGCAGGGCGGATGCTGGGAAGAAGCACCTTGGACAAGGGCAGGAGAGTGACCATGACCAGGACCCTGGAGTGGAAGGTCGGGCTGTTCCTCTCGGAGGAGGACGGTACGACGAAGGCCCGGGCGGTGCTGGACACCGGGACCACGACCCTCACCGGGCACGGGACGGCCCACTGCAGCCCGCAGGACGTGGACATCCCCGAGATCGGCGACGAGCTCGCCGCGGGCCGTGCGATGCACAGCCTCGCCCGGCAGCTGATGAAGAGCGCCGACCGCGAACTCGATGCGATGGGCGCCGGACCCGTCGGCCCGTCGGCCCCCGGACCCGGCACGCCGTACGTGACGCCCTGACACACCGGAGGACAGCGCCGGTTGCCCCCGTCCTCCGGTGGCGCGGGACCGCGCCGCCCGCCGCTCCGGCCGGGCGGCATCAGGAGTCCCCGATGCTTCGGCGCGCGGAGTGCCGGGTACGCGGCCATCCTGATCGCGTGGCCCGACGGCCGGGCGTCGCCCCCTGTGGTGCGCCGAGTCGCCAGCAGGCCCCGCCGGTGAGGACCGCTGACCAGGGGGGACCTCGCCGAAGTGCTGCCGGACGACGCCGGCGCCCCGCCGCCGTACGCGACACCGAGGACTGACGATGCACGAGTGGATCTGGACGTACGAGGGGTACACCCCCGCCCGTGAACGGCTGCGCGAGGCGCTGTGCACGCTCGGCAACGGCTACTTCGCCACCCGCGGAGCCGCCCCCGAGTGCGCCGCCGACGAGATTCACTACCCGGGCACGTACGCCGCGGGCTGCTACAACCGCCTCACGTCGACCGTCGCGGGCCGCCAGGTCGAGAACGAGGACATGGTCAACCTCCCCAACTGGCTTCCCCTGCGCTTCCGTATGCACACCGGCGCCGGCGACGCCCCCTGGTTCACCCCTGACGGCACGGGCCTGACCGAACACCGCCAAAGCCTCGACCTGCGCGCCGGCACCCTTGAGCGCACCATGCGCTACGTGGCCGAGGACGGCCGCGCCCTCCACGTCCGCCAGCTCCGCCTGGTCCACATGGCGGAGCCGCATCTCGCCGTGCTCCGCACCCAGTTCACGGCAGAGAACTGGTCGGGAGACCTCGAGGTGGAGGCCGCGCTCGACGGCTCGGTCACCAATAGCGGCGTCGCCCGCTACAGGGACCTCAACGGCAGCCACCTCGTCCACGTCAACGCCGGGGACGGCGAGCCCGACACCATGTGGCTGCGCTGCCGCACCACGACCTCCGACGTCCGGATCGGCATGGCCGCCCGCACGGTCGCCGACGACCCCGCCGAGGAGGAACGCGCCCGCACCGCCCACGAACCCCTGCGCGCGGTGCAGCTGCTGAGGCTCGCGCTGCCCGCCGGCACGACCCGTACCGTCGACAAGACCGTGGCCCTGCACACCTCCCGGGACGCCGCCATCAGCGACCCCCTTCACGCCGCCGTCGACCGGGTCGCCCGGGCACCCGGCTTCGAGGCCCTGCTGGAGAGCCACCGGACGGCATGGCGTCAACTGTGGCGCAGGGGAGAGCTGGACGTGCCGGGGGAGGCGGGGAGCATCCTGCGGCTGCACCTCTTCCATGTCCTGCAGACACTCTCGCCGCACACCGCCGATCTCGACGTGGGCGTCCCGGCCCGGGGACTCCACGGCGAGGCATACCGGGGCCACATCTTCTGGGACGAGCTCTTCGTACTGCCGTATCTGAACCTGCACTTCCCCGAGGTCTCCCGCGCGCTGCTCATGTACCGTTACCGCAGGCTGGGGCAGGCCCGCGTCCAGGCCCGCGACGCCGGGCACAGCGGGGCCATGTACCCGTGGCAGAGCGGCAGCGACGGCCGCGAGGAGACCCAGGAGCTGCACCTCAACCCCCGGTCGGGCCGCTGGCTGCCCGACCACTCGCGGCTCCAGCACCACGTCGGCTCAGCCATCGCCTACAACGTGTGGCAGTACTGCGAGGCGAGCGGCGACGCGGAGTTCCTGCACACCAAGGGCGCGGAGATGCTGACCCGGATCGCGCGCTTCTGGGCCGGCTTCGCCTCGTTCGACGAGGAGTTCGGGCGGTACCGCATCCGGGGCGTGGTGGGCCCCGACGAGTACCACGAGGCGTACCCGGACTCCGGGCTGCCCGGCCTCGACGACAACGCGTACACGAACGTCACCGCCGCCTGGGTCCTGGCCCGCGCCCTGGAGGTGGTGCGCGAACTGCCCGAACCGCGGCGTCGCGAGCTCGCCGAGCGCACCGGACTCGACCGCGGTGAACTCGCCCGCTGGGAGGACGTGTCGCGCCGGCTGTACGTACCCTTCCACGCCGGTGTCATCAGCCAGTTCCACGGCTACGAGGACCTGGAGGAGCTCGACTGGGACGCTCTGCGCGCCCGGCACGGCGACATCCGGCGCCTCGACCGGGTGCTGGAGGCGGAGAACGACACCGTCAACCGGTACAAGGCGTCGAAACAGGCCGACGTGCTGATGCTCGGCTATCTCTTCTCGCCCACCGAGCTGAGCGGTCTCTTCCGGCGGCTGGGCCACACACTCGACGACGAGACCTGGCACCGCACCGTCGACTACTACCTCAAGCGCACCAGCCACGGCTCGACCCTGAGCGGCCTGGTCCACGGCTGGGTGCTGGCGCGCGTACGGCGCGAGGACGCCTGGACGTACGTCCGTGAGGCCCTGGAGGGCGACATCGCCGACCTGCAGGGCGGCACCACGGAGGAAGGGGTGCACCTCGGCGCGATGGCGGGCACCCTCGACCTGGTCCAGCGGGGCCTCACAGGGATGGAGACCCGGGGCGGGGCGCTCTGGTTCGACCCGGTGCACTCGCCGCAGCTGGCCGAGTACGGCTTCTCGATCCGGTACCACGGCCACTGGGGTGTGCGGGTGCGCATGCGGCCCGGGGAACTTCACATCGGCGTGCCGGCGTCCGACGGAACACCGATCGAGGTGCGCCTCGGCGACCGGAAGGTGTCGGTGGAGCCCGGCGATTCACGGCTGCTCATGCTGCCCGACCACGGACACCAGCCGCCGCGCTGACGAGGGCACCGGGCCCGCGCCGGGCCGGGCATCGGCGGGAGCTCCGACGGGCGCGGGGATCAGCGGGCCGCCGAGGTGCCGTCCGGGGCGTCGTCGTGCTCGTAGGACAGCCGGTCCACCACCGTGACGGTGCCGTCCACGCTCTCGCAGAGCCGCACGACGACCGGCACCAGGCTGCGGCGGGGCAGCGTCCCGCTGAGGGTGACCCTGCCGTCGGCCACCTCGACGGTGACTGCGGCCGGCGACACGCCCAGCGTGCCGGCGAGCACGTCCTCCACGATCTCCTCCTGGATGGCCCGGTCCCGCCGCAGGAACAGCTGGAGCAGATCACTGCGGCTGACCACGCCGATGAGGACGCCCGAGCGGTCGACCACGGGCAGCCGCTTGACGCGCCGTTCCTCCATCACCCTCGCGGCCTCGACGGCGCTCCACTCCGGCCGCGCCACCACGGCGGGGCTCGTCATCAGCTCGCCGGCCGTCTCGCTTCCGTCATTGGAGGTGTGCCTGCGCAGCAGGTCGGCCTCCGACACGACCCCGATGGGACGCTCGTCGTCGTCGACGACCGGTACGGCCGTGATGCCGTACTCGTCGAGCAGCCGGGCGATCTCCTTGAAGGTGGTGCCGCGCTGGACGGCGACGGCCTGCGGAGTCATGAGGTCGGCCACGCTGCGGTGTCTCATCGCCCATCGGGTCCCTTCACGGCGCGGCGGTGCCGGTGGTCTTCTCCTGCCACAAGTCTGGCGCGCTCCGGCGCGGGCCGCCGCACCGCCGCCGCAGGACGCCGGGAACTCATCCGGACAGCGCGGCGAGAGTGGCGTCCAGGTCCGTGGGCCGGGGCCGGTTGTGCGGAAGCCTGGCGAGTACCCGGGCCATGCCGCAGGTGTCCGTGAGCGCGGAGAAGACCAGACCGCCGGCGATGCCGGCACAGAGCAGCCGAGCCCCCGGACGCCGCCGTCCGAGCGCGAGCCCGGCCAGGACCAGGGACCCGGCCGTGAAGCGGACCTGCCGTTCCATCGCCCACACCGTGCGGCCACCGGCCGGCTGGTGCACGTCGTTGCCGAGCCGGACCCAGGCGGCCGTGCCGCCGGTGAGGGTGGCGGCCGTGATGCCGTGCTCCGCGAGGACGGCGCAGGCCGTGGCGGAGCGGGCCCCGGACGCGCAGACCACGAGGAGGTCGCCCCGGCCGGCTGCGGTCCTCAGCGCGGGCAGCGCCGTGCGGAGGTGGTCCAGCGGGACGTTGTGGGCGCCGGGCAGATGACCGGAGGCGTACTCCCCGGGGGTGCGTACGTCGATGACGGTCAGCTCGTGCAGCCGGGCGCGTGCCTGGGCGGGGGCGAGGCCGGTGGGAGTGGTCACGTGGGGCGCTCCGTTTCCTGTCGGGGTCTGTCGGGGCCGGCTTCCGGTCGTCGTCGCCGGTCGTCGCACGCCGCTTGCCGGTCCCTGCGGGTCGGCCGTCGCACGCCGGGTTCTCGTGCGCCGTTCTTCGTGCGGGGTGACATCCCTTCCGTAGAATACCGGTGGGGGTATGGCGGCATAAGGAGTGGTCCCGTGGAACTGGCGATGGCGGCCGAAGAGCTGACGACCGTGGTCAACCGGCTGCGCAGGGCGCAGGGGCAGATCGCGGGAGTCGTCAGGATGATCGAGGAGGGGCGGGACTGCGAGGAGGTGGTGACCCAGCTCGCGGCGGCGTCGCGCGCCTTGGACAAGGCCGGTTTCGCCATCATCGCCACCGGTCTGCAGCACTGCCTCACCGACTCGGACACGGCCGGGAGCGGCGACCGCGAGCAGATGCGGGCCCGGCTGGAGAAGCTCTTCCTGTCCCTGGCGTAGCACCGCGGCGCACGGCTCGTGCCGCCTGGGTGGGACGGCCTGCGGGGGCGTCCGGGCCCGGGGAGCGGCCACCGGCCGGGAGACGGCCGTCGTGCGGTGCAAGCACCCGCTGGCTACCGTGAACATGCGGCGCGACCGCGCCTCGCCGCAGCAGGCGGACCGACACGGGAAAGGTGCCCGCCATGCCCGAACAGCCGCAGTCCCGGCACGGCTCCCTCGGTCCCGGGCATCCCAAGGGGGACATCGGACGCCGGGTGGCCACCCGCCGGCAGCAGCTCGGTCTCTCCCGTGAGGACGTCGCCCTGCGGGCCGGTTCCGCACCGGGATACATCGAGTACATCGAGGAGAAGACCGCCACACCCGGCATGGGTTTCCTGCTGCGTCTGGCGGACGCCCTGGAGACGACCGTCACCGAGCTGACCGGCGGCGGCGCGGAGCTGCCGCCCGGCGTCGGCATGGCCGGCGACCGCCCGGAACTGGTGGAGCTCGGTCACGACCAGTGCTGGGCCCTGCTGGGCACGCACGGAGTGGGCCGGGTCGCCGTCACCACTCGGGAGGGCCCCGCCATCCTCCCGGTCAACTACCTCGTGTCGGAGGGGCGGATCGCCTTCCGCACGTCACCGGGCGCCGTTCCCGCCGAGGCGGCGGGCACCGAGACGGCCTTCGAGGTGGACCACATCGACGACGCCTTCAGCCAGGGCTGGAGCGTGCTGGCGGTCGGTGGCGCCCGCGCGGTCACCGACGAGGAAGGCGTCTCGAAGCTGGAGCGGCAGGCGTACAGCGCGCCCTGGGCGGGCGGTGACCGCGATCTGTGGATCGTGCTGACACCCGATCGGGTGACAGGGCGCCGGATCCTCGTACGCGGAGCGCCGGGGCAGGACCAGGGCCCGCGGCGCTGAGCGCCTCGCCGGCCGGGGCCGGCCGGCCGTCAGAGGGTACGGTGCCGCTGCGGCAGGGGGAGGGGCAGGCTGGCCCAGACCGTCTTGCCCCGAGGGGGCGCCGGGCGCCAGGACCAGGTGTCGCTCAGCGCGCTGACCAGGATCAGTCCACGGCCCCCCGCCGTCTCGGAGCCGGGGTCGCGCAGGCGCGGCGGGGCAGGACTGGGGTCGGTGACGGCACAGACGAGCCGGCGGGTGTACCGCAGGAGGGTGAGCCGGACCGGCTGATGGTCCGGGACCGGCCGGGCGGACGGCAGGGCGTGCCGTACGGCGTTGCCCACCAGCTCGCTGACGACCAGTTCGACATCCTCCGCGACCGACTGCAGCGCCCACTCGCGGAGTGTGTGTACGGCGAACTTCCTTGCCCGGCCCGCGCTTTGGGGACCGCCGTCCAGTGCGCACACGGAGAAGCCGCGGCGGGCGCCCGCCACGTGCAGGGCCCGCTCCGGTTGGCCGGAGACGGGCGCGCCGGGCGGAGATTTCACGCCAGATCGCCCGGACCGCCCCCGGCCCGCATGTCCGGCGTCGTTTCCCGGGAGGGCCGGCAGGTGCGTCGTCACTGGTCATGTCTCCCTGCGGGCATTGCCGTTCGACAGCAGAGGCAGAGCGAGTATTGTCGAGCACGACCGATGATGCAATTGCAGCTGGGATTGCAGTGGCGAGATCCCGGTGAACATCCGTGCGAACAATGAGGAGTTGACCCGAGTGGAGTTCTTCAACGGAATGCAGGCCAGTGCCCTGGAGTCGGTTGCCTGGATCAAGAGCAGTCACAGCAACGCCACCGGCAACTGCGTGGAGATGGCGGTGCTTCCGGGCGACCGGATCGCCGTCCGCGACTCCTGGGACCCGCAGGGGCCGGCGCTCGTCTGCACACGCGACGAGTTCGCGGGCTTCGTGGCATGCGCCGGCGCAGGGGGCTTCGGCTCGGTAATCGGCTGAGAATCGCCGTCGGGTCGGCGACTATCCCATGGCTTCGGCGCGGGAGTGCTGGATACTGTCGTCGTCCCTATTCCCCGCAGGAGCGCCCGATGGCTGCAGCCGAACCGAGTCCGTCGTTGTTCGTCCGGTCGTTGGGATCGGTCGAGAACAACCCGACCGCACTGAAGCTCATCCTCGGCGGCAAACTGCGGGAACTGAGGGTTAGTGCCGGGCTGGACCCGGCGGACGTCGACTCCCGGCTGGGCTTCTCCCGTTCCAAGACCAGCCGGATCGAACTCGGCCGCCACGGCTGCAAGCCGGCTGACGCCAAGGCCCTCCTGGAACTCTACGGTGTCGAGGCCCAGGAGCAGGCCGCCGAATTCATGCGGCTCGTCTCCCAGTCGCGGCAGTCCGACTGGTGGCGCTCCTTCAGCGACGTCCTCTCCGACTTCTTCGAGCCGCTGGTCGCCCTCGAGGGCGCCGCGGCGACCATCCGTACCTACGAGCCGTTCTATGTGCCGGGACTGCTGCAGACACCGGCGTACACGGACGCGGTCGTCCGCTCCGGCCCCGGGCACCTCCTCATGCACGAGGTGCAGCGCAGGGTGGAACTCCGGCAGGAGCGCCAGCGGCAGCTCGATCAGCCGGACGCGCCGCGCCTGTGGGCCGTGATCGACGAGTCCGTGCTGATGCGCTCCGTGGGCGGGCCCCATGTGATGCGTGAGCAACTGCTGCATCTCGTCTCGATGATGGAGCGGCCGCGGGTGACGCTGCAGATCGCACCGCTGGAGGTGACCGCCTCGGTGGGCGTCGGTACGGGCGTGACCTATCTGCGCTTCGCCCTGAGCGACCTGAAGGACGCGGTCTACATCGAGCACCTCACCGACAGCACCTTCAGCCAGAAGCCCCAGGCGGTCGAGCAGTACCGCGACATGCTGGACCGCCTCGGCGCCTGCGCCCTCACGCCCAAGCAGTCGTTGGAACTGATCCGGCAGCGCCTCACGTCCCTGTAAGGACGCGGCGACGGCTGCGGCCCGGTGCGATGCCTCTTCGGGCACCTCACCGGGCCGCAGCCGTCGTTCCGCGGAACGCGCCGCCCGTCACGGCAGACGCGCGACGCCGCCCCACTCGATCCATTCGTCGGTCTGCTGCACCGGCGCCAGATCGGTGTCCGGCCGCCAGGTGGAGACCTCCACGAGCCCCGGCTCGAGGATCTCCAGGCCGTCCAGATACGCGGCGACCTCGTGCTCCTCGCGCACCCTGCCCCAGTGGTTGTCGGTGGCCTGCGCCATGAAGTCGGTGACGAACTGGCGGATCTCGGGCCGGTCGCTCACCAGTTGGCAGACGACCAGGAAGCTGCCGGGCGCCAGCCGTTCCGCGACCCGCCGCACCAGTGCGGCCGGGTCGTCCTTGTCCGGAATGCAGTGCATCACCGATACGAACAGGGCCGCGACCGGCTTGCTGAAGTCGATCAGCCGCCGGGTCTCCTCGTGAGCGAAGATGCCGTCGGTGTCGCGCATGTCGGCCTGGATGACCGTGGTGCGGTCGTTCTCGTCGAGCAGCGCGCGACCGTGCGCGAGGACGATCGGGTCGTTGTCGACGTACACGACCCTCGACTCCGGGTCGACCGCCTGCGCGACCTGGTGGACGTTGTCCTGTGTCGGCAGGCCGGACCCGTGGTCGATGAACTGGCGGATCCCGTACTCGGTCGCCAGCGTCCGTACGACACGCCGCAGGAAGTTGCGGTTGTTGACGGCGAGCGTCCTGGAACTGGGGACCTGCTTCAGCAGTTCTTCACAAGCTTCGCGGTCCGACTGGTAATTGTCGTCGCCCCCCAGGAAGTAGTCGTACATACGTGCCACACTGGGCACCTTGGTGTCGATGGCGTCGGGGCGCCACGAGCTCTGCATCCAGTCCTCACCCGCGTCGATGGAGATCCCGGTTGTGTGGGGTCCACATGCTAGGGAGCACCGGGACGGCGGTACAGGTGAACGTCCGGCCGCACCGGCCGCGCATGTCGGCTTTCAGCCACGGTGCAGCCGCACCAACTGCCCCTTCATCAACAGGTATTGCGCGCTTTCACAGCGCGCCCCACGCGTGGGCCCGGCTGCGGAGGTGGTCGTGGACCAGGGCCAGCGGCGGATGGACGAGAGCTCCGGTCCGTGTGGCCAGGTAGAGCGTGTTGAGCGGTGGGGCGGCGGGCTCGTGGAGCAGCTCCACGGACCCCGCGGAGAGCGCAGGCTCGGCGAGGTAACGGGGGAGCGCACTCACCCCCGCGCCCGCGACGACCGCGGCCAGAACGGCGCGCAGGTCCGGCACGATCACGGCGATGTGGTTCGGCGGCCGGCGGTTGAACTCGCTCAGCCAGTAGCGGCGCACGATCGGCAGGTCGTCCGCGTAGCCGACCAGCGGGAGATGCGCGAGAGCGTCCACCGGGTCGTCGGCCAGCCGGGCACCGTCGACGCTGCGGGCCAGGGACGGCGGGCCGACCAGGACGAACTCCTCGTCGACGAGGGGGGTGGCCGCGATGTCCTGCTGCGCCGGCCTGACGGAGGACACCACCAGGTCCACCTGCCCGGCCGCGAGGGCGGCAAGCAGGTCCTTGGCGAGGCCCAGCGTGACATGGACCCGCAGCCCGCGGGTCGTCAGCGGGGCGAGGGTGGGCAGGACCCGCAGCGCCATCAGCTCCCCGGGCCCCCCGATCCGTACGGTCCCTACATGCGCCGCCCCCGCTGCCGACGGCTCCAGTGCCGCACGCAGCTCGTCGAGATGCGTGCCGATGCGCGCGGCGAGGTCGGCCGCGTGGGCCGTGGGGGTGACGCCCTTCCGGGAGCGGACGAACAGCTGCTCGCCGAGCTGCTCCTCAAGCCTCGCCAGCTGGCCGGTCACCGCCGGCTGGGTCAGCCCCAGCCGCTCGGCGGCCGCGGACAGCGACCCGCAGCGGTAGATCTCCACGAAGGTCGACAGCAGATCCAGACCCGGCACGCAACACCCGTTCCATAAGAATGCTTATGACGCTCATGATGCCCGCGGATGGAGCCGGGGCAAAGCTGGTGTTGTCCCCTCGACACTGCAACGGCAGCCGATCGAAGTCTCAACAGTTCCGAGCGAAGCAGTAAGGACTCTCCATGTCGAAGATCCTCATGGTCGTTTCCGGCGCCGACAGCCTGAAGCTGTCCGACGGCACCAGCCACCCCACCGGCTTCTGGGCCGAGGAGCTGGCCGCGTCGCACGAGGTGCTCCGGGCCGCGGGCCACGAAGTGGACATCGCGACGCCGGGCGGCGTCCGGCCGACCGTGGACCCCATCAGCCTCGACGAGCGCGGCGGGGTCGAGGAGGCGGACGCCGAGAGGTTCCGGGCGTACCTGGACTCCCTCGACGCCGAACTCGCCCGGCCGGCCGACCTCTCCGCCGTGTCGGTGGCCGACTACGACGCCGTGTACATCCCCGGCGGCCACGCGCCGATGGCCGACCTCGCGGTCAGCACGGACCTCGGCCGGCTGCTGAGCGAAGCCGACGGGAGCGGAAAGATCGTCGCGGCGCTCTGCCACGGCCCGGCGGCGCTGCTCAGCGCCGTGAAGGCGGACGGTTCCTTCACCTTCGCCGGGCGTGAGCTGACGGTGTTCAGCGACGAGGAGGAGCAGCAGGGCGGCCTCGGCGACGCGTCGCCGTACCTGGTCGAGTCGCGGCTGCGGGACCTCGGCGCGGTGGTACTGCCGGGTGACGCCTGGGCGAGCCGGGTCGTCGTCGACGGCAACCTGATCACCGGGCAGAACCCGCAGTCGAGCGCGGACACCGCGCAGCGCGTGGTGGAGGCGCTGGCGGGCCGCTGACCGGGGCGCCGCTACCCGGCGGGCGCCGGGGACACCGACAGGGAGAAGGAGTGGCCCGCCGGGTCGGAGAAGACGCGTTCCTCGTGGGGCCCGCGCCGGTTGTTGGTGTCGACCGGCCGGGCCCCCAGCCCGACCGCCTCCCGCTCCGCCGCGTCCAGGTCGCCGCGGCCGACGAGGATGCGCAGATGCGCTTGCTGGGAGTCCTCCGGCCGCGGCCAGCTGGGCGGCGCGTAGCCGTGGTCGCGGCGCATCGCCAGACGCACGCCGCCGTGACCGACGACCTCGATGAAATCGGGGTCGCTGCCGACGCGTATCTCCGCGCCGAACAGCCCTGCGTAGAACTCCGCCAGTGTCATGGGTTCGGCGGCGTCGAGGACGAGGACGCTGGTCTTCTCAACAGTCATGCACTGCGGCTACCCCCTGCGACGCCCGGCATACGGAGGGCTCGCGACACCCCTCCCGCGGGTGCCCGGCGCGCGGACGGCCCCCGGGCCGGGGGTTACGGACGCCGCGCGCCGGGCACCCGCTGCACAGGGAAGAAGCAACTGGGGACGTGCCGGGTGGCACCGCATGAACACGTACCGTGACCGTCGCGTTCGCAGGTCGGCTCCCGGAGGAGGAACATGGAACCGGCCCCGCACGAACCGTCCCCGACCGCCGGACATGGTGATGAACGAGAACTCGACCCCGACGGCGACCGCCCATGCGGCCGCGTCCGCCGCTGTGTTCGGGGCGCCCTGCTGGGTCAGCCTCATGGCCCGCGATCTGCAGGCGGCCCAGGACTTCTACGGAGCGGTGCTCGGCTGGAGGTTCCGCAAGGGCCGGCTGGGCGACCAGTTCAGGGTCGCCGTCGTCGACGGCATGCCGGTCGCCGGTATCGGCGCGCTGGCCCCGGCGCTGACGGTGGCCGTCGCGTGGACGCCCTACTTCGCCGTCGAGGACGCGGACCGGACCGCCTCCCGCATCCGGGAGCGCAGCGGCACTGTGGCGGTCGGGCCGCTCGCCCTGTCGATGGGGCGCGGCGTGCTGGCGGCCGACCGGGACGGCGCCGTCTTCGGGCTGTGGGAGGGCGAGCTCATGCGGGACTGGCCGGCCTGGCGTGACAAGGCTCCCGCCTGGATCCGGCTGCTGGCCAAGGACGCCTTCGAGTCGGCGATCTTCTACGGCGAGGTCTTCGACTGGGCCTCCGGACGGGCGGGCTGCTGCGAGGTCAGCTACGTGGAGGGCGCGGTCGTGCTGCACCGCGAGGGACGGGTGCTCGCCCGGCTCACCTCGGGCGCGGACGGCACGGCGGACAGCCCGCTGCTGCACCCGCGCTGGCACGTCCACTTCGCGGTCAAGGACCTCGAGGAGACCGTGCGGACCGCCACCCGCCACGGCGGCAGCGTCCTCGGCGAACGGACCACCTCGCACGGCGCCGAGGCCACCCTGCGCGACCCCGACGGAGCCATCTTCACCGTGACGGCCACGGACGACGCCGCACCCGAGTAGCCCGGAAGCCACCGGAAGGACCTGCAGCCATGGCACGCGCCGCCGTGTTCGACGTCGACGGGACACTGGCCGACACCAACCACCTCCATGTCGTCGCCTGGTGGGAGGCCTTCCGCCAGGCGGGCCACCGCGTGGCCATGCACGACATCCACCGTTCCGTCGGACTGCCCGGCCGGGACCTGGTAGCCCATCTGCTCGGGGACGACCGGGACACCCGCCGGGACGGCGCCCTCGAGGCCGCGCACAAAGCCCTCTACGCGACGTACTTCGACCGGCTGCCGGCCTTCGACGAGGCCGGGGACCTGCTGCGCGCCCTCGCCGGTGACGGCTGGCGGGTGGTGCTCGCCTCCTCGGCGGGCGGATCCGAGCTCGCGGCGCTGCGACGGGCCATCGACGCGGACGACGCCGTCAGCGCGACCGCGAGCGCCGACGACGTGGAGGAGGGGAAACCCGCACCCGAGCCGGTCGAGCAGGCCCTGGCCCTGGCCGGGGTACCGGCGTCGGACGCCGTGTTCGTCGGTGACACCGTGTGGGACATGCAGGCCGCGTCCCGGGCCGGGGTGCGGGCCGTGGGGCTGCTCTGCGGCGGTATCCCGCGTACCGCACTGGAGGCCGCGGGGGCGGCGGCGGTCTTCGACGATCCGGCGGACCTGCTCGCCCAGATCGACGACAGTCCCTTCGCCGGGCCGGCGTGATCCCGGCGCATTTTCCCGGTCGCGCTCAGTGCGCCCGGTGCCCTGCCAGCGGGGCCGTCCGCTCGCCGGAGCCTTTGCGGACCCCGCGCAGAAACTCCTCGATCGCCTCCGTCGCCGTGTGCCGGGGCTGCCACTCCAACTCCTCCCGGGCCCGTGCGGTACTCATCACCGGCATCCGGAGCAGGGCGTCGAACAGATGCGGCGACGCCGGGACGGCACGCAGGTTCCAGGCGGCCGACAGCGCGGCGTGCACCGCCCGCTGCGGCACCCGCACCACCTTGGCCCCCAGCAGCTCGCCGAGGATCCCCGCGTCGATCACCGGCTCCGCGGCCAGGTTGAACGCGCCGCGTGCGTCGAGGAGGACGGCCATGAGGTAGGCCCGGGCGGTGTCGTCGGTGTGCATCACCTGGAAGCGCAGCCCTTCGAGGTCGGGCACGAAGGGGAGCAGCGCCGGGTTGAGCAGCGGGCCGGGCAGGAACCGGCCCGCGAAGATCCGGCGCTGCTCGCTCGCCGAGGTCTCCTTGAACATGAAGGCGGGGCGGATCCGTACCACCCGTGTCTCCGGGTGCCGCAGTTCGTAGGCGTCGAGCACCCGTTCCACATACGCCTTCTCCCGGCAGTAGGCCGCGTCCGGCCAGCCGTGTGCCGGCCAGGACTCGTCGACGCCCGTACCCGTCTTGGGGCCGGGCGAGTAGGCGCCGACCGACGAGGCGTGCACCAGGACGGGCACCCCCGCCTCGGCGACCGCGTCGAAGAGCCGCAGCGACCCGAGGACGTTCGTCTGCCAGGTCGTGACGGGGGAGTGCGTCGGCTGGAACCGCCAGGCGAGGTGGATCACCGCGTCCGCGCCGTCGAGCTGCCGTACGAGCGTCTCGCCCGCGTCTTCCCGGGCGAGGTCCACGGACGCCCACTCCGTGCGTGAGAAGTCCAGATCGGGGACGCGGCGTGCGAGACCGAGGACCGAAGCGATCCGAGAGTCCGCGGCGAGTGCCCCGACCACACTGGTGCCGACGTTTCCCGTGGCCCCTGTGACCACCACCCGCAGTCCTGTTTTCGCGCTCATCAGCGACTCCGTGGGTTCCGGGGAACGTGCCGGCCGATTCCCGGGTCCCCGGGCCGCCGGGACCGAAACGGATGAAATCCGCGGCGGCGGGCACCCGGGATCAAGAACGGGCGGCAGCCAAGGCCGCCCGACAGCCGAGGGAGCCGCCGATGTCCAGTGTGCTCGGAGCGGACCGGACCACGAGCGCGGACGCGCTCGTGTTCGCCCCGGGGGTCTACGCCCCGCAGAGCGACACGTTTCTGCTCGCCGACGCGCTCGAACGCGAACCGCTCGGGCCCGGCGCCGAGGTGCTCGACGTCGGAACCGGCACCGGAGTCCTGGCGCTGGCCGCCGCCCGCCGCGGGGCCCGTGTCACCGCCGTCGACAGATCCTGGCGCGCCGTCGCGGCCACCAGACTCAATGCCGCACGCGCCGGTCAGCGGGTGCGTGTGCTGCACGGCGACCTGCTGGCCCCGGCGGCGGGCCGGCGCTTCGACCTGATCGTGTGCAACCCGCCGTACGTGCCCGCGCCGCGGGCCGGGGTGCCGCGCCACGGTGCGGCCGTCGCCTGGGACGCGGGACACGACGGCAGGGCGGTGCTCGACCGGATCTGTGACGGCGCGGCCGGCTTGCTGCACCCGTCCGGTGCTCTGCTGCTGGTCCACTCGGCGCTCAGCGGGGTCCGGGCCACCCTGGACCGGCTGCGCGGCGCCGGACTCGACGCCGCCGTCATGGAACGCCGGGTCGTTCCCTTCGGGCCCGTTCTGCGCTCCCGCGCCGACTGGCTCGAACGCCGGGGGCTGGTCGCTCCCGGTGAGGAGAAGGAAGAGCTGGTGGTCGTCCGTGCCGAACGAGTCTGAGGAACGAACGGCCCCGGCCCCCTGCCGGGTGACCGTGACCAAGGAGGGCCCGATGCTCGTGGAGGGCCCCGTGGAGGTCGTGCTCGACGACGGGACCACCGTGCGGTCCGACCGGTTCGCCGTGGCCCTGTGCACCTGCCGGCGGAGCCGGACGTACCCGTGGTGCGACACCAGCCACCGCCGGCGCGGCAGGAGGTGAACGATGGCGGACCGTACGCCCGATCCACGGACGGGCCCGGAGGGCGAACTGCCGGGCGCACGCGGTGAGCTCTCGCAAGGAGTGCTGACGGCCCTGCGCGGCGCCGCCGGCGGCCCCGTGCCGGACCCCGGCGGCGCCCGGGGCGCCGACCCCTTCGGTGACGATCTGCAGCTGGCCCTCTACCTCTGCTACGAGCTGCACTACCGGGGCTTTCGCGGGGTCGAGGCGGCCTGGGAGTGGGAGCCCGGGCTGCTCGGCCTGCGCGCGGCGATGGAACGCCGCTTCCTCGAAGCGCTCCGTGAACGGACCGCCGGTCACCCCGGCGTCTACGACGCACTGGACGAACTGCTCGTCGAACCCGTCGACGGCACCGGGGTGTCGTACTTCCTCAGGGACGAGGGACAGCTGTGGCACCTGCGCGAGTACGCGGCCCAGCGCTCCCTCTACCATCTCAAGGAGGCCGACCCGCACGCCTGGGTCATCCCGAGACTGCGCGGGAGGGCCAAGGCGGCCTTCGTGGCGGTGGCGTTCGACGAGTTCGGCGGCGGACGCGCCGAGCGGGTGCACGCCCGGCTGTTCGCCGGCCTCATGGCGGACCTCGGCCTCGACACCGCCTACGGCCGGTACCTCGACGCCGCCCCGGCCGAGATGCTCGCAGCCGTCAACCTGATGTCGCTCCTCGGGCTGCACCGTGCCCATCGGGGCGCCCTGGTGGGGCACTTCGCCACGGTCGAGGTGACGTCCTCACCGGGTTCACGGCGGCTCGCGGAAGCGATGCGCCGCACCGGAGCGGGGCCGGCGGCCGAGCACTTCTACGCGGAACACGTGACGGCGGACGCCGTGCACGAGCAGATCGTGCGCCGGGACGTCATCGGCGGGCTGCTGGCCGACGAGCCGTCGCTCGCCCCCGACATGGCCTTCGGCGTCGCGGCCACGAACTGGGTCGAGGACCGGCTCGGCGACCGGCTGCTGGCGGCCTGGCGCAACGGCTCCACGAGCCTGCGGGCACCGCTGTGACGCCCTCGGCACCCCCTGAAAGCGGGCTTCCGGCGCGCCGTGCCCCCTGCCCGTACCGACGACTACCTACAGTAGCCAGCTGTGTGGCGGACTCGACCGCTCCGGTTCACAATGAGGCACCGGACGGACCTCGCTCCGCCGTGTCAGGGGGCCGCATAAACCGGGAGACCACGATGCTGATGCCCGACACGAGTGTGATCACCAGGCTGATTGCCCGCTACCGGGCGCAGGAACATTACGTCCTCGCCGCTCCCCACGACGAGTCCGCCCGGAGGCGGTTCGAGGACACGGCATACACACTGTGCGTGCTCATGTGCGAGCGCACGGCCCGCGAAGCCCTCCTCGCGGCGGAGACGTACGTGGGCCGCCGTATCCGGCAGGGCGCACAGGCGGTCGGCGAGGGCGCGGCATCCGGCGGGCGCTGAGGGGGACCGGGCGGAACCGGCCACGGCGTCCGGGCGAGGGAGCGGGGAAGGACCGAGGTGTCTGAGGTTGGCTCGAGGCTACGAACGCCGGTGGCCGGCATCGTCAGCCGGCGCAAGGAACCGGCCGTGGTGCAGACTCTGCGGTCCGCCGCGGCGGCGACCATCTCCTACGTCGTCGCCCTGCAGGTGGTGGACAGCCAGGTCCCCCCGCTCACCGCACCGCTGACCGCGCTCCTCGTCGTCCAGGTCACCCTCTACGCCACGCTCACCACCGGGGTGCGCCGGGTCAACTCCGTGGTCGTCGGCGTGCTCATCGCCATCGGCTTCAGCGCACTGGTCGGACTGTCGTGGTGGAGCCTCGGGCTGATCATCCTGGCCTCCCTGGTCGTCGGCAGATTCGTTCGCGTCGACGAGTTCGTCCCCGAGGTCGCGATCAGCGCGATGCTGGTGCTCGGCGTGACACAGGTGGGCGACGCCGCCTGGGACCGGGTGCTGGAGACGTTGATCGGCGCCGTCGTGGGGCTGCTGTTCAACATCCTGCTGGTGCCGCCGGTGTGGGTCGAGGCGGCCGGGGACTCGATCGAGGGTCTCGGGCGGCGCATGAGGCAGCTTCTGCTGCACATCGGCGAGGAGCTGACGAGCCACACCCCCGTCGAGCGGGCGGCCGCCCGGCTCCACGAGGCCCGCAGGCTCGACAACGACATCGCCGACGTGGACGCCGCCCTGCGCCAGGCCGAGGACAGCCTCCGCTTCAATCCGCGCGTCAAGGAAGGCCTGTTGCACCGCATCGTGCTGCGCACCGGCCTCGACACGCTGGAGATCTGCGCCGTCGTGCTGCGGGTCCTGGCCCGCACCATCACGGACCTGGCCAAGGAACGCCGGGACGAGGACCTGTTCGGCCACGAGGTCGGCGTCGCCCTCGAGGAACTCCTCGCGCACATCGCCGACACCCTGGTGAGCTTCGCCGTCCTGGTCACCACCCAGACCAGCGAGAGCGCCGACGCCGCTGAGGAGCGGCTCACGGGGGAGCTCGCCGCCGCCCGCACCAGCCGCGACAACGCCGCGGAACTGCTCCTCCAGGGAATCCAGGAGTCGCCGCGCCAATGGCAGCTGCACGGCGCGCTGCTCACCGAGGTCGACCGGATCCTCGACGAGCTCGACATGGACCACCGCTCCCGGCGCCTCATGGAGGAACTCGACCGCCACACCCGGGAACGGCGGGAGAAGCGGCCGCGGCTGGCCGCGCTGCGCGACTGGCTGTGGGGGAGGACCCCGCTCGTCAGGAATCCCGTCCGCTGACTGTTCCATCCCCCCGGTGGAGGCGGGGAGAGGCGGGGAGCCGGCGACTCCACGGCCCCGCCCCGACGCCGCGGCGCCCGGACGGACCGCGTGCGTCAGCCGGCGGCCGGCGGCCGCGGCGCGCGCAGGCCGCCGCAGGACCTGTCGATCCGCCTGGGCCGGGTGCCCACCCGTCCGGCGGACGGGTTCGCGCGGGTGATCACCACGCTTGCCTCCGTGAACAGCTCCACCCGCCGCCGGTGCCCCCACTGCGCGGCGGCCTCGTCCCATTCGGCACCGGCACGTCGGGCGAGGTCGCCCACCGACGCCGGGGTCTTGAGCAGCGAGACGAAGAGCGCCTTGCGCGCCCGGTGCCCCGGCCCGTCGAGGGTGTGGACCGCGCCCCGGCCGAAGAGGGTGTCCAGGACGGGCCCGGGCAGCGCGGAGCGGCGTTCGATGTGCTCCTCGTCGTAGAAGAAGCGGACCGCCTCGGGCCCGTGCAGGGCGATCGCCGGGTGTCCCATGAGACGGGTGCGGACCGGGCCGCCGCCGTTGAGTCGCCTCAGGTCGGGCAGCCAGGCGTATCCCTGGGCGACGGCGGGGAGTGTGGCGTCCGGGCGGAGCATCCCGCGTCGTTCCATGCGGGTCAGGGTTCCCCACCGAAGCTGCGGAATAAGCCGATTCGCCCCTATGGGGTCACTCTGTGCGCTGCTGTTCCTTCAGGCTGCGGCCCCTGCTGCGGACGATCTCCTCGGCCACGGCGCTCAGCTTGCGGTTGGTCCGCTGCGAGAAGCGCCGCAGGATGTCGAACGCCTCCGCGGGGCCGCAGCCGAGGGCGTGCATCAGGATGCCGCTCGCCTGGTCGATCACGGCGCGCGAGTCCAGGGCGGTCTCGAGCTGGTTCACCTGGGCGAGAGCCGCCCGGTAGTGGTGGTCGCGCACCAGCTGCTGGGCGAACTGCTCGCCCAGGACGACGACCGGGTGGAGCGACGGATGCGCGAACGCTCCCGGCCGGAAACTGTAGAGACTCAGCGTCACCTCGACCTCGCTGCGGCGGAACGGCATCGTGACACTGGAGCGGATGCCCGAATCCAGGGCCGCGGCGCGGTAGACGGGCCAGCGCTCCTCGTCGAGCAGATCCGCGGCGGCGACGGGCTCGCCCGCATCCAGAGCGCTCGACGTGGGCCCCTGGCCCGAGTCGAACTCGACCGAGAGCAGTGTGGTCAGATCTGGATGCGTGGCCGCGGCACGGCGCTCGGACGTGCCGTCGGCGACCGTGATGGCGGCGCCGCAACAGGAGTCCACGCAGCGCATCGCCGCTTCACTGAAGTCCGAGAGGTCCCGTGCGGTGGCCGCGGGATCCACGGAGGAATCCGGCGGGGTCAGCATGTGCGTTCTCCTTCCCGCCGATGCGGCTGCCCGTCTCGTTCCGGGACAAACCCCTGGCCGGGGCGGTGCGGGCGGTGCGGGTCGGATAGCTTTCTCCCATGGCGGAGATCGATGAGTTCGGTGACGACCTTGAGGACTTCGTCCGCCGGGTGGGCGAACTGAGAGCCGCACGCGGGCTGCCGCCGGAAGAGCAGCAGACCCTGCTGGACGCCACCCTCTTCGAGCTCCAGCACGTCGCGGAGACGTTGTGGCCGAAGTACGAGCGGCTGGCCGGCCACGGCCCCGCCCGCGCTGCCGCGGACCGTACCGAGCTTCAGCTGCTGCGCGCCCTCTTCCAGCGTCTTCCGCTGCCCGTGGCCCTCATGGGCGGTGACACGGTGGTCAGACGCATGAACCTCGCCGCCACGGACCTCACCGGGGTCCGCGCCGGTTTCGCCGCAGGACGGCCGCTGTCCGGCCTGCTCAGACCCGGCGACCGGGCCGCGCTGCGGTCGCAGGCGGCGGCCGTCGCCCGGGGCGAGGGCCCACGCAGCCTGCGGGTGCACCTGCAGCAGCAGCCGGACGAGACCCTGCGCGCGACACTCACCGCTCTGCGCCCGCCGAACGAGCCGCAGCCGGCCGTGCTGATGGTCCTTCAGTCGGACACGGTTTCCGCCGCCCCGGCCGGCGCCGACGACACCGGCGGCGCGGGCGAGCGGAGTCCCGGGCAGGGTGCCACCGGTACCCGGCTTCGCCGCGTCACCGCTCCCGACCTCGCCGAGGTGGCCGGCCACGCGGCGCAGATGGACCTTCTCGACGCGATGACCACCGCCCTGCTGCGGGCACCGGCCGGTGACCCGGAGGCGGCCCTGGCCGCGGCGGCGGCGGTCCTCGCCTCTCACGTCGCCGACTGGGTCGTCGCCGATCTCGTGACCGGTGGCGGTCTGCGCCGTACGGCTGTGCTGGGACCGGACGGCGACGAGGCGGCGGCCGTGCTGGGCGCGAAGATCTCGGCACAGGACCCCGCCGGCTGTCCACTCGTCGTCGAGAGCGCCGGCGAGGGTTCCCCCGTGCTCCAGGTCCGGCCGGAGGACCTCGACTCGTTCGGACGGGACCGGGGCGGTGACTCGGTGCTCGTCCAGGCCGATGTCACCTCGCTGATGTGCGTACCTCTCCGGGCGCCCGTCGGTGACACGGACGGGGAGGCCGGTCCCGTCCTCGGCGTGCTGTCGATGTTCCGCAGCGGCAGCGCGCCGGCCTTCTCCATGGCGCAGGCACGGGCCGTCGACGTCGTCTCGCGGCATGTGGCGCTCGCTATGCGGCGTTCCTCATGACCCTGTCGTGCGCCGCCTCGTCCCGCATGACCTCGTTCCGCAGCTGACTGCAGCTCCGGCTGATCAGCCGGGAGACGTGCATCTGGGAGATCCCGAGCGTGCTGGCGATGCTGCTCTGGGTCATGTCGCGGAAGAAGCGCATGTAGAGGATGTTCTGCTCGCGCTCGGGCAGCTTGCGCAGACCCGGCTTCACGGCCTCCCGGTCGACGAGCACGTCGAGGGCGGGGTCGGCCGAGCCGAGGGTGTCGCTGAGCGAGTAGCCGTCGTCGGCACCGGGCAGCTCCGCGTCGAGCGACAGCGCGGTGAAGCTCTCCAGCGCCTCCAGGCCGACCAGCGCGTCCTCCTCGCAGAGCCCGGCCCGCTCGGCGATCTCCGCCACCGTCGGGGCACGCCCCGAGACCGTCTGGACGAGGTCCTGCCGGGCGAACCGGACGCGGTTGCGCAGATCCTGGACACGTCGCGGCACATGCAGCGCCCACATGTGGTCGCGGAAGTGCCGCTTGACCTCGCCGACGACGGTGGGCACCGCGAAACTCTCGAAGGCGCCGCGCGAGGGGTCGTACCGGTCGACGGCCTTGACCAGGCCCAGCGCGGCCACCTGCTGGAGGTCCTCGAGGGACTCGCCCCGGTTGCGGAAGCGGCCGGCGATCCGCTGGGCCATCGGCAGCCAGGCCGACACGATTTCCTGGCGCAGCTCCTGCCGCTCCGGCCCGTCGCCGAGTTCGGCCAGCCTGCGGAAGGCCTCCGCGGTGTCGGGAGCGTCCGAATGCGAGTGCTTTGTGTGTGCGAACGTGGGCATGATGTCGCGACTCCCTGGGATCTGGGGGGTTGCCGTGCCGGAATCACTCACCCGGGGAAGACGGACAGGGGCCTGACGCGCCCGGAGCATCCGCTCCCACGGGGCGTGCCTCCTGTCCGAAGCACATGACGCACCTGCCCGAGCGGGTCGGGCCGAAACCTCTCAGCCGATGGCCGGTACGTCGATGCGCGCCGCCACCGGCAGGTGGTAGACGGCGAACGCGTGCCCGATGACGGGCTGGGCGACGTTGCGGACCTTCACACCGCCGGCGGTCATCCCGTGCTCGGTGCCCAGGTGGGCGTGGCCGTGCACGGCCAGGTCCGCCTCCGTCTCGTCGACCGCCTCGGCGAGCAGATAGCTGCCGAGGAAGGGGAAGATCTCGGGCGGCTCCCCGGCGAGAGTGTCGGGTACCGGGGAGAAATGCGTCAGAGCGATGCGCACCTCGCACCCTTGCTCCTGGAGGTCCAGCAGGGAACGGGCCAGATCGGCCGCGCAGCGGCGGCTGTAGCGGACGAACGCCCGCATCTCCGGCTCGCCGAACTCGCCGGCACTGCGGCCCGCGAAGCCGCCTCCGAACCCTTTCGTACCGGCGATGCCGACCCTGGTGCCGCCGACGTCGAGCACCGTGCTCCCGCCCTCCAGGACCGTCGCACCGGCGCGCTCCAGCACGTCCGTCACCTCGTCCTGCTGATCGCTGTGGTAGTCGTGGTTGCCGAGTACGGCGACGACCGGCACGGGCAGCCCCTTGATCTCGGCGGCCACCACCTCCGCCTCCTCGACCGTGCCGTGCCGGGTCAGGTCCCCGGCCAGCAGCAGCATGTCGGCGCAGTCGCCGAGCGTTTCCCAGGCCGGGCGCAGCAGGCCCCGGCTGTCGGGGGACAGATGGATGTCTCCCACGGCGGCAACACGGATCACTCGAGCTCCTCGGGCCGTTCGGGGGCCGTCGGAGAGGCGACCGTGAGGTCGGCCCGCACCGGCAGTCCGCCGAGTTCGGTCTCTGCGATGCGCAGGATTTCGGTCCTGCACGCGGCGGTGGAGACGGTGCCCCAGAGGTGCACGTATCCACCGCGCATGTCGATCTGGACCCCCAGTTCGGAGATCTCGTCATCGGCGAGACGGTCGCGCAGCCGCGCGATCCGGTACTCGGATGCCTCAGGTTCTTTCACGGGGCACCTCCTGCGACGTCCCGGACTCCGGCGGTTGCCGCGTCTCCCGCGGCGGGATGACGTCCAGCCGCTCCAGAAGATAGAGGAACGCGTCCGGCATCGGCGAGGACGCGTGCTCTCGGCGCAGCAGGTCCCAGTCGACGCGTTCGCGCAGCGCCCTGGCCACCGGGAGCAGCGCGCCGAAGTCGCAGTGGTGCTCCGACAGCGCGGTGAGCCGGCTCTCCAGCAGGTCGGTGGGGGCGAGCACCGGCATGTGCACGGAGTCGACCGGCAGGACCTCGGCCCGGTCGAGCATCTCCTTGGTGACCGGGCGGTGGGCCAGTTCGAAGATCAGGTCGATCTCCTCGCCGCCGGTCCTCGCCTTCACCAGCCAGTCCTCCGGCGGCGAGACGATCTGGATGCCGCCCTCGATGAGGGTCTGCACCACGGGCTCGGCGTCCTGTCTGCGCAGGCAGAAGTCCGAGTCGTGCTGCAACCGGGTCGGGACGCCGTGTGCGTAGGCGGCCACGCTGCCCACCAGCGCGAACGGGTACCCCGACGCCTTGAGCAGGGCGCCCACCTGCTTCGTCGCCTGCAGGATGGCCTGGGTGTGGTCCTGTGGCAGCTCGTCGGGGGCGCTGTCCACCGGTCCGGTCACCGCCGCACCGAGGCCCTCGTACGCCCCGGCGGCCGGAAGCGGAGTTGCCGGCCGGGGCGTGTCCTGGGTGTGGTTCATCGCCGGTCCGTCCTCGATCGGTCTCGGAGTTCTCGGAAATCGCTGTCCCACGCATGGCGTGAGGACACGACACGTACCCCGTTGAAGGGGATTGATCCGTGTTCGGGGCTTTGTAGTCCGCCGGGCGGAAGTCATCGGTCGGGGCGTACCTCCCGAGCGGTGTGGCGCTGCGCGTGCCGGGTACCCGAACGGCCCCGGGCAGTCACGGTCGCCGCCGTGGTAGCAGCCGGGCGACAGTCGGAATGCCGGTGAACCAGTGTCGAGGAGGCGGAGGCCCATGGTCTCGGGAGTGACCAGGCGATCGGGGGAGGAGCCGGCCGCCGGCGGCGAGCGGTTCGGCGTCGCCACCAGGCACCGCGGCGGCACGGTCGTCATCTCCCTGAGCGGGGAGCTGGACCACGACACCGCCGAACCCCTGCGGCATGCCCTCGCGCAGGAGGTGCGGGCGGGCGCCAGGCGGATCGTCGTCGACTGCGGCGGTCTGCACTTCTGTGACTCCACGGGGTTGAACGTGCTGCTGCACGGGCGGCTTGACGCCCAGGAGGGGGGCGGACGCGTGGACCTGGCCGCTCTGCGGCCACCCGTGGCGCGCATGTTCGAGATCACCGGCGCGCAGGCGGTGTTCCGGCTGTACGCCGGCGTGGACGAAGCGCTGGCCGACGAGCGGACCCTCTGACCCTGGGAGGCCTGATGAGCACGGGCCTCGGCGGCCAGGCGCAGACTCGCCGCCTCGCGCTCTTCGGCACGAAAGGCGTGGTGAGCCGGTGCCGTGACTTCACCGAGCAGGCGCTCGCCGACTGGGGCTGGCGTGCGGCCGGTCCCGAGGAGGAGCACGACGTCGTCGAGGACGTACTGCTGCTCGTGTCCGAGCTGGTCACCAACGCGTGTCTGCACGCGGGCGGACCCGAGGAACTGACGCTCAACCACTCCGGCGGCCGGCTGCGCGTCGAGGTGGCCGACGCCGACCCCCGCCGGCCGCGGCGAAGGCCGCGGAGCGACCTCGCGCAGCCGGGCGGCCACGGGCTGATCATCCTCGAGCGGCTGGCGCAGAGCTGGGGGTCGGAGTCCCGCGGCACCGGCAAGGTGGTCTGGCTGGAGGTGTGGCTCAGTCCCGGCCCGGGCGGGCCGGGGCGTCGTCCATGATTCCGGCGCGCAGCATCTTGAGGATGCGTGCGAGCAGGCGCGACACATGCATCTGCGAGATGCCGAGCCGCTCGCCGATCTCGGACTGCGTCAGCTCCTCGCGGAAGCGCAGTGACAGGATCAGCCGGTCACGCTCGTCCAGGCCGGCGATCAGCGGCTTGAGCGCCTCCAGGGAATCGACGATGTCGAAGGCCGGGTCCTCCTTGCCGAGGCGCCGGGTGACGGCGTTCGTCGCCTCCTCCTCGTTCACCGTGGCGTCGAGGGACTGGGCGGTGTAGCCGTTGGAGGCGCGCTCGCCCTCGAGCACCTCCTCCTCGCTGACCTGGAGGTACTCGGACAGTTCCGCGGTCGTCGGCCTGCGTCCCAGTTGCTGTTCCAGCAGGTCGAGCGCCTTGGCGAGGTCGATCCGCAGCTCCTGGAGCCGGCGCGGCACCCGGACCGACCAGCTCGAGTCCCGGAAGAAGCGCTTGATCTCGCCGACCACGGTCGGCAGTGCGAACGAGGCGAACTCGACCTCGCGGCCGGTCTCGAACCGGTTGATCGCCTTGATCAGTCCGATGGTGCCGACCTGGATGATGTCCTCCATCGGTTCCGCCCGCCCGGCGAACCGGAGCGCCGCGAACTTCACAAGACTCAGATTGAGTTCGACGAGTGTGTTGCGGACGTACGAGTACTCCGGCGTGCCCTCCTCGAGGACGGCCAGCCGCTCGAACAGCACCGTCGACAGTGCGCGGGCGTCCATCGGGCTGACGGACCGCGGGTCGGGGATCTCCGGCAGACCGTTCGGGGGCCGTGCGGTACGAGGCGCCTGCGCGCCGACGGATGGCTGGGTGGGCGTCGAGCTGGACATCGAGGCTCCTTCGACGGGGGCGGAGGCCGTCGCTGTCGGCTGCAGCGGGACCGTCGGTCGAGCTCTTATCTACCGATGATTCCCTTTTGAAGTGCTTTGAAGCAATTCGGCGGGGCACCGGTCCGTTATGGGACAGGCACCGGAGCAGCCGCAGCTCTGGCTCAGCCGCCGCTTCACGCTCGACGGCGGACAGGGCGTGGTGGGCCGGTGCCGTGACCTCACGCGTCAGGTGCTGGACGAGTGGTTCGCCCCCTCCGGGGCCGAGGGGTACGTCAGGGTCGACGACGTGCTGCTGCTCGTGTCGGAAGTCGTCACCAATGCGTGCACGCACGGTGGCTTTCCGTGCGAACTGAGCATCGACCGCGGCCCCGGCCGGATCCGGGTCCAGGTGAGTGACACCAGCCCCGCCGGGCCCGTCCGCCGCGGTCCGCACCAGCCGGACCGTGTCTCCGGACACGGCCTCCATCTGCTGGAACGCCTCTCCGACGAATGGGGCTGGATGCCACGAGGGGCCGGGAAGGCCGTATGGTTCGCCGTCGCGGTCCCGCGTGACACGCTCCCGAGCGACGCGATGCGCCGGTCCGGCCGGAGGGACGGCGCCGCCGGGGTGTCGTGACGGTGCCCGCGTGCCACAGTGGAGAGGGCCGCGGGCGACGCCGCTCGGACGGCGGCAGATCGCGGCGCCGTACGTCACGACAGCGCGAGGTCTGCGATGGACGCGTCCAGCAGTACGCCCGAGCCCGCCCGGGCCGGCCCTCCCGCTGAGCTGAGCGAGGAGGGGCTCAGGAAACTGCTCGCAGGGCTCACCGCCGTGCGCGACGGAGATCTGTCGGTCCGACTGCCGTACGACTCCGGACTCCTCGGCGAGATCGCCGCCATCTACAACGGCATGGTCGACGAACTCGCCCTCGTCACGTCCGAGGTCACCCGGGTGGCCCGCGAGGTCGGCGGCCAGGGCCTGCTCGGCGGACAGGCCCGGGATCCGCAGGTCAGCGGGGCGTGGCGGGAGCTCACCTCCGGCGTCAACACCATGGCGGACAACCTCACTTCCCAGGTCCGCTCCATCGCCCAGGTCGCGACCGCCGTCGCCCGGGGCGACCTCACCCAGAAGATCCGGGTCGACGCGCGCGGCGAGATCCTCGAACTGAAGGAGACCATCAACACGATGGTCGACCGGCTGTCGTCGTTCGCGGAGGAGGTCTCCCGCGTCGCCCGCGAGGTCGGAACCGACGGCAACCTCGGCGGCCAGGCCGACGTCCGCGGCGTTTCCGGCACGTGGAAGGACCTCACCGACAACGTCAACTCGATGGCCGACAACCTCACCAACCAGGTCCGCAACATCGCCCAGGTCACCACGGCCGTCGCCCGCGGCGACCTGACCCGCAGGATCGACGTCGACGCGCGCGGAGAGATCCTGGAGCTGAAGACCACCATCAACACCATGGTCGACCAGCTCTCGTCGTTCGCCGCGGAGGTCACCAGGGTCGCCCGGGAGGTCGGCAGTGAAGGACGGCTGGGCGGCCAGGCGGAGGTGGAGGGCGTCTCCGGCACCTGGAAGCGGCTCACGGAGAACGTGAACGAACTCGCCGGCAACCTCACCCGCCAGGTGCGGGCCATCGCGGAGGTCACCAGCGCGGTGGCGGAGGGCGACCTCACCCGCTCCATCACCGTCGAGGCCCCCGGCGAGGTCGGCGACCTCAAGGACAACATCAACGCCATGGTCGAGTCCCTGCGCGAGACCATCCGCGCCAACGAGGAACAGGACTGGCTCAAGACCAATCTGGCCCGGGTCTCCGGCCTCATGCAGGGCACCAGGAACCTCACCGCGGTCGCCGAGCTGATCATGGAGGAGGTGCCGCCGCTGGTCCGCGCGCAGTACGGCGGCTTCTTCCTCGCGGAGGAGAGCGACCGGGGCGCCGACCTCGTCATGATCGCCTCGTACGGGGCGCAGGACGAACGGAGCGGTCCGGGCCGCCGTATCCGGCTCGGCCAGTCCCTGGTGGGCCAGGCCGCCCGCAGCCGCCGCACCGTCGAGGTCCACGACCTGCCGCCGGGGTACGCCACGGTCTTCTCCGGCACCGGCCGGGTGGATCCGAACCATCTGATCGTGCTGCCCGTCGTCGTCGAGGACCAGCTGCTGGGCGTCGTCGAACTCGCCGCCGTACAGCCCCCGACCCTGCTCCACCGCGACTTCCTCGACCAGCTCATCGAGTCGGTCGGCGTGAACGTCAGCTCGCTGATCGCCAACAGCCGCACCGACGAACTGCTCGACCGGTCCCAGCGGCTCACCGCCGAGCTCAGCATGCGCTCCAAGGAACTCCAGGCCCGCCAGGAGGAGTTGCAGCGCTCCAACGCCGAACTCAAGGAGAAGGCGGCGCTGCTCGCCGACCGCAACCGCGACATCGAGCGCAAGAACCTGGAGATCGAACAGGCCCGTCAGGAACTCGAGGCCCGCGCCCAGCAGCTCTCCCGCACCTCGATGTACAAATCCGAGTTCCTGGCCAACATGAGCCACGAGCTGCGCACCCCGCTCAACAGCCTGCTCATCCTGGCGCAGCTCCTCGCCCAGAACCTCGAGGGCAACCTCACCGAGAAGCAGGTCGACTACGCGGAAGTCATCCACTCCGCGGGCTCCGACCTGCTCCAGCTGATCAACGACATCCTGGACCTGTCCAAGGTCGAGGCCGGCAAGATGCCCATCCACCCGGCGGACTTCCCGCTCACCGGGCTGGTGGAGCACGTCGAGGCCACGTTCCGGCCCGTGGCCACCGAGCGGGAGCTCGCCTTCGAGGTCGTCGCGGAACCAGACACGCCGCAGTGGCTCACCACCGACGAGTCCAGGCTCCGCCAGGTGCTGCGCAACCTGCTCTCCAACGCACTGAAGTTCACCGAACAGGGACGGGTCGAGCTGCGGGTCGCCCCCGCACGCGGGGAGGAGGTGCCCGCGTTCCTGCGGGACTCCGGGCCCGTCGTCGCCTTCCGTGTCGTCGACACGGGAATCGGTATCCCCGCCGACCGTCTCGAGAGCATGTTCGGCGCCTTCCAGCAGGGCGACGGGACGACGTCCCGCCACTACGGCGGCACCGGCCTCGGGCTGTCCATCAGCCGGGAGGTCGCCCGGCTGCTGGGGGGAGCGCTGGAGGCGCAGAGCACCCCCGGCCGCGGCAGCTGCTTCACCCTGTACCTGCCGGTCCACCGGCGCGGCTCCACCCAGGCGGCGCCCGACGAGGAGGCGCCCGACGAGGAGGCCGAGGGACGGGACGACCCCTACCGGCCGACGGGCGCGCCGCTGACGGACCGTACGGTTCTGGTGGTCGACGACGACACACGGAACGTCTTCGCGCTCACCGAACTGCTCGAGAACGAAGGAGTGCACGTCCTCCAGGCGGACAACGGCAGGGCCGGGATCGACATGGTGCGCGCCCACCGGGAGATCGATCTCGTCGTGATGGACGTGATGATGGTCGGCATGGACGGCTACGCCGCCATGGAGGAGATCAGGAGGCTGCCGCACGCAGCGGACCTCCCGGTCGTCGTCACCGCGAAGGCGATGCCGGGGGACCGCGCGTCGGCCCTGGCCGCCGGGGCCGACGCCTACGTGTCCAAACCGGTGGACGCGGACCAGCTCGTGGAGAAGATCCGGCAACGGCTCGAGAAGGGCCGCTGACCGGCGCGTCGCCGGGGCGGGACGGGGGCGGTGCGCGCCCGTGGCGGGAGGGGGCCGGTGCGCGCCGGGGCGCGCCCGTCAGCGGACGCGGACGGCGATGAGACTCGTGTCGTCGTCCGTGTCCCCGGTGGCCGCGCTCAGCAGCAGATCCACCTGCCCGTCGACCTCGCAGTCCGGGAGCCGTTCCGCCATCCGCCGCAGAGCGGCCAGCCCCTCGTCGAGGCCGTCGTGGCGGCGCTCGATCAGACCGTCCGTGTAGAGCAGGAGCGTGTCACCGGGGGCCAGCCGCGTCGTCGCCTCCTCGTAGACGGGCGAGTGCGCGGCGCCGAGCAGGATGTCCGGCGGAGGGTCCAGGAGTCGCGCAGTGCCGCCGCGCAGCAACAGGATCGGCAGATGGCCCGCGCTCGCCCAGCGCAGGGTCCGGCCCTTCGGGTCGTACATCGCGCACAGCGCCGTGGCGGTGGGATGCCCGGCCGTGTGCAGGGTCACCTCGTTGAGCAGCGCCATCAGACGGCCGGGGGAGTGGCCGGTGAAGGCCAGACCGCGCAGCGTGTTGCGCAGGGCGACCATGCCGGTGGCCGAGTCGATGCCGTGGCCGGCGATGTCGCCGACCGCCATCATCACCCTGCCGTCGGGCAGCGGCAGGATGTCGTACCAGTCGCCGCCCACCCGGTACTCCTGCGCCGCCGGACGGTAGCGGGCCGCGGCGCTGAGACCGGGCAACTGCCCGGGCGCCGGCATCTCCGGCACGATCGCCTGCTGGAGCTGGAGCACCAGCCGGTGCCGCAGCGTCGCCTGCGCCCGGACCGCCGTGAGCTGGTCGAACGTCGCCGTGAGCGCGACCTCGGTGTGGTACTCGGCCGAGATGTCGTGGTAGACGCCGGTGATGCCCGACAGGGCTTCCCCGTGCAGAAGAGGCTCCGCGGTGATCCGGACGTGACGCAGGCCGCCGTCCTGGCGGACGACCCGCACCACGGCGGCGGCGCCCTTGCGCCGTTCGAGCAGGTCGGTGAGGAGTTCGGCCAGCTCGCCCGTGTCGTCGGGGTGCACGCGCGGTTCCAGTCCGGTCAGCGGGACCGGCGTCGAGCCACGGCCCATCCCGAAGATCGCGTACGTCTGCTCCGTCCACGTCGAGCGCCCCGTGGCCAGATCGTCCTCGAACAGCGCGAGACCCTGCAGCCTCCCGACGGCACGCCCCACCGCCGTACGGCGGTCGGTGTACGTGTGCCACAGCACGACGCTGCGGTCCGGGCCCGCCGGCAGGACCCGCAGATCCAGCAGCGGCCCGCCGGAGCCGGTGCCGTGCTCGGCGGGCAGCCGTGCCGCCCGCTGCGGGGAGGAGGCGTAGTGCGCCCGCCGGGACATGGCGTCGAGGTCGGCGTGGATCAGCGGGAACGCGGCCTCGACCGGCCGCCCCACGGCCCGCTGGGAGCCGCCCAGCGCCTCGCCCGCCGGCCCGTTGACATGCTCGACGAGCAGCGTCGCCGTCTGCGGATCACGCTTCAGGGTCATCGCGGGGTGCACCAGGGCGTCGAGGAGGTCGTCGAGCGCGGGCTCCTCGGAGGGCGGCAGCGGTTCGGCGCCGAGCAGCCTCGCCGCGACCTCGACCAGGCCCGTGAGCGCGGCACGCATCCGGTCGTCCAGGTCGGTGCTGTCCGGCCAGACCGCCAGCGCGAGCCCCGTGGTCCTCCCCCGGAGCCGCAGCGGCACCAGGGCGCGGGCCGCCCGGTCGGACGGGCCGGGCAGCATCTCGCCGTCCGGCGGGCCCGCGGGCAGCCACACCGGCGCGCCGTCGGCGAACGCCGCGCGGACCGGTGCGGGGGCCGCCGGGGGGATCCACCGCCACTGCGAGGCCTCCAGTGCACTTCCCCCGGCGTGTCCCGCGAGCCGCAGACAGCCGGACCCGGTCAGCTGCCACAGCCACAGCGACTCCACACCGAGCGGCTTCAGTCCGCCTTCCAGCAGCGTGGCCGCGCCGGTCCCCACGGTGTCGGCGGCCTCGGCGGCGGTGACCACCTGCCGCAGTCTGCGCGCCTCGGCATGCGACGGGAACCCGTCCCCGTGCGCCTCCTCCGCCGTGTCGCCCAGGGCCACGGGCGCGGTGACGGCAACGGTCCCGGCGACACCGTTCACGAGGTCGGCGGCGATGTCCTCGAGGCTCAGGGACGCGGACTCGGCAAGGCGCGCGAGATACTCGCGGGCCTCGGACGGCGAGGTGCGCAGCTGCGCCGCCAGGACCCCGGTCGCCAGATCGGTCAGATGGCGCCGGGCGAGCTCCTCGCGGAGTGCGGTGTTCTCCTCGCTCAGGCGGAGTACGAGCGTCCTCGGCTCGCGCTGCCCGCTGTCCGCCGGTGCGGGGCCCCGGGCTGGCATGATCAGGACCACCCCCATCTCGAGCAGTCGGGCGACCGTACCGGTGGTGATCGCGCCCGCTCGATTTTACGCGCGCGGCCCGGGCCCGGCAGAAGTGCGCGGCTCCCGGGTGGCCCGTCCCGGCTGCTGCGATCGCGCGCCGGAGACCTGCGGTGCACGGGACTCTCCCGCCCGAGAGGCGGGTCCGGGGCGCAGGTCCCGACGGCACGGCACAGGGGCATGCCGGAGCCCTGCGGCCGTGCCGGGAATGGCCGGGGCCCCTGCCGCCGTGCCGGGAATCAGGCCGCCGCGTGTTCCTTCGCCGACTCGGCCACATCCTTGTCGAGCGCGGCGCGCACCAGACCGGCCGCCAGATGCGCGGGATCGGTGTCGTCCGCCAGCTTCAGCAGCGTGCCGGGGTCGTCGGCGACCCCCAGCCGGCGGGCGCCCCGGAGCGCCTTCTCGTCCAGCAGCGGCCCGGCCTCCGGCCAGACCGACTGCACCTCCCGCAGAAAGATGTCCACCCCGGCGGGCCCGAGCCCTGGGACCTCCCGCAGAAGACGGCGGAGCTCGCCGAGGTCGCCGCCGGCCTTCTCCCGCATCCGGCGCAGATCGCCGCCGTAGTGTTCGAGCAGCAGCTGCGCACCGTCGCCCAGCTGGGTGGCCGTCCGCTCGTCGTAACGGCGGTAGCCGCCGCGGCCGAGGGCGTCGACGCGGTCCTGCCACGTGGCCTCCAGCATCGCCCGCGGACTGCGCATCCCGGCATCGCCGAGTTCACGGGCGGCGGCGAGCGCCACGGAGGCGCGGATACGTGCGCTCAGCAGGTGGGCGAGCACCAGCAGCCGGTACAGCGGTTGCGGGGTGTCCCGGAGTTTGATCCCGGCCTCCTCCGCGTAGGTGCGGCCGTTGTCGTCGAGGAGCGCGTGGAGCACCGCGCGCTGCTGCTTCTCACCGCTGCGCCCGGCGGTCATCGCCGTTCCATCTCCTCGTACGGCCAGCGCAGCAGCGCTCCCAGGCCGCCGGCCGGAACGTCGTCGCCGCCGACAACGGCCGGCGGCAGGCTCTGCACCTCCGCACCGGTCACCGTCGCCGAACGCAGCAGCGCGTCGTCCGCCCGGGCCGACGCCGGGCGCGTGTCGCCCAGGTACTGCGTCTCGGACCGGCGTACGGCCAGCTGGTCGGCCTCGCCGCCGACCCAGACCTCACGGTGCGTGTCCGGGCCGTCGGGCCGTACGAGCAGCTCGGCGATCCGGTGTTCACGCGCCGCCTCCACCAGTGCGGGCACGCCCTCGGCGGTCGCGTCGTGGGCGGAGCGGAACCGGTTCAGCTCCTCTTCGGCCTTGTGGCGCAGGTGCTCGTGGCGGGCCTGCTCGATGTCCTGGTCGAGCAGGCGGGTCGTGGTGCCCTCGGCCCGGCCGCCGTGCTCGGACTCCACGGTGCGTGCGCCCAGCTGCGGGGGCAGTTTGTCGTGCACGGCCCGGCGCTCGCGCGGATCGCCCACCAGCACGATCAGATCGGCGCGGACGCCCGCGTCGCAGGCCGCGATCGCGGCCGCGACCTCGCCGGCGTTCTCCTCCCAGGTGTTCTCGACGCTCTGCTGGAAGTGCCGCTCGGACCAGTCGTCCCGTCCGGTCCGGTGCATCGGCCAGTCCTTGCCGTGGGCCTCGCCGGCGTCCCGGCTGCCGAGCGGCGTGCGTATCTCGAGGTCGGCGCCCAGCCGGTCGATGTAGGCGACGAGACACATCGGTTCCTGCGCCGCGAGGTCGAGCAGCGGCGACACATGCGGCAGCGCGGACCACTGGACGTCCACGGGGGCCGGCGGGCGGGCGGCCAGCGGCGGATCCAGGACCACCTGGCCGGCGGTGGCGAATACGGCCCGTCCCGCGCCGCGGGTGGGCCCCGGCCGTGACATCAGCGCGTCGTACACGGCGCGACCGGTCGCGTCGTCGGCCCCCTGGCGGGCGAGGGAATCGCACACGTCGCGGGCCTGGAGCTCGCGCCGTGCCGTCGTGGCCTCGTTCTCCCAGCTGGTGTCGAGATGAACGCTGGCCCATGGGCCGGGACGCTCGTAGAGAGGGGTGAGAAACGACAGCTGCATTACTTCCTCCCTCGGAGGCCGGGTATCGCGTCACGAGCGGGTACCCGTAGGCCGACCACCACACGCCACGACCAGCACCACTCGGAAGGGACGGTCGCCGTGAACGAGAACGAGCACGAGCACGAGCACCGGCACAGGGGCGTCGACCCGGCGGAACTCGGCGAACAGGACCTGCTGCGGGAACTGGAGACCATCCACCGGAGCCGGCACGACACTCTGCTGTACGGCTCGGCCGCCGCCCTGGAGGCGCACAACGTGCGGATGGCGGACCTGGAGGCCGAGTATCTGCGGCGCCACCCCGAGCGCCCCGTCGCGCCGGGCCGCACCCGAGCCGGCGCCCGGTCGCGGCAGCCGTGAACGCGTGGGCCGTGGACGCGGGCCGGGCGGGCGCTCCCGCGCCCGCCCGGCGACCCGTTGCGAAGTCGTCGTGAGCCGTCGACCGTCACAGGTCCGATCAGCGTCCCGCCGCCGCTCCGGAGAGCTTGGCGAACTCGGCGGTGAACGCCTCGCAGAACGCCTCGAGATCGCCCGGCTTGCGGCTGGTGATGAGGGTGCTGGGCGCGCCCTCGCAGACCTTGACCTGTTCGTCCACCCAGTCGGCACCCGCGTTGAGCAGGTCCGTGCGCAGACTCGGCCATGACGTCATGGTGCGGCCGCGCACCACGTCCGCCTCGATCAGCGTCCACGGCGCATGGCAGATCGCCGCGACCGGCTTGCCCGCCTCGAAGAACGCCTTCACGAATGCGACGGCGTCCTTGTCCAGCCGCAGCGCGTCGGGATTGGCCACACCGCCGGGCAGCACCAGGGCGCCGAACTCGTCCACCGAGGCGTCCGCGACCACCTGGTCGACGGGAAAGGTCTCCGCCTTGTCGAGATGGTCGAATGCCTGCACCTGACCGGGACGCGTCGACACCAGCTGCGGCTTGTCCCCGGTGTCCGCCACGGCCTTCCACGGCTCCGTGAGTTCGACCTGTTCGACCCCTTCGGGGGCTGTCAGAAACGCGATCAGCATGATCAGCTCCTTTCGTTGTTGCTCTCGGCGAGGCTGATCTCGGCCAGGGCAGAGCCGGGATCCTGGACGGCGGCCAGATCACCGATGCTCACCACCCCGAGCGGACGGCCGTCCTCCACCACCGGCAGCCTGCGCACCGCGTGGGTGCGCATCAGACGCACGGCCGACGCCACCGAATCGTCGGGGGTCACGCACACAGGGTCGGGCGTGCACGCGGAGACGGCGCTGACACCGACGGGATCGGCTCCCTCGGCGACCGAGCGCAGGGTGATGTCCCGGTCGGTGAGCACGCCGACCACGCGGTCGCCGTCGGCGACCAGCACATCGCCGATGTCCAGGTCCCGCATCAGCCGGGCCGCCTCGACCAGTGAGGCGTCCGGCCGGACCGCCGCCACACCGGCCGTCATCACTTCTCTTACGATCTCTGCCATCGCTGCTCGCCTTCCAGTGGAAATCCCTGCCGGCCCGCTCCGGGCGGCTGCCGCCGGGCGGGTACCCAGGTGCCCCGGCAGTGACACGGAAGGACGGCCGGACAGGGCACCGATCCGGAGAGGCGATGTTTGGGTCCGGGGGAGACGGGGACCCGGAGATCGGCCGAGCGGCCATGGGATGGGAGAACGGGCCGGGCACGGAGAATCGGCGGACCTCCGTGCCCGGCCCGCCCCTTGCCCCGGTGGGGCGTACGCCGGACCGGCCAACAGCCGCCCGTGAGACGCCGGCGGCCGCGACCGGAACGGCCGCAGGCACAGCCCGCGGACGGCGGACCGGAGAACGGGACGCGGCACGGTGACGGCGGCTCCTGCGGCCGTCCGAACCGTACTCCTACGGCCGCCCGAAGGCGTCGAGGATGCGCTCGGCCGCGAGCGTCGCGGTCAGCTCGCCGTCGCGCACCAGCTGTTCCAGGCCGGGGGTCAGTTCACGCACACCCGGGTGCCGGCGCAGCCGGTCCAGCAGGGTGTCGTGGACCATCGCCCAGGTCCACTCGATCTGCTGCTCGCGGCGCTTGGCGTCGAGCGTGCCCGCCGCCGAGAGCACCGCCCGGTGCTGCTCCAGCCGCTCCCACACGGCGTCGAGTCCGGTGCCCTCCCGGGCGCTGCACGACAGGACCGGCGGCGTCCACGCGGCGTCCGCCGGGTTCATCAGGCGCAGCGCCCCGGCCAGTTCACGGGCGGCGGAGCGGGCGTCCCGCTCGTGCGGGCCGTCGGCCTTGTTGACCGCGATCACGTCTGCCAGCTCCAGCACGCCCTTCTTGATGCCCTGCAGCTGGTCGCCGGTGCGGGCGAGACTCAGCAGCAGGAACGAGTCGACCATGCCGGCCACGGCGGTCTCCGACTGGCCGACCCCGACCGTCTCGACGAGCACGACGTCGTAGCCGGCGGCCTCCATCACGACCATCGTCTCCCGGGTCGCCCTGGCGACCCCGCCCAGCGTCCCCGAGCTGGGGGAGGGGCGTACAAATGCCGCCGGGTCCACCGCCAGGCGCTCCATCCGGGTCTTGTCACCCAGGATCGAGCCGCCGGTGCGGCTGGACGACGGGTCGACGGCGAGGACCGCCACCCGGTGCCCGAGCCCGGTCAGCATCGAGCCGAGAGCGTCGATGAACGTGGACTTGCCGACGCCGGGCACGCCGCTGATGCCGACCCTCCGCGCCGCGCCGGTGAACGGCAGCAGCTCGGTCAGCAACTGCTGGGCGAGCGCCCGGTGGTCGGGGCGGCCCGACTCCACCAGCGTGACGGCGCGGGCGATGTACGCCCGCGAACCGTCACGCACTCCCTTGACGTACGCGTCGACGTCGATCCTCGGCGGCATGGGCCTACGACTCGTGGCCGAGCGAGGCGGCCAGCGTCCGTACCAGGTCCCTGGCGGCGTCCGGGATGACCGTGCCCGGTGGGAAGACGGCCGCCGCACCGGCCTCGTGGAGCGCGGGGACGTCCTGCGGCGGGATCACACCGCCCACGACGATCATGATGTCGTCGCGTCCCTCGGCGGCCAGCTGCTCCCGCAGCGCGGGCACCAGCGTCAGATGACCGGCGGCCAGCGACGAGACGCCGACGATGTGCACGTCCGCCTCGACCGCCTGCCGTGCCACCTCGGCCGGCGTCTGGAACAGCGGGCCGACGTCCACGTCGAAACCGAGGTCGGCGAACGCGGTCGCGATCACCTTCTGACCGCGGTCATGACCGTCCTGCCCCATCTTGGCGACCAGGATGCGCGGCCGGCGCCCCTCGTCCTGCTCGAACGCGTCGACCAGGGCACGGGTCTCGTCCACCGCGGGCGACATACCTGCCTCGTTCCTGTACACGCCGGAGATCGTACGGATCTGGCCCGAGTGCCTGCCGTACACCTTCTCCAGGGCGTCGGAGATCTCACCGACCGTGGCCATGGCACGGGCCGCGTCCACGGCCAGCGCCAGCAGATTGCCCTCCAGGCCGCCGCCCTGCGCCGGCCCGGCCTGCGCCGCCGCAGTCAGGGCGCGCAGCGCGTCCTGGCAGGCGGCCTCGTCGCGCTCCGCGCGCAGCCGCCGGAGCTTCTCGATCTGCTGGGCGCGCACCTGGGAGTTGTCAACCTTGAGCACCTCGATCTGCTCGTCGGACTCCACCCGGTACTTGTTCACGCCGATCACCGGCTGCCGGCCGGAGTCGATACGGGCCTGGGTGCGGGCTGCGGCCTCCTCCACCCGCAGCTTGGGGATGCCGGCGTCGATGGCCTTCGCCATGCCGCCGGCGGCCTCGACCTCCTCGATGTGCTGCCAGGCGCGCCGGGCGAGGTCGTGCGTCAGCCTCTCGACGTACGCGCTGCCGCCCCACGGGTCGATGACCCGGCAGGTCCCGGACTCCTGCTGGAGCAGCAGCTGCGTGTTGCGGGCGATGCGGGCCGAGAAGTCGGTCGGCAGCGCCAGCGCCTCGTCGAGGGCGTTGGTGTGCAGCGACTGGGTGTGGCCCTGCGTCGCGGCCATCGCCTCGACACAGGTGCGGGTGACGTTGTTGAAGACGTCCTGCGCCGTGAGCGACCAGCCGGAGGTCTGCGAGTGGGTGCGCAGCGACAGCGACTTGGGGTTCTTCGGGTCGAACCGCTTCACCAGCTTCGCCCACAGCAGCCGCGCCGCCCGCAGCTTGGCGACCTCCATGAAGAAGTTCATGCCGATCGCCCAGAAGAACGACAGCCGGGGCGCGAACGCGTCCACGTCCATGCCGGCCGCGACGCCCGCCCGCAGATACTCCATGCCGTCGGCCAGCGTGTACGCGAGCTCCAGGTCGGCCGTGGCCCCGGCCTCCTGGATGTGGTAGCCCGAGATGGAGATCGAGTTGTAGCGCGGCATCTTCTGCGAGGTGAACGCGAAGATGTCCGAGATGATCCGCATCGAGGGGCCGGGCGGATAGATGTAGGTGTTGCGGACCATGAACTCCTTGAGGATGTCGTTCTGGATGGTCCCCGCCAGCTTCTCGGCCGGTACGCCCTGCTCCTCCGCGGCCACGATGTACAGCGCCAGGACCGGCAGCACCGCGCCGTTCATGGTCATCGACACGCTCATGCGGTCCAGCGGAATGCCGTCAAACAGCTGCCGCATGTCGTAGATCGAGTCGATCGCCACGCCGGCCATGCCGACGTCCCCGGTCACCCGCGGATGGTCGCTGTCGTACCCGCGGTGCGTCGGCAGGTCGAAGGCGACGGACAGGCCCCTCTGGCCGGCCGCCAGATTCCGCCGGTAGAAGGCGTTCGACTCCTCGGCCGTGGAGAACCCGGCGTACTGACGGATCGTCCAGGGCTGGTTGACGTACATCGTCGGGTACGGGCCGCGCAGGTACGGCGCCACGCCCGGATACGTCGAGAGGAAGTCGACGCCCTCGAGATCACCGTCCGTGTACAGGGGCTTCACCCCGATGCCCTCCGGCGTCTCCCACACCAGCTCACCGGGCTCCTTGCCGGTGGCCGCCTCGACCGCCGCCTGCCACTGCTCCCGACCGGCCGTTCCCGCGGCGGCGGGCCCCAGCTCGATCCCCGTGAAGTCCGGGATGCCCATCACACCACTCCGATCCGGTCGAGGGCCCCGGTCAGCACCGCGACCGCGTCGCCGCCCGCGACGACGAACTCGTCGACCCCGGCCCTCTCGTACGTCTCTCGTTGTTCGCCGGGCCGCCCGGCGAGATACACCCGCCGCGCGCCGGCCGCCTTCAGGGCCTCGGCCACGCCGGCGGCCTGCTGCTCGTAGAGCGCGTCGCTCGAGCAGATGCACGCCACCACGGCGCCGCTGGCCGCGAACGCCGCAGCGGCCGAGTCCGCGTCGACGGTCACCGGGTCGTGCACCGGCTCGATGCCGCCCGCCTGGAAGAGGTTGGCCGCGAAGCCCGCCCGCGCGGTGTGCGCGGCAGCCGGGCCGAGCGCCGCGACGAACACCTTCGGCCGGTCGCCCGTCGCCGCCAGGTGCGCGTCGGACCGCGCCCGCAGCGCCTCGAACGCCTCGTCACGGCGCACCACGGGCAGGCCGCCCGAGGGCCGCCGCGGTGCCGGGTCCCGCTCCACCGCCGCCTGACCCAGCAGCGGGAACTCGCTGACGCCGGTGACCGGTTCGCGGCGGGTGGCCAGCCGCCGCCGGCGGACCTCCCAGGCCGCGCCGATCCGCTCCTCGATCAGGCCGCCGCGCAGCGCGGCGGCCTGGCCGCCGGCCCGCTCGATCTCCTGGAACCACGCCCAGGCCGCCTCGGCGAGCTCGTCCGTGAGCCGCTCCACGTACCAGGAGCCGCCCGCCGGGTCGACGACGCGGCCCAGATGCGACTCCTCGATCAGGATCGTGGACGTGTTACGGGCGATGCGGCGCGCGAACGCGTCCGGCAGGCCCAGCGCGTGGTCGAACGGAAGCACGGTCACCGCGTCGGCGCCGCCCACGCCCGCGGCCAGCGAGGCGACCGTGGTGCGCAGCATGTTCACCCACGGGTCGCGGC
Source organism: Streptomyces peucetius (assembly GCF_025854275.1). Classification (NCBI taxonomy): domain Bacteria; kingdom Bacillati; phylum Actinomycetota; class Actinomycetes; order Kitasatosporales; family Streptomycetaceae; genus Streptomyces; species Streptomyces peucetius. Next base: position 364,864 of record NZ_CP107567.1, on the reverse strand, counting down.
GCGCCATCATGACCGCCGACGTCACCGCGTGCTGGCGCTGGGCACCGGCCGGGCCGCTCACGCCGCACACCTCGGCCACCCGTGACCACAGCCGGCGTGCCGCACGGAGCTTGGCGATCGTCAGGAACTGGTCGGCGGTGGCCGCGTACCGGAACTCCAACTGCCCGCAGGCCGCTTGGGCGTCCAGCCCGGCACCGGTCAGCTCACGCAGCCAGAGGACACCGGTCGCCAGCGAGCAGCCCAGTTCCTGGGCGGCGCTCGCCCCGGCCTCGTGGTACGGGAGCGCGTCGACGCTCACCGCACGCAGGAGCGGGTACGACCCGTGGCACAGGGCGGCGAGTTGGGCGGCCGCGGCCGTGCCCTCCTCGATGCCGGTGTGGCGGCCGGTGCGGGCGGCGTGGCCCAGCGGGTCCGCGCCGAGACGGCCGAGCGCCGCCTCGGGCGCCACGCCCCGCTTCTCGTACAGGCCGAGCAGTTCGCGCGCCGCCGCGTCGAAGGCGCCGCCCGCGTCGAGCACCACGGGAGCCAGGTCCAGATGGACGCCCTCCAGCGCCGCGGCCAGGTCCTCCACGGGCACGCCCGCCTCGCCGACGGCCAGCCACACCGAGGCGGCGCCGTTCTCCAGGTCGGTGAGCACCGCCTCGTTCGTACGGGCCGCGTCCGGCCGTTCGTGACGCTGGCGTACATCCCAGCCCGCCACCGAACCGCCCTGCGGTGTGCCGCCACGCGTGAACGGCGCGAACCCCGGCCAGCCCGCGGAGGCCGCCGGGGGCGCGCCGTCCGCCGTGTAGAGCGGACGGGTGGTGATCCCGTCCTCCAGGGCAGTGGACAGCGCGTCCTCGGCCGCGGCCCCGGCCGCGTCCCTGCCTGCCTTGCGCAGCACGCCTTCGACCAGGCGCTGCCACTGTTCGTGGTTCGCATCCGGGAACTCGGCGGCCAGTGAGAACCCGTCATCGGGAAGGACCGTCATGCCACGGATCGTAGGACAGCCACCCAGAGTCACAGCAGGCCCCGGAGCTGTGACTTTGCCCTCCCCGGATGCTCTTGATCCCTTGCCCGGCGTGCCCTATCCGGGGCCGCCGGCCAAGGGCCGTGCGCGGCCCGCCATGCATGGCCCTACCTCCGGCGGGTACCCGGAAGCGGACCATCCGACCTACAGAAACAGGTGAGACTCATGGGTCTTGGCGGATGCATCATCCTGATCGCCGTCGGCGCGATCCTCACATTCGCCACCGACTGGGAGGTGCAGGGCGCCAACCTCGACGTCATCGGTCTGATCCTCATGGCCGTCGGCATCATCGGCGTCGCGACCTTCACCAGCATCGCCCGGCGCAGGCGCGTGGTCGTGCCGCCCTCCACGCCGGTGGTCGAGGACCCGAACCGCCGCACCTACGAGTGACGCGGCCGGACGGCCGCCGCTGGTTTGACGGCCGGGGCCACGGGCACCCGGGATCCGCGCTCGACGTGCACATTCCGTATTCATCCCCGTTCGCGGACGGAGCAGATCGTGAGCCGTTCCCGAGTCGTGGTCGTCGGAGCCGGGTTCGCCGGCTTCCAGGCGGCCCGCACCCTCAGCCGGAACCTGCGGGACAAGGCAGAGGTGGTGCTGCTCAACCCGACCGACTACTTCCTCTACCTTCCGCTGCTCCCCCAGGTGGCGGCCGGAATCCTCGAGCCGCGCCGGGTGACGGTCTCCCTCCCCGGCGCCCTGCCCCGGGTCCGCCTGGTGCTCGGCCAGGCCACCGGGGTCGACCTCGAAGGCCGGCAGGTCCACTACGAAGGACCAGAAGGCGGCACGGGCCGGCTCACGTACGACCGGCTGGTCCTGGCCGTCGGCAGTGTGAACAAACTGCTGCCCGTGCCCGGCATCACCGAACACGCTCACGGCTTCCGCGGGCTGCCGGAGGCGCTCTACCTGCGCGACCACCTCACCCGCCAGATGGAGCTGTCCGCCGCGGCGGACAGCTCCGAGGAACGCACCGCCCGCCGCACGTTCGTCGTCGTCGGCGCCGGCTACACCGGGACGGAAGTCGCCGCCCAGGGAGCGCTGTTCACCCGGGCGCAGGCCGAGCGGCAGCGCGTCGGCCACGTCGGCGTCCGGCCGCGCTGGATCCTGGTGGACATCGCCGACCGGGTACTGCCCGAACTGGACCGCAGGCTCTCCGACACCGCCGGCCGGGTGCTGCGCCAACGCGGCGTCGAGGTCCGCACCAAGACCTCCGTCAAGGAGGCCACGGCGACCGGGGTGCTGCTCGACGACGGCGACGACATCGCCACCCACACCCTGGTCTGGTGCGTGGGTGTGCGACCCGACCCCCTCGTCTCCGACGTGGGACTGCCTGCGGAACGCGGCCGGCTGGTCGTCGACTCCAGGCTCACCGTGCCCGGGCACCCGGAAGTCTTCGCCTGCGGCGACGCCGCCGCGGTCCCCGACGTCACCCGGCCCGGCGAGTACACACCGATGACGGCCCAGCACGCCGCCCGGCAGGGCAGGACGGCCGGCCACAACGTCGCCGCGTCGCTCGGCCGCGGCACCGCGCAGGCCTACTCCCACCACGACCTCGGCTTCGCCGTCGACCTCGGTGGCGTCAAGGCGGCCGCGAACCCTCTCGGCGTGCCGCTGTCCGGACCTCTCGCGGGCGCCGTCACCCGCGGCTACCACCTCGCGGCGATGCCCGGGAACCGGGTACGGGTCGCCGCCGACTGGGTCCTGGACGCCGTGCTGCCCCGGCAGGCGGTCCAGCTGGGACTCGTGCGTTCGGGGTCCGTCCCGCTGGACAACGCCTCGCCCGAACTGGCACGGGTCCCGGGCGCCTCCTCCAAGGAGAGTTGAGATGCAGGACGAACAACTCGCGGAACTCGCCCAGCAGCTGCGCGTCGACGCGGTACGCGCCGCCGACGCGGCAGGCTCCGGCCACCCCACCTCCTCCATGTCCGCGGCCGAACTCGGCGCCGTGCTGCTCGCCCGCCATCTGCGTTACGACTTCGACCGGCCCGAGCACGCGGGCAACGACCGGCTCGTGCTCTCGAAAGGGCACGCCTCGCCGCTGCTGTATGCCATGTACCTGGCGGCGGGCGCCATCGACGACGAGGAACTCCTCACCTTCCGGAAGAAGGGCAGCCGCCTCGAAGGACACCCCACGCCGAGGCTGCCCTGGGTCGACGTCGCCACCGGATCGCTCGGACAGGGACTGCCCGTGGGCGTCGGCATGGCGCTCGCCGGCAAGCGGCTGGACGACATCCCGTACCGCGTGTGGGTCCTCTCCGGCGACAGCGAGATGGCGGAGGGCTCCGTCTGGGAGGCCGTCGAGCACGCGTCGTACGAGGGGCTGGACAATCTGACCCTGCTCCTCGACGTCAACCGGCTCGGCCAGCGCGGCCCCACCCGCTTCGGCTGGGACCTCGACGCCTACGCCCGCCGGCTGCGGGCCCACGGCTGGCACACCGTCGAGACCGACGGACACGACGTCAGGGCCGTCGACGAGGCCCTCTCCGAAGCCACCGCCACCGTCGGCCGCCCCACCGCGGTCATCGCCCGCACGGACAAGGGCCACGGAGTGACCGCCGTGCAGGACCAGGAGGGCAAGCACGGCAAACCGCTGCCCGACGCCGAGGAGGCGATCGCCGAGCTCGGCGGGGTGCGCACCGCCCGCGTCCAGGTCCGGACGCCGCCCCCGGCCCGCGTCCTGCACGCCCGCCGCAGCGGCGGGCTGACCCTGCCCGGGTACGAGAAGGGCGACGAGGTCGCACCCCGCACCGCGTACGGCGAGGCCCTCACCGCGCTCGGCGCCGCGCGTACGGACGTCGTGGCACTCGACGCGGAGGTGGGCGACTCGACCCGGGCCGAGTACTTCGCCAAGGAGCACCCCGACCGGTACTTCCAGTGCTACATCGCCGAACAGCAGCTGGTCGCCGCGGCGGTGGGGATGTACGTCCGGGGCTACGTGCCCTTCGCCTCCACGTTCGCCGCGTTCCTGACCCGTGCCCACGACTTCGTGCGCATGGCGGCCGTCAGCCGCGCCTCCGTCAACCTCGTCGGCTCCCACGCGGGCGTCGCCATCGGCCAGGACGGGCCGTCCCAGATGGGCCTCGAGGACCTGGCGATGTTCCGCTCCGTGCCGGGCAGCACCGTCCTCTACCCGTGCGACGGCAACCAGACCGCCCGGCTCGTGGCCGCCATGGCCGATCTGCCGAACATCAGCTATCTGCGCACCAGCCGCGCCGACATGCCGGTGCTCTACGGCCCCGACGAGGCCTTCCCGGTCGGCGGCTCCAAGGTGCTGCGCTCCTCCCACCGGGACCGCGTCTGCGTCGTCGCCGCGGGCGTGACCGTCCACGAGTCGCTGGCCGCCGCCGCCCTGCTGGAACGCGAGGGCATCCCGGTGCGGGTCATCGACCTGTACTCGGTGAAGCCGGTCGACGGGGGCACCCTGCAGACGGCCGCCGACGACACCGGCTGCCTGCTGACCGTGGAGGACCACCGCACCGAGGGCGGCCTCGGCGACGCGGTGGCCGAGGCGTTCTCCGACGGGCGTCCCATGCCCCGGCTGGTACGGCTGGGCGTGCGCAACATCCCTGCCTCGGCCAAGCCCGAGGAACAGCTGCACGCCTCCGGCATCGACGCCGAGTCGATCGCGGCCGCCGTGCGTCTGCTCGTCGCGGAAGCCATGGTGCGCCCGTGAAGGACCGGCGGACGCACCGGGTACGGGCGGGCGGGCGTACCGTCCCGATCCAGCGGCCCGACAAGGTGCTCTTCCCGGACGACGGGATCACCAAGGCCTCACTCGCCGACTACTACCGGGCGATCGCGCCCCACATGCTGCCCCATCTGCGCGGCAGGCCGCTGATGCTCGAACGGCACCCCGACGGCATCGACGGTCCCCGCTTCATGCAGAAGAACACCCCGGACAGCTACCCGGACTGGGTGCGCAGGGTCGAGGTCGACAAGGCGGACGGCACCGTGTGCCACACGGTGTGCGACAACACCGCCACTCTGATGCACCTCGTCGACCAGGCGTGCCTGACCCTCCACCGCTGGCAGTCACGCGTCGGCAGCCTGGACCGGCCCGACCGGCTGGTGTTCGATCTGGACCCCTCGGGCAGCTCGGCGGACGACTTCGGCACCGTACGCCGGGCCGCGCGGCAGCTCGGGGAACTCCTCGACGACCTGCGCCTCGCGTCCGTGCTGATGACCACCGGCTCCCGTGGCCTCCATGTGATCGTCCCGCTGGCGGGCGAGTCGGACTTCGACACGGCGCGTTCCTTCGCCCAGGAGGTTGCGGACACCCTCGCGGAGCGCGACCCGGACCGGCTGACCACCGCGGCGCGCAAACAGGCCCGTGGCGACCGCCTCTACCTGGACGTGCAGCGCAACGGATACGCGCAGACCGCGGTGGTCCCCTATTCGGTGCGCGCCAGGCCCGGAGCCCCGGTGGCCACGCCGATCAGCTGGGACCAGCTGGACGACCCCGGTCTCGGCCCACGGCGCTGGACCGTCGCCGACGCGCTCGACCAGGCCCGTACCCGGCCGTGGGGCGACACGCTCGGCGGCCGGCGGGCACTGGGCCCGGCCGGCCGCCGGCTTGCCGCCCTTCGATAGGAGCGGCCCCTCGTCAGTCGTCTACCACCTGTACCAGCGCGACCGCCCGCCGCCTGCCGCCGTCCCGCGCATGACGAATCCCAGCAGCCAGACCACCAGAACGGCGAGAGCGATCCACCAAAGGACTTCCACTGCGAATCCCGCGCCGAAAAGAACGACAGCGAGAAGAAGAACGAGCAGGATAGGAACCATTGTCTGCACCTCCGTCACAGCGGGTGCCCATATTTTCCTGCCGCACACCGCCCGAGGCGAATGGAGTCTGAGCGTGATGGACCGGACCAGGGGAAACGGTGACACAAAGGGAAGTGGCGGCCCCGGGCGCGACGAGACCGAGGAGGAAAGGGCAGACCGGAAATGGGCCGACCTGATCCAGGAATTGCGGGTGGCGCAGACCGGCGTTCAGATCCTCTTCGGATTCCTCCTGACCGTCGCCTTTCAGCCACGCTTCGAGCAGCTGTCGCAGACGGACCAGACCATCTACTCCGTGACCGTCATCCTGGGCGCGGCCACCACCGGGGTGCTCGTCGGACCGGTCGCCTTCCACCGGATGCTCACCGGGCGGCGACTCAAGCCCGAGACGGTCGCCTGGGCCTCCCGCCTGACCATGCTGGGGCTGGTGCTGCTGCTGTGCACCATGGCGTTCGCGCTGCTGCTGATCCTTCGCGTCGTCCTGGACGACACCATCGCACTGTGGCTGGTCGTCGCCATGGTGGTGTGGTTCGTGGTGTGCTGGTTCGTGCTGCCCGCGTGGACCCGCGCCACCCGCCGTGGTCTCGACTGACGCTTTTTCAGCCCTCGAATCGCCCTATGAGGCAGCCCGGTTGTGAAGCCGTGCGGCCCTGGCGGTACTGTGCGCGCACCGCCTGACCGAAGGACGCGGTAATCGTGGAGGAATCAGTGACTGATACAAGAAGAACGTGGCGGCGCACCGGGGCATTCATAGCCGTCGCGTCGGCCGGCGCGCTCGGCGTCGGCCTTTCTGCCGCACCGGCTTTCGCGCACACGCCGGTGTGGTCGGTGACCTGTGATCAGGTCAGCGTCGACCTGACCGCGTACAGCCCCAACGAGGACAACACCGTGACGATCACGGTGGACGGCAAGGACCTCCTGCCGGCGAAGACGTTCAGGAAGGAATTCCACGACAGGCTGGAACTCCCCGCGCACGACAAGGAAGTCACCGTCCGCCTGATCATCGAGGCCGGCGACGGGGACCAGTTCTCCCGCGACGAGACCAAGACCGCGCCGGTCTGCGAGGACGACACGCCGAGCCCGTCGCCGTCGACCACGCCGCCCTCGCCGACGCCTCCTTCGCCGACTCCGAGCGTGTCCTCGCCGGCGCCCAGCGACACGCCGAGCACCAGCGCGCCCGCGACACCCCCGGCAGAGCCGAGCACCAGCGCGCCCGGCGGCGGCCTGGCGGAGACCGGTGGCTCCAGCGCCACCCCGCTGATCGCCGGTGCGGCCACCCTGGTGATCCTCGCCGGCGGCGGCATCATGTGGGCCGCGCGCAAGCGCCGCAGCGCACAGCACTGATGTGACGCCGGGCGGGTGGGCCGCCTTCGGCCCACCCGCCCTCCCAGTGTTGCGGCCGTCCCACGAGACGGGCGGCCGGCACCACGAAGCCGCCCACTCGACACGTCGAGTGGGCGGCTTCGTGCATGACCGGACGCGGGCTTGCGCCCAACGGCAAGGCGTCGTCGCTGTCGGAGTGGTGACGTCGCGTCACCGTGCACCGCCACGCGAAGACGCCAGGCACTCCCTGTTCCCTCGTCCTTCACTCCGACCCTCTGGCGCGATCCTCCCGGCCCGGCGATGCTGTCCGCCGACAGCGCTTACCACGTGCTCAACCCGCCGAATTCCAGGAGATGTTGTGGGCCTTGGCATAGCAAGACGCACCGTCGTGCTGGCCGCGACGCTGTCCGCACTCGTCGTGGGAGCCACCGCTCCCGCCGCCGCCGATCCCGCACCACCGCCGCCCCGGCAGTCGGCCGAGATACTGCGGCCCGTCGCACCGCCGCCCGCGAGCGACCCCGGCGGCAGCCAGGCCGCCGTCACCGACTCCGACGGCATCGAGACGGCCCGCAGCTCCCGGCCCGTCGCACCCGGCGTCCGGCTCACCTCGTACGACCGCCTCGAGGCCGACAAGTGGCTGCGCGTCGACGCGCTCTCCGTCGACCTCGGCGGCACGGTGCAGGCCGACTACCTGTCGTCCGGCAAGGTCACCGACCGGCACAGCGTCTCCGAACTCGCCGCCCGGCACGACCCGGGCGAGGGCCGGCGCACCGTCGCGGCCGTCAACGCGGACTTCTTCGACATCAACCAGACCGGCGCACCGCAGGGCCCCGGCATCAAGGACGGCCGGCTCACTCACTCGCCCGCCCCGGGCGCCCACCGTGCCGTCGGCATCGGCCCGGAAGGCGCGGGCCGGATCCTGCAGTTGTACTTCGACGGCACACTCACCGTGCCCGGCGGGCAACACACGCTGGGCGCGTACAACGCCGCCAACGTGCCCGCCGGCGGCATCGGCGCGTACACCTCCGCCTGGGGCGAGGCCGACCGGGCCCTCACCGTCGACTCCGCGACGCCGGTCGCGGAGGCCGCCGTCCGCGACGGCAAGGTCGTCACCGTCACGGACCGGCCCGGCACCGGGAACGTCCCCGCCGACACCACCGTGCTCGTCGGCCGGGAGGCGGGGGCCGCCGTACTGGCGGCCCTGAAGCCCGGCGACCCGGTGAGCATCGAGTACCGGCCGCGCACCGACAGCGGCCCCGTACCGCGTACGGCCGTCGGCGGTCGTGAACTCCTCGTCGTCGACGGCGTGCCGCAGAACCACGACGGCGCCGGCAACAACACCACCGCGCCGCGCACCGCCGTCGGTTTCTCCGGGGACGGCCGCACGATGCAGATCATCACCGTCGACGGCCGGCAGGCCGACAGCGGCGGCGTCACCCTCACCGAGCTCGGCCGGATGATGCGGAAGGCCGGCGCGCACAGCGCCCTCAACCTCGACGGTGGCGGCTCCTCGACCCTCGTCGCCCGCGCCGTGGGCAGCGACGTGTTCCACGTGGAGAACAGCCCCTCCGACGGCAGCGAGCGCGAGGTGCCCAACGGCCTTGCCCTGACCACCCCCGACGGCAGCGGACAGCTGCGCGGCTACTGGGTGGAGACCGCCGTACCGGCCCTGGCCGCGCCCACCGCCGACCCGGTCGTGGGCGGCCACCCGGAGCGGGTGTTCCCCGGGCTCACCCGCAGGCTCACCGCCGCCGGCCACGACGAGACGTACGGGCCGGCCGCGGGCGAGCCGCACTGGCGTTCCCTGCGGCCCTCCGTCGGCCGGGTCGACGACGACGGCGTCTTCCGGGCACGGCACAGCGGGACCACGGAGGTCCGTGCCGAGCGGGACGCCGCCCACGGCAGCATCCGCCTCACCGTGCTGGACGACCTGGCCCGGATCGAGCCGACCACCCGCCGCGTCTCCCTCGCGGACTCCGGTGCCACCGGCACCTTCGGTATCCTCGGCCTGGACGCCCAGGGCAACAGTGCGCCGATCGAACCCGGCGACGTACGGCTCGACTACGACCACGGTCTGTTCGACGTCCGCGACGACGGCCGCGGCGCCTTCACCGTCGCCGCACGCTCCGGCGACGGCACCGCCGGACTGATCACCGCGACGGTCGACGGCGCCCGTACCGTGCTCGCCGTCAGCGTCGGCCTCACCGAACAGGCCGTCACCGGCTTCGACGACGCCGGGTCCTGGACCTTCAGCCAGGCCCGTGCGAGCGGGTCCGTCGCGGCCACGCCCGACGGACACAGCGGCACCGGCCTCGAACTCTCCTACGACTTCACGAAGTCGACCGCGACCAGGGCCGCCTACGCCAACCCGCCGCAGCGGATCGCCGTCGCCGGCCAGCCACAGGCCTTCACGCTCTGGATCAAGGGCGACGGCAACGGCGCCTGGCCCACCCTGCACCTCAAGGACGCCGCCGGCTCCGACCAGTTGCTGCGCGGCCCCTATGTCACCTGGACCGGCTGGCAGCAGGTGCGGTTCCCCGTCCCGCAGGGCGCGGCGATGCCGCTGTCCGTGCACCGTTTCTATCTCGCGGAGACAGCCGCCGCCCGCCAGTACACCGGGCGGATCGTGATCGACGAGCTCCAGGCGCAGGTGCCGCCCCCGGTCGACCTGCCCGAGGCCCCGCGGGTCGTCGACCCGCTCATCGACCCGGCGGCCGTGACCGGGCAGCGCGACTGGCGGTTCGCCGTGATGTCCGACGCGCAGTTCGTCGCCCGCGCCCCGGACAGCCCGATCGTCGCCCAGGCCCGCCGGACGCTCCGTGAGATCAAGGCGGCCCGCCCCGACTTCCTGGTCGTCAACGGCGACCTCGTCGACGAGGGGTCACCGGAGGACCTCGCCTTCGCGCGCCGCGTGCTCACCGAGGAACTCGGGGACGAACTGCCCTGGTACTACGTGCCCGGCAACCACGAGGTGATGGGCGGGAGGATCGACAACTTCGTCGACGAGTTCGGCCCCGCGCAGCGCACGTTCGACCACCGGGGCACCCGCTTCATCACGCTCGACACCTCCAGCCTGACGCTGCGGGGCGGCGGGCTCGACCAGATCAAGGAGCTCCGCGCGCAGCTCGACGCGGCCGCGGCCGACCGGGGCATCAGCTCGGTGATGGTCATCGAGCACGTCCCGCCGCGCGACCCGACCGTCCAGCAGGCGAGCCGGCTCGGCGACCGCAAGGAAGCCGCGCTGATCGAGGACTGGCTGGCTCAGTTCCGCCGTACGACCGGCAAGGGCGCCGGACTGATCGGCAGCCACGTCGGGGTCTTCCACGCCGAGCACGTCGACGGCGTGCCGTACCTCGTCAACGGCAACTCCGGCAAGGCGCCGGCCGGGCCCGCGGACGAAGGAGGCTTCACCGGCTGGTCGCTCGTCGGCGTCGACCGTGTCCCGCACGCCGAGCAGGCGGCCGCCCGCCGGGCCCCCTGGGAGGCCGGGCCCGACTGGGTGTCCGTCCAGGCCCGGGCCCATGTCGACGCGCTGGAGCTCGAGACGCCCGTCGTCCTGCGCCCCGGCGACACCGGCGAGGCGAAGGCGACGGTCGTCCAGGGCGCACGACGGGTCCCCGTGACCTTCCCCGTCAGCGCGGACTGGTCGGGCTCGCCGAACCTCCACATCGGCACCGCGGACGACGCCCGCGGGCGTCATGTGGCGTCCTTCGACCCGGCGACGGGCCGGGTCACGGCGCTGCGTGCCGGCGCGTTCACGCTTGCGGTGACGGTCAACGGCACGACGCGAGAGGTGCGCGCGAACGTGGTGACGCCGCGCGACAAGGCGGCGTAGCCGCCTTTGTTGGCGGCCCGGGCCACGCACGGGAACGGTGCGTGGCCCGGGCCACGTTCGGGCGGGGCCGGGTTCGGTCCGGGGCCCGGCCGCGCTCCGGTGTGGCCCGGTGTGGCCCGGTTCGGCGCTCCCGGGCCGAACCTCGGCCTGCCGTTACGCCAGCCCGAGGCCCGGCTCTCCCTCCGGGAGTGGGGCGAAGTGGGCCGTCACGTCCGCCTCGGTGACCGCTTCGAGCCGCGCCGGCGACCACCGGGGCCTGCGGTCCTTGTCGACGACCTGCGCGCGGATGCCCTCGACGAGATCCGGCGAGGACAGCGCGGCACACGAGACGCGGAACTCCTGCTCGAGGACGGCCTCCAGGGAGCCCAGCGCCCGCGCCCGGCGGATCGCGGCGAGCGTCACCTTCACGGACGTGGGGGACCGGGTCAGGATCGTCTCCGCGGCCTCCTTGGCCGCCGGCTCCCCGCAGGAGGACAGGCGCTCGACGATCTCCTCCGCCGAGCCGGCGGCGTAGCAGTGGTCGATCCAGCCGCGGTGGGCGGCCAGTTCCGCCTCGGGCGCGGGAGCCTGGTGGCGCCGTACCGCGTCGGCCGCGGTTACCGAGGCGAGCGACGCCGCGAGGCCGGCGAGCCGTTCGGACGGCACGAAGTGGTCGGCGAGGCCGAGCAGGAGCGCGTCCCCCGCACCGACCGCCGCGCCGGTGAGCGCCAGGTGGGTCCCCAGTTCACCGGGTGCCCGCGCCAGCAGGTGGGTGCCGCCCACGTCCGGTACGAAGCCGATCCCGGTCTCCGGCATGGCGACCCTGGAGCGTTCGGTGACGATCCGGACGCTGCCGTGGGCGGACACCCCGACGCCGCCGCCCATCACGATGCCGTCCATGAGGGCGACGTACGGCTTCGGGTAGCGGGCGATACGGGCGTTGAGCCGGTACTCGTCGCGCCAGAAGGCCGCCGACGCGCGCCCGCCGGCGCGCGCGTCGTCGTGGATGGCGCGGATGTCGCCCCCGGCGCAGAGCCCGCGCTCACCGGCCCCGGCGACGACCACCACGTCGACGGCGTCGTCGTGCTCCCAGGCGTCGAGCGCCGCGTAGACGGCGCGCACCATCGGGTGGGTGAGCGCGTTGATGGCCCGGGGGCGGTTGAGCGTGAGGTACCCGGTGCGCCCCTCGGTGCGCAGCAGTACGGCGTCGTCGTTCGGCGGTGCGGAGCCGTCGGGGGCCATCGCTTCGTCCTTCCGGGATCGGGATCTTGCCATGCCGTTCCATCCTCGCTCACGGGTGAGCGGACGCCATACGCCCCCTTCTCTTCCGGTCCGACCAGTCGGTATGTTCCCCGGAAGGTGAGGCGGTGCGGGACGAGACGACGGAGATCGGTATGGCGGAGCGACCCATCGGCATCGAAGGCCACTGCGACGAGCGGTTCTCGGCGGTGCGCGCCGCGTTCGAGGAGAACTTCCGTGAGCGGGGGGAGCTCGGCGCCGCAGTGACCGTGCTCGCCGACGGCGAGAAGGTCGTGGACCTGTGGGGCGGCTGGGCGGACGCGGCCCGGACGCGGCCGTGGCAGCGCGACACGACGGTCAACGTCTGGTCCACGACGAAGGGTCCGACCGCGCTCTGCGCCCATGTGCTCGCCGACCGCGGGCTTCTCGACCTGGACGCGCCGGTCGCCGCGTACTGGCCCGAGTTCGCCGCGGAGGGCAAGAAGGCCGTCCTGGTGCGCCATCTGCTCTCCCATCGAGCCGGCCTGGCGGGACTGCGCGAACCCCACTCGCTCGACGAGCTGTACGACTGGGAGCTGACCTGCGCACGGTTGGCGGCCACGGAGCCGTGGTGGGAGCCGGGCACCCGGTCCGGGTACCACGCGATCACCTACGGCCACCTGGTCGGCGAGGTCGTGCGCCGGGTGAGCGGACAACTGCCGGGCGAGTTCCTGCGGCAGGAGATCACCGGACCGCTCGGCATCGACTTCACGATCGGCCTCCCGGGGACCGAGGCCGGGCGGGTGGCCGAGCTGGTGCGCCCGGCCCGGCGGAGCAGCGAACAGGTGGCCGCCTTCGCCCGGTTGCCGCCCGTCGCACTCGCCGCCCTGATCAACCCGGTCACCGACGCGGACGCCGCCAACTCCGCCGCGTGGCGGGCCGCCGAGATCCCCGCCGCGAACGGCCACGGCACCGCCCGCGCGGTCGCCGCGCTGTACGGCGTCCTCGCCGGCCGGGGGAGGCTCGACGGGCGCCGTGTGCTGACGGAGCGGGCGGCGGAGCGCGTACGCGAAGGGCAGGGCGCCTGCCGCGACCTCGTCGTCGGGGCCGGGTTCGCGCAGGACACGGAGGCCGGTCTCGGCCTCTGGCTGAGCGGCGGGAACGGCTCGTACGGGCCCAACCCGAGGGCGGTCGGCCACGACGGCTTCGGCGGCTCGTGCGGGCTCGCCGACCCCGAGGGCGGCATCTCCCTGGGGTACGTGATGAACCGGATGGGCCCGCACATCGCCGACGACCCGCGCAAGATGGCCCTCGTCGACGCCGTGTACGCCTCGCGGTAGCGGACGCCGCACGGCCCTTCCGAATTATTGCAACACGTTCTACTGTGTGCGCCGCCGCGCAAGGGACGGACCGCGAGAGCCTGGAGGGGTCGTGCACCTTCGATACACGCCGCAGCAGGAGCAGTTGCGCGCCGAACTGCGCACCTACTTCGCGAAACTCGTCCCCGACAACGCCTATGCCCGGTTCGCCGAACCGGCCGCCCGGAAACGCTTCTACCGCGAGACGATCCGCCGCCTCGGCTCCGACGGCTGGCTCGGGGTCGGCTGGCCCGAACAGTACGGCGGCCGGGGGCTCACCCCGATGGAACAGTTCATCTTCTTCGACGAGGCCGCCCAGGCCGGTGTGCCCCTGCCGCTGATGGCACTCAACACGGTCGGCCCGACGATCATGCAGTTCGGCACCGACGAGCAGAAGGCGTACTTCCTGCCGAAGATCCTCTCCGGCGAGATCGACTTCGCCATCGGCTACAGCGAACCCGACGCGGGCACCGACCTCGCCGCCCTCAGGACGCGTGCCGTACGGGAAGGGGACACGTACGTCGTCAACGGGCAGAAGATCTGGACCACCAACGGCGACACCGCCGACTGGGTCTGGCTCGCGGTGCGCACCGATCCGAACGCCCCGCCCCACAAGGGCATCACCATGCTCCTCGTACCGACGTCCGACCCCGGCTACTCGTGCACCCTCATCAACACCCTCGCCTCCCACGACACGACCGCGAGCCACTACGAGAACGTCCGCGTCCCCGTCTCGCGCCGGGTCGGCGAGGAGAACAAGGGCTGGCGGCTGATCACCAACCAGCTCAACCACGAACGGGTCACCCTCGCCGCCCACGGCACCATGGCGATCCGCGCCCTGCGCGACGTCCAGCGCTGGGCCGCCGACACGAAACTCGCCGACGGCCGCCGGGTCATCGACCTCGGCTGGGTGCGCGGCCGGCTCGCCCGCACCCACAGCCGGCTCGACGCGATGAAACTGCTCAACTGGCAGATGGTGAACGCCGTCCAGGACGGCACCCTCACCCCGCAGGACGCCTCGGCCGTCAAGGTCTACGGCTCCGAGGCCAGGCGCGACGCCTACGCCTGGCTGATGGAGGTCGTCGGCGCGGCGGGCCCGCTGAAGGAGGGCTCGGCCGGGTCCGTTCTCGGCGGCGAACTGGAACGCGGCTACCGCTCCGCCGTCATCTTCACCTTCGGAGGCGGCAACAACGAGATCCAGCGCGAGATCATCTCCTGGATCGGACTGGGGATGCCGCGGGTACGCCGCTGACACGCTGCGACGCGCTCTACGGACACCTCGGCTTCGACGTGCGCGAGCGGGTGAGACCTTCCGGCGGTTACGGGCGCGCCGTGAGGAAGCCTCTTGTGAGACCGGCACGGAGCGCTGAAGCAGTCACGACCGTCCCGGCGAGCGGGGGCCGTGCGACCGGCCGGTGTGATCGGTGACCGTGCGTCCCATTCGGGTAATGGCCTCGGTGAGTACGGCCTGGGAGGTGGCGAAGTTCAGGCGGACGTGCCCGGCTCCCCCCGTCCCGAAGATGTGACCGGACGAGAGCGCCACCCTGGCGTGGTCCAGGAAGAGTCGTGCGGGGCCGGCCAGGTCGGTGACAACCGCGAGCTCTGTCGTTGCCTCCTCCGGGCCGAGCCCGAGGGACCGGCAGTCGAGCCAGGCCAGGTGGGTCCCCTCCGGCCTGGCGTACCCGACGCCCGGCAGGTGCTCGGCGACGAGTTCACCCAGCAGAGCCCTGTTCGCGTCGAGCCCGGCCAGCAGTGCGTCGAGCCATGCGTCCCCCTCACGGAAGGCTGCCGTGTGGGCGATCACGCCCAGATAGCTGGCGCCGTGGTGGACCTCCTCGGGCATCCTGCGCAGATCAGGGGCCGCTCGAGGCCCTGCGACGGCGAGTGCCGCCTTGATCCCGGCGAGGTTCCAGCCCTTGGTCGCCGACATGAGCGAGAACGCGTCCTCGGACCCGGGCACGCTCAGATACGGCGTGAACCGGGCGCCCCGCAGCACGAGCGGGGCGTGGATCTCATCGGCGACGACACGGATCTTGTAGCGGCGAGCCAGCTCCGCCACGGCGGAGAGCTCATCGGCGGTGTGCACGGTGCCGGTCGGATTGTGCGGGTTGCTGAGAAGGTAGGCGATCTTGCCCTGGCCGGTCTCCCGGCGGACGCGCCGGAACGTGTCCTCGAGCACCTCCGGGTCGATCCGCAGGTTCTCTCCGAGCGGCGCCTCGACGATCCGGCGGTCGTCATGGGTGATGAAGGCGTAGAACGGCGCGTACACCGGGGAGTTGACGACGACCGGGTCGCCCGGTTCGGTGATGAGTCGCAGCACCTGGACGGCGCCCGTCATCACGTCGGGGATGACGGCGACTCGGTCGATCGCCGCGCCGTCCCAGTTCCACCGCCGCCGTGCGAAGCCGGCCAGCGACTCGGCGAACTCGGTCCCGGCGGGATACCCGGTGTCACCTGCCTCGATGGCCTCGTGCAGGGCATCGGCGACCGCCGGCGCGAGCGGGACATCCATCTCCGCCACCCACAACGGCAGGACGTCCGCCGGATGCGTGCGCCATTTCATGCTCCGCCGTCGACGCAACTGGTCGAGCGAGAGCATCTCAAGCGGGTTGTCCTGGTTCCCGGCCCCGTTGCCCGAGGCGTCGCGCCGTCCCGTACTGGTCATCTTCAGCATTCGACCACCATCTCGGTCTCCACACACGCACCGAACGGCGCGGAGGTCACACCGAGTGCGATACGGGCGTGACGTCCACGGTCACCGAGTTCCTCGAGCACCGACTCCGTGGTGGGAAGCCGACCGGAGGCGAAGAGCGGCTCGCCGGTGCGGAGGGGGCGCTCGAACAATGGCGGCGCCGACGTCGGCTGATTCATGGAGGACCTCCATGGTCCAGAGGCAGGAATCGGCGGCTCGTAAGTCCGACCATCGAGCCAAGTACTCAGCACAGAGTTGCAAGCAAGTGCCAACCCAGCAAGGCTCCCCCGCCCCCTGCCTCGGCCCGACCGTCACCGTCCCGGCGTCGCTTCTGAGGGGTCATGGCGGCGGCCCCCTTCGACACCAGCGCCCTCTCGAGGCCTCCCACCAGGGAGCAGGAGCCCCGCCCGGCGCCCCGCACGGACCCCGGTTCCCCGGGCGGCGGGAGAGCCCACCATCCGGCGCGGCTACACTGCGACCGCGAGGAGATGACAGCTCGGACCGCCGCCCGCCTCAACGACGTCACGGTCTCTTGGACAGGACACGGCCACCGCTGACTTCACGTGCCCCCTACACGAGAGGCGAACGACGATGGCCGACCGCGACGCCGTGGTACTCGACGATCCGGTGCGGCAGTCACTGCGAGGCCACCACGCGCACCTGGCCCGGCGGCTCGGCCGGGCGGCTGTCTATCTGCCGGAGGTCGCCACCTTCTCCTCGGTGCCCGCCGACCCGGGAGCGGCAGGGTGGGCCGATCTGGCCCGGTTGCTCGGCCGCGGAGCGTTCGCCGACATGTTCAGCAGTCCGGCGACCCCGCCACCGGACTGGGAACCGGTCTTCACACTCGAGGGTTTCCAGATGACCGGCCCCGCCGAGTGCCGCCCCGGACACGCCCAGGCAGAGACACGCGTTGCCGAACTGGGCCCCGACGACGTTCCCGAGATGCTCGACCTCGTCGCACGGACCCAGCCCGGACCGTTCTGGCCCCGGACCCACGAACTCGGCACCTACCTGGGCATCCGCGAGAACGGCACCCTCGTCGCCATGGCCGGCGAACGGCTCCGTCCACCGGGATGGACCGAGATCAGCGCCGTGTGCACCGCCCCCGAGGCACGTGGACGAGGCCACGCCACCCGCCTGATACGCGCACTGACCGCACGGATCACAGCCCGGAACGAACGTCCGGTCCTGCACGTGGCCGCGGCCAACACGGGTGCCGTCGCAATGTACGAGCGGCTCGGCTTCGAGGTCCGCAAGCACGTGACCTTCCGCGGATTCCGGACGCCGTGAAGGCCCCTCGGGCCCGGGAGCGTGCTGAGCGGACCGGGCGGCCGCACACGGCGTAGAGACCCGGCGGACGAACGAGGCACACCCACCACACTTTGCGCAGGAACACCCCCGCCCGCGGTGTTCCGCCCACCCCCGCCGCCGGTCCGGCCCTCTCGTCGCGCTGCCGGAACTCCGGGGCTTCCAGCCGTGCGTGGTGGGTAGGACCAAGCACGAGGCGTCTCGAGGCGTCTCGAGGCGTACCGGTGTGCCGAGCGGTTCTGTATGCGGAGGGGTGTGGCACGGATGCCAGGCGGCGGACTTGCAGACCGGAAGCGTGCTGGGTGACATGAACGCTCCGTGGGCCCACCTGAGCCCGAAGGACGACGCCGACCCGGGACTGTTCGGGCCCGGCTCCGTGACCTGGAACATCCACGGCGACCCGGTCATGTGGATCGCGGGCGTACGCGCCCTCTACCTGCAGGCGCTCCATCCGCGTGCCGTCCGCGGCGTCATGCAGAACTCGGACTTCCGCCAGGACGCCTGGGGCCGGCTGATGCGCACCGCGGACTTCGTCGGCACCATCACGTACGGCACCACCGGCGCCGCCGAGAAGGCGGGCGCCCGCGTCCGCCGCATCCACTCCCGCCTGAAGGCCACCGACCCGGACACCGGCGAACGGTACGGCGTGGACGAGCCCGGCCTGCTGCTGTGGGTGCACTGCGCGGAGGTCGCCTCCTACCTGGAGGTGGCCCGCCGCTCCGGGCTTCCGCTCGACGACGAACTCGCCGACCGCTACCTGGACGAGCAGCGTCGGGCCGCCCGCCTGGTCGGCCTCGATCCGGCGGACGTGCCCGCCACCACCGGGCAGCTGGCCGCCTACTTCGAGCGCGTACGGCCGCGGCTCGCCGCCGGCCCGGAAGCCCGCGACGTCGACGACTTCCTGCGCCGGCCCCCCGTCGCACCCGCGCTGGTCCCCGCCCGCGCACTGCTGTGGGGACCGGTCGCGGCGCTCGCGTACGACACCCTGCCGTCCTACGCGCACGGGCTGTACGGCAGAACCGCACCGCCACCGGACCGGGTGACACGGCGCCTGACCGCCACGGCCGACCTGCTGCGCTGCGTACCTTCCCGTATACGCTGGCGGCTGCCTCCCGGTCACATCCGGCAAGCGATCGCCCGGCTCGGGCCCGCAACACGCCCGGCCCCGTACAAACTGCGCAGGCGGGCCGCCATACTGGACCGGCCGGGGAGGGCGCAGCACAGCGACGGGGGCGACAGCACGCGATGGCGGAAACCAGGCTGATCCAGGGCCGGTACCGACTGCTCGATCTCATCGGGCGAGGCGGTATGGGCGAGGTGTGGCGGGCCCGCGACGAATCTCTCGGACGGCATGTGGCCGTCAAGTGCCTCAAGCCGATCGGATCGCAGCCCGACCGGTCCTTCACCGGGGTCCTGCGGGAACGCTTCCGCCGCGAGGCCCGCGTCGCCGCGGCGCTCCAGCACCGCGGCGTGACCGTGGTCCACGACTTCGGCGAGCACGAGGGCGTGCTGTACCTGGTGATGGAGCTGCTCGAGGGCCGCAACCTCAGCCAGCTGCTCGACGACAACAAGCAGCGCCCGCTGCCGGTCGCCGACGTCGTCGACATCGCCGACCAGATCGCCGACGCCCTCGACTACACCCACGAACGGGGCATCGTGCACCGTGATCTGAAGCCCGCGAACATCATGCGGCTCACCGGCGGCGGGGTGAAGATCTGCGACTTCGGAATAGCGCGCCTCGGCGAGGACATCGGCTTCACGTCCAAGCTCACCGGCACGGGCATCGCCATGGGCACGCCGCACTACATGTCGCCCGAACAGATCGCCGGCGGCCAGGTCGACCACCGCAGTGACCTGTACTCGCTGGGCTGCGTGCTCTACGAACTGGCCACCGGCGCTCCGCCCTTCGACGTCGGCGACACCTGGTCCATCCTCGTCGGCCACCGGGACACGGCCCCCCGGCCGCTGCGCGAACACCGTGACGAGATCCCCGAGTTCCTCGACCTGATGGTGCTCGACCTGCTCGCCAAGACACCCGAGGAACGGCCCGGAGCCGCGGGCGACCTGAGGCACCGCATCCACGCCGCGGGCCATGTGCGCCACCGGCCGGCCGTGGTGCCCCTGCAGCGCGACCCCGTGCCGGACGCGGCACGCGGGACCGCCCTGCCGTACTGGACGCGCGGGATGACCGTCGGCCACCGGGCGACCGGCGCCGTCGCCGCCGGTCCGGTGCCGCCCGGCCTCGACCACACGGCGGCGCTGACCGGGCAGTGGACCACCCGCCCCGCACCGCACGGGGACGTCCCGGCCCCTGCCGCGCACCAGGCGGTTCCGGCGTCCGCCGCGCACCAGGCGGTGGGGGCGTCGGCCGCGCACCAGGCGGTTGCGGCGTCCGCCGGCTCCGAGCGGACCACCCCGCCGCCCGAGCTGCTCGCCGTACTCGACACCCGGCACAACGCGGGCCTGAGCCTCGGGCGCCTGGGCCGCTGGGACGAGGCGGGCGAGGTGCACCGCGCGGTGGCCGCCGACCGGGAGACGCTGCTGGGCCCCGACCATCCCGACACGCTCTCCAGCCGCTACGAGGTCGCCTTCAGCCTCAGCCGCACCGGCCGCGCCACGGACGCGCTCGCGGAGTTCGGCCATGTCGCGACCGGCCGGGAGCGGGCGCTGGGCCCCGACCACCCCGACACGCTCGCCGCCCGCCAGGAGACCGCCTATGTGCTGGGCGGCCTCGGCCGGTACACCGAGGCCGACCGGGTGTACGCGGCCGTCCTCGAGTCCCGCGAGCGCACCATGGGCCCCGACCATCCCGACACCCTGCGCTGCCGCCACAACCTCGCCTTCAACCTGGGCCGCATGGGACGCGTCGAGGAGTCGCACCGGATCGCCGAGGACGTCGCACAGGCCCGCGCCCGGGTGCTCGGCCCCGACCACCCCGACACGCTCGTCACCCGCTACGAGGCGGCCCACGCGCTCGGGCAGCTGGGCCGCTGGTTGGACGCGCTGACCGCCTACCAGGACGTGGCGGCAGCACGGGCCCAGGCACTGGGCCCCGACCACCCGGACACCCTCGCCGCCCGCTACGAGACCGGTATCTGCCTCGGCCGGCTCGGCCGCGGCGCCGAGGCCCTCGACGTCTACCGCGGCCTCGTCGCCGACCGCACCCGTACAGCCGGCCCGGACGACCCGGAGACCCTGCGCGCCCGCCACGGCCTCGGCGTCAACCTCGGCCGGCTCGGCCGCTGGGACGAGGCGCTGGCCGAGGCGCGCGAGGTGAGCGCCCTGCGTGAGCAGGTGCTCGGCCCCGACCACCCCGAGGCCCTGGTGAGCCTGCGGGAGGTGGCTGTGGCACTCGGCTGGCTGGCCCGCTGGTCCGACGCCATGGGCGTGTACGAGCAGGTGGCGCGCGCCCGCGAGCGGGTGCTGGGCCCCGACCACCCCGACACCCTGTCCAGCCGCAACGACGAGGCGCACTGCCTGGAACAGCTCGGGCGCCACGCGGAGGCCGTCGAGCTGTACCGGCAGGTCGCCGCGCTGCGCCGGACCGTGGCGGAGCAGACGCCCGGCGGTTAGACGGCGTGGCCGGGTGCGGTGTTCGGGCCACGCGGGACCGGCACGATCCGACCCGGAGGCGTTAAGGTCCCGCCATGCCCGCACACGCCTCGTACGACGCCGTGATCGTGGGCGGCGGCCACAACGGTCTGGTCGCCGCCGCCTACCTGGCCCGCGCCGGCCGCTCCGTCCTGGTGCTGGAGCGCCGGGCGGACACCGGGGGAGCGGCCGTCTCCTCTCGCCCGTTCCCCGGCATGGACGCCCGGCTGTCCCGGTTCTCGTACCTGGTCTCGCTGCTGCCGGACAAGATCGTGCGCGATCTGGAGCTGGACTTCGCCGTACGCAAGCGGACCGTCTCCTCCTACACGCCGAGGGGCGGCGGCGGTCTCCTGGTGGGCGGTGGCCGCACCCGCGAGTCGTTCGCGGAACTCATCGGCGGCGACCGGGAGTACACGGCGTGGCAGGAGTTCTACGCGATCACCGGGCAGGTCGCCCGCCGGGTGTTCCCGACGCTGACCGGGCCGCTGCCCAACCGGGAGGAACTACGGGCCGTGGTCGGTGACGAGCAGGCCTGGCGGATGCTGTTCGAGGAGCCGATCGGCGCCGCGATCGAGCAGCGGTTCACCCACGACCTCGTTCGCGGCGTGGTGCTCACCGACGCGCTGATCGGTACGTTCGCCGACGCCCACGATCCGTCGCTGGTCCAGAACCGGTGCTTCCTCTACCACGTCATCGGCGGCGGCACCGGCGACTGGGACGTGCCGGTCGGCGGCATGGGCGCGCTCACCGGCGCGCTGGCCGCCTCCGCACGCAAGGCCGGGGCGGAGATCGCCGTCGAGCACGAGGTGCTCGCCGTCGGGACCGACGGCGAGAGGGCCGAGGTCGCCTTCCGCACCCCGACGGGCGAGGGTGCCGTCGGCGCCCGCCGGGTCCTGGTCAACGCCTCGCCGCAGGAACTGGCCGCGCTGCTCGGCGAACCGGCACCCGAGGCCGCGGAGGGCGCGCAGCTGAAGGTGAACATGCTGCTGCGCCGGCTGCCCCGGCTGCGGGACGTCTCCGTCGCTCCGAAGGACGCTTTCGCGGGGACGTTCCATGTCTCCGAGGGCTACGAACAGCTGGCCACCGCCTACCGGGAGGCTGCCGCCGGCCGGCTGCCGAGCGCCCCGCCGTCCGAGATCTACTGCCATTCGCTGACCGATCCCTCCATCCTGTCGCCGGAGCTCGCCGCCCAGGGCTGCCACACCCTGACGCTCTTCGGACTGCACACCCCGGCCCGGCTCTTCGCCGCCGACAACGACCGGGCGCGCGACGAGCTGCTGGCGGCGACGCTCGCCGAACTCGACGCGTATCTGGAGGAGCCGATCGCCGACTGCCTCGCGCTCGACGCGAACGGCGACCCGTGCATCGAGGCGAAGACACCGCTCGACCTGGAACGGGAACTGCGGCTGCCCGGCGGCCACATCTTCCACCGCGACCTGTCCTGTCCGTACGCCACGGAGGCCGGCGGCCGCTGGGGCGTGGAGACGGCGCACGCCAATGTGCTGCTGTGCGGAGCGGGCGCGGTGCGCGGCGGCGGGGTGAGCGGGGTGCCCGGCCACAACGCCGCGATGGCGGCGCTGGGCCGGTGACACCGAGGGCCCGTCGACCTGACCGGCCGTCAGTCCCTTGACGCGCTCCAGCCCAGCGCCTCGATCCGGGCGGCGTCCGCGGGGCGCGACTCGTCGAAGAGCGGCCCGCCGTGGCCGTCCTCGACGCGGATCGCGTCGACGTAGGCGCCCCGGCCCACGTAGAGCCGGTCGGTCGCGTACCGCCAGCGCAGCCGTACCGGCGCGCCGCGCCACGCGGTCAGGTCGGCGGTGAGCCGGTGCCACACCCGCCCCGACCAGCCGGTTGCGGACCCGGCCGGGTGGGAGTTCTCGGGGGTGGACCCTTCCGGGTGGGACGCGTTCGTGCTTGTCCCGCCCGTGCCGCCCGCGCGGGCCGCCTGCGTCGTGGTGAAGGCGACCGGTCGCCAGGTCGCCCCGTCGTCCTGCGACGCTTCGAGGAACAGCGCGTCGGAGCCGGGCTCGGTGTCCCACCACAGGGAGCACCGCAGTCGCGGTCCGCCGGACGTGAGGGTGAGCGCGGGCAGCGTGAGGGTCGCCTCCGTGGAGCCGGCCATGCCGGAGTACCAGGCGGTGCGGCCGTGGTCGGGGCGGACGGCGACGGCCCTGGCCATGTTGTTCGCGGCGGCCACCCGGGGCGCGCTGCCGGAGCGCCAGCTGCGCACGGGGTGCACCGAGTTGCCCAGCACGATCAGGAACGAGTCGGTGGTCGGGTCGAGCACGAGGCTGGTGCCGGTGAAGCCGGTGTGCCCGGCGGTACGCGGCGTGGCCATCGCGCCCATGTACCAGTGCTGGTAGAGCTCGAAGCCGAGGCCGTGCTCGTCGCCGGGGAAGTCGGTGTTGAAGTCGGTGAACATCAGGTCGACGGAGGCGGTGTCCAGGATGCGGGAGCCGCCGTAGACGCCGCCGTTGAGGAGCGTACGGGCGAGGATCGCGAGGTCCCAGGCGCAGGAGAACACCCCGGCGTGGCCGGCCACGCCGCCGAAGCTGTACGCGTTCTCGTCGTGGACCTCGCCCCACACCAGGCCGCGGTCGAGACCGGACCAGGGGAGCCGGGCGTCCTCGGTGGCCGCGATCTTCGGCCGCCAGGAGGCGGGCGGGTTGAACCGTGTGCGGTGCATCCCGAGCGGAGCGGTGATCTCGTCGTGGAGCAGCCTGTCCAGAGAGCGACCGGTGATCTTCTCCAGGACGAGCTGGAGCGAGATCAGATTCAGGTCGGAGTAGAGATACGCGGTGCCGGGCGGGTTCGCCGGGGCCTCGTCCCAGAGCCGCCGCAGCCTGGCCTCCTGGGTCGGTTCCCGGAACAGCGGGATCCAGGCACGGAGGCCGGAGGTGTGCGTCAGCAGATGACGCACCGTGACGTCCTGCTTGCCCGCCCGGCCGAACTCCGGCAGGTAGGAGGCGACCGGCGCCTCCAGTCCGAGCGCGCCCCGCTCGATCTGCTGCACCGCGAGGATCGACGTGAACAGCTTGGAGACCGAGGCCAGGTCGAAGACGGTGTCCTCGGCCATGGGAATCTGCTCCTCGGCCGGCAGTTCCAGCGCGGTGTCGGTCGTCTCGTCGTACGCCGAGTAGCGCAGCGCCTTGCCGATCGCCCGGTGCAGCGCGACCGTGCCGCCCCGGGCGGCGAGCAGCACCGCTCCCCCGTACCACGGGTGCTTGGGGGAGGGGGCGAGGAACTTCTCGGCGTCGGCGACCAGTCGGTCGAGATGCTCGGAGAGCAGACCCGCCCGCCGGGCGGTGCCGCGCCGCAGTGTCGGCCGGTGGCCGGCCCCGCCGCCCGGACCGGCCCCCGCCCCCGTGCCGGAGCCGTCCGGCGTTCCGGCAGCCGCCGCGAAGGAGACCGGCGCGAGGGCGACCGCTCCGCCCAGCGCCAGCATCCCGCCGCCCAGCCTCCGCCTGCTGATCCCTCTGCCCGCCGAGTCGTCGGTCATACGGAACCCTCTCTGCGCGTCTTTGAAAGTATCTTTCGGATCTTCCGCGACAGGTGAAACTTTCTTGCGGCGTCGTGGGTCTGTCAACCACTCCAAAGAATCTGACGCGGCATCAGAAAACGTCTTCCCTCGTCCGGTGCCTTGCGGCATCCTGCCGCCCATGGAGACGGAGCTGAGCAGACAACTGGGCATCGAGCACGCCATCTTCGGCTTCACACCGTTCCCGGCGGTGGCCGCGGCCATCAGCCGCGCGGGCGGACTCGGCGTACTCGGCGCCGTCCGCTACACCGCGCCCGACGACCTGAAGCGCGACCTCGACTGGATGCAGGAGCACACGGACGGCAGGCCCTACGGGGTCGACGTCGTCATGCCCGCCAAGAAGGTCGAGGGCGTCACCGAGGCGGATGTCGAGGCGATGATTCCCGAGGAGCACCGCAGATTCGTGACCGACACCCTCGCCCGGCACGGCGTCCCCGAACTCGCCGACGGCGAGGCCTCCGGCTGGCGCATCACCGGCTGGATGGAACAGGTCGCCCGCAACCAGCTCGACGTCGCCTTCGACTACCCCGTCGCACTTCTCGCCGGCGCCCTCGGCTCCCCGCCCGCCGACGTCGTCGCACGCGCCCACGACCACGGCGCCCTGGTCGCCGCCCTCGCCGGCAGCGCCAAGCACGCCCGCCGCCACGCCGAGGCCGGGATCGACGTCGTCGTCGCCCAGGGATACGAAGCCGGCGGACACACAGGAGACATCGCCTCCATGGTGCTCACACCGGAAGTCGTCGACGCCGTCGCCCCCGTACCCGTCCTCGCCGCGGGCGGCATCGGCAGCGGCGAACAGATCGCCGCCGGCCTCGCCCTCGGCGCCCAGGGGGTCTGGCTCGGCTCCCTGTGGCTCACCACCACGGAGGCCTCACTCGGCTCCCGCGCCCTCACCGGCAAACTGCTCGCCGCGGGCTCCGGCGACACCGTCCGCTCCCGTGCCCTCACCGGCAAACCCGCCCGCCAGCTGCGCACCGCGTGGACCGACGCCTGGGACGACCCGGCCGGCCCCGGCACCCTGCCGATGCCCCTGCAGGGGCTCCTCGTCGCGGAGGCCGTCTCCCGCATCCAGCGGTACGAGGTGGAGCCGCTCCTCGGCACCCCGGTGGGCCAGATCGTCGGCCGGATGAACTCGGAGCGCGGCGTGCGCGAGGTGTTCGACGACCTGACCCGCGGCTTCGAACGCGCCGTGGACCGCATCAACCGCATCGCGGGAAGGAGCGCGTCATGACCGGTGCCCCCGCACCCCCGAACGGCTTCTGGGCCCAGGCCGCCGCAGATCCCGGCCGGACCGTGCTCACCGGCCCGGCGGGCGAACGGTGGACGGCCGCGGAGCTCCACGGCGCCGCCAACCGGCTGGTGCACGGGCTGCGGGCCGCGGGACTCGAACCCGGGGACTCGTTCGCCGTCGTCCTGCCCAACTGCGCGGAACTGATCACCGCCTACCTGGCCGCCGCCCAGGCCGGGTTCTATCTCGTCCCCGTCAACCACCATCTCGTCGGGTCCGAGATCGCGTGGATCGTGTCCGACTCCGGTGCCAAGGTGCTCGTCGCGCACGAGCGGTTCACCGGCCCGGCGGGCGACGCGGCCGACGAGGCGGGGCTGCCGCACCCCCACCGATACGCGGTCGGTGCCGGCGACGTGGCCGGTTTCCGGCCGTACGGCGCGCTCCTCGACGGGCAGCCGGGGACCCCGCCCCAAGGGCGCACGCTCGGCTGGGTCATGAACTACACCTCCGGCACCACCGGCCGGCCGCGCGGCATCCGCCGGCCCCTGCCCGGCAAACCGCCCGAGGAGACCCACCTCGGAGGCTTCCTCGGCATCTTCGGCATCCGGCCCCACGACGGCAACGTCCACCTCGTGTGCTCGCCGCTTTACCACACGGCCGTGCTGCAGTTCGCGGCCGCCGCCCTGCACATCGGCCATCCGCTGGTCCTGATGGACAAGTGGACGCCCGAGGAGATGCTCCGCCTCGTCGACACCCACCGGTGCACGCACACCCATATGGTCCCCACCCAGTTCCACCGCCTGCTCGCACTGCCCGACGAGGTGAAGAGGCGCTACGACGTCACGTCCATGAGGCACGCCATCCACGGCGCGGCCCCATGCCCCGACCATGTGAAACGAGCCATGATCGACTGGTGGGGAAGCTGTGTGGAGGAGTACTACGCGGCGAGCGAGGGCGGCGGCGCCTTCGCGACCGCCGGCGAATGGCTGAAGAAGCCCGGCACCGTCGGCAGGGCCTGGCCCATCAGCGAGCTCGCCGTCTTCGACGACGACGGCAACCGGCTCCCGGCGGGCGAACTCGGCACCGTCTACATGAGAATGACGACCGGTGCGTTCAGCTACCACAAGGACGAGACCAAGACCCGGAGCAACCGCATCGGCGACTTCTTCACCGTCGGTGACCTCGGGCACCTCGACGAGGACGGCTACCTCTTCCTCCGGGACCGCAAGATCGACATGATCATCTCGGGCGGGGTCAACATCTACCCGGCCGAGATCGAGGCCGCGCTGCTCACCCACCCGGCCGTCGCCGACGCCGCGGCCTTCGGCATTCCGCACACCGACTGGGGCGAAGAGGTGAAGGCAGTCGTGGAACCTGCCGAGGGCCGCACGCCCGGCGACGCCCTCGCCGCCGAGATCCTCGCCCACTGCGCACGGCACCTGGCCGGCTACAAACGCCCCAAGTCGGTGGACTTCGTCGCCGCCATGCCGCGCGACCCCAACGGCAAGCTCTACAAGCGGCGGCTGCGTGAGCCGTACTGGGAGGGACACGATCGGGCCGTGTGACCGCGTCACCGAGCCGACCGCCGGGGTCGTGGTGAGATCCGTCCGGCGCCGGCGGCGGGCGCCCGGCTCCTTTGCGCCGGCCCGCGGGCGTCCGCCGCACACTCGTCGCGCGGCGGGCGTCCGCCGCTGGCAGCCTGACACCCATGAGTGCGGTGAACCTCACGTCCTTCCTGAGCCGGTGGACCGTCTGGGCGCCGCTCGTCGCGGTGGTCGCCCTGGTCCTCAGCTGGGGCCGCGACCTGCCGGGCTTCGCGGTCGTCCTCGTCGCCGTCTGCCTGGCCGGCGCCGTGCTCGCCGCGGTCCACCACGCGGAAGTGGTCGCCCACCGGGTGGGGGAACCGTTCGGCTCCCTGGTGCTCGCGGTCGCGGTCACGGTCATCGAGGTCGCGCTCATCGTCACCCTGATGGTCGACGGCGGACCCGAGTCCTCCTCCCTCGCGCGGGACACCGTCTTCGCCGCGGTGATGATCACCTGCAACGGGATCGTCGGGCTGTCATTGCTGGCGGCCGCACTGCGCAACCACGTCGCCGTCTTCAACGCCGAGGGGTCCGGCGCGGCGCTCGCCACCGTCGCGACGCTCGCCACCCTCAGCCTCGTGCTGCCCACCTTCACCACCAGCAAGCCCGGCCCCGAGTTCTCCCCGGCCCAGCTGACGTTCGCCGCCGTCGCCTCGCTCGGCCTCTACGGGCTGTTCGT
Source organism: Streptomyces peucetius (assembly GCF_025854275.1). Classification (NCBI taxonomy): domain Bacteria; kingdom Bacillati; phylum Actinomycetota; class Actinomycetes; order Kitasatosporales; family Streptomycetaceae; genus Streptomyces; species Streptomyces peucetius. The sequence continues at coordinate 336,744 of NZ_CP107567.1, read as the reverse complement.
CGCCGTGCAGACCGTGCGGCACCGCGAGTACTTCATGTCCGTCACGCGCGACGACGAACCGGGGAGCACGGCCGGCGACGAGCACTCGGAGGCCCCCGGCCGGTCGGCCGCGCTGTTCAGCCTGGTGCTGCTCGTCGTCGCCCTGGTGGCCGTGGTGGGCGACGCCAAGGCGGTGTCACCCACCATCGAGTCCACGGTGGCGTCGGCCGGTCTGCCGCACGCCGTCGTCGGCGTCGTCATCGCCCTCCTCGTCCTGCTGCCCGAGACAATCGCCGCGGTACGGGCCGCCCGGCGGAACCTGGTCCAGAGGTCTCTGAACCTCGCGCTGGGGTCGGCCATGGCGAGCATCGGGCTGACGATCCCGGTGATCGCGCTCGCCACCATCTGGCTGGAGGGGCCGCTGCTGCTGGGTCTGGGCGCCACGCATATGGTGCTGCTCGCACTCACCGTCGTCGTCGGCGCGCTGACGGTCGTGCCCGGGCGGGCCACGCTGCTCCAGGGCGGGGTGCACCTGGCGATCCTCGCGGCGTTCATCTTCCTCGCCGTGAGCCCGTGAGCTCCCGCCTTCCCGTTCCCTGTCCGGGGTGAGGCCGTCACGAGGGCTTGACCCCACGGCCGTGCCCCGCACAGGATCACGCCATGACAGGCGCCCACAGCAGCACGGTCGACTCCCTCGTACGCCGCAGTGCCCGGCGCACCCCCGCCCGCGCCGCCGTCCGGTATGCGGACCGGTCCTGGACCTACGCCGAACTCGACGCCGCCGTCACCACCGCGGCCGCCGTACTGGCCGGACACGGCCTGGGCCGGGGCGACCGGGTCGCCGCGTACGGCCACAACTCCGACGCCTATCTGATCGCGTTCCTCGCCTGCGCCCGCGCCGGCCTCGTGCACGTGCCGGTCAACCAGAACCTGACCGGCGACGACCTCACCTACATCCTCGACCAGTCGGGCAGCGCGCTCGTCCTCGCCGACCCCGCCCTCGCGCCCCGCCTGCCCTCGGGGCACCGGGTGCTGGCCCTGCGCGACACGGACGAGTCGCTCCTCGCCGAGCTGGCACGGCCGCGGCCGTTCACCGCCGAACGCGAGCCGCAGGCCGAGGACCTGGTCCAGCTCCTCTACACATCGGGCACCACCGCCCTGCCCAAGGGCGCGATGATGACCCACCGCGCGCTCGTCCACGAGTACGTCAGCGCCATCACCGCACTCGACCTCACGGCCGGCGACCGGCCCGTCCATTCGCTGCCGCTCTACCACTCGGCCCAGATGCACGTGTTCCTGCTGCCGTACCTCGCGGTCGGCGCGGAGAACACCATCCTCGACGCGCCCGACGCCGGCCGGATCTTCGACCTCGTCGAAGCGGGCCGCGCCGACAGCCTGTTCGCCCCGCCGACCGTATGGATCGGCCTGTCCAACCACCCGGACTTCGCCACCCGTGACCTCCGGGGCCTGCGCAAGGCCTACTACGGGGCCTCGATCATGCCCGTGCCGGTGCTGGCACGCCTGCGCGAACGGCTGCCCGCGCTGGCCTTCTACAACTGCTTCGGCCAGTCGGAGATCGGCCCGCTCGCGACCGTCCTCGGTCCCGACGAGCACGAGGGCCGCATGGAGTCCTGCGGCCGCCCCGTCCTCTTCGTCGAGGCGAAGGTCGTCGACGAGGACGGCAAGGAGGTCCCGGACGGCACCGCGGGAGAGGTCGTCTACCGGTCGCCGCAGCTGTGCGAGGGCTACTGGGACAAGCCGGAGGAGACCGAAGAGGCCTTCCGCGACGGCTGGTTCCACTCCGGCGACCTCGCCGTCCGCGACGGCGAGGGCTACTTCACGGTCGTCGACCGGGTGAAGGACGTCATCAACTCCGGCGGCGTCCTGGTCGCTTCCCGCCAGGTCGAGGACGCCCTCTACACCCACCCGTCCGTGGCGGAGACCGCCGTGATCGGTCTGCCCGACGACCGCTGGATCGAGGCCGTCACGGCGGTCGTCGTCGCCCGGGAGGACGTCACGGAGACCGAACTGATCGCCCACACCCGCGGGAAGCTCGCTTCCTTCAAGGCCCCGAAGCGGGTCCTCTTCGTGGACGCCCTCCCGCGCAACGCCAGCGGCAAGATCCTCAAGCGCGAACTCCGCGACCACTTCGGCGACACCGCGGACGGCCCTGCGCGCGCCTGACCTCCACGACCCGCTCGGTCCTGCCCGCCGACCACGCCGGTTCCCGCGGCCCACCCGCCTCCGTCATCCGCTGCGAACTTCGTTCGCCGGCCGCGGAGTCCGGCACGGCCGTAGGGTGAAGGGGTGACCTGTCTGCCGGAAGACCCGCGTCACCGATCAGCGAAGACAACCGCGACTCGGCAGTGCGGCGCGTGCAGGAGGCGTACGCCGGAGGGCACATCTCGCACGAGGAGATGGACGAACGCCTCCACCAGGTGCTCACCGCCAGGACGCGCGGCGAGCTCGTGTCGCCTCTGGCCTCGCTCCCGGAGGAGAGCCCGGGCACCACGTCCACGATTGCCGCCGCCGGCGGACGGATCCGGCGGCGCCGGCGCATGGCGGGTACCTCGGAACCTCACGGTCGGGTCCGCATTCGGACGGGTGCACCTGGACCTGTCCCGGGCGGTCATCGAGTACCCGGTGGTCGACATCGAGCTGCAACTCGGCACCGGCAGGGCGAAGATCACGGTGCCGCGCGACGCGATCGTCGACGTCGAGGGTCTGCGGACCGGGTGGAAGGACGTCCGCTACAGGACCCGGCGGCGCCCCGGCCCCGGCGGGCCGACGATCCGGATCACCGGGGCCGTGGGGTTCGGACGGCTGAAGATCCGCCACGCGCGTCGCTGAGGATCACCCCGCGGAAGAGGAACCCGACCAGCAGCGCGACCAGGACGAGGAGACCACTGGCCCAGAGCGGCCCCAGGCTCCCGGCCGTGGTACCGAGGGTGGCCGCGGCGATGAGTGGTCCGGCAGCGGCCCCGACATTGAGTGCCGCGGTCGCGTACGAGCCGGCCATGGTGGGTGCTCCGGCGGCCTCGTAGAGGACCCGCGTGATCAAGGTGCTGCCGAGCGCGAACGACAGCGCGCCCTGCACGAACACGAGGATGAGCAGAGCGACCGGCTCGTCGGCGAGCAAGGCCAGGACCGGCCAGCCGATGAGCAGTGGCGGACCACCGGCTGCGACGACCAGACCGGGGCGCCGGTCCGACAGCCGTCCGGCGAGGGTGACGCCCACGAAGGAACCGGCGCCGAAGAGCACCAGGACGACCGAGATCCACAACTCGTCCAACCCGGCGTTGTCGGTGACGACGGGGGCGAGAAAGGTGAAACTTCCGAAGGTTGCCGCGTTCACCAGCGCGCCGAGCAGCATCACCAGGAGCAGCCGGGGATTCCTGAGCTGCGCCAGCTCCGACCGCAACGCCGGCCCGCCGGCCGCGGCTTCCTTCGCGGGCCGGGCAGGGATCGCCTTGAAGATGCCGAGAGCCGCAGGCACGCAGAGAACGGCAACAGCCCAGAACGTGGCCCGCCATCCGAGCAACGTGCCGAGCATCGACCCTCCTGGGACACCGGCGATCGTGGCCACCGTCGTGCCCGACAGCAGCACGGCGAGTGCACGTCCCTTCTTGTCGGGGGAGACCAGCGTGGCAGCGGCTGTCAGAGCCACGGCGAGGAACCCCGCGTTCGCCAGCGCGGCGACGACCCGGGTGGCGAACAGGACCGGGAAGCTCGCGGTGGCGGCGGCCACGGCGTGAGCTGCCGAGAAGACGAGGACGAACCCGAGGAGGCTGGACCGTCCGGGCCAGTTGCGGGCAAGCGCGGCCACGAGCGGGGCGCCGACGATCATCCCGACCGCGAAGGCCGAGGTGAGCGCCCCTGCCGTCCCGACGGTCACGTCGAGGTCGGAGGCGATGTCCGGCAGGAGGCCGGCGAGCATGAATTCGGAGGTGCCCATGGCGAAGAGCGCCAGGGCAAGCAGGTACAGCGGGAGAGGCATCGAGTGGCTCCGAGGCGAGGAGAAGCACGAGAGGAGGACATCTCGTCACCGCCGCCGGCACCCACGGGCGCACTCGTCCAGCCGCGGAACGCGGCGGGACGACAGGACTACGAACTCAGTGGTTCAGGGGGCTGACGGCGTGACCGAAAGCCCCCACCTCGGCTGACTCGGGGCTCGACATGCCCCGCACGCTACCCGACCGACGCCCGTGGAGGCACCCCGGTTGAACGGACTGGACGCTCGGGCCCCCGGCCGCTGTGCACGGTGTTCCAGGCGGACCGGCCGGAGGCTCGTCGCGGCGGAGTGATCGAACCGGCAACCTCAGGCGGCACCGGCGGCGACCACCGGGGGCAGCTGTCCCTCCGTCCCCTGACAACGAGGTCGAGTGATGTCCCGATCACGCCGCACATCCCACCGCTCAGGCAGGTTCGCCGGAGCACTCCTCGCCGCCGTGCTTGCCGGGACCGGCGGCCTGCCGGCCGTCAACGCGCCGGCGTCCGCGGCCGACGAGCCCCCGGTCCGTGCCCTGGCCGCCCCCCGAATCGCCGAACGGCTCGACCGGGGGCTCGTCGCCGTCCCCGCGAGCGGCGGCGTCCTCGTCACCTGGCGCATGCTCGGGAACGATCCGTCCGGTGTCTCCTTCAGGCTCTACCGGGCCGGGACCCTCGTCTCGGAGACCACGAGGACGAACTTCCTCGACGCCCGTGGCAGCACTTCCTCCTCGTACGAGGTCCGCGCCGTCGTGGGCGGTACGGAGCAGCCGGGCGAGAAGGCCGTCGTCTGGGCCTCCGGCCGGCTCGACATCCCGCTGCGGAAGCCACCGGGCGGCACCACCCGCGACGGCGTCGCCTACACCTACTCCGCCAACGACGCGAGCGTGGGCGACCTCGACGGGGACGGCGCCTACGAACTCGTCCTCAAGTGGGTGCCCTCCAACGCCACCGACGTGGCCAACTCCGGTACCTGCACCGGTCCGACGGTCTTCGACGCGTACGAACTGGACGGCACCCGTCTGTGGCGCGTGAACCTGGGCACCAATGTGCGCAGTGGCTCGCACTACGACTCCTTCCAGGTGTACGACTACAACGGCGACGGCAGGGCCGAGATGGCCGTCCGTACCTCCGACGGGTCGAGGGACTCCGCCGGCACCGTCATCGGTGACGCGGGCGCCTCGCACCTCGCCGACAACTGCGCGGTGATCAGCGGCCCCGAGTATCTGTCGGTCTTCAACGGGCAGACGGGCCGAGTCATGGACTCCGTGCCCTTCGAGCCGGCCCGCGGCTCGGTCGCCGACTGGGGCGACACCTGGGGCAACCGCGAGGGGCGGCTGCTGTCCGCCACCGCGTACGTCAACGGCTCGACGCCCAGCATGATCTTCAGCCGCGGCATCTACGAGCGGATCGCGATCGCCGCGTACGACTGGAACGGCACCGACCTGGTCCGCCGCTGGAAGTTCGACACCAACTCCTCCACCAACGTGGGCAAGGGCTTCGACCGGCAGGGCAACCACAATCTCGCCGTGGCGGACGTCGACGCGGACGGCAGGGACGAGATCGTCTACGGCGCCATGGCCGTGGACCACGACGGCCGTGGGCTGTGGACGACCGGACTGGGCCATGGCGACGCGCTGCACGTCGGCGACCTGAACCCGGCCCGCCCCGGCCTGGAGTCGTTCAACGTGCACGAGCACACCGGCTCGGCGTACGGCTTCGAGATGCACGACGCGAGGACCGGAGAGATCCTGTGGGGCCGGAAGACCGGCACCGACGTCGGGCGCGGCATCTGCGCCGACCTCACGCGCGCGCACGCGGGCGCCGAGTGCTGGTCCAGTGGGGGCGGGCTGTACGCCGCCGACGGTACGAAGATCAGCGACGCCGTCCCGGGCTTCGGCGGCGGCGCGTCGTACAACTCGGCGATCTGGTGGGACGGCGACGCGAACCGTGAACTCCTGGACCACCGCTGGTCGGGCACGGCGGGATCCGGCTACGGCCAGATCCTCAAGTACAACGGCTCCACGGAGCTGACCCGCCTCTGGTACGACCAGGACGCCCGTTCCAACAACTGGACCAAGGGCAACCCGGTGCTCTCCGCCGACCTCCTGGGCGACTGGCGCGAGGAGATGATCTGGCGCAACAACGACTCCACGGCGCTGCGCCTCTACACCACCCCGCACCCGACCGAGTTCCGGCTGCCGACCCTGATGCACGACCCGGTGTACCGGCTCGGAGTGGCCTGGCAGAACACCGGCTACAACCAGCCGCCGCAGGTCAGTTACTACCTCGGCACGAGGTAGCGGACCGAGGCGCGGGACGGAGGAGCGGGACGGAGGAGCCTGGCCGAGGGGCCTGGCCGAGGGGCCGGAAGGAGGAGCGGCGAGGGGCCGGCCCGCCGGGCGGTGCGATCACGGCGCCCACGGCCGGCCCCGCGCGCCATCGGCACGGCAGGCGATGCTCGCTCAGTCGGCCACGGCCTCGACGAGGGAGAACGGCGCGGCCTCCGCGAGCGGGGTGACCGATGTGAGGGACAGGCCCGCGCGGTGGCAGACGTCCTCGAAGTCGCATTTCGATGCACTCGACGCGCTCCCCGCGGATGCGGGCCGGACCGGGCGACAGAGCGGCGACAAGGCTGCTCAGGGACCGGCGCCCGGGGGCGCCCTCGACGGTGAACGGACTCTCCCCGAAACCGATGACGACGATCACGGCAGGCTGGGGGAGCACCCGCAGGTCCAGCCCGGCAGCGATGCGGTCGCGGAATCCGGCCATCCGGACGCCACCGGGAGACGTGCCGCCGACGGGATGGGCGACTTCCCAGCCGTCCTCGGCCTCACGGTCCATGGGGGCGGAGCCCGCTTCGTAGCTGCGCATGCCCCTACGGTCGCCGACTTCGGCGATCCTGTCTTGGACGAAAGTTCCGGGAGGACCGCTCCGCCCAAACTGGTATGGCTGCAACGGGACTTCGTGCCCGCCCCGGCACTACTCCCGTCGGAGTACCCGGCAGATCCCCGTCGGCGCGGGCCTCCTGCTGCTCGCGTCCGCCGCCTGCTCCTCGGCGCCCCGCCGTGCTGCCCCCGACCTGCTTCACGGCTGGTGTCCGGGCCGGGGCCCGGGGCCTTGGAGCGCACATGGCTGCGCTCAGCGCTGCCGAGGCTGCACGATCATGGGGATACGGTCGGCGTGTGCCACGGCTGAGGCGACTTCCTTGACGTCGTGGCCGGCGGCAGGCGTGAGGTGCCATCGGGAGAGAACGGTGGCGACGGCGATCGTGGCCTCGGTCCAGACGAATTGGTCACCGATGCACTTGCGGCTGCCGGCTCCGAACGGCATGTACGCCTGGCGATCCAGTTGCGAGCGGCGTTCGGGGAGCCACCGGTCCGGGTCGAAGGTGTCGGCGTCGTCGTACACGCTCGGGTCGCGGTGTATGGCATAGAGACTGAAAGCGATCTCGGTGCCGGCGGGGAAGAGGGTCTCACCGAGCTGAACCGGCGCGGTCGTGCGGCGCATCAGAAGCGTGACGCCGTGGAGCCGGATCACTTCGTCCAGGACGCGGCGGATTCCTTCGAGCCGGGGGACGTCAGCGATCGTGACGGGCCGGTCCCCGACCACGTCATCGATCTCCTCGACCAGCTGCTTCTCGATGTCGGGGCGCCGGCCGAGTTCGTGGAAGGTCCAAGCGAGCATGGCGGCCGTGGTCTCCGCGCCGGCGAACAGGATGGTGCTCAGCTCGTCGCGGACCTCGACGTCGGTCAGTCCCCGCCCGCTTTCGCCGTCATGGGCGGCCAGGAGCAGGGACAGCAGGTCGGCGTGATCGGCCGTGCCGGAGGTGCGGGAGGCGGTGATCACGTCCTCTATGACCGCCCTGAGGGCGGCGGAGGCCGCGTCGAAGTCCCGGTTGGCGCGGATGGGGAGACGGTCCAGGAACTTGGGGGAGGCCGCGCGTATCAGGAGGTTTTTCAGCAGGACGGGCAGGTTCTTGCGTACGGCCTCGACCGCGGGCAGTCCGATGCCGGTGGAGAACATCGTGGAAGCCAGCGTCTCGATGGCGTACTCGGCCATGGCCTGCTCCAGGTCCACGACTTGGCCGGGTGCCCACGAGTCGGCCACGGCCAGGGCGTTGCGGCTCATCGTGTCGGAGTAGGCGACGATGCGGTCCTTGGAGAACATCGGCTGGAGCATGCGCCGGTTCCGCCGGTGGATGTCACCGTCGGAGTTCGCCAGTCCGTTGCCCGCCAGCGGGCGCAGGCGGTCGAAGAAGCGCCCCTTTTCGAAGCTGCGGGCCTGACCCACCAGCACTTCATGGACGAGCCGAGGGGACGTCAGCACGTACATCGGCATGGTGCCGAGGTCGACCCGGACGATGTCCCCGTGCTGACGCAACGACGTCAGGAACCCGAGCGGATCGCGCCACAGGGCCAGAGCGTGTCCGAGGAGCGGAACGGTCCCGGGGGCTCGCGGGATGGTCCGTGTTCCGGACGGTTGCAGCACAACTGCCATTTCGGGAGGTCCTTAGATTGCGTGCTGGTGAAGTGGCCGGTGCGGCCGCCGCGGGGAATCTCATCATCCGCATCCGGTTCGTGCGAGACCGGGTCCTCGAGCAACGCCCGTGGCCGGCCGACGAGTTCGGCCAGGGACCGCCTGCCTGGCCCGTCTCCGACATGGATATGCTGCGGGCGCTCCTGCTTCTTGATCGTGCGCGAGGGACACCGCATTCCGAGTGCGTGCACCGGCCCGGCTCTTGGCAACTGGAGCACGGTGGGTGATCCCTCATCGATCCGCACGTCCATGCTGCTGCTTCACGGAGGACTCGTGACCATGCCCTTCCCGGAACCGGCGGGCCCGCCGACCGCCACCGTCCCGCCGACGCAGTGCCCTGCGCACACCGGCGCACTCGGAGCGCAGCGGATCTACGGGCCGGAAGCCAGGAAGCCGCACGCGCTGTACGAGAGGCTGCGCAAGGAACACGGGCAGGTCGCTCCTGTGCTTCTCCCCGGGGAAGTGCCCGCGTGGTTCGTGCTCGGGCACCGTGAAAACCTTGAGGTCATGCGCACTCCGTCGCTGTGGTCGTGCGACTCGCGCATATGGAACGTGCAGCTGACCGGCGACTCGCCGCTGCTGCCGATCACGGCGTGGCAGCCGCTGCTCGTCTTCGCGGACGGCGAGGAGCACGCGCGGCTCCGGGCCGCGGTGACCGACAGCCTGGCTCGGTTCAACCGCCACGGCGTACGCCGCTACGTCGTCCGCTACACCCATCAGCTCGTCGACGGCTTCGCCAAGGCGGGCCGGGCCGACCTGGTGAGCGACTTTGCCGAGAAGCTCCCGATCCTCGTACTGGCACGGCAGTTCGGAATCGCCGAGGAGGACGCGCTGCCGCTCGGCGCAGCTGTACGGGACATGGTGAAGGGCACGCCCACGGCCCTGCAGAGCAACACCTACGTCGTGGGGATCATGTCGGAGCTGCTGAAGCGAAAGAAGGGCAAACCGGGGGACGACCTCGCCAGCTGGCTCCTGAGCCATGAGTCCGGACTCACGGACGACGAGGTCGTGGAGCATCTGCGCCATGCGATCGTCGCCGCTCACGAGAACACCACGAACCTGGTCGCGAACACGCTGAAGATGGTGCTGACCGACCGACGGTTTCGCGCCAGCCTGTCAGGCGGGTCGATGACGCTGCCTGATGCGCTGGAACAGGTGATGTGGGACGCACCGCCGCTTGCGGTGGGTGCCTGCCGCTGGGCGAGGCAGGACATCCGGCTCGGCGAGCAGGACATCAAGGCCGGCGACATGGTGATGCTGGGCCTCGCGGCCGGGAACGTCGATCCCGAGATCCGGCCCGACCTCACCGCTCCCGTGCACGGCAACCGAGCGCACCTGGCGTTCAGCAGCGGCCCGCACGAGTGTCCGGGCCAGGACATCGGCCGGGCCATCGCCGACACCGGCATCGACACCCTGCTCGCACGGCTGCCGGACGTTCAACTCGACGACACCGGCGACGAAGTACAGGTCACTTCGTCCCTGGTCTCCAGCCGGTTGAACAACCTGCCGGCCCGCTTCACACCACACTCAGCGGGACCCAGGAACCACCTCCTCGGCGAGCCGGCGGTCGCGGCCAGTGCGCAGCCTCTGCCACAGGCCACTCCTGCGGCAGAGCCGGTGGCATCCGTCGCCACTTCTCCGGGGACACGGTCGTCGTGGTGGAGTGGCCTCTTCCGGCGGCGTACGCACTGACCGCGATCCCGGCGGGCCGGCGGGTGGCGGGGCCGGTGGCAAGGTGCGTTCCCTGCCCGGCCCCCCACCCCCGGCCCGCGGTTCTGTCACAGACGCCTTCCGGGGCTGTGGCGCCGTCAGGCGTCGCCGGGAGCAGCGTCGGCCGGGCACCCGCGTTCCGGATCCGGCAGCACCGGCCGGCTCTGCAGACGTACCGGCAGGGTGCTGTATCCCTGCAGGGGGATGGACGACAGACGGGCAGGCTCTTCGGCGAGGGCCAGGGCGGGGAACCGCGTGAAGAGGGCTCGAAGGGCGATTTTCGTCTCGAGCTTGGCCAGACGGGCCCCCAGACAGAAGTGGGCGCCGAAGCCGAAGGCGAGGTGCTCACGGCGGGTGGACCGGGCCACATCGAACCGGTCGGGGTTCTCGTGGCGTGTCGTGTCCCGTCCTGCGGCCGCGAGGCTCGCCAGGACCGGCTCGCCCCGAGCGATGGTGACTCCCGCGATCTCGACGTCCTTCACGGCGTACCGCAGCAGGGCGTGGCGCACTGGTGACGCGTACCGCAGGCCTTCCTCCACAGCCGCCTCCCACGCGGCGTCGGAGTCTTCTGCCTGGAGTACGGCAGTGAGTACGGCGGGGTTCTGCAGCAGGGCGTGGGCCGTGTTGGTGATCGAGTTGATCGTGGTCTCGTGTCCGGCGATGAGGACGAGGAACAGCGTCTCCACCAGTTCCCGCTGACTCAGCCGGTCGCTCTCGTCGCGTGCCTGGATGAGCGCTGTCGTCAGATCGTCGCCCGGCCGGCTTCGTTTGGCTTCGATCAGCGCCGTGAGGCTGCTGACGATGTCCATCTGCGCGACGCGGATGTCCTCCTCGCCGGAGGCGTTCTTCCGGGGGGTGACGAGCCGGTCGAAACGGTGGCGCAGCTCGCTCACCGTTGTGTCCGGGACGCCGAGGACTTCGCAGATCACGCGCACCGGCAGGGGATAGGCGAAGTGCTCACGCAGGTCCACCGGCCCGGTCGTGCCCGTGGCGAGGAGGTCGTCGAGGAGTTCGGCGGCGATCTGTTCGATGCGCGGACGCAGTGCCTCGATGGGCGCCCGGGCGAAGGCCGTGCTGACCAGCTGCCGGAGTCTGCGGTGCTCGCTGCCGCCTTCGTGGAGCATGGCTGCCCCGCGGACCAGGGCGATGAGTTCCCAGTCGTCGCGTATGCGACCCGCGTTGAGATCCGGCCAGTGGGCCGGGTCCTTGGTCAGGGCCTCGTGGCCGAGGACCTTCTGCGCGGTGGCGTGATCGGTGGCTGCCCAGGCGGCCACACCCCCTGGAAGCTCGACGCGCACCAGAGGGCCGAGACTCCTCAGCAGTCCGGCCTCCTCAACAGGATCAGCGGCCGGATCAAGGGGACACGCCTTGCGGTTGGACAGGTACACAAAGACTCCAGCGGTGAGAAGGGCAGACACAGACAGATGGCCGGCGGATCACACAGCAGTTCTGATCAAGAGTCTGCCAACCGTGCGCGGGACCAAACGGCTGGGGCGTTTCGTTCAGATCATCTGATCGTTGGTCCGGGTGTGCCGCAGTCACCAGGTCTTGAGGCCGGCCACGGCGTGTTCACCGAGCGTGCGTGAGCTTCGCGTGAGAGGCGTTTGAGGCCCGCTTGGGCAAAGTGCGTACGACACCAGCGGGGTGGATCAGTCCTCCACGCGGTATGCGCACGCAATCACGGTTGCGACCGGTCGTGCCGGCTCAGGAACGGGCTGTGTCGGCACCGGCGCGTACGTCGGGGGCTGGGGCATGGACGGTGTGGGCCACGGAGCGGTATCTGTCCCGTCGGCGACTGCACCGGAAGAAGGGCAGGACGTCGGCGACGGCGGTTCGTCCCGCCCCCAGTCGTCCCAGTCGACCGGCCCCGGCTCGCCGAGCAACAGCGTCAGCCCGCCGCCGGCAATGATGAGCACGGCCCATGTCACCACGGCGAATCGCTTCACCTTTCGCGACATCCTTCTCCTCACCGCATCAGCCGGCGACAGTGTCGGCGCCTCCCGCAGGGACTCCGTCGACGTCGAGCACGGGTCCACGACGCGCCGCCCCTCATCCCACGTCCTCGACCCATCAGGAAACCGACGGACCAAGACCTTCGTGTCTTTGTCTATCCGCCCGTGATCGATCTGTCCAACGCCTCGTTGCGGCTGCGCAATGAAGAAGCCCACGACATCGCAAGCTCCGAGCCCTGGCGGCACATCGAAACGACGTGCACTCCCGGCAGTCAGACAGCGGCGGACCCTTGGGACGGCGGCAGGCCCTATGCCCCTCGGATGTCCACAATCCGCTTGATCTTGCCCACCGAGCGCTCCAGCGTCTCCGGGTCCACCACCTCCACGGCGACCGACACCCCGACGCCGTCCTTCACCGCCGCCGCGATGGCCTGCGCCGCGGCGGCGCGCTGCTCGCCGGTCGCTTCGGCGCGGGCCTCGGCGCGCACGGTCAGTGCGTCGAGGCGGCCCTCGCGGGTGAGCCGGAGCTGGAAGTGCGGGGCGACATGGGGCGTGCGCAGGACGATCTCCTCGATCTGGGTGGGGAAGAGGTTCACCCCGCGCAGGATCACCATGTCGTCGCTGCGGCCGGTCACCTTCTCCATCCGCCGGAAGACCCGTGCCGTGCCCGGCAGGAGCCGCGTCAGGTCCCTCGTCCGGTAGCGGATGACCGGCATGGCCTCCTTGGTGAGCGAGGTGAACACCAGCTCGCCCTCCTCGCCGTCCGGCAGCAGCTCGCCCGTGAACGGGTCGACGATCTCCGGATAGAAGTGGTCCTCCCAGATGTGGAGGCCGTCCTTGGTCTCCACGAATTCCTGCGCCACACCCGGGCCCATCACCTCGGAGAGCCCGTAGATGTCGACGGCGTCGATCGCGAACCGTTCCTCGATCTCGCAGCGCATCTCCTCCGTCCACGGCTCGGCGCCGAAGACGCCGACCTTGAGCGAGGTCGTGCGCGGATCGACGCCCTGGCGCTCGAACTCGTCGAGGAGCGTGAGCATGTACGAGGGGGTGACCATGATGATCTCGGGCCGGAAGTCGCAGATCAGCTGGACCTGGCGGGCGGTCATCCCGCCGGACGCCGGAATGACGGTGCAGCCGAGCCGTTCGGCCCCGTAGTGGGCGCCGAGGCCGCCGGTGAACAGGCCGTAGCCGTAGGCCACATGGACCTTGTGGCCGGGGCGGGCGCCGGCGGCGCGCAGGGAGCGGGCGACGATGTCGGCCCAGGTGTCCAGGTCGCGCTCGGTGTAGCCGACGACGGTGGGCCGGCCCGTCGTGCCGCTGGAGGCGTGGATACGGCGCACCTGGGACTGCTCGACCGCGAACATGCCGAAGGGGTAGTTGTCCCGCAGGTCCGTCTTGGCGGTGAACGGGAACCGGGCGAGGTCGGCGAGCGAACGGCAGTCCTCCGGGCGGAGCCCCGCCTTGTCGAACGACTCGTGGTAGAAGGCCACATTGTCGTACGCGTGGCGCAAGGTCGCCCGCAGCCGCTCCAGTTGCAGCGCCTCGAGCTCCTCGCGGCCCAGCCGCTCCGCCGCGTCCAGCAGGTCCGTCATCCGCTTGCTCCCGTCCCGAACCGGACGACCGATCATTCGGTCGTTCCATTCGGGATCAGTTATTCAGCCCGGCCCGGCGCCCGTCAAGGCATTGCTCGGTGAACGGACCGGGCCCCGCCCCGCAACCGCAAGATCAACAAGTGCAGAATGGCCCGTATGCCGATAAGGAACACGCCGAAGCCGGCGACGATCGACGACGCTCCGCTGATCACCGGCACCCTGACCCGCGCCTTCGACGACGACCCGATGATGCGCTGGTTCTTCCCCGACGACGCCTTGCGCGAGGGAGCACTGGGCCGTTACTTCACCACGATCTTCACCCGGCAGTACGTCCACCACGGAGTGTGTGAGCGCACCGAGGCGGCGGCCGCGTTCTGGGTGCCCCCGGAGGCGCAGGCCAAGGCCGTGCCCGACGCGGAGACCGTCCAGGAGCTCCAGAACATTCTCGGTGACCGGGCCGGGCTGTTCCGGGAAGCCGTCGAGGCGGCCGCCGAGCACACACCCCGGGAGCCGCACTGGTACCTGGCACTCATCGGCGCCGACCCGGCCGCCCAGGGCCAGGGGCAGGGGGCCGCCCTGCTGCGCTCAGGGCTCGCCCAGGCCGACGCGGCGGGTCTGCCCGTCTGTCTGGAGTCCTCGAAACCGTCCAACCTCCCATTCTACGAGCACTTCGGCTTCACCGTGCGCAAGGAGCTGCGGCTGCCGGGGGAGGGGCCGGTGCTGTGGGCCATGCGGCGCGAGCCGCGCCGCCCCTGACGGACACAGCCCCAGTCGCACGGCCACACGCGCACGGCCGAGGGACGTCCCCGCGGGAACCTCCGGGGGACGTCCACGCCTTGTCCTTCACGTCGTGCGAAACGGCACTGAACTGGCCTACCGGACCGCAGGGGAGGGCGAGCCGCTGATCTGTCTGCCGGGCGGGCCGATGCGTGCCTCCGCGTACCTCGGCGATCTCGGCGGCCTGACCACCCGCCGGCGGCTCGTGCTGCTCGACCTGCGCGGCACCGGCGGGCTCTGCCGTACCGGCCGACGCGGGCACCCACCGCTGCGACCGCCAGGTGGACGACGTCGAGGCGCTGCGCGAGCACGCATCGCCGAGCGCCTGGCCGCGACCCGCCGCGTGTACGCCCCGACTTCCGTGGCCACGGGCTGAGCGACTGGCCCGGCAGCTACGGGTTCGAGGCGTTCAGGGACGACCTGAGCGCCTTCATCGGGGCCCTGGAGCTCGGCCCGGTCGATGTCGTCGGCCACTCGATGGGCGGCGCGGCCGCCGTACTCCTGGCCGAGTAGTACCCCGGGCTCGTCCGCCGGCTCGTGATCGAGGGCGCGCCCCCGCTGCTGCCCCTGGACCCGCCGCGGCCGACGCCGGAACGGCCCGAGGGCCCGCTGGCCTCCCGCGACCCGAACGGCGTACCGCTGGAGCTGTACCGGGAACGGCTCGGGGTCTTCAACGGCGAGCGGATCCTGCCTGGCGGCCCGGGCGACGGAGACTGATCACACCACGCCGCCCGCTGGACGGCGGCCCTCCGCCGCCTGGGTCACGACCTCCCGGGCCCAGCGGTAGTCCGCCTTGCCGCTCGGCGAGCGCCGGATCTCCTCGGTGATCACCAGCCGGCGGGGGATCTTGTAGCCCGCCAGCCGGTTGCGGCAGTGTGACCGGATCGCGTCCAGACTGGGTGCGGACACGCCCTCGCGCAGTTGCACGACGGCGGCCACCTGGCTGCCCCACCTGCGGTCCGGTACGCCCGCGACGAGCGCGTCGTACACGTCCGGGTGGGCCTTGAGCGCCTGCTCGACCTCCTCCGGGTACACCTTCTCGCCGCCGGTGTTGATGCACTGCGAGCCCCGGCCCAGGACGGTGACGATGCCGTCCTCGTCCACGGTCGCCATGTCGCCGAGCAGCACCCATCGTTCACCGTCGCGTTCGAAGAACGTCTCCGCCGACTTCGCCGGGTCCCTGTAGTAGCCGAGCGGTACGTGCCCGCACTGCGCGACCCGGCCGGTCCCGCCCGGCTTCACCGGTTCGTACGTGGCCGGATCGACCACCGTCGTACGGGCGTTGACCCGCAGCCGGAAGCCGGTCGCGGGTCCTGCGTCGTCGGTCGCGGTGCCGTTGAACCCCGACTCGGAGGAGCCGAAGTTGTTCAGCAGCATGACGTGCGGAGCCAGCGCGCCGAACTCGTCGCGCACCGAGTCCGACATGATCGCCCCGGAGCTGGAGACGCTGAAGAGGCTGGACAGGTCGCATCCCCGGAGCGGTCCGTTCAGTGCGTCGATCAGCGGCCGCAGCATCGCGTCGCCGACCAGCGAGACACTGGTGACCTTCTCCCGCTCGATCGTGCGCAGCACCTCGTGCGGCACGAACTTGCGGTGCAGTACGACCCGTTGGCCGAAGTTGAAGCCGATGAACGCGGTGAGCGTCGACGTGCCGTGCATCAGCGGGGGAGTGGGGAAGAAGGTGATCCCGTCGCCGCCCGCGGCCACCCGCTCGGCCAGCTCCTCCGGCCGTGACACGGGCTCGCCGGTCGGTGCGCCGCCGCCCAGCCCGGCGAAGAACAGGTCCTCCTGTCGCCACACCACCCCCTTGGGCATGCCCGTGGTGCCGCCCGTGTAGATGATGAACCGGTCGTCCGCAGACCGGGGCGCGAAGCCGCGCCGCGGCGAGCCGGCCGCCTCGGCGTCGGCGAAGGCGACCGCGTCCAGGCGCGGTGCCCCGTCGGGCGGTGTGCCGACGCGCACGAGGTGCCGCAGTTTTCCGGTCCGTGGCCGCACCGCTGCCACCCGCTCGGTGAACTCCGCGTCGAAGACGAGCGCGGTGATGTCGGCGTCGCGGTACAGATGGGCCAGCTCGTCCTCGACGTACCGGTAGTTGACGTTCACCGGCACGATCCGCGCCTTGAGGCAGGCCAGCACGGTCTGCAGATACTCGATCCCGTTGTAGAGGTGCAGCCCGAGATGCTCGCCGGGCCCGATGCCCGTGTCGAGCAGATGGTGGGCGATCCGGTTGGCCGCCGCGTCGAGTGCGGCGTAGTCGAGCCGGCGCTGCGCACCCGTCCCGGGACGGTCGATGTACACGAGCGCCTCGCGGTCGGGCACGACGTCGACCACGGATTCGAACAGGTCGGCAAGGTTGTACTCCACCGCTCCTCCTGACACCCGGCGAACCTGGCCGTCATTAGAGCGCCGGCAGGCACAACTGGGAAGGGGCACGGGCAAGAGAATCTGACTGAGTGTCAGGAAACTATTGAACTGGCCGCCCGGCTGCTGCAACCTGTTCCAGGTCTGGGACGGGAGGTTCCCCATGGAACATCGCAGCGACCACCGCACGGGCACCGAGCACCTCGGCGTGGCGCGCGAGGGCGCCACCCTGATCGTCACCCTGAACCGGCCGGAGGCGAAGAACGCCCTCTCGATCGCCATGCTCGTCGGCCTGTACGACGCCTGGCTCGCGGCCGACGCGGACGACACCGTCCGCTCCGTCGTCCTCACGGGGGCGGGCGGCTCCTTCTGCGCGGGCATGGACCTCAAGGCGCTCGCCGGCGCCGGCATGGAGGGCGAGCGGTACCGGGACCGGATGAAGGCCGACCCCGATCTGCACTGGAAGGCCATGCTGCGCCACCACCGCCCCGGAAAACCGGTCATCGCCGCCGTCGAGGGGTACTGCGTCGCCGGCGGGACGGAGATCCTCCAGGGCACCGACATCAGGGTCGCGGGCGAGAGCGCCACCTTCGGACTCCTCGAGGTCCGCCGCGGCCTCTTCCCGATCGGCGGCTCGACCGTACGCCTGCCACGCCAGATCCCGCGCACGCACGCCCTGGAGATGCTGCTCACCGGCCGCCCCTACACCGCGGCAGAGGCCGAACGCATCGGCCTCGTCGGACGTGTCGTCTCCGACGGCACCGCCCTCGAAGCGGCCCTGGGCATCGCCGAACAGATCAACGCCTGCGGCCCGCTCGCCGTCGAGGCCGTCAAGGCATCGGTGTACGAGACGGCGGAGATGACCGAGACCGACGGACTCGCCGCCGAACTGGAACGAGGCCGGCCCGTCTTCGACACCGCCGACGCGAAGGAGGGCGCCCGCGCCTTCGCCGAGAAGCGCGACCCCGTCTACCGGCGCGCCTGAGAGGAGAGCCCCATGCCCGATGTGCTGCGCGCCCCGCTGGTCGTCGAGTTCCCCTTCACCCGCTCCCTCGGGCCCGTGCAGAGCGCCTTCCTGACCGGCCTGCGCGAGCGCACCGTGCTCGGCGTGCGCACCGGCGACGGCACGGTGCTCGTCCCGCCCGTCGAGTACGACCCCGTCACCGCCGAGGAGATCCGCGACCTCGTGGAGGTGCACGCCACCGGCACCGTCACCACCTGGGCGTGGAACCCGCACCCGCGCCGGCAGCAGCCGCTCGCCACCCCGTTCGCCTGGGTGCTCGTACGCCTGGACGGCGCGGACACCGCCCTCCTGCACGTCCTCGACGCCCCCGGCCCCGAGGCCGTGCACACCGGGATGCGGGTTCGGGTGCGCTGGGCGGCCGAGCGCAGCGGCGCGATCACGGACATCGCCTGCTTCGAACCGTACGGGAGCGAGCCCGACGCGGCGCCGCGTGCCCACAGCGGCACCTTCCCCGAATCCGCCGCCGGGCCCGTGACGGGCATCGTCGCCCCCGCCAGGCTCGACTACACCTACACGCCCGGCCGCGCCCAGAGCGACCACCTCGCCGCCCTCACCGAGCACCGGATCGTCGGCGAACGCTGTCCGTCCTGCCGCAAGGTCTACGTCCCGCCCCGCGGCGCCTGCCCCACCTGCGGCGTCGCCACGGGGGAGCAGGTCGAGGTCGGCCCGCGCGGCACGGTCACCACCTTCTGCGTCGTCAACATCAAGGCGAAGAATCTCGACATCGAGGTGCCCTACGTCTACGCCCACATCGCCCTGGACGGCGCCGGCCTCGCCCTCCACGGACGCATCGGCGGCATCCTGTACGACCGGGTCCGCATGGGCCTGCGCGTCGAGCCGGTGTGGCGGGAGGGGGCCCGGCACCCCGACCACTACCGGCCCACCGGCGAACCGGACGCCGACTACGACACCTACAGGGAGCTGCTGTGACGCGGTACGACGCGCCGGACGGCAGGGACACCGCCACCCCGAACGGCAGCGGCACCGGCAGGGACATCGCCGTCGTCGCCTTCGCCCAGACCCGCCACCGGCGCCGCACGGACGACTCGTCCGAGGTCGAGATGCTGATGCCGGTGCTGCACCGGGTGCTCGGGGCGACCGGCCTGCGGACCGGTGACATCGGCTTCACCTGCTCCGGGTCCAGCGACTATCTCGCGGGCCGGGCGTTCTCGTTCACGATGGCGCTCGACGGGGTCGGCGCGTGGCCCCCGATCAGCGAGTCCCACGTCGAGATGGACGGCGCCTGGGCACTGTACGAGGCGTGGGTGAAGCTGCTGACCGGCCAGGCCGACACAGCGCTCGTCTACGCGTACGGCAAGACGTCGCCCGGTGAGGTCCGCGACGTGCTCACCCGGCAGCTCGACCCCTACTACGCGGCCCCGCTCTGGCCCGACCCGGTCGCCCTCGCCGCCCTGCAGGCGCAGGCGCTGATCGACGCGGGCGAGACCGGTGAACCGGAGCTCGCCGCCGTCGCGGCCCGCAGCCGCGGTGACGCCTCGGCCAACCCGCACGCTCAGCTTCAGGGAGAGATCCCGCGCGGCGAGTACCTCGTCCGGCCGCTGAGAGTCTCCGACTGCCCGCCCGTCGGCGACGGCGCGGCCGCCGTGATCCTGGCCGCCGGCGACCGGGCCCGCGAGCTGTGCGGGCGGCCCGCCTGGATCCGCGGCATGGACCACCGCATCGAGGCGCACAGCCTCGGCGTACGGGACCTCACCCGCTCGCCCTCCACACGGCTCGCGGCCGAGCGGGCCGGAGCCTTCGAGCGTCCCGTCGACACGGCGGAGCTGCACGCCCCCTTCACCTCGCAGGAGATCGTCCTACGCCGCAGTCTCGACCTCGACGACAGGGTGAGGGTCAACCCGTCCGGCGGAGCGCTCGCCGCCAACCCGGTCATGGCCGCCGGACTGATCAGGATCGGAGAGGCCGCGGCCCGGATCCACCGCGGCGAGTCGGACCGTGCGCTCGCCCACGCCACCTCCGGGCCCTGCCTCCAGCAGAACCTGGTCGCCGTCCTCGAAGGAGAGGCCCATGCCCGCTGAGCCCGTCGCCGTCGTCGGCATCGGCCAGACGAAACATGTCGCCGCCCGCCGCGACGTCTCCCTCGCCGGACTGGTCCGCGAGGCCGCCCGGCGGGCCCTCGACGACGCGCACCTGGACTGGGCCGACATCGACGCCGTCGTCATCGGCAAGGCGCCCGACTTCTTCGAGGGCGTGATGATGCCGGAGCTGTATCTGGCCGACGCGCTCGGAGCGGTCGGCAAACCGATGCTCCGCGTCCACACGGCCGGCTCCGTCGGCGGTTCCACCGCCCTCGTCGCCGCCAACCTGGTGGCGGCGCGGGTGCACACGACGGTGCTCACCCTGGCCTTCGAGAAGCAGTCCGAGTCCAACGCCATGTGGGGCCTGTCCCTGCCGGTCCCCTTCCAGCAGCCGCTGCTCGCCGGCGCGGGCGGCTTCTTCGCCCCGCACGTACGCGCCTACATGCGCCGCACCGGCGCACCCGACACGGTCGGCTCCCTGGTCGCGTACAAGGACCGGCGCAACGCGCTGAAGAACCCGTACGCGCACCTCCACGAGCACGGCATCACCCTCGAGAAGGTCCAGGCGTCACCGATGCTCTGGGACCCGATCCGCTACTCCGAGACCTGCCCCTCCTCCGACGGGGCGTGCGCGATGGTCCTCACCGGCCGGGCGGGCGCCGCCCGTTCGCCCCGGCGGCCCGCATGGGTGCACGGCGGGGCGATGCGCAGTGAGCCGACCATGTTCGCAGGCAAGGACTTCGTGTCGCCGCAGGCCGGCAAGGACTGCGCCGCCGACGTCTACCGGCAGGCCGGCATCACGGACCCGCGCCGCGAGATCGACGCGGTGGAGATGTACGTGCCGTTCTCCTGGTACGAGCCGATGTGGCTGGAGAACCTGGGCTTCGCCGCCGAGGGCGAGGGCTGGAAGCTCACCGAGTCCGGCGCGACCGGACTCGACGGCGACCTGCCCGTCAACCCCTCCGGCGGGGTGCTGTCGACCAACCCCATCGGGGCCTCCGGCATGATCCGCTTCGCGGAGGCCGCGCTCCAGGTGCGCGGGCAGGCGGGCGAGCACCAGGTGGACGGGGCACGCAGGGCGCTCGGCCACGCCTACGGCGGCGGGGCCCAGTTCTTCGCCATGTGGGTGGTCGGCCGCGAACCGCCCGCCGTGTGATCTCCGCCGTACCGTCACGTGCGGCACCCTGTCCGTGACCGGGTGTCGTCGCTAGGCTGGCCCGGGAGACGACGCGGGAGGAGCAGGGACGTGGCCGAGAGCACCACCACCACCACAACCACGCACATGTTTTCCGGGTGGGAGAAGCCGGACCTCGACCTGAGCAACGCGGACTGGCGTTCCGGCACTCAGGGCACCGGGGACGTGCAGATCGCGTTCGTCGAGGGATTCATCGCGATGCGCAACGGCGGCCGTCCGGAGAACCCGTCGCTGATCTTCACCCCGGCGGAGTGGCGTGCCTTCGTGCTGAACGCACGGGACGGCGAGTTCGACCTCACCTGACGTGCCCGGCGCGCCGGGCCTCCCGTCGGCGAACGCGGCGGGACAGTACGGGCCCGCTCAGGCGGTGTGCGTCATGTCCCGCCCCGGCCCCGCCGTACCGTTGATCTTCTCGATGGCCTGTCGGGCGTGGTCGGCGGGGTTACGGGCGGAGATTGAGGAGACCGACGTCGCCGGCGGCAGCTGCTGACCGCTCGTGGACGGGGCCGCTGACGTCGGCGTTGTGGGCGTTGTCGTCGCCGGCGGCGTGGTGCGGCCGGCGGAGCGGCTGCGCAGCCGGTGACTCGCGGCCTCGTCGAGACCCACCGGACGCTGCATCCGGGCCGCCAGCCGGCCCGCCTCCTGCCCGAGCGCGGCGACGTCCTCCCAGTGGAGGCGGACCACCAGCCGCAGTTCCGCCTCGCCGTCGGGAAGGGCCTGCAGGGGAGGAGTGGTGCGGTCGTTCATGGAATGATCCTCACGTCGGTACGGAATCCCGGTGGGAACCTGCTCCTCACACGGAGGGGGCGTGCACCCGCACCGACGCTCCGCCGCCGGTGCTCCCATGGATACGGCAACGGGGGCAGCCGCGTTCAACAGGCCCCGGCCCCGGCTCGGCCGAGTCCCCCCGTACCCGTACCATTGCGGTTATGTCCTTCCTCCGCCGCCGCAGCGCCGCCACACCCGCGGGCCCGGACTTCGATGTCCTGGCCATGGACCCGGGGGACTGGCCCGGAAACCTCGGCGCCGGACTGCTGCCCGCCCCGGACGGAAGCTGCCAGGGCGTGTTCCTGCGCTACGACCTGTTCGGCGGCCGGGGACCCGCAATGATCATCGGCAACCTGCCGGAGGGCTCGCCGGCCCGCGAGGTCGCGGAGGGGGAGATCCCCTTCGAGGTGGGGCAGCTGCTGCTCGCGCTGGAGAACGAAGAGCCGGTCCATGTCACCGACGTCGAGGACACGCCGGTCATGCAGGGTGACAATCTGCTGATCGTGCGCCGGCTGAAGCTCTCGGAAAGCCGCATCTCCTGCGTCCAGTTCGACCGCAGCGACAATGTGCTCGTCACCATCGCCAGCTGGGACCGGCCCATCACCGACGACCTCTACGCGCTGCTCAAGCCGCTGCCCGCGGAGCTGTTCCAGCAGGGCTGAGCCGCTCCTCCGATGTCCGACCCACTGCCCGGGGCCCCGCCCCGGGCAGTTCTGTCGTGCCCCTCTCGCCGCATCAGCCGACGTGCCGCCGGAGAGACAGGGCCGGCCGGAGCCGCACCCCGGACCGGCCGCACCCCCGACCGGCCGCACCGACCCGCTACACCCTGACCGCCGACCGCTGGGCCGGCAGCGACAGCCGGACCGCCGACGTACCGAGCCCCGTGGGCGCGCCCAGCCGCCACGGGGACGCGCCGCCCCGCAGATCCTCCTCCTTGTAACGCCGCACCTTCCGGTGCCAGTTGAGGATGCCCGCCAGCCAGTCCTCGAGCTCCTTCACATACGAGTCGAGGGCCGCCCTCCCCTTCTCGTCCAGACCGAACTCCTCGCACACCAAGGGAAGCTCGTGCTCCTTCGTGTGCAGGAACTGCTCCAGCCGGGACCGCAGGAGAGCGTCGGTCATCGCGGCGGCCGTCCGGTGGTCGCAGTCGAAGAACGTCTGCACCACCAGCACCGCGTTGTGGACCTCCCCCTCGTACTCGATCTCCTTCTGGTACGAGAAGAGGTCGTTGAGCAGGCAGGCGTAGTCCATCGCCGAGTTCTCCAGGCCCCGCACGGGCCCGCTCGCGTACAGGTCGGGCGGCAGTTCGCCCTCGTGCCGCAGCCGGCACAGACTCATGGTCATGTCGGAGCCGAAGGTGAACCGTCGCATCTCGATGTAGTCGACCGGGTCGGGGACCCGGTGCTGGGCCTGGTTGTGCAGCTCCCACAGCCAGCTGTCCAGCATCACGTCGACCGCGTTCCGCAGCGACTGCCGGGCACCCGGGGACATCGGCCCGGCGGTACGCGCCCACAGATCCGCCAGGCTGCGCTCCATGGGGGTGACCGCGACCCCGGCGCCGGCCTCGGGCTCGTCCACGGGCATGCAGTCCTTGAGCCGTTCGTTGCTGAGCCTGGCTCCCTCGACGTCGCGGGACCGTCCGAAGACCACCGGGTAGTAGTCGTCGCCGTACGTCCCCCAGGTCAGCCACTCGGCGCTGAGCTCCAGCTCTTCCGGCGTGGCGTCCGGGTCGAGCCCCGCGGAGCACAGGGCCAGGTCGAAGCCGGTCAGCTTCGCCTCGTCCCAGATGTCGGCCAGCAGACCCATCCGGCCGGCCCAGGCGATGGACGCGGCGCGGGCATGCTCCAGATGAGGGCTGAGCGTCAACGGGAACGGCAGGTCGAACTCGGGCAGCCACGAAGGCCCCACCCGCTGCGGCCGGTGGGTCAGTGTCCGCAGCCGGGCCGCGGCGGGACGGCCGAACAGCGTCCGGATGTCCAGCGCGGAGGTGCCCAGCACCCCCTCGAACGACGAACGCTCCGTGGCCACACCGTCGTTCATGTAACGGCTGGAGCGCATGTGCCACTCGTGGCCGCCGGACTGCCAGTCCTGCAGTCCCTTCGTGTACGCGGCGATCGCCGCGCAGTCCGCCGGCGAGAGACCCTTCTGGACGCACAGCGCGGGCACTTCGGTGAGCGCGGTGTTCTCGAACTGCTGGACCCGTGAGGTGAGCAGATCGTTCACCGCCTCCGCCGCCTCCTGCGTCGTACAGCCGAGGAACCGCTCCAGCACCAGCACGCCGTTGCTGTTCTCGCCCTCGTCCTCGACCTCGCGCTGGTACGAGAAGAGGTCGTTGCGCAGATGCACCGCGTCGGAGAAGGAGTCACGCAGCACTCGCAGCGGACGGGAGCCGGCGACCGACTCCGGCACCTCGGCCTGCGCCGCGTACTCCACCAGGCCGGCGGACCAGGGGGCGCCGCCGACCTTCCGGCGCATCTCGATGTACTCCACGGGATTGGCGATCCGGCCGGCGTCGATGTTGGCGAGCTCCCACATCGACTCGTTGAGCAGATGCTCGGTGGCCTCCGCGAACCGGGCCCGCCACGCCGGGGACATGCTCGGCACCGTACGCCGCCACAGGTCGGCGAGCCCGGCCTCCACCGGGTTCGTCGGCTCCGGAGTGCCCTGCGACAGGTCCATCGGCATGAAAGCCGGCAGCCGGTCCAGATACGCCTTGCCGCCCGCCAGGTCCTGACTGCGCTTGAAGACCTCGAGAAAGTGGTCGTCGAAGAAGAAGACCCACACATACCAGTCGGTGACGAGGCCGAGGGCCTCGGCGTCGCAGTCCGGGTGGGTGTAGGCACACAGCAGGGCGTAGTCGTGTGCGTCGAGGTCGCTCTCCTTCCAGATGCCGGACCCCTCCAGCATCTCCATCCGGCGCGCCCACTTCTTGGAGTGCCGCCGGGCCTCCTCGACATGCGGATTGAGGCGGGCCGGATACGGAACATAGAAGTCCGGCAGTACGAAGGGCTGTGCCATGTGCGCCAGGGCCTTTCGGGAGCAGCCGCGCACCAGGCGCGGACCGGTCATGACGGCCCAGCCCTACCCTTCGCCCGTACGGCCCACGCATTCCGGCGATTAGTCGGACAATAGGTCAAGGCGAACGGGGCGCCACCGGACCCCACGACCGGTGGCGCCCCGTGGTCTACCGGAGCACCCGCACATCGGCCTCCTTCACGAAGGCCACCCGGTGCCCGAACTGGATCTCGTAGTACGTCTCCTTGCCCCGCACCACCCGGTGGCCCGCCGTGTCGAACGTGGTCGCGTACAGATACTCGCCCGGCACCCGGTCACCGACCACGTACTTCTGCCCGGCGAGCAGCTTGTACGGCAGCGGCGAGACAGCCTGCACCGGAACGCCCGCCGGATACGCCGACGCCTCCGGGTACGCCCTCCCGTACACCGGCACCTCCGCGAGACCGTCCCTCGGCGTCAGCACCGCCTCCCGCGCGCCGACCGCAGTCGGGCGGTCGCCCGGATTGTGGAACCAGGCCTTCTGCCCCAGGTACCAGATCGCCGTCCACTCGCCCCGGCGCTCCGCCACCGCGTACTGCTGGCCGGTCGACGCGCGCGCCCCCGTGTCGTTCACCGCGGTCGTCGAGTCCTGCCCACCCGGGCGCAGGCCGATGTCCTTGACGAGCGG
Organism: Streptomyces peucetius; assembly: GCF_025854275.1. Taxonomy (NCBI): domain Bacteria; kingdom Bacillati; phylum Actinomycetota; class Actinomycetes; order Kitasatosporales; family Streptomycetaceae; genus Streptomyces; species Streptomyces peucetius. The sequence goes on along the minus strand of NZ_CP107567.1, from coordinate 311,136 downwards.
AGCACTCTCGCTCGGCCCGGTGTGCAGCCGCACCGCACCCGAACCGTGGGGCGCGCACGCTTCCCCGGCCTTGACGCAGCCGGTGTAGAGCGGCCGGTGCTCCGTGTACTCGGGACGGATGGTGACCACCGCACTGCGCGGCCCCGCCTGGGGCGTGAACGGCTTGCCCAGCAGCTTGAAGTAGTGCGCCCAGTCCCAGTACGGCCCCGGGTCGGTGTGCATGCCGCGGATCGTCGCCGTCGTCGTACCGGGCACGTTGTCGTGGCCCAGGATGTGCTGCCGGTCCAGCGGGATGTCGTACCGCTTGGCCAGGTACCTCACCAGCCGCGCCGAAGTGCGGTACATCGCCTCGGTGTACCAGGCGTCCGGAGCGACCAGGAAACCCTCGTGCTCGAGGCCCACCGACTTGGCGTTCACGAACCAGTTGCCGGCGTGCCAGGCGACGTCCTCGAGCGGGACGTGCTGCGCGATGTGCCCGTCCGACGAGCGCAGCGAGTACTGCCACGACACGTACTGCGGGTTCTGCACCAGCTTCAGGGTGGTGTCCCAGGAGGCTTCCGTGTCATGGACGATGATGTAGTCGACCGACTGGGACGCGGGCCGGTTCCCCTGGTCGTGGTTGCCGTAGTCGCCCGCGCCGAACTCCTCGTACGGCGCCGGGATCCACTCGCACGCCACCGTCGGCGGACACTCGGTCCTGCCCGCGTCGGCCGTGCGCAGCCCCAGCTCCCGCACCTGCGCCCGCTCGGGCGCCACCTCCGGCTGCGGCTCGAGCGCCACCCGCTGACCGCTGTCCGTGGTCCGGGACTGGCCGGTGCGGATCACGTCGAAGACGTCGTCCGCGTACGCCGTCGCCGTCGCCACGTCGTCCGCGCCGGAATACCTGGCCACGGCCCCGTACCAGTCCGCCGGGTCCTGGCCGGCCGGCCTGCCCAGCTCGCGCTGTGCCGCGGCGAGCAGCGCGGCACCGCCTCGGACGTTGGCCGCCGCACTGTCCCGCAGCTGCTCGGCGCCGATGCCCGACACCTCTGCCGCGCGTTCCAGCGTCCGCAGTCGCGGCGGCAGTTCGCCGGGGTCGGGCAGCGCCGCCTCGGCGACCGGGCGGGCCGCACGCGTGTCGTCCCCGCGGGCGTCCTCACTGCCGTGCGAATGGTGCGGCGCCTCGGCCAGCGCCGTCCTCGCGTCCGTCAGATGCATCGGGCCGTAGCCGCCCGTGACGCTCGCCGCGCCGCCGTGCCCGTCCCAGCGGGACTGCAGATAGGAGACGCCGAGCAGCACACTCTCCGGCACGCCGTACTCGTCGGCCGCGGCGGCGAAGGCCCCCTGCAGCGAACCGGCCGGGGCCCGTTCTGCGGTCGCCGACGGACCTGCCGACACCAGCGGCAGCAGCAGAGCGGCGCACGCCACCGCGCCCCCAGCGGTCAAGGCGCGACGGCGGCGGGCGCCGCCTGGCCGTGGGGCAGTCGATCCTTGCAATGCAGCCTCCAGTGACGAGTGATGCGCAACGGGACCTGCGGGCCGGGACACGCCCATGGGTATCGGCTCACAGACGATCCGTCAATCATGCTCGCCGACAAGGAACTTGCACGTCAGCCGCCGTTCGGCGACTTTCGCGGCCGCGGCGCGCGGGCCTGCGGCGCGTCAGTGGCATGGACCAATGGCCGAGGCGTTCAGGAGATGCGTACCTTCGGCGGACAGCGGCGGCGGCGCCGAACGGAAGACATGCCCGAGGCGTCGGCCGCGGCGCACAGCACAGTGCGCTGCGCGCGCGGTGTGCCGACACCGGGCGCGCAGCGCGCTTCCCCCTCTGTGGCGGTGGTCAGCGAGTGCCGACCGCCGCACGCACGGCCCTGCGGGCCATCGCGCAGTCGTCGTGCAGCCGCCTCAGCAGCAACCGCTGTTCCTCACCGGCCGACGGACCGGGCTGTGCCTGGCCGGCCGGGACCGGCGGCGCCTCGCGCATGGTGCGCTGCACCGCCGTCTCGTAGGTACGGATCTCCCGGGTCAGGACCAGCATCAGGTTCACCAGGAAGGCGTCCCGGGCCGCGGTGCCCGACTGCTGGGCGAGCTGACTGATCTGACGGCGTGCCGCGGGGGCATCGCCCAGTACCGACCACAGCGTCGCCAGGTCGTAGCCGGGCAGGTACCAGCCGGCGTGCTCCCAGTCGACCAGCACCGGACCCGTCGGCGCCAGGAGGATGTTGGAGAGCAGCGCGTCCCCGTGACAGAACTGCCCCATCCCCTGCCTGCCCCCGGCCTGGGCCAGACCGTGCAGCAGCTTCTGCAGGTCACCCAGGTCCCGGTCGGTGAACAGCCCCAGTTCGTGGTAGCGCGAGATGCGTGACCCGTAGTCCAGCGGCGCGTCGAACATCCCCGCCGGTGGGCGCCAGCTGTTCAGCCGCGCGACCGCGCCCAGCACGGCACGCACGTCCGCACGCGGCGGGGCCTCCACCGGATGACGGGTCAGCGCCGCCGGCCGCCCCGGCATCCGCTCGATCACCAGGGTGCAGTTCTCCGGGTCGGCGGCGATCAGCCGCGGGACCCGCACCGGTGGGCGGTGCCGCACGAAGGCGCGGTACGAAGCTATTTCGTGCCGGAGTCGCTCGGCCCAGGCCGGCGAGTGGTCCAGTAAGCACTTGGCGACCGCCGTGGTACGCCCCGTCGTTCCGACGATCAGTACGGATCGTCCGCTGCGGCGCAGTACCTGCACCGGGTTGAACTCCGGACAGATCCGGTGCACCGACGCGACGGCCTTGCGCAGCTGCGCTCCCTGAGGGCCGGACAGGTCGATCCTCCCGCTGAGGGGTCGGCCGGCGGTTCCGGCCTGCCTGGGGACTCGGCCGGCGGCGGGCTCGGAATACGGTGCGGTACCGGCCGTGAACACGCTGCGCTGCTGGAGCCGGGGCGGGGCGGACACGGAGGACGATGCTGTGTACATGGGCGATACAGATCCCTTCGTGTGCCGACAGGTGGCGTGCGCTGCCCCGCCCCACATGTCATGGGCAACACCCTGGGGAATGTGCCCCGGCAGACGGGGCGAGGTGGCGCTTTCCTACCTGACACCGCGTCGCGGGTGGCACACCATCTGGCGAACCCTGGCGAACCCTGGCGAATACTCGCCCGCCCCATGACAGCGCGTTAATGTCAACTCAGCCGAGAACCTGGGGGCTTGACGTGAGCAGAGAACCCAACACCCGCCTGTACGACCTGTTCGGCCTGGCCGGATGGTCCAAGGGTGAGCTCGCAAGACTCGTGAACCGGCAGGCGGCCGCCATGGGCCATCCGCAGCTGGCGACCGACACCTCGCGGGTCCGGCGCTGGATCGACATGGGGGAGACCCCGCGCGATCCCGTGCCCAAGGTGCTGGCAGCTCTGTTCACCGAGCGACTCGGTCGTGTCGTGACCATCGAGGACCTCGGGTTCGCACGGAGCGGGCGAACGGGTAAGCGGCGGGACGTCCAGGGCACCGACAACCCTGACGGTCTGCCCTGGGCGCCCGACCGTACGGCGGCGGTCCTCACCGAATTCACGGGAATGGACCTCATGCTCAACCGACGCGGCCTGGTGGGCGCCGGCGCGGCACTTGCCGCGGGCTCAGCACTCAGCAGCGCCATGCACGACTGGCTCAAGACCGATCCGGCGGCCTCCCGGGGCGCCGCACACACCTCCGACCTCCTGCACGCCGACCCCGCTGGGTACGACCGGTACGAGGCCGCCCCCATCGGGTCGCAGGAGATCGAGGCACTGGAGCGTTCCGTCGAGGTGTTCCGCGCATGGGACGCCGCCCGCGGCGGCGGCCTCCAGCGCAAGGCGGTCGTGGGACAGCTCAACGAGGTGGGCGGCATGCTCGCCTACCACCACCCCGACCATCTCCAGCGCCGCCTGTGGGGCGTTGCCGCCAATCTCGCGGTGCTCGCCGGCTGGATGTCCCACGACGTCGGCCTCGAACCCACCGCGCAGAAATACTTCGTCATCGCCGCCCACGCGGCCCGTGAGGGCGGCGACCGCCCACGCGCCGGTGAGGCACTGTCCCGCGCCGCGCGCCAGATGGTCCATCTGGGCCGTCCCGACGACGCGCTCGACCTGATGAAGCTCGCCAGGACCGGCTCCGGGGAGCAGACCCTGCCGCGCACCCGCGCGATGCTGCACACCATCGAGGCATGGGCGCAGGCATCCATGGGCAAAGGCCAGGCCATGCGTCGCACCCTCGGTGAGGCCGAGGAACTGTTCGTCTCCGACAAGGGCGACGTACCGCCGCCCAGTTGGATGCAGATGTTCGACGAGGCCGACCTCCACGGCATGCAGGCACTGGCCTACCGCACCCTTGCCGACCACGACCCCTCGGCGGCGGGCATCGCGCAGAAACATGCCAAGCAGGCACTGCAGTTGCGCGAGGGCGGCCGGCAGCGCTCGAAGATCTTCGACTACATCTCGCTGGCGTCCGCCTGCTTCATCGCGGACGACCCGGAGCAGGCCGACCGCTACGCCCGGCTCGCCCTGGTGTCGATGGGGGAGACCTCCTCGCACCGGACATGGGACAGGCTGCGCCAGATGTACCGCCTGACCGGGCAGTACGCGGGATACGCGAAGATCGAGGACCTGCGCGAGGAGATCCAGATCGCGCTGCCGCGCACCGGCTCCCCGGCGCGGCCGAAAGGCGCGGGTATCTAGCCGCCGGCCGCCGCGGCGGCCCGCTTCATGCGATGACCCTTGCCACGATCACACAGGCGTCGCCCTCATGCTCCTGCTCACCGAACTCCTCGACGATCGCACGGACGCACTCCTGAGCATCCACGGCCCGGGCGAACCGCGCTGCCAACGCCGTCAGCCGGTCCGCATCGGGCTCCGAGGCGGCACTCGTGCGCGTCAGGCCGCCGGTGTGCAGCACCAGCAGATCGCCCGGCTGGAGGGCGACTTCGGCCTGCTCGTACACCGCACCGCCGGTGGCACCGAGCAGGACACCGTCCGGCGCCACGAGGGCCCGCCCCGTCCCGTTGCGGAACAGCAGGGGGGCGGGGTGGCCGGCCTGCGCCCACGAGAGGGTCCTGGTGCGCGGGGTGTAAGCACAGCACACCGCGCTGCCGAGAGCGGGCTGCGCGGAGGTGTCCAGGAGTTGGTTGAGGTGCGTCATCAGCGGTCCCGGCCGGATACCGGCCACCGCCATGCCCCGCAGCCCTCCCAGCAGCATCGCCATGGAGGAGGCGGCGCTCACTCCATGCCCTGTCAGTTCGCCGACGCTCAGGACCGTTTCCCCGCCGGGCAGTTGCAGCGTGTCGTACCAGTCGCCGCCGACGAGCGCACCGCTCGGGGACGGGACGCAGTGCGCCGCGACATCCAGCGACGCCCTGCCGCCGGCGGGGAAAGTGCTGCGCCGGGGCAGCACGGCCTCATGCATCTCGGCCGCGAGCCGGCGCTCCGTCTGCTCCATGTGCTGTTGCCGCTGCAGCCAGTCGTGGGTCTCCCGGACGGCCCGCTGGCTGCGGCGCAGTTCGCTGACGTCCCGCAGGACGGCCCACATCGACGCGGTGCACCCGTCGCCGTCGAGCACGGGCTCGCCCATCATGTGCACGGTGCGCACCCGGCCGTCGGGCAGGACGAGACGGAACTCGCCGTCGATGGGCCGGCCGTCGACGAGACAGTCGGTCACCATCGCGGTCAGCAGCGGCTGGTCCTCGGCGAACACGACGGACGGCAGCTCGTCCAGCGACATCGGGCCGCAGCAGGGATCGCGTCCCAGGATCCGGTACAGCTCGTCGGACCAGCTCACCTCGTCGGTGAGGAGGTTCCACTCGGCGCTGCCGACCCGGCTGAGCAGCGAGCCGGTGCCGACCGCGCCGTCCGCCTCGTACTCGGCGAGTTCACGGGCGAGTTCGTCGGCGGCCTGCTGCGGGAGCCCTTCCTTGAGCTGTCCCAAGTGCGCGCCCAAGTCGTCGAGATGGTGGAGCGCCAGGTCACAGAGGGCGCGCTGCCAGCGGCCCTGCGGATCGTCCTCCGTCGACGCGCCGTCGGGGCGCACCGCGTCGACGTCTCCGCGAAGTCTTCGCGTCCGGGTGATCAGCGCATCGACGGTTCCGCGCTCGGGCGGCTCAGCGGTACGGTCCGCGAACACATGGGACGGCATGTCGTACTCCGATACAAACGCGGCCACGGCCAGGGTCTGGGACAGGGACCGGGTACGACTGTTGCACAGGCGGCAAGGGGCCGTAAGCGATTTGGCAACACTCGATCCGGTGGTGCCTCTGGCATGTGCCACAGGCGTTCGAGTCTCGCGCCACGGCCATTGTCAGTGGTGGGCGGCAGTATGTTCGACATGACGACTTCACCCGCCGTTACTGCCGCGCCTGCCGCCGTGGTCGCCGATGCCGCCGCGTACGCCGAGGCGGTCGCGACCGCGACCCGTGCCGCCTCCGCGTACTACGCCACCGGCGAGAGCCCTCTGGACGACGACGCGTACGACCGCCTGGTCCGCGGCATCGCGGCGTACGAGCAGGAGCACCCCGACGAGACGTCACCGGTCTCCCCCGTCGGGAAGGTGGCGGGCGGCGCGGTGTCCGGCGACGTGCCGCACACGGTACCGATGCTCTCCCTGGACAACGTCTTCTCCCCGGAGCAGCTCGTCGCCTGGACCGCTTCCGTGGAGCGCCGCACGGGCCGGCCCGTCACGGTGTGGAGCGTCGAGCCCAAGCTGGACGGCCTCGCCGTCGCCGCCCGGTACGAACAGGGGCGCCTCGCCCGGCTCGTCACCCGGGGCGACGGCACGGCCGGGGAGGACGTGTCGCACGCGATCGGCACCATCGCCGGACTGCCGCAGCGACTGACCGAGCCGGCGACGCTCGAGATCCGCGGCGAAGTGCTCATGACCGACGAGCAGTTCGAGCGGGCGAACGCCGCGCGCACCGGGCACGGTGGCACGCCCTTCGCCAATCCGCGCAACGGCGCGGCGGGCAGCCTGCGCGCCCGGGACCGCGAGTACACGGTCGAGATGACCTTCTTCGGCTACGCGGCACTGGCCCTGCCCGACTCCGGCGCCGAGCTCACGGCCCGGCTCGGCGAGTGGGCGCACAGCGAGGTGATGCGCCATGTGGCGGGGCTGGGTGTGCACACCGCCCACAGCACCCCGGTCGCACCGCGCACCCTGAGCGCGACGGCGGCGATCCAGGAACGCATCGCGGAGATCGCCGCCGCCCGCCCCGGCCTGCCGTTCGGGATCGACGGGATCGTGATCAAGGCGGACCTGGCCGAGGACCAGGCAGCGGCCGGCTCCGGTTCCCGGGCGCCGCGGTGGGCCGTCGCCTACAAGCTCCCCGCTGTGGAGAAGGTCACCACCCTGCTCGGTGTCGAGTGGAACGTGGGCCGCACCGGCATCATCGCCCCGCGCGCCGTGCTCGAGCCGGTCGAGATCGACGGATCGACCGTCACCTACGCCACGCTGCACAACCCCGCCGACATCACCCGCCGGGATCTGCGCACGGGAGACCGGGTGATGGTCTACAAGGCGGGCGACATCATTCCCCGCATCGAGGCCCCCGTCGCTCATCTGCGCACCGGCGCCGAGCAGCCGGTCGTCTTCCCCGAGGTGTGCCCCCAGTGCGGCTCCGGCATCGACACCTCCGAACAGCGCTGGCGATGCGTCCGTGGCCGCGACTGCCATGCCGTCGCCTCGGTCTCCTACGCGGCGGGGCGGGACCAGCTCGACATCGAAGGGCTCGGTACCACCCGGGTCGTCCAGCTGGTCGACGCCGGCCTGGTCCGCGACTTCTCCGACCTCTTCGGCCTCACCCGCGAGCAGCTGCTCGGGCTGGACCGGATGGGAGAGACCAGCACCGACAACCTGCTGGCCGCCCTCGACACCGCGAGGACCCGGCCGCTGTCGAGGGTGTTCTGCGCCCTCGGTGTGCGCGGCACCGGCCGCTCCATGTCCCGCCGGATCGCCCGGCACTTCGCCACCATGGAGCACATACGCACGGCCGACGCCGAAGCCCTCCAGCAGGTCGACGGCATCGGCGCGGAGAAGGCCCGTACGGTCGTGGCCGAACTGGCGGAGCTGGCCCCGCTCATCGACCGGCTGACGGCCGCGGGCGTCAACATGACCGAGCCGGGGGCGACATACCGGGGCGCGGTGACCGAGGGCGGCGGCGCCGGTCCCGAAGCGGGCCTGCCCGAAGGGGACCAGGCAAGTCCGGGGGCGCCTGCGCGGACGGACCAGGACGCCGGCCCGCTCCACGGCATGACCGTGGTCGTGACCGGCGCGATGACGGGTGAGCTGGAGAAGCTGAGCCGCAACCAGATGAACGAGCTCATCGAGCGGGCCGGGGGCAAGTCGTCCTCCAGCGTGTCCAAGCGCACCTCGCTCCTGGTCGCCGGGGCGAACGCGGGCTCCAAGAGGGACAAGGCGGAGCAGCTGGGCACCCGGATCGCCGCGCCGGACGAGTTCGCCGCCATGGTGGCCGGCTTCCTCGACACGACGGTGTGAACCGGAGCGGTGGGCGGGTACGGCCGTATCCGCCCACCCCGCTCCCGAGGCGTCTGAACCGTTCCCGGACCGCGCGGCCGGTCGCCGGCACCCCGGCGGCCGACCCGGGCGCGTCATACTTGTTCCATGACGTCACCCCTGCCATCGAACGATGCCCCCGGGCGACGGGCCGGCCGCCCGGCGGCCCCGGCGATCCGCCGCGCGACCGGCGCGGACGCCAGGCGGCTCACCCGGCTGGTGCGGGGGTCCGCTGCCTACCGGGGGCACTACGCCCCGATGGTCGCCGGGTACCGGGTCGGCCCCGACTACATCGAGGCGCACGAGGTGTTCGTCGCGGCAGACGACAGCGGCAGAGTCCTCGGCTTCTACTCGCTGGTGCTGTCGCCGCCCGAGCTGGATCTGATGTTCGTGGCCGATGAGGCGCAGGGGCTGGGCATCGGCCGACTCCTGATCGAGCACCTGACCGGCCGGGCCGGGACGGCCGGTCTCGACGCCGTGCGCATCGTCGCGCACCCGCCCGCGGAGGGGTTCTACCTGAGCGTGGGCGCCCGGCGGACCGGCACCGTCGAGGCCCGTCCCCCGGCCGTCATGTGGGACCGCCCTGAGCTGCTGCTCTCCGTCTCCTGACCTCTGACGCCCTTTCCGATGCGGCCGCCGTCCGCAGTGCCGGAGCCGCCCAAGTCCCGGAAGTTGTGCACCCGTTCGAACCAGATGGTCTGTCCACGGCGGCCACCCTACGATCGGGCTCCCACTGGCCCGGTGTCGCGCCCCAGGTAGGTGACACCGGCGGCCCCTCGATCTCGTGGAAGCCGAGCCGGTCGTAGAAGAGCCGCGTGCCCGTGTTGGCGTCCGCCATGCACAGGTGCACCAGGCCGACGCCCCGTGCGTGGAGGGTGCCGAGCAGTGTTCCCATCAACTCCCGCCCATGGCCCCGGCCCTGGAAGGCGGGCAGCAGATCGATGTGCAGATGCCGGACAGCCGGCGGTCTCCGGCGTGAGCAGGTGTTCGGGGCGGTGCAGCAACGCCGCCATGTCCTCGCTCGGGGTGCGCGGTTGCTTCTCCCCCGGGTCGGGGAACCGGTCGCGCACGAGCGGCAGCCACTGCTCGCGGAACGCCTGGACGAACCGTGGCAGATGTCGAAGACCGCGGCACGGTCCGCGGGCCGGTAGGGGCGCACATGAGTCATACCCGGGAGGACTCTTCCCGCAGTGGGAGCGCTCCCGCAGCCACCCCCGCGTACCGCCTGCCGGAGGCCCGCCGTTCCCACTCCGTAAGGTCTCCAGAGCAGGCCCGGGGCGTAATGTGACAGATGCGGGCCGGCCCCGCCGGTGCGCCACAGCAGCCCGGTGGAAGGAGCGGTCATGTCGAGTCCTGACACGCAGCAGGCGGCCCCCGACCTCGCCCGGCAGGAGGCGTTCGCCGGTGAAGTCGTCGACATCCTGAACAAGGGTGCGCTGGCCCTGCTCATGAGCGTCGGCCATCAGACCGGCCTGTTCGACACCCTCGCCGGGCTGCCGCCCTCCACCAGTGCGGAGATCGCCGGGGCGGCGGATCTCGACGAGCGGTATGTGCGCGAGTGGCTGGGCGGCATGGTCGTCGGTGGCATCGTCACGTACGAGCCGCACGGCGAGACGTACACGCTGCCGCCCGAGCACGCCGCCTCCCTGACGGCCGCGGCGGGGCCGGACAACCTGGCCGGCATGATGCCGTACATCGGTCTCATCGGCGAGGTCGAGCAGCAGGTCGTGCGCTGCTTCCGCGAGGGAGGCGGCGTCCCGTACTCCGCGTATCCGAGGTTCCAGTCGCTGCAGGCCGAGGAGACGGCCCGCGTATACGACCGGGCGCTCGTCGACACCATCATCCCTCTCGTGCCGGGTCTGCCCGAACGGCTGCGCGGCGGGATCGACGTGCTCGACGTGGGCACCGGGCAGGGCCATGCGCCGATCGTGCTGGCGAAGGCGTACCCGGCCGGGCGCTTCCACGGCCTGGACCAGTCCGAGGCGGGCATCGAGGCCGGCCGCGCGGACGCGGCCCGCCTGGGGCTCGGCAACGTGAGCTACACGGTCGGCGACTCCACGGAGATCAGCGGCCGGTACGACCTGATCACCGCGTTCGACGTGATCCACGACCTGGCGAGGCCACAGGCGACGCTCGCGGCGATCGCCGGGGCGCTGCGTGAGGGCGGCACCTTCCTGATGGGAGACATCGCCGCGTCGAGCAGCCTGGAGAAGAACATCGGACACCCCTTCGGGCCCGCCCTGTTCGGCTTCTCCGTCTTCTACTGCATGACGACCTCGCTCAGCACCGGCGGCGCGGGACTCGGCACTGTCTGGGGCCAGGAGACGGCCGTCCGGATGCTGCGGGACGCCGGTTTCACCGAGGTCGACGTCCGGACCGTCGAGGGCGACCCGCTCAACGTCTACTACGTCGCCACGAAGGACTGACGGGCCCACGGGCCGCGACGCCCCCGGGTGCGCGCCGCCACGCACGCCCGGGAGCGGCGGCCCCGCCCGGGAGCGCCCGGACGGGACCGTGATCAGGCGACGGGCGGCGGACCCGGCTGCCCCAGCGTCAGGCTGACCTTGTTGCCGTCACCCGGAATGATCAGATTGATCAGCGGTGTGGCCAGCAGGCAGTGCTCGAACTTCGGGATCGTGTACGTACCGGAGAGGGTTCCGCCCTTGAGCGCGTTGAATCCCGGATCGGACGTCAGATTGAGTACCGCCGGTGTTTCCGTACGGCACGAGCTGCCCACCGGAGTGGGAATGCCGGCGACCTTCAGGTCCTTGAGCCGCAGGGTGAGTTTCGTGGTGGTCACGAGGGCCCCGGTCTTCAGGTCGATCGTGCCGGCCGTCGGCTCCGTCTCGACGAATTCCGTGGTGACGCTCACGGGAATCGCGCCGAGCATCTTGAACGAGCCGGGCGCGGGCGGCAGTTTGGTGTTGGCCGAGATCGTCCCCGCCCTGAGGTCCGCCGTCACCTCCAGCAAGCCCGGGCCCAACTCGAGGTCGGAGCCGGTGCCTTCGAGGTGCGTGGTGCCGGTCAGCGGGTAGTCGAGGCGGACCGGCACCGCATGGGCGGTGCCCGAGGTGGCGGCGACCAGCCCCAGCCCCGCGGCGAGGGCGATCGCCCCGCGGATCACGGCTCTTCGGCCCTTGAAGGGCGCGGAATTCAGACGCTTCATCACGGCTCCAGGATTCGGCGCTGCGAGCATGGCACGCAGACGCGGGGAATGCGGAAACGAGAACGGGAACGAGGGAAACGAACGGAACGGGAGAACGGCAGAACGGGAACGGTGCGGCGGTGTCCGGCACCGGGGGAGAGGCGCTCGGAATCACGGAAGAAAGGGCGGACCCAACACCCCGAGGCCGCTGCCGAGAATTGAACCGGCCGCTCGCGCCGCCCCGGACCGTTGCGCGAGAAGGACGTTACGGACGGGTAACCCGGCAGGCAAGAGCGGCCATTGAACTTCCCCGGCACGGGCCGGCGAGCCCCCGTTTCTTGTCGCCCCGTCAGCAGGCGTCCCCGGTTTCTTGTCCGCGGATGAGCGTTGGGCACCGCGCGCCCGCCCCCGTACCGGCCCTCACGGCGGAGCCGTCACACGGCCCCTCCGCCCGGCAGGGGCTGCTCGGTCCAGATGACCTTGCCGTCCGCCGTGTAGCGCGTCCCCCAGCGGTCGGCGAACTGCGCGACCAGGAACAGCCCGCGACCCCCCTCGTCCGTGATGGCCGCCTGCCTGAGATGCGGCGAGGTGCTGCTGTGGTCGGAGACCTCGCAGATGAGTGCGCGGTCCCGGATGAGCCGCACCCGGATCGGTCCCGCGGCGTAGCGGATGGCGTTGGTGACCAGCTCGCTGAGGATGAGCTCGGTGGTGAACGACTCCTCCTCGAGGCCCCATTCCCCGAGCCTGTCGGCGACCGCCGCCCGCACCCCGGCCACCGCCGACGGATCCGACGGCACGTCCCACTCCGCGACCTGCCCGGAGTCCAGTACGCGCGTCCGTCCCACGAGCAGCGCGATGTCGTCGCGCGGACGCTCGGGCACCAGCGTGGCCAGCACCGTCTCGCAGGTCTCCTCGGGATCCTGACCGGCGTGCTCGGCCAGGGTGCGGCGCAGCAGCTCCAGCCCTTCGTCGATCTCCCGTTCCCGGTCCTCGACCAGCCCGTCCGTGTAGAGCACCAGCCGGCTGTCCTCCGGCAGCCGCAGCTCCAGGGTCTCGAACGGCAGACCGCCCAGCCCCAGTGGCGGCCCGCCCGGCACGTCCGCGAACTCGGTGGTCCCGTCCGGACGGACGATCACCGGCTGGAGATGCCCGGCCCGGGCCATGCTGCAGGTCCCCGACACCGCGTCGTAGATGGCGTAGATGCAGGTGGCGCCGGTGACCCCGGCGTCGGCACCGTCGTCGGTCTCGTCCTGGTCGATGCGCGCCACCAGCTCGTCCAGATGGAACATCAGCTCGTCGGGCGGCAGGTCCAGGCTGGAGAAGTTGTGGACGGCCGTACGCAGCCGGCCCATGGTCGCGGCGGCATGGAGGCCGTGGCCGACGACGTCCCCGACGACGAGGGCCACCCGTGCGCCGGGCAGCGGAATGATGTCGAACCAGTCGCCGCCCACGCCGCCCAGCCCACCGAGCCCGGCCAGCGCGGGCCGGTAGCGGTACGCGACGTCGAGGGCGCTCTGCTCCGGCAGCATCCGGGGCAGCAGGCTGCGCTGCAGCGTGACCGCCATCGTGTGCTCCCGCGAGTAGCGCCGTGCGTTGTCGACGCTGACCGCCGCGCGGGCGACCAGCTCCTCCGCCAGCGACAGGTCCTCGTCCTCGAACGGATCCGGATTGCCCGCCCCCCGCCAGAACATGGCCACGCCCAGGATCACGCCCCGTGCCCGCAGAGGAACCGCGATCAGCGAGTGGATCCCCTCCTCGAGCAGGAGCCGGGCGCGCTCCGGATCCTGCTCCCGCCAGCCGGCCAGGCTGGTCAGATCCGCTTGGAGCACCGCTTCGCCCTGACCCAGCCCTCTGCCGATCGGCGTGACCGGTGCGAACCGGATCGTGTGCCCCAACGGGTAGAGCGCGGTCTCGCCCGAGCCGCTGAAAGCGGTGCGCCGCATGTCGGTGTACGCGCCCGTGGAGGTGGGCTCCTCGCCGCGCAGCACCGCTTCCACCAGGTCGACGGTGGCGAAGTCGGCGAACCGGGACGCGGCGAACTCGGTGAGCTCCTCGCAGGTGCGGACCACATCCAGCGTGGTGCCGATCTCGGCGCCGGCGTCGTAGAGCAGTTTGAGCCGGCCCCGGGCCAGGTCGGCCCGGCCGGTCAGGTCCTGGAGTTCCGTCGTGTCCCGCAGGGTCGCGACGGATCCGGGCGGCCCGCCGTGCTGGTCCGTCGAGCGCTGGTTGACGGCGATGAGCCGTTCCCCGACGGGGAAGATCTCGTCGGTCACGACACGTCCCGAGGACAGCAGGCGCGCGGTGAGCGGATCGAGACCCAGTTCCGTGACGGGTACGCCGTCCACGTCCGCCGGCAGCCCGAGGAGCCGGCGTGCCTCGTCGTTGGCGAGCAGCAGGCGGCCGTCGCCGCTCACGATGATGACCCCCTCGCGAACGGCGTGCAGGACCGCGTCGTGATGTTCGTACATCCGGGTCATCTCGGCAGGCCCGAGCCCATGGGTCTGTCGCCGCAGCCGGCTGGTGACCAGGGCCGTGCCACCGGTGGCCACCAGCAGCACCCCGCCCGCGGCGCCGAAGAGGAGGGGGAACTGCTCCTCGACGACACCGCTGACATTCTCGATGGTGATGCCGGCGGAGACCATGCCGATCACGGTTCCGTCGCGCGTGGTGATCGGGACGATCGCCTGGACGAGCGGTCCGATGGTGCCGGTAATCCGCTCGGTGAACACCTCGCCGGCCCGGGCATGACTGAGGTCGCCGACGAACTTCTTCCCGATCCGGTCCGGCAGCGGATGGGTGTAACGGATGCCCTCGCGGTTCAGCACGACGATGAAGTCGACGCCGGAACGCTCACGGGCCGCCTCGGCCTTGGGCTGGAGCACCGCGGTCGGATCGGGACTCGCCAGTGCCTCCTCGATTCCGGGGGAGTTGGCGAAGGTCTCCGCGACGGCGACCGACCGGTTGCGTGCCTCGCGTTCGCTGCCCGCACGGGACTGGAAGACGAGTGCCGCCATGGCCGCGGCCACGAGCAACACCACGATCGCCACCTGCAGGAAGAAGACCTGACCGGCGACAGTTCGCATCCTCAGAACCGAGCGCGGGCGGCCGTAGCGTCCGGCCATAGATTCTTTCTACACCTCCGCCGTGAGCTGGGCGAACCGCGCACAGCGGGGCCCGGAGGGCTCCGTGCCCGGCCTGCGTGGGGGCTCAAGCATGCCAACGGAGACGACCGCGACCAAGGTCTTTGCGGAATTCGGGGGACACGAAAAGGCCACGTCCGGCTCCGTCACGGGGTGCGTGTCCCGTCACCGCGTCTCGCGGGGCACGCGGGCTCGTGTGAACGGCCGTCAGCCGCCGCCGTGGCTCCGCAGGATCGCGACCACTTCGTCGTCACCGACCTGGTCGAATTCCTCGTACCACTGCCCGACCGCGTGGAACGGCTGCGGCCGGTGCGGGCACACGACCGTGTCCGCCTCGGCAGCCAGTGCCTCCGCGGCGTCCGGCGACCCCACCGGCACGGCCAGCACCAGCCGGCCCGGCTCCATGGCGCGCACCGCACGCAGTGCCGCACGTGCCGTGACGCCGGTCGCGAGCCCGTCGTCCACGACGACGACCGTCCTGCCCTTCACGTCGGGGGCGGGCCGTGCACCCCGGTAGAGCTGCTCACGCCGGTGCATTTCCGCCCGTTCCCTGGCGACCTCGGGACTCAGCCGGTCGGCCGTCAGGTCGAGCATGGCGAGCGCCCGCTCGTCGTACAGTGGAGGGCCCTCGCCGGCCAGCGCGCCGACCCCCACCTCCGGGTTGAACGGCGCCCCGATCTTCCGGGCCACGATGATGTCCAGCGGGGCGCCGAGCGCCCTGGCGACCTCGTCGCCGACCGGTACGCCACCGCGTGGCAGCGCCAGTACGAGGGGATCTCCGAGGGCTTCTTCGTCGCGGTGCTCGAGGAGCCCGCGCGCCAGTTCGCGCCCGGCCTCCCGACGGTCGTGGAAAAGCATTCCTGGGGTCACTTCCCTCATGGTCCGGCCACAGGTCCGGGGCCGCGGGCCCGGTCGCCGCTCACATTCGCCGGGGCCCGCCGCCGGACCCGCGTCACCGGTCGCGCAGTTCCTCGTCGTCGGTCACGTGCATCGCTGCCTCCTCGGCCGACGCGGCGCCGCCGTCGATGCCCACGTCACGGGCCACCGTGTCGCTCGGCCGGCGGGGGGCGGGGTCCTCGGCCGGGGTGAGCCGCCCGGCCCGGGGCCCGCCGGCCTCCTCGTCGACCGGCTCGCCGGCGCCGCCCTCGAGGTCGCCGATGCCGTCGCCCCGTGCCGCCTCCACATCGGGGCGTTCCTGCGCGAGGCGCTGGTCGAGGCTTTCGCCCTCCTGCTGTTCCTCGCCGGTGGTGCCGTACTTGCCCACGCCGAGCGGACGCTCGGGAGGTGAGTAGCCTTCCACCATCATGTCGTCGAGTCCGCGCTCGCCGATCACGTTCTCCATGTCGAGGTCGTCGTTGGGGCGGTTCTGCGCGTCGGAGCCCTCCGGCTGGTAGACGTCGTCGCCCCGCGCCTGTTCGTGCTGGACTGCATCGTCGGACATGGCGTGCTTCCTTCCTGCGGCACCTGCGGTTGCCGCGGTGCGGTCGGATGCGGTGGACGGGGTGCTCACCGGAGTGCGGCGGTGCGAGCGCGTACGGGACGACGCGTTCCGCGGCGCGTCCCAGTCGGCGTACGGGGAGCGGTCACAGGATCATGACCAGTGCGTACGCCAGGAAGAACGCCGCGAAGACCACGACGACGATGCCGATGGCGATCATCGGTCCCATGGCCCAGCCACGCGACTGGTCCCCTCGCGGGCCGGTCTCCGAACCGGTGCTCTCCTCGCCGGGCGGTGTCTCCCCGGGTGGCACGGTGCCGCCCGGAGGAACGCCGGGGGTCTTCCGGGGGTCGGGATCGGGGCTCTGACTGTTCATACCGGCCGGGTGCCCGAAATCGCCCGGATCAACAGTCCCATTTCGCGACCTGCGTCCCGCGCCGGTCAGCCCGCCTTCAGCGGGTCGTGCCCGAGCGTCATCAGCCGGTGACGCCTGCGAGTGTCGTCGGCGGTCTCGGCGGCACCCTGCTCCTGCTCTGCCTGCACGGTGTCCACCACCTCGTACATCACGCGCACGTCGTCCTCGGTGAGATCGGTGCGGCGCTTCTGCAGGACCGCCAGGACGTGCCGCCCCGTCGGGGACCCGGGCCCCTCCGGCAGGGGTTCGGTCACCTCGCCCGCCTCCCGCGTGGTGAGCCAGGCGCTCAGCTCCTGCGAGGTCATGTTGACGACGCTGTGGAACTCGTCCCACAGCGCGTCGAGTTCAAGGGCGTCGGTCATCGTGGTCCTCCCGATGCGTACGCGGTTCGTCCCGGGCGCCCGGAGGCCACGGCTGCGGGCGCACGGGCCCGCGCGAGTACCGCCGGGCTGGCACGGGTACCCGGCGGGCACAGAGGCGAACCTGCCCGGACGGGAGGCGAGGACGGTGACCGTCAGCAGTGAGAAGGAAGCAGGGGAGGGCTACGACGCCGGTCCGTTCCTCCCGCGGCGCGGAGGCCTTCCGGCGTTGCGCAGTGCCGCGGCGGGATGTGAGGGGTGCCCGCTGTTCCGCAATGCCACGCAGACGGTGTTCGGCGCCGGGCCCTCCTCGGCCCGCATCGTGCTCGTGGGGGAGCAGCCGGGCGACCAGGAGGACCGTCAGGGGGCGCCCTTCGTCGGGCCCGCCGGCAGGCTGCTGCGCGACGCGCTCGAGGAAGCGGGCATCGACGCGAAAACGGCGTACTTCACCAACGCCGTGAAGCACTTCAAGTTCGCGCCCGCGCCCCGGGGGAAACGCCGGATCCACAAGCCGCCCAGCCTGCGGGAGATGTCCGCGTGCCGTCCGTGGCTGGCCGCCGAACTGCGCAAGATCGGACCCGATGTCGTGATGGCGCTGGGGGCCACCGCCGGCAAGGCGCTGCTCGGAGGCTCCTTCCGGGTCTCCGAGCAGCGCGGGCTGCTGCTGCCCGCACCCGCCTGGGACGAGCTCGGCCGGACGGACGTCTCGGGAGCCGCCGGGGTACCGACGGAGGAGGCCGCCGCCCACGGCTGCGTCATCGGCACGATCCACCCGTCGGCGGTGCTGCGGGCGGACGACCGTGAACCGGTGTACCGGGGGCTGGTCTCCGACCTGCGGGTCGCGGCGGACGTGCTCGCCGTCTGAGCGCCGGCGCGCGGGAGTGAGCATGCCCCGACGGGTGCCCGGGCGTGCGCCTGCGCCGCTGGGCGGCCGGATACGATCACGGCCGTCGGCCCGCGGCCGGCCGACTCTTCGTGCACCCGCCAAGCCCCTGAAGGAACCGGCATGTCCCGCAGCGCCGCGCAGCGGACCACCGACGTGGCCCGGGCGGTCACCGACATCCTCCAGCCCCGCAATGTGCTCCTGCTGGGCATGCTCGGCATCGGTCTGGCCGCCGCCGGCAACTGGACCGGCCTGCCGTGGGGCCTCCTGGGCGCGCTGTGCGCCGGGATAGTGCCCGCCGCGTACATCGAGAGGGAACGCCGCCGCGGCACCTGGGGCGACCGGCATGTGGTGGACCGCCGGCAGCGCGCCCCGATCTTCCTCGTGATCCTCGGCTCCATCGGCGCGGGCTTCCTTGTGATGGTCCTCGGGGGCGCCCCGACCGGGATCCTGCTCGCGATGACCGCCCTGTGGGCGATGACCGTCGTCCTCCTCGCCGTGAACACCGTTTGGAAGATCAGTGTGGACTCGGCGGTGGCCTCCGCCGTCACGGCTCTGCTGGCGTGTGTGCACTCGCCGTGGTGGGCCGCCGGGTACGTCTTCGTCGTGGCGGTGTGCTGGTCGCGTGTCGCACTCGGCTACCACTCGGTCGCCCAGACGGCGGCCGGCGCCGGTCTCGGTACCGGCGCCGCCACGGCGTTCCTGTTCTCCTAGACCGCTGCGCGGCGGCCGCTGGTCGGTGGGCCGCTGCGTGGGATGGCTGCTTCTGGCCCGCTTCGCGCAGCGGCCCGCTCCGACGGCGGGCCCGCACGCGGACGGCTTCACCCGGCCGGAGCGGCCTCACGTGGGCGCCTGCGGTCCTCGACCGCCCGGCGGGTCTCCTCCGCGATCAGGTCGGCGTTGATCGCCGCCCCCGCCCGGACTCCCGCCGCAGCGGCGCCGATCACCTGCAGGCTCACATCGGCCACGTTCCCGGCCACCCAGACGCCCGGCACCCCGGTCGCCCCGGCAGGGTCGGCAGCGATCCGCGTGCCGACCGCCACGCCGCCCATCTCCTGATCGCTCACCTCGAGACCGAGCCCGGCGAGGAAGCCGGCGCGGGCGGTGAAGCGAGGGGCGACCACCAGTGCCTGGCGCGCGATCACCTTGCCGCTGTCGAGGACCACGCCGCTGAGCCGGCCGTCCGTCACCTCCACGGACGCCACCCGCCCGTCCACCACCGCGATGTCGCGGGCGGCCAGCTGCTCGTACTCGTCCTCGTCCGGCTCCGGACCGGTGTGCAGGAAGAGCGTGACGTCGTCGCTCCACTGCCGCCACATCAGGGCCTGGTGGACGGCCATCGGACCGGTGGACAGCACCCCGACGGCCTGGTCGCGCACTTCGTACCCGTGGCAGTACGGGCAGTGCAGCACCTCCTGGCCCCACCGCCCCGTCAGGCCCGGCACCTGAGGCAGCTCGTCGATCAGGCCGGTCGTCACCAGCAGGCGGTCCGCCTCGACGGCCGCTCCTCCGGCGAGCACCAGACGGAACCGCCCGTCCTCCAGGCGCTCGGCGGCCTCGACGGTGTCCGTGACGACTTCGCCGCCGTAGCCGCTCACTTCGGCACGGCCTGTGGCCAGGATCTGTCCCGGCGCCACGCCTTCCTGCGTCAGGTACGCGTGGACGTGCCCGGCCGGAGCGTTGCGCGGCCGGCCCGAGTCGACGACCAGCACCGAGCGGCGGGCCCTGGCCAGCGCCAGTGCTCCACTCAGTCCGGCGGCCCCGCCGCCGACGACCACGATGTCGTAACACCCGCGAGCCGGGGCGTCCGCGCCGGTCACCTTCTGTTCTGCTGCTGTGGACATGTGGTGTACCTCCGTTCAGGGAGACCGCGACCACAGCCACGGCAAACCATGTTGCCGGAACGGCAAAGACCCGTCCGGATGGTGGTCATTCACCGGGCGGGAGCAGCGGGCCCAGCGGTCCGAGATCGATGTTCAGATCACCCGGTTCCAGCCCGAACTTGTCCCGCAGAACCTCCATCCGGTCCTCGAGCAGCATCAGCGTCATGCCGATGCGCTCCTCCTGGTCCTCGGTGAGCTCCCCGGTGTCAACCCGGCGCAGCGCCTGCCGTTCCATCAGCTGCCGCAGGAGTTCGACCACGGTCAGTACCAGCCTGGCGAGGTCGCGCTCCACCGTGTCCGGGTCGAGTTCCACCCGCGGGCGCCGGGTGCTGCTCATCGGTCCGCCTCCTGATCCGGCCACGGTGACGGCACCCGCGGGCCCACCGAGCTGATCAGGGCCTTCAGGTCGATCCTCACCAGGTCCACGTCGGCGATCCGCAACGTCACGTCGCCGGCGATGACGACGCCGCCCGCGAGGAGCCGGTCCAGCAGGTCGACGAGGGCCAGTTCGCGCCGGGCGAGCGGTGTGGTGTCGCGCGGTGCTGTGTCGCGCGGCGCTGTGCCCAGGCGTGCGGTGTCGAGGTGTGCGTTGTCGCGCGGCGCGGTGCCGTCGGTTGCCGCCGTCATGCGCCGACCCGGCCGTCGTCCCGGGTGTCCGAGAGGTCCGCGAACGAGTACGGCGCCCAGGGCCCGGTCAGCTCCACCCGGACGCCCGGTTCCGGCGGCGTCAGCCGCTCGACGTGCCCCACGAACGCCTCGCTGTCCTCGCGGCGCACCAGGAACGCGGCATTGAGCACGTTGACACCGTGCGACCGGGCCAGTTGCCCGCTCTGCGGCCGGTGCAGCCGCTGCGCCTCGGCGTGTCCCGCGAGTTCCGTGTGCAGCCGGCGGGCGAGAGCGTCGGCACGCGTCCAGCTCTGCTCCCGGGACTGCCGGCTCCGCAGTCGCCGGCGCAGGTAGTCACGGCCCGACGAGGGCCCCTCCGCGGGCGCGCACCGAGGTTCCGGGGCGGTTTCCTGTTCGGCCGCCGCGTACAGCTTCACGCCCCACTCGACGCGCCCCGCGAGCCGGTCGAGGTTCTCCGCGAAGAGGCGGGCCCCCTGGTCGAGCAGGCGGCGCACCCCGCTCTCGCCGCGGCACACCGTGGCCAGCCGCAGCGGCACGAGATCCGTGACCTCGCCGACGGCGCGCACCACGGACTCGTGCGCACGAGCGGTGTCTGCGAGCCAGTCCAGGTCCTCCAGATGGTCGCGCAGCGGCGCCTCCTCGAAGTCCTCCGCCCGCACGTCGCTCACCACCGCGAGCAGACCGTCGTGCTCCACGGGCCGGACCGGGCCACCGCCGACGCCGGTCGCGGAGCCGGGCACACCGCCCAGGGGAGGCCGGGCCACCGCATACACGTACAGCAGTCCGCTCATGACCGCTCCCCTTCCTGCTGTGCGTGCCCGGCGGGCCGCGAGTCGGCCTCGAGCTCCGCGACCCGGCGCTCCAACTCGGCGTTCCGCTCCTCAAGTTCCCGCTTGCGGGCGCCGGAGGACAGCGCGGGGTCGTGCTCCCACCAGTCGATCCCCATCTCCTTCGCCTTGTCGACGGAGGCGACGATCAGGCGCAGCTTGATGGTGAGCAACTCGATGTCGAGGAGATTGATCCGGATGTCACCGGCGATGACGATGCCCTTGTCGAGGACCCGCTCGAGGATGTCCGCGAGATCGGTGCCGCCTCCGGAGTCGTACGGGCCGGGCGGCCGCCCGGCCGCCGTCGTCATCGTCATCGTGGGCCGCCCTCCGGCGTCAGCCGCGCGAGGAGCTCGTCCTCGCGCCGGTCGAACTCGGTCTCGTCCATCTCGCCCGCCTCGAACCGCTCGACCAGCTCGGCGAGTTCGCGCTGAACGGCGGCGGGGTCGTAGTACTGCCGCTCCGCTTCCGCCACCACCTGCTGCAGCACCCACGAGGTGCCACGGACCGGTGCGACGGGCAGCAGCAGCAGTTCTCCCAGCAGGCCCATCACTCACCCCACGAAGCTGTACGGGGGCAGCGGGCCGTTGACCTGGATCCGCAGGTGCGGATTGACCCGCTGGAACCTGGCGGCGGCCGTCACGAACTCCTCCGCGCGCTCCTGTTCCACGAGATACGACAGGTTGGCCACCCACCCGGAGCTCTCGGGCCCGGGCACCGAGGCCACGGCCGTGTCCTTCAGCGCCCGGTGCACCTCGTCGCGGTCGAGCTCCTCGCGCCGGCGCACGGCTGCGGCGATCAGCTCGCCCAGCCGCAGTTTCTCCTCCTGACTCGTGCCGCCGGCGGCCTGCTGTGCGGCGCCCATTGCTCGCAGGTCCGGATCGTCGGCCAGGACCCGGTGCAGCACCGCCTCCTCGTCGTGGTGGGCCTTCACGTTGTACTCGGCCTTGCCGTCGACCGCGTCGAGCCGCTCCAGGTAGTGCTCCTCCCGGTCGGCGAGTGCCGTGGCCACCGTCTCGTCGTCGGCCGACACACCGCCGAAGCGCAGGGGCAGCACCGTCCCGGCCGCACTGGCCTCCGTCAGGACGTGCTGATGCGCGAGCAGGTCGCGGCGCTTGGGCCGCAGGTCCTCCGGCGCGTCGCTGACCAGGGCGGCGAGCCTGCCCCGGCCGAGCAGCCGCACGGGGCGCGGCGGATCGCCGACGCCACCGGTGCGGGAGGCGCTTTCGAGCTCCGGGGAGTTGCGGGCGATCCCGTAGACGTAGGTGTTCACTCCTGCTCCTCCTTGCGACGGGAGGCAGTGCGCCTGGCCCGCGGCCGGGACTCCTTCTCCTCGTCGTCGTTCCCGCCGCCGAAGGCGTCCGAGATGGTCTGTGCGGCTCCGGCGAGGGCGCCCTTGGACTTGCCCCGGGCGCCGGACTCGGTGATCTCGCCCACCAGATCGGGAAGCCCCGGGTCCTTGCGGTTCCCCGCTTCCAGGTCGAGGCGGTTGCACGCCTCCGCGAACCGCAGATACGTGTCGACGCTGGCGACGACGACCCGCACGTCGATCTTCAGGATCTCGATGCCGACCAGTGAGACACGGACGAAGGCGTCGATCACCAGCCCGCGGTCGAGAACGAGTTCCAGTACGTCGTACAGTCCGGAAGTGCCGCGGCTGCCCGTGCTTTGCTGTGCCGGGACAACGGTCATTGGTTGATGCCTCCCTGTGTCGGGCAGTGTGTGCGGGGCGTCGGCTGTCTCCCCCGGGGCGCAAAGACGGGGGCCGGGCACGATGCCCGGCCTTGGAAAGACCGGCCTGTGGGAATACCGGCCTCAGGAGGACCGGCCCTCAGGAAGAGGGGCGGTCGGCCCGTCCGCGTTCGTATCGCCGCGTCCGCCGGTAGGAGGTCAGTTCGCCCTCGCTGTCGACCTCGACCTCGTACGAGGCGAGGAGACTCGTCGTGTCGGGGACGCGGGCAAGCTCGAGCACTTCGACGACGAGCCGCCAGCCGTCCGGTGTCCGGGCGAACGACGACACCGTCTCCGCGGTCATTCCCGTCAGCTCGGCGAGCTGTTCCCGGGCGGCGCGGAGCACCTCGACCGATCTGACGGTCCGGCGCTCTCGCCGCTGCGTGTCGTCGTTGCCTTCGTTGTGTTCGCTGTCTTCGTTGCGTCGCTCGTTGGGTTCGTTGTGTCCGGGGTCTTCGTTGCGTCGGTTCTCTGCGGTACGTCCCATGGTTGCCTCGGGACAGCGGGTATCCGGAGCCGTCGCCCGCAAACCCCTGTGGGGTTGATCCAAGCCGGGGTCGGGCGATTCGCTGCAATTTTGATCATTGAATAAATATTTGTGCCGATATGCCCCAATGCTGAGCCGGAGCAGGGGTACCCGCAGGAAAACAAGATCCGCAACGTCTGACGCAGGAGGAGTCTTGAGTGACATCGACGGCCCCGACCGCAGGGACCAGAACAGGACCGCGGCAGCAGCGGGCGCAGCGCAGGAGAAGGCGGCGCAGGGCGCGGAGGTGGTCACGGAGCACGCCTCGAGCGTGGCCGGCACCGCCAAACAGCAGGCGGCGGGAGTTGCCGGTGAGGCCCGTTCCCAGGCCAGGGATCTGGCGGGTCAGGTGCGCGGTCAGCTCCGCGACCAGGCTCACTCCCAGACCCACAGTCTGGCCGCCAACCTTCAGCGGGCGTCCGACGACCTGAGGGAGATGAGCGGCAGCGCCCGGCCGGACTCCGCCGCGGCCAACGTCGTGCGCCGGCTGGCCGACGGTGGCGGGCGCGTGGCGTCCCGCCTCGAGGACCGGGGCCCGGAGGGTCTGCTGAGCGACCTCGAGGACTTCGCCAGGCGCAGGCCCGGCGTGTTCCTCGCGGGTGCCGCACTGGCAGGCTTCGCCGTCGCCCGCGCCGGCAAGAGCGTGAGCGCCGCCGGCTCCGACGGTGGTTCCCGCAGTCCCGGAGCGGAACCGTACGGCGCCGAGCGCCCGGCCGAACGCCTCGAACCGGCAGGCGTGGGTGCCGGTGAAACCCGGTTCGAATCGTCGAGCGCCGGAGTCGGGCAACCGGATCCGCTCGGCACGTACGGCCAGTCGCAGCCACCGCACCACACCTCCGGCAGCGCCCGCGGCGAGCCCGGCCCGGTCGCGCCGCACACCCCGCCCACGTACCCGCGCAGCCGGGACGACGGGAACCCGCCGGTACAAGGGAGTTGAGCCGTGGCCACCATCTACACGGACAAGGCGCCGCCCGCGGCGGAGCGCCGGACGCGGACGGGCCGTCCCGTCGAACCGGTGTCCGTCGAGCCGTCCGGCGAACCGTCGATCGGTGAGCTGGTCGGCGAGATCAGCAAGGACGTGTCCCGACTGGTCCAGGAAGAGATCCAGTTGGCCAAGGCGGAGATCAAGGAGGAGGCGACGAAGGCGGGCAAGGCCTCCGGCATGCTCGCCGGCGCGGGCTACGCGGGGCACCTGGTGCTCCTGCTGGGCAGCCTCACCGTCGTCTTCGCGCTCGCCAACGTCATGGACTGGGCCTGGGCGGCACTGATCGTGACCGCCGTCTGGGCAGTGGTGGGTGCGGTGCTGTTCGTCCGCGGCCGCAAACAGATGCGGAATGTGAACCTCACACCCGAGCAGACCGTCGAAACACTGAAGGAGGACGCCCGATGGGTACGCAACCCGACGAGCTGAGGAGCGAAGTGGAACACACGCGGGCGCATCTGGCCCGCAATGTGGACCTCCTGGCGGACCGGATGGCGCCCCGCAGGATCGCCCGCCGGAAGGCCGATTCGGCGCAGCACCGACTCAGGGGAATCAAGGAGCACGTCATGGGCTCGGCCAAGGAGAGCAGGAGCGGCCTGTCGTCGACCGCGCACAGTGTCGCGGACACCGCAGGACAGGGCGCCGACCAGGTGGGCGAGAAGGCAAAGGCCACCGCGGGCAGGGCCAGGGCCACCGCGGGCAAGGCGAAGGACACCGCGGGCCACCTCGGCAGCACCGCTCAGCAGGCGCCTGCGCGTATGAAGGAACGCACCCAGGGCAGCCCCCTCGCCGCCGGAGTCATGGCCTTCGGAGCGGGCATGCTGGCAGCGGCGTTCCTGCCACCGTCGAAGGCGGAGGAACGTGTCGGCGAGCAGCTGCGCGAGCACTCCGGCGAGCTCCTCGAACCGGTCAAGCAGGGCGCCCACGAAGTCCAGGAAGGGCTGCGGGGCCCGGCCGGCGAGGCCGTCGAGGCGGTCAAGTCGGCGGCGCAGGACGCGGCGCGGACCACGAGGGACGAGACGCGCAGCGCGGGTCAGGACACGGCTCAGGGCCTGCGCGAGGTGGGCAGGGACGAGACCCGGCGGCGAGCACCGTAGTCGTACTCGTACACGGGACCGTCCCCGAGGGCGCTCGTACGGAACGGCCGGCCTCCGTCGTCGATCCGTACGGCGCCCGACCTCCCGCCGCTGGACCACCGCAACTCCGGGTACCAGTCGCAGTCGCACGTGACGGTACGGCCGGCCACCAGCAGAACCTTCGGATCCGTGGCCGAGATCCGGTACGGGAACGAGACGGCGGGGATCGTCTCACCGGCATCGTTGCCCGCCTTCGGACGGGCAACGGGCCGTGACGCGTCCAGGTCCACGTCGAACAGCCGTGAGCGGGGCGGCCGCCGGGTCGTGACGGGCTCGGCCGCCTGGCCTCCGTACGATGATGCCGCTCGTACCGACCGGACGAGGCGGGTGAAAGCCGCATGCGTGAGGGGCAGTCCCCGGCCGCGGGAGCCAGGACGCCGAAGTCCGGAAAGGCCCTCACGGCGACCATGGTGGCTCTCACCATGACCACAGGCGTGATCGAGGCCGTCAGTTTCCTGGTGCTCGGCCCCGTCTTCACCGCCGTGCAAACAGGCAACCTGCTCTTCCTCAGCTTCGCGATCACCGGTGCCGAGTCCGACCTTTCACCGGCGGCCTCCGGTATGTCGCTCGCCGGGTTCGCCTCAGGCGTCGTCGTCGGCAGCGGGTTCGAAGCGGCCGTCCAGGCGCGCGGATTGCGCTGGTTCTTCGCGGCACTCATGGCCGAGGCGGTGCTGATCGGTTCGGGCGCACTGGTGGCGTGGGGCATCGAGGGGACCGGCGGGCCACTGACCGCACGGCACTACGCGGTCACCGCCATCGTCGGAGCCGCGATGGGGCTGCAGAACGCGACGGCGATGAAAGCACCGGTACCGGACGTGCCCACGACCCTGGTCACCCGAGCGATGACGGGCCTGCTCGGGGGAGGGCGATCCGTACCCGTCGGCGATGCCCCGACCACCGGCCCGGGCGCCTCCACGGACACCGGGCACCGGCGCCGCCGGGCCGCATCCGTGGCGGCCATGTTCGCCGGCGGGGTGCTCGGCGCGGCACTGCTGCGAGCCTCCGTGAGCCCCGCCGTGCTGCTGCTGGCGGTGGCCCTGACCGTACTCACCGTCGGAGTCGTCCACGGGTGCCTCCTCGGCAGGGACCACGCCCGTACGCCATGACACGACGCTGCCCGGCCGTTCGGCGCGCTCCTGCGGGAGCTCCGAACGGCCGGGCAGTGTGTGTACGGTGCCTACTCCGGCGGGTAGATGTCGCCGCCGCCCATGCTGCTCTCCTGCTCGCTCTGCGACTGCAGCCGCTTGGCCTTCTCCTCCAGCCGCTGACGCTCCTGCGGATCCGTGGCTCGCTCCGCGGCCTGCTTCAGCTCCTGTGCCTTCTCACGCATCTGGCGGGCACGGCCGCCGGACTCACCTGCAACGCTCATGATCATTGCTCCTTGCGCAACTCGGAAGAGCGGGCCCGACCAGCGAACCAGCGACGGGCCGGAACCGCATCCCGAAGCGTCACCCGTTGTGACCGCCGCAGCCCCGGCACCCGGCAGTGCCGCACCGCCGCGGAGGTCGCTCGATGGGCCCAGCGGCGGGCGCGGTGCGCCGGAGGGGCCGGTCCGGTGTGAAAACCTCGCCCCGCTGAGCTTCCTCGGGAAGGAGAAGAATCCATGCGCAGCCCGAAGCGGCCGGGGCCGCCCCGAGCCGTCCTGCCGCGGATGTGCGGAGCGGCGTTGCTCGCCGCCGTGGTCGTGGTGGCGTGGCCGGCGCCGGACGGGCGGCGGGACGCGGGAGCGGGCGGCGGGGCCGCCCCGGGTCTTGCCGGCACCGCCTCCTCGCTGCCACCCGCCGCCGGGCGTGCCCTGAGGAACGACGCGGCAGCAATCGCCGAGCTGGTGAACGCCGAACGCGTCAAAGTGGGTTGTGACCGCCTGTCGGTGAACCCGCGGCTGGCGAAGGCGGCACGTGCCCACGCCGACGACATGGCCGCCCGCGGCTACTACCAGCACACCGGACCTGCCGGCCACGACGGCGGTGACCGGATGAAAGCCGCCGGCTACGCCTGGGGCCGGTGGGCGGAGAACATCCACAAAGGCCCCACCGACCCCTCGGCCGTCGTCGCCGACTGGATGCGCAGCCCCGCCCACCGCGACGCCCTCCTGGACTGCCGCTTCGAGGACATGGGCGTCGGCGTGAACCACGGGGCCGGCGGCCCTTGGTGGGTCAAGGATCTCGGCATCCCCCGAGGGGCTCAGCAGTGAGCCTTGTGCCCGTCGGTCTTCTCCCGTGAGCGGTCGCCGGCGGTGCCGACGGCGACGGCGTTCGCGGTGACGATCACGGCGACGGCGGACCACGACGCCCAGCCGAGGTGCTGGTCGAGCACGAGCATGCCGATCAGGGCCGCGAACACCGGGTTGACGCTCATGAAGATGCCGAAGAACGATGCGGGGACCCGTCGCAGGGCCAGCAGGTCCGCGAGGAACGGCACCGCCGAGGACAGCACGCCCGCGGCGAGCGCGCACAGCAGGGCGCCCGCGGTGGGCCGGTGCAGCCACAGGACGACGGTGCCGACGGGCACATAGAGCAGACCCGAGACGGCCGCGGCGGCAGCCGACCCCTGCAGGCCGGGCAGGCGTTCGCCCACGGTGCGGTTGAGCAGGATGTAGCAGCCCCAGCAGACGGCGGCGAGGAGGGCCAGGCCGATGCCGAAGTAGTCGGTGCTGGGCCGGGGACGGGCCAGGACCACCACGGCCGCCGAGGCGGCGAGCGCGCAGACCAGATCGATTCGGCGGCGGGAGCTCGACAGCACCACCGTGAGCGGGCCGAGGAACTCCAGGGTGACCGCAAGGCCGAGTCCGATGCGGTCGATCGCCGTGTACAGCGCCATGTTCATGACCGCGAAGACCACGGCCAGCCCCAGCACGGGCCGCCACTGCGCGGCGGTGAACGAGCGCAGCCGCGGCCGGCCGGCGCTCAGCAGCACCACCGCGGCCACCCACTGGCGCACCGCCACCACGCCCACCGGCCCGAGAACCGGGAAAGCGAGCGCGGCGACCGACGCCCCGGCCTGGGTGGACAGTCCACTGCCCACCATCAGTACTGTTCCGGACCACCGGGGTGATATCGCCTGCGCCCGGGGCGCCACCGTCGGCCTCGCGCGAACGTCTGTCGTCATGGCCCGACGATCCGTCGCACCCGCGCATACGCAAAATGCATCCGACACCCCACCTATACGCTGGACGCATGGATGGTCGTACGGAAATGGAGCTGCGGCACCTGCGGTGCCTGGTCGCGATCGTCGACACCGGCAGCTTCACCGACGCCGCGATCGAACTGGGTTTCTCCCAGGCCGCGGTCTCCCGCACCCTGCTCGCGCTGGAGCGGATCCTCGGCGTGCGCCTGCTGCACCGCACCAGCCGCACCGTCACCCCCACCACCGCCGGCGTGCAGGTCCTCGCCCGCGCCCGCCATCTGCTGGCCGAGGCCGACGAACTGGTCCGCCGGGCCACCACCGGCCAGGCCCGGTTGCACATCGGGCACGCCTGGTCCGCGATGGGCCGCCACACCGCCGAGTTCCAGCGCCGCTGGCACGACCGCCACCCTGACGTGGAACTCCAGCTGATCCGCCACAACACCCCCACCGGCGGCCTCGCCGAGGGTCTGTGCGACCTGGCCGTGCTGCGCACCGCCCTCGACACCCGCCGTTACGCCCACGCCCTCGTCGGTCACGAACGCCGTTGTGTTGCCCTCGCCTCGGACGACCCATGGGCCAGGCGCCGCGGCATCCGGCTGGCGGAGATCCGCGAGCGCACCCTGGTGGTCGACCGCCGAACCGGCACCACCACCCTGGACCTGTGGCCGGAAGGCGCCCGCCCGGCCGTGGAGTTCACCCGCGACGTCGACGACTGGCTCGCCGCCATCGCCACCGGCCGCTGCGTCGGCGTCACCCCGCAGGCGACCGCCGCCCAGTACCGCCGCGACGGCATCACCTACCGCCCCCTGCGCGACGCCGACCCCGTGCCCGTGCACCTCATCTGGCGCCGGCACGACCCCCACCCCGCCACCCACGCCGCGGTCGCCCTGCTCACCGACCTCTACGGCAAGGACGCCTGACGCCTGACGCCCGGCACGCGGCGCGCGGCCGCGCCCTCGGCGAACCCTGGCGACGGCAAGCGCAGTGACCGCAGGAGGACGGTCAGGACGCCACGCTGCGCACCGGGCCGATGAGCCCGCACGGAGCCAGGAAGACCGCAGGCGCGCAACGCCGCGACAGCGTTGCGCGCCCGTGTCCTTCGTCAGTGCGTCCGGCCCCGCGGCGTCACGGCGCAATCTCGATCAGCAGGTCACCGGCCTCCACCTGCTGGACCTCACCGATGGCGACCCGCCGCACCGTGCCGGAGCTCTGCGCGGTGATCGACGCCTCCATCTTCATCGCCTCGATGGTGGCCACGGTCTGTCCCGCGCTCACCGACGCGCCCTCCGCGACCTGGAGGGTGACCACGCCCGCGAACGGCGCCGCGACGTGGCGGTCGTTGCCGCGCTCAGCCTTCTCCGCCGCCTTCACCGTCGTCGCGACGGAGTTGTCGCGCACCGACACCGGGCGCATCTGCCCGTTCATACGGGTCAGCACCGTGCGGAACCCACGCTCGTCCGCCTCCGAGATGGCCTCCAGCTCGATGAGCAGTGTCACGCCCGGCTCCAGGGTGACGGTGTGCTCGCTGTCGGGCTCGAGCCCGTAGAAGAAGTCCTTCGTCGACAGCACCGAGGTGTCGCCGTAGTGCTCACGGTGGGACGCGAACGACTTGGCGGGGCCGGGGAACAGCAGCCGGTTGAGGGTGGAACGGCGCTCGTCGCGCAGGCCCCGCCGGTCCTCCTCGGACAGCTGCGGCGGCTCGGCCTGCGACGGCCGCGCCTTGAGTGCCCGGCTGCGGAACGGCTCCGGCCAGCCGCCGGGCGGGTCGCCCAGTTCGCCGCGGAGGAAGCCGATGACCGAGTCCGGGACGTCGAACTTCTCCGGGGACGCCTCGAAGGCGTCCGCCGAGACACCGGCACCCACCAGGTGCAGCGCCAGATCGCCCACGACCTTCGACGAAGGCGTCACCTTGACCAGACGTCCCAGCATCCGGTCCGCCGCCGCGTAGTACTCCTCGACCAGCTCGAACCGGTCGCCCAGCCCGAGCGCGATGGCCTGCTGCCGCAGGTTCGACAGCTGCCCGCCGGGGATTTCGTGGTGGTAGACGCGGCCGGTCGGCGACGCGAGACCCGACTCGAACGGGCGGTACACCTTCCGCACCGCCTCCCAGTAGGGCTCCAGGTCGCCCACCGCCTGCAGCGACAGGCCGGTCGCCCGCTCGGTGTGGTCCGTCGCCGCGACCAGCGCCGACAGCGACGGCTGACTGGTCGTACCGGCCATCGACGCGACGGCGGCGTCCACGGCGTCCACGCCGGCGTCGATCGCCGCGACCAGGGTGGCGAGCTGACCTCCCGCCGTGTCGTGCGTGTGCAGGTGCACGGGCAGGTCGAATCGCTCCCGGAGCGCCGTCACGAGGGTGCGTGCGGCGTGCGGACGCAGCAGGCCCGCCATGTCCTTGATGGCCAGTACATGGGCCCCGGCCTCCACGATCTCCTCGGCCAGGCGCAGGTAGTAGTCCAGCGTGTAGAGCTTCTCCGCGGGGTTCGACAGGTCGGCCGTGTAGCAGAGCGCCACCTCGGCCAGCGACGTTCCCGTGGCCCGTACGGCGTCGATCGCGGGACGCATCTGGGAGACGTCGTTGAGGGCGTCGAAGATCCGGAAGACGTCCATGCCGGTGGCGGCGGCCTCGGCCACGAACGCGTCCGTCACCTCCGTCGGATAGGGCGTGTAACCCACCGTGTTGCGGCCCCGCAGCAGCATCTGCGTGCAGATGTTGGGCACGGCCTCGCGCAGCGCGGCCAGCCGCTCCCACGGGTCCTCCGCGAGGAACCGCAGCGCCACGTCGAAGGTGGCGCCGCCCCAGCACTCGAGGCTGAGCAACTGCGGTGCGGTACGGGCCACATGGGGTGCCACGGCGAGCAGGTCCCGGGTGCGGACCCGGGTCGCCAGCAGCGACTGGTGGGCGTCACGGAAGGTGGTGTCGGTGACGGCGACCGCGGACTGCCTGCGCAGCTCCTCGGCGAACCGTTCGGGACCGAGCGCGGCCAGCCGCTGCCGGGAGCCGTCTGCCGGCGGGGCCGTGAGGTCGGTGACGGGGAGCTTTTCCACCGGTTCCACGACGGAAGGACGAGGCCCGTGCGGGCGGTTGACGGTCGTCTCCGCGAGATGGCCCAGGATGCGGCTGCCCCGGTCGGCCGGCGGCCGGGTCCGCAGCAGATGCGGGCGCTCGTCGATGAAGGACGTGGTCACCCGTCCCGCCTGGAAGTCGGGGTCGTCCAGCACGGCGCCGAGGAACGGCAGGTTCGTGGCCACACCCCGGATGCGGAATTCGGCGATCGCCCGGCGGGCCCGCCGGACGGCGTTCGCGTGGTCATGGCCCTCGCAGGTCAGCTTGACCAGCAGGGAGTCGAAGTGGGCCGAGACCGACGCGCCGGTGTGCACGGTCCCGCCGTCGAGCCGCACGCCGGGGCCGCCGGGGGAGCGGTAGGCCGCGATGGTGCCGGTGTCGGGCCGGAAGCCGTTGGCCGGGTCCTCGGTCGTGATGCGGCACTGCAGAGCGGCACCCGTCAGCGTGATGCTGTCCTGCGTAAGGTTCAGTTCCGGCAGCGTCATGCCCGAGGCGATGCGCAGCTGTGCGATCACCAGGTCCCGTCCGGTGACCTGTTCGGTGACCGTGTGCTCGACCTGGATGCGCGGGTTCATCTCGATGAAGACGTGGTTGCCGCGCCCGTCGACGAGGAACTCCACCGTGCCGGCGTTCACATAGCCGATGTGGCGGGCGAACGCGACGGCGTCGGTACAGATACGGTCCCGCAGTCCGGGATCGAGGCTGGGCGCCGGGGCGATCTCGACGACCTTCTGGTGACGCCGCTGCACCGAGCAGTCCCGCTCGTAGAGATGCACGACATTGCCCTCGGCGTCGGCCAGGATCTGCACCTCGATGTGCCGGGCGTCGATCACGGCCTGCTCGAGGAACACCGTCGCGTCACCGAAGGCCGAGCGTGCCTCGCGCATGGCGGCCTCTGCGGCCTCCCGCAGGTCGCCGGGCCGCTCGACCCGTCGCATGCCGCGTCCGCCACCGCCCGCGACGGCCTTGACGAACACGGGGAAGCCGATGTCGTCGGCCGCGCGCACCAGTTCGTCCACGTCGGCCGTGGGGGCCGACGACTTCAGGACGGGCACGCCGGCCTCGCGCGCCGCCGCCACCGCCCGGGCCTTGTTGCCCGTCAGGTTCAGCACCGACGCCGGCGGCCCGACGAAGGTGATGCCGGCCTCCTCGCACGCGGCGGCCAGTTCCGGGTTTTCCGACAGGAACCCGTAACCCGGGTAGACCGCGTCGGCGCCGGCACGGCGTGCGGCCTTCACGATCTCCTCGACGGAGAGGTACGCGCGCACCGGGTGGCCGGGCTCGCCGATCCGGTACGCCTCGTCCGCCTTCGCCCGGTGCAGCGAGTTCCGGTCCTCGTGCGGGAACACGGCCACCGTCGAGACACCGAGCTCGAATGCGGCCCGGAAGGCCCGGATCGCGATCTCACCGCGGTTGGCGACCAGTAGTTTGCCGAACATCTCGCTCCGTCTCTGTGGTGGCCGCTCACGGATGCCCGGGCGACCGCTGTGACATGGGAACGCTCCGTTGCGCTCAGCGTAGGGCTCTGGCTACCAGTAACAATGCCCCGGCAGCCAGGGCGTGCGTCACTTTTCCGGGGGCCGGTTCCGTCCGCGGCAGGCGGCGGTCCTCAAGCCGGCGCCGCCGTCAGCGCCCCGGCGCTTCGGCCGTCGGACGCGCTCCGGGCTCCGGCGCGAGGGGCGCGGGGACCAGGCCGTCGGCGATCAGGCCGGCGAGGACCGCTTCACCCAGGGCGTGAACCGCGGACTGCGGCCGGACCATCACCGTGAACTCCTTGATCCGGCCCTCGTCGTCGAAGTGCAGCAGGTCCATGCCGTGGATCTGCCGTCCGTCCACGGTGGCCCGGAAGAGCAGGACCGCCGACGGACACTCCACGCCGTCGGCACTCGTCTCGGCCGTGCCGGCGCAGTGCCCGACGTAGCGGAAGTCCTCGAAGGTGCGCAGCAGGACCCCGAACAGGCCCAGCACCATCCGCTTGCCCTCGAAGGGCGTGAACTTCACGGGGCTGTAGAGCCGGACGTCCTCGGTGAACAGGTCGTCCAGGGCGGCCAGGTCGCGGTTGTCGACGCCGGCGCGGAAGCGGTCTGCTGCGGTCACAGCTTCTCCTTCGTGATTCTCGTGGAACTTTCTACTCATGAATGTGACTAGTCATGTTCATGAGTATCATCCTCGGTGTGTTCATGAACAGAGGCGGCAAGGAGGCGATCCGATGGCTCTGCGCCACGCCGTACTGGCGGCGCTGCTGGACGAGGAACTGAGCGGGTACGAGCTGGCCAAGGCGTTCGACCTGGGAGTGGCGAACTTCTGGCACGCCCGGCCGCAGCAGCTGTACGCGGAACTGGGCCGGCTGGAGGAGGCCGGACTCGTCACGGGCCGCGAAGTGGTGCAGGAGAACCGGCCCAACAAGCGCCTGTTCAAGGTCACCGACGCCGGCCTGGCCGAGCTGCAGCAGTTCACGGCAGCCGCCGCCAAGCCCTCCTACATCCGCGAGGACCTGCTGGTGAAGGTCCAGGCCGCCGACCACGTCGACACCGGGAACCTGATCGCGCAGCTCACCGAACGCACCGTCTTCGCCCAGGCCAGGATCGACCTGTTCGAGCGTCTGCTGCACTCGATGCGGGGCGGCCGAACCGAGGAGGAGTTCCTGCGCCACGGCAGGCCCGTGGGCCCCTACCTGACGTGCCTGCGCGGTCTCGCCTTCGAGGAGGGCAACCGCGACTGGTGCCTGCGTGCCGTCGAGGTCCTGCGGGAGAGGACGGACCGTCATGCCCGAGACTGACGCGCCCTTTCTGCGGTACGTGGCCCTCGGCGACAGCCAGACAGAGGGCCTGGGAGACGGCGACGACACGGTCGGCCTGCGAGGGTGGGCCGACCGGCTCGCCGAGCACCTCGCACCGCACAACCCCGGGCTGCGCTACGCCAACCTGGCCGTACGCGGACGCCTGGCGGGGCAGGTCCGTGCCGAACAGCTCGCGCCTGCTCTCGCCCTTGACCCCGATCTGGCCACCGTGGTCGCCGGGGTCAACGACCTGCTGCGGCCGCGGTTCGACGCCGACGAGGTCGCCGGCCACCTGGACGCGATGTTCGCCGCGCTCACCGCTCAGGGTGCGAGGGTCGCCACCGTCACCTTCCCCGACCTGTCGCGGATCACCCCGCTCGCCCGCCCGCTCGGCTCCCGCGTCACCGCACTCAACGACCGCATCCGCGGAGCCGCCCGGCGGCACGGTGTCGCCGTCGCCGAGACCGGCCGCCATCCCGTCGTCACCGACCCCCGCCTGTGGAGCCCTGACCGGCTTCACGCCGGGCCGCTCGGCCACCAGCGGATCGCCGCCGCGGTCGCTCACGCCCTCGGCCTGCCCGGCAGTGACCTCGCCTGGACGCAGCCCCTGCCCTCTCCGGCAGGAACCGCCGCTCCCGCCGGACGGCACGCCCTCACCGCGGAACTGCGCTGGGCCGCCGCGTTCCTCGGCCCGTGGCTGCGCAGACGGGTGCGCGGCCGGTCGTCCGGCGACGGCCGCACCGCCAAACGGCCGCGCCTGCTCCCCGTACAGACACCTGGGCACACCTCCGGGGCCGCGACGCCGTCCGGACCCGAGTGACTACCGGTCCCCGGGGGAGACGCCGGGCCGGCGCAGGGTCGAGATCACCTCGTTGTCGGAGACCTGGGCGAACTCCTCGTACCACTGGCCGACCGACCGGAAGGACTCCGGCCGGTACAGGCAGACCATGGCGTCGGCCTCGTCCCGCACCGCCGCTGCCGCCCCGGGAGCGCACACGGGTACGGCAAGGATCAGATGCGCCGGGTTCCGCGCGCGCAAGTGGCGCAGCGCGGCGCGTGCGGTGACGCCGGTGGCCAGCCCGTCGTCGACCACGATCACCGTCCGCCCCTCGACCGCCGGAGCCGGCCGCCCCCGGCGGTACAGCTCCTCACGCCGGCGCAGCTCTGCCCGCTCGCGGGCCGCGTCGGAAGCGAGATCGTCCTCGGAGAGGCCGAGCACTTCCAGAGCCCTGCCGTCGTACAACGGGGGCTCGTCGCCCGCGACGGCGCCGATCCCCGCCTCCGGGCGTCCGGGCGCGCCTATCTTGCGGACCACCACGACGTCCAGGGGTGCGCCGAGCGCACGGGCGACCTCGGCCGCGACGGGCACACCGCCGCGCGGCAGGGCCAGGACGAGGATGTCGGTCAGGTCACGGCCGGAGAGCCACTCGACGAGTCGTGCCGCCAGTTCCTGCCCCGCGTGCCGGTGATCGAGGAAGCGCATCCGTGTCTTCACCTCCGTCAGGGCCCACGCTCCCTGGGCCCCTGAGGGCCGCTCACGAGGCGGGGCCGCAGATCCGGACGGTGCCGGGCGGCGTCACGCCGGTTTGAGCGGATCGTGGCCGATGTCCATCAAGCTGTGCCGCCAGTCCGCGCCCCCGGCCTTCGGGTCGAGCGAGGGATCGCGCTGGGAGCGGACGATCTCGCAGACTCGTTCCATCACCTCCACATCACTCCGTGTGAGGTCGGTGCGACGTTTGCCGAGAACCTCGAGAACCCGTCGGCCGGTGGGCTTTCCGGCACGGTCGGGAACCTCCTCGGTCTCCTCGCCGGCCGCTTCCACGCTCAGCCATTCCCGCAACTCCCGTGAGGTCATGTTGACCACGGCATGGAACTCGTTCCACAGCTCGTCGCTGATCTGTGCGGACACCGCCATGACTGCCTCCACGCACGTCGACACCCGGTCGGGTCTCCGAGCCCCCGTGCCGTAAACGTCCGCCGTCGCGCGGAGGCGACGGCCGTTGCGCGGGGCTGCCGGTGAGCGGCGCCACCCGTGCCGTCAGGTGGCGGGCTGCTGCCGGTTGCCGCCGCGTCGGCGCAGGTCGTCGGTGTGCCGGTTGACGGAGTCGACCCGGGCGGCGAGGTCGGGGTGGTGGGTCTCGAGGTGGGGGTGCGTGTCGATGAGCGGGCGCAGGAGAGCGGCGGGGTCGTTGTCGCCGAGCGCTTCGGCCAGCGGTGCGCGGGAGTCGGTGGGCAGGTCGGTGAGCGTGGTGATCTGGCCTGCGAGCTGCCGGAGGTCGGACGCGTTGCTGCGGGCCCAGGCGGTGACGGTGCGGTCGGCGGCGCGGCGGTCCCGGGTGGCCTGCACACGCTGTTCGCCGGTGCTGCCCGCGTCGCCGGGGCGCAGGCGGAGATAGCGGCGCTCTGCGGCCTGGCGGCTGGCCACGCCGAGGGGCTGGGCGAGCTCGGCCCAGCTGGCGCCTGCCTCGCGGGCCGTCTCGATGAGGCCCGGCTCCCAGCCGGCCAGTTGGTCGCGCACCTGGCGCAGCAGGAGCAGAGCGGCCAGCGCCTGCCGGGAACTCGCCCGCTCCGGTGGCGGCTGCTCTTCGGAGTGCGGGGCCTGGGCGGCGCGTACGGCCTCGTCGATGGCTGTCAGCGCCGCTGCCGCGGCGAGGAACGAGGCGGGGGTCGGCCCGGGCTCGCGGGACTGCTCGGCTGCGTTCACGGGATTCCCTTCGCTTTCGTCATTCTTCCGATGACAATCTTCCCGTCATCGCTGCGATGACACATCCACTTGTCATCGTTTCGATGACATGCTACAACGGTCTCAGGTGCAACGCATTGGCAGTTCCTGCCTGAACCGACTGGAGGTGTTTCGCGATGTTGATGCGCACCGACCCGTTCCGCGAGATCGACCGCCTCACCCAGCAGCTCCTGGGAACCAGTGGCACGTGGTCGAGGCCCTCGGCGATGCCGATGGACGCCTACCGGGAGGGCGACGAGTATGTGATCGCCCTCGACCTTCCCGGTGTCACGAGCGAGGCGATCG
This sequence comes from Streptomyces peucetius, assembly GCF_025854275.1. NCBI lineage: Bacteria > Bacillati > Actinomycetota > Actinomycetes > Kitasatosporales > Streptomycetaceae > Streptomyces > Streptomyces peucetius. The sequence goes on along the minus strand of NZ_CP107567.1, from coordinate 273,553 downwards.
ACATCGACGTCGAGCGCAACATGCTGACCGTCAAGGCCGAGCGCCGACCGGTCGCGAAGGCCGACGACGTACAGATGGAACTGTCCGAACGGCCCCTGGGTGTGTTCTCCCGCCAGGTGATGCTGGCCGATACCCTGGACACCGAGCACATCACGGCCGACTACGAGGCGGGCGTCCTGACGCTCCGGATCCCGATCGCCGAGCGCGCCAAGCCCCGCAAGATCACCATCGGCGGGGAGTCCGGCCGCAAGGAGATCGGCGGCTGACCCGCGACCTGCCCGCGCCGTGGCGGAGGACGGGAACGGTCTCCCCCCTCCCGTCCCCTCCTCCGCCCCCGCCTCGGGTCGGGAGAGGAAGGGGCCCAGATGACGATGCGATGGGATGCGTTCCTGGACCAGGTGCAGGAGCGCGGTGAGTACACCACGCGCCAGGAGGCGGAGCGGGCGGCACGCACCGTGCTGGCGCTGCTGGGGGCGCATCTGGTGGGCGACGTGCGGGCGAGGCTGGCCGCCCGGCTCCCCGAAGCCTTCGCACTGATCCTGCTCAACCCGCTGCAGGCCGCCGAACCGTTGTCACCGGAACGGTTCGTACGTGCCACCGCGGCATGGATCGATGGCGCCACCGAACAGACCGCCACATGGGACGTCAGCGCCGTCCTGAGCGTGGCCGCCGACGCCGCGGGCGACGAGCTGACCCGCCGGGTGCTGCTCCAACTGCCCCCGGGGTACGACCTCCTCTTCGGCCGCCCCGCGCGCATATGACCAACCGGACCGCATGAGAGCGCCGTCGGCCGGGTGCCACACACACCGGGCCGGCGGCGTCGGACACCGTGACGAGAAAGGCAGACGACCGACCATGCTCACCCAGCAGGAACCGACCCCGACGACGCCGGGCATGACGTTCGACCAGATGCTGGAACGAGTGCGCTACGAAGGCGCCTACCCCACACGCGACCGGGCCGAGGACACCGTACGCGCCGTTCTCGCCGCCCTCGGACGCCAGATCACCGGCGACGAGCGCGTCGACCTCGCTGCCTGCCTCCCTCTCGAGGCGGCCCGCGCCTTCACCTCCCAGATCCCTGCCACCCAGCCCCTCACCGGCTGGGGGTTCGTCAAGGACCTCGCCGCCCGCATCGGCGGCACCCCGGCCACCACGCGGTGGGACACCGGCGCCGTGCTCAACGTCGTCTCCCGCCTCGCCGGCCCCGACCTCGTCGACCGCATCCTTGCGCAGCTGCCCGCCGGCTACGGCCTGCTGTTCGGCCGCGCGGAACTCACCCGAGCCGCCTGACGAGCCGGCCCACCCTGGGACGAGCTGAGCGGCACCGAACCGGACGCCGCGTCTTCGGCTGGGCGGAACCTCAGCCGAAGGTGCGGCGATAGGTGTGCGGGCTGACACCCGTGGTGCGTTTGAAACGGTCGCGGAATGCGGTGGGGGAGCCGAAGCCGACCTGGGCGGCGATGCGTTCGACGGAGTGGTGCGTGGTCTCCAGAAGATGCTGGGCCCGGCGGATGCGGGCGCCGTGCAGCCACTGGAGGGGAGTGGTGCCGGTCTGTTCGCGGAAGCGCCGTATCAGCGTCCGGGTGCTGGTGCCGGCCCGGGCGGCGATGTCGGCGAGGGTGAGATCACGGCCCAGGTTGTCCTGCAGCCAGGTGAGCAGCGGTTCGAGGACGGAACCCTGCGGGGTGGGCGCGTGGTCGTGGACGATGAACTGCGCCTGCCCGCCCTCGCGTTCGAGGGGCATGACGGACAGGCGGGCGGCGTCGGCGGCGACCGCCGACCCGTAGTCACGGCGGATCATGTGCAGACACAGATCCAGGCCCGCGGCCGCGCCGGCCGAGGTGAGGATCTGCCCGTTGTCGACGTACAGGACGGCCGGGTCCACCTCGACGTCCGGGTGGGCGGTGGCAAGGAGCTCGGCCGCGATCCAGTGGGTGGTCGCCCGCAGGCTGTCGAGGAGCCCGGCGGCGGCCAGGACGAAAGTGCCCGTGCAGATGGAGGCGATACGGGTGCCGTCCTCGGCGGCCACGCGCAACGCGTCCCGGACGGCCGGCGAGAGCGGGGCCGCGGGGGCGGCCGTACCGGGCACGATGATCGTGTCCGCGCCCTCGAGCCCCTCCAGGCCCCAGGGTGCGCGCAGGGTGAACGTGCCCGCGTCGATCTCCGGCTGCTCGCCGCACACGCGGATCCGGTAGCCGGGACGCCCGTCGGGAAGCCGGGTGCGGGTGAAGACCTCGATCGGAGTGGACAGATCGAACGGAATCACCTGGTGCAGCGCCAGTACGGCGATGGTGTGCATGGCCGGAAAATACCTCCCCGCCGGACGGTGAACCTCGGCTTCTGGAGCCGGAGAACCCTCGCATGCCCCAGATCAGAGCCTCAACGAGGCACTTGGCAATATCTCGTTGAAAGGTGTCACTCCTGCCACTGGGAGGCAGGTCGGCAGCCGGTTAACTTCAGGAGCGTCCCCGGCCCAGAACGGACCGGTCCGCACCTGAAGGAACCTCTATGCACGTCCGGATCCCCCTGCCCGACGGCTTCGGCCCGCCCGACTCCGTCACCCTCGGCGAAGCGCTGTACGCCCGCCGCAGCGCCTCCGAAGGAAGCACCTCAAGCCGCGTCACCGGCGAGCGCCGCGCCGTCCGGAAGGGCACGGGCCGCCGACCGTGACGAAACTCTTCCTCTCCCTGCACGTGCTGGCCGCCGTCGTGGCCGTCGGCCCGGTCACCGTCGCCGCGAGCATGTTCCCCAGAGCCATGCGGCCGGCCCTCGACGGTGGCGGAGACGGTGACGGCGGCGGCGAGGCGCTGACGCGCCTGCGGTTGCTGCACCGCATCTGCCGCGTCTACGCGGCCGTCGGGATCGCCGTACCCGTCTTCGGGTTCGCCACGGCCGGCAGCCTCGGCGTCCTCGGCAGCGCATGGCTGATCGTCTCGATCGTTCTGACCGCGGCTGCTGCCGCCGTCCTCGTCCTGCTGATCCTGCCCGCCCAGGACGAGGTCCTCGCCGCGGTGGGGGCTGCCGGCACCCACGCCCTGACGCCGGGCCGCCTTGCCGCGTTCACCGGCGTCTTCAACCTCCTGTGGGCCACGGTCACCGTCCTGATGATCGTCCGCCCCGGTTCCACCACGGGAGCATGACCGTGCATCCGCGGCCGCTGCGCATCGCGGCACACACCGAACTCGCCTCACTGGTCGTCATGCTGGCCAATCTCGCCACCGCCCACCTCGAACCCGTCTCCTCGCTGATGGGCCCCACCCACGGCTGCGCCTACCTGTTCGTCGTGGTCGCGACCTGGCGCCTTCGCAGTCGACGACCCTCACCAGGGCCACCGCCCTCGTCCCGGGCATCGGCGGCCTGCTCGTCCTGCGGCAACCCGCCCGCCCCGGCACGGCCGCGGCGCCGCACCCCGAGGAGGCCGGCCAGCCGTGAACCACCTCGACCCCGGCCTCCTGGACTACGTCACGCCGGTAACTGGTCGGCGTCGTCTACGTCCTGCTGATGTCGCTGATCCGCGAACCGCACCGACGCCGACTCAACGCGATCACGGTTGCCGGAGCGGGCCGCCTACCTCAGCGGTGGCGGCTTCGGCGGCTGGGAATTCCCTGTCACCGCTGTCATCACCTACGTCGCGTACCGCGGGCTGGAATCCTGGACCTTCATCGGCATCGCCTGGCTGCTGCACACCGCCTGGGACCTGGCCCACCACCTCAAAGGCAACCCGATCATGCCCTTCCAGCACGACTCCTCCATGGCCTGCGCCGTCTGCGACCCCGTCATCGCCCTGTGGTGCCTGCGGGGAGGGCCCTCCCTGATCGGCCCCCTCCGCGACAGAGCCGGGCGTACCGGCCTCGGCGGGCGCTGACGGCGTGAGTCATCCCCCGGCCGACGCGGCGTCGTCCGGCGGTCAGTTACGGGGCGCCTGGTACAGGCCGCGGCCGGCGCGGTGGGCGCGGGACGTGGCGACGAGACGGTCGAGCGTGCTGCGAACGGTGTTGACGCTGCCGGTGGAGCCGTCACGTCCCAGGGCCTGGGCGACGTCGCGCGCACGCAGCGGAGTGTCGGCGTTGCGGGTCAGGACCGCGACAACCTGGTCCGTCAGCCCGGCGGCATCCGACACGGCGGGGCCGGCGGTGTCCTGGCTCTTCGCCGGAGTCTTCCGCGCCCTGTCCTGAGCCGGCACGGTCTTCGCGGACCGGGACTGCTTCCCCACCTTCTTCGTCCGCGTCTCCTTCTCGGCCCGGGTCTCCTTCTTGGGCTCCGCCTCCTTGCCTGCCGAGGCCGTCCTCGCCGGGCGCTTCCCGGCGGCCGCTGTGCGCGCCGCGGGCTTCGCCTTCCGCGCGGGCCGGTCCTGAGGTGCGGGCGCTGCCGTGGGCACCTTTGCGGGCTGCGCTTCCGGCACTTCCTCCGCCACGACCGCCGGCGCGTCGGCCGCGATCGCACCAGCCCTCTCCGCCTCACGAGGGGCCGGAATGGGAGTGGCCGACAGCGCCTGCAGAGCGGCGAGAGCACTGCGCACCGACTCGAGTCGCCCGGTGACCGAGGCGAGTTCCTGCTCGAGCGTCTGCTGGTACTTCTCCAACTGCGGCAGCTCTGCCTGCAGCAGTGCGGTTGCCTCGGTGATGCTGCCTGCAGGGTTGGTCGACGAAGTCATGTAGGTCTCCCGAGTTGCGGGACGACGCCCGCGGTGGATGAGGTTGCTGTGAGGCAACGGTACTGCCCGCGCGTTGTCACGGAGCCCAGCAGCCGGGAGAGGAACTCGCTCGCAGCCGTGCCGGTGTTCGCGGACGACCGGGTGAACTGGAACGAACTCCCTTCCTCCGACGCGGCAGACGCGTAGTGTCACGGTGTGACGCATCCCGAGCCGCATACAGAACCGCGGACTGAACCTCAGCCCCGATCACAGCCCGGAACTCCGGCCGAAGCGCAGCACGGATCGCGTGGTGATCTCCGTCCGCCGAGTCTTGACGCCGATGAGAAGACCACGCTGCTGGCCTTCCTCGACTACCTGCGGGACGCGGTCACCGCCAAGGCGTCCGGCCTCTCCGAGAAGGCGGTCCGCACCGCCGGGGTGCCGTCGGGAACCAGCATCCTCGGCCTGGTCAAGCACCTGACCGCGGTGGAACACAACTGGTTCACCTGGTCCTACGCCGGCGCCGATGCCGCCCTTCAGGACGACGAATCAGGGCCGGCTGACGACGAGACCGCCGTGAGTCTGCTCGCCGCCTACCGCCGGGCGATCGGACAGTCCAACGAAATCATCCGTGCGTGTGACGACTTGGGGCGCCCTGGGGCCCGGTCGCTCCGTGAAACAGCTCCACCGTCGATGCGTTGGGTCCTGGTGCACATGATCGAGGAAACCGCCCGGCATGCCGGCCACGCCGACATCCTCCGTGAGCAGATCGACGGCTCCGTCGGCCGCTGACCGGCCTGCCGCGCTGTGCGGCAGGCCGGCCTGCGAGCAGCGAGTACGTCGTCCCGGCCGGCCGGCGCCGTCCGGTCAGGCGTCCGCGCCGAAGGAGCCGCCCGTGTGTGCCGGCTCCGTCGGCAGGCCGAGTGCGGTCCGGATTCTCACGGCCTGTTCCTCGCCCGAGCTCTTCTCCGTCTGTCGAGCGTGCCGGGCAAACCCTTCGGCGTTCTCGGCGTGAGAGGCCCGCTCCCAGTGAACCGAGCTTGCCGTGAGCTGTGCGGCGAGTTCCGCCGCGGTCGTGCGTACCTCCGGCGGCAGATCCGCCTGCCGCAACCGCGTTGCGGATGCCGCCTGGGCCTCCGCCATACGGCCCGCCCATTCCCGGGCCGTGGGCAAGTCGTCCGCCGGGCTCTGCCGCGGAGCGTGCAGCAGCGCGAGATGGGCGGGCTCGAGCGCGGTCAGGTAGGTCACCTGCTCCTCGGTGAGAACCGAGGCGTCGTTGCGCAGGGAGGCGGTGAGGTCCTCCTGCGGCCGGCCCGCCCAGCACAACACCGAACGAGCGCCGCGCGCCCACCCGGAACGGTCCGGCTGGTAGAAGTACGTCTGGAGACGGCCGTAGGCGTAAGGGTCCATCGCATAGTCGAGGAGAAGGTCCGCGCACCTCTGCCGTGCGATCGCGGAGATCTCCTCGAATCCCGGGTACCGCGTCCGGTCCGGCAGTTCGAACGACCCGTAGGCTTCGGCGACATGGGGTTCGTCGCATGCCTTGCGTTCTGCGCTGATGTCCCTCAGCGACTCGTGGTCCTTGTCCAGCCGCCCCGTTCCCGGGTCGAAGCAGTCGCCCACCGTCAGGTCGAAGACGGTAACGGTCCGATCCGGGACGGCTGTCGGGATGCCGCGTTCGCCGCTGGTGCCGGACCACACGGAGAAGTGGAGCAAGCCGGAAGCCAGGGCCCCGGCCACCAGGACGGCCACGCCGGAGACGGCGACGCCCGCGACGGCGAGACCAAGGCCGCGCTGGTTCCGCCGGTGTATCCGTGCCAAGGCGACGACGCCGAGAACGAGTGCCAGTGGTGCGGGAACGACCAGCACCGCGAGAACGAACGACGCCACTGCGAGGCCGCTCCACGCGGAAGAGGGCGGGGGCGGGGGCAGGGCGCCACCGGTGCCGGACGGGGCAGGCGGCAATCCGTGCGGGGGCGGTGGCATGGTCACGAGCAAGTCCCTTTCCGTACGCACTCCCTGGCAGGGGACTGCTGTCGAGGTGACAGGACGAGCGCCCTGACCGTGCCCGTTGCGAGCCGGCCGGGACACGGACCTCGAGTCCCGTCCTCGGCCTGAGGCCCGGCCTGTCTGCGTGCAGGATGGCAGTTGACGCACTACGGAACATTGCGCGGTCCCGGAAGCCTTTGCGCGTCGTTGATGCCGGGCCGCGCGCTGTGCCCCGCCTTCTCGGTACAGCGAGCCGATTTCCGTACGGTGTTCCGGCAGTGTGTCACCTGAGCCGGTGACGCCCCGCACGAGGCAGACGGGCTGCGAGCGCCGCGGGTTCAGCGGTGCCGGTGTGCACCGGTTGCCGGGTCCCGGCAAGCTGAACCAGATGATGACGGCGGCACCCGGCACTCGCCAAGAGGGTGCGGGAGGCGTGTAGAGTCACCGGCGGAGTGCCGGGAAGTCGGGTCGGCGAACAAAGGGACACGTGTCTTAGCTGATCGGGGGATTCTCGTCATGCTGCTCGTAGCTGTCTTCGGAGTCGCGCTGCTCATCGCCGTACTCCTGTCCGGGCTCGCGGCCCGCACGATTCTCTCCACCTCGTTCCTTTTCCTCGTCGGCGGGGCGCTCGTCAGTGACGGCTTCCTCGGTCTGATTCACATCACCCCGGACAGTGGCATCGTCTCCGTCACGGCCGATCTCGCCCTGTTCGCGGTGCTTTTCACCGACGGCATGCACGTCTCGTTCCCGAAGCTGCGCGCCAACTGGAAGAACCCGGCGCGCGCGTTGGGTCTGGGCATGCCGCTCGCCCTGGTGGGCATGGCACTGATCACGCACTTCCTGGTGGGTCTGGACTGGACGACGTCCTTCCTCGTCGGAGCCGTGCTGGCGCCCACCGACCCGGTGTTCGCCTCGGCGATCGTCGGACGCAAGGAAGTGCCTTCCAAGCTGCGCCAGCTGCTGAACGTCGAGAGCGGCATCAACGACGGCCTCGCACTGCCCATCGTCCTGATCCTCATCGCCGCCGCCGGCCCCACCGCCGGGCACGCCGAGGCATCGCTCGGCATGATCGGCCTGGAGCTGGGACTGGGTCTCGCCTTCGGCATCGTCCTGCCGCTGCTCGTCATCGGGCTGCTGCGGTTCAAGCTGCTCGGCGCGGAGCCGAAGCTCCAGCCGCTGCTTCCGCTGGCCATCGGCGTCATCCTCTACGGGCTGTGCCACCTCACGCACGCGAACCCCTACCTCGCCGCGTTCTCGGCCGGCGCGGTCATCACCGCCGTCGCACCGACCGAGGCGAAGACCGCGTTCGAACCGCTCGGGGAGCAGCTTGCCGAACTCGCCAAGTTCGCGGCCCTGCTGGTCTTCGGCGCGCTGCTGACCCCGGCGCTCTTCGGCGACCTTTCCGTCGGCGGCTACGTCGCGGTGTTCCTGGCGATCGTCCTGATCCGCCCCGTGTCCATGCTGGTCTCGCTGATCGGAACCCGGTTCGACCGGCGGGAGAGGCTTGTCGCGGCCTGGTTCGGACCCAAGGGCTTCGCCTCGGTGGTGTATGGACTTCTGGTGCTGCAGGCCGGTATCCCGCAGGGCAAGGAGGCGTACACACTGATCGCCGTCTGCATCGCGGCCTCGATCATCGCCCACAGCAGCACCGACGTCCCGATCGCCCGCCTCTTCCACGTCGAGGACGTCGCGGGGATCCCCGAGGACAAGGACGAAGCCGCAGAGCGGTCCGGCCGCAAGGCCGAGCACAACCGGGCCTGAAGCCGAGGAGAGCCGATCCGCTCCGGTCCCCGGAGCGGCTTGCCTGCGGACCACCGACCTCGCCGGCCGCTCGGCGAGGTCGCGCCATTCGCGGGGGGGCGGGGCGGCGGATCCACCGTCCGCCGGGCGTGTCACCTGTGCCTCGACGGGTACTGGTCCAAAGTGCCTACGGCCCCGAAGGGAGGCACCATGGCCAACGACCGCAAAGCCTCATCGCCTGACGATCGCAAAGCCTCATCCGGATCCGCCGGACCGAGAGAAGCCGCCGACCGCGGTCCCGGAGCACACTCCGGGCGCGAGCAGCAGCCGAGGGAGCGCACCGTGCACGGCACGGCAAGCGCCGCGGAGGGATACAGCCCGCACGGCACAGGCGAGGGAGAAGCACTGAAGGGGCGCGAAAAGGACGACACGGAGGACAGCGACAACCCGTAGCACCGGGTGCACCATGCCGCTGCCGGTGTGAAGTCACCGCACTCTTCCGCAAGGCGCAGGCCGACAGCGGCACGGGCGCCGAGCCGGGCAAGCGGCTGCCGCGCAGCCGCACGGGCAGCCGGCACCCTGCTTGTGAGGCGTGGCAGCCGGGCGGCGGCACCGGGCCTGGGGCGTGTCCCGGGAACCGGTGCCAGCCAGCAGGTCAGCGCTGGTACAGACCGACGACGGTGCCGCTCGCGAGCTGTTGCTGGTCCACCGCCCGGTGGATCTCCTCGGCGGTCGCCCCGTCGGAAAGATCCACCGGCTCGGGCAGGGCGTACAGGCGGAAGAAATAGCGGTGCGCCTCGTCCCCGACGGGCGGTTGGGGGCCGCCCCAGCGGTCCTCGCCGTAGCCGTTCCTCCTTGCTGTGCCACCCGTGGGGACCTGCCCGGCGTCGACCGTGCCGTCGCGCGGGTCGATGCCGGTGACGAGCCAGTGGACGAACGTGCCGCTGGGCGCGTCGGGATCCTCGCACAGCAGGAGCAGCTCGGCGGTGCCGTCGGGAACCCCGGACCAGGACAACGGCGGGGAGAGGTCTTCGCCTTCGCGTGCGTAGCGCCGGGGGATCAGCGCGTGGTCGTTGAACGCCGCACTCTTGAGTTCGATTCCAGCCATGCACCCAGCCCTACCGCACGCCCGCACGGTCGGCGAGCGGGGAGGGCCTGTGTGGCGGTGGCGGCCGCCGGGCCGCGGACGACTCGCCGCCACTGGCCTCGGTCCGCACGCCGCGTGTGCTGCCCGTCGGTGTGTTCGGCGGTTCGCCGGCCGGGTACCCGGCCGGCGAACCGCCTGCGTACCAGAGGATTGAGAGAGATGACCGTACCCGAAGAGAACCGGCGCAAGAGCAGGACGACCGACGACGTGATCACCCACCCGGAGAAGATCGAGGACGAGAGCAAGGAAAAGGCGGACGAGCAAATCCCCGACGCTTCGGGTCGCACCATGCGCGAAGCCATGGAGGAGGCGGGAATCAAGCCGGAGGACTACGAGTCGTAGCCCGGCCACCGGCTTTGCAGTACGGCAACCAGGACGACGTGCCCACTCCGTCCTGGTGGACGCCGATTTCGACCTGGGCCTCACGGACGCCCAACGTGCGGAGCAGGTACGCCGGGGCGGGACGGGTTGTGCCGAGTTCTCTGCGGTGACGTGCTCCGACTGCCCGATCAGCCCACGTACTGACGGGCAGTGGAGTGCCGTTGCTCCGTCTCGAGGAGCACGAGTCGCCGTTCGACGGCGGGCGCCACGACGCGCCGTTCACGGATCACCCAGGGGATGCCCGCGAACGCCGCGTCGGTCCGCAGCACGGTGGCCCCCGCGAGGAACGAACCGAGCGCGGGCCCGGGGAGCCACGCCGGCCCCTTGATCGGTGAGTCGCGCAACTCGGCCACGATGGGGTCCTCCGTGCCCCCGGGCTCCACGACGATGTGGGCGGTCACCGCGGCCAGGCGCTCGTGGCGATCCCGCAGTTCCTGCGCCCGCGCGACGGACCCCGGCTCCCACCAGGAGTCGTCGTCGCAGAACGCGACATAGGGGGTTCGATACGTGCCGCACGGCGAGGTTGCGGCCCACGGCATCGAGGTTCCGGCCGGGAGTGAGCAGCAGTACGTCCGGGTACCGTCGGCGCACCGCCTCGGCGGTGCCGTCGGTCGACGCGTTGTCGGTCACGATCACCGGCGGTCGTTCGGGCAGGCGCGTCAGCTCGCGGAGGGTACGCAGCAGTTCCTCGCGGCGGTTGTGGGTGATGACGACCACCGTGGTGCGTACGCCGGTCACGGCATGGCTCCCTGCAGGTCGAGTTGCCGCGCGGCGCTCTCCACGCCGGCCGGGAGCGACTCCCGGGCCCGGAGTGCGGCGGGCAGCCTGCGCAGCATCCGTCCGAGTTCCGTGCGCGCCTCGGGGTCCCGGCGCGGCGCGGTGACCAGTGCGGCGGTGTGCCGCAGCGCCACCGGGACAGGGCGGCGCAGCCACGCGGTGAGTGCGGCGTTGCGGAGCATCACGGCCGGCCGGCCCGGGCGCACCTCCTTGGTCGGGCAGTGCACGGCGACCACCCCGGGAACGTGGCACACGCCCCAGCCGCGGGCGGACAGGTCGTAGGCGAGCAGTGTCTCCTCGCCGCCGAAGAACAGCACGGGGTGGTAGCCGCCGGCGTCGAGGAAGGCATCACGCCGGGCCACCGCGCCGCAGGCCAGGAAGCCGAGCACCGGTTGGCCGGGCAGGTCGGCCACCGGTTCGAGGGGGGAGCGGGCGAGCGCGGCGTCGAGGGGGTCCGTGCCGCCTTCCGTGCCGACCCGGATGCGGGCGGCGAGCAGCCCCAGGCGTGGATACGCGTCCAGCAGACCCTCCGCGGCGGCCAGTGAACCCGGTTCCCACCACGAGTCGTCGTCGCTGAACGCGACGTAGGGCGTCCGTGCCCGGCGCACGCCGAGATTGCGGCCGAGTGTCCCGAGATTGCGGCCCGGAGTGAGCAGGAGGTGGTCCGGGTGGTGGCGGCGGACCGCCTCCGCGGTTCCGTCGCTCGACCCGTTGTCGACGACGATCACCGGCGGGCGCTCCGGCAGCGCGGCCAGGCGGTCGAGAGTGTGGAGGAGATTCTCTCGCCGGTCACGCGTGATGACGACGACGGTGATGCGGGTGCGAACGGTCATACGGCAGGACCTCCACGTACGGTCACAGGCTTCGCAGGGTGCTGGCCGCCCTCGCCTCCAACGTCGGCCACAGCCGGGCTCGCTGCTACTTGACGCAAGTGCCCAGCCGCCGGGTGGCGACACGCCGGCAGCCTGCAAGGCGGCCATCGGTGTGCACCTGGAGACACGGGGTGCACTCCCTTTCCCGGCACGGGTAGCCGTCTTTCCATGAACGTGAATCCCATCGCATTGCAGAAGTGCCTGGGCGGCGTGGGGTACCCCGCGGACAAGCGGCAGATCCTGGACCAGGCGAAGCAGCACGGTGCCGACCAGAAGATCATGGAGGCGCTCGACGCTCTGCCGGAGAAGAGCTACGACTCGCCGGCCGAAGTGAACAAGGAAGTGAGCAAGGAGGGACAGTAGTCACCGGCTCGCCGGCCACCGGCAACACCGGGCCGTTCGGCCCCGTCGGGCGGTCCCGGCATCGCGGGAAGGAAGCGCATTGTGGTGATCGACGAGGCTCTGGTCCGGGAACTGCTGGACGCCACCGACGACGATGCCGCCCTGGTGGTGCTCGAAGGCCGGGCGCGGGTGGCCGGCCCGGCCGACCTGGACAGCGACGCCTTCCGCGGCGCGGCCGTACTGATGTCGCGAGGAGAGCTCGTCGAGCAGCTGGGCACCTCGTCGCCCGCGCAGGAGGGCGTCACGCGGCTGGCGGAGACGTTGCGCGACACCGTCGGCAAACTCGGCGCCTGAACCCGGCGGGCCGCGGCCACCGGTCCGGGCGCGGCCCGGCACAGGGCCGTGCCACTGCCGGTGGGTTCGGGCGCGCCTCGGCACGGGGCGGCGCGCTCCGGCGGGAACCGGGGTGTGCCCGAGCGCTGCCGGAAGGCCCGTCAGGCTGCGGCTGCGGTGTTGGCAGCACTGATGGCGATGTCGATGCGGGAGTGGACGACCAGACGGTGGCTGCCGGCGTCGGCGTTCGCCTCGAGCAGGCGCCGGGCGGGGGCGCTGTGAGTCGCGACGGACATGAGCGTGTCGAGGTGGCTGCACAGACGGTGGGCGCGAAGCACGGCGCTCACCGCGGCGTTGGTGGCGGCATGGTCCTCGAGGACGATGACGACCGGGGCCGGTTTGTGGGCGTGTACCAGGCTGCTGATCCGTGTGGCGAGTTCGGCGCGTCGGCTGATGCCGGGGTCCTGGTGGACGGTGACGACGAGGACGCCGCGGTCCAGAGCGTGGGACAGCATCACAGCCTCCGATCGAGTTCGCCGTTGGACTCTGTTGCAGTGAAGCTGCCCGCGGCAGGGTCCGCAATGTGTTGTGCGGCCGGCGGGTACCCCGCACCCGCGCAACGGACCGGGTGCTCACGGAGGAGAAGCCGGACCGAAGGCCCACTTCTCCTCCGTGAGCACCCGCTCACCGCTCCTCATCACGTGCCCGGCCGCCGCAGGGCCGTTCGAGTGGCGAGGCCTCCGCTTCCGGGTCCTGAGCCGGGCACGGCGCGCATGGTGTGCGAGGCCCGGGGTAGGCGGGCCGGCACACGACGCATAAGTGTTCCGTGACGGAAGGAGACGGCTGATGCTGATGGCTCACCCCGCGGTGCTTCAGAACCTGGTCGAGCAGTACGACACCTTGCGCATCCTGCACGCCGACAAAGGCAGCGCCGAGGTTCGGCAGCGCATGGACGACATCGCCCGCACGCTGTGCGTGTCGACCGGCACACGCGACATCGACGCGGCCCTGATCGCGGCCCGCCATCAACTGCCCGGCGCCCGCCCCGAAGACGACTCCCTGCTCCCCGCTTGACCCGTGCGGCGGGCGGAGCCGTCAATTGGACCATGAGCAAGTCAACGCAGACGATGCCGGTCTTCGACAGTCTGGCGGCGCTCACCCGGGTCGTCACCGACCGCCGCGGTCTCTATGTGCGCTGGTCGCGCGGACCCGGTCAGGACCTGCGGGACGTCTCGAGCACCGATGACCTGACAGGGGTCCCGCTGCCGGGGCTGTCGGCCAGCCCGCTCGACATCGAGGACTGGTGGGGCGGGCGTCCCCCGCACGTCTGGGTCGCCCGGCGACTGCACGACTACTGCCATTTCCCGCACGTGAAGGGCTCCGGCACGCGACCGTGGGTACTGCACGGCACCGAGGCGACCCGCGGCCCGGACAACGAACCCCTCGTGAAGGACGTCGAGCCGCTCGGCTGGATCGCCAGCCGCGTCATCACCGAAGCAACAGAGGTGGTCACCTCCCAGCCCGGCGACTGGGGGCCCATGGACCGCAACGGCGCCGCCTGAGAGACGGCCGGTACATCACGCCGCAGGACGCAGGAAGCCCCGGCTGGTCGGGGGGAACCAGCCGGGGCAGCAGGTGGTGGCGCGGAGGGCGGTCGCCTCTCGGCGAGGGGACCATGGGGCTTCAGCCGAACGATCTTCCCCATGGGCCATGGGTGAGGCCCGGGGACACTGTCCCCTCCGCCGCCACGTACAGGTGAACGGTCAACCACTTCGGGATGTTCCGTGCCCTCCGTGCCGGACCGTGTGAGCTGCGACACCCGGGAGGGGGCCCGCCGTCACATGAGGGTGCTTTCCTCCACGTTCTCCATCCGCGCGTACAGCACCACCTCGTTCACCTCCAAGTGATTGATCAGCCGCAGGCACGCGGCGATCCCGTTTCCCACCAGCTCCTCCGCGATCTCCCCGTACTCGACCTGAAGCAGTGTGTTCGGTGCCCGGTCGTCGTTCGCCGCGCCCCGGGGGTCGCGCCAGGTGCCGGCGGCGCCGATCTCCGTGGCGGCGCGCAGCACGAAAGAGATCGCGTGGGCCTTGCTCCGCGGCATGGTCAGTGTCAGGAGTTCCCGTTCCACACGGTCGAGGTGCACACCGATCTCCGCGTCGCCGAACAGCAGCGCGTACAGGAGGTCCTTCGCCTGCGTCAGCAGCGACTCGCCCTCCGCGGAACGGTGCTCCGGCCCGAGGAGACCGGCTCCCTTCTCCAGCGGGTCGAGCAGCAGGCCGCGGGCGACCAGCGTGTCGCGGTCGAGCGCGCTGTAGCCCTGGACGTACCGGCGCAGCACCTCCGTATCGAGCGCGAGGGCACGGATCCGTTCCGACCGTGCCGCGCGGTCCTTCTCCGGCTCCTCCTCCGGTTCCGTGGCGGCGGCGGCCCGCACGTCGCGCTGCCCGGGCAGCGCGGGCGCCAGGGCGAGATCGATGAGCTGCTCCACGAGCCAGTCACGCGGCCGGTCGGCGAGGGCCTGACGCACCCGCCGGCGCAGCTCGTCGCCCATGTCCTGCTGCACCTGCTGGATGATGGCGCCGATTTCGGTCATGTCGTTCATGGAGCCGGACGCTAGAAGGCGCCCGGGCGGACCGGGCGGTCTTCGGTTGTCGCTCACGCCAATGGGTGACGAGTGACCGATAACCCCGGTCGGGCGCTCCGCCCTCCGGGCCGGCGGGGCCGCTCACACGCAGCACGGGACGCATCCGCCTGCCGCCGGCGCATCCGGGACTGCTCCCGGGCGGTCACTGGAGTTCGCTGAAGTGTTCGGTCTCTCGGGTGCGTCCGGCGACGATGATGGTGTCGTCGGCTCGGACGACGGTCTCGGGGGTGGCGTAGGTGAAGCCTTCACCGGGGCGCTTGATCGCCACGACGGTCAGGCCGTAGCGGGTGCGGACGGCGCTGTCGGCGAGACGTCTGCCGATGATGTCGGTGGGCGGGGTGGTCTTCACCATGGCGAAGTCGTCCTCGAACTCGATGTAGTCGAGCATGCGTCCGCGGACCAGATGGGCGACGCGCTGGCCCATGTCGTGCTCGGGATAGACGACGTGGTGCACTCCGATCTGCGTGAGGATGCGGCCGTGGGCCTCGCTGATGGCCTTCGCCCAGACGTCCTGGATGCCGAAGGAGACGAGCAGGGAGGCGGTCAGGATGCTGGCCTCCAGGTCGGTGCCGATGGCGACGACGGCGCGGTTGAACTCGTGGACGGCCAGCTGACGCAGCACGTCCTCCTTGGTGGAGTCGGCGCGCACCACGTGGGTGAGGGTGCCCGAGAGCTGCTGGACGAGCTCCGGGTCCTCGTCGATGCCGAGGACCTCGGTGTGCTCGTCGACGAGTTCCAGGGCCAGGGCTCGTCCGAAGCGGCCCAGGCCGATCACCACGACGGAATCGCTCTGGGTGATGCGGCGTGTTCTGGGACTGCGGTTCCTAGCCAATGACGGGTCGCTCCTCGGGAAGGTCGTACATGCGGACGCGCTGGCGCAGGGCGAGCGCGGAGGCCACGGTGATGGGGCCGAGCCGGCCGATGAACATCAGTGCGGTCAGCAGCACCTGTTCGGTGGCGGGCAGGTCGGCCGTGATGCCGGTGGACAGTCCGACGGTGGCGAACGCGGAGATGACTTCGAACAGCGACCGGTCGAGATTGATGTCGGTGAAGACCATGAAAACCACCGTGGAGCCGACGACGGCGGCCACGGAGAGCAGGACGACGGTCAGCGCCTGGCGCTGGGTGTCGCCGTGCAGGCGCCGGTGGAAGATGTTGACCGCGCTCTCGCCCCGTACTTCGGCGTACATGACGAAGAAGAGCACCGCGAATGTGGTGACCTTGATGCCGCCGGCGGTGCCGGCGCTGGCGCCGCCGACGAACATCAGGACGTCCATGCCGAGCCAGCTGGCCGGGTTCATCTGGCCGGTGTCGATGCTGTTGAAGCCTGCAGTACGGGGCATGACTCCCTGGAAGAAGCCGGCCAGCAGCTTGCCCGGTGTGTCCAGCGGGCCCAGGGTCGCCGGGTTGGTCCATTCGATCGCGGTGATGAACACGCTGCCACCGACCAGGAAGACACTGCTGGCACACACCACGATCTTGGTGTGCAGCGACCAGGACCGCGGCCTGCGCCAGCGGCGCCGTAGCTCGAAGAGCACCGGGAACCCGAGGCCGCCGGCGATGACGGCGCACGCGACCGGCAGGCAGATCCACGGGTCGGTGACGAAACCCATCAGGCTGTCGGAGTACAGCGCGAAGCCTGCGTTGTTGAACGCCGAGACGGCGTGGAAGACGCCCAGCCACAGGGCCCGCGGCCATGAGTTGTCGTAGCCGAGGCCGAAACGCAGCGTCAGCACCAGTGCCGTGAGCGCTTCCAGCAGCAGGCTCACCTTGACCACGCCGGAAATGACGGAGCGGACCTCGCCCAGTCCCAGTGTTTTCGTCTCGGCCGCCGCGGTCAGCCGGGCACGCAGCCCCATCCGGCGGGAGACGAGCACCACCAGCAGGGAGGCGAAGGTCATGATGCCCAGCCCGCCGAGCTGGATCAGAGCCAGGATCACCACTTGCCCGAACCCGGTCCAGTAGGCGGGTGTGTCCACCACGACCAGGCCCGTCACGCACACCGCCGACACCGAGGTGAACAGCGCCTCGAGCAGACTCGCGCCGCCCGGGCCGCTTCTGGCCACGGGAAGCATCAGCAGCCCGGCCCCCACCAGGATCGCCGTGGCGAAACCCGCGACGACGACCTGTGCCGGATGCCGGGGGCGGGGCCACCGCCGGTTCACCACGGCGACTCCGTCGTGTCGCCCGGGTACATTTCGATCACTCGCACGGGATGACGATAGCCAGTCGGGGGCGGCCCTGACGCCGTCCTTACGCGAGTGCCGCACTCCTGTACGCAGCCCTGACGCGAGCCCCCGGCCGTGCCGCTGAGCGGGGCCTACCGTTACCCCGGTGACCGTTTCGCGCGAACAGCCCACGCCGTCGGTGAACTCGGCAGACCAGTGCCCTGGGCGCTCGAGGGCAGTCGTGTGACGACTGCTGACAACGACCGCGGCGTGCGGCGCGTCGTCCACGCACTCACGCTGACCGCGACGGTCCTGGTGGTCTGCGGCTTCCTCACCCACTCCGTGTGGCTCCTCGGCGCCGGCGGATGGATGGTGATCGTCGGGTTCCTGATCGAACTGGTCTACCGGCCCGGACGTCCTCCGGGCGGTGCCTGAGCGGCGGACGCCCCGCCCGCGGAATGCGGACCGCCGGTGTTTCATCGCTGTGGCGTCGTACTGAGCTGCCGCTCCAGGTCGCGCAGGTCCTTGACCAGTGAGGAACGGACCTTCCGCGCCATCAGGGGTGCGGCGGGGCGGTAGTAGTTGGCCGTGTCGCCCCGGACGCGGATGCGAGCGAGTGTGCCCCGCGCGTGCGGTGCGAACGAGTACGTGACGTGCATCGGCATCGGGCCCGCGACGGAGACCATGTCCAACAGTGTCGGCGGCTCGTACGCGGCCACGCGCAGCACGTAGTCGATCCGCTTGCCCACGAAGTACGCGGTACGGGTCACCTCGGCGCCCACCCCGAACCCGCCGGTGTCGGCTTCCCGTGTCAGCGTCGCCTCACGGATGCCCTGGGTCCATTCGGCATCGTGCCGCCAGTCCATCGCGTAGGCCGCCACCTGCTCGCACGCGAACGGGATCACCCGTTCCGCCGTCTCGTCGATTCCCATGCTGTGCCCTGTCCCGGTGCCGGCGTGTTGCGTTGTGCTCCATACAGGCACCGCGATCGCGGGCTGGCAAATCGCGGGCGGGCAGTGAGGCGGCGTTTCCACCGGAGAGAGGTGCGTGACGCACCTCACAGTCACAGACGTACCTACTGGTCGGTATGGTCAGGGGGTTCATGGACGACAGGAGGCTTCATGTCTGCGACCAACCGCCAGATCCGCCTGGCAGCCCGCCCCGTGGGCGACGTCGAGCCGAAGGACTGGGAACACGTCTCGGTGCCCGTCGAGGCACCCGGCCCCGGCCGGTTCGCGGGCCGCACACGCGTCATATCGCTGGACCCCGCGATGCGCGGTTGGCTCGACGACCGCCCGTCCTACCTCCCGCCCGTCGGGCTCGGCGAGGTGATGCGTGCGGGATCGGTCATCGAGGTGACCGCCTCCAACCACCCCGATTTCCGGCCGGGGGATCACGTCGCGGGCACGTTCGGCGTCCAGGAGCACGTCGTGTCCGACGGCAAGGGCGCGCTGAAGATCGACACCTCGCTCGCGCCGCCCTCCACCTACCTCGGCGCCCTTGGCATGCCCGGTATGACCGCGTACTTCGGCCTGCTGGACGTCGGTGCCCTCAAGGAAGGCGAGACCGTCGTCGTGTCCGGCGCCGCGGGTGCCGTCGGCACCGTCGTCGGCCAGATCGCCAAGGTCAAGGGCTGCCGCGTCGTCGGCATCGCCGGAGGACCCGAGAAGTGCAGGCTGCTCACCGACGAACTGGGATTCGACGCGGCGATCGACTACCGGGCCGGCGACGTCAAGCGGGCACTGCGCGAGCAGACTCCTGACGGCATCGACGTCTACTTCGACAATGTCGGAGGGGACATCCTCGACGCCGCGCTCACCCGGCTGGCCATGCACGCCCGCGTGGTCGTCTGCGGCGCCATCAGCCAGTACAACAACGCGACACCGGTCAACGGCCCCTCCAACTACCTGTCCCTCCTGGTGCGCCGTGCCCGCATGGAGGGCTTCGTGGTCTTCGACTACGCCAAGCGCTACGCCCAGGCCGGACAGGAAATCGCCGGCTGGATCGGCCAGGGCCGGCTCAAGGTCAAGGAGCATGTGGTGAAGGGGACGGTGGACGACTTCCCCGAGACGCTCCGGATGCTCTTCCGCGGCGAGAACGTCGGCAAGCTCGTGCTGGAGCTGGCATGACCGCCGAGGCCCGGGCCGCGGGGAGCGGGCGGGGACCGGCAGCGCTGCACGGCAAGGTCGCGATCGTCACCGGCGGTGCCGGCGGGCTGGGCAGGGCCACCGCGCTGGCGCTCGCCGCGGCGGGCGCCGAGGTGGTCGTCGCCGACCTCGACGTGGAGGGCGGCCGGGAGGTGGCCGACCTCGTCGGCGGCAGCTTCCGGACGTGCGACGTCTCCGACCTCGACGCGAACCGTGCCCTGGTGGACTTCGCCGTCGAACGCTGCGGCGGTGTCGACATCGCGTTCCTGAACGCGGGGGTGGCGACGGGCTGCGGGGTCGCCGACGACTTCGACCTGGCACGCTACCGTCGCGCCATGGGCGCCAATCTCGACGGCGTCGTCTTCGGCACCCATGCCGTCCTGCCGGCGTTGCGGGCCCGCGGCGGTGGGTCGATCGTGGCGACCGCGTCCCTGGCCGGCCTGGCCTCGGTACCGCTCGACCCGCTGTACGGGGCCAACAAGCACGCCGTGGTGGGCCTCGCACGTTCACTGGGGCCCGCGCTGGCCCCCGACGGCATCCGGTTCAACGCGATCTGCCCGGGCTTCGCCGAGTCACGGATCATCGACCCGCTGCGCGACATGCTCTCCGCGCAGGGGATGCCGGTCATCCCCGCGGAGGTGGTCGCCGACACGGTGCTGCGCATCGTCACCGGCGACGACACCGGTGAGTGCTGGTTCGTCCAGGCGGGCCGCGAGCCGGAGCCGTTCCGCTTCCGCAACGTGCCGGGGCCGGGGCAGCCGGCATACGCCTGAGCCGTACCGCCGTACCGCCGAGGATGCCCCTGGCTCCGCCGGCCGCGGGTCGGGAGGTCGCACCGGCCCCGCCGGGCAGGACCGCGTGAACACCCGCGGACCTGCCCGGGGCCGGGTGCCGAGGAGTCGCGCCAGTACTCCCTCTGAATGAAATCGGCGCAAAACTGGCGTGGACGGGATCATGCCGGTTACCCGGGTCCCATGTCCAACGAACACAGCAGTGAGCACCCGGGCGACGCGCACCGAGCCCGCCGCACCGAACGGGAGACCGGCCCGAGCCCGCAAGCGGAGCGAGATGCGCCTGACACGCCGACGGAGATGGGCAAGGCGTCGTGGGTGGCGGTGCTGAAACGCACGCTCAAGGAGTTCAAGCGGGACGAGCTCACCGACCGGGCGGCGGGCCTGACCTACTACGGGATCCTGGCCCTGTTCCCCGCGCTGCTCGTCCTGATCTCGCTGCTCGGGATCGCCGGCAGCTCGGCCACGCAGTCCGTCCTGAACAACATCCAGAAGCTCGCGCCGGGCGCGGCCCGTGACGTGCTCACCAACGCGGTGACTCAGCTGCAGGGCAGCGCCGGGGTCGGCTCCGTCCTGGCGCTCGTCGGCCTGCTGGGCGCGCTGTGGTCGGCGTCCGGCTATGTGGCGGCGTTCATCCGGACGTCCAACGTCGTCTACGACCTGCCCGAGGGCAGGCCGGTGTGGAAAGTACTTCCCGTACGCGTCGGACTGACCCTGACGCTGGTGGTCCTGGCATGCGTCAGCGCCCTGATCGTCGTACTCACCGGCGGCATCGCCCGTCAGATCGGCACCGCCCTGGGCATCGGAGACAGCGCCCTGACGGTCTGGTCGATCGCGAAATGGCCCGTACTGGTCCTGCTGGTCACGATCATGCTGGCGATCCTGTACTGGGCGGCACCGAACGCCAGGGGCCGTGGTTTCAAGTTCGTTTCCCCGGGCAGTCTGCTGGCGCTGCTGATCTGGATGGTGGCCTCCGCCGGCTTCGCGGTCTACGTGGCCAACTTCGGTTCCTACAACAAGACCTACGGCACCCTGGCCGGCGTCATCATCTTCCTCGTCTGGCTGTGGATCACCAACCTTGCGATCCTGCTCGGCCTGGAGTTCGACGCGGAACTGGCCAGGGAGCGGGCCATCATCGGGGGGCACCCCCGCCGGGAGGAGCCGTACGTCGAACCCCGGGACACCCGCAAGTGGACCGCCGAGGACCGCAGCGCCATGGGGGAGACCGGCCCCGGTCCCGCAGGTCGTGACGACGGCTGACAGGGCCGGCAGGCATGCGCCCGGCACAACCGGGGGAACCGGTACGGCACCCGAGCGGAACACGACGCATCCGCAGCTCACCCGCGAGCGGAGAAGGGCAGGAAACCATGGACAGGTCACCGGAAACCCCGCCCCGTCACCGGGACGAATCGGTGGGGGAGCTGGTCAAGCAGGCGTCCGAGCAGATCTCCCAGCTGCTGCGTCAGGAAATGCGCCTGGCGCAGGCGGAGATGAAGCAGAAGGGTAAGCGGTTCGGGCTGGGCGGCGGCCTGTTCGGCGGCGCCGGTCTCGTCGCCGTCCTCGCGCTGCAGGCTGTCGTGGCGACCGCCATCATCGCGCTCGATCTCGTCTGGCCGCTGTGGCTGTCCGCCCTTGTGGTCACGGCCGTGCTCTGCGCGGTGGCCGGCGTCCTTGCCGTAGCCGGCAAGAAGCAGATCGACCGGGGCACCCCGCCCGCACCCCAGCAGACCGTCGACAACGTCAAGGCCGACATCGCCCAGATCAAGGAAAGCGCACACCGATGACCGACAACGGCCCCCGTGGACAGGACCCCACTCCCGAGGAGCTGCGCGAGCAGGCCCGGGCCACCCGCGAAGAGCTCGCGCACACGGTCGAAGCACTGGCCGCCAAGGCGGACGTGAAGGCTCAGGCCCAGCACAAACTGGCCGAGACCAGGACCCAGGCCCAGCACAAGGGGGCGGAGGTCAGACAGCAGGTCCACGACACGACGGCGCACGCGCTGCAAGTGGCACGCGACAGGACGCCCGAGCCCGTACGCGACAAAGCCGCGCACGCGGCCGGCACGGTGAACGACCACCGTCTCCTCGTCCTTGCCGCGCTGGCCGCGGTCACCGCCACGGTCACCGTGCTGCTCTGCAGGAAGCGGGCCAGGCGATGATTCCGGCCTCCAGGCCCATCCGGGACGGGCCGATCCGGACGGGCCGATCAGCTGACGTGGGCGGCGATGGTCCGCGCGCACACCAGGGACTCGGTGTGCGTCGTGTCCACCTCCAGGTCGTAGAACACTCCCTGGTGCACCGCATCCGCCTGCGACGCGGCCATCCCGTGGACGCGGTCTCCTCGTGCGACCTCACGGCCTGCGGCGACCGCGCTGTCACATCTGACGCCGACCCACAACACGGTCACCCCGCCCAGAGCCTTCCGCCACCGCTGCTGGGACGCCGCCCCGCCGAGGAAGACGTCATCGACGACGACCCTGGCTCCTGCCCGGGCCATCGCCACGATGCCGTCCGTCCAGGCCGCCTCCAGCGCCCGGAAGTCCGCCCCGACGCTCACCCCGCCGTCCGCAGCGATGCGGATGCCCCCGTCCGAGGCCTGCATCTTCGCGGGCATGGCGTCGACGAACGAGTCGCAGCCGAACGCCAGCCAGGGATCCGGGAGTACGGCCTGCAGGCACCGGACGATCCCGGACTTCCCCGAGCTGGAACCACCGTTGAGAATGATCATCTGTGTCGTCACCGCGCCACGGTAAGGCGCTTCACGCACCGCCTGAAACGCATTTTTGGACACGTACGGCACCGGCCGGCCGGCGGAGAGGAGGCCGGTGGCACGGCCGCCCGGTGGCTCCGTGCTGCGAGGCCCGGGGGAAGGGCGGCGATGCGGGGCCGGGCGCCGGCCGGGCCCGGGGCGTCGGTCTCACGCCGCGTGGGCCTTGGCCCTGAGCGCCTTGACCAGCTGCTCCCGGGTCATCTTCGAGCGGCCCTCGATGCCTTGGCCGGAGGCGAGCTCGTAGAGCTCCTTCTTGGTCAGGCTCTCCAGATCCTTCTCGCCCCCGGCCTTCTTCGTTCCTCGGCGCTTTCCGGTCCGTTCCTTGTCACCCTCGCGGGAGGGCAGCCGCCTCAGCTCGCCCGCCGGCCGGGCGCGCTTGCCGGTGCCCTTCGAGCGGGCGCGTTCGACGCTGCTCTGCAGCGCCTCCATCAGGTCGATCACGTTGGTGGCCGCCGGCGGTCCGGCCTCCTCGACGATCTCCCGGCCCTCGCGCTTGGCGTCGACGAGTGCCTGGACGCGCTCTTCGGTGGTGTCGTGGAAGTCGTCCGGGTTCCACTCCATGCTCAGCGCGTCGATCAGCTGCTGCGCGGTGTCGAGTTCCCTGCCGCCGGTCCTGGTGCGCCGGTCGGGCAGGAGGCCGAGTTCCTGCCGGGGGTCGCGCACCTCGTCGGCCCAGTGCATGGTGTGCAGGACCAGCACCTCGTCCTGGGCGCGGAGCGCGGTGAGGTACTCCTTGTTGCGCATGGTGAGGGTGGCGATGCCGGCCTTCTGCGACTTCTGCAGAGCGGCGCGCAGCAGCTCGTACACCTTCAGGTATTCCTTGTCCTGCGGTGCGACGTAGTACGTGCGGTCGAAGAAGACCGGCTCCACCTCGTCGAGGTCGACGAAGCCCGCCATGTCGATCACCCGCGACTTGCCCGGGGCGATCTCCTCGAGCTCCTCCGGCTCGACCACCACGTACTCGCCGTCGCCGATGTCGTAGCCCTTCACGATGTCGGCGCTGTCGACCTCCTTCCCGGTGCGCTCGTTCACCCTCTTGTAGCGGACACGGTCACCGGTGCCCCGCTGCAGCTGGTGGAAGTGGACGGTGTGGTCCTCGGTCGCCGTGTAGAGACCCACCGGCACCGACACCAGCCCGAAGGTCAGCACTCCGGTCCAGATCGCTCTCGCCATGATCGCCTTCCTGTCTGCCCCCGCGTCCTCACCGTCGTCGCTCGGCCACCGCCGGGTGGAATGCTCATTCATGCGTCTTTTGCGGTGCTATTTTCCATGGTGAGGCCGATGCGCGCTCGGCAGCTGTCGCCGCACACCCGCGGTTCCCGCGCGGGCCTGACGCGGTCCAGGAGGGGGCAGCGCCTCCGTCAGTGCTCGTCGTCCTCGCCCGTCAATGGAGCCACCCCCTTGCCGGGCTCGACGACGTCGCGACGGCCGGTGTCCTCGGCTGTGTCCAGTTGTGCGATGTCCGGATGATGCATGTCGAACGCCGGCGACTCGGAGCGGACACGGGGAAGGGTGACGAAGTTGTGCCGCGGCGGCGGACACGAGGTCGCCCACTCCAGCGATCGCCCGTAACCCCATGGGTCGTCGACGTCGATGCGCCGCCCGGTCCTGGCCGTCTTCCATACGTTGTAGAAGAACGGCAGCGTGGACGCTCCCAGCAGGAACGCCCCGATGCTGGAGACGGTGTTGAGGGTGGTGAAGCCGTCCGCGTGGAGGTAGTCGGCATAGCGGCGGGGCATGCCTTCGGCGCCGAGCCAGTGCTGGACGAGG
Source organism: Streptomyces peucetius (assembly GCF_025854275.1). Classification (NCBI taxonomy): domain Bacteria; kingdom Bacillati; phylum Actinomycetota; class Actinomycetes; order Kitasatosporales; family Streptomycetaceae; genus Streptomyces; species Streptomyces peucetius. The sequence continues at coordinate 249,047 of NZ_CP107567.1, read as the reverse complement.
AAGGTCGTGTGGAAACCGACCAGCAGCGTCCAGAAGTGGATCTTGCCCAGGCGCTCGTCGAGCATCGTGCCGGTCATCTTGGGCCACCAGAAGTGGAAGCCGGCGAACATCGCGAACACCACGGTGCCGAAGACGACGTAGTGGAAGTGGGCCACGACGAAGTAGGTGTCGGTGACGTGGAAGTCCAGCGGCGGCGAGGCGAGGATGATGCCGGTCAGGCCGCCGAACAGGAACGTCACCAGAAAGCCGATCGACCACAGCATCGGCGTCTCGAACGACAGCGAGCCCTTCCACATGGTGCCGATCCAGTTGAAGAACTTCACGCCCGTCGGCACGGCGATCAGGAAACTCATGAACGAGAAGAACGGCAGCAGCACCGCGCCGGTCGCGAACATGTGGTGCGCCCACACCGTGACGGACAGCCCCGTGATGGCGAGGGTCGCGCCCACCAGCCCGATGTAGCCGAAGATCGGCTTACGGGAGAAGACCGGGATGATCTCGGTGATGATGCCGAAGAACGGCAGCGCGATGATGTAGACCTCCGGGTGCCCGAAGAACCAGAACAGGTGCTGCCACAGGAGCGCGCCGCCGTGCTCCGGGCTGAACACCTGGGCACCGAAGCGCCGGTCCGCCTCCAGGACCAGAAGCGCGGCCGCCAGCACGGGAAAAGCAAGGATGACCAGCACCGAGGTCAGCAGGATGTTCCAGGTGAAGATCGGCATCCGGAACATCGTCATGCCCGGCATGCGCAGGCCGATGATCGTGGTGATGAAGTTGACCGCGCCGAGGATGGTGCCGAACCCGGACAGCGCCAGCCCCATGATCCACAGGTCTCCTCCCACCTGGGGGGTACGTGTGTCGCCGCTGAGTGGTGTGTAGGCCGTCCAGCCGAAGTCGGCCGCGCCCTGCGGGGTCAGCAGACTGCTGACCACGATGAGTCCTCCGAAGAGGAACAGCCAGAACGACAGCATGTTCAGCCGGGGAAAGGCGACGTCCGGCGCGCCGATCTGCAGCGGCATGACCGCGTTGGCGAAACCCGCGAAGGTCGGGGTGGCGAACAGCAGCAGCATGATCGTGCCGTGCAGCGTGAACATCTGGTTGTACTGCTCGTTCGAGATGATCTGCATACCCGGCCGCGCCAGCTCCGCCCGCAGCAGCAGCGCCATCACGCCGCCCATGACGAAGAACATGAACGACGCGATGAGATACAGATGCCCGATCTTCTTGTGATCGGTGGTCGTCACCCAGGTGACGACCACACTTCCCCACCTGCGGCCTTTCACCGGGACGAGAGTGGGCGGCTCGGTGGTAGATGCGGCCATGCGGATCCCCAGGGAAGCGGTGGGCGGTGTGGAGGCGCGCGCCGGATCCGGGATCCGTGCCACGGCCACACACTACGACCAGGATCCGCTTCTGCCCGGCAGCACGGGCGTTCCCGGGAAAAGGCACACGATACGATGCTGATACCAATGGCAACGCTGATATGACGCACCCTCAGCCGCCGTCGCATCTGGCTGTGGCGGCACTGGGCGCGCCGGGTCCGGCCGAGTGGGCCGGACGGTTCCGGTAGAGGCGGGGGGAACAGTGAGCGAGTGGCAGCGGCGGCCTGCGGCAGCACGGCCGGTCGGCCCCGCCTCCGCGGGCAGGGACACATGACCGTTCTCCGGCACTCCGTGACCGTCCTCGCCGTGGAACCCGGCCGGTTCCACGAGCTCCTGCGGGTGTTCCTGGATTTCGCCGAATCCACCCGGGGCCGCGGAGCGGAGATCCTCCTCGAGAACGGGCAGCCCGTCGCGGACGTGCGGCTCGTCAAGGGTCGCCATCTGCGGCCCGGCGCGCGGTACGAGCTCTCGGAGGCAGGCGCCACGGACCGGGTGGCGCTGCTCGTACGCGAGTGGCGGCGCGACGACGCGATCGTCCTGGAACAGCTGCTGGTCTCGGACGATCTGACGGTGCGGATGTCTCTGCGACTGCGCAGCCCCGACCGCCCGCGGCTGGTGGAGGCCGAAGGGCGGATGCAGGGCCAGGAGGGATCGGGGACGCTGCACCGGGGGTCGGGAAAGGCACGTCTCGATCTGGCCGCGTGGTGGGCGGCGACCGAACTCGCGCCCGGGGCGCCGTCGGTCGCGCGGGCTCCCGCGACGGCACGGCTGAAGCACCGGCTGGGCCAGGCGCGGCTGCATCTGCGGCCGCAGCGGGCGGACGACGGCCGGTGGCACGTGGACGTCGCGCTCACCGTACGCGGTCGGTGGCTCTTGCGGCCGGTCGCCGCGTTCGTCCTGATGGTGGCCGGGTGCCCGGTGCGACTGGGCTTCCGGTCCGCGGTGGAACAGGCGGCCGTCGAATGGAACCGTGCGATCGGCGGCCTGCTGGCGCTCGGTCCGGAGGACCTCCGCGCCGAACTGGCGAGGCAGGCCGCCGAGCGTCCCTCGGACGAGCCGACGGACGCACCCGCCTCCTGAGACCGACCGTTCCGGGAGCGTCCTCGGGGGTGTGTCGGGTCAGGCCTTTGCCGGCAGGGTCGGTGACCAATAGTCAGTAAAACGTCGCGAGAGTCCTGATTGGGGTACCTCGCCTTGGGCGCTCGCGGTGTCGTAAGAGACCACAGCGACCTGAGGGAAAGGAGCGGTCATGGCTGCGTCCAACAACTCCGGGAACTTCGCCAACGATCCGCAGCGTGCGTCGGAGGCGGGCCGGAAGGGCGGCCGTGAGAGCGGCGGCGGACGGCAGTAGACGAAGCCGGCTTCAGCCGTCCCCTCATCCGCGAGGGGGCGCCGGGGCCCTGGCCCGAGTGGCCAGGGCCCCTCGTCGCGCCCGCGGGGGCAGTGCGGGGGCGCGGTCTCGCGTTCGCCGCCGCTGGCCGGGTCAGACGATGTCCGGCCCCCGTAGCAGCAGTTGTGCCACAGCCATGCCCGCCACCGCGATCGCGGCCCGGAACGGCCATCGGCTGCGGAGCCCCCACGGCAGTGCCGTGGCCGAGACGGCCACGGCGCCCGCGACCACCGCGAGCACCAGGCTCGCCGGTCCGGCCGGCCCGGGCGGACCTGCCACGACCACGCCCACGGCCCCCAGCATCACGAGAGGGGTCAGCCACCGGCACGCCGTTCGGCCCAGGCGCTGCGGCAGACCCCGCACACCGGCCGCGAGATCGTCCCTGATGTCGGGAAGCACATTGACGGCGTGCGCCCCCACACCCAGCAGCGCTCCCGCGGTCACCGCCCACCAGACGGGCCAGGACGGCGACGGCAGACCGAGCGTGACGAAGGCCGGCAACGCGCCGAAGGCGACCGCGTAGGGCAGTGGTGAGAGCGCTGTGTGCTTGAGCCACAGGTTGTAGGCCCAGCCGGTCGCCACCGTCCCCAGATGCACCGCCCCCGCGGCGGCGCCGCTCAGCAGCGACAACGGTACGCACAACCACAGGGCCGTCACGGCCGCGACAGCGACCGTCCGCGGCGGCAGTTCTCCCGTCGCCGCGGGCTTGTCGCGACGACCGCAGAGCGTGTCACGCCGCGCGTCGACCGCATCGTTGCACCAGCCCACCGACAGCTGGCCCGCCAGAACCGCCGCCGCCACCTCGGCTGCACCCGCCGGGCCGCGTCCGGCCGTGACGGCCAGCGCGGTCGCGAACCCGGTCACGGCGAGCGCCGGCCCGAGGTGACAGGAGCGCCACAGCGGGGGGACACGGTGTGTCGTGCAGGGAAGGGCGTCGGCGGGGTGTAGAGACACGAAGGAAAGATAATCAGGCATTCGACAACGAGAAGGGCATTACCGGCATGCGTGTTCCTGTGATGGCCGACGATGCCCCTCCCCCGCCCGCCCCGCCGGACCGGACGGCCGCGGCCACCACGATCCTCGCGGTCCGCACCGCACTGCCGCCGCACCGGTACACCCAGGACGACCTCACCGAACTGATCGGCGACCTCTGCCTCGCGCCCGGTGCCGAGCGCGCCCTCCTGCGCCGCCTGCACGCCTCCGCCGGGGTACGCACACGGCATCTCGCGCTGCCGATCGAGCGGTACGCCGCCCTCGGTGACTTCGGGCAGTCCAACGATGCCTGGATGGCGGCCGGACTCGACCTCGCCGAGCAGGCCCTCACAGGCGCCCTCGAAGAAGCGGGGCTCGAACCGCACGACGTCGATCTGCTCGTGTGCACCTCCATCACCGGTATCGCCGCCCCGTCGCTCGACGCCCGGCTGGCCGGACGCGTGGGGCTGCGGCCCGACGTCAAGCGGGTCCCGGTGTTCGGCCTGGGGTGCGTGGCCGGGGCCGCGGGCCTCGCCCGGTTGCACGACTACCTCCGCGGCCACCCCGACGACACCGCCGTGCTGCTCACCGTCGAACTGTGCTCACTGACGCTCCAGCAGCGCGACGACTCCCACGCGAATCTCGTCGCCGGCGCCCTGTTCGGTGACGGCGCGGCAGCAGTCGTCGCACGCGGCCGCCGCACCACCGGCCGCGGACCCGGCAGCGGTGGACCCGGCAGTGGCGGACCCGGGCCGACGGTCGTCGCCACACGCAGCCACCTGTACCCGGACACCGAACAGCTCCTGGGCTGGAACATCGGCGCCAGCGGATTCCGCATCGTGCTCGGTGCCGGTGTTCCCGGCATCGTGCGCGGCCATTTCGGTGCCGGCCTGCGGGACTTCCTGGCCGACCACGGCCTCACCACCGACGACATCGGGACCTGGGTGTGCCATCCAGGAGGACCCAAGGTCCTGTCCGCCGTGACCGACGTCCTCGGTCTGCCCGACAACGCCCTCGCCGCCGCACGGCACTCGCTCGCGACGGTGGGCAACATGTCGTCCGCGTCCGTACTGCACATTCTCCAGAACACCCGAGAGGCCCGTCGGCCCGCTCCCGGCACCTGGGGCCTGCTGCTGGCGATGGGCCCGGGATTCTGCTCCGAACTCGTCCTGCTGCGTTGGTGAGTGATCCGCATGCCCTGGTACACGCTGCTCGTCCTCGCCGTCGCCGCGGAACGCGTCGCCGAACTCGTCGTCGCCCGGCGCAACGCGTCCTGGACCCTCGCCCGCTCCGGCGTGGAGCACGGCCGCGGCCACTACCCGGTCATGGTCGCCCTGCACACCGGCCTGCTGGCCTGCTGTCTGCTCGAGCCCCTGCTCGCTCCCCGGCCGTTCCTGCCCGCGCTGGGATGGCCCATGCTGACCCTGGTCCTCCTGGCCCAGGCCCTGCGCTGGTGGTGCATCACGACCCTCGGGCGGTACTGGAACACCCGCGTCATCGTCGTCCCCGGCACCCGCCTGGTCGACGCGGGCCCCTACCGGTTCCTGCGCCACCCCAACTACGTCGCCGTCGTCATGGAGATCACCGCACTGCCCCTCGTGCACTCGGCGTGGCTGACCGCGGCGGTGTTCACCGCCGCCAATGCGGCGCTGCTCACGGTCCGTGTCCGGTGCGAGAACGCCGCCCTCGCCCAAGTGGCGGTGTCCGCGTGAAGGACGGCCACGACCTGCTCATCGTCGGGGGCGGGCCCGCCGGCCTCGCGACAGCCCTCCACGCGGCCCGCGCCGGATTCGACGCCGTGGTGGCCGAGCCGCGCCGGGAACCCGTCGACAAGGCCTGCGGCGAAGGTCTGATGCCCGGCGCCGTCCGGGCTCTCGCCGCGCTCGGGGTAGAGGTCCCCGGCCATCCGATCGACGGAATCCGCTACGTCCAGGAACCCCGCCGGGCCCAGGCGTACTTCCGGTACGGTCCCGGCCTCGGGGTGCGCCGTACCAGCCTGCACGGCGCCCTGCACGCGGCTGTCCGCGCGGCGGGAGTCCCCGTGGTGCGCCTGCGGGTCGAGGAAGTGCGGCAGGACTCCACCGGCGTGCACGTGCCCGGTACGGGGCTGCGCGCCCGTTGGCTGGTCGCCGCCGACGGCCTCCACTCGCCGCTGCGCCGGTCCCTGGGCCTGGGCGTGCCGACCCGCGGAGCGCCCCGGTACGGGCTGCGCCGCCACTACGCCGTGGCTCCGTGGTCCTCCTGCGTCGAGGTGCACTGGGGCCGGCACGGCGAGGCCTACGTCACCCCCCTCGGGCCGGAACTCGTCGGCATCGCCCTGCTGACCGCACGACGCGTCCCCTTCGACGCCCAACTCGCCGGCTTCCCCGAACTCGCGGCGCGCCTGCCGCCGGAGACCGCCGTCACCACGGTGCGAGGCGCGGGCCCCCTGCGCCAGAAGGCACGCGCCCGCCTTCACGGACGGGTGCTCCTCGTGGGAGACGCCGCCGGCTACGTCGACGCGCTGACCGGCGAGGGGATCTCCCTGGCCCTCACGGGCGCCGAGGCCCTGGTCGGCAACCTGCGCCGCGGTACGCCGGGCCGATACGAGACCGACTGGAACCGGGCGACCCGCAGGCATCGGCTGCTGACGGAGCTCCTGCTGCGGGCCCGGCAGAAGCCGGCGTTCGCACCGCTCATCGTGCCCACGGCCGAACGCCTGCCGCGCGTCTTCACCGCCGCCGTCAACGCCCTGGCGTGAGCGCCCCCGACGGGGAGGCGGATCAGCATGCCGTCCACGGCCGGAGCTTCTCGGGGTTGCGTACGCCCCAGATGCGGCTGATCCGGTCGCCCGTGAAGTCGAACGCGACCACCGTCCCGGTGACGCCGTCCTGCTGGACCACCAGACCGGGCTGACCGTTGACCGTACGCTCGAGAATCGTCAGGCCGGGCGCCTTGTCGGCGAGTTCGACGAAGTACCGCGCGATCCGCTCGCCGCCCCGGACCGGGTGGAGATGCGCACTGACGAGGCCGCCGCCGTCGCCGACCGCCGTGGCGTCGGGGTCGAGGATGCCGACGAGGGCGTCGATGTCCTTGGCTTCCCATGCCCGCTTGAAGTCCCTGACGATGCCTGCGCGCCGGTCCGCCGGAGTCGCGGTGGCCTGCGACTCGCGAAGGCGGCCGCGGGCCGACGAGGCCAGCCGGCGGCATGCCGCCGGGGTCCGGCCGACGATCTCCGCCACTTCCGCGAAGGAGTAGCGGAAGACGTCGTGCAGGATGAACGTGACGCGCTGGGCCGGGGTCATCGATTCGAGCACGACGAGAAAGGCCATGCTGACCGACTCGTCGAGGGTGACACGGTCGGCCGGGTCGGCCGTCGCGCCGCCGGCGGGCCCGTTGGCCCACTCCGTGCGGTCGGGCAGCGGCTCGGGGACCCATTCGCCCACGTAGCGCTCCCGCCGGACCCCTGCCGAGCGGAGCACGTCGAGACAGACGCGACTGGCGACCTTCGTCAGCCAGGCGCCGGGGGACTCGACGGCTTCCCGCTGCTGCGGGGACATGGCGTACCAGCGGGCGTACGTCTCCTGCACGACGTCCTCCGCCTCGGCCAGGGAGCCGAGGAGCCGGTACGCGACGTTGATCAGCTGGCGCCGCTCGCTCGTGATCGCGCTCAGGTCCGGATCGAGCGGGGCGTCTCCCGGCTCGGACGTGCTGGTCATGGTGTCGGACTCCTTCGGTCGCTGCTGCCCACACCTGTCCGACGAGACACCGCACCGGAATGTGAGGCCGGCGCGTCGCCTCGCCGTCCGGGCACGCTGTGCCGTCGTACCGCTGAGCAGACCACGGTTGTGCCACGCACGTCCGGACCCGCTCCGAATCGCGGAACCAGCGCCCGTTTCCCCAGGGGTCACCGACAGGAACCTTCGCGCGGAGATCCAACGGGCCGTCACCATGGCGAACAGCGCTGTACGCGCGCGCCCTGAGCCCGCGAGAGACGCACGTCACATCCGTCCGTGTCACATCGTGCCGAGCCGGCCCGTCAGAAATACGCAGGCACACACAACGGCAAGGAGTTCACCATGGATGCTCGCTTGAACCTCTTCGGCAACCCGGTCGCGGCCAAGTTCCTCGGAAACCTCGTCTCGGGCGGCAGGACGGTCTCGGGTTCGACGCTGCCGGCCGCGACGCAGGAGTTGGTGAAGATCCGCGCCAGCCAGATCAACGGCTGCGGTTTCTGCACGGACATGCACACCAAGGAGGCCGCGGAGGCCGGGGAGACGTCGACACGCCTCCACCTGGTCGCGGCCTGGCGGGAGGCCACGGTGTTCACGGACGCGGAGCGCGCCGCGCTGGAGCTGACCGAGCAGGGCACCCGTATCGCCGACGCGGCCGGTGGCGTCACGGACGAGGCATGGGCGACGGCCGCCAAGCACTACGACGAGAACCAGCTCGCCGCCCTGGTGTCGCTCATCGCCCTCATCAACGCCTTCAACCGCGTGAACGTCATGGTCCAGCAGCCCGCCGGCGACTACCGGCCCGGCCAGTTCGCCTGACGCCCGTAAACGAGGGCTGCTTCGCCGGGACCGGCCGGCCCGCCGCAAGGCCGGCCGACGGGCGGGGCTGACACCGGGCAGGACCGCCGACGGCTCAGGTCGGCGGTCCCGCCCGGCCGTCAGTGGCCCCGGCGGATCCGGGCGGCCTTACGGGCCTCCGCGACACCGCGGGCTTCGGCGGCCCGGCGGGACTCCTTCGGGGCGCGGCCCGGCCGGGTGCCCAGGCCGCGGAAGGGCGCGTTGCCGCCGGCGGCCCTGGTCCCGGCGGGCGGACGCTTCGCTCCGGTGATGCTGGTCAGCTTCTCCTCGCCGGAGCGCACCTGGGTGACCTCCGGCCGGATCCCGGCGTCGGACATCATCCGGTTCACGTCGCGCCGCTGGTCCGGGGTGACAAGAGTGACGACGCGGCCGGACTCGCCCGCGCGAGCCGTGCGGCCGCCCCGGTGAAGGTAGTCCTTGGCCTCGGCTGGCACGTCGACGTTGACGACGAGGTCGAGGCCGTCGACGTGGATTCCGCGTGCGGCGACATCGGTGGCCACCAGCACGGTGATGTCACCGCTCCTGAACTGTGCGAGCGCGTGCGTGCGCTGCGGCTGCGACTTCCCGCTGTGCAGCGCGGCGGCCCGGATCCCGCTGTCGCGCAGCTGCCGGGTGAACCGGTCCACACCGGCCTTGGTGTCCAGGAACATCAGCACCCGTCCGTCGCGGGCGGCGATCTCCGTGGCCGTCGCGTACTTGTCCGCGGGGTGGACGTGCAGCACATGGTGTTCCATCGCGGTGACCGCGCCCGCCGCCCGGTCGACCGTGGCGAGCACCGGGTCGTTCAGGTGGCGCCGGACGAGTTCGTCGACGTCGCGGTCGAGAGTGGCCGAGAAGAGCATCCGCTGCCCCTGGGCGGGCACCTGGTCCAAGAGCTCCGACACCTGCGGCAGGAACCCCATGTCGCACATCTGGTCCGCCTCGTCCAGCACCGTGATGCGCACCTGGTCCAGCTGGCAGTCCCGGCGTGCCACCAGGTCGGTCAGCCGCCCGGGAGTCGCCACGACCACGTCGGCGCCGGACCGCAGCGCGGCAGCCTGCCGCCCGATCGACAGTCCGCCGACGGCCGTCGCCAGCCGCAGCTTCAGCGCCAGGGCGTACGGCTCCAGGACGTCGCTCACCTGCTGCGCCAGTTCCCGCGTGGGTACCAGGACCAGCCCGCGCGGCCGCTTCGGCGCCGCCGGCCGGCCCGCCGTACGGACGAGCAGCGCCAGCCCGAAGGCGAGGGTCTTGCCCGAGCCGGTCCGCGCGCGGCCGAGGACGTCCCGGCCGGCCAGCGCGTCGGGCAGGGTGGCCGCCTGGATCGGGAACGGCTCAGTCACCGCGTGGTCGGTCATCACCCGCACCACTGCCGCCGGCAGCCCCAGCTCGGCGAACGACGCGGCGGGCGGCGAACCGGGGGTCAGCGTCTTCGCCGAGAGTTCGCCCCGCGGCGCCGCGGCCCGTGTCGTGCCGGCACCGGAGTGCCCAGGGGCTGACGGCTTCGTGTTCATGGGGGACCCTTCCCTGGTCTGGCGCCCGGAACGAGCGGGGGCCCGCACCTCCTGGTGCGGGCCCCGGCAAGTCGAAGCGTCCCACCAGGCTACCAGCGCACCGGCCGGGAGCGGCCGCGCCGAGGACGCCCCCGGAGCAGGGGGAGGCGCCCGGTCCGCCTCGGTACCTCAGCCGCGAGCCCCCGGCCCTCGTGCGTACGGCCCCGGTGAGGAGCAGCGCGCGGCTGCCGCGGCACTGCCGGAGGCGCCGGCAGCGGGCGGTGCGGACGTTCGGACGCGTGGCGGTTGCCCGGCGCGCGGGGACCCCACAGGTATGGCAGGCGGGCCCGCCACCGTCGTGCAGGGCCCGTCACCTGCCGACGGAAGGGCCCGGCGATGCGGCGGACCGCCCGACGCAGGCCGCTCAGGACCGCCGCCGGCGTCGTGGTCGCGGCCATCCTTCTGCTGCTGTCGGCCGGTCCGGCCCGGCCGGCGGACCGGGCGGCCCCGGCGGCGTCGAGCTCCGCTGGCGGCCCTGCCCGCAGGAGGCCCAGGCCGGCTTCGAGTGCGCGGTGGCGAACGTGCCGCTGGACCACGCGGACCCCGGTGGCCGCACGATCGAGCTGGGAGTGTCTGGGAGCTGCCGCCGGTCCTCCACGAACGCGAAGCCTGGGTACGGCACTTGCTCGCGCCCGCCCGCCCCGACCTCGCCGCCTATCTCACCGACTCGCTGCAGGAAGGAACCACAGGAGACCGGGTGGGCGCCCGGCAGGGGGCGGGCGTGGCCTGCGACGACTCTCGCGGCAACTCGTGATGTTCACCGGGCCGTTGCCAAAGTCCAGACCTGGTAGAAACCTGTCACCTTGGCAGCGCAAAAGATTGACGGAATTACTCAAAGAATCGCTTGGTTGCCGCTGCTTGCTCGTCAGGTCGCCGTCAACTACCTGACGAGACCCCGTCATCTCCATCCGGCGACGCACCCGGCACGCGCCTCGACGCCCTCCACGAACCGCCGTTCGCGCTAACGTCGGCGTCTGGGTGGGGCGCGACCACTCCAACATCCCCGAACTGTGGAACCCGGGAGACGGCCTCGAGTTCACCGGCATGCGGATCCGCAACACCTACGCCGACGGCATCAACTTCGCCAACGGCACCCGTAACTCGACCGTGTACAACTCGTCCTTCCGCAACACCGGCGACGACGCGCTCGCCGTCTGGGCGAGCCGCTACGTCAAGGACCCGTCGGTCGGCATCGGCCACGACAACCACTTCCGAAACAACACCGTTCAGCTTCCCTGGCGTGCCAACAACATCGCGATCTACGGCGGTCACGGCAACACCATCGAGAACAACATCGTCTCCGACACCATGAACTACCCCGGCATCATGCTCACGACCGATCACGACCCGCTGCCGTTCTCCGGACAGACGCTGATCGCCAACAACGCCCTGCACCGCACCGGCGGCGCGTTCTGGGGCGAGGCCCAGGAGTTCGGCGCCATCACCCTGTTCGAGGCGGGCCAGGACATCCCCGGTGTCGTGATCCGCGACACCGACATCCACGACTCCACCTATGACGGCATCCAGTTCAAGTCGGGCGGCGGCGCGGTGCCCGGCGCACAGATCACCAACGTGACCATCGACAGGTCCAACAACGGATCCGGCATCTTCGCCCACGGCGGTGCCCGCGGCAGAGCGACCCTGACGGACGTGACCATCACCGGCTCGGCCGAGGGCGACATCCTGGTCGAACCCGGATCGCAGTTCGTGATCCACGGCGGTGCGGGTACGGCCACGGTACCGAGAGCACACCGGCAGGCACTGGCCCACTAGGCAGGTCCCAACAGGCCCCAACAGGCGTCAACAGGCCCCGTGGCAGCGGGCACCACCGTCCCGGCTGCCACGCGGCCCGCCCCTGCCCCTCTCCGCCCGGCCCGTCCGGTCACGAAACGGGCGGCACATGCGACCCTGCCTTACATCCGGCCGGGTCCATGGTGTGGGATGGCCGCAGATAGCAAGAGCGAAGGGGGAAACGTGGCACGGACTCAGAACCTGCGGGACGCCGCGCGGGCGTACGCAGGAGGTGCGAGCCCGCAACAGGTCGCCGAAGAGGCGCTGCGCCGCCGCGCCGGTGGTGCGAGCGGGAACAGCGGTGGCCGGAGCAGTGGTGGTGACGACGGAGGCCGGCGGCAGTCCGGCGTGACCGGTGCACAGGCCGGTCAGACCGCACAGGACGAGGGCATGGACCCCGGCGACTTCCCCGCCGCCCGCGAACAGGGTGGCAGCATCGCCACCGTCATGGCCCAGAAGACCGTCCCGCTGGACGAGGCGGGGGAAGCCCTCAACCGCAGTGAGCAGCGGCAGGAGGGTGGCGAGCAGGTGCATGCCATCTGCCCGATGGTGATGCCGCGCGGCCGCTCCTTCCTCAGCATGCTGCCCGTCGTGCTGCTGCTCGTGCTCGGCGCCGTCGCTTCCGCCGTTGTGACGGCGACGGGCGGCGGCCTGCTGACCCATCCCCTCTTCGGGATCCACTACTGGGTGATCTCCGTCCTGGCCGTCGCCTTCGTGTGGGCACGCCAGGGCATGGTGATGGTCCCCGACGGCTGTCAGGCGCTGATCACCCGCTTCGGAAAGCTGGAGAAGGTGGTGGGCCCCGGCCGGGTGATCCTGCTGAGCCCGTGGAAGCGGGTGTCGTACATCGTCAACACCACCCGTGAGTACCCGTTCAACGCGCCGGTTCGCGAGGCTCCGACCAAGGGCGGGGTGAAGGCGTCGATCGACCTGTTCATCCAGTTCCGGATCAGCGACCCCACCGAGTTCGTCTACACGCTGGGTGCGGTGCGCGGCTTCGAGGAGAAGCTGAGCAACGCGGTCAGCGAGACCATCCGCAGCCTCATCTACGAGCAGGAAGCCGCGGCCATCTACGACATGGTCGGCGAGGACACCGGGCGTCTGCTCGAGCAGCTGAACCAGCAGTTCCGGCCGGCCGTGGAGCTGACGAACGCCAACATCACCCACGCCGAGCCGTCCGACCGCGCCTACCGCATGGACCTGGCGTCGCCCGAGATGGTGCGCGTCGCGAAGGAGGCGTACACCCATGAGTACGCCCTCCAGCTCCGCAAGGAGCAGGACGAGGGTGATCTGACCAAGGAGCTGGCGACCCGTCAGGAGACCCTTTCGGCGATCCAGGCGGACATCGCGCAGTACCAGGCGCAGATGGACACCGCGGTGGAGCGGGAGACCAACCGGGCAGAGGCGCTGGCCCGCCAGCGGTACGTGCAGGCCGAGTCGGAGGCGAAGGCCAACGCGGCGCTCCTGGAGGCACAGGCCCTCGACATCCGCGCGGTGACGGCGGCCGAGGCGCCGGAGATCCTGGAGTACCGCTACCAGCAGCAGGTGCTGGACACCCTGGAGCAGGTGGCCGACCATCTGCCGCGGCTCGTGCGGATCGGTGGCTCGGGGGAGCGCGGGGAGGCCGCCGGGGTCGACTTCCTGCAACTGGCCAGGGAGTTGGTCGGCGAGCAGGGCGCGGAGCTGTTCACGGACGCGGACATGGCCGCCATGCGCGCCCGGCTGACCGAGGTCGCCGCCCGTATCGCGGAGCGCGAGACGGAGATCGGCGCCCTGCTGGAGGCGGACCGGCCGGTGGTACCGGCCGTACGGGGCGAGGAGCCCGGCACCGCCGACGAGCCCGCGCCGCCCGCTTCCGGCCCCGGGACCCTGTCCGAGTCCCCGACCGTCTCGACGTCCGAGCCCGAGGAGGGCGCCCTGTGAGCACCGCACGCATGAACCGCAGGTCGGTCATCTCCGAAGCGGTCGCCCCCTGGAGCGACATCGCCCAACTGCTGCGCGGCGGCGAGGCGGGCACCCTGGTTCCGGTCATCATTCCCCGCCACCGCCGCAGGCTCTGGTGGATGCTCCCGCTCTGGCTGGGCGTCTTCGCCCTCCTGTCGGGTGTGATGCTGACGCTGCGGGAGGCCGAGGCGGAATCGGAGGGCAGCGACGTCGCCGACGTCGCCTACGGCGCGCTCGCCACCCTCGGTTACGCGGGCGGCTGCGTGCTGCTCCTCGCGGGCGCCCTGTGGTGGTGGCGTTCCTCGATCGTGGAGATCGAGCAGGGCACGAACGGTGTACTGACCCGCTACGGGGCCGTCACCAACACCCTGGAGGCCGGCCGCCACTATCTGTGGCACCCGTGGTCGCGGGTGGACTTCGTGGTGGACACCGCCACCGAGATCCCGTACTCCGCCCCCGTCATGGCCTGCCCGACCCAGGAGAACGTGCCCCTGCGGTCGATCGAGTTCTTCCTGAAGTTCCGGATCACCGACGCGGTGCTGTTCGTACGGACCATCGGCGCGGGCAACTTCGACCTGGTGCTCTCCAGCGCCGTCCAGGACGCGATCCGGCAGCGGGCCCGCCTGATGCGCACCGAGAGGGCCTACGACCTGCGCGGCTCGGACGTCGCCGACATGCAGGAGCTGCTCAACCGCCAGCTGTCCCGCTACGGGGTGCGCATCACCGGGTGCAACATCCCGGACGTGCAGCTGCCGGCCCAGTACCAGCAGCATCTCGCCACGCGCGAGCGGGTCGCGAAGGAACGCCACGCGTACGAGCAGGAGTGGGGCCTGACCCGTAAGCGCCGGATCGACAGCCTCGGCATGGACATCGAGCGCGCCAAGAAGGTGCGCGACGCCCGCATCGTCGAGGTGAAGGCGGCGCTGAACCGGGCGCGCGAGGCGGTGGCGCAGCTCCTGGAGGAGCAGGAGACCAACGCGCAGCGGGTGCGTTTCGAGATCGAGACGCGCGGACGCAGCGGCCTCATCTCCGCGGAGAACGAGGCCCGTGCCCAGCGTGCCCTCGCCCAGGCGTACCGGGACAACGCCGCGGTGCTGCGGTACGAGCTGGCCCGGCGCCGCCTGGAGGTCGGGGCGGAGCTGGCCACGCACGCCCCGCAGCCGGTGGTGATCCGTACGGACGGCCCGGGCAGCGGTGACACCTCCGCCCTGTCGACCCTGCTCGCTGCGCAGCTGCTGCCGCGGCTGTCGTCGGCCCTGCCGGCCGGGGACGGCGTTCCCGCGGTGCGGTACCCGGCGGACGACGAGGGATAGCGCGGCACCGACCGCGGGGGCGCCCCTGCCGGGGCCACGGCTTGTCCGGTCCCGGCAGGGGCGTCGTGCTTTGCCGGCCGGGCTGTTCAGAGCGGGGCTTCTGCCGGGGTGCCGGGGGTGAGCGTGAAGTCGGCGAGCCCGTGAGGACGTCCGTTGATCTGGAGCTGAACCCGGTGCACGCCCCAGTGGTAACGGCGTGTGCTGATGGGCCGGAAGGAGTGCCGGCGGACGCCGGACCACCGTTCGCCGGGGGCGAGGCTGCGGGTGGTCAGCTTGAACACCTTGGGGGTGAGGGTCCCGTTGGCCTTCCGGTGGTGGATGACGTAGTCGATCATGAGGCCGGCCGTCTCGGAGCCGGTGTTGGTGACCTCGTAGCAGAAGACCAGATGACCGCCGGACGGCACTTCGGGAGTCCGGACGTCGGGCCCGGTGACGTGGACCGGGGCGTCGTGGTCGTGGCCGAGGAGGGCCAGGGCCTGCGGGTGCCCCGCCTTGACGAGCGTGCGCAGACCGTGCCGTGCCACGGCCGGTGTGGTGGGGGCGGGGTCGGTGAACCAGCGGGCGGCGGTGGCGATCGCGGTCTCCGGGTGGTCACGGCTGATGTCGTTGAGGTGGTTGGCGACCGACCGCCTGACGTACTCGGAGGTGTCGCGGTGCAGCGCGTCCAGTAGGGGCAGGGCCGGGCCGGGGTCGGCGACGAGGGCGGGCAGCCGGGACGCCCAGGGCAGGCGCGGCCGCGTGCCCTCGCTCGCCAGACGGCGTACGTGCGGGTCGGGGTGGCCGGTCCACGGCAGGATCGTCCGCAGAGCCCGGTGCAGATCGTGGCGGAGGAAGGGCCGCACTGCCGCCTCCGCCGTCAGCAGCGGCGTGAGGTCCGCCAGGAGGTCGAGTGCGGGCTCGAACACGCCGCTGGCGAGGGCGCGTTCGGCGACTGCCTCGTTGAGCGGGAAGGTCATCCATCCGGTGAAGGCGGGCTGTCGCAGCGCCGCGCGGACGACGGCGGCGAAGCCTGCGTAGTCGTCCGGCAGGTCGGCGAGTACGGCTTCCTTCACGGTGGCGACGCGCTGACCGACGGTCAGGCCGTCAAGGCGGGCGCCGCAGCCACGGAGGGCGGTGGCCGGTGTGGAACCGGCCGCCGTCATGACAGCCGCGAGGCCGTCGGTGGTCTGCGTGTTGATCAGTTCGTCGACCGTGGGCACGGCTGTCTCCTTGCGGGTCTTCTGTGCCGGTCCCGCCCCGCCGCGCGGCAGCACGGGACCGGTCGCTGTTCCAACGGCTACGGCTGTGTGCTGTGCAGCACCTCGGCGTGCCGCATTTCGTGGACCTCGCCGATCAGGCCGAAGAAGCCAGCGGCGGCGGGTGCGCCGGGCATCTCCCGCGCCGCGCGGGCGGCGGCCTCGGGGGAGGCCCAGATGAGGAAGTCGAGGAGGGAGCCGTCCTTGGAGCGGGCGAGGTACGCGCCGAGGAAGTCGGCCTCGTAGCGCTCGCGCAGCAGGGAGATCAGCCGGTCCCGCTGGGCGGTCAGCTCGGCGGGGTCGGTGGCCTCGAAGCGTACGTACTCGACGGTCGTGCTCATGTGGCACTCCTTCGGGATCGCTGATCACGGATTTAAATCCTTGAAACCGCGAGCGGAAGCTATCACGGATTCGGGATGCCAAAACCGTGTGTCGGGTAGGTTGGGGGCATGAGCCTCAAGAACCTCCACGAGATGCCGTGGATCGGTGAGCACGCCGTGCTCGATCTCGCCAACACCGTCGTGTGCGGTGCGGATTCCTCCGGCGGCGACATCGATCTGCTGGCCGAGGAGGGGCTGCGGGCGTCCTGGCGGAGCCGGGCGGCGGACCGGGGGCTGGCGGACCTGCCCCTGGAGGAGCTGACGCGGCTGCGCGAGCCGGCCAGGGCCGTCCTGGGCGCCGCGGCGCGGCAGGCCCCGCTGCCCGAGGCCGCGCGGACGCGGCTCAACGCTCTCGCCGCCGGGGCCCCGGTGACGTTCGAGGTCGGGGAGGACGGTCGGCTCGCCGAGCGGGAGGGAGGCGGCCCGGTCGCCGGCAGGGTGGCCAGGCAGGTACTCGTCCTGGCCGCCGGCCCGGAGCAGGCCAGGCTGCGGACCTGCCCCGCGCCCAGTTGCGGCATGTTCTTCCTGGCTCGCCGGCGTGATCAGGCATGGTGCTCGGTCGGATGCGGCAACAGGGCGCGGTCGGCCCGCCGTCAGGCCCTCCGCCCCGACTGACGCCACTTCTGAGCGTGCCGGGTGCCGGCCACTGCCCCCAGCTCACCCACCCCGACGCAGTGGCGCGCATCGTCGAGGAGCAGAGTCGCACCGCTACTTCTGGGGGTGCTGCCTCGATGTGTCCTTGAAGCGTCCCAGCGCCTTGGTCAGGACGCTTCGCGAAGAGCCCGCCGGCTTGGCGACGGTGGCGTCCGAGGCGGCCGGATGCGGCAGGCTGTCCGATCCGGTCACCTCGGCCAGTGCGGCCTGGGCGAGTTCGGCTGCTTCCCGGTACAGGTCACGGGACCTGGTCATCGCATCGAGCGCCTCGGCGTACTTGGCGACGAGTTCACGCGCGTGCGCCAACTCCTCCTCCACGGTGAGCAGATGCCAGTGGCGGCGCAGACTGCCGAGGGCCTGTTCCGCGTCGGCGGTCAGGGACCGCGGCAGGCCGGCGAAGGCGGTGATCCTCTCGATGAGCTCCGTCGGCTCCGAGCCGTCCAGGAAGACAGTGCGGACGGCGAACTGTTCCGCGTCGTACTCCCGGCTCACCGACGCCGTGGGCAGGACCACCGCCCCGCCCCGAGGCACCTGTACGTGTACATCCTTCATCGCCCAATTGACGATCTGGAACTGCTCCGGCGCGGCCCGGTGCTCCACCACGCGATGGCGCAGGCCCGGCGGCAGGAAGGGCGTCAGTGGCCGGCGGCCGCGCGCGTCGGGGGTCATCGCCTCGTGGACGACGACGTGAACGTTCCAGCTGAGACGGGTGCAGTCCTTGAGGAGACGCCGCATCTCCTTGTCGTCGCCCGGCAGCCGATTGACGGTCCGCAGACGCGGACCGGGCACGGCGTCGTGGTCCCAGGCGACGCCGTCGTTGTCGGGCCAGAACATGGTGGCGGGGGAGGGCCACCGCTGGTCCCAGGTCCGTTCCGCCTCCGCGGCCAGCGTCCATGCGACGGCCTCGCCGTCACGTTGCCGCCCGGGGGAGTCGTAGCACGTCAGCTGGGCCCGCACGGTGACATCGCCGTCCACGCGCCAGCGGGCCTCGAAGCGGCGGCGTGCGGAGGAACCGTGCGTGCCCGCACTCTCGCGGGAGCCGGATACGGCGGACGGATCGCCCACGCCCGCCGCCGAGGCGTCGGAGGGGGCGAGGTCGAGGAAGTCGTCGATGACACCGGCGGCCTTCAGGGCGATGAGGTTGCGCCGGACGTCCTGCTCGGGCGCGTGCCCGAGGTGGCGCCCGTGCCCCAGCCACGTCGTGTCGGGGGCGGCGGTCGAGGAGGTACGGGTCTTTGGCATGGAGTCGTTCTGTCGCGGCGGCGGTTGCGGGCCGCTCCAGTATGGGGCCGGGTGCCTGGCGGACGGTACGGCGAGGGGGCCGACGCCCGAAAAGCCCGGGTGACGGGCGCGGAGTCGCCCGGCAGGGTGGTTCTCGTGGTGAAGAGGGCACAGGCCGTGTAGCGTCAGTGACAGCTGTCATGGTTCCGAAGTACCGGTCGCCCGTGAGCGCGAGTTCACGGGCGTTTTGCTGTTTCAAGCCTCTGAGGACCAGGGCGATCACCTCCGGCTCCCGCGCCGTGCGGGCACCGATTTACAGTCCCTTGGAGGGCAAAAATGGCCAGTGGAACAGTCAAGTGGTTCAACTCGGAAAAGGGCTTCGGCTTCATCGAGCAGGACGGCGGGGGCCCGGACGTCTTCGCCCACTACTCGAACATCGCCAGCTCCGGCTTCCGTGAGCTGCAGGAGGGCCAGAAGGTGAACTTCGACGTCGTCCAGGGCCAGAAGGGCCCGCAGGCGGAGAACATCACCCCCGCCTGAGCCACCTCGCTGTGACGCCCGCCCCGGTCCGCCGGGGCGGGCGTCGGCGTCCCGCCCCTTCGTCGCCTCTCGCGCAGCCGTGCCCACATGCTCGGGCGGGCAGCCGAGTGAAGGGCCGGACCGACACGGTCCCAGCGGTGGAGCGGATCGCCGTGATCGGGCGTAATGGACTGAATGCCTGAGTCCTCGTACTCCCGCGGTAAGGCCGACGTCGCTCTGGTGGTCGGCCGGGTGCTGCCGTGCGTGCTGCTTGTCCTGGCCGTGGTTCTGGACCTGGTCACACCGGACACGGAGCACTTCGAGCACTTCCTCTTCGCCGTGCCCGCGCTCGCAGCTGTCACCTGGGGGACGCTCAGCACTCTCGGCTTCGGGCTGCTCTCCGTGGCGTTGTTCGCGGCGCTGGCCACCCGCCACTCGGAGCTGGTCTCCGGCGACTCGGGTCTCAGCTTCCTCGCGCTGATGGTCGTGGTGAGCGCGGCGGTGTGGGCGAGCCGGGCCCGCGACCGGCGGGAGCGGAGACTGAAGGATGTCATCGCGCTGGCCGATGTGACCCAGCGGGCGGTCCAGCGGCCCCTGCCGTCCCGGCTCGGCCCGGTGGACCTGCACCTGCTGTACGAGGCGTCGGTGCACGGCGCCCATGTGGGCGGCGACTTCTGCAAAGCCCTGCCGGTCGGTGACGGGGTGCGCCTCATCCTCGGAGACGTGCAGGGCAAGGGGCTGGGCGCGGTGGAGGCGGCCTCGATACTGCTGGGGTCCTTCCGCGAGGCCGCGTACTCGGAGACCGACCTGCCCGGGATCGCGCGCCGCCTGGAGCTCAGCATGCGCCGGTACGGGCAGCGCGCCCCCGAGGCGGAAGGGGCCGACCGCTTCGCCACCGTCATCCTGGCGGAGGTCCCCGACGACGCCCCGGTGGTCCGGCTGCTCACCCTCGGGCACCCGGCACCGCTGATCCAGCACGACACCACGGTCCGGGCCGTCGACTTCCCGGCGCCCTCACTGCCCGTGAATCTGCCGGTGCGCCTGGAGCAGGAGTACGACGTGCGGGAACTGCCCTTCGAGCCTGGGGACCGGCTGCTGGTGTTCACCGACGGGGTGACCGAGACCCGCAACCGGAACGGCGACTTCTACCCGCTGGAGGAACGCTTCGGCCAGTGGGCCACGCGCCCCGCCGATGCGATCACCTCCCTGCTGAAGGGCGACCTCCGTCATTTCGGCGTCCACGGCCTGGAGGACGACACCGCGGCCCTGCTGGTGGTCCGCCACTGATCGCAGCGGCCGAGCGGGACGCCTCGTCCGCCGGGGCGGCCGGCACGAGCACCGATTACCGGTGGGTCCACCGCCTCCGGCAGGATGGGCCCATGACCGAGATCCGCACGCCCCGCCTCCTGCTCCGCCGCTGGACCGACGACGACCTCGTGCCGATGGCGGAGATCAACGCGGACCCGCGGGTCATGCGCTGGACCGACGACGCCTCGGTGCACGATCTCGAACGCACGGCTGAGGAGATCGAGCAGTGGGAGGAGGAGTGGGACGCGGAGGGCTTCGGTCTCTTCGCCGTCGAACTGCTGGCCTCCGGCGAACTGGCCGGCTTCACGGGGTTGTACGTTCCCGGGTTCCTGCCGGAGGTGATGCCCGCCGTGGCGATCGGCTGGCGGCTCGGCGCACCCTTCTGGGGCCAGGGATACGCCTCGGAAGCCGCCCACGCGACGCTGGAGTTCGCGCTCCAGGACCGGGGCCTCGACCGCGTGATCAGCATCAGCCGTGTGGGGGACGACGCGTCCGAGAACGTCATCCGCAAGCTGGGCATGGCGCCGGAGCGCGAGACGGAGCACCCGGTGTACGGCTTCCCGCTGCACGTCCACAGCATCGATCTCACCGAATTCCAGGCGTGAGACGGCTCGCGCCTTCGGAAGCCGGTGCGGGACGGTGCGCACCACCACACGGACGGCGCACCCGCTGACATGCCCGCCCGCCCTGCTGCCAGGGCGGGCGGCGGCCCGTACCGTGCCTAACGGCGCCGGGCCTGTGGTGCGTGGTCGGCAGGAGTCAGGAAGGTGAGAACGGACTCCTCCTCGTTGATGCACGGGCGCAGCTCGGCGTTGAACAGCGCGCCGTAGGGCGCCGTCAGGTGGGCCCGGAACGCGGCCTCGTCCGCGTACACCTCGAAGACGCAGTACGACCGGGGGTCGGACTCCTTCGTGTACACCTCGAAGGCCAGATTTCCGGGCTCCTGGCGGACACGTCGGCTGTAGCCCTCCACCAGCTCGGCGACGTGCGCCTCACGGCCGGGACGCACGCTGAACTCGGCCAGCAGGGTCTTCGTCATGTCTCTGTCTCCTGTCGTGTCACCGGCACGCGGCCGGCCCGGCGCCCAGGGCACGGGCGGTCGGCCGCCCCCGCCCGCTTCGTCGTCGAGTGGTTCAGTCGCGGTAGGACCGCAGCTGCCAGACCTTCACCTCCTCCACGCCGACCGAGCCGCCTTCCGCGAAGAGCTGGATGCCCTCGCTGTCCGGGTCGGGGAAGATCTGGTCGGTGATCACGGCCTGACCGTCGCCCCCGAACACCTCCACCGACGACCAGTCGACCAGGATCCGCAGCCTGACCTTGCCGTCCTCGGCCGCCAGCGGTGCGCGCTGGACGCCGGGGAAGTCCGCATGGAAGTCCACCGCGCCCGACTTGGTGCGGTCGACGTACAGCTCCTGCGTCTTCGCGTCGTACCCGATGACGGTCTCCTGCCCTTCGCCGGTGCGGACCTTGAGTCCGAACCGCTCGGCGTCACGCAGGGAGAAGGTGGCCTGCAGATCGAGCGCCTTTCCGTCGGCCCGTCCCTGGGCCAGCGGCGTGGTGCCGTCCGTGACCGTGATGTCGCGGACCCCGACCGCCTGCCCCGTACGGAGCGAGCGCACGGACGTCACCGGCTGCTGCGTCAGTCGGATCCGGCCGTCCACGGTCCGCAGCGCCATCTCGCGCGGGATGCTCTGCGCGCTGCGCCAGGGGGAGGTGGGGATGCTGTTGCCGTACTGCCAGTTGTTCATCCACCCGATCATGCGGCGCTTGCCGTCCGGCGCGTCCTCCCAGGAGACGGCCGCGTAGTAGTCCTTGCCGTGGTCGACCCAGTGGGCCCGCTGGACGCTGGAGGTCGCGGGCTCCTCCGCGGCGACGAAGTGGTCGGCCATGATGTGGCCCCAGCCGCCCTTGTTCATGTCGACGAGCTGGACGACGGCCTGCTTGCCCCGGTGGGCGCGGAGGTCGAAGGACGCCCAGTCCAGGCTTCCGCTGTCCGCGCCGGACACGCTCTGGACGACCTTGCCGTCGACCAGGAGATTGACGGCGGTCTCGGTCGAACGCGGCCGGGCCGGAGTGTCGGAGAGCATGACCTGGTCGAGCAGGATGTGCCCCCAGCCGCCGGTGTTCTCGTCGACGACCTCGATGTGCGCCTTTCGGCCGACGAGATCGGCGACGTCCCAGGAGGCCCAGTTGAGCGCCTCGGAGTCGGCGCCGGTGGCGCTGCGTACGGTCCTGCCGTCGACGACGAGGCGGACGGCGGTGGGCGCTTCGGCTCCGGAGGGGTGCCTGCCGCCGCCGACGAGGAAGTTGATGTGCTTCGCGGTGACGGTGAACTCGGGAGAGGTGAGCGTGCCCGTGGTCGCGTCACCCTCCCGGAAGCTGTTCACCAGCCGGTCGCCCGTGTACCCGGACACCGGTTGCTGGCCCGGGAGCGTTCCCGCGGCGGGGCCGTCGCCGAAGGCGGTTCCCGTGGCGGTCCAGGATCCGTAGCCGTCCTGCTCGAAGTCGGCGAGCACCGTGCCCCCGGGCGCCGGTGCGTCGCCGAGGACGGAGCCGGGGACGTGCGGGTGACGGCCGCCGGCCACCTTGAAGTTGAGATACGCGCTGTTCACGGTGAAGGGTTGCGAGGTGAGTGTGCCGGTCTCGGCGTCGTCGCCGTGGAAACTGTCGGCGAACCACTGGCCCTCGACGCCGCTCGTGCCCGACGAGCCGGGCGCCGGCGCGGGGACCGGTCCTTCGCCGAAGGCCGTGCCGGTCGTCGTCCAGTTCCCGTAGTCGCTCGCCTCGAAGTCCTGGACGACCAGGCCGGGCGGAGGCGTGTACGAACCGTCGTCGTCGGGGGTGAAGCGGGTCCCGTCGAAGTCGCCGACGAAGTACTGGGCCGCCGAACCGCCCGCGATGCCGCCGGGGTTGATGTTCACGACCAGGACCCACTTGGTGCGCCCGCTGTCGCCGTCGACGGGCAGCGGGAAGAGATCGGGGCACTCCCATACGCCTCCGACGGCGCCGGCCGGGCCGAAGTCGCTCAGATGCGTCCAGCTCTTGAGGTCCTTCGACGAGTAGAAGCGCACCTTGTGCTCGGTGGACAGGGACACCGTCATCAGCCAGCTCTTCGTCGGCGCGTACCACTGCACCTTCGGGTCGCGGAACTCCTTGGAGCCGATGTCGAGGACCGGGTTGCCCTGGTACTTGGTCCAGGTGCGGCCGCGGTCCGTGCTGTACGCCAGCGACTGGGCCTGCCTGCCGTCCTTCTTGTAGGCGCTGGTGTAGACGGCGACCATCGCGGGGTTGTCCTTGGTCCCGAAGCCGCTGGTGTTCTCGTGGTCGACGACCGCGCTGCCGGAGAAGACCATCTCCTCGTCGTCGTGCGGGATCGCGAGCGGCAGTTCCTCCCAGTGCACCAGGTCCCTGCTGACCGCATGGCCCCAGGACATGTTGCCCCAGGTGTTGCCGCTCGGGTTGTACTGGTAGAAGAGGTGGTACTCGCCCTTGAAGTACACCAGGCCGTTGGGGTCGTTCATCCAGTTCTTCTCCGGGGAGAAGTGGAACTGTGGCCGGTAGGTCTCGGTGTGGGGCGTGGTGCCGGTCGCCGCCGCCTGGGGGACTACGGCGGTGACGGCGAGCGCGCATGTCGCGGCTGCCGCGGCGACGAGGCGCAGCCGGGCACGTCGGTACACGGGGCCTGGGCTCATGGTCTCTCCTGCACTGTGGGCGGCGGCGTCGTGTCCGCGTCCGCCGCGGTGGCACGACGCCGAAGGGGATCGCAGTGCCGGGCGGTGGGGGCGGCCCGGAACAGTGGATGTCATCGCTGACATATGTCAGCGATGACATCCACTGGGCAGTGATGATGAGCGTGCTCGAGGAGGTCCGTCAATGGTTCCGGCAGAGCCGCCGCGACGGGAACGGTGACGGCCCTACGGCCCGACCGACGCCACCGGCTCCCGCAACTCGCCCTCCCACGGCGGGTTCGGCCCGCTCACCGAGCAGGTGAGCGCCGCGACCCTGGCCGCGAACACACACGCCCGAGTGACGTCGTCGATGCGCAGATCCGTCAGCCGGCCGCCGAGCAGCCCCTTGGTCCCGAGGTGGTGGAGAAGCCCCGCGGTGAAGGAGTCGCCGGCCCCGACGGTGTCGACGACGGCGGTCGGCGGCGCAGGCACCTTGACCCGCTCGCCGTCCAGCGAGGCGATCGCGCCGCGCCCCCCGAGCGTGACGACGACGAGCCGGGCGCCCGCGGCGTGCCAGACGTCGCAGGCCTGCTCGGCGGGGCGACCGGGCAGCAGCAGTTCCAGGTCGTCCTCGCTCACGCGCAGGACGTCGGCGAGCGCGCACCAGCGCGGCAGGCGTTCGCGGTACACCCCGGGCGCCACGAGCAGCGGGCGGACGTTGGGGTCGAGGCAGATCGTGGCGGTGGCCGAGGCGCGGGCCAGGAATTCCTCCACGACCCGGCCGCCCGGTTCGCGTACGAGGGCGAGTGAGCCCGAGTGCAGGCAGGCGGTGGACGAGAGGTCCGTCGCGGACAGTTCGTCCGCCGTCCACTGCCAGTCCGCGGTGCCCTGCGCGTGGAAGGAGTACACCGCCTGACCCGCCGTGTCGAGCTCGGCGACGGCCAGGGTGCTTGGCTCCCCGGCGCGTACGGCCTGGGACAGATCGACCCCCGAGGCCTCGAGGCGGGCGCGGAAGAGCCGGCCGAACACGTCGTCCGACAGCCGGGCCAGCAGGCGGGCGGGCGTGCCCAGCCGGGCGAGTGCCACGGCTGTGTTCGCCGGGCCGCCGCCCGGCAGGACCCGCAGGCCGAGCTCGCCCGGTGCGGATGCGGGGACGGTGAAGGCGTCGGCGACGCATTCGCCGAGGACGGTGACCTGAGGCAGGCGCATGGCTGCTTCTCTCCGGGTAGGGCGGCGCGCCGCCCAGGGGTGTCCGAGGGGCGGCGCCGTCGACGTGCGGCCGCTGGCGCGGCGTTGCGGATTTGTGACGGCGTCAAGGCATTGACGTTGCCGGGAGACGGAGTCCATCATCCTCCGCAAGCAGTGTCAACGATGACATCGGTCAACGATGACACCGCCCGCAGCAGTAATGTCCCCGCGCCGCAGTGCCCTTGGACAGCCGGCCGCTCCGCCCGAAACCAGCAGGAGTCAGTCATGCCCCGTAACAACCATGCCGTCACCAACCTGGTCAGGGTCTCGGCCTGCACCGCCGCCGCGACGCTGGCGCTGACGGCCTGCGGCTCCGGCGCGCAGGGCGGCTCGGACGACGGGTCGGTGAAGGTCGGCCTGATCACCAAGACGGACACCAACCCCTTCTTCGTGAAGATGAAGGAGGGCGCCGAGCAGGCCGCGAAGGACAGCGGCGTCGAACTGGTCAGCGCGGCAGGCAAGTTCGACGGGGACAACGCCGGCCAGGTCACCGCGATCGAGAACATGGTGAACTCCGGCGTGAAGGGCATCCTCATCACGCCCAACGACTCGAAGGCGATCGTCCCCGCCCTCGAGAAGGCCCGCGCCAAGGGCATTCTCGTCATCGCCCTGGACAGCCCCACCGAGCCGCAGGACGCCACCGACGCCCTCTTCGCCACCGACAACGTCAAGGCCGGCGAACTCATCGGCGCATACGCCAAGGCCGCCATGGCCGGCAAGAAGGCGAAGATCGCCACGCTCGACCTGGCGCCCGGGGTCGCCGTGGGCGAGCAGCGGCACGAGGGCTTCCTCAAGGGCTTCGGTGTCCCGGAGAACGACCCGTCGATCGTCTGCAGCCAGGACACCGGCGGCGACCAGGCCAAGGGCCAGACCGCCATGGAGAACTGCCTGCAGAAGGCCCCCGGCATCAACGTCGTCTACACCATCAACGAACCGGCCGCGCTTGGCGCGTACACGGCCCTGAAGGCCAGGGGCCTGGAGAAGAAGGTGCTTGTCGTCTCCGTCGACGGCGGCTGCACCGGCACGAAGGCCGTCAAGGAAGGCAAGATCGCCGCAACCTCGCAGCAGTACCCGCTCGAGATGGCGTCCCTGGGGGTCAAGGCCGTCGCGGACTTCGCCGAGAGCGGCAAGAAGGCCTCCGGCTACACCGACACCGGTGTCACCCTGATCACCGACCGGGCGCAGGCGGGGGTCGACGCCAAGGACACCGCGTTCGGCCTGGAGAACTGCTGGGGCTGACCCCGGGGCGCCGCCCGGCCGGCACCGCCGTGGGCGGCGGGGCGGCGCGGACCGCGCCTGCCCCCGCCCGCCGGCGGGCTGCCAAACGGCCCCCTCCCCGTACGCAGGTCCGGCACGCACCTGCGGACACCGGCCCCTCTCCGTACGCCCCAGCGGTCACCGGGTGCCTCCCCGTACACACCTCCGGCGCGCACCTGCGGCACCGCACCCATCACCGGCAAGGACCACCATGACTGCCACGACCACGCCCTACGACCAGCTGAAAGGACCGACCGCGGTCCGCCGGCTGATCGCCACACCCACCGCGGGCCCCCTGGCCGCGCTCCTGCTCGCCTGCGTCTTCTTCTCGCTGACGACCGAACAGTTCCTGTCCGGCGGCAACTTCTCCCTGATCGTCCAGCAGGTCATGGTCGTGGGCACCCTCGCCATCGGTCAGACGCTCATCATCCTGACCGCCGGCATCGACCTCTCCTGCGGCGCCGTCATGGCGTTCGGCAGCATCGTCATCGCCAAGACGGCGGCCCAGGGAACGCTTCCCCCTCTCGCCGCGATCGTCCTCGGACTCGTGGTCTGCGGTGGCTTCGGACTCCTCAACGGCCTGCTCGTGCGGATGATCCCGCTGCCGCCCTTCATCGTGACGCTGGGCATGCTCAACGTGGCGTTCGCCCTGACCCACATCTACTCCGCCGAGCAGACGGTGACCGATCTGCCCGCGCCGCTCACCGCCCTCGGCGAGACGTTCCCGCTGGGCCGGACCGACATCACCTACGGTTCCCTCCTCACCATCGCCCTGTTCCTGGCCTTCGCCTACGCACTCAGCAGCACCTCGTGGGGCCGCCACGTCTACGCGCTGGGCAACAGCCCCGAGAGCGCGCGGCTGAACGGCATCCGCACCTCCCGGCTGACCATCGGTGTCTACACGCTCGCCGGTCTGGTGTACGGCGTCGCGGCGCTGCTGCTCATCTCCCGTACCGGCGTGGGCGATCCGCAGGCGGGACAGACCGACAACCTCGACAGCATCACCGCTGTCGTCCTCGGCGGGACCAGCCTCTTCGGCGGCCGGGGCGCGGTGCTCGGCACCTTCATCGGCGTACTGATCGTCGGTGTCTTCCGCAACGGGCTCCAGCTGATGGGCGTCGCGTCGATCTACCAGACGCTGATCACCGGCGTCCTGGTGATCCTCGCCGTGACCGTCGACCAGATCTCCCGGAAGAAGGCGCGATGAGCACCGACACGTCCGCGACTCCCGTCCTCCAGGCCCGCGGCCTGGTCAAGAGGTACGGCCATGTGACCGCGATCGACGGGGCCGACTTCGACCTCATGCCCGGCGAGGTGCTCGCCGTCATCGGCGACAACGGAGCCGGCAAGACCAGCCTCATCAAGGCGCTCACAGGCGCGATCGTCCCCGACGAGGGCGAGATCAGACTGGGCGGTAGGCCCATCCGGTTCGGCGGCCCGCAGAGCGCGCGCGAACACGGCATCGAGACCGTGTACCAGGACCTCGCCGTCGCGGCCTCCATGGACATCGCCTCGAACATGTTCCTCGGGCGCGAGCTGCGCCGGCCCGGTGTTCTCGGCAGCGTGTTCCGTCTGCTCGACAAGAAGCGGATGCGGGAGGAGGCCGCCGCCCACATGGCCGATCTGAAGATCGGGCTGCGCTCGCTCACGCAGGCGGTGGAAACCCTCTCCGGCGGCCAGCGCCAGGCCGTGGCCGTCGCCCGCGCCGTGGCGTGGGCCAGGAGCGTCGTCGTGATGGACGAGCCCACCGCGGCGCTGGGCGTCAGGGAGTCGGGACAGGTCCTCGACCTCATCCGCCGGGTCCGCGACAAGGGCATGCCCGTCGTCCTGATCAGTCACAACATGCCGCACGTGTTCGAGATCGCCGACCGGATCCATGTGCACCGGCTCGGGCGGCGCGAGGCACTGATCAAGCCCACCGACCACTCCATGGCCGAGGTGGTCGCCATCATGACCGGGGCGCTCACGGTGAACAGCGACGGAGGTACCGTCGTCACGGACGCCGACGCCGCCAGGGCAGCAGGCGTGTCAGCCCACTGAGCCGGCAGCTCAGAGAAGACAGCGGGCCCGGTCCGGACGGGCCGGGCCCGGCGAACGCACAGGAACGGTGGTACATGACCGCGACCCGCCGCCCCACACTGGCCGATGTCGCCCGCGAAGTGGGTGTCAGCGCCAAGACGGTCTCCCGGGTGCTCAACGAGGACGGTCCGAGTTCCCCGCAGACACGGGAGCGCGTCCTCGCGGCGGTGGCGAAGCTGGGATTCCAGCCCAACCTGATGGCCCGGAACATCAGGGTCGGAGGCCCCGACACCACCGTGGGGCTCGTGGTGCCCGACCTGGGCAACCCGTTCTTCGGAACGGTCGCCGGCGGGATGGAGGACACGATGCGCGGCCGCGGACTGACCCTGCTCATGGGCTCGTCCGCCGAGGACCCCGAACGGGAGCGGGTGCTGACGCAGACCTTCCTGGCCCGCCGTGTCAGCATCCTGATGGTCGTCCCCGCGTACGGTGCCGACCACGGCTACCTGAAGGCGCCGCGCGCGGCAGGCCTGCCGGTGGTCTTCCTCGACCGCCCGGGAGTCGGCCTGTCGGCCGACTGCGTCGTCAGCTCCAACCGGACCGGCGTCCACGAGGGCGTCTCGCATCTCGTCGCGCAAGGCCACCGGCGCATCGGATTCATCGGTGACCTCCCCGCGAAGCTCTACACCCGGCGCGAACGGCTCGCCGGCTACCGCTCGGCACTCGAGGCGGCGGGTCTGCCCTACGACCGGGCTCTGGTGACCGGCGCGCACGGCCAGGAGACCGCCGCCGCCGCGACCACCGAACTCCTGGGGCTGGCCGATCCGCCCACTGCACTGTTCGCGGGCAACAACATCGTGGCCATGGGCGTGGTCGCCCAACTCGCCCGCGCCGCACGCAAGGACGTCGCCCTGGTCACCTTCGACGACCTCCCGCTGGCCGAGGTGCTCGAACCGGCGCCGACCGTCGTGGCGCAGGACCCGGCAGCCATCGGCGAAGCGGCGGCCAGGACGGCCCTTGCCCGCCTGGACGGCGACCGCTCCCGGGCCCGTACGGTCACCGTCCCCACCCGCCTGATCGTCCGCGGCTCCAGCAGGCCACCACGGCGTACGCGGGCGTCGGCCGACGCGGACGGCTGAGCAGCGCCGGTGACGTGAAGGCCCACCCCGCCCCGGCCGTCGGCCGCCCGCACGGTCCGCCCGTTCGGCCACTGCACGTCACCGGGGGAGACGCCAACAGGGGTGATGGGCGCCTCCCCGGCAGGCCCGCCGGACCGGCCGGCCGGCGGGCCGTCACTGACGAGAACGGTCAGAACGCCCGCTCCGACGGGGGCCGTTTGTCGACGATCCGCAGCCCGCGGAGGTCCCATGCCTCCACCTCGTAGGCGACCGGCGTGGTCCCGCCCGCCGCCGTGGCCTGAAGGCGCCACGGGGCGCCACCGACCGGATAGAGGCGCAGCGTGAGCGCCTGCCCCTCGGCCGTGAACACCTCGGCGACGGAATGGTCCAGCACGACACGGAGCTCCGCCGGCCCGAGTGGCGCCGGAAGCCGCCAACTGCCCTGCTTCGCCCGCGGGTCCAGCGAGGCACGGGAGCGGTCGACGACCACCTCCCCGGTCGCCGGGTCGCGGACGATGTCGAGGTGTTCGCCACCGGACGCGTCAGTGATCAGCCGCAGACCGCCGCCGGGACCGAGGCGAGCCGTGATGTCGCACGCCCGTCCGACCTCCCCCAACTCGACCGGCCGGCCCGCGCCGGCCTCTCCCGCGGCACGCACCCGGCGGTCTCGCCGCAACTGCGCGATCTCCCGGGCTGGCCGCTGCAGGAGCGCCCCGTCCCGGCCGAGGGTCACTTCTCGGGGCAGGGACAGCATCCCGGCCCATCCCACCTCGTCCGTCCACGCACTCGGAGCGCCGATGCGCACCTCGTCCCGCGCCTCCCAGAGCCATGCCCACAGCAGCCGGCGGCCGTCGGGAGCGTGCAGCAGCGCCGGGGCGTAGAAGTCCGGCCCGTGGTCGAGACGCTGAGGAGCGCCGGCCACGAAGGCCCCGTCCCGCTCGTGCCCGGGCCACACCGCGGTGCACGAGGCCCCCTCCTCGGGGTCCCACGCGCTGACGAGCACAGCGCCCCGGCCGTCGCCGAAGTCCGCGTACTGGGCGCACTCCCAGCCCTCCTCCGTGTCGGCGCCGCCGGGCAGTGGCTCGGGAGCACGGGCGAGGAAGACACCCCCGTACTCCCACTCGGCCATGTCGGTGGAGGAGTACTGCACCGCAGCGCCGCGCCCGTCCTCCAGTGCTGCGCCGACGAGCATCCGCCAGCGCTCACCGTCCCGCCAGACGTAGGGGTCGCGGAACATCGTGGTGCCCGGGGGCGGTTCGGCGACGGCGAGCCGCTTCTGCTTGGTGAAGGTCAGACCGCCGTCGCCGGACGACGCACGGGCGACCGGCTGGTACCAGCGCTCGGGATGCCTGGCCGAGTAGAAGGCGACGAGCTCGCCGTCCGTCTCCACGGCGTTGCCCGACCACACACCTTCCGTGTCGTCGCCGCCGGGCGTGGGCGCCAGGGCCATGGGCAGCAGTTCCCAGGTGAGGAGGTCTGGGCTGCGGAAGTGCCCCCAGTGCATGTCGGCATGGCGGGCGCTGCCCGGGTTGTACTGGAAGAAGACGTGGTAGTGGCCGTCGTGGAAGACCAGCCCGTTGGGATCGTTCAGCCAGTTGCGGGGCGGGCGGAGATGCAGTGCGGGAAAGTGCGGGTCCCGCGCTCGGGTCGACACGGTGCGACGCCTCTCTGCGGCCTGCGCGGGGTCAGCCACGGCTGCGCTCGTTGTAACGGTGCCGCACCTTCGCGGCCTGCTCGGTGTTCGCCTCCGACTCCCGCAGCGAGCGCTCGCCCCGCAGCCGGGTGCGCTCGGCGAGGTGCTCCATGTGCCGCTCGAAGCGGGCCCGGTAGCGCTCGCGCATCTGCGCGATCTCTTCGGCGACCGCGCCGGCGCGGGATGCCGGGGCAGGTGCCGGCGCGTCGGCGGGCCGGACGGGCAGACGCTGCTCGAGGGGAAGGACGGAGGCCCTCGGGGAGGGGAGCGCCTGGTACCAGTAGGCGGTCGAGGCCCAGTCGTCGCTGAGGTGGTTGCCGTGGCCGTGTTCGACGGAGACCCTGATGCGCTCCTCGAAGCGCACCGGATCGGTCACGTGGAAGCGGTAGTTGACCGAGTACCCCGGGACGTCGGCCTCGTGGAGGATCGCGCCGTGGTAGAGGTACGCGTTCTTCTGCATGCCCCACGCGTGGTTGAAGTAGTCCTCGGTCCCGGTGCCGTGCAGGGACGGCGGCCAGGAGGTGGTCCCGTCGGGGAGGAAGTCGTCGTCGATCCAGATCATGTCGTTCCCCTCGCCCCACCAGCTTCCCTGCCGGTGGTGGACGGAGAGGTTGCAGCCGACGTAGTGGCCGGTGCCCTCGGTGTCGAGAATGACGTAGTTGTCCTCGCCGGTGACATCGGCGATGTTGACCTCGGGGCTGTTGGTCTGGATGTCCGGGGCCCAGCCGTTGCACGGGTTGCTGCGGTTCCAGCGGGCGTGGAAGTAGAGGGTGTCCTCGGGCAGCGGCTCGGGGAACAGCTCGTAGTCGATGTAGAAGTACTGCTGGATCGGCAGGTCGTTCTCGTTCACCAGCTCGATCCGGGCCCGCTTGCCGAACGGCATCGGTGCCCAGCAGTTCAGCGCGGCGCTGCCGCCGAACAGCAGGGACTCCTCGGGCTTGGCCGAGACGGTGAACAGCGCGGACTGGTAGCTGTTCGGCATGCAGTGGCCCACACCGAAGAAGTCCCCGAGCGGTACCAGGACGGCCGGCTCGTCCTCGTCGTCCCAGGTGATCCGGATCAGGACCTTGCGGTAGTAGTCCGGGTCGGGCTCCTCCCAGTTGACGCCG
Source organism: Streptomyces peucetius (assembly GCF_025854275.1). Taxonomy (NCBI): domain Bacteria; kingdom Bacillati; phylum Actinomycetota; class Actinomycetes; order Kitasatosporales; family Streptomycetaceae; genus Streptomyces; species Streptomyces peucetius. Next base: position 216,723 of record NZ_CP107567.1, on the reverse strand, counting down.
AGCGCGTTGTGTATCTCCATGACCGGCGCGACGGTGTCCGCCTCCAGCGGGTCGATCAGACCGGGCCCGAGTGTCCTGCGGCAGAACTGCGTCATCCAGATGTGGGTGATCTGGCCCGGACCCTCGAGGTCGGCGAGGACCCGGCTGGAGTGGGCCGGGGTGGTCCAGTAGTCCTGATTGCGGCCGCGCTGGTCCCAGCTCGAGGTACGGGCGCTGCGCGCCGCCTTCCGGCGGGTGAGATCGGCAAGTGGGGAAAGCATGGGGCACTACCTTTCGTGATGTCGGTCGCTGATGGCGGTTGCTGATGTCGGCTCTGATGGCGGCCGACTGTTGGCGGCCGCCGGTGGAGGCCGCCGGTGGCGGTCTCTGACGTCGGTTTCTGATGCCGGTTTCCGATGCCGGGCGGTGGAGACGGGTCGGGGCTCCTCCACCGCCCGGCCGATGGAAGGCCAAGGCTGCCTGCGCCGCCGGCGGACGGGCTATGCCGGGCCGCACCCGCACGAGGTGCGGTAGACCACGCGCGGTTCGAGGCGGACGACCTCGCCCTCCCCGCGGGTGTCGCCGTTCACCCGCCGCAGCAGGAGAGCCATGGCGGTGGTGCCCACGTCGAAGGCCGGCTGGACGACGGTGGTGACACGGGGCTCGAAGAGCCCGGACTGCGGGAATCCGTCGAAGGCCGCCAGCTTGAGGTCCTGCGGGATCCTCAGGCCGAGCGCCGCGGCGGCCTCCATGACGCCCACGGCCGTTTCCGTACTGGCACAGGCGACCGCTTCCGGCCTCCGAGCACTGCCGAGCATGCGCAGGGCCAGAGCACGGGTCTCCGCGGCCAGCCCCGAACCGGTGATGACCAGTTCGGGATCGGGCGCTGCGTGCGCCGTCCCGAACGCCTGCATGTAGCCGCGATGGCGCTCGGCCATGGTGGGGACGGCGAGGTCCCCGGCGGCCAGGGCGACGGTGCGGTGCCCGTGGGCGAGCAGGTGCTCCACGACCTCGCGCATCGGCGTGGTGTTGTCCACCCCGACCTGGTCGGCCGCCCCGGGGGCGCCGAGCCGGTCGAGGATCACCACGGGCGTACCGCCGCGCCGCACGGCTTCCGTCTCCGCACCCGTCGACCGCGCGGCCGGTGCCACGATGAGGCCGTCCACCCGGCGGGCGGCGAGCGCCCGTACCGAACGCGCCTCATGGGCCGGATCCTCTCCCGAGTGGGCGAGCAGCAAGGTGTATCCGGCCCTGGCCGCCTCGTGCTCGACGCCCCGGACCATGTCGGCGAACGTGGGCTGTCCGGCGTCGGAGACGATCAGACCGACGGAGTCCGTGCGTGACCGGCGCAGCGAGCGGGCGAGGGTGTCCTGCCGGTATCCGCTCTGCTCGATGGCCTTCAGGACTCGCTCCCGGGTCTTGTCCGCGACGGGGCGGGTCCCGTTCACGACGTGCGAGACGGTCGAGGTGGACACCCCGGCGAGCTGTGCCACATCGACGATGGTGGTCACGCACATTCCTCTCTATCGAAACGTTTGCGCGAAACGATTGCGCTGATTCTTGTCACGCGATGCGGTGGGTGTCAAGAAGGTGCATGGCCCAACTTTCCGGCGGCCGGGCCACTTGCGCCGGGGAAACGGAAGAGACCGCCGAAGCTGCTCCGAGCTGCGGCGGAACCGGAAGTGGGGCGGGGTGGAAGCACGTGACGGAGGCGGAGCGGCAAACCGGCGGACGGCTCCTGTGCCCCTCTCGTCCGGCGGTCGCCGACGCCAGGCGCCGCCCCGGCCGCATCGGGCCGACACCGGGCGCACCGCCCGACGGACCCTCACGGCGCCTCCGTGCGCCCGGGACCGGCCGGCCGTCTCCCGGGCGAATCCAGCCCGCGGCGCGTCGTCGGTCGCCGTCGTCAGCCGCCGCCGTCGTCAGTCGTCGTCGGCAGCCGGCGGCATCATTCGGGGCAGCCGCACGACTCGCGGTACGTGATCTCGGGCACGAGCCGGACGGAGCGGTAGCTGGTCGACGTGTCGTCCTCCAGGCGGCTCAGCAGGATCCGCATGGCCGTACTGCCGATCTCGTACGCGGGCTGCGTGACGGTGCTGATCCGGGGCCGGAAGAGGTCGGCGTTGGGGAATCCGTCGAAGGTGGCGAACGCGAAGTCGTGCGGCGTTCCCAGGCCCAGGCCGCGCGCCGCCTCGAGCACTCCGACAGCGGCTTCCGTGCTCACGGCCACCACGGCCGTGGGCGGGTCGGCCCTCGTGAACAGCGCCGTCGCCTGCTCGCGGACGGCGGCCGCGAGACCACTGCCCATCAGCACGAGAGAGTCGTCGGCCTCGATGCCCGCCTCGGCGAGCGCTTCCAGATACCCCTGCCGCCGCTCGGCGACGGTCGAGACGGCGGCGTCGCCGCCCGCCAGCGCGATGCGCCGGTGGCCGTGCTCCACCAGGTGCAGCACCACGTCGCGCATGGGGGCCGCGTTCTCCACGCCCACCTGGTCCGCGCGGACCCCGCCGAGCCGGTCCATCAGGACCAGCGGGGTCCCGCGCTGCTGGATGTCCGCCATCTCCTTGCGATGGGACCGGCCCACCGGGGCGATGATCAGTCCGTCCACCCTGCGCTCGGTCAGTGCGTGCAGTGCCCGCAGCTCCCGCGCCGGGTCCTCTCCCGAGTTGGCGAGCAGGAGTGTGTGACCGGCGGCGGCCGCCTCGTGCTCGACGCCCCGGACCATCTCGGCGAACGCGGGCTGGGTCACGTCCGACACGACGAGACCGACCGAGTCGGTGCGCGACCGGCGCATCGCGCGGGCGACGCTGTCCCGCCGGTATCCGGTCGCCAGGATCGCCTCCTCGACGCGTGCGCGGGTGTCGTCGCGGACCGGACGTGTTCCGTTGAGGACGTGGGACACGGTGGACGTGGAAACTCCCGCCAGCTGTGCGACGTCGACGATTGTTGCCACTGCCTGATTTCCGCCTTATCGCCATCGAAACGTTTACGAAACGATGGCACGGGTGAGTGGCCCAGTCAACGGCCTCACGTCCGCCGCGCGGCTCGCCCCACCATGCACAGCAAGGCGCAGGGCAGGAGCACTGCTTCGGAGGAGATCTGGTCCGCATACAACCTTGACACGGGAAACCGCCCGAGTATCTTTCATCGAAACGTTTGCCCCGAGGTCACCGGGTCCCGCGATGTGAACCCTCTGTCCCTCAAAGGGACACTTCGCGTAGCCGGTCCGGGCAACCCGTCGTGGTCGAGTCAGCAGACGCGCATCGAACGATGCCGGCGAAAGGTGCACCTATGTCAACGATGACACACAAGGCCGGAAGGCCGGGCTCGCCGCGGACCCTGCGCCTCGCGAGCAGTGTCACAGCGACGGTCATGGCGGCCGCGATGCTGACGGCCTGCGGGACCGGCCCCGGGGGAGCGTCCGGCGAGGGGCTGATCACCCTCGCGATGCACAACCCCAACATCCAGGAGCAGGACCCCGCGACGTACGAGCTCGTCCAGGCGTTCAACGCGAAGAACCCGACGATGAAGGTCAAGCTCCTCGGGCGCCCGATGGAACAGCATCAGCAGCAGATGACGATCGCCGCGCAGAGCGACACGCTCCCCGAAGTGTTCTGGGTCTACGACGCTCTGGCGAAGACCATGGCGAAGAACGGCGACCTGCTCGACCTGAAGCCGGTCCTGGCGGAGAAGGACCTGGAGACCAAGTTCGCGCCCAACATGCTCAAAGCCTTCGAACAGGGCGACACCCAGTACGGAGTTCCCTACCAGGCACTGATCACGGGCTTCTACTACAACAAGGCCATCCTGGACGAGCACGGCATCCCGGTCCCGAAGACGTTCGACGACCTGCTCGCCGCCGTCAAGAAGCTGAAGGCCGCGGGCGTCGTGCCCATGGCACAGGGCGCGAACAACTCCTCGTTCAGCGTCTGGGCGTTCCTCACGATGCTGGACCGCTTCGGCTACGAGGAGAAGTACCAGGCCATCCTGGACAAGAAGCAGAGCTACGACAACGCCGACTTCCTGCGCCTCTACAAGCATGTCGAGGAGCTCGCCGACGCCGGGGCCTTCCCGCCCAACATGTCGACGCAGACCTACACACAGGCCGTCGCCTCTTTCACCGCCGGCCAGGCGGCCTTCCTCGACTCCGGTGTCTGGGAAGCCGCGAAGATCCAGCAGAGCCTCGTCGGCAAGGACGTCGGCTTCTGGGCCGGCCCCACCTTCTCCGACGGCGTCGGCAACCAGAACCTGGTGATGAACGCTCCCTCCGCACCGCTCGTCGCCTCCGCCGCGGTGAAGAAGGACCCCGAGAAGTACGAGGCCGTCAAGAAGTTCCTGCAGTTCTACTACAGCGACGAGGGCCAGCAGATCCTGGTCGACAACGCACAGCCGCCCGTCACGACGTACGTCCCGGCCGTGGACAGGAGCAAGTCCCCGGTGTTCTGGGCCGTGCTGGAGGAGGCGGCCAGGCCCGAGCTCTCGAGCCCCGCGGCCCAACCCGACCTGGTCGTCCCCGCGAAGACGGCCAACGCGATGTACGACAGCTTCTACGGGGTCATGTCGGGCGCGATGAAGCCCGGGGAAGCTGTGCAGCTGGTCCAGCGGACCCTCAAGTAGCCGACGGCACGACGCAGCCGGCGGCAGCCGCCCGCGCAAAGCCCCAGCACAAAGGCCGCGCGCAAAGGCACCGCGCAACGGCTCGTGCAGCCGCCCGCGCGGGCGCGAGAAGGCCCGGCCGTCGGCCCGAATGGCAAGGACAGCATGAACTGGCTCACCACACGCCGCAGCTTCACCCTGATGATCGCGCCGGCGTTGCTCCTCTACACGGGGTACATGGTCTACCCGATCCTGTACTCCCTCTACTACAGCTTCACCAGCTACGACGGTGTCTCACCGGCGACGTTCACCGGTCTCGACAACTACCGCGCGATGGCGAACGACACGGTGTTCACGACGTCGGTCCAGAACACCGGCATCATCCTCGGCATCGCGGTGACCCTTCTGGTGCCGCTGGCGTTCCTCATGGCCGTCCTGCTCAGCGGCAACGTCAAGGGAAGCGCGATCCTCAGGCCGCTCGTCTTCGCGCCGGCGATCGTCGCACCGATTCTCGTCGGGCTGATCTGGATCTTCATACTCGACCCGAAGATAGGCCTGCTCAACGCGCTGCTGCAGGCCGTCGGCATCGCCGTCCAGCCGCAGTGGATCGGGGGCAGCACGCTCAGCCCCTACTCGATCGCGTTCGTCTACCTCTGGCAGCAGATCGGATTCATCGTCACCATCCTCTACGCCGCGATCCGCATGCTGCCCCGCGACGTGATGGAGGCCAGCACCCTCGACGGCGCCTCGCGCTTCCAGCAGCTCCGGTACATCACCGTGCCGATGCTCCGGCAGTCGTTCGGGATCTGCACGGCCCTGGTCGTGACCGGCGTCTTCAAGATCTTCGAGCTGGTCTACGCACTGACCGGCGGCGGCCCGGTGCACCTCTCGGAAGTGATGGTCAGTTACATGTACTACGTCACCTTCACCACCCTGCAGTACAGCTACGGCATGGCGCTGGCCGTCGTGGTCTTCGTGATCGGCGTCCTCGCCACCGTCGCCACGCTGTTCGGCGTCAAGAGGAGGGCGGCGGCGTGAAGACGACCAGCACCCGGAACACAGCGTCGCAGGCCGAGCACCGCCCGGCCCGGTCTCCGCGTCGCGGCCGCGTCATCGCCTCGGCCGTCGCGTACCTCGTCACCTTCGTGATCCTGCTGCCGCTCCTGTGGATCACGCTGCTGTCCTTCCAGACGAACGAGAACATCCTGGCGAACCCGTTCTCGCTGTCCGGCCTCGGCCTGACCAACTACCGGCAGGCCCTGGAAACCCTCGACCTGATGCTCATGTACAAGAACACGCTGATCCTGGCGGTGTTTTCCGTGACCATCGGCCTGGCCGTGTCCTACATGGCCGCCTTCGCGCTGACCCGGATGGTCTTCCGCGGCGGCAGGCGCGGCGTGCAGAACACCATGAAGTACTACTTCCTCGCCGGCCTCGCGATACCCGTCTACATCCTGCTCTTCCCGGTCTACCGACTGGACATCGCGCTGGGCCTGTTCGGTACGCACGCCGCGCTGATCCTGCCCTACATCGCCGTCTCGATCCCCTTCAACATCCTGCTTCTCACGGGATTCCTCCGGGAGTTCCCGGAGGAGATCGAGCAGGCGGCGATCATCGACGGGGTGGGGCTCTGGTCGATGGCCTGGCACGTCGTGTTCCCCCTGATGCGCCCGGTCGTGGCCACCCTTGCGATTCTCAACGTGATCTACGTCTGGAACGAGTTCCCGTTCGCCGTGACGCTGATCAACGATCCGGAGCTGACGACGATCTCGCTGGGAATCTCCCAGTTCCAGGGCGTCTACAGCGTCAACTACGGGGCCATGATGGCGTCCGCCGTCCTCGTGCTCGTCCCGCAGCTGGTGATCTACGCGGTCTTCCAGCGACAGGTCATCTCCGGCATGACGGCGGGCGCGATCCGCTGACACGACGACAGCGCCCCGCCGCGCACGCCCGGGTGCTCCCTCCGGAACCCACCGCCCACCGATCCCTTCGTCTCGTCCAGGAGCCGACATGACCCCAAGGAAGCCGCAGATCTCCCGCCGCGGCGTGCTGGCCGGCCTCACCGCCGCTCTGGCCTCGGCGGCGTTCGTGAACACCGCACGGCAGGGCACGGCCCAGGCGGCCACGGCCACGGCACCGGCCGTGGCGCCGCCTCCGTCGCACCCGCCGTACCACTCCATCGTCGGCCTTCTCTGACCGGCGTCGTCAAGGAACTCCAACCGACCACCCGAGGAAGGAACACCATGGCAGACACCGTGTACGACGTCACGACATGGACCGGAGCGACGGTCTCCCCCTATGTGGACATCGGTGCCGTGATCAACCAGATCATCGCCGACATCAAGTCGAAGCAGACGACGCAGACCACGAGACCGGGTGCGGTCGTCTACATCCCGCCGGGCCACTACGACCTGCTGACGCGCGTCGTCATCGACATCGGCTTCCTCCAGATCAAGGGAGCCGGCCACGGCTTCCTGTCCGAAGCGATCCGCGACGAGTCGCCGACGGGCTCCTGGGTCGAGACGCTGCCGGGTGCCAGCCACATCCGGGTCAAGAACACCGACGGCCACCAGGAGGCGTTCCTCGTCAGCCGCTCCGGGGCGCCCGCCACGGTCGGCCGGCTGAACAGCATCGTCTTCCAGGACTTCTGCATCGACGGCGTGTCCTCCACGAAGCCCTACACGCCGGGCAACTCCAAGACCGGGATCTCGTTCCAGTCGGACAACGACGCGGTCCGGATCGAGGGAATGGGATTCGTGTACCTGGAGCACGCGATCATCGTGAAGGGTGCCGATGCTCCCAGCATCACCAACAACTTCATCGCCGAGTGCGGCTCCTGCATCGAGCTGACCGGAGCGTCCCAGGTCGCCAAGATCACCAACAACTTCCTCATCAGTTCCTGGGGCGGCTACTCGATCTTCGCCGAGAACGCGGAGGGACCGCACATATCCGGCAACACCGTTCTGTGGGCCTGCAACATCACGCTCCACAACGTGAACCGGGCCTCCATCACCAGCAACAAGCTGCTGAGCAACTTCCCGAGCATGATCGCGCTGCTGAACGGGAGCTCCGAAAACCTGATCGCGAGCAACCACTTCCGGCGGGTCCACGGAGACGGCACGAGCAACCGCTTCGACGACAAGTTCGGCCTGGTGCACATCGCGGGCAGCGGGAACACGGTGACCTCCAACCAGTTCTCGTTCTCCGTGCCGGCCCAGAACATCACCCCGGCAGGCGCCGACCCGACGATCGTGCTGGTCAAGAGCGGCGACAACAACTATCTGGCGGCCAACCACATCACCAGCAACCTGCCCGCCAAGGTCGTCCTCGACGCCGCCACCACGGCCACCAAGGTGCTGTACAGCGCAACGACCGCACAGCTCGACGCTTTCACGTCCAGCCACTCCATGGTGGCGACTCCCTAGCCGGCCGCGCCCCGTGGTCCGCTGAAGAGCGCGCGGACGGGCATCGTGGTCGCCGGCGACCACGATGCCCGCCGCGCTCGCTCACAGGCTCAGAAGGCCCTGAAGCGCCAGGCGGCCGAGGACGCCAGCCAGGTCGTGACACGGCTGATGTCGGAGCTGGTGATCATGCCCACCAGCCGCCCGTCCTCCAAGACCAGAGCGCGGTGCGCGGGGCTGGTGTCCAGGTCGGTGAGGAGGTGCACCAGGGGATCGCCCGGCCGCGCGGTGGGAATGTCCTCGAGGGGAATCATGGCCGAGGTGACGGGCGCGTCATGTTCTTCCTCCGGCAGGCCGGTGACGGTCTTGACCGTCACCAGGCCGACGGGGCGCTGATCGGGGCCCACCACCGGGAAGGCGGAGTGCCGGTAGCGGTAGAGCGGGTCCGCGAGGAACTCACGGACGCTCAGCGAGGCGGGTACGACCACCGGCCCGGTACTCATCACCTGCCGTACGGAAACGCCGCTGAGCAACTCCCGCAGCTTCGCCCGGCCGCCCTCGGCGGTCGCCATGGCGGTGAGGAACCAGCCCACGACGACGAGCCAGAACCCACTGAACACGGCCCCGAGGAACACCAGGTACAGGCCGGTTCCGATCAGGACCCAGCCGAGGGCCTTGCCCGCGCCGGTCGCCACCGCGGTGGCGCGGAGGGGATCGCCGGTCCTCCGCCAGACCACGGCCCGCAGCAGCCGGCCACCGTCCAGCGGGGCGGCGGGCAGCGCGTTGAAGACGGCGAGTACGAGGTTGATGCCCGCCAGCCAGGCCAGCGACTCGACCAGCAGCCCCGCTCCGGCGACGATCCCGGCCAGCCCGGCCGCCAGACCGAAGCCGACGGCCAGCAGCAGACTGACCAGCGGTCCCACGCCGGCGATCCGCAGCTCCGCCCCCGGGGAGGGGGACTCGCTCCGCAACCGGGCGACTCCGCCGAGCAGCCAGAGGGTGATGTCGCCGACCTCGACTCCGTTGCGGCGGGCCACGACGGCATGGCTGAGTTCATGGGCCAGCAACGACAGCAGGAAGACCACCGCGGCGGCGAGACCCGTCAGCCAGTACACCCACCCCGGCCGGCCCGGATAGACCTCCGCAAGCCGGCCCGCCAGCCCGAGACCGAGCACCACGACGATCACCAGGACGCTCCAGTGCACACCGACCCGGACCCCCGCCGGCCGCCCCAGGGAAAGCGTCGCCTTCACGGGGTACACACCTCCACGCAGGTCGAGGGCTTGTCGTCCGCAGCACATTCCGACCCGGGCAACGACTAACCCTCCTCGTCCCGGCGAAACCGCATCGAGGCGAGTTTCTGCCGTGCGGTGTCGACGGCCGGAGAGGAAGCAGGCCGGGCCACGCCGTCTCAGCGACGACGACGGATCGTCGCCCACCACAGCGTGGCCGCCGCACCCGCGGCGGCCGCCGCTCCGGCCGCCCGTGGGTGGTGGGTCAGCAGCGCCTGCCTCGAACGGGTGCGCGACTGGTCGTCGAAGACCCCGTGCGCTCCGCAGTCGCTGCTGTCGTCGGCCGGCTCCCACAGATTCCTGGTGCGGTGCTCCGCCGGCTTGTCGTCACTCTGCTGCGAGGCGAAGCCGGTCCGTGCCAGACAGCGGTCCAGCAGCGGAGCGGCCAGCCTGTTCGCCCAGAGGGTGGCCGTTGTGGAGGCGCCGGCGTAGTACTGCTTGCGGCGCGGATGGTCGCGGCATGCAGCACCGCCCGGGCGGCCACCTCCGGCTGGTGGATCGGCGGGACGGGCTGAGGGTGCTTGGGCAGCCAGGACAGGACCCAGGAGAACTGGGGTGTGTTGACGGCGGGCATCTGGACCACGGTGACATGGACATTGCTGCCCTGGTGCAGCAGTTCGGTGCGGATGCTGGAGGTGAAGCCGTTGATGGCGTGCTTCGCGCCGCAGTAGGCCGACTGCAGGGGGACCGAACGTTCACCGAGCGCTGATCCGGCCTGGACGACGGTGCCACGGTCCCTGGGCAGCATCCGCCTCAGAGCACTGCGGGTCCCGTTGACGAGCCCCAGGTAGGTCACCTCGGTGACGCGACGGTACTCGTCCGGCTCGATGTCGACGAACGAGGAGAACACGGAGGTGAACGCCACGTTCACCCAGACGTCAATGGGACCGAACGCCGCCTCCGCCGCGGCGGCGGGCCGCCTCGACCTGGGCGTCGTCCGCCATGTCGGTCGGCACCGTCAGGGCCCGGCCGCCCAGTTCCTCTACCTCGGCGGCTGTGGCGCGCAGACCTGCCTCGCCGCGTGCCAGGAGCGCCAGATCCGCCCCGCGCTGGGCGAAGAGCCGGGCGGTCGCCCGGCCGATCCCGGCGCTTGCTCCCGTGATGACGACGGTGGAAGCCATGGGGACGTCCTCTCATGAGGGCGCTCGCGGGCGAGCGTGGCGGAGGTCCCCAGCATCAAAGCGTGAGCCGGGACCCGCGGAAGGTTGCCACGCAGTGGCTGCCCCCGCGCGATGTGTCGAGCGGTTCCGGCGTACCTCCGACGGGGGAGTCCGCCGTGACTCCTCCGGGCCCGGCCGATCCGGCGGAGACAGCAGCGAAGAGCGCTCGCCGCCCCCGGGCCGTCCCCCGGGAGCCGTGCCCCTGTTCTGCGTAATGCGGGCCCGCGCTCCGATTCGGATCGCATAGTGCGGGTACTTCCGTGCGGTTCCGAGGACGCACGGCGTGCGGTTCCGCTCGCGAGGGACAGGAGTTGACGGGTGCTATTCCGCAGACGCAGGCGAATGCTCGAAGAGAAGGCACATGAGGCAGCCCGTGCCGGATACATCGCAGTCGACCGCCGTGCACCCGTCTCCGAGGCCGGCAAGGGACTGATGCGCAAGGCATTCCCGGACCACTGGTCGTTCCTCTTGGGCGAACTGGCCCTCTACAGCCTCGTCGTGCTGGTGCTGACAGGTACTTACCTGACGCTGTTCTTCGACCCCGGCATGGAGACGGAACCCTACCGCGGCTCCTACGGACCCCTGCAGGGCGTGCTCGTCTCGGACGCGTACGAGTCGACACTGCACATCAGCTTCGACGTGCGGGGCGGCCTGCTGATCCGGCAGATGCACCACTGGGCCGCTCTGATCTTCGTGGCCGCCCTCGGCGTTCACATGCTCCGGATCTTCTTCACCGGCGCGTTCCGCCGGCCCAGGGAGATCAACTGGATGGTGGGTGTGACGCTGTTCCTGCTCGCTCTGCTGGAGGGCTTCGCCGGCTACTCGCTGCCCGACGACCTGCTGTCCGGAACCGGCCTGCGCACCGCGAACACGATCGTCACCTCGATTCCCGTCGTCGGAACGTATTTGAACTTCTTCCTGTGGGGCGGAGCCTTCCCGGGTGAGTCCATCCTGCCGCGGCTGTACATCGTCCATGTGCTCCTCGTCCCCGGCCTTCTGATCGCCCTGGTCCTGGTCCATCTGCTGTTGGTGGTGTATCTGAAGCACACGCAGTGGTCGGTGCCCGGAAGGACGAACCGCAATGTGGTGGGGCAGCCGATGTTCCCGCACTTCATCGCCAAGTCGACCGGCCTGAGCCTGATTGTCGCCGGCGTCAGCGCCTGGCTCGGTGCGGTGGCCCAGATCAACCCCGTCTGGAACTACGGTCCCTACCGGACCGACCACGTGTCCACGGATTCACAGCCGGACTGGTACGTGGGCTTCCTCGAGGGCGCGATGCGGCTGATGCCTCCGTGGGAGAACGAGGTGGCCGGACACACGATCATGTGGAACGTCTTCGTCCCGGCGGTGGTGCTTCCCGGTCTGCTCTTCTCGGTCCTCTACATGTACCCCTACTTCGAGAAATGGGTGACCGGCGACCTGATGGAACATCACCTCTGCGACCGGCCCCGGGACCGTCCCACGCGTACCGGGCTGGGAGTGGGGGCCGTCGTCTTCTACGCCGTACTGCTCCTGGCGGGCGGCAACGACGTGGTCGCCCTGATCTTCCGCGTGCCGGTGGAGGCACTGACGTGGATCCTCAGAGTCGCGGTGATCGCCGGCCCGGTGATCGCCTTCATGATCACGAAGCGGATCTGCCTGGCACTCCAGGCGCATGAGCGGGAGCTCATGGAGGAGGGAGAGGAGACGGGCCGGGTGCGGCAGAGCGTGTACGGCGGAATCAGCGAGGTCCACCAGCCGCTCGACGCGGAGCGCCGCTACCGCGCGCTGGTGCGGGACGTTCCCGAGCCGCTGGCCCCGCCGGACGGACGGGCAGCACGGAGGGCCCGTCTCCGGAGCCTGCTGAGCCGCTGGTACTACCGGGACCGGGTGGAGATGCCGGCCACGGCCGAGCAACGGGTCCAGATCACCGAGAAGATGAACGACCCCGTCGTCGGTGCGGAGGAGAAGTAGCGGCCGGCGACGGACGCCGGCGCGTCAGTCGTCCCGTGCGGCGAACTGGAAGGTCATGCCGAACACCCCGGCGCCGGTCATGCCGAGACCGATGAGGAACAGCCACAGTCCGTAGACGATGCCGAGGCTGAGCAGAGCCATGCCCAGGGCGATGAGGACGGGGTACGCGCTGTGCGGCGGGAAGAAGTCCAGCGCGCCGGTGCGCTCCTGGATCCGCGACTCCGGGCGGTCCTCGGGCCTTTTGCCCTTCCTGCGGTAGTTCGCCGCGCAGAAGAACGAGATGAGTGCCGACATCAGAAAGGAGACCGTCAGCGCCGCGATCCCGGCCGGCTCTCGTGCGAACCAGATGTAGGCGACATCGGTGATCAGGAAGAAGAGCGCGACGCCTGCGAACATATAGGCCTCGGATTTCATTCGCTCTGGCCTCCGAGTGTGTCCGGGGTCGGCCGGGTCACCGCGTGATCGGCAGGCCGCAGTTCGACGGTCCGCGGGTGGTTCAGGTCGAAGGCGGGGGAGTCGGACCGGATCCGGGGGAGCGCGTCGAAGTTGTGCCGCGGCGGGGGGCAGGAGGTGGCCCACTCCAGCGACCGGCCGAATCCCCAGGGGTCGTTCACCGTCACCTTCGGCGCGTACTTCTGGGTCTTCCACACGTTGTACAGGAAGGGCAGCGTGGACAGACCCAGCAGAAACGCCCCGATCGAGGAGATGGTGTTCAGCGCGGTGAATCCGTCGGCGGCGAGATAGTCCGCGTAACGGCGGGGCATTCCGATCTCACCGAGCCAGTGCTGGACCAGGAACGTGATCTGGAAGCCGATGAACAGCGTCCAGAAATGGATCTTGCCGAGACGTTCGTCGAGCATTCTGCCGGTCATCTTGGGCCACCAGAAGTAGAACCCGCCGAACATGGCGAAGACGATCGTGCCGAACAGGACGTAGTGCAGGTGGGCCACGACGAAATAGCTGTCCGTGAGATGGAAGTCCAGCGGGGGTGAGGCGACGAGCACACCGCTCAGACCGCCGAGGAGGAACGTCACGAGGAACCCGACGGCCCAGAGCATCGGGGTCTCGAACGAGAGACTGCCTCTCCACATCGTGCCGATCCAGTTGAAGAACTTCACACCGGTCGGCACGGCGATGAGGAACGACATGAGCGAGAAGAAGGGCAGCAGGACCGCCCCCGTGGCGAACATGTGGTGCGCCCAGACGACGGCCGAGAGCATCGTGATGGCGATGGTGGCCCCGACCATGCCCACGTACCCGAAGACGGGCTTGCGGCTGAACACGGCGACGATCTCGGTCACCACGCCGAAGAAGGGCAGCGCGACGATATAGACCTCGGGGTGGCCGAAGAACCAGAACAGGTGCTGCCACAGCAACGCACCGCCGGCCGCCGGGTCGTAGATGTGCGCGCCGAACCTGCGGTCCGCCACCAGGGCCAGCAGAGCCGCTGCCAGCACGGGAAAGGCGAGCAGCGCGAGGATGGAGGTGAACAGGATGTTCCAGGTGAAGATCGGCATCCGGAACATCGTCAGACCCGGAGCGCGCAGGCTGATGATCGTGGCGATGAAGTTCACGGACCCCAGGGTCGTACTGATGCCCGCCAGGACCAGCCCCATGGCCCACAGATCGCCGCCGGCGCCGGGGGAGCGGACGGAACTGTTCAAGGGTGCGTAGGCGAACCACCCGAAGGACGCGGCACCGCTGGGGAGAAGGAAACCCGAGACGACGATCAGCCCGCCGAAGAGGAAGAGCCAGTAGGTCAGCGCGTTGAGCCGCGGAAAGGCGACGTCGGGGGCGCCGATCTGCAGAGGCATGACGGCGTTGGCGAATCCGGCGAATGTCGGTGTCGCGAAGAGCAGCATCATGACGGTGCCGTGGATCGTGAAGAACTGGTTGTACTGGTCCGCGTTCACGATCTGCATTCCCGGCCGCGCCAGTTCGGCCCTCATCAGCATCGCCAGAATTCCGGCGAACAGAAAGAAACCGAACGACGTGACAAGGTACATGTTGCCGATCGTCTTGTGATCGGTCGTGGTGAGAATCATCCGGAACCGACTGCCCGTACGGATCCGTGCGTTGCTGGAACCATCGCCTGCTTGCTGCCGTGTTCGATGTTCCAGCTCTGCCATGGCCCCTCCGAAGCGCTCGGTCCCGGTGGTGTGCCGGCCCACCACCGCGCCTGCTGGGTAGCCGCCTTTCCCGTACGGGAAACGTGTCTGTGAGCTGTATGGCGTACGCCGCACAACCTGCGGGCCCGATGACTACTCGTCGCGGGGCAGCCGACCGTGCGTCGCATACGCGAGGACCGCTCCCGCAAGGAGGCATCCGGCCAGTCCGGCGGCGAGGTCGGCGATCGTGTCGTCGTAGCCGACGCGCATCGACCGGGGCGCCAGCTCCTCCACCACCCACTCGTAGAGTTCCCACACTGCGGCGGTGGCGAGGCCGATCCACGCCACCCACAGCGTCAGCACCCATCGCGGGGCGCTGACGGCGCCCGCGCGGACGGCGGGACCACCGAGCCGCAGCAGAGCGAAGAACACGATCACGCAACCGGTACCCGACAGGAGGAAGTGGACCGCCGTGTCGAGATGCGGAACCGTCCTGTACCACTGCCCCGTGTCGCACCACAGGGACAGTGCGACGGTGACGGAGAACGCGGCTTCGTAGGGCCCGGGAACGACCAGGCGGGTCACCGCCAGGAGCAGCACGATCCCCAGCAGGAATCGCAGGGCCCGGGCCTGTTCGCCCATGACGGCGAAGGCCAGAGCGCCGGAGGCGAGCGTCAGAAAGGCCGCTCCGGTCCCCAGGCGCGCCACGAGATCTCTCCGCCGTTCAGGCCCGCCCGACGAAGAGGGCCGTGCCTCCGGTGCGTTCATCGGACCGGCCTCCGGCCGAGCGCCTCGCCGATCACGGCTCCGATCCGGTACCGGTGCGCAACGCTGTGCCGAACCGCCGTGCAGGTTTCCATGTCGCTGCCTCCACCTCGGGACAGGGCAGACCTGCCGCCCCATCGAATGGTGCGTCCCCACCTCGCCGTCCCGACGCGAGTGACACTCACTCATCCCGCACCGGCGAGGAGACGTCGAGCAGCAGGGCGCCGATTGCCGCGCCGGGCGGATCCGGTGGGCCGCCGCTGGCGCGTCGTACGCAGTTCGCGCGGCAGAGCCGGAATGCTCGACATCGGCCCGGCGGACGTCCCAGGGGTCCGCGGCGGGATGCTCACTCCCTTCTCGGATTTCGCATGCCCGCACGGGTACCCGATGCTTCTGGCGCGACGGGCAGGGAGGACGTGCACATGGCAGTGGGAGAGGCGGCGTCGGTGCGGACGGCGACCGGCGCCGGCGCCGTCGGCTCGGCGGACCACCGCCCCCGGATGGACTCCCGGGCGGGGGAGAGGCGGTGAGCGGCTCGGCGGCCGCGCTGTCCCTGCTGGGCATTGCCCTGCTCGGAGCCGTCGGCGTCCACGGGGCCGCGCGGTTGCTGCGGGTCTCGGGCGAGGCACTGACCGCCGCGCCGTTCGGATCGGGGCTGGAACCGGTGGAGCACGCGGTCAGCCGCTTCCACGTGCGCTGGTACACGGTGACCATGCTGTTCCTCGCCTTCGACATGGAGATGGTCTTCATGTACCCGTGGACGCGCGTGATCTCGGCGATGGGAGCCGGTGCGGTGATCGAGATGTTCGTCTTCCTCGCGATCCTGCTCACCGGAGTCGCCTACGCCTGGCGGGAGGGCGCACTGCGATGGACCTGACGGGCATGGCGCTGCGCGCGGTTGCCGCCCGGCCGCACGTGCTTCTGGCCGCCACGCCGGGCGGAGCCGCCGCGCGAGTGGCCGCCGAGAGTCACCTGCGACGGCGCGACTGGCCCCTGGCGTCCACCCCGGCCCAGGCGGACGTGCTGTTCGTCGCCGGGCCCGACTGCCCCGCTCTCGAGGCGGCGCTGCAACGGCTGTGGCAGGACATGCCCGCCCCACGCACCCGCGTGCGCGCCCGCGACGCCGACGAGGTGACGGACGCGCTGGACGCCGCTCGCGGAAACCTGCGTCTGCGCCCGGGCCGGCCGACCGTACGGCGACGCGGCTCTCCGCCGGCCGGACCGGCCGGATCGGACGCACACCGGCAGCATGACCGTCATGCCCCGGGCGGGCAGGACGCGCACGACGGCCACGGCAGTGGCGACCCCGAGGGGCAGGACGAGCACGGCAGTGGCGAGCACGGCCACGGCGGCCACGGTGGTGACACGGCGGAGATGCCGGGCGGGCTGCCCATGGCCGAGCAGGGCGAGGACCGCGACGGCCTGACGCTGGACCGGCTGCATGTGCCGCTGGGGCCGTTCCTGGCCGACTGGCCCGCCGGACTCGTCGTCCGCCTGGTGCTGCAGGGCGACGTCGTCCAGCGGGCCGACCTCGAGGAACCGCCGCCGCCCGCCGCGGCGCCCGCCCATCCGTTCTGGACCCGGCCCTGGTTGCGGGCCGCGGCCGGTGAGCCCGTCCGTACCGGGGAGGCCGTCCGCCGCCGGGCGGCGGCACACCTGGACAGCCTGGGGCGCCTGCTGGGCGTGGCGGGCTGGCCCGTCGAGGCCACGAGAGCCCGGCGGCTGCGCGACGACCTGCTCGACGGTGCCCCGGCCGCGGTGGTCGCCCCCCGGCTGGAGCCCCTGGCCCGGCGCGTGGGCCGGTCACGGACGCTGTACCGGCTGACCCGGGGCATGGGCGTCGTCACCACCGCGGACGCCGAGGCGTCCGGAGTGAGCGGCCCTGCCGCGCGCGCCGGTGGGGACGTGCCGGCCCGCTACCGGCAGTGGCTCGCCGCCATCCGCGGGGACGTACCGCGGCTGGACGACCGTTCACCACTGGACCCTGCCCTGGACGAGGGCCCGCGCGGCCGCTGGGACGCCGAGCGCCCGCCCTCGGCAGCCCTGGCCGCGTTGCTGCCCCGGCTGCTGGACGGCGCCGAACTGGCCGCGGCCCGCCTCGTCGTCGCCAGCCTCGACCCGGACCCGGACGAACTGGCCGCCTGCCCCCGGGAGGTGAGGGCGCGTGGTTGAGGCGGGAGCGTGGTGGACGCTGCCGGCCGCACCGGCCCTGCTGACGCTCCTCGCCCTGCTGGCCGTCGTAGCCGACGCCGTGCTCGACGCGCGGGACGCCGGCCGGCCGGTCACCGCCTCCGCCGCGCTGAGGCCGCTGCTGGGGGTGCCGAGGGCGCTGGTGTCGCAGCCGCGCCGGACGGCCGCGGCCGACCGGCTCCTGTGGCGGCTCGGGGTGGTCACCGTGCCCGTGGCCGCCGTGCTGTCGACGCTGGTCGTCCCGTTCGGGAACGTCGCGGTCGCCGACCTGTCGGTCGGCGTCGTGTGGTTCAACGCCATGGAGGTGCTGACCTGGGCCGGGCTGTGGCTGGCGGGCTGGGGGCCGAACGCGGCGTTCCCCCTCGTCGGCGGCTACCGCTTCCTGGCCCAGGGCCTGGCGTACGAGCTGCCGCTCATGTTCGCCCTCATCGCGGCCGCCACCGGTGCGCAGTCGCTGCGGGTCGGCGACATCGTCGCCGCGCAGCACGGCCTGTGGTACGCGGTGTGGATGCCGGTGGCGTTCGTCGTCTACCTGGCGGGCGTGCTCGCCTTCAGCTTCCTGGGGCCGTTCGCCTATCCGGCGGGCCGTGACATCGCGGGCGGCGTGCTGGGCGAGACCTCGGGAGCGGACCGACTGCTGCTCCAGGCCGGCCGGTGGCTGTGGCTCGCGTCGGGAGCGGCGATGGCGGTGCCGCTGTTCCTGGGCGGCGGAGCCGGGCCGGGACTGCCCGCCTGGGCGTGGTCGCTGGTCAAGACCCTGCTGGTGCTTGCCCTGTTGGTGTGGGTGCGGCGGCGGCTCCCGGCGATCCGGGCGGACCGGTACGTCGAGTTCGCCTGGGTCGTGCTCCTCCCGCTGACGATCGTGCAGGCCCTGGTCCCGGCTGTGGCCGGTCTCGACCGATAGGAAAGGAGCGCCCTTCATGGGCACGGTGCTGCTGTGGGTGCTGGGCGCGTCGGCCCTGGCCGGCGGGGTCCTGGTGTTCACCTGCGACTCGATGGCCCGGGTCACGTTCGCGCTGCTGGGCTCACTGGTGTGCGTCGGCGGTGTGGTGACCGTGCTGGGGCTGCCCTATCTGGGGGTGGTCATCGTGCTGATGATGGTCATGGAGATGGTGATCATGGCTGTGTTCATGATCGCTTACATGATGAATCCGGCCGGTCTGATGCCGATGTCGATGCTGCACAACAAGCGCGGCGCACTGGGCATCAGCACGGCGGTGTTCGTCGCACTGACCGCCGGGATCTTCGTGACACCCTGGCCCGAGCGCACGGGATCCCTCCCGCGGGACACCACCTTCCAGGTCGGAATGTCCCTGATGAGTGATCAGATGCTGACCATGGTCGTCCTCGGGCTCGTGCTGCTGGCCACCATGGTCGGCGCGACGGTCCTGGCCACCCGGCGCGGACGCTACGACCGCTTCGGCGACGACCTCGATCAGCGGCCTCCCCGGGACCCGGCCGGCGGAGGGGTCGGCCGATGACCTTCGAGCTCGTATTGGTCCTGGCCGCCGCACTGTTCTCCATCGGCCTGTTCGGCGCCCTGTCGCAGCAGTCCATCGTCATGATCATGATGGGGATCGAGCTGATGATCGGCGGCATCGTCGTCGCCGCCGCCGCCTTCTGGCGCTTCCTCGCCCCGGCGGCGGGCGCCGGGCAGGTGGTGATCGTGGCCGCGGTGGTGGCGATGGCCGTCGAAATGGCGATGGGCTTCGCCGTCACCACCGCCATCTTCCGGGCCCGGCAGGTCGACATGACCGACATGGCCGAGGACCTGAAGGGATGACCGCGCTGATCTGGCTGCTGATCGGCCTGCCGCTGGGCACCGGTGCCGCCCTCGCTCTGGCCGGGACGCGCGTGAACCGGCAGGCGCCCGCCCTCGGCGTGGCGGCAGCCTCGGCGACGCTGGCTCTCGCGGTCGCCGCCGCGACGGCCAGACCTGCGGCGAGCGCGCCGCTGTTCGCCGGAATTCGGACGGGCCTTGCGGTGGACGGCCTGTCCGCGGTCCTGGTCGTCACGGTCGCCGCGGTCACCACGGCCGTCCTGGTCTTCTCCGCCGGAGAGTTCGGTCAGGGGGAGAACCGGGGCCGGTTCACCGGACTGATGCTGCTGTTCGCCGGATTCATGCTGGTGACGGTCACCGCGACCACGCTGCCGCTGCTGCTGATGGCCTGGGAGCTGATGGGCGCGGCCAGTTGGGCGCTGATCGGATACTGGTGGCGCCGGCCCGGACGGGCGCGTGCCGCGGACACCGCGTTCCTCACCACCCGCACCGCGGACCTCGGCCTGTACCTGGCCGCCGGTGCCGCGCTGGCCGGCGGGGCCGGCACCCTGCGGCTGGACGCCCTCCCGGACGCCTCCGCCCCGTGGCTGCATGTGGTCACCGCCGGGGTGGTGGCCGCGGCGCTGGGCAAGTCCGCGCAACTGCCGTTCTCCTTCTGGCTGTCGCGGGCCATGCAGGGACCCAGCCCGGTGTCCGCGCTGCTGCACTCGGCGACCATGGTCGCCGCCGGGGCCTACCTGCTGCTGCGCCTGCACCCGCTGCTGGCCGCCACCGGCTGGGCCGGACCTGTCGTCGCCTGGACCGGCGCGGCCACCGCTCTGGCCCTGGGCGTGGTGGCCGTCGCGCAGAGCGATCTGAAGCAGCTGCTCGCGGCATCGACCGCCTCACAGATCGGTTTCATGGTCCTGGCCGCCGGCAGCGGCGGCGTCACCGCGGGCACCACCCAGCTCGTCGCGCACGCCGCGACCAAGTCCGGCCTGTTCCTCGCCGCCGGGGCGTGGCTGACCGCCCTCGGCACCAGGCAACTGCCCGCCCTGCGCGGTGCCGCCCGCGGCCACCGCACGGTCGGCGCGTGCTTCGCCGTCGGCGCGCTCACCCTGGCGGGGCTGCCGCCGCTGTCGCTGTGGGCGGCCAAGGACCTGGTCCTCGCCTCGGCGCTCGCCGACAGCCCCGCCCTGTACGCGGTCGGCCTCGCGGCGGCCGCCGTCGCCGCCGTGTACAGCGTCAAAGCACTGTGGTACGTCACCCGGCCCCTTCCCGCCGACGCGCAGTCCGGATACGACACCGAGCAGCACGGCACCCGCCGTACCGCCCCCACCACGCCCGCCCCGCTGATCGCCCTCGCGCTCGCCGCGGCCGTACTCGGTGTCCTCGCCCTGCCCGGACCGGCCGCCTGGATGCGGGACCTGGTGGGTGCCACCGGTGAACCCCCGCCCAGGCCGTGGGAGCTGGGCCTCTCCGCCGGCGTCGCGCTCCTCGCCGCGGCCCTCGCCTGGTGGCGGCCGTTCCCCCGCCGCGCCCTCGTGCCCGGGGCCGCGGCGCGATGGGCGGAGAACTGGCTCGGCCTGGAACACGCCGCCCAGGTGCTCGTCGTCCGGCCGACGACGACCCTGGCCCGTGCGCTGGCCGCGTTCGACGACCGGGTCGTGGACGGCGCCGTCCGGCAGCTGGCGCGCGGCGGGCTCGCAGTTGCCCGGCAGGCCCGCCGCCTGGACGACGACGGTATCGACGCCGCCGTCGGTGCGGTCGCCGCCGGGGCCCGGAGGCTGGGCCGGTGGGCGCGCCGCCCGCAGACCGGACTGCTGCACCAGTACTACGCCCAAGCCGCCGTCGGCTTCGCCGTGCTGACCCTGATCGTGCTCCTGGTGAGGTAACCCCCCTGTGCTGACCGCCCTGACCTTCCTTCCGCTGCTGATGTGCGTGCTGCTGACGGTCCTGCCCCGAAGCCTCCCGGACCGGGCGTGCCTCTGGCTGTGGATCGCCACCACCGCCGCCGAGCTGGCACTGGTCGTCGCCCTGTGGGCCGCCTTCGATCCGCACGGCGGCATGCAGAACCAGCAGCGCGTCCGCTGGATCCCCGGCGCGGGAGTGGGCTACCACGTCGGCGTCGACGGAATGTCCCTGCCACTTCTCGCCCTGACCTGCGTGCTGTTCCTGGCCGTGGCCGTCTACTCGCTGCGCGAGACGCGGCGCGTGCGACCGTACGTGTGCCTGTTCCTGTTCCTGCAGACCGTCAGCCTCGGCGTGTTCGTCGCTCTCGACCTGATCCTCTTCTTCGTCTTCTTCGACCTGTCCATCGTCGGCATGTTCTTCGTCATCGCCGGCTGGGGACACGGCGAGCGGGCCCGCGCGGCGGCGCTGAAGTTCTTCCTCTACACCTTCATCGGCTCCCTGGCCCTGCTGCTCGGCTTCATCGGCCTCTTCCTGGCCGCCGACCCGCACACCTTCGACATCGTCGACCTCACCGCCGCCGACCCCCTGTCCGGGCGCGGCCCGTACGCCGCTCTCGTACTGCTGGCCGTCGGAGTGGGGCTGGCGGTCAAGACACCCACCGTGCCGTTCCACACCTGGCTGCCGCCCGCCCACACCGACGCACCCGCCGTCGGATCCGCGATCCTGGCAGGCGTGCTGCTGAAGATGGGCACCTACGGATTCGTCCGCATCGCCATGCCGCTGCTCCCCGGCAGCTGGCGCCACTACGCGGTGGTGATCGTCGTCGTCGGAGTCGTCTCCGTCGTCTACGGAGCGCTGGTGGCCCTGGCCCAGACCGACTTCAAACGCATGATCGCCTACACCTCGGTCAACCACATGGGCTACATCGTCCTCGCCGTCGGCGCCGCGGGCACCCTCGCCGGTACCGACGCCCAGGCCCGCTCCCTGGCCGTCACCGGCGCCGTCACACAGATGGTCAGTCACGGCCTGATCACCGGCGCGCTGTTCCTGCTCGCCGGCGTCCTGTACGACCGCGGCGGCACCTACGCCATCGACGCGTACTCCGGCCTGGCGGAGCACACCCCGCGCTTTGCCGCCGTCACCTTCGTCGCCGCGTTCGCCAGTCTCGGCATCCCGGGTTTCTCCGGGTTCATCGCCGAGTTCCAGATCTTCACCGGCTCCCTGGCGTCCCAGACGCTCGCCACCGCCGTCGCCCTGACCGGCATCCTCGTCACCGCCGCATTGTTCCTGCGCGCGCTGCGAGCCATGTTCCTCGGGGCTCCGCGTCTGCCGCCGTCCCTCCACACCGGCGGCTTCCGGGACTTGAGAAGCAGCGAAGGGGCCTCCAGCGTCGTGCTGCTGGCCCTGGCGCTGGTGATCGGCATCGCGCCGCGATGGCTGCTCGACGTCGTCGAACCCGCCAGCCGTACCCTGACCGGGCTGGTGGCCCGGTGAACGAGAACCTCGCCGCCCTCCTCCCCGAACTCGCACTGGCCGCCGCCGCGGTACTCGGCCTGCTCGCCGGTTCGTGGCTGCCGCGCCGCCGCCAGTGGGCCGTCGCCGTTCTCGCCGCCGCGGCCTGCGCGGCCGGTCTGACCGCGACAGCGGTCACCATGGCCACCGACAGTCGACAGACCGTCTTCTCCCATGCGTTCGCCGTCGACACCGCCACGAACGCCGGCCGCCTGATCGTCCTCGGGGCCCTGCTGCTGGTCATCGCCATGTCGGTGGAGACGGTGCGCGGCCACAGACGCGAGACGGAGTACTGGGTCCTGCTGCTGCTGACGGGCCTGGGCACCCTCGCCCTGACCGGCGCGAACGACCTGCTCACCCTCTTCGCCGCCTACCTGCTGGCCAGTGTCCCCGCCTACGCTCTCGCCGCCTTCGCCAAGGACGCGCGCGGCACCGAAGCAGCCCTGAAGTACTACCTGATGGGCGCCCTGACCGGCACCGTCATGCTCGCCGGCACGGCCCTGCTCCACGGCGCCGGCCACGCCACCCTCTACCGCGCCCTGCGCACCGCACTGCCGCAGGCCCCCTACGGGCTGGTCGCCGTCGGACTGGTGGCGGTGCTGGCGGGGCTGCTGTTCAAGGCGGGCGCCGTGCCCGCCCACTTCTGGGTGCCGGACGTCACCGACGGCACACCCTCGCCCGTCGCCGCCTACGTCACCACCCTGCCCAAGATCGGCGGACTGATCGCCGGTTACCGCCTGCTCCACCAGGCCCTGCCCGAAACCGACGTCAACTGGCCGCTGCTGCTCGCGGTCCTTGCCGCCGTCACCATGACACTGGGCAACCTCGCCGCCTTCTTCCAAACCTCCGTGAAACGCCTGCTCGCGTACTCCACCATCAGCCAGGTCGGCTACCTCCTCATGGCCCTCGCCGTCGCCACCCGCACGGACCTCGCGCAGCCGGCCCTGTTGTACTACCTCGCGGCCTACGCGGCCACCAATCTCGGCGCCTTCGCCGTCGTCACCGAACTCCCCGCCGCACGCACCCTCGACGACTACCGGGGCCTCGCCCGCCGCCGCCCGGGCCTCGCCGCCGTCCTCGTCGTCTGCCTCCTCGGCATGGTCGGCACCCCGCCCACCGGCGTCTTCCTGGGCAAGCTGCAGGTCTTCAGCGCCGCCGTCGACGGCGGCTACAGCTGGCTCGCCGCACTCGCCGTCGCCAACACCGTCGCCTCGCTCTTCTACTATCTGCGCTGGCTCTCGCCGGTCTTCACCACCACCGATGCCGCAGCCGCGGACACGCACGCCGTCCTCGGCCGCTGGGCCGCCGCCACCGCCGGCACGGCGGCCGCCGTCTCCCTCCTCCTCGGCCTTGCCGCGGGAGCCGTCCTTCCCTTCGCCACGGGCAGCCTCCTGCCCTGACCGGATCGATTCGAGCACTCCGGTGCGGACCGTGGTGTTCGACGCGACCGTGACCTGCGGGCAACTCTGCCGGTTCGCCGCCGCGGAACCGACGGTCCTGGTCGCCCTGCTCCGAATGCTGCGCGTGGCGACAGCCGGTGGGAATCCGAACACGCCGCTGAGGTGCAGCGCGCGGCGGACCTGGTCCGAGGCCGGCCGCCGCCAGTGTCTACACCATGAGCTCCGGACGGATCGGCGCCGTCGCCGCCGCCGTGCTGGGGCTGACCGGCGTGGCCGTCGCCGGACTGGCGCTGGCCCGCCCCGCCGGCCGCTTCGGCACCGCATCCGGGCGGCTCGGAGTCGTCGCGGCCCTGGCGGCGGGGCTGACCGGCGTGGCCCTCGACGCGCTGGTCGTGGCCACCGCCGACGGCGGTCTCGGCACCGGCAACGGGCTGGGCGGGGCCTTCGTGGCGCTGCTGCTGGGGCTGATCGCCGTGGTCCTGGCCGGGCTGGCCCTGGTGCGTTCCCGCCGCACCGGCTGACGCGGGCCCGTGCGGGGCGAAGAACCGGCAGCGTCCTGCCGCCGCGTCTTCGGCCCCGCCGGCCCGGTCAAGATGCCCGAGCGCCGGGCATCCGGCGCTACGCGTCGCGGTCGGCCTCCTGCGCCACTCGCTCCAGCCGGGTCCGATGGCTCTCCCACCACGCCGAATCGCCCGGCGGCATGCTGTCGTTGTTTTTGTTCATCCCGACGGCCCCGTCCATGAGTTCCCGGATGATGTCGGCGTGCCCGGCGTGCCGGTGTGTATCGGCGATCACGCGCACCACGGCATGATGCAACGTCACCTTGTCCCTGCCGGTGGGCCACCACGGCACCGTGCCGATCGTCTCCAGCGGCAGCGCGTCGATCGTCGCGTCCGCGTGTGCCCATGCCCGGTGGTAGAGCTCCACGATGAAGGCGCGTGACTCGTCGGCGGTGGCCCACATGTCGGCGTTGGCTTCAGCACCGTCCTCGAGCCAGGGCAGCGGCTCACCGGACGGCCGCCCGAACGTGTCCCCGAGATAGCCGAGTTCCACGCCGGCCACGTGTTTCACCATGCCCAGGAGGTTGGTGCCGGTCGGCGTCATCGGGCGGCGGACGTCGTACTCCGAGAGCCCTCCGAGCTTCCACAACAGGGCATCGCGGGCGGACTGCAGGTAGAAGTGAAGGTCGGCCTTGGGATCCGATGTGGTCATGGGTCAAGTCTGCCGCCCGCGTGATCGCTGTCCACTGCCTTTTGCCTTGCTCACGCGGCGAAGGGAACCCGGCCTCCTGACGCGTCGGCGACAGCCCGGCCCTTTCACGCCGGCTTCGGCTCGAGGACCCGCGCTTCCCGGTTCCTGATCGGCCTGGTCACGCGTTTCGCCACGCACGACGGCATCCCCGCCGTCGCGCCCGCCGCCTGTCGCCGGTAGACGCCGGGCGGCACACCGACCAGCTCGGTGAAGCGGGTGCTGAAGGTGCCCGGAGACGAGCAGCCGACCGCGAAACAGACCTCGGTGACGCTGAGGTCGCCGCGGCGCAGCAGCGCCGTCGCCCGCTCGATACGGCGCGTCATCAGACCGGCGTACGGCGACTCGCCGTAGGCCAGCCGGAACTGGCGGCTGAGGTGTCCGGCCGACATGTGCACGTCGCGGGCGAGCGCCTCGACATCGAGCGGCTGCGCGTACTCCCTGCCGATCCGGTCCCGGACGCGGCGCAGCCGCGCGAGGTCGTTCAGGCGCTGCGCCGCGACGAGTGCACGGCCCCATGCGGGGTGACACATGTGAGGGCTCCGTTCGTCGTCGATGTCGGCGTGCACCTGCGTCACCCGGTTCACAGCGACGCGGTCTCCGACGCGGTCGTCCACGCGAACCCGTCGGGGTCGGTGAACGGCGCGGCATCGCTGTCGATCGTGAGCCGGTGCGATCCGGTGCCGTCGGGAGAGACGCCGGCGACCTTGGCCAGGGCGCGGCGCTTGTACAGCGCCAGCTTGACGGGACCCGAACCGGTGGCGAACTCGACGTACTTGCTGCCGAAGCTCTTCCCCACGGCGAGGCCGTGATCGACGTAGAACCGCTTGGTCGCGGCCACGTCCACGACTCCCAGCAGGAGCACGATCTCGTCGATCCGCCGGGTGGCCGGGCCGGTGTTCTTCTTCGACGACGACGCGATCTGCCAGATCGTCCCGTCCGGGGCCTGTACGACGCCCCCGTAGCCCCAGAGCGACTTGGCAGCGGGCTTCAGCGTCGTGGCGCCGGCGTCCACGGCCGCGTCGACGAGGGCGTCGACGTCGGCCGGCTGGGACACCACGAGCGACAGCGTGAACCCGCGGAAGCCGGTGGTCGGTGCCTTCGAGGCCCGCAGGCGTATCTGACTGCCCAGGCCGAAGGCGTCGGTGTAGAAGCGGTCGGCGGCGGTGGGGTCGGTCACCTCGAGGGTGACGGATTCGATGGAAGTCATGACGATGACGCTAGCCGCGGCTGTGGGACCGGCGCTTCTCGATTCCTGACCAGAACGAATACCCGGCAGAGCCCTGAGGCCGCCGGTCTGCTGCGGCCCAGCCGCAACGGCCCGGGGCCAACCGTCAGATGACGCGGCGGATCGCCGTCTCGAACCCCTCCACGTGGCGCGCGGCAAGTGCTGCGGCCTTCTCCGCGTCGCGGTCGACGACGGCGCGCAGCAGCGGTCCGTGCTCGTGCACGTGACCCGCCAGATCCGGCAGCCGGTCGAGGAACAGGCACCAGATCCGTGTGGCCAGGTTGTCGTACCTGACCAGGGTGTCCTCGAGGTAGGGATTGCGGGTCGCGGCGTAGATGGCACGGTGCACGGTCATGTCGAGCCGGATCAGGTCCGTGCCGCCGTCCGACACGTCCGCCAGCTGTGCCAGCAACCGGCTGAGTTCATCGCGGTCGCTCTCGCCGGCGCGCCGGGCCGCGAGGCCGGCGGCGAGGGGCTCGAGCTGCTGGCGGACTTCCGAGACATCCGGGGCGGCCGGGTGACCGGGGTGCGGACGACGCGCGGCCGCATTGCCGCAGGGAAGGTCGCGCTCGCGGCCGCGGGGCACTCCTCCGTACTGGCCGCCATGGCCGGGCTGCGGCTCCCGCTGCAGAGCCACCCGCTCCAGGCCCTGGTCTCGGAACTGCTCGAACCCGTGCACCCGACCGTCGTCATGTCCAACGCCGTGCACGTGTACGTCTCCCAGGCCCACAAGGGCGAACTGGTCATGGGAGCGGGCATCGACAGCTACAACGGCTACGGACAGCGCGGCGCGTTCCACATCCTGGAGCGTCAGATGGCTGCCGCGCTGGAGCTCTTCCCCGTCTTCGCCCGCGCCCACATGCTGCGCACCTGGGCGGGCATCGTCGACGTCACTCCGGACGCCTCGCCCATCGTCGGTCCGACCCCTGTCGAGGGCCTCTACCTCAACTGCGGCTGGGGCACCGGCGGCTTCAAGGCCACCCCCGGCGTCGGCTGGTGCTACGCGCACACCATCGCCACCGGCGAACCGCACCCCTACAACGCGCCCTTCACCCTGACTCGCTTCACCACCGGCGCCCTGGTCGACGAGCACGGCGCAGCCGGCGTCGCCCACTGACCGCCCGGCCGAGGAGACCGACATGCAGCTCATGGCCTGCCCCTGGTGCGGCGAGCGCGAAGAGATCGAATTCCACTACGGCGGACAGGCGCACGTCGCCTACCCCGACGACCCGTACGCGCTCGACGACGAGCAGTGGGCCCAGTACGTCTTCTTCCGCGACAACCCCAAGGGCCCCTTCGCCGAGCGGTGGGTGCACGCGGCCGGCTGCCGCCGCTGGTTCATCGCCGTGCGCGACACCGTCACCCACGCGTTCCTCCCGGTCCATGACACCGGTGCCGAGCAGCCCCCCACCACCAGCACCGCATCCGCCGCACAGCAGCACAAGGGCCAGGAGGCCGGCCGATGAACAACCCGTTCCGTGCCCCGGGGCACGGTCACATCGACCGCGACACCACACTCTCCTTCACCTTCGACGGCACCGCGTACACCGGGCACCCCGGCGACACCCTCGCCTCCGCGCTGCTGGCAGGCGGCGTGCACCACGTGGCCGGCAGCATCAAGTACGGGAGGCCGCGCGGTGTCCTGGCCGCCGGAGCCGAAGAGCCCAACGCACTCGTTCAGATCGAGGCCCCCTTCCCCGAACCCATGCTCACGGCCACCGCCGTGGAGCTCTACGACGGCCTGGTCGCACGGGGACTGTCCGGCCGGGGCCGGCTGAGCAGCGAGCCCGACACGGCCCGCTACGACACCATGCACGCCCACTGCGACATCCTGGTCGTCGGCGCCGGCCCGGCCGGGTTGTCCGCCACGCTGGCAGCCGCACGGTCCGGCGCCCGCGTGATCCTCGTCGACGAACTCCCGCAGCCCGGCGGGTCACTGCTCGGCAGCCAGGAACTCCTCGACGGCGCACCGGCGACCGCGTGGGTCCGCGACGCCGTCGCGGAGATCGACGCCTGCGACGACGTACGGATACTGCGGCGCACCACCGCCTTCGGCCACTACGACGACGGACTCGTCCTGGCCCTGGAGAAGCGCACCGACCATCTCGGTGCCGCGGCGCCCGCCCACCTCTCGCGGCAGCGGATCTGGCGCATCCGCGCCAAGCAGGTCGTGTACGCCACCGGCGCCCACGAGCGGCCGGTCGCCTCCGACGACAACGACCGCCCCGGGACCATGCTGGCCGGATCGGCCCGCACCTACCTCAACCGCTTCGGCGTACTGCCCGGACGGCAGGCAGTCGTGTTCACCACGAACGACAGCGCCTATCCCGCGGCACTCGAACTGGCCGGCGGCCCTCGTCTCCGACGTACTGCGGGCGACCGGCGCAGGCCTCAGGTCGGTCGAGCACGTCAAGCGCTACACCACCATCGGCACCGCCCACGACCAGGGCCGCACATCGGGTGTGATGACCTCCGGCATCATCGCCGAGGCGCTCGGGATGGACGTCGCCGACCTGGGCACCACCCGCTTCCGCCCGCCCGCCGTGCCGGTGGCCTTCGCCGCCCTCGCGGGACGCAACCGCGGCGAACTGTTCGACCCGGTCCGGGTGACAGCGCTGCATCCGTGGCATGTCGAACACGGCGCCCTGTTCGAGGACGTCGGCCAGTGGAAGCGCCCCTGGTACTACCCGCGGGCGGGGGAGACCATGGAGGAGGCGGTGCTGCGCGAATGCCGCGCGGCCCGCACGGGCGTCGCGATGATGGACGGCTCGACGCTCGGCAAGATCAATGTGCAGGGCCCGGACGCCGGCGTACTCCTCGACCGGCTCTACACGAACATGATGAGCACGCTCAAGGTGGGCCGGATCCGCTACGGCGTGATGTGCGGCGTCGACGGCATGGCACTCGACCACGGCACCGTGATCCGCGTGTCCGAGCAGGAGTTCCTGCTGACGACGACCACCGGCAACGCGGCCAGGGTCCTCGAGTGGATGGAGGAGTGGCTGCAGACGGAGTGGCCGGACCTGCGGGTGCATCTCACCTCCGTCACCGAGCACTGGGCGACCGTCCCCCTGGTCGGCGCCCGCTCCCGCGACGTGCTCGCGCTGGTGGCCCCCGGCCTGGACGTCGCCAACGACGCCTTCCCGTTCATGTCCTGGCGGGACGCCATTGTTGCCGGCGTCCCGGCGCGGGTGTGCCGCATCAGTTTCTCCGGCGAAGTCGCCTACGAGATCAACGTCCCGGCCTGGGACGGCATCACCGTGTGGAAGGCCCTGCTCGCGGCGGGCAGCGAGTACGGCATCACCCCGTACGGCACGGAGACGATGCACGTGCTGCGCGCCGAGAAGGCCTACCCGATCATCGGGCAGGACACCGACGGCACCGTCACCCCGCAGGACCTCGGCATGTCGAGGATCGTGTCCAGGAAGAAGCCGGACTTCATCGGCAAGCGGTCCTTCTCCCGCGAGGAGAACCGGCGCGGCGACCGCAAGCAGCTGGTGGGCCTGCTGCCGGCCGACGAGCGGGTCCTCCTTCCCGAAGGCGCCCAGATCATCGCCACCAGCAGCATCCCCGCGCCACCGGTGCCGATGCTGGGCCATGTCACCTCCAGCTACCACAGCGACGCCCTGCAACGGACGTTCGCCCTGGCCCTGGTGCGCTCCGGAACGCAGCGCATCGGCGAAACCCTCTACGTCCCGCTGGACGGCCGGACCGTCCCCGTGACCGTGACCGACCCTGTGCTCTTCGACAAGGAGGGAACTCGCCGTGACGGTTGAGACGCCCACTCGCCACAGCCCGCTCGCCGCATGGCAGGACACCCTGGCGCAGCTGCCCACCGGGATACGGGCGAGGGAACTGCCCTTCCTGACCCAGCTCACCCTGCGGCTGCGGCCCGGCAGTCCGGCGGCCCGTTCCGTCGAGGCTCTGCTGGGCATCACCCTGCCGGGCCCCCTGCGCGCCGAGATGTCCGGCGACGTCAAGGCGCTGTGGACGGGCCCCGACGAATGGCTGCTCGTGGCCCCCGAGGGCCGACAGGACCGGCTCGTCGCGCAGCTGCGGACGGCCGTCGGCGACGAGTTCGCCACCGTCGCCGACGTCTCGGCGCAGCGCACCACACTGGCCCTGTCCGGGCACTTCGCGCGCACGGTGCTGGCCCAGGGCTGTGCCGTCGACCTGGACCCGCGGGTGACGCCCGTCGGCTCCTGCCTGACAACTCTGCTGGCACAGGCCCCGATCACTCTCGTGGTGCGGGACGAAGCAGACTCCGGCATGTGGCTGCTCGTCCGCTCCTCGTTCGCGTCCTACCTGGCCACCTGGCTCGTCGACGCCTGTACGGAGTACCGGGGAAGCACCGGATGAGCATCACCTCACCCTCAGCCGCCCCGAGCGTCCCGGCATCCTCCCTGCCGTGATGTCGTTCCTCCTCGGCCACGGGTGCGACAGCACCGAGGATCAGCAGTTCGACGGTGCCGGGCACGGCACCGTCGAACCGCGTACGCGTTTCACCGCCTCGCCGTCGGCACCACCGTGCACCGTCTGCGGGACGCCTTCGCACCCGTGGCCGCCGCTTCAGCGCTGCCGCAGCCGGGCCACGGACTCCCGGATCACGGGCAGGCGCTCGTACAGCACCTCGCCGGGGCAGTCCGTGCGGAAACTGTCACGATGCCCCGAGATGACGTGCAGTCGGGCCGTCTCGCCCTCCTTGTACGTGCTCTCGTCGTTCGTCGACACGAGCCGGACCGTGCCACGGGGGTCGGCCTCCGGCCGGAGTTTCCAGGCGGCGGCCTTCACGATCCCCGACTCCAGCGCCTTCGGGACCGTCGTGCCGGGCCCGAAGGTGCCGAGCGCCGCGATGCCGATGGTGTCGGCGTTGAAGCCCTTGGTGTGCGCCCCTTGTACGGGTCGTCCGACGCCGCCGGCCCGGCCTTCGTAGATGGTGCCGCAGCGGTCCACCACGAAGTTGTAGCCGATGTCGTCCCAGCCTTCGCTCTCGATGTGGTCCTTCTGCATCGCCCGCAGCATGCGTGGGGCCTCGGCACAGTCGTAACCGTTCAGATGACCGGTGTGGTGGACGAAGACCGCGCTCACCGGTCCCGTGTACGTCGCACGCTCCCTGACCATGCTCTCGTCCGCCCGCCACGCCTTCCGGCTGACGATCGGGGGCCGCGGAGCCGCGGGACCGACGGCGACGCGTTCGGGCCGGGAGGGCCGTGACGGGGCGTCCCGCATCACCAGCAGAGCCAGCACCACGGCTCCCGCACCCAGGACGATTCGTCGGGACCACATGGGACCACCTTGCGACCCGCCCACCCACCTCTCGCAGGTGACTGAGCCGTTCGGGTGAAGCCGGGCGGCGGCTCAGATCACCGGTCGCGCCCCTTGCGCCTCCAGCCTGCGCCGTGCGTGCGACAGGAAGCCCTCCAGCGCGAGATCGAAGGCCCGGTCCGCACGGTTCTCGCCGGCCGCGTCCAGCGCCTCGGCCAGGCGCGGGGTGGCCGCTTCGTCGGCGATCTCCCACATGGCCGCGGGGGCGGCGAGGTCCAGGGCCGATCCGAGGACGACGTTCTCCAGGGCGACGACGACCGGCATGACGTCGCCCGTCGGGAAACCCGCGTCGAGGAGCAGGGCAACGGCTCGTTCGTACTGTTCGAGGACGCGGGGAGCCCGCACGGGATTCGTCATCAGCAGTGGAATGGCCCGCGGGTGCGCGGCGAAGGCGGCACGGTAGGAGCGCGCCCAGGCCGCCAGGCCCGCGTCCCAGGGCCGGACGTCCAGGGCGGCGATGTCGATGGCCTCCGCCACCCGCTCCCGCAGCAGCTCCACGATGCCGTCCCGGCCGTCCACATGGTGGTACACGGAGCCGGTCTGCACACCGAGGCGGCGCGCGATCTGCGGGACGCTGAACTCGCCCTGCGCGTCCAGGAGTTCCAGCGCTGTGGTGGTGATGCGCTCCCGGTCGAGCAGGGGAGTGCGCGGTCGTCCCATGTCGTTCGTTCCCCTCGAGGTCTTCCCAGCCGTCTGAGGAGGAGGCTACATTGCCAAAACCGAAAGCCTTTAGGTTTACGGGCTCCGGACACCCCGCACGCCCGCCCCCGCCCCTGTCCCCGCCCGCCGCCAGAAGGGCTTTCCCTCATGCCCGTCACCAGCTCCAGCACGCGCCCCGCAGAGAGCACCACGAGCCCCGCCCCGTCCCTGCGCTCCGGGTCGCTCGGCACTGCCGACATCGCGTTCTTCGTCGTCTCCGCCGCCGCCCCGCTCACCGTCATGGCCGGGGTCGCCCCGCTCGCCATCCTGCTCGGCGGCATCGGCGCCCCGGTCGGTTATCTGCTCGCCGGAATCACCCTCGCCGTCTTCGCGGTCGGGTTCACCACCATGAGCCGCCACGTCCGCGGCGGCGGCGCCTTCTACGCGTACATCACCCGCGGACTCGGCCGTGGCGCAGGCGTCGGCGCCGCGCTGCTCGCCCTGATCGGCTACAACGGCATGGAGATCGGCGTCTACGGACTTCTCGGCACCGCCACTCAGGACACCGTCCACGCCCTGTCCGGAACCGGCGTCCCGTGGCTGCCCGTCTCACTCGCGGGCCTGCTGCTCATCGGCTACGGCGGCTACCGCTCCATCGACTTCGGCGCCAAGATCCTCGGCGTACTGCTCGCCGCCGAGACCGGCATCCTCGTCCTGCTCGCCGCCGGCGTGCTCATCGAGGGCGGCGCCCACGGCCTGTCCCTGGCCTCCTTCACTCCCGGCAATGTGCTGGTGCCGGGCACCGCGGCCGTGCTGGCCTTCGCCTTCGCCGCGTTCACCGGCTTCGAATCGACCGCCATCTACCGCCGCGAGGCGCGCGACCCCTCCCGCACGGTGCCGCGCGCCACGTATCTCGCCGTCGGCTTCCTCGGCCTGTTCTACGCGTTCATCGTCTGGACCGCGATCCAGGCCTTCGGTGACGCGGAGGTCGTCGAGGCAGCCGGCAGCGACCCCGCCGGACTGTTCTTCTCCGCCATCACGACCTACGTCGGCGCATGGGCGGCCGATGCGATGCACGTCCTCATCGTCACCAGCGTCCTGGCGTCCCTGCTCGCGTTCCACAACGCCATCAACCGCTACGGCCTCGCCCTCGCCGAGGAAGGGATCCTCCCCAAGGTGCTGGCCCGCATCCACCCGCGCCACGGTTCTCCGTACGTCGTGGGCATCGCCCAGACCGTCCTCGGCGCCGTCGTCGTCCTGGCCTTCGCGGCGGCCGGGGCCGATCCGTACGGGCAGCTGCTGCTGTGGGTGAACACCCCGGGCATGCTCGGCCTGATGGCACTGCAGCTGCTGGCCGCACTTGCCGTGCCGCTCCACTTCCGGCGCGTCAGCCACCGTGAGGGAGTCCTGCGCACGGTCGTGGCACCCGTCGCCGCGGCGATGCTCCTCACCACCGCGATCGTCCTGGTGGTCACGCACCTCGACCTGTTCACCGGCGCCTCCGCGACCGTGAACACGGTGCTCGCGGGCATCGTTCCCGCGGTCTTCCTCGCCGGGCTGGCACTCGCCCGATGGCTGCGCCGCAGCAGGCCGGACACATATGCGCGCTTCGCCGCCGAGCCCCCGGCCGAAGCGGATGCCGCCGAAGCCCCGTAACCCCTCCGGTCGCGGCCCGGGGCGTCCAGCCGGGCCGCGCACCCCCACAGCTGCCGCACCTCGCCCCTGCCGCACCTCGCCGCTGTCGAACCTCGCCGCTGTCGGCCGACAGCCCACCCGAGCCGCCAAGGAGACCCTCCCCATGCCCACCGCCGAACTCGTCGTCACCGGCGCCCGCGTGCGTACCCTCGACCCCGAGCGCCCGTACGCTTCCGCGCTCGCCGTACGGGACGGGCTGATCGCCGCCGTCGGCGACGAAGGCGACGTACGCCACTGGCGCGGGTCCGCAACCGAGGTCGTCGACCTGGGCGGCGCCTGCCTCGTGCCCGGCCTCGTGGACTGCCACAGCCACCCCGTGTGGGGCCTGGCGATGGCCACCGGGATCGATCTGTCCGCGGTCCGCGACCTCGACGGGCTGCGGGCGGCGCTCGCCACCGCGGAGCGGACCGACGGATGGGTCATCGGCTTCGGCCTGGACCACAACGTGTTCGGCGGCCGGCCCGTCGACCGGGCCCTGATCGAGGACACTCTGCACGGGGCCCCCGCCTTCCTGCGCCTGTACGACGGGCACTCCGCCCTGGTCTCCGGAGCGGCGCTGAAGGCCGCGGACATCACCGGGCCGCGAAAGTTCGCCCAGCGTTCCCACCTCGCGACCGATGCCGACGGCCGCCTGACCGGGCACCTCGTCGAACACGCCGCGATGGACCTCGTCACGGCGGTCATGCCCCGGCCCTCGTACGCCGAGCGGCGCGCCCGGCTCGGCGAGCTGCTGTCCGCCATGGCGGCCACCGGGCTCACCGGCGCCCATGTCATGGACCTCGGCGACCTCGACCTCGTCGGCGCCGCGGCACGTGAGACGATCCTGCCGCTCCGCCTGCGCTTCGCCCCCTGGTGCATGCCCGGCGCCGACCAGGACGCCCTGGAGGAGCTCGTCGCACTGCAGAGCCGCACCGGGCGGCACTGGCGGGTCGGCGGGGTGAAGTTCTTCATGGACGGCACCGTCGAGGGGGGCACGGCCTGGCTGGAGCACCCGGACTGTCACGGGCAGGGCACCGAGGCGTTCTGGCCCGACCCGTCCGCGTACAGCGACGCCGTCCGCTTCCTGCACCGTGCCGGAGTGCGGACGGCGACCCACGCGATCGGGGACGCGGCCGTGCGCCACGTCCTCGACACCGTCGAGTCGATGGGGCCGGGCGCCCGCCTCGCGCACCGCGTGGAACACATCGAGTCCGCACCCGACGACACCGTCGCACGGTTCGGCCGGCTCGGCGTCATCGCCTCCATGCAGCCCCCGCACACCGGCTACACCCGCTCCGACCGGTCCGACGAGTGGTCCGTGCGGCTGGGGGAGACGCGTGCCGCCCGTGCCTGGCGCCTGCGGGACCTGCGGGACGCGGGCGCGGTCGTGGCTCTCGGCTCGGACTGGCCCATCGCCCACTACGACGCCCGCGCCGTCCTGGCGACCGCACGGACACCGCGGGGAGCGGCCTCCGCGCGGGCGGGACTCACCGGTCTGCAGGCTCTGGAGGGCTGCACCACCCACGCGGCTCTCGCCGCCGGCGAAGCGGCGGTCGCCGGGCGCATCGCCGTAGGGCTCCGGGCCGACCTGACCGCCCTGGGCCTCGACCCCGTCGAAGCACCCGCCGACGAGGTCGCCGAGGCCCCGGTACGCCTCACGGTGACCGGCGGGCACATCGTGCACCGAGGCATCTGACAAGAGGACGCCAGGAAACGGCTTCGACGAGTTTTCGATGCGTTCGATGTGTTCTATGAGGTGTCTTACTCGCTGTGCACGATCTGGATCAGATTGCCGCAGGTGTCGTCCAGAACCGCGGTGGTGACCGGGCCCATCTCCAGCGGATCCTGGGTGAAGCGCACGCCGAGCCCGCGCAACCGGTTGAACTCGGCAACCACATCGTCCACGGCGAAGGACGTGGCCGGGATACCGTCGTTGTCCTGGTCGTCGACGAAGACACTGGACAGGTGGATCCTCATGGTGTGCTCTCCGGTCTGTCGGGTCTGAGCCACCGGGTCACGATGTGCTCAAGGGGTTCGGTGTTCAGATCGTGGAACTTGTAGCGGCCCTCGCGCCGCGAACGGACCAGACCTGCGGATTCCAGTACGGCCAGGTGCTGGCTGATCGCCTGGCGGGACAGCCCCAGGCCGTGCATGGTCACCAGCCGTGTGCATATCTCGAACAGTGTCTGCCCGTCCCGTTCGACCAGTTCGTCGAGGATGCGCCGGCGGGTCGGGTCGGACAGCGCCTTGAAGACGTCCTCCGCCATGGCCATCACCATAGGCAAGTCATGGCTTGCCTATCAAGTCGGGCGCCTGCCACCCACCTCATCGCACGGACTCTGTCCCAGAGCCGCTGATGCCGGTACGCGACAACCGGTGCGGGCGACGGCGAAGCCGCCACGACAGGCGAGGATCAACGATCGAGGGAACGCGCGACGCGGAAGCCCACGTCGTCGACCTGGAAGGTCGGGTGACTGCGGCGCCGCGCGGAGGCCCGGCAGCTCCAGTGCTCGTCGAACCAGCCGCCGCCCCGCAGCACCCGGTAGGTGCCGTAGACCTCGGCGTCGTAGACGTCCCAGCACCAGTCCCAGACATTGCCGAGCATGTCGTGGAAGCCCCAGGCGTTGGGACGCCTGCCGCCCACCTCGTGGATGCGCTCGTCCGAATTGCCGCGGTACCAGGCGATCTCGTCGAGGGGCCCGTAGCGCGGTCCTTCCGAACCGGCACGGCAGGCGTGCTCCCACTCGGCTTCCGTCGGCAACCGGTACCCGTCGGCGTCAGCGTCCCATTCGATGCCCTCACCGTCGGAATGCAGGCGGTAGGCGGGCGCGCGCCCTTCGCGCCGGGACAGGGCGTTGCAGAACCGGACGGCGTCCCACCAGGAAACACACTCGACAGGCAGCCGGTCACCCGGCCCGGAGCTGGGCCGTCGACCGGTGACCTGCGCGTACAGACTCTGCGTGACCGGGAACGCGGCGAGCTCGTAGGGGGCGAGATCAACCGACCAACTGCGCCGCGTTCGCCGATCCGACAGAGCAACCCGGCCCGCGGGGACGGAGATCATCTCGACGTGCGTCTTCGATTCCATGATCGAACCATCCTACGGGCAGCCGGTGCAACGCCGGGTGCCCGTGAGGAAGGGGTGGCCGAGAAGACCACTGCCCAAGACCACCGCCCGTCGAAGGTTCCGCGCCCTTCCCGTCCGCCGGTGAGGCCGGTCTCCGGCCGCCCGGCAGAGGGGCACTGACACCCTGTCACGCCGACCCGGCGCGGGGCGCGCTCCGGTGACGCTGTCAGCCCGGACCGCCGTTCCAGTCGAAGGGGAAGTGCTTGCTCGACTTCCCGGAGCGGTCCCAGGTGAAGCCGTACGCGTCGGCGTGATCGGTGGTGGCCCGTCCCCAGGTGGCGACCTGGCCCGGCCCGACCTCGGCGCCCGGCGCGTTGTGCACTTGCACCCGTCCCCCTTCCGGGGTGGTGGGCCCGGTCAGCGCCTCCGCGTCTGCCGACACCCGCCCGGGAATCTCCGCGTGCCAGGCGGCCAGGTCGTCGTCGATCTCGATCCGGATGGGGGCGAACTCCATGCCCCGCATCTCGGGACCGAACATCTCGCCGAACTCCGCGGGCCATCCGCCCGCCTCACCGCCGAAGATGCTCTGGAGGGCGGCGCGCTGTCCCTCGTCGGCGCGCTCGTCGAAGAAGACAGCGGCGTACGCGTCGGTGTGCTCGCGGGCCCAGGCGTTGCCCACGAACGAGCCGAGCATCACCACGTTGAGATCGTCGAGCCGTACGTCGCCGAAGTTGCCTTCCCGGATGTGCCAGGCCAGCACGCCTTCGCAGTCGCCGTAGGTAGGAGGCTGCGCGAACGTGCAGGGGCACGGAATGGCGCACTTGCACACATCGAACCAGTCGCCGGCCAGGTGCCAGCGCGTATCGGTAGTGACCTGCTCTGTCATGTCGCTTCCCTCCCGTCGGGCCCCAGGGAGGCCCACTCGGAGTGGCGAGCCGCGCGTCCCGAGCCCGCTCCCGGGACGCGAGCGGCTTCCCTTCCATCGTGCGCCTGACCGGCACAGGAAGCGAGCGGCTGCATCGGAAGCGAGCGGCTACATCGACGGCCCGGACATATGGAGCCCGGGCAACAGCCCGTCATGGAACGGAGCGAGTACGGCCAGGACCAGGAAGGCGATGCCGACCGCCCAGGTGAGCCACGGGCCCCACCGCCACAGCTTCTCGAGGAAGATCACCGCCGCCAGCCCGGCCATGGCGGCCAGGTTCATCACACCGAGCGGGACGAGGACGATCATCAGGCCCCAGCAGCAGCCCACGCAGTAGAGCCCGTGGTGCGCGCCCACGCGCAGATCTCGTGCCCACGGCCGGAAGCGCGCGTACCGGACCAGGTGCGCCAGGGGGTTCCGGCAATGGAGCAGGCACACCCGCTTCAGCGGTCCGAGCTGGTACAGCCCCGCGAGCAGGAATGCGGTGGCGCCCACCCAGCGACCTGCACGGGGATGGCCGTCCACCAGACTTCCGGTCGCCGCCAGCGCTCCGTAGGCGACCAGACCGAATGCCGTCCAGGACAGCAGGTAGCCGGCGGCGAACTGGGCGATGCGCGCGGCGCGGGCTGCGCCGGACGACTGCCGGCCGATCGACCGCGCCCAGGTGATGGCCACCGGCGCCACCGAGGGGAACATCATCGCCACCATCATGATCACCCACAGCAGCAGGAAGAGAGGCAGCGCCAGCCCCATCGTCCCCGGTTCCATGCCCATGTCGCGGGACTGGGCCACAGTGAGAATCCATGCCGTCCCGGCGAGCAGGACCATGAGGAACCACGCGACAGCCAGATCACGCCGGGGCAGAACGTTGCCGGACTGTGCCGGCGAGGGGGTCGCGATGCGGAGGTGCAGCATGGCGCTCCTTCCAGGGGCCCGGTCCCTGCCGCGACCGCCGGACGCTCCACCACGGACACGGGCGGCATCAACGACGGCCGGCCGGGTGTGACGAGAGGGGCCGGTTCTTCCAGCAGAACACAGAAGCGGGCCCCGGAGAAATGGGCCCTGGTCGGTTCGCCGCTCGTCGGCATGTCCGGACTCTGGCCGTCGGCCTCCGCGGGCTGGGCCTCGCCGCCACGGCGCCTGCCCGCACACGCCGCCGCAGGCGCCCCGAACCCGTCACGCGGGCGGGGTGTCCGGGGCGGCGGCTTCCAGATCGGCGATGCTGCCCGACATGATCGTTCGCACATGCTCGGTGATGTGCTCCGCGGGCCAGTCCCACCAGGCCACCGCCAGCAGCCGGGCGACGTCCTGCTCGCTGTAACGGGCGCGGATGATACGGGCCGGGTTGCCGCCGACGATGCCGTAGTCGGGTACGTCGCCGGTGACCATCGAGCCGGAGCCGATGATCGCGCCGTCACCGATCCGCACGCCGGGCATGACCGTCGTGCCGTGGCCGAACCAGACGTCGTTGCCCACAACGGTGTCCCCTCGGTTGGGCAGACCGGTGAGCAGGTCGAAATGGTCTGACCACGAGCCGCCCATGGTGGGGAAGGGGAAGGTCGAAGGGCCGTCCATACGGTGGTTGGCGCCGTTCATGATGAACCGGATTCCCGTGCCCAGCGCGCAGAACTTGCCGATGACCAGCTTCTCCGGCCCGTAGTGGTAGAGCACGTTGCGCGTCTCGAACGCGGTCGGGTCGTCCGGGTCGTCGTAGTAGGAGTACTCCCCGACTTCGATCAGCGGGGACTTCACCAGCGGCCTGAGCAGCACCACCCGGGGCTGCTCGGGCATCGGGTGGAGAACCGTCGGGTCAGCAGGCACAGGCATGGGTGGCGCTTCCTCATTCGTCTGCTCGCGTGCCCGTGTCCGGTCCATGATCGCGCACCGCGCCACGCCGGACACCGATTTTCCGCCTGTGCAGACGTGGGCTGCTGCGCAGGTCCCATGGGGAGGCCGGTTCGGCAACCGGCTGCTCCGCGTGTCGAACTGGCGGCAGCCGCAGCGGAGTTGGCCGCCCAATTGCGCGTGATGCCTCTGGTGGAGGAAACGGCTTGGGCGGTATCTTTCGGTTTCGTGTGTTGTTGGGGTGTTGTGTCGGGGTTGAGGGGGTTGCGTTATGTCAGGTGGGGCGTTGGGGCGGGTGCAGGCTGTTGTGGTGGGGGGCGGCCCGGTGGGGTGACGCCGGGTCCGGATGGAGCGAAGCTGGTTCGGACTCTGGATTGTGGGGGCGCTCGTGGGAACCGGCGGCATGCGGTCACCGTGGAGGAGTTGAGCGGGGAGGCCTCGCGGATCGTGAGACGGGAGGTGGTGGTGAAGGAGGGGCGCTGGCTGAGCCGGTTCAGCGACTTCGCGCGGTTGGCGCGGTCCTTTCGATCGGATCGTGTGTTCCTGGCGGGAGATGCGGCGCATGTGCAATTCCCGGTGGGCGGGCAGGGGTTGAGCGCAGGGGTGCTGGATGCCTTGGACCTGGGATGGAAGCTGGCGCTCGCCGTGCGGGGGGAGGCGGGCGAGGGTCTGCTGGACACGTACGATCTGGAGCGGCCGGCGGTGGCGCGGGTGATCGAGCATGCCCGGGCACAGCTGGCGTTGATGCGGCCGGGGCCTGAGTTCGACGCCCTGCGTGGTCTGTCCACGGGGCTGTTGACGGCGGGTGGGGACGATGCGTCGTATCTCGGCGAGGTGATCAGTGGTCAGGACACGGTGTTGCGGTTGCCGGGCTTCACCGAGTGTCCGTCGCCGGCCGCGGGAACGTTCCTGCGCAACGTAGTGCTGACGCCGCCGGAGGGAGCGACCGATGTGATCGGGCTTCTGGAGGCGGGTCGGCCCCTGCTGCTGCTCTTCGGTGAGAAGGCTGACGCCTATCGTGAGGAGGCGCGAAACTGGGACGGGGTGGTGCGGGTTGTCGATGCTGCGCCCACGTGTGAAGCGCCGGGCGGCGAGGATCTGGCGGTGGCGCTGTCGGCGTATTTCGGCGGGGGCCCTCCCGGGCGGGGAGGCCGTGACGGTGCATGAGGGGTGGCGGTGTCCAGCGCCCCGGCCCTGTCCCTGCGGCTGCACAGGTCTCGATCGAGAGGCTTGTCGGGGGTCCGGCATCACCCCGCCGTCCGGTCTCGCCGCGAGGCATCAGAGACGTTGCTTCGCAGCCGGACGAAGCGTTGTCAGCGGCCAGGGGGACACTGGCGCCAAGACTTCCTCATCCACCGCGGCCAGGCAGCCAGAACGTGCCTCGCCCTCACGGCCGGCATGGCGACCGTGTCCGCCCGGTGCTGGGCTTGGTTGCCTGCCGGAGCGGTCACGACGCTTCGGCTGTCACTGCTCTTGTTGTCCTTGTTTCCCGGCGTGGGTCTGTCAAATGTTCAATCGTTTGACAGACCCACGCCTCCGCGTGCGGGCCTCGATGATACGGATCAAGGAGTCATGACGCCGTTCTCGAACGGCGTGGTCCCCTCCACCCAGGGGGCGTTGCACACGAGGGTGTCAGGGGTGCCCTGGGTGATCGTGCACTCCGTCCGCCAGATTTCTCCGGTCTTCGTCAGCAGCTCGACCGAGAAGCTGCCGTTCTGGGGGACGATGGCGACGGAGCAAGCGCCTTTGGGGTAGTCCGCGTTGTCGCTGAGGTCGGACCAGACGAACGGCGTCGCGCTGGGGGTGAGGCTCCGGATACCGGCGAACGTTTCGCCGTTGTAGGTGACGGCTCGGACCTCTTCGCCGTTGGGCCTGTAGGCGTCGATGTCATTGCACAGCACGCCGTTGCCGTTGGGCTTGTCGGAGCAGCTGCCGTCGTTGTCTCCCGGCCGGCACTCCTCGCCGTCCGTCGCGTCCGCCACGTTCGCAGCAGTGGTCGCCCTGGCAGGCTGTGCCACGGCGAGTACGGGGCTCGAGGCGCCTGCAAGGACGAGGGTGAGGGACATGAGGGTGGTGCCGGCAAGCCATGTGCTGCGTCGGGGGAGCGGCCCGTACGAGGACCGTGCCTTGGATTCGGGACTCATGAACTCTCCTGGTTCCGAGAAGTCTGAGAGCAAGCTGACCCATGTGGACAGCTGCTGCTCCCGGCGGACTGCGGGAGCGATTGAACCAAATTGTGACATAGGGCTATATGTCTCGCACACGGAGTGACGGGACGTGGCCGCAAGGCTGCCCGCGCGAGCGCATTGTGGCTGCCGGTCCCGCCGTGCTGCCGCTCGTGGACATCGCTCAGCAACTTGGCGAGCCGCGCCGTGGAACGGCTGCTGCGCCGCCGCTTGGTCCCGGGCGCCGGCACGAGAACACGCGCTTGGCCGACCGCAGCATCGTCATGAGCGAGAGCGTGTGATCGAACAGGGGCGGGTACGAGGAACTGGCCGCTACGGGCGGCCTGTTCGCCGAACTCGTCGCCCTGGCCGAGGAGTCGGCGCAGACGGGTCCACGCCGATGGGCGTCGGCTGGCTCCTTCAGACGGACGCAGAGGCCCTTGCCTTGGCGATCAGCAGGTCGAGGAGCGACAGCAGGGCGTCACGGACGTCCTGACGGGAGCGGGCGTCGAGCATGAGTACGGGAGTGTTCGGGTCACGCAGATGCAGCGCCGCACCGATCTCCTCCGCGGTGTACAGCTGCTCGCCGTTGAAGCAGTTCGCGCCGACCACGAACGGAAGCCCGCGGTTCTCGAAGAAGTCGACGGCCGGGAAACTGCGGTCCAGTCGCCGGGTGTCGACCAGCACGATCGCTCCGAGAGCCCCGTTCAGCAGGTCGTCCCACATGAACCAGAAGCGCTCCTGGCCTGGCGTACCGAACAGATAGAGGACGACCCCGGCGTCGGTGAGGGTGATACGGCCGAAGTCCATTGCGACGGTGGTCACCGTCTTGGACTCGATTCCGTCGAGGTCGTCCACGCCGACCCCCGCGGCCGTCAGGCGCTCCTCCGTACGCAGCGGCTCGATTTCGGAGACCGTCT
Source organism: Streptomyces peucetius (assembly GCF_025854275.1). NCBI lineage: Bacteria > Bacillati > Actinomycetota > Actinomycetes > Kitasatosporales > Streptomycetaceae > Streptomyces > Streptomyces peucetius. The sequence continues at coordinate 173,658 of NZ_CP107567.1, read as the reverse complement.
CGACCAGCGTCGTCTTGCCGACGCCGAATCCCCCGGCGATCAGGATCTTGACGGGGGCCGCTTCCCGGGCAGGGGAGTCATATTCGGGCAAGGCTGTCCCTGATTCTCATGAGCAAGTGGACATTGGTGGTCTCGGCCTCCGCCAGGGGCGGCCGGTATTGGATCAGCCCGCGGTCCGCGAGTTCACCGAGAAGGACGGTCATCGGAGTGAGGCGAATGTGCATCCGGGCCGCGATCTCGGCGACCGCCCGCCCGTCCGGAGCCGGGCACATGGAGAGGATGGCCTGCCACTCGGTGGGCAGGCCACCGCGGGCGTCCGCGGCGACCGCCGCCGTGATCGTGGTGTCCATGGTCAGGACGGTGTGCGAAGCGGCTGTACGGCCATCGGTCAGCGCGTACAGCCGAGTCCGGCGGCGGCCTTTGTGCTGCGGATCGTCCGGCATTACGACGTGGGCGCCTGAGTGCGCTCAGGTGTGCCCAGCCACTCACCGAGCGCCTGCGCGGTTCGCACCGCCTCGCCGCCCAGTTCCCCGAGCCGTGCCTTGCGCGAGGTCACGACGATGAGCGTGCTGCCCTCTCCGCACCCGACGATGCAGAGATACCGGTCGTCCATCTCGACCAGCTGGCGGATCACCCGGCCACCGTCGACCTCCCTGGATATCGCCTTCATCGTGGCCGCGATCCCGGAGGACGCCGCTGCTATGCGCTCCGCCTGCGGCCTCTCCAGCAGATAGGCGCTGAGTTTGATCCCGTCGTTGGAGAGGAGTACGGCTCCCTGGACGCCGGCGATCCTGCTCAGGTTGTTGTCCAGGATGCTGTAGATCATGTCGTTCGATGTCGTCGTCATGGCTGGTCCTGTCGGAGCTCTTCTTCTGCTGTCTGGGTTCCGCGTTCGTAGTCCGCCCAGGCGTCGGCAACCTCTTCAGGTGTCGCCGCGTTCTGAGGGACCACGGGTTCCGGCGCGCGTGGCTCGCGCAGTTGCTCGGCGATATGGGCCTGCGGGACACGCTCGGGCAGGGCGGGTCGCGAGTCGCCGTTCGGCGCCACGGGCCGAACCGGGAGCGAGCTCTGACGCGACCGTTCATGCGTCCGGCGGCTCGGCAGGCCGGAGCCTGAATGCAGGACCAGGTCGGGCTTGCGCTCATCGAGGCGGCGCGGTGCGGGGAGAGGCTCGGCGGGGACGGGCTGAGGGGGAACGGGCCGCTCCGACTTGCGTGACTCTTCCCGCTCGGTCGGCACGAGCAGCTCATTGGGAATGATCACTATGGCCGACGTCCCGCCGTACACCGACCTGCGCAACGTGACCCTGGCCCGGAGTTGCTCGGCGAGGTGGCCGACGACGAAGAGACCCAGCCGGTGTGCGTTCTCCGCCAGGACGGCGTACGGCGGGGCGGAGTGGAGCCGCCCGTTCATCTCCTCGTAGCTCGCGGGCGTCACTCGCGGACCGCGGTCCTCGATCTCGACCGACAGACCGTCGGCCACCAGGTCCGCCCTGATCACGACCTTCGACTTCGGCGGGGAGAATCGGGTTGCGTTGTCGAGCAGCTCCGCCAGAAGGTGGCTGATCTGGCTGATCGCGCGCGGTTCCACGCTGATCTCCTCCAGGGCCTGCCGCTCGATCCGCCGGAAGTCCTCGACCTCAGCTGCGGCTTCGCGCAGCAGGTCGGCGACGCGCATGGGCTCGGTGTGCGGGTCCGGGATCTCACCGCCCGCCAGGATGAGCAGGTTCTCGATCTGCCGCCGCATGCCCACCGTCAACTGGTCGGCCCGCATCAACTGGGCGAGCAGCGCTTCGTCGTGGCCGAAGGCGTCCTGGAGGTCTTCGGTGAGGCTCAACTGGCGGCTGACCAGATTTCCAGTGCGTGAGGCGATGCCCGCGGCGAACATGCCGAAGCCGCGTCGCTCGTTCGCGAGTGTCTGGTGACCGTCGACGGATACGGCGACGACCCGGGCGAACGCGTCGCTGATACGTCCGACTTCGTCCCGGTCTCCGCGGACCGCGGGCAGCGTGTCGGCTGCGACGGGTTGCCCCCGCTGGAGGCGGGCGACGACCTCCGGCAGCGTGTCCTCGGCGATGGTCACCGTGCGTTCGTGCAGACGGCGCAGGCGGCGCAGCACCGAGCGCGTGGTGAACACGACGACGACTGTGACAAGCAGCAGCGCGCCGCCGCTTCCCGTGATCAGCCAGGCGACCTCGGCCTCGAGCTCCGCCGCCTTGGTGTCGGCCTGCGCGAGCAGCCCCCGCGCCCGGCTGGCGTTCAGCCTCTCCAACTGCGGCGCCCACTTCTCGCGCGCGGCCGACCAGCCGCTGATCGCCTGGGGCAGCTTCACGTCGTATCGGGTGTCCGTGTGCTCGGACACGACCTCGTTCTCGATGCGGGTCTTGGTCTGCCACGCGTCCGAGTGGGCCATCTGAGCGTAGAGTTCGTTCTCCTCGACAGGCAGATACGGCACAATCCACATGTCGTACAGGTACCTGTGGGCGCCGATGGCGTTGACGATTTCGGCGAATTTGGAGGTGGTCAGTTCCCTGGACGGCCCGGCCTGGGCGAGGATCGTGTCCTGCTGCGCCATCATCTCGGAGGCCGAGAACATGGCGACGACCACGCGGCCTTCCTGAGTGAGCCCGCTGTCTTCCGTGTGGCTGAACTCGTCCTGGTAGAAGCGCACCATCTGGCTGATGACGCCGGTGTAGTAGGCGATCACACTGTCGACGCTGCCGCTGCGGGCGTCCGCGCGTTCACGGTAGGCATCCAGGTCGTCGAGGCCTTCCGTCACCTCCAGGAGGCGACGGTCCGCCTGCTCGGATCGCGCCCCGCCGGTGGACGACGACCGGCGGAACTCGGCGGCTGCCAGGTCTGTGGCGGCACGCCGCTTACGCAGGTCCTCCTCGGACACGGATGAGCCCGCCCATCGCGCGGCGGTCACCGTCCGCTCGGCCTGCATCTCAACCATGAGCTCGTACAGAGGTACGCCGATCCGCTCACCGGCCGCCACGTCGGCGCGCAGGTGATGCGCACGGTCCAGCAACCGGTCCGCGGTGATGAAGGCTTGGACACCCATCGCCGCGGTGGGGACCACCGCCAGCCAGATGAGGAGCGTACGCAGGCGTACGGCACGCCGCCGACGAGCCGTCGACCGGCCTCGTGACCCTTCGGTTTCTATGGGAGACATCAATCCTCGGGAGCAGGCGAAAGCGGGCGGCAGACCAGCAACCGGGCCAGGCGTGGTCCTGGGGAGGGACGGGGGAAGGGCCGGTCCGGCTTCGGTGGGACGCAGGGGTGCCGATCATAACCAGCCACGCGGAGAAATAGAGGACTTGCCGCAGTGATCAATTGCGTGCTATGGGTCCGGAATGCGTTGCGGACCAGAGGCTCCTTCGGACCAACCGTTACGTCCCCGAAGGGATCCGGCGCCGAGTACGGTGGTCATCGATCGCTTCCGCGGTCGCGATCACCTTCAGCGGGGAGGGCGGTCTGCTGCCCGCCTTCAGCGCCGCGGCCGGCAGCGGCCCGTTGACTTGCCACCCCGGCCGCCCTGCTGGACCGCCATCGCCGCGGCGAGGTCACCGCGCCATACGGTGAACCAGCCTTGGGAGTCTGGCATTGCTCTGCACCGGCACGGCCCCGTCGAAGGTGGACACCCCGATCGGCCAGTTGTCGGGCCCGCCCGAAGACCTGCTGGGCCTGCTTGGTCGGATCGTCGTCGAGCTTCTCCCGTGTCGCTCGGACCGGGAGCGCTGTACTGCGGAGTCGTCCGCTCGAACTGGCCGAAAACGTGACGCGTTCTGCGAGTCAGGAGAGGCGTCCGGCGGCAAGAGGCCTCGCTCAACGCCTTCGTGGGCCCTCGTCAGTTGGAGCAGCGTAGGCTGTCCGCTGTGACGGGGGCTCCTTCTGCGACATTGCGGTCGTAGGTGACGGTTCTGACCGCGACGGGCTCGGAACCGACGGCGACGTCGAAGACGGCATCGGTCCGCGAGGTTGCCCGCTGGTGTGCCTCGGGCAGTGCTGCGGCCAATGTGGCCGCATCCGCCTCACGCCCGATCGGGTAGGTGATGACAGGGGGGCCTGCGGGTCGTACCGCCGGAGCGAAAGCCGAGGTGTCCGTCACGGCGAATCCGTTCCGCCGAAGAGCCTTGGCCACGGTGGCGTCGTCGACGCGTACTTTGATCCGGGCAGGATCGGTCTCGGCGCGTGTTTCGGGTACGGGCAGAATGCGGGTGTCGCCAGTGATGGGGCGGTCGGCGCGCAGGGCGTCCCACAGGGCCTGGGAGCGGCCTTTGTGCCAGAGGAGAGTGGAGCCGACGCCGGGCACCCGGTGGTCGAAGTGGGAGATCGGTACCGTGGCGAACTCCGTCCGGTCCGCCGACAGCCGCCCGAGGGACCAGCCGATGCGGACGAGATCAACCAGGCCCGTCCGCTCATCCGTGTGTACGGATTTGAGCAGCTTGTGAGCCGTGGTCGCCGCGCTCACGGGGTCGCCCAGCGCCCCTCGGGCTGTCAGGTCCGCCAGCATGTCGGCGAGCAGCCGCTGCTGGCGGCGGACACGGCCGAGGTCTCCTGGTGGGTTGATGTGCCGGGCCCGGGCGTAGCGCAGTGCTCCGTTACCGTCGACATGATGTCTTCCCGCGGTGATGTCGAGGCCGGAGTTCTCGTCCTTGAGCGGCTTGTCCGTGCATACGGTCGCGCCACCCAGGTTGTTGACTGCCTGTTCGAAGCCGGTGAAGCCGGTCTCGAGATAGTGGTCGATGTGCAGCCCGGTAACCTTCTCGACGGTGCGTACGGCGAGGGGGCCCCGGCCGATTTTGAAGGCGCCGTTGATCTTGCCCCGGCGGGCCGGAGTGGTGGCGCCTTCCGGTGTGGCGTACTCGACGTAGCTGTCCCGGGGAATGGAGACGATGCTCGCACGACGCCGGTCGTCGGAGAGGTGTACGAGCATCATCACGTCGGTGCAGTCGCAGCCTTCGCCGCCGACGTGAAGGCGCCGCTTCTCGGCAGCAGACAAGCCGGAACGGCTGTCGGTCCCCACGATCAGGATGTTCGTGCCGCGGCCGGTGGCCCGGGCCGCCGGTGCCCCCGGGTCGGAGTCGGCCGGTCCCGTGAGCCAGGGCCAGGAGACGAGGGAGGACAGCAGGGCCAGCCCCACAGTGAGTCGACGCATCACACATCCCCGAGAGAGAGACATAGGGAACACACGGGACGGTAACGGGATCTGGTGGGTGATGTGTGCTGCGAACGATCGGCACGCCGTACTGGCTGTAGGAGTCACCCGCGTTGTCCAGCGCGGGCCTCGGACTGCGGGATGATCTCTGTGAACGCCTGCAGGACGGCGCTGTCACGGTGCGGGTGAAGTGCCCCGCGCGCCCGTCCTGCCCGTCCCCGCATGGAGGGGAACCGGACGCAAACCCGCCGTCCGCTACAGCACCAAGGCTTCCTCCCTGAAGGGCCTGCCCGCCGGGGCCGGACGCACGGCATATCGGCAGGCCGCTTGGCGCACCGGTTCGCGCGGTCCGGTGCGTCGAGGTTCAGGGGCGTCGCCCTCACGCACCACGACGACCCGCACGTCGTCTACCGCTTCCGCGTGGTGGGCGCCAGATACCTGCCGGCAGACGAGGTGGCCGCCGGTCGCGCCGCCGAGACTCACGGCCGCCAGCCCCGCGATGCCGGCCGTGGCGTTGTACGCGGGGTCGTTCACCCGCCCGGACACAAGGTCGCATCCGACTGGGCAAGGCCCTCCTGCTGGCGCTGCAGGTCCGCCCAGTCGACCCAGCCCGCCGCGGCCGCCGGGGCATCCGCGGCAAGCCCCACCCCGACCAGGGCGCGCGCTCCCCGGCGCTGCCCGGAAAGCAGGTCGAGCACTGCCGCGGAGAACCAGCTGCCGATCAGCACTTGCACGATAGATGCACGGGGTGCCCCAGCCGCCTCCCGTGCAAGAAATCCCTGCCCCGTCCCATGAGAAGCCCATGCACCGCCCGCCGGACACGGTTGATCACCCGGTTGTTGCGCGGATGACGCTCCAAGCGGTCCATCACCGCAAGGAACCGGCCGGGGCCTGCGGACGACGAGAAGAAGCCCTGCGGAGTTCGGACCGGTCGCTGCCCAGGGATTCATCCTGTTTGTTCCATAGGGGCCGAATATCCGTTGGGCGTACACGAGGGTGGCCGCGGAGTCCACCCAGGGATCCACTGAGCCGACGGTCCCGAGCGTGCGGTTCTGCTGGCCAGATGGGCATGCGGACGGGGCCTGGAAGGGCAGCGATGAAGCCGTACACCGTCATCACAGGAAGGAATCGGAGGCCATGTCCGATCAGGGAAATGAATTCGCACCTCCGGAGCCGGAGGAGGAGCCGGACTCGCGGACGAGCATTCCCGCCCGACCTGCGCGGATGAGCCCTCTGCAGAGGATCCCGACGAGTCCGTTCCGTCGGGGGAGGGCGGGGACGGGGGAATGGACCCCACCTGAAAGTACGCCGACGAGGAGCTCGTCGCCGATCCGGATCCGCGAGGCCGCCGACCTGCCCGGTGAGGATCTCTTCTGAACAGGGCGTCGAGGATTTCGTTGGTGGGGAATCGACCGGCTCTGATCTCGCCAGGCAGGACAGCATCGGGGCCGAGTGTCGCCGAGCAGGTCGAGCCTGCACACCAGGCCGGCGCCGGCCGGGCGGGTCACCCCGTCGGTGGGCGGGGGCCGGTGGCCGGCCAGGTGGAAGAGAAGGCCGCTCTCGTCCTCGGCCGCGGCCTCACATCTCCGGGCAACTGGGACGCCGGCCGCACTGCTGGCGCCGGCGACTTCTGCAGCTCCGGTCATGGGTGGCGGGAATGCCGTACGAGCCCTTGTCGCCGAGGCGTGACAGGCGGCGCTGGCAGGAGCGACATACGCCGGCGCCTGCAGGCTCCGGGCCAGGCCTTGCGTCAGGCCGCCGTGAGGCCCCAGGGCCGGTATCGGCTCGCCGGTTGTCGTGCCAATGGGGCAAGAGGGTTCGCCCATGACCGGAGAAGAAGCGGAAGGAATGGTTCCGTGACATCCGCCACAGCCGATTCCGGCACTTATGAGAGTCGATAGTAGACGTCTCGCTGGTGACATGAGGCCATTTGTCCGTCTCGGTGCGGACATACCGTTCGCGGTGTTCAGGCGCCTTCGGTCCGTTCGGTGTATGTGGCTGTCTTCTGACGGCGCAGGCGGTTTGACGAGGTGTCACAAACTCGGTGAGTCCCCGTGTGCGTCCCTGCATGTCGGTTGGGTCCGTGGCAAGAGCAGTCCGTCTCTACGAATGAGAGTAGTGGCGGGTGCTCGTTGCACTCCTTGTGCAGCGGTCCTAACAATGACTGCCCGCAAAGGCGTCTCCGCAGGTCACGTACCAGAACGGGCCAGGCCAACCGCTCGCGGTGGCGCTCCGCGATGACGAGTGAGGTCACACATGAGCAAGCACCGCAGAACGACGCACTACCGGAAGACGATCATCGCTGGGGTCGCAGTGGCGGCCGTGGGTGTGCCCTCTGTTGCCATGGCCTGTATAGACCCGCAGGAGATGCAGGAGGGCCGGTCCCACGACCCGTGGAAGAGTGCACATTCCGGTCGGCAGTGGGACGGGAACGACCATCGGTGGGAGGGGCACAAGCGGGACTGGAAGCCGACTGCGTCGGAGTCGCAGACCGCCACCACGACGCCGGGCACCCGGAAGCCCGCTGCGCCGAAGCCGGCCGCGCCGAAGCCGGCCGCACCCAAGCCGGCTTCGCCCAAGCCGGCGGCGCCGAAGCCGGCTTCGCCGGTGTCGGGCGATGTCGCCCGCGTTGTGGCACTCGTCAACAGTGAGCGCAGCAAGGCCGGATGCTCCCCGGTGACGTTGAACGCGAAACTGACCAAGGCTGCGCAGGATCACAGCAAGGACATGGCAGCTCACCGGAACATGTCCCACACCGGCTCCGACGGATCGGACGCAGGTGAGCGGATCACGCGTGCCGGTTACGCCTGGAGTACTTACGGCGAGAACGTCGCCTACGGTTACGCGACTCCCGAGAGCGTCATGGCGGGCTGGATGGCCAGCCCTGGCCACAAGCGCAACATCCTCAATTGCGCGTTCAATGAGATCGGCGTCGGCCTCGCGCAGCCCGGCAACTACTGGACGCAGGACTTCGGCGCTGCGTAACAGGCGGCGCTGCAAAGACGCGAGCGACAGCGCGCGAGGCCCTGCCGTGATCGGCGGTGGGGGCCTCGTCGCCTCTGCGGCCGGCGATTCAGTCCCCTCCCGAGGTTCGTATCACGTGGATGAGGGAGAAACCCGGGCGGTTTGCCTCGGCACCCATCGTCACCGAGGTCACGCCGACCGGAGGCGAGCCGTTCATGCACCCCTACCTGATCGAGTCATGCGGTAGTAGTGCACCAACATCACAACGGCGCCCACCAACGACCGCGCAGAAGATACCGCTCGGAATCCACACCAGCCGGTGCACCGGAGCGGCCGGCGAGTACGCCCACCCGTTACCGGCGAAAATCCTGTCCCGCGGAATCTCAAGATTGCTGTGCCCGCCTGGGGGTCGTTGACTGACTATCAGCCGTCCATACAGCGCTTCACTGCGTTGGCTGCCGGAAAGGGTCCTCAAATCGGCGGCTCCGTGCCCTGTTTCCCCCGGTCGGGCGCGGAGCTGCTCTCCAGCTCAGCACAGCCGGATCCGCGATCGCCTCACGGCCGTCGGCGAGCACCACCGCGAGATCGGTGGCGACCCGGCCTGGATCATGCCCGGTCCCGATCCCGCGCCGGCGGTGCGACGACGACGTCCGTGTTGATGAGCGGCACGTCGCGTGACTGCAGGTACTGTGCGTACGCCGACGCACTCGGATGCCTCATCAACAGCATCGCGCGCAGCAACCCGCCCAAGTCTGTCAGGGCCCCCTTCATCGCAGCCCTTGGGAGCACGCGAGGCCGGCGCCTGGAAGGAGGAACCTGTGGTCGGACTGCGGGTCGGCGGCGGTGTGCGACTCGAGTCCCCCGGTGGGGCGATCTCAAACGTCTGTGGGGGTTCTGCCCGGGTGTGCGAAGCGGTTCTCGACGAGGTCCGTGGCAGGCACATCCGCAGCGGCAGTCGCTCCATCGTCGAGGTCCCCCCAGGCATAGGTGAAGCCCCTGGAGATAGGTGTGATGTTCCTCTTGGCCCAAGGACCTGAATGAGGATCCTCGACGCTGCGGGAGGCGCCCGGCGAGTGCGGCTGCTGACGCCGCTGGCTCACCGCGACTTCCGGCTCCTCTGGATCGGGATGAGTGTCTCGCTGCTGGGCGACGGAGTGCTGCTCGTCACGCTCGCATGGCAGGTCTACACGCTGTCGGGCAGTCCCAGCGCGATGTCCGTCGTCGGTGTGGCCATGGCTGTCCCGCAGATTGCGCTGGTGCTGGTCGGCGGTGTGGTCAGTGACCGCTTCGACCGGCGCAAGGTGATGCTCTCCAGTGACCTGGCCCGTTGTGTTTGCCTGGCGACGCTGGCGATCCTCGCGTTGACCGGCATGCTGCGACTGTGGCACGTGATCTGCGTGGTCGCGGTGTACGGCGCGGCATCCGGGTTCTTTCCGCCGGCATTCGACGCCACCGTGCCCACTCTCGTCCCCAGGTCGGAGTTGGTGGGGGCCAACGCACTCGACCAGTTCGTCCGCCCGACAGCCGTACAGATCGGTGGAACCGCCCTCGGCGGCGGGCTCGTCGCGGGAGTGGGACCCGGCTGGGCCTTCGGGTTCGACGCTCTCACCTTCGCCTTCTCCGCCGTGTGCCTGGCCCGTCTTCGGCCCTTGCCGCCTGACGACGCCCAGGAGCGGGAGTCGCTGTGGAAGGACCTGCGCACGGGCCTCCGCTATGTCCGGGCCAACACCTGGCTCTGGGGCACCTTCGTGTCGGCCACCTTCGCGTACCTGCTCTTCCTCGGCCCCACCGAGGTTCTGCTGCCGTACATGGTCAAACACGTGCTGCAGGGGTCGGCGACGGAGCTGGGACTGGTGCTTGCGAGCGGCGGTGTGAGTGCCATCCTTGCGGCGATGATCGTAGGGCAGACCGGGCTGCCCGGCCGGTTCATCACCTTTATGTACTGGACTTGGACCTTCGCCACGCTGGGGGTCGCCGGATACGGACTCGCCAACAGCAGCTGGCAACTCGCCGTCACCTGCGCCGTGGTCAACGGACTGGAGACGGCCGGGATCATTGCCTGGTCGACGGCGAAGCAGCGGCTCGTACCCGCCGAGTTGCTGGGCCGGGTATCCAGCGTCGACTGGTTCGTCTCGCTCGCGCTCCTGCCGCTGTCCTACGCCCTTGCGGCTCCCGTCGCCGCGGCCGTGGGAGTACGCAGCACGTTCATCGGCGCCGGCGTCATCGGCGCAGTGGTCACCCTGGCCTTCCTCTATCTGCCCGGCCTACGTGCCGTGGAGCGGGATCGGAGCGGTGGTCAGGAGAGGGACACGTCATGAGCGAGCCTGGGAACGCAGGACATAGGCGAAGACACTTCCGGCCATCGCCCTGATGCCCGGGCAACACGGGTCCAGGTGCGATCTACTGGTGCCGATCCTACAATTGTCACCGTGACGCCAAGAGGATACGGCGATGTCCCCCTATGCCCAGGCTGATCGAGGACTACGCCATCATCAGCGACCTGGAGACGGCTGCCCTTGTCGGCAGGGACGGGTCGATGGATTGGCTGTGTCTGCCCCGCTTCGATTCTCCCGCCTGCTTCGCGGCACTGCTCGGTACGCAGGACAACGGGTACTGGCGGGTCTCGCCCGCAGGCGCGGAAACATGCAACCGTAGGGCGTACCGGGGAGACACCCTGGTGCTGGACACCTTCTGGGAAACCGTGTCAGGTGCCGTGAAGGTCACGGACTTCATGCCGCCGCGTGCCGGTTCGCCTTGTTTGGTGCGCCGTATCGAAGGCCTCTCGGGAACGGTCGACATGCGGGGAGAGCTGAAACTTCGCTTCCACCACGGCCGCATAGTCCCCTGGATGCGTTCCACTGAGACGTACACCGTCGCGGTGGCGGGCCCGGACTCCGTGTGGCTGGGCGCCGATCAGCAGGTGCATGTCCACGCGGCCGACGACCGCACGTTCTTCGACTTCCGGATTTCGGCGGGGGAACATCTGGCCCTGATGCTCATTTGGTCGCCTTCCCATCTGTCCGTACCCGGCTGTGGCGACCCGCATGCCGCGCTCCGCAGAACCGTCGACTTCTGGGAGGACTGGGCGGCCAAGTGCCGTTACAGGGGGCCCTGGCGCGAGGCGGTGGTGCGCTCGCTGATCACGCTGAAGGCGCTCACCTACGAGCCCACCGGCGGCATCGTCGCGGCCCCGACGACCTCCCTGCCGGAATGCATCGGAGGCGAACGCAACTGGGACTACAGGTTCTGCTGGCTCCGCGACTCCACCCTCACCCTGTCCTGTCTGCTGCGCAGCGGGTTCCGGGACGAGGCGGAGGCATGGCTCGACTGGCTGCTGCGGGCCATTGCGGGCGATCCGGCGGACCTGCAGGCGCTCTACGGTCTGGCGGGACAGCGGCGGCTCCAGGAGTCACTGGCCCTGTGGTTGCCCGGATACCAGGACTCCCAGCCCGTGCGCTTCGGCAACGCGGCAGTGAGCCAGCTCCAGTTGGACGTCTACGGCGAAGTGCTGGACACGCTCCACCTCGCGCTGCGCGCGGGTATCCCCATCCAGCACCACATGTGGAGCCTGGTGAACTCGCTGATGAGCTACCTCGGTGAGCACTGGCGTGAGCCCGACGAGGGATTGTGGGAGGTGCGTGGGCCCAGGCGGCATTTCGTCCATTCCAAAGTGATGACCTGGGTCGCCGCAGACCGGGCGCTGCGCATGGCGCACATGCTGGGAATGAACGGTTCGGACGGGCGCTGGCGCCAGATGCGCCGTGAGGTGCACGAAGAAGTGTGCAGGCTGGGCTGGGACGACGGGCAGAGGGCGTTCGTTCAGTCCTACGGCTCCCAGGCGCTGGACGCCTCGCTGCTGCTGATCCCGAAGCTCGGCTTTCTCCCGGCTCATGACGAGCGGGTGCTGAGCACTGTCGAGGCGATCAGGGGGCTGGACGACCACGGGTTCCTTCGCCGTTATGCGCACATCCGGCACGGGGTGCATGGCGTGGACGGGTTGCACGGGCCCGAGGGTACGTTCGTCGCCTGCTCGCTGTGGTTCGCCGACGCGCTCGCTGCGACCGGTCGTGCGGAGGAGGCGTGCGAGACCTTTGAGAGGGTCCTGGACATCCGCAACGATGTGGGTCTGCTGTCCGAACAATGGGACCCGGAGCGGCGCCGACAGCTCGGCAACACTCCTCAGGCATTCAGCCATATCGCCCTGGTCGACACAGCCTTCACCCTGGGGAAGGTGTTGGACTCCCCGAGTGGCGCCTCGGCGCGCGCTCGGTACCGGGTCCCGCCGGAGGTGACTGCCGAGTTCTGACGGCTCTCATCAGCACCATGCCGGTGTCTCCGTAGTCGGGCAGGCTGGGGTCCGCGTCGATGCGGGTGACCGCGAGCCGCTCGGTGCAGGGAGCGAAGACGCTCTGCACCACCGCCCGGTCCACAGGGCAGCCCGGCCAGTGCGATACCGTCCCTATGCGGTAGCTCGGCATGTTCTCCATGAACGAGGCGACGAGGTGGCCACCCGGGCGCACGGACTCGGCGAAGGAGTGGCAGAACTCGGTGAATTCGTCCATGTCCTCGGTGACGCTCTCGGCCACGAAGTTCATCGAAGCGAGTTCGTAGGTGCCGCGTGGGACCGATCGTGCATCGCTGTGCACGATGTGCACACGGGACAGCGCGTCGGTCAGGGCAGGGGGCAGCGCGGGGTCCAGTCGGCGGCACAACGCGTAAAACGCCTGCCAGCTCTCGTCAGGGCCCTCGCGGAGCTGACGGGACAGATAGGCGACGTTGCCGGCGCCGAGCTCGACTGCTTCGACACGGCGGCTGGCGGCGGCGGCCAACATCAGCGGGTACAGGTTCGGCCCGGCACCGAATTCGAGGGAGCGTTGGATGGACCCTGGCGCGAACTGCCGGTAGAAGGCCGAGTGGTGTCTGATCACCGCGGCATCACAGGAATGCAGTTCGCGGTAGTTCTCGGCCAGGTACTCCTGGACCGGCCATCTGCCCCAGTCCACGTCCCGGTTGCGGGTCGATCGGCGATTCCCGGCGGGAGGTTCGCTCATACGGGCCTCACGGTCTGGTCTGGAACTGGAACCGCTCGGTCAGGGCGGTCAGCGCGTCATTGAGCCGTTCGATGTCCTCGCCGGTGTTCAGCGCCGTCACCTGGATGCGGAATCCGACGCGGTGACGGGGAACGAGGGGATAGGCCGCGAGCGTGACATAGATGCCCCTGTCCCAGAGGAACAGTGCGGCCGCGTCGATGTCGGAGGCGTCGGCGAGCGGGAGTTCGATGATGGGCAGGCCGTGGACGTTGGGAGTGTCGATGCCGAGCCGGTGCACATGGCTCAGGACATCGGCTGTCTTGCGGTGGAGGTCGGCGCGAAGGGCGTCCCCGCGCCGCTCGTTGACGTCGAACCCGGCCAGCACCGTCGCGAGAGAGGCGGTGGGTGAAGGCCCGGAATAGAGATAGGGCGCCGCCGCGACCTTGAGATGCTCCTTGAGCCAGGTGGGCAGGGCTATGAAGGCGAGAAGTGAGGAATAGGCCTTGGAGAAACCGCTGACGAGAATGACGTCGTCGTAGGTCTCGCCGAGATGGCGAACAATGCCGTTGCCGCGGGATCCGTAAGGGGATGTCTCGTCCGGGCCCCGTTCACCGATGATTCCGAAGCCGTGCGCGTCATCGACATAGAGGGTGGCGCCCAGGTCCCGGCACACTTCGGCGAGTTCGCCCAGTGCGGGCAGGTTTCCCGTCATGCTGTTGACGCCGTCCAGGCATACCAGCCGGGCGGACCCCGATGGCACGGTCCGCAGCATTTCCCTGAGTTCGTCGGGGCGGTCGGCATGGAACCGCCGCACGGTCGCGCCCTGTCCGCGGGCGACCAGGCAGCCGTCGTACACCGTCCGGTGCGCCTCCGCATCGACGAAGACATGCCCTTCCTCCCCGGCCAGGGCCGGGATCACCGAAGCGTGGATCAGCGTGATGGTGGGGAGGACCAAGGTGTCGGGTGCGCCGAGGAGTTCGGTGAGCCTCTCCTCGATCTGGGGATAGAGCTGCGGGCTGCCGATCATCCGTGACCAGCTGGGATGAGTACCCCACTTCCGCACCTGCGGTTCGATCGACGCCATGATCTCCGGGTCGAAATCGAAGCCGAGGTAATTGCATGACGCGAAATCGGTAAGCCAGTGGTCGCCACAGCGAATGCGCCGTCCGTCGACCTCGTCCAGGACCGCGTCGCTCATGGGACTGGTCCGGCGGAGGCGTTCAAGGTCTCCCCATCTCGGGTCGTGCCGTATGCCTCGTGCTTCCGGGAGCGCTTTGCGCATTTCTTTCTCATTCCTGTTCCCGGTGGGGACGGCCTGCGGAATCATGTGGTCGACGGCCCGAGGTTCGGGCAGAGGGCCGCTCGGCTGCTGTGGCGTCGTTCGACCCGTCCTGTCGATCAGACCGGCGGCCCGGTTCTGCAGCCCGCCGCTCAGTAGTGCCTCCGCCTGGTCCGCCGTCATCGGACGGGCGAACAGATAGCCCTGCCCGAAACGGCAGCCCATGGCGGTCAGCAACTGACGCTGAGACAACTCCTCGATGCCTTCGGCGATGACCTGAAGGCCAAGCGTGTCGGCGATGCGGACGATCCCGTCGACGAGTGCCACCTGTTGGGTGTCCACGCATATGTTGTCGATGAAGGACTTGTCGACCTTGAGTACATCGATCGGAAACTCTCTGAGATAGCTCAATGACGAGAATCCCGTACCGAAGTCGTCGATCGCAATATTCACGCCCAGGTTTTTCAGAACCCGCATGACGCCCTCGATCTGTTCGTCCCTGCGCATCAGAACGCTCTCGGTCAGCTCCAGCACCAGCGACCCCGGCTCCAGCCCGGTCGTCTCCAGTGTGCGACGTACCTCGTCCAGGAACCCCGGGTCCCGGAACTGGCGTGCGGAGACGTTGACGTTGACGCACAGCGGGGCCGGCCGTGGAGTCGCCTGCTGCCAGCGAGTGATGTCCGCCGTGGCCCGTTCCAGTACCCAGGCACCGAGCGGCAAGATGTGCCCGGTTTCCTCGGCGAGCGTGATGAACTCGTCCGGTGGCACCAGGCCACGCCGGGGATGCGGCCAACGGGCCAGTGCCTCGAAACCGACGACGTGGCCGTCGCCGAGGTCGACGATGGGCTGGTAGCGCAGGGCGAAACCCTCCTGCGAGACCGCAGTGGCCAGGCCGGCCTGGAGTTCGTGGCGTTCCAGCATGTCGGCGTGGAGTGCGGGCTGGTATCTGCGCCACTGCCGCTTCCCCGCGGACTTGGCCGCGTAGAGGGCAAGGTCGGCGTGACCGAGCAGCTCCTCCCCGTCCGCACTGTCGAGTGCCGTGGCTATGCCCACGCTGGCCGACACGCTGACAATGCCGCCGGACAACGGGAACGACTGGTTGAGAGTCTGGATGACCTGGCTGGCCAGTACCTCCGCGTCGAGCGGTACCTTCGCCCCCTCCATCAGCACCGCGAACTCGTCGCCGCCCAGCCGGGCCGCGGTGTCGCTGCGCCGCAGCGTCGACGTGAGCCGGGCTGCCACCGCGGTCAGGAGCTCGTCCCCCACCGTGTGGCCCATCGTGTCGTTGACGACCTTGAAGTCGTCCAGGTCGATGAAGAGCACGCAGGCGATGGTCGACTCCCGGCGGTCACGCATCAGTGCCCGCTCGATGCGCTCCAGGAGAAGTACGCGGTTGGGCAGGCCGGTCAGTGAGTCGTGGAAGGCACGACGGGTGAGTTCCCGCTCCAGCTGACGTTGCTCTGTCACGTCCCGCAGGGTGAGGACGAGTCCGTGGACCGTCTGGTCCTCGCGCAAATTGCTGCAGCGGGCCTCGACGTCCGTGCGCCGTCCGGCGGGCGTCAGCACCTTCCAGTCCTCGTGCATGTCCTGGTCACCCGTGACCCGCATTTCGGTCAGCGCCCGGCTTGCCCGCTCCTGGTCCCGCGGATCGACCAGCGTGGTGAACATCGTGCCGATGAGGTTGTTGCGGCCGAACATGCCGTCCGCCGACGGGCTCGCGTACCGGACGGTGTTGTCGTCGTCCAGGATGAGGATGACGTCCGAGGCATTGTGCACCAGCGTACGGAAGTACGCCTCGCTGTTGCGGCGGTTGACCTCCTGGCTGAGTCCCACCCGCTCCATCGCCAGCGACGCCTGGGAAGCCAGGATCTCCAGCGAACTCCACAGCTCCATCAGTTTGCGTTCGGGGCCCGCCACGAACAGGGCACCGACGAGTGGTTCCCCGGTCGGCCGGTCCGACAGGGCCAGGGGACACAGCAGCGCGCACTGTGCATTGTCCAGACCGTCGACCACGCGTCGGTCGAGTTCACCGAGCGGCACCAACCGGGCCCCGTGGCTGCTGAGCGCCGAGACCAGGTGGGACCCGCCGTCGTCGGAACGGCTGATCCTCCAGTCCCACGCGGTCGACTCCGTGTGCACGGCGTACAGGCCCTTGTCCCCCTCCGAGGCCAGCAGCACGGTCCTGTGCGGTACGCCCGGCCCGAACAGCGCGTTCACCGCCGTCTCGACGGAGTTGGCCACCTCGCGTGGTCTGACCGCTGTCAGCAGTGAGGCGGCGGCCATACGCAGGGCGCGCTCCCTGGCCACTGCCTGCCGGTGCACCCCCACCGCGCCCGCGAGCCGCAGGATGACGAGGAGGAACAGCGCCGTCGAGAACACGGCGATAACGCCCGCGTCACTGACCTTGCCGTGCAGGGCTTGGTAGAGCAAAATGCCGGGCGCCACGAGAGAGGCGGCCGCGAGCAGGACGAGCCTTTGTTTGGCCGGGAACGTGGGCGAACCGCGCTGGGGCACGTGCTCGGTCAGGTCCCGCATGGTCGGATGGAGCGCGGCGAGACCCCATGCGGTGAAGAAGACCACCCACCCCAGGTCCATGGGGGTACCGACCTGCCAGGTGCCCTTCAACTGCAGCAGTCCGTACAGCACGTCGGACACGAGGATGCCCAGGGTGCCGAGGGTGAGCAGCTGCATGCTGCGCGTGATGCCGACGCCCGACGCGAGCAGTCGGGTGAGCATCGTCAGCATCAACACGTCGCCCAGTGGATAGGCGATCGAAATCGCGCGCTGTATCCAGGTCATTCCCTCCACATGGCTCAGAGGACCGATCAGGTAGACCCATAGGAGAACGGCCAGACCGGAAGTGAGAATCAGCGCGTCGAGCAGGCTTGGAAAATCTCTTCCCGGCCACCGGTAATGGATGAAACCGATGAGCCCCGCGGCGAACAGAGGATAGGTGGACAGATAGAAGGCATCCGCCACCGAGGGGAACGGGTTGTTCTGATCGAAGAAGCTGTTGAGAATGTTGTACGCGGTATCGCCCGCGGTGAAGGCGAGGTTTGCGGCAGCAAGTGCCAGCCAGGGCCAGCGACGGGCCGGCCGGTTGATGCGGATTCCCACCAGGATGGCGACGACGCCTGCGAGCCCCATGGCGGCCCACATCGTCGTACGCCGGTCGGGATAGACCAAATACAGAACCGTGCAGAGAACCACGAAGGCGAGGTAGCAAACCGTCAACCGGTGGATCCGCGTCAAGGAAACCGCCTCCTCACGCGGGAGGGATACGGCAGGCGGGCATCATCCGCCCTGAAACCGCGCGACCACCGAAGGCGGACGAGGACACGCTCGACCGGAACTAACCGTGGCGACCTGGGAGTTGCAGGGAGGTCTCCGTTTCGAGACTAGGCGCGGAGGGCCCATGGCGCATCTCGGGACGATGCCTCCCGTTAGCCGCCGTCCGCAAGCACCGTGGTGTGGCCGACTGCGGCCTTCGCGCCAAGCCGACTCCCAGGCCTTGAGCGCCGGCCGGCTGACGGCCGCGAGTGCCGTTCACGATCAGCACGGTGCCCCTGACCGCTTCCCTGCTCGGGGCCCAGGCGGTCCTTGATGCGGGGGGCGGTCGGTCGGCCACAGTGTGTGGCCGATCCCGTCCATCGATGACATCAACGGGCCCGGACGACGGCAGTCCCATCGGCCGCCACCCCCGGCCTCGTAGGGCCGGGAGTGGGCAGCCCGGAGCTGCGATCCGTCGACCGACGGTTCTCCGGAGTCGTCACGGTCTCCTGCCGGTCACGCGCGACTCCGGGCTCTTGCGTGATGTGACATGCGCCATGCCGCGTTCCGCTTCAACGATGCCTGTTAGCAGCAGACCTCTGAGGGCGTAATAGTCCAAAACGTGCATAACGGACATGCCTGGCGTGTGGCGGATGCGGCACTCGACTGCTCGATATTTCCGCCGCCTCGCAAGCGATAGAGCTACTCCCGCGGCGACAAGGATTCCTTCCGGGGGCGCCTGGGTGCCGGACGGATGCCTTTGAGTCCGCAGGCAAGGCCCTTCCATCTACGGAGTCACTTAGTAGCGATCTTTTGTTGCCCTGTGCCCGCAGCCCTCCTAAGAATGACCAGGCCGCAAGGTGACCGAGTGGCTCAGGCGCAGCCCGGCCCTGGCCGCCGTGTCGGCATCAGGTGATTCGGTAAATCGGCAAGTCGGTAAGGAAGGGCGAGGATGAAGCGAAAGCTGGCGGCGACACTGGCCATGGCGACGGTTACCCTTTCGCTCATGGCCGTGCCGTCCGAGGGTGTCGCCACCTCGCCCCGCCTGGGTGTCTATGTGGGCCCCGGGAAAACCGATGCTCTGAACAACTTCCAAACCTGGCTCAGCCGGTCCCCGGTTCACGCGACCGACTATGCCGACCCGTCCGAGAACATCAAGTGGAATCAGTACGCGTTCAAGTACTGGGGTGACTGGAAGAAGGCCGAGGCCGATCGCCGGTTCGTGCTCGGTCTGCATATGTTGCCCAAGGGTGGCAACTTCGCGGACGGACTCGCCGGTAAGTACGACAGTCAGTTCCAGGGCCTCGCCGACCTGATGGTCGAGAACGGCTTGGGCGATTCGGTCGTACGCCTCGGGTACGAGGGTAACAACAAGATCATCGGGCCATGGCAGGGTACTGACGACCCGGCAGCCTATCGGGCGATGTTCCGACGTGTGGTCTCTCTTATGCGTGCTCGGGCCGGAGGAGATCTCCAGTTCGACTACAACATGGCCGTCGGTCCCTCGGGCAAGGTCACGTCATTCGAGACGCTGTACCCCGGCGACTCCTACGTCGACATCGTCGGATTGAACATCTACGACGTGTGGTGGCAGCACCCGGGCGCTACGCCGGCTCAGCGGTGGAACCACACTCTCACCACCGCCATGGGAGTGAACGAGTTCAAGGAATTCGCCGCCGCCCACAACAAGCCCACGTCCTACCCGGAGTGGGGCCTGTACCTGAAGGGTGACGACTATGCGGGGGGCGGCGACTCGCCCTATTTCATCGACCGCATGGCCGACCTGGTCCAGGACTCGAAGTACCAGGCGTATTTCAACCACGACTGGGGCGGCGGGACGATGGACGACTTCCCGAAGGGTAAAAAGCAGTACAAGCTCCGCTTCGGGGGCTGAAGGGCTGTCCGTGAGTAACTCGGACACTGAGCCTGGCCCAGCCTCGGCTTCGGCGCGCTGCAGGGCGTCGCCTAGTCCGTCGCCATCAGGGCGGCTCCGACGGGCAGCCCCCGCCCGAGCGCCTCGCCGAAGTAGTCCTGTCTGCCCGGATCGATCCCGAACAGCGAGCGCAGGTCGATGCCCTTGTCCGCCAAGGCGTCGCACACGGGCACCAATAGCGCGGCGTCGCTCGCCTTGTTGACGACCGGTGCCTGCCCCCCTCTGAAGCAGGGGTCCTTCTCGAAGCCCGTCTTCCGGCCGCCCGTCATCTCCTGGCCGGTGGCGGACCGCCACTCCGCGAGCCCGGAGTAGGTCTCGCCACCCCATTGCACGTTTTCTCGGCCGGCGGTGCTGTAATAGTCGTTCCCTTGCCACAGGGCCTGACCGGTGCGGAACGCCTTGTCCGCCACGATGAGCGGTGGGCCGTCCGTGACCAGGATGTTGTTACGGAAAGTCATGCCCTGCCCTTCGGCGGTCAGCCGTACTGCGGGGCCGGGCCGCACGGAGTCCGTCATCACCGCGGTGTTGTTGTACACCTGAAGCCCGTGCATCACGTTTCCGTGCACATGGATTGCACCTTTCTCCGGCCATTTACGTCCGTCATTACTGCTGATATTGAAACGGAACACGTTGCCGTTGTGGGCGTCGTTCTTCTTGCTGGTGTACGCGTGGAACCCCGGACCGTCGTTACCGAATGCCAAGTTGTACTGAACGGTCGAATGCGAAACGTTCGAGTCGAGCCCGAAGCCGGCTCCGTCGACCCGCGACCCCGTGTGATTGCGATAACTGCGGTTGTGTTCCATGAGCAGGCCGGTGGAGTCGTAGCTCCAGATGCCGATCGGCCCCTCCCCGGCTTCGGTTGAGGCGCGGCTCCCGTTGTCGTGAGCACTGGAGTCCTGAATCCGACCGCCCCGGACACTGCCGAAGACGATGCCGTTCCCGGTGTGCCGATCGTCGGCATGGGGGTCACCCGCGTTGTGGTGCGCTTCGACTCCCGAAACCACTACATCCTCGTGGGCATATCCGGTGGGGGCGTCTTCAAGGGTCGCCGGGCCGTACGTCAGCAGCCCGATGTCCTTGTTGTTCCGCAGTACGGAGTCCGTGATCCGTACCTCATGGAAACCGGTCGACCGACTGGCACTGCCGATCTGAATGCCGATGTGAAAACCGGAGACCTCCACGTCGGCCACCGCAACGTGCCGCAGTCTCCCGCCGTCGGTCCTGTCGCTGTAGACGTGAACGCCGCCATGACCGGCATAGGCGCCGTTCCTGCCGACGATAGCCAGATCCCGGATCTCCACCCCCGCAGTGTTGTGCACGCTGATGCCCGTGGTGTTGTCCGCAACGATCGTGGCCCTTCCGCCGCCGTAGCTGCCCACGATCACGGGCTTGTCCGCGCTGCCCGCCTCGTCCTCGTCCAGCTTGAGGAAGCCCGGGAAACTGCCTCCTCCCCGAAGCAGCAGCCGGTCACCGGGCTCGAGCGCTCGTGCGTCGGCGCGTGCGAGCGACCGCCACGCCTGGCCCGGGGACCGGCCGTCATTGTCGTCGTCGCCGTCCGGACTCACGTAGTAAGTACGGGCGGGTGTGTAATGCGGAGTTCCGACGCAGCCTGCGAGGAGAACACCCGTGAGCGCCATCGGCGCGGCCGCGAGGACGCACCGGCGGCATCGCCCCAGGCGCCGTGCGGAACGGTTTCGCATCCCGATCAGCATCCCACGGACTCCTGCGCCGTTCGACCCGCCGAGGAGAGGCTGCGCCTGGACCTGAACCATTCCATGGTGTTCCGCAGGCCTTCCTCCATCGTCACGTGGGGGAACCAGTCGAGCTGATGCTGCGCCCGCGTGATCACGGGACGCCGCCGGACAGGATCGTCCACGGGCAGCGGACGGAACTCCAGTCCCGATGCTGAACCGGTCGTCTCCAGCACCAGCTCCGCGAGTTCCCGCACCGTCCGCTCGCAGGGATTGCCCAGGTTGAGGGGCCCGGGCAGATCTGAGTCGATCATGGCGACGATGCCCCTGACCAGATCGTCCACGTAGCAGAAACTACGTGTCTGGCTTCCGTCCCCGTAGATGGTGAGCGGCTCGCCGTCCAATGCCTGCCGGATGAAGGTGGACACCACCCTGCCGTCGTAGGGGCGCATCCTGGGTCCGTACGTATTGAAGATCCGCAATATGCCGACGTTCGCGTCCAGGCTGCGCCGATACGCCATGGAGAGCGCTTCGGCGAACCGTTTGGCCTCGTCGTACACACTGCGCGGGCCCACCGGATTGACATTCCCCCAGTAGTCCTCCCGCTGAGGATGGACCACCGGGTCGCCGTACACCTCACTGGTCGAGGCGAGGACGAAACGTGCCCGGTGGCGGACCGCCAGCCGCAGGGCGTTCTCCGTCCCCCTGCTGCCCACGGCCAGCGTTTCCAGGGGGCGGCGGTGGTAATCAGGGGGCGAGGCGGGGCTGGCGAGGTGCGCCACGGCATCCAGCGGTCCCAGAACGTCGAATGCGGCGGTGACGTCGGCGCGGACGAAGGTGAAACAGGGGTGTCCGCTCAGATGCGCCGTGTTCTGCGGGTCAGCGGTCGAGAAGTCGTCCACACACAGGACGCTGTCTCCTCTGCGTAGCAGGGCGTCGCAGAGGTGCGATCCGAGAAAGCCGCCCCCGCCAGTGACCACCACATGCATGATTCCTCCAGAGTTCGCGCGTCAGGCGGCGTACGCGCCGCTGATCCGAGGACGGCCGAGTGCGCTCAGCGTCCAGCCCGCCGATTGCCAGGAGGCGGCGTCCAGGGTGTCCCGCGCGTCGAGGATCTTCCGGCTGCGGACCACGGGGCCGAGCTCGGCGGGGGAGATCTCCCTGTACTCGGGCCATGCCGTCAGATGCAGGACGAGATCCGCGTCCTCACACGCCTTGGGCACGTCGAGGGTGTACTGCAGCCCGGGGTACTTGCGCCGGGCGTTGTCGACGGCTTCCGGGTCGTGCACCCGGACCTCGGCGCCCAGGCGCCGGATTGCCGCCGCGACGTCCAGGGCGGGGGAGTCTCGCACGTCGTCGCTCTCGGGTTTGAAGGCCGCTCCCAGGACCGCGATGTGCCGGTCGGTGAAGGAGCCGCCCACGAGGTTCCGTGCCAGGTCGACCGTGCGGCGCCGCTGCCGGGTGTTGATCTCGTCGACCTGGTGGAGGAATGCCATCGTGTCGCCGACCCCCAGTTCCTCGGCCCGCGCGGCGAAAGCACGGATGTCCTTGGGGAAACAGCTGCCGCCGAAGCCCAGACCGGGCTGCAGGAACCGGTGGCCGATCCTCGAGTCCTGGCCGACGGCCTCGGCCAGCGTCACCACGTCGGCGCCTGTCGCGTCGCACACCTCGGCCATGGCGTTGATGAAGGAGATCTTGGTGGCGAGGAAGGCGTTCGACGCCACCTTGACGAGTTCGGCGGTGGCGGGGTCGGTGCTGAAGAAGGGGACTCCGCTGATCAGCATGGGCTTGTAGATCGCCCGGAGGGTCGCCTCGGCGCGCCGTGACTCGACGCCGACGACGATCCGTTCGGGACGCCTGGTGTCGGCCACGGCGAACCCCTCGCGCAAGAACTCGGGGTTCCAGGCGATCTCGCTGTGCGGTGCGACGGCCCGCAGGCGTGCGGCCAGGCGGGCGGTCGTGCCGACCGGCACCGTGGACTTGCCGACGATCAGGCTGCCGGGCTGCAAATGCGGTGCCATGCCGTCGACCGCGGCGTCGACGTGGCGGATGTCCGCCGCTTCACCGCCGGGCACTTGCGGCGTTCCCACGCATACAAAGTGCAGGCGTGCGAACCGGGTCGCCTCTGTTGTGGAGGTGGAGAAACGCAGCCGTCCCGACTTGACGGTACGGGCGAGAAGCGCGTTCAGGCCGGGCTCGTAGATCGGGGCGTGCCCCGCGGTCAGGGCCGCGATGCGCTCTTCGTCGATGTCCACGCCGAGGACATCGTGGCCGATGTCCGCCATGCACGCGGCATGGACCACCCCGACGTATCCGGTGCCGATGACTGTCATCCGCATGTCGTTCTCCTTCATGAGGGCGCGGACGGATCAGTCCGCGTAGCCGAGGGGGTTGAGCTGCCGGAACCGCCATGCGTCCCGGCACATCGCGGCGAGATTGCGGGTCGGGCGCCAGCCCCATTCGTGTGCGACGACGCGGGGATCGGCGACGAGTTCGCTCACGTCGCCCGGTCGGCGGTCCTCGACCGTGTACGGGATCTCCTTGCCGCAGGCCTCGCCGAAGGCGGCCAGCAGTTCCAGGACCGAAGTGCCTGATCCGACGCCGAGGTTGAACACCCGCATTCCGGGTGCGTCGTCGAGGTGGTCCAGCGCCACCCGGTGCGCCTCGGCGACGTCCATGACATGGATGTAGTCACGGACCCCGGTTCCGTCCCGGGTGGCGTAGTCGCTGCCGTACACCGTGACGGCCTTCCGCTCGCCGTCGGCGACCTGGGCCAGGCGAGGCATCAGGTTGACGTCGCCGCCACGGGGGGACTCGCCGAGCAGGCCGCTGGGATGTGCGCCCACAGGGTTGAAATAGCGCAGGGACAGCACGCTGAACTCGGGCCGGAGCCGGCACACGTCGGCGAGTATCTGCTCGCATGCCCACTTCGATGCGGCGTAGGGGTTCGTGGGCCGGGCCGGATCGTGCTCGTTCAGCGGCACCTTGTCGGTTTCGCCGTAGATGGAGCAGGACGAAGAGAACACCATCTGGTGGACGCCGTGTTCGTCCATGGCTCGCAGCAGGGCGGTCGTACCGCCGATGTTGGTGTCGTAGTACTCGATCGGTTTCCGCATCGACTCGCCGACGGCCTTCTTCCCGGCGAAGTGCACCACCGCGTCCACGGAATGATGGTCGAAGACGTCGGAGAGTGCGCGTCTGTTGCGCAGATCCAGCCGGTAGACGGCGCTCAGATAGCAGTCGGCGACCTTCTGCACCCTGGAGAACACCTGGGGCGAGCTGTTGGAGTAGTCGTCGACCACCACCAGCGCGTAGCCGTGATCGAGCAGTTCGACACAGGTGTGGCTGCCGATGAAACCCGCTCCACCGGTGATCAGGATGGTTGACGGTGTTGGCACGGGCCTCTCCTTCGTGAGTTCATGAGGTTGGTTGACTGCGGACACCGGGGCTCACCAGCCGAGAACAGCGGCCGCGTAGGCAGGGAAGAACGTGATGGCCAGGATGGAAGGGACAGCGGAGGCGACACCGATGAGCAGCGGTGTCCTCGCTGTGGGGAGGGCGGTGCGGAACGTGGTGCCGGTCGCACGGGATGTCTCCCGCACGTGCATCAAGGGCACGGCCAGGGCGACCGCCCCGTAGGTCACGGCGCCGAGCAGGGACAGGAAGACGTAGCCCACCGCAGGTCGCATCAGCTCTCCGAACAGGGTGACGCCGGCCAGGGACACAGCCAGGACGGCGAACGGAAGCACCAGACGGGTCAGCAGGGGTTCGAAGCCGCTGCGTTGCTTGGGCGTGACCTTGAAGACCACCGGCCGCGGGCGCATCTGCTGGCGCGCCGCCCCCAGGACCCCCCAGACGATGTAAGGCCAGCGGGCGAGGGCGAACAGCCAGATCTCCCAGCTGATGACGGGCGCCGAGGGCGGGCGCAGCAGTCCGCACCGCCGCATGAGGAGCAACGCCAAGAGGACCCAGAGCGGCATGAACCAGAAGTGGAGCAGGAAGTCGAAGTAGTTGACGTTCATCCATGGCAGGCCGGTCAGCACCGCGATCGGCGGCAGTGACATTCCAGCCAGAACGGTCAGTGCGAGCAGCGGGTAGTAGCCCAGCGCATAGGCGAAACGCAGACGACGCAGGACGGGCATACGGCCTATGTGGTGCCAGATGAGACTGAACAGCATCGTGGTGAGGCTGCGAGACCACTGGTATTCCTGGGTGACCATGTCGGCGAAGGTGAGTGGCCCGTCGCCGTGTGCCTCGGCGTCGATTGCGAATGCCCCTTGCCAGCCGGCCGAATTGAGAAGCAGTGTCGTGGAAAAGTCCTCCGCGAGCTCCGGTCCGAGACCCCCGATGTCGCGCAGCGCGGCCGTGCGGACCGCGTAGTGCGAGCCGATGCACATCGGTGCGAGTCCGTTGGTGTGGCCGAGCTGCACGGCTCCGTGCCAGACGGCCTCCCGGTACAACCGGCCCCGCGCTGACCACGACTGGCCGGCGTTGACGTCGCAGACGCTGGGAGCGGCCACGTACCCGATGGCCGGGTCGGCGAACGGCCTCACCATCTCGGCCAGGTAGGTCGGGGCCGGAACATGGTCGCAGTCGAGCTGGGAGACGACGGCGTAGTCGCGGTAGCCCCAGCGGTCGTAGAAGTAGGCGAGGTTGCCTTCCTTGCAGCGGGTACGCCGGGGCCAGGTGGTCCGGTGGTACGCGGCGACGCCCCGGCGGCACGACACACGGACGTCGTGGCGACGGCACCACTGGAGGATCTCCTCGGTGGGGTCCTCGTCGCACAGCCACACGTCGTACGGGTGAGGGAAGACCTGGGCCGTCATGGCCTCGACGGTTCTGCGGACCGTGCACCACTGCTCGGAGGGAGCCCGGGTCACCACGAAGGCGACTTTCAGCGCGGGGACCGCCAGCGAGGGGTTCACCCGCTTCAGCCGGCTGACGGTGATCAGGAAGTAGAAGGGGAGTGCCGTCAGATACAGCAGCAGGACGCTGTTGACGACCAGCCCGGCCCATCCGACCCGGTGCTCCGGCCTCAGCCACCACGTCCAGAACCAGGTGAAGGCCAGCGCCCAGCTGACGGCCAGTCCGATGACGACGGCCTGGTCCCCGCCGGACAGCACGCGCACGAAGGTGTCGGGGCGTACGGACCGAGAGGGCGGGCGCCACCTGAAGATGGGGCCTTCCGCAGTGATCCGTGCGACACGTCCGCCGGACAGCTTCCGGATCTGGGCTTCCAGTGGCGTCACTGTCCCCGAATCGGACATGGAGTCGCCGTCACTGGAATCGCTGGAGATCGCGAGGCGCCTGGAGGTCATGGCAACGCTCCGTAATCGGTCGCGTACCTTATGTGTCGGTTTGGCCGTGTCAGGCCCACAGCCGCGGCTTCTGCCGCAGCGATCGCATGGGAGGCATCTCCGCCTGTATCCCTACGTCGTATATTTACGGCGTATACGTACACTTTCCACTGAAGGTCGCATATGGTCAAGGGGGCAGGCCGAAAGGCTCATCTCGTCGCTGGAGGCGATGGAATGGCCAGGGAGACCGGGCAGGGCGCGGGCCGACGTGCCGGTGATCGAGGCCGCTACGGGCGGCTGAGCCGGGAGCGGGTCCTTGCCACCGCTCTGGAAGTGGTCGATCGCGAAGGGCTCGGGGCGCTGAGCATGCGACGACTGGGCGCCGAGTTGGGCGTCGAGGCCATGGCTCTGTACCGGTACGCGGCCGGCAAGGAGGCTCTGCTAGACGGCCTGGTCGAGGCGCTGTATCTGGAGTTGGAGGATGTCCTGGCCGCTGAGTCCCGCGATGCCCGAACGCCGACTGCGAACGTCTCGCGGTCGTCTCCCGCTTGGCGCGCGGAACTCCACCACGTCGCACGCGAAACCTACTTGGTTGCCCTGAGCCACCCCCACGCCGTGCCGCTGCTGGCGACCCGCATGCTGGCGGTCCCACTCGCACGCCGCCCACCGGCCGTACTCCGGGACCACGAGCGGGTCCTGACCCTGCTGCACCAGGCGGGTCTGGATGACGCCGCCGCGGCAAGAACCCATCGGGCGTACATCGCGTGGCTGCTCGGCTATGTCTTCGTCGAGCTCCGGGCCATGGTGGACGCTCCCGACGAGTCCGATCCGGCGTTCCGACTCGGCCTGCACCGGATGTCGGCGCAGGAACTGCCCCGGCTCCGGGCGGCCACCGCCGACCTCGCCGAGCGTGGTGGAACGGAGGGACTCGCCGCAGGTCTGGACGCACTGCTCGATGGCTGTGTTCCGAACGGCGGCGACTCGTCTGCCGTCGGCGGGCCCATGCCGGAGCCGCCGCACTGATCAGGCTGACGTGTGCTCACCGAGAACTCACCGAGTTCTGCCGGATCATCACCGGCACGGTCGCCCCTCACGTCGCCGCCCATCCCGGAGAGCCAGTGGACCGCCGCCTGGCCCGAGGCATGAGGCGGGCCCTGATCGGCGCTGATCAGGGCCCAGCATGCATTCCGTGAGGACGGACGCGTGCACTGGAAGCAACAACGATGCGGCACGCCGCCCAGTCACGCTCCTCCCGGCCCGCCGCCGTTTGACCTGTGCAGCGGACTTTGCGCCCGCCGACGAGCGACGCATCGTTTGATCCGCCGCCCGTGCACGCCATCAGGAAGGAGCCGTGGAGTATCAGCTGGTGACCTTTCCGGTGGTGACCAAGGCGAAGTCGGCGTCGGTCGCGGGGGTTTCCACGTGTCCGTCCACGTTGATCTGGCTGGCGATGACCTCGATCGTCCAGGTGCCGACGGCCGGGTTCTGGATGAACACGTTCTCGACGGTGTCGATCGTGTTGGCCGAGCCACCCGGGGCTGACCAGTTGCCTGCCGCGAGTCCGTTGTTTCCCCAGTACACGGTGCCGTCCGGGGCGGTGAGCTTCAGGGTCAGGTCGTTGACCCGCGCCTGGGCCGCCGACGGGGAGCCCATCGGATCGGTGTAGACCATCGTCGCCTTCAGCGGCTCACTGCCGTCGGTGGTCAGTGTGTACGTCGCGCTCTGGCCCTGCGTGAGCACGTCCGTCTCGTTGACGAGGATCGGGAGCTGCCAGTTGTTGGCCTCCGCCTGCTGGTACAGGTTGCCGGCGCTGGCCGAACCCCAGCCCTGCTTCATCCGGGCCAGGTCGTGGGACTCGCCTGTGAAGGCGTACTGGTCGGCCGAATTGATCAACAATGCCTTCGCGGTGGCGGCATGTGGCCGGGACGCGAAGACGTCGCGGTCCAGACCGGGGCTGCCCTCGAAGACCCCGTTGGCCCACATCTGGAAGATCAGGCCCGCGTAGCCGCAGGTGATCGGGGTGGCGGCGCTGGTGCCGCTGAACGTGCTGGTGTACGCGGCGTCGCCGCCGGACGCGGTGGTGTGGACCGCGTCGTAGTAGTTCGACAGGTCGGGCTTGATCCGCCCGTCCGCGGCCGGGCCGATGCTCCCGCCGCCGTTCCACGCGTCATCGGCGCGGGAGACGGTGTCGTAGTGGTACGTGCCGCCGACGGACACCACGTTCTTCGCCCACGCCTGTGGCCGGGCAGAGCGGTTACCGGTGTTGCCCTGGGACTGGCAGATGAGGATGTCGTGGTCGAAGACGATGTCGTCCATCGCCGCCGATGTCGAGTTGTAGCTGAATGTCAGCGCGCTGCCCATACTGTTGGACTGGAACACCGCCCGGTAGGGGCCCGCCGGGTCGACGAGCTCCGCGGTGTGCGCCCACCGGTCGGACACCTGGCTGAAGGCGGCGAAGATGGGCTGTGCCTGGGGGAGCAGACCGCGGGCATTGGCGTTGACTCCGGAGGAGAAGATCTGCCCGTACGTCGAGGTGCCGTGGCTCGTGCTGGTGGTGTTGGCGGTGTGCATGATCGGCGGGAAGGCCGCGAACTCCTGGTGCGTGGTGCGCAGCCCGCTGTCCATCACCTCGCCGCGTACGCCTTGGCCGAGGTGGCCCAGGGCGGTCTCGACCGTGTTGGCGCCGCCCGCGACGCGGGCGTTGTCCATGTCCACTTCGCCTGCCGTCCAGACGTCGAGCGCGAGCACCGCGTCCAAGTGCGCCACGGCAAGCGCCTGCGCCGGCTGCAGGGTTGCCTCAACCAGTTGCCGGCTCGCCGATGCGACGTGAACCTTCCCACCGATCGCCTTGATCCGCTCGACCACCGAACGTTGATCGGCGGCGCTGCGTTCCACGAGCGTGATGAGGTATCGGCGGGCGCTCGACGGCACGGCTCCGCCTTCGATCTTGTCGCCGGCGTCGTACCGGCCGACCCATCGCACGAACGGCAGCGCAGCGACCTGTCCTCGGGCCGCCTCGTCCATGCGCACCACGTAGGTGGCGTCGGGAATGTAGGCGCCGATCCGGGCACCGAGGGCAGTCAGCGCGGCGCGGTGGCTGTCGAGCGGGGTGGTCGTGAACTGCACGAGGTACGCGCGGCCGTCCTTTGACCGTAGATGGCCCTGCGGCCGGGAGCGTTCCGCCTCCGGTGTGGTCGGATCGAAGGTGCGGGTACGTAGCCGGATGAGCGTGGGTTCGTGGTCTTCGCTGATGCTGGCGAGCCGGGTTGGTTCCGTGCGGCCTTGGTGCGCCGGCATGGACAGGGCGGGGCTGGCGGCGGCGGCGAGAACCAGGGCGAGAACGGTGTACGTCGCGGTACGCGCGGACTTGCGCATGGGGGCTCCTGGACGAAGATCCGCCGAGGGTGCGGATGAGCGAAACGGTCGAGGAACGCTAACCGGTCGCAGCCAGAAAGAAACCGGCTGAACGGGTGACGATGGATCAAAATCACCCGTAGCGGGATCTATAGTCGCGGCGTGCAAATCCTGTGGATGCTTATGGGTGTCGGGTCGGCGGTCGTGGTGACGGCGCTGCCCGGCGCAGCGGCGCCGGTGACGAGCCACGGCGTGGTACGCGTCGCGCAACCGGTGGGCACGCTGTCGATCACCGTGCCGGCCGCGGTGGATCTCGGCGCGGCCTTCCCTGGTTCATCGATCAGCCGACAGGTCGGTGAAGTCCGGGTTTCCGATACACGGGTCAGCTTGAACGCGGTCTGGACGGCGACGGTGTCGGCGAGCGACTTCACGACGCCGGGTGGTGGCGCCGCCCGGCAGATCTCCAGGAGTCAGTTCTCGTACTGGTCGGGTCAGGCCACCTCAACCACCGGCATCGGCACCCGGGTACCGGGCCAGGCCACGAGTGCGCAGGCGCAGACCCTGAGCGTCCCGCGTACGGCGTTCGCCAAGACGTCCGGCAGCGGGATCAACACCACCGCCTGGCAGCCGACGCTGATCCTCACGGTGCCGGCGGCCGCCGTGGGCGGCACCTACACCGGGACCGTCACCCACTCAGTCGCATGAAACATGCTAGATACCGACATACCGTCAAATAAGGAGCCATGATGGTTCCGTGCGCAAAAGATCACTGATTTCAAGTGCCATCGCCGTCGCCGTGGTCGGCGCGGCACCGTTGCCTGCGGTCGCCCAGCCGTCGGGGGACACGACCGTCACGTTCACCGTGGCCACGGCGAACCTCACGCTCGAGGTGCCCTCCTCGCGCGACCTGGGGTCCGGGTTCCCGGGGCAGACCGTCAGCGGTCAGCTCGGCACCGTCACGGTGCGCGACGAGAGGGCCGCGAACAATGCCACGTGGACAGTGTCGGTGGTCGCGACGCAGTTCGACACCGGAACCGACGATCCGACCGAGGTCATCGTGCCCAACCTGGTGAACTACTGGTCCGGGCCGGCGACCGCCACCACCGGCACCGGCACCTTCGTGCCCGGCCAGCCCACACGTAACGACCGGGTCAGCCTGGAGCAGCCACGCACCGCGTTCTCCAAGACCTCGGGCAGCGGAAACAACAGCGCGAGCTGGAACCCCACCCTCGAGATCAGGATCCCGCAGGATGCCATCGGCGGGCTCTACAGCGGAACGGTGACCCATTCGGTGGCGTGAGCCCGTGGGCGGACTGCTCCTCGCCGTGTTACTGCTCCTCGGAGCAGTCGCGCCTGTGGCTGCGGAGCCGCCGCGGCGGACGTCCGACGACCTGGCCGTCGGCATCCGGCTCGTCGACGCGCCGGTCAGCCGCCGCGACGACGAGCGTGCCCACCGGTACATCGTCGATCACATCAGACCGGGCCAGCAGATCCGCAGGCGGATCGCGGTCACCAACCTGGCGGACACGCGACACCGCGTACAGCTCTACCCCGGGGCCGCAGCGGTCCACAAGGACGGCTTCACCTTCGCGCACGGGCGCGGGGGCAACGAGCTCACCAGGTGGGTGACGCTCGAGCGCAGCGAACTCGTCCTGGAACCCGACGAGACGGCCACAGTGTGGACCGAGATCACCGTCGCGGACGATGCGACCGGCGGCGAACACTACGGCGTCATCTGGGCGCAGATCAGCCCCGATCCCGACCCCTCGAAGCAGGTACGCCAAGCGGCCCGCGCCGGAGTGCGTATCTACCTGTCCGTCGGACCCGGCGGCGAACCGCCCTCCGACTTCCGCATCGACAATCTGACCGGCGCCCGCGCCGCCAATGGCGCACCGATGGTCACGGCCCGAGTGAAGAACACCGGCGGCCGGGCCCTCGACCTCGCGGGCAAACTCACCCTGTCGAACGGGCCAGGCGGCGCGTCCGCAGGCCCGTTCAATGCCAAGGCAGGCACCATCGGCCCGGGCAGATCAACCGTCGCGACCACCCCACTCGACCCAGGGCTCCCGGCCGGTAAGTGGACCGCACGACTGACCCTCACCAGCGGACTCGTCACCCGCGAGAACGCCGGCAGCATCACCATCCGCACGCCACAACGCGACGAGAACCCCCAGCTGGCCGTACTCACGCTCGGCGGCCTCGCCTCAGTTGCCGCCGCGCTGCTCGCCGCCTACGCATACCGCCGCCGCAACCACTCGCGCTGACCGGGCCGCACCGCGTGCCCGGAGCGGCTCAGGACGTTCACCTCGGCACGCCGCATTCGCTTCGGCCATACCTTTCCAGAGGCGGCATACCCACTCAACGACGGTCGGGGATCGGAAACACGTACTTGAGCTTGACTCTGTCGGGGATCTTGAGATTCTCCGATGCGGGGGCTTGATGCGGCATGCTCTGGACGGTCCGAGGTTCAGGCACGATGTGAGGTGCTCCATGTCCGTTCGTCCCCGTCCCGGTGAGCAGGTTCCGTCGCTGACGGCGCAGCTCGCGCAGGCGAGCAATCCGGGCGGGACGACGGTGATGTGGGTGCGGGACCGGCTCGACGGGCTGCGGCGGGACGGAAAACTTCCAGGCCTGGTACACGCGCGATGGCGGGCCCGGGTTACCGCCTTACCAGCTGGCCACCGTCAGCCTGCGGCAGTTCCTGCACAATCTGTTCGGACCGGCAGACCGCCGAGGCCGTGCGCTGCCGCATCGACTCCATTCATGTCCTGGCAGCCGTGCGTGATCTGACCGGCGTGGAGCTGGTGACCGAAGCCGTGCGCGCGGCCCTGGAGGAGCTCGCCCGCACCGTCCCCGCAGGAACTCGTGGGGTGGTCACCGGCGTCGGATCTACGCGGTCAGATCCGGCATAGAGGGCACCATCAACGAGCTTGCGCACGGACACGAGATGCGGCGACGCCGCTACCGCGGCCTGGACAAGACCCACGTCCAGCACGTACTCACCGCCATCGCGGTGAACATCGAGCGGCTCTCCGAACGGCCGACGCCTGGAGAACCGCTCCGTGCTCCACTGCCGACCGCGTTCCAGGCCTACCTGGACCAGCCTGGCCTACCCCGGCCACGATCCCGGCGATACGTCGGCGGATGAAACCGACCTTC
Source organism: Streptomyces peucetius (assembly GCF_025854275.1). Lineage (NCBI taxonomy): Bacteria > Bacillati > Actinomycetota > Actinomycetes > Kitasatosporales > Streptomycetaceae > Streptomyces > Streptomyces peucetius. The sequence continues at coordinate 140,521 of NZ_CP107567.1, read as the reverse complement.
AAGATCCCCGACAGAGTCAAACTCAGACCTGGCACATGTGGCGGCCTGCCCCGTTCGGCCATACGGTCGAAAAGGAGGGTTCCGCTAGGGACCCAAGTCGTAGGAAGGCGAGCGCGATGGGCAGCGTCACCACTCAGGACGGCACCGAGATCTTTTACAAGGACTGGGGTCCGCGCGACGGCCAGGCGATCGTCTTTCACCATGGTTGGCCGCTCAGTGCCGATGACTGGGACAACCAGATGCTGTTCTTCCTCGCGCACGGTTATCGGGTGATCGCCCACGACCGTCGTGGCCACGGGCGTTCCTCTCAAACCGCGACCGGCCATGAGATGGACACCTACGCCGCCGATGTGGCAGCACTGACGGACGCGCTCGATCTGCGAGGGGCCTTCCACATCGGGCACTCGACCGGCGGCGGTGAGGTCGCGCGCTATGTCGCGCGCGCCAAGCCAGGACGGGTCGGAAAGGCGGTGCTCGTCGGCGCGGTGCCGCCGATCATGGTCAGGTCGGACACCAATCCGGGCGGGCTGCCGATCGAGGTCTTCGACGGACTGCGTTCCGCCCTCGCCGCCAATCGCTCGCAGTTCTACATCGACCTGCCGACGGGTCCGTTCTACGGATTCAACCGGCCCGGCGCGAAAGTGTCGCAGGGGTTGATCGACAACTGGTGGCGACAGGGAATGATGGGCGCGGCCAACGCCCACTACGAGTGCATCAAGGCGTTCTCCGAGACCGACTTCAATGAGGACCTCACGCTGATCGACGTTCCGGTCCTCGTCGCCCACGGCACCGACGACCAGATCGTGCCGTACGCGGACGCGGGGCCGCTGACGGCCGAGATCGTGAAGGACAGCACCCTGAAGACGTATGAAGGGCTGCCGCACGGCATGCTGTCCACCCATCCGGAAGTCCTCAATCCCGACATCCTGGCGTTCTTGAAGGCATAGAGCCCATGAGAGCCGGGTCGCGTAGCGACCTGCGGAGCCCCGGCGTACCGGCGGCGCGGTGTGCGAGGATCCCCGCGTGGACCCGCTGACGCCGGAAGACCCGGCCCGCATCGGCCCGTTCCGCCTTCTCTGCCGGCTCGGCAGCGGCACCACGCCCGTGATCGACTCCGCCACGGCGGCGGACCCGCCGTGGGTGGCGGTCGCGGACGTACCCGAGCCCGCGCTGAAGACCGTCGTGGACGAGGAGGAACCGCTGCCGCCGTAGTCGGCGTGCACCCTCGCCGCCGGGCTCGGACAGGCCCTGGAACACATCCACGCCGCCGGGTCGTTCACCGCGATCCGAAACCGTCCAACATCCTGCTGGCCGTGGAAGGCCCGCGGATCATCGACTTCATGGCATCGCGCGCGCCGTGAACACCGTCACCGACAGGGCCTAACCAGCACGGGCCCGGTCGTCGGCTCGCCCGGCTTCATGCCGCCGAACAGGTGCGCGGCGAGAAGGACACCGCCGCCTCCGGCATCTGCAACGAGCGGGGGTCCCAACTCACCGATCCGAACCTGGACCGATTACCCGGCCAGAGCCGCATGATCAGCAAACACCGACGCTGTCCTCGAGCCGCCTATGCGCTCACTCCTGCCCGGTGGGCTGCACGGCCCGACGGCGCGTCAGCACGCGAGTGGTGCTGCCGTCATCCTCGGCTATGTCCCGGGCGTGCTCGAATCCGATCCTGCTCAGCACGGCCAGCGAGGCGCTGTTGGAGGCCGCCACGGTGGCGTACACCTCCGCGAGCCCCAGAGCGTCGAAGCCGTAGGAGACGAGCGCTTCGGCCAGTTCTCTCCCCAGGCCCGATCCCCACACATCAGGGACCAGCGCGTAGATGATCTCGTGGCCTTGGGCTACGTCGGTCGGCTTGATCTCAGCGTGTCCGATCATGACACCATTCCGACGAACGGCCCAGACGTCGAACAGATCCTGGGCATAGACCTTCGTGAAGATCCGTCCGAATAGGGCACGGTCCTCCGCCTCGGTAGCAGGGCCGTCGCCCATCCATTGCGAAACCCTCCGGTCCTGGAACAGGGTGACGAAGTCTTCCTGGTCTTCGGGGGCGTACGGTTCCAGCAGCAGGCGCTCAGTGCGCAGAGTCGGGGTCATAGCCGGCGAAGCTACCCACGCGCCGCTCTCCCGGCAAACCACTTTTCACCAGCGGAAACTCGGCGCATTCGTGGCGGTCGCCGGACACGAGCCGACTGACGGCGACGACGAGCTGAACGGGCGCAATTGATCAGGCTCGCGCAGATCCCCGACGCCTTGGGGAGCAGCCCGGCGGCTCCCCGTCCCGTAGCGGTGCTCGTCGATCTGGTGAGGACGCCGTCCTCCGGTGGCCAGGTCAAGTGCTGGGAGCACTTCGCTCGGCAGCTGCCGCGGCCGGTCCGGTCGAGCTGGGTGTTGACCTGATGGCCTTCTTGGCTGGTGAAACCCTGTCGCCCGCGGTCAGGTTCGTCTCGCTACGTCCTGAGCGTACCGGTGCCCGTGTTGTCGCTGCTCGTGGGCTGCGGTCCGCTCGATGCCACCGGGGGTGAGGTGCTGCGGACGAGCTCCGGTCCCGGCCTGTTCGGACTCCAAGCGGCAGGAGTTGAGCAGTTCCGGAGGACGCGCGGATCGCGCCTGGCGAGGCGGCTCATGAAGCGGCCGACAGGGGCGAGACAGTCACCGCCTTCCGGACTGGGAGGGCGTGACGCCGGCCCGGTCTGGCGGGTCAGTATCCTCGGCGTGGCCGACGAGGAGGCGCCGGTCCACGGTGCTGGACGCCAGGACATGAACCTTCTGCCGGGTGAGTCCTTCGTCGCGGAGGCAGTCGACGTCGGGGCCGAAAGGGTCGTAGCCTCGGCGCCGGGCGCGGCGACGGCCGCGGCCACAGCACCCGCCCCATCCGCACCTTCCTCCACTGTCTGTGTTCCGCAGTGCTGACCGCCACGGCGCCAGGTCGGCGGCCATGGCCACGGCCGTTTGGTTCGGTGCGGGCGTGTCGCAGACAGCGCCGGTCACCGGGAAGGTGACGGAGCCGTTCGATGGGCAGATCCGGTCGAAGCCGCGTTCGTGGTGCGTCGGGCCTGTGCGACGGCTTGGTGCAGGAGTTCTGACAGGCGTTGGTCGGCGTCGGGTGTGGTGACCAGGACGTGCAAGGCGTGTTCGAGGTGGCGGTGACCGGGGCCGTGCCACCACAGCAGGTCGGCGATGCGGGGCGACACCTGCCAGGTAGGGGCATGGGCGAGCCGGCGCGCCCGCCGGTGGCAGGCCGTGCTGTGTCGCTTCAGGCGCCGGGAGGCGGGCCGTACGCGGCGGGCGGCGTCCACCACCGTGCCGACGAGCAGCGGTCCGTAGGCCCGGTCGGCGGGGTTGGCGTCGGCAAGGTCGGCGGCCAGTGGCCACAGGGCTCGGCGGGTACCGTCGCTGACGGTGTCGTTGACGGCGCGGGTGAGCGCGGCGAGCACGGGGTGGGTGCCGGGCGGGCTGTCGGTGAAGCTGCCCGTGGCCAGCATCGAGGCGGTCTCCATCAGGCAGGCGCCGTCGTCGGGGTGCAGGTGTGTGAAGCGTCCGGGCGTGGGAAGGCCGTCGGGGATTCCCACGTGAGGTGGCCTGTCCGGCTGCGGGGTGAGTGGGGTGGGCATGATCGGCTCCGGATCGGGTTCACAGTTCGGTAGTGGCGTGCAGGATCAGGTAGAGGGCGGCGGCGGGGAGTCCGGCTCCGGGGAATGTGAGGACCCACGCTGTGAAGATCGAGCGAGCCACCTGCCAGCGGACGGCCGACAGGCGCCGGGTCGCGCCGACGCCCAGGATCGATGCGGTGATCGTCTGTGTGGTGGAAATCGGGGCTTCGAAGACGAACGCGGTGGTGTAGAGGACGCCCGTGGCGGCGGACTCGGCGGCGAAGCCGCGTGGCGGATCCAGGTGGACGATGCGCCGTCCGAGGGTGGTGATGATGCGGCGTCCGCCGCTGTAGGTGCCGGCGGCCATCGCGGCGGCCACGGCCACGATCACCCACAGCGGCACTGAGAAATCGTCCTGCCAGCCCGCCGTGACCAGTGCCAGCACGATCACACCCATGGTCTTCTGTGCGTCCTGCAGTCCGTGGCCCAGGGCCATGCCGGCGGCCGAGACGGTCTGCGCCATGCGGAAGCGGCGGGTCGTGGGGCGGGGGGCGGCATGGCGGAACATCCACAGGATGAGCGTGTGCAGGGTGTAGCCGAGGGCCACCCCGACCAGCGGGGACAGCAGCATGGGCAGCAGGACCTTGCCCAGGATCCCGGGCCAGTTGACGGTCGCGGCGGCGGCGAGGGCGGCGCCGACCAGTCCGCCGATCAGGGCATGGGAGGAGGAGGTCGGCAGCCCTTTCCACCAGGTGAAGACGTTCCAGCCGATCGCGCCGATGAGCGCGCTCATCACCAGCAGCAGGCCAGAGAGCCCCTCGGGGGCGCCGATGATGCCGCTGCCGACGGTCTTGGCGACCTCGGTGCCCAGGAAGGCGCCGAGGAAGTTCATTACGGCGGCCATGGCCAGCGCGATGCGGGGGGTGAGAGCCCTGGTGGAGATGGAAGTGGCGATCGCGTTCGCGGCGTCGTGGAAGCCGTTGGTGAAGTCAAACGTCAGTCCCACGATGATGATCAGCACCACCAGTGTGAGCTCCACGGTCGGATCACCTTTCATCACGCACGCGATCAGGGCGTCGGCGAGCCGTGGGCGCACCCTCAACCTGCCTTGTCAATCCTGCCGTGCGGCACCGCGCGGCGCTTGGCGCGACACCCTGCCGAAGCGGTGGAGGGTCGAACAGACCTACGGGATCCTGATACCGCACCGGCGTTTGGTCCGCGACTACGAGCACCGCCTCTCCTCCTCCGCCTTCCGCGTCTACTGGGCCTCCGCGCACAGATCGACGACCTGCAGAACCAGGTGCGGCCGAGACCCGCCTGGAGCAGCTCGCGATCACCCGCAAGAGACCGTTACCGGCCCCGCCGACCGGCTCCCGGCCCGCAAACCGGACCTGCCGAGCACCCGGACTACCCCCGCATCCTCGCCGCCTTCGACCACGCGACCGGGCCGCTACGGGCCAAAGACGTCGGCGAAGCCCTCGGCCACGAACTGCTGCCGAGGAACGCCGAAGGCGCCCGCGCAAAGCTGGAACGCCTGGTCGAACTCGGGATACTCACCGAGGCCGACACCGGCAACTTCGCCAGGAAGCCATAGCCGACGGAACCCCACCAGCGACCTTGCTCCAAGCTCAACCGGAGACGGGCATCACCTTACGAACCGCCCTCTGAGAGAGCCGGCAGGTGAGATCCCTACCGGCTACTCGCTGGCGTGGGGCTGGCAGGCCGGGCGGTACGCGTGTGGTGTGCACCGCCCGGCCGCCGGCCGATGTCAGGTGTTCGTCGTGACCTTCACGGGATCGGTGTCGGGTGAGCTGTGCCGCTCGGCCCAGGTTTCCAGGGCCATACGGCAGGCGTGGTCGAGGTGGTGCAGCCTGGAGAGGTTCAACTCGATCGGGCGGTCCTGGGGCAGGGCCTCCAGGTGGTCGAGGATCTTCGGCAGCCTGAGGAAGGTGGCGTTGCCCGACAGGTAGACCTGGATGGGTCCGGCGCCCTTGTCTATGACCTCCGTCTTGAGGTGTGAGGCCTCCCAGGCGGTCTTGGCGACCGACAGGGCCAGGCCGATCAGCACGCCCTCGAACATGTTGACTGCGACGATGGAGACGGCGGTGACGACGAGGATCAGTGCCTCGCCGCGGTGGCCCCGCCACAGGGAGACGATCCCGCGGAAGGGGATCAGCTTCCAGCCCGCGTGGACGAGGATGCTGGCCAGGGCGGGGATCGGGATCAGGGCCAGGGCCCATGGCATCGCGGTGGCGAACAGCAGCAGCCACACGCCGTGCAGCACACGCGATGCCTTGGTCTTCGCGCCCGCGTTGACGTTGGCGGAGCTGCGTACGATCACCGCGGTCATCGGCAGTGCGCCGAGTAGACCGCAGACCGTGTTGCCCGCGCCCTGGGCGACCATCTCCTTGTTGTATTCGGTGCGCGGTCCGTCGTGCAGCCGGTCCACGGCCGCCGCGCTGAAGAGGCTCTCCGCCGAGGCGATCAGGGCGAAGGCGACGATTGTGCCCCAGATGGCCGGGTTGGCCAGCGCACCGAACGCGTCGGCCCCCGGCGGCTGGATGACGCCGAGCAGGCCCTCGACCTGGACGGTGGCGACCGGCAGGCTGAGGGCGAGGGTGGCGAGCGTGGCCAGGACCACCGCGGCGAGGGCGCCGGGTACGGACTGCACGGCCTTGGGCATTTTCTTCCACAGCACGATGACGGCGATGGTGCCCGCGCCGATGGCGAGGGAGGCCAGCGCCTCGGTGTTGCCGTGCGCTTCGGCGAACGCCCCGGGCAGGCCCGCGATCTTGCCGATGCCGGTCTCCGGGGCCTTCAGGCTCGCTGCCGCGTAGATCTGCCCGGCGATGATCACCAGACCGATGCCGCAGAGCATGCCTTCGACGACGGATACCGAGATCGCCCTGAACCAGCGGCCGATCTTGAGGAAGCCCATGGCGAGCTGGAGCAGACCGGCGATCAGCACGATCAGGCCGAGCGTGGCCACTCCGAACTCGCTGACGGCCTCGAAGACCAGGACGGTCAGGCCCGCGGCCGGCCCTGAGACCTGAAGGCTGCTGCCGCGCATGAGCCCGGTGACGAGTCCGCCCACGATGCCGGTGATCAGGCCGAGTTCGGCGGGGACGCCGGAGGCGACCGCCACGCCGACGCACAGCGGCACGGCGACCAGGAAGACGACGATGGAGGCGAGGAAGTCCTGCCTCAGGTAAGGGAACTTGGACAGCATGGTCTCCGGTCCCCTCAGAGCGTCTCGAACGTGTCGGAGTCCGCGCGGTGCGTCCGCACGATGCCGGTGTGGACCTCGTAGTACCAGCCGTGCGTCTGGAGTTCACCCGACTGAAGGCGCTTGTTGACGCCCGGGTACGACCGCAGTCGCAGCAACTGGGCGAGGACGTGGTTCTGGACGGCTTCGGCGACGGTCGGGTCGGCCGTGTCGGAGCACTTGGGCTCGTCGGCGGCATTCGTCAGCCAGTCCCGCACGGCCGGTACAGCGCTGAGGTCGTCGCCGCGCACGAGCGCGCCGATGGCGCCGCAGTGGGAGTGGCCGCAGACCACGATGTCGCTGACCCCGAGGACCTCCACGGCGTACTCGATGGTGGCGGCCTCACTGGTGGGGTGCTCGGAGGCGTACGGCGGGACGATGTTGCCCGCGGTGCGCAGCTCGAAAAGCTCGCCGGGGCGGGCGCCCGTGATCAGGGCCGGTACGACCCGGGAGTCGGAGCAGGTGATGAACAGGACCTGCGGGGACTGTCCTTTGGCCAGTTCGGCGAACTCCTCAGGGCGCTGTCCGAACATGCGGGCGTTGTCGATGAGGGGCTGCATTTGTGGTGACTCCTCCTGGCGCGCCGCTGTGGCGCGTCGGTGTGGTTTACATGACAGAGGTGGGGGCTGCTCTGCTCTCAGCAGCGGAAGACCTGAAGCGCGGCCGGGGCGTGGGGCGTCGATGATCTCGACGTGCGCTGATGAGCTGTGCCGGGTATGGCCGGCCCGTGCGCGGGGTCCCGGGTGAGCGGTGGTCGGTCGGGCGCCTGGGGCCCGGAGCCGGCGAGGCGTTGACGATCACGGGTGCCGAGCGGTCCGGCCGGGTCCCCGTGGCCCGATGGAACGCAGCGGCGGGACGTGAGGGTTTCGTCGCGCAGTGCCTTCCCGAGGAGTTTGATTCCGGGCTGTGCTTTGGCCTTTGCCTGACTGACTGTGTGCGCGTGTGCGAAGGACGTGCCGGGTGTGAAGTGCTCAAGGGCGAGCAGGACGGCGGCGAGGGTGGAAATCGCGATCCGGGCCGTCGTACCTCGGAACATTCGCCCCCTCCAGGCCGTTCATCGCTACTTGCACGTGCCAAAGAATGGTCAATGGCCAGTCAAGAAACAGCTTAACTCGGCAAAGTCGTTTGCAGGGTTAACTGAACGTTTCCGGCTGAAGAGAGCCGGAAAACCGAAGTAGGGATGGCGCGAACCTGCCCTTGCCGGCAGGAGTTCGATCGGTTGAGGGACCGGCTCTCCGATGTTGGCGCGACCGGTGCGGCACGCACGCCCTTCGTGAGGCCGCACCGGATGCGCCGGTCCGGAGGCCATGGCCCGGAGCGCCCGCGCGGGGGAGCGCATCCATCTGTCCGTCGAGCCCGGCGGCGAATCGCGCTCCCGACTTCCGCATCGAAAATCTGACCGGTGCGCGCGCCGCCAACGGCGCACCGATGGTCACGGCCCGAGTGAAGAACACCGGCGCCCGGGCCCTTGACCTCGCGGGCAAACTCACCCGGGCAAACGGGCCAGGCGGCGCGTCCGGCAGGAACGCGACGGCATCCTCGGGGCTGTCCAGTCCCGCAGCGGAGACAGCAGTGGCCTCACCCTCCGCTTCGACCACCGCACACCCGGCCTGAACCACCTCGTGTGGACGTCCAACGCCCGCGCCCGCCGCTTCGAGCCGGACTGGCAGCGCTTCATCACCGCCCACCACCAGGCGCACCCCGGTATCACCGAACGGCCCTTCTCCCTGGCCGACGCCTCTCCGTACGCCTGGTTGGCCGAACCGCTGCACGATGCACGCGGCACGGTCCTCGACCTGGCCTGCGGTTCGGCCGCCACCCGCGAGGAGCTGCCGAACGTCGACTGGGTCGGGATCGACCTGTCGGCGGCGGAACTCGCCGAAGCGGCGCGCCGGGGCCGCGGACCGCTGGTCCGGGCCGGCGCGGACGCGCTCCCGGCCGCCTCCGCGAGCGTTGCGGCCGTATGCGCGGCGATGTGCCTGCCGGTCGTCACCCCCTGCCGCGGGTTCTCGGGGCGATCCGGCGCGTGCTGCGACCCGGAGGCACGCTCACGGCGCTGGTGCCCGCACAGTCCGGGCTCTTCCCGTCCGGCATGCTCGGCTGCCACCGCTGTGGCCGGAGCAGGTCCCGAGCCGGGAACCGTTCCGGCCCCGTCCGGCCGCATACGCCGCGACGTCACCGCGGAGGGAGCACGAAGCGTTCCAGGGCCGTGCCGCGGCGCCAGCCTGTCGATGACCTCTACGAGTGGAGTACGAGGCGGCCATCCGCATAGGGGAGTGCCTTGGCGCGCGGAAGATGCACCAGGAACTCGTCGACGCCCGGAATTCCGTTTTCCCGTGGCACCTTCGCCCGCATGAGCTGGCCGGCCACGTCCATCTCGAGCACCCGCTGCGGTCCGTGGTCCCGGACGTCCCGAAGCCTGGCGGGAAACGCATTGGGCCCCGGTTCCGCGACGATTTGGACGTACTCGGGCCGGATTCCCACCTGGCACTCGGTGGTGCTCTCGGGAATGTCCCACGCCATGGTCAGGGCCCGGCCCCCAAGGCTGACTCTTCCCTGGGCCCGGTCCAGGGTCAGGAAGTTCATTGCCGGCGATCCGATGAAGTAGCCGACGTACGTGGACGAGTGGGCCTCGAAGAGCTGCTCCGGGGTGCCCTGCTGCATGGCTCGGCCGTCCTTCATGACCAGCACTTCCTGAGCGATGCTCATGGCTTCGTACTGGTCGTGGGTCACGTAGATCACTGTGGGCCGGAACTGCTCGGTGATCTCACGGATCTTGCGCCGCAGCGAGTGCTTCAGCTGAGGATCGATGACCGTCAGCGGCTCGTCCATCAGTACGGCCGCCACGTCGTCGCGGACAAGGCCACGGCCGAGCGAGATGAGCTGCTTGTCGTCGGCGGTGAGCCGCCGGGCGGGCTGTTCGAGCCGGCCGTCCAGGTCCAGTGCCTCGGCGACCTGATGGACTTTGGCATCGATCCTTGCCTTGTCCCACCTGCGGCACTGCAGAGGGAAGGCGAGGTTCTCGTACACCGTCATCGACTGGTAGATGACGGGGAACTGGAACACCTGGGCGATGTTGCGGGTTTTCGTGGGCAGGGCCGTGACGTCCGCTCCGTCGAAGAGGATTTGGCCCTGTGACGGCCTGACCAGGCCGGAGAGGATGTTCAGCAGTGTGGTCTTGCCGCAGCCCGAGGGCCCGACCAACGCGTAGGTCTTGCCGGCCTCGAAGACCCATGGCACTTCCAGGGACCGGGACCTCGCGGTTTTCGGCTCACCGGTCACCGAGAAGACTGCACCTGGCACGCTGTTCGTCGGCGAACCGGGCGCCGATGTCTTCGACGTGCTGCGTGCCACCCCTGCCCGCATCGACTTCACCCCCGGCCCGCCCGATCTGACCGTGTTCCCCCGAGCGGCCTGGCTGAGAGCGGAACGATCCGTGCTCACCGAACTGTCCGCCGAGAACCTCAGCTACGGCGACCCTCGCGGCACCCTGCAGCTGCGCAGTGCCATCGCCGGCTGGCTGGCACGCAGCCGCGGCATCCGGACCGACCCGGACGAGGTGTTGGTCGTCGCCGGTACCGCGCAAGCGCTCACCCTGCTCCTCCCGGTGCTGCGGGCGGATGGCATCGACGGCGTCGCAGTCGAGGACCCAGGCTCACTCGGCATCCGCCAGCATCTGCGGAACGGAGCCGTGGCCACCCCACCGGTGCCCCTCGACGGCGACGGTGTGCGCGTAGAGGCACTACGCGCCACCGGCGCTCGCGCCGTACTGCTCACGCCCGCCCACCAATTCCCCACCGGCGTGGTGACCAGCGGCGAACGCCGCCGCGAACTGCTGCGCTGGGCCCAGGACGGCGGACTGATCCTGGAGGACGACTACGATGCAGAACACCGCTACGACCGGCCGCCGGTACCCGCGCTACGCGCGCTGCTTGCCGACCATGTGTGCTACATGGGCAGCGTGTCCAAACTGCTCGCACCCGCGCTGCGCATCGGCTGGGTGATACCGCCGCGCCGCCACCGAGATGCCCTGATCGACACAAAACGCTTCACAGACCTGGGCAACGCCGTGCTGCCCCAACTGGTGCTGGCCCGCCTGATGGAATGCGGCGACCTGGAACGGCACCTGCGGCTGCTGCGCGGCCGTCACCGGCGACGCCGCGACGCGATGATCAAAGCCATGGCCGAGCACCTGCCGGGCGCGGTAGTCCACGGCGCAGCAGCCGGTCTGCACCTGACTGTCACCTACAGGGGAGAAATACCCGACACCGAGCTTGCCACCGCAGCGCTCGCCCGGGGCGTGAAGTGCCAGCCGTTGTCGTGGCACCGGCAGCTCCCCGGACCGCCCGGCCTCGTCCTCGGCTATGCGGCCACCCCGGCCGGCGCCATCGCCGAAGGAGTGGCGATGCTCGGCGAGGCGCTACTTGAACTGGCCTGACGCAGGCAAACTCCGGCACCGGTATGGAGCCCCTGATGACGCTTGCTCAGTCACCGGCCCGGGCTGCGGTTTCTGGTGACAGGTCGGGATTACAGGACCCCGATGGCACCGCAGGCACGATGGTCGAACGCCACGTCACCCGCCTGCGGCACGCCCTGGGCCACCGGCGAGGGCGGCCATGTCATTCCTCGGCGCACAACTCACCCGGCGCTGGGGACTCGTCAGAAGCGCAGCGCACCCGGCGCCGCTCCCACGCTCGCCGGCCGAGGATGTCCGCACCAGCATAGTTGCGGGGACGTCGCCTACGGTTCGACGATGTGCCGCAGATAGACGTGCGGGTCGGCGAGATAGCGGCGCCAGTGATCCACGACGCCGAGCTCCCGCCAGGCGACCCTCCGCATGCCGTGCTCGCCGACCTCGATGATGTCCGCACCGGGCAGGGCGGTCAGCAACGGGGAGTGCGTGGCACAGATGACCTGGCCGCCCTCCTTGGTCAACCGGTCGATGTGCCCGATCAGTTCGAGGCACGAGGAGAAGGAGAGCGCCGCCTCGGGCTCGTCGAGAACATAGAGCCCGGCGTGAAGGAACTTCCCGCGGAACGCCACGAGAAAGCCCTCACCATGGCTGACCGAGTCCGGTGAGAACCCTTCCCTGCCCAGGGCGTCCAGCGCGGTCTCGGCCCGCAGGAAGAAGCCCTTGCGTGCCGACCAGCTGGTGACCATGCGGCGCCCGCGCGGAGCCGCGTCGAACTTCATCCGCTCGCCGAGCGTCGACTTGCCGCGCGGGGAGGCGTAGCGCCAGTCGTGCGAGCCGCCGTAGGAGTCCAGACCGAATCCCTCCGCCAGCGCCTCGACCAGGGTCGACTTTCCCGAGCCGTTCTCACCGACCAGGAAGGTCACTGGTGCGGTGAAGCGCAGCCCTTCGTTGAGCAGCTGCCGGACGCAGGGCACCGACCAGGGCCAGGTGTCCTCGTCGTACGAGGAGAGATGGGCATACGCACGTTCGACAATCACTTGACCAGTGTCGCCCAGGACTCGGAAGGCGCATGTGCCCCGGGTAGCCGAAGCCGGCACCTCGTGCTCCTTGTTGCCGTGCTGACAAGGATCAAGCCCATCGCCCGCGCGACCGCCGGTAACGGCGCCGGCACACCGATCCCGGCGGTGCGCATGCCCTACCGGGTCTCCGCGAAGGACCCCGAGGTAGTGCGGATCACTGCCGACACCAGGACCTGCGACTGCAGTTGGTACCCCGAGCTGGAATGGTTCTCCGGAGCCGCACGGGCACCGTCCGTGTCGACGACCCCGGCCGTCCGCCCCGCACCAGCGCTATCGAGGGTCTGACCCGTGCGAGTACGACTACGCCCCCGCTGGTCGCCCCACGCGGACTGAACGCCCTTGTGGTCGCACGGCACCACATGGCGCGAGTCCCAGCCCGGGCCAGTCCTGGTCTGATGGTCGGGACCGTTAACTGGCTGTGAACAGATCGTACTTGACTGTAATCGACCGGAAGATGTTGACTGCGACTCCCGGCCTCCCAGAGACATGAGGACCATGTGAGCTCTGAGCTTCTCGCCCCGCTGGACCTGGCGTTCTGGCATCTGGAATCGGCCGGTCACCCCATGCACCTCGGCGCCCTCGCCTTCTTCGGCCCCCGGCCCGGCGGCGGGGGTGCCGACGGCGTTCTCGACCTGCTGGCGGAGCGCGCCGCCGCCATTCCGCGGTTCAGGATGCGGGTGCGCGACGTCCTGGTCCCCGTCGGCGGAGCCACCTGGAGTACCGCCAAGGACTTCGACGTGCGCCGCCACGTCCAGGACGTGTGCCTGACCGGCGACGACTTCACCGGAGAGGTCACCGCGGCAGCCGGTGAGCTGATGGAGCGTCCGCTCGAACGTGGTCTGCCCCCGTGGGAGATGTACCTCCTGCGCGGCCCCCGAGACGGGGGCTTCGCCGTCCTCGTCAAACTCCACCACGCCCTCGCCGACGGCATGCGCGCCATCGCCATCGGCGCGGGCATCTTCGACGAGATCGCCGACGCCCGCCGCACCGGGACACGCCGCGCGCGCCCCGTGCCCCCGCGCTCCTGGCTCGCCGGACCCCGGATGCTCGCCGACCTCGCCCAGAGCCGTATCGAGGAACTGGGCCGCGCCATCGGCGTCGGGGCCTCCGTCGTACGGGCCAGCCGGCTCGACCCGCCCTGGCTGCCCGCCCTGACCGCGGCCCCGAGCGGCACCCGACGGCTCGGCACCGCGGTGCTGCAGCTGGACGACGTACAGCAGGTGCGGCGCGTTGCGGGCGGCACCGCAAACGACGTCCTGCTCGCCGTCGTCGCCGGCGCGCTCCGGCGCTGGATGCATGAGCGCGGCGAACGGCTGCCCGCCACGGGCCCCCGAGCCCTCGTACCGGTCTCGCGGCGCCGCCCCGGCAGCCCGCCCGGTGCAGGCAACAAGCTGTCCGCCTACCTGGTCGAGCTGCCCGTCGCCGAGCCCGACCCCCTGGCGCGCGTCGCCTCCATCCGCGACGCCATGGACCGCAACAAAGCGGCGGGGCCGACGCGCGGTGCCGGAGCCGTCGCACTGCTGGCCGACCAACTTCCATACGTGGCCCACCGGTTCGGTGCTCCGCTCGCGGGCGGCGCCGCCCGGATCCTCTTCGACGTCCTCGTCACGAGCGTGCCGCTGCCTCGCTCGACCCTGTCCCTCGGCGGCTGCCCCCTGCGCGAGATCTACCCGATGGCGCCGCTCGCCCGGGGGCAGTCGCTGGCGGTGGCCATGTCGTCGTACGCCGGTCAGGTGCACATGGGGCTGGTGGCTGACGGCAAGGCACTGCCCGACCTCGACCGTCTGGCGCGCGCCACGCGGGAGGAGCTGGCTGCCTTGCGGGACGTCGACGGCAGCGCCGCAGCTCGACAGGGCGCGGCGCGATAGATCGGACAGATGACTGGCCTGCTCCCGAACGAGCACGCCGTCGCGGCTCAGGGTTCCACCCCGATCTTGCGGCCCCGGCCCGCCTGGAAGCGCTTGATGGCCTGAGGATACTGCTCGAGCGGTAGCCGGTCGCTGATGAACACCGCGGGGTCGAGTGCTCCGGCGGCGAACAGGGCGGCTGCGCGCTCGTAGCTGTGGAGGACGGCCATGGAGCCGGAGATGGTGATCTCCTGGTTGCAGATGCGGTAGGGCTCGACGACGGCGGTCGCCGCGTAGTCGGAGACACCGAACTGGAGGAACGGGCCGCCCTTGGCGACCCGGCCGAGCCCGTCCTGGATGGCCTTGGCGTTGCAGGTCGCGTCGATGACGACGCCCCAGCCCCCGGGGCGGTCGAGCTCGTCGGCGGGCGCCGCCGCGTCGGTGCAGCCGAGGGGCCCGGCCGTGGCGAGCCGTTCCGGGTTGACGTCGAGGACGTCGGCCGACGCCGCGCCGGTGCGTTTGGCAAGTTCGACACCATCAGGCCCATGGCGCCGGAGCCGTAGATCAGGACCTCGGCTCCGAGGTGCTCAGCACGTCATGGCCGCCCAGCGGTCGCACAGGTTGCCAGGGAGGTCGGCGGTGCCCAGCCCGCCCGAGGTGATCGTGAACACCACGTCGAAGTTCTGCACGAGGTACACCGAGCCGAGCAGGATGCCGAGTCGGAGGTAACGACGCAGGCGGGGCGGCGTCAGACAGCGGAAGCTCTGCCATGCGCCTGTTCCGTCCAGCCGGGGGCTGCCTCCATCATCTCCGCGGGCCTGCTCTGCAGCCCGGCCGGAGAGCGGCGAGAGGACGTTGAGCATCGCTGCATCGGCCTGGTTCCGGGCCCACGGGTTGTAGGGCTGGGGGACGGTGCCGGCGATGAGCGGGCGTGCGGGCCGCCGTCAGTAGACGGCCGAAACTTCCACCGTCCGCGGACGCACACAGCAGGATCCGGTCGATCTCCGCCTCCATGCGAAACAGTTCGACTTCTACAGCAGCGACGCTGCCTTCGACAACGCGCCGCTTGCCGAGGTGCCGCACTACTCCAAGGGCGTCGTTGCCGACGTGGTCGAGCAACAGGCGGCCGTTGCGGCGCAGTTGGACGACGATGGCGGGATGCGGGCCTGGACCTTCGCCGCATCCCGCCCGGCTGCCGGCCTGCGTGTGGCGGAGCTGCCGGAATGGCTGGACCTGCATGCCCGTGTGGCCAGGCGAGTCTGGCTGTCCAGCACCCGACCCGGATACCAGCAGGACGCGCCGGGCCTGTCGAGCTGGGACGAGCCGTCCTAGTCGGCTGCGATGTCGCAAGGCCCGGCGCACAGAGGAGATCTTCGAGGGGAGCCCCCTGTCAGTGACCGACGTCGTGGCCGCCGGCTTCGACGAGTCCGCTCTCATAGGAGAAGATCACGATCTGGATGCGGTCGCGCAGACCGAGTTTGGTGAGGATGCTCGACACATGCGATTTGACGGTCGCGGCACCAATGAAGAGCTGCTCGGCGATCTCTGAGTTGCTCGCGCCCCGCGCGACGGCGACGACGATCTCGCGCTCGCGGCCGGTGAGTCGCTTCAGGAGGCCCGCCACGGTGGTGTTGACGACGTGCCGCTCGGCGAACTGGTCGATGAGGCGCCGGGTGATGGACGGTGCCAGCAGCGCACCACCCTCCGCGACGGTGTGCACGGCGGTGGCGAGCTGCTCCGGCGGAATGTCCTTGAGGACGAACGCGCTGGCGCCGGCGCGCAGCGCCTCGTAGACGTATTCGTCCGGGTCGAACGTGGTCAGGATCAGCACCCGCACGTCCAATCCGCCTCCCGCAGGATCCGGGAGGTCGCTTCGAGACCGTCCATCTCGGGCATGCGGATGTCCATGAGGATCACGTCCGGACGATGTCGGCGTGCGGCCTCGATCACCTCGAGCCCGGTCCCGGCCACGACCTCGATGTCGTCGTGGATCCGCAGAATCATGGTGAAGCCCCGGCGGACCAGCGCCTGGTCGTCGGCGACGACGACGCGGATGCTCACGCGGGCTCCTCTCCAGTGGGCAGATGGGCGGTCAGCCGGAATCCGCCACCGGGCCGCGGCCCCGCATCGAGTCTGCCGCCGAGCAGGATGGCTCTCTCCCGCATGCCGACGATCCCATGGCCGCCCACACTCTCGCGGGCAGCGCTCGACACGGCCTGGACGGCGGCGCCTCGGCCGTCGTCGAGCACCTCGGCGGTGATGCCGCGGCCGCACTTCTCGCGCCGGAGGTTCACCTCGGTGTGCGTCCGCGGCTCACTGTGCTTGAGCACGTTGGTGAGCGCCTCCTGGACGATGCGATACACCGACAGCTCCACGCGGGCCGGCAGAGGAGTCTGGATCCCGTCGGTGACGGAGACGTCCAGCCCGGCCTCACGGATCTGCTCGACGAGCCGGGGCAGATCTGTCAGACCGGGCTGGGGACCGAGTTCGTCGCGCTCGTGACCGGCGTGTGCAGCACACGCAACACCCGGCCGGGCCGCCGCCTGGCACAACTTGCACCGTCTGCACAGCAGCCTCGTCTACCGCATCCCGCCGAGTAGGAGACGGCACTCGCAGCCTGAGCACCACACCAAAGGTGTCCGTCGGAACGGAACAAGCTCACACGCTCAAGGTTCGCTGCCACAGGTCATGGGTGTCCTCTGAGAACGAACGCCGAGTCATACCAATGAAGCTTGCGTGCGCAAGCCCATCAGGAGTGTGGTGTGGCTCCGCGATGCCTGTGCTCACGGGTGGCCACGCCCTCGGGTACCACCGGGTCCTGGCCATCGGCCATGCGTCGGGTCAGCTCGCGCAGTCCGACCTGGACATCCCGAGCCCACCGCACTCGCTCGGTCAATTCCTCGTCAGGCAGACTGCGCACGTCCAGCACGTAGACCGCCTGCCACATCTGCCCGGCGACATAGGACTGCACCTGCCACATGCGCTTGAGATCCAGCCTTCCGGCCGCCTCGTTGGCCTCCCGGCCGACGTCGAGTAGCTCCTTGATCAGGTGTGCAGAGTTCGAGGAGTTGGCGCCGGACGTCTGTGCAGCTCGGGCGCTGTTCAGGAGTTCGATGTCGCGCCGCCATCGCTTGTCCGTGAACCGGCGGTAGACCCCGCCGATCACAGGCGTCCACCGCAGTCGCTTGCGAAAACCTTCCTGGCGTCGAACCGCTGCCAGGAGCCGACGATCGGCGCCCTCCGGAAAGAACCACACATTGGACACTTCGGCCCCCCTCCGCAGCCCGGACACGGGCTCACCCAGTATGCAGGGAAAGGTCAGCGAACCGCTCCGGGTTTGCCAGAAGCTGGTGATTGCGTCCGGCGCCCGTACCGCCTGCTGGTCGGGGGTCGTGGTGTCGATCTTCTTGCCCGCACTGCTCCGGACAGGCCCGACGCACTTGCCGGCCGGGGCATCCTCGGCCGCGCGCGGACCGGGTCGGGCAAGACCCTCGCCTCCGGGCCGGCCGTGCTCGCCCGTACGACAGGCCGGGGCCGCCGAGCCGAAGCAGCCGCGCGGGCCGGTCCTCGTGCCGACCCGCGAACTGGCGCAGCGGGTGAGCGACGCGCCGGTCCCGTAAGCCCAGGCGCTGAAGCTGCGGCTGGCGACAGTGGTCGGCGGGTTGTCGATCGGGCGGCAGGCGACGGAACCGCCGGCCGGCGCCGACGGGGTCATCGCGACTCCGGGGCGTCCGACCGGCCCGGTAGCGCGCCGGGACTGGCACCGGGACCACGTGCGGATCACGATGCTGGAGCCCGGATCACCCGCGGCGGACGCCGCCTCCACCTGTGAGTCTCCGCAACCTGGCCCTGGCGACACGAGCTGACCACGCAGTCGCCCGCCACGCGGCCCTGCCACGGCCGTCCACCCCACTCGCGACACCCCCCGCCCGCCCACGACCCGAGGAATCCTGGAGCCCCCGCCCCAAGCGTCGGCCCCCCGCCACGGCACTCGGCGACCGGCCACCGAAATCACCCGGCCACCGCGATCAGGTCCAGCTCAACCATCCGAAGCGAAACAGGGAGGTCAGGGGTCAGCGCCGGCGGGCGATGGCCTCGAGTTCCCGCTTCAGCCGGGCGATGGCCTCCTCGGCCGTATCGCGCTGGGCCATGGCGTCGTGGACGACGGCCTGGATCACGAGGGTCACCTGGTCGTACTGCGGGCTCTTGGGCCGCGGCGTCGCCGCCAGCACGGCCTCCCGGAGCGTGGGCAGGTAGGGGAACTGCCGCACCAGCGACGGGTCGTTGTAGAGGTCGGCCCGTACCGGTGGCAGGCCGCCGTCGATGAGGACCTGCCGCTGCACCTTCTGGCTGGTCAGGTAGACCAGGAGATCGGTTGCAGAGTCACGGTGACGGGAGTCCGCGTTGATCGCGAGATTGGAGCCGCCGAGGATGCCCGCTGCATTCCCGCCCAGTCCCGGCAGCGGAGTCACACCGAACTTGCCTGCGACCTTGGAGTCCTTGCCGCCGGCCAGGGCGTGCACGTAGGGCCAGTTGCGCAGGAAGAGGAGGTGACCGTCCTGGAAGGCCTTGCGGGACTCCTCCTCCTTGTAGGTGAGTGCC
This sequence comes from Streptomyces peucetius, assembly GCF_025854275.1. Taxonomy (NCBI): domain Bacteria; kingdom Bacillati; phylum Actinomycetota; class Actinomycetes; order Kitasatosporales; family Streptomycetaceae; genus Streptomyces; species Streptomyces peucetius. The sequence continues at coordinate 121,718 of NZ_CP107567.1, read as the reverse complement.
TTCTTGGGGATCCAGCCGTCGCGGACACCCCGGGTCAGGAGTTCCAGGCCCTGGCGTGCGGCGGGAGAGTCGACAGTCACCCGCCTGCCGTCGTCGACGAGGATGGTGCCGCCTGTGGACTGCACGGCCTCCGCAGCGTTCACCGTGAGCCCCTCGTAGGGAAGGAACTGCCCGGCATAGCCGTCCAGGCCGTACTTCGGTGCCACCGTCTTGGCCAGTCGCTCAAGCTCGGCCCACGTGCGCGGCGGTTTCTCCCCCTCTTTCTCCAGCACGTCCTTGCGGTAGTAGAGGAGGCCGGCGTTGGTGACATAGGGCAGCGCATAGAGGCGGCCGTCGAACGTGGCGGTCTGCACCACCGGCGGGAGGAACTGCTTGATCGGGAAACGGTCGGCGTTCAGCGGGGAGATCCAGCCTGCCGCGGCGAATTCCGAGGTCCAGGCCACATCGATGTTGAGCACGTCGTAGCGGGCGCTGCCGGATCGCAGACTGGTGGCCATCTGGGCCCGGACCTCGTCGGCTGCCTCCGGGAGTTCGACGAGGGTGACCTTCTCGCCGGGGTGGGCTTGGTTCCAGTCCTTCAAGACCCCTTCCAGGTATCCGGTGAGGTCCTCGCCGGTTACCAGGGTCAAGGGTCCTCTCCTGGCAGCGGTCTCGTCGGTCCCGCAACTCGCGGCGCTGAGGCTGACGAAGCCGGCGCAGATCAGCGCAGCGACGAGGAGTCCCCGGCTGGCGGTTCCTGTCCACCGCATGGCTCCTCCTGATTGCAGCGATGCCAACTCGCCGGGCGGCCGTGCCCTGGATATCCGTTGGGTAGTGGAATGCTGACGGCGTGGAGGCGGGTGCAGTGATACAGCTCGTCAGGCAGACGTACGCTGGATACCCGTTAGGTAAGCGGAATGCTCGACTGTGCGGATAGGTCCGTAGGCTTCGGCCGCACGCCGGGTTATGGGGCACCCGCGGCAAATCCTACGCCGGGAAGGGAGGCGGGCGAACGTGCGTCTCCACCTTCTGGCTCTCCTGGCGAAGGGGCCGGCCCACGGCTACGAGCTCAAGCAGGCGCTGGAGAGTCTGCTGGGCGCCGCGTACCCTCAGCCGAATATCGGGCAGATCTACGTCACCCTCGGCAGACTGGAGAAGTCGGGGCTCATCGAGGGCGAGGACGTCACCCAGGAGAACCGCCCGAACAAGCGCATCTACCGGCTCACCCCGGCGGGGCGTAAGGCGGTAGCAGCCTGGTTCGAGAAGCCCACCGACGAGCCGCGGGTGCGGGACGAGTTTTTCATGAAGCTCGCCCTGGCGCCGGACTCGGGAGTGGCCGACCAGATCACGCTGATCAACCAGCAGCGCCGCCACTACCTCAACACCATGCGTGATCTGTCGAAGCTGGCAGCGACCGAGGACCGGGACAACCGGCTCGCGCAACTGCTCATCGAAGGGGCGATGCTGCACCTGCAGGCGGACCTCGACTGGTTGGAGCGCTGTCAGGAGGAGCTGGAATGAATCGCGAGGCGTCTTCCGGGAGCGGCGCCGACGAGACCGTCTCCCCGAGCGGCGGGAAGGAATCCACCGAGGCCGAGCCTCTTCTGCGGGCAGAGGGCCTGGTCAAAACGCACCAGACCGAGGGCGCCGCAGTCAGGGCCGTGCGCGGGGTCGATATGGGTGTGGGGCGCGGCGAGTTCCTCGCGGTGACCGGCCCCTCCGGAGCGGGCAAGTCGACGCTCCTCCACCTCCTCGGCGGACTCGACCGGCCCGACAGCGGGCGCATCTGGCTCGACGGCCGGCGGGTCGACGGCTACAGCGAGGCCCGCTGGGCCGTGCTGCGCCGACGCAGCATCGGCATCGTCTTCCAGTTCTTCAACCTGGTCTCCCACCTGACGGTGGCGGACAACGTCGATCTGCCCGCGCTGCTGGCCGGCAAGACGGCGCGGCACGCACGGGAGGATCGCGCCGAGCTCCTCGCCGAGCTCGGCCTGGAGGGCAAGGAGAACAGCATGCCCGGCGAGCTCTCCGGTGGCGAGCAGCAGCGCGTCGCTCTTGCCCGCGCCCTGGTCAACCACCCCGCCCTGCTCCTCGCCGACGAGCCCGCCGGCAGTCTGGACAGCAAAGGCACCCGCGAAGTCCTGCGGCTGCTCTCCCGCTTCCATCAGCGCGGTCAGACCATCGTGCTCGTCACCCACGACGCTCGGATGGCAAGCGCCGCGGATCGGGTCATCAGCCTCTTCGACGGCCGGATCGTCGACGACACCGTACTCGGCCGCGAAGGCCCGCGCCGTGGCGGTGTGTCCGGAACGCTGGAACTCGGGGGCTGAACTATGCGTGCCGTGGCGCTGTGGGTGCGGGCCGATCTGCGGGTGCGTCGCGGCGAGGCGCTGTTCCTGGTCCTGGCGACCGCCGGGATCATCGTCTCCCTGCTGCTCGCCGGGGCGTTCCTCACCTATGCGGCCAACCCGTGGCAGCGGGTGTTCACCCAGTCCTCCGGCGCGCACGTGTGGATCCAGACGAAAGCAGGTTCCGACCCCAAGGAGCTGGCCGTGCTCGATGGAGTGCGGGCCACGTCGGGACCGTTCCTCATCGGCCCTGGTACCGCCGACCTCGCCGGGAGCAGAGCGGCGGTGCAGCTGCGCGCCGCCACCTCGACTCCGCCGGAGGTGGCCAGGCCGCTGATCACCTCCGGGCGCTGGCTGGCCTCCGGGGCCGGCGACGAAGTGGTTCTGGAGAGCTCACTGGCCCGGGCGCTGTGGGCCGAGCCCGGCGACCGGCTGCATGTGCGCGGGGACGGCGCAGCCGCCGCCACCCTGCGCATCATCGGCATCGCAGACACGGCGGAGCCCCCGTACGAGCCGGGAGAAGTGCGCGGCGTGGCATGGGTGCCCACGGCCACGTTCTTGCGGCTCGAGCCCGGCGAGCGTCATGAACAGGTCATCGGCCTGCGGCTCGCCGATCCGGAGCACACTGGTTTCGCCGTCCAGCGTGCGGTGACCGAGCTCGGCGCCGACCAGATCTCCGGGATTTCCACCTGGCAGGAGGCCCGAGCCGCCGCCCAGGGAAGCGATCGCCTGCTCGGACTGCTCCTGGGCGTCTTCGGCCTGGGAGCTCTGCTGGCCGCAGGATTCGCCGTGGCGGGCGCTGTCAGCACCAGAATCCGCAGTTCGCTGCGCGACATCGCCGTACTGAAAGCCATCGGCTTCACGCCCGCGCAGCTGATCCGAATGTTCCTGGCCGAGTATGTGACGCTCGCGCTGCTGGGCATCGCCGCCGGGACGCTCCTGACCGAGCTGCTCGGCGCCCAGCTGCCCGGCCGGGCCGGCGACGCGGTGCAGCTCTGGCAGGCCCTGCCCGGACACATCTGGGTGCCTGCGGGGATTGCGGTGGGTGCGATCCTCCTGATCGCCGCAACGACCAGCTCTGCGGCCTGGCGGGCAGGCCGCGTATCGCCCGTACCCGTCGCACGAGCCACCGTCCCCGCCACCCGGCGGATGTCCGGCACCACCCGTCGGGCTCTGCGCCTGCGCCTGCCGCCCGCCCTGGTCCTCGGCTGGCGCGGCGCCTTCCAATATCCCCTGCGGGCCTGCGCGGCGGTCGCCCGGCTGGCCGTGCCCATCGTGCTGATCACGATCGCCCTGGGTACCTGGTCCACCCTCGACCGGCTCGACAGCGCCCCACAGGACGTCGGGATCGCCGCCGCCCTCACCGCCCGCGGCGAGGACCTCGACGACACCTCCCTGCGGAGGTTGGCGACTGCGGACCCCGCCGTCACCGCGACCTATCCCGGCGCCGACGTCGCGGCGCTGGTGCCCGGCCAGACCGGCACGATCACACTCCGGGGCCTGGGCACCACGGCCCACCCTTATCCCTTTGCCGTGGCCGAAGGCCGCCCGCCCGACGGCCCCGACGAGGCCGTCGCCGGGCAAGGGCTGCTGGACCTGCTCGGTGTCGAAGTGGGCGACTGGGTCCGCATGACCGTCCGAGGCGCCCCACAGATCCTGCACATCGTCGGCCGCATCGTCGAGCCCGAGGACAACGGACGGGTGATCTCCACTTCCCTGGACACTCTGCGCGAGCGCGACCCCGCACTCCAGCCGGACTTCTACTCCCTCCTCCTCAAGCCCGGAGCCGACCCCTCCGAGGTCGGTGACCGACTGTCGGACCGAGCGTCGGGACGGCTGGACATCCGCGAGAGTGCCAACGCCGCCGACGAGCTCTCCTCCGTACGCCCGGTGATCGCCGGACTGATCGGCGTGCTGGCGCTGATCGGGCTGGCGGAACTGTCGACCACCATCGCCGCCGGCGTACGGGACCGACGGCGTGACCTGCTGGCCCTGAAAGCCATCGGACTGACACCCCGCCAGATCGTCGCGGTGATTGTGGCAGGCACCGGTTTCATCGCCCTGGCAGCCGCCCTGGTCGGTACCGGCCTGGGGCTCCTGGCCTCCCAATGGCTCATCGATCTCCAGGCCGCCTCCAGCGGCATCGGCGCGGGCATCGCCCAGCTCCCGCCGCCCGGCGCTCTCATCCTCCTCGTCGCGGCGGCAGTCACCGGAGCGGTCGCCGTCTCGCTGCTGCCCGCCCTGCGGGCCGTCCGGCACCGTCTCGCGGACACCCTCAGCGACACGCTGTAACAGACCGCACGCGCAGAGCGTGACGCCGGAACGACCGGAGCGACCGTTGCCTTCGGTCGGGCTGGTCCGCACGCCGGTGGCGCGAAAGTGCCTTCCCGAGCTGGGCGCTGAACTTGCCGAGGGTTTGATCGTCGTCGGCGGAAGGCGCTTTCTGCAAGCAGGTTGTTCGGTCCCCGGTCCAGGCTCGTGGTGTCCGTGACCGGACGGGGGCGGGTGTGCCAGGGGACGGTTGCCGGCGGATCTCGCCGATGCAACCGGGCTGACCAGTGCCTGCTCGAGCTCGTTGCGGCGGCTGAGGCCGCGCGGTACCGGCCACGACCTGGGCCGGATCGCACTGATTTCGCGGTGGTGATCGCCGACGGCGGTGCGACCGTCACGGACACGGCCGTCCTGCGCGACCAGAGCGACGTGTTCGGCGCGGTGGCCTCCACACCAACGGCGTGGCGGCTGCTCGCCGACATGGACGAAGCCGTCCCGCTGCAATCGGCAAGGGCCCAGGCCAAGGAAGTGGCTGCAGACTGCTGAGAACGGCGAGGTCGTAACGTGGATGCGGGCACACGGACGTCGCGGGCAGGGCCGGGAAATGAGTACCTTTACACGGCCCGGGGCACGTCCCCGGCGACGGTCCGGGTGACGCGCAGTCCGACGCCGCAGCGCCAGCTGTCGGGTTGGGTACGGATGTCGGTCCACTCGGCCAGACACTCGACGATCCCCAGCCCGCGCCCGTGTTCCTGGTCGGCGTAGGTTCCGCGGGGGCGGGGCAGGTTGGTGGAGAGCCCGGTGTCGACGACGTCGATGGCCAGATCCTGAGCCGTGAGCGACACACTCACCGTCATCTCGGAACCGCCGTGCTGCGCGGCATTGCCGGCCAGTTCACTGACCACCAGGACAGCGCTGTCCCGGTCCGGACCGGTCACACCCCAGCACTTCAGGAGGCCGGAGACGAAAGCCCGGACGGTGCGGACCCGGCAGGTCTCCGCGGGGAGGGCGATCATCGCCCGCCGGAACGTGTCCTTTTCCCGCCCGGCCGGAACCGCAGGCGACGCGGGCGGGGCAACACGCGTGCGCCCCGGCAGGGGGCGGAGCCCGCTTGATGTGATCGTTGAACCGACCTGGGTGGAAAACATGACATGCCTCGCTGACCTCAGCCATCCGGGCGGACCCGACACGCGTCCCCGCGTGACACCGCTCGGCAGTATCAGGCACGAGCGCCAGGAGAACTCCCGGCCGGCTGGCGATCAGCCGATCATCTCGTGCGGGTCAAGCTGTTCTAGATACATGTTATGTATGGCATGCAGGGAAAGTCAACGTATCACCGAGGAAACCAGCAGGAGACAGACAGCAGCATCCACCTGCAGGCCAAACACGGTTAAGTAAACCGATAGGTATCCGGGCCGCCCTCTCCGAAGGGCAGGCCACAACCGGGCGGACTGGGTCCCCGACCCCCGGAGGCTGGGTCCGACTGACCAGGACCGCACCAACACCGCCCGCCACACGATGCCTGCCTATCCCTTCGACCCCCCGGACGCAGAGATGCCCGGACGTCTGTACCCCCTGGATGTGGAGGCGCCGGTCGCCGCGCTGGCCATCATGGCCGAGGAATGGCAGTCGGAACCCGCCCCGTCCGCTCCCGCCCGGACCGGAACGCTGTGCTGGCGGATCCCCGACTTTGCTCGACCGGCAGGGGTCCACCGCGCGCCACTGGAACAACGCGACGACCCTCGCCTCTACCCGGCTCCGGACTTCCTCGCAGCGGGCCTCCAGGGCACCGAATCCCATCGATTCCTCACCTGCGAGTACCTCAACGGCCTCGACTTCTTGGAGGACTTGGGCCTGATCTCGGTTACCGACGACGAGGTAGGCGTCTTCTGGTCGTTCGGAGCGTACTGACGACGTTCGAAGAAGGCCCTTGGCCACCGTCTGCCACCGCCTCGGTGACCCCTCGGCCGGGAGCCGCCGCCTCCCACCGGCTGGCCGTGTGCCATCCGCTGTGCTCCAGCTCGAACCAGTGCACGCCGTGCGCGCGCGCCGCCTCGCGAGTGTATGGCTGCCGGCGGCAGCGCCCGTGCCGCTCGGTCTGCTCCAGGTGTGCGCGGACCACGTCAGTGTGGAACCGGCGCGGCAAGGTCCGCTGTTCGAGGCAGCCGCGGCGCCTCAGGAGGTGCAGCGCGCCGACCTTCGAGCTGGAGGAAGTAGGGTCCGTCCTGAGAGATCACCGGATGGTGGATCATGGTGGTGCGAGACGCCGTCATGACTCACCGATCAGGAGTGGGAGTTGCTGGCTCCGCTGATACCGCGTGCCGCGATGGGGCGGCCGCGTGTATCGGACCGGCAGGTCATCAACGGGATGGTATACAAGATCCGGACCGGATCTCCTGGCGTGACATGCCGGAACTCTACGGGCCGTGGGAGACGGTCCACACCCGCTTCCGCCGCTATGCGCTGGACGGCGTTTTCACTCGAGCTCTCCAGCAGATCCACGCTCACACCGATGCGGTCGGCGACATCTTGACTGACTGGTGCAGACCGACTCCACGGTCGTCCGCGCCCACCAGCACGCCTCCGCCACCGGCCGAAAAGCGCGATCCACCGGCCGGACGAACGGGACGATCACACCCTCGGCCGATCCCGGGGAGGACTGACCACCAAAGTCCACCTCGCCTGCGACGGCCGTGGTCGGCCCCTCGCGATCCTGCTGACACCGGCCAACGCCACGACAGCATCTGCGCACGTCCCTTCCTGGAACGCATCCGCGTCCCGCGCACCGGTCAGGGCCGCCCACGCTGCAGGCGCGACCAGGTCATCGCCGACAGGGCCTACAGCCCCGAGGCTTCCGCCGCTTCGGCTCACCCGCCGGGCGGGCGGCGAGGCGCCGTTCACGGCTGGAAAAGGGCATGGCTGAGCTCCGGAGAGAGCGAGAGAGTCGATGAGAGTGAGTAGAGAGGCGTGACGGCGGCCGGGTCAGGGGTCGGCGGCCAGGGGCGGATCCAGCAGCCCGGCGAGCAGCGCGCGAGTGGAAGGCTCCAGGAGCCGTTCGCCGGCAGGCACGGCCTCCAGGCCGATGACCAGGGCGATGCAGATGTCGGCGGCGTCGGTCGGCTCCACACCGTCCGGTGCGCCCGCCTCCCGGAAGAGACCGATCAGCAGGTGCCGTAGATCGCCCGTGAACGCGGTACAGATCCCGCCGAACAACCGGGCTTTGGCATCGAGGAGTTCGGCGGTGTGCGGTGACGGACCGCTGAGTTGCAGGACCAGATCGAGCTTGGCCGCCAGGACGCCCCGGACGCGGTCGGCGTGGGGGACGTCCTGGTCCGCGGCCGCCTGCCGGGCCCGGGCGAGCGCCTGGTCGTGCAGACGGGCGGCGAGCTGCCGGAAGGCGTCGTCCTTGCTCCGCACGTATTGGTAGACCGCTGACCGGGACACGCCCATAGTGGTGGCAATGTCGTCCATCGTGGTGCGCCGCACACCGTACCGGGTCAGGCAGCTGTAGGTGGCGTCGAGGACCTCTTCGAGCCGGTCGGCAACCATCGTCAGGTCAGCTTCTTGAGGACCTCGACCGCGATCAGGGCGGAGGAGGACGGGTTCTGACCCGTGACCAGGTTGCGGTCCACGACGACGTTCGGTGCCCACGGCTCGCCGACCTGGACATCGACACCGGCCTCGACGAGGCGGGTCTCCAGGAGCCACTTCGCCTTGCCGGCGAAACCGGCCTGGGCCTCCTCGGCGTTGGTGAAGGCGGCCACCTTGTAGCCGGCGAACGCGTTGGAACCGTCGGCCTTCTCCGCGGCCAGGAGCGCGGCCGGGGCGTGGCAGACGACGGCGAGCGGCTTGCCGGAGTCGAGGGTGTCGATCAGGATCTGACCGGAGGTGGAGTCGGCGGCGAGGTCCTCCATGGGGCCGTGGCCGCCGGGGTAGAAGACGGCCGTGTAGTCGTCGAGGTCCACGTCCTCCAGCGTGATGGGGTGCTGCAGCTCGGTGAATGAGGCGAGTGCGGCGGCGACCTGGTCGGCGCCCTCCTGGCCGCCGTTGACCTCGGGCGCCAGGCTGCCCTTGTCCACGGTCGGTACGACGCCACCGGGCGTGGCGACTACGATCTCGTGGCCTGCGGCCTTGAACGCCTTGTACGGGGCGGCGGCCTCCTCGGCCCAGAAGCCGGTGGAGTGCTTGGTGCCGTCCGCCAGCGTCCAGTAGTCGACGCCGGTCATCACGAAAAGAATCTTCGACATGGTGAGTCACTCTCCGAGGGGGTGGGGGCCCGCTCGAGCGCGGGGGATGGGATCGCGCGCTTCGACGTTCTGTGAACGCTGACGTTCCGAGTCCAGATCGTCAGTGCGGTGATGTCCACGAAGGTAGGTCCACTGACCCACCGATATCCAATGTGGAATCCGATGCCTGACATTGGATCCTCTATGGATGGAGGGGAGTATCCCTGGACAGGCCATGACCTGTGGTGATGGTCGGACACTCGACGACTGCAGGCCCCGAAGGTGCGCCGCTGGGCGAGCGGAGACACGCCGATGGCGGCATGCAGGTGGTGCCGCAGCGAGGTCCCGGTGGCGAAGCCGACCTGCCCGGCGATCTCGGCCGATGCCAGGTCAGTGGATTCCAGGGGCGACGTGCCCGGGCGACGCGCTGGATGAGCCCCGGCCCGGGCTCATGCCGACCTCTTCACCGAAGCGGCGGACGAAGTGCGCAGGCCCATGCGGGCGTGATCGGCGAGCTCGGCCGGGGACAGCGGCTCATGGAGGCTTTCGAGCGCCTCACCAGCCCCATAGGAGTCACCTACAGTTGCTTGGGTGACACATAGGAATTCCGATACGAACCACCAAGTGCCGCCGCATGCCGTCACGACACGGCACCCGGCGGATCTGAACCTCCTGCGTACCTTCCTCGCGGTCTATCGTGCCGGGTCCTTCACCGCTGCCGCCCCGCTGCTGGGCCTGTCGCAGCCCACGGTGACCACGCAGATCCGCACCCTGGAACGGCAGACCGGGCGCGCGCTGTTCGAGCGGCTGCCGCGCGGTGTCGCCCCGACACCGGTCGCAGACGAGTTCGCGACACGGATCGCCGCGCCTTTGGACGCCCTGGCAGACGCGACCGCCTCCGCTTCGCCCGAGGACAGCCACGCCGAGCCCGTCCACCTTGCGGGCCCCGCCGAACTGCTCTGCACGCGAGCCCTTCCCGGGCTCGCACCCCTCGTCGCCGACGGCGTACGGCTGCGTGTGACCACGGGCCTGACCGACACCCTGCTCGATGACCTGCGCGCCGGCCGCCACGACCTGGTCATCGCGACCACCCGTCCGCGCGGCCGGACGCTCACCGCCGTCCCGCTGATGGACGAGGAGTTCGTCCTGGTCGCCGCCCCCGTTTGGGCAGACCGGCTCAAGGAGCGGCTGGCTGCCGAGGGCCCATCGGCCCTGCATGTTGTGCCTCTGGTCGCCTACGCCGAGGACCTGCCCATCGCGCGCCGGTACTGGCGCCATGTCTTCGGCAAACGCCTTGTCTGCCGAGCCGCCGTCACGGTCCCTGACCTGCGTGGTGTGCTGTCCGCGGTCACGGCGGGCGCGGGCTTTACCGTCCTGCCCCGATTCCTGTGCCTGAACGAACTCGCCTCCGGCGCTCTGGTTCCTCTGTACGAAACCGACGACCCGCCCATCAACACCGGCTACCTCGTACAGCGGCCCGGCGGCACACAGAACCCGCACGTTGCTCGCGTCCGTGACCACCTGCTGCAGCTCGGCCGTACCTGGTGAAACCGGCGCGGAATCGGCGGAGTACATGTCGGTCCCTGAGCTGCTCCTCCCGAGGGTGCAGGCACCCTCCATCCTTACTGGTCGTAGCCGGTTCCCGAGCCACCAGGTGCTCGCGGCAGCGGGAGCGCCCTGCAGCCGGCGCAACGTCGAGTGCGCCTCACCTCCTCCGTCAGCAAGCCCTGATTACGCTGCGTATCCCGGCCATGGCGCCCCCTGGTGGCACCTGTGACACAGATCCGGGTCGCCCACGTTCAACCTGGAGAACTCCGACGAGACCGCTGCGCGCGCACGCCCGTCGCGGGCTGAACGCATCACGCTGATGAAGCCGCAGATCGCGGCGCTGCCGCGGATATCGCCTGCTTCCAGGAAGTCCACGGCAGGAGCGCCCCGGCAGCCGCGGGGCACCAGGCCCATCCCGCGGAGGCCGGTTGCTCGCGAGGCGACGGGACCTTGGCTACGGGTGTGCGCCTCCGATCGACTCCCTCTGCTGGTTGCCGGCACAGAAGGCTGCCTGCCGAGCCGATCGAAGGATTTCCTGCCCATCCGGTGCGGTCCAAGGAGCAGTGCTGATGTCGTCGGCCGCCGTCGACGAGGTGTCCGCCCCATCCATGATGGCGTCGTGGCGGCTCACCTGTTAATCATGTCGCGGACCTGGGCGTAGACGGTGGCGTCGGTGAGCAGGCCGTTGTGGCTCAGGCACCCGGTCTGAGTGTTGCCGGCACCCGTGAGGGCAACGCTGCTGTCGGGGTTGATGACCGTGTCGCAGGGCGACCACCAGGTCGCGTACCGCAGTCGTCCTGGTGTCTCGTCACCGGAGTTGAGGGCGGTCAGGAAGTTCGATCCGATGCGCATCTCGTAACATGAGGCGTCGAAACAGCCGTTGGCCGTGTCGGTGCCGTGGTTGGGTCCGCCGAGCGATACCCATGCCTCGGTCCTTGAATCGCCGCCGAGGTTCTTGAGGAAGTGGCGTGAGGAGAGCCCGCCCATGGAGTGGGTGACGACATCGACCTGCGAGGCTCCCGTGGCGCCGAGCAACCGGTCGACCTCACGGGCGAGTTGCTCGGCCGTGGTGGCGTTGGACTGCCGCGAGTCGTAGCTCCACTGATCGAGGTACGCGGCGGGCCAGCCGTCGTTCTTGAACCGGCTCGCCATGGTGTCCCAGTTCGAACCGCTGCCGTTGTAGCCATGGACGAACAGGATGGGATGGCTGGAGGAGCTGAACGTCGACGTGCCGGCTGCGCCGGCCGGAGTCCCGAACCCCAGGACCAGCAGCAGGGCGGCCGGAGCGGCCACGATCACGTGTTTTCTCACGGTCACCTCACGGAGTTCCGGGCGAGCGGGGCAGTGCGTGGGGGCGCTGGGGAAACTGTCCAGAGCGTGTCGTCCTGGGTCACGGAAAGACCAGAGCGGTCGGCAGAAGTCCGCAGAGACCGCAGGGATGAGGCACTGGTGCCGTGCGGGGGTACCGAAAGATTACTGCCGGGTAGTCGGAAGCCGGCAAGACGCGTGCAGGAAATACTTCGGACCGGCCGCCGCCCTCGCTCTTCGCCGTGACCGCTCCAGTCGCAGCGGACGGCGTATCTGACGGGCCCCACTGAGCCCGGTGCCGGTAACCGGCCCCGGGGCTGACGGGCATGGATCCGCGCTCCAGGGTTCGCGTCGCGGACCGAGTGCGGCAGGCGGCCTGAGCCTTCAGACGACGCAGGAGGGCCGGAAGGCCGGGTCAGCCGGACCGGTGCGCTCCAGCGCGTGCAGGACCCACTGGTGGACCACGGGGTCGTTGGGTGCCTGGTCGTGCTCAATGGTGTTCAGCGGGCAGGCGTCCTGGAGGGTCACATTGGTGACCTCGCGGGCGGAACCTTCCAGGAAGGCGCTGGTGTACGGCGTGACCACCTCGTCGTACCTGGTGGTCACGACGGTGTAGTCGGGGCCGGGGGGCGTCTCGTCCTTGGCGTTCAGGTCGGTCAGGAACTGTGACCCGGCCTGCTGCTCGTCGCATGCTGGACAGGCGCTGTTCTCGGACCCGTCAGGCAGGGGGATCACGCCGTCCGTGCCGTGGTTGGAGGGAACGATACCGAGCAGATCGTCGACCCTCGTCGCACCGCCGAGGTTCTTGATGTAGTAGCGGGGCATCATCCCGCCCTGGCTGTGTCCCACGAGGTCGACTTTTCGTGCACCGGTGGCCCCGAGCACCGCGCCGACGAACGAGTCGAGCTCCTCCGCCGACTCGGCGATGGGGCCCATGGCGTTGCCGCCGTAATTCAACGCGAAGACGCAGTATCCCGCGCTCTTGAGCGTCGGGCTGAGCGTCGGCCAGTTCTTGGCCATGGTCTCGAACGTTCCGTGCACGAGCACGACCGGGTCGGGATGCTCGGCGCTGGGTCTGCACGACCAGTCATTGGCGCCGGGCGGAGAGACATCGGTGGTGTCGGCGACGGCGGACGGAAGTGGCTGGGCGATGGCAGCGGTGACCGCCAGAGCGGCGGCGGCAAGGATCGGGCGCAGTCTAGACACGGGGCGTCCTCCTGAGGCGAGCGGGAGCGTGAACCACAGGTCGTGGCTGCGGTGGTCGGCGGCGTTTCCGGCCTGTCCCCGGGGGACGGCGCTGATGGCGTCCGTTCGCCGGGGCCAGAGGGCGGGCTCCCCTTGAGGGAACAGGAACCCGAACACCGTTCGACATTGTCGTGCGGTGCCGCGATTTTGCGCGTACGTTACCCGCGTGTCAACCCTCCGGGGTCCGCTGCGCCCGTTCTGACCGGCCCGGGAGCCCGCCCAGTCGGTTCGCGGTGATCGTCGAGGGCAACCACTACGTTCCGTCCGAGTCGCTGCACCGGTAGTACCCCATGCCGGGCAAGCCCGGGTCCCTGTGCTTCTGGGAGGGAGTGGACCGCGTAATACAGCCTTGGGGTCGACGGGCTGACGAATCCGCATGCCGTCTGGCATCCGATGGCCCGGTGCAGGGCACATGCGGCAGCCGGGGTGTCCGGTACCGCCAGGTTCCGGTAGACCTCGCGGGCGAGCAGCAGGCCCATCTTGTCGTCCACGGTCCACAGGCTTCCGATCACCTGCCAGTAGCCGCACAGCTGAAAGGCGGACGCCACCGAGATGACGAGCCTCGACCTCGAATCCTGGACACGGGTGATGCGGCTGGTGTCAGCGTAGTTGATGTTGTTTCGGTCGCTGTTTCGTAGGCGATCGGGCTGCGTTGTCCGAGGCGGGAGTGACGGCGTCGGGTGGTGTAGCGGTTGAGTCAGCGGAACGCGTCGAGGCGGGCCTCGCGTTCGCTGGACCAGTGCTTTCGGCCCTGGAGCGTCTCGCGTTTGAAGGTCGCGTTGAAGGACTCGGCGAGTGCGTTGTCCGCGCTGGAGCCGATCGCGCTCATGGACTGGCGGACGCCGGCCTGGCGGCAGGCGTCGGCGAAGGCCCGGCTGGTGTACTGGGCCGCGTGGTCGGTGTGCATGACCACCCCGGCGAGACTGCCGCGGGTCCGTTCTGCGGCGGCCAGGGGCGTCGGTGACGAGGTCACTCCGCATGTGCTCCGCGATCGCCCAGCTGCCCAGCCGGCCAGGCGGCGTGAGGCGAGGTCGATGACGGTGGCCAAATACAGGAACTTCCCGCCGTCCAGCGGGAGACAGGTGATGTCGCCGACGTACTTCGTGTTCGGCTCGCTTGCCGTGAAGTCGCGGCCGATCAGGTCCGGGGCCTTCGCCGCGGCCGGGTCCGCGACAGTGGTGCGGTATCTGCGGCGCAAGCGCACGCCCGCCAGGCCGATGCTCCGCATCACCCGCGCGATCCGCATCACCGCCTCGCGGCGCCGCGTGCCGTACGCGTACACCGACTTGAGCATGACCGCGTCCCGCCAGGCCGACAGCACTCCCTTGCAGCCGCGACGCCGAATGTCCTCGACCCGCTCGTCCGCGGCGTCAAACAGCGCCTGGAGCTCGTCGTACGTCAGCGCCCGCCGGCTGGGACGGCTTTCGTACTCGGCGACGTGGTCGACTGTGTTCCAGTCGTGGCACACCTGCACCGGAGCCTGGCCGAACTCCTCAAGGCAGGCAGCGGCCCACCCGTACCGGCCGCCGGTCACGAATGAGCAGAACATCCGCAAGTCGCTCTGCTGCCCCCGCACGGTCGAGTGCGCCAGCGGCGACTGGCCGGACACTGGGCGGAGAAGTACGCCTCGACGTCCTCGGCGGTCCATTGCCATGGATACGTCCCGTTGAACAGAGCGAACCGGCGCACCAGGCTCAGACGGTCCGCGATCGTCTTCTTCTCCAGCAGACGGCTCCGCTGCTGCCGAGCCCACCCCGTCAGCATCGCGTCGAACATCGCCGGCGCCGGATCCAGCGCCCGCACATTCCCCGAAACCACCCGTTAGGTTGATTTGATCTCGGGTTGCCGGGTTGGGCATGCTGCTCTTGTGGACTTGGGGGAGATCGAGCAACTCCGTGGTGAGTTGGGCGAGTTCGTGGGTGAGGTGTTCGCGTCGGTGACACGGAGGGATCAGCGGGCGAAGGGTGACTGCTATCTGCGGGGGTTGATGCTGGACGGTCGCAGGAAGTCGATCCAGCCGATGGCCGAGCGGCTGCCGGACGGTGACATGCAGGCCTTGCAGCAGTTTGTGAATCAGTCGCCGTGGGACCACGTGGCGGTGTTGCGGGCGGTGGCCGTCAAGACGGTTCCGGTCGTCGATCCGATGGTGTGGGTGATCGACGATGTGTCGTTCCCCAAGGACGGGACGATGTCGGTGGGGGTGGCCCGGCAGTGGTGCGGGGCGTTGGGCAAGCAGTCGAACTGCCAGGTCGCGGTCAGCCTGCACGCCGCGTCCGACACCGCTTCGGTGCCGATCTCGTGGCGGCTGTTCCTGCCGGCCGAGTGGCAGGACGACACCGCGCGCCGGGTCAAGGCGGGGGTGCCCGAGGAGGTGGGGCACCGGGAGAAGTGGCGTCTGGCCCTGGACCTGATCGACGAGGCGATCGGCTGGGGCCTGGAACCCAAGGTGATCGTCGCGGATGCCGGGTACGGCCAGAACAACGCCTTCCGGCAGGCTCTGGCCGAGCGTGGTCTGGACTTCGTCGTCGCCGTCCGGGCGGATGAATCCGCTCACCCGGCCGACGCCATCCCCACCGCCCCCGCCCGGAGCGGAACCGGACGCAAACCCGCTGTCCGCTACCGCACCAAGGCTTCCTCCCTGAAGGACCTGGCCACCGGGACCGGACGCAAGGCATACCGGCAGGCCACTTGGCGCACCGGTTCGCGCGGTGCGATGCGCTCGAGGTTCAAAGTCGAGACGGTGCGTCCGGCCGGCGTCGCGGTCCGCAGGCACACCATCGCCCGGGCTGGCGGCTCCACCGCCTGGGACGGTGTTCTGCCCACGGCGACACTCCTGAGCGAGTGGCCCACCGGCGAGAAAGCGCCCACCGAGTACTGGCTGACCAGCCTGCCCGCCGACACCCCGCTGCGGCACCTGGCCCGGCTCGCGAAGATGCGATGGCGGATCGAACACGACCACCGCGAGATGAAGCACGGCCTGGGACTGGACCACTTCGAAGGCCGCACCTGGCGCGGCTGGCACCACCACGCCACCCTCGTCACCGCCGCCCACGCCTTCTGTACCCTCCGCCGCCTGGACCCAGAAGCAACAGCGCCGGCCTGACCTTCTACCAGGTCCTCCACACCATGCAGGACCTGTTGCTCTGCTGGACCGGCGCATGCCCCACCTGCCACCGCCAGTTACCAACCCGAAGGCGAAGACAACAGCCCCTCTCCAGCCCAACCTAACGAAGTACTACTAGGGCCGCCCATGCCTCGCTCGAAGGCTCCAGATGCCGCCTTGCGGGCCTTGGGGGCGCTTTCTGCTGCAGGCGGCAGCGGTACGAGGCCGATCTCCTCCAGGAGCTCGCGCTGGCCGGGCATCAGGCCCTGCCACGCAGAGTGCTGACGGTTGCGCTGGAGCCACCGCCGAACTCACCCGGCTCCGCTCGCCGATCGGCCTCGACCTCGGCGCCCGCACCCCGGAGGAGACCGCCGTCTCCATCGCCGCCGAGATCGTGGCCGGCCGCCTCGGTGGCACCGGCGTCTCCCTGACCGGTGCCCACACCCCCACCCACCACGACGGCCCGGCCGCCTCGAGCGCTCCGGACGGGCCGGATGGAGTCGGTCGCGTAACGGTCCGGTCAGTACGCGTACGACACGAGGAAGGGACCGCGGGCCGGATCGCCCTTGTGGTTGAAGCAGCGCACCTCGATCCCCGCGTCCGAACTCCACTTCGCCACCTTGCAGTAGCGCGCGTCCGAGCCTTCGGCGGTGACCTGGACGTTCCCCTTGTCGAAGTGATCCATCATGGGGGTCTTCACCCAGTACCGCCCCTCGTCCGCCCCGGACTCGCCGGCCACGCTGGTGGGCTCGCCCAGTGCGTCCCACGTCCACTGCCGGTCCGTACGCTCCTCGTCCCCGCCCCGGGCCCGGGCGTACGCGCCGCCCCCGGGCGTCCGCACCAGGCTGGCCTTCCGTACGTAGGTGAGGGAGAAGAGGGTGTCGCGGGGGCTGCCGTCCACGTCATGGCAGTTCACCTCGATCACCACAGGATCGAAGGCACTCTCGATCTCCTCGACCATGCAGCGCTCGGCTCCGAAGGCCGCCTGGGCGGCGGTCACTTGGACGTGCCCCAGCTGGGCCGTGGGATCGAAGCCGCCGCCGCCCTGCCCGGGCAGCTGCACCTCGTAGCGGCCGGTGGCGACACGGGTGACCTTTATGCCGTAGCCGCTGGAGTTGTAGCGATACTCCGGATACGGCATGTGGCTGTTTAGCTGCCTCGTGGTCAGGTACGCGAAGCCGCTCTGGCCCTCGGGCTCCTCGGCGTTCGCCCAACTGGCCGAGAACTCCGAGTCGGTGAGCGCCCCGTCCGGCGAGTAGCACCGAAGAGAGAGCCACACCCCGGCATACGCCGTCGGATCCCCCTTGCCGACGTTCTCCGTGTAGCGGCTGGTGTAGCGGATCGAGCAGTACGCGTTCGACGTCCCGTGGGCGGTCACGTGCGCCACCCCGCGGTTCGATTCCAGGTCGGTGCCCAGCCCGGGCATGAACACCGAGTACTCGCCGGTCGCGGTCCGGGAGACCCAGTTGGTGCCGCCCGAGGAGTTGGCACTGCGGCTCGGGGTGTAGTCCCAGCCCTCCGGCCAGGACGCCCGGTCGGCGTGCACGTACCCGTAGCCGGGCGGCGCGGGCGAGGCCTCGGCCGCGGGCGCGGTCGCGGAGAGCAGCCCCGCCGCGAGCAGCAGGGGCAGCGCGAACCGCGCCGGTCGCTCAGCCTTCCAGGACATCGACGAACACCCCCGGCGAGTAGGTCGCGGCGTTCTGCCCGGTCCCCCCGTACCTCAGCCACCACGAACCGTCCCGGGTGGCGGGATGCGTCGTCCCGGTGAACCCGTACGTGCCGGTGCGCAGAGTGCGCAGTGACTCGACGGTCCGGCACGGGGTCGCGCAGAACTCGAGCTCGACGGTCTGCCCCGGTGTGCCCACGTAGGAGTTCGACGCCCAGTCGGCAACCCGCAGGCGGCCGAGCGCGCTGACGTCGCGCCCTTGCCGGACGGGGTTGGGGAGGGCGGCGAAGGTGAGCTTGGAGCTGCGCCGCACCTTGGCCGTGGCCGCATCGATCTCGGAGGTGATGCTGCTCTCCGGGCGGGTGTGGAGGTTGTTGCTCGCCACCGTCGCCCACAGTTTCCAGTCGCCGGCGTAACCGTTGGTCACCTCGGCGCTGCCAGTGTCGATCCGGAACCATTCGGTGCACACCGAGGTGGTGACGCTGATGGGTTCGCAGACCGCCGGCAGGTCGGGCGCAGCGTCCCACCTCAGGCCGCCGGGCCCGACGAGCTCCATCTCGACGCCGTAGCGGAGGATGCCGGCGGCGGCTCTGGCGGTGACGGTCGCCTGGAAGGTCAGCGTCTGGTTCGGCCCGAGGACGATCGTGCGGCCGCCGTGGACGGAGGCGCTGAGGATCTCGGGCGGGGTCAGGTTGTGGTTGTCGGCCCGGGCGGGTGGTGCGACGGCGAGCGTGGCCAGCAGGGCGCCGGCCACCGCCGCCACGGCCGCCCGCACGGCGGGCAGGGCTCCGATACGCATGTTTCCCCCAAATCATCGGCGTGGCCGGAGCGTACGGGCCCGCCGGGGCGGCCGGCACCCATGCGGGGAACATCGCGACACGGCCATGACAATCGTGACCGTCCGGCCACGCCGGAACCTGCCGACGGCGCTTGGAGCCGTACCCCTGAACGTCCTCACGCCAGGCGTACGCCGACTTCCGCGACACCCGTAACCTGCGGCCATCTCCGGCGGCCGCACCCCCTGCCTGAACATCTCCGCAGCCTCGAAAACGCACCGCCTCACGCTTCGCCCGCCCATGGCGGTCAGACCGCCGCCATCCGCGTACCTCATAGCGAGGATGTACTGAACTTGATTGGGTGATGTCGGGGATGTTTGCCTGACGCCGGCCTGTCGGCTGCGGTAGCTGTGGGGCTGTGAGGTACGCGCAGGGCGGCGGGCTGACCGACGCCGAGAGGGCCACGCGGGAGCGGATCCGGCTGCAGGCCGTGGAACGCTTCGAGGGCGGGGTGAAGAACCGCGGCCTGCTGGTTGTCACGCTGAGGCAGGGTGCCCGGCAGATCTTCGCGGTCAACCCGATGGCGGCCTCCCGCTACCGCGACCGCCACGGCGTGAGCCGCAAGAAGTCCGACCCCGGCGACGCCCTCATGCTCGCCAACATCATCCGCACGGACATGCCGATGCACAGGCCGCTGGCTGCCGACACCGACCTGGCCCAGGCAGTGGCTGTTCTGGCCCGAGCCCAGCAGGACGCGGTCTGGAACCGGCAACAGATCTGCAACCAACTCCGTTCGCTGCCGCGCGAGTACTTTCCGGCGTTCCTGGAGGCGTTCAAGGACAAGCCGGGCGGCCTGGCCCGCCCCGACGCCCGCCGACTCCTGGCGGTCGCACCGACGCCCGCGCTGGCTGCCAAACTGCCGCTCTGGCGCCTGAGCGCCATGATGAAGCGAGCCGGCCGACGCAGGAACATCGAGGCCGATGCTGAGCGTCTGCAGCAGCTCTTCCGCCGGGAGGCGCCGCACCAGGCCCCGCTGGTCGAAGGAGCGATGGGCAAGCAGGCCCTCGCCCTGCTGCTGCAGCTGGACGCTTCCTGCGAAGCGGTCGCCGACCTTGGCCAGGCCGCTGAGGAAGCCTTTCGAGCCCATCCCGACGCCCCGATCATGCTGAGCTTTCCCGGCATCGGCCCCCAGATCGGCGCACGGATCCTCGCGGAGATCGGCGACGACCGCACCCGGTTCGCCACCGCCGGAGGGCTGAAGGCATACGCGGGCGCGGCCCCCATCACTCGGGCCTCCGGCAAACGCCACTACGTCGGGCGCCGGTTCGTCAAGAACAACCGGCTCAACCACGTCGGCCATCTATGGGCCTTCTCTTCCCTCAGCGGCTCGCCGGCGCCGACGCCCACTACCGGCGACGACGGACTGGCGGGGACTGGCACATGCAGGCCCTGCGGCACCTGTTCAACCGGATGCTCGGGCAACTGCATCACTGCCTTCAGACCCGAGTCCCATTCGACGAATCCATCGCCTTCCCCACCGTTTGCGCCGTTGGACAGGCGGACTGAGCAGGCGAACGCGGTCGTGAATGAGGCTGTCGGTGGATACAACGGTTGGTATGACGGTCTTCTACTGCGCGAAGTGCGGTGCCGAACTCACCCCGGACCTGCGGGAGCTTCAGAGCATCCCGGACATCTCGGTGCGTGACAGGGACCGGCACGGCAAGACGCGGCTCGCGCCTTCGACAGTCCCGAGAGGCAGCTACGCCATCGATCCCGAACCCTGGGGCGCCCCCTTCGTGGCCCCAGGCACCCAGGCGCCGTCCGCACTTGTGAGCCGGGCCCTTCTCATGCCACCCGGCATGACCGACATGACGCCCGCCGGCCCCCGAAACTCTGTCATCGTGCACCCGGAGGACACGCTGAACCTGCAACTGGCCAGCTCTCTGGGTATTCACCACGGTTGCTGCGGACCTCTTGGAACCGGAGGACCCAACATGACGTGCGTGTGCCGGGCGCGGGTGGCAACTCTTGCCGCGGACTGCATGGGCCCGCACGAGCTGCACCTGGATCCGCTTCGGACGTACGCCTTCACGCCCGACACATCCCTGTGATCATGAACTATTCGACGTCTTCAGACCGGTGCCCCTGCCGGACACCTTGACGGCTTAACTCCATGAGGTGTCTTTCTCCGCGATAGTCGGAGGAAGAGGCTTGTTGTTCTGGCGGCCCAGCGCGGCCTGCTCGCTCTGTCGTCCCTCCTCTCGTCCCTCCTCTGCTTCCGCATCACGTCGGCGCCTCGTCCGCCGGCCCCGCCTTCCTGCCCCGGCTCCGCTCTTCCGTCATGCCAGGCTCGCCAACGCGCGGCGAGCCAAGCGGCAAAACGGGCACGCTTGTAGCGCTCTCCTGCCACACTGAATGCACCCCGCCGCCTCCCCCGTCGGCGGGGTTCTTGCGTATCTGGCCGCCGCTCATCCCGCGCTGCTGGCAGAACGCGAAACTCCTTGTGGGTGTCCACCCCCAGGATCACGTCCTCGGCCAGCGGTTCTTCTCGCTGTGCGGGCAAAGTCGGCTGGGGCATGCTGGTGATGGTCACGCGGCTCCTCGATCGGCACGGGGCTGTGGCCGACGGCGGGCCGGTGGGCGGTCAGAACTGTGACGGTGCCTTGTGCGGCAAGGCCCCTATCGGGACATGCCCGCCGGTCCGGCGGCAGCAAGCACCGCCCGGGACCACGGGCCGACAGATCCTCAACAAGGCAGCCTGGGCCAGTTGTCCCACGGGTCAGACCCTGGCCCCGGACGGCGCCCCACGAGTCTCACAGTTGTCCCAGACCACCACGATCGGCCCGCCGAGCTGGATGTGCGCGCGCACGAGCAGGTTGCGGTAGTCCTGCCAGGAGAAGCTTTTGCGTGCTCCTTTGAGCAAGAGGTGGGTGCGGGGCCGGTGGATGAGACGGGTCTTCTCACCGGGTTTATAGCAGCACAGCGCGGCGACCGAGGTCCGGCGGCGGGACCTGCCCCTCACTGTGATGACGGGGGTGTGTCCGCGTCGGCCCCAGGTGCGGGCACGGGGCGGCGTCATCGAGAAGCCGGCCTCGTCCTCGAAGACGATCCATGCTCCGTGCTCCGCCGCGAGCCTTTTACCCGGGGCCACACCTCCTTCTTCCACAGCTCGACCGCGTGCTCGTCGCGTTCGAGTGCCCTGCGGGCGGGGGCCTGCCAGGACCATCCGTGCCGTTTCAGCAGCCGCCACACAGTCGCCACCGACAGACTCACCCAGCGCTGGTCTTCGAAACCGTGCGCCGACGGGCCCTTGCCGAGTTCTTCCTCGAGCACGGCGAACTGGGCATCGGTGACGGTCGGGGAGTTCGCCGGACCCGCGGAACGCAGGCCCTCCATGCCGCCCTCGCGCCAGGCACGGTGCCAGCGTTCCACCGACCGCACACTCACCCGCAGGTCCTTCGCGATCACCGCCGTCTTTTCACCGGCCGCGAACCTCTCGCCGGCTTGCAGCCGGATCCCCTCACGAAACGCCCGACGCTCAGCGGTCAGGCCCCCACCCTCCGGATAACGCATACCACCGGCATACCGCAAGGATCATGAACCGTCACCACCCGACGACGACCCGAAAACCTCAGTAGACACTCCCTCAGGCAACGTTCGCCCTGTTGGCGAGGGCTGAGCCGTCAATGCAGACTGAACCGCATGGAGTTGATCGCGCAGGGCCGGGATGCTGATGTGTATGCCCTGGACGAGTCCAGGGTGCTGCGGCGATACCGGCACGGGGGGCCCACCGGTCTGGAGTCACGCTTGATGACGCACCTTGCGGCATGTGGGTATCCGGTGCCGCGGGTGTACGAGATCACCGACACCGACATGGTTCTTGAGCGGCTGGCCGGGCCGACGATGCTGGATGTGCTGGCCCGGCACCCGTGGCGGGTGGGTTCTCTCGGCCGGGAGCTGGGTCGCCTGCACGACCGGCTGCATGCGCTGCCGGCACCGGAGTGGCTGCCCAAGCGGTTCAGCACGGCAGATGGTGACCGGGTGCTGCATCTCGACCTGCACCCAGGCAACGTCATTCTGACCCGGCGGGGCCCGGTAGTGATCGACTGGTGCAATGCGGGCGCTGGTGATCCGGCTGCCGATGTGGCGATGACCATGGTGACTGTGGGCAGTGCGGAGGTGCCGGGACTCGCCGCCCGCCTCGGGCGGGGGTTGTTGCTGCGCGGTATGCGCAGCGGCTGCCGGACCGACCCGGCGGGGCGCATGCAGGAGGCGGTCCGGGTGAAGTTGGCTGACCCGAATCTGACGCCTGGGGAGGCGGCGTGGTTGCGGCGGCATGCCGGCAGCGGCAATGGGCCTGGTGTGGGCTGGACGGATCGGTCAGGCTGCTGATCTGTGGCTGAGCGGGTGCGGGTGCACGAGATCGACGATGACGAGGGCAGACGTCTACTACGGATCATCCGCAGGGTACCGGGTCGGTGGTGACCGCGCGTCGGGCCCAGTTGGTCCTGCTGTCCGCACAAGGGATGCCGGTGGTGAAGATCGCCGAGGTGTCGTTCACCAGCGCGGACCGGGTCCGGGAGATCAGGGCTCGGATGCGAGCGCCCGCCGCCCCACCATGCCGGGCGGGATGGGTACTGCGGTCTGTCATGCTCCGTTGAACCAGCCTGCGCCCGTGACCTGAACGGGCGTCAGCCGAGAGGTTGTCGCACGTCCTCGCGGAGCCGAGCGGTCAGGTCGGCGTAGGGGGCGAGGGCGACCTGTTCGGGCTTCTGCTCGTCGAGCGTGGTGCTGGTGAACAGTGCCACGGCAGTGGTGTTCGGGTCCGCCCACGCACAAGCGACCTGGGTGACCGGCTTGTTCTGTGCCATGTCCCGGACGGCGCAGAGCACGGTCACGTCGTGTCCGGTCGGATGGAAGTCGTTCGGCGGAAGGTAGAAGGTGTCGCCTTCCGACGGCTCTTCCAGTGCTGTGAGGACCTCGGCACGTACCGAGTCGGGTTCTTTGATCTTGCCGTACAGCCCGTTGAGCTGCAGTGCGTTCTCGCCATCCTTTGTGAGGTAGGAGGTGACTGTCATGCCTCTGTCGCGGACCCGGTGGTCGTTGATGCCCCTGCGGATCTGCTGTCCCTCGGTGTCCGAGGCGTCCTGGGCGAGGGCGTAGGAACCCTCGAGCACGGTGCCCGGCGCGCTGAGCTGGTGTGTCGCCTCCGGCCAGTTGCCGTCCGGCAGTTTGACGGGGCCGACGACCTGGACCAGTCCGTAGCCCACGGCTCCGAGAACTACGAGTGATCCGGCGATGATGCCGGCGATGAGTTCGGTTCGCTTCTTTCGCGGCACTGGCTGCGGCGGCACCCACACCCCTGTCATCACCGGATAGGGCGCCTGCGCCGGTATGTACGGGCCGGGCTGCTGCCCGTACGGCGAATGCGGGGGACCCGGTGGATACGGCTGCTGCGGAGGCGTGGACATGATCAGTACGTTACTGCCCGCCCCGTCCTCGCCGAAGGACGTTTGACGGCAACCTGACGCCGCGGCCGGAGATCGTCCTGAGGGGCGCATCCCGCGTCCCTGACGGCGTGACGCTGGGCCCCGTCATGGAGCCGAGGTGGCAACGGTGAAGTCCCGGACGACGGCGGCGCGGAGGCTGGGGTGGTTGCCCGCGGGGGCGGTCACTGCCGGACGCTGTTCGGACGAGCCAAGCTGCCCCTACTCCGCAAACGTGTCCTCCTCACCGCGGCACAAAGCGGCCACCGTCACCTCCTCTGCCCTTGATAGAACTGCCTCATGAGTTCGAACGAGGACCAGATCGCGCAGGTCGAGCACCACTTCGGAGTCCGGTTTCCCCAGGACTACCGGGACTTCCTGGGTACTACAGGGAGTCTGAGTCAGTTCGTTCCTCCCGCTGACGACTTCCTGGTGATCGACGCGCTGGACGAGCTCATCGGCATCAACGACGCCGGTGAATTCCAGAAACGCTTCCCCGGCGCCGTCGTCATCGGCGGAGACGGAAGCCGCGAGCTGCTTGCCTACGACTTCCGCCAGGACACCCCACCTCTGGTGACACTCGACGTCTCCGCGGAAGACTGGTCATCGGCCATCCACCAGGCAGCGTCCCTCTCCGCCCTGCTGGATCAGTTCCCTCAAACCGGGTGGAAATGGGACGACACCGATCCCGTGCCCTCCTGACCGCTGCCCTTACGGAATGGGGTATCCAAGACTCTGACGAGAGGCCTCGTGATCGCGCCACTTGATCACAAAGTCGCCGTCCTCCGGTGTCCCAAAGCCGCCACGGAGACAGTCAGCGAAGGCAACGAGGTTCCGGCCGAAGTAGCCGCCGCAGCCAACGCTCTCGCCAGCAACACGCCAGAAGTCCTCCAGGGTCCTGACCTGGCTGCCGTCCAACACACATCTCACTGTCACAGTCCGCAGACTACGTCCGATCCGGCGAGCCTCAGCGATCTCCGGAAACGCCGGGGTGAGGCCGCGCTGGTTCCGCGATTGCAGCAACACCGAACCGCCGCGCGCAAAGACCAGGATCCGAAAACCGTCGTTCTCCAGACTGGCGGTGTCTCATGGGACACCGTGATCAGACTGTGGGCCGGACGTACACCCAGTTTCCAGGTGGAGGCCGCGCGACCCTGACCGGAACTGGTCCACGGACATGCCGTAGCGCCGCCCGGCGGTCGCGCGGCCGCTCGCCGTCGCCGTCGCCGTCGGACTTGACCGCGCCCCCCGAAGGCGGGCTCGGCTCAGGGGCCGCGCCAGAGGTTGGCGAAGGCCGTGTTCTCGATGGTCCGCCTCTGGCGTACGGCCTCCAGTTCCATCACCGCGTCGTGGACGGCAGCCACCACGGTCGTCACCGCCTCGTCATCGAGGCCGGCATCATCGTCGGAGCGTTCGTCGTCGATGCCCACGACCGAGGCGAGGGCGGCCAGGACGGGTTCCTTCTCTTTCCAGCGGTCGGCTGCACGGCGGCGTGCGGGCGTATCGGCCGGTTCCACGCGTTCCGTGCCGAAGGACAACCGGCCGCTTCGCTGCGGCTTCAGCTCACCGTTCTTCTCCAGTGCGGCCTGGTACGCGGCCGAGAGGTCTCGGCCCCGGCGCCACAGCCAGTCCTCGATCCGCTCGTAGGGCGCCTGTCGAGTGAGCCCTGCCGCGGCCTCGTCCATGAACCGGTCGTCCAACGTCGGCGGTTGACCCGGCACGATGCGGTCGCCGTCCACGGCGACCGCCCCCGCATCGATGAGATCGATGAGCTCGGCTCCCGCGAGTGCGAGGGACAGGTCTCCCTGCCCCACGGAACGCTTCAGGTCAATGGCGATGATGAACAGGTCTTTCGCCGTGGTCATGAACGGCTCCCCTCGCAGACGGCGCCTCCCCCCGGGGAGTGGACACCTTGATCCGGCCTCTGACCTGGGGCCGTGGAGGAGATGTCCCTTATGGTGATGAAGTTCTACTCGCTGGAGTTCAAGGCGGATGCCGTCGCGCTGTACCTGTCTGATCCGGACCTGACCCTGGCCGGGGTCGCGGAGGACCTGGGCGTGAGCCGGGGCACACTGCGGGACTGGGTGCGGGCCGAGCGGTCCCGCCGCAGCGAGCTGGGCACGACCATGAGCACGACGAGGAAGACCAAGGAGCCGGCCACGGTGAGCGAGCCCACCCGCGAAGAACTACAGGCCGAGATAGCGGCCCTGCGCACCGAGCTGAAGCAGGTGCGCAAGCAGAACGCGACGCTCGCAGAGGAACGCGACATCCTGCGCAAGGCCACGAAGTTTTTCGCGACCGAGATGACCTGGTGAACCGCTGCCAGTTCATCGAGGACCACCGGCAGACCCACGAGGTCCAGCGGTTGTGCCGACTCCTTGAGGTGGCCCGCTCCAGCTACTACAAGTGGCGAGACGGGCGTGACGCCCGCGCCGAGCGCGAGCAGGCCGACGAGGATCTGGCCGAGAAGATCCGGGCCATCCACACAGACTCCGACGGGACGTATGGCGCCCCGCGGATCACGGCCGAGCTCCGTGACACCCACGGCATGGTGATCAACGAGAAGAAGGTCGCGCGCGTCATGCGCAAGTTCCGCATCACCGGCGTGCGCCTGCGCAAGCGCGTGCGTACGACCGTGCCGGAACCGTCACAGACGCCGGTACCGGACCTGTTCAAGCGGGACTTCACCGCTCACGCGCCGAACTTGAAGTACATGGGCGACGTGACGTACCTGCCGGTCGGCGACGGCGAGCATCTCTATCTCGCGACGGTCCTGGACTGCTTCTCACGCCGGATCGTGGGCTGGTCGATCGCCGATCACATGCGCACCGACCTGGTCGCCGACGCGCTGACGATGGCTGCCGCCACCCGCGGCAGCCTCGATGGCGCCATCTTCCACAGCGATCACGGAGCGCAATACGGATCACGACAATTCGCTGATCTGTGCGCCGAGTTGGGCGTCATCCAATCCATGGGCGCGGTCGGCACCAGCGCGGACAACGCCGCCTGCGAGTCCTTCCACGCCTCCCTGAAACGCGAGACACTCCAAGGCGCCCGCCGCTTCGGCGGGCCCGGCGCCTGCCGGCGCCGCGTCTTCAAATGGCTGACGCGTTACAACATCAGACGCCGTCACTCGGCGAACGGGCAACTCAGCCCCGTCGCCTACGAGCAGCGATCAGCTACTCTGACACTCGCCGCATAACCACACGAACTGGTGTCCACTTTCCGGGTGGAAGGCCCGACATCGACAAAGGTGCGACCCCACCGAGCGAGCCCGAGTCCGAGGCCGACCCGGCGGCGGAACGACTGTCACGATCAGTATCGCCCCCGCCCACGCGGACGAAGCCCTCTCGCAAGGCGGCGAGAGTTGCTGCCGACGACGTCAGAACGGCGGGTCCTCGCCGTACTGGATCCCCCGAGCCGCTTCGTCCACCTGTCCGCCGAGTGGCTGCGAACGGTCGAAGGGAACAAGGTCATCAGGTGTGTGGCGCCTCCGCACTACCCCTCCCCAGGGAGGCATGAGACATGTTGAAGGGCCTGGGCCTGTATTGGCTCCAGCGGAGGTCGTACCGTCACCTCCCGGGCATATCGCGCCTCACTTCCTGTTTTGGGCTTTTCGTCCAGCCGCGCGTGCGCCCAGTGGCGAGGATGCCCGGTTTCGACTGCGAGGCTGGGAGGGAGTCGCCTCGGCGCGGGCGTGGGGTGGTGGGCGATGGCGAACCCTGGCGAAACAAGGGCGAAGGGCGTGATCTGCGTCACTTCGCTTTCGACTTCTCGCAGGTCGCTCGGGGTTGTGGAGTTCACCCCGCCGCGGATTGCCGGCAGTGGTCTGTACGTCGGTGCGATGTGGCCGTGGCACGACGTGGACCACCTGGCCTTCCACGTGGACGCAGTCCGGGTCGGCTCCGAGCTGTTTCGCACCGAGGACCAGTTCACGCCGCTGGCACTCGAACTCAGTCGCCAGGCGGCTGCGAACGTGACCGCGCTGAGGGAGAAGTTCCCGGCTCTGCCGATTGTCGCCCGATACCTGATATCCAGGCCGGTGCGGCGGGGATTCCTCTGGGACAGCTTCGACTCTGGGATCGCAGCCGCCCTGGTTGGTGACCCGGACACGGCCCGCGATCACTTCGAACGAGTACTTCGCGAGGACGCACTGGCCCCATGGATGGTCGATGCCCAGGAGAAAGCGCGTGAGCTTCACGCGATCGCGGCAGATCGCGACCCCGTGACCGCCTGGGTCACGCGGGCCGTCGACTCATGCCGGAGCAAGCTGGGCCTGGATCCTGTGCCGTTTGGGATCAGCTGAACGGACCCGCTCGTCGAGCGACAGAGCTGCGGTCAGGCAAGGAGGACTCGCTTCCGCAAGAGGCTGAAGCCGGCCCGGCCGTACATCTGGCGCTTGATCATTTGATCCGGTTGACGTGGCCTTCGACGACTCCGGAGTTCCAGGGCAGCGTGAGACCGGCGGTGACGGCGGCGAGGTCCCGTTCGAGCCCGTTGACGAAGTGTGGAGGCTGGGCAGGTCGTCGGTGCGGACCGCCTTGATCCATTGCGGGAGCCGGTCGCCCTGGAGCTGGGTGAGTATCTTCCCGAACGCGCGGACGTGCCCGGTGAGGGAATCCAGTTCGGGGCAGCCGGCGAGGACAGCCTTGAGCTTCAGGTGCTCGCTCTCCGGCAGGGTGTCGGGGTGGGTGAGGATCCATCCGGCGACCGTGCGTGGAGACGGAGGACGGGCCGCCGGTGCGGCCGGGGTTGTGCGAAATGGCTGGAGGTAGGCGCGGACGGCTCCGTAGCCGCCGGTGTAGCCGTGCGTCTTGATCTCTTCCCAGAGGGTCCAGGCGTTCGTGCAGCCCTCGGCCCATCGCTCGTGCAGGTAGGGCTTGAAGTCGTCGAGCTTGGTCTGGCGGTTCTGTCACTGTCCCTAGAACAGGTCTTCCGGCCTGGTGGCGTCGGCCAGCCGTTGGACGGTGCGGTAGGTCATGCCGAGTTGTCGCTGGATTGCGCGTCGGCTGTGGCCAGCGGCCAGCAGCGCGTGGACAGCGGCGTGTTTGGCGCGGGTGCGGTCTGCGAACCGGTGCCCGGTGGGCCATGGCGACCCGCGCTCGGCCGGTGTCGGTGCCTTCTCCGGCACCGACTCGGCGAAGGTCGCGCGGAGGCACGAGCGGTGGCGGGAGACGCACCGCTCGGCCGCTTCGCTGAGGTTGCGCCAGAGGTGGAACCGGTCGGCGACCTGGACCGCGGTGGGTGCCCTGATGCTGGCGCCCTCGGCGAAGAACGGGGCGCGGTCGCGACAGCCGACCTCAATCCCCGGGTGCTGAGTCAGCCAGGCCGCGAGCGGGCCCGCCTCGCGATCTGGCAGCAGGTCCACCGGTCTGCGGGTCTCGACGTCGGCCAGCACGGTCCCGTAGACACGGCCCCTGCGCATCGCGTACTCATCGACGCCGACCACACGCGGGGCCTGTGGCCGGGGCTCCGGGAGAGCGTCGACCAGCCGCAGTACCGTATTCCGGCTGACGCTCGCCCCGCAGACGTCGGCCAGCCGGGCACCGGCTCGACCGGCCAAAGCGAGGCCGACCTCGGCCAATAGCGATCGCATTCGTTCGGTCCGTTGGCTGTACCGCCGGGTCAGGCCGCGACCTGCTCGACGAACGTCCGCCGCCCGCAGGAGACGTCTTCACACGTGAAGGCCGTCCTGGCGGACGCCCAGCTGTCCCTCGTTCGCGGTGTCCTTGGAAAAGGTCTCAAGAATCGAGCACGGCGGCGACGGCCTCGATTTCGACGAGTTGGTCCTTGTAGCCGAGCACGGTGACGCCCATCAACGTGCTGGGAACGTCATGGTCAGCGAACGAGTTCCGGACTACCTGCCAGGCGGCCACCAGGTCCTCTCGCCGGGTCGATGCGACGAGAACCCGTGTGCTGATGACGTCCTGGAGTGACGCGCCTGATGCAGCAAGAGCGGCCTGCATGTTCTCGATGGCTTTGGCTGCCTGACCCGCGTAGTCCCCGATCGCTGCTGTGGAGCCGTCATCGTTCAGCGGACATGCCCCAGCGAGGAAGATCAGGCGTGACTCGGCGGGCGCCGTGGCCGCGTAGGCGTACTCGGCGACGTCGGACAGGGAGGCGGAGCGGATCAAAGTGATGGCACGAGCCACGGTCGTGGGGTCCTTTCCCATCGGATGTTGAGCGCGGACATCCTGCCAACGGCCAGTTGGCTTCCGCCTTCCCTTTTCTCGCCGCCCCACGGGGACGCTGTCATTTCTGCTCGACATTCACGAACCGCGTGATCACCAACTGACTCCGGAACCAGTCGACAAACGCTGTTCCCGGACATCAACGAAGCCACTCATGCGGACTACAGCGGGAGCCGGTGATCCCAGCCGCGCACCGCCCGCTCCTCCCGCTGAAGGGTCGTGGGCCCGTGCAACGCCGGCCGGATAGCATCCCGCGGCATGCCATGACTTTCCCGGCTCGACGCGGAGCCCCGAAGGCAGCGGCGTCATCGGCGGTGACCAGCCCTGGAGCGTGCCGGTCTGGGGTCCGGGCTCAAAGCCCCCGTGCACGCGGTCGTCGCATCCACCGGCGGGTCTCTCGCCATCCGTCGGGCACGTCACGTCAGGGCGGTACGCACCGTCGACCGCTGCAACCGTGCTCGTACGGGCAGGGGCGTGGCATCCTCGCCCCTGCCCTGCCAGATTCGTGCCCGCGTCCTGCGGGCCCGTTCGGCCACCCCTCGGGGAGCCGCTCCGTCAATGCGGCGCCGGCGCGGCCGACACCGCCCGAGCCGTTGCCGCGGTGCCGCACACCGCGGCGACGCTCTGCGCCAGGTACGGGATCCGGTGCGCCGGAATCCCCGCGATGTTGATGCGGCCCGAAGCCGTGCCGTAGACGGCGAATTGCCTGCGCAGGCGGCGCATCCCGTCCGGCCCCAGCGGCAGCATCGAGAACATGCCCTTCTGCCGCGCGAGCGACTCCGCCAGGGCTGCGCATCCCAGCGCTTCAAGGTTGCCCACCACATCCGACCGGTTGGCCGTGATCCGGCCGAGCATGGCGTCGAGCTCGGTCCGCCAAGAGGTCCGCAGCGCCTCGTCCTCGAGGATGGTGGTGACGATGGCGGCACCGTGCTCCGGCGGCATGGAGTACAGGGTCCGCGCCGCGTTCTGCAGTGCCGTCTCGACGTGGCGCAGTGCCTGCCCGCTCCGTCCGAGGATGATCGCGCAGCCGGTGCGTTCGCTGTACAGGCCGAAGTTCTTGGAGCAGCTGACCGCGATCAGCATCTCCGGAAGCCGGTCGGCCAGCATCCGGGTGGCCCGCAGGTCGGCCTCGAACCCGTCGCCGAGTCCGTGGTACGCCAGGTCGACGAAGGGCACCCAGCCCTTCCTCGCAGCGAGTTCGGCGAGCGCCTCCCAGGCCGCGAAGGAGGGGTCGACCCCGGTGGGGTTGTGGCAGCACCCCTGGAGGAGGACCACGTCGTGGCGTCCGGCGGCGCGCAGGTCGTCGAGAAGACCCGCCTCGTCCGGAAGCCCTTCGGCGTCACGCGTCCGGTAGGACCTCACGTTCAGGCCGGCGGCCTCGAGGATCGGCCGGTGGTTGACATAGGCAGGGTCGCTGATCCACACCGTCGCACCCCGGCGGGTCTGGCGCACCAGGTCGGCGAGCAGCCGCAGGGCACCGGTGCCCGCCACGGTCTGGACGGCCGCGGCCCGTGCGGTCCGGGCCTCGGTCCCCAGCACCGTCGACAGCATGGCGCGGTTGAAGGCGGTGTTACCGGAGAGGCCGCGGTACTCCTTGGAGGCGGAACGCTCCGCCAGGCGTGTCTCGGCCTCCCTGACCGCCGACATGACAGGCGTGGCGCCTGTGTGGTCCCGGTACACACCGAGGACGAGGTTCAGCCGTTCCGGCCGCGGGTCGGCCGCGAACTCGGCGGCGAGATCCCACAGCGGGTCGGCGGGCGGGGGAGCGAGCAGTTCAAGCATCCGAGGAAACCTTGTGTCGAGAGCGGCGATTGGCGAGCACGACGCCGACGGTGATGAGGGGGACACCGACCACCACCGGCAGGGTCGGCGACTCGCCCAGGAGGGGGACGGCGAGCAGAACCACGACGACTGGACTGAGGCTGCCGACGACCGAACTCCGCTCCGGCCCGAGCCGTCGGATCGCGAAGGCGTACAGCAGTCCTGCGCACAGGCCGACGCCCAGCCCCTGGACGACGAGGAACGTCAGGACGTCACCTCCGGCCGCCCGGGCGAGGTTGGTTGGCAGTACACCGGTCAGGACGAGCAACGCGATGACGGCGAACGACGGAATGCACAGCAGCCCGATGGAGCCGACGGGATCGAGGTCCACCTCCCGCAGCCCCACCGTGTACAGGGCCCACAGTCCGCTGGCGACGAGCAGGGTGCCCGAGCCGAGCAGGACGTCCCGGTCCAGAGCGACGGTGTGACGACAGACCAGTGCGACGACTCCGACGACGATCATCACCAGCCCGGCAGTCCTCGTTCCCCGCGGGGCACGACCCCCGCCGGCAACGAGGACGACGGAGACGAACAACGGGACCATCCCCGGGACGATCGCGCCGACGAATGCCGCGGACGTCAGCGAGCCGCCGAACATCGCCGCGAGGAAGAACGGCACCCCCGCACCACAGATGATCTTGGCGGCGGGGCCCGGCCGCACCGCGGTCAGCAGCCGCCGACGCCGCCACAGGGCAGGCGCCAGCACCACGACGGGCACGCCGAACCGCAGCAGAGCCGCGTCAGCGGGCAGCAGCGTGGAGGCGCTGAGGGCGCGGGCGCTCAAGGCGAACCCGGCCCAGATCATCACGGTCAGCAGAAGCGCCGACATGCCCAGCGCCTGAGGCGAGAGCTTTCCGCTGTGAGGGGCACGGAGCGCGGGTGACGTGCTCCCCGCCCCGGGTGGCGTAGCCGCCACGGCCGTGTGCGTCGCGACCACCAAAGAATCCTTCCGCCCGTGAACCGATCGGCCGGAACTCATGTCGCCCCTGACCTGAGAGCAACGTTAGATCAGTTGCAAGGGCAGCCGATTGCCAGTTGTGCTCCTCACCCCTAGGTTTGAGGCATAATCTGCCAAGGAGTGCCCATGGATGCAGTCGATCTCCAGATCATTCACGAGTTGCAGGCGGACGGCCGCCTCTCCAACCAGGACCTCGCCGACCGGGTCCGGCTGTCCCCGTCGCCCTGCCTGCGCCGGGTCCGACGCCTCGAGGATGCCGGGCTGATCAGCGGCTACACGGCCATGGTGGACCAGGTCGCCTTCGGTCTTCCGATCACTGTCTTCGTACGGGTCCGGCTGGAACGCCACACCGCCGAGGCCGTCAACGCGTTCGAAGAACACATCGGATTCATCGAGCACATCCAGGACTGCTACCTGATGGCGGGCAGCAGCGACTACCTGCTCAGGGTCGTCATCGAGAGTCTTGAGGCGTACGAGGTCCTGGTGCGCACCCGGATCCACGCCATTCCCGGCATCGCGTCGATCGAGTCCAGCTTCGCGTTCGGAAGCGTCAAGCAGTCCAGGGTGTACCCCCGCCCCGGCAGCCCGTCCCGCCCGGGTGCCGGCACCACCCGGTAGTAGTTCCGGCGAACCGGCCGCGGGCGGTACCCCAAGACGGAAGCGTTCCGGCGAGGGGTGGCACCTGTTGATCAAGCCGTCAGCCGGGGGTGGAACAGGCCTCGCGCCAGAGCGTCGTGAGCGGAGCAGGGGGGCGGATCGGTCAAGGCGCGGCGGGCGTACTCACACGGCGCCCAGCACCCCGCATGTGGCGCGGCCCGCGGGGGCGGCCCCCGTGGGCCACCTCTGGGGTTGCTCAAATAGGCAGTAACACGGTGGCCTGCGGGGGACGCTGACCGCATGAACCAGGACATGAGTCCGCGGTTGTCCGCGGACCTCGGGCCGAGGCGAGGTGGCACCAGTGGAGATGTGGTTGGTGATCGGTGGTTTCGCGGCGGTCGTCGTGCTTTACGGAGCGGTCCAGTGGGCCATCGACGTGCGGCGTGAGCGTGACCACGGCAGTTACAGCCACTGGAAGAATCCCGTCGACCCCGCCGACAACGCCGGTGGCGCATCTGGTCAGCAGGCCTCCATTGGCGGTGGCGGTGGAGGGGAGGCGTGATGAGCCGGAGAGCCGGGAGCTTTCGAGCACGCGTTGGGCCATGGCAAGCGGGAAGTCGCCGACCTGCCAAGCAGCCTTCACCCCCGCATCGTTCCAGATGCGAGCGTGACATTTGACGACAACTCCTCGGAAATCCAGGCCGGCGTGGGCGGCTGAGCCGCCCACGCCGTACCCGAACAGGGGAGACGAGGCATCCTCCTGCACCCGCCCCCGCTCCCCGCCGGACCCCTCAGGTCAGCGGGCGCCCCGCGCCCCGGTGCGGCGGATGCGCCAGACGACACCGGCGCCGACCGCACACGCCAACAGGACTCCCCCTGCCAGCAGGAGGGTGCCGGATCCCCCCGTACCGGAACGGGCCGCTGTCTCCCTGGCGGCAGCCGCGGTGGTCGGCCCCTTGCCGTCGCGTCCCGCAGACTCGGGGGGCGTGGCGGACTCGGGCTGTGCCGGACCTTCTCCGGCCGTGGGCCGTACCGTGCTTGGTCCGGCCGTGGGCGAGGCAGGGGTCCCGGGAGAGACCGTGATCTCCTCCTCGTCACGGCCGAGCCCCGGATGGCCCGCCTCCACGGTGACCCTCCAGCGCCCCGGGGGCAGCGCTTCCGCGGTGGTGTAGCCGGTCGCCGAGTCGGGGTCGCGGGCAAGCTTCCACGGGCCGAGAGCCCTGCTTCCGTCGGCGCTGAAAGCGTTCACCGTGGCAGCGACCCGCTCGTCGACCGGGTCGTTGTCGTTCTCCCAGGTGACGGTCGTTCGCACGCGACCGAAGTCGTGTCCGGTGATCTCCACCTTCAAGGTGTCACCGTGGGCCAGGGCGCCGGTGGCGGTGGTCAGGGACAGGGCCGCGCCCGCCAACGCGGTGGCGACGGCCGGGACGAGGGCTCGGCGCATGACGATGTCCTCCATGAATGGAATGTGGGGGTGGAATGGGGACGGCCGGCGGGCCACCGGCCCGCCGGCCGTCTTGGGAACTGATGCGGGGTCCTCGGGCTCAGGCGGCCTTCTGGACCGTCCACACCTGGGCCGGCGCGCCTGCCGCGTGCTGCAGCTCGATCAGCCACGACCCGTAGTACGGGCGGTTGCTGACGCCGAGGACGTATCGGCTGTCACCGGCCGTCACCGTCACCCCGTTGCCGCTGCGGGCGATCCTCCACCGTTGGGCAGCGGTGTCTGCGCAGGGCTGCTGCACCACATACATGCCGGCGGAGGCGGCGCCGCCGACCTGGAGGCACTTGCCGGAGACGGCGGAACGGATACGGGTGTAGCCGTTGCCCGCGTTGTCGAAGTACCACTGCTGCTGGGCGTATCCGTTGCGCTGCGAGCCGACGAGGACAGTGCCGTCGCCGCTCCTGCCGCCCCAGATCTCGGCGGCGTTCCCGGTGGCGCCGTTGGTGAGCAGATGGCGCGTGTTGGGCGTGGGAGTCGTACCACCGCCGTCACCACCGCCTGAGGTGCGGAATGAGGCCGCCTTGCCCCGGCCGCTGTCGCGGCCCGAGGAGTCACGCACCGAGACGGAGACGGTGTAGTCGGTTCCCGGCTTCAGGTTGTAGATACGGGCGCTGGTTGCCTGTACCCAGCCGATGGCCTGGTCGTTCAGGAAGATCTGGTACCAGGCCGCGCCTCTGACCGCGCTCCAGCCGGCGACTGCGGAGTCCGGGCCGATCTGCCCGACGGTGACGGCGGGCCCGCTGCCGGAGCCGTTCGTCGGGGTGGGCTTGGGCGTCGGGGTCGTCGGCGTGGGACCGGGGTTCGGCTCGGGCCCGGTGTTGCCCTTGATCAGGAACTGGTTGTCCGCGACGTTCCAGTGCGTGTCGAGATAGCTGCCCTTCCTGGGGTTGGTGTGGAAGTAGTCGTCGTGGTTGCAGTCCAGACGGTTCTCGTACTCCTGGCCCTGGCAGACGTAGCGCATCCTCGGGTAGTACGGGGTGTCCGAGTAGCACATGACGTCGTACTCGTCCGTGCAGTGCGCACCCCGGCTGGTGTTGGGTGCGCTGTTGTTCACCGCGCCGAGGTTGTGGCCCAGTTCGTGCGCCGCGGTGTGTCCGCCCCAGCAGCCGGTGTCTGTACGGCCGTAGGACGGGCCGAAGTTGCTGAGGTTGTTCTGACCGGGACGCTCGTCCCCGGCGAAGGTGCCGATGCCGCAGTAGACCTGCGTGTCCGCGAAGATCATGTACTTGCGGTCACGGCGATCGAGGCCCTTGGCCGCGAGCGCCCTGTTCGTGGCGCTGAACTCGGACAGCGCGGAGGCCGGGAGCTCGATGTTGAGCACGGTGGGTGTACAGTCGGCGGCCGTCACGTAGCGGATGTTCCGCACACCGCCGGTGTCCTTGGCGCTCTCCGAGTAGATGAGGTCGGCGTCGGCGGCCCACTTGCGGAACGACGGGAAGTACTGCGCGTACCGGTCTCGTCCGGGGGCGTGCACGTACACCACCTGGACACGGTTGCCGCTGTTGCCGTCGCCTTCGCAGCGCACGGTCTGCCCGGCGGGCCCGTTCGCCGCGGGGGCCTGCGAGGCGGAACCCCCGGCAGCGGGAGGGTTGCTCGCCTTTCCGGCCGCGGCGTCGAGCGCGGGCGCGCCGGTGCGCGGAAGCTCTCCCTCGGACGGCTTGGCGCTCTCCGCCGTGGTCGGATCCTCGGCGGGTGCGGCGGCCTTCACCGCGGGAGGGGTGTCCTTCTTGACGTCAACGCCCTTCGGAGGGGCGTCAGGGCCATGAGTGCAGTGACCGGCGGCCGTGCGGTACACCCCCGCGCACGGATCCCCCTCGTGCGCGGGCTTCAGCCCGTCGTAGATGAGGCCCCGCTTGGGCTCGCTCTTGGGGAGTTCCTTGAGCGGCTCGGGGTCCTTGTCGCGAGCCGGCTCCTTGGCCGGCTCCGGGGTTGCTGCGAGCGCCTCCTGCTGGGCGAGCGGCAGCGGTCGGGGTGCGTCCGACCCCTGCTGGGTCGCCTGGTGAGCCACTCCGGCCACGACCGCCATGACGGCGACCGCGGCCGTGCCGAGTATGAGTCGGCGGGACGTGCGACGCGGAGGCTTCTTGAGTCTTCTGCGTCCGGACAAACTACACCTCTTCCTTGGTCAGGGGATGGGTGCGCGAAAGCTTGCCAGACCAAATGAGCGGAAATTTCAGACAAATGGGATCGTCGTTTCCGAAGTTGTTTCCGTTATCAGTGCTCTGGAATTGATGATCAGTCAACTGGCCCTGTATTCAAGGGAGTTACACGCGTTGAGTCGCTGCGGTCTAGTCCCATTTAAGGATGTCGTGATCTGATCGCAATGTGGCAGCATCTCAATTTGACCGGTCGTCAACTCGACTTCTCACGCGGCGAATTGGCGTGATCACAAACAGTGTGGCCTCCTTCCGGTCGAGGGACCGGAGTCCTTGCCCGAACTCGAGGGGCAGGGACCGGTGTTGAGTAGCCCGCGCTCGCGGCGGTCGCTGTCCGTACGCCCCTTCCAGCGCAGTCCGCCCGGCCCCGCCGGTCCCAGCCCGTGCCGATGGCGTCGCAGGCCCGCCCGGGAACAGCTCCTGCTGTCAGTGCCGCCTGGAATGGTTCTGATTATGTTCGACGGACTTCATGACATCGACTGGGCTTCGATGGAGCACGCATACGGCTCGGCCGAGGAGGTACCGGCGCTGCTGTGGGCGCTGCGCTCCCCGGACACGGAGGAACGCCGAAAGGCGCTCGACCGCTTCTACGGTGCGATCCACCACCAGGGCAGCGTGTACCCGCCCACGGCAGCCAGCCTGCCCTTCCTGTTCGAGCTGGCCGCCGACGGTGCCACGCCCGACCGGCCGGCCGTCGTCGCGCTGCTGGTCAGCATCGGCCGGGAGTCCCTGGAGCGGGGCTTCGAGGACGACGGCACCGAGATCGAGTACTACCCACCGACGGGCTGCGCGCAGGCCGTCGGCCTTCTGTGCGAGCTGGGTGGGGAGTTCGCCGAACTCGCCCGCGACAACGACCCGGACGTGCGCCTGGCCGCGATCGGCGGGCTCGGGCTCTTCCTCGACGACGCCGACCGGGCCGCCGCGGTGCTGCGCGAGCGGCTGGCCGCCGAGCGCGGCATCGCGGCGCGGCTGCGGATCGTTCAGGCGGCGGCCACCCTGGCACTGCGCCTGACGGCGGCCTGGCACCAGGTGACGAACTGGCTCGCCGGGCTCGCCGCCGACCCGGCCCAGGGCCCGGCGACCCGGCTTGCGGCCCTGGTCCAGCGGGCCCGCTGCGCCCCGGACGCGCTCGGCGAGGACGTCGTGCCGGCCGCCGTCGGCCTGCTGCGCGAGATGGCCTGCGCCCTGCCCGTGCGGCCGATCGCGCCGGCCCCGAGCCGCCCGGCGGCCACGGACACAGTGGCGCCCCAGATCGTCGCCGCCTTCGAGGATCTCGACCGGCACACGCGTGTGTACGCGCCGACCACGGCCCTGCTGCGTACGTTCCACGAAGCCCTGGGGGCCCGGGTGCCCGAGCGCACCGCGCTGCTGGCCGAGCAGCTGAGCAGCCGTGTGGACGCTCACGTAATTCCTCAGGCGGAAGTTCACGCAATTCCCCAGCTGCTGACGCGAGCCGACGGTGACGCGGTCCGTGTCAGTCCCACCAGAGCACGACGAGAAGCTGCCGTTGGGATGCAACACGATAGAACTCGCGCAGGGCGTTGAAGTGCCCCAACACGTACTTCTTCGGGCCACCGACGATCTTGTCTGCGCCGTTGCCGATCAAGGAGGCGGCCTCTGCTTCGTCTGTCGGCAGGGCGGCCAGGAGGGCCGGAAAATCGATCTGCCCGAGCAGTTCCGCAACACGAGCCACCTGACCTGCAGAGAGGGCCGTGGGTGCCGGCCCAAAGGGGCCGATTGCATGCGGAGGGGTGTTGAGGAAGGCGAGGTCGATGGCAGTGTCGCCGTCGAAAGCCTGCCGGAGAGCACTCCGATGGACGTCATCGAGACCTCCCAGCTCACAAACCCGTTCAAG
The DNA here is from genome assembly GCF_025854275.1 of Streptomyces peucetius. Classification (NCBI taxonomy): domain Bacteria; kingdom Bacillati; phylum Actinomycetota; class Actinomycetes; order Kitasatosporales; family Streptomycetaceae; genus Streptomyces; species Streptomyces peucetius. The sequence goes on along the minus strand of NZ_CP107567.1, from coordinate 82,683 downwards.
CAGGAACGGCGCCCAATCCAGGTCCAGGACATTCGCCGACGGCGGATCCCAGAGAGGATCTCCATCCGTCGATACGTCGGCTGACTGGCGGCAGGAGGCGAGATACTCCGCCGGGATGCGGGCGAGTTGCTGAGTGACGGCCATGACGGCAGTATCCCGACGACGTCCACCGGTTTCCCTATTTGGTCTTGTCGGTGGGATTCCTGGGCCGCTTGTTCGGGCGGTAACTGGGCCCGTTCATGATCACCTGGTGGCTGGTGTTGATGAGGCGGTCCAGGAGGGACTCGGCCACGACGGGGTTGGGAAAGAGGGGATACCAGTCGCTGGGCGCCCGGTTGCTGGTGATGATCAGCGAGCGTCCCTGCCGCTCGGAGACGAGCTCGTAAAGGTCATCCGCCTGGGCCGCGGACAGCTGTCGCATGGCAAAGTCGTCGAGGACGAGGACGTCGGGTCGGACGAGTTCGCGGATCCGTTTGTCCCAGGTGCGGTCCGCGTGGCCGCCGGCGAGGTCGGCGAGGATGCGGCTGGTCTTGGCGAAGCGGACGTGGGCGCCCTGGCGGACGGCGAGGTGGCCCAGGGCCTGGGCGATGTGGGTCTTTCCGACGCCGACCGGACCGAAGAGGATGACCGACTCGCCGGCATGCAGCCAGCGCAGGGCTCCGAGGTCGCGGATCTGGGCGGCGGGCAGTTTCGAGGAGGCCGTGAAATCGAACTCCTCCAGGGTGACCTGCTGCTCGAACTTTGCTCGTTGCAGGCGGCGTTGGAAGGCGACGGTCTCGCGGCGGGTGATCTCGTCCTGGCAGAGGACCTGGAGGAAGTCGAGGTGGCCGAGCTCACCGCCGTGGGCCTGGGCGAGGCGGGCGTCGAGGGTTTCCAGCATGCCGGACAGTCGCAGGGCCTTGAGAGACTCCCGCAGGGCGGCGTCCATCACGGTCATCGGGCTTCCACCTCGGCTTCGTCGTGGACCTGGTCGTCGTGGTCGTCATCCGTCGTGTCGGGGGTCGCGACGGTGGCGAAAAGCCGGGCGGGACCGTGGAGGAAGGCCGCAGCCCCCGCGTCTCCGCTGGACTCGGGCTCAGGATCGGTCTCGGTGCCGGCAATGAGGATGCCCTTGATGGTCCGGTAGGACGGGTCGCCGACCGCGATGGCCCTCGCGCAGGCGGCCTCCAGCCGCATGTCGCCGTACTTCTTCCGCAGCCCGAGGACCCCCTGGGCAGCGCGGAGCCGATAGAGGACATTGACCTCCAACAGCTGGTCGACCACCTCGCGGCAGGCATCGCCGACCTCGGATGCCTGGCTGCGGCACCAGACTGGCGTCCGCATCTGGAAGGCGATCTTCTCCGGCGGATAGTCGCTCTTGTCCGTGCGTTTCCCCTGGTCAAGGGCGGTGTGAGTCTTGACGAGCTGGCCGTCGTGGAAGACCTGGACCATCGTGGCGGTCGAGCGGACATCGACCCGGCGGCCGATCAGCTTCCACGGAACCGAGTAGAGGGTCCGGGCGACCTTGATGTGGATGTCCGGTCCGACCGTGGCCGTCGACCAGCGGGCCAGCACGAACGGAGTCGGCGGCAAAGGCAGCAGCTCGGATGCCTCCAGCGCGTCGAACACGGTCATCGGGGCAGCTCCGCTCAGCGGCCGGCACTTCCGCCGCCCGGCGACCTGTTGGCTCCAGGTCACGGCTTCGACCTGCATGTGCTCGATCGAGGTGAACTCGCGGCCTCGCCAGAACGAGTCGCGGACATAGGGCATCGGCCGTTCGACCCGCGGCTTGTCCTTCGGCTTCGCCGCCCGGGCCGGATCGACCAACGCGCCGTAGTGAGTGGCCAGTTCCGCATAGGCTTTGTTGATCTTCGGGTCGTAGAGGTCGGGCTTGTCGACCCCGGTCTTCAGGTTGTCCGGGACGAGCCGGCGCGGGACGCCGCCGAAGTAGCGGAAGGCCGCGACGTGCGCTTCCGTCCACGCATGCTGGTCCAGATGCAGCACCGGCCGGACGAACATGTGCCGCGAACACGGCAGGACCATGACGAACGCCCAGACCCGGTGGCGTTTGCCGGACCGCGGATCGATCCACTGTCCGAGGAAGCCGTAGTCGATCTGGGCCTCCGATCCGGGCTCGATCTCGTCGCGCAACACGGTGACCTGCGACTTTGCCACCTCGTCCGGCAGCGTCGCATGCATCCACCGGCGGAACGAGGAGATCGACACCTGAAGCTTGTGCTCGTCACGAAGCCGCTGGTGGATCGTCGAGACGGTGACCGTCCCGAGCAGGCTCTGGATGTAGTCGCGGTGCTGGTCGATCTCCGGCCAGGTCACCTGCCTGAGCCTTCTGTCGATGAGTCCGGGGAACCACTCCTTGATGAGCTTCGACCAGTCGGCCTCGCTCATTGGCGGCCCGCCGGGGCTGATCCCGGCCGCTTCCGCTGGGGCCAGGTACTTCCTGACCGTCTTGCGGTCCACCCCCAGTGACGCGGCCAGCTCGCTCTTCGAGCGGCCTGCGTACCAGTGGACGTAGATCTCGGTGATGTCGACCACGACGAACGTTCTCCTCGCCATCCGGGCTGCCCATCGGCCATCCGAACCAAGGGACGAGGAACGTGAGCAGCTCCGCGACGACCAGGTCCCTCGATCCCGACCTCCGCGCTACCCATGGCCAATTAGGAGAATTCCGGATGGGGAATTACATGACGCTCAAACCGCCCAACCTGGGGAAAAACTTGATCGTCGACACGAGACAGGTGAGCTGATGGGAGTTCCTCTCCAGCCCCTGGGGAGGGGCGAGTGTGGATCTTGCCTTTGTGCAGTCCGGGCTGCTGGGGAAGTACCTGGATTCTGATGTGATCTCCGCTGCGAGGGTGACCGCCTTGCTGGAACGGCGGGGCGTCCTCGATGGGACGCCGGTGTACCTCGACGAGGAGACACAGATGCCGGTCCCGCCCCTGTGCGAGTTCGGCAGGTATCTGTCGACGGCACTGCTGGACGAGACCACGCTGAAGGACTACGGGCGGGTGATCGGCCGGCTGGACGACCATGTTGCCGGTCTGGACAGCGATGTGCTGTCAGCGTCGGAGTCTGATCTCGTCTCGTACCGGGGCCACCGGACTCAGCGGCAGAAGAAGCCGGTCGGAGCGTCGGTCTGGAGCCGGGAATCGTTCGTCCTGGACGACTTCTACGGCTTCCTCGTCGACCGGAAGATCTTGCCGCACCGCCCGGCGAGGCTGGCTGCGCGGGGACGCAACGCGCTGGCGCCACGGGTCCGGTCGGGCATGGACATCCGACACCTCACGTTCGAGCAGTACCGCTACCTCCGGGACGTCGGGCTGGGCGGGCAACTGCCCAACGCCCAGGTGGATCCGGCCTTCCGCGGATGGTCCCCGCTGCGCGGCCGCGCGGGCAGCGACATCGCCCTGGGCACGGGGGCACGCTGGCGGGAGTGGGCGACCGTGCTGCTTCCCGAGATCGGACTCTGGCCAGGAATGCCGGGAGGGGCAGCCGAGTACACCGTCCAAGCCGTCGCGAAATACGGCAAAGCCCGCCCGATCTATGTCCCCGAGGACGCCGTCGCGTCCGCCGACCTCTTCTGCCTGCTTGAGCGTCCGGACATCGTTCGCAGGGCGGCCCGGACCCTGGAGCGCAAGGCCCACGACCTGTTCGTGGTTGGCCCGCAGGGTCTGCGCGGGGATGGACAGCACCAGGAAGTCCGCGCCGTCCAGCGCGGCGGCCGGGTTGGTCGTCGCGGTCAGAGAGGCGGGCAGTTCGTGGTCCGGAAAGTAGCCGGGGTTGCAGTGCTGCGTGTTGATCGCGTCGGCGATCTCGCCGCGCCGGCGTGCACGATGACGCTAGTGCCGGCGTCGGCCAAAATCTTGGCGACGGCGGTGCCCCAGGACCCGGCCGAGAACACTGCCGCGCGGGCGGAATCGTGCTGGGTCACTGCGAGGTCCTCTGGTCGGGATGGCCGTCGGGTCGGGGCATCGTATCGGCTGCCTTTTCCTTTCCCGAAGTGAATGTCAGGAGGGCCAGTGACGGGCAAGATCAGACTCTCACGCATTGGGGTTATCTGTCGTCAGTCGACTTCTAATTTCCATAACGCGCTCCGCGACGATGAGGGCCTCGCCTCTTCGCCCCATCTCCGACAATCGCTGGAAAAGAGCGGTCAGCGAGGTGGCGAGGTAAGGCTCATATGTCGCCGGGTTATTCACCGCCAACCGGTGATAGATCTCCACGGCCTGTTCTGCAACGGTGAGCCCTTCGGCACCCGATAGCTCAGCACTCAGATTGGTCAGGGAGGCGGCGAGGTGAGACTCGTACGCAGCGGGATTATCCTCGACCAACCCACGCTGGATCCTTACCGCTTCCTTCAAGACGGCGAGAGCTTCGGTCCCACGGTCTGCTGCCGAGAACCGGATGCCAAGGTTGGACAGCGAAACGGCGAAGGTGGCTGCGTACAAGCCCGGGCTATCCGCTGCCAACCGGCGGTAGATCTTCACCGCCTGTTCTGCAGCGGTGAGCCCTTCGCCTTCCAACTGCGCCTCACCCAACCGAAGGCTGAGGTTGGACAGCGACCGGGCGAGTTCAGGCTCGTACGCATCCGGGTTATCCGCTGCCAACCGATGCTGAATATCCACCGCCTCCTTCACGGCGGCGAGAGCTTCGGCCCCACGTCCCAACTCACAGAGACGGTTGCTGAGATTGGACAACGACCGGGCGAGGTCGGGCTCGTACGCGGCTGGGTTATCCTCAACCATCCGACGCCGGATATCCACCGCCTCCTGCTCAGCGGCGGCCGCTTCGATATGCCGCCCCAATCTCGATAGGGGGATGCCGAGGTTGGACAGGGCGGAGGCCAGGTGAGACGCGTATTCGGCTGGGTTATCCTCAACCAACCGACGCCGGATATCCACCGCCTCCTGTCCAATGGTCACAGCTTCGGCCTCACGCCCCACATCCGACAACTTAAGACCAAGACTGGAGAGTGACACGGCAAGGTCGGGCTCGTACTCGGACGGGTTGTCCGAGACCAAGCGACGCTGGATATCCACCGCCTCCTGTCCAATGGTCAAAGCCTCAGCCCTACGCCCCACATTCGACAACCGCATGGCGAAGTTGCACAGTGCGGCAGCCAGGTAGGGCTCGTACTGGCCCGGGTCATCCCGTGCGAGCTGTCGGTCAGCTTCGACGAGGCTGGCGGTGAATCTCAGTGCGAGCAGGGCAATGACGCGGGACGAGTCGGGCAATGCGACTGTTGTAGCCTCAACGGTTTGATAGGTGAGCGTGGCTTTGTCCAGGGCAGCGTCGACGGTTTGGAGGAGCTGGCTGCTGTCGATGATGCGGCCGACGTTGTGGTGGGCGACGGCGGCACGAGCCAGCACTGTGATGAGTTGGATCTGTTGCCTCGATGTGGCCGCTTCGAGGAGAGCGGGCAGGCGAATGCCACCCCGGGCCAGAGTGCACGAAGCGTGGTATTCCGCGATACGGTCAGGCTGCAAGGAACCCCAGTAGCGGCTGGCATCGGCCGGGTAGAGCTTGGAAAGCCAGTACGCGGTACGGAGCGTCCTGTCGGCGGGCAGGCCCGGAACCGTGTTGATGACGGCGGCAGCCTCCTCCTCGCTGGTGGCCCCGCACATAGCAGCGACGGCAACGGCTGCGGCCAGGGCAGGGGTAGCCAGGCCCAGCTTGTGAGCGGGGGCTTCGGCGCTCTCCTCCCAGAAACTTTCTTCGTGCAGCAGGAGGATCTCTTCCGCGGGAGCCTCTGGTGCGGTGTCGGCGGGATTGGGGCCACGCTGCAACAGGGTGACCAGTGCCGTCATCTGCAGGGTAAGGGCGTTGTCGTAGCGAGGATCGCCCAGGTCGTCAGGTGGCTGTAGAGCGGAAGCCAGAGCTTCCCAGTCATACGCGGGAACAGTGCGGACGCGGGGCAACAAACGGGCAAGATCTCGGGCGGCGCGAGTGAAGGCGCTCAGACGTTCTTTGACAGGCTGAGTGCGAGGGATGAGGGGAGCGAGTGGCGTCGTGACGGCCGTAGTGAGCAGAGTACGGACAGCCGGGGCAGCGTTGAGCGCGTCTGTGCGCCACTCGCCGTCGGAGCGGGCGATTAGCAGCAGCCGCACGCGGTGACGGGAGCGCCGCAGCTGGTCCGCGAGGCGGCGGATCAACCGGGGACGGGTTTCGGCATAGTCGACGACGACCAGCAGGGGCAAGGCCGTGGCTAGCGTGGAGAAGTCGGGCGGGGTGTCATGGTCCACGAGCTCGGAACGCAGATGTCCAGTGGCCCAGCCCTGTTGACTGAGGATGTCGGCTAGGCGGCGGGCCAGGCGGGTCTTGCCCTGGCCGCCGGGACCGGTCAACACCCGCACCGACAGGGAGACCGACCCTGTCTCGCACCAAGTGCGCAGGTCGGCGAGTTCACTCTCACGGCCGTGGAAGGCCACGACTTCAGCATCCGCGCGCAGCAGAGCGGCCGTTGAGTTTAGATCGCGTTCAGAGGCGGCCGGAGCGAACAGGCTGACTGCCTCGGCCGGTTCCAGAACCGGTTCCCAGCCGGTATGCCGGGTGATCAGTGCGTAGAAGTCCTCGTCGGCCAAGAGGTGGGCAGTGGGAGTGGCAGACAGACGGGTTCCGTCGTCGCTCTGTCGGTCGCGACGGATGACCCCGCACAACAGCTCCTCCCCGAAGGGGTCGTCGCTAAGGACTGCGGCTCCCGATACCCCGGACCAACGGCTGTCGCTCACGGCGGCGGGCAAGGTGGGCACGGTGCTAGAGACTTCGTAGCGGCCGGCGAGGGAACCAGTGCCAGGAAGAATGTGCCCGACAAGCTGTTCATCCAAGCGGCGCCCGTCGCCAGGGGCTTTCTGCATGCGGGGAAACCCGACCAGGGTGACCGGGTGCGGGCGCGTGCCGATCAGGCGGCCGAACCGCTGGGGCGGCCGGGCGAGTAGATCACTTAGCGACTCAGGCGTATGCCAGCCGTGACCGTTGTTGACTTCGATCAGCGCGGCATCCACCATGTCATCGTTTCGCTGCCAGCAAACGGCCGCGGAAAACTCTTCGTCTCCCACGTCCGGGCGAGACACAGTCACCGCGTCTCGCTCCATCGTGGACATGCCGTCAAGGACATGTGCGGCTGTCAGTACCAGGCGCGGCGCCAGCAGATAGCCAGTGCCGAAGCCTCGCTTATCCTTGCCGGGCTTGCGGACCCGGATCTGAACCCTGCGGTCTAGCTCCACCACAGCCCTCGCCCCTCAGATTCCCATAGATGCCGAACTACTGAGTGTCGCCGCGTGATGTCGCTGGAGCGCGCCCCCTGACCTGCAAAGAAGGGCAACCGCAACGCGACATCACACGAAGATCATCAGTAGGCCGGATCTACTCCTCGTCGCTAACGTCGATGTCGCCGCCGCCTGGCTGGTGCGGCTGCAACTTCACCGTGACCGTGTGGGTCGCCCGGTCTGCGGTGCTCTTCTTCCCTCCCAAGCTGACAACGCTCCACCTCAGCCCACCGTTCTTCTCTCGGGTGTGCGCCAGCTCCATACCGAGCTCTACCGTGATCTCCCCAAGAGTGAATAGCACCTGCTTGGTGGGGTCGTCCCCAGTACCGGGAGGAGTAGCGATCCGCTTCTGCGCTACGGCGATCTGATCTCGTAGCAGCGTGATTGCGTCCGTCAGGTCCATCCCATCCTGCTCCGCACGGTCTGCGTCGCTCATCGCAGCCCCCTTCTTCTCTCTTCTCCTACGGCGGGAACGTATCTGACTACCTGTCCCGTGGCGAACTGGCAGAAGCGCATTCCACTTCTGCCAGGCAACAATTACGCTGCGGGCAGTGCCATAGCCGCACGAGGCGAACCTCAGGCCCCAGGTCACACCCCCCTCACTTCTCGCCGGATGTCTCATGAGACATGTTGAGCGTGAAGAACGCACCTTCGGCACCCACCTCGGCCATGGCCTGACCGTGGCCGAGGCGACCGCGGCCACCCGCCAGACCACCGAGGGCGTCAAGAGCGCCGAGGCAATCCTCGCCCTGGCACGCGCCCACGACGTCGAGATGCCGATCACCGAGATCGTCTCCGACCTGTTGCACGAGAAGGTCACGCTCGACGAGGCCGCGTCCGCGCTGTTGCAGCGGCCCCCCAAGCCCGAGCGCTGACCCCCGCGGCGCCCCCGGCCCTGGGGGTCTGCCGCCGTCGCCTTTGCCCTCCCGACACGGAGGTCCTCGCTATGCGCGAATCCGCGCTGTCCGTTGTCCAGATCGTGCTTACTCTCGCCCTCGTGGCGTGGATGATCACCGGCTTCACCACCTTGCCCGGCCGCTGGCTGCGGTGGAAGATGTTCTGTCGCGCACCCCATCGTCCAGCTCACCGGCACCAAAGACGGCTCCACCGAGCCGGTCAACGTCTACGAGCGCTCATGGCCCGGGCAGGGGCCCTACGTGCTGCTCCAGAGGCTTCCGGTAGCTAGACGGCTGTGGCCGCGATATCGAGGGCGACGGTCCGACCAACTGCTTCCTACCTCGCTGCGATGCATCCGATTACTGCGCCGGATCCGGATCCGGTTGGGGACGACCCGATGGCCTGCCCAAGGCACTGCTGGACTGGCTGTGCCTGTGAGCGCCCCGGTCGAGGACGTGGCCGCAGTGGTGGGATGGAGCGTTGAGGAAGTCAGACGGCGCCGCCAGTCTGGCCGTGCGGCCGCCTGACGCCGCCGTGCCTCGGCAGGGATCAGGACCCGGAGGTGGGACGGCGAGGGGAGGGTACCGCGCTCAGGAGTTCCCACAGCGGTGGGGAGCCGGCGGCCCACTGGGCGAGCAGGTGGCGGTCGACCAGGTGGAGTCGCTGGGAGCGGGCGAAGGCGACGGCTTTGTCCGTGAAGCGGCCGTTGGTGACCAGCACGACGACATCGCCGTTGTGGACGGGCCTGCCGGTGCCATTGAGGACGTGCAGGTCCGGGGTTCCGACTGCGGAGCCGGCCAGTCCGGCCTTGCGGTGCTTACATTGGATCACCCACAGGCGGCCGAAGGGGTCCGTGGCCTTCACGTCGGCGCCGTTGTCGCCGACCCGGATCGCCTCGGGGCAGCCGTCGCGGCGCATCAGATCCCGTACGGCTTCCTCGAACTGCCGGTGGTGCAGGGCGTCGATCTGCGGCAGCGCGTAGCGCAGGCCCCGCTCCCGCACCCGGTTCCAGCGGGCGGTCTCCCGGCGCCGGTGCAGCCACACCCCACCGGCTGCCGCCGCGATCAACAGCAGGACGATCGGCACCCAGGGGTGTGCGGCCAGCCACTGCAACGCGCCGACGGGCAGGCTCCACACCACGGCGAGCACGAGGAGCAGCAGGCCAGCCTGCTCCCAGCCAGGCGTCCGCCTTCGGCGGTAGGAAGCGGGGCGACGCCTCGGCGCGGACCGGCGTTGAGAGGCGGGAGACGTACGGCTTGGGCGTCGGGCGGGGGAGCGGCGAGTGCCCTGCCGGGGTCGTGGGCTCATGTGCCGGCCTGCGAGATGCCGGTCACCAGCTGCTTGATCACGTTGAAGATGCTCTGGCCCAGCGGGGTTGGCGCGATCACGATGCCCAGGGCCAGGACGAAGAGGGCGGTGTTGCGTTCCTCGACGCGGCTTCTGGCCTGGGTCCTGCGGCGTAACCGCATCACCACGATGACCGCGAGCAGCACCCCCACGTTGATCGTCATCATGCGAATTCCGCTCCCGCCCCGCCCTCGTCTCCTGCACTGTTCTGGCTGCCCTGAAGGGGCCGGGGAACAGTGCAGCCGATCAGGCGGCCGGATCGCAGCGGGTCGGTGAACGTTGGCGGAACGTCGCCGGACGCTGTCCGGTTACCGTCCGGACATCCGTTCCCACAGGTGAACGAGGTGGAGGATCCGACCGGCCGTTCCGGCCTGGCGACCGCACTCGCCCAGGAGAACCGGCCTCGACACCGGCCACCCGCAGCTCCGAGCGGGCCGGGGCCGGCGGCAGATGGCCATCCGAACGGGTGCCTGCGGACCCTGTGGTGGATCAGACGGTGAGGAGCTGGTCGGCGACGGCGTCCAGGCCCAGGGCGTGGGCGCCCTTGACGAGCAGGACGTCGCCTGGGAGGAGGATGGCGCGGACGGCGGCGCTGACCGTGTCGGCGGTATGCCGGTCGGGGGCGGTACCGGTGGCGGCGGTGTAGGTGTCGGTCAGGACGTCGGCGTCCTCTCCGGTGCCGACGACAAGGAGGTGGGCGAGGCCGGCGCGGGCGGCGGCGTCAGCGACGCGCCGGTGCCACTCGACGGAGGCGTCGCCGAGCTCGGCCATCTCGCCCAGGACCGCGATCCGTCGACGACCGCGCCCCACTTCGGTCAGGGCGTCGAGGGCGGCCAGGACGGACTCGGGGGAGGCGTTGAAGGCGTCGTTGATGACGCTGACACCGTCGGTGCGGGTGGTGACGGCCATGCGTCCTCCGGTGGCCATCCGGGCCTCGGACAGGGCCGTGGCGACGGTGTCGAAGGACACTCCGGCGGCGAGCGCGGTCGCGGCGGCGGCCAGCGCGTTTGTGACGTTGTGCCTGCCGTAGACGGTGAGTTGGACGGGCGCGGTCTGGCCCTGGTGGTGGAGGGTGAAGGTCGGGCGGCCCTTGTCGGTGGTGATGTCGGTGGCGCGCACGTCGGCGCCCTCGTCGGTTCCGAAGGTGAGGATCCGGCCGTCGTGTTCCCGGCGCATGGCGGCCACGAGCGGGTCGTCGGCGTTGAGAACGGCTGTGCCAGTCGCCGGGAGGGCGCGGACGATCTCGGCCTTGGCATCCGCGATGGCATCCCGGGAGCCGAACTCCCCGACATGCGCGGAACCGATACCCAGGACAGTGGAGATACCGGGGCGGGCGATGACGCACAGGGCCTGGATGTGGCCCTTGCCGCGCGCGCCCATCTCCAGCACGAGGTACCGGGTACCGGGCCGGACGGAGCTCACGGTGACAGGGAAGCCGATCTCGTTGTTGAAGGAGGCCCGGTTGGCGACGGTGGGGGCGTGAGCGGCCAGGACGTGGGCGAGGAGGTCCTTGGTGGTGGTCTTGCCCGCCGAGCCGGTGATGCCGATGGTGACGCCGTCGTAGCGCTGGTGGACGGCGCGGGCGAGGTCGGACATGGCGGTCAGGACGTCGGGGACAAGGACGGCCGGGACGTGCACCGGGCGTTGGGCGAGCGCGGCGACGGCTCCCTGCTCGACGGCGAGGGCGGCGAAGTCGTGGCCGTCGACCAGAGCGCCGGTGAGGCAGGCGAACAGGGCGCCGGGGGCGGGATGGCGGGAGTCGAACGCGAGCGGCGCGTCGACCACGGGGGTGCCGTCGGTGGTGTCGAGTACGCCCCCGGTGGCGGCGGCGATCTCGGCGAGGGTCATGGGGATCATCGGACCGGCTCCTCGGTGTGCGACAGGACGATGCCGCGGCGGGCGTAGAAGCGGGGCAGGTCGGCCCAGGGGACGCGGTGGGCGCGCTGGCTGTGGTCGGGAAGACCGCTGGGGTTGTTGATGCGCAGGGCCGTCTTGTCGGCGCCGACGGCCAGGACAAGGTGGCCGCCCCGGGAGGCGGGGTGCGGGGCAAGTGTCCGGATCGTCTTGTGGACCGAGATGACGACGAGGGATCCGGCGTGAAGAGCGTCGGCGATCTGCGTCTCACCCAGGTCGGTGTGGACGGTGGCGGTAATCGCAGGCCATCGGCGGGTGACGTACACGGCGAAGGGCCGGTAGATCAGACCCCTCACGGTGTCGTCGGCGCGTGCATAGGCCCCGACCTCGCACAGGTCAGTCACGAGCGGCATGACGGGCGGGACCTGCTCACCGAAGTAGTCCAGGGCCATGCGCAGGCAGGCGATGCCGCAGGTGCGGTCGGCCCAGAACGCGTACTCGTCAGGGTCGGCGGCGCCGGACTTCTGCCACAGGGGGTCGTCACGGACCGGTCTCGTCCCGGCGACGAACTCCGGGACGAGACCGGGTGATTCCCACTGCGAGTAGTAGGGAACCTGGTGGAGCGTCGATCGGTCGGGCATACCGTCAGTGTCACCCGCAGCACGTCGGGAGACTGGTTGAACGCGCTGTCGACAGGCCGGGCCTTCCACCCGGAAAGTGGACACCAGTTCGTGTGGTTATGCGGCGAGTGTCAGAGTAGCTGATCGCTGCTCGTAGGCGACGGGGCTGAGTTGCCCGTTCGCCGAGTGACGGCGTCTGATGTTGTAACGCGTCAGCCATTTGAAGACGCGGCGCCGGCAGGCGCCGGGCCCGCCGAAGCGGCGGGCGCCTTGGAGTGTCTCGCGTTTCAGGGAGGCGTGGAAGGACTCGCAGGCGGCGTTGTCCGCGCTGGTGCCGACCGCGCCCATGGATTGGATGACGCCCAACTCGGCGCACAGATCAGCGAATTGTCGTGATCCGTATTGCGCTCCGTGATCGCTGTGGAAGATGGCGCCATCGAGGCTGCCGCGGGTGGCGGCAGCCATCGTCAGCGCGTCGGCGACCAGGTCGGTGCGCATGTGATCGGCGATCGACCAGCCCACGATCCGGCGTGAGAAGCAGTCCAGGACCGTCGCGAGATAGAGATGCTCGCCGTCGCCGACCGGCAGGTACGTCACGTCGCCCATGTACTTCAAGTTCGGCGCGTGAGCGGTGAAGTCCCGCTTGAACAGGTCCGGTACCGGCGTCTGTGACGGTTCCGGCACGGTCGTACGCACGCGCTTGCGCAGGCGCACGCCGGTGATGCGGAACTTGCGCATGACGCGCGCGACCTTCTTCTCGTTGATCACCATGCCGTGGGTGTCACGGAGCTCGGCCGTGATCCGCGGGGCGCCATACGTCCCGTCGGAGTCTGTGTGGATGGCCCGGATCTTCTCGGCCAGATCCTCGTCGGCCTGCTCGCGCTCGGCGCGGGCGTCACGCCCGTCTCGCCACTTGTAGTAGCTGGAGCGGGCCACCTCAAGGAGTCGGCACAACCGCTGGACCTCGTGGGTCTGCCGGTGGTCCTCGATGAACTGGCAGCGGTTCACCAGGTCATCTCGGTCGCGAAAAACTTCGTGGCCTTGCGCAGGATGTCGCGTTCCTCTGCGAGCGTCGCGTTCTGCTTGCGCACCTGCTTCAGCTCGGTGCGCAGGGCCGCTATCTCGGCCTGTAGTTCTTCGCGGGTGGGCTCGCTCACCGTGGCCGGCTCCTTGGTCTTCCTCGTCGTGCTCATGGTCGTGCCCAGCTCGCTGCGGCGGGACCGCTCGGCCCGCACCCAGTCCCGCAGTGTGCCCCGGCTCACGCCCAGGTCCTCCGCGACCCCGGCCAGGGTCAGGTCCGGATCAGACAGGTACAGCGCGACGGCATCCGCCTTGAACTCCAGCGAGTAGAACTTCATCACCATAAGGGACATCTCCTCCACGGCCCCAGGTCAGAGGCCGGATCAAGGTGTCCACTCCCCGGGGGGAGGCGCCGCCGGCCAGTCAGCCGGACGGCAACCCTTACGTGCGCGGTCTTCGAAGCCTCTACTTGCGCCTCTGGGTCATGGACCGCCCCCGCCTCCCGACTCGGCCGAGTTGCCCGGCTCCAGGGCACCAGCGGATCCCGCCAAAGCCGCTCTGGGCGGCACCCGTCGCCCGTAACGTGAAGCGGCATGACTGTGCTGATCATCGGCGGCAACGGCTTCCTGGGTGCCGAGCTGGTACGCCAGGCAGTGTCCGCAGGCCGTCGCCCGGCCGCCACCTTCCACTCCCGCCCCGGCAGCGACGACGGAGCGGCATGGCATCACCTCGACCTTCGTGATTCCTTCCGCCTGGGGGAGGTCCTCGACACGGTGGCTCCGGCCGCGGTGATCAACGCGACGAGCGGCGGCGCGGACTGGGCGATCACCGCCGAAGGCGGGATCCACCTCGCCCAAGCCGCGGCCAAGCGCAGCATCCGCCTGGTGCACGTCTCCAGCGACGCCGTCTTCTCCGGCACGGGCCGCGACTGGTACGACGAGTCGTGCCTTCCGGACCCCCTCACCCCGTACGGGGCCGCGAAGGCGGCCGCCGAGACCGCCGTACGCCTCCTGTGCACCCACGCGGCCGTCGCCCGCACCTCGCTGATCATCGGCAATGGCCGCTCCGAGCACGAGCAGCTGGTGCACGCGCTGGCCGCCGGCACCCGGCAGGGCGCCTTGTACACCGACGACATCCGCTGCCCCGTACACGTGGAGGACCTGGCCGCCGCCCTGTGGGAGATCACTCGATCCGACGCCGCCGGCGTGTTCCACCTGGCCGGCCCGGACGCCCTGAGCCGCTACGAGCTGGGCGAGCTCATCGCCCGCCGCGACGGCCTCGACCCTGCCCGGCTGCCCTCGGCGCGCCGCTCCGATACGGGACTGCCCGGCGGGCTCGACGTACGACTCGACAGCCGCGCCACCCAGCAGAAGCTGCGCACCCGGCTCCGCGGCGCCCGCGAGTTCCTGAGCGGGAACGGCCCGGAGCCTGCCTGACTGGCGCGCTTTCCGACCCTGCGAACGGAGAAGGCGCGAGTCTCCGCGAGGTGGCCTTTCGGTGGCCGCAGGCCGCCGGAGAGTGCTTGACGTACGAGTAGGGCAGGGGCAGCAGCGATCGCGGGTCCGGACCGACGCTGATCCGACGGAGTTTGTCCGGAAGCGGTTCAGCGGATGGCCTATGGAGCTGAGAATCGGGTGCATGAGTGATCTGGTGGTGCATGAGACGGCGAGCTGCTACGCCTTCGCGCGGTTCGGCCGGCAGTGGCGGCTGTGCGTGATCGAGCACCCGCGCCTCGGGGGTGAACTCGTCCCCGGTGGGCACGCCGAGGCTGGAGAGGATGCGCTTGCGACTGCGGTACGGGAGGTGTTGGAGGAGACGGGGCACCGAGTGCGCCTGCTGCCGCCACCGCTTCCCGAGGGGTATCCGCACCCGGCGGAAGCGTCGGTGTGGCATGTCGCGTCGATGCCAGCCGCCCCGGACAACCGCTGCGGTCGGAACCACGTACACCGGGACCACATCGTCGTCGGTGCTATCGACCGGCCGTTCGCCGTGCACGGGACGCCCGAGCACACGGTCCGCTGGGTGGAGCATGGTGCGCTCGACCGGCTGAACCTTGCCGAGGACACGCGGGTGTTGGCCGGCGAGCTGTTCGAGATGATCGACCGCGTTGCGGCCGCGCGTCCCCGACCAGCGGTCGACAAGCGCCTGGCTGCCGAGCTGCTCCGGCGCCAGGAGGAAGATCAAGCCGTACGGCTGGTCCCGGTGGCCGAACGGACGCCGGAGCTGATGGAGCGGTGGCGGGCCGTCGACGAGGCGAACACAGCCTGGCTGCGAGAGCTGATCACCGCGCGCGGGTGGCCGGGCGAGGCGATGGTCGGGCGGCAGGCCGCCGGGGCCGCCTGGCTGATCGCCCAGCATGCCGACCGGCAGCCCGACTTCCAGCAGGAGTGCCTGGAGCTGCTCTCGGCCGCCGTGACCGCAGGTGACGCCGAACCGCAGCACGGCGCCCTGCTGGAGGACCGGGTACGGATCGCCCGAGGACAGCAGCAGATCTTCGGCACCCAGCTGACCCAGGGATCCGACGGCACGCTCGTCCCGTACCCCGTTGCAAACCCGGACGAGGTTGAGGAGCTGCGGGCGGCGTGGGGGTTCGCGCCGCTGGAGACGTACATCGAGCAGGTCGCGGCCGGCGTACGGTAGGGCGGCCTGGCTCAGGGACGGCAGGCAACGAGCGGTGAGCCGCCGGCTGGCAACTGCGCGCCGCCGGACACAGCGATGCGCTGGACGCCCTCCGCACGGCACTATCGACACCATGACCTCGCTGCTCCAGGCCGCCCCCCAATGGACGCTCACCGCCGTCCCCTACGGCAGCCCCAACGCCCGAACCCTCGCCCAAGCCCTCCACCAGGAGCAGCTGGCCACCTACGGCACCGCCGACGACCCCGAAGCCACCGAGGACGCAGAATTCGACGCCCCAACGGCCTGTTCCTCGTCGCCCGGCTCGGGGACGGACCGGCACTGGCCTGCGGGGGCTGGCGCACCCTCAACACCTCGGCCGCCGAGATCAAACGGATGTACGTCGCGCCACCCGCTCGCGGGCAGGGGCTCGGGCGCCGGATCCTCGCCGCTCTGGAACAGGACGTGCGCGGCCGCGGCCCCACCGAGGTCCTGCTGGAAACCGGCATACGCAACGTCGCCGCCCTCGGCCTGTACACCGCTTGCGGCTACGAGCCGATCCGCTCGTACGTCCCCGGTCATCCGGCAGCAGCCGGCGTCCCACCCCCACACTGGCCTGCTCGTGTAGCCCGCCTCAGGCCCAGGGGCCGTGGCCGTTCGCTCACCACCAAGGCCATCGCCAACCTGAACCTGCTGCCCCAGGAGATCTCCACCGTGCTGCGTCGGGCCCTCGACAGGGGAGACCTGCTCGCCATGTAGACGCGGACTGATGCTCGGTCGGCAGCGTGGCTCAATACCCACGCCTGATCGTGGGCCCCCCACCATCTGCACCGGCCGCCGTACGCGTCGCCGTCTCACACCGCAGGCGCCCTGCCAATGACCGCCGCCCCGAGTGTCCGCGAGCTCGCATGTTGCCTCCGCCGCCTTCGCGTGTTCCTCGATGCCGGGTTTGCCCGGTCCACCAGCCCTGTGCCGATCACAACATCATGGATAGCTTTGGAATGCTCAGGAGCGCGGGTCAGGCTGAAGGGAAACGGCGCCGGAAGTGCTCTGTGCGGCACTGGTGCGGGCGGCCGTCCGAGGTCGTGCAATTTCTCCCAGGCGCGGCATCACACTCAGGACAGGCGACATCCCTGACCTGCCATGTGGGAGAGGCGGGCTGCGGCTGCGCAGGGAGTCGCTGCGCGGTCTGTTTGGGACGTGCGTTCCGCGTGCTGATGATCAGCTTGAGCCGTTCTTCGTGAGGGAGCGGCCGCCGGTCCCTGCCGCCGCTGTCGTCGTCGTTGAAGCAGTACCTGCCCTTGGGGGCTTGGCAGCGGGGGCAGGGTTCTTTGAACCAGGAGCGGCGCCCCACCTGTTCATGCAGCAGCGAGGTCCGTTTCGGCCGTGCCGCACGCGGCGGGAGCGGGGCTTTCTTCTGGCGGGCGATCTGCGCCAGCGCCCCGGCGCCCTCCGCGCGCCTTGTCCAGACCTCGATCTGCCTGCGCTGCTGAGCGTCCACATACGCTCCGGCTCCGGCGGCTGCGCGGACGAGGTTCTGCACCATCTCGCGCATCGCCCGCCGCGGCTGCCCGATCCCACGGCTCTCCAAAGCGGCCAGCAGTTCCTTGACACGCTCCGCTTCGCCCCGTGCCCGCTCCTCCGCCTGCGCGGCCCGCACAACTGCCACCTCGGCCTGCCGCTGGCGCGCGTGGGAGGCCAGGCACTCGGCTGCGGCATCAGCGATGGCCGTTTCGGCTTCGGTACGGTCGTGACTCGCGACGGCGTTGGCACGCACCAGCAGAGGCCGGACCAGGCCAGCCTCCTGCTCGGCAACGGCTTGCTCCAGGTCGTGAAACAGCTCCTGCCGCGCCTGCGCCTGTTCCTCCAGCCAACGGTCCGCGTCCGCGATGGCGGCAACCAGCTGGTCCTGAAGCTCTCCTTCCACCCCTGTGAGGGCGGCGATCTCGCGGCGCACCCGGGCCACGACGACCACGGATCCCACCAGGCGGGCTTCGTCCAGCTTGCGCAGCAGTGTCTGGGCCCGCGCCTGCGCGGGCGGCACCTTCACCGTCTTGACCGCACTCCACGTGGAGGTGGGGCGGGTGCTGCGGGAGCGCACGATCTGCTCCACCGCCGGCGTCGACAACCCTCGCTCGGTCATCTTGCACTCATCCAGCGTGAACCACTCGGTGGGCCGCGCGAACGCCTCCGTACCGATCCGCACCCGGCGGGCGGTACCCTCGCTGTCCAGACGGACCCGGTGGACATACCAACGCCGGATCAGGGTGTCCCGGTCCACCGGCACGGACACCCCCAGCACCGGCTCCACGCCGTCCTCGTCCCACACGGGCACCACCGTCTGGTCCAGGTGCACGCGCAGCCCGCGCGCCTTGAAGCGGATGTCGAGCACTGATCCGATTGCCGCACCGTCCGGCCGGGCGAAATCGAAGTCGGCCTCTTCTCCGCGGGCATGGAGCCAGGACCGGGCGGCAGACTTCACATACAGGTGGTCGGCGCTCGCCACGCCCCGGGCGCGGCGTCCGCACAGGTGAGGGTGACCGTCGGGGCCGGGGTGGTGTGCGAAGTGGCAGACGCGATCGGTGTACAGCTTGGTGGTCAGCTGCATGCCGCAGCCTCCGAGCAGCAGTCCGCACCAGTACGTGTCGTGCTCGTGCCGTCGGCGAAAGGCGTCCAGCTCGATCGCCTCCAACGGCAGCATCAGCGGCTCTTCCGAGGCCGCGTTGCCCAGAACCGCCGTCTGAATCTGGCGCCTGTCACCACGCACGAACCCCCACCTTTCTTCTCAACTCAGCGTGCCACCAGACTCGTCGGCTTCGCAGCCGATCACCACGTTCGCCCCCGTCGTACGCGGGCGGCAGGAGTACTTACCCTGCCTGACGCAAAGCGTGGGCGCAGCCAGCACCGGCCGTCCGGCACGCTCGGCACGGGCTCGCTGAATCGCCACGGCACGCACTGCTGCGGCAGCTTGACGCTGCTGGACACGGACGCCTCGTACGGCACGACGCCCCGTCGAGCTCGGGAGGGGAAACCTAGTCGAGGACGGGGTTGGGGCCAGGGCCGAGGATGGGGGCCGAGGCGAGAGCGACATGCATCCAGGGCGCGGCCCTCTCACGGTAGGAGTGGCCGACCGGCTCGATGCCGCTCTGGTCGGTGAGACTGAACCCGTTCACCATCACCATGTCGGACCCTTCAGCTTCGGATACCAGCTGTGATGCGCAGTCGGGGCAGAAACCGCAGCGAAGGGTGGGGTAGGGGTACCACCATTTCGGCTCCTCGCCGGACTTCGTCCAGATGAGGGAGTCCTTGGGGAACCCCACCCACAGCACGGCGGGCCCGCCGGACACCCGAGTGTCTCGCTCACAGGAGCACAAGTGCGGATCGTCCGGAACGCCGCTGACCTGGTAGAAGAGGCGGCCGCACGCGCAGTGCCCCGTCCGGACCGGCGCCTGGGGACCGGTGGCGGAGGCGGTGTTCGGCGACAGGCTGTGGGCAGGCTCGGCCGGCAGCGGCGAAGTGGGCGTGGGCGGCTTGCCGAGGGTAGGTGATGAGCTGGTCATTGGGGTCCTCGCTTCGATGTGGGCCCGACCCTCCTGGGACCGGGCGGGGGCTATCAGAGGGTGAACGCGTCAGCTGCCGGTTCGGTGAGGGGCTGGCGTACGGCCTTGGGGATGCCGAGCCGGGTGCGGGCCTGGTGGAGGGCGGCGAGCTGGTCGGCGGCCGACTCGCCCCAGTCGAAGAGCTCCAGAGCCTGTTCAGGTATAGCCAGGATGCGGATGTAGGTGCGGCCGGTGGCCGGATCGACAGGCGCAGGCCCCAGGCGGGTGAGGGCGGCGGCGTACCGCAGACGGGAGCACGTTTCGTCGGGGGCGGCAAGGTGCCCGATGAACAGCGGTTCCCCGACCTCGGCTGCGGCCTCCTCGCGGGTCTCCCGGCGCAGTGTGAGCACAGGGTCGCCGCGGTCCTGGAGTTCGGGAGTGCCGCCGGGCAGGCAAGCCGCGCCCGTGTCCGGCTCCAGTATCTGGTGCAGCGCAGTATTCGACTTGGTCGAATGACTCTTCCAGGCAACTCCTTTGGTGTGACACCTCAGGCCCGACGGCAAAGGCATCGCGATGCGGCCGGAAGCCTTGCGCCCGGCGACCTTGAAGGCGGCGGCCCTGGCGCCCGACCGGGTGTCCAGGACCGCTGCTGTTGCCTTCCGGGTCATTGCGGAGCTGTGTGTCTCAGAACTCCGGCCGAAGCGCCCTCCTTGACAGGCCCGATCGTGCCCAGGCGCAGGACCGTTCCCTGAACCAGGCGCCAGCCGACCGAGATCGGCAGGGCCGGGATCGGCCCGAGCGTGGTGGACTCGAAGCCGAGGCCCACTGAGGCCTGACTGGCCCAGACCCGGTGGCCAGTCGACGTTCTCGTGGGCTTGCCGCCCCCCGTCCCGACGCTCCAGGAGTGGCTCACACCGCCGATGATCCCCTCACCGCCCGAGAGGCTGACCTCCATGTCCGTGCCGTCGAAATGCTCCAGTTTCTCGGCGTTGGACCACATGAAGCTGACGGAGGCGTCGGAGCCGATGCCGGGCGCGGCGAACCCGCCTCCGTATCCGATGGTCATTCCCCAGTCGGTCGGTGTGACGACGAGGCAGGAGCCCGTCCCGCCGAGCAGTGTCCCGAAGAACCCGCCGAACGACTGGCAGATGCCGAAGGAACGTACGATGTCGCCGTCTGGAGTGTCCGCAAACACCTTCTTGAGAACCTCCTTCGCGCTGGGGACCGCAGGCTTTTCGGCCTTGCCCGCGCCTTGCACTCCGGGCCTGCCCTTGCTGGCGGACCTGGCCTTGCCAGCGGGGGACTTGCCCGCCGCGCTGCCACGCTTGCGCTTCTGTTCGGCCTCCGCCCAGGTGTCGATGTGGTGGACAGTGGCGTTGGGGCCGCCAACCCAGTCCTCGCCCGGCGCGCAGCGGTCCTGGCACTCACGGAGACCGTTCGGGTCGGAGAAGGTCGCGGGGTTGTTTGCGCTGTAGGTGTACGCGTTGAGGCCGTGCGGCTCGTAGGGCCGGTTGACGGGGTCGGGGCTGAGGAACCGCCCGATGGTCGGGTCGTAGAAGCGGGCGCCGAGGTGGACCAGGCCGGTGCTGTCGTCCTCGGTCTTGCCGAGGAAGCCGCGGTCGGTGGTCGATCCCAGGGCGTCGGGGGTGCCGCGGTGTGCACCGAACGGCAGGTAGCGCTGGCGCGAGACGGTGCCGGTGTCGGCGTTGACCGCGAGGTGCGCGGAGCCCTGGGTGTCGCCGAGTAGCCAGTGCACGGTGCCGTCGCCGCCGTCCGTGGTGCGGATCGCGACCGTCGTGCCGCCGCTGGTGTAGTAGCGGCGCGCGGTGACCGGCCCTGCGGCGTCCGCGGTGACCTCGGTGCCGGCGATGTAGGCGGTGCGGTCGCCGTCGGGGGTTCGGCGGATGAGCCGGTTGCCGTCGGCGTCGTAGACGAAGTCGGTGCTCTGGCCATCGACGATGGCCTTGACGAGCTGTCCGGTCTCGTCCCAGGTGTAGGTGGAGGCAGCACCGGCGACAGTGCGGCTGGTCATGTTGCCTGCCGCGTCGTAGCCGTAGCTGTCGCCACCGACGGATGTGACGGCGTGTGGGCGGACCGACGTGGGGCCGGAGGCCGGGTATCCGTACGCTGTGGCGGTGCCGCCGTTGTCGGCCCGGGACGTGATGTTGCCGATGGTGTCGTACGTGAAGTCCTGTCGGTATCGGGCCGGTCCCGGCGGTGCGTTCCATCCGACTCTCGTGGCGGCGGAGCAGGTGCTGATCGGGGTGGTCCAGGCGGAGAGGAGACGGTTGCGTCCGTCGTGGTCGTAGCACTGGGACTGGCCGGCGCCCGAGGGGCTGTTGTCGGTGATCCGCAGGACGTTGCCGATGGCGTCGTGGCTGTAGGTGTCGTCCTGGATCACCGTGGCGGCGGCTCCGAGGGTGGCCTTGACGTTGGTGACCTTGAGCGTCGCCGGGTCGTAGGCGTAGCTGCGGTCGACGCGGTGGGTGCCGCTGCTCGAGCCGAGGGTGCGGCTGGTGAGCTTGCCGTCGGCGGCGAAGCCGGTGCCGTCTACGTATGTGCTCAGGGGTGAGGAGAGCCGGGCCGGCAGGCCGAGAGCGGTGTAGGTCTGGGTTACCGTCTCGGCGGGGAGCCCCCCGGCGGCCGGGTAGGTGGTGGACTTCAGGCGATCCGCGTCGTCGTACTCGTAGGTCTGGATGTACGCGCCAGCCAGTGCGCCCTCGCCTGCCGGGAGCGTCCAAGTGGTGGAGGCGAGTTGGCCCCGGACGGTGTCGTAGACGTGGGCCACTGCGTAGTCGCCGCCGTTGGTGTGACGGATCGTCCGGTCGAGTGCGCCCTTGTCGCCGAGGGGGTCGTAGAGCCATTCAGCGAGCAGGGTACCGGTGGCGGAGTCCTTGCGAAGCTGGGTGCGCCGGTTCAGCTCGTCGTATGCCGAGACTACGGTCTGGCCGCGGGCGTCGGTGGACTTGGTGGGGTTGCCGTTGCCGTCGTACGCAGTGGTGGTCAGGCCCGTGTCCGGGTCGTCGCCGGTCAGGCGGCGGCCGAGCCAGTCATAGGTGTAGTCGGTGATGTTGCCTTTCGCGTCGGTGATGCGGGTGAGGCGGTCCTGTCGGTCGTAGCCGTAGGTGGTCGTGGCCGTGCCGGAGTCGAGCGTTTCCACGACTTTGGCGGTGCGGCCGAGCGCGTCCAGGTGGTAGGTCGTGGGTTGACCGACCGGAGGGTTGACCGTGGACAGGTCGGCGTACCAGGCCGTGGTGGTGGCGTGCTTCTTGACGCCTCCGGACCATAGCGCGGTTTCGATGGTCCGGCCGAGCGTGTCGTAGCCGGTGCGGGTCTCGGAGTGGATCTCCGACACCACCGGGACAGCGAGTGTCGATCCGGCCGTGCCGGCCATGTGCATCGGCGCGGTGACCGCGGCCGTGCGTCCCTGGTTGTCGTAGCGGGTCTGTGTGACGATCCGCCCGGAGCCGGACGGGGAAAGGGTCTGCGTCTCGGTGGTCCGGCCGAGTCCGTCCAGGAAGGTGTACTCCGGTATGTACGTGCCAGTGGCCCGGTCGGTGATGCGGCTGGTCGAGATCCGGCTGGGCGCGCCCTGGTTCACCTGGTAGGTGAAGACCCAGTCGGCGGCATCGCTTGCGGCGGTGCCGGGGAGCCGCACGGTGGTAAGCCGACCGAACTCATCGTAACCGCTGGTGGTGACCCTGCCGTTGGCGTCCGTCACCTTGGTGGGGACGGCGAAGGCCGGGTCCATGCTGGTGGTGACCGTGTGCCCCTTGGGGTTGGTCACGGTGACCGTGGTGGGGTTGCCCTTCGCCGGGCTGTAGGCCGTGGTCGTGGTGTGGCCGCGCCCGTCGGTCTGGGTGAGGGCACGTCCGTAGGTGTCGTATGTGGCCTTGGTGTCCACGTAGGCGGTGTCGCTGGTGAAGGTGCGCACCTGGGTCGGGTTGCCGTCGGTCACCGGGTCGGTGGTCAGTGAGGTGTGTCCGTCGTACCAGGTCTGGGTGCGCGAGACGACTGTGGCGGCACAGTCACCGCCGTGGACCTCGGACTGGTACGGGTAGTACATGTAGGCCGCGCCGCCGTGGATGTAGCCGGTGGTGGTGCACCGCTCGTCGCCGGTGACCGCCATGTCACCGTACTCGTACTCGCTGGTCAGCTGGTTGTACGTGTCGTCGAAGGCCCGTACGGTCTTGGTCCACCGCCCACCTGTGGAGGTCTTCGCCCAGGTCTCGTGGGTGGTCTCGGCGAGCATGATCGCGTCTCTGGCGTCACCGCCGGCGTGGTCGATGGTGCGCGGACCGGTGTATGTGGAGAAGTCCTTGGTCAGCGGGACGGTGGGGGCGTTGTTGGTGTCCAGCCCCCAGGTGGTGGTCTCCCGGACGCGGCCGGTCAGGTAGATATGGTCGTAGAGGGCGTTGCCTTCGGAGTCGGTGACTTTCACGGTTTTCGTTCCGCCGGAGCCGTCGCTGTCGCCGTGCATGCCTCGGAAGTAGGTGGAGGAGGTGGTGGTGCGGGTGGAGCCGCTGCCCTTGACCACTGTGACCTGCGGGTAGCCTCGCCACTGGGACCAGGACTGGGCGCTCGCGGGCGCGAGGGAGAACTCGTCGTGGTGCCAGGCCGGGGTTCCGTAGTAGACGTAGTCGGTGACCTGGTCCGGTGAGCTTGTGTGCGGGTCGCGGACGGTGACCTTGTCCACCAGGTACTTGTGGAACCAGCCCCATCCCGCGGGGCCGGACTCAGGCACGTGGTACTGCGGGAAGCAGTCCTTGGTGTTGGTCGCGGCGTTCGACGGCACGGAGGTGCACGGGTTCGGCCGGGTGTAGGCGACCTCGATGAGGCCGCCCAGTTCGGTCTGGAGCTTGGTGATCCGGTACATCTTCATGGGCAGCACACCGGCGGACGTGTTGTAGTCCATCCGGTTGTCCAGTGCGGTGCCGTAGGTGGAGAGGGCCGGCGTGGCCTGCCAGGTCGCGCCGCCGTCGCTGCTGCCGTAGCGCTGGATCTTGCTTAGCCACAGTGAGGGGTCGCTGCCGTCGCCGGGTGCGGGGAACTGTTTGCCGAGCTCCCACTTGGCGATGGCCCTGCCGCCGGAGGTCAGGGTGATGTGCTTCAGTCGGATCGTGCTGAAGAATGTCGGCGCGTGCTCAGTACAGGGCTCGCGCCAGCAGATGAGGTCGGTCGGCACGTCTGGGTAGGAGCCGGGGTTGTTTTCGATCGATGGGCAGGTTGTGTTCTCCGTGCACCGGAAGTCGGTCGTGAAGGCGAGCTTGCCGGTGGCCGGGGTGGTGGTGGGGCTGTCGCCCCACTTCCGTCCGTACTCCACGGCGTTGAGCCAGCCTCCCCGTACGTAGTCCGTGCGGGTGGTGGAGCCGTTCCTCCCGTAGCCGTCGACGGCTTCTCCCCAGTGGAGCACGGTCATGTTGTTGTTGGGGTCGACCACCATGTCCAGGTTCCAGCGCCATGCCTGGTTGCACCAGCTGCCGCTGAAGGTGCTGGTGTGGCAGGGCTCGCCGGAGTCGTCGCCGTAGACCGGTACGGTCCAGGCGGAGTTCAGGTCTCCGCCGCCGAAGTCGGTCTCGCCGCCGAACCGGTACTGGGTCCCGTCCGGTGCTTTCACCCACCAGAACTCGCCGTCGTTGT
The DNA here is from genome assembly GCF_025854275.1 of Streptomyces peucetius. NCBI lineage: Bacteria > Bacillati > Actinomycetota > Actinomycetes > Kitasatosporales > Streptomycetaceae > Streptomyces > Streptomyces peucetius. The sequence goes on along the minus strand of NZ_CP107567.1, from coordinate 57,888 downwards.
CACCGTTGGTGGTGCCCGTTTCCCGGGTCACCGACCATCCCGGGTCGTCCCGCAGCCGCCATTTGGTCCGGCCCGCGTCCAGGGGTATGAGCTGGGTGGAGCGTCCTCCCAGGCTGATCGCAACCTGGTCGTAGTCCTTCCAGCACAGGTCAGCGGAGCTTTGCCCGTCGCTCGTGCAGGAGTGGTAGCGGCGTTCGATGAAGCCCGGCGCGATGTCCCATCCCTGGCCCACCCAGGACGGCTGGGCGTTCTGAGCCGAGGTACGGCCGTCCACGGACTGCGAGTTGTAGTGCAGTGCCAGCTTCAGCGGGTCCCCGCCCGGCGCCGGAGGCGCGGACAGCGGATAGGTGTACGTGAAGGCTCCGGAGTTTCCGCTCACTGACCAGTCTGCCGAGTTCAGCAGATCGGTCGCCTTGTACGAGCCGGAGGAGCCGGATGCGCTCGCCTCCAGCGCGTAGACGAAGGCAGTGCGTTCCGCGGTCGGGGCCCCGGCCGGCGCGACCTCCACATCGGAGGAGGTCACCTGGCCTGCCTTCAGGTCGTTGCGCGACGCGACCGGCGTTCCCTCGGCACACTCGGAGTCCTTGGGACGGTCGAGGATGCACGCCGGGTACCGCACCAACCCGAGACGCGAGGCAAAACCGCCGCCGTACGCGGAGCGGAAGCCGGCGTAGTCGACCGTCACCGCCACCCGGCCGGGGACATCGGCAGAGCGTGGCACTGCCGCCGCCTGGCTCGCCCCGTCCTCCTCACCAGCTTCGCGCAGCGCGAACAGCACGCCCCGAAGCCCGGCCTGCTCCGCTTTCGCGCGGGGCAACATTTCGACCTCAACCCGCTGGGCCCCGGCCCGCTCCGGTGCGGCATCCGTGCTCGCGCGCCCTTGAGGTGCTGGGCGGGCCAAGGTGACCGGCAGAGTCCCGGCCCGGCGGGCCGAGTCCGACACACTAACGGTCGCCGTGCCGGCCGTCGGCCACACCGGCTTTGAACGCTGGGGCGTCGCTGGCATCGCCGGCAGCCGGGCGGGCTTCCGGTCGCCGATTCCGGCTGACGGCACTGGTGCTGCGCTGTCGGTTGCCGAGCGTACGGTGGTTGATGTGGACAGGAGCAAAGCCGGCTGTACGGCGGCGGCCTGTCCGGTCACCAGCCCGGCGATCAGCACTCCTGCCGTGGCTGTCGCCACGACCGAGGTCGCCGCTCGCCAGGCGGAGACTCTGTCAAACATGCATTCCTCCCCATTCCTGCGGAGTTCCTACGACGGCCACGATCACGTGACGCGACCTGAGGAAACATCCGCGCAGATGATCAAAGACCTATCTGACCGAAGCCCTAACCAAGCTCCTCGCGCACCCCCTGACCCCCACCACTCCCGAAGGCTCGGCCATTGCACTGTGTGCCGCCGCAACATTGTGGCTGCAATGGATCACCAACGCCTCCATCAGGGACGCCACTGGCTGGAACGGACCATGACCACACCAGGCCGTCAGGCCGGAGGGCCGCCACGCTGACTCCGCGGTCCGCCCTCGCACCTCAGCACGTGCGCGACTTCGCCCACCCCTCCCGGAGGTCGCACAGATCCCGGCAGGCCGACACAACCGGACACCGAGGACCGTCTCGCCGCGAAGAAATCCGACCGAGTTTTACCGTTCGCTACACAGACCCTGTGCCGGCGCTGGATCGGTCACTCGGGGACAGATGGGGGCGGTCGGTCTCTCATCCGCATGGCGACGTAGCTGGCGCGGTCGGTGGCGGAGTGCTGGTGCCAGCGGTGAGCGGTGGCGTTGCAGGTTCCGATGAGGTCGGCGAGCATCTTCCAGTGAACGGAGCTGACCAGGGAGAGCCAGGCGCCGTTGCGGGCGAGGCGGGTGGCGGGGATGCCGAGGCGGACGAGTCGCTCGCTCAGGGCGTTCGCGGTGAGGTGGCGGCCGGGGCGCATGCCGGGGAAGAGGTAGGGCGTCGGATGGGACCGGGCGATGACGGTCGGTGGTGTGCGGCCGTCGATCAGCCGTTGCAGCAGAGCGGACAGGCGTGGACGCAGCCAGAGCTGATCACGTCCGAAGAGCAGTCCGAGGGTGTCGGGCTCGTTCGGGTGGTGCTGGACGTCGTCCAGGGTGAGACTGACGATGCGGGTGCACAGCTGTCCGTACTGGAGGACCAGGCATCCGGCGACGCGGTCGGCGAGGGAGACGGTCTCGTTGGTCTCCAGCCGCAGGGCGGTCAGGACGCGTTCGGTGTCGCTCATGATCGAGCGGTCTTCCGCGTGCTGGGCGGCCGCGATGGCGATGCGTGGCGGGGACAGACGGGCGTCAGCCGACCAGACCAGGAAGTGCCGGAGTTCTGACTGGTAGTGGCGGTGCTGGGTGGCCCATCGGTCGCAGCGGGCCTGCGTGCAGTCGGCCAGGAGAACACCTCGGCCGTGGAGATGGCCGAGGAACTGTCGGGCAACGCGAAGGCGGCGCAGGAGGTAGGCCCGTTGTCCCTTGGTGAGGGGCTTGCCGTGGCGGATGGCATGTTGGGCGAGCGGCATCAGGGACCAGCGGCCGTAGCGGGTGAGGATGAGCCGGTTGCCGGGGTCGAGTTCGGTGGCGTGGACGGTGATGTCACGGGCGAGTTGGGCAAGTTGTTCGTCGCGTGAGGGCAGGATGCCGACCAGGACGAGTAGATCCCGCAGATGGTTGACCGAGGCGGTCTGCCGCAGCTCATCGAGGGCCTCGTGCGTGGGCAGGAGGGCGCTCGTGGCGAGCTGTCTGACCAGTTGCCCGCCGGGGCCGCGGAGGTAGGCGTCGAGACTCGACGGGTTCTCGTAGGCGGCCAGCTCGTCGACGAGTGGCTGCAGCCACTCGGGTGTGGCGCCGGTGACCGGGTCGGTGGTGAGGGCGGTCAGTCGGCTCTGGGCGGTGCAGGCGCGGCAGCGTGCATCGGATTCGAGTCGTGCGAAGCCGTGGCAGGTGCGGCAGCGGTAAGAGAAGCGGACGCCGGCGCACTCAGGGCACACGGGGTCGCCATCGTGATGTCGGAAGGCGATGCTGGGCTGCCGGCAGCGGGAGCAGACGGCGGGGCTGGCCAGGACCTGGTCGACGCATGCCCGGCAGACCGGCCCTTCGGGCCAGCGGCGGTTGGCGCGGGCGACGGCGCCACAGCGGCTGCAAGAAACCCGGAGCTTCCCGTAACAGGATGCGCAGCGCGGGATGCCGTCTTCGACGGCGGTGACCTCGGCGGTACGCAGCCCGCAGTCCCGGCAGGGGTGTTCGGGAAACCGGTCCCGGCGGCGGCAGCGGGTGCACAGAGGCCCGTCGGGACCGCGAGCGACGATCACGGCGGTGGTGCCGCACCGTGCGCAGGGGCGGGAGCGGTCGCGGCTTCGGCAGTACCGGCACTGGGGGCCGCGCTCGTCGCGGTGGGCGACTTCCCGGCTCTTGCCGCAGGCCCGGCACGGCTCATGCGTGCGCATCGACGCGGCGCAACGGCGGCAGATCCTCTTCGCCGCGTTCTGCATCTGGCGAACTTCTCCGCAGACCGCGCACTTCAGGTGAGGGGTGCGCTGGCGGTAGCAGCGTTCACACAGCGGTCCACCGTCGCCGCGCTGGTGGACCGCGCGTACCTCGCCGCAGCCGACGCATGGCTCGCCGGGCTGCTGCTTCTTCCAGCAGGTTTGGCACAACGGTGCACCATCGTCCAGCCGCTTCGTCACGACGCGGACTTGGCCACAACGGGCGCACGGCTGAGCGTTGCGGCGTCGTTGGCACGCCTGGCATACCGGGCCGGCAGCGGTCCGAGCGTAGGGGATCCGGAGCTGGCGGCAGTCGATGCACTCCTCGGTTGGCCGGCGGCGATCGGCACAGGTCGCGCACAGCCGACGCGAGCGCGTGTTCACCCGCAGATACCGCTCACGCCCGCAGTCGTCGCACGAACCGCGGCCCCGCTGCTGGCTCTTGTCCACCATCGCGGGGCCGGTCAGGTCTCGGCGTCGAAGAACCCGGCGTCGAGCATGGGCGACTCCGGCAGCAGCGGACGCGGCCCGGCCTGCTCGGGCAGTGCCGACACGTCGCTCTCCGCCGCAGTGACCTCGACGACGAGTTCCTCGAACCGGCAGCCGAGGATCTTGCACAGTGCCAGCAGCAGATCGACCGGCATCTTGGGTGGCTTGTCGCCGCTGACCAGCCGGTAGATGTGGCTCCGGTCGAAGTCGAATCCGTACTCGTGCAGGGCCTCGGTCAGCTTGGTGGTGGTGTACCAGTTCTTCCTGACGGCCATCAGCTCGCGCAGCCGCCACTCGTACTGTGGCCTTGAGCTGGCCCTGACGCCTTCCGGACGGGGCTCCGGAGCGGGTACCGCCCTCATCACGCGCCCCTCCGGGGCTCGGCGCCCTGCAGGGCGAGGGTGATCGCCAGCTCCTCATCGCACTCCGCCTCGAGATCGGCCTGAGCGAACGCGAGACGGAGCACCTCGGCCTCGGCCGCCTCCAGGTGCTGGCGAACCTGCAAGTTCTTGTACTCGCTGCTGAGCGCGGTGTAGATCGCCGTCGTGGCGGCGTGAGAATGGCCAACCTGCTCGGTCACGAACCCCGCGTCGTAGCCCGACTCGATGAGCCTGGTGACGTACGTGTGGCGAAGACAGTGGGGGCCAAGTTCCTCGGCCAGGCCGGCCTTGTCCCGCCAGTGCGCGAACCGGTCGTTGAGCGACCGCTCGCTGATCCGCGAACCGCGCTCGGTGGGGAACATGACGCCGTCGTCCCGACTGTCCTGGTAGAACAACGGCCGCACGTGCTCGACGTAGAACCGGACCGTGGATACTGCCCACGGCCACACGGACACCACCGTCCGGCGCCGCGGCGGCTGCCCGGCCATCGCCTTGCCCCAGCGCACCGCCAGACCGCCGAAGTCCCCGAACTCCGGAAGCCGGGGCTGCCGGCGCCAGTCGTGCAAGTCGAGCCGGGCGGCCTCCCGGCGCCGCAACCCCCACGCGTACGTGGTCGTCAGCAGGGCAAGGTCCCGCGCCGCCGACAGAGCCCCCTTGTGACCGACCGACTGTAGCCGCCGGATCTCCGGATCGATCTGCCCGATCAGCGACCGGATCTCCGGCCGCGTCAGCGGGCGATTCCGGTTCGGCCGACCGACGTACTCCTGCGAGTGGCGAACCCGGTTCAGGTCCCACAGAGCCTGCTCGTTGAACGTCCCGAACAGTTCCTGGCAGACCTCGCGCCAGCCGTACGCCGGCTCGCACAGATACGTCAGATATAGGCCGACCTTCTGCTGCTGGGCGATCACCGTTGACGTAGCCACCTTCTCGGCGAGGGCCGACGACCAGCGGTCGTACAACGGCGCACCCCAGGCGGGCTGCCACGGGAAGGCCCCCGAGAACGCCTGTAGCTGCCGCACGGTCCGCTCCCGACCACGGATCGTGTCCGGGCCGAGATGCCGGGCCCGCTGGCTGTCGCCGAACCCGGTGAGGGTCTGCTCGAAGACCACCGATGGAGACCGCAGCCGGGCTACGCCGTCCGGCACCCCGTGGGTCGAACTCCCTGGCCCTGACCGCCGTGTCCGGCACGTCGGCAGGTCGATCGTCGTGCTCATGAGCCGCTCTCCATCTCACAACTCGCCGATGCGATTGAGGCATCGGTGATGACTTGCAGTCATCACAACGAGCGGAACCGCAGATGGGCACGCTGCCCCGACGGGCAGGAAGTGGTAGAACTACGGAGAAGCCGCTCCAGAGATGCGGACAGGTCGGTACTTTGGGGACCGCGCCGATGATGACTCCCGCGCAACTCTGCGCGGAGAGCACGAGCACGCGGCCGTCTGGGGCAAACAGCCAGCCCCAGACCTGGTGTACGGGGAGGTCTTCCGGAGCCGGGCCGGTATGGAAGGGGAAGTGGTGCCGGGCGTGGGCGGTGCGCAGGACACCGGCCCGGTCCAGGACGGTGGGAGCGATCGGGAGACCGTCCTCCAGTAGGGCCGGGCCGGCGGCGTTGATACGGGCGCGCAGCGCGGACAGGGCCCGGCGGGCGTTGTCGGGTGACATCAGCTCGGGCAGTCGGGCGGGTTCGACGAAGTCGACCGCCTCGATCTCGCCTTCGCGGGGCCGGATGGCGGCGATCTGTTCGTCGCCCCACGTCCCGCCGTCGAAGACGTGCAGGACCTCGACGGGAAACCGCATGGCGGGGCGCGCGTTGGCGCCGGCGGCGGAGACCCAGTCCACGGCGAGCCCGCGGTCGACTGTCATCGTGACGCCGAGTTCTTCGCGCAGTTCGCGGGCGGCGGCGTGGGCGGGTGACTCGCCCTTGTCGACCGCGCCGCCCGGCAGGAGGCGGGTGTCGCGGTAGCCGACGCGCTCGATCAGGACCCGGCCGCGCCGGTCGGTGATCAGTACGGACGCTCCGGCCCACACGGCGGCCGCGGCGCGTTGGGCCCCGTACTTTTCGTCGGTGAAGGCGCTCGGTGTTTCGTCCGAGGTGGGTGTGGTGGTCATCTTGGACTCCCGTTGTGCGGTGCGCGCAGAGTGTGGGGCGTGCCTGTCAGGTGAGGAGCCGGTACGGGTCGCCCGCGATGGGGCCGGGGGTGAGCCTGGTGAAGGACTCGGTGCTGATGATCTCGTTGCGTTCGGGTTCGGGCAGTCGGGCGAGGATGCCGGGCAGGGGCCGTTCGCGTGCGACCTCCCCCTGGTGGGCGAGGATGGCGGATTTCCTGTCAAGTTCAGCGTGTTGAAGCAGGGACGGCCGGAGACCGGGCCAAGGCCCCTGCCTCACCTCCTGGCGAAGACGTGTTGCACCTGACCCCTGGTCTCAGCCAGATGCGCGTTTGGGTCACACACACGAGGGGCGGAACGCCGCCCGATGACGAGCCCGCGCAGCACACCCGGCACCAGAGACACGCGCGGAACCGCACGCCGGGGGCAAAGCCGACCGCGAGTTGCGCGAGGGTGTCGTGCCTGCGCAGGTACACCAGGCCCACCAGGGCACGCTGGTGCTTTGCGACGGGGGTCACACACGACGTCTCGACAAGCCTGTGAAGACGCCTGATCGGGTCAATGCGCTCTGCTTCCGGCCACGGCTCAAAATACCTACTCCTCATGCCGATTACCCTCCGGGGAGGCCCCCTGCGTGGCCTCGGGGTCCGGACCGCGGGGAAGGTCGCTCTTCCGGAAGACTATGAGGCAGGCGAAGGCAATACAGGATTTCGCCTGGCGGAATAGCTAAGGTACTAGAAACGTGTCCCTCAAGGAGTGTCGTGGCTGCTTCGTGCCCTGATAATCACTGCCGTGCTTTGCGCGGGCGCGTCGCGGTCATTACCGGAGCCAACTCCGGCCTTGGTCGAGCAATTGTCCGATACCTCGTCGAGTGCGACGTTCACGTGATCATGGCGTGCCGCGACATCCCCGCTGCACAGGCCGTGCGTGGCGAGGTCCTGAAGTCAGCGTCACCCGCCGCAGCGGTCGAGATCGTCCCATGCGATCTGGCGAGCCTGTACAGCGTCGGCGAGGCCGCCGAGCAGATCGCAACTCGCGGCCAGGGGGTCGACCTGCTCGTCAACAACGCGGGCGTGATGGCTGTGGACGCTGGCCTGACCGAGGACGGGTTCGAGACGCAGTTCGGGGTGAACTACCTGGGGCACTTCGCATTGACCGCTGGCCTGCTGCCGTTACTGCGGCAGCGGCCCGAGGCACGGATCGTAATGGCGGCCAGCAACGGACACCGCCTGGGCCGGCTGGACCTGAAAGACCCGATGTTCACCGCAAGGCGCTACAACCGCTGGGCGGCGTACTTTCAGAGCAAGCTCGCACTCCAGTTGTTCACCCTCGAACTGTCACGACGCCTGGCCGCCTCGTCCAGCGGCGTCACGGCACTTAGCGCGAACCCCGGCGCCGCTCGAACTGACCTGGGATGGGAGGGACACAGCATGTCCAACGTGCTCAACAGGTTCGTCTCGTACACCTTCCCGTCGACGTCTCACGCCATCCGGCCGATGCTGCGGGCACTCACGGACCCGCGAGCCGGGCAGAACGACCTGTTCGGACCACGCCTGCGCGTGCTGGGCGCACCGGTCCGCGAAAGGCCGTCGCGCAGGGCACGAGACCTGGCGACAGCGCGTCGGCTGTGGGACCTGTCGATCGAGCTCACTGGTCGCGACCCTGGTCTTCCGGCCTGCTCGGCGGCTGTCCGTGACGAGGACGCGCGACCGGAAGAGCGCTGGCCCGGATGAGCATCGGCGCACGCGACGTAATCATCAGGGAGTGCGACCCCGCCCGCCGCGCGGACGTCGCACAATTCCTCGACGCCGGTCGGAATGTGCACGCCCACTGCCATACCGACTCTTCGTGGGTGGCGCCGTTGGACACCGAGATGCGTCGCTATCTGAGCCCGAAGAATCCGCTGTTCCGTCACGTCGATGTCGCTCTATGGACGGCGGTCTGGAAAGGGCTGGTGGTCGGGAGTATCGCGGCAATCGATGACAACTCGTGGCAGCCCCATCAGCGGCCCGATGGAGGAGGCTTCGGCTTCTTCGAATGCGTCGACAGCGTTGCCGTGGCTCATGCGTTGATGGACACCGCGAGTGAGTGGCTGCGCGCACGTGGAAGGCGCCATGTGATCGGCCCGTTCAATCTGACGACCAATTACTCGACCGGGCTTCTGGCCGATAACTTTGACAGCGTCCCGAGCCTGATGATGCCGTACAACCCGCCCTACTACCTGGAGCTGATGAGAGCGTGCGGCCTCACCCGTGTCAAGGAGCTGTGGGAGTGGGAGATGCCCCTCGACGGGCGGGTGCCCACGCGGCTCGCGCGGGTGGCCGATCGCGTCGCCCGGGAGACCGGCGTCGCGGTCCGAGACGGCAACCCCCGGCTGTGGGCGAGCGAGTTGAGCGCGATCCGCGACATCTACAACACGTCCTGGCGCGACAACTGGGGTTTCGTCCCGTATTTTCCCGATGAGTTCGCCTACGTGGCGGACGGGCTGAAACCGCTGCTGAAGCACTCCGTCATCGTGCTGGCCGAAAACGCCAACGGACCGGTGGGGTTCCTGCTGGCGCTTCCCGACTTAAACCCGCGGCTACGGCCACTGAACGGCACGCTGCTCTCGCGCCATACTCCGCGGCTGGCGTGGAGCATGCAAACCGGGCGTGGCATCGAGTCGTGCCGTGTGGCGCTCATGGGAGTCGTCCCGGAAGCGCGGCGTACGGGCATCGCGGCGTTGATGCTCGCACACGCGTTCCAATCGCCCGCCGCGGCTCACTGGAAGCGCGCGACGATGGGATGGACCGACCCAAGCAATGTCGACATCTCGCGGGTGATCCAAGCGACCGGAGCCACCCAGTGCCGGTCGTTCCGGGTCTTCGGAACCGATCTGGATTCGGCATGACTCAGAAGGATGCGGCCTCGTTGTCGGCCCAGGAGCCTACGGCGTACGAGACCTACTGTCGCCCCGGCTGGGGCTCTCGGTTCCGCGCCATGGCCCTCAACGTCGAGTACGTAAGAGCCGAGAAGGACACGATGTGGATCCGTACGCCGTCCGGTGCTGCCCGGCCTGTGCTCGACCTGGCGGGCGGCTATGGCGCCAGCCTCTTCGGCCACAACCATCCCGCGCTCGTCTCGGAAGCCCGTCGGCTGCTGTCCGCTCACGTCCCGGCGCACGCGCAGGCTTCAATCCGGCGTAGTGCCGGCGAACTGGCCGCGGTGCTGGGGGAGCGTGTCGGTGGCGACTTTGTGTGTCTGTTCAGCAACACCGGCGCCGAAGTCATCGAGTCAGCACTAAAGCACGCATACATCGAGACAGGCGGGTCAGTGTTTCGCGCCGTGCCGCGATCCTTCCACGGCAAGACCACCGGCGCGGTAGCGCTCGGTTCACACGGGTCCGAACACTACGCTCCACTCGGTCCACGGGTGGTCTTCTCAGACGGTGTCAACGGATCCGCTGACACCGCCGCTGTGGTGGGCGCGTCTGATCGGATGGGCGCTGTCTTCTTCGAGGCCGTGCAGGGCGAGGGCGGAGTCATCCCGCTCAGCGAAGCGGAGGCGCACGCCCTCGCGCAGGAAGCATCCCGGCACTGCGTGCCGCTGATCGCGGACGAGATCCAGACCGGTATGGGGCGCACGGGCACGTTCTTGGCGAGCGAGCAGCTCCGTGTCCGGCCCGACTACGTGTGCCTGTCAAAGGCCCTCGGTGGGGGCCTGGCGAAGATTGGTGCTCTCCTGGTGGCTCGCGACCGCTACCAGCCGGAGTTCTCGATCACCCACACCTCGACGTTCGCCGAGGACGAGTGGAGTTGCGCGATTGCCTTGCGCGCGATCCGGCTGATGGACGAGGAAGGTGTGCCGGCGCGCTGCGCCGATACAGGAAGAACGCTGTTCCACCGACTGGAACAGGTCAGGGACCGCTACCCGGCCGTCATCCGCGAGGTCCGCGGCAGGGGCCTGATGGTCGGCGTCGAGCTCGCGGACCAGTCGGACTCACCCTCGCCGATCCTCCGCACCCTGGACCGCAACGACCTGTTCGGGTGGTTCGCCGCCGCGTACTTCCTCAACGTCCACGACATCCGGCTGCTCCCGACCCTGAGCGCTCCCCGGACCTTGCGTATCGAGCCGTCGGCGTTTGTCACCACCGCGGAGATCGAGCAGTTCGTCGTCGCGCTCGCGACGTTCTGCGAGGCGCTACACCGCCTCGACCTGCGCCACCTCATCAGTTTCGTGGCCGAGCTGGACATGCCCCCCTCCGCGCAGACGCCGAGAACGGCATCGATCCACCGCCAGCAACCGCAGACCGAGATCGCCCGCGTCGCCTTTATCGGGCACCTCCTCGCGGCCACCGATGCGCGGCTGGTCGAGCCTGAGCTGGCCGAGCTTCCCAACGATGAGGTCGAGCGCTTTCTGGAGGTCGGGGCAGAGCTTGTGGGTCCGATGATCCTGGACCAACGCATCGTCGAATCAGCCCGGTCGGCAACCCACCTAACCTTCATCGGTCTACCAGTGACCGCCAGCTACATCGCCGCACGGCGCGCCGACGAGCGCGCCATGGAGGGTTTGCGCAATCTCATCGGCCGGGCGTCGAAAATCGCCGAGGAACTCGGCTGCTCGGTGCTCGGCCTGGGCGGCTATACCTCAGCCATCATGGATAACGGCCTGCGGCTGCGCGGCTCAACGCTCGCCGTGACATCAGGCAACAACCTCACGGCGGCGATGAGCATCGCAGCGCTCGAGACTTGCGTGGCCGATGAAGGTCTGGACCTCTCGGGCCTGCGGGTGGCTGTGTGCGGCGCGCTGGGCAGCATCGGGAAGGTGTGCGCCCTCCTGCTGGCCTCGAAGGTGAAGGCCCTGACTCTGATCGTCAGGGACGCCGGGTCGCCGCGGGTGAAGGGCATCATCAAGGAGATCGGCAACCTCGCGGGTGATCTCCCCGTCACAGTCAGCTCGGACTTGCACGACCTGTGCAGGTGCGATGTCGTCGTCGGCGCCATGGCAGCGGGTGGGGCGTTGATCGACCCCCAGCACCTCGGCCCGGAGGCCAGGGTTGTGTGTGACATCGCCAAACCCAGTGACTTCTCGCCCCTCGTCGCCCGCGAGCGCCCGTGTATCCGGTTCGTCGAGGGCGGGATCGTCCGGTTGCCGCAGGAACAGTCGTTCGCCATCAGCGGCATCCCGCTGCCGCCAGGGAACGTCTACGCCTGCATGGCCGAGACACTCCTGCTCGGCATGGAACCCAGCCTCCGGGAGATCGGCATCCGACTCAACGCAGACACGGTGAGGATGGTGGCGTCCGCGGCCTCCGAGCACGGTTTCGCGCCCGCGTGAGGTCTCGATGATGGCGAGTTCGCGGTTCAGGGTCGTCGCCACCGACACGGCGTCCGCGGTCGACTCAGCGGCCTGGGAGCGGGTGCTGGTGGCAGCGGGCGGTGACGTGCTCTCGAGCATCCCCTTCCTCCGGGCCGTCGAGCAAGCCAAAGGCACCGACCAGCTCGGCTACTGCACTGTGTGGGAGGGCGACACCGCGGTTGCCGCGTTCAACTGGTTCCTGATGCGCGTGGACCTCGCCGTCCTTGCACCTTCCTCGAGCCGCAGGGTGATGTCGTACCTGCGGCCGGTCACGGGCTGGCTGCTGGCGCCGCGGGTGCTGTTCTGCGGCGTTCCGGTGTCCGCTGGCGGACGGGCGCTGATGGTCGATCCTACCCGCGACGTCCCAGCGATCGTCGCGGTGGTCGAGGACCACCTGTCCCGTATGGCGTCGGCGACCCGTGCGACCCTGGTGGTCTACAAGGAGCTGGGCGGGTCCGACGATCCCGTCAGGCAAGTGCTGGAGGGCGCGGGCTACGTCGCCGCCACCACCCCGTCGATGTACTCGCTGGCGACCGACCAGTTTGGAAGCTTTGAGGACTATCTCGGCAGCCTCAAGTCGCACTACCGGCAAGACATCAACCGGTCGCTGCGTAAGGCACGCCGACGCGAGCTCACGTTGCGGTCGTTCACGGGTCCAGCGGCCATCGCCGAGGTTTACGACGAGCGCGCGCACGGCCTATACCGACAGGTGGAGGGCGCGGCCGAGCACCGCCTGGAGCAACTGCCACGCGAGTTCTTCGTAGCATTGGCGCGTGAGTTCCCTGACGACGTCTTCCTCACCTTGGCACAGTTGGACGGCGAGGTCGTCGGCTGCCACTGGGGACTGCGCCAGGAAGGCAGCTACTACTTCCTGTTCTGCGGGCTGCACTACCCGGCCAACCGTTACGCCGACGTCTACTTCAACCTGATGTATGCAGAGCTGGGGAACGCCTTGCGCGCGGGGGCTCGGTTCGTGCAACTCGGCCAAACTGCTCAACGCTTCAAGGCGCGCTTGGGGGCCGTGTCCTCGCCGCGGTCGGTGTGTGTCCGGGGCAGGCAGCCCGTACTTCACACGGTTCTTCGCCGGCTTGCCCCAGTGCTCTTCGTTGAGGAGGAGGCGCTGGGGCCGCTGTCGATCTTCAAGCCCCTGTGAGGAACCCGTTCTCGCCCGCCAGGAACAGCATGCGGTGAGCGGCCGGTACGACCGCTGCCGACCAAGCCGGAGCGACAGGTTCCCCGTCGACGTGGACGCTGAATTGCTCCTCCACAGCCGAGAAGGCGATGTCCGCTGACCCGAAGTGGCGTGTAACTGGGCGAGTTCCTGGGCGGAGGAGCATCATGGCGAGTGCACCGGAGTCGGCCCTGATGCCGACCGGCAAGGGACCCAGCCGCGTGTATGGGTAGCGCAATTGCACCGACGCGCTCGTCGCAACCGTCTCTGGCTGGTCCTCACTCCGCACGGTGAACCGTGGTTTCCGACGACCACCGGTCGCCACGGCCGCCACCACCAGTCGCAGGGCGGTGGGCAGGTGACGGCGCCGGTCTGCCCAGGCCACCACCTGGGCCTCCCTTCCTAGGCCGACTTGAGTGATGGCGATCCGGTCGGGAGAGCCCGCGAGGCGCACTGCGGCCACGGGTACATCCACGATCCGCGGCTGTGGCCGTTGCAGCAGCCCCACGGCGCGCAGCGGGTCATTGGGGATTCGGAGACTGCGGGCCAAGAGGTTGCCCGCACCGGTCGGGATGACGACGACGGTCACGGGTAGTCCCAGCAGTGCCGAGCAGGCGTGGTTGAGGGTGCCGTCGCCGCCCATCACGGCGACCGCGCGCGCACCCACCGATCTGCAGAAGGCACCCAGGTCGCGCAAGTGTGCACCTGAGGTGTCGAGCAACGTGACCTGGTGGGTCGTGGCCAGCGCGTCGATGACTGCTCGGGTCCGTGTGGGTGAGCTTTTCGTGGCTCTAGGGTTGACGACGACGACGAGTGGTGCCTTAGCGTGGCTCATGGATACTCAGACATACCGTTCGGCGAGGTTGTTTCCGCAGATGTCGGCCAAGGCCATGACTGTCAGCTGCGGGTTGAGGCCGAGTGCGGTCGGGAAGACGCTTGCGTCGCACACGTAGATCGAGCTGGAGCCGTGCAGGCGGAACGCCGAATCCACCACCCCTCGGCGAGGGTCGTCGTTCATGGGGTTGCCGCCCTGAGGGTGTGCGGTGCTCAGGGAGACCGCTGCGGCGGTGTCCAGCTGGGCCAGGACCTGCTCCACCTCCGGCATGCTGCGGGCTCGGCCGCTCCACGGCAGGGTCGGAAACAGCAGGTACTCGGCCCCTTGGTTGAGGAAGTGCCGGGCCAGCTGCCTCAAGCCTTGCCTGGGCTTGGTCCGGTCTACGCGTCCGAGCCCCGGGAGCACGCTGGGGACGGCATCGCGTCGCCTTGGGCTGGCCAGCACGCGTCCTGTCGCTTGGCTGGCGGTGAGTACGGCGGCGCCGGCGAAGTGGTCGTAGGCGTCCATCGACTCGCGATGGGCCTTGCCCCACTCGGGCAAGAGTGCGGCCAAGGCGGCGGGGGGAAAGAACACCGACTCCAAGATGTGCGTCCCGTGGTCGACGTAAGCGGACATGGGGACCTCGGCGTGGGCCCGCACTGGGTAGGGCATGCGCGCCAGCACAGGGAAGCTGAGGTTGTGGCTCAGGTGCGTGCCGACGTTGCCGCCGATCTGGCTGCGTCGTAGTAGCGCGCTCGATGAGATTGCTCCCGCCGCGACGACCGTCGTACTCGCGGTGACGGTGCAGGAGCGCATGTCCGGGCCGACAGTGGCGTGCACGGCGACGCCGCGCGGCAAGGGTTCCAAGCTGCGGACGCGCGCCCGGGTAATGACCCGGAGGCCGTGGCCAACAGCATTAAGGAGGTATCGGTCGACGACCGAGGCACGTCGCCCGTGAGGGCACCCGTAGTTGCACAGCCCGCAGCCGAGGCAGTCGACCAGGTTCGTCCGGAAGATGCCGGCCGCAGTACCCTGTGCCCGCGCGTCAGCCTCGTGCGCGGGACCGGGTGCGAGCAGCAGCTCCGCGTTGCGTCCGAGTGCGGAGGAGGGCAGCTCGTGCACCGACAGCTGATCCTCAACCTCGCGCCGGGATCGGTCGAACTCGCGGAGGTCGATCACGGCCCCACCAGTCCGCCACCGCAGGAGCATGTTGCCTCTGGCCGCCGAGAGTGCGGGGTCGCCAGGGTACGTGCAGATGCCGTTGTTGACCATGGTCGAACCGCCCAATCCGCAGGCCTGGAGGACGCTGAGGCCTTTGTCGCGACTGAGTTGCAGTGCTCCGTCGCGGTAGACCGACCCCAGGACCTCCATCTCGTCTGGGTCGCTTCCGAACTGCCGGTGGATCCCCTCCTCCAGGAGGATGACGGACCGACCCGTGCTGGCGAGGTGGTGAGCGATGATAGTCCCGGCGGCGCCGGCACCGATGACGCACGCGTCGGCCCGCAACGCGGGGGGAACATCAACGTCGTTGCCGAGATCCGGACCGCGACGGGTCCAACCGGGAGTGGGTGAGTACCCCAGCGACCGTCGACAGTCCTCGTCGCTGTAGTGGGCGACGTAGGCGAGCGTCCGCGCCAGGTGGGAGGGACGGCGCAGGATGCGACTGGGGACGCGGTCGTTGCGGGCGCCTGGAACTGGCGCCAGCAAGATACTGGTCGCGAGCGCCTCTCGCCGTCGGTGGGCGGGAAGCGAGTCGAGGTATGCGGTCAGCCGTGCGTGGGCACTCGGTGCGGCGTCACCACCCAAGACGGCCCCGAGGATGCGCCGTGCGGCCATCGCCGAACCGACGCTCACGGGCTGCCGCCCAACGTCGGTGGGAGCAGGTGCAGCACGAACACCATGGGCGCGACAAAGAGGAACCCATCGACGTAGTCGAGCATTCCTCCGTGCCCCGGAACGAGCGACCCTGAGTCCTTTACGGATGCCGCTCTCTTCACCGCCGAGCCGGCCAAGTCGCCGACGAACCCGAATACGCAGACGACGAGGGCGCTCGACGCCGCGGTCGAGGCGTCGACGACGTCGACCAGCCAGGGGAACCCCGCGGCGGCGACCGTCGCGAGGACGCCGGCCGCGGTGCCTTCGACGGTCTTTCCCGGTGAGATTCGGGGCGCGATGCGACGGCGGCCCCATCGCTGGCCGCACACGTAGGCTGCCGACTCGAACACACAGAGGAGGAGGAGGCCCAGCACCAGGAGCAGCCGACCGCTCTCGCTGTCACTGAGGACGACAGCGAGGCCAAGCGGCAACCCTACCCACACGACTGGCAGCACGGTCCGAACGCGAGACCAGGCAGGTCCTTGCACCGCAAGCGCCATGACGCCGACGCCTGCGAGCAGCGTCCAGGCGAGGACGACTGCGCCGAAGGTGGCGCTCAGCACCACCAGCGCGGCGACGACCGTGGCCACTCGGCCGGCCGAGCGACGGCCCCGGGAGAGCAGGGCCCCGAGCTCCATGCACGTGGTGGCGGCAACCACAGCTGCCGCCACCCCCACGACCGCTGGCGCCCACGTGACAGTCGCCACCACCGCGGTGAGCACCACTGCCGATGAGACGACCCGCAGGCCCAGTGCGTCGCGCTTGCTCAGGACCTGTGAGGGGACTGAGTCCTCGGCTGACCGACGCATTGAACACCTCACGCTCGAGGCGGCTTCTCCCTTGTGTGCGTTGTCAGAGCCGGCGCAACCCGGATGACTGACGTTCAGTGAACGCGGTCGGTGCTGTGACGGCAACCCGACCGGTTCGGGCTCGAAATCACGCGGCCATGGCTTTACTGCAGTAGCGTTTCGCTATCTGGCCTGGTCAGAGGCCTCGCCCGGAGTGTAGTTGGCTGATGGTGCGGCAGAGGCGGTCTTGCCGGACTGCCACTCGATCGAGTGGAGTCGTCGCCGGTAGTGGCAGTGGCGGGCGACGGCCTGGCGTCTGTGGCGCCAGCGTGACCAGTTCAGCGCGTGCGCGCGAAGCGACCGGCGACACGGTGGTTAGGAGTGAGGTGAGACGCCAGGAGTCGGCGGATTTCTGTCACGGTGAGCGGAGCCAGGGTGCCTGAAGCGTTACGCGCTCCCTTCCCGCCGCGTCGGCCGCCATGACATCGGCGGAGTCGAAGGCCAGTGGGGGCGGATCTTCAGTGGGGATTGGCCGAAACGCCGATGCTGAGGCACTGAGAATCTGCGCGGTCAGTCAGGTCCGAGCGCAGCCTCAGGCCGCGTAGTCGGACAGGCCGCCTCCGGGCCCCTGGTGCTGGCAGGCGCGGTCCTGGCGGGCGTGGGGCGGAGGGAGAGTTAGGTACCGAGGACGGTGAAGGTGACGGAGGGGAAGCGGCGGCCGTTGACCTGGAGGGCGAGGGAGTAGGAGCCCGGTGTGACCCTCCATCGCGCGGTTGAGCGCAAGGGGTGCGCCTTGGCGAGCCGCAGTGCCTGGCCCGGCTTGGCGGTGGCGCGGCGCAGGAAGGACACCTTCTCCCGCGGCTGGCCGTTCTGCCCTGTTGTGGTGATCACGGTCATTACGTGGACCGGGGCGGCTGTTGTGGTGGTGAGACTGGCGGAGAAGTTCAGGGTGTCGCCCTCACGGAGGTCGGTGCGCTCAATGGTGAGCGGGGTGAGCGTGATGGGCGCGTCGTGGGCGTAGCCGAGGATGGTGTAGGCGGGCGGCCAGCCCTCCTTCAGGAGGTTGCGCAGGGCGTTCCGGGCGAGGAAGGCGAACTGTTCATCGGCGAGTCGGCCTGACTCCTTCCAACGCTGAAGGGTGGTCAGCGCGAGGTCGGGCTGGCTGGCGGCGATGTCACCCAGGTGGTTGGCCACGGAGGTGCGGACGTAGAGGTGGGCGTCGTCGTAGAGGTGCTCGAGGACGGGCAGGCCCGTGTCGACGGGGAGCGTGATTCGCGGGGCCCAGGGCAGTAGGGGCCGGGTGGCCTCGCTCGCCAGCCGGCGTACCCGGAAGTCCTCGTTCCGGGTCCACGCGTCGACGGCTCTCATCGTCTCGTCGGGGAACTCGGCGAGAAAGTGCCGCACCGGAAGCTCGGCGGAGAAGTACCCCGTCATGCGGGCCAGCGCGGCGAGCGATCGGTCCAGGTACTTGGCGGCACGGAGGTAGCGGGAGACGTAGTCGGAGTGGGGCGAGTAGAGGTGCAGGCCGAAATCGTTGGTCACTCCGGCCGCCTCAGGGGTCGGGGGCAGGGAGCGCAGCAGGATGTCGACTGCGTCGGGGCCGGTGACCGGAAGGTGGGCGTGCAGGCCCATGCTGGTCCGAGCGATCCGGGCGCCCAGCTCCAGCTGGGGGAGGTCCGCCATCACCGACGTCACGAAGCTGTCGGCGTCGAACTCGGGGCAGACCGCTTGGATTTCGCGACCGATGCGGGCGATGCGCTCGGCGTTGAGGGCGGTCTCTTTCAGGGGAACCTTCTCGGTCATGGGCACACCCTAGGGTCGGGGTACAGGCAGACTTCGTGTTCTCGCCGCGGGTCATCCGGCGTTGTGAACGCGAGGCCTTCGGCTATCGGACGGCGGCGCGGTACAGCAGCCGGCGGTGGCGGGAACTATCGCAGGGCGAGGCGGTGTGGAGGGTGGCGAGGTTGTCCCAGACGACCAGGTCGCCCTGCTTCCAGCGGTGGCTGTAGACGTACGGTGCGCTGGTTGCGTGCTCCAGCAGCTCGTCGAGCAGGGCCCGGCTCTCCCTCCCGGAAAGCCCGGTGATGCCGCTGATCACCATGGAGCCGAGCAGCAGCGAGCGGGCGCCGGTGACTGGGTGGGTCAGGACGAGCGGGTGCTCGACCTCCGGGTGGCCGGCCAGGCTTCCGGCCGCGATCGACGACTGGCCGCCGCCGGCCTGGCTCTGCAGGACACCGAGCTGCTCGATGGAGTGCACCGCTCGCATCCCTGCGGTGCGTTGCCGCATCGCAGGGGGAAAATCGGCGTAGGCGCGGGTGGAGTCGGCGAAGCGGGTTTCGCCGCCCTCGCCGGGGGTGATGACCGAGTACAGCAGGGTGGCGGCGGTCAGCTGCGGCTTGAAGGAGTTGTCGGCGTGCCACTCCTCCTCCTGGTCGCCGTCGTAGATGCCGATCGGCGTGCCGTCCTGGTGGAGGTTGGAGACGACGGTGAGGCCGGGGAAGCCGGGGACGGTGTAGCGGCGGTCGGTGGCGGCGTCGACGGTGCCGAACAGGGAGGCCGCGCCGAGCAGTTCGGCGTGGTTGAGGTGCTGGCCGGGCAGGACCAGCACGCGGTGGCGGTGCAGGGCGTCGGTGAGAGCCCGCGCTGCAGCGGCGCCGGTCGCGCGGGCGAGGTCGGTGTCGACGCGGGCGCCGAATCCGCCGGGCAGCGGGGTGATCGCAAGGTCCATCGTGCCTCCGGGGCCGAGGGGCGGGCGGTTAGAACTGGGGGGACTGGAGGAACGGGATGATGTCGCGCAGTCCGGCGGAGGCGGCGCACAGCCGCTCGATGCCGATGCCGAGGCCGGCGGTGTCCGCGGGGACGGCCCCGGACTCGACGGCTTCCTGGGCGAGCCGCTGTTCGTCGTCGTAGAGGCCGACGGCCTTGGCGCGTTCGGTGAAGGCCTTCCGGTCCGTCTCGTCGGTGTAGCCGTGGACGAGCTCGATGCCGTCGACGATGAGCTCGAACCGTTCCAGGACGGCGGTGGTGCCGGGAGCCAGGCGGGCGCACGGCTCGTCGCCGCCGCTCGGGTAGTCGGTCAGGAACACCGCGCGGCCCGCGGTGCCGGCCTCGAGTTCGCGGGCGATGTAGCGGCCGAGGACGTCGCGGAACGGCTCGCCCGCGGCGGCGCCGATCCGGGCGGCCATGCGCGGGTGCAGGTCGCCGATGGGCTCGGTGCGCAGGTCGATGCCGAACTCGGTGTGGACGTGGTCGGCGATCGAAAGCCGCTCGGGGGTGTAGGAGGGCAGGTGCGGGCCGACCAGGCGCCAGGCGAGGTCGATCAGGCCCTCGAAGTCGAGCTCGGCGGCGTACAGGTCGAGCATCGTGAACTCGGCGGCGTGGAGGGCGTCCGGGGGCTCGGGCCGGAAGCACGGGCCGATCTCGTACACCCGCGGGCGGTCGGTGCTCACGTTGACGCGCAGCGCCGGGCCGATCATCGCGCGCAGGTACCGGCCTTCGTGGAGGCCGGCGGGTGCGCGGCGGCCGGGCCCGAGGTCGGCGCGGCGCGCGACGGGGGTGACGACCTCGGTGAAGCCCTCGTCGTGCAGCAGGGTCCGCAGGCCGCGCAGGACGTGGGCCTTGGTGCGGATGGGGCCGGACAGCGCGGACATGCATGTGTCCTCTCAACTCGGCTACACGAAAGGGGGGTTGGTGAACCGGGGGTGGCCTGGGCGGCGCGGCCCCCTCGGAGCGCCTCAAGGTAGCCGCACGCCGCCGAAGCGCAGAAGACCGCGCACACGGGCCGAGGGGTCGATGTACGGCACTTTGCTGCGATTCCAGCGGCCTGCAGAGGCGTTTTCCCAGTTCAGCGGCAAGGTGGACGCAACGGGTACGCAACCCCCCAACGCACCAGGCGCAACGCCATGACCCGTTGCCGGTGCCCTTGGTGCGGCTCTAGCGTGATGGCACGGCCACTCGGCGCGACGGCTTCACCTGCGCCCTCGGCGCAGCGCCCGGCCGGTTCCCTCGAGCCGTGCTCATCTCTGGCTCGACCATCCGATTCACCACGCGTGGCCGCGGCATGCCCGCGGCCCGAGAGGAGTGCACATGGACAACGACCTGAAGCTGGGGATGCGCCCGGGCGAGGGCGTCAAGCTCGGCATGCGTCCGGGCGCGGTCGCCGTGAAGCTCGGCATGCGCCCGGGCGTCAAGCTCGGCATGCGCCCCGGCACGGCCGCCTGACCCCGATCGTCCTGATCGGCTGACGTGCAGCTGCTGCCGGTGGGGCGGGGCGCCCCGCCCCACCGGCAGCAGTTCATGGAAGTCCCATGTCCCGTTCCAGTGCAGTGATCTCCCAAGGAGAGCAGATGGGCAGGCCCAGCCGGTGGTCGGTACGCCGGCGCGAGAAGACGCCGAGGCGTACCCGGCACTCGACCGGCGCGTCCGGTCCGGTCCGGAAGGAGCTGGGGCCGGAGCTGATCGGCAAGCTGGAAGACCTGTGCGGCGCTCCCAGTGTCGGCCTGCGGGATGTCGCGTGCGATGTCGGAGCGATCGTCGTGGCGGCGATCGTCGGCTCCCAAGTCGGGCACGTCGTCGGGCCGCTGCTCGCGGTGCTGTACATCGGGGTGCGCCAGCGGCATCTGTCGAATCTGGCACACGAGTGCGTCCACGCGAAATTGCTGGCCACCGCGCGCGGCAACCGACTGGTGGGGTACCTGCTGACCGGCATGCTCGGCGAGGGGCTTCGGCCCTACCGGGTCACCCACGGGGTGCACCACGCGCAGCTGGGCAGCGCGGGCGATCCGATGTTCCAGTCGTACCGGGCCGGGCGCCTTCACACGGTCCGGGCGCCGATGAGCCGGAGCAGGTTCGTGCTGCGGGTGATCGTCAAGGCTGCGCTGTGGCGGCTGCCGACGTCGGCGATGCGGGTGCTAGTGACCTGCGGCCCGCGGGAGAGTCGGTGGGCGCCGGCCGCCCGCGCGGTGCTGTGGGCGGGCGTCGCCGCCGTGTGCTGGTCCTTCGGCGCCCTCGGCGACCTGCTGCTGTACTGGCTGGTCCCGCTGGTGTTCGTGCGGCCGGTGGTCACCTGGATCACCGACCTCGGCAACCACGCCGGGCTGATCGAGAACCGCGACGACGTGCTGCTGCAGACCCGCGGCTGGACCTCGCACTGGCTCACCCGGCACCTTCTCGGCGGCCACCTCGACGACATGTTCCACCCGGTGCACCACTGGTGCCCCAAGATCCCCTGGCGACGCCTGCCCGAGGCCACCGCCCTCCTCTCCGAGCGCCTGGAGCGCTTCGACGAGGTGCCCTGGTGCTCCGGCTACTTCTTCCGCCGCCGCTCCACTCCCGAGATGCCGTGCGTGATCGAGGACATCATCGCCCGCCTCACCTCCCAGCCCGCACCCCAGCAGGCTGTGGCCGCCGAGCGCGCGGCCGTCTGACCGATCCCCCTCATCCCGTCCACGACCGGGCCCGCCGCAGTGCCGCCCGGACGGCACCCCCTGCCGTCCGGGCCGTGCCGGCACCCGCCGCCGAGGAGGCGGCCACCCATGACCCATCCCCAGCTCAACCCGCCCGCCAGCGGTGTGCACAGCTTCGACGACTTCACCCGGCTGCGCGAGGTCGTCGTCGGCCGCGCCGACCACTACACCACGCACGACACCGACATCAGCTGGCGGCTGTTCTACTTCGAAAACGTCGCCCCCCACCTGGCCGACGGGCAGCGGAAGCTGTCCATCCCGCAGCAGATCGTCGACGAGCTGAACGAGGACGTCGCCGGCTTCGCCGACGCCCTCGCCAGCTGCGGGGTGCGCGTACTGCGCCCCTCCGCCCCCGGCAAGGACGTCGAGGTGTCCTCCCCGTGGTGGAGCAGCGGAGCGACACCGCCGCTGAACGTCCGGGACAACGCGATCATCCTCGGGGAGACGATCGTGGAGACCGCGCCGCACATCCGTGGCCGGATCTTCGAGAACGACCACCTCAAGCCCCACTTCGCCCGCTACTTCGAGCAGGGCGCGAACTGGCTGTCCATGCCGCGCCCCGCGCTCGCCGCCGGCTCCCTCGACACCGCCTACTTCGACCAGAAGGACATCGACGTCACCGCCGCGATGGCAGGCGAGAATGCCCTGCCGATCGACGGCCTGGGCCTGGAGATGGTCTTCGACGGCGCGCAGTGCGTCCGCCTGGGCCGCGACGTGCTGGTCAACGTCGCCAACCGCAACCACGAGCTCGCCTACCGGTGGCTGGCCCGCAACTTCCCCGGCCAGCGCCTGCACCGGCTGCCGGGGATCGCCGACAACCACGTCGACTCCATCGTCGTCCCCCTGCGCCCGGGCCTGATGCTGCTGCGCTCCCCGAACTACCTGCAGTACCTGCCGGAGGCGATGCGCGGCTGGGAGGCGATCTACCCGCCGCCGAGCGCCGTGCCCGAGCAGGACTACGACGAGTTCGGGTTCGTGATCCCCACCGCGTCCCGGTACATCGACATCAACGTCCTGTCGATCGACGAGAGCACGGTGGTCGTCAACTCCCTCTACCCGGAGCTGATCGAACTGCTGGAGCAGCGCGGCTTCACCGTCGTCCCGGTCCGCCACCGCCACCGGCGCCTGTTCGGAGGCGGGCACCACTGCTTCACCCTCGACACCGTCCGCGACGGCGGCCTCGAGGACTACCTCGCGGCCTGAGCGCCCGGCCCGCCCCTCCACGCACACCTGGCCGCCACCCGCGCGGCCCGAACCCCAAGGAGTACCCGGCCATGAGCAGCAGCACCGGAGCGTGGCCTCCGCCCCGCGCATTCTGGACCGACACCCTGCCCGAGAAGACCGACGGCATGACCCGCCCGCACCTGTTCAAGGGCGTCGTCCCCGCCTCGGCAGCGAACGCGGCCGCCGTCCTGGACGGCTTCGCCGAGATCCGCCGTGCCCACGCCGCCGGGCGGGAGATCACCGCGAACGCCCGGGTGTACGTGGGCGAGGAGCACCGCCCCGACCTGGTGGACAAGGTGCTGGCCGCCGACGCCTGGCCGGAGGACGGCTTCCCCGCATGGATGCAGGAGCAGGTCGGCGCCGAGCGGTTCAGCCTGGTCCTCAACACCCTGGAGAGCGTCAGCGAGCCGCTGGCCGCGGGCCTGGGCGAGTTCGTCGGCGCGCTGATCGACGGCTGGGGCCTCCCGTCCGGCGGCGCCGAACTGGTCGCCTTCGTCGGCAACTACAGCGGGACCGCCTTCGGCGTCCACGAGGGCTACGAGAACGCGTTCCTCACCCACTACGGGCCCGGCACCAAGGACTTCTACTGCTGGCCGGCCGACGAGTACCGCAAGCTCACCGGAGGCAGCGACCCGCTGTACGGCGACTACACGTGGCTCCTGGAGCACGGCGAGCACTTCGCCCTGGAGCCCGGCGACGCCCTGTTCCTGCCCGAGCGCGTCTTCCACGTCGGCCGGCAGAGCGAGTTCTCCGTCTCCGTCGCCATCCCCCTCTACACCTTCCCCGACGCCGCGATCGCCCGGGCCTGGATCGCACCGGACCTGCTCGGCGCCCTGCTGGTCAGTGAGCCAGACACCGACGCCGGCCAGCCGTCCCCGATGCAGCCCCTGACCGCGGGCCCCGCCGAACTCGCCCGCCGGCTGACCACGGTGACCGCCGCCGCATTCACCGCCGCCGCCGAGCAGGCACCGGCCGCCGCCGCGGAGCACGCCCACCAGCGCTGGCACACCGTCCTCAGCAACGGCGGCTGGCAGCAGACCGACCATGACCTCGCCCGCGCCGAGGCCGCCACCGCGTTCGCCGCCGCCGACCTCGCGCCCGGCACGAGCGTCGCAGTCCGCGCCCCCTACCGGCTGATGGTCACCGGCGAGCAGGCGTTCCTCCGCGGCTGCGAGACGGCGGCCGACCCCGCCGTCCTCACCCCCGACCTGGTCGAGCGCCTCAACACCGGCCCGACCCCCCTCCCCGACGACCCGAAGGCGATCGCCGCGATCCGCACGCTCGGCGCCACCGGCGGCCTGACCGTCACCACCACGACCGAGGAGACCAAGTGACCACCGCACCCGCACCCACGCTCGACACCCTGCGCAACACCAGCCTCGTCGAGGCGTACCTGATGGCGAACCCGGAGACCCGCAGCTACATCCACGCCACCCTCCAGGGCACCCGCAACAGTGGTGACGAGCTCGTCGACAAGCACCTCAAGCCCATGATCGACACCGTCTACCGGCAGATCCGCGCCCTGGTCGACCCCGGCACCCTCACCGAGGCCCAGGCCCGCCTGTTCATCGCGGAGCTCGCCGTCTTCGCCCGGCACAACGCCCAGTTCCTGCGCCTGGCCGCCGCCCAGGTCTACGGCTCCTGCCCCGCCCTCGGCCACGAGTTCGACCGCAACTTCCTGGAAGAGGGCGGCGAGCCCGGCAAGGTCCCCGCCCACTACATCCTCTACACCCGCGCGCTCCTCGCCGACCTCGGCCTGCTCGTCAACGGCCACGTCCCCGCCGACGAGACCGCCAAACTGGTCCTCCAGCACCAGGTTCTGGTGAACTCCCACATGACCGGCCTCATCGCCGGCGGCTACTACGCCACCGAGGGCGTCGCCGTCGCCGAGACCGAGATCCTGCGGGACATCACCAACCGGTACGGCGAACTGACCACCGGCACCAGTAGTGCGGGGCTGAAGAACCTGGACTACTACTACCGGCTCCACCTCGACGAGAGCCACGAGGCCGCGCAGGTCGGCGGCATGAGCGTGGAAGAGGCGCACATCGAGGGCCTGGCCCGGTTCATCCGACAGAGTGAGCTCTTCCACCTCGACCTGCCGCAGGCCATGGAGGGCTTCCTGCAGATCTTCGGCGCGATGGCACACTGGTGGACCCAACTGGCCCATCGCGCAAGGGAATTGAACTAGTGTCCGAGACTGTCGCCGCCACCGGCTCCGGCTCCGAGGTCCGCTCCGGCGGCTGCCTCCCCCTGTGCGGGAAGATCCGCTTCACCGTCACCGGCCCGGTGGACGACCCGCACATCTGCCGATGCGAGCACTGCGCCAAGCGCTCCGGCGCGCCGTTCCAGTGGTGGGTCGGCTTCCCGATGGCGGGGCTGGAGTGGACCGGTGCCGAGCCGACGTGGTTCGACACCTACCCGGGTAAGACCGCCCGCGGCTTCTGCCCCGACTGCGGCAGCCACATCGCCGCCCGGGACTACGGCGACGACACGGTCATCGGCATCCTCGCCACCGCCCTCGACCACCACGACACCGACCCGGCCCTGGTGCCCACCAACCTGAACCGGCTCGCCGAGGCCGCCCCCTGGCTCGCCCAGCACGACAACCGGCACGCGGCGGCCGGCTGACCCCGGATCCCTGCGGGGGCAGGCGCACCTGACGGCGCCCGCCTCCGCAGGCACCCCACGACCGGGCCGTGCTGGGGCCGCCTCCACCCCGCACCACCAGCGCCCGAACCGATCGCCCCCGGAGGACCCGTGCCCACCGCCACCCGTGTCGCCACCGAGTACGGAACCCTGCGCCGCGTCGCCATGCGACACGCCAGCGACTTCACCCGCCCCCTGGCCGGCCCCGATGTCCATCCCGTCCTCGCCCGCCAACAGGCCACCAGCTCCTGGACCACCCACGACCCCGCCGCCGTCCGCGCCCAGCAGGACCAGCTGATCGGCCTGCTGCGCGACCGCGGCGCCGAGGTCGTCCTGCTCCCTCCGGCGCCGGGCTGCTCCGTCCAGCACTACCCCCGCGACATCGCCTTCGCTGTCGACCACGTCCTGTTCCGGGCCCGCCTGAACTCCGAACACCGTCTGCCCGAGACGGACGCCCTCACCGACCCTGCGCTCGGACTGCGGCCCGTCGACCTCACGCGGGGCACGATCGAGGGCGGTGACGTCCTGCTCCCCGACAAGGGCCGCGTCCTCGTCGGCCTGAGCGAGGAGACCAGCCCCGTCGGTGTGGCCGCCCTCCAGGAGGCCCTCGCCCGGCACGGCGTCGACCGCGAGGTCGTCCCCGTGCACTTCGCGGGTAAGGGGATCGTCCACCTCGACGACCACCTTGCCGTGGTCGCGCCCGGCACCGCCCTCATCCACCGCGAGGTGTTCACCGCCGACCAGAACCGCTGGTTCGACGCCCACTTCGACGACCTCATCCCGGTCACCGACGCCGAGGCCCGCGCGGTCCAGGTCAACGTCCTGGCCATCGCCCCCACCACGATCGTGGTCGCCGCCGGAAGCGACCGGATCGCTGCCGCCCTGGCCGCCCGCGGGCTCGAGGTCCTGACCATCGACTACGGCGAGGTCACCCGCATCCCCGGCTCCCTGCGCTGCACCACCCTGCCCCTGCTGCGCACCTGACCCTCGCTCACCCTCTCGCGGCCCGCTCCCGGCTCGCCGCTCCGCGCTGCCAGGCCGCTCGCGCACGCCCGCCGGCCCTCGCCCCGCCGTCCCTGGAGGATCCCTGCCTTGTCCAGTCCCCTCCCACTCGTCCTCGTCGCCGTCCCCGCCGTGGCGCTGGCCTGCCAGGCCGGCGGCTGGGCCGCCCGCCGCCTCGGCCAGCCGCCCGTCATCGGCGAGATGGCCGTCGGCATCCTCCTCGGCCCTTCCCTCCTTGGCTGGCTCGCCCCCGGCGTCCAGCACCTCCTGCTGCCTCCCGCCGTTCTGCCCTACACCTCCGTGCTCGGCAACCTGGCCCTGCTCGTCTTCCTCTTCCTCATCGGCCTCGAACTCGACCTGGGCTCCTTGCGCGCCACCCGCCGCGCCGTCGCCTCCGTAGCCGCCGGCAGCATCCTGCTGCCCCTGGCGCTCGGCTCCATCCTCGCGCTCGCCATGTACCCGGCTCTCGCGCCTCCCGGCGTGCAGCAACTGCCGTTCGTGCTGTTCATCGCCACCGCGCTGTCCATCACCGCCTTCCCCGTCCTCGCACGGATCCTCACCGACAAGGGCCTGACCACCACGCGCCTCGGCACCTTCGCCCTCGCGTGCGCGGCCACCGACGACGCCCTCGCCTGGTGTCTGCTCATCGCCGTCACCTCCCTGGCCACCGCCGGCTCCCCGCTGGACGCGCTCACCGCCCTCGCCCTGGCCGCCGCCCTCACCGCCGCGCTGGCAGCGGCGCGCCCCGTCGTGAAGCGGACGCTGGAGCGCGCCGCCCGCACCTCCGACGACCTGGTGACAGTGCTGCTGGTCACCGGGCTGCTCCTGACCGCATACGCCACCGACCGGATCGGCGTTCACCCCGCGATCGGCGCATTCCTGGCCGGCGCGACCGTGCCGCGCGGGGTGCCGGCCGTCGAGCGCAGCGCCGCCCGCCTCCAAGCGGTGGTCGTCCCCGTGCTGCTGCCGCTGTTCTTCGTCGACATCGGTCTGCACACCGACCTCGCAGCCCTCCCGGCCGGCCAGTGGGGCTGGGCCGCGCTCGTCCTGGCCGTCGCCGTGACGGGCAAGTGGGTCGCCGCCGCCGGAGCAGCCCGGCTCGCCGGCTGCGACTGGCGGTGGTCGGCGTTGCTGGGCACCCTGATGAACTGCCGCGGAATCACCGAGATCGTCGTCCTCGGCATCGGCCTCCAACTCGGCGTCATCTCCACGAACCTGTTCACGATCATGGTCGTCATTGCCGTCGTCACGACCGCCGCCACCGCGCCCCTGCTCGACCGCCTCACCCGCAACGCCCCCGACCTCACCGCGCCGGCCCCCGGCGGCAAGCCGGTCACCGTACTGCCCGAGAGCCCGGGAGCGGCCCGATGACCACCTTCCCCGACGCACCGGCCGCCGCGGGCATCGTCGAGACGGCGATCCGCACCCGGCGCAGCACCATCCGCCTCGCCGAGCCCGCCCCGGGCCCGGACGAACTCCTCGACCTTCTCGCGGCCGCGGCCACGGCGCCCGACCACGGGCAGTTGCGCCCCTGGCGCCTGATCGCGATCAGCGGCGACGCCCGCGTCCGCCTCGGTGAAGCCGCCGCCGAGGCCGCGCCCACCACCGACCTGGCCGAGAGAATCGCCGTCAAGCACCTGCGCGCGCCACTGATGCTCGCCATCGTCTTCCAGCCCCGCGACCACCCCACCATCCCGCGCTGGGAGCAGCTGGCCGCGACGTCCGCGATGACCACCACACTGCTGCTGCTCCTCGACGCCCGCGGCTGGGGCGGCGTCTGGTTCGGCGGGCCCCACCCGGACGCGCCACAGGTCCGCAAGCACCTCGGCATCGGCGACGGCGAACAACTGCTCGGCTACCTGTACGTCGGCACCCCCGTCCCCGGCGATGGGCCCCGGCCCCGTCCCGCTGCCGACGTTCGCGCCAAGCTCACCTGGCTCGGCGACACAGACCGCTGACGCCGCTCTGTCACCGACCGGTTCGCGCCCGGTCCTACCCGGCCGGGTCAGAAGGCATGGAGCGGGGCGCCCGCGGCGGCGTCGGCCAAGCGCCGCGCCAGGCGCCGACTCTTGAGGTGCTGAGCGGCTGTCTTCGCCCTCACCAGCAACTCATCCCACTCCGCCCGCTCACCACGCAGCCGCGCCAGCTCAGCACCAGTGATCAGCAACTCCACACTGTCGCGCGTACGCTCCGGCGGCAGACCCATCGCCACCTTCAGAGCCTCCTCGCCCTCATCGGCCAGCCCGGCCATCGCCAGCGCCCACGCGGCCTGCCCCTCCAACTCCGGGCGATCCAGCCACGCCAGCCACCTCGGGTCCGACCCACGCCCGGCCCGGTCGAACGCGGCACGCGCCCGTTCCACTGCCGCCCGGCACTGCGCGCCATCACCGTTGTAGGCCCACGCCCTGGCCTCCGTCACCGCGACGTAGGCCCGCACCAGCGCGGGCGCGCCAGACGCCGCGACCACCGCGCTGCGGGCATGCGTCAGCACCTCCCGGCCGTCGCCCCGCACCGCCGCCAGCCGAGCCTGGTGAATGCAGCCGCGCGCCAGTCGACCGCGATCCCCGATCGCCTGCGCCAGCCGCATCGCCTGCAGGTCATAGCGCTGAGCCAGGCCCGGCAGCTGGTCGTCGTAGGCCATGCTCGCCAGCGCGAGCACCGCGTCGGCAACGCTGCCGTACAGCTGCCGACCACGCTTGGCGTTGAAGCCCCCTTCGAGCAGCGGAACGGCGTGGGCGGCGAGGAAGGCGGCGAAAACGGAGCGGAACTGCCCGCCTCCGTGCCGGGCGTCCGTCCTGCCGTACAGGTCGGTGTGCGCGTCCAGGAGCTCGATGTCCGCCATGGTCACCCGCCGCTGGCCGCGCCCGGCGATCTCCGTGTCGGGCAGCATGACCAGGGCCTCGACCGCGGAGGGCGTCGAGGCGAACGACATCCTCCGCACGGAGCCGCTCCTGGGCACGGAGTCCATCTGCCACAGCCGCCGCAGCATCCGCACCGCATGTCTCAGGTCGCCGTACTGGAGGGCCTGCTCGGCGACATCCTTGTCCTCGGACGACCATCCCAGACTCTCAGGGATCACCTGGCGCTTGCACGCCCGGGTCAGGACGTAGCACGCTGCAGCAGCCAGTTCCGGACCCGGCTGCGCCCCCGCGCACCATCGTGACACCGTGCTCGTGCTCACGGACCGGGGGTGGCCGGTGGCCGCGCAATGCTCGCGGATTCTCATGGCGAACCCGGACAACGACCACTTGAGCTCATCCAGCACGATCCTCTCGAGGTCCTCGTTCCTCTGCGAGGAGCCGCGCGTCGACGCCGACGTGCTCATGAGGCTGCCCCCGGGGGCTGGGTGACCATCAGCTCACGCATGAGCTCGTCATCGTCGATGTCCTTCAGGGCCGTGGCGTAGAAGTTGAGTTCCTCTTCCAACCCCTCGAGGCCGGCGGCGTCGGCTTGGGCGACCAGTTCGTTGTTCCTCCGGTCGGCATGGCTCGCCGTGGGCCGGTAGTGATCACTGGCCTGACCCTGTAGAGGCGTTCCAGGCGAGCCGTACCCCGAAGACGCGGATGATGTTGAGTGCCATCCCCGCGTCCGAGACCGACGTGAGAGGACCGGCGCCGGCGGCGAGGCGTCGTACGACCTCCGTCTGCCATCCCTCGGGCAGCAGAAGAAGGCGGGCCATCACGTCTTGTCCGCGTGCGCCAGGTTCCAGGCGGGTCGTGAACGGTCCGGGCGCGGGAGGGAAGTTCATGAGCCGCGTCTGTTCTTCGGCATGACGGAGCAGGGCGGCCAGCGCGGGGGTGTCGTTGGCGCTCTCGTCCTGGCTGTATCGCCGGACCGGTGTCAGCCGCTCCAGAATGTGGTGCTGCCAGGATGGTGGGAGGGCGATGAGCCGCTTGCGCAGCTCAATGGCGCCGGTCCCTTGCTGCGCCCGTTCGGGATCCGCTTCCGGCCACGCCAGGGTGCCGGGCGTCCACCACGTCGCGAAATGGGCGATCTCAGAGCGCAGTTCGTCAATGAGGGGCCGCCAGTAGGCGATGTCCCGTTGCCTGTGTGGGGCCGATTGGATGCGGTTCCCGAGGGCGAGCGCGTAGTGGACGGCGGCCTGGTCGTGCGGAGTCAGTCCTTCTAGCAGGCCCTGCCGCTGCAGCGCCTCCCAGACCGTGGGGGCGAGCCGGCCGGCTGCGTCGGCCACCTTCGGCCAGTCGGATGCGTCCGGGGAGGCGAGGACGTCGAGATCGCAGCGCAGGTCCTGCAGCAGCGGCTCTGCTGGTGGTGTCGTCAAGGCTGGCTCCCGATGGAGGTGTGGGGCGCGCGTGCGGCGTCGCGAATGGTCAGGGGGACCCTGCAGAGAATGAGCGGGGCGAGGTCGGGGCGGGCCAGCGCCGGCAGTTGCAGCAGAGCCACCGGCCGGCCTGCGGGGGTTCTGCCGTGGTGCTTGATCTGCCATCCGCACCGGTCACGGAGATGGCGCAGCAGGCGCCCGGGTCTGCGGCCTTCGCTCAGAACTGCGGGTGATCCGGGTATCTCGCAGCGCACGGAGGCCATGCCGAGACGGGCGGCGAAGTCCTGGGCCCATATCGACATCAGCTGGCCGATTCGGTCGCTCGCACGGCCTGGGGTGCTGTGAGCGAAGGAGAGCAGCAGGCTCGGTTCCGCGGGTTCGGCTGCCCAATGGGCCTCGTGGCGCGGCTGTCTCTGCAACCGGAGGCAGCCGACGGGCTGGTCGTCCTCGAAGAGACCGACGGTGAGTGATTCCTCGGGCACTGTGGTGCCTGCCTCGGTCATGCTGGGTCCGGCGATCAACCGGGTGGCGAGCCAGCGGTTGCGTTCCTCGACCAGTCGTTTGACGGCCGCCCGGTCTTCAGCGGTGGTGATCGCGCGCATCGCGTAGACCGATGTTCCGGTGGTGCCCTCCACGGCCCCTGGTGTACTGGACTCCGCCTGTCTGCAGGAGTGCGTGTCAGGCCGTCCCGTCATCGCAGCCCGCCAGTGAGCGTTGAGGCCGTCTGCGTGTCCGTGGTGCGATCGCGGCCCGGGCCGAGGAGTCCCCACGCGTGGGCGAGGCCGACGAGGTGGGCGGCGTTCTTCGCTCCGGCCGTGTCCACCAAGGCCTTGATGGCTGGGCGCACTGTGCTCTGCGGCAGTCCGCCGGCTGCCTTGGCGATCTCCTCCGTTGTGGAGTGCACGGCGACCGCGGACAGCAGGAGCAAGTCGGCGGGGGAGAAGTCGGGCCTTTCCTCCGGGGCCGGTGGCGGCTTCAGCTGGCCGGTGGTGAGCGCGGCGTGGACCCGCGCGGGGCGGCTCGAGGCGCCGGTCTTGTTGCCGATCTGCCGGAGGTGCCCGTCGAGCGTTCCTTGCTTGATGCCCAGCGCGGATGCTGTGTCGCTGGTGGTGGCTCCTTCGGCAAGGTGTTCCATGATCTGGACCTGCGTGGGCGTCAGGCGGAGAGCCTTTGAGGGGTTGGTCGGTCTGGCGGGCATCGTCTTCCTTGGTGGCTGCGGTCGCGGACTTCGTGGTGTTGGAGTTGTGCGGGCACGGCCGGACAGTGCGGGCGGGCTGGCGCATCGACAGTGCGGTGACGGCTGGGGACGAACGACAGGTTCCTGGGGCCCACATGAGCGTGAAGCCGAGTGCGTCAGTACCTCGGCGTCGGCCGTTCTGCTGCCGGCGGCAGGTTCAGGCTGAGGTGGTGGCGTTGTCGCGTGTGGGTTCCGCGTCGGGCTGTCCAGTGGCTTCGATCCGAGCAGCGGGTTTCGTGGCTACTCCACCCGGTGCCCGCTGGTCGTCGTAGCGTGGACGTGTCCGCTTCCTCTGCCGTGGCGCCGCTCCTGGCGCGGTAGGGGGCCCTTCGCCCGCGGATTCCCATCCCCGTGTCCCGTTGGCCACGCGAGGGACATCGCCGGCGGGAAAAGAACACGGGATCTGGGATCCCACATCGCGGGGGGCGTCGGTGGCGCCCTCGGACTCGAGACGGAGCGCCGCCCCGATAAGTGCCCAGTGGCTGAAGGCCTGCGGGAAATTGCCGAGCTGTCTGCCGGCCGTGGTGTCGTACTCCTCGGCGAGGAGGCCGACATCGTTGCGCAGCGTCAGGAGTTGGTCGAACAGACGGCGGGCCTCGTCCTTCCGGCCAATCATGGCCAGGCCCTCGACCATCCAGAAGGAGCACGCCAGGAAGCTGCCCTCGTCCCCTGGGAGGCCGTCGATGCCGGGTTCGCGTCCGGCGGTCGGATACCGGCGAATGAGGCCCTCGGCCGTGGAGAGCTCGCGCTGGATGGCTTCGACCGTGCCGATGACGCGCTTGTCGCTCGCGGGGAGGAACCCGACCTGCGGAAGGAGCAGCAGGGCGGCATCGAGTTCCTGGGAGCCGTAGGACTGGGTGAAGGTGTTGCGCTCTGCGTCGTACCCGTTGGCGCACACGTCGTCGTGGATGGCCTGCCGCAGGCGACGCCAGCGTGCGACGGGGCCGGTGGCGTCGCCGGACTCGACGAGCTTGATCATGCGGTCGACGGCGACCCACGCCATCACCTTGGAGTGCACGAAGTGGCGCCGCCTGCCGCGGATCTCCCAGATGCCCTCGTCCTCTTCCCGCCAGGCGCGCTCGAGGTACTCGATGAGTTCGATCTGCAGTTGGTAGGCGTCGTCGTGGTGGTCGAGGCCGGCGAGGTGGCTCAGGTGCAGGGTTTCGATGACCTCGCCGTAGACGTCGAGCTGGAGCTGGTGAGCGGCACCGTTGCCGACGCGGACGGGGCGGGAGTTCTCGTAGCCCGGGAGGTGTGCGAGGACTCTCTCCGGGAGGTCGCGGCGCCCGGTGATGCCGTACATGATCTGCAGCCGGCTCGGGTCGCCCGCCACGGCGCGCAGGAGCCATTCGCGCCACGCGCCGGCCTCGTCGAGGTATCCGGTGCGTACGAGGACGGCGAGGGTGATCGCGGCGTCACGCAGCCAGGTGTAGCGGTAGTCCCAGTTGCGGGAGCCGCCGATCTCTTCGGGCAGGGACGTGGTGGGTGCGGCGACGATGGCGCCGGTCGGCGCGTAGGTGAGGGCCTTGAGCGTGATGAGGGAGCGCATCACGGCTTCGCTGTAGGGGCCGGTGTAGGTGGTGCGGGCCGCCCAGTCGGTCCAGAAGCGGTTGGTCTGGACGAGTGCCTGGTCGGGGTGGGGGTAGGGCGGCGGGTCGAGGTGCGAGGGCTGCCAGGTGAGTGCGAAAGCCACCTGTTCGCCTTCCTGGATGATGAAGTCGGCCCGGGTGGTGTGGTCGTCGTGGTCGGTCATGGGGACGGAACTGTCCAGCCAGACCGCATCGCTGCCGGCCACCGCTCGATGCCTGGTCGAGCCGAAGGCATGGGGGATGCGCTCGCGGCGGGGATCGACCTGGCCGTAGGAGAAGCGCATGCGGGCCCGGGAGACCATACGGACCTTGCCCGCGATGCCTTGGACGATCCTGATGAGCTGGGGGCTGCCCGGAGAGCCAGGGGGGTGGGGCGGCATGAAGTCCAGAACGCGGACTGTTCCGTCCGAGCGGCGCCAGGTGGTTTCCAGGATGAGCGTGTCCTGCAGATAGCGGTGTGCCGAGGTGGCCGGCCCCTGGGGACGGATCTGCCAGGAGCCGTGCTCGTCGGTGCCGAGGAGCGCGGCGAAAACTGCCGGCGCCTCGAAGGTCGGCAGGCACATCCAGTCGGCTTTACCGACTTTGCTGATGAGGCAGGACGTCTGCATGTCGCCCACCAGGGCGTAGTCCTCGATCACGGTCACGGTTGGTCCTTCAACGGTGCGGCTGCGGGTGGATGGTGGTGGCGGGGGCGGGTGAAGTCAGAGCCCGGCGGCCGAGGCGTGGTCGGCGTTCGTTGTTGCGGCCAGGCGCTCCGACCACTGGCCTTTGTTCAGGCCGAGGGCCAGTTCGCCGAGACGAAGGAGCTGGATGTCCGAGGTGCCGGCAGGGGCGAAGAGGTGGAAAACGTCCCGTACGTAGCGCTCGATGGGGCGGTCGGTGAACAGGCTGGCTGCCGCATGGATTTCCATGGCGGTGCGGGCGGAGTCGATGGCCAGTTCGACGTTGACGACTTTGGCGTTCATCAGCTCGGCGTCACACGGCTGACCCGTGTCCAGCAGATACGCGGCGTGATAGGCCGTCTGGCGTGACGTCATCAGCCAGGACTGGAGCTGCCCGATCTTGACCGTGATGGTGGAGAGGTCGTGCAGGGGCTTGCCGTAGCGCTGGCGCTCGATGGTGAACCGGACGGTCTCTTCGAGGATCGCCTGCTGGATACCGAGGGCCACAGCGGTCAGGTTCGGGCGCCCGTACAGCATGCTGGACGAGTAGGCGACGTCGAGCCCGTCGCCTTCGTTCCCCAGCCGGTTCGCGGCAGGTATGCGGCACTCGTCGAAGTGCAGTTCACCGAAGCTGAATCCTTTCAAGCCGAGTGTTCGCATGTGCGGCTCGAGCGACAGGCCAGGCTGGTCGGCCTCGACCAGGAACGCGGTCAGCCCCCTGGACCCGGTGCCGGTGCGGGCCACGACCCCGTGCACATGGCCGATGTGGCTGTTGCCGACATACGACTTCCGGCCGCTGAGGACGTAGCTGTCGCCGTCGCGGCGGGCGGTGGTCTCCATGCCCAGGACGTGACTGCCGCTCCCCGGCTCGGTGACCGCGATCGTGGGCAGGCAGCTGCCCTGCGCGAACCGTGGCAGCCAGCGACGCTTCTGCCGCTCGTTCCCGTAGTGGATGACCTTGGCGACGCCGAGCTGGGACGCCTGCACCATGGCGCCCATCGCCCCACACACACGGGCAAGTTCTTCGATGATGATGGTCTTGGCACGGTGACCGGCCCCCATGCCGCCGTACGCCTGGTCGACGGTGACGCCGATCCACCCCTGGCGGGCGATGGCCGACGCGAGCTCGGTTTCGATCTCTCCGGTGCGTTCCATGTCCGCCACGCGCGGCGCAACCTTGGACTCCGCGAAGTCGCGGACCTCTGCACGGAGTTCATGGTGACGCTCTGCGAGATAGTCGTCGAACATTGTTCGGGCTCCCCTCCCTGTTGGTCGCGCATTGGGCGTACGGCGGTGCGAAGGCGGGCTACGGCTGGATGTCGGCCCGCTGGTAGAGGAAGTTCATGAGGTCGTCGCGGCGCTGCTTGATGAGATCCAGGGAGCGCCGGCCGGTACTCAGGTCCCGTTCCACGGGGCCCACGAAGCACAGGGTGCCGAGCACCGTGTCGCCGTGAAGGAGGGGAGCGCCGGCGTAGGTGCGGATCCCGATGCGGTCGACGACGGTGTTGCCCGAGAATCGCGGCGAGGCGAACACATCGGGCAGGACCAGGGCCTTCTTGCGGTCAACGACTTCGGGGCAGTATCCGTTGTCGAGGGGCATGCTGCGGCCGACGGTCGGCAGCTCGCTCTCCTCTCCGGGTGTGTGCAGGCCGAAGAACTGCTGCTCGGCTCCGAAGATGTTGACCATGGCGTAGGGGACGCCGGCCTCTTGGGCCAGTCGCGCGGCGAACTCGTCGAGCTCCGGTTCCGGGCCTTCCAGGCCGAGGGCACGCAGCAGAGCTGCTCGCTCCATCTGCGGGGCGTCGGGGTACGGGACGTTGGCGGAGAAGGTCATGTGAGGGCTCCGGAGGTGAGGTGACCGCGGCTTCGAAGGCTGTGTTCGACGAGCCGGATCAGCACGGTCATGGCCGATGCCCGCTGGCGGACATCGCAGGTGAGTACGGGGACGCCGGGGTCAAGCTCGAGGGCCAGGCGTACCTCGTCGGGCGGGTAGCGGTGGGCGTCGTCGAACTCGTTGACGGCGACGACGAACGGTGTCTCCAGCTGCTCGAAGTAGCTGACTGCGGCGAAGGAGTCCTCCAGGCGCCGGGTGTCGGCGAGGACGACCGCCCCGACTGCTCCGTACGAGAGGTCGGGCCAGGCGAACCAGAAGCGCTCCTGTCCCGGTGTGCCGAACAGGAAGAGGATCATGGGGTGGGGCGGGTCGGGGAACGTGATCCGGCCGAAGTCCATGGCCACGGTGGTGGTCGTCTTGCTCGCCACTTTGGTGAGGTCGTCGATGCTCCGGCCGGCGTCGGTGAGGACTTCCTCAGTCGCCAGGGGCGGTATCTCGCTGAGCGTGGCGACCATGGTGGTCTTGCCGACGCCGAAGCCGCCGGCAACCACGATCTTCAGCTGCGCCATGAGGGCCGCCGCACTTCCATGGTCAGAGCCGAGTGTGTAGGCCATGAAGCAGTGCCTCCAATAGCTGGATATCGTCGTGACCTGCGGCGCCTTCCGGGTTGGCCAGGGCCAGCGCATCGCAGTCGAGAAGGTCCCCGATCAGGACCTTCACCACCTGCACGGGCTGGCAGAGCCGGGCGGCGAGCTCGGCAACGGAGCGAGGGGCGCCGCTGCAGTGCAGCAGCAGCGCCTCGCCCTCAGGGCTCGGGTGAGCCGTCCCGGGGGCGGCCGGCCGGGTGATCAGGCAGGTGGTGAGGTGCAGCGGGTGATGCGAGTGGGTGCGGCCCCCGGTGATCGTGTAAGGGCGGACATCCTCTAACGAGCTGTCGGTCCAGCCGCCGCCGGACGCCACGTCACAGCCCCGACCCGGTGAACGTGCTGGGTCGGGCCTGCACCACCAGGTGCTCTTCCAGGCCCCTGACGAAGGCCTCCATTTGGTAGCCGACCTGACCGGGGTCCGCGTCGGGCGTGGCCACAACGGCCAAGACCGTGTTCACTGCCCTGTCGTCTGTGAAGTCGGCGCCGGCGCTCATCACGTAGAGGCTGCCGCCGTCGTGCTCGACGGCCACCTGGCGAATCCCGCCCGCGGTGTCCTTGAACTGCTGCCGTCCGAGCGAGTACAGCCCGGAGATGACGGCCGCCAGGTTGTCGGCGTCATCGACGTGCTGTTCGGTCCAGGCCACCTTGATCCCGTCACCGGCGGCGAGGAGGGCGCGGGTGGTCCCAGGCGCCTTCTTGATGAGCCCGGCGAGCAGTCCTCCGAGCTGCTCGCGCGCGGAGGTGCCGGTGGTGGGGGTGCCGTCGTTGTGCATGAATGTCTCCTGGTGAGGAATGAAGTCGTGAGCGGACAGAAGGTGTCTCAGGCACCGGGCGGGTCAGACTCGGATGCGTCTCCAGCCGGCCTGCGGGAACGGAACTTCGCCATCAGCCCGCTGGTCGCGGGCCCGTTCGGCGCTCGCTGTGCCGGAGGCGGAACCCGTTTCGCAGCCTCACCGCGACGCGGCAGCGGCGGTCGGCCTTCGCTCTGCACGGACAAGGCTGCAGGGGCTGCCTCCCCCACCAGCGCAGGCGGGACGCGCCGGGGCAGCTCAGCCGTGTCGTCCGGACCTGGCATCGCGTGCATCCGCCGCGCCGGGCCGGACGCCATAGGACGCGGGCCTTGAGCGGGGGGCATGTTGCCATGGGTCTGCATGTCGGGGGAGAGGAGCAGGTCCGGCGGGATGACCACGACCGCTTGGGTTCCACCGACGATGTTCGGCCCCAGCTGAATGGTGATCTTGTGGCGCTTTGCGAGGAGGGCGGCGACCAGGAGGCCGATCCTGCCCTCCCGCAGGCGGGCGCGCGGATCTTCGGTCTCGGGGGCCGCCAGCAGACGGTTGAGTGTTTCCCGCTTCTGCTGTGACATGCCGGTGCCGCGGTCGAGTACTTCGATGGCTATCCCGCCGCCGGCCTGGTGGGTGAAAACCTCCACTCTGTCGCTGGAGAAGGCAGTGGCGTTCTCCATCAGCTCGGCGAGCATGTGCACAACGTTCGGACTGACGTAGCCCGGCATTTCGGCAGAGGTGTGCTGGGACGGCGCCACACGCACGCGCTGGTACTCGGGGATCTCCTGGATGGCGCGCCGTATTGCCGTGGCCAGCGGGACGGGTGCGCTCTCCCGCGAAGGGGTGTTGCCGCCCAGGACGGCGAGGCTTTCCACGGCGCGCCGGATCTGGGTCTGAAGGTGGTCGACGCGGAATACCTTGGCCATCAGTTCCGGGTCTTCGATATTCCGCTCGACCTCGGAGATCTCGATGAGGCTGCGGGCGTTCAGGCTCTGCAGCCGAGGGGCGATCGAGTTGAAGATCTCGGCGAGTTCCGCCTGGGCGGTGAGTCTCTGGTGTTTCTGGTGCTGGCGGGCCGCGACCATCAGCACCGTCTTCCACGACTCCTCGAACGCCTGCTCCAGCAGAGGCACGACGTCGGTACGCACATCCCCGGTGCGCGACGGAACGGAAGGAGGTGCAAAGTTGTCGTGCACAGTGCCCTGTTCAGCCTGCTCGGCCGCCCAGCGGACGCTCCGCCGGCCCTGATCGATGGCAGCGAAGACCGCTTCCAGGGCCCGGAGAGCGCCATCACGCTCCTCACGGACCTGCTCCCCCCGCACCAGGCCCCTGCGGGCCGCGAGCGCACGCGACCCGGTCCACCACAACACGCAGGCGGCCCCGGCGACAGCTGTCGCGATGCCGCCGGGGGCGGGCAGCACGTCGAAGTCGTCGAGCAGCCAGCCACCGGCCACAGCCGCTCCCGTCAGGGCGCTGGCGGTGAACGCGTGCGGAAGGTCCACGCCGTGGCCGGCGTGTGCGCGTCGGCGTCGGCTCGAGCGCACAGGAGCCTGGGCTGCGTGATCAGACACGGCACGCCTCCCGTACGAGACCCATCGGGTGCCGGCCGACGTTGCGCATCTGGGCGCGCACCAGGCTGAGGCGGTCGTGCAAGATCCGCGGGTCGGTAGTCGGGTGGGCCCGGGACTCGGGCGGGGCAACCCAGAAGCGGTGGTGGCAGACCGACTCGGTTGCCTGCCTCGAGCACTGCAGCGACGGTCCTGTGTCGCAGACCGAGTGCGCGGCACTCCATAGATGTGCGGTACCGGACTCGACCGGCACGAGCAGCCTTTGGTGGGTGATGCAGCACAGCAGCGGACCGACCCGATTCCCGGAATCGATCATCGCGTCGAGCGCGGCCATGCCGAGCCCCACGCTGACGCGGACCACATCGGTCTCGCGCGGCAGCATGGCAGGCAGCGGGGCCTCGCTGAGGTGCAGCCGCCAGGGGTGGCGAGTGCTCAGTAGGGGAGTCATCAGCTCTCCGGTCAGGACGGTGTGTTCCGTCGGGGGCTTCATGGGTGCCGTGCCGTAACGGGGATGGCCGGCAGTTCTTGAATGTCCGCAGGAGCGTGTCGAACTGTCAGCAGACGTGGTGGTGGCGGTGGTGGCGTCAGCCTGGCGGAGTGGATCCAGCGATGATCAGCGTGATCATGGCCACGGTGAACACCACGATGCGGGTTGTGTTGCGGCTGAGCGGTCTGAGCCGACGCACATCCCATCCCCGCCGTCTGTCGGCAGGCACTGCGTCCTCCGCCTCGTCCAGGTCGCGTCGGGCTTCAATGAGGCCGCGCGTGGCCTCGGCCAGTTTCCGCAGGTGGACCCGGGAGGGCGTGTACCCCTTAGGGAGCTCTGCGGCGCTCAGTTCCCGGGCGCGTTTGAGCAGTGCGAACTCAGCTGCCAATCCGATGCCGAGCAGCATGATGTGGGCGCGCAAGAGACGGACGAGGTCCTCCACGTCCCGGTCGGTCTCCGGCAGGGGCGAGTCCTCGCCCAGGACGAGAGCACAGGTCTCGAGCGCAGCATCGACGGGATCGCGCGCGGGCTTCCCTGACCGCGCGGCGCGGGGGATTCTGCCACCGACGGCCGCCACCGTGGTGACGATGGAACGATCCTTCGGCGTGGAAAACATCGCGGAACTCCCATGTCGGTCCGGGAAGGTGAAGACGGCAGCTTTGGCCGGTGATCGGGGCGGTACCGCTCACCCGAATTGGCCGGTCAGCCCTGCTGAGGCTTGCGCGCCGACATCTGCCCCTCGCAAACCCTGCAGGGCGAGCGCGAGGCAGCGGTCCTTAGACAAGGTGGTATCCACGACAATCTTCGGGTCCGGGATCGGTTCCCGACGTGGCATGAGGATGTCGAACGATGCGGGCGTGGGCCCGGACTCGCCTCGCCCCCGTCCGAGTGCGATCTCGGTCGGACACACGCACTCGATGACCTTGAGTGGCTGCCCGATACCCGACGCGAACCCATTCAGAGCGCGGACGTCCTGCCCGCGGGTGAGTGGCGGCCCGTCGAGTACAACGACCCCGCCTGGTGTCCCTTCCAAGTTCCACGCAGCGGCCGTGAGAACGACTTCGAAGCTCCAGTCATTCTGTGCCCGGGAGGCCGCGCTGCGCTCGCCAGGGAACAGGTGGTCGCGCACCGCGATCTTGTCGAGCAGGAGCCCAGGCAGCCGTTTGGCCAGGTTCCTGGCCAAAGTCGACTTACCAGTCCGTGGCAGGCCGGCAACAGCGACGATCATCAACGTCTCCCATACGAAGTGAAGGGCTTCAGGCGCGCGTCAGGCCGATGCGCAGAGTTCGGCGGCCGGGCTGCAGAAGAAGGCCCAGACTTCCTTCCCGCCTGTGCCGCGCCGCGTAGTCGTCCAGCAGTCCGCTTCCGCGGAGACGAGCACCAGGCCACGACCGCGGGTCTCGCACGAGGATGGGCGGATCTCTGGCGAAGTGGAGGAGTTGTCCGTCACCGAGACTCCGAGAGCGATACCCGGGCTGTAGCAGCAGGAGAGCACGACGACCTCCGTCTCACCTGCGGGACGGGTCCTGGCATGCTGAATCGCGTTGGTGACAAGCTCACTCACGGTGAGAACGACGCGTTCCGCAAGGTCGCCCTTCCGCGCGAAGCCCCAATCAGCAAGGCAGTTACGAGCGAATCGCCGAGCCAGCG
The DNA here is from genome assembly GCF_025854275.1 of Streptomyces peucetius. NCBI lineage: Bacteria > Bacillati > Actinomycetota > Actinomycetes > Kitasatosporales > Streptomycetaceae > Streptomyces > Streptomyces peucetius. The sequence continues at coordinate 16,360 of NZ_CP107567.1, read as the reverse complement.
GCACGGAGCTGGCCCCAGACTCGACTTCGACAGTGGCTCGCGCGACGCCGTCTTGGCGCGCCAGAGCACTCAGGAACACTGCTGGGCTCGTTTCCACGGCCGTCACCATGATCCACCTCCCGCTTATGCTGCGGGAGCTGCGGGCAATTCAATGAACAGCCGGCAGCTCCCGCAAGCTCGCCAGCAGCGGCGTCAGGACCGCTAACCAGTGAGCAGCTTGAGTCTCGGGTTTCCGAGAGCTGCAAGAGTTCCTGGACAGGACTCGGCTGGGCAACTATCGCAAGTCGCAGATCTGCGACGCGGGTACCACGCCCTCGCAGCTGGCTTCGCAGATCTGCGACGAAACACGGAACGGAACACAAGGCGAGGTCACCACTATTACGCTCGACGAAGCGAGGAGGAGGGAACCTCACATGGAGCAGCGAATGAAGCCACATGCACCGTCCTGCGCGAAGCGCTTACGACTGCAAGGCGACGCCGCCGGGCAGACCGCCCTCGAGATCGCACAGATAATCCACGAACACTGCTCCGTCTCACAGCTACGAGCTCATCGCCTGGCGCGAGGTCTCACGCAGAAGGAAGCAGCAGAGGGGGTGCGATCCCTCGGCCCGAGACTTGGCGAACATGCTCCGAAGGCCGACGCAATCAGGCTGGGCCACTGGGAGTCCGGCCGGCACCACCCGAGGCCGCAGGCCATCGCCCTTCTATGCGAATTCTACGAATGCGGCCCAGGCGAGCTGGGCTTTGAAGCCACAGGGGCCCCGCCTAGGGCGGCCCTGACAAACGACCTGGTCCCAATGGTGGCCTCCCGTGCCGTTCAGGGCCATGGGGCGACCGAATCTGATCGATTGGCAGCTTCCGTCGACGCTGCTCGCCGCGCGGTCGACAGGACCCTGGCCGCTGCGACGGTCAGCAGCGGTCAACTGGACCTCCTCGACGAGCAGGTCTTGTGGGCTCGCCAGCAATACGTCTACACACCCCCAGGCCCGATGCTGACTGTTCTCCTCCGCCATCTGGGCGACATCGAGAACCTGGCAGCCGATCGCCAGCCGGCTGCCGTGCAGGTCCGGCTCTCGGAACTGACCGCCATGCTGGCAACCCTCATTGCTGACGCCTTGATGAAACTGGGTGAACTCGACCGCTCCCAGGCGTGGTACGGAACAGCCCGGCACGCCGCAGACGACAGCGGCAATACGGAGTTGCGCGCCAGGGTGCGAGCTCAAGCTGCAATGCTGCCCTTCTACTACGGCCCGCTCTCCGCAGCCGTCGCGCTCGCGCGGGACGCACGGATGATCTGCCGCGGCCGGCCCACCGCCACCGGAGCATTCGCCGCGGCAGCCGAGGCGCGCGCCCTCGCGAAGCTCGGCGACAGCAAGGGTGCGGAAGCGGCCCTCCGCTATGCGGCAGGGATGTTCGATCAGGTGGGATCGCATGGCGAAGATGACGCCTTCTCGTTCCCTGAGCGACGGTTCCTCCTCTACCGCAGCGGCACGCTAACCGCTCTCGGCCGCACCGTCGAAGCCCGAAAGGTTCAGGCACAGGCGCTGGCCCTCTACCCCGCCGAGACTGGAATCGATCCGACGCTACTCAGCCTTGAAGCGGCCATCTGCCTGGCCCGCGAGCACAGCCCCGCAGAAGCCTGCGAACTGGCCGGATCCGTGTTCCTCCGCGTTGTACCAGCCCACAGAACGCCGATCGTCGAGGAACGAGCCCGCGACGTCATCCATGCGCTCCCGGCAGCGGTGCGTGGCAGCCGAGCGGCCCGCGAACTACGCGAGATCCTTGAGCTCCCGCCTGGGCAAACGTGACAGCACGAAGGAATGTCAGCGAGCCTGGTCGCATGACACCACCAGTACCGATTCCCGGCGGGTTCGAAAAGTCCGAGATGTACCAAGTATTGGAGGAAGCCTGTGCGATTGCTGGCTTCGACAGCGCCGACGCGCACCTCCTCCGAGGGCAGACCAACGCTGTCATCCGTCTCGGCAGAGTCCCGGTGGTTGTCAAGATCGCACGTAAGGGCTCCCGGATCGAGGACGTGTCGCGCACTGTCCAGTTCGTTCGAGAGCTGATGAGCGTTGGCTTCCCCACCGTGCCGCTGCTCGACATTGATCAACCAGTTGTCGTCGGCCAGCACGCGGCGACCTTCTGGACCTATCTGCCTCAGCCGGAAAGGCCAGTGGATGCGGCCCAGCTCGCGAAGCCGCTCTATGCACTGCATACCCTGACTCCGCGTCCGCTCCAGCTACCCAAGCACGACAACATCCGGGCCATCCGCCGATCACTCAGCGCGATCACCTCGGTGTCGGCGAGTGGCCTCCGATTCCTTCAGGCCCGGGCCGACTGTCTTGAGGAAAAGCTTCGGGAAGTTACCTTCGCCCTGCCGGAGGGTGTAATCCAGGGCGATCCCCAGCATCGGAACGCCCTGCATACCGCCGACGGCGGCGCTGTGCTCTGCGACTGGGACACCGTAACTGTGGGGCAACCAGAGTGGGACCTGGTCACCATAGAGGTTCACTGCCGGCGGTTTGGCTACGGTCAGCCGCACTACCAGGCCTTCGCGGACACCTACGGATTCGACATCGTTCGCTGGCCCGGGTACACCACCCTTGCGGCCATTCGAGAACTGCGCATGGTGACCACAAACGCCCGCAAAACGGGACACGCACCAGGGAGTCTGGCCGAAGTCGAACGTCGCATTGAAGGCCTTCGGCGCAACGACACCACATCGCGTTGGAACCTGCTCTAGAGACCTGAGCGCTGAAGCCAGGGTGCCCCACCTCACCTTGGATGGAAGAGGCTCTCGAACTCACCTTGCTCTGGCGCACCAGCACGGCGGTGGCTTCCTGGGCTGCGGCATGGGCCTGCTTGTCCACTGGCAGCATTGGATCGGGCCTGGCGGGCGACGGCTGAGGAATCACGCCGTCCTCGGGCGCCCCATCCAGGCCGCGGCCAGGCGTCATCAGCCGGGGCCCCAGCCTGGCGGGGGTTCGTCCCGCCCTTGCTCATCGGCCCCCCGGCGGTCCCGAGCACCCCGGCATCTGCGGACACGACCGTGCGCCGCCCGACTCTCGCGCCAGGGGTGACCGCGGCTCGAAGGTCGCAGCTTGGACTCGCTTGCCAGTGGATTCCCGGGTCGCGGGTTCACCAGCATCGAGATCACCCTGGCTCTTCCCGTGGCGGACGGGATGCCCTTCGCCATCGTCCGGGCCTCCAAGCCGCTGACCGCAGGAACTGGTGCGCTGAATGGCGCCACCGTTGCAGGGCCCATTCAGCAACGGGTCCAGGCAGGCCGACTGAGGTTGCGCGGCGGGCCCGCTTCAGTGCGCCGGTTCAGTGGCCGGGATCCAGCCGGGTTCGGGGTCGGCGGGGTTGGCCAGGACTGCGGTGAGGCGCTCGGCGGTGATGTATGGAACGTGGGGGTCGGCGAGGAAAGCGGCAGGCTCGATGGTGCGAGTGACCATCAGGGGCAGGACGCGCCAGTCATATTCGCCGGTGACGCCACAGACCGCAGCTGCCTGGTTCGGGTGGGCAGCGACGGTGGCGGCCTTGGCCAGGAGCTTGTCGCGGTAGCGGGTCGTGAACTTCTGGATGTGCTGGATCAGCGCGTGCGGTGCGACGGCCCCGGTGGGGTTCTTCGCCTCGATCACCCACAGCCGCCCGGTCGCCGAATCGGCGACGAGGAGGTCTATCTCTCCGATCAGGTCAGGAACGCCGAGGCGGGCTGCCGTCTTCTCCAAGAGGCGGAACCGGTGCGGCAGCCCAGCGACACGAACTGCCTCGCTGATCTCTCGCTCGAGGTGGTTGTCGAGCTGCTGGCGATGGCGGAGCAGCGCCTGCGTGACCGGGGCGGGAAGTTCGGGGTGCGGGAGCCGGCCGTCGTCGAGATAGGCGGCGTACGCCTCGCGGGCGGCGAAGGCGAGCCAGGGCAGGACGATCAGCGTCTAGCTGGCGGCGATCAGGGGATGAGTCAAGGGCCGGGACCGGCGTTCGACTTCGGTGTAGGAGTGCGGGCCGGTGCCAGCGGCGTTGCCCGGGTGCAGCCGGAGCCGGGCAACGGCCGCGCGGATGTGATCGGCGGGCAGGGCGGACCAGGCGGCGGTCTCAGCAACCAGATTCTCGGTGGTGACGGCAGCAGTGCCGTCCGGTCCGGTGGGCCAGTCGGCCGCGGTGGCGAGAACGGCCCCGAGCGCCGCGAAACCGCAGCCCCAATGCTGACGCAGCAGACGAGCGGCCTGCGCGAGCTGGCTTCCCGCGGGCAGATCGGGCGGGGTGAACGCGGCCTCGGCGTGCGCGGCCGGGGCGGCTAGTACGGCGGCGGCATCCAGGAGTTCAGGCTCCCCGGCGACGGCCTGGGCCATCAGGCGCTGCTGCCGGGCGCGATGGTAGGCATCGGCGTCGAAGCCCAGGTGCTCGCCGCTCGCGGTGGCCTCTGCTGGCCCGGTCTCGCTTTCGCCGGGGCCTGGGCCGGAAGTGAGGGTGAAAATGCCACTGGGGTCGATGTCCAGGTGGAGGTCGTGCAGGCGGCGGGCGGCGGCAACTGCAGTGATGCCGCTGTGCAGCACCAGCTCGGCCAGCGCCACGAGCTCGGCGACGGCGAGGACGTCGACGGGCCGGTCACCAGCGGGCGGGGTTGTGAGCGCCTGCTGCAGCAGCAGGTGCAGGGCGGAGGTGGCCCTCGCCCCGTCGACCTGGCGCCGCCCGGCCTCGGGAATCCAGTTTGCCGCCCAGGGGGCAGCGAGGTTCACCGCACTCTGCTGGGCCGAGCGGGTGCGATCGGCCCAGGCGGCGTTCAACTGCCGCGCCAACTCCCCCACCAAAGCGGGCTGGTAGGCGCGGATCTGCTCAACGAGTTCACTCTCCAGAGCCCGCAGCAACTGCTCGGCGGGCCCGCCCCGGCGGTAGGCGTCGGGGCCGCGCCAGGTGCCCGCCGACACGTCGGCGCGCCGTACAGCGGCCGCTGCGGAGCGCAGGGCCCGAGCGTGCACGTGACGGGAGCGCGGCAGGGTGAAGGCGGGGGCCGTGCCGGGCCAACTGTTGGTGACGGCGGCCAGGCGCAGCACCGGGTGCGCGGTGTTCCAGGCTGCTATGAAGGCTTCCGCGTTGACGCCCGGTCCAGCCCCCCGGCCGCGGCGAACCTGCTCGATCAGGTGGTGCAGGAGGCGTCCCAGGATGTGGTGCCCCTGGCGGCCGTCGCCGGTGAACGCGGCGAGCAACGGCGGGTCGATGTCGATGCCCATCCACCCGGCGTCCGGGTCCGCACCGGCGCGCAGCAGAAGCCACTCCTGCGTCGACGGATCGCCTTCACCGCTCATGCCGCCACCGGCGAGACCCGGCGGCAAGGTGTCCGGATCCGGGCCGGCCACGTGCGGGTGGGCATGATGGGCGACGGTCACCTGCACGACGAGGGGCGCACCGTCGGGGAACGTGGCATGGGCGGCAGCCGGAGCGATGGTGGTGAGCGCGGTGCGCAGCGAGTCGGCGACTCCGGCGATACCGATCGCGTCCAGGACGGCGCCCGGCTCGCGGGAGGGGACGGCGACGATCGCCAGCGGCGGGACGGTAGCCGCCCGCACGACCAGCGGCCCGGCCGACGAGGCGTGCTCAAGGTCGGCGTACACGCCGGCTGCGCCCGCCTCCGGTGCGCTCAGCCGTGCGTGCCGGAGGTCCCCGGAGAGAGGGAGTCCGGCGGCGGCCAAGACTTCGTCAACGCCCACGCGGGCAGCGGCACGTTCCCAGACCTCGTCGCGTTCGGCCTCGGCGACCACGGCGACGTCGTCGCCGTCCGGGCTGGGCGGCAGCAGCGTCCCGCCGTGATGCCAGGCCGACCACGCGTCGAGCGCGTCTCGGTAGAAGACGCCGTGCACGCCGGGGTGCTCGGTCAGCTCCAGGACGAACAGCGCCAGGACCGTGAGGTCGCCCTCGGCTCCGTGGAGGATCTCGGCCAGCTCCTCCACGTGCAGGAAGAGGGCGTCCCGGATCAGCTCCGGCCCGAGGAACCGTGGGCCGCCGTAGACCACGAGCCGGCCGCGGCCTGCCGGGACGTCGGCGAGCGCGGCCCGGCCTTCCTCGACGCGCGCGGCCAGGGCGCCATCCGCGACAGCGCTGACGACAGCGATGTCGTAGCGATGGCTGGGCGAGGAGAGCAGACACACCGTGCCCGGTCGGGCGGGAACGGCTTCCAGGCCCAACAGCTGGGCGAGCCGGGCGACTGTGAGCTCCTGCATCCGTTCCTCGGCCGCTTCCAGACCAGCCGGAGACAGCGAGGCGAGCAGGCGGGCGACCGCCGGGGCGAGCGCGTCCGTTGCGGCACCGGCCGGTACGGGCAGGCGCTGACCGAGCGCGGTGACCGCGAGTACCGGGCCGAGCAGCGGCATGTCGGGGTGGTAGCGCAGCGGCAGATCCTCGATGCGGCACGTCAGCCACTGCAGTGCCCGCTCCGCGCGCTGCGGGCAACGAGCGGCCGGCACGAGTTCTGCGGGGTCCGCGCGGGCGACCGAGGCGGCTGCGGCGACCTCGGCGGGCGTGACCCGGCATGAGACCTCGTGTCCCTCCTTGCCGTCCGGGACGATCTCGGGCTCGGGCCAGGCCGCAGAGAGTGCGGCGAGGCTCCGGTCGGTCAGGCGCAGCACCAGCTCGAGGACGTCCTCCACCCCGAATCCAAGAACCTCGTGGAGAGGTTCGTCGACAGCCACCGCGGTCAGCTTCAGGCTGCGCAGGACCAGCAAGGGGTGAGCGAGCTGCCCGGGGTGGACCAGCAGGTGGTCCCCGGCCACGGTGAACCGCACCCGGTCACGGACATCGCTGGGATCCCGGTCGGTGACGACGCCGCGCCCAGGCGCGGCACGCACGGCGGCCTCCACCAGCTCGGGCAGGTCGGCGGCGCCAGCCGGGATGCCGCTGCGGGCCGAGGTGCGCAGAACGCGGGTGAACAGCAGCAGCAGATGATCATGAAAGCGGGCGCTGCCTGGCGAGACGAGTGCGGCCTGGAGCAGCACGATCAGCGAGTCGGTCGAGAACCGTGCCATGGCCCGGTCGAGGACCTTCCACTCCACGCGGCGGTGCTGTGCGGAGGTGAGGTTCCTGGCGGTCATCGTGCGTCCATTCCCCGTGCCGGCTGATCTGGAGAGACAGCCTCGCAGGCAACTCCCCAACTGCGCGCCCGGTTTGCTCCGATGACGCCTTCCGGGTGCTGGCCGCCCCGCCCCGCAGGGGCGGGGCCGTCCGCCATTACCTGCAGTGCGGGCACGAAACGGCCCCGCCGCCGCGCACGGGGGGACGCGACGGCCGGGGCGCGTTGTCGCCACCCTGGCGACCAAATGGTGTGAAGAAGTTTCGCGGCCCGGGCGGGATCAACCAACGCGCCCGGGGCGCAGTATCGGGACCCGCTGGCAGCCGCAGCACTCGCCGCCCGTGTCGGACCGCACCGAGGATTTCAGTCAGCAAGGCTGTGACCTGGGCGCTGAAATGTTCAGTGCGACGACCCGAGACGTAAGCGCCGCACGGGAGATTTCAGTGTTCCCGGCGATAGCGATGTCCACCCATACGGAGGTCACGTCCCGGCCGGAACGGGCCTGGAGGCGGACGGCGTCCGCGGTGCGCCACAGCACGGTCCGGTGCCCATCGAGTTTCATCTCGTACCACCAGCCCTCACCGACGGGCAGCGTCGGCACAAGCTGGGCGAGGGCGACCGGCACGGGGAAGTCCACATGACCAGCGTGGCGCCACTGCTCTGTGCTCACCTGGCGGGGCGTAAGCCGAACGGCCCCGAGACCCTGAGTCCATGTGAACCGTTCGCGCTTCGGCATCCAACCGCTGTCCTCGGGTGAAAGGTGACCGCAGGGCAGCTAGTGCGATGGCGGGCCGGAGTACAGGCTGCGAACTCGGTCCACGAGGCCGGCTCCGGGCGCGAGCAGCTTGCTGGCTGACGGCGTATCGGGGGCAGAGGGATGCGGACGGGTTGGGGCCCTCTCCTTTGCCCGCCTGACCCCTGCCCCCAAGGTCGTGAGGATCTCGGCGGGGCACGCTAGGCGCAGGGCGGGGAAGAGCTGCTGCTCCTCGTCCCGGAAGTGAGCCATGACATCAAGCATCAGCTGGGAAACAAGGCTGTCGAACCGCGGGTCGTCTGCCGATAGGTCCTCCAGGTCCTTGAGTAGCCGCTCGATCTTGGCGTGATCCTCGAGCTCCTTGTCCGCGAGCTCGCCACCGCCCTCCAAGTAATCGCGGACAGCGGGATAGAGGTTGTGCTCTTCCGTGACTGCGTGGGACACCAGCTCGAACAGCACCTCGTCTGCCACCTCCCGACGCCGCCTATCACCGCTGGGCAGCGACGCTTGCAGACGGAAGAGCAGCTCCACCTCGCGGTGAGCAGTCACCAGCTCGTCAATGAGATCAGCCCCGCCCGGCTTGCCTTCCGCCGGCGCCTCTTCCCTCCGGTACGGCTCCACCTCGCGGTGGTCAGTTACCGGTTGGTCGATGACGTCCGGCTGTTGAGCGGTGGGGGCGTGCGCCAAGCGGTCGTGGACAGCCTTCACCAGGAGTGGGACACCTACACCAAGTAGCGGAGCGACTACGACCGCGGCAAGTGCTCCGACATTCCCTTCAACCGCCATGGCGATCACAATTGCGAGAAGTAGTCCCACGCCTACCACGAGGAAAAAGAGGCCGATGGCCTTCGTACACCCTGCGAAACGCTGACGGGTGTCCTTGGGGTGTCCTGCGGCTAGCCAGCCGGGAGAGTGCCCGGGTCGGTGGTACAAGTTCCTTCGGCCACGCTTCGGCACGATCTGCTGTCTCCCTCACCCAGTCGCAACGCCCTTGCGGCGTTCCGGCGTAGCGCGTAACTAACATACCGCTGTGGCCGATTTTCGAGAGTTTCTCAGCGTTGTAGTGCTCACAGCAGTGTTGGCCGTAGTGACGGCCGTCTGGCACTCTCTGATGCGTCCAGTCAGCGGCCCGCCGACCACCTGGGATGACTGGGAAATCGGCATCGAGCTGCTGGTCGCTGGCGGCGGCATCGTCCTAGCCAGCCTTATCGCCGAGAAGACCCCGTACCCGTCGACAAAATTGCTTACGGTGGGCATCACAGCGATAATCATCTTCGGTGGGGTGGTGTGCGCGAGAATCTGGGGATACGACAGCAACGGGAATCTGACCAAGCGCGCATCGTTGCAGCTGAGTGCATTAGGCTGTCTGGGGCTCTCGGCCGCTTATGCGATCAACAAGCAGCCGGGAATACTCAATGAGTTGTGGCATTCGGTTTTTCCGAATTAACCCTAGCTACCCGGCGGTACTTTTCCCCCGGGACAGAGGTGGCATTCCATGGTCAATCGGTGCCGCGCGACGTGCGGGGGCAGGACACAGATGCGCGGGTGTGCCTACCTTCCGCGCCATGACGAACACCTCTTCGCCGAAGGCCAGCCGCTCGAGTCGGCTCCCCCCGCACGTCATCGCCCGCATCGCGAAGTCGACCCAGGCCGGACAGACCCGCCCGGAAGTCGCCGCGCTCGTGGGCATCAGCCTGGGGACATTGCAGCGGTGGATCACCATCGGCCGCCGGCCCCGGCCGCCGGAAGCGTCGCCACGGATGATCGCAGCATGGAGCAGATGGCGCTGCGCCTGGTCGTCGTGCTCGAAGTAGCGGAGCGCAAGCGCCGGGCCGAGGCGATCCAGCCGGTGAGCGACGCGACCGCCGACTCGTTCACGAGGAGGAAGCCCATCGGCCGCCCGGCCTGCCGCTCAAGTCCCGCGGCGTGCAGTGCGTCTTCGCCTGCGCGACCGAGGCCCTGAACGAGGAGAGGGAGAAGCTGCTCGCCGAGCGGAACGCCCCGCAGGCCAGCACCGCTGTCCCCGAGTGGAACCCCATGCCAACCCGCCTCGAACCGCTCCGCCGCGCCGTGAGGACGAACTGCGCCAGCGCGAGGAGGAACCGGGCGGCGTGCCACAGGTCATCGTCATGCGAGGCCGGACCGAGCGTGCGGCCGATCTCCCGTGAAGTGGCGACCGCGCCGTCGCCGATCGAGTGGAGGCGTGCTCGCACTGCCGGGCCGACACGGAACTCGTCATCCTGGACTGATCGGAGCCGATCGGGATCCGCCGGGAACCAGCGGCAGCGGGAGCGCCTGGCAGTCGGCGGAACGCCGAGCGCGCCTCACCGTCATCACCTGCAGGCCCTGGTTACGCTGCGTGTCCCGGCCATGGCGAGCCCTGGGAGGCACCTGTGACACAGATCCGGATTGCCACGTTCAACCTGGAGAACTTCGACGAGACCGCTGCGGGCGCGCGCCCGTCGCTGGCTGAACGCATCACGCTGATGAAGCCGCAGATCACGCGGCTGCGGGCGGATATCGTCTGCTTCCAGGAAGTCCACGGGCAGGAGCGCCCCGGGCAGCCGCGTGCCTTGCTCGCGCTGAAGGAGCTGCTCGCCGGCACCAACCTCGACGGCGCGCCCTTGGTCAGTACCAAGCCCGCGAGCGACGCCGTCTTCGATGTGCGCAACCTGGTCATCGCCACCCACCTGCCGGTCATCAAGCATCAGCAACTGAAGAACGAACTGGTCGCCGAGCCCCGCTACCAGCGACTCACCGCCACACCCCCCGACCAGGAGCCGGTCCCGATCGGTATCGAGCGGCCCATCTTGCACGCGCAGATCGACATCGACCACGCAGTACCCGGCCGCCTGCTGCACGTCATCACCGTGCACCTGAAATCCAAGATCCCCAGCGACATCCCCGGCCAGGTGATCGACCGCCAGAAGGGCATCTGGCGTAGCGCCGACAGCTGGGCCGAGGGCAGCTTCCTGTCCTCCATGAAGCGCATGAGCCAAGCCCTGGAAGTCAGACGCCTCATCGACCAGATCCTCGACGACGACCCGGATGCGCGCATCATCGTCGCCGGCGACTTCAACGCCGAACCCGAGGAAGTCCCAGTGCTCGCAATCTGCGGCAACGTGGAGGACACCAACAACGGCGACCTCGCCGCCCGGGTCCTGGTCCCCATCGAGCACACCATCCCCACCGAGGCCCGCTACACACTCTTCCACCACGGCCGCGGCCAGATGATCGACCACATGCTCGTCACCCGCAATCTCCTCGCCCACTACCGCGGCTCAGAGATCCACAACGAAATCCTCCACGACGACTCCATCGCCTTCGCCACCGACATCAAGTACCCCGAGTCCGACCACGCCCCCGTCGTCGCCACCTTCGACTTCAACTGACCCCGCAGCGCCCCGCCCGTCACGTCGAGAGATCAGCCCCGATCGCCTCCTTGGCAGGCAGCCCGGCCCACGCGCAGAGCGGTCCCTCAGCCTGGTGTCCGCACATGGCTGCTACTGGTCAGCCGAACCTGGATAGGCGCCGGGTCAAGCTGCTGCTTCGGGACATGGGCTGACCGTGGCGACCCGGCGCCTGTGGACGGGGGTGTCCCAACCCTCGCGAGGCGGCGGGCTTGGTCAAGGGGCCGGACATCTGCGACGTGAAACGGGTGGCGGTCAGCATGAACCGCTGAGAAGGCAGGAGCGGCCCCACGTAACGTGCGAAGTGAACGCGGGGCCGCTCGGCTCGCCGTCCTGTCATGGGCGAGCCTCTTGGCGACTGTACGGTCGCCACGGCTGATCCGCCCGTTGGGCGGTCACCGGCAGAAGGTGTCGCGGCACCCGCCACACCCACCACAAAGTTCGAACAGGTCCCTCCCGCGCCCAGTGGATCCCTCACCGGAGGTTGAATGGCAAGCTCAGAGCCGGTGCACCCGCGCTGACTGCTCGACCCAGTGCCAGTTCACCGGCGCGAAGCGCTTCTTCAGTGCCGTGCGCTGGGTTCTGTACGTTTTCAACGCGGTCTCCACGACTCTCTGTAGCTCATCCAGGTCCTCCGGTATCGGCACGTGCAGCACCAGGTTCTGCGTGCGGTGGACGAGGAGGAGCTCACCGGCAGGCGTGCAATCCATGAGGGCAAAGTGCGTGAGGGCCTTGAGCGCCGTGTCCTCGGTGGACATCCCGGCCCGCAACTGTCCGTCCGCGCCCCATGCGTAGAGGCCGTAGCGGTTCAGGTGGAAGGCCCTCGCCCGGTGCGGATCGGTGACCACGGTGAAGCAGAAGCCGGTGAAGGGGCTGTCCTTGTAAAGGTCCATGCCCTCCAGGCGTCCCGCCAGCCGGCCTCGGTCGTCCAGCAGGGCGAAGGTGAACGCCCCACCACGGTTGCCGGAGCGGTAGATGCGGCTGAAGACCGGAACGACGAAGAGGTCGTCGCCGAGCGGCGCGGGCCGTCCGAGCGTGCAGTCGCTGTATTCGTAGGGGCTGCGTGCGTACGACGAGACCAGCTTGGTCAGCGAGGGCGAAGGCCGGTTGTCCCCGCCGACCGGGGCGCCCTGGAAGCGGACGTGCGGGCGCAAGTCTGCTTCCGTCTGCCGAGCGGTTCGGTCATCGAGTGAGGCGATCGCCTGCAACGTGGCCTTGGCCCCGGGGGCCAGGCTGCTCCCGGGTTCCGAGAGGGCGACGATGTTGGGCTGTGCCCCGGCCCAGTTACTCAGCCCGTACTCGGAGGTCACGCCCAGAAGCCGGCCTGACGGAGTGACCGAGAGGGAGACGGCGTACGGGTCACCCGGCCCCTTTTCCTCGATGGAATAGCCGAAGGGCATCCGCCAGGCTTCCAGGACTCGGCTCAGGTTGGCGGAGAGCAGGAATGTGCTGCCCGGACTCTGGCTGAGGGCGACCGTGCCGTCGGGCAGTACTGCAAGAGTCATGTCCCCGGCTTCGGGGATCGCCGAAGGGGAGCCGTCCGGGTGCGGCTGCGCGAACAGGGCGGTGTCCACAGGAGAGCCGTCCGCCGAGTACCGCGTGATGAACCCGTACGTGAAGTTCTCCTCGGCGGGATCCCGCGGGGATTCCGGCGACGTCCGGTAGCGGCGCACTCCGCCCAGCACGTACGTATCGCCGAACGGAGCCGACCCGACGTCGAACACCGTGAAGTGCAGTCCGTCGGAGGGCTTGGCGGTCAGATCGACGCGGTGCGCGTTGACCACCGAAGCGGGCAGGGTCAGAGGAAAGGCGTGGACCATGATCGGAATTATCCGACGCCCCACTGACATTGAGAACGGCTCGAGGTTGGCGCGGCAAACAAAGGATAGTCCTGCCGTCACACGCACTCCCTGCACGGTTTACGACTTCACGACAGCCAGAGAGATACGCCGAGGGCGCCGGTGATCATGTAAGGCCCGAAGGGTACGCGCCCGCGGAAGCGGCGCTGGAGCAGGTTGACGGCGGCGGCCAGGAGGAACATCGCAAGGGTTCCGAGGAAGAGAGCGGTCCAGCTGTTCCAACCGAGCAGGGCTCCGAGGGTGGGAGCGAGTTTCACGTCGCCGAGCCCGATGCCGCCGAAGGTCATGAGGAGGAAGCCAGCGCCAAGCGAGGCCGCGGCCGCGAGGGAGCGTGTGAGGCTGCCCTGTTCTCCGTTGACTGTGGCGCCCGCCAGCAGGCCGATCGTGCCCACGAACGCGGGAAGGGTAAGGACGTTGGGCAGCCGGTGAACCTTCGCGTCGATCAGGGCGAGTGCCGTGCCGCAAGCGGCGATCCAGTAGTGCGCGGCAGCTAGCCATCCTGTCTGGCCGCTTGCGGCGATAACGGCAAAAGCGAGAGCGGTCATCGCCCCGGGCAAGCCGCGATAGGGGGATGACCACGGGCTCCGGCATGGCGCACACCGGTCTCGCGGCGGGGCAAGGAGCGGCATCGCTGCTCGGGCTGGTGCGCTGTATGCGAGGCAGGAGTGCCGATGCCAAGCGTGGGAGGGCCCGGTCCAGGTGAACAGCAGGGAGCGTGCGGCGGTGCCGGCCAGGAAGCCGGCGAGTACGGCGACGGTTGTGGTCAGCGCGGTCATCACAGCGGCCCCCAGGCACGTGGTTCTGGCCCCGGCACGTGCCGGAATCTTGGAGCCTAGGTCAGTCCGGTCGTCAGTTCGACGGGGATTGGCGGTGATGGTGAAGGCAACGACCAGGTCACAGCATGGCCCGTGGGCCGGATCGCGGCGTAGGGGGCGGGTTCGGGCTCCTACCGTTCAGATTCAAGAGCGCGATCACCGAGAACTGCGGAAGGGCGGAATGTCACACGGCCGCCACTGAGCACACCTCTATGGTGACGGCGCTGCGCGCACTGGGACGAACGAAGGGGGCATTGGTCCATGACGATCACCGCTGATCTCGGGAATGTGGCGCCAGCCGCGCGCGGGCGCCGCCGGATCGTATGGACCCGCGGGCGCCGGGTGACGTTCGGGATCATCGGGTTCGGCTCGCTCCTGATCGCCATGACCGGCTTTGTCGGCTCCTACACGGCGGTCCGGGACCTGGCGATTGAGAAAGACTTTGGGTGGTTCGCAACCCTATTTCCGCTTGGTATTGATGTTGGCATTATTGTGATGCTGAGTCTGGATCTCGCTCTCACCTGGGCGGAGTTGAGGTACCCCCTGCTGCGGCACATCGCGTGGCTGCTGACCATTGCCACAGTGGCGTTCAACGCGGCAGCGGCATATCCGGACATACTCGCTTCGACGATGCACGCGACGATTCCGCTGTTGTTCATCGCGATCACTGAGGCCGTCCGGCATGCCGTCGAGACCGCGACGGCGCGCGATGCGGGGCGGGAGGACTACGCGCTCTCGCTAGGCCGATGGGTCCTCGCCCCGTGGTCAACATGGCTGATCTGGCGCAGCAGAAAGCTATGGCCGAGCACGATCTCCTCGTATGAGGTGGCGCTGGCGTTGTACCAGGAGAAGCAGGACTACCGCCAGGAGCTGCGGGACGCGTACGGCTGGCGCTGGCGACGAAAGGCGACGCGCGAGGAACTCCGGCCGTTGCGCCGCAGCCGTCTCGGGTTCGCAGTCCGAGCCGCCGATGAGCCGCTGATCGCAGGACCGGTACGTGTCGAACCGGTCGTGCCCGAACTCGAGCAGAACGGCGCGGATTCCTGCGAGGGCCATGTCTACCGGGCTTTTCCACCTTGCCTGTCGGAGACGGAGTTGGAGAGGCCCGTTGACCGCTCGCTCTCACGTCTGCCGCGGCACCCTGCGGCCGTCGCCACCGAGGCCGGTCAGGCGACCTCGCTCGAGCATCCCGACGAGGACTCCTCCGCCGGCAACGACGCGACGGATGAGGTGGCCGAATCAGCCGAGGAGGCTGCGAAAGCGCCGCGCGGGGACACGGGCAGCAGTGACGAACAGGATGGCACCCACGAAGACGGCGACGCCATCGAGGGAGACCACAGCCCAAGTCCGCCGGCGATCGATCTGGGGCCCACCCCGGAGAACGAGAGCAAGCGCCAGCGGGCCGAACGGATATACCTCGCCCACCAGGAGGCTGGAGTGAAACTCACACGCAAGGACCTCACCCGGTGGGCCGGATATCGCAACGAAGGGTCCGGGCGTGCCGCCTACACCCAACTGGAACGGGAACACGGGCCGATCGTGGCCCAGGACCACGTCCAGGGGACGGATATCGCCTTCCGCAACGATCTGGCCCAGGTGCGCTCATAGCGGGTAGGCCAGAAGTGATCGGCCCCGGGGCAGGTGCTGTTCAGGGGTCGTCAGGGGCGTTCCCGAGGCACGCCATTACCGGTGGCGGGCGCATGTAGCGGGTGGCGGCTACAGACGCGACGCTGTCCTTCACCGACGGAACTATTCCGCCAAGGGCCCGAGGTGCGGCATCAGCTGGCCTGGCCGATGACGATCCGGGTAGAGGGGCACCTCAGTGGCGAGCTCGGGGAACCAGTCGATGCGACTCACGGCACAAGACCGACCGTAGAACTCGGCCCATCCGACCGCGTCCCGTCGGGTCCACTCCCGGCGCAGGACCTTGCGCTCGTTCGGGTTCCACACAATCCAGTCGCCGCGTCCATCCCTGCGGCGCCGCCATAGCAAGAAAAGCACGAGCGCAGCGGCGGCCTCGATGGCGGCCAATGGCAGCAGAAGGAGACGTTGCGTCCCGGTGGAAGCCCAGGCAAGGAGCAGGGCAATCACAGAGCCAGTCATCCATGCGGGCCAGTAGGCGTAGGGCCGCGGCTCGACGGTCCTCCGGTACAGCATCAGGGCACTGATGAGCAGTCCTGACGCCAGGAGGGCGGGCGCACGATCTCCGGTCCCGGCGGTCAACATCACGCAGACAAAAGCGCCGCAGAGGAGGCCGCCCGCAGACTTGCGGTCCTTCCGATGCCGATGCGTCGTCATCCAGCCACCCCCTTCAAGTCCATGGGACAGCTTCTCACGCTGCCAGGACGGCTCGCCCGGCTTCACACCCGGAGGAAGAGTGCCGGGGCAGTTCATCTGTGCCATGCGCTCATCACCGACGCTTTCAGGCACCCCGTAGCCCCGAGAGCGATCAA